>NZ_JACHWB010000001.1:0-401780 GCF_014191055.1 Microvirga lupini
CACGTCCAAGTCACCCGCAGCCAAGCGCCCCATCGCCGAGGTCATCGCACCCAGAGGACGTGTGATGCCGTAAAGCGTGATCACAGCGATGAGGCTGATTGCGAGGGTCAGGCCGACCGCCGAGGCAACGATCAACTGAACGGCGGTGAATGCGGCCAGATCGGCGGCATCGCGCTCTTCCTGCTCCAACGTCGCGGCATTGGCTTCGGCGCGCTCGTTGAGGATCCGCAAGGCCTTCTGACGCATGTCGCGTCCCTCACCGCTCGCAAGCTTGAAGGCTTCGTCGGCTTCGTTGAGCTGCGCGTGAGCAATGGTTCGGCCCATAATGGCAAAGTAATCTTCGACAATCTTCTTCAATTGCTCACTGCTCGTGCGGCCTTCCGGAGTATCGGCTAGTGCAATCAGATCATTGAGGCCCTTCAGAGCTTCCTCTTTCGCTTCCCGAAAGGCCTGCTCGTAAACGGCCATCTCCTGGAAGCGCGTCTCGATGATCAGGTTCTTCTCCTGGACGGCCGCCTCGTTAACCGAGGCCTTGATGTCCAACGCCAGGCTGCGCCGGGCTGCGTGCACGTCGACGATCTGGTGAGTTTCCTCAGCCAAAGTGTCCAGACCTGTTTTGGCGAAGATGATGAGACTAACAGTGACAGCCATCATCACGATGACTGGGATGGCCAGCTTTGTGATGATTTTGAGATTGTTCAAGGCGCGCATCGAATGTCTATGGCCCGCCCGCATCGCCGCGGGAGGCGCGCGCCCCCACGACGCGCTTATCCAGGCTGCTTATGTTTAGCCGGTTACAGATGCGCAAGCTATTTCGGTTAATACGTATCGACGAAGTAAGTCTTTGTTAATGGCTTCAGGAGGCATAGCAGAGGCAAAGGTGAATTTACGAATTGTTAATCATGCGTATCTTGTGCACGGCTTCCGACTACAGAACCACAATGCCGGAGTGCTTGGCCTTGTTGTCCGGCTCCACGTGAATCGTGATGAGTGCGTCCTTCACATCGGCCTTGAGCGCGCGTTCCAATCGGTCGCAGATGTCGTGGGCATCGGTCACGCTCATGGCGCCCGACACCACGAGATGGAAGTCGATGAAGGTCATCCGGCCCGCATGGCGCGTGCGCAAGTCATGCGCTTCGATGGCGCCTTCCGCATTCAACGCGATGATCTCGCGGACGCGGGCGAGCGTCGTTTCCGGCAACGCCTCGTCCATGAGGCCGCCTATGCTCTCCTTGATTAGTCCCCAACCTGACCAGAGGATGTTGACGGCTACCAGGGCAGCAAGCACCGAGTCGAGCCATGCCCATCCGGTGAGCGGCACGAGCAGGAGGCCGATGATGACGCCTGCCGATGTGACCACATCGGTCAGGAGATGGCGCCCGTCCGCCACCAGTGCAGGCGAGCGCAGTCGCCGTCCGCGGTGGATCAGGAGCCAGGACCAGATCGCGTTGATCACGCCGGCGAACGCATTGATGGCAAGCCCTTGCATGGGAGCGTCGATCACCCTCGGCGACAGGAACCCGAAATAGGCTTCCCGCAGGATCGCCAGGGCCGCGACGATGATCAGCACGCCTTCGAGCACGGCCGAGAAATATTCCACCTTGTGGTGGCCGTAAGGGTGATTGGCGTCCGCCGGTGCGGCGCTCAGGCGAACGGCCATGAAGGCCGCCACCGCCGTCACCACATTGATGATACTCTCAAGCGCGTCGGAATAGAGCGCAATGCTTCCCGTGATGTAATAGGCGGCATATTTCAGGACGAAAACAATGGTTCCGACGAATATGCTGCCGATGGCAAGTTTTTGAATCTTGTCCATGGCACGACACTTGAAAAATCTGGCTGAGCGGGAAACGAAGCGACCTTATAGAGCGTGTTTCTTCAAGCGCAAGCTTTCGTTTTTACTTGCTATTCGTTTGCAAAATCATGATGCGCAAGTGGGCTGGCGAGAGAATGTCAAGCCTCATTCAGGGATCGCCGCCGCCCTGCTCATCATCTTCTTGTAATAGGTCGACAGGGTTGGAGAGAGCGTCTGGCAGTGCTGAACGAGTGCCAGGGCTTCAGCGCGTTTGCCCGCACTGATGGTGTCGAGGAGCGCGGGATGCAACTCCGTCAATTGTGCCAGCGCCGGGTCGTGCTGGCGCTGCTCGAGGGGCGCCACGATGGTGAAGATCGCCGATTTCTCGCTGCGGCCCTTGACGGCGATGCGGTCGAGTTCGATCAGCACGAAATGCTCCTGCAGGGCCTTCGCGGTGGCAGGCCCCAGCACGATGGAGACCCCATATTCCTTCGACAGGCTTTCCAGGCGCGAGGCGAGGTTTACCGTGTCGCCGAGCACGGAATAATCGTAGCGCCAGCGCGATCCCACATTGCCGACCACACAGTCGCCAGTATTGATGCCGACGCCGATGGCGAAGCGAGGAGCGTCCTCACCCATTTCCTGCCGCAGCTCCGCATTCAGCACCTTGACGGCCTCCAGCATGCGCATGGCGGCGCTGGCCGCACGCAGGGGATGGTCTGGACTCGGCAGCGGCGCGTTCCAGAACGCCATCACGCAGTCGCCGATATATTTGTCGATGGTGCCGCCTTCCGCGAGCACCGCCTCCGACAGCGGATCGAGCAGGCGGTTGATGAGCGTGGTCAGCCGCTCCGGCTCGTCCTTCAGTTTCTCCGACAGGGTGGTGAAGCCGCGTACATCGCAGAACAGGATGGACAGGTTGCGGCGTTCGCCGCCGAGCTTCAGGGCGCTTGGATCGCGGGCGAGCTGCGCCACGAGATCAGGCGACAGGTAGCGCGAGAAGGCCTCCGATACGGTGCGGCGCAGATACCGCTCGCGGGCATAGTCGAGACCGAACCGGGCTCCGAACACCGCCAGCGCCGCAGCTGCGGGCAGAGCAGGCGGCGTCCAGACCCGTCCGAAGCGCAAGAGAGCCCAGGCGCCGACGATGAAGAAGGTTAGCACGAAGAAGGCGGCAAACCCCGTACGCCATGTGACGCCTTTCACGGAAAACGCAGCCGCCACGAAGGCAGCAGCGATGATGAGGAACACCATCAGGAGGGGAGAGACGGGAAGCACGTAGAGGCCGTGACGGAGATTGTCGAGGATGTTGGCCTGCACCTCCACGCCGGGCGTCAGAGTATTGGTCGTCAGCGTAAAGGGTGTCGGAAAGGCGTCGGGAGTGCCGATATCAGCGGAGGTCGCCTGCTTGAGGCTCAAGCCCACAAGAACGATCCGGTCTCTGAAAGTGCCGGGCGGCAGGAAATTTGCCGGATCCAGAGCCTGGTAATAGGAGACGCGGGGATAGGTATAAGCCGGCCCGACATATTGGATCAGCGCTCCCTCGGGAGCGGGCGGTTTCGGTTCTCCAGCCAGACGAAGCGCTTCACCGGCGAAACTGTCCCGCATCTCCGGCATGCGGCGCAGATAAGCATCCCCATCGAGATGAACCGAGGCGACGCCTGCCACGGCTCCTGCATCAAGAAACGGATCGAGCGGGTTGACCCGTGTAACCTGGACACCCTGATTCAGCATTGTGGTAACGTCGTCCGCTGCCAGCACCACGTCCGGACCAAGTGCCTTGATGAGGGCCGTGTCCGCCTCCTCGGTCGACGGATCGGCGAAAATGATGTCGAAGGCGATCACCTTCGCGCCAGCAGCACGCAGGCTTTCGACCAGTTTCGCATGGATCTCGCGCGACCAGGGCCAGCGCTGGCCGATCTCGCCGATCGACGGCTCGTCGATGGCCACCAGGACGGCCCCCGGCTGTGCCGGGCTCGGCGGTGCGATCACCGAGAGAAGGTCGTAGAGCCGCGCCTCGATCAAGCGGAAGGGTGAGAAGAACAGGAACGGGATCAGCAGGGCCGCGATGATCCCCGCCATGGAGAAGTGGCGCCAGACGGGTTCTCCGCCGCCATGATCCCGTGCTGTCTCAGAGCCCTTCACCTCAGAACCTGGCTTTCACACTCGCCTCGATGGTGCGCCCCGGCCCGCGGATGTCGGGGGCCAGTTCGAAATCCTCGTCGAGCATGTTGAGCACGCTTAGGCCGAAGAGGAAGCGGCGATCCGGGGTTTCCCAGGTCAACGCCGCATCGGCCGTCCAGTAATCATCGATCGCGCGCCCCTCCAGGTTGCCCGTGATGTCTCCCAGGAAGGTGCCGGCGAGGGTGAACTTGAGGCGGCTCGGATGGACGAAGGTGAGGCCCGCGCGGGCGAATTTGCCGGCGATGAAGGGCACGTCGGCTCCCAGCGCCTCCTCCGAGCGAATGTCCGACGAGATCGTCCCGACGGTGCCGAACACACCGATGCCATGGGTCAGCCAGAGGTTGGCCGTCGCGGCAAGCCGGTCGACGCGCGCCTTGCCGATACCGATGTCGGTGACGGAGTAAGCCAACGGAAGGTTTAGGTTCTCCGCATCCTGGCGCTGATACTCCACAGAGGTAAAGACATAGGGCGACCATTCCGCATCCCAACGAAGAGCCAGGGTTTTGGTCTCCCCGCCAAACCCAGTGGGAAGCTCATTGGGAACGAGGCCCACAGTTGTGACAGGAGCTAAGGTGAAGGGAATTGGCTGCCTTGTATCCTGTCTGTAAGCGGCCCGGAGCCAATGACCTTCGAAGGGAGCAATGCCGATCCCGACGCGCGGCGAGATTGCGTCGTTATCCTCACCCCCGATCTCGATGCTGCTGCGCTCGATTCCAGCCTGAGCCTCGAACCAGTCGAACGGACGCCAGAATGCGTCCGCATAGAGACGAGTAGCGGTGAAGTTTGAAGCAGTGCGCTCGTTCGAATCAAAGAAGTCGTCACAAAGTCGAGTGGCTAGATTGAAGATGCACCCACGCCCTATCGTACCCGAGACGGTTCGTCCCCGTTGTGCCTCAAGCCCATAGTGAAGCGTCACATCGCCAAAGCCGATCATATGGGACAGGGTCGCCGAACCACCCTCGACTCGCGTACGGGTCCAAGTACTGCCAACCACGGCGAAGAGAGGAGTGAGCGGGTTCGTTTGAAGCCCTTCCTGTCGAAGCCGATCAATCGAGTTGATCCCGAAGACAGCACCCGTCAGCACATTCCTGTCACCGAAGCTGTGACTCCATCCGGCACCGCCCAGTAGCGCTGTGCTGTTCTGGGTTGAATCAGTGAGGCTGTTCGCAGTGCGGGCCTGAGCGATGGCAGGATCGTTGTTCGCTCCGGCCCCGAACACCAGGAAGCGATCGGCGGCCGTGGGCGCCATGCCGATGAAGAACGAGCCGGCGTCGGCACTCTCCTGGTCGATGAGATTGCGTCCGTTCGTCTTGAGGCGGTTTGCCGTGAAATTGAAGGAGGTTGGAACCGGCTCGTTCGAGAAGCCCTGCACCGTTGCGTCCGCGCCCCAGCCAAAGCGGCCGTTATGGTGCAGCAGCGAGCCGCCGACCTGCGCGTCAACGAAGGGGCGGCGGTAGAAGTCGGGCCGCATGATGCGGCCGGACACGGCCAGCGGATCGAAGAAGAGGCCCTGGATGGTGAGATTAAGCGACGAGAGGTCCACACCGACGCCGCTTTCGATGTTCGAAACGTCCGGCCGGCCTGTGACGAGATTGGGGCGCTCCACGACCGATTGGTCGAAATAGCTCGATGCCTCGAAGGGATCGAACACCCGGTCGCCGTAGAAGCGGGACCACTCGTTGAGGTTCAGGAAGCGGTAGGCCTGGACCGGATAGGAGCCGCCGTCCTTGTTGATGGCGATACCGGCGAAGTCGCCGCCGCGCTGGCGGTAGCGCCGCAAGGTCTCACGAGCCGCGAGCACGGCCTGATCCGCCTGGTACTGATCGATGGCGATTCCCGTGCGCACGCTCGAGACGGCAGGATCGTTCGGATCGAGCCGGTCCGCATTGTCGAGCGCCTGGATGGCCAACTCGTCATCGCCGTTCTGGTAATAGGCCGCCGCCGCCAGGAGCAGGCCTTGCGACAGGCCGGGATTGGCGGCGGATCCCGCGAGAATGGCCTCGAGTCCTTTGACCGGATGGCCTGTCTGCATCAGGTAGCGGCCCCGGGCGAGATAGGCCACGTGAAAGCCGGGATCGAGGGCGAGCGCCTTGTCGATCATCGCGCCTGCTTCCTCGACTCGGTACTGGTCGAGCAGGAAAATCGCCAGGTTGGCATAAGCGACAGGGCTGAATGGATCTTCCGCGATGGCCCTGCGCATGGCTTCTTCGGCGGCAAGCGCCCGGTCCCGATCGGACTCGAGAAGGCCGAGCGTGTTCCAGAGGCCGGAATTGCCGGGCGCGATCTCGAGAGCCCTGCGCATGGCCTCGACGGCCGCGTTGACCTCGCCGTCGACGTCGCCGCGGATGCCGCTCTCGGCGGCGATCACGTTGGGATCATCCGGGTCGAGGGCTTTGGCCCGTGCGATCGAGGCCCGCATCTCTTCGCGCCGGTTCAGGACATAGGCCACCGTTGCGGCCGTTGTGGCAATCCGCGCATCGTTCGGGAAGCGCTTCTCCGCTGCCCTCAGGACCTCGGCCGCGGCATTCAGGTCCTGCTTGAACGCGACCACATAGGCATGGGCCAGGGCCGCGAACGGATCGTTGCCGGGAGCCTTGGGCTCCGCATGGATCCGGTTCGGATCGGCCAGCGACTGGGTGATGTAGCGCCCGTAGGAGGCCAGCACGCGCCGCTTGGGATCGACGCCCCGTTCGGCTCTTGCAAACAGGGCCGTGGCCTCGGACCAGCGGTGCTGCGATCCGAGAAGAGCCGCTTCGACCATGTCCGCACGGGCGCGTTGGGTGGCGCTCATGCTGCGGCTGCGGGCCTCGGCGAGTGCCTGCGCGGCAACGGCTATGCCGTCATAGGAGGGGGCGATCTCCGCAAGGGTCAGCCAATCCTCGGCGCTGCGCGCCTGCGGAGGAACGGCTTTGATCCTGGCGCGCTCCGCTCTTAAATCTGGTCCCGTCAGGGGTGTGGTCGACAGCGACGAGAAGGTCTCGCGCAGGCTCAGATAGAAGAGCATCTGCTCGCGATCGTTCGAATTCGTGATCACGAACTTGGTGGGAGCCTGCCCGATCGACACGACCGCACCCTCGCCCTGGCGGACCGTCACGGAGCCTTGGGCATTGCTGAGTTCGACCACGCCTTCGAGCACGATCAGGGAGGTTCGGCCACCCTCGACCGAGAGCGACCAGTCGGTGCCGCGGATGGCTGCGACTGCCGCCGGGGTCTTGACGTCCACGCCCGAGCCGCCGCGGGCCGCGCGGGCCCAGATGTTGCCGCCCTGAAGGCTGAGCTGTGTGTTGCCGGTCTGGCTGCCGGCAACGTCATTGACCGTCAGGGTCGAATTGCGCCCGACGCGGATCTGGGTCTGGTCGGAAAATAGAATCGCGAGATTACCGATCTCATTGGTGCGCAGGGTGTCGCCGCCAACCACGCTTTGCTGGACCGGGGCCGAGCGCCAGAGATCCTCGCGCACGAAGCGCATTTCCTCGCCGCCCTTGGCAGCCACGATGGCGCCCGCCGCCGGGACCGGACGCGGCACGGGAGACTGGGCCTGCGCATGCACGAGGCTCAGGACAAAAGCGCTCGTTGCACTCAGAAGGCGGAAAGATCGTACAAACATGACGGACCAGCTTGATCGGAAGCTACCTGCTCTAACGTTACCTGAGCTTAGCAGCAAGGGCCTCGGATCAAAGCCGATTCACATCTTGTCGGGTGTGTTTTGGAACACAGGGTAAATCACTGCAGCATATTGGCCACAGGTGGAGCCATGACGCTGCAGGAACTGGCTGAAATTACGCCGTCTTGCCGCGGGCCATGAGAAGCTTCTGCTTCAGGTCGTGCTGGGCAAAAGGCTTTTGCAGAACCGGGCGGTCGCGGAAGGTGTCGCGGATTCCGGCACTGCCGTAGCCCGTGGAGAACACGAAGGGAATCGAGCGCTGCGCCAAGGCCTCCGCCACCGGATAGATCGGTTCGCCGGCCACGTTCACGTCGAGGATGGCCAGATCAACCTGCTCGCGGGACACGGCGTCGAGAGCCGCGGACAGCCGGGCCGCCGGACCGATCACCTCGCAGCCGAAATCGAGGAGCATGTCTTCCAGCAGCAGGGAAATCGCAGCCTCGTCCTCGACGACAAGGATTCGCAGGCCATTGAGATCGCCGTCGCTCATTACGCTATCGGTCACGGTTTTGCTTTCTTTCGGCTAGGCGCTGGTAGATTGTTCCCTAGAGAACGGGACACATGCCCCGGATGTTGTGAACTTCAAGCCTTGGGACTCAGACGCTTCTATCACTTTTGCGTCTTCATGCAAAAGGGCCTGGAACCGTCCTGATCCATGATATCGTTATAGGGCTGGATCTTAGGGCCGGACAGCTCCATTTCCTAGCCCCGGATCTTCAAGGCGATTGGCTGACGTGACAGGAAAAATCAGACTTTCCGCAATCTTTAAGCGTCTTGCACCTCTTGGCGTCCTGCTCATGCTGTCGAATACGCCAAGTTTCGCTCACGGGCATCATCCCATCGTCATCGCCTCGAAGGCGGATACCGAAGGGGTCCTGCTGGGCAGCATGATCGCCATCGTGCTGGAGCGGGAGGGCATTCCGGTCGAGACCCGTCTTCAGCTCGGACCGACCCAGCAGGTGCGCAAGGCGATCCTCCAGGGAGAGATCGACATCTACCCCGAATACACGGGCAATGGCGCGTTCTTTCACAGCCTCGAAAGCGATCCGGCCTGGAAGGTGCCGGCCTCGGCCCATGAGCTGGTCAAGCGTCTGGATGCGGAGCGGCACCGGCTCGCCTGGCTTGATCGGGCTCCTGCCAACAACACGTGGCTGATCGCTGTCAGGGGTGATCTCGCCCGGCGCTCCAACCTTACGACCATGGATGATTTCGCCCAGGCCGTTCGGGCTTCCATGAACCTGCGGCTGGCCGCTTCCGCCGAGTTCGTCGGAAGCCCGGCGGCGCTCGCCTCCTTCGAGGCAACCTATGGCTTCCACTTTCCCCGGGACAGAATCGCGGTCCAGCCTGGCGGCAACACCATGACCACCATGCGCGCGGCGGCGCAGAACATCGGCGGGGTTAATGCCGCCATGGTCTATGGCACCGATGGGGCCATCGCGACCCTCGACCTTGTTGTCATGAAGGACACGAGAGGTGCCCAGATCGTCTACGAGCCCGCTCCCGTCGTGCGAGCCGAGGCTCTGGAGCGCTTCCCGAAAATCTCGAAAGCGCTGGCTGGCGTGTTCGCCTCTCTCAGCACGGCGAAGCTCCAGGCCCTCAATGCGGAGATCGTGGTCGAAGAACGGCCGGCCCGGGATGTGGCCGAGCGCTATCTGGACCAGCTCCATCGTCGTCCGGGAGGGTAGTCGCCCGTCTGGGCTCTTGCGGAGAGCAAGGCTTGTCCTGAATAATCGGCCCATGGTCTCGCGTATTTTTACCCTTTCTCCTGCTGACGCTTCCGCCCGGGGTCGCAACCATGCCTAGGCGGCGTTCCAATGCACCCATTCTCATTGTCCTGCACCAGGAGCATTCGACCCCCGGCCGGGTCGGACGCCTGCTCGTGGAGCGCGGCTACCCCCTCGACATCCGTCGCCCGCGGTTTGGCGATCCTCTGCCGGAGACGCTCGCGGAGCACGCGGGCGCCGTCGTGTTCGGCGGGCCGATGAGCGCCAACGATCCGGACGATTTCATCAAGCAGGAGATCGACTGGATCGGCGTGCCGCTCAAGGAGCGCAAGCCCTATCTCGGCCTCTGCCTCGGGGCGCAGATGATGGCCAAGCACCTGGGCGCCGGCGTCTGGGCGCACCCAGAAGGCCGGGCCGAGATCGGCTATTACCCACTTGTGCCGACACAGGCCGGCGAGGCCCTGAGCACCGATTGGGGCGTTCCGTGGCCGAGTCATGTCTATCACTGGCATCGGGAAGGGTTCGACTGCCCTGCGGGCGCCGAGACCCTCGCCACCGGCGACGATTTTCCGACCCAGGCCATTCGGGTGGGTGAGAAGGCCTTCGGCCTGCAGTTCCACCCGGAGGTGACCCATGCCATGCTCTGCCGCTGGACGGTCGTTGCCGAGGAGCGCCTGTGCATGCCGGGCGCCCAGGACCGGGTGCGACAGCTCGAAGGGCGCTTCCAGCACGACCCGCACGTCTCCCGCTGGCTCGACCGGTTCCTGGATCACTGGCTTGATGAAACACGATAGGGCCGACGATGGAGATTCCGGTTCTGGCGGGTGAGCGTCTGCGCTTCCACCCATGGGCGGCCGAGGATTTTCCGCTCCTCGCGGAGCTACACGCTGACCCCGAAGTGCAGCACTTTCTCCAGATGGGCGATCCGCCCTGGGACGAGGCGTTCCTGCGCGCGAAGTTCGAGGGCTTTCGCGCCGATTACGCGGCCCATGGCTGGACGAAGTTCAAGGTGCTGAACATACAGGGCCGGTTCCTCGGCCGCGCCGGATTCGGCTGCTTCGACGAGACCGGTGAACTCGAACTCGGCTACAGCTTCATGCGGCCGTTCTGGGGCCACGGTTATGCCAGCGAGGCTGCCCGCGCGCTCCTGGACTGGGTCTATCGCAGCGTCTCCGTTGATCACGTGATCGGCTTTGCGGTCGCCGACAATACCGCGTCACGCAGGGTGCTCGAGAAAGCCGGCATGAGGTTCACGGGCCTGCGTGATCTGCATGGCATCCCGAATGCGTTCTACCGGCACGAGAGACCCGCCTGAGGGTTTCATGTGGCGTCAAACTCGAAGGGCGAGACGCCGCGCTTCATCTCGTCCACGATGAGAGCATGCATCAGGGGCGGGGCGGCGCGCTGCGGGCAGGCGACGCGCTCGCACAGGCGGCAGTTGATCCCGATCGGCGTGGCCTCGGCGGACGCCAGGTCGAGGCCGCGCGCATAGACGAGGCGGTGGGCGTATTTCAGCTCGCAGCCGAGGCCGACCACGAATTGCGGGTCGGGCGCTCCCCAGGGATTGAAGGCGCGCTTGACGGTCCGCGCCATGGAGAACCAGCGCGAGCCGTCCGGTAGCGCGATGATCTGGGTCGCCATCTGGCCTGGGGTGCGGAAGGTGGAGTGCAGGTTCCAAAGTGGGCAGGTGCCACCGAACTGCGAGAACGGGAAGCGGCCGGACGAGAAGCGCTTCGACACGTTGCCGGCCGAATCCACCCGCACCAGAAAGAACGGAATGCCCCGCGCGCCGGGGCGGGCGAGCGTGGTGAGGCGGTGCGCCACCTGCTCGAAACTGGCGCCGAAACGGGCGCCGAGCACCTCCACGTCATAACCCAGCGCTTCCGCGGCCGCGTGGAACTTGGCATAGGGCATCATAAGGGCACCGGCGAAGGAATTGCCGAACGAGACCCTGAGCAGGCGCCGGGCCGGGCCGTCGACGGGCTCCAGGCGCGCGGCCAGCGCATCGATGGTCTCGCGCATCTCGGCGAAGGCCAATTGGTAGGCGGCCTGGAAGGTCCTGCCGGAAGGATCCACCAGTTCCGAAATCAGAAGCTGGCGCCGGTGGTGATCGTAGCGGCGCAGTGAATCCGGCATCACGTCGATGGGCATCACCCGCACCCGGATGCCGTGCTTGGCGTGCAGGCGCTCGCTGATGGCGAAGAACAGGTCGTGCCCGCTCGATGCGAGCTCCGAGGCGAGCGCCTCGGCGGCCTCGTCGAGCTCCGGAAAATGGTTCTTCGCCTCGTGGATCAGCTCGCGCACCCGGTCGACCGGGTTGACCTGCGGGGCGTCCTCGGCGCGGTCGCGGTCGTTGAGGCTGGGCGTCACCGCCTCCCTGGCGCCGCGCATCGCCTGATAGGCGCGGTAGAGGCGGTTGATGGCGTCGACCAGCGAGGGAGCGCTCTCCACGGTTTCACGCAGCTCGAGCCGGGCCACCGGCGTGGAGCGGAACAGCGGATCGGCGAAGACCTCCTCCAGCTCCGAGATGGTGCGCTCGTGATCGTCGTTGGCGAATTCGCGCGGGTCGAGGGCATAGGCATGGGCGAGGCGGATGAGCACCTGGGCCGTGATGGGGCGCTGGTTGCGCTCCATGAGGTTGAGATAGCTCGGGGACAGCCCGAGCTCCTCGGCCATGCGGGCCTGGCTCAGATTGAGGTCCCGCCGCAGGCGCTTGAGGCGCGGGCCGACGAAGAGTTTTCTGCTCTCATCCATGTGTAAATCTTTTTACAACTTTACTCGTCAGAGGCTGTCGGAGATTTACAAGGCGACTTTTCTTTCCAAATCAGCCGTTGAAACAAAAGCTTCTTCTGGAATTATATCTTTCAGACGCCCCGCCGATGCACAGACTTTGTGGGTTCAAAGGGCGCTTTGTCAACGGATGTAAACTTTATGATGAGGCTCAGACGCGTGACACGCGGAAGGTCCATCGCCTGACGAATGGAGATCGATCATGTTGAAGTCACGGTTCTGGGTGGTTGGCGGCGAGTACACCTCCTGCGATTGCGAGACCATCGTTCAGGGTACTGAACGCGTGGTCGGTCCCTTCGAGAGCCGCCACGAGGCCGAGCGCACCTGGCGCACCCTGTCCGAGGATCACCGGCCACAAGCCCAGGTCCGTTTCACCATTGCGCAGGAACCTCCGGCGACCCTGAGTGCCTGAAGAGGCCATAGACGGTGCTGAAAGGTCGCCCCGCCGGAGGACGAAAGTGCCCCGGCGGGATCTTTTGTGACAACACGAAGTTTTTATCCTTCGGCTCAAGTCTTCTTGAGACCCCCTCTGACTAAATCCCCGGGCTGTCCTAAAAACAGCAGGGCAAGATTTCGCAAGGGGGTTCACATGAAGTCCATCCTCAAGCCGGCGGCGTTCGCCGTCGCCCTCGGTCTGGCGGCGATGGGTGCCGCCAGGGCCGATGTGGTCGTCTCATCCAAGATCGACACGGAAGGCTCGGTTCTCGGCAACATCATCCTGCTTGCCCTCGATGCTGGTGGCATCAAGACCCAGGACCGGATCCAGCTCGGTGCGACCCCTGTCGTCCGCAAGGCCATCACGGCGGGCGAGATCGACATCTACCCCGAATATACCGGCAATGCGGGCTTCTTCTTCAACAAAGCGGACGATCCCGTCTGGAAGGATGCCGCCAAGGGTTTCGAAACCGCCAAGAAGCTCGACTACGATGCCAACAAGATCGTCTGGCTCGATCCGGCGCCCGCCAACAACACCTGGGCCATCGCTTTGCGCAAGGAGGTGGCCGAGGCCAACAAGCTGAAGACCATGTCCGATTTCGGCCAATGGATCGCCAAGGGCGGCAAGGTGGTGCTCGCAGCCTCGGCCGAGTTCGTGAATTCCGAATCGGCCCTGCCGGCCTTCCAGAAAACCTATGATTTCCGGATGAAGCCGGAGCAGCTCATCGTGCTGTCCGGCGGGGACACGGCGGCCACCATCAAGGCGGCGGCCGAGCAGACCAACGGGGCCAACGCGGCCATGGTGTACGGCACCGACGGTGGCATTGCTCCCTCGGGCCTCGTGGTGCTGGCGGACGACAAGGGCGTTCAGCCCGTCTATGCGCCTTCTCCCATCGTGCGCGAGGCGGCCCTGAAGGAAAACCCGAAGATCGCCGAGATCCTGAAGCCCATCTTCGCCTCCCTCGATCTCGCCACGCTCCAGCAGCTCAATGCTCGCGTGCAGGTCGGCGGCGAGCCCGGGAAGACAGTGGCGATGGATTACCTGAAGTCCAAGGGCTTCCTGAAGTGACCTGACGGCTCGACTCGAAGGACAGACTGCTCGACGAAGGCCGGACGCTTTGTGAATACGATCCCCTCCCGAACCGCTGCGCCCGGCACACCCACCCTGCGCCCCACCTTGCATCTGGACCGGCTCGGGAGCGTGATCGCCGGGCTCATCGGCCTTGCGCTGTTCTTGAGCCCGTTCGTGACGTATCGGGCCAACCGCATCGTCTCGGGCGAGGGTCGCCTGCTTGTCGATGCCCTGCCGCCGGCAGGTGCCCTCGGCACCATCGTCGTGGTGCTGGGCGTCGCGCTCTGCGCGGTGCTGGCACGCAGGCCACTCATCCGGCTGGCGGCAGCCTCCATGGGGCTTGGCGTGATCTTTCCCGCGGTCGGGTTTTCCGCCGGCTTCGTCACGCCGGCGGGCAACACCTTCGCCCGCGTGTCGCCTGCCATCGGCTTCTGGCTTCTTGCCTTGGCTTTTGCGCTTATTGCCGCCGATGCGCTGACACGCCTGCGGTTCGGACCCTGGGGGAGGCTTGTGGCGTTGGGCATCGCCGCGGGCGGACTGGCGCTTCTGCTCCTGTCGGGAGCCTGGAACGATCTCTCCCTGATGAAGGAATACGCCAACCGGGCGGAGAGCTTCTGGCGCGAGGCGCGCCAGCACCTGTGGCTCGCCTTCGGGTCGATGGCGGCCGCCTGTCTCGTGGGCTTGCCGCTCGGCCTTGCAGGCCATCGCATTCCCGCCTTGCGCAACGCGATCCTGCAGGGGCTCGGCGTCGTGCAGACGATCCCGAGCATCGCGCTCTTCGGTATCCTGATCGCGCCGCTCGGGTACCTCGCTGCCAATGTGCCGCTCGCCGCAGCCCTCGGCATCCGTGGCATCGGGGCGGCGCCTGCCTTCATCGCGCTGTTCCTCTATTCCCTGCTGCCGGTGGTGGCCAACACGATGGCGGGATTGGGTCAGGTGCCGGCCGATGTGATCGAGGCTGCGCGCGGCATGGGTCTGTCGCGACGGCAGCGCCTCTTTCAGGTCGAGCTGCCGCTGGCGCTTCCCGTGATTCTCGCCGGCATCCGCATTGTGCTGGTTCAGAACCTGGGACTCGCCACGATCGCCGCGCTGATCGGGGGAGGTGGCCTGGGCACCTTCGTGTTCCAGGGCATCGGCCAGTCGGCCATCGACCTGGTGCTGCTCGGGGCCCTTCCGACGGTGGCCCTGTCCTTTGCCGCGGCCATCATTCTTGACGCGATCATCGACCTGACACAACGAGGTGCTCATGATTGAGATTGAGCATCTCAGCAAGCGCTATGGCGACAATATTGTGGTCGACGACGTGTCCTTCACGGTCGGCGAGGGCGAGATCGCCGTGGTCGTCGGCACATCGGGGGCCGGCAAGTCGACCCTGCTGCGCATGATCAACCGGCTCGTCACTCCCAATGAGGGCCGCGTTCTCATCGACGGGCAGGACACGGCCACCATCCCGGAGGACGAGCTCCGGCATCGCATCGGCTACGTGATCCAGGGCTACGGCTTGTTCCCGCACCGCACGGTCGCCGAAAACATCGCCACGGTGCCGCGCCTTCTCGGCTGGGACAGGCGGCGCATCGCGGCCCGGGTCGAGGAGCTGCTCGATCTGTTCCAGCTTGACCCGGGCGAGTTCGCCCAAAAGTTTCCGCATCAATTGTCCGGCGGCCAGCAGCAGCGCGTGGGTGTCGCCCGCGCATTGGCGGCGAAACCTGCGCTTCTCCTGATGGACGAGCCTTTCGGGTCGCTCGATCCCGTCATTCGCGGCAAGGCGCAGGACGATCTCCTGGCGATCCAGCGCCGGCTCGGCACCACCATCGTGCTCGTGACCCACGACATGAACGAGGCCTTCCATCTCGGCGACCGGATCGCCGTCATGGACGGCGCTCGCCTCCTGCAATATGCCACGCCTGCCGATCTGCTGACGCATCCGGCCGAACCTTTCGTCGAGCAGCTCGTGGGAACGGCGGAGCGCCCCTTCCGTCTTCTCTCCCTCGTGACCGTGCAGGATGCGATGGAGCCCGGCCATGCCGAAGGGGAGCCGATCATCGTCTCGGCGACCTTACGCGATGCGCTGGCGCAGCTGATCTGGCATGGGCGGCAGGATCTTCCCGTGGCCGATGCATCGGGAACTCTCATCGGGCGCATCAGCGTCGATGGCATCCTCAAGCGCGGGCGGTCGCTCGCATGAGCACGCGCGCGCTCATCCTGCGCGCTGCGGCGCTCATCCTGCTCGTCGCCTTCGTGACAATGCCGCAGCTTTTTGCGTTCGCGTTCGCGCCGCTGACCGCCAACAACGCACCGGCGATCTACAACCAGGGCAGCCTGCTTGCCCTCACCCTGTCACATGTGCGCATCGTGGTGTTGGCGACGCTCGCCAGCACCCTTCTGGCACTTGCGCTCGGCATCTTCGTCACCCGGCCTGCGGGGCGCGAGTTCCTGCCGCTCTCGCGCAGCCTCGTGAATATCGGCCAGACCTTCCCGCCGATCGCCGTGCTGGCCATCGCCGTGCCGCTTGTGGGTTTCGGGGAGAAGCCCACCTTCATCGCACTCTTTCTCTACGGTCTCCTGCCGATCTTCGAGAACACGCTGGCCGGCCTGACGGAGGTCTCGCCGCGTACGCTTGAGGCCGCCAGGGGCATGGGCATGAATGCCCGCCAGCGCCTGTGGCAGGTGGAGCTGCCGCTCGCCCTGCCGTTGATCCTCGCGGGCATCCGGCTCTCGGTCATCATCAGCCTCGGCACCGCCACCATCGGCTCGACCGTCGCGGCCAAGGGATTGGGCGAGGTGATCATCGCCGGGCTTCAATCCAACAACGTGGCGTTCATCCTCCAGGGCGGATTGGTGGTTGCCTTGCTGGCCGTTCTGCTTCACGACGGACTGGGACTGATCGAGCGGGCGGCTGCCAGACGCCTGGGGCGTCCCGTGGACGAAATTGCATGACAATTCTGGCGAGGCTGAAGACAGAGACCCGGGCGGCGCACGACCGGATCGAAGCGGCGATGGATCTCGACCGCCGGATCGCCTCGCGCGATTGTTACCGGGACCTGTTGATCCGCTTCTACGGGTTCCACAAGGCCTGGGAGGAAGAGGCGGCCGGCCGGGTACCCGACCGGGACTTCTTCGAGCGCCGCCGCAAGACGCAGCTCCTGGTGCAGGATCTCGGCGCCTTAGGACTAAAATCGGAAGACATCATCCGTTTGCCACAATGCCGGCCTTTGATGTCGCTCTCGGGCCCGGAAGCCGTGCTCGGAAGCATGTATGTGGTCGAAGGCTCCACGCTTGGCGGCGCCATCATTGCCCGCGAGGTGGAGAACCGACTCGGATTCACCGCGGAGACGGGCTGCGCCTATTTCCGCAGTTACGGACGTGATATTGCCGCCATGTGGAAGTCGTTCGGCACGGTGCTTCTCGAAGCATCCTCGCCTGAGGCCGACGATCTGATCGTCGAGTCCGCACAAAAGACCTTCGATGTGATGCATGATTGGCTGTGCGAGACCCCATGACCCTGCAGACGCCCCAAGACATCGACCTGACCGCCTGCGAGCGGGAGCCGATCCACATTCCGGGCAGCATCCAGCCGCACGGGTTTCTTCTGGCGGTTCGGCTCGCCGACCGGACGCTGGTCTATGCCAGCACGAACATCGCGGACATCTTCGGGCTCGATCCGACCGATGCCCTCGGCCAGCCATTCGCCGAGGTTCTGCCGGTCCTGGCCAAGGAGTTCGAGGCACAACTCGCGGATCCGCCGCCGGCCGGGACCACGCGCTATGTCCGCACGATCAACGTTGCCACGGTAAGCGGCGAGCGGGCCTACGAGGCCGCGATCTCCCGCTCGGGCGAATGCGCCGTTCTGGAGCTTGAGGAGAGGCCGTCCGGGTCCGTCTCGAGTCTCGATGCGCTCTATCCCACCCTGCGCCGCTTCGTGGAACAGCTGCAGGGAGCCTCCAGCGTTGACATCCTGTACAGCCTCGCCGCGCAGGATATCCGCCGGATGACCGGGTTCGACCGGGTGCTGATCTATCGCTTCGACGAGCAATGGAACGGCACCGTCATCGCCGAGGACCGCAACGACGTGCTGCCGTCCTATCTCGACCTGCGCTTTCCGGCCTCCGACATTCCGGCCCAGGCGCGGGAGCTTTATCGACGCAATCGGCTGCGTATCATTTCCGATGCCAACTACATTCCGGTTCCGATCCAGTCGCGGAACCCCGAGCCGCTGGACCTGAGCGACTCGGTGCTGCGCAGCGTCTCGCCGGTGCATCTCGAATACATGCGCAACATGGGGACGCTCGCCTCCATGTCGATCTCGATCCTGCGCGACGGCCGGCTATGGGGCCTGATCTCCTGCCACAACAAGGAGCCGAAGCGGGTCTCGCTGCAGGTGCGCAACGCTTGCGACTTCCTCACCCAGATCTTTTCCCTGCAGCTCGAGGCGCGGGAGAACACCACGTTGGCCGAAAACCGGGTGCGCCTCGGCAGCGTGCAGACGCGGCTCCTCGCCCATATGGCGGCGGAGGACCATTTCATCGCAGGCCTCGTGAACCACCCGGACGACCTCATGCTCTTGGCGGGAGCCCAGGGTGCGGCCGTCCTCACGCAGGACCATTGCTGGCTGCTCGGCCAGACACCCGGCGAGGATCAGGTCAGGGCCCTGTTCGCCTGGCTCTCCCACCATCACCAGGAGGATGTCTTCGCGACGGACCGACTGTCTCAGGTCTACCCGGCAGCGAAAGCCTACACGGAGCGGGCCAGCGGTCTTCTGGCGATTTCGATCTCGAAGGCCCATTCGAGCTATGTGCTCTGGTTCCGCCCCGAGGTGGTCCAGACGGTGAAATGGGGCGGTAACCCGCAGAAGCCCGTGCAGGAGGAGGCCGGTTCCCTGCGTCTCCACCCCCGACGCTCCTTCGAGATCTGGAAAGAGACGGTGCGGGAGCGGTCGGTTGCCTGGGACCGGAGCGAGATCGAGGCGGCCAGGGAACTGCGCAACGCCATCGTGGGCATCGTGCTGCGCCGGGCCGAGGAGCTGGCGGCGATCTCCGAGGAGCTGCGCCGCTCGAACAAGGAGCTGGAGGCCTTCTCCTATTCGGTTTCCCATGACCTGCGCGCCCCGTTCCGGCACATCGTGGGCTATTCCGAACTCCTGAAGAAGCACGAGGCAAACGACCTATCGGAGAAGGGCAGACGCTACATCGACACGATCATCGATTCGGCCTACACGGCCGGGACCCTCGTGGACAACCTGCTGCGCTTCTCGCAGATGGGCCGCACGGCCCTGAAACCGCGCCGGGTCGACATGCACCACCTGATCGACGAGATCCGGCAGCAGCTTGCCGTGCATGCGGGTGATCGCCGGATCGAGTGGGTGATCGGCGACCTGCCCGAGGTGACGGCCGATCCGGTCCTGATCCGGCTCGTGTTTGAAAACCTTCTCGACAATGCCGTAAAATACACCCGGCCCCGGGAGAAGGCCCGTATCGAGATCGGCTCCACGCGCAGCGATGGGGAGACGGTGTTTTTCGTACGCGACAACGGCGTCGGATTCGATATGAAGTACATCGACAAGCTGTTCGGCGTCTTTCAGCGGCTGCACCGGATGGAAGATTTCGAGGGAACCGGCATCGGGCTGGCCAATGTGCGTCGCATCGTCGAACGCCATGGAGGCCGGGCCTGGGCCGAAGGCGCGCTCAACAAGGGCGCGACCTTCTCGATTGCCCTGCCGGATCACACAATGATTGAAGGAGCGGCGTGAATGCCGGATTTGAAACCGATCCTGCTGGTTGAGGACAACCCGAAGGATCTCGAACTGACCCTGGCGGCCCTCGAGCAGAGCCAGCTCGCCAACGAGGTCGTCGTGGTGCGCGACGGCGCCGAGGCGCTCGATTTTCTCTATCGCCGCGGCCCGCATGAGAGCCGCAACACCAGCGACCCCGCCGTGGTCCTGCTCGACCTCAAGCTGCCGAAGGTCGACGGGCTCGAGGTGCTGGAGAAGGTGAAGTCCGACCCGCATCTGAGGCAGACTCCGGTCGTGATGCTCACCTCCTCGCGGGAGGAAACCGACCTCGTGCGCAGCTACGAGCTCGGGGTGAACGCCTTCGTGGTGAAGCCGGTAGGTTTCCGTGAATTCTTCGATGCCATCCAGGACCTCGGCGTGTTCTGGGCCATCCTCAACGAGCCGCCGCCGCGGCGCAACGAGGGATAACATCACCGATGAGCCTGCAGGCCCGTCCCCAGTCCAGCCCGACGCTGCGCATCCTCCTCCTGGAGGACAGCGCGCTCGATGCTGAGCTGGTGACGGAGGCTCTGTCCTCCGCGCACCTCGCCGCCACGATCGAGCGCGTCGACACGGCGGCCGACTTCACGCGGGCGGTGCAGGAGAGCGGCTGGGACATCATCCTGGCCGATTACCGGCTTCCTGCGTTCGACGGCTTGAGCGCGCTGGAGATCGTGCAGGCGCGGGCGCCCGGCACGCCCTTCATCTTCGTGTCCGGAGCGCTCGGCGAAGAGGTGGCGGTGGAAGCGCTCAAGCGCGGCGCCACGGATTACGTGCTCAAACACAGCCTCGACCGGCTGCCCGGCACCGTCCTGCGGGCGCTGGCCGAAGCCCGCGAGCGGGCCGACAAGCGCCAGGCGCAGGACGCACTTCAGACGCTTCTCGAGCAGCAGACGGCGCTCCTGCACGAGCTCGACCATCGGGTGAAGAACAACCTCCAGCTCCTCCTGTCCCTGATCGGGATCGAGATCCGCCAGGCCGAGGACGATCAGGTGCGGCAGGTTCTCAGCCGCATGAGGGAGCGCCTCCAGGCGCTGGCCGCGGCGCACCGGGATCTTTACGACGGCAAGGGCGCGGCTCGCTTCGATGCATCCAGTTTCGCCAAGGGGCTCTGCGAGGAACTTACCGCCGCCATGCCCGAGGTGAGGATCGCGCCGGAATTCGAGATCGAGAACGTGGAGGTGGAGGCGTCCAAGGCGGCGCCCATCGCGCTCCTGTTCAACGAGATCATCGTCAACGCTCTGACCCACGCCTATCAGCAGCGCCACGGCAAGCTGAAGCTGGCTCTGCGCATCCGGGACGGGATTCTGCTGTTTCAGATCTCGGACGAAGCCTTCAGCCCCGAGGAGAAGGCGGCTGCGCAGAACAGCGCGTCCGGCACCATCCTGAAGGCCTTGTCGCGTCAGCTCGATGCCCATGTGGAATGGCCGTCGGGTGAGCCTGCAACCCTCGTGCGCGTTACCATGCCGGCGCAGGACGTGAGCTAGCCGATGGTAAGCGAACCCGTCGCCGGAACGAACACCGCACAAGCGGCCACCGGCCTTCCCGGAAGAGCCAGGATATCGCTGCGGCAGGTTCTGTGGGGGCTGGTGCTCGCCATCGCGCTGCCGATCCTCCTGGTGGCGGCCGGTGGCTTCTACTCCGGCTACAGGGCCGAGCAGCAGGCCGTCGATCAGCGCATGCAGGAAACCGCCCGGGCCTTGAGCCTGCTGCTCGACAGTGAGCTCGACAAATCGGTGCTGGCCATGCGGGTCCTGGCCCGATCCCCAACCCTTGCCAATGGCGACTTCGAAGGCTTCTACGAAGCGGTGAAGGATGCCGGTCTCGGTGCTCCATCCTGGATTGCCCTCTTCGAGCCGAGCGGCCGCGCCATCTTCAACACCCGCGTGCCTTATGGCGTTCGCCTGCCGGACAGCAACCGCCCGGATGTTCTTCGGCAGGTTCAGGAAACGCGCAAGCCCCATGTATCGGATCTCTATACCGGCTCCCTGACCGGACAACGCCTCATCACCATCGACGTCCCGGTCGTCATCGACGAGACAGTGGTCTACATCCTGTCGCTCGCCATCACCCCGGAGGCTTTTCAGAACATCATCCGCGATCAGCGGATCGTCGATGGCTGGAACGCCGCCGTGCTCGACCGCAGCAAGCGGATCGTGGCCCGGTCCCGCGCGCCGGAGCGGTTCGTCGGACAGCTGGCCAGCGCCAACGTTCAGGAGGCCCTTGCCGCGTCCTCCGAGGGCCTTCTCCAGAGCGTCACCCTCGATGGCATTGCGGTTCGTACCTATTTCAGCCAATCGCCCGCCTATGGCTGGTCCTTCGTCATCAGCATTCCGACCTCGGAGCTGGCGCAGTCGATCCAGCGCTCGCTTTTCTGGCTCATGGTTCTGGCTGGAGTCGCCATAGGCGGCCTCATCCTGGCGGCCCTGCTCTCGCGCGCGATTGCGCGGCCCGTCGACCAGCTCGTCGCGGCCGCCCAGGTGCTCGGCCGCCGGGAGGAGGTGACGGGCCAGGACACCACGCAGGTTGTGGAATTCGACACGATCAGGACGGCGCTGGCGGAAGCCTCGGCGGATATCCGCCGCCATGAGCGCGAGCGGGAGGACGTTCTGGCCCAGATTGCGGAGAGCGAGGCCCGCCTGCGGCTTGCGCTCAACGCCGGGCATTTCGGCTCCTGGGAACTCACGCCGGAGACGGGCGTCTTCATCACCTCGGCAAACTGCCGGGCCAATTTCGGCCGCGGCCGCGACGAGCCGTTCACTTACGCGGATCTGGTCTCGTCCATCCACCCCGACGACCGCGCCATGCAGGCCGAGGCCGTCGCGCAGGCCATTGCGACCAACACGGATCTTCATGTGGAGTACCGGGCGATCTGGCCCGACGAGAGCGAGCACTGGATCCGCGTCAGCGGGCGAAAGCGGATTGGCGCGAACGGCCAGCTGTCCATGGTGGGCGTGTCGCAGGAGATCACCGAGCGCAAGCTTGCCGACGAACGGCAGGCGCTCCTGCTGCGCGAATTGAATCACCGCGTGAAGAACACGCTGGCGACCGTGCAATCGGTGGCCTCGCTCACCCGCCGTTCGGCCGAGAACACGGATCCTGCGGCCTGGAACGCCTTCATGGATCGTCTGCACGGGCTCGCCAAGACTCACGATCTTCTGACGAACACCCAGTGGCAGGGCGCGCTTCTGGACGATGTGCTGAAGAACGAGCTCGATCCCTACCAGGACGCGATGCGTCAGCGCATCCGCCTGAGGGGGCCGAGGATCAACCTCCAGCCGGGCGCCGTGCTGGCCTTAGGCCTTGCCATTCACGAGATGGCTACGAATGCCGTCAAATACGGCAGCCTCTCGGTGCCGGACGGAAAGGTTCATGTGATGTGGGCCATCACGTCCGGGAGTGCGCCGCCCTCCTTGCTCGTCGAATGGGTCGAGAGCGGCGGTCCGACCGTGAAGAAGCCGGAGCGCCAGGGTTTTGGAACCAAGCTCATCCAGCGCGGCTTGGCGCAGCAGCTCGGGGGCGAGATCAAGCTCGATTTCGCGCCGACGGGCGTTCGCTGCGTGATCACCTTCCCGATCGCCACCATGGTGGACGATACAGACGAGGTCGACGACACCCGGCGACGCTATGCGTCGTGAGGTGGCGGAAGCGTCCTGCTTGACAGAAGGCCATGGCTCCGGTGCTCATCGTCCTGATGCTTTAAGTTGAACGATCCGGTGCCCCGATGACGACCATCCGCGATAAGCTCGAAACCATCCTGGAGCGTCTGGACGCGCGGGCCGCCGACGAGCGGGTGTTCGTCCGCCTGTACCAGGAGGCCGCCCGCGCCGCAGCGGACGCCGCAGATGCACGCCGACAGGCAGGTGTGTCCTTAAGCCCGCTCGATGGCACGATCGTGTCGATCAAGGACCTGTTCGACGTGGCGGGCGAAGCCACGCTCGCGGGCTCCGTCGCCATGCGCGACAGGTCTCCCGCAACGAGAGACGCCACAATCGTCCGCCGCCTGCGCCAAGCAGGGGCCGTCATTCTCGGCAAGACCAACATGGTGGAGTTCGCCTATTCGGGGCTCGGACTCAACCCGCATTACGGCACCCCGGGCAATGCGGCCGATCCCCTGCGCATTCCGGGCGGCTCGTCCTCGGGGGCCGGCGTCACCGTGGCCGAGGGCACGAGCGAGATCTCCATCGGCAGCGATACGGGCGGGTCGGTGCGCATTCCGGCGGCGCTCAACGGGGTGGTCGGGTTCAAGCCGACCGCGCATCGGGTGCCGCTGGACGGAGCCTTTCCCCTTTCGCCCTCGCTGGACTCGATCGGCCCGCTCGCGCTCTCCGTTCAGGACTGCGCCGACACGGATGCCGTCATGGCCGGCGAAGAGCCGTGGGCCGTCAACCCTCATCCTCTGGCAGGATTGCGAATCGGCGTTCCCCGGGGGCGTCTGTTCTCGGACCTCGAGCCGATGGTGGAGCAGGCCTTCGAGGGAGCCCTGAGCCGCCTGTCGCAGGCCGGAGCCAAGGTGTACGACCACAGCATCGAGGACCTGCTCACGGCGATGGCGGAAACGACCGCCGCGGCCTCGATCGCGTCCATCGAGGCCTCCGAGGTTCACGCGGACTGGCTGGAGACCAAGGCTGCGGAGATCGATCCACGCGTGCGATGGTCGATTGCGCGCAGCGGCACCGTTCCGGCCCCGGTCTATATCCGCATGATCCGCCACCGCCGGGCGCTCGCTGCCGCCATGGATGAGCGGCTGTCCCCGGTCGACGTGCTGGCGCTGCCGACGACGGCGATCTCAGCGCCCCTCATCGCGCCCCTGGAGGCCGACGACAGGCTCTACAACAAGACGGACTGGCATATCCTGCGCAATCCGATGTTCTGCAACCAGTTCGACCTCACGGCCATCTCGCTGCCTGTCCCCGGCTGCGAGCGCCCGGTGGGTTTCATGCTGGTGGCGCGCCACGGGCAGGATCGCAGGCTGCTGGCGATCGCGGCCGGCGTGGAGCGCGCATTGGTCGGCTGATCCGAGAGTTGCAGTTTCAGGAATGGTGGCGCATGCCGTCATTCCCCATCATGCGGACGCCTGTCTGTCCAAGGCGGGAAAGATCGCATACATCCGGACTGCTGGCACCGATCCTGCCGACAAGCGTTGATGATGCTTGCTGCCATCCTTGGAGAGCCCGAGCCGGATGATGCGTCAACTCTATCTCTGCCTGGGCTATGGCAGCCTTGCTCTCGGTGTGATCGGGATCTTTCTGCCCGTTCTGCCGACGACGCCCTTCGTTCTCCTGGCCGTATGGTTCTTTGCGCGCTCGAACCCGGCTCTGGCCGAGCGGCTCTACACCCATCCCCGTTTCGGTCATCTGCTGACCACGTGGCGCGATCAGAGGGCCATTCCCCGGCGTGCCAAGATCTATGCGCTGAGCATGCTTGCCGTCTCGTACGGCCTTGTCCTGTGGCTGACGGAGATCGAGTTGCTGCCCTTCATTCTCGCGATCATCATGGGAAGCGTCGCGCTCTACATCGCCACGCGCCCGGCGCCGCGCGAGAGGCCGGAGAGCCGGATCCCGGAAGCCTGAAGCCAGCGGGATCCAAGACCTTTCACATCTCGATCATTCAGGAAGATGCCCACAATCCGGCGCTTCTCGGATTTGGCCAAGGTTGCGCCATGTTGCGGTCATGGTTCCGGTTAGGCTGCTGGCATCTCAACGCATCCAACGATGCGCAGCTTGAAAAGTGGAGCATCGGAATGGCTCCCGAAAGTGCACAGCCACTTTCGGGTCCGAGGCTTTAACGAGGAGGGATGTGATGCGCAGTCTCAGTCTGTCGGTCTTTCTGCTTGCCTCGGCGGCGATGATCGCACCGATTCTGATTGCCCTGGCCTATGCCGCCAGCATCCTGACCTCAGCCCTTATGTTTCCCTGATATCTCACCACGCTTCGTCTGCGGAACAACATCCTTCCTTGCGGAGCATTCCGTTCAGGTCCGCGGATTCGCGATCTCCGCCGTCAGCTTCGGCAGTTCCTTGGTCATCCAATCGACCATCTGATCGCTCGTCTTCAGATGCGCCGGCATGGGAATGAAGGGTCCATGCGACTCATAGATGGCCGTGGGATCTCTGGCGCCCAGGATCGGGTCGAGATCGTCCTCGATCTCTGGTGTGATGCTTCTGCTGCCGAACCAGGTCAGGAGCAGGAGGAGCATCCCGACAGTGCCCGCAAGAACGATCAGCAAGGATATCGCCAAGTCTGCCACCTGTTCCTTCCCTGCAATGAGAGGCTCTTTCACTCGGCTCCGAGTTTATCATCGAACGATCTTTCGTCCAAAGATGCAAGCCGCAGTCTTGCGACATGATGTTCCCTGTTTGATGTCGGGCGATTGAGGTCTACAATTATCGCGTGGGCAGGCTTCACGGCCTCTCATAGGTTGAAGAAGGGGGCGTGATCGATACTGGTGCAGGGGAGGCGCTCATGCGAACCTATTACGTGTTCCAATCCAAGGCGGAGCCCGATCTCCGCGGATTTGTCGAGAGCTCCTCGGGCGAGGTTCTGCCGGCCGATTTGGGGCCATGGGCCCTCATGCAGCAGATCGGCCCCGATGAAGAGTGGAACCAGGGCGTCAGCCGTGCCGTGGTGGCGGCCGGAATCCTGGAGAACGGCTTCTATCTCTGGGGACCCGTCAACCGCGCGACCCCATCCCATCCGGTGATTGAAAGTGACCGCGTCGAAGGAACGGCCGTCTACGATCCGCACGGGACGCAGATCGGGACGATCAAGCGTCTTCTGATCGAGAAGGTGAGCGGCCGCGTGCTTTATGTCGATGTGACCTTCGGTGGCTTCTTCGGGCTGGGTGCTCATCACCACACGATCCCCTGGGACAAGCTCTCCTACGACAAGGAGCTCGAAGGCTACCGTACCGACGTGACCGAGGCTCAGGTCCAGGGCGCGCCGGCCTTCTACGGCGACGATACGGTCTGGCCCGACCGCAGGCGCGAGCAGGAGATGCGGGACTACTGGCATGACGTCCCGCGAGGGCCGATCTGAGATCGCCGGCCCGTCATATCCCGGAGGAACGCCATGATCGCGCATGTGTTCAAAGTCGGTGAGGTCGTGAGACCCCATCCATCCTGCCGCGCATTGCCGCACGATATCTTCAGGATCCTGCGCCTGCTCCCGACGACGGCCGGCGGCGTGCCGCTCTATTGCATCAAGAGCGAGACGGAGATGATCGAACGCGTCGTCGAGCAGAACGACATCGAGGCTGCGCTGCGTTGATGGGATGCGAGTTGAGTTCCAGTAAGCCTGCACCGGCCGGGAACCGTCCTGAGGCTTGGCCGTTGTCTCTTCGAATCCCTTCGTTCCCTCTGGCAACTCGATGGCCTGACGGTCTCTCCGCTCAGGCCTTTTCTTTGTCTCACGGCCTCGTTGCGTTGGTTGACGAGCACGATCTGCTCCTTAGGGATGGAGCATCGGTAGATCCCAAAAGTGCAAATCCACTTCTGGGTCCGATGCTCTAGGCGGCCTGATGGGTGATCGCCGGTGTCATCACGCGTCCGCGATTGATCAGGGTGGCCGCGCAGGCCGCGAGCGAGAGGGCGGCGCGGTCCGAGCGCCGCATCTGCAGGCAGACCACGTAAAGCCGCATCACTTCGACCGTGACATAGTGGAAGGCCACATCCGACCCTCGGGCAAGCTTCATGCGCCTTGAGGCCGTGTCGAGCTTGTCGAGGTAGAGCGCTTGGTCCGTCTGCGGCTCCGCGAGGAAGCCGCTCAAGCCGCCAAAGGTCTCCTCGAAATGAGCCCACAGGAGCGCCAGGTTCTTGGCAGCCTTGTCCTGCTGGTCCGGCGCGAGCGTCTTGAACTCCCCCAGGAGCTCCCAGACCGGGTCCTGCTCCAGGGCCTCTTCCTCGGCGGTTTTCACCAATGGAACGAAGGGAAGCAGGGTCCGGGCATTCGACACCAGAACGGGACGTAAACGGTCCCATTCGGCCATGACTTTCGGGAGCATGATCAGCGCTGTGGCTAAGGCCGTCTGATCGAGTGTCCGGCCGATGCGGCGAAGCAGCGGACGCGCCGCCTCGCCATAGTGCTCCACGATGCGCCAGCGCTGATGGCACAGCCTGTAGACCTGCTCGAGCTTTTCGATGAGCTCATGACGCGATTGATCGTCGGCGGACCACGGAAAGGTGAAATCGTTTCGGGATTGTGGCGAAGAACTCATGATGCTGACGATTCGATCCGCAAATCACGTTATGTGCGCAGCTCCGCTCATACCGGGGAAATCACGGCAACTTTGAGGCTCCGGTACGGGAATGACATGACTGGGGCGATGCCGGCGGTCTTGCGTCGACATGATAGGAAAAAGTCCCTGGATTGATTGGCGCGCCATCATCCGGGATGTCCCTACCCGACCTTGAACGGCGGTCGTCTATGCTTACGTTTCGGACAGACCCCTGATCCGGGCCCCTCTGACGCAAGAAGCGGTGGCGCTTGCGTGATGTCGGATCGTTCCCGATCCGGCCGCCGGCGCAGAGGCAAACATGTTGCAAGAAATCCTGGCTTCCCTCGTCAGCCTGCTGATCGTCGATCCGCTCCAGGCCGAGATCGGCGAGCGCCTGGCGCAGGCCCGCGCGCCTCAGGCCGTCATCGCGGATGTGAGAACCTGTGCCGAAGCCTCCCTGCCGGGGTTGGCGGACCGCGCCATGGCCGAGCCTCTCTGGGTTGTTTCGACAGCCCTGAACGTCTGGACCGGCCAGACCGCACCGGAAAGCATCCTCGGCGACACCCCTCAATGCGAGTCGGCGCTCAAATCGGCACGCGTGTATCTGGAGAGCCGCGGGGCGTAAGGGAACATATGAGGTCGGTCCCGCGGAAGCGCGGGACCGATGCAAAACGGACAGTGAGCAAGCGGCTCTTTCAATGAGCGATCGCTGGTTTCCCTTCGCCAGATGTAACAGACCCGCCGACTGTTACTTGGATCGGATCCGTCCTATGAGCCGATGGACGCACCACTTGTGTCGGCTCGAAGGCCTGCATGAACGAATGCGGCCGGTTGCGCAGATCCATCAGCGAGCGCAATTCTGTCGCCGGCAGATCCATCGGCTTCGCATCCCGCCAGCGCCGGCGAAACTTGGGCTTCCGTGAGAAGAGCCCCCAGGCGCTCTCCACTTCTTCTTCAACCTGCAAAATGATCCGTCCGGAAAAGGATTTCCGGAGATTAAAACGCCCCGTCAGAGCCATTGTTATGTCCTTTGATCTGGATCTTTGACCCGGACGGACTCTTAGCAACACAGTATCGACAAAGCCTTAAGACACAAGGTAAACGCCGTACATCCGGGCAAAACGGTATGTACCTTATCCGGTCATGCCATCGAGGCGCCGCGCAACCAGGGCTCAGAGAACGTTCCTCAGGGCGGGTTCGAGGTGGCTGGTTCGACGCTTGAAGCTAAAAAGCGCAAATCATTCTTGATCTGCAAAGGCTTGGTGGAGCTGAGGGGATTCGAACCCCTGACCTCTGCAGTGCGATTGCAGCGCTCTCCCATCTGAGCTACAGCCCCGGTCGATTGAATCGAGCCAAGTGCCGCAAGTTTTAGGCCTCCCGGCTTTGGTCTGTCAATCGGCCGGAGGAGGGGCTTCCGAGCCTTCCAGACTGGGAAGTGGCTGTTGTGTGAAGCTGTTATGGGTTGTTCAGCCCCGCTTCAATCGTTACATGAGCTAAGCCGATCCCTGACAGGTTTTCCATGCGCGCGCTCCTCAATGTCATTCTGCTGGCCCTGCAGCTCTATACCTACCTCATCATCGCGTCCGCGATCCTGAGCTGGCTTGTGGCCTTCAACGTGGTCAACACCCGTAACGATTTCGTCCGCTCGATCTGGAACTTCCTCGATGCGGTCACGCAGCCGGTCTTGCGGCCGATCCGGAACATCCTGCCCAATCTCGGCGGGGTGGACATTTCGCCCATCATCCTGATCCTGCTGATCATTTTCATCCAGAACCTGATCATCGACTACCTGATGCCGATCGCCTTTTAAGGGAAGATCATGCCCTGGCGCGTTCGCCCTGACAGCCTTGAGGTCCGGGTGCGCGTGACGCCCCGCAGCGGACGGGATGCCATCGACGGCATCGAGACCCTGTCGGACGGCAGGCCGGTGCTGAAGGTCCGGGTCAGGGCGGTGCCGGAGGACGGGGCGGCCAACGAGGGTGTCCGGCGTGTGCTTGCCAAAGCCTTGAGGGTTCCGGCCTCGGCGGTCAGCCTGGAGGCGGGCGCCACCGCCCGGCTGAAGACCTTTGTGATTTCGGGCGAGGGGGAGGCGTTGGCCGCAGCCCTTGCCACCGTGACAGGACGAGACCCATGAGCGCCAAGATCATCGATGGAAAAGCCTATGCGGAAGGTCTGCGCGGGCGCATCGCCGGAGCCGTGAGGACCTTGAGCGAGCAGGGCGTCACGCCCGGGCTCGCGGTGGTGATCGTCGGCGAGGACCCGGCGAGCCAGCTTTACGTGAAGAACAAGGCGCGCCAGACCGTCGAGGTCGGCATGCGCTCCTTCGAGCATGTGCTGCCGGCCTCCACGGGCGAGGCGGAGCTTCTCGAACTCGTGGCCCGGCTCAACGCCGATCCGGCCGTGGACGGCATCCTGGTGCAGCTGCCTCTCCCGAAACAGATCGACGCCCAGAAGGTGATCGAAGCCATCGATCCGACGAAGGACGTGGACGGGTTTCATCCCATCAATGCCGGCCGGCTCATGACCGGCGTGCCCGGCCTCGTGTCCTGCACGCCGCTCGGGTGCCTGTTGCTGGCGCAGTCGGTGCGTCGCGATCTCGCCGGCCTCAACGCCGTGGTGGTCGGGCGCTCCAACATCGTCGGCAAGCCCATGGCGCAATTGCTCATCGCCCAGAGCTGCACGGTGACGGTGGCGCATTCGAAGACCCGTGGCCTGCCTGAGGTCTGCCGGAGCGCGGATATTCTCGTGGCGGCGGTCGGACGGCCCGAGATGGTGCGCGGCGACTGGATCAAGCCCGGCGCTATTGTGATCGATGTCGGCATCAACCGGGTGCCGAACCCGGCCGCCGGCGAGGGCAAGACCCGGGTGGTGGGCGACGTGGCCTTTGCGGAAGCGGCCGAAGTCGCTTCCGCCATCACGCCGGTGCCCGGCGGCGTCGGCCCCATGACCATCGCGTGCCTGCTGCGCAACACGCTGGAGGCCGCGTGCCTGAGACGCGGGCTCACCATGCCGGCGGTGGATTTCGCCGCCTAATTTGCCGCGAAGCAGTAGAACAGCCCTGCGCCGCCGGTGCCGCGCAAGGCCTCCTGGCTGCAGCCGCCCCGCGTCGCGTGCGAGGAGTTCCAGGACTTGGCCGGCGGCGACTCGTCGAGGCCCATGCGGTCGTGGTGGCCCGTCATGGCGGCGCCCTCCGTGCCGCTCTTCGTCCAGTTGCCGCAGGTCATGTCCTGATTGCCCGCGAAGGCCGTGCCGTCGGGCTGCGATCCGGTGAGGATGTCATGCTGGTTCGGCTGGTCGCCCCGGCCCTTCACCGTCTCGCCCTTCTCTGTGAGCGCCGTCTGCTTGGTGAGATTGTTGTTGGGACCGTGCAGGTCGGCCACGTCCTTGGCGATCACGGTCCCCTTGACGTTCTGCCACGGCCCCCGTCCGATGCGATCCTTGGCGTTGACGGCGTTCGCGCCCTGGGTCGAGAGATAGGCGCGCCACATCTTGCCGCGAATGCCGGCGGCTTCGGCGAGCGTCTCGCAATGCCGGTCGGCGCCGTCGAGGCCGCCGAGATCCGCGCCCTTGCCGGATCCGGCGCTGGTCACGAAGAAGCTCGTGTCGGCCGAGGCCGTCTGGGCCTGGGCGATGCTGGAGCTGGCCAGGGTCAAAAGGCCGATGAAGGCCATGAGCGATACGCCATCCGTTCCACGCATTGTTTCCTCCAGAAGAATTGAAGCCCCGTGTAAGACTGACAGTTCCCCGGCGACAATCATCCCCTCTTCACGCGGATTTGAGCATTCGGCACCGGCAAATCATTGCCGGTCCTATGAGGGTTGTCTCAGGCGCTCTTGCGCAAATGCTCCACCAGCTGGCGCGCCGAAGCCGGCAGCTCCTTCAGGGCCCGGATGCACAGGGTAAGATCGCGGGTCGCCCACGGGTCGTCCAGATCGACCGCCTCGATCGCCATGGTGCGGGCGGCGCGGCGTGCCGTGGTCTCGGGCACGATGCCGAGGCCGACGCCTGCCTCGACCATGCGGCAGACCGCATCAAAGCTGCGCAGCTGAACCCGCAGGCGAATGGGCTTGCCGGTGCGGCTGGCCTTGCCGGCGAGGAAGCGCTGGAGGGCGCTCGCCCGGTCAAGGCCGACGAAATCGTGCTCCAGAACCTCGGCGAAGGGAATGCTCGGCCGGGAGGCGAGGGCGTGATCCTGAGGCACCACCAGCACGAAGCGGTCGCTGCGAAACGGATAGGTCTCAAGCTGCCCGGTCTCGACCGTGCCGGCCACGATGCCGATGTCGCCCACGCCCTCGGCGATGAGCCCGACGATCTCGTCGCTGAGGCGCTCCTCCAGATCGATGGAGACCTGCGGATGCCCAGCGAGAAAGGCGCTCAGCGCCTCGGGCAGGAACTCGGTGAGGGCATTGGTGTTGGAGAGGATCCGGATCTGGCCTGTCAGGCCGCCGGTATAGGAGCCCAGATCCTCCCGCAGGCGCTCGGCCTGGGCCAGGAGGGTGCGGGCATGCTGGAGCAGGGTCCGGCCGGCCGGAGTCGGGGTCACGCCCGCCCGGGTGCGCAGGAGGAGGGCGGCGCCGAGAGACTTTTCCATGTTGCGGATGCGCGTGCTGGCGGCGGCGAGCGCCAGATGGGCCCGCTCCGCCCCGTGGGTGATGCTTCCGGCCTCGACCACGTGGCGAAAGAGGCTCAGATCTGTCAGATCGAATTGCATCGGCTTCCTTCGTCATTGGCGAAGGGAGATAAGAATAATTAAAAATTGTCCGTTAAGCGAGGGGCGCTATATCTTCGCGGCTGACGAAGTATGCGCTTCTGTGGCCCGATTGGGCGGAAGGCGCATTGCGGTGTGGCCGCGCATCTTATACGAACCGTTCCAAACTAGGCGCGACCACCTGTCGCCGATCAGGAGTGAACATCATGGCTGAGGCGAAAGTGGCCCCAAGGCCCCTGTCCCCCCATCTTCAGATTTACCGGTGGAGCTGGACGATGGCGATGTCCGTCGCCCACCGCATCACCGGCCTTGCGCTCTATGGCGGCATCGCGCTGTTCGCCATCTGGCTCGTGGCGCTCGCCTCCGGGCCCTCGGCTTTCGATGCCGTGCAATGGTTCTTCGGCTCGCCCATCGGCTACCTGATCCTGTTCGGCTACACTTGGATCCTGATGCACCACATGCTCGGCGGCGTGCGCCACCTCGTGTGGGATTTCGGCCATGGCATGGAAGCGGCCCAGCGCATCAACATGGCCCGCTTCACCCTCGTCGGCTCGGTCGCGCTCACGCTGGCGATCTGGGTCGTCGCCTTCATCGCGTTCTAAGGAGACCGGACAATGGCCGACAACAGGGCTGACACCCGCGTTTCCATGCGCACCCCGCTTGCCCGCGTGAAGGGCCTCGGCGCCTCCGGGCACGGCGTCGAACATTGGTGGATCCACCGCATGACCGCGGTGTCGAACGTGCCCCTCATCATCGCCTTCGTGATCATCGTGGCGGCACTGGCCGCCTCGCCCTCCTATCAGGAGGCGATCAGCGTCATCTCGCATCCGCTGGTCGCGATCATCCTGATCCTGGCGGTGGTCTCGGTGACGAACCACATGCGCCTCGGCATGCAGATCGTCATCGAGGACTACGTGCACGACAAGGGCCTCAAGATCGCTGCCGTGATCGCCAACAATTTCTATGCCGTGATCATTGGAGTGGCCTGCCTCTACGCCATTCTCAAGGTCAGCCTCGGCCGCATCCTGGTTTAAGGACAACACACATGGCTCAAGCAACGAACGGCGCAGCCATCAACGGCAAGGCCTACAACATCATCGATCACACCTTCGACGTGGTGGTCGTGGGCGCGGGCGGCGCGGGTCTTCGCGCCACCGTCGGCTGTAGCCAAGCCGGCCTTCGCACCGCCTGTATCACGAAAGTGTTCCCCACACGCTCGCACACGGTGGCGGCCCAGGGCGGCATCTCGGCTTCGCTCGGCAACATGGGGCCGGACGATTGGCGCTGGCACATGTACGATACCGTGAAGGGTTCGGACTGGCTCGGCGACCAGGACGCCATCGAGTATCTCGTGCGCAACGCGCCGGCCGCCGTCTACGAGCTGGAGCACTGGGGCGTTCCCTTCTCCCGCACGGCCGAGGGCAAGATCTATCAGCGCCCCTTCGGCGGCATGACCACCGAGTTCGGCAAGGGCACGGCGCAGCGCACCTGCGCGGCCGCCGACCGCACGGGCCATGCGATCCTGCACACCCTTTATGGGCAGGCGGTGCGCAACCAGACCAATTTCTTCATCGAGTATTTCGCCCTCGACCTGATGATGGATTCCGATGGCCGCTGCATCGGCGTCGTGGCGCTGAACCAGTCCACCGGCGAGATCCACCGCTTCCGCGCCCACATGACGATCCTGGCGACAGGCGGCTATGGGCGCGCCTATTTCTCGGCGACCTCCGCGCATACCTGCACGGGCGACGGCAACGCCATGGTGCTGCGCGCCGGCCTGCCGCTGCAGGACATGGAGTTCGTGCAGTTCCACCCGACCGGCATCTACGGCTCGGGCTGCCTCATCACCGAGGGCGCGCGCGGCGAGGGCGGTTACCTGACGAACTCGGAAGGCGAGCGCTTCATGGAGCGCTATGCGCCCTCCGCGAAGGATCTGGCCTCCCGTGACGTGGTCTCGCGCGCCATGACCATGGAGATCCGCGCCGGGCGCGGCGTGGGCAAGAACAAGGACCACATCTACCTGCACCTCGACCACCTCGATCCGAAGATCCTGCACGAGCGCCTGCCCGGCATCTCGGAGAGCGCCAAGATCTTCGCGGGCGTGGACGTCACGAAGGAGCCGATCCCGGTCCTGCCGACCGTTCACTACAACATGGGCGGCATCCCGACGAACTATCACGGCGAAGTGCTGACGCTCAAAAACGGCAACCCCGACACGGTGGTGCCGGGCCTGATGGCGCTCGGCGAGGCGGCCTGCGTGTCCGTGCACGGCGCCAACCGCCTCGGCTCCAATTCGCTCATCGACCTCGTGGTCTTCGGCCGCGCGGCGGGCCTGCGCTGCGCCGAGATCCTGGAGCCGAACGCGCGCCATGCGGACCTGCCGAAATCTGCGGACGAACTCGCGCTCTCGCGCCTCGACAAGTTCCGCTACGCCAACGGCTCGACCTCGACCGCGGAGCTGCGCCTCCAGATGCAGAAGACCATGCAGAACAACTGCGCGGTGTTCCGCACCGGCGAGGTTCTCGACGAGGGCAAGAAGCTCATCCACGACGTGTGGAACGCGTCGGCCGACGTCAAGGTCACGGACCGCTCGCTGATCTGGAACACCGACCTTCTCGAGACGCTGGAGTTCGACAACCTGATCGGACAGGCCGTCGTCACCATGGAGGGCGCGGCCAACCGCCAGGAATCCCGCGGCGCCCACGCCCGCGAGGACTTCTCCGAGCGCGACGACAAGAACTGGATGAAGCACACGCTGGCATGGCTCGACGACACCTCGCACAAGGTGACCCTCGATTTCCGCCCGGTGCACACCTACACCATGTCGAACGACATCCAGTACATCGAGCCGAAGGCTCGCGTGTATTGATGAAAGCTGACATCACAAGAGCAGCTTTGGTGCTCATCGCTTCTTGCTGCTCTGTGTCAGCTTTTGCATCTCCTAAACCCTTGTCCCAGCAACTCGTTGGCTGCTGGGAAGCAGATGTGAGTTACGGCAAATATTCCATCTGTTTCGGGCGAAACAGAAAAGTCGTTACGACCTCATTTCTAGGGCGCCGCTTAGAGTCGTTCGTGTCTGGAGGAACTTACACTTTGAATGGAAGTGTATTGAGGCTGAAAGGTACAGATGGCGAAGGTTGGGCTGGCAGTGCATCGCAGGCCTGCAAGGTGGTTATAGATGAGACTGGTGAGCAGTTGACCTTGGAAGGCTGCGATACAGCAGAAACATACAAGAGACAGTGCAGAGAAATGACCAAGGAGCTTGAGTGTCGTTCGTGACACTCGCACCGATAGTGAAGAGAACCTGAAAATGGCCCAGTTCACCCTCCCGAAAAACTCCCAGTACACCGAAGGCAAAGCCTGGCCGAAGCCGGCAGGTGCCACCAATGTCCAGGAATTCCGCATCTACCGCTGGAACCCGGATGACGGTGCCAATCCGCGCATCGACACGTATTATGTCGACCGCGACGATTGCGGTCCGATGGTTCTCGACGCGCTGTTGTGGATCAAGAACAACGTCGACTCGACGCTGGTCTTCCGCCGCTCCTGCCGCGAGGGCATTTGCGGCTCCTGCGCCATGAACATCATGGGCGGCAACACGCTGGCCTGCACGCTCGGCATCGACGATTGCGGCTCCGACACCATCAAGATCTATCCGCTGCCGCACATGCCGGTGCTGAAGGATCTGGTGCCGGACCTCACGAGCTTCTTCGCCCAGCACGCCTCCATCGAGCCCTGGCTCCAGACGGTCACGGCGGAACCCGAGACCGAGTGGCGCCAGACTCCCGAGGAGCGCTCCAAGCTCGACGGCCTCTACGAGTGCATTCTCTGCGCCTGCTGCACCACCTCGTGCCCGAGCTACTGGTGGAACGGTGACCGGTTCTTAGGACCGGCAGCCCTGCTGCAGGCCTATCGCTGGCTCATCGACAGCCGCGACGAGGCCACGGGCGAGCGTCTCGACAACCTGCATGATCCGTTCCGGCTCTACCGCTGCCACACGATCATGAACTGCGCAAACACCTGCCCGAAGGGCCTGAACCCGGCCAAGGCCATCGCCGAGGTGAAGAAAATGATGATCGCGCGCGCCGTCTGAGGCGTCCTCGCAACACTTTGATCAAAAGGCGCCTCCGGCGCCTTTTTTTATGGTGGGGGATCCCATATGTCGAAGCCGGAACCATGTTGGTCTAGGTTCATATTCCTCATGATAGCCTGAGCCGACGATCAAGCCGTTCTTCTATAAGACGGTACCGTATAAGAGGACCACGATGAAGACTTACCACTGGCTTGCGACGGCCGTGATGGGCTCCGCTCTCGCTCTCGGCGCGTGCTCCTCCACGCGCCTCGGCGGTCCGCCGGCCCGCAGCGCGAACGCGGCTTCTATCGTCGAGGCGCCGCCCGTCGAGGCGGTGCCGTCCGGCCCCATCGAGGCGGCTCCCCTGCCGCCCGTCGCCGGTGCGCCGCTTCCCACCGACCCCATGGCTCCACCGGCCGGAGGCACCGACATCGCAGGCCTTCCACCCGCACCCCCACCGCCGACCGTGGCAGCACCCGCGCCCGCGGCGGCCCCGGCTCCCTCCAGCCGCACCGCGATGGTCGGCAACTGGAGCGCCCAGACGTCCGGCGGCAGCTGCCGCATCCAGTTGTCGAGCTCGCCCTCGCTCGACCTCTACCGCGCCACGGCCTCCGGCTGCTCCAACCAGGACCTGTCGCGGGTCAATGCCTGGGATTACCGCGACGGCGAGGTCTATCTCTACCAGACCGGCGGCGCCGTGGCGGCGCGCCTGCGCGGCTCGTCCGGGTCGCTCAGCGGCGTCCTGGCAAAGTCGGGCGCCCCGCTGTCGCTCTCGCGCTGATCGCGCGTTCCCTCCCCTTGCGGGGAGGGTGGCCGCGCCAGCGGCCGGGTGGGGGTCCAAAAGTCAGGATGCTGTGCTTCGTCCAGTGAGCGCAGAGGCTGATAGAACAGAACTTGGTTGGCTGCTCGCCCGGTCGTTCCACCCATACCCCTGCCCCTCCCCGCATGGGGGAGGGGAAAAAGCAGTCTCAAGACGTTTGCGCTCAACGCTCCGGAACGGTATCGATCATCCCGTGAACGACACCTCCTTCTCCTCGCCCCGCTCCATCACGGCCCATTACAACGCCCTGGTCACGTCCGGCGCCATCGAGCGCGATCCGGCGCAGGTGGCGCTGCTCAAGCGCCTGGAGGCGCTGGCGGAAAACCTCGCCAACCACCGCCTTGCCCGCAAGCCCAGCGCGCTCGGCTGGCTCTTCGGCAAGAAGAGCAAGGACCATGCGCCGCCGAAGGGGCTCTATGTCTGGGGCTCGGTCGGGCGCGGCAAGACCATGCTCATGGACCTGTTCTTCGAGGCGCTCCCCGTGCGGCGCAAGCGGCGGGTTCATTTCCACGCCTTCCTGTCGGATGTGCACGAGCGCATCCATGCTTACCGGCAGAAGCTTAAAAGCGGTGAGGTCTCGGGCGACGATCCCATCGCACCGGTGGCGGAGGCGCTGGCGAACGAGGCCTGGGTGCTCTGCTTCGACGAGTTCACCGTCACCGACATTGCCGATGCGATGATCCTCGGGCGCCTGTTCACGGCCTTGTTCCGTCATGGTGTCGTGGTGGTGGCGACGTCCAACGTGGAGCCCGACAGGCTCTATGAGGGCGGCCTCAACCGCTCGCTCTTCCTGCCGTTCATCGGGCTCCTGCAGGAGCGGATGGCCGTGGTGAGGCTCGAATCCCGCACGGATTTCCGGCTGGAAAAGCTCGCCGGAAGCCCGGTTTTCTACACACCCGCCGACGAGTCCTCGCACGCGGCCCTGACCCGTGCCTTCCGGAGCCTGACGGGTCGTGAGCACGGCAAGCCCATGACCCTGACCGTCAAGGGCCACCCGGTGGAGGTGCCGCAAGCGGCCGGCGGCGTGGCGCGCTTCTCCTTTGAGGATCTCTGCTCCAAGCCCCTGGGCGCCGCCGATTATCTCAGCCTTGCCGAGGAGTTCCACACAATCATCCTGGAGAATATCCCCAAGATGACCCTTGAGCGTCGCAACGAGGCCAAGCGCTTCATCATGCTCATCGACGCCCTCTACGATGCCCATGTGAAGCTGCTGGCCTCCGCGGAGGCCGAGGCGCCGGAACTCTACCATGCGGATTCCGGTCGCGAGGCCTTCGAGTTCGACCGCACGGTCTCCCGCCTCATCGAAATGCGCTCCGAGGAATACCTGTCCCTGCCGCACGGGCGCTCGGATTCGGAAGCCTCCGGCAGCACGACGGGATTGGCCGAGACATGAAGCGGCCGGCCGGTAGCCTGGGAAAGGGGCCGGACTCCGCCCCGGCCGACACCCGGCTCCTTGCCATTGCCGCCGACCAGTTGAAGGAGTTCGGCCCCAGGCACATCACCGTCGTGGGCATTGCGGATGCGGCGGGCATGACCCACGCCAATGTCTACCGCTACTTCACCAACAAGGCGGCTCTCATCGATGCGGTCGCCGGCCAGTGGCTGCGGGGGATGGAGGCGACCATCGCCGATATCGCGGATTCTCCTGACCCCGCCGACGACAAGCTCGAGCGCCTGATCCAGGCCTGGGCGCGGGTTCACCGGGATCTCCTGAAGGAAGACCGCCACCTCTTCGACGTCTATTGCACGGCTACCGAAACCTCCCGGCCCCTCGTCCGCAAGCATCGGGCGCGCATGCGCCAGCTCATCGAGCGGGTGCTGGACGAAGGGATCGTGACGGGCAAGTTCGACCCCCGGGACCGGGAGAAGGCCCATGCCTTCATCAGCGATGCCGTCTACCGCTTCATCAATCCGCTGACGGTACGCCTCGATGCGGAGGTGCCCCAGGACATCCTCGACCAGCGTCTCGCCACTATGATCCGGGTGGTGCTGAGGGCCCTGGCGAACGGCAGCGTTTAGCGTCAGTTACAAATTTCAGGAAATGTAACAGGAAAATTCCGGACCGTTCAGCCCAGCAAGCTCCTGTAATCACGAAGTATTTCCGAATTGTTAAGCTTGAGAAGACTTTTCCGGGGTCTCAAAGCCCGACCTGTTAACCTTTTGATCGCTTGATGGCGGCCCATTTCTGGTGTCATACAGCGCCACCTCAAAAAGGCTCATGCCAACCATCCAAGGCAAAACCCAAGGACACACTATGGCCCGGAAAAAGATCGCGCTCATCGGTGCAGGCCAGATCGGCGGAACGCTCGCCCATCTCGTCGGCTTGAAGGAACTCGGCGACGTCGTTCTCTTCGACATCGCGGAAGGTATCCCCCAGGGCAAAGGTCTCGACATTGCGGAATCCGCGCCGGTCGACGGGTTTGACGCCAAGTACAAGGGCGCCAACGACTACGCCGATATTGCGGGCGCCGACGTGATCATCGTCACCGCAGGCGTGCCGCGCAAGCCCGGCATGAGCCGCGACGACCTCATCGGCATCAACCTGAAGGTCATGGAAGCGGTCGGCGGCGGCATCAAGCAATATGCCCCGAACGCCTTCGTCATCTGCATCACCAACCCGCTCGACGCCATGGTGTGGGCGCTCCAGAAGTTCTCCGGCCTGAAGCCTGAGAAGATCGTCGGCATGGCCGGCGTGCTGGACTCGGCCCGCTTCCGCCACTTCCTGGCCGAGGAGTTCAACGTCTCGGTCGAGGACGTGACCGCCTTCGTGCTCGGCGGCCACGGCGACGACATGGTGCCGCTGGTGCGCTACTCCACCGTTGCCGGCGTTCCGCTCCCCGACCTCGTGAAGATGGGCTGGACCACCCAGGAGAAGCTCGACGCCATGGTCGAGCGCACCCGCAAGGGCGGTGGCGAGATCGTCAACCTGCTCAAGACCGGCTCCGCCTTTTACGCGCCGGCGGCCTCCGCCATCGCCATGGCCGAGAGCTATCTCAAGGACAAGAAGCGCGTTCTCCCCTGCGCGGCCTATCTCAACGGCCAGTACGGCGTGAAGGACATGTTCGTGGGCGTTCCGATCGTGATCGGCGAGAATGGCGTCGAGCGCATCGTCGAGGTCGCGTTCTCCGGCGAGGAGAAGGCCATGTTCGAGAAGTCGGTTGCCTCGGTGCAGGGCCTCGTGGACGCCTGCAAGCAGATCAACTCGACCCTCGCTTAATTATTTCACGTCATGGCCGGCCTCGTGCCGGCCATCCACGTCTTCAACCGCTGATGCGGAGAGAAACGAATGAACATCCATGAATATCAAGGCAAAGCGGTTCTGAAGGAGTTCGGCCTTCCCGTCTCCAACGGCGTTGCCATCTTCTCCGCCGACGAGGCGGAAGCCGCCGCCAAGCAGCTCGGCGGCCCGCTCTGGGTCGTGAAGTCCCAGATCCACGCGGGCGGCCGCGGCAAGGGCAAGTTCAAGGAAGCCGATGCCGGCGAGAAGGGCGGCGTGCGTCTCGCCAAGTCCGTCGACGAGGTGAAGCAGTTTGCCCAGCAGATGCTCGGCAAGACGCTGGTCACGATCCAGACGGGCGAGGCCGGCAAGCAGGTCAACCGCCTGTATATCGAGGACGGCTCCGACATCGAGAAGGAGTTCTACCTCTCCATGCTCGTCGACCGCGAGACCGGCCGCGTCGCCTTCGTGGTCTCCACCGAAGGCGGCATGGATATCGAACAGGTCGCCCATGACACCCCTGAGAAGATCCTGACCTTCTCGGTCGATCCCGCGACCGGCGTGATGCCCCATCACGGCCGCACCGTCGCCAAGGCGCTCGGCCTCACCGGCTCGCTCGCCAAGGAAGCCGAGGATGTGGTCGCCAAGCTCTACAAGGCCTTCGTGACGAAGGACATGGAGATGCTGGAGATCAACCCGCTTATCGTCACCAAGGACGGGCACCTCAAGTGCCTCGACGCCAAGATCTCCTTCGACGGCAACGCCCTTTACCGTCACCCTGACGTTGTGCAGCTGCGCGACATCACGGAAGAGGACGAGAAGGAAATCGAGGCCTCCAAATACGACCTCGCCTATATCGCGCTGGACGGCACCATCGGCTGCATGGTCAACGGCGCGGGCCTTGCCATGGCGACGCTGGACATCATCAAGCTCTACGGCGAGGAGCCGGCGAACTTCCTCGATGTTGGCGGCGGCGCTTCGGAAGAGAAGGTGACGGCGGCGTTCAAGATCATCACGGCCGATCCGAACGTGAAGGGCATCCTGGTCAACATCTTCGGCGGCATCATGAAGTGCGACGTCATCGCCCGCGGCGTGATCGCCGCCGTGAAGGCGGTCGGCCTGCAGGTTCCGCTGGTGGTGCGCCTCGAAGGCACCAACGTGGAAGAGGGCAAGCAGATCATCCGCGAGTCCGGCCTCAACGTGATCCCGGCGGACGACCTCGACGACGCCGCCCAGAAGATCGTGAACGCCGTGCGCGGCGGAAAGTAAGGTTTCGACCCGATGTCCATCCTCATCACCAAAGACACCAAGGTCATCTGCCAGGGCTTCACCGGCAAGAATGGGACCTTCCATTCCGAGCAGGCCATTGCCTACGGCACCAAGATGGTCGGCGGCACGTCGCCCGGCAAAGGCGGCTCCACGCATCTGGGCCTGCCCGTGTTCGACACGGTCATGGAAGCGCGCGAGAAGACCGGGGCCGATGCGTCCGTGGTCTACGTTCCGCCTCCGGGCGCGGCGGACGCCATCTGCGAAGCGATCCAGGCCGAGATCCCGCTCATCGTCTGCATCACGGAAGGCATTCCGGTGCAGGACATGGTGCGCGTGAAGCGCTCGCTCCAGGGCTCCAAGTCGCGCCTCATCGGCCCGAACTGCCCCGGCATCGTGACGGCGGGCGAGTCGAAGATCGGCATCATGCCGGCCAACATCTTCAAGCCCGGCTCGGTCGGCATCGTGTCGCGCTCCGGCACGCTCACCTACGAGGCCGTGTTCCAGACCACCAATGAAGGCCTCGGCCAGACGACGGCGGTGGGCATCGGCGGCGACCCGGTGAAGGGCACCGAGTTCATCGAGATGCTCGACATGTTCCTGTCCGACCCGAAGACCGAGTCGATCGTCATGATCGGCGAGATCGGCGGCTCGGCCGAGGAAGAGGCGGCCGAGTTCATCGCCCGCGAGGCCAAGAAGGGCCGCAAGAAGCCGATGGTTGGCTTCATCGCCGGCCGCACGGCACCTCCCGGACGCCGCATGGGCCATGCCGGCGCGATCATCTCCGGCGGCAAGGGTGGCGCGGAAGACAAGATCGCCGCCATGGAGGCCGCGGGCATCCGCGTGTCGCCATCGCCGGCCCGCCTCGGCAAGACCCTCGTCGAGGTCCTGAAGGGCAAGTAACCGACAAAAAAGGCCGCCCCGCCCGGGGCGGCCCATCGTCATTTTTCAATCGAGTATTGTCATGGCACGCCAAGACGCCAACGAAAAGCTTCTCAACACCGCCTTCCTCTATGGGGCGAACGCACCCTATATCGAGGACCTTTACGCCCGCTACGAGCAGGATCCGTCCTCGGTCGATGCCGAGTGGCAGGCCTTCTTCGGCGCGTTGAAGGACGACAAGCAGGCTGTCGAGAAAGCCGCCAAGGGCCCGTCCTGGGAGAAGGCGAACTGGCCGATCCACGCCAATGGCGAGCTCGTCTCGGCGCTCGACGGCAACTGGGCTCAGGTCGAGAAGGCGGTCGGCGACAAGATCAAGGCGAAGGCGCAGGCCAAGGGCGCCGAGATCAGCCAGGCCGACGTGCAGCAGGCGACCCGCGATTCCGTGCGCGCCATCATGCTGATCCGCGCCTATCGCGTGCGCGGCCACCTGCATGCCAAGCTCGATCCGCTCAACATCAATCCGCCCCCGAACGATCAGGAACTGCACCCGTCCCATTACGGCTTCACGGAAGCCGACTGGGACCGCAAGATCTTCCTCGACAACGTGCTCGGCCTCGAATTCGGCACGATCCGCGAGATCGTGGCGATCCTGGACCGCACCTATTGCCAGACGCTCGGCGTCGAGTTCATGCACATCTCCGATCCGGTCGAGAAGGCGTGGATCCAGGAGCGCATCGAGGGTCCCGACAAGGAGATCACCTTCACCAAGGAAGGCAAGCGCGCCATCCTCAACAAGCTCGTCGAGGCGGAAGGCTTCGAGAAGTTCCTGGATGTCCGCTATACCGGCACCAAGCGCTTCGGCCTCGACGGTGGCGAGTCGCTGATTCCGGCGCTCGAGCAGATCATCAAGCGCGGCGGCAATCTCGGCGTGAAGGAGATCGTGTTCGGCATGGCCCATCGCGGCCGCCTCAACGTGCTGACCCAGGTGATGGGCAAGCCGCATCGCGCCCTGTTCCACGAATTCAAGGGCGGGTCCTTCGCGCCCGACGACGTGGAAGGCTCCGGCGACGTGAAGTACCATCTCGGCGCGTCCTCGGACCGCACTTTTGATGGCAACAACGTCCACCTGTCCCTCACCGCGAATCCGTCCCACCTGGAGATCGTCAATCCGGTGGTGCTCGGCAAGGTCCGCGCCAAGCAGGACCAGCACGGCTGCACGCCGGAGAACCGCACGGCGGTCATGCCGCTCCTCATCCATGGCGACGCGGCCTTCGCCGGCCAGGGCGTGGTGGCGGAATGCTTCGGGCTGTCCGGCCTGCGCGGTCACCGCACCGGCGGCTGGATCTCCGTCATCATCAACAACCAGATCGGCTTCACCACCGATCCGCGCTTCTCGCGCTCCTCGCCCTATCCGTCGGATGTGGCGAAGATGGTCGAGGCGCCGATCTTCCACGTGAACGGCGACGATCCGGAGGCCGTGGTCTTCGCGGCCAAAGTCGCGGCCGAGTACCGGCAGAAGTTCCAGAAGCCTGTCGTCATCGACATGTTCTGCTACCGCCGCTTCGGCCACAACGAGGGCGACGAGCCGGCCTTCACCCAGCCGCTCATGTACCGCAAGATCCGGTCGCATCCGGCCATCGTCGAGCTCTACTCCAAGAAGCTCCTCGCCGAGGGCGTGATCACCGAGGTCGAGCTCGAGGAGATGAAGTCGAGCTGGCGCTCGAAGCTCGATGCCGAGTTCGACATCGCGGCGAACTACAAGCCCAACAAGGCCGACTGGCTCGATGGCCGCTGGTCGGGCCTCAAGGCCGTGCGCGAGGACCAGGACGATCCGCGCCGCGGGCAGACCGGCGTGTCCGTCGAGACCCTGCAGCAGATCGGCAAGGCGCTCACCACCATCCCTGAGGGCTTCCACCTCCACCGCACGATTCAGCGCTTCCTCGACAACCGCAAGAAGATGCTGGAAACCGGCGAGGGCTTCGACTGGGCCATGGCCGAGGCCATGGCGTTCGGCTCGCTCCTGCTCGAAGGGCACCGCGTGCGCCTCTCCGGCCAGGACGTGGAGCGCGGCACCTTCTCGCAGCGCCACTCGGTTCTCACCGATCAGGAGAACGAGGAGCGCTACACCAACCTCAACCACATCAGCGAAACCCAGGCCCGCTACGAGGTCATCAACTCGATGCTCTCGGAGGAGGCGGTGCTCGGCTTCGAATACGGCTATACGCTGTCCGAGCCGAATGCCCTGACCCTGTGGGAAGCGCAGTTCGGCGACTTCGCCAACGGCGCGCAGGTGGTGTTCGACCAGTTCGTGTCCTCGGGCGAGCGCAAGTGGCTGCGCATGTCGGGCCTCGTCTGCCTGCTGCCGCACGGCTATGAGGGCCAGGGTCCGGAGCACTCCTCCGCCCGCTTGGAGCGCTTCCTCCAGATGTGCGCCGAGGACAACATGCAGGTGGGCTACTGCTCCACGCCGGCGAACTACTTCCACATCCTGCGCCGGCAGCTGAAGCGCGACTTCCGCAAGCCCCTGGTCCTGATGACGCCGAAGTCCCTGCTGCGCCACAAGCGCTGCACGTCCACGCTCGCGGACATCTCGGAAGGCACGTACTTCCACCGCGTCCTGCAGGACGACGCTCAGACCGGGCGCGACGTCACCAAGCTGGTGAAGGACGACAAGATCCGGCGCGTGGTGATCTGCACGGGCAAGGTCTATTACGACCTGCTCGAAGAGCGCGAGAAGCGGGGCATCGACGATGTCTACCTGCTGCGCGTGGAGCAGCTCTATCCGTTCCCGGCGAAGTCGCTCGCGGCCGAGATCGCCCGCTTCAAGAAGGCCGACGTGGTGTGGTGCCAGGAAGAGCCCAAGAACATGGGCTCCTGGATGTTCGTCGAGCCCTATCTCGAGTGGGTGCTCAAGACGGCCGGCTCCAAGGTGGACCGTCCCCGCTATGTGGGCCGCCCTGCTTCTGCTGCCACCGCCACCGGCCTCATGTCCAAGCATCAGGCCCAGCTGCAGGCTTTCCTCGACGAGGCTTTCGCGGCTTAAAACCCGCGAAATCCCTCATCCGATTCCGAGGGGCCGGGCAACCGGCCCCGCAAAGACCCGAAGACGATCATGGCAACCGAAATCCGCGTACCCACCCTTGGCGAATCCGTATCAGAGGCCACCATCGGCCGCTGGTTCAAGAAGCCCGGCGATCCCGTGAAGGCCGATGAGCCCGTGCTCGAGCTCGAGACCGACAAGGTCACCCTCGAGGTCAACGCGCCGGCAAGCGGCACGCTGGGCGACATCATCGCTAAGGACGGTGAGACGGTGAGCCCCGGCGCGGTGCTCGGCTCCATCGTCGATGGCGGTGCGGCGGCGGCTCCTGCCGCAGCCCCGAAGGCCGAGGCTCCGAAACCCGCTCCGGCCCCCGCGGCTGCGCCTGCTCCGGCGGCTGCCGCTCCCGGCGCGGCCCAGGATCACGGCCCGGCCGTCGCCCGTTTGGCCGCCGAGAGCGGCGTGAGCCCGGCGAATGTCGGCGGCACGGGCAAGGATGGCCGCGTGACCAAGGGCGACATGCTGGCGGCGATCGCCACCGGCGGTGCTGCGGCCCAGGCTCCTGCGACTCCGGTCCAGGTCCGCGCTCCTTCCGCCCCGGTCGATGCCGAGCGCGAAGAGCGCGTGAAGATGACGAAGCTGCGCCAGACCATCGCGCGCCGCCTCAAGGACGCCCAGAACACCGCCGCCATGCTCACCACGTTCAACGACGTGGACATGAGCGCGGTGATGAACATGCGCGCCCAGTACAAGGACGTGTTCGAGAAGAAGCACGGCACCAAGCTCGGCTTCATGGGCTTCTTCACCAAGGCGGTGATCCAGGCGCTGAAGGACGTGCCGGCGGTGAATGCCGAGATCGACGGCCAGGACCTTGTCTACAAGAACTACTACCACATCGGCATCGCGGTCGGCACCGAGAAGGGCCTCGTGGTTCCTGTGGTGCGCGACGCGGACGACCTGTCGGTTGCCGGCATCGAGAAGAAGATCGCCGATTTCGGCAAGCGCGCCCGCGACGGCAAGCTCTCCATCGACGAGATGCAGGGCGGCACCTTCACCATCACCAATGGCGGCATCTACGGCTCGCTCATGTCGACGCCGATCCTCAACGCGCCGCAATCGGGCATTCTCGGCATGCACCGCATCGAGGACCGTCCGGTGGTCCGCAACGGTCAGGTGGTCGTGCGCCCGATGATGTATCTCGCGCTGTCCTACGACCACCGCATCGTCGACGGCAAGGAAGCCGTGACCTTCCTCGTGCGGGTCAAGGAAGCCCTGGAGGATCCGGCGCGCCTCGTGCTGGATCTGTAAGAACAATCTTTCAGCGTCATGGCCGGGCTCGCCCCGGCCATCCACGCCTTCAAACTCACAGCAAAGACGTGGATGCCCGGATCAAGTCCGGGCATGACGTTAAGTGGAGACAAACAATGTCCTACGATCTCATCGTCATCGGCACCGGCCCCGGCGGCTATGTGTGCGCCATCCGGGCCGCGCAGCTCGGGTTGAAGACCGCCGTGGTGGAGAAGCGCAAGACCCATGGCGGCACCTGCCTGAACATCGGCTGCATCCCGTCGAAGGCCCTGCTGCACGCCTCGCATATGTTCCAGGACGCGCAGCACTTCGCCGATATGGGCATCGGCGTGAGCGCGCCGACCCTCGACCTCAAGAAGATGCTGGAGTTCAAGCAGGAGGGCGTCGACGGCAACACCAAGGGCGTCGAGTTCCTGCTCAAGAAGAACAAGATCGATGCCTTCATCGGCACCGCGCGCATTTCCGCTCCGGGCCAGGTCGAGGTGACCGCCGAGGACGGCTCGAACCAGGTGCTCGAGACGAAGAACATCGTCATCGCGACCGGCTCCGACGTCACCCGCCTGCCGGGCATCGAGATCGACGAGAAGGTGGTGGTGTCCTCCACCGGCGCTCTTGAACTCGAGACCGTGCCGAAGCGCCTCGTGGTGATCGGCGCCGGCGTCATCGGCCTGGAGCTCGGCTCCGTGTGGCGCCGTCTCGGCTCCGAGGTGACGGTGGTGGAATATCTCGACCGCATCCTGCCCGGCATGGACGGCGAGGTGGCCAAGAACTTCCAGCGCATCCTGTCCAAGCAGGGTTTTGCGTTCAAGCTCGGCGCCAAGGTGACCAAGGTCGAGAAGACCGGCAACGGCGCGACCCTGACCTTCGAGCCCGCCGCCGGCGGCACGCCTGAGACCATCGAGGCCGACGTGGTGCTCGTGGCCATCGGCCGCGTGCCCTACACGCAAGGCCTCGGGCTCGACAAGGTGGGCGTCCAGCTCGACAACCGCGGTCGCATCCAGACCGACGCGCATTTCTCCACCAACGTCACCGGCATTTACGCCATCGGCGACGTGATCGTCGGCCCCATGCTCGCCCATAAGGCCGAGGACGAGGGTGTCGCCGTTGCGGAAATTCTCGCCGGCAAGGCAGGCCACGTGAACTACGACGTGATCCCGAGCGTGGTCTACACGTTCCCGGAGGTCGCCTCCGTGGGCAAGACCGAGGAGGAACTGAAGGCTGCGGGCATCGCCTATAACAGTGGCAAGTTCCCCTTCACGGCCAATGGCCGCGCCAAGGTCAACAAGACCACGGACGGATTCGTGAAGATCCTGGCCGATGCCACCACCGATAAGGTGCTCGGCGTTCACATCGTCGGGCCGGAAGCCGGCAACCTCATCCACGAGGCGGCGATCGCCATGGAGTTCGGTGCCTCGTCGGAAGATATGGCCCGCACCTGCCATGCGCACCCGACCCTCGCGGAAGCTGTGAAGGAAGCAGCCCTCGCGGTGGAGAAGCGCGCGATCCACATGTAATATGGATTCATGGCAAAGCTCCACTTCATCTACTCGGTAATGAATGCAGGCAAGACGACCCATCTCCTGCAGGTTCGCTACAATTACATCGAGAACGGCGGCAATGTGCTGCTGTTCACGAGCCTGATCGACGACCGGTTCGGCGTCGGCAAGGTGAAGTCGCGCATCGGCCTCGAGGCCGATGCGACCCCATTGAGGAAGAGCGACGATATCGGCGCCATCGTGGCGGCCGAGCATGCGAAGCACCCGGTCACGGTGGTGCTGATCGACGAAGTTCAGTTCATGACCGCCGATCAGGTCCGCCAGCTCGCCTGGATCGTCGACGAGCTGAACGTGCCCGTCATGGCCTATGGGCTGAAGAACAACGTCTACGGCACGCTGTTCAGCGACGCGATCATCGCCATGATGGCGCTGGCGCAGGACTTCCAGGAGATCAAGCAGCTCTGCCATTGCGGCCGCAAGGCGACGATGATCTTGAAGTATGACCCTAATGGCGAAGCCGTCCGTTCAGGCCCGGTTGTCGAGATCGGCGGCGAAGGCCGCTACGTCTCCGTCTGCCGTCCGCACTGGACGGCAGGAGATATCGGTCCCGCGGCACGGCAGCTGCTGGCCGAGGCAGTCGTGGCGGCGGAATAGGCCCCGAGGGCACGGTGTCATCCCCTGCGGCCGTGGGGCGGGAAGGGGATCCATGGCGCTGAGGGTGTGAGTAGATTCCCTTCCGCTCCTACGCTCCGGCCGGGAATGACACTCGCCAATCCCAACACCTTCCTCGTCGTCCCTGGACCTGATCCGGGGATCCACGTCTTTCTGTGCCACCCCTCCGCCCTCATCCTGAGGAGCAGCCGCGAGGCTGCGTCTCGAAGGAGGTTCCAGTGCTCTCTGGAGCCTCCTTCGAGACGGTCACTCAAGCGACCTCCTCAGGATGAGGGCTGCGGGTATGAGGGCAGGTGGTCGAGTAATGTTCTCATTTTGTTCTTGACAGCGGCTGCAACCTTAGCTATAAAATCACCCATCCTCGCCCGACGAGGGGCGCGTTCGCGAGGCGTCGCAAGAGTGGGGCAAGGAGCGGTCCCGCCGCAGGCCTCGCAAGCCTGTGATCGCGGGTGGCCGATCCTGGCTCAGATCCAGGTCCGCTGAAACAAACCGCGCGTGACGAGCAGTCTGGCTCTCACCTTCCACACCATAGCATCGAGCCGGGCTGCCATTCGCGCCACCCTCGACTGACCTGACGGCTCGGAGCAACCCTCCGGGCCCGAAGGTGCTGCCTCATGCACCGTCATCCCGGACGGCGCAGCCGATCCGGGATGACGGTTGAACGCTACTTCACCCTTGCCCGCGGATGCGCCGCGTTGAACGCATCCATCAGCCGCGCCGCATCCACCTTCGTGTAGAGCTGCGTCGTCGAGAGCGAGGCGTGGCCCAGAAGTTCTTGTATGCCGCGCAGGTCGCCGCCTTTGGCCAGCAGGTGCGTGGCGAAGGAATGGCGCAGGGCATGGGGCGTGGCGCTGTCGGGCAGGCCAAGCGCACCGCGCAGCTCCTCGACGGCCAGCTGGATGATCCGGGGCGAAAGCGGCCCGCCGCGGGCTCCGACGAACAGCGGTCCCTCGGGCGGGATCGCATAAGGGCAGAGCGCCAGATATTCCTCCACCGCCCGCTGAATCGGCGGAATTACCGGCACGCTGCGCATCTTGCCGCCTTTGCCCGTCACGGTGATGGCGTCGAGCCCATTCACCGGCGCGTCCCGCCGCTGCAGGCCCAGCGCTTCCGAAATGCGCAGGCCCGCCCCATAGAGCAGCGACAGCACGGCGGCATCCCGGGCCAGGATCCAAGGCTTGCGGTTCTCCGACGCCCGCGTCTGCGCATCCGTCACGGCGACGGCCGAGGAGGCGGACAGCGGGCGCGGGAGGTTCTTCTCCACCTTGGGAGTGCGAATCGCCGCGAAGGCCGACGCCGTGCCAAAACCCTCCCGCTCCAGGTGGCGGGCAAAGGAGCGCAGGGCCGCGAGCTGGCGCATGAGCGAGCGGCTGCCTACCGAGTCCATCCGCCTTGCCGCCAGGAAGGCCCGGATGTCGAGGGGTTTCAAGCCCAGGATGCCTTTGACGGAAGGCGGCTCGCCGAGATGGTTGGTCAGGAAGGCCAGGAATTGGCGCAGATCCCGCGCATAGGCCTCGACGGTCTTCCCCGAGAGCCGCCGCTCCTTGGCCAGCGAGGCGAGCCACGTTATCGCTTCCCGGCGGGTATCGTCGGCGCCGGGGAGGACCAGATCGAGAACATTTTGTGTGGCGCTGCTTGACATGAGTCCCATTTATGCAAGGGCAGTATCCTAAACAGCCACAGGTTAACCTCTCCCGAATGACAAGCCGCATCGCCGATGTCCTCATCCCGCTGGCGCTGGACACGGCCTATTCCTATGCCGTGCCGGACGGCCTCGGCCTTGAGGAGGGCGACGTGGTGCAGGTGCCGCTCGCCAACCGCGAGGTGGCGGGCGTCGTCTGGTCCATGCGCGAAGGGCAGGGCGGTAATCTTAAAAAGGTGACAGGCGTCATCGATGCGCCGAACCTGTCGGCGAAGATGCGCAAGTTCCTGGACTGGATCGCCTGGTACACCCTGGCGCCCAAGGGCTCGGCGCTGGCCATGGGCCTCAAGATCCCGGATGCCGACCGGCAGGAAGTGGCGCGGGTCGGCGTAAAGCTCGCGGGCGCTCTGCCCAAGCGCATGACCCCCGCGCGGCAGAAGGTGGTCGAGGTCGCCCAGGATGGAGCCGTGCGGCTCAAGAGCGAGCTGGCGCACGCGGCCGGCGTCAGCGCCGGGGTCATCAACGGACTGATCGACGAAGGGGCTCTCGAGACCGTGGCCCTGCTGGCCGAGCCGGTGGCCGAGATGCCCGATCCCAGCTTCGGCGACACTGCCCTCTCGGACGGCCAGGGCGAGGCGGCCGAGACGCTCGTTGCCGCCATGGGCGAGGAGCATCCGCCCGTGATCCTGCTGGAGGGCGTCACAGGGTCGGGCAAGACGGAGGTCTATTTCGAGGCGGTGGCCGAAGCGGTCCGCAAAGGCCGGCAGGCCCTGATCCTCATGCCCGAAATCGCCCTGACCGCCCAGTTCCTCGACCGGTTCGCCGCCCGCTTCGGCGTGAAGCCTGCTACCTGGCATTCCGGCGTGACAGGCCGCAAACGCGAGCGGCTCTATGCGGCCATCGCGTCGGGCGACGTGAAGGTGGTGGCCGGTGCCCGCTCGGCCCTGTTCCTGCCCTATGCGGATCTCGGCCTCATCGTGGTCGATGAGGAGCACGAGACGGCCTACAAGCAGGACGACGGAGTGCATTATCATGCCCGCGACATGGCGGTGGTGCGTGGCAAGATCGAGAACGCGCCGGTGATCCTCGCTTCTGCGACGCCCTCCATCGAGAGCCGGGTCAATGTGGAGCGCGGGCGCTACCGCCATGTGCGCCTGCCGGAGCGATTCGGCGGCCGGTCCATGCCGCAGATCCGGGCCGTCGACCTGCGCAAGGAGGCGATCCCGAAAGGCCGCTGGCTTTCGCCGACCCTGGTGACGGCGGTGGAGCAGACGGTGGAAAGGGGCGAGCAGGCGCTGCTCTTCCTCAACCGGCGCGGCTATGCGCCCTTAACGCTCTGCCGCGCCTGCGCCCACCGCTATGAATGCCCGAACTGCTCGTCCTGGCTGGTGGAGCACCGGTTCCGGCGCTCGCTGGTCTGCCACCATTGCGGCCATGTGGAGCGCACCCCGCATGCCTGCATCGAATGCGGCAGCGTCGATTCCCTGGTGCCCTGCGGGCCCGGCGTCGAGCGGATTGCCGAGGAGGCGGCGGAGCTGTTTCCCGACAAGCGCTGCATCGTGCTCTCCAGCGACTTTCCCGGCGGCACGGAGCGACTGCGGGCGGAGCTCGCGGCCATCGCGGCGGGCGAGTTCGACATCGTTATCGGCACCCAGCTCGTGGCCAAGGGGCACAACTTCCCGCTCATGACCCTGGTGGGCGTGCTCGATGCCGATATCGGCCTCACCTCCGGCGATCCCCGCGCCGCCGAGCGCACCTTCCAGATGCTGCAGCAGGTCACGGGCCGCGCCGGGCGCGGCGAAAAGCCCGGACGAGCGCTGGTTCAGACCTGGCAGCCGGACCATCCGGTGATCGCTGCCCTGATTTCGGGTGATGCGGAACGGTTCTACGAAGAGGAGACCCGGGTGCGCGAGATGGCGGGCCTGCCCCCCTTCGGGCGCCTGGCCTCCCTCATCATCTCGGCGGAGCAGCGCGAGGCGGCGGAGGCCCATGCCCGCGCCATGGCCCTGGTGGCCGAACCGCCGCCCGGCGTCACCGTGCTCGGGCCTGCCGAAGCCCCGCTCGCCTTGATCCGAGGGCGTTATCGTTTCCGCCTTCTCGTCAAGACCGAACGGGAGGTGGATCTCCAGGCTTATCTGCGGAGTTGGATGGCCCGGTGCCCCAAGATCCGTGGGAACACGCGGGTGTCCATCGATGTGGACCCGCAGAGCTTTCTGTGACCAAACAGAGAAACTTCATTTAGACAGGTACCATGCCCAAGATCGTCCATTGCATCCGCCACGGCCAATCCACCTTCAATGCCCACTGGGCCGAGCACGGCGAGGATCCGGGGCATGTCGATGCGCCCCTCACGGAGCTTGGCCGGCAACAGGTCGCCGAGCGTGCCCCGGAACTGCGGGAGCACGCTTATGAACTTGTCGTGACCTCGCCGCTCACCCGGGCGATCCAGACCACCATGGGGCTGTTCGGGACCCATCCCGCGTCTCCGACGATCCTGGTGGAGTGCCTCCACCGGGAGCATCTGGAGAGCAGCTGCGACGTCGGCCGGGCGGTCTCCCATCTGGCCCAGGACTTCCCCCATCTGCATTTCGGCCATCTGGACGAGGTCTGGTGGCACAACGAGGGCGAAGTGAACGAGCGTGGCTTCGTCTACGAGCCGGCCCACCTGTTCGAGGAGCGGGTCGAGCGGTTCCGGGGCTGGCTGGCGGAGCGGCCCGAGACCATCATCGCCGTCGTGGGGCATGGCACCTTCTTCAGCCGGCTGACCGGCCGGTTCCTCGCCAACTGCGAAGTCGCCACCCTGGAACTTTAGGCCCGCCTCGACCGGCACCCGGTTTTTCCCGACCGAACAGGGCTCAGCTCGCCTTGCGCCTCAGAAAAACCCATGCTAGTGCACCCTCGCCTGACGGGCGGAGAAGGCTCCCGTCCCGGGCTCATTTCCACACCTGACGGGTCTCCCGGATGCCGCGTTCGCAGGCCTTCCCGGTCCGAGGCACGTTATGACACGAGAGAGATGGTTACGTGGCGCAAAGCGGTTCCCAAGAAGGACCCCTCCTGTCGGGCGTAGCGTTGCGCTATGCTTCGGCGCTGTTCGAACTCGCCCGCGAAGCGAAGTCCGTGGACGCTGTCGCCGGCGATCTTGCTCGCTTCGACCAGCTGATCCGCGGCAGCGACGACTTGCAGCGCCTGATCTCCAACCCCATTTTCACGGCTGAAGAGCAGTCGAACGCGATCGGCGCGATCCTCGACAAGGCCGGCATCTCGGGCCTTGCAGGCAATTTCATCCGGCTCGTGGCCTCGAAGCGCCGCCTCTTCGCCCTGCCGGACATGATCCGCGCCTTCCAGAACCTGGTGTCCGATGCCAAGGGCATCGTCCGGGCACAGGTCACACTGGCGGAGGCGCCGTCCGATACCGTTCTGAACGAAATCAAGGCGGCGCTGCGCGACGTCGCCAAGGCTGACGTCGCTGTCGACGTCAAAATCGACCCGAGCCTCATCGGCGGTCTCATCGTGAAGATGGGCTCCCGCATGGTGGATGCCTCGGTGCGCACCAAACTCAATTCCATTCGTCTAGCGATGAAAGAGGTCCGCTGATGGACATTCGAGCCGCTGAGATCTCCGCGATCCTCAAAGAGCAGATCAAGAACTTCGGTACCGAAGCTGAAGTCACCGAAGTCGGGCAGGTTCTGTCCGTCGGTGACGGTATCGCCCGTTGCTACGGCCTCGACAAGGTCCAGGCCGGTGAGATGGTCGAATTCGAGAGCGGCGTGCGCGGCATGGCCCTCAACCTCGAGACCGACAACGTCGGCGTCGTGGTGTTCGGCTCCGACCGTGAGATCGCCGAAGGCCAGACCGTGAAGCGCACCGGCGCCATCGTGGACGTGCCGGTCGGCAAGGGCCTGCTCGGCCGCGTCGTCGACGCGCTCGGCAACCCCATCGACGGCAAGGGCCCGATCCAGTCCACCGAGCGCCGCCGCGTGGACGTGAAGGCTCCCGGCATCATTCCGCGCAAGTCGGTGCACGAGCCGATGGCCACGGGCCTCAAGGCGATCGACGCCCTGATCCCGGTCGGCCGCGGCCAGCGCGAGCTGATCATCGGCGACCGCCAGACCGGCAAGACCGCCGTCGTGCTCGACACGATCCTCAACCAGAAGCCGCTCAACCAGGGCAACGATGAGTCGCAGAAGCTCTACTGCGTGTACGTCGCAGTCGGTCAGAAGCGCTCCACGGTCGCCCAGTTCGTGAAGGTTCTCGAAGAGCAGGGCGCTCTTGAGTACTCGATCATCATCGCGGCCACCGCGTCGGACCCGGCTCCGATGCAGTTCCTGGCGCCGTTCTCGGGCTGCGCCATGGGCGAGTTCTTCCGCGACAACGGCATGCATGCCGTGATCGTGTACGACGACCTGTCCAAGCAGGCCGTCGCCTACCGTCAGATGTCGCTGCTGCTCCGCCGTCCGCCGGGCCGCGAGGCTTACCCGGGCGACGTGTTCTACCTGCACTCCCGTCTGCTGGAGCGCGCCGCGAAGCTCAACGACAGCCATGGCGCGGGCTCGCTCACCGCTCTGCCGGTCATCGAGACGCAGGCCAACGACGTGTCGGCCTATATCCCGACCAACGTGATCTCGATCACCGACGGCCAGATCTTCCTTGAGACGGACCTGTTCTACCAGGGCATCCGCCCGGCGGTGAACGTCGGTCTGTCCGTGTCGCGCGTGGGCTCCTCGGCCCAGACGAAGGCGATGAAGAAGGTCGCGGGCAAGATCAAGGGCGAGCTGGCGCAGTACCGCGAGATGGCGGCCTTCGCGCAGTTCGGCTCCGACCTCGACGCCACCACCCAGCGCCTGCTGAACCGTGGTTCGCGCCTGACCGAGCTCCTGAAGCAGCCGCAGTTCTCGCCGCTGAAGATGGAAGAGCAGGTCGCCGTGATCTACGCCGGCGTGAACGGCTACCTCGACAACCTGCCCCTCAACCGGGTGCGTGCGTTCGAGGACGGTCTGCTCTCGCTCCTGCGCAGCAAGCACGCCGATATCCTTGAGGCTGTTCGCGCTTCGAAGGACCTGTCGAGCGACTCGGAAGCGAAGCTCAAGGACGTCGTCCAGAACTTCGCCAAGTCTTTCTCGTAAGATCCAGCCGGTTTTCCGGAGAGGGTAGGGCGCTCGATGCCGAGCTTAAAAGACCTTCGTAACCGCATCGCCTCGGTCAAGGCGACGCAGAAGATCACCAAGGCCATGCAGATGGTGGCCGCCGCGAAGCTGCGCCGCGCGCAGACCGCGGCGGAAGCCGCGCGTCCTTACGCAGAGCGCATGTCCGCGGTGCTCGGCAATCTCGCGTCCGGTATCACCGTCGGACCCGAGACGCCGCGCCTGCTCGCCGGGACCGGCTCCGACCGGGTTCACCTGCTGATCGTCTGCACCGCCGAGCGCGGTCTCTGCGGTGCCTTCAACTCATCGATCGCACGTCTTGCCCGCGACCATGCCACCCGGCTCATGGCCGAGGGCAAGACGGTCAAGATCATCTGCGTCGGCAAGAAGGGCTACGACATCCTGCGTCGTCAGTTCGCCGAGCAGATCATCGAGCTCATCGACCTGCGGTCCGTGCGCCAGATCGGCTTCGAGCAGGGCGACATGATCGCCCAGAAGGTGCTCGCCCGCTTCGACGCCGGCGAGTTCGATGTGGCGACCTTGTTCTACTCGCGCTTCCGCTCGGTGATCGCCCAGATCCCGACCGCGCAGCAGATCATCCCGGCTCAGATCGAGGCCACCGGAGCGTCCTCCGACGCGGTCTACGATTACGAGCCCGAGGAAGGCGAGATCCTGACGACGCTCCTGCCGCGGAACCTCACCGTGCAGATCTTCCGCGCGCTGCTCGAGAACGCCGCTTCCGAACAGGGCGCCCGGATGAGCGCCATGGACAACGCCACCCGCAATGCGGGCGAGATGATCAAGAAGCAGACGATGACCTACAACCGGTCGCGTCAGGCGATGATCACCAAGGAACTGATCGAAATCATTTCGGGCGCCGAGGCGCTCTGACAAGCATCCGAGAGGAGCCAATCATGGCCAACACCGCTACCACTGCCGGTAAAGCGACCGGTCGCATCACGCAGGTCATCGGCGCCGTCGTCGACGTGCAGTTCGAAGGTCACCTGCCGGAGATCCTCAACGCCCTCGAGACCACGAACGGCGGCAACCGCCTCGTGCTCGAAGTGGCGCAGCAGCTCGGCGAGAGCACCGTGCGCTGCATCGCCATGGACACCTCCGAAGGCCTGGTTCGCGGCCAGCCGGTCACCGACACCGGCGCGCCGATCTCGGTGCCGGTCGGCGCCGCCACCCTCGGCCGCATCATGAACGTCATCGGCGAGCCGGTGGACGAAGCCGGCCCGATCGTCGGTGAAGGCACCCGCGCGATCCACCAGCCGGCCCCGTCCTACGCCGAGCAGTCCACCGAGGGCCAGATTCTTGTGACGGGCATCAAGGTCGTCGACCTGCTCGCTCCCTACGCCAAGGGCGGTAAGATCGGCCTCTTCGGCGGCGCAGGCGTCGGCAAGACCGTGCTCATCATGGAACTGATCAACAACGTCGCGAAGGCGCACGGCGGCTACTCCGTGTTCGCCGGCGTCGGCGAGCGCACCCGCGAAGGCAACGATCTCTATCACGAGATGATCGAGTCGAAGGTGAACGTGGATCCGCGCGAGTCCGGATCGGCTGCCGGCTCCAAGTGCGCCCTCGTGTACGGCCAGATGAACGAGCCCCCGGGCGCCCGCGCCCGCGTCGCGCTCACCGGCCTCACCGTCGCCGAGAACTTCCGCGACCAGGGCCAGGACGTGCTGTTCTTCGTCGACAACATCTTCCGCTTCACCCAGGCGGGCTCCGAGGTGTCGGCGCTTCTCGGCCGTATTCCTTCGGCCGTGGGCTATCAGCCGACGCTCTCCACCGACATGGGCGCCCTGCAGGAACGCATCACCACCACGACCAAGGGCTCGATCACCTCGGTGCAGGCCATCTACGTGCCCGCCGACGACCTGACCGACCCGGCCCCGGCCACCTCCTTCGCCCACCTCGACGCTACGACCGTGCTGTCGCGCTCGATCGCCGAGAAGGGCATCTACCCGGCCGTGGACCCGCTCGACTCGACCTCGCGCATGCTGTCCGCCGCCATCGTCGGCGAGGAGCACTATAACACCGCCCGTCAGGTCCAGCAGGTGCTGCAGCGCTACAAGGCACTCCAGGACATCATCGCGATCCTGGGCATGGACGAGCTCTCCGAAGAGGACAAGCTCACCGTCGCCCGCGCCCGCAAGATCGAGCGCTTCCTGTCGCAGCCGTTCCACGTGGCCGAAGTGTTCACCGGTTCGCCCGGCAAGCTCGTGGCGCTTGAAGACACTATCAAGGGCTTCAAGGGTCTGGTCGACGGCCAGTACGATCATCTTCCCGAGGCGGCCTTCTACATGGTCGGCACCATCGAGGAAGCCGTCGAAAAGGCCCAGCGCCTCGCCGCTGAAGCTGCCTAGTTCAAGCTCACGTCATCCCGGAGCCGTGTTCGTGCGCTCCGGGATGATTTTGTCCTAGCGTATCTCCCAAACGACTCCCGATCATGCGGGCTGACGAGGAGCTCCAATGGCTACCTTCAATTTCGAACTCGTCTCTCCCGAGCGTGTGCTGTTCTCCGGCGACGTGGACGCTGTCGTGCTGCCAGCCACCGAAGGCGACATGACGGTTCTGGCCGGCCACGCGCCAGTGATGACGGCCCTCAAGACCGGGTTTCTCGTCGTCACCAGCACGCCCGGCAATGGACGCCGTGTTCTCATCCGCGGCGGCTTCGCCGATATCAACCAGAACGGCCTCACGGTTCTGGCCGAGCGCGCCCTGCCCGAGGAAGAGCTGACCCAGGACATCCTCGATCAGGAAATCCTGACGGCCGAGATGCACTACGACGCCACCAACGAGCCGGCGGCCAGGCAAGCAGCCGAATCGGCCATCGCGCAGTTGCGCGAAGCCAAAGCGGCGCTGAACTTCTGATCCTGAAACAACCCGGCTCCGAGCCGGGTTTTTCTTTTCATGCACACCGCGCCGCTCATCCTTACGCTCCAGCTCGACGAGCGCTCCTTCGCCTTTTTCGACACGCTGCGACGGCGCTACTTTCCGCCCGAGCGCAACTTCATCCCGGCTCACCTGACCCTGTTCCACGCCCTGCCGGGGGAGCACATCGCAACCCTTGAGCAGGATATCGAGGTCTCTACGTCAGATCTAAAGCCATTCAAGCTGGATGTGACTGGCGTGCGCTCCCTCGGGCGTGGGGTCGCCTACGCGCTTGCATCCCCTGAGCTTGCGGCAATGCGCCGCCATCTCGCGCTGATATGGAACGATTGGCTCAAGCCTCAGGATCGGCAGAACCATAACCCGCATGTGACGGTGCAGAACAAGGTTGATCCAACACAGGCGCGGGCTCTGCTGGAGGATTTGAGAGAAGGATTTCAGCCGTTCGAGGTCACAGGGATGGGGCTGGACCTGTGGTGGTACCGCGGCGGGCCATGGGAGCAGGTGCGCAGCTTCCGGTTCGCGTCATAACTCCCCACGAAGGTCATGGCCGTGCTTGCCATGGCCATCCACGTCTTTTCTAAACCGGTCTGAAGCCGTGGATCCCCGGAACAAGTCCGGGGATGACGAATGAAGAACACGTTGGCGAGCGGTCGGGGCTCGTCGCCCTACTCTCCCATGGCGATCAGGTTGGCATTGCCGCCGGCGGCCGCCGTGTTGATGGTCACCGTCTGCTCGGTGGCGAAGCGCAGGAGGTAGTGCGGTCCGCCGGCCTTCGGGCCGGTGCCGGAGAGGCCGTGGCCGCCGAAGGGCTGCACGCCGACCACGGCGCCGATCATGTTGCGGTTCACATAGACGTTGCCGACCGACAGGGCCTCGACGACACGCTCCACCGTGTCGTCGATGCGCGAGTGCACGCCGAGCGTCAGGCCATAGCCCGTACCCTCGATCGCCTGCAGCACCTCTTCGAGACGACCGGCCTTATAGCGCACCACGTGGAGCACCGGGCCGAACACCTCCTGGGCGAGATCGTGCGGCTTGTTGAGCTCAAAGATGTGCGGGGCCACGTAGGTTCCGTTTGCGGGCGCCTCGCCTGCATAATGCACCCTCGCGTGGCGCTTCATGGCTTCGATATGCGCGTCGAGCTTGTCCTTCGCCTCACGGTCGATCACTGGGCCCACATGGGTCGAAATCTCGCGCGGATCGGCGATCTTCAGCTCCTGCGCATTGCCCGCGATCATCTCGATCATGCGGTCGGCCACATCCTCCTGCACGCAGAGCAGGCGCAGAGCCGAGCAGCGTTGGCCGGCGGAGCGGAAGGCCGAGGTCACCACGTCGTCGGCGACCTGCTCCGGCAAAGCCGTCGCATCGACGATCATGGCATTGATGCCGCCGGTCTCGGCGATCAGCGGCACGATAGCCGCATCCTTGTTCGCCAGCGTGCGGTTGATGATGCGGGCCACCTCCGTCGAGCCGGTGAAGACCACGCCTGCCACATTCGTATGCTCCACGAGACGCGCCCCGACGCGCCCGTCGCCCGGCACGAGATGCAGCGCCGTCTTCGGCACGCCCGCTTTGTGCAGGATGCGCACGGCAAGGTCCGCCACGAGCGGGGTCTGCTCGGCAGGCTTCGCCACAACGGCATTGCCGGCCATGAGGGCGGCGCTCACCTGGCCGAGGAAGATGGCGAGCGGGAAGTTCCAGGGCGAGATCGCCACGAACACGCCGCGCCCGCGCAGGCGCAGCACGTTGCTCTCGCCCGTCGGCCCCGGCATGAGGTCGCCGTTGCCGAAGAGGGTGCGGCCCTGGACGGCGTAGTAGCGCAGAAAGTCGATTGCCTCGCGCACCTCGGAGAGCGCATCGTCGAGGGTCTTGCCGGCTTCCACCTGCAGCAGATGGAGCAGCGCGCCGCGTCGCTCTTCCAGGAGATCGGCGGCGCGATGCAGCGCCTTGGCGCGCGTGTCTGCATCCGTGCGGCTCCAGCTCGCAAAGCCTTTATGAGCCGCCGCCATGGCGCGGTCCGCCACCTCCGGAGAGGCCTCAGTCACCTGGCCCGCGACCGTGCTGCCGTCGATGGGGCTGACGACGGGCCGGGCGGTGCCGGACGCTGCCTTGCCGTCGATCAGCGGCTCGGCCTTGAAGCTCTGCTGCCCGCTCTTCCGGATTTCGGCAAGAAGCGCCTCGAGCGAAGCGCGATGGCCGAACTCGACACCTCTCGAATTGGCGCGCCCGGGTCCATAGAGATCACGCGGCAAAGGCAGTTTCGGATGACGTGCCTTGTCGGCGGAGACGATGATGTCGGCGGGACGTTTCAAGAGCTCCTGCACCGGCACATTCGGGTCGGCGGCCACGGACACGAAGGAGGAGTTGGCGCCGTTCTCCAGCAGACGGCGCACGAGATAGGCGAGCAGATCACGGTGGCCGCCGACCGGCGCATAGGCCCGGCAGGCAAGACCCGGCTTGTCCTCAAGCAGGCGGCCATAGAGCGCTTCGCCCATGCCGTGCAGGCGCTGGAATTCGTAGCCCTCCGTGCCGCCGGCACGCTCGATAATGGACGCAACGGTGAGGGCGTTGTGGGTGGCGAATTGCGGGTAGATGCGCGGCCGAAGCGAGAGCATCTTCTCGGCGCAGGCCATGTAGTGCAGATCCGTCATCGCCTTGCGGGTGAAGACCGGGTAGTCGTCGAGCCCGCGCTCCTGGGCGCGCTTCACCTCCGTGTCCCAATAGGCGCCCTTCACGAGGCGCACCATGAGCTGGCGGTCGTATTTCTCGGCCATGGCCGCAATGGCGTCGATCACCGAGCCGGCGCGCTTCTGGTAGGATTGGATGGCGAGGCCGAAGCCCTTCCAGTCGGCGAGAGACGGATCGGCGAGCACAGCCTCGATTACCTCAAGCGAGAGTTCAAGCCGGTCGGCTTCTTCCGCATCGACGGTGAAGTTGAGATCGTAGGATTTGGCTTGTCGCGCCAGCTCGATCACCAGCGGCACGAGTTCGCGCATGACCCGCTCGCGGCTCGTGGCCTCGTAGCGCGGATGCAGGGCCGAGAGCTTCACCGAAATGCCGGGACGATTCGGCAGGGGCTCGTTGCCGGCGGAGCGGCCGATGGCGTCGATGGCCGACGCATAGGAGTCGAAATACCGGCGGGCATCGTCGGCAGTGCGGGCACCTTCGCCCAGCATGTCGAAGGAATAGCGGTAGACCCGGCCCTTGGACGAGCCGGCACGCTTCAGGGCCTCCTCGATGGTCTGGCCGAGCACGAAATGATTGCCCATCACCCGCATGGCTTGGCGGGTGGCGGTGCGCACCGCCGGAAGGCCGAGGCGCTTGGTGAGCTGGCCCAGAATGCTCTCCGGCGTCTCGCCGGGCTGGATGACGCGCGCGGTGATCCCGAGTGCCCAGGCCGAAGCCGAGACGAGGAAGGCATCGGACTTCGCCTCATGGCTTGCGAAATCGGCCTGCCCCAGCTTGTCCTCGATGAGGCGGTCGGCGGTGGCGGCGTCCGGCACGCGCAGCAGCGCCTCGGCCAGCACCATGAGGGCAAGCCCCTCTTTGGTGGAAAGCGCGTATTCCCGCAACATCTCCTCGACGCCGCCGAGCCCGCCGCCCTTGGCGCGGATCGCCTCGATCAGGCGGGTCGCCTGCTCGTCCACGCGCCTCTCCCGCTCCGGGGACAGGCGGGAACTGGCGAGAAGCCGGGCGGCAAGGGCCTTGTCGTCTTCCGCGAAGGGAGGGTTGAAGGGCAGGGCGGCGCCGGGGGCAGGGCTCATCGGATTGTCCTCTGGATGTTTCCCGGAATATATGAAGCTCCCGGCCGTGTTTCGATGGCAAAATAGCTGAACTTGCCTTAGTAAACACGGAGGAAATGGGGAAGGGCCGTGAAAATGCCGGAGCTGGACCGAACCGACCGCAAGATCCTTAAAGCTCTTCAGGCGGATGGCCGCATCGCCACGGTGGACCTAGCCGAGACGATCGGGCTGTCGCCCACTTCCACCAGCGAGAGGGTCAAGCGCCTCCAGCGGGAGGGCTACATCGCCGGCTATGGCGCGAGGCTCGATCCGCACCGGCTCGGGTTGGGGCTCCTGGTTTTCGTGGAGGTCTCCCTCGACAAGACGACGGCGGACGTCTTCGAAAAATTCGCCGCCGCCGTGAAGCGGGCGCCCGAGGTCCTGGAATGCCACATGGTGGCGGGCGGCTTCGATTATCTCGTGAAAACCCGCGTGGCCGACATGGCCGCCTACCGTCACTTCCTCGGCGAAATTCTGCTCGCCCTGCCGGGCGTGAAGGAAACCCGCACCTATGCGGTGATGGAGGAGGTCAAGAGCGACGGGATGCTGCCGGTGTAGGCATGAAAAAGGCGGCTCGAAGCCGCCTTTTCCTTTTCAGGTTACCTTCGAGCCTCAGCCGGAGATCGCCTTCGGCTCGTCCTTTGTCTTCCACAGGGAGAAGACGACGCCACCCGCGATCAGGGCGAGGGTCACGCCCAGCGAGATGGTGGGATCGAGCTTGCCGACGAGCTGGTTCCAGAAGATCTTGCCGCCGATGAACACGAGCACCAGGGCCAGAGCGTATTTCAGGTAGTGGAACCGGTGCACCATCGCGGCCAGCGCGAAGTAGAGCGCCCTTAAGCCCAGGATCGCCATGATGTTGGCCGTGTAGACCACGAAGGTATCTGTGGTGATGGCGAAGATCGCCGGCACCGAATCCACCGCGAAGATCAGGTCGGCGACGTTGATCACCACGAGAGCCAGGAAGAGCGGCGTCGCCCAGGTGACGATCTTGCCCGTCTTTGGATCGGGCTCGCGCACGAAGAAGTGCTGGTCGTGAAGGCGGTTCGTCACCCGCATGTGCTTGCGCAGGAAACGGACGAGCGGGTTCTTCTCGATGTCGGGATCGCTCTCGGGAACGATCAGCATCTTGATGCCGGTCGCGATGAGGAAAGCGCCGAAGATGTAGAGCATCCAGGAATATTCCTGTACCAGAGCCGCGCCCAGCGCGATCATGATGCCGCGCAGAACGATGACGCCGATGATGCCCCACACGAGGGCACGATACTGGTATTTTCGGGGGATCGCGAAATAGCTGAAGATCAGCGAGATCACGAAGACATTGTCGATGGACAGGGACTTCTCGATGAAGAAGCCCGTGAAGTACGAGATGCCTGCATGGCTTCCGTCTTCCGTCACCAGAAGGCCGGTCTCGAACGACCACCAGATATACGCGCCGAAGGCGGTAGCGATGCCGATGTAGAAGGCAGAGAGGAGAAGACTCTCCTTCACGCCGAGTTCTTTGTCCTTTCTGTTGAGGACGCCGAGATCGAAGGCGAGGAGAAAAACGACAAGGCTCAAGAAAGCCGTCCACATCCAGACGGGCTTTCCCAGCCATTCCATGAGCAGGAATTCTGGCATAACCGGACCTATGATTGCTTCTGTTCAAGCATCGGCTCCGACATCACAGTCGTGTGCTCACGTCCTGCCAGAGGGGCCCGGTCGCCGATGGCACCAAGGTGGGAAGCGCTCTTGGAGCCGTCAAGGGTCCCGGCCTTGAGAATTTCTGCTCAACTTTTTGTCAAATGCCCTCTCCGGAGGCAGGAATGCCACGGCAAGAGACTTGACCCCCGCCGCCGATCTGGTTGCATGGTTACGAACCGGGCAGGTGGCCGAAAAGAGCGCCATAAGGCTCCAAACGATAAAGATCAGAGGTGACGGTGATGTTCGTGGATCGTTCGATGAAGGCGAAGTGGATCAAAGGGATGCTGGCGGGTGCCGCCGTGTTTCTTGGCTCCGCGGCTGCCCAGGCTCAGACCCCGGTACGGTTCTCCCTGGACTGGCGTTGGGAAGGGCCGGCGGCACCCTTCGCGGTCGCCCTCGACAAGGGCTACTTCAAGGCCGAGGGTCTCGACGTCACGATCGATCCGGCGGCAGGATCCCGCGAGCCGATCTCCCGCGTGGCCTCGGGCACCTATGATGTGGGCTTTGGCGACGTGAACTCCCTTGTGCGCTTCCGCGACGAGAATCCGGGCACGGACATCAAGGCCGTGATGGTGATCTATGACCGTCCGCCTTTTGCCCTCATCGGGCGCAAGAGCCGGGGCATCAGCAAGGAGGTATCGAGCCTCCAGGGCAAGAAGTTCGGTGCGCCGGCCGCCGATGGCGCCTTCGCGCAATGGCCGATCTTCAAGGCCGTCAACAAGATCGACGATTCCAGCATGAAGTTCGAGAATGTCGGCTTCCCTGTTCGCGAGCCCATGCTGGCGCAGGGAGAAGTCGATGCGGTCTTCGGCTTCTCCATGTCGTCCTACATCAACCTGAAATCCCGCGGCGTGCCGGCGGACGACATCGTCGTGATGCTCATGAGCGATTACGGCGTCGATCTCTATGGCAACACCATCATCGTCTCGCAGAAGTTCGCTCAGGAGAAGCCGGAGGCCGTGAAGGGGCTCTTACGCGCCATCATGAAGGGCGTGCAGGACACGGTGAAAGACCCGTCGAGCGCCGTCGATGCGGTGATCAAGCGCAACGACGTGGCCAAGAAGGACGTGGAGCTTGAGCGCCTCAAGATGGTGCTGGAGCAGAACATGATCACCCCCTGGGTCAAGGAGAACGGTTTCGGAGGCATCGACAAGGCCCGCTTCGCCAAAGCCCTCGACCAGATCGGCCTGACCTTCACCTACAAGGCCAAGCCCGAAGTGGACGCGGTGTTCACGGAGCAGTTCCTGCCAGCGGCCGACCAGCGCAAGGTGAACTGAGCCTTCTCTCACCCTCCCCTTGAAGGGGAGGGCCGCGAGCATAAGCGAGCGGGGTGGGGGGGAAACGCTACGGTCTGCAAGGTCGCGCTACTCACCCCACCCCGGCCTGACGGCCGACCCTCCCCCTCAAGGGGAGGGTGAGATCACGGAGCGCCCCTTGTCTGCTTTCGTCGATATCCACGACGTGACCCACGTCTATGCGCGGGCCGAGGACGGCCTGCCGGCGGTCCAGAACCTGAACCTCAAGGTACACGAGGGTGAGTTCGCCGCCATCGTCGGTCCCTCGGGCTGCGGCAAGTCCACCCTGATGAAGCTTGCCACCGGCCTGCAGTTTCCGGCTGAGGGGACGGTCGTTGTCGATGGCAGGCAAGTGGGGGCTCCTGTCAAACTGGCCGGCATGGCCTTCCAGAACCCCACGATGCTGCCCTGGCGCACCACCCTCGACAACATCCTGCTGCCCCTCGAGATCGTGGAGCCGCACCGCTCGCGGCTGCGGCGGCACAAGGCGGAGTACGTGGCCAAGGCCGAGGGCCTGCTCGCCCAGGTGGGGCTGAAAGGGCAGGGTCACAAGTTCCCCTGGCAATTGTCCGGCGGCATGCAGCAGCGCGCCTCGCTCTGCCGCGCGCTGATCCACGAGCCCAAGCTCCTCATGCTCGACGAGCCCTTCGGCGCCCTCGACAGCTTCACCCGCGAGGAATTGTGGTGCGTGATGCGCGACCTCCATGCGGCGCAGAAGGTCACCATCATTCTCGTCACCCATGACCTGCGCGAGGCGGCGTTCCTGTCGGACCGAATCTTCTGCATGAGCGCGCGTCCGGGCCGGATCGTCGCCGAGCGGGAGGTGGAGTTCCCGCGGCCACGCGATCTCGAGATCACCTATACGCCTGAATTCTCCGCCCTCGTCCACGAATTGCGCGGCCATATCGCCCAGGCGCGCCAGGCGGCGTGAGGAACGTCATGAAAACCAAGAGCCAGCTCGCCCTCGCGCCGTGGGTCTTCACCGTCGGTTTCTTCGCCCTGTGGGAGATCCTCTGCCACGTCTTGAAGATCTCGAGCTTCATCCTGCCGGCGCCCTCCACGATCCTCTGGGCCGTGTGGGAATACCGGAACCAGCTCGCCTACCACGCCATGCATACCCTCTGGATGACGCTGGCGGGCTTTGGTCTGGCCGTCGGCTTCGGCCTCCTGCTCGGGATGGTGCTCGGCTCCTCGCGGCTCATCAATGCGGGCACCTATCCGCTGCTGGTCGGCTTCAACTCGATCCCGAAAGTGGCCGTGGTGCCAATCCTGGTGTTCTGGTTCGGCGTCGGCTGGGTGCCGCCGGTGATGACCGCCTTCCTGATCTCGTTCTTCCCCATCGTGGTGAACGTCGCCACCGGCATCGCCACTGTGGAGCCTGAGATGGAGGACGTGCTGCGGGCGCTCGGCGCCTCGAAGCGCGACATCGTGTTCAAGGTCGGCGTGCCGCGCGCCATGCCGTACTTCTTCGGCTCGTTGAAGGTCGCGATCACGCTCGCCTATGTGGGATCCGTGATCGGCGAGCAGAATGCGTCGAATGTGGGCATCGGCAACCTGCTCACGCGCGCGTCCGCAGCCTTCGAGGTGCCCCTCGTCTGGGCCGCCCTTGTGGTCCTCGCGGTGCTCGGCGTGATCATGTACGCGATCACGGCCTATGCGGAGCGCTCCATGACCGGCTGGGCGCAGCGCTCGCAGATGGCGGCATGAGGTAGACACCTCACACCCCTCTCCCCTCATCCTGAGGAGCCGCTGAAAGCGGCGTCTCGAAGGAGCTCCAGAATGCATGGGAAGCGCCTTGTCCTTCGAGACGCGAGCAAGCTCGCTCCTCAGGATGAGGCTCTTGTTGGAGATCCGCGAGAGGTGCTCACCGCCTCAGCGACAGCGGATTGTCCGACAGCGCCGCCGCATCGGGCTGATCGACGGCAGGCTTGCCGAGAAAGGCGTTCCAGAGCTTCTCCACCGTGTCGCGCTCGAGATCGTCGACGATGAACACGATGCGGCTGCGCCTGTCTTCGCTGGGCCAGCGCGGCAGCACGGCCGGCACGTGGATCACGTGCTGCACGCCGTGGATCACGACCGGATGCTCCGGGTCTTCGGCCAGCGCCACGAGGCCCTTCACGCGCAGGAGCTTCGCGCCCTGCGACGAGCGCAGGAGGTCGAGGAACATGTCGAGCGTGCCCTGGCGGATCGGCTGATCGCTCGTGAGGCAGAAGGCGCGGATCTTCTCGTCGTGCCGGTTTACATCGTGATGATGGTGATGGTCGTGGCCATGATGGTGGTGATGGTGTCCGTGCTGATGCGCATGGCTCTCACGCTCGGCCTCCTCGACCGCCTCCGTTTTCAGCCACTCGGCCACATCGGCGATCCTGCCTTCGAGATCGAAGAGGCCACCTGCGATGACCGCCTCGGCCGGCGCATCCGCCGCGAGCAGGGTTGCGCCGGGATTGAGCTGATGCAGCCGCTCCCGCAACTCCGAGCGCCTTGATTCATCGGCCACGAGGTCGGTTTTCGAGAGGACGATGCGCTCGGCCACCGCTGCCTGCTTCACGGCCTCGCGATGGGCATCGAGGGTCGTGGCACCGTTGACCGCATCGACCACCGTCACCACGCCCTCCACGGCGTAACGCAGGGACAGATACGGATGATAGAGCACCGCGTGCAGGATCGGCGCCGGATCGGCAAGCCCCGTGGTTTCGATGATCACGCGCTTGAACGGCATGATGCGACCGTTGTCGCGCTTGCGCAGGAGGTCTTCGAGGGTCGCGATGAGGTCGCCGCGCACGGTGCAGCAGAGGCACCCGGCGGAGAGCAGCACCATGCCCTCGTCGACCGTTTCCACCAGCAGGTGGTCCAGGCCGATCTCACCGAACTCGTTGATGATCACCACGCTGTCCTGCAGGGCGGGATCCTTCAGGAGCCGGTTGAGCAGGGTGGTTTTGCCCGAGCCGAGAAAGCCCGTGAGGATGGTGAGCGGCAGGGGGGCGGGAGGGGTCATCGGGCTGTCGGTCATCGTGTTCAATCCGCAATCGGCACCAGGGGCGCACCTTTCGGGCGGCGCTGCTCCAGCACAACGTTGGCCATGATGGCTCCCAGCACAAGGGCGCCGCCTGCCATCTGCAGGGGCGACAGGACCTCGTCGAGGATGAGGGCCGACGCGATGGCAGCCACCACGGGCTCGGTGCAGTAGATGATTCCGGCGGCCACCGCCGTGATGCGCCCGAGCGCCAGGAACTGCAGGACGAAGCCGAAGACATAGCCGCCGATGGTCATGGTGACCGCGAAGGGGGCGGCGGCCAGGGAGGAGGGTGGGGCGAGCTGCCCGGCCGCCAGGCTGATGAGCGCTGCGGTCGGCAGGACAAGCACATGAATCCAGAAGGTCTTGGCCATGACGCCGGTTCGGCGGCAGCGGGCGGCGGCGAAGAACTGAATCGCCGTGGCGATGCTCGCCCCGAAGGCAAGGGCGAGGCCGCGCCAGTCGAGATCACCGAAGGCCGGACCCACCACCAGGGCAACCCCGAGGGTGGCGACGGCCACGACGCCCAGCAGGGACGGCGTGAGCTTCGTGCCCTCCACGAAGGGGCTCGCGAGCACGATCAGGATCGGGAAGGTGTAGAACACCACGGCCGCCACGGTGACCGGGATATAGGCGACCGACGAGAGATAGCAGATGCCCACGAAGGCCGTGGCGACGCCGAGCAGGATCAGCGTGCCGCGCTCCTCCCGGGCCGCCTTCAGCGAACCGCGCATGACGGCCGCCACGATGCCGACCAGAACGAGCATCAGGAACACCCGGTACACCACGATCGCCGAGCCGCTGGCCCCGGCGAAGGAAGCGATGCGGGCATACACGATGTTGAAGCCGTAAAGACTCGCCGAGACGAGAGCGAAGAGCAGGCCTGTGGTGGGGGAGGAGGAATGGGTCATATGGGGCTTCGGCGGTAAGGCGGCACCGTTCGCCTGAACGGGCATGGATTGCAAGGCCCTTCTGCCCCGCCACATGCCTTTCGTTCCGCATTCCTGATGCCGGCCGGAGCGATGTTCCTCCTCTAAGGTCACCCTCCGTCCGGAGAGTAGTCAAGGTCGATCACCTGAGGGAAAGCTTGGCTTGAAGGCAGTCTTAATCACTTGGACTGACCGTTCAAGAAAGGATTTGCCGTGGGCACACCTCTTCCCACAGGGCCGGTTTTCAGGATCAACCCGATTAAATCCTATTCCGTCGGGCAAAGGCTTGCCACCCTCGAGGACGGTACCTTCGCCGTTGTCTGGTCTCAAGAGGTCATCGAGACCGTCAAGGACCCGGAAACAGGAGAGGTCATTTCGGAGACGAGGTACAGCACCGTCCGTGGGCAGGTCTTCTATGCCAATGGCGACAAGCTCGGCGAAGAATTCGTGATCAGCTCCTTGGAAGGCGATCATGCCGCTCTTGCAGTCAGCGATGTGGTCGCATTGAAGGATGGCGGTTTCGCCGTATCCTATGGCCGCTCACCGGACGGAGCGTTTGAGAATACAGATACCCTGATCCGGGTCTACAAAGCGGACCGCAGCGCCGGTGCGGAGATCGTTGCGACGCGGGAGACCGAAGGCTGGCAATCGAATTCCGTCCTCACGGCGCTGGACGATGGCGGCTTCATGCTTTCCTACCAGACCAGCACAGTGTTTGGAGAATTCCCTACACTGATGACTCAACGCTACGACGCGAACGGTGGGCGTTTAGGTGCCAGCAAGCCTATTAATCTCTCGAGTGACGAATTACAGAGTTTCACCACGCTCAAAAACGGCAATGTCGTTCTGGCATACTTTGATGAAGCCGGTGAGTTGCGATCTCACATCTACACGCCGAACGGTTTGGAAGTGACACCGGAAAACGGCATCATCCTGCCGAGCACCCGAGATGACAACCAAGTCCAGCCGTCCATCACAGCCCTTGTGGATGGACGCTTCGTTGCCGTGTGGACCCAATCCGGTGGAACCGGCGAGGATCCATTCGTCAATTCGATTCGGGGGCGAATCTTCACCTCAGACGGCACACCGGTCGGGAACGATTTCCAGATCAATGTCAAAACGCAGGGATCTCAGCGTCTCTCTTCCGTTGCCGCTTTGCCGAATGGTGGATTTGCCGTGGCATTCGAGGATTGGGACTTCGGTGATGGATCGCCCTCGGCCCGCGTCCAATCCATTCGCGTCGTTGCCTTTAAAGCCGATGGCACGCGCGATGGTGACGAAGTATTGGCCGTTACGGGAGGGTTCCAGGATGTCCAAAGTCCTCAACTTTCGGCTCTGGCCGATGGTCGGCTGCTGCTCACATGGACAGAGTTGAACGGGAGCAGAGAGCCCCATGGCGCCGCCCAGGTCCTCGATCCTCGCGTCGAGAGCCTCAACTGGTCGGGCTCCGACAATGAAGACAATTATGTTGGAACGGTTTTCGACGACACGCTGAAGGGAATGGCCGGCAAAGACCGTCTCTACGGCAACAACGGATCCGACACGCTGGACGGTGGGGTCGGGGCCGACAGCCTGGACGGCGGAGCCGGTCTCGACCTCGTGTCCTACGCGGCCGCGACGAGCCGGGTCGATGTGGATCTGGCCAAGAAGGCCGGCGCTGCCGGTGAGGCGACGGGCGATGTGCTGACCGCCATCGAGGGCATCGTCGGCTCGGCTTTCAATGACAAGCTCACCGGCGACGATCTCGCCAATCTGCTCAAGGGCGGGAGCGGCAACGACGATCTTCAGGCAGGCGCGGACCATGACGAGATCTGGGGCGGGGCTGGCAATGACAGCCTGAAGGGCGGCGCGGGCCGGGACGTCTTCGTGTTCGATACCAAAGCGAACACGAAGACCAACAGGGACAAGATCGCCGACTTCAAGACCAAGGACGACTCGATCTGGCTCGACAACAAGGTCTTTGCCAAGCTCGGAAAGAAGGGCACGGAAGACAATCCGGCCCAGCTCGGCAAGGTGTTCTTCACCATCGGCACGAAGGCGAAGGACAAGAACGACTACGTGATCTACGACAAGGCCAAGGGCGTGCTGCTCTACGATGCCGATGGCTCGGGCAAAGGCAAGGCGGTCGAGATTGCTGCTCTCTCGAAGAAGCTCGCCATGACCTACAAGGACTTCTTCGTCATCTGATCGGCAGCTTGGTCACGAAGCAAAATGCCTCCGCTTGTGCAAGCGGAGGCTTTTCTATGTCTCAGGTTAGGAGAAGCTGCGGGTCCGTGCTCCTCGCATGGAGCTCAGTTCGTCTTGGTGGACGGTTTCGCGGCATCGGCCTTCTGAGCCTTCGACTTCGTGTCCGCAGCAGGCTTCGCCGCCGGCTTAGGCCCCGTCACCGGCTTCACGGTCACGCTCACGCGGGGCGGGGTCTTGCCCTTGTCTGCGCTTTTGGCCGTGGCCTTTGCGGGCTCCTTCTCGGCGGTCTGTGCGTCGTCCTGATCAGCGTCGTCGTCCTGCTTGGCAGCCGCCTTGCCCTTCTTGGGAGCCGCCGCCTTCTTGGTCTTGGTCCGGCGAGCCTGCTCGGCCGCAGCTTCGGCTGCCGCCTGGGCGGCGAGCTCGGCCTCGCTCGGCGGATTCAGGCCGACCCAGACCCGCTCCGGCTGCACGGCGGTGCGGGGCCCGAGCACGGTGCGCACCGGCTTGTCGGCGGCCGTGCCGGCAAAGGCCATGACCTCCGAGGAGAACAGGTTCGGGATGTTGCTGTCGGTTTCGGCAACGGCCGGAGTGTCCTCCTCCTGCGGCATCGGTCCGCGGCGGTCGCAGATGACCGGGCGCATGTCCGGCGGCGTGGCATTGGCCGAGGCAGGCAGGGCTGCCAGTTCCGGATTGGTGAAGTTCACCTTGCTGTTGAAGCCGCGGTCGAACAGCTCGGCGGCCTTGATGGTGCGCTCGTTGGCGGAAGGAGCGCCGAGCACGACCGTGATCAGGTGGCGGCCGTCGCGATGGGCGCTGGCCACCACGTTGAAGCCGGACGAGCAGATGAAGCCGGTCTTCATGCCGTCTGCACCGGGATAGCGGCCGATAAGGCCGTTGGTGTTGCGCATGATGCGGCGGCCGAACTGGACGGCGCCGATGTCGAACAGGTCCTTGTGGTCCGGGAACTCCAGCAGCAGCGCGCGGGCGAGAAGCGCCATGTCGCGGGCCGTGGTCTGGTTGCGCTCGTCGGGTAGGCCATGGGGATTGGCGAAGCGGCTGCTCACCATGCCGAGGCGCTGGGCATGGGCGTTCATCAGCTCGGCGAAGCCGTCGATCGAACCTCCGATATTCTCCGCGATGGTGGCGGCGATATCATTCGCCGACTTCACCATCATGATCTTGAGGGCATTGTCGAGCCGGATCTGGGTGCCGGGCTTGAAGCCCATCTTCGACGGGGGCAGGGCGGCGGCGCTATCGGACACGATGAGCAGCGTATCCATGCTCATCTGGCCGGAACGGATCTTGTCGAGGGCCACATAGGCCGTCATCAGCTTGGTGATGGAGGCTGGAAACCAGGGGTCGGTCGCCCGCTCGGCGTGGAGAACGCGGCCGGATTCGACTTCGACGACAAGAGCAGGGCCGCCGGCGGCCAGAGCCGAACCGCCCATCAGGGCGGCAAGGGCAAAGGCTGTCACGCGGAGGGCTCGGCTAACGTTCATGCGGAACGACTCCTTGGCTTCGTTCAACGATAGGAGAGGATCGATCAAGCCCCGCCTGTCAGCTGGGCTATTTCTAGTGCCAAACCTTGGCCTTGGCTAGGTTGGGCCGTTTGTTGATTGCTTAAACTCCCCTTCTTAACGAATTCCATGGCAAGAGAGTGGCAAGAGCCGCGCGGATTGAAGATCGCCATGACTGCATCCCTCCTCTGGATTCCGGTGACCCTGGCGGCTGCGGCTGCCCAGACGGGCCGCAACGCCACGCAGCGTCGCCTCACCGAGACCATCGGGACCGTAGGGGCGACCCAGGTCCGGTTCCTGTACGGTTTTCCCTTCGCGCTCCTGGGCTTGGCCGCGATGAGTATCGCCACCGGGGAAACGCCGCCCAGCCCCAATGCAGCCTTCCTGGCCTATGCGCTCATGGGTGCCCTGACGCAGATCCTCGCCACCGCGCTCATGCTCTCGGCCATGCGGGAGCGCGCCTTCTCGGTGGTCACCGCCTATACGAAAACCGAACCCGTCCAGGTGGCCCTGTTCGGGCTGGTGCTCCTGGGTGATCCGCTCACCCCGGCCATGGCTCTCGCGATCGCGGTCGCCACGGGCGGCGTGCTGCTCATGTCGGTGAAGCCGGGCACGAGCCTGACCTCGGCCGGCCTCAGGCCCGTTCTCTTCGGACTCGCCTCGGGGGCCTTCTTCGCCCTGGCCGCCATCGGCTTTCGCGGCGCGATCCTGTCCCTCGACGAGGGCTCCCCGCTCATCCGCGCATCCACGACGCTGGTCTGGGGACTCGGCCTGCAGACCGCTGTCCTACTCGTCTGGCTCGGGCTCTTCGATCGTAAGGCGCTCGTGGCGAGCTTCGCCGCCTGGCGCCCTTCCCTGGGAGCAGGCTTCCTCGGCGCGCTGGCGTCTCAGTTCTGGTTCATCGGCTTCGCGCTCACCACGGCGGCCAATGTGCGCACCCTCGCCCTGGTGGAGGTGCTGATGGCGCAGGCGGTGTCCCATCATTTCCTGGCACAGGCGACCACCAGGCGCGAGTTGGCCGGGATGTTGTTCATCCTGGGAGGGGTTGCCCTGCTCTTGCTGGCGCAACGTTAGCTTGTCGCTGCGGTAGTCGCGTGATAACGAACAAAGTTGCATAAAAGACGAACATATTCTGGATTGCCTTATGACCGATGTCGCCGCTCCTGAGACCCTGCAGCCTGCTTATCGTGTCCTCCAGGTCGGCGATCCGGTTCCATGGTTCAAACAGAATTCCACCAGCAATCCGAATTTCAGCTTCGACACGGTGGCTGGCCGCTATGTCGTCCTGTGCTTCTACGGCACAGGCTCGGACGAAGCCGGCCAAGCAGCCCTGGCATCGTTCCAGGACCAGCACCGCTCCCTCTTCGACGATGACAAGATCGCTCTGTTCGGCGTGAGCGTCGATCCGTCGGACCAGTCTGAAGATCGTGCCCGGCAGATCATTCCGGGCATCCGCCACTTCTGGGATTTCGACGGCACGGTCGGGCGCCTCTACGGCGCCCTGCCGCGGAATGCCGAGCCTGGGCAGGGCGCTGTTCCGATCCGCCGCTTCTGGATGGTGCTCAATCCGTCCCTGCGCGTGCGCGCCATCTTCCCGTTCGAACAGGATGGCAGCGACCGCGACAAGGTGATGGCCTGCCTGCGGGATCTGCCGCCGGTCAGCCATTATGCCGGCTTCGAGCTTCCGGCCCCCGTCCTCGTCATCCCGGACGTGTTCGAGCCCGAGTTCTGCCGTCACCTGATCGGCCTCTACGAGCAGCATGGCGGCGAGGAATCCGGCTTCATGCGCGAGGTCAACGGCAAGACCGTGGCGGCGCACGATCCAAACCACAAGCGGCGCAAGGATTACACCATCGACGATCCCAATCTGATCCGGCAGGTGCAGCACCGCATCATCCGCCGCATCAATCCCGAGATCGAGAAGGTGCATTTCTTCAAGCCCTCGCGCATGGAGCGCTACATCGTCTCCTGCTATGCGGCTGAGGATGGCGGCCATTTCCGGGCGCATCGCGACAACACCACGAGCGGTACGGCCCATCGCCGCTTCGCGGTTTCGATCAACCTCAACGGCGATTTCGAGGGCGGCGAGGTGAGCTTCCCGGAATACGGGCCGCGCAGCTACAAGGCACCGCCCGGCGGTGCCGTGGTGTTCTCCTGTCCGCTCCTGCACGCGGTGTCCAAGGTCACGAAAGGCCGCCGCTTCGCCTTCCTGCCGTTCCTCTATGACGAAGAGGCCGCGAAGGTGCGCGAGGCGAACAACGCCCATCTCGGCGAGGGCGTGGGCGCGTACAGGGCGTGATCCCGGGTTAGCGTTCGCCGGCCTTGATCCACTTGTCCACCTTCGGCGGTTCGTAAGCACGAATGGCCTGAATTAGGGTCGCAGGCTCGCTCTCGACGATCAGCATGGCGCGGTGGATCGGCTTCACGAAGCCGCGGTCCACCACGTCGTCCAGGAAGTCGGTCAGCTTGTCGTAAAAACCGCCGGCGTTGAGCAGCGCGCAGGGCTTGCGGTGATAGCCGAGCTGCGCCCAGGTCCACACCTCGAACAACTCCTCGAAGGTGCCGAGGCCGCCCGGCAGGGCGACAAAGCCGTCGGCGAGCTCGGCCATGAGAGCCTTGCGCTCGTGCATGGAGCCCACCACCCGCAGATCGCTCAAGCCGCGATGGGCGATCTCCTTGTCCACCAGCGCCTGCGGCATCACGCCGATCACATGGCCGCCCTTGGCCATGGCTGCGTCGGCGACCGCGCCCATGAGGCCGACAGACGCGCCGCCATAGACGAGTTCGATTCCGTTGGCCGCCAGGGTCTCGCCCAGCGCACGCGCGGTGTCGAGATAGACGGGATCCTGCCCGGCATTGGAGCCGCAGAAGACGCACAGACGCATGGGTTCTTCCTTCGCGATTCGCTTCACCCCTCGATGGACGACAGGACAGGGCCGGGCTCAAGCCCCGAAAAGGCCTTCTTCCTCATGATCCGGCTTGCTGAATGGAGCAAACAAGCCCACTTTGTGGTCCAACAGCACAATCCTTGAGGAGACCTCCATGACCGCCTGCATCGTCGGCTGGGCTCATACCCCCTTCGGCAAGCTCGACGCCGAGACCGTCGAGAGCCTGATCGTCCGCGTCACCAACGAGGCACTGGAGCATGCCGGGATCGGGCCCGAGGATGTGGACGAGGTGGTGCTCGGTCATTTCAATGCCGGCTTCTCACCTCAGGACTTCACCGCATCCCTGGTGTTCCAGGCGAGCGACAAATTCCGTTTCAAACCGGCGACCAGGATCGAGAATGCCTGTGCGACCGGCTCGGCGGCCGTGCACCAGGCGATCAAGACCATCGAAGCCAAGCGCGCCAAGACCGTGCTGGTGGTCGGTGTCGAGCAGATGACCCGCACGCCGGGACCTGAGATCGGCAAGAATCTGCTCAAGGCCTCCTACCTTCCCGAGGATGGCGACACGCCGGGCGGCTTTGCCGGTGTGTTCGGCAAGATCGCCGGCGCCTACTTCCAGCGCCACGGCGACCAGTCCGATGCGCTCGCCATGATCGCGGCCAAGAACCACAGGAACGGCGTCGACAACCCTTACGCGCAGATGCGCAAGGATCTGGGCTTCGACTTCTGCCGGGCCGAGAGCGAGAAGAACCCGTTCGTGGCCGGTCCCTTGAAGCGCACCGACTGCTCGCTGGTCTCGGACGGTGCCGCCGCCCTGGTGATCGCCGACACGGAAACGGCGCTTCGCATGAAGCGCGCAGTCGCCTTCCGGGCCACGGCCCACGCGCAGGATTTCCTGCCCATGTCGAAGCGCGACATCGTTCAGTTCGAGGGCTGCACGGAAGCCTGGCGGCGGGCTCTGTCCCAGGCCGGCATCGAGCTCTCCGACCTGTCCTTCGTTGAAACCCACGACTGCTTCACCATCGCCGAGCTCATCGAGTACGAGGCCATGGGCCTGACCCCGCGGGGACAGGGCGCGATCGCCGTCAAGGAAGGCTGGACCAACCGCGACGGCAAGCTGCCGGTGAATCCCTCGGGTGGCCTCAAGGCCAAGGGCCATCCCATCGGTGCCACCGGTGTCTCCATGCACGCGCTCTCCGCCATGCAGCTCTGCGAGGAGGCCGGCGGAATCCAGGTGAAGAACCCGGTGCTCGGCGGCATCTTCAACATGGGCGGCGCCGCCGTGGCGAACTATGTGAGCGTGCTTGAGCGGATTAAGTGACAAAGCCCTAGGGCTTTGTCATCCCCGGCGGTCTGAAGGACCGGGAAGGGGATCCACTTGCACGCTCGGCGCTATGGATTCCCTTCCCCTCCGCTGACGCTCCGGCCGGGAATGACACTGACTGAGTCTCACTCCCCCGGCGCCTTGGCCTGAATGGCCAGGGCGTGCAGACCCCGGTCGAAGGCGCCTTGCAGCGTGCTGTTCACGAGGCGGTGACGCTCGACCCGGCTCTTGCCGGAAAAGGCTTGAGACACGATATAAACGTGGAAGTGAGTTTCACCGCCCTCCCGCCATCCTGCATGGCCGTGATGCTTCTCTGATTCGTCAGTGACGGTCAGTTCGGTCGGCTGCAGGTTCTCCTGCAAAGTCTGTGTGATCCAGTGGGTGAGGGTCATGCTGAAAGATCAATCCTTTTTGAACGGGTCTGCGGCCAAAAGCGCTCAGGCCTTGGCGCAGGGCCTGAAGCCACTCATAATCGCTGAATCATGGATCTCAACTCGCCTCTTTTCGACCGTATCCGCATCAAGTCCTCCTGTGACGAACCGCAGGAGACCAAGGGGCCTGTCTGCGAACATCCCGCCTGCAAGGCTGCGGGCGAATACCGCGCGCCCAAGGGGCGAGACCGGGAGGGCCAGTACTGGCGCTTCTGCCTCCAGCATGTGCGCGAGTACAATGCGTCGTATAATTATTTCGCCGGCATGTCCGATACCGCGGTTGCGGCTTTCCAGAAGGATTCCATTATCGGCCACCGGCCGACCTGGGCCATGGGGGTGAACTCCGCGGCAACCGGCGAGGGGCAGGGTGCCAAGGCCGAGCCCCGCGAGTGGGAATACGTCGATCCGCTTGGGGTTCTCCGGGGAGAAGACTTTACCCACGCCCGCGCCCGCCGAGCCTCGCCCGAGCCGAGGCGCCCCCGCTATACGGGAGCCGTGCGCCGGGCTCTCGACATCCTCGGCCTCGACGAGACCGCCGACGGACCGGCCATCAAGGCTCAGTACAAGTCCCTGGTGAAGCGCTTTCACCCGGATGCCAATGGGGGCGACCGCTCCTTCGAGGAGCGCCTGCGCGACATCATTAAGGCGCATGACACCCTCAAAAGCGCCGGCCTCTGCTGAAGACAATATCCTTTCAGGCAGACCCGATAGGCTTATTAGGAAATTGCACCATTCGGTCATGGGGTTTAAGAAGCCCATGACATCTTCAAGACACTTATTCTGACCGAGAGGCCCCTATGACGGCACAAACCGAGACTGCGACCCTTCTGCCAGACATGAAGGTGTCCGTGCGACAGGTCTTCGGCATCGACTCGGATCTCGAAGTTCCGGCCTTTTCGCAAACCGAGCAGCATGTGCCCGATCTCGATCCCGACTACCTCTTCGACCGGGACACGACGCTCGCCATCCTCGCAGGCTTTGCCCGCAACCGCCGCGTGATGATCACCGGCTATCACGGTACCGGCAAATCGACCCATATCGAGCAGGTGGCTGCCCGCCTCAACTGGCCCTGCGTGCGCGTGAACCTGGACAGCCACGTGTCCCGCATCGATCTCGTGGGCAAGGACGCCATCGTGCTCCAGGACGGCAAGCAGGTCACGGCCTTCCAGGACGGTATCTTGCCCTGGGCGCTGCAGAACAACGTTGCCCTCGTGTTCGACGAATACGATGCTGGCCGTCCCGACGTGATGTTCGTGATCCAGCGCGTGCTGGAGCAGTCGGGCAAGCTCACGCTCCTCGACCAGAAGCGCGTGATCCGGCCTCATCCCGCCTTCCGTCTGTTCGCCACCGCCAACACGGTGGGGCTGGGCGACACCTCGGGCCTCTATCACGGCACGCAGCAGATCAACCAGGGTCAGATGGACCGCTGGTCCATCGTCACCACGCTCAACTACCTGCCGCACGACAAGGAGGTGGACATCGTCCTCTCCAAGGCGAAGCACTATCAGGAGGATCCGGCCGGCCGGGACATCGTCAACAAGATGGTGCGGGTCGCCGATCTCACACGCTCGGCCTTCATGAACGGCGACCTCTCAACCGTCATGAGCCCGCGCACGGTGATCACCTGGGCCGAGAACGCCGAGATCTTCGGCGATACGGGCTTCGCCTTCCGGGTCACCTTCCTCAACAAGTGCGACGAGCTGGAGCGTACGCTCGTGGCCGAGTTCTACCAGCGCTCCTTCGGCAAGGAACTGCCGGAGAGCGCCGTGAACATGGTTCTGAGCTAATCAACGATCAGGCATCCTCATCCTGAGGAGCGTAGCGTCTCGAAGGACGAGGATGCCGGGTCCAGAGTTCTCTGGAAACGCCCTGATCCTTCGAGACGGCTTATGGCCTCCTCAGGATGAGGGCTTATCGGAAGCGACAGGCAAAAAATGTCCATCTCGAACCGCAAGCCAGGTGAGAAGAAGGAAGCGCCGGCGGAGCCGCTGAAGCGCTCCATTGCCGGCACCATGAAGGCAATCGCGCGCAAGCCCGACCTTGAGGTGGCCTTCGCGTCCGACCGTCCGGTGCTCATGGGCCAGGACAAGGCGCGCCTTCCGGAGCCGCCGCGGCGGCTCACATCCCATGACGTGGCGATCCTGCGCGGCAACGCCGATGCGATGGCCCTGCGGCTGGCCTGCCACGACACCAATCTGCATCGGAAGCTCGCCCCCGAGGGTCAGGCGGCGCGGGCCGTGTTCGACGCCGTCGAGCAGGCGCGCGTGGAATCCATCGGCTCCCGGCGCATGGCCGGCATCTCGTCCAACATCTCGGCCATGCTGGAGGACCGCTATCATCGCGGCGGCAAGTACGAGGAGATCACGGATCGGGCCGATGCGCCGCTCGAGGATGCGCTGGCCCTCATGGTGCGCGAGCGCCTGACCGGTGCGAAGCCGCCGGCCTCGGCGGCCAAGATCGTCGATCTCTGGCGCGACTTCATCGAGGACCGCGCCGGGCGGGATCTCGACGGCCTGCTGAAGAACATCGAGAACCAGCGCAGCTTCGCCCGCAACATCCGCGACCTGCTCTCCTCCCTCGACATGGCCGACGAGGCGTCCATGGATGCCGAGGACGAGGAGAACGAGGAGGAGAACGAATCCGAGCAGCAGGAGCAGCAGGGCGAAGGCGAGTCCGAGCAGGAGAGCCAGGGCGATCGCGCCGAGGTGGAGGTCAGCGAGGATTCCAGCGACGAGATGGAGGATGGCGCCACGGAAGAGGCCGACGGTCCTTCCGGCGAGCTGCCCGAGGAATCCGAAGAGGCGGAATCGGAGGATGCCGGCGAATCCTGGCGCCCGCCGTCCCGCTCCAACGAAGCGCGCGGGCCCGACTACAAGGCCTATACGAACAAGTTCGACGAGATCATCCATGCCGAGGATCTCTGCGATGCCGATGAGCTGACGCGCCTTCGCGCCTATCTCGACAAGCAGCTTGCGCATCTCCAGGGCGTGGTCGGACGTCTGGCGAACCGCCTGCAGCGCCGCCTCATGGCGCAGCAGAACCGCTCCTGGGAGTTCGACCTCGAGGAGGGGACGCTGGATCCCGTGCGCCTGCCGCGCATCATCATGGATCCGTACCAGCCGCTCTCCTTCAAGCAGGAGCAGGACACGAATTTTCGCGACACCGTGGTGACGCTTCTCCTCGACAATTCCGGCTCCATGCGCGGGCGTCCGATCACTGTCGCGGCCACCTGCGCGGACATCCTGGCGCGCACGCTCGAGCGCTGCGGCGTGAAGGTCGAGATCCTTGGCTTCACGACCCGCGCCTGGAAGGGCGGGCAGGCGCGCGAGACCTGGCTGCAGGCCGGCAAGCCGGCCAATCCGGGCCGCCTCAATGACCTGCGCCACATCATCTACAAGTCGGCGGACGCACCCTGGCGGCGCGCGCGCAAGAACCTGGGGCTGATGATGCGCGAAGGCCTGCTCAAGGAGAACATCGACGGCGAGGCCCTCGACTGGGCGCATAAGCGCCTGCTCGGCCGGGCGGAGCAGCGGCGCATCCTGATGGTGATCTCGGACGGCGCGCCGGTGGACGACTCGACCCTGTCGGTCAATCCCGGCAACTACCTCGAGCGGCACCTGCGCTTCATCATCGAGGAGATCGAGACCCGCTCCCCCGTGGAACTCATCGCCATCGGCATCGGCCACGACGTGACGCGCTATTACCGCCGCGCCGTCACTATCGTCGATGCCGAGGAGCTCGGCGGGGTCATGACCGAGAAGCTCGCGGAGCTGTTCGAGGAGAATGCCGGGCCGCCGGCGAGGGGCTCTATCAGGGGCGTTCCCCGCCGCAAGGCTGTCGCTTGAGGCTCACCCGGCGCAATATCCTGATCGGCGGCGGGGCCGTCGCCGCGACCCTGGCCTGCACGCGCGTTGCCGTGGCGCAGCGCCCGCCGGCCTTCAAGGCCACGACCGCCATCCGGGTGGAGGCACAGCCGATCAGCCGCCTCTCGACCACCGATCCTGACCGCAGCCGATTCGGCGCCCTCGCATTCCGGTCCGGGGTTGATCTGCGCTCCGATGTGTCGGCCTTCGGGGGCTTTTCCGGCCTGTGGCGCTCTGGAGACGGACAGGACATCATCGCCCTGGCGGACAACGCGCAGATCCTGAAAGCCGGGATCGAGACGTCGGACGGGCGCCTCTCCGGTCTGTCCGGCCCGGTCCTGTCGCCCCTGATCCTCGGCAACGGCGTCCCGATGCGGCGCTCGCGCTACTACGATACGGAAAGCTTCGCGCTCTCGGGCAATGCCGCCTTCATCGGCGCCGAGCGCAACCATGCGGTCATCCGGTTCGAGCGCAATGCTGCGGGCAGCATCATCCGGGGCGTTCCGATCCCGGTTCCGAGGGCCCTGCAGGATCTGCCGAGCAATGGCGGCCTGGAAGCGATTGCCGTCGCGCCGCAGCGCTCGCCTTTGAGCGGCGCTCTCGTGGGCATCGCCGAGGGTGGCAGCGGCTTCATTCTCACAGGATCCAGGCAGGGAGCCTTTGAGGTGGCTCTCTCCGGCGGCTTTGGCGTCACCGATATGGCCTTCCTGCCGGATGGCGACGCCGTCATCTTGGAGCGACGCTTCTCGCTTCTCAGCGGGTTCGTGTGCCGCCTGCGCCGCATCGAGGCGGCGGCGATCCGGGCTAGGGCTCGCGTCGACGGGGAGGTGCTCTACGAGAGCGAGTCCTCCCATCAGGTCGACAACATGGAGGGGCTGGCGGTTCACCGCGAAGGCGGCGAGACAGTCCTCTCCCTGATCTCAGACAACAACTTCAGCTCGCTGCAGAGAACTCTGCTGCTTGAGTTTTCCCTTCTGGGCTGAAGCGCCGGCAGGATTGCTTTCTCGATGAGCATCTGCCCTTTTTCTCATCATTCTTTGCCCGGCTGTATCCTTCGTCCCGCTTGAAGCCCTAGGTTTTAGGCAACTAAGCTTTGTTTTGTGAGCCCGGAGCCGGTTTGCACCGGGTTGTTCGCAGGCAAAGGGATTTGAGGAGATCCGGTGGCGGCACAGGCGATCTTCGACGAGATGAACGGTCATGGCGGCCGGAGCCGGGAGGCCTACCGGGTCCTGCAGGACTGGCTGAAATCGGTCCCGCCGCAATTGCTGGAACACCGCCGCGAGGAGGCGGAGCTCTTCTTCCGCCGGGTCGGCATCACCTTTGCCGTCTATGGCAATGCGGAAGCCGAAGAGCGGCTGATCCCCTTCGACATCATTCCGCGCATCCTCTCCGGCGAGGAATGGGGCCGCCTCGCCCGCGGTCTGGAGCAGCGGGTCAAGGCGCTCAACCTGTTCCTGAAGGATATCTATGGCCAGCGGGACATCCTGCGGGCCGGGATCATCCCGCCGGAGCTGGTCTATCTCAACCCTTATTACCGCCCTCAGATGCAGGGGCTCACTCTCAACAGCGGCATCTACGTCCAGGTGGCCGGCATCGACATCGTCCGGGTCGACGATCAGGACTTCTACGTGCTCGAAGACAACCTGCGCACACCCTCCGGCGTCTCCTACATGCTGGAGAACCGGGAAGTGATGATGCGGCTCTTCCCCGAACTCGTGGGCATGCAGCGCATCCGGCCCATCGAGAACTACGTGGACGAGCTTTTGGGAACGCTCAAATCCGTTGCGCCGACGAGCTCGCCCTGGGATCCCACCGTCGTCCTGCTCACTCCCGGCTCCCTGAATTCCGCCTATTACGAGCACAGCTTCCTGGCCGACCGCATGGGCGTGGAACTGGTCGAAGGACGCGATCTCTTCGTTCGCGACGAGATGGTCTACATGCGCACGACCGAGGGGCCGAAGCGCGTCGACGTGATTTACAGCCGCATCGACGACGACTTTTTGGACCCTCTGGTCTTCCGGCCCGATTCCGCGCTCGGGGTGCCGGGCCTCATCGCCGCCTATCGGGCGGGCAATGTCGCCATCGCCAATGCGCCCGGCACCGGGGTGGCCGATGACAAGGCCATGTATTCTTATGTGCCCGACATCGTGCGCTTCTACATGGGCGAGGAGCCGATCCTGAAGAACGTGCCGACTTGGCGCTGCCGCGAACAGGAATCGCTCTCCTATGTCCTCGACAATCTGCACGAACTCGTCGTGAAGGAGGTCAACGGCTCCGGCGGCTACGGCATGCTCGTGGGGCCGCATGCGACGAAGGAGGCGCGCAAGCATTTCAAGGCGCGGATCCTGGCTAATCCGGACAATTACATCGCCCAGCCGACGCTCGCCCTGTCCACGAGCCCGATCTTCACCGAGACGGGTCTGGCGCCGCGCCATGTGGATCTGCGCCCCTTCGTTCTCACCGGCCGCGACGGCGTGCGGCTCGTGCCCGGCGGGCTCACCCGCGTGGCGCTGAACGAGGGCTCCCTCGTGGTGAATTCGAGCCAGGGCGGCGGAACCAAGGATACCTGGGTGTTGAGCGAATGAGCAGGGAGCGTCTTTCGTGCTGAGTCGTGACGCGGACAGCCTCTACTGGCTCTCCCGCTATGTGGAGCGGGCCGAGAACACCGCGCGCATCCTCGATGTGGCCTATCGCATGGCGTCGATGCCGATCTCCTACAACGATGGCGAGTCCAACGAATGGGAATCCGCCCTGATCACGGCGGGCGGCATCGATCAGTTCCGGGCGGCCTATGATGAGGCGACGCCTGAGAACGTGATCGAGTTCCTGGCCTTCTCGGAGGCCAATCCCTCGAGCATCCAGAACAGTTTCGACACCGCCCGCCAGAATGCCCGCTCGGTCCGTTCCGCTCTGACGTCGGAGATGTGGGAGGCCATCAACTCGGCTTGGCTCGATCTGCGGCGCTACAAGTCCAGGACGATCAAGGTCGAAGATCTGCCGCGCTTCCTGAATCTCGTGAAGGAGGCATCGCTCCGCTACGACGGTTCGGCCATGCGCACCATGCTGCGCAACGATGCCTATTGGTTCTCGCGGCTGGGTCTCTACATCGAGCGGGCCGACAACACCGCGCGGGTGCTCGACGTGAAATACCACGTGCTCCTGCCGCAGGACGCGCCCGTGGGCGGCGGCATCGATTATTATCAATGGGCCGCCATTCTCCGCTCGGTTTCGGCGCTGGTGAGCTACCAGTGGGTCTATCACCAGAACCTGCGGCCCTGGCTCGTGGCGGATCTTCTGATCCTGCGCGAGGAGATGCCCCGGTCGCTCGCCGCCTGCTATGGCGCTCTTTCGCGCCATCTCGACGATCTTTCGCATCGCTACGGCACATCGGGCGCAGCGCAGCGCCAGGCACGGGCGACCCACGCCCAGCTGACGAACCGCAGCATCGAGGATATCTTCCAGCACGGGCTGCATGAATTCCTTCAGGAATTCCTGGCGGACAACAACCGGCTCAGCCTTGCCATCTCGAACCAGTACCTGTGCTGACCCATGCGCATCCGCATCACCCACGAGACGGTCTATCACTACAGCGAGCCCGCCCGGTCGGCGATCCAGCTCCTGCGGCTGACGCCTCGCGGCTGCGACAGCCAGACGGTCCTGTCCTGGAACATCGACATGGATGGCGAGGCGCGACTCATGCGCCGGGAGGACTGGTACGGCAACATCGTCCACAGCCTGTCCGTGTCCGGTCCGGTCAGCCAGATCGTCCTGCGCGTGGCCGGTGAGGTGGAGACCACCGATACGGCCGGTGTCGTCCGGGGCGGAGTCGAGCGCTTTCCGGAGATCTTCTATCTGCGCGAGACTTCCCTGACTCGCCCCGATCCCGCCATTCGCGAATTCGCTGAGATCACGGCAGGCCGCTTCGCCAATCCGCTCGATCAGGCCCATGCGCTCATGAACGTGCTTCCCGAGCGCCTGCGCTTCGACACGCAGGCCACAAGCTCCACGACCCTGGGAGCGGAGGCTTTCGCCGCAGGGCACGGCGTCTGTCAGGACTTCACCCACATTTTCTTGAGTGCGGCGCGCTCCCTGAAGATCCCGGCCCGCTATGTCTCCGGTTATCTTCACAAGGCGGGGGAGGTCGTGCAGGAGGCAGGCCATGCCTGGGCTGAGGCCTATATTCCGGAACTCGGCTGGGTGAGCTTCGACCCGACCAATGCCGTTTCCGCAACGGAGCATTACGTCCGGCTCGCCATCGGGCTCGATTATCTTGATGCAGCCCCGGTTCGAGGCAGCTATTACGGGATCACCCGTGAGGCGCTCGACGTTCGTTTGAGGATCGAGAGCGCCCGTCAAGCACAGGCGTGAGGATGGCCTCGACACCCGAGCAACCCGACCAGAAGGCTCCTGGAGGAACACCCATGACGTATTGTGTCGGCATCCTCGTGCAGGACGGCCTGGTCATGATCGCCGACACGCGCACCAATGCGGGCGTCGACAACATCGCGACCTTCCGCAAGCTCCATCTGTTCGAGAAACCGGGAGAGCGGCTGATTACCCTAGCGACGGCCGGCAATCTCTCGGCGAGCCAGTCCGTCATGTCGCTGCTGTCCGACGGAATCGAAAATCCCGAGACCGGCGAGCTGGAGACGCTCCTGACGGTCCCCAGCATGTTCAAGGCCGCCCAGCTCGTCGGACACGCCATCCGCCAGGTCTATGCGATGGATGGGGTCGAGATGGAAAAGCGCAGCATGACCTTCGACGTCACCATGCTGCTCGGCGGGCAGATCGGCCAAGGCCAGATGCGGCTCTATCAGGTCTACGCGGCCGGCAACGCCATCGAGGCGACCATCGACACACCCTTCCTGCAGATCGGCGAGCCGAAATATGGCAAGCCGATCCTCGACCGGGCGATTGCCCACGATACCAGCCTCGTGGAGGCCCTGAAGCTCGGGCTCATTTCGATGGATTCGACTCTGAAGTCCAATCTGGGCGTCGGACTGCCGATCGACATCGTCGTGGCCAGGCGCGATGCGCTGAAGGCGGGCGTGACCTACCGGATCCAGGAGGACGAGCCTTATTTCCGCGACCTGCGCGAGCGCTGGTCGGCGGCCCTCCGGGCAGCGCATCAGGCCATTCCCCACCCGCCCTATGCGGAAGCGGCTCTCTAGAGTCCAACCCGCCGGCCTGGAGATTTTGGGGTAGCGTGGCCGCCGGTCACTTGCGAAAGGCTGCGGTTTCCGTCAACCATCGCGCCATGAGGGCGCCCTCGATCCTGCTGGCCGCCGGCCTTTTCCTGACGGGCGCCTCCGCCGGCGCCTCGCCCCTGCTGCTGGTCGAGGCATCCTCCGGCAACGTCCTGGCGGCCCAGGAGGCGACGCGGTCCTGGCATCCGGCATCCCTCACCAAGCTGATGACGGCGCATCTCGCCCTCATGGCGGTCCAGTCCGGCAGGCTCTCCATGGATACGTCCGTGCCCCTGAGTGCCTGGGCCGTGTCTCAGGCTCCATCGAAGCTGGGCGTTCCGGAGGGCACGTCTCTCCGGCTGGAGGACGCTCTGCTGGTGATGATGGTCAAAAGCGCGAACGACGTGGCGGTGGCGGTCGCGGAGGCCGTCGGGGGCAGCGAAGCCTCCTTCGTTGCTGCGATGAACGCGGAGGCCGCTCGCCTCGGGATGAGCGGAACGCGCTTCGTCAATGCCAACGGCCTGCACGACGATCGTCAAGTGACCAACGCCAGGGACATGGCCGTCCTCATGCTGGCCGTCCTGAGCCATCACTCAGCCCATACCGACCTGTTCAGGACGCCGTCGGTGACGGTCAATGGCCGGACGCTGAAGAACACCAACAAGCTCATCGAGAACTATGCGGCCCTCGAGGCGACCAAGACGGGATATGTGTGCGCCTCCGGTTTCAACGTGGTCACCTCGGCGGTTCGTGGTGGCAGGCGTGTCATCGCGGTGGTTCTCGGATCGCCCAATGCGGCGATGCGGACACGGACCACGAAGGAGCTGCTCGATGCCGGCCTCTCGCAAGCCACCCCTCCGATCGGCAATCTCAGCCTGCTGAGGGCCAATGTTCCCTCGCCGGGGGCCGCGATCTGCGGCGCGTCAAATGCGGCCGGCAGGGACCTGCAGCGGCAGGAACCGTCGTCGCTGGCGGTGATGCCAAGCGTGCGAGCGTCCCGCAACGCCGCAACTAGCGATCAGGCGACCTGCTGCAGCCGCGGGCGCATGAGAGCGAGGATCGCCCCGTAGGGAGCGATGGAGATTGCGGCGAGCGCCAGCTTCACCCCGTAATCCGCGACGGCGAGGTTAGTCCACGGGAGGGCAATGCACGCGTCGACGATTCCCGCCTGGCCCAGCATCTCGCTGATCGTGAGGCCGAAGCCCGGCACGACGCCGCAATAAAAGGCGAACGAGAAGAAGATGGCCGTGTCGAGCCCTGAGGAAATCACCGAGGAAATGAAGGGCGGCATCCACCAAGCCTTGTCGCGCAGGCGGGCGAAGATGCTGATGTCGAGAAGCTGGGCCGTCAGGAAGGCCGCGCCGGACGCGATGGCGATGCGCGGCGTCGCCAGGATAATCGAGAGCACCACGGCCAGCACGAAGCCGACATAGACCACGCGCCGTGCTCCTTCAGTCCCGAAGCGGCGGTTCGACAGGTCGGTGACCAAGAAGGAGAAAGGATAGCTGAAGGCGCCCCAGGTCAGGTAGTCGCCCATGCCCCAATGGGTGAAGGGATGCTGGACCAGGATGTTCGACGAGAGGACGACCAGGGTCATTGCGGTGAGTGCAATGAGGAAGTCGCGGCGGTCAATCTGGGTCATGGGTCAGCCTCGTCCAGACAAATGCTTAAGCCTTGAGCATCGGACTCAAAAGTGGATCTGCACTTTTGAGATCCGTCCGATGCTGAATCCAATAAGCTGCACATCGTCCGGATCGATCCGGACGATGTGCAGAACAACGCAAAACGGGCGGCACCAGGGCCGCCCGCAAAGCCTGTTCTCCAAAGGCGATTCGAGATCAGCTCGCAGCGGCGAGCTTCTTCTCGAGTTCGCGCTTCACCGCCAGGGCGGTGGTGGAGAGCTCCTCAGCCTTGGCCTTGGCCAGGAAGGCGTCGAGGCCGCCGCGGTGCTCGACCGAGCGGAGCGCATGGGCGGAGACGCGCAGGCGCACGGAGCGCTGCAGGGCGTCAGATTGGAGCGTGACGTTGCAGAGGTTCGGCAGGAACTTCCGCTTCGTCTTGCGGTTCGAGTGGCTCACCAGGTGGCCACTCAGCACGGCCTTGCCGGTCAGTTCGCAACGGCGCGACATGGGTTCAATCCTATTCGTCGTGTGAGGGTCGCGGCCACAAATTCGCGGGTTTGCCTGATCGCAGATCCCACGCGGCCGGACACCAGAAGTCCTTGGAAGGTGCGAGCCTATAAGCCGAAACCGGGGTGTGGGTCAAGAATAGCGCAACGTCGCACCCTCTTTTTTTCGGCATCATGGTCACGATTTATTCCGAATCTCGTGCGATGCAACAGAATAGACTATCGGAACAGCCCTATGCGCCTCATCGCTTCAGCTCTCGTTACCTTGGCCTTTGCAGGAACGGCTTCGCTCGCTCAAGGGCAGACCCTCAAGGTGACCTATGATCTCTCCCTGGCGGGCTTGCCCTTGGGGAAGGCGGACTTGGTCTCGTCCTTCAAGGGAAAAAAGTATGAGATGCAGGGCAATGCGAAGCTGACCGGCTTCGCCATGATCCTGACGGGCGGTAAGGGTGAGGCTTCCGCGTCGGGCACGCTCGCCGGAGCCGGCCCGCGCTCGACGAACTTCGCCGTGGTGTCCAAGACCTCCGACAACCAGCGCAGCGTCCGCATGGGATTGAAGGGCGGCCGGGTGGCCGAAGTCGAGATTGACCCGCCGCTGGAGCCCAAGGAAGACCGGATCCCGGTCAAGCCCGCCGACAAGCGGGGCGTGGTCGATCCCATGAGCGCGCTGCTCATGCCGGCGGTTGCCTCGAAGAGCCTGACCGATCCGGACAATTGCAACCGGACCATTCCCGTTTTCGACGGCGCTTCCCGCATGAACGTGGTTCTCAGCTATGCGGAGACCAAGAATGCCGAGGTCGCGGGCTATTCCGGTCCGGTTCTCGTCTGCAACGCCCGCTATGTGCCGGTCTCCGGCCATCGACCCGAGCGCCCGGCGACCAAGTTCATGCAGGAGAACCGGGACATGTCCGTCTGGCTTGCTCCCGTCGAAGGCCCGCGCCTGCTCTTCCCCCTGAAGGTCTCGGTGCGCACGATGATCGGCATCGGTGAGATGCAGGCTTCGCTCTGGTCGCTGGAACAGGACGGCAAGGCCTCCCAGCCGATGCGCCGGGCCGTGCGGGCGGATGATGCCATCCAGGCCGGCGCTATCCAATAAACCCTGAAAATCCCTAGGGAATGTCCTCGCCGCGGGTAGCGAAAGCGGCGTTCGTGCCCATATAAGGGCTAGCCCGCAGCCGGCCGCGAGGGCCGGGCTGCCTTGAAGAGAAGGCTTTCGGCTCCGGCGCCCGGCCCGTCAAGCCTCTCGTTACTCCGGGACGTTCAAGCATTACCCGACATCCAGGCATGGCCCGTCGTTCCCTTCCCCCGCAGGCGCGCTCGCGCGGCGTCACGGCCGTGCTCGGCCCCACCAATACCGGCAAGACCCATCTGGCGATCGAGCGCATGCTCGGCCATGACAGCGGCATGATCGGCCTGCCCCTGCGCCTGCTCGCCCGCGAGGTCTACAACCGGGTGGTGGAGAAGGCCGGCCATCACAACGTCGCCCTGGTGACCGGCGAGGAGAAGATCAAGCCGGACCGGCCGCGCTACTGGATCTCCACCGTCGAGGCGATGCCCCGGGATCTCGACGTTGCCTTCGTGGCCGTGGACGAGGTCCAGCTCGCCAGCGACCTCGACCGGGGCCATGTTTTCACCGACCGCCTGCTGAACCAGCGCGGGCGCGAGGAGACGCTGCTCATCGGCTCGGCCACCATGCGGCCGCTGATCGAGACATTGATCCCGGGCGTCCACGTGGTCACTCGGCCGCGCCTGTCGCAGCTTTCGTTTGCCGGCGAGAAGAAGGTGTCGCGCCTTCCCCGGCGCTCGGCCATCGTGGCCTTCTCGGCCGAGGAGGTCTATGGCATCGCCGAGCTGATCCGCCGCCAGAGCGGCGGCGCGGCCGTGGTGCTCGGGGCGCTGTCGCCCCGCACCCGCAATGCCCAGGTCGAGCTCTTCCAGAATGGCGACGTGGATTATCTCATCGCCACCGACGCCATCGGCATGGGCCTCAACCTCGACGTGGACCATGTGGCCTTTGCATCCGACAAGAAGTTCGACGGGTTCCAGTTCCGCAAGCTGAACAACCCGGAGCTCGCCCAGATCGCCGGCCGTGCCGGCCGCTACATGCGCGACGGCACCTTCGGCACCTCCGGCCGCTGCCCACCCTTTGACGCGGAGACCGTCGAGGCGCTCGAAAACCACGTCTTCGACCCGGTCCGCATCCTGCAATGGCGCAACCCGGATCTCGATTTCTCCTCGCTCGCCCGCCTGCGCGATTCGCTGGGGGCGCAGCCGCGGGAGCACGGCCTCGTGCGGGCTCCCACGGGCGAGGACGTCACGGCCCTCGAGGTTCTGGCCAGGGAAGACGACATCCAGGCCATGGCCCGCTCGCAATATGCCGTGGAGCGGCTCTGGCAGATCTGCCAGGTCCCGGATTACCGGAAGGTTTCCCCGCAGACCCATGCGGATCTCGTCGGGCAGCTCTACCGTTTTCTCATGAAGGATGGGGCCATCCCGGCCGACTGGTTCGCCCGCCATCTGTCCGCTATGGATCGGACCGATGGGGATATCGACACCCTCTCCAACCGCATCGCCCAGGTCCGGACCTGGTCCTTCGTCGCCAATCGTCCCGACTGGTTGAAGGATCCGGAGCATTGGCAGGATGTTGCGCGTCAGGTAGAGGACAAGCTATCGGATGCGCTCCATGAACGCCTCGCCCAACGGTTCATCGACCGGCGGACGAGCGTTCTCATGCGGCGCTTGAGAGAGAACAAGATGCTCGAAGCGGAAATTACGACCACCGGCGACGTCACCGTCGAGGGTCAGCACATCGGTCACCTGCACGGCTTCCATTTCGTGCCCGATCCCCAGGCCGACACCACGGAGGCCAAGACCCTGCGCAACGCCGCCAGCAAGGCGCTGGCCGGCGAGATCGAGGCGCGGGCGGACCGGTTCGCCGAAACCCCCGACACGATGCTCGTGCTATCCAACGACGGCACGATCCGCTGGATGGGCGACCCGGTAGCCAAGCTGGAGCCCGGCGACAAGCTCTTCGAGCCCCGGGTGAGGATTCTCTCCGACGAACATCTCACGGGCTCCGCCCGCGACAAGGTGGACAACCGCCTGCGCGCCTGGCTGAAGGCCTATGTGGTGCGCCTGCTCGGCCCGCTGCTGCAGATCGAGGACAGCCAGGAGCTCACGGGCTTGGCTCGCGGCATCGGCTTCCAGATCGGCGAGGCGCTCGGCGTGCTCGAGCGCGCCAAGGTCCTCAACGATGTCCGCAGCCTCGACCAGGATGCCCGTGGCGCCCTGCGCAAGGCCGGCGTCCGCTTCGGCGCCTATCACCTCTATCTGCCGGCCCTGCTGAAGCCGGCGCCCCGCGTGCTCGCAACCCAGCTCTGGGCGCTGCAGAACGGCGGCCTCGACCAGAAGGGCATCGACGAGATCGCGCATCTCGCCCAGTCCGGCCGCACCTCGATCCCGGTCGATCCGGAGATCGCCCATGGGCTCTACCGGGCTGCAGGCTTCCGGGTGCTCGGTGGCCGCGCCGTGCGCGTCGACATCCTGGAGCGCCTGGCGGACCTCATCCGTCCGGCCATTTCCTACCGTCCCGGCATCACCCCCGGCGAGCCGCCGGCCGGTGCAGCCGATGGCGAGGGTTTCGTGCCCACGGTCGCGATGACGTCCCTGGTCGGCTGCGCGGGCGAGGATTTCGCCACGATCCTCAAGTCGCTTGGCTATGTGATGGACCGTCGTCCCGGGCCCGCCATCACCGTTCCGCTCATGGAAGCGCCCAGGGCTGTCGAGCCACAAACCGCGCCTCCCGCCGACGAGGCGGGAGCCTCTGAAGGCGAAACGGCCGCTCCAGCTGAGGAAACGCCCTCCGAGGCAGCTCCTGCCGAGACAGCCGAGTCTGCGGTCGGCACCGAGGAGATCGGCGCGGTTGCCGTCGAGGCTCCCGAGGCATCCGTCTCCGAGCAGGAGGTCGAGGTCAGCGCCGCCGAGGCCGTGGCTTCGCCCGAGGGCGAGGCGATGGCTCCCGCAGAGGCGTCAGTCGAGGCAAACTCTGCCGAGACGGCAGAGGCAGCCCCTGCCGAGCCCGAGATGATCGAGGTCTGGCGCCAGGGCCGCCGCCATCACGATGGCGCGCAGGCTCGTCATGGCCGCGATGCCCGTGGCGGACGCCACGAACGAGGCGAGCGCACGGACCAGCGACCCGATCGCGGCGACCGCCGCCCACGTCATGGAGCGAACCAGGGCGATCAGACAGGTGAGCGCCGTCCGCGTCCCGAGCGCCGGGAGGCGCAAGGGGAGGGAGGGCGTCCGCAGAACCGTCCGCCGCGCGGTCCTGGTCATGGAGAGGGACGCCGTGGCGAGGAGCGCCGTGGTCCGCGGCCCGACAAGCGCGCCGACAACCGCCACGACGGTGGTCGCGAGCGGCGCGAGAAGCAGCCTGACCCCAACTCGCCCTTCGCCAAGCTCATGGCTCTCAAGGCCCAGCTCGAGGACAGCAAGAAGTGAGGCTGTGAGGGCATGCGTGAGGACCGGCAGCGGCTCGACAAGTGGCTGTGGTTCGCGCGCTTTGCGAAAACCAGGACGCTGGCCGCCAAGATGGTGACCAGCGGCTATGTCCGCCTCAACGGACAGCGCACCGACAATGCCGCCAAGGCGGTAGCCGTGGGTGACGTGGTGACCGTCGCGCTTCCCCGGTCCACCCTCGTGGTGCGGATCGAGGGTCTCGGCGAGCGCCGGGGCCCTGCAACGGAAGCAAGGCTGCTCTACCTGGATCTCAGCCAGGATAAAGGGGCGCTTGTCAGCGACCCTGACAACGGCTAGAGCGGCATCATACCTCTCTCGCGTGGAACACCTCTGAAGGACCGTGCATGACCTACGTCGTCACTGAAAATTGCATCAAGTGCAAATACATGGACTGCGTGGAGGTATGCCCGGTGGACTGTTTCTACGAGGGCGAGAACATGCTCGTCATCCATCCGGACGAGTGCATCGACTGTGGCGTCTGCGAGCCGGAATGCCCGGCCGAGGCTATCAAGCCCGATGCGGAGCCGGGCCTCGAGCAATGGCTGAAGCTCAATGCCGACATGGCCAAGAGCTGGCCCAATATCACCCTCAAGAAGGATCCGCCCGCCGACGCGAAGGAATTCGATGGTGTGGCGGGCAAGTTCGAGGCGTATTTTTCGGCCAATCCCGGCGAGGGCGATTAGAATCGGACCGAAAGCGGACGGCACTTTCTGGATTCGTCCGTTGCCCTATCGGGGAGAACGTATCGCCTTCAAGCAATGAATCGGGGCCAATTTCCCGGAACGTGCGTTAGCCCGCAAGCGCGGCCACAAACCGGTGCTCTTTACGCTATGTTTTGAAATATTTTTGCTTTTTCGGCCGGACTGTGATAGGGTCCGTGAATGCCGTCGCTTGCGCTCAAGCCGTGCACCGTCTCTGCAGACCGGCGGTTCACATAATGAAGCAAAGATTCGCGTCCTTTGACTTAAGGGAGCGTTGCTGCCTTGGTCAAGGGCATGAGCGTTTGTAGCCGCTGCTTACATCAGGGAGACGAGCGGAATCGTCAAGTTCCGTGACGCTCACATCCTATCCTCGTTCCACCGGGATCCTTCCCGGTGAGACAACAGCTCCCTCGCCGTTCAGACGAGGGCCATGCAAGGAGGCCTCTCTCGCATGACAACCGCCAAGAAGTCCGCCCAGCGCCTTGGGTTCAAGTCCGGTGAAGCGATCGTTTATCCCGCTCACGGTGTCGGCCGCATCACGGCCATCGAAGAGCAGGAAATCGCGGGATTCAAACTGGAGCTGTACGTCGTCTCCTTCGACAAGGACAAGATGGTCCTCCGTGTCCCCACGGGTAAGGCTTCCAGCGTCGGCATGCGCAAGCTTGCCGAACCGGCTCTGGTACAAAAGGCTCTGGACGTTCTGACGGGTCGTGCCCGCGTGAAGCGCACCATGTGGTCGCGCCGCGCCCAGGAATACGAGGCCAAGATCAATTCCGGCGACCTGATCGCCGTCACCGAAGTGGTGCGCGACCTCTACCGCTCCGAGGCCCAGCCCGAGCAGTCCTACAGCGAGCGCCAGCTTTATGAATCCGCCCTCGACCGCGTCGTGCGCGAGATCGCGGCCGTGAACAAGATCACCGATACGGAAGCCCTCAAGCTCATCGAGCAGAGCCTTGCCAAGTCTCCGCGCCGCGCCAAGGGTGCCGATGCGGAAGGCGACGCCGAGGGCGACGATCTGCAGGAAGAAGCCGCCTGATCGGCCGCTTTATCCCGACCTTCAGAAGCCCGGCCTCAGGCCGGGCTTTTTTGTGTCCGAAGCCTTGTTTTTCAAAGGCAGGAATCTATTTCGCAGAACTTGGCTGCTGGAAGTGAACTTTTTGCGGCCTCGCTCGTTGTGTCTCTGCCAAGGGAGAGCACACAATGGGAGAAATCTCAGGGGTTCGCCGCCGGTTCGTCCGCGCCGCCATGAATGCGCCTTTTCTCGAAAGGGAAGAGGAGCACCTTCTTGCCGTGCGCTGGAAAGAGAACCGCGATGAGGCGGCGCTACATCAACTGACTGCTGCCCATATGCGCCTTGTGATAGCGCTGGCAGCCCGTTTTCGTCACTACGGCCTGCCCATGGCCGATCTGGTTCAGGAAGGCCATGTGGGTCTTCTCGAAGCCGCGGCCCGGTTCGAGCCCGAACGGGAAGTCCGCTTCTCGACCTATGCGACCTGGTGGATCCGCGCCTCCGTGCAAGATTACATCCTTCGTAACTGGTCAATCGTCCGTGGCGGAACGAGTTCCGCTCAAAAAGCCCTTTTCTTCAATCTACGCCGCCTGCGGGCCCGTCTGACCCGCGGCGGAGAAGAGCGCATCTCCTCCGACGTCCACGCCAAGATCGCCGAGGCGATCGGTGTGTCGAAGGCCGATGTCGCCCTCATGGATGCCCGCCTGTCGGCGCCGGATACATCGCTCAACGCGCCGGTTCTGGACGCCGACGCATCGAACTCCGCCGAACGGGTCGAGTTTCTCGTCGACAACAGCCCTCTGCCCGACGAGACCGTGACCGACTCGATCGATACCGAGCGCCGCGTGCGCTGGCTGCAGCAGGCGCTGGAAGTTCTCAATGAGCGTGAATTGCGCATCCTGCGCGCCCGCCGTCTCGACGACGAGCAGGTGACCCTGGAGTTCCTGGGCGATCGTCTTGGGATCTCGAAGGAGCGCGTTCGCCAGATCGAGAACCGCGCCCTGGAAAAGCTCAAGCGCGCCCTGGTGGAGCGCTACCCCCAGGCCTCCGGCGCCTTCGTGTAAGGCGTTCAGGTTCTCCTGAAATTCTGATCGGCGAGGCGGGCGACTGCCTCGCCGATCTGCTTTTGGGATTCCTGAGAGGCTCTATTCCACCACGATCTTGTAGCGCTCGCCCGCCTTCAAGGGGGCGTTCCTGTCGAGGCCGTTGAGCAGCAGGAAGCGTTCGAGAGGCCGGTCGATCGGCATGCGGGCGGCAAGGGTCTGTGCGGTGTCGCCGCGCTGGGCAGCCACGATCTGCAGCTTGAGCGGCCTGATCCGCCGTGCCTCCTCGGGCTGCACCTGCCGGACACTGTTCAGGGTTTGCTGGAAGATCGATTCCAGATCGCTCCTGTTGCCGCGGGTTGCCATGATGAGCCGGTAGGTGGTGCTGCCGATCCGGATCGCAGAGAGCCGGAAGGTCCATTCCTTGCCGTTGGACAGCGCCGTCACCAGGGGAAGGCCGTTCACCGTGCCGGTGCTCAGGGTGCCGGCCTCGATGGTGTCGGTCCAGGTGGAGCGCAGCACATCCTCCAGGCTCTGGCCCTCCGGGGTGTCGGCGGCATCGAAGAGCAGGCGACGCTCGCCGTCACTGGAGGAGCCGAGCACGGCCTGGGAGGTGTTCTCCAGGCTGAAGCCCTCTGGCGCCTCGAAGGCAACCCCCAGCCGCGAATGGATGAAGCGGCGGCCCTTCACGACGCCGTCGGCCGGGTCGTCGCCATATGACAGCCCCTCAAGGGTAGTGAGATAGGCCAGCCGCCCGGTCTCGCCGCCACCTGGCAAGTCCGTCCGCCGTGCCGCCTGCAGGGCCCGTGAGACACGGTCATTGGTGTTCGGATGCGAGGCCAGCCGGTCTCCTGTCTGGCCGTCGGAGCTCGTGCCCGAGCGTCCGAGGGATGTCAGGAAGCGTGGGGCGCCAAAGGGGTCAAAGCCGGCGCGGGCCAGAACCCTCACGCCCATCTGGTCCGCTTCGAGCTCCTGTGCCCGCGAGAAGCTGGCCAGGGTCGAGCGGGACTGGTTCTGCGCCGTGGCCGCTTCCTCGGCATCGTTCAGCACGTTCTCGGCCACGCGCTCGATCAGGGCCGAGCGAGCCTGCAGCTCGCTGCGCTGGGAGGCATGCCGCAGGGTCACGTGGGCGATCTCGTGGGACAGGACGGCCGCCACCTCGGAGGTGTCGTTGGCGAGCGCCAGCAGGCCGCGGGTCACGTAAAGGCGACCGTTCGGCAACGCGAAGGCATTGACCGCAGGCGAGTTCAGGATCGTCACCTGGAAGGCCTCGTCCGGCCGGTCGGTGGCCATGACGAGCCGGTTCGTCACGTCGGTCAGGAGCTGCTGGAGCTGCGGTGCACGGCCCTCGCCGCCAAACGCCCTGACGAGGCGCACATGATCCCGGTCGCGATCCGGGCCGATTACCCGTGGGGCGTTCGCCGGCAGCGACACATCGCTGCCAAAGCCGGTGCAGCCCGCGAGCAAGGCTGCGAGCATGAGGCTGCCGAGGATGGAACTACCGGTTCGACGTGTTCTGATCATACTCGTTCATCGTGGCAGATAATCGTCTTCGAGACGTTCGATCATGTTCGGTATGACAATCGAAACGGCGGTGCCTTGCCAAGACTGCAAAATGCCTCGTGCTCTGATCCGACGGCCCTTGAGGGCCTCAAGGCCCAAGCCGCGATCCGACATCTGTTTCCAGGTTGTCTTAGGGATGATGATCGTGAAGTCTTCTGCCCAGAGCCCCCCGAAGTTCAAATAAGTGCGCTGCTTGCGCTCGCCGATGCTCCTGATGCGGCCTTCGACCAGCACGAAGCTGCCGATCCGCTCGCGCAGGCGCTCGGATTGATTTGCATCGAGAGGCTTATAGCGGTCATCCGCCCAAACACCAAGGCGTCGTTCGCGGGCCGTGGCTTCGAGGGCGAGGAGCTCGGGCTGGCAGAAGGCGCCCTCCGTCCCCGCATCGACCACGGCAAGGCCGGCCTCGACCAGACCGCGCGCCCAATCGAGCGCGGAAGCCTCGGGGGTGGATCTGATGCGAACGGAAGCCCGATCCCACCGGTCGCGCCTGTCAGGTCCCTGTATGAGAGCCGACTGGTCGATCCGCGCTCTCAGCCAGGAGACAGCATGCTCGCGATGCGGCGGGGTGTCGGGAAGGCGGATGCCGGACAGGCGGGCCATTTGCCCCGACATCAGGATGAGATCGCCCTCCGGCGTCAGGCCTTGCAGCCGGTCGCCTCGGGCCTCACCGATGCAGTCCGCAGGCCGTTGTATAGGGCGCGTCTGTGCCAGAGCCGTCTGGATGCCGCCATCCAGGGCAGGTCCGAGGCACAGGGCCAGCAGCATGCGCAGAGTCGATCCCGTCATGGAACGGGATCATACCCCTTCAGGCTAAAACGGCTACGCTTGGGTTGCCCGGATCAGTGCTTTTCCTGCGCCGGGCTGTGCTGCTGGGGTTTATGCCCGTCTTGGCCTGAATCGTTGTGCTTGTTGTGGTCGCGGCTCTCCTGATGGGAGGCGCCGCCCTGTTTGCCGATGCCGGGCTTGCCGCCTGTGCCGACATTGGGCCGGTCATGCTCCTGATGCCCGGCGATGCGCGTCTGATTCGGATTGCTGCGGTTGCCGGTGCTGCTCATGATTTCTTCTCCTGCTGCCGCTTCTGGGCGTCGTTGCCGTCCTTGCCCTGCTGGCGTTGGGTGCCGCGCGTGTTCGAGCCGCCATGGCCTTCCTGCGGAATGTCTTCCGGGTTCGTGCGGGAGCCTGGGACGTTCTTCGTCATGGTGAGATCCTGACCGGCTCCTGTTGCGTCCTGGAGCAGCGGGTGGGGGCCGTCGCTCGGACGTCAATTGCAGGGCCGGCAAAATGTTGCGGCCAAGATCGGCGGGTTCTCGCCAGGAAACCCGCTTCATTTCAGGGCTACCAGCGGATCACCACAACCCGCTCCTTGCCGTTCCCAAGCTCCACCGCTTCGATCCCTTCTGCCTTGCGGTTCTGGGGCTTCGCGTCCACGACGATCTCGATCTCCGCCACATGGGCGGCGAAAGCCTCGTCCACCTCGGCGACGCAGAGCAGAGTGTCGGGGGGAAGGTTCTCGACCTGTTTCAGGAAATCGCGAAGCGTCTGCGCCATGATATGCCTCCAGTTGCCTTCACCAACCGGCTTGGCCGTGGGGAGTTCCTTCAGCTTGGCGCCGCAATCGTCCGGGAGAGCCACCCGATTCTGATCTTGCGATTGTAACCCACTGGAATGCCCCTGCCGACCGTGCTAAATCCCCGGATCTCAGCGGTCCCGTAGCTCAGCAGGACAGAGCAGCGGTTTCCTAAACCGAAGGTCGGAAGTTCGAGTCTTCCCGGGATCGCCAGTCTTTCAATCGCTTGGCCTCCTTGGCGCGGCGATGGTCATCCGGGCTGACGCGCTGACGGCCCAAACTGTCAAGAGATTGTCCCTACCGATCAAGCATTGTGTTCCGGGTGCGCTAGGGTATCGCCCAAAGGCAGTGAGGCCATGAAGCACCTTGTGTGTCCGTCGTCATTGCTGGCATCGCCACAGGCGCCATCGCACAGTCAGGCCCCATCATGGCTTTTGGCATGACCTGTGCGCAGGCCAAAGGGATCGTGACTTCGCGTAGCACGGCCATGCTACGCGCCGTACCGGCGACCTGCGACCGCTATGTGCGCGACGGTACCTTCTGCGTCCACCAGGAGACCGCAAGGACGGCCGTTGTCGCGCAACGTTCGGTCGATGGGGTTTGCCGCTCCGTCGAGATCGGCAACGGGCCGTGAGGAGAAGCGGCCATGCCCGCACAGGAAGGGCAAGGGGAAGAGGTCATGACGGACAAACCGTATCCCACCGCACGCCCGGTAAGCGAGGTATCCCTGTTCAGGGCATTCCCATTCAGGCCCTCTCTCCTGTGGCTCCTGGTCCTCGCACCCGTGGCGGCCATTCTTGACCACGCCGGAAGCGTTCCGGCCGGTGTGGTGTTCTTCTGCGCCGCCCTGGCCATCGTGCCGTTCGCCAAGCTCATCGTTCAGGGCACCGAGCAGGTCGCCGCTCATACGGGCGCCACGATTGGAGGCCTCCTCAACGCCACCTTCGGCAACCTTCCGGAACTGATCATCGCCATGGCGGCCCTGCGGGCTGGCCTGCTGGAGATGGTGCGCGCCTCCATCATCGGTGCGCTGCTCGCCAACCTGCTGGTGGCCCTCGGCGTCTCCTTCCTGCTCGGCGGACTGCGCCATCACAGTCAGGAGTACAATCCGAATGCGGTCCGCATCTACTCGTCAACCATGGTGTTGGCCTGGATCAGCCTAGCGCTGCCGAGCGCCTTCCACCGGGCCCTGGAGTCGGAGCCTCACCTTGGCGTGCACGCCAGCCTGGATCTCGTCGTGGCGGTCGTGCTGCTGGGCCTGTACGGGCTCTTCCTGTTATACTCCCTGAGAACCCACCCGGAGACCTTCACTGAGCTGAACGCGCCCTCTTCGGAAGAAAACGGGGAGCCCCCAAGCCTCAGGTGGGGTGTCGCGACCCTGCTGGTGGCTTCTCTCGGCGCAGCCTGGATGAGCGAGATCCTCGTCGGCGCCGCCGAACAGGCTGGGCACGCGCTGGGCATGTCGCAGATGTTCATGGGCGTGATCGTGCTCGCGCTCGTCGGCAGCGCGGCGGAATCCGGCTCGGCTATCGCCATGGCCCGGGCCAACCGTCCCGATCTCAGCATCGGCATCGCTCTGGGAAGCTGCGTGCAGATCGCCCTGTTCGTAGCGCCGGTCCTGGTGCTGGTTGCGCCGGCCATGGGGCAGCCGCAGTTCCGACTGGTGTTCTCGCAGGCCGAGATGTGGATGCTGTTCGGAGCGGTGCTGCTCGGAGCAACCGTGACCACAACAGGCCAGTCAAACTGGTTCAAGGGCGCGCAGCTGCTCGCGCTCTACCTAATCATCGCGGCGATCCTGTACCTGATCCCGGCCGCCGCGCCGTAGGATTGGGACATGTTGCGACAGCTTTTCCTCGGCGGGGTTGTCAGTCTGGGCAACATCGCCATCCATGCGGCTGTGATGGCAGCGGTCGTGAGCACTGCCCGTCGGGCGCTGAAATGGGAACGCCGCTGGCCCCAGGTCTGGCTCGCCGCCATCATGGTTGCAACCGTTGCGATCCTGATGGTTGCGCATGTCGGCGAGGTGGGCGTGTGGGCGCTCGCCTATGCGATGTTGGAAGTGACTCCGGCAGAGGCCGATGTCCTCTACTTCGCGTTCGTCAACTACACCACGCTCGGTTACGGCGATGTCCTGCCGTCCGAGCGCTGGCGCCTGCTCGGGCCGATGGCCGCGATGAACGGCGTGCTGCTGTTCGGCTGGTCGACCGCAGTGATCTTCGAGGTGTTGCGGCAGGCCATGCGCCGCCGCGATCACAAGGGCGAGCCGTGATTGCATAGAAAGTGGCGAGATGTCGTCCAGATCCTCATCAATGCTAGAGCATCGAACGCAAAACTGGCGCCGGCTTTGCGTGAGGAGATGCGTCAACCCAATGCTTTAGAGCAATAACGGGAACTCGGTGGCAGCCTGCGGCCACGGGTATTAGAACAAGTTCGCTGACTAGGCTTTCTGTCATCCTCTTGACCTCCCATGAGGGACGCGGGTGATAAGCCAAGCGTTCGAGCCCAGGTCTGGTGCAAGCGTGTTGCCGTAGGGTAACATAGGTTAATAAAATATAACTCTGAAGTAATTCAGCTCGACATCTAGGGCAATATTCTTAGTACTGCTCGCCTTTAGGTGGCCCGTTTCAAGAAGTGCCACGGTTCTTCACGACAACAATCAGCGGCGCCGCAGGACGGCACGCCCAGTCCAGGCAAAAGCTCTGGGCCGGCGAGGGGGCATGACATGGCAGGCAGTCTCGAAGGAATTCAGGTCAAGATCACGTTCTCCTTGCAGGGATGGTTCGTCTTTGAGGCTCCTTACGAGTTCACATCGGTGGTCGTTGGGGCCGGGGCTGAACTCGTCGTACCCTTATCGGCCAGAATCCTGTCCGACACGGATAACGATGGCGACATGGAGCCGGTGCAGGGCGACAACGGGCTTCTGCGCGGGACGATGACCGTCGACATTTCCGGCAACCAGGTCTTTGCCCAATTCGAGGGAACCGCACAGCCCGCCGGGTTCACCATCAAGATCGAAGGCCTGGCTCCCACGGGCGTCGCGCCTGGTACCATAACCGATCAGGGGTCGATGAACGGGGTCAACGCCGTTTATGCTCCGACTTACAATGTTTCGACGAAGACGCTAACCTACAATTGGTTCTTCATGGGCTTTCAGCCCGGAACGAAGGTCGACCAGACGGTCTTCTACGACAATCTTCTCGAAGATGCTCCAGAGGCGGTCGACGACGCATTCAGCGCCAAGGCTGGCGTTACGTTGGCGGGCAAGAACGTTCTTGCGAACGACAAGGACCTCGACAACTTAGGTTCGCTCGGTATTGTCGATCCCCAGACCATTACCCACGTCAATGGAGAAGCGGCCGGTGTCGGCCGCTGGACCGATCTGTTCGGCGGCGGACGCGTTCTGCTGAATGCGGACGGCACCCTGCAATTCTCCGATGACGGCGATTTCGCCGATCTGGCCGCAGGTCAGATCCGCACCACGTCGTTCCAGTATACGGTGACGGATTCAACGGGGCGCTCCGATACAGCCACAACGACCATCACGGTCGAGGGCGTCAACGATGCGCCAACGGCCTCGAACCTGACGCAGACCATCGCCGCCGTCGAGGATGGCGGAGCGGTCCCGCTCGGCGATATCGTCGTGACGGATGCCGATGTGGGCGATACGGTCACCGCGACGCTGACGCTGAGCCAGCCTCAGGCCGGCGCCCTGTCGGTAATCCCCGTCGGTTCGGCCACGCCGACCTACAACCCCTCGACCGGCGTGTGGATGGTGACCGGATCCGTTGCAGACGTGAATGCGGCCCTGGCCGCGGTCACGTTCACGCCTGCCCCCAACTGGGACAAGCCGGTTTCGATCGCGACGCAGATCCGCGATGTGGCCGGATCAGGACCCGCCAATGGCACCATCACGGTCAACGTGACCCCGGCCAACGACGCACCGCAGCTTGCCGACCGGAATCTGTCCCTGACGGTCGCGGAGGATGCGGGTCCGCCGGCAGCCGGGCAGGCGATGGGGCTTCTGGTCTCCGATCTGGCCGGTGGCATCTCGGACGTGGACACCGCCTCCAGCCGTGGCATCGCCATCGTCGGAGCCGATGCCTCGAACGGCACATGGTGGTTCTCCATCAACGGGGGCGCCTCCTGGTCGGCTCTCGGCACGCCCTCGCAAAACGCCGCAAGGCTCCTTGCCGCCGATGGAGCGACACGGCTCTACTTCGAGCCGAACGCCGACTTCAACGGCACGGTTCCGGTGGGCCTCACCATCCGCGCCTGGGATCAGTCGACCGGCAGCAACGGGGGCACGACCAACATTGGAGCCACCGGTGGTACTTCTCCGTTCAGCACCCAGACAGACACCGTCGCCCTCGACGTCCTGAGCGTCAATGACGCTCCCGTTGCTACCGTACCGGGCCTCATCGCGGTGACTGAAGACGCAGCCACGGCCTTGGCGGGGATCAGCTTCTCGGACAAGGACGCAGACTCGGGCAATGTGACGGTCACCTTCAGCGTGCCGGCAGGAACCCTGAGCGCAGTCAGTGGCGCAGGTGTCGCTGTCGGAGGCACCGCGTCCGCCTTGACCCTGACGGGCACGATCGCCGGTATCAATGCCTTCATCGCCTCTGGCAACATCACCTATAACCCGCTTGCCAACGATACGGCGACAAGGATCCTGTCTGTCTCCATCAACGATAACGGCAACGCGGGCAGCGGCGGCAGCCTGAGCGAAACCAAGGCGGTTCCTCTGACTATTGCGGCCGTCAACGACGCGCCCGTCGTCACCGTGCCGGGCAGCATCGCGGTGACGGAAGACACGGCATCCGCTTTGACAGGCATCAGCTTTTCGGATGTGGATGCCGGCTCGGCCAACGTCACGGTGACCCTCAGCATCGCGGCGGGATCGCTGGCTGCCGTCAGCGGTGCCGGTGTGACGGTCGGCGGCACCGGTTCGGCCCTGACGCTGACGGGCTCCATCACCAGCATCAATGCCTTCATCGCCGCCAGCAACGTCACCTATACGTCCGATGCGAACGGCACGGGGAGCCGCGTGCTGACCGTCTCGATCGACGATGGCGGTAATGCGGGCAGCGGCGGCAGCCTGAGCGACACCAAGACGGTTTCTCTTGCCATTGCGGCCGTCAACGACGCGCCCGTCGTCACCGTGCCGGGCAGCATCGCGGTGACGGAGAATACGCCCGCCGCGCTGACGGGCATCATCGTCTCCGACATCGATGCAGGGGCGGGGAACGTGACGGTGACCCTGGGCATCTCCGGAGGCTCCCTGTCGGCCAGTTCCGGCGCAGGAGTCATGGTCGGTGGAACGGCCTCGTCCCTGATGCTGACCGGGTCCATCGCCGACATCAACGCCTTCATCGCCGCAAGCCGCATCACCTACACGCCATCCCTCAACGACTCGGGCACACGGGTTCTGACGGTTTCGATGAACGATGACGGCAACACGGGTTCGGGCGGGGCGCGCACCCATACGCAGACGGTGGATCTCGAGATCGCCGCCGTGAACGATGCCCCTGTGGCGACCGTGCCGGCCAGCATCTCCGTGACGGAAGATACGCCAGCCGCGCTGACGGGCATCGCCTTCTCCGACATCGATGCAGGATCGGCTCCTGTCACAGTGACCCTGGCTGTGCCGGCGGGCGCCCTGTCGGCCACCACCGGCGCGGGTGTCATGGTCGGCGGAGCGGCATCGTCCCTGATCCTGACCGGCACTCTTGCCGACATCAACGCCTTCATCGCAGCGAGCAACGTCATCTATGCGCCCCCGGCCAATGGCACAGGTACATATGTGCTGACCGTCTCGATCAACGATGGCGGCAACTCCGGCTCGGGTGGGCCACTGAGCCATACGGAAACGGTGAACCTCTATGTCTCTGCCGTGAACGACGCGCCCGCCGCTTCGTCACCGGGCAGCATCGCGGTGATCGAGGATACGGCGACCGCGCTGACCGGGATCAGCTTCGCGGACGTCGATGCCGGATCGGCACCGGTGATCGTGACCCTGAGCGTTCCGGCAGGATCTCTGTCTGCCACCAGTCGGTCGGGCGTCACCATCGGCGGTACGTCGTCCGCCTTGACGCTGACGGGTAGCGTCGCGGACATCAACGCGTTCATCGCAGCGAGCGGCGTGATCTACACCCCTGCCGCGAACGACCATGGAACGCGGGTCCTGATGGTGTCGATCGACGATGTGGGCAATATGGGATCGGGCGGCGCGCTGAGCCACACCCAAACCGTCGATCTCCACGTGTCCGCCGTGAACGACGTTGCGGTCATCGGAGGCACGGATGCCGGATCGGTTGCGGAGAACGGCACGCCGATCGCGACCGGCCTTCTGACGGTTACCGACGAGGACGCGGGCGAGGCCGGCTTCAAGGCTCAGGCCGACGCGCAAGGCACCTACGGCACCTTCTCCTTCGATGCCATTCATGGCAAGTGGACCTATGTGCTCGACAACGAGGCCGAGAAGACCAAGGCCCTGCGCTCCGGCGAGGTCGTCACGGAGACCTTCACGGTCGAGACCCTTGACGGGACCGTGAAGACCGTGAGCGTGAAGGTGAAAGGCGACGGCACGCTCGTGGGTGGCGTGGAGGTGACGACCGAGACGATCGTTTATCCGGACGGCAGCGCGGGCCAGACCCTCACCATCCCCATCATGACGGCGGGAAGCGGCCCGTCCAACATTCCATTGGTGAGCGCGGGTGGGCAACCGGTGCTCCTGGCGCAGATGCCCGTGGGCTTCGGCCTGCAGGCGAGTGGCCCGTCGGCGCCCAAGACCGCCGGCACCTCGCTGGCCGACCTGATCCGGGAAATCAAGGCGCACAGCCTTGCCGGCTCGGCCGATCAGGGCCAACTCACCGGAGGCGGCTCCGGCTTCCTCGGCGGCCTGCCGGCGAACACGCCTCTGCTCGTGCAAACCCTGGTTCCAGTCTTGGCTGCGGGCAGCACGACACCCCCTGGTCAACCCCTGGTGATCAGCGGGAATGCCAATCCCGGCACGCCGGCAACGGCGCTCGTCATCGATGCCGGAGGCCTGCCAACAGGGACGCAGCTGCAGCTGCAGAACGTGGAGTTCGCGGCCATTATCGGCAGCATCAGGGTCACTGGCGGAGCAGGCTCCCAGGTGGTCTTCGGCGACAGCGCCAGCCAGCACATGGTGCTGGGGGCCGACGACGACGAGCTGCATGGCGGCGGAGGGAACGATTATGTCGGCTCGCGTGGCGGTGACGACAGGCTCTATGGCGATGGCGGCAACGACACCGTCTCGGGCGGCATCGGCAACGACCGCCTGTGGGGCGGCACCGGTCAGGACCGGCTGCTCGGCGGCTCGGGCCGTGACCGCCTCGACGGTGGGGCGGGCCATGACACGCTGAAGGGCGATCGTGGCAATGATTGGCTCACCGGCGGCCTCGGCCGTGACAAGCTCTGGGGCGGTTCCGGAAAGGATGTCTTCGACTTCAACTCGGCCAAGGAGAGCAAGGTCGGGTTGCAGCGTGACGTGATCTATGACTTCAAGTCGGGTCAGGACCGGATCGACCTGCGCGGCATTGATGCCAACGAGCGGCTCAAGGGCAATCAGGCCTTCAGCTGGACCGGCACGAAAGTGCCGTTCCTGCACCCGGGCGAAGCGGCCTCCCACTTCATGACGGCTGGCTTCACCGGGCAGGCAGGGGAGCTGCGTTACGACCGAGGCATCCTGATGGGCGACACCGACGGCAACGGCCGGGCCGACTTCGAGATCCGGGTGATCGGCAAGCTCACCTTCGATGACGTGATCCTCTAAAACTCATGGCCGGGCAGGATGCGATCCTGCCCGAGCCTGTTGTCGCGCTGCGACAGAATTTTCATGCATCCTGATTTATGGTCCGACGCTACCTCGGAGATCCTGATGAAGTCCCTCGTCTTGTCCATGTCCGCCCTGATCGCCACCACCGCCGTGACCGCAGCCGCCGACCTGCCGGGCCGGACCGCGCTCCTGCCTCCGGTGCAGGCCGTGCCGGCGGTCAGCTGGAGCGGCTTCTATGCCGGTGTGCACGGGGCCTGGATCAGCGACGGCGGAGAGGCGGAGCGCAGCGGCGTCTCCGGCGTCGCAGCCGATGCGCTGCCTGCCCGTCTTGGCCTGAGTGACTCCGGCCTGGGAGGAGGTGCCCAGATCGGCTACCTGTGGCAGTTCGGCAGCCTCGTGGCGGGTCTAGAGACGGATCTGACCGCCATGGATGTGGGCCGCTCCCGCAGCAGCCTGGGGGCAGACGGTGCTGTCTCCCTGCGCACGGACCTGAGTTCGCAGATGAACTGGTTCGGCACAGTCAAGGGGCGGCTCGGTGTCTCGATGCCCGGCCTGCTGCCGATCGTGCAGCAGTCGCTCTTCTATGTGACGGCCGGTCTGGCCTATGCCCAGGTCGAGCACCAGGGGCAGATCACGGTGGTGCCGGCGGGCATCGGCCCGCAGGCGAGCGGCGACGAGTGGACCATGGGCTTCGTGGTCGGCGGCGGCACGGAGCACATGCTGACACAGAACATCTCCATCAAGACCGAGACGCTCTACTACAATCTGGAGGACGAGAGCCTGACGCTGGCTCGCGCAGGGGAGCAAGCGGTCTATCGCTTCCAGAACGACGGCTGGATCAGCCGCGTGGGCGTCAACGTGCGATTCTGAGTTCCGCGTATTGAGCTCCGAAAAGGGGAGCACACTTTGGTAACCCAACCTGCTCACCTGTCGTAAGCAATCATAGGGCACGGCCGGTATCGTTGTTGTGGGAGGCGCACGCCGCATCGGTGCTGTGACAGCATGAGCGCGCAAGGCGAAGGTATCAAATTGGCTCGGGGTGGAAGAAGTGTTTTGGTCTGCTCATGAGATGGTGAGCGGACCTTCATTTCATTTGCTGTTCGTTACTCTTTGACCCAGTGCAGACAGTCTCTTCACCTGGGTCGCGTACTCGCCTGAATTTGAGCATTGTTCGAAAAGCGGTCCGAACGCTTGCATGGCATTCTCGCGTCACAAGCTGTTGCGGGCTGAGAACGTTCCATTGGTTAGGATTTTCTTCCGGTAGGCTTAGATCATCGAAAAGACTATGATCACAGGAACCCAAGGGGTTTGCTGTGTACCAATCCGGGGACGGCGCCACTGTTTTTGACATCCGCATCGACGCCACGGATGCGGCGAGCCGTGCTGCTGACTCAGATTCCGCAATCTTGTTTCCTGACCGGGATCTTCTTTTCAACGCAGGTTTCAGAAGATCAGGAGCCGATCTCCTGCTCACAGGACCCGAGGCAAGTGCTGTTCTCCTAGGGTTCTTCAAAGACGAACGGCGCCTCAGCATTGTAACGCCGGAGGGGGCAAGCCTTACGGGCGCGACAGTCGAAGTGCTGGCAGGTCCGGATGCGTCAGGTCAGTATGCGCAAATGGGTGCTGCAGCGGCCCTGGAATCGATCGGCCGCGTCGAGAAAGCGTCAGGGTCCGTCACCGTTCTGCGGAACGGCGTCTCGATCGCGCTTCGACTTGGCGATGCCGTTGCGAAGGGCGACGTGTTGCAAACCGGTCCGAGCTCGGCCCTGACGATCAAGTTCAACGACGGCACAGTCTTCACCCTATCCTCCAGCGCCCGCATGGTGCTGAACGACATGGTCTATTCCGCCGATTCCAACGCAAACTCGGCGCTCTTGACGCTGGTTCAGGGCGTGATCGGGTTCGTTGCGGGACGCGTCGCCAAGACCGGCGATCTCAGGATCGATACGCCGGTCGCCACGATGGCCATCAGAGGGACGGCCGTTCAGACGGAGATTGCGGCCGCCAGCGGAACGACGCGATTCTCCCTGCTCACCGAGCCGGACGGAAGCGTCGGTTCGATTATTCTCCTGGACAAGAACAACCCATCCCGCGTGATCGCATCGATGTCGGATGCCCGCGTCGCGACTCTCCTGACGCCGGTGTCCGGTTCCGAACCGCGGGTCACGCAAATCACCAAGACGAACGATGAGATCCGGGGCGAAGGCGATTTCGTGAGGGATCTGTACCGGTTCTTTTCTCCAGAGCCACGGCAGAGGAGGGGCAGCAGCGATCCTGATGATGCTCTCATCGTGCCAGTGAATTTGCCCCAGCCTGTCGATCTGCTCGATCCTTCGAAGTTTTTCGTAGCGCCTCCATCTTTAGAGAGCGCTTCATCGCGCAATGTGATCCCTCCCTCTCCCATCACGACCCCTGCACCGATCCGGGGTGCCGCAGTGGAGGATGGACCGGTTGCGCGGCTTGGCACATTGCCGGCTTCCAACGTATCCGATTCAGGAACGCCCCCGCGCGTGATAGTGCCAAATTCACTGCCTCCCGGCGTGACCTATCTCTCAGGTGCGCGAAGTTTTCGCCTGGACCCAACACATCCGGCTTACCAGCACCTCGGCGTCGGAGAAACACAGTCGGTCACGGTCGATTATGTTCTGGTCTTCAACGGTGATACCGATGTGCCGGTATCGGTGACCTGGGTTGTCGATGGTCGAAACGATGCTCCCCTTGCAAGGGACGATCGCATCGGCGCTGTTGCGGAGGACGGACGCACGGTGGCCGTCGTGCTGGCCAACGATCGCGATATCGATGGCGATGCCCTCCGTCTGGTTCGCTGGACCGCTCCATCCGAAGGATCCGTGAGTCTGGATGCAAAAGGCAACCTCGTTTTTGATCCCGGCAGCCGCTTCAAGGCTCTCAGTGCCGGTGAAACCGCAACGGTGGAGTTTACCTATACGGTGAGCGATGGAAATGGAGGAACCGATACGGCAACCGTGACTCTGCAGGTGCGTGGGGAGGGAACTTTCACGTCTCCCCATCAGATTGTTCTCGACACGGAGATTCTCGAATTCAATCAACAGACCGTCTCTCTCTCCGTCGATGCGCCGACAGCTACAACGGCGGCGACAGCGGATCTGGAGCTGATCATCGGCCTTGGTCCGGTCCTGCAGCCGCAGATGAACATCGTCTATCTGATCGACATCTCAGGCAGCACCTCGGACAGGTTCGAGGGAGCCACGGTCGGTGATCTCAATGGCGATGGCCGTTCAAACACCATTCTCGATGCGGAGATCGCGGGTTTGATCGCGCTGACCGAGCGGGTGAGAGGTCTCGGTTTCTCCTCCTCCGACGTTACGGTAACGATCATTCCCTTCAACGGGAGTGCCGACCCTGCCGATTCCGGGGAGCCTGGTCAGATTGGCGTGAATGCCGCGACATTCAACCTGGGACAGGCCGGAGATGGAGCAATCGCCACCTATCTCAGAGGCCTTGATGCAGACGGCGAGACGAACTTCGCCAACGCTCTACAGGCAGCCAATCACCGCCTGCAGAATCTTGACCAGGGAGGCGAGGCAAACTTCCTGTATTTTCTCTCTGACGGTCGGTGGCAGGGTTCTGTCGATGCCGAGATCGCAACCCTGACCGACCAGTTCGGGGCGACGATCACCGCTCTTGGTGTCGGTGATAACGCCGATCTTTCGCAACTGGATGACATCGACAACACGGGTGGGGCCTCCCTGCTGATATCCCCCGAGCAGATCGATGTCTCCGTTCTAGGATCGCCTCTGCCAAGCGGGACGATCACCGATGTCGACGTATTCGTGAACGGCAGGAACATCGCCGAGATCGGTCGAGAGGATCTCATTCTGACGCCGCAAGGATGGATTTTGAACGCATCCATCGACGGGTTGCGTCGGCTTGCCGGCGATCAGAACGCTGTATCGGCGACGGTCAAGTTCGACAGTGGTGAAGTGCTCGTGGCCGGGCTGACCATTGCAGGAGCTCTGCCCCGTTCGACCGATGGAATCTTGTGAGGGAATATGCCGCGGCCGCACTCTCTCCTGGGGTGGCTTCATGACCGTTTCGTCCCACGGGCCATAAAGGTGAAACCCGACCATTGCCGGCACGGTCCCGCTCAGGCACGAGAGCCAGTTCTCGCGGAATTCCAGTCATGTCGCATCTTTTGAAAGAGAGGTGGCGCTTCGGAACCGGCCGGATTGTCGGTCTTTTGCTCCTCGTGGGCCTGCTGGTGCTCCGGATTCTGGATCCGGGACTCGTTGAGGCTGTTCGCCTGAAGTCGCTCGATATCTATCAGCTGATCTATCCACGCGCCGAGCGTCAGGACCTCGTCGCGATCGTGGATATCGACGAGCAGAGCCTGCGGGCTTTGGGGCAATGGCCATGGCCTCGCACGATCATGGCCGAGATGGTTGCGAGGATCGTCGAAGCCGGTGGAACTGTCATCGGCTTCGATGTGCTTTTTCCGGAACCTGATCGCAGCTCGCCAGAGGTCGCGGCCGAGACCTTTCAAGGGTTGGATGACGACACGCGCGAGAAGCTCCGGCACATGCCCAGCAACGATACAATCTTTGCCGATGCCATTCGAGCCTCCACGGTGGTGCTCGGACGTTCAGGGTATCGTGTTTCAGGGGCAGTACCCACCGCTGAGGCGGGGATCCAGACGGGGGTTGCCACACTCGGGCCTGACCCACGCTCCTACCTCGTCGATTTCCCGCATTTGCTGCGAAATATCCCCGTTCTTGATGAGGCTGCCCGAGGGCATGGCATGTTCTCGGTTGCTCCCGACCGGGATGGCGTCGTTCGCCGCGTGCCGGTCATTGCAGTGGCTGACGGAACCATCGTTCCTTCGCTCTCGCTTGAAATGCTCAGGGTCGCCAGCGGATCGGACGCAGTTCTTGTCAAGACGGATCCGAGTGGTGTCCGGAGCGTCGGAGTAGGCGCGTTCGAGATCCCAACAGATGGAAAGGGAAGGGTCTGGCTTCACTACTCACCTCCCAGCCGGAGCAGATACATCTCTGCCATCGACCTTCTACGCGGCGGAATGCCCACCGATATCCTGGCGGGTAAGATGGTGCTCATCGGGACCTCGGCAGCCGGTCTTTTCGATCTCAAGGTCACCCCAGTTCACCCGGCGCTGCCGGGGGTGGAATTGCATGCCCAGCTTCTGGAGAGTGCGCTCACAGGAGCGACACTGAACCGGCCCAGCTACACAGCTTTCGTTGAACTTTCGCTCACAGCGCTGATGAGTCTGCTGCTGATTATCCAGGCACCGAGGGTGAACGCCGGAACTCTCTTCGCTCTCGGCGGCGCCACTGCCGCGGTCACGATGGGGGTGCTGTGGTATTGCTTCACAGGCCTCGATCTTCTCATCGATTACACCTTCCCCCTGATCTCCAGCTTCCTGGTTTACGCTGTTCTCGTCTGCACCAACTATGTAACCGTTTCCGCGGATCGCTTCCGGATCAGATCTGCCTTCAGCCAGTATCTCTCCCCTGATCTGGTTGAGCAGCTGGCGCAATCGCCGGAGAAGCTGACCCTTGGCGGAGAACAACGTGAGCTGACGGTCCTGTTCTCGGACGTGCGAGGTTTTACGGCCATTTCCGAGCTCTACAAGGATGATCCGCAGGGGCTGACGACGCTCATCAATCGGCTCTTCACCCCACTGACACGGGACATCGTGGACCGCCGTGGCACAATCGACAAATACATGGGCGATGCGATCATGGCTTTCTGGAATGCTCCGCTCGCCGATGCCAATCATGAGCTGAACGCATGCGAGGCGGCCTTTGCGATGCTGGAGAGCCTGAGGGTTCTCAATGAACAGCGCCAGAAAGAATCCAGTGACGATCAGATGGTTCCGCCGCTTCGGATCGGGATCGGCTTGAATACGGGCTTGTGCGTCGTCGGCAACTTCGGATCCGATCTCCATTTCAACTATTCGGTCTTGGGCGACACCGTCAATCTGGCATCCCGTCTTGAGGAGCTCACCAAGCAGTATGGTGTTCCTATCCTCATCGGTGAGAAGATCGCACAGGCTGTCCGTACTCACTTCGCTGTACTCGAAGTCGATTATCTGCAGGTGAGGGGAAAACGCGATCTGGAGCGGATTTTCACGATCCTCGGCCACGCCGATGTGATTGGACAATCTGACTTCGTGGAGCTGGTCGAACGAAATGAAGCCATGCTCGCAGCCTATCGCCGGTGTGACTGGCCGCAGGCGCTCGAGGCAATTCTCATGTGCAGAGAGCTGGGTAAGAAGTTTGGCCTGGATGATTATTACGAACTCTACATTCAGCGCATTCGGCACCGGGCCGATGCTTCAGTGTCGTCGAGCGAAGGGGCTGCGGTTTCGTCATGGTTGCAGAAACTATGATAGGTGAAACTGCACTCATTCAGGGCCTGCGATGATGTCGACCGGCCGCCGGTTTTCCAGCAAAACCGGCTTATCGCCCCACCCGCGCGACGGCGGCCTTTGCATCGTCGAGGTCGGGCGCGTCGATGTGGCGGTACCGGGCCTGGATGAGGCCGAAAAGGCCGAAGGCGAACAGGCCGAGCGCGGTGAGCCCCAGGAGCACCCAGCCATAAGGCTGCCCCTGCAGGGCCTCCAGCGCACCGCCGAGGCCGCGCACCTCCGAGGAGGAGGCGTGGAGGGCGGCAAGACCCAGGAAGCCGCCGATCATCAGGAACACGACGCCGCGGGCGGCAAAGCCCATGCGGCCGACGGTGCAGATCCAGCCCTTCTTGTCGGCCGGCAGGGAGAGGCGCTCCGCCACCCGGCCGCGCCAGGCTTTCGCGATGAAGGCGAGGCCCGTCCCGATAATCGCGAGGCCGACGAGCCCCACCAGCCACTGGCCGAAGGGCTGGCCCATGAGCCAGGCGGTCCAGTCCCGGGCAGCTTGGTCCTCACCGCCCCCTCCCTGGCCGCGCCCCAGGGCGAGGTTGAGGGCGAAGAGGGCCAGACCCGCATAGATGACGCCGCTGATCAGATGCGCGCCCCGGATCGCCCAGCCCTTCAGGTCGGAGCCGCGTTTGTCGGCATCGGTGAGCGCTTCCAGCACGCGCCAGGCGCAGAACCCGAACAGCCCGATCGCGATCAGGACCAGCCAGACCTTGCCGAAGGGCTGGGAGAGGAGCGTCTGCAGGGCGCTGCGGCTGCCGCCGGTCTGGCCACCGGAACCGAAGGCGGCGAGCAAAGCCAGGGCGCCGACGAGGCCATAGACCACGCCTCGCGCGCCATAGCCGAACCGGGCCAGGGTCTCGACGGGGTTACGGCTGAGATTGGGCATGGGCAACAGACTCCGCTCTGTCACGAGTGAACCGCCAAGCCTTCATGGAGGTTCCTTGTTCGTTGCAGCGGCCGGACCGGAGCCGTCCTGCTGGCGCCAGATGGTCAGGAGGGCGGCCATCAGGACAGGGCCGATGAAGAGGCCGATGAGGCCGAATGTCTCCAGGCCGCCGAGAATGCCCAGCAGGGTCCACAGGAAGGGCAGCCGCACCGTTCCACCGATCAGGGCTGGCTGGACGATGTTGTCGCCGACCAGCATGACGACAGCGCCCCAACCGACGACGGCGGCCGCCGCGACGAGGGTGCCGCCCGTGAGGACAAGCACGATGGCGGCGGCGCTGAAGGCGAACCAAGCCCCGAAGGGCAGCATGGCGAAGGCGGTGGTGAGAACTGCGAACAAGGCGGCGTTGGGCACGCCGGCCACCACATAGCCGATGCCAATCAGAATGCCCTCGCCCACGGCGACGAGGATCGTCCCGTTCACCGTTCCTCGCACGGCGCCGGCCATGCTCTCCGCCAGGCGCTCGCCGGGGTCCCCGAACCAGCGGTCGATGGTTGCGAGCACATGCCCGCCGATCCGCTCGCCGCCGCGCAGCAGGATGAAGAGCGTGAGAAAGGTGAGGAAGGCGTGAAAGAGATCGGACAGCAGCGCGCCGCCGAGCGCTCTCGACCATCCGGTCACGGTCTGTCGGTCGACGTCGTTCAGGATCTGCTCTGCGGAGTTCGGCCGGGCCAGATGCGTCTGCCACCAAGTGCCGAGATGCTGGCCGATGAGGGGCAGGCGATGAACCCAGTCCGGCACGGGCAGGCCGTTCTGCTGCAGCTCGGTCAGCCATTGCATCGCGAACTGACCCTCCCGGCCGATTTCGGTGAGCACGAGAGCGATGGGAAAGAGCAGAAGAATGGCGAGGGTTATCGTCACGAGCAGCGGTGCCGCCAAGCGCGATCCGCCGAGACGGGCCTGGATCCGGCGATAGAGCGGCCAGACGCTGATGGCGATGATCGCGGCCCAGCCGAGCGCTATCAGGTAGGATTGGATCATCCAGAGGGCCAGCACCATAAGCAGCACTGCACCGACAAGCCGTGCCGTCCGGCGTGCATCGAGAGCAGAGTCGGGTCGCTGTGAGGAGGCTGGTGCTCGCTCTAGCATATTGGGAATCTAGCGCATCGTGATGAAAAGTGGTCCCGGTTTTCCGCACTTAACGATGCGCTATCCAAGGAAGCAGCCCCGGCCTTCCCGCCAATGGCGGGTCAGCCCTTCGTCATTCGCCGGGTCAGGGCCGAGGCATCCTCGGCCAGGGGAGGCCCGGCGAGCAGGAGCAGCAGGAGCGCGAAGGGCAGCGCGAACAGGAATCCGACCTGGCTGAAGCCGATGGCACCGGTCACGCCGCCGATGAAGAAGGAGGCGAGCAGCAGGACCAGCAGGCGCAGCTTGGCCCGGTCCGCCAGCACCCGGTCCGGATTGTCCGGGTTCCGGTTCCAGTAGACGAGCTTGCCGAGTTCGATCCCGATATCGGTGACGATCCCGGTCACATGGGTGGTGCGCATGCGCGCGCCGGAGATCTTGGTGACGGTTGCGTTCTGCAGTCCCATGATGAAGCACAGGAGAGGCACGGCGAGCATCACGAAGGCCGGCGAGGGATGGGCCAGCCAGCCCAGGAGGCCGAACGTGAGCAGCAGGAAGGCTTCCAGCATGAGCGGCATGGCATAGCGGCTGCCGAGGTGGTGGCGACGCCCCCAGTTGATCAGCATCGCCGAGCAGGCGGCTCCTGTGACGAAGGGCAGGAAGGCCATGAGCCCGAGGCCCACAAACTCGAGGGAGCCGAGAGCCAGATTGTCGGCCATGCCGGACATAATGCCCGACATGTGCGAGGTGTACTGTCCGACCGCCAGGAAGCCGCCGGCGTTGATCGCGCCCGCCACAAAGGTAAGGGCCATGCCGAGCAGGGTGTCCGCCGCGCCGGTCCGTTCATGCGCCGCAATGCCCCTCACCGATCGGATGGAGAAGTCGCGGGGCTCCGGCTTGGTCGACTGAGCGCTCATAGGCGTAAGCCTAGCGCTGATTGCCAAAGAGATCCAATGCGTCGAAAGGCTGCCCGAGCATCAATGCTTGAGCAGCCGATGTTCAATCACTGCGCAACGCTGGTCGAGGCCGAGGCCCGCCGCTCCATGGGCGGAACGCGGAAGGTCTTCATGATCTCGGCCTCACCGATGGGCTCGGCCAGAGAGCTGCCACCGACGAAGACCTGGATGGCACCTGCCTCGACCAGATATGTGCCGTCATCGAGATGGAAGCCGAGCGACTCCACCGGCACCTTCAAGGTCACGCGCTTCGTCTCGCCGGGCTTCAGGGCGATCTTCTCGAAGGCCTTCAGCTCGCGCAGGGGCCGGCTGCGGCTTGCCACCGGGTCGCGGGTATAGAGCTGCACGACCTCCTGGCCGTCCCGCGTGCCCGTGTTCCTCACGCTCACCGCAACTTCGAGCATCTGGCCTTCGTCCAACTGCTTCTGCGTGATCACCGCATCCGCATAGGCGAACTGCGTGTAGCTGAGGCCCCAGCCGAACGGGTAGAGCGGTGCGATGCCCTCGTCGATGTACTGCAGGGTGAAGCGGTTGTTCGGCAGTGTCGGCCGGCCGGTAGGCAAGCGGTTGTAGTAGAGCGGCAGCTGCCCGGTGGCCCGCGGCCAGGTGAGCGGCAGCTTGCCGCTCGGGTTCACGTCGCCGAACAGCACGTCGGCCACGGCAGGCCCCGCCTCCGTGCCCGGATACCAGGCCATCAGGATGGCGGGGATGCGCTCGGCTACGGGGCCGAGCACCTGCGGGCGTCCGCCCAGCAGCACCAGCGCAACCGGCTTGCCGGTCTTGGCGAGCTCTTCCAGCACCTCGATCTGCTTTCCGTTGAGTTCGAGGTGGGCGCGGGAGGCAGCCTCGCCGGACAACTCCTGCGGCTCGCCGAAGACGGCGATCACGAAATCGGATTGTCTGGCAGCATCGAGCGCGGCCGGCAACCCGTCCGTGTTGCGGCAGAAGAGATCGCAGGCCGGGGCATGGCGCACCGTGATGCCGGCACCCTGCGCACGACGACGAATGCCTTCGAGAACGGTGACGCTGTCCTCCTTGTGGCCCCGGGCAGCATGCGGTCCCATCTGATCGTGCGGCGCGTCGGCCAGGGGGCCGATCACCGCGATGGAGCGGGCGCTGGCCGGCACGGGCAGCACGTCGTCGCGGTTCTGCAGCAGCACGAAGGTCTCGCGCGCCACTTCTCGGGCCGCTTGGCGCGATTCCGCGGTCGGGAAGGCGGAATCGGAGCGCGACGGGTCGATGTCCGGCCGGTCGAACAGGCCCATGCGGAACTTGGTGCGCAGCACGCGGCGCACCGACTCGTCGATCACGCTTTCCGGCACCCGGCCGGCGCGCACCTCGTCAGGCAGGTGCTTGATGTAGAGCAGCCCCATCATGTCCATGTCGACGCCGGCGAGGATCGCCTTGCGGGCGGCCTCCGCACCGTCGGCTGCGATGCCGTGGTTGATCAACTCGCCGATGCCGACCCAGTCGGAGGTGACGAAGCCGTCAAAGCCCCATTGCTTGCGCAGCACGTCCGTCAGCAGCCAGGGATTGGCCGTGGAGGGTTCGCCGTTGAGCGCATTGAAGGCCGCCATGAAGCTCGCGGAGCCCGCCTCCACGGCGGCCCGGAAGGGCGGCAGATAGGTGTCGTACATCTCCGCACGTGGGATGTAGGTGGTGTCGTAGTCGCGCCCGCCCTGCGGTGCGCCGTAGCCCGCGAAATGTTTTGTGGCCGCTGCAAGGCCTCCGCTGCGGAAACCCTCCACGCGGGCTGCGGTCAGAACGGAGCCGAGATACGGGTCCTCGCCGAAACCCTCGACGATGCGGCCCCAGCGGCTGTCGCGGGAGAGATCCGCCATGGGCGCGAAGGTCCAGTTCACGCCCACAGAGGCCGCCTCCTTGGCGGCCCACTCGGATGCCATGCGCGAGACGCGCGGGCTGAAGGCCGCGGCTTCGCCCAGCGGAAGCGGGAACTGGGTGCGGAAGCCGTGCAGCACGTCGAGGCCGAAGAGCGGCGGGATCTTGAGGCGGCTCTGGCGTGCCAGGGCCTGGGCGCGGGCCACGTCCGGGGCGCTGTTGAAGTTGAGCAGGGCCCCGGCTTTGCCTTCGGAAATGTCCTCCCAGCGCAGGGGCGGGCCATGCGAGACAAGATTCAGCTGGCCGACTTTCTCCTCCAGGGTCATCTGCCCGAGGAGTTCGTTGACGCGGCGCTCGATGGCTTGGTCGGATATTGGCTGGGCTTTCACCTGCGGGCCAAAAGAGGCCGTCAAAACCGCCGCGAGCGCCAGCCGCGCCCATCCATGGACATCAGAAAGCCGCACAATCATCTCCTTTGTGGGACAGTAACACTTTATCGCGAGGCGACCGCGCTTGTCCTCGGTTCGTGTTACACAAGATAGTCGTTGCAAGTGGCGTCTGAGGGACGCTGGGTCAATTCATATTTTCGGGAAATCCGAGTGCCTTTGCTGCCCGTCCTGTTGAAGCTGTCTCTGCTGGCCCTGTCCTGCGCCCTGATCCTGTCGGGTTTCGCGCTGGCCGGCGCTGCCTTCTTCAGGGATTCCACGCTGATCGCGGCAGCGGCGGGACTTTTCCTGCTGCTGGCCACCGGAGCTCCGCTGCTGATCGGGCGGCAGGTCCGGGAGGCCCTCCAGGACAAAGAGGCCGACGCATCCGACGAATTCTCCGTGTTCGAGGATGTCACGGCCGGTCCCATCGAAGAGCCCGCTGTCCCATTCGCTTTCGTTGAGGATCAGTTTCCTGAAGTGTCTGTAGCCTCAGACGAGGACGAAGCCCTGCGTCGCCTTCAGAAGGCCGAGGCCGTCGACCGGTTGCGCGACGGGATCACCCATGACCTCAACAACCGGCTCATGGTCATCAGCGCCAATATCGACGCTGCGGCCCGTCAGCTGAAGGATCAGCCGATCCTGCAGCGCAAGCTGCTCTCGGCCCTCGTGGCCGCCGATCAGGCCGCCAAGCTCATCGCCCGGTCGACGGCCTTTGCCCGCCAAGGCGAGGCAAAGGTCCAGTATGTGAACATTGCCGAGCAGGTGAGCTCGGTCGCCGACCTGATGAGCCGTTCACTGCTGCGCGACACGGTCGACATGGGGATGTCCCTGGCAGACGATCTCTGGTCCGTGGAGGCCGATCCGGACGACATCCAGACGGCCATCGTGATGCTGAGCGGGCATGTCCGGGATGCCCTGCCTCAGGGTGGTACCATCACGATCGAGGCGCGAAACGTTGCGGTCGAGAAGGGGTCGCTGCCGGACCTGACGCGCGAGGGCGATTTCGTGCAGCTGACGATCCGCAGTTCAGGCCCGGATGATGCGCGCCTCGCGCCGGCGACAGATCCTGAGCAGGCCTTTGTCCTGCGGGATCTCGATCTCTCGTCCTGGCTGTCCCTGCGACAGAGCCTGCATTTCCTGGAAGGCCTCGGCGGCGCCTCGGAGGTGCGCCGGGACGAAAACGGCACCGCAATCATTCTTTATCTCCCGCGAGCCAATGCGGCGACCTTGCTGCCGACAGGTTCACCGAGCGAGGACGAGGCTCCTGAGGAGCCGGTGCCGAACCACACCGAGGTTCTCGTGGTGGACGACGAACTCGAAGTGGCGCTCGCTCTTCAGTCGAGCCTCGAGGAGTTCGGCTATGTGACCAGCATCGCCACCGATGCCGCACAGGCGATGAGGTCCCTGAATACGCGCAGGCCCGCGCTGGTGCTGGCGGATATCGCGATGCCGGGCACGATGAACGGCGTCATGCTGGCGCGCGAGGTCCGCCAGATCGCACCGGCTCTGCCCGTCCTGCTGATCACGGGCAATCCCAGTGCGGCGGGGGAGGAGAGCGAGTTCCCGCTGCTGCAGAAACCCATCGTCAGTCGCGACCTTCACGCGGCGATCCAGCGTCACCTGAATCCGCCGCGCGACAACAAGGTGATCCCACTCTTCCCGCGCACGTCGAGACGAGCCCGCTGATCTAGATCGCAAGCGGTGATGTCGAGAGGGGCAGTGCCGCCTCGCGGGCTGCCTCGGTGAGCGCTGCGAACAGCCGCTGCTGCGGCTTCTTCCACACCAGCAGTTCCGGATGCCATTGCACGCCCAGAAGAAACGGTGCGCTCGGGCTCTCGATGGCCTGCACGATGCCGCTCTCGTCGCGGGCCGCGATGCTGAGACCCTGCCCGAGCCGGTCCACGGATTGGTGGTGCAAGGCATTCACGAGACACGGGTTGCAGCGCAGGATGCCGTTGAGACGGGACAGAGGCTCGACAGAGACCGTCTTGCGCGGCAGGACGGTGCGCATCTTCGGCGCCTGCACATAGACCTCGTAGATGTCCGTGTGCAGCGTGCCGCCAAGCGCCACGTTGATCATCTGCGATCCGCGGCAGATGCCGAGCACCGGCAAGCCGACCGGCAGAGCCGCCTTGAGCAGCCCGAGCTCCAGCTTGTCGCGCTCGGGATCGATGCGCACGTCGGGCAGAACCTTTCCGCCATAGATCTCCGCCCCGATATCGTCGCCGCCGCCGATGACGAGACCGTGGAGCGGCTCCGTCGGCAGAGGATGGCCCGGCACGAGGCGAATGGAGCGCGCGCCCGCGCGATAGAGCGCCAGCCGGTGCATGAGGTAGCTGCGCCATCCGCCGCGGCGAGACGTGGTGACGCCGATGAGAGGTCTGGTCATGAGCGTACGACCTGCTCCACCACGTTGGCCCAGCTTTTGTCCTCCCCCTCGAAGGCGAGATAGGCGGAGCCGACCGCGTCCAGCTTCTCGCGATCGGCGGCCAGGCGTTCCACGCAGACCCAGCGGTTCCAGTCCGGCGCGATGCTCCAGCCGGGATCGCTCACCCGCGCATCGGGCAGCCGGTAATGAAACGTGGGGCGGCCGTTGATCTTCTCGTTCGGCAGCACGGCCCGCACGCGCCCGGCATCGAAGTGATGCAGGAGCGGCAGGAGGTCGAGATCGCGGTTCCGCGTCGGGTTGTGGCTCAGATAGTCATCGATGAAGGTTGCGATATCCGGCTGGTAATCCGGAGAGGCGATTTTGCGTACGTACTCGGCCGGGAAGGGATCCGCGAAGCCGAGGAGGTTGCGGGTCGCGTCCGGGGAGGCCTCGCGCCGGAGCCATGGGTTGAGCAGCGCAAAGCTCTTCATGAAGGCTGTTACGGTGGCCGCGTCCTGGCGCGGAATCTCCGGGTTGAAATGCAGCCCGAAGGCATAGAAGGGCGCATCCTGCGTGCCCTTGGCGCCGAGCGCGCGCAGGATGGCCAGGATGCGGTTGAGTTCCTCCAGCCGATCGATAGGTGTCGGAGCCGTGACGAGTTCGCAAGGGACGAGATAGCTCGCGGCAAAACCAAAGAGGGCCGCGATCTTGGGCAGCACGCCGCGCTGCGTGCCCGCCTGCTTTCCAGGATGCAAAATTCGGCTGTCGAGTTCCACAGTCAGGTCGCCGATAGCCGATTCCTTCAGGACGAACGCATGCGGGTCCTCCTCGATCAGCCGGCCTCCGAGGGCCTCCTGCAGGGCCTGCACGGTCTTCTCGGCGGAGGGGCCGACGAACTCGATCTCGACCCCGACCGTGCGCACCTCGCCCCGCTCGTTGTGCAGGACCGGCGGCAGGGAGAAATCGATAGCTGTGGAGAGCGCCGGCTGCGCCATGAAGAACTCCAGGAAATCAACACGAAAATGTGAGCAGGGAGGGGAACGGACGCCCTTGAGCTCAGGTTCCTTAACTCAGGGTTCCCATGGCTTCAGGGTTCCTGTGGTGGCTTTCCGGCGGCAGGTTGGCTACAAGCCTGGCATCATGATTCATCGCATCTCTCTGACCGAGCGAGCCGCCTGGCTGGCGGAGCTTCGCGCCACTCTGGCTCTCGGCTGGCCTCTCGTTCTCGCTACCCTGGCGCAGAACGCCCTGATGACGTCCGACGTGATCCTGATGGGCTGGATGGGGTCGGAGGCCTTGGCCGCAGGGGCGCTCGGCACCAATCTCTATTTCGCCTTCCTCATCTTCGGCATCGGCCTCGTCAACGCCACCTCGCCGATCATCGCCGAGGAGCTTGGCCGCAAACGCCATTCCGTGCGCGAGGTGCGGCGCACGGTTCGTCAGGGCCTGTGGGCTTGCGTCACGGTTGCGATCCCGATCTGGATCGTCGCCTGGAACGGAGAGGCGATCCTGCTCGCCATCGGCCAGGAGCCGCGGCTTGCCCATAATGCCGGCCAGTACATGCGCGCGCTTCAGTGGAGCCTGCTGCCGTTTCTATTCTTCCTGGTGCTGCGCTCCTTCCTGGCGGCACTGGAGCGTCCGGGCTGGGCATTGTTCATCGGGCTGCTGGCCATCCCGGTGAATTTCGGTGCGGCTTACGTCCTGATGGTCGGCTCCTTCGGTCTGCCCGCCCTGGGGCTGATCGGAGTAGGGCTGGGCACGGTGCTGTCGAGCACGTTCATGTTCCTGGGACTTGCCCTGGTGATCGTTCTCGACCCGAAGCTGAGGCGCTATCACATTTTCGGCCGCTTCTGGCGCTCCGACTGGCCGCGCTACCGCACCCTGTGGCGGATCGGCGTTCCCATCGGCCTGACGCTGATGTTCGAGGTAACGATCTTCAACGCGGCCGCCATGCTCATGGGCCGGCTCGGCGCGAGCGAACTGGCAGCCCACGCGGTGGCGCTGCAGATTGCCTCCTTCTGCTTTTCTGTTCCGCTCGGGATCGGGCAGGCCGTGACGGTGCGCGTGGGCCGTGCCTATGGCGCGCAGGACGCCCCAGGGGTCACCCGCGCCGGCTGGACGTCGTTTGCCCTGGGCACCGGCTTCATGGTGATCACGGCCTCGTTGATGATGTTCGCGCCGCACCTGCTGCTGGGCGCTTTCCTCGACCTGAGCGATCCCAAGAATGCACTCGTGGTCGATCTGGCACGCTCGTTCCTGGTGGTGGCCGCCATCTTCCAGCTGGTGGACGGCGCACAGGCGGTCGGCGCCGGCATGCTGCGCGGCCTCCAGGATACGCGGGTGCCGATGATCTATGCGGCCTTGGGCTATTGGGGCATCGGCCTGCCGCTCGGCATCATCCTGGCCTTCAACACGCCCCTGCGCGGCATCGGCATTTGGATCGGGCTCGCCAGCGGGCTTGCCGTGGTGGCCGGGCTGATGCTCTGGCGCTGGCTGCGCCGCGACCGGCTTGGGCTGGTCACGGCCGTGCCGCAGGACGTTCAGGAAGCGTTTGCGAGCTGATTGACGAGACGCGAGAGATCCACGGGGGCGAACTGCGCATCCTCGCGGGTCACGGTCACTTCCTCCACGGTGAGGCGGCGCCACTGCGCCAGGCGGGCCAGAGCTTCCTGCACCAGGTCCTCGGGCGCGGAGGCTCCGGCGGTCAGTCCGATCACGGCGGCGCCGTCGATGAAGGACAGCGTCAGGTCCTTTGGATCCTGCATGAGCAGCGCTTGGCGGCCCTCGCCCACGGCCACCTCGCACAGACGGTTGGTGTTCGAGGAATTGCGGGCGCCGCACACGATGATCCGCTCCGCCCGGCGGGCGATGACGCGAACCGCCATCTGACGGTTCTGCGTCGCGTAGCAGATCGTCTTGACGTCGGGACCCTGGATGGCCGGAAACCGTGTTTTGAGGGCCGCGATGATCTCGCGCGTGTCGTCGACGGACAGCGTGGTCTGGGTGATGTAGGCGATGCGCTCCGGGTTCAGCACGGGCAGCTTAAGCGCCTCCTCGACGCTCTCGATCACATGCACGGTGCCGTCGATCTGCCCCGTTGTGCCCTCGATTTCCACATGACCCCGGTGGCCGATGACGATGATCTCGCGGCCTGACTTGGCATGGCGCTGTCCTTCGAGATGAACGCGGCGCACGAGCGGACAGGTGGCATCGAGCACGGAGAGCCCGCGGCCAGCTGCCTCGCGCTCCACAGCGCGCGAGACTCCATGGGCGCTGAAGATCGCCACCGCCCCGTCGGGAATCTGGGCGATGTCGTCGACGAAGATCGCGCCCTTGCGCTTGAGATCGTCCACCACGCGGTTGTTGTGAACGATCTCGTGGCGCACATAGACGGGCCTTCCCGTCTGCTCCAGGGCATCTTCGACGGCCTGGATGGCGCGCTCGACACCGGCGCAGAAGCCGCGCGGCGCGGCGAGCAGAACGGTGAGCGGCGGATGGTCCTGAATCATGCCGCGTCCTCCGTCTTCAAGGCTCTGTCTTTGGAGAGAGTGGCCCGGGTGCCGCGGGCATGGTGCAGAATGGAGGCGGCGTGCTCGCCGGCCATCACGGCGCTCTCGATGGTGGCGGGAAGAGACCCGATCCAGTCGCCGGCGAGAGCCAGGTTCGCGAGCGGTCTTAAGGGAGGCTGCGGCAGGGTCTCGGCGGCTTGGCGAATCGTGGCGCGCTTTTCCTTCACGACGCGTGTTTCGGGCTGCCGGTCGGGATGCGCATCGAGGCCGAGGGAGTGCAGCGCCGGCGCGATCTCGCGCCAGATCCGGGCTGCTACATCGGATGCGTTCTGATCGACCACCGTATCGGCGGCCGAGACGGTGACGCTCACATGGCTCTCGCGGATCAGCGCCCATTGGGCAAGCGTGCCGGTGAAGCCGATGAAGCGCGGGCGGTCCAGACCTTTCATGCGGTAATGCACGTTGAGAATTGGCTCGAAGTGGGTCGGAACGGGAAGGGCAGGCAGAAGACGCTCCACCTCGTAGGGTGGGAGCGCCAGGATCACGCGGTCGTCGGGGCCAAGCATGATTGTGCGGTCGCTCAGCGACAGCCCGATGACGCGCCCTCCCACGATGAGGAGGTTGCGCAGCCGCTGCCCGGTGAGAACGGGCACGCCCCTCGCCTGCAGGGTCGCGATGGCAGGCTCGATCAGGTCTTGGCTCAAACCGTTCTTCGCCACCAGGAGACGGCCCGCGCCGGGTCGGATGAGCTGGCGCAGCGCGCAGGCGAGCCGCTGCGCGGAAGCCTGCTCGGGCGGCGTGTTGAGAACCGCTACCGTCAGCGGCTCGATCAGGCTGTCCATGATCGGGCGCTTGCCAATGATGGCAGCGACCGGACAATCCTTCGCGGCGAAGACCAGGCGTAGGATGCGCACAAGATCGGACAGGGTCAGCCCCTGCGGGCGGCGGGACGGCAGCAGCCAGGACCAGGGCGAGAGGCCGACGCGGCGCATCTCGCCCGTGCGGCCGTCATAAAGCGGAAGGCCTTTAGGTTCGGGTTCGCACCAGCGCTCGCGCGCGCCCACAGTCTTCAGGAGATCGAGCGCACGCCCATTGGCCGTGAACAGCACATGGGTGCCGTTGTCATGGTCGAAACCATCGGCGGGGTGCAGCGTGCGGCAGCGCCCGCCCGGATGGGGGGCAGCCTCATAGAGTACGGCCTCGCCGCCATCAACTGTCGCGGCCAGCGCCGCGCTCAGGCCCGCGATCCCCGCTCCGACGATATGGGTGCGCCGTGCTGTCATGCGGGCCTCATGGCGCGGGAGATCAGATGCAGGCGGTCGGCGGTGCTCAGGCGCAGTCGGCCTTGGCGTGTGCCCCAGCCCCGGGCCTGCAGTCGGGCGAGCACGCGGCGGTAATTCTCCATCATCAGGATTGCGGGCTTCAAGGCCGCGCGGTCGAGGCGCGTCAGGGCCGCATCCGCCGCCGTAAAGCCTGCACGCGCCTCCTCGGCCAAGCCGTCGCAGACGCGGGCGAAGCGAGGATCGGCCACGAGGGTGGCGGCCGGTGCATCCTGCAATCCGAGCTGCGCGAGCCGCGAGAGCGGAACATAGACACGCTCGCAGGCGGCATCCTCATCCACGTCGCGGAGAATGTTCACGAGCTGCAGGGTGCGCCCGAGATCGAGCGCAAAATCATGAGCCGACGGCACGCCGAAGATGCGGATTGACAGGGCTCCGACCGAGCCCGCCACGCGGCGTCCGTAGAGATTGAGCTCGTAGTCGCTTGCGATCCGCAACCGTTCCGCGCTGTCCATCTCCATGCCGTCGAGAAGCGCGTGGCATTCCTCCACCGGGAGCTTGAACAGGGTCGAAGCGCGGGCGAGCTCCCGGCCGATGGGCGTTTCCGGGGCGCGGTGCAGCCGGTCGATCTCACGCCGCCACTCGCGCAGGAAAGCACGCTTCTCCGAGGGCGGCGCGGCCCCATCGGCGATATCGTCGACGGCGCGGCAGAAGGCATAGACCGCATGCATGGCGCGCCGGCGGTCGCTGTGCAGGCTCTGCATGCCGAGGCGGAAGGACGATCCGGAGCGCCGCACCATGGCGGCCGTGATGCGATGGTCGCCGTTGACCGGCCGGCGCAGCGTGCCGCTTAAGCCCCGCAGGAATGCCCCGCAGGCATCGGCCTTGCTCACCTGCACCCGCTCCAGAACCGGATCGCCGCGGCGCAGGCGCTCGCTCAAAAGACGGGCAAGCGCGAGCGTGGCGATGCTTTGCGCCCGCAGGCGGCGGTTCTGCAGATGCTCCGGCAGGGATTGCGCCTGATCGATCAGGGCATCGACCCGATCGAGCATGGCATCGACCACGCTGCGGCGCAGAGCACCGTGAGACGGTTCGAAGAAAGCCCTTTCCGAACCTGCCCCCATCATCCAGCGCAACGGGATGTAGATGCGGCCGAGATCCTGGTAGTCCTTGCCGCAATCCTGCAGGTGGTTGAGGATCTGCAGCGCTGTGCACAGGGCATCCGCCGGAGCCTGCGCGGCGCTGCGCTCGTTGTGCAGCGCCAGGAGAAAGCGGCCGACCGGATTGGCCGAGAAGCGGCAATACTCGATCAGCTCCGCCCATTCGTTGTAACGGGCCTTGACCACGTCCTGACGAAAAGCACGCAGGAGATCGCGTGCCTGGACAAGTCCGGCCTTGTGCCGCCTGTCGGCCGCGTGCAGGCGCGCGGCTTCAGGGATTGCAGGATCGCCGGCGACGAGCGCCTGCTCGAGCTCGTCGAGGCGCTGGAGCTTCTCAGCCGATTTCAGTTCTGGCGTATCGGCAATGTCGTCGGCCATCCGGGCAAACGCATAGAAGGCGAGAACCGCATCCCGGTGCTCGGGCGAGAGCACCAGTGAGGCCACCGGAAAGTTTTCGTCCCGCGGCCGCTTCATGGCTTCACCCCCACGGGATAAAGCCTTCCCTTCCACCCGGCGCGGCGGGTGGTGCCGATCCGCAGGAGCACGCTCCACTGGATCGCCAGCCCGATCAACATGGTGAAGGGATGCAGGGGAATTGACCAGGGATTCTCTCGCGTGGCCACCGTCACGAGCGTCCGGGTCACGAGCGACAGGAGCACCGCGGCTATGATCGGAAACGTCGGCACGAAGGGAAGAATGGCAAAGGGCAGCACGTGCCCGCCGAGAAGAAGCATTGTCCAGACCGGTAGGGCGACCGGTGTCGCCATGCCCTCATGGGCATTCTTCGCAAAGCCGTTCCAGGCCTCATCGAAGCGTGTGTACATGCGGCAGGAGGCGAGATGATCTCCCGGCACGAGATCCGTCATAAAGCCCTTGCGGCGGAAGAGCCGCGCGAGCTGAATGCCGTCATGGATGCGCGTGCGAATGGCCGCGTGGCCCCCGCTTGCGCGATAGGCCTCCCGTTCCACAAGCATGAGCTGACCGCAGGCCGCGCCGAGGCCGGGATCGCGTGACAGGCGCATGAAGCCCATGGGCAGATAACCGAGCAGCAGCAGGTTGATCGTCGGCACCGTGAGCAGTTCGCCGAGCGAGCGCATGATCTGGCGCGGCACGGCGCTCACCAGGCCGGCATCGGTTTTCTGTGCATGGCCTACCAGAAGAGCGGCCGCATGCGGCCTCACGCGCACGTCGGCATCCACGAACAGCAAATGCGTGCCCTTGGCTGCTTCCGAGAGATGATGGCAGGCATGGACCTTGCCGGTCCATCCGTCTTCAAGGGGAGGGGCCGTGAGAAGGCGCACACGTTCATCGCGTGCAGCGTAGTGTCTGACGATCTCCGGCGTGGCATCGGTGGAGCCATCGTCCATGACCAGGATTTCGACCGGCACGCCGACGCTGGCTAACGTGGCATCGAGAGCAGGGCCGATGTTCTTCGCCTCGTTGCGCGCGGGGATCAGGATCGAGACGAGGACATCGCCTTGCGGTGCATGGGGCGGTGTCGCACGTAAGATGCCCAGATTCAGGAGAGCCAGCGCGAAGGGGAGTGCCGCAAGGCCAAAGAGGACAAGACCGAGGACCATCATGACGGGCGGCCCTCATGCGACGGATCGAAGCCTCGGCCCCGCAGCGCCGCTGCCATCCGACGCCAGCCGTCATAGAGGCCGCCAACACCGGATCGTCCCTCGAGCAGAGATCGGAAGCGCGCCGGATCGCGGCTCTGCACATCGGCACTCAACCGGTCGAGGGTGGTTGTAAGCTCGATTTCAAGGCGTTCCAGGCGGGCAGGGCGTGCAAGGTTCAGAAGATCCTGGCCGCGCATGGGCTTGCCAAAAGCCAGAAAGGCCTCGGCCCCGCGTTCGAGCCAGAAGCCGTATTCGATCGCGAGCGGGATCACGATGCAGTCGGGTGCGAGTTCGGGAAGGCGCACGATGCCGGACTTGAGCCCGAGCGGACGCTCGCGCACATCACTGAACCGGCCCTGCGCGGTGACCCAGAGCGCACGGTTCGGCGCCGACAGGATCTCGGCGCTGGCTTTCAGGAAATCCGCCGCGCCGCGGGGGCTCTCCAGATCGACCCCAAAGGCTCCGATGCGGCCGAAGACGCCGTATTGCTTGAGCATCGCGGCATCGATGGGCGCGTAGCTTTCATGCGAGGGAAGGAAACGGTCCGCGGCGAGAATGTATACGGCCGCGTCCCACCACGCCGGATGATTGGAATAGACGATGACCGGCCCGGTCGGCGGAATGGCTGGCAGGCCCCACGACGCAATCCGCAGCGCATTCATGTGGCGCGTGAAATAGCGGCGGAACGTGGAGACCATGAAGCGATGGATCAGGGGCGAACGACGCGCCACGGGAGACGATCCCGCCCGGTGGGGCGAGGAGCGTTCTCCATTGGCTTTCGTCACTTCCTGCTTCAAGACACGTTCCGTAAATCTGAAGCCTTGCTGTCCGCATCGAGGGCATCGGCGGCGATCCAGCCCGACATCATGACCATCGGCATGCCGGGGCCCGGATGAGCCGCGCCGCCGGCGAGATAAAGGCCCTGCACCTGCCGGCTGCGGTTGCCGGGCTTGAACGCGCCCATGAACTTGCCGTGGCTGGCGAGCCCATAGATGGCGCCGTTGAGCACCTTGTAGCGATCATGGATGTCCTGCGGCGTGAGATGGCGCTCGACGACGATGCGCTCCTCGATGTCGCTCATGCCGGCCGTGCGTTTCAGCTTGTCGATGATCACCTGGCGATAGGCCGGGAACATCTGCGACCAGTCGTGATGCGGGCGCAGGTACGGCGTGTGCACCAGAACGTAGAGCGCCTCGCCGCCTTCCGGCGCAACGCTCGGGTCCGTGGCTGCGGGCGCTGCGAGATAGCAGGTCGGATCGGGCGCGGGCTCGCCCCGGCGATAGATGTAGTCGAACTCCTCCTCCGGATCGCGCGAGAACACGAAGTCGTGGTGGAGGACGTGATCGTAGCGCTTGTTGAGGCCGAGATAGAGCACCACGCCCGAGCAGGCCGGCTCGAAATCCTTCCTCGCGTAATGCTCGCCCACTTCGCCGCCGACGAGTTCGCGGTAGGTGCGGATCGAATCCATGTTCGAGATCACGCTGTCATAGGCCACGGTTTCACCGCTGGCGAGCACGATGCCCGTGACAGCGCCGTTCTCGACATTGAGAGAGGCCACATCGCTGTCGGTCTTGATGCTGGCGCCGAGTTCGGTCGCGAGCTTCGCCAAGGCTTCGGCCACCGCGCGGGTACCGCCTATGGGATACCACACGCCGTCAGCCGCCTGCATATGGGCGATGGCGCAGAGCACCGCGGGCGAACCATAGGGCGACGAGCCCACATACTGCGTGAAATGGTCGAGCATCTGCGCCAGGCGCTCGTCCTTGACCTTGGACCGGATGGTACCGGCCACCGACGAACCCATGCGCAGGGACAGCACGTCCCGCAGGGTTCCGGGGTTCATGTTGGCCCGGATGTTGATGGTGTCGAACAGATCCTCGACAGGTTTCCAGAAGAAGAACTTGTTCGAGATCTCGTGCAGATGAGCGGAAATCTCCTGGAAGCGCTTATATCCATCACCGGTATTCTTGCCCGGTGCGAAGCGGTCCATCGCCTGGGCCATGGCATCGATGTTCTCCTGCAGGTCGATCTGCGTGCCGTCATCGAAGAAGCAGCGCCATTGCGGATCGAGCCGCACGAGGTCGAGATAGTCGGAGAGGTTGCGCCCGGCCTCTGCGAAGATACGCTCCAGAACCCGCGGCACGGTGAGGATCGTCGGACCCATGTCGAAGCGGAAGCCATCCTCGTGCAGGACCGCGGCCTTGCCGCCGACCCAGGCATTCTTGTCGTAGAGCGTGACCTTATGCCCGCGGGCGGCTGCGACGCAGGCGGCCGCCAATCCGCCCAGTCCTCCGCCGATGACTGCAACCGAACTTCCTTGAGCGCTCACGATGTCCTCCCGCAGGACACGAGCCTATTCGTTCCAAGGCCTGTGTCCAGTTGTGTTGGTTCTAGGAATGGCATGACCCACTTCAAGGCAGATCACGCAGGTTTGGGCGACGGGCGCAGATCATGCGCAGGGATTGCCGGCCCGGGGCCCGGATCACCGGGTCGAAGCCGGCCGATTCCAGGAGCGGCTTGATCCGGGCCACGTCGCGGGTGTTGCCGCCCCACAGCAGGTTCTTCAGCCGGTTGACCGCCGAGGCCGTGCCCGGGGCTTCATGGGAAAGGGCCGCGACCAGGAGCCAGCCGCCCGGCTTCAAGGCACGGAAAATCCGCCGAAGGGCCTCCTCGATGACGGCATCGGGCAGGAACATCTGTGGCAGGAAGGCGAGGTCGAAGGCCCTGTCCTCCTGGATTTCCTCCACTCGCTCGCGGTGGATCGCGATGCGGCTCGCGAGACCTGCCTGCCGCACATGCCTTTCGCCAAGCTCTGCCGGGTGCGGCGCCGGCTCAAGCGCCACGGCGCTCAAGTGAGGGAAGTGCCGGCAGAGCGCGATGGACAGGCCCGCAGCGCCTGCTCCCACGTCGAGAAGAGCCGCTCCAGGGGCCTCGAGCTTTGGAACGAGCCCCGGCAGGAATTTCAGCTTCGGCAGCGCCCGTGTGGTCCAATGCCGGGTCAGGGTGCCCTGCGCCTCGATGATGGCGTCGTCCGTGTGAGACCAACCGTCGAGGCTCAAGTTTCCCGCCTTCAGCCTGTGCCGGAAATCCTCGGTCTGCAGCAGCGGCGCGCGCAAGGCCGCCTTGAAGGTTTCGGCGCCCTCGGACGACGTGAACGGCATCAGCACGGGCGAGGCCTGCACCCGGCCGTCATGCCAAGTGACGAAGCCGAAGGCTGCGAGGGCGTCGAGCAGGGTCTGCACAAGGGCTGGCGCAAGGGACAGCGCCGATGCCAAGTCGCCGACGGTGGCAGGGTGCCTGAGCCGGATGAGAAGCCCGCTCTCGGCGCAGGCCGACAGGGCACTCGCCGACCAGATCGCCGTATCGGCCTCTTCGAGCACCTTCAGGACGTCACTGCTTTTTCGGAAGGTTATTGGAATGGCGGGCATGCGCCAGGAGCCAGGGCCTACGGAGCCGAGGCCGAAGCGATCTCCTCCATGGGACAGAAGGGCATAAGCGCGCCACAGCATGGGAGGCTATTGGATCGAGGGCGCGCCCATCATCGAGGGTTCCTCGATGATGGGCGCGTCTGACGGGATGGTTGGGGCGCGGCTGAGGGAGTGAGAAACAGGCATGCGAGCGATCCGATCCGACTCATGACATGCTCCCTCACAAAGCGGCTTCGCCCACCGGTGATGCGACCGGCTCCGGCCTGTCATTTCCGACCTTGCGGCGCTCCCGATCTTCGAGCAGCAATCGCGTCGTGATCCGTGCGCCTTCGTAGATGACCGGCAGACCGCTGCCAGGATGGGTGCCACCGCCCACCAGATAGACGTTGCGACCAAAGCGGTTATGCGGCCGGAAATAGAGCATCTGCGTGAGATTGTGCGCGAGGTTGAAGGTGGCGCCTTCAAAGACCGCGAAATCGTCCTCCCAGCCGCGCGGCGTCACCACGCGCTCAAAACGGATGCGGCTTTCGATGTCGGTAAGGCCGAGCAGCTTCAGCCGCTCCAGAGCGATCCGGCGATAGCGCGGCGCCTCGCGCGTCCAATCGACATCGCAACGCAGGTTCGGCACCGGCACCAGCACGTAGAGGCTCGCGTGGCCTTTCGGCGCAAGCGACGGATCGGTGACGCCCGCATGATGCACGTAGATCGACGGCTCCTCGGGGAGAATTCCGTTCGTGATCTCGTGAATGTTGCGCTCGTATTCCCTGGACAGCAGAATCGTGTGATGGGCGAGATCGCCGACATCGCCCTCGATGCCGAGATAGAGCATGAATGTCGAGCAGGAGATCTTGGCGCGATCGAGCTTTTTGTTCTTCCAGCGCGGGCGCATTTCTTCCGGCACGAGCCGGCGCATGGCATGGCCGAAATCGCCGTTGACCACAACGGAACCTGCAGCAAACCGCTCTCCGCCTGCTTCAAGTCCGACAGCCTCCCCGTTCTCGTAGAGAATGCGGTCCACCGGCATGTTCAGGCGAATGTCGACGCCCAACTTGCGCGCGACATTGGCCATGGCCTCCGACACCGCGCCGCAGCCGCCCATGGGATGAAACACGCCGTGCTCGTATTCAAGGAACGAGAGAATCGTGAACAGGCTCGGGCACTGGAACGGCGACATGCCGAGATATTTCGTTTGAAACGAGAAGGCGAGGCGCACGCGCGGGTCGGCGAAATAGCGCTTGAGATCGCTGTCGACGCTCGAGAAGGGTCGGAGCTTCGGCAGCGCCGCCAGCATGGCGGGCGAGAAGAGATCGGCCGGGTTCGAAAACGCCTGCTCCAGCACAGGTCGGAAGGCTTCGAGCTTTTCGCGGTTGTCGTCGAGAAAGCGCCGCACGTTGCGGGCATCGTCGGGCGCAAGGCGGGCGATCTCCTGTTCCAGACGGTCGAGATCATAGGTCGCCCGGATGGAGCCGCCGCCTTCGAAGACAAGGTGGTATTGCGGGTCGAGCCGCCGGAGCTCGACATGATCCTCCAGCCGTTCGCCGCAAGCCTCGAAGATGTCCTTCAGAACGCGTGGATACAGGAAGAACGTGGGGCCGATATCGAACTTGTAGCCGCCCGGAGCGTGAATCGTGCGGGTGCGGCCGCCGACGGCCGGCTCGCGTTCGAAGATCGTAACCGGTATCCCCTCCCGGGCCAGCAACATGGCCGACGCCAAGCCGCCCGGGCCGGCCCCGACAACGGCCACATGCGGGGATGGGGAAGATTTCAGCATCGAACAGGCGTCCTCAACTGTCACGTGAACAGTGAAGACTTACCTATAGCGGCTTGGCTATCCGGCCAGAGTCACATTCTGGCGATCACGGAACAGTGAGATATTCCTTAAGGGGAAAGGAAACGTTGTTCCATATATAGAAATCTAGACATAATTTTCTTCAGGCTAGTTTTTGCAATAAATCCATAGCTCTGAAGTATGAAGTGGCACTGAAAAAATTTAGGTGCCTTATTCTTGCCTTTTTAAAGATCAGTTTCACTTTCAATCACAACGGAAGGGGAGACTGTCCTTGAAGAATATCCTCACCCGAGCATCTGCAATGGTGCCACTTCTTTTTGTTGCTGCTTGCAATACAACCGCCTCCAACGACCCTTCAGTCACAGGATCCATCTCGACGGCGAATATCGAGACAGGCAAAGCCTTTCAGCGCGGTACTGCCTCCTGGTACGGACCCGGTTTCCATGGCCGCAAAACCGCCAGCGGCGAACGCTTTAATTCCTACGACATGACGGCGGCACACCGCTCGCTGCCCTTCGGCACCCGCCTCAAGGTCGTGAATGAAAACAACGGCCGTTCCGTGGTCGTGCGGGTGAACGACCGTGGCCCCTTCGCCCACCGGCGCATCATCGATCTCGCCAAAGGCCCCGCACAAGCTCTCGGCCTCACCTCGTCCGGCGTCGGCTACGTCTCCCTTCACCGCCTCGATTAGGCGCTTCTTAATCCCTTGCGGCGATTCTTGGCTCGATTCGGGACCAAGGGTTGCTTACATGGAATCGAGATCGTCTCAGCCGACGAACGTCATACGCTTTCCGGGCGCGCGCTCGTCAGCCAATCCCCGCCACGACCAAAAGAGCCTCATGGATGCGGTGTATTCCGCGGGGTCGCTGACGATCGGGGCCGACGATCGCGCGACCAAGGCCATGGCGACGCGCCTGACCATTTTCGGCTTCGTCGTCATTGATGAAGTCCAAGCCGACGGCATGGGCCGGCGGCTTCGCCCTTCCGAGGCTTTCCATGCCTCCACGGCCTTGCCCTGGCGGGTCTCGAAGCCCTCCGGCCGTTACCGCGTCGATGACGGCATTCCAGAAACGGACAGGGAACTGTTCGCGGCTCTGCAGGCCTAACCATCCTCAGGGCTCGCCTTTCCCGCTCTGTGAGCTATGTCCTCATCCGGCCATGGCATTCCAGGGGAAGGCGATGCACCTGATTCAGATTCTTCTGCCGCTTGCCGACAATGCAGGCCGCCGGTTCGACGGCGCAGCCTATGGGCGTGTGCGCTCGGAGCTGTCCGAACGCTTCGGCGGGATCACGAGTTTCACGCGTGCTCCGGCCGAAGGCGTCTGGAAAGAAGGCGGTCACACGGCTCATGACGACATCGTCGTGTTCGAGGTCATGGCCCGTGAGATCGATCATTCCTGGTGGGAGCGCTACCGCGCCGAACTGGAGCGCCGCTTCGATCAGGAAGCCATCGTGATTCGGGCGATTCGCGTCGAAATGCTTTAATTCAAGGAACCGACCCACCACGGCTTCGCTTGTTCCATCAAAAAGCGGAGCATGCTGATGTCGAAGCCCCTCGTCGTCTCTATTCCCCACAACCTAGGCCAAGCCGAAGCCATGCGACGGCTTCAGGGCGGTATGGCCGGCGTGAAATCGCAATTTGGAGACAAGGTCGCGTCCATTCAGGAAAGCTGGAGCGGAAACCGGATGGATTTTCGCGTCGGCGCCATGGGTCAGAACGTGAGCGGCCATCTTGAAGTCATGCAGGATCAGGTGCGCGTTGAAGTCCAGTTGCCGTGGATACTGGCGATGGTTGCGGAGAAGGCAAAGACCTTTATTCAAAAGCAGGGAACGCTTTTGCTCGAAAAGAAGTGACGTCTACTATTCCCATGAATAGACGTTCACAAAGATGAACGCAGATGGAACCAAACTGTACCATCTGCGTTGTAAAATCGATTGCGACCGCGACCCTTCGACGGTGCGCTTCACTAACGACATCGATTTATTCGCCCCGGACCGGGTTCTTCTGTCCGATCGTGACAACACACCTTTATCTGAGGTTCGCGCTATGCATGAGCGTTTGACGACGCAGTCCTATGCCCTTCGTTCGCCTGTCAAAGCCGGTTCGGAAAAACCTCTCCTCGTCTGTTTCTCGCATCTCCGCTGGGACTTCGTCTGGCAGCGTCCACAGCACCTTCTCAGTCGCGCCGCCAAACATTACGATGTGCTGATCATCGAAGAGCCGATGTTCAAGGCTGGCGTGACGCCGCATATGGACGTGAGCGAGCGCCCACAGGGCGTAACAATTGCCGTTCCCATGCTTCCCGAAGGATTGTCCCATGAGGACATCATCTCCGAGCAGCACGACCTCATCGAGAATCTGATCGGCCGTGAATCGGCAAGCCCACGTGTGTTCTGGTACTACACGCCGATGGCCATGGCCTTCACCAGCGATCTCGAATGCGACTTGTGCGTCTACGACAACATGGATGAGCTCTCGCTCTTCCGCGGCGCATCGCAGGAGCTCCTCGACCTGGAGAACGCGCTTTTCACCCGCTGCGATCTCGTGTTCACCGGCGGCATGAGCCTCTACGAGGCCAAGAAGCATCGCCATCGCAGCGTCCACGGCTTCCCGTCATCGATCGACTTCAATCATTTCTCGCAGGCGCGCTCCATCCACCAGGATCCCGAGGACCAGGCGATGATTCCGCATCTGCGTCTCGGCTTCTTCGGCGTCGTGGACGAGCGCATGGACATCGACCTCCTGGCTGAGGTTGCTGACCTGCGCCCCGACTGGAACTTCGTGATGATCGGCCCGGTGGTAAAGATCGATCCCGCCAGCCTGCCGCAGCGGCCCAACATCCACTGGCTCGGCGGTAAGTCCTACAACGAGCTGCCGCACTACCTGGCCGGCTGGGATGTGGGCTTCATGAACTTCGCCCTCAACGAGGCGACGAAGTTCATCAGCCCCACCAAGACGCCTGAATTCCTGGCCGCCGGCGTTCCCGTCGTCTCGACGGCAATCACCGACGTGATCCGTCCCTATGGCGAAAAAGGTCTCGTCGAGATCGCAAGGAGCGCCAAGGAAGTGGTCGCTAAGGTCGAAACCATCTTGAGCAGGCCGAAGGATCCCTGGCTTGCCAGGGTGGATCGCCACCTCGCCGCCGGTTCCTGGGACAAGACCTGGGGTGCCATGCACAAGCTGATGCTGGACGTCACCGGCGAGGCCGCCACGGATCGTCCTACCTCGTCCCTTCCCGTTTATGCCACCACGCCTGCGGAGTGATCTGGAATGTATGACTGGCTGATTGTCGGCGCCGGCTTTGCGGGCAGCGTTCTGGCTGAACGTCTTGCAAGCGAGCGCAACGAGCGCGTCCTTCTCATCGACCGTCGCCCGCATATCGGCGGCAACGCCTATGACCGGTATGATGACGATGGGTTGCTGATCCACCAGTATGGACCGCATATTTTTCACACCAACTCCAAGCAGATCTTCGACTATCTTTCCCGCTTCACGGAGTGGCGCTTCTATGAGCACCGGGTGCTGGCGGAGGTGGACGGCATGCTCGTGCCGATACCGATCAACCTCGACACGGTCAACAAGCTCTACGGCCTGAATCTCACCTCCGAACAGCTGCAGGATTGGTTCGCGGAGCGCGCCGAAACCATCGGCGAGATCAAGACGTCGGAGGACGTCGTCGTCTCCGTCGTGGGCCGCGAGCTCTACGAAAAGTTCTTCCGGGGCTATACCCGCAAGCAATGGGGCCTCGATCCGTCCGAGCTCGACAAATCCGTGACATCGCGCGTGCCGACCCGCACGAACCGGGACGACCGCTACTTCACGGACGAGTTCCAGTTCATGCCGAAGCATGGCTACACCCGGATGTTCGAGAAGATGGTTGGTCATCCGAACATCGACATCATGACGCAGACCGAGTACGACGACGTCAAGAATGTCATCCCGCATCGCCGCGTGATCTATTGCGGGCCGATTGACGAGTATTTCAATTTCCAGTTCGGCAAGCTGCCCTATCGCTCGCTGCGCTTCGAGCATGTGACGCTCGACAAGGCCTGGCACCAGCCCGTCGGGGTGGTGAACTTCCCGCAGACCAACGATTACACTCGCGTCACGGAATACAAGCACCTGACCGGCCAGGAGCATGCCAAGACGGCGCTGACCTACGAGTACCCGTCGGCCGAAGGCGATCCCTACTATCCGATCCCGAAGGCGGCGAATCAGGAGCTCTTCAAGAAGTACGAGCGCTTGGCTCTGGCCACCCCCGACGTCTGGTTCGTGGGTCGTCTCGCGACCTACCGCTACTACAACATGGACCAGATCGTCGGCCAGGCGCTTGCCACCTTCCGGCGCATCAACGAGTCCCTGCCGGTCGGCGCAGATACATCAGCCGTCAAGGTCATGTCGTTGCACGCAGGGCTGGTTTCATAGTCATCCAAAACAGCATCGAACATTCCGCGCTAAGAATAGTTGTCGAACGCTTGTGAAAATAGCTCGGAGTTGCATGATGAAACGATCAGTAGAGCATCGTGCGGAAAAGTGGGCCGGGTTTTCCACCAAGACGATGCTCTCCTCCAGAGAAGAAGCACCGGATGAAACCCAAAAGTGCAAATCCACTTTTGGGTCCGATGCTTTAGAGCTTTGGGGCGGTCTGGAATGTACCGTCGCAAGAGTAGGCGACGACTACCGCGACCAAAGCCTGGAAACCGGTCATCATGATCGCATCGAGGATCTCGACCGGATTGCCGAACTCGGTATCCGCACGCTCCGTCATCCGGTGCTCTGGGAGACAATCTCTCCCGAGAGCCCGGACCGGACGGACTTCTCCTGGCACGACACGCGTCTGAAGCGCCTTCAGGAGCTGAACATCCGGGCCATCGCGGGTCTGTGCCATCACGGCAGCGGCCCCCGCTATACCCACATGCTCGATCCCGCATGGCCCGAGCTTCTGGCGCGCCATGCGGCCCATGTGGCGGAACGCTATCCCCATCTCGATCTCTACACGCCGGTCAACGAGCCGCTCACCACGGCCCGTTTCTGCGGCCTCTACGGCCACTGGCATCCGCATGGCACCGGTTACGAATCCTTCCTCAAGATTCTCGTGAACGAGTGCAAGGCGACCCTTCTGTCCATGAGGTCCATCCGCAAGGTACGGCCCGATGCGCAACTCGTGCAGACCGACGACATGGGCAAGACCTTTTCCACGCCTACGCTCGCCTATCAGGCCGATCACGAGAACCAACGCCGTTTCCTAAGCTTCGATCTCCTGTGCGGGATGGTGGATCGCAGCCACCCCTGGTGGCAGATCCTGCTCGATCATGGCGTCGCGCAGGCCGATCTCGAACTCCTGCTTGAGGCGGATGCGGCGCCCGACATCATCGGCATCAACCATTACCTCACCAGCGAGCGCTATCTCGACGAACGCAAGAGCCGGTATCCGGAACACCATTGGGGTGGGAACGGTCGGCACGAATACGCCGACGCGGAAGCCGTGCGCATGCCGCTGCCGATCAAGGGTCTTGGCCCGGCGGCGCGTCTGCGCGAAGTTTGGGACCGTTACCGGCGGCCCATCGCCATCACGGAAGCGCACCACGGCAGCACCCGTGACGAGCAGCTGCGCTGGCTCATGCAGGTCTGGAACGACGTCGAGAGCCTTCGCAATGAGGGAGCCGACATCCGGGCCGTGACCGTCTGGTCGCTCTTCGGCACGGTGGATTGGAACAGCCTTCTCACTCGGCGCAACGGCTTCTACGAGCCGGGACCCTTCGACGTGAGGGCGCCCGAGCCACGCAAGACGGTGCTCGCCCATGCCACGGAGGCGCTCGCCAAGACCGGCACGTTCGACCATCCGGTGCTTGACCGCGCCGGATGGTGGCGGCGGGACATCCGCTTCTACAAGCGCCCCTCGAAGGTGTCGCGGGCCTGTTGGCTCGCCGACGAGCCGCGCCAGCTCCTGATCACAGGCGCCACCGGCACGCTCGGTCGAGCCTATTCACGCCTGTGCGATTTCCGCGGCCTCAACCATGTGCTGCTTTCGCGCCAGGATATGGATATCGCGGACCCTAAGAGCGTCGCGGAGGCTCTCGAATGTCACCGCCCCTGGGCGGTGATCAACACCGCCGGCTATGTGCGCGTCGCGGAGGCCGAGAACGACAGGAAAGCCTGCTTCCGCGAAAACGCCAAGGGCGCCGAGATTCTCGCGAAGGCGTGCGCCGACCTCGGGATCCCGCTCGTGACCTTCTCGTCCGATCTCGTCTTCGACGGCACGCTTGAGAGGGTGTATGTGGAGAGCGACTATGTCAATCCCACAACCGTGTACGGCGAGAGCAAAGCCGAGGCGGAACGCAAGGTTCTCGAAGCGCACGACAACGCCTTGGTGCTCCGTACCAGCGCCTTCTTCGGCCCCTGGGATCGCTACAACTTCGTCTGGTCCATCCTCAACACCTTGAGCAAGGGAGAGGGCGTGGAAGCGAGCCTCGATGTGGTGTCGCCCACCTATGTGCCCGATCTCGTGAACACCTCGCTCGATCTTCTCATCGATGGCGGTACGGGCATCTGGCACATGGCCAATACCGGCGAGACGTCCTGGCGGGATCTCGCCGCCATGGCGGCCGAGCGCGCGGGCTTCGATCCCGGCCTCGTCACCGATGCGGGCGATCTGCCCGCACTCAACACGGCACTGTCGACCGAACGCGGGATTCTCATGCCGCATCTTGAGAGCGCCCTCGACCGCTTCTTCATCGACAGCGAGGTCGAGTGGTCGGACGATGCCATGAAGGTGGCGGCCGAGTAACTTCTCTCCTCCGGAAACGCAAAGGGCGGTGCTGAGATCTCAGCACCGCCCTTGTCATTCGCGTGATGATAAAGCGCTTTACGCCGCGGCTTCCGCAGCCCGCACCGCTTCCTCAAGACGGGCCGCCCGCGATTCGACCGCGAGCTCCACCAAGGCATCCGTGAGCATCGTTGCCGTCGGATCGGCGAGAGGCGCATCCCGGAGCAGGCGCAGGGTCGAGGCGACCAGGCGGCCGCGGCCATAGGAACGCTCGACGCCGAGCGCCACCGGCTTGTGGATCCAGCCGACCACGAGGCCGGCGAAGACGCGGGCCTGGAAGTCGAGCAGGTTGCAGCCCGAGATCACGTAGTCCGGCAACACCCGGTCCATGGTCTCATCGAGCAGCGGACCGGACGGGAAGCGGGCGAAATGCCCCGACCGCCGCAGCCAGCCGAAGGACGAGGCCCAGTCGCCCGACCAGAGCGTCCCGTGGCGGGGCTGCACCTTCACCGCCTGCCAATGCGGGAAGAACGGGTAGAGGCTCATGTCGCCTTCGGGCAGCAGCAGGAGCTTGGCGCCGGCGCGCACATGGTCGGCAATCGCCTTGTTGTGCGTGCGGGCGACCACGAGGGTCGATTCCTCGAAGGCACGGGCAAGGGTGTAGCCCAGCGCCCGGAAGTGCTCGCGGATATCCTCGTCCGGCGACCAGACCAGCTCACGCGCATGCGCCGGCCGACCACGCTTGGGATGAATCGCGATGTCATGGTGGTTATGCGCGATCACGCGACCATCGGGAGCGCGCAGATCGAAATTGATCCGCCGCAGCGAAGGCTCGTCCATCTGGGGCAACTGGATCTCGACACGCCCGAGGTCGAGCACGTCCGGCGCCGTAATGCGGGGCAGGGGCAGCGTCTGGGTTTCTCCGCCGATTGAGACCTCTATGGTGCAATCCTCGAGCACCGGCCCGGCGCCGTGGGCGACGGCCAGGCTCAGAGACGCCTTCTCGCCGGACCAGTAGGAAGCGCGCTCCCATTTCGGCACGATCACCGTGTCCGAATTGACGATGGGGAACAGCTCGTGGAACACGCGCGTGTTGCGGCGCATGTCGAGCAGGCCGTTCGATTCCCAATGGCAATCATGCAGCTCGGTGATGACATAGCCCGCGAGGCTGGGCTTGCGCCGCATCGCCTCGATCTCATACTTCAGCGCCCGGAACTGCTGCCATTGCGCGGCAATCACGAAGCGGCGCAGGTCGCCGAAGACGCGGTCGAGGCTCCAGTCCGAGAAACGGTTCTCGACGCCATGGGCGTACATCACGCCCTCGCCCCAGTCATGGCCGGTCTCGAACCACCAGGGCTCCTCGCCCTTTTCGTCGCGCAGGTCCTTCGGATAGGGCAGGCCCCAGTTGCCGAATTCCGAGCACATGAGCGGCTCGCGGCCGGTGATCACCGCATCGCCATGTGGCGAGTAGAGCCACGAGGCGCGGCCCGACAACTCGTCCACGAACTGGTCCCACTGCTCCCGGTGATCGGGATAAGCGGCATAGAAGTGATAATCCGCGATGTCGGATTCCACGTGGAAGCTCGGCGCGAGCGGCGAGTTGTCGACCACGAGGCGCGTGGGGTCGTAGGCCTTGAGCCAAGCGAAGGTGCGCTTGAGCCAGTCGCGGTGGTCCGCGTCGTTGACGAGGTCGACGCCCCAGTTCTCGTTGATGATCGTCCAGATGATGATCGACGGATGGTTGCAGTCGCGATCGACGATGCCCTTCAGGAGTTTTTCCTTGCGACCGCGCGAGCGGTCCGTGGCCATCCCGCCATTGGGCAGCTCCGTCCAGATGAGCAGGCCCATCCGGTCCGCCACCTCGTAGTAGCGCGGATCCGCCGCCTTGATGTGGCAGCGCAGGCAATTGAGGCCCATCTCCTTCGCCTTGCGGAACTGATCCTCCAGGAACTCCACCGACGGCACGGTGCAGATCGTGTCCGGGTAGTAATCCTGGTCGAGGGCGGAGCGGATATAGAGCGGCTCGCCGTTGAGATAGAACTTGCCGTTGCGCGTCTCGATGGAGCGGAATCCAAAATTGTCGCCGATCTCGTCCTTCACCTCGCCGTCGCGCATGAGGTGCAGGGTAACCCGATACAGGTTCGGATGATCGGGCGACCAAGCCCGCACATCGTCGAGGGTGAACTCGAACGGCATGGAGGTGACGCCAACTTGCGTCTCGTGCATCTCGTCGAGCACCACGTCGCCGGACGGGTCGGTCACCTGGATGCGGATCTGCGTCGCGTCAGTGAGCGGCCGCGCGAAGAACACACCAGAGGTGACGCGGCCGGTGGTCAGGTTGGGCACGAGGCGCACGCGGCTCATATGGTCGGGGATGCGGCGCTCGAGATAGACCGACTGCCAGATGCCCGAGAGGGGGCCGTACCAGCTCTGCTTGCCGAACGGGATCTCGGCGAAAGGGGAATCCGGGAACTCGGCCGGGTTGTCCGTCGGACTGTCGACGCGAACCTTGATCTCGTTCGGACCAGGCTTGAGGTACGGGGTCACGTCGAAGGAGAAAGGCAGGAAGCCGCCCTCGTTGTGGCCCACCGCCTCGTCGTTCACGAACACCTTGGTGTTGTGGAAGACGGCACCGAAGCGGATCCAGATGCTGTCATGGAGCCACGCTTCCTCCATGTCGACCGTCCGGCGGTAGATGCCGATGCCGGCCCGCATGCGCAGATCGGAGAATTGAGCCTGCCAAGGACTGGGCACCGTGATCTGGCGAACCTCCGCCGGGCCAGACAGACGGTCGTCGGCCACGTGCAAAAACTCCCAAGTCCCGTCCAGACTGATGCGATTGTCCAGCATGATCTCTCCTTGAATCAGAGATTACCCAAGGGTTTCGAAAGCGGCGAAAACATGGCTGAGAGCAGCCCGGCGCAGGCTGTTGCCTGCCCTGCGACACCTCGTGCATGCATGCTTGCTCGACCCATCGGCCCCTCGTCTCTGATCGTGATTGGCGGCCCGTGTCGGACAACGGAAAAAAGCTTCATTGGATCCAGGGTGCAGAGGCGCATGGAATGCCGAATGGCCAAGATCGGATCCGGCAGGAACCGCCTCATGGGTCTGGCGTTGCCCTGATAACGCCGAGCCTTGCTGCTCGCCCGACAGACAATGCTTTTGAAAGAGGCTGGAAATGGCTCAATTGATCCCCGACGATCGCACCCGGCAGGGAGGCTCAGGCCGCCCGGTGCTGGGCGTTCTGATCGGCTCGCTCCTGCTTCTCGTGGTTGCGGTCGCCGGCTACATGATGTGGGCCGCTTCGACCTCGCCCGATGATCCAGGCACGGATGCCGCCCGCTCACAGACAACGGGCTCCACGACCGGCTCGTCCAATGCCAACCCCACCAACCGGATCGCGCCCGCGAATCCCGCCTATCCGGCGCCCGGTGCACAGCCTTCGGCGAACGAGCCCCCGAAGCAGTAACGCTGCTTCCGTAAAGGCAGCCAGGCGAGGCGCGCAGCCTCCCTGGCTTTTTTGTTGCGCCTGGTCTGCCCTGCGGCGAGTTTTCGCCGTAATGATTCGCGAAGAACCGGCCCGCTCACGCTTCGTGCGAAAACGGAACCGCCAGAACGGGAGCATGGGCCAGACCTATGCTTCTAAGGAATGCGATAGGGTAGACCGAATGACGAGTATTGGCCTCAAGCGGCTCTTCGGAGCTGCCGTGATCATGCTGGCCCTTGCGGCCGGCGGCACGTCCGATGCGCAGCCCGCACAGACCCCTCCCAATCCTCAGACGCAGGCCCCGGCTCAACCGCAGCCTCAGGCGGCTCCTGCACCGGCAGCAGCGGCGCCCGCGCCCGTCTCGCCGGAGACCAGGGCTGCCCGCGCCAAGCTCGACGGCTACAAGGCCGATCTTGAGCAGAAGGAGGCGGCGGTCCAGGGCCGGACCATGTCAGATGCGGATCTGCAGAACATCCGGCAGCAGATCGAGCCCATCATCGCCGAGATCCGGGCCGTCGTCGACGAGCAGACGCCAAGGCTGGAGGCAAGCCGGCAGCGCCTAAGCCAGCTTGGCCCCAAGCCTGAGAAAGGGCAACCCGAGGAGAGCCCTGACGTGGCGCGGGACCGCGCCGAGCGCGAGGCGGCCGTGGCGGAGCTCGACGAGACCCAGCGCCTAGGCCGCGCCCTGCTGGTGCAGGCCGAGCAGCTGAGCACCCAGATCGGCGACCTGCGGCGGGCGGGCTTCACCCGCGCCCTGTTCGAGCAGAGCGATGGCCTGATCAGCCCGAGCCTTTGGATGAACGTGGTGCAGGCGGTTCCGCGGGAGCTGCGAGCGTTCAGGATCATTGCCGAGGATGCCTTGGATCAGCTCCAGCGCAGCACGACACTGGGCGTCCTGCTCCTCCTCGGACTGGCCATCGGCATCGCCGTGGCTCTTTATGCCGGGCGACGCTCCATCGCCCCGCGCCTCGTGCGGCGCGATCGAGCCATCCTCGATCCGTCACGCCGCAGTCGGCTCCTGGCGGCGCTGGGCGTGCTCCTTCTGGGGGCGGCTCCAGCCATTGCCGGAAGCTGGATCGTCTGGGTGGTGTTCGATTCCGTCGATATCGTGCCGAGCCGCCTCGAGCAGGTTGTCAAGGCTCTGCTCGGCGGCCTTGCCTTCATCGCCTTCGTGCGGGCCCTGATCGATGCCATCCTGGCGCCGGAGCATACCTCGTGGCGGCTGATCCCGGTGCGGGACGCCTCCGCCACCCGGATCATGAGCTTCTCCGTCACCCTTGCGACGGTCATGGTCGTCGGCAAGGTGATCGAGGCCTTCAACAAGGCCATCGCGGCGGCGCTGCCGATCACGGTGGTCACCCGGGCGGTCTTCGCGCTGGCGGCGGCTCTCATCTTCGCCGAAATGCTGCGGCGGTTCGCGGCGCGCGAGACCCAGGACGAAGCCTGCCTCGGGCCCTATGTCCCGCAGGAGGTCGATATCGGCGGTCCCCTGCGCAGCCTGGGCTGGTTCGTCGTGGCCCTGATCATCGGCAGCGTGGTGGGCGGCTACATCGCCCTTGCCTCCTTCCTGGTCGATCAGGCAGTGGGGATTTCCATCGTCATCGCCCTGCTGGTGCTGGGCATCGCCTTCGCCGACGAGTTCATCGGCGGCTCCCTGCGCGGCCAGAGCCGGATCGCCACGACGCTCCAGGCGAATACCGGCCTCCGGCGGCGGTCGCTGGAGCAGATCGGCATTCTGGTGAGCGGCGTCGCGCGCCTCGCGCTCATTATCATCGCGGCCCTGCTGGTGCTGTTGCCCTGGGGGATCGAATCGACGGACCTGACGGGCTCGCTGCGGGCGCTCTTCTTCGGCTTCAATGTCGGCGACGTCACCATCTCCCTGTCGTCCATCCTGATCGCGGCCCTGCTCTTTGCGGCGGGCTTCACCATCACCCGCGTTGTCCAGCGCTGGCTCAACAGCACTTTCCTGCCGGCGACCGATCTCGATGCGGGCCTGCGCAATTCGATCAGCACGGCGGCCGGCTATGTGGGCATCATCATCGCGGGTGTCGTGGCCTTCACCTATCTGGGCCTCAGCCTGGAGCGGGTCACCATCGTGGCCGGCGCTCTCTCGGTCGGTATCGGCTTTGGTCTGCAGTCCATCGTCAACAATTTCATTTCGGGGCTCATCCTGCTCTGGGAACGTCCGATCCGCGTGGGCGACCTCGTGGTGGTGGGCGACGGCGAGGGCTATGTGCGCCGGATCAACGTGCGCTCCACCGAGATCCAGGCCTTCGATCGCTCGACAATCATCGTGCCGAACTCGAACCTGATCTCCGGCATCGTCCGCAACCGCGTGCGCAACGATCGCGTGGGGCGCGTTCTCGTCTCGGTTCCGGTTCCCCGCGCGTCCGACCCGGACCAGGTGGCGGAGATCATGCGCAAGGCGGCCCTCGCCCATCGCGAGGTGATGAGCGAGCCCAATCCGCGCGTGCTGTTCAAGAAGGTGACGGAGAACACCATCGATTTCGATCTCGTCTGCTTCGTCGACGACATCGATGCGGCCGGGCGCGTGTCGAGCGATCTCTATTTCGAGATCTTCCGCGGCCTGCGGAAGGCTGGGATCGGTGTGCCGCCCCCCGCGGCGGCTCCTGAGCCCGAGGAGGAACCGAAAGACAAGGCTCCCGGATCCGAGGAGGAGGATGAAACCTTAACCCTTCTCAAGGATAAGACGCCCGCATGAAGCGTCTTATCCTCATCGGCCTGTCCGCCCTCGCCCTGGCCGCCTGCCAGAGCGAGAAGCCCGTCGCGCGGGGCCAGACCCCGAGCTTCTATGTCTCCATGGCCAGAGCGGGTGCCGAGGTGGATGCCGCCATGGCGCGGGACATGATCAGCGCCTACCGCGGCAACAACGGCCTGCGCCCCCTGACTCTCGATCCGGACCTCCAGGCCGCCGCGCAGGCGGAAGCCGACGCCATGGCGCGGGCCGATCGCCCAAGTTCCGCCGAGAGCTTCAAGGCGCGGCTTGCCTCCACGGGCTTCGCCCAACCGGCCGCAAACCTCTCCGCCGGCTATCACACCCTGGCCGAGGCCTTCTCCGGCTGGCGCGAGAGCCCGCCGCACAACCGGGTGCTCCTTGATGCCAGGGCGACCCGGATCGGCATCGCCACGGCCTATGCGCCGAACTCCAAGTACAAGGTCTACTGGGCCCTAGCCGTCGCGGCTGACAAGCGCTGATCGCCTGCGGCCTTTCGGGACGAAGAGTTCCGGAACTTAACCCATGTTGGCGGGCTTAAAGCTTGAGGAACTCTCAAGCTTTACGAGTGCGCGTTTCGTAACATGCCGGACTTCGACCCCAAACTGGGCAGGCAAGTGCCCCCGCCGCCCGCGACTGGACGTGAACAGGAAGTCGGTCCAGGCCAGGATAACACCCTGGCCAAGGAAGCCAAGAAAGCGGCCGCGCACGAGCCCGATCCCCAGCACCCCGATGATGCCATCGCAGAGGCGAAGCCCAGCATCGGCCGGGAGCTCTACGCGCTCTTTCGCGACATGCTCCGGGGCCGCAAGGGCTGGCCCATGCTGCGGCTCGCCTTGGCCATTCTCGTGGTCCTCATCGGCAACATGTTCGGTCAGGTGCGGCTCAACCAGTGGAACGGCGCCTTCTTCGACGCGGTTGAGAAGCGCGATACCTCCACGTTCTTCGAACAGCTCCTCGTTTTCCTCGTCATCGTCGCCGTCCTGCTGGGCCTCGTCGTGGCGCAGACCTGGCTGCAGGAGCGCCTCAAGATCCGCCTCCGGCAGCGCCTCACGCAGGTGCTGCTCGACCTCTGGCTCAAGCCGAACCATGCCTATCAGCTCGGCTTCATGGGCAAGAGCGGTTCACAGCCGGATCAACGCATGCAGGAGGATTGCCGCCTGTTCTCCGAGCTGTCGACGGAGCTCGGGGTCGGCATGCTGCAGGCGCTGCTGCTGCTCATCAGCTTCATCGGCGTCCTCTGGGGCCTGTCGAGCCCGGTCAGCTTTTCCCTCGGCGGCACGAGCATCACCATTCCCGGCTACATGGTGTGGGTGGCGGTGGGTTATGCGGGCATCGGGTCGGGGCTCACCTGGCTTGTCGGTCGGCCGCTGATCCGCCTCAACACCGAGCGTTATGCCCGCGAGGCGGATCTGCGCTTCGCGCTCGTGCGCGTGAACGAGAGCGCCGAGAGCGTTGCCCTCTACAACGGCGAGCCCGACGAGCGCCGGAATCTGGACGCATTCGTGGAGGCCGTTCTTAAGGCCTCGCGGCGCCTGTCCGGCGGTCTCGCCCGGCTGACATGGATCACCTCCGGCTATGGCTGGCTTGCCATCGTGGTGCCGATCCTGGCGGCGGCACCGGATTACTTCGCCGGACGCCTCTCCTTCGGCGAGATGATGATGGTGGTGGGCGCCTTCAATCAGGTGCAGGCGGCCCTGCGCTACTTTGTCGACAACTTCCCGAAGATCGCCGATTGGCGCTCGGCGGTGCTGCGCGTGGCCACTTTCCGGCAGGCCGCCCTCGACCTCGATGAGGTCGCGGCCGAGAACCGCCGCATCGATATCGCCCCGCATCCTCAAGGCTGGCTCAGCTTCGAGAGCGTGTCGATTGCGCTCAGTGACGGCAGCATCCTGATCGAGGACGCGACGGCCGAGATCAAGCCCGGCGAGCGCGTGCTGATCATGGGGGAATCCGGCGCCGGCAAGAGCACGCTCTTCCGGGCCATCTCCGGCCTCTGGCCCTGGGGCTCCGGCAAGGTCCGCGTGCCGAAGCCCGAACAGATGATGTTCCTGCCGCAGCGACCCTATCTGCCTTTGGGAACTCTGCGGGCCGCCATCAGCTACCCGGCATCCCCCGACACCTTTGACGATGCGGATGTCCGTGCGGCGCTGGAGCGCTGCGGCCTCGGCGAATTCCTGGACATGCTCGACCGGCACGAGCGCTGGGACCGCTCCCTGTCCCTCGGCCAGCAGCAGCGGGTGGCCTTCGCCCGCGTGATCCTGCACAAGCCGCAATGGGTCTTCATGGACGAGGCGACCTCCGCCCTCGACGAGGAGAACCAAGCCTCCATGCTGGCGCTGTTCGAGAACGAGCTGAAGGGCGCAAGCGTCCTCTCCATCGGTCACCGGCCGGGCCTGGAGGAGTTCCACACCCGCACCCTGCACATCCGCAAGACCAGCGAGGGCGCCGTTCTCCTGGCCCGTCCGGCGCGTCCCGCGAAACCAAAGTCGGGGCCACGGTGGATCGGTCGCTTCAGGCGGAGGCTGCGTCCATCCCAGGTTCAGGAGGGATGACACGATGCGGGCGGCAGGCTCCAGCAATGCGCAACTCTCTATCGGGCGCGGAGTTTTCATCCTAAGCTTCATTGTCTTGGCAGAGTCATCCGCATGCGGCTGATCAGGCTCTATATCCGTGTTCTCGGTCAGCTCGGGTCCGATCTCCGGATCGGCGCGGTGCTTGCGCTCGCCAATGTGGCGCTGGCGATCTCCGCTTTCGCGGAGCCGATCTTGTTCGGCCGCATCATCGACGTGCTCACCCGCGGCCAGCTGCCGAACTCGCCACCCGTGACCTTCGGCGTCCTGACGCCGCTCATCCTGGCCTGGGTGGCCTTCGGCTTGTTCTCCATCGGGGCCGGCGCCCTCGTGGCGCTGCACGCGGACCGGCTCGCCCATCGCCGGCGCCTGGCCGTGGTGGCCAATTACTTCGAGCACGTGCTCGAATTGCCGCTCGCCTTCCACACCTCGACCCATTCCGGCCGCGTGCTAAAGGTGATGCTGGACGGTTCGGGCGCCATGTCCTGGCTGTGGCTCGGGTTCTTCCGCGAGCATTTCTCCGCGCTCATCGCCCTCGTCATCTTGCTGCCGCTCACCGTGTTCCTGAACTGGCGCCTCGGGCTTCTGCTCGTTGCGCTCGTCGCCGTGTTCGCGGTGCTGACCGCCATCGTGCTGCGCAAGACCGAGACCCTGCAGGGCTCCGTCGAGCGCTACCATTCGAGCCTCGCGGAACATGCCTCCGACGCGCTCGGCAACGTGCCGGTGATCCAATCCTTCACCCGGGTCGAGGCCGAGTCGCGGTCGCTCCGCACCATCATCCAGCAGTTGCTCCAGGCACAGAATCCGGTTCTGTCCTGGTGGGCGCTGGCCTCCGTCGCGTCGCGGGCGTCCGCCACCATCACGGTCACGGCGATCTTCCTGCTCGGCACGTGGCTGCACCTGAGCGGGCTCGCCACCATCGGCGAGATCGTCATGTTCATGAGCATGGCCACCATGCTGATCGGGCGGCTCGAACAGGCCGTGAGCTTCATCAACCAGCTTTTCATGCAGGCGCCCAAGCTTCAGGAATTTTTCGAGATCCTGGACACGGCGCCCGTCGTTCACGACCGGCCCAATGCCCAGGACGTGGCGCGCTACCGGGGTGACGTGGTCTTCGATAATGTGAGCTTCTCCTATGACGGCAAGCGCTCCGCCGTGCAGGATGTGTCCTTCACGGTCCATGAGGGGGAGAACGTCGCGCTCGTGGGCGCCACCGGGTCCGGCAAGTCGACGACGCTGGGTCTCCTGCACCGCGCCTTCGATCCGCAATCGGGCTGCATCCGGGTTGACGGGCTCGATATCCGCGACGTGACCCTGTCGTCGCTTCGCCGCAACATCGGCGTGGTGTTTCAGGAGCCCATGCTCTTTGCCCGCACCATCCGCGAGAACCTGCAGGTCGGCCGGCCCGATGCGACGGATGCGGAGATGATCGAGGCCCTGGAGCGGGCCCAGGCCATCGAGTTCATCAGCCGACAGGCGGAAGGCCTCGACACGGTGATCGGCGAGCGCGGGCGCTCCCTGTCGGGCGGCGAGCGCCAGCGCCTGTCGATCGCCCGCGCGCTGTTGAAGAACCCGCCGATCCTCATTCTCGACGAGGCCACGAGCGCCTTGGACGCCGCCACCGAGCGCAAGCTGCAGATGGCCCTCGACGAGGTCATGAAGGGGCGCACCACCTTCGTGATCGCCCACCGCCTTGCCACGATCCGCAATGCCAACCGCATCCTCGTGTTCGATCAGGGGCGCGTGATCGAGACCGGCACCTTCGACGAACTCGTGGCGACAGGCGGACGTTTCGCGGAACTCGCCAGGGCGCAGTTCATGGCCGCCGAGGAGCCGCCGCCGAAGCGCGTGAAGGTGTCGGCGCACGCATGAGCCAAGCCTTCGATCCTGCAAGAGCTGGCACCCGCATCCGCACCAACGGCGTCACGCTTCATGCCGTCACGGCGGGACCCGAGGACGGGCCGCTCGTCATCCTCCTCCACGGTTTCCCGGAATTCTGGTGGGGCTGGCGCTATCAGATCGGGCCTCTGGCCGACGCGGGCTTTCGCATGCTCGTACCGGATCAGCGCGGCTACAATCTCAGCGACAAGCCGGAAGGCCGGCGGGCCTACGATCTCGATAGTCTGGCAAAGGACGTGGTCGGACTCGCCGATGCCCTCGGCCGGAAGACGTTTTCACTCGTTGGCCATGACTGGGGTGGGCTGGTCGCGTGGTGGACAGCCTCACGCTACCCGGACCGCGTGGAAAAGCTCGTCATCCTCAATGCGCCCCATCCGAACGTCGCCGGTTCTTACATGCGCTCGCATCCGAGCCAGATGGTGCGAAGTATGTATGTGGGCTTCTTCCAGATCCCGTTTCTGCCCGAGACGATGCTCTCTGCCAACGACTACCGCAGCCTCAAGGATGCGCTCCGGCGCACGAGTCGTCCGGGCACGTTCTCGGATGAGGATATCGCGGCTTACGAGCAGGCATGGTCGCAGCCCGGCGCTCTCACGACGATGCTGAACTGGTACCGCGCCCTGCCGTTCAAGCCCGACATGAAGGATGCAACCGTGCGCGCGCCCACGCTGGTGATCTGGGGAGCCAAGGACCGGTTTCTGGAGAAGGGGCTGGCGGAGGCGAGCCTTGCCTTGTGCGAGAAAGGCAGCATCCGCTGGATCGAAAGCGCCACCCACTGGGTTCAGCACGAGGAGCCGGAGGCGGTCAACGCGGCGCTGGTGGAATTTCTGAAAGCCTGACGATCACTCTGCCCTTGTGCGCACCAGCGACAGCGGCGTGATTCTCACGGCCATGATCCGGTTGCGGGACTTGCGCAGCACCTGGAAGCGGAAGCCGTGGAAGGTGAAGATCTGGCCCGTGTCGGGAATGGCCTGTGCCTCGTGGATCACAAGGCCCGCGATGGTGGTGGCCTCCTCGTCCGGCAGGTTCCAGTCCATGGCCCGGTTGAGATCGCGGATCGGCACGGAGCCGTCCACATTCACCGAGCCGTTCGGCTGAGGCCGCACGCCCTGCACGGAGAGATCGTGCTCGTCCTTGATGTCGCCGACGATCTCCTCGAGGATGTCCTCAAGGGTCACCAGGCCCATCACCTCGCCGTATTCGTCGACCACGAGGGCGAAGTGCGTCTTCTTGGCGAGAAAGGCCTTGAGCTGATCGCGCAGGGAGGTCGTGTCGGGCACGAACCACGTCTCGAGCGCGATCACCTCGACCTTCAGTTTGCTCGCATCGCCGCCCACCGCATCGAGCGCCCGCAGCAGGTCCTTGGCATGGAGCACGCCGACGATGTTCTCCTGGCTTTCGCGCCACAGCGGCATGCGCGTATAGGGCGAGGACAGCACCTCGCGCACGATCTCCTCCGACGAGAGATCGGCGTTGATGCTGCGCATCTTGGTGCGGTGGACCATCACCTCAGAGACGGTCAGGTCGATGAGGTCGAGCAACCCGCCCAGCATGTCGCGGTCGGCCTTGGCGACGCCGCCTTCCTTGTGCAGCAGGGCCACCTGTCCGCGGATCTCCTCGGACGCCGAGAGAATCGGCGTGTTCTCGCCGATCCTGATGCCGAAGGGCCGGAGCATGAGGCGCACGACCCGTTCGATCGCTATCGCCAGCGGCCCCAGAAAGGCCACGGCCCAGGACATGGGCCTGGACAGGAAGAGCGAGACGGTCTCGGGCGACGAGATCGCGACGGTCTTCGGCAGCACCTCGGCGAACACGATCACCAGGATCGACATGATCACCGTGGCATAGATCGCGCCGCCGTCGCCGAAGATCGCCACCAGCACGCTGGTGGCGAAGGCCGACACGCCGATATTGACGATGTTGTTGCCGATCAGCACCGTACCGATGAAGCGCTCGCGGATCTCAAGCAGGCGGTTCACCAGCCGGGCGCGGCGGTCGCCGCCCTTTTCCAGCACCAGCATGCGCGAGCGGGAGGCGCCCGTGAACGCCGTCTCGCCGGCCGAGAAGAAAGCCGAGAGCAGCAGGCAGAAAACAACAACCGCTGCTGCAAACCAGAGACTGCCGGAGGATTCTTCGACCATGGTTTTATGCGCTGATTTCGCCAGTCAGGAACGTGCGGACTTGATCGGCCTCGATGCCCGGCGCGATGAAGCTCCGGCCGATGCCGCGGGCCAGGATGAAGGTCAGGGCGCCGCCCTTCACCTTCTTGTCCTGCGCCATGGCGTCGAGCAACGCGTCGACCGTGCCGCAGCCGCCCGGAACCTGGGAGAGGCGCGTGGGAAGTCCGACAGCATTCAGATGAACCTCGACGCGTTCCGCATCCGCCGGCGGGCACAGGCCGAGGAACGCGGAGAAGCGGAAGGCTTGGCTCAGGCCGATGGCGACGCCCTCGCCATGAACGAGGCGCCTGGAATCGTAGGCCGTGAGCTTTTCGAGCGCATGGCCGAAGGTGTGGCCGAGGTTGAGCAGTGCCCGGTCGCCGGTCTCGTGCTCGTCGCGCACCACGACAGCGGCCTTGGCGCGGCAGCTCTGTGCCACGGCCTCGTCGCGTTCCGGGCCACCCGCGAACACGCCCTGCCAGTTGGCCTCGCACCAGGCGAAGAAGCGTTCATCGTCGATGAGGCCGTACTTCACCACCTCGGCATAGCCGGCGCGCCTTTCGCGGATCGGCAGCGTATCGAGCAGCGCCGTGTCGGCGATGACGAGGCTCGGCTGGTGGAAGGCGCCGACGAGATTCTTGCCGTAACGCGAATTGATGCCGGTCTTGCCGCCCACCGACGAATCGACCTGGGACAGCAGGGTGGTGGGCACCTGGACGAAGCGCACGCCCCGGCGCACAACCGCTGCGGCAAAGCCTGCGAGATCGCCGATCACGCCGCCGCCGAGCGCCACCACGAGGTCGCCGCGCTCGATCCTGGCTGCCAGCACCGCATCGCAGACCCGCTCCAGGCTGGCATAGGATTTCGTGGCCTCGCCGGGCGGCAGGGTGATCATGGAGACACGCAGGCCCTGCGCTTCGAGCGAAGCCGTGAGCGCCGCGGCATAAAGCGGTCCCACATGCTCATCGGTTACGATGGCGGCGGCGCGGGCGCCCAGAGCCGCAATGCGCGCGCCGGCAGTGTCGATCAGGCCGCGCCCGACCAGGATGTCATAGGCCCGTTCGCCGAGCGGAACCGGCACCGTGATCAGGGACGGGTTGTCCATCCGGGCAGATGCGGGTGTCATGTCCGGGCGGTCTCCTGTTTCTCGTGTTCGAACCAGTCACGCAGGGCCTTGATGAGTTCGGTCACCACCTTGTCGTGCGGGGCCTCGTGGGAATCGATCGTGATATCGGCCGTGGCATAGACCGGGTAGCGCAGATCCATGAGGCGGCGCATGGTGCCCTCGGGATCCGGATTCTGCAGCAGGGGACGGGTCGAGCGCTTGCGGACCCGGCGCATGAGAACGTCGAGATCGGCCTTGAGCCAGATCGAGATGCCCTGTTCGGCGATACGCCCGCGGGTTTCCTCGTTCATGAAGGCGCCGCCGCCCGTGGCCAGCACGATGGGGCCCTCCTGCAGGAGGCGGGCGATCACGCGCCGCTCGCCGTCGCGGAAATGGTCCTCGCCGTGGATGGCGAAGATTTCGGGGATCGTCATGCCGGCCGCGGCTTCGATCTCGTGATCGGCGTCACGAAAGGGCAGCTTGAGCGACTGCGCGAGCCTGCGGCCCACGGTGCTCTTTCCGGCGCCCATGAGGCCGACGAGCACAAGCGATCGCGTGCCGAGCAGGCGGCTGATGGGATGGCCGCGCTGGCTTGCCTGGTCTTGCCCGCCTGCTTCATCGAGCGAATTGAAGCGGCTGATTTTGTTCATGGAACAAGTCGTAGAGCATTGGACCCAAAAGTGGAATGCACTTTTGGGATCTATCCGATGCTCCCTTTCTTCAGAGGCGCATTGCCTGCCCGCCGGGTCCGGGCGATGCGCCAGCACGGGCGCGGCGGCCTGTCACAAGGGTGTTACCATCCCGCCCTCCGAAACTTAACTGATGTGAGAGACTTGCCTTCCAGGCTCCGGCATGGTTCTAGCGGGGTAACACTTCAAGAGGCTCAGGTGCCCACGCTCTTTCGGTTTCTCCTCGTTGTCGCCATTCTCGCAGGCCTTGGCTTTGCCGCCATGTTTGCCCTGGCGACCCTTGTCGATCCCGACCCGCGCGAAATCAGCGTTCCGGTCCAGACCGGTCGGCCGCCTTCCTCTTCATGAGTGGCACCCGCCACGCCAGTCTCTTCCTCGACATGCTCGCCGCCGAGCGCGGCGCCTCCAAGAACACGCTCGATGCCTATCGGCGCGACCTTGACGATTACCTGAGCTTTCTGACCGAGGCCGGAGCCCAGCCCGACAGCGCCACCTCGGCCACCATCCGGGGCTTCATGGCGAGCCTGGAGGAGCGGGGCCTCAAGGCGTCCTCCGCTGCCCGCCGGCTCTCGGCCGTGCGCCAGTTCCACAAGTTCCTCTACGTGGAAGGCTATGCCCCGGCCGACCCGACGGCCGCCGTCTCGGCGCCCAAGCGGGGCAGGGTGCTGCCCAAGGTACTCTCGGTGACCGAGGTCGACCGGCTGCTGCAGGTGGCGGCCGAGGGGATCGCGCACCCGCAGGCCACGCCACCTGAGCGCCTGCGGGCGGCCCGCATGACCTGCCTGCTGGAACTTCTCTACGCCACGGGCCTGCGCGTCTCCGAGCTGATCGCCCTGCCCAAAAGCGCTGCCAGGACCCGCGACCGCTTCCTCGTGGTGCGCGGCAAAGGCGCCAAGGAGCGGCTGGTGCCGCTGACAGACGCGGCGAAACAGTCAGCCAACACCTATCTCGCCCTGCTGGAAGAGCAGAAGAAGGCCGCCGGCCCCTGGCTGTTCCCGGCCGACAGCGAGAGCGGCCATCTGACCCGCCAGGCCTTCGCCCGCGATCTCAAGGCGGTGGCCGGCGCTGCGGGGCTTCGCGCCGACAAGGTCAGCCCCCACGTGCTCCGCCACGCCTTTGCCAGCCACCTGCTCCAGAATGGGGCGGATTTGCGCGTGGTGCAGGAGCTTCTCGGGCATTCCGACATCTCGACCACGCAGATCTACACCCACGTGCTCGACGAGCGGCTGAAGAGCATGGTGCGGGATCTGCATCCGCTGGCGGAGGGCGGGGAGGGGTAACACATCTCCCCGTCATCCCCGGACTTGTTCCGGGGATCCACGTTTTTCCTTTCCACCTCTCTAGCCTTATCCTGAGGAGCAGTCGTGAGGCTGCGTCTCGAAGGAGGGTCCAGAGAGCACTGGAGGCGCCTCGTCCGTCGAGACGGACCTGCGGTCCTCCTCAGGATGAGGGCGGAAGAATACGTGAGGGATTGAAGACGTGGATGGCCGGGACAATCCCGGCCATGACGAAGAGTGTGTCATCCCCGGCGAGCCGCAGGCGAGGGAAGGGGAACCACGATCACCCTCAGCGCTATGGATTCCCTTCCCCTGCGATGGCTATCGCCATCTCCGGCCGGGAATGACAACGGGTGAGCTACCGCCGCTTCAGCAGAAACACCGCCTGATCGCCGAGCAGGTTCCACACCCACCAGGGCAGGGTGACGCGCATGGGCTGGCCGCCGGCATTGAGCGCCACGGCTTTCTCCATCTGGGCGCCGACATCGCGGCACAACTCCACGAAGTCGCGGATGGTGCAGAAATGGATGTTGGGTGTGTCGTACCAGGAATAAGGCAGGTTCTCGGTCATGGGCATGCGGCCCCGGAAGCCGAGGTCGAAGCGCACGCGCCAATGGCCGAAATTGGGGAAGGACACGATGGCCCGGCGGCCGATGCGCAGAAGATGCTCCAGCACCACCCTGGGCTGGCGCGTCGCCTGAATCGTCTGCGAGAGGATCACGTAATCGAAGGCATCGTCCGGGTAGTCGGCGAGGTCCGTGTCCGCGTCGCCCTGGATCACCGGCAGGCCCTTGGCGAGGCACGCGTTCACGCCCTCGCGGGAGATTTCGATGCCGCGTCCGTCAACGCCCTTGCGGTCGCGCAGCAGCGACAGAAGCGCCCCGTCGCCGCAGCCGACGTCGAGCACGCGGGAGCCGGGCTCCACCATCTCGGCGACCAGCAGAAAATCGAGGCGATGGCCGCTCTCCGTATCGGTCAGGGGCAGGGTGGCGGGCAGGTTCATGCGATCCCCCGGACGCGTGCCGCCGCATCGATGAAGCCGCGCGCGGCCGCGAACATCTCGGGCTCCTCGAGCAGGAAGGCGTCGTGCCCCTTGTCGCTCTCTACCTCGACGAAGGCGACAGAAGCCGCCGCGGCGTTGAGCGCATGCACGATGGCCCGCGAGTCGGAGGTGGGAAACAGCCAGTCGGAGGTGAACGAGATCACGCAGAAGCGCGTGGGCGTGCCCTTGAAGGCCTTGGCGAGCGAACCGCCATGCTCGGCCGCGATGTCGAAATAATCCATCGCCCGGGTGACATAGAGATAGGAATTGGCGTCGAACCGCTCGACGAAGGAGATGCCCTGGTAGCGCAGGTAGCTCTCGATCTGGAAATCCGCGTCGAAGGAAAAGGTCGGGGCAGCCCGGTCCTGGAAGTTGCGCCCGAACTTCCGGTGCAGGGCGACCTCGGACAGATAGGTGATGTGCGCGCCCATGCGGGCGACGGCCAGCCCCTTGGAGGGGCGCGTGCCCTCGATCAGGTAGCGCCCGCCGCGCCATTCCGGATCGGCCATCACGGCCTGGCGGCCGACCTCATGGAAGGCAATGTTCTGGGCCGAGTGGCGGGCCGCGGTGGCGATGGGCAGGGCCGAGAACACCCGGTCCGGGTAGCTCGCGGCCCATTGCAGCACCTGCATGCCGCCCATGGAGCCGCCGACGACGCAGAACAGCTTCTCGATGCCGAGCCGGTCGATCAATGCCGCCTGCGCCCGCACCATGTCGCGGATGGTCACGACCGGGAAATCCAGCGCATAGGGCTGGCCCGTGGCCGGATTGATCGAGGCTGGGCCCGTGGTGCCCATGCAGCCGCCGATCACGTTGGCGCAGATCACGAAGAACCGGTTCGTGTCCACCGGCCGGCCGGGTCCCACCATGGTCAGCCACCAGCCGGGCTTGCCCGTCACCGGGTTGTCGTTCGCCACGTGCTGGTCGCCGGTAAGCGCGTGGCAGATCAGCACCGCATTGGACTTGTCCGCATTGAGGGTGCCGTAGGTCTGGTAGGCGATCTGCCAGGGCGCGAGCGCGACCCCCGCATCCATCATCAGGGGCTCATCCTGGCCAAAGCGCATGACCAGGCTCGACGGGTCGTCGACCTGGTTTCGCGGTTCGGAGACAAGGGGGGCAAAGGACATATTTTCAGCGGAAACGTTCGTTCTTCCGAACAACCGGTACTGCGGGGAGGCGGTTGCGTCAACGAACATAACGCCTCGTGAGGGGCAGGGTGTCATCCCCGGCGAACCGCAGGCGAGGGAAGGCGATCCACTCACACGCTCGGTGCTGTAGATTCCCTTCCCCTCCGCTGACGCTCCGGCCGGGAATGACACCGGAGGGCAGCAGCAGTCGTGTTCTCATTTTGTTCTTGACTTTTGTCCTAACCTTGGCTATATCTGTGGTCATCCTCGTCCACAGAGGGGCGCGCTCGCGAGGCGTCGCAGATGCGGGATGAGGCGCGGTCCCGCCGCAGGTCTCGCAACCCTGTGATCGCGGGTGGCCGATCCTGGCGCAGATCCAGGTCCGCTGAAACAAACCGCGCGTGACGAGCAGGTCCGGCTCTTCACTTCTCACCACACAATCGAGCCGGGCTGCCCAGCACGCCTCCCTCGACTGACCTGACGGCTCGCAGCCCACCCGCTGCGGGCCCGAAGGTGCTGGCTCTCAGCCCGTCGCGCAATCGGAGATGACAAGCCCGGCCAAAACCGTCAAAGAAATGGCATCAAGCCTGAGGATCCATCCATGTCCGCCGAGAAGCCCGCCCCCTCCCTGGCCGAACTCCGCCAGGAGATCGACCGCATTGACGAGGCGATGCACCGGCTGCTCATGGAGCGCGGCACCATCATCGACCGGCTGATCGCGTCCAAGAAGGCCTCGAAGACAGGCATCGCGTCCGCCTTCCGCCCCGGCCGCGAGGCGTCGATGATGAAGGCGCTCGCCGAGCGTCACGAGGGCCTGCTGCCGCTCGATACGGTGGAGAGCATCTGGCGGGTGATCATCGGCACCTTCACCTATGTGCAATCCAATTATTCAGTTCACGCCGACATCTCCGGGGGCGATGCGCCCATGCGCGACTCGGCCCGGTTCCATTTCGGCTTCACGGTGCCGTACGTCACCCATCCGAGCGCCGCGGCGGTGATCGAGGCGGTGGCCGCCTCCGGCGGCGATCTCGGCATCTTCCGCCTCGACCAGGGGGCGACGAGCGGCGCCTGGTGGCGGACGCTCGCCGACCAGGACCGCCCGAAGGTCATCGCGCGCCTGCCCTTCATCGAGCGGCCCGACCATCCCGCCGGCACCCCGGTCTTCGTCATCTCGAAGCCCCTGGTGGATGCGGCGGTGCGCGACGTGGTGCTCTATGCCGCCCAGTTCGAGCGCTGGCACCGGGGCGCCAACGAGGCCCTGGTCCGCCTCGGCGGCGAGGTGGTGGCGAGCGCCGCCGACGCCCATGGCCTGTCGGAGCTCATCGCGGTGCCCGGCACCGTCGAGCCGTTGTTGCTGCACGAGACCCTGACGAAGGCAGGCGCCAGCCTCGCCCAGCTCGCCGAGGTCGGCAGCCATGCCGAACGTTTCCACGTGAAATGAGATCCAGCCTGCGCTAGAGCGTCTGCCAACAATCGATTGTATTAGGAAGTACAGATGTCCGTTCGTCCCCAGCCCCGTCCCGGCGTGATGCAGATCGACGCCTATGTGCCCGGCAAGAGCAAGGCCGCAGGGGGTGCCAAGATCCATAAGCTTTCCTCGAACGAGACGCCGCTCGGCCCCTCGCCGAAAGCCATGGAGGCGATCCGGACCTTCGACCATCTCGAGCTCTATCCCGACGGCGCGGCCACGCGCTTACGCGAGGCGATTGCGGCCCGCTACGGGCTTGACCCGAACCGCATCATCTGCGGCGCGGGCTCGGACGAGCTCCTGGCGCTGATCACCCATGCCTATGTGGGGCCGGGTGACGAGGGCCTCTTCACCGAGCACGGCTTCCTGGTCTACCGCATTGCGATCCTGGCCGCCGGCGGCACGCCTGTCGTTGCGCCGGAGAAGGATCTGCGGACCGATGTGGATGCGATCCTCGCCAAGGTAACGGACAGGACGAAGATCGTCTTCCTGGCCAATCCCAACAACCCGACCGGTACCTACATCCCGTTCGATGAGGTCAAGCGCCTGCACGCCAACCTTCTGCCGCATGTGGTGCTGGTGCTCGATGCGGCTTACGCCGAATATGTGCGCCGCAACGATTACGAGGCGGGCCTCGAGCTTGTCGCCACGTCCGAGAACGTAGTGATGACCCGCACCTTCTCGAAGATCTACGGGCTCGCGAATCTTCGCCTCGGCTGGATGGTGGCGCCCGCTCACATCACTGACGCGGTCAATCGCATCCGCGGCCCGTTCAACGTGAGCGGCCCGGCCATGGCGGCCGGCATCGCGGCGATCCAGGACGAGGCGCATATCGCAAGGGCCATCGAGCACAACGAGCGTTGGCTCGCCTGGCTCGCCAAAGAGATCGAGGCGCTCGGCTTGAAGGTCACGCCAAGCGTCGGCAACTTCCTGCTCGTCCACTTCCCGCAAGAGGCCGGCCGGACCGCGAAGGAGGCCGATGCGTTCCTGTCATCGCGCGGGCTCATCCTGCGTCAGGTCGAGGCCTATGGCCTGCCCGATGCCTTGCGCCTGACCGTGGGCGACGAGGAGGCGAACGGCCTCGTGGTCGCGGCATTGCGCGATTTTCTCGGTGGCAAACATGCCTGAGCGTCTCGGCCCCCCGCGCGACACGCCGCTTGTCGAGCGCGTCGCACTCGTCGGCCTCGGGCTGATCGGCTCGTCGATTGCCCGCGCCGCGCGCCATCTCAATCTCGCGCGCACCATCGTGGCGGTCGATGCGAGCGACGCGGTTGTGGCGCGGGTGCGGGAGCTTGGGCTTGCCGACGAGGCGACCACCGACGTGGCGTCCGGTGTGCGTGACGCGGATCTCGTGATCCTCTGCGTGCCGGTCGGCGTCTGCGGCAAGGTCGCGGAGGCCATGCGGTCGGGTCTCAAGCCCGGCAGCATCGTGTCGGATGTGGGCTCGGTGAAGGCGTCCGTCATCGCGCAGGTGCAGCCGCATCTGCCGGACGGCGTGCATTTCGTCCCGGCTCATCCGGTGGCGGGCACGGAGCATTCGGGGCCTGACGCGGGTTTCTCGACGCTCTTTCATAACCGCTGGTGCATTCTCACGCCGCCGGAGGGCGCGGATGAGACAGCCATCGAGCGCGTGCGCGCCTTCTGGGAGGCCATGGGCTCCAACGTGGAGGTCATGACCGCGCAGCACCACGATCTCGTGCTCGCCATCACCAGCCACGTGCCCCATCTGATCGCCTACAACATCGTCGGGACGGCGGCGGATCTGGAGACGGTCACTCAAGGCGAGGTGATCAAGTTCTCCGCCGGCGGTTTTCGCGATTTCACCCGCATCGCAGCCTCCGACCCGACCATGTGGCGCGACGTCTTCCTGCACAACCGCGAGGCCGTGCTGGAGATGCTCGGCCGTCTCAACGAGGACATCGCGCTTTTGGCGCGCGCCATCCGCTGGGGCGAGGGCGACAAGCTCTTCGACCTCTTCACCCGCACCCGCGCCATCCGCCGCGGCATCATCTCGTCGGGCCAGGAAACCCCGGAACCGGATTTCGGCCGCAGGCGCGAGGACAAGGTTTAGCGAGCATCGTGCATCCAATGTTCAGCCCTCATCCTGAGGAGGCGCGTCAGCGCCATCTCGAAGGAGGATCCAGAGGGCACTGGATCCTCCTTCGAGACGCAGACTGCGTCTGCTCCTCAGGATGAGGTTTGTGTTTCTCGAAAACGCAGATGGCCGGAACAAGCCCGGCCATTTCATGCACAGACTATTTGATCGCCCTCAATACAACGGCTGCAGCTTCACGTTCGGGATCACGAACGGTCCCATGGCGAGAAAACCGTTCTCGAGCCGCAGCGGCGGCAGGGAGGCGAGCTGCGGCTTGGCGTTCGGCTGAGCCGCATTGGCGCGCGGGCCTTGTCCCAGCAGCATGCCCAAAAGATTGCCGCCAAGGCGTCCGCCGGTGAGGTTGCCGAGGAGCCCGTCGAGGCCGGCCGCCGCCACGTTGAGCTGGCCCGCCGGCCGGTGCTGCTCGTCGAGGCGTAGCTCGCCCTTGGTCTCGATCTGGCGCGTGCCCTTGGCGGCGGACAGCATCAGGATGTCGAGCCTGCCGCCGGCTTGGCGCCACAGCTCAAGCTCCTCGGCGATGGTGCCGCCCTTGAAGCCGTCGGCCTGGGTGACGGTGACATCCGCGTTCAGGTTCGTCGGCTCGGCGCCGCCGATGAGCGCATCGAGCAGGGGAATGCTCGCCTCCGTCACCGAGGCCGCCACGTCGCCGGCAAGCTCGGCGCGCCTGGAGGGGTTGGGCCGCACATGGAGCTCCAGACGCTTGCCCGATCCGGTCAACTCGCCGGCAGGAAGGCCTGTCACGGTCACCTTGGGTGCAGTGGCGGTCAGGGACAGGCGCTGCAATCCCGATGGCGAGGCATTGATGCTGGCCTGCAGCAGATCCCAGCTGCCCTGCACCGTCACGGTCCCGTCCGTCACCTTCAAGGGGCCGGCCGCCTCGGTGATGATGCGGCGGGGCTGATAGACCTGCGCCACGGCCTCGGTGCGCCCGAAGGAGGCGGTGACGGCTCCGCGTTTCAGGTCGAGGGCATTGCAGATCACCTCGATGCGGAACGGGTAGCCGGCGATGGTTCGATCCGCGCAGGTCCAGTCCCGCCCGGCGCGCGCCTCCGCGGCCATCCAGCCGTCGAGCGCCTCCGCGGTGCGGTTGCGGATCACGAACCAGGCGACGCTCCAGGCAATCGCCAGGAGAAGCAGCAGAACGAAGGGGGTGTAGAGCCAGAAGCGACTGCGGCGAAGGTTCCCCGTCGGGACGGCCTGATCCATGCGCGATCTCCTGTTGTGCGGATGCTTCGTTACTGGTAGCGCCGGATGCAGGCAAGGTTCGGGCGGCGTGACATGAAGGACCTCACGGAGGATTTATGGGTGTTCGGCTACGGCTCGCTCATGTGGCGGCCGGGCTTTCCCTATCTCGAGCGCGTGCATGCCCATCTCTATGGCTATCACCGCTCGCTCTGCGTCTTCTCCCATGTCCACCGTGGAACTCCTGACCATCCAGGGCTCGTGCTCGGCCTCGATCGCGGCGGGCGCTGCCACGGCGTGGCGTTTCGGGTCGCGCCGGAGGAAGTGGAGGCCACGGTCCAGTACCTGCGCGAGCGCGAGCAGGTCACGGCCGTCTATCTGGAGCGCCACCTGCCGGTGCGGCTGGCTGATGGCCGCCGGCTTCGCGCGCTCGCTTACGTGGTTGACCGCTATCACGGGCAATACGCGGGACGGCTGTCCTTCGACGATGTGTTGAAGCATGTGCGGCAGGGCCAGGGCGTGTCCGGGCGCAACCCGGATTACGTGCGCAACACCTACGAGCATCTCATCGGCATGAGCGTGGTCGACCCATTGCTGCACAAGATCCTGGATGCGCTGGATCAGGAGGCCTGAGTCTCGTCCTCGCGCAGATCCTCGAAGATCGCGCGGCGGTCCTCGTCGGTTGCGGCCAATCGATGGATGTGCAGTTCGGTGGCGCCCAATTCCTGGACCTTGGCAAGCCAGCGCATCCGGGTGTGTTCGGCCGGCTCGGACGCCGCCATGGCGGCGTCGATCACCGTGCCGGTCCCGTTGCGGTCCCGCCTGACGGCGAGGATCACGGCATCGATGACGTCGAGCAGCTCGGTCTCGTTCAGCGGATGCACGCCGACGATGTAGCGGCGGCCCGAACGGCCGCGCCAGGAACTCAAGGTGGAAGAGGAGCGAAGCCCCGCGGTCGCCCGTAGCCTTTCCTCGCGCACACCAGCCCTCCGCATTCGGTCGTTGCGGAGGTCCCGCATGGCCGCGTTCCAGGATATGGTTCGTTTGTTCGCCATATGTTCTTATATGTAAGAACGGCCGAGTGAGTCGTCAAGGTTGCTGAAAGCTTGGCAGTGCTTGGGTTTTTCGGATTTTTCTAAGAACGCATCGTACTCATGGCGTCCGCGTCATCTTCGGAACAAGTCCAGCCATGGCGGCGTGCTATCAGGCCTTCGACAGCGAGGCCTCGGAAGCCGTCGCAGGGCCGAGGCCGAGTTCCTGCCGGCCCTCCTCGTAGAGCCGGTTCGAGGCCGTCTCGATCTCAGCCTGCACGCGCTGGAAGAACTCCTCGCGCGGCAGTCCCGGCGGGATGGGGTCGAGCACCTCGATCCGCACCGTACCGGGGCGGCGGATGAACTGGCGGCGCGGCCAGTACAGGCCGGCATTGAGGGCAATCGGAATGCAGGGAAAGCCGAGATTCTGGTAGAGATGCGCCACGCCGTACTTGTAGGCCGGTGGCGCGCCCGGTGGGCGGCGGGTTCCCTCGGGGAAGATGATGATCTGGCGCCCGTGCTCGGCCTCCTCCTTGGCCCGCTGGGTCATCTGCACCAGGGCGAGCGAGCCGGCCTTGCGGTTCACCGGCACGCACTGGGCCTTGGCCAGATGCCATCCGAAGATGGGGATCCACATCAGCTCGCGCTTCAGGATGTAGGTTGGATCGTCGAGAATCGTCACGATGGCGAAGGTCTCGAGGAACGACTGGTGCTTGGCCGCCACCAGCGCCCCGCCCGGAGGGATCTTTTCCTGGCCGGTGATCTCGACCTTGATGCCGGCGATGACCCGCAGAAGCCAGATCGACGTGCGGCCCCAGAGCTTGACCATTTCCATAAAGGTCCGGCGTGGCACCAGCAGGCCCGGGATCAGCAGGAACAGCCACAGGATCAGGTTGGCGTAGAAAGCAACGTTGAACAGCAGGGAGCGGAGGATCAGCATGGCGTCTTGAAACGAAAAAAGCGGAGCAGGAGGCTCCGGGGCGCCCACCATAGTGGGTTTTCGCCTCGGGTCTAGCGCCAGAGAGGCTCGGCGACGAGTTGTGCCTTGACCGGCGATCCGCCACTGATGAGGTGGGCCACCGAGGAGCGCTCGGGATCGTCTTCGAGATGGGTGCGCACCCAGACGGCCAGGAATTTCAGGTATTCGGTGAAGATCACCCGGGCCACCGCCGGGTTGTGCCACCAATCGTGCGGGTCGATGGTCGCGGCCACCGGATACGGGATCTTCTGCAGGTTCGGCAGGGCGTGGTCGAGTTCCACCAGGGTGCGTGGCATGTGGTAGTTCGACGTGACCACAATGATGGTGTCGAAGCTGTTCTTCTCGGCCCAGCGCCGGGTCTCAATGGCGTTGCCGATGGTGTTGCGGGCCCGGTAGTCGAGATCCACGCAGCAATCGAACAGGCGACGCTGGCCGGGATTGAGCCGGGCGATCTGGTCGCGGCTGGTGTTCTCGTTGACGCCCGAGATCAGGAGCCTCTTGGCATAACCCTTGTCGAGGAGATCGATGGCGTCGCCGATGCGCTGGGCGCCGCCGGTGAGCGCGACGATGCCGTCCGCCCGGGTTTCCGGCCGCTGCTCGGAGCGGTCGAGGCTGTAGACGAAGGCGAGAAAACCCAGGAAACCGGCAATGGCAACGCAGGTGGCGGCCCAGAAGCTTAAAGCCAGGATGCGTCTCGTCCACGACCGCCGGGCGGGAGCCTTAGGCGATTCCTTCATCGTCCAGCCCCAGCCGACCGTTTCCGTGGTGTCCGGCGCACCCCAACTCTGCGTTTGCGAGGTCATCCGGGACGAAGATAATGGAGATTGCGGCAATGGAGAGGCAGCCTGCTCTTTCCTTGTTAATCCTCACCATCAACCATTTTCGTTAAGAAAGCGTCTCACGGTCAGCCGCGACACGATGCCCGTGATGACCGCCACGAAGAGCGCGATCAGCACCACGACGGCATAGCCCCGCCATCCGATGGTGAAGGCGCCGAACAGGGCCTCGATCTGGTCGCCCGTGGGGCTCGCCCGCCAGGAGCGGGTCACGAGACCCAGGGCGAGGGTCAGGATCATGGCGGCACCGGCCCCGATGGCAGCACCGCGCAGACCCAGCCGGAAGAAGCGGCGCTGGAATTCCTTGGCAATGAAGTCGTCGTTCGCGCCCACGAAATGGAGCACGTCCACCACCTCCCGATTGCTCGCCATGGCGCCCCGGGTGGCGAAGATGACGGCAAGCCCTGCTGCGACCAGCACCAGGCTGACCAGGAACACGCCCACGCCGATGATGGTGTTGGCCATGGTGGAGAGGCGCGAGACCCACAGGGCATGGTCGTCAAGCGTCGCCCCGGGCACGTCCCGCTGCAGGGATTGCCTCAAGGCGCTGAAATCCGGCTTCACGCCTTCCCGGATCTTGATCACGATCAGGCGTGGCACGGGAAGGTCGTTGAAGTCGAGGCCGGTGCCGAGCCAGGGCTCGAGCAGGCGCTCGGATTCCTCCTTGGAAAAGGCCTGCGCCTCCTCCACGCCGGGCGCTTGCCGGGCCAGCGTAACCGCCCGCTCCACGTCTTGGTCGATGGAGCGCTGGGCATTGGGCCGAATCTGAATCGTGACCTCGCGGGCGATCTCGGAGCGCCACTGGGCGGAGCTCGCCGCCACGAGTTCTGCGCCGCCGGCGCAGAGGGCCGCCAGGAACGTCAGAATCGCGATCACGGCCGCGAGCGCCTGGCCACCGGCCGAGTCCACCGGCACGAGGGGGGCGTTCCGGCTCAAGGATGCCGGCAGGGACCGTTTCTGCCCGTCCGAGGCCGTGGCGGCCTTTTTCAGGCGCGGTTGCGGGCGAAGCTGCGGAGAACCGTTCATCCGGCTCACTCGTCGATATGCAGCCGGCCGTCGCCAAGCACGAGGCGGCGCACGTCGAGCTGATCCATGAGGCTGAAATCGTGGGTGGCGATGACCACCGAGGTTCCGAGCCGGTTGAGTTCGATGAAGAGGCGCAGGAGGCGGCGGGCGAGCGACGGGTCCACGTTGCCGGTAGGCTCGTCGGCGAGCAGCAGGTCGGGGCGCACGATCAGCGCGCGGGCGATCGCCGCGCGCTGCTTCTCGCCGCCGGAGAGCACCGGCGGCAGCATATGCATGCGGTCGCCGAGGCCCACCCAGCGCAGAAGCTCGACCACCTCGGCCCGGTAGCTCGCCTCCTCCTTGCCCTGCACCCGTAAGGGAAGGGCCACGTTCTCATACGTCGTCAGGTGATCGAGCAGGCGGAAATCCTGGAACACCACGCCCATGCGGCGGCGCAAGGAGGTCAGCTCGTCCTTCGAGATCCGGGAGACGTCCTCGCCGAACATGGAGATCAGGCCGCGGGTCGGCTTCACCGAGAGCAGGATGAGGCGCAGCAGCGTCGTCTTGCCGGCGCCCGACGGGCCGGTGAGGAATTGAAAGGAATTGGGCTCGATGGAGAAGGTCAGGTCGCGCAGGACCTCGGGCCCCATGCCGTAGCGCACGCCCACATTCTCGAAATGCACGACCGGGGCCGCGCCTTCATCGTAGTGATAATCGTCGTGATCGAACGCTTTCAAACGGAGTCGAGCCATCCTTGAGGTGAAGAAATTCGGCGATTCGCTTCCTTATCGCCCCGTTATGGTTAGCAAGCCATAAACTTGCGGCCCCGGGACGGGAAGCGAACCTCTCGCGGGACATTGCCGCAGGAGGGCATGACGCCGAGGAGCATCCATCAGTCCGAACTGCCGTCGACTCCGTTTGACATCCTTGCGTAAGCATGGTCGTGAAGAGGCGGCTTCGAGAGCCTTTTCTTTCTTTTCTGGACGATCATGATGAGCACTGCCCACCGCATCCGGGTTCTTTTCGACGAAGACACCATCGCCAAGCGCAACGAGGCGCTGGCCCAGGAGATCGCGGCTGCCAAGCCCGAAAACCTGCTCGTCGTGGCGATCCTCAAGGGCAGCTTCATGTTCGCCGCCGACCTGATCCGCGCCCTGCACCGGGCCGGGCTCTCCCCCCAGGTCGAGTTCGTTCACCTGTCGAGCTACCTGGACGGCACGGTCTCCACCGGCAATGTCACGATCCTGCGCGACATCGAGAGCGACGTGCGCGGACGCGACGTGCTGCTCGTGGACGATATCCTCGAGTCGGGCCGCACTGTCACCTTCGCCAAGGACCTGCTGATGGCGCGCGGCGCGAAGAGCGTGAAGACCGCCGTTCTGCTGGAAAAGCCCGGCAAGCGCGCCGTGCAGATCCACCCGGATTATGTGGGCTTCACCTGCCCGGACGTGTTCGTCATCGGCTACGGCATGGACGTGGCCCATTCCTACCGGCAGCTGCCTTACGTCGGCGTGCTCGACCACCACGACAAGGACCCGGACCTGTTCGACAAGCCGGAATAAGGCCGCTTCCAAACAAACAGCCCTCATCCTGAGGAGGTCGTGCAGCGACCGTCTCGAAGGAGGATCCAGTGCTCTCTGGAGACGCCTCGCCCTTCGAGACGCGAGCAAGCTCGCTCCTCAGGGTGAGGCTATTTTGGGAGATGCCCGGCTAGCCGTTGAGCCGCCATATCGTGCCGTTGAGCAGGGTGGCATAGCTGACCCAGGCCAAGTACGGCACGAGCAGCAGGGCGGCGGTGCGGTCGAGGCGCCAAAAGGTGCGGATTGTGGCGAGGATCGCCACGATCAGGGCCACGATGACCACGAGGCCCGCCATCGGGCTCTGGGCCCCGAAGAACGCGAAGGACCATGCTCCGTTCAGGGTCAGCTGCAAGAAGAACGCCACGATGGCCGCTGACCGTCCGGGCCGGCTCTCGGGCAGGGATAGAATGCGCCAGAGGGCATAGGCCATCAGGGCGTAGAGGATCGTCCAGGCGACCGGGAAGGCCCAGTTCGGCGGCGTGAATCCGGGCTTCTGCAGGCCCGCGTACCAGGCGGGAATGTTCGGCTGCGTGATGAGGCTCGCCGACACCGCCACCGCGACCACGGGCAGAACCGCCACGAGAAAACGTGGCAGCGGCGGCATGGCATGGCTGCCCGGCGCAGTTTGCTCTGTATGCATCCCTGAAATCCCTTTAAGGACGTTGCGTCATTTCTCTCGTGACGCAACTGTCACGCTCTCCGGAGGTTCCCCCATGTCGTCATCGCGTTCCCCGTGGTCGAAGCGCAGCCTGACCGCTCAGGCCATGGGCCATGTGGATCCAATCACCAAGGGGGTCGTGCCGCCGATCCATGTGGCGACCACCTATATCCGCGATGAGGACAATGCCTATTCCTCAGGCTTCGTCTACGGCCGGCCGGACAATGCCACGATCCGCGAGGCGGAAGAAGTGCTGGCGATGCTGGAGGAAGCCGAGGCCGGCGCGCTGCTGTTCTCGTCCGGTATGGCGGCCGCCACCGCCGTGTTCCAGGCGCTCGATCCGGGCGATCACATCGTAGCGTCCAAGGTCATGTACTGGGCCCTGCGCAACTGGCTGATGACCGAAGCCGTGCGCTGGGGTCTCAAAGTCGATTTCGTCGAGACCGACAACCTCGATGCCTTACGCGAAGCGGTCAAGCCCGGCGAGACCAAGCTGGTCTGGATTGAGACGCCCTCCAACCCGCTCTGGACCATCACGGACATCGCCGGAGCCGCCGAGATTGCGCATGCGGCAGGCGCCAGGCTTGCGGTCGATTCCACCACGGCCTCGCCTATCCACACCCGCCCGCTCAACCTCGGTGCGGACATCGTCATGCATGCGGCCACCAAGGTGCTGAACGGCCATTCCGACGTGGTGGCGGGCGCGCTTGCCGGTGCCAAGGCGGACGCGTTCTGGGCGCGCGTGGCCAATATCCGCAAGATGCAGGGCGCGATCCTCGGGCCGTTCGAGGCCTATCTCCTGATGCGCGGCATGCGCACGCTCCATGTACGGACAGCCGCGCAAGCGAAAAGCGCGCTCGATCTCGCGCAGCGCTTCTCCAATCATCCGAAGGTGGCCCGCGTGCTCTATCCCGGCCTGCCGCAACATCCCGGCCACGACATCGCCACCCGGCAGATGGAGAACGGCTTCGGCTATATGCTGTCGATCCAGGTCTCGGACGGCGAGGCGGCGGCGATCCGCGCCGCCGCGCGGGTCGGCCTGTGGAAGCGGGCGACGTCGCTCGGCGGCGTCGAGAGCCTGATCGAGCACCGCGCCTCCATCGAGGGGCCCGGCACCCCATGCCCGCCGGATCTCCTGCGTCTGTCCACCGGCATCGAGGATGTGGAAGACCTCTACCGCGACCTCGACGCGGCGTTGCGGGGCTGACACCCTCCTCGTCATGGCCGGGCTTGTCCCGGCCATCCTCGCTTTAGAAGGCTAAAGATGTGGATCCCCGGAACAAGTCCGGGGATGGCGGCTGGGTCGTGCCAAGGGAATTCCGGCCCTCCTTCGCCGGCTATATTGATTCCGTCACAAAACCTGTGCTTCTGTCGTGTAGAGGCGAATTGTGTTTCGCCACACAACAAAACCAAGGGAAGACCATGACCCAATCCATCACCCGCCGCCGCGTCCTGCAGACCGGCGTGGCCGCCGCAGCAATCGCCGGCCTGCCGCAGACCAGCTGGGCCGCCGGCCCGGTCGTGAAGCTCCGCATCCTGGAGACCACCGACCTTCACGTGAACGTCTTCCCTTACGACTATTACCGCGACGCGGCCGACGACACCGTGGGACTCGCCCGCACCGCCACCCTGGTGAAGGGTGCCCGGGCCGAGGCCAAGAACACCATGCTGTTCGACAACGGCGACCTGATCCAGGGCTCCCCGCTGGGCGACTTCATCGCCTATCGCCGCGGCATGAAGAAGGGCGACGTGCATCCCATGGTCGCCGCCATGAACGAGCTGAACTACGATTGCGGCACCCTCGGCAACCACGAGTTCAACTACGGCCTCGAGTTCCTGCAGAACGCCATGGGCGCGGCCAAATTCCCGCTGGTCTGCGCCAACGTGCTGAAAGTCAACGGCGAGACGCTGCAGAAGCCCTGGATCGTGCTCGACCGCGAATTCACCGATGAGGCCGGCGCCAAGCAGAAGATCAAGATCGGCGTGATCGGCTTCGTGCCGCCGCAGATCGTCCAGTGGGACAAGTCGCACCTCGACGGCAAGGCCACCACCATCGACATCGTGGACGCCGCCAACAAGCATGTGCCTGATCTCAAGAAGGCCGGCGCCGACATCGTCGTGGCGCTCTGCCATTCCGGCATCGCCGGCGGCGAACGCAAGGGCGGCGAGGAGAACGCGGCCTTGCACCTCGCCAAGGTCGATGGCATCGACGTGATCCTCACCGGCCACCAGCACTTCACGTTCCCCGGCGGCAAGGAATTCAACAACATTCCCGGCGTCGACGTGCAGAAGGGCACCCTGCACGGCAAGCCCGCCGTCATGGCCGGTTTCTGGGGCAGCCATCTGGGTCTCATCGATCTGGAACTGACCAAGGAAGGTAATGCCTGGAAGGTCGCCAACTTCCGTACTGAAGCGCGCCCGATCTACGACCGCGTCGACCGCAAGGTGGTGGCGAAGGTGGAATCCGACGCAGCCGTGATGGCGGCCGCCAAGGAAGGCCATGAGGCGACGCTGAAATACGTGCGCGAGCCCGTCGGCACCACGGCGGTGCCGATCCACTCCTACTTCTCGCTTGTGTCGGACGACGCCTCCGTGAAGCTCGTGACCGAGGCGCAGGCCTGGTACGTGGCCGACCAGTTGAAAGCGTCCGCCTTCAAGGACCTGCCGATCCTCTCCGCAGGCGCTCCCTTCAAGGCTGGCGGCCGCGGCGGCCCGAACTACTTCACCGAGATCAAGCCGGGTCCGCTCGCCATCAAGGACATGGCGGATATCTACATCTATCCGAACACGATCCGCGTGGTGAAGATCACCGGCGCCCAGGTACGCGAGTGGCTCGAGCGCTCGGCCGGCATCTACAACCAGATCGACGTGGCAAAGGGCGGCGAGCAGGAGCTCATCAATCCGAAGTTCCCGGCCTACAACTTCGACGTGATCGCTGGCGTGCAGTATAAGATCGACCCCACGCAGGCCTCGCGCTACGACGACAACGGCAAAGTCGTGAACGCCGATGCCCACCGCATCAAGGACCTGACCTATAACGGCAAGCCCGTGACGGACGACCAGCAGTTCCTCGTGGTGACGAACAATTATCGCGCGGGCGGTGGCGGCAACTTCCCCGGGGCGGATGGCACCACCATGGTGTTCGAGGCGCCGGACCTGACCCGCGACGCCATTATGCGCTTCATCATCGAGAAGAAGGAAGTGGCCCCGAAGGCCGACGGCTCCTGGTCGCTCGCGGTTCCAGCCGGCGTTACCATGACCTTCACCACCGGCCCGAACGCCGCCAACTACCAGCCGGCCGGCATCAAGGTTGAGAAGATGGGCGACGCGCCGGAAGGCTTCGTGAAGTACAAGATCGTGGGCTGATCTTTCCCCCAGCGGAATGCGACGCGGCCGGGCTCACGCCCGGCCGTTTTCATTGGCACACGGCGCAGGAACAACCTCATTCGCGCGGTGCGTCATTTTGGCTATCGGTGAGAAAATCGTCAGCCATTCAAGGCGCGCCTTTGATTTTCCGACGGAAATTCCTTGGTCTGATCGGTACGGTTCTGGCTAATAAATCAGCATCATCGAAGATTGAAGAACGATTAACCAGGGATTAACCACCCACTATTGGAATGAAAACGAAACTGCCCTTTCTATTGAGATTTTATTCTGATTATTTCAATGCTTTTGCTTCTTCGCCGATCCGGGTGTCTGCTGCTGCCTCTCGTGCTGGGCTCCACCGTGTCATGGGCCGAAGAGGTCGCCCAAGAGGCTGAGATCTGGAGTGCCGATCTCACGCCCGAGTGGCTCGATGAGCATGTTGCTGTGTTACGGCGCAGCAAGCATCCGCGCCCGTCCTACAATTTGAAGCGCACACAGGTCTGGACGAACGGTCTTGCCAGGAGCCCTACCCAGAGCTTCCAGCGGAATGCCTCCGACCATGCCGTTGGAGCCAAACTGCAGCCCCTGCACGATTATAATTTCCTCGTCGGAACCGAGCTGATCCGCGGCGGCGGGCATTATGGGTCGTTGCAGTCGAAAGCCACCTGGGAGGCCTTCGTGACCCGCGACTGGGAGAGCCTGGGCGGCGTCACCTTCGGGCTCTCGACGGCGGGTCTCATGGACATGACGGGCTACGGCTATGCCCAGTCCGTCAGCGGCACCATGGGGATTTCGCTCGACCTTCCGCTCCAGGCCTGGAGCACGCAGCTGCGTTTTGCGCCGAGCGTCAACGTCGATGCCGCGAACGGCGATTTCAGCGCCGGCCTGCTGTCGGAGGTGACGGGCCGGACGCTGCTCAGCGCACCTGCGGATCGATACAGATCCGTGCTCAACCTGACGCTCGGCTATGGCCTTGCACCGCGTACGCAGCCCGTGGCTTCGGCAAGGCTCGAATTGAGGATCACGCCCAACCTGTAACGGGAGCATTCGCCGTCTCACGACAGCGAGAGCCCATGAACCTGTCAGGCTTTCAGCCGTTGGGAGATTATCCTCATGAGCGGAGAGCCCCGTGGGACAGATCACATTCGATGGCCTGGGTCCTTACGACCTGCCCGATGCCACCCATGCCGATGCCAAGAAGGACGGCGACGGGTTCATGCTGTCGTTCCGCATGTGGAAGTCGGAGCAGGAATGGACCCTGGTTCGCATTCATGTCAACGCCGAGGAAGCCAAGAAGCTCGTACGCCAGATCGGAGACGAGCGGGTGCGAACGGACGGCTCGACGATCATCTAGCGTCACACGCCTGAAACATTCCGGATCTATGCGGCTCCCATCATGAGCCGATACAACACAGACAAAGTCGATCATCCGCTCGATGCGGAAGACCTCTCCTGTCACTGCCCGCGCTGGCTTCTCCTCATCCTGACAGGCCTGGGAGCGCTCGGCTTGATCGGACATCAGCTGTCGGGCTGAAGGCCACGCCCTACGGCAATGCGATCAGATCGTTCAGGTGCTCCGGCTTCGGCTCCTTGCCCAGGCGGCGGCGCTTGGCCAGGATGATCGTGCCGTTGAGCTCCCCGCCGAACAGGAAGATGGCGGAGAGCGTATAGAGGAAGATCAGCGCCACCATGGCGGTGGCGAGACCTCCGTATGTGGACGCGTAGGCGCCCGGATAGAACTCCAGATACCAGCTGAAGGCGAAGCCGCCGAGAAGCCAGAGGGCGAGCGTCACGCCGACCCCCGGCAGCACCGTGCGGAAGCTGCGCCGTCCCGACGGAACGAGCTTGTAGGCGAGCAGCAGACCGGCCACGATGACCACGGTTGCCACGCCGATCCGCAGGAAGGCGATCAGCCCGTCGAACGGCTGCAGCGCCGGCACCCAGGAGAGCACGATGCGCCACAGAAGGGGGCCGAGCACCACGAGCAGGGCGAGCGCCAGCAGCATGAGGGCGCCGGCGATCACGAAGGCAATGGATTCGAGCCGCGTCAGCCACCAGGCGCGGGTCTCGCGCACTCCATAGGCGCGGTTGAGCCCGACCCGCAGACTCTCCACGCCGCTCGACGCGAAATAGAGCGCGAGCACGAGACCGAGCGTCACCACGTCGCTGCGCCGGACCGAGAGAATATTGTGCACCTCGCCCGCGATAGGCCCGGCGATTTCCCGCGGCCAGGCTTCCAGGATGATGTCGGCCACCTCGTCCGCCAGGGTCCCGGTACCGAACAGGCTCGCCAGCGCCGTGACGAGGATGAGGAACGGGAACATCGAGGTCAGCACCGAGAGGGCGATATGACTCGCGATCGCCCAGGCATCGTGCAGCACGAAGCGTGTTGAGGCGATGGCGACGAGTTCGAGCCAGAGGCGAAGGCGGTTCAACGGTGGGTCTCCAGGAGGCTGGAGATGGTGCGGCAGAGGTTAAGGGCAAGGAAATGAAGCCAACAGCCCAGCACAGTCTTTTCCCATTTCCCTGGGGCCACCGCAGCCGTCATGGAGGAGGGGAGGTCCACAACTCCGACAGCAAACGACCGGCCCTCCGCACAGGATGCCCTTCGAGACGATGGCAGGTTCGTGGATATCCTATGTTAATTTTTTGGAGCCTCCCGGGCCAGGGAGTGGTAGAGTGAGCGCCAGGGGTCGTCGCCTCGGTGAAGAGGCGACAGAGCCCCAGAGATGCGGGACAGCCGTATAAAAGGTCTTATAGGCCTCGGGTAGGTAGCGCGTTCCAAAGCCTGACCTTAGGGCATCGTGCGGAAACGTGGACCCGGCTTTCCGCGCCAAACGATGCGCTGCTTGAGGGATTGAGCATCGGATCAATCCCAAAAGTGGGCCCACTTTTGGGTCCGATGCTCTACCCAGGAGGTGAACCAATGCCTCGCGTTGTTCCCAAGTCCCCGGATGACCCCTTCGATGGCCTGCTTCTGCCCATGAACGCCTGGAAGGTTATCGACGAAGCGCGCATCACCAGCCTCGAACAACTCAAGGCTTTGGCTCCTGTCATCAATGATTTCCCGGGCATCGATCCTGAGATTGCCAAGGTGATCCATGACAGGCTTGAGCGCCTGGCGGCCAAGAGAACGATCCGGGTCAGACTGGTTTTTCCCAAGCGGCCTCATCGCAAGCCAGGACGCGTCAAGCCACAGGGCAAAAGTCGCTCGCCCACGCAGACCAGCGGCCAGTTGTGACATAGTCGCCCATGGAGACTGGGACGGCGGGTACCATGGGCGGACACAGGATCCGCCGTCTGGGTTCTCACGGGTTGTCTGTGCGAGCTGCACGCCGTGAGATCGCGGGGATCTATACCCTCTCTCCGACCAATATGGACGTTTGGATGAAGGCTTCGTCAATCGACATAGCCCCGGCAACGGGCCTACAAGGCCGGTAACCCGCCTCCATGCCTCCTGCTTGCTCCCGTGCCATGAACCCCACTGTCTTTGCCCGCCTCGCGCCGCCCCTTTTCGTGCTCATCTGGGCGACCGGCTTTGTCGTCGCGCGCCTCGTGGCGCCCTATGCCGAGCCGCTGACGTTTCTGTTCGTGCGCTATGTGCTTGCCACGCTCGTGCTGGCCGGCATCGTGGTGGTGGCGCGGGTCTCGTGGCCGCGCCGGTGGAGCGATTGGCGCAACAGCATGATCGCCGGGGTTCTCCTGCACGGGCTCTATCTCGGCGGGGTGTTCTGGTCGGTCAAGCACGGGCTGCCGGCCGGGATCTCGGCCCTGGTGGCGGGGCTTCAGCCGCTGGCTACAGGCCTCCTTGCCGGGCCCCTCCTGGGCGAGCGGGTGTCACTGCGTCGCTGGGCGGGCATCTGCATCGGCTTCATGGGCGCGGCTCTCGTGGTGGCCCCGAAGCTCGGCGACGGCGGCGTGCCGCCGCTGGCGCTCCTCGTCTGCGTGCTCGGCATGCTTTCCATCACCTTCGGGACGATCTGGCAGAAGCGCACCGGCAGCACTCTCGACCTGCGAGTCAATGCAACCATCCAGTACATCGGCGCCGCTATCGTCACCCTGCCGCTGATGCTGTTGCTGGAGGAGGGGCACATGGAGCTGACCGTGCCGCTCCTCGGCGCACTCGCCTGGGCGGTGCTCGGCCTCTCCATCGGAGCCATCGGGCTGCTGCTGTTCCTGATCCGGCAGGGCGCCGTGGTGGGCGTGGCGACGCTGCTCTATCTCGTGCCGCCGGTCGCAGCCCTCATGGCCTTCGCGATCTTCGGCGAGACCTTAAGCCCGATCCAGCTTGCCGGCATGGCGCTCGCGGCCCTGGGCGTCGCGGTTGCGAGCAGAAACTGACACGAACGAAAGCACCGAGACTCACACCCTGACTTATGCCCTCAACCTCATCCTGAGGAGGTCGCGGAGCGACCGTCTCGAAGGAGCGTCCAGAGAGCACTGGATCTTCCTTCGAGACCCAGACTACGTCTGCTCCTCAGGATGAGATGAGAGGTTTAGAATCAGCGTCTGAAATCGAATTACTTCGTGATCTTCACGGATACCGGATCGCTGGCGGGAAAGGTCTCTTCCACGCCTTCGTCAAGCAGATCCTCCTGATGCTTCTTGTTGTTCTCAGACTGCTTGTCGTCCTTGCGCTCGGTCTTGTCCTGCCCAGCGTCGGGGTTGCGGTTCTTGTCCGTCATCGTGTCTCTCCGTTGTCGGATCACTTGTCCCTGTCCGTGAGATAACGCATGAGGCCAAGCTCTGATCCTTAACATGCACCCGCAAACGAAAACGGCGCCTTGCGGCGCCGTTTCTGAGCAGTTGATGACGGTTAGCGCGGTTGGCCCTGCTGCTGGTTGACGAAGTAGTCGAAGGGCAGCTCGGCGATGCGGAACCAGGTGAGCTCCTTCTCGCGGAAGGCGTTCCAGGAATCGAACACCTTCTTGAACTTGGCGTTGGAGGCGGCAATCTCGCCGTAGAGCTTGTAGGCTTCCTTGTAGCTCTGCTCCATCACGTCACGCGGGAAGGGCCGCAGCTGCACGCCCTGGCCCACGAGGCGGCGGATCGCATCGGCGTTCTGCGCGTCGTATTTCGCCACGCACATGGCATTGGCTTCGGCGCAGGCTGCCTCGAGGATCGCCTTGTAGTTCGCGGGCAGCTCGTTCCACTTGTCCATGTTCACGTAGAGCGAGGGCTGCGCGCCGCCTTCCCAGAAGCCCGGGTAGTAATAGTACTGGGCCACCTTCACGAAGCCGAGCTTCTCGTCGTCGTGCGGGCCGGAGAACTCCACCGCGTCGAGGGTGCCGCGCTCCAGCGCCGGATAGATATCGCCGGCTGCGAGCACCTGCGGGACCACGCCGAGCTTCTGCATGATCTGGCCGCCCATGCCGGCGATGCGCATCTTCAAACCCTTCAGGTCCTCGATGGACTTGATCTCCTTGCGAAACCAGCCACCCATCTGCGCGCCGGTCTGGCCGGCCGGAATCGGGAACACGTTGTAGTCCTTCATGAACTCGCGCACGAGCTCGAGACCCCCGCCGAAATGCATCCAGGCATTGTGCTGGCGCACGTTCATGCCCCACGGCACCGAGGTCTCGAACATGAAGGTCGGGTCCTTGCCGATGAAGAAGCTCGACAGGGTGTAGGAGCACTCGACCGTGCCGTTCTGCGTCGCGTCGAGGGTCTGGAGCGCGCCGACGATCTCGCCGGCTGCGAAAGGCTGAATCTGGAACTTGTTGTCGGTGGCGGCAGCCACACGCTTGGAGATCATCTCGCCCGCGCCGAAGAGGGTGTCGAGGCTCTTGGGATAGGCGGACGCCATGCGCCAGCGGACCTCAGGCTGCGACTGCGCGATGGCCGGGGACGCGACCGCCCCTGCTGCTGCTGCCAGGCCTGCGCCTTTGAGAACTTTTCTTCTGTCCATGAGCGTTTCCTCAACCGTTTTATGTCGTCACTGCCGGTGCGGCTGAACAATCCATAAAGCGGGAGGAGGAGTGCTGTCACTCCATCTTCCGTAGAGACAGCTATGCAGTGGCGTCATTCTTGTCATCCCCGGCGCGCGGAGCGAGGGAAGGGGATCCATAGTGCCGAGCGGCTAAGTGGATTCCCTTCCCCTTCGCTGCGCTCCGGCCGGGAATGACAAGGCGAGGGTTACCGCTCCTCGCTGCCGCCCTTGGAGAGCGGACGGTCCACCTGGCCCTCGGCGGCCCGGCCGGAGCGCTTCGGCGGCTTCTCGTCGCCCGTGGACGATGTCGACTTGCCGCCGGACTGGCTGGCCGTCGGATGGCCGCGGACCAGGGTGCCCTTGGGAACGTCCACCGCGTTGCCGGGCGCCGGCACCCGGGCGCGGGAGGAGGCGCCGCCGCTCATGCCCGTGGGACCCGTGGTGCCTTCGGTCTGCGCGCCGCGCGGAGCCGGGCTCTTGGTGGCCGTCGTGTTGACGCCCTCGGCGATCTCCTCGTTGGACATCTGGAAGCCGGCATCGTCGTCTTCCTCCTCCGGCACCTCCTTGAAGGAATGGAGGCCGGCCTTGGAGCCGCTCTTCACGCGGTTGTCGTCCACGTGGTCGATGTCGAGATCGGGGTCGAGCTTCTTCGAAGCGCCCATTACGCCGCTGGCCTTGGCGGCTGCGCGCTTGGTGTTGCCGACATCGTTGCGCTGAGTCGGTCCCGCGACGAAATCGTCGCCAGTCTCTTCCTGCGCGACCTCGTTCAGCACTTCATCGACCGGCGGCTCGGGAGGGCGGCCTCGTTTGTCCTGCGCCATGGGCTATTCCTCTTCTTGGGTTTGAGCAGGCTGGTGACTGATCAGTCCACCAAAGCCAACGTCCCGTTCAGGACGGGTGTTCCGGCCCTACGACAGTGAAAGGGCAGGGCCGGACGATCCTTGTGACGTATCTACTTCGCAGGACGATGCTCTATCGCCCAAGCTCCTTCTGGATGTCCTGCAGCATGGCCAGATGCTCCTGAATCTGATTGCGCGCGAGCTTGGCCACGTTCGTGGTCTCGCGGTTGCCGGAGCCCTGCTTGAGATAATCCTCCTGCAGCTTCAGCAAGTCCTGATGCCCCTGGATCTGCAGGGCGACGTAATCTTTGTCGAAAGCTGCTCCTCCTTGCGCTTTCGACAGGCGCTCCATGGCTTGCGCGTCTTTCGCCGGCAGCTCGGGTGCGGTCGAGGCCGCAGCCTGGGCGCCGCGGGTGGTGGACGCGGTGGCGTTCGGATCGGCAAAGGAATGCATGATCTCGGTGAGCAGGTTCTGCTCGCCGACCTCGAACTCCGCGAACTGTTTCACGCGCGGATTCTGTGCCTTGGTGAGCGCGAAGTTCGATTGCTGCAGCGACACGGTGCTCAGCGCCAGCGCCTGCTGGATATATTGCCGATCGGCCTGCGACTGTGCCTCACCCATGGCAGCCGGCGCGCTCGCCTGACCCTGGCGGGCCTGGGTCTGCGTATCCTGCGGGGCGCCGCCCTGTTGCGTGCGCTGCTGGCGCTGCTGCGCATTCTGCCCGAGAGCCGGGTTGACTTGGGTCTCTGCGGGTTGAGGCGTCGTCGATTGAGGAATGGCCTGGTTCTGCTGCTGGGCGAAAGCGGGAATTGCGACGGCGGCCATGAGGCCGGCGATCACGAGACGGCGTGACATCAGGATTCTCCTGCAAGCGGATCGTGAGAGCGAACGTTTGCAGGTGAGTTTGGTTCAGGGTCGAAGCGCGGAGGCGATCAACACCAATCCTTGTCGGACGTCATCTGCATCTCGTCGGCGGCCTGCTTGATGTCGACGAGATCCACCGGATCGCTGAACGGATCCTCGTCGAGCTCCGTCACCCGGTTGAGGCGCTTCTGCCAGCGCCGCAGCTCGTCGATATAGGGTTGGTAAGGCACGCGCTTCAGGCGTCCGTTCTCCTCCACCAGATCGCACAGGCCGTTGTGCAGCCAGTTACCCTTGTCCCAGTCCGGCATGTCGACGGCAGGAAACAGGCACACCCCGTGCAGGTCGATGCCCTTGCGCACGGCGGCGAGCGATTCCTCGACGATGTCGCACAGCCAATCCGGACGGCCCTCGCGCAACCCGCTGGTCTCACCTACGATCATCGGGCGACGATAGCGCTCCCAGGCGAAGGTGAGCAGGTCGCCCAACGGCCGGATGCGCTCGTCATGCGGCTCCAGGGAGGCATGTGGGCCGTTCTCGCGATATTCCATCTGGCCGAACGAATAGCAGTTGACGCCCACGATATCGAGCACCTCCGGCGAACCGCCAAGCTCCGGATGGCGCCGTCCGGCGATCACATCCCAGGCATAGAACGTGTCCGTATAGGTCTCGTGCTCCGCCTCGTCCTTCAGGTCGGGGCGGTCGCGCGGCGCGACCACGAGGATGAGCGGGTCGATATGCACCATGCGGGCTTCAGGATCGACCTCACGGATCGCCTTGACCGCCGCGATATCGGCCCGGCATAGGGCAAGGCGCAGGCGCTGCCGCTGCTCCTCGGTCTTGCCGAACGGCGCGGTCCAGCCCCATTCGCCACCCATGAAGGCGAAGAAGGTGATCTCGTTGATCGGGGTGAAGAAATGCGGGCCGCGGATCCGCGGGATCACGTATTCCGCCGCGGCCTTCGCATAAGCGGCGAAACGCTCCGTGAAATTCTCGGCGAAAGGATCGACGTCATCGGGATAGCCGTAATGGCACAGGTCCCAGATCGGCAGGATCTGGTGTCGGTTCATGGCCGCGATGAACCGATCGAGGCCTGAGAAATCGTAAGCGCCGCCCTTGTCCACGAAGGGCCAGGGAATGCCCTGGCGCGCCACCGCGATACCGAGCGACCGGAGGAAGGCGTAATCCTCGTCCACATGCTCGCGGTGCTGGGTCTCGGCCACGAGGTCCCGGCGGCCCTGATCCTTCCAGACGAAGGTGGAGCATTCAAACCCCGACAGGAAGAAGGTAGGGAATATGCCCGCATGAGCAACCGGACGGCTTCCTGACGGTGACGGATCGTGCAAGGCGGCATCCTCCTGGGCCAAGCGGACAGGTGAGGGCTTGCCTTTCGCCGAACAAGCTCAACCATCCACCTGCAGGGACAAGCGGATGAGTGTCGCGGGGTTCCTCCGACGGGTCGCGCCGGTGTGAGGTGAACTTCGCCCAAGCGTGTCCGTTGTGACAGAGGTTGATCGGGAGCAGGAGACACGATGCAGGACCGGACGACGCGAATCATCATGCTGGTCGTGGCGGTGCTGCTCGCGATCCTGGTGCTGCAGCCTTACGTGAACTCCTACCTCTATTCGGCCCGGGAGCCCCGGCCCGTCGCGGCGCGTGGCGATCTGGCGGAGTTCGAGCGCACGACGATCGAGGTGTTCGAGACTGTGGCGCCGTCCGTGGTGCAGGTGGTGAGCCTGTCGGGGCGCGGGCGCACGACCGAAGCCGAGCCGTCCGGCTCGGGAACCGGCTTCGTGTGGGATGCAGCCGGTCATATCGTGACGAACGATCACGTGGTGGAGAGCGGCACGTCCTTCGCCGTGCGTCTGGCCTCGGGAGAGGTGCGGCCGGCCGAGGTGGTCGGGCGCGCGCCGAATTACGACCTCGCGGTCCTGCGACTCCAGCGGCAGGGCAGCCTGGCGGCGCCCGTGAACGTGGGACGCTCGACCGATCTCAAGGTAGGGCAGGCCGCTTACGCCATCGGCAATCCGTTCGGTCTCGACCAGTCGCTGACCTCCGGCATCATCAGCGCGCTCAAGCGCCGCCTGCCCACCAGCGGCGGGCGCGAGATCGCCGACGTGATCCAGACCGACGCGGCGATCAACCCGGGCAATTCCGGCGGCCCGCTGCTCGATTCTGCCGGGCGGCTCATCGGCGTCAACACGGCGATCTATTCGCCCTCCGGCACCAGCGCGGGCATCGGCTTTGCCATCCCGGTCGACGTGGTGAACCGGGTCGTGCCGGAACTCATCCGCACCGGCCGCGTGCCGACGCCAGGCATCGGCATCCTTGCCGGTGACGAGACGCTGACAGCGCAGCTCGGCGTCACCGGCGTGGTCGTGGCTGATGTCGTGCCGGGCTCGCCGGCCGATCGGGCGGGGCTTCGCGGCGTGGACCCGCGGGCCGGCATCATCGGCGACGTCATCGTGGGTATCGAGGATGAGCCTGTGCGGCGCCTGTCGGATTTGACCGACACCCTAGAGCGGGTCGGTGTCGGAAATACGGTCAAACTCACCGTCGTGCGGAACAACCGCTCCGAGACTGTCGAGGTCGCCATCATAGATGTGGGGCAGCAGGGTTCGCGGTCGCGCAGACCGTAAACAGCGTATAACCTTGACGGGTCGATTTTTGTTTCAGCCGGGCACGCAACCATCTTGCAGCCCCGCCGTTAGCCATCGAACCTTCACCAACGGAGGAGCGAATGAGTCTCGAAGGCGCCGATAACAACATCCTGGTGCAAAGCTCAACAGTCGATTTAGGGGAAAACTTTCCCGAATATGCCAAAACCAACATCCGTCAGGTCGCCGGAAAATATTTCGGGCGGTTGAGCACGGCCTCGGTCCATGTCACCCGAGAGGGCATCACCTATCGCTGCACAGTCAACATGCAGATGGGCGCGCTCAAGATGATGAGCGGCGAGGCCAAGGACAAGGATCTCTACACCGCCTTCAGGGCCGCCCTGCAGAAGACGGCCAAGCAGCTTCGCCGCATGAAGCGCGAGCTGCGCGAGGACAAGGGCGAGCGCACTGACAAGGACAGGCTCCTGCGCGAGGGCAATACGGCGCCACGCCGCGAGCCGCGTCAGAACCAAGGCAGCGCTGAGGCCGCCAACGACGAGGGCGAGTACCGCGCGGCCGCGGAGTAAGCAGCACCCAACCTCTGTCGTCATGGCCGGACTTGTTCCGGCCATTCACGTCTTTGGAGACACGGCGGCTTAACGACGTGGATCCCCGGGACAAACCCGGGGATGACGACAGAGGTATGAACGAAAAGGCCGGACGTTCGCCCGGCCTTCATCATGTTTTATGACGCTACGGCTTAATTCAGCCGCACGCCCTGCGGCGGGCGCTCGGTGCCGCTCATGGTGACGTCGCCGATCATCAGGCCCATGGGGCCCGCATGGACCGGCACCGTCTCGCCGTCCTTGATCTCGCCGGAGAGAATCAGCTCCGCCAGCGGATCCTGCACGTGCTTCTGGATCACGCGCTTCAACGGGCGTGCGCCATAGGCCGGATCGTAGCCCTTGTCGGCGAGCCAGGCCCGCGCCTCCTCGTCGAGATCGAGGGTGATCTTGCGATCAGCCAAGAGCTTCTGCAGGCGGCCGAGCTGGATGTCCACGATGGCGCCCATCTCCGAGCGTTTCAGCCGGTGGAACAGGATGATCTCGTCCACGCGGTTGAGGAACTCCGGCCGGAAGTGCGAGCGCACCACGCCCATGACCTCGTCGCGCACCTCGTCGGTGTCATGGCCTTCGCCCTGGTTCACCAGATATTCGGCGCCCAGGTTCGAGGTCATGATGATGAGCGTGTTGCGGAAGTCCACGGTGCGCCCTTGCCCGTCCGTGAGGCGTCCGTCGTCGAGCACCTGCAGCAGCACGTTGAACACGTCCGGATGTGCCTTCTCGATCTCGTCGAACAGCACCACCTGATAGGGCCGGCGGCGGACGGCTTCGGTCAGCGCGCCGCCCTCCTCGTAGCCCACATAGCCGGGAGGCGCGCCGATGAGGCGGGCGACGGAGTGCTTCTCCATGTATTCCGACATGTCGATGCGCACGAGGGCGGTCTCGTCGTCGAACAGGAAGCTCGCCAGCGCCTTGGTGAGCTCGGTCTTGCCGACGCCCGTCGGGCCGAGGAACATGAACGAGCCGATGGGCCGGTTCGGGTCCTGCAGGCCTGCGCGCGCACGGCGCACGGCGGTGGACACGGCCGTGACGGCTTCAGCCTGGCCGACGACGCGCTTGGCGATGTCCTGCTCCATGTGCAGCAGCTTCTCGCGCTCGCCCTCCAGCATCTTGTCGACGGGCACGCCTGTCCAGCGGGAGACGACGCCGGCCACATGGTCGGGCGTCACGGCCTCTTCCATCAGCCCGCCGCCATCGGCCTTGGCTTCCACATCGGCCAACTGCTTCTCCAGCCCCGGAATGACCCCGTAGGAGAGTTCTCCGGCTTTCGCCCAGTCGCCCGCACGCTGCGCGGAAGCGAGCTGGTTGCGGGCCTCTTCGAGCTTCTTCTTGAGGTCGGCCGCGGTGCCAAGCTTGTCCTTCTCGGCCTTCCAGCGCGCCGTGATCGAAGCCGATTGCTCCTCGAGATCCGCCAGCTCCTTCGTGAGGCGCTCGAGGCGGTCTCGCGAAGCGGCATCCGTCTCCTTCTTCAGCGCCTCCTGCTCGATCTTCAGGCGCACGATCTCGCGGTCGATGTTGTCGAGCTCTTCCGGCTTCGAATCGACCTGCATGCGCAGGCGGGACGAGGCTTCGTCCACGAGGTCGATAGCCTTGTCCGGCAGGAACCGGTCGGTGATGTAGCGGTTCGACAGCGTCGCGGCTGCGACAAGCGCCGAGTCGGTGATGCGCACGCCGTGATGCTGCTCGTACTTTTCTTTGAGGCCGCGCAGGATCGACACGGTGTCTTCCACCGTGGGCTCACTCACGAAGACGGGCTGGAAGCGACGGGCCAGAGCCGCGTCCTTCTCCACATGCTTGCGGTACTCGTCGAGCGTGGTGGCGCCGACGCAGTGCAGTTCACCGCGGGCGAGCGCGGGCTTCAACAGGTTCGACGCATCCATGGCGCCATCGGCCTTGCCGGCGCCGACGAGCGTATGCATCTCGTCGATGAACAGGATGATGCCGCCTTCAGCCGACGTGACTTCGCTGAGCACCGCCTTCAGGCGCTCCTCGAACTCGCCGCGATATTTGGCACCTGCGATCAGCGCGCCCATGTCGAGGGCGAGCAGCTGCTTGTCCTTCAAGCTTTCCGGCACGTCGCCATTGACGATGCGCAGCGCGAGGCCTTCGACGATGGCGGTCTTGCCGACGCCGGGCTCGCCGATCAGCACGGGATTGTTCTTGGTGCGGCGCGACAGCACCTGGATCGTGCGGCGGATCTCCTCGTCGCGGCCGATCACCGGATCGAGCTTGCCGTCGCGGGCCGCCTCGGTGAGGTCGCGGGCATATTTCTTGAGCGCATCATAGGCGTTCTCCGCCGTCGCGTTGTCGGCGGTGCGGCCCTTGCGCAGCGTGTTAATGGCGGTGTTGAGCCCTTGGGCGGTCACGCCGGCCTGGGCTAAGATCTTGCCGGCTTCCGTGTCCTTCTCGACGGCGAGCGCCAGCAGCATCCGCTCGACGGTGACATAGGAGTCGCCCGCCTTCTCGGCGGCCTTCTCGGCGGTGTCGAAGAATCGCATTAGGTCGCGGGTGGCCTGCGGCTGCGCGGCGGAGCCGGAGACCTTGGGCTGCTTGGCGAGCCACTGCTCGACCGCCGCATGGGCGTCGCGGGAGCGGCCGCCGGCGCGGTCGATGAGGCCGGCGCAGAGGCCTTCCGGATCGTCCAGCAGAACTTTCAGCACATGGCCCGGCGAGAGCTGCGGATGCCCTTCGCGCATGGCGAGGTTCTGGGCCGCCTGAACGAAGCCCCGGGCACGCTCGGTGTATTTTTCGAAATTCATCTTGTCATCCCTCCTCAGGTCAGCCCGCCCTCCTGGAGGCACAGGCCGACCCTGCGATGTCGGACCCCCGTATGGAGCATCCGCTCCCGCTTAATTGGTGTGTCCCATTCGCCACAACAAGAGGGGGAACCCGCTCGCCGCGCTGGCATTGACCCAGCAACGATTCAAGGAGGTTCCCATGACACGCGACCCGCGGTCGGAAGCCGAGAAAGCCCGTGCCGACCTCGCCCGCAATGCCGAGCTGGGCTTGGCCGTGCCGGAAAGCCCGGTCGAGCAGCAGCCCTCGGTGACGCCGCAGACCTTCGGCGACACCACCGAGAACGGCCGGATCATCCGGGACGATGAAGGTCCCATGGCCAACGAGGCGGACCGGGACATCGGCGATTCCACCGGCACCATCGCGAGCTCCCGCGACATTCCCGTCTCGCGTCAGAACGTCAAAGCCCCGCCAACCCACCGCAGCGACGAGGAGGACGGCGTCCTCTCCCGCGCCAAGGAGTAGAACAACATGGCTCTTTCCGATCTCTTTGCCCGCTTCAGCCCGTCCAAGCGCAAGGCCGAGCAAGCTGAAAAGGCCCGCCAGGAACTCGTGGCCAATGCCGAGAAGGCTCTGCGCATGAAGCAGGAGGCCGGTCCCCAGGCCAACATCCCCGAGCACCAGACCTCCCATGAGGGCATGCACCAGGATCCTCATCAGGTGGAGATCGACGCCTCCCGCGGCCGGGAAGCCGGGTTCACGCCTCAGTTGAAGCGCTCCAAGGTCGCCCGCTCGGGGGATGCTTCGTAAGCAAAGTTTCGAATGCTCGAAAACAACAAAGCCCCGCCGAACGGCGGGGCTTTTTCATGAGCATTGTCGTCGAAGGATCTCAGAGTGTCCTCCCGCAGCAGGCAGCACCGTTCGATCCCGCCCATAGGTGTTCGGCAGAAGCTGCTCGAACTTCTGTCGGATGACCTGGTAGCACTCGCAGGAGGCGGCCTCGAGACCCTGGCGATCCGTGACCGTGATCATGCCTCTGCCCTGGCGGATCAGCCCCTTGTCCTGAAGGACCCGGGCCACATCGCTGACCGTCGAGCGCTGGACCCCGAGCATTTCCGCCAGGAATTCCTGGGTGAGGGGCAGTTCGGGCTGGCCTGCCCGGTCCTGGCTCATGAGGATCCAGCGGCAGCAGCGGGCCTCCACGCTGTGAACGGCATTGCAGGCCACAGTCTGGAGCGTTTCCGCCATCAGCGCCTCGGTAAAGCGCATGACGAGGTGCTGGATGGCCGGGCGAGCCGCCATGGCCTCGTGCATCAGGTTGAGTTCGGCCCGGGAGGCCGTGCCGCTCAGTTGGACGACATAGCGGCCGAACGATTGGCGGGTCACGAAGGCGCTCACCAGGCCGAATAATCCCTCACGGCCGAACGTCGCCATCTCGACGGACTTGCCGTCATGCATGAGGGTGACGAGGGATACCATCGCATCGTGAGGAAAGTAGGTGTGCACGATGGTCTCGCCCATCTCGTAGAGCGTCTGACCGCGCTGCAGGTCGACGATGGAGAGATGCGGCTCCAAAAAGGCGAAATCCTCTGGCCCCAGGGCGGCTAAAATCCGGTTGTCCTGGTGCTGCGGAGTTTTCCGAACCTGTGCCATGGCAAAGGCCCCGATTCAGCCGGAACATGCCCCTGCAGATCAACGCACCGAACAGGTGATCCGGTCCACGGAGCGGTGAATTCTCCGGGCATCGGCCCGGACACCGGGCATGGCGTGCGCCTCCACCTTGCCCGTCATCGGCCAAGCCCGTATCCATGGCCGCATGAGCATCCAGATCGCCTCCCTCCAGCGCTACCCGGTCAAGGGCCTCTCGCCCGAACCGCTCTCCTCCGCGACTCTCACGAAGGGCGACTACTTTCCCGGCGACCGGCTGTTCGCCATCGAGAACGGTCCGGCCGGGTTCGAGCCGGACAACCCGCAGCATCAGCCCAAGATCAAGTTCCTGATGCTGATGCGCAACGAAAGCCTGGCGCGGCTGAAGACCCGTTACCTCGATTCGATCACGACCCTCTTCATCGAGCAGGGCGGCCGCGAGGTGGCGCGCGGCGATCTCTCGACGCCGGGAGGGCGGCTCGCCATCGAGGCGTATTTCCGCCGCTTCATGCCGAAGGAACTGCGCGGCCCGCCGAAGGTGCTCGCAGCGCCCGACGGCTTCCGCTTCACGGATTCCCGGCGAGGCTTCGTCTCGCTCATCAATCTCGCGAGCGTGCGCGAGCTGGAGAACGTGGTCGGCGCGCCGGTCGATCCGCTCCGGTTTCGCGGCAACATCCACATCGAAGGGCTGGCGCCTTGGGCCGAGTTCGATCTCGTCGGACAGGTGCTGACAGCACCGTCGGGTTTGCGGCTCAAGGTGACCAAACGCATCGAGCGCTGCGCCGCCACCAATGTGGATCCGGACACAGGCGTCCGCGACCTGGAGATCCCGAAAAGCCTCATGAAGGCCTATGGTCATTTCGATTGCGGCATCTATGCCGAGGTGCTCGACGGTGGAGTGATCGAGACCGGCGACAGCCTTGAGCGGGAGCAGGACGCCCAGGCGCAGTTCGCCTTCGTCTAAAGCATCGAACGCAAAAGTGGGCATCGGTTTTGCGTGAGAAGATGCATCGAGCCAAAACTTAAGGCATCGAACGTGAGTTCGAATTCACTTTCGATGCTTTAGGTGGTTCTCGGACGAAGACCCACCGGAACTCCCTTCCTCGCGCTTCCGTTTCTGGAACGCCGAAGTTACGGCGGAGCGATATCCTTAAAAGAGGATATACTGATAAATATTCGAGATGGTGGTCGGCGTGTCCTGCAGGAAAATCTTGCCGTTGCTACCACTGCCACCGCTGCCGTAGGTCCCGATCCGATAGATAAAGACACTCGGGTTGTCAGGATCCCTCTCGGTTCCCACGTCGAAACTTGAAATCAGCCCGGCCTGTCTCAAAGGCCTTAGGTCGATCCGGTCGCCTTCGGTCGGCACGAAGCCGCGGATCTTTTCCACGCTCACCCGATCGCTGTATTCGAAAATCGTTGCGCCCTGCGAGCCGAACAGAATGTCGTCACCTGCACCGCCGTTCAGGGTGTCGTTGCCAAAGACACCGTCAAGGACGTTGTTCCCACCGTTGCCCCGAATGTAATTGTCGCTGATATTGCCGATCCCGACGACAACTTCGGTGCCTCCGATCAGTGTCAGATTCTCCAGGTCGTCCTGGAGCAGGAGCGTTCGGGTGAGGATTCTGTCCTGACTGAACGTGCCGAAGTTGAAACCTGCGCGCAGGGTATCGGTGCCAAAGGTTTCGATGACGACCTCGGTCGCGCTCTCGACGGTGTAGACATCGTTGCCGTCCCCGCCGATCAGGGTATCCGTTCCGCCGAGGCCGTTCAGGATGTTGTGCCCGCTGTTGCCGACAATGAGGTTATTCGCGGCATTGCCCGTGCCGTCGATATGCCCAATGCCGGTGAGTTCGAGATTCTCGAAGTTATCGCGCAGGGTATAGGTGAAATTCGCCCGAACCGTATCCGTGCCTTCATCCAGGTTCTCGGTCAGCACGTCTCCGGTGTCGATGATGTAGAGATCGTCCCCGAGGCCGCCGCGCAGCCCGTCGGCGCCGCCGCCGCCGTCGAGGGTGTCGTTTCCGCCTCCTCCCTCCAGGATGTTGCCGGCTATATTGCCGATGAGCCAATTGTCGAGAGCATTGCCATAGCCGTTAGCGCCAAACGTACCGACTATGGTGAGGTTCTCGACATGATTTGAGAGAGTGTAGTTCGCGGCAGCCGACAGGACGAGGTCTGTCCCTTCGTCGACGAGTTCCACCACCACATCGGTGTCCAGATCGACAACATAGGTGTCGTCGCCGGCGCCGCCGATCAGACTGTCCTGGCCCGAATTTCCGTTAACGATGCCGCCTTCCAAGCGATCGTTTCCGTCTCCGCCGAACAGGGTGTCGTTCCACTGGCCTCCGGTCAGCACATTGTCGAGACCGTTCCCTGTGCCACGAAGACCCATGAGGGTTGGCGGTTGGAGGACGAGGCGCTCCACGAAATCGGGAAGAACGAAATCGATGCCGGTGAAGATGCTGTCGAAACCTGCGTTCTCTGTCTCGACCACGACGTCCCCGGCATCGCCGACGAAATAGCTGTCATTCCCAAGGCCGCCACGCAGGGTGTCGTTTCCACCTCGTCCATCGAGATAATCGTCGTTGCTGCCGGTGGTAATATCGTTGGCGAGGCTGTTGCCAGTGGCGACGTTGAAGCGCGTGTTGTTAAGGATCACGAGGTTTTCGAGGCGAGCGCCGAGTGTGTAATCCGCGAGCGTCGTTCGAACCGAGTCGATATCGGTATCCCCGCCCTGCTCGTCGATGATGTCGCCATCCTCCGCATCGATCACATAGACGTCGTTGCCGGAGCCGCCGATGAGCGAATCCTGGCCGGTGCTGCCGATGAGGGTGTCGTTGCCGTTGCCGCCGTCCAGCGTATCGTCGCCATCGGCCCCCGAGAGGATGTTGTCGAGGTCGTTGCCGGTGATGAGGTTGTTCTGAGAGTTGCCGGTGCCGCTCACGGCGCTCCCGACAAGGATGAGATGCTCGACGTTCAGGCCGAGCACGTAGTCGGCGCTGGCGCGAGCCGTGTCGTATCCCGCCCCATCGCCTTCCTGCTCGACGATGGTGTCGGCCGCATCGACATCATAGACATCGTTCCCGGTCCCCCCTTCGAGCGTGTCGGCCCCAACTCCGCCATCGAGCGTATCGTTGCCTTCGCCCCCCACGAGGCTGTTGTTCAGAGCGTTCCCGGTCAGCGTGTTGTCGAGGGCGTTGCCCGTGCCGGTCAAGGCGGCCCCGATAAGCGTCAGGCGCTCCACATTGTTGCCGATCACGTAGTCAGTCGAGGCCTGGACGCTGTCATAGCCGTCCCCTGCAGCCTCCACGATTGCGTCGCCTGAATCGTCCACGATGTAGACGTCGTTGCCGGCGCCGCCATCGAGCGTATCGACCCCTGCGCCGCCATTGAGGGTGTCGTTCCCATCGGCGCCCGCAAGGCTGTTGTCTTGGCCGTTGCCGGTGATGGCATTGTCGAGACCGTTGCCGGTGCCCGAATGCGCAATGCCGATCAGCACAAGGTGCTCGAGGTGTTCGCCGAGCGTATAGTCGAACGCGGCCCGCACCGTGTCCGTGCCGCCGCCCTCGGCTTCGACGACCACGTCGCCCGCCTCGTTCACGACGTACGTATCGTTGCCCTTGCCCCCATCGAGGGTGTCGGCACCGCCTCTGCCGTCCAGGAGGTTGTCGCCCACCGTGCCGGTGATGGTGTTGGCCAGGGCATTGCCGGTTCCGACAACGGCACGGCCCGTGAGTACGAGGTGCTCTACATGGTCCGCCAGCGTGACGCCGGTCGAGGACCAGACCGTATCGATGCCGCCATTCTCGGCCTCCACCACCATATCGAAGACATCGTCGATGATATACGTGTCGTCTCCCGCGCCGCCCGTCATCATGTCGGCTCCGGCCCCACCGTCGAGGGTGTTGCTGCCTGCATTGCCCGTGAGGGCGTTGGCCCCTGCGTTCCCGGTGCCCCGCAGGGCTGTGCCGAGCAGCACCAGGTTCTCGACCTCCCCGCTGAGTGTGTAGTCGACCGTCGCCCGCACCGTATCCGTCCCGCCACCGGTCCCTTCGACCACTAGGTCGCCCGCATCGTCGACCTCGTAGATGTCATCGCCCTGGCCACCGGCCAGGAGGTCCGCTCCGGTCCCGCCCAGGAGGGTATCGTTGCCTGCGCCGCCGTCGAGGGTGTCGCTGCCGGCCGCGCCGTCGAGCCGGTTGGAAAGCGCATTGCCGCTGATTCGGTTGGCGAGATCGTTGCCGGTGCCGAACAGGGCGCTGCCGGTGAGAAGCAGATTCTCCACATGTGCGCCCAACGTGTAGTTCACGGCGGCCTGAATGGTGTCGATGCCCTGGTTCGCCTTCTCGGTGACCCGGTCCCGAGCATTGTCGACGATATAGGTGTCGTTGCCCTTGCCCCCCGCGAGCCTGTCGGCGCCGGCCTTGCCGTCGAGGATGTTGGCGCCGGTATTGCCCGTGATGGTGTTGGCGAGGCTGTTGCCGGTGCCCTTCAGGGCGGAGCGGCCGGTGAGGGTCAGGTTCTCGACCTGCGCGCCCAGAGTCCAATGGACGGACGCTTTGACCAGATCGGTGCCGCCACGGGCGCGCTCGATCACCTGGTCGCGGGCATTGTCGACGATGTAGGTGTCGTTGCCCTGGCCGCCCGTCATGCGGTCGCGCCCCTTGCGGCCGTCGAGCAGATCGTTGCCGCCGAGCCCCGAGAGCACGTCGCTGGCCGAGGTGCCGATCAGCCGGTCGGCGCGGGGTGTGCCGGACAGGCTCTTGCTCAAAGGAGACGCGGGGGCGCTCTCCTGCTCCCGGGCGTTCAGGGCCTCGACCGGATCCGACTTACGGGTCCTCAGTGTGGGCAGGAAGGAGAAGCGGGAGTTGAGCGAGGCCATGGCTGATCCCCTGACGCAGGAAGCTTGGCCGCTAACCTATGTTGAACATTATAAAGTGGCAACAACTCCCAAGATCCAGAGCAGAGGCGGAAACGAAAAAGGGAGAGCCAAGCTCTCCCTTCTCGAATTGCTTCGCCGACCGGTCTTACTCGGCGGCCGGGGTCTCGGCCGGATCCGGGAGGAAACCCGGGTTCTCGGCGTTGGCCGCGTCGATCATTTCCTGGCGGGTGCGGCGGCGGCGACGCGGACGGGGAGCCTCCTCGTCGTTGGCCGGTTCCTGCATGACCGGCGCGGGGGCCGGGGCCTCCGTCTCGGCCGCCACGGGAGCGGGCGTGCGGACTGGGTTGGTCAGGAAGGCCGGCAGGGTGCCCTGCTCGGGCGCCTCGGCCTCGTCCCGGCGGCGGTCGCGCTGGAAGCGCTCGCGGCGCTCCGGCCGGTCGCCACGCTCGAAGCGGTCATTGCGCTCGTTCCGATCGCCGCGCTCGGGACGGTCTCCCCGTTCGGGACGATCACCGCGGTCCTGGCGGTCGAAGCGAGGTTGACGCTCGGTGCGCTCGCCGTTCTCCTGGCGGGTCTCGAAGGGCTGCTCGTCGCGGGGCTGGTAGTCCTGGCGCGGGCCGCGCTCGCGCAGGAAGCGCTCGCGACGGTCACCGCGATCGGGACGATCGCCACGATCCTGACGATCGTTCCGGTCCTGGCGCTCGCCGCGATCCTGGCGGTCACCCCGGTCCTGACGATCGCCGCGGTCGAAGCGCGCAGGACGCTGGTCATTGCGCTCGGCCCGGTTTTCGTAGGGCTGCGGCTGAGAGCCGAAATCGGCTTCGTCGCCATTGCCGAAGTCCTGGGCGCCGGCGCGCTCGAAGCTCGGGCGCTCGCCTTGGGTGAAGCCTTCGTCCTCATTGCCGTCCTCATCGAAGGACCGCTGCTGCTGGTAGCCGTACTGCTCGCGCAGCTGCTCCTGGGCGGCCGCGATGATGCGGAAATAATGCTCGGCGTGCTGGAAGTAGTTCTCGGCCGCCACCGGGTCGCCGCTGGACTGCGCATCGCGGGCGAGCTGGCTGTATTTCTCGGCGATATGCTGAGCCGTGCCGCGGATCTTTACGTCCGGGCCGTTCGACTCGTAGCTCTTCGTCAGGGGATTGGGCCCCTTGTTGTTACTGCGGTTGTTGTTGTTACGACCGCGCATACGCCTGTTTTGTCCTGGTCTCATTTTCGCTCTACGAGCCTCGCTGGTTCTTAAAAGCCCACGCGATATGCAAGCCAATGGTCTACGAACGGGCTCGACGCCCACCGTTCGCGTGGCAAACCGTCTGTCGTTCAGCCATAGCCTTCAAGAGGCTTGGCCATCCTTCAGTGTCGGGTTCAGGTGATCGCGCCAGGCCGTTCCGTTCAAAAGCCCCTGCCTGCGCGATGGATATCGTTTGGTCTTCCGGCATGCCCTCAAGGACTGCCGATTTGTTTAGACCGAGGACGATCTCTACGCTTGAATCTAGCGGGTTCCACCCGGTCCAACAAGGGCTAATTCCGACTTTATCCCGCCCTGAGACACAAAAGCCTCATCCTGTTCATCACGATCGCTTCATGGCGATGCAGCGGGGGTTACCTGATAGATCGGAGGCGATCTTCAGGATTTCAAGGCCATGGAGTGCAGCCAAGCTTGATAAAGCCTCGGCCTGATCGTAGCCGATCTCCACCACCAGCAGCCCCCCGGCCGCCAGCAGCCGCTCCGCTTCGCCCAGGAGGATCCGGTAGGGCTCCAGCCCGTCGGGGCCGCCATCGAGGGCAAGCCTCGGGTCGTGCTCCCGCACCTCCTCGTCCAGGGTCGGGATCACGCCGGAAGCGATGTAGGGCGGATTCGAGACGATCAGGTCGAACGGGCCGGATACCGCATCGGCCCAGCGGGAGAGGGCGAAATGGCAGCGGTTGCCGACCCGGTTGCCAACCGCATTGGCACGAGCTGTCACAACAGCACCGAAGGACAGGTCAACTCCCAGGCCGATGGCGTTCGGCAGCTCATGCAGCAGGGCGACCAGGATGCAGCCTGAGCCGGTGCCGAAATCCACGATCCTCAACGGCGCCTGCCGATCGGGGAGAAGGGCGAGCGCAGTCTCGATAAGGGTTTCGGTATCCGGTCGGGGAACCAAGGTCTCCGGGGAGAGGCGGAAAGGCAGCCCCCAGAACTCCCGCTCCCCGACGATCCGGGCCACCGGCTCGTGGGCGAGGCGCCTGTTCGTGAAGGCGGCGAGGGTGTCGGACTGTTCTGCGGTGAGAGGTGTGTCAGGCGAAGTGATAAGATCTGTCGCCGAGATGCCAAGGGCTTCCAGGAGGAGCAGGCGGGCGTCCAGGGCTGCGGTCTCGAACCCGGCCTCGGTGAGGGTCCGGCGCAGCTCCCTCAGGGCCTCAGCGCGGGTTTTCAAGGATTTTGGCCCTGCCGATAGCGTTCCAGCCGCTCGTCCAGGGTGCCGGTGTGCAGCTCGAACAGGTGGTTGTCGTCATCGTAGAAATAGAGCGAGTGACCTTCGCCCTCGACCCGCGGCCGGGATTCGCGGATCTCCAGTCCCAGCGCCTCGATCCGCTTGCGGTAATCGTCAATCGCGGAGGCCGGGATCTTGAAGGCGATGTGGTTGTAGGTGCGGGTGGGAAGGCTCTCGCCCTCCATGACGGCGATCCAGAGGCCGCCCACATCGAAGAACTTTTCCCGCGAGAGGGAGAAGGTGTCGTTGCCTGACGCATAGATTTCCCGGCCACCGAGCGCCCGCTCAATGATGGCGCTCATGCGGTCGAGGTCACGGGTGATCAGGGTGATGTGACTCAGGCCCTCGATCCTACCCTCGCTCATGCGGCCTGGTCCTGGGCGGCAAGCTGGGCCGCCTGATGCTCGGTCACGAGGGCGTCGATCAACTCGTCGAGGGCGTTGCCGGCCATCACCTCCTCGAGCTTGTAAAGGGTCAGGTTGATCCGGTGGTCGGTGACGCGGCCTTGCGGGAAGTTGTAGGTGCGGATGCGCTCCGACCGGTCGCCGGAACCCACCTGCGCCTTGCGGTCAGCCGCGCGGGCGGCGTCCTTGGCGGTTCGCTCGGCATCGTAGAGGCGGGCGCGCAGGAGCGCCATGGCGCGGGCGCGGTTCTTGTGCTGGGAGCGCTCGTCCTGGACGAACACGACCATGCCGGTGGGGATGTGGGTGATGCGGATCGCCGATTCGGTCTTGTTCACGTGCTGGCCGCCGGCTCCTTGAGCCCGCATGGTGTCGATCTTCAGGTCGGCATCGTTGAGGACGATGTCCACATCCTCGGCCTCCGGCAGCACTGCGACGGTCGCGGCTGAGGTGTGGATGCGCCCTTGCGTCTCCGTATCCGGCACGCGCTGGACGCGGTGGACGCCGCTCTCGAACTTGAGCCGGGCGAACACGCTCCGGCCCTTGATCTCGGCCACCACTTCCTTGTAACCGCCGGCCGTTCCCTCGCTCTCGGAGACGATCTCGACCTTCCAGCCTTTCAGGTCCGCATAGCGGGTGTACATGCGCAGCAGATCGCCGGCGAAGAGGGCGGCCTCGTCCCCGCCGGTGCCGGCGCGGATTTCGAGAATCGCGCTCTTCTCGTCCGCCTCATCCTTGGGCAGCAGCATCAGACGCAGGTCCTGGGCAGCCTTGTCCAAGTCCTCTCGCGCCTGAGGCAGTTCCTCCTCGGCGAGCGAGCGCATCTCGGAATCCATCGACGGATCATCGAGCATGGCCTGAAGGCCCTGCAGGTTATCCTCCATGGCCCGGTAGGCGCGGATGGCTTCCACCACTCCATCGAGCTCGGCGAGCTCGCGGGAAAGGGCGACGAAGGTCTCCGGGTCGGGCCCGGCATTGAGCGTCGCCGTGATGATGTCATGGCGGGCGAGAATAGCGTTCAGGCGATCAGAAGGAGGGGCAATCGACATCAGACCGGAATACCATGGGTTTCCGCAAAATGGGCAAGCTTTGGGCGCAGCGTCTGGCCGCCCCCGGCGTTCTTCAGTTCCTCGCGGATAAGGGCACTGACCTCCGCGACATTCATCTCCAGCAGCATGGCCTTCACCGGGCCGATGGCCGCCGGGGACATGGACAGCGACCGAAAGCCGAGCCCGATCAGGGCCATGGCCTCAAGGGGGCGTCCGCCGACCTCGCCGCAGACCGTCGCCAGGCAGCCGGCGGCGGCGGCATGCTCCGCCACCATGTTCAGAGCCCGCAGCATGGGAGCGCTCAGGGGATCGAAGCGGTCGGCCACGCGCCGGTTCTCGCGGTCGCTGGCAAAGAGGAACTGCATCAGATCGTTGGTGCCGAGCGAAATGAAATCGGCGCTTTCGCAGATTTCCTCGAGCTGGAACAGGAGGGAGGGCACCTCCAGCATCACGCCGAGCTTCAGGTCCGACGGCAGGGGGTGGCCGTGGTTGGCGAGATGGGCCTTTTCCCGTTCCACGAGCGTCTTGGCGCGCTCGAATTCGTCGCAGGTCGCCACCATCGGAAACATGATCTTCAGGGGACGGCCGGCGGCCGCCTTGAGTAGGGCACGGATCTGGGCGCGCAGCAGACCCGGTCGGTCGAGGCCGATGCGGATGGCGCGCCAGCCCAAGGCCGGGTTCTCCTCCTCGACGGATTGCATGTAGGGCAGGATCTTGTCGCCGCCGATATCGAGGGTCCGGAACGTGACGGGCCGGTCGCCCGCCTCCGCAAACACGGTGCTGTAGAGCGCCTGCTGCTCGGAGGCCGAGGGCATTCGCTCGGCGATCATGAACTGCAATTCGGTGCGGAACAGGCCGACCCCCGCAGCGCCCGTCTCGGCGAGATGCGGCAGGTCGACCACGAGGCCAGCATTGATCTGCAGGGTGACCTCGACGCCGTCTCTGGTGACGGAGGGCACGTCCCGCAGCTTGAGATACTGCTCCTGCCGGCGCGCGCGCAGCCGCGCCTTCTCGGCATAGGCCGCTTCGACGTCCGGATTGGGCCGGATCTGCACCTCGCCCGCGGCGCCATCCACAATGATGGCATCGCCTGGTTCGGTCAGGGAGGTGGCGTTCGGCACCTCACCGACGGCCGGGATGCCGAGCGCCCGGGCCACGATGGCGATGTGGCTCGTCGGTCCGCCTTCTTCGAGCACGAGACCGCGCAGGCGCGAGCGGTCGTAATCGAGCAGAGCGGCCGGTCCCATGGAGCGGGCCACGATAATGGCGTTCTCGGGAAGGCTCTCGCGCTCCATGACGAAGTCCCGACCCACCAGCCGATGCAGCAGGCGATTGGCGAGATCGTCGAGGTCGTGCAGGCGCTCGCGCAGATAGGGATCCGTCTGGCGCAGCATGCGGGCGCGGTTGTCGGACTGCACCCGTTCCACGGCCGCTTCGGCCGTCAGGCCCGAGGTCACCGCCTCGCGCATGCGCCTCAGCCAGCCCTGATCGTGGGCGAACATGCGGAAGGTCTCCAGCACCTCCCGATGCTCGCCGTGATGGGCGACATCGCCACGCTCGATGAGCTCGTCAATGGACAGGCGCACCTCGCCGATAGAGGCATCGAGCCGCTTCAGCTCCGCCTCGATGTTCTCGGCGATGAGGTTCTTGACCACCACCCTCGGCTCATGAAGCACCACGTGGCCGAGGCCCACGCCATCGGCCAGCGCCACGCCCTTCTGGTAGACGGGCCGGCGAAGGGCAATGCCGGTCTCGACCGGCGCCAGGGCCTGCAGCTCGCCCGTGGCAAGCATCTCGGCCACCACCATGGCGGTGGTCTGAAGGGCCTCGACCTCTTCCTCGGTGTAGACCCGGTAAGTGCGGTTCTGGACGACGAGAACGCCGAGCGTATTGCCGGCGCGCAGCAGGGGCACGCCCAGGAAGGCGTGATAGATCTCTTCGCCCGTCTCCGGCTTGTAGGAGAAGGCCGGGTGGCTTTGGGCGTCGGACAGGGCCAGGGGTTCTGCCGTCGAGGCAATGAGACCGACGAGGCCCTCGCCCGAGCGCATGACAGTGAGGTGGACGGCCTCCCGGTTCAGGCCTTCGGTGGCGAAGAGCTCGAGCACGCCGTCGCCGCGCATGACATAGACGGAGCACACCTCCGCCACCATGTTGGCGGCGATCTGGGTGACGATCTTGTCGAGACGGTCCTGCGCCCCGACCGGCTCCGCCATGATCTCGCGGAGGCGGCGCAGCAGGAGGCGCGGACCGCCGGGAGCGCTTGGCATGAGCTTCTCTGTTCCCGTCCTATCAGGGCCGGCAGGGCGGACCGGCGGCCGGCAGGTTCACTGTCGCAGCCCGACCAATCCCTCGTCAATCAGGCTTGATCAAGGCCGTATAGCGAGTGGAGCGTGCGAACCGCAAGCTCCGTATAGGCCGATTCGATCAGGACCGAGAATTTAATCTCGGACGTGGTGATCGCCCGGATGTTGATGCCCTTGTCGGCCAAGGCTTTGAAAGCCCGGGCGGCCACGCCCGCATGGCTGCGCATGCCGACGCCGATGGCTGAGACCTTCACCACGTCGGTCGCGCCCTGGAGCTCCTTGAAGGCGATCTCGGCCCTGTGCTCATTCAGGATCGCGCAGGCCCGCTCGTAATCGGCGGTTGGCACCGTGAAGGTCAGGTCCGTGGTGGCTGCGTTGTCCGACACCACCTGGATGATCATGTCCACGTTGATGTTGGCCTCGGCCAGGGGCACGAAGATCGAGGCCGCGATGCCCGGCTTGTCGGCAATGTCCCGCAGCGTAATCTGGGCTTCGTCGCGCGAATAGGCGATGCCCGTGACAATCTGCTGTTCCATGATGTCTTCCTCGTCGCAGATGAGGGTGCCGAGCTTGGGATCGGCAGGGTCGTCGAAGCTGGAGCGCACATAGGTCGGAACGCGGTGCATCATGGCGAGCTCCACCGAGCGCACTTGAAGCACCTTGGCCCCCAGCGAGGCCATTTCCAGCATTTCCTCGTAAGACACCTTATCCAGGCGTCGGGCCTTGGGCACGATGCGCGGATCGGTGGTGTAGACGCCGTCGACGTCCGTATAGATGTCGCAGCGCTCGGCCTGAATGGCAGCGGCCAGCGCTACAGCGCTGGTGTCGGAGCCGCCGCGGCCGAGCGTCGTGATGCGGCCTGTGGGCTGATGCATGCCCTGGAAGCCGGACACGACGGCGACCTCCCTGGAATCGGTGAAGCCCTTGACGATCCCGGTGCCGTCGATGGCGGCGATGCGGGCCGAGCCATGGGCGTCCGAGGTCATGATCGGGATCTGCCAGCCCTGCCAGGAGCGGGCCTTGAGCCCCATCTCCTGCAAGGCGAGCGAAAGGAGACCCGAGGTCACCTGCTCGCCGGAGGCGACGACCACGTCGTATTCTCGTGAATCGTAGAGGGCGGAGGCCTCCTTGACCCAGCCGACGAGCTCATTGGTCTTGCCCGCCATGGCGGATACCACCACGGCCACGTCATAGCCGGCCTCGACCTCGCGTTTCACATGCCGGGCCACGTTGCGGATGCGCTCTACGGTGGCGACGGATGTTCCGCCGAACTTCATGACGAGACGGGGCATGGGGGAAGAAGGCCGTTAAGGGTTCAGGGAAAATTTTGCCCTTCGCGGCGCGAAAGGCGCGTATACATGACGGTAGGGCCGCGCCCTGTCAACGCGCGGGAATCATTTCTTCGTCCTAAGGAATCAGGCTCCGATGACCCACGGCGCATCCACCACCATCGACCCCGCCGAGGTCGCCCGTTTCGACAAGATCGCCGAGACCTGGTGGGATCCGAAGGGCCCCATGAAGGTCCTGCACAAGTTCAATCCGGTGCGTCTGGCCTATATCCGCGACGAAGCCTGCCGTCGCTTCGGGCGCGACCCGCGCTCGGCGCGCTCCCTGGAGGGGATCTCCATCCTCGACGTGGGCTGCGGCGGAGGCGTGCTCTCCGAGCCGCTCGCGCGCCTGGGAGCAACGGTGACGGGGCTTGATCCGGCGCCCACGAACATCTCCGTCGCCCGGCTCCATGCGGAGCGTGCAGGGGTGGCCGTCGATTACCGCAACGAGACGGTGGAGGCGGTGGTCGCCCGGGGTGAGACCTTCGACATGGTGCTCGCCATGGAGGTGGTCGAGCATGTGGCTGACAGGCAGGCCTTCGTGAATGCCTGCGTCCAGGCCGTGAAGCCGGGCGGGGCTCTCGCCATGGCGACGATCAACCGGACCCTGCGCTCCTTCGCGTCCGCCATCGTGGGGGCCGAGTACATCCTGGGTTGGCTGCCCAAGGGCACTCATGAGTGGGACAAGTTCGTCACGCCCGAGGAGCTGACCGATGCAATCCGAACGGCGGGCTTCGCCGTCCATGATCTCGCAGGCGTTGCCTACAACCCCTTAAGGGACAGCTGGTCCCTGTCCCGCGACACGGCCGTCAATTATATGCTGCTGGCCGCGAGGGCTGGAGCGGCTGCTCCCGTGGAGCAACGCTGAGCACCAGATAGCCCACCAGCGCCGAGAGAGCCGAGCCCATCAGCACGCCGATCTTGGTGGCATCGCCCAGCTCCGGCTGGCCCGGGAAGGCGAGCGCACCGATGAACAGGCTCATGGTGAAGCCGATGCCGCAGAGCAGGGCAACGCCGTAGCATTGGACGCGCGTGGCTCCTGCCGGCACATCGGCGAGGCCGAAGTGGATCGCCGCATGGCTGAAGGCATAGACACCCACCTGCTTGCCAAGGAAGAGGCCCATGGCGATACCCAGCGGCAGGGGACTCAAGAGGGCATCCAGCGAGAGGCCAGAGAGCGACACGCCGGCATTGGCGAGGCCAAAGATCGGAATGATCGCGTAGGCAACAGGACCGTGTAGCGCATGCTCCAGCCTGTGGAGCGGCGAATCCTCCGTCCGCGTCTTCTTTGGATTGGCATGGAGCGGGATGGTGAGCGCGAGCGCGACACCCGCGAGCGTGGCGTGGATGCCTGATTTGAGGACGAAGAACCACAGCACCGCACCGACGGCGAGATAAGGCAGGAGCGACACAACTCCGAAACGGTTGAAGGCGACGAGCACGACGAGGCAGAGGGCGGCTGCGCCCAGCATCATCAGCGACAGGTCGCTGGTGTAGAACAACGCGATGATGATGATCGCGCCGAGGTCATCGAGGATCGCCAGCGCCGTCAGGAAGATCTTGAGGGAGGTCGGCACCCTGGAGCCGAGGATCGCCAGGACACCGAGGGCAAAGGCGATGTCGGTGGCGGCCGGGATCGCCCAGCCGTGGCGCAGATGCGGCTCGTTCCAGGTGATGGCGAGATAGACCAGTGCCGGCACGACCATGCCGCCGAAAGCCGCGATGCCGGGCAAAATGCGACGCGGCCAGGTGGAGAGCTGCCCGTCCAGCATCTCGCGCTTGATCTCAAGCCCCACCAGCAGGAAGAACACGGCCATGAGGGCGTCGTTGATCCAATGCAGGATGCTCAGGCCCAGAACATAGGTCTTGAGCAGGCCGAAATAGGCGCCGGCTAAGGGAGAGTTGGCGATCACGAGGGCGATCACCGTCACGCCCATGAGGATCATGCCGCCGGAGGCCTCGCTGTCGAAGAACCGGCGCATCAGCGAGATGCGTCGCGCAGGCTTCAGGTCGCTCTTCGGCAGATCCATCCGTGTCTCCTTCCAACCCCAACAGGCCCTCGGGCGAATGGTTCGGATAAAGTCTCGCAAATACGTCGGTCCAGTCACAAAACCAGGAGCAACTCTGCTGGATCAGGCCGTCTTGGCAGCCGCGCGCCTGCGCCTCGTGCTGAGGATCGTCTCGAGAGTGATGGGCCGGTAGTTCCAGGCATCCACGCCCACATCGTACTGCCGGGTCTGGGGCTTGAGCTTGCCATGGGAGTGGCCGTGCAGGTCGATCCAGCCGCGGCCCATGTTCTTCCAGGTGCGGAAGGCGTAATGGCACATCACGAGAGCATGGCCGTCGAGCATCAGTTCGGCATAAGTCTGGACGCTCTCCCAACCCTTGGCGGCGAGGGTCGCCGCGCCGTCATTGTTGCCGGTGATCAGATGCTTGCGGCCGTTGAGAAGTCCGAGCAGTTCGTCGATCCGCTCCGGCCGCACATGCAGGGCGAAGTCGCCCAGGTGCCAGGCCTCGTCGTCGGGTGAGACGACCTCGTTCCAATTGGCTATGAGCGCTTCGTCATGCTCGGGGATCGTCTTGAACGGACGCTTGTCGATGCGCAGCACCCTGGGATCGCCGAAATGGGTGTCGCTGGTGAAGAAAACCGCCAAGGAACGCCTCGTGTCGATTTGAACCGATGAGGCGTAATCCTGAAGCGTGACGGCTAGTTCCGGTCGTCGGGCACGACGGGCAGGGGAAGCACGTCAATGCCCTCCTCCAGGAGCGCCCTGGCCTCGGCGAGATCCGCCTCGCCATAGATCGAACGCTCCTCCGTCTCGCCGAAATGCATCTTGCGCGCTTCTTCGACGAAATCCTTGCCCACGTTCTCGGCGTTCTTCATCACGTGCTCGCGAAGCGCCCTCAGGGCGGCTCGCAATTCGCGTTCCCGATCGGAGAGAACCGCGACGGCCTGCGGCTCAGGAGCCGGTGCATCCGGCGTTTTGTCCGTGCGCGCGACGGACGGCGCCATGATCTGCTTCTCGACCTTGGCGGAGTTGCAGAACGGGCAGGTCACGAACCCACGCTTGCGCTGCGTCTCGAACGCGTCGCTTGAGGGAAACCAGCTCTCGAACTCGTGGGCCTGCTCGCAGGCCAGGGCGTACTTGATCATGTCCTTGAAGACGTAAGGATTCAGGCTCGGAAAGGGAAGGGGATCAGGCGATGGCTGCCCGATCCGTCTCGATGGCGGGCACGACCTCGACCTTGAAGGGGCGGGCGTTCTTGAGGGTCGGGATGCGCCCGCGCACCTCCGCCACCAGGGCGGTGTCGATCTCGGCCAGGAACGCGCCAGGCTCCGTGCCGCCTTCCGCCAGAATGCGACCCCAGGGATCGACGATCAACGAATGGCCGTAGGTCTCGCGCCCGTCCTCATGCAGTCCGCCCTGCGCGGCGGAGATCATGAAGGAGCCTGTCTCGATGGCCCTGGCTCGGTGCAGCACGTGCCAGTGCGCCTCGCCCGTCTGCTTGGTGAAGGCAGCCGGCGCCGACAGGAAGGAAGCGCCATTCTCGGCCAGCGCCTTGTAGAGGGCGGCAAAGCGCACGTCGTAGCAGATGGTCATGCCGAGATAGCCCCATGGCGTTTCGACCGCCAGCGCTGAGGCGCCGCCCGTATAGGTGGCCGATTCGCGCCAGCTCTCGCCGTTCGGCAGGTCCACGTCGTAGAGGTGGATCTTGTCGTAGGAGGCAACCACTTCGCCGCTCGCGTCGATCAGGAAGGCCCGATTGGCGACCTTGTCGCCTTCCTTGACCGCGATGGAGCCGATGTGCACGACGATGCCCCGCTCCCGCGCCACGTCGCGCAAGGCGGCCAGCACCGGATCTTGCGCCTCCGGCCCGACCTTGGAGAATAGTTCGTCACGGTCGCGGCAGACGAGCGACGTCATCTCCGGCGTCTGAGCAAAATGCGCACCCTGATCCGCCGCCTGGCGCACGAGGGCCACAGCAGCGTCACGGTTCTTGAGAATGTCGCGCCCGGAGCGCATCTGGATGCAGGCGGCGGTGAAGCGGGTCGGGTTCATGAATCTCGGTCTCCGTCAGGCCTGCAATAGCGGCTCAAGCTGGCCCCTGTCATCAAGATCATACAGGTCATCGCAGCCGCCGACATGCCTTTCGCCGATGAAGATCTGCGGCACCGTAGAGCGGCCCTTGGCCTTCTGGATCATCTCGGCCCTGGCTTCGGGCTTCTTCTCGATGTCGATCTCGGTGAACGCGGCGCCTTTCTCATTGAGAAGCTTCTTGGCGGCCGAGCAATAGGGGCACCAGCCCTTGGTGTAGATCGTGATGGAAGGCATGGTCGGACAATCTCCTGTGGTCGGGAAGATATAGGAAGCTTTGCGCCTTCGTCACAACTCCTTCACCACACGGGCGAAGGCCAGAATGTCCACGGAGGCCGCCCCGCCGCGCAGGAGCGCCCGGGAGGCGGCATTGGCCGTGGAGCCGGTGGTCAGCACATCGTCGACGAGGAGCACCCGCTTGCCCCGCAGCCGCGCCTTGGCCTCTGCCGGCACCCGGAAAGCGCCCTGCAGGTTCTCCTGCCGCTGCACCTTGGTGAGCCCCACCTGCCGGCGGGTGCGCTTGATGCGACCGAGCAGGAACGGATCGCAGGGCACGCCGCTCTCATCCGAGACAGCCTTCCCCAGCGCCATCGCCTGGTTGAAGCGTCGCCACCAGAGCCGCCAGCGGTGCAGCGGCACGGGCACGATCACGTCCGCGTCCGCCAGCAGCTCCGCCCCGGCCCGCGTCATCATCCTGCCCAGCGCCCGGGCGAGCTCAAGCCGGTCGTTGTACTTCAGGCGATGAACGAGAAGGCTCGCGGTGCCGTCATATTCGGAAACGGCCCGGGCCCGCTGAAACACCGGCGGATCGGCGATGGCCGCCGGTGAGAGCAGCGGCTGGCCGAGATCGACGGAAAACGGCGTTCCGAGCCGCTCGCAATAGGGGCGTTCGATGAAGCGCACGCTCGACCAGCATGTGGCGCAGAGCGAGTGGGGCTCCCCCGTGGCGGCCTGGCAGACGATGCAGGTTGGCGGGTAGAGAAGGCCGAGCGCCGAGCGCCAGGCCTCCCGCGCTCCCTGGCGGAAGCTGGCGCGGGGTTGGATCGGCTCGGCGTCGAGAGGCTCACTCATGCGCGAAGCTTAGCCGATGAGCTATGTCCTGCCACCTCCCTGTCGGATGGGCCAAAAAGTTCTTGGTTCCTGAGCCGGCGCACGCCATATCCAGCGCCTCATGAGCACGCCCCTCGTCTTCGACCGCCCCCTCGTCCGCCGCCGCCTGTCGCGCGCGCTGCACCAGGGCTATGCCGATTTCCTGCTGGTCCGCGCCGTCGAGGACCTGGAGGAGCGGCTCTCGGCCGTGCTGCGGGAGTTCCCGCTTGCCCTCGACATAGGCACCCCCACGCCAGCCGCGGCGGAGATCTTGCGCCGGAGCGGGCGCGTCGGGACGGTGATCCGGCTGTCGCCTGTGCCGGAGCCGGGGAGCATCCTGGGCGACGAGGAGCGGCTGCCATTTTCCGGCGAGCGCTTCGATCTCGCCGTGTCCCTTATGGCCCTGCATTCCGTCAACGATTTGCCGGGCTCGCTCATCCAGATCCGCCGCGCCCTCAAGCCGGACGGTCTCTTTATTGGAGCGCTGCTCGGCGGGAGCACGCTCGCCGAATTGCGACAGTCGCTGACGCAGGCCGAATCGGAGATGGAGGGCGGCGTGAGCCCCCGCGTCGCGCCCTTCGCGGATCTGCGCGACATTGGTGGCCTGCTTCAGCGTGCGGGCTTTGCCCTGCCGGTGACGGATTCCGATATCGTCCGGGTTCGCTATGCCAATGCCTTCGCGCTCATGCGCGACCTGCGCCAGATGGGGTTGGCCAATGCGCTGAACGACCGTCGCCGGACCCCGCTGCGGCGGGCCACCCTGATGCGGACGGCAGAGATCTATGCGGAGCGCTTCGGCGAGCCCGACGGGCGCATTCCGGCGACCTTCGAGATCGTGTGGCTCTCGGGCTGGACGCCGCACGAAAGCCAGCAGAAGCCCCTGCGCCCCGGCTCCGCCAAGGTGCGGCTGGCCGATGCACTGGGCGTAAAAGAAGGCTCGTCCAAACCTGAGAAGGAGTAGCCGGCCCGCTTGCGACTTGGGGCGCAACCAGGTTGCCCTATCTTCATTCTCCAGAGGACCTGACTTGGAGAAGGAAGCGCCATGAAGGAGCCCGGCCCGGATCATCCGATTACCATCACGCAGAACCCGCACCGCATCCGGGTCATGCTCGGCGGCTTCATCGTTGCGGAAACCACACAGGCACTCACCCTGCAGGAGGCGACCCTGCCGCCCGTGCAGTACATCCCCCGTGAGGATGTACGGATGGACCTGCTGGACTCCACCGAGCACCGCACCCACTGCCCCTACAAGGGCAACGCCTCCTATTTCACCGTCAATGGAGGCGGGCTCGTGCGGGAGAATGCAGCCTGGAGCTATGAGGAGCCGTTCCCCTCGGTCGTCGCGATCAAGGAGCATCTTGCCTTCTATCCCGAGAAGGTGGACGCTATCGAAGAATTCATGGACTAGAATTTCCCAATGGCCTCGCGGATCCGGGTTGCTGGTGGCTTACGCCCGAGGCAATGTTTGGCGGCAGAGGAAAGCCCATGTCGCCGTTCACCTTCAACACCGCCCCATCCCTCGTCTTCGGTTCCGGCAGCATCGCGCGCCTTGGAGAAATCGTCGCCCGGCAACTCGGCCCCAGAGTGGCTCTGGTCACCGATGCCGGGCTCGTGAAGGTCGGACTCATCGAACCGGCTCTTCACGCCCTCGAGGAGGCCGGCATTGCCGTCGACGTGTTCGATGCGGTCGTGGCCGATCCGCCGGAAGACGTGGTGCTGGCTGCCGTAGCGAAAGCCAAGGCTTTTGACGCCAGGGCCGTGATCGGCTTCGGCGGCGGCTCCTCCATCGACGTGGCGAAACTCGTGGCGCTGCTGGCCGCCAGCGGCGAGGCCCTGTCCGACATCTACGGCGTGGGAGTCGCAAAAGGACCGCGTCTGCCGCTGCTCGCCATCCCCACCACGGCAGGCACCGGATCGGAGGTAACGCCGATCTCCATCGTGACCACCGGTGCGCACGAGAAGAAGGGCGTGGTGTCGCCGCTCATCATCCCCGACATCGCGTTGCTCGATCCGGATCTCACCCTCAACCTGCCGCCCCATGTGACGGCGGCCACTGGCATCGACGCGATGGTGCATGCCATCGAGGCCTTCACCTCGACGAGCGCCAACAACAATCCGGTCTCGCAGGCGCTCGCCAAGGAGGCGCTTCGCCTGCTCGGGCGCAATATCGAGCGCGCGGTGCATCAGGGGCAAGATGTCGAAGCGCGCTCGGCCATGCTGCTGGGCTCCATGCTGGCGGGTCAGGCCTTCGCCAATTCTCCGGTCGCCGCCGTCCATGCGCTGGCCTATCCCATTGGCGGGCATTTCGGCATCCCCCACGGGCTCTCCAACGCTCTCGTGCTGCCGCATGTGCTGCGCTTCAACGCGAGCGCCTGCGAGCGTTCCTATGCCGAGCTCGCCCCTTATACCTTCCCCGACCTCGAAGGCCATGCGACGGGATCGGCCTTCGTCGAGGCGCTGGCCTCTCTCTGCACGAAGGTCGGGCTTCAGCCGCGCCTACGCGATGTGGGCATTCCGCAGGAAGCCGTGCCGATGATGGCCGAAGATGCCATGAAGCAGACGCGGCTTCTCGTGAACAACCCGCGTCCGCTCACGCTGGACGATGCGCGCGCGATCTACGAAGCGGCGTGGTGAAGAGCACGATGTCAGACCGCCCCTCGCGCCCCAGCCGCTCGGAATTCAAGCTGTTTCGCCCCATCGCCACCCGCTGGATGGACAACGATGCCTATGGGCACGTGAACAACGTGCATTACTACTCGTATTTCGACTCGGCGGTGAACGGCTGGCTCGTCGAGAAGGGGCTGCTCTCCATTGCCGAGAGTTCCGTCATCGGCCTCGTGGTCGAGTCGGGCTGCACCTATTTCGAGAGCGTCGCCTTTCCGGAGGCGCTGGAGGCCGGGATTGCTGTGGCGCATCTTGGGCGATCATCCGTGCGCTATCGGATCGGGATCTTCAAGCATGCCGCTCAAGCGGCGGCCGCGCAGGGGCACTTCGTTCATGTCTATGTGGATCGTGAAACCCAGCGCCCGGTGGAAATCCCGCCCGAGACGCGTGCCATGCTCAGCGAATTGATCTGATCCGTCCGCTCAACGACACAAGCGCGACGCCGGAGAGCACCACGGCGCCGCCGATCATCTCACGCAGACCGATGCTCTCGTTGAGGAAGAGGACGGCAAGGGTCGCCGTCCAGACCGGCTGGAGATATCCGACCATCGAGGCCCGTGTCGGGCCGGCGCGGCGGATGAGCCGCATGAAGAGTAGGATCGGCAGGGCGGTCGAGACGATGCCGAGCGCCAGGAGCGAAGCCGCGCTGTTCGGAACGGCAGCGAAGGCGGACGGGCCTGCAACGACGAGCGCCAGTGCAGTCGCCGGAAGGGCGGAACAGATCTGCTGACCGAGAGCGAGGCGGGCCGGGTCCGCATGCTTGATTGAGCGGACGTATATGTTCGCGGAGGCATAGCTGAGAGCGGTCGCCACCATGATCAGCACGCCCCAGGGGCTGATGCCGCTGTCCGGCAGGGCGGCGGGTCCGATGAGAATGCCCATACCGGCAAGGCCGACGACAACGCCCATGAAGCGCCGCGGGGTCAGCCGCTCGTCCGCGTAAAGCAGGTGCGAGAGAACCGCGACGATGAGCGGCCCTGAGGCCTGAATCATGGCCGCCGGAGCAGTCCCGATCTGGGTCAGCGCATGGGCCGTCAGGACGTTCGGGATCCAGCCGTTGAGTGCGCCGAGGATCACCCAATGGTGCCATTGGCCATGGTCGGGGCGGAAGCTCTTGGCCTGCACGGCGAACCACAAGGCCAGGGCGGACGCCCCGATGAGGCCGCGGATGGAGGCCAGCACGAAGGGGTTTATGCTTCCGCTCAGCTTGATGAACAGGAAGGATGTGGACCACAGCATCGAGCAGACGAGAAGGTTCGTCGCCATGAAAACCGGGGTCGGGGCTGTGGGAAGCGCGGCGGCTTCCCCCTGTGCGGCGGACATGCGCGACCTCAGACCAGGAGATCGACGAGGAAGGGAATCAGCGGCTCGTCGGCCGGCGGCATCGGATAGGAGCGCAACTCCTGCGGCCTGACCCATTTCAGTGCCTGCCCTTCGAGCGGCTGCACGAAGCCGTCCCAGCGGCGGCAGATGTAGAGCGGCATGAGCAGGTGGAAGGTCTCGTATGGGTAGCTCGCGAAGGTCAGCGGCGCGAGGCAGGGTTCCTTCACGGTGATCCCGAGTTCCTCGCGCAATTCCCGGATCAGGGTCTCCTCCGGCCTTTCGCCCGGTTCCACCTTGCCGCCGGGAAACTCCCAAAGACCAGCGAGCTGCTTTCCTTCCGGCCGCTGCGCGAGAAGGATGCGGTTGTCCGTGTCGATCAGGGCGACGGCGACGACGAGGGTGAGCTTGAGAGGGGGCACGGGGCTTCCGGTAACGTTAAGGAAGAAATAGGCTGAACAAGTGCTTTGACGGTCTGGCGAGAAAGTTTCCCTTAGGTAACAAGCCACTGCCAGGAATTTATCCAGGCAGAGTATAATCATAAAACCTTAAGGGGCTTCTATGCGTCATGTATCTCTAACGGCTGTCGGTCTGCTCGTTCTCCTGACGGCGAGCGCTCACGCGCAGACGAAGGATTGCGAAGTTCCTCGCTTCCAGACTGCCGATAACCAGATTGCTGAAGGCAGGATGATGGTCAGAGCAGGCAAGCAATGCACTGTTCGGATGGGGGTTTCAACCGGCGGCTTCACGGATGCGAAGATCCTGAAGCAGCCCAAGCGCGGCGCGGTTGTGATCAACGGCTATAACGTCGTCTACAGCCCGAAGAAAGGCTACACCGGTGCCGACGAGTTCACCTACAGCCGCGACAGCATGGACCGCTATGGCAACAAGGCCGTCCGGACGGTCAACATCAAGGTCGAAGTCCTGCCCTGATCCGATCATCGAGTGAAAGTGGGCGTCGGCCTCACCCGGCATACCTCTACCGGCATCTTTGCCGCTGGTTCTCTTCAAGCGGATGCAGGGGGCTCTGGGCCGGATTTTGCGCTTGGTCAGACCACTTCACATGCGCCGAGGCACAGGCGATGCACGCTGCTCGGCAGATCTTCCTCGTCGGATTTGATTCCTCAAACCGATAAATTATGCGATATAATTTTATTTCATAAACTGAAGGAAGAATCCGATGAAGAGATTGATCTGTACGCTAGCAATATCTGCGCTCGGCGGCTTGGCTTCGGCATCCGCCGCGCATGCCCAGAACTGCTCAGCGCCACCCGTCTATTTTACTGGAGAGATGGCTGAGATCGAAGGGCCGATGACGGTCAAAGCCGGATCAGGCTGCCTTTTCGGCATCGACGGCATTCCAGGTGCGCTCACTGAGACTGTGATCACGCAGAAGCCTAAATTCGGCAGGGCAGGAGTCGAAAACTTCAAGCCCTATTACCTCGCTAAGCCTGGTTACCAGGGAACGGACGAATTTGCCTATACTTTCATCGGGCAGGGACGATACGGCGGCCCTATGCGGTTGACCGTGAAGCGAAAGATCACAGTCGTTCCATAACGGACCTTAAGGCAGCGTCACCGATCCGCCCGTTCCAGTGCCACCCGTAGCCGACCCTCCGGCGGATTGAGCGGACGACGTGCCTTGCACGTTCACCTTCGTGCGGGTGCCGTGGGCTCCGATGCCCAGCGCAATGCCTGCGCCAGCCTGATCGACAAAGGCCGTTACGGGAGCCTGCGCGAAGCCCGCTGCAACCGGCTCATAGCGGCCGGGGCGGCTCTCGAACAAGACGACATTGGTCGGCGGGGTCACGCCGTCGCCGGGATTGGACACCATCGCGACGCGCTGGTTGGTGGACAGAACGCTCTCGCGAACGGTCATCGTATTGCAGGCGACAGCCAGAAGGCTCAGTGCGCAGACAAGCGCAATGCGGGATTTCGGAAGGGCTTCTGCCGGCATCGCAAGGCTCCCGGACACGGTCGCGCTTGAATCTAGCCGGGGCTTGGCAGGGCAGCCAGAAACTAAGGCGGATAGCCTCTCACCCTTCGTTGTTACCCATTCCGATCCGAGCGACCTCTTGAAAATGCCTGCTTGAAACCAGCGCAGCTGCGGAATTACTTACCTTGGCAATAATAATTATTAATTTTTGGTTGTTAATTTGGAGGGTATGACATAGTTTTTGCGGCTGACGGAAAGTAATCGCCGTCTAATACTTCCCTAAAGTGCGGGAAATGTTCAAAAACAGGGGTAATATTCACATCCGAAAGCTACAGGCCGTCGGAATTCCTACGGTCTTTGCCTGAAGGAGAGAAGCTATGAACTTTCCGAAGCTCGCACGATATGTGTTGATTACCGCTTTCCTCGCCGGCACATCGACCGCCGCCTTGGCACAGGCGGGCGGCTCCGCCAGAGGCGGTGACGCCACCAGCGGCAATGCCACGGGCGGCAGCGCCGCGGTCGGTGGCGCAGGTGGAACGGCAACTGGCGGAAGCGGGACCAGTGGCGATGCCACGGGCGGCACCGCATCCACAGGAGGCTCGGGCGGCTCCGCGACCGGTGGGAATGCGACCAGCGGCAGCGCCACGGGCGGCAATGCCTCCGTCGGAGGAGGGGGAGGAACGGGCGGCGGCTCGGCCACGGGTGGAAACGCGACCAGCGGCAATGCCACGGGCGGTTCCGGCACGGTCGGCGGCACCGGGGGCGGTACTGCGACGGGGGGCGCTGCCACGAGCGGCAACGCCACGGGCGGCACCGCTTCCGTAGGTGGCACCGCTGGCGGTGAGGCCATTGGCGGATCTGCTCTGAGTGGAGGCGCCTTCGGCGGCAATGCCGATGTGACCGGCAGTGCCGGCGGTACCGCTACAGGCGGCCCCGGCCTCAGCGGGGCTGCGCTGGGCGGCGGCGCTACGGTCGGCGGTGGCACGACGAGCGGCACGGAGGCCCCGATCATCAGCACGGATCGCAATTCCGACTGATCCGCAAGATAAGGCGGCCCGGTTGGCCTCTATGCTTCCACCCGGGCCGCCTTCATCCCGTTCTCGCTTTCCGTCAGCTCCGGTAGTCGCCGTTGATCTCCACATAGGCTTTGGTGAGATCGCAGGTCCAAGCAGTGGCTTCGCCGCGGCCGAGGCCGAGATCCACGCGGATCGTGATCTCGTCCCCCTTCATGTAGGCAGAGGTCTTTGCCTCGTCGTATTCCGGATCGCGGGCGCCCTTCACGGCGACGCGGATATCGCCGAACCAGATCGCGAGCTTGTCCCGCTCGGCCGGTTCGCCGGCTTTGCCCACCGCCATGACCACGCGGCCCCAATTGGCGTCCTCGCCGGCCACCGCGGTCTTCACCAGGGGCGAATTGGCAATCGCCATGGCGATGCGTTTGGCCGAGGTGGCGCCCGTGGCGCCGGTTACCTTCACGGTGACGAACTTGCGCGCGCCCTCGCCGTCGCGGGCGACCTGCTGGGCGAGGTCGCACAGAAGGCTTTCCAGCGCGGCACGGAACTCCTTGAGGCGCCGGTCGCTCGGCAGCGAGATCGCCGGCGCTCCCTTGGCGGCGGCCGTGCCCGTGGCGAAGAAGAGCAGCGTGTCGGACGTAGAGGTGTCGCTGTCCACGGTCACGCAGTTGAAGCTCTTGTCGGCGCCCTTCTTCAGCAAGGCCTGGAGCGTGGGAGCAGCGATGGGCGCGTCGGTGAACACGAAGGACAGCATAGTGGCCATGTCGGGGGCGATCATGCCGGCACCCTTGGCGATGCCGTTGATGGTCACCTCGACGCCACCGATTTTCGCCGTGCGGGTCGCCACCTTCGGGAAGGTGTCGGTGGTCATGATGGCCTTGGCCGCATCGGTCCATCCGGTGGGCTTGGCCTTCTTCTCGCAGGCGCTAAGCACCCCCTGAAACTTGCTGGCATCGAGCGGCTCGCCGATGACGCCGGTCGAGGCGATGAAGACCTGCGACGCCCGGCAGCCTGCCGCCTCGGCGGCGATGTCGGCGGTGAGCTTCACCGCCTCGGCACCCTTCTTGCCCGTGAAGGCATTGGCGTTCCCTGAGTTCACCACCAGGGCCCGCGCCGTACCCTTGGCCAAATTCTTGCGGCACCAATCGACCGGGGCCGAGGGGCACTTGGACCGGGTGAAGACACCTGCCACGGCCGTATCCTTCGGCAGCGTCACGTAGAGCACGTCCGTCCGGTTCTTGTATCGGATGCCGGCCTCTGCCGTCGCGATCCTGACGCCTTCGAGGGCGGGAAGCGTCGGGAACGACGTGGGCGCGAGCGGAGACACGGTTTTGGACATGGACGAACTCGACAGGAGGCGTTGGGATACGACGTTGCGAGCCGCGACCTGTGGTTTTTTAAGGCTTTTTGTCAAGTCAAAGCTGCATCGAACGTCACTGTCACAAGGCGGAACGACGCCTCGCCCCTGCCGTTGACCCGGTCTTGAGAACGATGGAGGCCTCCTGTGACAGGCAAGCACCCCAAGACCCAACCCCAGGACCGTCCCCGCAGCGACCTTGCGGTCGATCCGGGCATCGGCCGCTCGAAAGGCTCCACCATGGCCGGCGAGGACCCGCGCGATCTCGACGGCGGCTCCACTTTCCAGGGCGATGTCGAGAACCAGACCAACCGCGAGGGTGGCGTCGATCCGAACCGGATGGGCCGGACGAACAAGTGACGACAATTCCCTCCCTTCAAGGGGAGGGAAGACGCGATCGGGAATAACACCCCAAAGCAAAAAGGGCGGCCCCAAGGGCCGCCCTGAACCTTTCCGAAGCTGAGAACCTTACGGCTGCTTCTGCTCGACGAGGTTGCCCTTGTCGTCCAGGCGCTCGACCTTGGCGTTCTTGCGCAGGCCGAGGATCAGGTCCTGCTGGGCCTTGCGGGCGAGATAGGCTTCCACCTGGTCCTTGGTCTCCTCGAAGGTCGGAGCTGGCTTGTTGCGCTTCTCCTCGACTTTGATCACGTGCCAGCCGAACTGGCTCTTCACGGGATCGGAGATCTGGCCGGCCTCCATCTTGAAGGCAGCCTCGGCGAATGGCTCGACCATGCGGTCCTTGGTGAAGAAGCCGAGGTCGCCGCCATCGGTCTTGGAGCCCGGGTCCTTCGAGACCTCGCCGGCCACCTTGGCGAAGTCCTCGCCGCCCTTCACACGGGTGGCGATCTTCTTGGCCTCGTCCTCATTCTCCACCAGGATATGACGGGCGCGGACCTCCTGCTCGGCCGGCACGTTCTTGACGGTCTCGTCATAAAGCTTGCGGGCGGCCTCGGGGGTCACGGCCTTCTTGGCTTCCTGATCCAGGTACTCGTCGAGAAGCGTCTTGTCCCGATTATAGGCGAGCTTGCGGGCAAATTCGGCGCCGCTGCCGACCTTGGCGGCCTCGGCCGCCTTGGCCCCGAGCTTCAGGTCGATCATGTAGCCGGTGAGAAGCTCGCGCTTCTGCTCATCGGGCACGTTGGGCATCTGGAGAGCCGAGTCCTCGGCCGCGATGGCGAGGTCGCCTTCTGTGATCTCGACGCCGTTGACGCGGGCCACCACCTTGGCGGGATCGACGGCCGGAACGGTCGCCGGGGACGTAGCAGGGGCCGCAGGGGTGGGCGGGGTCTGGGCGAAGGCAGCGCCGGCCAGGAGCGGCAGGGCGGCGCCGAGGGTCAGAAGGCTCTTCCGGACGTTGAGTGAGCGATTCATTCGTGTTTCCTCTGGTGAGCGTGATCGCCCACGGACAGCGACGATCAGATGGCCGAATGTGTTTACGTTTGCAAGTGATGGCATATTTATGTCACAGCATCGCCGCTCGCGGGGTCTTGAACGCCTCTCCGGGCACCCCTTGAGGCTGCGCCATTCAGGCACGGCCTTTAAGATGCAATCTGGCATGATTAGGTCTATAAGGCGGCCCAAACGCCCCTTATCCCTTTACGGAATTTTCGAAGGCTCCCGATGTTCGGTTCTCTCGCGAAGAAAATCTTTGGCTCGGTCAATGATCGCCGGCTGAAGTCCTACCGGCCCAAGATTGCGGCCATCAACGCGATGGAGGCCGAGCTGGAGGCCCTGTCCGACGAGCAGCTGCGCGCCCGCACGGAGGACTTTAAGGCCCAGCTCGCGGCCGGCCAAACCCTGGACGATATCCTGGTGCCAGCCTTCGCCACGGTCCGCGAGGCGGCCAAGCGGACGCTGGGCCAGCGCCACTTCGACGTCCAGCTTATCGGCGGCATGGTGCTCCATGAAGGGTCGATTGCCGAAATGCGCACCGGCGAGGGCAAGACCCTGGTGGCGACGCTCCCGGTTTACCTGAATGCGCTCGCTGGCAAGGGCGTCCACGTGGTGACGGTGAACGACTACCTCGCCCGCCGCGACTCGGAGTGGATGGGCCAGATCTACCGCTTCCTGGGTCTGTCCGTCGGCGTGATCGTCCATGGGCTCGACGATGCGGAGCGCGCCCAGGCCTATGCGGCCGACATCACCTACGGCACCAACAACGAATACGGCTTCGACTATCTGCGCGACAACATGAAGTACGAGATGGCGCAGATGGTCCAAAGGGGCCACAACTTCGCCATCGTGGACGAGGTGGACTCGATCCTCGTCGACGAGGCCCGCACGCCGCTCATCATCTCCGGCCCGCTCGATGACCGCTCCGACCTCTACAACGCCATCGACGTGGTGATCCCGCGTCTCGACAAGAGCGATTACGAACTCGACGAGAAGCAGCGCTCCGTGGCGCTCACCGAGGCAGGCACCGAGAAGATCGAGGAGCTGCTGCGGGAGATAGGCCTCCTCAAGGAGGGCGACCTCTACGACGCCCAGAACGCCACCCTGGTCCACCACATGAACCAGGCGCTGCGCGCCCATACCCTGTTCCAGCGCGACAAGGATTACATCGTTCGCAACGGCGAGGTCGTCATCATCGACGAGTTCACCGGCCGCATGATGCAGGGCCGGCGCTACTCGGAAGGCCTGCACCAGGCGCTTGAGGCCAAGGAAAAGGTCCAGGTCCAGCCCGAGAACCAGACGCTCGCCTCCATCACGTTCCAGAACTATTTCCGCCTCTACGACAAGCTCGGCGGCATGACCGGTACGGCCGCCACCGAAGCCGACGAGTTCCTGGAGATCTACAACCTCGAAGTGGTCGAGATCCCGACCAACCGTCCCGTCGCCCGTATCGACGACGACGACGAGGTCTACCGGACGTTCGAGGAGCGCTACAAGGCCGTGATCCGCGACATCGAGGCCGCATCCGCCAAGGGGCAGCCGATCCTGGTGGGCACGACCTCCATCGAAAAGTCCGAGCATCTGGCCGAGATGCTCATCAAGGAGGGCTATAAGCTCATCAACTTCGAGGATCCGCAGGCGCTCGAGCCCCTCTATCGGGACGCCCGGGCCGGACGCGGCACCAAGCATTTCGCCGTGCTGAACGCCCGCTTCCACGAGCAGGAGGCCTTCATCGTCGCCCAGGCCGGCGTGCCGGGTGCGATCACGATTGCCACGAATATGGCCGGTCGCGGTACTGACATTCAGCTCGGTGGTAACGCCAAGATGCGCATCGAGCGCGAGCTCGCCGGCGTTGAGGGCGAGGAGCGCACCCGCCGCGAGAAGGAAATCCTCGACGAGGTGGCGTCCTTCAAGGAGAAGGCGCTCGCCGCAGGCGGTCTCTACGTGCTCGGCACAGAGCGTCATGAGTCGCGGCGCATCGACAATCAGCTGCGCGGCCGCTCCGGCCGCCAGGGCGATCCGGGCCGCTCCAAGTTCTACCTGTCGCTCCAGGACGACCTGATGCGCATCTTCGGCTCCGACCGCATGGACGGCATGCTGCAGAAGCTGGGCCTGAAGGAAGGCGAGGCCATCATCCATCCGTGGATCAACAAGGCCATCGAGCGGGCGCAGGCGAAGGTCGAGGCGCGCAACTTCGACATCCGCAAGAACATCCTGAAATACGACAACGTCATGAACGACCAGCGCAAGGTCGTGTTCGAGCAGCGCAAGGAGTTCATGGCACAGGAGAGCGTGCGCGAGACCATCGACGACATGCGCCACGGCGTGATCGAGGACATCGTCGCCCGCGCCATCCCCGAGAACGCCTATGCGGAGCAGTGGGATGTGGAAGGCCTGAAGGCAAACGTCCTCAACTTCCTCAATCTCGACCTGCCGGTCGATGAGTGGGCCAAGGAAGAGGGCATCGCGGACGACGAGATCCGCGAGCGCATCACCAAGGCGGCCGACGAGGCTTACGCCCAGCGCATCGAGGCGAACTCGTCCGAGGTCATGAACTACGTGGAGAAGCAGGTTCTGCTTCAGAGCCTCGACCATCTCTGGCGCGAGCATCTCGTGACCCTCGACCACCTGCGCCAGGTCATCGGCTGGCGCGGGCTCGCCCAGCGCGATCCGCTCAACGAGTACAAATCCGAGGCCTTCGAGCTGTTCAACGGCTTGATCGGCCACCTGCGCGAGCAGGTTACGGGCCAGCTCATGCGCATCCAAGTGGTGTTCCAACAGCCTGAGCCGCAGCAGCTGCCGCCCATGTTCGCCCAGCACCTCGATCCGGCGACCGGTGAGAACGAGTTCGACCTGGCCCAGGGTGGTGCCCTCGGGGCCGGTCCGGCGCTTGGCTTCGCGGCCGCTGCAGCCACCGAGCCGACCCCGTCGCGCGATCCGAACGACCCCTCCACCTGGGGCCGTGTCAGCCGCAACGAGCCTTGCCCCTGCGGTTCAGGCAAGAAGTTCAAGCACTGCCACGGACAATTCGTGGCTTAAACGCAAGAATTGACGTTCTGGACAGGAAAAGCCCGGCCGCTGTGCCGGGCTTTTTGCTGAGACGGTGATCTACAGCATCGAACGTGAGTTCGAATTCACGTCTGATGCTTTAAAGGTCTTTCCCGACCTCGTGCCTCGGAAAGGCATGAGGCTCCAGTCCCGGATCGTCCCACAGGCTCTCGCTGGTGTCGCAATCCGTGAGAGGCACGGTTCGCGCGGTCTGCACCGGCCAGCCGGGCTCCGGACCACCTGCGATTTCCCGAGCGATCTTGGCTCGGGTTTCCGTCAGGAATTGGCTGCGCTCCCTGACGGGGATCATGAACGCGTTGGCGCCTCCGATCACGCAATCGCGGTAATACGCGTCCAGGGTGGCATTCTCCCGTCGCTCCGGGTCTCGAAGCATGATGGGGAGGCCGTTGATGGTCACGCCGTGGGCGATTGCCTTGTCGCGCATCTCCGTGATCAGGGGTCCCTGGTTGTTTGAGCCGTCTCCCGAAATATCAATCACGCGCCGCGCGGCCAGGACATGGCTGGACCCCATGAGAGCAAGGCTGAAGTCGATAGCTTCCGAAATCGAAGTGCCGGCCACCCGGTAAATGGGCGCGCGGGCCAGCTGGTCAGCGAACGAGAGACTGTCCTCGGGACTTTCCAGGATGGTCCAGGACACGACGACATTCTGGAAGCGCGGATGGGCCCCGGCCCATTCCACATATGCGACGGCAATGCGCCCGACCAAGCCGCCATGGATTGCCTGGTGAATCATCGGCGAGCGGAACGCCTCCACGTAGCCCTGCCTTTGCAGATGCTGCTCACCCGGATCCATGGAGGTGGAGACATCGACGGCAAGGACCAGAGCCAGGTCAACTTCGACCGGAGCACGGTGCCAGGCAGACACACAGGTGAGAAGCCCCATCGCCGCGATGGGGACGAGCCATGGAGCCTTGGGATATCGCATCGCGATCTCCCCCTGATGAAGGGTCTGTTCTCCTCAGACCCCCAAATGCTTCATCACGTGTCTTTCCGGCGATAGGTTTCATGGCATCCGCCGCAGTTCTGCCCGACCCGCTGAATGGCGGCCTGCAGGCTGGTCTGGTCGGTCACCGCGCTCTGAGCCGCCCTCGCATCCTGCTGGAGCTTGGCCGCATGGGCGTCGAAATCGGCCTTGCGCTCCCAGATCGTGGGGAGAGCGGCCGTCTTGCCCTGGGTGGAACCAGCCGGGAACAGCGGAGGAATCTGGCTGGCATTCTGCTCGAGCCGCTGGAAAGCCGCCTGGGCCGTTGCAGCATTGAACGGGGCTTGTCCCCGGGCCATGCCGGTCAAGGCCCGCATCTGCTCCTGATTGTTCTTCATCAGGTTCTGGCGCTGGGTGATCGGATCGCTTGACTGGGCGAGGACCGCAAGACCGCTGGCGATCAGCACGCCGAGTGCGGCAATAACCGTTCTTTGCATGATAACCCTCCCTGCCCCAGTGCCAGAATGTCGGCTTCGCGGTGAAAGAACTATTGAGAATGAGAGGTAACGCCGGCTATTCCGCCGAAGTGCCGGCTCCGCGCCATCGGCTGCCCTGACATTTTGCCCGAGCCGAAACGCTCGTCTCGACGGTGAACCCGTGCCATAAGGCCGCCGCAACTCCTCCTCCAATCCCCAAAGATCATGATTCGAATCGAGAACGTCAGCAAGCAGAGCAGCCACCGGATCCTCTTCATCGAGGCATCTGGCACCCTTCAAAAGGGCGAGAAGATCGGCCTCGTCGGCCCCAACGGTGCGGGAAAGACGACGCTCTTTCGCATGGTCACCAAGGAGGAGCAGCCGGACGAGGGCCAGATCTCCGTCGATCGCGGCATCACCATCGGATACTTCAGCCAGGACGTGGGCGAGATGGCGGGCCGCAGCGCCGTGGCCGAAGTGATGGAGGGTGCCGGCCCCGTGAGTGCTGTGGCGGCGGAACTGCGCGACCTCGAGGCCGCCATGGTGGATCCAGACAGGGCGGACGAGCTCGACAAGATCATCGAGCGCTATGGCGAGGTGCAGGCGCGCTACGAGGAGCTCGACGGCTATTCGCTCGAGGGCCGGGCGCGCGAGGTTCTGGCGGGGTTAGGTTTTTCCCAGGAGATGATGGACGGCGACGTCGGAGGATTGTCCGGCGGCTGGAAGATGCGCGTGGCCCTGGGGCGCATTCTTCTGATGCGCCCCGACGTGATGCTCCTCGACGAGCCGAGCAACCATCTCGATCTCGAGAGCCTGATCTGGCTGGAGGAGTTCCTGAAGGGTTATGACGGCGCGCTGCTCATGACCTCACACGACCGCGCCTTCATGAACCGCATCGTCAACAAGATCATGGAGATCGACGGCGGCTCCCTCACCACCTATTCGGGCAATTACGAGTTCTACGAGCAGCAGCGTGCGTTGAACGAGCAGCAGCAGCAGGCGCAGTTCGAGCGCCAGCAGGCGATGCTCGCGAAGGAAATCAAGTTCATCGAGCGCTTCAAGGCGCGTGCCTCCCATGCCGCGCAGGTGCAGAGCCGGGTCAAGAAGCTGGAGAAGATCGACCGGGTGGAGCCGCCCAAGCGCCGGCAATCGGTGGCGTTCGACTTCCTGCCCGCGCCGCGTTCGGGCGACGACGTGGTCAGCCTCAAGAACGTGCACAAGCGCTATGGCAGCCGCAGCATCTATGAGGGCTTCGACTTCGGGGTGCGCCGGAAGGAGCGCTGGTGCGTCATGGGCGTCAATGGCGCCGGCAAGTCGACGCTTCTGAAGCTGGTAGCGGGTGCCACAGCTCCCGACGAGGGATCGGTAACGGTCGGCGCGAGCGTCAAGATGGGCTACTTCGCCCAGCACGCCATGGAGGTGCTGGAGGGCGATCGCACGGTGTTCGAGTTTCTGGAGGATTCCTTCCCGCAAGCCGGGCAGGGGTCTCTGCGCACGCTTGCCGGCTGCTTCGGCTTCTCAGGGGACGATGCGGAAAAGAAGTGTCGCGTGCTCTCGGGCGGCGAGAAGGCGCGTCTCGTGATGGCCAAGATGCTCTACGATCCGCCGAACTTCCTGGTTCTCGATGAGCCCACGAACCATCTGGACATCGCCACCAAGGAAATGCTGATCGACGCGCTGTCGAAATACGAGGGCACCATGCTCTTCGTCTCGCACGACCGCCACTTCCTGGCCGCCCTGTCCAACCGCCTCCTGGAAATCACCCCGGAGGGCGTTCATCAATATGGCGGCGGCTACACCGAATATGTGGAGCGCACCGGCCAGGAGGCGCCGGGTCTGCGGCACTGAAGGCCAAACGTCATCCGATCGAACTCCGAAGCCCGGCCCCTCAGCCGGGCTTTTTTGCTGCGTGACGCCAGCTTGAGGCAAGCAACGTGGGCAATAAGGCAGGGACCGAACAACCTTTTTGAAAAGCGTCCGTCACAGGTCCTTCTCACATTTCCTTTCTCACTTTGCAGGCCGAACCATCATGGCATTGAACACGTCTCTTCCGGTGCTCATCGTTGACGACTACCAGACGATGCTGCGCATTATCCGCAACCTTCTGAAGCAGATCGGCTTCAACGACGTCGACGAGGCGAAGGACGGCTCGGAGGCTCTGGGCAAGCTCAAGGAGAAGAAGTACGGGCTGGTGATCTCCGACTGGAATATGGCGCCCATGACCGGCTTCGAGCTTCTGCAGCAGGTGCGGGCTGACGCGGAGCTGGGCAGCCTGCCGTTCATCATGATCACCGCCGAGGCCAAGACCGAGAACGTGGTGGCGGCCAAGCAGGCCGGCGTCAACAACTACATCGTCAAGCCCTTCAACGCCGATACCCTGCGCTCGAAGATCGCCGCCGTGCTGGGTGAGTAGTCGCCATGCGCCTTCCACCGCCTGTTTCCTTTGACCCTTTGAGCCTGGATCTCCTGGCCCAGTCCCGCGAGAGCATCGCGGCCCGTCGGCATGCCGAGATCATGCGCGGCATGGCGGCCATCCACGCGGCTCTTGAGCCGAGCAGCGGGGCCTCCAAGGCCCTTCTGGACCAGATCCGGACCGACCTGCGCGAGGCGCTTAACCTCAAGGAGGAGCTCGACGCCATCACGGAGTCGATCCAGCGCACCAAGCGTGAGATCGCGACCCTTCACTCCCACAGCCCGGGCGGGCAGGTGACCAGCGTCACCGACGAGCTCGGCGCCGTGGTGTCCGGCACGGAGGCTGCCACCAACAGCATCCTGGCGGCCGCCGAGGAGATCGACGAGATCACCGGCGCACTGGCCTCCCGCCTGTCCGGCCCCGATGCCGAGATGGCGCGGCAGATCTCTGACCGGGTCATCACGATCTTCGAGGCCTGCAACTTCCAGGACATTACCGGCCAGCGCATCAGCAAGGTCGTCGGCTCCATGAAGTTCATCGAGGAGCGCGTGACCCAGATGGCGCAGATCTGGGGCGGCCTGGAAAGCTTCAACGACGTGGAAGCCTTCCAAATGCCGGAGCGGGAGGGGGACGAGGCTCTCCTGAACGGGCCGGCCCTGGACGGCGACCCGAACCGCACCTCCCAGGATGCCATCGATGCCCTTTTCGGGTGATGGGACCTGAATCGGCGACAGAGGAAAAGCCCGGCCGCCGTTGCCGGGCTTTTTGTTGTCCGCTGCTCATCCTCTAAGCTGGCGCATCGTGCAAACCCGGAGGGCTACGTCAGTGAAAACCGGGTCCGCACGATGCGCTAGCTCCGAAGCAGCGTCAGATCCGTCGTCGCCCGGACAGGGCCATTCACACCGATGCGATCTGTGACGACGATTCGAAAGCGGTTCGGGTCGAGGCTTGCAACGCGCATCTGGGCCGTCCTGTCACCGTAAAGGGGCCTTGGCCACTCGATCGCAAGATCGAAATCCGCCCCCACCTGCCGGCCTCTGAGTTGGGCCGTCCCAACCCGAGACCCCGTGTAGGTGCCGGTGACCTGGCCCGACCCGGAATCCCAGGACAGGTGGGCACTGACTGATCTCGCGATGATCAGATAGGCCCAGCACGTGCCTTCAAGTGACAGGCTGGTTTCCCCTTGTTGCAGGATCGTGAAGCGGCAGCGGACCTGATGGGAGTTTGCCTCCGGACCTTCCACGATGGTTCCAGTGCCGGAGAAGGAGCCCGCGTAGCGATCAAAGCTCTCTGGAACGGCGCTCACTGGGCCGGTTGCGGTGCAGACCAAGACAAGAACACCACAGAACAACCGGCGCGAAAGGCAATGCATGGATGCCTCCCTCTGGAACGGACAGATCGGATCTTGGCCTTGCCGCAAATGAGGATCGAGGTGTTGGGCCTGCGACCGTGCTCAGCTCGGTCTCATTAGGCCGATCGCAGGCATTCTGCCATGGTCGAGGCGCGACAATGCTGCCGAATTGCTGACCCTAAGTCCGAATCGCCATCCTGCCAGCATTAAAATCGACGGGACGGGCTGGTTGGAAGAGTCTCCGTGCCAAGCCGTTGAGCCTGGCGCTGCACACGAAAAAGCCCGCCGGGGAGGCGGGCTTTTGAGAGCGTGTTGCGAGTGCCGCTCAATTTGCAGCGGCCACGTTGACCTTGGTCGGAGCCTGGGCCCGTTTCTGCGGCATGGGCTTTACGGTGGGAGACGTCTTGGCCGCTGGTCCGACGGGGGCCACCTGAACCGTCTCAGCCACAGGCCGCGACGAGGTGCTGAACAGGTCGGCCACGCCGCCGAACATCTTCTTGTAGAACGGGGTCTCCTCGGTGGCGGGAGCTGCTGCGGCAGCCGCCACTGGAGCCGTCTGCTGGGTCACGGCCATCCGGGTTTCCGCCTGCGGGACGGGAACTTCCCGCATGGACGCGAAGGCCAGCGCGGTCGGCGGCGCTTCCGGGGCTTCCTTGCCGGCATCGTTGAGAGCGACCACCCGCGGGCCGGAGGAGATGCCCTCGGTGCGGCTCACGTAGCCGAGCTTGGTGTCGGACACGCCCGTGGCATTGGCCAGCGCCGTGCGGAAGGATTCGTGCGTGTCGCCATCGTGGTAGACGAGCTTGATCGGCTTCTCGCCCTTGGCGACCAGTTCGGCCACTTCCTGCTCATCCTGGACACGCCTCTGCGCAACGGCGGCGGCGGCGTTGGGATCGAGATTGAACTCATAGCGACCGCGGCCGACGGCGACCCGGACCTCGTCCTTCGTGACCTCGAAGGCATCGGCGCCTTCCTTCAGGTTCTTCCAGAAGGCGATGTTCGGGTCGAGGCGGTGCTTGGCCAGGTTCTCGGCCGTCATCCGGAACGGATAGGACTGGAACTGGAAGCCCCGCTGGCCTGCGCCCAGCGCCTCGCGGGCGATGGCGTAGATCTCGGCTACGTTCTGGTCGGTCATGGCGAAGCAGCCGCGCGACGAGCACGAGCCATGGACCATGATGTCGCCGCCGTTGCGGCCGAGCGACCGGTCGAACGCGTTCGGATAGCCGGTGTCGAACGAGAGGTAGAAATTCGAGTTGGGGTTCATCTGCGCCGGGGTGACCGTGTAGAAGCCTTCCGGCACCTGGCGGTCGCCCTCGCGGTTCTTGGGGCCGAGCTGGCCCGACCAGCGGCAGACCGGATAGGTCTTGAGGAGCGCGTACTTCCCGTTAGAGCCGCGCTTCCAGATCTCCAGCTCCGATTCCTTCTTGTAGGCCCGGATCAGGATCGGGTCTTCCTTGGACATGCCCTTGGTCGACATCAACGCCATGGTGGCGGACGGAATCGGCACAAGGTGGCGCGTGGAGCCACGGGAGAGATTATCGTCCTGGCAGGCAGCAAGCGCGAGCACCAGGCTCGCGGCCAATGCGATACGCTTCATCATGGGGACCCCGCAATTGTTGATCTGCCCGGCGTCTGTGCCGGTCAGTTCCCCTTTACCCCTAGATCGTTAGCCTTAACCGGCCCTTACTGCAAGCGGAGCCGTGATGGAGTCGTGGTAAACGGAAGGTAAAAAGTTCGCCTTTGACGGCTTTGGGACCGGCCTCTTTGGGGAGCAGCGCTCTCTTTGGAGGTAGGGGTCGGTCCTGCCGGATCAGAGCTTGCGGCCGATGGCGAGGAACTTGTCGGCCCTGTGGTCGCGGATTTCGGCCGGTCCCATGTTGCCCAGATCGTGCAGGGCTTCCTCGATGGCGTTGCCGGCGGCCTCGATGGTGGCCTGAGGGTCGCGGTGGGCGCCGCCCACCGGCTCCGTCACGATGCCGTCGATGATGCCGAGCCGCAGGAGGTCCTGGGCCGTGATCTTCATGTTGGTGGCCGCGTCCTGCGCCCGGGCCGCGTCGCGCCACAGGATCGAGGCCGCGCCTTCCGGCGAGATCACGCTGTAGATGGCGTGCTCCAGCATCAGCACCTTGTTGGCGGTGGCGATCGCGATCGCGCCGCCCGAGCCGCCCTCGCCGATCACCAAGGAGACATTAGGAACGCCGAGCGAAAGCTGCATCTCCGTCGAGCGGGCGATGGCCTCGGCCTGCCCACGCTCCTCGGCCTCGATGCCCGGATAGGCACCGGCGGTGTCGACGAAGGAGATCACCGGCAGGCCGAAGCGGTCCGCCATCTCCATCAGGCGCACGGCCTTGCGGTAGCCCTCAGGGCGGGCCATGCCGAAATTGTGCCGGATGCGGGTCTCGGTGTTGTGGCCCTTCTCCTGGCCCATCACGCAGACCGGCTGGCCGCGGAAACGCCCGAAACCGCCCACGATCGCCTCGTCCTCGGCGAACTTGCGATCGCCGGCGAGCGGAGTGAACTCGGTGATGAGCCCGGCGCAGTAATCGACAAAATGCGGCCGCTGAGGATGGCGCGCCACAAGGGTCTTCTGCCAAGGCGTGAGCCGGCCGTACAGATCCTTCAGGGCATCGGCCGCCTTGACCTCGAGGCGGGAGATGTCGTCGGCAATGGAGACGGCGTCCCGGTTCTCACCGAGCGCCCGAAGCTCCTCGACCTTGGCTTCCAGCTCGGCGACGGGCTTTTCGAAATCGAGATAACTGCGCATCAGACTCTATGGGAAAAGAAGACCGGCGTGGCCCGATAGCCCTGCCGAAGCGGGGCGGACACTGGCGTTTCAGGCAGCCCAAGTCAAGTTGAGCCCCGTCTTAGTCCCGTAAAACGCGGCGGAATCAAGGACAATCAGCCTAGATGCGAGGCGGGAGCCGGAACAAAGACGGGGGAGAAGCGGCGTGAGCGCTGCACAGCCCGCACGGCGCCCGGCCGGTAGAGCTGCTTCGTGGCCTCGACGATATGGAGGCCGGCAAAGGGCAGGGAGAAGCCGGCGCCGACCTGTTCCCAGGCCTGGGCTGTCTGGAGCAGGAAGCGGTTGCGCAGGGGAGGCACATAGAGGGTCTCGGCCCAGCCTTCCGGCGAGAACCAGGTTTGGCGCATGAGGCTTTTGAGCTGCGAGCGGCTGTAGGGCTGGCCATAGCCAAACGGCGTGGTGTCCATCCGGGCCCAGAGGCCGCGCCGGTTGGGCGCTACGAGGATGATCCGCCCGCCCGGAGTGAGGATGCGCCAGATCTCGTGCAGGAGCTCGCTCGGGCTCTCCACCGTTTCCAGGGCATGGACCACGAGAACCCGGTCGATGGAAGAATCGGGCAGAGGCATCATCAGCGGATCGACGAGGGCCGATGCGGAGGCTCCAGTGCTCGGCCAGTTCACCACGCCCTGGTTTGCCGGCATGAAGGCGAGCGTGCGCTCGCTCTCGCCCTTCACGGCCGAGAGGTAAGGCGGCGCATAGCCAAGGCCGAGCACGCGCAGCCCCGTCAGCGGGCCCCAGAACCGGGTGATGGCCCGGCCCACGAAGCGGCGCGTTACGGCCCCGAGGGGGCTGGCGTAGAAGCCGCGCAGATCGGTGATGTCGATGCTCATGACCTCAACAGGCTGCCCTTCGGGCTTGTCCGACACTGGCAATCGAGAGTTCAGGGTCTGGTTTCACGGGCCGACTGTCCCATGATAGCTCAGAGCACATCAAGACAAGGTTCCTCGATGTCAGCCCAGATCCACGCCTTTCTCTGCCTGCAGGACAATATCGGTGTTCTGATTCACGATCCCAACACGGGTGCCTGCGCGGCTATCGACGCGCCTGACGAGGGTCCAATCCTGGCCGCCTTGGCCGAGAAAGGCTGGCAGCTCACCGACATCCTCGTCACGCACCGCCATGGGGATCATGTGCAGGGGGTCGACGGCCTGAAGCGCCGCACCGGCTGCCGGGTGGTTGCGCCCGTGAAGGCCCGCGAGGCGGTGCCTCATGCCGATGCCTATGTGCGCGAGGGCGACACGGTGCATGTGGGCGGCCTGCAGGCGCATGTGTGGGAGACGCCGGGCCATTGCGCCGATCACGTGTCCTACTGGTTCGCGGCGGATCGCGCATTGTTTGCGGGTGATACCCTGTTCACCCTCGGATGCGGGCGGATGTTCGAGGGCACCTATGCCGGTTTCTGGCACTCGCTGCAGCGCTTGGCCGCCCTGCCGGATGAGGCGCGGGTCTATTGCGGGCACGACTATACGCTCTCGAATGCCCGTTTCGCGTTGGCGGCTGATCCGGATAATGCGGCACTGAAGGCGCGGGCCAAGGAGGCAGAGGACGCCAAGGCGGAAGGACGCTTCCTGGTGCCGTCGACGATCGGTCAGGAGAAGGCGACCAATCCTTTCCTGCGTGCCGGGGAGCCGGAGCTCGCGAAATCCGTTGATAAGCAGGGAGCCGGTCCGGTGGAGGTGTTCCAAGCCTTGCGCGAATGGAAGAACCGGTTCTGATGCGGGGCAGCCCTGCAGGAGCGGACAATCTCATGAACGACCACAGCCTCATCATCGGACTTGAGAGCCGCCTCCTGAACGCCTGGCCTTCGTTCGATTACCAGACCTATGACGGCTGGATCCTGCGGCTTGCCGACGGCTATTCGAAGCGCGCCAATTCCGCGACGCCGTTCGTGCCCGGTGCAACCCTCGACGACGAGCTCATCGACTACATGGTCGCCCGCTTCGTCGAGGCCAATGTGCGTCCGACCTTCCGCCTCAACGGTGTGGAGGCCCCTGATGTCGACGAGCGGCTGAAGCTGCGCGGCTTCAAGGACATCGAGGCGACCCATGTTCTCACCGCGTCTATCAGCGGCGAGGATTGCGAGCGCGATCCCGAGGTTGTTCTCGAGCCGCAGGTCTCCAAACGCTGGGTGCGCGAGGCCGCGGGATCCTATGGTGGCGACAAGGCCGACGACGAGACCCTGATGAAAATCGTCTCGCGCATCCGCCAGAAGGCAGCCTTCGCCACGCTCAGCCTCGACGACAGGCCTGTGGCCTGGGGTCTCGGCGTGGTGGAGCGGGGTTATGTCGGTCTCTACGACATCGTGGTGGCACCGGACCTGCGCGGCATCGGTTTAGGCCGTCGCGTGGTGTCGAGCCTCATGGCCTGGGGCTGCGGGGAGGGGGCACACACGGCCTATCTCCAGGTGCGCGAGGAGAACGAGATCGCCCGTTCACTCTACGAGGCGCTCGGGTTCGGAACTGCCTATCGCTACACCCACCGGGTCATGCCGGGGCGCTCTTCTTCGGCGTGAGCGTTGCGACCAGGGCGCCGGCCACGATGAGGCCGCAGGCCAGGGTGAGCGAGAGGGTCAGCGCCGCATAACCGGCCACCACCAGCAGCAGGGTCGAGAGCACCGGCGTCGCATAGGATGCGACGCCGAGAAAGCGGATGTCGCCCTGCTTCATGCCGATGTCCCAGACATAGAAGGCTGCACCCACCGGACCGAGGCCGAGCGCCAGAACGGCGAGCCATTGCGTTGTCGTCGCAGGCCACACGGTGGTCTCGAAGATCAGGTGGCAGACGAGGCTGAGCAGCGAGGTCGCGAGGCAGAAGCCCGCCACCGCGTCCGTCGGCACCTGGCCGAAGCGGCGGGAGAGCACCGAATAGCCGGCCCACACGAAGGCGGCCACGAAGGCGCAGAGGTAGCCGGGCATGTACTCCGCCCGCGCGTCAAAAGCGCCGCGGCCGGCGATCAGCACGATCACGCCGGCAAAGCCCAGCAGCGCTCCGACGAGATGCGCCCGCCGCAGATGCTCACCGGGAAGGAATGAGGAGAAGAGTACGATCAGGAGCGGCCACAAATAATTGATCAGCCCCGACTCGGCCGGGGGTGCCCAGCGGAGTGCTGCGAAGTAGAGGGCGTGATAGCCGAACAGGCCGCCAATCCCTAAGGCCCAGACGATCGGCTTCTGGCGGAGCGCCTTAAGCCCCTGGGGTCGTGCGATCCAGCTCGCTACGCCTACCAGCCCACCGACCAGAAACGTCATGGCATTGAGCTGGAATGGTGGAATGGTGCCCGTTGCCGCCGTGAACAGGGCGAGCATGGACCAGAGCAGGATAGCCGTGAGGCCGATGGTGGTGGCGGTGCGAGTCGTCATGATGACCGCCACCTAGCATGTCATCCCGGTCGAAGCGAAGCGAAGAACCGGGATCGGCTGACGAGAAAAGCCCCCCTTTTCTGTGTGCGATCCCGGATCGCGGCTCGAAGCCGCGTCCGGGATGACGCTTCCCGATCAGGCCATGTACTGGCCGCCGTTCACCGACAGGGTCGAGCCTGTGATGAAACCGGCATCGTCTCCGGCCAGGAAGAGCACGGTGCGGGCGATCTCCTCCGCCTCGCCGAGACGGCCCACCGGAATCAGCGGCAGGATCTTCGATTTCAGAACCTCTTCGGGCACGGCCTTGACCATCTCAGTCGCGATGTAGCCTGGTGCGATCACGTTGACGGTAACGCCCTTGTTGGCGTTCTCCTGCGCCAGCGCCTTGGCGAAGCCGATCACGCCGGCCTTGGCGGCCGAATAGTTCGCCTGCCCCATCTGGCCCTTCTGGCCGTTGATGGACGAGATGATGATGATGCGGCCGAAATTGCGCGAACGCATGCCGTCGATGACGGGCCGCGTGCAGGTGAACATGGAATCGAGATTGGTGCGGATGACGGCCGACCACTGATCGAAGGTCATCTTGTGGAACATGCCGTCGCGGGTGATGCCCGCATTGTTCACGAGAATATCGATCGGTCCGAGTTCCGCTTCGACCGCCTTGATCCCGGCCTCACAGGCCGCTGCATCCGACACGTCGAACTTGAAGACCGGAATGCCGGTCTCGCCCTTGAACTGGTTGGCGGCTTCATCGTTGCCGCCGTAATTCGCAGCAACTTTGTAGCCTGCCTGCTTGAGAGCTGTTGAGATCGCGGCACCGATGCCGCGAGTGCCACCGGTGACCAATGCAACGCGCGTCATGCTGTTTCCTTCCCAGGACCGTTCTGCGGATCTCTCAAGGATCCATTCATTGTGGGCGGCCCGATTCAGGCCGCCTCACAACATAGCTTACGATATGTGGCAGAACGTGGAAGGGAGAAGCTCCATAATTTCCTCTACCGAGCTTCGACGAGACACTTACCGCTCAAGGCACATGGCGACGCCCATGCCGCCGCCGATGCACAGGGTGGCGAGGCCCTTCTTGGCGTTGCGACGACCCATCTCGTGCAGCAGGGTCACGAGCACGCGGGCGCCCGATGCACCGATGGGATGCCCGATGGCGATCGCGCCACCATTCACGTTCACGATCGACGGATCCCAGCCCATGTCCTTGTTGACCGCGAGCGCCTGCGCGGCGAAGGCCTCGTTGGCCTCGACGAGTTCGAGATCCTGCACCTTCCAGCCTGCCTTCTCCAGCGCCTTGCGGGAGGAGGGGATCGGGCCCGTGCCCATGATGGCCGGGTCGACGCCGGCGGTCGCCCAGGAGGCGATGCGGGCAAGCGGGGTGAGGCCGCGCTTCTGGGCCTCGGCTTCCGTCATCAGCACGAGAGCGGCGGCGCCGTCATTGATGCCCGAGGCGTTGCCGGCCGTAACCGTGCCGTCCTTCGAGAAGGCGGGCCGCAGCTTGCCGAGCGCATCGACCGTGGTGCCGGCGCGGATGTACTCGTCCTGATCCACCACGATGTCGCCCTTGCGCGACGCGATGGTGACGGGAGCGATCTCGTCCTTGAAGCGGCCTTCCTTCTGGGCGGCTTCGGCCTTGTTCTGGGAACTGGTGGCGAACTGGTCCTGCTCCTCGCGGGTGAGCTGCCAGCGCTGAGCCACGTTCTCGGCGGTGTTGCCCATGTGGTAGCCGTTGAAGGCATCCATCAGGCCGTCTTTGAGCATCGTGTCTACGAGCTTGAAGTCGCCCATCTTGGTGCCGGAGCGCATATGGGCCGCGTGGGGAGCCAGCGACATGGATTCCTGGCCGCCCGCCACGATGATGCTGGCATCGCCATTGGCGATCTGCTGCATGCCGATGGCCACCGTGCGCAGGCCCGAGCCGCAGAGCTGGTTGAGGCCCCAGGCGGTCTTCTCCTGCGGTACGCCAGCGGCCATGGCGGCCTGACGGGCCGGGTTCTGGCCCTGGCCGGCGCTCAGGATCTGGCCGAGGATCACCTCGTCCACTTCCGCGCCATCGACCTTGGCGCGCTCGAGAGCCGCCTTGATGGCGATGGCGCCGAGATCATGGGCCGGGGTGTTGGCGAAGGCTCCGTTGAACGAGCCGACGGGGGTGCGCGCCGCTCCGACGATGACGATGCTGTCTCGGGCCATGCCTCTCTCCTATGCTGATCCGTGTGGCTGGAATCTATGTAGTGCCTGCTCGATGAAAGCCCCAGAGGGTGGGATGTCAAGGATAGGATCATCCAACCCGGTCTCAAGAAGCCTTAGACTTTTGGCGCTTTGCACCTCTGTTATAAGGCCTATAATCAATGAAGGCTCACATCCTGAGGGGTGCCGGGCCCGGTGGATATCCCAGGAGCGTATCGGGACAACATGGCGACGGACAAACAACCGACGGTCATCAAGAAATATGCCAACCGCCGCCTCTATCACACAGGCACCTCGACCTACGTGACGCTGGAAGATCTGGCCGGCATGGTGCGCAAGGGCGAGGACTTCGTGGTCTACGATGCGAAATCCGGCGAGGAGATCACCCGCTCGGTGCTGGCCCAGATCATCTTCGAGCAGGAGAACAAGGAGGGGCCGAACCTCCTTCCCGTCACGGTGCTGCGCCAGCTGATCCGCTTCTACGGCGACAGCATGCAGGCCCTGGTGCCGAGCTACCTCGAATTCTCCATGAACAACCTCTCCCAGGAGCAGCAGAAGCTCCGCGAGCAGATGGCGCAGGCCTTCGGCCCCTCGGCCTTCCAGGCCATGGAGGAGCAGGTGCGCAAGAACATGGGCTTCTTCAGCGAGGCCATGCGCATGTTCTCGCCCTTCCCGCAGGCAAACGGGGGTGCGCCCGAGTCCAAGTCCGCTCCCAAGGGGGAAGGGCCCGATGAGCTCAACTCCTTGAAGCAGCAGATGGCCGACATGCAGGCCAAGCTCGACAAGCTGGCGAGCAAGTGACCTGACGGCTCAGCCCCGCGCCTTCTTCAGCATCTGCTGCAGCGGGGATCGCTGCACGACCGCCTCAGGCTCCCCGAACAAGCCGCCCTGCAGGTAATCCACGCCCCAGGCGGCGAGCAGCCGGGCGGTGGCCTCGTCGTCGACCCATTCGGCCGCGGTGGCGATACCCATGTGCTGGGCCCGGTCGATGAGGGTACGCACATGGAGCCGGTCGTCCGTGGAGCGCTTGAGCGGCTGGATGAACACGCCGTCGATCTTGAGCAGATCGATCGGCAGCACCCGCAACTGGGCCGGCGGCACATAGCCTGCTCCATAGCCCGTAAGCGCGATCCCGACGCCGAGGGCCTTCATCGCATGGAGCCGGCCGAGATTGCGCCGGCACTCCACGAGGGCGATCTCGGGAATTTCGAGAACAAGCCGCCCCTCGATGCCGGGGCGGGCGCCCAGATGCGCCGCCAGCATCGGCAGCCATTCTGTATCCTGAAGGGTCTTTGACGAGACCGGCAGCGACAGGCGCTGATCCGGATTCCGGACCAGGTGATCGGCGGCCAGTTCCAGCACGCGTCCGTCGACGAGCAGGGGAAGATTCGCCTCCTGCAGTCCGGGCACCGGGCCAAGGGGAGTGATGCGCCCATTGGCTCCGGCCATGGAGGCGCAGACGTGGGTCAGCATCGGGGTACGGGTCTGAGCATCCACCATGGGTCGGCAGGCCAGGACTAGGTTGCGATCGTTGAGCGCGGCGACCCAGTCGAACGGCGCACGTTCGGCAATGGGCGACGTCTTGGCGGAGCGATGCTTGTAGAGAGCCGAGACCTCATTCCGGTCCATGGCAGCCGTCAGAGCCTGCTCGGCAAAGCGCAGCAGCTTGGTGGCCTTGAAGGTGTGGTCCGGCGCGCAGGCGGCCCCCAGGCGTAGCGACGATCCGGCCGGATGATCCTGAAGGAACCCGGACAGGCGCTTCATGGCGCCCGCAGCGTCCGCCGCCGGGCAGCAAGTGAGAGCGAGCGCGAAACGGTTCGGGCCAAGGGCCGCGAAGAGGTCATGGCGGCGCATCATCGGGCGGATCCGGCGGGCGATCTCCGCCATCTCGTCAGCTTCGTCCCGGTCGAACGCACCGACGATGAGGGTGCAGGTCTGGGACACGCGGACAGCCTCGTTGATGACATCCTGAATGCCGCAGAGAAGCGCCGAGCGCTCCCTCAGCAGCGCCGGCAGGAGATCCCGAGACCCGGCGGCGGGATCGACGCGGATCTGACCTCGGGTGAAAGCGGGGCGCCCGTGGAGATCCGGCAGCCAGCGGCCGGCATCCTCCACCATCACGACCCGGTCGGGCTCGAGCCGGAGGGCGTAGCGGGTCTCATAGGCGTGGTTGGAGGCCTCTGAGGCCACGATGGCATCCTGGCGGGCGAGGCCGCAGCCCGGCTCGACCATCTGCGCAAAGGCCTGGCCGGTCTTCGGCAGGTCCCTCGGCGAAAGCCCAAGGATTTCGGCGGCGCCGGGTCCCCAGGTCAGGGTGTCCGTCATCATGTCCCAGGCATAGAGAACGCTGGTGACGGACGAGCGGGAGGCCGCAGCCTGGCTCTTGCGCGGCGACCGGGAGGCTCCCCTGAACAATCCCATCGGGCCTTGCCGCTTCGTCGCCATCACTCTCACCCTTAGGAATACGCAACAGATCCAGGATGGCGACGCATGGGTCGCAGGTCGGGCCAGTCCTGGAGAACAAGGGTGCAGGATCGGCCCTCAGGCTTAATGAAGGGTAAAAAGCGCTGAGAAATCAGCAGGCTGGGGATAGCGGGCATAAAAAAACCGGCGCTCGAGGCGCCGGTTTTCGATACTCGCATGTCGCGCAGGAATTACGCGTCTGCCTTCACCTTCAGGACCTGACGGCCACGGTACATGCCGGTCTTCAGGTCAACGTGGTGAGGACGGCGCAGCTCGCCGGAATCCTTGTCCTCGATGTAGGTCGGGGCCTTCAAGGCATCGGCGGAGCGACGCATGCCACGCCGCGAGGGCGACGTTTTTCTCTTTGGAACGGCCATTTCTCGTCTCCGGTAAAAAAGCGGAGCGCCCGCTCAACCGGGGAACGCTCACATCTCAAACTTGATGAGGTTGCGCCTCATACAAGGTCTCGGGGCAAATATCTAGTCCCCTGAAGCATTCGGGGCGTTTTTCATTGCCGCAGGGGGCTTCAGGAGGCCTCAGCCCTTCAGGCAATCGGTGAAGGGGGCCGCCCTTACCATGCGGGCCTGCAGCTGCCCCGCCAGGGCCTGATGCCCCGGCTTTGGGCGGGCCGGGTTGCGGGCCAGGGGATTGGGCAGGGCCCGGGCCAGGAGGGCCGCTTCACGGGCGTTCAGGTTTTTGGCCGGCTTGCGGAAGTATTTTTGCGCGGCCGCTTCCGCCCCGAACACTCCGTCGCCCCATTCGGCGATGTTGAGGTAGACCTCCATCATCCGGCGCTTGGACCAGATCAGGTCGAGGTAGAGCGCGACCGGAATTTCCAGCCCCTTGCGGATGTAGGAGCGGCTCGGCCACAGAAAGAGGTTCTTGGCCACCTGCATGGGGATGGTCGAAGCGCCGCGAGCCGGACCGTCCCCGTCGGCCGCCTCCACCACGTCCTGGATGGCGTCCCAGTCCACACCGCTGTGCTCGCAGAAGCGGCTGTCCTCGGCGGTTACGATCGCCAGCGGGAGACTGGGCGAGATCTCGTCGAGGCTGACGAAGGTCCGCTCCACCGGTTGCAGGGTGAGCCAGCGGCCGAGCATCAGGGTCGAGACCGGCGGCATGGCCCAATATAATAGGCCTAGCCAAAAGACCGCGCCGACCCATAAGAGAACAAGACCAAGGCCGATCGAGACGAAGCGGCGGAGAAGGCGGGCAGCCGTCATCGGTTTCCCGGGCCGTCCCGACCGCAGACTCCATTTCGGCTTTGATCGTTCACCCACGTTCCCCTCGGGCGGAGCGGCGGCCCCACCCGAATCCAGGCTCATCATGATGCCATCTACCCCTGCTTTCACGACGCGGCTCTCCGAGGCCGCACGAACCGTCGAAGCCAGTCTCGAAGCCTTGCTATCAGACAAAGCCGCTCCCGGCGAGATTGCCCGGCCGGCCCGGCTGATGGCTGCCATGCGTCACGCTGCCCTGGGCGGCGGCAAGCGCCTGCGCCCCTTCCTGACCATCGAGGCGGCCCGCCTCCTGGGAGCGGAAGGGCAGGGCCCCCTGCGCGCGGGCTGTGCGGTCGAGCTTCTTCACTGCTATTCGCTGGTGCATGACGATCTACCCTCCATGGACGATGACGATCTGCGTCGGGGCCGTCCCACCGTCCACAAGGCCTATGACGAGGCCACCGCCATTCTCGTGGGCGATGCCCTCCAGACCCTTGCCTTCGAGGTGCTGGCCGATCCGGCAACGGACACGGACCCGGCGATCCGCTCCGATCTCGTGCTCGGCCTCGCCCGCGCCTCGGGTCTCGGCGGCATGGTGGGCGGCCAGCTCCTCGACCTCTCGGCCGAAGGTCGCTACGGGCCGGCGGAGATGGGAGAGGCGGACGTGCGCCTGCTCCAGATGATGAAGACCGGCGCCATCCTCACCTTCTCGGTGGAGGCGGGAGCGATCCTCGGCAGGGCCGATTCGGCGGCGCGCCAGAGTCTGGTTGAATACGGACGGGCTTTGGGCGCCGCCTTCCAGGTAGCGGACGACATCCTCGACCGGGAGGCCTCGGCGGAAGCGCTCGGCAAGCGCACCGGCAAGGATCAGGAGAAGGGCAAGGCCACCCTCGTCGACCTGCTCGGCATGGAGGGCGCCCGCCGCGAGTGCCGCCAGCTCGTGGAGAAGGCGCACGCCTCCCTCGAGAGGTTCGGCGTCGGGGCGGACACGTTACGGGAGGCGGTGCGGTTCGTGGTCGAGCGGCAGGTCTAGCAGCCCGTCATAGCCAGGACGCGATTGTCTCCAATGGCTTCTTGACTCCACCGTAAACCGGAACCCGGCAATCCTCCGCCGGGTAGCCCACCACCAGGAGAATGTAGGGCTTTTCCGTTTCGGGCCTGCCGCAGATCTCGTTGAGAAAGCCCATCGGGCTCGGCGTGTGCGTCAGCGTGACGAGGCCCGCCTCGTGCAGGGCTGCAATTAAAAAGCCTGTTGCGATGCCGACCGATTCCGGCACGTAGTAGTTCTTGATCCAGCGCCCATCCGGTCCTTCGCTCGAACGCTGCCCGAAGATGGTGATCAGCACGGGAGCGGTCTCAAGGAACAGCTTGTGCTCGTCCGTCCCGAGGGGAGCAAGGGCATCGAGCCATTCCTGCGGTGCGCGGCCGTTGTAGAAGTCGCGCTCCTCGATCTCCGCCTCTTCCCGGATGCGCCGCTTCATGTCCGGGCTGGTGATCACGGTGAAGTGCCAGGGCTGAAGATTGGCGCCTGACGGCGCCGTGCCGGCGGCCAGGAGCGCATACTCGATCACCTCCCGCGGCACGGGCTTGTCGGAGAAATCGCGCACGGAGCGACGCCGACGAATGGACTCGTAAAAAGTGCGGGCGCGACTGGCCATCTCCTCGGGCGGATAGGAACGGTAGGTGCTCAGAGGTTCGAGAACCAGCTTCGTCATGCGATGCTCCGATGAATTCGCAGGATTGTGTTAGATCACCGGCAGACCTCACCCTGCAAGGGAGGCGGTCGCATCAACACCCGCATCCGTCGGCACCCAGAACTGGAGCTTCACGTGCCCGGGCCGGGCATTGTGCGGGACCGTGCCGGCGGGCACGCCGCCATTGGCGAGGATCACCTTGCGCGATGCCTCGTTGTCGTCGTCGCAGGTGATCAAAACCCGCGAAAAACCTTCCTCACGGCAGACAGGCAGGATCATGCGCAGCGCCTGGGTGGCATAGCCGCGCCGCTGCTTCCACGGCACGATGGTGTAGCCAATATGCCCATAGGCTGTGGGCGGCAGCTCTTCCGTGCCGCGCTGGAAGCGAAAGCCGATCCGGCCGCAGAACTCGCCGTCGTTGATCCAGAAGTCGTGCGCGGGCAGGCGCGCAACCTCCTGCCCGTCGGCCAGGCGGATCATCGGGCTGTTGTAGAGGTCGTGCAGGAAGCGCTCCGGGTTGCGCCGCAGCTGCCGAAGCTGCTCGCGGCTCACGTCCTGATCGGTGTTGGGCGACCAGCCACGGGCAAGCGCGTCTTCGTAAGCGGGCAACCAGGCGAGGCTCGGACGGAGGAAGGTGATGTCAGTCATGGAAGACTGAGACTGACATCGAGATGGGTGAAGGACAACAGGATTAGACTGTCACCTGCGTGCCGACCTCGACCACGCGTCCGGTGGGAATCTGGAAGAAGTCCGTCGCATCGCTGGCCGATTTCGCCAGGCTGATGAACAGCTTGTCCTGCCAGAGCGGCATGCCCGACTGGCTTGCCGGGCGGATCGAGCGCCGCGACAGGAAGAACGACGTCGCCATGATGTCGAACTTGAAGCCCTGCTTGCGCAGGATCGCCAGGCCGCGCGGGATGTTGGGCGTCTCCATGTAACCGTAGCTCAGGCGGATCCGCCAGAACGAATCGCCCACATGCTCGATGGACACGCGGTCCTCGTCCTCGACGCGGGGAATGTCCGCGCTGTTGACCGTGAGGATCACGTTCTTCTCGTGCAGCACCTTGTTGTGCTTCAGGTTGTGCAGGAGGGCGGCGGGGGCGGTGTCTGGATCGCTCGTCAGGAACACGGCGGTGCCCTTCACCCGGTGCGGCGGGCTCTTCTCCAGCATTTGCACTAGCTCGACGAAAGGCACGTCGACCTTGCGGGTCTTCTCGAACAGGATCCGGGTTCCCTTCACCCATGTGAACATGACCACGAAGAACGTGCCGGCGATCAGCAGCGGCACGTAGCCGCCGTCGAGGAGCTTCACGAGGTTCGAGGACAGGAAGGTGAGGTCGATGAGCAGCAGGGGGATCATCACCAGTCCGGTCTTCACCGGGCCCCAGCCCCAGCTCCGGCTCATCACCACGCATGCGAGCAGGGTGGTCACCACCATGGTGCCGAACACGGCGATGCCGTAGGCGCTGGCGAGGTTGCTCGACGACCCGAACAGGACCACGAGGGTCACGACGGCGGCAAGCAACAGCCAGTTCACGCGCGGCAGATAGATCTGTCCCTGATGGGTTTCCGACGTGAAGCGGACCTCCAAGCGCGGCAGGAGGCCGAGCTGAACCGCCTGCCGGGTCAGGGAGAAGGCACCGGTGATCACCGCCTGGCTCGCCACGATGGTGGCCAGGGTCGCGAGAATCACGAGCGGCAGGAGCAGCCAGGGCGGGGCCAGCAGGAAGAATGGGTTGGCGATGGTCTCGGGGTTCGACAGGACGAGGGCCCCCTGACCGAGATAGTTCAGGGCGAGGGCCGGAAAGACCACCGTCCCCCAGGCCATGCGAATCGGCTTTCGGCCGAAATGGCCCAGATCCGCATAAAGTGCCTCCGCTCCGGTCACCGCAAGACACACGCTGCCGAGAATGGCAAAGGCGGTTCCCGGATGTGTGACCAGGAAGGACACGCCGTAATAGGGATTGAAGGCGAGAAATACCTCCCAATCATCGGCGATGTGCAGGAGGCCTAGACCCGCCATGGTGATGAACCACAGGAGCGTGAGCGGCCCGAAGAAGGTCGCGACCTTTCCTGTGCCGCGGCTCTGGACGGCGAAAAGGCCGATGAGGATCGCCAGAGCGCCCGGCAGGACATAACTCTCGAAGGAGGGAGCAACGAGCTTCAGGCCTTCCAGGGCGGACAGCACGGAGATCGCCGGGGTGATCGCGGCATCGCCGTAGAACAGGGCCGCTCCGGCCATGCCCATCATGAGCACGGGCAGGCTCCGACGTCCAAGCGCCAGCTGCGTCAGGGCGACGAGCGTGAGGGAGCCGCCCTCACCCTTGTTGTCGGCCCGCAGCAGAAGAACGACATATTTGACCGATACCGTCAGGATCAGCGCCCAGAGCAGCAGCGACAGGATGCTGATCACCAGCTCTCGGGTCAGATCAACCGGAACGCCATGGTGACCTTCGGTTGCGGCCATCACGGTTTCGCGCATGGCATAGAGCGGGCTCGTGCCGATGTCGCCGTAGACGACGCCGATGGCGCCGAGCGTCAGGGTCCAGAAGCTCGCCTTGTGGTGGCCTTCCGGGAGAGTAGCCTCAGGAACCGCGGAATCCGCATGTCCCGGGGCAACGGCGTGCTGTTCTGCCATGTGTGCTTTTCTTTGCGGATCTGCCCGCGGACGGCCTTTGTTGAAGTAACCCTGCAAACGACGAAGGGCGGCCCCTTCTTAAAGAACGCAGCGGCCGTCATTGCCGGCGCGGCGGCTCTCTAGCACATCGCGCTTTAGCTTAAAACGGAATTTCGCCTGGGGTTCCATGGCTACGGTTGCCGCTTCATTCGGCGGCATCGCGACCGGGCTGTCCGTAATTCCTGTCGATGTAGTCGAGCACGATCTTCTGGAAGTCCTGGGCAAGGGTCGGGCCGCGCAGGGTCATGGCCTTCTTCCCGTCGATGAAGACGGGGGCCGCCGGCTGTTCGCCGGTGCCGGGGAGCGAGATGCCGATATTGGCGTGCTTCGACTCGCCGGGCCCGTTCACGATGCATCCCATCACGGCCACATTCAGGTTCTCGACGCCCGGATGGGTGCGACGCCATTCCGGCATGGAGGTGGAAATCCAGGTCTGGATGTCCCGGGCCAGCTCCTGGAAAACGGACGAAGTGGTGCGTCCGCATCCCGGGCAGGCGGCGACCAGGGGCACGAAGGTGCGGAACCCCATGGTTTGGAGCAGTTCCTGGGCGGTCTTCACCTCCAGGGTCCGGTCCCCGCCGGGCTCGGGCGTCAGGGAGAAGCGGATCGTGTCGCCGATGCCCTGCTGGAGCAGGATGCCGATGGCGGCCGACGAGGCCACGATGCCCTTCGAGCCCATGCCGGCCTCGGTCAGGCCGAGATGGATGGCATAGTCGGAGCGGCGGGCAAGGTCCTGATAGACTGCGATCAGGTCCTGCACGGCCGAAACCTTGGCCGAGAGGATGATCCGATCTTTCCCAAGGCCGATCTCCTCCGCGCGGGCGGCGGAGAGCAGGGCCGACTGGATCATCGCCTCGCGGGTGACCCAGCGCATGTCGCGCGGGTTGGCCGAAGCTGCGTTCTCGTTCATGAGGTGCGTGAGCAGCTCCTGATCGAGGGAACCCCAATTGGCGCCGATGCGCACGGCCTTGCCGTGCCGGATCGCCTGCTCGACGATGGCCCCGAACTGCCGGTCCTTCTTCTCCTTGAAGCCCACATTGCCGGGATTGATGCGGTACTTGGCCAAAGCCTCGGCACAGGCCGGATGGTCGGCGAGCAGCTGGTGGCCGATATAGTGGAAGTCGCCCACGAGGGGCACGTCCACGCCGAGCCGGTCGAGCCGCTCGCGGATCTTCGGCACGGCGGTAGCCGCCTCGTCGCGATCCACCGTGATGCGCACGATCTCCGAGCCCGCCCGGGCGAGCGCCGCCACCTGGGCCACAGTGGCGTCCACATCCGCCGTGTCCGTGTTGGTCATCGATTGGACCACGATCGGAGCGCCGCCGCCGACCATCACGGAGCCCACGCGCACGCCCACCGTGCGGTGACGCAGGGCAGGCCCCGCCAGGCTCTCGGAGGCGGTATCGGTCTTAGGAGACGAGATGAAGGACATGTGCAACCCACGACGGCAGCTCCGGGCTGCCGTCGTTTAGCTGATGCCAAAAGCCCCCTTCGTCAAGCGCGGCTTAGAGCATCGGGCTCAAAACCGGACTTGCACTTCTGAGGCTGCGCCGGTGCTCCTTGCAGGAATGCGCCAGTGGAGCGAAGACTCACGGATTAGTGAACATCCTGGCAATGCGGGCACCGCCCGGTGATCTCCAGAGCCCGGGACAAGGGTTGATAGCCCTGGTTCGCCAGCACCTTGTGGACAGTCTCCGCCACGTCGGGGCAGGTGATCTCGGTTGCCTCGCCGCAGGCCTCGCAGATCAGGAAGGCCGGAGTTCCGCGGCTGCCCGTGCTGGCGATATAGGCGTTCCGGCTCGCCAAGCGATGGGCCAGCCCCTGCTCGATGAGGAAGTCGAGGGCGCGGTAGACCGTGATGGGAGCCATCCGCCGTCCCTGCGATGCAAGGACATCGGCAAGATCGTAGGCACCGAGCGGCTTGGCAGCGCCAAGAAGCACCTCGAGCACGCGCCGGCGGATCGGCGTCAGCCGTACGCCCCTGGTGCGACACAGGGTTTCCGTCTCCGCCAGAGTGTTTCTGGTGCCGGAATCCAAAGAAGCCTGGATGCGAGCATTGTCGCTGGGAAGCTGGTGCTGCAGAGATGGAGCGTGGACCATCGGGATCCCTCTTCGAGACGGCTGAAGGTTGAAAGCGATGCGGCGCCACACCTGCAAATCAGGCGTATCCACCTCGTTCATATAGGTTATAACACTACCTGTTTCGAGAGGTAAACAATAAAATTACACCTTCACGACGAAAGGCTTGCTGCGCTCGTCGGTTCACACCCGCCGGAAGCGCCAGACGCTCGACTTCTTGATATCGGAATCCTCAAGCATGCGGGTGACCGGCACCTCGTAGACGGCCAGGTTCTCGAGCTGGTCCTTCGGCAGATAGCTGCGCCCCGGGTCACCGATCAGAACCGTGGCTCCCCGATTGCTCAAGGCAAACAGCCACTCGGTCACGCGGGCGGCGAGATCCTGCTCGTAGCAGATGTCGCCGGCGAGAACCGTGTCCCAGCCCTCATCCTGCCCGACGATATCGGCCGCCAGAGGGGTGACGGCAACGCCATTGGCCTTCGCATTCACACCAATGGCAGCGATGGCGAAGGGGTCGATGTCGCAGGCGGTCACCTCGGCGGCCCCTGCCTTCATGGCCGCGATGGCCACAAGCCCTGACCCGGAGGCGAAATCCAGCACGCGCTGGCCACGCACCGTCTCGGGATGGTCCAGGATGTAGCGCGCCAGCGCCTGCCCGCCGGCCCAGGCGAAGGCCCAGAACGGGGGAGGGAGGCCGATTTCTCCGAGCTCCTCCTCGGTCTTCTGCCACAGCTCCGTGGCCTCGTCCGCCACGTGCAGCCTGATTTCCGGCGCATGGGGCACCGGGCGGAACCGGGTCTCGGCGAGGATGAAGGCGGTTGCGTCGGTGATCATGAGGCCAGCAGCGAGCGATAAAGCTCTTTGACGCTGTTCATCACGTCCCGTTCCGTGAAGCCGTCGAGAACGCGGGTGCGGGCGGCCTCACCCATGCGGGCGACGCGATCCGGCTGGCCGGAGAGGGTCAGGAGGGCCTCGGACAAGGCCGCGGGGTCGCCGGGCGGCACGAGCAGCCCTTCGACACCGTCCCGCACAAGGGTTCGGCAGCCGGGCACATCCGTGGTGACGATGGCGCGGCCGCACGCCGCCGCTTCCAGCAGTGTGCGCGGCAGCCCCTCGCCGCCGCGGGAGGGCAGGCAGGCGACGTGACGGTCCCGCCAGACGCCCGCGATATCCCGCGTCGCCCCATGCCAGGTGATGCCGGGCTCCGCGCTCCAGGCCTTCAAGGCCTCCTCAGGAATCGCCTTCGGGTTCGACGGATCGGGAGCGCCGTAGAGGGAGAGCTCGATGGGCGAACCCTTCGCCCGCGCCATCCGGACTGCCTCCACGGCCACGTCGATGCCCTTGGACCAGAGCATGCGGGCGACGACCGCAACCCTGAGCGGGGGCTGAAATGGCAAAGGCTCGGGCTTCAGGATGTCAGGATCGACCCCGGCGCCGCCGAGAATGGTCACACGGGGGTCCATTGGATCGAGGCCGAGGAGCTTTGGATCGTCCGTGTTCTCGAAAACGTAATGGGTCCGGCTTGTCTGGAGGCTGCGCATCAGCAGGCGGATCGCCCGCTGCGACAGGCGCCCGACCGTGTCGGACCGGGCGCCGAGAAAGCCCAGGCCCGTGAGGGCATAGACCCGTCGCCCGACACCGGCCAGGGTGGCGGCGAAGCCGCCGAGCAGGATGCCCTTGAGCGCGATGCAGTGGACGAGATCCGCCTTCTCGGCCTTGAGAATGGCCGCCAGCTGGCCGGAGGCATCGCCCATGGTGATGGGGTTGAGGCTGCCGCGCTCGATGTCGAGGGGCACGACCTTCGCGCCTAAAGCTTCGATCACCTCCCGGTGCGCCCGCACCCGCGTGACCACCGTCACCGCGAGGCCCAGCTCGCGGGCGGCCTTGACCATGGGCAGGAAGTGGGAGGCGAAGAACCAGTCCTCGGTGACGACGAAGACGAGCTTGCGACCGAGGGTCTTGGAATCTTGGGTTTCTGGAGAGGGATTTGAGAGCAAAGGACGATCCGGGTGAGGCAAGGCGCCCTTGTAACCTCTCCACGCGGAGAAAGGGAACTCCCCTTGGGCGATGGCCGTTGCCGGTGTCTTGATGGATGGGAGCGTCACAAATGGAGGGCTGGCTGCCAACGATCCTGGCAACCATTGCAGGAATCCTTTCAACCTCCAGCTTCGTGCCTCAGGTGCTGAAAGCGTGGCGGGAGCGCGATACGAGGGCAATCTCGAAGCACATGTACATGGTCACCGTCACGGCCTTCGTCCTGTGGACGATCTATGGGTTCATGATCGGCAGTTGGCCCATCATGATCTTCAACCTCCTCAGTCTTGGACTAAGCGCCACCATTCTCATCCTGAAGATCCGCAACGACCGAAGCGGGACCCGCGCGTCAGGAGCACGCAGGGAACCCGAGGCAGCGCGGGCCGGTTGACGTTCTGCTCTTTAGACAAGGCGCCCCATGCTGCTGGAACCCAACGCCACCACCGAGAACATCGTCGATCCGCGGGATGCCGCTGAAACGGCAGGCCTCCTTTACGTCTCGGACGAGGAGCCGGGCATCCGGCGGAAGAAATCCGGCAAGGGTTTCACTTATCTCAAGCCCGACGGCGCGAAGGTCGCCGACAAGGCTACGCTGGAGCGCATCAAATCGCTGGCCATTCCGCCCGCCTACACGGATGTGTGGATCTGCGCCAAGGCCAACGGCCATATCCAGGCGACCGGCCGCGACGCCAAGGGACGCAAGCAGTACCGCTACCACACGGCGTTCCGCGAGGTCCGCGAGAGCACGAAATACGAGCACATGCTCGAATTCGCCCAAGGCCTTCCAGCGATCCGCAAGACCATCGACGAGCATATGAGCCTGCGCGGGCTTCCGCGCGAGAAGGTGCTGGCCACCGTGGTGCATCTGCTTGAAAACACCCTCATCCGTGTCGGCAATGCCGATTACGTGAAGCAGAACAAGAGCTATGGCCTCACGACGCTGCGCGACCCGCATGTAAAGGTAGAAGGAACGGAACTGCGCTTCCAGTTCAAGGGAAAGAGCGGCAAGACCTGGAAGCTGCAGGTGAAGGACCGGCGCATCGCCAGGATCGTGAAGGCCTGCCAGGATCTTCCCGGACAGGACCTGTTCCAGTATATCGACGAGAACGGCGAGCAGCAATCGGTCACCTCGGCCGACGTGAACGCCTATCTCAAGGAGATCACCGGCCGCGACATCACCGCCAAGGACTTCCGCACCTGGGCCGGCACCGTGCTGGCGGCGCTCGCGCTGGCGGAGTTCGAGGAATTCGACAGCGAGGCCAAGGCGAAGAAGAACATCCGGGCGGCCATCGAGAAGGTTTCCGGGCGGCTCGGCAACACGCCCAGCATCTGCCGCAAGTGCTACGTGCACCCTGAAGTGTTCTCTTCCTACATGGATGGCGAGCTTCTGCTTGAGATCAAGCAGGAGATCGAAACGGAGTTGCGCGAGGATCTGCCATCCCTCAAGCCCGAAGAAGCCGCCGTTCTCACCCTGCTGCAGGAGCGTCTGTCCCGCGAGGTGAAGAAGCAGGAAGAGAAAGAGCCTGTGAAGCAGCGCCGCTCTTCGCCGCGTAAGACGCAGAGCAAAGTCCAAGCCGAGATGCGGGCCTGAGATCTCACTGTCATCCCGGATCGGCTTCGCTCGTCCGGGATGACCGCTGACTTGCAGGCTCATGTCACTCAAGGCGGCTTGACCCACTGCGCCTCCCATGGTCCATCGCGCCCACACCAATCGGAATGGGGTGAGATGAGACGCTTGCTGAAATCGACAGCCGCCCTTGCGGCATTGCCGGCCATCACCATTGCCGGCATTTCACACCCTGCTGCTCAGAATACCCCGGCAAAATCCTGGCCCGAGGTGAAGTGCGAGCGCTATGGAAAAGCCTGGGCGGACGCGCTCGCGCGACGGGGCAGGCAGGGCCTGAGCCCGGAATTCATCGAACGCCACGAGGCTTTCCTCGCGTCCGGCTGCACGGCACGGGCCGATGTCTGCCCCCGGTCCTCCGAGGAACTCGACATAGCCAACATCATGGTGGTCGCAGCCATGAATGCCGGCACGGCCAGCACCTTCCCGCCCTTCGCCTGCCGCAAGTGAGCGACACGAAGCGTCTCGAACATTTCCCTCAGCACCCGCGTTAGGCTTTCGCTCCATCCGTTCAGCGAGGCTCCCATGCGCATCCATCACCTCAATTGCGGCTGCATGTGTCCGGTAGGGGGACGAATCTGGGATGGGGTGAGCCGCGGGCTGACAGGCCATCTGGTCTGCCATTGCCAGCTGATCGAGACCGATCGCGACGGGCTCGTGCTGGTCGATACGGGCATCGGCGCCCGCGATGTGGATGATCCCTACGAGCGCCTGAGCCCGCTCTTCGTGCATGTGAACAGGATCCAGCTGGAGCACCGCTATACGGCCCTCGAACAGGTGAAGAGCCTCGGCTTCTCCCCGCGCGACGTGCGCCACATCGTGCTGACGCATCTCGACTTCGATCATGCGGGAGGATTGGAAGACTTCCCGGACGCGACGGTTCACATCCTGCGCGCCGAACTGGAAGAGGCCGAGGTGCGTCAGGGCTTCATTCATCGCCGCCGCTACCGTCCCGAGCAGTGGGATGGCGTTCGGGACTGGCGCTTCTACGATCCGACCGGCGAACGATGGTTCGGCTTCGGCTCCGTGCGCGACCTCGACGGCCTGCCCCCGGAGATCCTGATGATCCCCCTGCCGGGTCATACGATGGGGCACGCGGGCATCGCCATCGACACGCCGGAGGGCTGGCTGCTCAATGCGGGCGACGCATATTTCCACCGTCATGAGATGGATGAGGATCCGTCCTGCACGCCGGGGCTTCTCGCCTATCAGAAGCTGATGGAGGAGAATCGGCCGCTGCGCCTCCACAACCAGGAGCGCCTGCGGGAGCTGGCAAACGACTCCCGCAGCCATGTCAGGATCTTCTGCAGTCATGACCCGGTCGAACTGGAGGCCCTGCAGCGTCTGAGCACCGGATGGCGTCCGCTTCACTCTGAGCCCATGTCAGGAATGCAGGCCTACTCGCCCGCCTAACCCCTGGTCGCCGCCTGTCGCCGCCCTAAAAGCAGGCAGGTACGTCGACAAGGGGAAAGCGGATATGGAATTCGATGCCCTGCTGCTCTCGCGCATCCAGTTCGCGTTCACAATTGCCTTCCATATCATCTTTCCGGCCTTCACCATCGGTCTTGCCAGCTGGCTTGCGGCGCTGGAATTCAACTGGCTGCGCACGGGAAATCCGCTCTACCGCACTCTCTTCCGTTTCTGGGTAAAGGTTTTCGCCGTTTCCTTCGGTCTCGGCGTCGTGTCCGGCATCGTCATGAGCTACCAGTTCGGCACGAACTGGTCGCGGTTCTCCGAGTTCACCGGCAACGTGCTCGGGCCCGTGATCGCCTACGAGGTCATCACGGCGTTCTTTCTGGAGGCGGCCTTTCTCGGCATCATGCTTTTCGGCTGGGAGCGCGTCGGCGACCGCCTGCACTTCTTCGCCACCTGCATGGTGGCCTTAGGCACGCTCATTTCCGCTTTCTGGATTCTCTCCGCCAATTCCTGGATGCAGACGCCCGACGGCTTTGCCATCGAGAACGGCAAGGCGGTTCCGGTCGACTGGTTCAAGGTCGTCTTCAATCCGTCCTTCCCCCTGCGCTATGCGCATATGGTCCTGGGTTGCTACCTGACGACCGCCTTCGCGGTCGCCGGCATGTCGGCCTGGATGCTGCTGCGCCATCCACACGATGCGCCGGAGGCGAAGCTCGCCGGCTCACGGCGATCAATGTCCATGGCGCTATGGTTCGCCACCATCTTCGTGCCGGTCCAGATCCTTATCGGCGATCTTCATGGTCTCGGCGTGTTGAAATATCAGCCGACGAAGCTTGCGGCCATCGAGGGCAACTGGGATCGCATGTCCAACATGCCGCTGCGTCTCTTCGCAATTCCGGACGAAGTGGCGGAGACGAACCATTACGAGATCGGCATTCCGAAGATCGGCAGCTGGGTTCTCACTCACGCCTTCGACGGCGAAGTGCCGGGTCTCAAGGAAGTGCCGCCCGAGGATCGCCCGCCGGTCTGGCCCGTCTTCTTCTCGTTCCGCATCATGGTGGCCATCGGCTTCGCGATGCTGGGGATAGGTCTCTGGAGCCTTTACCTGCGCTGGAAGGGCACCCTGTTCACCAACAGAACCTTTCTCACCGCAGCCATGATCATGACGCCCTCGGGCTTCGGCGCGGTGCTCTTCGGCTGGTTCACCGCCGAGATCGGCCGGCAGCCCTGGGTGGTTTACGGACACCTGCGCACGGCGGACGCGGTCTCGCCCGTTTCGGCAGGCGCCGTCACCGCATCGCTTCTCACCTTCGTCGTCGTCTATGCCTTCGTGTTCGGCTTCGGCTCCTATTATCTCGCCAAGCTCCTGCGGCGCGGCCCCGATCCGATCGAGGACATTCGTGGCGATGATCTCGGCAAGAAGCCGAAGCGCCCGTTCTCCGTGCCGGACGAAGGCCTCGAAGGACGACCCGGCCACAAAGCCTTGCCCGTGCGATAGGAGACGGCACCATGTTCGGCTTCGGAACGGAATATGAAGGACTGGCCTTCTGGCTGCCGCTGATCTGGTCGGGCCTCATCGCCGTTGCGGTGGCCATGTACGTGATCGTCGACGGCTTCGATCTCGGCGTCGGCATCCTGTTCAAGGCCGCGCACAACGAGAACTGGCGCGACCGCATGATGTTTTCGGTCGCGCCCATCTGGGACGGCAACGAGACCTGGCTCATCCTCGGCGGCGGCGGGCTCTTCGCCGTGTTCCACGTGGCCTATGCGGTTCTCATGCCGGCGCTCTACGTGCCGATCATTCTCATGCTCATCGCGCTGATCTTCCGCGGGGTGGCGTTCGAGTTCCGCTTCAAGGCGGAGCGTTCGAAATTCCTGTGGGACAACGCCTTCTTCTTCGGCTCCCTGCTCGCGACCTTCTTCCAGGGCATGGTGCTCGGCGCCTTCGTGCAGGGCTTTGCCAATGATGGCCGTCAGTTCACCGGCGGCACCTTCGACTTCCTCACACCCTTCAGCGTGCTCACCGGCATCAGCCTGATCGTCGGCTATGCCCTGCTGGGCGCGACTTGGTGCGTGATGAAGACCACGGGTGAGCTGGAGATCTGGGCGCGGCGCATGGCGGTGCGCTTCCTTTTGCTCACCATCGTGGCCATGGCGGCGGTGTCGGTGTGGGTGCCGTTCCTCGGCCGCGCAATCGAGACGCGCTGGTTCACCTGGCCCAACATCGCCTTCCTGGCGCCGATCCCGCTGGTCACGGCCTATGTGGCCTACAGGCTCTTCCGCGACCTGGAGGAGGGGCGCCATTACCGCCCGTTTTTCCTAGCGATCGGCCTGTTCCTGCTCGGCTATCTGGGGTTGGGCGTCAGCCTCTTTCCCTACAACGTGCCGCCGAACCTCACGATCTGGGATACGTCCAACACGGTCAGCTCGCAGCTCTTCGCCCTGGTGGGCTTTGCCATCGTGCTGCCGATCACCTTCGCCTACACGGCCTATGCCTATTGGGTCTTCCGCGGCAAGGTGGCGGAGGAGATCTCGGGCGGCGGTTACGGGTATCACTGATGCGGAGCGATCCGCATCGGGCTGAAGAGCGGCGCGGGAAGCGCCTGCTCTGGTTCGTCCTTCTCTACGTGGCGAGCCTCGCGATCTTCGCGGGGCTCGTCTACGGCCTGCGGGGCGTGGTGGCTGAGGTTTACCGATAGGTGCCGATGAAGCCCTTGTCGGTCAGCACGACCCAGCGCGTGCCGCGGCGCTCGATCGCCTCGACCTTGCCGACGCCGGGAAGGATGCCGCCCGGCATGACCTCGTACAGGCGGCGGTTGCGGCTCTCGACGAGAGCCGCGCCATTGTAGACCTCGCGCAGCACCCAGCCGTCCACCGGCTCGCTCTTCGCCGGCTTCGGCGCGGGCGCGTCCTCGCGGGCTGCAGCCTCGGTGACCGGCGCAGCCGCAGGAGTTGCCGCCGCGGCAGCGGCAGCGGGAGCCGGAGCGGCTGGCTTCGTGTTCAGGGCCGCCAGAGTCGTCATGATCTGGCTTTCCATCTTGTCCAGCCGTCCCTCAAGCGAGGAGAGTTTCTTGGCAGGCTCCTGAAGGCTGATCGTCAGCCGGTCGACCTTGTCGGTGAGCGTCGCCTGTTCCGACTTCGCGGCCGTGGACGCGGTGTGCTCGATCTCCCTGAAGGCCATGGCCGTGTTCCTGAGAGTTTCGAGGTCGCTGCTCAGGCGGGCCAGGATCTCCTGGCTGCGGGCAGTCTCTGCTTCCAGCTTCTCGATGGCCTCGCGGTTGGCGAGCGTGCCCATGTAGGAGGCGGACCAGCCGGCGCCGACCAGCAGAAGGGCGATGGCTGCCTGTGCGGCGAACCGGGAGGGCGCGGACCAGCGGCTGACGCCATCGGCCGCCTTCGCCTCGGAGGCCGGAAGCGCAGGCTTGGCGCTCTCACGGGCACTCCTGACGGCTTCGGCCAGGGCAGCGCTTGCCACGGAATCGATCTGAACGGCGCCATTGGACGACAGGCCGGTCTCTGCCTTGGCTTGGCTGCGATCCTGAAGACGTCTTTTGCTGTCCATAATGCGACCTCATTTGCAGGTCACAGACGATTAACCATGAATGTTTACCAAAGCGTTATGGTTGAGGTTATTGGCTGCATCGCAACCCTCTCCGAATAAAGAGGGGAGGTAACTTTGCGCACATTGATGAAGATCTATTAAGAACTTTTTATTGACATAGTTACATATAATAGGGTTACAACAGGTGGCGTAACGGAAAGCGACACCTTAGGGGCACTTCAATACCCATAAGAGTACTGCCAACATGGGCCCTCAGGCCTAACTATGAAGAGATACTCTTGTGGGGCCAAAACCCCGATATGGCAGCCATCGCCAAATGGCCACAGCTATGCTAGGTAATAACCTTGCGTAGCAGCACTGCAATCAAGCTGGCGCCGGGAACACCTGCGCTGATGGAAAGACAACATGAAGCAGGCATCGAGAAATCGGGAAGAGAGCACAGAGGTCCAGGACGCTCTGAAGTCCTGCCTTCCCTCATTCACGGGAGTTGCCGTCTTTTCGGCGGTGGTCAACCTTCTGGCTCTGACGGGCTCCATCTACATGCTCCAGGTCTATGACCGGGTGCTGTCGAGCCGAAGCATTCCCACTCTGATCGGTCTTTCGCTGATCACCCTTGCCGCTTATGCCCTGTCGGGCAGTCTCGACATGATCCGCGGCCGGATGCTGGCGCGCATCGGTGCCCGCTTCGACGAGCTGCTGTCGCACCGTGTCTTCGATCTCGTGGCCACGATGCCGCTCAAGGGCGCCAAGCAGGCCGAGAGCATGCAGCCGATCCGCGACCTCGACACGATCCGCGGCTTCCTCTCGAGCCTGGGTCCCACGGCCCTGTTCGACATGCCCTTCATGCCGATCTTCCTCATCGGCTGCTTCATGATCCACCCGGGCATCGGCGTCATGTCGGTGGTCGGCGGCGTGGTCATCATCATCCTGACCCTCTACACGGACGCCAAGAGCAAGGGCCCGTCCTATGAGGTGACCAAGAGCGGCGCCGAGCGTCACGCCATCGCGGAGACCAGCCGCCGCAACGCCGAGGCCATCCGCGCCAACGGCATGCTGGGCTTCCTGGCCAAGCGCTATGACGAGGTCCATGTCCGCCACGTCAACGACGGCCTGATGGCCAGCGAATCGTCTGCCGGCATCAGCGCCTTCGCCAAGGTGTTCCGCATGGTCCTGCAATCGGCCATTCTGGGTCTGGGCGCCTATTACGTGATCCAGGGGCAGATGTCGGGCGGTCTCATGATCGCAGGCTCGATCCTGATGTCCCGCGCTCTGGCCCCCATCGAAATCGCCGTGGCGCACTGGAAGGGCTTCACCGCCTCCCGCCAAGCCTATCGCCGCCTCCAGCACATCATGTCGATCGTCCCGGCCCAGGGCCAGCGCATGCCGCTGCCGGCCCCCAAGTCGAACCTCACGGTCGAGGAGGTCTATATCGGCGCTCCGGGAGCTTCGCTGCCGATTGTCCAGGCTGCCTCTCTCCAGCTTCAGGCCGGTCAGGGCCTCGGCCTCATCGGTCCCAGCGCGTCGGGCAAGTCGACGCTCGCCCGTGCCCTCGTGGGCGTGTGGCCGACCATGCGTGGCGAGATCCGCCTCGACGGCGCGGCCCTTGACCAGTGGGAGCCGGATCCGCTCGGCCGCAACATCGGCTACCTGCCGCAGGATGTGGAGCTGTTCGAAGGCACCATTGCCGAGAACATCGCCCGCTTCCAGCCGGACGCGAAGCCGGACGACGTCATCGCCGCGGCCCAGACGGCGGGTGCGCACGAGCTCGTCCTCAACCTGCCCGACGGCTACGACACCCGCATCGGCGAAGGCGGAGCCTCCCTTTCGGGCGGTCAGCGCCAGCGCGTGGCGCTCGCCCGCGCCCTCTACGGCAACCCGTTCCTGGTCGTGCTCGATGAGCCGAATGCCAGCCTCGACGGCGCCGGCGACGAGGCCCTGAACCAAGCCATTCTGGCGGTGCGCAAGCGCGGCGGCATCGTGGTCGTCATCACGCACCGCCCGGCCGCCCTCGGACAGGTCGATCAGGTCGCCATCATGGAAGAGGGCCGGATCAAGGCCGTGGGTCCGCGGGACGAGGTCCTGCAATCCGTCATGAAACGCAATGCGGCGCCGGCTCCGGTGCGCCCGCAGCAGGCGCCGGCCGCCCAGGCTGCTAACCTGCGAGAGGTTGGTTAAATGTTGGTCATTCAAGCTCCTCAGAAGAAGCCGTCCACGCATCAGCGGATTCTGCGCCAGTCCACCATCGGCGGCATGGCCCTGATCGCCCTGTTCGGCGGCACGATCGGCCTGTGGGCGGCCACCTCGACTCTGTCCGGCGCGGTCGTCGCCGGCGGTCAGTTCGTGGTCGATACCAGCGTCAAGAAGATCCAGCATTCGACCGGCGGCATCGTCGGTGAGCTGAAGGTCAAGGAGGGCGACCGGGTCGCCGCGGGTGATCTCCTGGTCCGCCTCGACGAAACTGTGACCCGCGCCAATATGCAGGTCGTGTCGAAGCAGCTCGATGAGTATCTCGGCCGTCAGGCCCGCCTGGAGGCGGAGCGCGATGGTTCTGCCGAGATCCAGATGCCGGTCGAGTTCGCGAGCCGCCTCAACGACCCGGCCGTTCGGAAGATCATGTCGTCCGAGCAGACCCTGTTCACGGCGCGCCGCGCCTCGCGGGAGGCGCAGAAGGATCAGCTCAGGAAGCGTATCACCCAATCCCGGGACGAGATTGTGGGATTGAAGGCCCAGCAGCAGGCCAAGACCCGCGAGGCCGAGCTGATCGTGGACGAGTTGAAGGGCGTCCGTGACCTCTACCAGCGGAACTTGGTTCCGATCACGCGCCTCAATGCTCTCGAGCGCGATGCCGCGAGTATCGAGGGCCAGCGCGGCCAGCTCATCGCTGCCGTCGCCCAGGCTGAGAGCCGGATTGCCGAAACCGAGTTCCAGATCATCCAGATCGACGAGCAGATGCTCGCCGAGGCTGTTCAGGAACTACGCGAGATCCAGGGCAAGGTTGCGGAATATACGGAGCGTCGCGTGGCCGCCGAGGACCAGCTCAAGCGCATCGACATCCGGGCGCCCCAGGACGGCTATGTCCACCAGCTCAACGTCCACACCATCGGCGGCGTGATCTCGCCTGCCGAGCCGGTGATGAACATCGTTCCGGTGAACGACAAGCTCGAGCTCGAAGCCAAGGTTCTCCCCCACGAGATCGATCAGGTGAAGCTCGGCCAGAAGGCGACCGTGAAGGTCCATGCCGCCAACGCGCGCATGATTCCGGATCTGCACGGCTCGGTCAGCCGCATTTCGGCGGACGTGTCGCGGGATCAGCAGACCGGCACGACCTTCTACACCATCCGGGTCGAGCTTCCGCAGAACGAACTCAAGAAGCTCGAAAACCTGCACCTCATCGCCGGCATGCAGGCGGAGGTCTTCGTCGAGGTGAACCAGCGCACCCCGTTCGAATACTTCTTCAAGCCCATGCAGGAGCAGATCGCCCGCGCCTTCCGCGAGCACTGATCGTCCTGCTGTTACATCATGAGCCGCGGCCGGACCTGATGGGTCCGGCCGCGGTTTTTTGTTGGAAGTTCAGGCTGAAACCGCCCCAAGCTCGGCCCAAGTCTGGAAAGTTCCGCCCAAGAACCCATAACAGGGGCGAAAGCCGCATCCCCGTGGCTCTCCGTCGGAGGCCGATTTCGAAGGCTCCCCCCAAAGCCGGGCCTCCCCTTCGATGATGGTGCTGGTTTTCTTGAGGAACTGAGTGTTTTGAGGATCATCTTCCGCTTTGGCGGCATCGCATTGCTGGTGGCGGCCATCGTCATCCTGGCGGTGCTGCCCTTTGCGACATCCTTCGTGGAACAATGGTCGCGCCGCGATGTCGAGCTGCGGTCCCGTCTGGTGTTCAACTCCGTGCGTGATCAGGTCACGGGCCTTCTTGCCCGCAACGATACCCAGCAGGTGGCAGGCCTCTTCGAGCGGATCGCCTCCGACGAGCGTGTGCTCGCCATCGGCTATTGCGACGGACAGGAGCTGCGCTTCCCGACGGCCAATATGCCCAAATCCTTCTCCTGCGCGGAGGCGGCCCGCTCCGACTCGGAGAGCTTCTCCACCGTCAGGAACCAGGATCACAACATCCTGGTCAGCTCGTTTCCCCTGAATGCCGGCGGACGGGTAGGGCACCTCGTGGTCCTGCACGATCTGAGCTATGCCGAGCAACGGGGCGGGGAGGCGAGAAACTACCTTTTCCTGGCCTTGGCCGGCGTGGCCTTCGGGGCGGCGGCCCTTGCCGCCATGATCGCCGCCCTCATCATGCGGCGATGGCTTGCCTCCATCCGGCAGGCGCTGGAGAGCGCCCGCGCGGGCAATGCCCAGTCGACCGTGGAGGAGAACATCATCCCGCTGGGCAAGGAAATCCGCGACGTTCTTCAGGAGCTGGAGGCTTCCCGAAGGACCATCGATGCCGCCCATACCGATTGGAGCCCGGATACGTTGCGGGCGGCGCTCGCCAACGAGCTGTCCGGCTCCGAGGTCATCGTGGTGTCGAACCGCGAGCCCTACATCCACAATCGCACCGAGGCCGGGGAGATCTCCCTGCAGATTCCCGCAAGCGGCCTCGTCTCGGCCCTGGAGCCGGTGGTGCGTGCCTGCGGCGGCACCTGGGTGGCCCATGGCAGCGGCACGGCGGACCGGGACACGGTCGACGCCAACGACCGGGTGCCCGTGCCGCCAAATCACCCGTCCTACACCCTGCGTCGGGTCTGGCTGTCGGACGAGGAGCAGGACGGCTATTATTACGGCGCCGCCAATGAGGGTCTCTGGCCGCTCTGCCACATCGCCTTCGTCCGGCCGATCTTCCGGGAGTCCGACTGGCAGCTCTACCGCTCGGTCAACGAGAAGTTCGCCGAGGCGATCGTGGCCGAGGCCAAGCGCGAGGATCCGATCATCCTAGTGCAGGATTACCATTTCGCCCTGTTGCCGCGCATGATCCGGGACCGGCTGCCCAATGCCACCATCGTGACCTTCTGGCATATCCCCTGGCCCAATGCCGAGACCTTCGGAATCTGTCCGTGGCGCGAGGAAATCATCGATGGGCTGCTCGGCTCGTCGATCCTCGGCTTCCACACCCAGGCACACTGCAACAACTTCCTGGACTCGGTAGATTCCTTCGTGGAAAGCCGCATCGACCGAGAGAGAGATTCGGTGTTCTTCGGCGGCGAAGAAACCCTGATCCGCCCCTATCCAATTTCCATCGAATGGCCGCCGACCGCCATGGAAGGCCAGAAGCCGGTCGAGGAATGCCGCCGCATCGTGCGCGAGCGCTTAAGCGTGTCGCCGGATATGCGGATCGGCGTGGGCATCGAGCGGTTCGATTACACCAAGGGCATCATCGACCGCATGCAGGCCATCGACACGCTGTTGACCGAGCATCCTGAATGGCATGGGAACTTCTCCTTCATCCAGGTTGCTGCGCCGACCCGCAGCAAGCTGGCGAATTACCGGCTGCTGCAGGAAGAGGCGGAGGCGCTCGCCCGCGACATCAACGAGCGCCATGGCGGCAATGGATATGAGCCGATCAAGCTCCTCATCCGCCACCATGAGCCCGACGAGGTGTTCGAGCTGTTCCGCGCGGCGGATCTCTGCATCGTGTCGAGCCTGCACGACGGCATGAATCTGGTGGCCAAGGAGTTCGTGGCCGCCCGCGACGACGAGCAGGGCGTGCTCATTCTCTCGGCCTTCGCCGGCGCCTCCCGCGAATTGTCGGAGGCGCTGATCGTCAATCCCTACAATGCCCATGCCATGGGGCAGGCCATCAACCGCGCCTTGACCATGCCCGAGCCCGAGCAGCGCGAGCGCATGCGGTTGATGCGCGATCAGGTCAAGGAACGCAACGTCTATCGCTGGGCCGGGCAGATGCTGCTCTCGGCCTCCCGACTGCGCAAACAGCAGCGGATCCGGCAGCTGATCGCCCGGGGCCGCAGGCGGGCGGCGGCCAATGCGTGACGTTTCTGCAGGACACAAGACCATGGTTAAGACTGACGAGGATTATGCCCTCTTTCTCGATTTCGACGGCACACTCGTCGACATCGTCGAGCGTCCCGATGCGGTTGCGGTGGATCCGGCTCTGCCGGAGGTCCTCACCAGGCTGCAGGAGCGGCTCGGCGGCGCACTCGCCATCATCAGCGGGCGCCCCGTCGCGTTTCTCGATGCTCACTTCGTGCCCCATCAATTCGACATGGCGGGACTCCACGGGCTGGAGCATCGCATCGCCGGGCGGCTCTCCATGTGCGATCCGGACGAACATCCGGCCTTGCGCGAGATGATTGCGCGTCTGAAAGTGATCGTCGCGGATAAGGAGGGTGTCCTGATCGAGGACAAGGGCTGCTCGGTTGCGATCCATTGGCGGCAGGCTCCGCACGAGAAGGACTTCGCGCTGGCGACCGCGCATGCGGCCATCGAGGCCCTGGGCAACGATTACCGTGTTCAGCACGGCAAAGCTGTGGCAGAAATCCTTCCCTCGGCGGCAGGGAAGGGCAAGGTGATCGAGCGGTTTCTTCACGAAGCTCCCTACAAGGGGCGGCGCCCGATCTTCATCGGCGACGACCTGACCGACGAGAACGGCTTCAAGACCGTGAATGCCCATGGCGGCCTGTCCGTGCGCATCGGCGCGGGCGAGACCATCGCCAAGGTGCGCCTCGGGACACCCGCGGACCTGCGCCATCGCCTGTCCACATGGGCATCTGAGGGTTCTCTTCCTTTCGATGAGGATGATTGTTGATATGAGTTCGCTGGATCTTGCCGTCATCGGCAATTGCATGATCTCGGCCCTGGTCGATCGCCGCGCGCAGATCGTCTGGAGCTGCTTTCCGCGCTTCGATGGCGACCCGGTATTTTCGGCCCTGCTCGATTGTCCTGAAGGGCAGAGCGACGCGGACCAGAAGGGCGTCTTCGCCATCGACATGGCTGGCCTGGTGAGTTGCGAGCAGAGCTATCTCCAGAACACGGCTGTTCTCGTGTCCCGCATGACGGATTCGTCCGGAAACGTCGTCGAGGTCACGGATTTCGCGCCGCGCTTCAAGCATTTCGACCGCACCTTTCGGCCGCCCATGCTGATCCGTCGCGTCACGCCCGTCAAAGGCCGCCCGCGCATCCGCGTCCGGCTGCGGCCGCATTTCGAATGGGGCGAGCATTCGCCCGGTCGGACGCGCGGCAGCAATCACCTGCGCTTCGTCAGCCCCGACACGTCCCTTCGCCTGACCACCGATGCGCCGATCTCCTATGTCCAGGACGAGCGCTTCTTCGTGGTGGACCGGCCCATGTCGTTCTTCTTCGGCGAGGACGAGCCGCTGCGCTCGGAGGCCGACACCACCGCCCGCGCCTTCCTCGACAGCACGGTCGATTTCTGGCGCGATTGGGTGCGTTCGCTCTCCATCCCCTTCGACTGGCAGGAAGCGGTGATCCGCGCCGCCATCACGCTCAAGCTGTGCAACTTCGAGGAGACGGGTGCCATCGTGGCGGCGCTCACCACCTCGGTACCGGAGGCGCCCCATACGCAGCGCAATTGGGATTACCGCTATTGCTGGCTGCGTGACGCCTATTTCGTCATCCAGGCCCTCAACCGACTCGGCACCACGAAGACGATGGAGGAATACCTAACCTACATCACCAATATCGTCGACGACATGGATGCCATCCCCAACCAGAAGGACATGCCGCCGCTCTTCAGCATCACCCGCTCGCCCGATCTCGAGGAGCGGGAGGCGACGGCGCTGGCGGGCTATCGCGGCATGGGACCGGTGCGCGTCGGCAACGCGGCCTATACCCAGATCCAGAACGACGCCTACGGCAGCGTCGTGCTCGCCTCCGTCCACGCCTTCCTGGACAAGCGCCTGATCCGCACCGGCAACCGGGCGTTGTTCGCGCATCTGGAAAAGCTCGGGCACAGGGCGATCGAGGTGTTCGACAAGCCCGATGCCGGCCCCTGGGAGCTGCGCACCAAGGCGGCCGTGCATACCTTTCCGAGCGTGATGTGCTGGGCGGCCTGCGACCGGCTCGTTAAGATCGCCGAGGCCATGGGGCGCGAGGATCGGGCGGCCTTCTGGCGCGAGAATGCCGAACACATGCACCGGGTCATCGATGAGCGCGCCTACAACGCCGACAAGGGCACGTTCGTGTCCTCCTTCGACGGCGAGGACCTCGATGCCACGCTGCTGCTCCTGGCAGAGCTTGATTTCGTGAAGCCGGAGGATCCGCGCTTCATCGCCACCGTGGAGGCCGTCGGGTCGAAGCTGCGGCGCGGCGACCTGCTTCTGCGTTATGATGTGGAAGACGACTTTGGCCTCATGCACACGGCTTTCATGATCTGCGGCTTCTGGTACGTGGATGCCCTGAACGCCATCGGGCGCAAGGAGGAGGCGAAGGAATTGTTCGAGCACATCCTGAGCCTGCGTAATTCCTTCGGCCTCTTCTCCGAGGATGCGGACTTCACCACCGGAGAGCTGTGGGGCAATTTCCCCCAGACCTATTCGATGGTCGGTCTCATCAACTCGGCGGTGCGCCTGAGCCGGAGCTGGGAAGAGGCGTTCTGATCCTCGAGGATCGGACGCGAAAGAAGGACGATAGGCTTCGATGTTCGCATTTCCCGTTCTGCTCGGTGATATCGGCGGCACCAATGCCCGCTTCGCGGTTCTGCCTGCGCCCGGAGAGCCCGTTCAACTCCTGCCGCGCGCTCTGACGGCGCAGACGCCGGATCCGGTCGGCGCCATCAGGATTGCGCTCGAAGCCTATAAGGGGCCGGCTCCCCGCTCGGCCATCATTGCGGTGGCCACCCGGGTCGATGCCCCGGCCATACGGCTTACCAATGCCAATTGGGTGATCGACGCCGAAGCGATTGGAACGGCGCTCGGGCTCGACCGCGTGACCCTTGTCAATGACTACACGCCGGTGGCTGCCTCCGTCACGGTGCTCGACGAGGCCAAGGGCGATCTCGCCCCCATCGGCACCTTCCCGCCGGCCAAGTCCGGGGCTCGGGTCGTCCTGGGGCCCGGCACAGGTCTCGGGGCAGGCGCTCTGGTGCCGGTGGAGGATCGCTTCGCCATTCTGGCCACCGAGGCGGGCCACATGGAGTTCGGCCCGACCACGGATGAGGAAACCGCCCTCTGGCCGCATCTGGAGCGGGTTGGCGGGCGCATCTCCGGAGAGGTCGTGCTGTCCGGGCCGGGGCTCTTCCGCATCGCCAGGGCGCTTGCCGCCCATCGTTGCGTGGACTGCTCCTTCACGATGCCCAACGACGTTCTGGCGGCAGCGCGCGAGGGCGACAGCCTGGCCAAGGATGCGCTGGACCTGTTCGCCCGCTTCCTCGGGCGCTTCGCCGGCGATCTGGCGCTCACCTTCGAATCCTCCGGCGGCGTCTTCATTGCCGGCGGTATCGCGCCCCGGATGATCGACATCCTCCAGGCCGGCGGCTTCCGCGAGGCCTTCGACCGCAAGGCGCCCCATGACGCCTGGGCCAGGAAGGTCCCGGTCTACGCGATCGTCAATCCGGAGCCCGCCCTGCAGGGCTTGGCCGCCATCGTGACGAATCCCGAGCGCTTCGTCTTCCCATCGCAGGGGTGGCAGGCTACCTGAGGGGCCTGCCGCAAACGCGCCGGGCCGCATCGTAGGCTGCCGGCGCTCCAACCTGCTGATTGGTGATGAAAACAGAACAGATCGCCCTTGCTCCGCTGGCTCCCGGAGCCGACCTCTCCCTGACCGTCCAGCGCTTCGGACCGGAAGGCGCCCGTCCGTGCATCTATGTCCAAGCCTCGCTGCATGCGGACGAGATCCCCGGCATGATCGCCGCCCACCACCTGCGCGAGCGCCTCATCGCCCTGGAGAACGAGGGCCGGATCAAGGGCGAGATCGTGCTCGTGCCCTCGGCCAATCCCATCGGCCTGGCGCAAAGGGTGTTAGGCGATCATATCGGCCGCTTCAATCTGAGCGACGGCATCAATTTCAACCGCGGCTATCCCGACTTCGTGCCCAAGGCGGCCGAGCGCATCGAGGGCAAGCTGACGGATGATGCGGAAGCGAATGTGCGCCTGATCCGCGAGGCCCTGCGGGCGGAGTGTGAGGCCTGGAAGCCGGCCAATCCGGCCGAGGCCATGAAGAAAGCCCTGCTGGGCCTCGCCCAAGAGGCCGACATCGTCCTCGACATGCACTGCGACGCCGAGGCCGTGGTGCATCTCTACACGCACACCCGCTCGGAGGAGGAATTCGCGCCGCTCTCCGCCCTGATCGGCGCCCACGCCTACCTGCTCGCGGACGTGTCCGGCGACGAGCCCTTCGACGAGGCCTGCAGCCGTCCCTGGGCGGAACTCGCCGACCGCTTCCCGGATCGCCCGATCCCCTTCGGCTGCCATTCGACGACCCTGGAGTTCCGGGGCGAGCGGGACGTGAGCCATGAGACCGGGCAAGCCGATGCAGCCGCAATCGTCGATTATCTGACCCTGCGCGGCGCCATCGCCGGTGAGGCTCCGCAGGTGCCTGACGGTCTCTGCAAAGCCACGCCGCTGGCAGCCTCCGAGCCGGTCCAGGCGCCGGCCTACGGCATCCTGGTCTTCAAGGCCGAGATCGGGGCTCGGGTGAAGGCCGGCGACGTGATCGCCGATGTGGTCGATCCGCTGACGGGTATCACCGTCGAGGCCAAGGCGCCCTGCGGCGGCGTGATGTTCGCCCGGATCTCCCAGCGCTTCGTCACGCAAGGCATGCGGCTGGCCAAGGTGGCCGGCACCACGGCCAAGCGCACCGGCAAGCTGCTCAGCGCCTGAAACAAGAAAGGCCGCCCCGAAGGGCGGCCTTTCCATTGTCGGTTCCACGGCCCGTTAGAGCCGGCCATTTTGTGCGTTACGCACCAATCTCGGCAGAGGCCAAGATCCAGGTCACGGCAACCGGGGACCGTAGGGTATGACAATGAGACACTGGATCACCTCCTTTCGTTGTTGACGGGAAAGCCCCATATGGGGTGAGAAGAGCCCAGCGAAAGGGCGGGGCGCTGCGGCGTTCTGTCCCCTGCACCGATTTTAGAGAATTTTCAAAAGCCATGACCGATCTTCCGGCCCCGGTGGGCCGCCGCCGAACTTTTGCGATCATCTCCCACCCGGACGCGGGCAAGACCACGCTCACCGAGAAGCTGCTGCTGTTCGGGGGCGCGATCCAGCTCGCCGGTGAGGTGAAGGCCAAGAAGAACCGCGTCTCGACCCGGTCCGACTGGATGGGGATCGAGAAGGAGCGCGGCATCTCTGTGGTGACTTCGGTCATGACCTTCGAGTATGGCGACTGCGTCTTCAACCTGCTCGACACACCGGGCCACGAGGACTTCTCGGAGGACACCTACCGCACACTGACGGCGGTCGACTCCGCCATCATGGTGATCGACGCGGCCAAGGGCATCGAGGCGCGCACCCGCAAGCTCTTCGAAGTCTGCCGCATGCGCGACATCCCGATCGTCACCTTCATCAACAAGATGGACCGCGAGGCGCGCAGCCCCTTCGACCTCCTTGACGAGATCGAGAAGACGCTGGCGCTGGACACGGCGCCCGTCACCTGGCCGATCAGCCAGGGCCGGAGCTTCGCCGGCACCTTCGACCTGCGCCGCAACGTCGTTCGCCGCATCGATACGGACGAGGAGCCGACGCCCGTCTCCGGCCCGGACGATCCGAAACTGATGAGCCTGCTGCCGCCTGAAGAGGCGGATGCGTGGCAGGAGGAGGTGATGCTCGCGCAAGAAGCCTGTAAGCCGTTCGACCTGCAGGCCTTCCGTGAGGGACATCTCACGCCGGTGTTCTTCGGTAGCGCCTTACGCAATTTCGGCGTGCGTGATCTCATCGATGCACTGGCTGCCTATGCGCCGCCGCCGCGCGGTCAGGAGGCCGACAAACGTCTTGTCGAGGCGAGCGAGCCCAAGATGTCGGGCTTCGTGTTCAAGATCCAGGCCAACATGGATCCGAACCACCGCGACCGCATCGCGTTCATGCGCATCTGCTCGGGCAAGCTCCAGCGCGGCATGAAGGCGAAGCTCGTGCGCACGGGCAAGCCCATGAGCCTGAACTCGCCGCAATTCTTCTTCGCGCAGGATCGCGCCATCGCGGACGAGGCCTGGGCCGGCGATGTGGTGGGCATCCCCAACCATGGTACCTTGCGCATCGGCGACACGCTCACGGAGGGCGAGGACATCGTTTTCCGCGGCGTGCCGAGTTTCGCGCCGGAAATCCTGCGCCGCATCAAGCTGCAGGACGCCATGAAGGCGAAGAAGCTGCGCGAGGCGCTGCAGCAGATGGCGGAAGAAGGCGTCGTTCAGCTCTTCGTGCCGCAGGACGGCTCCGGCGCCATCGTGGGCGTGGTCGGCGCGCTGCAGCTCGACGTGCTCAAGGAGCGCTTGGCTGCCGAGTATGGCTTGCCGATCGACTACGAGCCGACGCGCTTCTCCATCTGCCGCTGGATCACGGCGGACGATCCGCGGGAACTCGACAAGTTCATCGAGAGCCACCTGTCGGCCATGGCGCGCGATCTCGACGATGCGCCCGTGTTCATGGCGCCGAACCAGTTCAACCTTCAATATGAGGTGGACCGCTACAAGGCGATCCAGTTCTCGGACGTGAAGGATTACCAAAAGAAGGCGGCTTAACAGCCGCCTTCTTTTTCCTCAAGCATCGAGCTGGTTCAGCGGCAGGTCGATGCGCACGCGCAGGCCCTCGGGGCGCCAGTCATAGGCGATGGCACCGCCGAGCTGGTCCTTCACGCTGCGGCGCGCGAGCTTCGAGCCGAAGCCTTCGGTGCTCGGCACGCCCTGGATGGCCGGTCCGTCTTCCTCCTGCCATGTGAGCGTGAGCATCACGCCGCGCACCCAGCTGATCCTCAGCCGGCCTTCGGAAACCGACAAGGCGCCGTATTTCGACGCGTTGGTGGCCAGCTCGTGCAGAACCAGCGTCAGGATCGTTGCGGCCTTCGGACCGATCCGCACCGGTGGCCCATCGAGCGTCATCGGGGAGGGCGCATCCTGGTTGATGTGCGGCGCCAGGATGGCCTGCACGATCTCGTCGACCGAGGTTTCCCCGTCCGTTGGCTCACTGCCCGTGATGGCGGGGCGGATCAGCTCATGCGCGCGCGCCAGGGCTTCGATGCGCCCGCGCAGGGCGGCCGCCATCTGCTTCGGCGTCTCCGCCATCCGGGCCGTGAGTGCAATCATGCCGCTCGTCATGGCAAAGAGGTTTTTGACCCGGTGGTTGAGCTCCTGCACCAGAAGCTGCCGAACCTCTTCGTTCCTGCGACGCTCCGTGACGTCGATGATCGTTCCGAGAATGCGTGCAGGCTTCAGTTCACCGTTGACGACCTCGTAGAGCATGCGCCCGCGGCTCAAGATCCAGCGGACCTCGCCGTCAGGGCGGACGATTCTGTGCTCGATCTGGATCTGTCCCCCGGAGCGGGGATCGTTCAAGGACCCGATGCTGTTCGCCACATGCTCGCGATCCTCCGGGTGAATGGCCGAGAGCCAGAACTCATAGGTCGCGGGCTCGTTCCGCGGCAGGCCGAAGATGTCCTTCTGCCGGTCCGACCAGAAGGTCTCGCCGGTCTGGGCGTTCCATTCCCACAGGCCCATCTCCGTCGCCTCGACGGCCAGCGCCAGACGCTCGTTGTGGAGCGCAACCTCGCGGGCCTTGATCTCGGCCTCGCCGCGGGCCCTGACCCGCTCGGTCACATGGGCGGCCAGCGCCAGGATGCCGCTGATCTGATCGCCCCCGTCGCGAACGGGCAGAAGCTTGATGTCCCAATAGGTGGTCGTGCCAGGGGTAAGGACGAGGGGGTGGTCCTTCAGCTCCTGCGGCTCGCCGGTCTGGAACACATTTTCGCGTAAGGCCCAAAGCTCCGGGGTGTATCGTTCCCCCATGACCTCGGACACGCTCCGGCCGACAATATCCTCGTCTGCGACCGACAGGGCGGACCGGAACAGGCGGTTCGCGAAGGCGAATTGCTGGTCCGGCCCAAGGGTCACGGCAATGGCCAGGGGCACATTCTCGAGAAGCTCGGACAGAGCCTCCCGGCTGAACCCTTCCGCTCCCCCCTGGAGGCGAATCTCATCGAGTCCATAGGCCCAGGGTTGAGAGGGACTCACACAGACATCCTTTACGAAGGCACACGGGCGGGAGGCGCCAATGCCATGATGGCATTGCTTTGTGATTTTGTTCTAGGCTGTCAGCTTGCTTTGTCCAGCCATATCCGGGGCATCCAGAAGGGCTCTGGACGGCACCTTCTCCGGAAAGAGCGTCTGCACCTGCGCGATGTCGGCGAGCGTCGGCAGGCTTGCCTCGTTGCCGAGATACTGGATCGCATGGGATGAGGCCCCACGGGCGAAGATGAAGTGCTCGCGCCAGGGTAGCTCCGGCCGGGCCATGGCGGAATAGACATAGGCGCCGTGAAAGATGTCGCCGGCGCCGTTCGTGTCCACCACCTTGTCGGCCGGGACGTCGAGGGCGGGCAGGACGCCTTCCTGGCCGGTCTCGTCGTACCACACGAGGCCACGCTCACCCAAGGTCACGCCACCGATCTTGCAGCCGCGGCTCTTGAGATAGCCCAGCATCCCGGCCGGAGTCAGGTCCATCTGCTCGCACAGGCGCTCGGCCACGATGGCCACATCGATGAATTCGAGGAGCTCATGGGTGTTGGAGCGCAGGCCGCCGCCATCCAGGGAGGTGAGAATGCCAGCCTCGCGGCAGGCCTTGGCGTAGTGCATGGCCGCATCGGCCTGGTGGCCGTCGAGGTGGAGGGCTTTGCAGCCCTGCAGGTTCAGCGGCGGCACCGGATGCAGATAATGGTCGTCACGGCAGCGCACGATGGCGCGCTTGCCGCCGCGGGGCATGATGAAGGACAGGGAGGATTCGTGGACTTTCCGATGATGAACCGAGATGCCGTATTTCGCCGCCATGTCGATGAACATGCGGCCGAGCCAGTCATCGGCAATCGAAGTCAGGAGATCTGGCGGAATCCCGAGCTTGGCGCAGGCGAAGGCCGCCGTGACCGCATTGCCGCCGAACGAGATCGCATAATCCCGGGCCACGGTCTTCTCGTCCCCGGTCGGCAACTCGTCCGCCAGGAAGGTCACGTCGATATAGGTCTGTCCGACAAAGAGAGCATGCATTGCTAGGACATCATCTCGTTGAGTTCGCTGTCCGAGTCTTGGACGAGAGGGGAGGATTAGGCAAGCCATCGGGCTTCGCCTTTGAGCTTGGCGGCCTCTCAAGCTCTGTTGAGCGTCGCGGCCAGGCGGGCGGCCGTCAGGGCCGCGTCCAGATCGGTTGCGATGAACTCGACGGGAGCGACAAGCTTCTTGCGGAAGGCGCTGGAGATGACCGGGTGGAGGCGCGCACTGCCGCCCACCAGGGCCACCGGCCGGGCGCCGAGGCGCTTGATCAGGGCATTGGCCAGACGGGCCAGTTCCTCTCCGGCCTCCCTCAGGATCCGAAGGGCTGTGCCGTCATCGGCAGAGGCCGCCTCGCCCACGGCGCGGGCCAGCGACCCGATCTTGCCCCGGTCGCCGCCATAGACGAAGGAGCGGACCACATTCCAGTCGGTGCCGCCGAGCGCCCGGGCCAGGCAGGTGCCCAGAATTGATGTCCAGCCTTCACCGGGGCTTTCCTCCTCAGCCCGCAGGACGGCCTTCAACGCTTCCCGGGCGATCCAGAAGCCCGAGCCGCCGTCATCGATGAGGTTGCCGCGCCCGCCGACCCGGATCACCTGCTTGTCCTCGGACAGATAATAGCCGATCGAGCCGGTGCCGCTATAGACCAGGATGCCTTCACCCAGGGCGAAATAGGCCAGGTAGGCGATCCACATGTCTTCCGCGACGAAGACCCTGTCGGGCGACAACTCGAAGGTTTCCGCGAACATGGCCCGCATGGTGGCCTCGGCCGGAGTCTCGCGGGTGAGGCCGGTGATTCCTGCGACGATGCCCAGGGGCCTTCCCGTCTCGAGCACGGCCTGCGCCATGTCGAGGACGATCTGCCGGGCGCGCTCTTCCGCAGCGGCCGAGAAGAGGTGGCCGGTGAGAGGCGCAACGGAGCCTTGGGCCACGCATTGGCCGGTCGCGTCCGCCAGCCGCCAGCGCGTGGCGGTCCCGCCCGCATCGATGCCCAGCCCCAGCCCCATGCGCCCGCTGCCTTCTTGTCAGTGCCAGTTCTCAAGCGGTTTTGTTAGGACGTCTTGGGAAGATCCGCCAGAGCCTTGCGCAGATTGCTGTCGTGTCGCTCAAGCGCGCTTTGCGCTTCTGCGGGGCTGGCGCCCATGGCGATGAGCACGGCCGTCTTCAGGTCGCCGCCGGCCTCTAAGATGGCATCCGTTGCCGTGGCCTCGTCGCAATCGGTGATCTGCATGACCATGATCTCGCTGCGGCGGCGCAGCTTGGCGTTCGTCGCGCGCATGTTGACCATGAGACCGCGATAGACCCGGTCCATCCTGACCATGATCAGGGTCGAGAGCAGGTTGAGGATCACCTTCTGGGCCGTGCCGGCTTTCATGCGCGTCGAGCCGGCAATCACCTCCTCGCCCGTGTCGGCCAGGATCGGATGGGAGCAGACCTTGAGCAGGCGTGTGTCGGGATTGTTGGAGATGCCGATGGTCTGAGCCCCTCGTGCAGCTGCCTCCTTGAGGGCCGCGATGGTAAACGGCGTCCCGCCGCTGGCCGCCACGCCGATCACCACATCGTCGGGGCCGATATTGTTCTCGCGGATGCCCGCGATGCCGTCTTCGACCGAATCCTCGGCGTTTTCCACCGCCTGCATGATGGCGCCTTCACCGCCGGCGATCAGGTAGACCACCCGGTCGTCGGGCCAGTTGAAGGTCGGCGGCAGTTCCGTTCCATCCTGAACGCCGATGCGGCCCGAGGTTCCGGCGCCCGCGTAGACCAGACGTCCGCCGCGGCGCAGACGGGGCACCGCCTCTTCCGCAGCGGCGGCGATGGCCGGCAGGGAGGGCCTGACCGCGGCAACGGCGGAGAGCTGCCCCTCATAGAACGCCGAGAGGACATCAAGGCTCGGCCACGTGTCGAGGTCCTGGTAGCGGGTACTGAAATGTTCTGTCGCCATTATGCCAACCTTCTTCCAGACCAATATAGGACCAGTTGAGGTCCGCAACAATCGCCTGCGGATGTCAGAATGGCGCTGGTCACCACGTTTCTGTTGGCATCCTTAAAGGCGCGACTGCCGGTCGAACAACGCGGTCACCTGCTCGCCTGTTGCACGGCGCAAGGCGAGGATCCCGCTATCCTTGTGCCGGCTCGGATGAACCCGGTTGGTGAGGAGCGACCAGGCGAGCCCACGCTCGAAGTCGATCCACAGGCCGGTGCCGGTAAAACCCGTATGGCCGATAGTGTTCGGCGAGCAGGAATCGCCGCCGTGCCAGCCGGGGTAGAAGCCTTCCCAGCCCACGGTCCGCTTCTCCGATTCCAGCGTACGGATGGCTTTGATGGATTCCGGCGACAGCCCCGTGCCGGCAAGAAGCGAATGGGCGAAGTCGAGCACGCCGTCGATGGTGCCGAACAGACCGGCATGGCCCGAGGCGCCACCGAGCGCGAAGGCGTTTTCGTCATGCACCTCACCACGGATCACGCGTCCGCGCCAGGTGTCCTTCTCGGTTGCGGCGCAAAGCTTTGGATCAGGCCGGAACGAGAGGCGTTCAGGAAGCGGCTGATCGATCAGCGCCTGTCCCGTGATGCGCTCGATGGCGATGCCGAGCAGCATGTAATTGATGTCGGAATAGACCGGTGGCCCCGGCTGCCAGACCCGCTGCAGGATGAAGGCGCGCAGGGTGTTCGGGTCCTGCCCATAGGTGTAAAGCGGTTCCACGGCCGGCAGATGCGTCTGATGTGCGAGGCACTGGCGGAAGGTGAGCCGCCGCTCGGCTGCATTCATGTCGTACTGGCGCAGATCCGGAATGACCTTCACCAACGGATCATCAAGGGCAATCCGGCCTTCCTCGACCAGTTGCAGGATGCGCGTGGTGGTGAAGATCACCTTCGTGAGCGAGGCGAGGTCGAACCATGTTTCACGGGAAACATTTTCGCGAACCGGCTCTATCTGCGCGTACCCGGCCCATTGCACGGCACGCTCGCCATCCGCTGTGACCAATCCCAGGACCGCGCCGGGAATGTTGCCGTTCTGGATCGAAGCGGCAGCGGGCGTGAAGGCCTCGTCGATCAGATCCGTCAATGTCATGGCTGTATCACGCGGCGCGATGGAGTTCGCCGCCGGGCATGGGATGCGGCACTCCGGTCGTGGTTGGCAGGCTCAGGGGCAGGCCGAGAGTCGACCGTACGGCGAGATAGCCGAAGGCCTGCGCTTCAAGAAAATCGCCGTCCCAACCCACTGATTCCACCGGATCAACTGCAACGCCCAACTCCTCACGCAGGCGCTTCATGAAATGCGCGTTGCGCCGTCCGCCGCCGGTCACCAGCCAGCGCTGCGGCGCGCGTGGCACATGGCGCAGGGCCGCAACGACGGACTGTACCGTGAATTCCGCCAGCGTTGCCGCGCCGTCCTCATCGGAGAGCGCTTCGACGCCTTTGGCACGGGCATGAAAATCCTGACGGTCGAGGGATTTCGGCGCGGGCCGATCGAAGAACGGGTTCTGCATGAACACGGAGACGAGCTTTTGATCGATCCTGCCGGAGGCCGCCAATTGTCCATTTTCGTCATAGCTCATGCCGCGGCGACGCAGCACGAAATCGTCGAGCAGTGCGCTTGCCGGACCAGTGTCGAAAGCGATCACCACATCCCCATCGATATACGTGACGTTCCCGACGCCGCCGAGATTGAGGATCATGATCGGCTGCTGGAGGTTGCTGGCCAGCGCGCGATGATAGAGCGGAACGAACGGCGCGCCTTCCCCGCCCGATGCCACATCAGCGTGGCGGAAGCGATAGACGGTATCGATGCCGAGAGCCTCGGCGACCTTGTCGCCCAGCCCGAGCTGGCGCGTGAAGCGGATCTCCGGTCGGTGATAGACCGTCTGGCCGTGGAAACCGATGAGCTTCACCTCCGCTGCGCCGATTCCGGTCTCCTCCATGAAACGCCGGATGGCGGCGATATGCGCCTCCGTCACGTCTCGCTCCAGATCTTCCAGCGGCTCGCTTTGCGCCTGTGCCGGCTCGGCAATCAGCGCCTGGAGGGTTCTTCTCAAATTATCCGGATAGGAGAAAGTGCGGCCCAGTCCCGGCTTCACTAATGTATCGCCGTCCGTGTCAACGATGGAGACGTCGATACCGTCCATCGACGTGCCGCTGATCACCCCGATGGCTTTGACAGTGGAACGGTCCGACATCTGCATCTCCGGCTTGGTCTGGTTGGTCTTGACCATAGCACAGCCGAGGGGGTGGTCCAGAGTGGTATGATATTGGACCATGACAGGTTCGCAGGGATGTCCTATAAATCACCCCGCGGCTTCCAAGGGAGGAATAGACGTATGGTCAGCTCAGCTCTGCGCGGCGCAATCGGCGCAGGTTTCATGGTGGCGGCGATGGCTTCCGCCTCGGCTCAGGTTCTGGAAATCGGCGCGGACAACGGCCCTACTGGCTTGGATCCGCATCTCATCACCGCATTCCCGAGCTTCATGGTGGTGAACGGCAACATCTATGAAGGCCTCACGGCCATCGACAAGGATCTGAAGACCGTTCCTGGCCTCGCCGAATCCTGGAGCGCCGCGCCGGACGGCAAGACCTATACCTTCAAGCTGCGCTCGGGCGTGAAATTCCACGACGGCTCCGACATGAATGCCGAGGACGTGGTGGCCTCCATCAAACGCGTGCAGAGCAAGGACATCGCCTCGCCGCTCGCAAGCCGCCTCGCGGCGGTGGAGAGCGCCAATGCGGTCGATGCCCAGACCGTGGAGCTGAAGCTCAAGGAGCCGTCCGCTGCTCTCCTCAGTTCGCTGGCCACCATCGCCATCGTGCCGAGTGCCATGGAAGCGAACAAGGACGCCCTGCAGAAGGCGCCGGTTGGCACAGGCCCGTTCAAGTTCCAGGAATGGCAGCCGAACGGCTTCATCCTTCTGACCAAGAACGAGGCCTATTGGGAGAAGGGGCTGCCGAAGCTCGCCGGGCTCAAGTTCAACATCGTGCCCGAATCGGCCACCCGTCAGGTGGGCCTGAGCAACGGGCAATATGCGCTCCTGCCGAACATCGATGCGGCGACCGCCCTGCAGCTCAAGGGCAAGCCGAACGTGAAGCTCGCCGAGACGATGGATCTCGCCTACACGCTCATCGGCATGAACGTGTCGAAGCCGCCCTTCGACAATGCGAAGGTGCGTGAGGCGGTGAACTACGCCATCAACCGCCAGGAGATCGTGGATGCGGCGCTTTTCGGTGCCGGCGTGCCGGGCGGTCCGCTCTCGCCGGCCTTGAAATCCTGGGCGCTCGATGTGAACCAGTTCGCCTGCTACAAGCCCGACCCGGCGAAGGCCCAGGCTCTGCTGAAGGAGGCGGGCGTCGCAACGCCGGTGGCCGTCACCCTGAAGGTCCTGCCACGCCAGGATGTGAAGGACATCGCCCAGGTGGTGCAGGAGCAGCTGAACAAGGCTGGTTTCAAGGTTGAACTCGTCAACCAGGAGCAGGGCCAGTTCATTCAGGATTGGCGCAACAGCAACTTCGACATGTTCGCCTCGATCAATGCCGGCCAGCCGGATCCGGACGAGTATTTCTATCGAACCTTCCGCACCGGTGGCTCGACCAACGTGTTCAAGTATTCGGACGCGGAGATCGACAGCCTGCTCGATCAGGCCCGCAGCCAGCAGGATCAAGCGGCCCGCAAGACGGCCTACGACAAGGTGCAGCAGAAGCTCGCCTGCTCCGGCCCTGTGGCGCACCTGACCTACGGCACGTTGTTCTCGGCCATGAACAGCAAGCTGCAGGGCTACGACGTGATGCCGAACCGCTCGCTGATGCTGCTGCGCAACGCATCCTACTGAACATCCTTTATTGCCCGGCGCCGCGCGAATGCGGCGCCGGGATTGTCTTGATCAAAGAGCTCGCCCGAATGAATCGCGTTCTGCTCGCCCGCCTCATCGATCTCGTCATCGTCCTGTTCGGCGTGTCGATCATCGTTTTTCTGATGATCCGCCTGATCCCGGGCGATGCGGTGGCGATCATGCTGGGGGCGAACACGGAGATCACCCCTGAGCGCATGGCGGAGCTCAATCGCCGCGTCGGCCTCGACCGTCCCATCGTCGAGCAGTATCTGCTCTGGGCCGGCGCCGCGTTGCGCGGCGATTTCGGCACCTCGCTCTGGACGGGCCGGCCTGTGGCCGGCGAGATTCTCCTGCATCTGTGGCCGACGCTCGAGCTCACGTTCCTCGCGCTTCTCATCGGCGCGGTGCTGGCGGTGCCGGTCGGCTGCCTGATGGCGCAGACCCGCGGCGGTACCGCTGACGTCGTGATGCGCGTGACGGCCATCGCCGGCCTGACGATCCCCTCCTTCTGGCTCGGCATCGTGCTGATCCTGCTTCTTGCCAGCTGGGCGCCGGGCTTTGCGTCGCTTGGCTATGTGCCGTTCTCGGAAGATCCTCTCGGCAACCTGCAGCGCATGACGCTGCCGGCCATCGCCCTGGCGCTGCCGATCCTCGCCAATCTCTCTCGCCTCGTCCGCTCGGCCATGCTCGACGCGCTGGGTCAGGACTATGTCCGCACGGCACGCGCCAAAGGCTTGGCCGAGCGCAAGGTCGTTTACAAGCATGCTCTGCGCAACGCGCTGATCCCGTTCCTCACCAGCGTCGGCATCATGACCGGCTATCTGCTCGGCGGCGCCATCGTGGTCGAGCAGGTCTTTGCCATCCCGGGTCTCGGTCGCCTGATCCTTGGGGCCATCGCCGAGCGCAACTATCCGCTGATCCAGGCTACCATCCTGGTGGTCACGGCGGGCTTCGTTCTCGTGAACTTCCTCGTCGACCTGCTCTACATCGTCGTCGATCCCCGCGTGAGGGCCTAGAGCCGTGCAGCGTCTGGCCAAGAACAAGCTACTGACATTCGCGGTCGCCCTGGTGGCGATCCAGATCATTCTCGCTCTCGGGGCGCCGTTGTTCGCTCCCTACGATCCCATGGCGCAGAGCGTGGCGCGTCGCCTGCGGGCACCGACAGAACTGAACTGGTTCGGCACCGATCAGCTGGGCCGCGATGTGCTCACCCGCATCCTCTATGGCTACCGCACCTCCCTCATCGCGTGCCTGCTGGCTGTAGGCGTCGCTCTCTTCGCTGGAGGCGCCCTTGGGCTCGTGGCAGCCTACTACCGCGGCTGGCTCGATCGCATCATCATGCGCATCATGGATGTGCTCTTTGCCTTTCCGGTGATGCTGCTCGCCATCGGCATCATTGCAGTGCTGGGACCGCACATCTACAGCGCCGCCGCTGCCATCGCGGTGGTCTACACGCCGATCTTCGCACGGCTCCTGCGCGGTCCCGCCCTGGTGCTGTGCGAGAGCGAATATGTGGCCGGCGCCCGCGCCATCGGCGCATCGGATGCGCGAATCATCTTCCTGCACATCCTGCCGAACCTTGCGTCCGTGATCCTAGTCCAGACAAGCCTGCTGCTCTCCGCCGCCATCCTGGTCGAGGCTTCGCTCTCCTTCCTCGGCCTCGGCACCCAGCCGCCGACTCCGTCCCTCGGCTTGATGCTGTCGGAGGGGCGCAACTTCCTCATGCTGTCTCCCTGGAGCGCAATCTTCGCGGGCTTCGCCATCCTGTTCCTGTCCTTCGGCTTCAATCTGTTGGGTGATGCCCTGCGCGACACCCTCGATCCACGCCTGAGAGGCCAGCCGTGATGGTACGAACCGCCGGAGCGGATGACGTTCCGGCCCTGGCGGCCATCGCTGAACGGTCCTATCGGGCTGCCTTCGCGGGCATTCTGGAACAGGATGTGCTCCAAGCCCGGGATAGAATGTTCTTTGCTGAGCGGTTTGCTTCGTCCTGGCAGCGCATGCTGGTGGCCATCTCAGAAGCTAAGCCCGCTGGCTTCCTGCTCATGTCCGATAGCCATATCGATATGCTGTTCATGGATCCTGATGTCCGCAGCAGAGGCGGCGGTGCGCTTCTTCTCCAGGAGGCTGAACGGCGAGGCGCGAAGAGTCTCGAATGTTTCCGCGACAATCATGCGGCTCGCCGTTTCTATGAGCGTCACGGCTGGCAGGTTGAACGGGCATACGACCGGGAGTTCGCCGGCAAGGGCCGCAGCTTCGTTCTTTATGTAAAGGGCTGATCGTTTGGATTCGGCCAAATCGTGGCCGGTATACTCACAACCTCATCCTGAGGAGTAGCCGTAGGCTGCGTCTCGAAGGATCGTCCAGCGCCCTCTGGAGTCACCTTCGAGACGGTCGCCCTGCGACCTCCTCAGGATGAGGGCTGAGGATGTGTTGATTGCCTTCTAAAGCGAAACCACACGGCCCGTCCGCACGGCCTCGTCAGCCGCGAGCACGATGCGCAGGGATCGGACGGCGTCGTTCATGTGATCCGTCAGGTCGAGGTCCTCCCGGATTGCGCGCAGCAGGTAACGCTGCTCGCGCTCGCACAGGGCATCGTGGTCGGGCTCGTCCGTGGTGCTGATCCGCTCATCGGCCTTGGCGAAGGAGCCATCGTCTTTCAGCGCGGCATGGTGGAGCAGGATCTGGTTGGTCTTCGTATGCGCATTGATGTCGTCAGAGCGGATCTCGCCGACCGTCTCGGCCATGACGATGCTGACGCTGCCTTTCGGGCCGATCACGTCCTTCACGAAATAGGCGGTCTCGCTCATCATCGGTCCCCAGCCGGCCTCGTACCAGCCGACCGAGCCGTCATCGAAGGTCACGTGAAGATGGCCGTAATTGTACATGCCGGCCGGCATGTCCTCCGTCAGGCGCGTACCGACGCCGTGAACCTGCACGGGTTTAGCCTTCGTGATCTGGCACATGACGTCCACATAGTGCACGCCGCAATCGACGATGGGCGAGAGGGATTGCAGCAGGCGCTTATGCGCCTCCCAGGCCTGGCCGCTCGATTGCTGATTGAGGTTCATGCGGAAGACGTGCGGCGTACCGAGCGTCCTGGCGATCTCGATGAACTTGATCCAGGACGGGTGGTGGCGAAGGATATAGCCGATGACGAGCTTGCGCCCGGTGCGGATTGCCGTGTCAACAACCCGCTGCGCATCCTCGACCGTATCGGCGAGGGGTTTCTCCACGAACACATGGGCGCCTGCTTCCATGGCCCGGATCGCATAGGGTGCATGGGTATCCGACCAGGTGTTGATGGACACCACGTCCGGCTTGGTCGCTATGAGCGCTTCCTCGTAATCGCTGAACCGCGGAGCGCTCTGCAAAGCGGGCGGAAGCTCCATGGCCTCGACGTTGCGTGTGCAGAGCCCGGCGATCTCGTAGCCTTCGATCCGCATATAGGCGAGGGCATGGGACAGGCCCATATTGCCAAGGCCGACAACCAGAACCCTCTGCGTGCTCATCAGCGCTTTCCCCTTATTCGCTTTGCCCAGCAATCCAAGTCTGTCGCACCTGCAGGCTCTCGTCGAGAAGGACGAGGTCGGCGCGGTAGCCCGGCGCGATGCGGCCGAGTTCATGATCGAGGCGCAGGAAGCTCGCCGGCACGAGGGACGCCATCCGCAGCACCTCCGGCAGGGCAAGCCCTAGGCGCTCGACGCTGTTGCGCACGGCGCTTGCCATGTCGAGGTCGGAGCCGGCAAGGGTTCCGTCCTCGGTGGTGAGCCTGCCGTCCTGACGGTAGATCGTGCGGCCGTGAAGCTCGAAGCTCGTCAGGTCCGTGCCGGTCACCGACATGGCATCGGTCACCAGCATCATCCGCTCCGTGCCCTTGGCGGCAATCGCCGCGCGCAAGGCGGCGTCGCTCACATGGTGCCCATCGACGATGAGCCCGCACCAGGTATCCCGGCTGTCGAGGGCCGCGCCCACGGGGCCGGGATCGCGGCCTGCCAGCGGTGGCATGGCGTTGAAAAGATGCGTGAAGCCGCGCAGGCCGTGGCGGGCTGCCTCCATGACGGTGTCGTAGTCGCTCGCCGTATGCCCGGCGCAGATCAGAACGCCGGCCGAGGCGAGGCGTGCGATGGCTTCCATGCTGTTGCGCTCGGGCGCCAGGGTCACCAGGGTGCGGCCGTCCTTCAGGGAGGTCAGGATGGCGATGTCCTCCTCCTCCATCGGGCGCATGAAAGCTGGATTGTGCACGCCCTTGCGTTCTGGGCTGATGAAGGGGCCTTCGACATGGATTCCGAGAACGCCGGGGATGCTGGCCGCCAGCGCCTCACGCATAGCCTCAACCGCTGCCGCCATTTTCTCACGAGTATCCGTGATGAAGGTGGGAAGAAGGCCGGTGGTGCCGTAGGCCCGGTGCGCCTTCGCAATGGTGCTGATGCCCTCGACAGAGCGCACATCGTTGTAGAGGACACCGCCGCCGCCATTGACCTGAACGTCGATGAAGCCGGGAGCCAACAGGCCGCTCACCGCATGGCGTTCGATTCCGGTGCCGAGATCCCGTTCATGCGGCACGCCGGCGATGCGGCCGTTCTCGATGACGACAGCGCGGCCGTCGAGCATGTGCGACCCGTCGAAGATGCGGGCGCCAGTCATAGCAACAGTCATCAGACGGTCTCCGTTACCTTGCGCAGCCGCGGCGGGCTGTCGGGATTGCGTCCGCGCGCCAGCGCAACGGCATTCACGAGAGGATAAAAGCTCTGAATGAGGGCAATCGGCGCGAGATAGGGATGCACATCCTCGACCGCCGGCAGCATGACCGAGGCAGGGCCTTCCGCTGCGCCCGCGACCACGACGGGAACGCCGTGTTCGTTCAGCTTCGTCACAAGATCGTTGACGCCGCTCAGGGTCTCGTCCTGCTGGCTGAGAACCAGGATGGGGAAGTGGTCGCCGGCCAGTGTCCAGGGACCGTGCATCAGCTCGGCGGCGCTCATGGCCTCCGCATGAACGCCCGATGTTTCCTTGAGCTTGAGGGCCGCTTCCTGCGCCACCGCAAAGCCGACGCCGCGTCCGACAACGAAGAGGTTGTCGGCATCCGACAGAAGCGGCAGCGCAGATGACCAGTCAACGGCGGAGGCTTTGGCGAGAACCTCCGGCAGGGTGTCGAGTGCGTTCAGCAGGTCCTGATCCTGCGACCAATGGGCGACGAGCTGCAGGCCTGCTGCTAGGGCTGCGATGAAGGATTTCGTGGCGGCCACGCTCTTCTCAGGGCCCGCGTGGAGCGGCAGCACGACCTCGCATGTGGAGGCGAGCGGCGAGGAGGTGTCATTCACCAGCGCGACCGTCAGCGCACCGTCATCGCGCCCGGCCTGGGCGAGATTGAGAATGTCGGGGCTGCGGCCCGATTGCGACACGGCGAGGAACAAAGCATCACGCATGCGCGGACGCGCCTCGTAGACCGACGTCACCGATGGGCCGACCGAGGCGGTCACCAGACCGGAATGGATCTCGAGCAGATATTTGACGAAGGTCGCCGCATTGTCAGAGCTGCCCCGCGCGCAAGTGACCGCGAAAGGCGGAGGAGAGGCGCGCAGGCGCTCGCCCAGGTCACGGCAGAGAGGCGTATTGCTGTCGAGCAGGGATGCGACCACCTGGGGGGCTTCCTGCGCTTCGCGCAGCATGGCCGTGATGGTGGAAACAGCGCTGTTCGGTTCAGGTGTCATCATGGTGCATCCGTTCCGGCTGGCTGATGGTCAGCTCGGCCACGAAATCATAGGCATCGCCCCGGTAATAGGACGAGGTGAACTCGACCACTTCACCGGCAGCCGTGAAGGAGCGGCGCTCGATATAGAGTGCGGGACTCTGAGGCGGAACGCCGAGGAGCGAGGCCTGTTCCTCGGTCAGGAGAACCGCGTGCAGCCGCTGCAGGGCTCTTGTGGGCATGAAGCCCTTCTCGTGCAGCACGGCATACAGGGATTGCTGCACCAGGGACGGGTCCGGCAGAACGCGCGACGGAATCACAGCGTTCTCGATCGCCATGGGAATGCCGTTCGCCATGCGCAGGCGATTGACGCGGCTGACCCGTTCGCCCGGTGAGAGACCGAGCGCCATCAGCTCGTCCGTCGAGGCCTGCCCGGTCGATTGGCTCAGCATCACGGCCGAGGATTTCAGGCCGCGGGCCGACATGTCGTCCGTGAAGCTCGACAGGCGGGACAGGGGCTGCTCCAGCCGCATCTGCTGCGCGATGAAGGTGCCCGAGCCCCAGCGCTGGACGAGCACTCCCTTCTGCACGAGGCCCGTGATGGCCTTGCGCACGGTCACGCGCGAAATGCCGAGCTGCTTGGCGAGATCACGCTCGCCGGGCAGCGCGGCATCGGCCTTCAGGTCGCCCTTGCGTACCGCCTCCTCGATGGATTGCTGAAGCTGCAGGTAAAGGGGTGTGGGATTGGCCTCATTCAGGGGAAGAAGCGACAGGGCCTCGCCGGCTTGATCGCTCATGAGAGCCTCCCTGTCACAGCCGTGCGCGCGAGCAGGATGGCGCCGTCGACGGCATCGGCCATGGGAGCCGCAATGGTGCGCTGGACAGGGGGCGGGAGCCACGGGCGCATGGGCTCGGCAAAGCCGCCGAAGAGGCAGATGGCCGGAGCGCCGAGGTCGAGGAGGCGCGTGGCGATCTGGCCCAGCCCGGCCGCAGCGTTGGCCATGAGGTCGATGGCGAGCGGGTCTCGTCGATCTGCATAGTCGAGGACAAGCGGCGCATAGCGGCCATAATCGCTCGGCCGGGCCTTGCCGACCCAGTCGACCAGAATCTCGAGATCGTTCTTGAACCCGGCCAGCACCGCATTGGAGAGCGGGGTCGATGGTGTGCGGCCGTCATGGGCCCAGATGCAGCGGCGCAGGAGTTCCCGCCCGATGGCGGCCCCGCTGCCCTCGTCGGACACCTCGTAGCCCCAGCCCCCGACATAATGGCATTGGCCGCTCACGCCCCCATAGCCGCAGGAGCCGGTGCCGACGATGAGAATCGCCCCGTCTCCTCCGTTGAAGGCGCCGAGCCAGGCGGTGTGGGCATCCGTTTCGATCTCGAAGGATGCAAAGGGATGGGAGCGCGCCAGCAGGCGCTCGACCGCGCTGGTCTGCCCCGCACCTGCAGCCCCCATGCCGGCATGAATCCGGCCGAGATCGCTTTCCTGAAGCCCTGCCTGGGACAGCGCCTCGCGGCAGGCCGTGAGAAGAGAATTCCAGACCAGATCGGGATCGAGACGGATATTGGATGGGCCGCCCGTTCCTTCCCCCAGCAGATCGCCTTGCGCATTGCGCAGACGCGCCCGGCACTTTGTGCCGCCGCCATCAATGCCAAGAAACAGGAGGTCGGTCATGGGAGGACAAATCTCGAATGCGGACAATGGACGGCACAATGCCACTTAATGTCCAGTTCGGGAAGAGGTGGCGGCCTTATTGCCCAGGCCCATGTACGCCTCGTCTGTGCCTCATGATTCCTAAGAGCGCGAACTGAGGCTGGCAATTTCCAGAGGATCGAGCCGAAGGGGAGTTGTCTTTGAATTTTGTCGATACCAATATGAGGTCACTTGTCCAACGCATCGACCAGTGAAACAGTCATGGCTGCCCGCTGGAAGGCATAAGAATGCACATAATGGGCACGGGGCAACAAAAGGGAACATGCTCGGAGGCGTGCCTTGGAGCCGCCTCTGGGGTACGGAGGACGAAAACGATGAAGACGCTCCATTCGAAGGCTTTCCGGCGCCGGGCGGGACAGCTGCTGGCGACAGCCTCTGTCGTCGCGGCCGCTCTGGCCTTCGCCAATGTCGCTTCGGCCCAGACTCTCACCATCGAGAGCTGGCGCAACGACGATGCGGATGTGTGGAACACCAAGATCATTCCAGCCTTCAACAAGACGCATCCGAACATCAAGGTGCAGTTCAAGGCCGATCCGCCGACCGAATACAACGCCGCGCTCAACGCCCGCCTCGCCGGCGGAACCGCAGGCGATCTCATCACCTGCCGGCCTTTCGACGCGTCCCTCGACCTGTTCAAGAAGGGCAATCTCATTGCCGTCAACGACGTGAAGGGCCTTGAGAATTTCTCCGATGTGGCGAAGAGCGCCTGGTCCACGGACGACGGTAGGACCACCTTCTGCATGCCGATGGCCTCGGTGATCCACGGTTTCGTCTACAACAAGGAAATCTTCGACGAGCTGAAGCTCACGCCGCCCAAGACCGTGGCCGAGTTCCACGCGGTGCTCGACAAGATCAAGGCCGACGGCAAGTACACGCCCATCGCCATGGGCACGGCCGATCAGTGGGAAGCCGCCACCATGGGCTTCCAGAACATCGGCGTGAACTACTGGAAGGGCGAGGAGGGTCGCAAGGCGCTCATCGAGGGCAAGCAGAAGTTCACCGACAAGCCTTATGTGGATGCGTTCAAGGAGCTGGCGAGCTGGGCACCCTATATGGGCGACGGCTACAAGGCGCAGAAGTATCCGGATACGCAGAACCTGTTCACCCTGGGCCGCGCGGCCATCTATCCGGCCGGCTCCTGGGACGTGCCGATCTTCCGCAAGCAGGCCGATTTCGAGTTCGACGCCTTCGCGCCGCCCGTGGTGAATGCCGGCGACAAGTGCTACATCAGCGATCACACGGACATCGCCATCGGCATCAATGCCAAGTCGCAGAACATGGAGGCCGCCAAGACCTTCCTGTCCTGGGTGGCATCGCCTGAATTCGCCGAGATCTACGCCAACGAGCTGCCGGGCTTCTTCCCTCTCTCCAAGGCGAAGGTGGACGTGAAGGATCCGGTGGCGGCCAAGTTCGTCGGCTGGCGCGGGACCTGCGAAAGCTCGATCCGTAACTCCTACCAGATCCTGTCGCGCGGCACGCCGAACCTCGAGAACGAGCTCTGGAACGTGAGCGCCCAGGTGATGAACGGCACCATGAAGCCCGAGGAAGCGGCCAAGAAGGCCGAGGATGGGCTTGCCAGCTGGTACGAGCCGCACAAGAAGTAAGTGAAGCACTGAAGCGGGCCGCCCATCAAAGCGGCCCGCTCTTACTCTCCTCGGTCTATCCAGGGCAGCATGACGGATCTCACGGCCCCCAGCGTACAGTCGACGGACGTGGTTCCCGCCCGCTCGCGCTTTCCGCTCCATATCGCGGTGTTTCTTGCCCCCGCGCTCGCGATCTACACGCTATTCTCGATCTATCCTCTGATCGACACCATTCGCCTGAGCCTCTATGCCGGCGATGAAACAGGCGCGCGCAGCTTCGTCGGGCTGCAGAATTTCCAGACACTTCTGAGCGATCCGAACTGGTCCGGTCAGTTCTGGAACGCGTTGCGCAACAACCTGGTCTTCTTCGCCATCCACATGGTGGTGCAGAACGGCATCGGCTTAGGGCTGGCCATGCTTCTCAGCCTGCCGCGGCTCACCGGCGGCAGCGTCTACCGCACGCTCATCTTCCTGCCGACCATGCTGTCCGTGGTCATCATAGGCTTCATCTGGCAGCTGATCCTCAATCCGCTCTGGGGCATCGCACCGAGCCTTCTGAAGGCGGTGGGCCTCGGCAGCTTCTTCGGCCCCTGGCTGGGGCAGGAATCGACCGCCCTGCTGACGGTCTCGCTCATCTCGGTCTGGCAGTTCGTCGGCATTCCGATGATGCTGATCTATGCCGCCCTCCTGAACATTCCCGACGATCTCCTCGATGCGGCGACCGTCGACGGGGCGGGGCCGTTCAGCGTCTTCTGGTTCGTGCGCCTGCCCCTGATCCTGCCGACGCTGGGCGTGGTGTCGATCCTCACTTTCGTGGCCAACTTCAACGCGTTCGACCTGATCTATGCGGTCAAGGGCGCGCTCGCCGGCCCGAACTTCTCGACGGATATCCTGGGCACGTTCTTCTATCGCACCTTCTTCGGCTTCCAGCTTCAGGTCGGGAGCCCGACCATGGGAGCCGCGGTGGCGACCGCCATGCTGGTCATCATCCTGATCGGCGTTCTGATCTATCTGTTCGGCGTGCAGCGGCGGCTGCAGCGGCATACCTTCTAAGGGAGACCGGGACATGACCTTCAGGCCCGGCCGGATTGCCGTTCACATCGCCCTGATCCTCTACACGATCCTGGCGCTCGGCCCGATCCTGCTCATCCTGATCAATGCCTTTAAGACGCGCCGGGCCATCTTCGCCGATCCACTTGGGCTTCCCAATGGCCAGACCTGGACGACCATCGGATTCGACCGGGTCTTTGCCAATTCCGATTTCGGCCTCTACTTCTTCAACAGCCTCACGGTGACCCTGGTGTCCCTGGTGCTGATCGTGCTGATCGGCGCCATGGCAGCCTGGGCGCTGACCGAGTACAAGTTCACCGGCAACACGCTGCTCAGCCTCTATCTCGCCATCGGCATCATGGTGCCGATCCGCCTCGGGAGCGTCAGCATCCTGCGCATGATGGTGGAGCTGAACCTCGTCAACACTCTGACGGCGCTCATCCTCGTCTATGTGGCGCAGGGGCTGCCGCTCGCGATTCTGATCCTCGGCGAGTTCATCCAGCAGATCCCCAAGGACCTGCGCGATGCGGCCCGCTGCGACGGGGTGAGCGAATACCGGATCTTCTTCAGCATCATCCTGCCGCTGATCAGCCCGGCCATCGCAACGGTGGCGGTATTCACCATGGTACCGGTCTGGAATGATCTTTGGTTTCCGTTGATCCTGGCCCCCGGTGACGGCAAGCAGACCATCACGCTCGGCGTGCAACAGTTCATCGGCCAGTATGTGACCGACTGGAACGCGGTGCTCGCCTCCCTGACGCTGGCGATCGCGCCCGTGCTCGTCCTCTACCTTCTCTTCTCCCGCTATCTCGTGCGCGGCCTCACGGCCGGCGCCGTGAAGTGACAGCTGCTTCCAGGAATTGACCGCAATGGCTGATGTTTCCCTCCACGGCGTTGCCAAGTCCTTCGGGGCCACCGAGATCCTGCGCGACATCAACCTGTCCGTAGACGATGGCGAGTTCGTCGTCTTCGTCGGTCCGTCAGGCTGCGGCAAGTCGACGTTGCTGCGCATCATTGCGGGCCTTGAGACCGTCAGCGGCGGCGAGATCAGGATCGACAAGAGGCGGGTGAACGAGCTGCCGCCGGCAGACCGCAAGATCGCCATGGTGTTCCAATCCTATGCGCTCTACCCGCATATGAACGTCTACAAGAACATGGCGTTCGGCCTGAAATTCGCGAAGACGAACAAGGCGGAGGCGGATCGCCGGGTGCGGCAGGCTGCCGAGATCCTGAAACTGACGCCGCTTCTCGACCGTAAGCCTCGGGAATTGTCGGGCGGCCAGCGCCAGCGCGTCGCCATCGGCCGCGCCATCGTGCGCAACCCGAGCGTCTTTCTCTTCGACGAGCCGCTGTCGAACCTTGATGCTGCGCTTCGCGTCAACACGCGCCTGGAGATCGCCAAGCTCCACCGTGATCTCGGCGCCACCATGATCTACGTCACCCACGATCAGGTCGAGGCCATGACGCTGGCTTCCAAGATCGTGGTGATGAACCACGGCCGGATCGAGCAGGTCGGGGCACCGCTGGAGCTTTATCGTTCGCCCCGCAACCTCTTCGTCGCCGGCTTCATCGGCTCGCCGCGCATGAACTTCATCAAGGGCCAAGTTCTGCGCATCGATGGTGCCAGCGCCACCATCGGCTTTGCCGGCACGGAAGTGGCCATGGATGTGCAGCCAGAGAGTCTGGCGGCAGGAGACCACGTGACTATCGGCATCAGGCCCGAGCACATGGAGGAGGGCGGAGCGGATGCAGCCTCCCTGCGTGGCACCATCGATGCCGTCGAGCAGTTGGGCGAGTCGAGCTACGTCTACATGAAGCTCGCCAGCGGCGACGATGTAATTGTCCGCGCCCCTGGAGAGACCGATGCGGCGGCGGGCGGATCCTACACCGCCCACGTGCCGCGTCGCGCCCTGCATGTGTTCGATGGGGCAGGAGTGTCGGTACTGGCTGGGCGGGGTTGAACCACTGTCATCCCCGGCGGTCCGCAGGACCGGGAAGGGATCCACTTGCACGCTCAACGCTATGAATTCCCTTCCCCTCCGCTGCGCTCCGGACGGGAATGCCACTCTTACCTCTCAGCGTCTTGCCGTGGGTATGACTCTTCACGAATCCGACACGGCGGCCGCGATCCTCGGCGCCAATGCGCTGTTGAGAATGTCGGCCGGTCGACCTGAAGCAACGACCCTGCCGTCCGCGACGAACGCCATTTGATCCGCCACGTCGGCTGCATCCTCAGGGGTGTGGATCGTCATGAGGATGGTGACGGAACGCTTCCGTCGCATCTCGTCGACGAGGAGGATCATGTCACGCCGCAGGGTCGGGTCGAGGCTGCTGAAGGGCTCGTCGAGCAGGATCAGCGGGCGGCCCGAAACGAGAGCGCGTGCCAGCGCCACGCGCTGGCGCTGACCGCCCGACATCTCGCCGGGCCTGCGGGAGCCGAAGCCTTCAAGGCCCACGGCTTCCAGGGTTTCCTCGATGAGCCGCTTTTCATCATCGGTTAGGCGCAGCGAAGGCCGCAAGCCCAGCCCGACATTCTGTGCCACGTTCAAGTGTGGAAACAGGTTGTGATCCTGGAACACGATGGCGACGGGCCGCTTGGCCGGGGCGAGCGGCAGAAGATCCTGGCCTTGGAACGTCAGCGCGCCGCTCTGCGGCGTCTCGAACCCGGCGATCATGTGCAGCAGGGTGGTCTTGCCGCCCCCGGACGGACCGATGACGGCGCACAGGTTCCCCGCTTTCACCGACAGCGAGTAATCGGCCACGAAATCGGGCCAGGTCAGGCGGCAATTCTCAATGACCAGCATGGGACAGGCGACCTGAAGCATGAGCGAGAAGAAAGGCCACGAGAACGATGACGAGGCCGATGGCCGATGCCTCGTCCAGCCGGTAGGCGCCAAGACGCTCGTAGAGGAGATAGGGCAGCGTCACCAGTTCCGTGCCGCCGAACAGCGCGATGATGCCGAAATCGCCGAACGACAGGGCCATGGCCAGCGCAAAGCCTGCTGCAAGCGGGCGCCTGAGCACGGGCCAATCCATGATCGCCAGCTTCGCCCATCCGGTAACGCCCAGAGAGGCCGCCACCCGGCCATAGCGTTCCTCGACGGTGAGCAGATGCGGCGCGACGAACCGATAGGCGAACGGCACGGCAGCCAGCCCGTTGATGAGCGGCAGGAGGATGAGACCGGCGGACGATGGATCCCCGAAGCGTTGGATCAGCAGGAACAGGCCCGCCGTGAGGGCAAAGGGAGGAACAGCCAGGAGCGTATCCGGTAGAAAGTCATAGAAGGCTGCCATGCGCGGCGAACGCAGGACGAGACGCCTGCGCCGTGCCGCGGAGGCGAGCGCAAGAGCGAGCAGGCAGGCGATCACGGCCGCTGCGGCGGCGATGGTCAAGCTCGTGAGGAGGGCCTGGAGAAGGTCCGCTTCCAGAATATCGGGAATGTTGCGAAGGCCCGTCAGAACGCTGACTGCGAGCGGCGCGATGAACAGGGCCGCGATAGCGAGCACAAGGGCATCCAAGGATTTCAGGCGGCGATTGTCCGCATCGGGCCGGCGGACGAGGCTGCGAATGGTGTGCCCGACAGGCGGACGCGTGAAGGCCCAATGCAGGAGCGCCGTCATCGAGAGGCAGATCACGAGCTGAATCAACGCCAGCCAGGCGACACGGCCGAAATCGAGATCGATCTTGAGCGCCTCATAGATCGCCACTTCGAGCGTGGACCGGCTCGGTCCGCCGCCCAGCGCCAACACGATCGCAAAGCTCTTGAAGCACATGAGAAAGATCAGGCCCGCGATGCCGGGCAGCTCAGTGCGCAGCACGGGCCAGTCGAGGTGGCGGAAAATCTGTGCCGGCGTGAAACCGAAGGCGGTGGCGAGACGCCAGTGCTCGGCGGGGATCTGATTCAAGCCGTCCAGCGTAATGCGCGCCACGAACGGAGCATTCAGGAAGACGTGGGCGATGAGAATACCCGGGTAACCGAAGATGCTGAAGCCGTCATTCCAGCCGAGGAAAGCGAGCCCTTCGGCAAGCCATCCGCTCCGTCCATACACGGCAAAGACGGCGAAGACCGCCACAATGGTCGGCATCACCATCGTGGTGCTCAGGGCCGCCAGAACGATGCTTCGGCCCAGGAACGAGCGGCGCACAAGGGCCAGCGCCAGACCGATCCCGAGGGCGAGGGACAGAACGGTCGAGAGTGTAGCCTGGATGATCGAAAAGGCGAGCACGCGACCGAGATAGGGGCCGATGGAGAAAAGTGTCGGCGTTCCTCCATCGAAGGTGGCAAGCGCGATGAAGCCGCCCGCAACCAAAGCCAGAATGGCAAAGGCCACCAGGGTTCCGGGATGGGGCAGCCTCAAGGTCAGCATGAGCGATCAGCGCGCCGTGGCGTTGAGCCAGGCATCCGTGAAGGCACGGCGGTTCTGCTGCACCTCCTCCGGCGTGAAGAGGAGCGCTTGGCTCGGCTCGATCATGCCTTTGAGGGCTGCCGGGGTGCCGGAGGGCGGGTTCTTCGCCGGATACATCCAGTTGGTCTCCGGGATCGTCGTCTGAAACGGCTCGCTGAGCACGAAGGCCATGAACTGCTTGGCGAGTTCCGGCTGCTTCGTCGTGCGGGTCATGCCGGCGAGCTCCACGTGAAGGTAATGCCCCTCCGTGAAGGCGGCGGCCTTGTAGTTGTCCTTCTTCTCCGCGACGATGTGATAGGCAGGCGATGTGGTGTAGGACATCACCATGTCGGCTTCGCCCTTCATGAAAAGACCGTAGGCTTCCGACCAGCCCTTGGTGAAGGTGACGATGCGGGGCTTGAGCTTGCCCCAGGCCTCGCCGGCCTTCTCGCCGTAGACCTTCTGCATCCAGAGCAGGAGGCCGAGGCCCGGCGCGCTGGTGCGGGGATCCTGCAGCACCACCTTGGGGCCGTTGGGATTGTCGACCAGTTCCTTCAGGCTCTTCGGCGGGTTGGGCAGCTTGTTGGCGTCATACACGAACGCGTAGTAGCCCCAGTCGAAAGGAATGAAAGTGTCATCCTTCCATTCGATCGGGAGCGACAGATCCTTCACATCGGTGCCGTGTGGAGCGAAGAGGTTGAGAGTTTTCGCTTCCGCCATAAGGTTCATGTCAAGGCCTACGACGGCATCCGCCTTGGTGTTCTGGCCTTCGAGGCGCAACCGCCCGAGCAGGCTGCCAGCATCTTCGGCGGTGACCCAGGTGAGGTCGCAGTTGCATGTCGCCTCGAAGCGCTCCTCGATGGTCTTGGCCGGGCCGTATTTCCCAGCGAACGAGTTGTAGGTGTAGACGGTGAGCGTCGGCTTGGTCTGAGCCTGGGCGAGGCCCGTAGCGAGACCGAGCGAGGCGAGGGTGAGAAGCAGTCGGCGTAACATCTTAAGGGCGCTCCCATGCATGAGGCAGGCCGGACTGGCGGCGCAAATTGCACGGGGCATAGCTTTTCTGGCGATGTCGCATGCTCATTCCCTCCGCCGGCATGACCCGGATCAGGTTCGACGGGTCGGTGGCCTGGCCACCTCTCAGCCCTGAATGGGCTCCCCGTGAGACGCTTTGCTTCTAGAACAGATCAGAGGCGGCTACAAGTCGCCCCTGTTGACATCACTTCCGGCTGCCCTTGTCCTTGCCGCCGGCTATGGCCGCCCGGCGCAGGGCATCCGCCAGAGCGCCGCCCGAGGCGGGGGCCTGTGACGCGGGCTTCCTCTCGTTCTGCTGACGGTGCTTCTGGAAGGCCCCCCGGTTGTCGTCCTGCCGCCCCGGAGCCCGCTTCTCGGCCGGATCGCTCATCCGCATGGTGAGGGAGATGCGCTTGCGGGGAATGTCGACCTCGAGCACCTTCACCTTCACGATGTCGCCCGGCTTCACCACTGTGCGCGGATCCTTCACGAAGGTGTCGGCGAGCGCCGAGATGTGCACCAGCCCGTCCTGGTGCACGCCCACATCCACGAAGGCCCCGAAGGCCGCCACGTTGGTGACAACGCCTTCCAGCATCATGCCGGGTTTCAGGTCGCTGATCTTCTCCACACCTTCCATGAAGGTGGCGGTCTTGAACTCGGGGCGCGGATCGCGGCCGGGCTTTTCCAGCTCGCTCAGGATGTCCTTGACGGTCGGCACGCCGAACTTCTCGTCCGTGAAGTTCTGCGGGTTGAGCTTCTTCAGGACAGTGCCGTTGCCGATCACCACCTTGATATCGCTTTTTGTGGCTTCCAGGATGCGGCGCACTACCGGATAGGCTTCCGGATGAACGCCCGAGGCATCGAGCGGATCGTCCCCATTCGGGATGCGCAGGAAGCCCGCCGCCTGCTCGAAGGTCTTCGGACCAAGCCCCGAGACCTTGGTCAGCGCCTTGCGGGTCTTGAAAGGTCCGTTGGCATCGCGGTGAGAGACGATGTTCTGCGCCACCCAGTCGCCGAGGCCCGACACGCGGGCAAGCAGCGGGGCGGAGGCTGTGTTGAGATCGACACCGACGGCGTTCACGCAATCCTCCACCACCGCGTCGAGGGAGCGCGAGAGCTTGTACTCGGCGAGATCGTGCTGGTACTGGCCGACGCCGATGGATTTCGGGTCGATCTTGACGAGTTCGGCGAGCGGATCCTGCAGGCGGCGGGCGATGGAGACGGCGCCGCGCAGGGATACGTCGAGGTCCGGCAGCTCCTGGCTGGCAAAGGCCGAGGCGGAATAGACGGAGGCGCCTGCTTCCGAGACCATGATCTTGGTCAGCGTCAGATCCGGGTGCTTCGACACCAGTTCGGCCGCGAGCTTGTCGGTCTCCCGGGAGGCCGTGCCGTTACCGATGGCGATGAGCTCGACGCGGTGCACGCGGCAGAGCCGCGCCAGCGTTGCGACGGACTCATCCCATTGGCGCTTCGGCTCGTGCGGGTAGATGGTATCCGTTGCCACGACCTTGCCGGTTGAATCCACCACCGCGACCTTCACGCCGGTGCGATAGCCTGGATCGAGACCCAAGGTCGGACGCGCGCCGGCGGGGGCCGCGAGCAGCAGGTCGCGCAGGTTGCCGGCGAAGACCTTCACGGCCTCGTCCTCGGCGAGCTGCCAGAGCTTCATCTTCATGTCGAGCTCGATGGAGAAGCGCAGCTTCGTCCGCCAGGCCCAGCGCACCGTGTCGAGCAGCCACCTGTCGCCGGGGCGTCCCTGATCGGTGATGTTGAAGGCAAGCGCGACACGGCCCTCGTAGCGACTGACATAGCCCGGCTCGGCAGCGTCCTTATCCTCTTCCATGCGCAGGTCGAGGATCTCCTCCTTTTCGCCGCGGAAGAGCGCAAGGATGCGGTGGGAGGGCAGCTTGGGCAAAGGCTCGGCGAAGTCGAAATAATCGGAAAACTTCGCTCCGTCATTCTGCTTGCCGTCGCGCACCTTGGAGGTGAGGCTGCCGCGCTCCCAGTAGATGTCGCGCAGGGCACCCAGAAGTTCGGCGTTCTCGGCAAAGCGCTCGACCAGAATGGACCGCGCGCCTTCGAGCGCTGCCTCTGGAGTGGCAACCTCTTTTTCGGCATTCACGAAGTCGGCGGCAGCCTCCTTCGGATCGCGGGTCGGCTCGTTCAGGAGCAGGTCGGCCAGGGGCTCCAGGCCGGCTTCCTTGGCGATCTGAGCCTTGGTGCGGCGCTTCGGCTTGTAGGGAAGATAAAGATCTTCGAGCCGCGCCTTCGTGTCGGCGGTGTTGATCTGGAGCGCCAGCTCGTCGGTGAGCTTGCCCTGCTCGCGGATGCTGTCGAGGATCGTCTTGCGGCGGCTCTCCAGCTCGCGCAGGTAGCTCAGGCGCTCTTCCAGGGTGCGCAGCTGGGCATCATCCAGGGTGCCGGTGACTTCCTTGCGGTAGCGCGCGATGAAGGGCACGGTCGAACCGCCGTCGAGGAGATCGATGGCCGCCTTGACCTGCCATTCCTGAACATTCAGTTCGTCCGCAATGCGCTGACCGATGGATAGCATGAAAGTCTCCGAAAGGTTGAGGCGCGGCTTCTACGGTGCAGCCCCCCTCCGGGTCAACGGCCCGTCCCCAGCACCGGGGTCGCAGTGCCGGAAGGGAAAGCGCTTTTTCCGCAATTTTGCTTGGCTCCGAAAGCCTTGGCGTATAGACCGTCCGGCCCTCTCGCGCGCTCCCGAGGTCTCCATGCCCCCATCCCATGATTTTTCCATCGGCATCGATTTCGGCACCAGCAACACGGTCGTGGCCATCGCGGGGCCGGATGGGCAGGTGGAGGCGCTGACCTTCGAGCATGGGGGCGAGAGCCTCAAGGTCTTTGTGACGGCGCTCTGCTTCTGGGACGAGCGCCACGGCAACGGCCTGCGCACCGAGGTCGAGGGCGGCCCCTGGGCCATCGAGCAGTTCCTAGAGGGTCTCCATGCCCATCGTTTCATTCAGTCCTTCAAGACCTTCGCGGCGAGCGCCACCTTCAAGGAGACCCGCATCTTCCGGGAGCGCTACGGCTTCGAGGACCTGCTCAGCGCCTTCCTGCGCACGCTTGCGCGCCATGGCGGCTCCCGGCTGGATTGGGGCGCGCGCAATGTGATCATCGGTCGGCCAGTCCAGTTCGCCGGCTACAACCCGGATGACGATCTCGCCATGCAGCGCTACCGGGCTGCCTTCGGCCGGCTCGGGACGGAGCATGCCCGCTATGTCTATGAGCCCGTGGGAGCCGCCTTCTTCTATGCGAAGCAGCTTGACCACGATGCGACCGTGCTCGTGGCCGATTTCGGCGGTGGCACCAGCGACTTTTCCGTCATGCGGTTCTCTAGAAAAGGCGGGGTGCTGCGGGCCGAACCTCTGGGCCATGCGGGCATCGGGCTTGCGGGCGATGCCTTTGACTACCGGATCGTCGACCGGGTGGTCTCGCCTCGTCTCGGCAAGGGCGGGCTCTATCGCTCGATGGATAAAGTTCTCTCAATCCCGAACCACTACTATGCCAACTTCGCCCGCTGGAACCAGCTGGCGATGATGAAGGGCAGCGGGGATCTGAGGGAGCTGCGCGAACTGGCGAAGGTCGCACTCGAACCCGAGCCGCTCGAGAAGTTCATCGACATCGTCGAGTACGACCTGGGCTTTGCCCTTTATCGCGCCGTGTCCGCCGCGAAGGTGGATCTGTCGAACCGGGACGAGACGGAGTTCCGGTTTGAGGGCGAGGGCGTCGACATCCAGGCGCGGATCACCCGCGCCGAGTTCGAGGGCTGGATCGCCGAGGATGTCCAGCGAATCGCCGGCACGATCGATGAGGCGCTCGCCAAGGCCGGCGTGGAGCCGGAGCAGATCGAGCGCGTCTTCCTCACAGGCGGCACGTCCTTCGTGCCCGCCATCCGGCGCCTGTTCGTGGAGCGCTTCGGCGAGAGTCGCCTGACCTCCGCCGATCAGTTCGAATCAATTGCCTACGGCCTTGCCCTTATTGGCCAGACGGAGGAGCCAGGCCGCTGGGCTGTTGCCAATTAGAGCGGAACTTAAAATAGAATTACGCTTGCGGGCTTGAGATAAGAGTTTTATTTCGCAGTGCAGCAAGCGCGCTGAAGCGAGAGCCTCCCATGTCCCTGATCAATCCCGATGTCACGCCCGAGAAGGATTTCCCGCTTCGTGATGACATCCGCCTCCTGGGGCGCCTTTTGGGCGATACGATCCGGGAGCAGGAGGGGGAGGCGGCTTACGAGATCGTGGAGCGCATTCGTCAGACTTCGATCCGCTTTCATCGTGATGAGGACGACGCAGCTCGCCGTGAGCTTGAGACGATCCTGAACAGTCTGTCCCGCGGGCGTACGAATCAGATCATCCGCGCCTACAGCTACTTCTCGCATCTGGCGAATATCGCCGAGGACCAGCACCACGTCCGGCGCTCGCGCGCCCATGCCATGGCCGGTGCCCATGCCATGACGGCCCCGGCTCCGCGGGAGGGCACGCTGGCGCGGGCTCTCAAGCTCGTGCAGGAGACCGGCATCAGCCAGGCGGCCCTGCAGGCCTTCTTCTCATCGGCCCTGGTCTGTCCCGTTCTGACGGCCCATCCAACCGAGGTGCGCCGCAAGAGCACCATCGATCGGGAGATGGAGATCTCGCAGATCCTGGCGCAGAGAGATCGTCAGGATCTGACGCCGGAAGAGGAGGCCGTCTGCCAGGAGGCTTTACGTCGCGCAATCCTGACCCTGTGGCAGACGAGCATCCTGCGCCGCAACCGGCTGAAGGTGATCGATGAGGTCAATAACGGCCTGTCCTATTACGACTACACCTTCTTCAAGGAGTTGCCGCGGGTCTACGCCTCGTTGGAGGATCAGCTTGCGGCGATCGATCCTGTTTGGGAAACCACCGAACTTCCTTCTTTCCTGCGCATGGGCAGCTGGATCGGCGGTGACCGGGACGGCAATCCTTTTGTAACAGCGGATGCCCTGCGTCAGGCCCTGCTGCTTCAAAGCAAGCATGCGCTCGCCTTCTACCTGGAGGAACTGCATTGCCTCGGGGCCGAGCTGTCGCTGGACGGCCGCTACGTGAATGTGTCCGATGAGGTGCAGGAGCTCGCCAAGACATCACCGGATGCGTCGCCCCACCGTCAGGACGAGCCCTATCGCCGCGCGATTTCGGGCATGTATGCACGCCTTGCCGCCACGGCCGCCGCGCTCGGCCATGGCGACATCGCCCGTCATGCGGTTGGCGATGCACCGGCTTATTCAGGTGTCGCGGAATTTGCAGGGGACCTGTCGATTCTTCATCGCTCGCTGCTGTCGAACGGATCGGGATCCCTGTCGCGCGGGCGCCTGCGCAAATTGCGCCGGGCTGTCGACGTGTTCGGCTTTCATCTCGCAAGCCTCGACATGCGACAGAATTCCGACGTGCACCAGCGTGTCGTGGCAGAGCTGTTCGAAAAAGCGATGCCTGGCACGGGTTATGAAGCCCTGTCGGAGGAGAAGCGTGTCGCGTTGCTCCTGGAAGAGCTCAGGACGCCAAGGCCTTTGACCTCACCCTATCTCGACTATTCGGCCGAGACGTCATCGGAGCTTGCCATCGTTCATGAAGCCGCCGAGGCGCATCGCCGCTACGGTCGCGCGGCTGTGCCGAATTACGTGATCTCGAAGGCGAGCGATCCGTCCGATATCCTGGAGGTGGCCCTGCTCCTCAAGGAGGCAGGCCTGCTGCGCCCGCGCGAAGGCGAGATGCATGTCAACATCATTCCGCTTTTCGAGACGATTGGCGACCTGCGCCATTGCAGCCATGTCATGGACGCCCTCTTCGCGCTGCCCGAGTACATGCGATTGCTGCGCAGCCGCGGGCAGGCGCAAGAGGTGATGCTCGGCTATTCCGACAGCAATAAGGATGGCGGGTTTCTCACCTCCGGCTGGGAACTCTACAAGGCCGAGATCGAGCTGGTCGATGTCTTCAAGCGCCATGGCGTGGCCCTTCGCCTGTTCCATGGCCGCGGCGGATCGGTCGGCCGCGGCGGAGGCCCGAGCTATCAGGCGATCCTCGCGCAGCCTGGTGGGGCCGTGCAGGGCGCTATTCGCATCACGGAACAGGGCGAGGTGATCGCGGGCAAATACTCGAACCCCGACCTCGGGCGTCGCAATCTCGAGATTCTTGCGGCCGCAACCTTAGAGGCCTCCCTGCTGCATTCCGGCCAGCCTGCGCCGCGCGATGAATATATGAAGGCCATGGAGGAGCTCTCCAACAGCGCCTTCACGGCCTATCGCGCGCTCGTCTACGAGACTGAGGGGTTCGAGCGCTATTTCTGGGAATCCACCGTCATTGGAGAGATCGCCAATTTGAACATCGGCAGCCGGCCGGCCTCGCGCACGAATTCCCGGCGTATCGAGGATCTGCGGGCCATTCCCTGGGTGTTCGGCTGGGCGCAGTGCCGCCTGATGCTGCCGGGCTGGTACGGGTTCGGCTCGGCCGTGAATGCCTGGCTGGAGAAGAACCCTGATACCGGTCTCGCCCTGTTGCAGGAAATGTATCGCGAATGGCCTTTCTTCCAGGCGCTGCTCTCGAACATGGACATGGTGCTGGCCAAGAGCAACATCGCCATCGCGTCCCGTTATGCGAACCTTGTCGAGGACGAGGCCCTGCGCAACGCCATCTTCCCGCGCCTGCGGCACGAATGGGAGGATTCGATCAAACAATTGCTGGCCATCATGCAGCAGCAATCGCTGCTCGACAGCAACCCGCTGCTCGCGCGCTCTATCCGCAACCGCTTCCCCTATCTCGATCCGCTGAACCACCTGCAGATCGAACTCCTGAAGCGCCACCGTTCCGGTGATGCGGATGAGCAGGTGGTGCAGGGCATTCACCTGTCCATCAACGGCATCGCGGCAGGCCTGCGCAATAGCGGCTAAATGCCCGCAACAGAATTGCGGAACTTGACCTCTCCGGTTTGGTTGAACGTCAAGTGGATGCATCCCCATAGCATCCGTTTAGAAGGAGAGCACCATGTCGCGCGGTGACAAATCTGCCTATACGGACAAGCAAAAGCGCAAGGCCGAGCATATCGAGGAGGGCTACGAGAGCCGTGGCGTCTCTGAGAAGGAGGCAGAGCGGCGTGCCTGGGCCACTGTCAACAAGCAGGACGGCGGCGGCAAGAAAGGTGGGCACAAATAAAGATCGTGTGGCGGCCGCAGCTAAGGTAGTGCGCCGGGCAGCAAGCAGGTGTATGAGGGTCCCCTGACCTTTTGCCAAGCTCTGCCATGGAGGAAGCCTTGCTCACGAGTTCTGCCGCCGGCGTCTATGTCATCTGTCCCACGCCCTTCGAGGGCGATGGGCGAGTGGACGTTGCCTCGACCGACCGGATGGTCGAGGCCTATCTGAAGGCCGGGGCCACCGGGCTGACCATCCTCGGCATCATGGGCGAGGCCCCTAAGCTGGCGGCCGACGAAGCGCTGGCCTTCGCACGCCAAGTCATCAAGACGGTAGCGGGCCGGGTGCCCGTAGTCGTCGGCGTGTCCGCGGCAGGTTTTGCAGCCATGTCGGGCCTGTCCTCCAAGGTGATGGATGCGGGCGCCGCCGGCGTCATGATCGCCCCGCCTTCGACCCTCAAGACCGATGGCCAGATCGTGTCCTATTACGCTGATGCGGTGGAGGCCATCGGGGCGGATGTGCCTTGGGTGATTCAGGATTATCCGCTCACGACGAACGTAGTCATGACGCCGAAGGTGATCATGCGCATCATCGAGCAGAGTCCCTCCTGCGTGATGCTCAAGCACGAGGATTGGCCGGGTCTCGACAAGATCACCGCCCTGCGCCGCGCAAGCGATGCCGGGCAGACGCGCCGCGTGTCGATTCTGTGTGGCAATGGCGGAATGTTCCTGCCCTTCGAGATGGAGCGCGGCGCCGACGGCGCCATGACGGGTTATGCCTACCCCGAGATGCTGGTGGACGTGGTCAACCTCATCAACCAGGGCAAGCGGACGGAGGCGCACGATCTCTTCGACCGGCACCTGCCGCTGGTGCGCTACGAGACTCAGCCCGGCGTCGGTCTGGCCGTGCGCAAGTACGTGCTGAAGCGGCGCGGCATCATCGCGACCGACACGCTGCGCAAGCCCGGGCCGAAGCTGAGCCCGGAGACGATCGCCGAAATCGAGTGGCTGATGGAGCGCATCGAGCGCGCGTAAGAACAGGGGAATTTCAGATGAAAACGGGATTGGAAGGCAAGCGCGCGCTCGTTCTCGGCGCAAGCAAGGGGCTGGGCTTCGGCATCGCCCAGGGTCTGGCCGAGGAAGGCGCCCGCGTCGCCATCGCGAGCCGCACAATGGAGGGTTCGAAGGCCGCTGCCGACAAGATCGGCAAGGGCGTTCTGCCCTTCGTCTGTGACACCGGCAAGGTCGATCAGGTTGACGCTCTGGTCAAGGATGTGACGGAGGCCCTCGGTGGCATCGACATTCTCGTGCTCAACAGCGGCGGCCCGCCGCCCGGCAAGGCTCAAGGGGTGTCGTCCGATCAGTGGCGTCAATCGTTTGACGCCATGTTCGTCAACCTCGTGCGCATCGCCGATCAATTGCTGCCGGGCATGATCGAGCGCAAGTTCGGCCGCATCATTTCGGTGATCTCGTCCGGCGTGATCCAGCCGATCCCGAACCTTGCCATCTCCAACGCCATCCGTCCCGCGCTCGTGGGCTGGGGCAAGACACTGGCGAGCGAGGTCGCGTCCTCGGGTGTGACCGTGAATGCCATTGCGCCGGGCCGCATCGCGACGGACCGCCTGAAGCAGCTCGACGCCGCCAATGCCGAGCGTACCGGCCGCTCCGTGGAGGATGTGGCCGCAGCCGCTCGTGCCGGCATTCCGGCGGGGCGCTACGGCGAGATCGAGGAGTTCGCGGCAGCCGCCGTGTTCCTCGCGAGCGAGAAGGCCTCGTTCATGACGGGCTCGATCCTGCGCGTGGATGGCGGACAGATCTCGTCCGTGACCTGATCGAAAACGGGTGAGGCAGACATTGCCTCACCCCACTCTCACGTGATGAGGCCCGCTGCGTAGAGAACAATCCCCGCGGCCGACGTCGCGGCCAGGGTTGGTAGCATTCCGACGTGCAAGCGGAACATGGCGATGATGGCCGCCGCCGACAGCAGCAGCGCCCAGAAGTTCACGCTCCCCCACACGGGCGCGTCGAAGTTGAGGATTCCCCATTCCACAGGGTGAACATCCCTGAAGATCGTGTGGATGCCGAACCAGATGGCGAGGTTCAGGATCACGCCCACGACGGCAGCCGTGATCGCCTTCAATGCGTCGCTTAAAGAGCGATTGCCGCGCAAGACCTCGATGTAAGGCGCTCCCAGGAAGATCCAAAGGAAGCAGGGCGCGAAGGTCACCCATGTGGCGAGAAGGCCGCCCAGCGTACCGGCCAGAAGCGGATGAAGGGCGCCAGCATCCCGGAAGGCCGCCATGAAGCCCACGAATTGCAGCACCATGATGAGCGGACCCGGGGTTGTCTCGGCCATGCCGAGCCCGTCCAGCATCTCGCCGGGCTGCAGCCAGCCATAGGTATCGACCGCCTGCTGCGCCACATAGACTAGAGCCGCATAGGCGCCGCCGAACGTGACCATCGCCATCTTGGAGAAAAAGATCGCGATTTGAGTGAAAACATTGCCGTCGCCGAGAAGCAGCAGGAGGGCCACGACAGGCACGAGCCAGAGCGCCAGGCACACAGCGGCGATGCGCAGGCTTCGTCTTGTGTTGGGTCTTGCGTGATCCGGCAGATGCTCGCCGAGCAAGTTGTCAGCTTCGGCCTCGCTTTGGCTACCATGCCCGCCGACTTGAAACTCCGGCAGGTTTGCTCTTGCGCCAAGATAGCCGATCAGACCGGCGACAAGGATGATCAGCGGGAAGGGGGCGTCGAAAAAGAAGATCGCTACGAAGGCTGCTGCCGCAATTCCGACCAAAACCGGGTTCTTGAGTGCGCGCCTGCCGATCCGCACCACCGCCTCAAGCACAATGGCGAGCACGGCCGCCTTCAGGCCGAAGAAGAGCGCCGCCACAAAGCCGACTTTTCCGTAGAGGGCATAGATCCAGCTCAGCCCCATGATGGCGATGATGCCCGGCAGGATGAACAAGCCGCCGGCCATGAGGCCGCCGAGAGTGCGGTGCATGAGCCAGCCCACATAGGTGGCAAGCTGCTGCGCCTCCGGCCCCGGCAGGAGCATGCAGTAGTTGAGCGCATGGAGGAACCGGCTCTCCGAAATCCAGCGCTTTTCCTCGACCAGGATGCGATGCATCACGGCGATCTGGCCTGCGGGACCGCCGAAGCTCAAGGCCGCGACCCGCAGCCAGATGCGAAAGGCTTCACCGTAGGATACGCCGTGATAGGGCTGATCTTCGGGGCTGGCGCTCCTCGAATCTTGCATGAATCCGGTCATTGCAAAGCAAAGTCTCTGAAAAGTCGAGCGTCCAAAGGCGTCAGAAATCCTGCTCCGAGCCTCTCTCCAGAGTCTGCACCACGAGACCGTTCTCGATCAATGCGGTCCACACGTCTTCCGCCGTGTCGGCGAAGTTCACCAGTTCACGATCCTTCTCGCTCACCATGCCGTGTTCCAGGAGCGCATCGAACTTGATCACGGATTGCCAGTAGGCCTTGTCGAAGAGCACGATGGGCAAGGGCGGCGCCTTGCCGGTCTGCCGAAGGGTCAGGATTTCGAAGAGTTCGTCCAAGGTTCCGAAGCCTCCGGGAAACACCACCAGGGCATTGGCCCGCATCGCCAGATGCATCTTGCGCATGGCGAAGTAATGAAAGCGGAAGGTCAGGTCCGGGGTCGAAAAGGCATTGGGCTCCTGCTCGTGCGGCAGGGTGATGTTGAAGCCGATCGACGGCGCGCCCACGTCGGACGCTCCCCGATTGGCAGCCTCCATGATGCCCGGCCCGCCGCCCGTGGCGATGACGTTGTCCCGGGTCCCGCTGGTGACGGTCAGGGCACCGCCGCGTTGCGAAGCAATGGCGCCGAAGGATCGCGCCTCCTGGTACCAGAAGGCGTGACGCCCCGGCCCATCCTCTCGGATGCGGGCACTGCCGAACACCACAATGGTGGATCGCACGCCCCAGGTCCGCAGGCTCTCCTCGGCCTTCGCGTATTCCAGCAGGAACCGCACGCCCCGCGTGGAGTCGCCGAGCAAAAAGTCCTGGTCAAGCGCGGCCAGACGGTAGGAGGCCGAGGCCATATTGGCCGCGTTCGAACGCTTGCTGTCATCCATGGGGCGAGGCTCCTTCGATCCGGCCCTGCACAAAGCACAGATTCGGCGTGGGGTTAATTCCCCATCGGGCCGATGGGAAGCTCCTGAGGCCCTGAGGGAGGTATACCCACCGGTTCGGCCGGGCTTGGAGCCTCACTGGGCGTGACAGGGGGAACACCGACTGGCTCCTGGGAATCCGGAAGGCCTGCGGGACCCGGATCGGGGTGCACAGGCTGGGGCATCGGATTGGGAACAGCAGGCTTTGGATTGGGAGATGGTGTGTCGGACAATTCTCGCATCCTTCCTTGCTGATGCCGGCGGACTTTCACGGCGTCGCAATCCCGTAACTACGCTGCGAACGGAGCATGAACCGGGTTTGTTCCGAGCTTTCCCCGCAGAGCAAAGCTGCAATGAATTTTCCCTATAGCCGCATGCGTTGCGCTCGTTATATCAAAGGTCCACAAGGGAAGAGGGTGAAGCACAGCCCTCAAGGAAAGCGAGCGCCAGCTGATGGACCACCTGTCTTCAACCAACATTGCCCGTATTCTGCCCGTGGACGGGTTCCAGGGGACGCTCGTCGGGCGTGTCTGGCGTCCGGGCCTCGGACCCTCTGTCGTGGCCGTCAGGCAGGATGGTCTCTTCGATATCTCCTCCACATGCTCCACCGTGAGCGATCTTGCCGCCATGGATGACCCTGAGCGTCTTGTGAAGGCTGCACAGGGCGAGAGGATCGGTTCGCTGGAAGACATCGCCGCCAATACTGCGCCCGACCGCCGTGATTCATCCAAGCCCTGGCTCCTGGCGCCGATCGACCTTCAGGTCGTCAAGGCTGCCGGTGTTACATTCGCGGTCTCCATGCTGGAGCGTGTCATCGAGGAGCGCGCGCGGGGGGACGCCAGCGCGGCAGCGGCGATCCGCGCCGAGGTGCTTCGTCTCGTGGGCGATGATCTCAGCCGCCTCAAGCCGGGATCCGCCGAGGCCATGGCGCTGAAAGAGGTTCTCATGGCCCAGGGTGCCTGGAGCCAGTATCTCGAGGTCGGCATCGGACCGGACGCGGAGGTATTCACCAAGGCGCCAACTCTGTCCGCCGTCGGCGCCTTCATGGATGCGGGCCTGCATCCCAAATCCACCTGGAACAATCCTGAGCCGGAAGTGGTGGTGATCGTCACCGCTGATGGAAAGATCGTCGGCGCGACCCTCGGCAACGACGTGAACCTGCGCGACTTCGAAGGGCGCTCGGCTCTGCTGCTCTCGAAGGCGAAGGACAACAATGCGTCTTGCTCGGTCGGCCCCTTCGTCCGGTTCTTCGACGCGACCTTCTCCCTCGATGACGTACGCCAGACGACGGTGACGCTGACGGTCGAGGGGGAGGACGGGTTCAGGCTCGAAGGCTCGTCCTCGATCACGAAGATCAGCCGCGATCCCGAGGATCTGGTTGCCCAGACTGTCGGGCCGCACCATCAATATCCAGACGGTTTTGCGCTTTTCTTAGGAACGATGTTCGCTCCCACGCAGGACCGGGGAGAGCCCGGCATGGGCTTCACTCACAAGCATGGCGACATCGTCACCATCGCGGCTCCCAAGCTCGGAGCGCTCATCAACCGCATGAAGCCTAGCTCCGAATGTGAGCCCTGGACCTTTGGTATCCGGGCGCTCATGTCCAACTTGGCCCAGCGTGGCCTCATCAACACCAGACAGGCAGGTTAACGATGACGAAGAACTATATTGCGGGCGAGTGGCTTGCCGCGTCGGAGGCCTCGCCGAACATCAACCCGTCGAACACGCAGGATGTGGTGGGTGAATTCGCCCGTGCTTCGGCCGCGGAAGCCGAGCGCGCCATTGCGGCGGCGTATGACGCCTTCCCGGCTTGGTCACGTTCCTCGATCCAGCAGCGCCACGACATCCTGAAGGCTGTGGGCGACGAGATCCTGGCCCGCAAGGAGGAGCTCGGCCGCCTGCTCTCCCGCGAGGAGGGCAAGACCCTGCCCGAGGGCATCGGCGAGGTTACCCGCGCGGCTCAGATCTTCCACTTCTTCGCCGGCGAGTGCCTGCGGCTGGCGGGCGAGAAGCTACCTTCCGTGCGCCCGCTCATCGACGTTGAGATCACGCGCGAGCCTGTTGGCGTCATCGGCCTGATCACGCCTTGGAACTTCCCCATCGCCATTCCGGCCTGGAAGATCGCCCCGGCACTGGCCTACGGCAATACCGTGGTATTCAAGCCCGCCGAGCTCGTGCCCGGCTCCGCCCATGCGCTGTCCGAAATCATCATCCGGGCCGGCGTGCCGGCGGGCGTGTTCAACCTGGTCATGGGCAAGGGCTCGGTGGTCGGCGAGGCGATGCTGCAGAGCCCCAAGGTGGCGGCGATCTCGTTCACCGGTTCGGTGCCCACGGGCCGGCGCGTGGCCCAGACATGCATCACGGCTGACCCGATGAAGAAGCTGCAGCTCGAGATGGGCGGCAAGAACCCGATGGTCGTACTCGACGATGCCGACCTGAAGGTGGCGGTGGATTGCGCCGTCAACTCGGCCTTCTTCTCCACGGGCCAGCGCTGCACCGCCTCCTCGCGGCTGATCGTGACGGAAGGCATTCACGACCGGTTCGTGGCCGCCATGCAGGAACGCATGGCCGGTCTGGTGGTGGACGATGCCCTGAAGGCCGGCACTCATATCGGTCCGGTGGTAGACCAGGGCCAGCTCGACCAGGACCTGAAATACATCCGCATCGGCCAAGATGAGGGCGCGAAGCTGGTGGCGGGCGGCGAGCTGTTGAAGCGCGATGCACCGGGCTTCTATCTGCAGCCTGCCCTGTTCACTGAAGTGGACAACCGGATGCGGGTTGCGCGCGAGGAGATCTTCGGGCCTGTGGCCACGGTGATCCGGGCAAAGGACTATGACGAGGCGCTGGAGATTGCCAACGACACACCGTTTGGTCTCTCATCCGGTATCTGCACCACGAGCCTGAAATATGCCTCGCACTTCAAGCGCAATGCAGAGGCCGGCATGGTGATGGTGAACCTGCCGACAGCCGGCGTGGACTACCACGTGCCGTTCGGCGGCCGGAAGGGTTCGTCCTACGGTCCGCGCGAGCAGGGCCGTTACGCTGCCGAGTTCTACACCACGGTGAAAACCGCCTATACCTTCGACGGAAACTCACCCTACGTGCCGAAGACCACGGCAAGCGAGTAGAGGCTGCTTTTCCGAGGTGCAGACCATCTCAGCCCGGCATGAAAGTGCCGGGTTTTTAACTTATGTAATAGATGGATCATCTGTGGACTGAGCTGTCCGAGCTCGATAGGTGCCATTCTGCACGTGATGGGTCGAGCATGTTAACTTTATCGACAAAACTCGGGCAGCTTTTTGCCACATCCATTGAACTTTGCCACGCGAACGCCATCATAGGCTTCCAAGAGAATTCCGCTTGAACGCTCGAAGTTCCGCATATCAAACGTTGTTGCATGTCGAATCCAGGTGAATTGCCTTTGGAGCACGAAGTGTAACTTCGTTGTTTTGAGGCAGTATGCTGAGAATTCTTCGAGCTGATACGCGACACTCGGTTAATAGTAGAGAACTTAATATGGTTACTTCCCGGCGTTACCTCATTGCCTCTTCTCTTGCGCGACTCATCCGCAAGGAGCGGGGAGGCAATCGTGTCACGGAAGGCCACTTCCCCAATCAGGCCGATCGCAGTTCCTTCGTGGTCGTGGAGGGTGACAAGGGGAGCCTCGTTCTGGTTCACGCGAGCGCCAATGGGCCCATCGAGGAGCGTACCGAGGTTCCACGGGCCCATGCCGAGGCGCTGCTCGACGTCACGCCTGGCAAGCTCGATTACCTGCTCACGCATCTGACCGTTGGCACCCGCGATATCCAGATCCTGCGCTTCGTGACGCCGGGTCCCCTGGACCTGATCTCCGTGTCCTTCGAAAGCGAGGATGAGGCCCGGGATTTCCGGCCCCTGTCCTGGTTCGGCGCGGACGTCACGACGGAAGTCGCCTATCAGAACCGCTCCATTGCGCTGGAGGGCGCCCCCCAGGCGCCGGATGTGCCGATGTCGAACGCGGCTCTCAACAGCCTGCTCGACGCCCTGGAAAACCGCTACGTGGCGCCTCGGGGCTATACGCCTCACGCACCGGCCCGCAACCCTGTGGAGCAGGGTGGGGGGCAGCGAAACGCGCCTCCGCCGCCCCCTGCGGCTCAGGCCAGCGAGAGGCCGCAGGCCCCGCAGCGCGGTGTGCTGTCCAGGCCCGCCGCTCCGGCCGATGCCGACATGCATGACGACGACAATAACGATGACAATGATCTGAACCTCAACATCGAGGACAATGTCATCCGCGAACTGGCTCGCTCGCTCAGGCCTCAGCGCCGCTGATCGACATCATTCAAGAAAGCCCCGATGTCTCCCATTAGGGCTTTTTCTTTAGCTCGGCAGCACGATGCAGCTGCCTCCCGCCGAGCGGATGTTGCGGCACAGCTGCTCCGCAGCCTGCCGCGTCTCGGCCGGCGCCCGCACGCGGTAGAAAGTTCTGGTTCCGCGGTAGCGCAAACGCGTGCCAATGATCATGGGCCGCTTATCCTGGATGAGGGAAGCATAAGCCTGGCTTGCACGCCTGAAGCTGGCCAGCGCTCTCTCCTTTGAGAAATTACCGGCAAGCTGAACGCCCCAGGGGGCGAAGGGAGCCTCGAACGTGTCGCCACGGCCGGGCACTCTCAGAGCGGCGACGATCTGCAGGCATGTCTGCGGTTCGGCGCCGGATGCCTCTTGGCTCGCACCCTTCCTGTCCCTTGCATCCGAGGCCCATTCCTCCGCCGAGCGGCCCGTCACGGCGACAACATAGTTCTGAGTCTCCGCCGGTAATCCGCCGCGCCCAGCCAGCCATGAGGCAACCCGAGCCGGGCCGCCATTATAGGCAGCGGTCGCGAGACCCAAATTGCCGAACTGCTCTGCGAGATGGGCCACAAATTCTGCAGCCTTCGGGATCGCCTGCTCGGGGTCGAAGGGATCGGTCAGCCCGCGTTCCTTGGCCGTGCCGGGCATGAACTGCGCGATGCCTTGCGCCCCCGCCGGGCTGACCACATGCGGGCGGAACGAGCTTTCCTGCCAGATCAGCCGGGTGAGCAGATCGCGCGGGATCTTCTGGACCCGTGCAGCGCCTTCGATCAGCCGGCACAGGGCCTGCTCAACGGTTTCACTGGACGATTGGGAACTCGCCGAGACTGCGCTGCAGCAAAGAAGGATTCCGCAAAGCGCCAGCTGCAAGCGCATGAATACCTCAGTGGTGAATAGGTTTTCGTGACAACGGGTCGTGCCAAGCTAGAGATAGGCGATCATGCGTCCTGCCAAGAGTGTGACGACCCATGCAAGAAGCGATACGAGGGCATAAGCACGGGCTTCAGGCGGCAGGGCTCCGCCACGCAGGGCCGACCCAAAGCGAATATGGAGAATCGTGACATTGATGAGCCCTAAAGCAATAAAGGCGAGCTTCGCGTAGAAGGCAGGGTTGGTTCCGAGCGCGCGCGCCTCCACGGCGAGGAGAAGCATACCTGTCGGGAGTTGGATGAGGACGCCGGCCGCCGCGAGGGGAATGGCATAGCGTCCCACCTGCCAGGCATGTTTGCCATGCTCTGCCAGTACCTTCAGGTCGAAGACGGCAATGCCACCGACCACGAAGGCAGCTCCAAGCACATGCAACAGGTTCGCGGCCGTATAGAGCCAGGCTGAGTGGCGCCCCGCATGGCCGAGCCAGGAGCCTTCCAGGGCTGCGAGCAGGTCCAAGTACATGGGGCTCTTAGCGCAGTTCGTATGTCTTGCCGCCCAGGATGATGCGCTCGGCTCTCATTTCGGTGTCCGTGCGGGTGGAGGGGTAGCCCTCAAGCCGCACGGATGTTCCAGGCTTGATCATGTCGGGGTTCAGGCCCCGCGCGCTCATGCGGAAGGGGGGCGCCAGCACTGCATCCCAGTTCCTGTTCTCGTGGGTCACCACCACGGTCACATGGGGATTCTCCCAGTTGGCCCGTTGGATGTTGCTCGTGACCGAAACAAGCCGGCTCGCGTCGTAGCTCCCCCAGCCATGATGGGCAACGGCAATGCCGCCGGTCAGGAGGGTCCCAGAGAAGAACAGACCGAACAGAGGATATTTCATGATCGTGGCCTCCTGCATTCCGCAGACAACAAATCCCTGCCAGAGTTGGTTGTGGGACGATGGCCGTCAAGGCGCTGATGGTGAATGGTCAAGCCTGATCATGGGATCTTGATGGGATGAGATGAGTGAGAGTCGCACCTCTGCTGAGGCCCGATTATGCTTCAGTCTCACGAATCAATACAGCTCGAGTTCAGCCATGCCGTCGATCCTGAAAGACCTCTGGAACCGCTTTGCAGGGGGAGGCGGTGCGAGCGGCCGCGAGGAGCCTGCCGCCGAACCCGTTGAATACAAGGGCTTTCGGATCCGTCCCGCGCCCTACTCCGCCAAGGGTGGATACCAGACTGCAGGAATCATCGAGAAGGATTCCGGGACCGGAACCAAGGAGCACCGCTTCGTGCGGGCCGAGACCCATCCGAGCAAGGACGATGCGACCGCCTTTGCGATCGTGAAAGGCAAGCAGATCATCGACGAGCAGGGCGACCGCATCTTCGGCTGAGCGATCAAGCTTTTCCAGTGCCCCATCTGCGTCTGCGGCGAAACCAATGCCGATTCCGGCTGTTGCCTCCGCAAGCAGGCGGCAGCGCCTTGGAAAGCCAATTAGATAATCTGATCGGGATTCATAGAAATATCGATTGGTATTGATCACTGCGGGCCTTTTAAGGTCCCTCAGGGGGCGCGTCGAAATCAACGGTTCATTCAAGGGAGAGAGCCATGGATAAAAGCCCTAAAGCACCATCGGGAACGCCGGACCAGGTCCTGACGAACCGGCAGGGCCATCCGATCACCAACAACCAGTCCCAGCGTACCGTTGGAAGCCGCGGTCCGGCCACGCTGGAGAACTATCAATTCCTTGAGAAGATCACCCATTTCGACCGCGAGCGGATCCCTGAGCGCGTGGTCCATGCTCGCGGCTTCGTCTGCTACGGCGAGCTTGAGGTAACCGGCAAGATCGGCGACGAGCCTGCCTCCAAGTACACCCGGGCCAAGCTGTTCCAGGAGGCCGGGAAGAAGACACCGCTTGCCATCCGTTTCTCGACCGTGATCGGCGGCCGCGACTCCTCAGAGGTCGCCCGCGACCCGCGCGGCTTTGCCGTGAAATTCTACACCGAGGATGGCAATTGGGATCTGGTTGGCAACAATCTGGCAGTTTTCTTCATTCGCGATGCCATCAAGTTCCCGGATGTCATTCACTCCCTGAAGCCCGATCCGATCACGTTCCGGCAGGAGCCGAACCGCATCTTCGACTTCATGAGCCAGACGCCCGAATCCATGCATATGCTGACGCACCTGTTCAGCCCGCGCGGCATTCCGGCGAGCTACCGGCACATGGAAGGGTTCGGGGTCAACACCTACAAGATGGTCAACGCCCAGGGCGACACGGTGCTGGTGAAGTACCACTTCCATCCGCGTTGCGGCCTGGCCAGCCTGACGGCCGAAGAGGCCGCCAAGGTGCAGGGCCAGGATCTCGGCTCCGCCTCCAAGGATCTCTATGAGGCGATCGAACGGGGCGAGCATCCGCAATGGGACATGTACGTCCAGATCATGGAGGATCACGACCATCCCGAGCTGGACTGGGATCCGCTCGACGACACCAAAATCTGGCCGGAGAAGGACTTCCCGCTGCGCCATGTGGGCGTGATGACGCTCAACCGCAACGTCCAGGATCATTTCAACGAGAACGAGCAGATCGCCATGGGCACGGGCGTGCTCGTGGACGGGCTCGACTTCTCCGACGACAAGATGCTGGTGGGGCGGACCTTCTCCTATTCCGACACCCAGCGCTACCGTGTCGGCACGAACTACCTGCAACTGCCGGTAAACCAGGCCAAGAACGCCAGGGTTTTCACCAATCTGAACGGCGGGCAGATGTCCTATCGCCGCGATCTGGCGCCTGGGCAGAACCCGCACATCAACTTCGAGCCGTCGATCCACAACGGCCTGCACGAGTCGCCGCGCGAGGAGCCGAACAATCCGCCGGAGATCCGCGGTCGGCTGACCCGCAGCGTCCTCGAGCGCCGCAACGACTATGTTCAGGCGCGGGGCCGCTACTGCACCATGATGGACTGGGAGCGCGACGATCTCGTCCTCAATATGGGCACGCTGCTCGGCCAGTGCGAGCGCGATGTGCAGGAACGGATGATCTGGCACTTCCTGCTGGTCCACGACGATTACGGCACCCGTGTGGGCGAGATGATCGGCATCACGGCGGACGATGTCTGCAACCTGCAGCCGTTGCCGAAGCAGGTTCTGACCGACGAGGACAAAAGCCGGCTTCAGAAGCTGGGCAAGAATGGCGACACAATCGATCCGGCCGTCTGGGGCCAGTGGACGAGTTCCGTGAAGAACTACAAGGCCTCGGCCGAGGAGGTCCTGAGCGGCATGCGCGATGTCCCGACGGAGCCCGCCACGAAAGAGGCTGCCGAGTAGTTCCTACGGACGTTAAACATCGAATGGGTCAGGAAGCCTGGCCCATTCTTTTTGTGGTTCCGCCGCTTTGCGGTCCTGCCGACTTCCGCGGTTCTCGGCATAGGCTTTGGTGAACTCCGCGCCGAAAAGCAGAATCAGGGACGAATAGTAGATCCAGAGCAGGATCGTGATGATCGAGGCGGCGGCTCCGTAGCTTGAGGCCACGTTGCTCTTGCCGAGATAATAGCCAATCAGAAACTTGCCCAGGGTGAACAGGAGGGCGGTCACGAGGGATCCGGTCCAGACGTCGCTCCATTGGAGATCGACGGACGGCAGCAGCTTGAAGATCATCGCGAACAGGAGCGTGGCGACCGCGAAGGCCACGAGGCTGTTGAGGAAGCGCAGAATGATCGTCGCGCCTGAAAAATTCGCCTCGAGGTAGGAGCCGATGGCCGTGAGGCCCGTATCGATGATCAGGGAGACGAGAAGCAGGAAGCCGATGCCCAGCACCAGCGCGAGGCTCACCAATCTCGTGCGGATGAAGCTCATGACTCCATAGCTGGCAGGCAGTTTCGCCTTCCAGATGATGTTCAGGTTGTCCTGAAGTTCGACCACGGCTCCAGTCACCAGAAGCAGAAAGGTGACGATCCCGATTGTCATGCCGATGATGCCGGAGCCGACATTGCTGGCACTGGCAATCATCGCCTCGAGGGCCGACGCTTCGTTGTTGCCGATCATCCCGCCGAGTTCCGCCACGATGGCGCCCTGCGCGGCCTCCCGGCCGAAGGCAAGCCCAGCGACCGCGATGGCGGCAAGCAGCATCGGGGCCAGGGAGAACACGGTGAAGAAGGCGATGGAGGCGCCAAGGCTCATGGCGCGGTCATTCCACCAGCCTGCGAATGCCACCTTCAAGAGCCGCCATGTTTCGGAAAGCATGCAAGAACCGATCCGGCCGGACGGATCGGTCCGGCCCCGCAAGTGGATTGCCTTGGCGTTTAACTGGCCGATGCTTCTTCTTGTTCCTGCAAAGGTTCAGGTGCTCCTGACTGGTTCAGGCGATCACAGAGGAGGCCTCCATAGCGACTGGCAGCTTGGCGCAGACGGGTGGTTTCCGGCCCTTCGCCTAGGGCTCCCGCGGCCATGAGGTGGGCGCCCAGCTGGAATGCGAGATAGCAGGGAAGCATGAAGGCGAGCAGGGCCTGATCGACCGGTGTCCCGCTCTCCTGTTGGACGATCTGGCAGAGACGTGAGGCTTCCTCCTCCGAGAGGTCTAGTTCGACGATTGCGCCGGCAACGTCCCAGCTCACGTCCTGATGGCCGACGAGGTCATGGGCGGCGCTGTGATCGAGGGCATCCGTCTTGACCAGCTTGCTGCCCGAAACCAGCCATTCCCAGTCATGGAGGCGATTGTCCGTGCAGATCCGATGCACGCGGCTTGCGAGGGCGTTTGCGGCCGCAAGAGATTGCTCCAGGGCTGCAGACTTGGCTTCCCCGAGAGCTTGGCCTGCATTGTAGATCGCCATCCGGCGCAGCGCGTCCAGGGAGGCACCCTCATGCTCGCCTGCCGGGAAATGCCGGGCGCGGAAGCCCAGATAGGCGCCAACCTGCTCGACGAGGCTCCCGGGGCTGATCTGGGCCCGATCGAGGCTTTCCAGTTTATCGTGCCAGCGCTCCACCAGGAAACCGTGGCGGTAGCCCGCCGGCTCCGGCGAGAAACCCGCTTCATGAAGCTTCTCGGCCATCCGAAGCTTCTGGGCGCCCGTCTCGCCCAGACCCGCAAATTTGACCAGCCATGCCGTGCCGTTCGTCCGCGCCAGGAACTTGCGCCGTTCCTGCTGGATGTTGGCTGGTGGCCACGAACTTTCGTCCCCGTAGCGCCGGGATCGCCAGACACCTCCCGAGATTTCTTCCAGAGGAGCATCCAGCAGGCCGAGGATGCTCTCCAACCAACTCTCGATGCGGTGGGTAGGTGCCCCGCGCAGCAGGAGGTCGTCCATGGTGACGAGGTGGCGTGCAGCCGAGCTCCACCGTGCCCTGTGCCTGTCGCTGGCCTGCGGACCAAGCGCGCCGCCGTGGCTGGGGAAGAAGTGGATCCGGTCTCGCGGAACCCCGGCTTCCTCCAGCCAGTCGACCACCGCCCCGAACGAGCTGCCCGACAGGCCCGGACCCTCGTCGACGACGGCAAAGGTTTTTCGGCCGTCGGCTACAAGGCTCTTGGTAAGCTCCGGATCGACCCTTACCTCCCGCCCGAAGGGATGACCCACCGGGCGCAGGGTAACAGGAGCAGGGGCACCGAGCTCTGCCGCCACGAGGGCGCTCAGGCCCGCGCCGATGCTGCGGATGCCGATGACCTGGGTGTTCGATCCCAGGCCTGAAGCCCTGGCTGCTTCCAGGTAGCTTTCCGGGTAGAGGGCATAAAAGGCATAGCCTTCCGCGTGCTTGATACGGACGGCTCGCGACGGATCGAACCCGTTCAGCTTTTCGAAGAAGGTCTGGGGCAGGGGTGAAAGCTGCCTGAAGCCGCTGCGCCAGGATTCCCCGACGGCTCGGGCGAGGACAGAAAGGCATTCCATCCCTGCCTCGTGGTCCTTGGTCCAGGCGTCGAAGCCGTGCTCATGAAATTCAGCGTCGATGATGCCCTGGACAAGTTCGCTCGCGCTGATGAAGGCCGTCACGAAAGCTCCATGCCGCTCGATGCCGGGCGGCATGGAAAGGGCTTCAGAGAGCAGGCCCGTGACGGCCGCCTGCTTGGCGCCAACCGTCTCGTCCCGTTCGATGTCGCCGTAGACCAGCATCCGAGGCTGCTCGCCGGGCTTTAAGCAGCTGCCTCCTGCTTCAGCGAGGCCATGTCGATCACGAAGCGGTACTTCACGTCGCTCTTGAGCATCCGCTCATAGGCCTCGTTGATCTTCTGGATCGGGATCATCTCGATCTCGGCGGTGATCCCGTGCTGAGCGCAGAAGTCGAGCATCTCCTGCGTCTCCGCGATGCCGCCGATCAGGGAGCCGGCGAGCTGACGCCGCTTCATGATCAGGTTGAACACGGTGGTGGCCGGGTGCGGCTCAGCCGGCGCGCCGACAAGCACCATGGCGCCGTCACGGGCGAGCAGCACGAGGTAGCTGTCGAGGTCGTGCGGAGCGGCGACCGTGTCGAGGATGAAGTCGAAGCTGTTGCGGTGCGCCTTCATGGCCTCCTGGTCCTTGGAGACGACCACTTCGTGAGCGCCCAGCTTCAGGGCATCCTCGCGCTTGTTGGGAGACGTGGTGAAGAGCACCACGTGCGCGCCCATGGCACGGGCGAGCTTCACGGCCATGTGACCGAGGCCGCCGAGTCCCACGACCCCCACCTTCTGGCCGGGCTGAACACGCCAGCGGCGCAGGGGCGAATAGGTGGTGATGCCGGCGCACAGGAGAGGCGCCGCAGCGGCTGGATCGAGACCGTCCGGTACCCGCAGGACGAAGCTCTCATCGACCACGACGGTGTCGGAGTAGCCGCCATAGGTGTTGGCGCCCGTGCCCTGCTCCGGTCCGTTATAGGTGCCGGTGAATCCGACCTCGCAGTATTGCTCCAAACCGTCGCGGCACGACCGGCAGGTGCGGCAGGAATCGACCATGCAGCCGACGCCGACGACATCACCTGCCTTGAACTTCTGCACACCTTGGCCAACCTGGATGACGCGGCCGACAATTTCATGTCCTGGTACGCAAGGGTAGAGCGTGCCGCCCCATTCTTCCCGCACCGTATGCAGGTCGGAATGGCAGACGCCGCAATAGAGGATCTCGATCTGAACGTCGCGCTCACCTGGCTCCCGGCGCTCGAAGCGGAAAGGCGAAAGCGGTGTGGTTGCATCCTGGGCGGCATAGCCGAAAGCTTTGATCACAGGAAAGTTCTCCGGATAGAGCGGACTGAAGGGGTAAGTCCCGCTAGGTATTCAGGCGCTACAGACGATAGGTTTGATCGAACAACCGTCAATGGATGCGGACAGGGTTTGTTCATTGAGGGTGACACGCTTTTGCTGTGTTGCGGCAGAGGGCAGCTTTTCCACACGGTCACGGGCAAGTGAATCAGCAAAGGTTGGCTTCCTTGCCGGTCATCCCCACATCTTAGGTAAGGGTTTGTACTCGCTTGAGGAAACGGCGACTCATGATTGACCAGGTGGCAATGCGGCACACCGAAACGGGCGGCTCGTGAGAAACTTTAACTTGCCGTCCCGCCCGCAATCCGCGACGCTGGTTGTGAGGGCTGGCAAACTTCCAGGTCGCACGGACGGAGCCGAGATGAGCCGGATCTGTTGCGATCTGTTCATCAGCCGCCACAACGAAAGGGTTATGCCGCACCAATTGGCCGCATCATCGTATCGCATGGTCTGAGCAACCTTAGCGGTGCACAATAGTTATCTCTGAGAGGGATTGGATTTCGGTGGCGCCATGCTTCATTCCGACGACCTGTTCTCGAGTTTCTTGAAGGCCTACGAGACCCGCCGCGAGGCGGAGATGTCCCTGGCGGAATACCTGGAAGGGTGCCGCACCGATCCCATGATGTATGCAAGCGCTCCGGAGCGCATCCTGGCGGCCATCGGCGAGCCTCAACTCGTCGATACCTCGAAGGACGCGCGGCTTGGCCGCATCTTCATGAACCGCACGATCCGGGTTTATCCCGCCTTCTCCGAATTTTACGGCATGGAAGAGACGATCGAGATGATCGTGAGCTTCTTCCGTCACGCAGCCCAGGGACTGGAGGAGCGCAAGCAGATCCTCTACCTGCTGGGCCCTGTGGGCGGCGGCAAATCCTCCCTTGCCGAGCGTCTGAAGGCTCTGATGGAGGTCAACCCTATCTATGTCCTGAAGGCAGGCGACGAGATCAGCCCGGTGTTTGAAAGCCCGCTCGGGCTTTTCGATCCGGAGCAGATGGGAGCCGTGCTGGAGGAGCGCTATGGTATCCCCCAGCGGCGATTGACCAATCTGCTCAGCCCCTGGGCGATCAAACGCCTCGATGAGTTCAAGGGCGACATCTCCAAGTTCCGGGTGGTCAAGATCAATCCGTCCCGCATGCGGCAGATTGCGGTTGCCAAGACGGAACCGGGCGACGAGAACAATCAGGACATCTCGTCCCTTGTCGGCAAGGTCGACATCCGAAAGCTCGAGACGCTCTCCCAGAACGATCCCGACGCCTACAGCTATTCCGGCGGCCTCAACCGGGCAAACCAGGGCATCCTCGAATTCGTCGAGATGTTCAAGGCGCCGATCAAGATGCTCCACCCCCTGCTCACGGCCACGCAGGAAGGGAATTATGTCGGGACGGAGAATATCGGCTCCATCCCGTTCACGGGCATCATTCTGGCCCACTCGAACGAAGCGGAATGGCAGACTTTCCGCACCAACAAGAACAACGAGGCGTTCATCGACCGCATCTACGTGATCAAGGTGCCCTATTGCCTGCGGGTCACGGAGGAGCAGAAGATCTACGAGAAGCTGATCAGGGGTTCGGAACTGGCAGGTGCTCCCTGCGCTCCGGCCACGCTCGAGATGCTGGCCCGGTTCTCGGTTCTGTCGCGCCTGCGCGCGCACGAGAACTCCAACTTCTACTCGAAGATGCGGGTTTATGACGGCGAAAGCCTGCGCGAGGTCGACCCGCGTGCGCGTAGCCTGCAGGAATACAAGGACTCGGCCGGGGTCGACGAGGGCATGGACGGGATCTCGACCCGGTTCGCCTTCAAGGTTCTGTCCGCCACCTTCAACCACGACACGATCGAGGTTGCGGCGGATCCGGTACACCTGATGTACGTACTCGAACAGTCGCTCCGGCGGGAGCAACTGCCGCAGGACGTGGAGCGGCGCTATCTGGAGTTCATCAAGGCGGAGCTTGCCCCGCGCTATGCCGACTTCATCGGCCACGAGATCCAGAAAGCCTATCTCGAATCCTATCACGATTACGGTCAGAACCTGTTCGACCGCTATGTGGCCTATGCGGATGCATGGATCGAGGATCAGGACTTCAAGGATCCCGATACCGGCCAGCTTCTCAACCGGGAGCTTTTGAACCAGGAGCTGACCAAGATCGAGAAGCCGGCAGGCATTGCCAACCCGAAGGACTTCCGCAACGAGGTGGTGAAGTTCTCGCTGAGGGCGCGGGCCGGCAACAATGGCCGCAACCCGTCCTGGACGAGCTATGAGAAGATCCGCGATGTGATCGAACGCCGGATGTTCTCCCAGGTGGAGGAACTCCTGCCCGTGATTAGCTTCGGGTCCAAGAAGGACAGCGAGACGGAGAAGAAGCACGGCGAGTTCGTGGCAAGGATGATGGAGCGTGGCTACACCGAGCGCCAAGTCCGGCGTCTCGTGGAGTGGTACATGCGCGTGAAGCAGGCGGGCTGACAGAAGACGGAGGCAGATCAGGCGTTCCTATGTACATCATCGACCGGCGCCTCAACCCAGGAGGCAAGAGTCTGGCGAACCGCCAACGCTTCCTTCGCCGCGCCAAGGCGCAGATTCAGAGGGCCGTGCGCCAGACCGCAGGAGATCGGGACATCACCGATCTCGAACGGGGCGGGGAGGTCACGATCCCAGCCGATGGTGTTCGCGAGCCCAGCTTCCGGCGCTCGAACGAAGGCGGAGTGCATGATCACATCCTGCCCGGGAACAAGCGCTTCATCGAAGGCGATACGATCGACCGGCCGCCCGGCGGCGGGGGCGGCAGCTCGGCCGGCGGCGATAATGGCGAGGGTGAGGATGATTTCCGCTTCGCCCTGACGCGCGACGAGTTCCTCGATCTCTTTCTTGATGACCTCGAACTCCCCGACCTCGCCAAGCGAAGGGTCGCAACGGTCGAGACGCAAGGGCTGCGGCGGGCAGGCTACACGGTCACGGGTTCTCCGGTGAACCTGGCGCTGCTGCGCTCCATGCGCAACGCCCTGTCGCGCCGCATCGCTATGCGACGCCCCAAGCCCCAGGAGCTCCTGCGCCTCGAGGAGGAGATCGAACGGCTCGAGAAGCAGGAGGGCTCGTCGGAGCATCTCACGGCCCTGCGGCAGGAGCTTGAGCAACTGAGGCTGCGAACCAAGCGCTTTCCCTATATCGATCCTCTCGACCTTCGCTATCGTCGCTTCGAGCCGATCTCGCGGCCGGTCGCCCAGGCGGTTATGTTCTGCCTGATGGACGTGTCGGGCTCCATGACGGAGCACATGAAGGATCTGGCCAAACGGTTCTACATGCTGCTCTACATCTTCCTGACGCGGCGCTACAAGCACGTGGAGATCGTCTTCATCCGTCACACTCACGAGGCGAAGGAGGTGGACGAGGAGACCTTCTTCAACAGCCCCGAGACGGGCGGCACGGTAGTGTCCTCGGCCTTGCGCGAGATGCAGCGCATCGTGGAGGAGCGCTATTCCCCGGATGCCTGGAACATCTATGCGGCTCAGGCCTCCGATGGCGACAACTCCCCCAACGACGGCAGCACCAGCGCAGCCCTGCTCAGGGACGTGATCCTGCCCGTCTGCCAGTACTACGCCTATCTGGAGGTCGGCAGCGACAGCGACCGGATGCAGACCGGTTTCATCAACCACAAGACGTCCCTGTGGCAGACGTACGAGACGCTGCAGGAACAGGGCGCCCATCTCGCCATGCGCAAGGTGAACCACCGCCGCGAGATCTATCCCGTTTTCCGTGAACTCTTCCGCCGGCGCGATGCGGAGGCAGGAGCCAGGGTGCCATGAGTGTGATGGAACACGAGAAACTTCTGTTCCAGGGTGCCGATTGGGATTTCGGCCTTATCCAGCGCATCCACGATGCCATCGAAAAGATCGGCGTCGGGGAAATGGGACTCGACGTTTACCCGAACCAGATCGAAGTCATCACCGCCGAGCAGATGCTCGATGCCTATGCGTCGATCGGCATGCCTCTGTTCTACAAGCACTGGTCCTTCGGCAAGCGCTTCGCGCTCCATGAAGCGAGTTACCGCCAGGGGTTTATGGGTTTGGCCTACGAGATCGTGATCAACTCGAACCCGTGCATCTCCTACATCATGGAGGAGAACACGGCGACGATGCAGACGCTGGTGATCGCCCACGCGGCTTTCGGGCACAACCATTTCTTCAAGAACAACTATCTCTTCCAGGAGTGGACGGACGCTGACGGGATCCTGGACTATCTCGAATTCGCTAAGGGCTACATTACGCGCTGCGAGGAGCGCTACGGCCACGCCGCCGTGGAGCGCGTGCTCGATGCCGCCCATGCGCTGATGTCCCACGGCGTCCACCGCTATCCGCGCAAGAAACGCCCGGACCTGCGTTCCGAGGAGCGCCGGGAGAAGGAGCGCCATCTCCATCAGGAGCAGACCTTCAACGATCTCTGGCGCACGGTGCCTACGAAAGGGGCCGCCGCGAAGCCCCAGTTGAGTGACGAGCGCCGGCGCGCCCTCCTGGAACTTCCGCAGGAGAACCTCTTGTACTTCCTTGAGAAGTCAGCGCCGCGCCTTCAGCCCTGGCAGCGGGAGATCCTGCGCATCGTCCGCCAGATCGCTCAGTACTTTTATCCGCAACGGCAGACCAAGGTGATGAACGAGGGTTGCGCCACCTACTGCCATTACCACATCATGACCCGCCTGCACGAGACCGGGCAGATCAGCGATGGCTCCTTCCTGGAATTCCTGCAGTCGCACACGAACGTGACGCGCCAGCCCGAGTTCGACGATCCGCATTATGGTGGGATCAATCCCTATGCCCTTGGCTTCGACATGATGCAGGACATCGAGCGCATCTGCACGAAGCCGACGGCCGAAGACCGGGAGTGGTTCCCCGAGATCGCCGGCACCGGTGACGCCATGGCGGTCTTGCGCGATGTCTGGGCCAACTACCGGGACGAGAGCTTCATCTCGCAGTATTTAAGCCCGCATTTGATGCGCCAGTGGCGCATGTTCCATCTCGTGGACGATCCTGACCGGCCAGATCTCAGGATCGAAGCCATCCATGACGAGCGCGGCTATCGCCGCTTGAGGCGCTCCCTGTCGCGTCACTACGATGTCGGCTGGAGCGATCCCGACATCCAAGTGATCGATGTCGATCTTGCCGGCGACCGGCGCCTGATTCTCCACCATCATGTGCTCAATCGGACCCTCCTCCACAAGGATGATGCCCAGAGGGTGCTGCAGATGGTGGCTAACCTCTGGGGCTATGCGGTCGTGCTCAAGGAGGTCGAGCCCGCCACCGGGGCAATCTTCCAGGAGCATGTGGCTCATCCGCACGAAACTCTCTTCTGATCGCCGCATCCACCATTTCGGATGAGCCCCTCGTTTGCCGCGGAAAACCGGGGCCACTTTTCCGCACAGTAGGGTCGTTTGACGCAAAAAAGCCCGGGACTCAGGCGATCATAGGTTTCCCTGGGCTCGGCCCCGGATGTCAGGGTCGGCTCCGTTGCAGGAGAATACCTATGGAACACAAGCCTGTAGAGAAGCTGCGTAGCGTCGCTGAGGTGCATGAGTTCAACCAAGGTTTCCTGTCCCGCCACGAGCGCCTGGAGCGTTGGGCGGAGGTGCTGGAGCGCCAGCCGAAGCGGCGTTTGAGGTCTCTGGGTGAGATCGAGTTCGTCCCGAAAGACAAGCGCCCGCAATTGCGATCAGACGAGTCGCCGATCACGGTTGCCTTTGAGGATCCGGTCCTGCGGGCAGCTGGCCTGAAGGGCGACACGCTCGGGGATGCCATGGAGTTCTTCGAATTGTCCGAGGGAGCCTCTCACCGCCTTCTCTGCTCCTGCATGAACGGCTGGAGCATGGAGGCCGGAACGACCGCACGAAAAGTTCATCGTATCGCGAACCCTGATCATCGGCTCACGTTATTGACGGCAGCCGGGTTGCTCACTGCGGCACCCGCTGTGCTCTATCTGCTGAGCTGAAGAGACGCTGCAGCATCGAGCCTTCCTACGATAAGAGGGCTCGATGCTGATCGATATGGGGGCTAACGAGAATGACGAATGAGTCGGCACGTCGGATCGGACTGCCATGGTACCGACGTGAGGATTACCAGCGCATCCGCGAGATGATGGCCGACCGGCACAATCTGGCCCCTGCCTACGAGACTTGGCTTGCGGCCGCCGAGAACAACGAATCCGTCGGCAGGGAAGCTGGCCTTCACGTCAATCGCATTCTGATTGAGCCTGAGGCTTTCGCCCGCTGGTGCACCGAGAAAGGCGTGGAACCCGACAGCGTAGCACGCAGGGACTACGTCGCGGAGAAAACCGCAGAAAGTGCTTCTTGAGCGCGGCATACAGCCAAGCCTTGAAGTCTCCTCCCTGGTTCCTACTTGCTCGGGCATCATGGTGGAGGGCCACACTTGCTGAACGAAAACGGCACGAGCAGCGATATTTCCAATCCCGAGCACAAGGCTAGTCGAACCAGGGCGGCTCAAGCTATGCGGGCTGCTATCCTCACAGGACCTGGACAGATCGAAGTGCGCCAAGTGGCGCGACCGGAGCCCGGTCCCGGTCAGGTACGGCTGCGTCTGGAAGGTTGTGGCGTTTGCGCCTCGAATTTGACCCCCTGGGCCGGGCCGGAATGGATGCAATATCCAACCGAGCCGGGCGCGCTTGGGCATGAAGCCTGGGGCTTTGTGGACGCGCTTGGCGAGGGTGTCCAGGATCTGGCGATTGGTGACCGCGTTGCGGCGCTCTCCTACAAGTCCTACGCCGAATACGACCTTGCCGATGCGGAGGCCGTGGTGCGGCTGCCGAAAGTGCTTGCAGGTCAGCCTTTCCCCGGTGAGCCGCTCGGCTGCGCCATGAACATCTTTCATCGCAGCGAGATTGAGGCCGGTCAGACTGTAGCCATCATCGGCATCGGTTTTCTCGGCGCGATCCTGACGAAGCTTGCAACGGATGCCGGCGCACGCGTGATCGCGATCTCGCGGCGGCCCTTCTCACTCGATCTCGCGCGCCGTATGGGCGCAGCCGAGACGATCCCCATGGAGGATCATCACGCGATCATCGAACAGGTGAAGGACCTGACCGGCGGCACTTTCTGCGATCGTGTGATCGAAGCCGTGGGCAAGCAATGGCCGCTGGACCTCGCCGCCGAGCTCACCCGCGAGCGCGGCAAGCTGATCGTTGCCGGATACCATCAGGATGGCCCCCGCCAAGTCAACATGTGGCTGTGGAACTGGCGCGGCATCGACGTGATCAACGCCCATGAGCGTGACCCGAAGATCTACATGCAGGGTCTTCGCGAAGCGGTGGATGCCATTGCATCGTGCAGGCTCGATCCGAGCTCTCTCTACACCCATACCTATCCGTTGGAGCGGCTGGACGAGGCGCTCAACGCCACCCGCGACCGGCCGGATGGATTCCTCAAAGCTCTGGTAACCTACTAATGGTGCAGCAGGCCCTTTTCGAAGAACAATCAGCAACGTCGCTTGCCCGTCCTCGCCTTGGCTTTCTCGGCGTCGGCTGGATCGGCCGGCATCGCATGCAGGCGATCCTCGGAACGGGAGCCGCCGATGTTGCGGTCATTGCCGATGCTTCGCCGGAAATGGCCTCGGAGGCGAGCAAGCTGGCGCCGGATGCGAAACTGGTCTCGACCCTCGACGATATCCTCGACCTCGGTATCGACGGTGTCGTGATCGCAACGCCCAGCGCCATGCATGCGGAGCAGTCGATCCGCGCGCTGGAGCGTGGGGTGGCCGTGTTCTGCCAGAAGCCGCTCGGCCGCACGACCGCTGAAGTGCAGGCGGTAGTCGATGCCGCGCGCAGGGCCGATCGGCTTCTCTGCGTCGATCTTTCCTATCGCTATACGGAGGGTATGCGCCGCATCCGCGAGATCATCGGCTCTGGAGAACTGGGGCACATCTATGCCGTGGACCTGGTGTTCCACAATGCCTATGGTCCGGATAAGCCGTGGTTCTACGATCCGGCTCTCTCCGGCGGCGGTTGCGTGATGGATCTCGGCGTTCACCTCGTCGATCTGGCGCTGTGGAGCCTGAACAACCCCGGCATTGCCAGCGTCACGGGCAAGCTCTTCGCCGGCGGTGCTCCGCTCAAGGATACGGCCACTCAGGTGGAGGATTACGCAGTTGCGACCGTGGAGCTGGAAACCGGCGCCGTGGTACAGCTCGCCTGCTCCTGGCGGTTGCAGGCAGGACGTGAGGCCGTGATTTCCGCCACCTTCTACGGAACCCAGGGCGGCGTATCGCTGCACAACGTGAACGGCTCGTTCTACGATTTCACAGCGGAGCGCTATTGGGGCACGTCCAGCGAGATTCTCACGACGCCACCGGACGAATGGGGCGGACGTGCGGCTGCAGACTGGGCCTCGCGGCTTGCGGCGGGTGAGCGGTTCGATCCTGCTGCGGAACAACTGGTGGACGCGGCTCGTGTGTTGGACCGAATCTACGGGAGATAGGGTCAGCTTCGACAGAGTTGAAATTGAAAGGGGCGGCCGAACAAAGTTCGGCCGCCCCTTTCTCTGACTAAAGCATCGGACGTGAATTCGAAATCACGTCCGATGCTTTAAGTTTTTGGCTTGACGCATCTTTTCACGCAAAACCGGTGTCCACTTTTGCGTTCGATGCTCTATTCAACGATTGGGTTCAGAGCGCTTCGAGAACTTTATTCGCCTGCGCTGGCTGGCTTGAGGGCGCATAGCGCCGGATCATGGTGGCGCAGAACTCGGCGAACTCTTCCTTCACCTGTGGGGCGCTGGTGTGATGCGGCGCGATCCCGCGATGCTCGGGCGTGAAGCAGAAGGTCACCGTCACGTCGAAATCGGCAAGCGCTTCCATCTGTCGGTCGAACCAGTCCATCGCGTTGGGACGAAAGCTGTCGGCCCAGGACAGGCCGGTGCGCAGATACTTCACGCCCAGCCGCTTCATCCATGCCACAGCATCGTCGAGGCGGTGATCCTCATAATGGAACCACTGGCACAGGCCCATCTGAGAAGCGTATTTCGCATATTCCTCAAGAGCCGGCTTAGGCGTGCCGTCCTCGCGCAGAAGGCCCATGTAGAAGTGTCGGTAATAGGACGAGCCCTCCGCCTCCCGGTGACGCGTGGTTGCCTCCCAGGCGCGGGGCAGGTCGTAGAGGCTGTACCAGTGGATCTTCGGGACTTTGCCGATCAGAAGCTCCGCAGTCCTGTTCAAGCCCCAAACCTGCACCTCCTCGGCCCCGAAGGTCGAGATGCCGACTTCGCTGACCCAAATGGGCTTGTCCGTCACTGCCCGGATCTCATCGATCTTCGCCGGCCAATCATGGATCTGCCACAGGTTCCAGTCGAGCGGGAAGCCGTGAACGGCCACGACATCGAGATGATCCAGGGCGCCGTGATCCTCCAGCTTCTTGATGAAGCCGGGGTCGATGGGGGAGATGCCTCCGAGCACGCGCGGAAGGTTAGGATTCTCCGCCTTGATCGCCTGACCGGCGGCGATCACCATGTCGGAAAAGAGCTTCCAATCCGGATCGATCTCCGGATCCCAGTGGGACTTGTTATTCGGCTCATTCCAGATCATTGCGGCTTCGATCATGCGGTTCTCCCTTGGGCCGGGTAGACGGCGCCCGCGCCGGGCGGGGCATCGACACGGCGACAGATGTAAACTTCGGTTTCCGGATGCTGAACAATCTCGAATCCGGCGCTGCGGAGCATGGCTTCCACGCAGGCCGCGTTCGGCGCCCACCAGTTCGTCGGATCATCGGCATAGCGATGCTCGATGAAGTGCATCTTCGGATAGCGCGGATCGTCGAAATGGTTCGTCTGCCAGAAGGTGTAGTTCTCATCGACCGGCATGGTCTCTGACGAACCGCGCTGCATCGACTGAAACACGAGGAGATCCTTGGCGACGTGCTCGTGAATGAGGTCGAGGGCGAGAACCGGATGCCGCAGGTGGTACAGGACGCCCATGAAGAGCACTACGTCGAATGTCTCGCCGAGCTGCCCAAGGTCGTAGACCGAGAGCTTGCGGAATTCGATGTCGTGGCCCATCGTCTGTGCAGCGAACCGCGCCTGGGCGAGATAGGCATCATCGAAATCGACGCCAAGCACGCGCTCCGCGCCGCGCTTCTTCATCTCCATGGAGTAGAAGCCGCCGTTGCAGCCGATATCGAGCACGCTCTTGCCGGTGAGATCCTGCGGGATCGCCTCTGAAAATTGCTGCCACTTCACGGCAGGGTAATTGCCCAGGAAGTGATTGGGCGCAGTCCAGACGCCGCCCTTCAGCTCGATGTTATGAAACCAGGGGCCAAGTGCCTCAGCTTTCCGGCGGATTTCTTCCGGCGGCATTGGGTCGATCGCATTCATCGTGGAGTTTACTCCCTGTTCAAATCGTGGAGGCCGCGCGGCAGCCGGCCGGCAGGCCAGCCCAGGGCGACCCGCGCGCCCGTGACATTCTCCTGCTGGGCCGCCTCGCTCAGCAAACCGATGGCGGACCGGTAGCCGTGCAGCGTTCCGACATCGACATAGGACACCCCGGCCTTGATCCCTACGGCCTCGCCTCCCTGTGCGAGATAGGCGTTCACCAGAGTGCCGAAATATTCATCCTCGCGACTGCGTGAGAGCCAGAGCCGGCGCAGGCCCTCAAGGACATGGCCCGGCATTTTGAAGGCGCCCCAGATCCACCGGGAGGACGCATCCTCCCGCTTCACTTGAATCTCCTGGACATGCATCGTCTCGTCCAAGACGACAGCGTCGAAGACCTGAGGGTTGTCGACCGGAAAGAGCAGAAATGAGAGTATTCCTTCCGGGAGTTCCGCGAGCGCCTTCTCGGGAAACCAGACGGTGTCCGGTAGGCCGACGATCACGCTCTCATCGGCTGGGATCAGAGGGGCAGCCTGGAAGATGGCGTCACACAGCCCGCTCGCCTGCGGCTGGACTACATAGGCGATGGAGGCGGTGCCATAGCTTGCGCCGTAATATTCCATGATGTCGGATTTGCCGGGCGATATCACGAAGCAGATCTTGTCCGCGCCGCCATGAATCATGCGCTCTACGAGGTACTCGCTGACCGCGCAGGGGCGCTCGATGCCATCGTCGAGGCGGCTGCCTACCGGGAGAAGCTCCTTCGAGAAAGCCAGCGGCTGAATGCGGCTGCCGATCCCTGCTGCGGGTATGATCCCCCACATGGTCAGGCCTCCATCATGGCGGCAGAGCCGCCGTTCGAGGACGAAATGGAACTGGCGCTCTCCAGCAGGATCTCAAGCTCCCGCGCCCGATGCTCCGAGGTATGCTCCGCGAGCACCCGCTCGCGGCCAGCGCTGGCGATGCGTTTCAGCTCTGCATCGGTGAGATCGAGCGCGCTGACTGCATCGTCGCTGCTCTCTGCAATGAGGATTTCCTGGCCGGGTTCGAAGAAGCTGTCGAGACCCTCCCAGTTGTCCGATAGGATCGGCGTGCCGCAGGCTGCCGCCTCGAACAGGCGTCCCGAGGGGCACCAGCCCATGTCGGCCATGGCCTGTCGGGTGATGTTGAGTGTCAGGCGCGAGGAGGAGAAGAAGGCGGGGTGCTCCTGCGGCGGTAGATGCCGGACGAAAGAAATATTGGGCTGCCAGGGGAAGTCGGCAGGGTATTGCGCACCCCCAATCAGGAAGCGTTGCTGCGGGCGCAAGCCCGCAGGATCAATGAATAGGCGCTGCAGGGCTGCCTGACGATCCGCCGCATAGGTTCCGAGATAGGAGAGATCCGACACGTAATGGTCTGCCGGTTGCACCGGATGATGCACGCTCGGATCCACATGCCCGTAAAGCGGCGCGACGCGGCAGGCTCCGAGTTCTGATTGAAGCCTATCGAGAGCGTAGCCGCCTGTGTAGCTGAGCGCCAGATCGAAATCGCGCAGACCTCGCGGCCCGATATAGTTGATGGGCTCACCTGCCTCCAAGCGCGAGAAGGTGACCGGCGTGTCGAGATCGTAGAACACATGGAGTGGATGTGGCGCATCGAGCAGGAGTTCGCTTGCCACGATACCATCCGGGCAATAGGACGTTGCCATAGCCACATCCGCATCAGCGAGTTCGGTCGCGGCCTGTTGGCGGATGTCCGCCCAATCTTGATAGAGGACGAGGTCCCCGCCCGGAATCTCGAAGAAGTCCCGGTTCGATGCATAATAGGGCACGTCCTTCTCGAAAAACACGACCCTGTGTCCGCGTCGTGCAAGCGCACGGATCAGGCCGCGCCAGAGAGTTGCGTGACCATTGCCCCAGGACGAGGAGATCGTGAGCCCAAAAATGACGATCTTCATGCGCCCACCATCTCGTTCAAACGCAAGACCTTAGAACCCCAGTCACCGACCACGAGAGTGCTGATGGAGGCGGGGTCGATGTCGAAGCGCCCATAGGCATCAATCGACAGGCCCAGATAGTAGAGCAGGGCGGCCTTGATAACGTCGCTGTGGCTGACCAGGATGACGGACTGATCCGAATGGCGGCGGCGCAGCTGCTCCATGGCTCCAACGATGCGCGTCTGTGCTTCGAGCATCGTCTCACCCTCCGGCGGGCGGCTTGTGCTGCGGGACTTGTTCCATGCCGACCAGCCAGGATCCTGCGCCAGGGCTTCGAAGCTCCTGCCGGACCAGGTTCCGAAATCGATCTCGCTGATCGCGCCGCAGATGTCGAGGGACTGCCTGAGTTTGAGAGCAATGGGCTCGGCCGTCTCCACGGCTCGCTCCAGGGGGCTTGTGCGGATGCAGGCTATGGTTTCGCTGGCAAAGCGCACCGCCAGACGCTCGGCCTGATCTTTTCCGAAAGCTCCAAGATGCACTCCGGGCATGCGGCCGCACAAGATGGTTCCGACCCTGTCATGAGCCGCGTGGCGGACGAGGAAGAACGTGGTGGTCACGTCCTCGCTCTCTTACTCTTCATCGCCGTCGATGAAGCGGATGGTTCTTTCACGGGCCTCATGGTCGGTGAACTGCTGCGGAGGCGACTTCATGAAATAGCTGGATGGACCAGTCAGCGCGCCACCGATCTTGCGGTCCATTGCGAGCTTTGCACACCGCACGGCGTCGATCACGATGCCGGCGGAATTGGGCGAATCCCAGACTTCGAGCTTCACCTCCATGTTCAGCGGCACGCCGCCGAAAGTGGTGCCTTCGAGACGGATATAGGCCCATTTGCGGTCCGTGAGCCACGGCACGTGATCGCTCGGGCCCACATGGATGTCCCTGGCGGGCAGAGGGATGTCGAGCTGGCTGGATACGGCCTGAGTCTTCGAGATCTTCTTGGATTCGAGCCGCTCCCGTTCCAGCATGTTCTGGAAATCGGTGTTGCCGCCGAAATTGAGCTGATAGGTCCGGTCGAGCCGCACGCCGCGCTCGCGGAAGAGATTGGCCAGCACGCGATGGACGATGGTGGCACCGACTTGGCTCTTGATGTCATCGCCGATGATAGGGAGGCCGCGCTCCTCGAAGCGCTTGCGCCACTCCGGGTTTGAGGCAATGAACACCGGAATGCAGTTGACGAAGGCGCAGCCCGCCTCCAGGGCCCGTTCGGCATACCATTCTGTCGCTTTCTGGGATCCTACGGGCAGATAGGAGACCAACACATCTGTCTTGGACTGACGCAGGATCTCCGTAACGTCGGCCTCGTTCTGGTCCGATTCCTCGATCTCCTCGCGCAGGTACTTGCCCAGCCCGTCGAGGGTCTTGCCACGATGGACGATAATTCCGCTTTCAGGAACTACCGCGAAGCGCTGCGTGTTGTTGGGCTCGGCGAAGATGGCCTCCGAAATGTCCCGACCCACTTTCGAGGCGTTCACGTCAAAGGCCGACGAGACCTCGACATCGCTGATGTGATATCCGCCGATCTCCACATTCATCAGGCCTGGCACGGGCTCATTGCCCTTGGCGTCCTTGTAGTAGGAGAGGCCCTGCACGAAGGACGAGGCACAATTGCCGACGCCCACGATCCCGACGCGGACCTTTCCGATACTCATGATCTAATCTCCCTTGTGCGAGCGGAAGAATGCTTCTTTACAGGCAAGCACGTGCCGGTTGGCCGCAGACATCAAGCCTCGGCTCTCTCCTAAGCTTGGCTTCCAACGATTGATGAACGTTTGTTGTTCCGCTCGGTTCGCAATCCTTGTGACTCTTGTCTTCCTCATTCAGTGCCCAAAGTAATAAAGCAGCTCAGGAACAAAGATGATGTTGGTTAGTTTCCTAAGAGTAACCTTAAGCTTGAGATGGGCTTCGCAGGGCGGATAATATCCGAAGCTTGCGCGATATATTCTCAAATAGGAATGCATGCATTCCCTGCATCACATTTCCAAAGCGGAAATGGGATGATGCTTCTTGCTTTATCCATCGGTGCTTAGACCAGAAACCAATCTGGAGATACCTCGTGACGGACACCATCCTCATTACCGGCGGTGCGGGTTTTATCGGACGCTACGTTGCTCGGGCCTGCCTGGAGCGCGGCCATCGGGTTCGCGTGCTCGACAGCTTGATCGAGCAGGTTCACGGCGACAAGACGCAGGCCGATGGGCTTGATCCCGAGGTCGAGGTGGTTGTGGGAGATGTGCGCGACGAGACGGCTGTCCTGAGAGCGTTGAAGGGCGCTACCAAGGTGGTGCACCTCGCGGCGGAGGTCGGTGTCGGTCAGAGCATGTACGCCGTTGACCGCTATGTCTCCGTGAACGATTACGGCACCGCAGTGCTGTTCCAGCAGCTGATCGACAATCCAGTCAAGCGGGTGGTCGTCGCCTCCTCCATGAGCATCTATGGCGAGGGTCTCTACAAAGATGCGGAGGGGCATGTCCGTGAGGATGTCGTGCGCACGCCGCGCGCGACCGAGAATGATCCTTGGGATCCTCTCGACGAGCAGGGGCGCTCCCTCATTCCAGTACCGACACCGGAATGGAAGAAGCCGGCATTGGCTTCCGTTTATGCTCTGTCGAAATATGTTCAGGAGCGGCTGACTCTCACTCTCTGCCCGGCCTACGGCATGGAGGGTGTTGCGCTCAGGCTCTGGAATGCTTACGGCCCGGGGCAGGCCTTGTCCAATCCCTATACCGGCGTTCTCGCAATCTTTGCCTCGCGGCTCCATAACGGCCAGCCGCCAATGATCTTCGAAGATGGTCAGCAGCGCCGCGACTTCGTTCACGTTGAGGACGTGGCCCAGGCCTTCGTCCTCGCCCTTGATCATGAGGAAGCAGCGGGCGGCGTCTACAATGTCGGCTGCGGTCAGGATCGCAGTGTTTCCGAAGTGGCGGAGCTGCTGTCCCAGGCCATGAACCGGCCCATGGCACCGGAGATCGCCGGCAAGGCACGCATCGGAGACATCCGCCACTGCATTGCCGACATCACGAAGATCCAGCAGGAGTTGGGCTACGCCCCGAAGAAAGACTTCTCGAAGGGATTGGCGGAGCTTGCCGAATGGGTCGCCAAGCAGGAAGCCAAGGATCTCGTGCAGGAAGCTCGTAAGGAGCTTGAGGCGAGAGGCCTAGTCGCATGAAGACAACCGACGCTCAGGCCGGTGCTCCTGCTGTCCTTCGCCGGAGACCAGTTCTGGTCACCGGCGGTGCAGGCTTCATCGGCTCCAATCTCGCTGACCGCTTCGCAAGCGAGGGACATGATGTTCTGATCTACGACGTTCTGGCACGCCCAGGCGTCGACCGTAACCTGGAGTGGCTGAAGAAGCGCCATCCAAGTAAGATTTCAGCTGTCATCGGTGATATTCGGGACGAAACGGCTGTGGCCGACGCCGCAAGCGAAGCTCAGGCCGTGTTCCATATGGCTGCGCAGGTTGCTGTCACCACAAGCCTCGTCGATCCACGCGAGGATTTTGAGATCAACATCCGCGGCACCTTGAACCTGCTCGATGCTCTCCGGCAACGCAACGAGCGGGTGCCGCTGATCTTCGCTTCTACCAACAAGGTTTATGGTGATCTTGCGGATGTGGAGCTTGAAAAGACGAACGATGCCTACAAACCCCGTGACCCCGCTATCCGGGATGCAGGAATCGGCGAGACGCGCCCGCTCGATTTTCATACGCCCTACGGCTGCTCCAAGGGAGCAGCCGATCAGTATGTTCTGGACTACGCCCGCTCCTTCGGCGCTCCTACCTGCGTGATGCGGATGAGCTGCATCTATGGCCAGCGGCAGATGGGCACTGAGGACCAGGGCTGGGTGGCTCATTTCCTGATCCGAGCTCTCGAAGGTGAGCCTATCACGATTTATGGTGATGGCTGCCAGGTTCGCGATGTGCTTGATATATCCGACGCGGTCGATGCCTATGCGGCTGCGTGGAAGCAGATCGATTCGGTTCAAGGCCGGGCTTTCAATCTCGGCGGAGGACCAAAGAACGCCATCAGCCTGCGCCAGCTTATCACTCACATCGAGGATGTGATCGGCCGTCCGGTCGAGACGATCTATTCCGATTGGCGGGCCGGCGATCAGCGCTATTACGTCTCGGATACGCGTCTCGTGACACGGAAACTCGGCCTGAAGCAACCGACCTCCTGGCTCAAGGGCGTGGCTGCTCTGGCAAGCTGGCTCCAGGCGGAGAGGGGGCTCGCGTCGTTGGGATCGACCCCCCTCCCGCAGGCCGCTGAGGCCCTGTCATGAGATTGTTCCTCGGGATCGGGTTGCTCATCGTCGAGAATTGCAATGTCTGTGCCTGAAGCTGCAAAGAGCCTCCATGTTCTCATGACGGCCGATGCGGTCGGCGGCGTCTGGCAATATGCTCTCGACCTTGCCCGCGGCCTGCGGACGCATGATGTGCGAACGACCATTGCGGTTCTAGGCCCTTGGCCCTCGGTGGATCAGCAGACGATGGCCGAAGCGGCTGGTGCGGAGCTTGTCGTAACAGGTCTACCGCTCGACTGGACCGCATCTCACCAAGGCGAGCTGAAAGAGGCGGGGCAGGCGATTGCTCGTCTTGCAGCGCAGATCCGTCCGGATCTCATTCATCTCAATACCCCGGCGCTGGCAGCCGATGCGTGTTTCAATGTTCCGGTTGTGGCAGCCTGCCATTCCTGCGTCGCCACTTGGTGGCAGGCAGTCAAAGGTGGGACGCTGCCGGAGGATTTCATCTGGCGCACGGACCTTGTGCGACGGGGCTATGCTTCTGCTGGCAAACTTCTTGCACCCACCCTCGCATTCGCTCAGGCAACATCTGAAGCCTATGATCTCACGCATCCTCCAGTCGTCGTGAGAAACGGAAGACGCGGCTCGCAGGGCAAGACGCATGCTCGCTCTGACGATTTCGTCTTCACAGCAGGGCGCCTCTGGGATGAGGGGAAGAATTTCGCCACCATCGATCGCATGGCAGAGCTTTTGCCGATTCAGGTTCTCGCCGCGGGCCCCTTGCAGGGACCAAATAGTGCCCAGATCGAAGCCCACCATGCCAAGTCCCTCGGCCGCTTGAGTGATGAGGATGTCGCCCGGCATCTCAGCAGGCAGCCAATCTTCGTATCGACTGCGTTCTATGAGCCGTTCGGGCTCGCCATACTTGAGGCAGCCCAAGCCGGTTGCGCCCTTGTCCTTTCCGATATTCCGACCTTCCGTGAACTATGGGAAGGCGCTGCTCTGTTCGTGAATCCAAGGGATGAGAATGAGGCTGCCGATGCAGTCAAACGCCTAGTACAGGACATGGATGCCCGAGGGGTTCTAGGACGTGCCGCTAGGAAGCGGGCTGAAACCTATACCGTCGAGGCCATGAGTGAAGGCGTTCTGAGAGTCTATCAATCCGTGCTCGCAGGGGCATCCCGTCAATCTTCTCTTGAGGGCGCTGCCGCATGAAGTTTGTCTATTTCACCCATTCCCTTGCCTCATGCTGGAATCACGGCAACGCGCATTTCCTGCGCGGGGTCCTGCGCGATCTCGTCCATCGAGGGCATGAGGTGAGAGCCTATGAGCCCAAAGGCGCCTGGAGCCTTGAGAGCCTGTTGAAGGATCATGGTGAGGCAGGGCTCGATGCCTATCGCAGTCTTTATCCCGAGCTATCATCGACTGTCTTCGATCCTGATCTCAATCTTGAGGAGGCTCTCTCCGATGCTGATGTGGTGATCGTCCACGAATGGAACGACCCTTGGCTTGTTGCCGCCATTGGAAAGGTGCGCAGGCACGGCGGCCGCTTCACGCTCCTCTTCCATGACACGCACCACCGGGCCGTGAGCGATCCGGAGGCGATCTGCCAGTTCGATCTGGACGATTATGATGGTGTTCTGGCCTTCGGCGAAACGCTGGCGGAGGTCTATCGCCGCTGGGGCTGGGGTGAGCGCGTCTATGTCTGGCATGAGGCCGCAGATACTCGCCTCTTTCATCCTCCCGCCGTAGAGGCCGAGCGGAAGGGTCTTGTCTGGATCGGTAACTGGGGTGATGACGAGCGCAGCGCCGAGTTGGAGGGCTTCCTGTTTCGCCCGGCGCGGACCGTTGGTCTGCCGCTGGAAATCTATGGCGTGCGCTATCCCGAGCACGCGCTTGAGACGCTCGCCCGCTATGGCGTGACCTATCGCGGCTGGCTGCCAAACGCCCGCGCGCCCGAAGTCTTCGCGCGGCATCTCGCGACCGTGCATGTGCCGCGCCGCTTCTATGTCGACCTTCTGCCAGGCATCCCCACCATCCGCGTGTTCGAAGCTCTGGCTTGCGGCATCCCGCTGATCTCCGCTCCGTGGAGTGACTCGGAGGGTCTGTTCGATTCGGGAGCGGATTATCTCGTCGCGCGGGACGAAACCGAGATGGAGCACCATCTCAAGGCCGTCTGCAATGATGCCGACCTGCGCCGCTCACTGGTCGATAATGGCCTCAACGCCATTCGTAACCGCCATTCCTGCGCCCATCGTGTCGACCAGCTTCTTGGCATCCTCGCCACTCACGGCGCCGGAGCGCCGATGGAGATGTCTGCATGAAAATCGCCTTCTATGGCTCAAGCCTTCTCTCCTCCTACTGGAACGGCGCCGCCACCTATTATCGCGGTCTCTTGAGCGACCTCGCCCGTCGCGGCTACAGCATTACTTTCTACGAGCCGGACGCTTTCGATCGCCAGAAGCATCGCGACATCGATCCGCCGGAATGGGCTCAGGTGAACGTCTATCCGGCGACCGAGGAGGCCATGCGCGGCGTCGTGGCAGAAGCGGCAAGGGCCGACGTGGTTGTGAAAGCCTCCGGCGTCGGCGTGTTCGACAATGAACTCCTCGAAGGCATTGTGGCGGCATCCCGTCCGGACGCTATCCGCATCTTCTGGGATGTGGATGCCCCGGCAACCCTGGCTGAACTGCGGGAAGGCCCGGATCATCCGCTCCACCGCACGATGCCGGCGCTCGACTTGGTGCTCACCTATGGCGGAGGTCCGCCGGTCGTCGCGGCCTATGAGGGCTTCGGCGCCCGCCGCTGTATCCCAGTTTACAATGCCTGCGATCCGTCGACTCATCATCCGGTGCCGGCAGACGAGCGTTTCAAAGCGGATCTGTCCTTCCTCGGCAACCGCCTGCCGGACCGCGAGGCCCGCGTGGAGCAGTTTTTCCTGGAGCCCGCCGCCCGCTTGCCGAGCCGCAGCTTTCTCATCGGCGGCAATGGCTGGGAAACAAAAGGCATGCCGTCGAACGTGCGCCATATCGGCCATGTGTATACACGCGATCACAACGCCTTCAACACCAGCCCACTGGCAGTTCTCAATATCGCCCGCGACTCGATGGCCACGACCGGATACTCGCCCGCGACCCGTGTCTTCGAGGCGGCCGGGGCTGGCGCGTGCCTGATCACCGACGCGTGGGTCGGACTTGAGCTCTTTTTGAAGGAGGGTGAGGAAGTGCTCGTGGCCCGCGACGGCAAGGATGTGGCCGATCATGTCGAGGCTCTGACGCCAGAACGTGCCCGTGCCATCGGCGACGCCGCCCGAGCGCGGATCATGGCAGAGCACACCTATACCCGTCGCGGTGCGGAGGTGGATGCGATCCTGCGGGAGGAGGCATCCCTGAAGCGTGAAAGGAGCGTGGCGTGAGCAAGCTTCGCGTCGTCGTTCTGGGCTTGAGCCTGTCCTCATCATGGGGGAACGGTCATGCGACGACCTTCCGCGCGCTGCTGAAAGCCTTTGCGGCACGGGGGCATGACATCATGTTCCTTGAGCGGGACGTGCCATGGTATGCTGCCCATCGCGATCTGCAGAGCCCGGACTTCTGCCGTCTTGAGTTTTATGCCAGCCTGGAGGATCTCAGACGCTATCGCGACGTGATTGCGAATGCCGATGCGGTGATCGTCGGCTCCTACGTGCCTGAGGGCGTCGCCGTTGGGCAATGGGTGCAGCAGACGACAAATGGCGTGGTTGCGTTCTACGACATCGATACGCCTGTGACGCTCGCAAAGCTCGAACGAGGCGATTACGAATATCTCACACCCGCTCTCATCCGCGATTACGACATCTATTTCTCCTTCACGGGCGGCCCCACCCTCGACTACCTCATGGAGCATTATGGCTCGCCGGCGGCGCGGGCGCTCTATTGTTCTGTCGATCCGAAGGCATACCCTGCGCTTGATCGCGAGAAGCGGTGGGACCTCAGCTATCTCGGGACCTACAGCCCTGACCGGCAGCCGACCCTTGAGCGGCTGCTGATCGAGCCGGCACGTCGTGCGCCGCATCTGCGCTTCGTCGTGGCGGGACCCCAATACCCTGCCGACATCGAGTGGCCGTTCAATGTGGAGCGCATTGATCACGTTCCTCCAGGCGATCATCCAGCGTTCTACGCGCAGAGCCGCTATACGCTCAATGTGACCCGGGCCGACATGATCCGCGCCGGCTACAGCCCGAGCGTCCGCCTGTTTGAGGCAGCTGCCTGCGGAACGCCGATCATATCCGATGTCTGGGACGGCATCGAGACTTTGCTCAAGCCGTGCCAGGATATCATTCTCGCGAAGAAACCGGATGATGTTCTCGACGTGGTCGGTACTTGGACCGAAGCCCGCCGAAAAGCCCTGGGTGTATCGGCGCAGGACCGGATTCTAGCCGAGCATACGGCGGCTCACCGGGCGGCTTCTTTAGAACGAGACCTTCTTGAAGCGATGGACCGTCCGCGCAGGGATTCCTCTCTCGCGTTGGAAGTCGAAGCCTGATTGTGTGAATTGATTCTGAGGCCGGCGTTGAACCAACGCCAAGCTTCAACGTTGGACCAGACAATGTTTGTACCTCGGGACCCTCTTGTCGGTCTGAGAAGGAGCGTTCGCATGAAGAATGGCAAAGACAAGCACGTCCTTGTTGCGGGCGGTGCTGGATTTCTAGGATCCCACCTCTGCGATGCTCTTCTCAGCGAAGGCGCTCACGTGGTTGCTCTCGACAATTTCCAAACAGGACGGAAGCAAAATCTGCGCCATTTGGAGCGGGAGCCCCGCTTTGATCTTGTCGACAGCGATATCATCAAGCCATTGCCGGCTCGCCTGCGCTCCAAGCGATTCAAGTTCGATGAGGTTTATAATCTCGCTTGTGCGGCCTCGCCGCCCCATTACCAAGCCGATCCCGAGCACACGATGCTGACGAGCGTCATCGGAACGCACAACCTTCTGACATTTGCAGAGAGCATCGAAGCGCGATTCTTCCTCGCATCAACGAGCGAGATCTATGGCGATCCCGAAGTTCATCCGCAGACCGAGAGCTATTGGGGAAATGTCAATCCCACAGGGCCTAGGGCTTGCTACGATGAAGGCAAACGCGCCGCCGAAACCCTGACCTTCGACTTCGACCGCTCCGGCCGCGCCGACGTCCGGGTTGCGCGGATCTTCAACACCTACGGACCTCGCATGCGCGCCGACGACGGTCGCGTCGTATCCAATGTGATCTGCCAGGCCCTGGCTGGCGAGGACATTACAATCTATGGGGATGGAAGCCAGACGCGCTCCTTCTGCTACGTGTCGGACCTTGTCGACGGCTTCCTTCGTCTCATGGCCTATCAGGGTCTTTTTCCGGGCGCGGTCAATCTGGGCAATCCAGTTGAACTGACGGTTGGCGATCTTGCCGAAAGGGTCCTGGCGATGACGGGGTCTTCGTCCCGCATTGTTGCTCGGCCTCTTCCGGTCGACGATCCACGTCGCCGCCGTCCAGATATCACGCGCGCCAAGCAGCTCCTCGGCTGGTCCCCTCGGACGTCGCTTGAGGCCGGTTTAAAGGCCACAATCGCGTGGTTCTCCGATGAGAGGGCTCACGACGGCAAGTCCAGCCGCATATCGCCTGCACAGGAGGGTGCGGTCACGATGGGGCAGGCCTAGTCTCATCATTCTCTGTTAGAGATCTCTACGAGTGCGCTGGTGACAGTCAGCGCATTTTTTTTGCTGCTCCGATGGTCTTTGGCTCACGGAGGAAGCTGGGCAACCGGGCTTCCTGATCAGGCATCTAAGGGGCTGGACGTTGTTCAAACCAACTGGGCACAAAGAAAGGGGCGCTTCAGAAGAGCGCCCTTTCGACTACATTCCGGCCGGATCAACTCTTCGCAACACCGATTGTATCGGCCATCTGGGCGCCGCGGACGCCCATAGGTTGATGGGTACCCTCCGTCGTATCCTTAGCTGTCTGGTGCTCCATCTCCGCGTTGATCTCGGCCCCGAGCAGCACAACGACACTTGAGATCCAGATCCAGGTCATAAAGCCGATCACCGCACCGAGCGAACCATAGGTCTCATTGTAGCTGCCGAAATTCGCCACGTACCATGAGAACAGCATTGATACGGCAAGCCAAAGCACTGCAGCGATGATGCCGCCTGGGGTGACCCATTTCCATTCAGCCTTGTCCCGGCTCGGACCGTAGCGATAGATCAACGACAATCCGAATACGACGACAAGCAACAGGATCGGCCAGCGCGCCAGCGACAGCAGCCATTCGAGGCTGCTGCCCAAGCCGATGAAATCCAGAACGATCGGAAGAACGATGATTCCGGTAACGGAGAGGATAATGAAGACGATTGCTCCCAGGGTGAACGATAGAGACATCGCATTCAGTTTGATGAAGCTTCTTTTCTCTTCCTCGTCATAGACGATGTTGAGGGCGTCGAAGACGGCCTTCATGCCGGCATTGGCGCTCCAGAGGGAAATGACCAAGCCGATGATGAAGCTGAGGCCCAAGGCTCCTCCACCTTGCGAGGCGATCCGCGTAACCTGTTCGCGGATGATGTCGAGGGCACCGCCGGGAAGGACGCCCGACAGAGTATTGAGATTATCCTGCAAGGACACAGGATCGGCGAAGAGCCCATAGAGCGAGACCAGAGCGGCAATAGCCGGGAAGATGGCAAGGAGGGCATAGTAGGTGACGCCGGCGGCAACGGACATGACTCGGTCCTTGCCGAACTCCTCATAGGTGCGCCACAGGATATCCTTCCAGCCTTTCGAAGGAATCTCGGTGGGTGTGTCCGCGCTGCGCCCACGGCCTTTCTCATTGGCTGCATGAGGCGGCGCATGCTGCTTCTCTGAAAAACCCGTATCATGATCCCGATCTTGCCTCGCGCCCTGTCGAGCGCGTTGCGCCGGGCGTCGTCCTGCAGCCGCAACAGGGCGCCGCTCTCCGGAAGCAACGAGCCTCACCAGGGCCCAGCCGAGAACCACAGCCCACATGGTCGTGGCGGCCGAGGAAGATTGCTGCGTTCCAGGTTGCTGGGCAGCCGGATTATTCGCCATAGTCAGACACAGCCTCACTTGTCGGTTGCCAGCCGGAACGGCTTTGGCTCAACCGTAAACCTCCCAAATAAGACAGCGGTTCCAATTGGTTGCCCAAGCCATTGCAAGCCTTGACTGCAGAATTCGGGAGGGCGGCCTTACAGGGGTGGGTTTCGAACAGGGGTGCACTACAACCAGACGATCCCTTCCAGCCTTGATCATGAGGAGCAGCAATGGCGGCAGCGGCGCGCTGGATCACAGGCATCCTCATCGTCGTAGCGGCTCTGCTTGCGATCCACGCAGAGTTTTTCCGCATCATCCATGAGCCCGGCTTGTGGGACTTTGGGTCTTTTGTGGCGTCCGGACGCGCAGCGAGCGAAGGGCTCAATCCCTATGGGATCTACCCGCTGACCCTTCGCGTGGAACTGCCAGGGTTCGAGGCGTGGAACCCAAATCTCAACCCGCCGATCTCGGCGCTGCTGTTCCAGGCCTTCGATGTGGCCGATCCCTATGTGACATACCAGGTCTGGCGTTGGATCTCGGTGGTTGTCTATGCGGCGGCGATCCTCCTGCTCGTCAGCCGTCTCGGAAATCGTGCTGAGTCACTGGTCATCGCCGTGTGGGCTTTCGCGCTCGCGGGATTCTGGGACACGCTCTTTCTTGGGCAGATCTATCTGCCGCTGGTCCTTGCCGGCATTGCGGCATGGCTGCTGCTTGAGCGCGGAGCAGGAATCCGGGCAGGCCTTCTCATCGGCTTGGTCGTGGCCATGAAGCCGAACTTTCTGGTCTGGCCTGTGCTTCTCCTGCTGTCCGGGCATCATCGCTCTGCGCTTGTCGCCTTCGTCACAGCCGGCGCCATCGGCCTGATCCCGCTGCTGATCTATGGGCCTGATGTTTACCGGCAATGGTTTGAACTCGTCGCCTCTGACGGAAACCGGGCTCTTTTTCTTACAAATGGTTCCTTCGCCGGGATCGCAGCGCGGGCTGGTGTCCCGTCTTTCGGCCTAGTGCTCGGCTTGATTCTCTTGGCAGCGCTGACGGCTTGGGCTTTGTGGCGGCGGCCCGATGTTCTCACAGTCAGCGCCATGGCGCTTCTGGCCTCAATCCTGGCTTCGCCGCTCGGCTGGATCCACTACACGCTGTTCCTGCTTCCCGTGATCGTGCGACACTGGAAGAACCCAGCCATGCGGGTTGTCGCCCTGCTGCTCATCGTGCCGGTACCCTTCATCATCGATCAGCTGGGCAAGCCGGCTTGGGTCCAGCTGACGATAGGGTCGGTCTATGGCTGGGCACTGGTGCTGTGTCTCGCCATTCTCATGATTGATGAGTGGGGGCGTATCCGGCAGGGTGGGCAGCGGAAACCAACTGCAATATCAATGCCTGAGCGCCAATACAGGCCAAGCGCTTCCTAAGGATGTGAGCGTTCAACCGCCACTCGAAGGAAAAATCTCCGGCTCTTCCTGCTGGGATTCTGGCGAACGGCTGACGGTTTCCGCAGGTTCGCGAAGGACATAGACTTTCCAGTCTTTCGTTTCCTCCGCAAGGTCATAATGGTCGGACAGATAGGCTGCATAGATCTGACGAAGGCCTTCAGCCGTTGTGAATTCAACCGGCCATTTCGGTGCCATCACGACGCGGACATCCTGAAAGAGCGTTTCAGGAGGGAGATGGTGATGCTCGTTGATCGTGCGTCCCCAATGGTGCCACGTAGTGTCACCCCGCGGCGGCGCAAGACCGAGGCCGGCCGAGAACGGGCCTACGAAGTCGAGAACGTGGACCCGCCCCGCTTTTTCGCCGAGCGCTGAAAGGGCACGGGCGCCATCACCGAGACTCTCGAGATAGCGGGAGAAGACGGGGTAATTGTCCTCGGTCCACAACTGCACGAGCCTGACCCGATCAAACTTCGGCAAGGGCACCGCTTGGCCCTGGCTCGTGCTGGCCAGAGCGGCATGGAGGCCAAGGGTTGCGGCATGATGGATGCTGCCGGGCAGAACGAAGGCGAAAAACAGCAGCTGAGTGCCTGCGGCCAGAGCCGGAGCCCTTCTGCTTGCCCATGAAGGCGCTGACCTGGCCAGGAGTTCTGCCGCCACGGCCGCTCCACCGACAAGGGTCACAATGCCGGAGACCTGGAAGTTCTGCATGATCAGCATGAAGCCGGAGCCGGCGCAGAACCCATAAAACAGAAAATCGCGGATGCTGCGCGTGCGCCAGAGCGCGAGAGCAGCAAACAGAATGAAAATGGTATAGTCGGCCAGATTCCTGAGAATCAAGGAGATGAGTTCATCAAGAGACTTGAAGCTGCCACTGACACCGCCTGCGACAAGAAGGTCGTTGATGTGGGCTTCAGTGGCGCCCCAAAAGGATTCGACCAGCAGCCCTCCTGACAGGATCATGCCGAGCGCCGCCAAGGCCCATCGCCGCTGCTGCAAATCGAGCAGCATCAGGATGAGGAAGCCCAATGCCACCAACCCGTAGCTGAGCTTCATGTACAGCATGAGCAGGGTCAGCGAGGCGGCGCAGACGGCATCGAGCGCGCTTTGAAAAGAGCGGCGGTGGATCGGTCGGAGATAGAGGACCAGAAGGAAGCCTAGAGCCGCCCAGCCGACCCGGTTGTAGAACATGCCGAATGAGAGGCCGGCGATGCTCTCACCGAGATTGATGGGAACGGCTGCAACCAGGATCAGGAAGATGGAAAGAGGCAGGGCAATGGCGGGTCTCAGGCGCGAGCTGACAATGTGGGCGGCAGCCAAGGCCATCATCATGACCAGAAGGGCCATACCCACGGGCATGGCTCCCCCCATATGGCCAGAGATCCAGTAGCCCAAGGCTGGCACGTAATAGACGAGGGGCCCGAGCGCCGTGTGGAAGTCACGGTTCGGGACCTGTCCTTCGCTCACACGATGGACGCCATCAAGGAAGATAAACAGGTCATTCACGTAGCGCGTCGTGACCGTCTGGCCTGGCAGCGCAAGCAACAGGGCGCAGATTGCCGCCACAGCAATCACGAGGGCCACCACGGATGGCGGACGTATCTTCGAAACATTCATGGTGACAATCCATCCCCGGCTCCAACACGGGATGGTTGTGCATGTTCCAAAGGCTGTCCAAGGCCGCTGAGCATTCCTGTTTCGCGGCGCTTATAGACGGTCCAGAGTCCGGTATGACGGATGGGATCATATGCCTTTTGGATGTAAGCTCCGTAGAGCTCGCGAAGCGGGATACCGTTGACGCCGGCCTTTGGTACCATCAGCACGTCGACACCCCCAAACAGTTGCTCAGGAGGCGGGTGGTGGACATCATTGATGTTGCGCCCCCAGTGAAGCCATGCGTAGTCCCCGCGAGATGGCGGCAGGCCCAGGCCTGCAGTAAAAGGATTGGCAAAGTCCAGAACCGAGACGTTCTTGGGCTTCACCGGAAGTTCGCTCAGGAGGCGCGCGCCTTCACGGATGCTCATGAGATAATCGTCCATGAAGCTGCGGTCGCCTGGCACCCAAAGCTTAGTCAGTCTCAGCTCTCCGTAGCGAGGCAAGCCGAACGGCTCACCCACGCGTGCGGCGGCAACGACGGTATGAACGCCAAGCGCTATGAAGCATTGGACGGTTGTCGGCAGAAGAAGCGCGATCAGCAGAAGTGGAGCCCCTCGGGCCAGGAGTCCATTCCCTTTTGGATCCGCGATCTGTGGGGAGCGCAGCAGGATTTCCGTTGCGACGGCTGCTCCCGCGAACAGTGTGATGATTCCCCAGGGCTGCGAGTTCTGGCTCTGGATGATCAGGCCGGGACCTGCGCAAATTCCGAAGAATAGAAGATCGCGCAAGCTGCGACTTTGCCAAAGCACCAGAACCGCGAAGATGGCGAGAAGCACGTAGTCGGCGAGATGGCGGAGGAAGGCCAGCGACAGATCGACGATGCCGCGGGTTCCGCTCACCCGGCCTGCGAGCGCGAGATCCTCAAGATGGGCGATCGTGGATTGCCAGACGGCTTCGATAAGAATGGCTGAGAGGACAAGAAGTCCGAGAGCCCACAGCACCCACCGACGCTGGCGGGCGTCGAACAGCATGAAGCCGAGAAAGGCGAGGGCAACAAGCCCATAGGTCGCCTTGGTATAGATCATCACCAGACTCAGAGAAGCGGCGCAGAGAGCATCAAGCAGGTTCTGGCCGCTACGGGACTGCTCGGGCTGGAGATACATCACGACAAGCAGGCTGAGGGCTGCCCATCCGATCCGGTTGTAGAACATTGCGAAAGACAATGACGCGATGCTTTCGCCCAGATTCGTTGGTACGGCGACGATCAGGAGCAGGAACAAGCCATAGGGGATCCCTACCATTGGCCGGAGGCGTGAACCGAGGATGTGGATCATCGGCAGGGCAAGCCCGATCGTCACGGCCGCCATGGCTGTGGGCATGGCACCACCCATGCTGCCGGAGATCCAATATCCAAGAGCCGGCACATAGAAAGACAGTGGGCCCAAGGCTGTATGAAAATCACGGTTGGGAACCTGACCGAACACGATCCGGTGTGCGCCATCGAGGAAGATGAACAGATCGTTGAGATAGGCCGTTGTGACGGTCTGGCCCGGCAAGGCAAGCAGCAACCCGAAGATGGCCGCGGCACAGAGAAGTGTGCCGGCTATCCAGGGTATCTGTCGTCCCGGAGGAGCCATCATGAGCGGCCATCCCGCTGCAGGGCGGCTTCAGGGCGTGATGGAAGACGCCGCCGATACAATTTCCAATGCTGCGTCTCCTCGGCCATGGCGAAATGCGTTGCGATGTAGGGACCATAGATGGCTTGCAGCTGTGGCAGCCATCCCTTCGCAGCATCTAGACTATCTGCGGGTTTCGGCTCCATCACGAACTGCACATCGGCCAGCAGCGTCTCAGCCGGGATATAGCTCGTGTTGTTGAGGGTGCGATCCCATTGCAGCCATGACGCATCGCCCTTTGCCGGAGGAGCGTTGAGCGCTATCGAGAAAGCATTCCCTAAATCGAGCACAAAGATCCGGTCCGGCTTTGGATCGAGCCTGGATAAAGCGTCGATCCCGTCATGGAGAACCTCTTGATAGGCTGTGGCTGCGTCGTAGTCGTTCCATGTCCAGAGGTTTGCTACCCGAACCTGCTGCAATCCAGGGAGAGGGACGGCATTGCCTGCCCTGACACTCGCTGCCGCCGTGTGAAGGCTAAGTGCTATAAGGCAATGGATGCTGGTGGGCAGAACGACGGCCAAGAAAAGCAGTTTCGCGCCTGCAGCCGTCGACCAGCCTCCTGGATCGATAGTTCGTTCCGGTCGGTGGCTCTCAAATCTAAGGATCGTCTCGGCGGCAACAGCTGCCGCACCATGAAGCATGATGATGCCCCACGCCTGGAAGTTCTGATTGATGATCAGAAACCCTGCTATGGCGCAGAAGGCATAGAAAAGAAGATCCCGAACGCTGCGGGTGCGGTACATGGCCATTCCGGCAAACAGACCAAGCAGAACATAATCGGTAAGGTTGACGAGGATGTGATCCGCGATCTGCCCCCAGGTGCCGCGCAACCCGCCTCCCACATCAAAGGCCAGGCGCAGATCGGCCAGATAGGCGAGGGAGGATTGCCAAATGAGCTCGATGATCAGCACAGCGAGGATCGTGATACCCAGTGCGCTGGCAGACCAACGGCGCTGCTCCCGGTCCGAGAGCATGAACAGAAGGAAGGCAAGGGCCACAACACCGTAGCTGAGCTTGGTGTAGAGCATCAGCAGTGTCAGAGCTGTTGCGCAGGCCGTGTCCAGAATCGTTTGGCGACGGCCAATGCTCAATGGGCGGAGATACATGATAAGGAGCATGCCCAGGGCAGCCCAGCCGATCCGGTTGTAGAACTTGGCAAAAGACAGGGAAGTGACGCCCTCACCGAGATTGACGGGCACCGCCAGGATCAGGAGCAGGAACAGGCCGTAGGGAAGAGCAATGAATGGATGCAGCCGCGAGCCGAGGATGTGCGTCATCGGCATGGCGAGCAGAAGCGTGATCAGGGCCATGGCGGTGGGCATGGTTCCGCCGAGACTTCCCGACAGAGCATAACCTGCAGCCGAGAGATAATAGGCAAAGGGACCTAACGGCGTGTGAAAGTCCTGGTTCGGCACTTGGCCTGCGGCGATCCGGTAAGCACCGTCCAGAATGACGAAGAGGTCATTCAGATATCGGGTCGTAACGGTTTGTCCTGGAAGAGCAAGCAGCAGGGCGAGGAGGAATGCGGCAGCCAGCAGGATCGGCCCCACCTTCATGGGGCGCTCAGTCCAGAGCCGCATGACTTCTTCCTCCGTGGGTCAGGGGTTAGAGGCGCAAGCGCTTGAAAAACCGTTCGGGAATGCTGCCGACGGCCATCATGACGGGACGCCAGATCGGGCGCACATAGATCACGTCGCGGCCGCTCCTCTCGGCCGCTGTGAAGATGGCGCGCCCGACCTCGCTGGGCTCTGCGGTGAGGATGGGAGGCAGCTTCATGCCGGCGGTCATCTGCGTGCGCACGAAACCGGGTTTGACCGTCACCACCCGCAGCCCCTTGGGAGCCAAGCGGTTGCGCAGGCCCGACAGGAACGCCGTGAAACCGGCCTTGGCCGCGCCGTAGAGGTAGTTCGATCCGCGGCCGCGATCGCCTGCCACGGAACTTACGCCGACGAGAGTGCCGGATCCACGCGCCAGGAAACGCTCCGCGAAATACCCGAGCAGGAGCGCCGGGCCCTCGAAATTCGTACGCAGCACGAGAGATGCATGGGCCATATCGGTCTGCCCCTTCGCCTGATCGCCCAGTTCGCCAACAACACACACCACTGTATCCGGCAGCGTGGACAGGCTGTTGGCAAAGCTCTCGAAGGCGCCGCTCTCAAGAATGTCGAGCCGGTGCACCGTCACCTCGGCGCCGGTCCGGGCACGGATGTCGTCGGCGTTGCGACGGGCTTCCTCATCATTCCGGGCGGCGAGCTGCACCTGCCAGCCAGCCTGAGCATAGTGAAGTGCCGTGGCGCGCCCGATATCGGAGGTGCCGCCGACGAGGAGAAGGGTTTTCGAAGGTTCCATCAGATGCCCAGCCGTGCCGACAGACGCGAAGAGATACGACCGGTTGCACCGATGCTCCGTCGCAGGTCGCGGAAGCGGAACAATTCAGGATAACCGGCCTCGAAGGTTGCAGGCGATTGCCTTGCGTCCTTGGCTAGATAGAGCCGTCCTCTGGCTTCGACCACCAAACGGTCAAGCTCCTCGAGCAGGGGGAAGACCTCGTCGCTGACCGGCAGGTCTAGGGTCAGGGTGAAGCCTTCGAACGGGAACGAGAGAAGGCCGTGACTCGGGCCGAGCTGCTTAAGCACCGCCAGGAAGGATGCGTTGCCATGCTTGGCGATGCGCTCGAGGATGCCGCCCAGGACAGCTTGAGCCTTCGCTGTAGGGATGACGCATTGATACTGCAGGAACCCGCGCCGCCCATAGATGCGGTTCCAGTTGCCGATCCCATCGAGGGGGAAGAAATAGGGATTCCAGTGAACCAGGAACGGATAGCCGGATTTCACGACTCCTGCCCGGAAGTAGAGCTCATTGAAGGCAGAAACCGACAAGCGGTTGAGCGTGAAGGAGGGCAGGTCGAGCGGGATGCTCAGGCGGCCGAGCTTGGATGCGGGATAAGGTGAGGATCCGGGGCGAAGGGCGTCCAAATCCCTTTGGGTGGCATGTTCTGCCGCAAAGATCAGCGAACGACCAAGCGAAGCGCCACGGGCGAGGCAATCAACCCAAGCCACCGAGTAGGTTGCGTTGCTTGTCTCCTCGAGAGCCCGGATGGCGCTGTCGAGATTTTGGGCGACGGTGGTCGTCTGGCGCATCCACCCGGTCTCGATGCGCCGAAGATGGAAGGTGGCGTCCAGGATGGTGCCCGTGAGCCCCATTCCTCCAATCGTGGCGGACAGGAGTTCGGGATTCTCGTCACGCGAGCAGGTGACGATGCTTCCATCCGGCAGAGCCAGGGTCAGGCTTTCCACATGGTCGCCAAATCCGCCGTCCCGGTGGTGGTTCTTGCCGTGCACGTCCGAGGCGATCATGCCGCCGATGGTGACGAACTTGGTGCCCGGCACAACGGGAGGGAAGAGGCCCCTCGGGACCACGATATCGAGGAGATCGGAGAGCAGGACGCCCGCTTCCACCTGAATACGGCCTGTTGCCTGATCAAAGGCCCGGATACGATCAAGTCCCCGGGCCATGAGGGTGACCTGCTCTCCGATGGCGGCATCACCATAGGCGCGTCCATTGCCGCGGGCCACCAGCCCGGTCCGGGAGGCCATCAGGGAAGGGAAGGCTTTGGGGGACGTGGGGCAGAGGGTCTCTGACGGATGGCGGGGGTAGCGCCCCCAACCGGCGAGTTCCGTCATGCCTGCCGCTCCCTGAACACAAAGGTCCGATCCAGAATGAACTTGGTGGCATACCCGATGGCAAGTCCTATCACCGCACCGGTATACTTTGCCAGATCCGTCTGCCAGATCATCCAGAAGGCCACCTCGAAGCCCCAGAATACCAGGGTGGTCAGGACGCTGAAGGCACCATAAAGGGTGATCTTCTGGACCTCCTGCCGGTGGCCGTCATAGTCATCGTCGAACACCCACTTCTTGTCGAGCACGTATTTCAGGATGAAACCGGTGGCCGTTCCCATCAGGATGGACAGAACCAAAGGTGCTGCCGGCGCAATCCGGATGACGACTTCCTGGGTGACCAGATTGACGAGTGTCGCGATGACGGCGAACAGAACATAGCGGACAAACATCATCGGCCCGACTCCCTTGTAAGGGCCTGAAGAAGGGTCCGAGAAGGCTCTGTGCCCTCGATCGATTGCCGAAGAGACATGGCTTAGACGGCAGCTACGATCAGGGCGGCGGCAGCCGCCACCGTCAGAAGGCTGACCCGGTCCTTGAGGGCGAATACCACGGGATCGTCATCCATGATCCGGCGCCCGGCAAGCATCAGCGCCCGTGCAATCCAGAACATGAGGAGCGGGCCGACGAGCCAGAGGAGCTGAGGGCGCGAATAAAGCTCGTTGACGCTGTCGCTCGAGATGTAGAGCGCCAGGATCGTCACGGCATTGAAGCCCGCCGCCGCAGCCAGGGCGGCCACGATGTCCAGGTCGCTGTTCTTGTAGTCACGGCTGGTCGGGTCCGGGAGGTTGGCGTCACGACGGGCCGCCAGTTCCACGTAACGCTTGATGAGGGCGAGGGACATGAAGATCATCATGCTGAAGGCGATCAGCCATTCCGAAACGGCAACGGATACCGCAACAGCGCCCCCAATCACTCGGACGGAGTAAAGACCAGCCAGGGTGATCACGTCGACCACCATCATGCGCTTGAGCACGAAGGAATAGGCAGTCGTGAGGGCGAAGTAGCCCAGCAGCACGCCTAGGAACGACAGCGACACAGTGGACCCGACAGCCAGCGCCCCGAGGAAGAGAACCGGTATGGCCATCACGCCATGCATCAGGGGAATGGCACCGCTCGGCAGGGGGCGCTTGCTCTTGCTGCGATGCCCCCGATCGTCCTGCAGGTCCACCAGATCGTTGAGGATGTAGATGCTCGAGGCACAGAGCGAGAAGGCAATGAAGGCCAGAACGGCTTGGGTGATGGCTTCCAGCGTGAACAGATGTGCCGCCAGGAGCGGGAGGAAGATGAGGGCGTTCTTGGCGTATTGATGCACACGCAGCATCCTGGCCCAGGTCCGCCACGTCGGGCGCGTATGGGTCAGATGCTCGGCGTCAGGGCACTGACGGGCTAGCTTTCTCCTCACCCCGGCAGGGGTACGGATGGCGATCGATTGGGCAGCCTTCTCCCAGACGGGAAGATCGGCGGCGTCATTGCCGACATAGTCGAAACCGCGGTCGCCGAAGGCTTCGACGAGCTGCTGAGCCTTCCTGCGGCCGGCCAGATTCGTGGTCTCATCGGACGCGAACCATCCGGTAAAAAGGCCAAGGTGGTCGGCTATGCTCTCCACCAGACGCTGATGGCTGGCGGATGCCAGGTAAACAGGACGCCCTGCCGCTCTGGCTTGGCGGATCAGGGACAGAACCTCAGGATCATACGGCAACGTTCCCGGATTGAAATCGACAGGTTCGGACAGGCGGTGCTTCAGGGCGGCCTTGCCGCGGGAGAGAGCCATCAGCATGTCGAGGATGGATTGTGGCCGGCGACCCAATTCCGAGAAGGCGGTTTCGATCAGCAGGTCGGACGCGATCAGGGTGCCGTCGAGATCGACGACGAGAGGCCGAGGCGCCTCTCGGTCGGGCGTCTCGATCTCAAGCGTTGTCCAATGCGCCTCATCCCTCTCATAGCGGCGCTCGGAGCGCTCATGGGGAAGGGGGGGGCGGGCACGATGGGGCAAAGTCTGCGGTTTGAGGTCAGATCGCACCAAGAGCCCGTGCTCCCCTTTTGAAATCCATCAAAGAACGTGTGTTCGCTTATTCTGGCGCTTGTACATGGAGCACAGCGCCCTCATGCCAAGCTGTTTCTGGACCTTTAAGGCAATACGCATCGTCGTCTGGCTGAGCCAGACTCAGGCTTTTGAAGCAATTGGCAGAACTTGACGGCAAACCAACAAACGCGGCTGTAAAAAGTTTCATGAATGAGTTTGGGGCGCAGAAAACGTTAACCATGACCCTTAACTAGGCCGCAAGGATGTTGGGCCAGTGTTTGTCTCAATCCATGAGGAGGATCTGAGATGGACGATTGGTCAGGGCGGAAATGGGAGCCGGTTACCGAGGAGCGACTGCTCCGGGCAATTGATGTGCTCGTCGCAATCGCCAAGGAGCATGGCCCAGCCTTCGATCCTGTTCTGGAAACGGTGAGGCAGGAGCTTCACGATTTCCGGCATCGGCAGCAAGTCACGGAGCTGGTCGAACGCGAATCTGGACTTCCCCTCCGCAAGGCAGGCTAAGGGGCTGGCGTATAGATCTGACTTATGCAGTTGCGGCCCAGTTTTCAGACTGGCTGCAACTGCTCCTCGCGGACGAGGCGCGCAGGGCCGTTATGGGTTCCTCGCACGTGATACTGAAAGCCTGCCTGGTCCGCGGGAAGGAGGCGGGTGACCTCCCATACGTCGTCAGGGCGTGTGCTGTCGACGGTGGTCACCATGTTGAGAAAGGCCTCGACCGTATTGGTGCTTGTAAGCCTGACCAGACGCACCCGGTCTCCGATTTTGAACTTGTGCGACGTCATGGCGCGATCCCCCGCTCGATAACCACCTGAGCAGTAGGAACTAACATAGGTTAGTTTCGTTCCACGCTGCATGATGAACAGCTATTCACATCGCTCCCCCGTCGTGCTCCTGGTCGAGGATGAGCCGCTTGTGCGCATGGCCGCGGCTGACGATCTGCAGGATGCCGGCTTTCATGTCCTTGAGGCTGCCAATGCCGATGTTGCGCTGGCGGTTCTGGAATCGTGCTCTGACGACGTGCAGGTTCTCTTTACGGACATCGACATGCCAGGTTCCATGAATGGACTGGATCTTGCCGAAAGCGTCCAGCAGCGCTGGCCGCACATCTCGCTCCTGATTTCCTCAGCCTATCATCGCCCAGATCCGGAGACGCTTCCCGATGACGGACGGTTCGTGCCGAAACCCTATTGCAGCGATGATGTCGTCCAGCAGATCCGCGAGCTCGTGACGAGCCATTGATCCGAGTATGCCTGTATCATGTCGACTGCAGCTCTGGAGGCTTGACAGTAACCAAGATTGCAAAGCGTCGGGTTTCTTCGGGTTGAAGGATGACGGTTCCCGGCTTGTCTGAGAAGTCACCTGCGAAGTCCTGGGGATCCGCGTGACCCTGCCAAGGCTCAATGCAGATGAAACCCGCTCCCGGCTTGGTCCAAATTCCTAGATGCGGCATGTCTGGAAAGTCGACGCGAAGCGAAGCGCCACCGCGCGCGCCATAGTCCACAGAACGGCTTCTCAGCTGATCGAACACAAGAGCATCGGTCTCGAAAAGATCGTCCCGCAGAGTAAGGGTTCGGTTCTGCACAGGAGTCGGTTCAGCCTCGCTCTTGATCAGACCTCCGAAAGGTCGGCGGATCGGCTCTGTTTCCTCCTGCTCGAAACGGATTTCATGAGCCTCGCGCGGTGCACCGTAGGGCAACGGCCATCGAAAGGCGGGATGAAAGCCGAAGGAGACCGGCATGCTGGAGGAGCCGGTATTCGTCACGGCTGCGGTGATGCTCAAAGTGGCGCCTTCAACCGCATAGCTTACATCGAGCTGAAACGGAAAAGGATAACGCTGAAGCGTGGATTCGCTGGAGCGGAGCCGAAAGCGGCATCGAGACGGGGCTGCTTCTTCGACTTCGAAACGCGACGTACGGGCAAAGCCATGCCTCGGCAGGTCATAGTCCGAGCCGTTGACCCGGATGCGATCGTTTCTCACCCGGCCGACAATGGGAAAGAGCAGGGGAGAGCGACCGGTCCAGAAGGCAGGATCTCCGTCCCACAGCCAATCACGGCCCTGGTCATCCTGAAGGCGAACGAGCTCGGCTCCATCGGCAGACACTTCGGCGCGCATCTGTGGACTGGAGATGGTGACGTTCATTCTTCAGGCTCCCTTCCCATGGTGCTGATCCCGGCACAAAGGTGCGGAGAGGCAGATGGTGCTGGAAGCAGGATCGGCAAGGCGGATGGGAGAATGCAAGAGGAAAGCCCGGCCTTCCTCCGTTCAACCTGTGGACTATATGCTACGACATGCTGGCCGTTCTGTCGGGGCGAGGCCTGACGAGCATGGACTTCCACCGGCTCACGAGCTCCGGAACCTGGGAGGCTGCCATCGGCTTCGCATAAAGGAAGCCTTGGGCATGATCGCAGCCCAATTCGCGCAGGCGCCGGGCCTGCCCATGCGTCTCGACACCCTCGGCCGTGACCTGAAGCTGCAGGCTCTTTCCAAGGCTGATGACTGCCGCGATGATCGCTTCGTCATCGGAATCCTGTTCGAGATCCCGTACGAAGCTCCGGTCGATCTTGATATGGTCTACGGGAAATTGCTTCAGATGGGTCAGAGAGGCATAGCCGGTTCCAAAATCGTCCAGCGCGATCTGGATTCCCTGCTGCCGGAACTGAGCGAGAGCAGAGGAAACGTTGTCTGAGTTCCTTCCGAGAAGAACCGTTTCCGTAACTTCCACCTCGAAAAGTGAGGACGGCACCCTCAGCCGATCGAGCGTCCGCAGCAGGTTGTCGACGATGCCCAGTTGGCTGAACTCAGCCGGTGAAAGGTTAAGGGCGACCCGGCCAAACACAAGATCCTGATCCAGCCAACTCCGGACATCTGCAGCAACTTTTGTGATCAGCTTCTTGCCGATGGAGGCCGCAATGTCATGATCCTCGAAGACCGCACCGAAATAACCAGGCGTGAGGATGCCTTGATTCGGATGCTGCCATCGTGCCAGTGCCTCAAGACCGATGATCTCTCCTGTCGTGAGACAGATCTTTGGCTGATAGAAGGGCACAATCTCATCATTGGAAATGGCCTCGCGCATGCTCCGTCCGAGAGAGACGCGCTGCTCGATCACATTGCGCATCCCGGACGAATACGTGATGACACGGTTCCTCCCCTGGGACTTGGCCTGGTACATCGCAATGTCGGCATCTTTGATGAGTTCGGCCGGATTCCCGTCGTGATCGGGATAGGCGGCGATGCCGATGCTCACCCGGCTGATCAGGGTTCGCTTCTGGTAGATGAATGGCTGCCGAAGCGCTTCGGCAATCAATGAGCCGAGCCTTGTCGCGTTCTCCAGCTTCAGAGGATCAACAACGAGGACAGCGAATTCGTCTCCGCCAATCCGCGCCACGGTATCGCATCCACGGACCATTGTTGACAGGCGGCGGGCCGTTTCCTGCAGCAGCGCATCTCCGGCATCGTGACCAAGAGTATCGTTGATATCCTTGAAGTCGTCCAAATCGATCAGGAGAAGGCTGACGCTTGTGCCGTTCTGTCGTGCATGGTCAAGGGCAGCATCGAGACGATGCTGAAACAGGGTTCGGTTGGGAAGGCCGGTCAGCGCATCATGATTGGCCGAGCGCCAGATTTCCTCTTCAGCCTCCTTCTGCTCGCTGATGTCGAAAGTGACACCCACGATACGATCAGGGCCTGCTTGCTCACCACGGGCGCGAAGCCACCGTATCTCTCCGCTGGGAAGGACATAGCGACACTCGGTGGAGCTGCCTCCCACTGACTGGATTTCCTGCAGGAAACTATCGACCCTCTGATGGTCGTCGGGGAGGATGCCCGTCATGAATGTTCTATCGACACCCGGACGGATCCCAAGAAGCGCGAGGGAATTCTCAGAGCGGGTGGTTGCGCCGGATTGTGGATTGAACTCCCACGCGATCATGTGGGCGGCCTTCAGTGCGAGTTGCAGACGCTCCTCGCTTTTCCTCAGCGCCTGCTCCGATTGCTTGCGCTCATGGATGTCCATTGCAATGCCGAACCATTGCTCGATCTTGCCTTGCTCGTTCTTCAGGGGTTGCCCGCGAATGATGAACCAGCGGTACATGCCGTCCAGGGCACGACGCAAGGGCATTTCAATCTCGAAGGATTTGCCGTTGCCGAGAGCCTCATTCCATATCCCGAGGATGCGCTCCCGATGGAAGGGATCGATAACCGTGCTCCAACTTTGCGACGGCCCGTCGTCGGGACGGAAGCCGGTGTATTCGTACCAGACGTTGTTGCAATAGGTGAAATCTCCATCCGGAGCGCTGAACCAGACGATCTGTGGGGAGTTCATGGATGCCGGCATGGCATCCACAAGAGTCCGAAGACGCCTCTCGCTTCTCCGAAGGCGCTCCTCCGTTGCGCGAAACTCAGTGATGTCTCGTGAGATGCAGAGGAAGCCTTGTGGGGCGCGGTCCTGCCCCATGACGGGGGTAACGACGACATCCCACCACTTCTGGATTCCAGTCATCGTCGCGCAGGGGCCCTGGAACCGCCCGATGCCGCCTGATTTGACAGCCTCGACAGCTGCAGCGGAGTCCTCGCCGGCAATGCTGCCCCAGATGTCGGTCCAGTGGCGGCCTTCAATCGTGCGGAAGTCCTCGACTTCCATGGCGCGCATGCCGCCCTGGCTCATGAAACGGAGGCGCCCCTTCAGATCAAAAACTTTGATGCAATCGTCTGAGCTTGCCAGAAGGCGGCGCGTGAACTCCTCGCTCTCTGTTGCTGTTTTGCTGGCGAGTCGCAACTCGAGCTGACACATGACGGCTTGAGCGAGCGTGGCAAGCGCCTTGCCCTGCTGCTCGGTCAGCCCTTCGGGGCGCGCGACATGATCGAGAACGCAGAGCATTCCGAGAGGCAGGCCATCCTTCGTTCTGAGTGGAACGCCCGCATAAAAGGATAAATCTGGTTCTCCTTCTGAACGAACTCTATCCTTGAAGCGTGGGTCTAGGTTCAAATCGGAGACAACAAAGAGACCCGGCTGCATGATGGCATGATTGCAGACTGAGTTCTCGCGGGGAGTTTCGGAGAGCTCCAGTCCGATCCTGGCCTTGAACCACTGCCGATGTTCGTCGAGGAAGGAAATGTAGGCGATTGGAGCATTGCAGATCTGCGCCGCTAACTCCGCGATGTTGTCAAATGCAATGTCCGGCAATGTATCCAGAATGTCGAAGTTCTGGACCGCAGCAAGACGCTGGACCTCTTGCCAATGAGGCATATTGCTATGACCAGGACACTCTAACATGCAAAAAAACGGCCCGTTGGGAAGCATAGGAGCTGTTCTGAATGTCGGGTTATGACCGACCCAACGGAACGGCATCATGCCTCGAGCTGCCGCTCGATCCGTTGCAAACCTATGATCCGGGCCGACCGGTAAAATGGCAGAGCGTCATGCCGATCCTCAGGGAAGACCTGCCATAGTGCTGATGACTTCTTGTCCGCAATGATTGAACGATCATCAAACACATGAGGTACTTGCCGCCTTCCATGCGGTCAAGAATCGGCATCGCGACATCCCGCTTTAGAGTTAACAGAGGCCTGATACTCACCTCAACTGCTGCAAGTTCCCGCTCCGCCCACATGGTGATTTGCCCTCCATTTAAGCTCGCAGGCCTCCCATTTTCGCGGGTCGCGTAGGTAGTTCTACGTACATCTCGGATTTCGGAAACTACGTAGTTTCGGAAGATCATTACGGCGCCGCTGCAAGGTACTGGAGGGAAGGCGAAGTGCCATCCTTGGAAAAATACTAGGTTTAGCAATCTCTTGAGCTTGCCCGACAAGTGCCGTGCTCACGAGCCGATAAGGTATCTAAGGCCAGTAAGGTTCAGTTAACGTTAGTTAAGGAGCATTAACCATAAGACAGTAACAGCTCCCTTTATTTACGTATTGTGCGATGCAAGGCTAAATCATAATTTCTGCCTCAGTCGCTCGGTTAGATTAAACAAAGTAAATAAACCGAAGTGATCAATATCGAATGAATAGACGCACTTAATTACTAAGGCGGGGCAGAAAATATGTATATCGTCGTCGATGACCGGCAGATGGTTACGTCAGGATATGTTGCGAGCTTCAAGCGTGAAGGCATATCCTCCCTTGGCTTATATGCAGATGAGTTCAGTGATTGGCTTGAGACGGCTTCTGATTCCGATCTGGAAGCCGTGCAGGGCTTCGTGCTGGGCAACTTCGAGGAGCGGGTTCACTCGGCCGAAAGCATCCGGCGCTACTCCAAGGCGCCAATCATCGCATTAAGCGATGTCCGCTCTCTCGAGGAGACCCTGGAACTCTTCACAGCGAAATTCGATGACGTCGTCCGTAAGCCCGTCCACGTTCGGGAAATCCTTGCACGGGCTGAAGCGGTCTGGCGCCGGGTGAATGCGAGCGCCGGGAAGAAGGTTCAGGACGAGAGCGACAGGCTCAAGGTTTTCTTCGATGGTCGGGATCCGGAGATCGACGGTCTCCCTCTCTCCCTCCCGCGTCGTGAAAGGCACATTCTCGAATACCTGGTTCGCAAGAAGGGTCATCGCCTGACCAAGAAGCAGATCTTCGATGCCGTCTACGGGATCTACAGCGATGACGTCGAAGACAGCGTGGTCGAAGGGCATATCAGCAAGCTGCGCAAGAAGTTGAGGCAGCGCCTCGGCTATGATCCGATCGATGCCAAGCGCTATATCGGTTACTCGTATGTAGGGATCGCCTCCTAATTCTCCTCATTCAGCAAGGTGTGGCTGCTGCACTTGGATGCGGCAGCCATATCAATTTGATGGTCCTGCGAGCCAGGAGCAGCCTCAAGGCTTCTTTGAGACCATCGATCCAGGCAAGCTGGCAGTTCGGCATCTGGCGCGGGATCATGGCTGCCCATCTCCGAAGGCTGCAGACTTGCAGTCTCAGGCTTATTGCAACATTGATGCCATTCGACTGAACGATTTTTATCTGAATTTGCGTCGATTAAGCGCTTATCCCCTACGGGCGTTAACTCTATTGCAGGAAACGCCGATTTATTCTTCCTCAACGTCATGGCTGCGATCCAAGAGGCGCGAAGCTCAATTGACCTGCACTTCGTCTGATTGCAGCCGAAGCAAGGATCAGGTCCAGCCGCTCAGCCTAAGGGTTGACCAAGTGATGTAGTGAACGAGGCGTACTGGGGCATAGTTATGAAGATGAGTGGAAAGTCGCTGGCGACAGCCTGATCTTCAGTTCTGACTCGATACAAGCCCTTCAGTTCCCGCGCTTGAACATGAGGTTCAGCGTTTTATTGCCGGCGTGAAGGCCGCACGATCCTCCCAATCTGAAGCGCCAAATGACCGGCGCCGTTCAGTTCACATAGTGAGAGTTGAGACACGGCAATGGACGACCTTCTTCTTGAGTTTCTTACGGAGACCAACGAGCACCTCGAAACGGTCGACGTGGAGATGGTCCGTTTCGAGCAGGATCCGAACAACGAAGCGATCCTCAGCAATATCTTCCGGCTGGTTCATACCATCAAGGGGACCTGCGGCTTCCTTGGTCTGCCCCGGCTGGAGGCACTGGCTCATGCAGCTGAAACCCTTATGGGCAAGTTCCGCGATGGAATGCCGGTCACGACCCCTGCCGTATCCCTCATCCTCAGCACCCTCGACCGCATCAAGGAAATCCTTGGGGAGCTTGAGCGTCAGGGTGCCGAGCCGGAAGGATCTGACGGCGATCTCATCCAGATGCTGGACAAGATGGCCTCGCAGGAACCGCCTGTTCCCGAATCGGCTCCGGCTCCGCAGCCTGCGCAGAGCACAAGCACCGCGGTTTATCAGGTGCTTGAGAGAGAGCTGAAGCCTGGCGAGGTCTCACTCGACGAGTTGGAACGTGCTTTCCAGGAGGCGCCCGGTCCAGGGAAGGCCATGACCGCCGGCACCCTGACGTATCAGGTGCTTGAGCGGCCCCTGAAGCCGGGCGAAGTCTCATTGGATGAGCTGGAGCGCGCATTCCGCGACGCGCCAGGACCCGCCCCTCTTGTTATAGAAAAGCCTGCGGAGAAGACGTCCAGCGAAAAGCTCTCTGCTCCCGCGGCAGCACCTGCTGCACCTAAGAAGAATCCCGATTCGTCGGAAACCGGGGAGGGTGCGGAAGGTATCGCCGGTAAGGTTCAGACGATCCGCGTTAACGTGGATACCCTCGAACACCTCATGACGATGGTGTCCGAGCTTGTTCTCACCCGGAACCAGCTGCTTGAGATTGCCCGACGCAGCTCGGAGGACCACGGTTACAAGGTCCCTCTGCAGCGTCTGTCGCAGGTCACGGCCGAGTTGCAGGACGGGGTTATGAAGACCCGGATGCAACCGATCGGAAATGCCTGGCAGAAGCTGCCGCGCGTTGTCCGCGACCTTTCGAACGAGCTTTCGAAGAAGATCGAGCTCGTGATGCAGGGCGCGGACACGGAGCTCGACCGGCAGGTCTTGGAGGTCATCAAGGATCCCCTCACTCACATGGTCCGCAACTCGGCTGACCATGGCATCGAGAACCCGTCTGAACGAAAGGCTGCTGGTAAGCCGGAGAAGGGAACGATCCGCCTCAATGCCTATCACGAAGGCGGCTCAATCACGATCGAGATCGCCGACGATGGCAAGGGGTTGAACTTCGCGGCCATCAGGAAGAAAGCCGCCGAGCGCGGGATCGCAAACGACGCTGAATTGGAACGGATGAGCGATGCCCAGGTGGCGAAGTTCATCTTCCATCCTGGCTTCTCGACAGCCGCGAAGGTTACGTCCGTGTCGGGCCGCGGCGTCGGTATGGATGTGGTCAAAACCAATATCGAGCTGATCGGCGGAACAGTGGACATCCGTTCCGAGCAGGGGCGGGGGACGACCTTCACGATCAAAATTCCGTTGACGTTGGCCATCGTGGCCGCGCTTATCGTGTCATCGAAGGATCAGCGCTTCGCAATTCCCCAGGTGGCCGTATCGGAACTCGTCCGTGTATCGCCCTCTTCCGAGCATTCGATCGAGCGCATCAACGGAACGCCGATCCTCCGCCTGCGCGACCGGCTCCTGCCGATCGTCCCGCTCTCGAAGGTCATGGGCCTATCTGGCAATGAGGATGTCAACCACGGCTTCGTCGTGGTGACGCAGGTCGCGCATCAGCGGTTCGGCATTCTCGTCGACGGTGTATTCCACACTGAGGAAATCGTGGTGAAGCCGATGTCCTCGAAGCTGAGGCACATCCAGCTCTTCTCGGGCAACACCATCCTGGGCGACGGCGCTGTCGTGCTGATCATCGATCCCAACGGTCTCGCCCGCATGGTAGGCTCGGAATCGAACCAAAACGAGTTCCAGAGCGATGCGAGCCTCGAACAGGCGGTCGTTGCAGCAGACGAGATGACAAGTCTGCTGGTCTTCCGTGGCGGGAGCGAAAGCCTGAAGGCTGTTCCGCTTTCCCTGGTGACGCGTCTTGAAGAAATCGAAGCATCAACGATCGAGTGGTCGAGCGGTCGTCCGGTCGTTCAATATCGCGGGCGTCTGATGCCGCTGGTCTCCTGTGACGAAGAACTGACGATCAAGCGTGAGGGCATGCAGTCGCTGCTGGTGTTCTCAGACGGTGACGTGTCCATGGGCTTGGCCGTCGCCGAAATCGTCGACATCGTAGAGGACAAGCTCGATATCGAACTTCTCGCTGAGCGCTCCGACCTTGTCGGCTCTGCTGTCATCCGGGGGCGCACAACCGAGATCGTCAATGTCGCCCATTATCTGCCGATGGTTCTTGAAACGTGGTCGCGCAGGGAGCGAAAGAGCGGTCTCGAGAGATCTCTGCTCCTCGTCGACAGCTCGACCTTCTTCCGGGACATGCTGGTTCCGGTTCTGAAGGCGTCGGGATATCGTGTCCATACGGCATCGACTGCCCAAGAAGCGGTTCGCCTGCTGTCCAACGGACTGCATGTTGACGTGGTTGTCACGGATCTTGAACTTTCGGGACATTCCGGCTTTGCCTTGGTTGCGTCCCTGCGCGCCGACCCTCATCACAGTACGACGCATGTGATCGGCCTGACGGTCAAACCTGATCCACAGCAGATCGCCCTGGCAAGAAAGCTGAACATCTCCGAGATCGTTTCGAAGATCGATCGTCGGGGGCTGCTCTCCGCTCTCGCGGAGTTCAATGGAACGCTTGAAGAGGCTGCTTAATCATGAAGCTCATCGACTCAACTCCCTCAGGGAACGTGAAAATTGCCTCCAAGCAGATGGAATTCGTGACAGTCACGGTTGCCGGACAGCTTCTGGGATTGCCGATCAGCCGCGTGCACGATGTCTTTGTCGTGAGCGAAATGACGACTGTTCCTCTTGCGCCTGGTGAAATTGCAGGACTGTTGAACCTGCGTGGCCGGGTTGTCACGGCGGTGTCTTTGCGCCGCCGCCTCGGGCTGGGCGATACCTACGAAGCCGGGCGGCGCATGGCGGTTGGTCTTGAGAATCAGGGCGAGGCTTATGGGCTGTTGGTGGACGAGGTCGGTGAGGTTCTCAAGCTCGACCCGGACGAGATGCAGCCAAACCCAGTTCACATGGATCGGAGCTGGGTGGGGCTGTCGCAGGGAGTTCATCAGCTGCGGGACCAGCTGCTGATCGTGCTCGATGTGGACGCCGTTCTGGCCTTCGGGACTGAGCGTGAGGCTGCGTAAGCCGGAATCGTCGAACGTATGTGCTTCAATTCATATAAACAGGATACAGGAAGTTTGCCGTGAGCCTTGATCTATCTACCCCTGTTCTCATCGTTGACGACTACCAGACGATGCTGCGCATTATCCGCAACCTTCTGAAGCAGATCGGCTTCAACGACGTCGACGAGGCGAAGGACGGCTCGGAGGCTCTGGGCAAGCTCAAGGAGAAGAAGTACGGGCTGGTGATCTCCGACTGGAATATGGCGCCCATGACCGGCTTCGAGCTTCTGCAGCAGGTGCGGGCCGACGCGGAGCTGGGCAGCCTGCCGTTCATCATGATCACCGCCGAGGCCAAGACCGAGAACGTGGTGGCGGCCAAGCAGGCCGGCGTCAACAACTACATCGTCAAGCCCTTCAACGCCGATACCCTGCGCTCGAAGATCAGCGCTGTCTTTGGCGCCTGAGCGGAACGAGGGCGACGGTCATGAACTATAGAAAGAGCTACCGCATCGAGGCAAACTTTGGGGGTGTTTCGCAGGATGAGGGAACCCTGGAGCGTCATTCCGAAGTGATGGGAATGCTGGCCGCGATCAGGGAATCAATCGTTCCCGCGAAGGAGATATCGACTTCTCTTCTGGAGGAGCATCGCCGTGACATGCAGGAGGCACTTCGCCTGAAATCCGAGCTCGATTCGATCTACGAAGCCATCGAGCGCACGAAGAGAGAGATCGCCACTCTCCGATATGCCGGGGCTCAGGGAAAAGAGATTACCCGGGTCACGGATGAACTCGGCGCCATCGTCACTGGAACGGAAACAGCCACGAACTCCATTCTGGCAGCGGCGGAAAGAATCGATGAGCTCTCCAGCAACCTCTCCTCCCGATTGATTGGAAGTGATCAGGATATCGCTCGCGAGATTCTCGATCACGTGATCAGCATCTTCGAGGCCTGCAATTTCCAGGACATTACAGGCCAGCGCATCAGCAAGGTTGTCGGCGCCATGAAGTTCGTTGAGGAGCGTGTCCATCACATGATGGAGATCTGGGGTGGAATGGAGAGCTTCAAAGATATCGAAACCATCGATGATCCAAAGCGCCAGGGAGAGAAGGCGCTCCTGAATGGGCCTGCTCTGGCTTATGATAACGGTGTCACATCCCAGGATGCCATTGACGCGTTGTTCAACTGACCTAAGTTGAGCGGCAGGCGAGATTATGATCCCAAAGAAGCCCAGCCATTGCAGGCTGGGCTTCTTATGTAAAACAGGCAAAACTTACCGGAGGTTCCAGAGCATTTCTTCGGCGAAGTGGATCCGGTTCGCCGTCAAACAATGCGACAAATCCAGAAGGAGAGATGACTCCACGCAAGTGGAAGCAGCTCTAGCGTAGAAGATCCTGTACCTGTTGCGAAGCAATAAGGTTCATAAGCCTCTTCAAGCCCTCCTCCGTCATTGCGAGAATCACGCCTCCGCACAGTTCAGATGTGCCGGTGTAAAACTTATAGTTCAACACATTTGCAGGCTTGAGACCGCTCGTGCCATTTGAGAGGAAGCCCTGCATGGATCCGGCTCGGCCAGCATGCCCGTTCTGAACCGTGAAGCCGGAAAAACTCCCTTTGACAGCATGAGGAATGACCCGCAACCTGTCCCGCTTATGAAAGGCTATGGCGAGACTGCTGTTCGCAAGGGCGACAGCAATATTGTCTTCGAAGTGAAGGTTGGCCTCAGTACTAACGTTGCTTTGAGACGATTGAAAACGATCGAAGATAGCGATTGCGTTCATGTCGTCCAGGCATACGAAAATGCGAGAATGCTTGTAGCAAGGGCCATGCACATTTGTTTCCACGCAGATTGCCTTCGCCTTGTCGAGCGTGAGTTCTGCCTCAACCCAGCCGAAGCCTGCAGTTTGCTCGCGAGAATCCGGAAAAGCCACATTGTGAGCCCTGGACGAAAGCAGATACTGGCGCACGGGGCCTGACTCCAGAGTCCCTGACCCGCCTGGATCCGTGATCCACCTTACTCCGCGAGCAGAGTAGACGAAGGAGGTGCAGTCGTGGTGCCCACTGTCATGCTGTTGCTCGCAAATTGAGGCGCAGAGAAAGCTCCAATCCGGCCTCTGTACGTAATTTCGGAAGGCAATAAGACCCGCATGATCCGATATATGGAGCCTTGGACCCAAAGGATATGCCAGTTCCTCCGCAAGGGCCCGATCCGACAGGAGATGTCTGCCATACCCGGAGATGAGGCGGCGGAACCAGGAGGCATGATGGAGTTTGCGCGGAGTATCCCCGAATGGAGCAAGCATGCCGGCCGGGTCGGTAACCGCCACGAGAGATCGTAAACTGTCTCCGAGCCGAGCACTGAGAAGCTTCCCAAGATCTTCAGCCTCACGATGATCCTTGAGATGCTCAGCGAGGATCATGGCAATGGAGATCGCTTCCAACCGGTAATGCTGAGACTGCTCATTCGACGAACCATGGGAGACGAGGAGATGGGCGAATCCGTCTCGCAAATGAACCAGAGCTACGGACTTCCAATAAGGAGAAAGAGCAAAGTTTCCGAGGCCAAACGATGTGCTCAGAAGAGCGCAGGCGATCCGCACCTGCAGAATGGAATGCAGAAAGATGTTCTGGCTCAGAATCTCGGCGAGCGCGAAACTATGCAGAACGACCTCTGCAACCAATATGCTCAGCTTTTCAGGCGGTGTGCTCTTGGACGAAGCCGAGACTGCGAGCAGCCGGAGCAGAACCTCTGTGCGTATAGCAACGGATGCAGGATAGGCGCTCAGAGGATCCTTTGTGTGACCTGAAGGATTGGCGCGCGACCAGGATAAGGCGAGATCCACGGCTCTGTTCACCTCGCGCGCGCCCTGCTCGCGAACTAGATCTAGCAGCCAGGACAAGGAATGGTATTCGAGGCGCCATGCGGGTGACTGATAAGGATCTTCGGTCCAGTCCGGCACCGAGGGCAAAGACCATGCCTGAAAGCTGCCGAGAGCCAGTTGATTTCCGGCAAGGGCTGCCGATTGGCCTTGCTGAACCGCTTGCAGCTTATCGTAGATGGTGGGGGCCGCCGCCAGGGTCTGTCGATCGATCAGACCGTCGATCAGGTTCGCATTGCTGATTTTCTCCCTGGAGCCAGGGTCCGGCCGAAGCCGCTTGAAGACTTCACCGACAAGAGTCGAAGAGTCCAGGGGTTCTTCGGTAAGGATGCTTTCGAGAAGGAGATCGTCGTCCAAAGATGTCTCAAGCGGCGTCACGAGGCTGATCTCTGCTTCCTCGCGCCAGACCTGGAAGCCGAGGTCCACTGTCACGGCTTGGTGTGGCGGAGTGAGCTCAAGCGTGAAGCGCCGCGTCTGCCGGTTCACGGGAATGTCGATGTAGGTTCCGACTACAGGCGAGGTCGGCAGATCGTCGGGCGAGGCGACTATTTCTCCCTGTCTGTTGCGGAAGATGACGCGCGCCAAGGCTCCCTCGGAGCCTACATTCTGATTGATCAGCTGACCGCGGACAAAAAGTCTCTTGGCTGGGACAACTCCATAGGTCAGCCATGCTGGTTCAGTCTTCAGCCGCACCCAGGAGCGTCGAGGGTCATTCAAAGCTTGAGAGCCAGCTGCAGGGCTCGAATTGGCTTGAGTATCGTCGTTCGTAAGCCGGGAGGCCAGCAGAAGCTTAGGGTCGAGAATCGTGAATGGATGCGAGTTGCGCCAACTGCGGATAGTGACCGAAATGTGCTTCGTCGGAGAAGGAACTAGAAAAGTGCAATGAACCCTTCCAACATGTGCCAGATCGCCGCTCCGGTTGTAGTAATCGGGTCCTGGAATGTGGCAGCTTTGAGGGTCGATTTGAGCCCTGGTCAGACCCGGAACGTAGGCAAAGTCGATGCTTGATCCATCCTCGGTCAGGAAGTCGACCCCAACGACTGCGAAATCATGTGCTGCCCGGCTTTTCTCCTCAGGGTGCCAACCGATCTGGAAAGTGAGCTCACACCATTCGTCCTGTGGCAGATCCCTGAAGTCGAGCGTGGTTCGTGACCAGCGGTTCTGATTGGAAACAACGAATTGCCGTGTGCCTGCTTCTTCCTGAATTGCCTCGTCGCCGCGTATCCTAGGCGTCGGAAGGATCTGTCTGACATCGGCCATGGAGGCACCAAAGTTCTAGGTTGGAAGGGTGGTCGAGGGGGTTGCCTTACAAGCTTGCAGAGTCAGCGGTCTATCAGGCCTTGTTGACTTCTTGCAGGGGCGGCAGTCGTTTGACTTCCGATCTCCCGTCAGCAGAGTGGCCTGAGCTATGATATCGTCCGCTGGCGGGTTCAATGCCCTGTTGCGACCTCCAGAAACAGGGCCATGCGGATCAGTTCGGAAAGGCTCTTCGCTTCCATCTTGGCCATGACGTTCGACCGGTGAATCTCGACCGTGCGGATGCTGATGTTCAGCTCGTGAGCGATCATCTTGTTGGCCTTGCCCGCAACCAAGCCGTCCAGCACCTGCCGCTCCCGCTGTGAGAGAGACTGAAGCCGTGCCTGAGTTCTGAGGAGTTCCTGATTCCTCCGAACGCTCTTCTCGTCACAGACCAGCGCAAAGCGGACCACCTCCAGGAAGCGGTCTTCGCGGAACGGTTTTTCGAGAAAGTCGATGGCTCCTGTCTTCATGGCTTCCACGGCTAGTGGAATGTCGGCATGACCCGTCATGACAATGACAGGGACATTCAGCCCACGCGCGTTGAGGCGCCGAATGAATTCCAGGCCATCGATGCCGGGCATCCGCACATCTGTAACAATGCAACACTGCCCTGGGTCGCTGACCTCGTCGAGGAAGGCTTTGGCGGACTCATATAGGCGAACATTCAGGCCAGCCGATACCAGCAGAAAGGAGAGGGCCTTTCGCACTCCGACGTCATCATCCACCACATACACGATCGGCGTGTTCGACACTGGCCATGTCCTCCTTGTCGACGGTTCTCAACGTAAAATGAAAGGTGGTGCCTTCACCGGGAAGCGACTCAGCCCAGATCTTGCCGCCATGGGATTCCACGATCGTTCGACTGATCGAGAGCCCCACACCCATGCCGCTTCGCTTCGTGGTGGTAAATGGCTTGAAAAGGTTCTTCAAGACCTCCGGTGCAATTCCGGATCCCGTGTCCTGCACGCTGACCTGAACCACGGACTCAAACGGCACGGGCCTCGCCCTGATCACCAGTTCGCGGCGGTCTGCATCCTGCATCGCTTCAATCGCGTTGCGGATCAAGTTGAGCAGAACCTGCTGGATCTGAACGCGGTTTACGAAGACCAGCGGGTTCTCGGACGGAAAATCATATTCAACCTTCACGTCCTTTTCCTTGGCGCCCACCAAGGCCAGGGCGCTGGCCTCCTCGACGAGCCGCTGGAGCCCCTCGATGTGATGCTCGCTTCCGCCTCTGGCCACGAATTCTCGCAATTGCCGGATCACTTCTCCTGCGCGCAGAGCTTCCTCAGCGGCTTCGTTCACAGCGTGGCGCACGAGGGAAATCTTGTCCCCCTCCACGTTGCTCAGGATGAGGCCACACCCTTTCAGGTAGCTTGTGATGGCTGTCAGGGGTTGGTTGATCTCATGAGCTAATGTCGAGCCCATCTCTCCCAGAGCCGTGAAACGGGACATGTAGGCGAGTTCGGACTGCAACTCCTGCATGCGTGTCTCGGTGCGCTGGCGTTCCGTCAGGTCGCGAATGAAGGCTGTGAAGAAGCGCTCTCCATCCGACTCCACCTCGCCGACCTGAACCTCCATCGGGAAGGTCGAGCCGTCCTTGCGCTGGGCTACCACCACGCGTCCGCTACCGATGATCCGCCGTTCCCCTGTCTCGCGATAACGGCGGATATAGCCGTCATGCTGCTCGCGATAAGGTAGGGGCATCAGGAACTTGACGTTCGTGCCAATGACCTCCTCGGGCTGATAGCCGAACATGTTCACAGCTGTCGCGCTGAAGGACCGGATGATGCCGCTTTCATCGGCCACGACCATGGCGTCGGGGACAGTCTCGAGAATGGACCTGAGATGCGCCTCGCTCGCGCGCAGGCGCTCCTCGCTCGAGCGCAGGGCGTTCTCAGCCAGTTTGCGTTCCGTGATGTCCTGAACCGTTCCGATCTTGCGGATTGGGCGTCCATCATCATCGACCAAGGTGCGGCCGATAGCGGTCACCCAGCGCTCCTCCCCTGTATCGGCGCGGATGATCCTGAAGCTGCCGCTATAGGTCAGATCGGTGCCCGGGAGGTCATCGTAGAAGGTAATCGCCATCCGCTTGCGATCATCGGGGTGAACGCAAGCGAGGATGACCTCGCGCGTGATGGTCACATCCTGCGCCAAGCCAAGGATCTGCCGCGCCTCGGGCATCCACTGGCGCCGGCCGGTGACAAGATCCTGGTCCCAAATGCCAAGGGCTGTGGTTTCGATGGCCAGGCGTAGCCTTTCCTCGCTGCTGCGCAGCCTCATTTCGGCTTGACGCTGATCATGGATATCCGTGACGGTGCCAACCCATTCCTGGACTTGGCCGTCCTCATTCACCAATGGAACAGCCCGGGTGAGCATCCAGCGATACTTGCCGTCAAGGCGACGAACGCGGTACTCGACCGTTCCCGGCTCTTCCGATGCACGGATGGCCTGCCACTGCGTGAGAAGCTTTGCCCGGTCGTCCGGATGGACGGTATTCAAGAAGCCGAAGCCCGTATAGTTCTCGTTGGACTGCCCGCTGAAGGTCTCCCAGCCCCAAACTTTGGTGATCGCACCATCGGTCGCCGCGCGCCAGACAATCGCGGAACTGGCTTCGATGAGAGCACGATATTGCTCCTCGCTTCGGCGCAGCCGTTCGGCAGCTATCTTTTGTTCATGGATGTCCGTGACGGTCCCGATCCATTCCTGGACTACTCCGTCGGCATCGCGAAGGGGGACGGCTCTCGTCAGAACCCAACGGTACTCGCCATCAGGCGCAAGCACCCGGTACTCGTTGGTCCCAGCTTCCTCTGAAGCCAGTGTTTCCAGCCATGCGGCAGTCGCGCGCTCCCGATCCTCAGGATGAACCGCATCCAGCCAAGCATAGTCTCCGCTGTTCCCAGGCGGTGTGCAGGGCGGAATGTGCCAGCTCAAGGACCCGTCAATGATCATCCCACTGGCATCTGCCCGCCATACCATCGCAGAGCTTGCCTCGATCAGTGCTCGGTAGCGTTCCTCCTGGGTTTTCAGGGCTGCTTCCGCAGCCATGAAACGGCTGATGTCGCGAGCCGTAAGAACGTAGTTGCGGCCCTGGCCCTCTTCGGTGCTGATCGCATCAAGCGTCACTCGACACAGGATGTGAATACCTTCCTTTGTCCTGCAACGGATCTGATCGGCAGAGTGCCCCGAAGTGGCTGCTGAGGCGAGATCCTGAATGGGCTTCCCGTGAAGCTGCGCCTCAGAATAATAGAGAAACGAGAAGTGGCGATTTAGAACTTCATCCGATCGCCAGCCATAGATACGTTCTGCGCCAACGTTCCATGATACAACGTTTCCCATCTGGTCGAGAGTGACTAGGGCAAAATCGGATATGGCGTTGAGAACATGTGCAGGATCGGGGCTCGCCTGACTTGCAGACGCGCCAACGGAATCCTTTAACGCAGAAGTATGAGTCATAACCCCCCAACCCAAGAGCTGCGTTGCTTGCAGATAATTAACGTATTGGCAATTGATCGCGCAATCGGCAGTCCGGATCGGCTCGTGCAGTAACGGACAGTATTCCGGCGACCGGGCTCTTCATGAGGATAGCTGGCTGAAAATCAACTGATTCGGTTGCGACATGGTAGCACTCTCAGGCGCAGTGCAAGTCGGCTGAGATCCCCAACAATGCAATAGAGTTGCTGTTCAACCGTCTCAAGAGACAAACAAGACGAACCGGCGGGAGCTGAACAAGCAAAGGGCCAAGCCCGGCTGCACTCGAGACGCTGCAGGTCCCTGCACAAGCCAAGTCAGCCTCGTGCAAGGTTGGAGGCTTAAATGCCTCTTTACCATGTTTGCTCGGAGATTCCTGTGACGGCACCTGTTTATCTGTTCGATCTGGCATCGCGACAGGCCCAGTGGCTTGCCACCCGCCAGACGACGATCTCCGGCAACGTCGCCAATGCCAATACACCCGGTTATCGCGCCCGGGACGTCGAGCCTTTCGCCGATGTGCTGGACAAGACGAAGCTGGTCATGGCGGCCACAAACAAGGGACATATCGGGATTTCTTCATCCCGTGCCGAAGCCACGAAGGTGAAGAAGTCCGAGAGCTGGGACACGGTCTATTCGAAAAACTCCGTAAGCCTTGAGCAGGAGCTCATCAAGGCAGGTGAGGTCAACCGCCAGCACTCTCTGAACACGAGCATCGTCAAGTCATTTCACAGAATGCTGCTGAACAGCGTGAGGACCCCGTCATGATCGATCCCTTGATTGCTTCCGGCAAACTGTCCAGTGCTGGCCTGGAGGCGCAGTCGGCACGTTTGCGCGTGGTGTCCGAGAACATCGCGAACGCGAACTCGACCGGGCGGACTCCAGGATCCGATCCTTACTCGCGCAAGACGATCACCTTCCGGTCTGAGCTCGACCGAGCGTTGGGTGCGGCTTCGGTGTCGGTGAAGGATGTCGGCCAGGACGAAGCTCCTTTCCCGGTTGAGTACGACCCCGGCAACCCGGCCGCCGACGAGAACGGCATGGTCAAGAAGCCGAACGTAAACATGCTGATTGAAATGGCCGACATGCGGGAGGCCAATCGCTCCTATCAGGCCAATCTGCAGATGATGAAGCAGGCGAGAGCCATGATCTCCGCAACAATTGATCTCATGAGAGGCTGATATGATCAGTGCCGTATCCTCCATCTCCTCAATGATTGACAGCCCTGCGGCAGTCACGGCAGTCCCAGCATTTGGCACGGCCCAGCCGACTGCCGGAGCTGTCGCCGGCGCATCGCAGGTGAGCTTCAGCGACATGATGGCTCAAGTAGCCACGTCAGCCGTCGATACGATGAAGGCGGGCGAAGCTGCTTCGATTGCCGGCATTCAGGGGAAAGCATCGGTGCAGCAAGTGGTCGAAGCCGTGATGTCCGCCGAGCAGACACTTCAGACCGCGATTGCCATCCGCGACAAGGTGGTTGCGGCCTATCAGGAAATCGCACGGATGGCGATCTAAGAGGATAATGCAATGAGAGCGCTTGCGATTGCTGCCACGGGAATGAATGCGCAGCAGCTGAATGTCGAGGTGATCGCCAACAACATCTCGAACGTCAACACCACCGCCTTCAAAGCGGCACGGGCGGAGTTCACGGACCTTCTCTATCAGACAGAGCGCTCCCAGGCTATTCCGAATCAGGCTGGCTCCAGCCCTGTTCCCGAAGGCGCCATGCTGGGCCTAGGCGTGAAGACGGCCGCCATCCGCAACCTGCATCGGCAGGGCTCCCTGACGAACACCTCGAACCAGTTCGACCTTGCCCTGAACGGACGCGGTTGGTTCCAGGTGAACGCACCAAGCGGCGAGATCGTCTATACCCGTGCGGGATCCTTCAATAAGAATGGCGATGGGCAACTCGTCACCCTCGACGGCTATACCCTCAACCCACCCATCATCGTCCCGCCCAACACGCTCGACGTGACGATCAATGAATCGGGTGAGATCTTCGCGAAGGTCGCCGGAGACGCTCAGCCTCAGAACCTAGGCCAGCTGACCCTTGCAAACTTCGCCAATGATGCCGGCCTGGAGCCGATCGGTGGCAACTACTATCGCGAGACCTTGGCTTCGGGCGCACCGGCCGTGGGCATTCCGTCCGATCCCGGTTACGGAAAGATCCATCAGGGATATCTCGAAGCCTCGAACGTGGATCCCATTAAGGAAATCACGAACCTGATCTCGGCCCAGCGCGCCTTCGAGATGAACTCCAAGGTCATCCAGGCGGCGGACGACATGGCCGGAACCGTCTCAAAGGGCATCCGCTAAACGCGGTATCCGGGTAATCTCATCATGAAGCATTTCGTCCAGCTCACTCTTGCGGCAACCATCCTCAGCGTCGGAACGCTGAATGGCGCGGCGGCCGAGGAGCGCATCCTCCCGGTTCCAGCCGTCACCATTTATGCGGGAGATACGATTCAGGAGTCGATGCTCAAGGACAGGGCTTTCCCGGAGAATTACCGCTACCGTACTGCAGTCGTTGAATCGCCTCGCGTCCTGGCCGGAAAGATGGCACGCCGGACTCTCCTGCCGGGCGAGCCGATCCCGATGAATGCAGTCGACGACCCCAAGCTCGTCACACGGGGCGTTCAGGCTCAGATCGTTTTTGAAGAGGGCGGGCTCTCCATCATGGGAGTCGGCATTCCCCTGCAGTCCGGAACCATGGGTGAGACGATCCAGGTGAAGAATGTCGACAGCGGCCGGGTCATCACCGGACGGGTCCAAGCGGACGGCCGGGTCCGGATTGGAGTCTATTGATGCTCCGCGTCATCCTTTTCCTCCTCGCCGCTCTGCTGGCAACGCAGGCTCAGGCTGCCACCCGCATTAAGGATGTGGCGTCGGTTCAGGGCGTCAGAGACAACCAGCTGATCGGCTACGGCCTCGTCATGGGCCTGCAGGGAACCGGCGATACTCTTCGAAATTCCCAGTTCACCGAGCAGTCTCTGCAATCCATGCTCGATCGCATGGGTGTGAACGTTCGTGACATCAACCTGCGCACCCGCAACGTCGCAGCCGTCATTGTTACGGCCGACCTGCCCCCCTTCGTCGGAACCGGATCGCGCATCGACGTGACCGTCACCTCCATGGGTGATGCGACGTCACTGAAAGGCGGCACCCTCATGCTGACGGCCCTGCAGGGTGGTGATGGCCAAGTCTATGCAGTTGCTCAAGGGGCGATCGTGGTGTCCGGCTTCTCGGCGCAGGGCCAAGCTGAGACCCTGACCTCCGGCGTCGCGACGGCGGGCCGCATTCCGAATGGTGCGTTGATCGAGCGCGAGGTCCAAGGAGGCTTCGATGCTGTCGGTGGATTGGCATTCGAGCTCAAGAATCCCGACTACAAGACCGCGACTTTGATCACCGACGCGATCAACCAATATGCCCAGCAGCGTTTCGGCGTGCGGGTCGCTTCTCCCCGTGATTTTCGCACAGTCGTTCTGCAGAAGCCGAAGAACATCGCAGCGACCCGATTCATCGCCGAACTCGGCGACATTGAGATCAGACCCGATACGCCCGCTCGGATCGTCATCGACCAGCGGACCGGGACGGTCGTTATCGGCAAGAATGTGCAGATCTCAACCGTGGCCATCACTCACGGAGCTCTCACGATCCGTGTGACGGAGACGCCCGAAGTGTCGCAGCCGGATCCCTTCTCGATGGGCCAGACGGTGGTGGTGCCGCGCACGCAGATCACGGCAGCGGAGGAGCGTGTGCCCCTCGCCATCGTTCGAGGGTCTGATCTACAGACCCTCGTCAAGGGCTTGAACCAGATGGGTCTGAAGCCATCCGATGTCATCGCGATCCTCCAGGCGATCAAGACGGCCGGAGCTCTTCAAGCGGAGTTGGTGATCCAATGATCTCTCGCATGGCGTATCAGACATTGAGGCAAATGGCGGCTTCTGCCTTGCTCCTGGGAGCTACGGCTTTCGGCACTCAGGCACAGGAAGCGAATGCAACCGCCAAGAACAGCCAGTACTGCACCAATATCGCCGATGCCGCCTCCGATGCGCGCTTTGCGCTGCAGAAGCAGGCGCTTGCCGATATGGAGAAGGAAATCGAAGGCCGCATCAAGGTCCTCGAAGCGAAGCGTGCGGAATACGAGGAATGGCTCAAGCGCCGCAAAGAGGTTCTTGAGAAGGCCGATGAGACGGTCGTCATGATCTACTCGCGGATGCGTCCAGACGCTGCGGCTCTCCAGCTTATGAACATGGACGAGGAGATTGCGGCTGCCGTAATTGCCAAGCTCAATCCGCGGGCCGCGAGCGCGGTTCTGAACGAGATGGAGCCGGCCCGGGCCGCTCAACTGGCCAATGTCATTACCGACGCTCCCAAGCGCGAAAAGAACCCCGTGAGGCAAAATTGAAGCAGCTCATTGCCATCCTTGGTCTGTGTTTCCTTGCCGCCTGCGCGACAAGGCCGGAGGAGATCGGGCGCGAACCGGGCATGACCCCTGTGGGCTCGGGGATCGCTGTCGACCGCGAGCCGCTCCCGCACCTGTTCAAAGGCAACCGCACGTCGGCTGCGAACTCCACCTGGAGCAACGCCAGTGCCGATCTCTTCACCAGCCCGCGGGCTCGGCAGGTGGGCGATATTGTGACAGTCAACATTCAGATCGACGACAAGGCGGAGTTTGAAAACGCCAGCGACCGCTCGAGGCGATCCTCGGTGAGGGGCGGCCTCGATTATGCCTTCTCGTTCGAGGGCTGGGACGCGGATGGCACGGCTGATGCCGGCATCAACTCTTCATCCAACTCGACAGGGCAGGGGACCATTGATCGCTCGGAAAAGCTGCGCCTGTCGGTTGCCGCGGTTGTCAATGAGGTTCTGCCGAACGGCAACGTGGTGATCAGCGGTTCTCAAGAGGTGCGTGTCAACTATGAGCTTCGCGTGCTCAACATCGCCGGCATTGTACGGCCCCGCGACATCTCGCCGAGAAACACGATCAGCTACGACAAGATCGCCGAGGCCAGGGTGTCCTATGGTGGCCGCGGGCGTCTCATGGAAGTCCAGCAGCCTGCTTACGGGCAGCAGCTGTTTGATGCTGTGACCCCCTTCTAGGCGGAAGAGGATCCGAACGATGGCCAAGGCACTGGAACTTCCAGCACCAGCCGACAGCGCACCGGCCCGGGAAGGATCGTTGCGCTGGCTCCTGACGCTCGGCCTCCTGACGCTGCTCTCAGCTGCGATCGGGGGCGGATTCGGCCTCGTGATGGTCTCAGGCATCGAGAAGCGGGTTGAGGAGAAGTATAAGGCCCTGCCTGAAAAGCCTGAGGTTGCCAGTCCTTATGCGGGTAATATCGGGATCAAGAAGCTCGCTCCGGTGGTTACGAATCTCGCCGCCTCGAACGAGGACTGGGTGAGGGTGGAGGCCTCAATCGTCTACAAGATGAATGAAGAGCAGAACCCCGACGTGATGGCCGGCGAGATCCGCCAGGACATTCTGGCCTACCTCCGCACCCTCTCGCTGGCCCAGATCCAAGGGCCGAGCGGCCTTCTGCACCTCCGGGAAGATCTCAACGAGCGCGTCAAATTGCGCTCGAAGGGTGTCATCCAGGAGCTTGTCCTCGAAACCCTTATCGTTCAGTAGGTCGAATACAGTCTGAGTTTCCAAGCCGCCTGCCGATTTCCCGAAAGATCTTTGCCATGCCTCTCCGTTTGATCCTCACTGGCGCATTCATCCTGCTGGCGTCCAGCGCCAATGCCCAGCTGGCGGATCTTCAGGCTCTAGTTCCTTCGGGAGAAGGCGCGGTCAGCGGACGCATCATTCAGCTCGTCGTTCTCCTGACGGTGCTGTCCCTGGCTCCGGGGCTTCTGATCATGGTGACGAGCTTTACGCGATTCGTGGTGGCCTTCTCGTTTCTGCGCTCGGGGCTTGGCCTCCAGAGCACCCCGGCCAATCTCTTCCTGATCAGCCTGTCCCTGTTCATGACTTTCTTCGTCATGGGCCCAACCTTTGACAAGGCATGGAATGAGGGTGTTCGACCGCTGACGGAGAACCGAATCACCGAGACGGAAGCCTTCACGAGGACGACGGAGCCGTTCCGGGATTTCATGCTGACGCATGTGCGGCCGAAAGACCTTCAGATGTTCAGCGATCTGGCGGCGGTTAATTATCCGAAGCCAGAAGAGGGCGAGAAGATTGACCTGCGAATCCTGATCCCCGCTTTCATGATCTCCGAACTGCGGCGAGGTTTCGAGATCGGCTTCCTGATCGCCCTTCCATTCCTCGTGATCGACATGATCGTCGCCACACTGGTGATGTCCATGGGCATGATGATGATGCCCCCGACCGTGCTGGCGCTGCCGTTCAAGATTCTCTTCTTCGTCCTCATCGACGGCTGGAACATTCTCGTGAGCGGCTTGGTGCGCTCCTACTTCTGACGTTTTTCTGACCATGGGACCCTCTCATCAATGATTTGAACAATCTCTGAGAGGCAGCAACCTTCGCACAAGGTTAGCGACGCAAAATTAATCTCGAGAACATTTATCAGTACCGAGATTCCTCATGCCTGGTCGTCAACAAGCCGAAAGACTCTGGAGTAGTTTGCTGCTGCTGGGCCCGCGCCGCCTGGCTGCCCTGGCCGTGATTGGCCTTGCCGTCTTCCTGTCCGTCGGTGTTGGGGCCTATTATCTCAGCCGCCCGGCTCAAGAGACCTTGTACACCGGTTTGGACCGCGAAGACGTTGGCCGGATGGGCGCCGTCCTCAAGGATGCTGGCATCCCCTTCGATGTGAGCGCCGACGGAACAGCTCTCTTGGTCAGCTATGGCAACACAGCCCCGGCCAGAATGCTCCTGGCCGAGAAAGGGCTCCCGCACAGTACGAAGTCCGGCTACGAACTCTTCAACGACCTTGGCTCACTTGGCCTGACCTCCTTCATGCAGGAGGTCACGAAGGTTCGCGCTCTTGAAGGTGAGCTCGCCCGTACCATCCAGGGGATGAAGGGAATCAAGGCTGCCCGCGTCCACATCGTTCTTCCGGACCGCGGTTCCTTCCGCCGCGAGCAGCAGGCGCCCTCCGCGTCCGTGGTTATCCGCACGGTTCCGGCCGACGATGCATCATCGGCTCAGGCCATCCGGCACCTGGTCGCGGCCGCGATTCCAGGCATGGCAGTCGACAAGGTCACTGTCATGAATACGGACGGTACGCTGCTGATGTCTGGGGATGATGCCTCCAATGCTTCGACGGGTAAGATGGCCCGGCTTGAGAAGACGGTGGGTCTGGAGATCCAGGACAATGTCCGTCGCACACTGACTCCCTATCTCGGCACGGGCAATTTCGAGATCAGCGTGGCCGCACGCCTGAGCACGGACAAGGTCAACACCAGCGAGACGATCTTCAATCCTGAATCAAAGGTCGAGCGCTCGGTTCGCACGATCAAGGAGACGGAGGTCTCTCAGAACAAAAGCGGGCAGAAGCCCACTACCGTCCAGCAGAACCTGCCGGACGAGAGTGTCCGCGCCGAATCAGGCGACAGCTCGAGCGAAGACAACCAGCGCCGCGAGGAGCTGACCAACTACGAGATCTCGTCGAAGACGATCCAGACCGTCAGCGACGGATATCAGATCAAGAATCTCTCGGTAGCCGTACTGGTGAACAGGTCTCGCATCGCCTCCCTGCTGGGTGAGACCGCCACTCCTGCAGAGATGGATGCGAAGATCACGGAGATCGAGCAGCTGGTTTCTTCGGCAACCGGGTTCAGCAAGACGCGAGGCGACCAGATTAAGGTTGCGGCTGTGAGCTTCGTCGATGATGGCGGCATGCTCCAGCCGGTGCCTGGGCCGTCCCTGGCCGAAATCCTCATGCGCCAGTTCGGCACAGTTGTGAATGCTCTCACCATTCTGGCCCTGTGCGCGATGATGATCTGGTTCGGGCTCCGTCCTGCCGTAAGAATGCTGATGGCACGCCATCAAGCCGAACTTGAGCTCCAGCGTGAGCAGGCTGCCGCTCTGGCTGCGGCCGAGGCCGAGGAGGCTGAGAACGAGAACGGAAGGCAGGCGCTTCAGGCTGCTCTTGAGCGGGAGGAGCAGAACCTCATCGAGATGCCCCGCACCCCGCAGCGCAAACTCGAGCAGATCATCGAGCTCAGCGAGGAGCATGCTGCAGCTGTCCTGAAGCAGTGGCTCGGGCGGGAGGCGGCGTGATGTCAGGAGCAATTGCCAGCCTGCTGGAGGATTTCTCGTCTGGACCTCGGAGTGAAGCTCTGGGAATCGGGATCCTGCGCGCCGCCAAGGCTGTTGCTGAGCCTGATCTGACACCGTCGCCACCGGTGGTGGACCGGCAGGCCGAACTCCTCAAGGCTGTTGAAGCGAAGGTAAGAGCTGAGGAGAGGGATGCTGCTCGGCTGCAGCTTGAAGAGGCGGTTGCGGCCGAGAGGACCCGCTACGAGGATGAACTGGCGTCACAGCGCGTCATCTGGGTGGAGCAGCAGGCAGGTCAGCTCTCGACCTTGATCGTGGCGGGCATTGGCCGGATCGAGTCCATGCTCTCAGAGAGAGTTGCCAACATCCTGATACCTTTCGTCTCTGAGGCTTTCCGGCAGCAGAGCATCACCGAACTCAAGGAGGCCCTCGCAACGCTTCTTCTCGGCGAGGAGATGGGGCCAATGAAGATTGCCGGGCCTGAGGACCTCCTGCAGGCGCTGAAGGCGAATCTTGGTCCTCACGGAGCTGCGATCGAGTTCCTCCCGGGCGACCATGTCGAGGTGAGCGTCATCACTCGCGACACGACCGTGCAGACCCAGCTGCAAGCTTGGTCAGATCGGCTCGAGCAGGTTTTGAAGGCTGAGTCATGACATCTAAAACGAACAAGCATGAAATTGTCATCGTCAGGAGAAGCGATGATGGCGAGGATGTTGTGAAGGGCGGGGCGTGGAAGATTGCTCATGCGGACTTCATGACTGCCATGATGGCCTTCTTTCTCGTGATGTGGCTTATCAGCCTGACGGATGAGGAGACGCGCAGCGGCGTGGCCAATTACTTCAACCCGGTGCAACTTGCAGAGTCGACCCCCAATAAGAAGGGTCTCGATGATCCGCAGAACGTTCCTCCGGATAACGAGACCGACAATACGAAAGACGGAAAAGAAAAGGGGAGTGGCGAAGGCACAGGCGGGAAGTCTCATCAACTGCAGAAGCCTCGCTTCAAGGAGGGGGCCCTATTCCAGGATCCTTATGCCGTACTCGCCAGGATTGCCGACGAGATCGAGCCAACCCCACACGACACTCTTGGTGCCGATGTCACTCCCGGCGAGAGCGATGTACCTGGGCTGAAAGCCGGTGAGGCTTTCCGTGATCCGTTCGACCCGCTCTACTGGCAGGTGGCACCGGTCGAAGAGATGAAGACGGACACGCCATTGAAGCCGGGCACGGCGCCGTCTGCGCCTTCCAAAGCCATCATGGATGCGATCGCGTCTTTGAGCGAAAAGCCTCAGACAGGTCGCAAGACGCAGCAGCAGGCCTCTGTTGAGGGTGATGCATCTCCGGAGGGAGCGGCCACGCCTTCAGCCAGGGGGCAGTCCGCTGCTCCCGGAGTCTCAGTCGAACAGAACGCTTCAGAAACGAATGCCGCAGATCAGAAGGCCGCGGAGCTGAAGCGCGAAATCCTCAAGGCTGTTCAACCGACGAAGGACGTTACGCCTCAGCCGCATATCGAGGTTCGTCGAACCGGTGCGGGAACCCTGATCAGCCTCACAGACGATTTCGATTTCACGATGTTCGCGGTTGGCTCCGCAGAGCCACACGCCAAGGTCGTACGCGCCATGGCAGAAATCGCCAAGATCCTTCAGGCACGATCTGGCAAGATCGTGATCCGTGGTCACACCGATGCCCGACCTTTCAAATCGGCCAACTATGACAACTGGCGCCTGTCTCACGCAAGAGCCCAGATGGCCTTGTACATGCTCGTCCGAGGGGGCTTGGACGAAAGGAGGATCGTACGCGTCGAGGGGCATGCAGACCGAGAACCGAAGATCCCAAGTGATCCCAATGCCGACCAGAACCGTCGCGTCGAGATTCTTCTGCAGGAGTAATGATGGTGAATGTGCACCTGCTCGCTGCTCTCTTCTTGATTCTGCTGTTTGCCGCCGATAGCGCCGCGAATGAGAGCAGCCGTCCTGCCGAAGCTACGGCTGAACCTGCCGTCGAGCAGGAGGCCAAATCAATGACGGTCCCTAGCCCTTTGCAGATGGTCCGCACGCTTCACCTTATGCAGGATCAGATCGCAACAGGCTCGACGGAGGCTCATATCGGGCAACGCGGCCTGTTGGGCGTTCTGGACATGCGGTTCATGGAGCTCGCACCGGAGGTCTGGCAGAGAGGCAAAAACGTTCATGCCGCGGTATCCTTCGTCCTGAGCGGCGGCAATCCTGGCCTCTTGCGGAAGCTTCTGGAACTGGGTTCCTCCGTGGTCACAGAGAATGACCGGCCTCTCGTCGAAGGCGCTCTCGCCTATGTCGAGGGTCGGGAGGAGGCTGCGTACAATGCGCTCGTGTCACTGGACCCGCGCAGCTTTCCTCCAACCATGAGCGCGCAGCTGGCACTGGTTCAGTCGGCACTCGTTGTCCGGAAGGATCCTGCGAAATCCGATGAGTTGCTCGATTTTGTGCGGCTCCAGGCTCCTGGTACACTTCTCGAAGAGGCTGCGCTGCGGAGGCAGGTCTTTGTTGCGAGCCAAACCAATCGCATCGAGAAGTTTCAATATCTGGCGACGGACTACCTCAGGCGCTTCCGGCACTCGGTTTATGCCGGCAACTTCCGGCAGCGTCTGGCTTCGGCATCGACACGCATCGATTTCGGTCAGGAGAAGTCCCGCTTTGACGGGTTCGTGGAAATGATGAACGAGTTGGAACCCGAGGCAAGGCGTGACCTTTACCTTCTTGCCGCTCGCGCATCCGTCGACCAAGGATTCACGAAATCTGCTCGCCTTCTGGCGGAGAAAGCCCAGGAACTCGTAGAGGGCGACAATGTGAGCGCCTCACGCGCAAAGCTCTATCGTGCGGCCTCCCTGATCACATCGCCCGAGAACATCAAATCAGCTGTCGAGGATCTCCGTCAGATCGACCGATCACTCCTTGCTGCCAGTGACATGACCTTGCTCGACTCGGCCATTGCAATGGCAGGCCACATCCAGACGATGCCAGGCTCACCGGTTGCTCTGAGTGAAAAAGCAAAGCCCTTGCTCACCAAAGCCGCCACGGAGAAGACGGTCGATGCAAGCGACCAAGCGCAAGGGCTGGAACAGCTTCAGGCCTTATCCAAGGCTCGTGACGCTCTAAGCCGCGTCGATAAGCTCATCAAGAATCAGGCGTCCGTAACTCAATGAACCGTCTCGATCTCATGCCTCAGACCCCAATGCGTCCTGCTGAATCGGTTCAGGCGCCGCGTGGTATTTCCTCCGCGGCCGATGATCAGCAGGGTGGTAAAGGATCCAGAAACGGGGGGACGGGATTTGATACGTTGCTCGAAGGATTCGCCCGGGGGGCCAATCGTGAGGGTGCGGAGCTCCTTCAGGATGACAATCTGTTTAGCCTGACCGAACAGACGTCGGAGCCGCCCGCAACTGACACCTTGGTGCTGCAAGCTCTGCTCTCGGCCACCTCGCCGGATGGATCATCGACTGGTGCAGCCACTCCCTTGGCAGGAGGCCAAGCCTATTCCGTCCTCCAGAGCCTTCTGCCAAGAATCTTGCCTCAAACGGGCGTGGGCGGCCATTCTGATCCCGAATCACGCAATAGTGCTTCATCAATGCTGCCGCTGCTGACCTCGGACGCGACTGCTGACAGCATCCTGTGCAATGCCATCGGGCCGAAGCTGTCGGTCTCCGTTCAGAATCAGGAAACCCACTTCCGACCTGTTGTCGAAGGCTTCGAAACAGCACTTCAGGAGAGATCTTCAGATGGTTCAGTCGAGTTATCGCCTGATGCTCTGCCGAACGATTTCGGCGTTAAGAGAGCCATGGAAGCCACAACAAAGCAGGCTTCTTTCAATCTGCAGCAACAATTGAGCGATGATGCGGCCGCGCTTAATGCTGATTCGGCCAGTTCCAGTCAGAGTGATGAGGAGGTGAGCTTCAACAGAGTTTCACTCAGTCGCATGGCTGACCGCGCTGAGGTGCAGAAGCAAGCGGCTCCAGGTCTTCACAAGACGGATGGCGGTTCACTGCCAGCTGGAACACTCCATCAGATGGCTAGAGCAATCCTCGACGATGTCTCGGAGGCTGCCGGCTTCCACCAGCCGGCCCTCCAGGCTGACGGCGTGCACCGGGTCGCCGTGGCTCGTGCTTCTGGAGGAGTTCTCAGAGTTCTCAGCTTACAGCTCAATCCGGTGGAGCTGGGGCTCGTAACGGTCAAGATGCGTCTTTCCGGCGACAGCCTGGAGATGGAGCTTCAGGTTGAGAAGCAGGAAACGGCTGAACTCCTCAGAAACGATGCCGAAAAACTCTCCAGCCTGCTAAGGACTTCCGGTTATCGGCCCGATGTGATCAACATCCAGACTGCCGAACCGACCAGCCATGACCGCCATTCATTCCAGCGTCCGCAATCGGGACCACAAGACCAAGGCTTTCAGGGCAATGCAGACGGCCAGAGCCAATCCTCCAGACATCATGGGCAATATGCACGAGACGAGGCTGACCTCCGCAGTGATCCGAAACAGGGCCGGATTGCTGATAGCGGCGGCTCTGGTGGGATCTATCTCTAACGCTATTTACATCACATCGGCCGTCGCTCAACCTCAGGCAGGGTTGTGTGAGCGGGAGATGATGCGGGCGTCCGGCCTGTATGGTGTTCCACTGGGAATGCTCTACTCTGTTGGTCTTACTGAGACTGGCAAGCGCGGAAGTCTGCAGCCCTATGCGATGAACGTTGAGGGAAAGGCAGTTTTCTCGAATAGCGCGTCCGAAGCGATCCAGAAGTTCGATCAGGCGAGCCGATCCGGAGCGAGGCTGATCGACATGGGATGCATGCAGATCAACCACCTCTATCACCGCGAGAAATTCCCGTCGCTGGAGAGTATGCTGAACCCGCGCATGAACGTGGAGTATGCGGCACGGTTTCTCAAGGAATTGAAAGCACGCCACGAAACCTGGACCATGGCGGTCGCGCGCTATCACGCCGGCCCCAACAACGACCCGGCACAGAAACGTTATGTCTGTCGGGTGATCACCAACATGGTCGCAACGGGCTTTGGCGCCTGGACTCCTGGGGCGCGCTCGTTCTGCGCTGATGCTCCTGGCCTCGCTCCCGGGCAAACGGCTTCCGCAGACTAGGAAAGTTCTATCAGCGCGGAATCGAATAAGGCGCGATGTCCTAGCGCGTCATCGTCATTTCAGTCTCGGAGCCATTGATTCTGCCCGAGAGAGCTGCCTCGGCCCCTGACAATCGGGCAATGACCTCGCCGCGAGAGAACAAGATAACCTGATTGTCGCGGATGCTCCATCCGTTGACTGCTTTCAGGGAATTGCTGGAGCAGCCCTGAGCGGAAGCCTTGTATAGATCGAGCGACGGAACGCTCGAAAGCTGGATGCGGCACGAGGCGGCGCCGACATTGGCTTTCCATGTACCAGCATAAGATGATGGCCGCTGAGGTGGCGTGAAAATACCTGGGGCACTGGCTCCGACCTGTGCATTCGCTTCACCCTGCGCAGAAGCGGACTGCTCGACACTAAGCGAGGGCAGAGGTCCCAGTTCGGAGCCGACCTGGGATACAGATCGATCTGGAAGAGGTCCCGGAGGTAGCTCCGGCTCCAGTTGGACCTCGTGGCCATTCCGGGAGGCGTGCAGGGGCGTTTCCGCAATATGGAGCGGCGCATAAGCCGGCTGAACAGCAGCTTCATATAGGGCGCCGACTGGCGGACGGCCCCATGGCCCGGAATATGCAGGATAGCTCCTGGGAGTGGAGGCGGTCCCCCACGGGCCCCGGCGATACGGATTGTCGGTCGAGTTGCAGGCAGAGACCGTGCCTGCAACCATGAATATGGCAACCGTGGAAACTGCTTTGCGACTCATGGAGCAAGCGCCTGCGATCAGCCATCAATGCCGGACGGAGCCGGCAAGGCAGTAAGGCGACTGGAAGCGAGGAGGAACGGGCCGCAATCGCGCCGAGGAAACAATGCGTGCGAAAGAGGAGAGATTGAACTCGGACTGCTTGAAAGCTGGATCGAGCAGGACCTTGCTGATCTTCACGCCGATATAATAATCACCGAAGATGAGCTGGAAGAAGACTGTCACCGCGTCGTGCACGAATTCCATATCGAGGACGACGCAGGAATGGTTGTCCCGCCCCGTGCTGACATGAGCGACATGGCCGTATGACAGCGTCTCACCCTTGAAGAACAGCTCGGCGGATGAGGTCAGCATCTCATCCATGTTCCCGTGGAGCTGGTTATCGGCATAGAACCTGATGATGTCCGCATCCGTAAGGCAGAAATCGGCAATGACATCCTTGATATTGCAAGCGAGTACTTCCTCGAAAGCCTGAATATCCAGATGTTCGCTTGACGAAGCCACCATGTCTACGGTGCGAATGCTTCTCATTTCGACCTCGTGAGAATGTAGAACAGGATCTGTGCGACCGCTTTGTAGAAGTCAGGAGGAATCATACGATCCACCTCAACATGATTGTACATGGATCTTGCCAGAGGCTTGTCTTCGATGACAGGAACGCCGCTCTTTTCTGCAATCTCACGGATTTTGAGCGCAATGAGGTCCTGCCCTTTGGCAACAACGATCGGTGCGCTCGCCTCGCTGCGCTCGTAACGCAGGGCAATTGCGTAGTGAGTCGGATTCGCGATGACGAAGGTAGCCTTCGGCACGGCAGCCAGCATCCTCTTGCGGCTTCGATCCTGTGCCAGAGAGCGCATGCGCGCCTTGACCATGGGATCGCCTTCCATCTGCTTGTACTCCTCCTTCACTTCCTGCTTGGTCATCTTCAAATCGCTGTGCCACTTGAAGCGGGCCCAGAGCAGGTCGGCGGCAACGAGGACAATTGTTGCAATTGCAATGGCGGAGACGAGTCGCATCGCCATGGTCAACATCAGTTCCGGAAGAAGGGACGGATCACTGAACATGGCATTCAAGACCTTATATTGCTCCGATCTCAGGAGCAGGATGCTGACCAGTGTCATCGTTCCAAATTTGAACAATGACTTTAAAAACTCGACGAGGCCCTGTCGGCCGAAGATGCGCTTCCAGCCGCCCACAGGGGAGACTCTGTTCCACTGCGGCCTGATCCTCTCAGACACTACCGACGGGACGTTCTGAAGGATCGAAGCAGAGAGGCTGCAGGCGGCCAGGATGACAATGACGGGGATCAGGCATTGTCCGACCTCGATGGCAACAGCCTGGATCAGGGCTGCCGCGTCGGCGCCCGTGTCCAGACGGAAGTCCTGCGGCCGGTTGATGAAAAGCGACAGCTTCTCCGTCAGCGTCTTGGTATTGCTACGAACCGCGAAGGCCAAGCCGATGAGGATGCCCAGAATAGAGGCAAACAGGGGCGCCTCCCTGGAAAATGGAATGTTTCCTTTCTCCAGGGCGTCCCGCACCTTCTTGTCGGAAGGCGCTTCTGTTTTGCTGTCCTTGTCATCCGTATCAGACATAGGATGAAGCCTGTCGGTTAGAAGTAGGCTTCATCCTCGGTCTCTGAATTGATGACGATCTCTCCGCGGCCTGCCATTTCGAGTGCGAGATCCGTAATGGTCCGGCGGGCTTCGGCGATATCGCGGTGCGACGACGGCTCCTTGCTGTTCAGCTCGTGCTCGATCATGCGGCGAACGCGAGACGAGAGAGCCGACAGCACAACCTTGCGGAACTCGTCGTTTGTCCCTTTGAGCGCGAGAACGACCCGATCCGGCGGCACCTGGTCGAACAGCGTCGTGCGATCTTTGGGGGTGAGCTTCACGATGTCGTCGAATGTGAAGAGCAGTCCTCTGAGGATCTCGGCCGATTTCGGGCGGACCGTCGAGAGGTTGGTCAGGACGTCTTCCATATGATCGCGTTCCATCTTGTTGATGATATCGGCGATCTTCGCGTGGGTGTCTGCACCAGCGTTCTTCGAGAAGTTCGCCATGAAATCCTCATGGAGCGTCTTCTCGATATTCTTCATGGTCTCGTCCACGATCGGCTTCATGCTAAGCATACGGCGCATGAGGTTGTTCCGAAGCGGCTGGGGAAGCTGAGCCATGACCTTTGCGGCGCAGGACGGTTTGACCTTAGAGAGAATCAGGGCGGCCGTCTGCGGGTGCTCTTTCATCAGGTAGGAGGCGATGGCGCTTTCCGATACCGTCGAGATCCGCTCCCAGATGCTCCTGTTGGCGTTTCCGACCACCTCGCTCATGATGCTGGCGATCTGCTCCGGGCTCAGGATGCCGGTCAGAAGCTTCTCGATATGGGAGGCGCCTCCGATGAGATCCGCTCCATCTGTGAAGTTGGAGGCGAATTCCTCCACCAGTTGCTCGATCTGCGTAGGCGAGACAGGACCCAGCTGCGCTGCCGACTTGGTGACAAGGCGGATTTCCTCTTCGCTGAAATGCTTGAGGATCTTACCTGCGGCAGGCTTCCCCATTGCAAAAAGCAGAGTTGCGACACGCTCGGGGCCCTTCAAGACCTTGGAGCCATTCGCCTTCATGGGAACTGGTGCGACCATGCGGAAAAGCCACTTCAGCCGTTAAGATCGTTGCTCGGAGGGCCGACGATCTCTGTCAAAGAGATGCCGAATCGCGAATTGTCGTCTTCGACAACCACCACCTCACCGCGGGCGATGATCCTGCCGTTGACGACAACATCGACAGGTTCGCCTACGCGATGATCGAGCGGAACGATGGCGCCTCTGCCGAGCTTCATCAGGTTGGCGACGGGCATGGTGGCAGACCCGAGAACTACCTGGATCGTGACCGGGATCCTCAGGATCGAATCCAGATTCCGGCCGCCGAGCTTGTCATCCTGTGCAGAAATGGCGCTTTCCTGCTGCCAGATAGCTTTGTCTTGCGACTTGCTTTCGAAGGGATTTGTCATGGGAGTCCGACCTTAAGAATTTAGAGAATTGGAATGTGACTGTGTCTGCCGACCTGCCTCTCGCGTGAGGACCTCCAGCCGGGCGGCGACCGCCTTGGCCTCCTCAATGCGCGCCGCGAGCATGGCGAGCGTCTCCTTGCCCTCAGTTCCGAAGCTCACGACAGCCGTCTGAGCGCCCTTGAGGGCTTCTCCGGTTCGGTCGAAGATCTGCTGATACTCGGCATGATATCGGTCGAGCCTTTTGAGTTTCACGTACATGACCGCGACCATGATGCTGGTCGTCACGAGGGCGAGAAAAAGGATGATGTTAGCGAGGGAGGACATCGTCGAGGAATTCCTTCTCTTGGTCGATGAGTTCGTCGACCTTAAGGACATAGGTGCCTTCAGACTGACCAATGTTGCACCAGAACAGGCCTTGCTGGTTGCCTTCGAGCTTGACCCGGCTGCGCGGTGTCGCCTGCAGCTCGATGACATCGCCAACCTTCAGATCAGCGATCTCACCCAATGATAGGAAGCGTTCCTCAAGAACGGCCTTGAGCGTCACCTCGGTCTTCTTCACCTCGGTGGCGATCTGCTTCATCCAGCGCGGATCCCGACCGGAGGATTCGCCGGAGACGACGCGGGAGAGCACCTTACGCATCGGGTTCAGAACCGATTGCGGAATGACGACGAACATCTCGCCGCCGCGGTTAAGCGCCTGGAGCAGGAACTTGGCGGCGACCGCTTGGTTGTTCCGGCGGCCGATGACCGCGAAGTCCATACGGGTTTCGATGCGCTCGAGCTTGAACTTGGTGTCGGCGACGAGGGCAAAAGAGGCCTGCAGGGCCTTGGCGACCTGCTCGAACAGAGTCTGCGCCATCCGCAGCTCGATGGTGGAGAAGCCGCGGGCTTCCTCGACGGGCGGCTCGGATCCATCGGAGCCGAAGAGAACCTCCACCATCGTGTAGATGAAATCGCGATCGAAGCCGATCAGAATATGGCTGTCCCATTCGGGGGCATGAAAGATGCCGGCAACCGCATTCGCTTCGTACATCTCGAGAATTTCGGTGATTCGCCCGCTCTCAAGTCCGCTGAGCGAATAGTACATGGGCGAGGCTGCCATGTGACGCAGATGCTCTGCGCAGCTCGTGGTCATGCGGTCGAAGATGACATGCAGCATGGGAAGGCGGTCGAGAGAGAGGCCCGCCGAGTCCAGCAGCATGTCACGGATGTCGTTGGCGTTCTGTGTCCCGCTCATCGGTTAGGCCGCCTCTTTCAGCTCTTCGGACCGGCCGCCCGTCGTGGTGGCGGCTTCGACCTCGTCGATGGTCGGGCGGTATTCCACCGAGATGCCCTTGCGGCCATGCTCGACGGCGATCTGCGGCAGCGCCCCGTTCATGTAGGCGATAAGCGCCTGCTTCACGATGACGTAGACACGGGTCTGCTTTTCCCGGGTCGCCTTGACCTTGTTGGCCAGTGGCGACAGGAACGCATAGGAGATGAAGATGCCGCCGAAGGTTCCCACGAGGGCCGAGGCAATCAGGCCTCCCAGGATGGTGGGAGACTGGTCAATGGCGCCAAGGGCCTTCACGATTCCGAGCACGGCAGCCACGATGCCGAGAGCGGGGAGGGCTTCCGAGACCGTGTTGATGGAATAATATGGCTTGGTGCGGTCACGTTTGAGGGTCGAGATCTCCTCCTCCATAAGCGCTTCGATCTCGTGAGGGCGCGCATTGCCGATAATGATCAGACGGGCATAGTCGCAGATGAAGAGCGTCAGGTCCTTATCCTTGAGCACACTCGGGAAAGACTTGAAGATTTCTGATTCCTCGGGCTGATCGATATGGCCCTCAACCTCGTTGCGCGGCCTGTTCTTCAGCTCTCGCATCAGGGCGTAGAGGAGACCGAGGATCGCCAGGTAGTGCTCCCGCTTGGGAACGGTGCCGGAGATCGCCTCACGGGCTGCACGCCCGGTATCCTTCACCAGCGCCATGGGATTGGCGATGATGAAGGTGCCGATCGCGATGCCGCAGATGATCACATACTCCCAAGGCTGCCAGATGACAGCCAGATGCCCACCCATGGCGACATAGCCGCTGACGAGCGAGCCGATGGCAACTGCCAGTCCGATCAAGACGCCCAATGCCGTAGTCCTCTATCGAAGTTCAACCTGTTGACGATGTTCTAATCGCGGAGGCTTGCGCGAAGCTGGAAACGTGGGAGCAAGCCTCATGCAAGGCTGCTCGGCTAGGGATCCTGCATTGATCAACGGGTTTGCCGCTGCCGCACATGGAAGCAGGCGCGCCACCCCGTGGCATCGGTGTCCCATGGGACGCAGGCTGGAGGAGTTCAGATGCAATCTTCGCTCTATGTGTCGCTGTCCGCCCAGGTGGCCATGGAAAAGCGCCTCAGCACGATCGCGAACAATGTTGCGAACATCAATACCGGCGGCTTTCGCGCGGATGAGGTGAAATTCGAGGAAATCCTGTCCATGGCCGCGAAGGAGAATGTCTCCTTCGCATCGTCTGGTCAGAACTTTGTTTCGCGGCGCACAGGACCGGTCATCAAGACCGACAATCCACTCGATGTGGCGATCCAAGGAGAGGCCTGGTTCGCCTTCAACGGCCCCAACGGCGCTGTTTACACGCGTGATGGCCGGTTCAAGATGAATGAAAACGGCGATCTGCTGACGGTCGAAGGATTTCAGGTTCTCGATGCAGGCGGAGCCCCCATTGCCCTCGACCCGATGGCAGGAACTCCCACCATCGGCCGAGACGGTACGATCAACCAAGGTGACAACCAGGTTGGAGCCATCGGACTCTTCAACCTGAGCTCCAACGCCAAGCTCACCCGCTATGGAAACTCGGGAGTGATCTCGAACATCCCTGGCGATGTCGTTCAGGACTTCAACACGAATGGCATCCAGCAGGGCTACAGTGAGGGTTCGAACGTCAATCCGATCCTTGAAATGACCAAGATGATTGCCGTTCAGAGAAGCTTCGAGAGCGCGGCGACAACGACTCAGGAGAGCGAGTCGACGCTGATGGATGCGATCAAGACCCTAGGCCCTAGCTCCTGATGGCTGCCATGAATGCGCTGCAGTCGCTTGAAGAGCTTGTTCTCACCGAAGGTGGGGTGCGACGGAAGGTCAGGATCAGCGGCGTCATCAACGAGGTCACGCCCAGCTATTATCGAGTCGCCGGCCTGTCTCAGTTCGTCAAGCTCGGGGACCGGGTCGGGTTCTCGGCTCAGGGCAGAACCGAGATCGGAGAGGTCGTCCGCATCGATGGCGGCGGCGTTACGGTCAAACCTTTCAATGGAAGAATCGAGGCCGGTCTCGGCATGCCGGCGTTCCTCGCAGGGAATATCGGACTAAGCCCTGATCACAGCTGGCGTGGAAGGGTGATCAACGCCCTCGGAGAGCCACTGGACGGATTGGGGGGCCTCATCCCAGGTACTACGACGGTCCAGAACGATGCCGAGCCCCCATCGGCCATGTTGCGCTCCAGGGTCAAGGAGCCGCTCAGGACCGGCGTGAAGGCCATCGATCTGTTCACGCCGATCTGCAAGGGGCAGCGCATCGGCATCTTCGCCGGCTCGGGCGTCGGCAAGTCCACACTTCTGACCATGCTGGCGAAGTGCGACGGCTTCGATACGATCGTTGTTGCTCTGGTCGGAGAGCGCGGTCGCGAGGTCAGAGAATTTCTGGAGGGGCCGATCCAGGCCAATCTCCACAAGTCGATCATGGTCGTCTCCACCGGCGACGAGAGCCCGATGATGCGCCGTCAGGCGCCGAGAACGGCGGTGGCGCTGGCGGAGTATTTTCGCGATTGCGGTGAATCGGTGCTGCTCATTGTCGATTCCGTGACCCGTTACGCCCATGCGGCCCGTGACGTGGCGCTCGCTGCGGGGGAGCCCGCCGTTGCACGCGGGTATACACCCAGCGTGTTCAGCGATCTCCCGCGCCTTCTCGAGCGCGCCGGCCCGGGAGAGGAGGGCAAAGGGGCGATCACAGGAATCTTCTCGGTGCTCATCGACGGCGATGATCACAACGACCCGGTGGCCGACAACATCCGCGGAACTCTCGACGGGCATATCGTTCTCGATCGCGCCATCGCCGATCAGGGACGTTATCCGGCCATCAACGTTCTCGGCTCCATCTCACGTCTGGCCGATCACGTCTGGTCTCCCGACCAGAAGGAGCTTGTCCGTCGCCTGCGCAGCCTCATCGCTCGATTCGAGGACACGCGCGATCTCAGGTTGATGGGAGGATATCACCCCGGGAACGATCAGGAGCTCGATCAGGCCGTCGTGCTCGTTCCAAAGATCTACGAGGCTCTGCGGCAGGATCCCTCCATGCCGGCGAGCCGCGACGCCTTCATGGATCTCGCCCAGATCCTGAGACAATAGCATGTTCCCTTCAACCCTATCAAAAGCATGGCCCAACACAGCCTCGCACAAGCGTCGTGGTGTTTAGTTCAAGCTGAAACCTAGGAGCTATCCATGAGTCTTTATGGCGTTCTTCGTAGCGGCGTCTCTGGCATGAACGCCCAGTCCAACAAGCTGGGGACTGTCGCCGAAAACATCCAGAATTCGAGCACGACCGGATACAAGCGCGCCTCGACTGAGTTCTCATCGCTCATCCTGCCTTCGAGTGAAGGAAACTACAATTCCGGCTCCGTCACGAGCCGCGTCCGCTATACCATCGCCGACCAGGGTCCCATTGCCTATACGACGTCCGGTTCGGATCTGGCGATCTCGGGTAATGGCTTCTTCGTGGTGGCTGATCCGAGCGGCTCTCCTTATCTCACCCGCGCCGGCAATTTCGTCAAAGACGGGCGGACCGGCAACCTGATCAATGCGGCCGGCTTCACCCTGATGGGCTACAAGCTGGGAGCGGGGGCTGTCGATCCGTCCCTGAACAGCCTCGATGGTGTCGAGCCGGTCAACATGGCTTCCTTCGGCATGCAGGCGACGGGCTCGACGGCCGGCACCTTCAAGGGCAATCTTCCTTTCGGCCAGGCTGTTGCAGTCGCGCCCGGCGTGCCGACCCCGCCTGATAGTGTTCTCCTTGAGGCACCTGCGATCAGCACCGGTGCACAGATCGAATTCACTGTTGGCGGTGTAACCGAGCGCTTCACCGTCACAACACAGAAGAATCTTACTGAAGTCGTTGCAGCAATTAATACAACATATGGTGCGGACATCACCGCGACGGATGTCTCTGGTGATCTTGTCCTGACTTCAACCGCTGGAACCGCGGTGGCCGGCTCTTTCACCTCGGTCAGCAAGGCGTCGTCGTTGCAGGTCTACGACAAGGTCGGCAATCCGATAAAAATCGACATTGCTCTTTCTAAGATCGACGCTGATACATGGTCTATCAGCGTCTTCAATGGCAGCGATCCCACCAAGCCTCTGACGGGTTCGACGACAATGAACCTGAACTTCGATGCTAATGGCAAGCTGGATGGATCGGGCGTGCTGAGCTTCAACATCCCGGGCGGCGAGGCGTTCAACCTCGATATGTCTGGCATGACGCAGCTTGCGGGCGAGTACAACGTCACCGGCAGCTCCAACGGCAATGCGCCATCGGCCGTTAAGGATGTTGAGTTCGCCGCTGATGGCACCGTCTACGCAGTTTATGAGGACGGCACTCGCGTCGGTGCCTATCGGATCCCTCTCGCGACGGTCCCGAGCCCCGACAACCTCAGCCCCCGAGCCGGCAACGTCTATGAGACGACGGCGGCCTCTGGTGGATATCAGGTCGGCTTCCCGGAGATGTCCGGATTCGGCTCGATCGCTTCGGGAGCCCTGGAAGGATCGAATGTCGATATCGGCACCGAGCTCACGGCAATGATCGAAGCCCAGACCAGCTACACGGCGAACTCGAAGGTCTTCCAGACCGGGTCGGAACTGCTCGACGTCCTGATGAACCTGAAGCGGTAATCTGCACTCTCTTGCCCCAGGGCTATTGATCCATGTCTCTGTCTGTCGCCTACAACACGGCACGTTCATCGCTTCAGGCTTCGCAATCGCAGATGGCGCTTGTCTCGCGCAATACGGCTGGCGCCACTGACCCAAGCTACTCCCGCAAGATCGGAGCGCTCACCACGACGGGCGGGTTCGCCCGAATCACGGTGCTCCGGGCGAGCGACAGCGCCCTCTTGTCGAAGATGCTGGAGACCACCTCCAGCGCTGCGACCCAGAAGGCCCTCCTCGAAGGGCTGCAGAAGCTCAGCGCGACCATTGGCGATACGGAGCTCGATCAATCGCCTGCAGCCCGCATGGGTGCTCTGAACAGCGCCCTCCAGCTCTATTCAAATGCACCGGATAATCCGGACCTCGCTCAGGCTTTCGTCAAGGCCGCCACGGAGATGGCGACGAGCCTGAACGACGCGACGTCCACGGTTCAGGCCGTCCGTCTGGAAGCCGATGGTCAAATCGCGGACTCGGTTGCGCGCATCAACGATCTCCTTCTCAAATATGAGAAGGCGAACAACCAGGTGATGAGCGGATCGGCTCTTGGGGCCGACGTGAGCGATGCGATGGACCAGCGCGACAGCCTGATCGCACAGCTATCCGAGGAGATCGGCATCACGGTCGTTCCCCGGACCGGCAATGATGTTGCTCTCTACACGGATAGCGGTGTCCCGCTCTTCGACCGGGTGCCACGGACCGTGACCTTCTCGCGGACGACCGTATTCGGGCCTGCGATAACCGGAGCGGATGTCCTGATCGACGGGATTCGCGTCACGGGACCAGGTGCGCCGATGCCGCTGAATTCCGGCAACATCGCAGGTCTGACCCAGCTGCGCGACGATGCCACGGTAACGTACCAGAAGCAGCTTGACGAGATCGCCCGCACCCTCGTTGAGGCCTTTGCAGAGAAGGATCAGACGATCCCTGCGAAGGCGGACAGGCCCGGCGTCTTCACATATCCTGCTGCCGCAGATGTGCCCGGAACGCCGGCTCCCATCGGTCTCGCCGGAGTGCTCCGGGTGAATGCTGCGGTCAATCCGGCTGAGGGCGGCAGGTTCGAGCTGATCCGCGACGGCGGCATCAATGGCGAGGACTACGTCTACAACCGGGCCACCAGCCCGAATGCTGCATTCTCTGGGCGCCTTTCTGGGCTTGTGGATGCCATGTCGGTGCAGCGTTCGATCGACCCTGGCCTGGGATTTGGTCCTCAGGCGTCGCTTCTGAGCCTTGCCTCATCCTCAGGCAGTTGGCTTGAGGCGACGCGCCAGAGCGCCCACCAGCGGGTTGAGTACCAGACGACCCTTCTCGGACATGCATCCGAGGCGCTATCCAACGCAACGGACGTGAACATGGATGACGAGACCGCGCTCATGCTGCAGCTGGAGAAATCCTATTCCGCTTCGGCCAAACTGCTCTCCATCATCGATCAGATGCTCAAGACACTCCTCAGCGTGGTGGGCTAAACATGAGAACGACCTTTGTTTCGACGCTGGCGCTCTGGAATTCTTCCAAGACGTCGCTCGACAAGCTGCAGACGGGCCTCGTGAAGGCGAACAAGGAACTCGTCAGCGGCCGTGAAGCGGATGTGGGCCTGAAGCTCGGGTACAAGACCGGTCAGACCCTGTCCTTACGTCAGGATCGCGCTGAGATCGACGCTCTGGTCGACAGCAATGCCTCGATCTTGCTCCGGATGAAGTCGAGCACGACGGCTCTCGACCAGATCCGAACCAATGGCGACAAGTTCATGGACACGCTCATTGCGACTCCCATGAACTCATCGAGTCTCACGACGATCATGTACCAGGCGAAAGCCAATCTTCAGAACATGATGTCGTCGATGAACAGCAATGTGGGGGGGCAGTACATCTTCGGCGGCATTAACTCGCAGGAGAAGCCGTTCAACGACTACTCAGGTGGAACACCTTCCCTGCGCGCCGAAGTCAGCATTCCCGTATCGAGTCTGTCGACAGGCGATGTTATCAGCTTCAACGTTGGCGGCGCTACCGACCAGATCTTCACCGTTGCCGCAGAGGCGACCGTCGACGACCTTGTCGCGTCGATCAATGCAGCCGTCACGGCGACTACGCTCAGCGGCGTGGAGGCTTCCCGTGATCCGGTGACGGGCAACCTCGTGCTGAAGTCGACCGACCTGACGGGGAAGACAGACGTGACCGGATCCTTCACGGATGTGGACGGTATCGGAGTCCCCGTCGAGGGATCTGTCACGCGCAGCCCTCAAGCTGCTGTCGCCTCGGCGTTCAGGTCGACTTTCGGGTTTGGGGCGAATGATGCTGCGGTGGCGACGATCACGCCAGCCGACATGAAGGCCTTCCTGGATGGTGCTTTCGCGGCGCTTTTCGAAGGGGACAACTGGCAGGACTGGTCGAATGCATCGAGCCAGAACATTCAAAGCAGGATCTCCGCGACGGAGAAGGTGGAGGCATCCACGAACGCCAACGACCGGGGGATCCAGAAGATGGCTATGGCCTATACGATGATCTTCGACCTCGGTCTTGATCGTCTGGGTGAGACAACCAGGGAAGCTCTGGTCCAGAAGGCGATCTCGACGTTCTCCGAAGCCACCACGGGCGTGACCGGCATGCAGTCGAAGCTCGGAGCCGTTCAGGAGAAGGTCGAGGAGGCAGACGATCGGATGAGCCTGCAGAAGGATATTCTCGACGAGAAGATCATCCACCTGGAAGCGGTCGACCCGGCCGAAGCGAAGATCAGGGTCGATCGGCTGATGACGCAGATCCAGACGTCCTACTCCCTGACAGCTCAACTCAAGAGCATGAGCCTAATCAACTATTTGTAATGGGTGGAGTGAAGTATGTACCGTTTCTCCTACGCCGAAGTTATTGAGGACTCCTCCAGAGATTGCCGCGATCGCGAATACCAGCTTTTCGACCAGGCCATTACGAAGATGAAGGCGGCCAACGGCAAGCCGTCCCAGTCCATGGAAATGCTTGAGGCTATCGTCTTCGTCCAGCGCCTCTGGACCTTCCTGATCAAGGATATCGGTCACCCCGACAACGGGCTCCCGGATAAATTGAAAGGGCAGCTCATCTCCATCGGCCTCTGGATCATGCGTGAATCCGATCGTGTGGTCAGAGGTGAGCACAACAATCTCGAAGCTCTGATCGATATCAATGCCATGATCCAGGAAGGCCTGAAATGAAAGCGAAGATGCGGTTTTCCCTCAAGGCGGGCGAGCGGATTTTCATCAACGGGGCGGTTCTGACGGTGAGCCAAAAGGTCACCTTGAGCCTTCTGAACGAGGCGCGCTTCCTCCTGGAGAGCCATGTGCTCCAAGTCACCGAAGCAACCACGCCGATGCGCCAGCTCTACTTCGTCGCGCAGTCCATCCTGATCAATCCTCAGGAAGCCGATAAGGTGATGGGCGCTTTCCGCACGCTATACGACTCCATTCTGATGATGTCGACCGATGAGCCCACGAAGGAGGCGCTTCGCAGAGCCGGTGATCTGGTCCAAGCGGACAGGATTTTTGAGGCCCTGAAACTCATCCGGACCCTGTTCGAGCCGGACGCAACCTCCGTCGCCACATCTCCCGCAGTGGTCCAGGCCGCTTAAACCCGGAGCCCTATCATGAACGTGACCTCCGTATCGTCGCCGACCGCAAGCCGGTTGAGCGCGACCAGCCAATCGACCGCCACGGCGACCTACGACAACTTCCTGAAGCTCCTGATGGCCCAGATGAAGAATCAGGACCCGACGGAGCCCATGAAGTCCACCGAGTACATGGCTCAGCTCGCAACCTTCTCCCAGGTGGAGCAGACGGTGCAGAGCAACGCCAAGCTTGATGCCTTGCTGGCATCGTCGGCCCTGTCCCAGGCTGACGGTGTGATCGGTCGTACGGTCACAACTGCAGACGGCAAGATTTCCGGGCAGGTGAGCTCGGTGGTCATCACCAACGAGGGAGCCGTGGCGAGGCTGACGAGCGGCGACAACGTCCTGCTCGGCCCGGGCATCGTGGTGAGCTGACATGAACGAAGTCGACGCCCTGGAACTGGTCCGCGCTGCGATTTGGACCGTCATCATCGGAGCAGGGCCGGCCGTGGGCGCCGCCATGGTCATCGGTATTGTCATCGCGCTGATTCAGGCGCTGACACAGATCCAGGAGGTCACTCTCACGTTCATCCCGAAGATTATTGCAATTCTTGTTGTCGCTCTGGTGACGGGCTCGTTCGTCGGATCCCAGATCTTTGCGTTCACGGAACTCGTCTACGGCCGAATTGTAACAGGGTTCTAGCGGCAGCCGGAGCCCTCTTCAGGGAGCGATGGCGATACGCTCCCGACTCTCGAGAGCTTGCGACCTCCGCGCAAGCTTCGTGGTGCATCTGTCAGGTTCAACGTTCAATCGGTGAGCTGACAGGCACATGGAAGCAGTTCAAACTACAGCGCTGGGCCGCAGCAGGGACTTGGCTTTCGCCAGCGGCGTGGTGGCCATTCTGGCCATTCTCTTTCTGCCGATTCCCCCCCTGCTGATCGACATGGGTCTCGCCCTCTCGGTCGCTATGTCCGTCCTGATCCTGATGGTAGCCCTCTGGATTCAGAAGCCACTCGAGTTCTCGGCTTTTCCGACCGTTCTTCTTATTGCAACTTTGTTGCGGCTTGCTCTCAGTATCGCATCAACCCGTCTGATCCTCTCTGATGGGCACAAAGGCGTCGATGCGGCCGGACATGTGATCAGCGGTTTCTCCCAGTTCGTGATGAGCGGTGACTTCGTCATCGGTATCGTGGTCTTCATCATTCTCATCACCGTCAACTTCCTGGTCATCACCAAGGGCGCCACCCGTATCGCGGAGGTCGGTGCCCGATTCACCCTTGATGCCATCCCCGGCAAGCAGATGGCGATCGACGCGGATCTCTCTGCGGGCCTGGTCGACGAGAAAGAGGCCCAGAGGCGGCGCCGGGAGCTCGAGGAGGAAAGCGCCTTCTTCGGCTCCATGGACGGTGCCTCCAAGTTCGTCCGCGGCGAGGCCATCGCGAGCCTGATCACGATCGCGGTCAACATCTTCGGCGGTATCATCATCGGCGTGACACGCCATGGCATGCCTTTGTCGAAAGCAGCCGACGTGTTCACGCAGCTTTCCGTGGGCGACGGCCTCGTCAGCCAGATCCCGGCCCTGGTCGTCTCTCTGGCCGCAGGCCTTCTCGTCTCGAAAGGCGGTACGCGAGGGCAGGCACAGCAGGCAGTTCTCGATCAGCTGGGAGCTTATCCGCGTGCCCTGATGGTCGCCTCCGGGCTGATGTTCGTGTTCGCCATCATGCCCGGTCTTCCGATGATTCCCTTCCTTCTGCTGGGCGGCTGCATGGGCTTCATCGCCTATGCAATTCCGAAGCAGCGGGCCGATCAGGAAGCGAAGGCCAAGAGCAAGCTGGCTGAGGAGCAGCAGAAGAACTTGCTGGAATCGCGGGATTCAGTGAAAGAGTCCCTGAAGCTTGCGGAGATCGAAGTGTGTCTCGGCAAGCATCTCGCATCCTATCTTGCAAGTTCGCATGGGGATCTGGCGCATCGCGTCAGCAAGATGCGCAAGAAATTTGCCCAGGATTACGGTTTCGTTCTTCCGGACGTGAAGCTCTCCGACAGTCTGATGATCCCGCCGAAGAGCTACCAGATCAAAATTCATGGAACGGTGGTGGCGACGCAGGAGATCCGGCCCGGTGACCTTCTCGTCGTGCTTGGCGACGGCCCGATGCCAGACGTGCCCGGCGACGAGGTGCGCGAGCCTGCCTTCGGCATGAAGGCGCTGTGGATCTCCGACGTTTATATGAACGAGATCAAGCGGCAGGGCTTCACGACGGTCGATGGGGCGTCGGTCCTGCTCACGCACCTGAGCGAAGTGATTCGCAACAACCTTCCGCAGCTTCTCTCCTACAAGGACGTCCGCAATCTCCTGGACGGCCTGGACACCGAGTACAAGCGGCTGCTTGACGATATCTGCCCCTCGCAGATCTCCTATTCGGGCCTCCAGGCCGTGTTGAAGCTTCTGCTGGCCGAGCGGGTCTCGATCCGCAACTTGAGCCTCATCCTTGAGGCAATCGCCGAGATCGCTCCTCATGCGCGTCGGGCCGAGCAACTGGTGGAGCATGTTCGGGTGCGCATCGCTCAGCAGATCTGCGGCGATCTGGCCGAAGGAGGTGCCCTCAACGTGCTGCGCTTGGGTAACAAGTGGGATATTGCCTTCCATCAGAGCCTCAAACGCGATGCCAAGGGCGACGTGGTCGAGTTCGATATCGATCCACGCCTCGTCGAGCAGTTCGGCGCGGAAGCCTCTGATGCGATCAAGACTCGAATGGGGCAGGTTCAGAGCTTCGCCATCGTGACGGCGCCGGACGCGCGCCCTTATGTACGGATGATCATCGAGCGCATGTTCTCTTCGCTCCCCGTCCTGTCTCATCTGGAAATCGCCCGCGGTGTGGAGGTCAATTCCCTTGGGACGATCTCGTGACTCAAGCGACTTCCGAGATCCTGCTCGGGATCTTCCTGATCTTCTGCCGGGTCGGCGGCTGCCTGCTCATCGCCCCCGGTTTCTCGAGTTCTCGGATTCCGCTTCATGTTCGCCTGTTCATTGCCTTGACGACGAGCCTCGCCCTGGCTCCAGTTCTGCTGACGAAGCTTCGCGGTGATGTGTCGGGGCTCGCGCCCGCCACGATGCTCGCCGCAATCGGGGCAGAGCTGCTGACCGGGCTCCTGATCGGACTGCTGGGGCGGGTCTACTTCCTGGCCCTGCAGACGATGCTGAGCGCCGTTGCCATGGCATTGAGCCTGGGCGGCATGCCCGGAACACCCATTGATGAAGCCGAGCCTCTCCCGCCGATCAGCTCCTTCATCATGATGACCGCAACGGCGGTTCTGTTCTTCTCCGACCTACACTGGGAGCTCTACCGCGGCATCGTGGAATCCTATACGCGCCTGCCGATCGGTGAGGGCTTCGGTGCGCGCCTGTCCTTGACGCAACTGGTGGACCAGATCGCCGACGCCTTCGTTCTGGCCCTCAGGATCAGCAGTCCGTTCATCGTCTATTCCGTAATCGTCAACCTGGCGGTCGGTCTGACCAACAAGCTGACACCGCAGATCCCGGTCTACTTCCTGGCAACGCCCTTCATTATGCTCGGCGGTCTGTTCATCATCTACTTCGCCGCGCAGGATTATGTCCTCCTTTTCATGGATGCGTTCTCCGCCTGGCTCCGGAGCGGATAGGCGACATGAAGCAGCGAATCCGTAAGATCGACCGCATTCTGAAGGTTCAAGAGCGCCTTAAGCAGGAGGCCGAACTGAAGGTCTCGCTTCTCGAAAGGGAAGCTGTAGAGCTGAGGACGGCTCAAGAAGCGATCATTCACTCCATGAACGATCACGAAACCCTCCACGGCTTGTTCGTGGATGTGGCCGCCAAGCGGCTGCAGGCTCTTTCGGCGCAGGAGGGGCATGTCGAGAAGGCGAAGGTGGCGCAGAAGGCCGTTGCCCTCGACAAAGCCATGCAGGCAAAGCGGACCGAGAAGATGCTGACGAACCTGAAAGGTCAGGACCGGCGTGAGACGGAAAAGAAGGATCTCGCGGCGATCCTTGAGACTCTTGCGAAGGGCAGCCGCGCAAGCTTCCCGTAAGCTAGATGATGTAGAGATTACCAAACGCAAGAACCGAGAGTGACGCGATGGCGATCAGCCCGCCCTCAGACATTATCAGCGACGTTGCAAGAGCGGCCGACCCGACGCGCCTTCAGGCCGCCTCACGCAAGCTCATGGAAGGCGCGCCGCCCGCGGAGGGCGCCAGCTTCGCCGACGCCGTGAAGGAATTGGCGGACAAGCCCGTCATGATGCCTGGCGCCGACATTTACTCCCTCCGCAACTCGTTGCGCAACGATGCCGAGACTGCGAACGCCGAGAAGGTGCGCAAAGCCCATCAGGAGTTCGAAGCCTATATCCTGCAGACCTTCGTCGAGTCGATGCTGCCCAAGGATGCCGAGAATACCTATGGCAAGGGCAATGCAGGCTCGATCTGGAAATCCATGCTGGCAGAGCAGATCGGCGGGCAGCTGTCGAAAGCCGGAGGCATCGGGATCGCCGAGAGGCTTCTCAACGCCCGCAAGCACGGCCCTTCGGCCATACCTCCGGGATCAGAGCAGTCAATGAACACCCTGCTCGGCAAGGTATGACGCCAGCTGCGAGAGACCATTCGAACAAAGGAACATGCCCATGCTGATGAAATCGCTGGACCGCCTTGAAGAAACGCTCGACATGGAGACCGCGGCGCTCATGGCGCGGGACCTCTCCAACCTGGACGAGTTCAACCGTCGCAAGAGCCAGTGCCTTCTCGAGATCAGCCGGATCGTGCGGACGGCCGAGATCAGCGCGCTGGATCCTAAGGCGACCAAGCGCCTTCAAAACTTGCAGGGTAAGATCGAGCAGAACCAGGATATCCTCCGGCGCCACATGCATGCCGTTCAGGAGGTCGCGAGCATCATCTCGAACGCGATTCAGAAGGCTGAGTCCGACAGCACCTATTCGGCTCATGTCGCCAAGGCAGGTTACGGCGCATGATCAAGAACGTCATGGCAGGCTTCTGGGTCTGCGCCGTCACGCTGGCTTCGTGCTATGCGGCGGTGACGTGGACCGTGGGAAAGGCGCCTGTCGAGGACAAAGGAAGTTATGAAGGCCTGCAGTACAAGAAGCTGCCGGCCATGAACATTCCGGTCATTGCTGAAGGGGCGGTTCAGGGATACGTGATCGCCAATCTGGTCTTCACGGCCGACGCCAAGACGTTGCGGGAGATTTCGATTCCTCCCGAAGCCTTCATCCAGGACGAGGTTTTCCGGCATGTCTACGCTGACGAGACCCTCGATTTCAGGAAGCTCTCCCGATACAACGTGAATGGGATGATCAGCAACGTTCGAGACAAGATCAACAAGCGTCTGGGAGCCGAGATCGTCAAGGAAATCCTGGTCGAGAACTTCAACTTCGTCGACAAGACCGCCATTCGTTCCTAACCGGCATAAGCCGGACTGCTCAGGAACAGGAAATATTGCACATGAATTATTGCTTGATCATCGATGACTCACGCGTCATCCGGAAAGTGTCCCGTGAAATTGCCGAAAGCCTCGCCTTTCGGGTCGCAGAGGCGGAGAACGGTGAGGTGGGTCTCCAGGCGTGCAAGGCGGAGATGCCGGACGTGATCCTCCTGGACTGGAACATGCCCGTCATGGACGGGTACACCTTCCTCAAGCGTCTGCGCGCAACGCCGGAAGGGCAGGCTCCGAAGGTCGTGTTCTGCACGACGGAGAACGATATCGATCGCATCACGCGCGCCTTGGATGCCGGAGCGAACGAGTACATCATGAAGCCGTTCGACAAGGATATCCTTGCAGCCAAGTTCCTGGAACTCGGCGTCCTCCCTGCCACCCACTCCGTGTGATACCATGTCGGTTGCTCCTGTCGTTCAGTCCGGTCCCGCTCAGAGCAGGCCGACGCGTGTCATGATTGTCGACGACAGCGCCGTCATCCGTGGGATGATCGCGCGCTGGCTCACCGAGGCCGGAGGCTTCGAGATCGTCGCCACGGCCTCGAACGGGCGCATGGCGGTCGATTCCGCCGAGCGCTCCAAGCCTGAAATCATCCTCCTCGACATCGAGATGCCTGAGGTCGATGGTCTTGCGGCACTTCCAATGATCCTCAAGGCTCATCCGGCGAGCAAAGTCATCGTCATCTCGACCCTGACACAAAGGAATGCGGAAATTTCGCTGAAGTGCCTCTCCCTGGGAGCGGTCGATTACCTGGCAAAGCCGGAGAGCGCGCGGGCGGCGGGAGCCGCCGCCGACTTCCGGCGCGATCTCATCGAGAAGCTGCGCGCCCTCGGCGAGACCAAGAGCCGCCAGGCAAGAGTGTTGGCGCCGGTCATCCCTGTCGCTTCGACATCGTTCGCTCCGCCTGCCGCAAGGCCTGGCACGGTGAGACCGCAATGCCTGCTGATCGGATCCTCCACCGGCGGCCCTCGCGCGGTTGAACGGGTTCTGCTCGATCTCAAGCCAGCCCTCTCGACCATCCCGGTCCTGATCGTGCAGCACATGCCCGCGATGTTCACGGCCGTTTTCGCCGAGCACCTGCAGGCGCTTCTTTCCGTTCCGGCCCGCGAGGCGAGGGACGGGGATGCCGTCGCTCCAGGAACCATCCTGGTTGCTCCCGGCGGGCGGCACATGGGCGTGGTGTCGTCCGGTGGCAAGGCCGTCATCCGGTTGAATGACGGACCGCCCGAGAATTTCTGCCGTCCCGCCGTTGACGTGCTCTTCCGGGAGGCGGCTGGCGTGTTCGGCGCCTCTGCCATCGCGGCCGTACTCACGGGAATGGGGTCGGATGGAACGCACGGAGCGCGCCACCTCACGAAGGCCGGCGCCACGATCATCGCGCAGGACGAAGCCACAAGCATCGTCTGGGGCATGCCGGGAAGCATCGTGAAGGCCGGTTTGGCCCACGAGATCCTCCCCTTGGAATCCATCGGCCGCTCTCTGAAGGGCCACATCACCGGATCTTCGAAATGACCGAGGCCGAATTCGACGCGCTGCGCGCCTTTCTTAAGACAAAGTCGGGTCTGGCGCTGTCTCCGGACAAGCGATACCTCGTGGAGAGCCGTCTCTCATCGGTCTGCACCCGGTTCAAGCTCGACAGCCTGTCGCATCTGGTGCGCGAGATCAGGGCAGGGCGGTCAATGGCCCTCGAGAAGGCGACCATCGAGGCAATGACGACGAATGAGACCTTCTTCTTCCGGGACAAGGCCCCGTTCGATCTGTTCCAGGATGTCCTGCTGCCGAAATACCTGAAGGAACGTGCATCGACCCGCAGACTGCGGATCTGGTGCGCCGCGGCCTCCACCGGTCAGGAGCCGTATTCGCTCGCCATGCTGCTCAAGGAGGCTGCGCCTCGCATGCCGGGCTGGCACATCGAGATCGTGGCCTCCGACATCTCCACCGAGGTTCTGGAAAGGGCGAAGGCCGGGTTCTACAATCAGTTTGAGGTGCAGCGCGGCCTGCCGATCCGTTTGCTCGTCAAGTACTTCACGCAGGTGGGCGATCAGTGGCAGATCGCGCCCGAGATCCGCTCGATGGTGGACTATCGCTATCTGAACCTGATCGAGGACTTCAATCGCCTGGGGCAGTTCGACATCGTCTATTGCCGCAACGTGCTGATCTACTTCGATGCCAACCTGAAGGCCGATGTGCTGCGCCGGATCGCGAATGTCATGGCGCCGGACGGTTCCTTGCTGCTCGGTGCATCGGAGACGGTGCTCGGCGTGACCGACGCCCTGACGCTCGATCCTGCTCATCGCGGCTTGTATTCGAAGAATGCTTCAAGCGCCGCCCCAAAGATGTTCGCCGTTGGCGGGCGGTAAATCGGGTCGTGTAGACACGTTTATCGAAGAGTTCAGGCACCGAGTTGCATCGCTTCACATCTATGTGGTGCGTTCGACAAGTAAACAGCCCCGCCTCGTATAGTTAACAAAAGATTAACACCAAAAATTTCTGCTCCAGTTCTGATTTTGATGCTTGACGCTGGAGAAGGGGGTTGATAGACAAGAACTGCAAGCACCGCAGACGGAGAGCGTAAGACTCTCCAGGTGCAGAGAAAGCACTATGGTACGCCTTCATGTGAAGGCTAGGCATGATGCCACTCCATTTTGCCGGTAAAAGCCCGGATGTCATGTGAGCAGCGGATCGAGATTCTCTCGAGGCATGAAGCCACTCCGCTGGGTCGGTTAGATCCCGACATTCCCTGAACAATCACATCATTCAAGGAAGAAGCACATGTCTTCGATCAACACAAACCTCTCCGCCATGACCGCCCTGCAGTCGCTCAAGACGACGCAGAATTCCATGAACAAGACGCAGGGCCAGATCTCGACCGGCCTGCGCGTCGGTGAGGCCTCTCACAATGCTTCGTACTGGTCGATCTCGACCAAGATGAAGTCCGACAACGGTGCGCTGGGCGCTGTGAAGGACGCCATCGGCCAGTCCAAGTCGATGATCGACACCTTCACTTCGGCACTCGACAAGACCCTCGTTTACCTCAACAAGATGAAGGACGGCCTCGTTTCTGCGAGCCAGCCGGGTGCTGACAAGGTTGCAATTCAGACCGAATTCGATGGTCATATCGAGGGTCTGGAGAGCACTGCACGGTCGGCAACTTTCAACGGTCAGAACTGGCTCGCCGGTGAAACTCCCGGGACCATTTCTCTGGTGACGTCCTACAATGGCAGCACCAAAGAGGTTGGCTTCCTCGAAATCACCGGTTCCGATCTGCAGCTGCTGGAGCTTGATGCGGACGGCGTGCTCGTTGATGACGCAGGTATCCTCAACGGCGCGGCCGCTGACGCAGATCCTGACGCCTTCGATCCGGCGTCGCCAGGTTCGGTCATGAAGCTCGACATCGAGACTGCCTCTGCTGCTGAGCTCGCCGTTGCTCTGAAGACCATCGACACGGCAATCGATAAGGTGACGAAGGCTTCGTCGATCCTCGGTGCCAACAAGGCCCTGCTCGAGACCCAGGAAGAGTTCATCAGTGTGCTCTCCGACTCGCTGACGGCCGGCGTGAGCACCTTCATCGATGCCGACATGAACGAGGCCTCGACCCGCTACCAGGCTCTGCAGACCCAGCAGCAGCTCGGCGTGCAGGCTCTCTCGATGGCTAACCAGAACAGCCAGATGATCCTGAAGCTCTTCCAGTAAGAGTTTGAGAATCGACCTGAAGGGAGCCTCGCCTTGTGAAAGGCGGGGCTCCTTTCGTCTGAGAAGAGCGCATCATGTCAGTCATGCGACCATTCCGCTTCCTGTCCCGTTGTAAGCTGCTGGCTGCAGGGCTGACAGCTGGCATTGCCGGGCTAGCCTTTTCCAGCGAGAGCCATGGATTGGCCACCTGGTTCGGTTCATGGGACTATGTCCTGAAGCACGATGACGAGGGGCAGCCTCAAGCCGTCTTCGTCCGGTTGCGAGGGGAGAATGGCTCCTTGCTCTGGCTCACCTGTCAGCGTTTCGCATCCGAATCTGATCAGCGTCCGATTCCCTTTACGACGGTGGCAGTTGCCCAGAAACAGTTCCTGGGGCGCAGCGATCCGAACGGAAGAAGCACCGTCTACTGGTTCGACAACAATGGCCCCGAGGTCGGGCAGTGGATTTACCGGGAGCGGCACGGCCAGATGCCGGATCCCGCCCAGGTTCGCGATTTTGTCGAGAAGCTCGCTGGGGCGAAAAGCCTGACAATCGAGCTGTCGAACTATCGTTATGAGACTCAACAGCACGAGTTCCGGCTCGACCCGAAAGATACAAGCAGCGTTGCTGACAGGTTCAGGAAAGACTGCGCCGATATTCTTCGCGAAAGCGACCGATGATTCGCCTCTCACCTAGTGACAGCATGCCTCAGCGCTGAAAGAATCCGCCATGATCAGCACATCCACACGCTACCACCTCGTCACCAAGGATCTGGCGCGCACGAAAGCCCTCATCGAAAAGGAACCGGCAACGAAGCGCGAGATAGAATACTATCAAGCCAACATCAAGAGCATCAAAACGATCGAAGATTTCGTCAAGAACGATCGTATCTTCAAGTTCGCCATGAAAGCCTATGGTCTTGAAGACATGGCCTTTGGCAAAGGGCTCATCAAGAAGATGCTCCAGGAGGGTTTGACGGATCCAAGGAGCATGGCGAACAAAATGTCGAACCCGCTCTACAAGGAATTCGCCAGAGCCTTCGATTTCAAAGCAAAGGGAGATGCAGCGACGTCGGCGCCAAGTGCGACCACCGAGGCGGTGCAGAAATACGTTCAGATCACTCTCGAAAAGAAGGAGGGCGAGCAGAACGAAGGCGTGCAGCTCGCCATGTATTTCAAGCGCAAGGCCTCGTCTGTCACAAATACGATGGGGTTGCTGGCCGACAAGGCGCTGCTCAAGTTCGTTCAGACCACCTTCAACATTCCGCAGAATGCCTCCAAGGCTGATCTCGACATCCAGGTCAGAAACCTCGAGAAGCACATCGACATCAAGGATTTTCAGGATCCCAAGAAAGTCGATAAGCTGATTCAGCGTTTCAATGCCATGTGGGACGTGAGCAATCCCAGCACGATGACTTCCGCACCTGTGCTGACGCTGTTCGACCAATCATCGGTCCAGCAGGGTTTCAGTGTGGATCTGATGATGAGCATCACAAAGCTTCGACTCGGTGGAATCTGACGGACAGAGCGTGGACCTCCTGCGGGTCGCCGGAGAGACGCCCACTCTTGGCCTTCAATCTTTCATGCCACTTAACAATGCTGTTCTTCGAAAGGTGATCTTACCGATATTTTAACCTAACGTTAACTTGAGCTTACCTAAGATCATGTTGCGTTTTTGGCGAAGTTTCTACGATTCAGTACTGACCGCCAGAAGGAATTCTGCAGAGGCAAAGACTCTGACAGAGCTTTATGTACAGACGCCTGGGATAAGGGTCCAACGGGCCCTTACGCATGATGCCTTTCCCCGCGCGTGGGCTCTCGTAGGCCATGTTCCAAATCAGCTTTTTCGGCCATCCGGGCCTTTCCAACGTCGTGCATGCGCGTATGCCACTTCATTGCGTATGTGCTGATCGGTAAGGGCTCGCCGGTAGGCGGGGACGGATCTTAACAGTCCCTGCAGATCGGGCTGTCCGAAAGAGCGAGGTATCAACCTATCGACGTTATAGGCGCGCAAAATGACCACCATCGTCTCTTCCCTGACCATCACTCAGATCAAGAAACTGACCCCCGAATCGATCAAGTCATTTACTGAAGAGGACGTTCAGGCGCTCTCGCTAACGCAGGTGAACGCGCTCAGTAAGGCTCAGGTTGCCGCTTTGGACAGCGGGGACGTCGCGGCTCTCTCAGGGGAACAGCTGAAGTCGATTTCAACAGCAGCCATTTCCGGCCTGAGCGTCGAGCAGCTGCTCGCAATCGACAGTGAGAAAATGACGAGCTTCTCGGCGGCTCAAATGAAGGCTCTGACGACGGCGCAGATGAGCGGTCTCAGCGCGGAGCAGATCGAGGCTCTTGACGCCACTCAGATTTCTGCCTTGAGCGCCGCGCAGATCAGCTCCCTCGGGGCTGATGATGTCGCAACTTTCTCCGCTGAGGAGATCGGCGCGATCAACGCCAAGGCGGTCACGGGCCTGTCGGCTGGCGTGATCGGCGAACTCTCGGACACCCAGCTGGCGGCACTCAAGCCGGCTCAGATCACGGCGCTCACCACGACGCAGGTCAAGGCCTTCACGGCCGATCAGGTGGACAAGCTCTCGGACACGCAGGTCGCGGCGCTCAGG
>NZ_JACHWB010000001.1:401874-1439972 GCF_014191055.1 Microvirga lupini
AGCGCTCACGGCGGATCAGATCGGCGCGATCAGCGCCAAGGCGGTCACGGGCCTGTCGGCCGGAGTGATCGGCGAACTCTCGGACACGCAGCTGGCGGCGCTCCAGCCGGCTCAGATCACGGCGCTCACCACGACGCAGGTCAAAGCCTTCACGGCCGATCAGGTGGACAAGCTCTCGGACACGCAGGTCGCGGCGCTCACGGCCGCACAGGTCGCCGCCTTCAGCAACGAGCAGATCGCCAAGCTGGATGTGTCCAAGCTCAACCTCAAGGCTGTGGCCAGCCTGTCGGCGGGCCAGATCGGCGCCCTCGACACGACCCAGACGGGCTCGCTCTCGGCCGATCAGATCGGCGCGATCGGTGCCAAGGCGATCACGGGCTTGTCGACGGAGGCCGTCGCCCAGCTCAGCGATGCGCAGCTCGGCGGGCTCAAGGCCGCGCAGATCTCCGCGCTCAGCACCGGGCAGATCCAGGCTCTGACCGCCGATCAGGTGGGTAAGCTCGGCGACACGCAGGTTGCGGCACTCACGGCCGCACAGGTCGCAACCTTCAGCAACGAGCAGGTCGCTGAACTCGCCGTATCCAAGCTCAGCACCCAGGCGACGGCCGGTCTCACGGCCGGTCAGATCGGCGCCCTCGAGACCACCCAGGTGGCCTCGCTCACGGCCGCTCAGATCGGCGTGCTCAACGCCTCCCAGGTCGGCGGGCTCACGGTGGCTGGCGCCGGGGCTCTCTCGGCCGATCAGATCGGCGCGATCAGCGTCAAGGCGATCACGGGCCTGTCGACGGCTGCGGTTGCTGAGCTCACCGATGGCCAGCTCGGCGGGCTCAAGGCCGCGCAGATCTCCGCGCTCAGCACCGGGCAGATCCAGGCTCTGACCACCGATCAGGTCGGCAAGCTGGGCGATGCGCAGGTTGCGGCACTCACGGCCGCACAGGTTACAGCCTTCAGCAACGAGCAGGTCGCCAAGCTGGATGTGTCCAAGCTCAACCTCAAGGCTCTGGCTGGCCTCACGTCGAGCCAGATCGGTGCGTTGGATAGCGATCAGATCACCAGCATCACTGCTGCCCAGGTCGCTGCAATGAACACGGGGCAGCTCTCGGCATTGGATGGCAGTGACATCCTGCTGTTCTCGGCCGAGGAAATCGGCTCCATCAGCACCAAGGCCATTGCAGGCTTGTCGGATGAGGCGATCAGCCAGCTCAGCGATGCGCAGCTCGGCGGCCTCAAGGCCACCCAGATCGCTGCATTCACCACCGGGCAGATCCAGGCTCTGACCGCCGATCAGGTGGGTAAGCTGGGCGATGCGCAGGTTGCGGCACTCACGGCCGCACAGGTCGCAACCTTCAGCAACGAGCAGGTCGCTGAACTCGCCGTATCCAAGCTCAGCACCCAGGCGACGGCCGGTCTCACGGCCGGTCAGATCGGCGCCCTCGAGACCACCCAGGTGGCCTCGCTCACGGCCGCTCAGATCGGCGTGCTCAACGCCTCCCAGGTCGGCGGGCTCACGGTGGCTGGCGCCGGGGCTCTCTCGGCCGATCAGATCGGCGCGATCAGCGCCACGGCGATCACGGGCCTGTCGACGGCTGCGGTTGCTGAGCTCACCGATGGCCAGCTCGGCGGGCTCAAGGCCGCGCAGATCTCCGCGCTCAGCACCGGGCAGATCCAGGCTCTGACCGCCGATCAGGTGGGTAAGCTCGGCGACACGCAGGTTGCGGCACTCACGGCCGCACAGGTCGGCGCCTTCAGCAACGAGCAAGTGGCCGAACTCGCCGTATCCAAGCTCACCACCCAGGCGATGGCCGGTCTCACGGCCGGTCAGATCGGCGCGCTCGAGACAGCCCAGGTAGTATCGCTGTCGACGACCCAAATCGGTGTCTTGAACGCGACGCAGGTTTCCGGATTTGCCGTGGAGGACGTTCAGGCCCTCACGGCCGATCAGATCGGCGCGATCAGCGCCACGGCCACCACCGGCCTGTCCTCGGCTGCGGTTGCTGAGCTCAGCGATGCGCAGCTCGGCGGGCTCAAGCCGGCGCAGATTGGCGCATTCAGCACGGTGCAGGTGGCGGCTCTGACCACCGATCAGGTGGGCAAGCTCGGGGAGGCGCAGGTTGCGGCACTCACAGCCGTACAGGTCGCAACCTTCAGCAACGAGCAAGTGGCCGAACTCGCCGTATCCAAGCTCAGCACCCAGGCGACGGCCGGTCTCACGGCCGGTCAGATCGGCGCCCTCGAGACCACCCAGGTGGCCTCGCTCACGGCCGCTCAGATCGGCGTGCTCAACGCCTCCCAGGTCGGCGGGCTCACGGTGGCTGGCGCCGGGGCTCTCTCGGCCGATCAGATCGGCGCGATCAGCGCCACGGCGATCACGGGCCTGTCGACGGCTGCGGTTGCTGAGCTCACCGATGGCCAGCTCGGCGGGCTCAAGGCCGCGCAGATCTCCGCGCTCAGCACCGGGCAGATCCAGGCTCTGACCGCCGATCAGGTCGGCAAGCTCGGGGAGGCGCAGGTTGCGGCACTCACGGCCGCACAGGTCGGCGCCTTCAGCAACGAGCAGATTGCCGAACTCGCGGTATCCAAGCTCAGCACCCAGGCGACCGCCGGTCTCACGGCCATTCAGATCGGCGCGCTCGATGCAACCCAGGCCGGGTCTCTCACGAACGAGCAGCTCAGTGGCTTGAACGTGTTGCAGGTTGCTGGTTTCACCGCAGCTGCTGTCCAGGCCTTCTCGGCCGATCAGATCGGATCGATCAGCGCCAGCGCAACCAGGGGCCTGTCCGCTGAGGCGCTCGGCGGGCTCACGGCGGAACAAGTCGGCGGCTTTAAGCCGGCGCAGGTTGCCGCGCTCAGCACCAATCAGATCCAAGCACTGACTGGAACGCAGATCGGCGCGTTGACCTCGGACCAGCTGGTGGCCCTGACTGCAAGCCAGGTGGGTGCGCTTAGCAACGCACAGATTGCGGAGCTGGATGCCTCCGATGTTGCGGCGCTCAGCAATCAGGCAATCGTCGGCCTGACGACTGAGCAGATAGGGAGCATGACGACGGCTCAGGTCGAGGCGATCACCTCGACGCAGGTCGCAGCCATGAGCGCAAACCAGATTGCGGCACTCAAGGATGGGGACATCAAGCAGTTCTCGACCGACGATATCGCGGCGATCAGCACGACGGCCATTGCCGGACTGTCGGCAGAGGACATCGGCGACCTCAGCTTTGAGCAGCTGACCGCGCTGACCACCCCGCAGATCCAGGCGATGAATGTTACCCAGGTCGATGCGGTGCTCGCTGCCTATCGGTCCGTTTAGCGAGGGCCAATTTGCCCTCGCGCAACGAAGGCGCGGAGACACATGACAGCAAAGGCGGCGCTTCTACAGGGAGCGCCGCTTTTTTTGGCCGGCCAAAGCCGAAGCGGATTCCGCTCAGGCAAGATATTCGACTTTCCTCAGCCGCGGCGCATTGAGGATTTCCACGATAGTCATCTAGACCGCACCCTGCCATCGAACGGGCAGGTCTCGTGCTTGAGCGCCTTGAACGGCTCAACTCCACCGAGAGCGGGACTGCGAGGTGGTAGGTAGACGACACTGGCTTCGATTGCTCAGAGCCTCTTCTCGACCCGAGCCGAAATGCAAGATGCACGTTTGCTGGACATGCGCATATCTTTTGGCGAGGCAGCTAGCTTCAGGCCGCATCTGACTTGCGTGGGTTGCTACGATGGATCAGCCCTTGGCCCGCACAGCCACGATGACGCGCTCGGACACCGGCATAGCGTCGGACGGGGCGTGGACGACGTAGACCCCGTGACAGACCCGCGTGATCTGGCGGACAGGCATATGGTGCTTGTCCGCTCCCGTCAGATAGTTCACCGTATAATAGGGCTCGCCACCCACATAGGTCGTAGACTTTGTCTTGAAGACATAGCCGACCTGGGTGGCGTTGATGCGGTACACGGATGTGGGCGGGCCGTAGGCTGCGATGCGCGACGAGATCGGCTTCCCGATGTAATCCGAGCATGACATCTCGGCCGCCTCATAGGTGGCTGTCGTGCATCCGCCGAGACTGAGAGCAGTCGCAAGTAGAATGAGAATTGGTCTCAAGCAGGCCTCCCCATGACCTGCAGACCATATCACGGAATGAATGTCGCTCCGATCCACTGGATTGAACCTTCGCGTTGTTTGGTAAAGACAACATTCGGCTGAGCCGATCCCCGACCACGCCTGCTCGTGCCAGCTTCGCACAAGGCTTCTGATGCATGGTGCATATGGAACGATGATGCCGTCGGATCTTGGAGAGATGGAATGAGTATCATTCTGGTGCCGGTTGTCGCTGTATCGCTAATCGGTCTCGTCGGCACACCCGCTCTCCGCCTCATGGCATCGTCGAAGAGGGCCAGGACCTGGGCCAGGAGCCAGAGCGGAGCGCTGCGTCGCTACTACTGAACAACACCGTCTGGGGCAGGCGAGGGACGGCGGCGCTCCAACGGGTTACTTCACGAGAGCCGGTCGCTTCCTTCGAACCAAGACATTCCTGCGAGCTGGAGAGTCGATCCCTGCGCTCCTCTTCATCCGGAGAGTATCGGACGCGGCAGAATAGTCGTTCGGCGCTCTGTTGCTTGAAGTCAACACTGCGACATCGTTCTGTCATCTTGCTCTGAATCGCGCTTGCGTAGATCTCGTACGGCTGACAGCTTTGATCAAAAGAAGCGGATGGGTGCGGGGGCATGAACAGGACCGGTTTCTTAAAGCAGACAAAACGGGGGCTACTGGCCGCCGCAGGAATAGGGGCCGCGATCCTGTCGATTGTCGCGGCGGCGAATACGGCGCATGCGTTTCCGCAGCTGAGCCTGCCGGGGATGAGCGCCGCCATCCTGTCGTCCGGACAGGCTGGACCGACGCCGGCCTGGATCACCTTCTGCAAGCAGATGCCAGACGAGTGCGCGTTCGACCCCTCTGAATCCGCTGTCATCACGCTGAATTCGGAGACATGGAAGCTTCTCGTCGATGTCAACGAGCGTGTGAACGCCACGATCCTGCCGGTGACGGATCAGGACCATTGGGGTGTGGCGGATCGTTGGGATTATCCCGATGACGGGATGGGCGATTGCGAGGACATCCAGATCCTGAAGCGTCGCATTCTCGCCGAGGCAGGTCTACCGCGCCGAGCCATGCGCATGACTGTTGTCATCGACGAACTCGGCGCCGGTCATGCGGTGCTGATGGTGCGCACCAACCGCGGCGACTACATCCTGGACAACAAGCGTCCGGCCGTCCTGTCCTGGCAGGAGACCGGCTACCGTTATGTGAAGCGGGAAGGCTCGGAGGGTGCTGCCTGGGTGTGGCTCGGCAATCAGGCCGCCCCGATCGTGACAGCCACCAAATAAGCAGGATCATCAAACAACGCATGAGCGCGAGGTGCGCTCATGCGGATCAGGAGCGTTTCAGCTCGCAGCCTTCGCGGTGGGCCGCTGGCTGATCATGGTCTCGGAGGTCAGAACGACCCAGCCATTGTCGGAGCGCTCGATCGAGATGATCTGTCCGATGCCGGGAAGGGTCATTCCCGGTGTCACCCACCAGACGCCGTCCGGACCTTCGATCAGGGCGGACTCGCTTGTGGCGCGGTGGATCACGTAGCGCTGGAACTGGCTCTGCCGCGCGATGGCGAGAAGCGCCTTGTCGGTCTTCGCTTCTACGACAGCGTCCGTGGTCTTCTGGCGATTGAGCGAACCCGTGGTCGCCGGGCTGAGATCGGCCGCACGGGCATGGTTGGCGTCAGTGCCCTTGCTCATCACCAGGCCGTTGCCCGTGCTTTGGAGATAGGCATAGCCGTCGCTGAGATAGACCGCATAAACCGGCAGGGCGACGGCCGAGAGGGTGAGCGCCAGCCCAAGACACATGACGATGCGGTCGCCCATGGCCTCGCGGGCCCGGATCAAGTCTTCCAGGCGATGCACTTTCCGCTCGCGGGTTTCGATGGCGGCTCCGCGTCCGGCCTGTCCGGCCCTGGCCACCTGCTCCAACACTTTATCGAACCGTACGCCCATGGAACCCGCCGCTATGAAAATCGACTGCAATCATTCCTATGAGGTTATGCTTAACAATCCGTCACTTCACGTAAAGAAAGCCTGTTGATAACTTTGATGGGCAGGAGCAAGCCCTGCGCAAGCATCCCGTGACTACTGTGGACGATAGTCAAACGTTACTGCGAATCAAGCCGTTTGGGGGATGCATGAAGATCAGGACAAAGATATTTGCGCTTGTTGCTGCCTTGAGCTTCGTTGCGGTAATCATCGCCGCCGTCAGCATTAGCACCCTGCAAACCTATAATCAGGCCGTCGATGACGTGAGGCTCGCCGCCACGCGGGCCCTTTACGGCGAGCGCCTGAACCGGCTGGTGACGCATGTGGTCATGGAAGCGCGCGGCATCTATGCCTCGAAGACGACGGCCGATGCCCGCAAGTTCGGCGACGGAGTGACCGCAAGCTTGAACGAGATCGACACACTCCTGAAGGAGTGGAAGCCGATCGTTCCTGACGCGCACAAGGCTCTGTTCGATGCCGTGGTCGCGGACGCTGCCGCGTTCAAGACGTTCCGGTCCGAGACCGTGCGTCTAGGTGCCGAAGTATCGCCCGAAGCCGCCAACACCCAGGGCAACAACGAGGCCAACCGCGCCAACCGAAAGGCCTTCCAGACCAGCATCGATGCCTTGACGAAGAAGGGGAGCGAGGACATCGCAGCGGTCGACCGCTATTCCGCTGAGCTCTACAGCGAGCGCTTCACCCTGCTCGTCTCCATCGCGTTGGCCGGCACGATTGTGGCCCTCCTGATCGGCTGGCTCGTGGGTCACAGGCAGATCGCCCGTCCGCTGAAGATCGTCACCGAGGCGATCCAGAAGCTGGCCTCCGGCGACTACAACCTGCCGGAGGCGAAGATCAGCAACGATGAGGTCGGCGACATCTGGAAGGCCACGCAGGTCTTCGCCGGCACCATGCAGGAGGCGGACGGGCTCCGGCGCCAGCAGGCGGAGTCCGAAAAACAGGCCGGCGAGCGCCGCAGGCTCGAGATGATGAATCTCGCGCAGAGCTTCGAGGGCAGCGTGGGCGGTCTCGTCCAGCACCTCTCCGTCGCGGCTCAGCAGATGGAGGCCACGGCCCGCTCGATGGCCACCACCGCCCAGCAGACGAACCAGCAGTCGAACGCAGTGGCGGCCGCCGCCGAGCAGACCTCCAGCAACGTCCAGGCGGTCGCCGCCGCCACGGAGGAGCTCGCCGCATCGTCCAACGAGATCGGCACGCAGGTGGCGCAGACCTCGGCTGCCGCGGCCCGGGCCGTGCAGAACGCGCGCAAGACCAACGAGCTCGTGGAGACGCTCGCCGACGGCGCGCAGAAGATCGGCGAGGTCGTTGCCCTCATCAACAGCATTGCGAGCCAGACCAACCTGCTGGCGCTCAACGCCACCATCGAGGCGGCGAGGGCTGGCGAGGCCGGAAAGGGCTTTGCGGTCGTGGCCGCCGAGGTGAAGGAGCTCGCGAACCAGACCTCGCGGGCGACGGAAGACATCACATCGCATATCAACCAGATCCAGCAATCCACCAAGGGGGCGGTCGACGCCATCCGCGAGATCGGCCACACCATCGAGGAGGTGCACCAGATCGCCACCAACGTGGCGGCGGCCGTCGAGGAGCAGCAGGCGGCCACGCAGGAGATCGCCCGCAATGTCAGCGAGGCTGCCCGCGGCACGCAGGAAGTGACCCAGAGCATCGTCCAGGTCCAGGGGGCGGCGACCCATGCCGGGTCGGCAGCCTCCCAGGTACTGGCCGCGGCCGGTGAGCTCGCGACCAACTCGTCGACGCTCACCCGGGAGGTCGAAGGCTTCCTGGAGGGTGTCCGGGCGGCGTAGCGCTCAAGAGGGGCAATACGATCGGAAGGCGCGGCGCTTCGGCCCGCGCCTTTTCTGTTGTGGGCTGCCTGCTCGGGAGCGGTCAGGCCGTCTTGGTGACGTCCTCAGCCCGTGCGCCTGGGGCGCCTGCCTCGTCCCTGAGCCGACGCGTCTCCTGGGCCTTCCTGGCCGCATTCTGGACGTAAGACACCAGGGTGGAATTCAGATAAGGCTTCGGGAGAAAGATCGCTCCGGGCGGCAGATCATCCTCCCGCGGCCATTCGCGGCCCGAGGAGACGATAATCTCCACCCCGGGCCAGCCACGGTGAACATGGCCGACCAGTTCGTAGCCGTTCATGCCGGGCGGCATCTCCACGTCCGAGAGCAGCACGTCGATGGCGACCTCGGCCTTGAGAACGCGCAGGGCCTCCTCGGCGTCCCCGGCTTCGATGACGCGGAAGTTCGCCTCCAGCAGAATATCGGCCGTGACGAGCCGCACCAGCGGTTCGTCTTCGACCAGGAGAACGACGCCTAGGGGTTGCTGGTGGGACACGGCACCGAGGGGACAAGAGGATGGGGCAGAGGGCAAACGTGGCCATTGATAGACGGTTCCACTTGAGAGAGCCAGCCCTGACCGCGTCGTGATCGGGCGCACAAGGAATGAGAACCCATGGGGCGCCACCACGTTGTCCGCCTGTTGGTTGCGTCTGGGGCAAGAATGAGTGCTGCATCCGTTACGGTTCTTCCACGCCGGATCCCACCGACCATTCTGGTCGTCGAAGGGGATGTCCGGATCCGGTACCGTGTCAGCGACGAGCTGCGGGCCTGGGGGTTCAAGGTGCTGGAGGCCGGCTCGGCCCCAGAGGCGCTGACCGTCCTCGACGCCGTCCAGGTCGATCTCCTGTTCCTCGCCCTGGACCTGCCGGGCACCGGGGGCGGCTGGGACGTGGTTCATCACATTCGCGAGAGGCCGACGAAGATGATCGTCACGTCCCGCGAGACAGGCCCGTCGGACAGCCCTGGGCCGTTTGTCCGCAAGCCCTACCAGGCAGGCGAGGTCGCTGCGCTCGCAGCCCGCAGCCTGAACTGGCCGCCACCCACACAAGCTTGACCGCAGGAACAAAGGCAAAAGCACGGCGGTTAGCTATGCGTGAGCACGTCATCCACCCATCTCTCGGCTCAGGCCGACTCCCCTCTCCAGACCATTCTCGTGGTCGAAGACGAGGTGCTGATCCGGCTCGTGATCGCTGAATACCTGCGCGAATGCGGCTACCGGGTCCACGAGGCCGTCAGTGCCGAGGAGGCCATGCTCATTCTCCAAGCGCCTGAGGTGTCGGTCGACATCGTGTTCAGCGACGTGGAGATGCAGGGGGAGATGGACGGATTCGGGCTCGCCCGCTGGGTTCGGGCCAACATGCCCGAGACCCAGGTGATCCTCACCTCCGGGGCGGATCGCTCGGCGGACATCGCCGGAACCCTCTGCGAGGCCGGTCCTCTGATGAAGAAGCCGTATCACACGCAGGATGTGGTGGACCGGATCAAGCAGCTGAAGGCCACGGCAAAGCGCTTCTGAACCTCCGTCTCATCAACCAGCTCAACACATAAGCCCATCTTTCCTCTCCCTTGTGGGAGGAGGGGATCGCGTCGCGGCCTGCCGGACTGTGGGCGACCCCTTATGCAGGTTCGGCTCCAGCACGCCCGCCTCCCGCTCGGCAATGAGTGCGCTGGAGCACCCTGCCGGCTCAACTGTAGGGAACTGGACGGAGCAATCCCCGTTTCATGCAGGATGAAACCGCACCGCCGCATTGTGAACCAGCCTGTCGTCCTGCTCGTCGAGGATGAGCCTCTCGTTCGTCTCACCCAGGTCGACATCCTCAAGGAATCCGAATTCTGGGTCATCGAGGCCCAGGACGCCGATGAGGCGTTCGAGCTTCTGAAATCGCGGCCGGAAATCGACGCCATCCTGACCGACGTCGACATGCCGGGCTCCATGGACGGCTTCGAGTTCGCCCGTCTGGTGCGGCAGGGTTGGCCCGAGGTGGCCGTGCTGGTGATTTCCGGCAAAACCGGTCCCGGACCGGGCGACCTGCCGCCCAACGCCAGATTCCTGCACAAGCCCATCATGCCCGACGACCTGATCGCGGCGCTGCAGGACGTGATGGCCCGGCGGCCGCAGAAGAGCCTGACGCCGGAGGCTTAAGGGCCGCACCTTCAGACATATCGGAACGTCGTCTGCTACCCTCCAGGTCATCACTGCCTTGCGCCGGTGATCTCCCAATTTACCCCTCTGCCCTTATCCTGAGGAGGATTGCGCGAGCAATCCGTCTCGAAGGAGGTTCCAGTGGTCTCTGGACGCTCCTTCGAGACGCAGCCTCTCGGCTGCTCCTCTGGATAAGGCCGAGGGAGACAGGCAAGTGTCATCCCCGGCGGCCGCAGGCCGGGAAGGGGATCCATAGCGCCGTGTGTGCGAGTGGATTCCCTTCCCCTCCGCTGCGCTCCGGCCGGGAATGACACCCTCAACACCATCTTCGTCATCCCGGACGGCGCAGCCGATTCGGGATCGCGTGCAGGATGGAGCGCGGGCATCCCTCCCCCTCTCCCGCAAAGGGGAGAGGGCTTCTCGCCTCCCGTCCTTTGATTCACTTACGCGTGTGCAGTCTCGCGCTGGCGCGTGTCGATCACCTCCGGCTGCTCCGCCACACGCGACCACAGGCGCTCCACCTCCGCCTGCACCCTGTGGAGAGCCGCTTCCTTCACGGGGCCGTAGCCGCGGATGTCCATCGGGGCTTTCGCGATTGCCAGTAGATCGGGGAAATGGGGCGCGTCGAGGTTTTCGAGGATGCGCTCGACCTGGGCCTCGTACCAGCCGATGAGCGCCCGCTCCGTGCGCCGCTCGGCCGTGTAGCCGAAGACATCGAAGAGCGTGCCGCGAACAAACTTCATCTTCGCCAGAACCTTCATGGGCGTCTGGATCCATTGACCGAAGGCGCGCTTCTTCGGGCGGCCTCGCGCGTCGCGCTTCGAGGCCAGGAGCGGCGGCGCGAGGTGATACTTCACCGTATAGTCGCCGTCGAATTCCTGCTGCAGCGTGTCGAGAAAGCCGGTCTCCATGTGCAGGCGCGCGACCTCGTACTCGTCCTTGTAGGCCATGAGCTTGAACAATGAGCGCGCCACCGCGTCTGTGAGCGTCTCGGAGCCGAGCGGTTCTTCAGCCTTGCGCACCCGCGACACCATCATCTCGTAGCGGCCGGCATAGAGCGCATCCTGATAATCGGTGAGGAACGCAACACGCCGGGCGATCACCTGATCGAGCGTCTCGGGTTCTTCCGGCTTGTCGTTCGCGACCTCATGCACGGCGGCAGGATCGGCGCTGAGCAGGCGCCCCCAGGCAAAGGCCTGCCGGTTGCGCTCGACCGCCACGCCATTGAGTTCGATGGCGCGTGACAGAGCTTCAAAAGAGACCGGCACGAGCCCCTGCTGCCAGGCAAAGCCCAGCATCATCACATTGGCGAAGACCGTATCGCCGAGCAGCGTCTCGGCCAACGCATTGGCATTGACGGTTGCCATGTTGCCCGCGCCGATGACGCGCTCGATGGCGCGAAGCCGCGTGCGGCTGGCGAGATCCGCATCGCGGAAGCGCACCACGTCGCCGGTCGGCATCTCGGCGGTGTTCATCACAGCCCGCGTGCCGTGTCGATAGGTGCCGGAGGCCTTGGGCGAGGAGCTGACGACAAGGTCGCAGCCGATCAGCGCATCCGTCGCGCCCTGGTCGATGCGCACCTGGTTCAGCTCGCCCGGGTTGGTGGCGATGCGCAGATAGCTCAGCACCGGGCCGAATTTTTGGGCGAAGCCCGTGAAGTCCAGCACCGACACGCCGCGCCCTTCGAGATGCGCCGCCATGCTGATGAGCGCGCCAATCGTGACGACACCGGTGCCGCCGACGCCGGTGACGAGCAGGTCGAACGGCTTGTCGAGAGCGGGCAGAGCAGGGGCTGGCAGCGTTGCGGACCGTGCAACAGCATCGAAATCCGACGTGGCTTTCTTCCGGCGCGTCGCTCCTTCCACCGTGACGAAGCTCGGGCAGAAGCCCTCAAGGCAGGAAAAGTCCTTGTTGCAGGTGGAGAGGTTGATCTTGCGCTTGCGCCCGAACGGCGTCTCCTTCGGCTCGACGCTCAGACAGTTGGAGGCCACCGAGCAATCGCCGCAGCCCTCGCAGACGAGATCGTTGATGTAGGCGAAGCGCTTCGGATCCTCCATCTGGCCGCGCTTGCGCCGGCGGCGCTTCTCGGTCGCGCAGGTCTGCTCGTAGATCAGCACCGTGACGCCGGCGATGTCGCGCAATTCCTTCTGCACCCCATCGAGATCGTCACGGTGGTGGATCGTCACGCCGTTGGGCAGATCCGCCGGTACGAATTTCTCAGGATCATCGGAGACCAGCGCAATGCGCTCAACGCCTTCCGCGCGCACACTGTGGGCGATGGCATAGACGCTGATCGGACCGTCCACCGGCTGGCCGCCCGTCATGGCGACCGCGTCGTTGAACAGGATCTTGTAGGTGATGTTGGCGCCCGCCGCGATCGCCTGTCGGATCGCCATGGAGCCGGAATGGTAATAGGTGCCTTCGCCGAGATTCTGGAAGATGTGGCCCTGGCCGGTGAACTTGGACGAAGCCGCCCAGTTCACGCCTTCGCCGCCCATCTGAATCAGCGACGAGGTCTCCCGGTCCATCCAGCTCGCCATGAAGTGGCAGCCGATTCCGGCGAGCGCCTTCGATCCTTCCGGCACCTTGGTCGAGGTGTTGTGCGGACAGCCGGAGCAGAAATAGGGCGTGCGCGTCGCGCCCGGCACCGCGATCACGCGCTCCGGATCCGGCGACAGGGCGGCGACGCGCTGCGCGAGGTTGAGATCGGGAAAGATGGGATCGAGGCGCTTGGCCAGAACGCCGGCGAGGAAGCGCGGCGTGAGCTCGCCTGTCCAGGGGATCAAGCGCTCTCCGGTCTCGTCGTGCTTGCCGACCATGCGCTCGGGCTTCGAGCCCGGATAGTCGTAAAAATACTCCTTGAACTGGCTCTCGATGATGCCGCGCTTTTCCTCGACCACGAGGATCTCGCGCTTGCCCTTCACGAACTCCATGGCGTCGTGGAGCGGCAGCGGCCACACCATGCCGACCTTGTAGATGTCGATGCCATGCTGACGGCAGGCGGCCTCGTCGAGACCGATGAGGCGCAAAGCCTCCATCAGGTCGAGATGGGCCTTGCCGGCCGTGACGATGCCGTAGGACGCATCCCGGATGTCGTAGATGCGCCGGTCGATGGGGTTGGCTTTGGCGAAGGCATAGACGGCGTGCTTCTTCGCCTCCATGCGCTCCTCGATCTGCGGCCCCGGCAGATCCGGCCAGCGATAATGGAGGCCACCCGGAGGCGGCGTGAAGTCGGGCTCGACAAACTGGCGCGGCGGGTGCAGTTCGACGGAGGTGCCGGATTCCACGATCTCGGACACGGCCTTGAAGCCGACCCACATGCCGGAGAAGCGGCTCAGCGCATAACCGTATTCGCCGAACTCGAGATACTCGGCGACGCTCGCGGGATGGAGCGTCGGCATGAACCAGCTCATGAACGCCACATCGGATTGATGCGGCATCGATGAGGATACGCAGCCATGGTCGTCGCCCGCCACCACCAGCACGCCGCCATGGGGCGAGGAGCCATAGGCGTTGCCGTGCTTCAGCGCATCGCCCGAACGGTCGACGCCCGGGCCCTTGCCGTACCAGAGGCCGAACACGCCCTCGACCTGCCGGTTGGGATCGGTCTCCACCTGCTGCGAGCCCAGCACTGCCGTTGCGGCCAGGTCCTCATTGACGGCAGGCAGGAACTCGATCCGGTGTTCCTTCAGCTGCTCCTTCACGCGCCAGAACTCGAGATCGACGCCGCCGAGCGGCGAGCCGCGATAGCCCGACACGAAGCCGGCCGTGTTGAGGCCCGCCAGCCGGTCGCGTTTGGCCTGATCGAGCACGATCCGGATGATCGCCTGCGTGCCGGTCAGGAACACCCGGCCGGTCTCGCGGGCGTAGCGGTCGGAGAGCCGGTAATCGTCGAGCGACGGAACGCGTGTCATCAGCCTGATCCCGAGGAGAGAGCCATGTCCTGGCTAAGTATGGTAATCCCGAACGGCTGGTAGGTGCTTCCTATCCGTTCCTGCACCGGGCTTCTTCGTGGTAGATGTTTCGTATCTTGGCGTTATATCTGGTAAAAATTACCAGACGGGAGGGCGCCATGCTGGAAAAGCAGGACGAGCATATTCTGGCGCAGCTGCAGAGGGAGGGGCGCACCACCAACCAGCAGTTGGCCGAGGACGTGGGCATGTCCACCTCGGCCTGCTGGCGCCGCGTGCGGGCGCTGGAAGAGACGGGCGTGATCACCGGCTATTCGGCCCTGGTGGACCGGGAAAAGGCCGGCTTCACCACCTCGGCAATCCTGCACGTCTCGCTCGAACGGCACGACGCCAAATTCGTCGACGAATTTGTTTCACGTGTAACGGCGCGCGCAGAAGTCCTGGAGTGCTTCGCCACCACGGGCGATGCCGATTATCACCTGCGGGTCGTGGTGCGCGACATGAAGGCCTACAACGCTTTTCTTGATGAGTTCATGTTCCGCCTGCCCGGCATCCGATACGTGCGCACCAACGTGATCCTGAAGGAAATCAAGACCAGCGTGGCGCTGCCGTTTTGAATGGGGCTACTTGCTGTCGGGCAAAAGCGCGTAGGCGAGCTGCGCTATGGCGACGGGCCGGCTGTCACCGGCGGTGGTGAGCGTCACGCTGCCGAACGCCATGGTGCGCCCGAGCCGCACGACCCTGGCCTCCGCCAGCACATCCGCGCTCGCCGCCGGGCGCAGGAAGTGCATGGTCTGGTCCACCGTGGTCATGGGTCGGTAGGTGCCTCCGGCGGAGGAGACCGCAAACACCATGGCGGTGTCGGCGAGGCTCATCAGCGCCTGCCCGCAGATCACGCCATTGTCGCGGCAGAGCCGCTCCGAGAACGGCATGCGCAGAACGGCGCCTTCAGGGTTGAGGCTCTCGATAGAGAGCTCGAGCGCCTGGATCCAGGGCGCGAAGACGTCCGCGAGCATCCGCTCTGCGGTGGCTTGGTCGAATGTGGACATGGATCCCCCGGTCTTTCTGTTCTTCTGGTATCCGCTACCAGCCGTGACGAAGTGGCGGATACCAGTCTTATATCAAAGCAATTGGCATGTGCTGCCAATACTCTTCCATCACGGACGCACGGCGTTCATGGTGAGGAGGTCGTAGGTCGCGACCGTCTCGTCCTTATCCGTGGTGATCTCCACGTCCCAGCGCACCTCGCCATATTGCTCGTTGCGCGGCGATTTGGATTTGGCCGTCAGCCGGACCCTGATGGTCTCGCCCGGCTGAACGGGCTTGAGGAAGCGCAGGGAATCGAGGCCGTAATTGGCCAGAACCGGCCCTAGATCGGGATCCACGAAGAGGCCCGCTGCAAAGGACAGGAGCAGATAGCCATGGGCAACCCGGCCGGGGAAGAACGGGTGATCCTTCGTGGCCTCCTCGCTCATATGGGCATAGAAGGTGTCGTCGGTGAATTCGGCGAAGTGCTCGATGTCCTCCAGGGTAATCGTGCGCTCCTTCGAGATGAAGGTCTGGCCGATGGCGAGGTCCTCGAAGTAATAGCGGAAGGGATGCCGTCCCTCCTGGATCATCGGAGCGCCTTTGATCCAGCTCTGCGTCACGCGGGAGAGCATGGCGGGTGAGCCCTGCAGGGCCGTGCGCTGCATGTAGTGGTGCACGCCGCGCATGCCGCCGAGTTCCTCGCCGCCGCCGGCGCGTCCTGGTCCACCATGGACCATGTGCGGCATGGGTGAGCCATGGCCGGTCTGCTCCTTGGCGCAGTCGCGGTCGATCAGCACCAGGCGGCCGTGGAAAGCGCCCACGCCGAAGACGAGGTCAGACGCGATGGCGGGATCGTAGGTATAGACCGAGGCGACAAGGCTGCCATCGCCGCGATTGGCAAGAGCGATGCCCTGATCGAGCCCGTCATAGCCCATGACGGTGCAGACCGGGCCGAAGGCCTCGACGCTGTGCACATTGGTGGCGCGGATCGGGTCCGGGCAATGGAGCAGGAGCGGCGGGATGAAGGCGCCGCGCTCGCGGTCCGCGCCCTCGATCGTAAAGTTGTCAGGATCACCGACGACAATGTCCGCCTCGGCCCGCAGCTTCTCCACCTGCGCCAGCACGTCCCGGCGTTGGTTGAGGCCGACGACAGGACCCATACGGACGTTGTCGAGTTCCGGATTGCCGACCGTGATTTTCGAGAGCCGCTCACGCAAGGCCTCGATCACGGCAGGCACGTGCGCGTTCGGCGCAATGGCGCGACGGATGGCGGTGCACTTCTGGCCCGCCTTGACGGTCATCTCCTTGGCGACCTCCTTGATGAAGAGATCGAATTCCGGCGTGCCGGGGCTGGCGTCGGGTGCCAGGATCGCAGCGTTGAGGGAGTCGCGCTCCGCAATGAAGCGGACAGATTCTCGGGCGATCACAGGATGCCGCTGCAGCTTCTGGGCAGTGTCGGCGGAGCCGGTGAAGGACACCACGTCTTGGCAGGTCAAATGATCGAAGAGATCGCCGGTCGAGCCGATGATGCACTGGAGCGCACCGTCGGGAAGGATGCGGGATTCTGCAATCATGCGCATCAGGGCATGCGCCACATAGGAGGTGATCGTCGCCGGCTTCGTGACCACCGGCACCCCGGCCAGGATGGCAGGCGCCAGCTTCTCCAGCATGCCCCAGCAGGGGAAGTTGAAGGCGTTGATGTGGACAGCGACGCCGTGAAGAGGGGCCATCACATGTTGGCCGACAAAACCGCCGCCCTTCGACAGGGGTTCGACCGCGCCATCGATCAGGAAGGTGGTGTTGGGCAGCTCGCGGCGGCCCTTGGAGGCATAGACGAACAGCGTGCCGATGCCGCCGTCTACATCGATGAAGTTGTCGGAACGCGTGGTGCCGGTCTGATAGGAGAGCTTGTAGAGCTGGTCCTTGCGCTCTGACAGATGAATGGCAAGACGTTTCAGAAGCTCTGCGCGCTGATGAAAGGTCATGCGCCTCAGATTAGGGCCGCCGACCTGCCGGGCGTAAGTGAGCACCTCGCCCATATCGAGACCACCACTGGCGACCTCGGCGACCACATCGCTGGTGACGGCGCTGCGAACCTCGGCGAGGTCCTTGCCGGGCGACATCCAACTTCCGCGAACGAAGCTCTCAAGTCTCATGGGGGCACCTTGGATGATGAATGGCGGCTGCATTGGCATCGCCGCACCTTTGCGGCATTATTGACCGACCGGTCGGTTAGTCAAGCCTCTTGCTGAGGCGCAGGATGGACCATGGCTCGACAAGCAAGGAGAATAATCGATAGGAGGGAACCGAAGCCTCTCAGGTCAGGACACCCCTAAGAGAAGAAGCTGGAGCAGGTTTGAATGGCCGGTTTTGTCGACACTCTCCTGGACAGGTTTCATGGGCGGACCCCGATCAGGGCGGGCTCGCTCATCGTTACGGTCTTCGGGGATGCGGTTGTGCCGCGGGGCGGGGTCTTGTCCATGGCGTCGCTCCTTGAGATCATGCGCGCCTTCCGGATCAGCGACACCCTTGTCAGAACAGCCCTGTCCCGCCTCGTGTCCGATGGCTGGTTCGAGCGGTGGAAGGTGGGGCGCAACAGCTATTATCGGCTGACACCCCGAGGGCAGGAGGCTTTCGCCCAGGCCACGCAGCGGATTTATACCGGCCCGTCCGAAGATTGGCAGGGCGCCTTCGACCTGCTGCTGCTGGAGAACACCCAGGACCGGACCGCACTCAAAGCCGAACTTTCGGGGGTTGGATACGGGGCCCTCGGGGCGGATCTCATGATCGCGGCCTCCCCGGCGACCAGGGAACCCGGCTCCGTTCTCCGGCTCTCGGCGGCGCCGGCCGATATTGAGACGGCCCGGCGACTCGTGGAACGGGCTTGGCCGCTGGACGAGATCGAAAGCCGCTACAAGCGCTTCATCGACACCTATTCGGGCACGCTGGCAGCCCTCGAGCGGGGTGCCAAGTTCACGGATCTCGAGGCCCTCCTGGTCAGGATCCTCCTGATCCACGACTACCGCCGCGCCGTCCTGAGAGATCCCCTTTTGCCGGCCCAGCTCCTGCCGAAGCCTTGGGCGGGAGACCGTGCCCGTGCGCTCTGCGGGACGATCTACAAGACCCTGTTGCCAGCCTCCGAGCGATGGATCGACAACCATGCTCAGAACCACAGCGGGCCGCTGCCGGAGGCTGACAGCGGTTTCGAAGAACGGTTCGCGTCGCTTCAAGCCGCAGCCAAGCTGAAGGCCGTCTGAAAGATAAGTTACAAGAAAATATTGAACATCACAATTTTTGTGACATATTAAGGTCAACTCGTAAGACGCTTGCGGGGCTTTTTGCCGTGCCTTGGAGCGCCAACGACCGGAACAGCGTTGACTATGCGCCTGGAAAGGCGAGAGCCGAAACCTTAGCTGCTTGGCCTTCGTCGGGAGTGGCTTAGGAGGGGTGAAACGAACGGACGATAGGGAGAAGCGCCGTGTACGCACAGATGGTGAAGACGGGCGTCGACCATATCCAGTCCAAGGAAGAGATGTCTCCCGAGGAGCGCGCCTTTCAGGATCGCGTCGATCAGGACATCAAGATCGAGCCGAAGGAATGGATGCCGGAGGCCTACCGCAAGACCCTGATCCGGCAGATCTCGCAGCATGCACATTCCGAGATCATCGGCATGCAGCCGGAGGGCAACTGGATCACCCGGGCGCCGACCCTCGAGCGCAAGGCCATCCTGCTGGCCAAGGTGCAGGACGAGGCCGGCCATGGACTCTATCTCTACTGCGCCGCCGAGACGCTGGGCGTGAGCCGCGATGATCTGATGGAACAGCTCAACAGCGGCAAGGCGAAGTATTCGAGCATCTTCAATTATCCCACACTCACCTGGGCAGACATTGGGGCCATCGGTTGGCTGGTGGACGGCGCCGCGATCATGAACCAGGTGCCGCTGCAGCGCTGCTCCTACGGTCCTTATTCCCGCGCCATGATCCGTATCTGCAAGGAGGAGAGTTTCCACCAGAGGCAGGGCTACGACATCATGATGAAGCTGGCAAAAGGAAGCTCTGAGCAGAAGGCGATGGCGCAGGATGCGCTGAACCGCTGGTGGTGGCCCTCGCTGATGATGTTCGGTCCGTCCGATGCGGAGTCGGTGCACAGTGCGCAGTCCATGCGCTGGAAGATCAAGATCAACTCCAACGACGAGCTGCGCCAGAAATTCGTTGACCAGACGGTGCCGCAGGCCGAGTATCTCGGCCTCACCGTTCCTGACCCCGATCTTAAGTGGAATGCGGAGCGCGGGCATTACGAGTTCGGCGAGATCAACTGGGATGAATTCTATCAGGTGATCGCCGGCAATGGACCCTGCAACCGCGACCGGCTTCGCACGCGGGTAAAGGCCTATGAAGAAGGTCGATGGGTGCGCGAGGCTGCCGATGCGTATGCGGCCAAGAAGGCGGCGCGGGCACAAGCCAAGGCTGCGTGAGCGGGAGACACGACATGACTGACAAGAAGGAATGGCCGCTCTGGGAGGTGTTCATCCGCAGCCAGCATGGCTTGGCCCACCGCCACGTGGGCAGCCTGCATGCGCCGGATGCCGAGATGGCGATCATGAACGCGCGCGACGTCTACACGCGCCGCAACGAGGGCGTGAGCATCTGGGTCGTCAAGGCTTCCGACATTGCGGCCAGCTCCCCGAGCGAGAAGGGCCCGCTCTTCGACCCGGCCAACAGCAAGGTCTATCGCCATCCGACCTTCTACGAGATTCCGGAAGAGCTGGGGCATATGTGATGGTCGACTCCAGCGCGCTCTTCGAATACCTGCTGCGCCTTGGCGATAATGCCCTCATTCTCGGGCACCGCCTGTCGGAATGGTGCGGCCATTCGCCGGCGCTTGAGGAGGATCTGGCGCTGTCCAACGTCGCGCTCGATCTCATCGGGCAGACGCAGCTCTGGCTGAACCTCGCCGGCGAGGTCGAAGGCAGAGGCCGCAACGCGGATAATCTCGCTTACCTGCGCGACGCCCGCGACTTCCGCAATGTGCTGCTCGTCGAGCAGCCGAACGGCGACTTCGCCGCCACCATGGCGCGCCAGTTCCTCTTTGATGCCTGGCACTATCTGCTGCTGCGGGAATTGACGGGCTCAAAGGATGCCCGCATCGCCGAGATCGCCGCCAAGGGCCTCAAGGAAGTCACCTATCATCTGGAGCGCAGCCGCGACTGGGTTCTGCGCCTCGGCGACGGCACGGAGGAGAGCCATCGTCGCATGCAGGCGGCCATCGACGACCTCTGGATGTATACGGGCGAACTGTTCGAATCCGACGAGGTCGATCAGGCGATGGTTCGCGAGGGGCTCGGGCCCGATTTCGCAACGCTGCACGAGCCTTGGCTCGGCCTCGTCCGCGCGACGGCCGAGGAGGCGACGCTGACCCTGCCGCAACCCGGCTGGGCGCAGCGGGGCGGCAAGCGCGGCCTCCACTCGGAGCATCTCGGCTATATCCTGGCCGACCTTCAATTCCTGCAGCGGGCCTATCCTAACGCCACGTGGTAAGAGGCAGACGCCGATGGCAGACAGCCTGACACAATCGGATCTGGACCAGGTGAAAGCCTGGTTGGGAGAGGTTCCCGACCCGGAGGTGCCGGCCGTCTCTGTCATGGATCTCGGCATTGTCCGTGATGTGCGCTGGGATGATGATGAACTCGTCGTCTCGATCACGCCGACTTATTCGGGCTGTCCCGCGACCAGCGTGATCGCCCTCGACATTGAGGCTGCCCTGCGGGCGAAAGGGCTGGACCGTTTGCGGGTTGAACGCAGGCTCTCGCCCCCCTGGACGACGGACTGGATTTCGCCGGAGGGGCGCCGGAAGCTCGAAGCCTATGGCATCGCGCCGCCGGCCGAGAGCGTGGGCGATACTCCTTCTCCCTTTGATCGCTTTCTCCGCAAGCCACTGGTGATCACCTGTCCGCGCTGCAAATCCGAGAACACGGATCGGGTAAGCGAGTTTGGTTCGACGCCGTGCAAGGCGCAGTACCGGTGCCGGGACTGCCTTGAGCCCTTCGATTACTTCAAGTGCATCTGAAAGCGAGCGGCTGCTCCATGACCAAGTTCTATCCCGTCACCGTTGCCGATGTCAGACGCGAGACCCGCGACGCGATCGTCCTTACCTTGGATGTGCCGGATGAGCACAAGGAAGCCTTCCGCTTCTCGCCCGGACAGTATCTGACCCTGCGCACCCAGATCGATGGTGACGAGGTGCGCCGGTCCTACTCCATCTGCGCCGCGCCGACGGAAGGCCGTTTACGCGTCGGCATCAAGAAGATCGCTGGCGGGGTTTTTTCGAACTGGGTCAGTGAACAACTGGCGCCAGGGCAAACCATCGAGGCCATGCCTCCGATGGGCAATTTCTTCGTGCCGCTCGACAAGGAGCGCAAGCGTCACTTCGTCGGCTTCGCGGCGGGCAGCGGGATCACGCCGCTGATCAGCATCGTCAAGACAACCCTCCTGGCCGAGCCGCAATCCTCCTTCACGTTGTTCTACGGCAATCGCGCCTCAAGCTCGATCATGTTCCGCGAGGAGCTGGAGGATCTCAAGAACGAGCACCTTGATCGCTTCAGCCTGATCCATATTCTCAGCCGCGAGCAGCAGGATATCGATCTGTTCAACGGCCGTCTGACGAAGGAAAAATGCGACCAGCTTCTCGACCACTGGGTCGATGCATCCTCCATCGACACGGCCTTCATCTGCGGACCTCAGGACATGATGCTGGGTGTGGCCAAGAGCCTTGAGGAGCACGGCCTCGACAAGCGCCAAATCAAGTTCGAGTTGTTTGCGACCTCGACTCCGAGCCGCCGTCAGCGCACGCCCGAGCAGGCGAAGGCCGAGGAGGCTAAGAACCTCTGCGAGGCTACCATCATCATCGATGGACGCGCCCGAAGTCTCTCGTTCGAGAAAGGCACCGCATCCGTGCTCGACGCGGCGACAGCCGAGGGACTGGAGCTTCCATACGCCTGCAAGGGTGGCGTGTGCTCCACCTGCCGGGCGATGCTGGTGGAGGGCGAAGTCGACATGGATGCGAACTTCGCCCTTGAGGATTACGAGATCGCCCGCGGGTACATTCTGACCTGCCAGAGCTATCCAGTGAGCGACAAGATCCTGGTCGATTTCGACAAGTGATTTGAGGGAGGTGCTCCCATGGTCGATGAAGACAGCCTCGTGAGTTTCGTCGCCGGCGGCGGGCGCCTGAGCGCGCCCGACAATGTCACGCCCCGCTATCGCGGCGAGCTCATGCGCCTCATGGCAATCTTCGTTGATTCCGAGATGGCTGGAGCTTCGGGCTTTGCCGATTGCATCAATTTGGCGCCTGGTCTGAAGGAGCGGATCACGGCCACGCATATCGTCCTGCAGAAGTTCAATCATGCCCAGCAAGTGCTCAGCTTGATGGAGCAGTTCGGCGCCAACACCGATCAATATGTCGGGGCTCATCCCTGGGCCTCGCGCCTCGACCGCAGCGTCAACCTTGGGCTACGGCGTATAGGCGGCGACATGCGCCTCAACGTGTTTCATTACCCGATCAACGGCTGGGTCGACGCGGTGGTGATGAACTGCCTGATGGGGCAGGCGACCGTGGTGCAGCTCGACGAGCTCACCCGCGGCTCCTACCAGCCCCTTGCCGAAACTCTCGCCACGATCCTGCCTGTCGAGAGGCGCCATGCGGAACTTGGTGAGCATGGATTGCGAGCGGCGCTGGAGAAAGGTCACGACAGGACCGATGCCCAGGCATCGGTGAACTACTGGTATCCGCGCGTCGCTGACACCTTCGGCAGCAGCACGTCGGATCACTTCACGCAGCATCGGAAGTACGCGTTGCGTCAGAAGGGCAGGGAAGAGCTGCTCGCTCAATGGCAAGGCATCGTCCACCCGATCCTCTCGCAGTTCGGCCTCATTGCTCCGGACGACACACCACATGCGATGGGTGAACAGGTCTCGTTGCAGTAATCCTTGGCCCTTTCAGGCCATTCCATGCGCTATTCGGCGGCCGTGACGCGCCGTGGCGCCGCTGCAAGTTCGGCACGGAGATTGCGGGTGCCATCCATGATCAGTTGCGACACGAGTTCCGCATAATCCGCACGCGTGACCTCGCCCGTGCTCTTGAACCAGAGATAATGCCAGTTGATCATGCCGAAGAGGGACATGGTGACCGGCTTGAGCAGCTTGGTGCCCTTCAGCTGGGGTGCAACACCCGCCACCGCATCGGAGAAGATGCGCACGAGGTCGCGCTCCATGCCCTTGAGCTCCGCCTGCCGGTCAGTCGGCAGGAGGCGCAGGCCGTTGATCTGCACATTGTGCTGCGCATCTGCGTCCCGGTAAGCCTCAAGGAGAGCCGCCACGAGACTCTTGAGGCGGTCGCCGGGAGGAATGTCCGGCTGGTCAGCGCCCTCCACCACCTCGAGCAGTTCCTCCAGGTGGAAGCGGATGACATCGAAGAGCAGTTCTTCCTTGTCCTTGTAGTAATGGTAGAGGTTTGCCTTGGAGACGCCGCACGCCTCTGCGATCTTGCTCATGGAAGCACGGTCATAGCCATGCTCGGCGAAGAGCTCGGCCGAGCGATCAAGGATCGCGCGGCGCTTGTCGTCGTAATCTGTGGCGCGGGTCCGGGCCATGGGGGCTGCTATTCTTTCGGTCTGCGGTCGATCACGCGCCTCGCCTTGCCAAGCGAGCGCTCGATGCCTTCTGGGTCAAGGACATTGACCTGAGCGGTGATGCCAATAGTCTCCTTGATGGCCTGACTCAAGCGGTCGGCTGCGGCTTTCCGGGTTTCCGGGTAGTCAGCCTCGGGCCTGATCTCGGCCTTGATCTCCATCTGATCCATGCGCCCCTCGCGGGTCAGCACGATCTGGTAATGGCCGGAGAGGGACGGGATGGTCAGGAGCTTTTCCTCGATCTGGCTGGGGAAAACGTTCACGCCGCGGATGATCATCATGTCGTCCGTGCGGCCCGTGACCTTCTCCATGCGGCGCATGGTGCGCGCGGTCCCGGGCATGAGACGCGTGAGATCCCGCGTGCGGTAGCGGATGACAGGCATCGCTTCCTTCGTGAGCGAAGTGAAGACGAGTTCGCCTTCCTGTCCGTCAGGCAAAACCTCGCCGGTATGCGGGTCGATCACCTCGGGATAGAAATGATCCTCCCAGATGTGTAGGCCGTCCTTGGTCTCGATGCACTCGCAGGCGACCCCTGGTCCCATGACCTCCGACAGGCCGTAGATGTCCACCGCATGGATATCGAACGCCTCCTCGATCTCCGCGCGCATAGCGTTGGTCCAGGGCTCTGCGCCGAAGATGCCGACCTTGAGCGAGGATTGGCGCGGGTCGAGACCCTGCTTCTTGAACTCGTCGAGGATCGCCAGCATGTAGGACGGCGTCACCATGATCACGTCCGGCTGGAAGTCGGTGATAAGCTGAACCTGGCGCTCCGTCATGCCGCCCGACATGGGGATCACCATGCAGCCGAGGCGTTCGGCGCCATAATGCGCGCCTAGGCCGCCGGTGAAGAGACCGTAGCCATAGGCGACATGCACCTTCATGCCAGGGCGCCCGCCGCTCGCCCGGATCGACCGCGCCACCACGTCCGCCCAAGTGTCGATATCGCGCTTGGTGTAGCCGACGACCGTGGGCTTGCCGGTGGTGCCGGACGAACCGTGCACGCGGGCGATCTGCTCTTGAGGAACGGCGAACATCCCGAAGGGATAGTTGTCGCGCAGGTCGGCCTTGGTGGTGAAGGGAAACTTCGCCAGATCGCTCAGATCCTTGAAGTCGTCCGCATGCACGCCGGCTGCATCGAACTTCGCCTTGTAATGCGGCACGTTCTCGTAGGCGTGGCGCAGGGTCCAGGCGAGGCGCTCGCGCTGGAGAGCGGCCAGCTCGTCCCGGGTAGCCAGTTCGGCGCGATCGAGATGGGCCGGCTGAGGCTTGAGTTCGGATAGCTTGCGAAGCGGGATCTCGGCCAAGGAAACCTCCCATCCTGTCATTCTTGTTGGGTGCTGCTGTCTGGGGCGGATTCGAGCAGCGTGCCGGCGATGGTGCGCGAGTGTCCCCGGAACTCCGCGACAACCTCACCGCGACCATCGCGAACGGTCACATCGTAGATGCCGGACCGTCCCGACCTGTTGCGCTCGACCGCATGGGCTGTCAGCGTATCGCCCCTGCGTCCAGGCTGCAGGAACGTCACGGCGCAATGCTGAGCGACCGTACGCTGGTTGTAGGTGTTGCAAGCGAAGGCGAAGGCCGAGTCCGCCAGCGTGAAGATGAACCCACCATGGCAGATGCCGTGGCCGTTCGTCATGTCGGGGCGGATCGTCATGGAAAGCACCGCCTCGCCCGGCGCGACGCGCTCGACCACCATCCCGAGGCCCCGGCTCGCCTGGTCATCGGCCCACATGGCCTGGGCGCAGGCTTGTGCGATGTCGTGCGCGGCTATTTGCGGAGAGGACACGTCCATCAAGCTTTTCCCGTGAATTTCGGCGGCCGCTTCTCGAAGAAGGCCGTCACGCCCTCCATGTAGTCCGGCGTGCGGCCCGCCCGGCCCTGAAGATCGCGCTCAAGATCGAGCTGCTGGTCGAGATCGTTGGTTTCCGACACATCGAGCGCCTGCTTGATCAGCGCCAGTCCCGCCGTGGGCTGCGTTGCAAAGTGAGCGGCAAGACGATTTGCCTCGTCCATCAGGCTTGCGTCATCGACAGCCCTCCAGATCATGCCCCAGGCTTCCCCTTGTTCCGCCGTGACAGGCTCCGCCAGGAGCGTGAGCGCGCGGGCCCGCGCTGGGCCGATGAGGCGCGGCAGGAACCAGGTTCCGCCGGAATCGGGAACGAGGCCGAGCTTCGCAAAAGCCTGGATGAACTTTGCCGAGCGCGCCGCCAGAACGATGTCGCAGGCAAGGGCGATGTTGGCCCCGGCCCCGGCCGCCACGCCGTTGACGGCACAGATGACGGGCATCTGCAGCGCGCGCAGCTTGCGGACCAGGGGATTGTAGAGACGCTCAAGGGTGGAGGAGAGATCCGGTACCTGCCCGGGGTTGAAGACCCGGTCCGAGAGATCCTGGCCTGCACAGAACCCGCGTCCGGCGCCGGTCAGGACAAGCGCCCTGCAGCTGCCGTCAGCCTCTGCTTCGAGGAGCGCAGACATCAGCTCCGCATGCATGGCCTCGTTGAAGGAGTTCAAACGGTCAGGCCGGTTGAGGGTGATGACGCGGTATCCCTCTCGCCGCTCCGTGAGAATGAAATCAGTCTCCACCATGACCCTCCCGAACGATCGTCGATGGCAAGCGGGTTGCTGAACCTTTGTTTAGTATTGACCAACCGTCCGGTCAATTATATTGATGAAAGAAACAGCGTCAATGAGCCAACACTCGGCCCTTGAGGGAGCAGAACGGGATGGCATGTTTCGACGACGAACAGGATCCGCACGCCACGGGTTCCTGCCTGGATGATACTATCTGTGCTCGTCGGGCAACACGCTGCTTTCACCCAAGTTCACGCGCTTCTATCCCAGTATAATCCGCAGGTTCATGCAGCCTTGCGCAACAATAAGAAAAACATCGACAACGAACCAGGAGGAAACAAATGCAAACGAAAGCAACGCTCAAAACCCTGTTGGCCGCTAGTGTTGTGGGCTTCGGCCTGTCCCAGGCTGCCCTGGCGCAGGAGACCATCAAGATCGGTTCGGTTCTGTCGGTGACTGGGCCGTCTTCTTTCCTGGGCGAGCCTGAGGACAAGACGCTCAGGATCTATGTCGATAAGATCAACGCGACTGGCGGTGTTAACGGCAAGAAGATCGAGCTGGTGATCTATGACGACGGTGGCGATGCCAACAAGGCGCGCACCTTCGCAACGCGTCTTATCGAGGACGACGAGGTGATCGCCATGGTCGGCGGCACGACGACCGGCTCCACCATGGCGATGATCCCGGTGTTCGAGGATGCCAAGGTTCCGTTCATTTCGCTCGCGGGTGCTATCGAAGTGATCGATCCCGTGCGCAAGTTCGTCTTCAAGACGCCGCACACCGACAAGATGGCATGCGAAAAGATTTTTGAGGATCTGAAGAAGCGCAACCTCACCAAGATCGGCCTGATCTCCGGCACCGACGGCTTCGGCGCTTCCATGCGGGCGCAATGCGTGAAGGTTGCGCCCAATTACGGCATGCAGATCGTGGCCGACGAAAACTACGGCCCGCGTGACAGCGACATGACGGCTCAGCTCACGAAGATCAAGAACACGGCTGGTGTGCAAGCGGTGGTCAATCCCGGCTTCGGTCAGGGCCCCGCCATCGTGACCCGCAACTATGCCCAGCTCGGCATGAACAGCATCCCATTCTACCAGAGCCACGGCGTCGCCTCGAAGAGCTTCATCGATCTCGCGGGGGCTGCAGCGGAGGGCGTCCGCCTGCCGGCGGCCGCACTGCTCGTGGGCGACAAGCTGCCGGAGAGCGATCCGCAGAAAAAGGTCGTGACCGAGTACAAGCAGACCTATGAGAGTGCCACTAAGCAGCCTGTTTCGACCTTCGGCGGTCATGCCTATGATGGCCTCTTCATCCTGGTCGAAGCTATGAAGCGCGCGAACTCCACGGATTCGGAGAAGATCCGCGACGAGATCGAGAAGACCAAAGGCTTTGTTGGCACCGGCGGCATCGTGAATATGTCGGCGACTGATCACCTTGGCCTCGATCTCTCGGCCTTCCGCATGCTCGAAATCAAGGGTGGCGACTGGAACCTCGTGGCATCGGGCAGCTGATCCGCGCTGATAGGGACCAGACGGGAGGCCGATGATCAGCCTCCCGTTTGTCAATCTGACGAACGCGGGACTGCATCATGGCCGAGTTCCTCCAGTTTCTCATCTCCGGTCTGACGGTTGGCGCCGTCTACGCGCTCGTCGCACTGGGCTTCACGCTGATCTACAACGCATCCGGCGTGGTGAACTTCGCCCAGGGTGAGTTCGTCATGCTCGGCGGCATGGTGACGGTGTTCGCATCGGCCGCCGGTGTTCCGCTGCCGCTGGCTGCCGTCGTTGCCATCGTGGTCGCCGTCGTGATCGGCCTTCTCCTTCATCGCCTTGCCATCGAGCCTGCCCGCGGCGCATCGGCCGTGACGCTCATCATCATTACGATCGGCGCGTCGATCCTGCTCCGCGGCCTTGCCGCGATCATCTTCGACAAGCAGTTTCACAAGCTCCCCGGTTTCTCGGGCGAGACGCCCATCGACATTCTCGGCGCGGCCGTCCAGCCTCAGAGCTTCTGGGTTCTCGGCGGAACGGCGGTCGTCGTGGTGGCGCTCTACGTCTTCCTCGAGCACACGCTTCTCGGGAAGGCCGTTCTGGCAACGGCTGCAAACCGGTTGGCGGCGCGCTTGGTCGGCATCAACACGACCACGATCATGGCGCTGGCCTTCGGAGGTTCCGCCGCCATCGGGGCGATTGCCGGTATTCTCGTGACGCCCATTACACTCACGAACTACGATGTCGGCACGCTGCTGGCCCTGAAAGGCTTCGCCGCCGCCATGCTGGGCGGCATGGGTAATCCGTTGGGCGCTGTTGTGGGCGGACTTCTGCTGGGTCTGCTGGAAGCCTTCGGTGCGGGCTACCTGAGTTCCACCTATAAGGACGCCTTCGCGTTCCTGGTCATCCTCATCGTCCTGTTCGCAGCCCCACAGGGTCTGTTCGGACGCCGAGCCGTCGAGAGGGTGTGAGGATGGGTGCTCTCACGAACCAGCGCTTCCTGATTCTCGCCGTGCTGGCGGTGGTGATCGCCGTCCTGCCGTTCGTCTTTCCCTCAAGTTATTACTTCCGCGTCGCGTCGCTCGTGTGGGTGTCGGCGCTCGCAGCCATAGGCCTCAACATCCTCATGGGGCAGGCCGGCCAAGTCAGTCTCGGCCATGCGGCGTTCTTCGGAATCGGCGCCTATGCAGTAGCAATCGGACCGGCCCACCTCGGCATCCCGCCTTGGGCGGCGCTTCTCATCGGAGCTGCGCTCTCCGCCGTGCTCGCCTATCTTGTAGGGCGCCCGATCCTGCGACTGAAGGGCCATTATCTCGCCATTGCCACTCTTGGCCTCGGCGTGCTCGTTGCGCTGGTGATTTCGACGGAGAGCGGCTGGACCGGTGGGCCGGATGGTATGCCGGTGGAGCGGCTGATCCTGTTCGGCTGGCGCGTCAGCGGGTCGTATACATGGTATTGGGTGACAGGCGCGCTCCTGCTCGTCGGAACCTGGATCGCGCTCAACCTCGACGAGACACCGACGGGGCGGGCCTTCCGCGCGCTGCATGACAGCGAGGTGGCTGCACAGGTGGTGGGTGTCGACGTTGCCCGCTTCAAGCTGCAGGCCTTCGTGATCGCCGCCGTGTATGCCTCAATTGCCGGCTCGGCTCTGGCCTTCATGAACGGCTTTATCAATCCGGATCAGGCCGGCTTCCTGCACTCCGTGGAGCTCGTCACCATTGTGGTCCTCGGGGGGCTTGGATCAATCGTCGGCAGCATCGTGGGTGCCGCGGTTCTAGTCACGCTGCCGCAGGCGCTGACGATCTTCCATGAATACGAGCATCTTATGCTCGGCCTCATCATCATCGTGTCCATGATCTTCATGCGCAACGGCATCGTGCCGAGCGTCTCGGGCCTGTTCCTCAGGAGAGCACGGTCATGACGATCCTCAAAGCAACGGATATCGGCATCTCGTTCGGGGGCGTAAAGGCCGTCGATGGAGTGAGCTTTTCGGTGAGCCCCGGCCAGATCCTCTCGATCATTGGACCGAACGGGGCCGGAAAGACCACACTCTTCAACATCGTATCCGGGATCTATGCCGCGAACCGCGGCACGATCCACCTAGCCGATGAGGACGTCACAGGACTTGCCCCTCACAAACTGGCAGCGCGTGGGCTGTCCCGCACCTTCCAGAACCTGCAGATCTTCCAACGCATGACGGCATGCGAAAACGTCATGGTCGGGCGTCATCTCCGGGAGAAGTGCAGCCTCCTGCCGGCGCTGTTCAGAACTCCATCCGTGACGCGCCAGAATCGGGAGACGCGCGCTGCAGCGCTCGATCTCCTTGCTTATGTGGGCCTGAAGGATGTGGCGGATGTGCCGGCCGGCTCGCTTCCCTACGGGGCCTGCAAGCGTCTCGAGATCGCGCGATCCCTCGCGGCCGAGCCGCGCGTGCTGCTCCTCGATGAACCGGCTGCCGGCTGCAATGCGGTCGAGACCGAGGAGATCGACCATCTAATCCGGCAGGTCGCCGACAGAGGTGTCGCGGTGGTGCTCGTCGAGCACGACATGAAGCTCGTCATGAAGATTTCCGACAGGATCCTGGTTCTGGAGCGAGGCAGGCCGCTGGCCGAGGGAACGCCGCGGGAGGTGCGCGATGATCCAAAGGTCCTTGAGGCTTATCTGGGACAGCACGGCGCCCGGGAGGCTGCCCGTGCTTGAGGTGGAGAACCTGCGCAGCGCATACGGCCGCATCGAGGTCCTGAAAGGCGTCAGCCTCGAGGTGCGTGCCGGCGAAGTCGTGGCGCTTGTCGGTGCGAACGGTGCGGGAAAGACCACGCTGCTGCGCGCACTCTCGGGCGTGCAGCCGATGACCGGCGGCGAGATCCGCTTCAAGGGACAGCGCATCGACCGCCTGCCACCTCACCAGCGCGTGGAGCTCGGCATCACCCAGTCGCCCGAAGGTCGGCAGGTGTTCGGACCTCTTACTGTTGAAGACAATCTGAGGCTCGGGGCCTATCGCCGACGTGACAAGGACATCGAGCAGGATCGCGATCGGGTTTTTGCGATGTTCCCGATCCTGGCCGAAAAGCGCCATCTTCTCGCCGGCGGATTGTCGGGCGGTCAGCAGCAGATGCTGGCCATCGGCCGAGCCCTGATGGGGCGTCCTAAGCTCCTGCTGCTGGATGAACCGTCGCTTGGATTGTCGCCGCTCCTGGTCGATCAGATCCTCGATGCCATCGTGTCTCTGAGGAAAGACGGCATCACAGTGCTACTGGTGGAGCAGAATGCCAGTGCGGCACTGGCGATCGCGGATCGGGGCTACGTGCTTGAGACGGGAAAGGTGGCCTATAGCGGAACCGGCTCTTCCTTGCTCTCCGATCCTCAGGTTAAGGCGGCTTATCTTGGAATCGAATAACACGTCGATCCGATTATTCTGACGCTGTATCCAGCGACTCCATGCTCTGTTTCGCGAGGGCAATCGCTTCCTGAAGCGCCACGTGCTCGCAGATGTGGTTGGCCAGGATCAGGACGAGGCGGCTGTTGAGCGCTGCACTCTCCTCCTCTGAGAGACCTCGATGCGCTTCGATCAGCGCGCGGTAGGCACGGTCCGGGTCAATAAAACGGCTTTCAGTCACAAGCGTGCTCATGCATGACCCTCCCCAAAGCCTCTCAGGCGGCGCGAAGCTTCTTCAATCAGCGAGGGTGCGGCATGGCGCCAGCGCGCTGCAAGGTGTTGATCGGGACGCACGAGATAGGTGCTCCCAGGATGTGCGTCAAATCGCTGGGTAAAGAATCCGTGCTCGTCGACGAGATCCTTGCCGATGATGAGAACACGAGAGCCCACTGGGGGTTGCGCCTCGTTTTGAACATGCAGGATCGTCTCCTCGCCCCCAATGGCATCAAGCAGCCAGATCGGCTGTCCGCTGTGGTCGCGCATGGGAGCGTCGGGAAGAGGCGCTCCCAGATGCGCAGATCCGGACCACCTGTCTGTATCGGGCGTCGAGAGAGGCGAATCATAGGTGGATGGCATCGACAGCCTGCCCGAGTTCACCATCCGTTTGGCGAAGGGAGCATGGCGCGCAAGAGCCAAGGTTGCGTCGCGAAAGCGAAGCTCCTGCGCCGAGCGTGGTGCGATGAAGTCCGTCGATCGGGTCGAGTGGCCGATATTCTCATCGGCCGCGGCGGAGCGCTCGAGATCGTACGACGCAATCAGGCTCTCCGGTGCCTCTCCCTTCAGGACGAATGCGAGCTTCCAGGCCAGGTTCTCCGCATCCTGAATGCCGGAATTTGCGCCTCGCGCTCCAAAAGGCGAGACCTGATGAGCTGCATCTCCGACAAAGACCACGCGACCATGAACGAAACGCTCCAGACGACGGCACTGGAAGGTGTAGACCGACACCCACTCCAGCGAGAAATCGTCATGCCCCAGCATCTGCCTGAGCCGCGGGATGACGCGTTCGGGCATTTGCTCGGCTTTCGCGTCCGCATCACGCCCAAGCTGCAGGTCGATGCGCCAGACATCGTCCGGCTGCTTGTGCAGAAGAGCGGAATGGCCCTCATGGAACGGCGGATCGAACCAGAACCAGCGCTCGGGCGGAAAATCGCCTTTCATCTTCACGTCGGCAATGAGGAAGCGGTCCTCGAAGGCCTCTCCCTGGAACGGGAGTCCGAGCATCCCGCGTAAGGCGGAGCGCGCACCATCGGCAGCGACGACCCAGTCGGCATCGAGATCGTAGCGGCCTTCGGGCGTTTCGACCGTGAGGGTCGCCCCGTCATTGCGGTGCTTCAGGCCAACCACCTTGTTGCGCCATCGGATCTCAAGGTTCGGCAATGCTGCAGCACGTTCCACCAGGGCATGCTCCAAGTAATATTGCTGGAGATTGATGAAGGCCGGCATCTTGTGCCCATCTTCGGGCAGAAGATCGAAGGCGTAGAGCAGATCGTTGCGTTGAAAGACCTTGCCGATCTTCCAAGTCACGCCCTTTTCGAGGCAAGGATCTGCGGCACCGAGCCGGTCGAGGATCTCGAGAGTGCGCTTGGCATAGCAGATGCCGCGCGAACCTTCGCCGATCCTGTCCGCATCATCGAGGAGAACGACAGGAACGCCGCGCTGTGCGAGATCGATGGCCGTGCACAGCCCGACAGGTCCGGCACCAACGACGACAACGGGATGCCGGGCAGGGGAGGAGCGATCCTGGTCGAGGCAGCGGCGGTAGCCGTATTGATAGAGGATCTTGCGGGTGTTCATGACCCTTTCCCTTCCTCCACCCTGTTCTGAGCATCAGCCCTGAAGGGCAGCCCACATCTCGCGGTCCCGCTCGGCCGTCCAGATCACCGGATGATCGATGCCGGAGGCCTCATCAAAGGCGCGGGAGACGTTGAAGGGGAGGCAGTGTTCATAGATAGCGAAGTCCCCGAACTTCGGGTCCATGACCTCGCGGGTTGCGGCAAAGGTCTCTCTCAGCGAGCGCCCGCGCACCACCGACAACTCGGCTGCGCCATAAAGGGTGGTGACGAAATCGCGAGTCATGGCCACCGCCTCGCGCACCTGCCGGCTGCCCTGGAGGGCTGCGCCGCGACCGGGAGCGATGGACTGAGGCTGGAAGTCCAGGATGGCGTCGAGTGTCAGCGGCCATTCTCGCAAATGAGCATCGCCGCAATAACAGGCCGAGTGATACTCCACGAGGTCGCCGGTGAACATCACCTCCGCATCCGGCACCCAGGCGACAATGTCACCCGCCGTGTGGCCGGCGCCAAGATGAAACAGCTTCACCTCACGCTTGCCGAGAAACACCGACATGCCGCTCTCGAAGGTCAGGGTAGGCCACGTGAGGCCGGGCGGGATGCTGCTCTCGCCTTTGAACAGGCGTGGGAAGCGGCCGATCTCCGAGGCCTTGTCCTGCTCGCCGCGCTCGACGATCAGGTCATAGGTGGCGTTGGAGGCGATGATACCTTGTGCGTTGTAGGCGGAGGCGCCGAGGACACGCACGGCATGGTAATGGGATAGAACAACATACTTGATCGGCTTGTCGGTCACGGATCGCACGCGCGCGATCACGTCCTCGGCCATCATTGGGGTCGCCTGCGCGTCGATGACCATGCAGCCGTCGTCCCCGACGATGATACCGGAGTTGGGGTCGCCCTCAGCTGTATAGGCATAGAGACCCGCCCCGATTTCGGTGAAGGACACGGTTTTCTCAGACAGATCTCCCGTCGAGGCAAAAGCCTTTTCGGTCATGGCGTTTCTCCCATCCTGGCGTGTCACTCATGCTACTTGCCATAGGGGGCAGATGCGTGAGCTTTTTGTCGACAGTTGCTCAGGAGGCAGGTTAGCCGTGAACCTTTGATCGTCAAGATCGTAAAGGTGGCTGGGTGTAGGACCGCTTCACCGGATTTTGGTAACCAACCTTATGATGAACCTGCGCTGGGAAACGGACGCCGGCGCCGGTGGTACGGATGATCCAAGCCTTGCAGCATCGAGAGCTGCCTGATCAGCCGCAGGATGGCCCGAACTGCCTGTAATCGATGAGCTGATGATGCGGCCGGAATCATCGATCGTGAACGATACCGTTGCAGATCCGTTGAAGCCCTGACTGCGCAGAGCATCCGGAATGCGGAAACGACTCTGTAGAGCGGCTCTTACGCGCGCGCCATAACTTCTGAGCACATCCGGATCGGCCGAGGCTGCGGAACCCTGCGTATTCTCACGGGAAGAGGAGGCTTGGCCTTGCCGAGCCTCGGATGGTGGCCTCGTCTCGGCAACAGTCCGGCGCGGAGGAGGCTTGCGCTCAACAGGCTTCTCGACTGGTTTTCTCTCGGGTCTCTTCGGTGGGGGCCTATTCTCCAGAGGCTTCGCGAAAACCGTCTCGGGTGGCGGAAGGGCGACCACAGGTTCGGGCTCCGCCGCCAACTCTGTTGCGGCAAGAGGAACTTCGGCGACGTCCTCTCGTTCGGAGACTTTCGCCACTTCCTCGGGCTGTTCCGCGGTCACTTCGTCCGGAGGCAAAGGCTCGACCGCTTCCGGTTCCGGCAGCACCTCCTGCGGGTCGACCGGAGGGGCTTCCATGGCAGCGACTTCCGCCGATGCGACGGACGGCGCCTCTTCCAGGGCGGGAGCTACATCGATGGTAATTTCCTGCTCGCCGGGCGGATCGTCTGTTTCATGCGGCCAGAAGGTCACTGCCGCCGCCATGGCGGAGTGCAGGGCAAGCGCCGTGATGAAGGCAATCCCAAGCCGCCTCGGCTCCTGCAGCGGTTCTATGCTCTGAACTGACATGGGGAGATCTTACTGGGCCGGGGTTCCGCTCGGTGCCTGGGCGATGAGAGAGACCTTGCTGAAGCCGGCTGCACTGACCTGCCCCATGATCTCGACGATGCGCCCATAAGGGACAGCCCTGTCTCCGCGGACCAGCACCACCTGGGTCGGATCGGCGCTCGCCAGGGCTCTGAGCTTAGGCATCATCGTGTCGGACGTGAGCGGCTCCTTGTCGAGGAACGGCTGGCCCTGCGCGTCGATGCTGACCACAACAGGCTGCTTTGGCTGTGACACCTTCGCGGCGGCTGTCTTCGGCAGGTTCACTGGAACGCCGACGGTCATAAGAGGCGCTGCCACCATGAAGATGATGAGCAGTACGAGCATCACATCGACGAGCGGCGTGACATTAATCTCGGACAGAGGTGCAACACCGAACTCGTCGTCCAGCTCGCCTGTGCGGAGCGGTCCCATACCCATTATTCGGCGGCCTCTGCGCGCAGATGGGGCTTGCGATCGCGCGCGAGCCGGTCACCGAGGGCCGTGATGCCCGCCGTGAAGGATTGCTGCAGGCGTCCGAGATCGGTGGTGAGCTTGTTGTAGGCAATCACGGCCGGAATGGCGGCGACGAGGCCGATCGCTGTAGCAAACAGGGCTTCGGCGATGCCGGGCGCCACCACCGAGAGGCTGGTGTCCTGGCTGGCTGCGATGGCGGAGAACGAATTCATGATGCCCCAGACCGTGCCGAACAGACCGATGAAGGGCGCAGCCGATCCCGTGGTGGCCAGGAACGGCAGCCCCACCTGGAGTTGGCGCATGTCGGCAGCAAGCGCAGCCCGCATGGCGCGCTCGATCCGCTCCCGCCGCTCCGCGCGGCTCTCCGACGGATCCTGATCGCGCCAGGCCTCCTGACCGGCGAGAATGATCCGCCCTGTCATCCTGGCTGATTGGGGGTGAAGCTTCTCGGCCGAGCGGGCTGACCGCTCAAAGGCACGCGCCTGATGGCGAACGCTCCTGAAGCGCATGAGTTTCTCGACGACAATTGTCCAGCATCCAAGCGAGGCCAAGACAAGCAGGATCATCACTCCTTTGACGATCGGGTCGGCCTGCAGAAACAGGCCCATGAAAGAAAGATCGTGCGGGGCGGCAGGGACGATGTCATTCATCACAGCAATCTCATTTCGTGAATGAAACGGTGTCGATCTTGGAAGAGGTCTCAAGGGCGGACAGGCACTCCTCCCGTGCACTCGCCGCGCCCTCGCAGGTCATGACATCATTGAGCAGAACGCTCCCGAACCGCGAGCAGCTCAAACCTGGAAAGTCGAAGAGCTTGATGAGGGTCTTGCGGCCCGGCACCGGGCCAACGTCGACGGCCAGCCTCTTGGCTGCGACACCGTCCGTGTCGAGGGCAAACAGATCGAGTTTCAGTGAGCGCCAGCTGTCGCCCTTCTGGTTGTCGATCAGGAAATAGGTTCGGCAATTCTCGCCCGCAGCCTCGATCCTGTTCAGTTCGATACGCAGAGGCGGGGGCGAAGCGCGGTCCTGGGCCAAAGCCGCTCCGCTGAAGGGAAGAAGCAGGGCAAGGCATGCCCATATGCTGCCTGTGCAATATCCAGGCTCGTTCCACGTGCTTGTCCCCATGAACTCTTCCCTCTCGTTCGTATGGACGAGGGCGCAGGATGCGCCGTCTCACCGATGCGGAATCAACCGCAGATGCTCCTTGGTTCGCCGGTCCGGCATAGGCTTGGAACCAGCGGGAGCTTCTCGTGAGATGATCAGAGGAAATATCTGGGAGAACTCATTCAGATCAAGGGGTTATCCGAAAATCAGAGGCGTTCTAAAACAAGCCCTACGGTGTTGAGAACGGGGGTGATTTCGGCTCTTTAAAAAGCTTTCAAAGTAAATTTTTCCCATTTTTGATCGGGGTGATCCTGCCTGATGCCTCTCGACTATTCACGAATGTGCATCATCTGCGTTTCACAAAAATACCGCTTTGGAGAAGAACAAGGGGCGGACATAGGCTTTACATCAAGGAGTTTCAGCGTGGGTTTCAAAGGTCACGACAAACCCTTTCCCGCTTGGTATCCCTATGCCTTCGTCGGCGGGATCGCTGCCCTTGCAACAGCGCTTTATGTGCTGGGCTGACTACGTCGAGGCCACCTGGCTCACCAAGTCAGGCGCTTCCTGCCGAGGCGCTATGTTTCTCTCATGTCAGAGTCAGATCATGAGTTTGCGGGCTTCATCATGCCCGTGACACTGCATCCCAAAGCGAAGCGAGGCAGTACATCCGTGCCTCGTTCACTTTTGGGAGAGTGTTGATCCTTGTGCAGGATCAACACGGTCATGATTGCCGGAATATGGTTAACACAATGTTAAAATTTGCTTCCCTAACGGAAGAGCTGGCGGCTGGCACTCCTCGAGTGCCCCAACCATCGAATCCGTTGAAGAAAGGAGGGCAAGTTCGACAGAGGAAACTTCCTCGTCCGCCCCTGGTCACATGACGGCGCCCACCTGCCAGGGAACGAACTCAAGGTCGCCATAGCCCAGCTCTTCCGATTTCGTGTGCTCTCCGGAGGCCACCTTCAGCAAAGTCTCGAAAATCTCCTGCCCTTTCGCCTCCAGGGAAACGCCATCGAGAATGTCACCGCAGTTGATGTCCATGTCGTCTATCATGCGGCGGTAAATGTCCGAGTTGGTAGAGAGCTTGAGGGACGGTGCCGGCTTGCAGCCGAAAGCGGAGCCACGACCCGTGGTGAAGGCGATGAGGTTCGCGCCGCCAGCCACCTGGCCCGTTGCGGCAACAGGATCGTAGCCGGGCGTGTCCATATAGACGAAGCCATGATCCTTGACCTGCTCGGCATATTCGTACACGGCCTGCAGTGTGGAGCGCCCACCCTTGGCGGAGGCGCCCAGGGACTTTTCGAGGATCGTCGTGAGGCCGCCTGCCTTGTTGCCCGGTGAGGGGTTGTTGTTCATCTCGCCGCCGTTGCGTTCCGTATAGGCCTCCCACCATCTGATCCGTGCAACGAGCTTCTCGCCGACTTCCCGCGTTGCAGCCCGGCGGGTGAGCAAATGCTCTGCGCCGTAGATCTCCGGCGTCTCAGACAGAATGGATGTCCCGCCGTGCCGGACAAGCAGGTCGGAAGCGACGCCCAAGGCCGGATTGGCCGTGAGGCCGGAATAGCCGTCAGATCCGCCGCATTGGAGAGCCAGGATCAGCTCGGAAGCCGGGCGGGTCTCACGCTGGGCTCTGGCGGCAATCGGCAGCATGTCTTTCACCGCGTCGACGATGGCTTGGACCGTCTTTCGAGTGCCGCCTGTCTCCTGGATGGTCAGCGTGCGAAATGTCTCCGTTTCGGTGAGGCCATATTCCTGCTTCATGCGTCCAATCTGGAACACTTCGCACCCCAGACCGACCATAATCACGCCCGCGAAATTGGGGTGGCTAGCATAGCCCCACTGGGTCCGGCGCAGGATCTCGAAACCCTCGCCATAAGCCGCATGGCCACAGCCCGTGCCATGAACGATGGCCACGATGCCGTCGATTCCAGGATAGTCGCGCAAGACGCCTGAGCGCTCCACCTCTGCCGCGGCAAAGCGGGCGACCGAGGCCGAGCAGTTCACGGAGGTGAGGATGCCGATATAGTTGCGGGTGCCGGTCTTGCCGGAGGCTCGTCGGTAGCCCTGAAAGGTCGCCTGCAGCTCCGGCGGCAGCAGATCGTCGTCTCCTGCCTCGGCGCAGAAGGCATAGTCCCGCTCGAAATCGTGCAGGCCCACATTGTGTTCATGCACCCACTCGCCCGGCGCGATATGGCTCTTGGCGAAACCGATGATCTGGCCGAACTTTCGGATCGGCTCTCCCTCGCTGATCGGTTCCACGGCCATCTTGTGGCCGCGCAGGATGCGCTCGCGGGCCGTCAGCCCGGCAGCGTCGGCGCCCTGGTTCACGAGATCGATGGCAATGACGACGTTGTCGTCAGGTGAAAGACGGATGGTCCGTGGTGTGTTCATGACAATCACTTTTCGAAATCAAAGGTAGCCGATTTCCTTGAGGAATCGCGGCAGCCAAAGAACGGTTTCTGGGACAAAGGTGATGAGGAGGAGGACGAGGAGCAAGGGCACCAGCCAAGGAGCACAGGCCTTCATGCACTCCTCGAAGGATATTTTTGCCACACGGGTTAGCACGTAAAGGACCATCCCGACAGGAGGGGTCAGCAGTCCGATCATCAGGTTCAGCACCATTATGAGCCCGAAATGAACCGGGTCGATTCCGAGCTTTATGGCAACCGGTAGCAGCACTGGCGTCAGGATGGTAATGGCTGCAATCGTCTCCATGAAGCAGCCGACGATCAACAGGAAGACGTTCACCAGAAGCAGGAAGGTGATCGGATCGGCCGCATAGGTGATGATCCACTCACCAAGGGCATCGGTGGTGCGGGTCGTGGTCAGCACCCAACCAAAGATCGAAGCCCCTGCCACGATGAGAAGAACCACGGCTGTTGTCTCAATCGTGTCCATGGTGACACGGATAAACTGGCGCAGGCTCAGCACCGAATAGCGGGGTCGCTGCCCGCGCGCCGCAAGCACCAGGTTGAAACTGCGATGAATTACGGTCGACAGCAGAAGTGCGTAGGCGCAGGCGAAGACAGCCGCTTCCGTGGGAGTAAACAGGCCGAAGCTCATGCCGCCGATGATGATGGCAGGCGTCAGAAGAGGCAGAAAGGCATTGAGGAACGAACGCCCTAGGCGGCCAAGCTCGAACCGCGCATCGCGCCCGATTCCATAATGATGCGCATAGAGAGCCACAGTGGCCGACATGAAGAGGGCCATGATCAGGCCGGGGATGATTCCTGCAACGAAGAGCGCATTGATCGAGGCATTGGCCACGACGCCGTAGATGACGAGGGGGAGGGATGGCGGAATGATCGGCCCGATGGTCGATGAGGCGGCCGTGAGGCCCACGGCGAATTTTGTGTCGTAGCCATGGTCACGCATGGCCTTGATCTCGATCGTCCCGAGGCCGCCTGCGTCCGCAACGGCGGTTCCGGACATTCCGGCGAAGATGACGGAACCGGCGACGTTCACGTGGCCAAGGCCACCCCTGAGCCAGCCGACAGCTGCAACGGCGAAATCATAGATCTGCTTGGTGATCCCGGCGGAGTTCATCAGGTTGCCGGCCATGATGAAGAAGGGAACGGCGAGTAGCGGGAAGGAGTCGACGCCATTCACCATGCGGTGAATCACCGTAATCACCGGAGTGGTGATTTCGCCCGTCAGGTTTCCGACAAACAGAAACAGGAGCGAGGAACCGGCCAGGGCCACTGCAATCGGGACGCCGATGACGATCATGACCAGCAGCGCGACAAGCATCAGAGTAATGAGCATGGAGATTTCCGCCCTTAGTCGATGGTCAGGCCGTGAGGGGCATCCGCCTCACGGCCGCGGAGACGCCGCAGGAAGCGCAGGATCGCATGCACGGTCACGCCAACCAGGGCCGCGGAAACCGCCCAGTAGAGATAGCTTTTCGGAATGTCGATGGAGACCATGTAGCCCGGAGCAAGGGCGCCGAGCTGATAGGCATACCATGCCATGGCGCCACAGAAGAGGGCAACAAGGCCGTCTACTGCAACAAGGGTCCAGTGCCTGGCCCCACGGGGAAGGTAGACGAGAAGGGCCTCCACGGCGATATGGGAGCCCTTGCGCATGGCCGTCACCGAGCCGACAAAGGTGACGAGGATGAGGAGATAGCGGGCAATCTCCTCCGTCCATCCCAAGGAGTTGTTCAGGACGTAGCGGGTGAAGAACTGCAGGAAGACGATTCCGAACAGAATCCAGAAAATCGCAAAAATCACGGCATCGGACCACCGAAGGTCGGAGAGATCCACATGCGCTTCCTCTTCCCGCCATTGCTCGAAGAGCTCATCCATCTCCCGGTGAATGTCGTCCGGGGGAGTCGCATCGACCCTCCCTTTGGTCATGACGGGGGCCTGGGTGTTCTGCATTACGGGCATTCTTTCCAGCTTTCCTCAACGAGGGGCGTGAGGCTCTCTCGAGGAAGAGGGCCTCCGCTGTCGTGCTAGTTGGTGGTTGCCTTGATCGCCTGGAGACGGTCGTAGACTGTCTTGTCCCAGGTCGCGTCAGGACCCATGTGCATCTTGACCACGGCTTCGCGGAACGGCGTCCGATCCACCGCGACCACGTTCTTGCCCTGTCCCTTGAACCAGTCGACCAACTCCTTCTCCATCTTGACGATGTCGTCGGTGCATTTGTCGGCCGCCTCCTGCAGGATTTCGGTCAGGGCCTTCTGCTCGTCGGCCGAGAGGCGCTTCATCGTGCCGCCGGACACGATGGTGAGAAGGGCATCCGTGATGTGCCCCGTCAGCACGATATTCTTCTGAACCTCGTGGAACTTCTTGGCCTGGATGGTGACGAGCGGGTTTTCCTGCGCGTCCACCACGCCTTGCGAGAGCGCCAGATAAACCTCCGCGAAGGCGATCGGCGTCGGGTTGGCCCCGACAGCTCTCGGGAACATGGTGTAGAGCGGCGCATCGGGCACGCGGATCTTCACCCCCTTCATGTCCTCGGGCTTGGTGATGTCCTTGTTCGCCGTCACGTGCCGCTCGCCGTAGTAGGTAAGGCTCACGACCCTGTGTCCGGTCTTCTTCTCGTATCCCTGGCCAAGCTCCTTGAAGAGATCGGATTTCCGGAAAGCATTCCAATGGCCAAAATCGCGGAACATGTAGGGTGCGCCGCCGATGGCGACCGGTCCATGGGCGCGGCCGGCGAAGAGCTGGCCCGTATAGATGATATCGACTGTGCCGAGGGACAGGCCTTCGTTGATGTCGCTCTCCTTGCCAAGCGATGAGGCCGGGAAGACCTCGATCGTATACTTCCCATTGGTCCGCTTCTTAAGTTCCTCACCTGCCCAGAGGGCCCACTTATGATAAGGCTCGGATGCCTCATAGACATGCGCCCATTTGAGCTTGGTCTGAGCGCTGGCCGGCAAGGCGGGGAGGGCGACAGTCGCGGCCGCAATCAGGCCGAAGGCTAGGCGGCGGGTCAAAGATGGCATAGGCGTTCCTCCGAAAAGCCCGGCTCTGCGGCCGGTGCGTGATGACTGGCGGGTGATGTTCCCGCCAGAGGCACCCGACAAGCTGGTGGCTTTCGCCCATCGGTTGGGCTAACATGTTAGGCAAATGGACGCGTTCGACAAGAGAAAATACTACGAATTCCTAACTCCCTTGGAACGAGGCCCGCGGGGAAATACGACCGAGCAGGTTGAGCGCTCGCTTCGGGCAGCCATCGTCGATCTCGAGTTCGCGCCTGGCGAGTTCATCGACAAGGGGGCGGTTTGCGTCGCCCTGGGGGTGTCCCGGTTCCCCATTTCAGAGGCACTGACACGCCTTGCCACGGAGGGACTTGTCGAAATCCTGCCTCAACGCGGCAGCCGGGCCGCCCGCATCCGCCTGTCGGAAATCCAAGAATCGATGCTGATTCGCCAAGCCCTCGAATGCATGGTGGCGGAAAAGGCGGCCGAGCACCTTTCGGCAGCCGATATGGAAGCTCTTCGTGAAAACCTGCTGGCCCAGCAGGAGGCCGTCGAGCGGGGGGATCGCCCTGGCTTCTATGCTCTCGACCTGCAGTTTCATGCGATCCTGGTCGAAGGACTGAATCTCCCCCGCGTGGCTGCCGTGATCGATGCATCCCGTGCCAATATCGACCGGGTGCGCCGACTCCTCTCATCGCCACGGCGGCATACCGTGACCTTGGCCGAACATCGTGAGATCTTCCACGCCCTGGAAACCCGGAACTCTCATGCGGCGCACAAAGCCATGGCGGCTCACCTCCAGGCGGTGATGGACGAATTGGGACGCTTCTCGGCCGAGCATGCGGATGTCTTCGTGCATAGCTGATTGGTGGAGACGAAAGGGTTGGCCGGATTGGTTCGGCGGTGGCTCGGCAGGATTAGTTGAAGGGTCTGGAAGCCCTATCCCCAGGCCTAACATCCGCATTGTTGCACCTATGGCCAGATGGTGTTTCTTTCCTAGTTCTCTCCTGAGGAGAACGACCAATCATGACAGCTGACGCACCTCTGTCCCTTCACGTGCCGGAACCGGCCGTTCGTCCGGGGGGATCCCCGGATTTCTCGAATGTCAAAATCCCCAAGGCAGGGGCCGTCCCCAGACCGAACATCGATGTTGAGCCGGAATCCATCCGGGATCTTGCGTTCTCGATCATTCGTGTTCTGAATCGGAGTGGCGAGGCCGTCGGCCCGTGGGCGGGCCTGCTGAGAGACGAGGAGCTGATCGAGGGCATGCGTCATATGATGACGCTACGGACCTTTGATGCCAGGATGCTGATCGCCCAACGCCAGGGCAAGACATCCTTTTACATGCAGCACTTAGGCGAGGAGGCGATCAGCTGCGCCTTCCGCAAGGCACTCTCGCCCGGTGACATGAATTTTCCGACGTATCGCCAGGCCGGCCTCCTGATTGCGGACGGCTATCCCATGGTCGACATGATGTGTCAGGTCTATTCCAATTCGCGCGATCCGCTGAAGGGGCGTCAGTTGCCTGTCATGTATTCCTCTAAGGAGCATGGCTTCTTCACGATCTCCGGCAACCTCGCGACCCAGTACATCCAGGCGGTCGGCTGGGCGATGGCCTCGGCGATCCGTAACGATACCAAGATCGCTGCAGCGTGGATCGGCGACGGCTCGACGGCCGAGTCCGATTTCCATGCAGCGCTCGTCTTCGCCTCCACCTACAAGGCGCCGGTCGTCCTCAACATCGTCAACAACCAATGGGCGATCTCGACCTTCCAGGGCATTGCGCGCGGAGGATCGGGCACCTTCGCGGCGAGGGGCTTGGGCTTCGGCATCCCGTCGCTCAGGGTCGACGGCAACGATTATCTCGCCGTTTATGCCGTGGCCAAGTGGGCCATCGAGCGGGCCCGGCGCAATCTCGGGCCGACCCTCGTCGAGTATGTCACTTACCGGGCCGGGGCACATTCCACGTCAGACGATCCCTCAGCCTACCGGCCTAAGACCGAATCCGACGCTTGGCCTCTCGGCGATCCGATCATCCGCCTGAAGAACCACCTGATCGTGCGCGGCGTCTGGTCTGAGGAACGGCACAAGCAGGCCGAGGCCGAGATTCTCGATACGGTGATCGCCGCCCAGAAGGAGGCGGAGAGCTACGGCACGCTGCATGCGGGCGGCAAACCATCCGCACGCGACATGTTCGATGGCGTCTATGCCGAAATGCCGCCTCATCTGCGCCGGCAGCGCCAGCAGGCGGGGGTCTGATCCATGGCACGCATGACGATGATCGAAGCCATCCGGGACGCGATGGATGTGATGATGGCGCGCGATGAGCGTGTCGTGGTCTTCGGCGAGGATGTCGGCTACTTCGGCGGCGTCTTCCGCTGCACGGCAGGCCTCCAGCAGAAATACGGTAAGACCCGGTGTTTCGATGCTCCCATCAATGAGGCCGGCATCGTCGGAGCGGCGATTGGCATGGCGGCTTACGGGCTTCATCCCTGTATCGAGATCCAGTTCGCCGATTACATGTACCCGGCCTATGACCAGATCGTATCCGAGGCAGCCCGCCTGCGGTATCGCTCGAACAGCGAGTTCACCTGTCCGCTCGTCGTCCGCATGCCAACCGGCGGCGGCATCTTCGGTGGGCAGACTCACAGTCAGAGTCCCGAAGCCCTGTTCACCCATGTATCGGGATTGAAAACCGTCGTGCCGTCAAATCCTCACGATGCCAAAGGCCTCCTCATTGCGGCCATCGAGGATCCGGATCCGGTTATCTTCCTGGAACCGAAGCGGCTCTATAATGGACCTTTCGATGGCCATCACGATCGCCCGATCACGCCATGGTCGAAGCATGACCTCGGCGAGGTGCCAAGCGGCCATTTCACGTTGCCACTCGGAAAGGCATCGATCGTGCGGGAGGGAGCGGCCGTGACCGTGCTGGCCTACGGGACAATGGTCTATGTGGCTCAGGCGGCTGCGGCCGAAACGGGCGTCGATGCGGAGATCATTGATCTGCGCACCTTGCTTCCCCTCGATATGGAGACCATCGTTGCGTCCGTCAGGAAAACGGGACGTTGCGTGATCGTCCATGAGGCGACGCTCACGTCCGGGTTCGGGGCTGAGCTGGCGGCCCTTGTCCAAGAGGCCTGCTTCTTCCAACTCGAGGCGCCGATAGCGCGTGTGACGGGATGGGACACGCCATATCCTCATGCACAGGAATGGGACTATTTCCCAGGACCTGCACGGGTCGGACGTGCGCTTGTCGAAACGCTGGAGGCCTGACATGGGTGAGCACCTGATCAAGATGCCCGATGTCGGCGAGGGAATCGCCGAGGCCGAACTGGTTGAGTGGCACGTCAAGGTCGGCGACCTCGTGCGCGAGGATGCTCTGCTCGCAGCCGTGATGACTGACAAGGCAACAGTTGAAATTCCTTCTCCCGTCGATGGGGAAGTTCTGTGGCTCGGCGCGGACATTGGGGACGTGGTCGCTATCGGATCCCCCTTGATCCGCCTGAAGGTGGGAGACGAAGAGGGGGCTGCTTCCAGTCGCGATGCCACCGATAAGGCACCTGAACCGCCAGCCCGGCCCAAGGAGATCGAGGCACAGGCTGATGGCGCGGTCAGAACCTCTGACGCCATCGTCGAGAAGCAGGCGAGGGAAGCTCCAAAGCCTCAGCCTGTCGAGGTTCCGAAGACTCCACCTGTGAGAACGCACCGCCCATCAGTCCCACGCACAGAGGGTGACAAGCCGGTTGCCTCCCCGGCCGTTCGGCTGCGGGCACGGGAAGCCGGGATCGACCTGAGGCAGGTTCCGGGCACAGGCCCTGCCGGTCGGATCACACATGAGGATCTGGACGCGTTCTTCACCCATGGCCCGCAAGTCGTGCGGGCTCCGGGATTGGTTCAGGATACCTCCGTTCAGCACGTGAAGGTGATCGGACTGCGCCGCAAGATTGCGGAGAAGATGGCGTTAGCAACATCGCGCATTCCGCACATCACCTATGTCGAAGAGGTCGATGTGACCGCTCTCGAAGACCTGCGGGCGTCACTTAATGCGGCCAAGCGATCCGACAGGCCGAAGCTGACTCTCCTGCCGTTTCTGATGCGCGCAATGGTCAAGGCTATTGCCGAGCAGCCGAACCTGAACGCGATCTATGATGACGAAGCAGGAATCATTCACCAGTACGGCGGCGTTCATATCGGCATCGCCACGCAAACAGGTACGGGCCTGATGGTGCCGGTCGTCAGGCATGCGGAGGCGCGGAACCTCTGGGATTGTGCTACGGAGATGGCCCGCTTGGCCGAGGCCGCCAAAGCCGGTCTAGCCACCCGCGAGGAGCTGAGCGGCTCGACGATCACGATCACGTCGCTCGGAGCGATGGGCGGCATCGTCACGACGCCGGTGATCAATCATCCGGAGGTCGCCATTATTGGCGTCAACAAGATCATGGTGCGGCCGGTCTGGGATGGGTCGACCTTCATTCCCCGCAAGATGATGAACCTGTCCTCCAGTTTCGATCACCGGATCATCGACGGCTGGGATGCGGCGGTCTTCGTGCAGCGCATCAAGACGCTGCTGGAGACGCCTGCGATGATCTTCGTGGAGGCTTGACGTCAATGAAGGATATTTCCTGCAAGCTCCTTGTTATCGGAGCCGGGCCGGGCGGCTATGTCTGTGCCATTCGCGCCGGACAGCTTGGCATCGACACGGTGATCGTCGAAGAAAGAAAGCCGGGTGGGACCTGCCTCAACGTAGGTTGCATTCCGTCCAAGGCGCTCATTCACGCGGCTGAGGAATACGACCGCATCGTTCATCTGGCATCGGGGAAGAACCCGCTCGGAATCACGACGACAAAGCCCGAGCTCGACCTATCCCAGACCATCGCCTGGAAAGACACCATCGTCGGCCGCCTGAACAGTGGCGTTTCGGGTCTCCTCAAGAAGTCCAAGGTCAAGATGGTCCAGGGCCGGGCGCGGTTTCGCGATGGCAAGACGGTCGAGGTGGAAACAGAAACCGGTCAGCAGATCATCCGTGCCGAGAATGTGGTGATCGCAACCGGGTCGGCTCCGGTCGAGCTCCCGAGTCTGCCGTTCGGCGAAACCGTGATCTCGTCAACTGAAGCGCTTGCGCTGACATCGGTTCCGGAGAAACTGGTGGTCGTCGGCGGTGGCTATATCGGTCTCGAGCTTGGAACAGCTTTTGCCAAGATGGGCGCGAAGGTGACTGTCGTCGAGGCGCAGGCACGCATCCTGCCGCAATACGATGCGGAACTCACCCGTCCTGTGGCCAAGAAGCTGCAGGCCTTGGGCATCGACGTCATGACACGCGCAAAGGCCAGGGGGCTGGCCAAAGCCGGCGGGACCCTGCTGGTAGAAGCCGAGAGCGGATCTGAAGTACAGCTTGCCGCCGACAAGATCCTTGTCACGGTGGGCCGGAGGCCGGTCACGCAAGGATGGGGAATGGAAGAACTCGTCCTCGATATGGATGGTCCCTTCATTCGGATCGACGAGAGATGCCAGACGTCGATGCGAGGCATCTATGCCATCGGTGATGTGACGGGCGAGCCGATGCTGGCCCATCGCGCCATGGCGCAGGGTGAGATGGTGGCCGAGATTGTTGCCGGTCATAAACGGGTGTGGGACAAGCGAGCCATTCCGGCAGTGTGCTTCACCGATCCGGAGATCGTGGCCGTCGGCCTGACGCCTGATGAGGCTCAGAAGGCCGGCAGTGAGGTTCGCGTCGGTCATTTTCCGTTTTCGGCCAATGGACGCGCCATGACGAAGCTTGGGGAGGAAGGCTTCGTTCGCGTCTTAGCCCGGGCGGACAATCACCTGATCCTTGGCATTCAAGCCGTCGGACAGGGCGTGTCTGAGCTCTCCGCTGCATTCGGGCTTGCCATCGAGATGGGCGCGCGTCTTGAGGATATCGCCGGCACCATCCACGCGCATCCTACGCAGGGAGAAGCTTTCCAGGAGAGTGCCCTGAAATCCTTGGGTCGCGAACTTCATATCTGAAGGCGGATGGTTTCTGAGCATCCGTCCTGTCTATCAGGGAGGGGCAACCCTGTAAGCTTCGACAACGCCTTTGCCCTTGATAGGAACAGGCCCCAGAGGAGCGGCGTCAACACGGGTCTTGACCCGCTCCCAAGCCGAGGCGCTGAGATTGATACCGCTCTGTCTGCCATATCCAGCGAGGCGTGCCGCGACATTCACCGTATCGCCCCAGATGTCGAAGCTGAATTTCTGCCGGCCCACGACGCCAGCAACGACCGGGCCGATGTGGATGCCGACGCGGACATCCCAAGGCAGGGGAAGGTCACGGGCCGAGGCGATGGTCGATCTGGCGCATTCAATGCTTGCCATCACCGGATCCGGGTTGGGCAGGAGAAGACCAGCCGTGGCAAGAAATCCATCGCCGATCGTTTTGATTTTCTCCAGGCCGTGCTGTGATGCGACGTCCTCGAAGGTCGAGGCGTAAACATGAAGATTTGCAACGATCTCCTCTGGTGCAAGAAGATCGCAATAGGCCGTGAACCCGACGATATCGGCGAAGAACACAACGACGTCTTCATAGCGGCGAGGCGTCACTGTATGAAACTGCTCAAGCTCGCCCACAGCCTGTGACGGCAGAATGGCATGAAGGAGCGCTTCAGCCCGGCGACGCTGATGATCGATCTCGGCGAGGTAACTGAGCTCCTGGTCATGCAGTCTCTTCTTCTCGAGGCAGGCTCTTACGCGTGCTCTCAAGAGCGCCGGATTGAACGGTTTCGGGAGATAGTCCTCGGCTCCGAGTTCGATGCAGCGGACAACACTCTCAAATTCCGACAAAGCGGAGATCATCAGAACTGGGATGTCGCGTGTAGCCGGGTCCGTCTTAAGATGCTTCAGGACTTCGTAGCCGTTGATCTCAGGCATCATGATATCGAGAAGAATGAGATCAAAGCGATCGTGGGCAATCCGATCAATGGCTTCCCGGCCATTTTCGGCCGTCACCAGATCCGTCCATCCCTCGCGCTGCAGCCTCCGTGTCAGTGTGTACCGGTTGTCCTCGTTGTCATCCACGACAAGGATGCGGACCCCAGCATCGGTCATGGAAGGCTCCGCCCGCGAATAAGAGAGTCGATTTTCTCAAGCAATCTTTCGAAGGTGATTGGCTTGGCATCATAGTCGTCACATCCAGCAGCGAGCGCTTTTTCCCGGTCTCCCGGCATTGTGTGTGCGGACAGGGCAAGAATGGGAATGTCCCTGGTGTCGGGTGACTGCTTGAGGTGACGCGCTGCTGTCCAGCCATCGAGAGCCGGCAGGCCGAGATCCATGAGGATCAGGTCTGGCTTCTCCTTACGGGCGGTTTCGATGCCCTGCACGCCATCCGAGGCGACGCTGACCTGGAAACCGTGTCTCGTCAGACGCTGGGTCAGCATGTAGACATTGTCCTCGTTATCCTCGACATAGAGAATCTTGATCATGCTTGTTCCTGGTGCTCTGTTCGGCCGAGCCGCAGGCAATCGGCGATGACGTCCCGCAATGTGGCGAGAACCTCATCCCGATCACCCAATCTCTTGCGCAGGATTCTTCGGATTCCCCCGCTCAGACGACGTTGAGCCTCCTCATCAACTTCGGCTGCTGTCAGCACGATGAGAGGAAGGTGCCGCATTTCCTCCTTCCGGTGAATCTCATCGACGAATTCGAAGCCGTCCATTTCCGGCATCATGAGGTCGAGCAGGATGATGTCAGGCTTGACGAGCGGAAGCCGGTCCAAGGCAACTCTCCCGTTCTCGGCCTCGGCCACCTCCCAACCATCCTCCCGCAAGATCCGGGTGAGCCAGCCCCGGGTGTGAGGGTCATCCTCCACGACGAGAACGCGAGAGCTCGCGTGATGGGGGCGGCAGGCGGCAAGGGCCCTCAGAAGGCACTCGCGATTAATCGGCTTAGTCAGATAGGCGGCAGCCCCAAGAGCATATGCCCTGTTTTCCTCGTCTACGATGGTAACCATGATAACGGGTATGTCCTGGAGCTCACGCTCACGCTTCAAGTGCTGAAGGGTGCTCCAGCCATCGAGGCCCGGCATCAAGACATCCAATGTGATAATGGCCGGCCGGATCTCCCGGGCGATCTCGATTCCCTGCCGGCCATTCTCCGCCGTCACGACTTCGAAACCTTCACGCAACAGAATCTGACGCAGGATCTCCCGCGATGTCGCGTCGTCATCAATGATCAGGGCACGTAGGCCTCGCCCGACAGATTGCGGGACGACAGAAGATTTGCCCCTGCTCATTCGCACCCTGGGAGTACCCGCGACACCTCCGGCCGGCAGCGAAATGGTGAAGGTACTTCCAGCCCCTACGGCACTTTGTACGGTGATGTCCCCTCCCATAAGACGGCAAAGCCGGCGGCTGATGGCGAGTCCGAGTCCGGTTCCTCCAAACTTTCGTGTTGTTGTACTGTCGGCCTGACTGAACTCCTGGAAGAGCTTGTCGCGCTGCTCCGGTGTCATGCCGATGCCCGTATCGTGAACAGCAATCGTTATAGTGTCTCCTCCGCGATCCACGATCCGAGAGGCCGTCATCGTCACGGTGCCACCTTTGGTGAACTTGCAGGCATTGCTCAGCAGATTGAGCAGAACCTGTCGTAGGCGCACGGGGTCGGTCTGCATCCTGCCGATGTCGGATGCGATCTCGACCTTGAGATGGTTGTTGTTCCGTCTTGCGAGAGGCTCAGCCGTCATGGAGACTTGTCCGATCAGGTCACGGAGATCGATCTCTTCCGGATGAAGTTCCAGCTTGCCTGCCTCGATCTTGGCAAGATCCAGGATCTCATTGATCAGGGCCAGGAGATGCGTACCGGCATGGCGGATCCTGTCGAGCGGTTCCACCAGCGGCTTATCCCCGGTCTCCTCAGCTTCCTCCTTGAGCATCTCGGTAATGCCGATGATCGCATTCAGCGGCGTTCTCAGCTCATGACTCATGTTCGTGAGGAACTGGCTCTTCGCCCGCGTCGCCGCCATAGCCTCATCCCGGGCAAGTTCCAGCTGTGCGGCATGATGCTTGACTTCGGTGATGTCGGTGTATACCGCAACAGTTCCACCCCCGGCAATCCTCCGTTCGCAGACCTGGACCCAGCGATCGCCATCGCGATGCTGGATCTCGGCTGCGACCGGATTGCGGTGCCGGGCCAGCCGCTCGGCCACCCAGGTGTCGACCCGCCCTTTCGCTTCCAGGATGAGGCCGCGCTCCGCCGCGCGTCGGATCACCGTCTCGAAGGATGTTCCGGATTCCATGGGAACATCCGTTCCCGGGTAAAGGAGCTCCTCATACCGGCTGTTGCAAAGGATGAGGCGATCATTGGCGTCATATAGGGCAAACCCTTCATTGATGCTCTCGATCGCGTCGATCAGCCGCTGTCGGGCATCGGCGATTTCACGCAGGTTCTTTTCCTCAACCTCCACCGCTGTGTCACGGAAAACAGCAAGAGCTTTCGCCATCTGTCCGATCTCATCGCTGCCATCCCTGGGCAGGGGAGCGCGTAGGTTGCCTCCCGCGATTGCCAGCATGCTGTTGCTCAAGCCTTGCAGCCGCGCGACGAGATTGCGATCGACATAGAGCCAGACGATAAGCAGAGAGCTCAAAAGGCTGAGCGACACGACGCTCAGCAGAATATTCCGCCCGATCCGCTGCGCCATCATCGCCTCTCCGCTGGCCGAACGAATATCGCCGCGGGCGGTTGCGATTAGGCCATCGACTGCTTTTGTCAGCTGTGCGGAAAGACCTGCATTCTCCGCCAGAAGGCGCTCGGCATCCCCCAGGAGAATAAGTTCTGTCCTCCTCGCGGATAAGATGCTGTCCTGCCCTTCAACCAATCTGGCAAAGTCCGATATCCGAAGATCGAAACGGGACCGCAGGCGCTGATCCGCCAGCTCGGACGCGATCTGGCGCAATGCTGACAGAGAGCGGTTGAGCGGAAAGCTCATTACGGCAATATCGGCAGGTTTTTCGGCGAGGGACGCCTTGAGCAAGCCGTCACTGATCGAGGCGAATTCGAGCTGTGCCTTCTGCATGAGGAAATGCTCGGCGATTTCCTGTACGATCACCGAGGGAGGTTGTGGGAAGCCGGCAGTCGTCTGTTCGCCACGGTCGATGCGGCGGGATGCTGCGAACTTGGCATCCAGAACCACAAGGGCCGGGGCGATCAAGCGTTGCGCTGCAACCGATGCATTTGAAAGGCGCTGGACCAGCACATCCTTTTGCCCCGCCACAGCGAGCCGTCCTGCCACAAGGCCGGCGAGCGCCGTGAGGTTCCGCCTCAATCCCGCAACAGCGGGTTCCATGGCGGCGACCGCTGTAGGGTCAACCTCACTCCGAACCTGGGCAAGAAGATCCTCAAGACGCTCAACTTCGGCTGTAATGGCGGCGGATATTTCCCGGTACTGTGCTTGTGACCGGGCCGTGAGAAGCGTCGGTGCGGCCGCAACAATGCGTTCTGCTTGCCGCGACAGGTCAAGAGCAGCAAGTGCAGAGGGTACGCGCTGCTCCGTGATCCGCTCAATTACATGGGCCATTTGGCGGAAGGCATATGTCCCTGTCGCTGCAGCGAGCACGGCAAAGGCACTGATGCCGAGAAAAGCGAGGAGCAGGCGCCAGCGGACGCTCAGGTAGAAAGGCATTCCAGCAGGGGCAGCGCCCCTTCCTCATTCCAGGGGCACATATCGGCCACTCCGCCAGATGAACCATTCGAAGCCGGGCTGTCGCACATCGCCCTTGGCATCGAAGCTGACCCGCCCAAGTATGGTGTCGAACTCGTTCGAGCGTAGAGCGCCCATCACGGCTTGCGGCTCAATCGAACCTGCTTTGGTGACTGCCTGAGCCCAGGCCTGAACGGCACCGTAGCTATAGAGTGTGTAGCCCTCAGGTTCGAAACCCGTTTGCCGAAAGCGCTCCACGAGGGAGGCGACACCGGGATTCCGACGAGGGTCGCGAAAGGAGGTGAAGATCGTTCCCTCGCCGGCCTCACCCGTGACCTGCACGAAGGCTTCGCTTGCAATGCTGTCGCCAGACACCAGTTGCAGATTATAGCCCTGCTCGCGGGCATTGCGGATCAGTATTGCTGCCTCCCGGTAGTATCCGCCGAAATAGGCAATCTGAATTCCGGCCGCCTGCAGCTTTGCGATGAGGGGGGAATAGTCGTTCAGACCCGTTTCAATCTCGTCGAGGAGCGTCTCTGCGCCACCATGCTGGTGGAGGTGACGCTGAGTCTCCTCGGTAATTCCTTTGCCATAGATCGAGCCGTCATTGAGGATGGCGATTTTTGCGTTCCGTCCTCGTGCTGCGAGATAGGCACCTGCTATCGCGCCTTGCTGGTCATCCCTCCCACATATGCGAAAAACGTTCGGGCGGCCTTCTTCCGTCAATCGTGGATTGGTTGATGCTGGAGTCATCTGGATGATGCCGGCCCTTTCATAAACGCCGGCTGCTGGAATGGAGGCGCCCGAGCACTGGTGCCCGACGACAAAGACGACTTTCTCGGCCGCAAGTTTGTGAGCCGCTGCAATCGCCTGGCCGCTATCGCACGCATCGTCGACGGAGATGAGCCTCAATGGCTGGCCGAGCACGCCGCCAGCAGAATTGATGTCAGCAATGGCCATCTCCACGCCCTGCTGCTGCTGCTCGCCCTGATATGCGTTAGGGCCAGTGAGAGCTCCTGCCATACCAATGAGGATCTCCGCACTAGCCGGAGCAGCCCCTGCTACAGCAAAGATGACGGCTGCAGCGAAACGTGACAATATTCGTTCCATGGCGAGCCTCCCGCCACATGGCTGCATCAGCATCTTCTAAGCATTGGCCTGCTGCAAACCAAAGCTAACTTTACACCGCAAGTGATCAGCTTGCGCTCCAGATTGCATCCTAATCGATACGATAACTATGGTCGATTCATGAATGGTCCCGGTCGTGGGGCTGTCAAGACTATAAGGGAATACGCCACAAGGAGTGCAGCTAAGATCCATCAGGATCGATAATGAGAGACTAGATCGCACCATCCCATAGGACTTTGGCACAGTCCCCCCTCTGAGGCTGCAATGTTGACATTGTTACAGTCAGTGTTGATGGATGGAGGGAAGTCACTCCTTCGATCAGCTCTCCTGCTCAGGACGGCTCCAACCGGCAGCCCAAATTCATCCTGCCATAGGCGCGAGATCGGCTGAAAGCTGGTGCACAGGGTTGGCTCTCGTGTCAGCCCTGTGGTGTCGCTATTGCGCAGGCCTGGACGATCAAGGCCAATCGATCGCTCTGGACAATCCGAATGCCAGTCGCCTGACACCGGCTGCATTGGCTGCCAAGAGATGATGCGTCTGCATTCCTGATCCTCAAAGACATCTTTGGTGATGTTGCCGAGAGTCCAGTCTTTCAGTCCCGGTTCGAGGCAGCGTTGAGCGGGCTCTGGCACGAAGGCACTCGCGCGACCCTGCAGCGCAGCGGAGTTCTCTAAGGCTACGATATGCGCCGAGAGCAAATCCTCCTGGCGCATGAGGTGGTTCCTCGACGTGCCGTGCTACAGCCCGTGTTCCTCAAGGAACCTTGGCGCTGAATCCGAGGCCTGATTGTGCAACAGGCGTTTCGTTTGTCTGCATCGGGCATAATTTCGCGGCCTGGAGAAGTCCATACCCGTAGGTTTTGTCTCGGCCCGGCTTGCCCAAATCCATCGTGTTGCTCTCAAGAGTAGCCTGGAGCCCGTCCGGATTCAGGTTTGTGCCCGAAGCCTGCAGGACTGCAGCGGCGGCGGAAATGAACGGTACGGCATAAGATGTGCCGCTCTTCGTCGTGCCGCCTCCGCCCGGCGCTGCAACCCACAGATCCACACCGGGTGCCGCAAGATCAATGTACTCACCCTGGGTTGCGCGGCGGTAGACATCGCGCTTCCTGTCGACGGCTGTTACGGCAATCACTCCTGGATAGGCAGCAGGGTAGGAGGGGTCGGCGCCTGCGCCATTGTTTCCAGCGGCGGCGATGATGATCATGCCCTTCTCCTGAGCCGATGCAATGGCTTGCTTAAGCACCTCGTTGGGAGGACCGGACAGGCTCATGTTCACGACACGGACATTTCTCTCCGCCAAAGCTTCCAGAGCCATGACCAGTGTCGTCACATCTGTCCGATCCGCCGTTCCACCATCACGATAAAAAGCATCTATTGCCAAAAGGCGCGCTTCAGGCAGGAGGCCTGGAGCGCTGCTGTCGCCCCGCCCGATGAGGAGAGCCGCCACAGCCGTCCCGTGATCGCGCTGTGACGGATTTCCGCGAAGCTGTAGTTCGGAAACGATCTCAATTGATTGGCCTCGTAGGGCTTCGTGCTCGCGGTCAATCCCCGTATCGATAAGGCCGATTGTTGGAGCAGGGCCGCATTGTTTGGTCATCGGCAGATTCCAACCCACGAGGGAGACCGCCTCGCAGCCGTTCCCTGTGCAGCCTGGGCCCTCGTCAGTGTAATAGAAATGGTCAAGGTCAGTGACAGCTCTCGCGTCAGCCATGCGAACGGCGCGCTGTGCCTGAGCAATCGACATGCCGCGGGGAAGGATAAGCCTCACGACGCTCGCGAGGGCGCCTTTGGTCTGCTTCTCAGCTTGGAATCCTCGCGTCCTCAGCCGCGCGAGGCTCTCCGACGTCAGACCGGCAGCCACGATTGAGCGCGATGCCTGTTTGGGTTTTGGCAAGGTTTGATCCGCAGATGGGCGCATCGTCTGGGTTTGTGCCTCGGGTGAACGCCTGACGGATCTCGCAGAAGCAGCCGCGGCCCTGCTGGGATTGAGGCCAGTTTTGCCTGGCCGGGCCTCCTTCCGCGAGGAAGCTGGCTTGGATTTTGCGGATCGAGCAGAGCTCTTCTTCGAGGAGCTCCTGGGTGTCACGGCTCTCTCGATTACCTTGACAGGAGCTGTCACAACGGGGCGGAGACTATTTGTGATCACCCCTAGAACGTTTGGCAACCCTCCAGGCACTGTGGAACGCGAAGCGCGGCTGCTCTCGGAAGCATTCCCTCGGCCTGAGGAATTCCCTCGGGCGGATGAATTGCCTTTGCCCGACGACCCTCCGGCGTTCGAGGATCCTCCATGCCCTGAGGATCTACCTTGGCCGCCTCCCTCATTGCCATTGCCGGAGGAGGTGCTTCCTGAAGAATGCCCAGCTCCTCCGGCATTCCCGTTTCCGCTGCCGTTGTTGCCTGAGGCCCCCTGACTTCCTGCGTTCCCACTGTTGCCGCGATCGCCTGCATTGCCGCTATTGCCGGAGTTTCCTGGAGGCCCGCCGTCGCCCCTTCCAGCTCCATTGCCGCTTCCGTTGTTGCCACCGTTGCCATTGCCGCCATCATTGCCGGACTTGGCCATGGCCGGAGCCTCGGTGAGAGCTAACCCGACACCTTCTCCGACCGCAAACTGGATCTTGGTCGGACAGGCGATGGCAACACAGGATGCCAGTACCAGCAGGGAGCGTCGTTTTGATGTCATCATCCCGGCTCGTCGATGGGCCGCGAAAGGCCCAGATTCCCGCAGTGGGCCCTGAACGTCCACTGAACGTTGAATAACGGTCAAAGCACCAGCTTGTTTCAAAATTGCTCAAAGTCTCTGGGTGGCCAGGAATTTTCAGTAACTGCTGGCCATAGAATGCGGTCTACACGCTGATGCAAGCTTAGGGAGGGTATGAGCGATCAAACGAAGGTGGTTTAACTCTTCTGCTTTGCTCAAAAATTCTTATGTTATTTGATGAATATTAGAGAAAAAACATGTTCATCCTGCGTTCATTATATATCGCATGCTGGCCGACAGGATGGATCCCATGTCTGCTTGGAAACTACTTCGAGACTGGCGCGTTGTCGGTTGCCGGGTGTTGATCCCGAAGCATTGTTTAGGAGTCAGATCATGTCGAAGAAGATCCTTCTCACCGGCGTCGTTCTCGCTGCTCTTGCCCCTGCCGCCGCTTTTGCTCAAGGCGGCGCAGCTGCGGGTGCCGCCACGGGTGCTGTCGGCGGCGCAGTCGTGGGTGGTCCGGTCGGTGCAGCCGTGGGTGGCGTGACGGGTGCCATCGTAGGCGGCATCGCCGACCAGCAGCAGCCGGAATTTCGCTCGTATGTGACCACTCAGAAGGTGCCGTCCTACACCTATCGCGAGGAGGTGCGCGTCGGCGCGACCCTGCCGGAAGCCGGCGTGACGTACTACGAGGTTCCGGCCGAGTACAAGGTGAAGGGCTACAAGTATACGGTGGTGAACAACACTCCCGTGCTGGTCGAGCCCGGCAGCCGCAAGATCGTGCAGGTCATCCGCTAACGATCATCGGCTCTGGTGTTGAGCATGGGCGGCCTTTGGGCCGCCCTTTTCATTTTAGGTGCCAGAGGAACCTCCTTGTTCCTTCGGCAAAGCGGCCTCCTCTTGAGGTTGGAATAAAATGACTAGCTTTCCCGTTATGGTTCTATCAGGTCGTGCGGAGCAGGAATGGCAACAGCCATAGGACAGGAACTTGTGGCGCTTCTCCCGAGGCTCCGACGCTTTGCGCTGGTTCTCTCCCGTTCGCAACCGCTAGCGGACGATCTTGTCCAAGGGGCCTGTGAGCGGGCGCTCGCCAAGGCGGACAGCTGGACGCCGGGCACCCGGTTTGATGCATGGATGTTTCGAATCCTCCGTAATCACTGGATTGATCATCTGAGACGATTGAGAACTGAGGGCATGATGGAAGACGTGGAGGCGCAGACGCACCTGATTGGTGATTCCGGCGAAGATCCGATCATCAGCAAGATCGCCTTAGCGGAGGTCCAGAGGGCGATTGACAGCTTGCCGCAGGAGCAGCGAGAGGTACTTGCTCTGGTGTGTGGGGAGGACCTCACCTATCGGGAGGCTGCGGAGGTGCTGAACGTTCCGATCGGAACCGTCATGAGTCGTCTGGCTCGGGCCAGAAGGCGACTAGTCGAAATGACAGCGGCTGCCTGAGAGGCGCATGAGATGAGAGCGGAGTAGGAAGATGTCGGAGCTGCATCTCACCGATGAAATCCTCATGGCCTTTGCAGACGGAGAGCTAGACCAGCCCGTGGCCGCCGCCGTCGCCAGGGTCATGGCACAGGATCCAGCGGTCGCAAGGAAGATCGTCGAGTTTCAGCAGAGTCGCCGTCTGACACGCTCAGTTTTTGCCAACAATCTCGCTCCAGACGTTCCGAGCGAACTCCGTGCAGCCATTTCAGCAAAAATCGAGGCCTATGAGGCAGCGGTTGAGGGTGGCGAGGGAAAGCAAGCGAAAGAGACAAAGAGCATATGGGGAGGCGGAATGTCGCCTGTGAGAATGGCTCTGGCTGCCTCCCTCGCAGCTGTCGCAGTTTCTGCGGCCTATTTCATCGGGCAGCACTCGCAGTCGGAAGTAGGTCGTCTCGCACAACTGGAGCACCCACGTGTTCTCCAGGAACTCAGTCGTCTTGAATCCGGACGGGATGCAGAGCTGCCGTTCGGGCGGCTAAGGGTGATCTCCACATACCGACTGCCAGACAACTCTTTGTGTCGGGAGTTCAGGCTTCAGTCTACCTCCACGTCAACGGATGCGGTCGCCTGCCGAACCGACGGATGGAGGGTAACCTTTGCTTTATCAGATCCTGCGAAAGGCGCTGAGTACGTACCAAGCTCAGGTGGAGACCTCTTAGAGTCTTATCTCGACAATCTTGGTGCTGGGAACCCGCTTGAGGGTGAGGCGGAAGCCAAGGCCCTCTCTGAGACCGCTCGATAATTCTCAGCCTACCTCGAAAGAGGTATGCGCTCTCTCAAAAGAGACCGGAATAAACCGCATAGCCGATTCGTTCTCTGTCCTAGCAGCCTAGTGATAGAGGGTGATTATGCGAGCCGCGTACCATCTGGCTTTAGCTATGTTCTCCATGGGGGCCGTTGCAGCGCCTTTGATAGCGCCGAACACAACCCAAGAGGCTTGGGCGCCCATGGCAGAAAGTCAGCAGCATATTCCTCCGGATTATGCGCTCAGCAACAATGTCGGCCTTTTGGGTAGGGTAAGCTCACAACAGAGTATGACTTTAGCATCTCACTTCAGTCGAGGCGCCCTGATCGGAGAGACATTGCCTGAGCAGATCGACCTCTATCCGATCCCGCGCCATGAAACCTATCGCTATGCAGTCTTGAATGACAGCCGGGTTATCGTGGACGCGGCCTCGCGCAGAATTGTGTATGTCGTTCGTTAGAGACAAGCTCCTATTCGATAGGAGCGTACACTGCTCATAACAGCGGGTTTATTTCCATGTCATTGAACCATCTAATCGGAGGCCGGCGTATTCTCCCCTTGGAGGAAAAGTCTGCAACGATGGTGTTCCCGATATGCAGTAATCCACTGCTGCGAATCGGTCTCGAAACGGTTCTCCTCGGCGGAGCATTTAACATCTGGCCCGAAGCCGTCGATGACATATCAGTCCTGCCGAGAACTCTGGGCGGGGAGAATGTTCTTTTCATTATTGACGGACAGAACTACAGCGATGACGCTGTCAGCATCATCAATCAAATCAAGACGCGCTTCCCTGATGCGAGGATTGTGATCCTGTCAGAGAAGTTTGAGCCCGATGCAGTATGCGCAGCTTGGCAGGCGGGGGCGCACGGCTTTTGCCTCTCCAATAGCCAAAGAGAAATCATCGTCGGATCGCTCGACCTCGTCATGCTCGGTGAAATCGTTCTGCCTTCAGCCTTCATATTGTCGCTAACAGCGTCCAATGCAGGTCATACGGCGTCTGCGACGGTCCAGAGTTCAGAGAGTAGTGAGGATTATCCGTCCCTAGGTCGAAAACTCTCGATACGAGAGGCGCAAATCCTAGACTACTTAAGACAGGGAGCGCCGAACAAGGTGATTGCTCGGAAACTCAGCTTGTCCGAGTCGACTGTTAAGGTGCATGTCAAGGCTATCCTGAAGAAGATTGGCGCCTGCAATCGAACTCAGGCTGCGCTTTGGGCGACGCGTCGATTCTCGTCGGATGCCGAGGTTTAAACTCTTCTGATTTATCATGACAGAAACATTGCTTCAGAAGAAGGGGTTATGCCGCCCCTCCATCACATTCATTCTGCTCTCGGCGGCAGCTTCGACTTAGCGAAACTCTCATGTCTTCCAGCAATGGCTGCGGTCAATGATCCGTCCAATCCCAGCTCGGTGATCATTCGGCTCGCCTCACGCATTTCCGCAGCGCGCCGAAGGCCGTGCTGCGCTACGCGGGCCATCATTACTTTTGCGAGATTTTCCCAATCCATGCCCGGATAGGACGCCTTTAGGCTTGCCAGAACGGCTGGCATGACACCCGCCTTTTCGGAAGCCAGCGTGAAGTCTACCATCAGTGCCTCCATGCCTTTGATCACAATGCTGCGGCACAGCTTTGTGGCAGAGGCCGTTCCGATCTCCGGGCTGACCGGCGTAATCCTCATCCCAAGTTCGTTGAGCTGTGCCGAGATCGGTCCGGCCTTCTCACCGCCACTCAGAATAGGGACCTCGATCCCCACACCGCTCACCGGGGCCATGACGGCGAACTCGATGAAAGCTGCGCCTCCTTGACGGATTTGGTCGGCCACAACTCTCTTGGTAGCCGGAGAGACGGAGTTCAGATCGATATAGGTTTGCCGCGGCGTCAGATGAGGCGCGGCTTGCCGGGCGGCGGTGACCGTGGAGTCCGCCGTGACAGCCGAGATGACGATCTCTGCCGTCGCGCAGACTTCCGCTACGCTGCCAGCGACACGAACCTTGTCATTTATAGCACGCTGCTTCAGCGCGGGGTATCGGTTTGGATCGTCGAAGAGGATGTCATAGACAGCCACATGCACACCGGGCTTGGCTGCAAGCTGGTGTGAGAAGAGTTGCCCGACTTCTCCATAGCCGATGAAGGCGATCTCAAGACTCATATGTTCTCACCATCCTGCACGAAATAAGGGCTCCGCCCTTATTCCGCATCCTTGTATTCGACATAAACGAGACCCGCGTTCGCGAGCGGCTCACGCATTTTGTAGAGGTCAAGGCCAAGAACGCCGGAGGCGAGCTGCTCGCGCTTCGAGCCCTCGTTGGCGACACGCGTTTCACCGGCAAGTGCTACGGCTTCAGCTTCCCGCCGCGGCACGACCAGAACACCATCGTCATCGGCGACGATCACATCACCTGGCTTCACTAGAGCACCTGCGCAGACAACGGGAACATTGACGGAGCCGAGCGTCGCCTTCACCGTTCCTTTGGCGGAGACCGACCGCGACCAGACGGGGAAGCCCATCTCAGTCAGGGTCTTCACATCTCGGACGCCGGCATCAATGACGAGGCCGACGACGCCACGAGCTTTTAGTGATGTTGCCAGCAGATCGCCGAACATGCCGTCAGTGTTGTCGGTCGTTACGCCGACGACGAGGACATCGCCCGGCTTACACTGCTCGACAGCTACGTGGATCATCCAATTGTCACCCGGCTGAGCCAACACGGTGACGGCGCTGCCGGCCACTTGGGCGCCCGCCCAGATCGGCCGCATATAGGGCTTCAAAAGTCCTGAGCGACCCAAGGCTTCATGGGCGGTCGCGACGCCGAGTTTTGCGAGCCGGTCGACGATTCCCTGCTCAATTCGCGGCGTGTTGGTGATGACGACGGGCTTCATGCGAGTTCCTCGACGATCTCGGGGAAAATACGCTGATAAGCTTCGCCATAGGTCATTGCACGCCCGGAGTTGCGCCCGCCCTGCATGCCGCGGTTCAGCGCGACGCGGGTGTAGTATTCCCACAGATGCTTCTGAGCGGCGAGGATTTCGAAGGCCTTGCGTTTCGTCTCCCAGACGTCATCGATGTTGAGGATCACGTTGGGCTTATAGTTACACTGCTCCGGCTGGTGCGGCTCGAACAGAAAGACCGGCGGCGCATTATAGGTCAGGTCCAGGTTCGGCTTATGCCCGGCCGCCTGGGCGATGATGCGGGCTTCCTGCGCAAAGCGCGTCGCCTCGGGATGATCAACGTTGTAGGGATCTTCGAGGGAGTGCGTGAGAACGAAGGAGGGCTTAAGCTCTCGGTAAATATCGACCAGACGCTCCAGCATCTCAGGAGTAGTGTGAAGCGGGTAATCGCCCGCATCGAAGAATTCGATCTCGGCGCCCAATGTCTCAGCTGCTCGTTCGGCTTCCTCACGCCGCTGCCCCTTCACCTCGGCGAGTGAAACGTCGCCCCTCTTCCAGGCCCATTGGCTTTCACCGCGCTCGCCAAACGAAAGGCAGACGATCTTCATGCGGAAGCCTTTCTTCGTATGAAGGGCGATGGCGCCGCCCGCCCGCCATACGAAATCGCCAGGATGGGCGGTAACGACAAGTCCGGTCTTTCCAATAGTCATAGAAGCCTCGAGAGAACGAGTTGCAATATTCTAAGCGGCGTCGCGGCCAGCGTCGAAGGACTGAGCGAGCGATTCATGTGCGAATACATGACCTTCGAAGAGCAGGCGGGCGGTGCGAAGCAGCCCGGCCTTCTCGACGATAGGGTTTTCCTCTGTTCCGCCAACTTCGATCACGACGCTGAATTCGCCAGTGGGATGCTCGACCGAGAGAGTCTTCTCGCGCCCCGCTGGAATCTGAGCCACCCGCGATGCGGGAGAGCCCGGCAATATGCAGGCGGTGGCGACGGTCACGGCGGCAAAAACACCGATGGATGCATGGCATTCGTGGGGAATGAAGCTGCGGGTGCAGACATGGCCACCGGCCGCGGGAGGCGATACCAGGGCCATCTTTGGGACGACCTTCGACGAAACATCGCCAAGGCCCATGAGCTTGCCCGCCTCTAGGCGGATCTCCTCCAGGCGTGCCTTTAACTCCGTGTCCCTGTCGAGCACTTCGCGCGGCTCATATCCTGTTCGCCCAACAGCGGAGGCCTCAAGCACGACCACAGGCATGCCGTTATCGATCAGGGTCACGTCCACACCGGCAACGCGATCCACCACATTGCCGGTCGGCAGCAGCGAGCCGCAGACGGATCCGGCAGCATCGAGGAACTCGACAGCGATAGGCGCTGCCGTTCCCGGTACGCCGTCGATGCGGGCATCGCCGCCATAGATCACATGACCATCGCGGGTCTGCACCGTCAGCTCGGCGATCGTTCCCGTATTGACCGTATGCACCCTGACCCTGGTGACTGGATCGGCGGCTTTCACGAGGCCGCGCTCGATGGAGAAAGGCGCAACGCCTGCAAGGATGTTCCCGCAATTCGGCGTCACATCCACCTTCGGCTTGTCGATTCCGACCTGGCCGAACAGGAAGTCGATATCGCAATCGGGGCGCTTTGACCTGGACACGATGGCAATCTTGCTCGTCAGCGGGTGAGCGCCGCCGATGCCATCGATCTGGCGCGGATCCGGCGAGCCCATGACCGACAAAAGCAGGGCATCGCGATGCGCCGGATCGGACGGAAGATCGTCAGCCAGGAAATAGGCGCCCTTCGAGGTGCCCCCCCGAAGAATCATACAAGGAATGCGCGGCTGAATGGTCTTTCTCCCGAAACTGGTGAACGGTTCCGGGAGCGTGCATCAGCGGTCTTTATGCAACAAATGGTTTATTTATGGGTTTTGATGAATTTTTTTCACACTCGGCGCCGGCTTCTGGCTGTGCGCTTCTGAGGAAAGTGTTCTTCGCCGGCAAAGACGTCGACGATAATTTTGCGGAGCTCGTCGGCTAGTGGCGATAGAGGCGTCCCTCGCCGTGAAACGATGCCGAGCTGGCGGCTGATGCTCGGATTGCGCAGAGGGACGAGTTTGAGGCCGCGCTCGTCGACAGAATCGAATGCGCGGCTGGGAATGACAGTCAGCGCGACCCCGGCTTTGACCAAGGCAACAGCCGTCTGAATATGCTGAACTTCGAAGCGCCAGGTCAGGCCTTCCCGGCGGCTCCCCAGAGCATCGTCGATGATCATCCGGTTGCCCGTCTGCGGGCTGATGCGGATCAAAGGCTCCTCCGTGAGGTCGGACCAGCTCACGGAGGATTGGGAGGCCAGGGGGTGGTCCTCCGGGCACACGAGGGTGAAGGGGTCCTTGATCAGCATCTCGATGTCGAAGTCCCACCGGTGGGCCGCCACCAGAGTGATCCCAAAGGCGATCGTGCCGTCCTGAACCAGATTGCTGATCTCGGTGGCGGAGTTGTCGTAGATCCGCAGCACCACGTCCGGGTGCCGTTCCTGGAAACGGCGCAGGGCAGAAGGCAGGCGACCGGATGCGATCGTGGGCAGGCATCCGATGGACAATGTTTCCTGACGGCTGCGCCCCTCGTCACGGAGACCATCCAGGGAGACCGAGAGACTCTCGATGGTACCTTTCACCTTCGGCAGCAGGTTGAGGCCAGCCTGAGTGAGCGACACCTCCCGGGTAGTCCGGGACAGGAGCTTCACCCCGAGATCCTCCTCCAGCTTGCGAATCCTGTGACTGAGTGCCGTCTGCGACAGGTTGAGATGCGCTGCCGCCAGCTGGAAGCTGCCGCGTTCTGCAATAGCCACGAAGGCATGGAGGCCCAGGAAGTCGATGCGCATGGAGAATCCGTCTGTGACTTCTGTCACTATATATGAAGTATATTCATCAATCCCTAAAAACAAACCATTTGCTTCATTGTGGTCCTGTCGCGTCTCTTGGGATGCATAATTCCATGAATGAGGGCCGATCCGCCGAATGACGTCAGTGCCTACGATCCCGCCGCCGCATCTTGATCCGCGGGTCCCTTCGTTCAAGCTTCCGCCCGGAAGCTGCGACACGCATTGTCATATCTTCGGGCCTGCCCGCATTTACCCCTATGTGCCGGAGCGCCCCTACACGCCGCCGGATGCGCCGCTGGAGATGTTCCGCGCCTTGCACGATCGTCTTGGCGTCGAGCGCGCAGTGATCGTCAACGCCACGCCCCATGGGCGCGACAACCGGGTCGTCACCGATGCGATCGCGCAGAGCGGCGGACGCTACAAAGGCATCGCCAATGTCGATGAGACATTCGACGACCGGCAACTGAGGGATCTGGCGGAAGCAGGAATCGAGGGTTGCCGGTTCACCTTCCTGCCGCGGCTCGGGAAGATACCCGACATGAGCGCCTTCGATCGAATTGTCGAGCGCATTGCGGATCTCGGATGGCATGTTGATCTCTATCTCCCGGCGAATCTCATCCCCGAGTTCCGGCCCCGGTTGATGAGCCTCCCCGTGCCGTATGTGATCGACCACATGGGTGTCGTCGATGCGAGCCAAGGACTTGAACAGCCAGGGTTCACGGCGTTGCTCGATCTCCTACGGGATGACGAAAAGTGCTGGGTGAAGGTCTCCTGTCCGGAGCGCATCTCGCGCGCAGGTCCGCCGTTTCACGACGTGGCCTCCTTCGGGCGCGCGTTGGTCGAGGCTGCCCCGGACCGCGTTCTGTGGGGGACCGACTGGCCGCATCCGAACGTGCCGGTGATGCCCGACGACGGCGATCTGGTGGATCTCGTGCCGCTCTACGCGCCGGATCCAGGCATTCGGCAGAAGCTCCTCATCGATAATCCGACGCGCCTGTTTCGCTTTGAGCAACGCTAAAACAAGATCAAGAGCAGGGAGGAAACACGAGCATGTTCCGGACGACCACCAGGCGAGCCATGCTGCTGGGGCTGACAATGGGCGTGGGGCTGACTTTATCCGGATCCGCCTCGGCGCAGACGGATTATCCCGCGCGGCCCGTCAAGATCATCGTGCCTTTCGGCGCCGGCGGCGTGGCTGACGTCACCATTCGGATCGTCGCCGAGAAGCTCAGCGAGAAGATGGGGCAGCGCTTCATCGTCGAGAACATGCCGGGTGCTGGAGGTATTACGGCTGCGCGTGCGGCCTTGTCGAGCGAGCCGGATGGGCAAACCTTGACAATGCTCACCAACGGAACGGCTGTGAGCGTACCGCTCTTCGCCAACCTGCCGTTCGATCCCTTGACCGATTTCGCTCCCATCTCGACACTTGGTACTTTCGATTTTCTGTTCGTGGTGAACGCCAACTCCGAGCACAGGACCTTCAAAGAGCTCATCCAGACTGCCAAGAACAAGCCAGGTGAGATGAACGTTGCGACCATTGCGGTCGGCAGCACGCAGCATCTCACCTCAGTCCTGTTCAAAGGCGAGGCGGGTGTCGATTTCCGGCACGTCCCCTTCCGCAACACGCCGGATGCGCTCGTGTCGCTGATCCGGAATGACACCCATCTCCTCATCGACTCCCAGGCCGCACTGAAATCGGCTCTGGAAGGGCAGCAGGTGCGTGCGCTGGCTACATCGGGGCCTCGCCGTTCGCCTGCAATGCCTGACGTGCCGACTGTTCAGGAAGCGGGCATATCGGGCTTTGACGTGACGTCCTGGAATGCACTTTTCGCCCCGAAGGGAACTCCGGAGCCCATCATTCAGAAGCTGAATGCCACTCTCAAGGAGATCCTCGCAACAGAAGAAATCAAGGCTCGTCTGCTGGATCTCGGGATCGAGGCGCGCAGCGAGACGCCGGCGGAATTGACGGCACGTCTCAGGTCCGACATCGAGAAGTGGCGCGCGGTGATCGAGAAAGCCGGCATTCCGAAGCAGTGAGAAAAAGCCCTTGATCGCAGTTCACCCAGCGATTGTCTATGGAGCGTAACAATGACGACAACGAACGAACGCCCGACAATTCTGCTCCTGCCGGGACTTTTATGCGACGCGAGCGTGTGGACAGCGCAGGCCGAAGCCCTTCGCCCCCATGCGCAAGTTCTCGTCGCGGATTTCTCGCAGAACGAATCCCTGGAGGCCATGGCCCACTCGGCGTTGGCAATAGTGGAGGGGCCGATCATCGCCATCGGTCATTCCATGGGCGCCCGGGTTGCCATGGAGATGGTGCGTCTCGCGCCCGAACGCATCCAGAAGCTGGCTTTGATCGATACGGGCATCGACTCCCGCAAGGAAGGAGAAGAAGCCAAGCGACAGGTGCTGGTGGATCTCGCGTTTGCGGAGGGCATGGGAGCCCTCGCAGAACGATGGCTCCCACCCATGGTCCATATGGACCGCGTCGCTGATCAGGCGCTGCTTGTTCCCTTGAAAGAGATGGTGATGCGGGCAACGCCTGAGCAGCACCAGCGGCAGATCCGGGCGCTCCTCAATCGCCCAAACCTGGTGCCTCGCCTGGCAGACATTACCTGCCCAACCCTGGTCATGGTCGGACGCCAGGATCGATGGAGTCCTCTCGCGCAACATGAGGAGATGGCTGCTCGAATCCCGAACGCGGAACTCGTAGTGATCGAAGACAGCGGTCACATGACGCTGCTCGAGCAGCCGGAGCAGGTGTCAGACGCTTTGCTGCGTTGGTTGGGATTTGAGAACAAGCTTGCGAGCGCCTCTGGCGCTGCAGCGATGAGGAACTAGCATCATGGATGAGAAGCCAGAGCAGGATCGCATCCCCGACACGCCGCTCTTCGACCGCAAGCGTTCGCTCGACGGCTACCGCATCAACAAGATGGCGATGGGCTTGAGCAAACCTGAGAATCGAGAGGCCTTCAGGCAGGATGAGAGCGCTTATCTCGACCGCTTCGGACTGACACCAGAAGAGAAGGAGGCTGTCATGACGCGCAACTGGCGCGAAATGGTACGGCTCGGCGGGAACCTCTTCTTCATCCTCAAGATCTCCGCCGTGGACCCGGTGCGCATCACCGAGATCGGCGCCCATCAGGCGGGCATGGAGCACGATGATTTCCTGCGCAACCGTTTAGGAAAGAAAGTATAATGGCGAAGCTCATTGGAGGATTGGGGACATCCCACGTTCCCTCGATCGGCGCAGCGATCGACAAAGGTCTACGCGACACGCCGGACTGGAAGCCGTTCTTCGATGGATACATTCCTGGACAGGATTGGGTGAAGGAGCACAAGCCCGACGTGGCGGTCGTGATCTTCAACGATCACGGAAATTCCTTCTTCCTCGACAAGGTGCCGACCTTCGCGGTGGGCTGTGCCGAGGAATACCGCCCGGTCGACGAGGGCTGGGGGCCTCGCGCCATCCCGCCCTTCAGGGGGGCTGTCGATTTTTCCTGGCACTTCATTGATACCCTGATCGAGAACCGCTTCGACCCGATGATCTGCCAGGAAATCGAGGTGGATCACGGCATCCAGGTGCCCATGGAGCTGTTCTGGGGCCGCCCTGCCGAGTGGCCGGTGCGGGTGGTGCCGATCTTCGTCAACGTGATCCAATATCCCATTCCGCTTCCGAGCCGCTGCTACGAGATGGGCCGTGTTCTGCGCCGAGCGATCGAGAACTATCCGACTGACGAGCGTTTCGTCGTTCTCGGCACGGGCGGCCTGTCTCACCAGCTTCAGGGCGCTCGTGCGGGATTCGTGAACCCGGAGGCGGATCGAGCCTTTCTGAATGACATCGCCACCGACCCTGACAAGCTCGCTAGGATGTCCCGGGAACAATACGTGGAGATGTTCGGCAGCGAGGGGGCGGAGCTGATGATGTGGCTCGTCATGCGCGGCGCCATGGACCGTGACGTGGTGGTCCGCCACAAGCACTACTTCGTTCCCGCTTCCATGACGGGCGCCGGCATGATCGTGATGGAGAACGAGAAAACTCCTTCTCCGGCCGTGGCGGCATAGCATCATGTATTGGCTCATGATCTGCCGTCACAAGTCGGGCATGGAGGAACAGCGCGAGCAGCACCGGGATGCGCATCGCCAGCACGTTGCCACGGGCGGAGGAGGCATCGCAAAGGTACTGATCGGCAGTGCTCTGACCGAGGATGATGCGGAGAGCCCGCTGGGAAATTTCGGGATTCTTGAGGCGCCCACGCGGGAGGCTGCTCAGGCTTTCGCGGAAAACGATCCCTTCGCCCGTGCGGGCCTTGTCGAGGCTATCGAAATCACGGCGCTGTCCTCACGGTTCCAGGCTCAACGCATCGATCCCATGACCGCGTAGGCTGCGGCGCACCGGTTATTGATGAATTTCTTTAAGCAATGCGGCCGAAAAACTAATTTGTTTCAGGAGCGGTTTGCTGGCGTCTTATTGGCACGACTGCTCGGCATGAACCGAGCGGCGCCCTGGGAGGAGATTTCGCATGACAAAAGGCACGTCCGCAGAGACGGTTCGTTCCAGCATCACCCGCCGCCATGTTCTCATGGGAGCGGCGGCCCTGACGACAGCCGCGACGTTGACCACACGAGTTGCGGCACAGACATATCCCAGCCAGAACATTCTTCTGGTCGTGCCTTTCACGCCCGGCGGATCGACGGACATTCTGGCCCGCCTGCTCGGGCAGAGGCTCGAGGCGGCTCTTAAGAACCCAGTGATCGTTGAGTCTCGTCCGGGTGCGGGAGGGTCGGTGGGCGTAGGCTCCGTGGCCCGTGCAGTAGCAGACGGCCACACTCTGGTGATGGGCCATATCGGCACATTCGCGGTCAATCCCGCGCTTTATCCAAAGCTGCAATATGACCCGATGAAGAGCTTCGAGCCTGTGAGCGGTATCGCAAACGTGCACAACATGCTCGTCGTTCACCCGGATGTGCCGGCTAAGACACTCCAAGAACTGGTCGATTATGCCAAGCAGAACCCCGGCAAGTTGAATTACGCCTCAGGCGGGATCGGAAGTGCAGCCCACATAGCCATGGTGGCGCTTGCCGATCGCGCTGGGATTTCCATGACCCACGTTCCCTACCGGGGTACGGCGCCTGCGGTAACGGATCTGCTTGGCGGGCGCGTGCAACTCACGTTCACCGGCGCTCCCAACCTGCTCCAGCATGTAGAGGCCGGCACGATGCGGGCACTTGCAGTCTCCGGGCTCTCGCGTCTCAAGGGAGCGCCTACGGTCCCGACGGTGGCGGAGTCAGGCTATCCGGGATTCGAGGCATCGCAATGGTACGGTATCCTGGTTCCAGCCGGCACACCGAAAACGGTGGTGGATCGGCTCAACACCGAGATCAGAGCGGCCATGGCCGCTCCAGAGATTGCGGAGCGGTTGTCGCTCGAAGGCGCCGAGGTCTGGACCAACACGCCGGATGAATTCCGCAGCCATATTGCCACGGAAATGGTGCGTTGGGGCGATCTGGTGAAGCGCACGGGAATCAAGCCTGAATAAGTTAAGGAGCGCCTGAAGGGCGCTCTTTTCCTATCCCTATGAAGAGACCGCGAGTGTCTCACTGGGGAAGCTGAGGAAGTAACAAGGGAGGGAGAAAAGCATGCGACGTCGGACATTCTTAGGGGCTGCAGGTGCTGTTGCCGTAACGCTGACACTCAGCGGCGCAGCGCTGGCGCAGGAGGCGGTGAAGATCGGGCTCATTCTGCCGATGACGGGGCCGTTCGCCTCGACGGGCCGGCAGATCGAGGCGGCGGCCCGGCTGTACATGCAGCAGCAGGGCGACACCGTGGCGGGCAGGAAGATCCAGCTGATCGTGAAGGACGACACGGGCGTGGCGGACGTGACCAAGCGCCTGGCCCAGGAGCTGATCGTCAACGACAAGATCAGCGTCATGGCAGGCTTCGGCCTTACCCCGCTGGCGCTCGCCTCAGGTCCGTTGGCGACGCAGGGCAAGGTTCCTGCCGTGGTGATGGCGGCAGCGACCTCGACGATTACCGAGGCTTCGCCGTTCATCGTGCGCACGAGCTTTACGGCCGCTCAAGCTACCGTTCCTCTTGCCGACTGGGCCGCCAAGAACGGGCTCAAGAAGGTCGTAACGCTGGTCTCCGACTACGGCCCCGGTATCGATGTGGAGAAGGCGTTCACGGAAGTTTTCACCAAAGCCGGCGGTCAGGTTGAGAACCTGCGGGTGCCGCTGGCGAACCCCGACTTCTCGCCCTTCCTGCAGAAGGTGGCCGATGCCAAGCCGGATGCTCTCCTGGCCTTCGTGCCCTCAGGAGTGGGCGCGCAGTTCATGAAGCAGTTCGTGGAGCGCGGCCTCGACAAAAGCGGGATCCGCCTGCTCGCCGAAGGAAGCGTGACGGACGACGATCTGCTCAACAATATCGGGGACGTGGCACTGGGCGCGATCACCACGCACCATTACTCAGTGGCCCACGACAGCCCTGAGAACAAGGCGTTCGTGGAAGCGTTCAAGAAGGCGAACCCGAACATGCGCCCGAACTTCATGGCGGTGGGCGGCTATGACGGCATGCACCTGATCTACGAGGGTCTGAAGAAGACCAACGGTCAGGGCGGTCAGGTGCTGATCGACGCCATGAAGGGCATGAGCTGGACCAGCCCGCGCGGGCCGGTGTCGATCGACCCGCAGACCCGCGACATCATCCAGAACATCTATGTGCGCAAGGTCGAGCGCCGGGACGGGGAACTCTACAACGTGGAGTTCGCCACGATCCCGAACGTCAAGGATCCGGTCAAGGCCGCCAAGGCCAACTGATCACGGCAACAGCAAGAGAGGCGCCGCGCTGACACGCGGCGCTTTTCTTTGGTGTATACACAGAGCTCGATTGAGACCGGGTTGCTGCTGTGCAGCAACGGAAAATCGCCACAATAGCCCTTCGTATAGTTGTCTCATTGCTGGACCTGTATACATTCTGCATCCGTGGAGGAAGACGATGACAGAAGCGCGCCCATTCCCTGTGAATGCCTGGTATGCCGCCGCCTGGGCCCATGAGATCAAGCATGAGCTCGCGGCTCGGACAATCTGCAACAAGGATATGGTGCTCTACCGCCGCTCCGATGGTCAGGTAACTGCGCTTGATGATGCCTGCTGGCATCGCTTGCTGCCGCTCTCCATGGGCCACCTCAAGGGGGACGAGGTCGTCTGCGGCTACCATGGTCTCGTCTTCAATGCAGCGGGCCGCTGCACCTACATGCCAGCCCAGAAGACCATCAATCCATCGGCCTGCGTGCGCGCCTATCCCGTCGCCGAACGTCACCGCCTCGTCTGGGTCTGGCCCGGCGATCCTGCGCTTGCCGATCCCGGCAAAATTCCCGACTTCCATTGGAACGACGGCACCGACTGGGTTGGCGAAGGCGGCACCTTCTACAGCCTGAAATGCGACTACCGGCTCGTGATCGACAACCTCATGGACCTGACGCATGAGACCTATGTCCATGCGGGCAGCATCGGCGACGAGGCGATCACCAGCGCGCCCTTCGATGTCACCCATACGGACCGCACAGCGACCGTGACCCGCTGGATGACCAATATCGAGCCGCCGCCGTTCTGGGCCAAGCAGCTTAACCGACCGGGCGAGCATGTGGATCGGTGGCAGATCATCTACTTCCAGGCACCTTCCACAGTGGTGGGTGACGTCGGTGTGGCCGTGACCGGAACCGGTGCGCCGCAAGGCGACCGTTCGCAGGGCGTCAATGGTGCCTTTCTGGCAGCTATTACCCCCGAGACTGACAGGAGCTGCCACTACTTCTGGAACTTTGTGCGAACCTTCAGAACAGATGACGAGCAACTCACGAAGGATATCAACAAGGCGCATGTCAACGAGGGCAAAGGCGTCTACGATCAGGACCATGTGGTGCTCGAAGCCCAGCAGGTGGCCATCGACAAGAACCCGCGGATGCCGTTCTACAACCTCAACATCGATGCCGGGGCGCTTTGGGCCCGCAAGCTGATCGACCGGATGCTGGAAGCCGAGGGCGGGCATCCGGTTCACATTCCGAGCGAGGCAGCCGAGTAGGTTCGCCATGAGCAAGCAAGTCGAGTGGCGAAAAGGCACCTTGCGATCGGTGCGGGACCTCACCCCCGACATCCGGCTCTTTGAGATTGAGCCGGACGGGGAGTTCGTCGCTCCGACGCCGGGCAGCCATATCAATGTTGGAGTGCAGATCGGCGAGCGACCGGATGTTCGATCCTATTCGGTTGTCGGACCCTGCACGGATGGGCTTTACCGGATCGCCGTAAAGCGCCTTCCCGACAGCCGCGGCGGGTCGCTCTACATGTGGAGCCTCTCGCCCGGTGCTCATCTCAGCATCTCGACTCCCGGCAATCACTTCGATCTCAGCCTGGGGCGGCCGGAATACCTCCTGCTCGCCGGCGGGATCGGCATCACGCCGATCTACACCATGGCTCTTGCCTTGACTCACGCTGGGGCGAATTTCCGCGTGCTCTATGCCTGCCGGACCCGGCAGGACACGGCCCTTGCTGATGAGATGCAGGCAGAGGTCGGTGATCGTCTGCAGATCTTCCTCGACGAGGAGGGCGCCCGCGTAGACCTGGACGCGGAGATCGCCCGGCTTTCTCTGCGGGGAGAACTTTATGTCTGCGGTCCCATCGGCATGCTGGAGGCAGCCAAGCGGGCTTGGCAGAGGAGTGGCCGGCCCGTGGACCAGCTGCGGTTCGAAACCTTCGGCAACAGCGGCCGCTTCGCGACTGAGCCCTTCAAGGTGAAGATCCCGCGGCTCGGCATGGAGCTTGAGGTTCCGCAGAACAAGACCATGCTGGAGGCCCTGGAGGCAGCAGGTGTCGCGATGATCTCGGACTGCCGACGGGGCGAGTGCGGTCTCTGCGCCTTGTACATCATCGAGGCGACCGGGACGGTGGATCACCGGGACGTGTTCTTCAGCGACGAGGAGAAGGCCGAGAACAGGAAGCTCTGCACCTGCGTATCCAGGGTCGCAGGAGGAGATATCACCATCGACACGGCTGACAGGGCCGCATGAACGGCTTAGCTTGAGCGCAGAAAGAGATCGAGAGGACCATGATCAAGGCCGGGGAAAATGGCAACGACCGCTCGGTGACGCAGACCGTGAGGGCCCAGCTGGCCCTGCGCGACCTCGTCCTGCGGGGCGAGCTCAATCCTGGCGAGCGGGTGTCCGAACTACAGATGGTCGAGCGTCTTGGCGTCTCCCGAACACCTGTCCGCATGGCGCTCGTGCGCCTGGAAGAGGAAGGTTTGCTGGAGGCGATCCCGTCCGGCGGCTTTTCCGTCAAGACCTTCTCCGAGAAAGAGGTTTTCGAAGCCATCGAGATCCGCGGAACGCTCGAAGGGCTGGCCGCGCGCCTGGCGGCGGAGCGCGGCGTCAGCCGAACGGATCTTCGCAACGCCGCCGACTGCCTGGATGCAATCGATGATGTTATGCGACGCAATCCGGCCGACATCGACCTCCTGCGCTACGTCGAGCTGAACGCCCGCTTTCACGACATCCTGATTGGCATGGCCGACAGTCAGGCGCTCGCCCGCCAGCTCGAAAGGGTCAACGCATTGCCGTTCGCCTCGCCCAGCGCCCTTGTCCCGGTTCAGTCCCGCTCTCCGGAGATGAATTACATCCTCAGCGTGGCCCAGGATCAGCATCACTGCGTTCTCTCCGCTATTGAGCGGCGGGAAGGTGCCCGCGCGGAGGCCATCATGCGAGAGCATGCCCGCATCGCTCACCGCAATCTGGAACGTGCACTGACAAACCAGAGGGACATGGATCTCGTGCCGGGTTCGGTGCTCATCAAGAGGCGCATCCGCGCCTGACACGCAAAGGCGAATACGCCAAAGGGTAGAAAGAGGGAGAAGAGTATGCGACGTCGGACATTCATGAGGGCTGCGGGGGCTGCGGCGGTGACGCTGGCCCTGAGCGGGGCGGCCCTGGCGCAGGAGACGGTGAAGATCGGGCTCATTCTGCCGATGACGGGGCCGTTCGCCTCGACGGGCCGGCAGATCGAGGCGGCGGCCCGGCTGTACATGCAGCAGCAGGGCGACACGGTGGCGGGCAAGAAGATCCAGCTGATCGTGAAGGACGACACGGGCGTGGCGGACGTGACCAAGCGCCTGGCCCAGGAGCTGATCGTCAACGACAAGATCAGCGTCATGGCAGGTTTCGGCCTCACACCCCTGGCGCTTGCCCCGGCGCCGCTCGCCACCCAGGCCAAAGTTCCAGCTGTCGTCATGGCTGCCGCCACGGCCACGATCACGGAGGCTTCGCCCTTCATCGTGCGCACCAGCTTCACCCTGCCGCAAGCCACCGTGCCAATGGCGGAGTGGGCCGCACAGAACGGCATCAAGAAGGTCGTGACGCTGGTCTCGGATTACGGACCGGGCATCGATGCGGAGAAAGCCTTCACCGGCGCCTTCACGGCCAAGGGCGGTCAGGTTGAGAACCTGCGGGTGCCACTGGCGAACCCCGACTTCTCGCCCTTCCTGCAGAAGGTGGCCGACGCCAAGCCCGACGCGCTGTTCGTGTTCGTGCCCTCCGGCATCGGTGCGCAGTTCATGAAGCAGTTCGTGGAGCGCGGTCTCGATAAGAGCGGCGTCAAGCTCATCGGTCCTGGCGACGTCACCGATGACGACATCCTGAACGGCATGGGCGATGTCGCGCTCGGCGCCATTACCACCCAGCACTATTCGGCGGCCCACGACAGCCCTGAGAACAAGGCGTTCGTGGAGGCGTTCAAGAAGGCGAACCCGAACATGCGCCCCAACTTCATGGCGGTGGGCGGCTATGACGGCATGCACCTGATCTACGAGGGTCTGAAGAAGACCAACGGCCAGGGCGGCCAGGCACTGATCGACGCCATGAAGGGCACGAGCTGGACCAGCCCGCGCGGGCCGGTGTCGATCGACCCGCAGACCCGCGACATCATCCAGAACATCTATGTGCGGAAAGTCGAGCGGGTGAACGGGGAGCTCTACAACGTAGAGTTCGCCACGATCCCGAACGTCAAGGATCCGGTCAAGGCCGCCAAGGCCAATTGATCTCACCAGTCCAGGAAGCGCCGCCAAAGGGCGGCGCTTCTCATGAGTTTTTCCCGGAGAACACGGTGCTCACCATTCTCTTCGATGGCATTGCCTACGGCATGCTGCTGTTCGTGCTGGCGTGCGGATTGGCTGTCACGCTCGGCCTGATGAACTTCGTCAATCTCGCCCATGGCGCCTTTGCCATGGCAGGTGGATACATCACGGCCGTGCTGATGAACCGAATGGGCGTGCCTTTCCTGGCGACCCTGCCGCTCGCCTTCATCGGACCGGCCATCCTCGGTCTGGTGCTTGAGAGAACCCTCTACAAACGGCTCTACACCCGCAGCCACCTCGATCAGGTGCTGTTCTCCATTGGGCTCGTCTTCATGGCCGTGGCTGCCATCGACTACAGCTTCGGCTCGCAGCAGCAGCTGATCCAGCTGCCGAGCTGGCTCCAGGGGCGTGTCGATATTCTGGGGGTGCAGGTCGGCCTCTACCGCAGCTTCATCATCGTCATTTGCGGCGCCCTCGTCGTGGCCCTGCAGCTGATCCTCACCAAGACGCGCTTCGGCAGCCGCCTGAGGGCTGCGGTGGACGATCCCCGCGTCGCACGTGGGCTCGGCATCAATGTGAGCCTGATCTTCGCCACGACCTTCGCGTTCGGGTCCGGGCTCGCAGGCCTGGGTGGTGCACTCGGAGCGGAAATCCTCGGGCTCGATCCGACCTTCCCGCTCAAGTTCATGATCTACTTCCTGATCGTCGTCACGGTCGGTGGCACGACCAGCATCACCGGGCCGTTCCTGGCCTCGCTCCTCCTCGGCATCGCTGATGTGGCCGGCAAGTACTACGTGCCGAGCGTCGGCGCCTTCGTCATCTACACGCTGATGATCGTCGTTCTCGTTCTGCGCCCTCAAGGGCTTTTCGAACGTGCGCGCTGATCCAACAGGACCTGAACCCATGTCGACGAACATCGCCGATCACGTCAGAAGCTCCCTGGTCCGAAGAGGGCGATGGGGAATCGGCGAGATCCTCTTCTGGCTGATCGCCGCCGCGACTCTGTATTTCCTGCCTGAGAGGCATCTGATTCTGAATGAGATCGCAATTATTGGTCTCTTTGCGCTCTCTCTCGATCTGATCCTCGGTTATGCCGGCATCGTCTCGCTTGGCCATGCGGCTTTCTTCGGGCTTGGGGCATACACGGCCGGAATCCTGGCGAGAGATGGATTGGCGGATCCGCTGCTGGGGTTGGGAGCCGCTGCCATCGCCGCGGCGATCCTGGGTTTCGTGACAAGCTTCCTCGTGCTGCGCGGCTCGGATCTGACCAAGCTGATGGTGACCCTGGGCGTGGCGCTCGTGCTCGGTGAGATCGCCAACCAGGCCTCCTGGCTCACGGGTGGTGCGGACGGTCTCCAGGGCATCACCATGGGGCCTATCCTCGGCCTGTTTGAATTCGACATATTCGGCACAACGGCCTATGCCTACAGCCTCACGGTGACCTTCCTGCTCTTTATCGTCGCGCGCAGGATCGTCGTCTCGCCCTATGGGCTCTCGCTGCGTTCGATCCGCGACAATCCCTTGAAGGCCCGTGCCGTCGGTATCCCGGTCAATCGCCGTCTTGTCGCGGTCTATACACTTGCGGCCGCTTATGCAGGCGTGGCAGGCGCCCTGCTGGCTCAGACCACGCAATTCGTCTCTCTCGACGTCCTCGCCTTCCATCGCTCTGCGGACGTGATGCTCGTGCTCGTGATCGGCGGTGTCGGATATCTCTACGGTGGTCTCATTGGAGCCATCGTGTTCAAGGTATTGCAGGACGTCATCTCGGCCTGGACACCGCAATACTGGCAGTTCTGGATCGGCTTGATCCTGGTCATCATCGTGCTCGCAGGCCGCGAGCGCCTGACGGAGCGGGTGAGGACGCTTTGGAAGGGCGTAGCCGGGCGCACGGCCAAGAGCCCTGAGACGCTACCGAAAACGTCCACCAGGGAGGTATGACATGACAATCGCTCTCGAAACGAAAGGTCTCGTCAAGCGCTTCGGCGGCCTCGTGGCGACGGACAATGTGTCGTTCAAGCTGGAGCATGGCGCCCGGCACGCCTTGATCGGCCCCAACGGTGCCGGCAAGACGACCTTCATCAACCTGCTCACCGGCGTCATCAAACCGACGGCGGGGCAGATCTTCCTGGAGGGGCAGGAGATCACGGGTTTGCGTCCCGAGTTGCGGGTGCAGCGCGGGCTCGCCCGCACCTTCCAGATCAACCAGCTCTTCCCGGCCATGACCCCGCTTGAGACCATCGGCCTTGCTGTGTCCGAGCGCCTGGGTGGGGGACGGGACTGGTGGCGTGTGACGGGGAGCAAGCGGGAGATCATCGACGAAATCGTCGAGATTGCCCAGCGCTTCCGACTCACGGATGTGCTCGATGAGCGAACCTCAAATCTCGCTTATGGCAAGCAGCGCCTTTTGGAGATTGCCGTGGCCTTCGCCTGCAGGCCGCGTGTGCTTCTTCTCGACGAGCCGGCCGCTGGCGTACCGGAGGCGGAGAGGCACGAACTGCTTGCGACGGTGGCGGCACTCCCGCGGGACGTCTCCGTTCTCCTGATCGAGCACGACATGGATCTGGTCTTCAGCTTCGCCGACCGCATCTCGGTGCTGGTCAACGGTGCGCTGTTCACGGAAGGGACGGTCGAGGAGGTGTCGACGGACCCCCGTGTGCGGGCTGTCTATCTTGGGGAGAGCGTCGATGAGTGATCTTCTCACCCTGCAGAAAGTCTCGGCAGGTTACGGTGACGCCATCGTCATCTCGAACATCGACCTGCACCTCAGGCCCGGCGAATCCCTCGCTGTGCTCGGCCGCAACGGCACGGGCAAGACGACGCTTCTCAACACCATTATCGGTGTAACCCGTCACCGCAGCGGCTCGATCGTGCTGGATGGCCAGAACCTGACGACAGCCCGCCCTGACAAGCGCGCCCATGCGGGCATCGGCTGGGTTCCGCAGGAGCGCAACATCTTCAAGTCTCTTACCGTGGAAGAGAACCTCACGGCGGTGGCGCGTCCGGGACCCTGGAACGTGAACCGCGTGTACGATATGTTCCCCCGCCTCAGGGAGCGCCGGTCCAACATGGGCAACCAGCTCTCCGGCGGGGAGCAGCAGATGCTGGCGGTGGCCCGCGCACTCGTGCTTAACCCCAAGCTGCTGCTGCTGGACGAGCCGACGGAAGGGCTCGCACCCATCATCATCGAGGAGCTGCTTGCGGCTCTGACCCGCATCATCCGCGGGGAGGGCATGTCGGCCATCGTTGTCGAGCAGCATGCGCAGAAGATCTTGGGCGTAACCGACAGCGCGCTCATCCTCGATCGCGGCACCATCGTTCATGCGAGCTCAAGCCGGGCTCTCATCGATGACCCGGCTGCTCTCGAACAGCACCTCGGCGTGACGGCGAAGAAGAAGCCGCTGCGCGCCGCATCCCATTGAACTCAGAACTGGAGGATCATTCATGCAACGCACCAAGCCACCTTTCCGCGCCGATATGGTCGGCAGCCTTCTGCGTACGGCTGCGCTCAAAGAAGCCCGCCACAAGCACCATGACGGAGAGATCACGGACGAAGCCCTGAAGGATATCGAGGATCGTGAGATCCGGGCCCTCATCAAGCGCCAGGAAGAGATCGGCCTGCAGGCCGTAACCGACGGCGAGTTCCGTCGCGCCTATTGGCACTTCGACTTCTTGGAGCATCTCGATGGTGTCACCTCGGTCGAGGCCGATTCCGGCATGAACTTCAAGGGCGGTGTCGGCATCGCGAAGGCTTTGCGCGTGACCGGCAAGGTCGGCTTCTCTGGCCAGCACCCGATGATCGACCATTTCCGCTTCGTGAAGGACAACACGGATCGGGTGGCGAAGATGACGATCCCCGGCCCGAGCATGCTGCACTATCGCGGCGGGCGGAAGATGATGAATATGGGCGTCTATCCGAACATGGACGACTTCTATGCCGATGTGGGCAAGGCCTACAACAAGGCCGTGCATGCCTTCTACGATGCCGGCTGCCGTTACCTTCAGCTCGACGACATCTCCTTCGCCTATCTCTGCGATCCGGACCAGCGCGAGATGCTGCGCCAGCGTGGCGACGATCCTGAGAAGCAGCCCGAGATCTATGCCGGCATGGTGCGCGAGGCGCTCAAGGACAAGCCGGACGATCTGACGATCACGATGCATCTCTGCCGCGGCAATTTCCGCTCCACCTTCATCGCATCTGGCGGCTATGAGCCGGTAGCCGACGTGCTGTTCAACCGCATGCCGGTCGACGGCTACTTCATGGAATGGGACACGGACCGCGCCGGCGGCTTCGAGCCCCTGCGCTTCCTGCCGAAGGGGAAATCCGTTGTCCTCGGTCTCGTGACCTCCAAGACCGGCGTGCTCGAAAAGAAGGACGACATCAAACGCCGCATCGACGAGGCGTCCAAGTATGTCGACCTCGATCAGCTCTGCCTCTCTCCGCAATGCGGCTTCGCCTCGACGGAAGAGGGCAACACGCTCGCCGAAGAGGAGCAATGGGCGAAGCTGCGCATGATCGTCGAGATCGCCGAAGAAGTCTGGGGCAGCCCCGGCTCCGGCGCCAAGAAGGCAGCCTGATCTGCAACGGGAGCCCGGAACGTCAAGCGGCTGGGCTCCCGCTCTCTAAGAGTGCTGAAGCGAAAGACATCACGATGCAGGACGAACCGGTTCTCGATCTCGCCCATCTGGGGCATCTGGAACTGCTCACGCCGAAGCCGGATGAAAGTCTGCGCTTCTTCATCGATGTGCTCGGCATGACCGAGAGCGGCCGGCAGGGCGAATCCGTCTATCTTCGCGCCTGGGACGATTACGAGCGGCACTCGCTCAAGCTGACCGCCTCTAGGAAGCCTGGCATGGGGCACATGGCCTTCCGCGCTCGTAGCCGGCAGGCGCTCGAGCGGCGGGTCGCTGCTCTCAAGGATTCCGGTTACGACATCGGTTGGACGGATGGCGATCTCGGTCACGGCCCGGCTTTCCTGTGCCGTGACCCCGACGGACACACGATCGAGCTTTATTACGAGACCGAATGGTATGTGGCGCCATCTGAGCTGAAACCGGCTCTGAAGAACCAGGCCCAGCGCTTTCCGGCGCGCGGCGTGAGCGTGCGCCGGCTCGACCATCTGAACTGTCTGGCGTCGGACATTCGTGCCAACCGCATCTTTTATGAGGATTATCTCGGCTGCCGTCTGACGGAGCAGATCATTCAGAATGACGGGGTCGAGGCCGGCATGTGGATGACGCTCACCAACAAGAGCTACGACTTCGCTTTCACCCGTGACCACACAGGGACGAAGGGGCGCTTCCACCACCTGACCTATGCCCTCGACAGCCGGGAGGATGTTCTGAGGGCTGCCGACATCTTCCTGGAAGCGGGCGTGCCCATCGAGTCCGGGCCGCACAAGCACGCGGTCCAGCAGACCTTCTTCCTTTATGTCTATGAGCCGGGCGGCAACCGCGTCGAGGTCTGCAATGCCGGCGCCCGTCTCATCCTCGCTCCGGACTGGAAGCCGATCGTCTGGACCGAGGAGGAGCGCAAGAAGGGGCAGGCCTGGGGCATGAAGACGGTCGAGTCGTTCCACACCTATGGAACACCGCCTGTCGATGCCGTGGACTGATCCTCGATGAGATCTAGGCCCCCGCTCATGCGGAGGCCAGGCTGTTATCAGCCTTTACTGCCCCCAGCGAAGGACGATTGGATCGAGGCGGCGGGCAATCTCGATGAGACCTTTTCTGGTCTCGGGATGCAGCGGCTGCAGCGGGTGGCGGACCGCTTCCGAGCGGATCACGCCGCCTTCCTTCATCAACACCTTGGCGGCCGAGAGCCCGCACTGCCGGTTCTCGTAATTGATCAGCGGCAGCCAGCGCTCATAAGCTACGGCGGCGGTCTCACGGTCACCAGCGAAGTAGGGATCGATGATCTGGCGGATGCCGTCCGGGTAAGCGCCGCCCGTCATAGCGCCTGTGGCGCCGGCATCGAGGTCGGCCATCAGCGTGATGGCCTCTTCGCCGTCCCACGGTCCCTCGATAGCGTCGCCCCCGAGCGCGATGAGGTCGCGGAGCTTGCCCGCTGTGCCGGCCACCTCGATCTTGAAGTAGGACACATTGGCGATCTCCTGCGCCATGCGCGCCAGAAAGGGCGCCGACAGGGACGTGCCGGCCATCGGCGCGTCCTGGATCATGATCGGGATGCTGATCGCATCCGAGACCCGGCGGAAGAACTCGTAGATGCCGGGTTCCGACACCCGCAGGGTCGCGCCGAAGAAGGGCGGCATGATCATGACCATGGCGGCGCCGGCATCCTGCGCGCGCCGGCTGCGCTCGGCGCAGATCTCAGTCGAGAAGTGGCTGGTGGTGACGATGACCGGGACGCGGCCCGCCACATGCTCGAGCACAGTCGTCATCACGGCTTCGCGCTCCTCGTCGCGCAGCAGGAACTGCTCGGAGAAGTTCGCCAGGATGCAGAGGCCATCCGAGCCCGCGTCGATCATGAAATCGACGGCGCGCTTCTGGCCTTCCAAGTCGAGCTGGCCGCTGTCATCGAAAATGGTAGGCGCTACCGGAAAAACACCACGATAGGGGCGGGTGGAACTGCTGCCGGCTGCGGGCATGATCTCTTCCTTCATGATGGCTGAATCGTCTTCTAGTGGTTGTCGCGCGGAACAGGCGAGCCGGTGCGACCCACCAGGAAGTCCAGGTCGACGCCTTTGTCGGCTTGTAGGACGTGATCGACATAAAGTTTGGCCCAGCCGCGGGTCGCATGCGGCTCCGGCGCCACCCATGCCGCACGCCGTCGCTCCATCTCCAGCGCTTCCACATGAAGATGCAGGCTGCGGGCCGGCACATCAAGGGTGATGAGGTCGCCGTTCTGAACCAGCGCCAGCGGTCCGCCGGCGGCGGCCTCCGGCGCCACGTGCAGCACCACGGTGCCGTAGGCGGTGCCCGACATGCGCGCATCCGAGATGCGGATCATGTCGCGAACCCCTCTCTTGAGCAGCTTCTGCGGCAGGGGCATGTTGCCGACCTCGGCCATGCCTGGGTATCCCTTCGGGCCGCAATTCTTGAGCACCATGATGCAGGTCTCGTCGATGTCGAGATCCTCATCGTCGATACGGTGGTGCAGGTCCTCGATGGTCTCGAACACCACCGCACGGCCCGTGTGCTGCATCAGCTCGGGCGAGGCGGCCGAGGGCTTGATGACGGCGCCGTTAGGCGCGAGGTTGCCCTTGAGGATCGCGATGCCAGCCTCCGGCTTGAACGGTTCCTCGAAGGAGGTGATCACCTCGCGGTTCCAGCACGGCGCATCCTTGACGTTGTCCCAGATCGACTTGCCGTTGATGGTGGGCGCATCCTTGTGCAGCAGGCCGCGCTCGCCCAGTGTGCGCAGCACGACCGGCAGGCCTCCGGCATAGTAGAAGTCCTCCATCAGGAAACGGCCGGAAGGCATCAGGTCGACAAGGCAGTGAATGTCGCGCCCAAGCCGGTCGAAGTCGTCGAGGGTGAGGTCAACGCCACAGCGGCCCGCAATCGCCAGCAGATGCACCACGGCGTTGGTCGAGCCGCCGATGGCAGCGAGCGTGCGGATGGCATTCTCGAAGGCTTGACGGGTCAAGATCTTCGAGAGCACCAGATCCTCGTGCACCATCTCGACGATGCGGCGCCCGGCGATGCGGGCAAGCTGATTGCGACGGGCATCGCTGGCCGGGATGGCGGCGTTCTCCGGCAGCCCGACGCCGAGCGCTTCCACCATGGACGCCATGGTGGAGCCGGTGCCCATAGTCATGCAGTGACCGGCCGAGCGGTTCATGCCGCCTTCCGCCTCATGGAACTCCTGGAGCGTCACCTCCCCGGCGCGCAGCTGCTCGCTCATGGAAATGATGTTGGTGCCGGATCCGATATACTTGCCGCGATAGACGCCGCGCAGCTGTGGCCCGCCAGAGACACCGACGGTGGGTAGGTCCGCGGAAGCCGCGCCCATGAGCAGCGCCGGAGTGGTCTTGTCGCAGCCCATGAGCAGGACGACGCCGTCGAGGGGATGGGCGCGGATCGCCTCCTCCACGTCCATGGCGGCGAGATTGCGAAACAGCATGGCGGTGGGGCGCATGGTCACCTCGCCGAGCGAGGAGACGGGAAACTCCAGCGGAAAGCCGCCGGCATCAAGCACGCCGTACTTCACGTGTTCTGCGATAGTCCGGAAATGGGCGTTGCAGGGGGTAAGCTCGGACCAAGTGTTGCAGATCCCGATCACGGGGCGGCCATCGAACTGGTCCTGGGGAAAGCCGCTGTTCTTGAGGAAGGAGCGGTAATAGAACCCCATCTTGTCCTGGCGTCCAAACCAGGCCTGACTCCGGAGCTGGCGCTTCTTTTCTTCGCTCATCGTGCTCGCCTTCAATCTCTTATCGCGCCACCTGGACAGGGCTGTGACCCCACGACTTTGGTCGTATAGGCGCTCTCTTCAATTCATATAATACTACTAATAGGCAACTGTTAAGGCTGCTAAAGTCGAAGAGCAACGACAAATTGAGGGAGAAAACGCATGAAGGCCCGTCATCTTCTGACGACAATCGGCATGGCTGCACTGATGCTGTCCTCAGGCGCCGCTTACGCCCAATCCAAAATGACCATCGGGTTCTCGCAGGTTGGATCGGAGTCCGGCTGGCGCGCTGCCGAGACCAAGGTCTCGAAGATCGAGGCCGACAAGCGGGGCGTCGACCTGAAGATCTCCGATGCACAGCAGAAGCAGGAGAACCAGATCCGCGCCGTCCGGTCCTTCATCGCACAGGGTGTCGACGGGATCTTCATCGCACCGGTCGTGTCTACGGGCTGGGATGCGGTTCTCAAAGAGGCCAAGGATGCCAAGATCCCCGTGGTTCTGCTCGACCGCTCCATCGACACCAAGGACGAGTCGCTCTACCTCACCGCGGTGACCTCCGACACCGTCTACGAAGGAAAGGTCGCCGGCGAATGGCTGGCGAAGGAGACCGGCGGCAAGTGCAATGTGGTGGAACTTCAGGGCACGGTCGGATCGAGCCCGGCGATCAACCGCAAGAAGGGATTTGATCAGGTCATGGCCGCCAATCCCGGCATGAAGATCATCCGCACTCAGTCCGGCGACTTCACCCGCACCAAGGGCAAGGAAGTCATGGAAAGCTTCATCAAGGCCGAAGGCGGCGGCAAGAACATCTGCGCCGTCTATGCTCACAATGATGACATGGCGATCGGCGCTATCCAGGCCATCAAGGAAGCGGGCCTGAAGCCCGGAAAGGACATCAAGGTCGTCTCCATCGATGCCGTTCCGGATATATTCAAGGCCATGGCCGACGGCGAGGCCAACGTGACGGTCGAGTTGACGCCGAACATGGCGGGGCCGGCTCTCGATGCGCTCATGGCTTTCAAGAAAGACGGTACGGTGCCCAAGAAGTGGATCCAGACGGAGTCCAAGGTCTATACACCCGAGACGGCAAAGGCTGAATACGACAGGCGCAAGGATCTCTACTGAGACCATCAAGCACAAATGGCAGCGGGCGGGTTTCGCCTGCTGCCTGTTTGACCCCGCCGGTCTTCGGCGGATTTGCGTTGGGCGGGCGAGGGTGTAATGCAGCCGATGACAGAGCAGCCTCAACTCCTTGAGATAAGAGGCCTCACAAAGGGCTTTCCGGGAGTGCAGGCACTCGATCATGTGGATTTCACCCTGCATGCGGGAGAGATCCATGGTCTCCTGGGCGAGAACGGCGCTGGAAAGTCGACCTTGATCAAGGTGCTGACAGGCGTGTTCAGGCGCGATGCCGGCACCATCAACCTCGAGGGGCAGGAGATCGCTGCGCGAGATCCTGCGGATGCGCTCTCTTTGGGAATCGGCACCGTCTATCAGGAGGTCAACCTCCTGCCGAATCTCTCTGTGGCGGAAAACCTCTTCATTGGTCGCCAACCGCACCACTTCGGCCTCGTGCGTACCGGCGAGATGAGGCGCCGCGCGTCGGAGCTGCTGGCAGGCTATGGCCTCGACATCAACGTCGCCAATCCTCTGAGCAGCTATTCGGTTGCCGTCCAGCAGATTGTCGCGATTGCCCGCGCCGTTGACCTCTCCGCCAAGGTGCTGATCCTGGATGAGCCGACGGCAAGCCTCGATGCTCAGGAGGTCGAGACGCTCTTCGGGATCTTGAGGCGCCTGAAGAGCCGCGGCATCGGCATCGTGTTCGTCACGCATTTCCTCGATCAGGTCTACGCTGTCTGCGACCGCATCACCGTGCTGCGCAACGGGCGGCTTGTCGGGTCACGTCCTATCGCCGAACTGCCGCGGATCGAGCTTGTGTCCATGATGCTGGGACGCGAACTCGCCGCAGAGGCGCTGCACCGCAATCAGCGCCCCCCCGTGTCAGGGGAGCCGCTCGTCGCTTTTAAGGATTACGGCAAGAGCCGCCTGATCGAGCCGTTCGATCTGGCTCTGCGACCCGGCGAGGTGGTGGGCCTAGCTGGTCTTCTCGGCTCCGGGCGCACGGAGACCGCCAAGCTGGTTTTCGGCATTGAACGAGCTGACAGCGGACAGGCTTTTGTCGACGGGAAGCCTGTTCGCATCGCGACCCCGCGCGACGCGGCCCACCTGCGCTTCGGCTTCACACCCGAGGATCGCAAAACCGAAGGCATCGTCGCGGAACTGTCCATCCGCGAGAACATCATTCTGGCACTCCAGGCGCAGCGGGGCTGGCTGCACAAGATCCCGCGCGCAAAGCAGGATGAGATCGCAAGCCGCTTCATCAAGCTTCTCGACATCCGCACGCCGGATGCGGAGAAACCCATAGGTCTTCTTTCCGGCGGCAACCAGCAGAAGGCACTGTTGGCCCGCTGGCTTGCCACCGAACCCCGTTTCCTCATCCTTGACGAGCCAACCCGCGGAATCGACGTCGGTGCCCACGCCGAGATCATTCGCCTGATCGAACGGCTATGCGAGGAAGGGCTTGCGCTTCTTGTGATCTCTTCGGAACTCGAAGAAATTGCCTCCTACAGCGACCGCGTGGTTGTGCTGCGGGATCGCCGGCATGTGCGCGAGCTTTCCGGGGACGAGGTGAGTGCCGATACCATCATGACAACCATCGCGAGCCACTCATGAGCGGCATGATCCAGGCCATTGCTCCACGTAGCTTACCTAAGGGGCTGCCACAGGTTGCGGCGCTCCTGATCGTCCTTATTGTCAATTGGCTCGTCTTCCGCGACTTCTTCGCTTTGCGCCTGCAGGACGGGCGCCTGTTCGGCAGTCTCATCGACGTGCTGAACAGGGGCGCGCCCGTCGCTATTCTCGCCCTGGGCATGACGCTCGTTATTGCCACCCGCGGCATTGATCTCTCCGTCGGGGCCGTCATGGCAATTGCAGGCGCGGTGGCCGCGACTCTGACAGCGCAGGGCTATCCGCTTCCTGCCGCATTCGCGGCGGCCGCCGGTGTCGGGCTCCTTTGTGGCCTGTGGAATGGCATCCTCGTCGCCGTGCTCGAAATCCAGCCCTTCGTGGCGACCCTGATCCTGATGGTGGCCGGGCGGGGCTTTGCGCAACTGATCACGGAAGGGCAGATCATTACCTTCGTGAGCGAAGCTTTTGCCGTGATCGGTGGAGGATCCTTCCTGATGTTGCCGATGCCGGTGGTGATCGCCATCGTGATGCTCCTCATCACTCATCTTGTGGTCCGGTATACGGCGCTCGGGCTCTTCATCGAGGCTATCGGGGCCAATATTCGATCCAGTGCCTATGCGGGGATCGGCACCAAGGCTGTCACCATTGCAGTCTACATGTGGTGCAGCCTCTGTGCAGCCATCGCAGGCCTCATCGTCACGGCCGACATCCGTGGAGCGGATGCTAACAATGCCGGACTTTGGCTCGAACTCGACGCCATTCTGGCCGTGGTGATCGGCGGCACATCCCTGTTCGGCGGGCGTTTCAGCCTCGGTCTCTCAATCGTCGGCGCGCTTATCATCCAAGCTATGAACACCGGCATCCTGTTGAGCGGCTACCCGCCCGAATACAACCTCATCGTGAAGGCGGTCGTCGTGCTCGCTGTGCTCCTGGCCCAGTCCCCCGTCCTGTCGGCTGTTCGCGCGATCTGGAGGGCAAAGGCATGATCCGTCGGCACCTTCCGGTTCTCATCACGCTGGCCGTCTTTATCGTCGGCTATCTGATCTGCCTCGCCCAGTTCCCGAGCTTTGCGTCCACACGGGTCATCGGCAATCTCCTGACGGACAACGCGTTTCTGGGGATTGTCGCGGTCGGGATGACCTTCGTGATCCTGTCCGGCGGCATCGATCTGTCGGTTGGTTCAGTGATCGCGTTCACGGGTGTGTTCCTGGCGGTGACTATCGAGAGATACGGCCTCAATCCGTACCTAGCCTTCGTCCTGATCCTCGGTTTGGCGGCCCTGTTCGGAGCCGGTATGGGTTTCCTGATCCATGCCTTCCAGATCCCGGCCTTCATCGTGACATTGGCGGGCATGTTCCTGGCCCGCGGCCTCTGCTTCGTGCTCACCACGGACTCGATCCCGATCAATGCTCCGGCCTACGGCCAGATCACCGACATTGCTTTCGCCCTCCCGGGCGGGGGCAGGCTGACCTTCATTGCCATCGTCATGCTTCTGACCTTCGCGGCCGGAATCGTCCTGGCTCATTTCACACGGTTCGGTGCCAATGTTTATGCTCTGGGCGGCAACAGAACCTCGGCCGAGCTGATGGGGGTGCCGGTCGGGAAGACGACGATCCGGATCTATATGCTGTCGAGCCTCCTTGCTGCCCTGGCGGGAATTGTCTTTTCCTTCTACACATCCGCCGGCTACTCCCTGGCGGCGACCGGGGTGGAACTCGACACCATTGCGGCAGTGGTGATCGGCGGCACGCTGCTGACAGGTGGCTACGGAACAATCATCGGCACGCTTGTCGGCGTGCTGATCCAGGGATTGATCCAGACGTACATTACTTTCGAGGGAACCCTGAGTTCCTGGTGGACGAAAATTGCCATCGGTGCTCTCCTGTTCGCATTCATTGTCTTGCAACGGGGATTGTCGGCGGCCTCTGTTCGATCCCAGGCAAAGTGAGAGAACAGAACCATGACGTTGGCGAACAGTTTCCAGAGGTCCTCACGAACGCGATCGGCCCATGATCTCGTCGCCCATGGGATTGGCCAGAACATCATGCAAGGGCGCTTCCCTATCGGCAGCATCTTGCCGGGCGACGTGGAGCTTATGGAGCTTTTTGGGGTCTCGCGTACGGCGCTCCGGGAGGCCTTGAAGACCTTGGCCGCGAAGGGATTGATCGAGTCCAAAACGAAGGTCGGCACCAAGGTTCTGGATCGCAACAACTGGAACATGTTCGATTCCGACATCCTCGAATGGCATCTTGAAATGGGCGTCGATGCCCGCTTCCTCGGATGGCTGTTCGAGATCCGGCAGATGCTCGAGCCGCTCGCCTGCGCGACGGCGGCTCTGCGCCGGACACCTGAGCAGCTCAAGGCCATGCACAAGGCCCTTCAGGGCATGTATGGCTGCGAGAGCAACCGGCAGGGATTTACAAAGGCTGATCTCGCCTTTCATCAGGCCATTCTGGAGGCTTCCGGTAATCCCTTCCTGCAGTCGATCGGCTCCGTCATCGGAGCAGCGCTGGCGACATCGTTCACCATCAGCTCTCCGGTATCGAGCGACGATCGATTCAAGGAGGTGATGCGTCAGCACCAATCCGTGTTCGACGCGATTGAGCAGCGAAATCCATCTGCCGCGAGCGAAGCCATGGCCACGCTTATCCTGCAGGCGGCGGAGAGGGTTCAGATCAAGCACGCCGAGAGCTCGCTCGCCAAGATCCAGATCCACGCCTTTTCAGAAGCGGAATAAGTCAAGCAGGAGCGGGCTTGCTGCACGAAATAGTAGTATAGTACGATTTATTATTCTTGAGACAGACCTAAATTTTCGTAAGCAACAGAGAAGTAGGCTGCTCCAATAGGCGACCTACCAGAAAGATCAGAGAACTGCTTGCGGCGCGGGCCGAAGCTGGAGCTGACAAAGAGTCCTTGAGTGAAGGGTGCCGATATGTGCCGGGCATCACCAACGAAGGCCTGGGCATGGACAAGAGGGAGAACGACCTTGAAGACATTGACGACCACATTGGCGGCTGTGGCTCTTGGAGCCTTTGGTCTGCTTCATGCCGCACAGGCGCAGGATAAGGGTACCGTCGGCGTGGCCATGCCCACGAAGTCGTCCGCACGTTGGATCGACGACGGCAACAACATGGTCAAGGTGCTGAAAGAGAAGGGCTACAATGTCGATCTGCAGTATGCGGAAGACGATATCCCGAACCAGCTCTCCCAGATCGAGAACATGATCACCAAGGGCTCCAAGGTGCTGGTGATCGCGGCCATCGACGGAACGACTCTCTCGGATGCTCTGCAACAGGCTGCGGACAAGGGCATCAAGGTTATCGCCTATGACCGCCTTATCCGCAATTCGAAGAACGTCGACTACTATGCCACGTTCGACAACTTCCAGGTCGGTGTACTTCAAGGTGGCTACATCGAAAAGGCGCTTGGTCTGAAGGAAGGCAAGGGACCATTCAACGTTGAGCTGTTCGGTGGTTCGCCTGACGACAATAACGCCTATTTCTTCTACAACGGAGCCATGTCGGTTCTCGACCCTTACATCAAGAGCGGCAAGCTTAAGGTTCAGAGTGGCCAGACAGGCATGGACAAAGTCTCGACCTTGCGCTGGGACGGTGCTGTAGCCCAGGCGCGCATGGATAACCTGCTCAGTGCCTTCTACACCGACAAGCGCGTCGATGCTGTTCTCTCGCCTTATGACGGCCTGAGCATCGGCATCATCTCCTCTCTCAAAGGCGTGGGCTATGGCACGGCTCAGCAGCCGATGCCGGTCATCACCGGCCAAGACGCGGAGGTGCCGTCCGTGAAGTCGATTTTGGCCAAGGAGCAGACCCAGACGGTATTCAAGGATACCCGCGAACTTGCCAAGGTCGCAGCTAACATGGTTGACGCTGTGCTTTCGGGCAAGCAGCCCGAGGTGAATGACACGAAGACCTATGAGAACGGCGTCAAGACTGTGCCGTCCTATCTTCTGAAGCCGGTCAGCGTCGATGCGTCGAACTGGAAGGAAGTTCTAGTCGGCAGCGGCTACTACAAGGAAGACCAGTTCAAGTAATCGGCTTGATGCAACTGGATCCCGCGCAACCGTGCGGGATCCTTAGTAATTTATGAAGCGCTTGCCGCCTTCGTGCGGCTTGAGGTTATGTGATGAACGCAATCCTTGAGATGCGGGGGATCACCAAGACATTTCCGGGCGTGAAAGCACTCGATGATGTCAACATCACCGTTCAGGCTGGTGAGATCCATGCGCTGGTGGGCGAGAACGGCGCAGGCAAGTCCACGCTCATGAAGGTCCTGAGCGGCGTCTATCCGCACGGTTCCTATTCCGGTTCAATTATTTACGAGGGCGAGGAGCGCCGCTTCAGAGGCATTGCCGACAGCGAGGCGCTCGGCATCATCATCATTCATCAGGAGCTGGCGCTGGTGCCGCTCCTGTCGATTGCGGAAAATATCTTTCTCGGCAACGAACAGGCGAAGTACGGCGTCATCGATTGGTCAGCCGCCTTCGCGCGGACAAAGGAACTTCTCAAGGTCGTTGGTCTCAACGAGTCTCCAGAAACTCTTGTGACCAACCTTGGTGTCGGAAAGCAACAGCTTGTGGAGATTGCAAAAGCGCTCTCCAAAAAGGTCAAGCTTCTGATCCTCGATGAGCCCACCGCCAGCCTGAATGAGAAAGACAGCGATGCGCTGCTGAACCTTCTGCTCCAGTTCAAAGCTCAAGGCATCTCCTCAATCCTGATCTCGCATAAGCTCAACGAGATCTCGAAGGTTGCCGATTCCATTACCGTCCTCCGGGATGGCGGCACCGTCGAGACGCTGGATTGCCGGGCGGAGCCTGTCGGCGAAGACCGCATCATCCGCGGCATGGTGGGACGCACCATGGAGGACCGCTACCCTCAGCGAAACCCGAAGATCGGGGAGACAATTTTTCAGGTCGAGAACTGGTCCGCGTACCACCCGATCCACGCCCATGTGCAGGTGGTCAAGAACGTCAACCTGAACATCCGGCGCGGCGAGATCGTCGGCATTGCCGGCCTGATGGGGGCTGGGCGCACCGAGTTCGCCATGAGCCTGTTCGGACGCAGCTACGGTCAGAACATCTCCGGCCGCGTGTTGCTTCACGGCCGGGAGATCGATGTGAGCACGGTGGAGAAGGCGGTGTCGAACGGAATCGCCTATGCCACGGAGGACCGGAAGACCTATGGTCTGGTCCTTGCCGAGGATATCCGCAAAAATGTAACTCTTGCCAACCTCGACGGTGTCTCCAAGCGTCTCGTCATTGACGACATGCGGGAACTGTCGGTTGCCAACGACTATCGCGCCAAGATGCGCATTCGCAGCCCCAGCGTCTTTCAGGAGACTGTTAATCTGTCGGGCGGCAACCAGCAGAAGGTCGTGTTGAGCAAATGGCTCTTCTCCGACCCGGAAATTCTTATCCTGGACGAGCCAACCCGGGGCATCGACGTGGGCGCTAAGTACGAGATCTATACAATCATCAACAGGCTGGCCGATGCCGGCAAGGGTGTCCTCATGATATCGTCCGAGATGCCGGAACTGCTCGGCATGTGCGACCGGATCTATGTGATGAACGAAGGTGCTCTCATTGCCGAGCTTGGCGTTGCCGAGGCATCCCAGGAAAAGATCATGCATGCTATCGTGAAGTCCGGGAGGCGCTGAGATGGACACGAGAACCGCTGACGAGCTTCCGCTTTCCCAGCAAAAGACATCGTGGATGGAGTTCATCAAGACCCATTTCCGCGACTACGGCATGCTTCTGTCGCTCCTGGCCATCATGCTGTTCTTCCAGGTGGTCACCAACGGTACCCTGCTGCGGCCTCTCAACCTCACCAACCTTGTGCTGCAGAACAGCTACATCGTCATCATGGCGCTTGGCATGCTGCTCGTCATTGTGGCCGGGCACATCGACCTCTCGGTCGGTTCCATCGTTGGCTTCGTCGGCGGCTTGGCCGCCATGATGATGGTCAGATGGGGCTTCGATCCGGTGACAACCACCATTGCCTGTCTGATCGTGGGCGGCCTCATCGGTGCCGCCCAGGGTTACTGGGTGGCTTATTTCAAGGTTCCATCCTTCATCGTGACGCTTGCCGGCATGCTCGTCTTCAAGGGTCTGACCCTGGCGCTCCTCGGCGGCATGTCGGTCGGTCCCTTTCCGGTGGTGTTCCAGCGCCTGAGCTCAGGCTTCATCCCCGACGTTTTCGGCGGACAGGGATTCAACTATACGGCTCTATTCCTAGGCGCTGCCAGCGTCGCCGCCATCATCTACTTCAGCTTCCGCAGCCGTGCTAACCAGCTCAAGCACGCCGTCGAGACTGCGCCCTTCGGCCTCTTCCTGTTTAAGAACGGCCTGCTTGCCGTGCTGGTGATCGCGTTCTGCTACCTGATGGCAACGTACCGCGGCCTGCCGAATGTCCTTGTCATCATGGCAGTGTTGATTGCGCTTTATGCCTTTGTGACCAACCGTACCACGATCGGTCGGCGGATTTACGCCCTGGGTGGCAACGAGAAGGCGGCGAAGCTGTCAGGCATCAAGACTGAGCGCCTGACCTTTCTCACCTTCGTCAACATGGGCGTGCTGGCAGGCCTCGCCGGGCTCATTTTCGCGGCCCGTCTCAACACGGCCACTCCAAAGGCTGGCCTGGGCTTCGAGCTCGATGTGATCGCGGCTGTGTTCATCGGCGGCGCCTCGGCCACCGGCGGCGTCGGCAAGGTGACCGGTGCCGTCATCGGTGCTTTTGTCATGGGCGTTATGAACAACGGCATGTCGATCCTCGGAATCGGTATCGACTACCAGCAGGTTATCAAAGGTATCGTGCTGCTCGCGGCTGTTTCTCTCGACGTTTACAACAGAAAGAAGTGAGCCTGAGGAGTACCAAGGCGGATCAAAGCAGGAATTATTTGGTCATCTGGCCAGCACCCTCGGTGTCGCCCATGGGCGTCGTAACGAGTCCTGCTCTCTGAATTGCTCGATCGCATCGGCCTGACTGAGCGTGATGTCAATGTCGTCCCAGCCGTTCAGGAGCTTCGTACGCCAAACGGGATCAATGGCGAATGGGGCCGACATCGCTTTCGCAGAGATCGTCTGCTCCTCAAGATCGATGGTCAGTTCCGTATGGGTCTCAAGAAGTTTGATCAGTGCCTCAGCGTCTCGTTCATCCACCCTTGCGGGAAGAAGTCCGTTATTGACGGCATTGGACGCGAAGATGTCACCGAAGCTCGGGGCGATCACGCAACGGATTCCATAGTCCGCGAGCGCGTATACAGCGGCCTCACGCGATGAGCCTGCCCCGAAGTTGCGCCTCGCCACGATGATCTGAGAATTGCGATAGATCGGCTTGTTGAGGGGGAAATCGGCAATGTCCGTGCCGTCCTCCGAGAAGCGCATGTCGTGAAGCAGGTACCCGCCATAGCCTTCAGCCCTTGAGCGCTTCATGAATCGGGCTGGGATGAGTTGGTCCGTGTCGATATTGGCATAGGGCAGGGGGCAGGCGGGGGCCGTCAGGCGATGAAAAGGCTGCATCAGGTGCGCTCCTCGATCAGCGGGCGGACGTCGGCGAGGTGTCCGGTCACGGCAGCGGCGGCAACCATGGCAGGCGACATGAGGTGGGTCCGCGCACCTGGTCCCTGGCGCCCCTTGAAGTTGCGGTTGGTGGTTGAAGCGCAACGCTCCCCCGGCTGCACGATGTCGCCATTCATGCCTACGCACATGGAGCAGCCTGAATCGACCCATTCGAGGCCGGCTTCCTTGAAGATCTGATCGAGCCCCTCCGCTTCCGCCTGTTGCTTCACCAGGGATGATCCGGGCGAGACGAGGCCGGGTACCTTGGCTTTGCGACCGGCTAGCACCTTGGCGGCCGCACGGAGATCCTCGATGCGACTGTTGGTGCACGAGCCGATGAAGACGCGGTCGATGTGAACTTCGGTCAGCTTCTGTCCCGGCTTGAGATCCATATAGGTCAGTGCGTCACGGATCTGCGCTGCCTTGCCTGAATCCGGGATTGAATCGGGATCCGGCACCGCCATCGTGATCGGCAGCGCATCCTCGGGGCTGACACCCCAGGTCACAACAGGGACGATTTCGGATCCGGCGAGAACGATCTCACGGTCGAACTGCGCGTCTTTATCGGTCTGTAAACTCAGCCAGTCCTCCGCCGCACGCTTGAAGCCGTCGCCTGTGGGTGCAAAGGGGCGGTTGCGCAGGTACGCAATCGTCGTCTCGTCGGGGGCGACCATGCCGCAACGCGCGCCGGCTTCGATGGAGAGGTTGCACAGGGTGAGCCGCCCCTCCATCGAAAGAGCACGGATGGCAGAACCCACATACTCGACTGCATGCCCCTGCGCACCGTCGGCACCGATGCGCGCTATGATGGAGAGCGCTATATCCGTGGCGCCGACTCCCGGCGTCAACGTTCCATCGACTGTGATGCGCATCCGCTTGGGCTTTCGCTGCCAAAGCGTCTGCGTCATCAGCACGTGCGCAACCTCGGATGCGCCGATGCCAAAGCCCCATGCTCCAAAGGCGCCATGCGTGGAGGTGTGGCTGTCGCCACAGACGATGAGAAGGCCCGGAAGCGTCAAACCCTGTTCGGGGCCGACCACGTGAACAATTCCCTGGCGTGGGTCGTTGAGGCCGAACAGCATCACATCGTTCTCCGACGTGTTCTGTTCCAGCTGATCGATCATGTTCTGGATGGCCGGGTCCACATTGCGCCCAGATCGGCGTGTCGGCACATAGTGGTCAGCGATCCCGAAGGTGAGCTCCGGGTGTGCGACTTTAGCACTGCGCTCCTTCAGCTTGTTGAAGGCATGGAACGAGCCTTCGTGCACGAAGTGTCGGTCGACCCAGAGCAAAGTCTGGCCGTCTTCCCGCGTCACAATCGCGTGGCTATCCCAAAGCTTATCGATCAGGGTCCGCGGGCCGGAGGGGCTCTGCGCCATATCGCTCTCCCGAATGCGCTCTCATGGCTCATGTCGGAGCCGCTGCCAGTATTTCCAAAGAGGCGGCTTGACGCAAGTGAAATGTATTATAAGGTAGACAGGTATCTGTCCTCTACATCAGTCAACACTGTTTCAGTTTGGAGCGGGCGGCCTTGGTGGACGCAGTCGAACCTCTTAAAGCGCGGCGCATCTATCTCCTTCTGCGTGAGCGCATTCTGAACGGTGCGTTAGAGCCCGGCTCACGCCTGCCGGGGGAGCTGTCGATCGCGGCCGAGTACGGAGTGTCGCGCGTAACGGTGCGGCGTGCGCTCGATACCCTGGCGATCGATGGTCTCATTGATCGGCGCCCCGGTTCGGGAACCTTTGTCCGCGAGGGGAATTCGGTGCAGCCAATTGTGGCGGATCTCTCGAATGTGCTGTCCCATCTGGTCGAGATGGGGCGTAGGACTAGCGTGCGACTTCTGTCGTTTGCCTATGTGAATCCGTCTGAAAGCGTTGCCGGAGCGCTCGGGCTTGAACCGGGGGAGCGGGCGCAGCGCTCGATACGCGTGCGTCTCATCGACGGCGCGCCTTTCTCCTATCTCGTGACTCATGTGCCGGAGCGTATCGGCGTCACCTACTCCGAGGCCGATCTGGCATCAATGCCGCTCCTCGGACTGCTGGAGCGGTCGGGAATCGTGGTCGATGAGGCAAGTCAGAGCATCGGCGCTACCTTGGCTGGACCAGATGTGGCGGACGCTCTGGGGCTGGAGATCGGCTCTCCTCTTCTTTCGCTCACACGTGTCGTGTGGGATCCGTCGGGCCAGGGAGTCGAGCATCTCCATGCCCTGTATAGGCCGGATCGCTATTCATTCCACATGGATCTTGTGCGGACCGGCGCCGTCGGTGCCCGCCGATGGAATCCGGTGGTTAAGCCAACCACCGCAAGACCTGAGCTGCAAAAGTACAAAGCCAAGGGGCCGAAGAGCCTCAAGCCAAAGCCCCGCCCGGTGCGGGTGTCCACCCAGAGGAGAACATCGACATGAAGAACATCATGCGTCCAACGCGTCGCTCAATCCTGCGGGCAGGTGCTGCTTCGGCGGCTGTCCTGGCCATGCCGGCTTACCTGCGCGCACAATCGCAATCCGTGAAGATCGGTATCCTGCAGCCCGTCACCGGGGCGCTCGCCCAGGACGGTGAATTCGGCCGCATGGGCGCCGAAATGGCCATCAAGGAAATCAACGATTCCGGCGGTCTCAAGGGCCTTGGCGGTGCCAAGCTCGAGATGGTGTTCGGCGATGCTCGTTCGAACCCGGAGGCAGGCACCCAGGAGGTCGAGAAGATGCAGGCCGACGGCGTTGCCGCCATCGTCGGCGGGTTCGCAAGTCCCATTTGCCTTGCGGCCACCCAGGCTGCGGCTCGCTATGACCTGCCTTACATCGTCGATGTCGGTGTCAGCGACCCAATTGTGCAGCGCGGCCTTAAGAATACCTTCCGCTTCGCCCCGGGTTTCGGCATCGTGACCGGATTTGCGCTCGACAACTTGGTCAAGCTGAACGATGGCGCTGGAAAGCCCGCCAAGACGGTCGTGCTCGTGCATGAGGATGGGCTGTTCGGCTCGGGCCTGGCCAAGCTCATGCAGACGGAACTGCCGAAGCGCGGCTTCGAAATCCTTGAGACCATCGCGCATCCCACGCCCGCGCGCGATATGTCGAACGTCGCCCTCCGTATCCGCTCTCTCAACCCGGATCTCGTGATCCCGTCGAGCTATTACGGTGAATTCGTGCTGCTCGCCCGCACGATGCAGCAGCAGCGCATTCGGCCCAAGGGCGTCTATGCCGTCCTCAATGGCGCAGCCTCGAACTACCGTTTCGTGAAGGAGTTTCCGGAGGCCGCCAACGGTATCATGGATTGCAATCATTGGTACGATCCGCGCAATCCAAAGGCCTTGGAGCTCAAGAAGCAGGTCGAGGCACAGGGCAAGGTCTTCGCCTACAATGTACCGCTGAACTATTCCTGCGTGAAGCTACTGGCTGACGCCATTAATCGTGCCGGTTCGGCTGATCGCGCGAAGATCATCGAGGCACTGAATACCTCGACCTTCAAGGATCACATCATGCCCTATGGCGAGACCAAGTTCGTCAATGGACAGAACATGGGCGCCGCGCCCGTCAACACGCAGGTTCAGGGCAACGACATCAAGGTGATCTTCCCCGACACCTTCGCGGATGCGAAGCCGCAATTCCCGGTGACCGGCTGATCCTGAGCAATGGCTCTGGGGCGCACATTCGCTCCCCAGAGCCTCTGAGGAGTGATTTAGACGATGTATTCACCCGCCATCATAGCGGAGGCCATCGTAAACGGGCTGATGACGGGTACCGTCTATGCGCTGATCGCGCTCGGCCTTACCCTGGTTTACGGTGTCCTTCACATCATCAACTTCGCCCATGGCGCGCTGCTCACTGCGGCAATGTTCGCCGTATGGGTTGTGTATGAGACCGTCGGGCTTGATCCTTATCTCGCCATCCTGCCACTGACGCCTCTTTTTTTCGGCATGGGCTATGCCGTTCAGCGCTTCGTGATCGGCCCAGCCAGCCATGGCAACGACAGCAACATCCTGCTCGTGACTCTCGGGCTTTCGATTGCGATTGAGAACGCCTTGCTGGCCGGGTTTCGCTCTGATACGCGCACGCTCAACACTGACTACGGCTTTCAGGTCGTGGAGTTCGGGTCACTCCTTCTCTCCAAACCTCGTCTGATCGGCTTCGGGGCTGCAATATTGGTCACCGTGCTCCTGTGGCTTCTGCTCTCGCGCACCGATACGGGCAAGGCCATCCGGGCCGTTGCCAAGGAAAAGTTCGGCGCGAGCCTCGTCGGCATCGATGTCGCTCATGTCTATGCCGTGACGTTCGGGCTTGGCTGCGCCTGCCTGGCTGTAGCGGCCTGCCTGCTCATGCCCACCTTCTACGTCAACCCGCGCATCGGGCAGGCCTTCGTGCTAGTCGCTTTCACGATTGTTGTCCTAGGAGGCATGGGTTCGATCCCCGGCGCGCTCCTCGGAGGCTTGTTCATTGGGGTTGTCGAGAGCCTTTGCGGTCTCTTTCTCGGGGACTCGCTCGGACAGATCGGAATTTTCCTCATCTTCATCCTGGTGCTGCTTGTGCGGCCGACGGGAATGTTCGGAGCGAAGGCATGACATTTCGTGACATCGTTCCGATTGCCGTCGTGATCGCGCTCCTGGCTTTCGTGCCAGCCTTCGTTACGGCGAACACGGTTCTCAATTTCCTCGTTTTCACCCTTATCATCGCGCTTGCCGCTCAGGGTTGGAACATTCTCGGCGGCTTCGGCGGACAGTTCTCATTCGGCCACGCCGCCTTCTTCGGAACAGGTGCCTACGCGGCAGCGCTGCTTCAGGTCCGCTTTGGAATGAACCCCTGGGTTGCCTTCGTCATTGGCGCCGTGGCGGGCGCGGCGGTCGGCTGGATGATCGGGTATCTAAGCTTCCGGTCGGGCCTCCGCGGTTCCTACTTCGCGCTAGTCACGCTCGCTTTCGCCGAGGTGCTGCGCATTCTCGCCAACGCGGCGACCTTCACAGGCGGGGCTGCGGGCGTCCTGATCAAGCTGGATGTGCGGCCTGACAATTTCCAGTTTGAGAGCAGGGGCGCCTTCTTCTGGATCGCGCTGGCCCTCGTCGGCGCCGTGCTCGTCCTGACCCGCTGGATCGAGCGCTCGCGATTCGGCGCTCAGCTCGTAGCTGTGCGGGAGAACGAAGCGGCTGCCAAGGCGCTCGGCGTCGATACGCTGCGGGTGAAACTCGGAGCGATCACGGCCTCCGGGGCTGTGACGGCGGCGGCCGGCGGCCTCTACGCCCAGTACTTTCTCTATGTGGATGCCAATATCGCATACGGCACCTGGATCTCGGTCGAGGCGATCCTCGCCCCCATCGTTGGGGGGCTTGGAACCGTGTTCGGTCCTTTGGTCGGTGCAGTGGCCCTGCATGGGCTAGGCGAGATCACCAAGCTTGCAGCCGGCAGCGTTCCAGGGATCGATCTCATGGTCTTCGGCGGCCTTCTGGTTGCGGCCGTTGCCTTTGCTCCTCAGGGCATACTCGGTCTCCTTCGCCGACCGGGTCAATCGAAGGGGGCTGCTCGCCATGCTTGAGGTGCAGAATGCGACCAAGCGCTTCGGTGGTCTCGTCGCTGTCAACCAAGCATCCCTCAAGGTGGCGGCAGGATCAATCACCGGCCTGATCGGCCCAAACGGTGCTGGAAAGACAACGCTTTTCACGCTGATCTCCGGCTTTGAGAAACCAACCGAGGGACGCGTCCTGTTCGAGGGACAGGATATCAGCCACGATGAACCGCATGTCCGGGCCCGTCGTGGCATCGCCCGCACATTCCAGATCGTGCAGCCGTTCGCAGGCCTCTCCGTTCTTGAAAATATCGCCGTCGGCGCGCACCTGCGCCACGCGAAGCGCAGAGACGCGATGGCCCGTGCCGAGGAGGTGGGCCGTCGCGTTGGGCTCGGTCCCGAACTCGACAAATCAGCCTCCAGCCTGACGGTAGCGGGCCGAAAGCGGCTTGAACTCGCCCGCGCTCTCGCAACGGAGCCGAAGCTGCTGCTGCTCGACGAAGTGCTGGCAGGCCTGAATCCCTCCGAGATCCGCGACATCATCCCTGTCATTCGGACAATCCGCGACGAGGGGACTACGATCCTGATGATAGAGCATGTCATGCAGGCTGTAATGAATCTCTGCGAGCAGGTCTATGTTCTTGCGCAAGGGCGCATCATCGCCGAAGGGCCTCCCGCCGATGTCTGCGACGATGCGAAGGTCATCGAAGCCTATCTCGGGGCCGGCGCGGCCGAACGCCTGAAGCGGGAGAAGGTCCATGCTTGAGGTGAGCGGATTGAGAGCAGGGTATGGCGGCACGGAAGTGCTGCGCGGCCTCGATCTGTCCGTCGGCACCGGCGAGATCGTCGCGGTGCTCGGCTCCAACGGCGTCGGCAAGACCACGCTGAACAAAGTCCTGTCCGGTGTTCTGCGCGCAAATGAGGGCGAGATCCGGTTCGATGGAAAGGTGCTCACCGGAGCATCCTCGGCGGATATTGTGAGGGCCGGCCTCATCCAAGTTCCGGAAGGCCGCAAGATCTTCCCGAACATGTCGGTGCGGGAGAACCTCGAACTCGGCAGCTATCGGCGCGGGCGCGACCGGCGATCCAGCAATCTGGAGCGAGTCTTCGACACCTTCCCCCGCCTGCGGGAGCGTAGCAGCCAAGCGGCCGGCACCTTGTCGGGCGGTGAGCAGCAGATGCTGGCCATCGGGCGCGGGATGATGGCGGAACCGCGCCTGCTAATCCTCGATGAACCGTCGCTCGGCCTGTCGCCGCTGCTCGTGGAGGAAATGTTCGCTCTGATCCGGCGCCTCAATGGCAATGGGCTGCCGATCCTCCTCGTCGAGCAGAACGTGGTTCAGTCACTTGAATGCGCATCGCGCGCCTACATTCTGGAGAATGGAACCATCGCCCTGTCGGGATCGGCCGAACAGGTCCGCAATGACCCAGAACTCAAGCGCGCCTATCTCGGTATGTGACGGAGAAGACTTCATGACGATCGTCACACAGAATGTCATTCCCGCATCCGTTCTGTTGCAGGACGGGCAGCCCCAATGGCTCCGGCAATGGGGCAGCTTCGCGGCCCGGACCCAGTTCGCGGATCTGCCTTTACCCGTGGTCGAGCGCACGAAGCTCGTGCTTCTCGACTGCATCGGCGCCATGGCTGCCGGAATGCAGGAACCGGAGATGCGCAGCCTCGTCTCGCGACTTGGACAACGCGAGAGGATGGAGGGGCAGGTTCCGGTGATCGGGGCAGGCCGCCGCATGAGCGCGCTGCTTGCAAGCCTGCTCAACGGCACGGCAGGCACGATGCTGGAACTCGACGAGGGCAATCAATATGCGCGCGGCCACCCCGGAATCCACGTGGTCCCGGCCGCCCTGGCGGCGGGCGAGCGCTGCGCAGCTTCGGGCGCGGACCTGATCCTGGCGATCGCACTTGGCTATGAAATTGGGTCTCGTGTCGGCATCGGATCGAAACTGCGGGTGACCATGCATCCCCATGGCACCTGGGGCACGATCGGCGCTGCAATGGCGGCTGCAAGGCTTGAGGCGGCTACGCCGGACCAGATCATAGAGACTATCAATCTCGCTTCGAGCTTTGGCCTGTCGACGAGCCGGCGCACGATGCTGGAAGGCGGAACCGTGCGCAACACGTATGCGGGTTTTTCAAACCAGCTTGGCCTCATGGCATGGGAGCTGCAGGCATCCGGCTTCGTCGGAGAGACCGATGGCGTCGGGACCGTCTATGGAACCGTGATCGCCGAGAACTTTCAGCCGGACGAGATGGTGCTGGAACTCGGCGAACGCTGGGAAATCGCCCGCAACTATTTCAAGAGGCATGCGGCTTGCCGCTACACTCACGGCGCTCTCGACGCCCTTGGCGAAATTGTGCGTCAGCTGGGAGGCCCGATTGATCCTGCGTCTATCGAAGCGATCGAAGTCGATACCTATGTTTGGGCGGCGCAGCTCGACTCGGCCGACCCCAGAAACATGCTGGCTGCAAAATTCTCCCTGCCCTTTGCATTGGCAACCTACATCGTCAATGGCGCCGCCGATGTGCCGGCTTTCCGCGAGGAGGCCCAGGCGAATCCGATTGCCCGCGATCTCGCGCGTCGCGTCACGGTGCGTGAGGATGCAGCACTAACAGCGATGCTTCCGGGCCTACGCCCGGCTCGGGTTCGGGTTCGCTTGAGAGACGGCCGGCAATTGGCGGCCGAGGTGCTCACCAACAAGGGTGACACCGAAGATCCGTACTCGCCCGAAGATGTGCATGCCAAGTTCCGGGAGCTGACAGAGCCCGTCTGGGGCGGCCCGCATGCGGAGCTCATCATGGCCGAGGTCGACACCATCAATGGCGCATCTAACATCCGTGAGCTGCTGGATCTTCTTGCCCGCTCTCCCCAACACGGTTGGTCACAATGAATTTCAAGGAACGAATTCTTCAGAACAAGGTCATCGTTGCGCCCGGCGTCTTTGACCCATTGACCGCATCGATTGCAACGGAGACCGGCTTCGAGGCTCTCTACCTGTCCGGTGCGGCGATGGCCTATACACGACTTGGGCGTCCCGATATTGGCTTGGTCTCCATGAGCGAGGTCGCTGAAACCATCGCGCTGGTGCGCGACCGGGTATCGACGCCGCTCGTGGTGGACGCGGATAACGGCTACGGCAATGCGCTGAACGTTCAGCGCACGGTCCGGATCTTCGAGCGCGCCGGCGCAACTGCGATTCAGCTCGAGGACCAAAGCTTTCCCAAGCGTTGCGGTCATCTGCAGGACAAGTCGATCATTCCGGCCGACGAAATGGCCGGCAAGATCAAGGCCGCAGTAGATGCACGCGCATCCGAAGAGACCGTGATCATCGCTCGCACCGACGCGGTCGCCGTCGAAGGCTTCGAGCCGGCGATCGAGCGGGCGCGGCTTTATGCGGAGGCTGGAGCTGACGTGCTTTTCGTGGAAGCTCCTAAGTCCCGCGAGCAGCTCGCCGCCGTGACGTCTGCCATCGGGTCGTTGCGCCCACTCCTCGCCAATATGGTCGAGGGCGGTGAGACGCCTTTGTCCTCTGCGCATGACCTTGGCGCAATCGGTTTCCGGCTCGTTATCTTCCCGGGCGGCATCGTGCGTGCTCTGGCCCGCACTGCGCAGGATTATTACCGCTCGCTCCATGCCCACGGCACAAACGAACCCTTTCGTGATCACATGTTCGACTTCACGGCGCTGAACCGACTCATCGGCACCCCTGAAATGCTGGCGCTCGGCGAACGCTATGAATCTTTCGATCGGGAGACTGGCCAATGAGCGGTATCGATCCCGTCACCTTGGCTGTCCTGAAAGGCCGACTCGAGCAGATCGCGGACGAGATGGACGCGACTCTCTACCGCTCCGCATTCAATCCGATCATTGCGGAAGCTCGCGATGCCTGTCATGGGCTTTACCACCCCGTCACCGGTGCAACCCTCGTACAGGGTACGAACGGGTTGCCCATTTTCGTCGGCGCGATGGCGTTTGCCGTGAAAGCTGTGATCGATAAGGTCGAGAGGGAAGGGGGGCTGGAGCCGGGCGATACCTTCCTGTTCAACGATCCCTATGACGGCGGCACGCACCTGAACGACTTTCGTCTCGTACGACCAATCTTTCGGGACGACAGGCTCTATTGCTGGCTCGCATCCGTTGGTCACTGGCTCGACATTGGCGGCAATGTGCCAGGTGGCTTCAACGCCCAAGCGACTGAAAGCTTCCAGGAGGGCGTCCGCTTTCCACCTGTCAAACTCATTCGGGCAGGGTTGATGAACGAAGACATCGTGGCAATTCTTTCCGCAAACGCCCGGGTACCGGTGTCGAACTTCGGCGATCTCAACGGCCAGCTCAATGCTCTGGATCTCGGCGAGAGGCGCCTGACGGAGCTTCTCGACGAATATGGCGATGCGACCGTTGCAACGGCTTTCGACGCGTTCTCGGATCGCGCGGAGGCGATGATGCGCGCAGCCGTCAGCGCGCTGCCGGATGGCACCTATTCGTTTGAAGATTACCTCGACAACGATGGCATCACCGATCATCGGCTCACGATTGCCCTGGACCTCACAGTTGCAGGTGATGTGATGACGCTGGACTTTTCGCGCTCGTCCGCGCCCTGCGCCGGGCCGCTCAATATCGCCTATTCGACGGCCGTTGCCTGTTGCTACGTAGCCCTCAAGCACGTCTTTACCGACGTTCCAGCCAATGCCGGCTGCCTGCGGCCGATCACCTTCGTGATCCCCAGTACGACGCTCCTCGGTGTCAAGGCACCGAAGCCTGTCGGGGGGTATACGGAGACGATCCTCCGTGTCATCGGGGTTGTCTTCGGCGCTTTGGCAAAGGCCGACCCGAGCCGTGCGACGGCTGGCCCGTTCGGCACGATCAATGCTCTGTCGCTGGCGGGGCATCGTCCCGATGGCTCGCGCTGGGTGATGTTTTCGTTCTTCGGTGGCGGCCTCGGCGGCAATCCGGAGAGCGATGGGCTGAACCATGCCAACAATCCGATCTCGACAGCCACGATTCCTCCGGCGGAAATCCTGGAGGCCGCCTATCCGGTCATGTTCACCCAATGGGCATTGCGGCCGGATTCTGCGGGGGCAGGAACTCATCGCGGCGGTGTCGGGGCGATCTACGAGATCGAATCTTTGACTGATGCGGATGTGTTCCTTCTGGGCGAGCGCGGCAGGTTCGCACCGTTCGGCGTGTCAGGCGGTCTGCCCGCGTCCCTGAACAAGTTTTTCTGGCAGACGGATAAAGGCGAGTTTTCACCGCCGATGGCATCCAAGGTCGCGAACGTGAAGATCCGCGCAGGTCAGCGCGTGCGTCTGGAGTCGCCCGGGGGCGGCGGATGGGGCGATCCTCTGCAGCGTGACCCACAGCGCGTCGCCCGTGACGTGCGGCTGGGCTATGTCAATTCCGAGACGGCGGCGCGCGATTACGGCGTCGTTGTCATGGAGAATGGCGAATTAGACGAGAGCGCAACCGTCGCTCTGAGAAAGGGTGCAGCCGCATGAACGCCCTCGTGGGAAAGATCGTCGGTGTGGACGTGGGCGGGACCTTCACGGACCTGTTCTATTACGACGAGGACGCAGCCCGGTTCCGCACGGCAAAGGTCCCGTCGAACCGCGGTGACGAAGCGATTGGGTTTCTCGAGGGTCTGAAGACCTTCGGGCCGCTTGCGCAACTCGGCTCCATCGTGCACGGCACGACAGTGGGCACCAATGCCCTGCTCGAGCGCAAGGGCGCTCGGATCGGCCTCATCACCACCCGCGGGTTCCGGGACGTGCTTGAGATGCGCCGTCGGGATCGCCGGCACACCTGGGGGCTCTGGGGCGATTTCGTGCCGGTCGTCGACCGGGACCTGCGCCTCGAAGTCGTCGAGCGCACCATGGCTGATGGGACCATCCGGGAGGAGATCGATCCGGACGAGGTCAAAAACATTGCCCAGGTACTCCTAGCACGCGGCGCCGAGGCTCTCGCGATCGTTTTCATTAACGCTTATGCCAATCCTGCGAACGAACTAAAGGCGCTTGCCGCAGCCCGGGAGGTATGGCCGAACGAGAACATCGAGTGCTCGGCTCAGATCCTGCCTGAAATCCGTGAATTCGAGCGCACCTCGACCACGGCGCTCAACGCCTACCTCCAGCCGGTCGTGGGCAGTTACCTGGGCAAGTTGAATCAGGCTCTGGCCCACGAGAAGTTCTCGGGAAGGTTCCACATCGTTCAGTCGAATGGTGGCGTCATGTCGACCGCCACGGCCCGGCGACTGCCTGTGCGCACAGCTCTGTCCGGGCCTGCCGCAGGCGTGATCGCTGCTGCTGCCATCGCGAAAGCCGCAGGCTTTCCTGATGTGATCACGGGGGATCTTGGCGGAACCTCCTTCGATGTGTCGATCGTGGTCGAGGGCGAGACGGCACTGGCGGCCCAGACCACCATCGATTTCGGCCTCGTCATCCGCACTCCGATGATCGAGATCACCACGATTGGTGCTGGCGGCGGCTCGATTGCCCATGTGGATGCGGGCGGGCTGCTTCAGGTCGGGCCTGAGAGCGCAGGATCGCGCCCAGGGCCGGTAGCCTATGGGCAAGGCAACACGCGTCCGACGCTCACCGATGCCAATGTGGTGCTGGGTCGCATCAATGCCGAGCGTCCCATAGGCGGCAAGCTCGCGCGTCTGGACGTCGAGGCAGCGAAGGCTGCCATCACGAAATACGTAGCGGAGCCGCTCGGGATCGACCCCATGCAGGCGGCGGAGGCCATCGTGCGGGTCGCCAACGGCAAGATGGCTGGCGCCATCCGCCTCGTCTCCATTGAGCGCGGGCATGACCCTGGTCGCTTCGCCGCCGTCCCGTTCGGCGGCGGAGGAGCTCTGCATGTGGGAGCGCTGATCAAGGATGTGGGCCTGAAGGCCGCTCTCGTGCCACGCTATCCGGGCGTGACCTCCGCGTTGGGCTGTGTCATCGCGGACATCCGACACGATCAGGTACAAACGGTGAATCTGCTCCTCGACCAACTCGATGCCGCGGCTCTCGATCAGCGTATGGTCGAGGAGGCAGAAGCGTCCCGCGTGGTCGTGGAGGAGGCTGGTCTTTCGGTCGAGCGGATCGACATCCTGTTCGAGCTCGACATGCACTATGTGGGCCAGACCCACACGGTCAGTGTTCCGCTCCCCGTCTCGCTTCAGAGCGGAACGACAGGGGTCGATGCGTCCATCGTCAGGGAAGCCTTCGAGCGGGCGTACCAAGCCTCGTTCAGCCGCCTCTTGCCCAGTGTACCGGCAAAGATCGTCAACCTGCGTACGGCCGCGGTGGGACGCAGGCCTCATTTCGATCTCGCATCTCTCGCGCCTGAGGCTTCCGCGACTATCGAGCAGGCAAGGCTCGGCAGCCGTCCGGTCTGGTTCGATGGCGATTGGCATGACACCGCGATTTATGCGAGGCTGGACCTGCCGATCGGTGCGGTCGTGCATGGGCCAGCCATTCTCGAACAGCCGGACGCGACCACCGTCATCGATCCGGATCTCATTGCGCGTGTGGATGATTTCGGCAACATCATCGTGGAGCGCGCCACATGATCGGGTCTGCCACCCCGGTAGAGCGCACTGCGCTCCTCATTATCGATCTTCAGAACGACTTCCTCCATCCAAAGGGCGCTTATGGTCGGGCGGGGCAGGGAGCACCTGAAATCGCTGCTCTTCCAGAGCGACTGAAACCGCTTGCCGACCTGTTGCGCGCCAAGGGCGGCTATGTCGTCTCAACGCAGTTCACCCTAGTGCCCGCAAGAGGAGGCGAGCCGCTGATCTCTCCGCATCTCAAGCAACTCAGGCCCTTTCTCGAGAAGGGGGATTTTCAGCCTGGTGCTTGGGGGCATCAGCTCGTGGACATGTTGCAGCCAGCAGATCTGAGCATCGAGAAGATCGCGTACTCAGCCTTCTACATGACCCGCCTTGAATGGGTGCTGCGCAAGTGCGGCATCGAGAGACTTCTCGTCTGCGGCATTGTCACCAATGGCGGCGTCGCATCGACCGTGCGTGATGCACATGTGCGCGACTTCGACACCATTGTTCTCGAAGACGGCTGCGCAGCCTTCTCGCCTGCCGTGCATGACACGGCCATTGAAGCATTGCGGCCAGTCTGCCGAATCGCTTCCATTTCCGAGATCATGAGAGAGATCGAAGGCGCATGAGCATTCTTTCGGCGGAAGGATTTGCCTTCGACGCGAAGGCTCCAGTAATCATCATCGGTGCTGGTGCAGCGGGCCTTGTTGCGGCCCTGTCGGCATGCGAGGCCGGACAGGATGTCCTGGTTCTCGAACGTGATTCCGTGCCGCGCGGCTCGACGGCTCTCTCAGCCGGATTGATTCCCGCTCCTGGCACACGGTGGCAGAAAGCGGCCGGCATCGTCGACAGCCCGGAATTGTTCGGCAGCGATATCGGCGCCAAGGCGAGTGGTGAGCCGGATCCCTTGCTCGTGAAGACAGTGACGAAGGCGATAGGCCCGACGATCGAGTGGCTTGCGGATCGCTACGGCCTGCCATTCTCACTGATTGAGGACTTTCGCTATCCCGGACATTCCGTCTGCCGTATGCACGGCCTGCCAAGCCGATCCGGCGGGGAGCTGGTCGACCGCCTACGGGAGGCAGTAGCTTATGCGGGCGTTGAGCTTCTCTGCGACGCCCGTGTCACATCCTTGTTCGCAGAGCCAGACGGCAGGATCGCCGGAGTGGAAGTTAAGCGCCCCGATGGATCGAAGGAACTGATCGGGTGTGTGACGCTTATCCTCGCCTGCAATGGTTATGGCGGTAACAAGGATCTCGTACAGCGTCACATTCCTGAACTCGGAACCGCCCTTTACTTCGGCCACGAGGGCAATCAGGGCGATGCCCTGCTCTGGGGGCAGGCGCTAGGGGCTGGCACACGGCACCTGTCGGGACACCAGGGACATGGGTCGGTCGCGCATCCTCATGGCATCCTCATCACATGGGCGACGATCACAGAAGGTGGGTTTCAGGTGAACCTACGCGGCGAGCGCTTCTCCGACGAAAGCCACGGCTATTCCGAGCAGGCGGCTGTCGTGCTGCGGCAACCGCAGGGACTTGCCTGGACGATCTTCGATGAGCGCATCGCTGGCATCGCCCGTCAGTTCGAGGATTTTCGACAGGCGGAAGCGCTTGGCGCCATTCTGACAGCAGAAACCGTCAAGGATCTCGCGAGCCAGATGAGCATCCCGGTCGAAAACCTCAAGGCAACCTTCGCGGAGGTCGATGCGCTGAAGCACGCCGAGACATCAGATCGCTTCGGGCGCAGATTCTCCGGCGCGCCATCTCTGCAAACCCCATATCATGCCGTGAAAGTCACCGGAGCACTGTTCCATACCCAAGGAGGACTCGTGGTCGATGGCGACGCCCGCGTCATGCGCGAGAACGGAACGGCACTGCCCAACCTCTTCGCTGTCGGCGGAGCGGCCTGCGGTGTTTCAGGCTCCAAAGCAGAAGGCTATCTGTCCGGCAATGGACTTCTTTCAGCCGTCGCCCTAGGCCGGGTGGCTGGCATCGCGGCCGCCCGATCAGGGCCAATGCGGCAAGAACACAGCTGAGAGTTGCCGCACATGCGTGTCGGCGCCGCTCAGCTGCCATTTTAGGCGACACGCCGGGCCAGGAGAGCCGGGCTACGCTGGTAAGCGCTGCCGGATAATGGCGACATGAAAGCGTGCGCCATGGAGCAACCCGTCATCGTTGAAGTCATAGGCCGGGTTGTGCAGAGGTGCGGAGTCCTTGCCGTTGCCGACGAAGGCGAAGCAGCCTGGCACGTGCTCCAGAAAGCGGGCAAAGTCCTCCGAGCCGGTCATCGGCTCGCAGGCAGTCGAGACGTGCTCCGGTTCGAACACCGTCCGGGCAGCCGCGAGAGCTTCGTTCACCAGGGCGGCATCGTTCAGGAGCGGCACAAACTCACGCGTGTAGGTCACCTCGACTGCAACGTTGTAGGACAGGGCCGTTCCTTGAGCGATGATGCGCATCTGCTTCTCGATCTCGGCACTGACCTCCGGCTGGAAGCTGCGGGCATCGCCGAGAATGCGAGCAAGCCTGGGCAGTGCGTTGCGGGTACCGTCCGTGGTCAACTCGGTCACCGACACGACGCCGATATCAGTCGGGCTGAGGCGTCGCGAGACGATGGTCTGGAGGTTCATCACCGTGGCACAGGCGGCAACCAGAACCTCGCTGCCCCAGTGCGGCCGGGCGGCATGCCCGCCGATGCCTTTCAAGACAATCTCGAAGTTGTCCTCCGCCGACATGATCGGTCCCACGCGGGTCTGGAAATGCCCGACCGGAAGGCCTGGCATATTGTGCAGGCCGTAGATCTCCTCGAACGGGAAACACTCCATCAGCCCGTCGGCCAGCATGGCGAGCGCGCCCTTGCCCCATTCCTCGGCGGGCTGGAAGATGAAGCGCACGGTGCCGTCGAATCCGCCTTCCTCGGCGAGGAGCTTGGCTGCCCCGAGAAGCATGGCGGTGTGGCCGTCATGACCGCAGGCGTGCATCGTACCGGGGTTCTGCGAGCGATAGTCCTGCGTGCCCTGCTCGCCGATGCGCAGGGCATCCATGTCGGCCCGGAGCGCGATGGCCCGGTTGCCGCTGCCGCGCTTGAGCGTGCCGACAACCCCGGTGCGGCCCACGCCCTCGGCGACCTCGTCGAAGCCGAACTCCCGCAACTTTGCGGCCACGAAGGCACTGGTGCGCTTCTCCTCGAAGCCGAACTCGGGATGTGCGTGCAGGTCACGCCGCCAGGCAGTCATGTCTCGTGCGAGGGCATCCAGATCCATGGCCATAGTGTCTCTCCTGGTTCGGCTATTCGGCTGCGAGGCGGGTAACCACGTCGAGCAGGATATTGGCGCCCGCGACGAGATCGGCTTCCGGGGTATGCTCGTGCGGATTGTGGCTGATGCCACCGGTGCTCGGCACGAAGATCATGGCTGAGGGCGCCACTCGGGCGATCATCTGCGCATCGTGGCCGGCCCCGGAGGTCATGCGCTTCGAGGCCAGTCCGCGCTTGCGGGCGGCATCCTCCACCAGCTCCACGATCCTGCGATCGAAGGCCACCGGTTCAAACCGCGCCAGCCGCTCGACCGAGATCGTCACCTCCTCGGTGGCCGCGAGCCCCTTCAGGTAGGACGCAAGAGCCGCTTCCTCTGCCTGGAGGCGCCCTTCGTCGGGATCGCGCAGATCAACCGTGAAGGTGGCGCGGGAGGGAATGACGTTGATCGCATTCGGCTCGAAGCTCATGCAGCCCACCGTCGCCACGGTGGGTGTGTTCGCGTTGCGGGCCCGGTCGCGCAGGAAGGTGACCACGCGGGCTGCGGCATGACCGGCATCCCGGCGCATCGACATCGGCGTCGTGCCGGCATGGTTGGCTTCATCCTCGACGGTGATCCTCTGCCATGAGATGCCCTGGAGGTTCTCGACCGCGCCGATGGGCACACCCTCGCGTTCGAGCACGGGTCCCTGTTCGATATGCAGCTCGACATAGGCATACGGCTTGAGGAACCCTGGCTCTTCCGATCCGGCATAGCCGATCCGCTCAAGCTCTGCCCCGAGCATCGTGCCATCGGTGCCGGCCGTCGCCAGCGCCTCCTCGACCGGGAGCCCGCCGGCATAGACGAGTGAACCCATCATGTCGGGCGCATAGCGCACGCCCTCCTCGTTGGTGAAGGCAGCGACAGCAATGGGCCGTGCGGGAACGAAGCCAGCAGCCTTCAGGGCCTCGATTACAGCCAGCCCTGAGAGCACGCCATAGCAGCCGTCGTAGATACCGGCATTGATGACAGTGTCGATGTGCGAGCCGAGCAGGACAGGAGCGTCGTCGGCATTCTTATGATCCTTCCAGATCCCGAAGATGTTGCCGATGCGGTCAACGGCGACCTCCAGGCCTGCGCTGCGGATCCAGGCCACAAAGGCGTCACGTCCGGCCTTGTCGGCGTCGGAGCCGGCGAGCCGGACCAACATGCCGTTGTCGTCGCGGCCGATCTGTCCGAGTTCCCGGAGCCGTTCAAGCAGTCGCGCTGCGTCGATGGAAAACGTTGTCATGCGTCTGCCCCTCTGGTGGTTGCGACGGCGTCAGGCCGCATCCCGACCAGTTCCGCGTAGCGCACCGGATCGGTTGCGCCTTCGGTGTTGATGACGAAGACCCGCGACATTTCGCTGAGGTGAAGCGCTGCTTGGATTTCAGGGGCCGCAGCGGCGCGAATGAGACCGGCAAGGCCTGCCCCACCGCTCTCGCCCGCCACGATGGTCGGGTCATCCCCGACGGGACGGGCGAGGCGGTTCATCACCGCGATCGCATCCCTCTCGTCGACGGTCATGAAGGCATCAGCAACGCGGGACAGTATCCGCCAAGCGACGAGAGACGGCTCGTAGCATTCGAGCATCGCCATGACGGTGGGTTCACCGTGCTCGATCTTGACCGGGTGCCCCGCCCGTGCGCTCTCGTAAAGGCAGGCGGCGCGGGCGGGATCGACCACGATGAAGGTCGGCCGCAGGTCCCCAAAGGCGAGAGCGAGATGCCCTGCGACCGCAGCCGCGACGCCGCCGACGCCTGCCTGCACGAACACATGGGTCGGGGGGGTGGGAAGCTGGCGCAGGGCCTCGCGCACCATGGCGGTGTAGCCCTGCATGACCAGACCAGGAATGCGCTCATACCCCGGCCACGAGGTATCCGAGACGACGGTCCAGCCCTTCTCTGTCGCGACACGTGCCGCCTCTGCGACCGAGTCGTCATAGGTGCCTTCGACCCGGATCATCCGGGCGCCAAAGCGGGCGATGGCCGCCACACGCTCGTCGCTGACGCCGGAATGCACGAAGATGGTGGCCCTGGCGCCAACCAGTTGCGCACCTTGAGCGACCGAGCGCCCGTGATTGCCGTCCGTGGCACAGGCAACCGTCATTCCGGACGCGATGGCGTGAACTTCGGTTGTGTGCAACTCGGCGACATCGACCGCGCGTTTCAGTCGACGACTGGCCTCCTCCAGCACGAGACGGATAACCGCGTAGGAGCCACCCAGCGCTTTGAAGCTACCGAGGCCAAGCCGGAAGCCCTCGTCCTTGATGTGGACCGTGCTCACACCGAGTTCGGCGGCCAGGCCGGGAAGAGCGTGTAGAGGTGTCGGGACATGGTTGTGACGATAGCTGAGGTAGCGTTCGACCTCTTTGGCCGCGGTTACACCCAGGATCTCGGCATCCGCCGGATCGAGTGGCTTGCGGTAGTCGGGGTGCTGGTTGGGCAGGAACATCGCCGTCCTTCATCACTGAGATGGCGAGAAGATATTGCACTTGGTACGAGAAAGGCGCTCTATTTATGCCCGCAGAATGAAAGATTTTTTCGCGTCAATGGAGCGGTGGTGTCCAAATCCTTGTCATCGATCACCCTCGACAGCTTCGATCTCGCGATCCTGAATATCCTTCAGCGGGACAACTCGACCCCGCAGCGGATGATCGGCGAGGCTGTCAACCTATCAGCGCCTGCCGTGCAGCGCCGCATCCGGCGGATGGAGGAGGCCGGGGTCATCCAAGCCAATGTCGCAGTTGTCGATCCAGCCCAAGTTGGGCAATCCATCACCATCTTCGTCGAGGTCGAGGTGATCAGTGAGACTGCGGAGTTGATCGATGCCGCCAAGCGGGAGTTCGCTTCGATTTCGGAGGTGCAGCAGTGTTACTACGTCACCGGAGAGGCGGACTTCGTTCTGGTGGTCGTGGTCCCGACGATGAACGCCTACGAGGCCCTGACGCGGCGCCTGTTCTTCGGCAACAACAACGTGAAGCGGTTCCGCACCTTCGTGACCATGGACCGCGTCAAGGTCGGATTGGCGGTTCCGCTCCCAGGATGAATCATTGCATCGAGGCCTGTGGGCTCTCGAGCAAAGGAATGACGGCTCCTGTCACATTTCGGATCTTGGCCCAAGTTCTGCTTTCACATCGAATGCGGTCATTGATCCAATCAGCGCGACGTGTCCGTTTGTTACAAACAGGCAATTCAATCTAATATTCACGCTATACGCATCCGGTATACCGCCACCTGCAATGCTTCCGATAAACCCTCCTTCCAACTTCACGACACAAAATCCTCCGGCGGCGGGTTCGGTAGCGGTGGCGGTCTTGGAGAGTATCGACCTTCTATAGGGTGGCCTCAATCGCGGCGTTGGTCGGCGTTTACCCGTTGTACGGACCCGGCTTGTTATCCTTAACTGAAGGGAAGGGGCGGCCGATAATTTACAGAGTTCTTGGGCTTTGAGTATACCCCTTGCTTGGGTAGGGGGCAGATACTCAGATCATGCTGACTTGGTTCGTAGGTTTCCTGAAGAGGTTCGGTGCAAGCTTAATAAAGACGGCCAGAGGAGATTGGTCTCAGTTAAGCATCTTCGATAAGTGTTCGATGGGCATAACGTGTGTAAGTACGTGCTTAGGGCTCTATGCCATATCTCCAGAGCTTGAGGTCCTTCAGCAGATTCGGGATCGTTTGGCGCCGCCCATCAGGAAAGAAGACGTCGTTTATGTAAGACGAGCGGCTCGCGACGGCGAGGCCGTTGCGATCGAACTTCAGAAGACGCGCACGGACGAACCAGTAAGCTACGAGGTTTGGATGTGCAGCGGGGAGGGTGGTCGTGAATTGATCTTCTTCGGCTCTGGTCGATTTGGGCGAGAAGAAAATTCTGTCACGCTGCGGAATGTCTTGTCAGAGAACCCCTCACAAGTACTCCTCAAAGTCGCTGATGCCGATCGGGTTTATGCCCGTCATGAGGAGTGGGATCTGTACCGATCGGTGAAGGAGACGGATACGAAGATTCTGCACGGCGATGTGCAATGCGGGGAGATATAGCATGCAAACGAGGAGAAACTTACTGGCTAGCATGCTGGTTTCGGCCGCAAGCCCTCTGTTGCCTACGGTCGCCTTTGGACAAAGCCTTTGCGAAGTTTGGGACAAGACGTTGGTCTGGGATGTCAAGCATTCGCTGTGGGGCACATCCGGAGCCTCGTCGCAGGGCAAAGTGGTATATCTGATCGGCGCCCCTTGGTGCCCGTTCTGCCGCCGACTGGTGAACGAGTATCTTGAAGGACGCCACAATTTCGAGCTGCGCTTCATTCCAATCGACGTTGTTCAGCGCAAACATCGTGAGCAGCAAGCTGATATTGTGATTAACAAGCTGGACGGCTTGAAGCGGACATTCGTTAAGGGTGACAAGGTGCCAGGTATCTCTCCTGCCATGGAGAAGCTCATTCATGATGCCAACTTCATTGCACAGGAAGGATTGAAGGTTCGCTTCACGATGGGTAAGGGCTTGGTCTCTCCGACAGTCGTTTATGAAAAGACGGAAGGCACCTCAACGATCACAGGTTACAAGCCGTTGACTGAATTCGCATCGTCGATACGGCCGATGAAAGATCCGGGAAAGGATCTTAGTACTGATCTTGAGCAACTCCTTGCTCAGGAGAAGCAAATTGCTCCAGGCAGAATGGCAAACTTACGTCGGAAGACAGCAATTCATGCCTTGCCAAACGATGCTTCCGCTTCAGTCGGGTGTGTCGCGTCACGCAGCCTGAAGGCCATTGCAGAATGCAATATGAATGGCCAAGACTGGCTCAAGGTCGAAGCATTGGTTTCGCTCGAACATGAGCCGATCTATGGTTATATCGCTTTGCAGGATGCCGCCCTCTCCTGAGTGCTTCCGAGCCGTGTAGCTCACCCCATTGCTTCTAGAGGGGCCCTGAACCAGTCGGCACCTAACATCCACCCGGCTCATACCTGTAGTTCTGACCAAAGCACTCCATCACTCACAGCCGACGAGGACACTCATAAGCGTGGCTTGGTCCGCGAGATCGGCTGACGGAAGCGGCTGCATGGTCGTACCCTGCGCCAATGGTACATGATCGCTTTCCAAGAAACCTCGCAGCGATGGCCCCTTTGATGGCGAAGTTCACATTCTGTGGGATGTTGCCGTTCGGGGATGACCATAAGATTGAGAGGATTCAATTTCGCGGATACGACACCGACAATGTTGCCAGTCCGGTCGAGGAGTGGCCCACCGGAATTGCCAGCTCGGACCGGAGCTGAGATTTGGAAGGATCGACTGACATCCCGTATCCTTGAGAGAGCCGTCACCTGCCCTGGCATAGAATAGCCGTGCCATAGAGCAGGGCGCGGAATCCATAGGAGAGCTAGTCTATTCGGTCAGACATTAAGGTGCTGCGACCCGGTACCAATCCGAGAAAGATGGGTTCTTTGGTCCCCAATTGGGAACGAACCGCCTTGAGGCTTGTCCGGTAACCAAGTGTTCAACACGGTCTATGAGCGACCACGTTGAGCCAAAGCTTGTTGTGGGCTGAATTGTGGGACGAAGCCGGGTATTTTGGCATAATGCCAAAAGTCTCAGGCGCTTAGATGTGGGATGTGGCGGAGGGAGCGGGATTCGAACCCGCGATACGGTTTCCCGTATACACACTTTCCAGGCGTGCGCCTTCAACCACTCGGCCACCCCTCCAGCATGAGCCTTGCTCGGCTCAAGAACCCTCGCCGGCCGGTCGGGCAGGCTGGTCAGGTTCTCCGCGTTCATCTGCGGAGCGCCCGTGTATCGCCAAATTGGGGCGAAAGGCAAGACCGAACTTGTGACAAATCATCCTGAATCGCCTTTTCCATTGCGACAAAAGAGATTAGATAATTCCCCCTCTGTTCGGAGAGGTATCCTCCCTTGAAGTTTTTAGCGCGTAGCCTCGGCCTCCTGTTGATCGCAGCGGGATTTGTTGGGTTGGTGATCGATGGGACCCGCTCCATCGTCAACAATGCTGTATCGTTCGCTCCCATTGGGAAAGTGGCAGGCGTTCTCTTTCCGGGAAGCATGGCCGGAATGGAAGGGGGCCTTGCCCAACGCGCCTATCCTTGGCTGTGGGAGCCGATCGCCACCTATGGTCTTCAGTTGCCTGCTTCCGTTACCGGCTTCGTCATCGGGGCCATTCTGCTGTGGCTCGGTCAGAAGCCCCTGGAGCCCATCGGCTACTTGGCCGAGCGCTGACGCTTTCACGGCAAGGTGACGCAAGCGTCCCCTCCCATAAGAGCGGAGCGATGATTACATGAGCGGGGTCACGCGAGGGATCCCCATGTTCAGCTTCCGCAAACGCACCGATCTGCCGAACGCCGCCGAGGCCCTGCCGGGGCGGCCCAGCCCCATTCCCACTGCTGACCGGCACTTCATCAGCGGCCGCCCGCTGCTGCCGCCTTACCCGGATGGTATGGAGAAGGCCCTGTTCGGCCTCGGCTGCTTCTGGGGGGCCGAACGCAAGTTCTGGCAGATGGGCGACGGCATCTGGATTACCGCAGCCGGTTATGCTGCCGGCATCACGCCGAACCCGACCTATGAGGAGGTCTGTTCAGGCCTCACCGGCCACAACGAGGTCGTGCTGGTGGTTTTCGACCCGAAGGCGGTCTCCTATGAGGCCCTGCTGAAGACCTTTTGGGAGAACCACGACCCAACCCAAGGCATGCGCCAGGGCAACGATGTCGGCACCCAGTACCGGTCCGGGATCTACGTGTTCAACGAGGACCAGCGCAGAGCTGCCGAGGCCTCCAAGGCCGCCTTTGCCCAGGCGCTGGCCGCCAAGGGCTATGGTCCGGTCACGACCGAGATCCTGGAAGCAGGCCCGTTCTACTTCGCCGAGGATTACCATCAGCAATACCTGGCCAAGAACCCGAACGGCTATTGCGGCCTGGGCGGCACCGGCGTGTCCTGCCCCATCGGCGTGGGCGTCGCGGCCGAATAGGCCTGTCGCCCCATTCCCAGGGCATGAGAGAGCGGCTCGCCTTGCAGGGGTGAGCCGCTCTCTTTTTGTTAAGGCCCGTCAGGCGCCGTGAGAACGCCGCGGCACTCATTGGGCAGCTGCGCCATGGTCAGGGGCGGGCGAGGCTTGCCCGGCTTCGGGTGCAGCATCTCGGGCGTGAACCAGGCTGCAAGCTCCGCGCCGCAGCCGTCGCCGCCGGGCGGCGGATCCTGGTCCGAGCACCCGGCATTGCCGGCCGGGCAGGCCAGCCGAATGTGGAAGTGATAATTGTGGCCCCAGGTCGGCCGCACCTTGCTCAGCCATCCGCGATCCGCGCCCGCCTCGCGGCAGAGAGCTTTCTTGATGGCGGGATTCACGAAGATCCGGGCGACGCCGCGTTCCTGCGCGGCGGCGCGGATGAGAGCGGTGTGCTGGGGCGTCCAGCGGCTCGGATCCACGTCGAGCCAGTCGTCGCGCACCATGTTGGTGGCCGACATCTCCTCCCGCTCGGCCCGGCTCAGGCGTCGATCCGGCATGGGGGTCAGCCAGATATCAGCGTCGAGGCCGATCTGGTGCGAGGCGTGGCCCGTGATCATGGGGCCGCCGCGCGGCTGCGAGATATCGCCGACGAGGAGCCCCGGCCATCCATTGACGGAGGGAAGCCGCGTGGCAAACCTCTGCAAGAGGTCGATCAGCTGCGGGTGGCCCCAATTGCGGTTGCGGGACAGGCGCATGACCTGCCAGTTCTCGCCATCCACCGGAATGGCTGCCGCGCCTGCAACACAGCCGCGGGCATAGCCGCCGATGGAACGCGGCCGCAGATCGGCGGGCGTGGTGCGCCGGCCGAAGAGTTCCTTGGCGGCGAGCTTCGGATCGTCCGGATTGGCCAGCGGCGGCAGGGGCTTCGGATTGAGGGTGCCCTTGTCCTGCGCGGCGGCGGAGCCGCCGATGACGAGAGCAAGGGCGATGGCGAAGAAACGAATCGGATTCATGCAGGAAGGCTAACCCGCATCTCTTCACTTCGGAACGTGTGGGCTGCGGCCATCTTGTCGCTCTTCAAGAAGAGGGCCGGATGTGAGGTCCGGCCCCTTGTATCGTTTAGTGCCGCGGCTGCGGGCGGCCCTCATAGGGCCCGCGCTGGCTCACATGGCCCGGCCCGAGAATGCGCTTGTCGTGGCCATTGCCGGTGCGCCGCATGGTGGGCTGGTAGCGCGGTGTCGGGCGCTTGGCTTGGCGTTGCCGCCGGCCTCCGGTCAGCGGCGGCATGAACAGCGCCGCGATGCCGGCGGCAACGCCGGCCAGAACGGCCGCCGTCACGAAGGGGTGAAGCTGTGCCTCGAGCAGGAAACTCGTCTTGCGCGGCTCGCCGGGAAGGGACGAGTACATGTCGCCGTCCTCGCGGGCCTGATAAAGATTGTCGCGCATGCCGGGACGTTCCGGCTGGTCCGTGGTCTGCGACCCGTAACCTGTCCACTCCATCGCCTTGTCCACCAGGCGCGGGGCCACCTTGCCCATGGCGCCGATGACCCAGCCGCCGAACCCGACGGTGATCTCACGCCGCTGGTGCTCGGCTGCAAAGGCGATGGCTTTGCCAACCAGATGAGGGTCATAGGCCGGCGGAGGAACGGCGTTGTTGTGATCGAGATAGTTGCGGGCGTGTTCGACATAAGGCGTGTCGATGGAGGAGGGCTTGATCAGCGTCACGGCAATTGGAGCACCCTGATTTTCCAGCTCCATGCGCAGACCGTCGGTGAACGCCTTCACGGCATGCTTGGAGGCGGAATACTGGGTCTGCAGGATCATGGTCCGCTCGGACAGGACGCTGCCCACATTGATGATGGTGCCGCCGCGGCGGCGCATGTGGTCGGCAGCGATCATGGAGCCGTTGACGACGCCCCAATAGTTCACATCGAAGAGCTGCCGCTGATCCTCCATGGGGATCTCGTCGAGGTTTCCATACAGGGCAACCGCCGCATCGTTCACCCAGGTGTCAAAGCCGCCGAAGGTGTCGATGGCCGTGCGCGCTACGCGCTCCAGATCCTCGCGCTTGCTGACATCCGCCGCCACCGCGATGGCCCGGGTGCCGCCATGGCTGAGCTCTTCGGCGATTTTGCGCAAGGCCTCCTCGTTGCGGGCCACGAGGACGAGGCCCCGGGCGCCGCGCTCGGCCAACAGGTGCGCTGTTGCAAGTCCGATGCCGCTGGATGCGCCGGTGATGACGATGACCTGTTCCTCGACCGGCTTCTGGCGAACCGCCATGGCAATCTCCCTCATATCCTCACACTCTGGAAACGTTGATCAACGTAAGGGCGATGAGGGGGTTCCTACGGCAGCGCTTCGCCCGGGAGCAAAGCCTTGGAAAGCCTGGAGAAGCGCGGCACGGAACCGGGTTTTCAACCCGAGCGTTGCCTTAGGATCTCACACATGAAGGAGCGAGATGATGCAGACGACGGCACAGAGCGGTGACGTTCGCGAAACCCATAGCCTGATCGCCAGCGACAAGGTTGAGGGAACGCCCGTCCGCCGCTCGGACGGTGAGAAGATCGGAACGATCGAGCGCGTGATGATCGAGAAGCGATCCGGCAAGGTGGCCTATGCGGTCATGAGCTTTGGCGGCTTCATGGGTCTCGGCGAGGAATACTACACGCTTCCCTGGGGCGTCCTGAAGTACAATACCGAGCTCGATGCCTACGAGCTGAACCTCAACGAGGATCAGCTGCGCGGCGCCCCCCGGCGCAGTGCGGAAGGGCACGATGCTTCTTACGACCGGGAGTGGGAGGAGCATGTCCACCGCTACTACAATGCCACTCCCTATTGGGGCGCCAGCGACCCGATGAGCACAGGCCGATAACCGGCCTTCAATCGGATTTGAAACCACGACCCCGAACGAAAAAATCGCCCGGCTTTCACCGGGCGATTTTTATGCACATGCGCCGGAGGATGGGGGCCATCCCGGCGCGTGTGGCATGGGTCTCTTAGCGCTTGCGCGACTTCGAGGGGCTCTTGCGAGCGCTCGATGACCGCTTGGCGACCTTGGCCGACTTCTTCGTGGAAGAGGTGCGGCTCGAAGCGGCGGCGGCGCGCTTGGGAGCGGAGCTGCGCGACTTGGAGGCCGAGCTGCGCGAAGCGGACTTCACTGCGCCGCGGCTGGAGCTGCGGGACGCAGTCTTCTTGGCCGAAGAGCGAGCCGACGAAGCCGAACGAGCCGAGGTCTTCTTGGCGGCGGTCTTGCGAGCCGTCGTCTTCTTGGCTGCCGTCTTGCGAGCGGTGGTCTTCTTTGCAGCCGACTTCTTCACGGCCGATTTGGCGGTCGTCTTCTTGGCTGCGGTTTTCTTGGCGGTGGCTTTCTTGGCGACCGTCTTCTTGGCCGTGGTCTTCTTCACGGCCGACTTCTTCACGCCGGACTTGGCCGAGGACTTGGCTGCCGTCTTCTTGGCAGCGGTCTTCTTCGGGGCAGCCTTCTTGGCGCTGGTCTTCTTGGCGCTGGACGAGCTGCTGCGCGAGCTGCTCTTCTTCGCGGTCTTCTTCTTGGTGCTGGTCGCACCGGTGTCACCCGTGAACAGCATCGTCAGCGGGTTCTTGGTATCTGTCGGCATTGCCGCCTCCTTCAAGGGCCTTCGCGTGCAACCGTCACGCTTGCAAGGCAACGTCGTTATACCAAGGGGGTTCCGAATAACGGAAAGTGTAGACAGTAGAAGCCTCACTTTTTCTGTGGATATGTTGTCGAGGATTGCGCTCTGCACTTGCGGATCCAAGACTCAATATCGGGTTCAAGATGAGGCAGTTAGAGCCGCTCCCTTAGTCGTGCCGACATCGCATGCCGACACTGCTCGCGCTTTCGGTAGTGCGGAAATCACTTTTTAAAACAATGCCTTATGCCATATGTAAAGAAGATGTTAAACGTCATCAGAGTATTCGTCCGTGTTTGAGAGCGTTCAACATTGAAGCCGAAATCCTCTTCACTCGGAGAGGATCGAGGAGGGGTTTTACGACCGCGCGAGTCATCGCGAGCGATCGGCAAAAAATTTTGTCGATCGGAGTCGAAAATCGCTCGGTGCGTCGCTTCATCGAGTCGAGAATCAGAATCACGAGTCATGCGTGGGCGGATAATCGGCACCTCGTGCGAGACACATCGAGCGGTGCCCTCCGGTCGTGCGCGCCTTGGTCGCTGCACGCCGCATGACGATGGAGGCTTCACGCCACGGAAGCGGCAGGGTAATCGGAGGAGGTCTTCACATCGTCCGGTTCGTCGTGCCCCAACGTAGCATCCTTGCCGTCGTCCTCTGGATGAGCGGCGCGCTCCTCGCCTTCTCGGCAACAGCCATTGCCGTGCGCGCACTCGCGCCCACCTTCTCGATCTTCGAGATGCTGGCGGTCCGCAACGCCGCCGGCGTCCTGATCCTGCTCGCTCTTGCACTCGTCAGGCCGGAGCTCAGACCGGGCCTGACGCCGCGCCGCTTCGGTCTCCATCTTGCGCGCAACGTTCTGCATTTCGCCGGCACGGATGGATGGGCTTTCGGCCTCACGCTTCTGCCGCTCGCGACCGTCTTCGCGCTTGAGTTCACCACGCCGGCCTGGGTGGCATTGCTGGCGATCCCGCTGCTGAAGGAGACCATGACGCGGGGCCGGTTGGTCGCCGTGATTCTCGGCTTCATCGGCATTCTCGTGATCCTGCGGCCGGGGCTGGAAACCTTGCAGCCGGCCAGTTTCCTGATGCTCGGAGTAGCCTTCAGCTTCGCTCTCGTGGCGATCATGACCAAGCGCCTTACGATGACCGAGAGCACCTTCTCGATCCTCTTCTTCATGAACCTGCTTCAGCTGCCGATGAACCTTGCGGGCGTGCGCCGGGCCTTCTGGCTTGAGGTGCAGCCGTCCCATGCTCTGCCCTTCGCCGGCATCTGCCTAGGCGGCCTGCTCGCCCATTACTGCCTGACCAACGCTTATCGTCAGGGCGATGCCACGATGGTCGTGCCCCTGGACTTCATGCGCATCCCGCTGATCGCCTTCGTCGGCTGGCAGTTCTATGGCGAGCCGCTCGATCCTTATGTCTTCCTCGGCAGCTTCTGCATCATCGTGGGTCTGCTCTATTCCCTGCATCGCGAGGCACGCTCCGCATGACCTGGTCGCCCCAACAGGATGCTGCCCTGAAAGCCGTCGCCGAATGGCTTCGCCGCGGCGACCGCCCGGTGTTTCGGCTGTTCGGTTATGCCGGCACCGGCAAGACGACTCTCGCCAAGCACATTGCCGAGCACGTGGACGGCGAAGTGGCCTTCGGGGCCTACACGGGCAAGGCAGCGCTCGTGCTGCGCACGAAGGGCTGTACGGACGCCTCCACCATCCATTCCATGATCTACCGCTCGCGGGAATCGGACGAGAACGGTCCGCAATTCGTGCTCAACCGCCAAAGCCCGGCGTCCAAAGCGGATCTCATCATCATCGATGAATGCTCCATGGTGGACGAGGAACTGGGACGCGATCTCCTGTCCTTCGGTCAGCCGGTTCTCGTGCTCGGCGATCCGGCGCAGTTGCCGCCGGTCAAGGGCGGCGGCTTCTTCACGGAGGGCGAGCCCGACGTGATGCTCACCGAGGTGCATCGCCAGGCCAAGGACAACCCGATCATCCATCTCTCGATGCAGGTTCGGGAGGGCGGGCGCCTCGAGCCGGGCAGCTATGGCGACAGCCGCATCATCCGTCGGCGCGAGATCGATGCCGCCGCCGTCATGGCGGCCGACCAGGTGCTGGTCGGTCTCAACAAGACGCGGCGCCTCTACAACACCCGCCTGCGTGAGTTGAACGGCTACCGTGACCCCATGCCGGCCGCGGGCGAGAAGCTCGTCTGTCTGCGCAACGACAAGACCAAGGGCCTGCTCAACGGCGGCACCTGGAGCATCCAGGCCCTGCGCGGCGTCCGCAACGACTTCATCCGCATGGATGTGCTGCCCGACGACGATGCCCGCCGCCGGTCCGTGGAAGTGGCCGTGCACAAGGCTTTCTTCGAGGGCACGGAGGAGGAGGTGCCGTTCGTGCTGCGCAAGGAATCGGACGAGTTCACCTACGGCTACGCGCTGACCGTGCACAAGGCCCAGGGCTCGCAATGGGACGATCTCGTCCTGTTCGATGAATCATATGCCTTCCGCGAGCATCGCAGCCGCTGGCTCTACACCGCCCTGACCCGGGCCGCCGAGAAGATCACCGTCGTCGTCTAGGATCGGGCAAGGCCCCGACATTGCACCGCCTTCGGGAACCCGATCAAGCTTGAGCTCTTATGCCTGCAGCTGAACAATAAGCTGAAGGGTTGCCGACATGCTCAAATGGGCTCTGATCTTCCTCGTCATCTCCCTCGTGGCCGGTGCCCTGGGCTTCACGGGCATCGCCTCCGGGGCGCGGAGCATCGCCAAGGTCCTGTTCGGCATCTTCCTGCTGATCTTCGTGATCTTCATCCTCCTGGCCTGGGGAGCGGGCGAGCTGATCTTCTAGGCCTGCGTCCCTCGACCATGCATGCGCCGGGTGCATGAAGTCCCTGCTTTGAAAGCTCTGCCTTCTTTCCCAAGGCTCGCTATAGGGGCTGTTCAACTTTTTACGTTTGGGCGTGCCTGAGAGAAACTTTCTGTCTCGTGGGCGCCTTGAAGCGTAAACGAACGAAAGGGACGCCCATGAAACGTCGTGCATTCCTCCAAGCTGCAACGGTCGGTTCCGCATCGACCGCCATTGCCGCTCCGGCCATCGCCCAGTCGAGCCCGGAGATCCGCTGGCGGCTGACCTCAGCCTTCCCGAAGTCCCTGGACACCCTGTTCGGCGGCGGCGAGACGCTCGCCAAGCTCGTCTCTGAGGCGACCGATGGCAAGTTCCAGATTCAACCTTTCGCACCGGGTGAAATCGTCGGCGCGCCTCAGGCGCTCGATGCCATCGCGGGCGGAACGGTGGAGATGGGCCACACCTGTTCCTATTATTATGTCGGCAAGGACCCGACCTTTGCCATTGGCACGACCTTACCCTTCGGTCTCAACTCGCGCCAGACCAATGCGTGGCTCTACCACGGCAATGGCAATGCGCTCCTGAACGAGTTCTATGCCAAGCACAATGTGTATGCTCTGCCCGCCGGCAACACCGGGGTGCAGATGGGCGGCTGGTTCCGCAAGGAGATCAAGACCGTCCAGGACCTGCAGGGCCTGAAGATGCGCATCGCCGGTCTGGCGGGACAGATCATGGGCAAGCTCGGTGTGGTGCCGCAGCAGATCGCGGGCGGCGATCTCTATCCGTCGCTCGAGCGCGGCACCATCGATGCCGCCGAGTGGGTGGCGCCTTACGACGACGAGAAGCTCGGCCTCAACAAGGTCGCGCCGTACTACTACTACCCGGGCTTCTGGGAGGGCGGTCCTGCCATCCACTTCTACATCAACCTGCAGAAGTGGAACGAGCTGCCGAAGACCTACCAGGCAGCCCTCCAGGCAGCGGCCGGCTATGTGAACGTGGACACGCAGGCGAAGTACGATGCCAAGAACCCGGCAGCCCTTCGCAGCCTCATCGGGGCCGGGGCGCAGCTGCGTCCGTTCTCGCAGGAGATCATGGATGCGGCCTACAAAGCGGCCAACGAGGTCTATGATGAGATCTCGGCCAAGAACGCCGACTTCAAGAAGCTCTATGACAGCTACAAGGCTTTCCGTGGCGAGGAATATCTCTGGTTCCAGGTGGCGGAATATGCCTTCGACACCTTCATGATCCGCGCCCGCGCACGCGGCTGATCGAACAAACGAAAAAGGCGGGCTTCAAGCCCGCCTTTTTCGGCAGATCATTGGGTCGCGAAGGCCGAAGTGTCTTCGCCTGCAAGCTTCTTCGCATAATAGGCGATCGTCTTCGAGTAGACCTGCGACTTGTTCCAAGCCCTGATCGCCTCGAAGTTGGGCGTGCCTGGCTCCCAGTTGGCGCCTTTCACCCAGCCATGACCGCGCAGATAATTCGCCGTCGAGGCGAGCACATCCGCCGGGCTGTGCAGGAGGTCGGCGCGCCCGTCGCCGTCGAAATCGATTGCGTACTTCACGTAGTTCGAAGGCATGAACTGGGTCTGCCCCATCTCCCCCGCCCAGGCGCCGCGCATCTCGGCCGGGGATAGGTCGCCCCTGTCGACGATCCTCAGCGCATCGAACAGATGAGCCTTGAAGAAGTCGGAACGGCGGCAGTCATAGGCCAGCGTTGCAACCGAGCGGATGACCGGCAGCTTGCCCTTCACGGCGCCGAAATCGGTCTCGAGTCCCCAGATCGCCACCAGCACCGGAGCCGGCACGCCGAAGCGTTGTTCGATGCGCTGGAGGGTGCTGGCATGGCGCTGCAGCATGTTGGCCCCACCCCTGAGCCGGGATTGAGACACCATGCGTCCGGCGAACTGCTCGAAGCTCTGCTTGAACACGCCTTGGCCACGATCCTTATTGATAATGCTCTGATCGAAGGTGACGCCGGACAGGCCCTGCCTCACGGCCTGGGCCGAGATGCCCTGCGCCACGGCTTCCTGTGCGATGTCGTCGAGCCATTTGTCGAAACCTGCCGGATCCCGGCAGGTGGCGGCGGTCGCCTGGCCTGCCGCAAGCAGGGTGGCCGCAATGAGCGAGGCGCGTATGAAAGCCTGCATGAAATCTCTCCAGGTTCATTCCGTTCCTGAGCGAGGTAGGGCCCATCTGCCGCAACTCAAGATCAGGCCTTTGAGGCAACCGGAGCAGTGCCGGCGCGTTGCCATGAGGAAGAGGAACGATTCCGGCGGGAGGATCGAGTGCGCAGCGTCAAATCCTGGCGAGCAGGGGCATTCCAAGCCGCAACCCTGGTCCTCCTTTCCGTCACTTCCGGTGCGCAGGCCGTCAACGGGCCACTCGACAGGCCGATGAGCAGCGAGGCGGTTCAGGTGCGCTTCGATCCCATGATCCGGCAGACCTCGGTGAGAGGTGCAGCCCCGTCCGGCCTCTGCTTCTCCTTCTCGCTCCCAGGGGAATGGCGTCCCACCACCCAGGGGCTGAAGTCCGCCCTTTCAGATGTGGAGATCGGCATCGGTCTTCGCTCCGCCGGAGAGCTTCGCGACATGCCGCAGCCCGATCTCGCGAGCCGCGATGCGGCCTTCCTGCAGAAGGATTATGAGGAGCTTCTTGGACGCCCCGCACAATCGGTTTCCCTATCCTCCCACGGGAGCGCCGCGCGCTGGTCAGCAACCTGGGTCGACTCCAACCTGCCGAGCTCCTCGCAAAGCATGACGGTCGAGACGCTGATCGTGCCGCTCTCGGGAGAATGGGTTCTCGAGCTTTCCCTGAGCGGAGTTGAGTCTCAGGCGGCTCATGATGTACTCGCGCAGCGTCTGCTGACGCGATTGCAGGTGCAGGGCAGGGCAGCCTGCCGGGACTGAGGTCTCCAGGGCCCTTGCACGCTTCTCATCCGCCCGTTAGCCATCCATCTTAATTGGAACGAAGCCGTTATCGCGCAGGGACGGGTCTCAAACCATGGACGTGATCATCTACCACAATCCTCAATGCGGCACCTCCCGCAACACGCTTGCGATGATCCGCAATGCAGGCATTGAGCCGCATATCATCGAGTACCTGAAGTGCCCGCCCACGCGCCTGCTCCTGCGCCAGCTCATCGGGCGCATGGGGGTGAGCGTGCGCGACGTGATCCGCGAGAAAGGAACTCCGTTTCAGGAGCTCGGCCTCGACGATCCATCCCTCACCGACGATCAGCTGCTCGATGCCATGATCGAGCACCCGATCCTGATCGAGCGTCCCATCGTGGTCACGCCGCTCGGCGTCAGGCTCTGCCGCCCGTCGGAGATGGTGCTCGACATCCTGCCGCCGCAGCAGGGCGAGTTCGTCAAGGAAGACGGCGAGCCGGTGGTAGATGCCGCGGGGCGGCGCGTCGGCATCGCCTGAAGCGCCGGGAACAAGCCGGCGCTCCTCTGGTTCAGGACAGGACTATCCCGTTACCGGAGGAAGGACACATGGAGCTTCAAGGCAAGGTCGCGCTCGTCACGGGCGCAGGGTCCGGCATCGGCAAGGCGGCGGCTCTGCGCTTGGCCCGTGAAGGCGCCATGGTGGGTGTGCTCAGCCACACCGACGACGAAATCCGCAAGACGACGCAGGAGATCGAGCAGGCTGGAGGTAAGGCCATTCCGCTTGTCGCCGACGTAGCAGATGAAAACCAGATGCAGAAGGCTATGGCCGATCTCGTCCAGGCCTATGGACGGCTCGACATCGTCTTCGCCAATGCGGGTATCAACGGTGTCTGGGCGCCTATCGACGAACTCCAGCCGTCAGAATGGGACCGCACCATCAACACGAACCTGCGCGGCACCTATCTCACCATTCACTATGCGGTGCCGCACCTGAAGAAGGCAGGCGGCTCCATCGTCATCACCGCTTCCATCAACGGCACGCGCACCTTCACGAGCGCCGGCGCCACGGCCTATTCCGCCACCAAGGCCGCCCAGGTGGCGATGGCGCAGATGCTGGCCGTGGAACTCGCCAAGCACAAGATCCGTGTGAACGTGGTCTGTCCCGGCAAGATCGACACGGAAATCACGGAGAACACCGACAAGCGGAACACGGAGGAGGCGGAAGTTCCCGCTGAGTTTCCCGCCGGTCGGATCCCGCTCACCGGCAAGGAGCCAGGCACGAGCGACGAGGTGGCGGAACTCGTTCTCTTCCTTGTTTCCGATCGCGCCCGCCATATCACCGGCACGCCGGTCTGGATCGACGGCGCGCAGTCGCTGCTCGTATGAGCCGAGTAAGTTGCAGGCGTTAATGCGCCTCCAACCGTGTTCCCACGGGCACGGGAGGCTCCGGCACGAAGGTGTCTTTATCCTCCGTGGCCGGTGCGGCACGCTGTATGCTGCGATAGGCGCCCCAGATCGCCATGAGCAGCTGGGCGGTCACAAACACATAGACGAGTCCCAGGCGTCCGAACTCCGTCATGGCCGCGCCCGCGATCACAGGCCCGATGGCGGCGCCTGCTCCCAGCAGGATCAGGAGGCCGCCGGCCGCCGCCACGAACTCGCCGGGCTGCACCATGTCGTTCACATGCGCCGTGACGATGCTGTAGGTCGGGATCACGCTGCCGCCGAAAATCGCCACATAGATGAAGAGCAGCCAGGCCGGCACGGTGAGCGGCACCGAATGAATGAGCACGAGCAGGATCGACGCCGCCATGGCGGCTGTTCCCATGATCACATGGCGGCGGTCCATTCGGTCCGAGAGCCAGCCAATGGGGTAGGTGGTGATGAAGCCTCCAAGTGTGCCGCAAGCCATGAAGATCGCGATCTCCGCGGTGCTGAGGCCCCGCTCCTGCGCCCAGACCGGCCCGAGCGCGAAGAATGAGCTGGTGGTGATGCCGCACAGAACCGCCGCCACCACGCCGAAGGGCGATTGCCGGTAGAGCTGCACCAGGTTGATCTTCGTGTCGCTCACCGCATGGGCCGGAGCGGTCGCCCGCGAGAGGGCTGTGGGAACAAGCGCGAGCGAGATCAGAATGGCCACGAAGCAGAACAGCCGGAACCCGTGCGGGTCGCCCGCAGGCAGAAGCATCTGCCCGCCGATGCCGGCCACGAGACCCGTCATGCTGTAGAGGCTCAACACCTGCCCGCGGGTCTGCGCCGTCACGGAGGCATTGAGCCAGCTTTCCACTACGATGAAAAGCCCTGCGAAGCAGAAGCCGGTCACGGCTCGGGCAGCGATCCATACGGCCGGGCTGATCACGAGGAGATGCAGGAGTGCGGTCGATGCCGCTACTGCCGCCAGGGCCGAGAACGCGCGCGTGTGCCCGACCTGATGGATCACGCGACCGGCCCAGAGGGATCCAAGAACGATGCCGACCCAGAAGGCCGCGCCCACGGCTCCGATGACCGTCGGTGTGAACTGCTCGATGCTTCCGCGCACGCTGAGCAGCGTGCCCTGCAGGGTATTGCCGACCTGCATAAGCGCATAGCCGAGGAGGAGAGCGAAGAGCGTTGGCAGGGTGGTCCGCAGGGACGAAGTCATGGGCTCTCCTCGTGACGCGAGATCCTGTGGCTCGGATGTGCGGGTTGCGGGAGCTGGGCCTCACTGCAGGCGTGCCGAATCCCGGCGTCGCAAGACCCCGTTCATGGCCAATGACAGTGGAGAGACCAAGCCTCGTGTCTGGGTTGAACTCAGGCTGCTGGATCGGGTTCCCGGTTCATGCCGTAACCTGAGGGGGAACGCCTAGCTCAGAATCCCTTGCAGAAGGTTCGCCGCCGCAATCCCCCGGGCAAGAACATACACGCCGACCCCTATCACGAAAAAGGCGAAGATCTTTCCGAGGAGTTGCTTACGCTGCGCGAAGAAGCGCCCGATCCACAGACCGACAAGGCCGCCGAGAAAACCGCCTCCGGTGAACAGGGCTGCGACCTGCCAGTCGACAAGGCCTGAAGAGGCATAGCTTACGGCGGTGGCCGCGCCGAAGGCCGTGACAGCTACGAGCGAACTGCCAATGGCGAACGACAGTGGCATGCCCGTGGCGATCATCAGGCCAGGCACGACGAGAAAGCCGCCCCCAATGCCGAAGAAGCCCGAGAGAAGACCAACGCCAAATCCGGTCCCCACAAGCGCGGGAAGGAGCACGCGTGCATTGGTTCGCGACAGACGCACGGACTCATCGCCGCCACCATCTTTGCGGCGCAGCATCGTCGCGCCGACCACGATCATCAGCAGGCCAAAGAGGGCGAGCAGTCGCTGGCCATCGATCCTCTGAGCGATGTCGGCTCCCGTGATGGCGCCGACGACTCCGGCCGCTGCGAAGACCAGACCGCAGCGCCATTTCACATTGCCGGCGCGCCCATGGGCGATCAGGTTGGCGAAGGCGCTTGCCGAGACCGCAAGCGCGCTCGTGCCGATCGCCACATGCGGCGAGGCGATGCCGACGCCATAGACGAGGAGAGGAACGGCGAGGATCGAGCCCCCGCCGCCTACGAGCCCGAGCACCAGCCCGACCAGGGCACCGGAACCCAGAGCGGCTCCTTGGGTGAACAGTAAAGGCATGCTGCCCTCCGGCTATGCGGCAGCCCTGCGGTTCCAGGGAGCGAGTTTGAGAACTCGCGCCATGCCGCAGGTTCCGCTGATTCCGGCAAAGACAAGACCCGCGCCGACAAAGCCCGCGAGGGCATAGAAGCCCGGATGGACCAATGTGCCGAGCAGCACCCCGATGCCGACCAGGGAGCCTGCCGTGATCTGCACCTGCCGCTGCAGCTCGATGGGCTGGCGCCTATCCCGGGACACCGGCAGGCCGGCTCTCTTCCAGGCTTCAATCCCGCCTTCGAGCACGTAGGCCTCGCACGGCGCGGCTGCGGCCAGTCGGTCTGCGTGGGAGGCTGTCCGATTGCCGGAGCGGCAGTGAAAGATCACGGCTTCGTTCCCAGTCGGCAGAGAGCCGTTGAGCCGAGACAGGGCCTGGTGGCGGGCGCCAGGAATCCGCTCCCGCGCATGCTCATCGGCTTCGCGCACGTCGATCAGGACCGCGCCCTGCGCGATCAGCTCCTTGGCTTTCTGGGGGGAAATGGTGGTGAGGGACATGATTAGTTTCCTTGTGCGATCAGGTGCGCCGGTCCTGGCGGCAATAGAGACGGTGAAGCTCGGCCATGAGCTGCTCGATCCGGGGATCGGCGATGCGGTACCAGAGGGTCTGGCTCTCCCGCCGGAAGGTCACGATGCCTTCATCCCGCATCTTGGCGAGGTGCTGGGAGAGGGCCGACTGGCTCAGGCCCACCACCTCGACAAGGGTTCCCGCCGTCGCCTCGCCGCATTCCACCAGTTTGCAGAGGACCATCAACCGCCGCTCGTTGCCGAGCGCGCGCAGGATGTTTGCCACCTCAAGGGCATTTGCCTCGAAGGCAGCCAGATCAAGCTGAGGGAGGGACATGAAGCACACCTATGTTTTAGATATTGCTAAATTAGATATTTCTAATATATTTGTCAACAGGAAACCCGAAATGGAGTTGAGATCATGCCATCCACTGCCAAGCCCATCATCAGGGCCTTCTTCGATGAGCCTACCAATACGGTCAGTTACCTGGTGGCAGATCCGGCGACGAAGAAGGCCGCTATTGTCGATCCGGTGCTCGACTACGACCACAAGTCCGGGAAAGCGTCCATGAAGTCAGCGGACGCGATCCTGGAAGCCGCACGACAGGAAGGATATGAGATCGAATGGGTGCTCGAGACACACGCCCATGCGGACCACCTGTCCTCCGCCCCCTACATCAAGCTGAAGGCCGGCGCTAAGGTGGGTATCGGCGAGCACATCCGCGACGTGCAGAAGATCTTCCGGCCGATCTTCGATGCCAAGGATGTTTCCGGCGATGGTACGGAGTTCGACCATCTGTTCAAAGATGGCGAGCACTTCAAGATCGGGAACCTCGACGTCGAGGTTCTCCACGTGCCCGGCCACACCCCTGCGGACATCGCCTACAAGATTGCGGATGCGCTCTTCGTCGGCGATACGCTCTTCATGCCCGATTACGGCACGGCCCGCGCTGACTTTCCCGGTGGCGACGCCCGCACGCTCTACCGCTCCATCCAGAGGCTCCTGACGCTCCCGCCCGAGACGCGGCTTTTCATGTGCCACGACTACAAGGCGCCCGGTCGCGATCATTACGCTTGGGAGACCACCGTCGCCGAGGAAAGGAACAACGTCCACCTGAAGGGCCGCGTGACGGAGGATGATTTCGTCGCCATGCGCGAGGCTCGCGACTCCAAGCTTTCCGCCCCCATGCTTCTGCTGCCGTCGATCCAGGTCAACATCCGCGCCGGTCAGTTGCCCCCGCCGGACGCGAACGGGGTTCGGTATCTGAAGATCCCGGTCAAGATCGCGGCTTAATGCAGAAGCGCGCCGGTTGTGCCGGCGCGCTTCTCCATCTGGTTTTGAAGAGGGGGATGCTCTGCTTCAGGTGTCCATCTTCAGCGCGGCGATGAAGGCCTCCTGCGGGATGTCCACCTTGCCGTACTGGCGCATCCTCTTCTTGCCTTCCTTCTGCTTGTCGAGGAGCTTGCGCTTGCGCGAGGCGTCGCCGCCGTAGCACTTGGCGGTCACGTCCTTGCGCAGGGCCCGGATGGTCTCGCGGGCGATGATCTTGCCGCCGATGGCGGCCTGCACCGGGATCTGGAACATGTGCGGCGGAATGAGTTCCTTCAGCTTCTCGCACATGGCGCGACCACGGCCCTCGGCGCGGTCGCGGTGGACCAGCATGGAGAGCGCGTCCACCGGCTCGCCGTTCACCAGCACCGACATCTTCACGAGGTCGCCCTCGCGGTAGTCGGAGATATGATAGTCGAAGGAGGCATAGCCCTTCGAGACCGATTTCAGACGGTCGTAGAAATCGAACACCACTTCATTGAGCGGCAGGTCATAGACGACCATGGCGCGCTTGCCGACATAGTTGAGGTCGATCTGCACGCCGCGCCGGTCCTGGCAGAGCTTGAGCACCGCGCCGAGATAATCGTCCGGCGTGAGGATGGTGGCGCGGATCCACGGCTCCTCAATGGTCTCGATCTTCATCACGTCCGGCATGTCGGCCGGGTTGTGCAGTTCGATGGTCGATCCGTCGCGCAGCCTCAGGTGATACACCACGGACGGCGCGGTGGAGATGAGGTCGAGGTTGAACTCGCGCTCCAGGCGCTCCTGGATGATCTCAAGGTGCAAAAGGCCGAGGAAGCCGCAGCGGAAGCCGAAGCCCAACGCCGCAGAGGTTTCCATCTCGTAGGAGAAGCTCGCGTCGTTGAGGCGGAGTTTCCCCATGGCGGCGCGCAGATTCTCGAAGTCGGCGGCATCCACCGGGAACAGGCCGCAGAACACCACCGGCTGCACGGGCTTGAAGCCGGGAAGTGCCTGCGCCGTGGGCTTGCGGTCGTCGGTGATGGTGTCGCCGACGCGGGTGTCGGCCACTTCCTTGATCGATGCGGTGAAGAAGCCGACCTCGCCGGGGCCGAGCTGGGCCATCTCGGTCATCTTTGGGTTGAAGACGCCGACGCGGTCGAGGCCGTAAGAGGCGCCGGTGCCCATCATCTTGATGGTCTGGCCCTTCTTCATGGTGCCGTCGATGATGCGCACGAGCACCACCACGCCGAGATAGGCGTCGTACCAGGAATCGACCAGGAGCGCTTTGAGCGGCGCATCCGGGTCGCCCTTGGGCGGCGGCAGCTTCTGGACGATGGCCTCCAGCACGCCCTCGATGTTGAGGCCGGTCTTGGCCGAGATCGGCACCGCCTCGGAGGCGTCGATCCCGATCACCTCCTCGATCTGCTCCTTGATCCGGTCCGGATCGGCGGCGGGCAGGTCGATCTTGTTGAGAACCGGGACGATCTCGTGGTTGGCGTCGATGGCCTGGTAGACGTTGGCGAGCGTCTGGGCCTCCACGCCTTGCGAGGCATCGACCACCAGGAGCGAGCCTTCGCAGGCGGCGAGCGAGCGCGAGACCTCGTAGGCAAAGTCCACGTGGCCAGGGGTGTCCATGAGGTTCAGGATATAGGTCTTGCCGTCCTGGGCCTTGTATTCCAGGCGCACGGTCTGCGCCTTGATGGTGATGCCGCGCTCGCGCTCGATGTCCATGTTATCGAGCACCTGCTCCGTCATCTCGCGGGCCGAGAGCGCCCCCGTGGTCTGGATCAGGCGGTCGGCCAGCGTGGACTTGCCGTGGTCGATATGGGCCACAATGGAGAAGTTGCGGATATTGTCGAAAGCGCGAGCGGTCATCAGTAAACTCTGGCGGGTGTGAAACCCTGTTGGCCGGGCAATAGCAGCCCGGCCCCCTCATGCCAAGGGAAGGCGGTGTCGCGTGGGCTCTTTCCAGGGTTTCGGGCGCCTCAGTGGCCTGCCGCGAGGCTGGCGCCCTCCTTCTGGTGGGTGCCCAGCTTCTCGACCAGGGTGGCGCTCGCCTCGTTGAGGCCCACGATCTCCACCGGGATATCGTGATGGCGGAACTTCAAAACCACCCGGTCCAGGGCATTGATGCCGGTGATGTCCCAGAAATGGGAGGCCGTCACGTCGATCACTACCCGCTTCAGGTCATCCTCCCGGAAGTCGAAGGCGCTGTGGAAGGCCTCGGCCGTGGCAAAGAAGATCTCGCCGTTCACCCGGTAGGTCCTCAGGTCACCCTCGCGCCCTGATGTCACCGTGAAGAACTTGGCGACCTTGCGGGCGAAGAAGATGCCGCTCAGGATCACGCCCACCAGCACCCCCTTGGCGAGGTCGTGGGTGAAGACTACCACCGCGACCGTGGCCACCATGACGATGCTGGAACTCTTGGGGTGGAGGCGCATGGCGAGGATCGAGCCCCATTGGAAGGTGTTGATCGACACCATGATCATCACCGCCACCAGGGCCGCCATGGGGATCTGGCGCACCCAGTCGTCGAGCACCAGGATGAGGAAGAGCAGGAAGGCACCCGCCCAGAGGGTCGAGAGCCGCCCGCGCCCGCCGGACGAGACATTGATCACCGACTGGCCGATCATGGCACAGCCTGCCATGCCGCCGAACAGGCCGGCCACGATGTTGGCGATGCCTTGACCGCCGCATTCCCGGTTCTTTGAGCTGTCCGTATCCGTCATCTCGTCGACGATGGCCGCCGTCATGAGGGATTCGAGCAGGCCCACCATGGCGAGTGTGAGCGAGTAGGGCAGGATGATCTGCAGGGTTTCCAGGGTGAGGGGCACATCGGGCAGGGCGAAGGCCGGCAGGTCGCTCGGCAACTGGCCCATATCGCCCACCGTGCGCAGATCGAAGCCGAAGGTAATCGAAACCGCCGTCAACAGGACGATGGTGACGAGCGCGGAGGGAACGGCTTTCGTCACCAGAGGCAGGAGGTAGATGATCGCGAGGCCCGCCGCGACCATGCCGTACATGAGCGGTCCCTGGCCGACGAATTCGGGCAGCTGCGCCATGAAGATCAGGATCGCGAGCGCATTCACGAAGCCAGTCACCACGGAGCGGGACACGAAGCGCATCAGGTCGCCGAGCCGCAGGAGACCGGCCACGATCTGGAGCGCGCCCGTGAGAAGCGTAGCGGCGAGCAGATATTGCAGGCCGTGCTCCTTCACGAGCGTGACCATGACAAGAGCCATGGCGCCGGTCGCGGCGGAGATCATGCCGGGGCGACCGCCCGCAACGGCTGTGACGACCGCGATGCAGAAGGAGGCGTAGAGGCCGACCTTCGGGTCGACCCCGGCGATGATCGAGAAGGCGATGGCCTCGGGGATCAGGGCCAGCGCCACCACGGTGCCGGCGAGGAGATCGCGCGGCACGTTGGGAAACCACTCGGCCTTGAGGCGGGAGAGATGGGTCATGTCGAGAATCTCGTGAGCCCTGCTGGCGAGGGCATGATGGGCCACGGGCAAGGGTGTTGCCGTAGAGCAGGTGCGGTCGTGGCGACGACGGAAATGGAACGGGTTCGGAAGCGGCAATGCGCCTGACGCGTCGCGCTACGGCGGGGTCATCCGTGAAATCTTCGCAAGGGCGATATCGTGAACCATGCTCCTCCATAACAGCATGTTCCTGCATTGCAACCGGCGGGCCTGGGATCAGGGCATGTTTCAGGTGCATGAGGCGAGGGGCATTCCACACAAACATATCTCTCCGTCTCATCATCCCTTCAGAGACGAGAGCCGTCCGAAGGACCACTCCAGAAGAGTTTTTGGAGCACGACGCGCAGGTGCGTAGGATCACCGCGGCATGGGAAGAACAGGCGTATCGATCGGCATGCGTTCATCCTGAAAGAAGGAAGACGTATATGGCCAAGGTGATTGCCACCGTGAGGCTGTTGAGATCCGGTCGGAGCCATCGCTCGATCGCCGCTGGAGCGATGCTGATCCTGCCCTTCGTCGTGCTCATGCACGCGCCGGCGGCCCCGCAATCCACAACAACGCCGCCATTAACGCTCCACGAAACCGGCCTCTATGCAGATCCCGGTACGCTGCAGGTCGATCCCGCGCATCTCGCCTTTGCGCCGCAATATCCTTTGTGGAGCGACGGCGCCATCAAGCGCCGCTGGATCTCGCTGCCGCCGGGCACCGCCATCGACGGGTCCGATCCGGAGGCCTGGATCTTCCCGGTCGGCACACGCTTCTGGAAGGAATTCTCCTTCAGCGGTGAGAGAGTCGAGACGCGCTATCTCGAACGCCGGTCTGACGGCCAATGGCTCTATGCCGCTTATGCCTGGAGCCCCGATGGCCGCGAGGCGCAGCTGGTCTCGGCCCGCGGCAAGCGCGGTGCCTATCCGCTGGCGGGCGGGCGCTCGCACACGATTCCGGGCGTCGCCGATTGCAAGGCCTGCCACCAGGGAGGTCCCTCCGAAATTCTTGGGTTCAGCGTTCTTCAGCTGTCGCCGGAGCGGGATCCAGGCGCGCTGCATGCCGAGCGCCAGCCCGAGCCGCATGTGGATCTTGCCTACCTCGTCGACAGGGGCCTGCTCGTCGGCTTGCCCAAGGCCCTGCGCGATGCACCGCCTCAGATCGAGGCGGCAACAGCGACAGAACGTGCCGCTCTCGGCTACATGCACGGCAATTGCGGCCATTGTCACAACGAGCGCGGCTCTTTGCAGAACATCGCGCTCTTCCTGCGTCACGGTGCCGACACCGCAGGTGAAAGCGTGCTGGCCAGCACCGTTGCGCAGCCTGTGAGGAAACAGGCTCCCGGGCAGTCGCCGGATGCCGTGCTGCGCGTCGAGCCGGGGCATCCGAACCGCAGCGGACTGATGCAGCGGATCTCCTCCCGCTCTCCCGCCTTGCAGATGCCGCCGCTCGGCACCGAGCTGATCGATGATGAAGCCGTGCGCCTGCTCTACCGCTGGATCGCAGAGAAAGGCGCTTTCATTCAACAAGCGCATGTAAACGCAGAAGGGAGATGACCATGCACCGCGCCCTGCCGTTGATGTCGATGATGGCCCTGCTGGTGCCCAGCACCGTGTCTTCTCAGGATGGCGCCGGCGCGCAGGTGAAGCGCGGTGAGTATCTGGTGTCGATCGCAGGTTGCCACGATTGCCATACGCCCTGGATCACAGGCTCTGCCGGTCCGGAGCCAGACATGAAGCGGGCCTTGTCGGGCCACCCGCAGGATGTGACGATTTCCGCACCCGCCACTCTCTCGCCACCTTGGAGCGGCGCCATGAATCCAACCTCGACAGGTTGGTCCGGTCCCTGGGGTGTCAGTTTCTCCGCGAACCTCACGTCCGATCCGGAAACCGGAGTACTGCGGGATTTCACCGAGCAGCAATTCATTCAGACCATGCGCACGGGGCGACATCAGGGGCAGGGCCGGCAGATCCTGCCGCCGATGCCGTGGCCGGCTTATGGAAATATGACCGATGACGATCTGAAGGCTGTCTTTGCCTATCTGCGCCAAGTCCCTCCGGTGAAGAACAAGGTGCCCGATCCGCTGCCGCCGAAGTGACGACAGCGCGGCTCGCTGCTTATTGGCTGATCCATCGTGTCTGCTTGGCTGGCAATGGCAGAGGCGTCATAGGATGCCAGCCTTCTATAGCCCGGATCTTGTCCTCGACCAGATCGGCCAGAACGCTTCTGGGGCTTGCGGCGCGCAACTCCCGCACGGCTTCCTTGATCTGTCTCAGGTCGGAAGGGGAGGGAATGGTTGTCGTCTGCTCTTGAAACGGCCGGTCTGACGTCATGCTGGTCCTCCGCTGGGCCACGCGTGGCGAAAGGGTTCAATCCGAAGCAGGAACAACCTAGGCTTGGCCGGATGCCGGGGGCATTGCGGGAGGATTACGATTCCGTAATGGAGGGCGATCACGGCGCGAAGAGGCTGCCCTTTGAAACGCAGGAAATCCTATCGCCCCTTCTCCAGAATGCGCGAGATCACCTTGGCGGTGTAGTCCACCATCGGGACGATGCGGGCGTAGTTGAGCCGTGTCGGGCCGATGACGCCCAGCACGCCGACGATCTTCTGGCTGCCGTCCCGGAACGGAGCGGCGATCATCGAGGAGCCGGAGAGCGAGAACAGCTTGTTTTCCGAGCCGATGAAGATGCGCACCCCTTCGCCGCCCTCGGCGCGGCTGAGCAGATCGATCACGTCGGTCTGCGTTTCGAGATCCGAGAACAGCAGGCGGATGCGCTCCAGGTCTTCCGCCGCCTTCAGGTCGTCCAGGAGATTGGCCTGACCGCGCACAATGAGCTGGCGGGATTCCGCCGGCCCCACGGTGGTGGCGAGCCCTGCTTCCACCAGCCGGGCGGTGAGCGCATCGAGCTCGCGCTCCATATCGCCACGGCGGGCCTGGATCTCGCGCTTGATATCGCCCAGCGTCTTGCCCTGGATGCGGGCATTGAGGAAATTCCCTGCCTCTACCAGAGCCCCGGCGGGAAGGCCCGCGGGCAGATCAAGCAGGCGGTTTTCCACCGAGCCGTCCTCGGAGACCAGCACCACGAGAGCCCGCGTCGGGTCGAGGCGCACGAATTCGATGTGCTTGAGCCGTGCATTGGACTTGGAGGTCACCACCACACCCGCGCCGCGCGAGACGCCGGACAGGAGCGCCGAGGCCTCCGCCAGCGCCGTTTCCAGGGTGTGGCCGCTGGCTGCCGCGCGCATCTGCGCCTCGATGCGCGCCCGCTCGTCGGAGGTGACGTCGCCGATCTCCATCATGGCATCGACGAAGAAGCGCAGGCCCGTTTCCGTCGGCAGGCGCCCGGCGCTGGTATGGGGGGCGAAGATCAGGCCTGCCGCCTCCAGATCCGCCATGACGTTGCGGATCGAGGCCGGCGAGAGCGTCATCGGCAGGAGGCGCGAAAGATGGCGCGAACCCACGGGCTCGCCGGTGATCAGGTAGCTTTCGACGATCTGGCGGAAGATCTCGCGGGAACGGTCGTTCAGCTCCGCGATGGCACGGGCTTCCGACAGATGGGAAAAGGGACCGGTTGCGTGCATCCGATGAGTTCTACGCTCTTTCGACAATTCGACCCTGCAGATGGCCATTATGTGCGGGTCCGAGAGCTCTTAGGCAAGGCTTGACCCTTGCACAATGCGTCCGGGGGCCTCAAACAGGCGTGAATCACGAGATCTGAAGGAGAATCCCGCCATGCGCCCGTCCAATCGTGCCCCCGACGAACTGCGTCCCGTCACTCTGGAGCGCGGGGTCGCGCGCTATGCGGAAGGCTCCTGCCTCGTCTCCTTCGGCAACACGAAGGTCATCTGCACCGCCTCCCTGGAGGAGAAGGGCCCGCCGTGGCTGCGCGGAACGGGCAAGGGCTGGGTGACGGCGGAATATTCCATGCTGCCCCGGGCCACTCATGAGCGCACCCGCCGCGAGGTCAATTCCGGCAAGCCCTCCGGCCGCACCCAGGAGATCCAGCGCCTCATCGGCCGTTCCCTTCGCGCCGTGGTCAACCTGCCGGCCATCGGCGAACGGCAGATCGTGGTCGATTGCGACGTGATCCAGGCCGATGGCGGCACCCGCACGGCGTCCATCACGGGCGCCTGGGTGGCCCTGCACGAGTGCTTCACCTGGATGCAGAACCGCTCGATCATCTCGATCAATCCCCTGCGCGAGCCCGTCGCGGCCATCTCCTGCGGCATCTACAAGGGCACTCCGGTGCTCGACCTTGATTACGCCGAGGACTCGGCGGCCGAGACGGATTCCAATTTCGTGATCACGGGCTCCGGTGGCATCGTCGAGGTCCAGGGCACGGCGGAGGGCAAGCCCTTCTCGGAGGAGGAGTTCCTGAACCTGCTGCGCCTCGCCAAGGCCGGCGTTGCGCAGCTCGTGGACCTGCAGAAGAAGGCTGTGGCATGAGCCTGCATCGCGCCCTGACCGGCAAGGTGGTCATCGCCACCCACAATGCGGGCAAGCTGCGCGAGATGCAGGAGCTGCTCGCGCCCTTCGGCATCGAAGCCGTGTCGGCCGGGGAGCTCGGCCTGCCCGTGCCCGACGAGACGGGGCACATGTTCGCCGAGAATGCCGCCATCAAGGCCCATGCGGCCGCCAAGGCCACGGGCCTGCCGGCGCTCTCCGACGATTCGGGGCTTTGCGTCCATGCGCTCGATGGCGCGCCCGGCCTGTTCACGGCCGACTGGGCGGGGCCGAAGAAGGACTTCTACGCCGCCATGGAGCGGGTCATGCGCGAGCTGGGGAAACGCGAGGCTACGGACCGCAAGGCCCATTTCGTCTCGGCCCTGGTCATCGCTTGGCCCGACGGGCACGAGGAGCTGTTCGAGGGCCGTATCTTCGGCGAAGTCGTCTGGCCGCCGCGCGGCGACAAGGGTTTTGGCTACGACCCCATGTTCCAGCCGGATGGTTTTTCCGAAACCTTCGGCGAGATCTCCTCGGAGGAAAAACACGGGATCGACTGGTCGAAGCCGCAGCCCACAGGCCTGTCCCACCGCGCCCGCGCCTTCGTGAAGCTCGCGTCGGGGTGTTTGCATAGGGTTTGACGGCCCTTCACGGGGCGAGATGCCATGCTGACGGTCGTTCACATCAACGGACCCATCAATAGCGGGAAGTCGACTCTCGGTCGCGCCTTGGCCGGTTCGCTTCCCGATGCGGCCTTCGTCGATGGCGACGATCATGAAGCTGCGGACGATGCACCTCTCGCCGTCCGGATCGAGACCGCCCTCAGCCGCATCGAAGCGGAGATCGTGAAGGCGCAAGGGCGCTACTTTGTCGTCGCATATCCCTTGGAGGAGGCCGACCATCCGTGGCTGAAACGGGTTGCCGAAAGGCGAGGGGCCCGATTGCTGGTTTTGACGCTTGCACCGCCGCTCGATGTGGCGTTGACGGAACGTGGGACGCGAAAGCTCTCATCGGAAGAGAAAAGCCGTATCGTCGAGATGTATGAGGAGGGATACCACGCCCGTTCCTTCAGCAATCTCGTCCTCGACACGTCTCTCAGCCTGTCCGAGACCCTTGAGACGGCGCGCGCGATGATCCTCCGAAGCGAGTCGTGAAACAAAAAGGAGCGCCCCGAAGGGCGCTCCTCCTAACCATTCAGGCCGGTCAGACGGCAGTGGGGCCGTTGTTGGTGCTGCGGCGCTTGGCCATGTAGGCGTCGAACTCCTCACGGTCCTTAGCGCGCTTCAGCTCCTCGACGAAGTTGCGGAAGTCGCGGGCTTCTTCGTCGAGCTTGCGGCGCTCTTCCTCAAGGCGCTCCAGCTCGCTGCGGCGGTACTCGTCGAAGGCCGCATTGCCCGTGCTGGCAAAGCCGCCGAAGCCGGCGGGGCCGCGGGAGCGGAAGAGGTCGTCCTTGGCACGGCCGAAGGTCTCGTTCAGGAAGGCCTTGGCCTCGTCATATTTCGGATATCCACACATTTTCCACACCAGATAGGCCAGCGCGAGCGGCCAGACGAAGATGAAGCCCAGGATGATGCCGGCGATCTCCAGACCGCGGCCGGGCTTGCGCCCGCAGCGGCGGTGAGTCCGGTTGTCCCACGGACCCACATGCGGGTCCGCATTCCAGGCGGCGGAGGCAGAATCTGACATCGAAAGGGGTCCTATGTTAATGCTAACAACATTAACATGCGGATCGATCTGGGCGGTTTCAAGGGAGGAAACTGGAAAATCGAGAGGGAGCTTACGATTTGCCCTTTAGGGCTCCATGGACGAGGGCGAGGACGCCGGCGCGGAGAAGCTCGTACTTGTCGGGGAGACCAGGACCCTTGGGCAGTTGCCCTGCCGCATCGAGGGTGGCGATCCCGTGGGACAAAGCCCAAACCTCAATGGCGATGAAGCGGACATCGACGCTCTGGAAGCCTTCCGGGAAGGTATCGGCCAGTGCCTTGACCAGGAAATCGAATGCGTTGCCCGAGGGCTTACCCCCGCTTTCCACAGCCTTGGCCCAGAACGGGCCACACGACGCCTCGCCCTCGGCAGGCTTGGCCGAGAACATGGCCGTATAGAAGCCGGGCTCCTGCTCCGCGAAGGCAAGATAGGCCTCGCCCATGCGGGTGAAGCGTTCGAGCGCCGTGCCTTCACTCTGCAAAGCCCGGCCGAGGCGCTTCGCGAGCTCGTCATAGCCCCGGAAAGCCACCTCGGCCACCAGGGCGTCCCGGCCCCGGAAATGCCGGTAGAGCGCCGCCGGAGTGACGCCCACGAGCTTGGCCGCGTCGGCGAGGGTAAATCCGCCGATGCCTCGTTCGGCAATGAAGCGCTGCGCCGCCTCGATCAGCGCCTCCTTCAGATTGCCGTGGTGATAGCCCTGCCGGTCGAACGGGCCGCGCCAATGCCGCATGGTGGATTCCTAACTCTCTGCCGACCACCTTAGGCTTCCGCTGCGGCGGAAGCCAGAATGGAACAGCTCATAGGGTGAACAACATTGTGGGTGGAGAGGTTCAGAAATCTTTCTATTCCCTACCCCGTGTCATTCCCGGCGAGCCGGAGGCGAGGCAAGGGGATCCGCTTGCACGCATGGCGCTATGGATTCCCTTCCCCTCCGCTCCGGCCGGGGATGACACCAAGCCTAAGCCCCGCGCGACACCGGCACCCGTGACGTTCGCCCTCCGACCTGCCATATACGCCCCATGATCGATCATCCGACGCGCGATGTGGGCTTTGGCGTCTATGTCCATTGGCCCTTCTGCGCCTCCAAATGCCCCTATTGCGACTTCAACAGCCATGTCCGCCACCAGCCGGTGGATCAGGAGCGGTTTCTCGCGGCCTTCCGGCGGGAGATCGCCCACACGGCCGCGCGTATTCCGGGCAGGACTGTCACGAGCGTGTTCTTCGGCGGCGGAACGCCCTCGCTGATGAAGCCCCAGACCGTGGGCGCGATCCTCGACGCCATCGGCGGCGCCTGGGGCATCGATCCCAAGGCCGAGGTGACGCTCGAGGCCAATCCCACCAGCGTCGAGGCGGAGCGCTTCCGCGGCTACCGGAGTGCGGGCATCAACCGGGTCTCTCTCGGCGTCCAGGCGCTGAACGATTCCGATCTCAAGCGCCTCGGGCGCATGCATTCCGTCGAGGAGGCCCTGGGCGCGGTGAAGATCGCCGCCTCCATCTTCGAGCGCTATTCCTTCGACCTGATCTATGCCCGTCCCGGCCAGACACCTCAGGCCTGGGGTGCCGAGCTGGAGCAGGCGATTAGCCATGCGGTCGAGCACCTGTCGCTCTACCAGCTCACCATCGAGCCCGGCACCTGGTTTCAGCGGCTCTACGATGCGGGTAAGATCACGGTGCCGGACGAGGAGACGGGTCGCGCGCTCTACGACATCACGCAGGAAACCTGCGAGAAGCACGGGCTGCCGGCCTACGAGATCTCGAACCATGCGCGGCCCGGCGCGGAATCGCAGCACAACCTGCTCTACTGGCGCTACGGCGAATATGCCGGCATCGGCCCCGGCGCCCATGGACGCCTGGTGACGGGCAATGCGCGGCTTGCCACCGCGACGGAGAAGCATCCCGAGACGTGGCTGGAACAGGTCGAGCACGAGGGGCATGGCGTCATCGACGAGGAGGTGCTGACCTCCGAGGCCGAGGGCGACGAGTTCCTTCTCATGGGGCTTCGCCTGAAAGAGGGCGTCGACCCGCGCCGCTTCGAGGCCTTTACGGGCAGGACGCTCAATCAGCGACGCTTGCGGATCCTGGAGGAGGAAGGCCTGATCCAGGTGGATGGCTCGCGCCTTGCCGTGACGCCGAAGGGCTTTCCGGTGCTCAATGCGGTGATTGCGGAACTGGCGGCTTGAGTTCCGATCTTACCTCGTCATGCCCGCACTTGTTGCGGGCATCCACGTTTTCACGCGCCTAAGACGTGGATGGCCGGGACAGGCCCGGCCATGACGGTGGAGTGTATACGGGGCCTACCGCCTCACCTTGCTCTCGATCACATCCCACACCGTCACCGCGAGATCCGGCCCGCCGAGGCGCTTGATGGCGCGGATGCCGGTGGGGGCCGTCACGTTGATCTCGGTGAGGTTGCCGTCGATCACGTCGATGCCGACAAGGATCAGGCCCATGCGCTTGAGGTCCGGGCCGATGGTCTCGCAGATCTCGCGCTCACGGGGCGTGAGGTCGGTGGGCTTTGCCGCCCCGCCGCGCACCATGTTGGAGCGGATGTCGTTGGCCGCCGGCACCCGGTTGATGGCGCCTGCCGCCTCGCCGTCGATGAGGATGATGCGCTTGTCGCCTTCCGTGATCTTGGGCAGGAAGCGCTGGATCACCCAGGGCTCGCGGAACAGGTTCGCGAAGAGGTCGTAGAGCGAACCGAAATTCGGGTCCTCCCGGCCGACCTTGAACACGCTGGCGCCGCCATGGCCGTAGAGCGGCTTCATCACCACGTCGCCGTGCTCGCGCCGGAACTCCTCGATCTCCTGCTTGTCGCGGGAGATCAGCGTCGGGGGCATCAGGTGCGGGAAATGGGTGACGAAGATCTTTTCCGGTGCGTTGCGCACATGGGTCGGATCGTTGACCACGAGAGTCCTGGGGTGGATGCGCTCCAGGAAATGGGTGGCGGTGATATAGGCCAGGTCGAAGGGCGGATCCTGGCGCATGAGCACCGCATCGACACTCGACAGATCGACCCGCTCGGGCGTTCCGAGGGTGAAGTGGTCGCCTTCCACGTCCCGCGCCTCGATCGTCTCGGCCATGGCAATGACCTTGCCGTCGCGCAGCGACAGGCGGTCAGGCGTGTAATGCAGGACCCGGTGACCCCGCCGCTGGGCCTCGAGCAGCAGCGCAAAGCCGGTATCGCCCGCGATCTTGATGCTGCGGATATGGTCCATCTGGAACGCGACGGTGAGGGTCATCGGTCAGGCCTCCTGGGAAGCAGGGTTATTGGGCCTAAAATGTGGGTTGGCAACTGTTCATCCTGCATGGCTTGAACGAAAGCCGGGGATGCGGGTTATCCAACGGCCCCGCTTGGCGGCTGCCCCTTGCAGATCCCCTCAAGCTTTTCCATGTGAGAGTGCATGCCCCGCCGCGCCCTTTTGATCGTCAATGCCAAGAGCCGCAGCGGCGCCGCCCAGCGTGACATCGCCGTCGAGCGCCTGAAAGATCATGGGATCGAGCCGGTTCATGTGGATTGCGGCCGCCGGGAGGACCTGTCGCCCCTCATCGTCCAGCATGCGAAAGATGTGGATTGCGCCGTGGTCGGCGGAGGAGACGGCACCCTCAACGCGGCGGCCTTCGGGGTCATCGAGGCCGGGTTGCCGCTGGGGATCCTGCCGCTCGGCACGGCCAACGATCTCGCCCGCACTCTTGAGATCCCCTTCGATCTCGATGGGGCTGCCCAGGTGATTGCCGACGGCCACATCCGCAAGATCGATCTCGGCATCGTCAATGGCGAGCCCTTCTTCAACGTGGCAAGCCTTGGGCTCTCGGCGGAGCTGGCCCAGAAGCTGACGCGGGACATCAAACGCCGCTGGGGGCGTCTCGGCTATGCCATGGTGGCCTTGAACGTTCTCCTGCACGCAAAGCCCTTCCGGGCGACGATCTACAGCGAAAACGAGGCGGCCCGCGTGCGCACGCTCCAGATCGCCGTCGGCAACGGCCGCTTCTATGGCGGCGGCAATGCGGTCGAGCAGGATGCCGCCATCGACGATCATCATCTCGATCTCTACAGCCTTGAGCTGGAGCGGGCCTGGAAGCTCGCCCTTATGGCGCGTTCGTTCCGCCATGGCCGGCATGGCGCCTGGAACGAGGTGCGGGCGGTGAGGGCCAAGGAATTCGACATCCGCACCCGCAAGCCCAGGCCCATCAATGCCGATGGCGAGATCGTCACGCAGACGCCAGCCCATTTCTCGATTCGGCCAGCGGCCGTGACGGTGTTCGCGCCGAAGATGGCTGAAGGGTGAGGTTCAATCCGTGCTGCGTCATGCCCGGGCTTGTCCAGGGCATCCTCGTCTTATGTCGTTGAAGACGTGGACGGCCGCAACAGGTGCGGCCATGACGGCTAGAGCATTTTTCGGCGAAGTGGATCCGGTTCGCCGTCAAACAATGCGACAAATCCAGAAGGAGAGATGATTCCACGCAAGTGGAAGCAGCTCTAGGATATCTCCAAATCGAACGCGTTCACGATATGCTGCGGCCACTTCTTGGGCGCGATGAAGACCGCATCCGCGCGCCATGCCTTGCCCGCCGCCCAATTGTTGCGCACGAGCCAGGCCCGCACCGCGCGGGAGAAGCGCTGGCGCTTCCTTGCCGTAATCGCCGAGAGCGCATCGTCCATAAGGCCCCGTGCTTTCACCTCGACAAACGCGATGGTGTCGCCGCGCATCACGATCAGGTCGATCTCCCCGCCGGAGGCCGCATACCGACGGGCGAGTGGGCGATAGCCCTTCGTCACGAGAAACAGCAGTGCGATCCATTCCGCTCGGTGGCCGCGCAGATATGTCGCCTCGCGATGATCGAGCGCGCTCTTCATTCGTCCTTCTTCGCCAGCGTGAGCGCGCGGGCATAGACCTCGCGCTTCGGCAAATCGAGTTCCGACGCAACGATGGCCGCCGCGTCCTTGATCGAGTGGTTCTTCAGCGCCGCCTCCAGCCTACCGTCGAGAGCCGCATCGGCTTCCGCCGCATGCATTGCCTTTGTGGCTTCGCCGATCAGCACCACGATCTCGCCCTTGGGCGGACCCTCCTCGGCGAATTGGCGGGCGAGTTCCGGCAGGGTGCCGCGCCGGATCGTCTCGAACATCTTCGTCAACTCGCGCGCCACCACGGCCTGCCGCTCCCCCAGCACCTCGGCGGCGTCCGCGAGCATTTCGGGCAGGCGATGCGGCCCCTCGAACAGCATGAGTGTGCCGGGTATGGTGCCGATCTCCGCGAGCCTCGTGCGGCGCGCGCCGCTCTTCGACGGTAGAAACCCTTCGAAGAAGAAGCGGTCCGTGGGCAGGCCCGAGGCCACGAGTGCGGTGAGAACGGCGGACGGGCCGGGAATCGGCGTGACCGGCAGGCCTTCCTCAATGGCTGCCTGCACGAGCTTGTATCCCGGATCCGACACCAGTGGCGTGCCGGCATCGGACACCAGGGCGAGGGCCTGTCCCTCGCGGATGCGGTGGACCATGCGTTCGCGCACGGCGTCGTTGGAGTGCTCGTGATAGGCCACCAGCGGCGTGGTGATGCCGTAATGGGCGAGCAGGGTCTTCGTCACCCGCGTGTCCTCTGCCAGAACCGCATCTGCGGCGGCGAGCACACTCAGTGCCCGAAAGGATACGTCCTGCAGGTTGCCGATGGGGGTCGCGACCACATAGAGGCCGGGCGAGAGGGGCTTGGCCTCGGCGGCAAGGCCGAAGGCGGTGAAGGTGGCGGGCCGCTCGCTGGGCTCGCGCCGCTTGGTCCGGTTGTCGATTCTCTGATTCATTGCTGTCACTCTCGCATGAAGGGGTGGCTTCGCGAAAGCCGGGTCGGCAGGCCTTAAATCCTCGGTTGGAAACAATGTTTACTTTTTGCCGTCACACTGCCCTCAGTGGCGAAAGCTGTTTCCAAAGGGGGTGGAGATGGCGCGTGTATCGTATGGTTCGGCTCGGCGCTTCTCGAGGCGCCCGGCCTGGGCGTTTGTCGTGGCCGGCTCATTGGCCTTGTCGGGTTGCGTCGGGTCCGAGACTCTTTTGCCGCCGCGCAAGGTAAGCCAGGCTCAGCCCGCTGCCGTCGAGCCGGCCTATGCCGCCGGGGTGACGCCACCCGCTTCTTCCATGCAGGCGCCAGGGCCGCTCGCGGGGTCCACCACGATCGGCACTGGTCCTGTGAAGGTCGCCCTGATCCTGCCCATGAGCGCTGCCGGGCAGGGGGGCGTGGTGGCGCAGAGCATGCGCAACGCCGCCGAGATGGCGGTGAGCGAATTCCAGGGCCAGGATATCACCCTTCTCGTGAAGGACGACCGCGGCACTCCCGAGGGGGCCCAAGCGGCCGCCCAGCAGGCGCTTGCGGAAGGGGCCGAATTGATCGTCGGCCCGGTCTTCTCCGGCTCCGTCCAGGCAGCCGCCCAGGTGGCCCGTGAGCGGGGGAAATCCGTCATCGGCTTCTCGTCCGATGCCAGCGTCGCCACCCGCGGGGTCTATCTCCTGAGCTTCCTCGTGCAGGAGGAGGTCGACCGCATCGTGGCCTTCGCGGCAGCGCAGGGCCGACGCTCCATTGCGGCCCTGATCCCGGAAACGCAATATGGCCGCGTGGCCGAGGCGCGGCTGCAGCAGGCAACCGCCCGGCACGGCCTGCGCATCGCCGCCCTCGAATATTATCCGCCAGGGCAGCCGCAGGTGGGCGTACAGCGCCTGTCCCGCGTGATCGGTGGTGGCGCTCCGCAGGCCGACGCCCTGTTCATTCCCGACAATGGCGATGGCATGCCCGCCGTCGCCCAGGCGCTGCAGGCAGCCGGCTTCGATTCCGCGCGGGTGAAACCGCTCGGCACCGGATTGTGGAACGAGCCCCGCATCTTCGGATTGCCGGCCCTGCAGGGCGGCTGGTTCGCAGCGCCCGACAATCGCGGCTTCGAGGCCTTTGCCGAACGCTACCGCGCGCGCTTCAGCGCCGACCCGATCCGCCTCGCGACGCTGTCCTACGACGCCGTGACCTTGGCGGCGGCGCTCTCGCGCATGCAGGGTGTGCAGGGTTTCACCGACGCGATGCTCACCAACCCGGCGGGCTTTGCCGGGGCCGACGGCGTGTTCCGCTTCAATCCGGACGGCACCAACAGACGCGCCTTGACGGTGCAGGAGATCCGCAACGGTGCCGCTGTCGCGATCAGCGCGGCGCCCAGAACACTCGTGGCCTCGGGAACCTAACGCTCCGTCGAGGTGTCATTCCCGTAGGAACTGGCCCGCTGCGCTGCTGGGCCAGAGAGGATTCCTCGCGATATGGCTCACTGGAAGCTGCTTCTCAGACGCTTGTTTCGCCAGATCTGGTTCAGGATCGCGCTCTTCTGCTTGGGCGGCTTTGCGGCGGCCTTCACGGCTCTGCTGCTGCAGCCCTACATCCCCGAGGACGTGGCTCTGAGCGTCGGGGCCGATTCCGTTGGCAACATTCTTGGCATCCTGGCCGCTAGCATGCTGACGGTGACGACCTTTTCCCTGACCACGATGGTCTCTGCCTTCGCGTCCGCCAGCACGAACCTGACGCCGCGGGCCACGCAGCTCCTCATGGAGGACACGACAGCCCAGAATGCCCTCGCCACCTTCCTGGGCGCCTTTCTCTACAGCATCGTCGGAATCATCGCCCTCTCGACAGAAACATACGGATCAACCGGACGCTTGGTCCTGCTCGCCGTCACCATCCTGGTGATCATCTTCATCGTGGTAACGCTGCTGCGCTGGATCAGCCGCCTGACCAAGCTCGGCACCGTGAGGGAGACTATCGAGCAGCTCGAATCGGCCACGTCCTCGTCGCTCAGACGATGGTGCAGGCATCCTCATCTTCGGGCCGCGCCCCGTCTGGACTGGGTCCGCATGATCCGCGCCGTCTATCCGAGCGAGATCGGCTATGTCCAGAACATCGATGTGGAGAAGCTGGCCTCCATCGTCGAGAGCAGGGATGCGCTGATCGACGTGGATGTTCTGCCCGGCGCTTTCGTCGACCCGACGCGTCCCATCGCCTATGTGGATGAGGAGATGTCGGATGAGGACATCGGCAAGGTGCGCCATGCCTTTCTCCTCGGCGACCGGCGTACTTACGAGCAGGACCCGCGCTTCGGCCTCATCGCCCTGGGCGAAGTGGCCTCGCGGGCGCTGTCGCCGGCGATCAATGACCCAGGAACCGCTATCGACGTAATTAACGCCGGCATTCGCATCCTGGCCCTCTATCGCGGTCGGAGTGACGAGGAAGAGGATGTCGCCTTTCCCAAGGTCCGGATGCCGGCTCTCTCGCCAGCGGACATGATGCAGGATTTTTTCGTGCCCATCGCGCGGGACGGGGCCGGTCTGGTCGAGGTCGGAATCAAGCTTCAGAAGGCCCTGCAATCCCTGTCGAGGCTGTCGCCTGACGTTTTCGGCAGGCTTGCCGAAGAGTATTCCAATGATGCTGTGAGGCGTGCCGCGAAAGCTCTCGACGAGGCCGATTTCGAGCGCCTCCGCTGTCACACTCTGACCCATCCGCCGGAGAAGATCGGCCAGAAGAGCGTGGCGTATCCAGGCTCGCAGGCCCGATAGATTAGCGGCGCGTCAGCGTCGCGCTCAACTCCGGCTTGTTGTTGAGGGTCTGGAACACCACGCAGTAGCGCTCCGTGAGCTTGAGCAGCTGGTCGATCTTCTCCTGCGGGGCATCCGTGTCGACCTCGAAGGAGAGGCGGATGTTCTTGAAGCCCACAGGTGCGCCCTTGTCGACGCCGAGCGTGCCGCGGAAATCGAGATCGCCTTCCGCCTTCACGGCGCCGTGGCGCAGGTCGATTTCGAGCGCGGTCGCAACCGCCTTCAGCGTCACGCCAGCGCAGGCGACAAGCGCCTCGAGCAACATGTCGCCGGAGCACAGCTCCGCGCCGGAGCCGCCGGTGGCCGGATGCAGGCCAGCAACGGCGAGCGCGCGGCCGGTCTCGACCTTGCAGGCGATGTGCTGGTCGTCGAGGGTGCCGTGTGCCTTCAGGGTGATGACGGCTGCATTCGGATCGCTGCGATACTGATCCTTCAACGGCGCCTGAAGGGCGCGGAGGGCTGTTGCGTCCATGGTCTGTCCTTGATTGTTACCACCACAGCGCGGCGGCCTGCCGGTCGCGTTCGCGCTGGGGCTGAGCTTGAGGAGCTTTGAGGGAATGATCGAGGGCCGTCAAGACACGGCGCACGGAGGTCTCGAAGGGTAGCCCCGTCCTGTCGCGCGGACGTGCCAGGGTGAGCGGCAGCTCGTCGAAGATGCGCCCCGGTTTCGGTTGCATGACGACGGCCCGGTCGGCCAGCGTCACCGCCTCCTGCACATCGTGCGTGACGAGCACCACGGTGGGGCGCGTTTCTTCCCAGAGGCTCAGGAGATGCTCGTGCAGGCTTGCACGCGTGAATGCATCGAGCGCCGAGAAGGGCTCGTCGAGGAGCAGCACCTTCGGGTTGGTGACAAACGCGCGGGCGATCGACACGCGCTGCTGCTGGCCGCCCGAGAGGTCGCGGGGCCAGCGGTCGGCGTGCTCGACAAGGCCGATCTTTTCGAGCGCATGGGATACGCGCGCTTGTCGCTCGGCGGTGCTCAACCCATCGAGACCGAAGGCGATATTGTCGGAAACCGACAGCCAGGGCAACAGGCGCGGCTCCTGGAACACAATGCCGATGGCAGGGTGCGGACCCGACAGCACTTCACCATCTAGGCGGATCTGTCCGGCGCTTTCCCGGTCAAGACCGGCGATGAGGCGCAGCAATGTCGTCTTGCCGCAGCCCGAGCCGCCGATCAGCGCGACGATCTCGCCTTCCTGCACGATGAGGTTGATGTCGGAGAGCGCCCGTGTGCCGTCGGCGTATGTCTTGGAGAGATGTTCGAAGCTCAGCATCTAATGACCCCGCGCACAATACACCGGCCTCGTCCTGAGGAGGTACGAAGCACCGTCTCGAAGGAGAAACAAGCGCACACTGGACACGCAACCCTCGTCCTTCGAGACGCCGCGATGCGGCTCCTCAGGATGAGGGTTTCTGGTCGTCCACCCACTCACGATGAGGCGCATCACAACCGCTCCCTTACCGTATCCTGCCAGCGCACCAGCGGCTTGGTTCCTGCAACGAGCAGGCTGTCGGCGAGCTTGCCGAGCAACGCAAACGCGATAATGGCGGCAAGGATCTGGTCGGGCTTGCCCATCTGCTGCCCGTCGACGAGCAGATAGCCGAGGCCCTCTGACGCACCCATGAACTCGGCCGCAACCACGAACATGAAGCCGAGGCCGAGACCCGACCGCAGCGCGATCACGGCTTCGGGCAACACCGCCGGCAACAGGATGCGGCGGGCAAGCTGCACGCGCGAGAGCCGGAACACATGGCCCACCTCCACGAGCTTGCGGTCGACGGAGAGGATCGCGCCCGCGATGCCGAGATAGACGGGGAAGAACACGCCGACCGCGATGAGCGCCACTTTCGAGGCCTCGAAGATGCCGAGCCACAGGATGAACAGAGGCACCCAGGCGATGGAGGGAATCGCCCGCAGGGCCTGCAGGGTCGGGTCGAGCAATTGCCGGAGAGTCTTGCTTGAGCCTGAGAGCGCGCCGAGCACGATGCCCGAGAACGCGCCAATGATGAAGCCGACGAGAACGCGCCAGAGCGTCATCCAGGCATGGGTCCACAATTCGCCGGTTTCGGCGAGAGCCGAGAGCGTCGCGATGATGCGGCTCGGCGGCGGCACGAGGCGGCCCTCCGCGAGGCCGAAGGTGACGGCGGCTTCCCAGAGAAGCGCAATGGCTATAGGCAAGAAAAAGCCGAGAAGGATGCGCCCGTCGAAGGCGCGTCGCTTCTCGGTGGAGGTTGGGGCCGCGAGAGCGGCGGCACCCTCATGGGAGGACCAGGCGTTGCTTGCAGCTTGGCCTGTCACGGCGCTCTCCCGTGATGAAATCATCAGCGCGACGCGGTGGCGAAGCGGCGGTCGATCAGCGAGTCGACGGCGGCTCGCACGTTGGTCTCAGGGGTGATGACGCCGGCCTGCTGCAGGGCGAGGCCTGCGGCCAGGATGGTGTCGACCTGAGGCTGACCGATGGAGGAATGTGTGAGCTCCGTGCGCTCGAGCTGGCGCTCGATCACCGCATCAGGCAGCTTGGTGTAGGCAATCAGGGACTTCTTCAACTCGTCCTTGTTGGCGAGCGCATATTTGCGCGCTTCCTCATAGGCCTTGAGCACGCGCTCCACGAGGGCCGGGTTGTCCTTGGCGAAGGCCTCGGAGACATTGAGCACGCCCCAGGTGTTGGCGCCGGCATTGCGGTAGAACAGCTGGGCGCCGGTTTCCACCTCAGACGCAGCCATCAGCGGGTCGAGGCCGGCCCAGGCATCCACGTCGCCGCGCTCGAGCGCGGTGCGGCCATCCGGATGCTGGAGCAGAACGAGCTTCACGTCCTTCTCGGTGAGCTTGGCCTCCTGCAGGGCCCGCACCAGGAAGATGTGCGGATCGGTGCCGCGGGTCACGGCCACGCGCTTGCCCTTCAGGTCTTCGACCTTGCTGATGCCCGTGTCCTTGCGGGTCACGAGCGCCGTCCATTCCGGTCGGGAATAAACATAGATCGACTTGATCGGGTTGCCGTTGATCTTGCCGATCAGGGCGGCGGCGCCAGCGGTCGAACCGAAATCAATCGAGCCGGCATTCAGGAATTCAAGCGCCTTGTTGGAGCCGAGCGACTGCACCCAGCGCACCTTGATGCCGTCCTTCTCCAGTTCCTTCTCGAGAAAGCCCTTGTCCTTGAGGACGAGGCTCACCGGGTTGTAGGTGGCGAAGTCGATCCTGATTTCCTTGGGCTGCGCAATGGCGCCGTTGGCGAGCACAGTCAGGCCCGTGGCGACGGAGGCGGCGAGAAGAAGGCGGCGGGTCAGGCTCATTGTGAAGGTCCCATGTTGGGCGCATGGGAGCTTGGGACTGAGGTCCTGAAGGCACCCGGCGCTTTAGCTGCACTTGTTTCGCGCCCGCAATCTGCATGCTTCAAATCGGCGCGTGTCCTTTTTATAGAACCCATTGTTTTTTATGTCAAACAAAATATCTTATAAAGAACATCCTATCCGGTTTTCCGAATAAGGCCAGCCGTTCGTGGGAGAAGGCTCTTTTGGGTGGTAAGCCGAACACCACCTCGTATACGGTTGCTCCATGCCATCCCTGAAGCCTCAGACCATCCTGCAAAGCCTCGGTAATCAAAAGATCCGGGATGCCGCGGAACTGCGTGCCGGGCTCGTTCCCCTGCTCAGGACCTTCCTGGATGAGGGTATGGCGGAAGCCGAGGCGAAGCTCCTGGAAACTCAGGATGGGCTCGTCTGTGCCCGCTCTCTCTGCGAGCAGATGGACCGGCTTGTGCACATCGTGCACGAGGCGATCGTCCGGCATCTCTATCCCAGTGCCAATCCATCGGCCGGCGAACGCCTCGCCGTCGTGGCGACCGGCGGCTATGGGCGCGGCACCCTGGCCCCCGGCTCCGACGTCGATCTCCTGTTCCTCCTGCCCTACAAGCAGACGGCCTGGAGCGAGAGCGTCGTCGAGGCGATGCTCTACGTGCTGTGGGATCTCAAGCTGAAGGTGGGGCATGCGACCCGCTCCGTGGAGGAATGCCTGCGCGAGGCGGGCGCCGACATGACGATCCGCACCTCCCTGCTCGAGGCGCGCTTCCTGTTCGGCGACCCGGAGCTCTTCGACGATCTGGCCAGGCGCTTCGACAAGGAAATCATCGCCACCTCGGCTCCTGCCTTCGTCGATGCCAAGCTGAAGGAACGGGATGCGCGCGTGGCCAAGGCCGGCGCCTCGCGCTACCTCGTCGAGCCCAATGTAAAGGACGGCAAGGGGGGCTTGCGTGACCTCAACACGCTGTTCTGGATTGCGAAATACGTCTACCGGGTCAAAGAGCCCGAGGAGCTGGTGGCCGCAGGCCTCTTCACGAAGGACGAGTTCAACCTGTTCGCGCGCTGCGAGGAGTTTTTGTGGCGGGTGCGCTGCCACATGCATTTCGCCACCGGCCGCGCCGAGGAGCGCCTGACCTTCGACCTGCAACGCGTACTTGCCGAGCGCATCGGCTTTGCCCCCAGGGCAGGTCTGTCGGCGGTCGAGCGCTTCATGAAGGCCTACTTTCTCATAGCCAAGGATGTGGGCGATCTTACCGCCATCGTCTGCGCCGAGCTGGAGGCACGCCAGACCAAGCGACGGCCCATGCTCGACCGCATGTTCGGTCGTTTCCGTCGCCGTCGCGGTGGTGCGCTGTTGGGGGAAGGCTTCATCATCGACAACAACCGCCTCAATGTCGAGAACGAGGAGGCGTTCGAGCGTGATCCGGTGAACCTGATCCGTCTGTTCTGGCTCGCTGACAGGCGCAATCTAGCGATCCATCCCGATGCGAAGCGTCTGGCGACCCGCTCGCTCAAGCTCATCGGTCCGAGCCTGCGCAACGATGCGGAGGCCAACAAGCTGTTTCTCGAGATCATCACGTCCAAGAATGCCCCGGAGGTGGTGCTGCGCCAGATGAACGAGGCCGGCGTGCTCGGCCGCTTCGTTCCGGATTTCGGCCGCATCGTCGCGATGATGCAGTTCAACATGTACCACCATTATACGGTGGATGAGCACCTCGTGCGCTCGGTCGGTGTGCTCACGGAAATCGAGGCGGGCCACCTCGGGGGCGAGCATCCGCTGGCGAACCGGATCTTTCCCACCATCCGCAACCGCCGTGCGCTCTACGTCGCCGTCTTCCTGCACGACATCGCCAAGGGCCGGCCGGAGGACCATTCGACCGCCGGTGCTGTGATCGCCCGCAAGCTCGGGCCCCGCTTCGGCCTTTCTGACGCGGAGACCGACACGGTCGCTTGGCTCGTCGAGCACCATCTGCTGATGTCGAACACGGCGCAGAGTCGCGACCTGTCCGATCCTGCCACCATCAAGAGCTTCGCCGAGGTGGTGCAGACCATGGAGCGCCTCAAGCTCCTGCTCGTGCTCACCATCGCGGACATCAAGGCCGTGGGGCCGGGCACCTGGACCGGCTGGAAGGGCCAGCTCCTGCGCAATCTCTATCAGGAAACGGAGGTGTTCCTCGGCGGCGGCGCGGTGGACCTCGCCCGCTCCGAGCGCGTGCGCCTGGCCCAGGAGCAGCTGCGCGCCGAACTGCCCGATTGGCCGGACGAGGAGTTCGACGCCTACGCCTCCCGCCATACGCCGGGCTACTGGATGAAGACCGACGAGACCCGGCGGGCGAAGCAGGCCCGCCTCCTGCGGGAATCGGAGAAGGGTGGCCGGACCGTGACCACGGCCTACGAGACGGACCAGTTCCGTGACGTGACCGAACTCACCATCCTGTCGCCGGACCATCCGCGCCTGCTCGCGATCATTACCGGCGCCTGCGCGGCATCCGGCGGCAACATCGTCGATGCGCAGATCTTCACCACCACGGACGGCATGGCGCTGGACACCATCGTGCTGTCCCGCGCTTTCGACCGGGACGAGGACGAGCTGCGCCGGGCCGAACGGGTTGCCAAGGCCATCGAGCGGGCCCTGAAGGGCGAGGTGAGGATCGCCGATCTCGTGGACGGCAAGCGCCCGTCGAAAGAGCGGTCACGGGCCTTCCACGTGCCCCCGGAGGTGACCATCGACAATTCCCTGTCGAACCGCCAGACGGTGATCGAGGTCTCCGGCCTCGACCGTCCGGGCCTGCTCTACGACCTCACCACGGCCCTGGGCAAACTCAACCTCAACATCGCCTCGGCCCATATCGTGACCTTCGGCGAGAAGGCCGTGGACGTGTTCTACGTGACCGACCTGACCGGCACGAAGATCACCCATGCGGGGCGCCAGGCCACCATCCGGCGGGCCCTGCTCGACGTGTTCAAGGGGGAGGAAACCGAGGCCGGCCTGCGGCGCAGCGCTTGATTTGTGGCGCCATCGACCTGATATGTGCCCCGAACCCATCCTTCTCCCACCTTCAGTTGATCGACCATGAATCCGAACGACACGGAAAACCAGAACGCGGCCCCGCAGGCCGAGCCCGCCAACGACGCTGCCCCCGAGGCTGCTTCCGCGCCCGAGGCCGACCCGATCGCCGTTCTCGAGGCCGAGAAGGCGGATCTCAAGGACAAGCTCCTGCGCCTGATGGCCGACATGGAGAACCTGCGCCGGCGCACCGAGCGCGAGATGGCCGATGCCCGCACCTATGCGGTGGCCAATTTCGCCCGCGACATGCTCAATGTGGCGGACAATATCCGCCGGGCCATCGAGAGCGTGCCGGAGGAGGCGAGCAAGAGCGCCGAGGGCGCCTTCAAGGGCCTGATCGAGGGCATCGACCTCACCGAGCGCGACCTGCTGAAGAACCTGGAGCGCCATGGGGTCAAGAAGCTCGACCCGCAGGGGCAGAAGTTCGACCCGAACCTGCACCAGGCCATGTTCGAGATCCCCAACGCCGAGGTCCCGAACGGCACGGTCCTGCAGGTGGTCCAGTCCGGCTTCGTCATCGGCGACCGCGTCCTGCGTCCGGCCCTGGTCGGCGTCTCCAAAGGTGGACCGAAGGCGGCCTCGAATGGGGCCGGCAGCGAGACGGCGGACAATTCGTCGGCGTCGTAATCGCTTACCACTGCGCTTTTCCCTCCCCCATGCGGGGAGGGGCAGGGTGGGGTCGGAAAGTAAGGCACTGCCTGTGGCGAGAAGAGCTCCACATGATTACAGTGCCTGGAACATCGATCTCTCACCCGGTCGCACCACTCCCACCCGGCCGCTTCGCGGCTGCCCCTCCCCGCAAGGGGGAGGGAAGCTGGCGGTGCCGCCGGCTCATGTAGGCCGGACGTGACCTTCCTCCAATCCATCCCCTTCGAAACCATCGGCGTCGCCGTCTTCGCGCTCTCCGGCGCTCTGATGGCGGCCCGCAAGGGCATGGATCCGTTCGGCTTCGCGCTTCTGGCGACCCTCACGGGCGTCGGCGGCGGCACCGTGCGGGACGTGCTCATCGGCATCCGGCCGGTCTTCTGGGTCGGGGATCCCGGCGACGTGCTCGTCTGCCTGATCGTGGCGGAGCTCGTCTTCATCCTCGGACCCAAGCGTGTGACCTGGATCGAGGGCGGCAGGCAGGGCCGCCTCCTGCTCTGGGCGGATGCCCTGGGCCTGGCCCTCTTCGCGGTCTCGGGGACGGCCAAGGCGCTGGGCGCCGGCGTGCCGGCCCTGTCGGCGGTGGCGCTCGGCACCATCACGGCCACCTTCGGCGGCATCATCCGTGACATCTTCGCCGGAACGACGCCCCTCGTGCTGCGCCAGGAGATCTACGTCACGGCGGCGGCCCTGGGGGCTGCCGTCATGGTGGCCCTGCAGGCTCTCGGCCTCAATCCCTTCCTCAGCGCGGCGACTGGCTTCATCGCCGCCTTCACCTTAAGGGCGCTCGCCCTCCTGCGCGGCTGGTCCCTTCCGGCTTTTCCCAAACGCGATTAGAGCATTTTTCGGCGAAGTGGATCCGGTTCGCCGTCAAAAAATGCGACAACTCCAGAAGGAGAGATGATTCCACGCAAGTGGAAGCAGCTCTAGGGCTTGATCTCCACGCCGTCGATCACCGCCCGGAAACGCCGCAGGTTCTCGTCCCGCTGCTCCACCCGTGTGAGGCCGACCATGCGCACGTAGCGGCCGGGCTCGAAGCGGAGCGTCTGCATCACCACGACCGGCTGGCCCGATTCCGCCTCCACGGCCCTGGCGACGATCTCGTGCCAGTCCTGGCCCTTGAAGCGGAAGCTCTCCGAGCGTTCGATCCTGACCTCCTTGAGGATCTGGTTGGCGTTGAGCGCCGCGCGGGCGAACTGGTTGCGCTGCTCGCCAGCAGGCGGCACGGCTCCGAGAGAAGAGGCCATGATCAGGATCGGCTGCTCCACCGCCTTGATCGTATCCTTCGGCCCGTCCGTGAACAGGACGGAATTGCCGGAGATCGCGCGAACCGGGCGGAAGCCCGCCAGGTCGCCGAGCTGGAAGGGCATGGCGGAGACCTGCTCCTCGATGGAGATCGGCCCGCGCAGGGCGACGGTTTTCAGGGCCTCCCGGATCTGGGCCTCGCTGTAGCCGTCGGTGCCGCCGCGAACCTGCGCGATGATAAGGCCTGTCACATCCTGGCCCCTGACCGCCATGACCCATTTGCGCCCTTCCACGGGCCCTGCCATGGTGCCGCCGATCAGCACCCCGGTCTTGTCGCCGAGCTTGAGGCTCTCGCGGGAGGTCTCGTTCAACCCCTGACGCTTCAGGGCATCCTTGGTGAAGCCCTTGACCAGTTGCTCATAGGCCTGCGCGGGCATCTCCACGAGGTTGATGGCGGCGGCCTTCTCCTCGTTCTCGAATCCGCTGAAGCGCCGCGACACGGTCATGTCCTGCGGCGGAACGATGCCGATCCGCGAGGCCGGCGGAAACACGGGCTCGGCCGCGAGGGCGGCCTGAAGCGACAGGGCGAAGCCCAAGGCGGCGGCTGCAAAAGCTTTCATGGATGCCCCTCCAGTTGGTGCGTGGTTACGAGGCTAGAGCGGCTTTTCCACCTTGCGCAAGGTGAGATTGAGGCGCCCGCCCTGCGGCAGCAGGTCCGAGCTGCCGGCGTTCAGCCGGTCGACGCCATGATAGATCAGCCGCGCCGGACCGCCGAACACGATCGCGTCACCGGAGCGGAGCTTGATCGATTTCGTCGGATCCTTGCGCTCCAGTCCGCCATAGCGGAACAGCGCCGTGTCGCCGAGCGATAGGGAGACGACGGGCGCGTCGAACGCCTCCTCGTCCTTGTCCTGGTGCATCCCCATGCGGGCCGTGGGCTCGTAGAAGTTGATCAGGCAGGCGTCGGGCGGATGGGGATAGAAGCTCAGTTCCTCCCAGGCGCGCAGCACCTGATCCGGCATGGCCGGCCAGGGCTCGCCGGTCTCCGGATGCGTCGGCTGGTAGCGATAACCCTGCACATCCGACACCCAGCCCAGCCGCCCGCAATTGGTCATGCGCACGGAGAACGGCTTCCCCGTATGCGGCATGCGTGGGGTAAAGAGGGGCGCTGCCTTCGTGATCTCGCGCAGCGATTGGAGCAGCCGCTCCTGCGCCGAGCGGTCGAGGTAGTCGGGATGGTAGACGAGGCCGGGGCTAAGGGTGATGGCGGACATTTCCTGTATCCTGGCACGCTCCGCTCTCTGCCGTCATCCCCGGACTTGTTCCGGGGATCCACGTCTCCGGAGCCGCACCGGTGCAAAGACGTGGATGGCCGGGACAAGCCCGGCCATGACGTAAGAGGGTGCGATACCCCTATCCGTTCCTTACCCCTCCAGCACCTTCTTGCTGGCGACCGTCGTGTCCTCGTTGAGCTTGTAGACGAGTGGGATGCCCGTCGCGAGCTCGAGGCTCGGGATCGTCTCGGAGGTGAGGCCGTCGAGCACCATCACGAGGGCGCGCAGCGAGTTGCCGTGGGCGGCGACCAGCACGCGCTCGCCGCGCATGACGCGAGGCAGGATCTCGCGGATGTAGTAGGGCAGCACGCGGGCCACCGTGTCCTTCAGGCTCTCGCCGCCGGGAGGTGGAACGTCGTAGGAGCGGCGCCAGACATGCACCTGCTCCTCGCCCCAGCGGGCGCGGGCATCGTCCTTGTTGAGGCCGGAGAGATCGCCGTAGTCGCGCTCGTTGAGAGCCATGTTCGCGATGGTCTTGAGATCCGGCTGGCCGATCTCTTCGAGGATCAGCTTGCAGGTCCGCTGGGCGCGCGACAGATCGGACGTGAAAGCCACGTCGAACTGAACGCCCATCTCCTTCAGGCGACGGCCGGCATTGCGCGCCTCCTCGATGCCGAGATCGGTCAGGCCCGGGTCCTTCCAGCCGGTGAACAGGTTCTTGAGGTTCCATTCGCTCTGGCCGTGGCGGGCGAGCACAAGAAGGCGATCCATGTCGTCGTGTCTCCGATGTCGGTGGGGTGTAGGCGTGTTTTAGAGCCGATCGAGGCCAAGCACATGGGCCATGGTGTAATAGCCCGGTTTCTTGTCGAAGCCCCACAGGGCGGCCTTCACGGCGCCGCGGGCGAAGATCCCCCGGTCCTCGGCCCGGTGGCCCAGCTCCAGGCGCTCGCCGGCACCCGCGAAGATCACCGAGTGCTCGCCGATCACGGTACCGCCGCGCAGGGTCGCGAAGCCGATATCGCCGGGTTTGCGTGCGCCGGTATGCCCGTCGCGGCTGCGCACGGAGCGCTCTTTCAGCGACACCTTCCGGCCTTCCGCCGCTGCCTCGCCGAGAAGCAGCGCTGTGCCCGAGGGCGCGTCCACCTTCATGCGGTGGTGCATTTCCAGCACTTCGATGTCGAAATCCTCGCCCAGCGTCGCGGCCACCTTGCGTACGAGGCCCGCGAGCAGGTTGACGCCGAGCGACATGTTGCCGGACTGGATGATGCGCGCGTGCCGCGCCGCCGCCTCCAGCTTGGTAAAGTCGGCTTCTGCCAAGCCGGTGGTGCCGATCACATGCACGATGCGTGCCTGGGCGGCGAGCGCCGCGAAAGCCGTGGTGGCGGCAGGCGCCGTGAAGTCGAGCACTCCGTCGGCCTGGGCGAAAACGGGCAGGGGATCGTCGGTCACATCGACGTCGAGGAGGCCGAGACCTGCGAGAAGTCCGGCATCGTGACCTAGAGCAGGCGAGCCCTCCCGCTCGATGGCGCCGACCAGCGCGCAGCCTTCGGTCTCAGCCACGGCCTTGATGAGCATGCGCCCCATGCGTCCGCCGGCACCCACCACAACAAGTCGCATCTCGCCCATGCCAGGATCTCCCTAAACTCGCTCTCGATATAGTGGGACAGCTGAACCCTGCATAGCAGCCAGCGGCTTTATCATCACGATCCGCCGCTCGGGATCGAAGCCGCCGGCGATTTCCTCGGCGATGATCCTCCTGAGGCCTGGGGAGGCCTCCGCGACCGGCACTTCCGCGAAGCCGAGCGTTGCATAGAAAGGCCCGTTAAACGGGATGAGGCGGTCCGTGGTCAGTGTGACGGCTGCGTAGCCGGTTTCCTGCGCATGATCCTCCGCCGCCCGCATCAGCTGGCGTCCCAGCCCGGCGCGCTGATGCTCGCGGGCAACGCTCATCTCCTTGACGAAGAGGGCGCCGTCGATCGCCTGCGCGGCCAGAAAGCCCACGGGCGCGTCCTGTGGGTCGGCAGCGACCCACAGAAGACCCGCCGCATGGCATTTTTCCAGCATTGCCGGCGGCGTGGTGTCAGCGATGCCGCGAGAGCTTCCGAGAGCCGCGAAATAGGTCACGGCGGCCGAGCGCTCCACATCGGCCAAGGCGGGCAGGTCACATGGTCGGGCGGGACGGATGAGATATCGATCCCGGCTCATGCGGGCTGCGGACCCTCATAGCCTTCGATGATGATGATGTCGGCGATCGCGTGGCCGTCGCGCTCGGCCTTGGCCGCCTGGTACTCGGGCGAGTCCCAGCATTCCAGGGCGGCCTCATAGGTCGGGAACTCGATCACCACGTTGCGGGCGCGTGCCTCGCCCTCGCCGACCCGGTAGGTGCCGCCGCGCACCAGAAAGCGGCCGCCGTACTTCGAAAACGCGGCGGCGTTGGCCTTCACGTAGTTCTGGTAGGGGTCCGGGTTCGTGACGTCGACGCGGCCGATCCAATAACCTTTCATCGCTTAGGCTCCTTCCACGAGAACGAACTCGGCCACGCAGGCGCCCTCGCGCTTGGCTTTGGCCGCTTGGTATTCCGGTGAATGATAATAGGTCCTGGCCTGCTCCACCGAGTCGAACTCGATCACAACGTTGCGGGCGCGCGCCTCGCCCTCGAGCGCCTCGTAGGCCCCGCCGCGCACCAAGGGGCGGCCGCCATACTGACGGATCGCCTCGGTCGCGCCCTTGGCGTATTCCGCATAGGCTTCCGGGTTGGTGACGGTCACGCGGGCAATGACATAGCCTTTAGGCATCAGGCGCTCCTTTTGAGATTTCGTGTGGTGCAGCGAACGCCAGGGCGGCCGTAGCGTCAAGCCATCGGCACGGGTTTTCCGATGGTGATCAATCGGCAAGAAGAGCCGGCAGATCCGCCAGCAGGCTGTCGCGGGCGCGGAAGCTCGCCACGGACGCCTCCTTCCGCTCGTCGCGGATCAGTCGTGCGAAGAGAATTTTGCGATTCCCCTTCTGAGCCCAGCCGACGAACCAGCCGAACTGACGGTCGCGATTGGGGCTGCCGTCCCGCGCCGGCTGAAAGCCCGCCCCCGTCTTGGCATGGGCCGTCCAGCCGTCGGGCAACGGGAATGTCGGCATGATCGCAAGGGTCATGTCATGGGCTTTTGCAGAGACCGGTAGCTCGCCCTTGAGGAGCTTGCGGAGAAAACCGATCTGCTCAACGGGCGAGATCTGCAGCGAGGAGCTGAGCCATGCATGGGTCAGGCCGTTGGCCTTGCCCTTGTCGCCGCTGATGTCGCGATTTCCGTAACCGAATGCATCGACATAACGCCGGAAACGCTCCATGCCCATCTCGCGGGTCAGAGTCTGCGAATACCAGACGACCGAGTCGCGCAGCCACGGGCGCGGCGTGATGGTCTTTCGCCAAGCCTCGTTCCACGCCTTGTATTCGGGCTTGTAGGGCCAAGCAGGCTCGTCCTCGTCCTTGAGGACACCTGCGTCGTAACCCATGACGCTCAACGGGACCTTGAACGTGGAGGCCGGGCTGTTGCGCCGCTCGCAATCGCCGTCGCGCTTCAGGACGCGGCCGGTGTCGAGTTCCGTGACAAGGGTGCAAATATCGGCCCGGGCTGCGCCGGCAAGCGCGAGCAGGCAGGAGCATGCAAGGAGCAGGCGGGCCAGCATCGTGTTTGCCTCAGGCGTCGGCGATTTCGCGCACGATGGCTTCCACTGCTGCGCGCGGATCGGCGGCCTTCACGATGGGGCGGCCCACCACGAGGTGGTTGGCGCCGAGCCTGATGCCTTCGGCCGGCGTGACGATGCGCTTCTGGTCGCCGGCTTCCGAACCGTCCGGGCGGATGCCCGGCGTCACGATGAGGCGGTTGCGGCCGACGATGCCGCGCACGGCTTGCGCTTCCGTGGCGGCGCAGACGATGCCGTCGATGCCGATATCGCGCGCCTGCTCCGCGCGGCGCGCGACGAGCTCCGCGGCCGGGACCGGAGCATAGCCTGCATCAATGAGGTCGTTGTCGTCATAGGAGGTCAGTACGGTGACGGCGAGGATCTTCAGGTCGGATCCTGCTTTTCCGGCCATGGCGGCCCGCATGGTCTGCGGATAGGCGTGCACCGTGAGGAACGTCATGCCCATGCGCGCGATGGAACGCACGCCTTCCTCCACGGTGTTGCCGATGTCATGGAGCTTGAGGTCGAGAAAGACCTTCTTGCCCTGGCCGATCAGCTCCCGGGCGAAATCGAAGCCGCCCGCATAGGCAAGCTGGTAGCCGATCTTGTAGAAGGTGCCGGCATCGCCGATGCGGTGGACGAGGGCGCGAGCCTCCTCCACGGACGGAACATCGAGACTGATGATGAGCCTGTCGCGAATGTCTCCTGCGGGAACGGAATTCGTCGGAAGAGACATCGCGGCGCTCATGGATGATTGACCTTGTTGTAGACCCAGACGCGGGCCGGGGGCAGGTTGCGCCAGATCCGGTTGGAGGCCTTGGCGCTGTAGCTTTGCGAGCGCGCCGGGATCGGCGGCACCACCGCATAGGTGAACTGGATGAAGGGAGCGCCCGGATGCATCAGCGCCTGGGCGGTCTCCAGGAGATCAAGGCGCTGGTCCATGGGTTTGGTGAAGAGCGGCAGGCTCGACACGGTGGCGGCTGCAGGCTCCGACAGGATGCCCGAGAGCGTCTCCTTGAGATCGTAGGCATCGCCCTGGATGATCGTCGCCTTGGGGAAGCGGCGCTTCAGCAGTCGGCAGAATTCGGGGTTGTATTCGATGAGGACCAGCCGGTCCTGGGCCACGCCGCGCCGGATCAGGGCATCGGTCACCGGACCGGTGCCGGGGCCGAGCTCGAGAATCGGGCCTGGAATGCGCGGATCCACGTAGGACGCCATGGTCCTGGCCAGGATCTTACCGGACGGGGTGACCGCTCCCATGACGAGGGGCCGTTCGAGCCAGGAGCGCAGGAAGCGCGCCTCATCCTGAAACCGATCCTTCTTGAGGGGCAATTTCCGGGCCGTGGGCCGTTGAAACGACTGAAGCACTAAGCTGTCCCCTCGATCCTGCAGATCATTGTGGCTGTTTAGACCCCGAAGAAAACGACCGTCAAGTTAAGTTGATCCGCCCAGGCCGTCGATAAACTCGCGGAAACGCGAGAAAAAGCCAGAGCTTTCCGGGTGGTTTTCCTTGGAGCATTCCTGGTCGAACTCCATCAGGAGCTCGCGCTGGCGCTTGGTGAGCTTCTGCGGGGTTTCCACAACAACCTGGATGTAGAGGTCGCCTACGTCGCGCGAGCGCAGCACTGGCATGCCCTTGCCGCGCAGGCGGAACTGCTTGCCGGTCTGGGTGCCCTCGGGCACCTTCACGAGAGCCTCGGAGCCACTGAGCGTCGGCACATTGAACTCGCCGCCGATGGCCGCCGTCACCATGGAGATCGGCACGCGGCAGAACAGGTCCGCGCCGTCGCGCTGGAAGAACGGATGCGGCTTGATGGACAGGAAGATGTAGAGGTCGCCCGCAGGCCCGCCGCGCAGGCCCGCCTCGCCTTCGCCCGCAAGGCGAATGCGCGTGCCGTCCTCGACGCCCGCCGGGATGTTGACCGAGAGCGTGCGCTCGCGGGTGACGCGCCCGGCGCCGCCGCAGGCCGTGCAGGGATCGTCGATGACCTCGCCGCGCCCATGGCAGTTGGGGCAGGTGCGCTCGATGGAGAAGAAGCCCTGCGTGGCCCGCACGCGTCCCGCACCGCCGCAGGTCGGGCAGGCCTTGGGCTTCGAGCCCGGCTTCGCCCCGGAGCCCGAGCAGGCCTCGCAGGTGACGGAGGTGGGGATCCTGAGTTCGGCATTCTTGCCGTGGAAGGCCTCGTCAAGGGAGATCTCGAGATTGTAGCGCATGTCGGCGCCGCGCTCGCGCCCGCCGGCACTGCGGCCGCGGCCCCGCCCGCCGGCATCGCCGAAGAAGTTCTCGAAGATGTCCGACATGAAGTCCGAGAAATCGCCGTTGAAGCCCGGTCCGCCGGCCCCGCCGCCATTGGCGAAGGCCGCATGGCCGTAGCGGTCGTAGGCCGCGCGCTTCTGGCCGTCGGACAGGGTCTGGTAGGCCTCGTTGATTTCCTTGAACTTGACCTCGGCCTCGTGATTGCCCGGGTTTCGGTCCGGGTGATACTGCATCGCGAGCTTGCGGAAGGCGGATTTCATCTCCGCCTCAGTGGCCGTCTTCGCGACGCCGAGAACCTCGTAGTAATCGCGCTTGGACATGTCAGGCGCCCCTCGGAGCGGTCAGCCGCTCCGTCTTGTTCATCGTCCGCCCAGCATGCGCTGCACAGGGAAGGACTCCGAAAGTCCTTGCCGGAGCATCGCGGGAAGCGGTCGGTTGATCGGTCATGGGTGTTTCAAGCTCGTTTCACGAAAACGGCACCCGGTCATGAAACCGGGTGCCGAATTCCTTAGAGAACGCTCATCGCTCAGGCGCGCTTTTTCTTGTCGCCTTCGTCGACTTCCTGGAAGTCGGCGTCGATGACGTCGTCCTTCTTAGGCTCTTCGCCTTCAGGCTGCTCGCCGCCTTCCGCAGCGCCGGCCTGGGCCGCGTACATGGCTTCGCCGAGTTTCATGGAGGCCTGCATCAGGTCCGTGGTGCGGGCCTTGATGACCTCGGAATCCTCGCCGGCCAGCGCCTGACGCAGGGCGTCGATGGCGGTGGTGATACCCTGCTTGTCGGACTCCGACACCTTGTCGCCGTACTCCGTCATCGACTTCTCGGTGGCGTGGATCAGGCTCTCGCCCTGGTTCTTGGCCTCGACGAGCTCGCGACGCTTCTTGTCTTCCTCGGCGTGCGCCTCGGCGTCCTTCACCATCTTCTCGATGTCGGCGTCGGAGAGACCACCAGACGCCTGGATGCGGATCTGGTGTTCCTTGCCCGTCGCCTTGTCCTTCGCCGTGACGTTCACGATGCCGTTCGCGTCGATGTCGAAGGTCACCTCGATCTGCGGCACGCCGCGGGGCGCGGGCGGAATGCCCACGAGGTCGAACTGGCCGAGCAGCTTGTTGTCCGCCGCCATCTCGCGCTCGCCCTGGAAGACCCGGATCGTCACCGCGTTCTGGTTGTCTTCCGCCGTGGAGAACACCTGGCTCTTCTTCGTCGGAATCGTCGTGTTGCGGTCGATCAGACGGGTGAACACACCGCCGAGCGTCTCGATGCCGAGCGACAGCGGGGTCACGTCGAGGAGCAGAACGTCCTTCACGTCGCCCTGGAGCACGCCGGCCTGGATGGCCGCGCCGATGGCCACGACCTCATCCGGGTTGACGCCCTTGTGGGGCTCCTTGCCGAAGAAGTTCTTCACCACTTCCTGGATCTTCGGCATGCGGGTCATGCCGCCGACCAGGACCACCTCGTCGATGTCGCCCGGCGAGATGCCGGCATCCTTGAGGGCCTTGCGGCAGGGCTCGATGGTCTTCTGCACGAGATCGTCCACGAGCTGCTCGAACTTGGCGCGCGAGAGCTTGAGGGCGAGGTGCTTGGGACCGGAGGCATCCGCCGTGATATAGGGCAGGTTGATCTCGGTCTGCTGGGCGGAGGAGAGCTCGATCTTGGCCTTCTCGGCCGCTTCCTTCAGGCGCTGAAGGGCGAGCTTGTCCTTGGTGAGGTCGATGCCCTGCTCCTTCTTGAACTCCGCCGCCAGATACTCGACGAGGCGCATGTCGAAGTCCTCGCCGCCGAGGAAGGTGTCGCCGTTGGTGGACTTCACCTCGAACACGCCGTCGCCGATCTCGAGCACGGACACGTCGAAGGTGCCGCCGCCGAGGTCATAGACCGCGATCATGCCGGTCTGCTTCTTGTCCAGGCCGTAGGCCAGGGCCGCAGCCGTCGGCTCGTTGATGATGCGCAGGACCTCGAGGCCGGCGATCTTGCCGGCGTCCTTGGTCGCCTGACGCTGGGCGTCGTTGAAATAGGCCGGAACCGTGATGACGGCCTGGGTGACGGGCTGCCCGAGATAGGACTCGGCCGTCTCCTTCATCTTCTGAAGGGTGAAGGCGGAGATCTGCGAGGGCGACATCTGCTTGCCGTCGGCCTCGACCCAGGCGTCGTTATTGCCGCCCTTCACGATGTGATAGGGGACGAGGCCCATGTCCTTCTTGGTCATGGGGTCGTCGAAGGTGCGGCCGATCAGGCGCTTGATGGCGAAGAAGGTGCGCGACGGGTTTGTGACCGCCTGGCGCTTGGCCGGCTGGCCGACGAGGCGCTCGCCTTCGTCCGTGAAGGCCACGATGGACGGGGTCGTCCGGGCGCCTTCCGCGTTTTCGATGACTTTGGGCGTCGTGCCTTCCATGACAGCGACGCAGGAATTGGTGGTGCCGAGGTCGATACCGATGACCTTACCCATGGCGGGATCCCTCACTTTCAAGCAGACCGCCGAGCCCTAAAAGCAGCTCGGCCCATGGCTTACATGTTGCTGACAAATTGCCGGAGACGCCTCAAACCGAGCCGCGCTCCGTGCTGGCCACGATATAAGAAGGGGCTTTCGGGGCTGCAAGACGATGATGAGGGCTTGTTTTGCCGGATTTTGCCGGAACGGGGGTCTGTTGCATTCCTGCACTATGGGCGGATGGTCGCCGGGCTCAGGCGGAGCGGTTATCGGGCGCGGTCTCGACGATCAGGGTGAGCGCGGCCCTTAACACCACCTGGCCGGCATCGTCCCGGACGCTGACGATGAAGCTTTTATGGTCGCCGTCGGGGAGGGCATCCCGCGCCAGGTCGGGCAGGGCCTTCTGGGCCTCGATCCTGGCCATGTCGAGGCTCTCCAGCTCGATTCCTTCGGCGTCGGAGATGAGACGGCTCCCGTCATAGGTATCGAAAAAATAGCGCGCCAACGGCATTTCCTCACAGCCTGGTAGCCTGACAACTCAAGGAAAGGCTCATTGGTTCGGTTTGTCCCAGGAAAGGCAAAAAAGCTTAAGAGTCCAAGCTCCTGGCGGCCCTTGAGCAATGGCTGGTCAAGCCGCGGACACAGACCTACCATGCAAGGCGCAGAAACGGCGTGGCCGGTTGCAGGACGCCGCGCCCGATAAGGAGCCCACCCTCATGCCCCCTTCTGCCAACACCCTGATGATCCGCAAGCTGGAGAGCATCTTCCCGCTGTCGAACGAGGAGCGGCAGGCTCTGTCGGAGCTTCCCATCCAGGTGATGGTCTCCAAGCCCGACCAGGACATCGTGCGCGTCGGCGACCGCCCGTCCCAGTGCTGCATGCTGATCCGGGGCTTCACCTGCGTCTACAAGCTCACCGCCGAGGGCAAGCGCCAGATCGTGGCCTTCCATGTGCCCGGCGACATCCCAGACCTGCAGAGCCTGCACCTGAAGGTCCTGGACAACAGCGTCGCCACGGTCAGCGCGTGCACGCTCGGCTTCATCCAGCACGAGGCCCTGCACGACCTTTGCAACCGCCATCCCCGGATCACCGCCGCCCTGTGGCGCGAAACCCTCGTCGACGCTTCGATCTTCCGGGAGTGGATGACCGGAATCGGGCGGCGTGAGGCCTATAACCGGATGGCCCATCTCCTGTGCGAGCTCAAGGTGCGCCTGGAGGCCGTGGGGCTCGCGGAGGACGGGACCTTCGACCTGCCGGTCACCCAAACCGAGCTCGCCGACGCCATCGGGGCCAGCCCGGTCCATGTCAACCGGGTCCTGCAGGAGCTGCGGGGCGACGGGCTCATCCGCAGCAAGGGAACGCAGGTGAGCATCCTGGAGTGGGAGGGGTTGAAGGCGGCAGGGGATTTCGACCCGCTCTACCTCCACCTCCGGAAGGATGGGAATGCCTGAGTCAAGGATTGGTGAGCGTTCAGGAACTTGAAACCTGCGCTCGTCACGGCGGGCTCGGCGTTCCTCCTCCGATCCCCATGACCGGCAGGAGCTGATCGCCCTTGAACCGCTCGGTCCGCTCCCGTTCCTGCGCCTCGATCTGCTCGGCAGTCGGTTCGCAGACGCCCTCGCATTCCTTGAACGTCACCGGGATCCTGTCCAGGGCAGCAGGATCCGGAGTTTCAGGCGGCCCGGGAGCTGGAGCCTGTGCCAGGAAAGCGTTCAGGAGCGGCCAATGCGAAACGTGGTGCCAGAGCCTCTGGATCGGTGCGCCCATGGCAGCCTCCTCTCATCCAAGAGCATGCTCTTCGTGGAAGGATAGCACAGGCCGGTTCGGGCTCCTATGTAAGCGAGCCGGCCTGTGCCGCTTTGGCTCATGAGACCCTTACCCTTCGCCCCCGTTCAGGCTCCGCCCCGCTTCCCATCCCAAAATCGCCTGCTTGCGGGTGAGGCCCCAATGGTAGCCGGTGAGGGCGCCGGAGCGGCCGAGCACCCGGTGGCAGGGGACCACGAAGGAGACCGGGTTCTTGCCCACTGCGGCGCCGACCGCCCGACAGGCGGCGGGCTTGCCGATGTGGCGGGCGATGTCGGAATAGGTGGTGGCCCGGTCGCGGGGGATGCGCAGCAGGGTCTGCCAGACCCGCACCTCGAAATCGGTGCCGATCAGCACCACCCGGAGGGGCTGCTCGGCCTGCCATTGCGACGGGCTGAAGATGCGCCGAGCCACCGGCGCCGTGGCGGCCGTGTCCTCCACATACTCGGCTTTCGGCCAGCGACGGGTCATGTCGGCGAGCGCCGCCTGCCGGTCCCCGTCATCCACGAAGCCAAGGCCCGCGAGTCCTCTGTCGGTGACGATCAGCAGCGCCTCGCCGAAGGGGGAGGGGTGGAAGCCGAAGCGCATGGTCAGCCCTGAGCCGCCCGCCTTGTAATCGCCCGGCGTCATGGCCTCGTGGGTCACGAACAGGTCGTGCAGCCGGGCCGGTCCCGACAGCCCGAGCTCGTAGGTGGCGTCGAGCACGCTGGCGGAATCCGCCAGCAGCGCCTTGGCATTATCGAGCGTGATCGCCTGAAGGAAGGCCTTCGGCGACAGGCCCGCCCAGCGCCGGAACAGGTGATGCACGTGGGTGGTGGACAGCCCCACATGATCGGCGATCGCCTCCAGCGAGGGCTGCTCGCGCCAGCGCTCGGAGATATACGCGATGATCCGGCGCACCCGCTCGTAATCGGAGTGGGGCTCGTCCGGCACCGTGATGGCAGACGGTTCGATGGTGATGCTGCGCAAGGTATCGAGCATAGGAGTGATCCTTCATTACGGATCATCTTAAGCGTCCTGAAGGGACGGGGACACCCGATTTCTGTGGTGTTTCCCCTTCACTGCCCCTATCGAGCCCCTGCCTTCTCTACATGACCGCGAGAATGCCGGCGGCCTTTGCAAGAGACACGAACATCTGCCGGGCATGTTCGATCGTAGCCTGATCGGGGTGCTCATGAGCGCATGCCAGGGCGGCAGCGGCGATCAGCCAGATTCCAGGGCTGCGGGCCCGCAATTCACTGAGCTGCCTGATGCCGTACCATCGCATCACGGCCAATGCTTTCGTGAGATCCTTGATGGGGTACTGCCGCCTTCCGCCGTCTGCGGCTTCGATCGTGATGAGGACAGGCGAACTGAAGGAATGTCTGTTCATGAATGAAATCCACAGATGAAGATTCGGCAGGATGGCCCATCCAGCGGGCGCTTCTGCAGTTCTGCCGACCAAGGAGCAAAAAGGCTTGGTCGCCTCCAAAGAGAAAAGAGTTCCTGCCTCGCAAGACCCAGACTCTTGTCATTATTCTCGCTGCACAATGTCTGCGACTGTGATCGCGCCCCAAGCAGTGCTTTTTCATCTGTCGTTATAGCTGACTGATACCGGACTGGAGCCGCCCCGTCAGTCGGGAAGCCGACAGATCATCAGGATTTCATAACCTATGTTAGCTTGCTGCGGCGCAGGACGCTCGAGGGTCGATGGTCTTCGCTTCCACTTTCTCAGAATGTTCTCGTTTCGTTCTTGACAATTCTCCTAACCTGGGCTATAAGGTTGCTCAGATCTGCTCCTGTCGAGGGGCGCGCTCGCGAGGCGTCGCAGTGTGGGAGCAGGCACGGTCCTGTGGTGCAGCCTCGCACGCCGCACCGACAGGTGGCCCAGGCTGTGGGCCGGTGGTCGGAATCGGTCTCAGGCCCCCGTCGAGCAGACGGACCCCGCCTGAGGCGGTCACCGGGCCGGTCTCGCCTGTCCGCCGAAACAAGCCGTGCGCGAAGAGGCATCTCGGCTCTTCCTTCCCACCATCCATCATCGAGCCGGGCTGCCCTGCGCGCCACCCTCGATCTCACCCACAGGCTCGCAGCCCACCGGCTGCGGGCCCCAAGGTGCTGGAGTTTCGATCAATAGCCCCGCTTAACATCCGCCAGTGCGCGGCCGAGCGCCTCGGCCAGGGTCTCCCGTTCCGGCGGGGAGAGGTCGCGGGCGATCTCCACATGCACGTTGCGGGAAGCAAGCGAGAGGTGCTGCATGCCGTATTCGTCGTCGATCTCCGGGTCGAGGCGGGTCCAGAGTGGGTTGAACTGCCAGTCCTTGACCTCACCCTTCGGACTCACCTTGCGGAACAGGAGGCGGATCGGGGTCAGTTCGAGCAGCTCGAAGGCATCGCCCTGCCGGTAGCTGACCCGGAAGGCGATGTAGAGGCCCAGGAAATCGAGGCCGAAGAAGCCGGCCACGGGCCAGAAGCCCATGACCACGAAGGGTACGCTCGCCACCAGGGAGGTGAGGCAGACCAGCACCATGACGGTCCTGAACCCTTGCGGGCTCAACGACCGGTGCGGACGGATGACGGCCGAGAACACCGGCTGCTCGAACCGGTCCTCGCCGCCAAATGCTGCCTTGCTGCCTGCCATGCCTTAAGTATAACGCAGGAATGTCCGATCTGAAGCAGCCCTCCCGCCGCATTTCGAAGCCAAAAGGCAAGCCCACTGTCCCGGCGAAAGCCGTGGGCAAGGCGGTGCGCGCCCGTACGCCGAAACCGGTCGACCGGGCTACGATGATCGAGATCTTCCGGCGCCTGCATGCGGCCAATCCGGAGCCCAAGGGCGAGCTCGACTACACCAATCCCTATACGCTGCTCGTCGCCGTGACGCTCTCGGCCCAGGCGACCGATGTCGGCGTCAACAAGGCGACCCGCGCGCTGTTTCCCATCGCCGACACGCCGCAGAAGATGCTGGACCTCGGCGAGGAAGGCCTGCGCCAGCACATCAGGACGCTGAACTTCTTCAACACCAAGGCGAAGAACGTCATCGCCATGGCCAAGCGCCTCGTGGAGGAGTTTGACGGCGGGGTGCCCAACTCGGTCGAGATCCTGGAGACCCTGCCGGGGGTCGGGCGCAAGACCGCGAGCGTCGTGGTCAACATCGCCTTCGGCGATCCGCGGGTGGCGGTCGACACGCATATCTTCCGCGTCACCAACCGCCTGCCGCTTGCCATCACCAAGACGCCGCTCGACACGCAGGCGGCCCTCGAAAAGCTGATCCCGGACGAATACCGGCTCCACGCCCATCACTGGCTGATCCTGCACGGCCGCTACATCTGCAAGGCCCGCAAGCCCGAATGCTGGCGCTGCCCGGTGAACGACCTGTGCCGCTACCCGGATAAGACCATCCCTTAGATCGGAACGCCGGCAGGCCTCAGACAGCGCTGTGCGCCGGGAACGCAGGCAATCCCCGGCGTCGAGCAGGCCAGGCCCTCCGGAACGCGCCGGCAGACGACGCAGCCATTGGTCCATTCAGCGCAGGATGGCCCCGGAGTTAGGTCCTGGCCTGGAGTCCGGGCCTCCATGGCTGCGCCTGCAATGATCGCGAATGTGACAACCAGCAAAGCGGTCGCGATGGAAATGACGACGGCCAGGGTCTCGTCGCGCGACAGCATGGATCAGCCGTAGACCATGAGGCCGGCGAGACCCGCGGCCCCGACGAGGATGCGCCAATAGGCGAAGGGCGTGAAGCCGTGGCGCGACACGTAGTCGAGCAGCATCTTCACCACGAGCAGGGCCGCCACGAAGGCGGAGATGAATCCCGCCACGATGATCGCAGCATCGTTGGCGGAGAGGATCTTGTAGTTCTTCAACAGGTCGTAGGCGAAAGCGCCCGCCATGGTGGGCATGGCGAGAAAGAAGGAGAACTCGGCGGCCGCGCGTTTTGATGCTCCCATCAGCATGGCGCCCACGATGGTGGCGCCTGAGCGGGAAACGCCGGGGATCATGGCCAAGCATTGAATGAGGCCGATCTTGAGGTACATCGACAGGGGAAACCGGGTTGCGTCGGTCTTCGTCGCCTCGAGCGGCATCCGGTCGATGACGAGCAGCACGAAGCCGCCGACGATCAGCGTGATGCATACGATCCAGGGGTCGAAGAGCACCTCCTTGATGAAGCCGTGCAGTACGGCGCCGATCAGGGCCGCAGGCAGGAAGGCCACCAGCACGCCGATGACGAAGTGGCGCGCCATAGGATCGTGCGGCAGGGCCTTGGCGATCGACCAGAGCTTGTTGAAGTAGACCGACAGGATCGCCAGGATCGCGCCGAGCTGGATCAGCACCTCGAAGGTCTTGCCGGTCGACTCGAAGCCGAGGAAGTGACCGACGAGGAGCAGATGGCCGGTCGAGGAGACGGGAAGAAACTCCGTCAGCCCTTCGATGAGGCCGAGAAAGAGCGCCTCGATGATTTGCGACATCGTTGAAAATCCTGAGAACGGCGCCAGATGCGGGAGCGCCTCCACCTCTGTCAAGAAAGGTTTGCGCTTGAGGCGCGTCCCTTCTGCGTCAGAGTCATGAGATTCACCATTATTCCTTACCAACCCTTAACGAAGCACGGCCTTATTCTTGCCGCCTGTTTCGCGTCAGCATCATTCATGGCCACCCTGCATTCTTATCCCTTTTGCCCGCAGTCGCGGTTCGCGCGCCTCATTGTCGCGGAACTCGGCCTTGAGCCGCACGTGGTCGAGGAAAAGCCGTGGGATCGGCGCATCCCGTATCTCGAGATCAATCCGGCCGGCAACCTGCCGCTCTTCCACGACGACAATGGGCTCGCGGTGCCGGGCCCCATGGGGATTGCGGAATATCTGGACGAGACGCGTGGGGAGGATCTTCGAGATCGTCGATTCCTGCCTGGCGATCTCAGCCACCGGGTCGAGGTGCGCCGCCTGCTCGACTGGTTCCTGGTCAAGTTTCACGCCGAGGTGTCGGACTACCTTGCCACAGAAAAGATCTATAAGCGGTTCATGCCGATTGAGCTGGGAGGCGGTCCGCCGGACATGGGTGCGATTCGCGCGGCCCAGACCAATGTGCGATACCATCTCAAATATATCGGTTTTCTGATTTCCCAGCGGAATTGGCTCGCCGGCGACCAGATGACCTATGCGGATCTGGCGGCGGCGGCCCATCTGTCGGTGGTGGATTATCTCGGCGACGTGCCATGGAACGAGGACGAGACAGCGAAGCTTTGGTACGCCAGGATCAAGTCCCGGCCGTCCTTTCGCGCGCTCCTGGCGGACCGGGTGCCGGGCATGGCGCCGGCGGATCACTACGACAATCTGGACTTTTAAACGGGGAAGCTCTCAAGCGCGCCTTCGTCGAGCGCGCCAAGGCGCTCGGCTTCGACACGATCCGTATCGCCCGGCCGGATGCGATCCCGCTCGCGCCGGAGCGTCTTCAGGCCTGGCTCGAGGCCGGTCATCACGGTTCCATGGAGTGGATGGCGGACACGGCAGAGCGCCGCGCCGACCCCCGCACCCTGTGGCCGGAGGTGCGCAGCGTTATCCTGCTCGGGCTGAACTACGGCCCTGCCGACAATCCTCTCGCGGAACTCGCGCAAAAGGATCTGGGCTACATCTCGGTCTATGCCCGCAACCGCGACTACCATGACGTGATCAAGGGCAAGTTGAAGGAGGCGGCAGGCTTCCTCGCGGCGAAGGCCTCGTCCGACGTGAAGGTCTTCGTCGATACGGCCCCGGTGATGGAGAAGCCGCTCGCGGAGGCGGCGGGCCTCGGCTTCCAGGGCAAGCACACGGTCGTGGTGTCGCGCGAGTTCGGCAACTGGCTGTTTCTCGGCGCTATCTTCACCACGGCTGAGCTGCCCGCCGACGCGCCGGAGCGTAACCATTGCGGCTCCTGCCGCCGCTGCCTCGACGTCTGCCCGACCAACGCCTTTCCGGCGCCCTACCAGCTCGATGCGCGCCGTTGCATTTCGTATCTCACCATCGAGCACAAGGGGCATATTCCTGAAGAGCTGCGTCTCGGCATCGGCAACCGCATTTTCGGCTGCGACGACTGCCTTGCGGTCTGCCCCTGGAACAAGTTCGCCCAGGCCGGCCGCGAAGCGCGGCTCGTGCAGCGGGAGGATCTCGCCGCCCTGCCGCTGGCGGATCTCGCCCGCCTCGACGATCCCGCGTTCCGCACCCGCTTTGCCGGAACGCCGATCAAGCGCACCGGCCGCGACCGCTTCATCCGCAACGTGCTGATCGCCATCGGCAACTCGGGCGATGCGAGCCTTGCCGAGGAGGCCGAGCGACTGCTGGACGATATCTCGCCGCTGGTCCGCGCCATGGCGGTCTGGGCGCTCGGGCGTTTGCTGCCGCCCGAGGTGGTGGCTCACCACGCGGTCGAGCGGCTGGAGCATGAGAGCGACTCGGATGTGCGCGAGGAGTGGCGCCGGGCTGTGGCGTTGCCAATCGTACCCTCAGCCTAGTTCCTCAAGACCTCCTCATTACACTCCCGCCTCATCCTGAGGAGGCCGTCAGGCCGTCTCGAAGGAGGATCCAGAGAGCACTGGAAGCTCCTTCGAGACGCAGACTGCGTCCGCTCCTCAGGATGAGGGCTCAGGGTGTTAGATCGATCTAACAGGACGCTAAATTCATGCCGCGTGGCGGTTCGCGGTCGGGCCGAAATGGTCGATATAGCGCGGGTTGATGGCCGAGACGGGGAGGACCACGAGCACGTCCGTTGTGCCGAACTGCCGGTCGATCACCGCGCCCGTGCCGAAGGTGGCGCCGACGCGCAAATAGCCCTTGATCAGGGGCGGCAGGGCGTGAAGGGCGGCCTTCGGATCGATGGCCTCCTTGGGCAGGAGATCCATGGGGGTGAAGCGTTCCGGCAGGGCGCTGGCCTGCCACGCGGCCGGTGCGGCAGCGTAGTGATGCAGGAAGCTTAAAGGAAGCGCCAGCGCCCGCGGATCCGTGCCCTCAAGGCTGGCGCAGCCCATCATCACGTCGATCCGGTGATGGAGCACGTAGGCCCAGATGCCGTGCCACAGCAGTTCGACCGTGCGCTTGTTGCGATAGGGCTTGAGCACGCAGGAGCGTCCGAGCTCCAGGAAGCGCAGGCCGGGATGAGCCTTCAGGAGTGGCGCGATGTCATATTCGCCCCGCGTATAGAACCCACCGTTGTGCTGGGCGACATCCTGGCGAAGCAGGCGGTAGGTGCCCACCACCTTCGGCTTGGCCGGGCGAAACGGCTTGGACTTCACGTCATGATCGAGGACGAGGATGTGGTCGCAGATCCGGTCGTACTCGTCCACATCCCGACGGGAGATCAGAGCCGTGCCGCTGGGGGAGGCCGACATCTCCTCGTAGAATACCTTGAACCGCAGGCGCTGGGCACGCCGGATGTCCTTGGCGGTGGTGGCCAGGCGAACCTCGAGGGAGCCGATCCGGCCGAGCACGGGATCGAGGCTGCCGTAGTCGCGGACGATCCTGTCGCCTCCCGGCAGGAGCTTGAGCCCGTGAGGACGCGGATCGATGGAAGCCAAGCCACTCGCGGCAGGGTTCGAAGGGAAATAACTCATCGCTGTCTCACAGAATCGTCTCTCCGGCGCCGGGTCGTCGCTGCCGCCAGGCGCCGCCACCATGACATAAAGCCCATTCCAAACTGTTTTGTGACAGAAAACATATCTGTGCCGATGGAAAATGTCGGGGCCGGTCCTGGGATTCACAAGCGAGGGTGAAGGGGCCACATTCTCCGTCACGCGGCGGCCGGACGCCGGTCCGTATGGGCCCGGTAGGAAAGAGCCTCGGCCACATGAATGCGCCGGACGCGCTCCTCCCCATCGAGGTCGGCCAGGGTCCGCCCCACTTTCAAAACGCGATGGAAGGCACGGGCGGAAAGCCGCATGGCATTGGCCGCGTCGCGGATGAGGGACAGCCCCTCCGGATCGGGCTGCGCCACATCTTCCAGGAGCGCCGACGGGCACGCGGCATTGGTCGTCACGCCGTCGAGCCCTAATGACGCATAGCGCTTCGCCTGCCGCTCGCGGGCCCGAGCCACCCGGGCTGCCACTTGCGCCGAGCCCTCGGCGGGTGCCGGCAGGATCAGGTCGGCCGCAGTGACGGCCGGCACGTCGATGGACAGATCGATACGGTCGAGGAGCGGACCGGAGAGCCGCGCCTGATACTGCGCGATGCAGCGCTCGTTCGGCTGGCGGCGGCAGACATAGCCGGGTTCGGTGGCCTGTCCGCAGCGGCACGGGTTCATGGCGGCGACGAGCTGGAAGCGGGCAGGATACGTGACCCGGTGGTTGGCCCGGGCGATCAGGATCTCTCCCGCCTCCAGCGGCTGTCTCAAAGAATCGAGTACCTGGGGCTGGAACTCCGGCAGCTCGTCGAGGAAGAGCACCCCATGATGGGCAAGCGAAGCCTCGCCTGGACGGGCGTTGAGGCCGCCGCCCACCAGCGCCGCCATGGAGGCCGAATGGTGCGGCGCCCGGAACGGGCGGCGGTTCGACAGGGCGCCCTCCGCCAGCAGCCCCGCCACGGACTGGATCATCGAGACCTCCAGCAACTCCCGCGGTGAGAGCGGCGGCAGGATCGAGGGCAGGCGCTGCGCCAGCATGGACTTGCCGGCACCGGGCGGGCCGTTCATCAGCAGGTTATGGGAGCCGGCGGCTGCGATCTCGAGGGTCCGCTTGGCGCTTTCCTGTCCCTTGATGTCCTTGAGGTCGGGCAGCATGCCGGACGCGGGCATGATTGCAGGCTCGGGACGCGCCAACACCTGGGTGCCCTTGAAATGGTTGGCGAGCTGAATCAGCGAGCGCGGCGCCAGGATCTCGATGTCGCTGCCAGCCCAGGCAGCCTCCGAACCGCAGGCAGCCGGGCAGATCAGCCCGTGCTCGCGCTCATGAGCCGCCATGGCGGCGGGAAGCGCTCCCGCCACGGCAGTGATCGACCCGTCGAGCGCCAGCTCCCCCAGCACCGTGAAGCCGCCCAAAGCGTCCGCCGGGATGGCCCCGATGGCCGCCATGACCCCGAGCGCGATGGGCAGGTCGTAATGGCTGCCTTCCTTCGGCAGATCGGCCGGGGCGAGGTTGACCGTGATGCGCTTGGCCGGAAGAGCGAGACCGGAGGCGATGAGGGCCGAGCGGACCCGCTCGCGGGATTCCGCCACCGCCTTGTCCGGCAGGCCGACGATGGTGAAGGCGACCGTTCCGGGGGAGATCTGAACCTGGACATCGACCGTGCGCGCCTCGATCCCTTCGAACGCAACAGTCGAAACGCGCGTCACCATCCGGCTTGAACCTCCCGCAAAGCCCCGATGTTAGCGTGGAGTTTTGAAACGCGATAGTGTTGCGGACTTTTTTGGGGCGAGGACTTTCTTTCATGTGGAACCCTCTCCCTGGATGAGCGTTGAGTCCCACTGCACTGAGGAAGCCAAAAGGCGGCTAAGCCTCCGTCGTGCCCGTTCGGGAGGGGCCATTGATAACACGGGTCGTTACCATTCCGCTCAAGCCGCAAGGCATCTCCCGCCCCATGAACCGTTGATGCTTCCCGGACGTCACATGCTGATCTGTCGAATAAGTGGGCGGTTGACTTGGCGCGATCGGAAGCCAGGTACAGGCGCAGAGATTGGAGTATCCGCTCTCGCGGAGGAGATTCGAGTTGAGTAGCGATAAGCCTTTGCGCATCCTCGTCGTCGAGGATGAGATCCTGATCGCGCTCGAACTCGAAAGCCTGCTCCAGGATCTGGGGCATGACGTCGTGGGGATCGCAGCCTCGTCCGAGGACGCCCTGTCCCTCGCCCGGGATCTCAAGCCCGATCTCGCTTTTGTCGACATCCATCTGTCCGACGGGCCAACCGGCGTCGACGTGGCGCGCCATCTCGGCAATGAGCACCAGGTCACGGTGCTGTTCATGACGGCCAATGCCAAGCGCATTCCGGAGGATTTCGCCGGCGCCTGGGGCGTCATCGCCAAGCCCTATACGGAGCGTGGCGTGCGTGAAGCCCTGTCTTATGTGATGGCGGGGCAGCCGCGCGAGGCTCAGGAGGCGCGAACGGTCACCTTCGTCCCTTTCGGCCGGACGACCCGCCAGCGTAGCTCCCAGGTGTCCTGACAGGCCCGCAGCTAATTCTGTGACTTGAGCCGGTAGAGCGCGTCGAGCGCCTCACGCGGGGTCATCTGGTCGGGATCGAGAGCCGCGAGCGCTTCCCGCAGCCCATCCTGCTTCGGCGCCGGTGCGGGCTCGCTGCGGGCGGGCACGGCAAAGAGCGGCAGGTCGTCGAGCAGTGCGTGCTTCGGGGCCTCCCGGTCGGATCTCTCCAGTTCGCTCAAGATGGTTTTCGCCCGCTCGACGACGGCTGTTGGCAACCCCGCCAGTCGCGCCACCTGCAGGCCATAGGAGCGGTCGGCCGCGCCGGGCACCACCTCGTGCAGGAACACCACCTCGCCGTTCCATTCTGTGACCTTGAGGGTCGCATTGGAGATGCGGGCCATGCGCTCGGCCAGCGCCGTCAGCTCGTGGAAATGGGTGGCGAACAGGGCCCGGCAGCGGTTCGTCTCGTGCAGGTGCTCAATGGCCGCCCAGGCGATGGACAAACCGTCGAAAGTGGCGGTCCCGCGACCGATCTCGTCGAGGATCACGAGGGAGCGGGCAGTCGCCTGGTTGAGGATGGCGGCGGTCTCGACCATCTCGACCATGAAGGTCGAGCGGCCCCGCGCCAGATCGTCGGCAGCGCCCACGCGCGAGAAGAGCCGGTCGACGATGCCGATATGTGCCTCCTTCGCCGGAACGTAGGAGCCCATCTGGGCCAGGACGACGATGAGGGCGTTCTGGCGCAGATAGGTGGATTTACCGCCCATGTTCGGGCCGGTGATCAGCAGGATGTGGCCTGCATCCTTGCCGGATAGATCCGAGTCGTTGGCGATGAACGGAACGCCCTCACGCTTGAGCGCCGCCTCGACCACGGGATGGCGGCCGCCCCTGATCGTGAAGGCGAGACCGGTGTCGACTACGGGGCGTGTCCAGTCGAGACGCATGGCGAGGTCCGCGAGCGCCGCGGTCACATCGATGACGGCGATGGCCTCCGCAGCCGAGGCGATGTCGGCCGTGAGATCGAGGAGCACCTGCACTATCTCGTCGAAGAGAGCGAGTTCGATCTTCAGCGCCCGGTCGGCCGCGGAGGCGATCTTCGATTCAAGTTCGCCGAGTTCCATGGTCGAAAAGCGCATGGCGCCCGCCATGGTCTGGCGGTGGACGAACGTGTCCTTCCAGGGTTCCTTCAGAAGGTCCTCGCCCACATTCTGCGGCACCTCGACGAAATAGCCGATCATGTGGTTGTGCTTGACGCGAAGCGTCCGGCAGCCCGTCTCGGTGGCGTAGCGCGCCTGGAGCGCCGCGATGAAGCGGCGCGAATCCTGCTGCAGCTCGCGCAGCTCGTCGAGGCTAGGGTCGAAGCCGGCGCGGATGAAGCCGCCGTCACGCTTGAGCAGTGGCAGTTCGTCGGCAAGAGCAGCGCTCAACCGGTCGGCCACGTCCGTGCGCAGGCCTTGGAGGACCCGGGCGGCCTCCGACAGCTCTCTCGGCAGGTTGGGTGCGATGGCGAGTTCGAGACCAAGCTCCCGCGCCGCAAACAGGCCGTCGCGGACACAGGCGAGATCCCGTGGCCCACCGCGCCCGAGGCTGAGACGCGAGAGGGCGCGGGCGAGATCCGGGGAGCGCTTGAGAATGCGCCGCAGCCGGTCGCGCAGGTCGCCGTTCTCGACCAGCGTCGTGACGGAATCCTGCCGGTCGCGGATCAGCCCCGGATGGGTGAGGGGACCGGCGAGCCGCTCAGCCAAGAGCCGCGCGCCGCCCGGCGTCACCGTGCAGTCGATGGTGGCCAGAAGGCTGCCGGCCCGCTCGCCCGACAGGGTGCGGGTCAGCTCCAGGTTGGCGCGGGTGGCCGCATCGATGGCGAGCGCCGCCCCGGAGGTGTCGCGGGAGGGCGGGTTGAGAACCGGACGGCTGTCGATCTGGGTTTTCTCGACATAGAACAGGGCGCTGCCCGCCGCCGTGATCTCGGCCGGGCTGAAGGCCCCGAAGGCATCGAGCGTCGCGACCCCGAAATAGCTTTTCAGCCGCCGCTCGGCCGAGGCCGGATCGAGGCCTTCTCGGGACAGAGGCGTGATGGAGGCCCGGGTCTCCTGCCAGAAGCTCTTCAGCTCCGGATCGTCATGGATCACATCCGGCACCAGGATCTCGCGCGGCTCGAACCGGGCAATCTCGGCCGAGAGGCCGGTGCCGTCCGTCTCGCTCAGCACGAAATGGCCTGTGGATATGTCGAGAGCGGCGAGCCCATAGCACCATTGGGTGTCGGAGGCGCGGCGTCGGGCGATGGCCAGAAGATAATTGGCCCGGCCGGGCTCCAGCAGGCGCTCCTCGGTGATCGTGCCGGGGGTGACGAGGCGCACCACGTCGCGGCGCACCACCGACTTGGAGCCCCGCTTCTTCGCCTCGGCCGGGTCCTCGGTCTGCTCGCAGACGGCGACCCGGTGGCCGAGGCCGATGAGGCGCTGGAGGTAATCGTCCGCCCGTTCCACCGGCACTCCGCACATGGGGATGTCCTGCCCCTGGTGCTTGCCGCGCTTGGTGAGCACGATGCCGAGCGCTTGGCTGGCGATCTCCGCATCCTCGAAGAACAATTCATAGAAGTCGCCCATCCGGTAGAACAGCAGGCTGTCCGGGTTGGCGGCCTTGATCTCGATATACTGCGCCATCATGGGCGTGACGCGGCTGTCCTGCGCGGGCTTGGACGCTGCGGCGGCAGTGGGTTCGAGGTCTTCGGGGGAATTGTAGGCGGCTTGGGACGACATCCGTCCTGTGTAGCAAAGCCCCGCCTCCCTTTCACCCATGTCATGGTGTCCGAAGGGCGCATGTGGACAAGTCTTGAGGAAGGCGCATCCTATGTCTTAAGGTCGCATCCCCCTTTGGAAACGCCCTGCTCACAAGAATCGGACCCTCATGACCGACGATCAGCGCCCGACCCGCCGCAAACGCCCCACCTTCACGGACCAGGAGGCGCTGCAGTTCCACGCCCAAGGCCGCCCCGGCAAGCTCGAGGTGGTCCCGACCAAGCCCATGGCCACCCAGCGCGACCTGTCGCTCGCCTATTCGCCGGGTGTTGCGGTGCCGGTTCTGGCGATTGCCGAGAACCCGTCGCTTGCCTTCGACTACACCACCCGGTCCAACATGGTGGCGGTGATCTCGAATGGCACGGCGATCCTCGGCCTCGGCAATCTCGGGGCGCTCGCCTCGAAGCCGGTGATGGAGGGCAAGTCCGTGCTCTTCAAGCGCTTCGCGGATGTGGATTCCATCGACCTCGAGGTCGACACAGAGGATGCGGACGCCTTCATCAACTGCGTGCGCTATCTCGGCCCCTCCTTCGGCGGCATCAATCTCGAGGACATCAAGGCGCCGGAATGCTTCATCATCGAGGAGCGTCTGCGGGAGCTCATGGACATTCCCGTGTTCCATGACGACCAGCACGGCACGGCGATCATCGCGGCGGCGGGCCTCATCAATGCCCTTCATCTCACCGGCCGTGACATGGCTGAGACGAAGCTTGTGGTGAACGGCGCGGGTGCTGCCGGCATCGCCTGCACCGAGCTTCTGAAGGCCATGGGCTTTGCCCCCAACAACGTCATCCTCTGCGACACCAAGGGCGTGATCTACAAGGGCCGCACCGAGGGCATGAACCAGTGGAAATCGGGCCATGCGGCGGAGACCGACGCCCGCACGCTTGCCGATGCGCTCAATGGCGCCGATGCAGTGTTCGGGTTGTCGGCCAAAGGCGCCTTCACCGATGACATGATCCGCTCCATGGCACCGAACCCGATCATCTTCGCCATGGCCAATCCCGATCCGGAAATCACCCCGGAGGAGGTGGCGCGCATCCGCGATGACGTGATCATCGCCACCGGCCGCTCCGACTACCCGAACCAGGTCAACAACGTTCTCGGTTTCCCGTACATCTTCCGCGGTGCTCTCGACGTGCAGGCGACCACGATCAACATGGAGATGAAGATCGCGGCCGCCCAGGCGCTGGCGGAGCTCGCCCGCGAGGACGTACCGGACGAGGTGGCGGCGGCCTACCAGGGCACGCGCCCGCGCTTCGGGCGCGACTACATCATCCCGGTGCCGTTCGATCCGCGCCTGATCCACACGATCCCGATGGCGGTGGCGAAGGCCGCCATGGATACGGGCGTGGCACGTCGCCCCATCGTCGATATGCGCTCCTACAAGGCGCTGCTGTCTGCCCGTCGCGATCCGGTAGCCGGCACCCTCAACCGCATCTTCGAGCGCGTGCGCAAGTTCCCCAAGCGCGTGGTCTTCGCCGAGGGCGAGGAGGAGCAGGTGATCCGCGCGGCCCTGTCCTTCGTCAACCAGGGGCTGGGCAAGGCCATTCTGGTCGGGCGCGAGGACCGCATCCACGACACGGCGGTGCAGGCCGGCATCGATCTCGAAGGCCGCGAGGGCATCGAGATCCACAACGCCCGCCTGTCCCATCGCAACGCGACTTATGCGCAGTTCCTCTACGAGCGCCTGCAGCGCAAGGGCTATCTGTTCCGCGACTGCCAGCGCATGATCAACCAGGACCGCAACCACTTCGCCGCCTCCATGGTGGCATTGGGCGATGCGGACGCCATGGTGACGGGCGCGACGCGCAACTACTCGACGGCGCTCGCCGATGTGCGGCACGTGATCGACGCCAAGCCAGGCCATCGCGTGATCGGCGTCTCGCTCTGCCTGGCACGCGGCCGCACGGTTCTGGTGGCGGACACGGCCATTCATGAGATGCCGAGCGCGCAGGAACTGGCCGAGATCGCCATCGAATCCGCCGGCGTCGCCCGCCGCCTGGGCTACGAGCCGCGCGTGGCGCTTCTCTCCTTCTCGACCTTTGGGCACCCGAAGGCGGAGCGCGCCGAAAAGATCCAGGAGGCCGTCGAGATCCTGGACGGAATGCGCGTCGATTTCGAATATGACGGCGAGATGGCGGCCGATGTGGCGCTCAACCGGGATGTCATGGCGCAATATCCCTTCAGCCGTCTGACCGATACGGCGAACGTGCTCATCATGCCGGCATTCCACTCGGCATCGATTTCCACCAAGATGCTGCAGGAGCTCGGCGGCGCGATGGTGCTGGGCCCGCTCGTCGTGGGCCTCGACAAGCCGGTTCAGATCGTGTCGCTCGGCGCCACCGACAACGACATCGTCAACATGGCGGCGCTCGCGGCCTATAACATCGGTGGATAGGGCTTGGCGCCTCCCTCAAAGCCTGTGCGTTGAGGGAGACGCGCCGCCAAATCCCTGGGCCCCTTGCTCCTGAGAGTAGCGCTGGAGCTTTCCGCGGGCTAAACGCCTGGGCGGAAACGAAGGAATCGCCTCATCATGAGCAAGCCATCAACCGTGGTGTTCGACATCGGCAACGTGCTGCTGCGCTGGGATCCGCGCAATCTCTACCGCACCATCTTCGATGACGAAGCGGAGATGGAGTGGTTTCTCGAGAATGTCTGCACCCACGATTGGAACGTGGAGCAGGATCGGGGTCGCGACTGGGACGAGGCTGTGGCCCTTCTGGTCAAGGATCATCCCAAGCACGAGCCGCATATCCGCGCCTTCCACGACCGCTGGAGCGAGACCGTATCCGGCGTTTTCGAGGACCACGTGGCTCTGCTGCTCCGTCTGCGTGAAGCAGGCGTGCCGAATTACTGCATCACGAACTTCTCTGGCCCAAAATTCGTTCTGGCGAAGGAGCGCTTTCCATTTCTGGCGGGCTTCGACGGCGTCATCGTGTCCGGCGACGAGCGTCTGCTGAAGCCGGATCCCGCCATCTATCGCCTCCTGCTCGACCGCTATGGGCTTGTCGCGGGGAATTGCGTCTTCATCGACGATTCCAAGCCGAACGTGGAGGCGGCCCGCGATGTCGGGATGCAGGCGATTCATTGCGTCGAGGATACAGATCTGGCGGGAGAACTGCGGCGGCATGGGTTTCCGGTCTGACCGCTTGCCCTTCCGCTCCTCTTGAGCCATCACGCGGCATGCGCGCTTTCGACACCTCCCTGCCCATCGATGCGGTCCTCGACGGCCTGACGGCGAGCCTGCGGGCGCGGCCGAATGCGGTGCTCGTCGCGCCGCCCGGCGCCGGCAAGACCACGCGCGTGCCGCTGGTGCTCCTCGACGAGCCTTGGGTGAACGGGGGCAAGATCATCGTGCTGGAGCCGCGCCGCCTCGCGGCCCGCGCGGCGGCCGCCCGTATGGCGCAGACCCTGGGCGAGGCGGTGGGTGACACGGTCGGTCTTCGCGTGCGCCTCGGCTCCAAGGTGAGCCGCAGGACGCGCATCGAGGTGGTGACCGAGGGCGTCTTCGCCCGCATGATCCTCGACGATCCGTCCTTGGAGGGTGTCGCGGCCATTCTCTTCGACGAGTTCCACGAGCGCTCCCTCGATGCGGATCTCGGTCTCGCGCTCGCTCTCGATGCACAAGGGGGCCTGCGCGAGGACCTTCGCCTTCTCGTCATGTCGGCAACGCTCGACGGCGCCCGTGTGGCGAAGCTCCTGAGCGAAGCGCCGGTCGTCGAATCCGAAGGCCGGGCTTATCCGGTCGAGACGCGCTATCTCGCGCGCGATCCCAACCGTCGCGTCGAGGAGCAGGTGGCGGATGCGGTCACGCGCGCCTTGAGGGCCGAGACCGGCTCCATCCTGGTGTTCCTGCCGGGCCAGGGGGAGATCCGCCGGGTCGAGACGCTTCTGCGCGAGCGGATCGCCGATCCCGCCGTCGACATCGCGCCGCTCTATGGCGCGCTGGAACGAGGCGAGCAGGATCTGGCGGTGAGCCCCGCCAAGCCCGGACGCCGCAAGGTGGTGCTCGCCACCTCCATCGCCGAGACTTCGCTCACCATTGAGGGCGTGCGCGTGGTTATCGATTCAGGGTTGGCTCGCGTGCCGGTCTACGAGCCGAATATCGGCCTCACGCGCCTTGAAACGGTGCGCGTCTCCCGTGCCGCCGCCGACCAGCGCCGGGGTCGTGCGGGCCGCACCGAGCCCGGCGTGTGCTACCGCCTGTGGGAGGAAGCCGCGACGGGCGCGCTTGAGCCCTTCGGCCGACCGGAGATTCTGTCTGCCGACCTCGCGCCGCTATTGCTCGATTGCGCGGCCTGGGGTGTGAGCGATCCGACGACGCTGGCCTTTCTCGATCCGCCGCCCGCACCGGCTCTGAAGGAGGCAAGAGCGCTGCTGCAGCAGCTCGGTGCCCTTGATGCCGAAGGGCGCATCACGGAGGTCGGGCGCAAGCTGCGCGACCTGCCGCTGCCACCGCGATTGGCCCGCATGGTGCTGATCGCCGGCGAGAGCGGGCAGGCGCAGGATGCCGCGGATGTCGCCGCCGTTCTCGTCGAGCGCGGTCTTGGCGGCGATGCGGTGGATCTCGCCGATCGTGTCGAGCGCTTCGGCCGCGACCGCTCCAGGCGGGCGGATGACATGCGGCGCATGGCCGAGGGCTGGGCGAGGGGCAGCAGCGGCAAGTCGAGAGGTGAGCCACGCTCCATCGGGGCACTTCTCACGCTCGCCTATCCCGACCGTCTCGCCAAGGCCCGCGGCAAGCCGGGTGAGTATCTCATGGCCAATGGGCGCGGCGCCTCGCTCGAAGCGCATGAGCGCCTCGCCAAGGAGCCTTATCTCACCGTCGCCGAAATCGCCGGCGGCGCAGCCTCCGCGCGCGTTCTCGCAGCAGCGGCGATTTCTCAGGAGGAGATCGAGACGCAATTCAGCAATGCCATCGAGCAGCGCGACGAGATTGCCTTCGACAGGCAGGCAAAAGCGCTGCGAGCGCGGGGCGTGCGGCGCCTGGGTGCTCTTCTGCTGAACGAGCGTCCTTTGAAGGCTCCGCAAACGGAAGAGGCAGCGCGGGCGCTCGCCGAGGGGCTCGTGTCGCTGGGGCTCGATGCTCTGCCCTGGTCGAAAGCTCTGGCGCAGTGGCGTGAGCGCGTGATGTTTCTGCGCCAAGCGGAGGGCGAGGAGTGGCCGGACCTCACCGACGAAGCGCTGACGCGCACGGCGGACGAGTGGCTGGCGCCGCATCTCGTCGGCAGGAGCAGCCTCGGCGAGATCGGGCCCGACCTGCTGAGCGAGGCCCTGCGCAGCCTCCTGCCCTGGAATCTGCAGCGTCGTCTCGATGCGGAAGCGCCCACCCATGTCGAGGTGCCGACCGGATCGCAGATCCCGGTCGATTATGGTGCGGAGGAGGGGCCTGTCCTCGCCGTGCGGGTGCAGGAACTGTTTGGTCTCGACAAGCATCCCACCATCGCGGCCGGGCGCGTGCCGCTCATCCTGCACCTGCTCTCGCCGGCGCAGCGCCCGATCCAGATCACCCGCGACCTGCCGGGCTTCTGGCGCGGATCCTGGGCGGCGGTGCGGGCCGACATGCGCGGCCAGTACCCGAAGCATCCCTGGCCCGAGGACCCGCTGTCCGCGCCGCCGACGCGTCGTGCGAAACCGCGGGGGACGTGACGCCCGATTCTGCTTTCTTTGCGGCTGTGTGCGATATGGAGGCTAGACTCCGCCTTCTGCTCCGAGCCAAAGAAGGATGCCGATCAGGATCACCACGGACAGACTGAGCAGACCGAGCCAGATCCGGGTCGTCCGTCCATGTTCACGGATCTCGTCCCTCAGGTTCAGTTCGAGCTCTTCGAGCCGCCGGTAGAGGTTCTCCTGCCGCTGATCGAACATCAGCCGTGTCTTCTCGTGCCCGTCCCGCGTTCCCTGAATCAGGACTTCCCAATACTCGCGGCGCTCTTTCTCGTTCGCTTCCCGTCGGGCCTGTTCCTGCCGCTTGCGCTCTTCTGCTGAAAGTCGGGCCATCTTGTCCATTTCCAGTTGATCGAGGAATGCGGGAAACTTGATCCACCTTCTCGCTGACGCGGCCCGCTGGTCCGCACGATGCGCTAGTCGCGAAACGACTCGATCAGCCGTCCCGCCGTGGCGCGGTTGAGCGCCATGGGAATGTCGTACACGAGGGCAAGGCGCATCAGGGCCTTCACGTCCACATCGTGCGGGTGCGGCGAGAGCGGATCGACGAAGAAGAACAGGGCGTCGATCTTCCCTTCCGCGATCATGGCGCCGATCTGCTGATCGCCGCCGAGCGGACCGCTCTTCAGTCGTGTGACCGAGAGAGAAGGGCAGCGCTCCATAACCCGGGCGCCGGTGGTGCCGGTGGCAAAAAGCGTGAAGGGATGCAGATCGTTTTCGTACAGGGCCACGAACGCGGCCATGTCGTCCTTTTTGGCGTCGTGAGCCACGAGCGCCAGGGTCAGTTGCTTCATGGGAGAGACAGCTCAGTTGCTCCAGCGGTCACGCCACTGCATTTCGCCGGCCATGCAGTTGGTGCGCGGAGGGGACTGGATGCGGCTGATCAGGGGCTGCTCGGGCATCAGATTGGCAACTTCCAGCAGGATCTTCGTTTTGATTGCCTCGATGAACTGGTCGCGCTCCAGCACCGGAACGGTGAACGAACCCTGGCCGCCGATCACGCAATCCTTGTAATAGACGTCGAGATCCGGGATGTCGAGATAACCGGGCTGGCGCAGCATGATCGGCAGGCCGTTGATGGTGATGCCCTTGGCGAGCGCAGCTTCGCGGGCCTCGATCACGAGCCGTCCCTGGTTGTTGGGGCCGTCTCCCGACACGTCGATCACCCGCCGGGTCGCGTTGAGGCCGCTTTCCTCCAGGAGCTTCACGCTGAAGTCGATGGCGCTGGAGATCGAGGTCCGCTGCGCCCGCCGCAAGGGTGTGGAGGCGATCCTGTCGGCGAAGGCCATCAGGCTCTCGGAATTGTCGAGCACCGTCCAGGGAATGATCACCTTCTGATCCGGCGAGCCCGCCCATTCCATGTAGGTCACGGCGATGCGGCCCAGCATTCCGCCCCGGATCGCATCATGAACGAGCTTGGAGCGGAAGGCCTGGGCAAACCCTTCCCGTTGCAGGGCCTGTTCGTCCGTGTCCATGGAAAAGGAGATATCCACCGCGACCACGAGAGCGAGATCGACTTCGGCCTCGGTCTGGGCCTGAGCCGGTAGGGCGAGAAGCCCCCACAGGCAGACACATGCTGCCGCAAGGCGCGTGAAGCCGGAACAAACCATCGGTATCTCCTGTGCGGGAGCCGGATTGGTCGGGAAAGTGTGCCAGCTTCTGGAAGTAAGGCAAGGCCACGCCAGGACTAGGGGCGGGTCTTACGAACCCTTGTCCTCCACAATCCTGAGGGCGGCCTGGAAGGCCGCGTCGGCATCGAGATGCGTCGTGTCGAGGGTTACCGCATCGGCGGCGGCTTTGAGCGGGGCGGTGCTGCGGTTCATGTCGCGCTCGTCCCGACGGCGGATTTCGTCGAGGATGGTCTCGTATTCGGCCTGCTCGCCGCGCCGCAGCAGTTCGAGATGCCGGCGGCGCGCCCGCTCCTCGGGAGCCGCGGTGATGAAGAGCTTCACGTCCGCGGACGGGCAGACCACGGTGCCGATGTCCCGCCCGTCGAGCACCGCGCCGGGCGGCTGCTCGCCGAACTGGCGCTGGAAGGCCAGCAGGGCATCGCGCACCGGCTGGTAGGCCGAGATCACCGAGGCAGCCTCCCCCATGGCGGCGCCCCTGAGGCGGGAATCGTCCTCCAGGTGCGAGACGTCCAGGTTCTGGGCCACCTGGGTGGCCGCATCCCGGTCGGCGAGGGGAACGTCCCTGTCCATGAGTACACGGGCAACGGCCCGATAGAGCAGGCCGGTGTCGAGATGGGCAAAGCCGTAATGCTCGGCGAGGCGCTTGCCCAAGGTGCCCTTGCCGGAAGCAGCCGGGCCGTCGATGGCGATGATCATGGGTGGCTCAATCCTGGATCGCGGCGCCGAGCTCCCGCATGAGCGGGATGAAGCTGGGGAAGCTGGTCGCGATCATGGCACCGTCATCGACCGTCATCGGCTCGGACGTCGCCAGGCCCATGACCAGGAACGCCATGGCGATGCGGTGGTCGAGATGGGTCGCCACCGGATTCCCGCCGCCCCGGACCTTGCCGCCGGAACCATGGACGATCAGGTCGTCTCCCTCGATCTCATACGCGACGCCGGCCTCCGCAAGGCCGGCCGCCACAGCCGCGAGACGGTCGGATTCCTTGACCCGCAGCTCGTGCAGGCCCTGCATCCGGGTTGTTCCTTGAGCGAACGACGCCGCGACCGCCAGAATCGGGTACTCGTCGATCATGGCAGGCGCTCGGGCATGGGGGACGGTCACGCCGGTGAGGCGGCTGTGCTGGACGCGAAGATCCGCCACCGTCTCGCCGCCCTCGTCGCGCTCGTTCAGGCGCTCGATGGAAGCGCCCATCTCGATGAGCGTGGTGATAAGGCCGGTGCGGAGCGGGTTCATCATCACGCCTTCGAGCACTACGTCCGAGCCGGGGGTGATCAGGGCCGCCACCAGGGGGAAGGCGGCCGAGGAGGGGTCGGTCGGCACCACGATGTCGGTGCCGCGCAGCTCCGGATGGCCCTGCAGGGTAATGGCGCGGCCGTCTGCACCATGAGGGGCAACGTCCACGCTCGCCCCAAAATGGCGCAGCATCCGCTCCGTATGGTCGCGGGTGGCCTCGCGCTCGATCACGGTGGTCCTGCCCGGAGAGTTGAGGCCGGCGAGCAGGATTGCCGACTTGATCTGGGCCGAGGCGGCGGGCGTCTCGTAGGTGATGGGAAGGGTCTCGCGAGGGCCGCGCAGGGTCAGGGGCACCCGCCCGCCCTCGGCCTCGCTCACCACCGTGACGCCCATCTGCGCCAGCGGATCGAGGATTCGGCGCATGGGGCGCTTGCGGAGCGAAGCGTCGCCGTCGAAGGTCGAGGTGATCGGGTGACTCCCAGCAACACCCATCATCAGGCGCGAGCCGGTGCCCGCATTGCCGAAATCGAGGATATCCTTGGGTTCCGTCAGGCCTCCGATGCCGACGCCGATGATGCGCCAGCGGCCGGGCGCCTCGCGGGTGATCGTGGCACCCAGCGCCCGGCAGGCCTCGGCCGTGCGCAGCACGTCGTCGCCCTCGAGCAGGCCCTCGACCCGGGTTTCGCCGATGGAGAGGAGGCCGAAGATCATGGAGCGATGGGAGATCGACTTGTCGCCGGGCACGCGGATGCGCCCTTTCAGGGGCGTTCCGGACCTGCTGGCGACCGGGGACGGCGTTCCGTGCGCGTGCGACATCGTGGTGAGTTCCTTGAGAGCCTTCTCGTCAGGGCGGGCTCCTAACACGGGGTTTTCCCGCCGTCACGCGCAAGCTGGGCCAAGCTTGGCCCTTGCCTCTGCAATTTCCTATTTGACAAGCCATGCCCTGCCGACTAACGGAGCCTTCCCAACCATCCACACGTATTTAAGGCAATCACCCGTGGCCAAACCGGAACTCGGCTTGAAGCGCCAGTGCATGAGCTGCGGCGCGAAATTCTACGATCTCAACAAGGACCCGGCGGTCTGCCCGAAATGCGGCACCGTGTTTCAGGCCACCGCCATGACGACCCGCGTGGCCGCTCCCGTGGCGGCCCGTGCCGCTGCAGTGGCCGATGAGGACGAGACCGAGCTCGAGGCGGCCGGTCCGGAGATGGTCTCCCTCGATGAGGTCGAGGCTGACGAGAACGAGAAGGACATCCCCACCGATGACGACATCGACGTGGGCGACGACGTGGCCGATGACGACACCTTCCTCGAGGACGAGGAAGAAGGCGACGACGACGTGTCCGATCTGATCGACAGCGATCTGGAAGACGACGAAGAGGCTTGAACCTCGCAAAAGAGGCGACTATAGAGACGCCTCTGATTTGAACAGAAACCGCCGCGGTGCCCCATACACTGCGGCTCGGATGGGGCCATAGCTCAGCTGGGAGAGCGCTTGCATGGCATGCAAGAGGTCGGCGGTTCGATCCCGCCTGGCTCCACCAAATCCTTTCAAGAAGCCGCCCTCGGGCGGCTTTTTTGTTCGCGACGTGCGTTCCATCCGCCCTTTGTCTCATGGAAAGGGCGCTCATCTTCATTTTTAGTCGCAACGCCTTAAGCTAAGGCCAGGATCTTCAAATCCACCGAAAGCGGGAACGATGACGCGCATCCAGACGAACGGCCTCCAGGTCGCCCCGGTTCTTCATGAATTCATCGAGCGGGAGGCGCTGCCCTATACCGGCGTTTCGGCCGATGCCTTCTGGAAGGGGCTGGCCGGTCTCGTGAAGGAATTCGCCCCGCGTGACCGGGAACTGCTCGCCGTCCGCGACAAGCTCCAGGCCCAGATCGACGAATATCACCGTGCCCGGAAAGGCCAGGCTTTCGACCAGGGCGGCTACGAGCAGTTCCTGCGCGAGATCGGCTACGTGCTGCCGGAGCCCGAAGATTTTTCGGTTCAGACGCAGCATGTGGACGACGAGATCGCCCGCATCGCCGGCCCTCAGCTCGTGGTGCCGGTGTCGAATGCCCGATATGCGCTCAATGCCGCCAACGCCCGCTGGGGCAGCCTCTACGACGCCCTCTACGGCACCGATGCGATCCCGGAGGACGATGGCGCCACACGCTCCGGCGGCTACAACAAGGCCCGCGGCGCCAAGGTCGTGGCCCGTGCCCGCGAGGTCCTCGACCAGGCAGCACCCCTGGCCGGTGGCAGCCACAGGGATGCAGCTTCCTACACGATCCAGGGCACCGCCCTCATCGTGAAGCTTCAGGACGGCACCGAGACCGGCCTTGCCGATCCGGCCCAGCTCGTCGGCTACCAGGGCGAGGCGGGAAGCCCGTCATCGGTGCTGCTGCGCCACAACAACCTGCATCTCGACATCCGCATCGACCGCTCGCATGCCATCGGCGCCGAGGACCCTGCGGGCGTCGCCGATGTGGTGGTGGAATCGGCCGTCTCCACCATCATGGACCTGGAGGACTCGGTCGCCGCCGTCGATGCCGACGATAAGGTCGAGGTCTACCGCACCTGGCTCGGGCTGATGAAGGGCGATCTGGTCGAGAGCTTCGAGAAGGGCGGGCGTACCGTCGAGCGCCGTCTCAACCCGGACCGGATCTATACGAGCGTGAACGGCGGCGAGATCCGCCTCCACGGGCGCAGCCTGATGCTGGTGCGCAATGTGGGCCACCACATGTTCACCGATGCGGTGCTCGACGAGACCGGCGAGGAGATCCCGGAGACCATCCTCGATGCGGCCGTGACCTCGCTCATCGCCATCCACGATCTGAAAGGGGCGGGCTCCCTGCGCAACAGCCGCGCGGGCTCGGTCTATATCGTGAAGCCCAAGATGCACGGGCCCGACGAGGTGGCCTTCGCCAGCGACCTCTTCGCCGCCGTCGAGGACATGCTGGATCTTCCCCGCAACACCCTCAAGATGGGCATCATGGACGAGGAGCGGCGCACCACCGTCAACCTCAAGGCCTGCATCCGGGCGGCAAGCGAGCGCATCGTGTTCATCAACACGGGCTTCCTCGACCGCACGGGCGACGAGATCCACACGTCGATGGAAGCAGGCCCGATGATCCGCAAGAACGACATGAAGTCGACGCCATGGATCAAGGCCTACGAGGACAACAACGTGGATGTGGGCATGCTCTGCGGGCTGCCCGGCAAGGCGCAGATCGGCAAGGGCATGTGGGCCGCGCCCGACAAGATGGCCGACATGCTCTCACAGAAGATCGGCCATCCGCAGGCCGGTGCCACCACCGCCTGGGTGCCGTCGCCGACCGCCGCGACGCTGCATGCGCTGCATTATCATCAGGTCAGCGTCCCGGCGCGCCAGGAGGAGCTGAAGACGCGTTCGCGCGCGAAACTCTCCGACATCCTGACCATCCCGGTGTCGCAGTCCAACTGGGCGCCGGATGCGGTGCAGCAGGAACTCGACAACAACTGCCAGGGCATCCTCGGCTATGTGGTGCGCTGGATCGACCAGGGCGTCGGCTGCTCCAAGGTGCCGGACATCCACGATGTCGGTCTAATGGAAGACCGGGCGACGCTTCGCATCTCCAGCCAGCACCTCGCCAACTGGCTGCGCCACGGCATCGTCAGCGAGGATCAGGTGATGCAGACCCTGCGCCGCATGGCCGAGGTGGTCGACCGGCAGAATGCCGGCGATCCGCTCTACCGGACGATGGCGCCTAACTTCGATGGCCCCGCCTTCCGGGCTGCCTGCGATCTGGTCTTCAAAGGCGCGGAACAGCCCAACGGCTACACCGAATATGTGCTGCACGAGCGCCGCCGCGAAGCCAAGGCTTCCGGCGCGCCGGACCGGATCGACGAGAGCGGTGTCAGAACACAGTAAGAGCGAAGGGCGCCGGTGCGGCGCCCTTTTCAGTCGTGCGATACAGGAGAAAGCGCGTCGACCGTGCCGCCGATGAGATTGCGGCTGAGGAGATGCTCCGTTGTCAGGGCGTAGCGCACCGGGGTGAGATGCGTCGGCAAGGAGGCGATCCAATCCCTCAGCTGCCGCGCCGCCGCCACGGCCTCGTCCCGCTCCACGGCCCTGAAGCGCACCTTCGTGCCTGACCGCATCTGCGCGAAGCGGGCGAGATCGGCGCTGATCACCGTGGCGATCTTCGGGTAGCCGCCGGCTGTTTGCCGGTCGCGCATCAGCACGATGGGCTGGCCGCTGCCCGGCACCTGGATATGGCCGTCGACAATCCCGTCCGACACGATGTTGAAGCCCTTGGCGTGCTCGAGCTTGGGTCCGGTGAGCTGAAAACCCATCCGGTCAGCCTGGGGGCTGATGGTGAATTCGCTTTCCAGAAGCAAACGAATGCTGTCCGGCGTGAAATAATCGTCCTGCGGTCCCAGCATGACGCGGAGAGGGCCGGTCTCCTCAGAGATATCGGCGGCCAGCTCCATCGGCTCGCCCGCCTGACCCTCCGGCCGGCAGGGCAGGCGATTGCCTGCTTGGAGCGACGCGCCTTTCAGGCCGCCGAGGCGCGAGCGCAGATGAAACGAGAGGCTCCCTAGCTGCGGCTCGACCGCGAGGCCGCCTGCCACCGCCAGATAGGCGAAGGTGCCTGTGCGCGGGTGCCCCACCTCAAGGGTCTGACCTTCCCGTAGAATGAAGGATGTCAGGGGCGGGACGGCTGTGCCGTCGATGCTGGCCACTGCGCCCGCACCGGCGACGGCGAGGCGCAGGTCGCCGCCGTCACAGGTGAAAGCGCCGCCGAGATTGACGAACTCGATCGCTCCCGTGTCCGGAGGATTGCCGACGAGCGCATTGGCCATCGCCAGGGCGCGGCGATCCATGGCGCCGGAGGGCGAGACGCCGAAGCCCTGATAGCCGAAGCGGCCGCGATCCTGCAGGGCGGTCATGGGTCCGCAGGATTTCACCACGAGATCGATCATGGGCGGATCTCCTCGGCCACCGGCTCGCCGGCGCGGACGGCTTTCTCCATCGCCTCCCATCGCGAGGCATCGACGGGTTCGAAGACGATCTCATCGCCGGCGGCAAACAGGAAAACCGGATCGCGCTCCGGCGCATAGGGCCGCACGGGCGTCAGGCCTAGATTGTGCCAGCCGCTCGGCATGTCCATGGGGGCGATGCCGGCCTGCTCGCCGCCGATCATGATCGTGCCGGCCGGAATCTTGGCCCGGGGATGAAGCCTGCGGGACGTGGCGATCCTCTTGTCGAGGCCGCCGAGATAGGTGAAGCCCGGCAGGAAGCCGATCATGTAGATGCGGTAGATCGCCGACGAATGGATCTCGATCACCTGGTTCGGCGTCAGGCCATGGATCTCCGCCACCTCCTCCAGGTCGCTTCCATACGCACCGCCATACACCACGGGCACGCGCCAGCGCCGGCCCACCGCGTGGCGGGGTGCGAGGTCCTTCGTCTCCTGGTCGAGAAGCCTGACCAAGGCGTCGTAATCGGTCGCCGCCGGATCGAACTGGATGGTCAGGGAGCGATAGGTGGGTACGGTCTCGATCAGCCCTGCGGGAGCGTGGGCGCGGACGATTTCGTCGAGAGCCAGAACCATGGCGTTGAGGGCTGGGTCGATCGTGCTCCCGAACTCGACCGTCAGGGCGCTGTCGCCGCAGGGAAGAATCTTAGGTGTTGGCACCACGCCCCCATTGCGTTGTCGAAAGGCATCCGATCCATCTCATATCGGCGCCTGCCAGACAACGGCAGGGAAGGGGCAATGGACATGCGCCCGGCACATGGGCGGTGCAGAGCGGAGCGTCTCCCTTCCATGCTCCTTTTTGCTAGGCTCACTTCCACCTCGTCCCTTGTGCTATGCCTGCCCTCATCTGATGCCTGAGCCCAGGCCCATGCGGAGAAGACCATGACCTTGACATCGAAGACAGCCGTCGTCACCGGCTCGACCAGCGGCATCGGCCTGGCCATTGCCCGCGCGCTCGCCAAGGAAGGCGCGAACATCGTCCTCAACGGTCTGGGAGACGAGGCCGAGATCGAGAAGACCCGCGCCGGAATCGAGAGCGAATTCGGCGTGAAGGCCCTCTATTCGCCGGCCAACATGCTGAAAAGCGATGAGATCGAGGAGATGGTCCGGCTCGGCGAGCGCAGCTTCGGCAGCGTCGATATCCTGGTCAACAATGCGGGCATCCAGTTCGTCTCGCCGGTGGAAGATTTCCCAGTCGAGAAGTGGGATCAGATCATCGCCATCAATCTGTCCTCGGCCTTCCATGCCATCCGCGCCGCTGTGCCCGGCATGAAGGCGCGCAAGTGGGGCCGCATCATCAACACGGCCTCGGCCCACTCGCTCGTGGCCTCGCCGTTCAAGTCGGCCTATGTGGCGGCCAAGCACGGCATCGCGGGCCTCACCAAGACGGTGGCCCTGGAGGTGGCGACGCATGGCATCACGGTGAACTGCATCAGCCCCGGCTATGTGTGGACGCCCCTCGTCGAGCGGCAGATTCCCGACACCATGAAGGCGCGCGGGCTCACCAAGGAGCAGGTGATCAACGACGTGCTGCTCGAGGCGCAGCCCACTAAGCAGTTCGTCACCGTCGATCAGGTGGCCGCTCTCGCCGTGTTCCTGTGCTCCGATGCGGCCAGCCAGATGTCCGGCGCCAACCTGTCGATGGATGGCGGCTGGACGGCGAAGTAATTTATACTGACCGCAATCCCGGATCGCCTGCGGCGTCCGGGATTACGGGGAGCATCACCTCCTCGCAAACGCATCCGTCGCCTCGATGAGATGATGCGTGATGCCGGGCTCGCTCACCGCGTGGCCTGCATCCGGCACCATGATGAACTGCGCCTCGGGCCAAGCCTTGTGCAGATCCCAGGCGGTCTTGGGTGGCGTGGCGATGTCGTAGCGGCCCTGGATGATCACGCCCGGAATGCCTTTCAGCCGGTGGGCGTTGCGGATGAGCTGGCCTTCCTCGAACCAGCCCTCGTTGACGAAGTAGTGGTTCTCGATCCGGGCGAAGGCGATGGCGTAATGCTCGTCGCCGAACTGGTCGCTGTAGTCTTGGTTGTGCAGGAGCGTGATCGTCTCGCCTTCCCACAGGCTCCAGGCGCGCGCAGCCGTGGCGCGGACGGCCGGATCCGGATCGATCAGGCGCTTGCGGTAGGCCGCCATGAGGTCGCCGCGCTCCTCTTCCGGAATCGGCGCGAGGAAGCCTTCCCATTTGTCGGGGAAGATCCAAGAGGCGCCCTCCTGGTAGTACCAGAGCAGCTCGGAGCGACGGAGCGTAAAGATCCCGCGCAGCACGAGCTCTGTCACACGCTCCGGGTGCGTCTCGGCATAGGCGAGTGCCAGGGTCGAACCCCAGGAGCCGCCGAACACCATCCACTTGTCCACACCGATCATGGCGCGCAGCCGCTCGATATCGGCCACCAGATGCCACGTGGTGTTGGCATCGAGATTCGCATAGGGCGTGGAGCGTCCGCAGCCGCGCTGATCGAACAGCAGGATCTTGTATTTCTCCGGATCGAAGAGCCGGCGCTGAGTCGGCGTGCAGCCGCCGCCCGGGCCGCCATGGAGGAAAACCACGGGTTTGCCGTTGGGATTGCCGCACAATTCCCAATAGACCCGGTGTCCGTCGCCGACATCGAGCATGCCGTGATCGTAGGGCTCTATTTCGGGGTAGAATGTGCGCATGGCTTAAGGGCTCCTGCAGAGGGAACCCATCCATAGCCGGGGGAAAGGCCCCTGTCAGCATGGCCCTGAATTCCTAAGCCGGCTTCATACCCCTAGACGCGTCGTGCAACTGTCATATAGTTTTGCAACTGGGGAACAAGGGCAAAGCCCAACCACACTGGAGGACGAGGATGTTGACGAAACGCACCAGCCTGAAGCTGGCAACCGCTCTGGCCGCTCTCATGGTCGTCGGATCGGCAGAAGCCGCCGAGAAGCTGCGGCTCCTGACCTGGTCGGGCTATGCACCGGCCGATGTCGTGGCGCAGTTCACGAAGGAGACGGGCATTGAGGTCGAGGTGACGACCTCGAACAACGAGGAGATGATCTCCAAGCTGCGCGCCACCCAGGGCGCCGGCTTCGACCTCGCTCAGCCGAGCCAGGACCGCATCGCCGGCCCGCAGGCGGAGTTCGGCATCTACAAGCCCCTCGATGTCTCCAAGCTCAAGTCAGACCAGTTCATCGCCTCGATGCTTGAGGCCACCAAAAAGAACACAACCGTCGACGGCAAGGTCTATGGCGTTCCCCACATCTGGGGCACGGACGGCCTCGTGGTGAACACGAAAGCCGCGTCCAAGGTCGCCGACTACAACGACCTCTGCGATCCCTCGCTGGCCGGTAAGACCAGCTTCCGCGCCAAGCGCCCCGCGCTGATCGCTTTCGCCTTCGCCAACGGCATGGATCCCTTCGCGGCCTATGGCGATGCGAAGGCCTATGCGGCCCTGATGGACAAGGTCGGTGCCAAGCTCGCCGAGTGCAAGAAGAACGTGAAGTTCTTCTGGGAAGGCTCGGACCAACTCCTCAACGCCGTGCGCTCCGGCGAGATCGTCGCCGCCATGGCCTGGGATACGGGCGGATGGAAGCTCAATGCCGAGAACCCGGACATGAAGTTCGTCGCGCCGAAGTCCGGTGCTCTCGGCTGGGTCGACACCTTCGCGATCCCCGCCAAGGGCCGCAATGACGATGCCGCCTACAAGTGGATCAACTTCAACATGCGTCCGGAAATCGCCGCGAAAGTCGCGGCCGCGGCCGGCAACTTCACGGCCTCGAATGGCGCCGACAAGCTCATGGAAGGCAAGCTGAAGGATCAGTTCGCCGAGAGCTTCCCGAAGGCCGCCATCGACAACATCCGGTGGTACCCGGCCGTGCCGGCGGGCCTCGAAGAGATCGAGGGCAAGGTTCTCGACCGCCTGAAGGCCGGTTCGTAAATCCCCCATCAAAATGTCTCGCCATCCCCCAGCTCACGCTGGGGGATGACTCTTTGTATCGGCAGCGTCATGGCCTCTTCCACCGATCTCGACATCGTCAACGTCACCAAGCGCTTCGGCTCGCATGCCGCCGTCGATGACGTGAGCTTCAGCGTCGCGCCCGGCGAGTTCTTCTCGATCCTCGGCCCTTCGGGCTGCGGCAAGACCACGCTGATGCGCATGATCGCCGGCTTCGAGCATCCGACCTCCGGCGACATCCGCATCCGTGGCAAATCGATGATCGGCGTTCCGGCCAACAAGCGTCCGGTCAACATGGTGTTCCAGAGCCTCGCGCTCTTTCCCATGATGAGCGTCGGCGAGAATGTGGCCTATGGGCTGACCTGCCGCGGTGTCTCCCGCGCGCAGGCCGAGGAACGCGCGAACCGCATGCTGGAGCGGGTGGGCCTCAAAGGCTTCGGAGAGCGCCGTGTGACCGCGCTCTCGGGCGGCCAGCGCCAGCGCGTGGCGATTGCCCGCTGCCTCGTGCTCGAACCCACCCTCGTGCTCCTCGACGAGCCGCTCGGCGCGCTTGATCTGAAACTGCGCGAGCACATGAAGATCGAGCTCAAGCAGCTCCAGGGCACCTTCAACACCACCTTCGCCTATATCACGCACGACCAGTCCGAAGCGCTCGTCATGTCCGACCGCATCGCCGTGATGAACCAGGGCCGGTTCGAGCAGGTGGGAAGTCCGCGCGAGCTCTATCACAATCCCGCAACGCCATTCGTAGCGAGCTTCGTCGGCGAGACAAACCGCCTGCAGGGTGAGGCGGCACCCGCTGCCAATGGCACCATCGCCGTGCGGCTTCCCTCCGGTGCCGTCGTGCAGGGGCAGGGGAGCGCAGCCGCGAAGGCGGCGCTCGCCTTCGTCCGCCCCGAGGCGGTTGCGCTGGCCCAGGATCCCGCACCATTAAGCAATCTGCCCAATCGCTTCGAGGGTCGCGTCTCGGCGGTGCTGTTCGACGGCGCCGCTTCGAGCCTGCTCATCGACACGACCGGCTTTGAACAGCCGGTCCGCGCCGTGCTGCCGCAGGCTGGGCCGCTCGCCGGCATCCAGGTCGGCGCGCCCATCCATGTGGGCTGGACGGCGGACGCCATGAAGGTTTTCGCCGCATGACCGGGAAGCCCGCGCAGCGTCTCACGCTCTTCCTGCTGCTCGCGCCCGCCATCCTGTGGCTCGGGCTGCTCATCGTGCTGCCGCATGTGGAGATTCTCGTCCTCTCCTTCAGCGAGCGCGTGGCGCCGCGGGTTTATGCCTTCGGGTTCGGCAATTATCTCGAGTTCTTCACCGAGCCGCTCTACTGGCGCACCTTCGCGCGCACGGCCTTCATGTCGATTCTGGTGACGGCGCTCACGCTGGTGCTCGCCTTTCCCATCGCGCTCTACATCGCCCGCGTGGCGCAGGGGCGCCTCAAGGCCATGCTGCTGCTGCTCTGCCTCTTGCCGTTCTGGGTGTCGGAACTCGTACGGACCCTCGGCTGGATGATCCTGCTCCGCGAGACCGGCGTGATCTCCTACATGCTGCGCTCCATCGGCCTCGCGGGTCAGCCGGTGGAGCTTCTCTACAATGACGGTGCGGTGATCCTCGGTCTCGTCTATGGCGGGCTGCTGTTCATGATCGTGCCGCTCGCCAACGCGCTGGAGAGCCTGGAGCCTGCCGTGGTCGAGGCCGGCTACGATCTCGGCGGCAGCCGCTGGACGGTTCTGCGTCGCATCGTCATTCCCCACGCCATGCCCGGCATCGTGGCAGGCTGCATCATCGTGTTCATGCTCACGGTGGGCAATTTCGCCACGCCGGTGCTGCTCGGGGGAAAGAACGGGTTGTGGTTCACGGAGCAGATCTACGCGCAGTTCATCACGCGCTTCAACTGGCCCCAGGGCGCGGCCTTCGGAATGCTGCTCCTGCTCTTGTCATCAGCCATCGTATGGCTGGGCCTGCGCCTCACCGGCCAAAGCCTCGGCACCACCCTGAAGCAGGCATGACGCCATGAACCGTCCGTCTCTCAGTTGGAAGCTCTACATCGCGGCGTTCTACCTGTTCCTGTTCGCGCCGCTTCTCGTTGTCGCGATCTTCGCCTTCAACGCGAGCCCGTTCCCGTCGCCACCCTGGCGCGGCTTCACGCTGGAATGGTTCACCGGCTCCGGCACCGTCGTCGGCAAGCCGGGCGTGCTGGTCGATCCCATCTGGCTCGAGAGCATCGGCAACAGTTTTCGGGTCGCCATTCCTGTGGCGCTGCTCGCCGTGCTTCTCGGCACCGTTAATGCCTGGGTGCTGGAGCGCGCCGAGTTCCGCGGCAAGACATTCGTCGCCATGATGATGCTCTGGCCACTGGTCATTCCCGGCGTGGTGCTCGGCATCTCGATCCTGGCCTTCTTCTCGCGCGTTGCGAACGGGCTTGAGGACTGGCTTCAGACGGACCTGGATTTCTTGCGCCCAGGCCTGCCGTTGGTGGTGCTGGGGCAGCTCTCCTTCATCCTCACCATCGCGACGCTCATCATCGCCGCGCGCCTGCGCAAGTTCGACCGGTCGCTGGAGGAGGCCGCCTTCGATCTCGGCGCCAGCCGCGCGCGGGTGCTGCGCACCGTCACGCTGCCTTTCTTAAGCCCCGCGCTCATCGGCGCCGGACTCGTGGCGCTGTTGATGTCGTTTGAGAACTTCAACACGACCCTGATGCTCGTCGGCTCCGAGGCGCCGCTGCCGATTGCCATGTACGGTCAAATGCGCGAGGGCGCGTCGCCCGCCATCAACGCGGTCAGCCTGCTGCTCATGCTCGGCGTCGGCGGAATTGCGAGCGTATTTGCGCTGACTTCGAAGGCGGAGCGGTAAGACAGATCGAATTCCTCTGCCCTCATCCTGAGGAGGTCGCGGAGCGACCGTCTCGAAGGAGGATCCAGAGAGCACTGGATCCTCCTTCGAGACGCAGACTTCGTCTGCTCCTCAGGATGAGGTGAGAGTAGAATGAACTAGGGTGATCACCGCCCCCAGGTGCGCTCGAGGACGTTGATCCAGTTTTCGTAGCAGAGCTTGCGCACGGTCGCTTCGTCATAGCCATGGCGGCGCATGGCCTCGACGAGGCGGGGCAGGCCGCGCACGTCGCCGATCTCGGCCGGAATCGTCGCGCCGTCGAAGTCGGAGCCGAGGCCGACGCCGTCCACGCCCACATGCTCGATCAGGTGGTCCATATGGCGGATCATCTCTTCCAGCGGCGTGTCGTCGTTGCGCATGCCGTCGGGGCGGATGAACGAGGTGGCGAAGTTTACGCCCACCATGCCGCGGCTCTCGCGGATGGCGCCGAGCTGCTTGTCGGTCAGGTTGCGCGAGTGCTTGCAGATCTCCCAAGCATTCGAGTGGGTGGCGACGAGCGGCGCATCCGAGAGCCGCGCCACGTCCCAGAAACCCTTCTCGTTCAGGTGCGAGAGGTCGATCATGATCTTAAGGCGGTTGCAGGCGCGCACCAGCTCGATGCCGCGATCGGTGAGGCCAGGGCCCGTATCGGGTGTCGACGGATAGCGGAACGGCACGCCGTGGCCAAAGATGTTCGGGCGGCTCCAGACCGGCCCGATGGAGCGCAGGCCGCTCTCGTAGAGCACGTCGAGCATGTAGAGATCCGGATCGATCCCTTCCGCGCCCTCGATATGCAGGATCGCCGCGAGCTTGCCCGCATCGATGCAGTGGCGGATGTCGGCGGCCGTGCGGCAGATCTTCACCTCACCCTTCGAGGCGCGCTCGATGCGGATTAGCAGCGCGGCCATGTGCGCCGTCACCTGCTGGCTCGTCGGGAGCGCGAGCTGCGAGGGGAGGGGCACGTCGTAGTGCGCGTGAGTCATCAGCTCATCCACGTCGAGGCCCATGCTCTCGGAGGGCACATAGACGGCGAAGAACCCGCCGACAAAGCCGCCCTGCTTCATGCGCGGCCAGTCGAGATGGCCGATATTGTCGCCTTCGAGAAAAGCCTGCTCGGGCTGGATCTTGCCGCGCATCAGGCGCAGCAGCACGTCGTTGTGACCGTCGAAAACAGGCATCAGAGAAGAGCGGGACATCGTTTCACATCAAAAATGGGTGGCGGAAAAAGGACATTTAAGCGGCCGGAGCCTGGGCCGGCTGCGTGGCAACACGCGTGAAGCCCTGGCTCGCGTGGATCAGGGAGCGCGTATATGCGTTCGAGGCGTCACCCGAGCGCAGGGCATCGGCGGTCGTCTCCTCGACGGCCTCACCATGCTGCATGACGAGCAGGCGCTCGCACAGATGGGCCACGACGGCAAGGTCGTGACTGACCAGGATATAGGTCAGGCCGAGTCTCCGGCGCAGGTCGTCGAGCAGGTTCAGGATTTCGGCCTGAACGGAGGCATCGAGCGCCGAGGTCGGCTCGTCGAGGAGCAGCACCTTCGGGCGCAGGATCAGCGCGCGGGCAATGGCAATGCGCTGGCGCTGGCCGCCGGAGAGCTGGTGCGGATAGCGGAAGCGGAAGGAGGGGCCGAGACCCACCTCGCGCAGGGCCTGCAGGATGCGTGCCTCCGCATCCTTCTTCTCGCCGTGGATGGCGAGAGGCTCGGAGAGCGTACGGTCCACCGTATGGCGTGGATGCAGGGAGGCGTAGGGGTCCTGGAAGACCATCTGCACCGTGCGATAGAAGGCCTTGCTGCGCGGCGTGGTGACTTCCTTGCCGTCGACCAGGACACGCCCGCTGGTGATCGGCGCAAGCCCGCAGATCGCCCGCAGCACCGTGGATTTGCCGGAGCCGGATTCGCCCACGAGGCCGTAGGCTGCGCCGGGCTCTACGTGGAAGCTGACGTTCTTGACGGCCTCGACCCGGAGGCGTCCAGTGCCGAACACGACGTTGAGGTTTTGAATATCGAGCATTGATCCTGCCTCCCCGGTCACAAGGCCCAGGATGGGTCGCGGTTCAGGGTGGGCAGCGGACGAACGTCGTTCGCCAGCGTCGGCAGGCAGCGCATCAGCCCTTGCGTGTAGGGATGCTGCGCCTCGCGAAGGTTCTTCGCCTCCAGTTCCTCGACCACGCGGCCGGCATACATCACCAGCACCCGGTCGCAGAAGGATGAGACGAGCTTTAGATCGTGCGAGATGAAGATGAGGCCCATGCCGCGCTCGGTGACGAGCTCGTCGAGAATGCGCAGCACCTCCATAGAGACCGTCACGTCGAGCGCCGAGGTGGGCTCGTCGGCGATGAGCAGGTCGGGCTCGGTCACGAGCATCATGGCGATCATGGCGCGCTGCCCCATGCCGCCCGACACCTCGTGCGGATAGAGGGAGAACACGCGGCCGGGATCGCGCATCTTCACGGCCTCCAGCATGGCGAGAGCCCTGTCACGAGCTTCGCCACGTCCAGCTTTGGCATGGGCCTGATAAGCCTCGATGATCTGCTCACCGATGGTCATGACCGGGTTCAGCGAATATTTCGGATCCTGCATCACCATGCTGATGCGCCCGCCGCGCAGGGTGCGCAGGGTTTTCTTCGAGGCGGTGAGCAGATCGATGCCGTCGAAGGCGAGGCGCTTGGCCTTTACCTCGCCGGGAGGCGGCGTCAGGCCGAGAATGGCGCGGCCCGTCTGCGACTTGCCGGAGCCCGACTCGCCCACGATGCCGAGGCGCTCGCGGCCGAGCTGGAAGGACACGCCGCGCACCGCTTCCACGGTGCCGGTGCGCAGATGAAAGCGGACGCGCAGGTCCTCGACGTCGAGAAGCGGCTTCGTCATTTGGCGGCCTTCGGATCGAGAACGTCGCGCAGGCCGTCGCCCAGCAGGTTGAAGCCGAGGCTCACCACGAAGATCGCGATGCCCGGCATGGCGGCGACCCACCATTGATCGATGAGGTAGTTGCGGCCCGTGGCCACCATGGCGCCCCACTCCGGCATCGGCGGCTGCGCGCCAAGACCTAGGAAGCCGAGGCCTGCTGCGGTCAGGATGATGCCCGCCATGTCGAGCGTCACGCGCACGATGAGCGAGGAGAGGCAGAGCGGCACCACATGCCCGAGGATGATGCGCGGCGTGGAGGCGCCCTGCAGTTTCACCGCCGCGATGAAATCGCTGTTGCGGATCATCAGGGTCTCGGCGCGGGCGATACGGGCGTAGGGCGGCCAGGAGGTGATCGCGATGGCGATGATGGCGTTCTCGATGCCTGGGCCCAAGGCCGCCACGAAGGCGAGCGCGAGGATCAGGCGCGGGAAGGCCAGGAAGATGTCGGTGATGCGCATCAGCACCGTGTCGACCCAGCCGCCGAGATAGCCCGAGACGGTGCCGACCAGAAGCCCGATGGGCGTTGCGATCAGGGCCACGAGAACGACGATGAAGAGCGTGACGCGGGAGCCGTGGACGATGCGTGAGAAGATGTCACGGGCCTGATCGTCCGTACCGAGCCAGTAAGTCTCGCTCGGCGGCAGAAGACGCTCAGTGCGCAGGTCTCCGCCGGTGATCGGCGAGTAGGGGGCGATCACATCGGCGAAGATCGCCACGAGGATCAGCAGAATGACGATGCCGAGTCCGATCACGGCGAGCGGGTTCCGCGAGAAGGCACGCCAGCCGAGATAGAAGCGGCCGAGCCGGGCCTGCCAGCGCGAATGCGGTTCCGGGGAGAGCAGCCAGGCCCGCATGCCGGACGACTCGGAAGCCAGTGGGAGAGGGGCGCCGGTCATCAGCGGGTCCTCGGGTCGAGCAGGCGGTAGAGCAGATCGGATACGAGATTGAGCAGCACGAAGGCGGTTCCGATTACGAGAGTTCCGCCGAGCACCGCGTTCATGTCCGCATTCTGCAGCGAGTTGGTGATGTACTGGCCCAGTCCCGGCCACGCGAAGATCGTCTCGGTGAGCACGGAGCCTTCGAGCAGGTTGGCATAGGACAGGGCGATCACGGTCACCAGCGGCACGGCGGCGTTGCGCAGCGCATGACGCCAGATCACCCGCATCTCGGACAGACCCTTCACCCGCGCGGCGATCACGTATTCCTGCGCCAGCTCATTGAGCATGAAGGAGCGCGTCATGCGGCTGATATAGGCGAGCGAGAAATAGCCGAGCAGACAGGCCGGCAGAATGATGTGCGAAACCGCATCCCAGAACGCGTCCCACTGGCCCTGCATGGCGGTGTCGAGGAGCACGATGTTGGTGACCGGCGTATAGAGGTAGGAATAGGTCACGTCGATGCGGCCCGGTCCCGCCACCCAGCCGAGCTTGGCATAGAAGACCAGCAGGCCCATGAGGCCGAGCCAGAAGATCGGGATGGAATAGCCCGCAAGACCGAGAACGCGCACGAACTGGTCGATGAAGCTGCCGCGTTTCACCGCAGCCAGGATGCCGAGCGGGATGCCGAGGATCACGCCGATCAGCGTGCCGAGGGTGGCAAGCTCCAATGTTGCCGGAAACGCGTTGGCGATATCCGTCAGCACCGGATTGGTGGTGAGCACCGAATTGCCGAAATCGCCCGTGACGGCCTTCTTCAGGTAAATCCAGAACTGCTGAATGAGAGGCAGATCGAGGCCGAGTTCCTGGCGGACGCGCTCGTAAACCTGTGGCGGAGCCCGATCGCCCACGATGGCGATCACAGGGTCGATGGGAACGACGCGGCCGATGAAGAAGGTGACGGCGGCGAGACCGAGAAGCGTCGTCATCAGGACGATGACGAACTGGGCGATGTTCTTAAGGGAGGAGCGGAGGGCACTTGCGTGCCCTCCGCCCCGATTCATGACTGCTGAGGCCATCGATGCGTCAGTTCTTCTTCGCCTGGGACACGTCGTTGTCGCTGAAGGACGGGCCGAGGATGAAGTTGTCCACGTTCTTGCGCACGGCCGCGACTTCCGTCTGCTGCAGGAAGATCACGAACGGGCCGTCGTCCAGAACCGCCTTCTGCAGCTCCTTGTACATCTGCGCGCGCTTCTCGCCGTCACGCTCCATCACGGCAGCGCGGGTCTTGGCGGTCAGCGGGCCCGGATCCCAAGCATTGCGCCACGCGAGCGGCTTCGCCTTGGCCTGGTCCGAGTTGTCGTCGTTGGCCGCAAAGGTATCGGCGTTGGAGTTCGGGTCCTGATAATCCGAGCCCCAGTTGCCGATATAGATATCGTGCTGGCGGGCGCGGTACTTGGTCAGGGCCTGCTTCGAATCCATCGGCAGGATTTCCAGCTTGATTCCGGCCTGCCCGAACGTCGACTGCATGGCCTGGGCGACGCCCATGATCTCAGGCGTGGAGCGGGTGTCCATCGTCACCGAGAAGCCGTCCTTCAGGCCGGCCTTGGCCAGAAGCTCCTTCGCCTTGGCGACATCAAGCTTGTAGGGATTGTTGGTCTCGGCGCCGAGGAAGCCCTTGGGCAGGAAGTTCTGATGAACGTCGCCCTTGTACTTCATGATGGTTTCGGCGATGGCTTGATAGTCGACAAGATATTTCAGGGCCTGACGAACTTCGGGCTTGGCCAGGTTCGGGTTCTTCTGGTTCAGGCCGAGATAATACACCGTTCCTTTCGGAGCGCTCTGAACCTTCATGTCCGGATTCTTGGACATCGCGGTGATCTCTTCCGGATTCAGGCTGCGGGCCACGTCGATGTCGCCCTTCTCCAGCAGCAGGCGCTGGCTCGCTGTTTCCTTGATATGGCGATAGATCACGCGGGCGAGAGGAGTTTTCTTCTCATAGTTGGGATTGCGCTCGAGGACGAGGACCTCGTTGGCTTTCCACTCGCGCATGACATAAGGGCCGGAGCCGGCATACTTGGTCTTGAGCCAGTTATATCCCCAGTCGCCGTCCTTTTCATTCTGCGCCACCAGCTTCTTGTCGACGACGGAGGCGACCGAGTTTCCGAGGCAGTAGAGAACGAGCGTCGGCGCGTAGGCCTTGTCGACCTCAAGGGTCATCTCGAGCGGGCCGGTCTGCTTGACCTTGTCCTTCACGTTGTCCTTCGTCAGGCCGAACTGGCCGAGGATGAAGGCCGGGGACTTGTCGAGCGCCACGGCGCGGTGAAGCGAGTAGACCACGTCTTCGGCCGTGATTGGATTGCCGGAGGCGAACTTCCTGTTCGGCTTGATCTTGAAGGTATAGGTCTTGCCATCCGGGGAGACGGTCCAGGACTCGGCGATTTGCCCAGAGATCTTGGAGACATCCTTGATATCGTAGGTGACCAGACGCTCGTAGGTGTTGCCGTTGATCTCGGACGCACTCATCTCGAAAATCTCGGCGGGATCGAGCGAGATGATGTCGTCCATCTGCCAGGCCTGGACCAGGGTGTCCGGCGGCGTGGCTGCCTGTACGGCAGAGAAGGAGGTCGCCATCACGGTGACCATGGCGGCGGATAGGATAAATTTCGGTAGTGTTCTCATAGGCCAGTTCCCTCGCAGCGCTGGGTGCGCTTCTTGTGCGCCCGTATGAATGCAAATCACACAGGTTCTGTCGAGTCTACCAACTGGTTACCAACTGGTAAACCTTGTGCAGCATGCCCAAGGGCCGGGCAGGCGTGCTTCGGGTTGGCTTGAAGGGGAAAACTGTGGCAAAGGCTCCCCGACCTTTCTTGATCGGATGAAGCCTGTGTCTGAAGAAGCCAAAAAAACCGGTGCCAACACCATGTGGGGCGGACGGTTCTCGTCCTCGCCCAGCGCGCTCATGGAAGCCATCAACGCCTCCATCGACTTCGACAAGCGACTGGCCTCCCAGGACATCCAGGGCTCGATTGCCCACAGTGCCATGCTGGCGAAGCAGGGGATCATCGCCGAGAGCGACCGGGACGCCATCCATCAGGGGCTACAGCGGGTGCTGGGCGAAATCGAGTCCGGCTCCTTCACCTTCTCCACGGCGCTCGAAGACATCCACATGAACGTGGAGAGCAGGCTTCGCGAAATCGTCGGCGATCCGGCGGCCCGCCTCCATACGGCCCGCAGCCGCAACGATCAGGTGGCGACGGACGCTCGGCTCTGGGTGCGCGAGGCCCATGACCGGACGGACGAGCAGCTCACCAGCCTGATCAAGGCGCTCCTCGACAAGGCCGAGGCCCATGCCGGCACCGTCATGCCGGGCTTCACCCATCTCCAGAGCGCCCAGCCGGTGACCTTCGGCCATCACCTGATGGCCTATGTGGAGATGTTCGGCCGCGACCGCAGCCGCATCCGCGATTCCCGCCGGCGCCTGAACGAATGTCCCCTCGGGGCCGGTGCGCTCGCCGGCACGTCCTTTCCCATCGACCGGCACATGACCGCCAAGGCGCTCGGCTTCGACGGCCCGACCCGCAACTCGCTGGATACCGTCTCCGACCGGGACAGCCTGCTCGAGTTCATGGCCGCGGCTTCCATCTGCGCCGTGCATCTGTCACGTCTGGCGGAAGAAGTTATCATTTGGATGTCAGCTCCGTTCGGCTTCGTGCGCCTGCCGGACCGCTGGACCACCGGCTCCAGCATGATGCCACAGAAGCGCAACCCCGATGCCGCCGAACTGGTGCGCGGCAAGACCGGGCGGGTCATCGGCTCCCTGGTCTCGCTCCTCACCGTCATGAAGGGCCTGCCGCTCGCCTATTCGAAGGACATGCAGGAAGACAAGGAGCAAGTCTTCGACGCGGCGGACACCATCGAAATCGTGCTTGCGGCCACGACCGGCATGATCCTGGATCTGGAGCCGGTGCCGGGGCGCATGGCCGCGGTGGCCGGAGCCGGGTTCTCCACCGCGACGGATCTTGCCGACTGGCTCGTGCGCAGCCTCGGCATCCCGTTCCGTGACGCCCACCACATTACCGGGCGCATCGTGTCCGAGGCGGAGAGCCGCGGCTGCACCCTGGAGGAACTGCCGCTCGAGGCCATGCAGGCGGTCGAGTCCAGGATCCACCAGGGCATCTACGATGTGCTGGGCGTCGAGAACTCCGTCCGCTCCCGGACGAGCTTCGGTGGCACATCTCCGGTTCGGGTGGCCGAGCAGGTCGCCTGGTGGCGGGAGCGGGTCTAGCCTGAAACGCTGCGTTTACCCTGAGATCCGACCCCTGCCGGGGCGACTTGGCCGGGGTCTTGATCGGGCGGTGTGCCATCGCCATATTGCTGGCAGCGGCTCGTTATCGAGCCACTTGAGTGCCGCATGAGCGGGCTCAAAACCCACCGAAGTGCCTCTAACCTTGGGCTTCGAATATGTCGCGTCAGTCGCCCTTCGGGCACCCGTTTCTGTTAGGCTTCGATGAGATCGAGCAGGCGCTCGATCGAGTCGCCAAGGCGGCAGGGGACGGTTATCCGCCCTACAATATCGAGCGTCTGGCCCGCACGGAAAGCGCCCCCGAGCGCCTCCGCATCACCCTGGCCGTTGCCGGTTTCACCCGGGACCAGCTGGAGGTGACTCTGGAGGAGAACCAGCTCGTCATCCGGGGACGCCAGTCCGACGACAAGACCAGGCACTTCCTTCATCGCGGCATCGCCGCCCGTCAGTTCCAGCGCACCTTCCTCCTTGTCGACGGCATGGAGGTTATGGGCGCGGACCTGTCCAACGGGTTGCTGTCGATCGATCTTGTCCGGCCCGAGCCGGAGCGGATCATCCGCAAGATCGACATCAGCGCCCCGGACAAGGTGTGACGGCGTCCGCAACAAGGAGATGTCCATGAATTTCGAGATCAAGAACCATCACGAGCCGGTGCTCGATGTGTCCGAGCTCGCTTCCCTGGGCCTCGGCCAGATGGCCTATGTGAAGCCGATCGAGGCCGACGAGGTCGCCCGGCTGTTTCCACAGGCCCCCAAGCTCCAGCCCGGCATGCGGCTGTTCGCGCTCCTGTCCGCCAGCGGCGAGCCCATCCTGCTGACCGACAACCACGATGCCGCCGTGGCCAATGCCTGGGCGCATGACCTGACGATGGTGAGCCTGCATTAAGGCTCACCATCCTCTCTATCCTTCATCCCATCGCCGCGACGGCTGCGATCAGCCGCTCGATATCCTCCGGTCGCGACAGCCGATGATCGCCGTCCTTGATCAGCGTCAGCGATACGCTGTCTCCCGGCAGGTGCTCAACCAGTTCGAGCGCATGGCTCCAAGGAACGTCGGGATCCTCCATTCCTTGCAGGATATGAACCGGGCAGCCGGTCTGGATCGTGCGGTCGAGGAGCAGATGGCGCCGACCATCCTCGATCAGGTTGAGCGTAATAGGATAGGGATCGTCGGAATAGGCGGAAGGGCGGTGGTAGACCCCCTTCTCCTGGAGACTCCGCTTTAGATCCTCGGGGAAGCGGCCCCACATCAGCCGCTCGGTCATGTCAATGGCCGGGGCGATGAGCACCATGCCCGCGGGGGCGAGGTCCGGCCGCTTCTTCATGAGATGGCGTGCCGCCAGGAGGCTGATCCAGCCGCCCATGGAGGAGCCGACGAGGATCGGTCGGTCCCGCACATAACGCTCGATAACAGCGAGCGCATCCTCCAGCCAGCGGGAGATCGTGCCCTCCTCGAAGGCGCCGCCGGACTCGCCATGGCCGCTGTAATCGAAGCGAACGAAGGCGCGGCCGTTCGTCCCCGCCCACTCGTCGAGGGCAGTGGCTTTGGTGGCCCGCATGTCCGACTTGAAGCCCCCAAGCCAGACCACGGGTGGGCCCTTGCCCTCGCGGGCGAGAACGGCGATCGGGCGGGCATCCTGGCCGACCGTGACGCTTTGCGGCATGGTTAACTCATCCTCAACTGCTTTGAAGCAAGCGTCATATAGGATTTTTTCGGACGATTCTGTCGGACGATTTTTGAGAAGGCTCTGACTTCCGTGAGTTTTTCATCGCGACCCGGCGGAGGGATGGCATTTCCGTCCTCCCACGTGCACCCGCTGGCGGGCCGGACCATTCTTCAGATTGTCCCTGAGCTCGAGGCGGGAGGGGCCGAGCGCACCACGGTCGATATCGCCGAGGGGCTGGTCCATGCCGGCGCACGGGCGCTCGTCGCCACCGAAGGCGGCCGGCTGGTGGGCGAGCTTCAGACCAAGGGCGGCATCTGGATTCCGTTTCCGGCGGCCACGAAGAACCCGTTCTCCATGCTTCTCAACGTGCGCAAGCTCGCCCGGATCTGCCACGACGAGCGGGTCTCCCTCGTTCATGCCCGCTCTCGGGCTCCGGCCTGGGTGGGCTTGGGAGCAGCACGCTCGCTCAACATCCCCTTCGTGACCACCTATCACGGCAGCTATTCCGGCCGCTCCTCGGTGAAGGTGCTTTACAATTCGGTGATGGCCCGCGGCGATGCGGTCATCGCCAATTCCCACTACACGGGCGAGCTGATCCGCACGGTCTATCCCCAGGCGGGCGAGCGCATCCGGGTGCTTCACCGGGGCACGGACTTCTCGGTCTTCTCCCCCAATGCCGTGGCCCCGGAGCGGGTCGAGGCCCTGCGCAAGGCCTGGGAGGTGGCGCCGCATGAACGGGTGGTGCTGCTCGCCGCCCGACTGACGGGCTGGAAGGGCCAGAAGGTGCTGATCGAGGCAGCCGCCAAGCTGCGCGATGCCGGCCTGACCGATGTCGCCTATATTCTTGCCGGCGATCCGCAGGGGCGGGATTCTTACGTGAAGGATCTCGACAGCCTGATCGAGGCGAAGAAGCTGAAAGGCATCGTGCGCCGGGTCGGCCATTGCACCGACATGCCGGCCGCCTTCCTGGCGGCGTCCGTCGTGACCGTGCCGTCCACCGAGCCCGAGGCCTTCGGGCGCTCGGCCGTGGAGGCGCAGGCCATGGGGACCCCCGTGGTGGTCTCAGATCTCGGGGCCGTGCCGGAGACGGTGCTGTCCCCGCCAGCCGTGCCGCCGCATGAGCGGACAGGCTGGCGCATCCCGGCCGGCGATGCGGATGCCCTGGCCGAAGCAGTCGGTGCCGCGCTCAATCTCGGGGCCAGCGCGAGAATCGCCCTTGGCGCCAGGGCCCGGTCCCATGTGGAGCGTCATTTCTCGCTCGAACGCATGGTTTCCGGCACTCTCGATGTGTATTCGGCACTCCTGGAGGGCCGTTTTACCCATAGAACAAGTTGACTTCCCGTGCATTTGCGCGAAATGTCGAATCATTCGTGGCAAGGCTGAGCATGCACAGCAGGGATCTCCCGGGATCTCCGATCCTCAACCTAGCCCTTTAACAGGAGATACGAGCCATTCGCAGACCAATGAGAGCCATGCCGGTGCCGCAGAAGGACGGACCGCGCGCCAACCGAGACATTCGCGGTGTTCGCGAAGTGCAGCTGATCGACGATGCAGGGCAGAACCGGGGCGTCATGCCTTTCTTCGATGCCCTGAAGGTTGCCGAAGAGGCAGGCCTTGATCTCGTGGAGATCTCGCCGAACGCCACCCCTCCCGTCTGCAAGATCCTCGACTACGGCAAATTCCGCTTCCTGGAGCAGAAGAAGGCCGCCGAGGCGCGCAAGAAGCAGAAGACGGTCGAGGTGAAGGAAATCAAGCTGCGTCCCGGCATCGATGACCACGATTACGAGGTCAAGATGAAGGCGATGAAGGGCTTCTTCGAGGAAGGCAACAAGGTGAAGATCACCCTGCGCTTCCGTGGCCGCGAAATGGCCCACCAGTCGCTGGGCCTGAAGGTTCTGGACCGGGTCAAGGCCGATGTGGGCGATATCGCCAAGGTCGAGATGGAGCCGAACTTCGAAGGCCGTCAGGTCGTCATGGTTCTGGCGCCGCGCTAAGGACTCTCTTTTCCCAGGCGAAATTCATGGCCGTCGGGGCTCCGGCGGCCATTGCTTTTTGGGCGTTCTTCTGTCATAAGCCGCCCTTCATTGAACCGCCCGGCTGTTAGGGCTGCCGTGGCGGTTCGTTTTGCTCATGCAGCAATGAAAAGGCCAAGGCGCGGCTTTGCCGCTCCGGACGCCTGTCCAAAGGAGAGCCAAATGCCCAAGCTGAAGACGAAGTCTGGCGCGAAAAAGCGCTTCAAGATCACTGGCACCGGCAAGGTCGTTTACGCCCAGGCTGGCAAGCGCCACGGGATGATCAAGCGGACCAAGAAGCAGATCCGCAACCTGCGCGGCACCACGACCATGTTCGAGGGCGATGCGTACAACGTGAAGAAGTACTTCCTGCCGAACGGCTGAGGCGTTTCTTCCCACATCCCGGATTTTGAAGGAGTTTTTCCATGGCCCGCGTCAAACGGGGCGTTACCGCCCACGCCAAGCACAAGAAGGTTTTCAAGGCAGCCAAGGGTTTCTACGGCCGCCGCAAGAATACGATCCGCATTGCCAAGCAGGCGGTCGAGAAGAGCATGCAGTATGCGACGCGCGACCGTCGCAACAAGAAGCGCACCTTCCGCGCTCTCTGGATCCAGCGCCTCAACGCCGCTGTCCGCATGCACGACATGACCTATTCCCGATTTATCGACGGTCTCGGCAAGGCTGGGATCGAGGTTGATCGCAAGGTCCTGTCCGAGCTGGCCATCCACGAGCCGGCGGCTTTCGCCGCCTATGTGGAGCGTGCCAAGGCCGCCCTGCCGCAGCAGGCCGCCTAAAGCCGGATAGACTGCTTCGGTGCGGCTGAACGCTCAGCCGCACCGCCTTCTCCCCCTTCTCCGAGACCACCCGCGCTGACGGCTTGAATGAAGCTGTCGGTTGCTCTTTCGCGGCTCGGACGACTTGACGGTTCCCGCGCCGCGCCTCACTCAGGGCGCCTCTCATGTGGCGCTTGCATCTGGCCAGGGACCGATGACCGATCTCAACCAACTCGAACGTGACCTGCTCACCCAGGTCGAAGCCGCCAGCGATGAAGCGGCTCTGGAATCTGTGCGCGTCTCCGCGCTCGGCAAGAAGGGTTCCGTCTCCGAACTGCTGAAGACCCTCGGGGCCATGACGCCCGAGGAGCGGAAAGAGCGCGGCCCGCTCATCAACGGCCTGCGCGACAAGGTTCAGGGCGCCATCGTGGCCAAGAAGGAGACGCTGGCCGAGGAGGCTCTCGAAGCCCGGCTCTCCGCCGAGCGCATCGACGTGACGCTGCCCGTGCCCGAGGCGCCGGAATCCCGCGGCCGCATCCACCCGATCAGCCAGGTGATCGAGGAACTGACGGCGATCTTCGCCGATATGGGCTTCTCCGTGGCCGAGGGGCCGGATATCGAGACCGATTATCTCAACTTCACCGCGCTGAACTTCCCCGAGGGCCATCCGGCCCGCGAGATGCACGACACCTTCTTCCTCGCTCCCGACGAGAAGGGCGAGCGCAAGGTGCTGCGCACCCATACCTCGCCGGTGCAGATCCGCACGATGACGTCCAAGGCGCCGCCGATCCGGGTGATCATCCCAGGCCGGACCTATCGGCACGATTCGGACCAGACCCACACGCCGATGTTCCACCAGGTGGAAGGCCTCGTCATCGACAAGCAGGCCAACATCGCTCACATGAAGTGGATCCTGGAGGAGTTCTGCAAGGCCTTCTTCGAGGTCGATCAGGTGAAGATGCGGTTCCGCCCATCCTTCTTCCCCTTCACGGAGCCATCCGCCGAGGTCGACATCCAGTGCTCGCGAAAAGGAGGCGAGATCCGCTTCGGCGAGGGCACCGACTGGCTCGAGATCCTCGGCTGCGGCATGGTCCACCCGAACGTGCTGCGCAATTGCGGGCTCGATCCGGACGAGTACCAGGGCTTCGCCTGGGGCATGGGCATCGACCGCATCGCCATGCTGAAATACGGCATGCCGGACCTGCGCCCGTTCTTCGAGGCCGATGTGCGCTGGCTGAACCATTACGGCTTCCGCCCACTCGACATCCCGAGCCTCGTCAGCGGCCTGACTTCCTAAGCGGAGAGCAAAAAATGAAATTCACCCTCTCCTGGCTGAAGGATCACCTCGAGACCTCGGCCCCCCTCGACGAGATCGTCGAGACGCTCACCCGCATCGGCCTTGAGGTCGAGGGCGTAGAGGACAAGGCGAAGGCGCTGGCGCCCTACAAGGTCGCCTATGTGGTTTCCGCCGTGCAGCACCCCAATGCCGATCGCCTGCGCGTGTGCATGGTCGATACGGGCGAGGGCGACCCGATCCAGGTGGTCTGCGGCGCCCCCAATGCCCGCACCGGCATGAAAAGCGTGTTCGCGCCGCCCGGCACCTATATCCCGGGCAAGAACATCACGCTCGGCGTCGGCACTATTCGCGGCGTCGAGAGCAAGGGCATGCTGTGCTCCGGCTCAGAGCTCGAGATCTCCGACGATCACGACGGCATCATCGATCTGCCGGAGGATGCACCGGTGGGCCAGGCTTATGCCGCCTATGCGGGCCTCGACGATCCGGTGATCGAGATCAACCTCACGCCGAACCGCCCCGACTGTACCTCGATCCACGGCATCGCCCGCGATCTCGCTGCAGCGGGACTCGGCACGCTCAAGGGCGATGCCATTGCGCCTGTTCAGGGCAAGGGCGCCTGCCCGGTCTCCGTGACGCTCGATTTCGCGCCGGGCGACGAGAAGCTCTGCCCGACTTTCGCCCTGCGTCTCGTGCGCGGCGTGAAGAACGGCCCATCGCCGGATTGGATGCAGCGCCGCCTTCTCGCCATCGGCCTTCGCCCGATCAACGCGCTGGTGGACATCACCAACTACGTCACGTTCGACCGCGGCCGTCCGCTCCATGTCTTCGACCTCAAGAAGGTGAAGGGCAACCTCACCGTTCGCCGGGCGAAGGAAGGCGAGGAAGTGCTGGCTCTCGACGGGCGCACCTACAAGCTCGATTCCGGCAACGTGGTGATCGCCGACGAGAACGGCGTGGAATCCATCGCCGGCATTATGGGCGGCGAGCATTCAGGCTCGGACGAGACCACCACGGACGTGCTGATCGAATCCGCGCTCTGGGATCCGCTCAACATTGCGCAATCGGGCCGCAAGCACGGCATCATCACCGATGCACGGTATCGCTTCGAGCGCGGCGTCGATCCGGCGTTCACCGTGCCGGGACTCGACCTCGCGACCCAGATGGTCATCGACCTCTGCGGCGGCGAGGCGAGCGAGGCTGTGGTTGCCGGGAAGGTTCCGCAGGAGACGCGCGTGATCGAGTTCCCGTGGAGCGAGGTTCCGCGCCTGTCGGGTCTCGACGTGCAGCCTGTCGAGTCCGAGAGCATCCTGAAGAAGCTTGGGTTCCGTATCGAAGGCTCGGGCGAGCGCGTCAGCGTCACGGCGCCGTCCTGGCGTCCGGACATCGAGGGCAAGGCGGATCTGGTCGAGGAGGTCATCCGCATCGCCGGGGTCGATCGCATCGAGCCCAAGCCTCTGCCGCGCCTTGAGGACGTGGTGGCCAAGCCCATTCTGACCCTGATCCAGAAGCGCACGCGCCTCGCGCGCCGCTCGCTGGCCGTGCGCGGGCTGGTGGAGGCGGTCACGTGGTCGTTCATCGCCAGGAGCGAGGCGGAGCTGTTCGGCGGCGGGGATGCGCGTCTGGCGCTCGCCAATCCGATCGCGGCCGAGCTCTCCGACATGCGTCCTAGCCTGCTGCCGGGCCTGCTCAAGGCTGCGCAGCGCAACGCGGATCGCGGCTTCGGCGACGTGGCGCTCTTCGAGGTCGGCCAGACCTTCGCGTCGGATGAGCCCGAAGGCCAGTCGATCAAGGCAGCGGCCGTCCGTCGTGGCACGGCGCGGGCGGAAGGTGTCGGCCGTCACTGGGACGGCGGCGCGCAGAGCGTCGATGCCTTCGACGCCAAGGCCGACGTGCTGGCGCTGCTGGCGGCACTCGGCATTCCGTCCGGCGGTCTCCAGATCGTGGCCGGCGGTCCGGCCTGGTTCCATCCGGGCCGCTCGGGGACCCTGCAGTTCGGGCCGAAGAACGTGGTCGGCGCGTTCGGCGAGGTGCATCCGAAGGTGCTCAAGGCTCTCGACCTGAAAGGTCCGCTGGTGGCCTTCGAGCTCAATCTCGACGCGCTGCCGCCGCCCAAGGCGAAGCCGACCAAGATGAAGCCGAAGCTCAACCTGCCCGACTTCCAGCCGCTCACCCGCGACTTCGCCTTCTTGGTCGGGCGCGACGTGGCGGCGGGCGACATCGTGAAGGCGGCTCAGGGCGCCGAGCGCCAGCTGATCGTGGCCGTCGACGTGTTCGACATCTACGAGGGCACCGGCATCGACCCGGACAAGAAGTCGGTCGCCATCGCCGTCACCCTCCAGCCTACGGAGAAGACGCTGACCGACGTGGAGATCGAGGCGGTGTCCGCCAAGATCGTCGGCGAGGTGTCCAAGAAGACCGGCGCGGTGCTGCGCGGGTAACGGGAGACTTCCCGGACGTGGCTCAAGCCACGTCCGGGCGATTTGTACCACTCAACGGGTTCGCCTCATCCCACCCGTAGCGCAGAGTTTCGAACCGCATCGAGCGCGCGTCGACCATCAGCAGCCGCCCGACGAGGCTCTCGCCAAAACCCACGATCTCCCGGATCACCTCCATGGCCATCAGGCTGCCCATGACGCCGGCGAGCGCTCCGAGGACGCCGGCTTCCGCGCAGGTTGGGATTGCTCCCGGCGGAGGCGGGGAGGGGAAGAGACAGCGATAGGTGGGGTTCGGCCGCCCGTCCGGGCCGGTCTCATGCGCCCGGATCGTGGTGAGCGAGGCATCGAACTGCCCGAGAGCCGCCGTCACCAGGGGCTTTCTCTCGAAGAAGCAGGCGTCCGAGACCGCATAGCGCGTCTCGAAATTGTCCGAGCCGTCGGCGACGATGTCGTAGTGGCGGACCAGGTCCTGTGCATTCTTCGGCGTCAGGCGAACGGTGTGAGTCTCGATCGTCACATGCGGATTGAGCCGCCTGACCGCGTCCATGGCGCTTTCCACTTTGAGGCGGCCGATATCGGGAGTTCCGTGGATCACCTGCCGCTGCAGATTCGAGAGACTTACCCTATCGTCATCCACGATCCCGATTGTGCCGATCCCGGCGGCAGTCAGATACTGGATCAGGGGCGCACCCAGGCCGCCGGCGCCGATCACGAGAACGCGAGCGCTTTTCAGCTTCTGCTGCCCCGGCCCCCCCACATCCCGTAGAACGAGGTGGCGGGCATAGCGGTCGATTTCGTCAGGGGTCAGGGACATGCTGTGACCTTAGGGGAAACGTGTGGGCTATCAACCAATTCGTGAAGGAAATAACATGCCGCCTTGACAGAGGCCTTGGCGTTGTGACCCTTGCCATGCCATCGTCATGGGGCAACCGGCAGAAAAGCCGGCGTCTAAAAGGGAACAAAGCCGATGACAGTAACCAAGTTTGGCCTCGCGCTCGCGGGCCTCGCCTTCTCCGCCTCCTTTGCCTTCGCCCAGGCTCCGGCCTTCAAGCCCGCGATCGTCTACGATCTCGGCGGCAAATTCGACAAGTCCTTCAACGAGGGCGTCCACACCGGCGCCGAGAAGTACAAGAAGGACACGGGCACCGATTACCGCGATTTCGAGCCGCAGAACGACGCCCAGCGCGAGCAGGCCCTGCGCCGCTTCGCCCGTGACGGCTTCTCGCCGATCCTGGCCGTGGGCTTCTCCCAGGAGACCGCACTGAAGAAGGTTGCCGAGGAGTTCCCGAAGACCCAGTTCGCCATCATCGACGCCGTGGTCGAGAAGCCGAACGTGCAATCCGTCGTGTTCAAGGAGCATGAGGGCTCCTTCCTGGTCGGCCTCCTGGCGGCTCAGGCCTCGAAGACCAACAAGGTCGGCTTCGTGGGCGGCATGGACATCCCGCTCATCCGCAAGTTCGCCTGCGGCTACGTCCAGGGCGTGAAGCACGCCAAGAAGGACGCCGAGGTGTTCCAGAACATGACTGGCACCACCGGTGCGGCCTGGAACGATCCGGTGAAGGGCGGCGAGCTCGCCAAGGGTCAGATCGATCGCGGCGCCGACGTGATCTACCATGCGGCCGGCGGTACCGGCGTGGGCGTGCTGCGCGCGGCCGCCGATGCGGGCAAGCTCGGCATCGGCGTCGACTCCAACCAGAACAACCTGCATCCGGGCAAGGTGCTGACCTCCATGGTCAAGCGCGTGGATGTGGCCACCTACAACGCCTTCGATCAGGCCAAGAAGGGCACCTTCAAGGCCGGCGTCTCGGTGCTCGGCCTCAAGGAGGACGGCGTGGCTTGGGCGCTCGACGACAACAACAAGTCGCTGATTACCGCCGAGATGAAGGCTGCCGCCGACAAGGCTGCCGCCGACATCAAGGCCGGCACCATCAAGGTTCACGACTACATGTCGGACTCCAAGTGCCCGATGTAATCTGACGCACCGATCCGGCCGCAGGCTTTCCTGAAGAGGGCCTGCGGCCGTTTCCGTTTTTAGGTTCGTGCGTTTTCCGCTAAGATCCCGCTGGCTTTTTTCTTTGCCAGGCAACCATCTTGAGGCCGATGTCTCCCGCCATTGAACTCATTGCCATCAACAAGAGCTTCGGCGCCGTTCATGCCAACAAGGACGTGAACCTGAGCGTGGAGCGCGGCACCATCCACGGCGTCGTCGGCGAGAACGGCGCGGGCAAGTCGACGCTCATGTCGATCCTGTACGGCTTCTACGAGGCCGATTCCGGTGAGGTCCGGGTCAACGGCAAGCCCATCGCCATCCGCTCGCCGATCGACGCGATCTGCGCCGGCATCGGCATGGTGCACCAGCATTTCATGCTGGTGGAGCCCCTGAGCGTGGTCGAGAACGTGATGCTCGGCGCCGAGGGCGGCGCCATGCTGCGGGTGGGCGAGGCCACGGTGCGCGCGGAGCTGGCGCGGCTGGCCAAGGATTACGGCCTCGAGATCGATGTCGACGCCACCGTGGGCGATCTCTCCGTCGGCCTGCAGCAGCGCGTCGAGATTCTGAAGGCCCTCTATCGCGGCGCCGATATCCTCATTCTCGACGAGCCTACCGCCGTACTGACGCCGGCCGAGGCCGATGCCTTGTTCGATCTGCTGCGTTCCTTGAAGGAGCAGGGCAAGACCGTCATCCTCATCACCCACAAGCTGCGCGAGATCATGGCAATCACCGATCGCGTCTCGGTCATGCGCCGCGGCGAGATGGTGGCAACGGTCGAGACCGCCAACACCTCGCCGCCGGAATTGGCCGAGCTGATGGTGGGGCGGCGCGTTCTCCTGCGCGTCGAGAAGGCGGAGAATACCCCCGGCGCACCTTTGCTCGAGGTCGAGAACCTCTCCGTCGTCGATAGCCGCGGCGTGCTGCGCGTGGCGAATGCCTCCTTCACCGTTCGCGCCGGCGAGATCGTCGGAATCGCGGGTGTGGCCGGCAATGGGCAGAGCGAATTGCTGGAGGCTATTGCGGGCATGCGCCAGCCGGTACTGGGCTTGCTCCGTCTGGATGGGCGCGATATCGCTTGGTCCGAGCACAACCCGCACCGCATGCGCCAGTTCGGCCTGCTGCACGTGCCGGAGGATCGGCTGCGCACGGGGCTTGTGCCTGCCTTTCCGGCCTTCGAGAGCGCCATCCTCGGCTTCAGCGACGAGCCGCATCTCGGGCGCGGCCCCATCCTCGATCACGACCGCCTCATCGCGGATCTCGCGAAGAAGATGGAGCAGTACGACGTGCGCCCGCCCGCGCCGCGGCTGAAATCGTCGAAGTTTTCGGGCGGCAACCAGCAGAAGATCGTGCTGGCGCGCGAGATCGAGCGCAACCCGAAGGTGCTGCTGGTGGGACAGCCGACCCGCGGCGTCGATATCGGGGCCATCGAGTTCATCCATCGTCGCCTGATTGCCCTGCGCGATGCGGGTGTTGCCATCCTGCTCGTGTCGGTGGAACTCGACGAGATCATGAATCTCTCTGACCGCATTCTTACCATGTGCGGCGGCAAGATCACGGGCGAGCGCAAGGCATCCCAGACCAACGAGCAGGAACTCGGCCTGCTCATGGCCGGCATCGTCGATGAGGCCGCGTGATGCAGCCGCGCTTGACCCTTGTCACTCTCGGCGTCGTGGATCTCGCACGATCCCGCGCCTTCTACGAAGCCTGGGGCTGGAAGGCTTCTTCCGCCAGTCAACCCAGCGTCGCGTTCTATCAGGCAAACGGCTTGGCCCTGGCCCTCTTCGGTCGTGCCGATCTCGCCAAGGATGCCGGCGTCGAGGACAGGCCTACCGGCTTTGCCGCCATCACGCTCGCCTACAATGCCCGCTCCAGGCAAGAAGCCGACGAGGTTTATGCGCTGGCCGTCAAGGCAGGCGCCAAGCCGGTCAAGCCGCTGCAGGATGTGTTCTGGGGCGGGTATTCGGGCTATTTCGCCGATCCTGACGGACATCTCTGGGAGATTGCCTGGAATCCGTCGTTTCCTCTCGATGAGCAGGGACACATGTTCCTGCCGGATGCTTAAGACGTGAGTGCTCCTCTCGACCTCCCCAAATGGGCCGATACAATTCTCGTGCCTGCCATCTCCGTCGTAGCGGCCTTTCTCGTTGCCGGCCTCGTGGTGCTCGCCATCGGCGAGAATCCGCTGACGGCCACCCGCTGGCTGCTCCTGGGCAGCCTCGGCACCGGGGAGGGGCTCGGCTTCACCCTGTTCTACATGACCGACTTCATCTTCGTCGGACTGGCTGTTGCGGTCGCCTATCATGCTGGCCTGTTCAACATCGGCGGTGAAGGGCAGGCGACGCTCGCGGGTCTCGGTATCGCGCTGGTGCTCAACAATCTCACCTTCCTGCCGGGCTTCCTGCTCATCCCGCTCGGCATCCTGGGTGCTGCGGCCTTCGGTGCCCTGTGGGCTGCCATTCCGGGCTACCTGCAGGCGAAGCGCGGCAGCCACATCGTGATCACCACGATCATGTTCAACTGGCTCGCCAGCGTGCTGATCGTCTACCTGCTGGTGAACGTGCTGCGCGAGCCGCAATCGATGAATCCGGAAACGCGCGCTTTTCCTGAGCAGGCGCAGATCCCGTTCATGCACGATGTCTTCGCCGCTATTGGTATCGAGATCCCGCACTCGCAGCTCAATCTCACGCTGGTGCTGGCGCTGGCTGCTGCCTATTGCGTCTGGCTCCTCATCTACCGCTCGCGCCTCGGCTATGCCATCCGTGTCGTCGGTTCGAACCCGAGTGCCGCAATCTATGCCGGCATCTCGCCGGCGCGCATCATCATCATCGCCATGGTGCTCTCCGGCGCGCTGGCGGGTGGCCTCGCGGTCAACGAGCTCATGGGCTACCAGCATCGCCTGCTGCTGGAATTCACCTCGGGCTACGGCTTCGTCGGCATCGCGGTGGCGCTCATGGGCCGCGCGCATCCGGTGGGCATCATTCTGGCCTCGCTTCTGTTCGGCATCCTCTATCAGGGCGGCGCGGAACTCGCCTTCGAACAACCGGCGATCACCCGCGACATGGTGGTGGTGATCGGCGGCATCATCATCCTGTTCGCGGGCGCGCTCGACGGGTTGTTCCGGCGTCTCGTGGCGCATCTGTTCGCGCGCCAGAAGCTGGCGAGGGCTTAAAGCCATGGATATCGGCATTCTCGTCACGATTTTCGACTCGGCGCTGCGGCTCTCGATTCCGCTCCTCGCGGCCTGCTTGGCCGGCCTCTGGTCCGAACGCTCCGGCGTGGTGGATATCGGCCTTGAGGGCAAGATGCTGGTGGCGGCTTTTGCCGGCGCTGCCGGCGCCTATGCGTTCGGCTCCGCTTGGGCCGGCCTCCTGCTTGGCATCCTGGCCTCCGTGGCCATCGGGCTCGTTCACGGCTTCGCGTCCATCAGCCAGCGCGGCAACCAGATCGTCTCGGGCGTTGCCATCAACATGCTGGCTGCAGGCCTTACGGCCATCGTGGGCAATGCTTGGTACGGACAGGGCGGGCGCACGCCGCCGCTTGAGGGCGATCAGCGCTTCGGCGGCGTGCTCTTCGGCCATTCTGCTCTCGTCTACGTGGTGCTTCTCGCCGTGCCTGTGACATGGTTCGTCCTCGGGCGCACGCGTTTCGGCCTTCGCCTGCGCGCCGTCGGGGAGAACCCGGCTGCGGTCGATACCGCCGGCATCTCGGTCACGGGGCTGCGCTATAGCGCGGTCATCATTGCGGGCGTTCTGTGCGGGTTTGCCGGCGTCTATCTGTCGGTCGGGCAGGCGGCGGGCTTCCTGCCCAACATGACGACGGGGCGCGGCTTCATCGCGCTCGCGGCGCTCATCTTCGCCAAGTGGCGCGCTTGGCCCGCTCTCGGCGCCTGCTTCCTTTTCGGCCTCCTCGATGCCAGCGCCAACCAGCTGCAGGGCCTGTCGCTGCCCGGCATCGGCGAAGTGCCCGTGCAGGCGATCCAGGCGCTGCCCTATCTCATGACGGTCATCCTGCTCGCCGGCGTGATCGGCAAGGCGATTCCGCCACGCGCCGCCGGTATCCCTTATGTGAAGGAACGCTGATCATGGCGTCTCTCGACTCTCTCTTCCAGGCCGCCAAGGCGATCCAGGCCAAGGCCTATGCACCCTATTCCCGCTTCAAGGTCGGCGCTGCCATTGTGACGGCTGACGGCCAGGTCTTCACCGGCTGCAACGTGGAGAATGCGGCCTATCCGGTGGGCTCCTGCGCGGAGGCCGGCGCCATCTCGGCCATGATCGCCGGGGGTGGACACCGCATCGCCCAGATCGTCGTGATGGGGGAGGGCGAGAACCTCGTCACGCCCTGCGGCGGCTGCCGCCAGCGCATCCGCGAGTTCGCCGGGCCCGACACTCCGATTCACATTGCCGGACCTGAAGGCATCCGGAGGAGCTTCACGCTCGACGAGCTGTTGCCCTTCTCGTTTGGACCCGACAATTTGACGGATCGGTAAAGCGTTTCGCTTTGATGAAAGGAAGGCCTGCCCGGCAGGCCTGAAATGACGATGCAGCAGATGATTCAGGAAGCGGCCGCCTTCGTGCGCAGCCGCGGCTTCGACGGCCATTTCGATGCAGCCTTCGTGCTCGGCACGGGGCTTGGCACCCTGGTCGATGAGGTGAGCGATGGGGTGAGCCTCCCTTACGCGGAGATTCCGCACTTCCCGAGAAGCGGCGTCTCGGGTCATGCGGGCAAGCTCGTGGCCGGTACGCTCGAGGGCAAGCGCGTTCTCCTATTCCAAGGCCGCGCACATTACTACGAGACCGGTGATGCTGGCGCGATGCGTATCCCCGTCGCCTTCGTGAAGGAGCTCGGGATCTCGACGTTCGTTGCCACCAACGCGGCGGGCTCGGTGCGCGCGGACATCCGTCCCGGAAGTCTTGTGGCGATCAACGATCACCTCAATCTGTCGGGCGCCAATCCGCTGCTGCGCGATCACACGGAAGGCCGCTTCGTCTCGCTCACCGGCGCGTATGACGAGGGCTTGCGCCAGACATTGCAGCGCGCTGCGAAGAAGACCGGCATAGAGCTGCCGGAGGGGGTCTATGCCTGGCTGTCAGGGCCGAGCTTCGAGACTCCGGCCGAGATCAAAATGGTGCAGATCCTCGGCGGCGATCTCGTTGGAATGTCCACGGTGCCGGAAGTGATCCTCGCGCGTTACTACGGCCTGAGGGTCGCGGCCATTTCCGTCGTCACCAATCTGGCGGCCGGCATCGAGGGTGCGTCGCCCTCACACCAGGAAACCAAGGACACGGCGGCCGAGGCTTCCGAGAAGTTCAAGCGTCTCATCCGGTCCTTCGTTGCGGAGCTCTCTCATGTCTGATGCAGAACTTGCCGTGCGCGCCCTGCGCAGTCTCGATCTCACCGACCTGACGGAGACCTGCACCGATCAAGCCATCGATGCGCTTTGCAAGAAAGCGCTCGATCCACGCGGTCCGGTGGCCGCCGTGTGCGTGTGGCCGCAATTCGTGAAGCGTGCGCAGGAGAACCTGAAAGGCTCGTCCGTGCGCATTGCCACGGTGGTCAACTTCCCGGCCGGCGGCGAGGATGTGAGCCGTGTCACGGACGACACGCAGGAGGCGCTCTCCGACGGTGCGAACGAGATCGATCTCGTGCTGCCCTACAACGCCGTGCGTCGCGCCGATCTCGGGATTGCTAAGGAAATGGTGGATGCGGTGCGCGAGCTCGTCGATGGCGACCGCCTGCTGAAGGTGATCCTGGAGACCGGAGAGCTCAAGGATCCGAAGCTCATCGAGACCGCAAGCCTCATCGCCATCGAGTCCGACGCCGACTTCATCAAGACCTCGACGGGCAAAACACCCGTGTCCGCCACGTCGGAGGCGGCCGAGATCATGCTCCGGGCTATCAAGGCATCAGGGCGTCCGGTCGGTATCAAACCTTCCGGCGGCATCCGGACTGTCGATGATGCGAGGATCTATCTCGATCTCGCCGATCGCATCATGGGACCCGGCTGGGCCACGCCCCAGACGTTTCGCATCGGCGCGAGCAGCGTCTACGACGCGCTGATTGCAGCGATCGAAGGACGAGAAGGCACCACAACCACTGGAGCCTACTGAGATGAGCCTCCTCCCGCAGGAAATCATCCGTCGCAAGCGTGACGGCGGAACGCTCGATGCGGAGCACATCGAGCACTTCATCAAGGGGCTCACCGCCGGCCATGTGACGGAAGGCCAGGCAGCGTCCTTCGCCATGGCGATCTTCTTCCGCGGCCTCTCCGTGCCGGAGCGCGTGGCGCTCACCCGCGCCATGATGAATTCGGGCACGGTGCTGACCTGGGATCTACCGGGGCCGGTGCTCGACAAGCATTCGACCGGTGGCGTGGGCGACACGGTGAGCCTCGCGCTTGGGCCAGCGGTGGCAGCCTGCGGCGGCTATGTGCCGATGATCTCCGGCCGCGGCCTTGGCCACACGGGCGGCACGCTGGACAAGTTCGATTCCATCCCGGGCTATGTCACGCAACCCGATCTCGACACGTTCCGGCGCGTCACTCGCGAAGTGGGCTGCGCCATCATCGGCCAGACGGCCGATCTCGCGCCTGCCGACAAGCGCCTTTACGCCATCCGCGACGTGACGGCGACGGTGGAGTCGATCGATCTCATCACCGCGTCCATCCTGTCGAAGAAGTTGTCCGCCGGCCTCCAGGGCCTCGTGATGGACGTGAAGTTCGGCTCCGGTGCGTTCATGGACAATGCCGACGATGCGCGGAAGTTGGCCCAGAGCCTCGTGCTCGTCGCCAACGGTGCGGGCCTTCCCACGAGCGCGCTGCTGACCGACATGAACGAGCCGCTGGCATCGGCGGCCGGCAATGCGGTCGAGATGGCCTATGCGGTCGATTACCTGACAGGGCGCCGCCGCGAGAAGCGCTTTCACGAGGTGACGGTGGAGCTCTCCTCCGAGATGCTCGTGCTCGGCAAGCTCGCGGCTGGCATCGATGAGGCACGTGCCAAGATCGAGCATGCGATTTCATCGGGCAAGGCGGCAGAGGTTTTCCAGCGCATGGTGTCCGCTCTCGGCGGCCCTGCCGATTTCCTTGAGCGCCATGACAGGCATCTGCAGAGAGCGACGGTCGTGCGTGCCATTCATGCCGAGAATAACGGCATTGTTCAGAAGGTTGCCACGCGCGACATCGGGGTCGCCGTCGTCGCTCTCGGCGGCGGCCGCACACGACCGCAGGATCCGATCGATCATGCGGTCGGCCTCACGAACCTTGCCGCCATCGGCGAGACGGTCGATGCATCGCGGCCGCTCGCCATCGTGCATGCGCGCAGCGAGGAGGCCGCCGAGGCGGCAGCGCGCGCTGTGCGTGCTGCTTATACGCTTGGTGAGAAGCCAGCTGCTTCCGGTCCAAGCATTCTCGAGCGCATCGGAGCGACAGTATGAGTCTTCTCGTCGCCGTCACTTGGCAGACGCAGCCCTGGGTCGAGCGCTTCAAACGCCTCCTGCCGGATCGCGACATCGTGGTGCTGGAGCAAGATTTCGACAGGAGCGCCATCCGCTATGTAGCAACCTGGGGTCCGAAGCCCGGCAGCCTGTCAGGCCTGCCTAATCTCGAGGCGATCTTCTCGCTCGGCGCCGGTGTCGATCACCTGATGGGCTATCCCGACCTGCCGGATGTGCCAATCGTGCGCGTGGCGCAGGACGATCTCACCCATCGCATGAGCGAGTACATGGTGCTGCATTGCCTCATGCACTTACGCGACCAACGCCGCTTCGACGAGGATCAGAAAGCGAAACGCTGGAATCCGGATCGCGCTCCGCCGATTGCCGGCGATGTGCGCGTGGGTATCATGGGTTTCGGCGTGCTGGGGCAGGATTCCGCGCGCAAGCTGAAGATGATGGGTTTCGATGTGGCCGGCTGGAGCCGCACGCCGAAGGACGTGGAGGGCTTCCAGGTCTATGCGGGCGAGGAGGGGCTGACGCCCTTCCTGAACCGCACGGACATCCTGATCGCCCTCATGCCGCTCACGCCGGAAACGCAGGGCATGCTCAACCGCTCCCTGTTCGAGAAGCTTGCGCACGACGGCAGGCTCGGCGGACCGATCCTGATCAACGCGGGGCGCGGCAAGCTGCAGGTGGAGGCTGATATCCTCGCCTGTCTCGACGACGGCACCTTGCAGGCCGCAACCCTCGACGTGTTCGAGACCGAGCCCCTGCCGGAAGATTCGCCGCTTTGGACGCACCCGCGCGTCACGGTGACGCCGCACAACTCGGCGACGAGCGAACCGGACGCGACGGCGCGCTACATCGCACAGCAGATCCGCCGCCATGAGGCGGGTGAAGCGTTCGAGGCGGTGGTGGATAAGACGCGGGGATACTAAGGCAGACTGATCGGTTTCGATGTCATTCCGGACGGCGTAGCCGATCCGGGACCGTGTGCAGCATGAGGGCTCGCTCCCTCTCCCTCAGCGAGAGGTGTTCCCGCGTTATTCTCGTCTTACGATCCCGGGTTCTGCTGCGCAGCCCCGGGGATGACGTTGATCTTCAGCCCAGCCGCTTGATCGCGCTGATCGGCCCGTAGCTCCCCAGGCGGATGCGCTCTTCGGCCACTGCGAGCGGCTCGATCATCACCGTCATGCTGTGGCCGGTGGCGTGGATGAAGTTTGTCTCGTCCATCATCAGGCCCACATGGCCCTTCCAGAACACGAGATCGCCCCGTTGCAAGCCGCTCAGGTCCGGCTTCGCCGCGACAGGCGTCCCGAGCTCGCGTTCCTGCATGTCGCTGTCGCGGGGAGCCTTGATGCCAGCCGCTGTCAATGCAGTCTGGGCCAGCCCCGAACAGTCGATGCCGAGGCTTGTCTTGCCGCCCCAGAGATAGGGCGTGTGCAGGAAGCGCTCGGCGACAGTGACGTAATCTGTTTCGAACGCACCGAGGCCGCTCAAGTGAGCGGCGAAGACCCAGCCGCCGGCGGCGAGCCGGGCGTAATCGCCTTCCGTTTCCGTCACCGCGACTTTGGAGTTCAGGGTGAGGTAGCTCTGATAGGGAAGCTTCAGGTTCGGACCCGGATACACGAAGGTGCGGATGGCCCGCACCTTGTGCGTCGGCTCCGGTCCGGCCTCGCCCAAGGCTTCACTCGGCAGGTAGCCCACATAGCCGTCATCGTGCAGCTGCACCCAGGCCCAGCCCTCGTGCTCGTCATAGACGGTCACGCCTTCCCCGAAGATTGCCTGCGTGTCCACCGGCGCCTCGCGGGAAGGGTGGCGGTGCAGGGCTGAGAAGGTCGTGGCGATGCGCTTGACCGTGCCGGTGGTGAACCGCTCGGCCTCGACTTGCCCGCGCAGGCGCTCATCGGCGAGATCCGCGCGGACAGGCGTGATGCGGCGGTCGAAACTCATCGGGACAGCTCCTTGGTCTGTAACCAAATTTCCTAGTCTCTTCGGCGCCAAAACGCCAGTGGCTCACGCGCCATAGCGCTCCTTCAGGAGAGCATACATGAGACGCGCAGCCTGAACCTCACCACCCTCGGGACGGCCCGGCTTGGTGGCGTTGTTCCAGGCGAAGATGTCGAAATGCACATAGGCCTTCGCGGTCTCGACAAAGCGGCGTAGGAAGAGAGCCGCCGTGATCGAGCCGCCCATCGGCCCGCCGGTGTTGTTCATATCGGCGAATTTCGAGTCGAGCTGGCTCTGATAGGGATACCAGAGCGGCAGGCGCCAGACGGGATCGTTCACTGCCAATCCGTGGCGGGCGATGTCGGCGGCAAGCGCGTCGTCGTCGGTATAGAAGGGCGGCAGTTCGGGGCCGAGCGCCACGCGGGCCGCACCTGTGAGCGTCGCGAAATCCACGATGAGATCCGGGCTCTCCTCATCGGCGAGCGAAAGCGCATCGGCCAGGATGAGACGACCCTCCGCATCCGTGTTGCCGATCTCGACCGAGATGCCCTTGCGGCTCGGCAGAATGTCGCCGGGGCGGAAGGCGTTGCTGGAGATCGCATTTTCGACCGCAGGGATCAGCACGCGCAGGCGTACCGGAAGTCTTGCCCCCATGATCATGTCGGCCAGCGCCAGCGTGGCTGCTGCGCCGCCCATGTCCTTGCGCATGAGCAGCATGGATGAGGCGGGCTTGATGTCGAGGCCGCCGGTGTCGAAGGCGACGCCCTTGCCGATCAGCGTCACGCGCGGCGCATCGGGCTCGCCCCAGGTGAAGTCGATGAGGCGCGGCGGCGTGATGGAGGCGCGGCCCACCGCATGGATCATCGGGAAGTTCTGCTTCAGCAGGTCGTCGTCGACGATGCTGGTGAAGGAGGCCCCATGACGTTCGGCCAATTGGCGTGCAGCCGCCTCAATGCCGTCGGGCCCGAGATCGTTGGTCGGTGTGTTGACGAGATCGCGGCTTGCCACGACGGCATTCGCGATCCGCGACACATCCTCCGCATCGACGCCGTTCGGCACGACGAGCCGAACGGCTTTCTCGCTGCGCTTGCGGTAGCGGCCGAAGCTATAGGTGCCGAGCAGCCAGGCAAGCGTGGCGAGGGTCGGGTTCGGGGCTTCGGTCTCGAAACGATAGGCGCCTTCCGGCAGCAGTGTGGAGAGCTTGCCGGGGAGGAATGGATCGCTCTGCTTGGCGTCCGTTCCATTGATGCCGAAAGCGACGCCGAGAAGATCACCATTGGCATCGGGCAGGAGACAATGGCTGCCAGTCTTGCCCGCAAATCCTTGCGCCTTCGCAAAACCCTGCGCCAGCGGCGGAAGCTGACCCGCGATGTCCGGCCATGTCTGTTCCGTCACGAGCCAGATGGGTTTCGAAGCTTCATTCGCGGAGGCGAGGAGAGCGTGGGGCATGGATGGTGACCTAGGCAGTTGAGAAGGTTGCAGGCAGTTTTAAGCGGTTGGAACGTGTGTGTCATCCCAGACGGAGCGCAGCGAAGATCCGGGATGACGATGAGAATTATCCCAATGCATGCTGGCGCACGATGCGGGCCAGTCCCGCGATCAGCGCTTGCTGCGTGTCCTTGGTCTGCGCCTCGATGCCGTGGCGCTTGAGCGCATGAACGTAGAGTTCCGCGCGCTCCGGCGCGGCCAGGATGGTCACGGAGGCAGGATGGCCGAACTGGGCCAATGCCCCGTTGATTTCGTCGCCTGTGAGAAGGCCTGATAAGTAGGGCGCAAGCAGGCTGCTGTGCATGCGGTTGGAAACGACCGATGCGCGGGCGCTGAAGAGAAGATGCAGCAGGCCGACGCGGGTGTCTCCAGCGTTGCGCTCGGCGGCCTCAAGGCCGAGGTCGAAGCCTTTCGGATCCTCGGGCTGCGTCGCCGGGCGGCCGATCATGGAATGCTCGCGCAGCAGCGCGTACATCTCGCCGGTCATGTAGGTGGCGAAGCGCTCGATGCGCCCGTTCTTCATCAGGATCCACTTGGGATGCGTGCCGGCCGAGCAGATCAGCCCGTCCTCAACGCCGGCGCCCAGAACCAGCGTCTCCTCGCCGCGCATCACGTCGGCAGCGCCGGGAGCAGGCTCGCAGAATAGGCCCGGGATGATATGGCCCTTGCGGCCGTTCTCCAGATCAACCGGCACGAGCGCCCGGGCGATTTCCGCCGGGCCCGCCGGACAGGTGGCGTAAGGCGCCTCGACCCAGCCCTCGCGGCTGCCCACCATGCCGACGAGCAGCACCGGCGCGTCGGGTTCCGCCTGCAGCCAGCGCCCGCACTGACGCAGGAACACCTCACGGTGCTGGCCCTTTTGCAGGGCCGAGACGCCTTCGTCCGAAGAGACCTGATCGAGAACGGTTTCGTTCTCGATCAGATAACCGCGAAAGCGGGTCGTTCCCCAGTCGGCGACGATGAAGCGCAAGGCCGATACCTCTTGTCAGAGTCGAGGGATAAGTCGCCCGGGCTCTAGCGCGTTCCGTACATGCGGTCGCCGGCATCGCCCAGACCCGGCACGATATAGCCGTGGTCGTTCAGGCGCTCATCGATGGCAGCGGTCCAGATATGCACGTCTGGATGAGCGCTGCGCAGCCGCTCGATGCCCTCGGGTGCCGCGAGAAGGCAGACGAAGCGCAGGTCCTTCGCGCCGCGCTCCTTCAGGCGCTCGATGGCCGCCACAGCTGAGTTGGCGGTGGCAAGCATGGGGTCGAGCACCAGCACCATGCGGTCGGCGAGATCCGATGGGGCCTTGAAGTAGTATTCCACCGCCTGGAGCGATTCCGGATCGCGGTAGAGACCGATATGGGCGACGCGCGCGGCCGGCACGAGGGTCAGCATGCCGTCGAGGAAGCCGACGCCGGCGCGCAGGATGGGGGCGAGCACCAGCTTCTTGCCGGCGATCTGTGCGCCTTCCATCTTGGTCATCGGCGTCTCGATTTCGATACGCTCGATGGGCAGATCGCGGGTCACCTCATAGCAGAGGAGCATGCCGATCTCGTTCAGGAGCTGGCGGAAGCCCTTCGTCGAACGCTGCTTGTCCCGCATCAGGGTCAGCTTGTGCTGAACCAGCGGATGATCGACCACCGTGACGCCCTGCATGTTTTTTCCCTCTTTGTTCGTCATCTGCTGATTCATCTAGAACACGGTCCCGTCACTGATCACGCTCAGCGGAGGCGAGCCGTCGCCGCGCTTTTCCTTCGCCAGTCTCCGCCCTGTCGCCCAGGTACCGCCTTCGAGCGCCTTGGCCAGGGGGAAGTCTTCTGCGGCGAATCCTAACTTCGCCCGGATCGGTTCGGCAATGCGGTCGAGGAGAGCGACCGTCAAGGCCCGCCATTCCACCACGAGCAGCGAATCCACCGCATGGGCGCGGCTGACATCTGCCTGATCCTTCAGGGCGATCACGCCCGTGTCGAGGAAGAGACCGCCGTTACGGTATTCGGGCAGGCCTGTGAGCCCATCGATCTCAACCACGGTGAATCCCGCCCATTCGAGCGGCTCGATCAGCGAATAGGAGAGCCACTGGGATAGCTTGTGGAAGGGGATGAGGCCCTTCGTGGCATCCGGCGCCTCAACCAGCGGATGGTGCCACGTGTCACCGAGATCGACGCCGCCTAACGTGATGCGGCCGGGCCAGATCGGGCCAAGGTGCGTCAGCAACGCCTCAAGGATCGCGGTTGCCTTGATGCGCTCGTCCTCAGCCGTTGCGGCGATGACGTCGAAGAGACCGCCGGGGCGCGGATCGTCCACCTGTCCGAAGATGTCCGGGTTCGTCGCAACCACGCGGCCGAGGCGGTTGAGGAGCGCAGCGCGGCCCTCCAACCCGACGAGCGGGTTGTCGCCTGAGACCTGGAAGCCTTCAGCCAAGTCTTGAGCGGTGAGCGTCATCAGCACATCGGCATCGACGCGGAACGGATCCTCAGGACGGCTGGAGAAGGCGCCGCTCACGAACATGTCGAAGCTTGCCACCGCAAGCCCTTCCGAGCGGATATAGGTCTCGCCCGTGCGTCCCTCTTCGTAGCGCCACTGCGCTCCCGCGCCTGCATCGAGCAGAACCGACACGATGGCGAGGTCGAAGGCCGAGCGGGCCATGTCGGCGGCGGTCTCCCAAGGCGCACCGTGCATCACCGCGTCCCAGCGCTCGTGCCCTCCGGCGGCAAAGTGGCGCCAGCGGGCATGGAATGGAATATCGAGGGAGGGGTAGGCCTCGCGGATCGTCCTCACGACCTCGTCGGCGCAGGGCTCAAGCCGCCCGAGATCGACCGTGAAGTGCTGGAGACGGCCTTCGAGACCCGCCCGCAGAAGCTGATGCGACCGCTCCCGTACCGCGGCGGCGGAAAGAAGGCTTCGGGCGGCTTTGGTGTCGGGCGATACGTCAGGCTGGTCAGTCACTCAGGGCTCCGATCCTTCGGGGATGCGTGCGATAGCACAGTCTTAAGCCAGCCGATCATTCCCGGGCAGGGCGGTTTGGCAAAAAGGTTAAAAACGAAGCGGGCGCCGGCGGCAAGCCGGCACCCGCTTCATGAAACGCTGCTTCAGAACCGCTCCAGATCGCGGCCCTTTACCTGATCCAGGGCCGACGCATCGGGCGCTCCCTCGGGGGTGTAGTACCCGGCGGCCTTCTTGGCCTCGATCTCGACCTGCGCATCCGGCGGCACCAGCTCTGCCGGGATCGGCACGCGCTCTACCACCTCGATGCCCGAGCCGGTGATCGCATCGTACTTCATGTTGGACATAGACATGAGCCGGTCGATGCGGCGGATGCCGAGCCAGTGCAGCACGTCGGGCATGAGCTGCTGGAAGCGGGCATCCTGCACGCCCGCCACGCATTCCGTGCGCTCGAAATACGTGGCAGCGGAGTCGCCGCCTTCCTGCCGCTTGCGCGCATTGTAGACGAGGAACTTGGTGACCTCGCCGAGCGCCCGGCCTTCCTTGCGGTTATAGGCGATCACGCCGACGCCGCCGGCTTGCGCTTCCCGCACGCATTCCTCGATCCCGTGCACGAGATAGGGCCGGCAGGTGCAGATGTCGGAGCCGAACACGTCGGAGCCGTTGCACTCGTCGTGCACGCGGCAGGCGATGCGCGTTTTCGGGTCGCTCAAGCGCGACACGTCGCCCACCACATAGACCGTGGTGTTGCCGATGGGCGGCAGGAACACGCTCATGTCGGGCCGCGTGACGAGTTCCGGGAACATGCCGCCGGTCTGCTCGAACAGGGTACGCCGCAACTCGCCTTCCGAGCAGCCGAAGCGCTCGGCGATGCCGGGCAGATACCAGACCGGATCGACCGCGATCTTGGTCACTGAGATGTCGCCGGATTCATGCAGGAAGCCGCCATCGGCCTTGAGGCGCTTGGCCCCCATGGCGCCCAGGATCTCCGGCATGTTGAGGCGGGCCTTGGTCACGGCGATGCTCGGGCGGATGTCGACGCCGCTCGCGATGTCGTCCCGGAACACCTCCCCGACCAAGTGACCCCAAGGGTCGAGAGACACGATCCTGCCCGGCTCGAACCATTGCGGATGCGGCCCGATCTCGGCGGTCGGATGCGTGTTGTGAAGGTCGGGCCGCGCCAGGGGATTCATCGCCCGGGCCGAGATGGCGAGCGCCCGGTAGAGGGAATAGGAGCCGCCATGGGCGCCGATCACGTTGCGGTCGGCCGGATTGGTCACGGTGCCGATGATCGGCCCGCGCTCCTTGGGGTCCTTGGCCCCCCACTTGATCGGATGCCTGATGGTGCCTGCGTTCGGCTCGGGATGGGAGGTGAGCCGGATATGCGTCGAGCGGTTGGGCGAGCTCATGAACAATCTTCCACGCGAGAACGGGAAGACTCCCTCGACCGATCGTCGGAGAGCCTCCATACGATCTATGGAAGACTGATCCAAAGTTGCGGGGCCGTCAATGGGACGGGTGGAGGGGTGCGGCAGCTTGGCCGGAAGCCGCCGGACATGGCGCGAGTGGAATGGCCAAGGTGGTCATCCCGGACAGAGCGTAGCGAAGATCCGGGATCGCTTTCAGGGTAAGGCGCTATTCTCGTCCTGCGATCCGGGATCAGCTTCGCCGTCCGGGATGACGGGCCTCTAAAGCCAGGAAGCCCCTTTGCCCCTATGGGCAACGCCCACATGCGCCAGCACGCTGGCCCCGATATCGGCAAAGCTCTCCCGCCGCCCGATGACGCCCTGCTGCACGCCCAGCCCGAAGCTTAGGATCGGCACATGCTCGCGGGTGTGGTCGGAGCCGCGCCAGGAGGGGTCGTTGCCGTGATCGGCGGTGATGATGACAAGGTCGCCGGCTTGGAGAGCCGCTTCGATCTCCGGTATGCGCCGGTCGAAGGCCTCAAGCGCGGCGGCATAGCCGGGGATGTCGCGGCGGTGGCCGAACTCGCTGTCGAAATCGACGAGATTCGCGAAGACGAAACCGCCATCGGGCAGATCGCCCATGGCGTCGATGGCGGCCGACAGGCAGGCATCGTTGCCGTTGGGCTTGATCTCCCGGCCCGTCGAGCGATGGGCGAAGATGTCGCCGATCTTGCCGACGGTGACGACGGAGCGGCCAGCCTTGGTCAGCGTGTCGAGGATGGTGTCGGATGGTGGCGGCGTAGCGAAGTCCTTGCGGTTGCCGGTGCGCTTGAAGCCAGCCTCGGGCGAGCCCACGAAGGGGCGGGCGATCACGCGGCCGATCTTGTATTCGTCGCAGAGTTCGCGCCCGATCCGGCACAGCTCGTAGAGCCGCTCCAGCCCGAAGCTCTCTTCGTGGGCGGCGATCTGCAGCACGCTGTCGACCGACGTGTAGACGATGGGCTCGCCCGTACGCATATGCTCCGCGCCGAACTCGTCGATCACGGCGGTGCCGGAGGCGTGCTTGTTGCCGAGGATGCCGGGCAGGTTGCCGCGCTCGATCAGCGCCGCCGTCAGTGCCTCGGGAAAGGTCGGAACGGTATTGGGGAAATAGCCCCAGTCGAAGGTCACGGGAACGCCCGCAATCTCCCAATGGCCCGAGGGCGTGTCCTTGCCCTTGGATGTCTCGACGCCGTAGCCCCATGCGCCTTTGAGCGCACCTTGCGGCGCAAGGTTCGGCGGCATGCGCCCGGTCGAGGCTTCGCAGGCAAGCCCGAGCCCTAGCGCCGTCATGTGCGGCAGATGGAGCGGCCCCTGGCGCAGGCCGGCCTGGTCGCCGCGCCCTTCGGCGCAAGCCTCCGCGATGTGCCCGAGCGTATCGGCGCCCGCATCGCCATAGGCGTCGGCATCCTCCGCGCCGCCGATACCGACGGAATCGAGCACGATGAGAAGAGCGCGAGGCATTGGTTCCAGTTCCTCAAACCACGAGAATCACGACTGATACGTCATTACGGCGAAAGATGCGATGGTCCGGGATCATGGGGGTGCCCCCCATGATTGTGCCCCTCGTGAGCATGATCGTGATGATCGAGGGGGCATTCGGAGCCGTGTTCGTGAGGCCCTGGCCTGTGGATCTCGATCTGCAGGGTCGCATGCCCGATGCCGAAATGCTCCTTCAGCTCCCGCTGCGCTTCAGCCAGGAAACGATCGCCCGGATGTCCATCCGGCATGACGAGATGGGCGGTCAGCGCCGTCTCTGTGGTGCTCACCGCCCATACATGCAGATGGTGAACGCAGGCGACGCCCGGCATCCGCTCAAGAGCTTTCCTGACATCGGGAACCGCGATGTTCCGCGGTACGCCGTGCAAGGACAGGGTCAGGGACTGCTTCAGCAGACTCCAGGTGCCCCAGACGATGACTGCAGCGATGACGAGACTGAGCACCGGATCGATCCAGTCCGCGCCTGTCCAGAGGATGGCGAGACCGCCGAGCACGACGCCGAGCGATACGGCCGCGTCCGCCACCATGTGCAGGAAGGCGCCGCGGATGTTGAGATCGTGCTGGCCGCCCATGAACAGGAAAGCCGTGAAGCCGTTCACGAGGATGCCAATACCCGCCACGATCATCATGGTGACGGCAGCGACAGGCGAGGGCTCGATCAGTCGCTGGACGGATTCCCACACGATGCCGCCGACGGCGACGAGCAGAAGCAGGGCATTGAAGAGCGCAGCCAAGATGGAGCTGGAGCGCAGGCCATAGGTGAAGCGCTCCGTCGGACCGCGCCGTGCCAGCAGGGCGGCTCCCCAGGCGATGGCAAGGCCCAGCACATCGCTCAGGTTATGCCCGGCGTCCGACAGCAGGGCCATGGAATCGGCCCAGAAGCCGTATCCGGCCTCGATGACCACGAAACCCAGGTTGAGAACGATGCCGATGGCAAAAGCGCGCCCATAGCCAGCCTGCGGAGCATGGCCATGCCCATGATGGTGATGGCCGGCGGAGTGATGATGCGCATGCATGGCCGCAGCGTCGGGTCCTATTCTCGAACGGCGTGCGAAGCCGCCGTTTCGAGGTTGAAGGCGGCTGCGAACAGCGCCTTGGTGTAGTCGGTGCGGGGGGCTGCGAAGATGCTCTCGGCCGAACCTTCCTCGACGATCTGGCCGTTCTGCATCACCACCACGTGGTTGGCGAGCGCCCGCACGACCTTCAGATCGTGGCTGATGAACATATAGGCGAGGTCACGCCGCTTTTGGAGGTCGCGCAGCAGCTCCACGATCTGAGCCTGCACCGACATGTCGAGGGCCGAGGTCGGCTCGTCGAGCATGATGAACTGTGGCTCCAGGGCCATGGCGCGGGCAATGGCGATGCGCTGGCGCTGGCCGCCGGAGAACTCGTGCGGATAGCGGTCCATGGTGGCGGGATCGAGGCCCACATCATCCAGAGCCTTGGCCACGATGTTGCGGCGCTCCCCGTATGAAAGGCCCTTGTTCTGGACGAGAAGCCCTTCCTCGACGATCTCGGCAATCGACATGCGCGGCGACAGGGAGCCGTAAGGATCCTGGAACACCACCTGCAGGTTCTTGCGCAAGGGCCGGATGTCGCTGGCGCGCATGCCGTCGATGCGGTTGCCGAGGAACACGATGGGGCCTTCCGACTGCACGAGGCGCAGAATAGCCAGGCCCAGGGTCGTCTTGCCGGAACCGGACTCGCCCACTACGCCCACCGTCTCGCCCCGGCGCACCCGCACGGAGACTCCGTCGACGGCCTTCACATGGCCGACGGTTTTCTGGAAGAAGCCGCGCTTGATCGGGAACCAGACCTTGATCGGCCCTGCCTCGACGATGACCGGTGCATCGGGCGGAACGGGATTGGCGCGGCCCTTGGGCTCCGCTGCCAGCAGCCGCTGCGTGTAGGGATGCTGCGGGTTGCCGAAGACTTCAGCCACCGTTCCCTGCTCGACGATCTTGCCCTTGAGCATCACGCAAACCCGGTCGGCAATCTTTCGCACGATGCCGAGATCGTGGGTGATGAAGAGCATGGACATGTTGAGCCTGCTCTTCAGCTCGGCGAGCAGCTTCAGGATTTGCGCCTGCACGGTCACATCGAGGGCCGTGGTCGGTTCGTCGGCGATGAAGAGATCGGGCTCGTTGGCGAGCGCCATGGCGATCATCACGCGCTGGCGCTGTCCACCGGACAGCTGGTGCGGATAGGCATCGAGTCGCGATTCCGCATCGCGGATGCCAACGAGTTGCAGAAGCTCGAGCGTGCGGGTGCGCGCTTCGCGGTCATTGAGGCCGCGATGCAGCTTCAGGATCTCGCCGATCTGCCGCTCGATGGTGTGGAGCGGATTGAGCGACGTCATCGGCTCTTGGAACACCATGGTGATGTCGTTGCCGCGAACCTTTCGCATCTCGTTCTCGTCTGCGGGCATCAAGTCCTTGCCCTTGAACAGGATGCGGCCGGATGGATGATGCGCGGACGGGTAGGGCAGGAGCTTGAGCGCCGAGAGCGCCGTGACGGATTTGCCGGAGCCGGATTCGCCCACCAGCGCCACCGTTTCGCCCGGCAGGATGTCGAAGGATACGCGGTCCACCGCCAGCATGTCGCCTCCACCCTGGCGGAAGGCGACTGAAAGATCCTGAACGGAGAGGAGGGGCTCTGTCATCGGAACGTCTTTCGCGGATCGAAGGCATCGCGCACGGCTTCGCCGACGAAGATGAGGAGGCTGAGCATGATGGCGATCACGAAGAATCCGGCGAGGCCGAGCCATGGCGCCTGAAGGTTGGCCTTGCCCTGCGCCAGCAGCTCGCCGAGCGACGGCGAGCCCGGCGGCAGGCCGAAGCCGAGGAAGTCCAGCGAGGTCAGCGTCGTGATCGAGCCATTGATGATGAAGGGCATGAAGGTGAGCGTCGCCACCATCGCGTTCGGCAGGAGGTGCTTGAACATGATGGTGCCGTTGGAGAGGCCCAGCGCGCGGGCGGCGCGCACATATTCGAAGTTGCGCGCACGCAGGAATTCCGCCCGCACCACGCCCACCAGAGACACCCAGGAGAACAGCAGCAGGATGCCGAGCAGCACGAAGAAGCTCGGCGTGATCACGGCCGAGATGATGATGAGAAGGTAGAGCGAGGGAATGGCCGTCCAGATCTCGATGAAGCGCTGGAACAGCAGATCCGTCCAGCCGCCGTAATAGCCCTGCACGGCGCCGGCCAGGATGCCGACGATGGAGGAAATGCCCGCGAGCGTCAGTCCGAACAGCACCGAGATGCGGAAGCCGTAGATCAGGCGTGCGACCACATCGCGTCCCTGATCGTCGGTGCCGAGCCAGTTCCACTCGATGTCCTTGCAGCCCGTGCCGCCATTGCGCTCCGCGATGGGGCGGCACTGCTCGTCGGTGAGCATCCAGGTGGGCGGCGCGGGGGCCGGAACCGGAAGGTCGAGGTTATGCGTGTTGTAGGAGAAGCGGACGGGCGCCCAGATGAGCCATCCGTTCTCCTGAATCTCCTTGGCGATGACGGGATCGCGATAATCCGTGACCGCCAGGAAGCCGCCGAACTTCTCTTCCGGATAATTCACGAAGGCCGGGTAGAGCAGCTCGCCCTTGTAGGAGGCGAGGATCGGCTTGTCGTTGGCGATCAGCTCCGCGAACATGCTCAGGATGAACAGGATGAGGAAGATCCAGAACGACCAGTAGCCGCGGCGGTTCGCCTTGAAGTTTTCCCATCGCCGCCGGTTGAGCGGCGAGAGCTTGATGAAGCCCTGGCGCGGCAGGGGCGGCGCGACAGGTGATGAGGCCGGGGAGACGACGGGCACGTTCTCGTTCATCTCACGCCTCCCTGGTCTCGAAATCGATCCGCGGATCGATCCAGGTGTAGGTGAGGTCGGACACGAGGTTCACCGCCAGGCCCACCAGCGAGAAGATGTAGAGGTTGGCGAAGACCACCGGATAATCGCGGTTCACGATGGACTCGAACGAGAGAAGGCCCAGCCCGTCGAGGGAAAAGATCGTTTCGATGAGGAGCGCGCCGGCGAAGAACGCCCCAATGAAGGCGCCGGGAAAGCCCGCGATTACGATGAGCATCGCATTGCGGAAGACGTGGCCGTAGAGAACCTGCCGCTCGGACAGGCCCTTCATGCGGGCGGTGAGCACGTATTGCTTGCGGATTTCATCGAGGAAGGAGTTCTTCGTCAGCAGGGTCGAGGTGGCAAAGGCCCCGAGTGCCATGGCGGTGATCGGCAGAACGAGGTGCCAGAAGTAATCCGCGATCTGCCAGTACCACGGCATGAGGGCCCAGTTCTCGGAGGTGAGCCCGCGCAGGGGGAAGACCTGCCAGAAGGAGCCGCCCGCGAATAGCACGATCAGCAGGATCGCAAAAAGAAAGCCCGGAATCGCATAGCCGATGATGACGACGGCCGATGTCCAGATGTCGAAGGAGGAGCCGTCCTGCACGGCCTTCTTGATGCCGAGCGGAATCGAGATCGCATAGGAGAGCAGCGTCATCCAGAGTCCGAGGCTGATCGAGACCGGCAGCTTTTCCTTGATGAGCTCCAGCACGGAGATGTCGCGAAAATAGCTCTTGCCGAAATCGAAGCGCGCATAATCCCAGATCATCTTCAGGAAGCGCTCATGGGCCGGCTTGTCGAAGCCGAACTGCGTCTCGAGCTGCTTGATGAACTGCGGGTCCAGCCCCTGCGCGCCGCGATAGCGCGACGAGGAGGCATCGCCTGCTCCCGCACCTCCGGGAGATTGGCCTCCGCCTGCCATATCGCCCCCGCCGCCGGAGATGCGCGAGGTCGCGCCGGAATCCTGGCCCTGGAGCTGGGCGATGATGCGCTCCACAGGGCCGCCGGGGGCGAACTGCACGAGCACGAAGGAGATGAGCATGATCCCCAGGATGGTGGGGATCATGAGGAGAACGCGGCGCGCAATATAGGCCAGCATCAAGCGCCTGCTGCTTGCCGGCCGATGCGGCCGAGATGGGTGTCGTTGAAGCCGGACGAATATTTCAAGCCGTATCCCAACATGCGGTCGAACCCGATATGCGCCGCCCAGATTGCGGCGAGCCCGAGAAGCATAGAGCTCTCCAGAAAAAGACCAAGCCCCGCCAGTATCGCAGGGCCAAGGGTGCAGTGCAGGGCATTGTAAGCCAAGGCTCCGAGCCGCGGACCGGCAAGGTAGCCTGCAAAGCTCAGGTCGGGCGTCAGGAAGAGAACCGCGTAAAGCCACCAGGAGGCGCCGGTATGGGCGAAGCCCCATGTGGCCAGGATGAAGAGAGCCAGGCCCTCGAGCCGCAGAAGCAGGCGGGGCATGTCCGCCTCGTTTCGCGTCGCCACAACTGTATCCAAGCCTTATCCTCGCCCGATCCGCTTCGCCTTCTCGGCATCGTACCACCAGGTTCCCGGAGCGCCTGAGCTGAGCTTCGGCTTCGTAGCCGGGCGCGAGAACTGGTCCCAATAGGCGAGCCATTCGCTGGCCCTGTACCACATGGGCACCCAATAATGGCCCGAACGGAGAACCCGGTCCAGGGCGCGGGCCGCGATGGTGAGCTCTTGGCGCGACTTGGCGTTGGCGATGGTCTCGATCAGGGCGTCGACGGCCGGATCGTCGATCCCGGCGATGTTCTGCGAGCCCGGCCGCTTGCCGGCCGCCGAGCCGTAGACCAGCCGCAGGCTGTCGCCCGGGGTGGAGGAACCGCTCAGGTTCCGGCTCGCCATGTCGAAATCGTATTCCTCCATGCGGCGCTGATACTGGGCCGCATCCACGATGCGCGAGACGGCATCGATGCCGAGCCGCTTCAGATTGGCCTGGAAGGGCTGGGTATGCGGCTGGAGCGAGGGCTGGAAGTCAAGGAACTCGATCCGGAACGGCTGTCCGTTCGGCAGCCTGAGCCCGCCGCCCTCGCGCTTGCAGCCGGCCTCGCGCAGAAGCTCGTCGGCGCGCCGCAGCAGTCGCCTGTCCTGGCCCGATCCGTCGGAGACGGGTGGCACGGGAGGTTCATCGAACACCGAGGCCGGCAGCTTGTTGCGGAACGGCTCGAGAAGAGCGAGCTCTTCTGGCGACGGCTTCCCGACGGCCTTCATGTCGCTGTTCTCGAAGAACGATCCTGTGCGCTTGAACAGGCCGAACATGATATTGGCATTCGTCCATTCGAAATCGAAGGCAAGCCCGATGGCTTGCCGGATGCGCGGGTCCTTGAAGGCATCCCGGCGCATGTTGAAGTACCAGCCCTGGATGGTGGAGGGAGCGCCGCTCTCGATCTCCTCCTTCTTCACGCGACCTTCGCGCACGGCCGGAAAGTCATAGCCCGTCGACCAGATGCGCGACGTGTATTCTTCGTTATAGTTCAGGGTGCCGTTCTTGAAGGCCTCGAACGCCACCGTACGGTCGCGGAAATATTCGTAGCGGACATGCTCGAAGTTGTTCTGGCCCACGTTCACGGCTAAGTCCTTGGCCCAGTAATCGGGCACGCGATCGAACTCGATGAAGCGCCCGACCTCGAAGCGCCCGACTTTGTACGGTCCTGAGCCGAGTGGTGCTTCGAGCGTCGAGGCCTCGAAATCCCTGCCCTGCCAGTAGCGCTCGGAAAGGATGGGTAATCCGGCGACGACGAGATGCAGATCGCGGCTGCGCTGCGGCGTGAACTGCACGCGCAGAACCTCGTCCGACTCCGCCTCAGCCGAGGCCATCTGCGTCAGGAGCTGCGAATAGAGCGGGTGCCCCTTGGTCTTGAGGATGTTCAGGGAAAAGGCCGCATCGCGCGCGGTCAGCTTCGAGCCGTCATGGAAGCGCGCTTCGGGCCGCAAGATGAAGCGGTAGGTCAGCTTGTCGTCTGACACGCGCACGCTCTTCGCCACGAGGCCGTAGAGCGCATCCGGCTCGTCGCCGGAGCCCACCATCAGGCTGTCGAAGGTGCTGGTCATGCCGGCGGCGCCATCGCCCCGCAGCACGAAGGTGTTCAGCGTGTTGAACGTATCGAAATTCTGGTTGCCGTAGGTCTGCTTGATCTGGATCGCCAGCGTGCCGCCTTTCGGAGCCGCCGGGTTCACGTAATCGAAATGCTTGAAGTCGGGCGGATATTTCAGCTCGCCGAAGCTGGAGAGGCCGTGAGCCTCGGTCTCGTTGCCTTCCTGCGTCGAGCCTTTCCGCGGGAGCACCGAGAGAGCAGCGGTCGCCACTCCCGTCTGAAGAATGAGACGGCGGCTGAAATCTCTCATCGCGGGGCTCCCGTCTTGCCGGCCTTGGCCTGATCGTACCACCACACGGTCGGGAAGGCGGCTCCGCCGTATCGGGGCATGTTTTCAGGATGGCTGTAGCGGTCCCAGCGGGCGGTGCGCTGCTTGAGCGACGTCCATTGCGGAACCACGTAATCGTGCGCCAGCAGCACGCGGTCGAGCGCCTTCGTGGCAGCCACGAGCTCGTCGCGGTCTTTGGCGAAGATCACGCGGTCGATGAGCGCGTCGATTGCAGGGTTCGCAATGCCGGCAAGGTTCTGCGAGCCTTCGCGGCTTGCCGCCTGGGAGCCCCAGAATTCGCGCTGCTCGTTGCCGGGCGACGAGGATTGAGGCCAGAGGCCGGTGGTGATGTCGAAATCGAACGCACGGGTGCGGTTGGTGTACTGCACGTCGTCCACGGTGCGCACGGTGGCTGCGATGCCGAGACGCTTGAGAACATCCGCATAGGGCAGGAAGATGCGCTCGTCGTTGGGGCTGCTGCCGAGAAGCTCGACGCTGAAGACCTCGCCCCTGGCGTTGACGCGGCGGCCGTTCTTGATCTCCCAGCCGGCTTCCTTCAGCAGGCGGTCGGCCTCGCGCAGGTTGCTGCGGATGGCCTCGGGGGAATCGCTCACCGGGTTCCTGTAGGGCGTCGTGAAGACCGCAGGCGGAACCTTGTCGCGCACGGATTCGAGGATCTCCAGCTCCTTGCCCTCGGGCAGTCCGGAGGATGCGAGATCGAGCCCGTAGAAATAGCTCGAGGGCCGCTCGTAGAGCCCGTAGAAGATCGTCTTGTTCAACTCCTCGAACGGGAAGGCCAGGTTGAAGGCCCGGCGGACGCGCTGGTCTTTGAACTGGTCGCGTCGGAGGTTGAGCACGAAAGCCTGCATCCGGCCGCTGGCGCGGATCGGGAATTCCTCCAGAACGACGCGCCCTTCCTGGCGCGCCGGAAAGTCGTAGCCGACGGCCCAGTTGCGGGCGCTGTTCTCATAGCGGAAGTCGATGCGGTCGCCCTTGAAGGCTTCGAGCAGCACCGTGGCGTCACGGTAATATTCGAAGCGGATCTCGTCGAAATTGTTCTGGCCCACATTCACGTTGAGGTTCGTGCCCCAATAATCCTTCACGCGCTCATAAGATGCGCTGCGGCCGGGCTCGAAGCTCTTGAGGCGATAGGGGCCTGAGCCCAGCGGCGGCTCCAAGGTCGTCTGCGTGATGTCCCGCTTGCGTCCATCCGGCGCGGTGCCTTCCCACCAGTGCTTGGGCAGGACGAGCAATTGCCCCATGATCTGCGGCAGCTCGCGGTTGCCCTTTTCGTCGAAGGTGAACTTCACCTCCCGCTCGCCGAGCTTTTCGGCCTTCGTCACATTGGCATAGTAGAAGGCGTAAGTGGGGCTGTTGGTCTTGAGGGACTCGAAGGAGAAGATCACGTCATCCGCCGTCACCGGCTTCCCGTCGTGCCAGCGCGCCTCCGGGCGCAGGCGGAAGGTGACGGAGGAATAATCGTCCGGGTAGGAGAAAGCCTCGGCCAGAAGACCATAGGACGAGTTCGGCTGGTCGAGCGCGGAGGTGGTCAGGGTCTCGTAGACGAGGCCGAGCCCTCCCTCGGGGGATCCCTTCACGCCGGCCACCACGATGTTGAAGCTGTCGAAGGTGCCCTGGGCGCCGAGGCGCACCAGCCCGCCCTTGGGGGCATCCGGATTCACGTAGTCGAAATGCCTGAAGCCCGCGGGGTATTTCGGCTCGTCGAGCAGGACCGAACCGTGCCGCCATGGGGCTTCCTTGGAGGCTTCCTTGGAGGCTTCCTGGGCTGCGAGGGGAGAGAGGGCGAGGCAGGCGGCCAGGAGGCCCGGCAGAAGGGTGCGGATCACAAGGCGTCTCCTGATGGGTGAGGCGTCTGCTATTAGCTACATTTTTGGGCGCGTCAGGGCGAGCGCAAGGGACAACGCATGAAAGGCGAGGCGGCTCAAAAGAAAAAGCCGGGCTTTCGGCCCGGCTTCACGATTGTGAGAGCGATGCGCTTTTACTGGGCCGCAGGAGCGGCAGGCGCGCCTGCAGCAGCCGGGGCAGCCGCAGGAGCGGCGCCATTGGCAGGAGCCGCGGCGGAGGCCTCGGGGAACGGGGGAGCGCTGGGGGAGATCGACTTCAGATAGGCGAGCAGATCCGCCCGGTCCTGGGCTCCGGCAAGGCCAGCGAAGGCCATGATGGTGCCGGGCGTTGCCTTCTTCGGGTTGTGAACGAAGGCGTCCAGCGCCTCATAGGTCCAGTCGCCGCCATGGGCCTTCATCCCGGCGGAATAGTTGAAGCCCTCGTGCGAGGCGACAGGGCGTCCGACGACGCCATGAAGATTCGGGCCAACCTTGTTGGGGCCGCCCTCCTCGAAGGTGTGGCAGGAGGCGCATTTGCGGGCCTGAGCCTGACCCTTGGTCGCATCGGCCTTGGCGAGAAGAACGGGGAGCGGCTCGGCCGGAGCGGCGGCAGCCCCTGCACCAGCGGCGGCGCCTTCTTCCGGCGCCGGGAGGTCATAACCGGGAACGGCGGGCTTATGGGGAGAAAACAGGCCGCCGGCGATGACGTTGACGCCGACCACGAAAAGAAGCGAGCCGAAAACGGCGCCCGCGATCTTATTGGTCTCGATATTCATGAGTGAGGCTCTCCTCGCCTTCGTACAAGCGGCGAAACCAGCGCAGCAGAAAGGATCCGCGGACGGGTGCCCGCGTCGGGGCGTTGCTTAGCCGTTGTCATGGGGGTTTGACAATGGGGTTTCCGGAGGTTTTCGCCGTTCTCGTGGTCGCAGTTCGGGGTTGCAACGCATTCTGGCGCCTCAAGGTCCTTGGATACAGTGCCGCACGCATGACAAACAGGACCCGCCTTGCTAAGGACGCTCGAACCTTTCGCCTTCGAAGATCGCGCCATGTCCGACCCCCTCGTCCTCATCCCGGCCCGCCTGGCCGCAACGCGCCTGCCGAACAAGCCCCTCGCTGACATCGCCGGCGAGCCCATGATCGTTCATGTGTGGCGCCGGGCCATGGAAGCTGGGATCGGGCCGGTGGCGGTCGCCACCGATGCGCCCGCCATCGCCGAGGCCGTGACACGGGCGGGCGGTCAGGCCGTCATGACCCGGGCCGACCACCCCTCCGGCTCGGACCGCATCTTCGAGGCTGTGGAAAAGCTCGACCCGGGGGGGCGGCATGACGTGGTCGTGAACGTCCAGGGCGACCTGCCGACGATCGATCCCCGGGCCATTGCGGCCTCCATCGCTCCGCTCTCGGACCTGCAGGTCGACCTGGCGACCCTCGTGGCCGTCATCGAGCGGGACGAGGAGAAGACCAACCCCAGCGTGGTGAAGATGGTGGGAACCCCGGTCGCTCCGGGCCGGTTCCGGGCGCTCTACTTCACCCGGGCGACCGCGCCTTACGGGGACGGCCCGCTCTATCATCACATCGGCCTCTACGCCTATCGCCGCAAGGCGCTGCAGCGTTTCGTCGGCCTGCAGCCGTCGCCGCTGGAGCTGCGCGAGAAGCTGGAGCAGCTGCGCGCCCTGGAAGCCGGCATGCGCATCGATGCCGTTGTCGTCGACGACGTGCCGTTGGGAGTCGATACTCCGCACGATCTGGAAAGGGCGCGCGACATGATCGCAGCTCGGAGGACATTATGAACAAGCTTATTTCGTTCCAGGGCGAGCTGGGCGCCAACTCGCACACCGCCTGCGCGCAGGCGCGTCCCGACTGGGAGGCGCTGCCATGCCCGACCTTCGAGGACGCCTTGGCAGCCGTGAACGAGGGAACGGCCGGTCTCGGCATGATTCCGATCGAGAATTCCATCGCCGGGCGCGTGGCCGACATTCACCACATGCTGCCGACCTCCGGGCTCCACATCGTCGGCGAGCATTTCCTGCCGATCCATTTTCACCTGATGGCCATCCCCGAGGCCAATCTCGGCACGATCAAGGACGTCTACAGCCACGTCCATGCGCTCGGCCAGTGCCGCAAGATTATCCGCAAGCTGGGCCTGAAAGCCCATGTGGCCGGCGATACCGCAGGCTCTGCCCGCGAAGTCTCCGAATGGAAGGACCCGACCCGCGCGTCGCTCTCGCCGCGCATGGCGGCCGATATCTACGGCCTGAAAATCCTGGCGGAGAATGTGGAGGACGAGGCGCACAATACCACCCGCTTCGTCATCCTGTCCAAGACGCCGCAATGGGCCCCTGCCGGTAACGGGCCCACTGTCACCTCCTTCGTGTTCCGCGTCCGCAACCTGCCGGCCGCGCTCTACAAGGCGCTCGGGGGCTTTGCCACCAACGGCATCAACATGACCAAGCTCGAGAGCTACATGCTCGAAGGCGAGTTCCTGGCAACCCAGTTCTATGCCGAGGTCGACGGCCACCCGGAGGACGCCAACCTCAAGCGGGCCCTGGAAGAGCTGGAATTCTTCTCCCGCGAGCTGCGGATTCTGGGTGTCTACCCGGCCGATCCGTTCCGGGAGAAGATCAAGGAAGCGGCTGAGTGACGATCCGGATTCGCGACGGCCGCGAGACGGATGTCGCGGGCATCGCCAGAGCGCACGTTCAGGGCTGGCGCGAATCCTACAAGGGTTTCCTCACGCCGGCGGCACTCGCGGGCCTCTCCGTCGAAGAGCGGGTCCAGCTATGGCAAAGGGCTCTCGCCGAGCAAGAACCTCGGGCCAAGCTTCTCGTGGCTGAAACCCGTGACGGCGAGATCGTCGGCTTCATCCGGGGCGGGCCGATCCGGGGCGAGAATGCCGACGGGCTCGGCACCGAGACCGAGATCTTCGCGATCTACCTGCTCGACAAGGTCAAACGGCAGGGCATCGGCCGCAGGCTCATGACCGGTGTTTTCGATCATCTCGCCGCTCACGGCGTTCGTTCGGTGGGCCTGTGGGTCCTGAAGGACAACCATCCGGCTCGCCGCTTCTACGAGACGCTCGGCGGGACAACCGGACCCGAGCAGTCTTTCGATGTGCGCGGCCAGATGGTCACCGAGGTGGCGTATCGGTTCGAGCTGACCCCGCAGGGCTGAACTCGCTTCGCCTGCATGTCATCCCCGGCGAGCCGCAGGCGAGGGAAGGGGCTCCCCATCTCTGCTGTCCACCTCTCCAGCCTCATCCTGAGGAGCAGCAAAGCTGCGTCTCGAAGGATCGTCCAGCACCCTCTGGAGCCTCCTTCGAGACGGTCGCTGAAGCGACCTCCTCAGGATGAGGGCTACGGGTGTGAGGTCAGGCGGTCGAGCAATGTTCTTACTTTGTTCTTGGCTTCTGTCCTAACCTTGGCTATATCATGGTTCATCCTCGTCCACAGAGGGGCGCGCTCGCGAGGCGTCGCAGATGCGGGACGAGGCGCGGTCCCGCCGCAGGTCTCGCACGCCTGTGATCGCGGGTGGCCGATCCTGGCGCAGATCCAGGTCCGCTGAAACAAACCGCGCGTGACGAGCAGATCCGGCTCTTCACTTCTCACCACACAATCGAGCCGGGCTGCCCAGCACGCCTCCCTCGATCTCACCCGACGGCTCGCAGTTCACGCTGCGGGCCCGAAGGCGCTGGCTGTTTGATATCGGCTTCCCCAATGCCGTCATGCCCGACCCTGACGAGCTTCAAAGATCGCCGAAGATATTCGCTTTGGAGATGGCGATATGCTTCAGCAGGATGATCTCGAAATCAGCATTCCCGTCACCATTCTGATCGCCGGCAACGATGGTTTTCGCCTGGGCCCCCGATCCGATGAACCGGTAATTCAGTTCGCCTGCATGGCCGGAGAAACCGGAGTTTCCGATGAAGGTGAAATCCTGATTGCCTGCGACGTTCTTGACCGCATCGATATTCTTGAGGTGGAGCGTGTCCTGCCTGGTGAAATCCGTCACGACATCCGCCGACGAACCGGGTCGCGTTTCGCGCGCATGCTTGAAGATGAAGGTATCCCGGCCTGCCCCGCCGGTCAGAATGTCCCGGCCTTCGTTGCCGTTCAGCTGATCGTTTCCGGCGTCGCCAACGAGCCTATCGTCGCCGCGGCCGCCACGCAGAAGGTCGTTCCCGAGACCTCCGAAGAGTTTGTCGTGACCTGCTCCCCCCTCCAGGACATCCGTTCCGCGAAGGCCCCTGAGAGTGTCATTGCCGCCGAGACCTTGGAGAAGGTCGCCAAGGCTTGTGCCATTCAGAATGTTGGCGAGCCCCGATCCGACAATCCTTGCCATTTTCACCTCCCTGTCGCTCTGTCGTGCTGGGAGGCCGGATGCATGGGTGGCATCGGGTTTTGTCAGGCCTCACCATGGCAATGGAGCCTAGCTTGGTTCAGGGCCGTTTCGTACGGGGCAAAGGCGGTATCTCAGCGGAGTATTCTCCCCGCGGAGCGGAGCGCGGTCGCTGTGCCTCCTGCGGTGCAACCAGGGATCGGATTGCGCCCTTCGCGACAGCGTTTCTCAATCCTTCACCCATTCCCGGATGAGGTGGTTCGCAATCGCGATCGGGGCCGGGGCCAGGAACTGCTCGTGGGTGCCGTCCAGCATGCGCCGGATGTCGTCCTTGGTGAACCAGCGGGCATCCTCAAGCTCCTCGCCGTCGAAGGCAATGTCGTCGGTGAGAGCCTCACCGATGCAGCCGATCATGATGTTCGACGGGAAGGGCCAGGGCTGGGAGGCGAGGTAGCGCACGGCGCCCACCCGGATGCCGGCCTCCTCGAAGGTCTCGCGACGGACCGCGTCCTCGATGGTCTCGCCCTGCTCCAGGAAGCCGGCGAGGCAGGAATACATCTTTTCCGGAAAGCGCGGCTGGCGGCCCATGAGGCATTTGTCGCCGCGGGTCACGAGCATGATCACGACCGGATCGGTGCGCGGAAAATGCTGCGCGCCGCAAGCCGAGCAGTCGCGTCGGAACCCGGCCTGGGCGGCTTGCGTCGGCGCCCCGCAATTGGCGCAGAAGCGGTGACGCCGGTGCCAGTCGAGCAGGGACTTCGCCATGGCGAGCATCCCGAGCTCCTCCGGCGGCACGAGGCCACGCATGGCGATGGACCGCAGGTCGACGGCGGCGAAGACCGGATCGTCCTGAAACAGCTCGGCCACTTCGGGCACTGCCAGCGTCCCCACCACGGGGCGGTCGTTCAGGGTGCCGAGGAAGACCTGCTCCTGATGGGCGGGAAGGCGCCCCAGGATCGTGGCGGGCAGGAGGCTCGTTCCCGGTTCGCCGATCTGAAGGATCGGCTGGTCCCCGGCCAGGACGACCATGGCGGTCCAGGGGTTGGCAGCCGCGTTGGCGAGCGCCTCCGGATCCCGCTCCGCGCTGTGGCGGACGAGCGGGTTCGTGATGTAGGCGATGGGTCGGGTCATGAAACGATCCTGGGTCAGGCCGCCGCGAAAAGAGTGGCGGCGCGCTCGATCAGGGCGCTGGCCGCATGAGGAGGGTAGGGGGTCCGGGTGCCGTGCCCCCAGACGGGACCGGGCCAGGCCGGATCGGAGCGGAAGCGCCCGACCACATGAACATGAAGCTGCGTCACGATGTTGCCCAGCGCCCCCACATTCACCTTGTCGGGTTTCGATAGCTCCAGCATCACCCCCGTGGCGATGCGGATCTCCTGCATCAGCTGAATGGATTGCTCCTCGGACAGGTCCGTCAGCTCGCTCGCCTCCGCAACGCGGGGCACCAGCACGAACCAGGGAAAGCGTGCGTCGTTCAGCAGCAGGACCGAGGAGAGGGCGAGGTCGCCGACCGGGATCGTGTCGGCTTCGAGCCGAGAATCGAGCTGGAATGTCATGGGGCTATGTAACCGAGCCTGCGGCGCCGTGTCAGCCTGAACCTTGCTGTCATCCCCGGTGAGCCGCAGGCGAGGGAATGGGATCCACGACTGGGTGCAGCGCCATGGATTCCCTTCCCCTCCGCTGACGCTCCGGCCGGGAATGACACTGAAGCGCTGTGGAGACCGGGGACGGCAGACAAGGCGGCCGTTTCTAACTTGCGTTTCCCGCCCGATACGCCCATATAGCCGGTGGGAGGTTGGCGAGGGACGTCTCACTCGCCAACCGGGTCAGGTCCGGAAGGAAGCAGCCCTAACGAGACCGAACGGGTCTTCGTCCAGCCTCCCACCGTAAAAGTTTCTCCAAAGCCTTGCAGTCGATGGACGATACCACAGCCGGCACGCCCCTGAATGACGAGCCGGCCCTGCCGGGCTTCCCCGCCGCGCCGGCACCTGCGGCTGCGCCGTCCTCGCCCTACCGCGTTCTCGCCCGCAAATACCGCCCGCGCACCTTCGATGACCTGATCGGCCAGGAGGCGATGGTCCGCACCCTCTCGAACGCGTTCGAGACGGGCCGCATCCCGCAGGCCTGGATGCTCACCGGCGTCCGCGGCGTCGGCAAGACCACCACGGCCCGTATCCTGGCCCGCGGCCTGAACTATCAGAAGCCCGATGGCTCCGGCGCTCCCACCATCCATATGCCGGAACTCGGCGTGCATTGCGAAGCGATCATGGAATCGCGGCACGTGGACGTGCTGGAGATGGACGCGGCCTCACATACCGGCATCGACGATGTGCGCCAGATCATCGACGGCATCCGCTATTCGCCGGTCTCGGCCCGCTACAAGGTCTACATCATCGACGAGGTCCACATGCTCTCGGAGAAGGCGTTCAACGCCTTCCTGAAGACCCTGGAGGAGCCGCCGCCGCACGCGAAGTTCATCTTCGCCACCACCGAGATTCGCAAGGTTCCGGTCACCATCCTGTCCCGCTGCCAGCGCTTCGACCTGCGCCGCATCGAGGCGGACAAGCTCGTGGCCCACTTGACCCGCATCTGCGACGCCGAGGGCGTACAGGCCGACGCCGAGGCGCTTGCGGCCATCGCCCGTGCAGCCGAAGGCTCTGCGCGCGATTCCCTGTCGCTGATGGACCAGGCCATTGCCCATGGGGCCGGTGTGGTCACGCCCGACACCGTGCGCGACATGCTGGGCCTTGCCGACCGCAGCCAGGTCATCGACTTGTTCGAGGCCGTCATGCGCGGCGACGTGTCGGCGGCCTTCGCCGGTTTGCGCTCGCAATACGATGCCGGTGCGGACCCGGCCGTGATCCTGTCCGATCTCGCGGCCTTCTCGCATGTCGTCACCCGCCTCAAGCTGATCGCGGAAGCCGCCAGGGATCCCGCTCTCTCCGAGATCGAGCGCACCCGCGGCATGGACTATGCCGGGAAACTCTCGGTCCGGACCCTGTCCCGCGCCTGGCAGATCCTGCTCAAGGGCATTCCTGAGGTTCAGGCCTCGAACCGTCCGATCGCGGCCGCCGAGATGGTGCTCGTGCGCCTCGCCTATGCGGCCGACCTGCCGACACCCGACGAGGCGCTGCGCGCCCTGAAGGATGGGGCTCCGCTGCCTGCGGGCGGCCCGGCTCCCGCGCCCTCGCGGCCCTCCGGTCCCGCGACTTCCGGCACCATGGCGCTCGCCACCTCGCAGCCGAACCCCCAGCCGCGCCCTCAAGTCCCGCAGGCCGAACCGACCATGCGCCTGCGCCGCTTCGAGGACGTGGTGGCGCTCGCCGGCGAGAAGCGCGAGATCGTCCTGAAGGCAGCGCTGGAGCGCGACGTGCGCCTCGTGCGCTTCGAGGAGGGACGCATCGAGCTCAGCCTCACCGAGACCGGCAGCCGCACCATCGCCAACGACCTCACCCGCGCCCTCCAGCAATGGACAGGTGAGCGCTGGATGGTAGCGCTCTCCTCCGAGGAAGGCGCTCCGACGCTGCACGAAAAGGCAGTCGCCGCCGAGCGCGAGCGCAAGGAAGGGGCGGCCAACCATCCGCTCGTTCAGGCGGTGCTCTCCAAGTTTCCCGGCGCGCAGATCGTGAACGTCATCGAGCGTTCCGAGAAGACCGGCGAAGACGCGGAAACCGAGATCCTCGGCGAGGAGGATGCGGCGGCCGCGCACGAGGCTGAAGAAGACGACGATCTGTTTTGAAGTGAGGATGCGGTCATGAAGGACATCATGGGACTGATGAAGCAGGCGCAGGCGATGCAGCAAAAGCTGCAGGACGCCCAGGCCGAGCTCGACACCCTCGAAGTCGACGGCACGGCCGGCGGCGGCGTCGTGACCGTGAAGGTGACCGGCAAGGGCAACCTCAAGTCGATCAACATCGATCCCTCGCTCCTGAACCCGGACGAGAAGGAGATCGTCGAGGATCTCATCGTGGCCGCCATGAACGATGCCCGCGGCAAAGCGGAGCGCGCCGCCCAGGAGCGGATGGAAAGCATCACCAAGGGCCTGCCGCTGCCGCCCGGCCTGAAGCTGTTCTGAGACATCAATGGCCCAGCATGTTGCCGGTCCCGAGATCGAGCGCCTGATCCAGCTCCTTGCCCGGCTGCCGGGTTTAGGGCCGCGCTCGGCACGGCGCGCTGCGCTCCATCTCATCAAGAAGCGTGAGACCCTGCTCAACCCGTTGAGCGATGCCATGCGCATCGCCAACGAGCGCATCGTGGTGTGCTCGTCCTGCGGCAATGTCGATACGTCGGATCCCTGCACGATCTGCCGGGACGCCAAGCGCGATCCCTCGATCCTCGTGGTGGTGGAGGACGTGTCCGATCTCTGGGCGCTGGAGCGTTCGGGCGCGGTCAGCGCCAAGTACCACGTGCTCGGCGGCGTGCTCTCGCCGCTCGACGGCGTGCGTCCCGAACACCTGAACCTGGAGCGTCTCGTCGCCCGCGCGTCGGAGCCGGGCGTCTCGGAGGTGATCCTAGCGCTCAACGCGACGGTCGACGGACAGACCACGGCCCATTACATCACCGAGCTGCTCGCGCATCTGCCCGTGAAGGTGACGAAGCTCGCCCACGGCGTGCCTGTCGGCGGCGAACTCGATTATCTCGATGAAGGAACCCTGTCGGCAGCAATCCGACAGCGCACGTCGTTCTGATCACGCAGGAATATCGAGCGGGAACACCGTGCCGTCATCGGCCGTGAGGCTGAACCGGCCGCCGAGCTGCTGGGCGAAGGACCGGATGAGCTTCATGCCCAGCGACGAGTCGCTCTCCGGTGCGACTGACAGGCCCCTGCCGGTATCGCGCACGATGATTTCGATCCGGCCGTCGATGCGGCGCGCCGAGACGAGAATGCGCCCGCCTTCACCCGGTCCGAAGGCGTGCTTGAACGCGTTGGAAATCGCCTCCGTGACGGCGAGCGCCAGGGGTGCGCCGCGATCGAGGTCGATCATGAGCGGTTCGGCATCCAGATCGACGGAGATCCCACGGGCGACCGCCCCGTAGGTGGCGGACAGCTCGGGAATGAGACGACCTAGATAGTCCTGTAGGTTGATCGTGCCGCCCGTATCCTTGCGGTAGAGGATGTCATGGATCAGCCCGATGGAGCGCAGCCGATCCTGCGTCTCCTGAAAGGCCGCCTTGACCCCCGGATCCGGGAAGCGGCGGGCCTGCATCTGCAGCAGGCTCGATGTGACCTGCAGGTTGTTCTTCACCCGGTGGTGGATTTCCTGCAGCAGCATGACCTTGTCGGAAAGAGCAGTGCCTAAGTTTTCGTTGGCCTGCCGCAACTCGCTCTGGGTGGTTTCCGTCTGGTGGCTGAGTCTCACTCCGATCCAGGTGAGCCAGCAGAGCGCGATCAACACCAGCCCAGTGATGCCCGCACTCCAGTAGAACCCGGTCGTCCAGGCGGCGAGGGCCGTTGCCACCGGCACGCTCGCCGTGACCGTGACGGGCCAGCGGTCCAGGCGGCGGAAGGAAATGATCCGATCGATCCCATCGCCCATGTCGTTGGCGCGGTACGTTCCGCTGCGCTGCCCTTCCATCTCGTTGAAGAGCGCCGTGTGGCTGACGCCCGAATCCGTCTGGTTCGGCGTGAGGCCGGTGCGTGCAATCACGCGCCCATCGCGCCCCCACATGCCGAGGATCACGTTGCCCGTGTTGCTGTCGGAACGCGAAACCTCCTGCAGGAAGGCGGGGCGGAGCGCAATCTGCGCCACGCCGTCGAAATCGCCGTTCAGGTCGGGAATGCGGCGGGAATAGGTATAGATGACCTCCTGGGCGATACGCCCGAAAACCGCCCCACCCACGAAGGTTTCAGCTCCGGCGCGATGCGCCTTGAACCACGACCGGTCGGCAAAATTCACCGCCGCATTCGGCTGCAGCGTCGAAATCCCGACGGTGCTCCCGTCCTTGTCGATGATCAGGAACAGGTCGCTGGCGGAGGATCTCTGCGTCAAGCCGGCAAGGTACTGGCTGGCGTCGGTCGTTTCGCTCAAGGCGCCGACACCGCCCCTCAGGCGCACATAGGCGATGATATCGTTGAGGAGGAGGTCGCTCGTCTCGAGCGTCCGCTTGGCATACTCCTCCATCAGGAGGGCGAGATCCTGCGTTGCGGCTTCAGCGCGATGCAAAGCGCTGCGGTATTCGAGCCACAGGAACGTCCCCCTGATCCCGATCACCGCGACGGCGAACAGAATCGCCGTCGCGTACAGAACGCTGCGCATATCGCGGACGGGAATCATGCGGCGGGAACTCAGCTCCGAAGCTGTGGGCGGAACGGGTGCAGACAGGACCCTATGCTAGGCCGCTATGCCGGTCCACAACATAGATTAGGTGACAGGTCAAAGCCCCGTTGCTAATCAGACGGCAACGAAACCCTTGCTCCGAGCTGCTCATGTCCACCACTGACCTCGCCCACACGATCGATGCCGCCTGGGAAGACCGGGCCAATGTCAACGCTGCCACGACAGGGGCCGTGCGCGAGGCCGTGGAGGAGGCCATGAGCCTGCTCGATTCAGGCAAAGCCCGCGTGGCCGAGAAGGCTGCCAGCGGCGAGTGGCAGGTGCATCAGTGGCTGAAAAAGGCCGTCCTGCTCTCCTTCCGCCTCAACGACATGGAGGTGATCGGCGGCGGACCGGGCGAGGCGACCTGGTGGGACAAGGTTCCCTCGAAGTTCGCCGGCTGGGGTGAGAACCGCTTCCGCGCCGCAGGCTTCCGCGCCGTGCCGAACTGCACCGTGCGCCGCGGCGCCTATATCGCGCCGGGCGTCGTTCTGATGCCCTCCTTCGTCAATCTCGGCGCCTATGTGGACGAGAACACCATGGTCGACACCTGGGCGACGGTGGGGTCCTGCGCCCAGATCGGCAAGAACGTGCATCTCTCCGGCGGCGTCGGCATCGGCGGCGTGCTGGAGCCGCTCCAGGCCAATCCTACCATCATCGAGGACAACTGCTTCATCGGCGCCCGCTCCGAGGTGGTGGAGGGCGTGGTGGTCGGCGAAGGCTCGGTGCTCTCCATGGGGGTGTTCCTCTCGGCCTCCACCAAGATCATCGACCGCAACACCGGCGAGATCTTCATCGGCCGCGTCCCGCCGTACTCGGTCGTCGTGCCCGGCTCGCTTCCAGGAAAGCCCCTCCCGGACGGCACCCCCGGCCCGTCCCTCTACTGCGCGGTCATCGTGAAGCGCGTCGATGCCCAGACGCGGGCGAAGACGGGGATCAACGAGCTGTTGCGGGATTAATCGACAGGTTATAAACCTAACATGCGATACGTTGTATCGCATGTTAGGTGAGGCATGAGTTTTCTGGAGTTATTCTTCAGTTTTTACGGCAGGGTTGGCCGCACCGCATATTGGTGTGGCATCGCTATTTGCTTAACCTTTCTCGCTCTTGTCCCGCTAATAACCAGCGTGATCATTTATGTGCTGACTGGGGGATTCGATGCGGGTGCGATCATATCCACTGCTGTGCATATTGGCGCTGTGCCCGCAGCCGTCTCTATTATTAGCTTTCACGTAAGACGCCTTCATGATCGTGGCTTGAGCGGGTGGTGGGTCGTTCCTGCCTTTGCAGTCATTGGCTTGAGTGGAAAGTGGATTATGGGAACGATGTTGCTCCTTCTTAAAAGACCTAGCGACGGACTTCTCGCCATGAATCCTGCGCTCGCTCTACTAGGTATCACTTTCTTCCTCATCGGAGGGGTCGCAGGAACAAATGGCCCGAACCGCTACGGCCCTGATCCTCGTGACGAGGATCAGGGAGAGATGCCTGATACACTCGGAATCGATCAGACCAAGTTTTGAAGGCGATATCCTCGTCCCACGAATGGGGATTGATTTTATCAACGGACGTGCGTCATGGAGATATGCCGCACGAAACCTCTCCCCTTTCCCTCGCCCAGTCGCTTCTTCGCTGCCCCTCCGTGACGCCTGAAGAGGGCGGCGCTCTTGCCTTCATCGAAGGCGTCCTGAAGCAGGCGGGGTTCGAGGTGCACCGGCCGGTCTTCTCCGAGCCCGGCACGCCGGACGTGGAGAACCTCTATGCCCGCTACGGCTCGGGCGAGCCTTATCTGCTCTTTGCCGGCCACACCGATGTCGTTCCGCCGGGCGATGCGAGCCGCTGGACGCATGATCCGTTCAGCGGCGAGATCCACGGCGGCGAGCTCTACGGGCGCGGCGCGGTCGACATGAAGGGCGGCGTCGCCTGCATGATGGCGGCGGCGCTCGATTTCATCCGCAACACTCCCGGGTTCAAGGGGTCAATCGGGTTCCTCATCACGGGAGACGAGGAGGGGCCGGCCGTCAACGGCACGGTCAAGCTCCTCGAATGGGCGAAGGGCCGCGGCGAGCGCTTCGACCATTGCATATTGGGCGAGCCCACCAACCCGAACCAGCTCGGCGACATGATCAAGATCGGCCGGCGTGGGTCGCTCACGGGCCGGATCGTGGTCGAGGGCAAGCAGGGGCACGTGGCCTATCCGCATCTCGCCGACAATCCCATCCCAGGCATGATGCGCCTGCTCTCAGGGCTCCTGAGCGAGCCGCTCGATCACGGCACGGAGCATTTCGATGCCTCGAACCTGGAGGTCACCACGGTCGATGTGGGCAACCTGGCCTCCAACGTCATTCCGGCCGAGGTGCGGGCAACCTTCAACATCCGCTTCAACGACCTCTGGACGCCGCAAAGCCTGGAGGAGGAGATCGAAAGCCGCCTGCGCGAAGCTGCGGGCAACACGGTGCGCTACCGCCTCACGATGGACCCGACGAATGCGGTCGCGTTCCTGACGCCGCCGAACGCGTTCGTGGGCTTCATCGCCGATGCCATCAAGGCCGAGACCGGTTTTCAGCCGAAGCTCTCCACCACGGGCGGCACGTCGGATGCTCGCTTCATTGTGAAGGATTGCCCGGTGGTGGAGTTCGGCCTCGTCGGACAGACCATGCACCAGATCGACGAGCGGGTGCCGGTGGCCGATCTGGACCGCCTGACAGGGATTTACCGCAAGGTGCTCGACGCCTACTTCGCCGCGGCATCCTGACGATGCAAGCGTGACTATTTAGACTAAAGTCGAAATATGAGCGGAACGTTTTAGGACGTCCGTCCATTCTCGTGAGCAACCGTCTTCAAGGATGAGGCTGCTCATGATCGTCACGGCGGATGAGGTCAATCGCTCGTTCAAGGGAACCCTCGACCTGCTCAACAGCAGGGTGGAGGGGCTGAAAGCCTTCGACATGAGCGAACGGGGCTTCTGGCGTTCTTTCACAGCGCTCTGGCTGACCCTTCCGGCTTACGTGGTTTCCCTGGCCTTCGAGCGCCTGCGCCTCGGCCTGCTCCAGCCCGACCGGTCGCTGCTCGATAATTTCTGGGTCGATCTCGTCGTGGCCTTCGGCCATGTGGCGGGCTTCCTGGCCCTGCCGATCGCCATGATCTGGATCGCCCGCTGGCTCCGGCTCGAGAGGGCCTACGTGCCCTTCGTGATCGTCACGAACTGGATCTCGGTCATCGGGATGCTGGTCCTCTCGGTGCCGGCCATGCTCATGCTCATCGGCTGGGCGCCTCCCGGTCTCGCCAGCCTCTTCAGCCTGGCATTTGCGATCATCATCGTCCGGCTGCAATGGTTCGCCACCAAGTCGACTCTGGGCCTCTCGAGCCTGTCGGCATTGGGCATCGTTGTGCTCGGCATCGTGCTCAATTCCTTCGTGGCGAGCGCGATGCGAGGACTCCTAGGCTAATTCTGGGTAATCGACACCGATCAGGTAGAGACCGGTCGGCGGTGCCATGGGGCCGCAGCGCTTGCGGTCCTTCGCGTCCAGGGCCGCGCGCACATCCTCCACCGACCAGCGCCCGGCACCGGCCCGCTCCAGGGTTCCCGTCATCGAGCGCACCTGATGGTGCAGGAACGAGCGGGCGGAGGCATGAATGCGGATCTCGTCGCCGATCCGCTCCACGTCGAGGCGGTCGAGGGTGCGGATCGGGCTGTTGGCCTGGCATTCGGCAGCCCGGAAGGTGGTGAAGTCGTGCCGCCCGATGAGGGTCTGCGCGGCCTCGTGCATGACATCCGAATCGAGTGCCCACGCCACGTGCCAGACCCGGTTTGCCTCAAGGGTGGGGGGCGCGCGCCGATTGAGGATGCGATAAACATAATGGCGCTTCACGGCGGAGAGGCGGGCATTGAACGTCTCGGGAACGATCCGCGCCGACAGGATCGCGATAGGCGCGGGCCTCAGGTGGGAATTGGTGGCGTCCCGCACCGTATCCGGCCGCCACTCCTTCTCCAGGTCCACATGCACGACCTGGTGGGTGGCGTGAACGCCTGAATCGGTGCGGCCGGCACAGTGAATGCGCACGGGCGTGCCGGTGAAGCGCGCAATGGCATCCTCCACGGCCTGCTGCACGGAGAGGCCGTTCGTCTGATGCTGCCACCCGGTGAATGGCGTGCCGTCATATTCGACGACAAGCTTATAGCGAGGCATGTCTAGTTCAGTTCTGCAAAAGCCCTGGCATAGGATACAGGGCCGTTGGCGCCTTTACCGCGATCGGAAAGCGCAAGGGCCTGGAGATAGGGCCCGTCATAGGGTGTTTTCAGCTTTTCCGCCAGCTTCGGATCGAACCCGAACCGACCGTAATAGTGCGGTTCTCCCAGAACAACGACCAAGTCGTACCCGCTTTCGGTGAGACGCTTCAGGCTGTGCCGGACAAGAGCCGCTCCGATACCCTGCTTCTGAAAGGCGGGAGCAATCGCAAGCGGCGCCAGTACGCATGCTCTTATGCCAGGGGTTTGGTGCAGCACCAGATGAGAATAGGCAATATGCCCAGCCGGATCGTCATTGTAGGCGGTCAGGGAGAGGAGCAGATCACCATCGTTGTGCATGTTCCGCACAAGATCGGCTTCCGCCGATTGTCCGAAGGCCGCGACATAGATCGTGTAGATCGCCTGCCAGTCGGTGGATTCCTCCAGACGGATCGTCATAGGCGTCCTCACCCAAAACGGGCGCCCGGATCAAGCCTAACGCCGCGCAGGAATTCCTCGAAAGCTACGGGGCCCTTGCCGGCTCTTTGAACCTGGATGAGACGGACAGCCCCGTCACCGCAGGATATTATACCATTATTGTCCAGCATTGTCCCAGGGGAACCTGAGCCTTTCCCCAAGGCGGCCCGCAGCACCTTCACCCGCTCCGTACCCTTGCCGAAATCGGCCGTGAAATAGGCTCCCGGGAAGGGCGATAGCCCGCGGATGTGATCGTGCACCGCCTGTGACGGCTTCGACCAGTCGATCAGGGCATCTTCGTTCTTGAGCTTGTGGGCGTAGGTCACGCCCTCTTCCGGCTGAGGGGTGAAGTTCAGGCCACCGCGCGAGAGGGCGGCCAGCGCCCGCACCATGAGGTCGGCGCCGAGCACCATGAGCCTGTCGTGCAGATCGCCCGCACTCATGTCGGGCTCGATCGCGACCCGCTCGACCATGGCGACAGGACCGGTGTCGAGCCCTTCCTCCATCTTCATGACGGCAACGCCGGTCTCCCGGTCACCGGCCATGACGGCCCGCTGGATCGGCGCCGCACCGCGCCAGCGGGGGAGCAAAGAGGCGTGAAGGTTGAGGCAGCCGAGTTCCGGCGCCTCGAGAATCGCCTTCGGGAGCAGCATGCCATAGGCCACCACGACGGCCACATCGGCGTCATGGCTGCGGAAGATCTCCGCCGCTTCTTCCGTGCGCAGGGTCTTCGGAGTCAGCACGGGCAGTCCGAACCGATCGGCCATCTTGTGAACGGGCGAGGGCTTCAATTCCATGCCGCGCCCTGCAGCGGCCGGCGGACGGGTATAGACGGCCACCACATCGTGGCCCTGGCCGACGATCTCGGACAGCGTGGGCACGGCGAAATCGGGGGTGCCCATGAAGACGACGCGCAGGCTCATGCGCCGGCCTCGCGCCGGGCTGCCTTCTTGAACTTGGTCATGACCCGGTCGCGCTTGAGCTTCGACAGGTAATCGATGAACAGGACCCCGTTGAGGTGGTCGATCTCGTGCTGAACGCAGGTGGCCAGAAGACCGTCGGCATCCTGCTCGACGGTCTCGCCCTGCAGGTCCATGTAGCGGAAGCGCACCCGGTCCGGCCGCTCGACCTCCTCGTAATATTCCGGGATCGAGAGGCACCCCTCCTCGTAGATCCGCTTCTCCTCCGAGGTCCAGAGAATCTCGGGGTTGATGAGCACCATCGGCTGGCGCTCGTCCTCCGACTTCGACACGTCCATGGTCACCATGCGGACCGGTATGCCGATCTGGATGGCGGCCAACCCGACGCCGGGGGCGTCGTACATGGTTTCCAGCATGTCGTCCGCCAACTGGCGGATCTCGCTCGTGATTTCCTTAACGGGCTCGGAAATCAGCCGGAGCTTGGAATCGGGAATGATGACGAGGGGTCTGATGGTCATGATCGCGGGAGATAAGCGCTTGGGTCAGGATGGTCAAATCGTTCGTCTTATGTTCGGATGCATCCGTCAACTGGAACCTTGACCTTGATGAATGACATCGTCCTGATCTTAGGCCAAACCCACCTGACCTGGGGGCAGATCGTCATGGGGATGGCGGGGTTGAGCCTAGTCCTCCTGCTCCTCGTGACCGTGCTGCTCCTGCGGACCCGCCGGGACCGGGCCATTGAAGCGCTGATTGCCGACGAGCGGGCGCGGGAGATGGACGACAAGGTGGCGGAGCTCACCCGGATCCAATCCGAGATGACCGGCCGGATGCGGACCATGGCGGAGGTCTTCGGCTCCCGCCAGAGCGACTTCGTGCGCATGATCTCGGAGCGGATCGACGGGCTGCAGCACCGGGTCGGCCAGGGGCTGGAATCGTCCACGCGCCACCAATCCGAAAACCTGTCCAAGCTGAACGAACGCCTCGCCGTCATCGATGCTGCGCAGCAGAACCTGACGAATCTTACCGGCGAGATCGTGGGGCTCAAGGACATCCTGTCGAACAAGCAGACCCGCGGTGCCTATGGTCAGGGGCGAATGGAGGCGATCATCCGCGACGGGCTTCCGCCCAACGCTTTCGAGTTCCAGGCGACGCTCTCCAACCGCACCCGCCCGGACTGCCTCGTGCGCTTGCCGGGCGACGAGCGGGGTCTCGTGATCGATGCCAAGTTCCCCCTGGAGGGGTTCACGCTGTTCCGCGAGGCTAAGGGTGACGAGGCGCGCAGCAAGGCGGCTGCAAGAGTCCGCAACGACATGCTCATCCATGTGAAGGACATTGCGGAAAAGTACCTGATCCCTGGGGAGACCCAGGACATCGCCATGCTGTTCGTGCCGGCGGAGTCGCTGTATGCGGATCTCGCCGAGCATTTCGACGAGGTGGTGCAGAAGGCCCATCGCGCGCGCATCGTCATCGTCTCGCCCTCGCTGCTGACGCTGGCCATCCAGGTGATGCAGGCGCTCGTTCGCGATGCCCGGATCCGGGAGGAGGCGCGGGTGATCCAGGTCGAGGTGCAGAAGCTCCTGGAAGACGTGGAGCGGCTCGATTCCCGTGTGGCGAAGCTCGATGCTCATTTCCGGCAGGCGCAGGACGACGTGTCCCAGATCAGGGTGTCGGCCGACAAGATCGTGAAACGCGGTGAGCGGATCGAAGCTCTCGAATTCGACGAAGGCGAAGCGGAGGCCCGGGCCGAGCTCCTGCGTCTCCAAGGCCGCAATCTTCGGGCCGTGGATTAGGAACCGCCTTCCGCCCGCGACGTTCTTCCCACGCTGAACCAGGCGCCAGGCAGATGATGGCGCTCGCATGTTGGCATATCTCTGAACCCGGGAAGGATTGCGCTATGGGCCTTTTGTCGAAGGACATCAAGTCGTTGGATGATCTCTTCATCCATACTCTGCAGGATATCTACTACGCCGAGCAGCAGATCACGAAGGCGCTGCCTCAGATGATCGAAAAGGCCAGCGACCCGCAGCTGAAGCAGGCCTTCCAGACCCATCTCGGCGAAACCCAGCAGCAGATCCAGATGGTCGAGCAGGTGTTCCGCATGCATGGCCATGACCCCAAGGGCGTGACCTGCCCGGCCATCGACGGCATCATCGACGAAGCGCAGGATATTGCCGGCGACATTGCCGATCCGCAGGTTCTCGACGCCGCGCTGCTCGCCGCCGCTCAGGCTGTCGAGCACTATGAAATCACCCGCTATGGCACGCTCGTGGCCTGGGCCAAGCAGCTTGGTCGCGAAGACTGCGCCGGCGTCCTGCACCAGATCCTGGATCAGGAGAAGGCGACTGATCAGAAGCTCAACCGGATCGCCGAGAGCAAGATCAACACCAAGGCTGCGTAAGCTCTTCGCTTTACGGAGCCGAGAATGGCCCCCGACAGGGGGCCATTTTTGTTTCCGCTGAGCTTGTCATCCCCGGCGGCCATAGGCCGGGAAGGGGATCCATGGTTGGGAGCGTGTGAGTGGATTTCCCTCCGCTGCGCTTGGGCCGGGAACCACAAGACTATGATGGGGAGGTCTACTTCGCCGGCAGCGCATAGGCGCGCAGGAAATCCGCCAGATCGTTGGTGATGTAGTCGATATCCGGCGTCTGAACCGCTTCCTGCTCGAAGCTCTCCCGGAAGGGATCCAGGGTCTTCGGCACGATCAGGGTCGTGGTCATTCCAAGCTCATGCGGCACGGTCAGGTTCTTGGCGATATCCTCGAACATGGCCGAGCGGGAAGGCTCCACCCCGTGCCGATCGAGGAAGATCTCATAAGCACGCCGGTCGGGCTTGGGCACGAAGTTGGAAGCGGCGATGTCGAACACATCCTCGAAATGGTCGAGAATGCCGATCTTCCTGGCCACGTTCTCGGCATGCTTGCGCGACCCGTTGGTGAGGATGAGCTTGCGGCCGGGCAGACGTTCGATGGCCTCGCCCAGGCTGTAGTTCAGCTCAATGTCCGTATGGTCGATGTCGTGGGCAAAATCGAGAAAGTCGGTCGGGTCGACGTCATAATCCTCGATCAGCGCCCGCAGGGTCGTGCCATGCTTATGGTAGAAATACTTCTGCAGTGCCTTGGCCGACAGCCCGTCGAGGCCGAAGAAGTCGGCAACGTAGAGCGTGATCCGCTCATCGACTTGAGGCCAGATCCGCGAGGTGTGCGGATAGAGGGTGTTGTCCAGGTCGAAGACCCACGTGTCCACATGCGAGAAGGGACGGGAATCGGCGGAGGACAGGTGGCTCTCGATGGCTGGTTTGGCGTTCATGGATTCCAAAGACGACAATGGGGCCGTGCGGCCCCACTGATCAAAATATAAGCCTTCTCGGGCGCTTCGTGAAGAGCGAAGCCCTTACCCTCGACGGATTAGCGTGCCGGCGCCGTGGTCGGTGAACAGCTCCAGCAGCACCGCATGGGGCACCTTGCCGTCGAGGATGACCACCGCCTCCACGCCCTTTTCCAGGGCATAGATGCAGGTCTCGATCTTCGGGATCATGCCGTCCGTAATCGTGCCGTCGGCGATCAGGCGGCGGCAATCCTCGATGGTCATCTCGGGGATGAGGTTCTTGTTCTTGTCGAGAACGCCCGGAACGTCCGTGAGCAGGAGGAGACGCTTGGCCGTCAATGCACCGGCGATGGCACCGGCGAAGGTGTCGGCATTGACGTTGTAGGTCTGGCCGTCCTGGCCCGTCGCTACGGGGGCGAGAACTGGGATCAGCTCAGCCTGGAGCACCTGGTCTAGGACCTCCCGGTTCACATGCTCGGGCTCACCGACGAAGCCGAGATCCACCACCTTCTCGATGTTGGAATCGGGGTCGATGGCCGTGCGGGTGACCTTGCGGGCCATGACCATGTTGCCGTCCTTGCCCGACAGGCCGACAGCCTTACCGCCCTCGGCGCCGATCCAGCCGACGATCTGCTTGTTGATGGAGCCCGCGAGCACCATCTCGACCACCTCGACGGTGGCCTGATCCGTGACGCGAAGCCCGCCCTTGAACTCGGACTTGATGCCGAGCTTCTCAAGCATTTTCCCGATCTGCGGCCCGCCGCCGTGGACAACCACAGGCTTGATGCCCGACTGCTCGAGAAGAACCACATCCTCGGCAAAATCCTCAGCCGCCCCCCGGTCGCCCATGGCATGGCCGCCATACTTGATCACCACCACCTGCTGGTCATAGCGCTGCATGTGCGGCAGGGCCTGCACAAGCACCTCGGCCTGCACATGGACGTCGGGAAGGGGCGTGGACGGATCGGACATGAGCGGCTCCGGCGCGGTGATCGGGATCAAACGGCCTGCGTTCTAGCCCAGGTCGAGTGCGATGAAAACCGGGTAGCTTGCCTCGTTGCAAGGAACTCCCGTCCTGAGGCGCTCTGATAAGGAGGGGCCGCTCCTTTTGCAGGAGCGGCCCGTTCTTCTTAGAAGACGAGGAAGTCGCTGGCTGTCATCTTGAGCTTCTTGTCGACATCAGCGAACTTGACTGCCTTGCGGGAGCCGGAGCCGTCTGCATCGTAATACAGATCGCCAGCCTTCTTATCGTAGATGATCCGATCATCCTTGTCGTGCGCCTTCGAACCAGTCCAGAACGCTCCCTTCTTGAGTTCGCCTTTCTTAGCAATCTTCGAGAAGATGGACTTGGAAAGGCCAATCGTGTCTTTCACCTCAAAGGCGTCTAGGTCAGCCGCATTTTTCGGATTCAACTTATCGTCGAGGAGGAAGAACTCAGGCGTTTCTGCGGCAATATACTGCCCGTCCGCATAGTTTACGAAGTGAAGCACTTCGATGTTCTTGACCTTGGTGAAGTCAAACGAGCTAAGATTGGGCACATTGTACATGAGGAAGGCCGTATCGTACCCTCCGCTAGTGTCTTCCACGATGATGCTATTAGCGCTCTCGATATGGTAAGTGTCGTCACCCATTCCACCTTCAAGAGTATCGGTGCCCCCGACATCCATCAACATGTCATCGCCACCAAGACCTCTCAGATGATTATTGCCAGCATTTCCTGCAATGTAGTTATCTGAGGCATTTCCAGTGCCGTTGATATTCAAGTAGGTTTCAGCAAGAGGACGCCCGGCGCTGAGATTCAGCTTTTCTATTGTGTCTGGCAGTACATAGCTGAATGCTGAAGCAACCCAATCGGCGGTGCCACTGCCATCTTCGATAATCACATCGCCAAGATCATCTACGATGTAATAATCGTTGCCATTTCCACCTATGAGGAGATCTGCTCCTAGGTCTCCAGATAAGAAATCGTCACCTTCTCTTCCTTCAAGAGTGTCCTGGCCACTGCCGCCGAACAAGTTGTTATCCAGCGAATTGCCGATGATACGGTTTGAGAGGCTGTTTCCGAGCACGCTTGCAGTATGGAAGACTGCTTCCGCATCTCTCTCAGCTAACAGAAGTTCTTCTAGAGAGCTGAAATACCTGACATTGGTATATTCAGGAATGACGTATTCAACTTCTGTTGACTTCATGTCGTAGGATTGGCGAAGGAAAAACATTTTAATGCCCCGCTAAATAGGAATTTACCGATATAACATTGCAATTAAATCCGCAACGATGAATGCAGAATGTGTGGGCATGTCATTGTGTCACGGTTTGCTGAGTGTATTCGCTGGGAAGCTAAGAACGGTTAACGAAACTCGAGATTCCCACCAACAGCCACCCGAGCATCAGCAATATGCCACCCGTCGGTGCGGCCCTCGAAAACAGTGCCACGCCTGAGAAGGCGCGGCGGGAGAGGTCGCCGCAGAACAGGGCTAGGCCGAGCACCAGCACGTAGCCGGCGATCTGGCCGAGCATCGGGCTCACGGCGCCAGCAGCGATCAGGGCTACGAGGGCCAGCAGGGCAGGGGCGTGGAAGAGCAGGAACTGCGCGGCCGTTGCGAGGTTGCCGCCGGTGATGTGCGCGGCGGCAGCGGACAGACCGACGCCTAGCAGGCCGGACAGGGAGGCCAGAACGACAAGGATCCTGACCCCTAGGCTCATCCCGCGCCCCGCTCGCTCAGGAGCTTGGCGATCCCGGCGCGCAGCTCAGGGATTCCGAAGCCGGTGCGGCTCGAAGTCGGCAGGATTTCGGGATATGCGGCGGCGCGTTTCTCGATCCTCTGCAGGGTGTCGGCAATCCGCTGGTCGAGCTCGCCCTTCTTCAGTTCGTCCGCCTTGGTCAACACGACTTGGTAGGAGACGGCCGCCGTGCCGAGGGTCTCCAGCACCGCCTCGTCCACCGGCTTGATGCCGTGGCGGGCATCGATCAACACATAGACGCGGGCAAGGCTCGCGCGTCCCCGCAGATAATCATGGATCAGCTGCGTCCAGGCTTCGACCTTCTGCTTCTCGACGGCGGCAAAGCCGTAGCCGGGCATGTCGACGAGGTGAAAGCGGTCATTGATATTGAAGAAATTGAGCTGTTGGGTGCGGCCCGGCGTATGCGAGGTGCGGGCCAGCGTATTACGCCCGGTAAGGGCGTTCACCAGGCTCGATTTCCCCACATTGGAGCGCCCTGCAAAGGCGATCTCCACCTTGCTCATGGGCGGCAGGTTTTTAAGGGAGTTGGCGGCCCAGATGAAATCCGCCTCGCCGGCGAAGAGCTTGCGGCCGATTTCAAGGAAAGGATCAACGTCCTGGTTCGGGGGGCTTGTCTCGGTCATAGGCTCTTATCGGCGCTCAGAACGCTTTCTTCAAGAGATCCAGCTGATTTCCCTGAAGACTTCTAAGCTCAAAGCCAGAAGGGGTCAGCCTGCGAGAGCGCGCTCAAAGAGATCTCGCTCTTGTCGAGAAGCTTCTCCCGTTGCCGCTTCAGCTGCTTGGGTGGAACTTGAGGGAGATAGAGGGCAAGGGAGCCGCCAACCGCAAGATCGTTCAGGGCACCTAGGTTTTCTTGAAGATCCTCGAGCAACGAGGAAAACGTCTTGCGGCGCTTTCCCGCCTTGCCTGAGGTGAAAAGCGAGGTGAAGAACTCGGTGCCGTAGCGCAGTTTCTTGATACGGATGCGGAGTTCGTGGCGCTCCTCATCACCAACGTCCCTCAGGTGCTTTGCAAGCTTGCGGATACGCTTGAAGCGGCGCGAAAGCTCGGCCGCTGCGAAGTCCCTGGCCGAGCGCCGCTGGGCAGATTTTCGTCCCTCACCGGATACCATCCAGGCTCCGGCCTCGATCCAGGCAGCGGTCTGCAGGATCACATCCATGAAGTGGCAGGATTCGAGGGTCTCCAGCAGGTCCCTGTAGGCTTCCGTCCGGCGGCGCTCGATCTCCTCCATCTGCGACGGCTCCGGGGCGTGATCGCCCATGGAGCGGAGCCGCTCGATGAAAACGTCGAGGTCCCTGGCCGTACCCAGGGCCTGCCCGGCCCAGCGGAGATTGTCCCGGATCGCGGCGCTTTCAGAATCCGTCAGCAGCTGGTTCCTGAACAGGGAGATGGCAGCCCTCAGGCGTCGCAGGCCCACGCGCATCTGGTGCAGGGCGTCGGGATCCTGGGTGAGCCGCACTAGGGCTTCATTCTGCACCATCTGGGCGAGGCAGGAGCGGGCAATGACCTGGAAAGCCTCGGCGCAGGTCGCATCCTTCGACAGCGCAACCTTCTCGGCGCGGAAGGGGCGAAGGGCTTCCTTGTCGAGGAGGCGGTAGCCGCGCTCGGACTTCGCCACCGTGGAGAGCCTTAAGGGAGCCGCTTCGCTCAAGCGCCGGGCAAGGGCGAAGAGGGCACCGGCATCACCCTGCCGCAGTTCGAGCTCAACTTCCGAAAAGGTGACGGCCTTGTTTCCGCCAGAAGCTTTGGCCCGGTCGAGAGCCACCTCAATCAAGGCACCGTCGAGCTCGATCTCGAAGGCCTTTCGGCTCGTTTCGACGGTGAAAGCCGGCTGGATGCCGCCCAGCAGGGCCTCCTCCGCAACGAGGATCTCAAGAGGGGTGCCAGCCGCGGCGGACAGGTCGAGTTCGTCGTCGACGGGAGTCTCCCACTCACCGCGATCCATGGCAATGCCCTTGTTGGGACCTTCTGCCTTGATGGTCTGGGTGGCCTTCCCGTTCCGGCGGCGGATGCGCAGGCTGATGCCCTCCCGATGCAGGGCATGGTCATTCGTGTCGAAATAGACTGCGTGAAGCTCTCCGCTCTGTTCGGGAAGCGGACGCGCCTTGTCGAGGAGGGGATGCGCGAGCAGGTCCTCTGCCGCTCCCGAGGCGAGCTCCAGCTTCAGCTCGATCTCGCGGGGTGCAGCGGATGCTGGATCTGGCTTCGGTGTTTTCCTGGAGGCGCTCATTGCCGTCACCGGATTGTATCGACGATTGATATAGATGCGCGAGGCTTGGAAGAAATGACGGGACGCTCACCACCAAAAGAAAATCCCCGGGACAAGTCCCGGGGATGATCACATTTCAAGTCTTGCGTCATTCAGCCCTTGGCGGGACTGGCCTTGCGGCTGAAGGTCTTGCGCAGGTTGTCCCACAACTCGATCTTCACGCCGTTGCGCCGCATGATGAAACCCTGTTGGGAAACCGAGAGCAGGTTGTTCCAGGCCCAGTAGATCACGAGGCCGGCGGGGAACGAGCCCAGCATGAAGGTGAAGATCACCGGCATCCAGGCGAAGACCTGCTTCTGGACCGGATCCGGCGGCTCCGGATTCATCTTCATCTGCAGCCACATGGTGATGCCCATGAGGATCGGCCATACGCCAAGCATCAGGAAGTGCCCGATCACCGGCACCGCGCCCGGGTTGTAGGGCAGGAGGCCGAACAGGTTGAAGATCGTGGTCGGATCGGGCGCCGCGAGATCGCGGATCCAGCCGAAGAACGGCGCATGGCGCATTTCGATTGTGACGAAGAGCACCTTGTAGAGCGCGAAGAACACCGGGATCTGGATCAGCACCGGCCAGCAGCCGGCGACTGGGTTGATCTTCTCCTTGCGGTAGAGCTCCATCAGCGCCTGCTGCTGCTTCATCTTGTCGTCGGCATAGCGCTCGCGGATTGACGTCATCTCCGGCTGCACCGCCTTCATCTTCGCCATGGAGGCGTAGGACTTGTTGGCGAGCGGGAAGAACAGGATCTTCAAGAGCACCGTGACAAGCAGGATCGCGATGCCGAAGTTGCCGAAGAGGTGGAAGAAGAAATCGAGCACCTTAAAGAGCGGCTTGGTGATGAAGTAGAACCAGCCCCAGTCGATCAGGAGATCGAAATTCTTGATGTTCAGGGTGTTGTGATAGTTGTCGACGGTCGCGACTTCCTTGGCGCCGGCAAAGAAGCGCTGGGTCACTTCCGTCGTGGCACCGGGCTGGAGCGTCTGGGATGCACCGGCCACGGTGGCCTGATAGGTGCGGTCCGCCGTCTGGCCCTGCTGCGAGGTGAAGGAGCCCTGGAAGGGCTGCGTCTGGTCGGGAATGACGGCAGCGGCCCAGTACTTGTCGGTAATGCCGAGGAAGCCGCCGGTGACGGAATTCCAGAGTTCGCCGACGGCATTCGAGCCTGAAACCGGCTCTTTCTTGTCCAGGTTCGCGTAGGTGATCTCCTGCAGGCCTTCGTCGCCCACGACGCCGATCATGCCCTCGTGCAGCACGTAATAGCCGAGGGTCACTGGCTTTCCGTGGCGGGAAACGAGGCTGTAGGGTTGCAGTGTCACGGGAGCCGAGCCGCGGTTCTCGACCGCGTCCTTCACCGTGAACATGAACTTGTCGTCGACGGAGATCGTGCGGCGGAAGGCTAAGCCCTGCTCGTTCTGCCAGGTCAGGGTGACCGGGCTGCCGGGCGTCAGAGAGGCCTTGTCGGCCGTCCACACGGTGTTCTGGTTCGGCAGGTTGCCAGCCTGGGCGCCAACCCAGCCGAACTCTGCGTAATACGGGCTCTGGGTCCCGGTGGGCGACAGGAGCACGATGATCGGGCTCCTGGGATCGACGGTCTCGCGGTAGTTCTTGAGCGACACGTCGTCGATGCGGCCGCCGCGCAGGTTGATCGAGCCGGCGATGGCGGGGGTGTCAATGGTCACGCGCGGCGAGCGGGCGAGCGCCGCCTCGCGGGTCTCGACCGTGGGGGCCGTCGGGGTGCTGGGCACCGTTCCCGGCACAGTCGGGGCAGCGCCGCCGGCCTGGCTTGGGCTCGCCGGCGGGTTCGGCGCATTGGGATTGACCTGCGTGGATTGCTGCTGCTGAGCGGCCAGACGCTGCCTTTCGGCTTCTGGAGCCGCGAAGAAGTATTGCCAGCCTAGCAGGACCGCCATCGACAGCACGATGGCGACGATGAGGTTTTTGTTGTCATCACGCATGGGAATGTCCGCGACGCTCGCCGTTGGAGGGAGGTGAGGAGGAAGAGCGCTCTGCGGGAGAGGCGCTTTTCGGCTTGGTGACCGCCCGCAGCGCGCGCCGAAGATCGTCGATGAGCACGTCGAATTCGGCGGAGAGGATGTCCCGCCGTCCGATGACGACGACATCCGCATCGAGGGCGGCGTAATCCTGGCCTGCCGTGGGGATGGCGGCCCGGAGCCTGCGCTTGATGCGGTTGCGCTCGGTGGCGTGGCCGACCCGCTTCGTGACCGTGAGGCCGAAGCGCAGGCCGAGGCCGGAACCTTCGCGAAGGCGGGCCTGAACCGTCATCCGCTCGGTATGAAAGCGGCGGCCGGAGGCCGCCGCGACGAAGTCAGGTCTTTTCGTCAGACGCCCGAGGCTAGACGTTGCGCGGGCTTCGCGCATCGGGCGATCCTTGACGGCGCTTACGCCGAAAGGCGCTTGCGGCCATGGGCGCGGCGAGCGGCGATGACCTTGCGGCCACCCTTGGTCGCCATGCGCGCACGGAAGCCGTGGCGGCGCTTGCGAACCAGCTTGCTCGGTTGATAGGTCCTCTTCACGGCACTTCTCCGGTCGAATGGGGCAGCGGTGCTCGAAGGCTCGCGCCCGTCTGGTTGGGATGGGGTTGCCCCCGAAACTGTCTCGAAAAAACGATCAGCGCCCCAAGAAGAGCGCTGTCAGCTTGCGGGCTTATGAAGGAACGGAGGGGCAAAGTCAACGCCGCTTTGGCCTTCATGCGGCAATCCGGCCTGTCCTCACCAAGCTGTGACGGCCCCCTTGGCTTGACCTTATAGGTCGCTCCATATCACACCGGTTCCAGGAGGACACGTGGCCGAGACATACCCGAAGCCGGACAGCCCCGACAAGGCAGGCCGTTTCTGGCGCATCGTGCCCTTGGCGTTCGTCCTGACGGCCATAGCGTCCGTCTTTGCAACAGGTCTTCACCGCTCTCTCACTTTCGAGACCTTCCTGCGCTATCAAGCCTGGCTTCAGGATCTTGTGGCGGCTCATGGTCCGGCGATGCTCGCGCTCTACGGCCTAATCTATGTGGCGGCCGTGACCCTCTCGCTCCCGGCTTCCGCCTTTCTGACCGCCATCGGAGGCTATCTCTTCGGCTGGCCCCTGGGAGGCATCACGGCCAACCTGGCTGCAACGCTCGGCGCGACCAACATCTTCCTCATCGCACGCTCCTCCCTAGGGCGCCCTCTGCTGGAACGGGCGGGCTCCCGCATCCAGAGCCTTGCGGCAGGCTTCCGGAAGCAGTCCTTCCTCTATCTTCTTTCCCTGCGCCTGATCCCCGTGGTGCCGTTCTGGCTGACGAACCTGGCTGCAGCCTTCTTCGGCATGCACCTGAGGCCCTTTGTGCTCGCAACCCAGCTCGGGATGCTGCCGGCCTCATTCGCCTTCGCCTTGGCTGGCTCGGGTCTTGATGACATCATTGCAAAGCATGAGCGGCAGCGCGCCGAGTGCCTGGCCCTGGGGCGGAGCAATTGCGCCATCGACTTCGATGCCAAAAGCCTGTTGACGCCCGAACTGATGACTGCTCTCGCTCTGCTAGGAATTTTGGCGCTGATCCCGATTGCCCTGAAGCAATGGCGCCGTCGCAAAGCAGGCGGGAACTGATGGAGAAACTGGCAGGCCAAGAGGGCAGGGGCGTCTTGCGGCCCGATCTGTGCGTCATCGGCGCCGGTTCCGCTGGCCTGTCGGTCGCGTCGATTGCGGCGTCTCTCGGGGCCTCCGTGGTGCTGATCGAGAAGAACAGGATGGGCGGCGATTGCCTGAACGTGGGCTGCGTTCCCTCGAAAGCGCTGATTGCTGCAGCTCTCCATGCTCGCAGTATGCGCGAAGCCGGAGATTTCGGCATTGGAGCAGGGGAGCCCATCGTCGATTTCGCCAAGGTCCATGCCCATGTGAAGGGCAGCATCGCGGCCATTGCCCCGATGGACTCTGTGGAGCGTTACCGGGCCATGGGCGTGTCGGCGATCGAGGGCGAAGCCCGGTTCACGGATGCCCATACGGTTGTGGCTGGCGACCAGACCATCCGGGCCCGCCGTTTCGTCATAGCCACCGGCTCCCGCCCTGCCGTTCCGTCGATTCCCGGCCTTGAGCAGGTCCCTTACCTGACCAACGAGACGATTTTCGATCTGATCGAGAAGCCCGAGCACCTTGTCGTCATCGGCGGAGGCGCCGTGGGTGTCGAGATCGCTCAGGCCTACCGGCTTCTGGGCGTGCCGGTCACAATTCTGGAATCCGGCGAGCGCCTCCTGGCGCAGGAAGATCCCGAGATGGCAGGTGTTGTCGATCGCGCTTTGCGGTCGGACGGGATTGCTGTCAAAACCGGAGCCTCCATCGATGGGATCAAGCCGGCAGAAGGGGAGGGCGTCAGTGTTGTCCTCAGCGGCGGTGAGACAGTCGAGGGGAGCCATCTGCTCGTGGCAACGGGCCGGCAGCCTGTCGTTGACGGAATCGGCCTGGACGCTGCGGGAATTGCCTTTGACGCATCCGGAGTTCTGGTCGACAGGAGCCTTAAGACCTCGAACAGGCGCGTTTATGCCATCGGCGATTGTGCGGGCGGGGCAGCCAGTGGCGCCCGGTTCACCCATGTGGCGAACCACCATGCGGGCCTCGTGATCCGGAACGCCCTGTTCCGGCTTCCCGTCCGCGTTGGGCAAGCGCCCGTTCCCCGCGTGACCTATACAATGCCGGAGCTGGCCTCAGTCGGTCTCACGGAGGCGCAGGCACGGGAACAGCATGGTACCATCCGCATCCTGCGCTGGGCCTTCGCCGACAACGACAGGGCTCGTACGGAGAGACAAACGGAAGGTCATGTGAAAGCCGTAGTCACCCCGCGGGGCAGGATCCTGGGCTGCTCCATCGTCGGGGCGCATGCAGGGGAACTCATCATGCCGTGGGTTCTGGCCATGAGCCGCGGCATGAAGGTTTCCCATCTTGCCGGGTTGATCTATCCCTACCCTACATTTTCCGAGGTGACGAAGAGCACAGCGGTGGAGTTTCTCAAGCCTTCGGCCCAAAATCCCTGGGTGCGGCGGCTGGTATCCCTGGTCCGCCGCTTGGGATGAAACCGGACATGAGATCTGAGCAGACCTCCCTTGCAGGACGCATTCTGAGCCAGTTCGGGCTCTCCGCGCGCCTGCTGCTGCTCACGGTGCTGTTCGTCATGATCGCCGAGGTGCTCATCTATGTGCCCTCCGTGGCCAATTTCCGTCTCACATGGCTGAACGACCGGCTGGCCGCGGCGCAGATCGCCGCCATGGTGCTCGATGCGGCGCCCGAGGAAAGCCTTCCCGAAGATCTCGAGGTTCGCCTGCTCCAGGGTGTTGGCGCCCGGGCCATCGCCCTGCGGGGCGGTGGGCGCCGGAGCCTTCTGGCCGCCGGTGACGTGCCACCCGAGGTGGGCAAGACTGTCGATCTGCGGGATGCGCAATGGCTCATCCTGGTCCAGGATGCCTTCGATGTTCTGCTCAACCCGGCCGACAAGCCGATTCGGGTGATTGGGGCCGGCATGGGCGTCGACTTCGTCGAGATGATTCTCGACCAGCGGCCCCTACGCCACGCCATGATCGAGTTTTCGCGCAACATCCTTTTCCTGTCCCTGTTCATCTCCATCATCACGGCAGGCCTGGTCTATCTCACCCTGCAATGGGTGATCGTGCGTCCGGTGCGGCGGCTGACCGGCAACATCGCGGAATTTTCCAGCAATCCCGAGGATGCCTCCCGGGTCATCCGGCCCACGGATCGGGTCGACGAGATCGGGCTCGCCGAGCAGGCCCTGGCCCGCATGGAAACGACCCTGGCCGATGAGCTGCGCCAGAAGCGGCGCCTCGCCCAGCTCGGCCTTGCGGTCAGCAAGATCAACCACGAGCTGCGCAACATGCTGACCACGGCTCAGCTCCTGACGGATCGCCTGGATAATGTCAGCGATGATTCCGTGCAGCGCATCGCCCCCCGGCTGGTCAGCACCCTCGACCGGGCGATCGCCTTCTGCGAGACGACCCTGGCCTATGGCCGGGCGACCGAGCCCCTGCCGCAGCGGCGCCTGATTCCCCTGGCGCCCATGATCGACGAACTGTCGAACCTGACGGATCTGGCACCTGAGGTCGGGATTGCGTTCCAGGCGGATGTGCCCGACGACCTGATGATCGACGCAGATCCGGACCAGCTCTCCCGGGTGCTCGTGAACGTGGTCCGCAACGCGGTTCAGGCGCTCAGCCAGACCGGTTCCCCTCATGGCCAGCCCTGCATCGACATCTCGGCCCATCGCGAGGGCAGCGATGTCGTCATCCTGATCAAGGATAACGGCCCTGGCATCCCCGAGCGGGCCAAGGCCAACCTGTTCACGCCCTTTCAGGGGTCGGCCCAGAAGGGCGGTACGGGCCTGGGGCTGCCGATCGCTGCGGAGCTCGTCCAGCTCCACGGCGGAACGATCGTTCTCGACGAGGGGCATGGCAAGACCTGCTTCAAGATCACGATCCCCGACCGGCTCGCCGCCGCGGAAGCAAACTGAGCTTTCCGCAAAACTTCCACACAAGAGGCTTGCCAACCGGGTCAGATCCCTTTATGTCACCGGCCTCGGCCAACGTTGCCTCCCGCAACGACCTAGCCGACCAAGCGCCCGTAGCTCAGCTGGATAGAGCACCAGACTACGAATCTGGGGGTCAGAGGTTCGAATCCTTTCGGGCGCGCCATTTTCTCCTTCAAAAATCCCTTACAAACCAAGGCTTTGCACGCCGTAGGTGCGCCTGTCAATCGGGCGCGACTTGGGGCGCAGTAAGGCTTTCGGGCGCAATTCGGGCGCAAGAACCGGCGGTACCGAGGGAGAACAAGGGATTGCGCGCCGGAGCCCGCGGTAACTTCAGGGGAGCAAGGATCGGGCGCTGCGCCCGGGTTCGAACCTCCGGGCGCGGCTTCGGGCGCAAGTTCGGGCGCAGCTAAACGACCACTGTCACGCGGTCAGCGGCGCGCGTGATGGCCGTGTACAGCCACTTCCCGGCGTCCTCCCGGAACACGCTCGATTCGTCGAAAACCAGCGGGTGTGACCATTGGCTGCCTTGGGCCTTGTGACAGGTCAGGGCGTAGCCATAGGTGAACTGGTCGGCGCGCTTCAGGTCGCGCCAGTCCAGGGTCTTCTCGGTGCCATTGAAGAACTCGGCCGGCACCTTCACGCGGGCCGGTGACAGCTCCGGCTCGTCCAGTGACTGGACGGACATCTCGACTTTCCCGTTGAACACGTCCTCGGCCAGAACCTCCCAGAGACCGCCGTTGAGCAGGCCGAGCTCCTGGTTATTCTTGAGGCAGACCAGCCGGTCGCCGACCACCGGCAGGAACGGTGCGCGGGCGCCGGCTAGCTCCTTGATCTCGCGGATTCGGGCGTTGAATGTCTGCCGTGACTTGTTCAGGCCGCACAGCAGCTGGTCAGAGGCCAGCACCATCTCGCGCAACTTGTGCTTGTCCAGGCTCGACCGTGCGACGACCAGGCTTTCACCGTAGGTGCCCAGCTGCAGGCGGCGCCCCTCGCGGACGTCCATGGACATCCGGATGATCGGGTTCTCGGCCGCCTGGCGGTGCACCTCGGTCAGCATCACGTCCGGCCGGGAGTTGATGAAGAAGCCCTCGCCCTTGACCGGCGGCAGCTGGGCGGGGTCGCCGAGCACCAGCACCTTGGTGCCGTAGGACAGCAGGTCGCGAGCCAACTCCTCGCCGACCATGGACACCTCGTCGATGATGACCAGGGCGGCGTGGGCCACCGGGCTGTCGGGGTTCAGCTTGAACTCTGTCAGGCCGGTGACCGGATCCTCGAACGGCTTGTAGATCATGCTGTGAATGGTGCTGGCGCCGACGCAGCCCTTCTGGCGCAGCACTAGGGCGGCCTTGCCGGTGAATGCCCCGTACAGGACGGTTCCGCGCACGGCGCCGGCCATCTCCTTCGCCAGGGTGGTCTTGCCGCTACCGGCGTACCCGAAAAGTCTGAAAACCTGCGGGCCGGGCGTGGCCAGCCACTGACGGACAGCCCTGATGGCTGCCTCCTGCTGGGGTGACCAGCTCATATGAATCCCTAGCGGCGCCGCGCGCCGCTGTGAGTGGATGGTGTTGGGCGGGTGGCTTAGGCCTGGGTAGCGTCACGACCCGGGGTGGCCGCCGGGCGGGTGGCGATCAGCTTCCAGCCGTGGCCGAACCCGTCATCAAGCGAGATGTGATCATGCACCCAAGGATGCGGCCCTTTGGCCATTTTGGCTTTTGCTCCGTCCGTGAATGACTCTGCCCAGATGAACCATTCCGTCGAGCGCACCACGACCGTTGCCCACTCCGGCGCCTGCTCCCAGCTCAGGCCTTCAGGCAGGCTGCCGGCCATAGCCGCGGTAACCTTAGCCGGCGCAACCGACTCCAGCACCTGATCCAGGCTGATGGCCGGCTGGTAGTGCTCGCCGCCGTTCCCGTTCTGCCCCACCACATCCATGCGGGCCTCGTCGGCTTCGGTGTAGAGCTCGGTCGTGCCGCGCGCGATGATGCGATCCCAGCGCTCGATCTCGGCCAGGATCAGGGCGGCGGCTTTCACCAGGTCGCGACGCGGGATGCCTGGCTTCCAGAATTCAGGCTCCCAGGGCCAGCACATTGGCTGGGCGTGGCCGCCGTCACCCTGGCTGTGAGGATTGAGCTGACCGGCGGCGTTCAGCGCGTAGGCAGCTGCAGCTGCAGCCAGCTCGCCGGCATCGTGCTCGTCGTCGTGCTCCAGCGTCCGGCCTTCCTTCTCCACCTGTCGGCAGCGTTCGGCCAGCACGTCGCGGACGGCGTCGGTCTGCTCGCCGGCGACAGCCGGCACCTCCTCGGCGCCATCCATCAGCAGGATCGGCATGCCCAGCTTCTGGGCGATGTGCACCTCGAGCTGGGCGCCGCGGGACTTCGACCAGCCGGGCAGCAGCGCGATGCTGGCGCAGTCGGCCAGGCGACCAATGTCGTAGCGCAGGTAGTCGCCCCACTCGGCGCCTTCCACGATGCCGTGCTCGGCAGGGTTGACCACATGGGCGAAGCGGCCGCGCAGTTTCGCGGCGCAGGCGTTGAAGGCCGGGAAATTGTGGTCATCGTAACCGGTCATCGGGCCGGCCAGGTAGACGCTGCTCAGCCGGTCTTCGGCGAGCTTGATACGGTGGCTGATCGGCGTCAGGTACATAGGCTCTGGCTCGATCAGCACGGCTGCCACCTGGTGCAGGGCAGACGCTGAGTCCATGTTCTCATCGACCAGCCACTTGCCCAGGATCTTGCGGATGCTCTCGATAGCGGTCGATTTCGCAACTTGAATGCTGTTCACTTTCCTTTCCCCTTTGAGCTGTTCCGCTCATGAAGAAGGCGGGGCACCCGGCCCCGCCTTGGTTCACCGGCTGGTGCCGGTCAGTTGATCGCCGATTTCAGCTCGGCTGCAGGCACGAACTTCACGACGCGCTTGGCTTCGATCTGCACCGGCTCGCCGGTCTTCGGGTTGCGGGCGGTGCGTGCCTTCTTGTCAATCGGCTTCAGCTTGCCGAGGCCGACCACGGTGACTTCCTCGCCCTCGTACAGGGCCTGCTTGGTCACCTGGGCGGCGGACTCCAGCACCGCGCGAATGCCTGCCTTGGGCAGGTCGACGTGCTCGAAAATGGCATCGATCATCTGCTGCTTGTTCATACTGCTCCTTATGCGCTTGCTGCGCGGTATTGGCTTGTTGATGTGACGGTGTTGCTCTTTTCCCAGGCCGCCACCTGCTCGCAGTCGTAGAGCACGGCGCCGCCGATCTTCACGAACGGAGGCCCTGCCGCCTGGCTGCGCCAGTTCGCGAGGGTGCGGGTGGTGATCCTGCCGCCCCAGCGTTCAGACAGCTCCGCTGGGGTCAAAAACTTCTTCTCGTGCATGTGCCATCCATGGCGCTGGTGTTGCGTTAGAACAGGTCGCCGCCGTCATCCTGGGAGGTGTCATCGGCGGTCTGCTCCGGCTCGGACTGTTCGGTCTCGGGCTGGGACTGAGTTTCCGTGACTTCCGCGGCTGGCTCTTCCACCGGCTTGCGCTCTTCTTCCGCCGGCTTGCTCTCCTGCGGCTTGGCAGCAGGCTTGCGCGCGGCCGGCTTGCTGTTGCTGGCCGACTTGGCGGTGGCGGCCAGGTCGGCTGCGGCCTCGGCACTGCTCTCGGCGGTCTCGCCGGCACCGAAGTAGTCGGACGCCGCGGCGCCCTCCTTCAGCGCGTTGAAGACACCAGTCAGGTCGACCAGCTCGTCGAGCAGCACTTCGTCGAGCGAGTGGCCGACATAGGCCTCGAGGTGCTTGGCCGTGACGCCGTACTTGGCGAAGGCCTGGGTCATCTTGCGAACACGAACCGACAGCGGCTCATCGTTGTTGCCGGCGAGGGTCTTCTTGCACTCCTCGATGGCGTCAGCGACCAGCCACTTCGGCATCAGCGCCAGGATGCGGCCGCGGATCTGCTTCGAGGCCTTGTTGGCGATCAGGTTGTCGACTTCGGCCTGGTCGCGGCACGGCTTCGGCCCGTTCTTGGTGTCCACCGCATGCGGCACGGTGAGCTGGCGGGTGGAGCGGTTGTTGTTCTGCATGTCCCAGGCGAACACCTCGACCTCGGACTTGCCGTCGCCGCGCGACAGCTCGCGGTGGCCGTACTGGAAGTTGCCGTAGACGCGGGCCACTTCCTCGGCAAAACGGATGCTCGGGCCGCTGCCGCGGTTCGGTACGCTGTAGAAGGCCTGGGCAGCAAACGCCGGGCTCTTGCAGGCGGCCATCAGCTCGGCATGGGCGCCGTTCAGGTCGCGCGGGAACTTCTTGGCCAGGATCAGCTGACCCTGGGCCTCGGCGATCGCGCGCTCCTGTTCGATCGCCACGGCGCCGGCGTTCACGCTCGTCGGCATCTGGCTGCGACTGGCGAAAGCAGGAAGGTTAGGCTGCTGCTCGCGGGTAACCAATTCTTGAGACATCTTGCGTCCTCGTTGTGATGTTGCGTTGATTATAAATGATTAGTCTTCGGAAGTGGCAGTATTTACTGCGAATTCTTCGTCAGATACTCGGGTGATGAAGAGCTGCAGGCCAGACTCCAGCGCGCGATCGCGGAACGCCTCGAACGCACCCTTGTCCAGCAGCTCCAGGCCGTCACAGCAGATCACGCCCAGCGATCCGGCGCGCAGCTTGGCGATCTCGACAGCGATATCGACCTGCTGCGCAGTGTTGAGGCGATCGAACGGAACAGCGTCGCGGAACACTTCGCCGTCGACCACTTCCAGCCCTGGAATCGGGAGGCTGGCGAGCAGGTCGGACTTGTACTTGTCGATATCGGTGATGGCCTGGGACTGCGCGGCGGCATCCTGCGTCAGCTCTTCCAGCTCCGTCTCCATCTGCTTGATGGTGGCCTCGGCCTGCTCGCGCTTGGCGTGGGCGCTACGGTTGGCGCTGATCGACGCAATGGCCTGGTTGAGCGGTGCCACGGTGTCGGTGTGCTTCTGGATGGCCTTCTCGCGCTGCTGGCCGGCCAGGCCTTCGATGCGGCGCTCCTCGGTCTGGATGGCCTCAACCTCAGCGAGGGCCTTAGCCTTCAGCTCGTCGATCTGGCGCTGGGTCTCAGAGCGGATTGCGTCGACCTTGGTCTGATTCTCAGTCTTGATGCCATCCAGCTTGTTGCGGATGCGCTCCAGCTCCTTGTCCTTCTCAACGGTGGCCGCATCCACCTGGCTGCGCAGCTCGTCCTCGCTGCCTTCCACGCCGCCTGGAGCGTCCGGCATGGCCAGGCGCAGCTGGTTGATCGTCGCGTCCTTCTCCTTGATGGCGCGGTTGGTACCGGTGCGATCGTCGTACACCTGCTTGCGCACCGCCTCGATCACCTGCAGGCCATGGACATTGGTGTCGACCATCACCGGTGCGTTGGCGATCTGCTCCAGCTTCTTGGCGTCGACCACTATCGGCATCGACTCCAGCAGGACTTTGACGCGATCCTGCTTGCGGGCGGTCAGGAACTCGACCGGGTTCACGCTGATGCTGTCGATCAGCTCGCGCAGGGCATCGGTCGGCTTCTTCACCTTTTCGCCGTCACGGGTGACGCTGAGCGGGCTGGAGCTCTGGGTCACGCGCTTGCGGATCTCGGTGCTGTCGTCGAGCACCAGCACGACTTCGCCCTTCTCCTCACCCTTGCGCAGCAGGGTCGCGTCGTGGCCGCCTTGCAGCGCGGTCTTGATCGCTTCCAGGACGCTGGTTTTGCCTTCACCGTTGCGGCCGCTGATTTCGTTGAACGTGCCGGCTTCGAACTCCAGCTGCTTGATGCCGAGGATGTTGCTGATAGAGAGCTTCGCGATTTTCATTCTGGTTTTCGTCCGTGTTGGCCTTTCGGTTTACTGTTGGGCGCTGGCGAAGATGCTCTTCATCAGCGCGTAGGTTTTTGGTGCGCTGCCGCGGCCTTCGCGCCAGTCGGGCGACTCCTCGTCCATCAGCGCGCAGAGCTCGTCCCAGCGCGGCACCAGGGCAGCCCATTCAGGCCCCGCGGCGGCGACGCGCGGCAGGCAGCTGACCAGCTCCGGGCACTGATCGAGCAGTTTGCGGCAGCGGCTCAGGTCGTCGGGATCGTGCGGGTGGCTGTAGCCCCAGTCGCCAGTGCAGTCGTGTCCGGTGGTCAGCGTGAACAGCGTCTCGCTGCTGGTGCCGCGCTCGCCGGTGGCCAGCCACATGATTGCGTTCTGGCTCAGGCCGCTGTCGGCCTGAGCTACCTTGGCCTCAAGCACGGCCCCGGCCTCTAGCCGCTCGCGCAGCTTCGCCAGCTCGGCAGGCGTGCCGGCGGCCAGGTTGGCGCCCGCCATGCGCGCCGTGTCCGGACACATCACCGCGGTCTTGCCGCACAGTTTCGCAGCCTTGCTGATGAAATCGATCGGTTGCGGGCCGAAGCCCAGAACCACCACCCCTTCCTGTTCACGCATGATCAAACTCCCGGTCAGCCCAATAGGGCAGTTTCGCTTGCAGCAGGTCGCCACCATCGGCGCCCGGCCAGTAATTTTCCTCGCGGCAACGCACGATGCGCAGCAGGTCGCGCTGGTACAGGCGCCGGCCGCGCTCCAGTGCTGGGTGATCGGCCTGCATGTAGTGGACGGCCACGTCGTATGGGCGGGTCTTCTGCGCGGCGATGAACGCAAAGCCACGCGGTGCGTCACGGCCATACAGAGCCTTGAGGATGTCCAGGTACCAGGCCGCCTGCACTTCGTAGCGGCGACGTGCGATTGTGGTGCCGAAGCCTGCCTCGCTGACATCGTCGGTGGTCTTGAGGTCGACCACCCATTGGCCGTCATGCGTGATGGCGTCCGTCCGGCATTTGCGCAGCACGCGAACGGTGACGACCTTGCCGGTGTCGTGGTCGATATAGTCCTGGTCGTTCTCGATGAAGAAGGACTGCTCGACCTCGGCGCCGGACAGCAGCCCGCCTGCGAACGGGTGCCGGTTGACCGCCTGAAGCATGCAGAGCATGTCTTTGTAGTCTTTCGCCGGGATGATGATCTTGTTGCCCAGCGTGGCGTTGTAGTCCTGCTCCAGGTACATGAGGATCTTGTCGCGCGGGTAGCCTTCCTCATCTACCAGACGGCGCGCCAGCTCAGGCTTGGTGCCGCTGGTCATCGCCATCTTCTTGGACAGCTCCTGCTTCATGTCGTCGACGGTGGCCAGTGCTTGCGGATATGCGCTCTTGTCGAAGCCGACCGCGTAGGTCTCCTCGAACGTGCCAGGCTCCAGCACCAGCTTGTGGGTGCCATCGCCGACCGCAAAGCAGTGTTTAAACACCTCCGGCTCGCGAGCAGGATTGATGCGCTTGTCCCAGTAGTTGAGCGGGCTGACGGCAATGTCGTCCAGGTGGCTTTTACTGATGCCAGGCCCTGAGTGATATTGCTCGTTGGTCAGCTCCACCAGCCCATGCAGCTGTTGTTCGCTCACAGAATTTCCTCGGTGGGTGGATTTGGTGAGCGAAGTGTAAGTGCAAATTTGAGCAACGCGCAAGCATTTCACCTGCAATTTCACGGCTTTTACTTATGTGTCATAGATTTGCACGCGGAACTATTGTGGTTGATTGCTCAAATACGATAAACTTGAGCTTCATTTACTGACCACGAGGATGCCCCCATGGGCAGCATCAAAGAGATCGACACCAATCAGCGCGCCTTCCTGGGCAAGCTCGACGAGCTTGAGAACCGCGCTCACGCGGTAGGCCACACGCTGACCAGCATTTGCGAGCTGTCCGGCGTTGCCCGGGCCACCCCTGATCGCTGGCGCAAGAGCACGCCCAACACCATCAAGCTCGTCGACAAGCTCGAGGCCGTGGTGGTCGAGGCGGAAAAGCAGGCGGCCAAGGCCCAATAGCAACCCAATCAGCGGGGCCGCGACCTATCGATAAAGCGCGGCTTACTTAATGAAAATCACTCCTCGCGACTATCAAGAAGCCTTGATGGCCAAGGCACTGGCAGCGTTCCAGTCAGGCAAGAAGCGACCTCTGGTCGTTGCTGCGACCGGTGCCGGCAAGACCGTGGTGTTCAGCTGCATTGCCCAGCGCGCCAGCGCCAAGGGCAACAAGGTGCTGATCCTGGCGCACCGTGACCAGCTGATTAAGCAGGCCAGCGGAAAGCTGCGCGACTACGAGGTGCAGCACGGCATCATCATGGCCGGCTTCACGCCGAACCCGAATGCGAAGGTTCAGGTGGCGTCCGTCCAGACGCTGGTGCGGCGCCTGAAGAAGATGCGCTTCATTCCTGACCTGATCATTATCGACGAGGCGCACCTGTCGGCCGCCAAGTCGTACATCGACATCATCAACCACTTCTCGAAGGCTCGTGTGCTCGGATTCACCGGGTCGCCGTGCCGGCTGGATGGCAAGCCCCTGGGCGCCGATTCTGGCGGCATCTACGACGACCTGATCCAGGCCATCACCATTCGCCAGCTGATCGACCGCGGCTTCCTCGTGCAGCCCAAGGTCTACGGTGCACCCCAGGAGATCGACCTGACGGGCATCAAAAAGTCGATGGGCGACTACAACACCGAGCAGCTGGCCGAGGCCGTCGACAAGCCGCGGATCACCGGTGACGCGATCGCCCAGTACAAGAAGATTTGCCCGGGCGCTCCGGCGGTGGCCTGGTGCGTGACTGTACAGCACGCCCAGCACGTGGCCGACGAGTTCAACGCCGCCGGCATCAAGGCGGTGATGCTCTGCGGCGAGCACGACACGGCCTACCGCGACGCAGCCCTGCGGGGGCTCGAAACCGGCGAGATCCAGGTCGTCACCTTCGTCGGCATCCTGGTCGAGGGCGTCGACTGCCCGGCGATCAGCGCCATCATCCTGCTGCGCCCGACGATGTCGCTGTCGAGCTACCTGCAGGTGATCGGCCGCGGCCTGCGCCCATACACCAACGCGGCCGGGGTGAAGAAAGAGGTCTGCTACGTCCTCGACCACGCCAGCCTGTGGCGCAAGCACGGCTTCGCCGACGAGGAGCGCGAGTGGGATCTGAACGGCGAGGTGAAGCTGCCGGGCAAGAAGAAGGATAAGGAGAAGGGTGTCGACCTGATCCAGTGCGGCGGCTGCTTCGCCGTGTTCGAGCCGGCGCCCGTGTGCCCGAACTGCGGCAAGCCTGTCGAAACCAAGGCCCGCAAACTCGACCAGGTCGACGGCGAGCTCGTCGAGATCACCGCCGAGATGCGCGAGGCGGTGCGCAAGGACAAGCAGCGCGAAGTCAAGGGCGCCAAGACGCTGGAGGAGCTGCAGCGCATCGCGGCCCAGCGCGGGTACTCACCAGGCTGGGCGAAGGCGACCTTCGAGGCCCGCAAGCGCACCCGCGAGAAGTACCGGCCGGCCAGGCCGAAGGAGCCGAGCATGGCGGAGCTGCAGAGCATGACCCTGGAGCAACTGGAGCGCGTGGCCAACGAGCAAGGCTGGCCTCGCGATTTCCCGAGCGAGTTTTTTTACACCAAAGGCGCCGGTGCCCAACCGGACAATAACCAACAGACCCTTGGAGGGTTCTAATCGATGTCGTCTCTCAACCAAGTAAACCTGATCGGCCGCCTGGGGCAGGATCCCGAAGTGAAGTACCTGCCCAATGGCGACGCGGTCTGCAACCTGAGCCTGGCGACGTCCGAGCGCTGGAAGGACAAGCAGACCCAGGAGCAAAAGGAAAAAACCGAGTGGCATAAGGTGGTGGTGTTCGGCAAGCTCGCCGAGATCGCCGGCCAGTACCTGCGCAAGGGCGCCCTGGTCTACTTCCAGGGCAAGCTGGAAACTCGCCAGTGGGAGAAGGACGGCGAGAAGCGCTACACCACCGAGATCCGTGCGAGCGAGATGAAGATGCTCGGCAACAAGGACGATGCCGGCGGTCGTGATGGCAACAATACCCAACAGCAGCCCCGCCAACAGACGCCGCAGCGTACTGCCCCGCAGCAGCCGAAGGGCGGAGCGGCTGACCAATTCGACGATGACGTGCCGTTCTGACACGGCAACATCGACAACAACAAAGGGGCCTCTGGCCCCTTTCCTTCGACCCGAGGGACTTATGAAAGAAAGGATTTTGCAGGCGTACCAGAAGATGCGCGCAGCCGCACGTGGCGCCAAGGGCGTGGCGCCCGAGCTGACCGACAGTGACCTTGCCGCGGCCGACGTCGCCGCCAAGCATCCCGAGCATGTGCTGCGCCAGGCTGTCGTCATGCGCGCCGCATTCGAGCGCGAGGCGCTGAAGAACCCGCCGAAGACTGTCGGCCTCGACCTTCCGGTGGTGCCAGCATGAGCGATCAAAAACCGACCAACCCCAAGGACATCATCGGCAGCACCAAGCTGCCGCTCCACCTCTGGCCAACCACGGCGACCGCCATGGGCTGCATCGGCCTGCTCGAGGGCATGCTGAAGTACGGCCGCCAGAACTGGCGCGAGGCAGGCGTGCGCGCGTCGATCTACGTCGATGCCTGCAAGCGCCACCTGGACGCCTGGTTCGAGGGCGAGGAGTGCGCGCCGGACAGCGGCTCGCCGCACCTGGCCAACGCCATCGCCTGCCTGGCCATCATTATCGACGCCAAGGCTGCCGGCAAGCTGGTGGATGATCGCGCCTACAACGGCGAGGGCTATCGCAAGCTCGTCGAGGAGCTGACGCCGCAGGTGGCGCACCTGCAGGAGCTGTTCAAGGACAAGACCCCGCACCACTACACCATCGCCGACAAGGATGCCGCCAGTGGCCAGTGAAGGTACAACCCAGCGCCAAATCTGGCTCGCCCTGGGTCGAGTGTCCCGCCTGTTCCGGCTCAACACCGGTCGTGGCTGGATCTCGAACCTTGGGCCGAATGGCGTGACCCGCCTGCAGGACGGCTCGGTGCTGGTGAAGGCTGCGCGATCGATCTCGCTCGGCCTGGCCATGCCGAATGGCGACCCGGTGAAGGGCGCATGTGACTTGCCCGGCTGGACGACCGTCGAAGTAACGCCTGAGATGGTTGGCAAGAAGATTGCTGTGTTCACGTCCGTCGAGGCCAAGGCGTCAAAAGGTGGTCGGGTGTCGCCTGATCAGAAGAACTGGCTCGACCAAGTAAAAGCCGCTGGCGGTATCGCCGGCGTTGCCAACTCGCCAGAATCCGCACGCGAAATTATTTCCGAGTGGGCTGCGCAGGTCGGTGCAAATTTGTAGTAGCATTGTGACTTGTTGGATCAGCCGGGTGGCAGCCCGGCTAATTACAGCTTCATCCCAGATATTCACGGCTTCATTGCTGCGACTCCCGCGGCCATAGGCCACTGTAGGTTAAGGGCTAGACACCGGTTAGCTCCCGGTGTCGAAGAGCGCTTTCTGCTGAGCGCCTGCCCGCTTTTTATTTACCAGCGGATAGACCCCGGGCAGAGGGACAAATGGCTCAAGTACCAGCATCAACAATAGAAAGGGCAAAAGCTGACATCGTCGGTACGATTTCCAAGTACCTTGAACTCAAGAAAGTAGGCCAGGAATACGAGGCCTGCTGTCCATTCCATTCCGAGAAGACTCCGTCTTTCCGTGTCGTACCGGAAAAGCGCTTCTTCTACTGTTTCGGCTGCGGAGCTGGCGGTGATGCCACTGACTTCGTCCAAGACTTCGAAAGCATCGGCTTTCGTGATGCCATAGCGCGCATTGTTAATGACCAGTCCATTGGTGACGCCGTTCCCAAGGCCCGACAGACGGTCAAAAAAGAGGTCGAGGCCGAGTGGGAGCCAGTCGTTCCAGTGCCGGCCAATATCAAGCAGCGGCCCATGGATACCTTCAACCGTCGCAAGGGCGGTGAGTGGGAGAGGCTGGTCAGCAGCAAGCGCTGGGAGTACCGCGACGCCAATGGCGGACTGATCGGCTACATCTGCCGCTTCGAGCTGCCCGGTGGTGGCAAAGACGTCATCCCTCAGACCTACTGCGTTAACAAGCAGACCGGCGAGATGCGCTGGAAGTGGCTGTCGTTCGCGAAGCCGCGCCCGATCTATGGTCTCGACAAGCTGGCGAAGCATCCGCTCGCCCAGGTGATCCTCGCTGAGGGCGAGAAGGCGGCAGACGCCGCCCAGGCGCTGTACGAGGCGGCTGGCATCTCGCGTGACAAGCTGGTGGTGGTCTCCTGGCCGGGCGGCGGCAAGGCCGTGCCTCACGTCGACTGGTCACCCCTGGCGGGCCGCAACGTGGGCCTGTGGCCCGATGCCGACCAGAAGCCTTACGTCGACACGCACCCCAAGGCCGGCCAGCTCATGCCCTTCATCGAGCAGCCGGGCGCCGTGTGCATGCTCGACATCGCCGAGCGCATCGAGGGTCAGGTCAACTCCCTGAAATTCATCATGCCGCCGGAAGGTGTCGAGGATGGCTGGGATCTGGCCGACGCGCTGCCGGCCGGCTTCAACCTGCTGGCTCACACCCGGGCAGCAGCCATGCCGATCGCCGACTTCCGTGAGAAGCACGTTCCGGCCGCTGAGCCAGAGCAGATCATGCCCTGGGACGACGAGCCGGACGCTGATGACATCGCGCTGGCCTGTGGGGTCGATCCTGCGCCGGTCGCCGAGCAGCAGGCCCAGGCCCCAGCACCAGCCGCCCCGCAGCCGAAGCCGGCGCCGGGTGATGACTGGGAAGACCCGCTGATCAAGAACGGGCACTTCACCATCCTGGGCTACGACCGCGGCAAGTATTACTTCTTCGTCCACGAGAAGCGTCAGGTCATGGCCTACCAGAAGGGCGACTTCAGCGACGCGGGCATGCTCGAGCTGGCTGAGATCAACTGGTGGGAGGAGCACTTCCCGGGCGAGCGGGGCAGCATGAACAAGAAGATGGCCCTGAACTGGATCTTCCGCACCGCCAACCGCCGCGGCGTCTACGACCCGGAGCGCGTGCGCGGCCGCGGCGCCTGGACGGACAACAAGCGGGCCGTGTTCCACCATGGCGGCCATCTCACCGTCGACGGCGTCTACACCGACATCACGGCCATGCGCTCTGCCTACGTCTACCAGGTCGAGCGGAGCATCCCGGCTCCAGCCGTCGAGCCCATGACCGACGAGGAGGGTTCCTGGCTGGTCAGCGTCGCCGAGATGGCCCGCTGGAGCATGGCCGGCAGTGCTGCCCTGCTCGCTGGCTTCGTCATGCTCGCGCCGATCTGTGGCGCGCTGCCGTGGCGCTCGCACATCTGGCTGACCGGCGGCGCCGGGTCGGGCAAGTCCACCCTGCAGAGCAAATACGCGGCCTCGCTGCTGCGCGGCGTGTCGGTGTACGCCACCGGCGACAGTACCGAGCCCGGCATCCGCCAGAGCCTGCAAGCTGACTCCCTGCCGGTGCTGATCGACGAGATCGAGTCGAACAACGACAACGACAAGCGCCGCGTCGAGAACATCATCGGCATGATCCGCAAGACCTCGACCGAGAGCCAGGCCCAGACGCTGAAAGGCACTGTGTCCGGAGACGGCCAGAGCTTCCACGTCCGCTCCATGTTCTGCCTGGCGTCGATCAACGTGAACATGCCCAGCAAGGCCGACACCGACCGCCTGACCAAGCTGGTGCTGCGCCCGCCGATCGCCGACAGCCGCGACCACTGGGACAAGCTCGAGGCCGAGCTGAACAAGATCGAGGAAGACGAGGACATTTCAAGCCGCCTGCTGGCGCGCGCCCTGGGCATGATGCCGGTCATCCTGGAGACCGTGAAGGTGTTCCGCCGGGCTGCCGCCAAGCACTTCGGCACCCAGCGCCAGGGCGACCAGTTCGGCACCCTGCTCGCCGGCTCCTGGTGCTTGCAGAAGAGTACCGTGCCTTCCGAGGAGGAGGCCATGGTGCTGATCCGCGGCTACAACTGGAATGAGCACGTCGAGGACAACGACCAGGACGACGCGGCCCGCGCTGTCGAGGCCCTGCTGGGCGCCAAGCTGCGCGCCAAGAGCCTCGGCGGTAGCACCGACGAGTACAGCGTCTACGAGCTGATCCGCGAGTGCTCTCCGATGCACCGCCACAACGTCATTGATGTCGGGGTCGCAGACGCGACCCTGAAGCGCCACGGCATCCGCGTCGAGCACGCCACCGGCGAGCTGTGGTTCGGTACCAGCGTGACCAACCTGGTGCAGATGGCCAGCGGCATGTCCTTCGTCACCGACCTGCGCGGCCAGCTGCTCAGGGTCAAGGGCGCCAAGCGCATCAGCGGCAGCAAGAAGTTCAACGGCTCGGACAGCAAGGTGGTGAGCATCCCGCTGGATCCGATCCTGGGCGATGAGAAGGAGGCGGGCAGCAGCGACGATCTGCCGATCTAGAGATCAGGGGTAGAGAAAAGCCGGCGCTAAGCCGGCTTTTTCTTGCCCCGCAACATCCCAAAGTCTGCCCATAGATCCTCGCTCGCGCCGCAGTCGCAGCATTCCCTGATTCTCCGGCTGTGGTAGTAGATCCAAGCGTGTTTGCCGCGGCAGGCAGGCCCTGTCGGCCGCCAATCCCAGACGTCTTTCATCGTTGCTCCAGGTATAAAAAAGCCGCCTTTCGGCGGCTGTGGTTGGTGGGACTATTGTGCCCGATTTCGCGGTGGCGGCATACCCAGTCGGATGGCCAGGTCATCGCAGACCCGGGCGACCCGCTCCCGCATTGCGCGGGCCTCGGCGTCGCGCTGGGCGGCCGCGGCTCGCCAGTCGAAGGTGGATGCCGCCGCCGGCGCCTGACGCAGCGTGTCACCGGCCCGCGCCTGGGCGCTGTCGGCGTAGAGGTCGAGCTGGTCAGTCACTGGCATGGCTCCTTGGCGATGACGGCAATGGCCTGCAGCAGGCGGAGTTTCGCCGCCAGCGTCTCCTGCTTGCGAGTCGAGCGCTGAGCTTTTGGGCAGCGGTACTCCATGCGCACCGCGCGCTCCAGGCCGTCGACCAGGCCGCGCAGGCGGGGAGGGGTCATGCGGCACCTTCCTGCTGGGCGCGGTGGGCGGCGAGGGCTGCGCGCGCTACGTTGCCGTAATTTCCTCGGCTGGTAGACTCGTAGAACTCCAGCGCAGAAACCAGCCCGCTCATGTCCTGCGCTGCTGGCTGCTCACCGCTTACAGGGTGCGGGGCGGCGGCGAGCAATCTCTCAAGCACGCTACTCAGGTAGGAAGATGACGCCGCTATGTCCTCCATGTAGCCAAGCGCACTGCGCCCCGCCTCGTAATCGACAGCGGCCTTATCAACCAGGCGGTACACCTTCCTAGCTGCGTGCAGCATAGTGGTCAGCTCAAGCCGACTTGGATTGCTCGACGCCTCCCCGCCTGCCGGCAACTGGGCGCGGGCTTGCCAGATACGCCATGCAACTTCTCGGACAGTTGTGCTCTGGCTACCGCAAGCTGTTTCGTATGCCGCCTCGAACAGCGCGCGCTCTTGATCGTTGTGGTTACTCATGGCGCTGGGCCTCGGTAGGATAGGCCCACGGCCCGGTGTAGTCGCTGAAGTGGGTGCAGCACTCACGGCGGAAGCAGCGCGTCTTGCAGTCGTGGTGGCATGTGCCGCCGTCAATGCAGCGCTCACCAAGCACCTCCCCATCGCCGACGTTGGTGGGCTCTGCGCTGGCGGATAGCAGATAATCCGTCTTGCGCCGCAGGTTGTTGATGGCAGGTGATGACTTGCCAAGGTCGGTGTCCAGCCAGTCACGCAATATAGCGAACGCCGCATCGCGCTTTCGCTCAATGCCGTTTAGCTCTACGAGCGAATTACGCAGATCGGCCGCATGACGCTCAGCCGCATCGGCGCGCTGGATTGCGGCTTCGAGTTGACCTTCAAGTTCAGCGGCCTTTTTGAGCACTTTCAGACAGTTGCTGGCCCACCTTTCTTTGTCGGCCAGCAGCCGCTCCCCCTCGGACGGGTCGGCGTGGGTGAAGAGCGGCCCCAGCTTGGCTATCTCGTCAAGACATTGATTCCAAGTACCATGCCCGTGCTCAGCTATCTCTTGAGTGTCTTTGCGTTTTGGCAGCGTCACCGGCTGCTGCTCGGACAACGGCTCCCCGTCTTTCAAGCGTTCAATCTCCGGCTCTGTCAACCCTTTGGTGCCACGCCCAGGAAAACCGCAGTCACGGTTGGGGCAGTAGATGGTACATACGCCGGTAACGCACAATTTCGTACCGCAAAGGCGGCAGAATGTGCCGCCTTTTACCCACGCCACCGGCTCCTGCTCAGGCGCGGCGCCAACCTGCTTACATGAGCATGGCAAGCGCCCTTGGTTGCAATCACACGTTTTTGCTTGCTCCGGCGCGGCGCTGGCCTGGGCCTGCTTCACCTGGTGCAGCTCCTCAGCCAGACGAGCGTTGCGGCCAGCCATGTCGACCGCGGCCCACTCCATGCCGGCGAGGATGGTCTGCTGCAGCCGGGCGGTGGCCTGGGCGCTAGGTCGGCCAGGATCTTGGGCCAAGCCCTGCGCCAGCTCGAAGGCCTTCAAATCCATTTCAGCGCGCGTGTTCATGCCAGCCACCCCGCGACGTCCAGCAGGTTGACGGTGATCACCGCCGCAAGGCTGACGGCCATGAAGGTGATGATCTTCCACTTTGCGATTTGCGTCTCTGCGTTGCGCATCTTCCTTTCCTCACTGAGCGTGTTGTTGAGCGCACCGGTCGACGGTGCGCGTGAAGGTCTTGAGGTCTTTCCCGACGCCGTGCTGAGTGTACGGCGCCGGGCAATTGTGAGGGGGCTCCGCCATCGGTACCGGGCCGGCGATGATCGGGGCGAGTAATGCCCAGGTCAGCCAGGTGGTACATATGGCCATGACATGGCCGGCGATGAGTTTCGGCATTGCGTTGCCCCTTGTATTTGTTGGGGCAATACTACGCCATTGCTCAAATTTGAGCACGAGAACGCTTAGAATGTTTTCTTCTATGCGTTGCTGTGAGCTGCGGTAAAAGTATTGATCTCGTTCGCCAGCTTCTGCGCACCGATGGTCGGATGGCGGCTGACGATGATCTTGGCCTGGCGCAGGAGGCGCATGGCTTCGTCGGTGTCGAAGGGAGCAGACGCACCAGCGCACTGGGCTTCGATGCGGCGTTGAGCAGCTGACTTGTCCATGGCGGGAACTCGGCAGGAGGTGGGCTCACTGCCGAGTTTGGTGTCACGATCAGTCGGGGCGCTTGCCCAGGGCGACGATCTGGTTCGGGGCCTTGGCCCAGCCCTGCAGCTCGGCGCGAGTGAATTTCCCGGCGTCCATCTGCTCGGCGGCGTACCCACTGAAGCCTGCGCAGTGATAGAGCTTGTGCTCGGTATGCCATAGGCAGAACACCGGCTCACCTGGCGGCCAGATCAGGTCGCGCAGCACCTCGGCGCGGCGGTAGTCCATTCGCGCCACGGCGGCGTTCAGCTCGCTCTCCAGGCGCTTGCGACGCAGAGACTTGTTGCGCTTGCAGCGCAGGTCGCCTGGGTTGTCGACATAAAGCTCGAAGCTGGCTTCGTTGGTGACAGCATACTTGCCGCTGACCACCCACCACATGTTGTTGATGTTGTAGTGGGCGATGCCGGTCTGCGCGCGACCCTTCCGGTCGAAGAAGTAGACGGGCTGGCCATGCTCGAGCAGCTTGCCATCGGCTGACTTGCGGTTGCTGTTGAAGCAGCTGGAGAGGCCAGGGCTGCTATTGGCGTCGCGGTAGGCCTGCCAGTCTCCCTTGAAGTGCCAGCTCTCGGAATAGCAGCCATTCAGGTATTCCATAGCCGTTGGCGGCTTGAGTCCGCGCCGCCGTGAACCTCGTCCAGGGCTCTGCTCTTCGAAGGTATAGCCGATGAACACGTTACAGAGGTAATCGCGGATCCGGCGCCGGGTTCGCTCCATCTCCAGGCGCAGAAGGTAAGGTGCGACGGCTTCTTTGTTCGACTCGTAGCGGCCCTTGTGATCTGGCCTGGTCGGGGTATTAGCCGACTGCCACATTTCCAGCCTGATGCAGCGCCCACTGAGATCCAGCAGGGCGTGCAGGTGTTCACCCTTGCTGCATGTGCGATGGTTGTTGGCGATGATTTTATATTGATCAGCTTCATCCCACGGGCCGACAGTCCAGCCGATGCGGTTCAGTTGCTGGATGATCCGAGCGAAAACTTCCCGCTTGAACTTCTTCCCCCAAGCGGTGCGCTCTTCCCAGCTCCCGCCCAGGCCTTCCTCCGAGATATACAGGGCGGCATCGCCGAAGCGGACAGTGCCCTGTCGATTGATTTGTGGCATTTCCTTTCCTTAGCGCCCCAGCGGGGCGCGGTAGTTGATCAGGACGCGGCCTGCAGCGCGTCGTTGTGCTTCTTGATTTCAGCGTGCAGGGCTCGCTCCGTCACCTCGACGAACCCGTCTGGGATGACAACCGGGGCGGCTTCCGTCGAGTCGTCATCGCGGTATGGCAGGCTGCATGCGACCATCGTCTTTCCGTGGAGCAGGTAGGTCGATGCGTAATTGATCGAGCGGCCACTGAACACGCCGTCTGGCAGGCCAAGGCGAGCCGCGAAAACCGTGTCGATGGTCGGCCGACGGTATGAATTGGCGCCCTTCAGCTCATCGGGAATCGCGGGGGCACCCTCGCACAGGGTGTCGTAGAACTTCTTGCCGCGGCCCCGGACGGTGTACTTGAAGTAGTAGACCCCGTTCTCGCAGATGCGCTCGCCGCCCTTGAAGTCAGCGAGCGACGGGCCTACGCGCGGCGGGTTCTCTTCCTGGCAACGCTTGCAGAAGAACATGGGCACGCTGAATGGGTGCATGCCGAGCTCGTCGAATCCGAGCGCTTCGACCTTCTCCTTGAAGAACCGATAGCGGTTGGCGGCCTGGGCAGTGATTTCCTTGAGCACTTCAACGTGACGCGGGTCTGTCGAGGTGATGTAGTAGCGCATTTCCTTTCCTAAGCGGCCAGCGGCCGCGGTGTTGGTGGTCGTTATGCTGCTGCGAAGTGATGGCTGCCGACGCTGACGGCGACGATGCGGCGCCCGGCGCGGTACTCGGTTGCGGTGGTGGCGGTGTTGTAGCGGGTGCGCAGCCGGCCTGCGGTGGTCAGCGGCAGCAGGATCTTGTCCAGCTGTTCGGTGGTGACGGCGATGATCTTGCGCTTCATGGTGCGTTCCTTGATGTAGGAGGAGGCTTCCGCTTCCGTGGTGAATACAGCGAGCAGGCGGCCAGTGGTCACGCGGGTGACGCGGTGCAGGCCAGCGCAGTCGACGGTGATGGCGAGGGTCACAGCTTGCACCCTGCAGCCAGGACAGCAGAGGTGCGGTGCACGTCGCCTTGGGTGCCCAGGCCAACCAGGGCAGAGCGGGCGGCGCGCTCGCTGTCGAAGGTATTGCCCTCGACGCCGGCCTCCTCGTCCGCCAGCTCGAACCAAGCCTTGCCGAAGCGGCCGTGGTGGAGCTTGCCGATAATGAAGGGTTTGGTTGGCAGCAATTTGCCTTCGGCCTGCAGCTCGGCGATGGTCGGGCCGGTGGCGACCAGGGCGTCGAAGTCGACGGTGGTGGCGGGTGCCTGGCCGGCGTTGACGCGCACGATGGCGCCCGCGTCTTCCAGCTGCTCAAGCATGAGTTGGGTTTGCGTATTCATGGCGGGTTGATCCTCGCTCGTGTGTTGGCTGGTACTGCCAAAGCCCCAGTTAAGGGGCGTGTGGGTGGCGGGGTTGGTTACTCAGCGAGCATGTAACCTTCGCCGTCAACAACAAAGCGGCTTCCATCCTTGAGCAGATAGATGCGGCTGCCGTCTTCAGCATCGATAATTTGATTGCTGAGCATGCGCGCCTGAATACGTGCACCAGTAACGCTTTTTGCGGTCTCGAGGATGTCTTGTGCGTCGGTCATCGTCTTGCCCTCCAGGGCGTTGTTCGTTTCGATGGGGCAATTATGCTTGAGTTGATCAAATTTGATCAAGCAACGCATTAGATCAGTTTGGCATAAGAGCGTGCGAATACTGGCTTGCCATCATCAGCGGGCGGGTAGCCATCCCGGCCCGGACAACCCCAGCTCGGTGCAAGCCTGGGGCGGTTTCGGCGGTTACGCGATGTCGTAGCGGGCGTGCCTCTGCTTGATGTCGCTGAGGCGGATGTTCAACGAGGCCATCATCGCTTTCTGGAAGCCTTCCCAGGTGGCCTGGGTCTCCGGATCGAAGTAGCGATCGAACTGACCGTTCACAGTGATGGTGCCGAGCGGGAGGACGGGTGTCAGGGTCGACGTCCAAGCCTCGAAATGCTTCTGGGTCATGCGGCCGGCCGCATTGGTGATCTCGACCGGCAGGTGGCTGGCGATGATGGTCATGTCAGTTCCTTGTGGTGGTTGGCCCGGCTGCCCGGGCGTGATGGTCGGTTATGGCTTGTAGTGGGTGGCCAGCTCGAAGCTGCGCGCCAGGTCTTTCTTCAGCGCCTCGATCGTTTCATGGCTCAGGCCGTCGCGGATCACCACCGGCTTGATGATCTCGCGGCCGCCCAGCACGGTGAGCTGCAGCAGGACACCGGAGGCCATCAGGTGGTCGGTGGATGCCTTGGCGATGTCCTTCGAAGCGAACGCATAGACGTAGGCCAGCTGACCATTCAGCTCCATGACCTTGCGCTCGAGGTCGCGGTAGGTCGGTTTTTTGGTGGTGTTGCGAGCCATGGTGATTGCCCCCCTCGGTCGGTTGCTGTCCGGAGTGTGTCTCCGTGTTGGGTTGCATTGTGCCTGCGTTGCTCAAATTTGATCAAGCAATTGCGATGACCGTTCGTCGGGTTTCCCTTAAAACAAACGCTCTTCCGCGCTACCTACCAATGCCTCAAGCAGCAGGTCGGCTTGCACAGACACGACCTTCGACGAGTGCCCGCCAAAGCTCTTGGTGCCGTGGCGCTCGGCGCCATCAATGGCGCAGAACATCTGGCCCAGGCTGGCGGTCTCGACGCCGGCGCGCTGTGCCAGGCCGACCATCGCTGGCGTGGACATGCCGAGCCAGATCCGATCGCCGACCTTGCGCAGTCCGAACTCCTTGACGATTTCGCGTCGTTCGCCGGTGCCGTCTGCCAGCTTCTCTATGGCGGCCACGAACCCCATCTGACTGCCGACCGAGGCACGCAGCTCTGTGTGATCGACGTATGTCCTGACCAGCGGGACAGCCGGCTGTATGCGGTTGAACACTGCGCCGATGCTGTCGCACTGGGCTTTCTTCAGGTTCAAGTGAACGGCCAGCGCCATCAAGTCGCCGACCCGCAGCCGCGTATCCTTCTCATAAGCGAGCGAACCATCACGCTGCGGCAGCACGTCTTTGTCGAGTGTTCCGGCCGTCACCATGTCGCAGAGGTGGCGGATAAAGGCGCGGTGATCCATGCCGAGTTTATCGGCGACGATTTTGCTGTTGATGCTTGCTGCCATGGCGAGCCCCATAAAGTGGTTGTGGTTGTTGCGGTTGGAATTGTCCCATGCCCACAACCTTGTCGCAACCGTTGCAACCTAGTTGACGGGCAGGGCGCGCAGCCAGAAAGCAGGGGCGACCGACCGCAAAAACTGCGGAAACTGCTTTTTCGCCTGTATTTGCTGGCTGTTTGATCGAGGGGCGACCGACAAATGCAGTCTGGTCGCTCTTTTGGTCGCGCCCAGTGCCGCGACTAATGCCCAAAAGGCGACCGGGCCGCGTCTCCCGTTTCTGCCAATGAATACAGGGCATTTGGCGGGGAGCGTCCAAAGCGACCGCTCCAGCCGGAAAAAGGTATAAGTAGGAATATACGGTTGTGCTGGTTGTGAATTGATAACACAACTATCACAACCAAGTTTAAGTCCTATAGGGGGCTTATATATATGGTTTCTTGGTTTCTCTTATTATTATTATTTAAATAAGTTATTGTTTTTATTATTATTATAGGGCCTTTTATGGGGCAACCAGAGGGGCAACCAAGGAGCAACCAGCAGCAGCGACCGGTCGCCCTAGTGACCGTCCGTCAACTTCTCGCAAATTACTCGGAATTATTTACCACCAGGCCAAGTCACCTGTAGAATTGCCCGCAGCACTTACCGCTGGGGCAGCAGCAATGGTCGAATACTTCACGCTGGAAGAACTACCGGACAGACCCATGTTCCGGTGCGAACGCAGGAACGCCACGCTACAGGTCTCGGCATGCGCCGGGATGTGGAGCGAAGCCAACGGCAAAGCCGCACCCGAACGTCTCGACCGTTGCAAGAATTGCCCACTGGGCGCAAAGCATGCCGGGGTCGGTGAAATCTCACTGTCACCGCTCAGGGGCATGAGCATCTGCGCTCGCTGTCACCAGGGCACCACCCGGCTCATTCGCAAGCACCTGTGCGTCAGCTGCTACAACCGCGAACGCGAGTTCAACCTGGGCCGCAATGCCAAGGGCTCAGCACCCGTCAAGCATCCTCCGCTGCACAACATCGAGATCCGCTACCAGGCCGGGGAAGTTCTCCAGCGCCTGGCGATGCCTGTTGTGTCGAGCGAGGAACTGGTGGTCGCAGCGCTCAGGGATACGAGCAAACAAGTTACATTCGCATTCAGCGGTAAGCGGCCAGAGATGCCGCAGGGAGAGTTGTTTGTATGAGCGCGCAGAATTCACAGGGTCGGCCGGCTGATAGCGTTATCATCGGGCAAAATCACGTGCGCGCGATAGAGAGGGAAAACACCTCCGGTTGGCGCCTCGAGCAGCACTGCTGCCGGAACTGCTTCGGGCGCATCGCCTCGATCAAGCATCCTGACGGCGGTCGCACGTACCAGTGCACCAACTGCGGCCTGGAAGGCCACGGCCACAAGCCTGACGTGGTGTGCTCGTGCGGCACCAAGCTGCGCAAGTACAAGGGCGACGGCCGCACCGGCGTGGTCATGGTCGACGCGGGCATCCGCTGCCACCCGAACAAGCGGGTCTCGCCTGAGTTCCCGTCGCTGATCGTGGCCAGCTATGGCGGCGCCCAAGCGGAGGGTGTGTGATGCGGACTGCTCGCTCTTTGCTGTTCGGTGCACGTGTCGCGCTGGCCGCCTGGTGCTTTCCGTTCCTGATCGGGCCAAGAACGCCTGAGAGAAGCGCCGCGATGGCCAAGTGCGGGCGCTGGGCAGCGCGATAACCAGATGACCAATCAGGGTTTCAAGACGCCAGAACCCTTGCGCCACAAGGCTTTCAGCCTAACGCCAAGGTTTTCGGGCGCACATAGGGCTCAGATCGCCAAAAGTGATCAAGTGTAAAGCCCGGGCATTGATCAGAAATGATTGGTACAATTCAGGCTCAACCCCAACACATCGCAGAGGCTCACATGAGCGAATTCCAACCGGTCACCACCGTGCGCGACCTGGCGACCATCGACGAGAACGAGTGCATGGCCGGCTACCTGGCTGGCCTGCGTGGCGCGCCTGAGCCTGGCAACACCGCGACGCGCTCCGCGTGGCATGGCTGGCGCAACGGCATGGTCGACGGCGGTCACCGCGAGAAGGACTGGCACCAGTCCGTGCTGGCTGCTGACGTCTGCCTGCGGATGCCGCTGCAGTGAGGTCTTTCTGGTGGCTGATGGCCGGGCTTGGGTGCTGCGGCCTCGCGCTGGTGGCGATGATCGCCGGCGTCGCGGTCGACGCTACTCCGCGCTGGCTGGCCGGATGCACGATGGGGGCTGTCGCCGCGTCCATGGTCTGCGCGCTGCTGGCCTTGTCGGCCGATAGGGTGTCGGCATGAACGTCTGCACCTGGAAGGCGCCCATGGTCACCCTGTACACCGGCGAGCAGGTGCCCAGCGACAGCGAGGCCTGGCGCGCTGAGTGTGAGGCGCGCCACATCCTGACCATGACCCAGGCCCAGCGCATGGAGTTCTTCACCATGGTCGAGAAGCGCCGCGGCACCGACGCAGCCAAGGCCCTCAAGATGCGCTGCTACGAGCTCGAGCCGCACTACGTGCTCAACCTGCCGAACAAGCAGCAGCGGCAGCACTACCTGGACGCCGTCGAGCTGCGCTTCGGCAAGAACCCATGCGACACCCTGAAGGCCAAACTGCTCGCCCTGCACGCCGCGCGACAACCAGTTGCAGCGCAGGTTCAACAAAGCGCATAATTGCTCAAATACAACGCACCGGCGGAGCCGGTAAGGGGAAAGGGGTGAGCAAACTTCTCAGGCTGCTGGATATCATCGTCCCGCGCTTCATTTCCGAGGACACGGCAGTTCGCCGCGTCGGAAAATCGTCGATGTACGAGCCAGTGTGCTCGATGAAAGACATCGACCCAGGTGAGCGTTTCGATGGGATCGCCACCTACGTGATGTTCAACCTGTTCGGCCAGGGCCTGTTCCCTCGCCAGGTGGGCAGCATCCGCCCCTGGGTGAACCCGCACGACGCGCAGGTGGCATCGTGATCCGCGCCGCGGCATTGGCCGCTGCACTGGTGGTGCTGGGTGGGTGCGACGGTGGCAGCCCCTCATACGGCGAGCTGAAGCCATACGATCAACCTGTCGGCCTGAAGGCTCGCGACGCTGATCGCTACGACCTTCTGGTTCTGCGCGACCCAGAGCGCGGGGTTACCTGCTGGCGACCCAGCAACGACAATCGAGCGCTGTCCTGCTTGCCAGACTGGATGCTCCAGGCCCAAGGGCCATCGGAAGCCATTGCCCATCAGCCGACCTGGGGCGATGGTCGCCCTTGCGCTGGGCACAAGGTGTGCGAGGGGTTCAGCAACCGTCGTGAGGCCCTGGCCTGCGCCGAAGGCCGACTGACCGGCCCAGCGTGCGATGCTTGGGCTGAGCGCCAGCGTGAGGATCGTGGCCTATGATCCGCGCAACCACTCTCCTGCTCGCCGTGGCGGCCGCCGGCCTCCTGGCCAAAGCGCCCGCTGCAATCATGCCGACGCGCCGCCCTGAGTGGCAGCCTGGCTACGACATGAACGCGCTGCTTGACGATGCCGGCCGCCGGGCCGAGCGCGCGCTGCGCAAGGTGGCGCGCCGTTCCAAGCTCCAGCAGCTGCAGGCCCAGGCAGCAGGCGGTGCCGCATGAGGATCGCCTACAGCGCAGTATGCCGCGGCTACGCCAAGACCGACCACACCGCCACCGCGGCGAAGAGCAAGGCCACCGGCAAGATCCGCGGCAATGCCCCGCTGATGACCGACGAGCAGATCCTGGAATGCCGGGCGCTCGACCAGTTCGCTGGCTGGGGCACCGAGCAGCTGCAGCGCCGCTACGGCGTCGACGCGGCCATGATTCAGCGCGTGCTGTCGGGCATCACCCGCTCGCGCCTGGTGGCCACCCGCAAGCACCTTCCAGCGGTGGCAGCATGAGCGCCGGGCAGTTTGTGGCGCTCTGCGCTGGCGTGTGGGTTCTGGCGGCGCTCGGCCTGCTCGCGTTCTTCCATGCTGCCACGCGCAATGACCCGGCCAGCATCATCGACGAGGAGGATGCCCTGTGAACATCCAGCAACGCACCGAGGAGCGCTGGGGCATGCCGTTCTGGGATCTGGTCGGCGACTTCGCTGACCAGGGCCTGACCCGCAAGGACACGGCACGGGCGCTGGGCGTCGACTACTGCAACTTCCAGAAGAAGCTCGCTGACAACCCAAACAGTGACCCGTTCGATGCCTCGAACGTGGTCGCGCGCTACGTCGCCGAGACCGGCGAGCCGTTCCGTGATGCGGTGATCAGGCTGGCCAAGACGCACACGGCCCAGGCCGCTGCGCTCGCGATCGGCTACTCGCACCGCAACCCATTCCTGCACGCCCTGCGCGCTCGCGGCATCGAGGTGCAGTTCCAGCGCCGCACGGCGCCAGATGCCCTTCACCAACTCTACGGAGATCACTCGAAATGAACGAGAACTACACCCACACGGAGCTCGTCGAGCTCGCAGCCATCCAGAAGCGCGCCGAGAAGCGCCTGCGCAAGTCTGTCCGCAAGCTGATCCGCGCCGACCTGCAGCGCCGGGCGATCACCGGCGAGCCGTCGCAGTTCAAGCGCGCTGCCTACGGCGCCCAGCTGTGAGCAAGACCGCTCAGCGCCGGCGATCGGCCTACCAGAACGGCTATCGCGTGGGTCGCTACGGCTGGCCCGAAGGCGTGAAGAGCTACCGCGTGGGCGTGATCGGCGATGCAGCCTACGAGCGTGGCCTGCGCGATGGCCGCAAAGACCGCCGCGCCGCCCAGGATCTGGGGCAGTCCATGCCGCGCCGCGTGCTCGCCTGGCTCAGCGGCCTGATGACCAAGCCCTGACTAGCAATCTGGTGCTCTGGGTCGCCGGCCCCAGGGAATACGCCACTTCCAGCCGGTATAAACCATCATCGGGCGCCATTAGGGCGCCACAAGGGGAAAGGAAATGGGCAAGACCGTAGAGCAGCGCGTCATCGAGATCGTCGAGCAGCAGCTGGGCCTGGGCGGCAATGAGCCAGTGACCGCCGAGCAGCACATCCTGAACGACCTGGGCGGCGATAGCCTCGACTTCATCGAGATTGTCATGGCCATCGAGGAGGAGTTCGAGATCGAGATCAGTGACGACGCCGCCGAAGGTGCGCAGACCGTTCAAGAAGCCATCGATCTGGTCAAGCGCCTGGTCGACTGATCACCACCACGGCGCCTGCGGGCGCCAACCTACCGAGGAAAGGAAATTGAAACCACGTATCTTCGCGTACCTGTTCTTCATCGCCGTCATGTCCATGCTCATTGGCTCGGTGCGGCTCGACAGCCCAGGCCTGGCAAACATGGCCGCCGTCAGCCTTTGGGCGTTCTCCGCGCTCGGCATCTTCGGGGGTGTGATGGCCGCCGTAATGGGGCTCGGCGTCACGCACGCCACCGGCGAAGCGCGCGACAAGATCATTGCGCAAGCGCGCGACCTGATCGGAAAGACCACCTACGGCCCTGTTCGCAAGACCATCTCCTGGCTGATGACGCTCGCCATCGTGCTGATGTCCGCATACGTCGGCTTGATCGCCACCGCGGTCATGTACTGCCTGGCGGTAGCTGCGACCCAGTTTGGCAAAGCCATGATCAAGTCAGCCTTGGCCGACTACGACGCCGAGGCATCCGCCGCCTAACCACCCCGCGCCACGGACGGCGCACCTATCGAGAATTGAGCATGAACCTCGAAGACCACCGCAACCCCAACGGCACCTACGACGGCGTTGGCGTGATGGCTGAGCTGACCAGCCTACCGCGCGACGAGATTCGCGCGATCGCCGAGCAGGTGAAGGCGAACAGCGCGAAGCTGCGCGCCTGTCCTTGGCACGAGTTCGAGCAGCTGATCACCGCCCCGCCCGGCAATGGCAAGTACCGCTGCCGGCACTGCCAGGGTGAGGTCAGCGCGAGCGCCTACCACTGGCACCAGCAGGGGCGCCGGCCGATGCCGGTGGGCGAGCCATGAGCGGCTGGACGATGATCGGCTTCGTGCTGATCGCCCACCACATTGGTCGGCCAGAGCTCGGCCTGGGCGCGTTCCTGATCTGGTGCCTGGTCGATACGCCACGCCAGCGCTGCGAGAAGCTGGAGAAGCGGATTGCGGAGCTGGAGGGCAGACCGTGAGCAGGTCAATTACCGGAAGCAAAGGCCCAGGCTACGACTTCTGGTCGCGCAGGCCATTCAGCGGTCGAGGGCATGGCGCGGTGGTCAAGCACTTCTGCCACAAGGCGGAGCGGCAGCAGGGTCGCCGCGCACCTGCCCAAGCGTTGCGCGCGGAGCACAAAGCCGATGCGGCTGACGATGCATTTGAGGTATGGGAGTGCGATCAGATTGATCGGCTTTACGGGCTTCGCGAACTACAACCCTGATACACCATCAGGGCATCAACGCTCGCCACGCCAGACGCTGCAAGGGCTGGCGAGCACACCGCACACCTTCGGGCGCCATTCGGGCGCACCAGCCCCGCAGCAAGGCACCTTTCGTCGTGACGGCACACTGGCGCCATCGCAACCGCCAGATGATGCAAGTGTGACCGACGACTCCTTCCACCACCGACTGGGCGATGCCCGGGCCATCTACGAAGGCACCCATGGCATGACCATGGCGGAGCTGACCGAGGTGACCGGCATCCCGTCGCGCGTGCTCGCCGCGCAAAAGCGTGCAGAGGGCTGGGCCAAGGTGGTCAAGTCCGGCCAAACCGAAGAGGCCGCAGAGGCGGTGATCCGCTTCAACGAGTGGAAGATGCAGGTCGCCGAGGTCAACGCCCGCGATGGCGAGGCCATGCCGAACCTGGCCGTGCCCCTGCACGAGGACGCCGTGCACAAGCTGCTCGAGCGCCACAAGGCCGAACTGATCGCGCCGCGCGTCCTGTCGCAGGAGGCGATCAAGATCCGGCACAGCGACCCGAACATGGCGTTCCAGAAGGCGAAGCTGGCCAAGATCACGGCCGAGACGCTGGACATCCTGCATCGGGCCGAGCGCCGGGCCTTTGGCGTGAAGGACGACGAGAAGCCGGGCGGCGGCGTGGTGGTGGTGGAGCGGACATGAGCGACCTGAGCAAGATGATGGGCCTCGACCCGGACGTGCCGCAGATCAAACTGCGCCCGCTCGACAGCCTGGTGGCCTACGCCCGCAACAGCCGCACGCACTCGCCGGCCCAGGTCGAGCAGCTGCAGGCCCTCCTGCTGGAATACGGCTGGACGAACAGCGTCCTGATCGACGACATGGGCATCGTCGCCGGGCACGGGCGCTGCATGGCCGCTGAGGCGATCTACAAGCGCGGCGAGCAGATCAAGTTCCCGAATGGCACGCCGATCCCGATCGGCATGGTGCCGACCATGGACGTCACCGGCTGGAGCGCGCAGCAGCGCCGGGCGTACATCATCGCCGACAACCGCTCCGCCCTGTCCGCGGGCTGGGACGACGAAATGCTGAAGCTGGAGCTGGCCGAGCTGAAGGAAGCCGACTTCGACCTGTCGCTGACCGCCTTCGACGAGGACGAGCTGGCGGCGCTGCTGGCGCCGGAGATCGAGCTGCCCGAAGACAAGGATCCGGACGCAGCACCTGCAGCACCCGATGAGCCCGTCAGCGTGCCGGGCGACGTGTGGGTGATGGGCGCGCACCGGCTGTGCGTCGGTGATGCCACCAGCGTCGATGCCTGGGATCGCCTGCTGGGCACCGAGCAGGTCGATATCGTCTGGACAGATCCACCCTACAACGTCGACCAGGGCCGCAAGAACCGCGAGCAGGACAAGTGGGACGGCGGCAACCGCGCGGACACGGGCGCGATCGCCAACGACAAGATGTCGCCGGCCGAGTTTTCCGAGTTCCTGCAGACCACCTTCGCCACCCTGTTCGGCGTGATGAAGCCAGGGGCGCCGATCTACGTGGCGCACTCCGACCTCGAGGGCCAGACCTTCCGCAACGCCTTCGCCGACGCCGGCCTGCACCTGCAGTCCTGCCTGGTCTGGAAGAAAGACCGGATGGTGCTGGGGCGCATGGACTGGCAGAGCATCCACGAGCCGATCCTGTACGGCTGGAAGAAGGGCAGCGCGCACCGCTGGTACGGCGGCCGCAAGAACACCAGCGTGATCGACCTGGGCGACGGCTCGCCGTTCACCCGCATGGAGGATGGCCGGTACCAGGTGCGCATCGGCGAGAGCGTGCTGGTGGTGTCGGCGGATGCCATGGTCGAGCAGCATCCGTCGTCGATGTTGTTCGAGCCCAAGCCGGCGAGCAGTGGCCTGCATCCGACGCAGAAGCCCGTTGCCCTTGTCGAGCGGATGCTGAAGCAGTCCGCACGTGCCGGCGACCTGGTGGCCGATGCCTTCGGCGGATCCGGCAGCACGCTGATCGCCGCCGATCGCCTGGGCATGTCGGCACGCCTGATGGAGCTCAGCCCGAAGTTCGCCGACGTGATCGTGCGGCGCTGGGAGCACTACAGCGGGCGCAAGGCGGTGCACGCGGTGACCGGCGAGGAGTTCCCGGGCGAGGGCGAGGCCCGCGCGCTACCGCCGCAGGTTGATGACCTTGACGACGAAGCGTTGTTCTGATTGTGCAAACCCAGATCACCAGTCTGGGAATCCAAGCCTATAAAGCTGAGTCCTTTCAACAACTTACGCCAAATAGCAAGGGTCTCGGGCGCGTATAGGGCTCAAATTAGCGTTATCTCTGGATAGCGGGGATATGTAATAAGATTCGTTCTAATCTGGACTTAACCTAGGTTATTGCGCTGCCCAGATTTTCATCTTTGGCAGTAACCCATTGTGGCAGGACTTCCCGCAACCCCCGGCATCGAGATCCAGCATTTCGAAAACGCGGGCATCCGGATATTCACCGGCAAGTACACTGGACAGATAGACAATTTTACCGTGCCTGAGCACGTCGTGGTTCTGTCGCACTCGGATTACAAGCCGATCAGTTATGCTCCGGTAGAGCGCTGGAAGGTGAACGATGTCTGCTTCCTCCCCAAGGGATACACGCAGACCGGGCACCTGGCTGAGCTCGCCGAGCTGACTGCTATCAGGATGAGCGACGACCTCTTCACCAAGGTGGCCGAGGATCACGTCGACCACTCCCGCATCGAATTCCGCTATGCCGACATCACCGGGCCGACGACGCAGTCTCTGTCCGGAGCGCTTCGGCACATGTCCATGACCGAAGGATTCCGCGAGTGGCCGCTGCTGATCGAGAGCACGGCGATTGCCCTGGCTGTCGCTGCCGTGCGCAAGCTGTCGCCCAAGGCGTCGGTTGCATTCGACAAGCAGAGCGAGCTCAGCGCGGCCAGGCGCCGGCGGGTGATGGACTTCATCGACGACAACATCCACCGGCAGATCACCCTGGCTGAGTTGGCAGCAGCGGCCAACCTGAGCGCCTTCCACTTCGCGCGCCGGTTCAAGGCTGCGACCGGCCAGACGCCGCTGCGGTTCATCGCCGAGCGGCGGGTGGTGGAGGCCAAGAAGCGCCTGCGTTCAGGGGTGATGCCGCTGGCACAGGTCGCACTGGAATGCGGCTACACCGGCCAGAGCCACTTCACCACAGCGTTCAAGGCCGTTACCGGCGTCACCCCGGGCATCTACCGCCGGGGAGCTCAGGCGGTGCTGATCGCCGGCCTGCTCTGCTTTTCCCTCATGTACAACGTCGCGACCCAGGCGGGCGCCATGGATGTCCTGATGGCCGCTATGCATGAGTTCGGCCACGAAGTCGTCGAGTTCGCGGTCGATCTGGATGACTTTCTTGAGCCGTAGTTCTGCTGCGCCATCATTCGTGACGCGACAATCCTGATCAGGGTTAGTTCTGATCAGGAAAGGCACATTGAAAAAGTCCAATGATTTGCAGCGTGCTGAGTACCAGCACCCGTTCAAGAAAGCGACTGACGAGCAAGTCATGGAGTGCATACGTGCAAACCTGACCGGCAAGCAGGCGGCCGCCAAACTGGGTATCCATGAGCGCGTCTACTTCTCCCGCAAAGCTGCGTTGGTGAAGAAGGGCTTCAGCCCTGAGCACGACATGGTGCACACGGTGCCTGACGGCTTCCTGGTGAAGGGCGTCAGCACCTACTACGACGTGGATGGCAAGCCGCGCGGCCAGTGGGTCAAGAGCCAGGTCGACCGCGAGCGCCAGATCGAGCTGCTGCGCGAGGCCTGCGAGGCCATGGTCGAAGAGCTGCCCAAGCTCAAGCCGCGCAAGGATAACGGCCAGTACCTGTCGCACCTGATGGCAACCTACCCGATCGGCGATGCCCACATCGGCATGCGCGCCTGGGCCGAGGAGACGCAGGGCCAGAACTGGGATCTTGAGATCGGTGAGCGGATTCAGTGCGGCGCGATGGCCGCCCTCGTCGAGATGTCGCCGCCAGCCGAGAAGGCGGTCATCATCAACCTTGGGGATTGGTTCCACGCCGACAACATGGAAGGCACGACCAGCCGTAGCGGGCACATCCTGGACATGGACGGCCGCTACGCCAAGATGATCCGCGTCGGCATCAAGGTCATGCGCCAGTGCATCGAGTCAGCCCTGGGCAAGCACCGCACCGTGCGCGTCATCAACGTGATCGGCAACCACGACGACACCGGCGCCATCTGGCTGGGCATCGCCCTGGGCCACATCTACGCCAACGAGCCGCGCGTCGAGATCGACAACAGCCCGGCGCCGTTCATGTACGTCGAGCACGGCAAGGTGCTGATCGGCATGCACCACGGCCACACCTGCAAGCCCGACCGCCTGCCTGGCGTGATGGCTGCAGACCAGGCCAAGGCCTGGGGCCGCACCGAGTACCGCTACTGGTTCCTGGGCCACGTCCACCACCAGAGCGTCAAGGAATACGCCGGTGTCACCGTCGAGTCGTTCAACACGCTGACCGCCAAGGACGCGTATGCTGCCTGGGGCGGCTACCGCGCGCAGCAGAACATGAAGTGCATCGTCATGCATTCGGAGTTCGGCGAAGTCGCGCGCCACATCGTCAACCCGGCCATGCTCGAAGGCGCGGCCTGATCAACCATCACAAGGAGCACCCATGAAGTATTTCGAACTGCCCGTAGGCGTCGTCCTGACCGGCCTGGGCAACGCCCGCCTGATCCACCAGGGCGGTGGCGTCTTCGTCTGTTCTGACGCACACGCGCCGAAGGTATTCGAGGTGGCTGCGCCGGAGGGCGAGGCCCTGGACACCAGTGCGGTGCCGGAGCTCGAGTCGATCGCCGACTACGGCGGTGTGTGGCAGCTGGGCAAGCGCGACATCGAGCAGCCAGCGCCGGCCGAGGAGCCTGAGCCCGTCGAGGAGCCTGCCGAGTGAGCCTCGTTCTCTGGTTCCTGCTCCTGGTCGTCCAGAACGCCGCCTTCACCTGGGTTAGCCGCGCGCGTAACTCCGGCAGCTACGGCTACCACGCGATCGCCGCGGTGTTCAGCAACGGCATCTGGTTCGTATCGCAGTTCCTCCTGATCGGCATGGTGGTGCGCCCGGGCATGCAGCTGAGCGACGCCTACCACCTGGGCGCGGTCTACATCGCCGGCACGGTCACCGGTTCGGTGCTGATGCACTGGGTGTCGGTGCGCTGGCTGGAGCAGGGCAAGCGCAAGGTGGGCGGGTAGCCAGACTGCGAGTCTGGGTGTCACCACCTGCAACACCAGCAGCGGCGCGCCATCTGAGCGCGCCGCTCTGTTTCGGGCGCGTATCGGGCGCCTCGGCATGGATTCACACTTGACCGCTATACCGCCTCACGGTATAGGCTGATCATGATATCGAGCTTCCGAGATGCCTGGCTGCATGAGTTCTACGTCAACGGTACCGGGCACCGGCTGATCCCTGGCGCTATGGAAGGGGCTCTGGCCAGGAAGCTGGACATCATCCGCTTCGCCACGACCGAGGGCGATCTGCGGGTACCGCCCGGGAACCGGTTCGAGCACCTGCACGGCAAGCTGGCCGCCTACTGCTCGATCCGGGTCAACAAGCAGTACCGCCTGATCTTCCGCTGGAACGACGGCAAAGCGAGCGACGTATACCTGGATCCGCACACGTACCGGTGAGAGACATGATCGAGACCAACCGCAAGCCCACGACTGTCGGCGAGATCCTGACCGCCGAGTTCCTGGAGCCGATGGAGCTGACCCAGACCGACCTGGCCCGGGCCATGGGCGTGCAGACGCGCCTGGTCAACGAGCTGTGCCGCGATCGCCGGGCCGTGACCGCGGACACCGCCCTGATGCTGGCCGGCGTGTTCGGCACGTCGCCTGAATTCTGGCTCAACGCCCAGCAGGCCACCGACCTGTGGGAGGCCATGCACGACGAGAAGCGCCGGCAGCGTATTGCCCGGGCGCGGCCGCTGCAGGCTGCCTGATAGGTTCACGCTGTCTCCCGTGATTGCACGCAATATCGTTACTCAGATATGATGCGTGAAATCACGATCAAGCCAGGAAACAACCTGGCGGGAGACTTATGGAAGCGCCGTACCAGCTTCACCTGGGCGACTGCCTGGCAGTGCTCAAAACCCTACCTGACAACTCCGTCGACAGCATCGTCACCGACCCTCCCTATGGCCTGAGCAAAGAGCCCGACATGCTCGAGGTGTTGCGCCACTGGATGGCCGGCGACGACTACCAGCACAAGGGCGGCGGTTTCATGGGCAAGACCTGGGACAGCTTCGTGCCCGGGCCGAGCGTGTGGCGCGAGAGCCTGCGCGTGCTCAAGCCTGGCGGCCACCTGCTGGCGTTCTTCGGCACGCGGACGCAGGACATGGGCACGCTGGCTATTCGTTTGGCTGGCTTCGAGATCCGCGACAGCATCGCCTGGGTGTACGGGTCGGGTTTCCCGAAGTCGCACAATCTTGAGGGCGAGTGGGAAGGCTGGGGTACTGCGCTCAAGCCGGCGCTGGAGCCGATCGCGGTGGCGCGCAAGCCATTCCGCGGCACCGTGGCGACCAACGTGCTGGCGCACGGCACTGGGGCGCTGAATATCGATGGGTGCCGGGTCGGTACGACGGTCGAGACATGGCCAAAGTCGAAAAGTTACACTCGACAGGAGCCTGGCGGTCGAGGCGAGAAGGAGTACCAGCTTACAGGAGAGGCGCCCGCCGGCCGCTGGCCCGCCAACCTGATCCACGACGGCAGCGACGAGGTGGTGGAGCTTTTCCCTGCGCAGGCCGGCGCAGCTGCTCCGGTGCGAGGCACTGAGGACAGCAAGGCCAGCGTCGGCAATGTGACTGGCGAGCGTGAGCGTGTTCCTGGCGCCTTCCACGCCGACAACGGCAGCGCTGCCCGCTTCTTCTACTGCGCCAAGGCCAGCCGCAAGGATCGCCACGAGGGCCTGGATGATCCTGGCGCTCAATTCAAGCGCGGCACCACCCTGCGCCAGGTCGAGAACACCGCGACAACCGGCAACAACCACCCGACCGTCAAGCCCACCGACCTGATGGCCTACCTGTGTCGGCTGGTGACGCCGCCGGGCGGTGTGGTGCTTGACCCGTTCATGGGTAGCGGCAGTACCGGCAAGGCCGCCATGCGCGAGGGCTTCCGCTTCATCGGCTGCGAGCTGTCGCCGGAGTACCTGGCGATCGCCGAGGCGCGCATCGAGCACGAGCTGGTGAAGCGCGCGCCTGAGCCAGCGGTCGTGCAGGCGGTGCAGCAGGATATGTTCGCCCAGGAGGCCGTGTGAGCCTCCTTATCCCGATGTCGCACGCCGACCTGTGCGCCACCGCGGTGAAGTGGCTGAAGCGGGCGAACTCGGCCGGCGGCCCGGGCTGCCACGTGGCGGTCAGCGAGTGCCGGTCGGGCTGGACTGGTGAGGTGCCGGACGCGATCGGGTTCCGCGCTGCTGGCAGCTACGACGACGGGTCGGTCGTGGTCGAGTGCAAGACCAGCCGTGCCGACTTCCTGGCCGATCGCAAGAAGGCGCACCGCACCACCGGCGGCTGCGGCAACTGGCGGTATTTCATGGCGCCAGAGGGGCTGATCAGCCCTGACGAGCTGCCGCCAGGCTGGGGCCTGCTCACGGTGAACAGCCGCGGGCACGTGAAGGCAGTGGCCGGCCCTGCGGCGCACTACGGCGGGCGGTACGACGCCAGGCTCGAGGCCATCGAGGCCTTCCGCCACGTCGCCGATCGCGACCGCGAGCAGTTCCTGCTGACGAAGTTGCTGCACCGTGTCGGCGATGCCGAGGAGATGAACCGGAAGATCAAGGCTGTCTACGCGGAGCAGACCAGGCTGATCAATCGCGTGAACTCGCAGATCAGGGAACTCGACGAGCTGCGCAACGAGAACTGGCGCCTGAAGCACGCGCTTGAGCAGGCTCAATCCAGATAGATAATCAGGGCGTCACAGCTCAGGAACACAAGGACGGCGCGGCCTGCGAGGGTTGCGCCGTTTTCATTGGGCGCACATAGGGCGCAGGTGTTGCAATTGATCAGAAAAGAGTAATAGAATTGCGTCACTGCCGAGGCATGAGCCAGGCAGAACTCCAGAGGAAAGGAATGTGGAAAGTAACGTTCGCGGTTATGCGGTAAAAGGTCTTGTGGCAGTGGCGGCTCTGCTTCTGTTTGTGGCAGCCATTCTGAGCTTCTACACCGTCGACGAGAAGGAACGTGGCGTGGTGCTGCGTAACGGTGCGTTCGTCGAGGTGGCGGATCCCGGCCTGCACTGGAAGATCCCCTTCATTGACACGGTGAAGACCATCTCGGTGCAGAACAACGCCAACAACTGGAACGGTCTGCAGGCCTACAGCCGCGACCAGCAAGCCGCATCGCTGGTGGTGTCGGTCAGCTGGCACGTTCCACCAGGCGAAGTCGCTGCCGTGTACCGTGGCTACGGCGACCTGGAAGGTCTGCTGGCCCGAGCCATTGCCCGCCACGTGCCGACCCAGGTCGAGAACGTGTTCGGCCAGTACACCGCCGTCAACGCTGTGCAGCAGCGCGGCAAGCTCGTCACGGACATTGCTTCGGCGATCAAGGGCGCCATTACCGGCCCAGTGGTGATCGACAGCGTCCAGGTCGAGAACATCGACTTCAGTGATGCCTACGAGAAGTCGATCGAAGAGCGCATGCGGGCCGAAGTCGCCGTGAAAACCCGCGAGCAACAGCTGGCCACCGAGCAGATCCAGGCGCAGATCGTGGTCACCCAGGCCCAGGCCACGGCTGACTCAGCGCTCGCTGCCTCCCGTGCCAAGGCTGAAGGTATCGCGCTGCTGGGTGCCGCGGAAGCCGAGGCGATCAAGGCTCGTGCTCAGGCCCTGGGCAGCAACCCGGAGCTGGTGGAGCTGACCAAGGCAGAGCGTTGGAACGGTGCCCTGCCTTCGACCATGCTGCCGAACCAGGCGCTGCCGTTCATCGAAGCCAAGAAGTAATGCAATCGGGCGCCCCGGCGCCCAACCCTTAGAACAACAGCAGGCGCGGCCTGCAGGGGAAAGGAAGGTGAGCAAACAGAACGAGCTGGAGCTGAACAGTACCAGCACTCTCGCCCTAACGGGCAACGCCCTGGGCCACGAGTTCGGGCATCAGGACTACGGCACGCTGCAACTGAATGGCGTGCGCCTGGTGAATGAGGCCTGGCTGCTCGGCATGATTGAGCAGCGCGACCAGCTCCTGGCGGCGCTGGAGAATGCGGAGGAGTGCCTGGCCGGCGTCGATGCAACGGACTACCCGGTCAGCGAAGAGCTTGCGCAGGTGCGCGCCGCCATCGCCGCGGTGAAGGGTGGTGCCCAATGAGCGCCAAACCAGTGAAGGCCTTCATCATCGAGACCGATGATCCGGAAGAATCCACAATCCAATTCGCTACCACCAACGTGGCGGCCCGCCGGCAGGGCGCCGATGAGATAGGTACCGACTTCGAGGCTGTGTCCTGCAAGCGCCTGCCGTGGGCCGATCAGTATGTGGACAGCGGCATCCCGGCGCTGGCCTACATCGAGAACGACTGGCATGTCAGCTGCGCCAACTGCGGCGCCATGGTGCACAAGGAGTCGGGTTCGACCGACGATGACGGCAACTACGAACCGCACGAACCTGTGTATCGCGGCGAGCATGTGTTCTGCAGTCCTGGCTGCGAGACTTCGCACGACTCCAAGGTGGCTGAGCAAAACGCGAAGTTCGCCGCCTTCGAGAGCCGTGTGCGCGAGCTGCGGCCCGACCTGCAGTACAAGTCGTTTCGCGGTGCCTATCCGTACATCACCATGACCGGCGAGTTCATGTTCGATGGCGCCAAGTACGGCGGCTCAGTGCGTGACGAAGGTGACGGCGCGCTGTTGTGGTTCGTGGCCAATGGTGACAAGGCCGCATGGGATCAATACGAGGCCGACCAGGCCAAGTCAGGTGCCCAATGAAGCCCATCCCAATCTCCGCCGCCGAGCGCATCGCGAAAGAGTTCGGCTACGACCAGGTGATCATCGTCGCCCGCAAGGTCGGCGACGATCCTGATCCGCATGGCGAGCACGTGACCACCTTCGGCGTCACCAAGGCGCATTGCGCCGTGGCGGCCAGGGCCGGTGACTTCCTCAAGTACAAGGTGATGGGCTGGGTTAAGGACGGTGAGAAATGACGCGCATGATCGAGGTGAAGGTCGCCGAGCTGAGTGGGCGCGCGCTGGACTGGGCTGTCGACGCGGTTGTTTCTGGCAGGCCGCTGGAGGTGCGCCACCACAAGAGCGGTAACGGCGAGTGGGCGTTCTTCCACGAGGACATCCCGTACCAGCAGGGGCCGGCGCCGTACTCGACCGACTGGGCGAAGGGCGGGCCGCTGATCCAGAAGTACCGTATCAGCGTGACAGGCCCAGGCCATTCGCTCGGGTTCTGGTCAGCACACATGCTCGGAAGCGAGGTCATGAGCTCCTGCCAGGGGCTCAACGCCTTGCAGGCCGCGTGCCGCCGCTTGGTCTACGAGCGCCTGGGCGACACCGTCAGCGTGCCGGCTGAGCTGGTGGGAGGTGGCGTGTGAGTAGCACTCGCGTGTCATCACGCCAGATCCCATGCTGGCCTACGCCGTGCAGTAAAGAGGGATGCGTTTACCTCAATGCTGACGGCGTTTGCGGCGAGCCCAGAATTAACCGAGGGAATAGCGATGCCGCGTGCCATCGAATGAATCCGAAGGACGTCCTGGCGGCTCTGTCGATCACTCCCAGACACTGAATCAGGGTGTCACAGTATCAAGATCAAGCAGCGGCGCGGCCTTAAAGGCTGCGCCATTTTTCTAGGGCGCCAATAGGGCGCAAAATATTTGAGGAAAGGACATGTCATTCCCGAACAAAGCAGGCGATCACCAAGACACCGACGACATTCTGCGTGCCGAGCTGAAGGCGGCCGGCATCCCGACCATTCAGGAAGCGGATGGAAAAGGCCCTGAGCACATGGCCGAGCTGCTGCGCAAGATGTCGGGCGAGGTCAAAACCTCCGTAATCGGCATCCTGCACGGCTGGAAGTTCACTCGTGCCTGGTACTACTGGGTCTGCGAAGGCCCGGGCATCGAGGTTGCGGCTGCAGAGGAACTGCACGCCTCACATGGTCGTTCGGTTCGCGTTGACGGCCACTGCGGCTGCCCTAGCCCTCGCGAGCAGTACAAGGGGCTGGCTGTCGGTCTCTACCATGTAGACGACGCGGACGGCCTCAAGGCCCTGGCCGACACCATCCGCAAATTGGTCGGTGAATAGCGCAGGCGTTGCGCATATTTGAGCAAGTAAGTTACACTCGCCACAAGACAAACAACCGCCGGCATGACCGGCCAAGGAAAGGAAGGTGGAAGACAATATTCAGTGGGAGGAATGCGCTATTGGCGCCTTCGCTAACGTGAGCGGCATGTTCCGTTCATTCCAGGTATCCACGAAAGTCCGTGACGACAACTGCGTTCAGCCAGGTCGCGCAGGTTTTGTTGGCAAGAAGGTCGATGGTGCTGAGTACCACGTTTTCTCCGACATCTGGCTCTGGATTCCGCGCCCCGTGAAATGGAACGGCGAAGGCCTTCCACCGGTTGGGGCTGAACTCGAGTGCGGATTTGCATGCGAAGGCTTCAAGGCCTGGCACAAAGGTGTCTGTGTCGCTATCGGCATTGATCCGGAAGACCGTGAAGAAATCTGCGTCGTGAAGAGCGGCGAGAAGATCGCCATGTACACGACCTATGGCGGCAGGATGCGCCCCATCCGCACCGCCGAGCAGATCGCGGCCGAGGAGCGCAATGAACGCATTGCAGCCATGTGCAAGCTGGTGCAGGCGCATCCAACGTATCCAGTTCACAATCTTGACATCTCCCACTCTGCCGCCATGCGCCTCACTGTCGAAGCCCTGCACGACGCCGGCTACCGCCGTGTCGAAGGCGGTGCGCAATGAGCCTGGTCGAGCAGCGGCGCGATGCGTTCGAGCAGGCAGTCATCGAGCGCTTCAAGGAGAGCGGGTTCCTCGAGGTCGAGATCCGCGTCGAGTGTCTGGGCCGCAGCGGCGATGGCTACGCCGACAGCTCGGTCGATGCGTACTGGGCGTTCTGGAACAAGGCGCTGGACAGCGTGGTGATCGAGCTGCCGATGGTCTGGGCCGGCGGCTCCTTCAAGGAAGGCGCGATGAGCGCTGTCGGTGTGCGTGACGCAATCGAGGCCGCCGGCCTGAAGGTGGCGTCATGAACTACCTCATTGCCTTCCTGGTCGTGGTGATTGGCCAGGTCGTCATGCACCTCATCTTCCCGGACAGCCCGGTGAGCCGAATGGACGTCGTATTCGGCGCATTCTTCGGGTTACTGATGCTCTGGGGTGTGACGTGGGCGAGGGCTAAGCCATGACCATCACCCGCATCACCATCACCGCAAGCCGGCCGCGCAAGCAGCCCAAGGCCGGTGACGAACGCTTCCTGAAGGGGCGCCAGGTCACGCAGATCCGCCAGCAGGAGATGCACGTCTACCCGGGCGGCAACGGGCGCATGGCCGGCGTGGTCAGCAATGGCCGCCCGGTCTGGGAGTGGGTCGATAAGGGCAGCGACCGCGACCGCACGTCCGCTGCGTGGAAGGCCAAGCGCGCCGCTGAGCTCGCGGAGCGTGCGCCATGAACCTCGACATCACTGGAGATCGCTACGGCATGCTGGTAGCCGTCCGCCGCAATCCTGACGGCCAGGGCCAGGGCGCGCAGTGGTACTTCGCCTGCGATTGCGGGCGCGAGGCCTCGCTGAGGCTCAAGGACGTGCGCCACGGCAACACGCTGTCCTGCGGCTGCATGAAGAATGCGCGAGGATACCGCTATGGCGCGCCAAAGCTGATGCAGCCAAGGCCTTGGCGCGACACGCCGACCACGTTCGCCAAGAGCTTCGAGGCGGAGTGTGCTGGTGCGCGGATTGGGGTGGCGCCATGACCCGCGACCTCTGCATCATGGCCTGCATCTTCTGCCGGGATCCGCAGTTCCACCAGTGGGCAGGCGCCACTGCTCGCGCTCAGCGCTGGCTGTTCATCGGTGACGTCGACATGAAGGTTGACGATGGCCGGTTGGCCAAGCGCTTCATCCTGAGCCAGTGCCAGGTGAAGTCCCGCAACGAGCTGGACACCAACCCAGACGCAGCCCAGCGCTTCCACGAGCTGGTGCGCAAGCCGTTTCTGGAGTGGAAGGAGGGGAGGACGTGAGCGGGACAAGGGTGTTAATTGTCGATGGATGTTCGGCCGCATACCTCGCACGCCTGATCGGCGATCTTACGGAACGTGAAGTAGGGTTCGTGCACGGCAGCAAATCGGCGCCCGCGCCTCGTCCTGGCGGCATGCTTGGCCTCGCCCCGCTTGATCAGGTTGCCGAAGTGCGGCCTCCGAGTGGATCAGCCGGCCCGCGCGACCGCTGGGGCAAGGTTCGCTGATGGCCGTCCTCAACAAGCACCATCACGGCGGCCAGATCCCGCAAGGCGCGGTCAACATCATGCGCGGGACGCTGTTCGGCAACCCGTTCGTGATCGGCCGCGACGGCGATCGCACCGAGGTGGTCGAGAAGTACCGGCAGTATCTGTGGAAGCGGATTCGCGAGGACTACACCTTCATGAATGCCGTCTACAAGCTGCACGGCCGCGACCTGTGTTGCTGCTGCGCACCGGCGGCCTGCCACGGGCACGTACTCGAGCGGGCCGCTGCCTGGCTGGAGCTGCGTTCGCGCCCAGCCGAAGAAAATCAATCAGACGCGCCCGCCGGGCGCTAGGGGAAAGGAAGTGAGCGAACTGATGGATCACGGCATCATCGGGATGCCGTTCGATATGGCAATGGGCGACGAGCTATCGCGCCAGCAGTTCTATGCCCGGGCTCAGGCGATACTTGCCGAGCGCGACCAGCTGCGCGCCGAGGTCGAGGCTTTGCGCGAAGATGTCGAGGCGGGCGAGCAGTGGCGCGCACTGGCGCTTCAGTTTGACCGGCACCGCATGTCAGCGATTTGGCACCTGAAAGCACTGCTGGGCAGCGCCGAGCACGCAGGCGCTGCCCATGATTTCCTCGATGCGCCACCGGTGCAGGGAAATGTGTTGTGGGCTGAGATCGAGGCGCTGCGGAAGGATGCGGCGCGCTGGAATTGGTATGCGCCGCAGGTAGGCAAGTATGTCGGCGAAGGCATTGATGCCGTGAACGCAGAAGTAGACGCCGCCATGGCTGCGAAGGAGGGTGACCTGTGAGCTACCAACTCGAAGAAGCTGCTGCACTGCTGGATAAGGAGCTGCCAGACTGGTCGTGGTCATTCACGCGCATCCGCAACCCTGGCCACGCGGTAAGCCCGTTCGGCGAAGGGGTCGGGCTCGATCTGCTTGGCCCTGATGGAAAGCTGCGCGTGTACCAGAAGCACGGAACCTCAGCATTGGAGGCTGCGCGGCGGGCCATACCGCGCGCTCGTGCGCGCCTTGCTGGCGACTCCGGTGCTTGATGACCAGATGCCAAGTCAGGGGCTCAGCCTCCTGATCGCCTACTGACGCGCCGCCTACAAGGGCGGCGTTGTCGTTTCGGGCGCTGGTAGGGCGCGCGAGATGTTGTTGCGCGCAGGCTCAGCGGGACGTTATGATGAGTTCTCTTTTTTGAATAACCATTGCTTTGGAGGGTCGCATCATGAAGCGCGATGAACACGATGACTTGTAGCAAGCTCGACACCGGCTTCGGTGAAAGCTGACTCCACTCAAAAAGCCCGCCGATGCGCGGGCTTTTTCATGGGCGGCGCGCCACCCGTCGTGATTCCACAATGGGCACATGACCACTATCGTGCCCACGTCTATGCATCGCCAAGTCCTGCTGATCAAAGCCCAGGGTGATTTCAAGCACTCTGGAAAATACTTCCTGCAGAACGGGCGGTGGCATAAATTGCACCCGGACAAGCCGGCGCCGAAGGGCGCGCCAGTGGCGGCCCACCCGAAGGCCGCCGGTAACCACGCGCCTGTGGCGCACTTCACCGACGACGAGTGGCAGAAGCTCAAGCTGCCAGCCGAGAACAGCAACGCCGGCACCTTCAACAAGCAGCTCGAACAGCTCAAGCAGCTGAGCGACGCCGGCGACGTGACCGGCATCCTCGGCATGCAGCTCGGCACGAATACCTACGGAAAAAAGCTCTCGACGATCGCCAACCACCTGCTCGGCCTGCACGGCAGCGAGCACAAGGTCGCGCCCGGGCAGAAGGCTGGCGAGCATGCGGCTGTGCAGCAGGCGCCGGCTGAGCACAGCGCAGCGTCACCGGCCACCGAGCCCAAGGCGGAGGAGAAGCCAGCCGCCCCGGCCGAGAAGCCAGCGGCGAGCAAGCCTGACGCCATCGCCAAGTTCCAGGCCTCGCATGCGAAGCAAGGCACACCATCGACAACGGTCGATGGCAAAGACTGGTTCGTGGTCGGCACTGGCACCACCAATGACGAAGGCAAGGTCTACGCGCACCTGGCGAGCAAGACCGAAGGCCAGGTTCAGAAAAACGGCTTCGTACCGAAACAGATGGCCGACTGGATCGACCCGGCGACGATCAGCGACCCGAAGAAGACGGCAGCTGCTGCAGCATCGAAGGCGACCGGCTTGCCCATGCCCGCCTTCGTGGAAGGCAAGACCACCACTGGGGTGGTCAGCTACTACGAGGCCCAGGCCCAGAAAATCCTCGACATGGCCGCCGCCGGCGACGTGGAAGGCCTGGCGGCCATGAAGGAAGACGGCCTGAAGCCGAACAGCAAAGGCAAGGTCAGCAACACCTTCAAGGGCAAGACCGAGAACAGCAAAACGCTGCTGGCGCTGCATGCGCAGGCGGTCGTGCATGCCAAGGGTGGCGCCACCGCGGAACAGCCGGCACCAGCGGCCGAGGCCAGCACCCCTGCGCCGGCCGAGCCTTCGCCGGCCGAGAAAGTGAAGCAGGCCACGCAGGCAGCCACCGCTGCCGTGGCGCAGACGCCAGAGCACCAGGAGGCGGTCGCGATCGCCACTGCCAGCCTGGCCGGCTCGAAGGTCTCCCAGATCCCGTGGGACAGCCAGCTGCTGCCGGACAGCAACAAGAACGCAAAGAGCCACAACAAGCAGGTCGCGAAGATCCAGGCGATGGCCGAGGCCGGTGACCTGGCTGGGCTGGAGGCGCTGAAATTCGGCACCAACACCTACGGCAAGAAGCAGGAGAAGCTGAAGCAGCTGGCGATCGCCGCGCTGCAGGAGGACGCCGCAGCGCCTGTACCTGCTGCCGCACCTGCGCCTGCCGAGAAGAAGGGCTACGACAAGTACGGCATCTTCGACAGCCTCACGAGCGACATCGACACTGCCGCCAGCGGCGGCGATGCGTCCACGCTGAAGGACATCGAATCCTACCTGAATACGCCGGCCCACAAGAACGAGCCCGGGCTGGACGCGATCAAAAAATATCTGGATAGGGCAAAGGCGTCCGTGGCGACACCGGCGGCTCCTGCCGCAGAGCAAGGCCCCAAGGAAGGCGACACCAAGCAAGGCGCCGATGGCATGCTCGTGTTCAAGGACGGCCGCTGGCACAAGCAGGCCGAGCCGGCAGCAGCCGCTCCTGAGCCTGCCCCAGCCCATCCGATCGACGCAGTCCCGATGCCGGAGCTCACCTTCTCGAGCGCCGCCAGCAACGCGAAGGTGGCGGCCGCCCTGGAGAAGCTGAAGGAACAGATCAAGGCGGAAGGGCCTGGCGCGCTCAAGGGCGTAACCAAGCACATGAAGAGCAAGGGCAAGTACATCGTCAGCCTGCCCGGCACATACGGCAGCCTGAAGGTGTACGGCTACGAGCACGCGCCCGACCATGCTGGCACCAAGGTGCACGCCTACATCGAGGCACTGAAAGCTGCAGCAGGCAAGCCCAGCAAGGCCCCCGCGAAAGCCAAGGCCAAAAATCCTGTCGTTGACGCCGATGGCATCCAGTCCATGGACAGCTGGAAGAAGACCGGGGAGCAGGCCGGCTCGAACCCAGGCGGCAAGTTCAAGGACGAGAACGGCGTCGAGTGGTACTGCAAATTCCCGTCCGACGAGGATGTCGCCAAGTCCGAGGTGCTGGCCGCGAAGCTCTACGCTGTCGCCGGCGTGATCGGCCAGGACGCGAAGCTGATCAAGAAGGACGGCAAGCTGGGCATCGCTTCCCGCTGGACGACCGTGAGCAAGGCTGCGCCAAAGGATCTGGCCAAGGCCGCGGGCGCGCAGTCCGGGTTCGCCGTCGACGCGTGGCTCGCGAACTGGGACGTCGTCGGCATGGGCTTCGACAACCTGCAGGTCGGGCCGGATGGCAAGGCCGTCCGCGTCGATGCCGGCGGCTCACTCACCTACCGCGCCCAGGGCGGCAAGAAGGCGTTCGGCGCCACCGTCGCCGAGATCGACAGCATGCGCGACGCGAAGGTCAACGCCCAGTCGGCGGCCGTGTTCGGCAGCATGACCCAGGCCGACCTGACGGCATCCGTGGCGAAGGTGGCGGCGATCCCTGATTCCGCCATCAAGAACCTGGTGGAGCTGCACGGCCCAGGCGATGCGGCAGAGCGCAAGGCGCTGGCTGACACTCTGATCGCCCGCAAGAACGACCTGATCGCCAAGTATCCCAAGGCTGCCAAGACGCCGAAAAAGCGCCTTGACCCGAACAGCCTGCCGGTCGATCCGGATCGCCTGCCGAAGGCGCACGACTTCAACAACTGGCTGGGCGCCGGCAAGCCTCTGTCGTCGCAGCCGCACGTCAACGCCGCGAACATGGCGGTTGAGCAGGAGCTGCTGGCGCTCGCCAAGACCGGCAACCTGACCAAGCTGAAAGACTTCCAGTTCCACGCCATCGACAAGGCCACGGGCAACCAGACCGGCCAGCTGATCCCGATCGCCGAGCATCCGTCAAAGCACGTCGTTCAGCTGCACGCCGACCTGGTGATGGCCCTGGACGAGATCGCCAACCCGCCGCAGCCCCTGAAGGTCTTCCAGGAGACCGACGTCGGCACGATCGACCAGCTGGCCGCGGCGCTGCCGTCGAAGAAGTTCGGCACCACCGTCACCTCGGTGCACTCGAACGAGAAGCTGGGCTTCTGGGTGGTGCTGGGCACGGCGCACGGCGCAGCGAAGTTCAAACCGTCCAAGGTGATGGACTATTCGAGCGCGGCGATCGCGGCGGCGAAAGAGAAGTTCCAGCAGGCCAGCCACCTGGCCAAGCACTTCATCTACTCGGTGCAGGCATCCGGCAGCTACAACGACCTGTTCCGCGCCGGCAAGTCGCACGATCACGCCGGCAACAAGCTGTCGGACGTGGCCAAGGCCGCGCTCGAGCACGCGACCACCATGCCGGAAGGCACCAGCTTGTACCGCTGGCAGTCGATACCTGACGACATGGTGAAGAAGATCCTGGACGCGCCGGACGGCACTGTCTTCCAGGCCACCGGCCCTATGTGCACCTCGTACCACCCAACCGGTACGGCAGGGTTCGGCAAGCACCGCGTGACCGTGCGCTACGCCAATGGCGCCAAGGCGGTAGAGAGCTTCGCATCCGGGAAGTTTTCCGGTGAAAAAGAGGTGACCACGCTGCCGAACTCGCGCTTCGTGATCCTCAAGAAGGAGATGGTGCCTGACGTCGAGCACGGGAACCCGGGCGGCAAGCGCCTGGAGCTGGAGGTGCTGATGTTACCTCCCGATATGGGCCTGTGATGCTACAATACCTGCAAATCAGTGAGATGCGACCATGACCGACCCACGTGAAATCGAAGGCAGCCCCGAGCGGGCAGCCGATCGCGGCCGAGCCGAAGACCTCGGCTTCAGCATGGATCCGCGCCCGTCCCTGGGGAACGTGGACGTGGTTCGCGGCCTGGTGTCCGAATTCGGCTCGGCGATCGTGGGTGTGCGCAAGGACTACCACGAGGACAAGCTGACCGGCGAGCAGGCCCAGGAGCGCGTTCGCGAGCTCGCCCGCGAGTACGGCGACATCATCCTCGGCCGCAGCGAGAAATACTTCGCGCTGCCCTGGAATGACCCTTCGCGCCTTGGTCGACGCATCAAGCTCGTAGTGCCGGCAGCCGAAGGCGTCAGCGACCCGGGCGAGCTGCTGTTCGTGACGATCGGCACAAGCCTGATGGCCATCGGCAAGGCGCACGAGGAAGAGCGCCTGTCCGACGCAGATGCCGAGCGCCACACCAAGGACATGCTCGAAGACACGGCCAGCCTGATCCTGGGGCATCGCTGATGGTGCAGGTACTGGCCAAGGCCCGGGTGAAGGGCTACGCGAAAAAGGACGGCACCTACGTCAAGCCGCATGACCGGAAGGAGGCGCCGGCCGCGGCGCGCCCCGAGCAGAAGCAGCTGCGCCTGCCTACCGAGACGGACGAGATTTTGCATCATCACCCCAAGGCCGGGGAGAACGGAGCCCAGGTCGTGTTGAAGAAGCCCAGCCACCCGAGCGCGCCCAGCACCTGGCACAGCCCGACCGCCGTGGCGACCTTCGTACCTGACGGCGACGTGCCGCTGTCGATCAACGGCGTCCGGCTCAGCCCCTGGAAGGATCACCCGACCACCAATGAGGGCTGGGATTACGTCGACGGCGTCAACGACGACCTCTGGGAGCCGGCATTCATCCTGCCACCCGGTAAGAAGGCGGCCAGCGGCGTGGTCATCGAAGAGCCTGATGGGCGTGTGTGGTTGATCCACCCGACCAACCAGTTCGGCGGGTACCACGCCAGTTTCCCCAAGGGCACGGCCGAGCCGGAGCTGTCGCTGCAGGCGAACGCCATCAAGGAGGCGTTCGAGGAGTCAGGCCTGAAGGTCGAGATCACCGGCTTGCTGGGGGACTACGAAAGGACAACGTCTGTAGCTCGAATTTACACAGCCAGGCGCGTAGGCGGAACGCCAATTGCGATGGGCTGGGAGTCGCAAGCTGTCAGCCTTTGCCCTGTCGAACACCTCTATGAGCTGCTGAATGTTTGGGCTGATCACGGAATAGCTGAAGCGATCGGCGCCGGGCCGATACCGAAAGTAAAATGAACGTAGTCAGCCGAGCAGAAGCACGCGAGCAGGGCCTAAAGCGCTACTTTACTGGGGCGCCTTGCAAGCGCGGACACATCGATGAACGCTTCACTGCCTCTACGAGATGCGTCTCGTGCAACGCGATCATCTGTGCCGGATGGAAAGCCGGGAACAAAGACCTGAAGGATGAGCTTGATCGCGAGTACCGGAGCAACAATCGCGAGAGGCAGAAGAAAAATTCGTCCGATTGGTACAGCCGGAACCGCGACCTCACCATTGAGAGAGCCCGCCAGCATGCCCAGAAGTCGCCGGAGGCTCAGGCAAAGAAGAAGCGGGAGTGGAAATTCAGGAATCCTGATAGCTCCACGTTTCACTCCGCACTGCGTCGAGCCAGGAAAAGCGCGGCAATGCCAGCCTGGTTCGGCGAGCTTGACGAGTTCGTATGGGATGAGGCTGCTGAGCTCGCCATCCTGAGACGCGCTGCTACTGACATCAGCTGGGCGGCTGATCACATGATCCCGCTAGCTTGCAAAAAGGCCTGTGGGCTGCACGTCTGGAATAACTGCCAGGTGATCCCTGCGTACCTGAATGGACGCAAGGGCAACAAGCTGATCCTCACTGAGCCGGACGAATGGCTTGCACGTATAAGCAAGTAAATAGCAAGTATTCACAAGTAATGGCGTGATGCAGTTGCCTACTTGCGCAATTAATCAAATTTGATATACGCTAGCCTCATTCCGCTCAACAACGAATGAGGCTTTCTGTATGTGGATCTGTTTAAACAATGCTTTCCTGTCGATCATCGAGCCCGTCAAGGGCGGCGACAAGCTGCGCGTTCGCGCTCGCCGCAAGGGTGACATCGAGGCGGTCTTCCCGGGCGCCAAGGTCGAGCGCACCCCGGGCCGTGACTATCTCTACCGCGCCGAGCTGCCGCGCGAGCAGGTGGTCGCGGCCATCGCCAGCCAGGTGGCCGGCATCAGCTACCCGAACTTCAAGGACAGCGTGAAGAACAAGCCCCTGCACGATGCCTATGCCCGCTTCTGGGGCATCATGGCCAACCTGCAGGAGCTGCGCCCTTACTCGACCACCAAGCGCCGCGGCCAGGGAGCGTTCCTGTGAACGCCGTCGTAGGCCAGGTGACTGGCGAAATCATCGAGGACGTGTCCGAGTTCTTCGCGCCGATGTCGGCTGACTTGGTGGACAGCCTGATCGGCCAGTACAACGCCGCCCGCGGCAACGTCGAGGCCCTGGCGGCTGCCGTGCGCGCCGGCCAGAACGCCTCGGTGCTGCACTACTTTGTCGAGGGCAACGTGCGCGAAGAGCGCTACACCCTGCCGAAGACGGTCGAGGCCCTGTTCCGCACCGAGGGCGCCATCGCTCAGCTCAACGCCGACTTCTGGAACCGTGCGCTGCGCCTGACCGACGTGCTCGACTACATGCCGCAGAAGCGCCGCGACGAGTGGTTCGAGCAGATCCGCAACCCGGAAGGGCGCAAGGCCGGCCGGCACACCAGCGACACGGAGCTGCCGCCGCTGCCTGAGTTCGAGGAAGCCACTGTGCGCTCGACCCTGGCCGGCCTGCTGCACAACCGTGCCCAGTTCCTGGCCGAGCGTGTCGACGGCATCTTCCGCGCGCTGAGCCGTGCCCACGTGACCAACCAGCCCCAGGGCTTTGGCAAGCGCATGATCATCGCCAACGTGTTCGGCTACCAGACCCACGGCCACATCAACGACCTGCGCTGCGTGATCGCCAAGTTCATGGGGCGCGACGAGCCGAAGCACGGTGCCACTGACCCAGTGATCAAGGCCGCCCGCCGCCAGAACGGCCAGTGGATGAACGTCGACGGTGGGGCTCTCCGGATCCGTGTTTATGGCGGCGTCGGTACCGCGCACCTCGAGGTGCACCCGGACATGGCCTGGCGCCTGAATGCCATCCTGGCCAGCCTGCACCCCCTCGCTATCCCGGCCGAGTTCCGCACCAAGCCGAAGCGCGTGAAGAAGATCAAGGACTTCGAGCTCTTCGACCGTCCGCTGCCGTTCGCGGTGATCCATCTGCTGGCAGGCATGCGCCAGGTTCGTGAGCGCATCGAACCAGCCTATCCGGAGCGCTACCGCGACGTGCCGAACGCGCTCAGCTGGGACTACGGCCAGCACGAGAAAGCGGCAATGGCGGAAGCCGAGAAGGTGCTGATGTCCATCGGCGCGGTGAAGGAGAAGCACTACTGGCAGTTCGACTACAACCCGCAAGAGGTGCTTGATCAGGTGGTGTGCTCCGGCTGCATCCCCGACCACAAGTCGCACCAGTTCTACCCGACCCCGGCGTCAGTGGCCGAGAAGGCGATCGAGCTGGCCGAGATCCAGCCAGGGCATCAAGTGCTGGAGCCGAGCGCCGGCCAGGGTGGTCTGGCTGACCTGATCCCTGAACTTGCCTTCACCAGCTGCGTCGAGATCAGCCCGCTGCACTGCCAGATCCTCAAGGCCAAGGGCCACAACGTGATCGAGGCCGACTTCCTCAAGTGGCGCGGGATCGGCGCGTTCCACCGGGTGGTGATGAACCCGCCTTTCAGCGAGGGCCGCTGGCAGGCGCACCTGCAGCACGCCGCGACCATGCTCTACCCGGGCGGCCGTCTCGTCGCCATCCTGCCTGCCAGCGCCAAGGGCAAGCAGGTGCTGGAAGGCTTCGACCTGCAGTGGTCGCCGGTGATGGAGAACCAGTTCGCCGGAACGAGCGTGGACGTGGTGATCCTGACCGCTACCCGCCTGTAATGCTTGCTCATATCTGAGCAACACAGGTACAATTCAGCCAACACAACAGAGCCGGGCAACGCCCGGCAGGGGAAAGGAAGGTGAAATTAGTAGAGTTGCTGGCACGGAAGCTGGGCGAGTGGCCTGATAGCTGCATGGTTATCGCCCAGGACTTAAGCGGCATAGTATTTCTTTGGAAGTATCAAGACATCGAGTTCGAGGGTAATGGGTGGCGTCACCGAACGAACATGGGTCTTTGTGATTTCGAGTATGAAATCGGCCAGCACGAGACTTGCACTGACCACGCCACCGCCATCGTCACCCGCGAGCAGTGGCAGGCCGAGCGTGATCGACTGATCGCCAGCGGCGAAGAGCTGCCCACCCATCGCATCGTCGGTGACGCCAACGATGCCGAGGGCGCGCTGGCCGGCGCCCAGGCCGAGGCCGACACCTGGGAGCAGCGCGCCGTCAAAGAGGCAACCCGCGTCGTCGAGCTGGAGGCGGAGCGAGCCGATCTCGTAGCGGCACTGGAAGCCATTATCACCATTTCCGACCGCAAGCACGACGCATGGGATCACGCCAAGGCGCTGATTGCCCGCGTCAAGGGCGGTGCGCAATGAACCATCATCTCCTGATCGGGCAGAAGCTCCAGCAGCTGCTGGATCTTGCCGAGCGCGCGCGGCAGAACACCGACCTGCTCAGCAACCACTTCGAGAGCAAAGTCCCGCAACGCCTGACCGACCACTTGGCAGCGCTGCTTGATCACCAGCAGAAGATCATGGCAGCGGACGGTGGCGAGAGCGCCGGCGCCGACTACATGACGTCAATCGATGCTGATATCCGCAAGGTAAAGCACGCCCTCACCGCGTATGTTCCTGAAGCGGCGGGCCTGGTGAGCGGAGGTGCGCAATGAGCATCATCGAGCAGATCGCCGGGCGACTGTTCGCCATCGAAATGCTGCGCAGCGTAGACGGCATGCCGAAGTCGATGTTTGCCGATGGTGGCGGCCTGGACACCGTGGCGCGCAATCTGGAAGCCACTGCAGCGCGCTATCCCGCTGACTACGCCGCCGGCATCCGCCAGGTGACCGGCCAGGTGCTCGCCAAGCTGGCGGCTGGGGGTGGGAAGTGAGCATCGTCAAGGTCAAAAAGGCTTTGGTCATCACCCTTGGTGCCGGGAGCGTGCTGGTCGGGCAGGCCGTCACGCGCCACCAGGCGGCACTGTGCTTCGTCCGGCCAGCAGAGTCGAAGGCGCCAGGAACGCCTGCGCCTGAGCTGGACAACACCATGCAGGTTGAGGATGTCGACGCAGCCATCGCCTTCCCGGACGTCCTGGCGATCGATCGCATGATCAACAACCTCACCCAGCTGCGCGCCGCCTTCGCGGAAGCCAGGAAGCAGCCGGCCAAATGCGTCGAGTGCGACGACGGCATGTGCGGCGGCACCGGCATCTACGAAGGCCGCAAGTGCGATGGGATACCGTTCTGATGGGCTGTGTCATCGAAGGGGAGCGCTGTACTCGATGCTGCGAAGCAATCACTCTGAAAATGAGCCGGTCGCAACTTCTGGCTCATCCATCTTCAGATGCCCAGTTCATCCGCGAGCACTGGAAGCCGATCAGTAAGCGTAGGGCGAAGAAGAAAAACCCTTACCTGTTTCAGCGGCACCCGCGCCTGCAATCTGCAAAGGCATGGCGCCTGTACCACTGCACGGCTCTGACAAGTGAGGGATGCGGAAAGTACGAGGATCGTCCGGCGGTGTGCAGCGGTTACCCTCTGTATGGGGCGGGCGGCCTGCACAGCAGGCCTGACTATCACCCGCAGTGCGTGGAGTGGAAAATGATCGACGTGGTGCAGAATCCCTGATCCCAAAGCAGGGCATCAACACCGCCTCACCCTCGGTGCAGTAAGGCTGCAGTGGTGAGGCGAAAACTTCGGGCGCGTATAGGGCGCTCCAGCAAACAGCCCGGGAGGGCAGAAAGGATGTCGGCTCCACCACTTCTCAAGCGTTTCCCCGCCAACACAGTCGGTCGCGATTTCGCGGTCGGCGATATCCACGGCCATTTCACCCGCCTGCAGGCCGCCCTGGACGCAATCGGCTTCGACCCTGCCGTCGATCGCCTGTTCTCGGTCGGCGACCTGGTCGACCGCGGGCCAGAGTGCGAGGAGGTGATCAAGTGGCTGAACAAGCCCTGGTTCCACCCCGTGCGCGGCAACCATGACGACTACGTGTGCCGGTACGACACGTGCGACATCGGCAACTGGCTGCACAACGGCGGCTCCTGGTTCCTGGGTCTGCCCAGCCTGGAGCAGGCCAACTACCAAGTCATGTTCAACGAGCTGCCGATCGCCATCGAGGTCGAGACGCCGGAAGGCCTGGTCGGCCTGTTGCATGCCGACTGCCCATTCCCATCCTGGTTCGAGCTCCAGTTCGAGCTGACTGGTGCGACCGAGCACAAGCGCCTCAAGTTGGTGAAGAACACCTGCATGTGGTCGCGCAACCGCATCGAGTTCGGCGATGCCAGCGGCGTTGCGGACGTCCGCGCGGTAGTCTGCGGCCACACGCCAGTGCGGCAGCCTGTTGTTCTCGGCAACGTGTACCACATCGACACCGGCGGCTGGTTCCCGGACGAGAGCGGGCACTTCACGCTGCTCGACCTGCAGACGCTGGCGGCAACACCACCGATCCCTGCGAAGCTGGAGTGGTGACACCAACCCCGCTACGGCGGGGTTTTCCGTTGTCGTGACTGCAAAATTGCAGCATGAGCGAAGTCAAAATCCGCCTCCCGGCGCCCCATCCTGTCCAAAAGAAAATCCTCAGTCGCCCGACCCGCTTCAATGCCATCTGCATGGGCGAGAAGGGCGGCAAGACCACGCTCGGCATCGAGGTGCTGATCATGTCAGCCCGCGGCGCATTGGCCGGCAATGCGCCGGTAGCCTGGTTCGCCGCCACCAAGGAAGAGCTCGTCGAGGTCAAGCGCATCGTCCGGCGCGCCATCGACCAGGTCATCAAGCGGCAGCCCAACGCGCGCCGCATCGAGCTCGCCAACGGCAACGCCATCGACTTCTACTCGCTCGACGAGATGCCTAAGAGTTTCCCGCAGTACGGCCTGATCGTGGTCGACGACGTGTGCCAGGTGCCCCTGTTCCTCGATACCTGGGAGGACGTGCTGAGCGAGTGCCTGCGCGAGCACCAGGGCGAGGGCTGGTTCCTGTCGAACGCCTACGGCAAGCGCAACGACTTCTACCGCCTGTACCAGATCGGCAACCTGGATCCGGACTGGTCTTGCTGGCAGTTCCCGTCCGACTGCAACCCGTTCCTGCCCGAAGACGCGAAGGCCGAAATGGCCGAGGTCACCGAGCTCGAGCTGCGGCAGCGGTTCGGCGCCGAGTTTCTGGATGTCGCCGTCGAGCTGACGGCTGCGCAGCGCGTGCTGAAGCAGGGCGAGACCTTCATCCAGTGGTGCGAGCGCCTGGAGCAGGATGGCCTGAAGGTGGACGGCGTCCCGTTCACGCTGTCCGACCGCCCCGCCATGCGCTTCATCTACGAGCTGATCCCGTCCACCAGGGAGGAGGCCTTCGAGCGCGTCGACGTGATCATGAAGTGCACCCAGGTGGGATTCACGGTGATGGAGATGCTGGCGGCCATCTACCTGGCCCTGCGGTTCGCCCCGGCCAAGATCGGCATGTTCATGCCGTCGACGTCCCTGGCGTCGGGCAAGTCCTCTGAGCGCTTCCTGCCGATCGCGCGCACCGTGCCGGCCGTGCACCGCCTGATGACCGAGAAGAACGCCTCTGGCGGCCGCGGTGGCGAGGGTAACGTTCTGATCAGGAACCTGGGGCCGTCGCGCTTCCACTTCCTCTGGACGTCCGGCGCGACCGCGACCGAGTCGTTCCCGATGGACGTCATCTCCTTCGACGAGGTGCAGGAGATGCTGATCGCCGACATGGAGAAGGTGGTCGAGCGTCTGTCGGCGTCCAAGCTGAAATACACCCTCATGGGCAGCACGGCCAACTGGCCAGACAGCGACATCCACTGGTGGTACCAGCGCGGCACCCAGCACCAGTTCCACACCGAGTGCCCGCACTGCGGCCTGGGCCAGGTGCTCGACGAGCACTTCCCGGAGTGCATCCAGTTCGACCCGCAGCACCCGAAGCGCAAGCAGCGCGGCGACACCATCCTGCTCGGCGAGTACCGCTACCAGTGCCACTCGTGCAAGGGCTGGATCGACGACCCGCAGCAGGGCGAGTGGATCGCCAAGAACCCGGCGGCCGACATCCGGTCGGTGCACTTCCCGCAGTTCCTGTCGCCGACGATCAGCCCGCGCAACATCATCGAGGCGTTCCGCAACAACGACAGCATGAAGGGCTTCTACAACCGGAAGCTGGGCAAGCCGTACACCGACCCGTCGCAGGTGCCGGTGAACCTGGAGATGCTGAACCAGTGCGCCGCGGAAGGCATGCGCCGGGGCGTGGTCTGGAAGGATCGGGCGCGCAACACCTTCATGGGCATCGACCAGATGGGCGCCTACAACGTGGCGATCATCAAAGAGCGCATGGACAGCGGTCACCAGGCCGTGATCCACCTCGAGTACATCTTCGACGCAGACCCGTTCATGCGCTGCAGCAAGCTCATGGAGCTCTACGGCGTGCAGTGCTGCGTGGTCGAGACGCTGCCTAACTACAACGATGCGAAGCGCTTCGCCCAGCGCCACTCCGGCAAGGTGTTCCTGGCCGGCTACGGCAACATGGACAATGAGATGCTGATCTGGGGCGACACCCCGAAAAGCAACTCATCCGATCGCCGCACGGACGAAGAAGCGCTCGACCGCTACACGGTTCGCCTCGACCAGTACAAGTGCATGCAGGTTTCGATGGCCCGCTTTGCGACGCAGAGCTGCCTGTTCCCGGATCCTACCGCGCTGGTGCAGATGTATGCCGAGAAGGGCGAGAAGGCGCTGACGCCGGTCTGCAAGGACGTGGCATTCTTCCACTTCACGCGCACGGCGCTGGTGGTCGAGAAGGACGAGGACGAGAAGAAGTACAAGCGCAAGGTGGTCAAGGTCGGCATCGACCCGCACACCAGCTATGCCAACATGCTCTGCGACGTGGCCTGGTCGCGCGCGCACGGCACGAGCACGTTCATCCTGCCGAGCGGCGGCACCGATCACCAGAAGGCCCTGGAGCCCGGGCAGATCGATATTCCTGACCAGATCGCGGCAGTGATGTCTCAGCTGCAGATTTCGAGGGACGAGGTGTGCGGGAACTGCGTCAACCGCGACGAGGAGACCGGCCTGTGCTCTGAGCAGCGGGTGCTCACCGCGAAGGCCGATCCTGGGTGCTGGGCGTTCATTGCCAAAGGCTGATCAGTCGTAGTCGAACGAGCTGACAGAGTAGCTGCGCAGGATCGCAGGTGCGCCTGGGTTGTTGATCAGTACGTCTACGGTGTCGCCATTGTCGATCCAGCAGCCCTTGACGCCGAATGCGTCCTGCCCGGGCTTGCTCAGGCGGATGTCAGCGGCCTTGCCGGGCACGCCGTGGCAGCTCATGTGGGTGTCCAGGTCGAGACGCACTTCCATCTGCCCGTTGGCGCCGAAGGTGTCGCGCAGTACAGGGCGCACCTTCGGCCGCGGCTGGGTGGCTGACACCGGCGACATGTTCCAGTCGGTGAAGTGCTCGGTCTTCACAAAATCGTTGATGTTGCGGATGAACTCCGCCGGCGCGCCGGTCTCGTTGCTGCGCATGAACAGGGTCACGGTGCCGTCACCGTTCGGCCACCAGCAGCCGATGCCCAGGCGATGGATCAGCTTGGGGGCGTTCGGCGACATGCCACCGATCACCGCCGCCGGGTAGCCCGTGCGGCCCTTGCAGGCGCGAGGCTCGGCCTCGTGGTCGTGCAGCTCCAGGGCGTACATGACCGAGCTGGATGACTTGGTGAGTGCGGCCGCCACGACTTCGGCATGGGCGGAGGTGGTGGCCAGGACAGCGGCCAGGGCGATGGCATAACGGATCATGGGCATATACTCCTCAGCTTATCGACTACCGGACGTTGAGTCCGGCGTCGACGCACCAGTGGTTGAGTGAGGCGCCTGGCGCTGTTCTGGTGTGGATGGCTGCTCCTGCAGCTCGCCCCAGGCCTGGCGGCGGCGCTGGGCCGCCCGGGCTTGTGTCATTCGTCGCATTCTTCTTCCTCGGCAGCCATCGGCCCGTGATCTGGGCAGTGTGGCGGCCCTACTTCATCCAGCCATTTGCGCGAGACGCGCGCCACGTAACCGCAATCTGCGCAGAGCACCTTCATCAGGCGGGTGGTCTGCTTCTTCGGAGCGTTGGTGATCAGCTCCTGCAGCTTGTCGCCCGCCAGGCCTTCCCGGATGCCCTTGGCGATCAGGCCGGCGCCTTGTGGGCGTTTGCCGGACGGGAACAGGCCCTCTGGGCGCCACTGCAGCTTGCCGTGTGGCAGTTGGCCCAGCTCGTCGATGAAGGGCTGCACCCATGCCTCGAACACTGGTGTCGGCACCGTGCAGGTGAATGGCTTGGTCATGCCGATCAGCATCATGAGCCGTTTGAAATTGCCCTTGTGGCCCTCCTGGAGCCCGACCGCCACGTGGCAGAGCTCGTGCGCCAGATAGGCGGTCACCATCATCGGGCGATCCTCATCCGGACGGATCAGGATCTCGAACTTGCCGTCAGCGCTGGCCACGTCCGACCAGACCTCGGCGGCCGCGCGGGCGTTCTGCCCGCCGGAGGTGAAGCCGATCGAGACGCGGAATGGCTTGAGGGGGAAGCCGAGCTCGGCGAAGCGCGGAGCCATACGCTCCGCGATCGCGTTCAACCATGTTTCCCTGTTCACGGCTTGGCCTGATCAGGTACGCCCTTGTTCAGCATGCTGCGCACACTCTCGACCAGCTCTACAGGCGCCAGGGCCTGGGTTTTCTTCGCTGGCTGAGGCAGAAGCTTGCCGGCTTCAGGAAAAATATCGATCAACTGACGGGATGTGCGGCAAGAGCTGATGACGTTAGTTGCCTTCGCATGGAATTCGACGGCCGCCCTCAAGATATCCAGCAGCTGTTCTTTGACTGCGCTGGCCTGTTTGGCGATCTTGCTGCCAGCCTCTACCTCTCCCATGCCGTTCAGACGAGGGACTGAACCATTGGTCGACGTGAACTGGAGCTCGTAGTTATCGTAGTAGCCTTCCTTGCGAACGAAGCTGGCAACCTGTGCGTACTCAGGTGTTTTGAGGATGGTTTTAAAAATATCGAGACGCGCGCTCTCGTCGCTGCGGTGGCGGGAGAAGGCGATCCGCAGAGGGTTCCCTTGTCCGGGCACCGAAAGGCTCTCCCGCGTGGTTGCCGCCACGACACCGGCGGCGATCAATTCTGGGTAGCGCTTCGGATCGATCTGCAGAACCTTCCCGACCGCGGCAGCGTGATCGGCCCAAAACTGCTCGTTCAGCTTGGTAAGAGTTGCACCGATGCGCTTGCCATGCTTCGCGACAGCCTGCTGTGTGAGTTGGTCTACAACGCGCTCGCGCATCTCTTTGGATAGCGCAAAAGATTGAGTGGTCATTTCCTTTCCTTCTAGAGTAATCGTCAGTATTTAAAGGCCATTTGCTGCGGCCTGGATGAATCATACTTGATCAAAAATAAGTAATGCAAGCATTTGGTCAAAGAAAACCCGCCGAAGCGGGTCTTTTGCATGGTGCAGGTCAAAGCAGAACGAGCGGCTGCTTCGGCACCAACTGATCAGCCAGCATGCGGCGCAGGATACGCTCATGCGGTGACTGGCTGACCTGCTCGTTCGCCCAAGCTTCCCAGTCGCTGCGCTTGCCGTACTCGGCGATGATGCGCCCGGCCTCGCCGCGGGCGGCCAGCCAGGTGTCCAGGCTCTTCTGGCGTTGTTGAGCGATGAGGGTCATCAATAGGCCTTCCCGCCGGCCAGCTGCCGGGTTTCCAGCTTGTGATCGGCGCGACGCTGGTTGTAGGCCAGCTTCTCGATGGCAGCGCTGGTAATGTCGAGCTCGAGGAAGCCACCCAGGTCAAGAATGCGGATCAAGGCGTCCGCCAGCTCAACCTCGATCATCTGACGGTGAGGCAGGTGGTCGTCCATCAGCTTTTTGCGATCGCCTTCCATCGCCTCGCTGATTTCCGAGTGGATCAGGCACAGTTTCTCGGCGACGTTGACCTGCTCCAGGGTCTTGCGCTCCCCAGTCGCTTTGTCAGTCCACCAGCCGCTGAGGCAGGCCAGCGAGTGGCAGAGATCCTGAAGGATATCCAGGCCCTCGACCGCGCGCTCAATGCCACGGGTATGTTGGATGCCGCCGATGTATGGAGTGGTCGCCATGATGGCTTCGAGTTCTTGTGCTGCCTGGTTGAGTGGAGTGGTCACGTTCCTTTCCTCGTTGGTGGTTGGTCATGCTGCCGCGCGCCTGGCGGCTGTCTGTTCGGCCCTGCAGGCCTTGCATTCTGAGTGGTAGTGCCCGCGCGTGGTAATGAAGCTGAAGAATTCGTCAGTCTGCGGCCACCACTCTTCGCAGTGCCCGCACAGCTTTTCTATCTCGCCGTCAATTTTTCTGAGTACAGGCCTACCAGCGTAGCGTCGGATTACCATCGCTTGACTGCTCTGTGGGTGCTGGCGTGCTGATGATACTCAAAAATGAACAAGCAGCGCAACAGCACCCGTCGTGACGTGAAACTAGCGCCATGAGCGATAAAGCGATCGAAGTAGCACACAACCCAGCAGCGCCTGCCGACGAGCAGCGCGATGCCATGCGCGTCGCTCAGAAAGACGCGATGCCGTCCACCGTGCGCGATATGCTGCCGGTGGTCGAGTTCATGCAGCGCCAGATCGAAGAGCAGGACATGCACAAGGCTCTGTCGAAGCCGAATGTGATCCCGTTCCCGTCGACCGCTATCGAGAAGAAGCGCGACGGCATGCAGTCGGTCTTCCTGGACGATCGCCGGATCCAGATGCTTGGCGACTACTACGAGCCGCCCGGCAATTTCGGCTTCGACATGATGCGCGCGATGGTCGACCAGACGCCGATCCTGTCGTCGGTGATCTTGACCCGCCAGCGCCAGATCAAGCGCTTCTGCCGCGTGCAGGAGAGTGGCAAGGGGCCAGGGTTCGCCATCAAGCTCAAGGACACCTCTGCAAAGCAGGGCGATTCCGAGCGCCAGTCCATCCAGCTGCTGGAAGGGTTCTTCACCAACTGCGGGTGGGAGGCGAGCCCCAGGGTGCGCAAGCGCCTGCGCCGGGATAACTTCTCCGGCTTCATGATGAAGCAGGTACGGGACAGCCTGATCCTGGACAGCGCGCCGATCGAGACCGAGTGGAAGCGCGACCGCAAGCTCGGCATCGACGGGTTCTACGCCGTGGACGGCGCGACCATCCGCCTGTGCAGCGAGGAAGGCTACCAGGGCGACGACGAGATTTTTGCCCTGCAGGTCGTCCAGGGCAACCTGCGGGCAGCCTACACCTACGACGACCTGATCTACGAGCCGCGCAACCCGCGCACTGACGTGATGGTTGGCGGCTACGGCATGTCCGAGACCGAGCTGCTTATCAAGGTGGTCACCGGCCTGCTCAATGCCATGACCTACAACCTGAAATTCTTCGACAGCAACAACATCCCGAAAGGGATGCTGCACCTGTCCGGCGACTACTCCGAAAGCGACCTGAATTCGTTTAAACGCTACTGGAACGCCATGGTGAAGGGTATCAACAATGCCTGGAGCCTGCCGGTGATGGTCTCCAAGAACCAGGAGTCCAAGGCGTCGTTCGAGAAGTTCGGCGTCGACATCGATGACGTGATGTTCGCCAAGTGGATGACCTTTCTCACGTCGATCGTCTGCGCGATCTACGGCATGGCCCCGGACGAGATCAACTTCGAGTCGTTCACGGCCGGCAATACCTCGGCGCTGTCCGGCAGCGACACCGAAGAGAAGCTGATCAACTCCAAGGACAAAGGTCTTCGCCCGCTGCTCAGCCACTTCGAGGACGTCTTCAGCGATTTCATCGTCGCCGAGTTCGGCGACAAGTACGTGTTCCGCTGGACTGGCCTGGACGAGATGAATCCGGAGCAGGCCTGGAAGGAAGAGGAGGCCCTGAGCACGCTGAACGAGGCGCGCAAGGCCCGCGGCTGGGACGAGATCAAGGACGAGATCCTGGGCAACGCGCCACTGAACCCGAACCTGATGGGCGCGTACATGCAGGCCCATGCGCCGGCAGGCGATGAGCCCGAACAGTCGGCGGCACCCCAGGGCAAGCCTGCTCCCAAGGCCGATCGCAACCCGGAAGACGACGCCGAGGATGGCGAGGATCTGGCGAAGTCGTTCGGCCTGCCAGTTTTCAGGGTCGACCCATGAATCAAGCCCAAGCATAACCCTGAATCCTGACAGGGCCTGGCCGGGGCTAAGCGGCCGGGGCATTTTCTACCTCTCGCGGTCGGAGGTCTGCCCATCAGTGATGGTGGTCGGCAGGAACGACTGAGAAGCGCAGCCCTCTGCTCGGTTCGCCGGGTTCGTCGCTAAGGGGGAAGTTCCAGCCGCCGGCGCAGCGCTAACTGCCCGGCGGCCGGGGCGCCACCACTCCAGCTGCGAGCCAAGGCCAATGTCCAACCTCTTTCTCGACATCTACCCCCTCTCCGAGCGCGCCACCAACGACGCGCTCGAGTACATTTTCAAGGCGCACGACCACGGCGGCGACGGCATCTGGTCGCCTCACGAGTCGCCGCTGATCCGGCGCCTGGTCGAGCTGTTCACCAAGCGCGGTCTCGACCGCCTGGACGCCGTCCAGAAGCAGATCCTGGCCTGGGAGGCAGGTGATCACCACAAGCCCAGCGAGGCGCCGGTGGCCCGCCCTGGCATGATGGAGCGCTGGAACGAGGCCGAGCTGTCTCTGGTGAAGCTTTACCTGGAGAGCCTGCCGCCCGAGCAATGGGGACTGGATGACCATATGATGGCCGTCGACTACGTCGTGCAGCGCTACCTGCCGGCCGACGAGCTCAAGACCGAAGCCGAGTGGCTGTCGACCCGCGCCGGCATGATGGGCAAGGTGCAGGCAAACCTCGATGCCGCCGCCGTAGCAACCATGACGGGCAAGGGCGCCGACGCGATCCTGGCGGCTCTGCCCAGCACGGTTGCCCAGGCCGTCAGCCAGTTCAACCTGCCAGCGCAGCAGCGCGCCACCCTGGAGTTCGCCCGGGTGCGCACCGCTGAGAACGTGCGGGCGCTGACGGATTCCGTGCGGCACCGCATGCGCAACACCATCGTGCAGCACCTGGAGGAGCAACAGACCACCGCCGCAGGCGTGCCTGGCCAGGCCCTGCAGTCGAAGCTGTTCGACCAGTTCGCCATGCTCAACCGGGACTGGCGTCGCATCGCCGTGACCGAGGCTGGCGAGGCACAGACGCAGGGTTATATCGCCAGCCTCAAGCCGGGCACGAAGGTGAAGCGGGTCGAGCAATACGCAACCGCCTGCGGGTTCTGCAAGAAGATCGACGGCGTGATCGCTACCGTGGTGGCCGCCGACGCGCCGGACAAAGACCCGGAGACCCAGATTTGGCCAGGCAAGAACAACGTCGGTCGCTCCGCCTCGCCGCGCAAGCGCGTTGGCGACCAGCTGGTGGCGCGTGATCCGGACGAGATGTGGCAGTTGCCGGCAGGCCTGGCGCATCCGCACTGTCGCGGGCGCTGGGTGCCGGTGATCGAGGACGAGCCAGGTGACGATCCTGAGTTCGCCGACATGTTGCGCGAGCTGCTGGCGTAGCGCCACCGCTCAGCTTGCGCTAAAATGATCAAACCTGACCCGGAGCCAACCACATGAAAAAGCTGCTGCTGTCCCTGTACATCGCCACCGCCACTGCCTGCATGGCCGGCGGCCCTGTGTTCGCCGCCGATGCCGGCAGCTGCTATGCGATCGCTGACGCGGATGCGCGGGCCTACTGCCTGGCGAAGGCGCGCGGCGACAGCGGCACCTGTTACACGATTCAGTCGAGCGGCCTGCGCTCGCAGTGCCTGGCCGAGGTGCGGAAGTAGTTGCAGGCGCGATAGCTCTGCGCGCATACTACCCGGGCACTTCCTTTCCTTCCCCAATTGCCGCTCCCTGGAGCGGCTTTTTTATGCCTGCGCTCCCAGCTGAAATCGTCGTGACAGCAAACTGACTTCATGAACGAAGCAGAGCGCATCGGCGCGAACCCAGAATACCTGAGCATTGGCACCATGCTCAAAGCTCGCCCCTCCGAGGAGGGTGGCGAGCGCTTTATCTATCTGGAAGCCGCCCGCGAAGGCGTTGACCAGCAGAACGAGTGCGTCCTGGCCAAAGCGCTTGGCGACTCTGCAGAACACTTCCTCAAGTTCGGCAACATCGACATCGATCACAAGACCATGCCGGTGATCGCCAAGGCTTACGGTTTGACCCTGGCCGAGGCCCAGTCCCATGAGATCGGCACGCCGGAAGACGTGCAGGTCGACGGCAAGTCCGTGCTGGTGAAGGCCCGCCTGTACCGTGGCGACACGCCGCTGGCAGCGAACGCGAACATGGTCTGGGACAGCATGACCAAGCTGAACCCGCCGAAGCGCTGGTATGCGTCCGTGGGCGGCGCGACTCTGGCGAAAGCCGCCGGCATCGACCCGGCCACCAAGAACCGCGTCGAATTCGTGACGAAGGTGCGCTGGTCGAATCTCGCGATCAGCCAGCAGCCTGTGAACCAGCATGTCTCCCCGGTCAGCACCATTCCATTTGGTGCCCTGGCCAAGTGCTGGACGGCTGAAGGCTTCAACATGGCCAAGGCCCTGGAGGCGAGCTTCGCCACCGACGCCGCGGCAAAGACCGGCGGCGCCGCGCTCGGCATGCAGTCGCTCGATACCGGCAGCAACCAGCCGGTCAGCTACTACGACTTCCGCAACAAATTGGCCGATGCGCTGCAGGGCAGCCTGGTCGGCCAGAACATGCACGCGATGATCGATCACGCGGTGCAAGAATTCAGTCTGTCGCCAGATGAGGCGGCGGAGTGGGTGGATCGCTTCCTGAGCGATTTGAAATCTAGTCTATCCAAACGGAGCTAAACATGAGCACTGGCAAATTCGATGAATTGCTCGCTCAGCTCAATGCTGAGCAAGAAGAGCAATCCACCCTGGCCAAGGCCCTTCCGGCGGATGGCGGTGAGGACGACAAGGCGATCCAAACTGCTTCCGCTGAAGGTGCCGAAGGCGAGAACACCAATCCCGAGGACGAAGGCGAAGAGGGCAAGCAGCCCCTGGCCAAGTCCATGACCACCGCCGAAGGCGAAGAGCTGGAAATCGTCGACGCAGGTGAGCTGATCAAGTCGCTGCACGACCTGACCGGCCGCACCACCGTGGTCGAGGAAACCCTGACCAAGGGCCTGGAAGCCGCTCTCGGTCTGATCAAGGGCCAAGGCGACATGATCAAGTCCCTGCAGGGCCAGATCAGCAAGCTGGGTGGCCAAGGCGCTGGTCGCAAGACCGTGCTGGCTGTGCACGAGCGCGCCGCTCCTGCCGCCGAAACCCTGGCCAAGTCCCAAGCCGAAGAAGGCATGACCAAGGAACAGTTCCTGGCCAAGTCCGAAGCTGCCTGGCAGGCCAACAAGATCACCGGCATCGAATTCTCCGCAGTGGACGCAGCTTTGCGCACCGGCGGCAAGCTCGACCCGTCGCTGATCCAACGCATCGTTCAGTAACCCGCCGCACTGGCAAAACCATCCACTGAGGATACCAAATCGATGGACGCAAACTCCCTACTCGCTCAGCTTGCCAGCAGCGCAACTGCTACGAGCGGCGGCAACTCCCAGCTCGGCGGCTCGATGGGCGGCGCAGGCGCTGACCTGCTGAAAGCCCTCGAGGCCAGCAACTACCAGACCGACGTCGCCACCCTGGACGGCGGTGGTGCTCTCGGCATCCAGTCGCTGGACACCGCGATGAAGACCGTTGTTCAGGAAGAGAAGCACTTCACCCTGTTCAACCGCCTGCAGCGCACCAACGCCACCAACATCGTCGACGAGTACACCCGTCAGAACAACATCGGCGGCTTCCTGGGCGGCTCGACCAACACCCAGATGGGTCAGGTTCGCGCGGCTACCGGCGAATACAAGCGCGAAGTTGGCTTCGTGAAGTTCCTGATGACCCTGCGTCAGGTCGGTTACGTGCTGAACGTCGGCAACAACCTGGCCCAGCCGCTGGCTGTCGAAGAGCGCAACGGTGCCAAGCAGCTGCTCACCGACGCCAACTACCTGCTGTATCACGGCAACGCTGATGCCAGCCCGACCCAGTACGACGGCATCATCAAGCAGATCGAAGACGGCGTTTCCAAGGGCGAGATCGCTCCGGAAAACGTCATCGACATGCAGGGCAAGAAGCTCGACAGCGTCGAGGCCTTCAGCCAGGTCAACGTTTCCGTGGGCAACTACGGTTCGTGGGGCCGCAGCACCGACGTGTTCCTGCCGATGAGCGTGCAGAACGACCTCAACCAGGGTCTGGATCCTGCCTTCCGCTGGACTCCGCAGGGCATGAACACCCCGATGGTCGGTGGCCATGTCGAAGGCATCCGTCTGCAGGGTGGCGTTCTGCGCACCAACGAAGACACCTTCATCCATAACGAGTACCACCCGATGGTGTCGCCGTTCGAGGTGACTCAGCCGGTCGTGGCCGCTGCCAACGCCGCATTCAAGCCTGCCAGCATCGCCGGCGTGGCTGCTGCCGACGCATCGTCCCAGTTCACCAGCACTCGTGCCGGTAACTACTTCTACGCTGTCGCCGGTATCGGCGCCAACGGTGAAGGCCTGACTGCTGTCGTGAAGTCGGCCCAGGTCGCAGTTGCTGCGGGCAACAAGGTCACCCTGACCATCACCCCGTCTGCCGCGAACTCCGAAACTGGCTACGCGATCTATCGCAGCCGCCAGAACGGCAGCAACGACACCGCCGACATGCGTCTGGTGAAGGTCATCGCGAAGGCCCAGGGTGCCAACACCGTGTTCGTCGACCTGAACCGCGACATCCCGGGCACCGTCACTGTGCCGCTGCTGAACATGGACACCGGCGCCGATGCCATCGGCTGGCGTCAGTTCCAGCCGATGACCAAGATCCCGCTGCCCTTCGGTGTCGGTGGTGTCCCGGTTCATTCCTGGTTCCAGTTTCTATTCGGTTACCTCCGCGTGACCAAGCCGAAGCACCACGGCATGATCAAAAATATCTTGCCCTCAAACTCGAAGTGGCGCCCGCACCAAGGGGAGTAATGGCGTCCACACGCTAGAGTGAGTTAGAATGGCGGCCTTTATAGGCCGCCATTTCTATTTGACCATGCCAAAATTTACGATCGACGAATGCTTTGAAGAGGCAAAAAAATACAGCGCGAGAGTTGATTTTTTCAAAGGAAGCCCGGCCGCATACGCCGCTCTTCAGAAAAGAAAACTGCTTTCTGATGCTTGCTCCCACATGACGCTTTCTCCCAGGTATTCGTACACGCGCTGGGACGTTGCATCGGCATTCGCTGAGGCAGCGAAATACAAAAATCGAGCTGAGTTCAAGCGCAAATGTCCTGGCGCCTACGAGTTCGCGCTGGCCAACGAAATCCTAGACCAGGCATGCTCAACAATGCGTAGTGGGCATCGCTTTTGGCACCTGTTTGAGCTTATGGCGGTCGCGCTGAAGTATGATGACTGGGGTCAATTTCAAAGGCATGAGCGTCAAGCCTACACTTACGCTACGAAATACAAGCTGCAGGCTCTAGCTAGCTCTCACATGAAAAAGTTGCGCATCACCTGGACAAAGGATTTGGCAATGGCCGAGGCCGCCAAGCACCAGTCGCGCGGACTATTCCAGGCAGCAGCCTCCGGCGCCTACAAGCACGCCGATCAATATGGTTACCTCGACGAGGCGTGTGCCCACATGCCGCCACCGGAGTATGGGTTCTCGAAGGAAAAGCCGTCCGTGCTTTACCATCTCCGCATCACCACCCCTAGCGTCGTGCTCTACAAAATCGGCATTACAAACCGAGATCCTGCCGCAAGGGTGAAAGGCATGGGAGTGCCGGCGGGCACTGATGTCGAGGTTCTGGACATGATCAAATTTGAATCTGGTCGTGATGCCAGAATCGCAGAGAAGCGTTTGCATCGGCGGCATGCCGAGCATCGCTACACTGGAGCGCCGGTGTTGAAGAACGGAAATACCGAGCTTTTCACCGTCAACGTTCTCGAAATTTAGCGATCAGAGGATCCTTCCATGCCCCGCGTAATTTGTGACCTGCCGTTCGCCAGCGATCTGATCAACGGCGTTGCATTCCATCCGCTCGACCAGGGCGGCAAGATTTCCGACGACATCGAGACCGAGCTGGCCGAGTGGTTCGCCACCATCCCCGGCTACAAGCTGGACGAGGAAGGCACCGAGCCCGAGGCGCCGGTAGTGACCCCGCCCCCGAAGCTGACCAAGGCCCAGCAGAAGGCTGCCGATAAGGCTGCCGCGCAGAAGGCCGCGGAAGAAGCGGCAGCCAAGGCGAAGCCCGAGGCTCCGGCGACCACCGAGACCGCTGCAACCGAGTCCCAGGCCGAGACCCAGTCTGAGGGCGACACCCAGACCGAAACCCAGTCCGAAACCGAAACTGAGACCGAAGCCACGGCCTCGGAAGAAGGTTCGCAGGACGCAGTGTTCTAAGGAGGACACATGAAGGAGACCATCCGCAAGCTGTTGAACAACCTCAACATCGGCACCAACAAGGCGAAGGTCGGCGACTATGTTGCCAGCCTGGAAGACCGCATCAAGACCCTGGAGACCAAGGTCGCCGCTCTGGAATCTGCCGCCGCCTGACCGGCGTGATGTCACACTAAAGGCCGCCGCGTGCGGCCTTTTTCTTGAGGATTTTTCATGACCACGATCATCGCCGGCAGCCCGGCCAGCTTCTCCGTAACCGTCCAGGCGAACGGCCAGCCTGTGCCGATCACGGGCGGCGTCGAGGCCCGTGTCTTCTCCATGGACGGCAAGCAGGAGTTCGTGCCGGCCTTCCCGGCCCAGGGCGACGCATCCGGTGCTGTCGCGGTCGAGCTCGACGATACCCAGACCGGCACGCTGCCAGCCGGCGACGTCATGCTCGTGCTGTCGGGCGGCTTCGGGATCAAGCGGTTCAAGCTGACAGTGGAGACGCTGTTCGAGCCCACTCGCACATCCCTGTTCATCAAAGACATCATCATCGAGGAGCTGCGCAACGATCGCCTGATGGCGGCCGCTGCCGGCGTGCTGCAGGACGTGGTGGTGAGCGACGACTACCTGTGGGACAAGATTCGGGCCGCAGAATCCGAGCTGTCGCACACCCTGCGCGTGCCGTTGGTGCCCACCCGCTTTTTCCCGAACCAGCCCACCCAGGAGCAGATCGACGCACTGGACGGCATGGCCTGGGCGGTCGAGGTCGGCAACGACTACGACCCGACCATGTGGCAGGGCGACAAGTGGGGCTTCATCGTTACCCGCGAGCGCCCGATCATCTCGATTGATGACCTGGTGTTCCGGTACCCGGGCGGCAGCTTCGGTGTGGTGAACATCCCGCCGCAGTGGATCAACGTCGACGCGAAGTACGGTCACGTGCGCATCGTGCCGACCACCAGCGTGGTCTACAACGGCATGGCCGGCGCCGTGATGATGGCCGGCGTCAGCGGGCGGATCATTCCGTCCATGATCCAGATGACCTACACCGCGGGCCTGACCGACGTTGCCAACACCTACCCGGAGCTGCTGGACGCCATTAAGAAGAAGGCCGTGCTCAAGGTCGTCGGCGACACCTTCCTGCCGCAGTCCGGATCGATCAGCGCTGACGGCCTGTCGCAGTCGCTGTCGGCCGACATGGGCAAATACTACGAGGCCATCGACCACATCATCAACGGCCCGGCCGGCAGCAACGGCGGCCTGATGTCGAAGATCCATGGCATCCGTATGATGGTCATGTAAGGGGGCTCCATGCGCTTAAATCCCAACGCCTTCAACCGCCACGTGGTCAAGATGGGCCAGCAGGTGCTGTGGCGCCCGGCCTACGCCTGCTCCTGCACCAACCCGGACAGCGGCGCGCCGGATCCGAAATGCAAGCTGTGCCGCAAGCACGGGCGCATCTGGAGCGAGCCGCTGCAGACCGTGGTCGGCCTACAGAAGCAGGAGGTCAAGCCAGAGTGGGAGAACTCAGGCCTCTGGGAGGCCGGCGACCTGATGGTGACCGTCCCGGAGAACTCGCCCATGTGGAATGGCGGCCAGTTCGACCGGGTCACCATGCTCAACGCCGAGGATCGCTTCTCCAAGCCCCTGGTGCGCGGCCGGCCCGACGAGGATCTGTCCACGCTGTCGGTGAAGCGGATCGAGCGGGTATTCTGGAAGCACCCGGTGACCCAGGCGCTGGTCGAGGGCGGCATTCCTGTGGTTGACGCAGAGGGCAAGATCACCTGGGGTGAGGGGGCGCCACCAACTGGCATGGCCTACAGCATCACCGGCTTCAAGTACCCCGACTATTTCATCTGGGCCGAGCTCCCGTCGAACAGGAACATGCATTCCGGGGTGCGCCTGCCCAAGCGGGTCGTGCTGCGGCGATGGGATCTTATTTCGCGCGGGTGAGGCTACCCGCCGAGCTGCTTCTTGATGGCCGCGGCGAACGCGGCATTCGCTTTCGGCTGCATTTTTTGCTGAACCTTGCGTGCCAGAAATTGCCCGGGTTGTGCCGGTCTGACCCATCCCGTCGATCCCTCCATAAGCACCCTGAACGTGAGGTAGGCGCTACTCTTAGCCCCGCCAGGCGTGCTCGTATTGAACCGCACCATGCCGGCGGCCCACTTATGCTGGCCCGCGTCCGCCTTGCTCAGCTTCTGACCCCAGGCGTAGTTGTTCTGCGGCACCATCATCGCGCTGTGCGTCTTGGTGCTCGAGAGGAATGGCGTCTGGTTCTTGGACGGCGACATGCCTGACTTTGGCGACAAATGGGTGACCTCGCCGCTGGGGCGGGTGCTCTGGCTGGCGACGGTAGACGCGCCCAGCGCCTGCGCCTGCTCGTACAGGCCTGCTTCCTGCAGCTTCTTCACGTTGTGGCGCATCGGGATGACCAGGAAACGCTTGCCGCTCTCGGTGCGGCGCACCTTGGGGCTCGTGTTCAGCATCTGCTTCATGTCGTAAGCAGGGCGGCCGTTCTCGATGGCCTGGTCGTGCTTGTAGTTCGACTCGATCACCGCGGTGAAGTCGCCGGTCATCTTCCAGGTGATGGTGCTGGCGTAGGCGTCCTTTTCGCCGCTCCAGAGCTTGGCCTGGTAGACCTCCTTCTGCCATTCCGCCGCCGTTTGCTGGGCGACAGCCCGCACCGCCTGATTCAGGAGCGGGAAGACCTGCTTGTTGATGATCGCCGTGACGTCGAGCTTGGAGCCCAGGTCAAAGCTGATTTTGAAGGATGATCCGGCCATAGGCTTAGCATGCCGTCACGCCTCGTCGTGACGCCACAATGCCCACATGGCAATTTCAATCGTCCAGCCACTCCCCGCCGGCAACGCTATCCGGCTCTTTATCGCCCCGCCTCCGGGTGCGAGATACTGGCTCGTCCTGCGTTCCGCGATGGATGATTTCGACAGTATGCAGCCCCTGGCAGACGCGCAGCGGGTCGACCACGACGGCCTGCCGTATATGGTCTGGGATGACGGCGCCATGGTTCCGATCGCCTACGAAGGCGACGAGCGCGTGGTGATCGATGCCAAGCACCTGCAGAACGAGGTCATGGCGTTCTACCGCCCGTACTACCGGATGCCTGACGGCAGCTGGCAGGCTGCTCAGACCGCCACCGGCACGCCCAAGGCCCTGTTCGAGGAGAGCACGACCGACGTGCAATCCTTCATCCGTGATCGGCTTGAAGCCGGCCTGAAGGTCGAATGCGAGCGCGAGAACCTGGTGACCGAGCACGGCTACGTGCAGGTCTACACCGCCCCGCCAGCGCTCGAACAGAACCTGCGTTTCCCTCTGGTGACGATCACCCTGGAGAACGAGTGCCCGGTCGAGCGCGGCATCGGTGAGGACGTGGCCGGCGACGCGTTCGACGCAGTCGGTGACGACTGGTTCGACTCCGAGGGCTGGCTGGCGCAGGTGCAGTTATCCCTCGTCGGCTGGTCGCTCAACAGCGACGAGCGCATCGAGCTGCGCAAGGCCATGCGCCGGGTGATCCTGGCCAATCTGCCGATCTTCGAATCCGTGGGCATGCTCACCCCGCAAGTCAGTTTTCAGGACGTTGACGCCCTCAGCGGCGAGTTCAACGCCAACATGTACCAGGTCATGGGCTCCTTCTCGTGCCTGGCCCCAGTCCGCGTCGGTCGCCGTTACGGCGAGGGCGAGGTCGTCAACGATGTCATCACCAGGAGCACCAATGGCTAAATCTCCCGCCGTTGCGGACAAGCCCGTCGAAAGCGCGGGCAGCGAGCCGCTTACCCTAACCGAGTTCTGCATCCGGCTCTCGAAGCGCGTGAAGCGCGTCGAGCTGATCGGCGCCTTCGAGTTCGTCGAGAAGGCTGCAGGCCACGTCCGCGATACCGAAGAAGCCTTCCAGGGCCGCTTCGACGCGTTCATCAAACAGCCTGCATAAGGAGGCGACATGTCCGTTTTCTTCGACGGGAAACTTCTCGTTACCCCGACTACCGCGTCTGTCGTCAATGACGAGGCGATGCGCAACCAGAACATCTCGGTCGGCAACGTCGCCGCCCTGGTCGGCCGTTCCACCGGCGGCGAGCCGCACAAGCCGCTGCGCTTCTCCAGCCCGAGCGAGGCCAAGCGTGTCCTGCGCAGCGGCGAGCTGCTGGAAGCCGTGCTAAAGGCGTTCGATCCGTCCGCCGAGGTCGGCAGTCCTGCCACCGTGGTCGCCGTGCGTGTGAACCCGGCCATCCAGTCGGCGCTGACCCTCAAGAATGGCGCTGATGCCGACGTCATCAAGCTGACTTCGATCGGCTTTGGCCTGGGCGAAAACCAGATCAACGCCAAGATCGAGTCCGGCACCCTGACCGGCAAGCGCATCACCATCCAGCAGGGCAACCGCTTCTACTCGGCCGACAACATTGCTCGCAATACTTTCAGCGTGCAGTACAGCGGCGGCGAAGCGACCGCAACACTGACCGTGAGCGGCACCCAGGTCGTGCTGTCGGCACCGGCCGGTACCGCTGTCGAGACCATCGCCCTGGCTGACTTCCCGACTGTCGGCGCGCTGGTCGATCGCATCAACGCCGTGCCTGGCTTCGCCGCCTCGGTAGAAGGCCGCAGCGACTCGCAGCCGACGCTGACCGCGCTGGACTTCGTGTCTGCTCAGGACGTCCTGACCAAGTACACCGCCACCGCCAACCTGCAGGCCGTCGTCGACTGGTTCAACGGTTCCAACCAGGATCTGGTGCGCGCCGAGCGCCTGGCGAATGCCGGCACCGTGCCCGCCAACATCGGCTTCACCTACCTGGCTGGCGGCAGCGACGGCACGACCACCGTTCAGGACTGGGCTGACGCCTATGAGGCCCTGCAGCGCGTCGACGTGCAGTGGGTTACCCCGATCAGCGGCGAGGCTGCCATTCACGCCCTCAACGACACCCATTGCGCCTTCTGCTCCGAGCAGCTGCGCAAAGAGCGTCGCAGCATCGTCGGCACCACGGTGAACACCAGCAACGAGGCCGCCCTGACCGCCGCCAAGGCGCTCAACAGCGACCGCACCTCGCTCGTGCACCTGGGCTACTACGACTACGACCTGAGCGGCAAGCTCGTGCTCATGCCTCCGTACATGACCGCGGCCCTGCTGGCTGGTGCGTTCTCTGGCGTCAACCCGGGCACCCCGCTGACCAACAAGACCATCAAGGTTCGCGGCCTCGAGCGCGACCTGATCAACCCGACCGAGACCGACGAGCTGATCCTGGGTGGCGTGCTGCCTCTGGAAAACACCGAGGCCGGCTACAAGGTGGTCAAGTCGATCAGCACCTGGCGCCAGAACGACAACTACAACCGCGTGGAGCAGTCCTGCGGCTTCGCCCTCGACTTCACCGTGCGTACTGTGCGTGAAGCGCTGGACGTGCTGCGCGGCCAGAAGGCCAACCCGCTGCTGCTGTCGCGCGCGATCAGCATCGCCGACAGCGCCCTGCGCGAGCTGGCCCGCCAGGAGCCTCAAGGCCCCGGCATCCTGGCTGGTGACGCAGAGAGCCCTGCCTACAAGGGGATCAAGGCCTCGATCGAAGGCGACGTGGTTCGCGTCGAATTCGAATGCTCGCCGGTGATCCCTGCCAACTACATCCTCGTGAGCGTGTTCGCTGTCCCGTACAGCGGCAGCGCGAGCGCATAAGGAGCCTGACCCATGAGACAGAACCTCAAAACCCGCTCCGGCAACCGGATCGCCATCGTGCTCGATGGCAAGCAGATCGGTCTGCTGCAGTCCGTCCGCGCAAACGATGACTACTCGCCCGAGCCGGCGAGTGGCATCGGCGACATTCACGTCGTCGAGCACGTGCCGACCATGGCCCGTCACTCGCTGAGCGTGAGCGCGATGCTGCTCAACCGCGGCGCCATGCTGGAGGCCGGCGTCGCCACCGAGAATGGCGAGACCGCGCTGCTCGGCCTGGTCTGCGACATCGAAGTCTACTCCAAGGACGACGGTGCCCTGCTGCGCAAGTACATCGGCTGTACCTACGCATCCGGCGACCTGGAAGTCAGCAAGCACGCCATCGTCATGCAATCTGGCCAGTTCATGGCCCTGGACGTGACCGGCAGCGCGGCGTGACGCCACAATAGCTGTAACCGCCGCCCACCCGACCGGCTGGGCGGCTTTTCTTTATCAGGAGAATGACCATGGCTCGTGAGCCGCAGAAGACAGATTTCCCCGTCGAGGTCGAAGGCCTCGGCACGTTCATTTTCGCCCGGCGCACGATGCGCGACGAGATCGTGATCCAGCGGGAGTTCGCCCGGTACATCGACGGCGTGGAGCCAACCGCCTGGCTGGCCCAGATCGGTGGCTGGCTGTCGGATATGCGCACGCTGATGGTCGAGGCCCCAGAAGGCTGGCTGGCCGATATCGACGGCAACCCGATCAAGGATCTGATGGACGTCGACCCGCTCGACGAGGACACCTACTCCAAGCTCGCGAAGGTGCACGAAGCCTTTCGCGACAAGGAGCGGTCTTTTCGACGCAAACCTGCACAAGGCGGCGAAGCGTAACGGCAAGGAGAGGGCCAAGACGATCGAGTTCTGGTTCAGGCGCAAATACAACCTGACCAGCACCGACCCAAGGTTCCTGGAATGCACGCTGGAAGAAATGACCACCGACTACTGGGCTCACATCTACCACGACGACCCGAAAGCCGGTGACGAGGTGGAAGACGAAGACTTCGACATGGAAGCTGAGCTGGCCAAGCTGGAAAACGACCCTAACGCCTGGGAAAACCTGAGCAAATGAGCATCAAAATCCCTGTTGAGGCCAGTTTCGATTCTGGCGACATTGAGAAGCGCATCGCGCAGGTCAATCGCCAGTTCGAGGCGATCGGCAAGGCAGTCGCAAAGGCCAGCAACCAGCGGTTCGAGCCGATCACGCTGAAGAGCAAGCAGGATCTGGACTACTTCACGAAGCAGTCCCAGCAGCTGCTGCGCATCCAGGGCGAACTCAGCGCGCGGATGAAGAAGAGCGGCCAGGAGGGCAAGAACCCGTTCGAGGCCGACTGGTCGAAGATGTACCTCAACGAGAGCACCCGCCTGCGCCGCATGCGCGAGGCGGTGGTCTTCATGGGCGCATCTTTCGAGGACGCGCATTCCCCTGTCTCGCCATCCCGGCGCCCGGGAGGCTCCTCGAGCCAGCCGCCGACTCGTGCCCCTGAGCCACCGACCCGTCGTCAGCCAGGTGTCGGCGCCGCGATCATCGGTGGTGGCCTGCGCGGCCTCGGCCCGGCTGGCGGCGTTGCTGCCGGCTCGCTGTCGACCGGCCTGTCGATGGGTGCCGGCGCCGGCCTGATGGGCCTGCTCGGCGGCCTGGGCGCCCTTGGCCTGGGCAAGCTCGTCGGCGCCGCCACCGAGAAGATGGGCGTCGCCGAGGACAACGCTGTCGCCTATGACCGGCTGAAGCGCAGCCTGGGCGACGTCAATGTGTCGTTCGGCGCCCTGAAGAGCGTGCTGGAGAGCTCGGCCGACAACGTGAAGGTGACCTTCACCGAGGCCGCGCAGCTGGGCACCCAGTTTGCCAAGCTGGGCAACCTGACGGCCGACCAGTACAAGACGCTCGGCAGCGAGCTGCAGACCGGCGTCGGCCTGTCCCGCGCCTACGGCCTCGACCCAAGCCAGGGCGTCGGCGCGCTCGGCACCATGCGCGGCATGCGCCTGACCAGCAGCGAACAGGACAGCCGCAAGTTCGCGCTGATCATCGGCGAGACCATCGCCCGCTCGAACGCCTTCGCCAAGGCCGACGAGGTGATGGACGCGATCGCCGGCTACGCGACCCAGCAGACCCGGGCGAGCCTGGGGGCGAACGTGGGCGGCTATGCCGGCATGTTCTCGGCCCTGACTGGTTCGGGCATCCCGGGCCTTGACCCTGCCGGCACGGCCGGGCTGCTGGCCCGGGTGAATGCCACGCTGGCCGGCGGCGGCGCCAAGGGCGAGGCAAGCCAGTTCTTTACCCAGACCATCGGCGCGCGGCATGGCCTCGACCCGTTCCAGATGCAGCTTTGGCGTGAGGGTGGCGCATTCTCCACCCTCGACAGCACCTTCGGCCCGGGCAGCATGGCGAGCCGCTTTGGCATCCGTGGCCCCCGCGGGCAGTCCACCTTTCTGGAAGAATCGCTGGCCGGCCTGAAGCAGCAGTACGGCAGCAACGGCGGCATGATGCTGCATGCGACGGCCAACCACCTGGGCGTCAGCATGGCCCAGGCCGGCGCCCTGCACATGATCAACCCGAACCAGGCTGGCGAGATGGAGCGTCGCCTGTCTGCAGCTGGTGTGAAGCTGAGCGACCTGAATGCTGGCGGCATCTCGTCCCTGTCCAAGGTGATGTTCGGCTCGGACGCTGACCGGGCCGGCATTGCCAGCAGCCTGCGCTCCCGCACCGGTGCCGGTGCCCTGTCCGCCGACGAGCAACGCCAGCTCGACCAGGTCATGGGCGGGAACAACATCTCGGCCCAGAAGGAGCTGCTGACCCGCCTGGTGGCCAGCCGCGACCAGGAGCAGACGCAGGGCAAGGACATCCGGGACAGCAAGAACGCCATCGATAACATCAAGACGTCGATCGCCGACAAGCTGATCCCGCTCACCCAGGAGATGCGCCACGGGATCATGTACATCGCCGGCAAGGGCGAGAAGTCCGCGGCCGACATCCAGGAAGGCGTCATGCGGGCCGACTCGAACGGCCGGGCGCAGGCTATCAAGGGCAAGTACGGCGCGCTGATCGACGAGCAGGGCAAGAAAATCTTCGATGCCCGCATGGGCGAGAACCCGGCCGACTACAGCACCATCGAACGCTCCCGCGAGATCCAGAAGGCGGCCAACGAGGAGATCGATCGCCTCAAGCAGGAGCAGGCCGACCTGCTGGCCGAGGAGAACGATATGCTGAGCGAGCGCGTCAAGGCGATGCGCGACGACGAGACCCGCAAGCTGCTGCCGGAGCCGGCCAGCTATTCGTCTGGTGGCCCTGGCCAGCGGTTCGTCAACGGCAGCGGCCGGCGCGGCACGGGATCGGCTGCATACCCAGCCGGCGCCGGTGGTGGCGTGATGCCCAAGGGGCTTGGCAAGCTGGCCTACGACCCGGCGTACCGGGCGATGGTCGCCGGCTACGAGAAGGAGATCGGTGCGCCTGAAGGCCTGCTGTGGGCGCAGATGCAGCAGGAAAGCCGATTCCACGCGGGCGCTGTCAGCCACGCGGGCGCCGAGGGCGCTGCCCAGTTCATGCCGGAGACGAAGGCAGGCATGGAGCGCAAGTTCGGTCGCAAGTTCGACTCGTTCGACCCGCAGGACGCCGCCTTCATGCAGAAGGAGCTGATGCGCGAGCTCTATCAGCAGTTCGGCAACTGGGACGATGCCCTGCGCGCCTACAACGCCGGCCCGCGCCGCAGCCGCTGGAACAACAGCGAGACGCGCAACTACGTGCCGGCCATCCGCGGCCACATGGAGCGCAACGCTGCGAGCCAGGGCACGCCGCTGCCTGACGGCGCCCCTGCTGCCGGCGGCCGAGACCAGCGCTTCATCCTCGATGCGCCGCCGATTGAGGTCATCCACAAGAACGCAGCCGGTCAGCCAGTGGCGCCAACGCAGATGCTGGCGACCACCATCCGTCCGGCCAGTCCGTTCGGCACCACCGGCTAAGGGGTCAGAATGCCGCATATCCAAGACGCGCAGCCGCAAATCAGCGTGCGCCTGTACAAGACGATCAGCCGCACGACGGTGGATGGCCAGACAGCCGTCTCCACCCGGTACCAGGGCAAGGACGAGTACATCGACCTGACCCCGTTCCTGGGTGAGGGATCGAGCGTGGTGACCAGCAAGAGCGTGCGCGAGCCCGCAGGCGCCTTCAGCGTCACCTTCGCCGACCGGCCGCAGGGATCTGTTCTGGCCGAGGTGCAGCAGATGCTCTGCGTGCCGACCCAGGCTATCGAGTCGATCTATGGCCTGGTCGAGCCAATGGACGTGGTCGAGATCCGCATGTGGGGCGGCGTCGGCCCACGCCCGGCGGTGCTGCCGATCAAGATGCGCGGCTTCGTATCGGAAGTGCAGCGCATGCAGAGCATGTCCGGCGACGGCAAGCCGGTGCGCCAGGTGGTGATCAGCGGGCAGGACTACGGGAAAATCTGGCAGACCTTCCAGGTGATCTACCTGGCCGCCTATGCCGAGGGCCAGGCGCTGCTGACCAGCTTCAACCTCTGGGACATGTTCGGCGTCGATGCCAAGAACGTGCTGTCGGCGCCTGAGTTCGTGCGGCAGATGATCAAGAAGGTGATCAACCCGCACATCACCAAATTCATGCCGAAGAACTCGCCCATGCCCAAAGAGCTGCAGACCGGCGACAGCATCGCGGTCAAGCACGGTGTGGTGAACAACAGCTACCAGAACATGCAGGGCTCGATCTACGACATCCTGAAGTTCTACGGCGACGTGGGCGTGTGGAACGAGCTCTACACCGAGGATCGCGAGGACGGCGTGCACGTGGTCTATCGCCCGATCCCGGCCATGCACCTGACCAAGCCGAAGGGGGCGAAGAGCCGGAAGATCCAGGATGATGCGCCGGAGCCGGTCTATGTCACGGTGCCGGACGACTACATCGCCAGCGTCTCTACAGCGCGCTCAGACGCGAACGTGGCCAACTTCTACTGGGTCAACAACAGCAAGTACGACCTGGTGGACGACCTGTACCGCAAGCTGTCGGCCATCAAATCCTCCGATGACACCGTCAACTTGAAGGAATACCCGAACTCGGCCGTCAAATACTACGGTGTGCGCCCCATGTACGCCGAGACCCAGCAGGGTGGCGACGGGATCACCAACGAGACCAGCGGCCTGCCGGAAGAGCAGCAAGACAAGCGATCGTCCGAGATCGAGTCCTGGATCGAGAAGCGCCGCCGGCTGATGGTCGAGATGAACCGCGACAACGTGGTGCTCGAGCGGGGCATGGCCCGGATCAAGGGCGGCCTGATGCGCCGGGACGGCAGTGGGCCGCTGCGCGCTGGCGACTACGCCGTGCTCACGCTCGGCACCACCGAGGCGAACGCCTATGTCGTAACCCTCATCGACGAGTTCCTGCCGTTCCAGGGCTACACGGCCACGATCCAGTTCGAGCGTGGCGAGGGCTTCGTAAACCGTACATCCGCCGAGGGCGGCATCAATTCACCATGGCTGGCCGAGCAGGCCCGCAGGCTGGGATTCCCATGAGTAAGCGCTTGGCGGTGGTCGTTGCCACCCACCCTGAAGACCATTCCGTCGACTTGGTCATGGCCGATACCGGCGAGCGCATGGTCGGCGTGCAGGTCATGACCATGAACGGCAGCAGCCGATCGGGCACGGTCGACCTGCCGGCGGTGCCGGAGAAGGCCAACAAGTGGGATATCTCCCAGCGCACGGGTCAGGATCAGATCGCCGTCGTCGACGTCATCAACAAGCAGCCGGTGGTCAGCGGGTTCCTGTACCCGCAGGTCAACCAGATGCTGTCGAAGGATCCCAAGCGCCTGGTCGGCCGGCACCAGTCCGATGTCCAATGGTCGATCGACGGCGACGCCAACGTGCAGTTCCAGCACCCCAGCGGCACCTACATCCGCATCGGCGAGGCGCCGGACGCCGAGGACACTGCCGGCCAGAACGCGGACGGCAACGCGAAAGCTGATCGCAACACCAGCCGCAAGGTCAACGTCCGCATCGGCCTGGCCGGCAACGCCGTGGTGCTGACCATGACCCCTGATGGCGCCGTCACCTTCAAGCTGGAGAAGGACTTCACCATCGAGGCCGAGGGCGCGATCGCCATGAAGGCGAAGGGCAACATCTCGATGGAGACCGAGGGCGAGTTCCTGGTGAAGGCTTCTGGCGACGCCAAGATCAACGGCGCCAACGTGCGCCTCAACGAGGGCTGATCATGCCAGGCATCTCTCGCGTTGGCGTCGACGCGGCCGGCGGTACCATTATCGGCAACCTGGCGCCCACGGTCTTCATCAATGGGGCGCCATGCGCTGTCCAGGGCGCAGATGTTGCGCCCCATCCGCCGTTCCCGCCACACTCGGCGGCACCGGTGATGGTCGGGCACAGCTCGACGGTCTTCGCCTGCGGGATACCGGTTTGCCGCGCCGGCGACCAGGCCAGCTGCGGGCACGCGGCAACCGGGAGCGGCAACGTCTTCGCCGGCGGCTAGCGTCGTGACCTCATACTGGTGGCATGCTACCAACAGCCCCGCCTACCGATCAGCGTGCCGGCATCCGCCCGATAGCCTTCGTGCTCAACAACGGCGGAAGCCTCGGCTCGCCCGTATCCCTGAAGATCAGGCCAGAGGATCTGCAGCGCAATGAGCCGTCCCGGATCGCTGTAACCCAGACGCTTGGCCGCACCACCCAGGGGTGGGCCGATAACTTCGGGGCTGGCCTGCCTTCGTGCACGATCAGCGGCCACACCGGGTGGCGGAAGGGCGGCTCGAGCGGTGAGGATGGCGCAGAGCATTTCTTGACCCTGCACGACACGGTCATGCCGGCCTATCACGCAGCCAAGCAGGCCGCGATCGAGATCGGCACCGATCCGGCCTCCGTCAAGCTCCTGTTCGTCGACATGCTCGATGGGTTCTGCTGGAACGTGGCGCCCATGAGCTTCACGCTGCGCCGCTCGCGTAACCGGCCGCTCCTCTTCCAGTACAACATCGCCCTGCAGGCCATTTCGACAGACATCGATAACCCTCTGCGCATCCTGCCGTTCCTGGGGAACATTCCGGCCGGCCTTGATGCCCTCGGCGGCGTGCTCGGCCGGCTCTGGGACTTCGCCCTGAGCGTGCAGGGCTGGGTCAGCTCGGCGCTCGGCTTCGTCGACAAGGCCTTGGCCCCGATCGCTGCCACGGTGAAGACTTTCGTCGACATCTCGGCTTCCGTGCTTGGAGCAGTCAGCACGGCGGTCGGGGCCGTCCGCAACGGGGTGAGTGGCGTCGCCAACCGCCTGATCGGCATTGCCGGCGACATGGCCCAGGTCGGGATCAATGTGTTCCGGACGATTTCGTCCATATCCAATCTGCCGGCCCATCTTCGCGCTGCGATATCCAGGGTCGGTGCCGCCTACAACGAGGCGCTGTGCATCCTGCGCAACTCGCTGCGCCCGCGCAAGACCTACCAGGAGTACGATGGGCTGTACGGCGCTTCGAACTGTTCCTCGACCACGGGCGGCCGTTCGATGAGCGCTTACACCAACATGAACGCTTTCGCGCTCATGCAGGAGGAAAAGCTGCCGATCGAACTGAACAGTGCGGCGCTTTCCAGCGTGTCCAGCGTGAATCGTAGTGACCCCGTTCTGGCGCCTATCCCACTGGCAGAGATCGGTCGGCACCTCGACAACATCAACGCCGGCACCGTGGTGAACCAATGAGCGAGTTCGAGCGCGAGCTGCCGCCATTTCGCCTGGTGCAGACGCACCATGGCGACGACCTGGGCACTGTCGCCACCCGTGAGCTTGGTGACGCCAACAGATGGCCTGAGCTGGTCTGGCTCAACGATCTGCTGCCGCCCTACCTCACGGACGACGAGAGCGCAGCAAGCCAGCGCGTCCTGCTCAACGGCACGTTTATCCGTGTTCCGGCCCCGGCGGGCAGATTCCTGGGCGACGATGACAGTGTCGAGCAAACCTTCGGCCGTGATTGCGGCATGTGGGGGCGCAGAATGGCAGCCGACGCGGATGGAGACATCGCAGCCGTGTCTGGCGCCGACAACCTCGTCCAGCAGCTCCGTCACGCGATCATCACGCCACGCGGGCAGCAGAAGCGGCATTCCCAATACGGCTGCCTGGTCTGGCGCCTGCATGGCACAGCCAACGGCCCGCTGGCCTCCACGCTGGGCTCCGAGTACGTCCGCGCCACCCTGGCGGCTGACTACCGTGTCAATACCGTCAAAAGCTCCATCGCTGATGTCTCTGGAGATCAGGTGCGCGTGACGGCGCGCGTCGAGACGATTGCCGGCGACGTGATCGACGTCGGCAGCGATGAGCCGAACTTCGCCACTGAAGACCCAACCCCGGAGCAGGAATTCGGCATGCATGTCGACCTGCTTCATGAATTCGTCCACTTCACTTTGCCGCCAAGGCTGAGGTTTAACCCATGAGCGACACCCCCAACGAACGCATCGAGGCATCGCTGGTGCGTCTTGAGTCCGACACCAGCACGCTGAATAACATCGTCCATGGGCCGGAGGGCGAGACAGTGCCGACTGAATCAGGCGAGGTGCCTACCGTGCACGAGCTGTTCAGGCAGATCGGCGAGCACGTCGGCGCGGTGACGACCGCTGCAGCTGCATCGGCAGAGCAGGCGCGTGTGAGTGCTGTCAGTGCGGCAGAGAGCGCCAACGTGGCGGCCAACCAAGTCAACGTAGCCACGGCTGCGGCAGAAGCTGCCGAACGGAGCGCTCAGGCCGCAGAGCAATCTGTGGCGGCTGCAACTGGCCAAGTAACTGCTGCTGCCGAGTCGGCCCAGCAGGCGCGAGCTTCCGCCAGCACGGCCGCACAGGTCGCCAACCAGGCGCAGCAGGCGGCGCAAAATGCTAGCCAGAAAGCTGATACTGCGGGGCAGGCTGCGGCTACGGCTGATCAGAAGGCGACAGCTGCCGGCCAGGCCGCTGCCGCCGCCAACCAGAAGGCGAGCAGTGTGGTTGCCAATGATGGTGCTGGAATGGTGCCATTCGATAGCAGCATCAGTTACCCAGCCGGGAGCGTTGGCAAGGCATTGGCTGCAGCAACTCAGGCTAGTAGCTCAGTTGACAGGATTGTTTCATCGCTTGGCGAGTTGAAAAGTTTGACTGGTGCCAGAGCCGCCATTCTGAACGGGGTCGTCTATAACTTGGACGAAGAAGACGACTCTTCTGCGGAATCATTTCCGTACCTAGTCGTTTCCAACGATGGGAAAAGATGGAAGTGGGAAGTTCCAAGTGTAATAACGGCTAGAATGTTCGGCGCCGTTCCGGGGATTTCTGCGGACAATACAGCTGCTATTCAGAAGGCGATTGATTACTGTCTAAGTTTCACGCCTGCAAAATCGCTCGTCATTTCGGAACGGTATCGTATCGCCGCCACGCTTATGGTTGACAACCCGGTCGATGCGTCTGCGGGTGAATTCTACTTAATCGGCGTGAACGGCGGCGGGTTCTACGTGAATACGGCGATCACGCTGTTCTCAAGTCGTCTCCCATATGGATCTTTCGGCGCTCTGAAGTCACCTTCCTCCGAGTACCTGCACTTCGACAAAATAAGGTTTGAGGCTTCTGACCGTGCGTTGAATGCGTATGTCGTGAGTGACAAATTTCTCCGCCTGACCTTTGAGAGCTGCCAATGGCGCAATATAAAGTGCTTGCAGTCAGCAGACTATATTCAGAGCTGGGCCTTTACCGGCAAGAACCTGATGCGCCGTCATCAAGGCATATTCCTTAATGCGACTTACGGCTACGACGTCAACATTCAGGACGTAAATTTCGAGATCAGCGGAAGCGGCTTCATTTTCGATCAATTTGTTAACGTCATTCGCATGAGTGGGCTCTACGAAAACTCCGATGGCCCCTTCTTCCGTGGCGGTGCAAATACCGGCACTTTCGAAAAACTTTATTTCGAGATGAATGGCTCTCCAGAGCTAGACATTACGGGTGGCGCAACCATCCGAATTTCCGCTCACTTCCATCTCGATCAGTCTCAGGTGATCCCTGCAAATGATCACTGGCCTATTGTTCTTGGCCAATATGTTGATGCAGTGACCATCGATGGCTGCACAAGCAACGGAAACATTTGTAATAATTCTGCTGCACCCGCGTTTTCTGTTCGTCGCGGAACAAACACTGCCGGCCATCTTGAGTTCCGTACCAATCCGCTTGTCGATACCACTATGGCGGCGGCTGGCACGAACCAAGCAACGGCAACGCCTATCACGAGAGAATATTGTCTCGTGCTGTCCGGCGGAGCGGGTAATGGGGTTCGCTTACCAAGCGCCGACACCAAGGCTAGATACAGCCCCATTACTGTCCAGAATCGAACCGCTTCAACGATTACGGTCTACCCAGCGCCAAATGAGCGTATCCTCGGGAATGGCACTAACGCCGGTATGCCTTTGACTTCCGGGGCAACGGCTCGCTTTGTCTGGCAAAACGGAGACGCCTGGGCAAACTTCTAGAGATCGCCTGACTACTTGCGCAATGCCCAAGTACCGGGCGGACGTTTGAGTCGTGACCCCATACTGCCCGCATCACTAGATGCGGGCATTTTACGTGGCTTTCCAGATCAAGGACTTCGCGTCCATCACCGCCGCCATCATCAACCACATGCGTGGCGTTACCTCGAAGGTGACCGACTACCAGCCAGGCTCGGTGGCCCGCACCATCGTGGAAGGCCCTGCGGTCGAGATGGAAGAGCTGTACCTGCAGATGTTCCTTGGTCTGCGCGAGGCGATCCCGGTGGCGACATTCCAGTCGTTCGGGTTTGACACTCTGCCAGCAGCCTACGCACACGGCTTTGTCAGCGTATCGGCTGCGACTCCACCGGCGGCAGATATCGTCGTGCCAGTCGGAACCAGCTTCACATCTACGGACGGGCGCGAATACCTGAGCTCCGTCGCCGTGACCTGGGCGGCAGGCCAGTCCATGGTGATCGTCCCTGTCATCGCTGCTGCGGCCGGCCTGGCCTACAATATCGCAGCTGGCCTGATCACCAGCTCCGCCTTCTTTGGTGCCGGCTACACCATCAGCAATCAGGCCATCACCAATGGCACCGACGCAGAGACCGATGATGAGCGGTCGGCCCGCTTCGCCGAATTCGTCGCATCGCTCAGCCGCGGCACCGTCCTGTCCTGCCTCTACGCTGCAAAACAGGCCGCCGCGCGTGACGAGACTGGCAACATCTATGAGTACGTCACCAGATCCGGTATTCGGGAAACCGCAGGTTACGTCCGTATCTACCTTTACTCCTCGGTCGGTGTCCCGTCCGAAGGCCTGCTGGCCGATGGGCAGCGCCTGATCGATGGGCAGGCAGACCCGGAAACCGGCACCCCGCTGGTGGCGGGATTTCGTGCTGGCGGGATCCGCGTCGACGTCCTCCCTATGGTTGAGAGATCGATCCCCATGGGCATTGGGGTACGCATGCGGTCTGGGTATGCCCTGACGGCTGCGGTGCAGCAGACGATCTCTGACTCCTACGCCAACGCCATCCGCAACGTGCAGCCTGGTGACACGCTGCTGATCGACAACCTGCGAGCGATCTTGATCGGGACGCCAAACGTGGCGGAGCTGGCATTATCGGCGACCTCGAACATCACCTGCGAGCAGAATGAGGCGTTGGTGCCAGGCGCGCTGACGATCTACGCCATATGAACATGTTGCAGAAGCTCCTCCGCCACCCGCACAGCGCTGTATTCGATAAGCAGCCAGACGCAGTTCGGGCGTTTCGACTGCGACACCCTGATGGCGCGTCGTGGAGCGTGTCCAATGACGTGTTGATCGCTGCGCATCCATCTCGCAGTTTCACCTACGACCTCTCGACCTACACGATCGGTTCGCTGATCCTGCGGCTGAAAGCGGACGGCTTTGCCGTCACAGAGATGTCCTCCTACCTGTTCGGCCTGTCGGCCCGGGTGCTCATTACGGGCAGTGGCTCTCAGAGCGTGTCCAACGGCGACCAGCTCATGGGTTTCCGCTCTCTGCTATGGTCGATCTATTCGGCCTTCACGCCCGAATTACGCGAGGCCAGGCGCCAGGTCGGCGAGGCCCTGAAACAAATGATCATCCCCACAGCCGAGGGCGAGTGGCTGGACTACTGGGGTAGCCTTTACGGCGTTCCTCGTGACGACGGAGAGCCGGACAGTCGCTACCAGGGGCGCATACCGGCCGAGGCCTTCCGGCTTCGCGTCAACAAGTACGCGATCGAGAAGGCTGTTCTCGAGCTGACCGGGAAGAAGGTCGTCATCCGGGAAACCTGGGAAAACATGTTCCGCCTGGATGTGTCTCGCCTATCTGGTTCAGACCACCTGGTCGATGATGCTAGGTGGCGATACGGCTATATCCAGCCAGTGGCCAATGAGCTCTTCGACTGGGGCGAAGTGCTTCGGGTGATCGATCGCAACCGCGCCGCCGGGGTGATCATTTTGCCCCCGCAGGCCGAGATCGACGAGTTCATTGACGGGAGGCTCGACGGTACGGTGACGTTCGGTATCACCGAGCTCTTCGGCGCCTTGGTGCGCACCCTTGACGAGGCGCGCCTGGACTGGATGCAGCTCGGTAACGCCCAGCAGATCCGCAACTGGCGAGTAAAGACGGAGAGCGAGGGAGGAATCCTCGTAGCCGGAGGTGTCGCCGGCATCGTGGCCATGGTCATCTTGGACGAGCTGTTCCCCATCTATGTTCACGGCGATCTGCCTGCAGCTCAAGAGCCCCCCGGCATTGCCGAAGAGTTCCGTCTACCCACCAACATCAACCACTGGTCAGCAGGCAGGACATGGTCGCGCGAGACATGGCGTGCCCGCGGCTCCGCATCGCCGCGCAGGTCTGCCGGCAGGATGGATACAGAGACCGCGTGATCCCGTCGTGACGCGACAATGGTGGCAACACGAATTTACGAGGGTTCAATGGTGGCAATTCTCACCGAACAGGGTCGCGTCGCTGTCGCCGCCTACATGTCAGAACAGCCGCTGCATATGGCCTGGGGCAATGGCAGTGTTGCATGGGATACGACCCCTGTGCAGGCTGGCCCGAACGAAACCAGCCTCGTTGCCGAGGTCGGTCGCCTGAAGGCAACTGCCATCCAGTACGCGGTGCCCAACGCAAGCGGCACCATCGACCTCCCCGAAGGTCGTTTCAACGTCAGTGCGACGCCGACCAAATACCTGCTGCTGACCTTCGAGTTCGCCTACAACCACGCAATCGGCGAGGATATCCGCGAGCTGGGTGTGTTCATCGGCACGACCCTCGCCACTGGCGTGCCTGCTGGCACCATCTACCTGACCCCTGATCAGATCGACAACCCTGGTCGCCTTGTGGTCGTTGAGCGCGTGGCTCGGTTCACTCGTCAGTCGAACACCAAGCAGAAATTCACCTACGTGATCGAGTTCTGATTCCATGGCTGATATCGAGCTGGACAACTATTACAACCGCTACAACCCGGCCAAACAGTACGAAGAGCACCTGTTTCGTGCGGGCAACGTGCTGCAGTCGGCTGAGCTGAACGAGATTCAGGCCTGCTCGGCGCAGCGCCACCGGATGATGGGCGACGCGCTCTTCAAGGACGGCGACATCGTGCGCGATGCTCGCGTGATCGTGGACAGCGTCACCGGTGCTGTGATCGCCGAGTCTGGAGCCATCTACCTGGATGGCCAGGTGCGCGGTGTGCCGCCGGCAAACTTTACGATCCCGCTGACGGGAACTGTGGTCATCGGTATCTATCTGCTTGAGTCGATCGTCACCGAACAGGAAGACCCTGAGCTCGCCGAGCCAGCCACGGACGTCCGCGCCTATGGAGAGCCGGGCGCAGCCCGCCTCAAGGTCGTGCCGATCTGGGGCATCCAGGGAGAGCGCGATGACGCAGAGTTCTACCCGATCTACTACGTCGACGATGGCCAGCTCCGCGCCAAGGAGGCGCCGCCTGTTCTGGATGCCGTGAGCCAGGCAATCGCCCGCTACGACATCGACAGCTCTGGCTCGAACTACGTGGTCGAGGGCATGCTGGTGCGACGCCTGTCCGATGAAGGCACGAACCAGGTGTACACCGTGGATGACGGCCGGGCGCGCGTGAACGGCTTCGGCGTCAACCTGACCAACTCGCGGCGCCTGGTGTATCAGACCGAACCAGTCATCAAATTGATCGACAGCGAGCCGACCACGTCCACGTCTGCAACGCTGCAGCACGTAACCTTTGCCCGCCCGCCGGCGCGCGATGTCGTTCAGGTGCGCATCACCGAGCAGTCGTCCGCTACGATGACGCACGCCAGCTTCTCTGGCGGTGCCGACCCGCTGCCTGACACGTCTGTCGTGCAGATCATGAGTGTCACCCAGGGCGGCACCACCTTTGTGGAGGGCGCCGACTATGTGCTGACCGGGCAGACCGTAGACTGGTCGCCGGCTGGCAATGAGCCCGCCCCGGGCTCGACCTACCAGGTCGTATACCGACACATTTCGACTGCCCAGCCGCAGAATCTGACCGCCAAAGGCTTTGACGTGGCCGGCGCCGTGGTCGGCAGCCTGATCCTGACCACATACAACTGCATGCTGCCCCGGATCGATCGCCTGTGCATCGATGACAGCGGCCAGTTCGTGTGGGTGCAGGGCGTGTCGACCGACTACAACCCGGTGCGGCCGTCCGTCCCGTCCACGATGATCGCCCTGGCCCAGGTTCAGCAGAACTGGGACGATACCACCGTCGTCAACAATGATGGTGTGCGCACGGTCTCCATGCGCGAGATCGAAACCATGTTCACCCGCATGGATCAACTGACGGATCTCGTGGCGCAGCAGCTGCTGATCTCGGATGTGTCTACCCGCGAGGCGGCGGCCAAGAAGGGGATCTTCTCCGACCCATTCCTGAACGATAACCACCGTGACATCGGTGTCGCGCAGACCGCCGCGATCAGCAGCGGCGTACTCACCCTGCCGATTATCCCTGCCGTTCGCTCTGTCGGCAGCGACATCGAGACGCCGCAGAAGTGCGCCTTCGAGATCGAGGTGGTCATCGACCAGGCTGAGCGCACCGGTACCATGAAGGTCAACCCCTACATGGCGTTCGACGTGCCTGCAGCGCCAGTTACGCTGAATCCTTCCGTGGATCGGTGGACTGAGACCAGCACGCAGTGGCTCAGCGACGTCACGCAGAAGTTCATTGCCTACGACCCGGGCTATCACTACGCCCAGGGGAGCGGCCGAGGCCCGACCTATGTGGTGACCAGCCAGAACACCAATTTGGTCTCGAGCAAATCGACGGCGATCGCTTACCTGCGACAGATCCCGATCAACTTCACTATCACCGGCTTTGGCCCGGGCGAAACGCTCACCAGCGTCACGTTCGATGGCATCCCTGTGACTCCGGTTTAAGGAACCTTCATGGCTCTCACTGCAAATCCACAAGGTGTAGTCACCGGGCAATTCACTATCCCGGCCAACGTATCTGCTGGCTCGAAGCGGGTTGAATTCAAGGGCTCCGGCGGCAGCCACGCCAGTGCCTCGTTCTTCGGTCAGGGCACTTTCGTTGAGAACGTGATGCAGAAGGTGGTCAACTCGACCACCCGCTATTACGACCCGCTCGCCCAAACCTTCTATCTCGACAGCCTGCGCCAGGTCGCCGGGCTCGACCTCTACGTCGAAGCGAAGGGTACGACGCCGATCGTCGTGCATATCCGCGAGACCTCGAACGGCTATCCGGCCCAGACCATCTTGGCAGAGGCCAGTCTTCATCCCTCCGGCATCACCGCCGGTGCGTGGAACCGCTGGCTGTTCCAGACCCCGGTAACCCTGCTGCCGAATGTCGAATACTGCATCGTCGTCATGTGTGATGACGCAGTGTCCTCGATTGGGATCGCCGAGCTTGGCAAATGGTCGCTTTCGAGTCAGCGCTGGGTCACCAGCCAGGCGTCCAACGTTGGTGTGCTCTTCTCCTCGTCGAACAACTCGACATGGACGGCGCACCAAGACCGTGACATGACCTTCCGTTTGCTGGCGGCCAAGTACACCCAGGCCCAGCGTGTCGTTGATCTTGGTACCGTAGCTGCCAGCGGGCATACCGACGCACTCGTGCTGTCCGCGCCTGACACCCCGACCAGCGAGACCACCTTCAGTATCGACCTGGAGCTGCCTGACGGCACCGTGATCACCACGGGTGACAGCCAGAAGGTGACGTTCATTCCCGCCGTGACCGGCAATATTGGCGTGAAAGCCCGGCTGTCCGCGAGCGAGCATGTGTCGACTACGGTATTCCCGGGCACGGTGCTCGCGCTGGGCACCGTCCAAACCACGGCTGACTATGTGTCGAGGGCGTTCCCAGCTGGCGCGCCTGATAGCGATGTCATGGTGATCTTCGACGCCTACCTGCCTTCTGGCTCGACCGTTGCGGTTTCTTTGTCCGGCACCGGGGCTGGCGACACATGGGAGACGATCCCCCAGGACGGCGTTGCGCTTCCCATTGGCGACGGGCTGTATGAGTATCGATTCAAGAAGGTCGACTTCAACAAGGCCAACTGCAAGATCAAGCTGGTTCTCAATGGCACCAACGCCGCCCGGCCGATCGTCCGTAACCTGCGTGCGAGTGTGACCTGATGATCGACGATCGCACTCCTGCGCTACAGCTTCCGCTGCCGCACGCCGACAACTACCTGGACGACGACGTCGCCAGGTTGCGGGAGGCCTTCACCTCGCTGGACGAGTTGCTGGCGTCCGACGACCCGGCCCTGTCGAGCATTCAGGAGCTGGTCGATGCGATCAAGGAAAATGCATCGAACATCATGACCCTGCGGGAGGATGCTGAGGAGGTGCAGACGCTGGCCGCTGACCAGACCGTGGTCAACCTCAATAGTCTGACCGATACGACTGGCTGTACCGTCTTCATTGAAGGCGTTCGCCTGAACAAGAACCAGTGGACGCGGGATCCTGCAGTAATGACCCGCTTCACTCTCACCCAGAGTTATTCGGCGCCAATGGTCATTACCATCGTGCGTCGTCAGGGAGGCGTGTGAGCAAACTACTCGACTTTTGGGGCGACATGACTGGTGTCGTCCTCGACTATGCCCTTCCAACGCCGCCGAGTTCGGCCTGGGCTATGTGTTACGGGCAGGCACTGGTAGCGGGCGTACCTGAGACCGCGGCCCTTCGGAAAAAGCTCATCGACGCCGGCTTCCCGCACGGTAAGAATGGCAACAACGACCCGCTCGTGCCCGATGGCCGTGGCCGTGTGTTCGCTGGCTGGGACAGCATGGGCGGCACAGCTGCTGGGCGCTTAACGACAGCCGGCGGCGGGGTTAATGGGGCTGCCCTGGGGGCCGTTGGTGGCGCGCAAGCGCACACACTGACAGCTGCGCAAATGCCGCAGCACAACCATGCCGTCACTGATCCTGGGCACAGTCATAGCGTCTATGACCCAACCCACACGCACAGCGTATATGACCCTGGGCACACCCACTCGATCACAACTACCGACACGGCTGATACGACGACCGGGTCACCAGGTAACGCGCAGGGCACAGCGAACCGAATTTTCAACGCCAACGTCACTGCAAGCGCTACCGGCGTAAGCATCTACGGCGCCGCCACCGGCGTCAGTATCTATGCGTCCGGCACCGGGATCAGCACGCAAAACAACGGCTCCGGCGCCGCTCATCCGATCACCCAGCCGACCGGCGTGATGAACAAGATCATCAAACTCTGACCGCCTGTGTCGTGACAGCAAACTACCCCAAGACGCAAATCTTGGGGTTTTTTATGCAATTTATCGACGACTGGAAACGCCAGTTTCCGCGCCTCTGGAGCGTAAGGCTTTCGCTCTTGGCTGCGCTCGTGTCCAGCGTCGAGGCTGGGTTCACTTACTGGGCAACGGGCAAGGCTCCTGTCCTTGTTGTGGCGGCCGCCGTTATCTCGCTCGGCGCATCCGTGGCCCGCATCGTCGCTCAGGTAAAGGTGAGCGACAATGGCTAAAGTCGGTTCCCGCACCCTGCAAGGCACTGTCGGCGCCGGCGCCGCTGCTCTCCTCCTCGCCTACGTGCCGATGTTCGAAGGCACTATCCTGCGGGGTCACCTCGATCCGATCGGCATCGTCACGGCCTGCACGGGTCACACCAAGACCGCCGTGCTGGGCCGGCCGTACAGTGCTGAGCAGTGCAAGGCGCTGCTGGATCAGGATCTGGTCGAGCACGCCCAGGGCGTCCTGCGCTGCACGCCTTCACTGGAAGGCAAGACCTACCAGCTGGCCGCCGCCAGCAGCTTCGCCTTCAACGTTGGCGTCGGCGCTTACTGCAAGAGCTCGATCGCCCGTGCGTTCAACGCTGGCGACGCGATCACGGCCTGCAAGCGATTCAACGAGAATGCCGCCGGGCGCCCGCAGTGGGTGTCGGCCGGCGGCAAGGTTCTCCCCGGACTCGTCAAACGCCGCGCTATCGAGCGGCAAATGTGCGAGGGCAAGCTGTGATGCCCATGCACCCACCAATCAACCGAGACCAGTAGTAATGGCATCCGATGAGAAAGAGTTTCGGGAGATGGGTACCCAGATCGTCCGCCTTCAGGGGCAGGTCGAGCACATCCAGGAGCGGATGAAGAGTTTTGTCACGCAGGCCGAGTTCATCCCGGTGCGGATCATTGCATACGGACTGACTGGCATGACGCTGACCTCTGTCTTCGCCGCTCTGCTAGCGAAGGTCATCATCAAATGAGACGACAAATCCCCGCCAACATCGCTATCCCACTCATGGTGCTGTTCGCACTCTTCATCATGGTCAGCACCTGGTGGTGGGTCGTTCTCTCCGGCAGCAATCCCTACACCGTGACCAACGTCGGCGTGGTCAATGTCCGCGGCGAAGCGCAGGAGCAGTTCCGTCCGGGCGAGGTGGTCGGCATCATCCGCAATATCTGCACGAGCGAGAGCATCGGCACATCGTTCAATCCCGGACTGCGCAATGACATCGGCCTGTTATTCCCCCTGCCAGGCGGCGTCATCCATAGCGAGGCCGGGTGCCGCCAGGGCAAGTACGGCTTCATCATGCCGAACCTGCCGCCCGGCACCTACACCTACGTCAATACAGTCCTGTACCAGAGCAACCTGGTAGGCCGTGACGAGCACGCGATCTTCCCGCCGCTAACCCTTGAGGTTCTGCCATGATCTCCCTGCGAACCGCCAGCCTGGCGGTTTTAGCTGCCCTCCTGCTCGCCGGCGCTGCCGGTGGTGGTGCCGTCGTTGCTACGTGGAAGGCCAATGCCGGCCACGGCCAGGCGCTGCAGGACAAAGACGCTACCATCCTGCGCCTGGAGGGCCAGGTGTCCGAGCTCAAGCTGGCGATCGCCGAGCAGAACAAGGGCGTGGCGGTGGCCGAGGCCCAGGCCAAGGCAATCGACGACATGCAGGCCCAGGCCCAGCGGCACCTGACCGAGATGGCGACCTTCAGCCAGGGCCGCATGGACAAGCTGGCCAAACTGGCTGAGCAGTCGACGAGCTGCGGTGAGGTGCTGCGCGGTAACTGGGAGATGCGGCGATGAGCGAGCTGAAGAAATTACTGGCCCAGTGCGCGATCGCCGTGGCGGCCTGCCTGGGCACCCTGGTGATTGCCGGGTGCGCGGCTCCCGTGCAGGCGCCTGCGCCAGAAGTGGTGGTGGTCGAGAAGAAGGTGAAGGATCCCTGCATCAGCGAGGCGCCGGCCAGGCCGGCGTATGCAACCGGGAAGGGCGACTATCCGGTCGACGCAAAGGGGCAGCCGGATGATGCCAAGGCGGCGGCCATCCTGGGCCAGGACTTCGAGCTCGCCGATCAGTACGGCAAGCGGTGGGAGGCGGCTGCCGCCGGCTGCGTGAAGGTGCCGGCGGCGAACCTCTAACGGGCGTAGCGCTTGCCGACCAGCTCGGCTTCCGTCTTGCAGGCGACGCACACGTCGAACCCATGCCCGCGGCGCGCTGCGGGCATTTCCGCATCGCAGTTCACGCACTCGGCCGGGCCGTAGCCGGCGTCGCCGGGCTGGTACTTCACCGGCGCCGGCCGGCTCTTGTTATTGCGTTCCCACTCCTGCAGCTCAATCTCCTGAGCGCGGTCTTCAGCTGACATCTTGATCTCCCCAAGGGCATAAAAATGGCGCCGGTGATGTCCGGCGCCTTATGGTTATTGTGGCATCACGCCACGACTTTTATCATCGGCTCGCCCTGGGCTGGCGGCGTGCCACCCGCCAGGACGATCCCCATCCAGGCCGACCACTTGGCCATGGCCGTGCGCATCTGCGGCAGGTAATCCGCCCGGTCGTAGTTTTTCGAACCCGTGTCGTTCTTGGCGTGCTGCTGGATCAGGTCACGGGTGAAACGGTCGACGCCGGCGTCGTGGCTGCGGCTCTTCCATGTGCGGCGGATGTCCCGGGTCTGGAAGTGGGGCAGGTTCACGTCAGGACGCTCGAGCCAGCGGCCGATCGCCTGGTTGATGCTGCGGTGGCAGATCAGATCGTCCTGGCTGCCGGTGCGGGCTGGGAACAGCGGGCCGTCGCCGTGCTTGTCGATCAGCAGCTGCAGGGTCGGGATGACCACCGCCGGCAGCGGCACCGTGTGGGCGTGCTTCCCGCCCTTGGTCTTGCTCGCCGGCATCTTCCACACCTGGTTGGCCAGGTCGATCTCGGCGCCCTCGATGCGCAGGGTCTCCTGCACCCGCTGGCCGCAGCCGATCAGCAGCCGGACGCAGGCGCCGGTCTCCAGGCCGAAGCCGCCATCGTCGTCCAGGGTGGCCAGCCACAGGGCGCGGATCTCGTCGGCGCTCAGGTTGCGGTCGCGGGTCTTGATCGCGCCTTCATCCTTGGCCACGTCCGCCGCCGGGTTCCGGGTAATGCCCCAGTCGATGCGCTGATCGACCGGAACGGTGTAGTCGTTGGCCGACGTGATGGCCCAGGCGAAGGCCGAAGCGATGTAGGAACGGGCCTTGTCGGCGGCGCCACGTTTCCCGCGCTGGTAGAATTTGGACACATGGTTGACCACGTCGAGCGGGGCGACTTCCGCCGCCGCGCGGGTGCGTCCCAGGTCGTCAGCGGCCGATGGCACACGCTTCGACTTGAGCAGCATCCGCTCGACTTCCGGGGCGCTGGCCTGGCCTGATGCCTTCAGCTGGTCGACGTAACCCTGGAACATGCGCTCGACGGTCGCCTGGTTGACCTCGGCCTTGGCGGGTCGCAGCTCGGCGGCCGGATCCAGGCCCTCGGCCACCTGGGCGAAAATCTTGCGGGCCAGCTCGCGGGCCTTCTCCGGCGGCATGTCGCTGCAGCGCGCCAGGGTCATCTTGCGCTGGGTCTTGGCCGCGCTCTTCACCCGGTACCGGACGACATAGGTCTTGCGACCGCTGGCCTGGATGCGCACGCCGAAGCCCTCGAGCTCGCTGTCCCAGTGCCACGAATCGCCGCTGGCCGGGGCCTTCAAATTATCCACAGCCGTCTTCGTCAGTTTTGCCATTTGCATCACCTTTGTCATTGAGCACAGCCCGGGTAAGGCCAGTCTGGTGCTCTGATAGCGGCCAGGATTTCGGGCGCAGGTCGGGCGCAATAATCCGGGGCCGGGTGTGATTTTGGAGGATTTAACGGTCGCGCGTCTCGGTGCTAACCCGTTGTAAACATGATCATAAATGATCAAGCGGGAAAATGCGAGAACTCATGCGAAGAGACTACGAATCTGGGGGTCAGAGGTTCGAATCCTTTCGGGCGCGCCACTTCTTCTAAGACATCGATGCAGACGAGATGAAGGTTCGAAGCGCGGTTCTCGCACTCCGAAGCCTTCACGGGCGCTGCCGCCTGGGTTCTGCCCTTATACTTCCGCCGCCGGAGTCACGCCGAGATCATCCAGCTTGGCTCGAACCTCCGTGACCGACCGCTTCAGCTTCAGGCTGATGACCGAGACGGGAATTCCCTCTCGGGCAAGCGTCAGAAGGGTTTGAACGGATTCATAGCTCCAGGAACCGCCGGAAGAATTCATGGCCGAGACCTCCAATCGTGAGCCGCAAGCGTCGCCTTGAAGTGCGGCGAGATCATGAAAAGAAAATCCACAGGGGCCTCCGCCGCAACCTTAGCCGAAGATGCGCGTTCCTTGTGGAGGCAACACTGACAGGGACTCTCTCATGGGCATTATCTGGACCATCATCATCGGCTTCGTGGCTGGTTTGATCGCAAAGTGGATCATGCCGGGCCGGAACGAGCCGTCGGGCTTCATCATGACGACGATCCTCGGCATCGTCGGTGCTTTCGTCGCCACCTATCTTGGTCAGGCTCTCGGCTGGTACCGGGCTGATGAAGGGGCTGGCTTTATCGGCGCCATCGTCGGCGCCATTGTCGTGCTCTTCATATATGGCCTGATTGTCGGACGCCGCTCGAGCTCGACGTACTGATCGCGCCAGATTCGAACTCAGGAATACGAGGGCCACAGTGATCACTGTGGCCCTTTTCTTTAGCCATGGTGGGCGAGACGACTGCTCTCTGAAGAGCTCATCAGGGCCGCCTTGACTGGGCATTGGCCCATATATCCGCGCCAGGCCAGGTAGGATCCACCCGCAAGCGCCAGAATGTTCAGAAGCGGATTGGGGCGGGGTTTGGCGGCGGCCGCGGCAAGGCCGAGGCCCGCCAGCATGTAGACGCTGCGCTCCGTGGTGCTGAGATTGGGCTCCCCGTTCATCAGCGCCCCGGCCCTGGCGGATATCATGTTCGTCACGTCATTTCTCCTTGATTGGCATGGGCCGAACGCGACGCGAAGCGGTGTTGTTCCCCTCTGAAAAAGACTCCGGAAGACGCCCGGAACCTCCAAGCTTGGCCTCCGTTGAGTCCACGCTTCAACCAAGGAGTTGTCACCATGCCAGCCAAGGAAAAGACCTTAGAAGACCTGTTCCTGCATACCTTGAAGGACATTTTCTACGCCGAGAAGCAGATCCTGAAGGCTCTGCCGAAGATGGCGAAGAATGCGGAGTCGGAAGAACTGGCGCAGGCTTTCGAGACCCATCGTCTGGAAACGGAAGGCCAGATCGAGCGCCTTGAGAAGGTCTTCGAGATGCTCGGCAAGCCGGCCCGCGGCGTGCAATGCGAGGCCATCAACGGCATCATCGAGGAAGGCAAGGAAGTCATGGAGGATTTCGCCGACAGCGAAGCTCTCGATGCCGGCATCCTGGCCGCCGCCCAGGCGGTGGAGCACTATGAGATCACCCGCTACGGTTCGCTGAAAACCTGGGCCCAGGAACTCGGCATGAACGATGCCGCCAAGCTCTTGGACCAGAACCTTCAGGAGGAGAAGAAGACCGACCAGCTTCTGACCCAGCTGGCCGAGGCGCGCGTCAATACCAAGGCGGCCTGACGTTGTCGTCCAAAGTCGAGAACCCCGCGCCCGGAAGCGCGGGGTTCTCTTTTGAGCCTCTGGAGGTTGGGAGGCTCAGTGACGATGGTTCGGGCACGGCGTGACAGCCGTGTCCAGGGTCAGGCGCATGGAGCCTGATGGGGTGATCTCGAGCGCAGCTTTCATGGCAGCCGGATCTTCGACCAGATGCATGAAGGCCAGAAGCCGCAACCGCACGATTGGCGGTAGTTGAGAAAGACAGGCTGCCAGCGTCCGGGCGGCTCCGTCCATCATATGATCCGGTATGATGGACACGACGGGAGGGGTCTCATCAGGTAGCGACATGGGGCACCTTATCGGTAAAGGTGGAAGCACCGGTAGCGCGCATGAGGCATGATCCGCGCAGGCCCGCCAGCCGGCTGACATGCCTCAGGCTGTTGTCCGAAATCTGAATGGCGGCCGCGATGCAGGGCTGGCCCGCGACCATGGTCGGCAGACCCAGGGGCCGGACATTGAACCCCGCCTGCTGCCAGCGCGGCAGCCACCACATCTCCACCACGGCGGTGACCTCCGTCACTCCCTCCTCAAGGCAGAATTGCTGGAAGGCCGCCAGCAGGCGGCAATCCGTGCGGCCCATGCGCCGCTCCCTGACAATGAAGTAACGGGTGCACTCCAGGATCGTCGGGCCGGACAGCACATCCTGACCCCTGACCAGATGGGCAAAGGACTGGCTGATCATGTGCGGCAGCACGGTTGGGTAAAGCCTCAGGCCCCCGACAACGCGATCATGGTCGAGTGCGATCAGGTAGGACGCCTGTTCATTGTCGTAGGCATCGACCTCCCGCCCATTGGGTTGCTCGAGGTCGTGCCACCCGCGCTCGCCCACGAATATCTCATGCCTCAGACGGAAATATTCGTCGAGGATTGCTTCATATCCCGCTCTGTTCTCATCGTTGACGATGTGAATTGAGGTCATGCCCCATGCTCCCCTTTTCTGGAGAGCAGTGTTCATGACTGGCCGGGTTTGAATATTGTAGGAAATTACAGGTGCTGATGGCGCATCGTGCGGCCCGCCGGGTCCGGTCCTCACGATGCGCTACTTCAAGGATTGAGCGTCGGCTTCGATCCCAAAAGTGCAAATCCACTTTTGGGTCCGATGCTATCGGTCAGATCTCGATGAGACGGTGCTGAAGCGCCTTGGCGACCGCATGGGTCTTGTTGGCGGCACTCAGCTTGGCGCAGACGCTGCCGATATGAGCCGTGATTGTCCGTTCCGTCACCCCCAGGATCTCTCCAGTATCGGCAGCCGACTTCCCCAGGGCTGCCCAGCGCAGGGTCTCCTGCTCGCGGGGTGTTAACGGGTTGGGCCGCGGGGACGGGGCCAGGACGAGCCGTGCACGCTCGAACGCATACATGGCCATGAGGTGGATGGCTGGCTTGGTCTGAGGCGTCAGGTCAAGGTCGGGTCCGCTCATGGAGAGACAGGCCTCGAACCCGTTCAATCCATGGATCGGCAGGCAGTAGCCCTGTCGCATGCCGAAATCGGCAGCTCCCTGCATGATTTCCTGGCCCCTGGGGTTTGTCTCGGGATCGTTGCGGGCTTCGCTCCATTCAAAGGGCTGAACGGTCTGGCGGCACAGACGGATGACCGGATCGTGCCGGTCGAAGCTGTTTCGCGTATAGCGCTCGTACCAGCCGAGGGGCCATTTCTTGAGCAGGACCAAACTTTCGATGCGCTGCTCCGGATGAGGTAACCCGGTCATGATGAAGTTCTCGAACCCGAACTGGGCAAAGGAGCGCTCCATCGCGTCAATGATCGCCTGGGGCGATGCCAAGCGGTCGAGCTCCTCGATGAACCCAAACGCCTTTGCCGTATAGTCAAGGCTGCGGCCGCTCACGGGCGTCTCCCTCACAGGTCTAAAGCTTAGGGTTGTTTTCAGATATAATGCTACCAAAAGTTTTAAAGTTGGCATAGACAGGGCAAGGTTCATCAAAGAATGGGAGCGGGGCTTGCAGAAGAAGGCGCCAAACCACATCGACAGGCATATCGGCAGCCGGGTGAGGGCACGGCGGACCATGCTCGGCATGAGCCAGGAACGGCTTGCGGACGCCTTGGGACTCACTTTCCAGCAGGTTCAGAAATACGAAAAGGGCATGAACCGCATCGGCGCCAGCCGCCTGCTTCAGATCGCCGGCATTCTCGATGTCGGCATTGAGTTCTTCTTCGAGGGGCTTCCTGGCCTGCGGACCGGCGGTTTCTCCGAGGATAGCGTCATGGCCGAGTTCCTGACCCGATCGGAGAGCGACCGGCTCGTGCGTGGCTTCCTGCGACTGAAGGACGACGAGGCGCGCAGGAAGGTTGCCGACCTCGTCGACTGGCTCGCTTCGGTTGGCTAACCCAAAAGCGGACTAAAATCCCCTAAGTCTCGGTTTCTAGACGCGGTCGGAACCTGCCGCGCTTCTAGTGGTTACTCCCTCACGATTGAGAGAGGTTGACCATGGGCGTGGGACAGCAAAACACCAACAGGCAGCAGGACAACGGCAACGAAGATTGGGATGCGCTGAAGGGCGACGTTGGCGATATCGCAGACGCCGCCGTGGAACGCAGCCGTTACTTCATCGACACCGCGCGCGAGCAGGCGACGGATTACGTCGATCGCCGCAAGGACGACATCGCGCAGTCGGTCGCCGATTTCGCCACGTCCTTGCGTGAATCCACCCATTCCTTCGACGAGCGGCCGAATATCCGCGCCGTTGTCGATACGGCGGCCGAAGGGCTGGAGCAGCTGGCGGGTTCAATCCGCGACCGGAGCTTTGCCGACTTCTTCAATGATTTCGAGGATGTGGTGCGCCGTCGCCCCGCGACCGTGGCCGCAGTCTCTGTCGCTGTCGGCTTCCTCGCCGCTCGCTTCATCAAGAGCACGGCCGAGGATCTGCGCTATGACAGCATGAATGCCGGTTCGTCTCAGGGTGGCCAGCGCCGCACACGTCCGCAAGGTCAGCAAGGTCAGCAGCGCTCACGCGCCAATGCCAGTGCCTGACGGAGACAGTCATGCAAAGCAACGGCAACCAAACCATTCAGGGCCTCGTGGGTGAGGCACTGCGTGAATCGACCGATCTCGCGCAAAAGGAATTCACCCTTTTCAAGACTGAGGTCTCCCAGAACATGCGAACCCTCTTCATGGGGCTCGCCATGGTGGTCGCGGCGGCCGTCTTCGCGATTGCCGCCGTCATGCTTCTCACCGAGTCGCTGGTCGAGTGGCTGGCAACGGTCGTGAATTCGGAAGCGCTCGCCGCACTCATCGTCGGCGGTGTGCTGGCCGTGATCGCCATCGGCCTCGGGCTGTGGGGGAAGAACGCCATGACGGCGTCGTCGCTCACGCCGCAGAGGACCATGCGCTCGCTCAAGCGCGATGCGGAAGTCCTGTCTGAAAGAGGTGCATGATGACGTCGCAAAGTCTGCAGGATCTGGAAAGGGACATCGAGCGCAGCCGCGCTCAGCTCGACCAGACCATCGATCGCCTCCAGGACAAGATGACCGTCTCCGGCGTCGTCGACGATGTGCTCGGTACTGCCCGCAACGGGCAGTACGGGCCGCTTTACGACCAAGTCCTGGAGACGGTCAGGCGTAATCCCGTGCCGGTGATGCTGATCGCCATGGGCATTGGACTTCTCGCTTACCGCCTCGGCCGTCCGACACGGCCCGTGCGCCCGGCGCGGCTGATTGCGGCCGATGAGGATCTCATCACGGAGGAGCATCTGCTGATGGAGGCGGAGGATGCCCGGCTGTACGGGGCGGATGCCGTTCACCAGCCTGCGACGGACACCATGTTCGAGCGACCCGGCATGAATTCCCGCTACTGAAGAATCGAACAGGAGCTTTCCATGGCGAATACCAAGAACGAAACCGGCAAGCCGGGAGCGGACAAGCAGAACGATACCGGCGCAGCCAGCAAGGTTTCCGCTGGCACCTCCGTCGGTAATATCGGTGAGGCTCCGATGCCTCACGCCCATGATCCGAAATCTGCTCAGGGCGCCGGATCGACGACCAGCAACGCGCAGTCTGGCGGCCAGTCCAGAGGTTCGTCATCCGGTCAATCCTCGGGCCAATCCTCGCAGCGGAATGCTCAGGATCAGGCTGGCATGACGGACAAGGCGCAGCAAGCTGCCGATCAGGTGCGTCAGAAGGCTGAAGAGGCGTTCGAAGGTGCCTCCGATTGGGCGCGTGATACCTATGAGCGCGCTTCTGATTGGGCTTCCGATACTTACTCGCAACAGCGTCGTCGCATGAATCGGATGGGCGGACGTTCCTCTCGGGCTTTCGGCAATGCGCGTGGTGGCGTTCAGAGCTACGTGTCTGAGAATCCGATGGTGGTCGGCCTTGTTGGCCTTGCGGCCGGCCTGCTCCTCGGAGCTCTTCTGCCCCGCACCCGCCGAGAGAACGAGATGTTCGGCGAGTGGGCCGATGAGGTTCGCAACCAAGGTCTCCGCTATGCGCGTGACGCTGCCAGCCGTGGGCGCGAATATGTCGAGGAGAATTTCAGCGGCGACGACGCGCAGTTCAGCCGTCACGAGAGCGAGTTCGGCGGCCAGCGCGACGCCAATCGCCACTAACGCAGACCTCAGGATGAAATAAAAAAGGGCGCCGGTTAAAACCGGCGCCCTTTTCGATGCGCTTATGAGGAAAACGTCGAGTGCTCAACGGCCCTGCAGAAACGACAACGGCCACGGCGAGGTGATGCGCGTACATCCGGCGTCATCATCTCGGCATCGTGACCGCTTCTGGTCGGCACAAGTGCCGCCAGCGTGACCCTGAGATGGTGCCAGTCTGTCCTGAATTCAAGTGGGCGGGGAAATTTCTTAACTCTGTTCGACTAAATTCCTTATCCGCACAGGACTCTTCAGGAACGAGGTGCCTCTGAGCTTGTTGGCTTTGGACCAGGGCCAATTTCCTATCTCAAAGGCTCTGCGCGAAAGATGATCCTCCTCAGGCATCAGACTATGGAGTTGGGGCATGCGTATTCTGATCCTCGAAGACGATCCGGCGATCGCGTTTGATCTGCAGGCCATCCTGGAGGCCGATGGGCACGAGGTTGTCGATTCCATCAGCTCTCTTGCCGAAGCCTATCAGCACCTCGACGACAGGTTCGATTGTGCTCTGCTCGACATCGACGTGATCGGCGGCAAGAGCTTTGGTGTGGCCGAGACCCTTATGGAGCGCCACATCCCTTTCGTCTTCGTGTCGGCCTCCGCTCCGTCTGATCTGCCTCAGCCCCTGCAGCGGGCAGCTTTCGTGGCGAAGCCGTTCGAGGAGAAGGTGCTGCTGAAAACCGTCGAACACGCGGTTCCCCATTTCCTTCCTTGCTGATGATGCGAGGGACCGAGGAACCTGTCCTCACCCGGCGACTTCCCTCATGATGCGAGACTTCCGTTTCGGCTTCTGCTGCAAGTACATTCCCGAAGATGGTTCGGCGCAGGCTGCCCGGGCCTTGAACACGACCACGGTGACGATGGCTTACTTGAGCCGTCTCGAACCGAAGGCCGCGTACGATAAGCTTGCGGCTGTAGTGTCTCACAATCTTGAAGCCTTTCGGCTGCAGATCGAGCATGTCGCTGGAAGGCAGAAGCTGGAACGCCTCCACCGTCTCTCCAGCGATCTGCTTCCCGGCTATACCCATGCAAGCTGCCGGGAGTTCTATCGGGATCCCGATCTTCGCAGCCTGATTGAGACGAAGCTTGCACAGATCGGGCATTTCGCCAGGGACAAGGATGTGCGCCTGAGCATGCATCCCGGCCAGTTCTGCGTGATCGCCTCCGCCAATCCTTCGGCTGCCGCCAACGGCATTGCGGAATTCGAATATCACGCCGAAGTCATGGCTCTCATGGGCTATGGGGAAGGGTGGCATCCGCATGGAGCCCACATCAACATCCATGGCGGCGCAAAAGCCTTGGGTGCGGAAGGGATCCGGAGCGGCCTTGCTCACCTGTCACAGACCGCGCGCAATCTGATCACCATCGAGAACGACGAGGTGAGCTTCGGCCTCGACGATCTTCTGCCTCTCGTGAATGACGTTCCGCTCGTTCTTGATCTTCATCATCATTGGATCATGAGCCAGGGCGAGTTTATCGAACCTGATGATCCGCGCATCGCCCAGATCATCGCGTCCTGGGGGGGCGTGAGGCCGGTGAGTCATGTGAGCGTGTCCCGCGAGGGCCTTCTTCCGGATTACGACATCCACAGCCTTCCGGATTTCAAGGCGCTCGTCGCATCAGGCATCAAGCCAAAGGATCTGCGTGGCCACTCCGACCTGATGTGGAACGAAGCCGTCAATGATCTGGTGATGCGTCATCTGTCATGGTCCGACTTCGAGATTGAGGCGAAGCTGAAGAACATTGCCACCGAGGGTCTGGCGCATCACGTGGAAAAGCGGGGACTGTCCTGCGAGCAACGGGATAAAGTTGCATAAACTGCGAGAGTGGTGGAACCAACCCAACCGGGAGTCGTTGTCGCGTATTGTATCGCGAGTCACGAAGTGATGTTGCCTGCCCATTCCACAGTCCTTCTAGTTGAAGACGAGCCTTTGATCCGGCTCTTCCTGTCCGAGCTTCTTGAAGAGAACGGGTTCAGAGTTGTCGAAGCAGCCAATGGCGCCGAGGCTCTGGTGCTGATGGAGGCGGGGCTGCAGATAGACGTGCTTCTCACCGATGTGGACATGCCGACCGGCTGCAACGGCTTCGAATTGGCCCATCGGGTTCACGAACTCTGGCCTGGAATCGAACTTCTGATCATGTCTGGACGGCAATGGCCATCGGCCGGAGATCTTCCTCCTGGAGCAGCCTTCCTGGCGAAGCCATGCCCCAACGAGGCGATCGTCTCCCATGTCATTTCCGCAGCGGAGCGCAGAAAACGCCAGTTTCATGTTGCTGAAAACACACGGAAGCCCACGGAGCGAGGTTCCAACATCCTGCTCTTTCCGAAAACAGCCTAAATTCCTGAACTCGATCTTGCTGACGGCGTTGAGCGGACATAAGCTCTGCCGGAATTGACCTTCACCAGGGGCCGGGGGCGGTGAACACTCCTCGGAATGTCCGACCGAAGGTTGGTCAATACGCTTTTCGAGCCTGGTCCAAGGCTTTTGACAAGCTTCCCCACACCATTCCCGGAGGAATACATGGCGACCAAGACGACTGACGGAAAAGCCGGCGCGAAGAAGGCTGCAGACAAGCCTGCCGCCAAGAAGGCTGCCGGTTCCAAGCCCAATGCCCTTCAGCAGCCCCTGCAGCCGTCCAAGGAGCTGGCCGTGATCGTGGGCTCGAACCCGCTGCCGCGCGGTGAGGTTGTGAGCAAGATGTGGGAATACATCAAAAAGAACAACCTGCAGAACCCCGAGAACAAGCGCGAGATCCTGGCTGACGACAAGCTTCAGCCGATCTTCGGCAAGCCAAAGGTGACGATGTTCGAGATGAACAAGCACCTCGCCCAGCACCTGAAATAGGCGAACGGCCTCAGGCTGATCAGGAGTCCTGCCGCCATTGATCGAGCGGCAGGATCTCCGGCTTCTGACCCGGAGCCTTCCTCCACGGGTCCACGGCCCATCCGGCACCAGTGTGTTTCTCGGTGATCACGGCCGTGAAATGCGGGTAGCGCCCGTCAAGAAAGAACCCCCGCGATTCCGGCTGCTCCACCACATGATGGGTCAGGAGCCCGCGCTCTTGGAGGACGAGGAGCAGGCTGGTCGTGTTCGCGGTTTCATCCAGGCAATCCATTTGCCCGTGAACACCAGACATATGAGCTGGCGATCCCGGAACGTCGGGGCTCCCACCCAGGGAAGCAGCCAGATACGCGGTATAGGATCTGATCACCTCGGCCAGCGCCTGCCTCTCGGCCGTGGGCGAACCCTGCGCTGACCGCAACAGCCCGCTTGCACGGCTCAGCAGGCCGCCATCGACCGAGAGCGCCAGCCGCCGGGTGCATCCATAGCCGTGGCAGGCAATGATGCGGCCTCCTGCGGGCTCGACATAGCCACGTTCGTTGAACCATCTCTCGGCCGCCTGAGGTCCGGCGACCGCCGGAGCGTTCAGGAACAGGGGCGGCAGAACCGTCGAAATGAGAAGTAGCGTCGATCTCACGATGGGGGTACCTATCGCCTTAGCTTGCAGGGCTCTTGGCGATATAGGTCGAGCGGCTCAGCTGCCCATAGGTTAAGCTTGTTTGAGTCGGGTTACGACTTTTGAGGTTTTCATGTCCCGCATCGTCTTCCTGAATGGGTCCTTCCTGCCGATCGAAGAGGCCAAGGTGCCGTTCATGGATCGCGGCTTTCTGTTCGGCGATGGGGTCTATGAAGGGATCGGTGTGCTCGACGGCCAGCTGATCGACAACGAGGCACACCTTGAACGTCTGGAGCGCTCCCTTGCCGAGGTGCACATCCGCAACCCCTATTCGAGAGCCGAGTGGACCCGCCTCCAGGAGGAGATCGTCCGTCGCAACGGCATGACAGAGGGTTTCATCTACTTCCAGGTCACCCGTGGCGTGGCTGAGCGCGACTTCTTCTTCCCGGAGAACGCCGAGCCCACAGTGGCCATGTTCACCCAGGCCAAGGCCATCGCTGACGCTCCGGCGGCCCGGACGGGTATTGCGGTGGTAACCGTGCCGGACCAGCGTTGGGGGCGTCGCGACATCAAGTCGATCAACCTGCTCGCCCAGGTCCTGGCCAAGCAGGCAGCCAAGGAGGCCGGGGCCCAGGAGGCTTGGTTGGTGGAGGACGGTTACGTGACCGAGGGCGGTTCGTCGAGCGGCTTCATCGTCACGAAGAAGGGCAGCATCGTCGTGCGCCCCCTCTCGAACGCCATCCTGCCCGGCATCACCCGCAAGTCCCTCCTGCGGCTCTCAGAGGAGGCCGGCATCCCGCTTGAGGAGCGCCGGTTTACGGTCGAGGAGGCCTACGATGCCGCCGAGGCCTTCCTGACCAGCGCGTCGAACTTCGTCCTGCCCATCGTGTCGATCGACGGACGTCCCGTGGGGGACGGCAAACCCGGTCCCATCACGAAGCGGCTGCGTGAACTCTACCTGTCCATGGCCCGCGTCCCAGCCCTGGCCGCCGAGTAGCTTTGCCGGAACCGGCCAATGGGTCGCTCGTTGCCTTTGCAAAGGAGCGACCCATGAACCGTGTTCTGGTGCTATCGACAATTCTGGCGTGCTGCCTCAGTACGGCTGCTCTCGCGCAGAACCCTGGGGTGCTGAATCAGCAGGCCCCTAACATGCCGGCGCCGAGCCAGATGCCGGCCGAGAAGGTGGAGCCCGACAGCAACCTCTCCGGCACCAACGGTCCTTCGTCTACAGGCTCGACCAAGACCTTGAGCGATAAGCTCGAGCAGACCGACGGCGTGATCCGCCCCCCGGAGACGGCCACCCCGGACATCACCGTACCGGCGCCCGTGCCCAATCCCGGGACTACGCCGGTCATTCGCCCGCCGGCCAACCAGCAGATCGATCCGAAATAAGGTTATGACGCCGGGATCTGCTTCCCGGCCGAACGGCGGCGCTTACCCTCGCGGGACCTGTTGTTCTCGCGGGGTTTGCCGTTTGACGTCGGGTTGCCTCCGCTCTTCATGATCTGAGCGGCCACCTCGGAGATCTGACGACGGAGCTCATCGTTCTGGCCGCCGGAGGTGTCCATACTGCTGAGCCGTTCCTGGGCTTCGTCGCGCTCCGCCTCGATTTCGCGGATGCGCTGTTCGAGGATCAGGCCGCGCTCCTGCTCGGCGGCAATGCCCTTGGCGAGCTCCGCCAGGCGCAGGCGCTCGTCGGACAGCTCGCTGTGGCGCTCGTTCAGGGCCCGCTCGAAGTCGTTGCCGCGGGCGGTCTGGGTCATCAGGCGGGTTTCGAGATCCGAGATGGTGATGCGCTTTGTGTCGAGATCGCTCAGGGCGGTCGTGAGCCGGCGCTCCATATCGGTGAATTCCGTCTCCAGCCGGGCCAGCTTCTCTTCGGCGTGAAGGAGCTCGGTCTTCGTCCTGGAGCGCTCGTGCTGGGTGAGTTCCAGCTCCATGCGGGTGTTGGACAGCTCATTGAGGGTTGCCCGGTGGGCATTCTCGAGGGCGGTCAGGGTTTCGCGGGTGCTGGTGAGATAGGTCCTGGTCTGCGCAAGGTCTTCGTCGCTTGCCGCTAGGCGCGTCTGGGTGCCGGCGAGGCCGACTTCGAGCTGGGCCACCGTCTGGTCGCGCTCGGCCAGGGTGCTCTCCAGGGCCTCGATGCGGATCGCCCGCCGTCCCAGTTCCTCCATGCTCTCGCGCTTATAGGCCAGCGCCTCCTCGGCCTTGCGTTCGATCCGCCGCTGAAGAACGGCGAATTCCGCGCGCAGATGGTCCTTCTCCGCGGTCAGTTCGGAGATCGACATGGGAAAGAGGGCCTCAGCCCTGCGACGGGCAAGACGCTCCGCGCGGGCGTTGACGGCTGGGATGATCAGAAGCGCGATGAGGGAGGCCGCAACGAACCCCAACGCGAAAATCATGGTTGTTTCGATCACGCGGACGCCAACTCCAAGGTGCTTGACCGGTAACGCTCAAGCACCTTGCCTTGTGCCTGCGCAGCTTTCCAGAACTCCAACGCTCCAGACGGCCCGTTGTAGCGCATCCGAAGGCAGTTTCCACTGCCTCGGAGATGGCACCCGCTCGTCTCGCAGCCTAGAATGGGTTCCAGGTCGGTTCCGAGGTGAATTTCAGGTAGCCGATATTGACGCCCAGACGGGCCCCGACGCCGGCGCGGATCGGCACCACGATCATCTCGTCCGCCGCCACGGCCGTCACGCCGAATCCGCCGATGAAATAGGCCGAGCCGTCGACGCCGACGAAGCGCTTATAGAGCGCGTCGGTGAAGGGCATGTTGTAGACCAGCATCATGGTGCGGGCGCCGTCGCCGCCCACGTCAAAGCCGAGAGAGGGACCCTGCCAGAAGATGCGGCGATCCCCGGCATTGCGGGTGAATAGCTTGCCCTCGCCGTAACGCAGGCCGCCGAAGAAGGCCCCGGAGGCTTCCTGACCCAGGATATAGCCGTTGGGTTCGCCCCAGCGGCGGATCGCCTCCTGGAGGGCAAGGGCAAGGCCCCGTGACGCCGAACCGAAGAATTGATGGCCGGACTGGACCAGTTCATCGGAACGGAAAGATTCCGGGCTGCCGGGATTGGCAACATAGGCGCGCTGGACGGTTTGGGCGGAAGCCTGCAGGGGCAGGGCGCCGATCAGGGCGGCAAAGGCCGCAGCCGCAAGAAACGTGGACCGGGAGCGCATGGGCTATCTCCTCGCATGAGACAGGGGACAATTCGGCCATCGTAGGCCGAAAGGCTGCTATCGAGGTTCGAACCTTAAGGTCATCAACCCTAACAATCTCTGTACGGAATGCCCTTTGGACAGACCTGAGGGCGTTTTGAGCCGGGATCACCGGAATTCGACGAAGATGCAGGAATGTAGGACTGGTCCTATGCGGCCGAGGCCGATACGGGCAAGTCCAGCCGGGGCGCGAGAGCCGTGTCGCCGATGGCCGCGAAGGGGCCGTTCCGATAGCCCTTGTCCTCATGGCCGTAAGTGAGGGGGGCCCCCCCCGGTCCGACCACGCTGCCGCCGGCACAGGTGAGGATATGATCGCCCGCCGCCGTGTCCCATTCCATGGTCGGGCCGCAGCGCACATAAATGTCGGCCTCGCCGGAGGCGATAAGGCAGAACTTCAGGGCCGAGGAGGTCATGCGCCTCGTGCCGATCGACAGGACGGAGAGGCAGGCTTCCGTGGCGATGTCGCCATGGCGGCGGCTCACCAGCGCCACGAGATCCTTTTCGGGGGCCGGGCGCACCTTCGCCTCGCGCCAGTCGAAATCCGTGTCGCCGCCATTGGGCAGGGTGCTCAGGCGGGCGGCTTCGCCGGCAATCCAGATCGACCCCATGGCCGGAGCGGCCACCACGGCCGCCATGGGCCGGTTTCCACGGATGAGGGCGATGTTAACGCTGTATTCGCCGGTGCCTCGGATAAAGTCTCCCGTGCCATCGAGTGGGTCGACCAGGAAGAAGTAGTCGTCCGTCTGGGCCGTGCTGGAGGTCTCCTCCGCGACCACCGGGACGCCGTGCCAAGCCTCGTTCAGGCGCCGGATGATCAGCTCCTCGGCTGCCAGATCGGCGTCTGTCGTGGGGGTTCCATCGTCCTTGATGCGCTTGTCGACCAGCGCATTCTCCATGCCGAGCAGGACCCGGCCCGCCTCCCAGGCGATGTGAGCGAGTCTCAGGGCGATGTCGTCCGGGGTCTGTCCATCGAAGCGCATCATGGAGTTGTGCCTGTTCCCTCGCGGGCTGTCGATGTCTTTTTGCCCGCTTTTCAAAGAACTCTGAGCCGGGTATCCCGGTTCACGTTCTCTTTCCTGTTTGGCTGTATTCATGCGGTCGAAATCCCGATTTCATGAATGAACAGCTGACGTTACGGTGCCTCCGGAGCCCTCATGGCCACGATCTCCCTCGATTCGCTCGATCTCGCCGCTCTCCTCTGCTCACGCGTCTGCCATGACGTGATCTCGCCGGTGGGTGCGATCGTCAACGGGCTCGAGGTTCTGGAGGACGACAGCGACGCCTCCATGCGCGACTTCGCGCTCGACCTGATCCAGAAGAGTGCGAAGCAGGCTTCGGCCCGTCTCCAGTTCGCTCGCCTAGCCTTCGGGGCGGCGGGGTCTGCCGGCGCCTCGATCGATCTCGGCGATGCCGAGCAGGTAGCCCGCGGGCTTTTTCTCGACGACAAGATCAGCTTCTCCTGGTCGTCGCCCCGGCTCCTGTTCCCAAAGAACCGGGTGAAGCTCCTGCTGAACCTGGTGATGATCGCCACTACGGCCATTCCGCGGGGCGGCTCGATTGCCGTGACAGTGACGGGGGACGCCGAGAACTGCGCCTTCACCATCGTGTCGAAAGGCCTGAATGCCCGCATTCCCGCCCATTCCGAGGCGCTCCTCGCGGGCAGCTCGGAAACCGGTACCGTCGATGCCCATGGCATCCAGATCTACTACGCCGGCATGGTGGCCCGCGCCTCGAACATGACGATCGCTTTCTCCATCGAGGGCGACGAGGTGACGATCAAGGCTGCTACGCCTTAAGACAGCCGACGGCATTCTTTTCGACGCATAAAAGAAAAGCCCGGCATTCAGCCGGGCTTTTTCGTGTCGGATGTAAACTGCGTCAGATCGCGATGCGCTCTTCGGCCTCGTTGGGCTCGCGCAGCACGTAGCCGCGGCCCCAGACGGTCTCGATGTAGTTGCGGCCCTGGGAAGCATTGGCGAGCTTCTTGCGGAGCTTGCAGATGAAGACGTCGATGATCTTCAGCTCCGGCTCGTCCATGCCGCCATAGAGGTGGTTGAGGAACATCTCCTTGGTCAGGGTCGTGCCCTTGCGCAGGGAGAGGAGCTCCAGCATCTGGTATTCCTTGCCGGTCAGGTGCACGCGGGCGCCGCCGACTTCGACCGTCTTGGTGTCGAGGTTGACGATCAGGTCGCCGGTGGTGATCACCGACTGGGCGTGACCCTTCGAGCGGCGCACGATCGCATGAATGCGGGCCACCATCTCGTCCTTGTGGAACGGTTTGGTGAGGTAATCGTCGGCGCCGAAGCCGAGACCCTTCACCTTGTCCTCGATGCCAGCCATGCCGGAGAGGATCAGGATCGGCGTCTTCACCTTCGCGACGCGGAGCGTCCGCAGAACCTCGTAGCCCGACATGTCGGGCAGGTTCAGGTCGAGAAGGATGATGTCGTAATCGTAGAGTTTGCCGAGGTCGATGCCCTCTTCTCCGAGATCCGTCGTGTAGATGTTGAAGTTCTCGGACTTCAGCATCAGCTCGATGCTTTGCGCTGTCGCGCTGTCGTCTTCGATCAGAAGTACGCGCATGTTCAATCCCCAGCCCTTGCCCTTGAGCTTTGAAACAGCGGAAGGCTGTTCATCCGCCGCCGGGCTTGGGACGGATGCTCTTTTGAACTGATTCGAAACGCTAGTACGGAATGGTTAACAAACCCTGATTCTGGGACGCAAGCGCTTAACGAACTTGACAGGCAGATCATCCGCCGAAGGCAATTATCCTGTGGATTCTGGGTAACCATAGGGAACCGCCTTACAACATCCCAAAAGCTTATCATTCAAGCGTTTCAGCCTTTGCCCGGAGACGGACCCGAGGGGACCGCGACCGTGACCAGGGCAGTCTTAACGAAATCGGTAAACGAATGGTTTACGGGGCCGAAGCAACGCAAGCTTGGGGCAAGGCTTCGCCCAGGGGATTGAGATCACAGGAATTTTTTGTCGGTCCCGGTAAGGAAAGCTCAACCTCCATGGGCGATGGTGTCGCATGTCTGGCGGATAACTGAGCGATCCGTGAGGCGAAATGAAACAGCGACGTGTGGAGTTGAATCAAGATGAAGTCGCGGGACACGCTCATCCGCCTCAAGCGCTTTCAGGTCGACGAGAAGCGTCGCCGCGTGGCGCAGATCGAGATGATGATCGCCGAGTTCGACCGCATGGCGGCTGACCTTGATCGGGAAATCGCAGCGGAAGAGCAGAAGGCCGGTATCACCGACCTCAACCACTTTGCCTATCCAACTTACGCGCGCGCTGCCGCCCAGAGGCGCGACAACCTGCGCCTTTCGGCTCAGAACCTGCATATTCAGCTCGACGACGCGAAGGCCGAGCTTGGAGAGGCGTTCGAGGACCTGAAGCGGGCTGAGAGCCTCGAAGACCGCGAGCGCTCCATGGATGCGGCCATCAGCCAGGCCGGCCAGGGCCGCGTGGTTCGTGCCACGGCCTGAAAGCCACCGCACTGGAATCCGAGAGGGCGCGCCAGACCGGTGCGCCCTTTTTTATGCCGCAGGCGACAGCAGCGGAATGTGGGGAGCCGCGTCCCGGGGGAGGAACCCGAGAAGACGCGGATCGTCTGCCACCTCGATGGCGCGCCGATAGGGCGTGAAACCGGAGCGCGTATAAAAGGTGAGGGCGCCGGGGGAGTCGAGCGTGCAGGTATGGACGAAGAAGCGCCGGATCGGCCGGGCGAAGGCACGGTTGATGGCCTCGTTCATCAGGAAGCGTCCTGCTCCCTGTCCAATACAGTCCGGCACGAGCCCCAGAAAGGCGAGTTCGACCTCGTCGTCGGCGCGGAAGTCCAGTTCGAGCAGGCCCACATCGCCGGTTCCGTCATGAAGGGCATAGGCCTCCACCTTCGGATCATCGAGGATCGCGGCGAGTTCATCATCGGACATTACGGCTCGACTGAACCAGAGCCACGGCTCTCCCACGGTACGAAACAGCGACCGGTAGCGCCCATGGTCGTGATCGATCCGCTGGAGGGTCCAGCCTTCCGGCTGCTGGATCGAGGGCAGTGCCGGCGGCTTCCGCATCTCGAGATAAGTGACAATCGTGGCGATTTTGCCAGGAGGCAGATCGGTATAGCCATTGAGGTTGAGAGCTGCTGCCGAAGCGCTCGTCATGGATGGTCGCCTTCCAGGGTCTTCAAGGACATGGCTGCTTGATAAAGCGATCGCATCCTCACGTCACGCTTTCCGCTTGGACTTTATGTCATGGACCTCCACACCAATATCTCCTTGCAGACCAAGGGGATTGTGGGCACAGAGGAGCCAATGAGGGAGATATGCCGGCTCGATGAAGAATGTGCGTGAGTTCATTTGGCCTGTGATCGGGCTGCTGGCAGTCATCGTCTCCGGCTGGCTTCTCTATCGCGAATTGCGTGGCATGTCCCTGGATGATGTCTGGGACAGCCTGACCGCCGTTCCGCCTCAACGCTACGCTCTTGCCGGCCTCTCGACCCTTGTCGCCTATGCGGCGCTCGCCTGGTACGACCGGATCGCGCTGCTGCATCTCGGCGTCCGCCACATCTCCTGGCTGTTCGTGTCGGTCACGTCGTTCACGACCTATGCGCTTTCTCATAATATCGGCGCCTCGGTCTTCTCCGGTGCGGTCGTCCGCTATCGAGCCTATACGTCGAAGGGCTTGAGCGCCCCACAGATTGCCGTGTTGGTGGCCCTCTGCTCCTTCACCTTCGGGCTCGGCACCATCCTTCTCGGTGGCGTGGCGCTGGTGGCCGATCCGACGCTCCTTCACAGGCTGGAGGAGCTTCTGCCCGCAATGCTGACCAATCCGGCCACGGCCCGCATCGTCGGGCTGCTGCTGCTCGCCTTCGTGGCGCTCTACGTGATCGGCTCCGTCCTGCATCTTCCGCCGCTCGTCATCCGCAAGGCGAAGCTCGAATATCCCCGCCCGGCCATCATGGTGCGGCAGCTGATTGCAGCGCCGCTCGAACTCCTTGGTGCTGCCGGCATCATCTACTTCGTGCTCCCGGCCCATCTGGAGCCGAGCTTCATCGTCGTGCTCGCCGTATTCCTGGCCTCCTTCTCGGCGGCCCTGGTGAGCCATGCCCCCGGCGGGCTCGGGGTGTTCGAACTCGTATTCCTCACGGCCATGCCTGATATCCCCAAGGCGGACGTGCTGGCGGCGCTCATCATCTTCCGCCTGTTCTATCTCCTGATCCCCTTCGGCATGTCGCTCGTGGTCGTCCTCATGTTCGAGCGTGCGCGGCTGGCGCAGGCCTGGCGTGGCCGGATGGTGGCCGCCGACGGCTCCGTGCCGCCGCCGCCGCTGTCGTCGTCCGATCAGTAAGAAAAAAGCGCGAGCGCTCAGGCCGGGCGCTGGCCCGGCTCCGGCACGGCGATGCCGGCCTGCATGTATTCATTGAGCTTGTTGCGCAGGGTGCGGATCGAGATCCCAAGGATTCTCGCCGCATGCGTCCGGTTGCCGAGGCAGGAGGCGAGCGTGTCGAGGATCAGGTGCCGTTCCACATCGGCGATGGTCCGGCCGACCAGAATGCGCCGCAGGGTCTCGACGGTCTGTTCCTGACCGGCAGGAGAGGGCGCTTCGAGGGAACTTGGTTGGTCCAACAGATCCTGGGTGCCGAGCACGTCGATGGCCTGCCTTAAGGGAAGTGATTCAGGAGTTTATGCTCATCTTATGGTTAGGAAGCTCTTAACGGCCGAGCTTCAGCATCGAACTTTCGTCCTTCAAACGGAAAAGGCGCTGGCTCGGGTGAGCAGCGCCTCATCGTCGGATCTTTACTGCCGGTACTGCTGGATGCGCGTGGTGCGCAGACCCGCCAGGCCATGCTGGTCGATGGACAGCTGCCAGCTTAGGAACTCCTCGGTGGTCAGCGTGTAGCGCTGGCAGGCTTCTTCGAGGCTCAGAAGACCGCCGCGAACGGCGGCCACAACCTCGGCCTTGCGGCGGATGACCCAGCGGCGGGTGCTGGAAGGGGGAAGGTCGGCAATCGTCAGGGGACTGCCATCAGGCCCAATGACATACTTGACCCTTGGGCGGTGGGGTTCGGTCATGATACGCTCACACAAAAATTCAACGACCTCAGTGGCTCGAACCTACGCGACGGGACTTAATGTTTTCCTAAGCCCGATCAGGCGGTTATCGAGAGCGCCTAAGCTTAGCCATAAACGTTAACGTTGCCTTATTCCTCAGCACTTTCCCTTTAAGAATTGTGGCGTGAGAGCATCGGACCCAAAAGTGGGCTTGCACTTTTGGGGTCCATCCGATGTTCAATCCTTGAAGCGACGCATCGTGTGATCCGGACCCAATGGGCCGCGCCGGCGAAAACCGGGTCCACTTTTCCGCACGATGCGTTATAGAAGGGCTTTGGCCCCTCCCGTGCGCCGCCTTGAACGGCGCCTCTGGATGGAATGATGCTCAACTCACTCGACCTGCCTACCGAACCCTCGAAGACACGCGTCGTGGTTGCGATGTCGGGCGGCGTGGACTCGTCCGTCGTCGCGGCCCTGCTCAAGCGCGAGGGCTACGACGTCATCGGAATCACGCTCCAGCTCTATGACCACGGCGCAGCCGCGCACCGTAAGGGCGCCTGCTGCGCCGGCCAGGACATCTACGATGCCCGCCGGGTCGCGGAGGCCATCGGCATCCCCCATTACGTGCTCGACTACGAGGCCCGCTTCCGCGAGGCCGTGATCGACCGCTTCACCCAGAGCTATCTGGCGGGTGAGACGCCGATCCCCTGCGTCGAGTGCAACCGCTCGATCAAGTTCCGCGATCTCCTGGAGACCGCCCGGGAACTCGGCGCCGACGTGCTGGCCACCGGCCACTACGTGGCGAGCCGCCGCCTGCCTGACGGGCGCCGCGCCCTCCATCGCGCCGCCGATCCGGAACGGGATCAGAGCTACTTCCTCTATGCGACGACGCCCGAGCAGCTCGACCTGCTGCGCTTTCCCTTAGGCGAGCTGCCGAAGGATCAGGTCAGGGAGCTGGCGCGTGAGTTCGGGCTCACCGTGGCGGAAAAGGCTGACAGCCAGGACATCTGCTTCGTCACGCAAGGGCGCTACAGCGATGTGATCGAGCGCCTGAAGCCCGGCGCCGTGCAGGGCGGCGAGATCGTTCATATCGACGGCCGGATCCTCGGTCGTCACGAGGGCATCATCCACTACACGGTGGGGCAGCGGAAGGGCCTGGGGCTCTCCGTGGGCGAGCCGCTCTACGTGGTGCGCCTTGAGGCCAAGGAGGCCCGCGTTGTGGTTGGGCCCCGGGAGGCGCTGGCCACCCGGCTGATCCGTGTGACGGACGTGAACTGGCTCGGCGACGTGCCACTCGAAGCTCTCGGTGAGAAGGGTATGGAGGTGGCCGTGCGGGTGCGCTCCACCCGCGAGCCGCGCCCGGCGATCCTTCGATCCACAGGAACCAGCACTACGGTCGAGCTGTTATCGGCGGAAGACGGGGTGTCTCCCGGTCAAGCTTGTGTCATCTATGAGAGCGATGCTCCGCGGGCACGTGTGCTTGGCGGGGGTACGATTGCTCGCACAATGGCCGAAGCCGCCCCCGCCGCGGCCTGAGGCCTCGACCGAAGGGACCTTTATGACGGATGGAGCGACCACCGTCCTGATGCGCAAGGCTTATGCGCGTTGGGCGCCGATCTATGACCTCGTCTACGACAAGCTGACTGAACCGGCTGCCCGCGCCGCCGTCAACGCCGCCGTCGCCTGCGGTCCGAAGGTGCTGGAGGCCGGCGTCGGCACGGGCCTGTCCCTGGGCTATTACCCTGCCCATGCCGAGGTTTATGGGGTCGATCTCTCCGAGGACATGCTCCGCCGGGCGCAGGAAAAGGTCGACCGGCGAGGCCTCACCCATGTGAAGAGCCTGCAGGTGATGGACGTCACCCGCCTCGGCTTCCCGGACGGAACCTTCGATGCTGTGACCGCCCAGTTCATCATCACCCTGGTGCCTGAGCCCGAGACGGCACTGAACGAGTTCATGCGCGTGCTCAAGCCCGGCGGCGAGATCATTCTGGCCAACCACTGGGGCCAGCCCTCCGGTCCCGTCGCGAAGGTCGAGGAGATGGTCTCTCCCATCGCCAAGGCCATCGGCTGGAGCTCGGCCTTCAAGGCCGCCCGGGTGGAGGATTGGGCTCGGCAGACGGGTCGCATGGAGGTCGTGGAGCTGCGGTCCCTGTTCCCGAGCGGCTTCTTCAAGCTGATGAGAATCAAGAAGAATGCCTGAAGGGAGCGAATAGCCGACTGAGCGGGGGGCTCAAAGCGAAGACGTGACTTTCGGGTTCCAAGCCCTATCTCTAAGGGCAAGGGCAACCCCAGATCACGAAAGAACTTCCGATGCGCCTTTTCATGTTCACCTCCCAGGCCAAGGAGGATCTTCACGCTTTTGCAGGTGATGAATCCGGCACCAAGCTTCCGGCCAAATACGCCCCCTGGGGCCTGACCGGTACGCTGAACTCCCGCGAGACCCCGCCGCACAAGTTCTCCCGCAAGGCCATCGAACAGGCGGTCTCGAACGAGGGCTTCCAGCTCTGGCGGATGAAGCCCAAGGGCTGACGGGAGCGAACCGCATCAACCCCGGACGAGCGCAGGTCTTCGGGCGCATCGCGCCGAAATCCTGCCGGCCGGGCGCATGGCCGGCGGGCTGGCGATAAATCCGTACTTTCCCCGCGGGTCTTTCTTGACACTGAGGGCGAACCTTCCCTATATCGCGCTTGCCTGACGCGGGGTTGAGCCCCGCTGCCTGGGGCGGAGTAGCTCAGTTGGTCAGAGCAGAGGAATCATAATCCTTGTGTCGGGGGTTCAAATCCCTCCTCCGCTACCATCAAAAAAGCCCGCAGAAGCAAGAGCTTGGCGGGCTTTTTGCTGTCTGAGACAGGCTGTTTTCGTGTTGCAAATCGCTGCAACATATTTCCTTAATTTACAAAGGTTTGTGCAACGTTGCATTCTGCTCCTCGCAACACAGATGCAACACGCAATGCTAAGCCACATCGCTCTGTGTACTAGCCATGGAGTGTGCCTTGAAGAAGCCGGAGCCCGTGTTTGAAGTTGATCTTGGCCCCAATGGCGGGCTGCAGCGGTTTTACTCACACGACGGCCTAGCCGCTTTCATCGATGCACAAATAACTACTTGGAGCTGGGTTCATACTGAAACACTTACAAATGATGGCAACATCCATCGAGTAAGGGATATACTTCACCATTGGCTGGTACACGCGAAGCAGTACCATGTTAACTGGCAAGCAGACCCAACGCTCCTCCCACAGTTCGAATCTGTATTCAGGCAGGCTTTCGCTTCCACTCCGCTAGCGGGGTCGCCGAAGGAAACCTTCATATCAGAACTGCGCTCCGACAAAGGCCCGATCACAGCTGCTGCGGCTCTCGGTTACTTCATAGGCATTGTGGCTGACATTCAATTTGCGCATCCCCTCATCTTGAGGGGGGTGTTGTCAGCATTCGCCTTCGAGGAGAATCTCAATTCAAAGGCGGCTTCCTCAACACGCCGATCAATCGAAGGCTTGGTCAGCAAATTCAGCAAGTCACTCGCGAATCTGGAAGGCCAAGCAAGAGATGAAGCTGCCCGCTACGAGGAGGCAGAGTCTCACGCCCTGCGCTCTGTCAACGTAATGAACCGCTTCGTTCGGCTTAAGCTCAGGAGACACGAAAGGAAACATGCAACTGAGATGCATGAAGCGATCAAACGCATTGATGATACGCGCGATCTATATCAGCAATTCATGCAGCTTCGTGGTCCGGTCGACTATTGGATGAGCAAGGCGCGGGCGCATCAAAGAAAGGCCAAAATCCACTGGGATCGACTGATGAAGATTGCAGGATGGGGCGGTGCAGGTGTCCTCGCGACCCTCATTCTCGTGGCCAAGATCGCGTTTGATCAGGCCAAAACCGCATATGCTAACCAGCCTGCCACCCTATACTTAGTTCTTGTCACCATTGGTGTCGTGGTCACAACGATGGTTTTTTGGGCGATCCGTATCCAGGTGCGCCTCTACATGAGCTAACATCACATGGGTATTGATGCCGAGGAGCGCGCCACCATGGTTAAGACCTACTTGGCGCTAACCGAGAAACATGCCGCTGACGAGAAGGATCGTGCTCTCGTGTTAGCCTCGTTGTTCCGACCTACAACTGATGGAATTGTGCGAGATGACGGCGCTCCAGATATGTCGCCGGCTGCTCTGCTTTCGAAAGTTCTTAACCGACCGTAGGGTCAATCGCGCTACATCTGTAATCAGATCTTTGATTTATGATCATATAGATCACGCCGCATTCGGCGTCGCTGCCGCGCGCAGGAGCATGCCGAAGAGGTCGCGGGGTTCGTCGGGGTCGGCCAGGAGGTCGAGCTCGTCGGAGAGGCCTGTCTGCTCGATCTGGCGTTTCACGTAGCGCAGGGCGGAAAAATCCTCGATGGCAAAGCCGACGGAATCGAAGAGGGTGATCTGGCGGTCTCCCGTGCGGCCGGGCTCGTGCCCGGCGATCACGCGCCAGAGTTCGTTGACCGGGTAGTCCGGCGGGAGCTGCTGGATCTCGCCTTCGATGCGGGTCTGCGGCGGATATTCCACGAAGATGTCGGAGCGCTTCAGGATGTCGGCATGGAGCTCGGTCTTGCCCGGGCAATCGCCGCCGACTGCATTGATGTGAAGGCCTGAGCCGACCATGTTGTCGGTGAGGATCGTGGCGTTCTGCTTGTCGGCCGTGACCGTGGTGACGATCTGGACGCCTTCCATCGCCCCCTCGATGGAGTTGCAGACCGTGATGCTAAACCCGAGGCCTGCGAGATTGCGCACGCATTTCGCGCTGGCCGAGCGGTCGATGTCGTAGAGCCGCAGGGTGTCGATGCCCAGCAGCGCCTTGAATGCCAGAGCCTGGAACTCGGCCTGTGCCCCGTTGCCGATGATGGCCATGGCGCGCGCTCCCTTGGGCGCGAGGTGCTTGGCGGCCACGGCGGATGTGGCGGCGGTGCGGAGCGCCGTGAGGATGGTCATTTCGGTCAGAAGCACGGGATAGCCGGTTGCCACGTCGGCCAGCACGCCGAAGGCCGTCACGGTCTGGCGTCCCTCGCGGGTGTTCTTAGGGTGGCCGTTCACATATTTGAAGCCATAGACCTCGCCGTCGCTGGTCGGCATGAGCTCGATCACGCCCTCGCGGCTGTGCGAGGCCACCCGCGGGGTCTTGTCGAAGGATTCCCAGCGGCGGAAATCGGCCTCGATGCATTCCGCCAGCTCCAGCAGGAAGCGCTCCACGCCAATCGTGAGCACGAGCTTCATCATGTTGTCGACGCTGACGAAGGGGACGACGTTCAGTTTCAGGTTCATGGCTCAGTGCGCTTTCGGCGTGTGGCGGTAGCTCTGGGTCGGGCGGTCGAGCACGCGCCGGCCCATGAGGCTCGAGACGAGATCGACCATCAGAAGGGCCGTGCGCCCGCGCTCGTCAAGGAAGGGGTTCAGCTCGACCAGATCGATGCTCCTCACGAGGCCGCTGTCGTGCAACATCTCCATGATGAGATGGGCCTCGCGGAAGGTGGCGCCGCCGGGAACGGTCGTGCCGACCCCGGGGGCAATGCCCGGATCGAGGAAATCCACGTCCAAGCTCACGTGGAGAATGCCGTCGGCTGCCGCCACGCGCTTGAGAAAAGCGTCGAGGAGCGGCGCGACGCCGTTCTCGTCGATAGCGCGCATGTCATAGACTGTCACGCCGACTGTCGAGAGGGCGGCCCGTTCCGCCGGGTCGACGCTGCGGATGCCGATCATGCAGACGTTCTGCGGGTTGAGCGGGTTGGCCACACTCGGGAAGAAGCCCTCGAAGCCTTTCAAGCCCGTCGCATAGGCCATCGGCACCCCATGGAGGTTGCCGCTGGTCGTGGTCTCAAGGGTGTGGAAATCCGGGTGGGAGTCGAGCCAGAGCACGAAGAACGGGCGGCCCTCCTCGGCGGCCCGGCGGGCCAGCCCCGTCATGGAGCCGGCAGACAAGCTGTGATCCCCACCGATGAAAATCGGCATGCCGTCGCCGCTGGCCTGATAGGCAGCCTCCGTGATGGCTTCGGTCCAGGCCACCGTTTCCGGCAGAGCCTTGATGGCGCCGTTCGGGTGGCGCACCTCGCGCTGGGGCGCAGGCACGATATTGCCGCGATCTTCGACCGCGTAACCGAGATTGCGCAGCTCTGTGACCAGCCCCGCCGTCCGAAACGCGCTGGGACCCATGTCGCAGCCGAGCCGGCCGGCGCCCTCCTGCACGGGGATTCCCAGAACGATGCACGTGGTCGCGGCCATTCATCTCTCCTGTCTTGCCGTCAAGCTACCGGATCGCCTTGGCAGAATGAACAAGGTACTTTGACAAAGAGCACAAGAGTTGTGATCAATGTGGCAAGTTCAGCTCATCAAAACGGCACTTCATGGATGATCTCGACCAGCGCTTGATCACGCTCCTGCGGCATAACGGGCGGCGCAGCGTCTCGGATCTGGCTATTGCGCTTGGCGCCTCGCGTGCGACGGTCCGGTCCCGGATGGAGCGCCTGGAGCGCTCCGGCGATATCGTCGGCTATACGGTGATCCTCCGGGCCGATGCGGTGGCCTTGCCCGTGCGTGGAATCATGCTGATCGAGGTGGAGGGCAGGGCGGGCGATCGGGTGGTGGATGCACTCGGCGGCTTTCCGGAAGTAAGCGCCATTCACACCACGAATGGCAAATGGGATCTGATCGTCGAACTCGGTGCGTCCAGCCTCGCAGATTTCGACGCCATCCTGCGGCGGGTGCGCCTGATCCCGGGCGTCATCGCGTCAGAGACGAACCTCCTGCTGGCAACCCCGCGCAGCACTCGTGCCAAACTCTAGAAGCACTTCCACAGCAGCAATGACACCCTAGGCTGGCGCGACTGTCGTCATTCGCTACAGTGCGGGCTGTATTCGGGAGGATCATTCATGTCGAAGGAAGTCGTTGAAGTTCCCATTCTGTCCGAGGGCGTGCGGAAGGTAGGCGTGCCGCTGTCCATGGTGACAAGGGCAAACGGGTTCGTGTTCGTGTCGGGAACGCCGCCTTTCAACATGGAGAGCGGTGGGTTCGTAAAGGGCGATATCGAGGTGCAGACGGAGGCTTCCCTCCGGGCGTTGCAGCATTGCCTGGAGAGTGCCGGCACCTCCCTCGACAAGGTGGTGATGGTGCGGATCTATGCGGCCAATGCCGGTTTCTATGGCGCCATCAATCGCGTCTATGCCCGGTTCTTCCCGGAGAACCCGCCCTCACGGACCTTCGTGCCGGTTGCGTCCTGGCCCATGGAGTTCGACATCGAGATCGAGTGTATCGCGGTGGCCTGATCCGGTCCTCAGGCGGCCGCGTTCGGACGAGGCGTCCGGTGTTGGACGGCATCTTCTCCGGGGCTGCGAACGGCGTTGCGCCCCGCGGCTTTCGCTCGATAGAGCGCTTGGTCGGCGGCCTCGAAAAGGGTGTTCCTCTCGCTCCCGCGGGAGGGCCGCGCTGAAGCGACACCGATGCTGACTGTTACGATGTGATAGGGGCTGCCTTCATGCGTCACTGCCATCGTGGCGATCGTCTGACGGATGGTGTCGGCAATTCTCATTGCACCAGTCAGATTCGTCTCGGGCAGGATGACAGCAAACTCCTCGCCGCCGTAACGGGCTGCGATGTCCCTGGGACGCCGGATGCTGGCATCGAGGGTGCCGGCGATTGCGCGCAGAACCTCATCGCCGCGGCCATGCCCGTACCGGTCGTTGAAGCTCTTGAAATAATCGGCGTCGATGAAGAGCACCGACAGGGCGGAGCCTGAGCGGATGGCATGACGCCATTCGCGCTCGAAAGTCTCGCGGAAGGCGCGCCGGTTCGGCAGGCCTGTCAGATCATCCGTTCTGGCAATCCGCCTCAGCTTGGTCTCGGCTCTCGTGCGGCGCTTCAACTCCCGCTGGAAGACGAACGTCAATCCGACCACGGCACAGCAGAGCACCAGCGTCACAAGGCTGAGAACAAGTGCCTTCCTCTCCCAGGCGGCGAAAACTTCATCCACCGACAGGGCCACAGTGAGCACGAGAGGGTACTTTTCCAGCCGTCCGAAGGAGATGATGCGGTGCACGCCATCGATCGGCGACACCGAATCGAATGTGCCGGCCTTGTCCTTCAGGAGGCGCTGGACGTGGGGAGAGCCGCCCAGATCTTGATTGATCTGGCTCTCATCGAAGGGATAACGCGTCAGCAGGACGCCGTCGCCGCGGAAGAGATTGATGGCTCCCTGCTGGCCCAGGCTCAGGTGCTCAAATCGCTGATTGATGGTGTTGAGGGCAATCGACCCCATGACAACACCGGCAAACCCACCGCCGGAGTCGGAAAGCCTTCGGCTGATTCCAATGGCGAGGTCACCATGGGGGGCTCTGCTCTGGTAAGGGCGGCTCACGTAGAGGCCGAGATGCTGTGTGTTCTTGTGAACCGTGAAGTACTCGCGGTCGGACACGTTGAGCGACCGTGAGGCGATCACAGGCCCGGCGTCGGCAATCAGGTCACCATTGCTGTCGACGAGCAGAAGGGCTGTCATAAAGTTTGCCGAAGCCGCGCGGTCGAACAGCATCCGATACCGGAGATCGGGCGACAATTGGTGAGAGCTGAGGTGGCGCAGTCCCTCGATGGCCCCCTTCAGGGAGAGATCAAGCAACTCAAGATTGTTGTCGAGATCGCGGGCGATGGTCGTCAACACATTCCTGGAGGATCTCTCTGCCTCCTGCCAAGTGCCAAGCCGATCCATCCAGAGCGTATGGGCGGAAATCCCAAGGATACCGAGGGCAATCACGCCTGCGATCAGGTGCAAGTAGACTTCTGATAACAGGCGTTTCATTCGGCTGCACAACGATCTTGTCTGAATTTATTCTATAGTGAAGGAAATGAAACGAGCCAACAGAATTGTTGGCGACAGAACAGTGGCCATTAGTCTCTTGTGGAGATTGGTGCTTGATTTGGGATGGAGCTAAATGCCTCTATGGCATGGACCATTTTATGTTCTGTTATAAAGGTAAGTTATAACTCAAGCTTTGCTTTATCGTGTACATAGCTGCCCGCAAAGCTTTAAAGATCCGCCATCAGAGGAGGGCGGCCTATGTTCGGTCCCTCACAATCCCACAGAATATGGCGCATGATGAGCGCCCTGATCGATGCTCGCCCGGAATGGGCCGACAAGGATGTTTTCGAGGCGGATCGGGAGAAAATCCTTCGATATGGAACTTCCATCGGGATCAGCGTTGAGGAGCTTCTCCGGATGACGGAGCCGGATGCTATCCTCGGACTCTGGACCGCAGCCGAAGCGGCGCAGGCTGAAGACTGAACAGTCAGAACATAGGATCGTGCGCGGCCATGAGGCTGCCGCGCACGATCATTCTCCATTATTGCGCCTTCTTGGCGCGTCGGGACAGCATATTGAGGGCCTCGATCAGGGCCGAGAATGCCATTGCGGCGTAGATATACCCTTTGGGGACGTGAGCACCGAAGCCTTCCGCAATCAGCACCATGCCGATCATGAGCAGGAAGCCGAGTGCGAGCATGACCACCGTCGGGTTCGCTTGGATGAAGCGCGCCAGGGGATCGGCCGCCAGCAGCATGACCGTCACAGCCACCACCACGGCGATCACCATGATCGGCACGTGATCAGTCATGCCGACCGCCGTGATGATGCTGTCGATGGAGAAGACGAGGTCCAACAGCAGGATCTGCACGATCGCCGAGGCGAAGCTCATCTGGACCTTCTGCCCTTCAAAGAGATCCGGGCCTGGATCAGGATCCACATGGTGGTGGATCTCCTTAGTGGCCTTCCAGACCAGGAACAGTCCGCCCGCGATCAGGATCAGGTCACGCCAGGAGAAGCCATGGCCGAATGCGGTAAAGAGGGGCTCGGTCAGCTGAACGATGATGGCGATGGTCCCAAGCAGGCCTAAACGGAGAATGAGGGCGAGTCCGATGCCGATGCGCCGGGCCCTTGCCTGCTGATGGGCGGGCAGCTTGTTAGTCAGGATCGAAATGAAAATGAGGTTGTCGATGCCAAGCACAACTTCCATGACGACGAGGGTTGCCAAGGCAGCCCATGCGGCTGGGTCCGCTGCGAGTGCAAATAGCTGGTCCATAAAGCCTTCCTGTAATTGCGACCCTTTATTTCGGTTACTGCAGAGCTTGCACAAGGGCTAAGCCCTCTTTCTTGCCGCTTTCACATCACAGACGCGTGATCAGAGCACCAATTGGCAGGGAACCAAGGGTAGCAACGGCCAAGCTTCACTGCCGAACAGAATGTTGAGCCATGGCATAAGGTCGAGCTTTTCCTGAAAAAGACTCAAATTTCACAAATATTTAATCGTGCCGCTCCTGAATAAGGGTTGAGCCGTGGAACCGCCCATGGCGGCACAAGCGTTCTTCCATAGCAGGAATGGGAGTTGTGCCATGACAGGGTCACCAGGACGTTGGCTGTTGACAGCTTCGCTTATCAGCGTCCTGTCGACTACAATGCCGGTGCTTGCCCAAGCGGGACGTCCCTGGGTCGATCCTCCGCCGGAGGCCGGCGCTACGCCGTCTTTGCCGACTCCTGCGCCCGCGGCCTCATCACCACAGGCCGCTGCTCCAGCAGCTACACCACCAACGCCTCAGCCTTCATCAGCTTCTGCCCCCCCGCAGCCAGCCAAGGATAATGAGACGGTTGCCGCACAATCGCGTCCTGAGGTCTCTCCACGCAAACAGCAGGAAGGTGAGCAGGTTAAGCAGAAGACCGCCGCTGAGCGTAAGGTGCGCCCTTCAACGCAACAGGTCCGTAGCACTGCTCGCCCTCAGAAGCGCGAAGAGCTGGCCACCCGGCGGCGTGAGCCAAGCCTGGAGGTTTCTCAGGCGCGTCCACCTCGCAACGGGATTGAGCGGCGGGCCCGAGGCACACGCTATGGATCGGTTCAGGAGGGACTCGATGCAGGGCTGCAGGTGATGAGGCTTCGGACGATCCAGCTCCCCGACGGTCGGCGCATCGAGATCCTGACGCGCCCCAACCAGGATATCGCAAGCCAACTCCCGGATGGTTACTGAACCGAACACGGTGAAGAGGTTGCCGCGATGCCCGATCAAAGGAGACCCGTCCCTATAGGGAGGATCGGCTGATTTCTTGAACTGCGATTTCCTGAGTCCGATGACGGATGTCGAGCCACAGGCGCATCTCGCGTCGGGCATCGGCAAGAGCGCGATGCTCGGCAGGGCCGAGTTCATCGTCCTTTCTCTGAGCCTGGGACAGAACCCTCTTCATGAGCTCATCATGAAGGTCAACCGGGACGTTCATCCCGATCAGGGCTTCACGCACAGTCTGTTGATGGAGTTCTTCCGTATCCTGCAGGCGTAGGGCATGTCGTGGGAGCCCTGCGGACCGCAGCAAGCGGCTCAGCCATTTTCCATCCCATGACGGCGCTGTCGCATAAAGGGTATAGCCTTTAAGAGCGGACATCATTCGCCGTGCGACATCAGTCACGGCGGCTCCTTCCGCATGCAGCCGATCCCGGCTGAGGCCGTGAATGGTCTCCGCCTCGAGATCCCAATCGGTCCAGGTCGGATCAGGCTGAATGAGGTGGCTCTCTTCTTCACCATTTGAGAGAACCCATGCCACCTCGATAGGATATCCATGCTTGCCCAATGAGGAAGCTTCGAAATCGAGAAAAGCAATCTCTGGCAAATCGGACATAGCGGATCCGTTATCCTCCTGGCTGCTCGTCATGACAAACTGTTCCAGTTGGAGCTATAGCTGCGAGGCCGACGACTCTTCAGCCAGTTGTGATCGGATAGCTCGCAGCAAGTCATCATCGGGGACACTCGTCTCCCAGTCTTCAGGAAGTTCGAGGCGCACGGATTTCGCTCCTCCCGATGGGGTACAGACGATATGGATCTGGTTTCGCGTGCCTTCGACGCGCGCGGCATCCGCTTTCTCGGGATCATTGCCGAGCCCGGCGAAAGCCTGGATGCAGGTCCACGTGACGCCCTCAGCATCACTTACATCGCGTGGCATGTTCTTCGTCCTTTCTGGCATGCAGAAGTGCGCCAGTCCCGTCAACGCGTGAGGTGGTCCGATGCTCCAGGTGTCCGGGTTCACCCCGTCTGAGACTTTATCTTTCTTGACACATGGCGCCCTCGGGCCGAGCCTTGCTCGGCTGCCAGATGGCAGAACCCTGTGTGGAGAGGACCATGGCTAGAAATGTGAAGGATCTGCTGGCCGAGGCAAATTCCTCAGTGCCCAAGCTGTCCCCCAGTGAGGCTGCCGAGAAGATGCGCTCGGACGATGTTCTTGTGGTGGATGTGCGCGATCCGACGGAGGTTCAGCAAAGCGGAAAGCTCAAGGGTGCCGTCAATGTCTCCCGCGGCATGCTGGAATTCCGGGCCGACCCGGAGAGCCAATATCATAATCCGGCATTTCAGAAGGATAAAACCATTCTCCTGCATTGCGCCTCTGGAGGGCGCTCCGCTCTGGCAGGCAAGACCCTGCAAGACATGGGCTACACGGCTGTATTCAACATCGGCGGCTTCAAGGACCTGACGGAAGCGGGCATCGATACGGAGCCTGCCTGATTGCGAAGGATCGAGCCTCGGGAGTCAAGTCGCTCGGCCTTGTCTATGGCCGAGCGTCGAGCGGCAAGGATCCTAGATGCGCCGTCTGGCAAGATCACTGGGCATTTGCAGACGTAAATGCCGAGGATCGCAATGCGGGTTCGGCCGCTGAGATGGACCCAGTCGAAGCCGGATCGGCGACAGCCGTGGCGAGCGCGTGAAGCAGCCCCTTGCGCTTGGCCTCATAGTAGTAGCCGCTTGAATAGAGCGCGACCGCCCGATCGGAATTGCCGCCTGCAACTTTATAGGCATTGGCAAGATAAGGGACTGCATAAGTAAGGTTGGTGTTGGCATCGAGCAGACCTGATGGGCTTCCTCGATATCCCATCCCACGAGCTGTTGCGTAACGGATCTGCATCAGGCCGAAATTACCCCTGCTCAGTGCTCGCGGATTATAGCCACTTTCTCGTCTGATCACTCTGTGAACCAAGGCCTCTGGAACATTGTGGGTCCTGGCATGATGCGCAACAAGCGAGTTGATCGTTGTGAGATCCGATGCAGTCGCGGGCATGGAGCAGACGACTGCAGCGCAGGCAAGAAGAAGACGAGAAATCATGCATATCCCCTTGTTTGAGGGAAATTTCTCATCGTCAATCGTGGCAGCAAGAGGTCAGCTTGGCTGTAAGGCCTTCTATAATGTGGATGTGGGCGTCAGCAAAAGGTCTTTATAAGCTGAAAGATCAGCCATCTACCTCTTTCGGGTGAGGGCTGCTTTTCACGTCAACATTTCTGTCAGCTGATCATGGACGATACGCTCGCGAGTGCCGCTTGAAACAGAGTGATTCCTGCTAGATGACCAGGAAGTCAGCTGCGGTCAGCTTCAAATTCTTGTCGATCTTGGCAAACTGGATGGCACGAGTTGGACCGGATCCATCGGGATCATAGAACAGGTTGCCCGTCTTGTTGTTGTAGACGATCCGATCCTGTGCATCCGATGCCTTTGAGCCGATGCTAAAGCTTTCCGGCGGAAGCCTTCCAGATTTGAGCTTTTTGAACACAGTATCATTGAGACGGATTGTGTCGTCCTTGGTGCTGAAGTTCAGGATGACGTCGACATTGTTGGTTCCGAGCTTTGTGTCGAACGTAAAAGCATCCCTACCGGACGACCCGACAAGAATGTCGTTCCCGCTCTTGCCCCAGATCATGTCATTGCCACCTTTGCCTTCGATCCTGTCGTTTCCGCTTGAGCCTGTGAGCTTATCGGCCTTGCTCGTGCCAGCGTATGTCTTCGACGTGGATGGAAGGGCAGCATTCTTCAACAAGGCTTGAGACGCGTTGCTCGTGTGGCTGAATTTGAGCTCGTAGAAAGACGTCTGGCCATAGCCGGTTCCTTGCGTTTCATTCACTCCGAGGTAAGTGCCCGCCTTGAAGTAGAACGCATCGGCTCTCCACGCCTGATTGACCTTGTCCGAGGCCATATAGGTCTGGCCGTCAGCCAACACAGTCACCTTTACACGATCGGCTGTGACATCAATCGTATAGGTGAATCTCTCGTTGAGAGTGACATTAGGCTTTGAGCCGATCTTGCTGGTCAAAGCAAACTTCGTTTCCTGACCCGTGGCACCTGCAATATCGTTCACGAAGTAGAGTGTGCCTTTTTCCCAATAGAGACGAACGAGTTCGTCGTCTTGCCCGTGAACTTGCCCGACGACAACACGTCCCTTTGTCCCGTTGAAGAGGCTTGGTGCCTGGTCGATCTTGAGGGTCGCCTTCATGAAGCCACCTTGCATGACAGTCCATGCTGCTCGTTCCGAACCACTCATCTCCCGAAGCTCGGAGCGCGCGTATCGTGAGCCGGTCGTCGTTGCTCCTTGCACGGGAGCTTTGAAGACCATAGCTCCGTCAGACCCCATGTAGAAGTATTCCGGATCTGCGTAGCCATTAAGGTTCTTCACCTCATAGGCGGTGCCTGAGAAAGCACCTTTCCGATCTGTTGGAAGAGTAATTTTCCAAGGCTTCAGATTGAAGAAGCGACTTGGCGCGTATGATGAATACGTAGTCAAAATTGATATGCCCCAAAATTTCTGAGCCTTTGATCGGCTTGTTTTCTGCTAAGGGACTAGAGGTCCTTTAACGTTATAAAAATCGTTCTGACGCTGAGAGTGGAAGGTCGCATGTCCTGAGGGACGAAAGTGACTAATTTTCCTAAACCATGGGTTAAAATGGTATTCTGAAATCGATCATTGTGAGGCTGGCTGCTGCGTCGCTGAAAAATTAGCCAATTGGGGCAGTCGCAGGAGCACAGATAACCCTTGATATTTACCTCACTCAAATGGGCTAGACCGATATAGAGCGCCGCATGGCCTAGTTGGCCAATGAGGCTTGAAGTCTTCAGTTTTGATGAGAAATCACAGCTTCAGATCAAGATGCTCTCATCGAGATTAAGCATGAGTTTTGATGTGCCTGGAGGGCGCAGCCTGGGAGGCCTGAAGGAAGAACCCGATGAAGGTTATTCCTTGGGACACCAATTTGAACAGGAATTGCCTCACATGTCTAATTTATCTTCCCCATTATTTCGTTTAAACATATGAATCATAAAGCACAACAAGCGTATAGTTTTGTAATTCATGCTGTGTGCGATGCAATATAATAATCAAGTGGGTGCGCATACTCTTATGAGTTAAGCATGATCTATTGATGGGAGTAATTCTCTACTTAATCCGTATGGGGTATCTCTCCAGCCGAAATAGTGAAGCGCTTTTGAGTAAAGCAGGAGTATTTATTGGGCTACACCCGGCGCATATCTTTTGGGCGCCTTGATTTCACTGTTAGTCGGCAGGAACAGCCTAATGCAAATTAGTGTCTTTGGGATTGGCTATGTCGGAGCGGTCTCATCGGCGTGCTTGGCCAATGATGGTCATCACGTCATCGCAGTCGATCCGAATCCTCAGAAAGTGGGCCCTCTCAATGAAGGTATCAGCCCGATCGTCGAGCCGGGATTGGGTGAACTGATACAGAGTGGAATTCACAACCGGCGCCTTATGGCAACAAGCGACGTGCGCGAAGCCGTGAATGGAACGGACATCTCATTCGTGTGCGTTGGAACACCTTCGCGGTCGAACGGCTCTCTAGACACCTCATATGTCAGCGCCGTCGCTGAGCAGATCGGCGCAGCGATCCGGGAGAAGAACTCCTTTCATTCCGTCGTCATGCGCTCCACGATCCTACCTGGGACAATGGAGAGCATCGTTCTGCCTGCGCTCGAGCGTGCGTCCGGACGCCAGGCCGGAGTAGGGTTCGGCGTTGCCTATTATCCGGAGTTTCTGCGAGAAAGCACCGCTATCAGCGATTACTATGATCCAGGTGCCATCATCTTCGGACGCCATGATCAGGCAACGGTGGATCGACTGGTTGAAATCCACAAGATCTTCAAAGTCGAGCCGAGGATCGTCTCCATCCGCACGGCTGAGGCAGTGAAGTATACCAACAATGCGTGGCACGCTCTCAAGATCAGCTTTGCCAATGAGATCGGCAATATTTGCAAAGAAGCAGGGATTGATGGCCACGCCGTGATGGACGTGCTCTGCGCAGACAATCGGCTTAACATTTCAAAAGCCTACCTGAAGCCTGGGTTCGCGTTCGGCGGTTCTTGTCTGCCGAAGGATTTGCGCGCTCTGCGTTTTGCCGCTCGAAAGCTGGATGTTCCAACGCCGATCCTTGATGCCACCATGGACGCAAACGAGGAGCAACTGCGGCGCGCGTATTCCATGGTTGCCGCAACGGGCAAGCGCCGGATTGGCATCATTGGCCTGAGCTTCAAGCCTGAGACCGATGACCTGCGTGAGAGCCCGCTGGTGGAGCTTGCGGAGCGGCTTTATGGTCGTGGATATGATATTCGCATCTATGACCCGAACATCCAGGTTTCCAAGCTGACCGGTGCGAACCTTCAGTTCGTGAAGGCGCATCTTCCTCACCTGGCTTCATTGCTGACGGCCGATGTTAACGAGGTCATCGATCACGCTGACGCGTTTGTCCTTGGTAATCGTGAAGAGGCTAAGCGCCTGCTGAGTATCGTGCAGGATGACCGGCCTCTTATTGATCTCGTTCGCATCGACCAGACAAGGTGTTCAGGTGACTTCTATCAGGGAATCTGCTGGTAACAACGGCAGTGTCTGCCTCTCGGAGTCGGTTGGGGCACATATTCTCTATGTGGTTGCCGTGGCGGCTTTTGCCGCCGCGCTTCCGCCTGAGGCGTATGTCTCTGTCGGGTCTGGCGTGATTGGAGCTATCGGAATACTTGCCATGTGGCGCTACGGATGGGGCCTGCTGCACTTCATCCGCGCGCTCATCTTCCGGAAGCTGATCTTTCCAAGCCAGCGAAAGGCCTCCGACGAGGCGATCAGGCTCGATCCTCCGAATGCGTTTCTCCTTGTAACGACATTTCGGATCGACAGTGCTGTTACGACGCGTGTCTACAGAGCAGCCTTTGAGGCCGCCCTGGCTGCCCCTGGTAAGGCCACCGTCGTTGCGTCGATCGTCGAGGCTGGTGATCAACGGCTGATCAAGAGCTTGTTTCAAGCGATTTGTGGCCAGCAAGATAAAGTGGATCTGGTCGTCGTAAGGATTGCGGGAACAGGCAAGCGGGATGCTCTCGCGTACGGATTCAGGGCCGTCGCCCGACGTGCCCCGGCAGCGGATGATGTTGTCGCTGTGATCGACGGCGACAGTATCGTTCCGCGCGATCTCGTGCAGAAATGTGCCGGATTCTTCCGGCTCGACCCCGAAGTCGGCGCTCTGACCACGGATGAACTGAGCGAAGTCAGGGGAAGCCGTATTTTCCAAGAATGGTACGCACTGCGTTTCGCACAGCGGCATACACTCATGTCCTCCGTAGGGTTGTCAGAGCGAGTCCTGACATTGACTGGCCGCATGTCAATGTTCCGTGCAAATATTGTGTGCGATCCGGAGTTCATCCGCCAAGTTGAGCTTGACTATGTCGATCATTGGCGCCTCGGCCGTTTCAAGTTCCTCACCGGCGACGACAAGTCGAGCTGGTTCTGGCTGCTGCGAAACGGCTACAAGATGCTCTATGTGCCGGATATCGTCGTTCTGACGGTAGAGGATCCACCATCGGAAAACTTTGTCTCGGCCGCAGCCATGCTGATGGTGCGATGGTTCGGTAACATGCTGCGCACGAATGCGAGGGCTCTTGCTCTTGGACCCCGGAAAATCGGCTTGTTCACGTGGTGGTCGATCCTTGATCAGCGTCTGTCGATGTGGACCTCGCTTGTCGGATTTTTCGTTGCACTTCTCGCCGGGTTCTTCATCAGCGGGTACGCACTCCTTCTGTACGCGCTCTGGATCCTGACAACCCGCTATATCCTGACCCTTTCGCTCCTGGCATCCCGCCAAAGGGTGTCAGTCTTCTATCCCTTCCTTCTCTACTTCAATCAGATCTTCGGATCGCTGATCAAAGTCCACGTGACGTTCCGTCTCGACCGTCAGAAATGGACACGGCAGAAGACAACAACTGCGATTGGGGCAAAGCGTCCCCTGATCGCGAGCAATCTTATGTCCGCATACATGCATAGCGTTGCGCTCATCGCATTTGTCTCGGTCTTGGCATGGAGCATGAATGTCCTTCCGACGCCGAATTCCATGTTCTTTCTTCCCTAATGATAGCGGTGCCGCTTGGAGAGTTTATCAATGACGAGAATTACGCACGAGGCAGAGGTTCAGAGGCAGCATCCTCGTTACCGCCTGCCTGTGAACTGCATTCACAAGGGAGCGCAACTCGCAGTCGTTGACATTTCGGTTGGAGGTCTGGGGCTTCGCACTGGATCGTTGGACACGAAGCCTGGGCAGGTGCTCGACCTTACACTCGCCTTTCCGTTTAGTGGTTATGAACTGACGCTACCCATCAATGCGGAGGTGCGTTACATCGCCAGCGAGCACAGCAGAATTGGTTTGCGCTTCGTCGATGTCTCGCCGCGCCAGCATAGTCTTCTGCGGTTTGTCCTCGATGCCTATCTTGCTGGTGAGGTCGTGGAGGCAGGGGATGTGCTGGATGTTGTCTCACGGCGCAATGAAGGGAAGACCCGTGAGGTTCCTCCACAGCCTCAACCCCAAGGGGCTGTGGCTAGCCTCGTTCACCGTGGCCGGAGCGCTGCGGGCTACATCGGCATCGGTGCGGCGACACTGCTCCTCCTGGGGTTCATCGGAACGAGCCTGTTCGACCGCCTCTTCCTGATCCCAGCTCAATCGGCCCAGATCACCGCCGACTTGGTCAACGTGCCGGCTCCATCGAACGGCCAACTCACCTTTGTCGCCGCTGGAGACGAGGTCAAGGCCGGCGAGCCGCTCCTCACAATTCAAGGGGCGCAGGGCAACAGCATCGTCATCGATAGTCCCTGCAATTGCGTGGTTCAGGCGCGGTACAGCCGGGCCACCAACTTTGTGCGGGAGGGGGCGCCGATCATTACGCTACGGGAGAAGACAAGTAACCCTTACATTACCGCCAGCATTCCGCAGGATCAGGCCTTGCGGTTCTATAAGGGAGCAAATGCGGTCATCGAATATGCTGACGGAACTCGCGTAAGGGAAGCCAATATCGAGCGTTTGCCATCCCTCGAAGATCCTTCGCTTGAGGGCCGCTTGATTGTCAAGTTGGCGCCTGGCCGTGAACTCGGCGCGTCGATGATCGGTCAGCCTGTATCCGTCGTCTTCAACACGTTTTCAGGATCTTCGATCGGATCTGCCGCCAACAAGCTGCAGACAGCCCTCAACTGGGCAGGAAACAAGATTGCAGCTATCCTGTCTCAGGACAGCGCGACGGCCGATGCACCAAGAAAGGCCACAGAGCCTCAAAGTGAGAGTGGAAGGCGGCTAGCCGGGCTCAGTTCTGGGGAATGAACGATCCCGGGCCATCACCGGAGGACATCACTTGGATTTTCTGGAGATCAACAATGGACAATATCATCCCGGTTCTCATGTGCGGCGGCTCAGGCACTCGACTATGGCCAGTCTCTCGGTCCAGCGAACCAAAGCAATTTCACGCTCTTTCTGGCAGCGAGAGCCTATTTCAACAAACGGTTCAGCGCTTCCGCACGGAGCAGTACGCAGAGCCTCTCATCGTCGTTAACACCAATCATCGCGATCTTGCATTGCGTGAGATCGGGCATTTGAGCGCAGGGTCGGCCCGGCTTCTGGTCGAACCATGTGTCCGAAGTACCGGCCCCGCCATAGCGGCCGCGGCGGCTCTGATCGCGGAAGAGGATCCTGACCGTTTGATGCTGGTCGCACCGAGCGATCACGTCATTGAGCAGAATGAGGTGTTCACGAAAGCTGTGGCGCAAGCCGCAGTCGCGGCACGTCGAGGGCAGATCGTTCTCTTCGGTATTCGCCCGACTCATCCTGAGACCGGTTTCGGGTATATTGAAGTCAGCGAGGCTTTTGACGAATCCAGCTTCAAGGTCGCGGGCTTTGTCGAGAAGCCGAAGCGAGATGCGGCTGAGGCGTTGGTAGCGGAGGGGCGTCATCTCTGGAACAGCGGTATCTTCATGTTCACCGCGCGGACCATTCTGGAAGAGCTTGAACGTTATGCGCCAGACGTCCTGGCCTGTGCCCGCCGGGCTCTGTCGACAGCCCAGCGCGGTAACGACACAATCCGTCTTGCTGCTGAATTCGATACGGCTCCTGTAATCTCGATTGACTATGCTGTCATGGAGCGGAGCGACCGACTGGTCTGCGTTCCAGTGGCGCCGGAATGGCGCGACCTTGGTTCTTGGGCGGCTTTATGGGATGTGGGAAGCAAGGACAGCAACGGAAATGTCTCCCGCGGCGACACCCTCCTTCAGGAGGTGCGCGACAGCTATGTTCTCGGAAACTCCAGACTTGTTGCCGTCATGGGAGTCGAGAAGCTTGTTGTCATCGACACGGCGGATGCTGTTCTCGTGAGCTCCTTGGATCAGGCTCAGAATGTCGGACGTCTTGCAGCTGAGCTCGCGGCAGCGAAGCGGCCAGAGGCCAACCTCCACAAGAGAGTGCGGCGCCCATGGGGCTCTTATGAGTCCCTGCGCGTCGGTGAGACTTTCCAGGTGAAGCACATCGTCGTCGATGTGGCAGGGCGGTTGTCGCTGCAGTATCATCATCATCGCTCTGAGCACTGGACGGTTGTTTCCGGCACGGCGCGTGTGACTGTCGGCGAGAGGGTCTTTGTCATGAAGGCCAACGAGTCGGTCTATATCCCCAAAGGCGATGTTCATAGACTGGAGAACATTGGCGACGACGAGCTTCACCTGATCGAGGTCCAGTGCGGCACCTATCTCGGCGAAGACGATATCGTGCGTCTGGAGGACCAGTATGATCGCATCGTCACGATCTGACGGTCGAAGTCTATTGCGTATTGTCTCCCTGTTCCTGTCCATGGCGCTGACTTCCAGCGTCATGGCACAGAGCGGCAATGAAATCTCGCGCCTCGCAGAAGAAGCCCGTCAGGCCTTTCTTTCTGCGGAGCAAAGTGGCCTCAGCGTGAAGCAGAAGGCCGGATTCTATCAGGTCGCGCGAGCCCGGGTGAAGCTGCTTGAAAAGTTTGCTGGTCAGGATAGTGCAGGGGCCTCGGAGTTGCGTGATGGGGCCCGTGCCGAACTCATGCGCCTTGCAGATGACGGATTGAGCCATGACATTCTCAGCTCCTTCCTTCTGCAGACTTCGCTTGGGGATATCACCGGCGCCACATCCGCTGCGGATCGTGTGGAGGTCGGCGTATGGTTGCATCAGCTTGCCGGCGAGCAGAGGTCGCCAGCTTACCGTTCAACGGCCTTCGTGGATCTCGCTTATGCCTATGCCAAGGCCGGTGCTCAGGATCGTGCACTGAGATATGCCTCCCTTGCGCTAGACACGGCTGATCGGATTCCCGAGCTAGGAACACGAGGGGGGGCCTACAAGGCTGTAGCCCGCGTAGCTGCCGGGCTGGGACCATTGGGGGGGGATCTGGTTGACCGTGCCGTTACACGGCTTCCTCAATCCCGTGACCGCGCTCATGTGCGCCACGATTTGGCACGAATGCAGCTCAAGGGCAGTGCCTGGGACAAGGCTACGGACGCCAAGCTGGCGGCAGAGGCAAAGAAGCGGTCGGAGAATGGGGATCTCTCTGGAAGCGCATTGATGGCGCTCTCGCTTCTGGACAGCAAAGCAAGAGATGATCTGCTTTCCAGTCTCATCGATGCTGCGATTGCCCAGAAAGAGGACAGGGTAGCCCTTATGGCTGCGCAGGGAATCCTCGATTCCGTCAGCCAGGATGAGGCTATCGGGGCGCTTGTCAGGAGTTATGTCGACCGGGGTGTCCCGCTCCAGGCTGCCAACATGCTCAACGCCATGCAGGACAGCTCCGGTAAGGTTTCGATCCAGCTGACACTCGCCGCTACCCTGAAGCAGGACGGCTATGATGCCATGGCCGAGCAGCTCTTGTCCGCAAGCACGCGACTAGTGGATACTTACCCTGAAACCCTGCAACGCTCCCTTCTGCCCTATGTTGTTCGGGTACTCACACGATCCGAACGTCTCAACGAGGCGCTGGGTTATTCCAGCCGGATTGGGTCTGACGCAGAGGGATCGGCTGCCCTCAGTGAATTAGCGAAAGCGCTCGCGGATCGCGGCCGTGTAGCCGATGCAGAGGCCTTATTGCCGCGCCTTGTTCAGCGAGACGACCGCTCCCATGCGCTGAGTGGAATTGCTCAAGCGAAAGCAAAATCTGGAGATGTTGCCGCCGCCGTGCAGCTCATCCCTGAGCTCGCTGGAACAGAGGATGTGGGACGTGTTCTCGCGTCCGCCGCCAGCACCCGCTCCCAATCCGGCGAGTTTGAGCAAGCGATGAAGCTGGCTGAACGGATCCAGGATACAGGTTACCGTCTTGCGGCCCTCTCGGAAATTGGGCGTCAGGCTAGGCAGCAGAACAAGACGGAAATGAGCGACCTTGTGTTGAACCAAGCCGTTAGGATGACAGAGGGATTGGAGGCAGGGGCGCGGGATAAGGTGCTCCTGGAGATCGTCAGGGCTCTGGCATTAGAGGTAAATAGGGCTCAGGCAGCTGAGCTCGCCAGGCGTATTACGGATGATGACATTCGCGCACGTGCCGAACGGCTGGTCGTTGCAGCCGAGGTAAAAGATCTAATCAGGAAAAGGAGCCGTGGTGAGGTTCCAGAGGCTCTCCTATTGCGAGGCATCAAGAAGATACAAGGCGATGAGAACAAGGCGGAGCTCGCATTTGAGCTCGCCACTCTCCAAGAGGGAGGGATCCACGCTGCCGATCTGATCCGCTCGATCCAAGACGAAAGGCTCCGTCTGACGACTTTCCGGCGTCTGGCCGAGATGCTGGCTGAACGTCTCAGGAATCCGGCCGCGGAGGAGCCCGGTATCGGCATATCGCAGGACGTGCAAACGGTCGCATCCATCTCCGAGAGCCCTGAGGAAACAGCCCAGGAGATCCAGACCAGAAGAGGTCTAGCGCTTATCGCGGGAGATGCTGGAAAGCCCATGAATGCAGTGGGGCAGATCCCCCGAAGTTTCGTGACGGCTGCAGATGTCAGAACTGATACCCCATGGCCCACGGGCGCAGTGGTTGGAAGCACATTCGCGAACCACAATCCCTACATCGCAAGGTTTTTTGAGGACGATGAGCAGGGGAGTGCACGCCTGGAGCAGGCAATCCGGCATCAGGGATTGTCGTCGCCTCGGGTTATCGTGGTTCAAAGTGGTGTCGCGACACTAGGAATGGTTGCCCGCCAATTGCAAGGCACCGAAGCGCGGGATCTCATCGAGTATGGTTCAGGTGCTGTGACAGTGCGCGCGCCCATTTTTGTTGCTCCCGGAGCCACGCTCATTCTGTCCCGCCTTGACAGCCTGACTTATCGTCTCAGCGCCAATGCTGGCGCTTTTATCGTCAATGCCGGTAGTGTTCACATCATCGATGCCGAGGTTGTTGGATACGACGAGAAAGCAAGGGAGCCCCTCTGGGCCGGTCCTGATACATCCAGCAAGTTCCGTCCGTTCCTCCTCACCTGGGGAGACGGACGCATGAACGTGGCTTCATCCACTCTCATGGCCCTGGGCTATGATAACGCCAAGTCATTTGGCTTGAGTTACTCGTCAGGACCGGAGCGCGTGGCGGAGCTACGAGACCAAGCGCGACCTACAGGCGTTGTGGTCGATAGCGTGTTCCATAACCTGCATGTCGGCTTCCACTCCTACGAGGCAGAGCGCATTCAAGTTATCGGCAACGAGTTTCGTGACAATGTTGTTTATGCCTTAGACACTCATGATCGAACGAGAGAGAGCGTAATCGCTCTCAATACGCTCTATAATACAAAGCAAAGGCATGGGATCACTATCTCTCGTGAGGTCAACGAAGGATTGGTAATCGGGAATATCTCATTCGATAATGCCGGTTCAGGAATAGTTATCGATCGTAACAGCACGAACAATGTCATTGATGCCAACAGCTCATTTCGGAACGATCAGGACGGAGTGACCGTCTTCGAGAGCTCTTGCAACGTCCTGACCAACAATTTTCTTGCGAGCAACAGGAGAGACGGTCTGAAGGTGCGTAACAGCGTCGATGTGGGAGCTTATTCCAATCGGATCGAGGCCAATGCCAATTCTGGCGTCAGCGCCTATATCGCCAACATTCTGACGCAGAAGGGCGGAGAGAACCGCAACGCGGATACCGTCAGTTATCTTCCACTCGCCAGCCTGTCTCTCAGACATAACCGCTTCTCGGCGAATGGCGTCGGCATCAACGTCCAGGGTGTGTCGAGCTTGGCCCTGTCCTCTAACAGGTTCGTGAAGCAGTCCCGACGTCTTCTCGGCGGAGATATCCGCGGGTTGGAAGGTCAGATTCTGCGCCTTACGTCACAATCCGATGTTCTTGTCGCAAGCACATGCCGCCCGGCAAAGCCGGTTTCAGTATGCCGCTTACGGGATCAGGGTTTCTTCGAGGGAGGCCGTGAGCTCCAGGTGTTCAGGTCTCAAGGGGGATCAGACTGTACGGATGTCAGTGGGAGCGTTCAGCATCGTGCCTTCTCCAGCACATCTCAAGGTATATAGAGGCAGCATGAAATCGGTTTTCATCGTCCTTCTGCTGAATCTCCTGACGATCGGTTCATCCCACGCTCAGAACAAGGGGTATGGACTGTTCGATGTGGAACTCCGCAGGGCCGCTCTGGCTCAGCCCGCGTTCACAAGCGCTCGCGCGGCTTGCCTTGCCATACCACGCGACCCCGCGTGGAGCAGCCTCAAGCCTATCGATCGTCTCAAGGCGAGTGAGGGTTACGGAACGGACGGGGCTGCCAATGATTTTGCCTGGGCTGTCATGGTCCTCACCGGACGTGCCCTTGCAGGCGATGCCGCTTCGGAAGCCTCACTGCGCGATCTTCTGCTCGCGTGGGCCAAGGCAAAGGCTTTCTCCGATATGGAGGTCGAATATGACGCCTATCATGCCTTGAAACGTGCCCTTCTGCCCACTGTCGCGGCCTATTCCGTTCTGCAGCGCGGACTTCCTGAGGAACACAAGCGGGTGCTGTCCGAGTGGATCGACCCCCTGGTTCGCAAGACCGATCAATCCTTTGAAGGCGATGTCGACCGCAACAACCACCGCTACCTCGCAGACAGTTTGCTGATGGCCTGGGGGGCTGTCATTCGAGACGAAGCTCTCTACGCAAAAGGATATGACCGCTATCGCTCAATCCTGGCGGAGGCACGCCCTGACGGAAGCCTCGCCCGGGAGTCCCGGCGAGGCGCCAGGGCTCTCTGGTACATGCGTCAATCTTTGGCGAGCTTGGTCGTGATGGCGGAGGTGGCTGCCACGCGCGGCACCGATCTCTACGACCTTCGCGTTGGAGAGGTGAATCTTGACCGCATCGTGTCCTACCTCCTCAATGGCATAACGGAGCCCAACGTCGTCATGGCCTATGCGTCCGAGAACTACATTCCAGGTGGGGAGACGGACGCCCGCCGCCAGGATTTGGGCTTCATGACGAAACGCAACCATGGGCGTCACTATATGGCATGGACCGAGCCTCTATTGGTACGGGATCGAGCGGGGCTTGCGACAAAGAGGCTAAAAGCATTGTTCGTCCGCAGTATCCGCTCTGAGCGACCCCTTATCGATGAATTCGCTGGCGGCAATGCGACATGCTTCTGGGGACGCTGATGGCTGAAATCAAATCGCTCCTCGCCAGCACTGTCGCGCTCCTCGCCATCCTTTCGACGTCGGTACTCCAGGCACAGGATTCAACAAGTCCCGAAATCAAGGCTCGCTATCGTGCTGTAACGGCCAAATTGGAAGAGTTGAAACAGCGTGGCGATCCCGCTTCCCTGGTCGAGCATGCGCAACTGTTCCAAGATGGAACTCCGGTCAGCGAAACCAATTCTCTCAAAGTTCGGCGCCTTGACGAGGCAGAGCGCCTTTATGACCAGGCGCTCGCAGTGCAGGGAATGCACTGGCCTTCTGCCGCCGTGCGCCGAGCCAAGATGATCCTGTCACGCGACAAGGACCAGCCTTCTATCCAGAAGGCAATAGACCTTCTGCGCCGAGCCGCGGCGATGCAGAACCGTGAAGCGCCCTTCATTCTGGCTGGCTTGATGGAAGCCGGCATTGGAGGAAAACGCGATATCGAAGCGGCGAAGAATTTGTATCAGATCGCTTTGCGTTTTGAGCATGGTCCTTCGGGCCTCGCTCTGGCACGTTTGGAGACTGATCCCGCCAAGGCGACCGTGTTTGCAACCCAGGGATTGAGGCTTCTCTTCCAGGAGGCGAGGCAGGGTTCGGCCGAAGCGGCGAGGACATTGGCTGATCACTATCGGACAACAGGTGATGGTCCAGAGCGCTTGAGCGCTGCGATCGAGTGGTATCAGCGTGCCATCGAACTCGGTGATGCGGAAGCTGCCTTGCGCCTGGGTCGTCTGCGTCTCGATCCGAAGTCACCCCTGCGCCAGCCGCAGGAGGCCCGGACTGCCTTCGAGAAGGCTGCCGAGCGCGGCTCGGTGGAGGCTGCCATGATCCTGGCTGAGGATCCCTATAATGGCGCTGCTCTCGGCGTTCAGAACGATACCGCTGAACGATGGCTCAACCGCGCCATCGATACAAAAGCGCCGCGCGCGTTGGTTCTGGCAGCGGAGATCCGCAGCCAGTATGGTAATGAGGGCCGCGCAGCTGCCAAGACCCTCCTGCTTGAGGCGCTGCAGAGGGCGGACGACGATGTAACGGCTCTTCTGGCTCTCGGACGCCACGTGCGTGATGGTGTTTTGATTGATCGCGATGTTCCACTTGCGCTGAAACTCTTCGACAGAGCGTCAATCAGCGACAATACGGCAGCATATTATGAGTTCGCCCGCACTGTGCTCAGCCATCAGGACGTAGCAACAGGCGAAATGATCCACTCGGCGATTGACCGGCTGAGGACCGCGGCTGAACGCGGCCATGTGAAGGCAGCCATAACGATGGGCGACGCGCTGCTGCATGGCCATGGGGTTCCGGAATCACAAGCCGCAGCCATGGAGTGGTACCGGAGAGCGGCGGAGAGCGGATCTCCTGTGGCTTATATCCGTCTCGGAGATGTCTATGTCGGCCGTTCCGCCGGGCTGGAGGCTCCTCGGGCCCTGGAATGGTACCGCAAGGCCGCGGAAGCCAACAGCGCGATCGCTATGGTCCGCCTTGGCAAGATGTTCAATGAGGGCAGGGGAGTGCCTCAGGACCAGGCGCTTGCGGCCACATGGTTCAGCCGTGCGGCGGCAGCCGGCAGCGGCTCTGCCATGGTCGAGCTGAGCTCGCTCTACTCTCGCGCTGGCGGCCCAGGACATTTCAACTTGGCTCGCGATGCACTTGAGAAGGCAATCCGCGCCGGCGATGCTCGTGCTCCCATAGCCCTGGCAAAGCTTTACTTGGTTCGTGGAGAGCGCGCACTTGCCGAGATGACGCTCAAGAGGTCCGCCGATAGCGGCAGTGCGGAAGCAGCCTTGAGTTTGGCAGAGCTCTACCTTTCTGGGTCGGCGACGGCAGATCAGCAAAGTGCTGCCCGCCGGTGGCTCGCCTTCGCCGAAAAAGGTATGGCGAAGGAGGACGATCAGGCGAGCAGGATCGCCTCGATGTATCTGCGGCTTCCAGATCCGGCCTCGATTGAGCACGGCTCTTCCGCTTTGGAAGCTTTGGTCCGCAAGAACGACGCGGAAGCGATGACGCTGCTGGCCACCGCTCTCCTGCAGGGAACTGGCCTGCAGCGCGATCCCGTGCGAGCTGAGGCTTTGTTCCGCCGCGCTATCCAGCTTGGGCATGATGGTGCACGCTTCATTCTCGCCAAAGCCTACCGGGATGGTGATGGGATGCAACGTGATCCTGCTCGGGCATTCGCTCTCTATCGTGAAATCTACAGCGAAGAACCGGGCGATACGAAGATTCAAATCGCATTGGGTGATGCCTATGCCCGAGGTGAGGGTGTTGCCCTGGACAGGCGTCTGGCTGCTGAATTCTATGCTCAGGCGGCCCGCCAGGGTGATCCGGATGGGCAGGTTCGCCTTGGAACCGCATATCTCTACGGTGGGGGCGTGGAGAGGGATAGTCAGAAGTCGGATTATTGGTTCTCTCGAGCCGGCGACGCCGGAGTGATTGAGGCAAAAGTCCAGCTCGGCAGCGCGAAGCTGTCGGGCCTTGCGGCAGCGGTCGATGCAGAAGGGGCATTCGCATCGTACCTTCGCGCGGCGGAGGCCGGCTCACAGCCAGCCATGATCGAGGTGGCGCGAGCCTTGATGAAGGGCTTCGGCACTCTCGCCGATCCGGCTCTCGCGAAGATGTGGCTGGAGCGGGCTGCCGGGCTTGGTTCGCCGGAAGCAATGTTCGAACTCTACCGCCTTCACGATCTCGGAGCGAAGCCGAATGTTCGCGAAGCTGAAAGGTGGCTCAGGCAGGCAGCGCAGAGTGGCCATGCCGCCGCCATGTACCGTCTGGCGGTCCGCTATCAGCAAGGAACGTCCGATCAGGACAAGGCAGTGGCTCGAGAATGGCTCGAGAAGGCCGCGCAGGCTGGACATTCGCAGGCTGCCAAGGCCCTGCAGAAGTCCACTGCATCTGCAGCAGACCCGGGGTGAGAGGTGACGACGTGACGATGAGCGTGGCGCAACTGGCTTCGGAACAAGTTCAGGTAGAACGGAGCACGGCAATGATGGTCCTCAACCGTTCCACCAGCAGGAAAGTAAGATACGGCATCGTACAATCGATGCTGTGCCGTTCCGGAACAGCATTGGCCGCCTTCATGATCATGGGCAGCCTTACCGAAGCACAAACTCTGCCGCCGCAATCCCTGGCGCCTGCCTCTGATTTCAGCAAGATCTGCACGCCGGATCCCAAGCCGTTTCTGACCCGGGATTGGAGCAAGTGGGACAAGTCTCAGCCCGTCATCGATCCTGAAGAGATGTATGACGCGGCCATTGCGTATGCGGAGGGGAACTCCGCCATCACGCGCGATCCCGTCGCGGCGAAGCGCCTGCTCGAGGACCTGACCGATAGGGCTTGGCCGGGGCGTGGGCGGGCTCATTTCCGCCTTGGCAAGCTGCTTCTCGATCCGCTTGCAGGACCTGTCGACCCCGAACGCGCCTCGGCACATCTCGCAACCGCTTCATCCATGCTGAACATGGATGCATCCGTTCTGTTGGCTGAACTTCATGAACAGGGGCGGATCAGCAATGCCAGCCTGGCAGAGGCAGAGCGGCTGCTTCGTGCTGCGTCCACAGCCGGTCACGTCGATGGTTTGATCAGCTTGGCCCGGCTGCAGCGCAGCGGGCGTCTTGGCTCGGCGCCCCAGGCTGCAACCGGCGATCTCGTCAATCTCGCCTTGCAGACCCTCTACGGCGAGTTGAGCAAGGGGCGGTGCTCGGCGCTCTACCGGATCGGGCTCATCCTCAGCGACGACAGCCTTGTCCCCGGGGGCTTGCCGGAAGGTGTGAAATGGCTTGAGGCCGCGGCCCGCCAAGGCGATACCAACGCCGATCTGGCCCTGGCTGAGATCTATCTGCAAGAGCGTGCCAAGGCTAGTCCGGACCGCTTCATTCATCACCTCGAACGGGCTGCGGAGGGTGGAAGGCCTCGTGCCATGACTCTGTTGGGCGAGCGCCTCATGCTGGGAGACAAGGCACCCAAAGATGTGTCGAAAGCCGTCACATGGCTGGAACGTGCCGGCCTCAATGCCGATCCTGAAGCCTATAAGCTTCTTGCGCGACACTACCGCGGGGAATTCGGAGCTGCCCAGGACCTGCCGAAAGCTGCAGACGCCCTTGTAAAGGCGAGCCGGTTGCCTAGCCACAGCACGAGCGTTCTTGTGAGCCTCGCACGCCTCTACGCCAACGGCGTGAATGGGCAGCCGGATGTCAAGGCAGCGCTGACCTATTATCGCCGGGCTGCCGACCGGGGCGACGTAGGGGCTCTGACCGATATGGCGAAACTTCTGCTGAACTATCCGCACGAGGGACGTCCGGACGAACCATTGCGGCTGCTCAAAGAGGCTGCTGCCCGCAATCATCCCGAAGCCATGGGGGTCCTCGCAGATCTGTATGCCTGCAGCGCCGTCGTCCCTCCCGATGCATCTCAGGCAAGGATTTGGTTAGACCGTGCAGCGGAGATGGGGCATGTGCGCAGCATTCTCGCCGTCGCGTCCCGAGATGTTTCGGATCAAGGGACTGTTCAGAAGAACGCAGCATCGCTTCTTCGAGCTGCGGAGCGAGGCGACCGGGAAAGCATGATTCTGCTCTCCCATTATTTGAGGTCGGGTCTGGGTGTGAAGCAGGATAGCCAGGAGGCCGATCGCTGGCGGGATGCTGCGCTCGCACAGGGTGAAGGGCGGTCTCGTGCGCTGCTCCTTCTGGCGCGCAGAATCCAGAACGGTGAGGACGAAGACCGGAATGCTGGGGCTGCGAAGAAGTTTCTCGAACAGGCTGTACAGGAAGGTGAGCCGGGCGCTCAGCTGGAGCTCGGACGCCTTTTGATCGGCCAACGTGGCGACAACGCCGATGTATCGCGAGGTCTGCAGCTTCTCCAGGCAGCGGCAGCTGCGAACAATACCGCAGCCATGCTGGCGCTGTCCGAAGCTCCGAACGACCTGCTGCCTTCAACGGGAAGAACGGCGCAGGATTGGAAGAAAGCCGCTGCGGAGGCTGGAAACCCCCGGGCCGCCATTGCGCTTGCATCAGCTGCGCGGGACGAGACGGAAGCAACGCGTTGGCTTTCACGTGTCGAGACGCTGCCGGTATGCGCAACACGGGATATGGTTGAACTCGCACAGGCCTATCATAAGGCACCTGGCGCACAGCATGATGAGCGTGCGCGCCACTGGATGCAGAAGGCACTCAGCCATATCCAAAATGGTGTGCGGGATCCGGCGGCCTTGTTCCTGGTTGGCAGAGCCATGGCCGACGGGGTCGGTGGGATGGCGGATAAAGAGGTTGCTATCGCCTATATCAGGCTTGCTGCCGATGCCGGGCGTATTGATGCCATGCGGTACCTCGGACGTGGGTATGTATCCGGTCAGTTCGGAGAAGGTAACATTCAAGCGGCCGTGGAATGGCTGTCAAAGGCTCTGCGCAGCGGTGACGGCACTGTTGCGGCTGATCTGTCTCGCCTTGCGGCCATTCCTGGCAAGGAGGGAGAGGAAGCGATCTCTGCTCTGAAGGAGAGCGCGGAGAGTGGATTTGCACCCGCAATGCGAGAATACGGCCGCAGCTTGCAGCTCGGATTGGGACTGCCTCCGCAGCCGGATGTCGGCGCCTCCTGGCTGCAGAAAGCTGCGGAGGCTGGTGACACACCTGCGATGAAGGAACTCTCTCGCGCCTATGCCTCCGGCTATGGCGTTGAACTCTCAGCCCAGTCGAGCACGGAATGGCTGAAACGCGCTGCAAAAGCTGGCGATGCAGAGGCCATGCAGGGTCTCAGCCTCGCCATGACTCTCGGCTTCGGAACGGATGTTGATCCCATTGCGGCCCAGGAATGGCTGAAGACGGCCGAGGGAGCAATCCGGAAGTAAGCTCGGCTTCGGAACGGAAGACGGATGTAACCGTCTCTATATGGCGGTAGGAGAGGCAGATGATGAGAACAACTCAATTTGTGTTTTTGAGTTCTCTGTTGGCAATGACCGCGCCGGCCACAATGGCTTCTCCAAACCCAGGCGGCGGATCACAGGTGAGGCAATCTCAGACGGCCGTGCCCTCTGCGCCGCCTACTCAGGCGCAGCTTCGAGCCATGTCCACTTTGCGTCTGTTGAAGCTCGGGCAGAAAGCGCTGACTGAAGAGATGGACACGCAGGATTTCGTGACCGGGCTTGATGCCGTCAAGATTGCGTCTGCGCGTGGAGACCGTGAGGCGACGCGCCTGATGGCCAAGATCATGGCTCGTCATCAGATCATCCTTGGCTCTGACGATCGCGCAAAGCTTGAAAAGCGCTTTCGGTATGAGGCCCTCCGAGGGGCATCGAGTTCTGTTCTCGCCATTGCCAATATGTATGACCGCGGCGATGGCGTCCCGGCTGATACGAAGAAGGCGGCTGAATGGTACTTGTGGGCTGCACGTGTCGGGCACGAACGCGCCATGGCACATGTCGCCTATGCCTACGGAACTGGTCGCGGATTGGAGCGCAACGCGGCCACTGCCCTGAAGTGGCTCGATGGCGTGAACGAGGGGCGCCAGCGGAGCACTCTTCTTGAGATTGGATGGGCTCTCGCCTTAGGCACGGAAAGTACAAGAGATATGCCGTCCGCTCTTCGGTTCTTTGAACGCGCAGCACAGATCAAGCCCAGCGCTGTCTATCAGGTCGCCCTCGATCTTGAGAGGGGGACACGAGGGGTTCAGGATCGCGATGCTGCAGGCCAATTGATCCGGATCGCTGCCGAACGGGGCGACAGTGGCGCTGCCACTCATCTGGCCAATGCGCTTTCCAGCAGCGGCAATGTCGAGGATCAACGTCGGGCGGTGCAATTGTACAGCCTCGCGGCTCAAGACAAAACCAATCTCGCCGCTGGGCAGAGCCTCTCGCGTCTGCTTGCTCTGCGACCATCAGGAGATCTTGTCGCTGACATCATTACCGCCCTAGACAAGGCAGCCGCAGCGGGCAACACAGAAGCGCTCATAGGCTTGGCCCATGCTTATTCCGAAGGTATCGGTCTTGATCCTTCGCCCGAAAAGGCGGCCGCTCTGCTGCAGCAAGCTGCAGAGGCAGGACTTCCTGAAGCGAAGTATAGATTGGGCCTCATGTATAAGACGGGTACAGGGGTCGCGGCTGATCTCGGAAAGGCCGTTGAGCTCATAACGAGTGCTCGGGAGAGCGGTTATCCTCTCGCTGCCGTTGCGCTGAGTTCCATGACAGAGCCTGCCGTGACAAACTCCGTCGAGCAAGCTGCGAAGCCTGCAGACCAGGCAAGCGAAGCTGTTGTAAAATAACACTATGATGCCAGCCTCAATCGCAGGCTCTATAGCTCTGCAGTGCGGGCATAATTGTATAATAAGGTCTCACCGGACCAGGTGTACCCTTATGGCCGGGGCTAATGGGTAAGCTTGTCGAAGGTCGAGGTGCGATAACTCTGTTAGGACGATACGCTTCGCCGATCTGAGATCTCTACCTCCTAAGCATAGTTCTTTACCTCTTTATTAGGGATGGTTGAAGAAGCATTAATTTGTACAATTGGAGGTAATCTCTGCGGAAAAGGCACATTGCATGTCAAACCTGTTGCCGATCACCACCGTCCTGGGTTGCAAGAACTCCATGCTTCGCGAAGGCTTAAAGCATGTCCTCTCAAGCACGCGCTTTAAACTGTACTCAGAGGCTATGACACAGGACGAGATCCTTCTGGATCGGGAGGTGCTCGGTTCGCCGCTGCTCGTCATCCTCGATGCAAATCTTTATCCATCGAGGCTCTCTCATGGGGTGGCATCCATCAAGGAGCAGTATCCTCAGGCGCGAGTTGTCGTTCTCTCCGATAGCTTTAGCCTCGATGCCATGAAGTCCGCATTCCAATCAGGTGCAGATGGCTACTGTCTTGCGACGACTGGATGCGAGGCTCTGATCAAGTACCTTGATCTTGTCATGTTGGGTGAGGTGGTATTTCCGTCGGCTGCATTCCTCAATGCCATCTCCGACACTCGGCATGAGACTGATACTTTGAAGGAGGCATCAGCGATCATGATCCCTCCCGCACATGTGCCGCAAGCTCTTGAGAACCAGGAATCGGCCATACGGACACTTTCGAGCAGGGAGGCCGAGATCCTTCAGTGCCTCATGCAAGGAGCCCCGAACAAAGTGATCGCACGCAAGCTCGATGTGGCTGAAGCAACAGTCAAAGTGCACATCAAAGCTATTCTTCGCAAAATCCGCGTCGCCAATCGAACTCAGGCTGCCATGTGGGCGGTCAATCATCTCTCCGGTGGGGGAGAGGCCTCGTTGCAGTCATCCAGTGAAAGGCTGTCGGCACACGGTCTGCGTTAAGTCGACTTCCAAGGTAGGGTGACGCAGGTTGGTGTCCCATTGGCTGTTGCCGAGTCCGACACCTATGAAACGGAGCCTCAACAGGTTCTCCTCATCATCCATGATGCAAGGTTAAATGGCATCAGGCCAGACGTATCGTTTGGCCTAAGCTCGCACCTGGATCTGTGTAAATGCCCTCAAAAGTCTAGAGAATCGAACGCAAAAGTGGGCACCGGTTTTGCGTGGAAAGATGCTTTAAGTTTTAGAATCAGGATTTTGCCAGACAAATCTTTCTGATCTTCAGAGAGTCAAAGTCTGTCACGCCACTTCTCTGAACAAGAATTGATACATAATTATATACGGATTTGCCTCCAATCCAGCTTCTCTTGAAGATTTATGTTCTTTGCATTTGCTACTTTGTAGCCGATTATACCTTATGATGAACGATTGTTAAAATGTTTTGAATGGGCATTGATTGCTTCTAATAAGATTATAAGCTAAATAACTTAAGGGAAATTTTACTATTTGCCTTACCGAATCAAGACCAGAAAGGCATCTGCAATGCGGAACACCTACGATCTTGATAGCCTCCCTCATCCAGGTGCCTCTTCGGCCAAGGATGTCGCATACTCCAGATATATGGAGTTGGCGCGTTCGATCGAGCCTACTGGTTCAGACCATGCTGCAACCAGACCGATCAGGACGTTTCTTGTTGAACCCAATGCCCTGCTGCGGGAAGGCTTGAGACGAATTCTGTCGGAAACTGTGTATGCTCCCTCAGCTGCGGCAGGAACCCTCGATGAGGTCAGCGCCCAGTGCGGCCCCGACAATGGTACGGTTGTGCTCATCGTGGATGCAAGCCGCGATCACGAGGGGCTGTGCCGGCAGGCGAAGCTGCTGAAAGAGCAGAACCCGAATGCAAAGGTGGTCATGCTGGTCGACCAGTACGACCTGAACCAGGTGCTCACCGCTTTCCGTTCAGGGGCGGATGCCTACCTCAAGAAGTCCATATCCTATGAGGTGCTGGTCAAGTCGCTGGATCTCGTCCTCCTGGGAGAAGCCATCTTCCCCGGTGCGATCATCGATCTCCTGCGTGAGCAGGATGCCCGCGTCGAGCAGAGCAAGCAGACATCGGCTCCGGAAGGACCTCAGGAGTTGAACCCGCCTGCAAAGGGCCTATCCGTGCGTGAGACGGTCATTCTGCGCTGCCTGATGGATGGAGACTCGAACAAGATCATCGCGCGCAAGTTCGATATCACGGAAGCCACTGTGAAGGTCCACGTCAAAGCCATTCTGCGGAAGATCCAGGCCAAGAACAGGACGCAGGCGGCCATTTGGGCTGCGAGCCACTTGTCGGCAAGTCGAGGAGCCGCCGCCAGCTGACGGTGTCCACTTGCTTGGAAGTGTCGTTCAAGGGAGCCTATGGCTCCCTTTCTTTTTGCGCGAATAGGTCGCTCTTCGCCGAGTTCAGGCCGAGCGGAGAACCTGAACGCGGGTTTGCGCCTGATCCTCCAGGATCATCGCGGCGCCCTTGTCGGCGATCATCAGCGTGGGCGAGTTGGTGTTGCCACTGGTAATCGCCGGCATGATCGATGCATCGATGACACGAAGGTTCTCAATACCGCGGACCCTCAGCCGTGCGTCCGTGACGGCCATGGGATCGCTGTCGATGCCCATTCTGGCGGTGCCCACGGGGTGAAAGATCGTCGTGCCGATGTCTCTGGCGCCGTTCAGGAGTTCCTCATCGCTCGTGAGCTGAGCTCCTGGCTTGTACTCTTCGGGACGGTACCCCTGGAGTGCCGGCATCGAGATGATCCGCCGGACGAGGCGCAGGGCATCCACTGCCACCCGCTGGTCTTCCTCTGTCGAGAGGTAGTTCGGACGAATGGACGGAGCTTCTCCCGCCTTGCCACTGCGAATCCGCACTGTTCCGCGACTGGTGGGCCGCAGGTTGCACACGCTCGCGGTAAAAGCCGGGAAGGGGTGCGGATCCTCGCCGAATTTATCGAGCGAGAGGGGTTGTATGTGGAATTGAAGGTTCGGAGTGGCGTAGTCCGGAGAGGAGCGTGTGAACGCCCCCAGCTGTGAGGGCGCCATGGTGAGGGGGCCTTTACGGAAAAGCGCATACTCAAGCGCCATCTGGCCTTTCTTGAACAGGGATCGGTATTCCTCGTTGAGGGTCCGCACGCCACTGACCTTGTAGATGGGCCGCAGCTGAAGATGATCCTGCAGGTTCTCGCCGACGCCCGGCAGGTGGTGGACGATGTCGATCCCATGCTCCTGCAGGAAGGGGCCGTTGCCGATCCCGGACAATTGCAGGAGCTGCGGGGAGGCTATAGCGCCGGCTGACAGAACGACCTCCTTGCGGGCCATGATCCTTCGCAGGTTGCCGTTCTGCAGGATTTCCACGCCGATGGCGCGCTTGCCCTCAAAAAGGATCCGCGTGGCATGAGCGTGCGTCTCCACCTTCAGGTTCGGGCGTGACAGTGCCGGCCTGAGAAAACCGCGTGCGGCCGACCAGCGCCGCCCGTTCTTCTGGTTGACGTGGAAATACGAGATGCCCTCATTGCTGCCCGTGTTGAAGTCGCTCACGCGGGGGATGCCGGCTTCAACGGCAGCGTCGATAAAGGAGTCCAGGATCTTCCAGCTCATGCGGGGCGCCTCGACCCGCCATTCGCCTCCCGCACCGTGATGCTCGCCGGCACCAAGGTAGTGGTCCAGATGATGGCGGAAGATCGGCCGCACATCATCCCAGCCCCAGCCCTCAAGGCCCATCTGGCGCCAATTGTCGTAATCCTCGCGCTGACCGCGCATATAGATCATGGCGTTGATGGCGGAGCAGCCGCCCAGGACCTTGCCGCGGGGATAGTTGAGGACGCGGCCGTTCAGGCCCGCTTCCGCCTCGGTCTTGAACATCCAGTCGGCGCGCGGATTGCCGATGGCGAAAAGGTAGCCGACCGGAATGTGAAACCAGATCCAGTTATCCTTGCCACCCGCCTCAAGGAGGCAGACTGCATTGCGTGGATCCTTGGACAGGCGGTTGGCGAGAACGCATCCGGCCGAGCCGGCGCCGATGATCACGTAATCAAATGTTTCGCTGTCTGGCATGGTCCAGCTCAATCAATGGCCGACGCTCGCAGCAGAGAGCGCCGGCAGGGTTCCGATGCCCCTTAAGTTACGCAGCGCCTTTCGACCTGCGCTTTGTGAACTCCAGAATCTCACCCACGATGCCCCGGCGGAACAGCAGCACGCAGATCACGAAGATGATGCCGATCAGCACGGTGACGGGGAAGTCCGAGGCTGCGAGGTAGTTCTGCAGGGCGATCACAAGGCTGGCGCCGACGATCGGGCCGATCAGGGTGCCGATGCCGCCGAGCAGGGTCATGAGGATCACCTCGCCGGACATCTGCCATTGCACGTCGGTCAGGGTCGCGAATTGGAAGACGATCGCCTTCGTCCCACCGGCGAGGCCCGCCAGCGCCGCCGACATGACGAAGGCGCCGAGCTTGTACCGATCGACGCGGTAGCCGAGCGAGACCGCCCGCCGCTCATTCTCGCGGATCGCCTTGAGGATGTTGCCGAAGGGCGAGTGGACGATGCGCCAGATGGCGAAGAAGCCGAACAGGAAGATCGCCAGCGTGACATAGTACATCGCCAGCGGCTGGTTCAGGTCGATGATGCCGAGCAGATGCCCTCGCGGGACGCCCTGGATGCCGTCCTCGCCGTGGGTGAAGGGCACCTGCAGGCAGATGAAGGCGAACATCTGCGACAGGGCAAGCGTGATCATGGCGAAGTAGATGCCCTGGCGCCGGATGGCCAGGAAGCCCATGACAAGACCCATGGCGGCAGCGCCTGCCACCCCGAGCAGGATGGCGGCCAGGGGCTCCCAGCCCCAGACCTTGGCCGCATGGGCGGTGAAATAGGCCGCGCCGCCGAAGAAGGCGGCATGGCCGAAGGAGAGCAGGCCCACATAGCCGATAAGCAGGTTGAACGCGCAGGCAAAGAGCGCGAAACAGAGGATGCTCATCAGGAGCACGGGATAGAAGAAGAAGGGAGCCGCCAGCAGGGCCGCAATGGCAATCGCGCCCAGCACGATGGCGGAGGTGCGCAGCTTGGGCTGCTCTGCGAGATATTCGGTTCCAACAGCCATGATGTTACTCCTCCCGCCCGAAGAGACCTGCCGGCCTGACGAGCAGAACGATGGCCATAACCACGAAAATAACAATGCTCGAGGCTTCAGGATAGAACACCTTGGTGAGGCCCTCGAGAACGCCGAGCACATAGCCTGTCACGATGGCGCCCAGGATCGAGCCCATGCCGCCGACCACCACCACGGCGAACACGATGATGATGAGGTTCGAGCCCATGAGAGGGCTGACCTGGTAGATCGGGGCCGCCAGCACGCCGGCAAGGGCTGCCAGCGCGGCGCCCAGGCCGTAGGTGAGGGTCAGAAGCAGCGGCACGTTCACGCCGAAGGCCTGAACGAGGGTGGCATTCTCGGTCGCAGCACGGAGGTAAGCGCCGAGCCGGGTCTTCTCGATGAGAAGCCATGTGCCGATGCACACGACAAGGGAGGCGATGACCACCCAACCGCGGTAGATCGGCATGAACATGAAGCCCAGATTGACCGCGCCGGTCAGCTGCGAGGGTGCGGCGTAGGGCTGGCCGGCCGCTCCGAACCAGTAGCGGAAAGCGCCCTCGAGAATGAGCGCTAGGCCGAAGGTCAGGAGGAGGCCATAGAGGTGGTCGACACCATAGAGTCTGCTCAGCATGGTGCGCTCGATGACGACGGCGACAGCGCCGACGACCAGAGGCGCCAGGACAAGGGCGAGCCAATAGTTGATGCCGAGCCAGTTCAGGAGCAGGTAGGCTGCGAAGGCGCCCAGCATGTACTGCGCTCCATGGGCGAAGTTGATGACCCGCAGCAGGCCGAAGATCACCGCCAGACCCAGGCTCAGCATGGCATAGAAGGAGCCGTTGATCAGACCGATCAGAATCTGGCCGTACAGGGCAGGGGTGGGAATGCCGAAGATTGTACTCATGATGCTCTACACCCCAAGAACTTCGTGAAGTTCGTCCATGCGCGCGTCGAGCTCGTGCCCCGGGAACGAGTTGACCATACGCCCATCCTCCATGAGGTAGAAGCGGTCCGCCACCTTCTTGGCGAAGCGGAAATTCTGCTCGACCAGAAGGATCGTCATGCCGCGTTTCTTCAGCGCCACCAGCACGTCGCCGATGCGCTGCACGATCACTGGAGCCAAGCCCTCCGTCGGCTCGTCGAGGAGGATGATTTTCGCGCCCGTGCGCAGCACGCGGGCGATGGCCAGCATCTGCTGCTCGCCGCCCGAGAGCTTCGTGCCCTGGCTTGAGCGCCGCTCATGGAGATTGGGAAAGAGCGTGTAGATCTCCTCCACGCTCATGCCGCCGTCCGATACCGTCGGCGGAAGCATGAGGTTCTCCGACACGCTGAGGCTCGCGAAGATGCCGCGCTCTTCCGGAACGTAGCCGATGCCAGCCTGCGCGACCTTATGAAGGGGCAGGCTCAGGAGGTCCTTGCCGCGCAGCCGAATCACGCCCTCGCGATGGCGCAGAATGCCCATGATCGCGCGCAGGGTCGTGGTCTTGCCGGCGCCGTTGCGGCCGAGAAGCGTGACGGTCTCTCCCTCACGGATGTCGAGATCGACTCCATGCAGGACATGGCTTTCTCCGTACCAGGCATTGAGCCCGCGCACTTCGAGAAGAGGGGCGTTACTCATGCTCGGTTCCCATATAGGCTTCGCGCACCCGCGGATCCTGGCTGACTTTGTCGTAGGATCCATCGGAGAGGATCTCACCGCGCGCCAGAACGGTGACACGGTCGCAGAGATCGGCGACGACGTTCAGGTTGTGCTCGACCATGAGCACGGTGCGGTTCTTGGCAATGCGCCGGATCAGGTCAGAGATGCGCCCGATATCCTCGTGACCCATGCCGGCCATGGGTTCGTCGAGCAGCAGCATGGCCGGGTCGAGCGCCAGCGTCGTGGCGATCTCGAGCGCTCGCTTGCGGCCGTAGGACAGTTCGGCGGCCGTCAGGTCCCTGTAGGACGAGAGATTGACCGCATCGATCAGCTCCATGGCTCGCTGATCAAGAGCCGAGAGGGTGCTGGACGAGCGCCAGAACTGCGTCGCAAGACCTGACGGGCGCTGCAGCGCCACACGCACGTTGTCGAGCACGGTCAGATGGGGAAACACCGCCGAAATCTGGAAGGAGCGCACAAGACCCAGGCGGGCGACCTCGGCCGCCTTCAGCCGGGTAATGTCCGCACCCTTGAACGTGATCTGCCCGCGGGTCGGCGTGAGAAACTTGGTGAGCAGGTTGAAGACCGTCGTCTTGCCCGCGCCGTTGGGGCCGATCAGGGCATGGATTGTGCCCTCGTTGACGGATAGCGTCACGTCCTTGACGGCGACGAAGCCACGGAACTCCATGGTGAGCCCGGTGGCGCTGAGGATAGGTTGCGTACTGACCATAGGGTTCGGCCGCTACTCTCTGGATGAGGCGATGATTGGTTCAGGCATCCTGCGCGGTGCCCCCAGCGATCGCCGGACAGCAATGGACATAGGGCAGCGCGCAATGCTGCCCTATGTCGTTCAAGATGCTTACTGCGTGAGCTGGCAGCCGCTCTCGGCAGCCTTCATGTAGGCGCTGTCGCCGGGGATCTTGGCGAGCTGCTTGTACATGTCCCACTCGCTCTTGCTTTCTTCCGGCTTCTTCACCTGGAAGAGATACATGTCGTAGACCATGCGGCCGTTCGGCAGCACCTTGCCGTTCTTGGCGAAGACGTCCTGAACCGGCATCTCGTGCAGCAGCTTGGCAACCGGCTCGGTCGCATCCGTGCCGGCTTTCTCGACGGCCTTGAGATACTGCGTCACGGCCGAGTAGGTGCCCATATGGATCATGTTCGGCATGCGGCCGGTCTTGTCCATGAACTTCTTCGCGAAGGCACGGTTCTCGTCGCTTTGATCCCAGTACCAGCCTTCGGTAAGGGTCAAGCCCTGTGCAGCCTTAAGTCCTAAGCCTTTCACCTCGGCCAGCGTGAAGAGAAGTGCCGCGAGACGCGTGCCGCCCTGGGTGATGCCGAATTCCGCAGCCTGCTTGATGGCATTGGCGGTATCGAGTCCCGCATTGGCCAGGCCGATGACATTTGCGCCGGAGCTCTGCGCCTGGAGCAGGAAGGAGGAGTAATCGGAGGCCGCCAGCGGATGGCGCACGGCGCCGACCACCTGACCACCCTTCGACTTCACGAATTTCGAGGTCTGCTCCTCAAGGGAGTAGCCGAAGGCGTAGTCGGCGGTGAGGAAGAACCACTTGTTGCCGCCATTCTCCACCAGCGCGCCGCCGGTGCCGACCGCAAGCGCGTGGGTATCATAGGCCCAGTGGAAGCCATAAGGAGAGCACTGCTTGCCGGTGAGATCAGACGTGGCCGCACCGGTCGTCATGGTGATCTTCTTCTTGTCCTTGGACAGGCCTTGCACGGCAAGCGCCACCGAAGAGGTCGTCAGCTCCATGATGGCATCGACCTTTTCCGTATCGTACCACTGGCGGGCGATGCTGGCGGCCACGTCTGGCTTGTTCTGGTGGTCGGCGCTCACGATCTCCACCGGAACACCGAGTACCTTGCCGCCGTAATCCTGTACCGCCATGCGGGCGGCCTCGACGGAGGACTTGCCGCCGAAATCGGCATAAACGCCGGACTGGTCGTTCAGGATGCCGATCTTGACCACGCCGTCGGACGCCTGCTGAGCATAGGCCGATGAAGCCAGGGCCGTGCAGCTGAGGGCAAACAGGAGCTTATTGAGAACTCGCATCGATTTCCTTCCCTTTATTCTCAAGGCGGATTGATCCTGCCTTGCTGAGCCGCAGCCTGAGGCATGCGAGCGATGGTCAGAAAGGTACAGACACTTCGGCCCCGATCAATGAGAGGGGTGTTCATCCTTAAGTCGCAGAGGTCTTTGATTTTTATCTTAATTTCAGACGTCGGACGTCCCGGTCCCAAAAACGTGAAAGCTCCTGAGGCAACCCGGTCCCGCATCTCCTGCGGTTCACAAGCCCAGCGGCAGCCCATATATGACTTGCTGCTTTTCGTTTTCGCCTTGCCCGATGGAGCCCTGTGATGACTGCTCATGCCAAGCCTGTGGATCGTCGTGTTCTGAAATTGCGGGACCCATCCTTGCTGGTGGACCGGGCGTATGTGGCGGGGGAATGGGTGGGGGCGTCCGTCGGGCGCAGCTTTGCCGTCACCGACCCGTTCGACGGTGCCGTTATCCTCGAACTGCCTGATCTCGACGTCGAGGCCGCCCGGCAGGCCATCGACACGGCGCACGCGGTGCAGAAGGAGTGGGCCAAGCGCACCGCCAAGGAGCGCAGCGCCATCCTGCGCCGCTGGTACGACCTGATCATCGCCAACGCCGACGACCTGGCGCTGATCCTCACCACCGAGCAGGGCAAGCCCCTGGCGGAGGCCAAGGGCGAGGTGATCTCGAACGCGGCCTATATCGAGTGGTTTGCGGAAGAGGCCAAGCGCATCGACGGCGACATCATCCCCGGAGCCAGCCCGTCCCAGCGCATCCTGGTGCTCAAGCAGCCGGTCGGCGTGTGCGCGGCCATCACGCCCTGGAACTTTCCCAATGGCATGATCACCCGCAAGGTCGGCCCGGCGCTGGCTGCCGGCTGCACCATGGTGCTGAAACCCGCAGCCCAGACCCCGCTCTCGGCCCTGGCGCTCGCCGTGCTGGCCGAGCGGGCGGGCGTGCCGAAGGGCGCCTTCTCGGTGATCACCACCACGGAGGCGAAGCCCATCGGCGAGGAGTTCTGCCACAACCCGAAAGTGGCCAAGATCACTTTCACTGGCTCGACCAATGTGGGGCGATGGCTGATGAAGGAGGCAGGCGACAGCATCAAGCGCCTGTCGCTGGAGCTCGGCGGCAACGCGCCGTTCATCGTGTTCGACGATGCGGATCTCGATGCGGCGGTGGAAGGGGCGCTGGCGTCCAAGTTCCGCAATGCGGGCCAGACCTGCGTGTGCGCCAACCGGATCTACGTGCAGGAGAGCGTGGCTCAGGACTTCGCCGCCAGGCTGGCCGAGAAGGCGAGTGGCCTCAAGCTCGGTCGCGGCACGGAAGCCGGAGTCGCCATGGGACCGCTGATCGACGAGCGTGCGGTCGCCAAGATGGAGGAGCACGTTCAGGATGCGCTGGAGAAGGGCGGGCAGGTGCTGGTGGGCGGCAAGCGCTCCGATCTGGGCAGCACGTTCTTCGAGCCCACGGTGATGACGGGCATCACGCAGGCCATGAAGGTGACCCGTGAGGAGACGTTTGCGCCGCTGGCGCCGATCATCACGTTCAAGGATGAGGCGGAGGTAATCGGGATGGCCAATGCGACGGAGTTCGGGTTGGCGTCGTACTTCTATGCGCGGGACATGGCACGGGTGTTTCGGGTAGCGGAGGCGCTTGAGAGCGGCATGGTGGGGGTGAACACGCCGGCACTGGCCAACGAGATGGCGCCGTTTGGCGGGGTCAAGCAGTCGGGCCTCGGGCGCGAGGGCTCCAAGTACGGCATCGAGGGCTTCCTCGAAATCAAGTACATCAACCTCGCAGGACTCTGACCAGAACGATAAAGCCCGGCTCAGCCGGGCTTTTTCTTGCATGGTGTTATTGAAAGCTGGTCAACCCTTTGCCTTAAGCAGCAGGCTGGCGAGTTCCGCGAAACCGTCGCCCGAGTGGTTCTCCGTGATGTATGCGGGCTTATGCGTCAGCCGATGCGCGAGGGCCTGGATATTGGCGACACCCACGCTCAAGGGGAAAGCCTCGAACATGGGCTCATCGTTGGGCGAGTCGCCTGCATAAACCACGGCGTTCTTCGCCTGCTCCCAATCCATGCCGAACACATCCGCCAGAAGGGTTTTCGCCATGCTGAGCTTATTGTATGCGCCGAACCAGCCGTTCACGTGAATCGAGCTGACCTTCGCCTGCGCGCCGGCCTTCTCGAAGATGGCTACGATCCGGTCCACTTCCGTCTCCGGCAGAGCCGGCACATCCTCGCAGAAGTCGACAGCGAGGTCCGCCAGGCGGTAGGCCTGATCGCTGGCTAGCGCTGAGCCCGGCACTGTGGCCAGCACTTCCTTCTCGATGGCATCGAGCCTGATACGGTTCTGCTTCAACTCCTCGGGGCTGGCCCAGAAGTGCTGCTGCATCTTCTTCCTCTGCCGGTCATAGCGGAAGTAAAAGGCGCCGTTCTCGCCCACCACCGCATCCACCGGCCACATGCGGGCGATGTGATCGCACCAGCCAGCCGGTCGCCCGGTGACCGGGATGACGATGAAACCGGCCCGATGCAGCTCTTCAAGCGCGCCATAGGCCTTTGCCGTCAGCAGGCCCTCTGTGGTCACCGTGTCGTCGATGTCGGTCAGCACCACGCGAATGGAGCGCGCCGCCGCAAGCGGAAGCTGCGAGAGAGGCTTCATATCCCGAACTCCGAGACAAAGGGGCAGGGGAGCGGCATCGGCAGAGGCATCCTTCTTGAAGCGACCGTCATCCGAATGGTGAGACGGCTAACGGCAGGTCTTTAAGCACGGAGGAGGGGCGGGCTCCAAGTCCTTTGATCAGCATTCTCGACAGGCTTCACGGGCGCGATTTCTCACGTAAAGTGGCCTCATGCAAATCGATCGTGACATCCTCCACGCCCTGTTTGAGGCGGCCTTGCAGGCAGCGCTGCCTGATGGAAAATTCGACGGCCGTCTGCCGGAAAGGCCCAAGGGGCGCACCATCGTCCTCGGCGCCGGCAAGGCCTCGGCCCGCATGGCGGCTGCCTTCGAGGAGGCCTGGGCCCGTATGGGCGGAACCTGCGAAGGGCTTGTGGTCACCCGCTACGGGCATGCGGTGCCGACCCGGTCGGTCACGATCGTGGAGGCGGCCCATCCCGTTCCGGACGAGGCCGGATTACAGGCGGCCAGGCGGATTCTCGCCCTGGCGCAGGATGCGGGCCCTGACGATCTCGTCGTCTGCCTCATGTCGGGTGGAGCCTCGGCGCTCCTGTCCCTGCCAGCCGAAGGCGTCACCCTGGCCGACAAGCAGGCGCTGAACCGCGCCCTGCTGAAATCCGGTGCGCCGATCGGCGAAATGAACCTCGTGCGCAAGTCGTTGTCGGCCATCAAGGGAGGGAGGCTGGCAGCGGCTGCAGGGAAGGCGAAGCTCGTCACCTATCTGATTTCAGATGTGCCGGGTGACGATCCTTCGAGCATCGGATCGGGGCCGACAATCCCCGAGAGGATCGACCCGGAGGCGGCCCTAGCGATCCTGCGCCGCTATCGCATCGATGTGCCGAACCATGTCATGCAGACCATCCGGTCGAACGCCATCACAGAGCCTGTCGCGGGTGGCGATGTCCATATGCTGGCAACCCCCAAGATGGCCCTCGATGCGGCGGCTGCCAAAGCGCGTGAACTGGGCTTGAATGCTCTCGTTCTCGGCGATGCTCTCGAAGGAGAGGCGCGCGAAGTCGGGCGCGTCATGGCCGGCATTGCACAATCCGCGCTGATGCATGGGGAGCCCGCCCGGGCGCCTTGCGTCCTTCTGTCCGGCGGCGAGACCACCGTGACGGTGCGCGGCCAGGGGCGTGGAGGGCGCAATGTCGAGTTCCTGCTGTCTCTGGCTCTCGCCCTGAAAGGGGAGGCCGGGATCTCCGCCCTTGCGTGTGACACTGACGGCATCGACGGATCGGAGGATAATGCCGGTGCCTGGTGCGATGGCAGCTTGCTGGAGAGCGCCCGTGCAAAGGGGATGGATCTTGCCGCCCGCCTGGAGGCGAATGATGCCTACACGGCGTTTGCGCAGCTCGAGAGGCTCGTCGTCACAGGGCCGACGCTGACAAACGTGAACGACTTTCGCTGCATTCTGGTCCGTCCGTGAAGGAGCGGCCAGACCTTCTTCAGATGGAATAGCTGAGGCCGGTCGTGTTCGTTTCCGGCACGATCAGACTCACCTTGGTGCCGCGCCTCGCGCGGCTCTCCAGCTCAAGATTTCCGCCATGGAGCTTGAGGATGTACCAGGCAAGGCTTAGGCCCAGGCCAGTTCCGGGCAGCTTCTTGGCATTCCGACCGCGAAAGAAGGGCTGCAGGACGAAAGGCAGATCCCGCTCCGGAATACCGATGCCGCGATCCTTGACGGTGATCCTGATCATGCCGTCCTCCCCGCGTGCCGTCACATCGATCGGCTGATCCGGGCGTGAATATTTCATGGCGTTCGACACCACGATGACCAACGCCTGCTCCAGCAGGACCGGATCTCCGATGATCGTCTCCGGCATGTCCTTGATGTCGAGATGAAAGGGGCGGTCGGGCTCCTGACCTCCCTGCTCGCGGCAGACGCGCTTGATGAGTTCCGACGGATGAAACTCGCTCGGGTTGAGCATGATCCCGCCGGCGCTGGCGCGGGTGTATGACAGGATCGTTTCGATCAGCTCATCGAGCCGCAGGCTCGCCCGCCAGATTTTTTCGGCTTTGACTTGAATATCAAGCGTGCTCAGCCGGTCGGCCCGCCGGATCAGGCCCTGAGCCAGGGCATTGATCGTCGATAGGGGCGTCCTGAGCTGATGGGCCAGCAAGGCCATGGGGTCCAAAGGCAGAGCCGCCCCGCGAGACGCTGTGCGGGAGGTGGAACGGCGGGAACCCTTGAGCGAGGATCGAGAGGGACGGGCGGCGGACACGTAATTAAACTTTATAACGTTAAATTTCGGTTCGATCCGAACTAGGGCTCCATGGCCTATTGTCCATCCCCATCCAAAGAAAGACTGATACACGCCAGGCGAGGGGAGCATCACCTCCTCGGCTTGGCAGCAATGAATAAAATGTGTAGATGGTCTCCGTAATTGCTGGATTTGACCAAAATTTAATCCAGAAATGCTCTCGATAATAACTAGATATCTTCTCTAGAACTATATCAAGACCGCTCTGATCAGCATGCGTTTGCATTTTGCAGAGTTTGCCATGTTCCATCGAAACCTAAGGCTTTCTCGAGCGTTTGCTTGTCAGATGTCTTGAGAGGAGAGAAACATGGATCGTGATCGCAGCGAAGGCAGCATGAAGAACATCAAGGGTCGCATGAAAGAGGGGCTCGGCAAGGCCCTGGGCGATTCGAAGATGGAAACCGAAGGCAAGATGGATAAGGCCGAGGGCAAGATCCAGAACACTATCGGTGGGATCAAGGATTCGCTCCGCAAGGACACCTGATCCTCAGAAAGCCGACAAAGGGGCCCGGTTCGCCGGGCCTTTTTCATACCGGCGGGCCGGCCTTGCGGATGACAAAGCTGATGCTGGTGTTCTCCTGCCGCTGGTCCTCCAGAATGTCGCCGGTTTCGCGGATCAGGTTCGGAACATCGATCCCGGCCAGAGGATCCGTGCACACAACCCTCAGCAGCTCGCCGGGCTGCAGGGAGTGAAGGGCTTTGCGGGTTCGCAGAACCGGCAGGGGACATTTCAGGCCGGACAGGTCAAGTTCCGTCATTCAACGCTCTCCTGCCGGACCAGGGCCTTGGCATGCCTGAAATCCTCGGGCGTATTGATGTTGAAGAAAGGGTCGACAGGCTCGACCGGCCATGAGGCTTCGGCATGGCCGTGGCGGCCGATCCAGTCTCTGATGCTGCGCATTCCCTGATCCGCGAGCGCCTGACGCAGATCGTGCCGCAGTGAGACGGGCCAAAGGCCCACTGCGAAATGCACCTGCGAACCCGAGGCGGCGCAGGCAATGAGCTTGCGGTTTTCGCTGCATGCCCTGTGCAGCCGCAGCACCAGATTCATGGGAATGAAGGGCGTGTCGGCCGGGACGCTCACGATCCAGCCGATGTCCGGCTGGTGGGCCGCACTCCATTCGAGGGCAGCCAGGATGCCGGCGAGCGGCCCCGGATGATCCGGAATGGAATCTGGGATCACCGGAAACGACGTCCTCCCGAACCGCGAAGGGTCGCCATTGGCATTGAGGATCACGCCCTCGCATTGCGGCGCAAGGCGCCCAGTGACGTGATCCATCAAGGGCCGACCTGCAAGAGACAGAAGAGCCTTGTCGTTGCCGTCCATGCGCCGCGAGAGCCCACCGGCCAGAATGACACCAAGCGTCGGAGGCAGGCACATGCCAGGCGCGCTCACTCGATGACGATGCGCGGGGCAGGGCGCGCGGCAGCGCCGCCCGACAGAGCGGTCCAGACCTGCTGCGCCATATCCTTGTAGATCCTGGCATGCGGTCCTTCCGGCTCCGCGACGACGACGGGGCGGCCTGCATCCGACAGCTCGCGGATCGTCATGTTGAGCGGAACCTCGCCGAGGAAGGGCACACCGAGGCGCGCCGCCTCATCCCTGGCTCCCCCATGGCCGAAGATGTGCGAGCTCTGTCCGCAATGGGGGCAGACGAAGGTTGCCATGTTCTCGACGATGCCGAGGATCGGGATCTCCACTCGCTTGAACATGGACACCCCGCGCCGCGCATCGATGAGGGCGAGATCCTGGGGCGTGGAGACGATCACGGCACCCGCCAGAGGCGTCGCCTGAGCCATGGTAAGCTGCGCATCGCCCGTGCCGGGCGGCATGTCGACTACGAGCACGTCGAGGTCGCCCCAGGCGACCTCCCGCAGCATCTGGGTGATGGCCGACATCACCATCGGGCCGCGCCAGATCATGGCGGCTTCCTCCTCCACCAGGAACCCGATGGACATGACCTTGATCCCATAGGCTTCCATCGGCTCCAGGATCCGGTTCTCGAGCAGGCGGGGCTTGCCGTGGATGCCGAGGAGCTTCGGCATGGAAGGGCCGTAGATGTCGGCGTCCAGCAAACCGACCTTCAGGCCGAGCGCCTTCAGGCCCAGCGCAAGGTTGCAGGCGGTGGTGGACTTGCCGACGCCGCCCTTTCCGGACGCCACGGCGATCACATGCTGCACGCCTGGAATGCGCTGGTTCTTGGGCTGGGCCGCCGAGCGCGGGCGGGCTCCGCCGGGAGGTGACCCGGATGGGCCTGCGCCGGCAGGCCGGTCGGCCGTGAGGCTGGCGAAGACACCTTTGACCGCCGGCAGACCCTGCACGGCCGTGACCGCCGCCTGGCGTACTCTTTCCATGCTGGCAGCCTCGGACGGCTCGATGGTGATCGCGAACATGACCCGGCCCGCATCGTCCACCACCACATCGGACAGGCGGCCTGATGCCACGAGGTTGGTTCCGTTTGCGTCGACCGGCACGGTCGACAGGGCCTGCAGCACATGCTCACGGGTGATCGCCACTTCGTCGTCTCCTGGGCCATTCAAGGCGTCATCTTCGTGACATCTATAGGCTGCCGGGCCGTTCGTTAAGGCATTCCCGCTGAGAAGATGCGGTATTCCGAACCAAAGCTCACCTTGTCCGTTGTTCACCCGACCCCTCGGGAGCCGGCTCGACCGGCCGAGTGGCTGCCTTCGCTGATCACATCCCGGGAGCGCGAAATCAATCGAGGAGACGACAATGCACCAGCACGGCCATAACGATCCGAATGCTGCAAAGCTTTACGATCTGATCAAGGACGTGAAGATCGCCATGATGACCACCGTCGAGACCGACGGGACCCTGCACAGCCGGCCCATGCACAGCCAGGACGCTGACGAGCATGGCGACCTCTGGTTCTTCACCCAGATTCAGTCTCCCAAGATGACGGAGATTTCGCGCGACAGCGAAGTCAACCTCGCCTACAGCGATCCGAAGACCCAGACCTATGTCTCGGTGTCCGGCAAGGCGGAGATCGTTCGCGACAAGGCGAGGATCGAGGAGAAATGGTCCGAGCCTCTGCGGGCCTGGTTCCCGAAAGGCACGGACGACCCGCAGATCGCCCTGATCCGTGTTCATCCCGCCAAGGGCGAGTACTGGGACAGCCCATCCTCGACATTGGTGCATCTCTATGGCTACGCGAAGGCCGTCGTGACGGGCGAGCAGCCGAAGCCGGGCGATCAGGCGAAGGTCAACTTGAGCTGATTACGAGCTCAGCATGAAGAGTAATCGGGGCCGCTTCGTGGCCCCTTTTCTTTGCCCTTATTGCATCTACCTGTACGTTAGAAGCTTGGGTATAGTCAGTGGTTGAGAGACGGAGATAATCCGCTTCAAGCTCACAATGAAAAATTTCAGGGGGCACTTGGAGGAAGCGATGAAATCCATCCTGCTTGCTGCTGGTTCCATTGTTGCTCTTGCGTCTTCCAGTCTTGCCCAACCCGCCGCTCAGCCGTCGGCGAGCAATCTTGAGAAGCTGACCTCTTTCCAAAGCACAGGGACCGAGGAGCCGAGGCCCATTGCTCAAGAGGGGCGCCGCGCGGACGCCCTGCGGCGCAATCTGGAGAAAATCCAGCTTCCGGCCGGCTTCAAGATTGAACTCTACGCCGTCGTGCCCGATGCGCGTCATATGGCTGTGGGCCCCAATGCCAGCGTCGTCTTCGTCGGCACGAGAAAAAGCAATGTTTACGTTGTGACGGATCGCGACAAGGATCGTGTCGCAGACGAGGTCAAGCAGTTCGCCCCGTCGATCGCCATGAAGATCCCGAACGGCGTCTGCTTCTCGCGCGACGGCATGCTCTACGTGGTGGAGCAGAACCGTGTCCTGCAGTTTCCCGCCGCAGAGTTCTTCTATGAGGGGCCGGATGTTGCTGCCTTCGTAGTCGCGAAGCAGGGCGATCTGATTCCGCCCACCGAGGAAAGCTTCAACCACACGGCACGCGTCTGCCGGATCGGGCCTGACAACAAGCTCTACATCGCGCTCGGACAGCCCTTCAATGTGCCGCCGAAAGACAAGATGGATCTCTACAAGCGCGTCGGAATCGGCGGCATCATCCGCATGGATCAGGATGGCAAGAACCGCGAGGTTTATGCGACCGGCATCCGCAATTCGGTCGGCATCGACTTCAATCCGGCCGACAAGTCGCTGTGGTTCACCGACAACCAGGTCGACGGCATGGGCGATGACCAGCCTCCCGGAGAACTCAACCGCATCGCCAGCATGGGGCAGAATTTCGGCTTCCCCTATTATGGCGGCGGCACCGTCCGCACCGTTGAGTACAAGGATGATCCGGTTCCGGCCGGCGTCGTAGGCCCACAGGCCGAAACGGATCCGCACGCGGCCGATCTCGGGATGATGTTCTATACGGGCAAGATGTTCCCTCAATCCTATCAGGGTGGCATCTTCATAGCCCAGCATGGATCCTGGAACCGCACGAAGCCGATCGGCGCACGCATCATGTTCGCGCCGCTCAAGCAGGACGGCACGGCCGACAAGCCGCAGGTCTTCGCCGAAGGATGGCTCACGGAGAACGGCGAATATCTCGGCAGGCCGGTGGATGTCGCCATGTTGCCGGACGGCTCACTCCTCGTGTCAGACGACACAGCCGGCGCAATCTATCGTATCTCCTACGAGGGCCGATAAGCCTGTTCAGACGGGCGCGCCGCGCGGCGCGCCCCTTTTTCGCTGGAACGTCAATCATGAAGATGATCCCGATCCTCGCCCTGACGGGACTAGCCCTGAGTTGTGTTGTTGCCGGTCAGGCCCATGCGGGAGACGCCAGGGCAGGGCGCCAGAAGCTCACCACCTGTCAGGGCTGCCATGGTCTCGATGGCCTCTCGAAAAATCCGGAAGCGCCCAATCTCGCCGGTCAGCTCGAAAGCTACCTCGTCAGGAGCCTCGCCGCCTATAAATCCGGCGAGCGCAAGAACGAGTCGATGAACATTGTAGCAAAGGACCTGTCGGACGAGGATATCGCCGATGTGGCGGCCTATTACGCCTCGATCCAGGTCGATGTCCTGCCGCCTTAAGCTGTGGCTGCCGCCATCCTTGTCGCCGGGCACCCTTTCATCATGGGCGGCCCTTCGCTATTGTCCTGCTCCCCGCGAGTGGCAAGGAGCAGGCGATGGTGGACATCGCAACCCGCGTCTACAACCATACCTGGAAGATCGACCCGATCGTCCGGTCGGTTCTGGACACGGATTTCTACAAGTTGCTGATGGCGCAGACGATCTTTCGCCGCCATCGCGACGTGAAGGTGACGTTCGGTATTCACAACCGGACCACCCGCATTCGCTTGGCCGACATCATCGATGCCGGCGAACTGCGCGAGCAGCTCGATCACGTGCGCAGTCTGCGACTGACACGAGGCGAGTCCACCTGGCTGCGGGGCAACACGTTCTACGGCAAGCGGCAGATGTTCTCACCGGAATTCATGGACTGGCTCGAGACGTTCCGCTTTCCGGAATATCTGCTGGAGAAGGAGGACGGCCAATATGTCCTGACCTTCCACGGCCCCTGGATCGAGACCACCATGTGGGAGATCCCGGCGCTCGCGATCCTCAACGAGCTGCGCTCGCGAGGAGTCCTGAGAGGCATGGGCAAGTTCGAGCTTCAGGTGCTCTATGCCCGCGCCATGACCCGGGTGTGGGAGAAGATCGAACGGCTCAAAGACCTGCCGGATCTCTCCATCGCTGATTTCGGCACCCGTCGCCGTCATGGCTTTCTCTGGCAGGATTGGTGCGTGCAGGCCATGATGGAAGGGCTTGGATCGTCCTTCCTCGGAACGTCCAATTGCCTGATCGCCCTGCGCCAGGAGGTGGAGGCGGTGGGCACCAATGCCCATGAACTTCCCATGGTCTATGCGGCGCTGGCCGAGACCGACGAGGAACTCGCCCGATCCCCTTACGACGTGCTGTCCGATTGGCAGGAGGATTACGAGGGCAACCTGCTCGTCATCCTGCCCGACACCTATGGCACCACGAACTTCCTGCAGAATGCCCCCGACTGGGTGCCCGCCTGGACCGGTATCCGCGTCGATTCCAAGGATCCCATCGAGGGCGGCGAGGAGGCGATCGAATGGTGGCGCAAGCGCGGACAGAACCCACGCGACAAGCTCGCGATCTTTTCCGACGGCCTCGACGTGGACGTGATCGAACGCATCCACGGGCATTTCCGCGGCCGCATGCGCATCGGCTATGGCTGGGGTACGCTGCTTACCAATGATTTCCGTGGACTGGCGCCTGAGGGCAAGCTCGATCCCATCTCCATCGTCTGCAAGGTCATCTCGGCCGATGGACGGCCGACGGTGAAAATCTCCGACAATCCGACGAAGGCCATGGGGCCGAAGGCGGAAGTCGAGCGCTACAAGCGCATCTTCCAGGTGGGCGAACAAGCGGCGAAACCGGTATTGGTGTGACGGACATGATCATCGATCTCAACTGCGACATGGGTGAAGGCTTCGGTCCCTGGCCGATGGGAGACGACGAGGCGATGCTCGACATCGTATCCTCGGCCAACATCGCCTGCGGTTTCCATGCGGGCGATCCGTCCATCATGTTCCGCACGGCGGAGACCGCGAAGCGCAAGGGCGTGGCCGTTGGGGCGCATCCCGGCTTCAACGATCTCCACGGCTTCGGCCGCCGCATGATCCGAGGCGATTCTCCTGCCGAGATCGAGCGCATGATCGCCTATCAGATCGGCGCCATGCAGGCCGTCGCCTCGCTGGCCGGCCACAAGGTCACCTATGTGAAGGTGCATGGGGCGCTCAACAACATGGCCAATGAGGACGAGAGCCTCGCACTCGCGATTGCCCGCGCCATCAAGGGCGTGGATGCAAGCCTCATCAACATGTGCATGCCGGGCCTTCTGATGGAAAAGGCATCGCACGATGTCGGTATTCCGGTCGTGCGCGAGATCTTCGCCGACCGCACCTATGAGGATAACGGCACGCTCACCAGCCGTAAGAAGCCCGGTTCCGTGCTGCACGATGCCGAATTCGCGGCCGAGCGTATTCTGCGCGCCGTTCAGGACAAGGCGATCACGACGGTATCCGGCAAGCGGATCCCGGTCGAGATCGACACCATCTGCGTGCACGGGGACGAGCCGAGCGCCGTGGCCATGGCTCGCACGGTGCGTGCGAAGCTGGAGGCGAACGGGGTCACGATCGCGCCGTTCTCACAGACCGGTTTATAACTCTCACCTCATCTTGAGGAGGATTGCGCGAGCAATCCGTCTCGGTGGATCATCCAGAGAGCACTGGAGCCTCCTTCGAGACGCCGCTGCGCGGCTCCTCAGGATGAGGTGAGACGTTACAATTGCGCGAAAGCTTTGGCGAGGAAGGGCTGCAAGGCTGCCAATGTCTCCTCCGGCGCCTCCTCAGCCAAGTAGTGACCGCAATCGATGGCATGGCCCTCCACGTGATCGGCCCAGTCGCGCCAGACGGACAGCACGTCGTACCATTGATCGAGCCCGTTCCTGCGGCCCCAGAGCGCCTGGACCGGGCACATGATCCGCCGGCCGGCCTTCTGGTCTTCCTGGTCGAGACGCATGTCGATGGTTGCGCCGGCGCGATAGTCTTCGCACATGGCGTGGATCGTGTCCGGATTGGTGTAGCAGCGGCGGTATTCCGCAAGCGCTTCTTCAGTGAAGAGATCGCGTCCCCTGCGAAGATAGATGGCGTCCGGATCCGACGCGATCAGGCGCTCCGGCAGGGGATGAGGCTGCGCGAGAAAGAACCAATGCCAGTAGCCCATAGCAAAGGCCATGTCGGTGCGTTGGAAGTGCTCGGCGGTCGGGATGATGTCCAGAACCGATAGCGCCAGAATCCGCTCCGGGTGGTCGAGGGCCATACGGTAGGCGCAGCGTCCGCCACGGTCGTGGCCGACGACGGCAAAGCGCTCGAAGCCGAGAGCCTGCATGACCTCCACCTGATCGCGCGCCATCGCACGTTTGGAGTAAGGTTCATGCGTGTCGTTCGTCGGAGGCTTGGAGCTGTCGCCATAGCCGCGCAGGTCGGCGCAGACGATTGTGTAGGTCTCCGCGAGTTGCGGCGCCACCTTGTGCCACATGACATGGGTCTGCGGGTGTCCATGCAGCAGGAGCACGGGCGGCCCCTTGCCGCCGACACGCAGGGTGATGACGGCTCCGGATGTTTCGATCCGGCGATGAGTGAAAGTCTCGAACATGCTGTGAGTGTCTTACACTTTTCGCTGCGGATCCAGGGGCTGCCTCCTGGTTCAGGATCGAGCTTCACCAGGAGCGACGCTCTCCATTGTCGATGTGAATGATGCCGTTCCGGTACATCTTCAGGCCTCCGACCTGCGGATGAGACCGCAGATAGGCCATGACGCCGCGCACGCGGGTGCGAACCCTGAAATCGATCGCCCGGCAGGAGAGGTGAAGGGATTGGCGGGCGCCGCCGGCGCTCCAGTTCCGTGACCGGCTGCGATGGGTGGACTCGACGCTGACGGCGCCGAACTTCTCCGCCACGGAGGCGACGACTTCCCGCAGATTGCCCGGAACGCAATGGGTCGGGGCACTCGCCCGCAGCGTGATGGTTCCTTGTGAGACCAGAGAGGCGAAACCGGAGAGGGTTCTCGCATTCGGCAGGCTTCCCGTCGTTTTGGGATCGTTCATCTCGTCGTTCGAGGGAAGGCTGGCATATTGAGCCGGAGGGATGAGCCCGCCTTCTTCACCGGCTTTCAGGACGTTTGTTGAGAAACCAAGCAGAAGGGCGCTGACCGCAAGAGTCGTTTTGAACGCATGGCGGACTCGGCATTTGTTGCTCATCGGGTTCTCCCGTTCTGAGCCCCTACAGATCATGCCGCGCGTTGATCCTCCCGGCGGCATGTTTGTCTTCTTGGTCAGACGACTGACGGTTGCGCGAACAGCGCTAAAGATGGCTACCTAAAGTAAGCTCTATCTTAGGCAACAAGACCTAAGCGGATCTAAGCCATGAGAGACAATGCATGGCTGGCAAAGCTTTGCTCTGCAAGGATTCCTATGAAAGGAAATTTTGGGTGAGTTATGAAATAACAACGGTCTGATCTTGCAGAACCTTATCCGAATTCACACATCAATGTCCGTTGAGCCGATCATCGGGATCGGCCCGCGGAGACTGGAATGAACACTGTTCGTGGTGATGTTTTCGACGCTATCAAAGCTGCCGGCCCGAGCCGGGAGGATGCGATGGCGCGCATCACGCTGGTTGCGAGACTGATGGACAGCGCCGTGCTGATCCCAGGCCTGAACCGGCGCGTCGGTCTGGACGCGATGCTCGGCCTCGTGCCGGGGATCGGCGATGCCGTCTCCGCTGCCATCGCAAGCTACATCATCTGGGAAGCCCGTCAGCTCGGTCTGCCGCGCTGGAAGATCGCGCGGATGATCGGCAACGTCGCGGTCGATACCGCCATCGGCGCAATCCCGTTCGCAGGCGACCTGTTCGACGTGTTCTTCAAGGCCAATATGCGCAACCTGCGCATCATTCACGACCATCTCGGCACCCCCAAGCGCGGCCCGAAGGAGATCGACGGGACCGCAATCCGGATCGAGGAGCGCTGAATGAGACGGCTGCTGTGGGTCCTCGCCTGGATGGCCGTGGCGATCTGGTCGCTGTTCGCCTGGGGCGCCTACGGACTTCTGGACTTCTTCGGCGGCATCGCCGCCCGCAATGCCGACATCGTCACGGGACATCCCGAGACGGTCGAATGGCTCTCCTGGGCATTGACGACTCTGAGAGGCCTGGGCCTCGGGGCCATTGTGGTCGTCTGGGGACTGGTGTCGCTCCTGATCCTGGCCGTTCCGGCCGTGTTGAGCCTGTTTCTGGGCGGCTCGCGACATGAGCAGTATGGTGGCGAATGGCGCGGTCCGCCGGTCGATGCTCGACCATCGTCGCCCCCGTTTCCACCCGCCTCGGGACAGCCCCCGATCCGGCGCATCGAAAGACGCTGAACAAAAGGGCGAAGCAGATGTTGCTTCGCCCTTCGTTTTGACTTCTCAGCGGTGGCTTGAGATGAACTGCTTGAAGCGCTCGGATTTCGGAGCGCCGAACACCTCCGCGGGTGCGCCTTCCTCCTCCACCACGCCCTTGTGCAGGAACACGACCCTGTTCGAGACGTCGCGGGCAAAGCCCATTTCGTGGGTCACCACCAGCATGGTGCGGCCCTCTTCGGCGAGCGAGCGCATGACGCGCAGCACCTCGCCGACGAGTTCCGGATCAAGCGCCGAGGTCGGCTCGTCGAAGAGCATCACCTTGGGGTGCATGGCGAGCGCCCGCGCGATGGCCGCGCGCTGCTGTTGGCCGCCGGAAAGGTGCGAGGGATATTGATTGCGCTTGTCGACGATGCCGACCTTCGCCAGCAGCTCCTCGGCTTCCGCGATGCATTCCGCCTTGGGGCGCTTCTGCACATGGACGGGTGCTTCGATGACGTTCTCCAGGATCGTCATGTGGGACCAGAGATTGAAGCTCTGGAACACCATGGCGACGCGGGAGCGGATGCGGTCGACCTGACGTTGATCGGCCGGCTCCATGCCCTTGCGGGTCTGCTTCAGGCCGATGGTCTCGCCCCCGATGCGGATCTCGCCGGAATCCGGCACTTCCAGCATGTTGATGCAGCGGAGCATGGTGGACTTGCCGGAGCCGGAAGCGCCGAGGATCGAAATCACGTCGCCTTCCCGGGCGCTGAGCGACACGCCTTTGAGGACTTCGAGCGATCCGAAGCTCTTGCGGAGATTCTGCACGGAGACGGCCGGGGCCACCTCAGAAGACGCAAGGTGAGACGACAAGGATGCAACTCCGTTAGACATGGGCGGCCTCCAGGCGCGGCTCCACGGCCGGTGGGCGGCGCAGGTGAGGCGAGAGCCACCATTCGATGGCCATGATGATGCGAGTGATGATGAAGTTCAGAACGAGATAGATCAGGCCGGCGACAACGAAGACCTCGACCGCGCGGAAGCTCTGCGAGATCAGTTTGGCCGCGAGGCCGGTCACTTCCATCATGGTGATGATCGAGGCGAGCGACGTCGCCTTCACCATCAGGATGATCTCGCTGCCATAGGCCGGAAGAGCCTGGCGGACCGCGATGGGAAACACGATGCGGCGGAAGAGCAGGAAGCCCGACATGCCGCAAGCCCGTGCCGCCTCGACCTGATTGTGGGGAACCGACTGAAGTCCGCCGCGGATGATCTCGCTGGCGTAAGCCGCGGTGTTAAGCGTCAGCGCGAAGACTGCGCACCAGTACGGCTCGCGGAAGAAGGTCCACAGGCCCCATTCCTGCAAGGTGGGGCGGAACTGCCCGAGGCCGTAATAGATCAGGAAGATCTGCACGAGCAGCGGCGTTCCGCGGAACACGAAGACATAGGCCTGTGCCGGCCAGTCGAGCACCTTGAGACCCGACATGCGCATGAGCGCCAGCAGCATGGCGAGAACGGCGCCGAGGCCCACGGCCATGAAGGCGAGGTTCAGGGTCAGCGGCACGCCGCCGATGAGCGTCAGGAAGCTATCCCGCATGAAGGCGAAATCCATCAGGAAGCCCTCCGCATGCCACGCATCGAGTGGGTCTCCGCGCGCTGGAACAGGTAGGTCGAAACCCAGGTGATGAGCAGGTAAAGCACGGCGGCCGTAAGGTAGAAGTCGAACGGACGGCGGGTGGAGCCGGCTGCGATATGCGACTGCCGCAGCAGCTCGACGAGGCCGGTGACCGAGATGAGCGCGGATTCCTTCAGGACCAGCTGCCATGTGTTGCCGAGGCCCGGAATGGCATAGCGCAGCACCTGCGGGGCGATGATGCGGCGGAACATGAGCCAGCGATGCATGCCCACCGAGCGTGCTGCCTCAATCTCGCCGCGGCTCACCACCTGATAAGCGCCGCGGAAGACCTCGGCCTGATAGGCGCCCGATATGATGCCGATGGCGAGCGCCCCGGTGACGAAGGCTGGCACGCCGATGAATCCGTCGGCGCCGAAGAGGCTGCCGATGGCGCCCAGGGCCGCGCTACCGCCGAAATAGAACAGGTATATCACGAGAAGATCGGGAATGCCGCGCAGGACGGTGGTGTACCCGTCCGCGAGGCTGCGGATCACGAGATTGCCGCCGATCTTGCCCCAGGCCACCAGGGTTCCGACGACGGAGCCCGTAAGAAAGCCGCAGATGGCGACCGCAATCGTCATTGCCGCTGCAGTGAGGAGAGCCCATCCCCATCCATTGGGACCAAACCCGACGAGCTCGAAATAGCTCAGTTGCTGCACGCGTCTAAACTTTCTTGAATATGTCTCCCCTCTGTGGAAGGCAGCGGGCGAGACGGCATCGGTAACATCCGGCCTTGAGCCGGATCATATCCCGGGTCCGCACTACAGGACCCGGGACTGCACTTCCGGCACGCCGTTGTCAGACTTGCGGGGTCGCGTCAATCTTGAACCACTTCTCGGACAGCTTCTTGATCGTGCCGTCCTTGATCGCAGCCTGGATCGCCTCGTCGAAGCTCTTCTTGAGCTCCGTGTCGTCCTTGCGCATGCCCACGGCGACGCCGCGACCCAGCAGGCCGCCGCGCATGCCTGTGCCGGCGATGACCATGTCCTTGAACTCGGGCTTCTCCTGCGTGGCCTTCAGGGCGCCGTGGCCGGCAAAGATGGCGTCGATACGCCCGGCGGTCAGGTCGAGATCGTGCTGCTCCGTGGTCTTGTACTCGCGGATTTCGATCGTGTCCTTCAGGTAGGTTTCCAGGAACTGCGAGTTCACGGTCGAGCCCTGCACGCCGACGGTCTTGCCCTTCAGCAGCGGCTTCCAGGCCTCGATCGCCTTTTTCGCGCCCTCAGGGTCCTTCTCGAAGCTCACCGTGGTGCCGGTCCCTGCCAGCTTGGCGAGCGGGGAATCCTTCATCACGCCAAAGCCATGCGGAGTGGCCGCATAGGGGAGCGAGAAGTTGATCACTTCCAGACGCTTGTCGGTGATGTTCATGCCGGCCATGATGGCGTCGTACTTCTTGGCATTCAACGCCGGAATGATGCCGTCCCAATCCTGAGCCACGATCTCGCACTTCACCTTCATGCGCGCGCACAGGTCATTGGCGAGGTCTATCTCGAAGCCTTCGAGCTTGCCGCCTGCGCCGGTGAAGTTCCAGGGAGCATAGGCGCCCTCGGTGGCGATCTTGACCGTCTTCTCCTGAGCGGCCGCTCCGCCCATGGCGAGTGTCGTGGCGAGTAGGCCGAGACCCAAAGTCTTGAACAGTTTCATTGTCTTCCCTCTGGTCAGTTTCGACTGATCCGGTTTTCGGGTGGAAGGCGGCTCCCTCGAGCCAGGCCTCCCATCCTGCGTGTCAGAGCTAACATTCAAAAGCCAAGCCGGTGCAAGCCCTAAACATGTTGAATAAGGCAGCCAAGCTGGCAATTTCGGTGGCAGATGGCGCGCATCCATACAAAAAAGCGCGGCCGGAGCCGCGCTTTCGAAGAAAGGCGTCAGAGATCAGACGCGGGGGGTCGTGTCGATCTTGAACCACTTCTCGGACAGCTTCTTGATCGTGCCGTCCTTGATCGCAGCCTGGATCGCCTCGTCGAAGCTCTTCTTGAGCTCGGTCTCGCCCTTGCGCAGGCCGACGCCGACGCCGGCACCGAGCAGGCCGCCGGTGATGGACGGGCCGGCCAGGGTGTAGTCCTTGAACTCAGGCTTCTCGAGGGTGCCGATGATGGCCGTCGCGTCCGCGAGAACGGCGTCGATGCGGCCGGCAGCCAGATCGAGATCGTGCTGCTCGGTGGTCTTGTACTCACGCACCTCAGCCGTGCCCTTCAGGTACTTGTCGGCGAAGTTGGAGTGAATGGTCGAGGTCTGAACGCCGACGGTCTTGCCCTTCAGGAGCGGCTTGTAGGCCTCGATGGCCTTCTCGGCTGCGGCCTGCTGGGTGCTCAGGTTGAAGGCCTCCCCCTTGCCGGGCATCTTGGCCAGCGGCGAGTTCTTCGCCACGAGGAAACCGTTCGGGGAGTTGGCGTAAGGACCAGCGAAATCGATGGTCTTCTTGCGCTCTTCCGTAATGCTCATGCCGGCCATGACGGCGTCGTACTTCTTCGCCTGAAGGGCCGGAATGATGCCGTCCCAATCCTGAGCCACGATCTCGCACTTCACCTTCATGCGCGCGCACAGGTCATTGGCGAGGTCTATCTCGAAGCCTTCGAGCTTGCCGCCTGCGCCGGTGAAGTTCCAGGGAGCATAGGCGCCTTCGGTGGCGATCTTGACCGTCTTCTCCTGGGCGGCCGCTCCACCCATGGCGAGAGCGGAACCCAGAAGAGCCAAACCCACAGTCTTAACGATATTCATTGTCGTTCCCTTGTTCGTGGGCTTCGGGTTTGAGCCGAAGCCATACTCATCCGCAGCCCGTCCGGGCCACGCCGTGACGCAGTAACGGCCAAAGTTGCATAAAACGCAAGAGGTAGCCCGCCGGGCTTACACAACCCGCAGCCGGATCTCGCCCAGGCCTTCGACGGCGCCGATCATGGTCTGCCCTTGCGTGACCGCCCCCACGCCATCCGGGGTGCCGGAGAAGATCACGTCACCGGGGGCAAGCTCGAAATAGGTCGAGAGATAGGCGATCTGCTCGGCCACCGACCAGATCATGTCCGACAGATCGGCCTTCTGCTTGATGGTGCCGGCGACTTCCAGAGAAATGGCACCGTTCGCCGGGTGGCCGACAGCCGAGGCCGGATGGATCGGCCCAACCGGGCCGGACAGGTCCGCAGACTTGCCGAGCTCCCAGGGACGTCGGAGCTGCTTGGCCTCGTCCTGCAGATCGCGGCGGGTCATGTCGAGGCCGACCGCATAGCCGAAAACATGGTCGAGGGCTTGGCTGACGGGAATGTCCCGGCCGCCCTTGGCCAACGCCACCACCATCTCGATCTCGAAGTGATAGTTGCCGGTCTTGGGCGGGTAGGGGTGATCGACGGTTGCGCCTTCCGCGACGGGCTGCAGGGCATCGGCGGGCTTCATGAAGAAGAATGGGGGCTCGCGGGTCGGGTCACCACCCATCTCGCGGGCATGGGCGGCATAGTTGCGGCCGACGCAATAGACGCGGCGAACCGGGAACAGGTCTTTGGTGCCGGCAACCGGAAGAGCGGGTATCGAAGGCGCGGGAATGACGTAGGCCATGGGGGCTCGCGTTAGGTGAGGTGAGACAGGATCCCTTCCTACACTCTGCGGCTCGCATCACAAGCCGGGAAAAAGGTCCAATCCTTCCTCGGGCTTCCTCCATAAGAACGCGGCGGGTCCAATGGACCCGCCGCACTGTAAGGTCAGGCTGGAAGCCGGTTAGCGGCGACGGGCGGTCGCTCCCGGGAGGCGGCGAGCATCCTGAAGGTGATGCTCGATGTGCGGGACCACCGAGGCCGCGAACTGGCGCAGCGACGGATCGTTGCCGGCCTGGGCATAGCTCGAATGCAGGGCGAGAGCTTCCTGATGGCCCATGCGCTGTGCCTGTCCGTAGAGGCGGTCGAATTGCGGGCCGGAGGTCGAGGCGAGCTGGTTCAGCATGGCCATCTTCTCTGGCGGAAGCTGAACGCCGAGCTGGATCGGGGTCACGGAGCCCGTCGCCTGGACGTCGGCCGCACCACCGGCCGCTGCACCGGTGGTCGCGCCAACGCCCGCACCGACTGCGGCGCCAACCGGGCCGCCCACCAGGGCACCGACGCCAGCACCGGCCAGGGCACCGGTCGCCGTTCCGCCAGCCGTACCGGGGGAGCCGCTCGACGCAGCACCGGCTGTCGCGCCTGCCGTTGCGCCGATGCCGGCGCCGACGGCCGCACCCACGGGGCCGCCGACCAGCGCACCGATGCCCGCGCCGGCGAGGGTGCCGCTCAGCGAACCGCCGATGAACTGACCGTTGGCGCTATAAACCGGACGGCCGCCATTGAGGGCCTGGCTCGTCATGGAGTGATCCTGGATCATCTGCTGGGCATAGCGACGGACCGTAGGATTGCGGGAGCGCTCGAGGGCGAGCTGGCTCGTGGCAATCTCGAAGGCATCCGATTGCGCCGCCATCATGCGATAGCTCTGGCTGCCCATGACCATCTGGGCGGAGGCCGGGGCGGCCGAAACGGATGCGAACAATGCCGCGAGGGCAACGTACTTCTTCATGAGATGAACTCCTGTTTTCTCGGGTCGCAGAACACCGTGCGCAGCCCGACAGGCTTGCGAAGTTCATGGGTGGCTGCTGCACCCCTTCAACGGAGAGCGATCTGAGCGGTTCCAGGAAAGTGACTGGATTGTGCGAAGAAAATCCGGTGCGAATACTGAAGCTTAGCTTTATCTATGCTCATTGGAGCATGCCGCTTAACTTGTGTTAGCTGGAGCCTGCCGAGAATCGGGCTCTCGGCCTATCTCTCCTCATGCGGCTGACGAATGCGGGCGAGGGACAGCATGCCTAAGCCGCCGACCGTGCCGTCGGGCCTCAAGCCCCGTCGTTCCGCCGTCAGGAGAAAGCCGGTTTCATCCCGACCGATGGTGAAGAGATGATAGCCGGCCGTATGGGTGAGCGTGCCGCCGCGGGCCGAAGCCGAGGGAGCGCCGATCACGGGGATCGGGCCGCGCGGGCCATCGAGATGCGCCAGCGATCCCACATGGTTGTGGCCATGGAGCACGAGCTCCGCGCCCGCCCGGCAGAGCATCTTCTCGAAGCGCTTGGCATCGGTCAGATTACGCCCGGCCTCCGCCCCGCCCACATGCGGTGGGTGATGGATGAGGACGATCCGGAAGCAGCCCGGATCCTGACCCAGCTCCTTGAGGATCTCCTCGGTGGCTTTCATCTGCCTGGAGCCGACCCGGCCCGATGCCACGAAGGGAAGCGTCGGGATGGCCGATGACAGCCCGATGAGCGCAATCGAGCCGTAGCGGCGCAGGTAAGGAAAACCTCCCTCGCGACCGTCATCGCCCCGCGTCCACGGGGCGATTTCCCTCAAGAGCCCTTCCAGGGAGCCGCGGACATAGGCGTCGTGATTGCCCGGCACGAAGGTGACGCGGGATGGGTCGCCGAGCTCCTCGAGAAACACCCGGGATGTCTTCCACTCTTCCGGCAGGCCGATGTTGCAGGTGTCGCCCGTGCAGGTGATGTGGTCGGGCTTCTGGGCATGGATGTCGGCCACCAGCGCGGCCAGAAGTTCCATATCGTGCATGTCCTGCCGGCTGCGGTGCCAGTTGTACCAGCCGGTCAGGCGCTTGCTCAAAAGCTGCTTCAGGCGCGGCCGGGGCAGGGGGCCCACATGGGGGTCGGTCAGGTGAGCGATGCGGAACATGGCGGCCGGGTTCATGCGGGTGGACACGAGAACTCGCGCGGCCGCCCCGCCCCGTCAAGCGCTGCCGATGAAGATACCGGCCAGAAGCACCAGCACGCCGCCGACGATCACCTGATAGGTGGCGCTCCAGAACGGCGTCTCCATGTACTTCGTCCGGATCCAGGAGATCGCAACGAGCTCCACCGCCACCACGAGGGCCGCGATGCTGGTGGCCAGGATGAAGGCGTTGGGCCAGGAATCCGGCACCAGATAAGGCAGGGTGTGGCCAAGGCCGCCGGCCGCCGTCATGAGGCCGCAGACGAGGCCGCGCAGCCAGGGCGAGCCGCGTCCCGTGATCTCGCCGTCGTCCGACAGGGCTTCCGTCAGTCCCATGCTGATGCCGGCGCCGACCGATGCTGCCAGCCCTACCAGAAAGGTCTCCCAGTTGTTCTGGGTGGCGAAGGCCGCGGCGAAGAGCGGGGCAAGCGTCGAGACGGAACCGTCGATGAGGCCGGCGAGGCCCGGCTGCACATATTGCAGCACGAAGAGACGGCGGCGGGCATGCTCCTCGGCGGCCTGCGCATTCTCGGTCAGATGGGCGGCATGAAGCTCGCCGGCCCTGCGCTCGTGCCCGCGCTCGATCTCCGCCAGCTTGGTGAAGAGTTCCCTTAAGGAGACGTCCAGACTCTGCTGGGCGGCCTTCTCGTAGAAGCTCGCAGCCTGCAGCTCCATGACCTCCGCCTCGCGGCGCATCCGGTCGAGATCGAGATGGGCGCTCCACCAGACCGCGCGGCGCTTCAGGAAGCCGCGCACATCCTCCCGGCGGATGGGAGGCAGATGCTCGCCGAAACGGGAGCGGTAGAAGCCGTAGAGGGAGTTGCGGTGCTCGCGCTCTTCCTCGGCCATGCCGTCGAAGATCTCGGCCGAGGCGGGAAAATCAGGCCGAAGGCGATCCGCAAAATGCTGGTAGATCCGCGAGTCTTCCTCTTCGCTCGCGATGGCGAGCGCGACGACTTCGCGTTCGGAAAGTTCGGACAGGGACTTCATAGGGGCTCCAATTTAGAAATATTCTAAAATAGAGCCGCGCCGTAGCCAAGCCCCTGTCAGAGACGGGGATTGTCTGAACTCAGTACTGGGCGCCCGGGATCAGGGTCGAGTAGATCGTGCGGTCCTCGAGGTTGAGGGCGGGCGACCAGGAAAAGCGGGCGGAGCGGTTCAGACGCGAGAGGATGAAAGCGAGAAACATTGGAACACCTTTGGTTGCCGCTGTCTTAGACCTTCGTAGTATGCGGGTCACGCGCCATTTTGAGGTCACTGCTATGCGTTTCATGAATGACTACATTCATCCTCCGGTAATCTTGTTATGATCGCATGGTCCGATGTCTGACTCCCCGCCGTCACGGAAAGCCTCACGCCTCCTGTCCCTGGGGCTGCACACCTATTGGCGCTTCTCGCGAGGCATGACCCTGGGGGTGCGGGGCGTCGTCCTCGACCGGGAGAACCGTGTCTTCCTCATCCGGCACACCTATGTGCCCGGCTGGCATCTGCCGGGCGGAGGCGTGGAGACCGACGAGACGGCCTTGGAGGCGCTCGACCGCGAGCTGCGCGAGGAAGGCTGCATCGCCATGGACGAGCCTCCCTCTCTGTTCGGTGTGTTCTTCAACAACCGGGTGTCCCGGCGCGATCACGTGCTGGTCTATGTGATCCGCCGCTTCACGATGCTGCAGACCAAGCAGCCCGACCGGGAGATCGCGGAGGCGGGGTTCTTCCCCATCGACAATCTGCCCGAGGAGACCACGTCGGCCACCCGCAACCGCCTGGCGGAGATCCTCGACGGCCAGCCTCCCTCGCCGCATTGGTGAAGAGCGTTTGCGCCGCGTTCCCGACGCTGCTATGGCCTAGTGAACAGAGGAAACGCCGAGCCCCATGAGCATCACCCGGATTCTGCGACGACGACACGGCTGACATCCATCAAGCCACCCTATTCTTTTCGTCTCTCGCGCCCTGAGTCCGTTCATGACCGAGCTCTCGCTCCAGATCCGCACCGAGCAACCCATCGATTCCGAGGCCATCGAGCGCCTGCATGAGCGCGCCTTCGGCCCGGGCCGCTTCGCCCGCACCGCCTCGCGCCTGAGGGAAGGGGCGTCCCATCTGCTCGACCTGTCCTTCACCGCCATGGTCGGCACGCTGCTCGTCGGCTCGGTGCGCCTGACGCCGGTCATGGCCGGCAACGAGCCTGCGCTTGTGCTCGGACCGCTGACGGTGGAGCCGGCCTTCGAGAGCCGCGGCATCGGGGCTGCCCTCATGCGCCGGTCGCTCGACGCCGCCAAGGCCAAGGGACACACCCTGGTGCTGCTGGTGGGCGATGAGCCCTATTACAGCCGCTTCGGCTTCAAGCGCATCCCACCCCAGCACCTGCAGCTACCCGGCCCGGTCAATCCGGGGCGGTTCCTGGCGCTGGAGCTGGAGGAGGGGGCGCTCGCCCGAGCGAAGGGGCTGGTGAGCACCCTCCCAGCATCTGAATGATCAGGCGCGCCGCCGTCCCTCGATCAGCCAGGCGGCGAGGGTCGAGCCGATCAGCAGCACCAACCCGATGAAGCCCAGCGCCATCGGGAAGACCGAGACGCCGCGCAAGATGGCGCTGTCGCTCGGTTTGATGCCGATCCAGTCGCCGCCGGCAAAGCGGGAGCCCGAATGCACCGCGATGATGCGGGGCAGGGTGATGCTCTGGTCGCCCTCCATGGCCACGCGCCGGACCGATCCGCCCGTCGCCTGGGCTATGGGTGCGAGAGCCTCGGTGTTGCTGAACACGTCCATCAACTCGCGCGGATTGGCCGGCCCGATGCTGACGAAGGCGATGAGGTCGCCCGAGCGCACCGTGTGGAGCCCGAGTTCGCGGCTCGCCACCTGGGCGGTGAACAGGCCGGGGCGCGACTCGGTGAGAGCCACGCTGCTCTCCTGGCCGCTTGGCGCGACGAGGGTCACCGGGTCGGCCGTCTCCGCCATGGTCTGGCGCTCGATGCGGATGTCGCGTCCCTGCGCACTCGCCCGCAGGGCCTCCTCCTCCAGAGCCGGTTCCTTCATGAGCCAGTGGGCGAGACGGCGCAGGAGGTCGAGATGCGGCCCGCCTTCCTGATAGCCGCGGGCCCAGAGCCAGGCATGGTCGGAGAGCAGGAGCGCCACACGGCCCTTGTCCTCCCGGCGTAGTACCAGGAGAGGCAGGTCGTTGGCGCCCGACATGAGTGTGTCGCCTGACTGCACCTGCGAGCCGATGATGCGCAGCCACTCGCCCCAGGCGGGCGGCGACTGCTCCGATCCCGGCAGGTCGCGGGTGACCGGGTGGCGGTCGCCGGTATCGGTGATCTCGGCCTTGTAGGGCTGCTCGATGATGCTGCCGTTGGGCTGGCCTGGAATGATCGGCGAAAGCCGCGTCTGCGCGAGGCTGCCATAGCTGGCGAATTCCGGTCCCGCTGCCACGAGGATCGCGCCACCCTCGCGCACATAGCGCACGATGTTCTCGAAATAGCTCGACGGCAGGATGCTCTGGTTCGCGTAACGGTCGAAGATGATCAGGTCGAATTCCTTGATCTTCTGCTGGAACAGCTCGCGGGTCGGGAAGGCGATCAGCGACAGCTCGTTGATCGGGGTCCCATCCTGCTTCTCCGGCGGGCGCAAAATCGTGAAGTGCACGAGGTCTACATTGGCATCCGACTTCAGCAGGTTGCGCCAGGTGCGCTCGCCTGCATGGGGCTCGCCGGAGACCAGGAGCACGCGCAGCTTCTCGCGGATGCCCTCGATCGGAATGACCGCCCGGTTGTTAGCCTGCGTCAGCTCGTTGGGCAGGCCCTCCACTTCGAGCTCGACCACGTTGGTGCCGCCATGCTCGATGCGCACGTCGAGGGAGAAGGGCGTGTCAGAACGCACCTGCTGGCGCGTGAGCACCTGTCCGTCCCGACGCACCGTCACGAGGGCCGATCCGGTGCCGCCGCGCTCCATGATCTGGGCGCGGATGGTCTGGTCCTTGCCGACGATGCCGAAGCGCGGGGCCTCCAGGAGTTTGATCTGCCGGTCGCGCTCGTCGGGCCGGCCCGTGATCAGCGCGTGAAGCGGCGCCCTGAACCCGAGCCCTTCCACGGAAGGCGGAATGTCGTGCACGACGCCGTCGGTTACGAAGATGACGCCGGCAAGCCGGTCCGGCGGCACGTCGGCAAGGCCGTTGGAGAGCGCCGCGAACAGGCGCGTGCCGTCGTCGCCGCTGCCGTCATCGGCCTCGATGAAGCGCGGATCGACATCGGCCAGCGAGCCGAACCGGCGCTCCAACTCGGCGCGCACCTGATCGGTCATGGGAGAACGGTCGCCCAGTGTCTGCGAGGTGGAGCGGTCGATGACCACCGCCACGATGTCCTTCACCTTCTCCCGGTCCTCCTGCACCAGCGCCGGGTTGGCGAGCGCGAGCAGAACCAGCCCGAGCGCGACGGCACGAAGGATCGCCACGGGACCGCGCGTGACGAGCGCCAGGATCGCCAGAAGAGCGACGACCGCGCCAAGAGCCCAGAGCGCGTAGTCAGGGATAAGGGGCGAGAAGCTGACCGAAAGCAAAAGACCTCCCCCTTACTGCCCGAGGCGTTCGAGCAGGGCCGGCACGTGCACCTGGTCGGCCTTGTAGTTGCCGGTGAGCGCATACATGACGATGTTGACGCCGCTGCGATACGAGAACTCCCGCTGACGCTGGTCGCTGCCGACGACGGGATAGAGCCACTCGCCCCGCTGGCCCACGGCCCAGGCGGCCGCGAGATCATTCGACGTGATGATGATGGGTGAGACGCCGTCGCCCGAGCGGGCCGGCCGGTTGGCCTCGCCTTCCGCCTGAGGCGGCAGGGCCTCGACCCAGGTCTGACCCGTGGCGTAGCGGCCGGGGAAGCTGTCGAGGATGTAGAAGGTCTTGGTGAGCACGTGATCGACCGGTACGGGCTCGATTTCCGGAATGTCGAGGCCCGCGAGCAGGCGGCGCAGATACTGCCCCTCTGCGGTCGGCGCGCCGTCGAGGCGATTGCCGAAGGCATCGCGCGTGTCGAAGATCACGGTGCCGCCGCCTTTCATGAAGGCGTCGAGACGCCGGATCGCCGCTTCCGACGGGATGGGCCTGCTCGCCACGATCGGCCAGTAGATCAGGGGGTAGAACGCCACCTCGTCCCGCGACAGGTCGATGCCGATGGGCTCGCCCGGCGACAGGGCGGTGCGCTGGCTCAGCACCTGCGTCAGCCCGGTCAGGCCTGCCTTGCTGGTCTCGTCCACCTGCGAGTCGCCCGTAATCACATAGGCGAGCCGCGTCACGAGGGCGGGGCTGGAGCTTTCCATCGTCATCGACGACCGGCGCTCCTGTGCGCTTGCGTCGGACACGGGGTTGAGCAGCCACGTGGAGCCCAGGACGATGGCCGCCGCGGCGCCGGCTTTCCTCAAACGGCCGGAGAGGTTCGAGAGGTGACCGCCGAGCCAGAGCGACGCGATGGTATCGACCACGAGCAGCAGCAGGGCCAGCATGAAGAGCGGCATGCGCAGATCGATGGTCTGGGCTCCGGCCAGTGGGGCGATCCGGGCGTTGAGCGGCGCGAAGTTCAGCGGGGCCAGCCGGTCGCCCGGCAGCAGTGCGTTGACGGCAAGGCTCGAATCCACCGGACCGTAGAAGCCGGGCGGGTGTTCGCCTGTCGCCCGCTCGGCGTAGTTGCGCGTCACGGCACGGGCATTGGCCGGCGGCGAGATGTAGATGCCATAGCCATCAAGGGTCAGACGGGGCGCCACGGTCTCGTTCTCCGCATTGCGCGCCTCCGCATTGATGTCGTTCGGAGCGCCGGCCAGAGCGGTGGTCCGGCGCAGCATATCGACGAAGAGGCCGGACAGGGGCAGGTTCGACCAGGTGGTGTCCGCCGTCACGTGGAAGAGCACGATCATCCCGTCGCCGCGCTTGTCGGCTGTCACGATGGGCGTACCGTCGGCGAGCGACGCCCAGGTCTTGGCCGGCAGATCGCCGTCGGGTTCCGCGAGGATCTGGCGCCGGATGCCGATTTCCTCCGGCACGGCGAGGCCGAAGAACGGGCTCTCGCGGGTGAAGGGCGCGAAGGTCTTGGGGGTATCCCACGACAGCGTGCCGCCAAGGCTGCGCCCGCCGCGGCGCAGGCGCACCGGCACGAGCTCATCGTTGCCGGCGGATAGCCGCGAGCCGGCAAAGCGCAGCAGCATGCCGCCCTGTTCCACGAAGGCCGTGACCTTGCCGAGCGTCTCGCGGTCGAGCCCGCCCACGTCGGCCAGAACCAGCACGGAGACCTGCTCGTCGATGAGCTGGTTCACCGCATCGGCCACGCCGCCGCGTCCCATGCGGATCTCCGAGTAAGGCGCGAGCGCACGCTCGATGTAATAGAGCGGCGAGAGGAGGGGCTGCGCCTGATCCGAGGTGCCGCCGAACACGAGGCCGACGCGCCGGCGCTTGCCACGCTCGTCGAGCAGGTGGACGGCGCCGGCCGAGCCTTCTCCCAGGATCTCGACGCGGGCGATGGCATTGCGAATTTCTGTCGGCAGATCGAAGGGGACGGAGGTCTCCGTGGCATTGGCCTCGAAGGAGAAGCGCATGTCGGCGAGCGGCAGGCTCTTGAGGTCGAGAGCGCGAATGGTGCCGGTATCGCGTCCGTTCGGCTCAGGTCGTACGAGCCTGACATTCAGCTGGCCGCTGGCATTCTCCACGCCGGCAACCGCAAGGGCCGGAGCGCGCTCCGCTTTCAGAACGGTGATCCGCTGACCGTCCGCCATGGGCGCCAAACCATTGATGAAGCCTTGCCCGTCAACGCCCGCGACCCCGTCGCTGATCCAGATGATATTGGCGTCCGGCGTCGATTCCATGAAACGCCGGATGGATTCGAGATGCACTTGGCGGTTCTGCAGGTGCGGCAGGGGCTTCAAGGAGCGCAGGCGCTCGAGCGCTGCGGCGGGGCTCGCGGGCTCGATGGCGGCAGGCGTCTCGGCCGTTGCCACGAGAGCGACCGTGCGCCCGTCACGTCCCGCCGCCTCGATGCGCTCGGACGCCAGATTCATGCGGTCGCGCCAGTCGTGAGCCGCACTGAATCCGTTGTCGAGCACGATCAGGAGGGGCGAGCGGCTGCTGTCCTCGGCCAGGGGATTCCAGATCGGCCCGGAAGCCGCAAGGATCAGAAAGGCGGCGAGCAGCAGCCGCAGGAGCAGCAGCCACCAGGGCGTGCGCGCCGGCATTTCCTGCTCGGGGCGCAGGTCCGCCATGATCCTGAGCGGCGGGAAATCCACGCGCTTCGGCTGTGGCGGCGTGATGCGCAGGAGCAACCAGATCGCCGGCAGCGCGGCAAGCGCCGTGAGAACCAGGGGAACGGTGAAGGTGAGAGGCAGGCCCAGCATCGCTCAGCGACCTCCCACACCAATGCCGCGGGAGGTCGCCACCAGCGTCATGAGACGAAGCGCCGCTTCGCTCGCCGGCCGGTCGGTCCGGTGGATGGTCAATGTCCAGCCGCGGCGACGCGCCAGTTCCTGCAACTCCGCCCGATGCTGCTCGAGCCTCAAGCGATAGGCCTTGCCCCAGGCGGTGGCGTCGCCGATCCGCAGCGACAGGCCATCCTCCAGATCGTGCAGAACCGCCTGTCCCTGGAACGGGAAGGTCTCCTCCACGGGATCGACGATCATCACCAGATGTCCGCGCGCCCCGCGGGACGAGATGCCCTCGACCATGGTGGCGATGTCGCGCGCAGGCGAGAGGAAATCGCTGATCAGGATCGCCTCGTGCTGCGGCGCCACAGCGGCCTGCGGCGGCAGGTCCTCTTCGAGGGAGGCGCGGTCCGCCACCAGGGTCTGGGCCATGGTCTCGGCAATGCGCCGGGTCGCCCGCGGCGACATCAGTCCCAGCATGCCCACGCGCTCGCCGCCCTCGACGAAGCAGCTGGCCAGAGCCATGCCGAGCACGATGGCGCGCTCGATCTTGGACGCCTGAGCGAGGTCCGAGGCATAGCCCATGGAAGCGGACCGGTCGATCCAGAACCAGACGGTCTGGGCCGTTTCCCATTCGCGCTCGCGGACATAGAGGCGGTCGTCGCGGCCCGAGCGGCGCCAGTCGATCCGCTGCGCAGCCTCGCCGGCCACGAAGGGGCGGAACTGCCAGAAGGTCTCGCCGATGCCGGCGCGGCGGCGGCCGTGAATGCCGTGGGCGAGGTTGGCCGCGACACGCCGGGCTTCGAGCACAAGGCGCGGCATCCGGTGAGCGAGGGAAAGCGCGCTCTCCGTCTCTTGGCGGCCCGGCGAGCGGGCGCTTTCGGGGAGGACCCGGACACGGGCCATGGTGATGATCCTAGCCTGCCAGCCGCGCGGTGAGCCGGCCGATGACGCTGCCGATCGTGTCCCCGTCCGCACGGGCCGAGAAGGTGAGCGCCATGCGGTGCTTGAGCACCGGTTCGGCCAGCGCCACCACGTCGGCCAGCGAGGGAGCCACGCGGCCCTCGATGAGCGCACGGGCGCGCACGGCCAGCATCAGGGCCTGGCTGGCGCGGGGGCCTGGGCCCCACAGGATCTTGTCGCTGACGCCCTCGATCCGCTCCGCTTCCGGGCGGGCCGAGCGCACGAGATCGAGGATCGCCTCGACGACGCTCTCGCCCACCGGCAGCCGGCGGACGAGGCGCTGGGCGTTCATGAGTGCTTCCGCGTTCATGACGGCCGTGGGCTTGTGATCCTCGGCGCCCGTCGTCTCGATCAGGATGCGCCGCTCGGCCTCGCGGCTCGGATAGCCGACATCGATCTCCAACAGGAAGCGGTCGAGCTGGGCCTCGGGGAGGGGATAGGTGCCCTCCTGTTCGATGGGGTTCTGCGTCGCCAGCACGTGGAAGGGCTGGGGCAGGTCGTGCCGCTCGCCGCCCACGGACACGTGATGCTCCTGCATGGCCTGCAGCAGGGCGGATTGGGTGCGGGGGCTGGCGCGGTTGATCTCGTCGGCCATGAGGAGCTGCGCGAAGACGGGACCCTTCACGAAGCGGAAGGAACGACGCCGGTCGGCGCCCTCGTCGAGGATCTCGGACCCCAGGATGTCGGAGGGCATCAGGTCCGGGGTGAACTGGATGCGGCGGGCGTCGAGCCCGAGCACGGTGCCCAGCGTATCCACAAGCTTCGTCTTCGCGAGGCCTGGAACGCCCACAAGCAGTCCATGGCCGCCGGCGAGCAGGGTGATCAGGGTGAGGTCCACCACGTCTTCCTGGCCGAAGATGACCGTGTGAATGGCATCACGGGCACGGCCGACAGTCTCAAGCGTCGCCTCCGCGTTGCGGATGATCGCGTCGTCCAAGGCGGTGGGCGCTTGAGCAATGCTGGCCGTCATGAGGTTCGTCTCCCTCTCATACGCATGTGCCCCCGGTAGCTAGTCTGCCTTTGATCCTAGTCGAGTGGCAAGGGTCGATGCGCCGCAGCGTTGAACCCATGTGGAGTGGACGAGACAGCAGAGGACTCTATGCTCTAGGAAGTAACAATTGCCAGCCGTTCGTCGATCCCGAAAAATGAAAATCCTGTTCACGCTTGCGTCATGACCGATCCTTCGTCCCTCACACCCGGAAGCGCCCTGGCCCGCCTGACAGAGGCCCTCGGGTCCGATTCAAAGCGCAAAGGCCCGCCGCCCGTCGAGCGCTGGAACCCGGCCTATTGCGGCGAGATCGACATGCGCATCGCGGCCGACGGCACGTGGCATTACATGGGCTCGCCCATCAACCGGCCCGCCCTCGTGAAGCTGTTTTCCACGGTTTTGCGCAAGGATCCGGAGCGCTACGTGCTCGTCACGCCGGTCGAGCGGGTCGGGATTACCGTGGAGGATGCGCCTTTCCTGGCCGTCGAGATGGCCGTGGAGGGTGAGGGGGAAGGCCGGCAGATCGCCTTCCGCACCAATGTGGACGATCTCGTGCAGGTCGGGCCGGATCATCCTGTCCGCTTCGAGCGGGACGCACATGGCGGCGTGAAGCCTTACGTCAAAGTCCGAGGGGATTTGTGGGCTCTTGTCACGCGAAGCCTGGCCCTCGATCTGGTTGCCATGAGCGAAGAAAAAACCATCGATGGGGCGGCGACCTTCGGCCTCGCCGCAGGCGGCACCTTCTTTCCCATCGCTCCCGCGTCCGAACTGGACATCGCTTGATGCGCCTTGCTCCCCATGACGCGCCGGACTTCCTGACTCTGGCGACTGAGCGGCTGCGGCCTGAACCGCCCCATGCGGAGGAGGCCCTGGCGAATCCGCGCGGCGATCACAGCCTCGACGACGTGCCGCTGGTTTACCCTCTGTCGCCGAAGCCTGCCGCCGTCCTGGTGCCGGTGGTCATGCGCGATGAGCCGATGCTCCTGCTCACCGAGCGCGCCGCGCATCTGCGCCAGCATTCGGGACAGATCGCCTTTCCGGGCGGCCGGGTCGATGCGACGGACGCTTCGGTCCTGGAGGCGGCTTGCCGCGAGGCCATGGAGGAGATCGGCCTCGACAACCGCTTCATCAGCCCGCTCGGCTACCTCGACGCCTACCTGTCCACGACGAATTATCTCGTCATGCCGGTGGTGGCCCGGGTCTCGCCCTCCTACACGCTTGCCATCAATCACGAGGAGGTGGCCGATGCCTTCGAGGTGCCGCTCAGCTTCCTGATGGATCCCGCGCGCCACGAGCTCCATTCCCGCGAGTGGAAGGGCAGGCTGCGCCGCTACTATGCAATGCCCTATCAGGGACGCTACATCTGGGGCGTGACGGCGGGCATCATCCGCAATCTTTACGAGAGGCTCTATATTTCATGACGCGGGCGGTCGTTCAGGGTCTGGTGCTGTTCCTGCTGCCCTTCGTCCTCTTTGGTGCATATCTTGTGATCCGTCGCCGCAATCCTTTGCTCTGGTCGCACTGGAGCAGTCAGTCCGTCTGGCTCACGATTGCAGGCTTGAGTTTCGTTGTCATTTCGCTGATCGCGACAGCGCTGCTGGACGAGCGCCAGACGGGCACCTATGTGCCGACGCATATCGAGAACGGGCGACTTGTCCCGGGACATTTCCAGTGATGCAAAGCCTTGATCGACACGCGCTGACGAGCCTGCTCCAGCGCCCGCAACTGCGCCGCCTCCTCGACGTGTACAACGGTGAGGGCGAGGAGACCCGCGTCGTGGGTGGGGCCGTGCGCAATGCCCTGCTCGGACGGCCCGTGACCGAAGTCGACTGCACCACGACCATGCTGCCCGATGCCATCATGGAACGGGCGAAGCGGGCCGGGTTCAAGGCGGTGCCCACAGGCATCGAGCACGGCACGATCACGGTGATCGTCGACGGCGAGCCCTTCGAGATCACCACCCTGCGCGAGGATGTGGAAACGGACGGGCGCTATGCGGTGGTCCATTTCGGTCGCGATTTCATCCGCGATGCCATGCGGCGGGATTTCACCATCAACGCCCTGTCCCTCGGCCTCGACGGGCAAGTCCATGATTACACCGGCGGCGAGGCGGATCTTGCCGCCCGGCGGGTGCGCTTCATCGGCGAGGCGCGGACCCGCATCCGCGAGGATTACTTGAGGATCATGCGGTTCTTCCGCTTCCACGCGGAATATGCGCAAGGCGATCCCGACGCCGAGGGACTGGCAGCCTCCGGGGCCGAGCGGCAGGGGCTGGCGATCCTCTCGAAGGAGCGGATCCGGCACGAACTTCTGAAGCTTCTCGTGGCGAAACGGGCCGGGGAGACGATCCGCACCCTGGCCGATCACGGCTTTCTCACCGGCCTGCTCGGCGGCGTGGCAGAGTTCGGGCGCTTCGACCGCGTGGCGGCCTATGACACGGACAATCCTGTTCCGATCTGGCGTCTGGCGGCACTGGCCGTGCTGGTGGAGGAGGATGCGGAGCGCCTGCGGGAGCAGCTTCGGCTGTCCAATGACGAGCACAGGAAGCTTGCCGCCTATGCCGGGCTTCTCAACCTCCTGAAGACCCGGGCACTGCCGCTCGATGCCGGGGCCATCCGCCGCCTGGTGGCGGATCATGAGCCTGAGGCTCTCGGCGTTGTTCTCGCGGCAACAGCCGGAGAGCCGTCTCCGGTGGTCCATGAGGAGGCGCGTGAGGCGCTTGCGCGCTACCGCAGCGGCGCCGAGCCCGTGCCGGTTTTCCCCCTGCGCGGGGCCGATCTCATCGAGGGCGGTGTGCCGAAGGGGCCGAAGATCGGCGAAATGCTCGCCCGTGCCCGACAGGCTTGGCTGGCGGAGGGCTGCCGGACGGATGAGACTTCCGCCAGGGACCTGCTCAGGTGCGTGCTGGAGCAGGCTTAGGCCCCCGTATCTCCGGCCGGGAATGACACTCTCTCCTTACATCCCCGGGCTCGTCCCGGGATTCCCGTCTCTGCTGTCCATCTCTCCAGCCTCATCCTGAGGAGCAGCCGTGAGGCTGCGTCTCGAAGGAGCGTCCAGAGGGCACTGGACCCTCCTTCAGGACGGTGCCGCCCCTCCTCAGGATAAGGGAAGAGGGAGGGTAGCAGTCATGTTCTTCTTTTGTTCTTGACTTCTGTCCTAAGCTGGGCTATATGATGGTTCATCCTCGTCCACAGAGGGGCGCGCTCGCGAGGCGTCGCAGATGCGGGACGGGGCGCGGTCCCGCCGCAGGTCTCGCACGCCTGTGATCGCGGGTGGCCGATCCTGGCGCAGATCCAGGTCCGCTGAAACAAACCGCGCGTGACGAGCAGGTCCGGCTCTTCACTTCTCACCACACATCGAGCCGGGCTGCCCAGCACGCCTCCCTCGACTGACCTGACGGCTCGCAGCCCACCCGCTGCGGGCCTGAAGGCGCTGGTTCTTTGACAGGCTATCACACACGTCATCCCGGGGCTGCGCAGCAGAGCCCGGGATCCATCACTGCTGACGGTGCAGACAGAGGTGCAACGCGGCTCGCCTTTTCTTGAAACGCCGTGGTTCTGGATCCCCGCCTGCGCGGGGAGGACAGCGGGGAGGATCCAGCGCTCCGTCCTGCACCCGATCCAGCTACTCCTTCACCCATTCCCGGATGAGGTGGTGCGCGATCGCGATCAGGGCCGGCTCAGGGCCAGCGCACCGTCGGCGGCATGGAGGACAGGATCGACGCGATGTTGCCGCCGGTCTTCAGGCCGAAGATCGTGCCCCGGTCGTAGAGCAGGTTGAACTCCACATAACGCCCGCGCCGGACCTGCTGCTCGATGCGGTCCTGCTCCGTCCAGGGCTTGCTGACGTTGCGGCGGACGATCTCGGGATAGACCTTGAGGAAGGCCTCGCCCACGTTGCGGGTGAAGGAGAAGTCCTCGTCCGGGTTCCCGGTCCAGTGGTAATCGTAGAAGATGCCGCCGATGCCGCGCGGTTCGTTGCGGTGCTTCAGGAAGAAGTACTCGTCGCACCACTTTCTATACTTGTCATAGGACCCCTCCGGCGCGTGGGTGCCGCAGGCCGCCTCCATGGCCTCGTGGAAGAGCACCGTATCCGGATCCTCCTGCGTGCGCCGCCGGTCGAGGACCGGCGTGAGATCCGCCCCGCCGCCGAACCAGGGCTTCGTGGTCACCACGAAGCGGGTGTTCATGTGAACGGTCGGCACGTTCGGATTCCAGGGATGGGCGATGAGCGAGATGCCGCCGGCCCAGAAGCGCGGGTCCTGATCCGAGCCGGGGATCTGGCCCCGGAATTCCGGCGCGAACTCGCCGTGAACGGTCGAGACGTGGACGCCCACCTTCTCGAACACGCGCCCCTTCATCATGGACATGACGCCCCCGCCACCGGGCGTGCCGCTGTGATCCATGCGCTCCCAGGGGGTGCGCACGAACCGACCGGGCTCGGAAGCCTCCGGGGGGAGGGGGCTTGTCACCTCGTCCTCCAGGGCCTCGAAGGCGGCGCAGATCCGGTCGCGCAGCAGCGCGAACCAGACGGGAGCCTCAGCCTGCAGGCGCTCGACGGCAGCTTGGTCGGTCATGGCAGTCCTGTCTTTCAAATCATAAGAAGGCCTCATCCTGAGGAGGATTGCGCCAGCAATTCGTCTCGAAGGAGGATCCAGAGAGCACTGGATCCTCCTTCGAGACGCCGCTGCGCGGCTCCTCAGGATGGGGTTGGTGTTTTACTTTCACGGGTTGATCGTGTCCGGCTGAGGAAACGAACGGGTCTGCCTCAAGGACTCGCCCAGGATCATGGCGGCGGTCACGGCCACGTTGAGGGAGCGCATCCCGGGCTGCATGGGGATCAGGATCCGTGCATCGGCCGCGGCATGAACCTCCTCCGGCACGCCGGCGGATTCCCGGCCGACCAGGACGACGTCGTCGGGCCTGTACGTGAAATCCGCATAGGGGATCGCCCCCTTGGTGGTGGCAAGGACGAGACGTCCCCCGGCCTCCTGCCGCCATGCCTCGAAGGCGCGCCAGGAGATGTGACGGGTGATCGTGACGTGCTGGATGTAGTCCATTCCGGAGCGGCGCAGGTTCCGGTCGGAGACGTCGAAGGCCGCAGGTTCGATGATCTCCACCGGCACGCCGAGGCAGGCTGCCAGGCGCAGCATGGTGCCGGTGTTCTGCGGGATGTCCGGCTGGTAGATGGCAAGACGGGGCATGGCTTCGTCATCGTGGCAATGTGCCCCGCCGTCAAGGGAGCGTCCAAGGAGGCGCCTGAGGAAGCGCCTCGCGGCTCCCGGGTCGGCGGCATTTTGAGGCACAGGCTGGAACAACTCCAATCCGGCTATGGACAGGCGGGCTTGACCGTGCCAAAGAGCCACCGCGCGGCGACTCCCAGTCGCATTGCGCGCGTATTGTCGTGTTCCATATCGGGACGCGTGAGCCGAATGCCAGGGTTACCAAGGCATTGCCGATACGCGGTTCTCGTTTTTTGACCAATGCTGGAGAGCCAAGTGGCCGAGACCACCACTCATGTCGCTGAGCCGACACGGCGCGATTTCCTCTACATCGCCACAGGCGCAGCCGCCGCGATCGGCGGAGCCACCCTGGTATGGCCGTTTGTCCAGTCCCTGGCGCCCGACGCGGCGACGGTGGCTGCCGGCGCCCCCGTCGAAGTCGACTTGGCTCCGATCGCCGAAGGCCAGATCGTCAAGGTGTTCTGGCGCGGCAAGCTGATCTTCATCCGGCACCGCACGCCGGAAGAGATCAAGGCCGCCGAGGATGTGAACGTCGCCTCCCTCCGCGACCCTCAGCCCGACTCGGCCCGCGTGAAGGACGGCAAGGCCCAGTGGCTCGTTGTCTACGGCAACTGCACTCATCTTGGCTGCGTCCCGCTGGGGCAGCAGGGCGAGTATCACGGCTGGTTCTGCCCCTGCCACGGCTCGGTGTTCGACACCTCGGGCCGCGTCCGCGGCGGTCCGGCGCCGATCAATCTGCCGATCCCGCCCTATGCCTTCGCGTCCGACACGAAGGTCATCATCGGCCAAGAAGCCACGGCGTAACCTAAGCGACGATCAGGCGATACACATGAGCCAGCATTCCACAACTTACGTTCCCAAGAGCGCCTTCGGTCAGTGGTTCGAGAGCCGCCTGCCGATCGCGGGTCTCATCCACTCCTCCTTCATCGCCTTCCCGGTGCCGCGGAACCTGACCTATTTCTGGACCTTCGGCGCCATCCTGGCCTTCATGCTCGTCGCGCAGATCGTGACCGGCGTGTTCCTGGCCATGTACTACACGCCGAACGCCGGCATGGCCTTCCAGTCCGTCGAGCACATCATGCGCGACGTGCAATACGGCTGGCTGATCCGCTACCTGCACGCCAACGGCGCATCGATGTTCTTCGTCGCCGTCTACATCCATATCTTCCGGAACTTCTACTACGGCTCCTACAAGGCGCCTCGTGAGGTTCTCTACATCCTCGGCGTGATCATCTTCCTGCTGATGATGGCCACCGCCTTCATGGGCTACGTGCTTCCCTGGGGCCAGATGAGCTTCTGGGGCGCTACCGTGATCACCAACCTGTTCTCGGCGATCCCGCTCGTCGGCGAGACCATCGTGAGCTACCTCTGGGGCGGCTATTCGGTGGGCAACCCGACGCTCAACCGCTTCTTCTCCCTGCACTACCTGCTGCCCTTCATGATCGCCGGCGTCGTCGCCCTGCACATCTGGGCGCTTCACGTGCCGGGCCAGAACAACCCGACCGGTATCCCGATCAAGTCGGGCAAGGACGCGGTTCCGTTCACCCCCTATGCCACGATCAAGGACATCTTCGCCGTCGTCGTGTTCCTGATTTTCTTCGCCTACTGGGTTTTCTACATGCCGAACTATCTCGGCCATGCGGACAACTACATCCCGGCGAACCCGGCCGTGACACCCGCACATATCGTGCCGGAATGGTACTTCCTGCCGTTCTACGCGATTCTGCGCGCCATTCCCGACAAGCTCGGCGGCGTCATCGCTATGGGCGCGGCCATCGTGATCTGGTGCTTCATGCCCTGGCTCGATACCTCGAAGGTGCGCTCCACCGCCTATCGTCCGCTCTACAAGCAGTTCTTCTGGGTCTTCGTGGGCGTCTGCCTCGTGCTCGGCTGGCTCGGCTCCCGTCCGGCCGAAGGCTGGTACGTGATCGCCTCCCAGATCTGCACGGTCTACTACTTCGCCCACTTCCTGATCGTCCTTCCGGTGCTCGGCTTCGTCGAGCGTCCGCTGCCGCTGCCGAATTCGATCCTCGAATCCGTCATGGGCGTGCAGAAGGGCGGGGCTGGCATGCCGGCCGGCGCCAATGCCGAACCGCAGTCCAAGGGCTGAACCGGAGCGTTGAGGAAAAGATCATGATGAAGCGTACCCTTCTCATCGCTGCGGCCGTGCTCGGCCTCTCCGCTCCGGCCTTCGCTGCCGGCGAGACCCCGGTCCCGCCGCAGCTCAAGTGGAGCTTCCAGGGGCCGTTCGGCACCTTCGACCGGGCTCAGGTCCAGCGCGGCTTCAAGGTCTACCGGGAGGTCTGCGCCTCCTGCCACAGCCTGAACTACGTCGCGTTCCGCAACCTCTCGCAGCCGGGCGGCCCGGAATTCTCCGAGGCTCAGGTCCGCGCCCTTGCAGCCGAGTACAAGATCCAGGACGGCCCGAACGAGGCCGGCGACATGTTCGAGCGTGCCGGCCGCCCGGCCGACCGCTTCCCGTCGCCGTTCCCGAACGAGAACGCGGCGGCTTCCGCCAACGGCGGCAAGGCTCCGCCGGACCTGTCCCTGATGGCCAAGGCCCGCACCTACGAGCGCGGTTTCCCCTGGTGGATCACGGACGTCTTCCGTCAGTATTCCGAGAACGGCGCGGATTACCTTGTGGCGCTGCTCAACGGCTACCACGAGGCTCCGCAGGGCTTCACGGTGCCTGAGGGCGGTCACTACAATGAGTATTACCCGGGCCACGTGATCGCGATGCCGAAGCCGCTCAGCGACGGTCAGGTCGAGTATCCGAAGAACGAGGCCGGCCAGCCTCAGGCTCCGGAGACGGTCGACCAGTATGCCCGCGACGTGACGGCGTTCCTCACCTGGACGGCGGAGCCGCACCTTGAAGCCCGCAAGCGCCTCGGCTTCCAGGTCATCCTGTTCCTGATCGTGCTCGCAGGCCTGCTCTACTTCACCAAGAAGAAGATCTGGGCCCGGGTGGGCGGCGAGGTCGAAGGCCACGCCACGCCTCCGATGACGCACAATCCGTAAGGATCGAGATCAAGGCCCCGCAAGGGGCCTTTTTCTTTTCAGGTGACAGCGTGTGACGGCAGCCCTATGTCGGCAGCCATGCTGCAGACGATCGCCGACGATATCTGGGAAAAGCCCTGCCTCGCCTACCATGTTCAGCCCAGTCTCGAGCCAGACACCCGCCAAGCCTTCGAGGCCGTGCAGCGGGCGATTGCCGAGCTCTGGCCTGAGCCGTTGCATGTCGGCCCTCAGCACGGGCTGCATGTCACCATCTATCCGCTAGTTCCGGTAAAGGGCTCCTTCGACAAGGATACCTACTGGCAGGGCATCGCCCGACAAAGCCACAGCCTCCTGCAGGAGCTTTGCACGGGGCACCAAACCTTGGAATTGCGCTTCTTCCGCCTCAAGGTCACCGACACGGCCATCATCGCGACCGCGACCGAGGCAACAGGCCTGATCGATGCCATTCGCAGCAGAATCGTCAGCGATATTCCCCCACCGCCGGGACACAAACCGATCATCTACGATCTGATCCACACGACCCTGGCCCGTTACCGGACAAGCGCCTCCCTTCCAAGAACTGTCGTCGATCGCGTTGAGAGCCTGCCGGTTTCCATAGCGGCACCAGTAAAGCGGATCAGGCTCGTTCGGGAGACGCTGTTCCCTTGCCTCGCAACGGACGAGATTGCCGCGATCCCGTTGAGGTGAGGCTTGGGGAGAAGCCTGCACTCGTCTATGGAGGAGACCAATGGGCTCAGCAGGCGAGGGCGAAATGACGAAGGCGGTTCTAGGCATCATCGGCGGATCGGGGGTTTATGACCTGCCGGGGCTTGAGGACATGCGCGAGGAGCGCATCACGTCTCCCTGGGGCGAGCCGTCGGACGTGCTGCGCATCGGCCGTATCGGCGAGACCACCATCGCCTTCCTGCCCCGCCACGGACGCGGCCACCGCCTGTCGCCCTCCGACATCAACTACCGGGCCAATATCGACGTGATGAAGCGGGCCGGCGTCACCGACCTGATCTCGGTTTCCGCTGTCGGCTCGTTCAAGGACGAGTATTTCCCGGGCTTCTTCGTGCTGGTGGACCAGTATGTGGACCGCACCCACAAGCGGGAGACCTCGTTCTTCGGCCAGGGCTACGTCGCCCATGTGCCCATGGCCCATCCAGTCGGTCCCCTGCTGCGCCAGCGCATCGCCGATGCGGCCGTGGCCGAGCACATCCCGTTTGCGCTCGGCGGCACGCTGGTGTGCATCGAAGGGCCGCAATTCTCTACCTTTGCCGAGTCGATGACCTACAAGCGGCAAGGCTACGACGTGATCGGCATGACGGCGATGCCGGAGGCCAAGCTCGCCCGCGAGGCCGAGATCACCTATGCGACCATCGCCATGGTGACCGACTACGATTGCTGGCACCCGGAGCACGACCATGTGGACGTGGCCTCGGTCGTGGCCGTGGCGCAGCAGAACGCCGCCAAGGTCGCTCGTCTCGTCGCCCGTGTGGCCCGTGATTTCCCCGCCGAGCACGAGCCGTGCCCCGCAGGATCCGACAGGGCGCTCGACGGCGCCATCATGACGGCACCCTCGGCGCGCGATCCGGAGGTTCTGAAAAAGTTGGATGCGGTGGCCGGCCGGGTGCTAAACCCCTCAAAAGCGTGATCGTCGGCGCCTTGCGCGCACAGCCGTCACGGATCCATTCTCATAAACCACCCAGGCAGGCTTGACCCCATGGACCAGCGTCTCCTCACCGACCTGAAGGCCGCGATCCGCTCGATCCCGGATTATCCGAAGCCGGGCATCGTCTTCCGGGACATCACGACCCTGCTGGGCGATGCCCGAGCCTTCCGGCGCTCCGTGGACGAGCTCGTGCACCCCTTTGCCGGCGGGCGAGTCGACAAGGTGGCAGGCATCGAGGCGCGCGGCTTCATCCTCGGCGGTGCGGTGGCCCACCAGCTCTCGGCGGGTTTCGTGCCGATCCGCAAGAAGGGCAAGCTGCCTCACGAGACCGTGCGGATCGCCTATTCGCTGGAATACGGCGTCGACGAGATGGAGATCCACACGGATGCCATCGGTCAGGACGAGCGCGTGGTCCTCGTGGACGATCTCATCGCCACCGGTGGTACGGCGGTCGCCGCCACCCAGCTCCTGCGCCAGATGGGTGCCAGGATCGTGGCCGCCTGCTTCATCATCGACCTGCCGGACCTCGGGGGCGCGAACAAGCTGCGCGACCTCGGTGTCGAGGTGCGCAGCCTCGTAAGCTTCGAGGGGCATTAGTTCGACAGTGGCATCCTCGCCTTCGAGGAAGACACTGGAAAGAACAGGTCACCCCCGCCGTTCCCAGAACACCATGCCGTCGAAGGCGAAGACCTCCTCGCCGTTCTGATTGGTGCCGGTATTGTGGTGGAACACCAGCCCCCATCCCGGGCGGGACGCTGATGGGCGCTTGGCCGTCACGGTGGTGCGGTAGGTGATCGTGTCGCCCGCATAGACGGGCTTCAGCCATTTGAGGTTCGAGAAGCCCGGGGAGGGGCCGAGCCGGGCCGGCCGCTGGCCGTGGGCGAGGGCATAGGCGCGGATTCGGTCGCGATGGCCGACCATGTGCTTCATCCACACGCTTGCCGTATGCCAGCCGGAGGCGCAGAGCGCCCCGAACAGGCTGCTCTTGGCGGCCTCCGCATCCACATGGAAGCGCTGCGGGTCGTATTGCTTGGCGAAGCGGACGATCTCGTCAGGCGTGAAAGGATAGGAGCCCAGCTCATCGGTCTCGCCGATCACGAGATCCTCGAAGTAGGGATTGGACGAGATCGGCGGGATCTCACGTGGTGGATGGTCGCCAGGCAGCGAACCTGCCACTGCCGTGAGAACTTTGCTGCCCTCAGAGGCAAATGGCTCCGCATCGCGGGTAGCGAACATCACCCAGTTGGCCTGCGTCAGCACGGTTTCGTCGGCCTGGTTGACCATGTCGAAGTGGAGCTTCACGAGGCCGAGCGTGGGCCGGCTCTTGGAGACGCGGCTCTCCAGGACCTGCACGTGGGAACGCAGGGTGTCGCCGGGTCTCACAGGCCGGACCCATTTCACCTCCTCGATCCCCGGCGCCCCCATGGCGGACGAATCCAGCAGCAGCCCGTCGGCCACAAGGCGCATGTTGAGGCTGCAGCTATGCCAGCCCGAGGCGATGAGAGTGCCGATGAAGGAGTCCTTGGCCGCAACCTCGTCCACATGGAAGGGCTGGGCGTCGTATTCCCGCGCAAAGGCCAGGATATCGTCCTTCGACACATGGAGTGGGCCGAGGGCCTGAGAGAAGCCGACCGGCAGATCTTCGAACGTGCGCATGAAGCAATCCCTTGTCGAGAATTGCCCTAGCACAAGGGAAGCGCCGTTGGGAGACCCGCGCCTGCAACCCTGATCCGTCGCTCGCACGGCCTGAGAAGCAAAAAGGGGACGGGCGATGCCCGTCCCCTTGAATGCGTCCGTGTCTCGAAGGCTAGAGAACGAACCAGCTCTTGCTGAGGTCGATCGAACCTTTCAGCTTGATCACGGCCTCGGCGGCTTTGTCGTTGTCAGTGTTGAGGTAGACGTAGGTCGCGCTCTTCGTTTTCTCGTAGCGCACCTCGCCAGCCTTGCTGAACGCCTTCTTCCCGATGAAGCTGAAGTTCTGGTCGCCACTCTTCTTCGTATTGGCGTCCACTGCCCGCAGGTCGAGACGGTCGCCGCTGCGGCCGGAGAAGTCGATGATGTAATCGGCCTTGCTCTTGGAGGAGCCCGTCTCCCGGTCGTCGAAGACGAACACGTCCCGACCCGTGCCGCCGGTCATCGTGTCTTTGCCCAAGCCGCCGACGAGGCGGTCGTTGCCGAGACTTCCATCCAGCAGATCATTGCCAAGTCCTCCGATGAGCGAGTCGTTGCCCATCTCGCCAAGCACCCGGTCGTTGCCGCCGCCCGCATCGAGCGTGTCGTTCTCGGAGCCGCCCATCAGCGTATCGTTGCCGAGGTCTGCTTCGATGCGATCATTTCCGCCAAGGCCATTGAAGGAATCGTTGCCGCTTCCGCCCTTCATCACGTCAGCACCGGCGCTTCCGGTCGCCTGTTCGGCAGGAGCGTCCTGAACGTAAATGACGAAGCTGCTGGTGATGCTCTCGCCAAAGGAGTCGGTGGCCATCACCTCGATGGTATGCTGGGTTTCCTGCTCGTAATCGAGTCTGACGCCGTCAGCCACGCTGAGCTTGCCATTCGAGTCGAGGGAAAACCGACCGCCCGCGCTGTTCACGAGAGTGAACGTGTGCCTGTCTCCGGAATTATCATCGACAGAGAAGTCGCCGATGGGTTTCCCGTCATTGCTGTTCTCCATTACCGCGTTGGCATCCAGCTTCAGGCTGCTGGGGGGCGTGTTGAGCAATCCTTCCAGGTTGACTGTGCGATCGGCAAACTGGAAGAACTCAACGTTGACGACGGTATCCGTTCCATCCCGGTTGGCGACGTTGTCTTTGACCTGGAAACCGGTTGCAACACGCTCGATCGTATAGTCGCTACGCTTGCCCTTGAAGACAACGGTGTCGGAACCGCCCGCTCCGTTGAGATAATTGTCGCCCTTGTTGCCGATGAGGGTATTGCCTACCTCGTTTCCGATAAGCTCGCTGACTTCGCTATCCTCGTCCGCCTTTAGGATCTCGACGTCAGCTCCTCCAGTTAGCATATATCCGGACGTCCTAACGATGACAGTGTCCGTACCCTCACCAGCTGTCTCAACGATCTCTTCGCGGCCGTCCGAGATCCAATAGGTGTCATTGCCACCTCTACCGATCAGAGTGTCTTGCCCGCCCTTGCCGTCGAGAATGTTCGCCACACCGTTGCCAGTGATGACATTGTAGAGAATGTTCCCGGTGCCTTTGATGGCATTGCCTCGAAGAACCAGATTTTCCAGATCGGCGCCTAGAGTGTAGTTGATCGTGGATTCGACCGTATCGGTCCCTGAGCTCTCAATCTCGATAACGGTGTCATCGGCATCATCCACGACATAAGTGTCGTCGCCGTTGCTGCCGATCATCGTGTCGGCGCCAGCCTTACCGTCAATGCGGTTATCGCCGTCATTCCCTTCAAGCATCTGATCGAACTCATTGCCCGTGATATTGAGTTCGCGTTCGCTTGCATAATCCTCGGCACGAAGCCGCTCTACCTCCTGGCCGGCCTGCAATACAAAGTTTGGGACGACATTGTCTTGAAGTTTCACGAGAATTTCATCGATACCATTGCCAGTCGCTTCAACGACGCTGTCGCCATTGTCGACATAATAGGTATCGTTGTCGGCACCGCCTTCGAGCGTATCAACACCGTCATCGCCGTACAGATGATCGTTACCCGCATCGCCATAGAGATGATCATTATCATCTCCTCCGTGAATTGTGTCGTCCCCACCGCCACCATAGATGGTGTCGTTGCCGCCGGCGCCATTCAGATCGTCGCCCACGTCCTCAACGGGAGTATTGTCGCTCAAGCGGAATACACGACCAGTATCGTTGCCCCATGTGTTGTCGGCGTAGCTGATGGCGTAGAGATTGCCCTGCCCATCGAGGCCGAAGGACGAGAGGTGCCCGAACTGCATGGGATTGCCGTTCGCATCCCGAAACAGGTTGGTAATGTCTTCAACCTCAGCTTCGGCTCCGCTCACATCCATGGCGAAGATGTGGCCGTTGTTGAAGTCGCCGAAGATGTACTTGCCATTCAGCGGACCCTGGCCTGAGTAGAAGTAACCGCCGGTCACCGATCCACCGATGTCGCGGCCATAATAATGATATGGATCTGTATAGCCCGGTGTATTCTGAGGGCCGTCGGCGACGGGAGCGACGCGCCAACCGTAATTCTTGCCAGCTTCGACGATATTGATTTCCTCGTAGGTGTTCTGACCAACGTCTGCAACGTAGAGCTTGCCATCGGGACCGAAGCAGGCGCGCCAGGGATTGCGCAGGCCAACGGCCCAAATTTCAGATGGCTGTGCCAGCTCGCCAGTGATTTTGTCGAATTCTGTGGGATTGTCCGCCGGGATACGATAGCTTCGGTTCGCATCCGCCGGGAAGTCATCGCCGCTTACATCAATGCGCAGCATCTTTCCGAGGTGGTTGATAGAGCCGTTCTGATTGACGACTGTCTGCGCATTAGAGGCGACTGTATCCTCGCCAGTGGCGATGTAGAGCATGCCATCCGGTCCGAAATCGAGCCAGCCCGCGCGGTGATGCGTGTTCTGCTGCGGGTAGTCGATCAGCATGATCGTCTTTTCCGTCGGCACTTGGCTCAGATTGTTTGGATTGAACGTATACTCGACAATCGCCTGCTTGCGTCCGGTTCCCTGATCATTGTCGGGCGTGGTGTAGTTCACGTAGCATTTGCCGTTGGTGGCAAAGTCAGGGTGGAAGGTGAACCCGAGAAGTCCCGCTTCTGTGTTGTTGTTGACCCTGTTGCTGATGTCGAGGAAAGTCTGAGGAGCCGTCTCAGGGTTATTCAGATCGTGAATCTTGATCGTGCCACCTTGGGACACGACGAAAAGGCGCCCTGTGTCACCTTCCGGTGCCGTTGCATAGAGCGGGCGATAGAGGCCTGAAGCGATTACCTTGCTAGGCGGAGTTCCAGCTTCGGGATAGCCGTAGATCAATTCTGCATTGTCGGTACCGGTGTACCTGTCTGACCCAATGGTGCCGCGATAATCTGCCATGATGAAAGCCCCCGCATTGAAAGAGTTCCTGGCCTAATCTGTCGCGGAGGGCTCCTTGGGCGGCAACTCTCTGAACAGGGGGGATTCCTGACGAAACGTCAGGTTTTTATTCGGGCCGTGCTATTTGGCACCAATCAGGGCGAGAACTGACCCGCCGCGTTGTGCGCCAGGCGGATCGGTTCCGGCAGGCGGTATTTCGGCGAGCAGCGCAGGACGAGTTCGGCGGCTGTCGGGATGTCGGCGAGGTGGCCGGGGGAGATGAACATCGGGTTCTTGGCCGTGCGGGTGCGCAAGGCCACGCCGATGGTCTCCTTGCGGTCGATGAGCGGCGCAGCAGAGCCTTTCTCCTCACCCAGATCCTTGTAGCGTCCGCACAGGAGCGTCTTGCCGCAGCCGATGGTCGGGCGCTGCACCCACAGGCCCATATGGCTGGCGATGCCGATGCGGCGGGGATGGGCGATGCCCATGCCGTCGAAGAGAAACACGTCAGGCTCGGATTTCAGCTTCTCGAACGCTTCTTCAAGCACAGGTCCTTCACGAAAGCTGAGCAGGCCCGGCACATAGGGGAAGGGGGTGGGGCGCTGCGCCAGCACCGTTTCCACCGGCAGGAAGCCCGGATAGGTGACCACCACGATGGCCGCCTGCGACTGCTCGTTCTTCACGCTCACATCGACGCCGGCCACGAGCTCGACCCGGTCGAGGTCGATAGGCCGGTCGGAGACGACCTCCCTGCGCAGCTCATGCTGCAGGGCGATGGCCTCGGAGGGGGAGAGATTCCAGTCGTGTCGATGGTGAAGCTTCATGGCCGTTCATTGAGGATCCGAAACCTCAACGCTCAAGGTTGAGGATCGATCCTTAGGGAGAGGCTGATATGGCCAAGCCTATGAACCCATTACGGGAAAATCCTTAGGGGCATTCTCTGAATTTTGTCCTTGGCCCGATGGGGATACACCCTCGGCCGTCCCAAAGATAAATCCAACAACGAGGATGTCATGTCTCGCGTATCTGCCACGGCCGGCCTTGCCGCCCTCGGCGCCGGCCTCTGGGCGCTGCCCGCCGAAGCGCATGTGAAATGGTTCGCCCCCTACATCGTCGATGCCGCCCCGCAGCCGATCTCCGCCACCCTGACCAATGTATGGTTCTGGACCGGGATCGGCCTGGTGCTGGCCTTCTTCCTGGCCACGCTCTTCGTCGAGCGCACATTCGTCGGCCGCGGCATCCAGTCGGGGCTCGACCGCGTCAGCGCTCCGCTCTGGAGCCGTGCGGACGACTTCATGCGCGTCTCCATCGGCGGCTTCTTCGTGGCGATCTTTGCCGTTGGCGGCATCTATCTCACGCCGGACCTCAAGACGGATTACGAGCTCATCTCGTGGGCTCAGCTGCTGATCGCCATGTGCGTGTTCTCGCGCCGGACCATGCCGATTGCCGCCGCCGGCATCATCACCCTCTGGGTGGTGGCGCTGCGCGAATACGACCTGTTCCATCTGCTCGATTATCTGGCGCTCGGCGTTGCCGTCGCGGCCTATCTGGTGATGGCGTCCTCCCGTGACGAGAAGTGGCGTGCCCGCCGGTTCCTAGCCCTGCGCTGGGGCATCGCGATCGCGCTGATGTGGTCGTCGCTCGAGAAATTCGCCTATCCCGACTGGTTCTTCCGCTTGTTGAGGAGAAGCCCTTCCTGACCTTCGGCATGCCGCGTGATGTGTTCATCCCGATGGCGGGCGTCGCCGAATTCACCATGGGCTTCGGCCTGCTCTGGACCCCGCTGGTGCGCCGTCTCTCGGCCGTGGCCCTGCTGGCGATCTTCTTCACCGCCGTCTATCCGTTCGGCCGCATCGATCTCGTGGGCCATGCCCTGATCATGGCCGCTCTCTTCCTGGTCGCTGCCGATCCGTGCCGCGAGGCTAAGGCGGTTGCCGTGAAGATGCCGAACACATTGCCGCGCTTCGGCAGCCTGGCTTCGGTGCCTGCTGGTCTTGCGGTTGCCCTCGTGGTGCTGGTGAGCGGGTATTGGGGATTGCATGGCGTGTTCTACAGCGCCGGGTATGAGGCCGAACAGCAGATCGAACTGACGACACATTCCCACAGCAAGGAATATCCGCATGGACCTCAGGCCAAGCCTGAGACCCGGAGCCATCACTAATCAACCTCAGGCCGGGCCGTTATAAGCGGTCCGGCTTGATCTTTCGCAAGGAATGGCCGAACGGGATGGAGGCATGATGCTCCATCCTTTCTGGTTTTGAGGAGATCCGCTTTGGCGCCATCAGCCACAGGCCGCAGCATCCCGATCATCAGCCCTGCCGAGGGCGTGACGGAGGAGATGATCCGTCAGCTCGTGGAGACCTTCTACGACCGGGTGATCCGCGATCCGGAGCTCGGGCCGCTCTTTCACACGGCGCTCTCCGGCCGCTGGAGCCGGCACCTGGCGCTGATGGTGGATTTCTGGTCCTCGATCGCGCTGCGGACAGGGCGCTACCAGGGCAAGCCACAGGCGGCGCATATGAACATGAAGCTCACGCCGGAGCTGTTCGCCCGCTGGCTGACGCTGTTCGAGCAGACCGCGAGTGAGATCTTTGAGCCGGACGTTGCGGCATTCTTCGTGGATCGGGCTGGACGCATTGCAGAAAGCCTGCAGATCGGCCTCGGGATCGGACCGAAGGCGTTGCGGCTGGCTTAAACTACCGCTCCCACCACTCAAGCTCGTCGTTGCCGCTCTTGGGCAGCAGGGACGAGATGCCGATCATCAGAAAGCCGCAGGCCACGAGCACGCCGACGAAGAATTCGGCGCTACCGAGGCCGGGGGACAAGAAACTCTCGAAAAAAGCCTGCATGAAGCCACCCTCCATGCAGGCTTTGTCGCATTGTGGTCCTGAACGGGCGAAAAAGCCTGCGTTCAGGATTCCGACAGATTCTAGGTATTGAACCGGAAGTGCATGACGTCACCGTCCTGGACGACGTATTCCTTGCCTTCAAGCCGCAGCTTGCCCGCATCACGCGCGCCGGCCTCGCCCTTCAGGGAGGTGTAATCCGTGTACGCAATGGTCTCGGCACGGATGAAGCCCTTCTCGAAATCCGTATGGATCACGCCGGCGGCGCCCGGAGCCTTGGTGCCCTTGGTGATCGTCCAGGCGCGGGCCTCCTTCGGGCCGACGGTGAAATAGGTGATGAGGCCAAGCAGATCGTAGCCGGCGCGGATCACCCGGTTGAGGCCAGGCTCGGTGAGACCCACCGCATCGAGATACTCCTTCTGCTCGTCGGGCGGCAGAACGGCAATCTCGCTTTCGATCTTGGCCGAGACGACGACGGCCTTGGCACCCTCTTCCTTGGCTCGTTCAAAAACCTTGGCCGAGAAGGCGTTGCCCTGGTCGGCGGAGGCCTCCTCGACGTTGCACACATAGAGAACCGGCTTGGAGGAGAGCAGGCCCAGCATCTGGAACAGGCGCTCTTCTTCGACTTTACGCTCCACCATGCGGGCAGGCTTGCCATCGCGCAACAGGGGCAGGGTGCGGTTGATGAGGTCGAGGGTCTCCTTCGCCTCCTTGTCGTTGCCCTTGGCTTTCTTCTCGAGCGCAGTGACGCGCTTCTCGAGGCTGTCGAGGTCGGCCAGCATCAGCTCCGTCTCAATGGTCTCGATATCGGCAATCGGGTCGATCTTGCCCTCGACATGGGTGATGTCCGTGTCCTCGAAGCAGCGCACCACATGGGCGATGGCATCGACCTCACGGATATTGGCGAGGAACTGGTTGCCGAGGCCCTCGCCGCGGGACGCGCCACGCACAAGGCCGGCAATGTCCACGAAGGTGAGGCGGGTCGGGATGATCTGCGCCGAGCCGGCGATTCCCGCCAGTTGATCGAGCCGGTCGTCCGGCACCGCCACGTCGCCCACATTGGGCTCGATGGTGCAGAACGGGTAGTTGGCGGCCTGGGCCGCAGCGGTCTGCGTCAAGGCGTTGAAGAGAGTGGACTTGCCCACGTTCGGCAGGCCGACGATGCCCATTTTGAAGCCCATGGCCTCACTCCTTTGCGTAGCCAGCGCGTGCCGCTGACGTTGTTTTTAAAAGTTATGTGGCCTTTTCTCCGGGCCGCTTCACGTCCGTCCAGCCTCTCGCCTCCATGGCGAGGTGGACCTTGTTCTGAAAGCTGCCGTCCTCGCCCTTGGCGAGGAGCGCGGCGCTGTCCGCGATGATCCGGCACAGGTCATCGACCCAGGCCTCTTCGCTCTTGCCGAAATCGCCCAGCACATGGCTCTGCACCAGGGCCTTGTGGCCCGGGTGGCCGATGCCGAGGCGTACGCGGCGGTAATCGTTGCCGCAATGGGCCGAGATCGAGCGCAGGCCGTTATGGCCCGCATTGCCGCCACCGATCTTCACGCGCAGCTTGGCCGGCGGCAGGTCGAGTTCGTCGTAGAAGACCGTCACGTCGTGCAGCGGGATCTTGAAGAAGTTCTGCGCTTCTCCCACGGCCTGTCCCGACAGGTTCATGAAGGTCTGCGGCTTGATCAGCAGCACCTTCTCGCCGCCGATGACCGCGTCCGCGGTCTCCGCGTGGAAGCGCTTGCGCCACGGGCCGGCATTGTGCTCGCGCGCGATCTCGTCCACGGCCATGAACCCGATATTGTGACGGTTCCTGGCGTAGCGGGATCCGGGATTGCCGAGGCCGACGAAGAGGCGCATCCTATTTAAGCCATTCGTTTTTGAGAGGCTCGATCTCAGCTGCCACATGGGCCGCGGACCCGAGGGTTTCATCAGCAATTTGCATCGCGATGAGATACTTAAGGTTTTGCACCTGTCCTCTTAAGTGCTTCTTCCATTCCAGAGGGTGCTCAAGCTCGACTTCTATGAGTTGTGGATCGAACTTGATTTCTCTTGGAATCTCGAAAGAGGCGATGCTCGAGCCATTCACTAGAATAGAATAAAGATCTTCACTCTGGTCAGGCGTCCAGTTGAGTAAGAGAGCCGATTGGACGCCCTTAAAGGCTCGAAGGAGTACCGAACGGATAGTCGCAGTTTCAGGAGCCTCTAAGAGCCAGGATTGTGAGTGTCGCAGCTGACTCTCAATCTCTCGCTCCCTTTTGCTCCCGATGAGCTTCATCACCAGCACCTAGGCTCATATTGGTGTAAAAACGCTCCGGCCTTGCGGTCGGAGCGTTAAAGCCTGTCGATGGGCTCAGTAAACGCCCGATCAGAGCCTTTAGGCTGCGGGGGTACCTTCGGCAGCCGCCGGAGCCGCGTCCTCTTCCTTCAGGCCGGTCGGGGCCACGACGGTGACGAGGGTCACGTTCTCGGCCGAGGTCGCCTTGGCGCCGTTCGGCAGCTTGATGTCGTTGAGGTGGATCGAGGAGCCGATGTCGAGACCATCGACCGATGCCTCGATGTAGTCGGGGATCTGGTCGGACGGAACGAGCAGTTCCACCGAGTGCTCGACGATTTGGAGAGCGCCGCCGCGCTTCAGACCCGGGCTCTTCTCCTGGCCGACCACGTGCACCGGAACCACGACCTTGATCGCCTGGCCCTGCGCGAGGCGCAGGAAGTCGATGTGGATCGGGAAGTCACGGACCGGGTCGAGCTGGTAGTCGCGCGGAATGGCGCGGATCGTCTGGCCGTCCACGTCGATCTCGAAGATCGTGGTCAGGAAGTGACCAGCGAAGATCAGCTGCTTGGTCTGGTTGAAGTCGAGGGCGATCGCCTGGGCCGGCTGGCCGGCTCCGTAGATGACGGCGGGAACTTGGCCTTGGCGACGAACGGCCCGGGCGGCCCCCTTGCCGGCCCGGTCGCGCGCCACGGCCTTGATTTGCTTTACTTCGCTCATGGTCGTGGTCCTTTGAAATGGGTTGAAAAACCGATGGCCGCCAAGGTCTTGAAACCTACCGGCGGCCATGAGGTCAGCGCCCGTGCCTCCAAGGGTGTCGAGCGGGCGCGAGGCGGCTTATAGAGAAGAACCGCCGGGAATGCAAGAAAGTCCCGTTTAGTCGAACAGGCTCGACACCGAGCTTTCTGTCGCCGTGCGGCCGATGGCTTCGCCCATCAGAGACGCGATGGAGATGACGCGGATGTTGTGGGCCGCCTTCACCGCCTCGGTCGGCATGATGGAATCGGTGATCACGAGCGCCTTCAGGCGGGAGCTGGCGATGCGGGCCACGGCTCCGCCGGAGAGAACTCCATGGGTGATGTAGGCGTAGACCTCCTTGGCGCCGTTGGCGAGGAGTGCATCGGCGGCGTTCACCAGGGTGCCGCCGGAATCGACGATGTCGTCGACCAGGATGCAGGAGCGGCCGGAGACGTCGCCGATGATGTTCATCACCTCGGACTCGCCGGGGCGATCGCGGCGCTTGTCGACAATGGCGAGTGGGGCATCGATGCGCTTGGCAAGGGCACGGGCGCGCACCACGCCACCCACGTCCGGCGAGACCACCATCCGGTTGCCGCCATCAAGGTGCTCCTTGATGTCGCGCGCCAGGATAGGGGCGGCGAAGAGGTTGTCCGTGGGAATGTCGAAGAAGCCCTGGATCTGGCCGGCATGCAGATCCAGCGTCAGTACGCGGTCGACGCCCGCATGAGTGATCATGTTGGCGACGAGCTTGGCTGAGATCGGCGACCGGGAGGCGGGCTTCCGATCCTGCCGGGCGTAGCCGAAATACGGGATCACCGCCGTGATGCGGCGGGCCGAGGCCCTGCGCAGCGCATCCGTGATGATCAGAAGCTCCATGAGGTGGTCGTTGGTGGGAAACGAGGTCGACTGGATGATGAACACGTCCTCGCCGCGCACATTCTCCTGGATCTCGACGAACACTTCCATGTCCGCGAAGCGCTTCACCTGAGCTTTTGCCAGAGGAACATTGAGATAGGCGGAGATGGCCTCCGCCAGCGGACGATTGGAATTTCCCGCAACGAGCTTCATGAAAGCAACTTTGGCTTTGTGTGACCGATAATGCCCGCTGCGCAACGCCGTGATCCCTGCGCGGCCGGGCGCAAGGGTCTTAGCAGCGATATCAAACCGTCACAATACACGTGAGCGGCTTTGATGCACCGCAAAGCCGGGTTGTTGCCATGCGGTTATTGCATTGCAACTTGGTTCTCCTCGTCGGAGGCCTCTGTCGGCTGGGCCTCCGCCGTCTGGAACGGCGCTTCGGCTGCCGGTGTCTCGGATTTGGCCTCGCTCAGGAACTCCGCGATCTCGCCCATGCTGGCCTGGGCCAGCTTGGCAAGAGCCTGCTTGTCGAGGGACGAGATGGAAGCAACCGGTGCGGGGCTCGACCCCTCCAGACGCTTAGCCCGGCGCTTCTGGGAATCGAACACGTCCCAGACGTAGGACACCTTGGTTTCGCCGTCCTCGGTGGCGGTCGAGAGATAGCCGCGGACCCGGTAGCGGGCCTCGGCGCTGGCGCCGACGAGATCGACCTTGCGGTCGGTGGCCGCGGTGGCGAGCTCCTCGGCCAAGGCGGATCGGATGGGGGCAGGTGCCCCGTCGATGCTCTCAAGGGCGACGGGAATACCCTCGGGCGACGCGCTGAATGTGCCTTGGCAGGCTCCCAGAGCCGCCGTCAGCGCGATTGCGGCAAGCCGTGCAAGCGTCATCCCACTCATGAAAGCCCCCGCTCTTATTCTTCGTAACGAAGTCTTAAGCTTAACGGAGGCGCCCGTCCAGTTCAGCCGTGGCGACGCAGCCGGGTCGCGAGCGAATCGAGCCCTAGGGTGGCAAGACCCGCAACTAGCCCCCAGAAGGCCGAGCCGATGCCGAAGAGGGTGAGACCCGATGCGGTCACCGCCAGGGTGATCACGGCCGGAAAAACCTTGGAGCCTTCGGAGAGGGCAGAGCCCAGAGCCCCGGCGAAGGCGCCCAGGAGGGCCAAGCCTGCCACGGTCTTGATGAGTTCCGGCGGCAGAGCGGCGATCAGGCCGATCAGCGCCGCGCTGAAGGCGGCAAAGACCAGGTAGCTCAAGGCGTAGAAGGGACCGACCATCCAGCGCTTGGCAGGGTCGGGATGGGTGTCGGGCCCGGTGCAGATCGCCGCCGAAATGGCCGCGAGATTGCTCGTATGGGCGCCGAAGAGGGCGGTGACCAGGGAAGCCAGCCCTGTCACGGCCAGGATCGGACGGGACGGGGGCTGGTAGCCGGAGGCCTTCAGCACGGCGAAGCCCGGCAGGTTCTGGGACGCCATGGTGACCAGGAACAGGGGCAAGCCGAGCCCGATCAGCGCCGCAGGCTCGAAGACAGGCGCGATGAAGATCAGGGAGGATAGGCTCAAGGTCGATGTCAGCGGCTGCGCCATCCCGCCGCCGAAGGCGATGCCGAGACCCACGAACAGCACCGCCAGCACGGCCAGCGCCGGATTGACGAGCCGCACCACGAGGAAGATGGCGACCAGGGGCAGGACGAGGCCGGGCGCGCCCTCAGCGCTCTGGAATACCCCGACGACGAACTGGAGGAGCACACCGGCCAGCATCGCGGCCGCGATGGAGGTGGGGATGCGTTCGATCGAACGCCCGAACGGCTTGATGAGAGCCGCAAGCACGATGAGAGCACCGGCCAGCAGGAAGGAGCCGACGGCTGCATGGATGGAAATGCCGGCGGAGGCGGCAATGAGCGCCGCGCCAGGGGTCGACCAGGCCGTAATCACGGGCATCCGGTAGCGGACGCTCAGGTATCCGCTGCTCGCCGCCATGGCAAGGCACAGGGCGGCTACCCAGGAGGAAGTCTGCTCCGCATCGGCCCCCACGGCCTGGGCGGCCGCGATGATGATCGCGATCGTACTGCCGAAGCCCACCAAGGCCGCAACGACGGCTGATGTGACGATCGACAGGCGCATGACCGGCTCCAAAAATCCCCAGGAGCTTAGCCGTTTAGAGGCATCGGAGCGGCTGGTCCAGGCTTCCCGTCTTCTCGAGCGCTCTCACGGCTATTTTAACTAAAGTTACAAAGTTTCTTGCTGGAAATTAGTAACGTTGCATCGTAATCGTGTAGAAGGCTTGAAAGCTAAAGCCTCGGTCCTCGCCTCGAACCCATTTGGAGCTTTCCTATGGTCAGCAATGCCGTCAAGGTCGGCAGCGAAATCCGCGTCAACATTACACCTACCGGATTTCAAGAAAACTCAAGCGTAACGGTTCTCGCGGATGGACGATGGGTCGTGACTTGGTCAGGGAATGGCCCTGATGATGCAAATGGCATTTTCCAGAGGATCTATAAAAGTGACGGGACACCGCTTGTTGAAGGCGAAGTTCGCGTCAATGCTACGACTGCCAGCAATCAGTCCAACCCAAGCGTAACGGCTCTGGAAGGCGGGGGATGGGTTGTAACTTGGCAGGGCAACGGTCCCGGAGATACAAACGGTATCTTCCAGCGGATCTATGACAGCAGCGGAACAGCGATAGGCAACCAGGAAATTCTCGTCAACTCTATGCCGGCCGGAAACCAAATTCGGCCTGACGTGACATCCCGACCTGGGGGCGGCTGGATCGTTACCTGGACTGATATTGCCACTGCCCGCGTCGTACAGAAAGTTTATGACGGACCGGAGGATACAGGCAAAGAAATCGTAGTCGGCAACGTCGGCGCTATCGGTGTCAGCGTGCCGAATGTCACGATACTGGCAGGAGGCGGATGGGTCGTCACTTGGCTCGGGGACATGTCCGGGGAACAGGGGATCATCCAGCAGGTCTATAATGCCAACGGCACGGCAAAGGATGATCCAGCCGTCGTCAAGGCAGGTGATTTCAGCCTGCTGTTCCACTGCGTAACAGGACTTGCTGACGACATGTGGGTCGTCGCCTGGAGCGAAGACGGTAAAATCGTCCAGCAGTTATACAATGCGGACGGATCTAAGAACGGAAGCGAGATTGTGGTTCCTGCGGTGCCTGGCGTGACCGGCACCGTCACGGATCTGACCGCTCTTGGCGGTGGCGGATGGATCGTCACCTGGCTGGGGATGGACGGCAACGGCCAGTCCTATGTCTACCAGCAAATCTATGACGCCGATGGTGCCACCGGTGAGCGAGGCAGCCCGATCAGCAGCGCGGCCGGATCCTCGACGACACTGAGTGCCACCACAACTCAACTCGCTAACGGCGAATGGGTTGTCGTTTGGGATGGCGATGGGCGAGCGATCGGAGACCAGGACGATGTTGGAATCTTCTTCCAGCGCTTCAGGATGCTCGGTACCGCCCCGACGGACATCGAGCTGTCGGGTGTCACAATCGACGAGAATTCCGAACCCGGTACCAAAATCGGCACGCTCTCGGCCACCGACGAGGATCCGGGCGACACGTTGACGTTTTCGCTGCTTGACGATGCCGGCGGCATGTTCGCCATCGAAAACGGGAAGCTGGTCCTCAAGGCCCGCGGCGTGCTCGACGCCGAGGGGACGAAAACTTACAGGATCGAAGTCAAAGTCGAAGATGACGACGGGCTCTCATATACGCAGGAGTTCACGATCACCGTCAATGACGTGAACGAGAACCCGAAGGGCATAGGCATCGATGGTGGAGAGGTCCTGGACAACGTCGCGGCCGGCACGCGAATCGCCACCTTGACGACAGCAGATCCGGACGCGGGCGACCAGGATCCATCCGACTTCACCTATTCCTTCGTGACCGACCGGTCTGGAACGACGCCGGCCACCAGCGACCTCTTCGTCATTCAGGGCGATCAGATCAACCTGAAGGTTGGGAAGGGGTCTCTCCCGCCGGGCGCTTACAGCTTCTGGGTCAAGACGACGGATGACGGAGGCCTCTCCTATGTCAGGCCGGTCACGCTTACCATCACGGCGTCCGGCGAAGTCTTCCCCCAGGAGCCGGACGTCGTGCCTCCCCCGCTCAAGGAAGTGTTCGACGGAACGTCGGGCAGCGACACGCTCACTGGCAATGAGATCGCCAACATCATCAATGGTTGGGCCGGCAACGACAGGCTTTACGGGCTGACGGGCGACGACAAGCTCTATGGAGGGGCTGGTAACGACATCCTCTATGGCAACGAGGGCAACGATCTCCTCGCCGGTGGCCTGGGCAAGGACAAGCTTTACGGTGGCAGTGGCAAGGACATCTTCCTCTTCGACAGCGCCGTGAAGAAGGGGCAGTTCGACCAGATCATGGACTTCAGCTCGAAGGACGATACGCTTCAGTTCAGTCTTTCCGCCCTGAAATCCTTCAAGATCAAAGCCTTCAAAAAGGGTAAGCTGAACAAGAAGTTCTTCACGCTGGACGATAAGGCTGAGGATAAGAACGACTACCTCGTGTACAACAAGAAAAAGGGCGTCGTTCTGCTCGACAGTGATGGCTCCGGGGGCAAGAAGGCGATCGAGATCCTCAAGATCAAGCCTGGGACGAAGCTCGCCGCCGACGATTTCGTCTTTATCTGAGCGGCAGTCCTGCTTTCAGTGCCAGAACCCGGCGGTTATTCCGCCGGGTTTTTGCATGGAAGGCGGCAACCGGGGAGGGTTCAAGCCCTTCCCCTGCGACTCCCGAGCCCTTAAATCTCCCCCATGAGTCGCAACACCACCAATGACGTCCCGCCGGATATTCTGGACAATGAGGAGGACGATGAATCCGTTGCCGTCGAGAGCGGCTCCGATGTCGAGTTCGACCTCGAGGCCAATCCGGGCTCGGTCCAGCGCGGCACCGAGGTGATCCGGCATTTCTGGACGACCCTGCCCAATGCGCCCGGCGTCTACCGCATGCTCGATGCGAGGGGCGATGTGCTCTATGTGGGCAAGGCGAAGAGCCTGAAGAACCGCGTTGGCTCCTATGCTCGCGGGCAGGCTCACTCCAACCGCATCGCCCGGATGATCGGCGAAACCTCGTCGATGGAATTCGTCACAACGGCGACGGAAACCGAGGCGCTGCTGCTCGAGGCCAACCTCATCAAGCAGCTCAAACCCCGCTACAACGTGCTGCTGCGGGACGACAAGTCGCTGCCCTACATCCTCCTCACCGCAGATCACGAGGCGCCGCAGATCGTGAAGCATCGCGGCGCGCGAAAGCGCAAGGGCGATTATTACGGCCCCTTCGCCAGCGTCTGGGCGGTGAACCGCACCATCAACGCGCTCCAGCGCGCCTTTTTGCTGCGCTCCTGCAACGACAGCTATTACGAGAACCGCACGCGGCCCTGCCTGCTTTACCAAATCAAGCGCTGCTCCGGACCCTGTACCAACGAGATCCCGCGTGAGGACTATGCCGAACTCGTTGCCGAGGCGCGGGCGTTTCTCTCTGGCAAGTCGAATGCGGTGAAGCAGCGCATCACCGAGGAGATGCAGCAGGCTGCCGAAGAGCTCGAGTTCGAGCGCGCCGCGCGTTGTCGCGATCGTCTTGCTGCGCTCTCGGCCATCCAGGGCGTGCAGGGCATCAACACCCAGTCGGTGGAAGAGGCGGATGTGTTCGCCCTCGACGAGCAGGCTGGGCAGTTCTGCGTCGAGGTGTTCTTCTTCCGCAACTGGCAGAACTGGGGCAACCGCGCCTATTTTCCGAAGGCCGACAAGTCCATGAGCGCGGACGAGGTCCTGGGCGCCTTCATCGCGCAGTTCTACGACGACAAGCCGGCGCCGCGCCTGATCCTGCTCTCGCACGAGATCGAGGATGCGGAGCTCATGGCGGCCGCGCTCTCGACCAAGACCGACACGAAGGTCGAAATCCACGCGCCGCAGCGCGGCGAGCGGCGTCAGCTCATCGAATACGTGCTTCGCAATGCCCGCGAGGCGCTCGGCCGAAGGCTTGCCGATACGGCTTCACAGCAGAAGCTGTTGGTCTCCCTTGGGCAAGCCTTCGGGCTGTCAAGGATACCGCGTCGCGTCGAAGTCTACGACAACTCGCACATCATGGGCACCAATGCCGTCGGCGCCATGGTGGTGGCGGGAGCGAACGGCTTCATGAAGCAGCACTACCGCACGTTCAACATGAAGTCGGAGGAACTGAAGCCCGGCGACGATTACGGCATGATGCGCGAGATGCTGCAGCGCCGCTTTGCCCGTCTGGTGAAGGAGGAACCGCGTGCTGCAGATGGGGATGGCGCGGCGACTGGAGATGACGGATTTCCCGCCTGGCCCGATCTCGTGCTCATCGATGGCGGCAAGGGCCAGCTCGAGGCGGCCCGTCAGGCGCTTGCCGAGGTCGGCGTCAGCGAGGACGACGTGGCCCTGATCGGCATCGCCAAGGGGCGCGATCGCGATGCGGGCCGCGAGACCTTCTTCAAGCCGGGCCAGCCGCCCTTCAAGATGCCGCCGCGGGATCCGGCGCTTTACTTCGTGCAGCGTCTGCGCGACGAAGCGCATCGTTTCGCCATCGGGGCACACCGGGCCAAGCGCAAGCGCGAGCTGGTCAAGAACCCCCTCGACGAGATCCCTGGCATCGGGCCGACCCGCAAACGGGCGCTCCTGCATCATTTCGGTACCGTCAAGGCGATCCAGCGGGCGGCCCTGGAGGATCTGATGAAAGCGCCCGGAGTGAACGCCGCCACGGCCCGCGCCGTCTACGACTTCTTCCACGAGCGGGGGTGAGGGCGCTGTGAACGAGGAGGGTGGCGCCATGGTGCTGTGCCGCAATTCCAGCCCTGTGCAATTGACGGATTGTCCGTCCTCATGCTTCCTGCGGGTGTGATGAAGTCTGTTTCCTCCTTTGGCCGCTCGAAGGCCTTGAACCTGGCCAACCTGCTGACCTACGGCCGACTGGCGGCGGTGCCGGCCGTGGTCGGCCTGCTGTTCTGGCCCGAGGACCACTGGTCCCGTTGGGCCGCGCTGGTCGTCTTCGCGGTGGCGGCCATTACCGACTACCTCGACGGCTACGTGGCCCGCACCTTCGCCCAGCAATCGGCGCTCGGGCGCATGCTCGACCCCATCGCCGACAAGCTGCTCGTGGCCGCCTGCCTCTTGATGCTGGTGGCCGACGGCACGATCCATGGCTGGGCGCTCTGGGCTGCCATCGTGATCCTGTGCCGCGAGATCCTGGTCTCGGGCCTACGCGAGTTCCTGGCAGAGCTGAAGGTCAGCGTGCCCGTGAGCCGGGTGGCCAAATGGAAGACCACCCTGCAGCTGGTGTCACTCGGCTTCCTGATCGCCGGGCCGGCCGGCGAGACGGTGCTGCCGAACAACACCCTGATCGGCATCGTCCTGCTCTGGGTGGCGGCGGTTCTGACGATCTATACCGGCTGGGACTACTTCAAGAACGGCATCCATCATCTCATGGACGAGGGCTAGAGCCATGAAGCTCGTCTACTTCGCATGGGTTCGTGAGCGGGTCGGCAAGACCGACGAGGAGGTCGAGGTGCCGGTGGGCATCGGGACCGTGGCCGATCTGGTGCGCTGGTTGAAGGGCCGAGGCGAGGAATACGCATACGCCTTCGAGAACGAGGGCATCGTCCGTGCCGCCATCGACCACGTCCATGTCAAGCCCGAGGCTTCCCTTGCCGGCGCGCGGGAGATCGCCTTCTTCCCGCCGATGACGGGAGGCTAGCCTCAGGCGCGCCATGGCACGCATGATCCGCATTCAGGCCGAGCCCTTCGATGTCGCCGCCGAGACGGCTGCCCTGACCGTGGGAAGGGCGGATATCGGCGCGGTGGTTGCCTTCACGGGCCTGTGCCGGGATGAAGGCGGACGGCTCGCAGCCCTCGAACTCGAACATTATCCCGGCATGGCCGAGGTCGAGATCAACCGGATCGCCGAGCAGGCGCAAAACCGCTGGCCGGTGCTGGGGCTTACCGTAATTCACCGTTTTGGACGGATCTCTCCAGGCGAGGAAATCGTGCTGGTTCTGGCCGCCAGCGCCCATCGCACGGCCGCCTTCGAGGCGGCATCGTTCATGATGGATTATCTCAAGACCCAGGCTCCGTTCTGGAAGCGCGAGCACCTCAAGGGCGGCACAATCGGCGCCTGGGTCGAGGCCAAGGAGGCCGATGATCGGGCGATAGAGCGGTGGGGCTGATCTCCTTGCTTGACGCTGCCTGAGGAGAGGAGGACCATCTTCGGTGTCATGACACGCGGAGATGCCTCATGCGCAGCGTTGTCTTCGTTCTCGGCCTGCTGATTTTGGTTCCGGCGGATGCGCATGAACGGCCAGTGCTTCCCCAGCAGGCACAAGCTCCCGATCACAATCCGCTCGATTGCTACTGCCGGGCGCAAGGCAAGATGTTCGCCCCGGGAGAGAAGGTGTGCTTGAAGACGGTCGATGGGCCACGGCTCGCTCAGTGCCGGATGGAGATCAACGTCATGTCGTGGAGCCTCACGGAGGCACCGTGCCCTGAGACATAAAAAAGGCTGCCGGTCAGGGCAGCGCGGAGAGACCATGAAGATTGTCAGGCGGGTTGCCCGGAGTTGCGAAGCGTCCGCTCAGAAAAGACCGGCTACGACAGCGACGATGAAGGAAGAGGACACGCAGACGGCAGCGATGTTGAGCTTGGCTGTCCAGTCGAGATTGGATGTCAGATACATCGTAGCCCCACTTCTGCGTGAGGGGTTAATCCCCTCTGAATGGATAGGTAGGCTATCAAACCTGCTGCCTCCTGAGAAGCAGTCCTGAAGGGATTGAGGGCACTTCGCAGACTTCCCGGAATGGTTAACAAATGGTTAACGCCTTGTTTTGATTGGCTCGTAATCGTTTTCAGCCGCAGGCGAAAAAAGTTCCTGCTCTATTCTGTCGCACCCTGTTTTCCTTACGGTTTCAGAGAGAGGCAAGGCTGATTGAGCCCTCGAATCGGCTGATGCTTTCCGCCGTTGACGGGATGTTTACGGCCCCGGCTTAGTCTCCCACCCATGCGTCGTGGGTTAGTTGCGTTTTTTGCCCTATCGCTCATTGGGCTCGGAGTCACCGGTTGCGGACTGTTTCGGTTCGAGCAGCGTGAGCCTTGGCGCGCGCAGGCCGAGGAGGCTTGCCTCTCGCAGCGGCTCGTGCAGCCTTCCGCCTACATGGCCCTGAGCTCCAAGATCGAGGGCCCCGGCGTCTGCGGCATGGATTATCCGTTCAAGGTTTCCGCCTTCAACAATGGCGCCGTCGGCCTGAAGTCGAAGGTGACGCTTGCCTGCCCGATCATTCCGCAGATCGATACCTGGATCGACGAGATCGTGAGGCCCGCCGCGAAGATGTACTTCGGCGTCCCGCTCGCCGACATCAAGGCAGGCTCCTATTCCTGCCGTCCCCGTAACAACCAGAGGGGCGCCAAGCTTTCCGAGCATTCCTTCGGCAATGCCCTCGACATTATGGGCTTTGCCCTGATCGACGGACGGGAGGTATCGGTGGTCAACGGCTGGCGGAGCCGGGATCCTGCCGAGCAGGAATTCCTGCGCGAGGTCTTCGTCGGCGCCTGCCGCTACTTCACGACGGTTCTGGGGCCGGGCTCCGATGCCTTCCACTACGATCACCTCCACCTCGATCTGGCGCGACACGACCCCAGAGGGCAGCGGCGCATCTGCAAGCCGATCCTGAAGTTTGCGCCGCGAATCGATCCCGAGAAGAGCCAGGAGGTGCTCCAGAGCGCGGCCGCAGCGGGCGATCTGGCCCCGGTGGATCTCGAGCAGGACGTGCCGGAAGGCGAGGCCTACATCCCGCCTGCGCCCCCGCCGCCAGCCCCAAATCTGTCGGCTCCGGTGGCTCCGGCACAGCGCTATTCGTCCTCGAACGGCTATGCGGCCGATCTGCCCGGCTCGGGCGCCTCGAGCGGTTCACCGCCTCCGTCCAATCTGCCGCCCGGCCGGCTTCCGGAGCAGACCTATGCTCCACCTCGGCCTCAGACGCGTCCGGCCAATGCGCCGATGATGCTGAACCGACACGCTCTTTATTAAACCACAAGCGGAGCCTTGACCTTCTCGGGCTTCGCCCACATGGTCGATGGAACACAATCCGAAGACCTGTTGGAGCATCCGAATGAAGTGGCTGGCGGCTTTCATCTCCTGCATGATGTTGAGCGCACCTGCGATGGCCCGTGAGGTCACGCCGGCAGAGCGTCGGGAGGAGCCTTTCGATGCCTCGCTGCCGGCCTGTGCCGATCCGTCCGTGCTCCAGGACATCAGTGCGAACTTCGCTCACAAGGAAGGTCTATACTGGAACTCCAATCTCCAGATCGTCTCCTTCGAGCGGGTGCAGCAGGTCGCCTGGCGCCCCTGGGGTCTCGACTACATTCCCCGCCGCTACTGCACGGGCACCGTGCTGGTCTCCGACGGCTACAGGCACAAGATCAATTTCTCGATCCGCGAGGATCTCGGCTTCATCGGCATTGGCTGGGATACGGAGGCCTGCGTGGACGGCTTTGACCGCCACTATGCCTTCGCGCCCCATTGTAAGCAGGCCGCTCCTTGATCCTGCGTTGGTGCCTCTCTTTTGCGGGCGCCTGCTTTCTCTTGCTCTCTCCCACGGCGGCCCAAGGACCGCGGGAGGCGAGGGGCGCCCCCACGGGGCAGTTCGACTTCTACGTGCTCGCACTCTCCTGGTCGCCGGGCTTCTGCGAGAACAGCGGCAGCCGCAGCCGGCAATGCGACAGCGGCAGCGGACTGGGTTTCGTGACTCATGGCCTGTGGCCGCAGAACGAAAAGGGGTATCCCAGCTTCTGCGAGCCCAACGGGCGCTTCGTGCCGCAGGCAGCCATTGCGGATGCCAAGGGTCTCTTTCCGGACGACAACCTGGCACGCTACCAGTGGCGCAAGCATGGGACCTGTTCGGGCGAGTCCCCGAGCGGCTACTTCCAGGCCGTTCGGCGGGCCCGTGAACTGGTCCGCATTCCTGATGGTTTCAAAGGACTGGACAGCCGCTCGCGGGTGCTGCCGAGCGAGATCGAGCGGGCTTTCCTGAACGCCAATCCGGGCTTGCGGCCCGACATGATCGCGGTTTCGTGCGGACGGCGCATCTTCCAGGAGGTGCGCATCTGCCTCGGCAAGGACCTGCGGGGGTACCACCAGTGTCCCGAGGTCGATCGCGACGGCTGCCGCGCGGGCGAGATCACGGTCCCGGCAGTAAGATAGCGCATCTTTCGACTGTGGAGCCTCCTTTTGGGCTCGATGCCTTAGGACAAACATGAACTACCGCCACGCCTTCCACGCCGGCAATTTCGCCGACGTCATGAAACATGCCCTCCTGGTCCGGATCCTCACCTATCTGCAGCGCAAGGAGACGCCCCTTCGCGTCATCGACACCCATGCGGGAATCGGCCTCTACGATTTGACGGCCGACGAGGCCGAGCGAACCGGGGAGTGGATCGACGGAATCGGGCGCCTGGACGAGGCTCTTGCTCCCGAGGTGGAGGAGATCCTGACTCCCTATCGCAAGGTGATTGCCGATGTACGCGCCCGGCATGGGGGGGCCATCTATCCCGGCTCTCCCGGCATCGTGCGCGAGATCCTGCGGCGGCAGGACCGGGGCGTGTTCGTGGAATTGCATCCGGCCGACCACGCTGTGCTGAGCGAGGCCTTCAATGAGGTGACCAACCTGAAGGTCATGCATCTCGACGGGTGGACGGCGCTGAATGCCCTCATTCCACCCAAGGAGAAACGCGGTCTCGTCCTGATCGACCCTCCTTATGAAAAGCCCAATGAACTGGAGCGCCTCGGCACGGAGCTGCTCGCGGCGCTCAAGAAATGGCCCACCGGCGTCTATGCCGGCTGGTACCCGATCAAGGATGTCGGCTCCGTCGATGCGGTGGCAGAGCGCCTCCATCGGGAGAGTTCGCGTCCGGGTTTGCGGCTTGAGCTCTATGTGGATGATCCGCGCGATGCCACACGGCTCAACGGCAGCGGGCTTTTCGTGCTCAACCCGCCATGGTCGTTGAGGGAGGAGGCGGAAGTTCTCCTGCCGGCTCTCGCAGAGCGTCTGTCGCGCAGCGGCTACGGCGCTTATCGCTGTGAAGCCTTCGGTCCCCCTGCTTAAAACGGATTGCCGCAGGCGCTGCGAGCGTTCATGACTGCCTCATTCTCTCAGATTCAGGGGTTTGCTCATGCTCGTTCTCCGCTCCTCGCCCGCTTCGCCCTTCGGCCGGAAGGTGAAGCTCACCGCCGCAATCCTCAACCTGTCCGACCGGATTGAGATCGTTGAGGCTGATACGCTGAACCCTGAGGATTCGATCCGTCAGCAGAACCCGCTGGGCAAGATCCCGGCCCTCATCCTTGAGAACGGGGATGTGCTCTATGATTCCCGTGTGATCGTGGACTACCTCGATCATCTGGCCGGTGGCGGCCGCGTCATCCCGAACGGGCCGGAGCGGTTCAGCGCCCTGCGCGATCAGGCGCTGGCCGACGGCATCATGGATGCGGCACTGTTGCAGGTCTATGAGGGCCGCTTCCGCCAGGAGGACAGGCGCGAGCCGAAATGGGTGGATCACCAGGCCGACAAGGTCCGCCGTGGCCTCGACCATGCGGAGGCCTGTCTGTCGGCGCCCGGCCAGAACCTGCAGATCGGCCAGATCGCTCTTGCCTGTGCCCTGGGCTACCTCGACCTGCGCTTCGGCGGACGCTGGCGTGAGAGCTATCCGAAGCTCGTGGCATGGCTTGCCGACTTCGAATCCCGCGTTCCGGCCTATGCCAAGACCAGGGTGACGCCCTGAAACGAAAAAGGCCCGGGAAACCCCGGGCCTTTTCCATCTCGTGAGAGACGGATCTTAGTAGGTGCCGAAGCGGAAGTTCAGACCGGCACGAATGACGCCGAAATCGTTGTCGAAGTCGTCGTCGAAGCCCGGGATGTCGTCCTCTTCGAGGTTGACGTAGAGGCCTTCGATCTTGGCCGACAGGTTGTTGGTGAAGGCGTACTCGAGACCACCACCGACGGTCCAGCCGTTGGCGTCGTCAGCGAACGCGAAACCACCGGTGGCGTAGATGAGGGCGCGGTCGAAGGCCACACCGGCGCGAGCACGCACCGTGCCGAACCAGTCGCTGCCGAAGTCGTCGGCATCGCCGTCGCCGTCGAAGTCGAACACGTTGTCACGGCCGAAATCGGCGTACTGGATGTCGCCTTCGAGACCGACCACGAAGGAGCCGATCTGGTAGTTGTAGCCAACCTGGGCGCCGCCGACGAAGCCGCCGTCGTCATCGTCATCAGCGAGATCGAAGGCGTCGAAGTCGTCGTTCGACCAGCCGTAGCCGGCGTTCACACCGACGTAGAAGCCGGTCCAGGTGAAGATCGGAGCAGCTGCGATGATCGGAGCCGGAGGAGCGGAGCGGACCGGGAGGTCCGCAGCAGCAGCAGCCCCGGCGAAGCCGAAGAGGGCGACGCTGGCGAGAAGAATCTTCTTCATGGTTTCTCTTTCCTAATCGATGTCATGCCAGCCGGACCCACTTGCCGTCGGTTCAGGCCGGGCACTCCCCATTTATAGAGCGACAATCTCGCGAGGGCTGTGACCTCACAACCACAGCGGCTAAGAAGTGCTGTGGCAGGATTGTGGCGGCAATACGCAAATGAACCCCTTGCGACATCGCTGGACCTCTAACGCACAGCTTGGCCGTTGGTTCGACGACGCAGCGAAAAAATGTCATTTTCTTGGCGAAGACTGATAATTGACGCTACATACTTACATTTCAAGAGGTTGAGAATGCAAAAAGCAGCCCTGGTGACGGGTGGGGCCCAGCGCATCGGGCGCAGAATCGTCGATCGACTCGCCACAGAGGGGTATGCGGTGGCCATCCATTGCCGCCGCTCCACCAATGAGGCTGAGCGCATAGCGGCGCGGATCAGGGAGGGCGGCGGGAGGGTGGCCGTTGTGCAAGCCGATCTCGCCGATGGCGATGCCGTCGAGCGTCTTGTGCCGGAGGCCGTACGGGCGCTGGGTCCTCTGACTCTTCTCGTCAACAATGCCTCCGAGTTCGAACCCGACGAGGTCGAGACCCTGTCGCAGGAGCGCTGGGATCGGCACTTTGCGGTCAATCTGCGGGCTCCTGCCTTTCTCGCCCGCGACTTCGCGCACCAGCTGCCCGCTGAGGTCCAAGGATGCATCATCAACATTGTCGACCAGCGGGTCTGGAAGCTGACGCCGCAGTTCTTCTCCTACACGCTCACGAAGGCCGCCCTGTTCACCGCCACACAGACCATGGCCCAGGCGCTGGCGCCCCGAATCCGCGTCAATGCCATTGGACCCGGACCGACCCTGTCGAATGTGCGCCAGGGGGATGAGGATTTCGCCAAGCAGAGCAGCGCCGTGCTGCTGGGTCATGGCGGAACGCCGGACGAGATCGCCGATGCGGTACTCTACCTCGCCGAAGCCCGCAGCGTCACAGGCCAGATGATCGCCGTCGACGGCGGCCAGCACCTCGCCTGGGAGACGCCGGACGTTGCCGGTATCAGGGAGTGAGCGCGATCGCCGAGATCAGACGGCCGTAATCCGTCTCCTGCCGGTGGGTAGTGCGGCGATAGCTGAAGAAGCGCTGTTCGTCGGAATAAGTGCAGAGCCCGAGATCCATGAAGGCCCTAATGCCTGCTGTCTCAAGGCGCGCGCCGATGAAGCCGGGGAGGTCGAACATGGCATGGCCCGGCCTCTCAGCCTCCTTGAGAAAGCGCTCATGACCTGGCGCTTCCTTGGTGAAGCGTTCGATGAAGTCGGGGCCGACCTCATAGGCCTTCTGGCTGATCGTGGGACCGAGCACCGCGACGATGGTCTCGCGTCGGGCGCCGAGCCGCTCCATCGCATCGACGGTGGATTCGAGAACGCCCGTCACGGCCCCGCGCCAGCCCGCATGGGCCGCCCCGATCACGCGGGCCTGCGCGTCGGAAAACAGAATCGGCCCGCAATCCGCCGTGGTGATGGCGAGCGCAAGGCCCGGCACCCTGGTCACCATGGCATCGGCCTTGGGGCGCTCAGCTCTCCAGGGCCCCTCGACGACTACGGTATCGGGCGAATGGACCTGATAGACGCTGATCAGAGACTCGGGCGCGACGCTGAGTGCCTCGGCCATGCGCAGCCGGTTCTCCTGCACCTTCGAGGGATCGTCGGAGGATCCGATGCCACCATTCAGCGAGGCATAGATCCCCGTCGAGACGCCGCCCTCACGCGTGAAGAAGGCGTGGCGAATATTCGACTGAGAGGAGAGGACGGGGGCTTGGATGAACATGGCGCAATCTTACGAAGAGAAGGGCAGGGCGGGCAATCCGGGCACGGCTTGGGTCGCCTCATGTGTAACGGCTAAAACCTTAAACAGCTCTCCCATGCCAGCCGCTCCGCGTTCTATCAGGCGAGCAAGCGCCTGGTCGATATCGGCAGCCTGGGCCGGTGTGGCGCGCGCCCTCAGGGCGTTGGCGCGCGCCTCGATCCCGAGCGCTCGAAGAAAGTCGCCCTGCGTGGCGATTCCGTGCCCACGCGCGCCCTGTGCTGCGGCAGCCTGGACGAGGCGGTGGAAGTCCACGTGGGTGGTCAGGTCCGCTTCACCCGGCTCCTGCAGCGGATCGACGGGCTGATGGTTTTTCAGGGCCTGAAGGGTGTCGCCGAAGGCCGGACCCCAATAGCCGTAATCCAGGATCAGGGCCGCGCCGCCGTCCCGGGCCAGCCTTCCGGCGAGCGTGCTCATGACGTCGACCGAGGCGCTTGGCCACTCAAGGATATCGTCTTGGCGCAGCGGCTTGCCGAGAGCCTGCTCCGGCTCCGGTCGCAGGCCGAACACGAGGCGCTCGCCGTCGAGGCCCACCAACCGCTCGCACCAGCCGCGTTCGGTGGCCTGAAACTGGCGCACAGGAAGCGCATCGAAGAATTCGTTGGCAACAAGGAGCATGGGGCCGGTGGGCACGTCCTCGATGCTGTCATGCCATTCAATCTCAAATCCCGAGGAGGCGAGGGCGGTCTTCTGGCGCTGCCTCAAGGAGGGGCTCGTTTCGACGAGGTGAACGGTGGCGGCCCCTTTGAAGTCGGGCAGGAGACGCGTTGCTCGCAAGAAATCCGCCATCAGGGTGCCGCGTCCGGGTCCGAGTTCCACGAGGCGGCAGGCCGGCCGTCCCATGCCGTTCCAGACCTCGAGCATCCAGAGGCCGATCAGCTCGCCGAACATCTGACTGATCTCCGGCGCCGTGGTGAAGTCGCCGGCGGCACCCAGCGGGTCGCGGGTGGCGTAGTAGTGCCGGAGGCACAGGTTCATGTAGCGCTCGACGGAGATCGGCCCCTCCAGGGCGATCGTCTCCCGCAACGTCTCCTTCAGCGCCTTCACGCGACTTCGACTGCCTGCCGGGGCCGCGTGAGGCCCCGGGCCGCCAGCACGATGACACCGGCGCCGACGAGCGCCATAGGGATCGACAGCAGCATGCCCATGGTGATGCCGCCGCCCAGTGCCCCGACGGACGAGCCGAACAGGAAGCCGAGCTGCTCATCGGGCTCGCGGAAGAACTCGCAGACGATGCGTGCCAGCGCATAACCCAGCACGAAGATGCCGCCCAACAGCCCCGGCCTGCGGAAGCCGAAGCGCCGTGCCGCGAAGGCCATGACGATGAACAGAATGAGACCCTCGCCGAAGGCTTCGTAGAGTTGGCTTGGGTGACGCGGTACGGGGCCCGCATGGGGGAAGACCACCGCATAGGGAAAATCGGGCGCCGGCCTTCCCCACAGCTCGCCGTTGATGAAGTTGGCGATGCGGCCGAAGAAGAGGCCGATAGGCGTTACCACGGCGGCCATGTCGAGCATGGCGAGCGGGTTGAGCCCGCGCGAGCGGGCAAACAGCACGATGGCAAGCACCGCCCCTAGGAAACCGCCGTGGAAGGACATGCCGCCGCGCCAGATTGCGAAGATCTCCAAGGGCTGAGAGAGATAGGAACCCAAGTTATAGAACAGCACATAGCCCACACGCCCCCCCAGCACCACGCCGAGCGCCACCCAGACGATGAGGTCGTCTACATCGATGGGTTTCGGCTGCCTCAGCCCGCCCCAGAGATCAGCCTTTGCGGCCAAACGCTTGGCATAGAACCAGCCGCCCAGCAGGCCGGCCACATAGGCCAGCGCGTACCAGCGGATCGCGATGGGACCGATGGAAATGGCAATCGGATCGATGAGCGGAAAGGAGAGCGGCATGAGTGGGCCTTGATCGAACGGGCTGCCATTGGACCTTTCCGGGGAGGATCGTCAACCCTGTTGCAGTTTGAGCCGAATGCGGCCATGTGTGGCGTTCCAGGGCCGATGAGCCCACCGAACGCTGTGGATTGACCCATGACCCAATCGTCCAACCGGATCTTCGATGAACTCGCCCGCTTTGCCACCGATGCCGCAGGAGCGGCCCAGGGCGTCCGGCGCGAGGTCGAGAGCGTGGTCCGCAGCCAGTTCGAGCGGCTGATCAAGGACATGGACGTTGCCACCCGCGAGGAGGTTGAGGTCCTGCGCGAGATGGTGATTGCGGCACGCGAGGAGAACGAGCGGCTGGACGCCCGGGTCAAGGAACTCGAGGCGAAGCTGACTGCCGCTGGCGGCAAAGGTGCCGTGACACCCTGATTGGAGTTAGAGGCCGGCCTGCATTCAGCGCGGGGCTCCTGTTGTGGACAGATGAATCCGGCGCATTGTGACGGAGGTCGAAATCTAAGACTGTCGATTCATGAGCTGATTCGAGAGGCTGGCGGCGGGTTCTCCGAATATTTCAGGTATTCTGAGTACTTCTTCCGAATAGTTCCGGGTCAAAGCAACGGTGTTGCCAGGATGTGTTTACCATATTCAGGCAAGTGAGCGTCCGGGAACGACATGTCGCAGATTCATCTTGAAATCGACCGCTCGGAACATCCGCTCGATGTGGTCGAGCGCCTCGCTTCCCTGCGTCACTGGATCTTCGACCGGGCCGAGGCGGACGAGATGTCCGTCTCCGTTGCCGGACGCTGGGCCGACTACGACATCGCCTTTACCTGGATCGAGGATGTGGAGGCCCTGCACGTGGCCTGCGCCTTCGATCTCAAGGTTCCCGAGCGGCGTCGGCAGGATGTCCTCCAACTCATTTCTGCTGTCAACGAGCAGCTCTGGGTCGGGCATTTCGACCTGTGGAGCACCGAAAACGTGGTGATGTTTCGCCACGCTCTCCTGCTCGCCGGCGGCGCCGATCCGACGGACGGGCAGTGCGAGACCATGCTGCGGGTCGCGGTGGAAGCCTGCGAGCGCTATTTCCAGGCCTTCCAGTTCGTGATCTGGGCCGGCAAGTCGGCCCGTGAAGCCCTCGACAGCGTCCTGTTCGAAACCGAAGGCGAGGCCTGAGCCTCGCTCGACAGAGCCAGACGGACGTGAATAGAGTGCGGCCTCTCCTCTCCATTCCGTCAGGGTAAACCCATGTCGCCGAACGCCTCGCACCTCCCATCGTCGCTCATCCTCATCGGGGCCGGCAAAATGGGTGGCTCCATGCTGGAGGGCTGGCTCAAGGTCGGTATGAGACCGCAGGGCGTCACGGTTCTCGACCCGCGGCCGTCCGAGGATATGAACCGGCTCTGCCGGGAGCAGGGAATAGCCCTCAATCCCGCAAACCCCGCCGCGCCCGACGTGCTGGTGCTCGCCACCAAGCCACAGATGCTGGATGAAGCGGCTTCATCGGTGAATGCCTGCCTCGGGCCGCAGACCCTCATCGTCTCGATCCTCGCCGGCAAGACCATCGGTGACCTGCGCTCCAGGCTCCCTGCCGCAGGCGCCATCGTGCGGGCCATGCCGAACCTGCCCGCCAGCATCGGACGCGGCGCCACGGGCGCTGCCGTCAACGATCAGGTCAGCGAAGAGCAGCGCCTCATGGCCGATGTGCTCTTGAGCAGTAACGGCATCGTCGAATGGCTTCCCACCGAAAACCTGATCGATGCCGTCACGGCTGTATCGGGTTCAGGGCCGGCCTATGTCTTCCATCTCGTCGAGTGTCTCGCCGAGGCGGGCACCGCCGCAGGGCTCCCGCCGGATCTGGCGCAGCGCCTCGCCCGCGCCACCGTGACCGGGGCTGGCGAGCTTCTGTTCCAGAGCGATCTGTCGCCAGCGACGCTTCGCCAGAATGTCACCTCGCCTGGCGGCACCACGGCGGCGGCGCTCGAGGTGCTCATGCGCGACCCGAACGGAATGAAGGGCCTCATGCGCGAAGCGGTGGCCGCGGCCAAGCGGCGAGCGGAGGAACTCGCCGGGTGAGCCTTGGGATTGGTGCGGCGCATCCCTAGATTAAGCGCAACGGCCCATCTTCAGGAGGTTGATCGTGACGGCACAGGCTTCCACAGCTCCCACGGACAAGCGCAGGGCGATTGTCGAGGCTCTCATGGATCTCGCCGCCCGGCGGCCCTGGCACGAAATCGAGATCACCGACATCGCGAAGGCGGCGAATGTCTCGCTCGCAGAGTTCCGCGATCTCTTTCCCTCGAAGGGTGCAGTGCTTGGCGGGTTATCCCGCATGATCGACAAGCAGGTGCTGGAAGGCACGACGGACGACCTTGCCGGCGAGCCTGCACGCGAGCGCATCTTCGACGTGCTGATGCGCCGTTTCGATGCGATGCAGCCCTACAAGGAGGCGCTGCGCCGGATCTCGCAGGATTTGCGATACGATCCTGTGTCGCTCGCGGCGCTCAACCAAGTGGCGCTCAACTCCCAGCGCTTCATGCTAGCGGCTGCCGGCATAAACACCGAAGGGCCGCTCGGCACGCTGAAGCTGCAAGGCGCGGTGCTCGTTTATGCCAATACCATGCGCACATGGCTCGACGATGACGATCCGGCGCAGGCCAAGACCATGGCGCGGCTCGACCGCGAGTTGCGGCGCGGCGAGCGTATTGTGGAAGGCGCCGAGGATATGCGTCGCCTGAGCGCTCCATTGCGCGCGGTCGGCCGCGCTTTCATGCAGGGGCGCCGCTCGTCCCGATCCGAGAGGCGCCGGGCCACGGACGATAATGGCGATGCGGAGAATCCCGCAGCGGCGATCTGATCAGACAGAGAGGGGCAGATGGATCAGGGGCAATCGATCTCGCCGGAGATCACATTCGATGAATTCCTAAAGGTTGAGATCCGTGTCGGTCGCATCGTCACCGCGGAACCCTTTCCGCAGGCTCGCAAGCCGGCCTTCAAGCTCACCATCGATTTCGGACCTGAGATCGGTACCAAACGTTCCTCGGCGCAGATCACGATCAACCACGCGCCGGAGGATCTTGTGGGAACGCTCGTTCTCGCGGTGGTGAATTTCCCGCCGCGGCAGATTGGGCCGTTCCGGTCGGAGGTTCTGACGCTCGGCGTACCTGATGCTAATGGCAACGTGATGCTGATCCGCCCCGATCGTGACGTGCCAGTGGGCGGGCGGCTTTACTGATCAGGCCGGCAGCCGCACCGTTGCACGCAGGCCCCCGAGCGGAGATTCGCCGAGCACGATGTCGCCACCATGGGAGCGTGCGACGTCGCGGGCAATCGCGAGGCCCAGACCCGAGCCGCCCTCATCCTGGTTGCGCGCTTCATCGAGGCGCACGAAGGGCTTGAAGACCTCCTCGCGCATTTCGGGCGGGATCCCCGGGCCGTCGTCGTCCACATGCAGCACGAGCCAGCGGGTTTCGTGATTGGCCGTGATCTCGATCCGGTCTCCATGCCGCGCCGCGTTGCCGACGAGATTGAACAGCAGGCGGCGGAACGCGTCCGGGCGCACCGTGATTATCGGGTCCCCGACTATGTCGAGCTCCGTCACATGACCCTGCCGTTCGGCATCCGATTGCACCTCTTCGAGCAGCTGCCGCAGGTCCGTGGCGATCGCCTGCTCGCCCGCGTCGCCGCCTTCGCCGCGGGCAAAAGCGAGATAGCCTTCGAGCATGCGGCTCATCTCGTCCACGTCGCGCTTGAGGTCTTCCACCTCGGGCGTCTGATCGAGAAACACGAGAGATAGCTTGAAGCGTGTCAGGATGGTGCGCAGGTCGTGGCTCACGCCGTTGAGCATCGTCGTGCGCTGTTCCATGTTGCGCTCGATGCGCCGCTTCATCTCGAGGAAGGCGTGACCGGCCTGGCGCACCTCGCGCGCGCCGCGAGGGCGAAAATCGATCTCGCGTCCTTTGCCGAGAGCCTCTGCGGCTTCCGCAAGCCTCAGGATCGGCCTGATCTGATTGCGCAGGAAGAGAATGGCGATGCCGAGCAGCACGAAGGATGAGCCGCCCATCCATACGAGGAAGATGTGCGAGTTGGAGGCATAGGCCTGGCTGCGCCGCGCCAGGATGCGCATCACGTCGTTCTGATCGAGCTTGACGCGTACTTCCACATAGCTTGAGCGCCCGACCGTATCGATCCAGTAGGGGCGGTCGATCTGTCGGCGCAATTCGTTCGAGAGTGTTTCGTCGAGAATGTCGAAGAACGGCTTTGGCCCCGGCGGCGGCAGATCGGTATTGCGCAGGATGTCCACATCGAGCTGCAGGCGCTCGGAAGCGATGCGCGAGAGGGTGGTGGTGTTCCGGTCCTGTGGATAGCTCTCGTAGATGTCGATGAGCGCCGCGATATCCGCCGTGACTGCAGAGGAGAGACGGCGTGTCACGAGCTCATAGTGGCGCTCCATGAACACGTAGGCTACAACGGATTGCAACAGGATGACCGGCGCAATGATGATGATGAGCGCCCGCGCATAGAGACCCTTTGGCAAAAATCGCCCGAACCAGCGCGCGGCGTGGTCGAGGGGCGTATAGTTCAGGGTCGCGCCGATCTTCATCGGTCTATCACGAGCCGGTAGCCGATGCCGCGCACGGTCTGCAGAAAGATCGGATTGGCCGGATCGGTCTCGATCTTGCGCCGCAGCCGGTTGATCTGCACGTCCACAGTGCGCTCGTTGGCGGCAATTCCGTTGCCGGCCAGAGCCTCGCGGGGCACGTTGTCGCCCGCATGACTGCCAAGGATCGTCAGGATCTCGCGCTCGCGTTCGGTAATGCGCACCATTTCGTCGCCGCGCCGTAATTCGCCCCGGTCGAACCGATAGGAGAACGGTCCGAAATGGATCACGTCGGGCATATCCCCATTGGCCGTGCCCGGTACAGGCACCGCGCGCTTGAGGATGTTCCCGAGGCGAAGGAGCAGCTCGCGCGGCTCGAAGGGCTTCGACAGATAATCGTCAGCGCCGATCTCGAGGCCCGTCACCCGATCCGATGTGTTGGAGCGGGCGGTGAGCATCAGAATCGGTACCTGCGAATGCTCCCTTAAGGAGCGGGCATAGTCGAAGCCGGTTTCACCCGGCATCATCACGTCGAGGACGAGAGCGTCGAAGACGAAGCTTTCCGCCTTGGCCCGAGCCTCCGCGGCGCTGGCCGCCGCCGTCACCCGATAGCCGTTTTCGCTGAGAAACCGGGTCAGCAGGTCGCGCAGGCGGCGATCGTCGTCCACGACGAGGACGTGGGGGGCGTGGTCTGGAATGTCGATGCGTGCATCCATCGGGTCTACAGCATCGGACCCAAAAGTGGATTTGCACTTTCGGGATCCATCCGATGCTTCCTCCATAAATGAGAGCATCATGTTGAGCGGAAAACCGGGTCCACTTTTCCGCACGATGCTCTAGTGCTTCAAGGTCATGGCCCCTGCTTTATCAGGTTTCCTCGGACCCGAATACGAGGTGCTTCACATGGGCGCTGTCGTTCGGATCGATCAGGCTGAGGAGATAGCGGCTTACCGCATCCTTGGCCTCCGGCTCCATGCCGGACAGTGCACGCATGATGCGGCGGGTCTGCAGCTTTGCGAGCTTCAGGGCCAGTTCCCGACCCTGGGGCGTGGCAAAGAGCAGTCGCTGGCGTCGGTCGGAGGTGCCCATCCGGCTCTCGATAAAGTCCTTTTCGATCAGCTCCTTCAGAACTCGGTTCAGGCTCTGCTTGGTGATCCGCAGGATGTCGAGGAGCTCCGCGATGGTCAGGCCCGGGTTGCGGCTCACGAAATGCAGGACCCGGTGGTGGGCCCGCCCGAAGCCGTACTCGTCCAGAATCCGATCCGGATCGCTGACGAAGTCGCGATAGGCGAAGAAGAACAGTTCAATGAGGTCATAGGCAGGGGTCTCGGCGAGAATGTCCTTGCCGGGGTGATGAGACTTCAAAGCCGGTATCGCGTCACGCACCATCCTGTTCCCAAATTTTATGTCAGCCTTGTTGACATATCTCAGGACGATTGTTACTCGTCAAGCCGCTTCCGCGAAATGAATGAAATTGAAATCGATTGGAAGCGCACCGGAAATTACCCGGCCCCGGTTGCCACAAGGCTGGTTTTCAAGGAGATACACGATGTCCGCGACCCCCTTCGATCAACGTGATGGATGGATCTGGTACGACGGACAGCTCGTACCCTGGAAGGATGCCCAGCTCCACGTTCTCTCGCACGGCCTTCATTATGGCTCGTCCGTGTTCGAAGGCGAGCGTGCCTATGGCGGCGAGATCTTCAAATCGACCGAGCACTCGGAGCGCCTGAAGAAATCGGCCGAGATCCTCGACTTCGAGATCCCCTACAGCGTGGCCGAGATCGACGCGGCCAAGCGCCTCGTGCTGGAGAAGAACGGCATGGTCGACGCCTATCTGCGCCCCGTCGCTTGGCGCGGCTCGGAGATGATGGGCGTGGCCGCGCAGACCAACAAAATCCATCTCGCCATCGCCGCCTGGGAATGGCCGAGCTATTTCGACCCGGCTCAGAAGATGAAGGGCATCCGCATCGACATGGCGGAGTACCGCCGTCCCGATCCGGCCACCGCGCCGTCGGCCGCCAAGGCCGCGGGCCTCTACATGATCTGCACCATCTCCAAGCACAAGGCCGAACGGAAGGGCTATGCGGATGCGCTGATGCTCGACTGGCAGGGCCGCGTGGCCGAATGCACGGGCGCCAACGTGTTCTTCATCCGCGATGGCGTCGTTCACACGCCGATCGCCGATTGCTTCCTCGACGGCATAACCCGCCGCACGGTAATCGATCTTGCCAAGCGCCGCGGCTTTGAGGTCGCCGAGCGCCGGATCATGCCGGACGAACTCCCGAGCTTCAACGAGTGCTTCATCACCGGCACGGCCGCCGAAGTAACGCCTGTGTCCGAAATCGGCCCGCACAAATACCAGCCGGGCAATATGACCAAGGTGCTGATGGACGACTACTCGGCCGAAGTGCAGCCCAAGAGCAAGGCCGCGTAGGCTTCTCTCATAGAGGTCACCTGATGCCCGGCCTCGTGCCGGGCATTTTCTTTTCGAGAGGCCGTTCAAAAATCCTCCGCATCGGGAATGCGGTTGAAGGCGATCTTGGCGCCTGCATAACCCCCGGGGATCGTGACCCAGGGACCCCAGTGCAGAAGCGTCTTTCGATGGCGGACGTTGAAATGGTCGGCGATCGCCGAGAGAGACTCCATGCGCCGTTTGAGCTGCGCCTCCGGAGCGTGATCGAACAAATCACCCTCGATATCGCTGAGCGGAACCAGATCGTGCAGCGCCACGTGGACGCTGCGGCTGCGGCGCATGTCCTCCCGCTCGGCGTGGAGAAACAGATGGCTCAACGATGCGAGCAGGGATGGGTCGTCCCAGGTGGGCTGGAAACGCTCCTCTCCATACCAGCCGGCGCTGTTCCGGTCAGTCAGCCAAAGAGCCAATGCCTTGGCGGCGAAACCAGCACGGCGCATCCGGGCTGAAGCCTTGGCGAGCAGCACGCGGGCGGCCGCATAGGCGCCGTTCAGGGAGCGCCAGTCGGCGGGAAGAACCCGGCCGTGGCCGAACATGCGGCGGCGGGTCTCGGGCCGCTCCACGGTGTAGCCGTGCAGCCCCATCCACATCCGTTCCCCTTCGACACTGCCCCAGAGTTGACGCAGCTCCTTGGGTTGGAGCCGCAAGAGGGCGGCCATGTTACTGATGCCGGCGCGGGCGAGCCTCGCCGCGTTGCCTCGCGCGATGCCGGGAATATCCGTAAGCTCAAGGGAGAGCAGGGGGCCAGGCAGATCGTCGGGATGGAGCGCCATGAGCCCATCCGGTTTCTTCATCTCGGCGGCGATCTTGGCCAGCAGGTCATTGGGTCCAAGGCCTACCGAGCAGGTGAGCGTGGGGCCGATCGTGGCGGCGATCACATCCTTCACGCGTTGCCCGATTACGAGCCCTTGCGGCCATTCCGAGGGCATCAGTGCACAGACCATCTCGTCGATGGAGCAGACTGCCCTGACGGGAAGGACCGTCTCGATGGCGTCCAGGATCTGCCGGTGCAACTCCACATAGGCTTCGTGCCGCGCCGTCACGAGAACGAGGCCCGGGCATTGTCGACGGGCGTCGCGCACGAAGGTGCCGCGCTTGAGGCCTTGGGCCTTGGCTTCGCGGCTGACGGCAATGAGCCCCGTATGCTCCGAATCGACCGGAATGACTCCGACGGGCCGACCGCGCAGGCCGGGCTGGAGGTGCTGTTCGGCACTGGCGAAGAAGGAGTCGAAATCGACATAGAGCCGCTCCAGACCTGTCGGTTTGCGCATCAGCCGTCCATCCCTCTCGCTTCGTGAACAAAGCAAGAACACGACCGTGCGGGTGAGTCGAGGGCCAGATCTGTGGATAACGGGGATGAGTCTCCGGGAGTAGTCCGCCTTTCTTTGAGGAACCAAGGTCCTGCAAGCGTGTTCTCATCAGAGAACAAAACTAGAACAATAGGAGTCCTGCATGTCTTCGCATGGCAAAGTGAATTCCGGTGCTTCCGTTAACCATAAACCTTCCGCAGAGGCAGTTAATCCGAAGACCAACCCGGATCCTTCCGACAACCAGATCAAGGATCCGGAGGATTGGGTAACGGGCGATGAACCGATGACCGGCGCCCAGGCATCCTACCTCAAGACCCTATCCGAGCAGGCGCACGACCCGAAGGCCTTTGATCCCGATCTCGACAAGGCCGAGGCCTCGAAGCGGATTGACCAGCTGAAGCAGAAACAGGGTCATTAAAACTTCCTATGACGCGTCATGACCGCGATAAGCCCGGTCATGACGATTCTGAAGAGCACAGCAACCCACGTGATCGGGGTCGCCGGCACAAGGTCGGTGGTGACGAAAGGAAAGAGGATGTTCGAGCCCGGACCAAAATCGGCCGGCCGAGCCCTTTCGCAACCCCTCGGGCATCACCACATTATCCTTCGAGAGCACTATGCTCCGAAGGGATGAAACAAAGACGATGATGAATTTAGCTTCTCGCCGTAGCCGGGTGATGATTGCCCTGGCGGCCGCTTTGGTCTTTGCCGGCAGTGCGGCCGAGGCCCGCGTCGGGCGGGGAAGCGGCGGTTTCGGATCGCGCGGTGCGCGCACCTACACGCCTCCCCCGGCCACGAGGACGGCGCCTGAGGCTGCAGCCCCGATCCAGCGTTCGCAGATTCCGAACCAGGGCCCCAACGTCACTCGCCCGGGCACCCCGGCGCCTAATGTGGCGCAGCCGCGCCGCTTCGGCTTCGGCACGGGCCTGATGGCCGGCCTGTTCGGTGCCGGCCTTCTCGGCCTGCTGTTCGGCAACGGCTTCTTCGGCGGCCTCGGCGGCTTGGCGTCGATCCTCGGCCTTCTGCTCCAGGTCGGTCTCGTGGTCTTGCTGGTGTCGTTTGCCATGAAGTGGTTCCGCCGGCGTCAGGAGCCGTCCTATGCTGGTCAGGGTTATGCCCGCAATATGGGCGGCAGCGTGCCCCCGACAGGCGGACAGCCCATGGGCGACGGCTTGAGCGGCGGTCTTGGTGGCTTGGGTGCAGGCCTTGGTGGCGCGATGGGCGGCCTCGGTGGCCGGTCCCAGCAGTCGCAGGCTCGTCCAGGCGTACGGGATGAGATCGGCATTGGCGAACGTGACTACGCGGAGTTCGAGCGTGGCCTCGTTGAGATGCAGGATGCCTATTCCCGCGAAGACGTCGCCAAGCTCTGGATGATCGCAACCCCTGAGATGGCTGGCTACATCCAGGAGGAACTGAACGACAACACGGCCCGTGGCGTCGTGAACAAGCTCTCCAACGTGCGCCTCAACCAAGGCGATCTGTCCGAGGCCTGGCGCGAGGGCGCGACGGACTACGCGACTGTGGCCATGCGCTTCGGCATCACCGACGTCATGGTGGACCGCGCCAGCGGCCGCGTCGTCGAAGGCGATCCGAACAAGGTCGAAGAGGCGACCGAGCTCTGGACCTTCCGTCGCGATCAGGGCGGCCCCTGGAAAGTCTCGGCGATCCAGCAGGCCTGAAGTCAGGCTATATAAAAATACGAAAGCGGCCGGTGAAAACCGGCCGCTTTTTTGTTGGCTTCAGAGAGTGAATGATTACTCGGCGGCCTGACGACGGCCCGCATGCGAGCCTTCGCGCACCTCTTCGATGATCTTGCCCACGAAAGCATCGAGATCGCCAGGATTGCGGCTGGTGATGAGGCCGTAATCGGTCACCACCGTCTCGTCGCGCCATTGCCCGCCGGCATTGATCACATCGGTCTTGATCGAGTGGTAGGACGTGCACTTCTTGCCCTTGATGATGCCGGCCTCAATGAGAAGCCAGGGCGCATGGCAGATCGCAGCAACGGTCTTGCCTGAGGAATAGAAGGCGCGGATGATCTCGATCGCTTTCGGCTCCACACGCAGCTTGTCGGGATTGATCTGTCCGCCGGGCAGCACGAGCGCATCGTAATCCGCCGGGTTCACTTCCTCGATGTCCTTGTCGACGGACACGGTCTTGCCCCAGTCCTTCTCGTCCCAGCCATAGATCTTGCCGGACTTCATGCGGGACTTGGGCGCGGCGACCTCGACTGTCGCACCGGCATCCGAGAGTTTCTCCTGCGGCACCATAAGCTCCGACTGTTCGAAGCCGTCCGTTGCCATGATGAGGATCTTGGCCTGTTTGATGTCAGGCATGATGTTTCTCCATCGTTTCCTGGGAACTGCTTGGGAACGGGTGAAGCACGGGGCGGTTCCGTCGGAAGACCGCTTTCGGAACCCTGCTCACGCGGGCTTGTTGACCCAATCACGGATTTTACAAAGCGAGGAAGAAACGATGGTCAATCCGGGAGCTCCTACGAACGATCCGCTGCCAGGCGGGAACATCCCAAGCGAGGTGCCGCCAGGAACCATTCCTGATGAGGAGCCGGATATCGGTCCGACGGGACCGCGCACGCCCTATCCCGTCAACGATCCGGGGATCAACGATCCGAAAGGGCCGGGTTCCGAGCCCGATTACCTGCCTGGTAACCCAACGGATCCCGGCACGCGCTATTGAGTGAGGAGCATCATGAGCCGGCAGCGTCTAGAGGCCGGCTCATATTTCGATGAGCGCATAAGGCTTGCCGGTCGGCTTCTCGATATGCTTGGCTACATTGTAGACCGGCTGTCCGCCGGGTGTCCTGCCCTCGAAGCGGCCGCGATGGGCGTGACCGTGCACAATGGCGCTGACCTTGAAGCGATCGATCGTTTCCGCCAGCCGCGACGAACCCAGGAACGGATAGATCTCCAGCGGCTCACTCTCGATGGTCTCCGTGATGGGGGCGTAGTGCAGAATGACCATGGAGCGCTTGGCGCGCACCTGACGCATGGCATTTTCGAGCCGCAGGGTCTCGTTCATGGTCTCGCCGACGAACTGCTTGATGGCGGGCTCGCCGAAGGAGCCTAGCATGCGGCGACCAAAACCACCGGCAAAGCCTTTCACGCCCACGAAGCCAACGCCGTCGATCTCGACCGATTGCCCGTCGAGGACCCGCATCCCGGCATCGCGCAGGATATGCGCCACCTCTTCATGCGCGCCGCATTCGTAATCATGGTTGCCGAGAACGCCGACGACGGGGATTGAGCAGGATTTGATATCCTGGGCCAGAAGTTCGGCCTCCTTGGGCTTGCCGAGATCTGTCAGGTCTCCTGCGAGCACCAGAACATCGGCCTCCTTGGAAATCTCGCTAAACAGGTCGCGATAGGACACCCAGTTGTCTTCGCGCACATGCAGGTCGCCCATGGCAGCGACCTTCATGACTTGCTGTGGTTCGTCACTCATTCCGCCATTCACCTTCGCCGCCCACGTCGGCGAAGCCCCATTGCTTCACGTCGATCTCGTAATCGACACGGGAGAACATCCGCCCGCGGCAGACCTTCATCTGTGGCGGTGGAAGTTCGAGCTGCTTGCTGAGCCTGTCGAGAAGCTCATCCATCACCCAGCGCGGAACCTTGTCGCGCTCGGACGGGTAGATCCAGCGGAAGTTGAGCAGGTGCATGAGCAGCACTTCCCAATGCACTTCCATGTAGGCCAGGAGCCCATGCCAGTCGATCTGGTCGTGAGCCTTGAGGATCGTATGGGCCACGTCGGCGCCATCATAGCGATGACGCAACTGGATGAAGCATTTCGACCAGACGAGTTCGGTGGGTCCGACGATGCGCACCGGAGTGCCGAACACCTCGATCTGACGCGCGTGCTCGAACCACGGATCGCCGATCGGCATGGTGCCGTTCGACGAGGCGAAGATCACGTCAAAGAAGTATTGGCCCTTGAACACCTTGCCGAGCCAGCGGTCATCCTCGATCTCGATGGAGTAGCCGAGACTTTTGAAATGCGAGAGAACGCGCGTGTAGTCGCCGGCCTTGCAGAAGATGTCGAGGTCCTTGGTCGGGCGGGTGATCCCGGTATAGGCCGAGAGCGCATAGGTGCCGGCGAGCAGGAAGGGCAGACCAAGCGTGTTCAGCTCCCGAAGGGCTTCGGCATAGAAGGTCTCGGATTCCGGGTATTTGAGGGTCGGCTCCGCCTTGGCGTCCATGATGGGAACGGCCGGATATGCGCCGGAGGTGAGATCTGGGTCGTGAACTGCCATGGGCCCTGTCCGAAGCGCGGCCAATGATGCCCCGCGTTCGACAACAGAATGGCATTCATGAAGTTCCGTTAAAGGTTAAGCTCGTGACGAAGACGTGAGGTTGGGCTCAGGCGCGCAGCCGCCGCTGCTCGGATTTCTGCTGCGGGGGATCGCAAAGACCAAGGTTTGTCCAGACGCCGAGGGTATTCTCCCCGAACTCGTCAGCGCGCTGGCGAAGTTCGGCTGCGTGCTCCGCATCGCTCAGCGGCTTGCCATCCTTCAACAGGCGCTGCCCCGCGGTAGACAGAACATCCCCGACGAAGCGGATCATGTCCGTATCCTTGTCCTGCAGGGACAGCCACATCAGCTGAGCCATGCGATCCGCCGCGATGCCGCCTCCCGTGATCGGTGAGGCGAGATGGCTGAACTTGCGTTCGAAACGCGAAAGCTCCGCAATGGCCCTGTTGAAGCGCTCTGTCGTGAGCCTTCGCTCACCAGCGCCTTGTACCGGGAGGCAGGGCTGGCAAGAGCCCAGGGCTACAAGGATCGTGAGGGCCTGAGTCAGGCGGTTGAAGCCCGCTTGTGCCAGAGTAGGTTCGGTCAGGATCTCGCGCAGCGTGCGGGGGCCGGGCTCAAGCGCTGCGATCAGGGGATCGTAGATGCCGCTGTGCAGTTTGACAGTATGTCGGAGGCCACGCAGCTCGCGCGGGATCTTGCTGCCTCTGGCCGTCAGGGCGAAGCGTGTCTCAAGCCAGCGCTCGCGGACCTGCTGGGCGGAGAGGCGGACCGCGCCCTTGACGAAGATGTCGCGCCGGAACTGCTGGTCGACGATGTGGTCGCGCGTCATCTGGCGCAGGGCAATGTCGCCGATCCTGGCAAGGAACTCCCGCTGCTCCTTCGTCAGATTGACGTCGTCGAGATTCTCCAGCGCGTTCGCTGGGCCCACCCAGGTCAGCTTCGCCTCAGCGAGTTCTTGCGCCAAATCCGTGAAGTAGAACGGCTCAAGATCCTGGTTGAGATATTCGTGGGCAATGTAGTTGGGGTTATGCTCCTTGAGCTTCTCGATCCGCTTCGCCAACTTGGGGTGACTGGCGAAATAGCGCGTGTCGAGTTTGCCGAGCGCGTCCGCCAGGTCGACGAAGTTCGTGACACGGGATGGGCTGGAGGATCGCGATCCTTGTGCTGCCGTGTGCTCCAAAAGCAGGCGCCGGAGCGGCATCATGGAGGCCCAGCCCGGCATGGTGTTGTAGGAGATGTAGACGAGGCCGCCGGGCTTCAGCTTGCGGCGGATGAACTCGACGATAGTCCGCCGGTTTTCAAGGGAAATCCAGCTGTAGATCCCGTGCAGGCAGATGAAGTCGAAATCAGGCAGGTCGGTGCGGAGCAGGAAGTCGGCGAAGCTGTCGTCGTAGAAGCGGATGTTATGCGAGCCCGTCGACTGGGCAAGGCTCTGTGCCCCGACGATGTGACCAGGATTGAAATCGGTGGCGTAGAACTCAATGTGCGGGTTTGCGGCCGCCAGGAGGTTTGTTGAGAAACCCTGGCCGCATCCGAGCTCGCAATACGCGAGCGGTGCGCCGAGATCGGGCGCCTGGACACCCTGCAGGAGCGTCAGGAAGCTCAAGAGGCTCGGCGTCAGCTCCTGATAGAACCCGTGGGTATAATCGACATCGATAACATAACCTGATGACCAATGCGCCATGACAATATCCCGGCTGCCTCAGAACGGAACTCCGCTTCATCGGAGGCAGAAAAGTTATAAAATAACTTTACGTCGGGCGCCGGTCTTGGGCAATTCCTTTCTGCGGGGTGGATGGGCAGCGGTTGAGCTTAATGGTCCCCGTGCGACACCCGCACATCGCGGGGGCTGTTGAGGATTTCGAGCAAGCTCTGGGCGATATGCCTCGCCTCATCGTCCTTCAGGCGCAGCAGGAAGGGTGGCATCGCACCGGCCTGGAGCGCCACCACGGCCATGCCGTGCTCGTCCATGCCGACGTCGATGGTCTGGGAGGTCACGTCCACCAGCTCTTCCGGCATGTCCTCGCCCTCCTCACCGGCGCTCTCACCGATGGCCGTCAGGAGCTGACTCACGGCCCTGACCAATGAGCGGGCGGCATGGGGGTCCATGACCACGGCGGTGGATTGTTCGCCCTTCTGGAACGCCAGCTGGATGTTGTCGCCTTCGAGCGTGACGGAAATGCCTGCCATCGATGTCCTCGTCCTTGCCCCTCTCATATGGGGTCTGATCGCGACCGGGGAAAGGCAAAGGCCTTGGTACGACGGATGCGCCTCGTCCCCAAGAGGAGAAGCGCATCCTGGTGAATCGACGGTCTTCGGTCCGGGCCGAGGGTCAGACGCCGCTGCCCGAACTCCCGCCGGTCCTGCGGCGGGCGGCGGCCGTGGTGCCGGTTTCCGGAGTTCTGATGCTGCCGGCTCCTGCGGCCCCGGCCCCGGACATCGCGGTGCCGGCAATGCCCGCATCGGCCGCCTGCTGGATGCGCAGATTGTTCTGCACATGGATGACACCGGATACGGACTCGGCGATGTCTTCCGCGTGGCGCTTCTCGAAGCGGCTGTTGACCGTGCCGGAGAGGGTGACCTCGCGGTTCTCGACCCGCACGTCGATCTCGGAGGCGTCGATATGCGGATCCTCGGTCAAACGGTCGTTCACGTCCTCGAGGATGCGGGCATCGGAGCGCTGATAGCCCTTCGGCCCGCGGCCGCGATGCTGGCCGGCTTCGCGCATGTCCCGGTCGCGGCGGCGCTCGGCGTCGTCATCGCCGAACCAGGACCGCACCTCGTCGCCGGCTCGCTCGAAGAAGCCGCGCTCCTCGTTGTAGTCGCGGGAGCCGCGGCCGAAGCTCTCGGATCCGGAGCGGTCGCGCCCATAGCGGTCCTGCCCGAAGCGATCCGGATCGTGCCGGCGATCCGTGTCGAACAGGGGGCGCCCCTGGCCGCGTTCCTCGCCGACGACATCGTGCCAGTCGAGGGCCGACCCACCGGTGCCGTAGCCGGCCGAATCCCCGAAGTCACGGTCACGGCCGCGGCCATAGCCCTCGTCCGAGCCGGAGCGGCGGTCGACGCCGGCGCCCCGGTCGTAGCCGGCGCTGCGGTTGCCGAAGCCGCGTCGGGCGATGTAGCCGTCATCCTGGTCGCGCCAGCCGGAATCCTGATTGCCGTAGCGGTTGCGATCATTGGCCATGGATGCGCTCCTCCTTGCTGTCGTTCGGGCCCCTGGAGGGCCCGCTCTCGCGCAACCAACGTGAGGCGCGACGGTCTGTTCCTGGCTTCCGAGAGTGTTGCGCCGCCTGTTTTTGCCGCCTCGCTTGAACGCTCCCGGAGCCTTCGCATTGAGAGGGTGGGTATCTCCAACGGCAAGCGAGGATCACGATGGCGGATCTGTCCGGGTTGAGCGACGAGGCGCTGGCGGTGTTCGCCTTCGCGGCCTATCACCAGCTGTCGAGCGGCCAGATGGTGCGCAGCGTGGTGCAGAAGGACGGATCGGGCCATCAGGCGAGCGAGGCTGCCGTTCAGGAGCTGAAGGGCCGGGGCCTCATCGAGGCCGACGGCAGCGAGATCCGCTTCACGCCTAAAGGAGAGGAGGCCCTGCAGGGGGTGATTTCAGGGATCCGGGGCAGCCGCTAGAAACCCGTGCTGCTCAGGCATTCGTTGAGGAAGTCACAGGGGAGGAGCCCTGGGCTTTGCCTTGCATTTGCCCCATCTGTACCCTACCTAATCGTTCATCGACATTTGGCCGGACGACTGGGCTTCCCGCTTTGGCACTGCCGGGCGCACGTTCCTTCTCTACCATCTATCGACTAACGGGTGTCTGGCCTTGAGCCCGCATCCACGTGCAAACGACAGTGAAAAGGGAATTCCCATGGAACAGGGAACCGTGAAGTGGTACAATGAAACCAAGGGTTATGGTTTCATCCAGCCCGACAACGGCGGCAAGGACGTGTTCGTTCACGCGACGGCGCTCGAGCGCGCCGGCATGCGCGGCTTGCGCGAAGGTCAGAAGATCTCCTATGAGCTTCAGACCGACCAGCGCACCGGCCGCGCTTCTGCAGTGAACCTGCAGAACGCCTAAGGTTTCAGGCCGGAGGACGTACTTAGGGTACGTCCTCTTGCATATGAGCCGTTCCGGTCCAGGGGCGGCTCTTTTTGTTATGAGGAAAGGCTTTGCATGGCCAAGGAAGAACTGATCACCTTTGAAGGACTTGTGACCGAAATCCTGCCCGACGCGCGCTACCGCGTGCAGCTCGACAACGGGCACGAGGTCATCGCGTACACGGCCGGCAAGATGAAGAAGAACCGCATCAAGACGCTCGCCGGCGACCGCGTGACCGTCGAGATGTCGCCCTACGATCTGGAGAAGGGCCGCCTCATCTTCCGTCACAAGGATTCGGGTGCCTCTTCCGGTCCGCGTCCGCCGCAGCGCGGCAACCAGCAGTTCCGGCGCCGCTAAAGCGACAGGCGCCCCCTGCGGAGCGCCTGTTGAGGGAATGCTCCCTGAGAACAGATCAGGCGACCGCGTGCATCACCGAGAGGGTGACGCGGTCCGGGCCGAGATCCTCCTCCATGTCGGTGAGGTGCATGAGTTCGGCAAGACGGTTGCGGGCCCGGTTGACGCGGCTCTTGATGGTGCCGACCGCGCAGCCGCAGATCTCCGCCGCCTGCTCGTAGGAGAACCCGGAGGCGCCCACCAGCAGCAGCGCCTCGCGCTGGTCGTGGGGCAGGCGGGCCAGAGCCTTCTGCAGATCCTCGAAATCGAGATGGGGCATCTGGTCGGGCGCCACCGAGAGGCCGGCCGCGTATTTGCCGTCCGCATCCTCCACCTCGCGGCGGCGCTTGCGGTATTCGGAATGGAACAGGTTGCGCAGGATGGTGAAGAGCCAGGCCTGCATGTTCGTGCCGGGCTGGAAGCGGTCGATATTGGCGATCGCCCGCATCAGGGTTTCCTGCACGAGGTCGTCGGCGCGGTCCACGTTGTTGGTCAGCGAAATGGCGAAGGCGCGCAGGTTCGGCGTCGCCTTGAGCATGGAATCGCGCAGAGAGATGTCGATACTCATGACTGGTGCTTCTCCGGCTTGCGCTCGTCCAGCCGATTGATGATCTCGATGAACCGGTCCGGGACCGGCTGCTCGCCGAGCGCCAGCGTCTCGTAGAACTGGCGCAGCCGCTGGCCGATCTGGGCCTGCACCGAGCGGCTGAGCGCCGGGGATGATCCGTGAAGGCCAGGGACGGTTTCTGTGTCTTCGTCACGCATGATGTGTGGATTCTTCTTCTGCATCGGGGTGTCCTGGACCATCGTGGACTAGCGACTCCCGCCGGGGACGCACTCGAAGGCGGCACCCAATCGCCGAGGAGGTAACGTCAGGCATTTGTGATCGTTCCGCCCTGGAACCTACCCCTTCGGTGCTCATCCACAGCAAAACCCTTGGCCCCCGAAACAGGGGAACCTTTCTTGAACGGCCAAGTTTCCCGCTTGAAGCGTGGCAACGACACGTCCCGCGGTCATCAAGGAGTTTTTCTCATGGGTATCAGCACCATCCTGCTCATTCTGGTCATCCTGCTGCTCATCGGCGCCGTGCCGGCCTGGCCGCACAGCCGCAGCTGGGGCTACGGCCCGAGCGGCCTGCTCGGCATCGTCCTCGTGATCCTCATCATCCTGCTGCTGATGGGACGGCTCTGACGGGGCTTTTCGGATCACAGCAGAGCGGACAAGGGCGGCCCTGGGGCCGCCCTTTCTCTTTGGCGCGCCGGCACCCTGCGGGCGCGGCGCCGCCTAAGACCGGCAGGCCATCCGCGCCGGATCCATGCGCCACGGCTCCGGGTCACATCGACCCGTGGGGTGGCTTCGCCTTGGCCCTGCGGCGCTGCGCGGTCCAATAGGCCCGGTAATCGTCCAGCTCGTAGCGGATTGCATCGGCGAAAAGGTTGCGCTGCTGCAGGAAGCAGGGCGGGCCGAACCCGCCCTGGCAGCTCTCGTGCCACCGGCAGGTGCGCCGGCGGCAGATCTTGTACGCCATGAACAGGTCGGACAGGCGCTGAAGCGTGTCGTCGAAGTCGGGCATGATGCAGAGGGGAACGTCGTCGTCCTGGATCATGATGAATCTCTTGAGGCAATGGGGATGGAAAGGAATGAATGAAAAGGGCACGGGCTCTCGGTCCCGGGGCCGGCGAAGGCCCCGGGAGGGGAGACAATCGAGGGTGGCGTGTCGTGCAGCCCGGCTCGATGCTATTTGGTGAAGGTGAGAGCCGAACTGCTCGTCACGCGCGGTTTGTTTCAGCGGACCTGGAGACATGCCAGATCGGCCACCTGCGATCACCGGCTTGCGAGGCCTGCGGCAGGACCGCTCCTTGCCCCACTCTTGCGACGCCTCGCGAGCGCGCCCCTCGTCGGGCGAGGATGTTTTTAGATATAGCCGAGCTTAGGCATATTGTCAAGAACAAAGTGAGAACATTGAGAGCGCCCTCACCGAGTCATGGCCGGGCTCGTCCTGGCCATCCACGTCTGAAGAACCACCGCGCATCGAAGACGTGGATCCTCGAAACAAATCGGGGGTGACAACGAAGGTGTCAGAGTCAGAAGCACCACAACCGGTTGATGTGGGCGTCAAGCCCAGACTTTCCACACTGTACGCTGGGACTACCGAAGTCTTGTGTTCTTCCAGTCTCCTTGGCTGGCTTTCTTTACAACTGCTCGCTTTTTAGATGAGGCTTTGCCCGTAGGAACGGCAATGGGCTCCTTTGGAGTTACTTGGCCAACTAGAGGGCCAAGAGCTACAAGCTCAACATCCATGTATGAGCCTGTTACAATTTCTAGCATCGGTTTCTCATCGCCGCCGAGCCACCGTTTAGCCGTGCCGTCAGGGTTCTTTCTTTTACCTTTCTGGAAGATGTCCCTGTATCGAAATGGGGATATGCCTAAAAAGGGTACAAAGGATACGCGGGTTGCACTCTCATTCTCGATTTCAATCTCGTTCTCATGAAGGTCTTTTGCCTTACTTTTAGGGTAGGGCTCCATATAAACTACTCTCTCAATGCCTGCTGCTAGAATGTGCTTGGTGCAGTTATGGCAAGGAAAGGTGGTGCAATAGAGTGTTGCGCCTTTTACACTACGTCCGATGCGAGCGGCATCACATATGGCGCACATCTCAGCATGCACTACTCGACCATACTCGGTGAGGTCCATCGCAATGGCTCCAACTAATGGACCATCCGCATCTTCACCTTTGTCCGCCTTACGACTTAGTGCATCTACCATGTCAGCAGGGCCGCCAAGATTGATGGCCTTTTCAGAGAGAAGTTCAGCTTTCGACAAGCGTTCAAAAAGATCTCTTAAAAGCTCCTTTTTGAGTATTTCATTAGGATCATGACCAAGTCTCACGTCTCGAAAGTCAGGCTGTTCCAGATCCCAATACGTTCCTCCAAATGCCTTAGGAACCTCATTGCACCCTTGAGTGATCAACTCTCCATCTTTGCTAAAGATTGCTGCTCCAACTTGGCGTGATAAGTCTGAGGAACGGAGAGAAGCAGACTTGGCCGCGTACATACCGTACTCGTTTTTTGATGGAGCTATATCTGTCCGACCAAAGAAGGCTTGAATGAACCTTTCGAGCTTCTCATCCATCTCTTGTTTGCTTATGCCATCAATAAATACGTCAGCTAAATGAAACGTCTCCCGTAGCTGCTGGCCATATTTCTCTCCCTGTTCACTCGCATCTTTATCAATCAACTCATCTGCCAAGAAAGAGATGTTTGGCTCGCTAGTGAGTGTTGAAAGGCTTCTCTTTAGTTTTGCCTCTATCAGCTTCTTCCTCTGTTCCGCAGAACCATATGCAGACACGAGGACGAATTGACGCCCGTATACTCTGCGGAGGAGGGCCACTTCGTCAGGCCGCTTGAGTTGCCGAACTATATAAGCAACCTTTTCCGGTATCTTGTTCGGCTGGCCGGTAATTTCGCGTCGGCGGGATGCAATGGCCCGGATTGCTATTCGCGCAAGAGTCGAGGCGTCTTGATACCTCTCACACAGAGCATTCGCGTATTTGATTTTGTGCATGACCTCGGAGTGAAAGTCTCGTTCCTTCGGGTCTGAAACATCAGTGGCGAAGACCTTCATCTCTGTCGTCAGCTTTATGACTTCGGATTGGTATCTGACCACGCGCAGTGCACTACTCAGGCTATCGGTGATTGCGTCAACATCCACTCCAATTGGTCCAGCGATGCCAAAAACCAGTTCTGGAAAATCCCAGGGTTTGAGTGGATCAACCATCAGCCCATCTACTCCTAAAGTGTTGCACGCATACACTAGCCCCGGAACCATCCCGGACTTAACGTGTTGGAACAATGATTCATTGGACGGGGACGAGCCATGGCTGATGAGCGCAAGGACTGGGCGCCAGAGATTGCACTCATAGTTGAAGCTTCAGTTCGTATGGCGGAGCGTTTCAATTGCCACTTTGTCCCAGATTTAAGAAAAATTGAGAGTTTCCCAACCGATGACCGGGTGCTCTCAAACTTTGTCCCGCTGGAATTTCTTTCCTCTCAGAAAGAGACTCGGATTGAGGACAAATAATAACTAGAAATTGAAGCAGCGGTATATCATTCGTTGGTCTATACCCGCACTCCAAGTATCCAATAATTACCTGTTGATTCTCCCCATCGCGCGGAGAACCCTTCATGCCCTTGTCCATCCAGGCCGGCCTGTGGGGCCTGCTCAGCGGGTCGGCCCTCGTGCTGGGGGCGCTCCTCGGGTATTTCTTAAAACTGCCGCAGCGGGTGATCGCGGGCGTGATGGCGTTCGGGGCCGGGGTCCTGATCTCGGCGCTCTCCTTCGACCTCATGGACGAGGCCTATCGCCAGGGCGGCATCGGCTCCACGTCGCTGGGGTTTCTCGCGGGGGCGGCGGTCTACACGGCGGCGAACATCCTCGTGTCGCGCCGGGGCGCCCACCACCGCAAGCGCTCAGGGTTCGCGGAGGATTCCCGGCAGGCCGGGTGCGACGAGGCGGGGAGCGGATTGGCCATCGCGCTCGGGGCGCTCCTCGACGGCATTCCGGAATCCATCGTAATCGGCGTGAGCCTGCTGGAGGGCACGGGCGTCAGCCTCGTGGCCGTGGCGGCGGTGTTTCTCTCCAACCTGCCGGAGGGGCTCTCCAGCGCGGCCGGCATGCGCCGGGCCGGGCGCTCCAAGGCGTATATCTTCGGCATCTGGGGCGGCATCGCGGCGGCCTCGGGCGTGGCGGCGCTCATCGGCTACGGGGCCTTCGCGGAGGCCGGCCCCGCAACCATCGCGTTCGTGACCGCCGTGGCGGCAGGCGCCATCCTGGCCATGCTGGCCGACACGATGGTGCCGGAAGCCTTCGAGACCGCCCACGAATATGCCGGCCTCATCACCGTCGCGGGTTTCCTGGCGGCGTTCACGCTGTCACGGGTGGTGGGGGCGTAGGGGAGGGGCCGTTCTCCCCGACCTGTCACCCTGTCACCTCATCCTGAGGAGCAGCCGTGAGGCTGCGTCTCGAAGGAGCGTCCAGAGAGCACTGGAGCCTCCTTCGAGACGGTCACTGACGTGACCTCCTCAGGATGAGGTTGCATCAGTTGAGAGCGAAGACGTGGATGGCCGGCACGAGGCCGGCCATGACGCGGTGCGGGTTCAGCCCGGGATCCGCCGCTCGTAGTCGGGCCGCAGGCGGGCGATCTGGTCCCAGAAGGGCTCGGCCGGTTCCTGGCCGGCCATGCGGGCCGCCAGGATGTCGAGATGGGTGTGCCAGCCGGAGCTGACGCTGAGCAGGGTCGAGCGCTCGGGCACCCGGTGGTGGGTGACGGTGAGTAGGGCCTTGCTGCCGATGGGCTCGAGCGTGAAGGTGACGCCGCCCGTGGAGCCCCAGGTGATGGCGAGCTTCTTCGGCGGGTCGAGCTCGGTGATCCGGCATTCCAGCCGGTGCTCCTCGGCCGTGCCCGCCGGGCGGGCGCCGGGCGGGGAGGTGAGCTCGTCGTTGCGCCAGACGAACTCGAAGGGCGCGCCGACCGCGAGCGCCATCTCGCCCGCGGCCAGCCATTGGCGGCGCAACTCGCTCTGGGTCAGGTAATCCCACACCCGCTCGACCGGGCCGGGCAGCAGGCGCTGGATGGTCAGCGTGTCGGGTCCGGTCATGACGCCATAGGCATCGGGGGCCAGGGTGGTGGGCGAGAGGTCATTCATGGCTGTCTCCTTCTGGGTTTTGTGCGGGCTTGGTGGCATTGCGGGCATCCTCCTCGCGAAGGAGCCGGTCGAGGGCATCCAGACGATCGGTCCAGAAGCGTTCGTAAGCGGCGAGCCATTCGTGGGCGCTCGCCAGCGGGCCGGGATCGAGGCGGCAGACATGGGTCCGGCCGCGCACCTCGCGCCGGATCATCCCGGCATTCTCCAGCACCTTGATGTGCTTCGAGGCCGCCGCCAGCGAGATCGCGAAGGGCTCGGCGAGCTGACTCACGGTGCGCTCGCCATGGGCGAGGTCGCGCAGCATGTGCCGCCGGGTGGCATCGCCGAGGGCGTGGAAGACATTGTCGAGCGGGGATGTATGTAATTCAACCATGTGGTTGAATATGCATGAGGCGGCGGGGATTGTCAACCGGTCGGTTGAATGATTGTGCGGGGTGGCGCCACAAAGATGGCACGGGCTTCATCCATCATGATGCTTGAGGCGGAAGCCGGAGCGCCGGGATGGTCAGAGGGCTGGTCTGGTTCATGCTGTTCGGGGCGGCGTCCCTGGCGTTCTACCGCGTGAACGACCGGATCGTGTGGGACATCTGCCGGCGCGAGCGGCGGCCCTATCCTCAGGCCTGGACCTTCTCGCCCTACTGGCAATGGCGCACGATCGTCGGCGGCTGGTACACGGATGCCCGGCAGGCCGGCCTGCTCATCCCCAAGGCCGCCGCCACCGCGGCCATTCTGATGGCCGGCATCGGCCCGGTGGTCACGGGCGTGTTCGAGCGGATGCCGGGATAAGGGTCAGAGCGCCCGTGCCGTTCACCATGCCGCAAAGGTCCGGGGTCTTTGCCTGTCGACAAGCCTGGTGCTGCATTGACGGACGAGGGGCGGACTGATGTCTGGCGAGATCGTTCTCAACGAACGCCAATCGGGGGCATCATGAAGAAACTCATCATCCTTGCAGCCATGGGGCTTGCGGCATCGGGCACCACCGCGCTCGCGCAGGCGAAGTTCGGCGCCAACCTGCGCTGGTGCGGCAGCTCGCCGGAATTCAAGCTCTCCGGCGTGCCGAAGGGCACCGCGACACTCGACTTCAACATGGTCGATCTTGACGTGCCGGGCTATCGCCATGGCGGCGCCAAGGTGCCGTATCAGGCGGGCCGGAACACCATCGACTGCAGCGCCGTTTCGGCCGCAGCGCTCGGCGGCTATAACGGCCCGAGCCCGCCGGCCGGCCAGGTGCACACCTATCAATGGACCATCAAGGCCCTAGACGCGAATGGCGGCGTCATCGGGCAGGCCGTCACTCAGCGCAGGTTTCCGGAATAAACGCTCCGGCGAAGGGGCGGCCTACCGCCCCTTCCGTCCCTTGTATTTCGGCTTCTGGCCGGCAAACCCTTGCGTGGAGCGCCCGCTCGGCCGCTCGCGGAAGTTCAGCGGCACCTCGCGGTCGGTGCCCGGGCCCATCTCGTCGAGGCCAGGCTTGCGGATGCGCGTGCCCTCGTCCGAGCGGCCCTTGCCGGTCGGGCCGTAGCTGTCCGAATCCTCGTCGCCCGCTGTCGTGCCTTCGCCTGAAGGCGGAAGCCCTTTCGGCGGAAGGTTGGCGCTGCGGCCATATTTGCGCGAACCGCCATACTTGCCGGCCTCCCGCTCCACGTCGGATTGCCGCGCCATCGGGTCGTCGCTGATCGCAAGCTCCGTGGCCTGGAGGCGCTTGAGTTCGTCGCGCAGGCGCGCCGCTTCCTCGAATTCCAGGTTCGCCGCGGCCTCGCGCATGCGCTTTTCCATGTCGGCGATGACAGCCTTGAGGTTGTGGCCCACCGTGCGGTCTGCGAGGCCCGTATCGACCGACACGTGGTCGCGTTCGTAGACGCTTTCCAGAATGTCCGCGATGTTCTTCTTCACCGATTGCGGCGTGATGCCGTGCTCGGCGTTGTAGGCGAGCTGCTTCTCGCGGCGGCGGTTGGTCTCGGCGATCGCCCGTTCCATGGAGCCGGTGATCTTGTCGGCGTAGAGGATCGCCTTGCCTTCGATGTTACGCGCCGCGCGGCCGATGGTCTGCACCAGCGAGGTTTCGGAGCGAAGGAAACCCTCCTTGTCGGCATCGAGAATGGCGACCAGCGCGCATTCCGGAATGTCGAGGCCTTCGCGCAGCAGGTTGATGCCGATGAGCACGTCGAAGGCGCCGAGCCTGAGATCGCGGATAATCTCGATGCGCTCCAGCGTGTCGATGTCCGAGTGCATGTAGCGCACGCGGATGCCGTTCTCGTGCATGTATTCGGTGAGGTCCTCGGCCATGCGCTTGGTGAGCGTGGTCACCAGCGTGCGGTAGCCGTTCGCCGCAAGCTCCTTCACCTCGTGCACGAGGTCATCGACCTGCGAACGGGCGGGCCTGATTTCCACCACCGGGTCGACGAGGCCCGTGGGGCGGATGACCTGCTCGACGAAGACGCCGCCGGTCTGCTCCATCTCCCACTTGGCGGGCGTCGCCGACACGTGCACCGATTGCGGGCGCATGGCGTCCCATTCCTCGAAGCGCAGCGGTCGGTTGTCGAGGCAGGAGGGCAGGCGGAAGCCGTATTCGGCCAGCGTCGCCTTGCGCCGGAAGTCGCCGCGATACATGCCGCCGATCTGCGGCACGGTCACGTGGCTCTCGTCGGTGAACACGAGCGCATTGTCGGGCAGGTATTCGAACAGGGTCGGGGGCGGCTCGCCGGGCTTGCGGCCGGTGAGATAGCGCGAATAGTTCTCGATGCCGTTGCACACGCCGGTGGCCTCGATCATCTCGAGGTCGAACTGCGTGCGCTGCTCGAGGCGCTGTGCTTCCAGCAGACGGCCCATGCGGGCGAGCTCCTGCAGGCGGTGCTGCAGCTCGTCCTGGATGCCCTTCACGGCCTGCTGCAAGGTCGGGCGCGGCGTCACGTAGTGCGAATTCGCGTAGACCTTCACGAATTGCAGGTCGTTGGTCTTCTTGCCGGTGAGCGGATCGAACTCGACGATGCTCTCGATCTCGTCGCCGAACAGGCCGATGCGCCAGGCGCGGTCCTCCAAGTGGGCGGGAAACAGCTCGATCACATCGCCGCGCACGCGGAAGGTGCCGCGGGCGAAGTCGCTCTGGATGCGCTTGTACTGCAGGGCCACGAGATCCGCGATGAGCTGGCGCTGCTCGATCTTCTCGCCCACCTTCACCGAGAAGGTCATGGCCGTATAGGTCTCGACCGAGCCGATGCCGTAGATGCACGACACGGACGCCACGATGATCACGTCGTCGCGCTCCAAAAGCGCGCGCGTCGCCGAGTGGCGCATGCGGTCGATCTGCTCGTTGATGGAGGATTCCTTCTCGATGAAGGTGTCCGAGCGCGGCACATAGGCTTCGGGCTGGTAATAGTCGTAATACGAGACGAAGTATTCCACGGCGTTGTCGGGGAAGAACGACTTGAACTCGCCGTAGAGCTGGGCGGCCAGCGTCTTGTTCGGCGCGAGGATGAGCGCGGGACGCTGCGTCTCCTCGATCACCTTGGCCATGGTGAAGGTCTTGCCCGAGCCGGTGACGCCGAGGAGCACCTGGTCGCGCTCCTGCCGGCGCACGCCGTCCACCAGCTCGCGGATCGCGTTGGGCTGGTCGCCGGAGGGGGTGAAATCGGACTTGATCCTGAACGGAATGCCGCCTTCCGACTTCTCGGGCCGGGGCGGGCGGTGCGGCACCCAGAGCGTGCCGTTCTTGAAGCGCGGATCGCCCTCGGTGAGCAGCCGCGACAGGGCATCGACCGTGGCGGAATAGCCGGACCCGGAGGAGATCTCGCCCAGTTCCTCGGCCACGTCCGGCCCATCGTCGGGACCCTTGAGGCCGAGCTTCTTTGCGAGCGCCGGGTCGACCTCGGTGATGTCGCCGTGGATGAAGGTCTCCTGCGCGCGCTCGGCGAAACCCTCGGCCGCCTCCCGCTCCCGGTTGACCGCGGGATTGAGGAGATCGGCCAGGTGAGGCGCCAGGGGCTTCAGCTCAGGCTTGGAGGCTTTCCCGGTGGAAAGCTTGGGCTTCTTGGGTGATTTGGCCATAGAACGAATATGGTACAAACAGAGAGGGATTGGAAGGGCGGCAGCCCGGCTCAGGCACCATGCTTCTCGGCCTTGCGGCTGCCGCCGCGCATGGTTTTGATCAGCGGTACGGCGACGAAGTGGGTCAGTGGGATCAGGAGAGCGCCGAGGAGGAGCCCGAAAAGGCCCGAGGCCGCTGCCGAGACCAGCCACTCCACGAAGCCACCCAGCGCCGGAACGGCATGACCGGCCGCCACCGCCACGTCATGGATGGCGTGGCCCAGCCCGGCGAAGCCATAACCTTCGAGCCCGTGAATGATGATGCCGCCGCCGACCCAGACCATCGCGGCGGTACCGACGATGGCGAGAAGCTTGAGCAGGACCGGCATGCCCTTCACCAAGCCCCGGCCGAAGGCCTTCGTCAGGGGCGCCAGGGCTTGGTCAGCGCCCGTGGGCGCCCTGCCCGGCAGGGCGCGCCCCAATAGGCGCGAGACGGGCCGGTTGCTGGCCGCCATGGCGACCCCGGCATCGTCGGCCTTCACGATCAGCGCCACGGCGCCATAAACCAGGGCCGTGATGCCGATGCCGACCACGGCGAGCACCACGGCCTGCATCCAGGTCGATCCGACCGGGATGCTCGCGAGCGTAATGGCCATGATCTCGGCCGAGAGGATGAAATCGGTCTTGATCGCCCCGCTCACCTTCTCGTCTTCGAGGTTCTGGGCCGTCTGCGTGGCTTCGCCAACGGCATTTTCGTGCTGATGCGCCCCGTGAGGGAACAAGGCCTCGAACACCTTCTCCGAGCCCTCGTAGCAGAGATAGGCGCCACCGATCATCAGCAGCGGCGTGATGGCCCACGGAGCGAACAGGCTCAGCAGCAGGGCTGCGGGAAGAAGGTAGATCAGCTTGTTCTTCAGAGACCCGAGGGCGATCTTGCCCACGATGGGCAGCTCGCGCGCGGCGGCGAAGCCCACAACGTAGCGCGGCGTCACGGCCGCATCGTCGATCACCACGCCGGCCGCCTTCGCGCCCGCCTTCGCGGCCTGGGCACCCACGTCGTCCAGCGAGGCGGCGGCGACCTTGGCGAGGCCCGCGATGTCGTCCAGCAGGGCGATCAACCCGATGCTCATGAGGGCTCCTGTCGAATTCGTTCAAGCGTGACTGTTGGCTGAGAGGCAACAGCTACAGGGTGACTGTGCTTCCGACAACGTCTTGGGCGGGGATTGGGTGCAAAGCGGTGGTCTCATCTGCCGTCATTGGCCTGTCATACGACGGGCGCATGAGGATCCGGCTAACCTTGACCGTCTTGCGGGGATCTCATGCATCGCTCCATCATCGTCGGCTCGCTTGCCGCCGCGCTCCTCTCCGGCACCGCGCTCAGCGCCTCGGCTGCCGAGTATTTCGACCGTATCGCCAGCTTCCCGATCACGGCGAACCTGCCGAAGGACGAGGATCCGAAAGCCGAGACCGTCGCCGAGATCATCACGGCGAGCGAAGACGGCAAGCTGCTGATCTATACCGACAGCCCGCGCAAGGCGCTCGGTTTCATCGACATCACCGATCCGGCAAATCCGAAGGCTGGCGGCTCGCTTGCCCTTGGCGGCGAGCCCACCTCCGTGAAGGTCGTGGGCCAGAAGGCTTACGTCGCCGTCAACACCTCCGAGAGCTTCACCAATCCGAGCGGCAAGCTCGTCACGGTGAGCCTCGCTGATCGCAAGATTGCGGCGGAATGCAGCTTGCCGGGCCAGCCGGACTCGGTTGCAGCCAATGCGGGCGTTCTTGCCATCGCGATCGAGAACGAGCGCGACGAAACGGTGAACGACGGTGCGCTGCCGCAGATGCCCGCCGGTTCGCTGGTGCTCGGATCGCTCGATGGCGATCAGCTCGCTTGCGCGGGTCTCAAGACCGTGAGCCTGACCGGTCTTCCCGCTGTGGGAGGCGAGGATCCCGAGCCGGAATATGTCGATGTGTCGGACGAGGGCAAGGTCGTCGTGACCTTGCAGGAGAACAACCACATCGCCGTGGTCGACGGCAAGACCGGCAAGGTCGAGGCGCATTTCTCCGCCGGCAGCGTGGACCTCAAGACCATCGACACCAAGAAGGACGGCAAGATCGAGCTGACCGGCACGATGGACAAGGTCGTGCGTGAGCCGGACGCGGTGCACTGGATCGATGCGAACCGGTTCGTGACGGCGAACGAAGGCGACTGGAAGGGCGGCTCGCGCGGCTTCACCATCTTCAACCGCGATGGCAGCGTGGCTTACGAATCCGGCGCCAGCCTCGAGCACGAGATCGTGTCGCTTGGCCATTATCCAGAGAGCCGCAACAAGAAGGGCGTCGAGATCGAAGGCGTCGAGACCGGCCGCTTCGGCAACGACACGCTGATCTTCGTCGGCTCCGAGCGCGCCTCGGTCGTTGCCGTCTATCGCGACACGGGGGCAGCACCGGAACTCGTCCAGGTGCTGCCGACCGGCATCGGTCCTGAGGGTCTCATCGCCATACCGAGCCGCAACCTTTTCGTCGCCACCAGCGAGACCGATCTGCACGGTGAAGGCGGAGTCGCTCCGCACGTGATGATCTACCAGCGCGCCGAGCGCGCCGCTCCAGCGTATCCGACGATCCGCTCGGCGAAGAACGTCGATGGTCTGCCGATCGCCTGGGGTGCGCTGTCCGGCCTCGCCGCCGATAAGACGCAGGCCGCCAAGTTCCATGCGGTCACGGACAGTGTCTATGGCGCTGCGCCGCGCATTCTGACAATCGATGCGAGCAAGAAACCTGCGCTGATCACCGGCGAAGTGCTTGTCACGCGCAATGGCGCCGCGGCCGAGAAGCTCGATCTCGAAGGCATTGCTGTGGCACAGGACGGCTTCTGGCTCGCCTCCGAGGGCAACCTGGAAAAGGGCGTGAAGAACCTGCTCATCAAGGTCGATGCCAAGGGTGCGATCCAGGAGGAGATCACGGTGCCGGCCGATCTCGAGAAGGGCGCGAAGAACTACGGGTTCGAGGGCGTGACGGTTACGGGTTCAGGCTCCGACGAGATCGTGTGGCTTGCGGTTCAGCGCGAATGGGCCGACGACGGAAAGAACGTCGTGAAGCTCTTGGCCTACAAGCCGTCGGATAAGAGCTGGAGCGCCGTGCGCTATCCGCTCGACGGCGCGGAAGCCGGCTGGATCGGCCTCTCCGAGATCACGGCGGCGGGCGATCGGGTCATCATCATCGAGCGCGACAACCAGATTGCCGAGAAGGCGACAGTGAAGAAGCTCTATGCCGTGTCTCTCGCCGACATGAAGCCTCGGGCGCTCGGCGGCGAGCTGCCGCTCGTGCAGAAGACGCTGGTGCGCGATCTTCTGCCCGATCTGAAGGCTGCGAAAGGCTATGTGCTCGACAAGGTCGAGGGCTTCGCCGTCGACGCCGCGGGCGATGCCTACATCGTGACCGACAACGATGGTGTCAGCGGTTCCTCCGGCGAGACGCTCTTCCTCAAGCTCGGGAAACTGTGAGACGAAACCGTCCACACGGGAAGGGCCGCTCAACGAGCGGCCTTTTTCGTTCGGTCTGTCGATATCCAGGCTGAGCCGAAGCCTCGCAAAAAAGGCAGCCCCGAGGGGCTGCTGAAGTTTGTGATCACTGGGAAACGGGGCGGAGCTTTCGCTCCGCCCATGCCGGGATGTGGGGGATCAGCCCGGCAGCAGAACGGTGTCGACCACGTGGATGACGCCGTTCGATTGCATCACGTCGGCGATGCTGACGGTGGACTTGCCGCCTTTCTTGTCGGTGATGGTGAGCGTGTTGCCCGACGGCGTGACGGTCAGCATCTCGCCCTGCACGGTCTTCAGCATGGCCTTGCCGCCGCCTTCCTTCACCTTTGCCGCGAGATCCTGCGCGGTCATCTTGCCAGGCACCACGTGATAGGTGAGGACACCGGTGAGCTGCGCCTTGTTCTCGGGCTTCAGGAGCGTGTCGACCGTGCCGGCGGGCAGCTTGGTGAAAGCCGCGTTGGTCGGGGCGAACACCGTGAACGGGCCCTGGCCCTGCAGGGTCTCGACGAGGCCTGCAGCCTTCACGGCGGCCACGAGGGTGGTGTGGTCCTTCGAATTGACGGCATTCTCGACGATGTTCTTCGAGGCATACATCGGGGCGCCGCCCACCGTCTTGGTCTGCTCCTGCGCCGTCACGGACAGCGTGAGAGCCGGAGCGGCCAGGGCGATGGCGGCGGTCATGCAGGCAATGCGAATGTTCATGGATCTTGTCCCTGAATTGGTTTGCATGGGATCCCGGCTCCATTGCCGGTGATCGAAGGCTCAACCTTCAGGGCGGGTACCCCGCATGGGTGGGATTGGATGCGAGGTCGCGTTTTCGTGAAGAGAGAATTTTGGGGTCAGGCGGTGAACGCCGTCGGACCCCTCAGGTAAGCCTCCATGCGGTCAAGCTCGACCTCTTCTGACGCCACGAGGTGCGGCTCATCCTGCTTGATTTCAGCAACGGGCAACTTATCGATGGCCGTGCTCTCTTGAAGCGCTTTGTGGAGGGCCTGCAGATGCTTGATCTGCTCGTCATCCGAACTCTCAGGCGGCTGGCGCGGAGCCATGACATCCTCCTTTGGGATTAGCAGAAAGTATTGTCGCGATCCGTGTCACAAATAGGGCGCCGTCACAGTGCGGTGGAGGCCGTTCCCTTCATCACCACCGGTCCCGTGGGCTGTCCCGTAGGGGAGCCGGCGAGCGGCTCGACCGAGATCGCGAACAGTTGATTCGAGTGCGGTTGGGGCAGGTTTCTCGGATCGAGCAGCACCGTCCTGGCCGTCTGCACCACGCCCACGGAGACAGGCGCTCCGTTCGGGTCCGGGAAGGTCCAGACCTGGATGGAGTGGTTGTGCGGGATCTCCATGTCGCCGAGCGGCGTGAGCTCGAGGCGCCCGTCAGCGAAAGTGCGCAGCACGGCGCCGGGCTGGTTCGTCTCGCTCATGAGAACCGCGACGAGCATCGGTTGGCGGGTGGCCTTGTCGGCGAAGTAGCCCACGCCTAAGGCGAGCAGGAGGGCGGCCAGCGCCCCGGCCATGCCGAAGCTGCGCCAGAAACTGAGGCTATTCCAGAGCCCCTGCACCAGGCTTGGCGAAGTCACCCGCCGTTCGGACGCCACGGGCCTCGCGGCTGTTGCTACCGGTTGAGGTTCAAGGCCGGTCTCGATCCGCCGCCACAGGGCATCGCTCGGGGCGACATCGGCCGCCGTGTTGTCCCATTCCGCGAAGCGGGTGCGCCATTGCTGGACGAGAGCCTGGAAGCTCTCGTCAGAGGCCAGCAGGCGCTCCGCCACTCCGCGCTCCTCGCCCTCGAGAAGGCCGAGGACGTGCTCGGCGGCGAGGCGATCCTGATCGTCGCGCGTCATGCCATGCACTCCCGCAGGGCCAGCAGGGAGCGGCGGATCCACGACTTGATCGTGCCGAGCGGCACGCCGAGGCGGCCGGCGAGTTCGCCGTGGCTGAGGCCGTGGATGTACGCGAGGGTGATGGCCTGGCGGCGCGTGGGCTCCAGGCGCTCCAGGCAGCGCTTGAGGCTTCCCGTATCGGACAGGCGCAGCATCACGGCTTCGGCATTCTCCTCGTCGCTTACGAGACCCATAGGCTCGAAATCCTCCACGAGGTCGGTGCGGGTCTCGCCGCGAAGAATATTCAGAGCCCGGTTGCGCAGGATGGCATAGAGCCAGGAGCGGGCATCGCCCCGGGCCGGGTCGAAGCTCTCCGCCTTGCGCCAGACCTGAAGAAAGGTGTCGTGCACGGCCTCCTCGGCCAAGGCCCGCCGCCGCAGGAGCCGCATGGCGACGCCCAGCATCCGCGGCGCCTCGCTGTCATAGATGGCACGCAAGGCTGCGCGATCGCCCCGGGCGCATTGGCCGAGGGCGTGGTTCAGGTCCAGGGCCGGGGTTGAAGCCGTCCCGAGCGCTAAGGCCACACGATGTTCTCCGTTCGAACGTAGCCTTTATACACGCCAGAAGAGCGCCTGGATGCGCGCGAGGTAAAATATTCTGTGAAGGGGCTGCGATCAGGCGCAGCTGCGGCCCATGGCGTTCAGGCCTTCGTCGAGAAGGTCGGCGAGGTTCGGGATACCGATGAGCCAGTCGGCGGTCGAGGCGGAGCTCGCCTCCTCGCGCTCGCGGGCGAGGCGCACCGCGGCGCCCCATTCCTCGGGCTCCATGTCGCCGCGGCCGATATAGACCAGGGCGATCAGGTCGGCGCGCTCATCGTCGTTGAGGCCGGCGATCACATCGCGGACCTCGTCTTCCGTCGCGTCGTCCGGAGAGGCGGTGAGCGCATCGATGCTGCCGTCGTCGATGGGATTCGAGCCCGAGGCCGGATCGGTGATGCCCTCTTTGACGTCGATGGCCCTGACCCGGAGAATGAGTTCGCAAACCTTGTCGAGCGCGATATCCATAGAAACCCTCTTCGAAGCCCTTCCGGGGCCATCGTTTCGTGACGTAGCTGACAGGGAAACCCGGAAGAGGGGATTCGGTTCAGCCCAGCCTCTCCTCGGTCCAATTCCCGTCTTGGCGTCTGACGGGCTCTGCGCATAAGCTGGACGCAGGCTGGGGAATGTCACATGCTCCGATCGATCGTTGTCTGGCTGGTGGGGCTGTTCCTCGCCGCCGTCCCCGTTCAGGAATCCTTTGGGCAGACTGCCCGGCGTACCGATCCTATGAGGCTGGAGCCCCAGCGGGCGGGGCAGACCGACGTCTACATCCTGTCCTTCGGTCTCTGGGGGCCGCAGAGCGTGTTCGAGAGCGAGGCCAAGGGCGCAGCCCGCATCCTCGAGCAGCAGCTCGGCGCGAAGGGGCGCTCCATTGTCCGGTTCAACACCAAGCGCTGGGCCGGCGCCACGCCAGAGACCATCCTGGCCGCCGCCGAGGCGGCAGGCCGCACGCTCGATCCGGCCGAGGACATCGTGGTGCTCGTCTTGACCTCTCACGGGGCACCGGAGGGCATCGGCCTTGTGGCCGGGCGCGAGACCCGTCTCGTCACGCCCGGCGACGTGAGAGCCCTGCTCGAGAGAACCCGGGCGCAGCACCGGGTGGTGATCGTCTCGGCCTGCTACTCGGGCGTCTTCGCCCGCGAACTGGCCGATGCGCAAACCCTCGTGATCACCGCGGCTGCGGCCGACAAGCCGTCCTTCGGCTGCCGGGACGGGGCGACCTGGACCTATTTCGGCGACGCTTTCTTCAACAAGGCCCTCCGGGGTGATGCGCGCCTGGATTCGGCCTTCGAGAGGGCGCGCGGCCTCGTCACCCAGCGGGAGATGCGGGAGGGCTTCGATCCTTCCAATCCGCAGATGGCCGGCGGCTCTCAGGTTCTCGAACGGCTCATGGTCGCCTGCGGGCCTAGCCCCGTGCGGCAAGCGTGCCGATGCGGGCCACCCAGCGCTCGATCCGCCGCCTGTTGACGCCGAAATCCGAGCGGCCGACCTGGCTGCGGGAATACAGGGCGAGGGTCGATGCATCCTGGCCCCGGTCGAACACCTGCACGACTACCGTGTCGGGAAAGCGCATGAACCGGGTGCGCACGAGATAGCGGTCCTGCTCCTGGCCTCTGTCGAGAAGCGTCGTGCCGGGCTCTGCCAGGGCCACCTCGGCGACGAGGCTGCGCAGGCGTGCGCCGGGCACGGAAAAGACCGGCGGCTCGGCATCGGGCTGCGCCTGAGGGCAGATGTCGGCTGAGCAGATCAGGGCATCGTTCGGTGTAGTGCGGCGTTTGAGGGTGGCGAACGCCACAGAGCCGAGGTCGGGCGAGCCGAACAGGCCCTGCCATGCCCGCTCGACCCCCGTTTCCCAGCCGCGCCACAGGCCATAGCCGAGCCCGACACCGACGAGTCCGATTGCCACAGCCTTCTTACGCATGTTTCGCCCGCTCCCACCGACCGCTTGACAGCCCGGCTGAGAAGAATAGGGCAGGGCGCGCCCACCTCCTACCATTTCCGGAAATGCCGATGAGCCCTCACGTTGCCCCCGTCCTGATGCTGGTTGCCTCGAACGTCTTCATGACCTTCGCGTGGTATGGGCATCTCAAGTACAAGACATCGGCTCTCTGGATGGCGGTGATCGTCAGTTGGGGCATCGCCTTCTTCGAATACTGGCTGGCCGTGCCCGCCAACCGGATCGGCTCCGCGGTCTATTCCGCCGCCGAGCTGAAGACCATGCAGGAGGTCATCACCCTGGCGGTCTTCGCCGGATTCTCGGTGCTCTACCTGAAGGAGCCGCTCGGCTGGAACCACCTGATCGGCTTCTGCCTCATCGCAGGAGGGGCCGCCTTCATCTTCCAGGGACGTTGAGCAAACACATCAGGTCGCGGGCTTCATCCGCAGGATGCGGCCGTTGCGGGAATCCGTGAGCAGATAGACGAAGCCATCCGGGCCTTGGCGCACGTCGCGGATGCGCTCGCCGAGCTGCTGCAGCATGCGCTCCTCAGCCGTCACGCGATTGCCGTTGGTGTCGAGCCGCGAGACGAGCTTGCCCGACAATGCACCGACCAGGATGCTGCCGCGCCAGGCCGGGAACTTGTCGCCCGTGTAGAAGGCCATGCCGGATGGGGCGATGGAGGGATCCCAGTAATAGACCGGCTGCTCCAGGCCCGCTTTCTTCGTGCCTTCGCCGATCTTCGCGCCTGAATAATCGACCCCGTAGGAAATGACCGGCCAGCCGTAGTTCCTGCCCTTCTGCGGGATATTGATCTCGTCTCCGCCGCGCGCACCGTGCTCGACGGTCCACAGCTCGCCCGTCGTCGGGTGGAGGGCTGCCGATTGCAGGTTGCGGTGGCCGATGGACCAGATCTCCGCTCGAGCGTCTTCGCGGTTCAGGAAGGGGTTGCCCGGTGCCGCCCCTCCCTCCGGCTTGATGCGGACGATCTTGCCGATGTGGTTGTCCGGGTTTTGGGCCTGATTGCGCAGATCGAAGCGGTCACCCAGGGTCACGAAGAGATTGCCCTCGCGGTCGAACACCAGGCGTGAGCCCCAATGGTTCGGCCCTGTGTAGCTCGGCTCCTGGCGGAAGATGATGTTCAGGGATTCCAGGGCGGTCCCGTTGTCGCTGAGGCGTGCCCGCGCCACGCTCGTGCCGGCACGACCCTCGCCGCGATCTTCGGCAAAGCTCAGGTAGACGAGCCGGTTCTGGGTGAAGTTGGGGTCGAGAGCCACATCGAGCAGGCCCGCCTGTCCGCGCACCGCAATCCGCGGAAGACCCTTGATCGGTTCGGAGAGGGTGCCGTTGGCATCGACCATGCGCAGGCGACCGGCGCGCTCGGTGACCAGCATGCGGTTGTCGGGGAGGAAGGCGAGGCCCCAGGGGTTCTGGAGATCGCGGGCGACCGTCTCGACGATCACCTCCACCTTGTCGGTGCGAAGGCGCTGGGTGTCCTGGGCCAGGGCTGAGGGGAGGGCGCCGAAGGTCAGGGCGCAGGCCAGGGCAACACGAAGCTTGAGCATGCATCTCTCCGTCGATCCGTTGCCGGAGAGCTAGACTCTTGCAGCAGGGCGTCAACCGCGCCGGCGTTCACTCACGCGTTATCGCACAGAATAAACGTGGATGGTTTTCGTGTCCTGAGCGGAGAGGGTCTGGGTGGTGGCCATGACGGAGAGCGTCGCCAAGCTCATCAGCATGATCAGGGCGAGGGAGCAGCGGCTTTCCTGACGCCGGTCGAGACGCTGGACCCGGGACGAGACATGGCAGGTGTTTCTGGCCTGGAAGGTTTTCATCGGTTCTTCCCCTAGCAACCGAACGATGATCACAAGAGGAAAACCGCTTTGATTCAAGAAAGTTCCAGGGTGCGGCGAAAGTGCTGCTTGCGGAGTCTTGGCTAAGTCTTTGTTAACCAATTATTAACCATTGTGGCAAGTCAACCCGACCCAGCCGCAGTCACAACGACCGATGAGGCGGAGCGTTCCCGAGGCCCGTGATGCGCCGCCTCGATGTTGTGACCGTCAGGATCGAAGGCGAAAGCCGCGTAATAGCCGGGATGGTAGGAGCGCTCGCCGGGCCCGCCATTGTCCTGGCCGCCAGCGCTGAGGGCGGCTGCGTGGAAGGCATGAACGCTCTCGCGGTTCTTGGCCTGGAATGCCAGATGGACTCTGGAGACCGGACCCTCGGCCTGATCGACCCAAAGCTCGTCGCAGGCGAAATGCTCCGCGCTCTCGGACGTGAAGTCATGCCCCAGAGCCTGCAGGACCGCGCGGTAGAAACGCCGGCTCGCTTCGAGATCGGAGACGCGCAGGTGGACGTGGTCGATCAGGCGGCCTTGGTGGCGTTCCATCTCTTGTCTCCCATATCTCGCCTCATGCCCGCACTTGTTGCGGGCATCCACGTCTTCAAGCCTCTTAAAACGTGGATGGCCGGGACAAGCCCGGCCATGACGGAGAGGGTGTCATCCCCGGCGAGCGTAGCGAGGGAAGGGGGTCCACTCGCACCCTCGGCGCTATGGATTCCCTTCCCCTCCGCTGCGCTCCGGCCGGGAATGACACCGAGCAGTCTCACTCGGCCTTGATCCCGGCCGCCTTGATGATCTCGGCCCAGGTCTGGATCTCCTTGTCGAGATAGGGCCTGAAGGCGTCCGGGTTGCGGACGTTCAGGGTGAAGCCGAGCTTGGTGATCCGCTCCTTCACGTCGGGCTTGTTGAGGATCGCGATGATCGTGCCCGAGAGTTTGTCGAGGATGGGCTTGGGCGTGTTCACCGGGGCGAAGAAGGCGGCCCAGGATTCCGCATCCGCATTGGTGATGCCCTGCTCGCGCAAGGTCGGCACGTCCGGAGCCTGCGGATTGCGTTGCGGGCTGGCAATGCCGATGGCGCGCATCTGGCCGGCCTGGAACTGGGAGAGAACGCTCGGCAGGGTCGAGTTCGACACGTCGATGCGGCCGGCCATGAGCTCGGTTACGAGGGGAGCGGCGCCCCGGAAGGGCACATGGGTCATCTTGGTGCCCGTGCGGGTCATGAACAGCTCGGTGGCCAGATGCGAGCCGGAGCCCACGCCGGTCGAGCCGTAGTTGAGCTTGCCCGGATCCTTCTTGGCGAGTTCCACCAGCTCGGGAATCGACTTCACGGGCAGGTCGTTCTTGACCACGAACACGTGCTCGAAGGCGCCGGCGCCGGCGAGCGGCGCAAAGTCCTTCACCGCGTCGTAGCCCGGCTCCTTCAGCAGGAACATGTTGTTCCCGTGGGTCTGGTTGTTGCCGAACACGATGGTGTAGCCGTCGGGCTCCGCCTTGGCGACCGACCGGGTGCCCACCGCCCCGGAGGCGCCGGCCAGATTCTCGACGATCACGTTCTGGCCGAGCTCCTTACCCATCTCCTCGGCCACAATGCGGGCGATGACGTCGGTCGGGCCGCCGGCCGGGTAGGGGACCACCATCTTGATGACGCGGATGGGGAAGTCCTGAGCGGAAGCAGCAGAAGCGAAGAGGGCGGCGCCGGCGAAAAGACCGAGCGCAAGGCGGCGGGTGACGGATTGGGTCATCGGAAAAGGCGTCTCCTCAAAATCCCGGCAGGCGGGGCTGTTTTGCTTGCTTGGACGGCTTGCCCAGATTAGGGTCCGCCGCCGTCACGGTCCCTTTCTAACGCCCCGATCGGAGGATTCCCATGGGCTTTTTGTCTGACGCCCTTTCCCGCATCAAGCCGTCTGCCACCATCGTCATCACGCAGAAAGCGCGGGATCTGAAAGCCCAAGGGCGGGACGTGATCAGCCTCTCCGTCGGCGAGCCGGATTTCGACACGCCCGACAACATCAAGGAAGCGGCCATCGCGGCGATCCGCCGGGGCGAGACCAAGTACACGCCCGTGTCCGGCATCGTGCCGCTGCGCGAGGCGATCTCGCGCAAGTTCAAGCGCGAGAACGGCCTCGACTACAAGCCGTCGCAGACCATCGTGTCGACCGGCGGCAAGCATGTGATCTATAACGCGCTGCTCGCCACCCTGAACCCGGGCGACGAGGTCATCATTCCCGCGCCTTACTGGGTGTCCTATCCGGAGATGGTGGTGCTGTGCGGCGGTAAGCCCGTGTTCGTGGATTGCTCCATGGAGCACAGCTTCAAGCTCCAGCCGGAGCCGCTCGAGCGCGCCATCACGCCGAAGACCAAGTGGATCATCCTCAACTCGCCGTCGAACCCGACGGGCGCCGCCTATTCGCGCGCCGAGATGAAGGCAATCACCGACGTGCTGATGCGCCATCCGCATGTGTGGGTGCTCACCGACGACATGTACGAGCATCTCACCTACGGCGATTTCGAGTTCGTCACGCCCGCGCAGGTCGAGCCGAACCTCTACGAGCGCACGCTCACCATGAACGGCGTGTCGAAGGCCTATGCCATGACCGGCTGGCGCATCGGCTATGCGGGCGGCCCCGAGCATCTCATCAAGGCCATGGACTTCGTGCAGGGCCAGCAGACCTCCGGCACGAGCGCGATCTCGCAATGGGCGGCCGTCGAAGCGCTCGACGGTCCGCAGGATCACCTCAAGGTCTTCAAGAAGGCTTTCGAGGAGCGCCGCGACCTCGTGGTCTCGATGCTCAATCAGGCGAAGGGCCTGAAGTGCCCGATGCCGGAAGGCGCGTTCTACGTCTATCCGTCCTGCGCCGAGGCCATCGGCAAGACCGCGCCGTCCGGCAAGGTGCTGGAGACCGACGAGGACTTCGTGTCCGAGTTGCTGGAAGCCGAAGGCGTCGCCGCCGTGCACGGCTCGTCCTTCGGTCTCGGCCCCAACTTCCGCATCTCCTACGCCACGTCGAACGCGCTGCTGGAAGATGCCTGCACCCGCATCCAGCGCTTCTGCGGAAGCCTGCGCTGATGAACGATCTGCCGCGGACCTTCCATCCCGATCCCGCGGCAGAGCCCTATCGGGCCAATCCCGCCTCCATGCACCGCGTGAAGTTCGATGCCCGCATCGACTTCACCAATGGCGGTTACGTGGAGGCGAAGGATTTTCTGCTCGATATCGAGGGCGACTGCATTTCGCCTGAACGTCTGGCCGAGATGATCGTCTCCGCCATGAATCTCCTGCGCGCCGGGCCTGTGACGATCACGGCCATGCGCGTCGTGCGACGGGGCGAGCATCAGGACGGGTGACGATCCCGTCCTGAGCTTTTGGTTGACGCGCTACAGCACGAACCAGCTTTTCTGTAGTTCGATGGCACCCTTGAGCTTGATCACGGCCTCAGCGGACCTGTCATTGTCGGTGTTGAGATAGATGTAGGTGGCACTCTTCGTCTTCTCGAAGCGCACCTCGCCCGCCTTGCTGAAGCTCTTCTCGTCGCCGATGAATGAAAACTTCTGGTCGCCCCGCTTCCTGGTGTTGGCATCGATCGCCTTGAGATCGATCTTGTCGCCCTGGCGGCGCGAGAAATCGAGGATGTAGTCCGCCTTGGATTTGGAGGAACCCGTTTCCCTGTCGTCGAACGCGAATGTATCGCGCCCTGAGCCGCCGGTCAGACTGTCCTTGCCGAGGCCGCCGACGAGGCGGTCGTTGCCGGAGCTTGCCGAGAGCTTGTCGGCTCCTCGGTTTCCGGTCAGCGTGTTGTGTAAGCTGTTGCCGGTCAGCGTCACCCCGGCCGGCCCTGTTGCCGTCAGGTTCTCCACATTCGCCGTCAGGGTGAGGCTCATCGAAGTCAGGACCGTGTCGATGCCTGCGTTCGCCGCTTCCGTGACCTGATCCTGGCGGGTGTCGATCACGTAAGTGTCGTTGCCGCCGCCTCCCAGCATGATGTCGATGCCCGCACCTCCATCGAGCCGGTCGTTGCCGTCGCGTCCCATGAGTGTGTTGGATAAGGCATCGCCCGTGAGAATGTCGTCTCCCGCTCCGCCCGAAAGGGTATCGGACAGAAAGACGTTCCGGTTCATCGTGCCCGAGGCGAGGTCGATGGTGTAAGGGACGGTCCAGGATTGAGCCCCTTCATAGACCGTCACGGTGGCCGCTTTGGCGCCGGCGGTGGCATAGGTGTGGCTGAAGAATGCCATTCCACCTGACGGCGTCAGGTTGACGCTCGATCCGTCACCCCAATCGACCGTAACACTGAAGGCTGCGCCGACAGCGAGCGTTGTCTCTACATAGCGGCCCTCAGCGATGGCTGCGGCATAGGGATGATAGCGCAGGTCGACAAGGAAGATGTCGTTCTCACCATTCGTGTCGCCGGGCACCAGATTGCCGGCTTGGCTTGTGAACACCACAAAGTGCCCGTCCGCGCTGATCTGGGCATTAAAGCTTCCATTTCCTTCCGCCTGTTCTCCGGTCGCGGTGGTCGAGATGCGCGTGATGGCGCCGGTGACCAGATCTTTGCGGAAGACGTCTTCCGCGTTATTCGTATCGCCGGGCACCAGGTTGCTGGCCGCACTTTCGAACACCACGTAGCGCCCATCAGTGCTGATGTGGGGCGCGGAGCTTCCAGACCCTGCCTGTTCTCCGGCTGCAGTGGTCGAGATACGTGTAATGGCACCGGTGACCAAGTTTTTAAGGAAGATGTCCCTGCTGCTGTTCGTGTCGCCGGGCACCAGGTTGTTGGCCTCGCTTGCGAACACCACGTAGCGCCCATCGGTACTGATTTCGTGATTATAACTAATTCCTCCTTCCGCCTGTTCTCCGGTCGCGGTGGTCGAGATGCGCGTGATGGCGCCGGTGACCAGATCTTTGCGGAAGATGTCCACTTGGTTATTCGTGTCGCCGGGCACCAGGTTGCTGGCCGCGCTTTCAAACACCACGTAGCGCCCATCAGTGCTGAAACGCGGACTGTAGGTACTTCCTCCTTCCGCCTGCTCTCCGTTTGCAGTGGTCGAGATGCGCGTGATGGCGCCGGTGACCAGATCTTTGCGGAAGACGTCTTCCGCGTTATTCGTATCGCCGGGCACCAGGTTGCTGGCCGCACTTTCGAACACCACGTAGCGCCCATCAGTGCTGATGTGGGGCGCGGAGCTTCCAGACCCTGCCTGTTCTCCGGCTGCAGTGGTCGAGATACGTGTAATGGCACCGGTGACCAAGTTTTTAAGGAAGATGTCCCTGCTGCTGTTCGTGTCGCCGGGCACTAGGTTGTTAGCGTAGCTTACGAACACCACATAGCTTCCGTCAGGGCTGATTTGGGCATAATAGCTGGCATGCAACCCCTGCACCCCATTAGCAACCATTGAAACTCGGCTCACAACGTCCGCACTCGTCGGACGAAAGAATGACTGCACTTGCAGGACCATGGTGAAGACTCCCGAGAGCTTAGCAAACTCTTGCAGTTGCTCGATTTTGCAGCCATCAAGGAGGATCAGTTTCCCATTCGCAACTCTCTGAACAGAGGGGATCGATCGGAAAAGGCGATGGTCCCTAGACCACCGCCAAGCAGTCCCCTCTTGCGGCACGGGATGAGCAGGGCCTTGCCGATTAACCTGCTCCCCATGGAACGCCGCCGCCGTCTGCGCCGTTGATCGCTAAGCTTGACCAAGCTGAGGAGATCACCATGCGCCGTGCCGCTTTCTCCGTTGCCGCTCTCGCCCTTCTTGCGTCTCTTGGTGCCACGGAAGCCCAGGCTCAGAACCGGGGGCGGGTCGGGGTTCTGTCCTGTGCCGTATCGGGCGGGATCGGCCTCATCGTCACCTCACAGAAGACCACGCTCTGCACGTTCAATCCGCGGCGCGGTCCGAACGAGGCCTATGTGGGCGTGATCCGGCGGTTCGGGCTCGATATCGGCGCCACGCAAAGGGGGATTCTGACCTGGGCCGTATTCTCGCGCGGCAGCGTGGCGCCGGGATCGCTCGCCGGCAGCTATGTCGGCGGTGCCGCCGAGGCGACGGTGGGACCCGGCATCGGTGCGAATGTTCTGGTCGGCGGCTCGAACCGCAGCATCTCCCTCCAGCCGCTCTCCGTCAGCGGCCAGACCGGCTTCAACTTCGCCCTCGGCGTCGCCGATTTCGAGTTGCGCCCGGCGCGCTGAACGAAAGCGCCCCCCGTCGGGCGGGGGCGCTTCCCGAGGTCTCGCTGCTTTATAGTACGAACCAGCCTTTCTGGAGGTCCAGCGCACCTTTCAGCCTGATCACGGCCTCGGCGGCCTTGTCGCTGTCGGTGTTGAGGTAAATGTAGGTTTCCTTCTTCGTCTTCTCGAAGCGCACCTGACCCGCTTTGGTGAATTCCTTCTCGCCGATGAAGGAGAACTTCTGGTCGCCTTTCTTTCCGATGCTTGCATCCATTGCCTTCAGATCGATGCGGTCACCCTTGCGGCCAGTAAAATCGATGATGATGTCGGCCTTGGAACGGGACGATGCCGTCTCCTTGTCGTCAAAGCTGAACACATCCCGTCCCGCACCGCCGGTGAGGCTGTCCTGGCCTGCGCCGCCGCTGAGACGGTCGTTGCCGAGGCCGGCCAGCAGCTTGTCCTTGCCACCTGCACCGGATAGCAGGTCATCGCCACCGAGACCGGACAACGTGTTCGTCGCGTTGTTGCCGAGAATCGTGTTGGCGGAACTGTTGCCGGTCAGATTGATCGCCCCGGCCGTTGGATCGGCCTCGATGCCTTCAATGGCGGAGGCTTCGTTAAGAATGAAGTTCGCCTTGATCTGAATGACGTCGAACCCGCCGCTCGCGCTACCGATGACATGGTCCTGATCGGCGTTGACATAGGTATTGCGTCCGGCTCCGCCTTCGAGAATGTCGATGCCGCCGCCGCCATCGAGCGTATCGTCGCCATTGCCGCCGATGAGGTGATCGCTTCCCTCCCCGCCGATCAGGTGATCGTTGCCTTCGCCGCCGACGAGGGTGTTGTTCGAACTATCGCCGATGAGAGTATCGCCAAAATTTGAACCAGTGAGATTCTGGATCGCTTGATAGGTGTCGCCGGCGGCCTCGCCGGTGTTAACGCCTGAGCTTTGAAGGCTGGCCGTCACGCGGCCGGCTGCCTCGGCATAGCTCGCGACGTTGATCCCGGTCCCTCCGTCGATGACATCCGCTCCCTCGCCGCCCATCAGGACATCGTCATCCTCGCCGCCGATGAGCGTGTCGGCCCCGCCTGCTCCCATAAGGAGATCGTCGCCAGCCCCACCTTGAAATTCGTGAGCGTCGTCGTTGCCGATCAACTGATCGTTGTGAGCGGACCCTACGATGACTTCGATATTCTTGAAGGTATCGCCGGCGGCATGGCCGGCATTGAATTGCGGATGGGCCAGCAGGATGATGACGCCGCTCTCGGCAGCCTGGTAGGTTGCCGTATCTCGTCCGCCGAGCCCATCGATCAAACCTCTGACCTTCGTTCCGTCGAGGATGTTGTCGCCTGCATCTCCGATGAGCGTGTCCGGCACCGGAACAGGTCCGGGTGGCGGGTTTTCAGGGGTCGGCGGCGTGCCGAAAACTTGCGCGCGCGTGCTCAGGTCCTGATCCGTCCAGCTGACGACGAACCGGCCGTCCTTGAGGGCTGCGAGCGATGGATCGGTCTGGTTGCCGGCTGAGCTTCCCTTCGCAAGGAAGTCGTCGCCCCTGCGGCCGCCGTCGGCATTGAAAGTTGCAACGCGGATATCGTGATCCGTCCCTAGCCGCGACACGAATGCGATCACGAAACCGCCGTCGGAAAGAGCCTCGATGACCGGTGAGTGTTGATAGCCAGCCTTTGTCGTGTTGACGAGAATTTCGCCCGTCATCGGCTTTCCAAGTCCTGTGAAGATGCGTGCTTTGACGCAGCTGCCGGACCCGTCTGCCGCGGTGTTTTCATCCGTCCAGACGAAGACGACGTTCCCGTTCGATAGAGTGACCGCGGAAACCTGGTGCTGATCGCCATCGGTGGAAACGTTGACCCTGCCATGCTCAGAGATGTAGGTGTCGCGACCGTCCCTGTAAAAGTTCATATAGATGGATTTGCCTGATCCATCGGAATAGGACGATGTGTCCAGCACCGTTACAGCCTGGGCATAGCCTCCGTTCTTCAGGCCGGTGACATCGCCTCCGGCAGACTTGTATTCCATGTCAATAGCGGCGAGGATGTTGAGGCTGCCGGTACTGCTGTAACGATAAGCGAGATGGCGGGAGTCGAAGGAATTTTCGGCCCGGTCGTACCAGGCGATCATGAATTCGCCATTGGCCAGAGCCGTAAGCCGTGGGATTTCGTCGACACCCGATCCAAGGATGCCTGCTCCAGAGAATGCTCCGCCAATCTTGGCGCCGTCAGATGTCAAGAGCTGAGCGGCGATGTCCGTTTCCTGAATTTCATACTGTGTCCTGGGAATATTCGTCTTGTCCCACGCGACGAGAATCCTGCCATCAGTGAGGACCGTCACATCGGGGTTCCCGACCTTGGTATTCATCGTCGGGTCGGTGAGGGCAATCTCGCTGCCGCGCATCGTTCCATCGGCGTTGTAAATCTGGGCTTGGATCGATTCGCCGGTTGAGCCAAAGCGATGCCATACGGCGATGAAACTGCCATCCTGCAGACCGACGATCTTCGTGTGCTGCTCTCTAAGGTAAACACCAGGGATTCCGTTGATTCTGAATTCGCTACCTGAACGGGCCGGTTGGGACATGGGAGAAATCCTTTGGATGTGCTCGAAGCAATAGGGATATTTTATAATATTGCATATATTGCTTTTTCCTTCCAAGACTCAACCGCGAGGCCATGGTGCATTCCATTGATCCGCACACGCTTTGGTTGCGAATTCGACAACCTTCGCCCGCAAGAGATGTCCGCAAAACCCACTTGCCATTCCGCAACGACAGGCAGAGCATCGGGGTAACGCGTCCGTGAAGAGCGCGTCAGCAGCGGGGGCAGGGAGGATGAGATCCTATGGCACCCAACGGCAGACTAGCGGCGGGCCCGCGATGCATTGCGATCGTCGGCCCGTTTCAGAGCGGCAAGACCACGCTTCTCGAGGCCATCCTGGAGCGGACCGGAGCTGTCTCGCGGGCAGGCCGCGTGGCGAGCGGGGACAGTGTGGGGGATGCGAGCGCCGAGGCCCGCGCCCATGCCATGAGCATCGAGCCCAATGTGGCCACCGTGAACTTCCTGGGCGAGAGCCTGACCTTCGTCGACTGCCCCGGCTCCACGGAATTCCTGCACGAAATGCGTAACATCACGCCCGTTTGCGATGCGGCGATCGTGGTCTGCGAGGCGGATGAGCGCAAGGTTCCGGCGCTCGAGATCATCCTGCGAGAGCTTGAGGAAGCCGACATTCCGCGCTTCCTGTTCATCAACAAAATCGACACCGCCACCCAGCGCATCCGCGAGACGCTCGCAATCCTGCAGGAAGCCTCGCGCACACCGCTGCTCCTGCGCCAGATCCCGCTCTGGAAGGACGGCATTGCCGTGGGGTTCATCGATCTCGCGCTCGAACGCGCCTTCATCTACCGCGAGCATGCGCCGAGCGAAGTCGTCGATCTGCCCGAGGGCGAATTGCCGCGCGAAAAGGAAGCACGGTTTGCGATGCTGGAGCGGCTGGCCGATTACGACGACGAACTCATGGAGGAGTTGATTTCGGAGATCGAGCCGCCGCGCGATCAGATCTTCGACGATCTGTCGAAGGAGCTGAGGGAGAGGCACGTGGTGCCGGCGCTCATCGGCTCGGCGGAGCGCGGCAATGGCGTCACGCGGCTTCTCAAGGCGTTGCGCCACGAGGCGCCGGGGCTTACGCAGACAAGGGCGCGGCTCGGCATTTCCGAAGAGGGCGCGCCGCTGGCGCAGGCCATGAAGACCCTGCACCAGGGGCAGGGCGGCAAGCTCTCCCTAGCCCGCGTCATGCGCGGCACCTTCCGCGAGGGTGACACGGTGGTGGGGTCCCGTGGCGGCGAGAGCCGGATCGGAAGCCTCCTGACCATGATCGGCACCACCACGACCCGGAAAGGCGAGGCCGTCGCCGGCGACACGGTGGGCTTCGGTCGCCTTGATGGGATCGCCACCGGCGACAGCTTCGCGGCCAACAAGACAAGGCCCGAGGCCATCCTGTCGGTGGCGCCGCCGGAGCCCGTCTATGCGATGGCCCTCAAGGTGAAGGACCGCAAGGACGATGTGCGCCTCTCAAGCGCCCTCGCCAAGATCACCGAGGAGGACCCGTCCCTCGTGGTGGAGACGCGGCCCGAGATGGGCGAGATCCGGCTCCACGGCCAGGGTGAGATGCATCTGCGGGTGGCGGTCGAAAAGCTCGCCTCGCGCTTCCAGGTGGGTGTCGAGACCGCCAAGCCCAAGGTGGCCTATTGCGAGACCATCAAGCTGCCGGCGGCCGCCCGGGGGCGGCACCGCAAGCAGACCGGCGGCCATGGCCAGTTCGGCGACGTGATGATCGAGATCAAGCCGCTGCCACGGGGCGAGGGCTTCGCCTTCCAAGACCAGATCACCGGCGGCGTGGTGCCGCGCCAGTATATCCCGTCCGTGGAGACGGGCGTGCGCGATGCGCTCAAATGCGGCCCGCTCGGCTTTCCCGTAGTGGATCTCGCCGTGACCCTGACGGACGGCTCCTACCACACGGTGGATTCCTCGGACGCCGCCTTCCAGGCCGCCGCCAGGCTGGCCCTGGCGGAGGCGCTGCCGAAGGCCAAGCCCGTGCTGCTGGAGCCTGTGCTGTCGGTGGAGATCACGATTCCCTCGGAGGCGCTCTCCAAGGCCACAGCCTTGGTGACCGGCAGAAGGGGGCAGATCCTCGGTTATGACGAGCGGCCCGGCTGGAACGGCTGGCAGGTTCTCAGCGCATCGATCCCGGAATCCGAGATCGGCGATCTCATCGTCGAGCTGCGCTCCGCGACAGCGGGCGTCGGAACCTTCTCGACCCGGTTCGACCACATGGCAGAACTGAGCGGCCGCCCGGCAGAGATGGTGCTGCAGAAGGCGCATTGATGGAGATCGGACCTGAACGATCCAAGGTGATCGTTCAGGTCTAAACTATTTCCATCGACAAAAGAGGTCTTCCGCGCCAAGTTACGCTTTGACGGAGACGCCATCTCCCATGAAGCAAGATACGCCGCGAAGCGGAGGACGATGATGAATGCCACGACCCCGGCGCCTGCCACCGCAGGCGCTCAGGACCTTTCTGAAACCCGCCCCTGGCTCAAATCCTATCCCGCAAGCGTCCCGCCGACGATCGATGAGGCCCGGATCGGCACGCTCAACGACATCTTCCGGGATGCGTTGACCCAATACCCGAACCGTCCGGCCGCCGAGAGCTTCGGCAAGCGCGTGACCTATGCCGAATTGGGGCGCCAAGCGGATGCCGTCGCTTCCTGGCTCCAGGCGCAGGGGCTGAGGAAGGGCGATCGGGTCGCCATCATGATGCCGAACGTGATGGCCTATCCGGCGGTCCTGTTCGGGGTTCTCATGGCCGGCGGCACGGTGGTGAACGTCAACCCGCTCTACACCCCGCGCGAGCTGACCTATCAGCTCAACGATTCCGGCGCCCGCTTCCTCTTCGTGCTGGAGAACTTCGGCGCGACGGTTCAGGAGGCACTGCCGGAGATCAAGCTGGATCGGATCGTCCTCGTGACGCCCGGCGATCTGCTCGGCCTGAAGGGCGCGATCGTCAATCTCGTCTCGCGTCATGTGAAGAAGGCCGTGAAGCCCTTCAGCCTGCCGCAGGCCGTCGCCTTTAAGGCTGTCATGGCCGAGGGAGCGCGCAAGAAGCCACAGCCGGTCACCGTTTCGCCGGATGACATCGCCTTCCTGCAATATACGGGCGGAACGACGGGGGTTGCGAAGGGGGCCACGCTGCTCCACCGCAACGTGACAGCCAACGTCCTGCAGCTTGAGGCCTGGATGGCTCCGTTCTTCGGCGACAGGGAGGATCACGTGATGGTGACGGCACTGCCGCTCTATCACATCTTTGCCCTGACGGTGTGCGGCCTGCTGATGACGAAGCTGGGCGGCTGCCAGTTGCTGATCGCCAACCCGCGCGACATTCCGGGCTTCGTCAAGACCCTGCAGAAGAGCCGGATCACGCTCATGTCCGGCCTGAACACCCTCTACAATGCCCTGGCCCACGCGCCGGGCATCGAGAAGGTGGATTTCTCGCAGCTGGTGCTTGCCGTCTCAGGCGGCATGGCGACCCAGGAGGCCGTGGCCAAGAAGTGGAAGCAGGTGACCGGACAGCCGATCGTCGAAGGATACGGCCTTTCTGAGACCTCGCCCGTGGTTTGCGCCAACCGCCTCGACATCGAGGAGTTCACCGGCACCATCGGCTATCCGCTGCCCTCGACGGAGGTCTCCGTGCGCGGCAGCGATGGCTCCGACTTGCCTCCCGGTGAGCGGGGCGAGCTGTGCGTGAAGGGTCCGCAGGTGATGGCGGGATATTGGAATCGGCCCGACGAGACCGCGAAGGTCATGACTCCGGATGGCTGGTTCCGCACCGGAGACGTGGCGATCGTCCTGCCCGACGGTCAGGTCAAGATCGTGGACCGCATGAAGGACATGGTCCTCGTCTCAGGCTTCAACGTCTATCCGAACGAGGTCGAGGACGTGCTCGCCAAGCATCCTGGCGTCATGGAATCGGCGGTCATCGGCCTGCCCGACGAGCACTCGGGCGAGGCGGTGGTGGCCTATGTGGTTCGCAAGGACCCAAACCTCACGGCCGACGAGCTGCGCCAGTTCTGCCGGGAGCAGATGACCGGCTACAAGGTGCCACGTCGGATCGAATTCCGGGAGACGCTGCCGAAGACCAATGTGGGCAAGGTTCTGCGCCGTGCCTTGAAGGAGGAGGTGGAGCAGTCCCACGTTCGCTGGAACTGACGGCAGACACGCTTGAAAAGAAAAAAGCCGGGCCAAAGGCCCGGCGAAAGTAGAGGTCCGACAAATAAGTCAAAACCTTCCAGAGGGAACGGCCGACACGGCAGCGCCGGGAGGAAGAAAGCGATGCCGCGTTGAAATCAGCCACCGCTCATATCGGCCGCATCATGCCTCTTTGCAATGCAACATGCCTCATGAAAGGGCTGCAAGGAACGCATGGCTCCTGTCATAGGGGTGACAAAGTTCAACGAGCCATCGAGCTTGGCCGGAACGAAACCGGTTAGAAGGTCCAGCGCTGGGCCTTGGAGATCAGGAAATCGCGGAAGGCCTGGACGCGCGCGACGGATCGCATCTCCTCGGCATAGACCAGATAGCTGTCGAGGGAGGGCATCTCCACATCGCGCAGGATCTGGACGAGATCCGGGTTGCCCACCACGGCATAATCCGGCAGCACCGCGATGCCGGCGCCGGTCTCGACGGCCAGCTTCAGGGCCGTGATGTTGTTGACAACATAATGGTACTGGCGCGGCTCGCGTCCCTCGCGTCCGGCCGTAGCCAGCCAGTGCACGGCCATGAGGTAGGAGGGCTGCTGGCCGCCGAAGGACACGATCCGGTGCTCGTCCAGATCCTCCAGGGTCTTGGGCTCGCCGAACCGCTTGATGTAGTCGGCCGAGGCATAGACGTGGAAGTGGATGGTGAAGAGACGCCGCTGGATCAGGTCGGGCTGCGCCGGGCGGCGCAGGCGGATGGCGACATCCGCCTCGCGCATGGCGAGATCGAGTTCCTCGTTGGACAGGATCAGCTCGACCCGGACATCCGGGTAGAGATCCAGGAATTCCGCGATGCGTTGCGCCAGCCAGATCGACCCGAGGCCGACGGTGGTGGTCACCTTCAGCTCGCCCGAGGGGCGTTCGCTGGTCTCGACGAGGCGGGCCTTCGTGGTCTCGAGCCGCATGCGCATGTCGCGCGCGGCCCGGAACAGGAGGTCGCCCTGCTCGGTGAGGATCAGGCCTCTGGCATGACGGTGGAACAGCGGGGCCTTCAGTTCGCGCTCAAGCGCGCTGATCTGGCGGCTGACGGCGGACTGGCTCAGGCCCAGATCGTCACCGGCGCGCGTGAAGCTGCCCGCTTCCGCGACGGTGTAAAAAATCCGGATCTTGTCCCAATCCACGGCATTCCCCTACAGCATCGGACCCAAAAGTGGATTGCACTTTTGGGATCGGATCCGATGCTTCCTTCTTGGATAAAAGCATCGTTGACGCGGAAAACCGGATCCACTTTTCCGCACGATGCCCTAAGCCTCGCATGTTCCTGATGCAAGGCAGCCTCTATCTCTTATGAGCTGCGGGCTCGATGCAACAGGAAATCGGCCAGAGGGCTAAAGGGTTGTTAACAAATCCTATTCGGCGGCTTCCTGGGTCACTTCCACGGCTGCGAGATAGCGCTCCGCATCGAGAGCAGCCATGCAGCCCATTCCTGCCGATGTGACCGCCTGACGGTAGATATCATCCGTCACGTCGCCGGCAGCGAAGACACCCGGAATGTTGGTGTCCGTCGAGCCCGGCTTCGTCACCAGATAGCCGCCCGATTTCATGTCGAGTTGACCGACGAACAGTTCCGTCGAGGGCTTGTGGCCGATGGCGATGAACACGCCGTCGGTCTTGAAGTCCGAGGTCTCGCCCGAGACGAGATTCTTGAGCCGCACATGGGTAACCGAGGAGGGGTTCTCCGAGCCGCAGATCTCCTCGACGGCGGAGTTCCAGACCACGTCGATCTTGGGGTGCTTGAACAGGCGATCCTGCAGGATGCGCTCGGCGCGCAGGGAGTCCCGGCGGTGGACCAGGGTCACCTTGGAGGCGAGGTTTGCGAGATATAGAGCTTCCTCGACGGCGGTGTTTCCGCCGCCCACCACCACGACCTCCTTGCCGCGATAGAAGAAGCCGTCGCAGGTGGCGCAGGCCGAGACTCCGAAGCCCTGGAACTGGCCCTCGGAGGGCAGGCCCAGCCACTTGGCCTGGGCGCCGGTCGCGACGATGAGCGCATCGCAGGTATAGGTGTCGCCGGAATCGCCTTCGAGGCGGAAGGGGCGCTGCTTCAGGTCGACCTTGGTGATGTGATCGGCAATCATCTTGGTGCCCACATGCTCGGCCTGCAGGCGCATCTGTTCCATGAGCCAGGGGCCCTGGATCACGTCGGCGAAGCCCGGATAGTTCTCCACATCCGTGGTGATCATGAGTTGCCCGCCGGGCTGGAAGCCGGAGATCATCACCGGTTCGAGGAGCGCGCGCGCCGCATAGATCGCCGCCGTATAGCCGGCCGGCCCAGAGCCGATGATGATGAGCTTGGCGTGAGAATGGGCCATCAGGGGGTCTCCAGTGAAAAGGCGATGTCCGGCATGCCGAGAGCGCGGCGGTGGCGGCTGAAGCCTTCAGCGATCGCCTTCGCGACCTTGGGTGTTGAATTTAAGGGTTCGTAGGGCTGTCCTTCAAGGCGGCCCTCGAAGGGATGCACAATTCCATGTCTTTTAAGCTCGCTCATGTAAACATCCAGTTTCGGATGCCCACCGGCGGGCTCGAAAGCCAGGATCGGCCGCCCCGTGGCAGCGGCCTCGCCGATCATGTTGAAGGAATCCGCCGTCGCCACGATGAAGTCGGCCAGCGCCAGCAGGTCCACGTAGGGGTTCTCGCCGCTTCCGTCCCAGAAGAAGCCGCCATGCCGGGAGGTGAGGGCTGTCAGGGCGTCCCTTAGGGCCATAGGGGTGCGGCGCGAGGCCGTGACCATCAGCCCGGCTCCGGCCTCGGCGATGGCGGTCAGGTGCCGCATGAAGCGGGCGATGTCCTCGTCCGTGAAACGGTGATGCCGGCTGTTGCCTCCGGCGAGTACCGCAACCCGAGGAGGCGGCAGGTGGATGAGGCGCGGGTCGGGTTGCGCACGGGCGGCTTCGATCCGCTGTGCCGAGACCCTGTGCGGCGGGGTGAGGGTGGTGAGGACGTTCGGCCCACGCAGTCGGTCGTAGCTCGGCGACCAGATGAAGTCGGCGGTCTTCGGCCCGGTGCGCGGATCCTTCAGGAACACCGTAAAGGTCCGTCCGCCGGATGCCCGCTTGATGTGGCGCAGATAGGCCACGGCCCGGCGGCCGGAGCCGAAGAGAAGATCGGGAAAGGGCGGGGCGATGGGGCTGCCGCGAGCGCCCGGCCGCTCGCGCGGGTCAATGGGTCCCCATGGCATCAGCCATGTGAAGGGCGGCTTCGGCATCACCCTGCGGATCTCAGGCGCCAAGCCCAGCGCCTCGGCCACGCTCAGGGCCTGGAGCTCGTCCCCAGCCTTGCCGTCCGTCAGCACCCAGGTGATGAGGCCAGTTCCGTCACGCAACATTCGATCAATGAGCCTGTGGAGTTCATGAAGTTCGTTGCGACTTAATCGCCCGTCCTCCTTGTGCGGATCCTTTATACGGTCTAGTCAGCCAAGACGAGATTTTTTGACCTGATCTTGCATGATCCGGACGACAGGCCGGTTTTCGCCCGTCCCGACCATGCCTACGGAGTTACCGTGCGCGGACGCCTCGATTCCATCGACTGGGCCATTCTGAAAGAGCTTCAGGCCGACGGCAGCATCACCAATGTGGAACTCGCCCGCCGGGTCGGCCTGTCGGCTCCCCCTTGCCTGCGCCGGGTGCGGGCGCTGGAGAGCGCCGGCATCATCAAGGCCTACCGGGCGATCCTGGATCCGAAGAACCTCGGCTTCGAGATCGTTTGCTTCGCCATGGTGCAGCTCGACATCCAGGGCAAGAAGGAGCTGCAGGAGTTCCAGCAGCGGGTGAAGGACTGGTCCATGGTCCGCGAGTGCTGGACGCTGTCGGGCGACATCGACTTCATCATGAAATGCGTTGCCCCGAACCTCGCCTCCTTTCAGGGCCTCGTGTCCGAACTGACCAGCTTGCCGAACGTGCGCAACGTCCGCACGGCGCTCACCCTCGACCTCATCAAGGACGAGCCTCTGGTGCCGATCGAGGACGTGGCGGCTGTCGAAGGCTGAGTAGCCGCGACTTAGATCTGCCGCCTGAGCCAGCGGACCCAATGCTGGGTCACAGCGACGGTGCGGCCCTGCTCGTTGGGAGCGACGCTGGGGGCATGGGCGCTGAGCGCGGCCAGCATCGGGTGCCGTGCGAAGATCTCGCCCCGGCGGCCGACAGCCAAGGCTTCGCCTTCCACCGTATCGTCTCCCCCACCGTCACCGCCGCGCCAGCGGGAGCCGCCACTCCCTCCAGGGAAGGGAGTCAAGTAAACGCTGGTCAGCCGGACGACGAGCCGCGGGCCTCGCGGGTCCAGTCTGTCGGCGAAGGAACGCTGCAACTCGTCGAGCGCGGCAGCTCCCACGAAATCGGCATAGGGCCCGAGACCCTTGGCCTTCAGGACGTCCACATCCACCGCGAAGGAGGAGAACGCTTGAGGGAAGCCCTGCGCTTGAGCAGGCACGGAAAAACCTGCGCCGGCGAGGCCGGCACAGGCGAGGGCTTTCAGAAGAGAGCGGCGGGAGAGAGGGGACGTCATCGGATGTCTCACTGTTGAAGCCCCCTTCTTCGCATCAGGCGCCGAACTGGACGCCGACAACCTCATAGGATTTGCCGCCGCCGGGGGTCGAAACCTCGACCGTGTCACCGATGGTCTTGCCCATCAGGGCGCGGGCGATGGGGGAGGCGACCGAGACGCGGCCCGAGCGCACGTCGGCTTCGGGCTCACCCACGATCTGATAGGTTTTCTCCTCCTCGGTGTCCTCGTCGACGAGCTTCACGGTGGCGCCGAACTTGATCCGGTCGCCCGACAGTTTGGCGATGTCGATCACCTCGGCACGGGAGATCAGGCTCTCAAGCTCAAGGATCCGGCCTTCGTTGAGGGATTGGGCTTCCTTGGCGGCATGGTATTCGGCGTTTTCCGACAGGTCGCCAAGCGCGCGGGCTTCGGCAATCGCCTGGATGATCCGGGGGCGTTCCACCTGCTGCCGCTGCTTGAGCTCTTCCTCGAGCGCCGCAAAACCCTTGATCGTCAGAGGGACCTTGTCCATCGTTTGTCTCGTCCAAAAAGAGGTACGAGGCCGCTGTTGCCAGCGCCCTCGCATGTCAACGAAAACTTACCAGAAGCTTCGCAGTTCCAATGTGAGGCCGGATGCCTCAGGCAAAGTATTCCTGAAGCGCCCGGACTTCGAGATCGCCGCTGAGGTATGCGTTGATGCCCTCGGCCGCGGCGATCGCTCCTGCAAGAGTGGTGTAGTAAGGTATCTTATGCAAGAGGGCAGCCTGTCGTAAAGACCGGGAATCCGACAGGGCGCCGGCCCCTTCGGTGGTATTGAAGACGAGCTGGATGTCGCCGTTCTTCATGGCGTCGACCACGTGCGGACGGCCTTCGAGCACTTTGTTGATGCGCTTCGCCTTGACGCCCTGCTCCTCGAGATACCGCTGGGTGCCGGCGGTCGCCACGATCTGGAACCCGGCTTCCTCCAGCATCTTCACCGCCGGCAGGATGCGCGGCTTGTCGGAATCACGGATCGACACGAACAGGGTGCCGGTCTTCGGCAGCTGGCTTCCGGCGCCGAGCTGGCTCTTGGCAAACGCCACCCCGAAGCCCCGGTCGAGGCCGATGACCTCGCCGGTCGAGCGCATCTCGGGCCCGAGCAGCACGTCCACGCCCGGGAAGCGGTTGAAGGGGAACACGGCCTCCTTGACGCCGATATGCGGCAGTTCCTTCGGAGCGAGGCCGAACTTGGCCAGGCTCTCGCCGGCCATGATACGGGCCGCGATCTTGGCGATGGGCTCACCGATCACCTTGGCCACGAAGGGGACCGTGCGCGAGGCGCGGGGGTTCACCTCCAGCACATAGATCGTGCCGTCCTTGATGGCGTATTGCACGTTCATCAGGCCGCCGACTTCCAGAGCGAGGGCGAGAGCCTTGGTCTGGCGCTCCAGCTCGGCGATGATCTCCGGCGACAGCGAGCGGGGCGGTAACGAGCAGGCGGAATCGCCCGAATGGATGCCCGCCTCCTCGATATGCTCCATGATGCCGGCGATGAAGCTGTCCTTGCCGTCGCAGAGGCAGTCCACGTCCACCTCGATGGCGTCCGAGAGGTAGCGGTCGAAGAGCAGCGGGTTCTTGCCCAGAACCGTGTTGATCTGCCCGGTCTTGTCGTTGGGGTAGCGGGCCTTGATATCGGACGGGATCAGGCTCGGAAGCGTCCCGAGCAGGTAATCCTCGAACTGGGCCTCATCGCGGATGATCGCCATGGCACGGCCGCCGAGCACGTAGGACGGGCGCACCACGAAGGGCAGGCCGAGTTCGGCGGCGATCAGGCGAGCCTGCTCCACCGAATAGGCGATGCCGTTCTTCGGCTGCTTGAGGTGCAACTTGTCGAGGAGGCGCTTGAACCGGTCCCGATCCTCCGCGAGGTCGATGGCCTCCGGCGAAGTGCCGAGGATCGGCACGTCGGCTTCTTCCAGGGCGCGGGCGAGCTTGAGCGGGGTCTGGCCGCCGAACTGCACGATCACGCCGTGGAGCGTGCCCTTGGAGCGCTCGGTTTCGATGATCTCCAGCACGTCCTCCTGCGTCAGCGGCTCGAAATAGAGCCGGTCGGAGGTGTCGTAGTCGGTCGAGACCGTCTCCGGGTTGCAGTTGATCATGATGGTCTCATAGCCCGCGTCTTTCAGCGCGAAGCAGGCATGACAGCAGCAGTAATCGAACTCGATGCCCTGGCCGATACGGTTCGGGCCGCCACCGAGGATGATGACCTTCTTGGCGTCGGACGGATTGGACTCGTCGGCTGGGTTGCCGGCGAACGGGGCCGTATAGGTCGAGTACATGTAGGCGGTGGGCGAGGCGAACTCCGCCGCGCAGGTGTCGATGCGCTTGTAGACCGGGCGCACGGAAAGCGAACGGCGCAGCTCGCGGACTTCCGCTTCGGACTTGTGCGCCAAGACCGCAAGGCGTGCATCCGAGAAGCCGAGGCTCTTGAGCTGCCGGAAGGCGCCGGGCGTCTGCGGCAGGCCATGGGCCTTCACCTTGGCCTCCATGTCGACGATGTCCTGGAGCTGCTCCAGGAACCAGCGGTCGATCTTGCAGCTGTCATAGACCTCGTCGTGGCTGACGCCGAGGCGCAGGGCCTGGGCCACTTTGAGGATCCGGTCAGGCGTGGGGGTGCCGATGGCAGCCTTGATGGCGTTCTTGTCGTCGCCCTTGCCGAGGCCCTCGATCTCGATCTCGTCGAGGCCGGTGAGGCCGGTCTCCAGCGAGCGCAGCGCCTTCTGCAGCGATTCCGGGAAGGAGCGGCCGATGGCCATGGCTTCGCCCACGGATTTCATCGCCGTGGTCAGGGTCGGCTCGGCGCCGGGGAACTTCTCGAAGGCGAAGCGCGGGATCTTGGTGACCACGTAGTCGATGGTCGGCTCGAAGGAGGCCGGGGTCGCGCCGCCGGTGATGTCGTTGGCGATCTCGTCGAGCGTATAGCCGACGGCGAGCTTCGCCGCGACCTTGGCGATGGGGAAGCCCGTGGCCTTGGAGGCGAGCGCCGAGGAGCGCGACACGCGCGGGTTCATCTCGATCACGATCATGCGCCCATTCTCCGGGTTGATCGCGAACTGCACGTTCGAGCCGCCGGTCTCGACGCCGATCTCGCGCAGCACCGCCAGCGAGGCGTCGCGCATGATCTGGTATTCCTTGTCGGTGAGCGTGAGCGCCGGAGCGACGGTGATCGAGTCGCCCGTGTGCACGCCCATCGGGTCGAAGTTCTCGATGGAGCAGATGATGATGCAGTTGTCCGCCTTGTCGCGGACGACCTCCATCTCGTACTCCTTCCAGCCGAGCACGCTCTCCTCGATCAGCACCTCGTTGGTCGGGGAGGCATCCAAGCCCCGCTCCACGATGTCGAGGAACTCCTCGCGATTGTAGGCGATGCCACCGCCGGTGCCGCCCATGGTGAAGGAGGGGCGGAGAATGGCCGGCAGGCCCACCTCGGCGAGCGCCAGCAGGGCCTCGCCCATGGCGTGCTCCTGGTAGCGCTTGCGCCGCTCGTTCTCGCCTGCGTCCCATTTGAGCTTGTAGGCGGCGATCATCCGCTTCTTGTCGCCCGGATGGATGTCGAGCGCTTCCATGCGGGCGAGCTCGGCCAGATAGGCGTCGCGGTCGGCCTTCTTGAGGGCAGAGGCATTGGCGAGGCGGGATTTGGGCGTATCGAGGCCGATCTTGGTCATGGCCTCGCGGAAGAGCTGCCGGTCCTCGGCCTTGTCGATAGCCTCGGCCGTGGCGCCGATCATCTCCACGTTGAACTTGTCGAGCACGCCCATCTTCTTCAGCGACAGGGCGCAGTTCAGCGCCGTCTGGCCGCCCATGGTCGGCAGGATCGCGTCGGGGCGCTCCTTCTCGATGATCTTGGCGACGATCTCCGGGGTGATCGGCTCCACATAGGTGGCATCCGCCAGATCCGGATCCGTCATGATCGTTGCGGGGTTCGAGTTCACCAGGATGATGCGATAGCCTTCCTCCTTCAGGGCCTTCACGGCCTGGGTGCCCGAATAATCGAACTCCACGGCTTGGCCGATGATGATCGGACCGGCGCCGACGATGAGAATGGAGGAGATGTCTGTCCGCTTTGGCATTGGGCCACCCAGGCGTGTCCAGCCGCGCGGCCGTAAAGCTACGGCGCTTCAAGCGCAGCCGGGATATGATCGGATTGTAGGTTGAGGGAGGCTCTTACACGCACCTTGGGCAAATTCAAAGGCCTGAACCATGATTTAGACAGCCAATGCCCATGCGATACGATCGGTCGAAAGCGAGTCGGCAACGGAGTTGGGAAAACATGGCCATGGCAGGGGAACCGCGCTGGACCATCGTGACGGGAGCCTCCAGCGGGATCGGCGCGGATCTGGCCAGGGTCTTTGCAGCCCGAGGCTACCCGCTGGTCCTCACCGCCCGGCGGCATGAGCGGCTGGAGGCGCTGGCCGACGAGATCCGCAGGGCGCATGGCGTATCGGTTGAGGTGGTGGCCCTCGACCTTGCGGACCGCGAAGCAGCTCAGGATCTGCATGACATGCTGCGGGAGCGGGGGATCGCGGTCCATACTCTGGTCAACAATGCCGGGTTCGGCCTGCGGGGGTATTTCGCTTCGCTTCCCCACGAGCAGCAGTTGGCGATGATCGACCTCAACGTCACGGCCCTGACCTCCCTGTGCCGCCTGATGCTGCCGGGTATGATCGAGCGCCGGCGGGGTGGAATCCTGAACGTCGCCTCCGTGGCATCCTTTCAGGCCGGGCCCTACATGGCCGTCTATTACGCCACGAAAGCCTTTGTTCTCTCCCTGTCCGAGGCCCTGCACGATGAGGCGAAGCCCCATGGCGTGACCGTGACGGCTCTCTGCCCAGGCCCTACCGAAAGCGAGTTTTCCGATACGGCAGGCCTGAAGGATTCCCGGCTCTTCGATGCCGGCGTCATGACCTCGGTGGAGGTCGCCCGCATTGCGGTCGAGGGTTATGAGGCGGGCCGGGCCATCGTCATTCCGGGTGCCAAGAACAGGGCCGGCGCCATCGGGGCCAAGTTCATGCCGCGCTTCGTGTCGCGCCGGATTGCCGGGCTCCTGCAGGGAATGAAGTGACGGGCAGGGCAGAAGCCGCTATCGAAGCATCGTGACCGCCTCTCGTCCCCTCCATCGCCTCGCCCGCCAGTTCACCGCCTTTTTCGGCGTGGGCCTTGTCGCGGCCGTTATCCATTACGGGCTTCTGATCGGCCTTGTGGAGGGCGGGAGCATGCATCCGGTTCCGGCGACCCTTGCCGGCTATGTCGCCGGAGGGCTGGTATCCTACGTGCTCAACCGCCGTCACACCTATGGCAGCGAGCGGCCGCACCGGGAGGCGACATGGCGCTTTGCCGTCGTGGCCCTCGTAGGCTTTCTCGTGACCTGGTTCCTGATGCACGCCTTCACAATCTGGCTCGAAGGGCCTTACCTGCCCTCGCAGGTCATCACCACAGGCGTCGTGATGGTGTGGAGCTTCATGGCGCACAAGGTTTGGACATTTGCCTAAAGTTTGGGACTTTCGGTAAACAGTGCCGAAGTTCCAAGCATGCAACGCAGCCCAGGGCTGCATTCGGGCGGGTCGCACATCTTTTTGCGGTGCAATATAGGCGTCATGAGAATGCGAGATCCGTCTCGGACCGTGTTCAATCACCGCATCGCCGAAACTCTGGAAGCCTCATGTCCGACATGGCCATTGCCGAGGAAGCCTGTCTTGCTGCGAAGGACAAGGCTCCCGCCGTTCCCCGCTCCCGCCTTGCGGTGGCCCTGATCGAGCTGGCGCTCGCCGTCGGCAGCTTCGGCATCGGCACCGGCGAGTTCGCCATCATGGGCCTTTTGCCGAACGTGGCTCAGGAATTCGGCGTCACCACCCCGGAGGCTGGCTACGCGATCAGCGCCTACGCCCTCGGCGTCGTGGTGGGCGCTCCCATCATCGCTGTCTTGGCGGCAAAGCTGGCTCGCCAGACGCTGCTGCTTCTCCTGATGGCAATCTTCGCCGTCGGCAATGTGGTGAGCGCCGTCGCGCCGAGCTTCGAATCGTTTGTGCTTTTGCGCTTCCTCACGGGTCTGCCGCACGGAGCCTATTTCGGCGTGGCGGCGTTGGTCGCCGCGTCCCTGGTCCCTCCCAACAAGCGCACCCAGGCGGTCGCCCGCGTCATGCTGGGCCTGACTGTAGCGACCCTGCTCGGGACGCCGGTGGCGACCTTCTTCGGACAGGCCCTGAGCTGGCGCATCGCCTTCGGGGCTGTGGGCGTCATGGGCGCGCTGACCGTGCTGCTGATCTGGCTGTTCCTGCCGAAGGACAAGGTGCAGGAGGGGGCAAGCCCCATGCGTGAGCTCGGCGCCTTCAAACGCAAACAGGTCTGGTTCACCCTCGGCATCGGGGCCGTAGGCTTCGGCGGCCTGTTTTCCGTCTTCTCCTATATCGCGTCGACAGCCACCCAGGTGGCCGGGATGCCCGAAAACGCCGTTCCGATCATGATGGCCTTGTTCGGTTCCGGTATGATCGTGGGCAATCTCGTGGGCGGATGGCTTGCCGACAAGAACCTGATGGCGACCATCGGCGGCACGCTCGCCGGCAGCGTGGTGGTGATGACGGCGCTCTGGCTCACCGCCGAAAACCCTTACCTGTTGTCGGCGTGCGTCTTCCTCGTGGGCTGCAGTGTCGCCATCGGTCCTGCTCTGCAGACCCGGCTCATGGATGTGGCGGCAGACGCCCAGACGCTTGCCGCGGCCCTCAACCACTCCGCCTTCAACATCGCCAATGCGCTCGGCGCCTGGCTCGGCGGCCTCGCCATCGCGGCCGGCTACGGCTTCGAATCGACCGGATGGGTGGGCGCGGTTCTGGCAGTCGCGGGCCTCATCGTCTTCGGCCTGTCGCTGGCGAGCGATCAGCGCTCCGTCAGATCGTCCTTGATCTCGCGAGCCTGAGCGGGACGTCCCACGAAGGTCATCCGTGCCTGATTGTGCCCGAGATTGCGGAGCGATCGCTCCGGCCTGAACCCGGCATCTTCCAGGAGGTCGACGATCTCCTCCTCGCTGTATTGCGCCAGCCCGACCTCTTCGCGGATCTTCCGATAATCGGAGAAGGCCGTGCGGGCGAGGCCGGTGAGCGCGGAGCGCAGGAAGCCGCCCTGCCACGCGAAGGAGAGCAGCGCCCTGGCATCCGTAACAGGGCTGATGTCGGGCGGGATGATGTCGCCGAGGATCAGCCGGCCGTCATCCTTCAGCTTGTCGTGCGCGAGCTTTAGGAGGGCGCGGAACTCATCGAGGGAGAGGTACTGGACGAGGGAGTTGACCACGACGAGATCGAACGAAGCGTCCGGCAGATCGGCGACGTCGTCCGTCGACAGCACCGTGATCCTCTCATTGATCTTGAACCGCTCGTTCAGTCGTTCGCGCACCAGCGGGGCGGCATCGCTCAGGATCAGACGGGCGCATTTCGCCGCGATCTTGTCGGCGAAAAGCGCCTCGCCGCAGCCATAGTCGAGCACCGCCGCGTCGGGGGAGGGGATCAGGCCGATGATGTCGTTGGCGATCAGGCGGTAATGCAGCACTTTGTGCCGCTCGCCTGTGTAGATCGGCGTGTCCTGGTTCCAGTAGTCGCGCCAGTTCATCAGAGAACCTCTCCCCACCCAATTCAGGACTTCGCCGAGAGCGAGGCCGAGTCATGGAGCCTGCCGCGCAGTTTCGCAACCTGCTCGGTCAGAGCCCGGATCTCTTCGAGGGGCAGGCCCAGCACGCAGCCGACCTGCTTCGGGATCTCCTTGGCCTTAGCCTGGAGGGCGCGGCCGCTGTCGGTGAGCGAGATCCTGACCTGCCGCTCATCCTTCTTGTCCCGCGCCCGGCGGACATGCCCTGCGCTTTCGAGCCGTTTCAGCAGCGGCGTCAGGGTGCCTGAATCGAGGAAGAGCCTGTCCCCGATTTCCTTCACGGTGAGATCGTCCTGCTCCCAGAGCACCAGCAGAACCACGTATTGCGGATAGGTGAGGCCGAGCGGGTCCAGAAACTGGCGGTACGCCCGGTTGAAGGCATGGGAGACGGAATAGAAGGCGAAGCACAGATGCTGGCTGAGCGCCAATGTCCCACGTTCTGTCGTCATCGCCACCTCCATCTGCAAACATCTTATGAAAGAAATAGGTTGCGCACAATCTAATTCGAGTTTATCTTTCCTTTTAGATTGCTCGCAATTAAATCGATAGCGATCGATCTAGAAGTCTGACGATCAGGTGTGACAATCCAAGGAGCTTTCCGATGACCCCTCTCTATACAGCCCATGCCTCGGCTCAGGGCGGACGCGAAGGCGTTGCCGCTTCGAACGATGGAAAGCTGGAGGTTCGCCTCTCCACACCGAAGGAGCTCGGCGGCGCGGGCGGCGAGGGGACAAACCCGGAGCAGCTTTTCGCGGCCGGCTATTCGGCCTGCTTCCTTAGCGCGCTGAAGTTCGTGGCGGCCCAGAACAAAGTCGCTCTCCCGGCCAATACCCATGTCGAGGCCAAGGTCGGGATCGGCAAGCGGGACGACGGCGCGGGTTTCGGCCTGGTGGTCGAGCTGAGGGCCAACCTGCCGGGTCTGGCCGAAGAGCAGGCCACGGACCTTCTGCACAAGGCCGACGTGGTGTGCCCCTATTCGCACGCCATCCGCGGCAACGTGCAGGTCACGCTGTCCGTCTAAGCCTCAGCAATAATGCCGTAGGGGCGAGGGCCTCCTGCTCACCGGGCAGGAGGCCTTTTTATGGTCAGGTCCACAGCTTCATGAGTGGACCATCCGCGCCGTCCACTGGGTCGGCGTCCGGCAGGGGCACCTGGGCGATTCGCTGCTGCGAGGTGGCCAGCGCCTTGGGATCGTCGCGGACGGTGTCGTAATCGGACCCGTTCGGATAGGCGCCGACAACAGCGAAGTCGTCGCTCGCGTTGATCAGCGCATGCGCAACGCCGGCCGGGATGACCACCACGTCGCCGGCGCTCACAGCAACCAGATCGCCATCCTCACCGCCGAAGCGAACCGACCCTGAACCCGATACGATGCCGAGCACCTCATGGGTGTTGGGGTGGTAGTGATGGTAATCGTGGATGCTGTCGAGCCAGGCATTCGTCCAGCCGTTCTTGGCGAAGGTCGCCTTGAAGGCCTTGGTCGGATCATCCTGAGAGGGCGGGATCGCCCCGCGGCGGACGATCAGCGGCAGCGATGAATTCGGCACGATGCCGTTGCTGCGGAAGACGTATGTTTCCGTTCCGAGCGGTGCGTTGTAGCCCCGCGGATCACCGTATCCTTTCGCCTGCGCCATGAATCTCTCCCTTCAATGCGGGGAGGGAACGCTTGGTGCAGGCGAAAGATCGAGCGCGGCCGTTAAACCTGTCGTTACATGCCGATGAGCATGGCCGCGACGGCGCGGTCGATGGACAGGTAGAACATGCCGAAGGCCACCAGGGCGGCGATGGCGAACTCGATGATCTGGTTCTTGAAGATGCGGAACTGGGCGAAGAGGTTCTGGCCGAAAATCGAGATCAGCCAGGCCGTGGTGAGCACCACCGGGAAGATGAAGAGATAGGACCAGGTGCTCTCGACCGGGCCCACATTGGTCGGGTCGATCAGGGGGCGGATGTTGCGCACCCACGGCGCATAGAGAGCGGCATAGAGCGAGGTCAGCCAGGAGAGCGTGACGGCGATGCCGAGGTGAAACGTGAACAGGTTGTGCAGCCGACTGAATTCGCCGGAATCGTCATCGAAATCCATGGATGAAATACCCCCAAATCAAGGCCCAGAATCATTTTGTTTTTATGGTTAATGATCGGTTACCGTGATTTGGGCGGCTGGCGCAACCGACCCGTTTGTCGCGGCGCCAGCCTTCACATGGTTGTCAGACCTGCGCCTTCTTCTGATCCATCAGCTGCACGAAGCGGTCGAACAGGTAATGGCTGTCCTGCGGGCCGGGGGAGGCCTCCGGGTGGTACTGCACGGAGAAGGCGGGGCGGTCGGTGAGCGAGATGCCGCAATTGGAGCCGTCGAACAGGGATACGTGGGTCTCCACGGCGTTCTGCGGCAGTGTCTCCGGATCCACCGCGAAGCCGTGGTTCATGGAGGTGATCTCCACCTTTCCGGTCGTCCTGTCCTTCACCGGATGGTTCGCCCCGTGATGGCCCTGGTGCATCTTCTTGGTCTTGGCGCCCACGGCCAGGCTCAGCATCTGGTGGCCGAGGCAGATGCCGAAGGTGGGGATCTTCTCATCCAGCACCTTGCGGATGACTGGCACGGCATACTCGCCGGTGGCGGCAGGGTCGCCGGGGCCGTTGGAGAGGAAAACGCCGTCAGGCTTGAGGGCCAGCACGTCCTCGGCCGTGGCGGTGGCGGGCACCACCGTGACCTTGCAGCCGGCGCGGGCGAGCAGGCGCAGGATGTTGCGCTTCACGCCATAATCGATGGCGACCACGTGGTGCTTAGGGGAGCCGTCCTGGTGGCCGTAGCCTTCGCCCCGATTCCAGGTTGTCTCGTCCCAGTCGAAGCGCTGTCCGCTGGTCACCAGCGGCACGAGGTCCTGGCCGTCCATGGACGGGAGGGCGGCGGCCTTGGCCTTCAAGGCGTCGATGTCGAAGCGGCCCTCGGGGTCGTGGGCGATGACTGCATTGGGCATACCCCGGTCGCGGATCAGGGCCGTGAGCGCCCGCGTGTCGACCCCCGTGAGGCCCACGATCTGGCGGGCCTTCAGCCAGGCGTCGAGGTCGCGGGAGGCGCGCCAGTTGGACGGCTCGGTGATCGAGGCCGCCAGCACGACGCCGCGCACGCCGGAGGACGAGGCGGCGTTGACGCTCTCGATGTCTTCCTCGTTGGTGCCCACATTGCCGATATGCGGGAAGGTGAAGGTAATGATCTGGCCGGCATAGGACGGGTCCGTCAGGATCTCCTGGTAGCCGGTCATGGCGGTGTTGAAGCAGACCTCGCCGGTCGCCTCGCCCACGGCGCCGATGCCGAAGCCCTCGAGAACCGTGCCGTCCTGGAGCACGAGAACGGCCGTCGCGCGCGGCTCGGTCCAGCCACTCGCCGTGTCTTTGTCTTGCAGCATCGTCATGATCTCTTGTAAGTCCGGGGCCAACGGGCCGTGCTTGAGCGGGCCGCATCCGGGCCGCCCTTGAACTGTCCTGCGTGACTTAAGGGGCCGTTCGCCGTCCGTCAACGCTCAAGCGGCCGAAAACCAAGGAGATATCCATGCTGCGCGAACGTTTCACCGCCGACATGAAGGAGGCCATGAAGGCCGGGGAAAAGGGCAAGCTCGGTGCCATCCGGTTGATCCAGGCCGCCCTCAAGGACAAGGACATCGAGGCGAGGGGCAACGGCAAGGAGCCTCTGTCCGACGAGGAGATCCTGGCCCTCCTGCAGAAGATGGTGAAGCAGCGCCAGGAATCGATCACCATGTACGAGCAGGGCGGCCGCACGGAGCTCGCCCAGCAGGAGAAGGACGAGGTCACGGTCATCTCCTCCTACCTGCCGCAGCAGATGGACGAGGCCGAGACGAAGGCGGCCATCGAGGCCGCCATCGCCGAGACCGGTGCCGCCTCCATGAAGGACATGGGCAAGGTCGTCGGCGCCCTGCGCGCCAAGTATGCCGGCCGCATGGACTTCGCCAAGGCGAGCGGCCTCGTGAAGGACATGCTGCCGAAGGGCTAATTCAGGCAGCGGCTGCGCTGGCCTCTGCCAGCGCAGCCAGCATCTCCGCCGTCGCGACCACCCTGGCGAACTCGAAGCCGAGCGTCGCCACGTGGACCTGATGGCTCACCCTCGCCGGGATCGTGCCGCCTTGCCCGTCGGGCAGGTCGAAGCAGTCGCAGGCATCCTCCACGAGGATCATCTCGTAGCCGAGATTGGCTCCAGTGCGCACGGTGGTCGACACGCACATGTCGGTGGTGATGCCGAACACCACGACCCTGCGGATGCCGAGCCGCTTCAGGCGAAGGTCGAGATCGGTGCCGATGAAGGCGGAATTGACGCTCTTTGCAACGACAGGCTCGCCCGCACGCGGCTCGAAGCCCGGACGGAACGCATTGCCGCCCTGATCCGGGGCCAGGGTCGAGCCCGGCTCGACCGAGTCGTGCTTCACATGGATGATCGGCAGGCTCCGAGCCCGCCACGCGCTCAGAATGGCCTGGCCGTTGCGGTCGACGGCGTCGTTCCAACGGCCGGGCCAGGAGGGGCTGTCGAAGGCCTGCTGCATGTCGACGGGCAGAAGAATGGTCTGGGCGAAGGTCATGGGGCATCTCCTTGTCCCTCATGTCTTCGCGCGTTCAAGTGCCGGATTCACTAGACAAGATGACCGGCTGACCGGCTAAGTGTCGGCCAAAGTGGGTCACAGGACGGTTTCGGGGCATGGTGCTGGACGAGAAAGACAAGATCCTGATCGCGGCCCTGCGGAAGAATGCCCGCGAGAGCCTCGTCGGTCTTGCCCGCAGCGTAGGCCTGTCGCGCAGCGCCACCCAGGAGCGGATGCGTCGCCTGGAGCGGGAGGGCGTCATCAGGGCCTATACGGTGGAGCTGGCCTCGGCTCAGGATCCCGCCGTCAGGGCCATGATCGCAGTCGCCTTCGAGCCGGGTTTCCGCTGCAAGCAGGTGGTGCCCCACCTCGCGGGCATTCCGGAGGTCGTCGCCTGCCACTCCCTGACGGGCTCCATCGACCTGATGGTCAACGTGGCCTGCGATTCCAACGCCACGCTCAACCGTATCCGGGACATCGTCGCCTCCGTGCGCGGCGTGGCCACCGCCACGACCCATATCGTTCTCGCGACGGAGTGGGCGCGGGAATAGGCCGGGTCCATGTGTCCCAGGCGTGGACATCGCGGTTCGTTCGACGTTTCAAACAGCCAGCGCCTTCGGGCCCGCAGCGGGTGGGCTGCGAGCCGTCAGGTGAGATCGAGGGAGGCGTGCTGGGCAGCCCGGCTCGATGGGTGTGGTGAGAAGTGAAGAGCCGGACCTGCTCGTCACGCGCGGTTTGTTTCAGCGGACCTGGATCTGCGCCAGGATCGGCCACCCGCGATCACAGGCGTGCGAGACCTGCGGCGGGACCGCGCCTCGTCCCGCATCTGCGACGCCTCGCGAGCGCGCCCCTCTGTGGACGAGGATGAACCATGATATAGCCCAGCTTAGGACCAAAGTCAAGAACAAAGTGAGAACAAGACGTAGCCTCACACCCGTAGCCCACATCCTGAGGAGGTCGCCTAGGCGACCGTCTCGAAGGAGGCTCCAGAGGGTGCTGGACGATCCTTCGAGACGCAGCTTCGCTGCTCCTCAGGATGAGGCTGGAGAGATGGACAGCAGAGACAGAAATCCCCGGGACGTGCCCGGGGATGATGTAGAGGAAATGAGCGGCGGCGAAGCCGTTACGGCTTGACCTCGGGGGCTCCGGCGCTGGCCTCGGGGGCCTGACCGGGGTTGCCGAAATTGCCCATCCGGCGGCTGCGCTGCTCTTCCGCCTGCTTCTGGAACTCCTCCTGAATCTTCTTCTGCTGCTCGGCCAGGACCTGCGGATCGACCGGCGGCCCATCGAAGGCCTTGCCGAAACCCTCCGTCGGCACGGTGAAGGTCACTTCCCTGCCGGCCTGGTTCCGGGTGCTGATGTTCAGGGTCGTGCCCTTCTTGAGGGCGCTGACGAGCTCATCCTTCACCACTGCTTCGGCGAAGCACCCATGCGGAACGCACATCGAGTAGCGTCCGGCCACAGGCTGGCTTTTCTCGGCCATGATCCGGATGCCCGGCGGCACGAGCATGCCGAGCGGCATAAGGATGCGGATGGTCTTCTGCACCGTCTTGGCCTTCACATCATAGAGGGCCACGGCAACGATGCGCTGCCCCTTCTCGGTCACGAAATCGCGTGTGGTGTAACAGATCTCGGCATTTGCACGCTCATCCTTGGCGCAGACCTTCGTCCATTCCGGCTGCGACGGCGATGCCTTGAGTGGGACCACCACGGGAGCGGCGGCAGGAGGCTGGGCTGTCGGAGCGGGCTGCGCCTTGGGGGCAGGCTGTTCTTTCGGAGCGGGCTGCTTCGGCTTCGGGGCCTGTCCTGAGGTCTGCGCGAAGCCCGGCAGGGGGCTGAGCGCCAGCAGGGCGGCGATCACAGCCCCAGGAAGGCGGAGTGTCATAGGCATTTCGGGAGTTTTCCTCTCGTTGAAACGGATCGTCATGGGCCGGCTCTCCCTGAAGCTGAGTGATGCTCGCCTGGAACCCACCTTGGGGATCGGCCGTCTATCGGGGAGGTTGATGTCAGAATTTGGATGGTGAGTCAGAGCATCGGACCCAAAAGTGGAACCCACTTTTGGGATAAATCCGATGCTTCGATCAAGAGCGCATCGTGTGGACCGGAAAACCGGAGCCACTTTTCGCTGGCGCGGCCCGCTGGCTCCGCACGATGCGCTGAGACCCATCTGCAGGAGAATGCGCGAATGAACAAGGGATTTGGTGTAACCGTCACGGTGCCGCAGCCGGATGGCCAGGAGCCCAAGACGGCCCCTCTGGTGGTCGTCGCCCGGGACGAGCGCGATGCCGAGTTGGTGGCCGCACTGGCAGCGGGGCCGCAGGCCTCCGCCGAAACCCTGCGCGAACTCACGGACGAAGAGGTTCTGGCCTATGATCTTGATCTCCAGGCGCATGGCAGCGCGAAGGTCCTGCCCATCCTAAACCTGTAGAGCTCCCGAAATCGGGGCGAAGCGCCGCAGCGACCCGCACCATCGTCTGATGTTCAAGATTCGGCTTTGCTGCTAGGCAGATTCGAGACCCTCCTGACCTTTCCCATGCCTTCGCAGCCCATCATCGCAGCGTGCCTGACCCTTCAACCGACCTGGTACCGTTACCGGAGCGAAGCGATGCCGGAATGGCCATTCAGGAGACGTTGATGCACGGTCAGCCGGACCCTTTCATGCATTCTCCGGGAGATGCTCCGACGGACCGTCTGCGTCTCTTTTTTCAGCAGGCTCCGGGGATAATCGCCATCGTCAGCGGGCCCGATCACGTTTTCGAGTTCGCCAACACGGCTTATCTCGATCTCGTCGGCCGGCGCGAGGTTGTCGGCCAGCGGGTGCGCGATGTGCTCCCGGAGCTGGACGAGCAGGGCACCGTGGCGCTCCTCGATAACGTGTACGCGACCGGGGAACCGTGCATCGGACGACGCATGCCCGTCGCTTTCCGGCGGCACGCGAACGCTTCGGCGGAAACCCGGTACATGGATTTCGTGTACCAGCCGGTCTTGGACGAACAGGGGCGGGTAACCGGCATCTTCGCCCAAGGCTTCGATGTCACCCGGCAGGTCGAGACCGAAACAGCCTTCAGCGAGAGCGAGGCGCGGTACCGGCTCTTTTCGGAAGAGACGCGGGAAGGCGTGGTCATCCACAATGGCGAAGTCATTCTCGACTGCAACCCGGCCTATGCCCGCATCTTCGGCTACGCCGATGTCGCCGAGGTGATCGGGTTGCCCAGTGCGGCCTGCGTGACGCCCAGAAGCGCAGCCCTCCTTCAGGAGAAAAGAGCCCTTAACAGCGAAGAGCCCTACGAAATCGAGGCCATCCGCAAGGACGGCTCCGTCTTCCCGGCCGAGTTCGTGGGACGCGTGGCCACATGGAAGGGCGAGAAGGTCCGCATCGGGCTGGCCCGCGACTTGACGGAGCGCAAACGGCGCGAGGCGGCGCTGCGCGTGAGCGAGGCGCACTTCGCCGCGATCTTCGACCAATCCGCCGCCGGGTTCGCGGAATCCGACCTGACGGGACGCTTTCTTCGGGTGAACGACCGCTTCTGCGACATTACCGGCTATTCCCGCGAGGAACTCGTGAATATGCGGCGCATGCAGGACATCACCCATCCCGATGACCTGCCCGGAAACCTCGTCCTCTTCCAGAAGGCCGTCGAGGCCGGCGAGCCGTTCGAAATCGAAAAGCGCTACATTCGACCGGACGGTTCGGAGATCTGGGTCAGCAATACCGTGACCCTGATCCATGACGAAGCAGGGCGGCCGCAATCGATCGCATCCGTCAGCCTCGACCTCACGGCCCGTCGCGAGGCCGAGGCCGCCCTGCGCCAGAGCGAGTCCCGCCTGCGGCTGGCGCTCGATGCCGGCCGGATGGCCGTGTGGGAGAGCGACACGCGCACCAACTCCGTGACGATCTCTCCCGAACTCAACCGTCTTCTTGGCTTTTCCGACGATGAGACGCCCAGCATCGAGGAGATCAGAGCCCGTTACGCGCCCGGGTCTCAGGACCGGCTCCGGGCCGCCGCGGTCGCGGCGATCGGACGGGGTGAGCGCTATGCCGAGGAAGAGCTTGAGGTGATCTGGTTGGACGGCTCCCGTCACTGGCTGCTTCTCAGGGCCGACCTGGAAGTCACCCCCGGAGAGGGAGGGGCCGTTTTCGTCAAAGCAACCGGTGTTGCCTTCGACATCACCGAACGCAAGCTGTGGGAGGAGCGTCAGCGCCTGCTGATCAACGAGTTGAACCACCGGGTGAAGAACACGCTTGCCACCGTGCAATCGCTGGCGGCGCAGAGTTTCCGCGAAACAGGAGCAGCCGGCGGGCCGAACTTCACGGCTTTCCAGGAACGCCTTTTCGCCCTGGCCCGCGCGCATGACGTTCTCACCCGCGACAACTGGGAGGGAGCCGAGCTTCGCGAGATCATCGGCGAGGTGATCGAACCCTATTGCCGCCGATCCAGCGGGCGCTGCGACATCGATGGACCTCGTGTCCGGCTGACGCCGAGCATGGCGCTCGCCCTGTCCATGGCCGTTCACGAGCTTGCGACCAATGCGGCGAAGTATGGGGCTTTGTCGGCGGCGGAAGGGCAGGTGTCGATCTCGTGGTCCGTCATGCCCGGCAACCCGAGACAGCTGATCCTGTGCTGGCAGGAGCGGGGAGGCCCTGCCGTTGCGTTTCCTCAGCGCAAGGGTTTCGGCACGCGGCTGATCGAGCGCAGCCTAGCGCAGGAACTCGCAGGCGAGGTGAGCCTGGCCTACGTTCCCACGGGCGTCGTCTGCACGATCAAGGCTCCGCTGCCGGAGAGCATGGCTTAAATCTTCAATGGCTCAGGAGCGCGGCTTGGGGATCGGCGTTGAATGCCGTGGCTTGGGAGCCTCCACGAGCCGAAACCGCACGGGTGCGGATGTCCAGCTGGAGGGCGGCCGCAGAGGGACCTCGCACGCGGTGAACAGGCTTTGTCCTTCGGCATTCGTGACCTCAAAGACGTAGCCGGGCCGCGCGAGCCGCGGGCATTCCTGCCACCGATCGAAATCAATCCACTCGCTCATTTCGACCCGTCCAGCCTAGAGATGGAAGTCGCCCTTGCTCATTGTAGAGAGCCCCGCCACTTTGACCTGGAAATCGGCAACCTGATCGCCGTTCACATCACCTGAGAGCGTGCCGCTTACGAACTGAAGCTGCCCGGCCTTCCCGCTGAAGGCGGATTTGCCGATGAAGGTGAAGGCCTGATTGCCATCGACCTTGCTGTTCGCATCGATGCCGCGCAGGTCGATGCGATCGCTGCCGCGTACGAAGTCTCTGATCGTGTCGATATGCGAGCCGCGGGAATGACTTACGGCCGTGAACACGAACCTATCTGCATTGCCGCCGCCGTACAGCACGTCCTTGCCGGGGCCGCCGACCAGGATATCCTTCCCTGCGCCGCCATAAAGGATATCGTTGCCGCTCTGGCCGTAAAGCCTGTCATCGCCTGCGCCGCCTTTGATCGTGTTGTGGCCGCTGTTGCCGATGAGCTTGTCGGTGTGGGCGCTGCCGATGAGGCCCTCAATGCTCGCGTAGGCATCGCCGGCAGCGTCGCCCCGGTTCGCCGATGGCGAGGTCAGGCTAGCGACCACTCCTGTCGAGGCACTGGCATAGCTTGCATGGTCGATCCCGCTGCCGCCGCTGAGATAGTCCCCGCCTGCCCCGCCGAGCAGGGTGTCGCCGCCGCCCCTGCCGTAGAGCTTATCGCTGCCCGCGCCGCCATAAAGCGTGTCCTTGCCGTCGGTGCCCGGCACCGTGAGATCAGCAGGCCTGGGCTCTGCCGGAGTGGGAGAAACGACCACCGGGGTGTTGACTGCGGGCTCCTGGGTGACGGGCTCGAAGCCTGTGAGGCCTGTTGTGCTGATCGTCTCGGAAGAGGAACCTGTTCCGAGCTCAGCAACGTCGTACAATCTGTCGGCGAACTGGAACAGCTCGATACTCGAGGCACTATCCAGGCCATCGGGCGCACCGGAGCGCAAGTCGGTGATCTGAACGGATCCATCGGCCTTCCAAAGAAGGGCGTATTGCGACCGCTTCCCGCTGTAGATCACCGTGTCGTTCCCGGCACTCCCATCCAGCGTGTCGTTGCCCTCGGCGCCGGTGAGCCTGTCGTTTCCGGCATTGCCCTTGAGCGTATTCGCAGCTTGGTTGCCGACAATCACATCCGCGCCCGTTCCGCCGATCGCATTCTCGATGAGCGAGCGCGTGTCGCCCTGATGGAGCAGGGCGTTGGCGATGTTGCCGGCAGCCAACCGCGAGCCGTCGTAGCGCAGTTTGGCGAGCTGGCCCGTGGCCGTGGTGGTCCAGCCTCCCGGCCGAAGGTCGACCTTCAGGTTCGTGCCGTAATTCGAGAAATTGTAGCTGTCGTTGCCGCCGCCGTCCCAGACCGTGAGCAGGATCCTGTTGCCCCCGGGGGCTCCCTGGCCGGCGCCGTCGATGAACATCTCGCCGGTGGTGGCGCTCCAGGTATAGACCGTGCTGCCGCTGTTGGTGTTGTAGTTGGCGCCGTAGAGATGCTGCAGGGCCGCGATGTCGAGCATCATCAGCGATTGGGCATAGCCCCAGGTTTCGTTGCCGTAGCCACCTGTCGTCGAGGCGCCGATGTAAGAGCGATAGCTCATGACCGTGTACTCCATGGAGTCACGGTCGGCCGGCAGGCCGGACTCGTGCGGATGCTCCAGCCCGAGGGCATGCCCGATCTCGTGGATGAAGGTCAGGAAGGCGTAGTTGCCCTTCACGGGTTTGCTGTAGGCGCCGCTCGATTTGTTGAACCAGGAATCGCCGCCTTCAGCTGCGGTGCTGGGGTAGTAGGCCCAGGCCGTTCCGGGCACGTCCGACAGGCCGAACCTCAGGTTCGCATGGGTGGTTGCCGTCTCGGTGATTTCGGCGAAGGTGAGGTTCGCCACCGAGGCCATCGCCGACAGGGCCGTGCGGGCGGTCGCCTGCTGAAGGGCGTTCAGAGCCCCGAAGCTGGCGGTCTCCCCTTCACCATAAGATATGCCGTAGAGAGAGGCATTCGTCGGGAAGCTGTAGGTGAAGTCAGTGGCGGCCCATTTCAGGTTTCCAAGCAGTCCATCGATGTAAGCATCGCCAATCGAACCAATTGTCGTAACAGCGGGCATCGCCCCTAGCTCCAAAAATTATTTCGTAATGATATTCGCAATACTGAAATGCTGGCACTCGGCCGTTAATAATCTTGAAACAAGCTACGCGAGGTCTACAGAACCCGGCTCCCGCACGGCAGCCGAATCACGAGACTAAGCGGTCGGATGACCCTTGGGAAGACGCCTTCCAAGGCTCTGAAAGGGGATTGGCTTCGGGTCGAAAAGGCCACCCTGTGGATTATGGGCACAGAAAAGCTTGACCGTTCCGTTTTTCGCTCCCCGCCCGCCGCCCTAGGTTATGCAACATGTTTGGAGACTGACGCCTCTTGCGCTACCCGCCCCAAATTCTCGAAGAGATCCGCGCCCGGCTGCCGGTTTCCGCCGTCGTGGGCAAGCGCGTGCGTCTTAAAAAAGCGGGCCGGGAGTGGAAGGGGTTGTCGCCTTTCAATGCGGAGAAGACGCCGAGCTTCTACGTGAACGACCAGAAGCAGTTCTACCATTGCTTCTCCTCCGGCAAGCACGGGGACATCTTCACTTTCCTGATGGAGACCGAGGGGCTGTCGTTTCCCGAGGCCGTCGAGCGGCTGGCGGGCGAAGCGGGGGTGCCCCTGCCCAAGCTGTCCCAGGAGGACCGGCAGGAGGAGGTCAAGCGCAAGAGCCTCTACGACGTCATGGAGCTGGCGGCGTCGTTCTTCGAGACCTCATTGCAGGACAGGGTCGGGGCCAAGGCACGCGACTATCTGGCTGGCCGCACCTTGAGCCGGGACACGCAGGCGCGGTTCCGCATCGGCTATGCGCCGCCCGAGCGGTTTGCCCTGCGGGACCACCTCGCCGGCAAGGGCGTGCCCATCGACATGATGGTGGAGGCCGGACTCCTGATCGCCGGCGAGGATGTGAAGGTTCCTTATGATCGCTTCCGCGACCGGGTGATGTTCCCGATCTGCGACCTGCGCGGCCGGGTGATCGCCTTCGGGGGGCGGGCCATGAGCGCCGACGTGCCGGCCAAGTACCTGAACTCCCCCGACACGCCGCTCTTCAACAAGGGGCGGCTCCTCTACAACTACCATCTCGCCCGCCAGCCGGCCCATGACCGGGGCACCGTGATCGCGGTGGAAGGCTATGTGGACGTGATCTCGCTCAGCGTCGCAGGGTTCCCCCATGCGGTGGCGCCGCTCGGCACGGCGCTCACGGAGGACCAGCTCACGCTGCTCTGGCGCCTCGCCGAGGAGCCGATCCTCTGCTTCGACGGCGACAAGGCCGGCCAGCGGGCGGCCTACCGGGCTCTCGATGTGGCGCTGCCGAACCTGATGCCGGGCAAATCCCTGCGCTTTGCCATGCTGCCCGAGGGGCAGGATCCGGACGACCTCGCTCGCGGCGGAGGGCCTGTGGCCGTGGAGCGGGTGCTCTCCGCAGCCCGACCCCTGGTGGACGTGCTCTGGACCCGGGAGTTCGAGGCCGGCCCCCTCGATACGCCTGAGCGGCGGGCGGCCCTGGAACGGCGCCTGCGCGAATCACTTGGCCTGATTCGCGACGAGACCCTGAAGAAATACTACCGGGAGGACTTGGAAAGCCGCCTCGCGGCCTTGAGCCCCGACACCCGGCCGAACCGCTTCAACCGCCAGGGCGGGGGTCCGCGTCGAGACTTTCAGAAGCCGCAGCCGACGACGCCGAGCTCGCGCCTGAGCGTTTCTCCGATGCTCGCCCGGAGTGCGCTCTTTGCCGGCGGAACGGCCGAGTCGCCCCGGGAGGCGATGATCCTCTGCACCTTCCTGGTTCACCCGGAACTCCTTCAAAATCATGCGGAAACCCTTGCAGATCTTGAACTTGAGCGCCGCTCCACCCAAATGGTACGAAGTCTCCTGCTCGATGGAGCGGCGAGCGGCGAACCTGCCGACCTGACGGTCATGAGGGCCCGCCTCGAGCGGGCCGGCCTGACGGCCGAGGCCGACAGGCTGACGGCTCTGGTCCGTCCTGGCGATCGGTGGATGCTGGATCCTCACGCGGATCCCTTGCGTCTTGAGGACGCATTGAGGCAAGCCATCACCTTGCATCGCCGCGCCCGCACGTTACATAGCGAACTTCGAGCAGCCGAGCGCGCACTCGCCGAAGAGGACAATGAGGCCAATCTCGCCTGGCTGCGGGAGGTCCAGAACCAGCTGTCTTCCGTCGAGGGTGCCGAGGCCGACATGGATGATGCAGGGATCCCCGGGGGTCACTGATGGTCTGGATTTCAAAAGTGCGGCAGGTCGGGCGGCTGCCACAGTTTGAGCAGGAGATGGTTAACGGTTAGTCAGCGACTCACTGTTTATAATCGGGAATGAATTTCGGGTGGCGGAGCCTTCAAGGCTGGCCGCCCTTTCGCGCAGCGCAGGTCCTGTAGGGGGGACAGGCGGGGCGCTGGAGTTGAGCAAAGCATGGCAACGAAGACAACCGGCGGCGACGAAGGCGATACCACGACCACCGAGCAGCAGACCGATGGGCCTCTGCTCGACCTGAGCGATGCCGCCGTCAAGCGGATGATCAAGCTCGCGAAGAAGCGCGGGTATGTGACTTATGACGAGCTGAACGAGGTCCTGCCTCCCGAGGAATTCAACTCGGAGCAGATCGAGGACGTGCTCGGCCAGCTCTCCGAGATGGGCATCAACGTCGTCGAGTCTGAAGAAGCGGACGAGGGCGAGAAGCCCGAGGCCGAGGAAGAGGAAGCCGAGGGCGGCGATCTCGTCGAGGCATCCCAGACCCGGGCCGTTGCCGTCCGCGAGACCACGGCCAAGGAGCCGACCGACCGCACGGACGATCCGGTGCGCATGTACCTGCGCGAGATGGGCTCGGTGGAGCTTCTGTCGCGCGAGGGTGAAATCGCGATCGCCAAGCGCATCGAGGCCGGCCGCGAGGCCATGATCGCAGGCCTCTGCGAGAGCCCGCTGACCTTCCAGGCCATCATCATCTGGCGCGACGAGCTCGTCGAAGGCCGGGTGCTCCTGCGCGACATCATCGACCTCGAGGCCACCTATGCGGGCCCCGACGGCAAGGGCGCGCCCAAGGTGGATGGCCTGAGCGAGGGCGAGGCGGAGGAAGAAACGCCTGAGACCGAGGAGGGGATGACCCCGCCCGAGGGCGATCTCGACGACGACGACATGGAGAACAACGTGTCGCTCTCGGCCATGGAGGCCGAGCTGAAGCCGCGCGTTCTCGAGACCTTCGACTCCATCGCCGACAACTACAAGAAGCTGCGCCGCCTGCAGGTCGAGCATGTGGAACAGCGCATGCAGAACAAGCAGCTGACGCCTGCCCAGGAGCGCAAGTACAAGGAGCTCAAGTCGGATATCGTCGCGTCGGTGAAGTCGCTGTCGCTGAACAACAACCGTATCGAGGCCCTGGTCGAGCAGCTCTACGACATCAACAAGCGCCTCATCTCCCATGAGGGCCGCCTGATGCGTCTGGCCGAGAGCCACGGCGTCGCCCGCGAGGAGTTCCTCAAGCATTACCAGGGCTGGGAGCTCGACCCGAAATGGGTGCTGCGCGTCTCCAAGCTCGGCGGCAAGGGCTGGAAGGACTTCGTCGCCAAGGCGAAGGACGGCATCCACGACCTGCGCGAGAACATCCACAATCTGGCGAGCGAGACCGGCCTGGAGATCCAGGAATTCCGCCGCATCGTCATGATGGTGCAGAAGGGCGAGCGCGAGGCCCGTCAGGCCAAGAAGGAAATGATCGAGGCGAACCTGCGCCTCGTGATCTCCATCGCCAAGAAGTACACGAACCGCGGCCTGCAGTTCCTGGACCTGATCCAGGAAGGCAATATCGGCCTCATGAAGGCGGTCGACAAGTTCGAGTACCGGCGCGGCTACAAGTTCTCGACCTACGCCACCTGGTGGATCCGGCAGGCGATCACGCGTTCCATCGCGGATCAGGCCCGCACGATCCGCATTCCGGTGCACATGATCGAGACGATCAACAAGATCGTCCGCACCTCGCGCCAGATGCTGCACGAGATCGGCCGCGAGCCGACCCCGGAGGAACTGGCCGAGAAGCTCGCCATGCCGCTGGAGAAGGTGCGCAAGGTCCTCAAGATCGCCAAGGAGCCGATCTCCCTCGAGACGCCGATCGGCGACGAGGAGGATTCGCACCTCGGCGACTTCATTGAGGACAAGAACGCGATCCTGCCCATCGACGCGGCGATCCAGTCGAACCTGCGCGAGACCACGACGCGCGTGCTCGCGTCGCTCACGCCGCGCGAGGAGCGCGTGCTGCGCATGCGCTTCGGCATCGGCATGAACACCGACCACACCCTCGAGGAGGTCGGCCAGCAGTTCTCGGTGACCCGCGAGCGTATCCGCCAGATCGAGGCGAAGGCGCTGCGCAAGCTGAAGCATCCGTCGCGGAGCCGGAAGCTCAGAAGCTTCCTGGACAACTAAACGAATTGAAAAGGCGGGCTTCGGCCCGCCTTTCTCGTCTTAGCCGAACAGCACCAAGGCCGCGCCGCCTGTCGCGATGGCCGCTGCACTCGCCCCCGAGACGATCCAACCCGCCTTTGCTGTCCCCAGGCTGAAGGTCATGGTGGCCTTCACGGCCGTATTGACCGCTACCGCAAGGCCGATGCCCAGCGCCGCCGTTGCGATGGCGAGCCCGTCCTTCGACAGGCGCGCGAAGGACAGGGTAATGGCGTCCACGTCCGCCAGCCCGGAGAGGGCGGCGAGCATGATCAGGCCGGCACCGCCCACAGAGGCGGTGATCACCTTCGCCAGGAGGCTGATGATGGCGATGAGCCCGGCGAGCTTCAGGGCCGTTCCGAGGTCGAAGGGGCTCTTCATGGTCAGGTTGGGATGCTCCTCGCTTGCCTTGCCGAACCTGAGCAGGAGCAGGCCCGCCACACCTGCCAGCACGAGCCCTGCCGCACCCAGAGGCCATGCGAGCGGGAGCAGGAGATCCCTGTTGAGGGCGCTCGCCACCACAACCACGCGGGCCAGCATCACGACCCCGGACAGAAGGATGCCGCCGGCGAGCACGGGGCTCGCAGTCGGATGCTCGCGCGCCATGCGGGCCAGGGTCACGGTGGTGGCCGTCGAGGAGGCCAGTCCTCCGGCGAGCGCCGCCATGGCGACCCCGGCCTGACTGCCCATGGCCCTGATCGCGACATAGCCTGCGAATGAAATCGCCGCGATGATGATGGCGAGCAGCCAGATCTCCGCTGGGTTGACCGCATCCCAGGGGTCGATGGTCCGATTCGGCAGCAGCGGCAGTGCCAGGAACGTCATGGCGAGCAGGATGAGCGCCGAGCGGATCTCCAGCCAGGTCAGGCGACGCAGCCATTCGTGCAGTGGCCGCTTCAACGCCAGGATGAGGGTAACGACGACACCGGCTGCGATCGCGATCTGAAGGTCGCCGAGAACCGCATAGGCGCCCAGCGCGAAGGTGATAAGCCCCGCGACGACCCCTGTGACGCTGAAGTCCCGCTCCGCCTTGGCCTCGAGCCACGAGAACGCGCTGAAGGCGATGGAGAAGCCCAGGAACGACAGGGCCAGAAACATCGCATGGGTGGCGTTCGACAGAACCGCCGAGAGGGCGCCAAGCAGGGCGACCAGCGTATAGGTTCGCAAGCCGGCAGTGCGCTCGCCTTCAGCCTCGTCACGTCGTTGCCAGCCGCGCTCGAGGCCGATGAGGAGCCCGATGGCCAGGGCGACGGCGAGACGGAGCAGGAGAGAGACGTCGTTCATCGGCTTTCGACATAAGGGCGGTCAGGGTTGGTCCTAGCACGGCCAAGCTCGCGGTCACAACGACACTCGGCCGAATGCCTAAAGGCTACGCTTTGCAGCGGCCCTGTACCGTTCTACCTGTGACTGGCGTCTGAGCGCACGAGGTTCTTCATGATTGTCAGCCTGACCCTGATCCTTCTCTGTCAGCTCCTGGGCGAGGTGGTCGCCCGCGGGTTTGGCTGGCCGCTGCCGGGGCCGGTGCTCGGCATGCTGTTCCTCCTCGTGGTCCTGAGCCTGCGCGGACGCTTTCGGAAGAGTGTGCCGGAGTTCGGCCGGTCGCTCGACTCCACGGGCAAAGGTTTGCTCGCCCATCTCTCGCTGCTGTTCATTCCGGCGAGCGTCGGCGTGGTGCAGCGGCTCGATGTGGTGGCGGAGTATGGCGTGGGTCTTGGGATCGCACTCGTGGTCTCGACCTTCGTGACGCTCGTCGTGACGGTCGTCACCTTCGTGGTGGTGTCGCGCCTCAGCGGTTCCTCCATGGAGGCCGAGGAGGGCCAGACCCATGACTGACCAAGCCTTCTCCCTCTGGGTCTATCTTTCGCAGACGCCGCTGCTCTGGCTTGTCGTGACGCTTGGCGCCTATGTGATCGCGGACCGCATTTCGCTCGCTTTCAAGCGACACCCCTTGTGCAATCCTGTGCTGATGTCTGTCGTGGCCGTCGCGCTCGTGCTGTGGGGCACGGGCACGTCCTACCCGGTCTATTTCGATGGAGCGAAGTTCGTACACTTCCTGCTCGGTCCCGCGACCGTTGCGCTCGCCATTCCGCTCTACGAGAACCGCCGCATCGTGCTGCGCTCCATCGTGCCGATGGTGGCGGCGCTGGTGGTGGGCTCGGTGACGGCCATCGTGTCGGCCGTCTCTGTCGCGCAGCTCTTCGGCATTCCCGATCCCATCCTCATCGCGCTCGCGCCGAAATCCGTCACTGCTCCGGTGGGCATGGGCATCACGGAAACCCTGGGCGGCGATCCGGCGCTCACCGCCATTCTCATCATGCTCACCGGCGTTGCCGGCTCGATCATGGTGACGCCCCTGATGAATGCGTTGCGCATGAAGGACTGGCGGGCGCGCGGCTTCGCGGTGGGCTTGGCCTCGCACGGCATCGGCACCGCGCGCGCCTTTCAGGTCAATTCGCTCGCCGGCACCTTCGCGGGCATCGCCATGGGGTTGAACGCGCTGGTGACCGCGCTGCTTCTGCCGTTCGTGCTGAGGCTGCTGCTGGATTGATCAGGGGCTTGGTGCCTGCTCGCCCGATCCGATGCTGCCGGTCGTGTCTTCCTGTTTCGGCAGAAGAGCCGGGACGATGCCGTCCGCGACGAGCGCGTGGAGCTGGCCGATATAATTGTCCTCGCGTGAGGGCTCCGTCGGGTCGGACGTCATGGTGACCGTCAATCCGAGGCTCGGGATCACGTAGAGCATCTGCCCGCCGAAACCCCAGGCGTAATGGGCCGTGTGCCCGCGCATGTCGCGCATGAACCAGCCGTAGCCGTAACGATCACCGGTGAAGGGCGAGGAGGTGCGCGGCGTCCAGGATTCCCTGATCCAGCTCTCCGGCACCACGCGCTTGCCGTCGATGGTGCCGCCCTGGCGATACATCTCGCCGAAGCGGTGAAGCGCGCGGGGCGAGAGCGCCATCTCGTTGCCGCCGAGATAGATGCCCTGCGGATCGCGGGTCCAGGGCGCGACGTCGATCTCCAGCGGCTCACCGAGCCAGTCGCGGGCCAGCTCCAGGGTGCTTTGCTTGGAGGCGCGCGTGAGCGCCGCGGAGAGAAGATGCGTGCTGCCGGTCGAATAGAGCATGCGTCCGCCGGGCTCGTCCACGAACGGCCGCGAGAGCGCGTCGCGCACCCAGTTGCCGCTGCTGATCCAGGCCCCGTAGTTGCGCCCCGAGGTGCGCTCCAGTCCGGCCTGCATGGAAAGCAGATGCCCGATGGTGATCTGCCTCACGCGCGGATCGGTGTCCGACGGGATGCTCTGGTCGAGGATCGCCGCCACCGGCTGGTCCACGCCTCGCAGGATTCCGCGCTCGATGGCGATGCCGACCAGCGCCGACATGATGGTCTTGGAGGCTGACTTGATGTTCGTCGGACGATCCAGCCTCGCGCCGCCGAGCGCCTGCTTGGTCAGAATGGTTCCGTTGTGAGAGACGATGAGCGAACGGAGATTGGGCAGGCTTTTGGCGCGTTCGACGGTCTCCTCGATCAGCCGGGTGTCAGGGGTAACCGGCGCAGGGGAGGCGGGCTGGGCTACAGCACCGACGCTGCCTACGACCAGAAGCAAGAGCGACAATCCAGTCTTTCGGAAGCCGAGATGAAGACAACAGGGCATGGTCAATTTGGATATCCCGTTACCGTCGGACAAAACCCAAGATGGGACCCCGTTCCTCATGCTCAACGCCGCCACACACCATTGTGAGGCGCAGCTATCCATGCGCTCGGTCAGCCTCAGCCCTGCGCCTGCGACATTTGCTCTCCGCTCGACTGCCTATTATTTGCACACATTATCGTAAATATAAGGCAATTCACATGTTGCAATCGTGGTTTACCCGGCCGCTCTGGCAGCGGGTCGCGGTGGGCTTTGCCCTCGGCATTGTCGCGGGCGTCCTCGCCGGCGAGCAGGCGGCCGTCTGGTTCAAGCCGCTCGGCGACATCTACCTGAACCTCGTGCGGATGATCGTGATCCCGCTCGTGTTCTTCACCATCACGTCCAGCGTGGCAAAGCTCGCGGAAGCCGGCAACGTGGCGCGCTTGGGCCTGCGCACCCTGTTCTGGTTCGTCGCCACCTCGGCGATTGCCGTGCTGGTGGGCATCGCGTTCGGCCACCTGATCGATCCAGGTATCGGCCTGTCGAACCTGCCGCTCGGCGAGGTGAAGCCGCGCACGATCCCGACCCCGCTCGAGGTGCTCATCGGCATCGTGCCGACGAACCCCATCAAGGCCATGGCCGACACCAACGTGCTGCAGGTGCTGTTCTTTTCCGGCATCGTCGGCGCTGCCCTCGTGTCGCTCGGCGAGAAGACCGCGGGCATCCGTAATCTCGTCGATCAGGGTGCGACGCTCGTCTTCCGCATCACCCGCTGGGTGCTGCAGCTCACACCCATCGGCACCTTCGGGCTGATCGCCTGGGTGGTCGGACGCTACGGCCTGTCGTCGCTGCTGCCGCTGGGCAAGTTCATCGCCGCCATGTATCTCGCCTGCCTGTTCCACATCATCGTGGTCTATGGCGGCCTGTTGAAGCTGCACGGTCTGAGGGCCGGGCGCTTCTTCCGCGGCGCAGCGCCTGCCATGCAGATGGCTTTCGCCACCTCGTCGAGCCTCGCCACGCTGCCGATGTCCCTGCGTGTTGCCGTCGAGAAGCTCGGCGTGCCGCAGAGCTATGCGAGCTTCGCGGTGCCGCTCGGCGCCAATGTGAAGATGGACGGCTGCGGGGCGATCTATCCGGCCATCGCGTCGATCTTCATCGCGCAGTATTTTGGGCTCGATCTCACGGTCACGCAGTATGTGCTCATCGGCCTCACGGCGGTGCTCGGCTCGCTCGGCACGGCGGGCGTGCCCGGCACCTCGATCGTGATGCTGACGCTCACCTTGAGCACCGCCGGCCTGCCGCTCGAGGGCATCGGCTACATCATCGCCATCGACCGCGTGGTCGACATGATGCGCACCATGACCAACGTCACCGGCCAGGTGCTTGTGCCCGTTCTCGTGGCGAAGGAGGAGGGCGTTCTGGATCAGGCCGTCTATGACGGGGCCATCGAGACGCGTGAGCCTGCCCGAGAGACGGTTCTCGTCGCGGCCGAGTAAGGCTCACGTCATGTAATCAGCAAAAAGGCGGGCCCAAAGCCCGCCTTTTCTTTGTCCGCAAAGGTGCATTCAGAACAGGAAGTCGGAGGCGCCGATCAGCGAGAGCTTTACGTTGAGCAGCGCGATCGACTGACCGTCGGCCTTGACGATCACGTCGTCCACCTTGCCATCGCTATCGCCGTTACCTCGTGTGATGCTGAGTTCGCGGAAGCTCAAGTCATTGCCGCGCAGGTCGATACGGTCCACGCCGTTGGTGAAGTCCGTGATCTTGTCTGCACCCCACTTGCCCGTGAAGCGGAACGTATCGGCCCCCGTGCCACCGGAGAGAAGGTCGTTGCCGCTCTCGCCTGCAAGGAAATCGCGGCCAGTTCCGCCATAGAGCTTGTCGTTACCTGCACGTCCATAAAGTGTGTCGTTGCCGCCCAACCCCTTGATCGTGTTAGCAGCGGCTGTGCCATAGATGGTGTTGTTGCCGGACGTGCCCCTGGCTGGATCGATCAAGTCGAGCTTCACGTTCGAGGACCCGACACTCACCTGCTTGGTGACGGAGGAATACCCGCCGCCTGAGAACGTGACTTTGTAGGTGCCGGAGTCCAAAGCCAGATTATAGCCGCCTGCGCTGCCCGTCGTGGTGGTGTACTTGGCTCCGGTTGCGCTGACCGCCGTGACCGTGAGGCTGCCAAGCCCTTCGCCGATGTCGTAGAACCGGTCGCCGTCCTTGTCGTCCATGGTGACGCCGGTCAGGAAGACCTTGCTTCCCGAACGCGCGAAGTTCTGCGTGACGAAGGCCGCATCCCAGGTCTGATAGCCACCTGTCTGAAAGCCGATGCCGATTTCCTGGAAGCTGCCGTTGAGGATATTGGCCTTGTGGCCAGGGCTTTTCATCAGATTCGCGTGCAGGAGTTCCACCTCGTCCTGCAGGCCGGCCGGCCCCCGCAGGCTTGCCCAGGCGATGTTCTCACCCGAGGTCCAGGATCCGGTGAAGCTGTAGCCCGCGTTGATCATGCGCTGGTGCGGAGACGAGCCTCCCAATCCCGTGTGGTTGAAGACATCCGTCGCAATCATCCAGTTGCTGTGCTGGTCCGCCGAATCGTTGAGGTTGCCATTGAAGGCGAGTGGCTGTGCCCCGGTCTTCGCGCGTTCCCGGTTTACCAGTTCGAGCATCAATTGCTCGTAGGCCGTGGCCTGAGACATGAATACCCCTTCTTAAAAGTCACTGTCCCGGTTGCCGGGCTTATTGCTTGGGTCTTGTCGTTAGAGCCCAAATGGGAAAAAGTTGTGACTCTTGTGGAACCCTGTTTCGATGGCGCCGATGCCCAGCAGGAAGAGGAATTTTGCCCTGCCTGCGCCGTAGCCCTGGATTGCAGGATGGGCAGGGGATCCAAAGCTCATTCTAGGCTATAGGAGGAGCGGAAACGCCGCCGGAAGCAAGCTCCGGGCTTGATGCCACAACAAAAGAACCCTCGATGGACACCAAATCACCCGTCATGCCCGCTGCCCCCCTCCAGACTTCGGCGGAGAGGATCGCGGTGCCCATCCTCGCCGCCATCAGCGTGTCGCACATGCTGAACGACCTGATCCAGTCGCTTCTTCCGGCGATCTACCCGATCCTGAAGGACAATTACCGTCTCGACTTCGGCCAGATCGGTCTGCTGACGCTCACTTTCCAGATGAGTGCATCGCTGCTGCAGCCGCTCGTCGGAACGTTCACGGACCGCAGGCCGCAGCCCTTTTCCCTCGTGGTCGGCATGGGCTTTACCCTCATCGGCCTGCTGACGCTCTCGCAGGCGCATTCCTATCCGATGCTGCTCCTCGGCGCGGCGCTGGTGGGCATGGGCTCGTCGGTCTTCCATCCGGAATCCTCGCGAGTCGCCCGCATGGCCTCGGGTGGACGCCATGGGCTGGCGCAGTCGGTGTTCCAGGTCGGCGGCAATGCGGGCACGGCCCTGGGGCCGCTGCTCGCGGCCTTCATCGTCGTGCCATTTGGACAGGGCAGCATTGCCTGGTTCTCCGCCGTGGCGCTGCTCGCGATGCTGATCCTGTTCGCGGTCGGACGCTGGTACCGGGACAGGCTGGTGGAGTTGAGGGCGAAGCCGAAGGTGGCGCAGAAAACCTCACCCGTGTCGCGCCGGCGCATCGCCCTATCGATCACGATCCTGATGCTGCTGGTCTTCTCGAAGAACTTCTACATGGCCGGCCTCACCAGCTACTACACCTTCTACCTGATCTCGAAGTTCCAAGTGTCGGTGCAGGATGCGCAGGTCTACCTGTTCATCTTCCTCGGAGCCGTGGCGGCCGGAACGCTGCTCGGCGGTCCGGTCGGCGACAGAATCGGCCGGCGCTACGTGATCTGGATCTCGATCCTCGGTGTGCTGCCCTTCACGCTCCTGCTGCCCTATGCCGGCCTGTTCTGGACCGCGGTGCTGAGCGTCATCATCGGCCTCGTGCTCGCCTCCGCGTTCTCGGCCATCCTGGTCTATGCGACCGAGCTCGTACCCGGCCGTGTCGGCACGATCGCCGGCCTGTTCTTCGGCCTGTCCTTCGGCATGGGTGGCTTAGGGGCCGCAGCCCTGGGGCAGCTCGCCGACGCGACGAGCATCGAGACCGTCTACAAGGTCTGCTCGTTCCTGCCGGCCATCGGGCTGCTCGCCTATTTCCTGCCGAAGATCGAGAAGGCGCGGGCTTAAGCCGCTTCGCGCATCTTTCCGTTCTGTCCTCATCCTGAGGAGGTCGCTTGAGCGACCTCCTCAGGATGAGGGCTTGTGAGTGTACCGATGTTGGAAGTGAGTGCTCAGAGCAGGGCTTCTCTTGCAGCGTTCTCAAGCGCCTTCATCATCATCCGGTACGGTCCGGGCCCATGGCTGATGCGCGCGACGCCGAGCTCTGCGAGGCGCGCAGCCGGGGGAGCCGAAGCGCTCGCCATGATGTTGACCGGCAGAGGCGAGGCTTCGACGACGCGGGCGATCAGGGCCTCGTTCACGAGGCCCGGGACGAAGAAGCCGTCCGCGCCCGCATCGGCATAGGCACGTCCGCGGTCGATGGCCTCCGCAACGAGGCCTTCATGGGAGTCGGCCGGGGCGATGAGAAACACGTCGGTGCGCGCGTTGAGGAATGCGGGAATGCCCAGTCGCTCGGCTGCGTGGCGGGCCCCTGTGAGCCGCGCCGCCTGTTCCGAGACCGCGCGCAAAGGTCCGGACTCGCGCGCGCTGTCCTCGAGGTTGCACCCGATGGCGCCGGCCTCCACCGCACGGGCGACGGTCATGCCGACACCATCGGGCGTCGCGCCGTACCCGCTTTCCAGGTCGATCGTCACCGGCAGATCGGTGGCGGCCGTGATGCGCTCCAGATTGGCCAGCGCGAGATCGAAGGGCATGAACTCGCCGTCGTCGAAGCCATGCGCCGCCGCAACCGACCAGCTGCCGGTCGCGAGCGCCTTCGCGCCGCTTGCCGCAACGGCTTTCGCGGTGCCGGCATCCCAGACGTTGAACAGGATGATCGGATTGCCCGGAACGTGGAGCGCCTTGAACGCTTGGGCCTTCGTGACTTGATCGGACATCCGTAACCTCAAAGCTGCGATTGTGATTGTGCCATGCGCTGCTCGTGATTGAGCAGCCATTGCTTGCGCCAGATCTTGCCGCCGTAGCCAGTCATGGATCCGTCGGCGCCGATGACACGATGACAGGGGACGATGATGGCCACCTGATTGGCGCCGTTCGCTCGTGCCACCGCCCGTACCGCGTTGGGGCATTCCATCGCAGCCGCGAGGGCGCCGTAGCTGCGTGTCTGGCCGACCGGGATGTGCTGCAAAGCATTCCAGACGTTCGCCTCAAAAGCCGTGCCTTTCTGAACGAGCGGTACGGTGAATGCGGTCAGCTGTCCTGAGAAGTATCGCTCCAGTTCACAAGCGAGGAGGTCGAGCATCGCGTGGCTCCCGAAGCGGATCGGCCCGGTCCGCTCGTGCAGCCGCTTGATCTCGTTGGGAAGCGCCTTGCGTTCCGCGAATTCCAGCAGGTGCACGCCCGCATCGTCCACCACGGCGAGCATCGCGCCGATAGGCGTGTCGAGCCATTGCGCCGTGAGGATCTGGTGCGCCGTCATGCGGGTCGGCGCATCGCCTATGAGCCTGCTGATGGCCTCGCGAAAGCCGCTGCCGGATTCATAGCCCGCGTCGAGCTGGGCATCCATCACCGTGCCGCCCTGCTGCAGGGTGCCGACCGCAAGCCCCAGCCGCTGGGAGCGTGCATATTGCGCGAAGGTGACGCCGTATTTGCGCTGGAAGGCGCGACGCACGGTCGAGGGATCGTAGCCCAGCGCCTTCAGGTCTCCCGCGCTCCACCGCCTGTCGGGCTCCGCCTTGATCCGATCTCTCAAGATATGGAGAGCCTCGCTCGCAGGCGGCTTGATGTCGAGGGGCCTGCAGCGCAGGCAGGGGCGAAAGCCCGCCTCCTGGGCCGTGTCCCGGCAGTCGAAGAACACGACGTTGGTGCGCTTCGGCTTGCGGGCCGGGCAGGTCAGGCGGCAGAAGATGCCGGTGGTCTTCACGCCCACATAGGCGAACCCCTCGTAGGAAGGATCGCGGGCGATGAGAGCCGCAAAGAGAGTGTCGTCGTCACGGAGCATTGGCATGCCGTTGTTCTAGCGCAATTGCCGGGACCCTGTCGCCGGAAACGAGGCGTCTATTTTTTGCCAGACGAGGAGACTTGGGCCACATCCACGCTGAGCCGCATTTGAGGATGAATGCCGCAGATCACATCGTAATGGCCGGGCTGATCGAAGCCGATGGTCACGGTATCGCCCGGGTTCTGAGCATCCGAGTTGAAGCTCGTGCCGGGGCCGTCGACGCGCACGTTGTGAACCCGCGTGTCGTCATTGAGAATGCGCAATGCCTCGCCCGTCTTCAGCACGACGGCGCCCGGCGAGAAGCGCCGATCCTTCTGGCTGATGGTGGACGCTGCAACCGCCTCTGCGCCAACACCCGCCACCATGGCTTTGGCGGGAAGACTTGCCGGTCGCGGGGGATCGTTGCTGGACAGTGTATTGAGGAAGGCGACGAGTTGCCCGCGCTCCGTGGCGCTGAGTTCGATGCGCTGCGGCAGGTCGGCCGAAAGGGTGGGGCGCTTCACGATGCGGTCGGCGTAGTGGTCGACCACATCCTCAAATGTGGCGAGGGAGCCGTCATGCATGTAGGGCGCGGACCAGACCCGCTCGCGCAGGCTCGGCGTTTTGAAGGCATGGTTCGCCGCGCTCACCCCGAGCACGGGTCCGCGTCCCTTGTCGGGGCTCGGCAGCCCGATGTCGTGGAAGGCTTCATCAGTGAAGCGCCAGCCCTGGTGGCAGGCGACGCATCCGCCCTTGCCGACAAAGAGCGAGAAGCCCGCAAGTTCATCCGGCTCCAAGGCCTTGTCGTCACCCTTCACCCATTGGTCGAATCGGGTCTCGGGCGAAACGAGCGTTCGCTGGAACGCCGCCAGGGCCTTCGCCAGATTGTCTCGCGAGACGGCAGGATCGTCTGGAAAAGCGGCCGCAAACGCCCTGCGCATCTGCGGATCGGACGAAAGTTCGCGCAGGGACGTTTGCAGATCGCCCGCCATTTCCCGCACATTCTCGATCGGCACCATGGCCTGGGTTTCCAGGCTCGAGGCCCGGCCGTCCCAGAAGAAGGACAGGCCCCAGGCCAAGTTCCACAGGGGTGGCGTGCGGCGGTCGAGAGGCTGCCCGTCATGGCCTACATGCCGGTCGACGCCGTCGGAGAAGGAGAGATCAGCCTGATGGCAAGTCGAACAGGCAGTCATGCCATCGCCCGACAGGCGTGTGTCGTCGAACAGTTTTGCGCCGAGCGCCACTTTCTCCGTCGTGGCCGGATTGTTCGGCGGCGTGGGCGTATGATCGGGACGCGCGAAAACCTTGCGCCAGTGCTCGGCATCGAGCGGAGCGGGCTTGTCGGCCGCACCGCCGACCAGGCTTGCGAGCACGAGGCCCGCAAGCACCCGGCCGGCTTTGGCGAGGCCTTCGCGCGTCATGAGCGTTAGCGCAGGTTCCCGAGCTGCAGCTCGAACTTCGCGATGGTGCTCAGAAATTCGCCGGAATCCTTGACGGCCTGCTTGGGCGGCGTCACGGCCGGGAAGACAGCCTTGAGATCGTTGAGGCTTGCCTGCACGGCCTTGGCGGCGTCGGCGTTCTTGGCGGAAGCGGCCGGCATGACCGTTCCGACGAGGCGGTCCACTTCCATTACGAAGCCGCGCGCATCCTGGTACTCGACCACATTGGCGATGCGGCCCTTCTCAACAGCTTCCGCATATTCGTCGGCCGCCTGCTGCAGCACCTCGAGAGCGGTCTCAAGCGTGAAGTAGGTGCCGTTCTCCTCCTTGGCCTTCACGGCGGTCTCGGCGGCAGACAGACGCTCGTCGAGGGCCGCGCGGGCGCGGGCGTAGGCTTCCTTGTTCTTGGCCTTCACGGTCTGGGAGAGCGACTTCAGGGCGACCTGGAAGGGCGCGATGCTGAAGGTCTTCAGATCGTCGCGAATGCTGGCGTAGATCTCTTCCTCCGGGTGCAGGAAGTGCGGCAGCGCATCGGCCCAGCGGCCGGCATCGATCAACTCTCCGCCGACCAGGAGATGACCGCGGATCATCTCGATGCCGCGATAGAGGTGCAGCGCCGGGGGAAGCTGCGCGGCGCCGGCCCCGCCCTCGTCACCTTCTCCGCCCGAGGTTGCTGCCGGAGCCGCAGCTCCGTGGCCCTGATGCTGGGCGAGATGAATCAGGGGCTGGTCCGCCTTGGCTTCAATCTGGGACTGTGTCTGCGTAGGCGTAAAAGATGCCTGTGATGCTGCCGGTGTCGCGACCAGAACCGCGGTGCTCAGCCCCGCCCAGATCTTCCGTCTCTTCATGCTGTTCCCCTTCGATGGGCCAAGCCATCGGCGCACAGTTTAGAACTTCTAAAAACTACTTGCCTTTACAATGACTTAGCTACTGAATATGGGGTGCCCTTGCAAGCCTGAAAGTGCCTCATCCATGCTGATCACCATTGCAGATATCCTGTCCCCGGCCGAGCTGGAAGAGGTTCGTGCCATGCTTGGATCCATGCGTTTCGAGGATGGCCGCGCGACGGCGGGATGGAGCGCCAAGCTCGTGAAGGACAATGAACAAGCGCGCGAGGGTGCTGCCCTGACCCTGATCCGGGAAAAGGTGACGAAGGCCGTCATGGGAAACGAGGTCTTCAGCCTCGCTGTTCGCCCGAAGGCTCTGACGCCCCTGATCTTCGCTCGCTACGGCCAAGGCAAGGAATACGGCTCCCACGTGGACAATCCGCTGATGAACGGCATTCGCACGGATGTGTCCTTCACGCTCTTTCTGGCCGATCCGGCCTCCTATGACGGCGGCGAACTGGTGATCGAATCCGTCTCGGGGGAGGAGGAGGTGAAGCTGCCGGCGGGCCATCTGGTCGCCTATGATTCGACGAGTCTGCACCGGGTGGCTCCCGTCACGCGGGGCGAGCGCATGGTAATGGTGGGCTGGGCGCAGAGCTTTGTGCGCGACAGTGCCAAGCGCGAGCTCCTCTTCGATCTGGAGACCGCCAAGCGAGGCCTCTTCGCCCAGGCCGGAAAGACACCGGAATTCGACCTGCTGGCGAAGAGCAGCGCCAATCTCTTCCGGATGTGGGCGGAGGTTTAGGTCCTACTGCCAGGCGTAGTTGAAGCTGATGCTGATGCGCTCGGATTCGGCCTCGTTCAGGGGCACCTCGTGGCGCAGCCAGCTTTCCCATAACAGCACCGTGCCGGGAACGGGCTTCATATAGGCGAACTGCCGATTCTCCGGCTTGGCCTTGGCCTTGCGGGGCGGGGCCGCCATCATGAAGCCGAGGCGCGGATCCTCCAGCTTGAGGGCGCTCGCTCCTTCCGGGATCGTCACGTAATAGGTGCCGCTGATCACCGAATGCGGGTGGATGTGCGAGGTGTGGATGCCGCCCGGCGGCAGGATGTTGATCCACAGGCTGTCCATGACGAGCTTGCGGCCCTGGAGGTCGTATTCCAGCTCCTTGGCGAAGGCCGCCACGTGCTTGTCGATCTCCTTCAGGAGGTCGCCGAAGACCGGAACGCGCCAGGGCAGGTCGTTGAGGGACGCATAGGACGTATAGCCCGGATAGCCGTGCTTGGCGCACCAGCGCTGGCCGGCCTCGTCGTCCTCGGCGATGGACAGGCTTGCTGCCTCAAGCTCGGCATTGCGCTGTTCGGCCTTGGAGCCTGTCAGCTCGGCGCGGTAGACTTTGGTGACGAAAAGCGTATCGATGCTTGCCATGGCTCGGCTCTGTTACAGGGGCTGGCCCCTTGTCAAAATGATTGCCCGATTGAGGCGCATAGCAGCTTTCCCGGGCGAACGCCTCCCCTGACTTGAAGGTTTCACGGGGACACCACACCTTGGCCTTATGATGCTTCCTCCCGCCATAGCCTTCTCGGACGATCTCCTGACCATGGCCAAGAGCCTGGACACGGAGAGCCTGTCGCGCGTCATCGCCCTGCGGGACTGGATCGTCACCAGCGGGGCCCGGATGGAGGATTCGAACGAGGTCCTGACCGGCTTCCTCAACCGGCTGATCGATCTGGGGCTGCCCATCGACCGGGCCGTCTCGGCCATCGAGGCGCTCCATTCCGAATATGCCGGCATCGGCCGGTTCTGGACCCGGGAGGAAGGCACCGTCGTGCGCTACCTGCCGCACGGCGACCGCCGCGAGGACGTCTACCAAGCCAGCCCCTTCGCCTATGTGAACCGTACCGGCGAATGGCTCATCCTCGATCTGGACGAGACCCCCGATGATCTCTTCCCGATCATTCCGGAGCTGAAGGAGGCCGGCTACCGGCAATACGTCACGGTTCCGATCTTGTTCACCAACGGGGCCGAGAACGCGATCTCGTTCGCGACCCGGACGCCGGGCGGGTTCGGCCAGCGGGAACTCACGATCCTGCGCATGGCCATGCCGTCGTTTGCCCTCGTCACCGAGCTGCGCGCGACGAGCAATCGCCTCGACCAGGTGCTACGCATCTATGTGGGCGACGACCCGCACAAGGCGATCCTGTCCGGGGCCATCCAGCGCGGGCAGGTGACGCGCATCCGCTCGGCCATTCTGTTCGCCGACATGCGCGACTACACGCATATCTCGTCGACGCTGAGCCCCGAGAGCGCGGTGGAGCTACTGAATACCTATTTCGACTGCCTCGTCCCACCCATCGAAGACGAAGGCGGTGAGGTTCTGAAATATCTGGGCGACGGTGTGCTCGCGATCATGCGCGACAAAGGCGACGATACAGGCGGCGCGGCACAATCGGCGCTCACGGCCGCCACCAATGCGCTGCGGCGCATCGAGGCGGCGAACAGCGAGGGGCGCTTTCCCGTGCCGATCAGCGTGGGTTTCGCTCTGCATCACGGCGACGCGGCCTATGGCAATGTGGGCTCCGGCCAGCGCCTCGACTTCACGGTAATCGGGCGCGACGTCAATCTCGCAAGCCGCATCGCCGAGTTGAACAAGCGGCTGGGTGAGCCGCTGCTCATGTCAAAGCCCTTCGTGGAGCACCTGTGGGGCAATCCTTCTCCCCTCGGAGCCCATGCGGTGGAAGGCTTCGCGGAAGCCATCGAAGTCTACCGCCCCTGAATCCCCTCGCGGCCGTGAGGCGCATCGAGATTCAAGGTGGGCCCAACCGGAACGATGCCGGTCGGATTGATGGTCTTGTGGCTCTCGTAATAATGCCCCTTGATGTGAGCCATGTTCACGGTCCCGGCGATGCCGCCGGTCTGGTAGAGATCGCGCAGATAGCCGGACAGGTGCGGGTAGTCGGCGATCCGGCGCAGGTTGCATTTGAAGTGCCCGACATAGACCGGATCGAAGCGCACCAGCGTGGTGAACAGCCGGATATCGGCCTCGGTGAGCCTGCTGCCGCAAAGATAGCGGCGTGAGGACAGGCGCTCGTCGAGTTCATCCAGAGTCTCGAAGAGCGGACGTACGGCCTCTTCATAGGCCTGCTGCGTCGTGGCGAAGCCCGCCTTGTAGACGCCGTTGTTGATATGATCGTAGATGCGCGCGTTAAGAGCCTCGATCTCAGGCCGGAGATCCGCAGGGTAGTAGTCGCCGGGCTTTGCCCCGATGCCGTCGAAGGCCGCGTTCAGCATGCGGATGATCTCGGCGGATTCATTGCTGACGATGGTGCCTTTCGCCTTGTCCCAGAGCACCGGCACCGTCACGCGCCCCGAATAGTCGGGCTTGGCGGCGGTGTAGACCTGATGCAGGTAGCGGGCGCCGTGGATGGGATCTGGGACGACACCGGGGCCGTCCTCGAAGGTCCAGCCGTGTTCCAACATGCGCCAATGAACGACGGAGACACCGATCATCGCCTCCAGACCTTTGAGCCGGCGCATGATCAGGGTGCGGTGCGCCCAGGGGCAGGCCAGCGACACATAGAGGTGATAGCGCCCGCTTTCGGCTTTGAACCCGTCTTCGCCAGTCGGGCCCGGGGAGCCATCCGTCGTGACCCAGTGGCGGAAGACCGCGTTCGTCCGCACGAAGCGGCCGCCCGTACTCTTGGTGTCGTACCACCGGTCCTGCCAGATCCCGTCGACAAGCAGCCCCATCTCTTCCTCCCATTGTCCTGAAATCAGACAGATGGTCGAATCCCGCAAGGATCAAGAGCCTCCCCGGCAGCAGGCCGTGCGACAGCCGGAACCGAAGCCTCATGGCAGAACCGGCTTGACGGGAGAAGCGATGTATTACAGGAACATGAGAGGATGTCGGGATGCTCCGGCGCCGGCCAGGAGGAACCTTTTCCTTCCTGGCAGAAGGTGACCCTCCCTTCCCTGGAAGGGCCTGTAGCTCAATGGTTAGAGCCGGCCGCTCATAACGGTCTGGTTGCAGGTTCGAGTCCTGCCGGGCCCACCAATTCTTTCAATGACTTAAAGCGGTTGCGCCTGTTCCGGGGGCGTTTCCACCAGTCAAATCACCAACCATTGACGGGGCAAAACTGGACGAGCGTGATCAAAGAATGAGCGATCTCCTGGTTTACAAGGGAGATGCCGTTGCCATCGCTTCTCCGCTAAGATAAGTCGCCCGAGCCGTCTGGATCGCATCAAATCATTAGGACAACGGAATGCCAGATATTCTTGAGATCGTAATGGATGTGCAGAAGGCTTGGTCTGAGCCGCACCAGCCTGGTGCGACCTTGGACGCTGCCGGTGAAGCATTCGCAAAAACTGTCGGGCATCGTCTCTACACAGTGACGCGTATGCTGAGAGGCGGGCTTGAGGTTGAGCGCATCTACTCCACGAATGTTGCCGCCTATGCCGTTGGTGGGCGCAAGCCTGTCCTGCCTAACGCGTATACCCAGCGCGTCCGTGGCGAGATGAAGCCGTTCTTAGCAAGAACGGTTGCAGAGTTCGCACCGCTCTTTCCTGATTACGAGACGATCGTAGGTCTTGGTTTGGGAAGCGTGATGAACTTGCCGGTGGTTTTTAATGGAGTTGTGCTCGGAACTGTGAACCTTCTGGACCGGGAAGGCGCTTACAACGAGCAGCATGTGGATCAGGCAATGCTGATAGCACGGCAACTCCTGCCCGTACTCCTCGAAACCAGCACGCAAACATAAGCTTTCAATCTTCGATGACCGGACGAGCCGAGAAGACCAGCCACCTTGTCCGCGGACTGAGGAGCCCGGACGCCAAGAAATCGGTTTCGCTCGCCTTGCAGGGCGGTGGGGCTCATGGTGCATTTACCTGGGGCGTTCTCGACTATCTGCTCGAGGATGGCCGCCTTGCCATCGAGGCGATCACGGGCGCCAGTGCCGGATCCATGAACGCGGTGGTCCTGTTCGAGGGCTGGCTCGAGGGCGGGCGGGACGGCGCGCGCGAGCAGCTGCGCACATTCTGGAAGCGTGTCAGCCTGGATGGCGTCCTGTCCCCTGTGCAGCGCTCGCTCTTCGACCGCATGCTGAGCTTCTGGAGCGTCGGCGGGGCCACGACGCATCTGTGGCTCGATGCCTGGTCGCGGGTGGCGAGCCCTTACGATCTGAACCCGCTCGACATCAATCCCTTGCGGGATGCTCTCAACGAGCTGATCGATTTTGAACGCGTGCGCGCCTGCCAGGATGCAAAGCTCTTCATCGCGGCGACCAATGTCTGGTCCGGAAAGATCCGGATTTTCAACGGTCCCGAACTAACCGTCGATCATGTTCTCGCCTCGGCCTGCCTGCCCATGATCTTCAAGGCCGTCGAGATCGATGGCGAGCCCTATTGGGATGGAGGCTATACCGGCAATCCTGCGCTGTTCCCGCTGTATTACGAGACGCAGGCCGACGACATCGTGCTCGTCCAGATCAATCCGATCGAACGCCGCTCGACGCCGCAGACCGCGCGGGAGATCCAGAACCGCCTCACCGAGATCACGTTCAATGCCAATCTGCTGCAGCAATTGCGGTCTATTGATTTTGTCACGCGCCTGATCGACGAGGGCAAGCTGTCAACACAGGATTACAAGCGGGTGCTGATGCACCGGATCCACGGCGGCGAGAAGCTCGACGAATTCACCGCCGCCTCGCGCTTGAGCGCCAAATGGGAGTTCTTCGAGACGCTGAGGGATCTGGGCCGGGAGGCTGCCCGGAACTGGCTCGCGGAGAATTACCGGAATGTCGGACAGAGAAGCACGGTCGATTTGCGCAACGCCTATTCCTGACCTGCCGCGGGAGGACGCTGCGTTCCCCATTGAGAAAAAGGCCCCGCTGTTGTCAGCGGGGCCTCTCGTTGATCAGCTGCGCTTCGGCGGGTTGGCCGGCCAGCTCTTGATGAGCGTGTCGTAGTCGACCGTCTCACCCTTCGGCTTCTCGTTCGCCAGCTTGCGCTGCGGCGCGATGGTGCCGGCGGCTTCGGCTTTCTTGAACCATTCCTCGGCCGAGGTCTTGGGGTTCAGCTTCGGGCCGCATTCACCCTGCACATTGGCGCGCTCGAGACGTCCGAGCACATCGTCCTGTGCCGCGGCGAGCGAATCCATCGCCTGCTGCGGGGTCTTGGCGCCGGAGGCCGCATCACCGATGTTCTGCCACCAGAGCTGCGCGAGCTTCGGGTAGTCCGGGATGTTGTTGCCGGTCGGCGTCCACTGCACGCGCGCGGGCGAGCGGTAGAACTCGACGAGGCCGCCGAGCTGCGGCGCACGGTCCGTCATGGACTTATGCCAGATGTCGCTTTCGCGGATGAAGGTGAGGCCCACATGGCTCTTCTTCAGCGAGACCGACTTGGAGGTCACGAACTGGGCATAGAGCCAGGCCGCCTTGCGGCGGTCTACCGGTGTGGACTTGAGCAGCGTCCACGAACCCGCGTCCTGGTAGCCAAGCTTCATGCCCTCCTTCCAGTAGGAACCGTGAGGCGAGGGTGCCATGCGCCATTTCGGCGTGTTGTCCGCGTTCATTACAGGCAAGCCGGGCTTCACCATGTCGGCCGTGAAGGCCGTGTACCAGAACATCTGCTGAGCGATGTTGCCCTGCGCCGGCACCGGGCCCGACTCGGAGAAGGTCATGCCTGCTGCCTGAGGCGGGGAATACTTCTTCAGCCACTCGAGATATTTGGTAATGGCGTAGACCGCTGCAGGTCCATTGGTGTCGCCGCCGCGCTCAATGGACGAGCCGACCGGGCGGCAGCCCTCCATGCGGATGCCCCATTCGTCGACGGGCAGGCCGTTCGGAATGCCCTTGTCGCCATTGCCGGCCATGGACAGCCACGCATCGGTGAAGCGCCAGCCCAGCGACGGGTCCTTCTTGCCGTAATCCATGTGGCCATAGACCTTGACGCCGTCGATCTCCTTCACGTCGTTGGTGAAGAATTCCGCGATGTCCTCGTAGGCCGACCAGTTCACCGGCACGCCGAGATCGTAGCCGTACTTGGCCTTGAACTTCTCCTTGATGTCGGGGCGCTGGAACCAATCGTAGCGGAACCAGTACACGTTCGCGAATTGCTGGTCCGGCAGCTGGTACATCTTGCCGTCTGGCGCCGTGGTGAAGGACTTGCCGATGAAGTCGTTGATGTCCAGAGTCGGCGAGGTGACGTCCTTGCCTTCGCCTGCCATCCAGTCGTCGAGCGCCACGGCCTGCTTGTAGCGGAAGTGAGTGCCGATGAGGTCGGAATCGTTGACCCAGGCGTCGTAGATGTTGCGGCCCGACTGCATCTGGGTCTGGATCTTCTCCACCACGTCGCCTTCCTGGATCAGGTCGTGGGTGAGCTTGATGCCGGTGATTTCCGAGAAGGCTTTGGCAAGTGTCCGCGCCTCGTATTCATGGGTCGTGATGGTCTCGGAAACCACGTTGATCTCCATGCCGGCGAAGGGCTTCGCCGCATTCACGAACCATTCCATTTCCTTCAGCTGCTCGTCCTTCGAGAGCGTCGAGGGCTGGAACTCGCTGTCGATCCAGCGACGGGCTTCTTCCATGCCGGCGAAAGCGGCGCCGGTGCCGAGCGCCATGGCAAGGACGCTTGTCGAGACGAAGAGCTTCAAGCGCCTGTGTGACTGTGTCAGCTTCATTCAATCCTCCCAAGTTGTGCCCTGCCGGCTGAGACGCCGGTCTTGGTCCCTGGGGTCCGGGCGAACCGAAGGGCTATGATCGCGGGCTTGTCACACGTAGCGGAACACCGCCGCCGCATAGACAAGCGAAAGAGCAGAGGCCCACCACAGGTCCGGGCCGACAAGCCCTAGCCAGGCGAGGTGGATGAAGGCGGAGCCGAGGAGCGAGATGAAGAGCCGGTCGCCGCGCGTGGTGGGGATGCGTAAGGCTCCGACGCGCTCCGTCTCGGGCCGGTAGACGGCCAGCAGCGTCATGATCAACAGCAGGCTCGCGATGCCCACGAAGAAGAGGCCGGTCTGCCATGTCCAGGCCATCCAGGCGAGATCAAACATGGTGCTCTCCTTCAGACCCGTCCGAGGGCAAAGCCCTTGGCGATGTAGTTGCGGACGAACCAGATCACGAGGGCGCCCGGCACGATGGTCAGCACGCCGGCGGCGGCCAGGAGGCCCCAATCCATGCCGGCGGCCGAGACGGTGCGCGTCATGGTGGCGGCGATGGGTTTTGCCGTCACGGAGGTCAACGTGCGCGCCAGCAGCAACTCGACCCAGGAGAACATGAAGCAGAAGAAGGCCGCCACGCCGATGCCCGAGGCGATCAGCGGCATGAAGATCTTCACGAAGAAGCGTGGGAAGGAATAGCCGTCGATGGCTGCGGTCTCGTCAATCTCCCGCGGCACGCCTGACATGAAGCCTTCCAGAATCCACACGGCAAGGGGCACGTTGAACAGGCAATGGGCCAGCGCCACGGCCCAGGGCGTGTCGAAGAGGCCGATGGCCGAGTAGAGGTTGAAGAACGGGAGGGCGAAAACGGCCGGCGGCGCCATGCGGTTGGTGAGAAGCCAGAAGAACAGGTGCTTGTCGCCCAGAAACCGGTAGCGGGAAAAGGCATAGGCTGCCGGCAGTGCGAACGCGATCGACAGCACCGTGTTGATGACCACGTAGGTGAGCGAGTTGATATAACCCGAGTACCAGCTCTCATCCGTGAAGATCTTGATGTAGTTGTCGAAGGTGATCTCGCGTGGCCAAAGCGTGAGCCCTGAGGTGATTTCCATATTGGTCTTCAGGCTCATGTTCACGAGCCAGTAGATCGGCAGCATCAAAAACAGGAGGTAGAGCGTCATCACCACTATCCGCCCGGTCACCCGCGGGCCGGACAGCGCGCGGTTTGCGGCCAGCGGTGCCGCGACAGGCTTCACGTCCGAGGGGCCGACGGCGATGGTTCCGGTCATGCTTCGACTCTCTCGCGCTCGGCGTCCACATTGGTCATGACGGTGTAGAAGACCCAGCAGATGGCGAGGATGATCAGGTTGTAGACCAGCGACATGGCGGCGGCCTTGCCGAGATCGAACTGGCCGAGCGCCAGCTTCACCAGATCGATGGACAGAAAGGTAGTGGCATTGCCTGGACCGCCGCCGGTGAGCACGAAGGGCTCGGTATAGATCATGAAGGAATCCATGAACCGCAGCAGCACGGCGATCAGCAGAACGCGGCGCATCTTCGGCAGCTGGATCGTGCGGAACACGGCCCAGCGCGAGGCGCCGTCGATGCGGGCCGCCTGATAATACGCATCCGGTATGGATTTCAGCCCGGCATAGCAGAGAAGGGCCACGAGGCTCGTCCAGTGCCACACATCCATGACGATGATCGTCACCCAGGCGTCGATGGGATCGCCCGTATAGTTGTAGTCGATGCCGAGACGGTTGACGGTCCAGCCGAGGAGGCCGATGTCGCCGCGGCCGAAGACCTGCCAGATCGTGCCGACCACGTTCCACGGAATGAGCAGCGGCAGCGCCATGAGCACGAGGCAGAGCGCCACCGTCCAGCCCTCGCGCGGCATGGACAGAGCCACCGCGATGCCGAGCGGCACTTCGATGAGCAGGATGATGGCGGAGAACAGCAGCGTGCGCAGGAGCGAGGACAGGAACTGCTCGCCGAGCTGGCTCGACGGATCGAGCAGTTCCTGGAACCAGCCGATGCCGTTCCAGAAGAACTGGTTGTTGCCGAAGGTGTCCTGAACCGAGTAGTTCACCACGGTCATCAGCGGCAGGATCGCCGAGAATGCGACGATTAAGAAGACGGGCAGAACGAAGAACCAGGCCCTGTTGTTGAGGGTCTTCGTCATGCCCCATGCCCTCCGTTGGCTTCGCCTGCGACGAGATGCCCGTTGGCATAGATGTGCACATGGTTCGGATCGAGCACGAGCGAGGCCTCACTCCCTTCGATGGAGATGCCGTCCGGAACGCTTGCGGCAAGGGGGCGGCCGCTCATTTCCACACGGGCAATGCGCGCGCGCCCGATATCGTCGATGCGCCGCACCTGGACGGGCAGACCCGCCCCTTTCGGCTGGAGCCGAACGAATTCAGGCCGGATGCCGAGCTCGATGCGCTCGCCGCCGGAGAGCGTGCGATAGGAGCGCCGAAGGGAGATCATGGTGTTGCCGATGAAGGCGATGGCGCCCTCGACCCGACACGGCAGGATGTTCATGCCGGGCGACCCGATGAAGTGACCCACGAAAGTATGGGCAGGGCGTTCGAACAGCTCGTCCGGGGTGCCGGTCTGCACGACGGCGCCGTCATGCATCACCACGACCTTGTCGGCGAAGGTGAGCGCCTCGGTCTGGTCGTGCGTCACGTAAATCATGGTGATGTCCAGCGCCCGGTGGATCTCCTTCAGGGTGGAGCGCAGCTGCCACTTCAGATGCGGGTCGATCACCGTCAGCGGCTCGTCGAACAGGATTGCGGCCACGTCGGGGCGCACAAGGCCGCGTCCAAGGGAGATCTTCTGCTTCATGTCCGCCGTGAGATTGCTGGCCTTGCGGTCGAGCACGCGGGTGAGGTCGAGGAGGCCTGCAATCTCTTCCACCCGTCGGGCCGTCCTGTCGCGGGGCACGTTCCTGTTCTTGAGCGGAAAGGCGAGGTTCTCGCGCACGGTCATCGTGTCGTAGACCACCGGGAACTGGAACACCTGGGCGATGTTGCGCGCTTCCGTGGGCAGATCCGTCACATCGATTTCGTCGAAGAGCACACGCCCGCGCGTCGGGCGTACGAGGCCGGAGATGATGTTGAGAAGCGTGGTCTTGCCGCAGCCCGAAGGTCCCAGAAGGGCATAGGCTCCGCCCTGGCTCCAGACGTGTTTGATCTCCTTGAGGGCATAATCTTCCGCCGTGCGGGGATTGGCTCTATAGGCATGGGCGAGATGATCGAGCGTGATGCGGGCCATCCGTCTCTCCTCACGCGGCTTTCTGAGCGGGATCAGCTGCGGCGAGCCTGCCATCCGCATCGAAGAGGAAGAGGCGGCGGGGATCGAGATAGGCAGTCACCGGAGATTTCGGCTCCAGGCGCCGCACGCCGGGGACCAGAGCCACGAAGCGATGGTCGTCCGCATCGAGATGCACGTAGCTCTCCGATCCTGTGATCTCGGCGACGGATACGGTTGCGGGGATCGTGATCTCATGCGCGCCGGTGGGATCAAGACTCAGATGATGGGCTCGAAACCCGACCGTGTATTCGCCGTCGGGAACGCTGGCGAGAGGCCCGGTCGCAGGGATCTGCCCGCCGGTGCTCAAGGTGGCGCTGCCGTCCGCCTTGCGGGCTTTCAAGGTATTGAGCGGCGGATCGGAAAAGACCCGGGCGGTGATCAGATCATGCGGCTGGCGGTAGACCTGCGGAGTCGGGCCGAACTGCGTCATCCGGCCCTGAAACAGGGTAGCCGTGTTGCCGCCGAGCAGCAGGGCCTCCGACGGTTCGGTCGTGGCATAGACGAAGATCGCGCCCGAGGCCGCAAAGACGCGCGGCAACTCCTCCCTCAGTTCCTCGCGCAGCTTGTAATCGAGGTTCGCCAGCGGCTCGTCGAGGAGGACGAGGTCGGCACGCTTCACCAGGGCCCTGGCGATGGCGGTCCGCTGCTGCTGGCCGCCGGAGAGATTGAGCGGCTTGCGGTCGAGATAGGGCTCAAGCTTCAGAAGCTTGGCGGCATCGCGCACGCGCGCATCGACCTCGCTCTGGCTTGCGCCGGAGACACGCAAGGGCGAGGCGATGTTCTCGTAGACGGTGAGCGACGGGTAATTGATGAATTGCTGGTAGACCATCGCGACGCTGCGCCGTTGCACGGGCCAGCCGGTCACATCCTGACCCTCGACGAGGACACGGCCGCTCGTCGGGGCATCAAGCCCGGCCATGAGCCGCATGAGGGAGGTTTTGCCGGACAGGGTGGCGCCGAGCAGTACGTTGAGTGAACCGCGCTCCAGGGTGAGATTGACATCCTCGATGTGAGTGGAGGCTCCGACCTTCTTCGAGACGCCATCAAGCACGAGAGTCATCGGCACTTCCCTGGACATCGAGCGGCATCGAAGAGGCGGATAGACGGAAGGGGCGTGCTGATCTGCTCAGGTCGGGGTCTCAGAACCGTTCCGGCTTTGGCAAAGGCTGATCCTGCGGCATGTCCTGCCGCGTTTCGGGCTCTGTCATGCCCATATGCGCTATCCCTCACCGCGACGCATAGCGTCGCCGTTTCCTGTGGAACCAAGAGCGCTTCTCCCGACTGCCGACCCTCCGGGTCTGATCTGTCGTTATTGTTATGGCGAAGGTATCTTGCCCTCCGGGCGAAAGCAACCGGGTGGTACTGGCTTCCCACTGGTCTTTGACTGGACTGAGGTTGCTGTGTGACACGATACTTGGTGCAAGACTTGGTGCAAGTCGCGGCAAGCCATTGAACTCTCGCGTGCCTCAGGAGTTCAAGCCCATGTGCCGGGCTCACTCGTCTCCCGCAGTGGCCGGTTGAATACCGTCACACCTGCAAGAGAGAGCGTCATGCCGGATACATCCAGACCACTCGCCGTCGTCACCGGAGCCTCGACCGGCATCGGATATGAGCTTGCCAAGCTGTGCGCCCAGAACGGTCATGATCTGCTGATTGCTGCAGATCAGGCGGCCATTCACAACGCCGCGAAGGATTTCGAAGCACTCGGTGCTGCAGTCGATGCCGTCGAGGTTGACCTGGCCACGATTGAGGGCGTCGACCAGCTCTATGCGGCAATCAGAGGCCGGCCGGTCGGCGCGCTTCTGGCCAATGCGGGGCATGGGCTCGGGCATGCCTTCCTGGATCAGGACTTTGCCCAGGCTCGCCATGTGATCGACACCAACATCACCGGCACGATCTACCTCATCCATAAGGTCGGGCAGGATATGCGGGCGCGTGGTGAGGGGCGCATCCTGATTACCGGTTCCATTGCCGGCTTCATGCCGGGCTCGTTCCAGGCGGTCTATAACGGCACCAAGGCTTTCATCGATTCCTTCTCCTTCGCGCTCCGGAACGAGCTGAAGGACACGGGCGTGACGGTCACCTGCCTCATGCCCGGCGCGACCGACACCGAGTTTTTCGAGCGGGCCGACATGATGGATACGCAGGTCGGGCAGGACAAGAAGGACGATCCCGCCGACGTGGCCAAGGTCGGGTTTGACGCCATGATGCGCGGCGACGGCGACGTGGTGAGCGGGTGGAAGAACAAGTTTACCACCGTTCTGGCCTCCGTCACCCCGGCCGGTATGCTGGCTGAGCAGCACCGCAAGATGGCCGAGCCCGGATCAGGGAAGAAGTGAGCGCAACGCTGCTGCATTCACTCTGCCTCTCATGGATGTCGCGTTGACGTTCGCACCGTGATCCGTCAGGAGCGGTATCGAGCGCCGTGAATGAGACCGGCCATGAGGGTTTTGCGATGACGATGCCGATGGATCTCCTGCAGCGCCTGACGGGTCTTGTCGGATCGGCAGGTGTCGTCACAAACGCTTCCGATCTCGAACCCTATGCGGTGGACTGGCGTAAGCTCTTCCCGGGCAAGCCCGCCTGCGTCGTTCGCCCGACCTCGACCGAGCAGGTGGCCGGGATCGTGCAGATCTGCCGTGAGTCGGGGACTGCTATCGTGCCCCAGGGCGGTAATACAGGGCTCGCCGGCGGGGCGGTGCCGGATCCGTCAGGCACGCAGGTGGTCCTGTCCCTCAACCGCATGGCGGCCATCCGTCATGTCGATCCGGTGGGCCTGACCATCGAGGCGGAGGCCGGATGCATTCTCAAAGTCGCGCAGGACGCTGCCGCCGCTGCCGGCCGGCTTCTGCCGATCAGCCTGGCGGCGGAGGGCTCGGCCACCATCGGTGGGGTCGTGGCGGCGAATGCCGGCGGAGTGAACGTCCTGCGCTACGGCATGACCCGCAGCCTCGTGCTCGGCCTCGAGGTGGTGCTGCCGGACGGCACCGTCGCCAACGGGCTGCGCCGCCTGCGCAAGGACAATGCGGGCTATGATTGGAAGCAGCTCTTCATCGGCAGCGAGGGCACGCTCGGAATCGTGACGGCGGCGGTCTTAAGGCTGCTGCCGCGGCCCAAGCATGCCGCAACGGCGCTGCTGTCCGTCGCCGATCCTGCGGCCGCCCTGCGGCTCCTGGCGCTGGCCCAGGACGAACTGGGGGATCAGATCTCGGCCTTCGAGCTGATCTCTGCCACCTCCATGCAGCTCGTCGCCAGGCACGCCGGCCTGAAGGCGCCGATTGCCGAGGGCGAGTGGTTCGTGCTGATCGAGGCAGCCTCCAGCCTTGCAGGCCTGCGCGAGGCGGCCGAGACCATGCTCGGGGCAGCTTTCGAGCAGGGGATCGCGCTCGATGGCGTCATTGCCGAATCAGGCGCGCAGGCGGCCCAGCTCTGGGCCCTTCGCGAGCACGTGACGGAATCGGAGGCGCGCGAGGGCAAGAGCGTCAAGCATGACGTCTCAGTGCCGCTTACGGACGTGCCGCGCTTCCTGTCCGAAGCTGGCGAGGCGCTGGCCGCCGGAGCACCCGGAACCCGCGTGAATGCCTTCGGACATCTGGGCGACGGCAACATCCACTACAACGTCCTTGTCGGAGCGGACCATGACGCAGGTGTCGTGAACCGCATCGTTCACGATGTGGTGGCGGCCTTCGGCGGCAGCATCTCGGCGGAGCACGGCATCGGCCAGTATCGCGTCGGTGAACTCGCTCGCTACCGCCCATCAACTGAGATGGAACTCGCCCGCACGATCAAGCGGGCGCTCGATCCCGACAACCGGCTCAACCCGGGCAAGGTGCTGTTGCCTTAAGCCTGCTTTTCGACGCGGCCGAGCATGTAGAACTCGTCGTTCGGCCGCATGCTGCTGACATTGGCGAGACGGTTGGACATGGCGAAGAAGGCAGCGATCGCCGCGATGTCCCAGACGTCTTCTTCGCTGAAGCCGTGGCCGCTGAGAGCCGCTATGTCCGCGTCACCTGCGGTGTGGGCCTCAAGCGCCACCTTCATGGCGAAATCGAGCATCGCCCTCTGGCGGGGCGTGATGTCGGCCTTGCGGTAGTTGACGGCGACCTGATCGGCGATCAGCGGGTTCTTGGCCCGGATGCGCAGGATCGCTCCGTGCGCAATGACGCAATACTGGCACTGGTTCGCGTTGCTCGTCGCCACCACGATCATCTCGCGCTCGGCCTTCGTGAGATTGCCGGGCTTGTCCATCAGTGCGTCGTGGTAGGCGAAGAAGGCACGGAACTCGTCGGGCCGGCGGGCGAGGACCAGGAAGACGTTCGGCACGAAGCCCGATTTTTCCTGAACAGCCAGGATGCGCGTGCGGATGTCGTCCGGCAGGTCGGCGATCTCGGGGACGGGGAAACGGCTGATCGGCGGCTTGCTCACGGGACACCTCTTCTCAATGGGCTTCTCCGGAGGGGCATTCCAGAGGCTTCTTGCCAGATCGAGCTTATTCGGGTTGGATTCCGTAAACAATGTGCCCTGACCCGAAGGAGAGCATCCATGAGCGCCCAGCAGGCCTTGTCCCACGCGAGCATCCTGCTGCGAGAGGAGCAGGGCGGGGTGGTCACCCTCACCCTCAATCGCCCGGCTCAGTTCAATGCCCTGTCCGAGGAGATGCTGTCGGCCCTCCAAGAGTCGCTCGACGACCTGAAGCAGGACGAGACGGTTCGCTGCGTCGTGATCGCCGCATCGGGCAAGGCCTTCTGCGCCGGTCACGACCTCAAGCAGATGCGCGCCAATCCGCGCCAGGATTACTACGAGGCGCTGTTCGCCCGATGCAGCCGGGTCATGCAGGCCATCGTAAACCTGCCGGTTCCAGTCATTGCCCGCGTGCATGGCATGGCCACCGCCGCCGGCTGCCAGCTGGTGGCCTCCTGCGATCTGGCCATAGCCACCGAGAGCGCCACCTTCGCGGTCTCCGGCATCAATGTAGGTTTGTTCTGCTCCACCCCGGCGGTGGCGCTCTCGCGCAACGTTTCGCCCAAGCATGCCTTCGACATGCTCGTGACGGGCCGCTTCATCTCATCCGCCGAAGCTCTGTCCTTTGGGCTCGTCAGCCGTGTGGCGCCTGATGCTGAGCTGGACGAAGCAGTCGCCGCATTGACGGCAAGCATCTGCGCGAAGAGCCCGGTGGCGATCCGCACAGGCAAGGCCATGTTCGGCCGACAGCGCTCCATGAGCCTGGAAGAGGCCTATTCCTACGCCGGCAACGTCATGGCCTGCAACATGATGGCCGAGGATGCCGCGGAAGGCATCGACGCCTTCATCGAAAAGCGCAAGCCGGTGTGGAAGGGGCGCTGAAACGCCCCTCCGTCAGTTCGCAGTTTTATAAGCCCGCGCCATCTCGCGCAGCTGGAATTTCTGGATCTTGCCCGTAGAGGTCTTAGGCAGTTCCGTGAAGATCACCGTGCGCGGGCACTTGTAGGACGCGAGGTTCTGACGGCACCATGCGATGATGTCCTCAGGCGTTACCGACTGGTCGGGCTTCAGCTCCACGAAAGCGCAGGGCGTCTCGCCCCATTTCTCGTCGGGCATGGCCACGACTGCGGCCGCCTGAATGGCCGGGTGCTTGTAGAGCGCATCCTCCACCTCGATGGACGAGATGTTCTCGCCGCCGGAGATGATGATGTCCTTCGAGCGGTCCTTCAGCTGCACATAGCCGTCCGGGTACTTCACGCCGAGATCGCCGGAGTGGAACCAGCCGCCCTCGAAGGCCTTGGCCGTGCCGGCGGGGTTCTTGAGATAGCCCTTCATCACCACGTTGCCGCGGAACATCACTTCGCCCAGGGTCTGGCCGTCCGCCGGCACGGGCTGCATGGTCATCGGATCGAGCACATTGAGGGATTCGAGCACCGGATAACGCACACCCTGGCGTGCCTTCTTCGCCGCGTACTCGCCCGACTCGAGATTGTCCCATTCCTGGTGCCACTCGTTGACGACGGCAGGGCCGTAGACTTCCGTCAGGCCATAGACATGGGTGACGTCGAAGCCCGCTCTCTTCATGGCAGCGAGAACCGCTTCCGGCGGCGGGGCGGCCGCCGTCATGAACTTCACCGTATGCGGCACCGGCCGCTTCTCGGCCTCAGGCGCATTGAGCAGGGTCGACATGACGATGGGCGCACCGCAGAGATGCGTAACCTTGTGATCAGCGAGCGCATCGTACACGGGCTTGGCACGCACGGCCCGCAGGCACACATGGGTGCCGGCCACGATGGACAGCGACCAGGGGAAGCACCAGCCGTTGCAGTGGAACATGGGCAGGGTCCACAGATAGACCGGGTGCTGACCCATGCCGCCCGTGATGATGTTGCCCATGGCGAGCAGATAAGCGCCGCGATGGTGATAGACGACGCCTTTCGGATCGCCGGTGGTGCCGGAGGTGTAGTTCAGGGTGATGGCGTCCCACTCGTCCTGCGGCGGGCTCCAGGCGAAGTTCGGATCGCCATGGCTCACGAATTCCTCGTATTCCATGCTGCCGAGGCGCTCGCCCGACCCGGTAAATTCCGGATCGTCATAGTCGATCACCAGAGGCTTGTTCGCACTCAGTTCGAGGGCGGCTTTGACGGTGGCGGAGAACTCCCTGTCCGTGATCAGAACCTTGGCTTCGCTGTGCTCCAGCGAAAAGGCGATGATCTTCGCGTCCAGGCGCGTGTTGAGGGTGTTGAGCACCGCCCCGGCCATCGGTACGCCGTAATGGCACTCGAGCATGGCCGGCGTGTTCGGCAGCATGACCGAGACCGTATCGCCCCGCCCGATGCCGCGCTGGGCCAAGGCTGAGGCGAGGCGCCGCGCGCGCGCATAGAGGTCACTGTAGGTGCGCCTCAATGGACCGTGGATAACGGCGATCCGGTCAGGATGCACACTCGCTGCGCGCTCCAGGAAGCTGAGGGGCGTCAGCGGCTGGTAGTTCGCCGGGTTCTTGCCGAGATCGGTGTTGTAGATGCTCGGAGCCACGTCTGGTCCTCCCCCTTAGAGCATCGTGCGGAAAAGGGATTCCGGTTTCCCTGTCACACGATGCTCTCATCTAGAAGAAAGCATCGGATCTGATCCCAAAAGTGGTGTCCACTTTTGGGTCCGATGCTTTAGCCGTAAGTATTGCCATGAGCAGGGAGCCTGACAATCCTACCAAATGTGAGGAGCCGCGTTCACGCCTTGGCTGCTGCAACAGCCCTCTGCGCTTTCGCCGTGATCTCATCCCAGGCTCCGGCGCGGATGTCCGAGAGCGGGCAGATCCATGAGCCGCCGATGGCCACCACATTGGGGAGGGCGAGCCAATCCTTGGCGTTCTTCTCATCGACGCCGCCTGTGGGGCAGAAGCGCGCCTGCGGGAACGGACCTGCAAGAGCCTTCAGGGCAGGAATGCCTCCTGCGGCGACGGCGGGGAAGAACTTGACGGTCTGGAAGCCATGGGCCAGCGCCATCATCAGTTCCGACGCCGTGGCGATGCCGGGAATGAACGGCATCTCGCTTCGGGATGCGGCATCGAGCAGGTCCGGCGTTGCGCCGGGGCTCAGGGCATAGCGGGCACCGAGCGCCTGAGCCCGCTCCAGATCCTTCGGCGTCAGAACCGTTCCGATGCCGACGATGGCCTCCGGCACATCGTGGATGATGGCCGCCGCCGCATCGGCCGCCGCCGGTGTGCGCAGGGTGATCTCGAGGAGGCGCAGGCCGCCCGCCACGAGGGCGCGCGCGAGAGGAACCGCATCCTCCACACGCTCCAGAGTGATGACCGGAACGACGGGCCCGGAGCGGAGCAGATCGGCAAGCTGCCGGTCGCGGGATTCAGCGAGAGCTGACAGATCTTGGGTCATCCGAGGAACTCCTTGGGCCATGTGTTCATGCAGAGCGGCTTATAATTGGGGCATGGCATCGCGCGGAATGATTGCGCCACGGTAGCGCACAACCTGGCCGGCGAGGCGGTGGCCGGCCTGGGCCGCCGCCTCAGGGCCTTGTCCCAAAAGACGCGCGTGCAGATAGGCCGCCGCGAAGCTGTCTCCGGCTGCAGTCGTGTCGACCACATCGTCCGCAGGCGTGCCCTGAACGACGAACTCCTTACCCTTCAGCATAACCCGGCACGTGAGATCAGGATATTTGAGCACGATCTCTGCCCGGTCCGCGAAGGCCAGCACTTCATCGACTCCCGCGCTTCCAAACAGCAGATCGAGGTCTTCCGTCGAGGCGAGAATGATATCGGCGCACACGAAGGCCTGCCGGAACGCCGTCCGGGCGATCTCCCGATCGGGCCAGCCGCGCGGGCGGAAATTGGTATCGAAGGCCACACGCTTTCCAGCCGAGCGCACGTCACGAAGGGCGTCAAACAGGCGATCGCGCCCTTCATCCCCGTAGAGGGACAGCGAGATCCCCGAGAAATAGACGAGGTCGTCATTGGCAAGAGAGGTGATGATCGAGCGGGCTTCGGGAGCCTGGAAGAGCAGGCGGGCGGCTGCGGTCTCGCGCCAATACGAGAACCGGCGCTCGCCCTTGGAATCCGTCTGAATGATGTAAAGGCCTGGCAAGCGGCCGGCCAGGCGCAGCACGCGGCTCGTGCCCACGCCCTCCGCCTGCCACGCGGCCATCAGCCCGTCGCTCCAGCTGTCATCTCCCAAGGCCGTGACGTAATCGACCGGTGAACCGAGGCGGGCGAGATAGACGGCCGTATTGAGGGTGTCTCCGCCAAAGCTTCGGGACAGCCTGCCATCGGCCTCCTCCCGCAGCTCGATCATGCATTCCCCAATGCAGGCGACCCGTGTCATGCTTTCACCGTGGCGTTGTTCGATCCCGCTAGGGAATATGATGGGACGAGGCTCTTTGTCGATCCGAATATTGCAATCATCGGCTTGGCCCACCGAACGATGAAGATCAAGCCATGATGGCTGTAAAACTGATTCTCCCGTACGGCCTAAACCTCTGCCGCAATCGTCCGAAGTTGAACGAAATCGGCCGCGCAACAATCTGGAGCCCACGAAGGCAAGGCAGCAAACAGGCGGCTCTTGACGAGATATGAGCAAGTATCCCTTGTCAATTGTGCGTAAAACCAACTTTGCCACTTTAATTCCTGGCTGAACGCGCTAATGAGGATTTGCTGTCTTATGCATTCACCGTCGAAAACAAGGAGTTCCTGATGGCCAAGACTGCAACCAAGGTTTCCAAGAAGGCCCCGGCCAAGAAGGCTGCGGCGCCGAAGGCTGCAGCAAAGGCAACGTCGAAGACCGCAAAGGCGCCCGCCAAGGCTGCCGGCAAGGCGGCTGCGACGAAGGCTGCCAGCAAGACGTCGAAGGCTGCCGTGAAGAAGACCGCGAAGGCCTCGGCCTCGTCGGCTTCCCCGATCCTGACGCTGCGCAACATTGCCGATCGTCTGTCCGAGATGCACGAGGTTCCCAAGCGCCAGGCCAACGAGATGTTGACCCAGGTGGTCGAGATGATCGCCAAGAGCCTGAAGAAGGGCGACAAGATCCGCCTGGCCGGCCTCGGCATCCTGCAGGTGCGCAAGCGCGCCGCCCGCATGGGCCGCAATCCCCAGACCGGCGAACCGGTGAAGATCAAGGCTTCGAAGAAGATCGCCTTCCGCGCGGCCAAGGATCTCAAGGACTCCATCTGAGCGACCTCGATGGGTCGGAGGGATCTCTTCGACCACGGAAGACGCCGGATCTCTCTATAAGCAAGGCAGGAAGCTGCCTTGCTTTTTTGTTGCCCGGTGCTTGTGGCGCATGGGCTTTCCGGCTTTGACGTCGTCAGCAGATCCTTCCGCCGCGGCGTTCGGGTGGACCCTGAACGGATCAGCCCTAGAACAGGAGCGTGCATGATGATCGTCCTCAACAGCAGCGGCACAGCAGTATCGTAAGGGTTGTCGTCATCCGCTTGGCCCTTGCTCTCGTGCTCGGGCTGGCCGTCACGGCAGGATTGATCCGGGCTGGTTTTCTCGACATTCCGAGCAGGTTCAATCCATTCGCGCCTTTGCAGATCGCGGACGAGGTCAACTGGCTGACCCGATGGAAGCTCGCCCGTCTTGAGCGGGATCGCCGGCAATGCTTGGCCGTCCTGGATGGGTCACCGGTCTCGCACAGAGCCGTACCGGATCGCGCACCTGAGGAAGGCTGCGGATTGTCGAATGCCGTCGAGGTGTCGCGGTCCTCAGTCGGATTGAACGGGGGTTTTACGGCCACGTGTCCGCTGACGGTAGCCTGGGCCTTGTTCGAGCAGCACGTCCTGCGACCGGCCGCGCAGGAACACCTCAGCCAGGAAGTCGTGAGGGTCGCGCATCTCGGCACCTATGCCTGCCGAAACATCAATCACCGCGCCGGCGGGCGGCGCAGCGAACATGCCACCGCCAACGCCATCGATATTGCAGGCTTCGTGCTTGCCAGCGGGCAGCAGGTTACGGTGAGGGGTGACTGGACCGGAGGCGATCAAAACCGCGAGGCCTTCCTGCGCGCTCTGAGAGATGGGGCCTGTCGGTTCTTCGATGTGGTGCTCAGCCCCGATTACAACGAGGCTCACCATGATCATTTTCACTTCGATATGGGGTCTTACCGGGCGTGCCGGTGACAAGCCCGTCTTCGCTGAGAAGCAAGCGGCTTAGTTCATCGCGTAGCTGGGGGCCTCACCCATTTGAGCCGCTTTGGCGGCCAGAAGCAGGGCTTCGCCGAGTTCCCGCGCATGTTCGGGGGTCATGGCCACCGGCATCTGACGCCGAATGCCCTGCTCGTATTCCTCAGGAGTCGTCGCGAGTTCAATCACCATCATCGCGTCCCGGCCGTCCAACGTGCCGACGGAGAAGCTGGTGAGAGCACCGATCAGGTCCATATCCGGTTTCATGTTTAAAGCCCCTTGCGTAGCGTCATTGAACTTTAATGAACTCACCGGACCCTGTCTGCTCTGCGTATAGAGAGTGGATTTTGTTACGTTCCTGTTTTCCAAGCGATATCGTTGTATTCATTGCATTTTCTGCCGCATGTGAGGACTAAAAATAACCCGCCATCTCGTTGAGGCCTAAGATCCGCTGGCAGGATTTGTGATGATCCCGGCGCATCAAATGCTCGATTGGCGCGTTGACCTCGCGCAGCCTTGGCATTGATCGATGGATCGCGAGCCGGGAGCGGAGGTAGTCATGGCGAACAGGCTCCTGAGTACTCTCGCGTTCATTCTTCTGGCCGGTGAGGTTCTTGCGGCCGGCCCCATCGCCTCAGAGTCAGAACTCGATATTGCTCTCGTCATCGCCGTTGACGTATCCTCGTCCATGGAAGGCGAGGAGCAGGGCCTGCAGCGGGAAGGCTTCGTGGAGGCGTTCCGTTCGTCTCTCGTCCACGAAGCCATTGCAGGCGGCCTGAATGGCCGCATCGCCGTCACTTATGTGGAATGGTCGGGCGTGAAGGATCAGCGCGTTCTCGTGCCGTGGACCATCATCGACAGCCCCGAGAGAGCGACGTCATTCGCTAATCAACTTTCTTATCAGCCTATCCGCCAAGCAGGGATGACATCGATTTCCGGCATCATCGATCACAGCCGCAAGCTGTTCGATCAGCTGGGCGGGGATCCGATCCGCCGTGTCGTCGATGTGTCCGGGGACGGTCCCAACAACGACGGCCGTCATGTCACCTATGCGCGGGATGAGGCCGTGGCGGACGGTATCGTGATCAATGGTCTGCCGATCATGATCAGGCGAGCGTCAGGCAGCACGGAACAGCAGGATCTCGACCTCTACTTCAAGGAATGCGTGATCGGCGGTGTCGGCTCGTTCGTTCTGCCCCTGTACGATCCCGAGCAGTTCGCCATGGTCATTCGCACGAAGATCATGCGCGAGATCGCAGGAATCGATGATCCTGCACCTCGCATCATCCCGGCGCAGGCCAGCATGCCGAGCATGAATTGCGTGACAGGCGAGAAGCGCAAGCAGGAAGACCTGCTGAGTCAGGAGAGAAAACCACAGAAGTGAATGGACCGGGCTCCCACGGATGCCCGGCCCTCGGCCCTCGCTCGCGCGTTTTCCAGCCGACCTACTTCATCAAACCTGCCGCCCTGAGGGCCTTCGTGATCACCGCCCCCACATCCATGTGCGGTGCGCCCGGGTTGGGGGTATCTTGGCGCGGCTTGCGAGCGGCCCATTCATCTGCAGCGGGCCGCCTGCCGGTGAACACCGTGGGCAGGTCTTGCGGAACGTGCTCTGGTGCAGTGCGGTCCCGCGTGATGTCATCGGCCTGTTCGGTCAAACCCCAGAACTGTGCAATCCGGTAGCTTGATGAAATGCCCACGTCGAGCAGGAAGGGACCAGCCGCACCATAGCTGTTCTCATCGCGCCCAATGGCCAGAGGCGTGCCATGAGCCATGCCGGTGATGACATATTCCTCGATCACATCGTCGCCGGACGCATTGGTCCAGACGCGGCGCGGATAACCATCGACTGTCTCACTGAAGCTCGGGCTCGATTTGAGACCATGGACATCCGTCCATTGCTTGATGATCTCGCCGGCGTTCATCGGCTTCACGGTCGCGTCGGCGCTGCCATGCCAGACGGAGACCTTGGGCCATGGCCCCCGGTGGGATGAAGCGTTGCGCACGAGGCTGCCCCATTCCTGTGCCGACCGGGATTGTCCCTGAAACATGCATTCGAAGGCCTCGGGGACGCTGGTGGCGCAGCGATAGGGAAGACCTGCGACGATGGCGCCTGCCGCGAACACATCCGGATAGGTTGCGAGCATGGTGGAGGTCATGGCCCCGCCGGCCGACAATCCCGTGACGAAGACGCGGCTGCGATCCAGATCGTGCTGCTGGATCGCATGCTCCACCATCTGGCGGATCGAGTGAGCTTCGCCCTTGTTGCGATCGGTGTCTTGGACCTGGAACCAGTTGAAGCAGCGCTTGGGATTGTTCGCCTCCTGCTGCTCCGCATAGAGAATGACGAAGCCGTAACGGTCCGCCAGGGAGGACCAGCCGGAGCCATGGTCATAGCCGGCTGCCGTCTGCGTGCAGCCATGCAGAACCACGACGAGAGCCGGGGAGGGGGGCAGAGCCTCCGGCACATAGGTCAGCATGCGCAGATTGCCGGGGTTGGAACCGAAGCCGGCCGTCTCGGTCAGGCGGTTCGGCACGGCTGAGCTTTCGAAGGAGGACGCCGCTGTCTTGGCGGCTTTCATGGCGGTGTCCCACTGGCGGCGGTAACGCGCCAATTGCTGAATCATCTGACCTAAGCGTTGCATTATCGTTTGGCCCTTCCGGGTAAGATCTGAAGCTAACGCTGATATGGGGTCGTTGTTGCAATGCACAATGATTTTGGTGCAATGCAGCAGAAAAGTCCGTCTGCAGAGTTCGACCTGATCTGTGCCCGATGGAGAGCAGGATGGTTGCCCAATCCCTCAGCATCTTGACCGAGATCAATGTTGCACCTGAATGTATGGCTAAGCTTTGTCCCATCACCCTTAGCGAGCACCTTCCGGAGGAAAATTGCCATGCCCGACTTCGATGACCTCGTTCAAGACCTCAAGCGCACACGCGACGAGATCAGGGTCCAGATCCACCTGGCCTCCAAGGAGGCGCAGGAGGAATGGGAGCAGCTCGAAAGCCGGTGGAGCGCATTCGAGAGCAAGGCGGAACTCGAGAAGAGTGCCAAGGATGTGGGCGACGCGGTGAAGATTCTCGGAGCCGAGTTGAAGGAAGCCCTTACCAGGATCCGGAAGGCACTCTGATCATGGCCGAAGCCACCAGCCTCCGCGACGAGCTCAAAACCCTGCGGGAGGAACTCGCGCGCAAAGTGCCGAGGGAGCAGCCGGCATCGGTTGATCCGCTATCGACGAGGACCGGAGATGATCCTGCGTCGGAGCCACAGGCCATGGCCGACCTCACCGAGCACCTGGACGAATTGGGAAAGGCGCTCTCCGAACATACAGGCGGCATCGAGGAATTCGTGAAAGAGCGCCCGCTCGTGTCGGTGCTCGCCGCGTTCGCGCTGGGGATCGCTGTCGGACGGCTGTTGAGAAAGGCATGATACCATGATGGACAATCTCGTCCGCAATCTGCGCGTGCTGTGGCGCGCCGAGTCGATCATCGCGGATATTCGCTTTCAGCAGATGATGAAACGCTCCTCCTTGAAGGGCGTCGCGGCTCTTCTGGGAGCCTTTGCGTTCCTCATGGGGAATCTCGCCCTGTTCTTCGCCCTGGAGCAGGCCTGGGGAGCTGTCTGGGCCGCGGCCATGATCGGACTTGCCAATTTCCTGCTGGCGCTCGTCCTGCTGGTTGTCGCCGAAAGGTCGAAGCCCGGCCGGGAGATGGAACTGGCCCTCGAGGTGCGCAACACGGCCCTGCAGGCGCTGGAGACGGACGCCCAGGCCGTCCAGCAGCAGCTGATTGAATTCAGAGATGAGGTGCGCGGTGTTCGCGAGGCGGTCGTCGGCTTCGTTCGTCACCCGCTCGATGCCGTCCTGCCCAACATGCTCGTGCCGCTGGCCGGTGCCGTCATCAGGGGATTGAAGAAGCCCGAATAGGCCATCTTCTTTTTCTATCTCTCAAATGACGAGGCCGGGGCATGAGCGTGCCCCGGCCTGTTGCTTTGATCAGGAGCGCTTGTCGGTTGAGCGCTTCTTGTCCTTCGGTTTCTTGAAATCCTTTGGGCCCTTGAAGTCCTTCGGGCCCTTGCCGGCTGGTGGTCCCTTGCGTGCAGGGTGATCACTTCGCTCCTTAGAGCCATGGCTCTTGGGCCCATTGCCTTTCGGTCCGCTCCAGGGCTTGGCTTCGCGCGGCTTTCCGGGTCCTGTCTTGCCGGGTCCTGTTTTGCCGAATCCGGGCTTGCCGGGCCCTGCATCGGCGGGTTCGATCCGGATGTCTTCGTCATTGGTCTTGCGCACCGCTGAGGCGAATTTCGAGGCCTGCGACTTCACGATCTCGAACTTCGTCTCCCGGTCGAAGATTTTGATCGAGCCGATCTCCTTCTTGGTCACATGGCCGAGGCGGCAGATGATCGGAAGCAGCCAGCGGGGATCCGCGTTGTTGCGACGGCCGACGCTCATGCGGAACCACACCATGTCCTCGGACGAGCGCTCGAAGCCACCCTCCGACGATCCACGGTCCTTGAAGCCGCGGGTGCGCTCCTCGGTCCGCTCGCGCTTGTCCTTGCGCTGGCGCGGTTCGCGGTCGGCGCCCGCATCGACGATCTCTTCCGGGGCCGGCAGGCGGGCGCGGTGGAACTTCACCAGGGCGTTGGCGATCTCCTCGGCCGAGCGCTCGGCGAGAAGCGCTCGCGCCATGCCGAGATCTTCCTCTGTCGCTTCCTCGGCGAAGATCGGGTCCTGCATCAGCCGCTCGCGGTCGCGCAGGCGGATCTCGTCGGCCGAGGGAGCGCCGGCCCAGGTCACGTCGACGCCCGCCATGTCGATCAACCGCTCGGCCTTGCGGCGGCGGGTATAGGGCACGAGCATGACGCAGACGCCCTTGCGGCCGGCACGGCCCGTGCGGCCGCTGCGGTGCAGGAGCGTTTCGTGGTCGTTGGGCAGGTCGAAATGGATCACGAGGCCCAGATCCGGCAGGTCGATGCCGCGGGCCGCCACGTCGGTGGCGACGCAGACGCGGGCGCGCCCGTCACGGAGCGACTGGAGGGCGTTGCTGCGCTCGTTCTGGGTCAGCTCGCCCGAGATCGCCACGGCCGCGAAGCCGCGCTCGATCAGGCTCGCATGCAGGTGGCGCACCGCCTCGCGGGTATGGCAGAACACCATGGCGCCGCGGCTCTCGTAGAAGCGCAGCACGTTGACCACCGCATGCTCGACCTCGTTGGGCGCAATCCTGAGGGCGCGGTACTCGATGTCGCCGTGCGGTTCGTTCTCGACCAGGGTGTCGATGCGATGGGCATCGCGCTGGTAGCGCCGCGCCAGGGCGACGATATTCTTCGGCAGGGTGGCCGAGAACAGGAGCGTGCGGCGCTCCTCCGGCGTGGCATCGAGAATGAATTCCAGATCCTCGCGGAAGCCGAGATCGAGCATCTCGTCGGCCTCATCGAGAACCACGACACGCATCTTCGAGGTGTCGAGGCGTCCGCGCTCCAGGTGGTCGCGCAGGCGGCCCGGGGTGCCGACCACGATGTGGCAGCCATCCGCGAGCGCCCGCTGCTCGCGGCGCACATCCATGCCGCCGACGCAGGAGGCGACCCGCGCACCAGCCGGACCGTAGAGCCAGATCAGCTCCCGATTGACCTGGAGGGCGAGCTCGCGGGTGGGAGCGATGATCAGGGCGAGCGGCTCGCGGGGCGCCTCGAAGCGCTCGGCATCGCCCAGCAGGGTAGAGGCCATGGCGAGGCCGTAGGCAACCGTCTTGCCGGAACCCGTCTGGGCGGAAACGAGGAGATCCCGATCAACGGCCTCCGGCTGCAGCACGGCGGCCTGGACGGGAGTGGGGTCGTTGTAGCCTTTGTCGGCCAGGGCACGGTCGAGGCTGGGATTGGACTTGGGAAAAGGCATGAGAATGGGCTGAACCGTTTCAAGAGGAGCCCTCAAGGGCTCCGGTAAGGATGATCAGCCGGAGGCAGCGGCGTCGTCTATTTCGTCGATGGACACCAGGAACACGACATCGATATCGAGGCCGTCATCATCGTCTTCGCCGTCTTCGTCGTCCTCGTCCTCTTCGTCCAGGGCCTCATAGAAGGCATCGATCTCGTCTTCCGATGCGGGCCGTGTCGTCAAGGCAGCTGAGCCGTCCCAGAGGGAGCGGCCCTCGCTCTTAAACGACTTCAGGTCATCTTTAAAGCTCTCGCTGAGAAAGAGTTCGCGGGCCTGCCCCTCATCCGCGTTCGTCACGGCAACTGCCTTGCCGGCTATCTCCAGGGTGACCATGGCTCATCCTTTGCCGCTGCAATGGGATCCAAGTCACTAACGCTCAAGCCCCGAAATCGATCAAACCGATCCCTATTAAGCCTTTTCGGGTGCCAGGAAGTGTGTGAACAGCCCTTGAGACCAGTATGGACATGAGGCGACCAATATGAGACCAGTTAAGCTGTGAACGTGACTGGCTCCACCTCCTGCCTCCGGTCCATCGACCGGCTTTCCCTGACCGGCTCCCGCGTCAACGAGGACGGGGCCGGGCTGTACGGCCGTTTCGCCTGGATCATCGATGGAGCCACTGGTCTCTCGGACGAGCAGCTGACCTCCGGGGGCAGTGATGCGGCTTGGCTCGCTGCGCTCATGGACGAGAGGTTGGCTGCCCTGGCCGGAGCAGACCCCGCCGATAGACTGCTGCGGCAGCTTGAGGCCGATATCCGATCGGCTTTCGAGGAACAGACCGCGCATGTGCCGGATGTCAGCGACCATCACACTCCCTCTGCATGTCTCGGGTTGATCGAAACGACACCAGGGGAGGGCGATGTGCTTGGACTCCAAGGGCGTCTCCTGGGCGATGTGATCCTCCTCGTCCCGTCGGAGCACGGGGTCGCCCGCTGGACGGACGAGCGGGCGAAGCCTTTCGAGCGGAAGACCCTGGCGGCCCTCGGGACCCGGGAGCACGAGCCCGGATCCATCCCCGACGTCGTAAGGCGCCAGATTCTCGAGAACCGCGCCCGGCTCAACCAACAGGACGGCTATTGGGTCGTGAATCCGCGCCGGCCCTGGGCCGGACAGGAGCTGCGGTTCGAGGCGCAGGTGAGGCCGGGCGCGCCCATCGTGCTCGCCACTGACGGCTTCATGCGGCTCGTGGATGTGTTTGCGGCCTACACGGATGACGGGCTCTATCACCGGCTCGCCGCCGGAAAAGGGCGGGACCTGATGCAGGAATTGCGCGAAAGGGAGCGGGGCGACCTCATGGCAGGTGCTTATCCTCGTGTTAAGACGCACGACGACGCCACCTTTCTCGTCATTGCAGCCGAGCAATCGGGCTGAACGAGTTCCGCAGGGTTTGTCTCAAGGACAGGTTCTGCGGTGGGAGGACAAGGACTTCAACAATGAGGGAAACGACGATGAAACTGACCCGACGCATTCTGATGGGCGCTGCCGCCGGCAGCCTCCTGCTCTCGTCCGGCGCCGCCATGGCCCAGCAGACCGAGCTGACCTTCTGGAGCTGGCGCCAGGAAGACCGCGCTTTCTACCAGGACACCATCAAGAAGTTCCAGGAGAAGAACCCCGGCATCACGGTCAAGTTCGAGACCTATGCGCCTGAGAACTACCAGACGATCCTCTCCACGGCGCTCGCCGCCGGTCGCGGCCCGGACGTGATCCAGGTGCGCGCCTACGGCAACCTGGAGACCATCGCGACCCCGGGTTACCTGCTCGCCCTCGACCCGCAGAACGTACCGGAGCTGGCGAACTTCCCGGAACCGGCGCTCGCCGCCGAGACGCTGCGCTCCGACGGCAAGGTCTATGCCGTTCCCTTCGCCATGCAGGCGCAGCTCGTCGTCTATAACAAGAAGATCTTCAAGGATAACGGCGTGAACCCGCCGAAGACCTGGGACGAGCTGATGAGCCTCGCCCAGGCGTTGAAGGCCAAGAACATCACGCCGTTCGCCAACGGCACGGCCACCGCCTGGCAGAACGAGACCATCGTGGGCGGCCTGCTCTCGTCCATGCTCGGCAAGCAGTTCGAGGCCGATATCATCTCCGGCAAGGCGAACTTCACCGATCCGCGCTTCGTCAGCGCGCTCGCCAAGCTGAAGGATGTCAGCCAGTACTTCTCGCCGAACTTCACCGGTGTCGATTACCCGTCCTCGCAGCAGCTCTTCGTGGCAGGCCGCGCAGCCATGTTCGCGGGCGGCTCCTACGAGGTAGCGAATTTCAAGAACCAGAACCCGGCCCTCGACCTCGGCGTCTTTCCGGCTCCCGTCCTGAAGGCGGGCGACCAGGCGCTGATCGCCACCTATTACGACGGCGGCTATGCGGTGAACGCCAAGAGCGAGAAGAAGGACGCGGCGCTCAAGTTCGTTCGCTATCTCGCTACGCCGGAATATGGCACGGCCTTCACCAACACCCTGAAGAACCTGTCGCCGATCAAAGGCATCAAGATCGAGGACGCGATCACCCAGGAAGTGGCGAAGCTCGCCGAGAACTCCATGTCCTACCTGATGCTCGTGCGCTTCCGCTATCAGGAGCCGAGCGGCTCGGTGCTGCTGCAGTCGAACGTGCAAAAGATGCTTGCTGGTCAGCAGACCCCCGAGCAGGCCGCGGCCGAGATCAACAAGGGCATCGCGACCTACTACAAGCCTTTCCAGAAGTAAGCTTGTGACGCAGGGGCGGCGGGCTATCGGGCTGGCCGCCCCTTGAGTTCTGACAAACGCATCCAAAAGCCCTCATCCTGAGGAGGACCGTCAGGTCCGTCTCGAAGGATCGGGGCGTCTCCGGTGCTCGCTGGAGCCTCCTTCGAGACGCAGCCTGAAGGCTGCTCCTCAGGATGAGGGCGGGGTTTGTTGCGAACGTTGAATTGAAGGTTTTGAGTGAATGCTCCTCTCGCGCAAACAAGCCCCGTCGCTGAAGCGGCAATTATGGGTGGCGTTCCTCGTCGTTCCACCCATCGTGTTCATGTCGCTGTTCGTGGTCTATCCGATCCTGTCGGCCTTCGCCTATGCCTTCTACGACTGGCAGGGGCTGGCGCGCGGCGAGTTTGTGGGCTTGAAGAACTTCAGGGAAGTGCTGTTCGGCGCCACCATGGCGCCCGTGGTGTGGAACGCCTTCCTGCACAATGTCTACGCGCTGGTTGCGCTGATGATCATCCAGAACGGCGGCGGATTTCTCCTCGCATGGCTGCTCTACAAGGAGCCCTTCGGCTTCCGCTTCCATCGGATTGCCGTGTTCGTCCCGGTGGTGCTCTCCACCATTATCGTGGGCTTCCTCTGGAAGCTTTTTCTCAATCCCAATTTCGGCGTCATCAATCAGGCGCTCTACTCGCTCGGTCTCGACTCCTGGGCGAAGCCATGGCTCGGCGATTCCTCGACGGCGCTCGGTGCCCTCATCCTCGCCAATGCCTGGCACTTCGTGGGTTTCCCGACCCTGGTCTATCTCGCCGGCATGCAGCGCATCCCGCCTGAGATCATCGAGGCGGCGCGGCTCGACGGCACCAATGAATGGCAGCTCTTGAAGAACATCGTTTGGCCGCTCGTCGCGCCGAGCACGACCATCCTCTTCACGCTGCTCTTCATTGGCGCGTTCAACTGGTTCGAGATCCCCTATGTCATGGTAGGCCTCGACGGTTCGCCCTTCGGCACCACGGATGTGCTCGGCCTCGTCTTCTACCGCACGGCCTTCGGCAACCAGAGCGCCAGCATCCAGAATTTCGGCATGGGCTCGGCGCTGGCCACGCTCCTGTTCCTGTTCATCGTCGTCTTCGCGTCCATGCTGACCCTTTGGCTGCGCCGTCGGGAGATCCAGTTTTGACCGCCCTCACATCTCAGGCGCCCGCCTCACGCCAGCCAATCTCCTTCGCGCTGCTCGCGCAGGTCATCCTGATCGCCAACTCCTTCATCATGCTCTATCCGGTCGTGGTGATGGTGCTCTCCGCCTTCAAGACCACGGGCGAGATCTTCGAGCATCCCTTCGCGCTGCCCGATTTCACGCAGGTCGGAAACTTCGCCAAGGTGCTCGGCGAAACCGCGATGCCGACCTACTTCATAAACTCGATCCTGGTGACGGGCACGTCGGTTCTGCTGATCCTTGTGCTCGGCACCATGGCGGGCTATGCGGTGGCGCGCTACGAGTCGCGCACCAACACCTTCATCCTGCTGTTCTTCCTCGCCGGCCTGATGCTGCCGCTGAAGCTCGCGGTCATCCCGCTCTTCATCCTGCTGCGGGATCTCGGCCTGCTCGACAGCCGCTGGAGCCTCATCGTCACCTACACGGCCATCGGGTTGCCGTCCGCGGTCTTCATCATGGCGGGCTTCCTACGCACGCTGCCGTCTGAACTCGAGGATGCGGCGCGCATCGACGGCGCATCGGAGCCGCGCATCATGTGGTCGGTCATGCTGCCGCTGGCGCGCCCGCCCATGGCGATCGCGGCGATCCAGAACGCGGTGCCGATCTGGAACGACTTCTTCTTCCCGCTCGTCTTCATCCAGACCGACGCGCGCAAAACCCTGCCGCAGGGGCTCACCACCTTCATGGGCGAATACACCACCGACTGGGGCATGCTGTTCGCCGGCCTCACCATCGCGGCAGCGCCCATCACGCTTCTCTACATCGCCCTGTCGCGCCAGTTCATCCAGGGCATGACGGCCGGCGCGGTCAAATAGCATGCTGATCCCGAAGGGCGCGCTCGTCATCTCCTGCCAGGCCCGCGCCGACAACCCGCTGCACGGACCGGTCTATATGGCCGCCATGGCGCGTGCGGCGGAGCAGGGGGGCGCCCGGGGCATCCGCGCCAACGGGGCAGACGACATCGTGGCGATCCGGGCCGTGACCACGCTCCCGATCATCGGCATCGCGAAGGTCTGGGACGAGCGCTTCCCGGTCTACATCACACCTGGCTTCGCGCAGGCTGACGAGATCGCCAGGGCAGGGGCCGACATCATCGGGCTCGATGCCACGCCGCGTCCGCGTGACGGGGAGGCGGTGGAGCACTTGATCGGGCGCATCCGTTCCGAGCTTGGCTGCGAGGTCTTTGCCGATATCGCCACGCTGGAGGAGGGGCGGGCCGCTCATGCGGCCGGTGCCAGCTATGTCGCGACGACGCTCTCCGGCTACACGGAGGAGACAGTGTCCCGGAAAACCGAGGGACCCGACCTGGAACTCCTCTCCGCGCTCGTGGCCCAGGTGCCGGTTCCCATCGTGGCGGAGGGGCGCTTCGACACGCCGGAGCTTGTGGCCGAAGCCTTCAGGCGAGGCGCTCATGCAGTTGTGGTAGGCACCGCCATCACCAATCCGCGAGAGATCACGAGAAAGTTTGTCCGGGCAATCTCCTGAACGCCCATGAGGCAAGTGTGTAACGGAAACGTGAGAGCACCTCTGGCGTTCTCGGGTGTACCCATTCACAATGGGTTTCAACCGAGGTGATGCCGTGCTGATCCGCCGCCCTTCCGATATCCTGCCCTCCGAGATCACGCCTCGGGAGGTCTACCTCAACCGCCGCCAGTGGATGACCGGCGCCGCCGGGCTGGCCGTTGCGACCGCCCTGCCGATGGGTTCGGAAGCCGCGCCGCTGCAGGCGGCCAGGAGTCCGTTCTCGACGGACGAGAAGCTGACGAGCCGCGAGGACGTCACGAGCTACAACAATTTCTACGAATTCGGCACCGGCAAGGACGATCCGGCCGCCAAGGCCAAAAGCCTCAAGACCACGCCCTGGACGGTCAAAATCGACGGCATGGTGGGCAAGCCCGCCGAGTTCGCCATCGAGGATCTGATCAAGTCCTCGGCGCTTGAGGAGCGCATCTACCGCATGCGCTGTGTCGAGGGCTGGTCCATGGTCATCCCCTGGGTCGGCTTCCCGCTGGCGGACCTCATCAAGCGCGTGGAGCCCTTAGGCAGCGCGAAATATGTGGCCTTCGAGACGGCCTATCGTCCGGAGGAGATGCCGGGCATGGATTCCATCTTCCCGGTGCTCGAATGGCCCTATGTGGAGGGGCTGCGCCTGGACGAGGCCATGAATCCGCTCACCCTCCTGGCGGTCGGGCTCTACGGCGAGACCCTGCCGAACCAGAACGGCGCGCCCATCCGCCTCGTGGTGCCGTGGAAATACGGATTCAAGGGCATCAAGTCGATCACCCGCATCAGCTTCGTCGACAAGCAGCCGCCGACTTCCTGGAACAAGCAGGCTCCCAGTGAATACGGTTTCTATGCCAACGTGAATCCGAATGTGGACCATCCCCGCTGGAGCCAGGCGACCGAGCGGCGCATCGGAGAGGGCGGGTTGTTCGTGAAGCGCCGCCCGACGCTGATGTTCAACGGCTATGCCGAACAGGTGGCGAGCCTCTACACCGGCATGGATCTGCGGAAGCTCTACTGATGGCGGGAAGAGCTTCTGCCTCCGGCGCGCCAAAGGGCTTTACCCTGCCCCAGGTGCCGAAGATCCTCGTCTATATCGTCGGCTTCATCCCGGCCGTGTGGCTGTTCTATGCCGGCATCACCGACCAGCTCGGCGCCGACCCCATGCGGGTCCTGGAGCAGGAATTGGGTGAGTGGGCTCTGCGCTTCCTCATCGCGACATTGACGATCACGCCGCTGCGGCAGCTCTTCAGCATCAACCTGCTGCGCTACCGCCGGGCCATCGGCCTGCTGGCGTTCTATTACGCCGCCCTGCACCTCACCACCTATCTGGTGCTCGACCAGGGCCTCGACATGGCGGCCATCGTGGCCGACATCGTCAAGCGCCCCTACATCACCATCGGCATGGCAACCTTCGTCGTCCTCGTGCCTCTGGCCGTCACGTCCAACAATGCCGCCATCCGGCACATGGGCGGGCAGGCCTGGGCCAAGCTGCACCGCCTCGTCTATGTGGCGGCCATCGGGGCCGTGCTGCATTTCATCCTCGTGGTGAAATCCTGGCCGCCCGAGCCGCTGGTCTATGCCGCCATCGTTGCCGTACTCCTGGGCTACCGGCTGGTCCGCTCTCTGGTGAAGAAGCCCTCGCCCAGGCGGCGTCCCGCTTGAAGAGCCAGCCTGCTCGGCTAGGATGCTTCGATCAGGGCCGGAGGGTTCCATGGAGACAGACATGCATCCGGCGCGCATTGAATGGGGTGGCTTCACCAGAAGCCTTGTGCTGGGACTGGGCCTTGTGTGTTTCGCGCCGTTCGGCGGCGCCTCCGCCCAGACCGGGGATGCCCTGGTCTTCGCGGCGGCCAGCCTGAAGAACGCCCTTGACGAGGCCAGCGGCGCCTGGACGCGCGACACCGGCAAACGGGCTGTGGTGTCGTATGCAGCGAGCAATGCACTCGCGAAGCAGATCGAGGCAGGAGCCCCGGCCGATCTCTTCTTCTCCGCCGATCTCGAGTGGATGGATTTCGTCGCCTCGAAAGGATTGATAAAACCCGAGAGCCGCATCAGCCTCCTGGGCAACTCCCTCGTGCTCATCGCACCGAAAGGTTCGGCGATGCAGGTTGACCTCAAGCCCGGGCTCGATCTCGCGCCGGTCCTCGGCGGCAGCCGCTTGGCCATGGGCCATGCGGATGCGGTGCCGGCCGGCAAGTATGGGAAAGCCGCGCTCGAGCATCTCGGCGCATGGGCCGGCGTGAAGGACAGGATCGCCCAGACGGAGAATGTGCGTGCTGCGCTTCTTCTCGTGTCTCGCGGCGAGGCGCCGCTTGGCATCGTCTACAAGACCGATGCCGTATCCGACCCGAACGTGACCATCGTGGCGACATTCCCCGAAGGGAGCCATCCACCGATTGTGTATCCGGTGGCGCTCACGAAGGATTCGAGCAAACCCCAAGCTGCATCGTTTCTGGACTACCTGAGTTCCGACAAGGCCAAGCCCTTCTTCGAGAAGCAGGGCTTCACGGTCCTGAGCAAGGCGAGGCCGGGCTCCTGATGGAGGGGCTTTCTCCGGAAGAGTGGACGGCCGTGCGCCTCAGCCTGAAGGTTGCCTTCGTGGCGATGACGGCAAGCCTCGTCCCTGGCGTCGCCATCGCGTTCCTGCTGGAGCGCGGGCGCTTCTGGGGCCGGCAGGCGCTCGATGTCCTCGTGCATCTGCCGCTGGTGCTGCCGCCGGTTGTCGTAGGCTGGTTTCTGCTCATCGGCTTCGGGCGGCGCGGTCCCATCGGGGCGTTTCTCGACGAGCATTTCGGGATCGTGTTCTCGTTCCGCTGGACAGGCGCGGCGCTCGCCTGCGCGATCATGGGCTTTCCCCTGCTGGTACGCGCCATCCGCCTGTCCATCGCAGCCGTCGACCGCAGGCTGGAGGATGCGGCCGGCACGCTTGGCGCCCATCCCGTTTGGGTTTTTGGTGTCGTGACGCTCCCGCTCATCCTGCCCGGCATCATCGCCGGCATGGTGCTGTCCTTCGCGAAAGCCATGGGAGAGTTCGGCGCGACGATCACCTTCGTGTCCAGCATTCCCGGCGAGACGCAAACAATTCCAAGCGCGATCTATGCCTATACCCAGGTGCCGGGAGGCGAAGGCGGTGCGATGCGGCTGACGCTTGTGTCCATCGTCATCTCCATCGGTGCGCTGTGGCTGTCCGAATGGCTGGCGCGGCGTGTGCGTCGCAAGGTGCACGCCTGATGATCCTCGACGTCGATATCCGTCACCGGCAGGGCGGCTTCGCGCTTGACGCCTGTTTCCAGTCGGATGGAAGGCTGACCGCACTCTTCGGACCATCCGGCTCCGGCAAGACAACCATCGTGAACGCCGTCAGTGGTCTCGTGCGGCCGGATCACGGGCGCATCGCGGTGCAGGGGCGGGTGCTCGTCGATACGAAGAACGACATCGTCGTGCCCAAGCACAAACGGCGCATCGGCTACGTGTTCCAGGAGGGACGGCTCTTCCCGCATCTCGACGTGCGATACAACCTGCTCTTCGGCCGCTGGTTCACCCCGAGAGGGGAGCGGAAGGCGAGCTTCGATCATGTGGTCGATCTTCTCGGCATCGCGCATCTTCTCGACCGACGCCCATCGACATTGTCCGGCGGTGAGAAGCAGCGCGTGGCGATCGGCCGTGCGCTGCTCGCCGATCCTCACCTCCTGCTGATGGACGAACCGCTGGCGTCCCTCGATGAGGCTCGCAAGGCCGAGATTTATCCCTATATCGAACGCCTGCGCGACGAGGGCGGCGTTCCGATCGTGCTCGTCAGCCATTCCGTGGCCGAAATCGCCCGGCTGGCAACCTCCGTCGTCGTACTGTCCGAAGGTCAGGTGATTGCGTCAGGCCCTGCCGCCGAAGTCCTGCGGCACACGGGCTTCTTCGCACAGAGCGGTCTCACGGAGGCCGGCGCGCTGATCGAAGCACGGGTATCGAGGCATGATGAAGCTTATGACCTGACTGTGCTGCAGGCGAGAGCCGGTACTTTAAGCGTCCCGAGTCTCCTGCATCCCGTCGGGACGAGCCTGCGCGTGTGTCTGCGCGCCCGCGACATCATCCTGTCCTTGAAGGCTCCCGAAGGCATGAGCGCCCTGAACGTGCTGCCAGGATTGATTTCCTCCATCGACATCGGCGAAGGAGCAAGCGTTGACGTGCAGCTCGATTGCGGCGGGGATCCTGTCGTGGCCCGTGTGACCCGCAAGTCCGTAGAGGAGCTTGGCCTGAGGCCTGGCGTGGCCGTTCACGCCATCATCAAGAGCATCGCCTTCGATCCGGAGGCCCTTGGCGTCACGGGCGGCGAGAATATGTGAGATCCGAGCCGGTCGAGGTTGCATGAGCGGCAGGGCCGTGTAGCCTCTCCAACCACTTTTTTCTGTCTTGAAAGACCAGGATCATGAACGAACAAGTCCGGAATCTGCCCGATGCGGCCTCCCATGCCCAGCTTCTCGACCGCTTAGCGGAGGTCGCCGTTCGGGTCGGGCTTGGGCTAAAGCCGGGGCAGGAGCTGGTTCTGACCGCGCCGCTCGATGCCGTGGCCCTGGTGCGGCGCATCACGGAGCATGCCTACAAGGCCGGCGCCTCCCTGGTCACCACGATCTTTTCCGACGAGGAGAGCACGCTCATGCGCTTCCGCCATGGGCAGGACGAGGGCTTCGACACGGCTCCGGCCTGGCTCTACGAGGGCATGGCCGAGGCCTACAAGAAAGGTGCGGCCCGCCTTGCCATCGTGGGCGAGGACCCGTCGCTCCTCGCTAAGGAAGACCCGGAGAAGGTCTCCCGTGCCAACCGGGCCCGCTCGAAGGCCTACATGCCAGCCCTCAACATGATCGCGGGCTTCGACATCAACTGGACCATCGTGGCCGCCGCGACCCCGGCGTGGGCCAAGACCGTATTCCCGGACGACACGGATGAGGTGGCGCTGGCCAAGCTCTGGCAGGCGATCTTCTCGGCGTCCCGCGTCGATACGCCGGATCCGATTGCCGCCTGGGAGAAGCACAACAAAGCCCTGCAGGCGCGCACACGCATGCTGAACGGGAAGAACTATGCCGCGCTCCATTTCCGCGGTCCCGGCACCGACCTGCGCGTCGGCCTTGCCGATGGCCATGAATGGAATGGCGGCTCGACGACGGCGAAGAACGGCCTCGTCTGCAACGCGAACATCCCGACCGAGGAGGTCTTCACCACGCCGCACAAGGACCGCGTGGACGGCACGGTGACGAGCACCAAGCCGCTCTCCTATAACGGCACCCTGATCCAAGACATCCAGGTGCGGTTCGAGGGCGGGCGCATCGTGGAGAGCAGGGCACGCACCGGCGAGGCCGTGCTGAACAAGGTTCTGGATACGGACGAAGGCGCGCGCCGTCTCGGCGAGGTGGCCCTGGTGCCCTATTCCTCACCGATCTCGCAAAGCGGGCTCTTGTTCTTCAACACCCTGTTCGACGAGAACGCCTCCAGCCACATTGCGCTTGGCCAGGCCTACAGCAAGTGCATTGGGGGCGGCGGCGCCATGGGCGAGGACGAACTGGCGTCCCGCGGCTCGAACAAGAGCCTGATCCATATCGACTGGATGATCGGCTCCGATCAGGTCGATGTGGATGGTATCACACAGGACGGCAGGGCCGAGCCGCTGATGCGCGGCGGAGAATGGGTGACATCGTAACAAAGGACTCGCGCTTTACCCTGTGCAGGATCTATGATCCAGGTGATTGCCTGATCTGACGCAAACGTGCTTGACGTATCGGCATCATGGCTGTGATGGATAACAGGTATCAAAGAGGTACCGGTCTGATCCTGTGTCGGGCCGGTGCTGCCTCAAGAGCGTGGATGGATGTCGGACACACCCAATCGTCAATCTGAAGCCCTCCTGTCGGTCCGCTCCCTGTCGGTGGAGTTCGGCACGGGGAGCGGACCCTTCAAAGCCGTCAAGGAAGTCAGTTTCGACGTCAAGCCGGGCAGGACCCTGGCGGTCGTCGGTGAATCGGGATCGGGTAAGTCCGTCACATCGCTCGCGATCATGCGCCTGACCGACTACACGGGCGGGCGCATCGCCGGCGGGCAGGTGCTGTTCCGTCCCAATGGCCGCGAGGCCATCGATCTCGTTCAGGCCTCCGACGCCAGGCTCCGGGAGATCCGCGGCAACGACATCGCGATGATCTTCCAGGAGCCGATGACCTCGCTCAACCCGGTCTTCACCATCGGCAACCAGATCGCCGAGACGCTGATCCTGCACCAGGGCCTGAACGGGCGCGAGGCGCGGCTGCGCGCCAGAGACCTGCTGCAGAAGGTGCGCCTGCCGGATGCGGACAGGCTCCTCGACCGCTACCCGCACCAGCTCTCCGGCGGCATGCGCCAGCGCGTCATGATTGCCATGGCGCTCGCCTGCAACCCGAAGCTCCTCATTGCCGACGAGCCCACGACGGCCCTCGACGTGACGATCCAGGCGCAGATTCTCAACATCATCCGCGACCTGCAACAGGAGATGGGCACCGCCGTCATCTTCATCACGCACGACATGGGCGTGGTGGCCGAGATGGCCGACGACGTGGTGGTGATGTGGAAAGGCGAGAAGGTGGAGCAGGCGCCGGTGCGCGACATCTTCGCGTCGCCGCAGCACCCTTATACCAAAGCGCTTCTCTCGGCCGTCCCGCGCTTAGGAAGCCTCAAAGGCCAGCCGCTGCCGAAGCGAACGCCTGTCATGGTGATGGATGGCAGCGTGGCCAAGCCCGTCGGCGGCACGCACGAGCAGAACACCGCCGATTACACCAAGCCCATTCTCCAGGTCGACAAGCTCACCACGCGCTTCGACGTCGGCAAGACCTTCTTCGGCCGCGTGACCCACCGGGTTCATGCGGTGGAGGAGGTGAGCTTCGACATCTATCCCGGCGAGACGCTGGCGCTGGTGGGTGAATCCGGCAGCGGCAAGTCCACCATCGGGCGCACGCTGCAGCAGCTCGTCGAGCCGACCGGCGGTACGGTGCGCTTCGACGGACGCGACATGGGGACCATGAGCCCGGCCGATCGCCGCCGCCTGCGGCAGGAGATCCAGTACATCTTCCAGGATCCTTTCGCCGCGCTCGATCCGCGCCATACGGTGGGCTACAGCATCGCCGAGCCCATCATCGTTCATGGCCTGATCAATGACCGCAAGGCGCGCGAGCGGCGCGTGCACGAACTCCTGGAGCAGGTCGGCCTGCTGCCGCAGCATGCCAAGCGCTATCCGCACGAATTCTCCGGCGGCCAGCGCCAGCGTGTCTGTATCGCGCGCGCCCTCGCCAGTGACCCCAAGCTCGTGATCGCGGACGAGTCCGTGTCGGCGCTTGACGTGTCGATTCAGGCGCAGATCGTCAATCTGCTTATGGAACTGCAGGAGAAGCGGCGGCTGTCCTATCTCTTCATCACCCACGACATGGCCGTGGTGGAGAAGATCAGCCATCGCGTTGCGGTCATGTATCTCGGCCAGATCGTCGAGCTCGGGTCGCGGCAGGCGATTTTCGAAAACCCGCAGCATTCCTACACCCGCAAGCTGCTGGCCGCGGTGCCCATCGCCGATCCGCAGCGCGAGCGGGCCAAGGTGCGGATCGAGGGCGAGATCCCGAGCCCGGTGCGTCCGGTCGGGCAGGAGCCCGCCATTCATCGCATGCGCGAGGTCGCGCCAGGCCATTGGGTCGCCATCGAGGCGGGCACGCTTCGTGGTGCAGCGTAAAAGAAGTTTTCCAGAGGGAGACAATACAAGATGAAGTTATCGACAGCACTAAAGGCTCTCGGCCTGACGGCCGCAGTGGCTCTGGCGCCGCTGATGGCGTCCAGCGCGCAGGCGGCGGGAACCATTACGGTTGCAATCACCATCGATCCCGGCAGCTGGGATCCCATCGACAGCTTCCTCGTGCCGTGGTCGTCGGCCGCCAACAACATTTTCGACGGCCTGACCTCGCGCGGGCCCGACATGAAGCTCCAGCCGGCTCTCGCCACCTCCTGGGAGTTTCTCGACAACAACAACCGCATCCGCTTCAAGCTGCGCCAGAACGTGAAGTTCCACAACGGCGAGCCCTTCAACGCCGAGGCCGTGAAGTTCACCTTCGACCGCCTGCTCGGTGAGGAAGGCAAAAAGGGTCCGCAGCAGTCGAACTACAATTCCATCTCCAAGGTGGAGATCGTCGACGACTACACCGTTGACTTCATCATGAAGCAACCCGATCCCGTGCTGTTGACCAAGCTCGCCGGCTACGGCGGCATGATCGTGCCGCCGAAATACATCCAGGAGAAGGGCGATGCGCACTTCAACCTGAACCCGGTCGGCACCGGTCCGTTCAAGTTCGTGGAATACACCCCCAAGGTGAACCTGGTGCTCGAAGCATTCCCCGAGCATTGGGGCGGCGCGCCGAAGCTGGACAAGGTGGTGAACCGGTTCATTGCCGAGGCCAACACCCAGGTGGCGGAGCTCCAGGCCGGCCGCATCGACATCGCGACACTCATCCCCTTCGGCCTCGCGCCAACGGTGGAGAAGAGCCCGAACGCCACTCTGGTCAGCATCACGGGCCCGACGGTTGTGGCCCTGCGACTCAACACCAAGGAAGGCATCACCAAGGACATCAACGTCCGCAAGGCCCTCACCATGGCGGTGGACCGGGAAGCCATCATCAAGGCGGTGCTGCTCGGCCACGGCAAGCCGATTGCGAGCTTCCAGTCGGAGCTGTCGTTCGGCAATGACCCCACCCTGAAGCCGCTGCCCTTCGACCTCGCCAAGGCAAAGCAGATGCTCCAGCAGGCGAAGGTCCCGGCCGGCGCTCCGGTGCGCATCGACTTCCGCGGCAATGACGCGACCTTCCGCGAGGTGGCACAGGCGGCTGCCGGCTACTTCCAGGCACTGGGCCTCAAGCCCTCGCTCCAGCCGCACGAGCCCCCGGTTCTGCTCAACGACATCATCCCCAATGGCAAGACTGGCGAAGCCTGGCACAATTCCTGGGGCGGATGGACCTTCGACTACGACAACACTGCTTACCTGATGTATCACTCGGGTGAGAAGTGGAACCCGTACGACAACGATCCGAAGCTCAATGCCCTGCTCGAACAGCAGCGCACCATTTACGACACGGAGCAGCGCCAGAAGATCCTCCAGGAGGTCGCGCGCTACGTGGCCGATCAGGCGCTCGAGATCCCGCTCTACAATGAAAACACCGTGCTCGGCGTGAGCAAGCGGGTGAAGAACTTCGTGCCGCCGGCTGACCGGCGCTTCCGCTTCAACGACGTGACCGTCGAGTAAGCTCGTATCCTCAATGATGACCAAACAGGCCCTGTGAAAGCAGGGCCTGTTCCAGTGTAGAAGGAAACCCCGTGGCGGGCTTTATTTTCAAGCGATTGCTGCAAGCTATTTTCGTGATCCTCGCCGTCACGCTGATCGTCTCCTTCGCGATCAGATTGTCGGGCGATCCCGCCGTCATGCTGGTGGGCGGCGCCGGCAGCGTCACCGAGCAGGACCTGCAGAACATCCGGCAGGCGCTGGGTCTCGAGCGTCCGTTCTTCGTTCAATATTTCAGCTTTCTCGGAGGCATCCTGACAGGCGACTTCGGCAAGAGTTTCATGGGCGGCACACCCGTCTCCATGCTCATTGCCCGCGCGTTGCCCGCGACGCTTCTGTTGGCCTTCACCTCGCTTCTCACATCGATCATCCTGTCCGTTCCGCTCGGCATCTACGCAGCCGTGCATCGCGGCCGCTGGCCGGATCAGATGATCCGCATTCTCTCGCTGGTGGGCCTGTCGTTTCCGAATTTCTGGCTCGCCATCATGCTGGTGCTCCTGTTCTCCATCGTGCTCGGGATCCTGCCTCCGAGCGGCATGGAGGGGCCTGAGAGCTTCGTCATGCCGGCGCTCACCATGGCGGTCATTCTCACTGCCACCAATGTGCGCCTCGTGCGCACCTCCATGCTGGAGACGCTGTCGCAGCAATACATCATGGTGGCGCGCTCCAAGGGCCTGCGCGACCGGGTCGTTCTCTACAAGCACGCGCTGCGTAACTCGGCCATTCCGCTCGTCACCTATATCGGCTTGCAGTTCGGCGGCCTCATCGGCGGCATCGTGATCGTGGAGCGGGTGTTCAACTGGCCCGGCATGGGCACGCTCGCGTTCGATGCCATCTCCAACCGCGATTACCCAGTGCTTCAGGGCACCATCACGGTGCTGGCGCTGTTCATCATTCTCATCAATCTCCTGGTCGACATCGCCTATGGGTTGATCGACCCGCGCATCCGGACGGAGTAAGGCCCATGGCAACGGCTCAGGCCGTCTCCTCGTCGCGCTCGTGGTTCAAGTCCCTCGAGCTTGTCCTCGGCCTCATCTTCGCAGGTGGCATCGCGCTGGTCGTGCTGCTCTCTCCCGTGCTGTTTCCGGACGGCGGCGAGGGCATGGACCTCATGGCGAGGCTCATCCCGCCGTTTCAGAGCTGGCAACACATCCTCGGCACCGATCCCCTGGGCCGCGACGTGCTGGCCCGCGTCGCCGTGGGCGGCAAGATCTCCCTCATGGTCGGCTTTCTGTCGGTGCTCGGCGCCGTCATCATCGGCACGCTCGTCGGTCTGGTGGCGGGCTATTATCGCGGCATCGCCGAGATGTTCCTGATGCGCTTTGTCGACATCCAGCTCGCGCTGCCCTTCATCCTCGTGGCGATCATGTTCCTGGCTATCCTGGGCGCGGGCATCGACAAGGTGATCCTCGTTATGATCGCCACCCAATGGGTGCAATATGCCCGCCTCGTGCGCGGCTCCGTGCTGGCCCTGCGGGAGCGGGAGTTCATCCTCTCCGCCCGCGCCATCGGGGTCGGCAACGGACGCATCATCTTCACGCACGTGCTGCCCAACGTGCTCGGCCCCATCGTCATCCTGATGACCCTGCAGGTGGCCAACAACATCCTGCTTGAGAGCAGCCTGACCTTCCTCGGCCTCGGCGTCGATCCGCTCATTCCGAGCTGGGGCGGGATGCTGGCCGACGGGCGCACCTATCTGCAGACGGCCTGGTGGGTCAGCGTGTTTCCCGGACTTGCCATCATGTTCACCGTGCTCGGCCTCAACCTTCTGGGCGACTGGCTGCGCGATTTTCTCGACCCGACAGGACAGACCTCGAAATGACGATTTTGCTCGAAGAGCGGGTTCCGCGCACCCTCGACACCCTCGTGCGCGAATGGGCCGTGAGCGACCATCGCGGCATGATCCTCGAAGCCTGGTTGTTCGAGGACGAGGCGGCGCGCCGCCGGGCCGAACAGGTTTTTGCCGCATCCGGCATCCACGCCCGCCTGCGCAGCGCTTACAAGCCGCTCGTGCATGCCTTTCTCGAAGAGTTCAATATGGCGGGCGTGACCCGGGCAACCGTGCGCTATCCCGTGCATGAAAAGGCCGACCGCCTGCGCTTCCTCTCAGAGGCCTATCCCCTGGCGGCCCTGCTCGACGGCATCGAGACGCATTTCGAGCCCGGCGAGGCCGACCTGACTTATCAGATCACGCTCGACTACGCGGATGGAAGCGTCGCGGAGCATGAGGTCTTCGCGCCCAACCGCCTGCGCACCAACCATCTCGATCAGGTGGACCTTACCCCGGCCGGCTGGCTGAAGGTGACGGGACGGAGCGATGGCGGCGCCGACCTGGATGAGCCGCTCGAGACCGAGATCGAGCAGGTGTTCCAAAAGGTGATGGCGGCCGTCATGGCTCATGAATGGCCGGCAACCGAGCCTTATGTAGAGACGCTCGCTATCGATGTCGCCATTCCCGGTATCGAGCGCGAACTCGCTTATGGCGATGAGGTGATGAGCACCCGTGAGGCGCTGCACGAGGATTTCTATTTCTCGATCCTGGAGTTCTTCAAGCACCGCTCGGGCCGCGCGCCTGAGGACCGCGGCCTGCAGCCTGGGCAGATCGTGCCGGACATCCGGGCAGGCGAAGGCGATGCGGAAATCCGCGTGGCGCTGCGCTCCTTCGGCGCGCCGTCCGATCCGGCCCGGCCAGAGCAGGATATCGAGGCGGCGGACGCCGCACCGTCGCTCGCCCAGATCCATCGTGAGCTCGCGGAGCTACCGGGTGAAACCTTCGAGGGTGGCTCCCGTGAGGGGCGTCCCGTCCGCGGCATTTATCGTGCCGGGTCGCGCCCGGCCGTGCTCGTGACGAGCGGGCAGCACGCCAACGAGACCTCGGCTCCGGTCGGCACCTTGAGGGCCGTGCGCCGGCTCCTGGCCGCGCCTGAGGCGAATATCGCCTATATCCCGGTCGAGAACCCGGATGGCTATGCGCTGCATGGCCGCCTCTGCGAGGGCAGCCCGCGCCACATGCACCATGCTGCGCGCTACACCTCCCTGGGCAACGACCTGGAATACGGCCGCACCGAACCCGTCTACGAGATCGGTGCCCGCAACCAAGCCTTGTCCCTGTCGGGCGCGCAGCTGCACCTCAACCTGCACGGCTACCCGGCCCATGAATGGACCCGGCCCTTCACCGGCTACCTCCCGCGCGGATTCGAGCTCTGGACGATCCCGAAGGGCTTCTTCCTGATCATGAGGCACCACCCGGCCTGGGGCGAGACGGCCAGGACCCTGATCGAGGCCGTCACCAAGGGCTTGTCGGCCGTGCCTGGGCTGGCCGAGTTCAACCGTCGCCAGATCGAGATCTGCTCGATTCATTCCGGTGGAACGCCCTACGAGATCATCAACGACGTCCCCTGCCTGATCACGGCCGACGAGCGGCATCCGACCCCGATGACGCTGATCACGGAATTCCCGGACGAGACGATCTATGGCGACGCCTATCGCTTCGCCCATACGGTACAGATGGCCACCGTCATCGCCGCGGAAGAGGCCTTTGCCACGATCATGGCGAAGGTGGCCTGAGCCGGCACAGGACCAAGTCGGAGAGTGATCATTCCCTAAAGTAATTGGCTTTACCCTGGTAGCAGAGATAGGGTGCTCGGTCTTAGGAATCCTTTCCAGATCAAGGCTTTCTTAACCTGATTGCTGATTTCGCGCTTGCGAGAGGTCCTTATAAACGTTATAAAATATCTATATTTTCCGACGCTTTCCTGGCGCGGATTGACGTTTTGTAGGGGCCATTCCAGCATGCCTAAGTTATTCGATTTCCAGGCCGAAAGCCTTCCGTCCTGGTGGGATGGCAACTACCGGATGCCCTGGACGGACACGAATCTCGACCTGATCGCGGGCGATGGCGCCTCGCAGGTCGTGATCGTCCCGACCGTCTACATGGACAGCCTCACCTCGACCCGGGTCTATCGCGACAACAGCGACCCCGGCGGTCACAACGTCGACGGCGCGCCGCGCACGGAGAGCGACGGTTCGATCAAGGAGGCGATCGCCAAGGCTCAGGCCCGCGGGCTGGAAATCATCTTCAAGCTGCATGTGAACATGCAGAACGATGATTGGAACGCCCTCATCGGACCTCCGGAAGGATCGACTCCCGCACAGGCCAAGGCGTGGGCAGACGCCTGGTTCGCATCCTACAAGGAAGCGGTGGTGCATTATGCCAAGCTCGCGCAGGAGCAGGGCGTGACCGCCTTCGCCATCGGCAACGAATGCGAGAGCATGACGGTTGCCAAATATCGCGACTATTGGGTCGACATCATCGACGCCGTGCGCGATGTCTATGATGGGCAACTGACCTATGCCGCGACCTGGACCGAGGCGCTCACGGTCAGCTTCTGGGACAAGCTCGATTACATCGGCGCCAATCCTTACATTAGCTTCACGCAGGACAGCATCAATCCGAGCCTGCAGGAATTGATCGATGGATGGACCAAGCCGTCCGACATCTGGGGCGTGAGAACGCCCATCATGGAGAGGTTCGGCGAGAACATCTCCGCCATGGACGCGCTGAAGCGGATTGCCGAACAATACGGTAAGAAGCTGATCTTCACGGAGACCGGCTTCCGCAGCCTCGATGGCAGCAACGCCACGCCGTGGATGTGGGGCAATGGTGACATCGACGAGCGCGAGCAGTACATGATGCACCAGGCCTTCTACAAGATCATCACCGACCGCGCCGGTGAGGGTTGGATGGGCGGCTACTGGCTGTGGAACTACGATGCCAGCGAGGCGGTCTCCGATCCGAGCCCCGATGACGGCTTCTCCACCCATGGCAAGCGCACCGACGCGCTGGTCGAGCAATATTTCAAGAACCCGGTTTCCGTCATTGGCCGCTCCCTGATCGGCACGGCCGCGGATGACACCCTTCGTGGAGGCTTCAACCACGATACGCTGACCGGCGGTCTCGGGAACGACGTGCTGCTCGGCGGCGCCGGCGGCGACGTCTTCATGTATTATGCCGGAGACGGCGCCGATACGATCACCGACTTCAAGGCGTCCGAAGGCGACAAGATCGCCCTGATGAACACGGCGGCAACCGGCTACGGCGATCTGGACATTGCTGCCATTTCCGGCGGCTATCTCGTACGCTTCGTCGGCGGCGGCAGCCTCACCATCCGCACTGCCGAGACCGTGTCCGCCGAGTGGTTCGCCTTCAACAGCACCGGTCAGCCTGGTCCTTCGACCAAGCCGTCAGCCGGCAACGATGAAATCACCGGAACGTCCAAGGCCAACGTCATCGACGCGCTTGCGGGCCACGACCTCATCCAAGGTCTCGCCGGCAACGACAAGCTGACCGGCGGCAGCGGCGACGACACGATCGATGGCGGCGTCGGCAACGACGCGCTCTATGGCGGACTAGGCGACGATTTCATCGAGGGCGACAACGGCGTTGACCGAATCTATGGCGGCGATGGCTTCGATATTCTGCGCGGCGGTGCAGGCAATGACCAGATCCGCGGCGAGAACGACGAAGACATGCTCTATGGCGACGGCGGAAACGATCTTGTCCGCGGTGGAAACGGTCATGACCTCGTTGCCGGCGGCGACGGCGACGACAAGCTTTATGGCGATGCCGGCAACGACCAGCTGAAGGGTGGCGAAGGCAACGACCTCATCCAAGGCGGCGATGGAAAAGACAAGATCGAAGGCGAGAACGGCAACGACAAGCTCTACGGCGGCGCCGGCGACGACGTGCTGCTGGGCTGGTTCGGCGCGGACCAGCTCTGGGGCGGCGCCGGCGATGACGTGCTCGATCCGGGCGCCGGCAACGACACGCTCTGGGGCGGCACGGGTGCTGACCGCTATGTGTTCAACTCGGATATGGGTCAGGACACAGTCAAGGATTTCAAGGCCAAGCAGGGCGAAATGCTCCTGATCCGCCACGACATCAACCATTCCGGCATCGTCGATTTCGACACGCTCAAGCCGCACATGAAGCAGGTCGGAAAGAACGTGGTCATGGACCTCGGAACGGGCGAGTGGCTGAAGGGAGATGACCAGCTGACCCTGGTCAACGTCAAGCTGAAGGATCTGAAGGCCGAGCACTTCTACTTCTATTGGTAAGCTGTTCCTTCGAGGAAAAATCAACACAGCCGGGGCCGCGCCCCGGCTGTTTCGTTTTGAGCCCTGCCTGAACGGGAACAACGCGAGTCCTGCTGCCGTTTTCGGCCTGAACCGGGCATTGCCGCTCGGGTGGCGCGAGGCTTGCATCATGGCCCGGTTGTCCTGGAAGCAGAACGAGAACGAAGCGTCCATCAGCGAAGCCGTCAGGCTCGTGCGCGAGCACGGCGAGCCTTTGCCGCCGATTGCCGACGAGCAGGGGTTCGGGGGCATGTTCGACCGCTTTGCCGATGCCAAGGTGGTGCTGCTCGGCGAGGCCACGCACGGCACCTCGGAGTTTTATCGGGCGCGGGCTGCGATCACGAAACGCCTGATCGAACAGCATGGCTTCAGCATCGTGGCTGTCGAAGCCGACTGGCCCGATGCGGCGCGCATCGACGCCTATGTGCGCCATCGCGCTGTTCCCGATGGCGACGATGCGGCCTTCGAGCGCTTTCCCACCTGGATGTGGCGCAACGAGGAGGTGGCCGATTTCGTCAACTGGCTGCGCGAGCACAACAAGGACTTGGCCGAGGACGAGCGGGCCGAGTTCCGCGGGCTCGATGTCTACAGCCTGAACGCGTCGATCCGCTCCGTGCTCGATTATCTCGACAGGGTCGATCCGGATGCCGCCAAGGATGCGAGAGGGCGCTACGGCTGCCTCAGCCCCTGGCAGTCGGATCCGGCCCGCTACGGACGCGCCGTTTTGACAGGGCAGAAGAAGCCCTGCGACGAGGCTCTGCTGCGCCAGCTTCAGGACATTCTCGACCGACGGATGGAGTATCTCCAGGCCGACGGTGGCGAGGAATTTTTCGACGCGGTGCAGAACGCCAAGATCGTTCACGCGGCCGAGCATTATTACCGGATCATGTACGAAGGCGCGACGGAGTCCTGGAACCTGCGCGACCGCCACATGTTCGAGACCCTCCAGAGCCTGCTCGCCCGGCGTGACAACGCCAAGGCCGTGGTCTGGGCGCACAATTCCCACATCGGCAATGCCGCCGCCACGGCCATGGGCTGGCAGGGCGAGTTCAACATCGGTGAGCTCTGCCGCAAGACCTATCGGGGAGATGCGGTGCTCATCGGTTTTGGAACCGATCGCGGCACCGTGGCGGCAGCGGACGACTGGGACGAGCCCATGCAGGTCAAGAGCGTCCGCCCGGCGCGCCCCGACAGCCACGAGCGCATCTTCCGGGACACGGGCTTAAGCTGCTTTCTCACCGACTGGCGCGAGAACGGTCAGGCCGACCTGACCGGGGCTCTCTCCCGTCCTCGCCTGGAACGGGCCATCGGCGTGGTCTACCGGCCGGACACGGAACTCTACAGCCACTATTTCGAAGCGGTCCTGGCCGAGCAGTTCGATGCCTTCATCTGGTTCGACGAGACCAGGGCCGTGACGCCGCTGACCCATGCTCATGGCAAGGGCATGCCGGAGACTTATCCGTTCGGGCTTTGATGCGAATAACACTCTCCCTCCGTTTTCGCTCCGGCCAAGAAGGACACCCGTCTCGTCATCCCCGGACTTGGTCCGGGATTCCCGGCTCTGCTGTCCATCTTTCCAGCCTCATCCTGAGGAGCAGCAAAGCTGCGTCTCGAAGGATCGTCCAGCGCCCCCTGGAGCCTCCTTCGAGACGGTCGCTTAAGCGACCTCCTCAGGATGAGGGCTGCGGGTGTGAGGCTACGCCTTGTTCTCATTTTGTTCTTGACAACTCTCCTAACCTTGGATATAACATCACCCATCCTCGCCCGACGAGGGGCGCGCTCGCGAGGCGTCGCAAGAGTGGGGCGGGGAGCGGTCCTGCCGCAGGCCTCGCACGCCTGTGATCGCAGGTGGCCGATCTGGCATGTCTCCAGGTCCGCTGAAACAAACCGCGCGTGACGAGCAGTCTGGCTCTCACCTTCACCAAATAGCATCGAGCCGGGCTGCACGACACGCCACCCTCGATCGACCTGACGGCTTGAGGCCACCCGGCCTCAGGCCCGAAGGTGCTGGCTCTTCGGAACTCTACCGGCGACGAACCTGTGGCGACACTCCCCCGCCTTGCCCCGGTCGTCCGCCCCTGCTAACTGACGGCCAACTCCATTCACATCTCGATCAAGCAGGGCTTTTTCCCGTGTCCCGTCAATTCATCTACCACATGCGTGGCCTCACCAAGACCTATTCGGGCGGCAAGAAGGTCCTGGATAACATCCATCTCTCCTTCTACCCGGATGCCAAAATCGGCGTGCTTGGCGTCAACGGCGCCGGTAAGTCGACTTTGCTGCGCATCATGGCCGGCACCGATACGGACTGGACCGGCGAGGGCTGGGTGGCCGAGGGCGCCCGCGTCGGCTACCTGCCGCAGGAGCCGCAGCTCGATCCGTCGAAGACCGTTCGCGAGAACGTCATGGAGGGCGTGGCCGCCAAGAAGGCGATCCTCGACCGCTACAACGAGCTCGCCATGAACTATTCCGAAGAGACGATGGACGAGATGACCCGTCTCCAGGACGAAATCGAGGCCAAGGGCCTGTGGGATCTCGATTCCCAGGTCGACCAGGCCATGGACGCCCTGCGCTGCCCGCCGGACGACTGGTCCGTGGACAAGCTCTCGGGCGGCGAGCGCCGCCGCGTGGCGCTCTGCAAGCTGCTCCTGGAGCAGCCGGAGCTGCTGCTGCTCGACGAGCCCACCAACCACCTGGACGCCGAGACCACCGCCTGGCTCGAAGGCCACCTGCGCAATTATCCGGGCGCCATCCTGATCGTCACCCACGACCGCTACTTCCTCGACAACGTGACCGGCTGGATTCTTGAGCTCGACCGCGGCCGGGGCATCCCCTACGAGGGCAACTACTCCTCCTGGCTCGAGCAGAAGCAGAAGCGCCTCGAGCAGGAAGGCCGTGAGGACGCGGCCCACCAGCGCACCATCGAGCGCGAGCGCGAGTGGGTGTCGGCCTCGCCGAAGGCCCGTCAGGCCAAGTCGAAGGCCCGCATCCAGCGCTACGAGGAACTCGTGGCCAAGGCCAACGAGAAGGGCCCGACGACCGCTCAGATCATCATCCCGATCGCCGAGCGTCTGGGCAACAACGTCATCGAGTTCGATAACCTCAAGAAGGCCTTCGGCGACAAGCTCCTCATCGATGGCCTGTCGTTCAAGCTGCCGCCAGGCGGCATCGTCGGCATCATCGGTCCGAACGGCGCCGGCAAGACGACCCTGTTCCGCATGATCACCGGCCAGGAGCAGCCGGACGAGGGCTCGATCAAGATCGGCGAGAGTGTCAAGCTCGGATACGTCGACCAGAGCCGCGACTCGCTCGATCCCAACAAGACCCTCTACGAGGAGATCTCGGGCGGCAACGAAGTGCTCTATCTCGGCAAGCGCGAGATCAACGCCCGTGCCTATTGCGGCGCGTTCAACTTCAAGGGCTCCGACCAGCAGAAGAAGGTGGGCGTGCTCTCTGGCGGCGAGCGCAACCGCGTGCATCTGGCCAAGATCCTGAAGTCGGGCTCGAACGTGCTCCTCCTCGACGAGCCGACCAACGACCTCGACGTGGATACCCTGCGGGCGCTCGAAGAGGCGCTGGAGGATTACGCGGGCTGCGCCGTGATCATCTCGCACGATCGCTGGTTCCTCGACCGCATTGCCACGCACATCCTGGCCTTCGAAGGCGACAGCCACGTGGAGTGGTTCGAGGGCAACTTCGCCGATTACGAGGAGGACAAGAAGCGCCGCCTCGGCACGGATTCCACGATCCCGCACCGGATCAAGTACAAGAAGTTCTCGCGGTAATTCGATCAGCGATCTTCATTGAAAAAGGCGGTGAGCGTAGAGCGTTCACCGCCTTTTTCTTGGGCCCGTTTCTTCCGGGTTGGGTTCTTCAACGAAACAGTGTATGACCCTGGAGGCACGAGACATAAGAAAGAAGACGTTCCGTGCCAGTCGACAACATGTCCAGCTTCGAATCCGTTGCTACGCCTGAGGAAGCCGTTGGGCGCCTCATCGAGCTCCATGACCGCGCCATCGAGGCGCAGCGCCATGCGCTGGAGCATTTCTTCGCCACCGGCATCGCCCCGACACCCCTTGAGCGCTCCCGCTTCCGCTATCCGGAACTGCGTCTCGACTACCGCTCGACCGCTGTACCGCCCGTCAAGCAGCGGGCCTATGCCAAGTTCCAGGGGCCGGGCGTCTACGCCACGACCATCACGCAGCCGACCTTCTACCGCAACTACCTGCTGGAGCAGCTGAACTACCTCGTGCGCGATTACGGCGCCACCATCGAGGTCGGGGTCAGCGACCAGGAGATCCCTTACCCTTACGTCTTCGAGCGCGGCGACGAGCTGGGCCGGGGGGCGCATTCGGCTTCCGAACTCGCCCAGCACTTCCCGACGCCGCTGCTGGCCAAGGTGGGCGACGAGATCGCCGACGGCACGTGGATGTTCCACGAGAACGAGGCGCGGCCTCTAGCGCTGTTCGATGCGGCCCGGGTGGACTACTCGCTCCGCCGTCTCGTGCACTACACCGGTAGCGACTGGCGCTGCGTCCAGCCCTGGATCCTGCTGACCAACTATCACCGCTATGTGGACCAGTTCATCCGCTGGGCCGTGAAGGAACTGGCCGACGAGAACGGGCCCTATACGCGGCTCGAGCTCCCGGGCGGGATCACCGTCGAGCGCGGGTTGGACGAAGCGGCCACCGAGGAGCTGATCGCCTCCTCGCCCTGGCACCGGTTCCAGATGCCGGCCTATCACCTCATGCGCAAGGACGGGCAGGGCGTGACGCTCGTCAATATCGGCGTCGGACCGTCGAACGCGAAGAACATCACCGATCACTTGGCGGTGCTGCGGCCGCATTGCTGGCTCATGGTCGGCCATTGCGGCGGCCTGCGCCAGTCGCAGTCCATCGGCGACTACGTGCTGGCTCATGGCTATCTCCGGCGCGACCACATCCTCGACAGCGCCGTGCCGCCGGAAATCCCGATCCCGGCGCTCGCCGAAATCCAGGTCGCCCTTCAGGACGCTGCGGTGCAGGTCACCGGCGAGCGCGGCGAGGAGCTGAAGCGGCGCCTGCGCACCGGCACTGTGGTCACCTACGACGACCGGAACTGGGAGCTGCGCTGGAGCCAAGAGCGGCGCCAGATCAACCTCTCCCGCGCGATCGCGGTGGACATGGAAAGCGGCACCATCGCGGCCCAGGGCTATCGCCTGCGCGTCCCCTACGGAACGCTGCTCTGCGTGTCGGACAAGCCCCTCCATGGGGAGATCAAGCTGCCCGGCGCGGCGAATGCCTTCTATGAGCGGGCCGTGAGCGAACATCTCATGATCGGCTTGGCGGCCCTCGACATCCTCAGGGGACAGCGCACCTCTCTCCACTCGCGCAAGCTCCGCAGCTTCGACGAACCACCGTTCCGATAAGCTCTCGCTGAATGTCCCGCGAGAGTCTCGGTCTGCTCCTGGGCTTCGTCGGCGTGTGTATTTTCGCCGGCACGTTGCCGTTTACGCATATTGCCGTCGAGCATCTGAGCCCGCTCTTCGTGACGGCCGGCCGGGCGGCGGTCGCGGGGCTCTTGGCGCTGTCAACGCTTCTGCTGCTTCGGAAGCGCTGGCCATCGCTGCGGCAGGCGGGGGCTCTTGCACTCGTGGCCCTGTGCCTTGTGGCGGGGTTTCCCGGCTTCACGGCGCTTGCCATGCAGAGTGTCCCGGCTTCCCATGGCGGCGTGGTGCTCGGCATCCTGCCGCTCGCCACCTCGGCCGTCAGCACCCTGATCGCAGGCGAGCGCCCGAGCCCGGCCTTCTGGCTGGCCGCATTGGCCGGAGCGGCTCTCGTTGTCGGCTTTACCCTGCATGAGGGTGGCGGCTCGCTGGGGCAGGGGGACGTGTTTCTCCTGGGGGCCGCACTGTCGTCGGCCCTGGGCTACGTGCTGTCTGGCAAGCTCGCCCGTGCGGGTCTTGCCGGCTGGGAAGTCATCTCCTGGGTGCTGGTCGTCGCCCTGCCGGTCACGATTCCAGTGGCAGTCTGGAGCATGCCGGCTGAGCTGGGTGCAATCCCCAGCTGGAGCTGGATCAGCTTCGCGTATGTAGCCCTGATGAGCCAGTATCTGGGCTTCTTCGCCTGGAATGCGGGACTTGCCATCGGGGGCATCGCCCACGTCGCCCAAGTCCAGCTCCTGCAGACTTTCATCACCCTGCTGATTGCGTCCATCCTTAACGGGGAGGATATCGCACTGTCCGCCTGGTTCGTCGCCGGTGCGGTCTTTACCCTCGTTGTTCTGTCCGGACGCACAACAGTACGCAGAGAAAAGGCTTAGCGCGTCCGCTTGCTCTCGTTCCGAAAAAGATATAAACATATCTTTATATGTAAGAGCGAGTTTTGGTCGTGCCCGACACCCTGTCTCCATCGCTGGACCTGACCCTGGATGTCCTGCGCGCCGCTGCGGAGGAGACGCGCCTGCGGATCCTGGCCCTTTTGACGGAGGGCGAGCTTTCCGTCTCCGATCTCACGGACATCCTGGGCCAGTCCCAACCGCGCATCTCCCGCCACCTGAAGCTTCTGGTCGAGGCCGGTCTGGTGGAGCGGCACCGGGAGGGGGCCTGGGCCTTCTTCCGGCTCACCGATCGGGGCGTGGCCCTGCGCATCATCCGCCCAACCCTGGAAAGCCTCGACCGCTCCGACCCAAGATTGCTGGAGGATCGAACCCGGCTTCAGGCCGTGCGCGCCCAGCGTTCCCAGGCGGCGCAGGCCTTCTTCTCGCGCTTGGCGCCCGATTGGGATCGGATCCGCTCGCTCCACGCGCCTGAGGCGGTGGTCGAGGCCGCCGTGCTCGACGCTTTGGGTACACGGTCGATCCGCAACCTTGTCGATCTCGGCACCGGCACCGGCCGTATGCTGCAGCTGCTGGCGCCGCGCGCCCGACGGACGGTTGGCCTGGATGCCAGCCATGCCATGCTCTCGGTAGCTCGCGCCAATCTGGAAAAGGCAGGCTTGAGGGGAATCGAGCTGCGGCAGGGGGACATCTATGCCCCTCCGTTCCCGCGCGACACGTTCGATCTTGTGGTCATCCATCAGGTTCTGCACTACCTCGACGATCCGGCTCGTGCGATCCGCGAGGCGGCGCGCCTCGTGGCTCCGGGCGGGCGCATTCTCGTGGTGGATTTCGCGCCTCATAGCCTCGAATTCCTGCGCGAGGCGCAGGCTCATCGTCGCCTCGGCTTTGCCCCGGCTCAGGTCGCTGGCTGGCTCGATGAGGCCGGGCTCGACTGCACCTTTACCCGAGAAATCGCTCCGCCTCTGAAGGGTGACGAGCATCTGACCGTGTCCCTTTGGCTTGGCCAGGATCGCCGCACCGTGACGGATTGGCCCTTGAACGAACCCGATAGAGAGGTCGCCTGATGTCACCGCTCAGCCTCCGCCCCAGCCGTCAGGCCTCCCGTCCGATCAAGGTCTCCTTCGAATTCTTCCCGCCGAAGACCCTGGAGATGGAAGCGACCCTGTGGTCATCCATCCAGCGTCTTGCTCCGCTCAACCCGCAGTTCGTCTCGGTGACTTACGGTGCAGGCGGTTCGACCCGCGAGCGGACGCACGCCACAGTGTCCCGCCTCGTGCAGGAAACGCAGTTGAAGCCCGCCGCGCATCTCACCTGCGTGGCGGCCACGAAGGAGGAGGTCGATGAGGTCGTGCGCTCCTATTGGGATGCGGGCGTGCGCCACATCGTGGCTCTGCGTGGCGATCCGGTGGGCGGTATCGGCACGCAATACGAGGCTCACCCGGGTGGCTACCAGCAGACCTGCGATCTCGTCGCCGGCATCAAGGCCATCGGTGATTTCGAAGTGTCGGTTTCCGCTTATCCGGAAAAGCATCCTGAAGCCTCATCGCTGGATGCGGATATCGACGCGCTGCAGGCCAAGGTCGATTGCGGAGCGGACCGGGCGATCACGCAGTTCTTCTTCGACAACGATCACTATTTCCGCTTTCTCGATCGCGTGCGCGACCGCGGCATCAGCATCCCGATCGTACCTGGAATCGTGCCGGTGCAGAATTTCAAGCAGACGGCGAACTTTGCGTCAAAAACCGGCGCGAGCGTTCCCGCCTGGCTGGCAGCCCGCTTCGATGGCCTCGACAACGATGTGGAGACCCGCAAGCTCGTGGCCGCGGCGGTAGCCGCCGAGCAGGTGATCGACCTCGTCGACCGCGGCGTCAACGAGTTCCACTTCTACACCATGAACCGCGCCGATCTGGTCTACGCCATTTGCCATCTGCTTGGCCTGCGCGACCAGAGCGTGAAGGTTGCCGCCTGATATTGCCGAAATCAACGTCGACGGCCTACGAACCGGCTGCGATGCAACGAGAACAGATCGAATGACTGCATTCACTCCTCGCCTGGCCAATGGCCCCGACGTCCTCAAGGCGCTTCGGGATGCCGCCTCGCAGCGGATTCTGGTGCTCGACGGTGCCATGGGCACGGAACTGCAGCGTTCGCGCTTCTCGGAAGAGGATTTTCGCGGCGAGCGCTTCAAGGATTGGAGGCAGGACGTCAAGGGCAATAACGATCTGCTCATCCTCACGCAGCCCGATGCGGTACGCAAGGTTCACCTCGATTATTTCCGTGCGGGCGCTGACATTGTCGAGACCAACACTTTCTCCGGCACCTCCATCGCACAGGCCGATTACGGCATGGAGGAAATCGTCTACGAACTGAACTTCGATGGCGCGCGCCTCGCCCGTGAGGCCGCGTTGTTGGCGGAGAAGGAGGATGGCCGTCGCCGTTTCGTGGCTGGTGCGATCGGTCCGACGAACCGCACGCTTTCCATTTCGCCCGACGTGAACAATCCGGGCTACCGCGCCGTGACGTTCGATCAGGTGCGCGAGGCGTATGCCGAGCAGGTGAGGGGGCTCGTCGACGGTGGCTCCGAGATCATCCTGATCGAGACCATTTTCGACACGCTCAACGCCAAGGCCGCCATCGTCGCCACGCAACAGGTCTTTGCCGAGAAGGGCATCCGGCTACCCGTGATGATCTCGGGCACGATCACGGATCTCTCCGGCCGTACGCTTTCGGGCCAGACGCCTGAAGCTTTCTGGTATTCCGTGCGCCATGCGGAGCCGTTCTCCATCGGCCTCAACTGCGCTCTCGGGGCGCGGGAAATGCGCGCCCACATCCAGGAGATCGGCCGCGTGGCCGACACCCTCGTGTGCGCCTATCCGAATGCCGGCCTGCCAAACGAGTTCGGCCTCTATGACGAGCGTCCCGAAGCGACAGCGTCGATGTTGGCGGAGTTCGCCGATGCCGGCCTCGTCAATGTGGTCGGCGGCTGCTGCGGCACCACGCCGGACCATATCCGCGCCATTGCGGAGGCCGTTGCCGGCAAGGCGCCGCGCAAGGTACCGACGATGCAGCCGCTCATGCGCCTGTCCGGCCTCGAGCCCTTCACGCTCACCTCAGACATTCCCTTCGTGAATGTGGGCGAGCGCACGAATGTCACCGGCTCTGCCAAGTTCCGCAAGCTCATCACCAACAACGACTACGCTTCCGCGCTCGATGTGGCGCGCGATCAGGTGGCGAACGGCGCGCAGATCATCGACGTTAACATGGACGAGGGTCTGCTCGACTCCGAGAAGGCCATGGTGGAGTTCCTCAACCTCGTGGCGGCCGAGCCCGACATCGCCCGCGTGCCGGTGATGGTGGATTCCTCTAAGTTCCACGTCATCGAGGCCGGCCTTAAATGCCTGCAGGGCAAGGCCATCGTGAACTCGATCTCCATGAAGGAGGGCGTGGAAGCCTTCATCGAGCACGCGAAGGTCTGTCGCTCCTACGGCGCGGCGGTTGTGGTGATGGCCTTCGACGAGCAAGGTCAGGCGGATACGCTCGAGCGCAAGGTCGAAATCTGTACCCGTGCCTACAGGATCCTGACCGAGCAGGTCGGTTTCCCGCCGGAAGATATCATCTTCGATCCGAACGTGTTCGCGGTGGCAACCGGCATCGAGGAGCATAACGGATACGGCGTCGCTTTCCTCGAAGCGACACGCATCATCCGCGAGACGCTGCCGCATGCCCATATCTCCGGCGGCGTGTCGAACCTCTCGTTCTCCTTCCGCGGCAACGAGCCCGTGCGCGAGGCCATGCACTCGGTGTTCCTGTTCCACGCCATCAAGCTCGGCATGGACATGGGCATCGTCAATGCCGGTCAGCTCGCGGTCTATGATGAGATCGACCCGGAGCTGCGCGAATTGTGCGAGGACGTGGTGCTCAACCGTCGCCCCGACGCCACGGAGCGCCTTCTCGAAGCGGCTCCCCGCTTCAAGGGCGATGGAACAGGGGCCGTGAAGGCAGCTGATCTGGAGTGGCGGTCCTGGCCTGTCGGGAAACGCATCGAGCATGCCCTGGTCAACGGCATCACCGAGTTCATCGAGCAGGACACGGAAGAGGCACGACAGGAGGCGGACCGTCCGCTGCATGTGATCGAAGGCCCGCTCATGGCCGGCATGAACGTGGTGGGCGATCTCTTCGGCGCCGGAAAGATGTTCCTGCCGCAAGTGGTGAAATCCGCTCGCGTGATGAAGCAGGCGGTCGCCTATCTCATGCCTTTCATGGAGGCTGAGAAGGAGGCCTCGGGCGTCACCGAACGCTCCGCCGCCGGCAAGGTGCTGATGGCCACCGTGAAGGGTGACGTGCACGATATCGGCAAGAACATCGTCGGTGTCGTGCTCGCCTGCAACAACTACGAGGTCATCGACCTCGGCGTCATGGTGCCGGCGCAGAAGATCCTAGAGACCGCGCGCAAGGAGAAGGTCGATGTGATCGGCCTCTCGGGCCTTATCACGCCGTCCCTTGACGAGATGGTGAATGTGGCAAGCGAGATGGAGCGCGAGGGTTTCGAGATCCCGCTCCTCATCGGCGGCGCCACCACGAGCCGCGTGCATACGGCGGTGAAGATCCATCCGAACTACAACAAGGGACAGGCCGTCTATGTGACGGATGCAAGCCGCGCCGTCGGTGTCGTGTCGTCGCTGCTCTCGTCCGACATGAAGGACGGCTATGTGGAGACGCTCCGGGCCGAGTACCGGAAGGTGGCGGATGCCCATGCGCGCTCCGAAGCCGACAAACAGCGTCTCCCCATCGAGAGGGCGCGCACCAACAGCCTGAAGATCGACTGGTCGTCCTATCAGCCGCCGAAGCCCACCTTCACCGGTGCGCGCGTGTTCCGCAGCTACGATGTAGGCGAGCTTGTGCCCTATATCGATTGGACCCCGTTCTTCCAGACGTGGGAGCTGAAAGGCCGCTTTCCGGCAATCCTTGAAGACGAGAAGCAGGGCGAGGCCGCGCGCCAGCTCTGGGACGACGCCCAAGGAATGCTCAAGCAGCTCGTCGAGGAACGCTGGTTTAATCCGAAGGCGATCATCGGCTTCTGGCCGGCCAATACAGTGGGCGACGACATCCGCCTCTTCACGGGCGAGAGCCGATCGGAACAGCTGGCCACTTTCCACGGCTTGCGCCAGCAGCTCTCCAAGCGCGACGGTAAGCCGAATGTCTGCCTGTCCGATTTTGTCGCGCCCGCCGAGAGCGGCAAGCCCGACTGGATCGGCGCCTTCGTGGTGACGTCCGGCATCGAGGAGGTGCGCATTGCTGAGCGTTTCGAGCGCGCCAACGACGATTACCGCTCGATCATGGTGAAGGCGCTGGCCGACCGCATTGCGGAGGCTTTCGCCGAACGCATGCACGAGCGCGTGCGCAAGGAGTTCTGGGGCTATGCACCGGACGAGAGCCTCGGCAACGAGAGTCTGATCGGTGAGGAATACCAGGGCATCCGCCCGGCCCCCGGCTATCCTGCTCAGCCCGATCATACGGAGAAGGCAACGCTGTTCAGCCTGCTCGAAGCCGAGCGCCGCATCGGCGTCAAGCTCACGGAATCCTACGCCATGTGGCCAGGCTCCTCCGTGTCGGGCCTCTACCTGTCGCATCCGGAGGCGTATTACTTCGGCGTCGCCAAGGTCGAGCGCGATCAAGTGGAGGATTACGCCGAGCGCAAGGGCATGAGCGTGGCCGAGGTCGAGCGCTGGCTCAGCCCGATCCTGAATTACGATCCTGCGAGCTACCGGGTGATGGCGGCGGAGTAGACGTTCAATTGCGCTGTCATCCCGGACGGCGCAGCCGATCTGGGGTCGCTCGACGAGAGTGGCAACTACTCCCGCCGCAACGCCTCGATCGGATCGAGCTTCGCGGCACGCTGCGCGGGATAGAACCCGAAGAAGATGCCCACCAGCGCCGAGAAGCCCACAGCCATGAGGATGGCTTTCGTCGACACGAGCGAGGGCCAGCCGGCGAGCTGCGCCACGAGATAGGCGGCGCCGGCGCCCAGGCCAATGCCGAGTGCGCCGCCGATGGTGGATAGCGTCGTCGCCTCGATGAGGAACTGGCTGAGGATGTCGCGCGGACGCGCGCCGACAGCCAAGCGCAACCCGATCTCGCGGGTACGCTCCGTGACCGAAACCAGCATGATGTTCATGATGCCGATGCCGCCGACGAGCAGCGACACGGCGGCGACGGCGGCAAGTAGCATGGAGAGGGTGTTGGCGGAAGCCGTTGCCGTGTTGGCGATCTCGGTCAGGTTGCGGATCGAGAAATCGTCCTCCTGCTCTCCGATGATCCGATGACGCTGCCGCAGCAGCTCCGTCATGCTCTCGATGCCGGGCTCGATGTCGCCCTCGTTGGCGAACTTCACGAAGATCGACCCGACGGAGCGGTCCTTGGCGTAGTTGCGACCGATCACCCGGCGGCGGCCCGTGTCGAGCGGTACGAAGACCACGTCGTCCTGGTCCTGCCCGAAAGCCGACTGGCCCTTCGGCGCCATCACGCCGATGACGCGGAATGGCACGTTGCGCACGCGCACGATCTGGTCGATGGGATCGTCCTCGCCGAAGAGGTTGCGCGCCACCGTCTGTCCGAGAAGAATGACAATGTCGCCGCGGCGCACCTCTTCCGGGTCGAAAGTGCGCCCGGTGGCGACATCCCATTCGCGGGCGGCGAACCAGTCGAGGTCGATGCCGTAGATCCGCGTGCCCCAGTTGCTGCCCCCGGCCACCACCTGCGCGCCGCCCTGCACGAAGGGGGCTGCCGCCACTACGCCATCGATCTCTCGCCGGATCGCCCGTGCGTCCTCGTCGGTCAGCGATGAGGCCGCGCCTGCGCCGAGCCGTGCGCCGCCCTGCGTCACGTTGCCGGGCGTGACAATGGCGAGGTTGGCGCCGAGCGAGCGGATCTGCTGGTCGACGAGGTTGCGCGCGCCGGAGCCGATCGCCACCATGGCGATGACGGCTGCGACGCCGATCACAATGCCGAGCATCGTGAGCAGGCTGCGCAGGGCATTGGCCATGATGGCCGAGAGGGCTGAGCGGATCGCTTCGATCAATCTCATTCGGCTGCCTCCGATGCGAGATCGCGGGCATCGACGGGTGTCTGGTGATGATCCTCGGTCACATGACCGTCGCGGAAGCGAACGAGGCGGTGGGCATGTCGCCCCACCTCCGCATCGTGCGTCACGAGCACGATGGTGACGCCTTCGCGGTTGAGCTCCTGGAACAGTGCCATGATCTCGTTGGCCGTGCGGCTGTCGAGGGCGCCCGTCGGCTCGTCGGCGAGCAGGAGACTCGGGCTGTTGACGAGGGCACGAGCAATCGCCACGCGCTGCTGCTGGCCGCCGGAGAGCTGCATAGGCCGGTGATGGGCGCGGTCCGCAAGACCGACACGGCCGAGGGCCTGCAAGGCGCACTCGCGGCGGGTCCTGCGATCGAAGCCAGCATAAATCATCGGCAATTCCACATTGCCCAGGGCGTCGACACGCGGCAGCAGGTTGAACTGCTGAAACACGAAGCCGATCTCGCGGTTGCGCAGGCGCGCCAAGCCGTCCGCATCGAGGCTCTCGACGGCGGTGCCGGCGAGCCGGTAATGACCGCCCGTCGGCCGGTCGAGGCAGCCGACGAGGTTCATGAAGGTGGACTTGCCTGAACCGGACGGGCCCATGACGGCCACGAAATCACCCTGGTCGATATCGAGCGACACGCCGTCGAGCGCCACGACGCGTCCGGCATCGAGGTCATAGACCCGGCTGAGATCGCGCGTTTCGATGAGAGCCACAGGCCGTGTTCCTAGAACATCCGCGGCGGGCGCGGGCGGCGGTTGCCGGCGCCCCCGTTCGTATCGTCTGCCGCGTCGGCGCGCAGCGCGCCGATGATGACGGCAGCGCCTTTCTCCAGGTCGCCGCGAAGGATTTCCGTATAGGCTCCGTCCGTCACGCCAAGCCGCACATGGATGGGCTGCGGATTGCCGTCAGGTCCGACGCGGTAAATGCGCGCCCTGGTGCCCTCGTCCTGCATGGACCCGGTCTGCTCGCCACGGGGCCGCCGCCGCAGATCTTGGCCGTTAGCCGCCACGCCCCTTGCTTCGCCATTTCCGGCCTGCTCATCCGGCACACGCGGCCGCCGTCTAGGCGTCTCGCCATCCGGCGTGCCGTCTCCTGTCTCGCTCGTTGCTATCGTGATTGCAGGCCGGAAGCGCAAAGCCGCATTCGGAATGCGCAGCACATCCTCGCGCTCGTCGGTGATGATCTGGAGGTTGGCGGTCATGCCGGGCAGCAGAGCCTGGTCCTGGTTGCGCACGCTGATGACCGCCGTGTAGGTGACCACGTTCTGAACCGTCTGCGCGGCGAGGCGCACCATGCGCACCCTGCCATTGAAGGTGCGGTTCGGATAGGCGTTGACTGTGAAGGAGACCTTCTGCCCGTCCTTGAGACGACCCACATCGGCCTCGTCGATATTGGCATAGATGTCGATCTCTCTGAGATCCTGCGCGATGGTGAACAGGGTCGGCGCCGAGAGCGAGGCGGCCACCGTCTGCCCAAGCTCGATGTCGCGTTTGACCACAACGCCGTCGACCGGCGATTTGATCTCCGTGCGGGCGAGATCGATCTCGATGTCCTTCAGCTTTGCCTGCCGCTGCAGGATGATTGCCTCGGAGGATTTCACATTCGCTTCCGACAATGCGAGATCGGCCTTCAGCCCAAGCGTCTCTGCCTGGTTGGACGCGATCTGCGCGTCGGCGGAAGCAAGGTTTGCCGTCTGAATGTCCACCTGCGTACGGGCCTGCTCCAGGGCCGTCTGGGTTCCCACCGCGCGGGTGTTGAGTTCCGTCTGCCGCTCGAGGCTGCGTCGGGCTTCCTCCAACTGGGCCTGAATGCGGTCCTTCTGAGCTCGAAGGTCGGCGGCCTGCGCTTCGGCGCGCTGAAGCGCGGAACGGGCCTTGTCGATCTGGGCCCGTCTAGTGTCGAGATCGGCCTTGGCCTGGGCGAGGTCCGCCAGCGCTGCATCCCGGCGCGACTTGATCTGCTCCGCATAGAGACGGGCCACCACCTGGCCTTCCTTTACGGGCGTGTTGTAGTCGGCGAGGATTTCAACCACTTGGCCGGATAATTGGGAGCCCACGAGAACCGTGGTGACGGGGTTGAGCGTCCCGGTCGCACGCACGCTTGCGATGACCTGGCCGCGATCAACCGCACCGAGCCGATACGCTTGATCCGAGGCATTGCCGCCCGTCGGCTTCCACAGGAGGAAGCCGGCGCTCCCAGCCACCAGAAGAATGATGATCAGCCACAACCAGACGCGACGCACCCAACAACCCTCAGCAAGACATGATCATTCATGCGGGGCGATTGTGGCCGATTTCCTATAGTGTTGCGAGTTAACTCTTTGTCATGCTGCCGCCTGCGGCCGGGCTGCGATCAGGTTGCGCAGGGTCGTGATCGTGGAGGCATCCGCCACGCCATCCACGCGCTCGGGCCGGAAATGGCGCTGGAAGGCGGCGACCACCTTTTCCGTGTCCTCGTCGAAGACGCCGTTGATCTTCAGACCGTAGCCGTACATCACCAGCATGGCCTGCAGGGCCTCGATGGGCATGCCCTGATCGCCGCGGGAGAAGAAGCGGCCATCGCTCGTGGCGGCCGGGGCGACCCAGTGGCCGACGCCTGCCTCATGCAGCTTTTTCCAGGGAAAGAGCTCGCCCGGGTCGACCTTCCTTCCCGGCGCCACGTCCGAATGGCCGAGCACGCGCGTGGCCGGGATGCGCCAGCGGGTGACGATGTCCTTGGCCAAGGCCGCTACGCTCTCGATCTGCTCCTCGGGGAAGGGCGGCAGGCCGCCCGGATGGCCGGGATTGGCAATCTCGATGCCGATGGAGCAGGAATTGATGTCGTGCTCCCCGTCCCAGGAAGAGAGGCCTGCATGCCAGGCCCGGCGCGATTCCGGCACCAGCTGCAGCACGCGCCCGTCGCCGAACACGAAGTAATGGGCCGAGACCTGCGAGACCGGATTGCACAGCCACTGCAGGGCTTCGCCTTCATGGGGCATGCCCGTGTAGTGAAGGATTAGCATGCTGGGGCGCTGGCCATCTTTACGCTCCCCGTGGTTGGGGGATGGAAACACCTTGCTGGCGAGGGGGCTTTCCGGGGTCAGCGCGCTCACGCGATCACCTGAGGTTCCGCTCGGCGGCGATGCGTTCCCATGCAGCATTAATGGTGGCAAGGCGCTCGGTGGCGATCTTCACGGCCTCCGGTGGCAGGCCGCGGGCGATCTCCCGGTCGGGGTGGTTTTCGGCCACGAGCTTGCGGTAATGCCGCTTCAGCTCCTCGTCTCTCATGCTCCGGTCGGCCCCGAGGATGAAATAGGGGTCGTCCTTGCGCTGCACGTGGCGGGCGGCGATGCGCTCAAAATCCACGTCTGAGAAGGCGAAGATCGTTGCCACATCCTTGAGGTAGGCATACTCGGCCTCGTGCACGGCCTCATCTGCCTTGGCGATGTGGAACAGGCCGTCGATCACGTCCTCAAGAAGCGTAGGCTCTTCGCTGAACTCTTCATGGATTTGGCGGGCATAAGCCTCGAACCCATCCGAGGTCTGCATGGCAAGGTTGAACAGGCGCTCCACCTTGTCATGCTCGCTGTCCGGCACTTCGACGATCTGCTCGAAAGCCCGGACCTCCACGTCGACCACGACGCCGTCGGCCTTCGCCATCTTGGCGGCGAGCGCCACGAGGCCCATTGTGAAAATGACGTCGCGCGGCGGCTTTCCGAACAAAGCGCCTTCGCGATCGACGAGAACGTGGCCGGCGACGCCGCCCAGGAGAGCACCAATCGGCCCGCCCAACGCAAGGCCTATGCCGGCTCCACCGAGCTTACCCCAAATCGACTGAATCATCTTGAGATCAGTCGTACGCTCAAGTGCAGGCAAAAGAAAAGGGGCCGAGAATGCCTCGGCCCCCGAAATTCGCTTTCAGGTGTGATTAGCGGCAGTACACGTTGCCGTAGACGTCCTGGTAGGTGCCGTACGGGCAGGCCGGGCCGCGCGGAGCCGTCGAGGCGCCGACGATCGCACCACCGGCACCGCCGATGGCTGCACCGGCGAGAGCGCCACCAGCCGTGCCGGTTGCAGCGCCGCCGATGGCCGCACCAGCGAGGCCGCCGATGGCGGCGCCGCCGACTGCACGCTCACCAGGAGTATTGCAGGCTGCCATCGAGAGGGTGAGGGCACCGGCGGCAATGGCTGTCATGATCTTCTTCATGGAGGCTTCCCTGTTGTTGAGCGGGCCGTCGGCCCGGCGGTAGTTAGCTTGACCTTACGCTGTCGCCAACTCCTGTGCGGGGAAAGAGTTCCTCCAACGCAGGAGAGAGGGCGGGATTCGGAGCCATGTGAAGGCTGGAATTGTGTTGTAGGGCCCAAGCGCCACGAAGACAATACGGTCAAGCTTGAACGAATTCTGAACAAAATTGGGGCGGACGGCGCCACATCTTTGCCCCATTTCGCCGCCACCCAGCGCATCCTCGTGGTTAATGCCAGCTGGAGTTACGGTTTGACTTGGCAACACTTCCTCAGAACGCTGGCAATTGCAGGTTTGGGCGCAGCGGCCCTCGTGGTGGCATCGCAGGCCCGGGCCGGCGGAGGCGAGAATTCCCCCATCTCTCCGGATCAGGCCGAGCAGTTCCTAGGCGCGGCGGCCGCCGAAGCCGCAGCCTTCGCTGAGGAAGAGGCTGCGGCAGCTTCTGCCACGGAGACGTCAGAGCCGGACCCCAAGGCTACCGGTAAGAAGAAGCTGAAAGAGGCTGTTGCTTCCAAGCCCGCCAAGACCCAGGTGGCCAAGGCGGAAGTGGCACAACCGGAGAAGGTTGCAAAAGCAGTGCCCACGCCGGAAGAGGCGGATCAGGAGACCGCCTCCCTTCCCATGGCGCTGATGGGTGCCGCGTCCAAGACCCGGATGTCAGATGCAACCCGTGCCGTCGCGCTCAAGCCTCTTATCGCCCGCTATGCGTCCGAAAATGGTTTGCCATATGAACTGGCCGACGCTGTGGTCCGGCTCGAGAGCCGATACAACGCCGGTGCCCGCAATGGCCCGAACATGGGTCTCACCCAGATCAATGTCCGTACGGCCCAGTCTCTGGGCTACAAAGGCGATGCCGCCGGCCTTCTCGATGCGGAAACGAACCTCCGCTATGGCCTCAAGTACCTGGCCACCGCCTACAAGCTTGCGGGCGGCGATACCTGCGGCACGATCCTGCGCTACCAGTTCGGTCACCGCACACAGACCATGACCGCAGCGTCCCGGGCCTATTGCGCCAAGGTGAAGGTGATCACGGCAGCGGCCGATTGAGCCGTTGCCCTTGACGGCAGGACCCTTTTGGCACCACATCCCGCCCGTCAGCTGGCCGGGCGGCCGCTTCGAGCTCAGCTCGGGGAGGAAAGTCCGGGCTCCATGGAAGCAAGGTGCCGGATAACGTCCGGCGGGGGAAACCCTAGGGAAAGTGCCACAGAAAGCAGACCGCCCCGCAAGGTCTCCGGATCCCGGGGTCAGGGTGAAAGGGTGCGGTAAGAGCGCACCGCGGACGCAGCAATGCGGACGGCATGGTAAACCCCACCAGGAGCAAAACCGAATAGGGACGACAGGCGCTCGCGCCAGGCCCGCTTCCAGGCTGGTCGTCCGGGTTGGTTGCTAGAGGCGGTCAGCAATGATCGTCCCAGAGGAATGGTCGCCACGTCCAAAGTCTCTAAGACTTTGGGCCCTACAGAACCCGGCTTACAGGCCGGCTGACCCCATCTTTCCACAGGCTCGAAATTTGCAGAAAGCGGAGCAAACCGTTGCTCCGCTTACGATTCATTAACCGTAAATGCGTCTCATGGGGAACGCATGCCATGAGGCCTGTGCTCGCCCTCCGTTCCGTTGACGCCCACTATATCCCATGTTATCCCAAATCATCCCGTCGACGGTGTCTTTCGAGCAGGGCGTCAAGCACCCAAGAATTGCTGGCATCCTGCTTCCGAAAGAGGCGTCTCCACCGAGAACGGGTGGCGGATCCTCAAGATCCGCCTGGGGGCTGACAATCAGGAGCGTGCGAGCTGCGGCCAATGAACCGCTTCGTGTCCAATTTCACCAACAAGTTGGATTCGAAGGGTCGCGTCTCGATCCCCGCATCCTTCAGGGCCGTGTTGGCCCGGGATGGATTCGAGGGGCTCTACGTGCATCCGGCGCTCGATGCGCCGGCACTGGACGCAGGCGGCAACGTGCTTCTGAACGAGATCGATGCGTTCTTGTCGACGCTGTCGCCCTATTCGGACGAGCGGGATCAGCTGTCGACGGCATTGTTCGGAACCAGCGAGATTCTCAAGGTCGATCCGGAGGGGCGTGTCATCCTGACGGACACGGTAAAAGTGCATGCCGGGATCGGCGATACGGTGACGTTCGTCGGGCTTGGTCACAAGTTCCAGATTTGGGAGCCCGAGCGCTTCCGTGCGCACTTGGAGGAGGCGCGCACGAAGGTCCGAGATCTGAAGAAAGCGTTAGGCAACCGGGTTGTGGAGCCAAGGCTAGTGCAGAACACCTCACCAGGAGTACGGGAGCGATGATGGGACGCGGCGACGGCCCAGGAGCCGGAGCCGCTGGCGGACCGTCCCGTCACGTTCCTGTTCTCCTGGCGGAGGTTGGCACGGCGCTCGATGCAAAGCGCGGCGGCGTTTTCATCGACGGCACGTTCGGCGCGGGCGGCTACACGCGCGCCATTCTCGATGCCCATCCGCAGAACAGGGTGATCGCCATCGACCGCGATCCCGATGCGATCGCAGGCGGGGCGGGGCTCGTTACCAAATACAAGAAACGTCTGATACTCGTGCCGGGACGCTTCGGCGATCTCGACGAGATCGCGCGTGCCCAAGGGTTCGACGGTGTCGACGGCGTCGTGCTCGACATCGGCGTATCGTCCATGCAGCTCGATCAGGCCGAGCGCGGCTTCTCGTTCCGCAACGAAGGCCCGCTTGACATGCGTATGGAGCAGTCGGGTCCGAGCGCTGCGGACCTCATCAACGAGGCGTCGGAAGCCGAGCTTGCCGACATTTTCTATCATTATGGCGAGGAGCGGCGTGCCCGCGCCGTCGCACGCGCCGTCATCGAAGCGCGGCGCCGCCAGCCTTTCGAGACCACGCGGCAGCTGGCTGATCTCGTAGCCTCTCTGATCCGGCAGGAACCCGGCGGCATTCATCCCGCAACGCGCGTGTTCCAGGGACTGCGCATCGCCGTCAACGACGAGCTCGGGGAGCTGGTGCGCGCGTTGCACGCGGCTGAGCGCATCCTCAAGCCCGGCGGTCGCCTCGTGGTCGTCACGTTCCACTCACTGGAAGATCGGATCGTGAAGCAGTTCTTCACGGTGCGCACCGGTCGGGCGCCGACGGGCTCGCGCCATCTACCAACGGCGGCCGCCCCTGAGGCCACCTTCGATGCGATCACCCGCGGTCCCGTTGCTCCCAGCGAGCAGGAAATGGCGCGCAATCCGCGGGCTCGTTCGGCGAAGCTGCGGGCCGGGGCACGGACGGATACGCCGGCACAGGAGCCCTTGAGCGCCATCACCATGCTGGCCGAACTGCCGCAGACAGCTGAGAAAAAGGGAGGGCGCCGGTGATCCGACTGCTCCACATCATCGCGATCTCCGCCCTCATCGCTTCGGCGGGCTACGCCTATTCGGTCAAGTACGAGACCCTCTACTATGTGGAGCAGGTGGCGCAGCTGAAGTCGCAGGTCAGCCGCGAGCGCGAGGCCATCGCAGTGCTCCAGGCCGAGTGGCAGTATCTCGACCGTCCAGACCGTCTCCAGGAGGCCGCCGACAAGCACCTCGATCTGCAGCCGCTGAAGATTCAGCAGCTGGCGCGTCTGTCCGACCTGCCGAACCGGCCGTCCCGCGAGGACGAGATCGGCCGCAAGCTCGAAGCGCTCGGATTGCTGGAGCCGACTTCGACCCCGAAGGACAGGAATTCGGACGCCCGCACCCCGACGACTCAAACTCCGAAACGGTGAGCCTCGTGTCGCAAGAGCCCCAAACCGAATGGCAGGGTCAGCCCACCTATCAAAAGCGGGGCGTGCTCGGGCACGCCCGCGAGCTGTTTCGCCTGCGGCATGACAAGAGCACGTCGCGCGTTGGCCTTGCGGCCGTGTGCTTCGTCGGCCTATTCAGTCTGATCGGCGGGCGCCTCGTTCATCTGGCCGTCACCAGCGAGAATACGAGCGAAGTGCGCCGTGCGGCCTCGTCCGAAATCTCCGCCGCGCGTCCCGATATCGTCGACCGCAACGGCGAGATCCTCGCCACCGACGTGAAGATGGTGTCGGTCTTCGCCGAGCCGCGCAACATCGTCGACAAGGACGAGGCGGTTGAGCTGCTGACCGCCGTGCTGCCTGATCTCGATGCCACGGACCTGCGCAACAAGCTCGGCACGAAGAAGGGTTTCGTCTGGGTCAAGCGCGAGATCACGCCGCGTCAGCAGGCGGAGGTGCATCGCCTGGGCATTCCCGGTATCGGCTTTCTCCCTGAGAACAAGCGCGTCTATCCCAATGCGGAAGCCGCCGCCCACGTGCTCGGCTTCGCCAATGTGGACAATGTGGGCATCGCCGGCATCGAGAAATACATCGACAGCATGGGTCTGCAGGACCTCAACGGTGCAGGCTTCAACATCTCTGCGGCCGACTTGAAGCCCATTCAGCTCTCGCTGGATCTGCGCGTGCAGCATGCCCTTCGCGATGAGCTTGCCAAAGGCATGGCGAAGTTTAAGGCCAAGGCGACCGCCGGTGCGATTCTGGATGTGAACACGGGCGAGATCATCGCCCTCGTGTCGCTGCCGGATTATGATCCCAACAACCCGGTCGACGCACTCGACAAGGACCGGATCAACCGCATCAATGTCGGCGTGTTCGAGATGGGCTCGACCTTCAAGGCGCTCACCGTCGCGATGGCTCTCGATTCCGGCAAGTACAACATCAACTCGACCTTCGACGCGCGCTCCGGCCTGCGCTACGGCCGCTTCACCATCGGCGACTACCATCCGACCAGGCGCGTTCTCACCACGCCGGAAGTGTTCGTGCATTCGTCGAACATCGGCACTGCCCGCATGGCGCTTGGCATCGGCGTCGAGGGGCACAAGGCCTTCCTGCGCAAGATGGGCCAGCTCACCCGCCTTGAGACAGAGCTGCCGGAAAACGCGCTGCCGATCATCCCGCCGCGGTGGGGCGAGCTCAACACCATGACCATCGCGTTCGGCCACGGCCTTGCGGTCGCGCCGCTCCAGGCGCTCTCGGCCGTGGGTGCGCTGGTGAACGGCGGCATCATGATCAAGCCGACCTTCCTGAAGCGCACGCAGGAAGAGGCACGCCAGAACGCCCTGCAGGTGCTCAAGCCCGAGACGAGCGAGGCGATGCGCTATGTGATGCGCCTCAATGCCTCGACGCCGGAAGGCTCCGCCGGAAACGCCTCGATTGCCGGCTTCTTCGTCGGCGGCAAGACCGGCACCGCCGAAAAGGTGATCAACGGCCGCTACGCCAAGAACAAGAACTTCACCACCTTCACGGCGGTGGTGCCGTCCGACAAGCCGAAATACGTATTCCTGACCATCATGGACGAGCCGCAGGCGATAGAGGGCACCTATGGTTTCTCGACGGCAGGCTGGAATGCCGCTCCCGTGACCGGCAACATCATCGAGCGCATCGCGCCGCTGCTTGGCGTTCCACCGCGCTTCGAGCCGCCGGTGCAGCCTTTCCCGCTCATGTCGCGCCTCGGCGCCTGGGGCAGCAATCGATGAGCGCACGGTCACTCAATCTCGGCGATCTTCTCGATCTCGCGGCAGGCGACGCTCAGGCATCCCTTTCCGTCTCGAAAATCGCTTCCGACAGCCGTAAAGTGGAGCCTGGCACCCTATTCTTCGCCGTGCCCGGCACCAAGGTGGACGGCATGAGCTTCGTGCCGCAGGCAGCCGCCGCTGGCGCCGTCGCCATCGTCGGTGAGGCGGAGCGCCCGGCCGAATTGCCGGACGCCGTGGCCTATGTGCAGGTGAAGGACGTGCGCCGCACACTGGCTCTTGCGGCCGCGCGCTTCTACCCCAAGCAACCCGAGAAGGTCGTCGCCGTCACGGGCACGAGCGGCAAGAGCTCGGTGGCGGATTTTATCCGCCAGCTCTTCGCGCATCTGGGCTACAAATCCGCCAGCGTCGGCACGCTCGGCATCATCACGTCGGATGGCGCGGCCTATGGCTCGCTGACAACACCCGATCCGATTTCCCTGCATGAAAGCTTCGACCGCCTAGCCAACGATGGTGTGACCCGTCTTGCCATGGAGGCCTCTTCGCATGGCATCGACCAGCGCCGCCTCGACGGGGTGCGCCTGAACGCTGCGGGCTTCACCAATCTCGGCCGCGACCATCTCGATTATCATGCCACGACGGAAGCGTACGCGGCGGCAAAGTTGCGCCTCTTCGACACCCTGCTGCCGCAGGATGCGCCCGCGATCATCAATGCGGATGGGCCTTACGCGGATGTGTTCCTGCATGGCGTGCGCAATCGTGGGTTGAACGTCATCACCACCGGCAGCATGGGCGAGACCATCCGTCTCGTCGCAGCGCGCGCAGAGGGCTTCACCCAGGCCCTGACCATCGAGGCTTTCGGGAAAACCTTCCAGACACATCTTCCGCTTCTCGGCGCCTTCCAGGTCGAAAACGCGCTCGTCGCCGCCGGCCTCGTGCTGGCTGTTGAGGGCGAGGCTCGGGCGGCCGAGGTGTTCGAAGGCTTCAAGGGATTGAAAGGCGTGCGCGGCCGCCTGGAGCAGGTGGGCGAGGTGGATGGCGCCATCTGCATCGTCGATTATGCCCACAAGCCCGACGCGCTTGCCCATGTGCTCGATGCCTTGCGCCCCTTCGTGACGGGAAAGCTGTTCTGCATCGTGGGCTGTGGCGGCGATCGGGATCAGGGCAAGCGCCCGCTCATGGGACGCATTGCCTCGGACAAGGCCGATGTGGTCATCGTCACGGACGATAATCCTCGCTCCGAGGATCCGGCGGCGATCCGGGCCGAGGTGCTCAAAGGGGCGCGCGGAGCCCGCGAGATCGGCGACCGCGCTCAAGCCATTCGCACCGCCGTGGGCGAGCTTCGCCGGGGTGATATTCTGGTCGTGGCCGGCAAAGGCCATGAAACGGGCCAAATCATCGGCGACCGGACCCTGCCGTTCTCGGACCACGACGAGGTCCGGGCGGCCATTGCAGCGAGGCAGGGATGAATTCGCCCCTTTGGACATCAGACGAAATCAAAGCCGCCACCGGTGCCCGCATCGGCAGTGGCTTCACGAAAGGGACCGGCGCGTCCATCGACACGCGCACGCTCGAGCCTGGCGATCTCTACTTCGCCATCAAGGGTGACGTCCATGACGGCCACGATTTCGTTCAGGCCGCCCTGGAGAAGGGCGCTTCGGCCGCCGTCGTGTCCGAGGAAAAGGCTCCTGAATTTGCGGGCTCCGACAGGCTGATCGTAGTGCCCGACGTACTCGAGGCCATGCGCCAGATGGGCCGCGCGGCCCGGGCGCGTACGGGCGCAAGGATCGTCGCGGTCACCGGCTCCGTCGGCAAGACCGGCACGAAGGAGGCCATGCGTCTCGCGCTCTCGCGCCAGGGCGCGACGCATGCATCGGTTGCCTCCTACAACAACCACTGGGGCGTGCCACTCACGCTCGCGCGCATGCCGCGCGAGACCGCGTTCGGTGTGTTCGAGATCGGCATGAACCATGCCCACGAGATCCTGCCGCTCACCGGCATGGTGCGCCCGCACGTGGCGGTGATCACCACGGTCGAGCCCGTTCATATCGAGTTCTTCCCCTCGCTCTGGGGCATTGCGGACGCCAAGGGCGAGATCTTTTCAGGCCTGGAGCCCGGCGGAACGGCGGTCATCAATCGCGACAATGGCTATTTCGAGCGCATGCGCGCTCACGCCCTTGCCTCCGCGGCCGGCCGCGTCGTCACCTTCGGCGAGCACGAGGCAGCGGACATCCGCGCAAATCGCATCATCGTAAAGCCTGACCACTCCGTGGTCGACGCCACGATCTTCGGCCAGCCCCTGACCTACAGGATCGGCACGGCAGGTCGTCATCATGCGCTCAATTCCTTGAGCGTGCTTGCGGCCTCCCATGCGCTTGGTGCGGATCTCGCCCTGGCGGCGCTCTCCTTCGCCGAGTTGAAGCCGCCTGTTGGACGCGGCGAGCGCACCATGCTCACCATCGGCGATGGCGAGGCCCTGCTGATCGACGAGAGCTATAACGCGAACCCGGCTTCCATGCGCGCAGCGCTGGCCAATCTCGGCGCGGTGGAGCTTGGGCGCGGTGCGCGGCGGATTGCCGTTCTGGGTGACATGAAGGAATTGGGCGAGACGGGCCCACGACTTCACGCGGAACTGGCGGAGGCGATCAAATCCAACGGGATCGACTTGGTTTTCGCCGCCGGCGCCCTGATGCAGAACCTCGTGGATGCTCTGCCGAAAGCCATGGTGGCCGCTCACACGGACACCTCCGCCGATCTGGTCGATGCGGTCTGCGCGGTGGTTCGTCCCGGGGACGCGGTGACGGTCAAAGGCTCGCTCAGCATGAAGATGGCCCTGGTTGTCAAAACTTTGAAAGAACGTTACGGCGCGAGCCCAACGGCCCACGCGCTGAAAGGATGATCGATGTTAACTTGGTTGGCTGAGCTCAGCCCCTATTTCAGCCCCCTCAACATTTTCCGGTACATCACGTTCCGCACCGGAGGCGCGACCGCAACCGGCATGCTGTTCGTGTTCCTGTTCGGACCCGCCATCATCTCGCTTCTGCGCGTGCGCCAGGGCAAAGGTCAGCCGATCCGCGAGGACGGGCCGCAATCGCATCTTTTGACGAAGCGCGGCACGCCCACCATGGGCGGCCTGATGATCCTCGCCGGCGTGCTCGTCTCGACCCTGCTCTGGGCGAACCTCGAGAACCACTATGTGTGGGTCGTGCTGTTCGTCACCGTGGGCTTCGGCGCCATCGGCTTTTACGACGATTACCTGAAGGTGACGAAGCAGTCGCACAAGGGCTTCTCCGGCCGCTCGCGCCTCGCCATCGAGGCGCTCATCGCCGCCATCGCCTGCATCGCGATCTCGTACATGGCGACGCCGGGACTGGCGAACAAGCTGGCGCTGCCGTTCTCGAAGGACCTCATCTTCAATCTGGGCTGGTTCTACATTGTCTTCGCCGGTTTCGTGATCGTCGGAGCCGGCAATGCGGTGAACATCACCGACGGCCTCGACGGGCTTGCCATCGTGCCGGTGATGATCGCGGCCGGCACCTTCGGCTTCATCGCCTATCTCGCCGGTAACGCGGTGTTCTCCAACTACCTGCAGATCCATTTCGTGCCCGGCACCGGCGAACTCGCCGTGCTCTGCGGCGCACTCATCGGCGCAGGCCTCGGCTTCCTCTGGTTCAATGCGCCGCCGGCGCAGATCTTCATGGGCGACACGGGCTCCCTGGCGCTCGGTGGCATGCTCGGCACCATTGCGGTCGCGGCCAAGCATGAGATCGTGCTCGCCATCGTCGGCGGTCTCTTCGTGCTGGAGATCATGTCCGTGATCATCCAGGTCACGTCGTTCAAGCTCACCGGCAAGCGCGTCTTCAAGATGGCTCCGATTCACCACCATTTCGAGCAGCTGGGCTGGACAGAGCCGCAGGTCGTGATCCGCTTCTGGATCATCGCCGTCATTCTGGCCCTCACCGGCCTCGCCACCCTGAAACTCCGGTAAGGCGCATGACACCCGTCACCTCCTTCGCAGGCAAAACGGTTGCTCTCTTCGGCCTCGGAGGCTCGGGGCTGGCGACGGCCCTTGCCTTGAAGGAGGGCGGTGCGCGGGTGATCGCCTGCGACGACAATCCGGCGAAGATGGCGGAGGCCAACGCGAAGGGCATCGAGACCGCCGATCTGCGTAACGCCGACTGGTCACAATTCTCGTCGCTCATTCTCTCCCCGGGCGTGCCGCTGACCCATCCCGAACCGCATTGGTCGGCGAAGCTGGCGCGTGAGGCCGGTGTAGAGATCATCGGCGATATCGAGCTGTTCTGTCGCGAACGGGCGAAGATCGCCCCGAATGCGCCCTTCGTCGCGATCACCGGCACGAACGGCAAGTCGACCACAACGGCTCTGATTGCGCATATCCTCCGCGAGGCCGGCCGCGATGTGCAGATGGGCGGCAATATCGGCACGGCGATCCTGTCGCTTGGGCTGCCCGCCGACAACCGCATCCACGTCATCGAGTGTTCGTCGTTCCAAATCGACCTCGCGCCGTCGCTTAGCCCCACGATCGGCGTCCATCTCAACCTCTCGCCGGATCACATCGACCGGCACGGGACGATGGAGCTCTATGCGGCGATCAAGGAGCGGCTTGTGGCGAAAGCAGGTCTTGCCGTCATCGGTGTCGACGATCCGTTGAGCCGTGCGATTGCCGATTCCTGCGAAGCAAAGGGCGTGAATGTGGCTCGCGTCTCGGTCGAGCCACTTGGCGTGAAGGGTGTGTTTGCGGATGGCGAAACGCTTGTCGGCGTGACCACGTCGGACGCAGCGCCGATTGCCAATCTGTCAGGCATCAGCTCTCTGCGCGGTGCGCACAATGCCCAGAATGCAGCGGCGGCAGTCGCTATCGCGCTGGCATTGAACGTTTCTCCGGAGCAGATCCGCTCCGGCCTCCACACTTTCCCCGGCCTGCCGCATCGCATGGAGGAGGTCGGCCGCATCGGCGCGACTCTCTTCATCAACGACTCGAAGGCCACCAATGCGGATTCCACCGAGAAGGCCCTGAAGTCCTTCGACGATATTTTCTGGATCCTCGGCGGCAAGGCGAAGGAAGGCGGCATCGAGCTGCTGACATCCTATTTCTCGAAGATCCGCAAGGCCTATCTCATTGGCGCGGCTTCGGACGAGTTTGCAACGACGCTCGGTGACGATGTTCCGCATGTTCATTGCGGCACCCTCGACAAGGCCGTGGCTCAGGCGGCTGAAGATGCGCAGACGCTGGGGAGCCCTGCCGTCGTTCTCCTCTCGCCGGCCTGCGCGTCCTACGACCAATTTCCCAATTACGAAATGCGCGGAAACCACTTCCGCGATCTGGTCCGGGCATTACCCGGAATCGAAGCCAAGGGGGCTTGAGACAATGGTGTCACGCGCGGAACGCTCGGCTTTCGGCGATTGGTGGTGGACGGTCGACCGCCTGCTGCTTGCGGGCCTCGCCATCCTCATGCTGGCAGGACTCGTCTTCCTCATGGCCGGTGGTCCGCCGGTCGCGGAGCGGCTCGGGTTGTCGACATTCCACTTCGTGAACCGGCAGGTGATGTTCCTCGTCCCGGCCTTGTGCATCATCCTGAGCGTCTCGTTCCTATCCCTGCGCCACCTGCGGCGGCTGGCTCTCATTGTTTATGCGTTCGGCATGGCACTGATCCTGCTGGCGTTTCAGTACGGCCCCGAAATCAAGGGCGCGCATCGCTGGATCATGATCGGCCCGCTCGGGCTTCAGCCCTCAGAGTTCGTCAAGCCCGCCTTCGTGGTGCTCTCCGCCTGGGCCTTCTCGGAAGGCGCAAGGCGCAAGGACGTGCCGGGCACGCTGCTGGCCTTCCTGCTCCTGCCCGCCACCATCGTTCCGCTCATCCTCCAGCCTGACTTCGGCCAGACCATGCTCGTCACCATTGTGTGGTGCGGCCTATTCTTCGTCGCCGGCCTGCACTGGTTCTGGGTGATGGGCCTCGGCGGTGCAGGACTCGTGGGCATCGTGGCGGCCTATGAGTTCCTGCCGCACGTGCGTGCGCGCATCGAGCGCTTCCTCGACAAGGATTCCGGTGACACCTTCCAGGTCGACACGGCGATGGAGTCGTTCTCCCGCGGCGGCTGGCTCGGGCGCGGCCCGGGCGAGGGCTCGGTCAAGCGCATCCTGCCCGACGCCCATACCGACTTTATCTTCGCCGTCACGGCGGAGGAGTTCGGCATCATCGTGTGCATCGCGTTGCTCATGGTTTTCGCCTTCATCGTGCTGCGCGGCCTCACGCTGGCGCGCCGCAACGAGGACACCTTCTGCCGCCTTGCCGCTACGGGCCTCATTTTCATGTTCGGCCTGCAGGCCTGCATCAACATGATGGTGAACGTGCATCTTATGCCTGCCAAGGGCATGACGCTGCCCTTCATCTCCTATGGCGGCTCCTCGCTGCTCTCGCTGGCGCTCGGCATGGGCTTTCTCATCGCGCTCACGCGGCGGCGTCCGCGCGCCGAGATGATGGACCATTTCGGGCAGGACCGGGTGTGAGGATGAACGCTCCGCTCATCCTCCTGACCGCCGGCGGCACCGGCGGTCATCTTTTTCCGGCCGAAGCCCTCGCCAATGCCCTGAAGGCCTCCGGCGCCAGGGTGGCGCTCGCCACCGACAAGCGTGCCAACGCCTATGCGGGCTCGTTCCCGGCCGACGAGATCGTCGAGATTCCTTCCGCCACGCCTTCCGGCCGCTCCATCCCGCAGATGGCGAAGGCTGCGCTGATGCTGGGGCAGGGGACCTTGAAGTCCATCTCCGAGATCCGCCGGATGAAGCCGGCGGTGGTCGTGGGCTTCGGCGGCTATCCCACCGTGCCGCCGGTCATCGCCGCTTCGCTCCTCAAGGTGCCGACCGTGATCCACGAGGCGAACGGCGTGATGGGACGGGCCAACCGCCTGCTCGCCCGCCGCGCCACCGTGATCGCCACCGGCTTTGCCGACATCAAGGGCATTCCGGCCAATGTGCCGGGGCAGACGATCCATACCGGCAACCCGATCCGTCCTGCGGTGCTGGAGGCGGCGAAGCAGCCTTATGCCCCGCTTGGCCCGCAGGACTGGCTCCGTCTTCTCGTGGTCGGCGGAAGCCAGGGTGCCCGGGTGATGAGCGACGTGGTGCCGCCTGCTATCGAGAAGCTGCCGCCAGAGCTTCGCGCCCGCATCGCCGTCACGCAGCAGGCGAGGGGCGAAGACCTGGAGCGGGTGAGCGCCCATTACACGCGCCTGAATGTAGAATTCGAGGCCGAGCCCTTCTTCAAGGACCTGCCGCATCGGCTGGCCCAGGCCCATCTCGTGGTCTCCCGCTCCGGCGCTTCGACCGTGGCAGAACTTGCCGTGATCGGCCGCCCGTCGATCCTCGTGCCCCTGCCGGGTTCGCTCGATCAGGATCAGGCGGCCAACGCAAAGACCCTTGGGGATCTGGGCGCCGCCATCGTTTGTCCGCAATCGGACTTCACCTCTGAGCGGCTGGCCGGCGAGATTCAGGCGTTTTTTCAAGAGCCTGACCGCTTGACCAGAGCCGCCGCCGCCGCACATAGCGCCAGCATCACGGATGCGGCCGAGCGCTTGGCTCAGGCCGTCCTCACCCTCATTTCTGCGAATCGTAACGGAATAAGCCCATGAAACTGCCGCCGAAGCTTGGACCCATTCACTTCATCGGCATCGGTGGCATCGGCATGTCGGGCATCGCCGAGGTCATGCACAATCTGGGCTACACGGTTCAGGGCTCCGACGCCGCCGACAACTACAACGTGAAGCGCCTTGCCGACAAAGGCATCAAGACCTTCATCGGCCACAAGGCCGAGAACGTGGAGGACGCCGAGATCGTGGTGGTTTCTACCGCTATCAAACGCGACAACCCGGAGCTCGTTGTCGCCCGCGAGAAGCGCCTGCCCGTGGTGCGCCGCGCCGAGATGCTGGCCGAGCTCATGCGCTTCAAGTCCTGCGTGGCGGTGGCCGGCACCCACGGCAAGACCACCACGACCTCGCTCGTCGCGACCCTGCTCGATGCAGGCGGCCTCGACCCGACGGTGATCAACGGCGGCATCATCAACGCCTACGGCACCAACGCCCGCATGGGCGACGGCCAGTGGATGGTGGTGGAGGCGGACGAGTCCGACGGTACCTTCCTGAAGCTGCCGGCGGATGTGGCCATCGTGACCAACATCGACGCCGAGCATCTCGACCATTTCGGCACATTCGACGCGATCAAAGACTCCTTCCACTCGTTCATCAACTCGATCCCGTTCTACGGCTTTGCCGTGATGTGCATTGACCATCCGACCGTGCAGGACCTCGTTGGTCGCATCGAGGACCGTCGCATTATTACCTATGGCGAGAACCCACAGGCCGATGTGCGCATCATGGATGTCGATCCGCGGGGCGGGCAGACCAAGTTCCGCGTGATGATTCGTGACCGCCGTCCAGGCTTCCGCCTCGAACTCGAAGATCTCGTGCTGCCGATGCCGGGCGCGCACAATGCGCTCAACGCCACCGCCGCCATCGCGGTCGCGCACGAGCTCGGCGTCTCGCCGGATGCGATCCGCAAGGCGCTTGCCGGCTTCGGCGGCGTGAAGCGCCGCTTCACCCGCACGGGCGAGTGGAACGGGATCACCGTATTCGACGATTACGGCCATCATCCCATCGAGATCGCTGCGGTGCTCAAAGCCGCGCGTGCGTCGACGGACGGTCAAGTGATCGCCGTGGTGCAGCCGCACCGCTATTCGCGCCTGTCGTCCCTGTTCGACCAGTTCTGCACCTGTTTCAACGATGCCGATGCGGTCATCGTTGCGCCAGTTTATGCCGCGGGCGAGCAGCCGATCCCGGGTGCCGATCGCGACGGTCTCGTGTCGGGCCTCAAGGCCCGCGGCCATCGCAACGTGATGGCGCTGGAGAAGTCCGAAGACCTCGCTGGTCTCATCAAGGGAACCGCGAAGCCGGGCGATTACGTGATCTGCCTCGGGGCCGGCAACATCACCCAATGGGCCTATGCGCTGCCGGGTGAACTCGAGCATCTCGGCGAGAAGGCGGCCTGATGTTTGCCGACATCACCGCTGACCTGAAGGCCGGCATGCCGGAGCTGCGCGGCAAGCTGGAGGCGAATGCGCCGACGGCACCTTTGTCCTGGTTCCGCACGGGCGGCCCGGCGCAGGTGCTGCTCACGCCGGCGGACGCAGAGGATCTTGCGTACTTCCTGCAGCGTCTCGACCGCAGCGTGCCGGTTCTCGTGGTGGGACTCGGCTCGAACCTGCTCATCCGCGACGGCGGATGGGAAGGCGTCATGATCCGCCTCGGCAAGGGCTTTGCCGAAGTGTCGATCGAGCCGAACCTGCGCGTGCGCGCCGGCGCCGGCGCTCCCGACGTGAAGGTGGCGCGCGCTGCCGCCGAGGCCGGCATCGCGGGCTTGTCCTTCCTGCGCGGCATTCCCGGCGCCATCGGCGGAGCCTTGCGCATGAATGGCGGCGCCTATGGCGGCGAGACCAAGGATGTTCTCGTCGAGGCCAAGGGCCTCACGCGCACCGGCGAGGCCGTGACCTTCACCAACGCGCAGATGGGCTTCACCTATCGCCATTCCGGCGTACCGGATGACGTGATCTTCACCGAGGCTCTCTTCGAAGGTCGTCCCGGCAATTCGGATGAAATCCTGGCCGAGATGAACGCCATCACCGAGGCGCGGTCCTCGACCCAGCCGGTCAACACCCGCACGGGGGGCTCCACCTTCAAGAACCCGCCCGGTAAGAAAGCCTGGGAACTGGTCGATGCCGCAGGCTGCCGCGGGCTTCGCGTGGGCGATGCCCAGGTGTCCGAGATGCACTGCAATTTCCTGATCAACCATGGCTCCGCCTCCGCGGCCGACATCGAAGGCCTCGGCGAAGAGGTTCGCCGCCGCGTTCGCGAGATGGCGGGCGTGGAGCTCGAATGGGAGATCAAGCGGGTCGGGCTTCCCAAGCTCTGATTCGAATCACTTTCCGACCCGGTGTCGCCGGGCGCATGACGGGAGACACCCATGGCGAAGCATGTTGCCATCCTTTATGGCGGCTGGTCGGCTGAGCGCGAGGTCAGCCTGGCGTCGGGCCGTGCCTGCTGCAAGGCCCTGGAGGATCAGGGCTACAAGGTCACTCCCATCGACGTTCAATCCGATATCGCGACCGTTCTCCAGGCGGTTGCGCCGGACGTGGTGTTCAACGCGCTGCATGGACGGGTGGGCGAGGACGGGACCATTCAGGGCCTGCTTGAACTGTTAAGAATTCCCTACACGCATTCCGGCGTCCTCGCCTCGGCGCTCGCCATGCAGAAGGACAAGGCGAAAATCATCATGGCGGCGGCCGGCGTGCCGGTTCCGAAGGGGATGGTCGTTAACCGTTTCGAGGCGGCGAAAAGCCACGTCCTGCCGGCCCCCTACGTCATCAAGCCGATCAGCGAAGGCTCGTCCTACGGGGTCATCATCGTCCGCGAGGACCGGTCCCATCCGCCCCAGGAACTGCTGCGCGAGGATTGGGCCTTCGGCGACCAAGTCCTTGTGGAATCATATGTTGCGGGCCGTGAGCTGACCTGCGCGGTGATGGGTGACAAGGCCCTGGGAGTCATCGACATCCGGCCCGCCACCGGGGTCTTCTACGATTACGATGCGAAATATGTGAAGGGGGGCTCCATTCACGTCCTCCCGGCAGAAATTAAACCGAATATTTACCAAAAGGTCCAAGAGTTGGCGTTAACGGCGCATCAAGCGCTCGGCTGTCGGGGAATCAGCCGCGCCGACTTGCGGTACGACGACACTCCTGGGGGAACCGGGGAACTCGTCGTTCTTGAAGTCAACACGCAACCCGGCATGACCGAGACGAGCTTGGTGCCAGAACTGGCAGCCCATGCGGGCTATACGTTTAGCGAGCTTGTGCAATGGATGGTGGAGGACGCTACCTGCAACCGATGACGGCCTACCCGGCCGGATTCGCCGTTGCGCGCGCTGCCTCCGGGGGCCGGAGGCCCGCCTCCTCGTTCAAGCAGCCCTCCCGAATCAAGAAGCTGTTCGGCGCCTCCAGCAGCGTGCGCCGGCGCTCCTCTGGCGTTCCGCTTGAGCAGCGCCTCCCGCGTTTTCTCGGAACCGGCCTGACGCTGGCCTTCTTCTCGGCGGTCGTCGGCTATGGCCTGTGGCAGGGTGGTCATATCGACGATTTCATCCGCCAGCATGGCGAGCCGCATCATGCCCTGGCGCGGACCGTGGGCCTCGGCCTCGAGCAGGTGACGATCTCCGGCATCTCGCAGATGAGCGAAAACGAGGTTCTCGCGGCAACCGGCATCAACGGCAAGCTGTCGCTCGCCTTCCTCGACGTGAACGACCTGCGCGAGCGCCTCGAGCGTGTGCCCATGGTCAAGTCGGCGACCGTGCGCAAGCTCTATCCCAACGAACTCGTCATCACGCTCACCGAGCGCGAAGCCCATGCCATCTGGCAGCACAACGGCGAACTCTTCGTCATCGCTGCCGACGGCACGGTGATCGACCTCATGCAGGACGAGCGCTATCTTGGTCTGCCTTTCGTGGTAGGCGAGGGCGCCAACAGCCGCAGCAAAGACTATCTCGCGCTCGTCGAGGCGGCAGGGCCGCTGAAACAGCGCATCCGCGCCGGCACGCTCGTGGCCGGGCGGCGCTGGACGCTGAAGATGGACAACGGCATGGACGTGCGCCTGCCGGAGATCGGAGCCGCCGACGCGCTGGCCCGTCTCGTGAAGCTCGAACACGAGCAGAAGATTCTGGAAAAGGACGTGCTGGCGATCGATCTGCGGATGGCTGATCGCGTCGTCGTCCGCTTGACGGAAGAGGCCGCCTTGGCCCGCGCCGAGGCACTCAAGAAAAAACCAATGCGCGGCAAGGGGGTCGATACATGAGTCTCTCGGGTCACGGTTTGACGCCTCGCCTGAGGCCGCTCTCCGCACGCAAGAGCGCCATTCTCTCGGTGCTCGACGTGGGAACGAGCAAGGTCGTCTGCGTCGTGGCGGAACTGAAGCCGGCCGACGAGGTCGAGTCGCTGCGCAGCCGCACCCATGTGGCGCGCATCCTCGGCATCGGCCATCAACGCTCCATGGGCCTGAAAGGCGGCGTTGTCGTCGATCTGGAGGCGGCCGAGGCCGCGATCCGGCAGGCGGTTCATGCGGCGGAGCGGATGGCGAAGGTCGAGATCCAGTCGGTGATCGTGAATCTCACCGGCGGGCGTCTCGCGTCCGAGCATTTTGAAGCGCATGTTCCCGTGCGCGGTGCGGTGAGCGAAGGCGATGTGCACCGCGTGCTTGACGCGGCATCAAGCTACGATCTGCGCCGCGGCCGCACGGTGCTGCATGCGCTGCCCACCGGCTTCTCACTCGATGCGCAGAACCATATCGTCGATCCTGCCGGCATGATCGGCGAGCGCCTCGGCGCGGATCTGCATGTGGTGACCTCCGAGGCTGCAGCTGCACGCAATCTCATGCTGGCCGTCGAACGCTGCCATCTGGGTGTTGAAGCTGTCATCGCCACGCCTTATGCAGCGGGTCTCTCCGCGCTTGTCGACGACGAGGCCGACATGGGCTGCGCGGTCGTCGACATGGGCGGCGGCACCACGAGCGTGGGAATCTTCTCCAATGGGCATCTGGTTCACAGCGATGCCATCGCGGTCGGCGGTCACCACGTGACCATGGACATCGCGCGCGGTCTCACGACCCGCGTGTCCGCCGCCGAACGACTCAAGACCTTCTACGGCTCCGCCATCGCTTCGAGCGCGGATGACCGGGACATGATCGCGGTGCCGCAGGTCGATGAGGACGAACGGGACGTTCCGAATCATCTGCCGAAGTCGCACCTCGTTCGCATCATCAAGCCGCGGGTCGAGGAGGTTCTCGAACTCGTGCGCGACCGGTTGAAAGGCGCGGGCTTTGCGGCCCAGGCCGGACGGCGGGTCGTGCTGACGGGCGGCGCAAGCCAGCTCGTCGGGCTGCCGGAAACGGCGCGCCGCATCTTGCAGGGCCAGGTTCGTGTCGGGCGTCCGCTCGGCATCAAGGGCCTGCCCGAGGCGGCGAAAGGCCCTGCCTTTTCGGCGGTGGTCGGCCTCCTGGTTTATCCGCAGGTGGCGCATATCGAGTATTTCGAGCCGCGGTCCAGCGGCTTGTTTCAGAGTACGGGAACCGACGGCTACTTCTCGCGAATGGGCCGTTGGATTCGCGAGAGTTTCTAAGACGAGTAACGCGTTGGCGCGGCGGGCCATCGTGCAGAGTTCAAGTAAACACAGGTCAGCGTCAGCCAAACGCTCATCACTATAAGGCCAGAAGAGGCACAGGTCATGGCTATCAATCAGCAAGCTCCGGATATCCGGGAACTCAGGCCGCATATCACGGTTTTCGGCGTCGGCGGTGCCGGCGGAAATGCCGTGAACAACATGATTGAATCCGGTCTGGAGGGCGTCGAGTTCGTGGTGTCGAACACCGACGCGCAGGCACTCGCCTCCTCGAAGGCCCAGCGTGTAGTCCAGATGGGCATCCAGGTCACCGAAGGCCTCGGCGCCGGCTCGCAGCCGGAAGTCGGCCGCGCGGCGGCGGAAGAGGTCATCGACGAGATCCGCGATCAGCTCGCAGGCTCTCACATGGTGTTCATCACCGCCGGCATGGGCGGCGGCACGGGCACAGGCGCGGCCCCGGTCGTGGCCCGCGCGGCGCGCGAGCTCGGTATACTGACCGTTGGCGTCGTGACGAAGCCGTTCCAGTTCGAGGGCGTGCGCCGCATGAAGCTGGCGGAAGCCGGCATCAACGAGCTGCAGCAGGCGGTCGACACGCTCATCGTGATCCCGAACCAGAACCTGTTCCGGGTTGCCACCGAGAAGACGACCTTCGCGGACGCCTTCGCGATGGCCGACCAGGTGCTCTATTCGGGCGTTGCCTGCATCACCGACCTGATGGTGAAGGAAGGCCTCATCAACCTCGACTTCGCCGACGTGCGCTCCGTCATGCGCGGCATGGGCAAGGCGATGATGGGCACGGGCGAAGCTTCCGGCGAGAAGCGCGCCATCCGCGCCGCTGAAGCGGCGATTGCCAACCCGCTCCTCGACGACGTGTCGATGAAGGGTGCCCGCGGCCTGTTGATCTCCATCACCGGCGGCAACGATCTTACCCTCTACGAACTCGACGAGGCGGCCACCCGCATCCGCGAGGAAGTGGATCAGGATGCCAACATCATTCTCGGCGCCACCTTCGACGAGAGCCTGGAAGGCATCATCCGCGTCTCCGTCGTGGCGACCGGCATCGACCATGCGATCCTGGAGAACGGCGGCGATCTGACGGCCACCGAACAGCGCATCTCCGAGGTCGCCGAGCGCCTGCGGGCCGAGGCCCGCGCCCGCGCCACCCAGGCCACGCCGACCTTTCGCTCCGCCGCCCAGCCCGAACCGGTGAAGGCGGCTCCGATCCTGACCCAGGGCTCGCCCGTTCTGGCTCCGGCCCCGGTTGCGGCTCCTGTGGCTGCGGCCCAGCCCGTGGAGCCCGCTCCGCAGCCGATCGTGCGCGACGACGTGGTTCTCACCCCGGCCCAGCCGCGTCAGGCGGTTGCCTATGAGGCTCCCGCCCCGCAGGCACCAGTCTACGAGGAGCCGGTGGAGCAGGGCACCTTCATCCCGCCGCAGGCCGAGCGCGCCATGCGTCCGGCCCGGATGCCGCGCATCGACGAACTGCCCATGCCCGGACAGGTTGCTCTGCGCGCCAGCCGTGGCGAGGAGCCGGTTCACGAGCACAAGCCGTCCCTGATCCAGCGTCTCGCGACCATCGGCTTCGGTCGCCGCGAGGAGCCGCAGCAGGCCCACATCGAGCCCCGCCAGGAGGCCCCGCGCCAGCCCATGTCCTCGGTTCATGCCGAATACGCCCGCCGGCCCATGCCGCCCCAGGCGCAGCGGCCGCCGCAGGGCCAGCCGGCCCCGGCTCCCCGGGCTGCTTCGGAGGATGACCAGCTGGAGATTCCCGCCTTCCTCCGCCGTCAGGCCAACTAAGCGAGCCTGACAGCGCTGTCACGAATGTTACAGAAGGCCCCCAGCCCATTACCGGCTGGGGGCCTTCTTCGTTAAAAAACCATTAACTTCAATGGGTTGCGGCTTATCCCCTTTGTAACACACGGTAAGAAAGCGTGATTTGGCCTAGCCTGACAGCGGGACTAAGGTGCCTCACATCAAAAAAGGGGCACCGCTCACAAGAAGCCTGCCGCGGGAAGCACAACGCAGCCAATGCATCTTCCTCCGGCGAAACAGGCTCTGTCAGGCGACAAGGGTAGTTGAGGTCTAGGAATAATGAAGCAAAGCCAGCAAACCACGCTTCGCGCCGCCGTGACCCTCATCGGAACCGGAGTTCATTCCGGGGATGAAGTGAAGATGATCCTTCATCCGGCTGAAGCGAACCATGGCATTGCCTTTCTCCGCACCGGTCTTCCGGGCGGCCTGGACCGACTGATCGATGCTCGGCATCTGGCGGTGACCGCCACCGAGCTGTGCACGGTCATCGGCGACCGCGATACGGGCGCGGTCGCCACCATCGAACACCTCATGGCGGCTCTTTCCGGCCTCGGCATCGACAACGTTCTTGTCGAGATCGACGGGCCGGAAGTGCCGATTCTCGACGGCAGCTCGGCGCCGTACATCGATGCCATCGATCAGGTGGGCATCACGGTTCAGGGCGTTACCCGCCGCTACATCAAGGTTCTCAAGCCCGTCCGCGTCACGCAGGGCCGGGCCTTCGCAGAGCTCCTCCCGAACGAGCGCGCCTTCCGCCTCGACGTGGAGATCGATTTCCCGACCCCGGTGATCGGCCGCCAGCGCAAGGTCGTCGACCTGTCTCCCTCCGTGTTCCGCCGCGAGATCTCCCGCGCCCGCACCTTCGGCTTCATGCGTGACGTGGAGAAGCTCTGGAGCGCCGGTTTCGCGCTCGGCGCCTCCCTCGAGAACACCGTGGCCATTGGCGACGACGGCATCATGAACCCCGAGGGTCTGCGCTATGCCGACGAGTTCGTCCGGCACAAGCTCCTCGACGCCATCGGCGACCTGTCGCTCGCCGGCCTGCCGCTGCTCGGCACCTATCGCTCCTATTGCGGCGGTCACCGCATGAACTTCTCGGTGCTGGAGGCCCTGTTCTCGAGCCGCTCCAACTACGCCATCGTGGACGCCGCGCCGCGCCGCGAGACGGGTTATGCCGAGATCGGCAATGCGGTCGCTTCGGTTTTCGCTCCCGAAGTGCACTGAATTCTTTCTTCAAAGCACTGCTTCGATGCCATCAGAGCTCGTGTGGCCCTCCGGGTCCTCACGATGTTCTCACCCAGGGAAAAAGCATCGGATTGATCCCAAAAGGGCAAATCCACTTTCGGGTCCGATGCTGGAGCATCAAGGCGCCCATTGGCCGCATGATTTCGTGCAGGCTTTCTTAATTCCTATTGGGTAAACCCTGTGCTATGGGCTTGGCTCTTCCCATATGCTTGGGATAAAGAACCCTTGATGCACCGTTGAAACATCGGGCACGGTTTTTGGAGGACCGCGAAGCATGTCATTCGCGAAGGCTTATTCGGGTATGAAAGGCGCGGCCGCCCGCGCCCTGATCCTTGGCGTCTGCGGCTTGGGTCTCGCGGGTTGCGATACTCTCTCGTCGCTGAACCCGTTCGAAAAGGACACGAGCTACAAGCCCGAGATCGTATCCAACCTGCCCGCCGAGGAGATTTACAACGACGGTCTCGCCCGGGTGCAGAAGGGCGATTTCGACGGCGCGGTCACCAAGTTCAGCAGCCTCGACAAGCAGTATCCCTATACCGACTGGGCCCGCAAAGGCCTGATCATGGAGGCCTACGCCAATTACGAGGGCGGCTTCTATGACGAGGCCATCACGGCCTCTCGGCGCTACCTCCAGAGCTATCCCAACACCACGGATGCGGCCTATGCCCAGTATCTGATGGCCTCGTCCTATTACGATCAGATCCCGGACATCACCCGCGACCAGGAGAAGTCCGAGCGCGCCATCCTGGCCCTGCAGGAACTGGTCCAGCGCTATCCCACCTCCGAATACGTGGCCGACGCCAAGAAGAAGATCCAGGTGGCCAGCGACCAGCTTGCCGCCAAGGAGCTGGAGGTTGGCCGCTTCTATCTCCAGAAGCGTAATTACGCGGGCGCCATCAACCGCTTCCGCCATGTGGTTTCGCGCTACCAGACGACCCGTCACGTGGAAGAGGCTCTCCAGCGCCTCACCGAGGCCTACATGGCCATGGGCATCGTCAACGAGGCGCAGACCGCCGCCGCCGTTCTCGGCCACAACTTCCCCGATTCTCCCTGGTACAAGGACGCCCACGCTCTGCTGACCAAGGGCGGCGTCGAGCCGCGAGAGGACTCCCAGTCCTGGATCAGCAAGGCCTTCCGCGGCGTTCCCCAGGTTGGTCAGCGGACGGGCTAAGCCTCACCATCCATGCTCATCCAGCTGGCGATTCGCGATATCGTCCTCATCGACAGGCTTGAGCTTCATTTCCATGAGGGCCTGAGCGTCCTCACGGGTGAGACAGGCGCGGGCAAGTCGATCCTGCTCGATGCTTTCGCCTTGGCCCTCGGCGGCCGCGGCGACGGAAGCCTCGTGCGCCATGGCGAGAACCAAGGCCAGGTGACGGCCGTCTTCGACTGCCCCATGGATCATCCGGCCCGCCGCATCGCGGCTGATGCGGATATCGACATTGACGGCGATCTGATCCTGCGTCGCGTCCAGGTGGCCGACGGGCGCACCCGCGCCTTCGTCAACGACCAGCCGGTCAGCGTCCAGGTGCTCAAGGCCATCGGAGCGACCCTGGTCGAGATCCACGGTCAGCACGACGACCGCGCTCTGGTCGATCCTGCGACCCACCGGACGATCCTCGACGCCTTTGGCGGCTTGTCGGCTGAAGTTCAGGCCGTGAATGAGGCATCACGACGTGTTCGTGAGGCTCGGCATGCCCTGCATGAGCATCGCAGCCGCATCGACAAGGCCCGCAAGGAGGCCGATTTCCTGCGTCATGCGGTCGAAGAGCTGACGACCCTCAACCCTCAGGCGGGGGAGGAGGAGGCGCTCGCAGAGCGCCGCGTGGTCATGATGCAGTCGGAGAAAGTGGCCCAGGACCTGAACGAAGCCTATGAAGTCGTCGCCGGCAACACGTCTCCGGTCAACGAACTCTCGGCGGCCGTGCGCAAGCTGGAACGGCGCGGTGCCCAGGCGCCGACTCTCGTCGAGCCCAGCGTAAAGGCGCTCGATGCCGCGCTTGTCGCCATCGACGAGGCGAGGGCGGCTCTCGAGGAGGCGATCCGCGCCACCGAATATGACCCGCGTGAGCTGGAGCAGACCGAGGAGCGTCTTTTCGCCTTGCGCGCCGCAGCCCGCAAATACGACGTTCCTGCCGACGAACTGGCTGCCCTGCGTCAGCGCTTCGAGGGGGATGTCGCGGCCATCGATGCAGGTGAGGAGCAGCTCGGCGCGCTGGAGAAGGCTCTGAAGGAAGGCGACGACGCCTATTTGAAGGCTGCCAAGGCGCTCTCCGCTGGCCGGAAGAAGGCGGCGCAGTCGCTCGATGCGGCGGTCCAGGCCGAGCTGCCGCCCCTCAAGCTGGAGCGGGCTCGCTTCATCACCGACATCCAGATCGACGAGACAAGCCGCGATCCTGCCGGCTTCGAGCGTGTCGAGTTCTGGGCCCAGACCAATCCGGGCACCCGCCCCGGACCGCTCATGAAGGTAGCCTCGGGCGGCGAGCTTTCCCGCTTCATGCTGGCCCTGAAGGTGGTGCTTGCCGACAAGGGCTCGGCCCCGACCCTGGTCTTCGACGAGATCGATACCGGCGTCGGCGGTGCGGTGGCGGATGCCATCGGCCAACGCCTCGCTCGCTTGGCCCGCAGGGTCCAGGTCATGGCCGTGACCCATGCCCCGCAGGTGGCCGCCAAGGCCGAGAGCCACTTCCTCATCGCCAAGGAAGGCGTGCGCAACGAAAAGGACCGGGTCGCCACCCGGGTCATCCCGCTGGAGGCTACGCCGCGCCGCGAGGAGATCGCCCGCATGCTCGCCGGCGCGACGATCACCGAGGAAGCCCGCGCGGCCGCCGCGCGCCTGCTGGAAGCGGCCGCGCACTAGAGCATCGCGCGGAAAAGTGGGCACCGGTTTTGCGTAGTAAGATGTGTTAAGCCAAAAACTTGAAGCATCGTGCGACAAGACCATGCCGGCTTCTCGCACGATGCGGATTTCAGAACACAAGTACAGGCTCGGTCTTGAAGCGAACCTGCTTTTGGAGGCTGCTACTTGATGGCACCGGTCGATGAAGGATGGCAGGCCGGGTTCGTCGATCCGGCAGGGCATGAAACGTTCCTCTTGGCCTCGTTCATGCGGTGTTCCTTCTTCGCCGTATGATGCCGGACGGTGGCATGCTTGGCGTGCGGAGGCTGCGTCGCCGATGGGCTGGATGTCGCCGCCTGCGCGGCCAGCGGAGCTGCCGCCACAAAAGCCAGGGTCGAAGCAGCGATAAGAAGCTTTTTCATAGGATCTCTCCGGTCAGTATCAGCACCTCGTAAGTGCCTGATGGAGGATCCTAAGATGTCCGACTTAGGAGAGAATGAGAGTGGGAGACAGTTACCATTGAAGCGGATGCGGCACTCTCCCTGAGTGCAGGCATCCCCAGGCGGCAATTTGCATCGTTGAATTTATGCGGCACTTGGATTGAACTCACTCTGCATCGTGAGCGGCAATCATGCGGGTCCTGCTGGTCGAGGATGATCCGTTGATCGGGCGTAGTCTAGCACGCGCCTTCGAAGGTTCGGGCGCGGCAATCGACTGGACTCGATCGGGCGGCGATGCGCTCTCAGCCCTGCGCGCAAACCGCTATTCTGCCGTCCTGCTCGACCTTGGCCTTCCGGATAAAGCCGGCCTCGATGTGCTCAAGGAAATGCGGCGCAGCAAGGATGAAACCCCGGTGCTGATCGTCACGGCGCGCGATGATGTCGACATCCGCGTGGCCGGCCTGGATCTGGGGGCGGACGACTTCATCGTGAAGCCGTTCGACTTCGACGAGCTCTCGGCCCGGATCAGGGCTGTCGTCCGTCGCCATGCCGGGCATCCGACATCGCAGATCAGATCCTCAGAAATCGTCCTCGATCTCGCAGCCCACGAGGCCAGCTACAAGGGGATTACGCAGCTTCTGCCCGCACGGGAATTCGCGCTCCTTCAGGCGTTGCTCGAACGGCCTGGAGCCATCCTGTCCCGCAAGCAGCTCGAGGATGCCCTCTATGGTTGGGGAGACGAGGTGGAGAGCAATGCGGTGGACGTTCTGATCCACTACATCCGCCGGAAGTTCGGCAATGACATCATCCGCAATGTGCGCGGAGTCGGCTGGATGGTGGTGAAATGAAGCACCGCAACTCGCTCCGGACGCGCCTCACGGTGTGGTTCACCTCTCTGTTGATCCTCTTCGGCCTGTTCGGTGGATTGGGCGCTTACGTCGTGGCTCAGCAGGATCCGGAGAATCTCCTCGACAGTCAGATGCGCGAGATCGCTTTCAACGTGGTCAGCTCGGTCGACGATCTGGCGCAGATGCCTGCGCCGCCGCTCGAGCCCGACGACATGATCGTCGTTCAAACCTGGGACGACGACGGGAACCTGCTGAAGTCCTTTCCTCCGGGGTTCGACCTGCCGCGTCAGGAGAAGACCGGCTTCTCGAATTTCGATGCGCCAGGCGGACAGTGGCACAGCTACACCTGGGTCCTGGACGACGGCACCGTCCAGGTTTCTCAAAGGACCAGCGTGCGCCGGGAGCTTGCCCTGATGGCGGCACTGCCCGCCATCGTCATCGTCCTGCTCCTCGTCCCCATATCGGCGCTCCTCGTGCACTGGCTTGTGGGCCGGCTTCTCACGCCCGTGGATGCCCTCACGATCCAGCTCATGGCCCGCAAGCCCGATTCCACGCAGCCACTGGCCGCATCGGACGTGCCGAGCGAGATCGCGCCTCTCATCCAAGCGATGAACAAGGCGCTCGAGCGGCTCACGGAGTCGCTTGCATCGCAACGGCGCTTCGTCTCCAACGCGGCGCACCAGCTGCGCACGCCTCTGACGGCCCTTCGCATTCAAGCCGGTAATCTGCGGCACGCGCCGAGAGGCAAAGAAACGACGGACATTCTCGATGACATGGATCTTGCGGTTCGGAGGATGTCGACTCTGACGAACCAGCTTCTGGCCCTTGCCCGGGCGGAGGCCCCGGTGTCGGTGGATGAGCCGCAGCCGGTTGACCTTGCCGACGCTCTCCAGGAAGCCTTGCGTGGCGTGATTCCTCTGGCAGAGAGAAAAGGTATCAATCTCGAATCCATCGCATTGCCGATTGGGGCCGTGCGTGCCGAACGGCAGGGGCTCGTCGCGATCTTCTCCAACCTTCTCGACAACGCCATTCGCTACACGCCATCCGGCGGGCAGGTGACCGTCTCTGCCCGGCGTGCGGGAGGTCTGGAGCAGATCGAGGTCGTCGATACGGGACCCGGACTGCCTGAGGAAATGCTCGATCGAGCCTGCGAGTCCTTTGTGCGCGGCGATCACGATCAGGAGGGAACGGGGCTCGGACTGTCCATCGCCAAAGCCCTGGCAACGCGGATCGGAGGGCGTCTGTCGCTGCGCAACAAGCCGGATCGCGGCGGACTGATAGCGCGCATCGAGTTGCCGATCCTTCCAACATCGCGCACTCCGTAATTCAGCCCTGGATGCGGCGGCCCATCAGGGCCGCCATTCATCGCGTCACGGCAGTTCCAGCCCGAAGGCGTTGGCCATGGTGAAGGCTCCGAGCCCTGCCAGCATGAGACCGCTGGCCCTGGTCGTGATGCCGATGATCCGTGACGACAGACGGTTGCGGATGAGGGAGATCGTCGTTGCGAGACAGATCCACCAGGCGATCGAGCCCAGGAAGACGCCCGCGACGAGGAGAGGCGCAGCCTCGGCATCGCTCCCCTCGGCGAAGACCGGAAGAGCTGCCGCGAAGAGCAGGATCGCAAGGGGATTGGACACACCGAAGAGAATGGCGCTGCCATAGAAGCGCAGCCACCCCTCCCGTTGCGACGGAGCGGGGCCGACAGGCACGGAGCACCGCATGATCCGGGCGGCAAACCAGAAGAGCAGTCCGGCCGAGACGAAGGAGAAGATCTGGCTGCCGGTCCATGCCAGCAGCACCGCGCCGAACCCGAAGGCCGTCATGGTCCCGAGAGCGAGATGGACGGTCGCGGCACCCAGGCCCGTGGCGAATCCCGCCTCCAGCCCGAAGGCGAGCGTTCTCTGGATGCACAGCAGGCCCATCGGTCCGATCGGTACGGCAACGGTCAGCCCCACGCCCATTCCTGCGACGAAGCTTGCAAGCGATACACCTGTCATGAGCAGCCTTTGATCCTGAGGCAGGGAGGGGCCGGCACCGGGGAGCCGGTGCCGATGCGGCGAGACTGTCAGGCCGAAAGCTGCTGCGGATCATTCCGCACGGGCGTATCCGAGCGTATCCTTCTCGGGCTCGCCGGTCACGACGCCGATCGGGACGAGCTTTTGATCGGCCCTGCCCGCAAGCGAACCCGTGCGCTCGACCTCCACGGTGTCGCAGGAGCGTCCGAACGTATTCTTCTCCGTATCGCCGCTGAATGCGCCGACCTGAACGACGTCGCCTCTGGTGCAATCCGCGTAGACGGTCCCTGCAGGTGCCAGGAAAAGGAGCGTGGCCGTGAAAGCTGTCGGGGTAATGCGCATGATAACCTCCCTTGGAGTGCGGGCGGCCGGACAGCACGCATGGTGCCGGTCAAAGGCTTCCCGTCGCGCTTCCGCTTCAATCCGCGTGGCGCAACTCTCAAGGAAAAGATGCCACTGCGCCGCCCGTCCTGTCCTCCACCGAACAGGGGAGAGGGAGGGCAATTTTGTGCGTGCGTAGGGGCTGGGCGTCAGGTTGCTGTGCGTCACGGCTGGGTGCGGCGAACGGGCAGCATCATCTGCATGGCGAGGCGGATCAGCTCGGTCTGGCGGGAGGCGCCGGTCTTCGCGAAGATGTGGTCGAGATGAGTCTTGGCCGTTGATGGCGCGACACCGAGATGCGCTGCCGTCTGCGGGAGGGAGCGGCCGGCAAGAATCCCTTCGAGCACGCGAGCCTCCGCGGCGGTGAGGCCGAAGGCCACCATCAGCAACTGAGCGCCATCCTGCTGCTCGTGGGGCGCGCCGATGAAGATCGCCGCGACCGCGTCCGGCTGCAGCCGCGTGCGCAACGCGCCGCCGGAGACCGGCAGAACATGGGCATAGACCGGCGCTTCGTCGGCGCCGGTGAGGCGGATCGCGAGGCCGGTCTGCCCCAGGCGGGCCTCGTCCTGGGTTGCGAGCGTGATGGCGTTGCGGAGCTCCCGGGCTGCCGCGGGGTTCCTGGCACCCAGGGCACCCTTCACATCCCTGATGGGAGAGCCGTTGCGGAGCATGGTCGCGGCAGCGCAATTCGCATGCAGGATCCGTCCCTGCCGGTCGGCCAGAACGACGCCGCAACGAAGCTTGTCGAGGGTTTCCGCCAGATGGGCCCGCTCGATCGTCTTCACATCGAGCAGGTTGCTGATCGTCACGGCGCGACGCAGATGCGGCAGCAGCATGCGGCCGATGGCGATCTCGCGCTCGGTGATCGCTCCGTGCTGCTCATGCCGCCCGAGGCCCAGCTCCGCAAACTGCGTGGGCGTGTACATCAGGAACACATGCATGATGTCCACGATGCCCTGCGGCTTGAGGCATTCCTGCACATAGTCCGACGATTGGATGTAATCAGGGCTGAGATGGCGCGAGGTCACGAAAGGCTCGTCCAGCGTCGGCTGCTCGGCAAGCCATTCGGTCAGCCGCGCGTTGATCTCCGGAACATGCTTCTCCGATTTCTGCTTCAGCAGGAAGGCATCCCATCCGGCCGCCTTGTTGATGAGGAAGCGGTTGTAACGCAGATCGTTGAGGGTGAGGGATGCCACCGCGCAGTCCGATGCTCCGGCGACCTGCGCCAGGGTCGGCTCCCATTGGGCCGGATCGATGGCGCAGTCGTAGATCGCTCCGATCAGATCCGACAGCGCGTTCGGCGACAGAACCTCAGGCATCGCGTCCCGCTCCATGCAGGCCAACGAATCGGGCAGCGATTAGCGCATGGCCCGCCCGAGGCTGCAAATCCTCTTTCGGGATGTCCGTTTCGCCGTCTCACGTCTGTGTGAGGTTGCGGCTTCCTGATCTTGCCAGCGGGCGGGGAGGCCCGATCTCCTGCGGGTGCACGCTCCTGTGCAGTCCTGGAAGCGAGAGCCGCGTGTCCGCCCTGCATCCGAATGCCTGTCGAACAGCCCTTACAGCGCTTGTCCTTATGACGGGCACTGTGGTGTCCCGTGCGGATGTCGGCCTGCCCGCAACCGGCGCCCAGGCCGATCCCTTCCGTCATGTTCAGGCGCTGCAGGACATCGCCACGGCGAACGGCGGCAACAGGGCAGCCGGCACGTCCGGCTATGACCGCTCCGCCGAGTACGTGGCCGACCAGCTGCGCGCCGCCGGCTACAATGTGCGGTTCGAGGAGTTCACCTTTCCGTTCTTCGACGAGCGGTCGCCGCCGGTTCTCGTCTCTAGGCCCAAAGAACTCGATGCGGTCACGCTGCCCCGCGAGGCGCTGCGCACCCTGGCGAGTTCCGGTTCCGGCGACGTGACGGCGTCCGTCCATGCGGTGGATCTGGCTCTGAACGAGGAGCCTCTGCAGATTTCGACCAGCGGCTGCGAGCGTGAGGATTTCGTGGGCTTCACGCCGGGCCATATCGCCCTTGTCCGGCGGGGTACCTGTCCGTTCCAGACCAAGGCGGAACTGGCCCAGGCGGCGGGAGCGGCAGGCCTCATCATCATGAACCAGGGCACCGGAGACCAGACCGGCATCTTCGGCGGACGCCTGAGCACGCAGGCATCCATTCCCGTACTGGGCGTGACCACCGAGGTCGGGCGCAAGCTTGCCGAAGCGGTGCAGGATCCGTTGCGCAACCGGGTCCGGCTGAAGATCGAGGTCGAGACCGGCACCCGCTCGACCCGGAATGTGCTTGCCGATCGCGGTGAGACAGGCGGTTCTTTTATCGTCGTCGGCGCGCATCTCGACGGCGTTTCCGAGGGGCCCGGCATGAACGACAATGCCAGCGGCACGGCCGCCGTTCTGGAGACGGCCCTGCGTCTTGCCAAGGAACCCGCCACCGCCACGCCGATCCGCTTCGCCTTCTGGGGCGCGGAGGAGCGCGGCCTCGTCGGTTCGCGCCATCACCTGGACGCGCTCTCGGAAGAACAGCGGCAGCGGATTCGGTTCTACATCAATCTCGACATGGTCGGCTCGGTGAACTTCGGGCGCTTCATCCAGCTCTCGCAGACGGAGCGCACCGCCGAAACCGCTGGCATCATCCAGGCCTTCACAGATCATTTTGAATCCAAGGATCTTGCCGTGGAGGAGCGCTCTCGCAACCAGCGCGGCTTCGGCTCGGACGATGCGGCTTTTGCGGCCAAGAACATTCCGACGCTCGGCCTCTTCACCGGCGCCGGCAATGCGAAGAGCGACGAGCATGCCGCCCGGTTCGGCGGGCAGGCCGGGCAGCCTTACGATCCCTGCTATCACAAGGCCTGCGATAATGCGGAGAACGTAGACCGTGTTGTGCTCGGACAGATGACCGACGCACTGACCCATGTGCTGAAGGATGCGCGCCCGCTCATGCCGGATCGGTAACCAAGCAGGATCGCTCTTCCTGTCGGTCAAACGGCCACGCCGGCCTCAACAGCTGCCAGCAGCGCAGCCTCCTTCTCAGGTGGCATTCCAGCCGTCAGGGGCGTTGCACGGCGGGTCCTGTCCCAGGCCAGAATGTTCTCGAGCGTTTCATTCAGCGGCCGCGTCCGAAGCCCTTGTGCGTATGCCTTCTCCGTATCGATCTCCAGGAAGTGGCGGAACGGCTCATCCGCATGCGGCAGCCAGAGGGGCACCTCGCTCCAGGGCTCGAGGCCTGCAGCCAGGACCATGTCATCCGGACACCAGACGAACCGCGCATCCGAGCCCGCAGCCTCGCGGCACGATACGAGAAGGCCGCTCATGGGGAAGGGGCGACCGGTGAGGTTGAAGACCCCGCCCAACCCCTTCTCCGCACCCTCGACGATGAAGCGCGCGGCATCGCGGACATCGATGAGCTGAACGAGCCGCTGCGGATCCCCGGGCGCCGGAACAGATCCACCCTGATCCACGCGGCGCACCCAATAGGTCAGCCGGTCCGTATAATCGCCAGCCCCCACCAGCAGCCCCGAGCGGAGAATGAGTGCCCGGTCGCCGAGATGATCGAGCGCCACCAGCTCGCATTCCCGTTTCAGCGGGCCATAGGCCGTGCCGTATGAGGCCGCGCTGGAGCGCCGCTCGAGGGGGAGCGATCGCGCGAGGTCCAGGTGCTCAGGCGTTGCGCGGCTCGTCGGCGCCTGTTCCGTTAGGCCGGGCTTTGCGAAATTCGCATAGACGGACGCGCTCGACACGAGCGCGTAACAGCCAATATGCGGCGAGAGCGCATCGAGCAGGCTCGTCACGGCCTCGGGCGCGTAGGCGCAGGTGTCGACGACCAGGTCGAAGCTGCGGCCCCTAAGGGCCGAGAGGTCGCTGTGCCGGTCGCCGACTATCGTCTCGAACCCGGCTCCCACCGCTGGATTGACGGTCTTGCCGCGCGTGAAGATCGCGACCCTGTCGCCTGCCTTGAGCGCGGCATCCGCAACCGCCCCACCCAGAAATCCCGTTCCGCCAACCACAAGCACGTTCATCGCAGGCATCCCGACTCAACCTCAAGCACCCGCCTATGAGGATGGAGGTTTCCCGGGCGGTCAACGTCCGCAAGGGCACCTCCAGTTTTTCCAGCCTCCGCGTCATCCCCGGACCTGTTCCGGGGATTCCCGTCTCTGCTGTCCACCTCTCCAGCCTCATCCTGAGGAGCAGCCGTGAGGCTGCGTCTCGAAGGATCGTCCAGTGCTCTCTGGAGCCTCCTTCGAGACGGGCCTGCGGCCCTCCTCAGGATGTCGGGAGAGGGCGTGAGGCGAACTATGTTCTTACTTTGTTCTTGACAGATGTTCCAAGCTCGACTATAACATGTCCCTAGATCTGTTCCTGTGAGGGGCGCGCTCGCGAGGCGTCGCAGTGTGGGAGCAGGCACGGTCCCGCCGCAGGGTTCGCACCCCTGTGATCGCGGGTGGCCGATCCTGGCGCAGATCCAGGTCCGCTGAAACAAACCGTGCGCGAAGAGCAGTCTGGCTCTTACATCTTCCAACACAGAGCGAGCCGGGCTGCCCCAAGCGCCACCCTCGACAAACCTGAAAGGCTCGCAGCTCACGCTGCGGGCCCCACGGTGCTGGCTGTTTGATCCAGATCGGGCAATAGCCGTCCGGAAGGACAGTGGATTGCGTGCACCGTCTCACTCCACCCCTGGAGACTCCGCCCCGGAGCGCTATGGTTCAAGCACCCTCAAACCCGATTCGATCATGCCCCCACGCAACACCTCCTCTGAGACTCCCGTCGATCATCTGACGCCCGATGAAGCCCGGATCGAGCACGAAGCACTCGGCGCCGAGATCGCGGAGCATGACCGGCGCTATTACGAGGAGGATGCGCCCTCGGTCTCCGATGCGGAATACGATGCCCTGCGCAAGCGCTACGAGGCGCTGGAGGATCAGTTTCCCGAGCTGAAATCGCCCGAGAGCCTGACCGAGAAGGTCGGCTCCAAGGTGTCGGAAAAGTTTGGCAAGATCCGGCACAGGGTGCCGATGCTCTCGCTCGCCAACGGCTTTGCCGACGAGGAGGTGGAGGAGTTCGTCGAACGGATCCGCCGCTTCCTCAACCTCGGTGCCGATGCGCCGCTCGCCTTCACGGCCGAGCCCAAGATCGACGGTCTGTCCTTGAGCCTGCGCTACGAGAACGGAAAGCTCGTATCGGCCGCCACCCGTGGCGACGGTGCTGTGGGCGAGGATGTGACCAACAACGCCCGCACGGTAGGCGACATTCCACACCGGCTGAAAGGCTCGAGCGTTCCCGAGATCTTCGAGGTGCGCGGAGAGGTCTATCTCTCGCATGAGGATTTCGCCGCCATCAATGCGCGACAGGAAGCGGCCGGCAAGGCGCTCTTCGCCAACCCGCGCAATGCGGCGGCAGGCAGCCTGCGCCAGCTCGATGCGTCGATCACCGCATCACGTCCCCTGCGGTTCTTCGCCTATGCCTGGGGCGAGGTGAGCGCCATGCCGGCGGACACGCAACACGGCATGATGGAATGCTTCAGGAGCTTCGGCCTCACGGTCAATCCGCTGACGCGCCGCTGCACGAGCGTCGGTGAGTTGCTGGAGCATTATCATGCCATCGAGACCGACCGCGCGAATCTCGGCTACGACATCGACGGCGTCGTCTACAAGGTCGACTCTTTAAGCCTGCAGCAGCGCCTCGGCTTCGTGTCGCGCTCGCCGCGCTGGGCGCTGGCGCACAAGTTCCCGGCGCAGAAGGCTGTCACGGTGCTGGAGGACATCGAGATCAATGTGGGCCGCACGGGCTCGCTCAACCCCATTGCACGCTTGAAGCCTGTCACGGTCGGCGGCGTGGTCGTGTCGAACGCGACGCTGCACAACGAGGATTATATCAAGGGTATCGGTGGTAACGGCGAGAAGATCCGCAATGGCGTCGACATCCGCATCGGCGACACGGTCGTCATCAATCGTGCCGGTGACGTGATCCCCAAGGTGCTCGACGTGGTGCTGGACAAGCGCCCGGCCGACGCAAAGCCTTACGAGTTTCCCATCACCTGCCCGGCCTGCGGCAGCCACGCGGTGCGCGAGGTCAATCCGCGCACCGGCAAGGAAGATGCGGTGCGCCGCTGCACCGGCGGTCTCATCTGCCCGGCGCAGGCGCGCGAGCGCCTGAAACATTTCGTGTCGCGCAATGCCTTCGACATCGAAGGCTTGGGTCTACAGCGCATCGACGAGCTTTTCGACATTGGATTGGTGAGGCTCCCGCACGAAATCTTCACCCTTGAGGAACGCAACAAAAGCGGCTTGTCCCGTCTTGAGAACCGCGAAGGCTGGGGAGCTCTAAGTGTAAGAAACTTATTTGAGGCAATCGATTCGAGACGTTCGATAGCTTTGAACCGTTTCATATTCGCATTGGGTATACCTGATGTCGGTGAGACGAGTGCTAAGCTTTTAGCGAGACACTTTCATGCATACCGCTCATTCTACGAATACATGAATGAAGGTGTCTCATTTGTCCTTCAAACATGGCGCAATGATGCGCAGACAGCTCTTGGAGGAGATCTGAACTTAAATGATCCGGAGAAGCTGAAAGAGCTTTTTGATATATTCCATGAGAAAAGCGACTATGAGAACGCCATCATAGCTAAGCTTCGCTATGTTGAGGGTATCGGATCGATAACAGCAAGGCGTATCGTTGAACGCACACGTGCTTATAAAGCTGAAGGCCTGCCATTTTCCCATTGGATCATATGGGAAGAAGGACTGAAAAGTGTGGAGCGGTTTTCCGAGGCAAGCAGACGGAAGTTTTTTGATCATTTCTCTTCTGTTGAAGATGCGTTTAGAGCGGTTTCTGAAATCGAAGATAGATTGGAGCGCCTGTGGAGTAGCTTACCAAGTGATCTCAACTCACGACTAGATTTGGAAGCTGATGATTCTGAGTATGTGCGTAAACTTAGGCATGGATGGCCAACTCTATCCACACACATCGCGAAGTTAATATCTAAAGAAACAAAGCACTTTGAAGATCTGATTTCCATCGATGGCTTCGGGGAGAAAGCGCTGTATTCGCTTCTTCGGTTCTTTATGGAGCCAAGGAATAAGGCAGAGATAGATGCGTTAACTATCCCCAATGATTCCAACCTCCCCCTCATACAGGTGGAGGACTTTGATCTTGTTATATCCAGTGAATCCCCGGTTGCCGGCAAGACCGTGGTGTTCACCGGCTCGCTCGAACAGATGACCCGCGAGGAGGCCAAGGCCATGGCCGAGCGGCTCGGAGCCAAGGTGGCGGGCTCCGTGTCCAAGAAGACCGATATCGTGGTGGCCGGGCCCGGGGCGGGCTCGAAGCTCGCCAAGGCGGCCGAACTCGGTCTCCAGGTCATGGACGAGGACGGCTGGTTCGCCCTCGTCGGCCGCGGGTGAGACTCCTGTCCAAGACAGTTGGGCCTCGATGTGGCATGGTGCGCCCATGACGGTGATCACCCCGGAGGTCTCGCTCGATCCTGCCCAGGTCGGAGCGGGCGACGTGACGCATTTCTGGCGGGTGCCGCGCTATCGCGGCCTCGATTGCCTGCGCGCGACCTTCCGCCGTCATTCTTACGCCCGCCACAGCCACGACACCTATGCGATCGCGGCGGTGCTGGCCGGCTGCGAGACGTTCTTCCATCGGGGCGAGCAGCGCTATGTTCCGGCCGGCTGCGTGGCCGTCGTCTGCCCCGACGAGATCCATGACGGCGAGCCCTATGGCGGCGGCTTCGAGTACCGCACCTTCTATCCCTCGCCGGAGCTGATGCAGGAGATCGCCGAGGATGTGGCCGGGCGTCCGCTCTCTCGTCCGCCCTGGTTCCGGCATTCCGTCATCCACGATCCCGAGCTGTTTCAGGCTCAAGTTCGGCTCCATGCCTGCCTCTGCCAGGAGGACAGCTGGGCCTCCGAGATGGAGCAGGACACCCGGCTCATCGACTTCCTGAGCCGTCTGATTGCCCGCTGGGCCGATCTCGATGCCCTGCCGAGCGTCCGCTATGGATCGACAAGCATCCTGCGGGTGCGCGATTATCTGGACGCACATATCGGCGAGGAGGCGGACCTTGCGGGCCTTGCCAACCTGGCGGGTCTGTCGCGCAGCCATTTCATCCGCGCTTTCGCCAAGGAGACCGGGCTGACGCCGCATGCCTATCTCCTCGACCGGCGGTTCCGGGCGGCGACCCGGCTGCTGGGGCAGGGCGAGGCTCCGGGCGATGTGGCGGCGGCCTGCGGGTTCTTTGACCAGAGCCACCTCAACCGGGTGTTCAAGGCCCGCATGGGCGTGACGCCGGGGGCTTATCGAACGGCTTGAAACAGCACTTTCATCCAAGACGTCTCATGGCTCATCGCGCATAAGGCCGGGACAATGAGGACCGTCATGGATCAGGCAAGCCCCTTCGTCTCCACACCGCGCCGGGATATCCAGGCGGGCCTGCGCGACATCGCGCCGGTGGCCGTCGCGGCGCTTCCCATCGGCCTTCTGTTCGGCGCGATTGCTGCCGCCAAGGGCATGTCGCCGCTCGAGGTCACCTTGATGTCCGCTCTGGTCTTTGCAGGCGGCGCGCAGTTCGCCGCCATCGAGACATGGATCAGTCCCGCGCCTATCCTGACGCTCGCTTTCGCCACGTTGCTGATCAATGCACGCCACGTGCTGATGGGGGCATCGTTGACGCCGAAGGTCCGCATGTCGCGGGTCCAGACGGTCCTGGCCTATTTCTTCCTCACCGACGAGGCCTGGGCGCTGTCCGAGCGCCGTGCGCTTGAGCGGCCGGTGACGGGCGCCTACTGGTTCGCCATGGCCGTGGTGCTCTGGGCGAACTGGACGCTCTCGTCGACCATCGGTGCCATCCTCGGCTCGTTCCTCGGCGATCCGGAGCGCATCGGCGCGGACTTCGCGTTCACGGCTTTGTTCATCGGACTCGTCGCGGGCTTCGGCAAGAGCCGCGTGACGCTGGTGACGGTGGCCGTCAGCGCGGGGGTCGCGGCTCTCGTGCATTACTTCATCGGCGCGCCCTGGCACGTGGCGTCGGGGGCGCTCGCAGGCATTGCGGCTGCTTATCTCGCAGCCCCTGAGGAGGCGCGCTCATGAACCTCGACATGACGACCCTGGTCGCCATCCTGGCCATGGCAGTGGTGACCTATCTCACACGTATCGCGGGCCTGTTCGTGGCCGACCGCCTCGTGCTCACCGGCCGCGCGAAAGCCGCCTTCGATGCCATCCCACCTGCGGTACTCGTCGCCGTGATCGCACCCACCGCGCTCACCACGGGATGGGCGGAGGCCATCGCCGCGGCGATCACGGCCATGGTAGCGTTTCGGCTCCCGCTGCTCGGCACGGTGGCGGTCGGAGTCGTTGCCGTCGTGGTCCTGCGGAATGTGATCTAACCGATCGCCCGTGTGGTATCCTCAAGCCAAGCGCGCGTTTCGGCATCGAGGTGCGGCCCGATCTTCTCACGCACCGCCGCATGATAGGCATCAAGCCACGCGATCTCGTCCGCCGTCATGATCGCAGGTTCCACAAGACGCAGGTCGATAGGCGTGAAGGTCAGCGTCTCGAAGCCCATCATCTCGCGGTCGCCGCCGGGGATGGTGCGCGGCTCGACGAGGATCAGGTTCTCGATACGGATGCCGTAGGCGCCGGGCTTGTAGAAGCCGGGCTCATTGGAGAGCATCATGCCAACTTCCAGGGGCGTATGGCCGGTCTTGGCGATGCGCTGCGGACCTTCATGCACCGAGAGATAGCTGCCGATGCCGTGGCCGGTGCCGTGATCGAAATCGAGGCCTGCATCCCACAGGGGCTTGCGTGCAAAGGCGTCGATCTGCGCACCCGTCGTTCCTTTGGGAAACACTGCCTGCGCGATGGCGATATGGCCTTTCAGCACGCGGGTGAAACGGTCCTTCATCTCGGCAGTCGGTTCGCCCACGATGATCGTGCGGGTGATATCGGTCGTGCCGTCCTCGTATTGCGCACCGGAATCGATCAGGAAGATCTGATCGCGTTCGATGGGCCGGTTGCTCGAAGAGGTTACGCGGTAATGGGGCAGGGCGGCGTTCGGGCCTGCACCCGAGATGCTCGGGAATGAGATGTTCTTGAGAGCGCCCGTCTCGACGCGGAACGCCTCCAGCGCCTCCACCGCATCGATCTCGGTCAGCTTGCCCGAGGGCGCCTCGCGGTCGAGCCAAGCGAGGAAGCGAGCCACCGCCACACCGTCGCGCAGATGCGCCGCATGGGAGCCTGCGATCTCGGCCTCGTTCTTGACGGCTTTCATGAGGGCAATCGGATCGGTCCCCACATCGACCTTGCCGCCCGCCGCCTCGATACGCCGGATCAGGGCGACCGCGCCGGTGGCAGAGTCGATGCGGATCTTGCCGCCGGTCTGACCCAGCTCGTCCAGGGCGCCCTGGAAGCCGCTGATCGGCGCGAAGGCGGCAAGGTCACCCACCGCGTCGCCCGCCTCGTTCGTCACCTTTGCCGGGTCGAAGAACAGGCTGGCACGGCCCTCTCGTGGCAGGATTGCATAGCCGAGCGGCAGGGGCGTATGTCCTACGTCGCCGCCGCGCAGATTGAAGGCCCAGGCGAGGTTGTGCGGATCGGAGATAACGAGAGCGTCGATTCTGGCCTCCGCCATCTTGCGGCGGATGCGCTCAAGCTTGGCGGGCGCAGTCTCACCGGCATAGTCGCCTGGGTGAGGCCGCACGGGAGCCTGCGGCGGAGCCGGGCGGTCAATCCAGACCACATCGACAAGGTTCATGTCGACGGGGACAAGCTTGCCTCCGGCGCGGTTCACCGCCTGCTCGAGGCGCTTCAGGCCGTCGCTGGTGAGAAGCCAGGGGTCATAGGCCAGGGTGCCGCCCTGCGGCAGGTTCTCGGCAATCCAGTCCTCCGGCGTGAAGTCGGCGAGCTGAACAGGGGTGATAACGGATGTGTCCACCTGTTCGGCGGCTTGGACCGTATAGCGCCCGTCGACCACGAGAGCAGCCTTGTTCTGGAGGATGACGGCCGTCCCGGCCGAGCCTGTGAATCCAGTGAGCCATGCCAGACGCTCGGCACTCTTCGGCACGTACTCGCCCTGATGCTCGTCGGCGCGAGGCACGATGAACCCATCAAAGCCGCGGCGGGCCATTTCGGCGCGCAGCTTGGCAATGTGCTTGGGTCCTTGAGCGGGCGAGGTCGTGTCGTCGAAAAACTGGAAATGAGCCATGGAAAGCAGCACCGAAGATCGGAAAAGGAGAGGCCTGCACGCTAGGCTGGAGCGAGCGCGGCTGCAACTGCATATGCCCTCGAGAATAGAGCCGCGTCTCCAGGCAGATCGCCTGAGAATTATGCGTCAGGTGACTAGATGTTAATCATATTCGCGGTCGTTCTGCACAGAGCGCATGACTCGCATGTGATCCTGTGACTTCTACCAAAGTCGAACCGAGCTTATCTTCCTGACAACAAGAACAGAGGAGCGCTGAAGGGTTTCAGCACTGATCTGTTGGAGATGAGCCCATGACCGCAGCCGTTTTTTCGTCCCACCTCGCTGGCCCTGTCACCATGACATCGAAGCTGTCGCAGATTGCGACACGCGTGATGAGCGCTCTCATCGAGAGCCGCGTCCGGAGCGCCGCGCGGGAACTGCGCCGCCACGAGGCTCTCATGGCCGATCTCGGCCGCCGGCAGGATCATTCGCCCCTGTTCCTCAGTCAGTCCGACGACTTGCCCGTCAAGCTTTAAGCACGTTATTTGCAAAGAAAGATAAGACAATGATCATCATCACTGCCCTCAAGGTCGTTCGCGAAGTCTGGACTGAGACCCTCAAGCTCCGTCGCGAACTCGCCAAGCGCTACCCTGGCGTTCTGGCCGAGTAATCTGGATTACTGCCGAGGCAGCGCCCGTGCGCTGCCTCGTGTCATGACCAAAGCTGCCCAGCCGTCCAGATTGTAGCGGCGCTGCAGATACCAGCCCTGGTGCGCATAGGCTGACAGAACGCCAGGGACGTCGCGGTAGAGAAGCCCTGACAAAATGATCGTCCCGTCATCGCTCGCCACACGCGCCAGCGCTGGTGCCAGCATCCGCAGAGGCTTGGCCAGAATGTTGGCAAAGACCAGGTCGAAGTGCCCGGGGCGATCCGCCTCCGCGTGGCGGATGCCGGGGCCTACATAGAGCTTCATCCAAGCCGCGATCCCGTTGAGCCGCGCGTTCTCCCGCGCCACCCGCACGGCTTCCGGGTCGATATCGCCTGCCACGACAGGGCGCTTCAAAACCTTTGCCGCAGCAAACGCGAGAATGCCCGTGCCGGTGCCGACATCGAGCACATGCCGCGGCGTGCGCATCTTCAGCTCATCTACGAAAGCAAGCAGGCAGCCCTTGGTGGTGCCATGGTGGCCGGTGCCGAAGGCGAGGCCCGCTTCGATCTCAATCGCGATGTCGCTGGGAAGGCGTTGCTCACGGTCATGGGAGCCGTGAACGAAGATGCGGCCCGCGCGAACGGGCTTGAGGCCCTCCAGAGACGACTTCACCCAATCCTTCTGCTCCAGAGGCAGGAAGACACCTTTGTCGGCCTCCGCGCCCACGATGGGGCGCAGCAGGTCGCGGATCGCTGCCTCGTCCGGCTGGTGCGCGAAATAGGCCTCCAGCAACCAGGGGCCGTCGTCCTCCGTCTCGAAGGACGCAACGGCCGTCTCGGCCGGATCGAAGATCTCGCCGATCATGTCGGTCATGGCGCGGGCGGAGCGCTCGTCCGTGGTGATGCGGAAGACGTGGGTGGGGCGGTTTGGGTGCAGACCTTCAAGCATGCGGTCGCCTTAGCATTCATCAGAGCGCAGGTCACCTGTCCGTGATGTCGGGACGCGAGAGGAACCGTCAGGGGAGCGGCCCGTTTTGTCCTCGCTCGGCTTCAGCCATGGCCGCTGCCTTCATGGCTACGCTTCCCTCAGCTTCCAGGAGATCGCTATGAACGGACGCCTCTTCGATAAGGTTGCCATCGTGACGGGTGCCGGTACCGGCATTGGCGAGGCGATTGCCCTCAAGTTTGCCCGAGAGGGCGCACGTCTCCTCCTTGTTGGCCTGCCGGACGATCCGGTGGAGGACGTGGCTCGCATGATCAACGGGGCCGGCGGCTTCGCGGAGATCTACCTTGGCGATATCGCCGAGGAACACCATGCCCAAGCAGCGGTCGAGGCTTGCGTGAGCGCCTATGGCCGCATCGACGTGCTCGTCAACAACGCGGGCATGTTTCTGATCGCGGCGGAAACTCAGGATTATCCCATCGACAAGTTCGACGAGACTCTGCGTGCGAATGTGCGTTCCGTCTTCCTGATGACGAAATTTGCGCTGCCTTACCTTCAGAAGACATACGGCAACATCGTTTCCACCGGCTCGGAGGCCGGCATGATTGGCATCGCCAAGAACACCATGTATGGCGGCACCAAAGCCTTCATCCATTCCTTCATGCGCGGCGTAGCCGTGGAGCAGGCTGCGCATGGCGTACGCGCCAACTGCGTCTGCCCCGGTCCGATCGACACGGCCTGGACTCACAAGTCCAGCGGCCCAATGGACCGAGAGATGGAATCGATGATGATCGACGCCACGCCAATGGGGCGGCGCGGCATGCCAGAGGAAGTGGCGAACGTGTTCTGCTTCCTCGCTTCCGATGAAGCCAGCTACATTACCGGTGCGCTGTATGCGGTCGACGGAGGCGTGACGATCGCAAAAGGATCCGTCGGCTCCATGGCCTCCTCGCACTTCAAGAAGCAGCCTGAAGGCACGCTGCCGACCCGTCACGCCCACGACGGCCTGAAGAACAAGGACTACGAGACGCTGACCTGATTGCCCCTAGGAAACCATCATGACATTCGACTTTGAAACGGGCCTTTCCCGGCGGCTCTTCCTGCGCGGCACAGGTGGCGGATTGCTCCTAAGCTCGGCCTTCGCCGCCGCCGGCCCTGCCTTCGCTCAAGGCAATGGTTCGGGTGGAGGGGGAGGAATGCCGGCTCTTCCACCTGACCGGCCGACGGGACGACCGATGCCGGAGATGGAAAAGGAGATGCCGGAAGCGCCCGGAAAGCGCCTCGGATACGCCATCGTGGGACTGGGTCAATTCGCCTTGAACCAGATCATCCCATCCTTCTCCGAGAGCAAATCGTCGAAGCTGGTGGCTCTGGTGTCCGGCAACCGCGACAAGGCTTTGCAGGTCGCCGACCGTTACGGCGTCGATCAGAAGAACATCTACGACTATCAGAGCTTCGACCGCATCGCCGACAACGACGAGATCGACATCGTCTACATCATCCTGCCCAATGCACTGCATGCCGAGTACACGGTGCGGGCCTTCAAGGCCGGCAAGCACGTGTTGTGCGAAAAGCCGATGGCGGTGACGGCCGAGGAATGCGAGACGATGATCCGGGCCGGTCGCGAAGCTGGCCGCAAGCTCATGATCGCGTATCGCGCTCAGTACGAGCCGTATAACCTGGAAGCCATTCGTATGTCGCGCGAGGGCGAGCTCGGCAAGATCCGCCTTGTGACGAGCGACCATGGGCGAATCCTCGATCCAAAGGTGCCGGCCGATCAATGGCGTATGGTAAAGGCTCTGGCCGGCGGCGGCTCCCTTTATGACATCGGCATCTACTCGCTCCAGGCAGCCCGGTACATCACGGGCGAGGAGCCGGTGGAGGTCTCGGCTCATATCTCAAGCGATGCGAGCGACCCTCGATTCAAGGAGGTCGAGGATCTCGTGGCGTTTCAGCTTCGCTTCCCGTCGGGTACGCTGGCCAATCTCACCTCGTCCTATTCCACGTCGTCCGTGAAGCGCTTCCAGGTGTTCGGCTCAAAGGCCTCTCTTGTTCTCGATCCAGCCACGGAGTACGAGCGGCATCAGATGAAGGTGAAAACCGAAAAGGAAGAGCGGCGTGTGCAGATTCCGGAGGGCAACCAGTTCGCCGCCGAGATGGATCACCTGTCGAACGCCGTGATGGAGAACCGGGAGCCGAAAACGCCGGGCGAGGAGGGCCTGCGCGATGTGCGCATCATGCAAGCCGTTTATAGGGCCGCACAGGAAGGTCGGCCCGTTTCATTGGATACGACAGGCGCAACTTCCCGCTGAGGGTATGCCTATTCGGACTGCAGAGCCATTTCTGCGGCCTTGATTGGCTTCAGCCTCTCATTTTCCTTAGCCCTATATTCACGCTGCACGTCCGTGATGTAGTCGCGCACGATCGGCGCGGCATCGCGCTTGCGGGCGAGCTGCATGTGGAACACGAGCTGGCTGCCGGTGGTGAACATGGTCTCGGCGCTGATGAGGTAGAACTCGAACATGCGGCAGAAACGCTCGTCATACATGGCGGCGATTTTCTCGCGGTTCGCTTCGAAGCGCCGGTGCCAATGGTTGAGCGTCTTCGCGTAGTGCAGACGCAGGAATTCGAGATCTGTCACCCAGAGCTGGCTCTGTTCGACGACGGGAAACACCTCCGACAGGGCAGGGGAGTAGGCGCCGGGGAAGATGTACTTGCGCAGCCACGGGCTTGCGGTGCCGGGCGGGCTCATCTTGCCGATGGAGTGCAGCACCATCAGCCCGTCATCGTCGAGCAGCGAGTTGATCTTGGCGAAGAATTCGCCGTAATGATGCACGCCCACATGCTCGAACATGCCGACCGAGACGATGCGGTCGAACGTGCGATCGACTTTGCGATAGTCGAGCAACTCGAAGCGCACCCGGTCCGACAGGCCGGCACGGCGTGCCTTCTCGTTGGAGAGCTCATGCTGCTCCTTCGAGAGCGTGACGCCGGTCACATCCACTTCCTCCATGGCCGCGAGATAGAGCGCGAGATCGCCCCAGCCGCTGCCGATGTCGAGGATCTTCAAGCCGGGCTTCAGCCGCAGCTTCGAGGCGATGAGACGAAGCTTGTTCTGCTGCGCCTCTTCCAGCGTGTCGTCGTCGTTGACGAAGTAGGCGCAGGAATACTGCATGCCCTTGTCGAGGAAGAGCTTGTAGAAGTCGTTGCCTAGATCGTAGTGATGCGCCACGTTCTGTTGTGCCTTGCCGACCGGGTTTGCCTGCTGGAAGCGCTTCACTCCCCGCGAGATGCGCTTGAGCACGCTCTGCAGCGGGTAATTCGCCAGGGACGAGCGGTTCATTGAAAACAGGTTCAGAAAATCTCTGAGCGATGAGCCGTCCTCGAAGCTCATGCGGCCATCCATATAGGCTTCGCCCGCATGCAGTTCCGGATTGAGGAAGAGCTTGTGGTAGAGCGAGCGGTCGGTGAGCCGCATGGTGACGCTTGGGCCTGGTTTTTCGCCGCCGAACGTATGGGTGCCACCCTCCGCATCGATCACCTTCAGGTTTCCGGCTCGCACGAAGGATCTCAGCATGTTGGACAGGGGAAACATCGGCACCTCTCTGGGTCATTCGTCGGGGCGGATGGTTCCACAGTTGCGGACGGGTGGCTAGAGGGGTGATCGGCCAGATCAGAACTCGTCTAAAGTACGGGGTAAACGGCCTAAATCGGGAACAACGGGGAATCGCTTTGGTTGGAAGGCTGACTCTTGCGGGGCTGAGAGTCGCGACTCAATCCACCAGACAGGAGCAGCCGATGTTCTTCCGCCAGAAGCAGATGGCGTATCACGCCAAGCCTGAGAAACCCGACCCGCTCTTCGCCAAGATGCTCCAAGAACCCCTGGGCGGCCAATGGGGTGAGATCAGCGTGATGATGACCTATCTGTTCCAGGGCTGGAACTGCCGCGGCCCCCAGAAATACAAGGACATGATCATGGACATCGGCACCGAGGAGATCGGCCATGTCGAGATGCTCGCCACCATGATCGCGCGCCTGCTCGAAACCTCGCCGATCGAGCAACAGGAGGACATGGCCAAGAATTCGGTGGTGGGGGCTGTCATGGGCGGCGCTCGAGTTGAGGATGCCATCGTGGCCGGCATGAACGCCCAGCATTACATCGTGGCCGGCCTCGGAGCGCGGCCGTCCGACAGCGTCGGCAATCCCTGGACCTCCGCCTACACCATTGCGAGCGGCAACTTGCTGGCCGATTTCCGTTTCAACGTGACGGCCGAGAGCCAGGGGCGACTGCAGGTCAGCCGTCTCTACAACATGACGAACGACACCGGCGTGCGCGACATGCTCTCGTTCCTCATCGCGCGCGATACCATGCACCAGAACCAGTGGCTTGCTGCGATCCGCGAACTCGAGGAGGACGGCCTTGAGATGACGCCGGTGCCGTCGAACTTCCCGCAGAGCCTGGAGAAGAGCGAGGTGGCCTACCAATTCCTCAACCATTCGGAAGGGACTGAGAGCGAGCAGGGGCGCTGGGCTCAAGGGCCTGCGCCGGACGGGAAGGGCACCTTCACCTATATCGATCGCCCGCCGGCCTACACGGAGGACGAGGGCGACCTCAACCCGGTCGATCCCCGCACTTACGGCACCCCGCCGGCCCCTGTGCCGCCGGCTGCTGCGGAGTAGTTGTGGGGAGTTCTATATCAACGTCATGGCCGGGCTTGTCCCGGTCATTGTCATATTTTGAATTGCTCACCACTGTCATTCCGGGGCGAGCGGAGCGAGAGCCCGGAATCCATACCCGCCTAACGATTCAAAATGAGGCGCAACGCTGCTCGCCCTTACTGAGACGTCGTGTTTATGGATTCCGGGCTCCACTGCGCGGCCCCGGAATGACAATTAAGGTATGTTGCGGCTCAGCTCAGCGCTTCCACGAAACTGTCGAGCACCATCTTCCGTCCGGCCTTATCGAACTCGACCGTGAGCTTGTTGCCGTCCACCGCCTCGATGGTGCCAGGACCGAACTTGGTGTGCAGGACGCGACCGCCGACCTTGAAGCCCGAGCCGCCGGTGGATTTCGCCACCAGTTCGCCCTCAATCAGCATCGGACCGCGACGCTCGCCGGAGCGGCGTGCGGAATAGCCACCGTCCTCGGTCGTTGCGCGATGAGCCTGCGCACGCTGCCAGCCAGGGGTCTGGTAGGACGAGCCGCTGAAGGGCTGCATGCGGTCGAAGCGGGAGCCGCCATAGGAGAAGTTGGCCGGGGCCTCGGCGATCTCTACATTAGCCTCAGGCAGGTCGTCGACGAAGCGGCTTGGCACGGTCGAGTTCCACAGGCCGTGGATGCGTCGATTGGAGGCAAAGTAGATCTTGGCCCGGCGCCGGGCGCGGGTGAGGCCCACATGGGCGAGGCGCCGCTCCTCCTCCAGGCCCGCGCGGCCGCTCTCGTCGAGGGCGCGCTGGTTCGGGAAGAGGCCCTCCTCCCAGCCGGGCAGGAAGACCGTGTCGAACTCCAGCCCCTTCGCCGCATGGAGCGTCATCAGGCTCACGCGTTCGACGGTGTCGGATTCGTTGGCCTCCATCACGAGCGACACGTGCTCGAGGAAGCTCTGTAGGTCGGGGAACTCCTCCATGGAGCGCACGAGCTCCTTGAGGTTTTCGAGCCGCCCCGCCGCATCCGCCGATTTGTCCTTCTGCCACATGTCGGTATAGCCGGATTCCTCCAGCACCGTCTGGGCGACTTCGGACTGGCTCATGGTCTCGGAGAGCTTCGCCCAGCGGCCGAAGGAGATGAGCAGATCGCGTAAGGTGGCGCGCGGTTTTGGCTTCAGCTCGTCGGTTTCGACGATGAAGCGCGCGGCCTCCATCAGCGGCACGCGGGCCGCGCGGGCATGGTTGTGCAGCACCTGGATCGTTGCGTCGCCTAAGCCACGCTTCGGCGTATTCACGATGCGCTCGAAAGCGAGGTCGTCCGCAGGCTGGTTGACGACGCGCAGGTAAGCAAGCGCATCGCGAATTTCCGCGCGCTCATAGAAGCGCGGGCCGCCGATGACGCGATAGGGAACGCCCAGCGTCACGAGCCGGTCTTCGATCTCGCGCATCTGGGCCGAGATGCGCACCAGGATGGCGATCTCGGAGAGCGGGTGCTTTTTGGCGTGCAGCGCCTCGATCTCCTCGCCGATGAGGCGCGCCTCGTCCTCGGAATCCCAGGCGCCGGTGATCGTCACCTTCTCACCGGGCTCATCCTCGGTGCGCAGCGTCTTGCCGAGGCGGCCCTGGTTCTTGGCGATGAGGCCGGAGGCTGCGGAGAGGATATGGCCGGTGGAGCGATAGTTGCGCTCGAGCCGGATCACCGTCGCGCCCGGGAAGTCATGCTCGAAGCGCAGGATATTGTCGACCTCGGCGCCGCGCCAGCCATAGATCGACTGGTCGTCGTCGCCGACGCAGCACAGGTTCTTGCGCGCCTGGGCCAGAAGCCGCAGCCAGAGATACTGCGCGACGTTGGTGTCCTGGTACTCGTCCACCAGCATGTAGCGGAAACGGTTCTGGTACTGCTCCAGAATGTCCGGATGCTCGCGCCACAGGCGCAGGCATTCGAGCAGGAGGTCGCCGAAATCGACGGCGTTCAGAACCTTCAGTCGCTCCTGATAGGCCCGGTAGAGCCGCCCGCCCTTGCCATTGGCGAAGGCCCCGGCTTCACCGGCCGGCACCTGATCGGGCCCGAGCCCCCGGTTCTTCCAGCCGTCGATATGGCCGGCGAGTTGCCGGGCCGGCCAGCGCTTCTCGTCGATGCCCTCTGCCTCGATCACCTGCTTCATCAGTCGGAGCTGGTCGTCCGTCCCCAGAATCGTGAAGTCCGAGCGAAGGCCCACAAGTTCGGCATGGCGGCGCAGGATCTTGGTGCCGATCGAGTGGAAGGTGCCGAGCCATTGCATGCCCTCGGCCACGGGGCCGATGACAGCCGTGATGCGCTCGCGCATCTCCCGCGCGGCCTTGTTGGTGAAGGTCACGGACAGGATCTGGGACGGATAAGCCTTCCCGGTGGCGATCAGGTGGGCAATCCGGGTGGTAAGCACGCGGGTCTTGCCCGTGCCGGCGCCCGCCAGCACGAGAACCGGGCCCTCGGTGGCCTCCACGGCGGCGCGCTGCTCTGGGTTCAAGCCGTTTAGATAAGGCGATTGGGGCGCGACCGCCGCACGGGCGCGGGCGCTCAGCGAGCCGGACGCGGGCTCATGGGCCAAGCTGTCATGCGGGTCGTGTCTGGGATCGGACTGATTCATCGGCGGGACCATGGATCAAAAGGCGAACGGCGTCGAGCCCGGAATGCCTGTCGATCCTGCCGCAGGCGTGAACTTCGGAGCCAAGTTGTCATTGTTGACGAGAGGTCTCATCCTCATATGGGGATGAAGGTCCTGAAGAGGAATGTCCCATGCGTATCATGATGGCTCTTGCCGTCGGCTCCAGCCTCATCCTGCCCCTAGCCGTGCCGGCGGACGCTCAGACACGCCTGCCCCGCGTGAGCCCGTCCGAGCGGGCTGCGAAGGACATCAACCGTCGGATCCGGGAGGATCAGAAGCTGCTGAATCTGGAAGAGCGGATCCAGATGGACAACAACCAGATCCGGCAGGACATCCAGCGGGAGCGCCTTTTCGCCCCCCGGGCATTGCCCCCCGTTTCTCGCGGAGCCTGCCCGCGCGGCTCGATCAGCTGCTAGAGTCTCGGACCCAAAAGTGGATTGGCAATTTTGGGAGCAATCCGAGCTCACTCTCTGCGCTAGTGACGGGTGCCTGAGGCTGACAGAGCCTCCTGCACCTCGGTCCTGTGCGGAATGCCGATCACGCGGCCCAGGGCTGCCGGCTGCGGCAGGCGGGCATGAGTCGTTTTCATCACGGCGAGATTGGCCATGATGTCGTCTGGGAAGGGGCTGACCTTCCGGGTCTCCATGTCCACGTGGAGGGACAGGCCTTCCATGGTGGCTGCAACCCAGCCCTCGCCGGCGTGGCGGATTTCCATGTAGTAGTGGATGCGCTTCTCGTCGAATTCGACCAGCTGGAGCGTGACGCGCACCCTGTCTTGCACGGTCAATTCACGCTTGTAGGTGGTGTGGATCTCGGCGGCGAAGAAGGAAGCTTTGCGCTTCTCCAGGTAGTCGTGGCCCAGACCGACGAGGCTGAACCCTTCCTCCACGGCCCGGTCGAAGAGCACATGGTAATAGGCCATATTCATGTGGCCATTATAATCGATCCAAGCGGGCTCGATCCGCATCGTGGAGGACACGAAGGGGGCAAAGAAAAAGACGGGGGTCCGCTTTTCCATCTCAGTCTTGTTCCTCGATGCGTCTCAGATGCCAATCCCTTCGCGCTGGAAGAAACAATGTTAGCACGATCTGGCAGCTTGTGCATGAGGGGTGCGGCATCTTTCTCATCCGAGTGTTGCCTTTGCAACGGTTCTGGTAGCTATGGATCCCATGAGCATCACAACCGGATCTGAAGCCTCCATGAATGCGCCCCACGCTGCCGTCCGTCAGAAAGCCACCGACGCCGTCCTTGCCTCCCTCCAGGCCGAGTTGTCTCGGCGCCTTGGAGACCGGGTCGCCACCTCGGCCGCCGTTCGCGAGCAGCACGGCCATTCCCTCACCTGGGTGAAGAACCAGCCGCCGGATATCGTGGTCTATCCTCGGACCAGCGAGGAGGTGTCGGAGGTCGTCAAGCTCTGCGCCGCGCACGAGGTCCCGATCATCCCCTACGGCACCGGCACCTCGCTCGAAGGGCACGTCAATGCTCCTTACGGTGGCGTGTCAATCGACCTGAGCCTGATGAAGCGCGTCATCGCCGTTCATGACGAGGATCTGGATTGCGTGGTCGAGGCCGGCGTGACCCGCAAGGAGCTCAACGAGCACCTGCGCGACAAGGGCCTGTTCTTCCCCATTGATCCAGGCGCCGACGCCTCCATCGGCGGCATGGTCGCCACGCGAGCCTCGGGCACCAATGCGGTGCGCTATGGAACCATGAAGGACGTGGTGCTGGCGCTCACCGCCGTGCTGCCCGATGGCGAGATCGTGAAGACGGCAAGCCGCGCCAAGAAGAGTTCGGCCGGCTACGATCTGACCAGGCTTCTCATCGGGTCGGAGGGAACCCTCGGCATCGTCACCGAGATCACCCTCAAGCTCAACGGCATCCCGGAGGCCATCTCGGCCGGCATCTGTCCCTTCCCATCGGTCAAGGCGGCCTGCGACGCCGTGATCATGACGATCCAGTCCGGCATCCCGGTGGCCCGTATCGAGCTGCTCGACGAGGTGCAGGTGAGGGCGGTCAATCTTCATTCCAAGCTCACCCTGCCGGAGAGCCCCCTGCTGCTCCTGGAGTTCCACGGCTCCGAGGCCGGGGTGCAGGAGCAGGCGGAGCGCTTCGGCGAGATCGCGGCCGAGTTCAGCGGTGGACCATTCGAATGGGCCACGAAGCCTGAAGAGCGCTCGCGCCTCTGGCAGGCCCGGCATGATGCCTATTGGGCCGCCAAAGGCCTGCGGCCGGGTGCGCAATCGGTGGCAACCGATGTCTGCGTGCCGATCTCGCGTCTGGCCGAATGCGTGGATGCCACCAAGCAGGACATTCTGGAGAGCGGGCTCATCGCCCCCATCGTGGGTCATGTGGGCGATGGCAACTTCCACGTTCAGCCCCTCGTGAACACCGACGATCCGGCGGAAATCGAGGCCTGCGAGGCCTTTGTCGACCGGCTCGTGCGCCGGGCGGTCGCCATGGAGGGCACCTGTACGGGCGAGCACGGGGTCGGTCAGAAGAAGATGAAGTATCTGGAGATCGAACATGGACCGGCGGCGCTCGGCCTCATGCGCGTCTTGAAACAGGCCATCGATCCTCACAACATCATGAATCCGGGCAAGATCGTCGCGCTTTGACGGTGGAACACGGTGAACAGCGCTCCCGGTCCTTGCCGTCATGGGGTAAGGACGTGTCAGAGTAACGGAGAAAAGGCGGCTTCTTGCGCGATATCCTGACGATCATCGCCTCCATCGTGATCCTGATCCTGGCGATTGCCGTGGCGGCGCCTCCCTTCATTGCCTGGGAGGCTCACCGCGACACGATCGACCAGATGATTGCGCGCGCCTCCGGGACCGAAGCCCAGACTGAAGGCGGCATCGGCATTCGTCTGCTGCCTGAGCCGAGGATCATACTCGACCGGCTCAGGCTTGGCGGGAAGACGCCGGACTCGCCGGTTCTGACCGCCGACGACGTCTGGGCGGAAGTCGCCCTCACGCCCCTTTTACGGGGCGAGGTGCGCTTCACGGAAACGCGGGTGGGACGCGCCGATATCCGCATCCCGGTCTCCGGGGACGGCGAGTGGCGCCTGCCGCCGGAGCTGGTCTCCGGCAGCGGGCGAGCCCGGGAATGGGCCATCGAGAACCTCTCCGTCGGCCAGCTTCTCGTGACCACGCAGAGCGCCAGCACCGGCCGTACCAATCAGGCTTTCGCCGAGAACGTCCTCATCGAGGGCCAGAAACTCATCGGGCCCTGGCGCGTCGAGGGCACCACGTCCGGGGTCCCGTTCCGGCTCGTGACCGGGGAATTAGCCGAGGACAAGACCATCCAGGTCAAGCTCTCCGGCGGCGGCGACGTCTATCCGCGTTTCGATCTCGATGCCCGGCTGGGCTTGAGCGAAGGCGCCGGAGAGGCTGCGACCCCGAATGTATCTGGCAAGGCCAAGATCCTGTTCGGCCCTCCGGCGCAGCTCGCCGCAGCTGGCATCCCGATCCCGATCGTCGTCGAGACCGAATTCAAGACGGTGCCGGGTGCCGTCGAGCTCAACCCGGTCAGCCTCGAAGCGGGCGAGGGCGGAGCGAGCCTGCGCATGACGGGCGAGGGAAGGGTCGGGCTCAACGATCCGCGCATCTCGTTGCGTCTCGAAGGGCGCCGGCTCGATGCGGACAGCTTCATCCTCTCTGGAAATGGACAGGATTTTAAAAGCAGACTCCAGCAATGGTCCCTGCCACTGATCCGAGTGCCGATTGATCTTGATCTCAAGATCGACAGCATCGGCCTGGGCCAGGAGGATCTGACGAATGCCAATCTGCGCCTGTCCCTCGACACCGGGCGGGCGCAACTCGACCGGATCGAGTTCACCGCTCCGGGCGATACCAAGGTGGCGCTCGAAGGCCAGCTCGGCCTGACCACGAGGGGCGGCATCAATGGCAAGGTGGCGTTGGCCTCTAAAGCGTCCGACCGTCTCGCGCGCTACCTTGCCAAGATCAACCTGAACTCGCCGCTTCTGACGGCCCTGGATGGGCGCCCCGTGGAACTCTCATCGGAGGTCGCGTTCTCGAATCCCGTCCTGTCCTTCAACCGGCTGCGGCTGAAGATGGGCGAGTCCACGCTCACCGGCAATGTCCGCTATACCGCGCCCGAAGCGAATGAGCGCGGCAGGCTCGAGGCGCAGGTTGGCCTTCAGGGCCTCAATCTTGACGACCTGCCCCAGGTCTCGAGCGTGTTCCAGGCCACCGAGAACCTCGATGTCGGCTTCATCCTGGACGCCCGCGGGGTCAGCGCCGGCCGGAGCCCGGCGACGGGGCGGATCACGGCGCGCATCCTCTCCGATGGTCCGGCGCTGCTGGTCGAGACCCTCGACATCGTGGATCTCGCCGGCGCCAATGCCCGGGTGCGTGGGCGGATCGCACCGGACGGCTCGGGCCGGATTTCCGGCAAGGTCACGGCTCAGCGGGCAGATCCCCTGGTCGATCTCCTGGGAAGCGTCTGGATCGGCGGAATTTCAAAGCTCGTGCCTCACTTCGTCCGGGAAGGGGCGCTCGATCTCGATGTTGCGTCCGAGCGGGTGGCGCCGGCTCCCGGCTCGACCGAGCTGCGGCTGCGCACGACCGCCACCGGTCGCATGGCCAATGGACCTTTCGAGGGACAGGTCGAATCCATCGACGGGCGTACCGAGAGCCTGACCCTCAGTCTCTCCACCGACAACACCGGACGCTGGGTCAACCGGCCGAACATGGCTGGCCTCAACCAGCCGTCCAGGATCGATCTCCGCGGCTCCCGCGTCGGATCCGGCCGGTTCAGCGTCGTTCTCACCGGGGACGTCGCCGGCGCGAAGGTGGCGACCACGAGGCCATTCGCCCTCAGCGAGGGCGATGATGTGGTGGATAGCGGCGAGGCCGAGATCGCAACCCCCGACATCACGCCCTTCCTGCGCCTGCTTGGCGATGGGGCGGGTGTCGCCCCGCCGGTGCCGGTGAGCGGGCGGGTGACTCTCGGCCGGGAGCGCGGGGCGACCCTTCTCGACATCAATGCCAAGGTCTCCAACGAACCCGTGCAGGCGCGCCTCGTGGCCGCCTCCCGGTCCGAGATCAGCGGCGAGGTCTCCCTGGGCCGACTCTCCATGCCATGGCTCACGGCGGCACTGGCGCTCAATGTGCCGGGCGATCAGAGCACGACCGCAATCTGGTCCACCGCCCAATTCGGCCAGAGCGGCCGTCTCGTCTCCGGCGGCCAGGTTACCTTCCGGGTCGGGACGCTCGAACTGGGTCGCGGTCTTCAAGCCACACGGGCTGCCTTCGTCGTCGGCGCTCAGCCCGACGGGATCGCCATCCGCAACCTTGAGGCGACCATGGGCCCGGGGAGGATCACCGGCACGGCGACGATCACCCGGCAAGGGGCGGTTGCCACCATCGTGGGCGAGGGAGCGCTCGACCGGGTGCCCTTATGGGCCCTGACGGGCTCCACGCCTTTCGAGGCCATCTTGTCCGGGCCGCTGCGATTCGGAGCGGCGGGGTCGAGCCTCTCCGAACTCGTTGCCAATCTCGGAGGTGCGGGCGAATGGCAGGTCGCCAATCTTCGCATTCCCGCAGCAGATCCGAACGTCTTCGACCGCGCGCTCAAGCGTGCGCTCGGGGAGAACGATCCCTTGGTCGAGGGAAAGGCGGAGGCCATCCTCGGCATGGAGCTTGGACGGGCACCCCTGAACACAGGCCTAGTCCGAACCTCGGCGGCCCTTGTGAGCGGGATGCTGCGGCTCTCGCCCTTCGTGGCCGAGAGCGGGCCGGCCGTCTGGCAGGGCGGCATCACCTACGACCTGAAAACCCTCCAGCTCGATGCCCGCGGTGCGCTGACGGCCAAGACGGCTCCAGCCGAATGGGTCGGTGCCCCGCCGTCGATCGGCCTGAACTGGCAGGGTTCCCTGACGGCTCCCGTTCGCCAGATCGATGCGGGACCGTTCCGCAATGGGCTGGCCGCCATCGTGCTCAAGCGGGAACTGGAGAAGATCGAGGCGTTCGAGCGCGCTGCGGCAGAACGCCAGCGCCAGATCGAGGCGCAGCGCGAGGCTGAGCGCCAAAGGGTGAAAGCGGCCGAAGAGGAGGCGCTTCGCCAAGCCAAAGCCCGGGCCGAGGCCGAGCGGGCACGCCGGGAGGCTGAACGGCTGCAATCGGAGCAGCGGAGACAACCCGAGGAGCCTAAGCCGGCACCGTCGCAGACCTCGCTGCCGCCCTTGAATCCACCCCTCGAGGTGGCTCCCCCGCCCTCAGTCTACGGGGCTCCACCGATACGCTGATCGGCGTCGGAGACCAGCCGGCCGCGCAGATCGTTGAGCACGAAGACGCGAATGGCCGAGGACAGGTTCTGCTCCCCGCGCTCCGCATCGATGCGCCCGATCAGGGCTTGGACGGAGATTTTCTCCCGCTCGGCGATCTCTCTCAGGCCCTCCCAGAACGGCTCCTCAAGGGAGATGCTCGTCCGGTGGCCGGCAATGGAGACGGAGCGCTTGAGAACGGCAAAGCCCATTCACGGCGTCTCGTCGGAATCGCGCTTGTGGCCTTCCAGGCGGGTCTTTGTCATGTCCTGCTCGACCTTCGTCAGCGTCTTTTCGGCCTTGGTGCGGCCGAAGGTGATGCGGTTTTGTTCGGCGCGGGCCTCTTTCTCGGCCCGCGCCTTCTGCTTGCGCGCCTGGCGCAGATTGATGATCTCAGCCATGGCGCGAATTTAGCTCATTCGCCGGGCTGAAGCATCGTCTCGGGGCGGACGACGGCGTGGAAATGATCTTCCGCCACACCCGCCTTGAGAGCCTCTTCCTTCAGGGTGGTGCCGTTCTTGTGCGCCGACTTGGCGATGGCAGCCGCCTTGTCGTAGCCGATCGACGGCGCAAGCGCCGTGACCAGCATCAGGGAGCGCTGCATCAGGTCCTGGAGGCGGTCGTGGTTCGGCTCGATGCCGACGACGCAATTGTCCGTGAAGCTGATCGCGCCATCCGCCAGCAGGCGGATCGACTGCAGCACCGCATTCACGATGACCGGCTTGAACACGTTGAGCTCGAAATGGCCCTGGCTGCCGGCGAAGGTGACCGTCGTCTGGTTGCCGGCGACCTGGCAGCACAGCATTGTCATGGCCTCAGCCTGGGTCGGGTTGACCTTGCCAGGCATGATCGACGAGCCGGGCTCGTTCTCGGGCAGGGAGATCTCGCCGATGCCGGAACGGGGGCCGGAGCCCATCAGGCGGATGTCGTTGGCGATCTTGAACAGGCCGGCCGCCAGGCTCGCCAGGGCACCGTGGGTGTAGACGAGGGCGTCGTTGGAGGCGAGCGCCTCGAACTTGTTGCTGGCAGACGTGAAGGGAAGGGCGGTGAGTTCCACCACCTTCGCGGCGAAGCGGTCCGCAAACTCGGGATGGGCGTTGAGGCCCGTGCCGACGGCGGTGCCGCCCTGAGCCAGGGCATAGATTCCGGGCAGAGTCTGCTCGATGCGGGCAATGCCGAGGCGGACCTGAGCGGCGTAGCCGGAGAATTCCTGGCCGAGGGTGACCGGGGTCGCGTCCTGCAGGTGCGTACGGCCGATCTTCACGAGATCCTTGAAGGCTTCCTGCTTCTCTTCCAGCGCCTTCAGCAGGTGCTTGAGAGCAGGCAGCAGCCGGTCATGCACCTCACGGGCCACCGCGATGTGCATGGCGGTCGGGAACGAGTCGTTCGACGACTGGCCCATGTTCACGTGGTCATTCGGGTGAACGGGCTTCTTGCTGCCGCGCTCACCTCCGAGACGCTCGATGGCGAGGTTCGAGAGAACCTCGTTCATGTTCATGTTCGACTGGGTGCCCGAGCCCGTCTGGTACACCACGAGGGGGAACTCGTCGTCGTACTTGCCCTGCACCACATCGGCGGCCGCCGCCGCAATGGCATCGGCCAGGCGCGGCTCCAGCTTGCCGAGGTCCTTATTCACGAGGGCGGCGGCCTGCTTCACGATAGCCAGCGCATGGACCAGGGGAAGCGGCATCCGATCCGTCCCGATGCGGAAGTTCTGGAGCGAGCGTTGCGTCTGGGCGCCCCAGAGCTTGTCGGCGGGAACGTCGATGGGGCCGAAGGTATCTGTTTCGATGCGGGTTGAGGGCGACATCCTGACCTCTTTCGATGGAGTTGCGTGTTCTTATCTCAATTGATGGCGCTCGCAACTGCGAACGCGCATGGAGGCTTTGTCAATTCGCATGAGCGATACCCTGGAAACGCCCCTTTTCCGCCCGCCTCACCCCAAGCCCCGTACAGAGCTTCTCGGCATGGTGGCCTTCCTGCGCATGGTTCGCGAGAACCCCCTGAACATGTGGATGGAGGCGCATTTCGAGGAGCCGTTCGTCACAGGCGACGGCGCTATGGGGCGCATGACCGTAGTGAGCGACCCTGCCGCCATCCGCCATATCCTCGTGGACAATGCCACCAATTACCGGAAGGACGACCTGCAGATCCGGATCCTGGCGCCAGGGCTCGGCCGGGGCCTTGTGACAGCCGAGGGCGACGAGTGGCGGCTTCAGCGGCGCACTCTGGCGCCGCTCTTCACCCCGCGCACGGTCGCCAGCTTCTTCCCGGCCATGGTCGAGGCCGCCGACCGCCTGGTCAGGCGGTGGCAGAGACGCCCCGAGGGACGCGTGGTCGATGCGGCCCTCGATATGACCCGGGTCACCCTCGACGTGCTGGAGCGGACCATCTTCACCCAAGGTGTGCCGAAGGATCCGGACGCCCTGGGGCGGGCGATCACCCGTTATTTCAACTCGATTGGTCGGGTCGACCCGCTCGACATCTTCGGCTTTCCGGATTGGGTGCCCAGGATCGGACGCCTGCTGGCCAGGCCGTCGATCCAGTTCTTCGAGGAGACCGTCAACGCGCTGATCGAGGCCCGCAAGGCGCTGCTCGCCAGCGGCGAGCCTGCTCCCCGGGATCTGCTCACCCTCCTCCTGGAGGCAGCGGACCCTGAGACCGGCAAGGGCCTGAGCGACATCGAGGTGCGGACGAACATCGTCACCTTCATCGGCGCCGGGCACGAAACGACGGCCAATGCTCTGTCCTGGTCGCTTTACCTTCTCTCTCAGGACGAACATGCCCGCACCCGTGTCGAGCAGGAGGCGGACGAAGTGCTGGGCCAGGGGACCATCGAGCCTCATCACCTGGAGCGGCTCGTCTATACCCGTGCGGTGATCGACGAGGCGATCCGCCTCTATCCGCCCGCACCCTATATGAGCCGCACGGCCATCGCGGATGATCGAATTGGGGATGTGGATATACCGGCAGGCTCCATGGTGGCGATCTCGCCCTATGTTCTGCACCGCCACCGGAGGCTTTGGGACGAGCCCAATGCCTTCCGGCCCGAGCGCTTCCTCCCTGAGAACCGCAAGCAGATCGACCGCTTCGCCTATCTACCCTTCGGAGCAGGCCCGCGGGTCTGCATCGGCGCGAGCTTCTCGCTGCAGGAGGCCGTGATCGTGCTGGCGACCATCGCCCGTTCCCTGCGGCTTGATCTCGTGGAAGGTCACGCGGTCGAACCCGTGCAGCGCATTACCTTGCGGCCGCGCGGTGGCCTGCCCATGCGCCTGACGCAGCGGGTGCGCAAAGAGGCTCTGGTCGAAGCTTAAGAGAGGGGCTTAGTTCTTCTTGCGGAAGGCATCGAGGCTGACGACTTCGGCCGTGCCCGATGCGGCGTCGGAATCGGGAGCCTGCTCCAATGGCGCCTCAGCTTGTTCGGTCTTGGGAGCGGCGGCCGGCTTCTCCGCTGTCGGCATCGCCTTGCGGGGCTGCTTCAATTCCACAGGTTCGGTGGTGCCACGCGCAGGCTGAGGTGCGGGCGCAGCCTCGGGCGCTTCCTCCTCGTCATCACCCTGGCTGTCGAACTTCAGGCCGAACTGCACGGACGGGTCGAAGAAGCCGGTGAGCGCATCGAACGGGATGAGCAGCCGCTCCGGGATCCCGGAGAACGACAGCCCGACCTCGAAGGTGTGCTCGGTGACGTTGAGGTCCCAGTACTGATGCTGAAGGACGATGGTCATCTCCTGCGGGTATTTCTCGCGCAGGCGGTTCGAGAGGCGAACGCCCGGAAAATCCGTCTGGAAGGAGATGTAGAAATGGTGCTCGCCCGGGAGCCCGTCCTTGGCATCGATCAGCACCTTGCGCACGACACCCTTGAGGGCGTCCTGCACCAGAAGATCGTAGCGGATCAGGTCTTTACCACCGGCCATAAGCGAGCCCTTGCAGAAACAAAAGTGGAGGCTTCTGTTGCCAGGTGCCTCCGGACCCCGCCTTACGGTGCTAACCGCAAGGGCTTTGATTCGGCTTTAGGGACCGCTTACGCAGCCACTGCAACCGGAGCATAGTTGTCGTTGGCAACTATAGATTCGGCCCGATAACGGCGGAACCATGCCGAGCGAAAGTCTACCCTTTACGCCCTCGTCGATCCTATTTCGCCCCCGCCGAAATCCAGGTCCTGCCTGGATTTTGGTGGAGGCGCCGGGTACCGCCCCCGGGTCCGATGGGTTTATTCCGATAGCCGTTTATCGCCATAGCCGATCTTGCGACCGGCACACCCAATATAGGTGGGGCGAGCGGATTTTGAAAGGGCGGGTTGTCCCCACCCTTCGTTGAAAATCGACTCGGAAGGCTGTTCCCGCTGCCCTATGATCAGGTGAGGAGTACCGCATGCAGGCCTATCACGATCTTATCCGCCACATCATGGACGAGGGCGTCCGCAAGGACGACCGCACCGGTACGGGCACCATTTCCGTGTTCGGCCACCAGATGCGCTTCGACCTCAGTGAGGGTTTTCCGCTCGTCACCACGAAGAAGCTGCACCTGCGCTCCATCATCCATGAGCTGCTCTGGTTCCTGAAAGGCGACACCAACATCCGGTATCTGAAGGAGAACGGTGTTTCGATCTGGGACGAGTGGGCGGACGACAACGGCGATCTCGGCCCTGTCTACGGCAAGCAATGGCGCTCCTGGGCGAAGCCCGACGGCGGGACCGTCGATCAGATCCGCTGGGTTCTCGACGAGATCCGCCGCAACCCGGACAGCCGCCGCCTGATCGTCTCCGCCTGGAACCCGGCCGATCTCGACAAGATGGCGCTGGCGCCCTGCCACTGCCTGTTCCAGTTCTACGTCGCGGAGGGACGGCTCTCCTGCCAGCTCTACCAGCGTTCGGCAGACGTGTTCTTAGGGGTTCCCTTCAACATCGCCTCCTATGCGCTGCTCACACACATGATGGCGCAGGCGACCGGCCTGCAGCCCGGCGACTTCGTCCACTCCTTCGGCGATGCGCACCTCTACCTCAACCACCTGGAGCAGGCCCGCCTCCAGCTTTCGCGGGAGCCGAGGCATCTGCCGAAGCTGCGGCTCAACCCGTCGGTGCGGTCGTTGTTCGAATTCACCTACGACGATATCGCCATAGAGGACTACGATCCGCATCCCGCCATCAAGGCGCCCGTCGCAGTCTGACGTGACATGAACAGGCGCGAAGCCATCGAGAGCGCCGTGCGCATCCTCGCTCCGCGCATTCCGCGGCACGAGTTCGAGGCAGTGACCGATCACGCGCTGGGCAGCCGCGGCCTGCACGCCGCCTCGCCGGAGGCGGCGGCCTGGCTGTCGATCACAGCCTATATCCGGCACAGTCTGACGGATTACGACACCCTTCTGGACGACGGCTACGATGTCGAGAGCGCCCGGTTCTTCGTGCTGGACGACATGAATGCAGTCCTTGAGGAGTGGGGCTCGCCGCGGCGGGTCATGGAATAGGAGCAAGCGGCTAGGTAGTCTGCACTGTTCAGGGCAGCCCCAGTCAGATAGGATAGACGATATACTGTATATTTCGCCTACCTGAGGATTTTGCGTGCCCTCACTTCGCCAGCTGCAGACGACAGGTTATAGTTCCAACCGCATCGATATAGTCTTCATGGGAGATGGCTACACATCTCCGGAGATTGCCACAACCTATACGGCCCAGGTTCGGGGCCTTCTGGGGTACATGTTCGATGGAGGCCTTCTGAGCGATCCCTTCGGGCGCTACAGAAACTTCTTCAACATTCATTCTATCGACATCATCTCGAATGAGTCTGGGGCCGATGATCCTGCCAATGGAATCTCTCGGGACACTGCTCTCGATGCGAGCTACAGCGGCCGTGCGCTGGGTGTCCGTCTCGATAAGGCGGATGCCATCGAGGATAATGTCCTTCGATACGCAGATTTTGCTTCCGAGATGCGCTTCATCCTCGTGAACAGCGAGAATTATGGTGGTGCAGGCTACGATTCCGGCATCTACTCGGCCGGACATTCCCAAGCCTATGAGATCGCCCTCCACGAGATCGGCCATGCCTTTGCGGGCCTGGGAGACGAGTACGATTATGGCGCTTCGGGATCCTATAGCGGTCCTGACCCTTCCTATGCCAATGTGACGAATGATCCTTCCGGCGCCAAATGGTCGGAGTGGCTGGGATACAACCAGCCTGGCATTGGGGTAATCGGGGCTTATGAAGGTGCCTATTATCATGCGGACGGTGCCTATCGTCCGTCTGTCGATTCAAAGATGAAAACCTTGGGTCGTCCCTTCGATGCCGTCGCAAGGGAGCAGTTCATCCTCAAATTCTATGAATTCGTCGATCCGCTGGACGGCTATACAGATCCCTGGAGCGTCCATCACAACCCATCCGATTTCTATGTGGATACAATCGACCCAAACGTAATCAAGGTCGATTGGACGCTGGACGGCAGAGCCTTCATCGATGCTGGCGAGACCTTCAGCCTAGCCCAGGATAACTACGGCTTCGGCACACATACCTTGCAGGCCCGTGCCTACGATCCCACAGATTGGGTGAGGGGAGACCGCAGTTCCCTGGAGCAGATTGTGACCTGGACCGTCACAAACGATTTGCTCCTCACGGGCGATAACGGATCGAACAATCTTCGGGGCAACGTGGTAGCCAACGAGGTTCAAGGCAGGGGCGGAAATGACAAGCTTTGGGGCGGAGCCGGCAATGACGTGCTGATCGGCGGAGCAGGGCGAGACGTCTTCGTGTTCGATCTTAAACCCAACAAGACGTCGAATAGGGACAGGATCGACGACTACAACGTCACTGCTGACACGGTCTGGCTCGACAATAAAGCTTTCACGAAGCTTGGAGCGGGTACCCTTCAGAAGCCAAAAAAGATCTCCTCCGACATGTTCGTCACCGCGTCTAGGGCCAAGGACCGGGAGGACAGAATTATCTATGACAAGAAGAAGGGCCTACTGCTCTATGACGCCGACGGGTCCGGGACGAAGTTTAAGTCGGTTGAGATAGCATCGCTCAGCAAAGGGCTGTCGATGGCATTCCACGATTTCTTCGTCATTTGAACAGCATCCGAAGCTGCGCAGGGCGGGGAACGGGAGTGGATGGCGGCCAAAGTGCCATTGGCGTCAAACCAGTGTTCCCGTAGAGAGGAAGGATGCCCCTCTCGATCCGACCTGCCATAGCGTCCGACGCGGCCCAGATCTTCCGCTTCATCCGGGAACTCGCCGATTATGAGCGCCTCGCGCATGAGGTCGATGCGACTGAAGCCGATCTTGCGAACGCACTCTTCGGTCCCAACCCTCGCGTCTTCGCGGATATTGCCGAGTGGGAGGGCGAGCCTGCCGGCTTCGCCCTGTGGTTCTATAATTTTTCCACCTTCCGCGGGCGCCACGGGATCTATCTCGAGGATCTCTTCGTCAGTCCCGAGTTCCGCTCCAAGGGAATCGGTCGGGCCCTGCTGCGGCATCTGGCACGCCGTTGCAGGGCGGAGGGGCTGGCGCGCCTCGAATGGTGGGTGCTCGACTGGAACGAGCCGGCCCTGAGGGTCTATCGCTCCATCGGGGCGATCCCCATGGACGAATGGACGGTGCAGCGTGTGACGGGCGAGACCCTACAACGACTGGCGGAGGAGCCATGACCCTACCTCTCATCCTTGTGGTCGCCATGGCCGAAAACGGCGTGATCGGGCGGGACAATCGTCTGCTCTGGCGGATCAAGACCGACATGGGACGCTTCCGCCGCCTCACCATGGGCAAACCGATGATCATGGGACGCAAGACGTTTCAATCGATCGGAAAGCCCCTGCCGGGCCGGGAGACCATCGTGCTGACCCGCGATGAAGGTTTCTCCGCCGAGGGCGTGCATGTGGTCCATACCTGGGAAGAGGCCGTTGCCAAAGGGGAGGAACTCGCAGGCAGGGCAGGAGCCGATGCGGTGGCTGTTGCCGGCGGAGCGGAGATCTATGCCCTGGCCCTGCCGCATGTGCAGGCTCTGTTCCTGACCGAGGTCCATACGGCGCCTGAGGGCGATGCTGTCTTTCCGTCCTTCGACCGGTCACAGTTTCGCGAGGTGAAGCGCGAGGACCATCCGAAAGGACCCGAGGACGAGCATCCGTTTACCTTTATTGATCTCGAAAGACGGCCTTGAGCCGTCTCAAGGTTGACGAAGCCGTTCGGAATCCCCAATTCGCAGGCTTGACAGGCGGAAGAGGCAACACCCACAACCGTCTCAAGTTTCTTATCGGCTGTCTCGGCCGGTCTCTTCGTAAGTGAGGAAAGGCGTCCTATGCCTTGGAGTAACCAAAGCGGCGGCGGTGGCCCCTGGGGGCAACGTGGCGGATCAGGAGGCGGCAAGAGCCCATGGGGCTCGGGTGGCCCGCAGGGGAACGGCAATCCCCCGGATCTCGAAGATATCCTGCGCCGCAGCCAGGACCGGCTGAAGGACTTCATTCCCGGCGGCTCCATGGGAGGTCGGGGTCTGATCATTCTCGTGTTGGGTGTCATTGCCGTCTGGCTGCTCACCGGCTTCTACACGGTGCGGCCGAACGAGGTTGGCATCAACATGATCTTCGGCCGCTTTACGGGAACGTCCGGCGAGGGTCTGCGCTACAACCTGCCTTATCCGATCGGCCGTGTGGTGAAGCCCAACGTCACCGCCCAGCAGCGGGTCGAAGTGGGGTACCGTTCCACTCCGACAGGGCAGGGCCGTGCGCGCGATGTGATCGAAGAGAGCCTGATGCTCACCGCTGACGAGAACATCGTCGATATCGATTTCGATGCGGTCTGGCAGATCAACCCGGCCCGTCCGCAGGATTATGTCTTCAACCTGCAGAACCCTGACGGTACCATCAAGTCGGTGGCTGAAAGCGCCATGCGCGAGGTCATCGGCCGCCGCAACATCCAGCCTATTCTCACCACCGAGCAGGCGAGCGTCGCCCAAGAAGTGCGCGAGATCATGCAGGAAGCCCTGGATGCCTATGGCGCCGGCGTGCTGATCAACGTGGTTCAGCTCCAGGCGGTCAGGCCGCCGTCGGAAGTGCAGCAGGCCTTCTTCGACGTAAACGCCGCCCAGCAGGATGCGGTGCGCGTCCAGAACGAGGCTGGCGCCTTCGCCAGCCGCGTCGTTCCGGAAGCCCGAGGCGAGGCCGCCCGCACCGTCCAGCAGGCCGAGGCCTATCGCGAGCAATCCGTCGCCGATGCCACCGGTCAGGCTGCCCGCTTCCGTCAGGTCTATGAGGAGTACCGCAAGGCTCCCGATGTCAGCCGCGAGCGCATCTTCCTTGAGACGATGGAGCGCGTCTTTGGAGGTCTCGACAAGATCATTGTCGATCAGAACGGTCAGGGTGTGGTGCCCTTCCTGCCGTTGACGCAAAACCAGCCGCGTCCGCAGCCTCAGGGCAATGCCGCCAACCCGCAGGGAGCCACGCGATGAACGGTTCAACTCTTCGCACAGGCCTCCTGATCCTGGTGGGCCTGATAGCCATTGTCCTCTACAGTTCAGTCTTCATTGTGCAGCAGACCCAGTACGCCCTGGTGCTGCGCTTCGGTGCCGTGCAATCCGCGATCTCGGAGCCTGGCCTGAAGTTCAAGCTGCCGCTGGTCGACAACGTCACCTACTTTGAAAAGCGGGTGCTCGATCTCGACCTGCCGGTCCAGACACTGCTGTCGGCCGACCGACAGAATCTCGAGGTCGATGCCTTCACGCGCTACCGGATTGTTGATCCGCTGCGGTTCTACCAGGCGGTCGGCAACATCGCTTTGGCCAACCAGCGTCTGCAGAGCTTCACCAATTCGGCGATGCGTAATGTGCTGGCCGGTGCATCCCGTGACGCCATCGTTCGCACGGAGCGTGCGGCTCTGATGGAACGGATCCAGGAAGACGTGAACCGGCAGGCACGCAATCTCGGCATCGAGATGATCGACGTGCGCCTGACCCGTGTCGATCTTCCGGCCGCCAACAGCCAGGCGGTCTATCAGCGGATGCGCACCGAGCGTGAGCGCGAGGCCGCCGATATCCGAGCCAATGGCCAGCAGCAGGCCCAGACCATCCGGGCCCGCGCCGAGCGCGAGGCGACGGTGATCCGGGCAGAAGCGAACCGGACGGCCGAGGAGCTGCGCGGTAAGGGGGATGCCGACCGCAACCGTATCCTCGCGGAAGCCTTTACCCTCGACCCGGACTTCTTCTCCTTCTATCGCTCCATGCAGGCTTACGAGGCAGGGTTGAAGGCAGGCGATACCCGTCTCGTCCTGAGCCCCGACTCGGAATTCTTCCGCTACTTCAACGATCCGGCGGGTCGGGGAAATGGTGGCGGGACTGCTGCCCGGCCGGCTCCGGCGCCAGTGCCGGCCCAACCGGCTCCAGCTCAATAAGCCCGTCTGATGTTGGACTTGATTGCAGCCCTCGGCCTCGCTCTCGCGGTCGAGGGCATTCTATTTGCTGCCTTCCCTGACGGGATGCGCCGGGCCATGTATGAGGCGGCTCACAGCCCCAGCGACCAGATGCGGATTGTCGGCATCATATCGGCCGTGCTCGGCCTCGGGGTGATCTGGCTTGTGCGTCAGTTCGGCTGAGCGGCGATCAAGCTGCCGCCTTGCTACCCGCTTGAATGCCGGGGCCAAGCACCAATCTATATCCACAAACTCCGAAAGAGGATTGTCGATGAACAAAGCCACGAACGCGCTGGCACCTTCCAAGGAGGTGCTTTCCCAGCGTCCCCTGCGCCGGCTTGCCGCTTCCTGCTTCGCGGTCGTGACACTGGTCGCGACGGCGATGCCGCTGCCGGCCTATGCCCGCTCGGCTCCTGAATCCTTTGCCGATCTGGCTGAGGAGGTTACGGGCGCCGTGGTCAACATCTCGGCCTCGACTACGGTCGAAGCCCGCAACCGCACCCTGCCGCAGCTTCCGCCGGGGACGCCTTTTGAGGATCTTTTCGAGGAGTTCTTCAACCGTCGCGGCCAGAATGGCGGTCCCGGCGGTGACAGCACCCCGTCGCGTCCCCGCAGCTCAAACTCGCTCGGCTCCGGCTTCGTGATCGATCCGTCCGGCATCGTGGTGACGAACAATCACGTGATCGGCGACGCCAACGACATCAGCGTGATCTTCCCCGATGGGACGCGCCTGAAGGCGGAGATCGTCGGCAAGGACTCCAAAGTCGATCTGGCCGTCCTGAAGGTGAAGTCCGACAAGCCCCTCAAGGCGGTGAAGTTTGGTGATTCCGAGACTATCCGACCGGGTGACTGGGTCATGGCGATCGGAAATCCCTTCGGCCTCGGTGGCTCCGTCACGGCCGGCATCGTGTCGGCGCGCGGCCGCAACATCGAGTCCGGTCCGTACGACAACTACATCCAGACCGATGCCTCCATCAACAAGGGCAATTCCGGCGGTCCGCTCTTCAACATGAACGGCGAGGTCATCGGCATCAACACGGCGATCCTGTCGCCCACGGGCGGCTCGGTCGGCATCGGCTTCGCGGTTCCGGCTTCCACTGCAGTGCCAATCATCGATCAGCTGCGCCAGTTCGGCGAGACCCGTCGCGGCTGGCTTGGCGTGCGCATCCAGAACGTGGATGATGCCACCGCCGAGGCCCTGAATCTCGGCACGGCACGGGGTGCGCTTGTCGCCGGCATCGACGACAAGGGGCCGGCCAAGCCAGCCGGCATCGAGGTGGGTGACGTGATCGTCCGTTTCGACGGCAGGGAAGTGAAGGATTCTCGTGATCTTCCGCGCATCGTCGCCTCCTCGCCCGTGGGCAAGGCGGTCGATGTGACGATCATTCGCAAGGGTCAGGAGATTACCCGTCAGGTGACCCTGGGACGCCTGGAGGACACCGAGAAGCAGGCCAGTCTGCAGCAGCCCTCGACCGAGCCCCCGACGGCAACCCGCCAGGCTCTCGGCCTCAACATGTCCGGCATGACCGACGAGCTGCGCCGCCGCTTCAGCTTGAAGGACGATCTGAAAGGTGTGGTGATCACCCGCGTCGACCCGAACTCGGCTGCTTCCGACAAGCGGATCCAGGCCGGTGAAGTGATCGTGGAGGTCAACCAGGAGCCGGTCACGAGCCCGGCCGACGTGACAAAGAAGATCGACGATCTCAAGGCTCAGAACCGCAAGTCGGCACTGCTTCTCGTGGCGAATGCCCAGGGCGAGGTTCGTTTCGTGGCGCTGTCTATCGAATAAGCCAGTCGCTATCGGATCCGAAAGGGCGGCCCAAGGGCCGCCCTTTTTGCATGTCTCTTCTGTTCTTTATTAAGAACAATACGGTTGACATAAAGGCCAGATCCGAGGATTGAGGGGTGACTTTCCCTCAACCGCAGGTCCGACCAGGCTGCGGGTGCAAGATCATAACACCATGACCCAGCGTGTCTTTCCCGTTCCTAATGTTTTGAAGTCGACAACCCGTGTGGATCTGCAGACCTATCAGAATCTCTATCGGCGCTCGCTGGAGGAACCGGAGAGCTTCTGGCGCGAGCAGGCGAGAATCCTTGATTGGGTGAAGCCCTTCACGACAGTGAAGAAAACGCACTACTCGCCCGACAACGTCACCATCGAGTGGTTCGCCGATGGAGCGCTGAATGCCTGCTTCAACTGCCTCGATCGCCATGCTCGGGAACGCGGTGACGATGTGGCGATCCTGTGGGAGGCTGACACGCCCGGCGAGACACGGCGCGTCACTTGGAGCGATCTTCAGCAGGAGGTTTCACGCCTCGCCAACGCCCTGGAGCGTCTCGGCGTGAACAAGGGTGATTTCGTCAGTGTCTATCTGCCGGTCGTGCCGGAAGCCATCGCCGCGATGCTGGCCTGCGCTCGGATTGGTGCCGTCCATTCAGTAGTGTTCAGCGGCTTCTCGTCAGAGGCTCTGGCCGGGCGGATCGAAGACTGCCGCTCGCGGGTTCTGATTACCGCCGACGAAGGCATGCGGGCCGGCAAGCACGTGCCGCTCAAGAAGAACGCGGATGCCGCCCTGCAAAACCTGCCCTTCGTCGAGCATGTGCTCGTGGTGCGTCGTACGGGCCGGGATGTTCCCATGACGCCCGGGCGGGACCGCTGGTACGACGAGGCGCTGGCCGAAGTCTCTGCCGAATGTCCGCCTGTCGAGGTCGGCGCGGAGGATCCGCTCTTCGTGCTCTACACCTCCGGTTCGACGGGCAAGCCGAAGGGCATGCTGCATACGACAGGTGGCTATCTCGTGCATGCTGCCACGAGCTTCAGGGCGATGTTCGACTATCGCCCCGGTGACATCCACTTCTGCACGGCGGATGTGGGCTGGGTGACGGCGCATACCTATCTGATCTACGGGCCACTTGCGAACGGCGCCACCATCGTGTTGTTCGAGGGTGTGCCGACATGGCCCGATGCCTCGCGCTGGTGGCAGATCATTGAGACCTATAGAGTCAACATCTTCTACACCGCGCCGACCGCCATCCGCTCGCTGATGCGTGAGGGAGAGGCACCGGTGCGTAAGCACGATCTCTCGTCTCTTCGGGTGATGGGCTCCGTGGGCGAGCCGATCAATCCCGAGGCGTGGCTCTGGTATCATGAGATTGTGGGGGGAGGGCGCTGCCCCATCATCGATACTTACTGGCAGACGGAAACGGGAGCCGTGCTGCTGTGCCCGCTGCCCGGTGCCACGGATCTGAAGCCCGGTTCGGCCGCGAAGCCCTTCTTCGGCGTTCGCCCTGCTTTGCTCAATAGCGACGGCGCTCCCGTTGATGGCGAGGGAAGCGGCAATCTGTGCTTCGGTGATTCCTGGCCGGGGCAGGCCCGCACCATCCTGGGGGATCGCGAGCGCTTCCTGAAAACGTACTTCACTACATTCCCGGGCTATTATTTTACGGGTGACGGCGCGCGGCGCGATGCGGACGGCTATTACTGGATCACCGGCCGCTTGGACGATGTGATCAACGTCTCGGGTCACAGGCTCGGAACTGTGGAAGTCGAGACCGCGCTTGCGTCGCATGCATCGGTTGCGGAAGCTGCCGTCGTGGGCATGCCGCACGAGATCAAGGGGCAGGGTATCTTTGCTTTCGTCACCCTGAAGGATGGCGTGATCGAGAGCGATGAGCTGCGGCGCGAGCTCGTTCAGATCGTGCGCACCCGCATCGGTCCCATCGCCACGCCGGACCGCATCGAATGGGCGCCTCAGTTGCCCAAGAACCGCTCCGGCAAGATCCTGCGACGCATCCTCACGCGCATTGCGGCAGGCGATTTCGAGAACCACGGCGACACATCGACAGTGGCCGATCCGGCAGTGGTGGCAGAAATCGTCCGGCGGGTTCAGGTGAGCGCTTAGTTCTGAGCGATCTCGTCCGCCTTGTAGCCCTGGATGTAAAGGAGCGCCGAGAGATCGGCATGATCGACCCGCGCATGGGCTGCAGCAGCCACTGCAGGCTTGGCCCGGAAGGCTATTCCTAAGCCCGCTTCTCCCAGCATGGCGAGATCGTTGGCGCCATCGCCTACGGCCATCGTCTCGTGCGGAGCCAAACTGAGGCGGGTGCGGAGCTCGATCAGGGTCGCAAGCTTTGCCTCACGGCCGAGGATCGGCTCCTCGACAAGGCCGGCGAGCCTCTCGCCGTTGAGGATGAGGCGGTTGGAGCGGTCCTCATGGAAGCCGATCGTTGCCCCGATGGGGCCGGTGAACAGCGTGAATCCGCCGGAGACGAGGCAGGTATAGGCACCATTGGCGCGCATCGTCTTGACGACAGCCGTTCCACCAGGCGTGAGGGTGATGCGCTTCTCGATGATCTCGACGACCACGTTCACAGGCAGGTTCTTCAACAGCGCTACCCGTTCGCGCAAAGCCGGCTCGAAGGCGATCTCGCCGCGCATGGCGCGCTCCGTGATCTCGGAGACCTCGGCTTTCAGCCCGACATAATCGGCCAGCTCGTCGATGCATTCCTGGCCGATCATGGTGGAATCCATGTCGGCGAGGAACAGGCGCTTGCGACGGCGGGCTGACGGCTGGACGACGATGTCGATGGGTTGACCCTCTAGGGCTTGGCGTAGTGCGGCCTCGATCGCCTTGGCGTCCTGTGGGCCGGATATCATCAGATCCGCCGCGATTCCCCTTGCCAGAACAGTCTGTTCCGTCTCTTGTCCGAGCGTCCGGGCAGCCAAATCCACGATCTCGTCGGTGATGGCTGGCTGGGACGGGTTGGCGACCAGGGTCGCGACGAGGGAATACTGGGGAGACGTCATTGGGGAGGCCTGACAGTGAGTGACGTTCGGGTCGGCGCGGTTCTCATCGCAGGGCCGACTGCTTCAGGCAAGTCCGCATTGGGCATCAGGCTGGCCCAGGCTCTCGATGGTGTCGTGATCAATGCCGATTCCATGCAGGTCTACCGCGACCTGCGCGTGATCACGGCCCGTCCGACCCCTGACGACGAAGCCCAGGCTCCCCATTGTCTCTACGGCCATGTGGATGCTGCCGTGAACTTTTCCGTTGGGCGCTATGTGGCGGACGCCGTCCAGGTTCTGCGGGAGATCAAGGGCAAGAGCCTGCCGATCTTCGTGGGTGGCACCGGCCTCTACTTCAAGGCCCTGACGGAGGGGCTGTCCGGCATGCCGCCCGTCCCGGAAGAGGTGCGCGAGCAGGTGCGCCGGGAGAGCGAGGGACTGGAGACGCCCGAGTTGCACCATCTCCTCTCCGAGCGTGATCCCGAGACGGCCCGGTCCCTTCGCCCCACTGACCGGCTGCGCCTCCAGCGGGCTCTTGAGATATTTGCCGCAACTGGTCGCCCGCTCGTGTCCTTCCACGGCGCTCGCGAACCGGGACCTCTGGCGGATCGCCCCGTCGTCAAGCTCTTCCTCGCCCCGGACCGGGACGAGCTGCGCCGGCGGATCGACCGGCGGTTCGAAGCCATGATGGAGCAGGGGGCGCTCGACGAGGTGAGGGCGCTGGGTGAGCGCTATCTCGATACCATGCTCCCGGCCATGCGGGCTCACGGCGTGCCCGGTCTCCTGGCCTATCTGCGGGGGGAGCTTTCCCTCGATGAAGCTGTCGCCAAAGGACAGGGGGATACGCGGCGCTATGCCAAGCGCCAGTTCACCTGGTTCCGGCACCAGCTGCCGGATTGGCAATGGGTTGCACCCGAGCAGGGTTTTGAGGCGGTGATGACCCGCCTCAATGCCCCGTCAGATAGCCCACCGCCATCTGATAGAAGGTGATGAAGATCTCGAACACGATCAGGAGGACGATGATCAGTTCGAGGCGCAGGGACCGCTCGGTGTCGATGATGTCGGTCAGAGCCTGTGCGGTATCGCCGAGAACCTCGAGCTTGCGATGGAGGGCGGCTGCCCGCTCCTTCAGCTCGTACTCGTCCTCGAGGCGGGCGTAGAGACGCTCCAGGTCCGGGCGGTCCCAAAGAACGTCCGGCTTCTCCTCCACGGCCACGCCGCCGGACATGCGCTGACGGACGAGGAGGGCTTGGCCGACCTGCTTGAGGATCCTGCGGCGGTCGCGGGGGCGTCGCCCCTGTTCGGCGAGGTGCTGAACGGAAGGCTCGACCAGCTCGAAGGCGGCGGTGGCCTCCCGCTCGTCGCGGGCGAGGGTGGCGCTTTTCGACAGCGCATCCGCAATGACGAGCAGCCGCTCGGTGGACATCTGCTTGATGTAGATAGGGCCGCCCGGAGGGATCTGATCGTCCCGGTCGGGGGAGATCTCGATGATCGCGGTCTCCTCCTCATGACGGGCGAATTCGCCGGAGATCCGCTGGCGCAGGCTGCGGATCACCTCGTCCTCTTCCAGAGGCGTGAGACCAACCAGAACCGCCACACCGTAACGGAAGAGGGCCACGAAGCCCTCCTGCCCAGCCCGGAAGGCAAGAGGCGTCGTGGATAGTACATCGCTGCGCTCCAGCCCTGCCACGTCAAGGCGATCGCCGAGGAGGAGGGCGCGGGCGGTGAGGCGCAGGTTCTGCGTCGGAGCCTGGGTGGAAGAGGTGGTATCGGTCATGGCCATACGACTAAAATAGGGGGCCTAGCCTAAAAGCTAAGCCGCCTCGCGCCAAGTTGCCCCTGCTTGACCGAATGACATGGATCGTTTAACTTCTGCGCAACTTTCGAAATTAAGAGCTGCCCCAATGCGCAAGCTTATTCTCGTAGTACGAGCGCCATCGACGGAGCGGGATTGACCCGCAGGTCCGGCGATGGCGCACAGGCCCCCTCAGGGGCCTTTTTTATTGCCCAGATTTCTTGAGACACAGCAGACAAGACCGACGGAGCGAGGCCCATGAGCGAGACGATGACCGGAGCCGAAATGGTGATCCGAGCCCTGCAGGATCAGGGAGTTGACCATATCTTCGGGTATCCGGGCGGCGCGGTTCTCCCCATTTACGATGCGCTCTTCCATCAGGAGAAGGTGCGGCACGTTCTCGTCCGCCACGAGCAGGGCGCGGTCCACGCGGCCGAGGGCTATGCCCGCTCCTCAGGCAGGCCGGGCGTGGTGCTGGTGACGTCCGGACCCGGCGCAACCAACGCGATCACGGGTCTTGCCGATGCGATGATGGACTCGATCCCGCTGGTCTGCATCACCGGTCAGGTGCCGACCCACCTCATCGGCTCCGATGCGTTCCAGGAATGTGACACGGTGGGCATCACGCGCCACTGCACGAAGCACAATTATCTCGTCAAATCCATCGAGGATCTGCCCCGTGTCCTGCACGAAGCCTTCTACGTGGCGCAGAACGGGCGCCCGGGTCCTGTCGTGGTCGATCTGCCGAAGGACATCCAGTTCAAGACTGGAGCTTATGTGCGGCCCCTGAGCAACCAGCATAAGACCTACCGCCCCACCGTAAAGGGCGACATGGAGCATATCCGTGCGGCCATCGAGCTGATGGCCAATGCCAAGCGGCCGGTCTTCTATACGGGTGGCGGCGTCGTCAACTCCGGACCGCATGCCGCGACGCTGCTACGCGAGTTCGTGCGGCTCACGGGCTTTCCCATTACCTCGACCCTGATGGGTCTTGGCGCCTATCCGGCCTCCGACAATCAATGGCTCGGCATGCTCGGCATGCACGGCACCTACGAGGCCAATCTCGCGATGCATGAATGCGACGTGATGATCAATATCGGGGCGCGTTTCGACGACCGCATCACGGGCCGCCTCGATGCCTTCTCGCCGTTTTCCAAGCGCATCCACGTGGACATCGACCCGTCGTCCATCAACAAGACCGTGAAGGTCGATATCCCGATCGTCGGCGACTGCGCCCATGTGCTGGAAGACATGGTGCGCCTGTGGCGACAGGGCGCGCATCAGGCCGACAAGGCCGCGCTGAAGGATTGGTGGAGCAAGATCGAGGGCTGGCGTGCCCGCAACTGCCTCGCGTTCCGAAATTCTACTGAGACCATCAAGCCGCAATATGCGATCCAGCGTCTTTACGAACTCACGAAGGACCGTGAGACCTATGTCACCACCGAGGTAGGCCAGCACCAGATGTGGGCGGCCCAGTACTTCAGGTTCGAGGAGCCGAACCGCTGGATGACTTCTGGCGGCCATGGTACCATGGGCTACGGTCTGCCGGCTGCCGTCGGTGCGCAGCTCGCGCATCCCGATGCGCTGGTGATCGACATCGCCGGCGAAGCCTCGATCCAGATGATGCTGCAGGAAATGTCGACCGCCCTGCAGTACAACCTGCCGATCAAGGTGTTCATCCTCAACAACGAGTACATGGGCATGGTGCGCCAGTGGCAGGAGCTGCTGCATGGCGGGCGCTACTCGCAAAGTTATTCCGAGTCGCTGCCCGATTTCGTGAAGCTCGCCGAAGCCTATGGCGGCGTCGGAATCCGCTGCGACAAGCCGGGTGATCTCGATGCGAAGATCATGGAGATGACCAACGTGAACCGCCCGGTGATCTTCGACTGCATCGTGGACAAGACCGAGAACTGCTTCCCGATGATCCCGTCGGGCAAAGCGCACAACGAAATGCTGCTCAACGATTATCTCGGCGAGACGGGGGCTGATATCGGTTCCGTGATCGACGAGAAGGGCAAGATGCTGGTTTGACCCGGAAAGTGTGACTCATGCCCACCCTCGTCATCGCCAACAAGTGCTACTCGTCCTGGTCCTTGCGTCCTTGGCTGCTGATGAAGCAGCTCGGCGTTGCTTTTGATGAGATCACCATTCCTCTCGACTTGCCGGACACGAAGGAGAAGGTGCTCAAGCACTCGCCGGCCGGCAAAGTGCCGATCCTCATCGACGGTGACGTGACCGTATGGGAGAGCATCGCGATCATGGAATATGTGGGCGATGCGCTTGGCAAGCCTGCCTGGCCGCAGGGTACCAAAGCCCGCGCCATGGCGCGCTCGGTTGCCGCTGAAATGCATGCGGGATTCCAGGGCTTGCGCAACACCTGCCCAATGAATCTCGGCAAGAAATTTGCGGGCAAGGATCGCGGCGAGGCTGTCGCGCGGGATGTAGCGCGCTTTTCCGAGATCGTGCACCAGGCGCGTGAGCGCTTCGGCGCCGGCGGTCCGTTCCTGTTCGGGGCGTTCTCGGCAGCGGACGCGATGTATGCGCCGCTTGTAACGCGCCTCGACACCTATTCCATCGCTCTCGATGCCACGACGCGCGCTTATGTAGACACGATCCTGTCGCTTCCAGCCTTCCAGGAATGGCGCGCTGCCGCCATGAAGGAAGAGTGGATCGTTGACGCCGACGAGATCGATGAGGATGCAATCGAAGATTACCGCAGGGCGGCCTGAGGCTCAAAGGACAGATCGGGAAACAAAACTATGCTCCAGATGAAAACTCATTATCCCGATGCGACCCGCGTCGAGCCCTCCAACCGGCACACGCTGGCCATCATCGTCGACAACGAGCCAGGCGTTCTCGCCCGCATTGCCGGCCTGTTCTCAGGACGGGGCTACAACATCGAGAGCCTGACCGTCACCGAGACGGAGCATGAGGCGCACATTTCCCGCATCACGGTCGTGACCACGGGCACCGACAGCATCATCCAGCAGATCAAGAGCCAGTTGGAACGCCTTGTGCCCGTGCACCGGGTGGTGGACCTTACCCTCACGGGTGAAGCGGTGGAGCGTGAGCTGTGCCTCGTGAAGGTTGTGGGCAAGGGCGATCATCGCGTTGAGGCCATGCGCCTGGCTTCGGCCTTCGGTGCGCGCACGCTGGACGCGACGCTGACTTCGTTTGTTTACGAACTCACGGGCACGACGGACGAGGTCGAGCGCTTCATCAAGTTGATGACGGCTGTTGGTCTGGTTGAGGTGTCCCGCACCGGCGTTGCCGCCATGGCGCGCGGTGCCGAGGGGGTGTGATCGTCACCCCCTGAAGTCACTTTCCTTCAGGAACGCCTCCTCCTCCGGTGTGGTCTCACGACCCAGGATGACATTGCGGTGGGGAAAGCGGCCGAAGCGGGCGACGATGTCGTGATGGTGGTGGGCATACTTGACGGAATCCTCTGCACCGAGGGCTTCGTTCAGAACCACCGAGCGCTCCTGATCTGCCAAGGATTCGGAGTGCATGAAGGGCAGGTAGAAGAACCGGCGGAAGAGCGGTTCCACCTTGTGGTCAAAGCCCCGCTCAATGGCGCGGTCCGCTGCCATGAGGGCGACCGGATCGGTCTTGTAGGTTTCGCGCAGTCCCCGGAACATGTTCCGGGGAAACTGGTCGAGGAGAAGAATGACGGCGAGCGCTCCCTCCGGGGTAAGCTCCCACTCGTTGAGATCGCCTCTCGCGGCGGCCTCGTAGGTGGACATGAAGCGGTCACGGCAGGCTTGGTCGAAGGCTTCATCCTTCGAAAACCACTTCTCCGGACCGGCTTCGCGCCAGAATGAGACGACTTCGTCGGGAGTGGCAAGGCGCTGCATGGGGGCTTTGTCCTTCTCGGTCGGGAGATGAGATTTGAATCTAGAGCATAGGGGAGCGGTTTGAACTCTCCAGGCTCGGATCGTTTGAGGCGGAACAGGCGTACCCTGCACCAGATACAGGAAAGAGTCGCAGTTTTGCTACAAACAGCAACTTGTCAGCGCAGTTTTATTCGCTAAAAGCGGCGTCTGATAAATCAATGTTGCGTCAGCTCCATTCGGGCGATGCAGCGTCAACGAAGGCCGGGGGAAAGCCCCCTTTAGGATAAGGGACTTGAAGACCATGCGTGTCTATTACGATCGCGACGCAGACATCAACCTGATCAAGGGCAAGAAGGTCGCCATCGTCGGCTATGGCAGCCAGGGTCATGCCCATACGCTGAACCTGCGCGATTCCGGCGTGAAGGACATCGTGGTGGCGCTCCGCAAGGGCTCGCCCTCGGCGGCTAAGGCCGAGAAAGCCGGTATCAAGGTCATGGAAGTGGCCGAGGCCGCCAAGTGGGCAGACGTGGTCATGATGCTGACCCCCGACGAACTGCAGGCCGACATCTACCGCACCGAACTGCAGGACAACATGAAGCAGGGGGCCGCGCTCCTCTTCGCCCACGGCCTGAACGTCCACTTCAACCTGATCGAACCCCGCAAGGACCTCGACGTGCTCATGGTGGCCCCGAAAGGCCCCGGTCACACGGTTCGTTCCGAGTACCAGCGCGGCGGCGGCGTGCCGACCCTCATCGCGATCCACCAGGATGCCACGGGCAATGCCCACGACATCGCGCTATCCTACGCGTCGGCTAACGGCGGCGGTCGCGCCGGCATCATTGAGACCTCCTTCAAGGAAGAGTGCGAGACCGACCTCTTCGGCGAGCAGGTGGTGCTCTGCGGCGGCCTCGTCGAGCTGATCAAGGCCGGCTTCGAGACCCTGGTCGAGGCGGGCTACGCTCCCGAGATGGCCTATTTCGAGTGCCTGCACGAAGTGAAGCTGATCGTCGACCTCATCTACGAGGGCGGCATCGCCAACATGAACTACTCGATCTCGAACACCGCCGAGTACGGCGAGTACGTGACAGGGCCGCGGATCATTACGGCTGAGACGAAGGCCGAGATGAAGCGCGTCCTGGAGGACATCCAGTCCGGCAAGTTCACCCGCGATTGGATGCTCGAGAACAAGGTCAACCAGACATCCTTCAAGGCCACCCGTGCCCGCAACGCCGCCCATCCGATCGAGGATGTCGGTTCCCGCCTGCGCGACATGATGCCTTGGATCAAGGAAAAGGCCCTGGTCGATAAGAGCCGGAACTAAGGATCACGTGGCGGGGTAGGGTGATGAAACCTTGTTCCCTCAGGAACGAGGCTTCGCCTCTGCCCCGTCCGTTATTCCCTTGCCCTAAGCCGGATGTGGATTTGCGGGGCTGCTCGTTTCCCGCTAGTGGGCTCTGGAACGCAAGCATCCGATAGCCCATGAGAGCATCGATTCTGACCGAAGACCTGCTGGAATTCGAGACCCCCCTTTGGGCGGATCTCGATCCGGTCGCGCGCCTCGAGCTCCAGGCGGAACTCCAGCAGATGGTTCTTCCGGGAGGCTCGGTCCTGTTCCAGGAAGGCGATCCGGCGGACGCGCTATACATGCTCGTGTCAGGGGCTCTCGGGGTTTCCATCCAGGGCAGCCATGGGGAGCAAAAGCGCGTCGCGCGCATCTTTCCACCGGAAACGATCGGGGAAATGGCCCTGATCTCGCATGCCCCTCGTTCGGCCAGTGTCACGGCCTTGCGGGACTCGGTGCTTCTCAAGCTGACCCGAGAAGCCTTCGAGCGTTTGGTTAAGCGTTGCCCCACCGTCATGGTCTACTTGTCACGGCTCCTCGCCGACAGGCTTCGCACGACGACCCGCAGTGCTCCCATCACTTTCAAACCGACTACCTTCGCCATTGTGCCGGTCACCCAGGGCGTGGAAGTGGCCGACTTCGCCCATGCATTTCTGGAGGAGATGCGGCGCAGTCACGGAAGAAGGATCGATCTCCTCGATGCAATGCCGTCGGAGGAGGACGAGAACTGGCTCTATCGCTTCGAGGCCGGCCGGGAAAGCGTCATCTATGTCGCCTCCGAGACGTCGGGCTCTTGGACCGGGCGCTGCATCCGCCATGCCGACCATGTCATGTTTCTGGCCTGCCCGGGTCAGCCACTGGCCCTCGAGGCGGAGGCGCTGGCCAGCGCCGTATCCTCCTGGCGGCGTCATGACCTTGTTCTGCTTCAGAAGGCGGATGCCTCCCGCCCGTTGCCTGCGCATCCGTCGCTCGCCGCTCTTCCGGTGGATCAGCGAATTCAGGTGCGGGCGAAAAGCCCGGCCGATCTGCAGCGCCTCATTCGCACATCAAGCGGGCGCGCTGTCGGAGTGGTGCTGGCTGGGGGAGGAGCGCGAGGCTTCGCTCATCTCGGGGCAATTCGGGCCCTGCGCGAATATGGCTTCCCCATCGATCTCGTCGGTGGCACCAGCATCGGGTCCGTCATGGCCGCAACGGCCGCCATCCAGATTGGACTTGACGAGGCCAAGGACCTCATGCGGGAGGCCTTCGTCCGGAACCCGCCGCTTAACGACTACACGCTCCCGCTTATCGCCTTAGTAAGAGGCAAGAAGGTCGATGCGCGGCTGTTCGAGCATTTTGGCGACCGGAATATCGAGGATCTCTGGCTGCCGTTCTTCTGCGTGTCGTCCAACCTGACGACCGGCACAACCCATGTTCACCGTCAGGGCCCGCTCTGGCGCGCCCTGAGGGCGAGCCTTGCCATTCCAGGCCTGCTGCCGCCGGTCATCGAGCCGGAGGGCGTGCTTGTGGACGGAGCTATGATGAACAACCTGCCGGCGGACATCATGGCCGACCTGCAGAGAGGCCCTGTCCTTGGTATTGATGTGGCGCGGGACGTTGCCTTCACCACAGCCGGCGAGGAGGAGAAGAAGGCGCCGTTCCTCCGCCGGCTCCTTGGGCTTCCGGCTCAGGCGCCGGATATCGTCAGTCTGCTCTACCGGGCGGCGACGATTTCCAGCGATGCCCAGACACTCAAGGCCCGCGCTCATGCGGCCCTTGTCATTCACCCTCCGCTGGCCGACGTGCCACTCAGGGGGTGGGAGCAGTTCGAGAGGGTGGTCGAGATCGGCTACGATCACACACGGGACAGGATCGAGGCGGGCGCTCTCGATCTCTTCAAGGCTGCCTGAGGATCATTCAGGTCCTACAGGCGGTGCCCCGTCATGGCAGCCGAAGCTCCCAGAAGACAGAGGGCGAAGCCCAGCCTTTCCGAGCGGTGCCGGCAGAACCGGTAAACAGCATAGCTGCTGCCGAGAACCAGGATCAGGCACCAGAGATCCTGCATCAGGTGATTGACCTTAGTCGAGCCAAGCAAGGGTTGAGCCGTCCTCCAACTCTCAGCCATCCAGAGCCCAGAATAGACGAGAGACGAGAAACTCCACACATAGGCCCACCATCTGGCCGGCAGGCCCGTCGTGAGGGGATGCCTCTCCCCGGAAAGGGGATTTGATGCGAGATCCGCGTAAGTGTCAGGTGATGAGATCGTCACAGCAGCATTCCGAAATGTTATAGCCAAGGTGCTATCATCGCGGAACGTTGCTGTGACCTACGGAAACAGACAGGTTGGGGGTATTTAGATCGAGAATGCCTCGATCTATTGCTGGTTGCTCTTCGTGTTCTGAGCCTTGTTGTTATCCTGCTTGCCGGGATCCTTGCGGTTCTTCATCGTGCCGCCCGAGCCGCGTGCATGGTCGTCGAGGTGCTTCTTGCTCTCGCCGGAATTGTCGCCGTTCATCTTGCCTTTGCCCATAAAGGCCTCCTTTGGTGATGGATGTTAATGAGCCCTTGGGGCGCAGGTTCCCGGGTGCGCCGCCCTACCACAGCAGGTATTCCGCCAGCCCCGCGCCGGGCGCGAGGATCACGAAGGCCCAGACAGATGCCGAGGCAAGGTTGGCAGCCTGAAACAGCACTCCCGGCATGAGGAAGATGCCTGCGATCAGGGCAATGACGGCCCGGATCGGTCCGAAGAACCGTCCCAGGAACACGGCCCAGGGGCCAAAGCGCTGGAAGAAGTCCTCACCCCGCACGATCAGCTTGGGATTGCGGGACAGCGGCCATACTCCATAGGCCGCCTTCTTGTAGCGCTTGCCGATGGCATAGGAGACCCAATTGCCCAGAAAGGCGCCAACGACGGCGCCTGCCCAAGCCTGCCAGAACGGGATGTCGGCTGCTGCCAGGACGAAGCCCACAGCGATCAGGATCGTCATGGTTGGCAGGAGCAAGGACACGAAGGCAAGGGACTCGCCAAAGGTCATCAGAGCGAGCACGAAGGGGGCATAGGCTTGGTGGGCTTGGACAAATTCCAGAACACTGTTCTTCCAAAGCTCGATATCCATCGATCCGATCCGGCTCCTTCGTCGCTGGTGTGCATATAAGCAATTGCCGTGGATCACATAGATCCAATCGCCTTTGTGATGAATAGGATCACATCACACAATTTGAAGCAGCGGCCATGTTGCGCTAACCCGTACTCAAGGGGGCAAGAGCCATGAACGTTCTCTCGATCCAATCCCATGTCGCCTATGGTCACGTGGGTAACGCCTCGGCGGTCTTTCCGATGCAGCGCCTCGGCGTCGAGGTGTGGCCCATTCATACAGTCCAGTTCTCCAACCACACCGGTTACGGCTCCTGGAAGGGCCGCGTCTTCGATGGTCCCGCCATCGAGGATCTGGTGGAGGGCATTGCCGAACGCGGGGTGCTCGGTCGCTGCGACGGTGTCCTCTCCGGCTATATGGGATCTGCCGATATCGGCAATGCCATCCTGTCGGCCGTTGCGCGGGTGCGGTCTCTTAACCTGGATGCCCTCTATTGCTGCGATCCGGTGATCGGGGATGTGGGGCGCGGCGTGTTCGTGCGCCCCGGCATTCCGGAATTCATGCGTGAGCAGGCGGTACCTGCAGCCGACATCATCACACCGAACCAGTTCGAACTGGATTACCTATCGGGCCTCACGGTACAGACCCTCGAGGATGTGAAGAAGGCGGTCACAATCGTCCACGGAATAGGCCCCAGAGTCATCCTCGTCACGTCCGTCGAGACGAAGGAGACGCCGTCTGACAGCGTGGACCTCATCGCCGCGGAGAACGGGCGCTTCTGGCGCGTCCGGACGCCGAAGCTGTCGCTCTCCGTCAACGGGGCAGGGGATGCCATTGCGGCGCTCTTTTTCGTTCATTACGCCCGCACACGCTCCGCATCGATGGCCCTTGCCGAAGCCTCGGCATCTGTCTACGGCTTGCTCAAGCGCACGGACGAGGCAGGCTCCCGCGAGATCCTGACCATCGCGGCACAGGATGAGTTCGTCTCGCCCACTCGGCGCTTCGATGTTGAAGAGGTTTGATCCGCATGTCCCGCCGCTTTGTCACCCTGGATGTTTTTACGGGCGAGCGCTTCGCCGGAAATCCTCTCGCTGTCGTGCTTGATGCCGAAGGCCTCGACACGGCCGCGATGCAGAGGATTGCGAAGGAGTTCAATCTCTCCGAAACGGTCTTTGTTTTCTCGGCTTCCGAGCCGCGCCAGCGGGCCGATATCCGCATCTTCACGCCGGCACGCGAGTTGCCCTTCGCCGGTCATCCGACTGTGGGAACGGCCGTGCTTCTGGCTCTTCTGGACCAGGGCGGCCAGCCCGGCGCCGTGGCTTTCGGTTTGAAGGAACAGGTCGGGATCGTACCCTGCGCCGTCGAGGTGGCGGATGAGGCGAGCGGTACGGCGCGCTTCCGTCTGCCGCGCTTGCCCTTCGTTTGGGGCGAGGGCAAAGACTCTACGGCCTGCGCATGGGCGCTCGGCCTTGATCCGACGGAGATCGGCTTCGACCGGCACATTCCAAGCCGCCATTCGGCAGGCGTCGCGTATGACCTTGTCCCTGTCTCCTCGCTTGAAGCATTGGCGAAATCTAAACCTCAGGGTGAGGCTTTCGACAGGGCGTTCGGCGACAGCGACCACCCGGCACCTTATGTCTATGCCCGAATCCCCCAGGCAGACGGCTTACGCTTTCGCGCCCGCATGTTCGGATTGGGGATGGGCATTGTCGAAGACCCGGCGACAGGTTCTGCTGCGGCCGCCTTCGCGGGCGCTCTCATGCAATGCGAGCCTCTGGGTGACGGCGAGCACGACATCGTCATCGAACAGGGTGTCGAGATGGGGCGCCCGAGCGAGATCAGGCTTCAGCTTGTCATCAAGGATGGAGCGCTTGCTTCCGCCGAGATCGGCGGCGGTGCCGTGATGGTGAGCCGCGGCGAGATTCTCGCGTGAATCGCGACATCGAGATCCGGCGCGTCTCTCGTGTCGAGGCGTCTTGCCGCCCTTTCGACTGGGCCTGGCCCAAGCAGAACCGGCAGTTCATCTCGGAGAACTGGAAGCGGCGCACCGTAGGGAAACCGCAGATGTTCAACGGACGCGTGCTGCTGCTGCAGGACGTGGCCTTTGAACGGGATCTCTGCCGCAACACCTATTTCGAGGTGGATTACGCCGACTTCGTCGCCTGGATCGATAAGGGCTATCCTGATCCTGCCATTGCCAACGGCTTTGCCATGGGCGCGCTGCGCGGGTCCGACGGCGCTTACATCTGCGGCGTGATGGGCAACGGCACGACAAATGCGGGCCGCGTCTATTTCGCGGCCGGCACGCCCGATCCTTCCGATCTGCGGTCCGACGGCACCGTCGATCTTGCCACCAGCCTCACCCGGGAGCTTGCTGAGGAGACGGGCCTGCAGGAAGGCGAATATCACGTGGATGATGAATGGATCATCGTCCAGCGCTGGCCGACCATCGCCCTCCTGCGCATGGTGACCCTGCCGGTGCCGGCGGAGGAGGGCGCGGCCAAGATCCGCGCCAACATCGCCCGGCAGCACGAGCCCGAACTGCAGGATGTACGCATCATCCGCGGGGCAGGGGACATCGACCCCGAGCGAATGCCGTTCTTCCTGCAGTCCTTCTTCGGCTGGGTTTTCGATCAAAGATAACCGTGTCGCGCCTTCGTGGCGTTGACCATCCGGACAGCCTCTGCATCGCGTCCTGCGGCACAGGCAGCCTCGGCCTGAACGAGTTCGCGATCCACCCGGTTGTAGACGGATTGGTTCACATGGCCCATGGCAAGGTCATTGCTCATGACGGCGCGGTAGCGGCTAATTTCGCCAGTGCATCCGGTGCCGGAGCTGCCGGCCATGACGCCGGTGCTGACGGGTGCGGTGGCGGTCTGATTGCAGGCGGCCAGCATGAGGGCGCCAGTCAGGAGCAGGGTGGGGGTGACGATCTTCATGGGTTCATCTCCTCAGCGAACTTCGTGGGCAAGGAACAAAGGCCAAGCTTCGTCTGTTCTAGGGCACTTTCCCGAGAGACCAGTCTCGCCGAGCTTCGAGTCATAACCCATCTGATCGACAATCCTTTGCTTTTCATTTGTTTCAACGACTTGCCTTTTGAAAGGCGCGCCATTACAAACAAGCCCGTTGTTCGCGGCTCAAGCCTGCGGCCGAGGAGGATTTGGGCAGCGATGATCATCGGCTCCCCCAGCGCAAGCATGAACGGCACCGCTTCCGCGGCCGCTCGCGCGCGTCTTCTTGGCCTCCTTCTCCTTAGCTGCCCCTGAGGGTCGGCTGGGCGTTGCCGCCTGGGCTCTCAGGGGTTCTGGACAAGCAGGAACAACCTTGAGCCCGAAGGCTCCTCCCGAGAAGGACTAGACTGATGACCGCTTCCGTATCCGGCTCCCCCAAGGACCGCGTTCTGATCTTCGACACCACCCTGCGCGACGGCGAGCAGTGCCCCGGCGCCACCATGACCCTGGAGGAGAAGCTCGAGGTTGCGGAACTGCTCGACACCATGGGTGTCGACATCATCGAGGCTGGCTTCCCCATCGCCTCGAACGGCGATTTCGAGGCCGTATCTCTCATCGCCAAGCAGGTGAAGCGGGCAACCGTCGCGGGCCTCGCCCGTGCCATCTCGGCCGATATCGCCCGTGCCGGCGATGCCGTGCGCCATGCGGCTCGGCCTCGCATCCATACCTTCGTCTCCACCTCGCCGATTCACCTGGCCCATCAGATGCGAAAGTCGGAAGAGGAGGTGCTGGAGATTATCACCAACACCGTGACCCAAGCCCGCAATCTGATCGAGGACATCGAGTGGTCCGCCATGGACGCCACCCGCACCCCGATCGACTACCTGTGCCGCTGCGTGGAAGCCGCCATCAAGGCCGGCGCCACAACGATCAACCTGCCGGACACTGTGGGCTATGCCACGCCCGACGAATACCGGGCCATGTTCCGCGCTGTGCGCGAGCGCGTGCCGAACGCCGACAAGGCCATCTTCTCGGCCCATTGCCACAACGATCTGGGCCTCGCGGTTGCCAATTCCCTGGCAGCCCTGGAGGGCGGCGCGCGGCAGATCGAATGCACCCTCAACGGCATCGGTGAGCGCGCCGGCAATGCGGCTCTGGAAGAGATCGTCATGGCGATCAAAACCCGCGGCGACGTGCTGCCCTACGAGACCGGCATCGAGGCCACCATGCTGACCCGTGCCTCGAAGCTGGCGTCCGCCGCCACCTCGTTCCCCGTGCAGTACAACAAGGCCATCGTAGGCCGGAACGCCTTCGCCCATGAAAGCGGGATCCACCAGGACGGCATGCTCAAGAACGCCCAGACCTACGAGATCATGACGCCCGAGAGCGTCGGCGTCTCTAAGACGTCCTTGGTGATGGGCAAGCATTCGGGCCGGGCGGCCTTCCGCAACAAGCTGGAGGAGTTGGGCTACAGCCTGTCGGACAACCAGTTCCAGGACGCGTTCGAGCGCTTCAAGGAACTCGCCGACCGCAAGAAGCACGTCTACGACGAGGACATCGAGGCGCTGGTCGACCAGAACATCGCCATGGCCCATGATCGCATCAAGCTGGTCTCGCTCCACATCGTGGCCGGCACCCGCGGCCCGCAGCGCGCCACCATGCGGCTCCAGGTGGACGACCGGATCGTCGTCGAGGAGCAGGAGGGCAACGGCCCGGTGGATGCCACCTTCAACGCCATCAAGGCCCTGGTGCCTCACGAAGCGGTGCTGGAGCTCTACCAGGTCCATGCCGTCACCGAGGGCACCGACGCCCAGGCGGAGGTCTCTGTGCGCCTCTCGGCCGACGACCGCAGCGTGACCTCCCGTGCCGCCGACCCGGATACCCTCGTAGCCTCAGCCCAAGCCTATCTGGGGGCCCTCAACAAGCTCATGAGCCGGGGTGCCCGCCTGCATGCCCAGCACGCAGCGGAATGATTAAACGAGAAAGGCCCGTTGAGCGGGCCTTTCTCTTGGTCAGGGCAATGTCGAAGTCTCGAACCCTCAAGCTTAAGGGCTTGAGGCAACCCTCATCAGTAAACGTAGCATTTGTGGGTTCGGCCTGATCATTTTTGCTCGAAGATGCAACGAAGTTGGCCCATTTCATAAGGCTCCTGGGAAAATCCGCGCCTGAGGCAGAAAACCTTGCTTATAGGGCTAGACAGCGGGTACCCGGTTTGTTACACGCACGGCCTCTTCAGCGGTCATCGCGCCGCTGAATTCGCTTCGGCGACGGGTGTGTAGCTCAGTTGGTAGAGCAGCTGACTCTTAATCAGCGGGTCCAAGGTTCGAATCCTTGCACACCCACCAATAAAATCAATCGCTTAGATGGGGTTTAAGTTAGAACGGGCCAACCGTTTTACACCCGTTTTACAGACTTGGTTCTCTCTTCAACCTCTCTCGCTTCCGTATTGCGGACCCCGCAAGTCTAAGATCATGGCCAAGATAGTAGGCTCCAAGGATCGCCAATCGACCATTCGGAGCGGTTGCTGAGCATTCCGGTGGCGAGGATAAAGGCCTCGTCCTTTTCGGCCCGAAGGATCTGCGGCGTGGCATAGGTGATGGTGAGAGCGGCAGCCAAGCCCAATCCGAGCGGTGCCCTCGATTGGGCAAGTGGGCATGATTTTTCGCTGGGTTATGCCGGGTTGATCAATGGACCCTGAATCGGCGCTCATGTTCATCGATTGTACGACTAGTAGTCGTCGTTCCAAATTCCTGTATGTGAAAGAGAAGTCCCGGCCGCATACAGACATTGGTTCTCTTACATAGCCAACCTAGCATCCCTCCCTGCAACTCAGAAAATGTTGCACGAACTAAGAAATATGGGAGGAACATGATGTCGAAGTACGCTGTTACCATGCTGGGCATTGCCACATCCCTGACGATGGCTGTACCAGCCTTTGCTCAAACAGCGTATCCGACTCGTCCGATAACGTGGGTCGTTCCGTTTGCCGCAGGAGGCGTCACCGATACTGTTGCCCGCAAGATGGCTGGTCCGATGTCGAAGGTGCTAGGGCAGACAGTCGTGGTCGAGAACAAGCCTGGCGCAGGCGGCGTGGTGGGAACGGAGGCGGTCGCATCCGCCAAGAACGACGGCTACACGGTACTCTATACGTCGTCCGGCCCCATGTCGATTTTGCCTGCACTTCAGGCAGGCAAACTCTCTTATGACCCGGTCAAGAGTTTTACCCATGTTCAGGGTCTGAGCGTTGCCAATCAAATGATTGTTGCAACACCCAGCGCACCCTTCAGCACACTGCCAGAGTTGATCGCCTACGCTAAGGAGAACCCGAACCAGATCAACTACGGTTCTCCCGGCGTAGGCACCGCCCAGCATCTGGCGGGTGAATTGCTGCAATCGGCTGCAGGCATCAAGATGACCCACATCCCCTACAAGGCTGGCAGCAATCAGATGGTCGACCTCATGTCGGGTGTCATTCAGGTGTCATTCGAGTATTCGTCCGTCGTGGCGCCCTACGTCAGCGGAGGCAAGATGAAAGTGCTCGGAACGACAGGCTCGAAACGGGCGAGCGCCTATCCGAATGCCGTGACGGTGGTTGAGGCGGGTCACCCCGGAGCAGAAAATGCAGGCTGGAGTGGCATTGCCGTTCCGGCCGGCACGCCGTCGGAGGTCGTCGAGAAGATCGCAGCTGCCGCGCAAGCGGCTCTCAAGGATCCGGCAGTGGCGGAGTACTTCGAAAGCAACGCGATCCTCCCGCTGCCGGAGGTCGGCCCTGCTCAGATCAACGAATTTGTGGCAAGCGAAAGTGCGAAATTCAAAGCCGTCGTGGAACGCGCAGGTCTGGCTGTGAAGTGAGCCAGTAAAGCCCGTCTACATTTATTGCGACCTGCTTCCGCACCTGCGACGCAGGTGCGGAAGCGCCACGCTTCCGGAGACTGCAATGCCGATTTACAATCAGAGAGCTTTTGCGTCGGGTCTGCTCTTTGTCATTACAGCTCTCGCATTCTTTCTTGGATCGCGAGAGTACGATCTTGGCACTCCGGCTCAGATGGGGTCTGGCTTTTTCCCATCACTAGTGAGTGTATGTCTCGGAGGCGTCGGGCTCTTCATCATGCTTGGTGCTGTAAGGCGGAGATCTGCGCGGGAACGTCTTAGGACCTGGAATATTCGCCTGCTAGCTTGGATTGCGGGATCTGTCGCACTTTTCGCCTTCATGCTTCCCAGATTCGGTTTCGTCATCTCCTTGGTCGTGCTGCTTGTTCTGGCCAGCCTTGCAAGCCATGAAGCGCGCTGGCGCGGGATCGTCATCAACACTCTCGTCCTAGTAGCAATCGCGGTAGGAGCCTTCGTTTACGGCATCGACTTACAGCTTCCGCTCTGGCCCTCATTCATCAGGTAGAAACGCAGATGGATCTGCTGTCGAACTTATCAGTTGGTTTCACGACCGTCTTCACACCTGACAATCTTGCTTATGCTTTCCTGGGCTGCCTACTCGGAACATTGATTGGCGTGCTGCCGGGCCTCGGCCCACTCGCAACAATCGCGATGCTGTTGCCGATGACCTACAACCTGGCACCCGATTCGGCCTTGATTATGCTCGCGGGAATCTACTATGGCGCCCAGTATGGTGGTTCGACCACTGCGATCATCGTCAATCTGCCTGGCGAGTCCTCATCGATCATGACGGCAGTCGACGGACATCAAATGGCGAGGCGTGGAAGGGCGGGGGTCGCCCTTGCAACGGCGGCAATCGGATCGTTCTTCGCTGGATGCGTGGCAACCCTCGCCATCGCAGCACTTGCCAAGCCTCTGGCGGAAGTCGCGCTTCAGTTCGGTCCGAAAGAATACTTTTCATTGATGGTCCTAGGCCTCCTTCTTGCAATCGTCATTTCCGCAGATTCACTGCTGGAAAGCTTGGGCATGGTCCTCGTTGGGGTGCTTTGGAGCCTTATCGGGACCGACGTGAATTCCGGCACCCAGCGTTTTACTTTTGGCGTCACTCAGCTGTTCGACGGACTCGATTTCGTGCCTCTAACCATGGGCATCTTCGGCTTTGCCGAGATCGTGCGAAATCTTCAACAGCATGGAGCAGGGCAGGGTCTTACAGTTGAGAAGCTCACCAGTCTGTTCCCTACGCGGGCTGACTTCAGGCGCATGGCCGCACCAATTGCGAGAGGGACGTTCATCGGCACGATCCTAGGGGTTCTGCCCGGTGGTGGAGCCGCGCTCGCATCGTTCACATCCTATTCGGTCGAGAAGAAACTCTCCAGCAACCCCACCAGCTTCGGCCAAGGAGCGATCGAGGGTGTGGCCGGACCGGAATCCGCGAACAATGCGGGAGCGCAAACCTCTTTCATCCCCTTGCTGACGCTTGGCCTGCCGGCCAATGCGGTCATGGCTCTGATGGTTGGCGCGATGACCATTCACAACATTCAGCCCGGTCCCCAGGTCATGACGGCCAACCCATCACTCTTCTGGGGAGTGATCGCCTCGATGTGGGTCGGGAATATGATGCTGGTCATCCTGAATCTTCCCCTTGTCGGGCTCTGGGTGAAGCTTCTCAACATCCCCTACCGCTTTTTATATCCAGCAATCATGATGTTCTGCTGTATCGGCGTCTATTCGCTAAAGAACAGCACGTTCGAAATTTATGAGGCAGCGATCATGTGTATTGTCGGCTATGCCTTTCTGATGCTGAGATTGTCTCCCGCCCCGCTACTGCTCGGACTGGTGCTTGGCCCGCAGCTGGAAGAGACATTCCGTCGAACCATGCTTCTCTCTCGAGGCGACGCCACCGTGTTCTTCTCATCACCCCTGTCGGCAGTACTCCTCGCCATTGCGTTTTGTGCGGTAATTGCGATCGCCGTGCCAAGCATCCGTGGAAGGCGGGACAAGGCGCTTCAGGAGTAGTTCAATCCGGGCGCTGCCTGAACGCTCGCAGAGAAGCCAGTAATACACATGCATGTAATTACTCTCGCGGCGTTGACCCTGTCTGTACTCGATCGATAGCGTTCTGCCTACATTGCCAAAGAATCTCCAACGATATGGCGACACGATCTTGGCTTCAGGAGGAGCTGTCCGAATGAAGAAACTCTCACTTCTGGCTGGTGTATCCGCCATGCTCCTGGCCCAAGCAGGGGCTGATTATGCTCAGGAAAAATATACGGATGATGTCATCCGCGTCGGCGTCATGAGCGATATGGCAGGCGTCTATTCTGACAGTCGTGGCGCTCGGTGACGGGGTTTACATTTACGGTACGACGGATGGTGACTTGAGATCCGTCTTCAAGCTTCCCGATAGTGAGAAGGGTGTTCGCTTCAATGACGGCAAGGTCGATCCTTATGGCAATTTCCTTGCTGGCACCCTCACGATGGAGGGCGCTGCTCGCGGCAAGCTCTATCGGATAGCATCTAACGGGCGGGTGGCCATTCTCAAGACAGGCATCGCGATTCCGAACGCGATCTGCTTCACGCCGAATGGCCAGAGCGTCTATTTCGCGGATAGCCTTGAGAATTGCGTGAAGCTCTACAGGTACCTGCCCGACACTGAACAACTTAGCGAGCCGCTCCAGGTTCTGGACACGAAGGCATTGGGCTCGGCGCCCGACGGCGCTTGTGTGGATGCCGATGGCAATCTGTGGGTGACACTCGTGCAGAATGGCAAGATCGCCAAGTTCGACGCGGCGGGCAATGTCGCTGCGGTCTTCGAAGCGCCAGTCGATACCCCGTCCTGCGTAGCATTCGGCGGCAGGACTCTGCAGAGCCTCTACCTGACTTCCATCAAGGATACAGGCACCGGTCGTATTGTATCTTCCCATCCGCATGGCGGCCATCTCTTTGCATGCGAGGATCCGTCATTCCGCGGCATGAAGGATTATCTTTTCTCGTAACCGCATCTGTATCGGAGTGAGCCCATGAGTCAGGTCGCTATCGTGACCGGCGCCGCCCGCGGTGTCGGCCTTGCCATTGCCCAGCGTCTCGGATCCGCTGGGCGGACTGTCTATATGCTCGATGTGCTGGAAGCTGATCTTCGAGAAGCTGCCGGGAAACTCGGCCATGATGGGATACAGGCGATTCCCATGGCAATCGACCTGGCTTCCCAAGAGCAGATCGCAGATCTTCCGAAACGCATCGGCCAGTGCTTCGAAGACGTATCCATCCTAGTAAACAATGCTGGCATCGCGCCCATTGCATCGGACGGAAAGCCCATACTGGGCCCGGAGATCGCCCTTGAACAATGGGAGCGGGTCCTGACCATCAACCTGACTGCTCCATTCCGCCTGATGCAGATCTGCATTCCTGCCATGAGGCGAAGGGGGTGGGGCCGCATCATCAACATCTCGTCGCGGGCAGGTCGATCACCAGGCGGAAGCTCGGGTGCTGATTATGTCACTTCCAAATCCGGGTTGCTCGGATTGACGCGCGCCTTTGCCCATGACGTAGCCGCCTCGGGCATTACGGTGAATTCGATCGCGCCCGGACGGATCGATACCCCTATGGGCATGAGCTCGTCGGAGGATCTGTTGAGACTGGTGCGGGCGAAGATACCTGTCGCCCGGATCGGTCAACCGGAGGAGGTCGCTGCCCTCGTGGCCTTCCTCGCCGGCGAGGAATCGGGTTTCATCACCGGCGCTGTCATTGACATCAATGGCGGCGCGCTGATGATCTAGAGCCAGGGCTTCCCGATTGAGGTGTTAGGCGGCTGTGGGCAGATCTCCGACATGGAGCGCCTGAGCACGGTTTGATCGCAATGCTTGTGGCCTTCTGCTGGGGAGCGTCTCAGTTCAGCTACTTCGCTACTCCCCTCACCAAGAGACAGGAGCTACTCGATGCAGGCGGTTTGGTATGAACGTAATGGCCCAGCCCGTGAGGTGCTTCAGTTCGGTGAGATGCCTGATCCGGAGCCTGGGCAGGGTGAGGTGCGGGTGCGCGTCCATGCGTCGGGCGTCAATCCGTCGGATTGGAAGACCCGCTTGGGGTCCCGCCCCATGGTCGGGCCACGGGTCATCCCCCACAGCGACGGGGCAGGCGTCATCGACCGCGTGGGCGCGGGGGTCGACCCGGCGCGGATCGGCGAACGGGTCTGGATCTGGAGCGGCCAATGGAAGCGCGCCTTCGGGACCGCTGCAACCTATATTGCGCTGCCGTCAGAGCAGGCGGTGAAACTGCCTGATGCGATCTCCTTCGAAGTGGGTGCCTGTCTGGGTATCCCGGCGCTGACGGCTCATCGTACCATCACGACGGAGTGCTCGCCGGAGGGGCAGATTATCCTGGTCGCGGGTGGCGCCGGGGCGGTGGGGCATTGTGCGATCCAGATCGCAAAGCTGCTCGGGGCCGCTCAGGTGATCACGACTGTGAGCTCGTCCGAGAAAGCAGAGCATGCCCGAGCGGCCGGTGCCGACGAGGTGATCAATTACCAGACCGAATCCGTGCCTGACCGTGTCCGCGAGATCACGGGCGGTCACGGCATCGACCGTGTGGTCGAAGTCGACATGGCCGGAAACGCTTCGTTGCTTCCGAAGATCGTTGCAATAAACGGATTGTGCGTCGCCTACGGATCGAATACCCCCCAGGTGACCTTCGAGTTCGGCCCCATGATCCTCAGCGGCGCCGCAGTGCGGTTCTTCATCGACTACGAGCTTCCGCCCGAGGCTCGCAGCCGCGGCATCCGGGACCTGACCCGCTGGATGAACGAGGAGCGCCTGCAACATGCGATCGGCGCGATCCTACCCTTAGATCAGACGATCGAAGCGCATGAGCGCGTCGAACAGGGAACGGTGATCGGAAACTTGGTCGTGATACCCTGAAAAAAAGGATTCATGATCGGCCCCGTTTCAAAACGGATGCCCCGAAGGACGCTCAATACTCCGATCTGATACATTCGGATCTGGAAATGTATGCCCACCGCCATCGGCCAAGCTCACTGCCGATCAGCATTCGCCCCTTGATTTCAGGATAAGGCTAAGTCTGCGAAGAAGACGTCCTGGCAAGCTTTCACATTCATGAAAGTTTCCTTCGCATCCCCGATATCGTTGACTTGGATTGCCTCCGGTTCGATGCTTAGACATAGGGCCGCCGCAGGTAATGCCCTGGGAGAGACGCCAACACTCAGGTCTATTGGCTGGTCTCCGACATGTCGTTCACAGGGGCGCAGTCGGTCGGAGATCGGGCAGATTGGACTTGCAGTCTTCCATGTGGTCAGCAGCGTGGCAGTGCGCCCTGCGGCCGTCGAATGATAGAAGGGAAATGCTGACATGGTGCATGGCAACCGTACGGGTAGCAGCGATTCAAGCGCGCGGCGCATCGACGTGATCGTCGTCGGCGCGGGGTTCGCTGGTATGTATGCCACATACAAGTTCCGGCAGATGGGCAAATCGGTTGTCGGGATCGAGGCCGGCGGCGATGTCGGCGGGGTCTGGTACTGGAATCGGTATCCAGGAGCGCGCTGCGACCTGATGAGCGTCGATTACAGCTACGGGTTCTCCGAGGAGATCGAGCAGGAATGGACCTGGAGCGAGCAGTTCGCCGCGCAGCCGGAGATTCTTGCCTATGCCAACTTCGTGGCCGACAGGCTGGACCTTCGCCGCAGCTATTTGTTCAACACTCGGGTGACCAGCGCAATCTGGGACGAGAATGCAAAGCTCTGGCGCGCCACGACCGATCAGGACCAAGTCCTCGAGGCGCCCTACTGCGTCATGGCGACAGGGCCTCTCTCGGTGGCGAAGGATCCCGATATACCGGGCATCGATCGCTTCAAAGGCAGGCTTCTGCGCGCGCAAAAGTGGCCGCATGAGCCGGTCAGCTTTGAAGGCAAGCGCGTGGGTATCATCGGAACTGGGTCAACCGGCATCCAGATCGTGCAGACGGTCGGTCGGGAAGCCGGAGAGCTCTTTGTCTTTCAGCGCACGCCGAGCTTCACGCTCCCGATGCGCAATCATGTGCTCGAGCCCGATTACATCAACGAGATGAAGCGTCATTACCGCGCCATGCGCGAGGCCATGCGAAACAACCCGACAGGCGGTACTCGCCCGGCTACGTCGCGCCCCTTCTTCAGCCTGCCGCCCTCACAGCGCCGGCAGGTCATGGAACAGGCATGGGTGAACGGTGGCCATACCTTCCTGGGTTCTTTCGCCGATCTTCTGATTAACCAGGAGGCGAATGACCAAGTTGCCGATTTCGTGCGCGAGAAGATCGGTGAAATCGTGAAGGACCCCAAGACTGCGGAGGCGCTGAAGCCGCGGGGGTACCCGATTTTTGCCCGTAGGCCTTGCCTCGACACGGAATACTACGAAACCTACAACCTGCCGAACGTCCACCTTGTGGACCTGAAAGCGGATCCGATCGTGGAAATCACCGAAAAGGGGATCCGTACAGAGAGCGGCGAGACCGAACTGGATATTCTCATCTTCGCCACCGGCTACGATGCGCTCACCGGCGCGCTTCTGGCCTTCGACGTAGTCGGACGGGATGGATATACCCTGAAGCAGAAATGGGGCAGCGGCGCACGCTCCTATCTGGGCATCATGATGGAGGGTTTCCCGAACCTCTTCGCCCCAAGCGGACCGAATGGGCCCGCAGCTCTCGCGAACCTTATCACCATCGCCGAGCACGACGTCGATTGGATCGCCGAGATGATCGACTACATGGAGGCGAACGGGCTCACGACGGTGGAGCCAACTGCACAAGCCGAGGAAGGTTGGATGTCCCTTGTCGCCGCGCTCGCCGAAAAGTCACTGATCCGCAAGGCAAACACTTGGTGGGTCGGAGCCAATGTCAAAGGCAAGCCTCAAGGGCTTACCATGTTCATCGGTGGATTCCATAAATACCGGGAGCATTGCGCAACGGCGGCCCAGAACCGATCATCAAACTTTGTTTTCGACCAGGCCAATAAGAGCGCAGCCGCCTGACTACCGAATAGTTCGTCGCGAAGGGGTGTAGAGAGAAGCGGGGCCGAAGCTTGCGATCATCGACGGCAGCTTCAGCTCCGAGCATTCTGTGACCTGCAGGCAAGCGGCAGCGGCAGCGGGAGCAGAAGCAGCATTCCCTATTACTTCTTTGATTCGGCTGAAGGTCTATCCCACGTTGTGGATTGAGGCCGATCTGCTTGTTTGAACGTTTGTGGCGCAACGACACCGGGATGGGCTGTGGTGAAGCCGATCCAATTGTTGGGGCGGATACGAACATATTGCGGCGGATAGTCGGGATCGACACCGAGCGTGGCTGCCGCGTGCAGAGCCCAGCGCGGATTGTCCAGAAAGGCCCGCCCGATCGCGACCATGTCCGCGCGTCCTTCCATGATGATATCATCGGCCAGCTTGGGGTCCACAATGAACCCAACGGCCATCGCCGTCAGTCCTGTTTCCTTTTTGACACGCATCGCGAATGCGACTTGGTGTCCGGGCGTCGCTCGGGGAATCTTCGCATCCGGAACAAGGTTTCCCGCTGACATGACCGCATAATCAACGCCTATTTCCTTGAGCGCCTGACACAGCACGATCGCGTCATCCAGCGACAATCCATCAGGGTGCCAGTCCTTACTGTTCACCCGGAAGCCGAGCGCCTTGCTTTGGGGCCAGACGGAGCGTACTGCGCGAGCCACTTCGAGGGCAAAGCGTAGGCGGTTGTCGAGAGAGCCTCCCCAGGTATCGGTTCGCTTGTTGGTCAGTGGCGACATGAACTGATGTATGAGATAGCCATGCGCGCCATGGATCTCGATCAGATCGAATCCGGCGCGATCTGCACGTCGTGCCGCCTGAGCAAAGGCCGTGATGACGCGGAGAATGTCGCTCTCAGTCATTTCGACAGGAGTGTGCCAGCCCTCATTGTAGGAGGTGGCTGACGGTCCATAGGTCTGCCATGCCCCTTCGCCGATATCGAGCCACTCGCGCGTAGAGCGTGTCGAGATGGACTGGCATGAAGCGCGGCGCCCGGCATGGCCGAGTTGGATGCCTAATGCCGCGTGGGAGTAAGCTTTTGTCGCCCGCACGATACGGGCAAGAGCTTCTTCCTGCTCGTCATTCCAGAGCCCGAGGCAACCATGGGTGATGCGTCCTGCCGCCTCTACGGCCGTAGCCTCTGCAATCACGAGGCCTGCACCGGACAAAGCAAGGCTGCCGAGATGGATGAGGTGCCAATCCTGTGCCACACCATTGACGGCGCTGTACTGACACATGGGCGAGACAGCGACACGATTGTCAAGACGCAGACCACCGAGGGAGATGCCACTGAAAAGTTTGCTCATGGGCCGCAGTCCAATTGCTTGAAGGGACGGTTAAGGCAGGCCCGCTGTCTCATCGGGGCAGGATGCAAATTCAAGTATCTGTTCTGCAACATTCTATGTCTCTTTAACCGGCCAGCTCCAGAAGCCTGGGCCTTCAGCAGTCTGCAGACGATTGAGCACCATGCGGTGTACCTCGTCGGCTCCATCCACCAGCCGAGCCTGCCGTGCATAGCGGTAGATCCACTCCAGCACGGTGTCCTTGGAATAGCCGCGTGCTCCATTGATCTGGATGCCTGTATCGGCGGATTGGTGCAGCAGATTGGCGACGTGGATCTTGGCCATGGACACTTCCTTCCGGGCAAAGCTGCCTTGATCGAGTGCCCAGGCGGCTTTCATGACCAGCAGTCGCCCGATCTCGATTTTGAGGGCGAGATCGCCCAGCATCAGCTGAATGCTCTCCCGGTCTGCGAGGCGTTGGTCGAATCCGGTACGCTCGGCCGCGTAGGCTTGAGCGATCTCGACGCAGCGCTTCGACAGGCCGAGCCAGCGCATGCAATGGGTCAGGCGGGCAGGACCGAGGCGGATCTGCGTCACCTTCAGTCCTTGACCTTCTCCAAGGAGCACATTCTCTTTAGGAATCTCAAGGCCGTCGAATTCGATCTCGCAGTGGCCGCCATGTTCCTCAGGCCCCATAATCGGGATCCGGCGCAGAATCCGCCAGCCCGGCTGGTTCTTGTGGAACAGGAAGGCCGTGAGACCATAGCGAGGATCGTCCGAAGTGCGGGCGACGAGGATGAAGTAGCCGGCCTCTTCCGCACCCGTGATGAACCACTTGCGTCCGTGGACGACATATGTGCTTCCGCGCTTCTCCGCTCGGGTCTGAATCATGCTGGGATCGGAGCCGCCGCCGGGGTGTGGCTCGGTCATTGCGAAGGCGGAGCGTACTTCGCCGCGAACGATGGGCTGCAGCCAGCGCTCCTTCTGCTCGGGCGTGCCTGTGGCCTCCAAGACCATCATGTTGCCATCATCGGGCGCGGCGGAATTGAAAACCACGGGGCCGAAGATCGAGCGGTTCATAGCCTCGTAGCAGACCGCCATGCCGACCTTGCCGAGGCCTGCGCCGCCCGTCTCCGGCTTGAGCTGGAGGCACCAGAGCCCTTCGGCCTTGGCCTTGTCGCGTAGCGCCTTCAGGGGAGCGAGGGCAATGTTCTCGTGCGCGTCATAGGAGGCGTGGTCGGACTCAAGCGGAAGGATCTCGCGCTCGATGAAGCTTGCAATGCGCACACGGTAGTCCTCGATGTCAGGCGAGATGCGGAAGTCCATGCGTGCAATCCCATAGATTAGAAGGAACGGGTCGCCTGGCCGGTCCTACAGGACGGTCATCAGCACTCTTTCGGCCTATTCCCATCCTGGTCAACCGAAGCCATACCGATGATCCACCTGCGCCGTGGCGATACGCACTTACTTGCGTAACCTTACTCCAGATGCTCCTGCGGCACGCGTCACAAACTTGCTGGTTTGATCGAATGCCGTATTGAGCGGGGCTGCCGTGGCTATGTCGGCGATCTCAAGCATATGCCGAGCGATGCCCGCAGGGGTTCGCTCGCTCTCCGGCAGGAACTTGCCTTCTGTCTCGATGATGTGCGTGACCGCGAAGGTGCCTGCCCCCGCACCCAGAATCATCTTTGATGGAGCGTTCTCGCCTACGAGGTAGAGCACCGCAGGTGTGACCGTATCGGGGGAGAGGAGCTGTGCCTCCTCATCCGAGATCAGCCCGGCCGTCATATTGGTTGCCGCCGTTGGAGCGAGGCAATTGACGCGGATGTCGTACTTCGCACCTTCGAGATGCAGCACGTTCATCAGGCCGATCATAGCAGCCTTGGCTGCGCCATAGTTGGACTGGCCGAAATTGCCGTAGATGCCGGAAGCGGAGGACGTCAGAACGATGCGGCCATATCCAGCGTCGCGCATGAGGTCCCACACCGCCTTGATGCAGTTGAAGGTGCCTTGCAGGTGAACCTTGATGACGAGGTCGAAGTCGGCGGGTTCGAGCTTCGCAAAGCTTTTGTCGCGCAGGATCCCGGCATTGTTGACGAGAATATCGACGCGGCCCCAGGTCTCGACCGCCTTGGCCACCATCGCATCGACCTGAGCCCTGTCGCTGACGTCGGCGGTCGCGGCGATTGCCTCTCCGCCGGCTGCCTTGATTTCCGACACCACAGCCTCGGCGCTGGTCAGGGCAATGTCGCTGACGACGACCTTTGCGCCCTCCCGGGCTAGGCCGATCGCATGACTGCGGCCGAGGCCCGCACCTGCGCCAGTGACGATGGCGACGAGTCCTTCAAACTCACCCATGATTGGATACCTCTTGCTGCAATGTTGTCAGGATGAGCCAATCGGCTGCAAGGGCAGGGCGGCTCTGGCTCTCCACTTCCACATTCACATGATAGGAACAGAGGATCTGGGTGTCGCTCCGCCTTGTCACGCCGTTGAGAGTGAAGCCGCCGCGCACCCGTACTCCGGCGGGAACTGGGCTCAACATGCGGATCTTGTCGAAGCCGTAGTTGACATTGGCCGTCATGCCATTGATTGGCCGCAGACCTGTCTCGACCATGCGGCTGAGCAATGACAATGTCAGGAATCCATGGGCGATCGTTCCACCGAAACCGGTCTCCCTCGCCTTATCGGGATCGACGTGAATGTACTGATGATCCTCCGTCACATCGGCGAAGTCGTTGATCCTGGCCTGATTGATGAGGATCCAGTCGGATTGGCCGACCCTGGTGCCGACGAGAGCTTCCAGTTCGTTGAGGCTGATGGAGGGCCGGGGATGAATCATGCGTCGTCATTCCGGAACATGTGTTGGCGGGTTTGGCTCGTCATGCCGCCGTCAACGGGGAGGATCGCACCGGAAACGAAGCTCCCACCGCGCCCGCAGAGATAGAGGAGAGCGGCCGCCATGTCGTCCGGACGTCCCAGACGTCCAGCTGGAACTGTCGATGCCGCTTCCCCGGCTCCATGAGCGTCACCCAAGGCATAGGCGGTCATCTTCGTGGTGAACGGGCCGGGGGCGATGGCGTTGACGTTCACACCGCGCGGGGTGAACTCATTGGCCAGAATGCGGGTCAGATGGTGCACTGCCGCTTTGGATGTCGCGTAGGAGTAGGCACGGTCGGCCAATGGTAGGGTGCCCACCATGGAGCCGACATTCACGATTCTCGACGGCTCGCCCTCAATGCTAGAAGCGATCAGCATCGGCATGAGATGTCGTGTCAACTCGAAGACGCCCATTACGTTCACGGAAAGCACCTTGTCCCAAGCCTGCCATCCAAACTCCTCGAAATCCGCACCCCAGGTTGCGCCTGCATTGTTGACCAGGATATGGAGCTGGTCGGTGCGCGCACGAACCTGGTCTACGAGCGCTGCCACCCCCGCTTCATTACCGACATCACCGCCAAATCCCTCGCAGGCGCCGAGTGCGCGCAGTTCAGCGGCAACCACCTCGCATTGCGACGCCTTGCGTGAGGCTATCAGTACCCGGCCCCCTGCCTTGAGCAGCGTTTCTGCGCAGATGCGACCCAGCCCCGTGGCGCCACCTGTGACCAAGGCCGTACGGCCTCTGAGATCGAAGAGGTTTTCGAACATGATCAGATGTCTCTTACTGTTCAACTCCGAAGACGCCGAGCGGAACCGTTGCCGGTAAGGGCGAGCGGTGGGCGAGGTGGTGGAGGGCGTTCGTCACGCGCGGCATTTCCGTCTGGAAGTAGAAGTCGCAGCAGGCGACCTTCGTCTCCTGGAGAGGGGACTTAGTCGTCGAAGTCACAAGGGCTTGGTCGAGCCACAGCCAGCCGACCACCAGATGGCCGAAGGCTTGAAGAAGCTCCGTGGCGTTCGACAGCATGACGTCGCGTCCGACATCCTGATAGCCCTGCGCTAGGCTGACGAATTCGTCCCAGACAGCCTCCAGATCGGCCGCATGGTTGCGCAGGCGCTCGTCCGCTGCAGCGGCGGAGATGCAGGTGCTGCGAATGCGCTTGCCAAGGGTAATCAGGGCGGCGCCCCCGTCCTTTTGAATCTTGCGCCCTACGAAGTCGATGCCCTGAATGCCGGTTGTGCCTTCGTGGATTGGGTTGAGGCGATTGTCGCGGTAGAGCTGTTCCACATCGAAGTCCCGTGTGTAGCCGTAGCCGCCATGGATCTGAATGGCGATATCATTGGCTGCCAGTCCCCATTCAGAGGCCCATGTCTTCGCTGCGGGTGTGAGCAATCCCAGAAGGAGATCGGCCTCGGCGCGCTCCTCATCCGTCTCCGCCGTCTCGCGATCATCGACGAGGCGCGCCGCATAGAGGATTAGCGACAGCGCCCCTTCCGCATAGCACTTCTGAGCCAGCAGCATGCGGCGAACATCAGGGTGGGCGATCAAGGGAACCGGGTTATTGTTGCGCTCCAGCCGGCCCTGCATTCGTTCCTGTGAATAAGCGACCGATAGGAGATGTGCGCGGCACGCAACGGATGCAGCACCCAACCCGACATTGATCCGGGCCTCGTTCATCATATGGAACATGATGGCAAGTCCCGCGCCCGGTTCTCCTACCAGATAACCGACGGCTCCGGCTCTCCCGCCGGGCCGAAAGCGTGTTCCCTCGCCGAAATTCAGCAGGCAGTTCGACGTGCCGCGATAGCCCATCTTGTGATTGATTCCAGCCACATCGACGTCATTGCGGATGCCGGGGGATCCGTCCTCCGCAAGGATGAATTTCGGCACGATAAACAGGGAGATTCCCTTTGTGCCTTCCGGAAGGCAGCCGTCAGTCTCGGGGATCTTGGCGAGAACGAGATGGAAGATATTCTCAGAGATGTTCTGGTCGCCTCCGGAGATCCACATCTTGTTGCCCGTGATGCGGTATTGCGGCCCGTAAATGCTATCCCCGTCGGGCTCTGCGCGGGTCCGAATGTCGCCGAGGGAGGATCCAGCCTGCGGCTCGGACAGGCACATGGTGCCCAGCACCCGGCCTTCGATCTGCGGACGCGCAAAGGCTTCCGCTTGAGCGGGTGAGCCATGGGCGACGAGCAGGCGAGCATTCGCGATGGTGAGCATGGCATAGGCGGATGTTGCGAGATTCGCTGCCATGAACAGACCCAGGCCAGCGGCCTGGACCAGCTCGGGAAACTGCAAGCCTCCATAGGTTTCAGGGAATGGGGCAGAGAAGAATCCGGCTGCGGCAAACTGCTCGAGGGCCCGCTTGATCTGCGGCAAAACCTCGACACCTTCCTCCGTCAGCGTAGGCTCGATCTGATCGGCCAGCTTGTAGTGCGTCAGAAACTTGTCACCCGCCAGCTCCTCGGCCAAATCCAGATAAGCCGAGACTTCGGCGAGGTCATGCATCGCGAAGGAGGGACGCGCCAGGAGCTCGTCGACCTTCAGCCATCGGTTCAGCAGGAAGTCGAGGTTGGAGCGATCAATGAGAGATGCCATTCAAAACTCCGTTAATCGTCGCAGCAGGTCACGGGTGGCGGCTGTGATCTGATGCGGCAGAGAGCAGGTCCCTATGCGGTTCAAACCTAGCCGCGGGAAACGCCTCATTTTGTTACGAATACCGCAGGCGTCAGACGCGTTCGACCGCGAGCGCGATGCCCTGGCCACCGCCAATACACATTGTGATTAGACCATAGCGCCCTGAATTCCGACGAAGATGATGCATCGCTTTGATGATCAGGATTGCTCCGGTCGCACCGACAGGATGGCCGAGCGCAATGGCGCCCCCGTCGGGGTTGACCTTGCTCTCGTCGAAGCCGAGCTCCCGCGCGACCGCGATGGCTTGTGCAGCGAAAGCTTCGTTCGACTCGATAACGTCGAAGTCGCCAATTTTCATCCCCGTGCGGGCGAGGAGATTTCGGACGGCCGGAATGGGACCAAGTCCCATGACGGAGGGATCGACGCCGGCATGAGCATAGCCGACGATCCGCGCCATCGGCACAAGGCCCTTGTCGCGCGTATAGGTCTCTGAGGCAAGAACCAGTGCGGCAGCCCCATCATTGATACCCGATGAGTTGCCTGCGGTCACGACACCGTCTTTCTTGAAAGCGGGCCTCAAGCCCGCAAGGCTATCTGCCGTCGTCTCGCCTTTCGGGTATTCGTCCGTGTCGAAGGTGAAAGTCTTGCGTCCTACCGAGACCTCGATGGGAAGGATCTGCTCCTTGAAGCAGCCTTCCCTGATGGCAGCGGCTGCACGATGTTGGCTTTCCGCCGCATAACCATCCTGGTCGCCGCGCGAAATGCTGCAATGTTCGGAGATGTTCTCCGCCGTAATGCCCATCAGACCATGGCCAAACGGATCCATTAACGTGCCGGTCAGACCGTCGATCAGGGTCGTGTCACCCATCTTCTGCCCAAAGCGCCCGGTCTGGAGATAGTGCGGCGCCTGGCTCATCACCTCGGCGCCGCCAGCCAGAGCAACTTGTGCATCGCCCAGCATGATGCTCTGGGCTGCTGAAACGACGGCTTGGGCGCCGCTGCCGCAAAGCCGGTTGACGTTCATGGCCGGCGTTTCCTTCGGGATGCCTGCGCTGACGGCGGCCACACGGGACAGATATGCGTCACGCGGACCCGTCGGAATCACGTTTCCGAAAACCACGTGACCGACGGCCTCGGGGGGAACGTCGGCGCGCTTGAGCGCTTCAGCTGCAACAAGCGCCCCAAGCTTGGCTGGTTCGTAGCCGGAGAGGGAACCTCCAAAGGTGCCGATGGCAGTCCGGACTCCGGACAGGATCACGACAGATTCGGTCATGTTGTATTTCCTATTCTATTGAACGTGCTCTGGAGCAATGTTGCTGTTCGCTCCGCAATTCAGATGGAGAACATCGGGCCGCCCTTTTGCCGGGGAAAGCCGTAGCCGGTGATCATGACAACATCGATATCGGCGGCACTTTCGGCAATGCCTTCGGCCAGGATCGCCTCGCCCTCCGTGCGCATCACCTTCAGGATGCGGGTCATGATCTCGTCTGGTGTGAATGAGCGCCGTTTGAACCCACGTGCGGCGCTCTCCTCCAGGATGACCTGCACGACGAAAGCTGACGGCGCCGGCTTTCCCGATATATAATCGTAGAAACCGGCGCCTGTTTTCCGTCCCAGTCGCCCGGCTTCGCAGAGACGATCCGAGATACGGGAATAGCGCTCTTCGGATGGCCGAGTCGCAGCACGGCGCTTGCGCATGGCCCATGCAATGTCGAGACCGGACAGATCTTGGACCTCATAGATCCCCATCGCGAAGCCGAACCGCCGCATGGCGGCATCGATCTCCTGCGGCAGGGCTTCCTCCTTGAGCATGAACTCGCAGTCACGGCGATATGCGGACATGATGCGGTTGCCGATGAAGCCATCGCAAACGCCTGCGACGACAGGCGAGGAGGTTTTCCAAATTCCTTGATGTGCGCACCGGACACGAAGGTGCGGCCAGCGCACGTCAGAACAGCGACGCGAACCGAGATATCGTCATTGATCTGCGAGATGGCCTTCAGCAGCCCTTCACGAACGGCTTGGCTGATTGCAGTGACCGGTGGATTGTCGATCGTGATCCGGGCAATCCCATCCACAACGGACGAAGAAACAGGCGAGGGGAGCGACATCAGAGTTCTCCCGACCGTCCGGTGAAGCATGCCGGTCTTTTCTCCAGAAAAGCGATGACGCCCTCCCGGTAGTCAGGGGTGCGTCCAGCCTGGCCCTGAATCTCCGCCTCCAGCTCGAGTTGCGCCTCCAGGGAATTGGCGCTCGAAGCGTGGATGGCTTGCTTTATCCACCCGAGGGCCAGGGTCGCGCCGCCAGCAATTTGGGCCGTATAGTCACGTGCTGTCTCCAGCAGTTCCTCGTCTGAGTGGATCGAAACCACGAGCCCTGCCTGATGTGCTTCCTGGGCGGTGAGGGCTCCTCCGGTCAGGGCCAGAGCCTTCGCACGCAACTCACCGAGCGCACGGGTCAGGAACCAGCTAGATCCCGCGTCGGGTCCAAGCCCGATGCGCGAGAAGGCAAGAATGAACTTGGCCCTTTCGCTGGCGAGAACAAGATCGCAGGCAAGCGCGACGCCCACACCCGCTCCTGCAGCAGCGCCATTCACAGCACAGACAACCGGCACCCGGAGTGCGCGGATGAGACGGATCAGAGGATTATAGTATGTGGTCACCGTTTGGTGCAGATCAGGCGGACCGTCGAGCTTGCGGGGGTCACGATCCGACAGATTCTGCCCCGCACAGAAGGCTTTCCCGGCTCCCGTCAGCAGGATGGCCCGACAAGTCTTGTCCGCACCTGACGCTTCGAGGGCCGCCATCAGGGCGCACTGCATATCAGGGCTGAAGGCATTCAGCTTCTCAGGACGGTTCAGCACGATCTCGTGCCATGTCTCGTGGCGGGTCACCAATACGGGGGCGATGGAATTCATCATCTCTGCCTGTTTGTGTGAGACACAAGTTTTCCTGCAACGGCAGGGCTGAGCGATTGATTATGCCGTACCCCATCGTCCAGTCTTTTGAGACAGTAAGGCGTAGCTGATCTCAACTAGGCAGGGCATAGCGAATGGGATTAATTTATGCTGAACCCAGTTTTGGAACGTCAAGCGAGCCCAAAGGCTGAGAGGGCAGGGTGTTGCCGGCGAGTTCAGATATTCTGTTTCGACTCATACAGAGCGAAGGTCTATACGAGGCTTTGTATAAAGTTGCTACTATTGCATTAAGCATCTAAAAATAAAGGTATAATTTATTCGTTCTGCAAATGGACGATAAGCTTTCCTAGCCTCAGCCAAGACGTTGACTTCAGAATTTGGTGCTGAAAATTCACATTTGTGATACATTCCATGTCCGATCGAGGGCGACCTTTTTCATGTCCATGAATTTTTCCTGCGCCCCCTTATGCTTGAACCCAATTTGATTTCTTATGGGCGGCATCAAGAAAAACAGTGTGGGCGAGTGCTTCATATCGCACGTCCCTGAGGAGAAAACGCCATGCTCGGCCTGATGCAGGATCGCCAACTCCTGATTTCGTCCCTGCTACAGCATGCACAGCAATACCACCCTCATACCGAGATCGTGAGCCTCACATGTGAAGGCGAAACGATCCGCACGAATTATGCTGGTCTTGCACAACGGTCGGCCAAGCTCGCACAGTCATTGGCTGCCCTTGGAGTAAAGCCAGGGGATCGCGTGGCAACCCTGGCGTGGAACACGCATCGCCATCTTGAGCTCTATTACGCGGTCTCTGGCATGGGAGCGATCCTGCACACAGTCAACCCGCGCCTTTTTCCGGATCAGATCGACTATATCGTCAATCACGCCGAGAGCTGCGTTCTTCTCTTCGATATCACATTCGAATCGCTGGTCAGCTCGCTGCAGCCCAAGTTGGCCAAGGTCCGGGCTTTCATCGCTATGACGGACGAAGCGCATATGCCTGTCAGCATCGAGGGGTGTCATTGCTATGAGACGCTAGTCGAAGCCCAGGACGGTAGCTACACTTGGCCACAATTCGACGAGAAAACCGCATCCTCCCTCTGCTATACCTCAGGCACGACCGGTAATCCCAAAGGCGTTCTCTTTAGCCATAGATCGACCGTCCTGCACTCATTCATCGCATGCCAGGCCGATGGCCTGCAGCTCTCGAGCGCCGATTCTACGCTCTTGGTTGTGCCACTCTTCCATGTGAACGCATGGGGAATCCCCTATGCATCCGCCATGTGTGGTGCAAAGCTTGTCCTCCCAGGCCCTCAGCTCGACGGTAAGACGCTGTTCGACCTAGCCGTACAGGAGAAGTGCACATTCTCGCTCGGTGTGCCGACAGTCTGGTTGGGTTTCTTCAAGCATATAGAGGAGACGCCCGGCGTCGATGTCGCCGAGCTTCGACTGAAACGTGTGGTCATTGGTGGCTCTGCCGCCCCGCGCGCGCTGATCACGAAGTTCGACAAGATCGGGATTTTCGCGATCCACGCCTGGGGAATGACTGAAACCAGCCCTCTTGCAACAATTGGAAATCTGCTGCCCAAGCACGAAGCATATAACGAGGAGCAGAAGACCGATGTCCAGGTGAAGCAGGGGCGTGCCATCTATGGGGTGGAGCTGCGCATCATCGGCGAGTCCGGCAGGCCCCTGCCGCACGATGGGACGGTCGCTGGAGATCTTCAGGTGCGTGGGCCGTGGGTCACCTCCGGGTATTATGGCGGCAAGAGTGGAGATGCCCTGGACGCTGAGGGCTGGTTCTCGACAGGCGATGTAGCGAAGATCGACAGCGACGGTTACGTCCAGCTCACCGACCGTTCGAAGGACGTCATCAAGTCTGGCGGCGAGTGGATCAGCTCAATCGACCTTGAGAATGCAGCGGTCGCACATCCTGATATCCAAGAGGCTGCAGTCATCGGCATTCCTCATCCGAAGTGGCAGGAGCGTCCGCTCCTGATCGCGGTGCGGAAGGCCGGCGCCCATCCGAGCGTGGATGACATCAAGCTGTTCTTGGCCGAACGGGTCGCCAAGTGGTGGTTGCCGGATGACATCATCTTCGTCGACGAGCTGCCGCACACGGCGACCGGAAAGCTTCACAAAGTGAAACTGCGCGAAGCTTTTCACGCTCAGTTCAATAGCTCTGACGTCTGTGCGCAGTAATACGAAGCGCTGCCCCCAAGCTGCCCAATCCAGCAATCTACATGCGCCTATGCGCGATTTGATGCGAGGTTTTGATGCCGCAAACCATGTTTGATGATCCAGATGGTACCTTAGCGATGCTGAGGAACAGTGTAGCCGGGTTCGCAGCTCAGAGTCCCGGCGCCAAGATCCTTCGGGAGCGTCGTGCTGCGAGGAAAGATCTCGACCAGAGTATCTGGAACGGCATGGCTGAAGCGGGATGGCTCGGCCTGTCGCTGCCGGAGGCTATGGGTGGATCGGGACTTGGACTGCGGGAGCAGGCCGTTCTGAGCGAAGCCCTTGGTCGAGAGTTGATCACTGAGCCGCTGGCACAGCTTGCCGTGTTCGCTGGTACACTCGTCGCGGCATTTCCCGATAATGCCGAAGTGCAGCGGTTGGGGCAGGGGATTGCCGATGGATCCTTGATCGTCTCGCCCCTCTGGCAGGGAAGAGATGCAGGACGCGCGAGCGCCGTCATGAAGCGCAGCGGCAATAGTCTTCTTCTTTCAGGCGACTACCATTTTGTCAGCGCGCCTCGTTCCGCGACCGAATTCCTTGTTGTGGCGGAGTCTGACGAGGGGACCGCCTTGGCGAGTGTCGGTGCGAAGTCCGAAGGGGTTTCAGTCAGTCTGCGTCCAAGTGTCGATGGCAACCAGATTGGCTCAATTACGCTCTCCGGGGTTGAGATCTCGGGAGAACGCGTCATCGCCTCCGGACCTGATGTCGATGGCGCGCTTGCCCGCGCCATCGAGGTCACACGGTTGGCACTTGCCGCGGAACTCGCGGGCATTGCGTCGCGTGCGCTTGAGATCACCGTTGGCTATACCCGCAACCGGGTACAGTTCGGCAAGCCCATAGCCTCCTTCCAGGCGGTCCAGCATCGGCTCGTCGATATGTGGGGCGATGCCGAGTTTGCCTGCGCCGCTGTGGTCAATGCCGCCGAGACGGCGGTATCTGGAAAGGGCAAGGACGCTACTCTTGCCACGCTTGCCGCTAAGGCGCGCGCCGGCGACGCCGCCGTGAGCGTTGCCCGTCGTTCGGTGCATCTGCACGGGGCCATGGGGTTTACCGACGAATGTGACATCGGACTCTATCTGAAACGCGCAATCAATCTGAACGCGACGTTGGGCCAGCCAGAAAAACTGCGGCTTCAATTCGTGGCACTGGAAAGAGCGGCTTGAGGGAAATATGGAAAACAATCTCATCAAAACCACGATCGAAGATCACATTGCTGTCGTGACGATGGATGCGCCACCCGTCAATGCTCAGTCACGTGAGTTTGTCGAGGAATTGATCTCGGTGTTCGACGAGCTCAATGAGACGCCGACTGTGCGCGTCATTGTGCTGACCGGCGCTGGAAAGGTCTTCTCGGCCGGAGCGGATATCAAGTCCCGTGGCAAGGTCGGCGCTGTTCCAGGCGATACTTATCGCCACCTGCGGCGAACCCGGGAAATCGGCTTTTCCATCATGGAATCCAACAAGGCCGTCATTGCTGCCGTGAATGGCCCGGCTCTCGGAGCCGGCATGGGGCTCGCCGTCTGCTCCGACATCATTCTCGCATCCGACAATGCCGTATTCGGACTGCCGGAGATCGATATCGGCCTCATGGGCGGAGTGCGTCACACGATGCGCCTTTTTCCGCACTCGCTCACCCGGCGGATGGTGCTTTCCGGATATCGTGTTCCGGCCGAAGAACTCTATCGCCGTGGCATTATTGAAGCCTGCGTTCCGCGCGAACAGCTCATGGACGAAGCCATGAAAATGGCCCGGACCATCGCGAGCAAGAGCCCGATGGCCCTTAAGCTGGCCAAACGCGCCATCAATACTGTCGAGACTATGGGGCTTAAGGATGGCTACCGGTTCGAGCAGAACCTAACTGTCGAGATGACGCAGCACGAAGACAGCAAAGAAGCCATGGCCGCCTTCCTCGAGAAACGCCCCGCAGTGTTCAAGGACGTGATCTGATGAGCACCCAACAAGACTGGAACGCCCTCAGCGATGAGGAATTCCGCCGCATTTTTCGAGATTGGGTCGAGGAAAACTGCCCAAAGGAGCTGCGCTTCATGCGCAAGCAACGGCCCCTGTTCGACGAGGTGGCCGTCTGGTACCATAACTTGGCTCGAAAGGGCTGGCTCGCTCCGGTCTGGCCCCAGGCCTATGGCGGCATGGGTCTCAATCCCAGTAAGCACATCATCTACGTCGAGGAATGGGCTCGGATGGGCTGCCCGCGAATTCCCGACCATGGCATCGGCCTTGTCGGCCCGCTACTGCTGCAATACGGCTCCGAGGAGCAGAAGCAGCATTTCCTGCCTCGGATCATCTCCGGCGAGCATGTCTGGTGCCAGGGATACTCTGAGCCGAATTCCGGATCGGATCTTGCCAGCCTCAAAACCTCTGCCGTCCGGGAGGGTGACGAGTTCGTCGTCAACGGACAGAAGATCTGGACCACGCTTGCCCATTGTGCCAACTGGGTCCTGTTACTCGTGCGGACGAAAAGGGTTGAGGGAAAGCGCCAGGAAGGAATTTCGGTGCTGCTGGCTGATCTGCGGACACCTGGGGTCACGATCCGTCCCATACCGAATTTGCGTGAAGAGGCTGACTTCTGCGAGGTCTTCTTTGACAATGTCCGCGTACCGGTAGCCAATCTCGTCGGCGAAGTCGACAAGGGCTGGACACTTGCCAAGTCTGTTCTCGGCCACGAGCGCATCTTCCTCGGTGCACCAGCGCGCCCCGAATATGCTTTGACGCGGCTGGAGGCTCTCGCCGAAGCGACAGGGGCCTTTGAGGACAAGGCTTTCCTGTCACGCTACGCGAAGCACCGGCTGGATGTTTACGACCTGGGTTCGGCCTTCGAGCGTTTCGCCAAGGTCCTGCGTGCCGGGGGAGACTTGGAGGCTGATGTTTCCGTATTGAAGATTTTCAACACGGAACTCTATCAACGCATCACCGAGGAAATGCTGGAGATCGCCGGAGAAGACGCGCGCTTCGAGGACGATCTAGATGCAGGCGAAATCCAAGTCGATGCCATGAATCTGTTCCTCGACTCGAGAGCGCCCGCTATCTTTGGTGGATCAAACGAGATTCAGAGAAATATCCTGGCTAAAGCAGTGCTGAATTTGCCAGGATAAGTAATTTCATGACAAAGCCAGACATCCGGGGGAAAGAGTGACGATCAGCCAAAACCCGAGTAGGACGATGACCAGCACTTCGGACGACTTGGCAGACTATGCGCTCACCGCTCGTGGTCTGACGAAGCAATTTGGTGGATTCGCGGCTGTCAACAATGTTGACCTATCAATACGTCGCGGATCCATCCATGCGCTGATCGGACCGAACGGAGCTGGCAAGACAACGTGCTTCAATCTCCTCACGAAGACGCTGGCGCCCACACGCGGTACGATTATCTTTGAAGGGCGGAACATCACCAACTTGCGGGCGGCGGACGTCGCCCGACTTGGCTTGGTCCGCTCGTTCCAGATCTCAGCGACGTTCGCTCATTTGACGGCTCTCGAGAATGTACGCGTGGCACTGCAGTCGCAGTATGGAAAGTCATTTCAGTTCTGGCGCTCGCTCGATGCCGTTGCCCCGCTCAATCGGCGTGCCGAGGAACTGCTTGAGCGGGTTGGTCTCGCCAATGCGCGGCACCTTGCAGCCTCCGATCTGTCATACGGTAAGAAGAGGGCACTTGAGATTGCTACAACCCTCGCCCTGGAGCCGCAGGTGATGCTGCTCGATGAGCCGACCGCCGGCATGGGACACGAGGACATTGAGCCGATCACCGACCTCATTCGCGAGGCAGCACAAGGGCGGACAATCCTGATCGTCGAACACAATCTTTCGGTTGTCTCGACCCTCTGCGACAGGATCACGGTTCTGCAGCACGGTGAGCTTCTGACCGAAGGAACCTATCGGGAGGTTTCGTCAAATCCTGACGTGATCAGCGCCTATATGGGAGGCGTCGATGAGCTTTGAGAAAGCGCCTACCACGGCAATGCAGAGTGGGGCGGTGCTCCGCGTCGAGAACCTCAGCGCCTGGTATGCGGAGTCGAAGGCCCTGCATGGAATGAACTTCGATGTTCGGGAAGGAGAACTCCTGACTCTGATCGGACGCAACGGTGCAGGCAAGACGACCACCCTTCGCTCCATCATGGGAATTGTGAGAAAGCGAACAGGGTCGATCAAGTTCAAGGGCGACGAGCTCATCGGCCGCCGGGTTTACGAAGTGGCCCGCAAGGGAGTTGGCTATTGTCCGGAAGAGCGGGCGATATTCAGCTCTCTCTCTGTCAGGGAAAACCTAACCCTGCCTCCGGTCCTCCAAAAGGGCGGGATGAGCGATGAGGAATTGTTCAAGACTTTTCCTAATCTTCTGCGGCGCGCCGGCAGCCAGGGCACGAAGCTGTCCGGCGGCGAGCAGCAGATGCTGGCCATCGCGCGGATTCTCCGCAATGGTTCCCGCTTCCTGCTGCTCGATGAGCCGAGCGAGGGGCTCGCGCCGGTCGTTGTGAAGGAAATTGCGGAAATTATCCTGCGCCTAAAGACCCAGGGTTTCACGATTATTCTTGTCGAGCAGAATCTTCGGTTTGCAAGGCGCGTTGCTGACCGGCACGTCATCGTAGAACATGGCAAAGTCGTCGATATCCTAAACGCTGCCGAGCTTGAGGCCGACATGGACCGCGTCCAAACTTATCTCGGGGTTTAATCCGATGTTCGATATGATTTCCCCGCAACTCGTCTTCGGGCAGCTACTGATTGGTCTTATTAACGGCTCGTTCTATGCCATGCTCAGCATGGGCTTGGCCATCATCTTCGGGCTGATGAATGTAGTCAACTTTGCCCATGGCGCTCAATACATGCTGGGTGCGTTTACCGCCTGGGTCCTGCTCAACTACCTTGGCGTTTCCTACTGGCCGGCGCTGATCATCGTGCCGATTGTGGTTGCGTTCTTTGGGATTATGCTTGAGCGACTTGTGCTCAAGCCCCTTCAGAACCTGGACCATCTTTACGGTCTGCTGGCGACCTATGCTGTGGCCCTCATCGTTGAAGGCTTGGTGCGTCAGAAATACGGCTCAACGGGACTTCCCTATGGAAGTCCGATCCCAGGGGGCGTGAACCTGGGCTTCATGTTCCTGCCCTATTACAGGCTGTGGGTCGTCGTGTTCTCGATTGTGACCTGCCTTGGCACCTGGCTCCTCATCGAGCATACCAAGCTGGGTGCATACCTGCGAGCCGCCAACGAGAGGCCGGATATCGTTGAATCGTTCGGCATCAATGTTCCGCGAATGGTCACCCTCACTTATGGGTTGGGTGTTGGACTCGCTGCACTGAGTGGCGTGCTGGCAGCGCCCGTTTATCAGGTGTCCCCATCGATGGGGTCAAGCATCATGATCGTCATCTTTGCTGTTGTGGTGATTGGTGGCATGGGCTCCATTATCGGGGCAATTGCCACAGGATACATGCTCGGCATCCTGGAAGCGTTGACCAAGGTCGTGTATCCGGCTGGGGCCTCAACCGTCATCTTCGTGTTTATGATCTTGGCTCTTATCATCCGACCGAATGGCTTGTTTGCCGGTACGGGGAAATCCTGATGAATATGCGTCTTCTCTGGTTGGGTCTGCTGGCGGTCGTTCTGATCGTTGCGCCATTCTTCACATATCCCGTCACGCTGATGACGATTCTGTGCTTCGTCATTTTCGCGTGCTCGTTCAATCTTCTTCTCGGCTATACGGGACTGCTGTGCTTTGGCCATGCCATGTTCTTCGGCGGAGCTGCCTATATTACCGGCCATATCCTCAAGACAACCCATGTCTCCCTTGAACTGGCTCTACTCGGCGGGGTAGGGGCAGCCTCGCTGCTCGGTCTCCTTGTCGGGTGGATTTCACTTCGGCGGTCCGGGATCCAGTTTGCTATGATCACCTTCGCTATCGCGCAGTTCATTTATTTTATCATGTTGCAGATGCCCTTTACTGGCGGCGAGGACGGCATGCAGGGCATTCCGCGCACGAAGCTCTTTGGCATCATCGACGCGAGCACCTCGTTCGAATACTACTACGTCGTGCTTGCCATCGCTGCACTGAGCGTCGCTCTGTTCTATCGGATCGTCCACTCGCCTTTTGGCGAAATCCTCAGAGCTATTCGCGACAATGAGCCCCGTGTCGAATCTCTGGGCTTCAAGCCTGAGCACTACAAACTCCTTGCTTTCGTCCTATCGGCTGGCCTGGCCGGCCTGGCTGGTGGGCTCAAGGCGACCGTCTATCAGTTCGCGACGCTTGCCGACGTATCGTTTCCAATCTCCAGCGAGGTCATTCTGATGACACTCCTTGGAGGGCTCGGAACTCTGACAGGCCCAATGGTGGGTGCGGGGCTGATCATTCTCCTGAACGACTATCTGTCAAGCTTCGGGGAATGGGCGCTGATCACGCAGGGCATCATTCTACTCATCGTGATCATCTTCTTCCGCCGGGGCTTGGTCGGAGAGTTGAATGCCTTGAGGCGTAAGATGCGCACGAAAGCTAGCCCCAAGGCACCCGCTTCGGCAGAATTCGCTAGCAGAAGCCCTGGAGCGTAGAGAGAGTGAGCCGCTTGGGGAGCAATCCTCAGGCGGCTTCCGCGATGCGGATGATGCTCTTGCCGGTATTCTGGCCTTGCAGCATGGCAAGGAAGGCAGGAACGATCTGGCCAAAACCCTGGTACAAGGTGGTCTCGAGCCTGATCTGTCGGTTCTTCAACCATCCGGCCATGGTCTCATGGAATTCTGGGTGGTTCCGAGCTAGATCTGAGACGATAAAGCCTCGAATTGCGAGACGGCGCACCAGGATCCAACGCATATACTCGTCAAGAGACTTCGGATCGAGATCATTCTGGCCGCTGTACTGCGAAATCAGCCCACACACGATGATACGTCCGAAGAGCTTCATCTGCTTCTGTACGCAGAAGCTGATCCGTCCGCCAACATTGTCGAAGTAGATATCGTATCCATCGGGACTGACCGCCCGGAGATCTTCTTCGAAGGTGGATGAGCGGTAGTCGACGCAGGCGTCGAAACCAAGTGTTTCGACCACGGTCTTACATTTGGCATCCGAACCGGCGATGCCGACCACGCGGCACCCGAGAGCCTTTCCGATCTGCCCCGCCAGGGAGCCGACAGCGCCAGCGGCGGCTGAAACAAGTATCGTTTCGCCTGCTTTGGGTTGGCCCATGCTGAGAAGGCCTGCATAGGCGGTATAGCCGGTCATCCCCAATGGTCCGAGCCACGCCTCAAGCGGAGCGCGCTCACGATCCACACGCGTTGCTACCTTGCCGAGCACGATGGCATAATCCTGCCACCCGCCTGGAATGGCCACGAGATCTCCCTCCTGCCAGTCGTCATGGCGGGAGCTGACCACCTGGGCGATGGAGCCGCCTGGAATCTGCTCGCCGATTTCGAGTGGAGGTGTGTAGCTCTCCCTGTCGTGCATCTTAAGGCGCAGATAGGGATCAACCGAGACCAACAAGTTGCGACAGAGGATTTGACCGTCACCAGGCAGGGGAACCTCACCTTCAGCAATCGTGAAGACATCTGCCGTGGGTTGCCCTGGGGGGCGTCGCGCGAAGCAGATGCGGCGATTGACAAGATGGTTCATCACGAGTTCCTCAATCCTTCGACCTTGTTGAGAGCCGGCATTTTTTGCGCGGCTGCTTTGATAGCAATCCTGGGGCGCTCGCCAGGGCCGATTCTTCCATGCAACACAATACGTGTGCCCTCATGAATAATCCGCCCTATTGGTCGCAACAGGGCGGATCCAACGGCAAGTTATTGTGCTGCCACGAGGCTTCTGTCAGATCCAAGGGCCTTATTCACGGCCGGGATGATCTTTTCTCCCCAAAGTTCGATTTGACGCACCATGGTCTGCTGGTCGAAGTCGCCGAGCTGCGTCTGGATTGCAATGTGATCGGGCTTGAGAACCTCAATTTCGGCCAAGAGGCGGTCAATAACGTAATTCACACTTCCAATTGGGAGGTTCTTGCGCATCTGCTCGAAAGAGAGATCCTTCTGTGTTGGGGTTTCCTTCAGTAGATACCCGTCCTCACTCTGCTGACGGCGCTGGTGGAGAGCTTCAGACAAGCGGCGCTGGAAGCGTGCATTGTCGAGATAACTTTCAATTTCGGATTCGTTAGAGCTGGCATAGGCACACCGGAGGAAAGCTACTCTCGCGTCTCTAACATGCTTGCCCTCGGATGCTGCGGCCTGCTCAAGGGACTCGCGTAGTTTGGCGATTGTGTCCAAGCCATCGTGGAAAGCGGTTACGAAAAGATGGTTTCCCTCGCGATAGGCGCGGCTCATCGACCGAGAACTTCCAGCGGCAAGGTAGATCGGAGGGTTAGGTTGCTGAACCGGACGCACGGAAATGGCCGTTGGCGGGATCTGGCGATACTGCCCGTTATGCTCGTATATCTTCTGCTTCAGGCCTTTTTGGAGAATGTCCAGGTACTCCGAGAAGATCGCTGGCCCCTCGTCGACATTGACGCCGAATCGTTCGAACTCGAACTGCTGGTATCCAGATCCGACGCCGAGATCGAGGCGGCCGTTGGAGACGATATCTGCGAACCCGGCTTCTGCGAGGAGGCGTTGCGGATGATAGAGTGGCAGTACGCAAACTGCAGTTCCGAGTCGAATGGTGCTCGTCACACCAGCGCAGTGAGCCACCATCATCAAAGGTGACGGCACGAGGCTGTAGTTATTGAAGTGATGCTCTGCAAACCAGGCAGAGTTGAATCCGGCCTTCTCGGATGCGACGGCCTGCTCAATCGAGTTGCGGATCACCTGCTCGGACGTCTGATGGTATCCCCGTTGTGCCGCTAGTATAAACGTACCGAATTCCATGACAGGTTATCTTTCTGGTCGTTAGAGAAGAATATGGGCTATCGGCTGGTTCAGATGCCGCGAGTCAGATGATTAGGGGGAAGTTCGCTCTACATGAGCACGGATGAGATTCGATGTTTCATCGACCCAGCCGAACGGCGCAGCTGTAGAAATCATACTGCCATAGTCCGCGCGCCATGTCGGAACCGTAGGGGCACCGGGCAAGGTAGGGATGATATCAATTCCGATGAGAGCGTTGTCGTGGTCGACGAAAATCAGTTCTCGTACCTGTGGATGCCGATCAGACAGGCAGCTCAGCACGATCTTGAAGCTGCGAAAGTCTTCGGCATCCTGGAGGGTCAAACCTCTACTGGAAGAATAATGCACAATCATGCCATATTGACCTCATCGGAGGCTCCCGGATTACTTGCCGACCCGGCATTGCCGAAAGAGGTCCAGCCGCCATCGACATAGAATGCCGAGCCATTAATGTATGAGGCTTTTGAGGACGCCACAAAGTGCACGACATGAGCGACATCATCAGGTCGGCCAAAGTCGCCCATTGGAATACGTCGCCTGATCGCCCCGGCATCGATGCGGCCGGATCCTTCCAGTTCTGCGACACCTGGCGTTCGGATATATCCGGGCGCAACTGTAACCGTACGGCGTCCGTCTGGACCTAGCTCAGAAGCCATACAGCGTGTGAGGACATCGACAGCTGCCTTCGATGCCCCATAAGCATGGCGTGGCGCAAAGGGCAGAAACGAATTGATTGATCCTATATTGACAATGACGCCGTCGCGATCCGGCATCATGCGCAAGGCCTCACGCGCACAGAGGAAAGCCCCTGTCACGTTGACGCTGATCGTCCGGTCCAAGTCGGCGGCGGTCTGCTCAAGACTAGGCTTGAACTCATCAGCAATAGCTGCATTGTTGACAAGAACATGGATCGTTCCGCAACGCTGCTTGATTTCGGCAAAGCCATCGACCACCTGCTGTTCGTCGGTGATGTCGATGCCGATGCCTATATGCTCCTCACCGAGAGATCGAGAGACGGCTTCCGCCGCCTGCGCCTCCTTATCGACAACTATCACCCGATCGCCGGATGCGGCAAAGCGTTGGGCGATCGCTTCCCCGATTCCCCGCCCGGCACCTGTGACAACCACGTTCCGGCGTTTCTGTTTGATCTGAGGCGCTTGGAGTTCATCCGTAGGGGCGCCCTCGACAGGTGGGTGCGCAGTACCGGGCTGGTTGAAGGAAGCCCATCCTCCGTCAACGGGCACAACAGAGCCGGTGACGTAACGTGCTTCGTCGGAAGCAAGAAAGCCGATGACGGATGCCATTTCGTCTGGTCGCCCGATCCGTCCTAAGGGGACACGCTGTCGCACCAGGCCGAGGTCAGCTTTTCCGGTTCGTTCGAGCTCGGCAACCATGGGTGTGCGGACGTATCCTGGCGCGATTGCATTGACCCGAATGCCCTTACCAGCCCATTCGCACGCGAGAGACTTGGTCATTGATATGAGACCTGCCTTTGAGGCCGCATAGGCATTGCGGCGCGGATTGCCGAGAACACCTGCCATCGAAGCCGTGTTGACGATGGCCCCCCCCCTCGTCATGCGCTTCGCGGCCTCCTTGGCCATCAGGAAAGGGCCATAGAGATTCACCTGCAATGCCTTGCGAAAGTCAGCCGCGACTGTCTCTATGGTCGGAGCCATCGTAGGTCCTAGAGCGGCATTGTTGACGAGGACGTCCAGTCGGTCGACCTGAGTGTCGAGCCAATTGTACAGTTCCCGTATGTCCTGCTCTGATCCGAGATCGCAGGAATGGAATAGATGCTCCTCTCCGAACGCCTGAAGGGCTGCGGGGAAGCGATCGGTAGGCAGATCGACAGCAACGATCCGGAAACCTCTCGCTGCAAATTCTTCGAGCAGAGCCTGCCCGATGCCGCCGGCAGCACCAGTAATAAGGACAACTTTTCTTTCGTTGCGCACGGCGATTGCTCCCAATGAGGTTTAGAAATGGGTACCAAGACGGCGGAAGTATCCATCACGGTAGAGGAGGGGAGAGCCGTCGTTCGACTCAAGGGCTTCAACGCGGCCAAGATAGACGCTGTGCGTGCCGCAGAGCGTGACGGATTCAACGACGCAATCGAAGCTGGCCAACGAACCTTTCAGAACGGGTGCGCCGGTTGCAACCTCGATCCACTCGCCCGCGGAAAATCGCTTCTCAGTATCTATCTTCGAAGTTGAAAACAAACGGGCGATTTCGTGCTGATCTTCAGTCAGGAAGTTGACGACCATTCGTCCGCTTGCGGCAATGACGGCTTCCGTGCGGGCGCTCTGGTTGACGCAGACCAGAATGGTCGGCGGATCTGTCGTGGCTGAGCAGATAGCGGTTGCAGTCAGGCCCGCTCTTTGTCCACCATGAGCAGTCGTAATAATGGCTACCGGCGATGCGACTTGGCGCATCGCGACTCTGAAATCATCGGCAGAGACGGCGCCTACCTGCCTGGGCATGGATTTCGGTGCTCTTGCCATACTCAAGCTCTCCATTCGCAGAATATGTCTTTTGTAATGCCTTCCGGATCCGAAAGATCGCTGAAGGATCAGAGACGGCTCCCGCTGTTATTCTTGTTTCAATGGCTCAGAGGTCTCAAGGTGAGAGCAGCTGATAGGCCGAAATTCATCGTTGTGAATAAAAATCCGGTGCGCAGAACGCTTACAGTTCTCAAAATTCTTCTCTGCTGAAGAGTGCATAACTGGCATCCGCCGGGAAGGCAGCGCCGATCGGCTTTCGTGCCCCGAAGCGTTCGTCCTCGCTCAGCATCGGTACTGGCTGAGGTTCCATCCAATCATATACCACGGTGCGATCCAGAACCCGCCACTCCTGACCCCGCTTTTCGAAGAGGTCGCAGTACCGGCCTGCCAAAAGAACCTGTTCCGTTTGGCCTCCGGCTGCAGGTCCGCGCTGCAAGGCATGGAAGTAGCTTTCGACAGCCGCTTGTGTCGGGCTTTTGAATTCGATCAGGATATTGCTGACCTGATGGATCATCCGAGGATTCGATCTGAAGACCTTTTGCGCAAGTTCGATGAACCCTTCTGCGGGACCAATGTAGGCACCGTGGCGATCATAGGCATCAGGCCAATAGGAGGAGCGCAGGCTTGTTACATCAGCTCGGTCGATTCCTCGACAGTAGCGGTAGAGACAGTCCCGAATGGCCTCCCTATCCATGAGCTCGATGAGCAGGCTATGCATATCGCGAGTTGGGCTCATGGTCATTGGCCCCCCTGTCTAAGAATAAGTAGCGCATCGAGTGGCACGACACCCTGGCCCTTGGGAAGAATGCGCACTGGATTCAAGTCAATCGACTCAATGCGATCGGCGTTGGCGGCGGCGAAGCGAGATAGATTGGATAAGAGCTCAGCCAAGGCATCGATATCGGCGGGCTCCTCGCCGCGCACTCCCTCAAGGATGGCGTAGCCCCGGATCTCGCGGATCATGCGGTGAGCTTCAGCGACGTCGAAGGGAGCCGCGCGGAAGGTGACATCCTTCAGCACTTCCACGAAGATGCCGCCAAGCCCAAACATCACGACAGGTCCCAGGACCGGGTCCTGCACGACGCCAATAATCGTTTCGACGCCGCCGCTGATCATCGGTGCTACCACAATACCCTCAAGATAGGCACTTGGACACTTCTCCACAGCCTTTGCCAGGATCTCCGCTCCCATGCGATTGGCTTCTTCAGCTGTCCGAATATTGACGGCGACGCCACCGACCTCGGTCTTGTGAGCGATATCCGGGGATGAAATCTTCAGCACGACCGGGAATCCGATCTCGCCGGCCGCAGCACCAATGTCACCTCCGGGTGCAACAAGTCGCTCCTGCGGGAATGTGAGGCCCGCACGGCTTAGAACATCCTTGGCACCGCGCTCTGACAGAGCGCTTGCCTCGATTGAGATCTTTTCTCCCGGGGCAACCGGAGCGGTTTCTTGAGCTTCGTCGAAGCTTCTCCGGAAACGTGTGAGCGCGCCAAGGGCACGGATCAGCGCCGAGCCATCCTCATGGGCGATGAAGCCGTTCGCCTCATAGCGGCGGAAAACGTCCGGCCCCGCCGACATGGTGAGAGCTAGAACCTTCTCTTCATATCCTTTCGTCGCCTCGAGCAAGGTCTTGCGCAAGGGCTCCGCAAAGCTGGAACTGCCGGGACCGGTGCCGAAAATACCGACGAAGATATCGTAGCCGCCCTTATCAACCACGGCATTGATATACTTTGCCATCAGAGGAAGATCCGTCACAACCTGCGCCGTTGCATCAACGGGGTTGCGTGGCGATGCATAAGGAAGCATTGCTTTGAGCTCTTCCTGCGCATCCTCCGGCATGATCGCTACATCGAGGCCGTTGGCGACCGCGTCATCGGCCATCTGGATGCCGAAGCCGCCTGACATGGTGAAAATTCCGATTTTGTTGCCCCTCGGGTAGATGCCTCGGGCACACGCATAGGCTACGTCGAGTTGCTCAGCTGTGCTCGCAGCTCGAAAAACGCCAAACTGCCGCAGAACCGCATCGAAAACGGCATCAGACCCAGCAAGTGCTGCAGTATGCGATGCGGCAGCAGCGGCTCCGACATCAGACCGGCCCGTTTTCATGAAAACAATGGCCTTTTCGTTTCTGCGGGCGTGTTCGAGCGCAGCAAAGAAAAGCTCATGGTCTCTGATGCTCTCGGCATAGGCCATGATGACCTTCGTTTCCGGCTGGTCGACCATCCAGTGCAGCACTTCGGCAAGGTTGAGATCGGCCTCGTTGCCCGTCGTAATCCAGTGGCTGATGCCGAGGCCGCGGTTGCGGGCCAAGTGGGCGATATGTGCGCCATAGGCGCCGCTTTGCGAGACGATGCCAACGGGCCCAGGCTTGATGAACTCGTTGTCCAGTACAACCGAGAACGTGCCATAGAAGTTAGAAGCCGGATTGAACACACCGAGACAGTTCGGGCCGAGGATGCGCATGCCGCTCTTGCGGGCAATCTGACTGATCTCATCCTGCAGAATACGGCCTGGGTCTCCTGTTTCGGCAAAACCGGCCGAGAAGATGATTGCGTTCTTCACCCCAAGTTGCGCCGCATCGCGGACGGCCTGAACGGTCGCCTCTGCCGGCACGGCCAGCAGCGCCACGTCAGGGGTCTCCGGCAGAGCCGCGATGGATGCGTAGGCCGGGATGCCCTGAACAGTATCGCGGTTAGGATTGACTGGCAGAATGCGGCCGTCATAGCCGGCCTCTCGCATATAGCGCAGCGGACGCCCGCCGATGCGTGCCATATTGTCGGATGCACCTACAATGGCAACAGAACGTGGGGCCAGGAGTGCAGAAAGAGGAGAAGACACCGGACGTGGTTCCTTTCGGTAGCCTAACAGAGGATCGAGCTTCAGCAGCGTTACTCGGCTGTGATCTTGAACCGCGTTTCAGGTATTCCCTTGACGCCGAGCCCTTCGATAGCAAACAGGTGGCCGCCGGCAGGGTGCCGGGATATGGCGCGACCGGATCCGGAATCCTTGATCGATGTGACATAAAGAGTGCTCATGTCCGGTCCTCCGAAAGCAATGCAGGACGGCATGTCGACTGGACACTCGATGACACGGTCGACTAGGCCTTCGGTGTCAAATCGAGCAATTTTGCCGCTTTGTACGAGAGCCACCCAAATGAAGCCCTCGCTATCGATAGTGGCGCCATCGGGCCCGGAGTTGAACGGCTTCGTGTCAACGTGGATCCGAGGCTCCTCGAGGGGACCCGATCCAGACCCGTAGCGGTAGGCCCGGACGCTGCGGTCCAGACTGTCAGCGAAGTACATGGTTTCGCCATCTGGGCTGAAGCAGAGGGCATTCGCGATGCGGATCCCGTTGGCCAGCATCTGCGCAGCGCCCTTGCCGCTCACCCGATAGAGCTCACCAAGCGGGTCAGCCTGCACGCCCATGGTGCCGCACACGAAACGCCCTTGGCGATCAACCTTTCCGTCGTTGAAGCGAACAAGCGGGTCCGGCGGATCGAGCTTGAACAGAGGATCGGCTCTCCCGGTCCCAAGGTCGACCAGATAAATCCCGTCGCTGAGGCCGGCAACCAGCTTTTCCCCTTCCGCGAGGCCGATCGATCCGATCGTCGACGGCATCTCCCATTCGTGGAATTCGCCCGTTGCTTGATCGTAGCCTCGGATCAGCTTGCGCACGCCGTCAACCCAGTAAAGGCGCTGCTTGTCGGGGTCCCAGACGGGGCTCTCGCCCAGCATGTCGGGGACCTTGGAAATTCGGGTAGCAGAAAGAACCATCAGAGATCTTTTATGTTGGCGCTAAACAGAAACTGCTCCTCACAAGAGGCCGGGATGCACAGGCGCCCCGGCCGACGGGAGATCAGCTCTTGTTGACCAGCGGGCAAGCGCTTTCCGACAGGGGGCGCCAAGCCTGCTCTGCGGGAACTTCACCGAGAATCTCGTAGTAGTCCCAGGGATACTTGACCTCACCGGGCTTCTTGACGCGGACAGTCTTCATGGGCCGCATGACCACACCGTCGGCGCGGATCGAGACATTGTTCAACATCATGTCGTTCACAGGCGTGGCACGCATCTTGGCCATGACTGCGTCGCCCTCGTCCGTCCCTGCCGCGGCGACGGCTTTCAGGTAATGGTTGACGGCCGAGTACGTGGCAAGCTGTGACTCGTTCGGAATGCGCCCCTGGAACGCCTTTCCATAGCGCTTCGCGAGTTCGCGCGTGCCTTCATTCTGGTCCCAATAGGCCGAGCTGGTGAACACCATGTCCTGAGCAGCTTCCAAACCGATACCGTGTACCAGATTGATCTGAAGACCGAGCGGCGCGAGCTGCTGTCCGGCACTGGTAATTCCAAATTCTTTCGCCTGCTTAATGACGTTGGCGAGGTCGGATCCGGAATTTGCTATGCCAATGACTTTAGCCCCGCTCGCCTGAGCCTGCAGGAGCTGGGACGAAAAGTCAGTCGCGTTGAGCGGGTGCAACGTCGATCCAAGAACCTTGCCGCCGGCGGCTTGAATGAAGCGAGTGGCATCCTCCTGCCACATCTTCCCGAATGTGTAGTCGACAGTGATGAAATACCAGGTGTCAAGGCCGCGCCCAAGCAGTGCACTGACAGTGCCCTTCGGTAGCGTGTAGGTATCGTACGCCCAGTTCGTGCCCATCGGCGTGCATTTCGAGTTCGTCAGATCGGACGACGCAGTGCCGGCGATGAGGTAGGGTTTCTTATGGCTTGCCATGACGGGCTGAAGGGCGAGTGCGATCGATGATGCTGAGCAGCCGACGATCGTGTCGACACCCTCTTTCTCAATCCACTTCAACGCAGCGGCAACCCCGACATCCGGCTTGTTCTGGTCATCGGCAACAACGACTTCAATTTTCGTGCCCTTGATCTGGCCACCTGCATCCTCGACGGCAAGCTTAACAGAGGTGACGGATCCTGCGCCACAATTATCAGAGTAGACGCCCGATTGATCGTTCATGACGCCGATGCGGATAACGTTATCGGACATCTGGGCCATGGCTGGTGTAGCAAGTGCCGTCGCTGCAAGGAGCATGGTCGCGCGTGCGAGGCGGATAGTGCTGCTAGACATGTTCTCTTCCTCCACTAAAGCCCCAATTTTCGTTGGCGTAAGGGGGCAAATCTGTCATTCCTGATAGGCGTAAGCTTGGTGCTGTTTATCCGGCGAGACATGCCCCCATTATGAGAACGCGTAGGTGATTGCGCCATCGACGAAGATCATATCGCCGGAGATGAAGCTCGCTTCGTCCGACGCGAGAAATACAGCTGCGTTGGCAATATCCTCAGGTTGCCCGAGGCGACCAAGCGGAACGCGCTGGCGCCGGCGTTCCCAAGCGGCTTCGTCTACCACGAGGTTCGCGCCGTCGGTCTGTGTTGGTCCAGGCGCAATGGCGTTGACGCGCACATTGAGAGACCCGAATTCCGCAGCGCCCGAGCGGGTGGCAGCCGCAACAGCCGCTTTGATTGCGGAGTACATAATGCCATGCTTCATCGCGAGCACGGCAGAGGGGGATGCAATGTTGATGATGGATCCCCGCCCGGCCTCGCGCATCTGGGGCATTATAGCTTGGTAGCCCCAGATCACGCCTTTGAAGCCCACATCGATCATGCGGCCGATGACTTCCTCAGTCTGCTCCTCAAGGGGGCCATAACGGTTCCACATCGCGTTGTTCACGAGGATCGTCGTGGGGCCGTAGACCTGCCTTAGCGACTCTGCCGCTGCCATCACCTGCTCACGTACCGCAACATTGCCTACCAGCGCGACGGCTTTTCCACCATCTCGGCGAATTGCTTCTGCTGCGGTTTCGGCAACCTCCTCTTTAAGGTCCAGTACGCCGACGGCTGCCCCTTCTCGTGCAAAGGCATCGCTTATGGCCCGCCCTATGCCTCGGCCGCCGCCGGTCACCAATGCTACATGCCCTTGAAGTCTGCCACTCACGTTCGTTCCTCCTCGAGGCGGGAGCACGTAACACTCCTCGCGGAGCAAGGGCGTCAAATCGCCAATGCTCAGTCACTTAGAACCGATGGCCACACCGCCTTATTGCTACTTTTGGATGGGCTGGGTTGACTCCGAAAAGGATGGCATGTGCACTCTGGGGCAACCAGATTTTTTTGTATCTGCGATTTACATTCATATACATGAAAATGAGCGGGAGTAGCTATGCAGTCATCTCAAGTCAAATCGGCAATGCGTGCTCTTGAGATCCTCGAGTACTTCAGGCGCGTGCAACAACAGCGTTCGATGTCAGAGATTGCTGCGGACCTTCATTATCCTCAATCAAGCGCGACAGTTCTGCTCAAGACATTGATAAACTTGGGCTATCTCAACTTTGACCGGCGTCAGCGAGTGTATTTTCCGACCCCAAAGGTAACCGCATTGGGAGATTGGATCCCACGCAAGCTTTTCGGTACAGGGCAGATCCTCGAAGCGATGCGCGATGTCCATGCCGCCACAGGAGAGGGTGTCTTTGTCGGTGTCGCTAATGATGTATATCTACAGTACATCAAGACATTGGAGTCGATCCACGCCCTCCGTTTTCATCTCGACGAAGGCACGATCCGTCCTCTTACGCAGTCGGGGGCAGGGTGGCTTCTTCTTTCAACCTTAAGCGACGACAAGATCGACAACATCGTCCGTCGCGCAAACATCGCGACACCTACCAATCAACGCGTGAAGTTGAGCGTTATGATGGAGCGTGTCACGCAAATCCGGGAGCAAGGATACGCTGTAGCGGAAGATATACCGATTTTAGGTGGACGTACCCTCTGCGTTCTTTTGCCAGCGACGGTCCAGGGTCAGCCAGCGGCCCTGTGCATCGGTGGAGTAGCTGAACGCTTTCGACAGAATCATGATCGGTATCTAAACGCTCTGCAGGCGGCGGTTCGATCCGCTAGAATCCCGGATAGCTTCGATGTCCCAGTAAATATCGATATTTGACGTTGATCGTCAAAAAAGATCCTGAGCTGACGGATCTCAAAGTTGAGTAAAGATGACGATCAATCCAGATGGCAGGCAGTATGTAAGTCAGGGAAAGTTGACCAATGGTTAGAGGCTATGTCTGAGCGTATGTGCGCACACCCAATGGTCGGTATGGTGGCTCTTTGTCGAGTAAGCGAGTCGATGATTTCGCTGCATTGCCCTGAAGGCTCTGCTGGAGCGCTACTCAATCCCGGATTTCGAAGTCGTCGACGACGTGATCCGTGACTGCGTCAACCAAGCCGGTGAGGATAGCCGAGACGTGGTTCACATGGCGGTGCTGCATGAACAGGCTGATCATCTTTTAGCTAAGCGTTCGTGGGAAGAGGTTCGCAACAGACGGTCGTTCCAGCATGCTGCTGCTCTATGGCAGCAGCATGCAAATTCTGTTTCGCTTCTATAGATAAGCCGTCGACAGAGCCGGGATCATGGCGATGACGAGGAGCCCAACGAAGAGCGCGCCAATATAGGGCCAGATGGCACCCATGGCCTCATCCGGCGAGACGTTGCCGATCTTGCAGGCGATGTAGAATCCGATACCAATCGGAGGCGCCATCAGCCCTACATTCATCGCCGTTACCACGACCATGGAATAATGGATGTCGTTTATCCCGAGGGTCTTTGCGATCGGGAACATGATTGGAGCCATCAAGACAATGGCCGGCAGCCCCTCGAGCACGCAGCCGAGCACCATGAAGACTGCAATCGTCACGAGCATATATGTAATCCAGCCACCCGGCAGGTCTGTGACCATTGCAGCCATTTTGAAGGCGAAGCCAGTTTGGGTGAGCGCCCAGGCCATGGCGGAGGCTGTGCCCAGAATGATCAGAATAGCGCCCGAGAGAGCTGCCGTCTCGACCAACATGTCATAGATCTTGCTGGGGCGGATGCCGCCGTAAAGGACCATGCCGATGATGAGAGCATAGAGCACTGCAATGGTGGAGACCTCCGTGGCCGTTGCTACGCCACCTCCAACAGCGCTTCGAATCAGGAACGGCAGGACCAGAGCGGGAGCGGCCACCGCCAGAGCCTTGCCAACCAAACGAAGCGGAGCCCGACGGATCCCATCCATGACTTCGCTCCGCGCCTTCCAGCGGGCAAGGATGGCGAGAACAAGGAGCAGTACCATGGCGATGACGAAGCCGGAGGTGAACAATCCGGCAATGGACACGCCGGCGACCGACCCGAGCACGATAAGGACGATCGAGGGCGGCACCGTATCGGCCATAGCCGCGCCGGTCGCCAAGAGAGCGATCATTTCCCGTGGCTTGTGGCCGCGTCGCTTCATCTCCGGGAACAGAGCCGGTGCCACGGTGGCCATGTCCGACACCTTCGATCCGGAGATGCCGGACACCAGGAACAGCGAGCCGAGCAGCACATAGGACATGCCGGCCCGCACGTGTCCGAGCAGAGAGGCGAGGAAGTCGACGATGGCCTTGCCCATGCCGGTAGCGTCCAGAATGCAGCCCAGCAGCACGAAGATCGGCACCGACAGAAGGATCAGACTCGACATACCCTCATCAATCCGCCCGATCATCACCATTGTCGGAACCGAACTGGTAACGGTCAGAAAGGTGAGAGCGCCAAGACCGAAACAGAAAGCAATCGGCACGCCGATGGCAAGAAAGAAGGCAACGAAGCCTACGAGAAAGATGAGGATGTTGATGTGGCCCAACGGCGGCAGGGATGGGGATACAAGCCATAACAGCGCGCCTGCAACAGCGATGACAGCGGCTGCTGCGGCAATCTCAGAGGCCTTGGCGGCGCGGACTGTTTCCCTGAGCGCAAGAAGCGCCATCAAACCAATACCTACCGGAAGAGCAGCCACGCGCCAGCTCATTGGAATGTTGAGCGCGGCCGAGGTGATGTAGGATTCCTCAATCACGTATTCGATGGCAGGCCACAGCATGCCAAACAGAAAGACCGCAACCAGAAGAGGCCCAAGCGCGCTGAAGAACCCGCGCAGCCTTTCTGGAAACATATGAAGGAAGAGGGTCAGGCGGAGGTGCTCATTGCGGTCAATAGCGATGACAGCACCGAGCATGGCAAGCCAGAGGAAACAAAATGCGGCCGCCTCGTCGACCCAGATGATGGGAAGGGAAAGAATGTAGCGTGAAGTAACGCCCATCAAGAGGAGGCCGATGATCACAACAAGGATGATGGACGAAACCATCTCCACGGGCTTAAGGAGCACTGATCCGCTTTTCAAACCGGTCGGCATATCCTCGATTTCACCGATGCCGATGCTCTCTGTTGCCATAGTCATTGTCTCCTCCGTCGTCCCTGATTGTCTCTGGCACGTTTGTTCTTCGTGATTATGAATGGCCGCCGTCAGGGCAGATTTTCCCTGAAGACGACTTCGACCCGCATGGGATCGGGCGGGCTGTTGATCTTGTGTCCCTCCCGCAAATCGCGGAAGAGGGCGGCGCATTTGGCGATGGTATCTTCAGCGCTTTGGGTAATAACGGCATCCATCGTGCCGTCGAGCAGGAACTCGCGGGTGTCGCTTGTCAGTCCGTGGCCGACGAAGACCACATTCTTCTCGCGTCTTGAATCTTTGAGGGCGCGGCCGATGCCGGAAGCACCGCCGCCGATATTATATATTCCATCCAGATCAGGATGGTGGGAGAGAAATGCCCGCATTTGACGGTAATTCAATGCCTCGTCGTCATGTCCTTCACGCAGACCAACTACTTCGATGTCGGGATAGAGTTCCTGCAGGATATCGAGGAAACCCATCTCACGCTCTCCATGTGCGCGGTAGCTGAGACTGCCGGCGATCATGGCAACCTTAGCGGGACGTTTGGCGATGAAGCGGGCAAGCAGATAGCCTGCCATTCGCCCTGCGGCCCGATTGTCAAGACCGAAATAAGCTGTGCGCGTTGGGCTGGCGACGTCGGAGATTAGCGTCACCACAGGCTTTCCCGCGGCAGTGATGCGACTGACAGCTTCACGCACCACGGGATGCTCGATCGCCATGAAGGCTATCCCATCTGTATGCTTGGCGTGGCGGTTCAATGTCTTCGCAAGCAGGTCGGGGTTGAAGCTGTCGATATATTCGACAGTGGGCCTGATCGAGAAGCGCTCCAACTGCGGCGTCATCTCGCTGATCATGCGGCCCAGCATGGTGATGTAGCGGTTGGTTCCCAGTGGAAGAATGAACGAGATTTGCGCGAGCGGCCGCACGTCCCGGATCCGCTCATCGCTCTGGTCCACATACCCGAGTTCCGCTGCAGCCTTCATGACCCGCTTGACCGTCGCTGCCTTTACACCCTGGCGGCCGTTCAGAACCCGATCAACAGTGGCCGTAGAGACATCCGCGAACCGCGCGATGTCCACAATGGTCACACGCCGGTTGAAGGAAGGAATATCAGCAAGAGTGCTCATTAGTTACATCAAATTACATCAAAATTTTGATTTGACCGCATCATTCTTATGACGGATTTTTCCATTCGGAAAGAGAAAAACATCTTTTTGGGAGATATCACGCCATGATCATCAGCCGTAGGACGCTTCTCAAAGGCATCGGGGCTGCTCCGGCTGCCGTTAGCCTCTTCTCAGTTCCACGATACGCTCACGCTGCCGAAATTACGCTGCGCTACGGCAACAACCTGCCTCTCAGTCATCCCCTCAATATCCGTGCCAAGGAAGCTGCTGACCGGATCGCGAAGGAAACGAATGGGCGCGTCGAGATGCTGATCTTCCCTGCCAATCAGCTTGGCGGAGATACCGACATGCTATCTCAGGTGCGCAATGGTGCTCTGACCTTCTTCACTCCGTCGGCACTGGTGATCGCTACCCTTGTTCCGGTCGCGGCCATCAATGCCGTTGGCTTCGCGTTCAAGGACTACAACCAAGTCTGGGCTGCCATGGATGGTCCGGTTGGGGCTTTCGTACGTAAGGCTATTGCTGATTCCCGGCTGCACGCGCTTGAAACCATGTGGGATAATGGCTTCCGCCAGATGACCACGAGCGGTGCTCCGATCCAGAGCGCTGACTCGATGAAGGGCCTGAAGATCCGCGTTCCGGTGAGTCCGATCAGCATTTCGATGTTCTCCGGCCTTGGCGCTGCGCCGGCCAGTTTGCAGTTCAGTGAGGTCTATACGGCGCTCCAGACTAAAGTGGTTGATGCTCAGGAGAACCCGCTGCCGATCATTCAAGTGGCGAAGCTCTACGAGGTGCAATCCTCCTGTGCGCTCACGAATCACATCTGGGACGGCTATTGGTTCATCGCCAATGGCCGCCAGTGGGCAGGCATGCCGGGAGACGTGCAGGAGATCGTCTCGCGCGCTATCAATGAGGCGGGCCTGAAGCAGCGGCAGGACATCAAAACTCTCAACGAATCCGTGCAGGCCGATCTGCAGAGCAAAGGGCTGTCGTTCAATCAGTGTGATACGGAAAGCTTCCGCGCCAGATTGCGCGAAGCCGGCTTCTACAAGGAATGGAAGCAGAAGTTCGGCCCGGAGGCCTGGGGCCATCTTGAAAGCGTCGTCGGAACGCTCGCCTGACGAATGCTGTACGACCCGGTGGAAAGCACCGGATTCTCATCTTTCCCGGGCGCGGTTCAAGAGGTCGCGCCCTCATCGGATATAGGTAAGTTATGAGCCGATTTCTCGGAGAGATCAGGCAGGCAGGCTATGTTGTCGACGACATTGAAGCCGCCATGGATTATTGGTCGCGCGTTCTAGGTGTAGGGCCTTTCTTCTATAAGGAGCAGGTGCCGATCGAGAACTACAGGTATCGGGGTGAGGCCTATCGGCCGCACAATTCCGTGGCGCTCGCTAATTCCGGTCCACTCCAGATCGAGCTTATCCAGACCCGTAATGATGCGCCATCCATGTACCGCGACTTCAGGCAGGCTGGTCATCGTGGCCTGCAGCATGTCGCCTACTGGACGGAAAGCTACGATGCCGATCTGGAACGCTTGATGAAGCAAGGGTTTGTTCCGGTGATGAGTGGGGAGGTCGGCGAACGCGGGCGCTTTGTCTATTTCGACACTGAGTACCATCCAGGCACCGTGATCGAACTGTCGGAGGTGGCCGGACCAAAGGGCAAGATGTTTCAGCTGATCAGAGAGGCTTCGGAAGGATGGGACGGACGCGATCCGGTTCGGCCGTTCCCTAATCTTTCTCAGCTTTGAGGTTCGTCATGTCGGATGCGCATTACGAGGCGACCTATCTCGTTGAAACACCCTTGCCGCTTGAGGCGGTGGCCGAGGTGATGGCAGGCGAGCAATCCTGCGGGACCTTCACCCGTGTCGAGGGGGAAACTGACGAACTGCGCGAGCGCGCCAGTGCGAATGTCGTGGCAATTCGAGACCTAGGGGAAGTTGCGCAACCCTCCGTCCGCAGCTCTTGGCTCGACCGTAAGGGTCTATCAACGTCCTCCCGCCGCGGTGAGGTCGTAGTGCGCTTTCCGATTGCGAATGTTGGGGTAAACTTATCGACGCTTGCCGCAACTGTGGCTGGCAACCTCTTCGATCTTGGTGAGGTGACAGGCCTGCGGCTCGAAGCGCTCAAGCTGCCCAGCGCTTACCGGAAGCAGTATCCCCTCCCTCAACATGGCATTGCAGGCACGCGCCGCTTGACCGGCGTTACTCAAGGTGCGCTCATCGGGTCCATAATCAAACCGAACGTTGGGCTTCGTTCCGAGGAAATCGCATCGCTGGTGGCGCGCCTATGCGCCGCCGGGCTCGACTTCATCAAGGATGATGAGATCGCAGCCAATCCCGTCCACGCGCCACTGTCGACCCGCATTCCAGCCGTGATGGCCGCCGTGCGCCGCCATCAGGATCGTACTGGCAAGCATGTCATGGTCGCATTCAACATCACCGATGAGACGGATGCTATGCGACGGCATGCAGATCTGGTGGCTAAAGAGAGTGGTACTTGCGTCATGGCCAGCCTGAACTGGTGCGGGTTCTCCAGTATCGAGACACTGCGGCGCAGCACCGATCTGGTGATACACGGTCATCGCAATGGTTATGGCGCACTCTCGCGTCATCCTGGACTTGGTATTGGTTTTAGAGCTTATCAGACGCTTTGGCGCCTCGCCGGTGTCGATCATATGCATGTGCACGGCTTGGGAGGAAAATTCGCGCAGGCGGACGATGAAGTGGTGGAGAGCGCGAAGGATTGCTTGACATCTCTTTGCGACGCCGATGATCGAGTCATGCCTGCTTTCTCTTCCGGTCAGTGGGCGGGAACGGTGGAGCAGACCTATTCGGCCGTGAACACGTCTGACCTTCTTTTTATGGCAGGTGGTGGGATCATGGCCCATCCAGGCGGGCCAGCGGAAGGTGTCGCGAGCATACGTGAGGCCTGGCGGGCTGTGGAGGCGGGCGAGAGCATTGCTGGTGCCAGGGCCAAGCATCGCTCACTTGCGGATGCGTTCAGCTTCTTCTCGGAACATTAAGGGATAGGGCTGCCATGAAACCGTCCTATGGATGGTACGGAGACGATTTCACGGGAGCGACAGATACGCTTGCAACATTGGCACGACGTGGTCGTCGAGCCTTTCTTTTCCTACGCATACCCGATCAGCAGAAACTGGCTCAGGTCGGGGATCTTGACGCTTTAGGGATTGCAGGTGCTGCACGTACGATGGATCCGGCGGAAATGCGGGCCGAGCTCGTACCCATCGGAGCGTTCTTCCATGATCTTGGAGTTCGCATCCTGCATTACAAATGCTGCTCGACCTTCGACAGTGCCCCGGCGCGTGGAAATATCGCGGTGGCAACCGCGATCCTGCGCGAGTATATGGCGCAGGGAACTGTTGCTATCGTCGGCGGCCAGCCATCACTGGGCCGCTACTGTGCCTTCTCCAATCTGTTCGCATCATTCGGGGCTGATGGAGGTGTCTTCCGACTCGACCGTCACCCGACCATGAGCCGGCACCCGGCAACGCCTATGACCGAGTCCGACCTGAGACAGCATCTGGCCGCTCTCGGCATGGAGGATATAGAGGCGGTACACTGGCCTTTGCTTTCCGGAGACTCAGAAGCTATTGCCGACGAATGGCAACGACTGTCGGGGACAGCGTCCGCAGTGCTGCTCGATGCACTGGACGCACAGCATATCAGTACTATCGGCCGCTTGCTTCGAGCAGAAAGCCGGCGGAATTCCTTACTGGCAGTAGGACCTAGCAGCGTCGCCCAGGCTTTCTTCAACGAGAGGACGCAGACGGTAGATCCTCTGTCGAAAGCCATGGATGGGCCTGTGCTTGCTTTTGTGGGGAGCCTATCCCCGACAACGAGAGTGCAGATGGCGGCTGCGTATTCCTATACACGTCTGACTTTGGATCCCGAGAGCCTCCTGTCGAGCTCAAAGATGCGGGAGGAGATTATCGCAAGTGCGACATCTGCGTTGGCTCGAGGTGAGCACGTTATGCTTTCGACGGCTCCTGATGCTGGTGATGTTCCGCATTCTGCAACTACTGATCTCGCGGTAGTCAGCGCCTCCCTTGTTGATGAGGTTATCAGTCGTCATCCTGTTCGGCGGCTGGCGATCGCCGGCGGCGATACATCGAGCCGGATTGTTGGTCATCTCGGCTATTGGGGCCTTGGCTATCATAGCCAGATCAGCAACGGTGTCGCCGTTAGTCTCGCCCGGAGCGATGACCCATCACGCGATAGAATGCTCGTGATGCTTAAAGGTGGGCAAGTGGGTCATGAGCATTTGTTCGACGCATTTGTCGATAATAAATATACAGTGTGAAATAAGCGTGCCTAAGAAATTTATTATTAGTTTCAGTTCGAAATTGAATAGATTAAATAATAAGTTAATTGTTTTGTTGCTTGCACTCTCAAACTTCGATTCTTAGGGGTAGTTGGGGCAAATGCTTGCGTCTTCATTGACCTAACAGGCCCGCGGCGGTGAAACCGCCGTCCACACAGAAAGTCTGCCCTGTAATGAAACCTGATTTAGTCTCATCGAGGAGAAAGATCGCCATACTGGCGATGTCGGATGGCTCTCCATATCGACGCTGGGGAACTCTCTCGATCCACTCGGCGCGGATCTGATCAGTGTGGATCTCGCGCACAAGGGGCGTGTCTATGGGGCCTGGCGCAATGGCGTTGACGCGTACTCCCGAAGCCGCAAGCTCCACGGCCATGACCTGTGTCATTGTGATCACTCCGCCTTTAGAGGCGCCATAGGCGACCCTTCCGATGTTGCCGCGAATGCCTGAAACTGACGCGATGTTAACGATTGTGCCCTTGCCGCGCTCACGCATCCGTTTGGAAATCTCGCGAGACGTCACGAAGCTCCCGACGACATTGACGTCGAGCATCCTGCGAAACAGATCGGCACTGGTGTCGAGCGCCGGCACATCCTTCGCAATACCCGCGGCGTTGACTAGCCCGGTAATTGCGCCAACACGCGCTTCACATTGCGCCACTGCCTGTACGACTGCGGCTTCATCCGCGATATCCAACTGAAGAAAATGGGCGTTCTCACCGGGTCCTTCGAGCGCTTTCCGACTCTCATCAAGGTTCTGCTCGTCCCGATCCGCAATGATGGCGCGCCAGCCTTGATCAAGAACTGCCTTGGCGATGGCAAAGCCGATGCCGGAGGCTCCACCTGTGACAAAGACTGTTTGCTGCAAAGACACCGTGCTCTCCTGCTTTGTGATGCCCCACCTGATCTCTCACTGGCACATGCCGCTGTTGTAATAGTTCCGGTCAGCGCTGGTCTGAAACTGAATTGTGCTCAAGGCATTGAAGGCAGCCTTTTGTCTCCAATTCTCCACGAATAGCCTTTTTCGTGATCTTGCCATAAGCTGATTTAGGCAGCGCTTCCCAGAAGAATATACGCTTTGGAAGCTTATATCGTGCAAGCCTACCCTCGAGCCAAGCGAGGAGTTCGTCCTCGCTGAGTGTCCGTTCCGACCGCAGTGTGCAGACGGCAACCCCAGCCTCACCCCAAGTTCTGTCAGGTACGCCCAGCACTGCGACTTCCGAGATCGCCGGATGGGTGAGGATTTTCTCCTCGATCTCGCGTGGATAGATGTTGGAGCCACCCGAAATGTACATGTCCGAGGCACGGCCGGTGATAAAGAGAAAACCCTCCTCGTCCATATGCCCAAGGTCGCCGGTTCTGAACCAGCCTTCTCGAAAGGCTTTCGCATTGGCTTCCGGGTTGTTGTAGTAGCCGGCGAAGACAGCCGGACCACAGACGCAGATTTCGCCTGTCGTACCTGCCGACACCTCTTGTCCTTGATCGTCTTGGATCGAAACCTGCATGCCGGTACGCTCATAACCGCAGGTTCCAACTTTCACGCCAGGACTATCTTCCAGGTCGTGAAGGGCAGGAGGCAGAACAGTGATGTTGCCAGTGACCTCCCCGAGTCCGAAGTATTGCACCAGCACCTTTCCAAGTTTCGCCAGCGCGTGCTTCTGGTCCTCCCGGTACATGGGAGCGCCGGCATAGATCACATAACGGAGAGATGAGTGATCGTGCGCATCGACCGAAGGATGCTCTGTGAGAAGCTTCACGATGGTAGGTACCGTGAACATGTTCGTGATGTGCCACTTCTCCACTAGGCTCCAGGCCTCGTTCACGTCAAAGCGCTCTCCCGAAAGCAGCACCGTTTTGGCGGCCCGCGCGACCTGCACGAGTTGATGAACGCCAGCGCCATGAGATAGCGGCGCGACCACGAGGGATGCGTCGATGTTCGTCGTGCCCGGCATCAGGTCGCTAAGATGATTGGCGATGACGAAAGCCATCTGGCCATGGGTCAGAACGGCAGCCTTGGGCCGCCCCGTCGTTCCTGAGGTAAAGAAGAACCAGCAGGGATCATCGTGCTCCACCGCCGCTGCTGGCGCCGACTGCCCCCTGTGTTTCCCGACAAATTCGTCGTAGTCTTCCCCAAAGCTTGTGCGACCGATGGAGATGACAAACCGGACATCTGGAGCCGCTTCGCGGATTGCCTCGGCATGTTCGGGAAAATCACCGTGACAGATCATGGCTGAGGCGCCGCTTGCCTGGGCCAAGTAGGCAACCTCGTCCGGTGTTTGCCGGAAGTTCGTCGGCACCCAGACGGCGCCAAGTCGGAAGCAGGCAAACATCGATTCGAACATCTGGTTGCAGTTCTTGGACTGCACTAGGACGCGATCGCCTTTCCGGATACCCTTTGCCGCAAGCGCTGCCGCCATGGCATCGACACGCTGGTCGAGCTCTGCCCAGCTCCATGTGCGCTCGCCCCAGACGAATCCGATTTCTCCGCCGTGCCGACGAGCGGCCTGACGCAGGATGTGAGAAAGATTCATGACCCGCTTCGTCGCGGGCGTGATCAGGAGAGGGCTGCTGTTCATGAGGTTCGTTCCGAATGGACAGGGCGATGGATAAACATGGTCAGGCTCTCACAGGACGAAACATCTTGCGGAGCTTGCGCTCGACGCTCTCGACCTCTGTTCTGAGATAGCGGATAAGCTCCGGCTGTCGCTCAGCGCTCATGCGGCTGTCGATGGCCGCGAGGCTCAATGCGCCGGCGACACGCCCATCAGGGAATCTGATTGCAAGGCCGAGCCCCCAGGAACCGGCAACGATGCGACCGGGATTTAACGCATAACCCTGCCGGCGCGCTGCCGCGATGTCGTCACGGATCTGTTCCGCCGAATAATACGTGTATTGGGTTTCGAGAACCTTCCTGTTCGCAGCGAGGATGGTCTCCACCTCATTCTCTTCGAGAGAAGCCAACATCGCGAGCGAACCGGCGCCAACTCCGAGAGGATGCTGATTTCCGACCTGCAGAGCGTGGGTGCGCACGGGATAGGTGCCTTCCTCGCGATGCAGGCACACAGCGTAGTTGCCGCGTTTCACGGACAGGAAGCTCGTGTCCATCGTAACTGCAGAGAGATTGCGCAAGCTCTCAAGCGAAAGCTCAAGTAGGCCATGACGACGTGACGCAAGGGTGCCAACCACATAGGCTTCCTCGCCAAGATAGTACCGGCGGGTATGCGCCTCTTGTTCCACGAGGCCGGCCCGCATCAGCGCGAGGAGCAGCCGCCGCGCTGTCGGCTTATTGAGTCCGCTCCCCTCGACGATGTCGCTCAGCTGCATGCCCCGTTCCGCTTCGCGTCCGACGAGTGCCAGCAGGCGCAGGGCCCTATCCACACTTTGGGATCCTGACAGATCTCTGGTCGATAAGGAGGCATCATCCATGGTGCAAATCCGCGATAGGTCCACATAATGGACCAGTGCTGCCGGTCGTCATCCCTTCCTTGAAGCTAAATTGGATCGAGTTGTGTTGCAATGGTTTGTAAGACGTGTATCTTTTTGACGCCAGAAGAGAAAGAAAGATCCATAAAGTGGACCTGCCGCGGGGTATTTGTTGCTGTCCTGGCAAGGAGGGAGAGGGCGAGATGATCCTTGAGAGAGCCGGCTGGTTCCCGTGGCTTGCCATGCCTGGCTCGGTCATCGCCTTCTTCGGAATCGGTGCTCTGGCATTCCTTGCGCTCGGTACGTTCCACCTCGTTCCGGTGGTACGGGAGGCTGCAACAAGTCGCTCTACATAAGAAGCATGAGGGAGAGAGACATGATCATTTCACGACGTACCCTACTGCATGGCACTGCCTCCGCGGCACTCGCCGGCAGCTTCGGAGTTCGGGCTCAGTCAGCCGAATTCACCTATAAATATGCTAACAACTTGCCGATCACCCATCCCATGAACCTGCGCGCGAAGGAAGCCGCCGACAGAATCAAGCAGGAGACGGGCGGTCGGGTCGAGATCCAGATTTTCCCCAACAACCAGCTCGGCTCCGACACCGATATGCTGAGTCAGGTCCGGTCGGGCGGCGTCGAGTTCTTCACCCTGTCGCCTCTGATCCTGTCCACTCTCGTGCCCAACGCCTCAATCAGCGGCATCGGCTTCGCCTTCCCGAACTATGACAGCGTGTGGAAGGCCATGGACGGCGATCTAGGCGCCTACGTGCGCGGTCAGATTGCCAAGGCGAACCTGATCGTGATGGACAAGATTTGGGATAACGGCTTCCGCCAGACCACGAGTTCCAATAAGCCGATCAAAACGCCTGACGATCTGAAAGGATTCAGAATCCGCGTGCCGGTGAGTCCGCTTTGGACCTCCATGTTCACGGCCTTCGGTTCGGCACCGGCCAGCATTAACTTCGCAGAGGTCTATACGGCACTTCAAACGAAGGTGGTCGATGGGCAGGAAAATCCCCTCGCGATCATATCCACGGCAAAACTCTTCGAGGTGCAGAAATTTGTCTCCATGACCAACCACATGTGGGACGGGTTCTGGTTCTTGGCTAATCGCCGCGCCTGGGAGCGCTTGCCGGAGGACCTGCGCCCCATCGTGGCAAAGCACCTCAACGAGGCTGCGGTTGCCGAGCGCGCGGATGTGGCAAAGCTCAATGCAGGCCTCAAAGACGAGCTCGTCTCCAAGGGCATGCAGTTCAACGATCCTGATCCAGCCCTTTTCCGCGAGGCGCTGCGCAAGGCCGGGTTCTATGCCGAATGGAAGAAAAAGTATGGCGATGAGGCTTGGACCATTCTTGAAAAGGCTGTGGGCACTAGCCTGACCTGAACCATAGCTTAGTTAAGATCTTCGCGACCGGTGGATGCCGCCGGTCGCTGCACCTTCCCTGCTGAGCGTGCGGATTCCAGACGCTGGAGAGCTTTATGGTCGACCGTCTGAAGGGAAAAACGGCTATCGTTTTTGGAGCCGGTTCCTCAGGTAAAGGTTGGGGCAATGGCAAAGCCGCAGCCCTTGCTTATGCGCGCGAGGGAGCCCGCGTCGCCTGTATAGACCTCATCCGAGAGGCCGCGGAGGAAACGGCATCGATCATTGCGAAGGAAGGCGGCGAGGCTGCCGCAATCGCTGCCGATGTCACTGATACAGATTCCGTGGTGGCAGCCGTCTCTCAAGTCGCCACGTTTTTTGGGCGTATCAATATCCTGCATAACAATGTAGGTGTGGCCCATATGGGCGGTCCGGTCGAGCTGACCGAGGAGCAGTTCGAAGCAGCGCTGACGCTCAACATCGGACCGGTCTACCGCACTGCCAAGGCCGTGATTCCGCATATGCTGCGGCAGGGAGGGGGCGCCATTGTCAACATCTCCTCCCTCGCGGCAATCCGTTGGACGGGCTATCCCTACTTCGCCTATTACGCCACCAAGGCTGCAGTGAATCAGGCAACAGTGGCACTCGCGATGCAATATGCCCGTCAAGGCATCCGTGCCAACTGCATCATGCCGGGGCTCATCGATACGCCGTTGATCTATCGCCAGATCTCCGGGCAATACGCTTCTGTCGAAGACATGGTGGCGGCGCGCAATGCGGCTGTTCCCATGGGCCGGATGGGAACAGCCTGGGATGTAGCCAACGCGGCTGTCTTTCTCGCCTCCGACGAGGCGACGTTCATTACGGGCGTTTGTCTGCCGGTGGATGGCGGACAGAGCTGTGCGGTGTCCGAATTTCGCTGATAGGCAGGTTATACGTGCAGAATGGTGCTGCGGGAGTGTTGATTGACCATGAGACGCATCGAGCATCCAGGACCGGCTGATTCCGAGCGCATGACCGCCATCGCGGGTTCCGCCGTTCCGCTACGCTTTGTGTTGGAGCCAGGCCTCGCAGTCGATGCAGCTATAGCTGCAGGCCTGACACGAGCCGGCTGCATCGGCGGCTTTGTGGAGTTCCGGGGAGGCCGCTGCGAGCCTTTCCGCTATGTGATGCCTGCCGCATCCTCTGATCCGCGCTATGTGGCTTGGTATAGCGAGACCTTCGAACCAGTTGGGCCTGTGAATGTAGAGCGCGCCTGCGCCATTATCGGTGTGCGGGATGGAAAGATCTTTCTCCATTGCCACGGTATCTGGGAAACGTCCGAAGGAAAGCGGATGGGCCATATGCTCGCTCCCTTGTGCAGAGTCGCGGAAACCATTGAGGTTTCGGGCATTGGCTTTAAGGATGCCACCTTTGAGGCCATGCCTGATATGGAGACGAACTTCACCCTGTTCGAGCCGGTTCGGAGTGTCGGATCGAGGCCGTTGAACATGAATGCTCAAGTGCTTCTTGCAAGGATACGTCCTAATCAAGACATTAGCATCGCTATTGAAGGAATCTGCTTACAGCATGGAATAGAACGAGCCAAAGTTTATGGTATCGGGAGTCTAAATGGCGTGCACTTCAGTGACGGTTCTCAGTTGGAATCACATGCGACCGAGGTCCTGATCCATGATGGTCGCTTAGAGGACGAGGATGGGCAGGCGCGGGCACGCCTTGCCATTGACGTCGTTGATATGAACGGAGTGATCGCCTCTGGAGTGATCAACCGTGGTGATAACCCCGTATGCGTTACCTTTGAACTAGTAATCAAGGCGCTTGGTGGATAAGCTACAAATTGGTTTTCCGCCTAGGCGATCTCAGCTAAGCCAACCCATTCGATGCCAGAAGATGAGTGTAGAAAGCCTCGGAATTCTACGCTCTGCTCCAATTCGGATATTTTGGCCGATTGAGCCCTTAGAAGCTACAAATACTACCTTTACCCATTTTTACTGCCGAGTATCACATCTCTGCAAAGTGTTGGAGCATCCGCTCAGCATTTGCCTCCAGACCTGTGAAAAGCCTGAACGCACCTACAGCCTGAAAAACGGCCATGCCTCCGCCCGACATGATGCTGCAACCGCGTACTCGGGCCTGGCGCAACAATTCGGTTTCCAGGGGGAAGTAGACGATGTCGACGACCCAGAGTTCGGGGCGCAACAGATCGGCAGGCACAGCCATGCCTGGGTATTTCGCCATCCCGAGCGGCGTGGTGTTGACCATGCCATCAGCCGCAGCCATGGCGTCCTTAACGGAAACCCCATTTGAGGCGCGGCTTTCACCGAACCGCTCACGCAGGGCAGACACGAGAGCCTTGGCGCGGGTTTCGTCTGTATCGATGATGGTGACTTCGCCTATCCCCAGGGTAAGAAGGGCGTGGGCGACCGCAGCGCCGGCTCCGCCTGCGCCGAACTGAACGACCAAGTCGCGGCGAACGTCGGGTAACTCGCGTTGAAAGCTTTCGGCAAAGCCCCACCAATCGGTGTTGTGCCCAACACTACGGCCGTCTTTCAGAACAACCGTGTTCACAGCCCCCAGGGCCGCCGCGTCAGACGATAGCTCATCGAGAAGAGGGATCACTGCCTGCTTGCAGGGATGCGTGATGTTCAGCCCGGCAAAGCCGAAGCGCCGGGCGGCCGTGAGGATCTCTGGGAGCGCGTCCGCACCGAGGCCGAGCGTCTCCAGGTCGATTAGCTTGTAGACATAGCGCAAGCCTTGCTCGGCGCCTTCTTTCTCGTGGAGAGCGGGCGTCCGAGACGCCTGAATTCCGGTGCCCACCAAGCCCACAAGCACGGACGGATGGTGCCATGAATCCAAGGCCTTCCTAGTTCCAGTACGAGGGGCGCTTGTCATAAGCGTCAGACCTTTGCCGGCAGTGCGTCGATCATGTCGAGCATGGCACGCACGGCCACGGAATAGCCTTTGGTGCCGAGCCCCGCGATGACAGCAGTCGCGACCGGAGAGACATAGGATTTGTGATAGATCGGCTCGCGCTTATGGATGTTCGAGATGTGCAATTCGATGAGCGGACCGGGAAACATCTTCAGGGCGTCCATGATCGCCATGGACGTGAAAGTGAAGGCTGCCGGATTGATGATGATGCCGCTGCCCTCGTCGATGGCCTCATGAACCCATTCAATGATCTCATATTCCCGGTTTGACTGGTGAAAGACGATTGGCTGATCGGATGCGGCTTCCCGGCACATAGCTTCCACCTCGGCCAGGGTCGTGCGGCCGTAGATCTCCGGCTCGCGGGTTCCCAGGCGGTTGAGGTTGGGGCCGTTGAGAATGTAGATCGGCTTGCTCATCGGAATCAGTCTCTAAAAGGGAGCAGGCTCATCCCTGGTAGCCAAAGAGGCGCGGCAGCCAGAGCACGGTTTCAGGCACGAAGGTCATGATCGCGAGGGCAACGATCATGGCGACGAGGAACGGCAGCGAGTCGCGGACGATCTCGCGCAGCGGCTCTCCGGAGATGTTCGCCATGATGAACAGCAACAGCCCGTAGGGGGGCGTGATCAGCCCGATCATGATGTTGACGACCACCACCACGCCGAAATGCACGAAATCAATGCCCAGCGCCTGCGCGGTTGGAATGAAGACAGGCACCACGATCAGCAGGATTGCCGTTCCTTCCAATACGCAGCCGAGGAGAAGCAGCAGGACGTTGACGAAGATCAGGAATCCGACGGGGGACAGGTCCCACGATGCCAGAAGCGCCTTCACGCCTTCCGGAATATTCTCGACGGTAATGACATAATTGAACACGAGCGCACCGGCGATCAGCATGCCGATGGATGCCGTCGTCCGCGCGCTGACAGCAAGCGCCTTGTAGAATTCGCGCCAGCTCACGCTGCGGTAAAGCCCCGCCGATATGAGAAGCGCGTAACCGGCCGCGACGGCTGCGGCTTCCGTTGGGGTCATCACGCCGCTGTAGATGCCGCCGAGCAGGACGACCGGCATCATGAGGGATGGGAAGGCCTCCCAGGTGATCCGCGGCAGCTTGCGCAAGGGGACTGGCTTCTCGACTGGGAAGTTCTTGCGGCGCGCCGTGATCGCCACGATCATCATCTGGCTCAGGGCCATCAGCAAGCCTGGAATAACGCCGCCAAGGAAAAGAAAGCCGATCGAGGCGTCGGACACGAGCGCATAGAGTACCATCGGGATCGAGGGCGGGATGATCGGCCCGATCACCGACGAGACGGCCGTCAGCGCAGCGGCGTAGCTTCCGGGATACCGGCCGTCGCGGGTCATCATGGCCTGCATCATGCGTCCGGTGCCTGCGGCATCTGCGATGGCCGAGCCGGACATGCCGGCGAAGATGATGCTCTGCAGGATGTTGACCTGGGCAAGGCCGCCGCGAAAGCGGCCGACCAGTGCATTGCAGAACGCCATGAGGCGGTCCGTCATGCTTCCGATATTCATGAACTCGGCGGCGAGAATGAACAGCGGAACCGACAGGATGACGTAGTTGGAATACATGCCGTTGAGCAGCTGCTCGGCGGCAGTTCCCATGTCGAGCCCTGCCAGCAGCAGGTACAGGATCGAGCCGGCGATCATCGCATGGCCGATCGGCAGTCCAAGAAAGGCGAGGGCGGTGATCGCCACGAGCGAGATCGAGAAGGGGCTGGTGAGGTTCATACGCCGGAGCTCGCTTTGGTAGGGTCGAATTCATCCGGCGCCGCGCCCCGCATGGCCTCCCAGGCGATCCAGATGTAGCGAATGATCGTGGCGATGGCGAAGACGATGTAGATCGAGAACAGCCAATCGAACCTGATCTTGAGATAGCTTGTTTTCTCCACCTTCATGAATGTCACGTAGTCGATAACGGCCGGAAGAGAGATGGCGTAGAGCGCGATCACGGCGAAGGCGCTGACGAGCGCCATTACGCGGCGGGGTCCCGGGCCGACGGCGCCATAGATGATGTCGAAGCGGATTTCCTCACGCTCGCTCACGACAAAGGCTGCGCCCCACAGGACGAGCCAGAGCCATAGGACGACGCTGATCTCGTGCGTCCATCCGATCGGAAGTCCCAGAAGATACCGGAAGGCGATCTGCAGGAGGAAGGCTGCGAACATCGCGGCCAGCATCGCAGCGGCGATGTTCTCGGCGCGTCGAGCAAGCCACGAGCCGATTGCCCGCAAGGATGAGGTCATGAAAGCCGTTCCCCTCGTGAGAAGGCGCTGAGCACTTGTGACAAGGCCGTCGGAGCAAAGCCCCGACGGCCGAGGCATTGAAGCCTTACATCGCGTTGATCTTGTCGACCATGCCCGCCGGCCAGCTCTTTGCTAGGTCGGACGCCAGGTACTTCTTCTGCGCGAATTCGCGGAAGGCTTTCAGATCGGGAGTGTAGACCTCAAGGCCCTTCTCCTTGAAGAAGGTCGCGAGCTGCGCCTCCTGCTTGAGGTGTTCCTGCGTGCTCCACTCGATCGCCTTGTCGGCCGCCGCCTGGAAGGCCGCCTTCTTCTCCGCTGACAGAGAGTCCCAGACCTTGTTTGACACGGCCAGAAGGTCGAAGCCGACGAGATGGGAGGTCAGAGCAATCTGCGACATCACCTCATAGAACTTCATGTTCTGCACGTTCGGCAACGGGTTGTCCTGCCCGTCGATGGCGCCCGTCTGTAGGCCGGTATAGACCTCCGCATAGGCCATCGGCGTGGGGTTCGCGCCCAGGGACTGGCCGAGGAACTGCCAAGCATCGCCGCCGGGCATGCGCAGCTTAACACCGGCGAGGTCTTCCGGTTTGTTGATTTTCTTGTTGGGCTTGAGGCCTACATGCCGAGCGCCAAAATAGGTTGGCCCGAGGATGTGGATGCCCAGCTTGTCCGAGGCCATCTTCTTGAGCTGCTGGCCAACGTCGCTGGCAAAGGCTTTTTTCAGATGATCGGCATCGCGGAAGAGATAGGCCGAAGTGACGATGGACCATTCCGGGATCTGGTTCGAGATGTCCTGCGGGGCGATGTTGCCCATCTCGAGATTGCCGCGCTGCATGGCGACGAGCTCGGTGCCTTGCTTGAACAGGGTGCCGCCGTAATAGGGCTGAAGGTTGAAGCCCTGCGCCTTCACGGCCTCGCCGAACTGCTTCATCATGTTGGCCCGGATGTCCTGCTCCGAGAACACGGCCGAGAACCTCAGATTTGTTGGTGTCTGTGCGATAGCCGCTCCGGCTGTGCCCCATGCCAGTAAGGCCGCGCCTGCAGCCATCAGGGCACGCCGATTGATGTCAAATCCCATAATTTCCTCTCCTTCAAGTTGCCGCGCATTGGTCTGCGTCTTGGTGGAACTATCCTCTCAGAGGTTTGCGAAATCAATAGGCATTAAACAAAACATCTGATATTTTTGATTACAGCATATAAGATTGGCTGCTCACCCCTGAGATGAAGTAGCCTTGGAGGGTCCATTGAGGGCAAGGCACCAACCAAAGGTGGCCGGATGAGCGTCGAGTTGCTGGCGACGTCCATTGCCGACAGAGCCTACGACCAGATCCGCGCCGATATCGTATTCGGGCGACTGGTCCCCGGAACCCGCCTCCGGCTGGACCGGCTGGCGAGCGCCTATGGCGCAAGCGTCAGCACTTTGCGGGAGATCCTGAGCCGGCTCTCGTCGGAGGGCCTCGTCATCGCCGAGGGGCAGCGAGGCTTCCGGGTTGCTCCCGTCTCGCCCACAGGTTTCGAGGATGTGGCAGCCATGCGGCTGCTCCTGGAAACCTACGCCTTGCCTCTGTCCTTCGCGGCCGGTGATCTCGAATGGGAGAGCCGCGTCGTGGCTGCCCACCACAAGCTCGCCTTCATGGAGCGGCGAATGTTGGCCGGGGACCAGAAGGAAACGGAACTGTGGAAGCGCTACGACCGCGAATTTCACCAAGTCCTGATCGAGGCCTGCGGCTCCCAAACCCTGCTCGATCTCTACGCCGGCGTGTTCGATCAGTATCTCCGGTATCAAATGGTGGCTGTGGTGTTTCGTGGAGAGATCGCTGCCGGGGAGCACAGAATGCTCCTAGATTACGCCCTGACACGCAAAGCTGAGAAGGCCTGCGCGGTACTTACCCAGCATGTGAACGGATGCGTGGCTTATACGCTGAAAAAGGGAATGCTGGGATGAGCGACGACGTGCATGTGTTGCCTCAGCCTTCAACGGTTGGAGAAAGCGCCTATCAGAAGATCCGGTCTGATATCGTGTTCGGCCGGCTCCCTCCCGGCAAGAAGTTGAAGCTTGAGCGCCTCAAGGAGGATTACGGCGCCAGCGTCAGCACGCTTCGAGAGATCCTGAATCGTCTCCATTCCGAGCGGCTCGTGGTCGCCGAGGGCCAGAAAGGATTCGAAGTGGCGCCCGTCTCCATTGCCAATCTGAGGGAGATCGCCGCTCTCCGCCAGCTTCTTGAGTGCCGCGCGCTAGAGCAATCCTTCAGGGCGGGCGACGTGGAATGGGAGGGCCGGGTCGTGGCCGCCCACCACCGGCTCGCCCGGATGGAGGAGCGCATGGCTCAAGGCGACAGATCTCATACCGAGGAATGGAAGCGGTATGACTGGCAGTTCCATCAGGCGCTCATCTCTGCTTGCGGATCGAGGATGCTGATCGACAACCATGCTGCGGTCTTCGACAAGTACCTGCGCTACCAGATGATCGCCCTGAGCTATCGTGGCGACATCGCCGCCAACGAACATGCTGAGCTTATGAAATGCGCTCTCAGACGCGATGCGGCCCGCGCCTGCGAGGTCCTGACGCGCCACGTCGCCGGCGGGGTCGAGCATGCGCTCGCCACGGGAACCATCAGCTGACAGCAGAAGGAGCGGGCCGAGCCGGAAACACGCTTCCATACACGTGAGAGGAAATGGATCGACGAGCATGCGCAAAGCCATCGCCACCGTCTGCCTGAGCGGCACCCTGACCGAAAAGATCGAAGCCATTGCGGCTGCGGAGTTCAAGGGCGTGGAGATCTTCGAGAATGATCTTCTCTCTTTCAACGGCACGCCGGCCGAAGTGCGGCGCATGATCGAGAGGCTTGGGCTTGAGACCATCACCTTCCAACCCTTCCGCGACTTCGAGGGCATGCCCGAGCCGCAGCGGGCGAAGGTCTTCGCCCGGGCCGAGCGCAAGTTCGACGTAATGGAGGAACTCGGCTGCGATCTCCTGATGGTGTGCAGCAACGTCTCTCCGGACTCGCTTGGCGGCATCGAGCGTGCGGCGGCTGATTTTCATGAACTCGGCGAGCGCGCTGCCAAGCGTGGCATGCGGGTGGCCTTCGAGGCGCTCTCCTGGGGGCGGCACATCCACGACTATCGTGATTCCTGGGAAGTGGTGCGTCGTGCAAACCATCCGGCAGTCGGGTTGGTACTCGACTCCTTCCATGTGCTGGCGCGCGGAACGGACCTGTCGGCGATCCGGTCCATCCCATCCGACAAGATCTTCCTCGTGCAGATGGCCGACGCGCCGAAGCTCGACATGGATTACCTGTCCTGGAGCCGGCATTACCGCTGCTTCCCAGGACAGGGTGACCTGCCCATCGACGACTTCATGGATGCACTTCACGCGACCGGTTTCGATGGGCTCCTGTCTCTTGAGATTTTCAACGACCGCTTCCGTGCCGGCTCCGCGCGCAGCGTTGCCATCGACGGACAGAGGTCGCTCATCGTCATGCTCGACGAACTCCGCCGGCGGACGGGAGCGGCTCTTCCTGGCCTCCAAACCCTTCCGCCCAAAGCAGTCTGCTCAGGCGTTGAGTTCGTCGAGTTCGCCGTCGACGAACGGAGCGCCGTTGGATTGGAGCACGTCCTAAAGGGACTTGGCTTTCAGAAAGCCGGGCTTCACCGCTCAAAAGCCGTGACCCGCTGGCGCCAGGGCGACATCAACATTGTCGTGAATGCCGACAAGGAGGGCTTCGCCCATTCCTTCAATATTACGCATGGCACTGCTGTCTGCGCCCTTGCTCTGCGGGTCGATGACGCGCCAAAGACCGTGGATCGGGCCATAACGCTGCTGGATCAGCCTTTCCAGCAGCCGGTCGGACCCGGCGAGATGAACATTCCGGCGGTCCGGGGGCTTGGCGGCAGCCTCCTCTACTTCGTGGATTGCAAAACCGGGCTGGACCGACACTGGGATTTGGACTTCGAGCCGGTCGCGGCAGACGATTTCACCGGAGTTGGTCTGGAATCCGTCGATCACGTCTCGCAATCAATGCATTATGAGGAGATGCTGACGTGGCTCCTGTTCTATACATCTCTCCTCGATGCCCAGAAGACGCCGATCCAGGCAGTCATTGATCCAGGTGGTGTGGTGCAAAGTCAGGCCATCGAGACGCGTGATGGAAAACTGCGCTTGATCCTCAATGCCTCCCAGAGTCAGCGTACCCTGTCGTCGCGGTTCTTGAATGAATTCTTCGGGTCAGGAGTCCAGCACATTGCGCTTGCGACTGGCGATATCTTCTCGACTATCGAGCGTCTCAAGGAGAACGGCGTCGATCTCCTTCCCATCCCGGAGAACTACTACGATGACCTTGAGGCCAGAACAGACTTGTCTGCGGAGGACGTAGATCGGCTGCGATCAGCCAACATCCTGTACGATCGCGATGGACCAGACGAGTACTTTCAGGCTTACACGAAAACACTCGCAGGCGGCTTCTTCTTCGAAATCGTGCAACGACGGAATTACCAAGGCTATGGAGCCATGAATGCTCCCATCCGCCTCGCGTCTCAGACACGTTTGGCCATGGAAGTGTAACCTTATGCAGTCCTGACCTCGAATCGGACTTAATTGTCAGCATTCTGACCGTGGGCGGACATTACACGACGGTTGCGAACGCCCGCTCCAAGTCATCAGCGCCTGGTTAACTCAGCTCTCCGCCTCAGATTTGAGCTTTCGCCGCTTTTCTGAGCAGCGGTTCGGATGACCTCCTGAGTTTAAGGAGGACGTGATAGCTTCACACGATCCTCACTAACCATAATGGCACGGTTCTTGCTTAATGCTCCATGCTGCACCTGAACAGGGCACGCAAGGGGAGAAGGACCTATGTCGATATTCACCATGACGCGAAGAAACCTCGTGGCGCTGACTGCAGCGGCTCTGGTTTCAGGCGCCACGCTGCAAGCCGCAAGAGCCGAGGAAACGATCAAGGTAGGGGTTCTCCACTCACTGTCGGGGACGATGGCCATCAGCGAAACGACGCTGAAAGACGTTATGCTGATGCTCGTCGAGGAGCAGAACAAGAAGGGAGGGCTGCTCGGCAGGAAGCTCGAAGCAGTTGTCGTCGATCCGGCCTCCAACTGGCCGCTCTTCGCCGAGAAGGCCCGCGAGCTCATCAGCCAGCATAAGGTTTCCGCCGTCTTCGGAGCATGGACCTCCGTGTCGCGCAAGTCGGTGCTGCCGGTCTTCAAGGAACTCAACAGCATCCTCTTCTATCCGGTTCAATATGAAGGCGAGGAGAGTGAGCGGAACGTGTTCTACACGGGTGCCGCTCCCAATCAGCAAGCCATTCCGGCCGTCGATTACCTCGCCAAGGAAGAGAAGGTCGAGCGTTGGGTTCTGGCTGGCACTGATTATGTTTATCCGCGTACGACCAACAAGATACTGGAAGCCTATCTGAAGTCCAAGGGCGTGAAGGCTGAGGATATCATGATCAGCTACACGCCGTTCGGGCATTCCGACTGGCAGACAATTGTCGCCGACATCAAGAAGTTCGGCTCATCCGGTAAGAAGACGGCGGTCGTTTCTACGATCAACGGCGACGCCAATGTGCCGTTCTACAAGGAACTCGCTAACCAAGGCGTCAAGGCCACTGATATTCCGGTCGTGGCGTTCTCGGTCGGAGAGGAAGAGCTTGCGGGCATCGACACGAAGCCTCTCGTCGGGCACCTTGCAGCCTGGAACTACTTCCAATCGGTAGAGACGCCCGAGAACAAGGCTTTCATCGAGAAATGGAAGACTTTCACGAAGAACGCGAAGCGCGTCTCCAATGATCCGATGGAAGCCCATGTGATTGGCTTCAACATGTGGGTGAAGGCCGTCGAGAAGGCTGGCACGACTGATCCCGACAAGGTCATCGATGCCATCGTGGGAATTCAGGTGCCGAACCTCACCGGTGGCGTCTCTGAGATGCTCCCCAACCACCACATCACCAAGCCGGTGCTGATTGGTGAGATCAAGGAGGACGGGCAGTTCGACACCGTCTGGCAGACCGATGGCCTCGTCTCGGGCGATGCTTGGTCGAAGCACCTGGACGGTTCCAAAGACCTGATTGCCGATTGGCAGACCCTCAAATGCGGCAACTATAACACCGTAACGAAGAAGTGCGGCTCCTAAACACCTGACATGGGGGCGGCATTGGCCGCCCTCGCTGCCCCTCTATTCAAAGTTCTTCTCATGTATTGCTTGCACCATATTTTACGAGCCTTGCTTCTGTTGCTCGGCATGGCTTCCGCGGCCTTGGCAGGCCCCTATGAAGAGGCACTGCCCAAGTTCGCCAACGACAGCTATGCGGATACGGATGCCGCAATCGGCGCTGTCGCAAGCAGCGGCAATCCCTTGGCTGTGGATGTTGTCGAGGCTTTGCGCGACGGAAGACTTCTCATAGGGTCTGGTCAGGTTTTCATTCGCCGATCGTCCGGAGAACTGATCAACGCTGCCACCGGTCAAGCATGGGGCAGCCCGGCTGGCGAACTTAAGCCTGTCCGGATCAATAATCGGTTGCGCCGCGCCATCGAGGCTGCACTCGGCAACCTGACATTGCTCAGTCCCGATGCCGGCAGGCGTTTGGAGGCCGCTCGTGCCGTGTTCCGCTCCCGCGATGAGGCGGTTCTGCCGACGCTGGAAAAAGCCATTGCGCAAGAAAGCCAGGCTCATGTCAGGAATGCCCTGGAGAACGCGCGCGCTGCCATTCTCCTGAGCCAGCTGGATGCTTTGCCGATGCAGAGGCTTGGAGCGATCGAAACCCTGGAGGCTCGTGGCGACCAGGATGCGCTCGCCCTCCTGTCCAATCTGCCGCCCGACGCAACGCCCGAAATGAAGGCCGGCGCAGGGAAGGCAGTCGCCGGCATCCACACCCGCTTAGCATTATGGGAGGCGGTCCAAAACGTGTGGTACGGCATCTCCCTTGGATCCGTCCTGCTGCTCGCCGCCATCGGCCTCGCCATTACCTTCGGCACGATGGGCGTCATCAACATGGCCCATGGCGAGATGGTGATGCTGGGGGCCTATACGACCTTCGTGGTGCAGGAAATCATCCGCGCGTATGCTCCCGGTCTTTTTGGAGCCTCGCTTTTCATAGCTCTGCCGCTCGCCTTTCTGGTCGCAGGCGCCGTCGGCGTTCTCATTGAGAGAACGGTTATACGCTTCCTTTATGGCCGACCTCTGGAAACACTGCTCGCGACATGGGGGATCTCTCTCATTCTGCAGCAGGGTGTGCGCACGATCTTCGGCCCCACGAACCGAGAGGTCGGAACACCGGCATGGATGAGCGGTGCGCTCGAGGTCGGGGCGATGAGCCTGACCTACAACCGCATTGCCATCGTGGTCTTCGCCTTCTCGGTCTTCGCGGTCCTGCTCCTCGTGCTGCGATACACATCGCTGGGACTTTACGTGCGGGCTGTCACCCAGAACCGGCGCATGGCGGGCTCCATGGGTATCCGGACCAACCGCATCGACGCCCTGGCCTTTGGGCTCGGATCGGGAGTGGCAGGTATCGCCGGAGTGGCGCTCTCCCAGATCGACAATGTCAGCCCTAATCTGGGGCAGGGCTACATCATCGACAGCTTCATGGTCGTTGTGTTTGGTGGCGTTGGAAACTTGTGGGGCACGCTGGTCGGTGCGATGACGCTCGGCATCGCCAACAAACTGCTCGAACCCTATGCGGGAGCTGTGCTGGGTAAGATCGTCCTGCTGATTGCGATCATCCTCTTCATCCAAAGGCGTCCGCGCGGGCTCTTCGCGCTCAAAGGGAGGGCGGTCGAAGCATGAGAACGCAATCATTCTTTGACCGGCAGACCACTCTGGTTCTGTCGCTCCTGGCCGCCGTAGCCATCCTGGTGCCGTCCATGAACGGACTAGCCGCGCCCGGATCGGCGCTGCACCTCTCGGATCACTTGGTGCCACTGCTTGGCAAGTATGTTTGCTTTGCCCTGCTGGCGCTCTCTGTCGATCTCATCTGGGGTTTTTGCGGCATTCTGTCCCTCGGGCACGGTGCCTTCTTTGCCTTGGGCGGCTACGCCATGGGGATGCACCTCATGCGGCAGATCGGTCCGCGCGGCGTCTATGGTGATCCGATCCTGCCAGATTTCATGGTGTTCCTGAACTGGAAGGAATTGCCCTGGTTCTGGCACGGCTTCGACTCGTTTCCCTTCGCTGTGCTCATGGTGCTGCTGGTGCCGGGAGCGCTCGCCTTCGTTTTCGGCTGGTTCGCCTTCCGCTCCCGGGTCACGGGTGTTTATTTATCCATTATCACCCAAGCCATGACCTTCGCCTTAATGCTAGCCTTCTTCCGGAATGACATGGGACTGGGCGGCAACAACGGGTTGACCGACTTCAAGGAGATCCTTGGCTTCACCGTACAGGCGGGATCGACCAGGATTGTCCTGTTCGTGCTTTCGGTTCTGGCGCTTGCGGGTGGCTATCTGCTCTGCCGATGGGTTGTAGGCTCCACCTTCGGCAAAGTGCTTGTGGCCGTGCGCGATGCGGAAAGCCGCACGCGGTTCCTTGGCTACAGGGTTGAACACTACAAGCTCGTCGTATTCACACTCTCGGCCATGCTAGCGGGCATTGCAGGTGCGCTTTACGTGCCTCAGGTTGGCATCATCAACCCAAGCGAGTTTGCTCCCGCCGGCTCCATCGAGGTTGTCATCTGGGTTGCTGTCGGCGGCCGCGGAACTCTGGCCGGGCCCATTCTCGGGGCGTTGCTGGTCAATGCCGGAAAAACCTGGTTCACCGCCGCACTGCCGGAGTTCTGGCTGTTCGCCCTGGGTGGGCTTTTCGTCTTCGTTACGATCTTCATGCCACGCGGCATTCTTGGCGCTGTTGGGGATCTTTGGGAGAGGTCCAGTCAAAGATTTCGATCAGGTCGTCAACCACAACCTGTCACCCATGCGGCGGAGTAAGCCATGACCGCGCCTGTTACGCCGACCCTGCTTTACCTGGACAATATCACAGTCTCTTTCGATGGCTTCCGTGCCCTGAACGCTCTGTCGCTCACCGTCGATCATGCGGAGATGCGCGCCATCATTGGTCCCAACGGAGCTGGCAAGACGACCATGATGGATGTGATCACCGGCAAAACAAGACCAAGCGAGGGCACGGCTTTGTTCGAAGGTTCCCATGATCTGTCTGCTCTTGATGAGGCAGCCATCGCCGAGCTCGGCATCGGCCGGAAGTTTCAGACGCCGACCGTGTTTGAGATGCACACGGTCGAAGACAATATGCTTCTCGCGTTGAAGAACGAGCGAGGGCCTCTGGCAACCCTGTTCTCTCGTCGAACGACCCATGAAAAAGAGAGAATTGATGCATTGCTGGAGAGAGTGCGTCTTACCGCTCATCGCTATCGCCCGGCAGGCGAACTGTCTCATGGGCAGAAGCAATGGCTCGAAATCGGGATGCTATTGGCGCAAGAGCCTAAGCTCCTGCTGATCGACGAGCCTGCCGCCGGGATGACGGACCAGGAGACCGCCGATACCGTCGACCTTCTGCGTGACATCGCCATGAGCAAGGCCGTGATCGTGGTTGAGCACGACATGGCCTTTGTGCGTGATCTCGGCGTGAAGGTCACCTGCCTGCATGAGGGCTCCGTACTAGCCCAGGGATCGCTCGATGCGGTGAGTGCCAATGAGCGTGTGGTCGAGGTGTATTTGGGTCGATGACGATGCTTGCAGTGGAAAATCTGTCCCTCCATTACGGTGCCGTCCAGGCCCTGCGCGGCGTTTCCGTTGCTGCCGCCGTAGGCGAGGTCACATGCGTTCTGGGGCGGAATGGTGTGGGCAAGACGTCCCTGCTCCGAGCCATAGCGGGCCACCGCCCGATCTCAGGCGGCAGCATCCTTTTCGAAGGACAGGACATCGCCCGCCTGAAACCCTTTGAACGTGCAGCGCGGGGCATTGCCTATGTGCCCCAGGGACGCGAGATCTTCCCGCTCCTGACGGTGAAGGAAAATCTTGAGACCGGCTTTGCTCCCTTAAAGCGCAGCTCACGGCAGGTTCCTGAAGAGGTGTACGACCTCTTTCCGGTGCTCAAGTCCATGCTTGGGCGGCGCGGTGGCGATCTCTCAGGCGGGCAGCAACAGCAACTCGCGATCGGTCGGGCGCTGGTGATGCGCCCGCGCCTCCTGGTGCTCGATGAACCGACCGAGGGCATCCAGCCCTCGATCATCAAGGACATCGGACGTGCCATCGCTTACCTGAGAGAGCGTAAGGACATGGCCATCCTGCTCGTGGAGCAATACTTCGATTTCGCCCGTGATTTGGCAGACCGCTTCGTGGTCATGGAGCGTGGTGAAATCGTTCAGCACGGTGACCGTGCAGCGCTGGAGGGGAACGATGTTCGTCAGCGCCTTGCCATCTGAAGGCGATCCTGCGCTGCGTCAGCGGGCCCTGGGCCGAGTGTCCTTCATGGCAGCGAACCTCGAAGGGCAGACCCGACCGCTACGTATCGAGGAAAGCGGTTCCATGCGCATCCGCCTCCCGAAAGGGGAGGGCGCAGGTCTGGATGCCGTTCTCGTCAACACGGCAGGCGGCATTGCCTGCGGGGATCGTTTCTCGATCGAGATCGACGCACAGGCGGGTGCCTCCGTGACTGTTGCAACGCCTGCCGCGGAGAAGGTCTACCGCTCGGATGGGGCTGTCTCCAAGCTATCGGTGACACTCAAGGCAGGAGCGGGATCCCAAATCGACTGGCTGCCACAAGAGACGATCCTGTTCGATCAGGCAAGGCTCGAAAGGCAGCTTGAGGCAACCGTTGCCGAGGACGCGCGCCTCACCCTGCTTGAGGCGGTGGTCTTTGGGCGCGCAGCGAGAGCGGAGCGCATCTTGGATGGCCTCTTTATTGATCGGTGGCGTATCTGCCGCGGGTCGCGCCTCATTTATGCGGACACCTTGCGGCTGGAAGGTCCGATCGCCGATCTGCTGCAGAAGCCTAGCGTAGGCAACGGTGCCCGTGCTCTCGCGACCTTGATTCACGTCTCGCCTGGAGCCGAAGCCCGCCTGGATTCGGTACGCGAACATCTATCCTCTGGGCAGGGTTGCGACGCAGCGGCAAGCGCCTGGAATGGCCTTCTCGCCGTGCGCTTCTGTGCCGTCACCGTTGAAGCGCTACGGGCTTCCGTCTGCTCATTCCTCCTCACCTTTCGTGGCGAGCCCCTGCCTCGCGTCTGGCTCAGCTAGGACTTCCAAATGCAACTGACACCTCGCGAAAAAGACAAGCTCCTCATCGCCATGGCCGCGATGGTGGCTCGCCGCCGCCTGGAGCGTGGCGTGAAGCTCAATCACCCGGAAGCCATCGCCCTCATTACCGACACGGTCGTGGAAGGCGCCCGCGACGGGCGATCTGTCGCCGAGCTGATGGAGGCGGGCGCGCATGTTGTCGCAGCCGATCAGGTCATGGAGGGTGTGGCCGAGATGATTCACGACGTTCAGGTTGAGGCCACTTTCCCCGATGGCACCAAACTCGTCACAGTGCACCACCCGATCCGGGGCGCGGCCTCCAAGGATGTGCCTGGCGAAGTCATGGCTCAGGAAGGCGATATCGTCTTCAATGAGGGCGCGGAACGCACCGTTGTGACCGTGGCAAACACAGGAGACCGCCCCATCCAAGTGGGAAGCCACTACCATTTCTTTGAAACCAATCCAGCCTTGTCCTTCGAGCGCGAAATGGCGCGAGGCATGCGCCTGGATATCACACCCGGTACAGCGTTGCGGTTCGAACCTGGCTCCACGCGAGAGGTTGTTCTGATCCCATTGTCGGGCAAGCGCGAGGTCTACGGTTTCCGCCAGGGCGTGATGGGAGCTCTCTGATGACGAATGGAAGAAAGCCCGCCTCTCTCCCGCGCGCGGCTTATGCCAATATGTTCGGCCCCACCAAGGGCGACAGGATCAGGCTCGCAGATACTTCGCTCGTGATCGAGGTTGAGAAGGATTTCACGACCTATGGTGAGGAAGTTAAGTTCGGGGGCGGCAAGGTCATTCGCGATGGAATGGGTCAGGGACAGGCAACCCGCGCCGAGGGTGCGGTCGACACCGTCATTACCAATGCGGTTGTTCTTGATCATTGGGGCATTGTCAAAGGTGATATCGGGATCAAGGGCGGGCGGATCACCGGGATCGGTAAGGCCGGCAATCCGGATGTGCAGCCCAATGTGGACATCGTCATCGGCCCAGGAACGGAGATCATCGCCGGCGAAGGAAAGATCGTCACGGCAGGCGGGTTTGATTCTCATATTCACTTCATCTGCCCGCAGCAGATTGACGAAGCCCTGATGTCCGGCATCACGACGATGCTTGGAGGCGGCACAGGACCGGCTACCGGCACCTTCGCGACTACCTGCACGCCGGGGCCTTGGCACATCGCTCGCATGATCGAGGCCGCAGAGGCCTTTCCCATGAACCTGGCCTTCACCGGCAAGGGGAATGCCTCACGTCCGGGTGCGTTGGAGGAGATGATCGAGGCCGGAGCTTGCGCCATGAAGCTCCACGAGGACTGGGGAACCACGCCCGCGGCAATCGATTGCTGTCTGTCGGTGGCCGATGCCTACGACGTCCAGGTGATGATCCATACCGATACCCTCAACGAGTCCGGCTTCGTCGAGGACACCATCGCTGCGTTCAAGGGACGCACGATCCATGCCTTTCACACGGAAGGGGCAGGGGGCGGCCACGCGCCGGACATCATCAAGGTGGCTGGCCTTCCCAATGTGCTGCCATCATCTACCAATCCGACGCGACCTTACACGGTAAACACCATCGACGAGCATCTCGATATGCTCATGGTCTGTCACCATCTCGATCCGTCGATTCCTGAGGATCTGGCTTTCGCGGAAAGCCGCATTCGCAAGGAGACCATTGCGGCCGAGGATATCCTTCACGATATCGGCGCGCTCTCGATGATGTCCTCCGACAGCCAGGCCATGGGCCGCGTGGGCGAGGTCATCATCCGCACTTGGCAGACTGCGCACAAGATGAAGGTGCAGCGCGGGCCGCTGCCCGGCGAGACCGGTGACAACGATAACCTACGCGTCCGCCGTTACGTGGCAAAGTACACGATCAATCCTGCCATTGCTCACGGAGTGTCCCGGCATATCGGCTCGATCGAGGCTGGAAAGCTTGCTGATCTCGTGGTCTGGACGCCTGCCTTCTTCGGTGCGAAGCCCGATCTGGTCATTAAAGGCGGAGCCATTGCGGCGGCGCTGATGGGTGACCCGAACGCCTCGATCCCGACGCCGCAACCGGTGCATTACCGCCCGATGTTCGGCGCCTATGGTCGGGCTCTGGCGACAACCTCGCTCACCTTCGTGTCCAAGGCGGCGGTCGAGAACGGCTTGGCCGAGAGGATTGGGGTCCAGAAGCAGCTTGTCGCCATAGAAAACGTTCGCAGTGGCATTGGCAAGAAGGACATGGTGCTGAACAACGCGACCCCCTTCATCGAGGTCGATCCGGAAACCTATGATGTTCGCGCCGACGGTGAGCTGTTGCTCTGCGAACCTGCCAAAGTCCTTCCCATGGCTCAACGTTACTTTTTGTTCTAATCATGATCCGCGCAACATCCATCATCCGCCGTGACGCTGTCGATTCAGACCGCGTCGTCGATATCATCACCCTCGATCACGGCGATCGCCACCGGCGCCGCATCATGATGAACGCCGATGGCGGAACGGCTTTCCTTCTTGATCTGGATAGGGCCGACGTACTCGAGGACGGCGATGCCATCCGTCTCGACAGCGGCTGGCTCGTAGCAGTGAAAGCCGCGCCTGAAAAGCTCATCAAGGTTTCGACTGAGAATCCCCTCGATCTCCTCACTCTGGCTTGGCACATCGGCAACCGGCACGTGCCCGCAGAGATTACGTTAGAAGCAATCTACATCGGCTATGATCACGTGCTGCTCGATATGCTGCAGGGCTTAGGAGCCAAGACCAAGTTTGTGGATCGGCCCTTCCGGCCTGTAAGGGGAGCGTACCACCATCACGAACACGGCGGCCATTCGGGCGATCAACATCATGGGCATGGACATGGATGATGCATTCCTGCTGAAAGGAGCTGGGAACGGGCATGGCATCCTGCCGATCTTGGCCTGGCTCTCCCCAACTTATCCGGTCGGTTCTTATGCCTATTCCCACACGTTGGAATGGGCTGTTGACGCGGGGGACGTCACTAACGACGAGAATCTCGTTGCATGGCTAAAAGATCAGATGACTCTCGGCTTCGGCCGAAACGATGCAATTCTGCTGAGCCATGCCTATCGGGCGGTAGAAGCTGACGATGCCACGGCTCTCGAAGGTGTCAACGACTTGGCTCTTGCACTGTGCCCATCCGGTGAGTTGTATCTAGAGACGAGCCAGCAGGGACGCAGCTTCCTCGATGCCACCTTGGCGGCTTGGCCTGCGCCTGGATTGATCGATCTGAAAGGTGACGTGGCATTCCCGGTTGCCATCGGCATGGCGGCTGCGGCCCACGGCGTTCCTCTGCCTATCACCTTAAGCGCCTATCTCTTCTGCCTCGTTCAGACGCTTGTCTCTGCGGCCATCCGGCTCGCACCCATTGGGCAGACGGCAGGCACCCGCGTCTGTGCCGCCTTGGCTTTGGCGGTGCAAGAGATTGCACAGGAAACCATCAGTCTATCTCTCGATGATATTGGTGGCACAACCTTCCGAGCGGATCTCGGCTCCTTCCATCATGAAGACCAGTATACGAGGCTTTTTCGATCATGATTTCTCAGACAGGACCTCTTCGCGTTGGCATCGGTGGGCCGGTCGGCTCAGGCAAGACTGCTCTCATGGAGGCGCTCTGCAAGACCTTCCGCGAGCGCTACGACATCTGTGCTATCACCAACGACATTTACACCAAGGAAGATGCACGTCTCCTCACTGTGGCCGGAGCCCTGCCGGTGGAGCGCATCATGGGTGTCGAGACGGGTGGATGCCCGCATACGGCTATTCGCGAGGACGCTTCAATCAATCTCGCGGCCATTGCGACCATGTGCAAGCGCTTTCCAAAGCTCGACATCGTGCTGGTTGAGTCCGGAGGCGATAATCTGGCGGCAACCTTCTCACCTGAACTCGCGGATCTGACGATCTACGTCATCGACGTCGCAGGTGGCGAGAAGATCCCCCGCAAGGGTGGTCCGGGAATCACTCGTTCAGATCTTCTGGTCATCAACAAGATCGATCTCGCGCCTCACGTCGGCGCTGACCTTGCCATCATGGAAGACGACACGAAGCGTATGCGAAGCCTGCGCCCTTACGTCTTCAGCAACGTCCGAGCAGGTGTGGGCGTAAGCTCCATCGCTCAGTTTATCGAACAGGCTGGCGGCTTGGCCGCAGTCGCGTAAGAGGAGCTATTCATGAAAATCAAACATACTATCCTTGCAGCAGCAATGTCACTAGCCGCAACGCCGGCGTTGGCTCACAATTGGATGCCTTCAGATTCGGGGTTTTCTGCCGGATTCCTCCATCCGTTTGGCGGAAGCGATCACATGCTTACCATGGTGGGCGTAGGCCTTTTCGCCGCGTCGCTCAGGGGAAGAGCCCTCATCGCCGTGCCTGCCAGCTTTGTGCTTATGATGCTGGTGGGTGGAGCATTTGGTATCGCGGGTTTCCATATTCCCGCAGTCGAAGCAGTAATTGTGGCTTCCGTTATCGCCATGGGAATTGTTGTAGCGCTAGGGTGGTCTTGGCCCGTCGGTGCCGCAGCGATGCTCGCTGGTCTCATGGCCCTTTTTCACGGCTATGCGCATGGCGCCGAAATCCCAGCAGGAGCGACTGTCCTTCCATACTGCGCCGGGTTCATGCTGGCGAGTACCGCCTTGCAGTCCCTCGGTATTCTTATGGGGCACATTATCTTAAGACAGGGTAAGACAACCCGTCCGCTCGGAGCCATCATCATGTTTGCAGGTCTCGTCCTTACCTTCGGCTGAACGAAGAGACATCGTCTCCAAAGCGAGAATCGAGGCTTCGCTCCGGTCCTTTTCACCTATCTCATAGGGCCGCTTCATTTCAGTCATATGAACCGCGAGCGGGGCATCCATCTCTTCCGCTGTACGGCAGGCAGGTTCAAGTTTGCTTGTTGGTTCAGCGGGCAGGCTGCTTCACGATCTGCCGAACAGGCGTGCTTTTCGGCCAACCGCTCATCCAATATGGAGCGGATCGTCGTTGCGCATCGCCCGCACTGCGGGCCACAGCCGAGGTCGCGGTAGACCTGAGCGGGCGTATGAGGGCAGTCCAAGCTTGACTTAAGGCAGGCGCGCACTTCGCCGTCCGAGAAGACATTGCACGAGCAGACGATCACGAAGACCTCCTATCCAGAAGCAAGGTGACAAGCGCCTGACCCTTGAAGAGCAGCCATATGAAGCTCGTCTTGGCTTCGGGATATACCGCATGGATTCACGGAATTGATTGCGACAGATCAAACTGTCTGGCGGGGCAACAAACGCTCCGAGTTTGTCATGTCGCAAATTAGCAGGAGCGACGATGCGGTAAGGATCTGCCGGTTCAGTGGAGCCTGCCCATGGCTATTTGGTTTTATCGTTCCGTATTACGCTCTTTGAGCCGAGGGTTTGCCATCGCCATGTTGCTGGTCGGAACGGCAATGATGGCGCTCGTCGCCAGTTTGGCATTCTTTGGAGCTCTGATCAGCCTTCCAGTTCTTCTTTGTCTTCGGGAGGTGCGGCGACGCCTGCAGTCGGGCGTCATTCGCGAGGACCATTATGTTGGTCACCAGCGGTAATTAGGACAGAGCCATGACCATCAGATTGCATGAGGAGAGGCCGCTCCGCCAGACGGAGCCCCTGAATCCCGTGCAGTTACTCACCCGGGTTCGTGCTGTGGTCAGCATGCTTGATTTGAACTGCGTCTGCCGCAGCAAGCTCAATGCCGCTTTGGAGCGGTTCGAGAACCTGGAAACCCGGCGCCAGCTCAGGACGCTGCTCCTTGATGCCCGACATCAAGCAGAGCGCATTGGCGCGCTGCTCGAACTCGCAGGCGAACTCGATACCATCGATTCGGATGAGACGGACCTGGGGGTCTTCGATGAAATTACGCTCCTCTTTCAAGACATCGGAGCTGCGGCACAAGCGGGAGCGGCGGACATGTCAAAGGCGAAGCGCCTCGCTGCAGCACGCGGAACTGGATGAACCAGGAGAATTAAGTGATCGTAAGTGACGTTCTTGCGACAGGGTTGCTTCAAGGTCTTGATAAGGAGACCGCCGAAAGCGTGTTGCTGCTGGCCGAAAGGCGAATGGTTGCGGCAGGAGACATCGTTTTCACAGCAGGGGAGCCCGCCTGCGCCGTGCATGTGCTGGTTTCCGGGGTCGTGCATTTGGTCCAGTGTACTCCCAACGGCTCTCGCATAATTGTCAAGTACGTCCGGCCGGGTGAGGTTTTCGGCAGCCCGGCTCTGCTGGGGCGGTTCTATCCGACCGACGCCATCACGGTCACCGATTGCCTCGAACTCCAATGGCCTTCGGAGGTCATGCGCTGGCTGGTGGATCGAAACCCTGCTATGGCACTCAACGTGATTCGCAATCTTGAGGCACGCCTGCGCGAGATGGAAAGCAGAGTGCGGGATCTTTCGACCGAACCTGTCGAGCAACGCCTTGCCCGTGCGATTCTGCAACTGGTCGATACATATGGCCAACTGACCGAGGAGGGGGTCGAGATTCCATTTCCTGTGAGCCGACAGGATCTTGCAGACCTCATCGGCTGCACCCTCCACGTGGTCAGCCGAACGCTGTCAACGTGGGAGACGCAGCGCCGGGTCAAACGCTACAGGCGCCGCCTGGTAATCGCTGATGTCGAGGCTGTCGCGGGGGTTCTCTATGGAAGTCAGCCTCAAGTAAGAGAGGCTCCTTCATTGCCAGTTCATGGAGTTGAGGCGATTGCTACCTTTCACTCGGCAGCAAAAATTAGCATCGGACGACATGACGTGAACAATGCTACGTAAGTCTGGTCAATCATTTCGAATTTAAGTCTTTGTATAATTTATTATTTTTTCTTAGAGCGCCTATGGCTACGTAACTCTACGGACTATACTCTAGCCAAACTGGAGTGCCAGTGTACACTGGAACCTTCGCTTGTGAGGGCTGTTCATTATACCCAAGGTCTGCTTCCAGATGTCGATCATGCAATCAGAAATAGTGGAATCGGGCAGGAAGAAACGGGAAATCCTTACGTTTCTTATTCTTGCAGTCATGATCTGGCCCTTCATCGCCGTTGGAGTGGTCGCTGGATGGGGCTTCATCGTCTGGATGTACTATCTGTTTACTGGACCGCCTGGTCCCGTCTGATGGGGCGCCCATGACTGAGACCATTCATCTTAAGCGTCGTCATTTTCTGCTCGGCAGGTTCTCTGCAGGCGATCAATCTGAGAGCCCTCCCGTGGCCGTCATCGGACGCTCGTGCTTTGCTTTCCAGGGGATTGCCTGCATGAGCTGCCGTGATGCCTGTCCCACCGGCGCCGTGCGTTTTGACCTTGCCTTGGGTGGTGCCCGCCCCAGGATCATAAGCGATGCCTGCACCGGTTGCGGTGACTGCTTCCAGGCCTGTCCTGCCAATGCCATCGAACTTTCTGTCGTCGAGGAGGGCTCATGAACGGCGAGTGCCACATTTCCAGTCTCGTCGTTCACAGCCGTCCCGATCAGGTCCAGTCGATCCTCGAAGGCATTCGCTCGGTCCAGGGCGCAGAGGTTCACGGCGGCGCCGACACCGGCAAGCTGATCGTCACCCTTGAGACCGATACCGAGAGCCAAGTCGTCGAGCGCATCAACGCCATTCAGCTTCTCGACGGCGTCCTTGCCGCCACCCTCGTGTTCCACCACTTCGAGCCAGCCCAAGAGCGGGAGTAGACCCATGGACGTCACGCGCCGCACCATCCTGAAAACCCAGGCTGCCGCCGCTGCGGCCACCGCTGCGGGTATTTCAATTCCTGCCGAGGCCCAGAACATCCCGACGGGCGAAGACATTCAGCTCCAGTGGTCCAAGGCCCCGTGCCGCTTCTGCGGCACCGGATGCGGGGTGATGGTGGGCGTGAAGGACGGCCGCGTTGTCGCTACGCATGGCGACATGCAGGCGGAGGTCAACCGAGGCCTCAACTGTGTGAAGGGCTACTTCCTGTCCAAGATCATGTACGGGGCTGATCGACTCACGCAGCCGCTCATGCGCATGAAGAACGGCCAATACGCCAAGGATGGCGAGTTCCAGCCGGTTTCCTGGGATCGCGCCTTCGACGAGATGGCCGCACAGTGGAAGCGGGTGCTGAAGGAGAAAGGACCTGAGTCCGTCGGCATGTTCGGCTCCGGCCAATGGACTATGTGGGAGGGTTATGCCGCGTCCAAGCTGATGCGGGCGGGCTTCCGTTCCAATAACCTCGATCCGAACGCACGCCACTGCATGGCGTCAGCGGCCGTGACCTTCATCCGCACCTTCGGCATGGACGAGCCGATGGGCTGCTACGACGACTTCGAGCATGCGGATGCTTTCGTGCTCTGGGGCTCAAACATGGCCGAGATGCACCCGATCCTGTGGACCAGGGTAACCGACCGCCGCTTGAGCCATCCTCATGTGAAGATTGCGACGCTTTCCACCTATGAGCACCGGACAACGGATCTGTCCGATATGTCCTTGATCTTCAAGCCGAACTCAGATCTGGCGATCCTGAACTACATCGCCAACTACATCATCCAGAATGGCGCGGTGAACCGCGAGTTCGTCGAGAAGCACTGCAACTTCAGGCTGGCCAATACAGATATCGGTTACGGGCTGCGGCCTGACAATGTTCTGGAACAGCGGGCGCAGCATGCCAACGACGCGCAGGTCTCCCACCCGGCGAGCTTCGAGGATTACGCGAAGCTCATGAGCCAGTACACAGTCGAGAAGGCCTCGGAGATTTCGGGGGTTCCGAAGGAGCGGCTTGAGGCGCTGGCTCGCATCTACGCCGATCCTCAGACCAAGGTGATGTCGCTCTGGACCATGGGCTTCAACCAGCACGTCCGTGGCGTCTGGGCCAATCATATGGTCTATAATCTCCACTTGCTCACGGGAAAGATATCTGAGCCCGGCAACTCTCCCTTCTCACTTACAGGACAGCCCTCGGCTTGTGGCACCGCGCGCGAGGTAGGCACTTTCGCACACCGTTTGCCCGCCGACATGCAGGTCGCCAATCCCGAGCACCGCAAGCATGCCGAGGAGATCTGGAAGCTTCCGCATGGGCTCTTACCCGGGAAGGTCGGCTACCATGCCGTGCAGCAGGACCGTATGCTGAAGGACGGCAAGCTCAACGCCTACTGGATCATGGTCAACAACAACCTCCAGACGGCGCCGAACACCAACAACGAAACCTATCCTGGCTATCGAAATCCAGCGAATTTCGTGGTGGTGTCGGATGCCTATCCGACTGTGACCGCCATGGCGGCGGACCTGATCCTTCCAGCCGCAATGTGGGTGGAAAAGGAGGGCGCCTATGGCAATGCGGAGCGGCGTACCCACTTCTGGCACCAACTCGTCAACGCTCCGGGGGAAGCCCGCTCCGACCTCTGGCAATTGATGGAGTTCTCCAAGCGCTTCTCCACCGATGAGGTCTGGACGAAGGAAATTCTCGACGCCCATCCGGAGTACAGGGGCAAGAGCCTGTTCGACGTCCTCTTCAGGAACGGCAACGTGGACAAGTTCCCGCTGTCCGAAATGGATCCGACCTACGAGAACCGGGAATCGAAGGAGTTCGGCTTCTACGTTCAGAAAGGGCTATTTGAGGAGTTCGCCCAGTTCGGCGCCGGGCACGGGCACGACTATGCTCCTTTCGACACCTACCATCAGGTACGCGGGATGCGTTGGCCCGTCGTGAACGGACAGGAGACGCGCTGGCGCTACCGCGAAGGCTATGACCCGTATGTGGAGAAGGGAAGCGGAGTTCAATTCTATGGAAACCCCGACAAGAAGGCTAATCTCATAGGCGCTCCCTATGAGCCGCCGGCCGAGTCTCCAGATGCCGAATATGATATGTGGCTCGTCACGGGGCGCGTTCTGGAGCACTGGCATTCGGGTTCCATGACCTTGCGCGTTCCTGAACTTTACAAGGCATTCTCGGGTGCCGTCGTATTCATGCATCCGGACGATGCGGCCAAGCGAGGTCTCAGGCGAGGGCAGGAGGTCAAGGTCGTGTCGCGGCGCGGGGAGATCCGGAGCCGCATTGAGACGAGGGGACGCAACCGCGTGCCGCCTGGGCTAATCTTCGTTCCGTTCTTCGACGCAAGCCAACTTATCAATAAGGTCACGCTAGACGCCACGGACCCGATCTCGAAGCAAACCGACTTCAAAAAGTGCGCCGTCAAGGTGGTGGCGGTCGCGAGTGCCGATGCGGGAGGTCAGCAATGAGGTGTGGAATCTTTGCGGTGCTGGTCGGCATCGGCCCATTGCTAGCGGCCGGTGCGATCCTCGCTCAGGACGCGCCGCGCCTGCGTGGGCCTGAGCCGTTCACAAAGGAAACTCCGGCTCCACCGATGCAGCGGCAGATCACCGATGACGTGCGTGTGGGCCGCAACTATCCCGACCAGCCTCCAGTGATCCCACATTCGATTGAAGGCTATGCCGTCGACCTGAACGCCAACAAGTGCATGTCGTGTCATGCGCGCAAGTTCACTGAGCAGAGTCAGGCTCCGATGATCAGCGTGACGCATTATCAGGACCGGGCCGGCAACACGCTCGGCGGATTGGCGCCGCGCCGCTATGTCTGCGTGGCTTGCCACGTGCCACAGACAAACGCGAAGCCCCTCGTGGAGAACGTGTTCACCGATATGGACGCCATCACCGAGCCCGAGCGGCAGCCTGCAAGGGGGAGGCAATGATGGCGGCTGGCATCGCACGGGCCTGGGGCTGGTTCCGCGGCAACCGATGGGTCAAGACGGCGCTGAGCCCGCCAGGTTACTTAAGCCTAGCATTCCTCACGCTCGGTGGCTTCGTCGCCGGTGTGATTTTCTGGGGCGGCTTCAACACCGCGCTCGAATACACGAACACGGAGAAGTTCTGCGTGGGCTGCCATGAGATGCAGGCAAACGTTTTCGAGGAGTTGAAGGGCACCATCCACTTCACCAATCGTTCCGGCGTGAGGGCTACGTGCCCTGATTGCCACGTTCCGCACGAATGGACCAACAAGATCGCCCGCAAGATGCAGGCTTCGAAAGAGGTTTGGGGGCATATCTTCGGCTCGATCGATACGCGGGAGAAGTTCCTGGCCATGCGCAAGCATCTGGCCGAGCGCGAATGGGCGCGCATGAAAGCGAATGACTCGCTGGAATGCCGCAATTGCCACAGCGATGATTCAATGGACCTCACGAAGCAGAATCCTCGCGCTGCGTCAGCGCACGAGCGCTTTCTGTTCTCCGGCGAAAGAACCTGCATCGATTGTCATAAGGGCATCGCGCACCGTCTGCCGGATATGTCTGGCGTTCCAGGATGGCAGTAAGCTCATGAAAGCCTTCAGATCGCTCATTGCCTCCTCAATCCTCGCGGTGGCCTTGTCTGCCATAAGCCCGGCGGTCCAGGCGCAAGGGCAGGGAACGTCCGGCAGCCCTGCACAGACGCGCCCTATCGAACCTGAGGAATTCTTGCGTCTGGCCTACAGCTCGGCGTCTCTTCAGGGGCAGGCCGCCAAGTTGGCCGCCAGCCGTGAGACGAGACCGGAGGTCAAGAGCTACGCGGCCACGGCCGCAGATTTTCGCCTTGACCTTCTTCAGCGGATCGAAGCCTTCGCCAAGGCGCGCGGCCTGCGGCTTCCGTCCGTGAAGGAGTTCGAGCATCAGGTCATCATCGAGAACCTGGAGCCCCTCGACTATCTCGCGCTGAGCCGGCGCTATGCCGAAATCCAGGTGCAGGCGCTCGATCAGGAACTGACAATCTACCGCGCCGGAAGCCAAAGCGCCCATCAAGAAATCAAGTCGTTCGCCGATCAGGTGCTTCCAGAGCTGCAGAAGCAGCGCGAGGGAGCCCAGAAGATGTACGAAGCGGTCAGGCCCTGACCGGAGCGCAGCCTTCGAACATCCTAGTTTGCACTTATGACGTCGCACGAATTTAGGCCCGGGGTTCGCCCGGGCCTTGTGCTTTGGCTCTGTCCTGATTGCTGGCATTAGTGGCCGGTCGACTGGGCCGATCTCTGCGGGTTGTAGTCCTTGAAGATCGCTTCGTTCTGCGGCCCTTCGACCTGGAGGATACCGGCAAGGCCACGCTCGACGCGGCTGAGAGCATGATCGACCAGGATGTAGTTTCCGGGAACCTCAACCTTGAAATCCACCACGCTTGCACCGCCGGGAGGGGTGGTGATCGTCTGAACGTCTTTCATCGGCGAGCTCAGCGATGCCATCGGGTAAGCCTTATCGAAGATCTCGCCAATCACGTGGAAGGACGAAGTGTAATTCGGGCCACCAACGCCGAAGTAGATCCGGACCGTCTCACCGACCTTTGCTTTGAGCGGGTTCTTCTTCAGAGCGTCGGTGCTGCCGTTGAAGATGAAGTACTCGGGGCGCTCGCTGAGGAGCTTATCGATGCTCTCATCTGCATGACCCTTCGTGCCGTAGGCCTGCTCGGTGTAGATCTCTCCTTGCATGACGTAGAATTCATGATCAACCTTTGGCAGCCCTTCCTCCGGCTCCACCAGGATCATGCCATACATTCCGTTGGCGATGTGCTGTGCGACAGTAGGTGTAGCACAGTGGTAGACATAGAGGCCGGGGTTAAGCGCCTTGAACTCGAAGCCGCGAGTCTCGCCGGGAGCAGCTTCAGTAGCCTTCGCGCCGCCGCCGGGGCCTGTGACCGCATGGAAGTCGACGTTGTGCATCATAAGGCTGTCTTCGGCGTTCTTCATCTTGACTTCAACCGTGTCGCCGACGCGGACGCGCACGAAGGGTCCTGGAACCTTATTGTTGAAGGTCCAGTAATGATAGGTGGTCCCGTCAGCCAGCTGGCCAGTCACTTCTGTGGTTTCCAGGTCGACCTTGACACGCTGCGGGCCCCGTTTTCCGATAGGACCGGGAAGATCGGTGGGCAGGCGTACGATGTTCACAGGACCTGCGCTCGCTTCCGCGTGCGTATGGACATGAGGGGTGGCTGCGGCAACCTTGTCGCCTGCACGGGCAGGCAGCGGCTGTGTCAGCAGGGCCGCTGCGCCAAGCGCAAGAACGGCAGCGGTCGCGAGTAGCGGCCGGCGTCCCGAGAGTGTCATGGTCTTCATCGTCATCTCCTTTGTGGGACCGCCTGGCGGATCGTTTTGGTCCGTCATCGGATGAAGATGTTTTACGACAAGAGCTCGAGCGCTTATTTGTTGCGGCGCAAATAAGCTTGATCATACGGACAATTACGTAGGGAGGCGCAGGTTGAGCGCCGGTCAAACGCTGACCGCAGTCCCTAAATCCTTACGTCATGTGCCATTCCGACAGCATCCCTTGATCTGGGAGAAGCTGAGGCTCATGCCACAATGCAAAATGGCAAGCTCAATGGACTGAGCCTCTTGTATGTCGCGGAAGAGGATTGTTTAGCGGATGAGCTGCCGATAAATGGCTGGGAGAGCGGATGGCAGCTTCGCCACCTGACCCACAATGGCATAGCCGCCGCGGCCGAACAGGGTCGGGAAGTACGATTGCGCCTCCCGGTCCACGGTCACGCCAAACACGGTGACGCCCGCTCTCCGGGCCTCGATCACAGCCCGGCGGGTATCCTCGATGCCGAAGCGGCCCTCATAATAGTCGATGTCATTCGGCTTGCCGTCGGTCAGCACCAGCAGCAGCTTCTGCCGGTTCGGACGCTCGGAGAGTTTCGCCGTGGCATGGCGGATACCCGCACCGATCCGGGTGTAGTAGCCGGGCTTCAGGGCCGAGATGCGCCGCACCACGGCTTGGTTCATCGGCTCGTCGAAGTCCTTCACGGTTTCGACCCGCACCCAGGACCGGCGGCGCGACGTGAAGGTCAGGATGGAATGGGAATCGCCACAGGCGGCCAACCCATGCGCCAGCACCATCAGCGCTTCCTTCTCGACATCGAGCACCCGACGGTTGTCCACCCAAGCATCGGTGGACAGCGAGACGTCAACCAGCAGCGTCACGGCGAGATCGTGCGCCTGACGCTTGCTGGCGAGGTGAACGCGATCCGAACCTGAACCTCCTGAGAGCAGGTCGCTGCGGGCGCGCACCAGCGCGTCGATGTCGAGCTCCTCGCCATCCGGCTGCGCCCGCAGGATCTCGTGCTTGGGCCGCAGCGCCTCGAACTGCCGGCGCACGCGCCGGATCAGCCGGCGAGCCTCATCGTCGGCCTCCCAAGCCTCGCCCTGTTCGGGCGCAGGGGCCGCAAGCACCCGGCAGTGGTTCGGCAGATAGGCTTTGCGGGTATAGTCCCATTCCGGATAGGTGAGATCGGCCGTCAGGCTCGCCGTGTCGACGGCCTCCGGTGGCAGGTCGAGATCGAACTTAAGCCTGGTGGCCGGCTTGCCCTTGTGCTGGGAGAGCGGAATCTCCTCCATCTCGTCCAGGGCCTTCTCGGCGTTCTCGTCCTCGTCATCGTCGGAGGGGCGGTTGACGTTGACCATCTCCGCCATGGCCAGGATCTTCTCGAACCGGTTGAGGATGAACGGGTCGCTGCGGTGGGGCTGATCCGCTTCGCGCCGTGCGGCGAAGCGCTTGCGCGTGTCCGCGGCGGCGAGATCACTGGTTGCTGCCGGCTCGTCGCTGCTGCGATTGGGTTCTCCGGTCTCACGGGTCCAGGTGTCGCCCCAGAGCGGAACGGGCAGGAAGGGCTGGTAGCCCGCAGGGGCTTGGCGTGGAAGGGACGCGTCGCAAGCCGCCGTGTCCCAGAAGGGAGGCGGCGTCGCACCACCGTCCCCGAGGAGCGAGAGCACGATCTGCTCGATCCTGCGCTCCGCAGCCGGCAGGGGGCGCTGCGGCCGCTCCTCCAGCATGGCGGTGCAAAGGTCCTTGTACATGCCCGCCAGGCCGGGGCACTCCGCCAGAACGGCGGCGACCGTCTCCCGCACCCGCCGGAGCATCAGGATGTCCCGGCGCAGCGGATCGGCTTCATGGATCGGCTCCAGGGGAGCATGGGCGAAGTAGGCCGCGAGCCAGAGATAAAGCGCGCGATTGAGCACGCTTGACGGGAACAGCTCGATCCGCGGCGGCAGGAACAGGGTGGCCGCGTCCCGTCCGGGCTGCTCGAGCCGCTCCTCGGTGACGCCAAGGCGCTGAAGGAAGTTCAGGCGGTGGGACGAGGCGCGCGCGGCGGTGCCAGCAAGCTGCACGCCGGTCTCGCCGCCGAGGCCGCGGAAGAAGACCGCGAGGGATCCGCGGACCTCGTCAAGGGAGACGCCAAGCTCGGGGTAGCGCGGGTAGGTCACCGCGCGGCCGACCAGCCGGTGCCAGAACTGGCCGACGGTTTCTTCGAGTTCGAGGAAGTCGAGCATGGCGGATCTCCGGATCAGGCGAGCGTCGCGCGAGCAACCTCGATCAGGGCCTTCTTGACGTCGAGATCGTCGGTCAGCGGCTCGATCATGGCGGCGAGAACCGCTTCTTCAACCGGGACCCCCGCGGCAATGAGGGACGCGCAGTAGACCACCAAGCGTGTGGACACGCCTTCCTCCAGGTCCTGGCCTTTGAGCGCCCGCAGGCGGCGGGCCAGCAGGAGCAGTGGACGCACACGCGCCGCGGACAGGCCGCTCTCGGCCGCGACGACGACGCTCTCGTGCTCGACCGGCAGGAAGTCGAACTCGATGGCCACGAAGCGCTGGCGCGTGGAAGGCTTCAGCGACTTGAGCAGGGTCTGATAGCCGGGATTGTACGACACGACGAGCATGAAGGAATCCGGCGCCTGCAGCTCCTCGCCCGTGCGGTCGAGCGGCAGGATGCGCCGGTCGTCGGTGAGGGGATGGAGCACCACGGTCACGTCCTTGCGCGCCTCCACGATCTCGTCGAGGTAGCAGATGCCGCCCTCGCGCACGGCGCGGGTGAGGGGGCCGTCGGCCCAGACCGTATCGCCCCCCTTCAGGAGATAGCGACCGGTGAGGTCGGCGGCCGTGAGATCGTCGTGGCAGGAGACGGTGTGGAGGGGCAGCCCGAGTTTTGCCGCCATATGCGCGACAAACCGTGTTTTGCCGCAGCCGGTCGGACCTTTCAGGAGCAGGGGCAGGCGCTTGCTCCAGGCCAGCTCGAAGAGAGCGCCTTCATTGCCGGCTGGAACGTAGTAGGGGATTTCGACGGCGGGTTCAGGAACGGCTTGCAGCAGGGGTTTCATCGGTCAATCCTCAATATTCGAGACGGGGCAGGGCGGCCCGGTCCGGCCGCCCTGATGGCTCACTCGGCGGGCTGGAGACCATGCGCGATGCGCGGCGCCTTCTCGCGGCCGGGGACGAAGACCGCGTAGACGAACATCGCTGCGGAGATCAGCACGAACACGCCGGAGCCGAGGCGGATCCAGTAGAACAGCGCCAGTTGATCCTGGACGTCCATGTACGACTGGCCGAGCACGCGCTGCAGGTGGACCTGGATCACGCCCGCGAAGGTGAGCGCGAAGGTCATCACCGACATGGCCGTGCACATGATCCAGAAGCTCACGATGCTGAGCATCTGGTTGTACGGGGCCCGGCCGAGGATCTGCGGCACGGCGTAGGCCATCATGGCGAGGTTGAGCATCACATAGGCGCCGAAGAAGGCGAGGTGCCCGTGGGCGGCGGTGACCTGCGTACCGTGGGTATAATAGTTCACCGACGACAGGGTGTGCAGGAAGCCCCAGACGCCGGCGCCGAAGAAGGCCATGACCGAACAGCCGATCGACCACAGCAGAGCCGCGCGGTTCGGGTGCTTGCGGCCGGCCTTCCAAGTCATCTGGACGGTGAAGACCACCATGGTGAAGAAGGGTGCGACCTCAAGGGTGGAGAACAGGGAGCCGATCCACTGCCAGTAGCCGGGCGCGCCGATCCAGTAGAAGTGATGACCGGTGCCGAGGATGCCGGAGAACAGCGCCATGCCGACGATGACGTAGAGCCACTTCTCCACCACCTCGCGGTCGATGCCGTTGAGCTTGATCATCAGGAAGGCGAGCACGGAGGCCATGATCAGCTCCCACACCCCCTCGACCCAGAGATGCACGATGTACCACCAGTACATCTTGTCGACCGCCAGGTTGGAAGGGTTGTAGAAGGAGAACAGGAAGAAGATCGCCACGCCCCACAGCCCGAAGAGCAGGATGTTGGTGACGACGGTCTTGCGGCCCTTGAGCACCGTCATGGTGATGTTGAACAGGAACATCAGGCAGACGACCACGATGCCGACCTTGATGAGGAAGGGCTGCTCCAGGAATTCGCGACCCTCGTGGATCTTGAACAGGTAGCCCACCACCGCGATGCCCGCCGCGATGAAGAACATCCAGAACTGGAGCCTGGCGAGGAATGGGCTGAAGAGCTCGGTCTCGGTTTCCTCCGGAACCAGGTAGTAGGTGGCTCCCATGAAGCCGATCAGCAGCCAGACGATGAGCGCGTTGGTGTGGATCATCCGGACGACGTTGAACGGCAGCAACTCCGACAGCGTGTTGGGCAGGACGTAGATCGTGCCGGCGAGAACGCCGAACAGGACTTGGGCGATGAACAGGGCCAGGGCTCCGTAGAAGTAGAGCAGGGCCACCTTTTGCGTTTGGTACTTCATGATCTTCCCCTCTCAGCCGGCATTGTTCGGCGGCCAGCTCTGGGTCTTGATGCGGCTGGTCCATTCCAGGAAGTCGGCGAGGTCGTTGAGTTCCTGGTCGGTCAGGTTGAACTGCGGCATCTGGCGCCGTCCTTCGATGCCGGTCGGCTGGGCGGCCATCCAGGCCTTCAGCGTCTCGCGGGCGCCGGCCGGATCGTCCTTGCCGCCGTAGCGAACCCAGACATTGCCGAGCTCGGGGGCGAAGTAGGCCCCTTCGCCGAGGATGGAGTGGCAGTTGATGCAGGAGTTTTTCTCCCACACATGCTTGCCGCGGGCGACGGAGTCGTTGAGCGTCGACACATCGGTCGACGTGGTGTTCATGTAGTAGTGACTGTGGGCGGTCAGGCCCACGAAGATGGCGAAGAAGAAGAACGAGCCTCCGTAGAACACGTTTCTTGCCGCCGATTTGGTGAGGACTTCAGCCATCACGCGATCCTTCTTGATCGGGCAGGGAGGTGAGGGATGCGGCACGGGCCGCGGTGCTGGACAGCCTGTGGCGGGCTTCGGCTGCCGGCCGTCCGATCGAGAGGGGTGAACATGGGTGACACCTCGCAATGAAATCGCTTGCCGCGCTGAGCGGATGATCGGCAACGTACAGAAGCGTGCGGGGTGTTCTTTGTTCTGGCACAAGTTCTGGAGGGGAGCGCTCCGTCAGCCGCGCAGAAGATTGATTGCGGTGGCGCTCCAGGCCGAGACGGCAACCAGGATTAGCCAGGACGACAGCGCAATCTGCCAACCGGACGGAGCATGTCTGAGCTTAAGAAAGTCCATCAGCATCCAGCGCCCCTTAAGGACGGTTGCCGCTAGCACGATGCCGCTACCGACGAGGCCTCTCGCTCCCACATGCCAGACGATCATGCTGAGGGCGGTGAACAGAACCAGCAGGAACCAGGCGCGCGTTGCTTGGCGTGCGGCAATCCGAGTCATGATTCATCCAACCAGATAGATCAGCGGGTACATCACGACCCAGACGAGATCGACCATGTGCCAGAAAGCCGTGCCGGTCTTCAGATTATCCAAGCTGTCGTACATTGCGACCGCCGCGATGATAATAACTCCAAGTATGACGTGGAGGAGGTGGAATCCCGTCGCAAGGAAATAGAGCGTGAAGAACGTGTCCGTCTCTAGACCAATGCCCACACTTACCTTGGTCGCGTACTCCACAACCTTAATGGCGGTGAAGACGCAGCCCAGGGCTGCCGCTCCCGCGAGCAGCAGGCGCGCTATCGTCCGGCGTCCGATCACGCGAGCCTCGACGGCCAAGGCGGCCAGCCATCCGCTGGTGATCAAGACGAGTGTGTTCACCCCGCCAAGGACGGGGTCGAGCTGTGCCCGGCCTGCCGAAAAAACATCCGAATGAACAACTCCCGTTATGGCGAAGATTGCGAAGAGAAGTCCGAAAGTGACAGTCTCAGTCAAGATGAGAACCCACATCATCGGGTGTCCCGGCAGGTCCGAGAGTGCTCCCCAGGTTCTGTTCTCTCGCGCGGTGTCCATCGTTACCCTCTGGTCAGAACTTGCCAGGGCCGATGGTTATGCCGGTTATCGCGCATGCTCGTTGCGCTGTCGCAAACAAGTCCTCCGCGTTTCGGTTCATAGAAAGATGGAGTCGAAATACAGGGGAGATCGATGATGAGCGATGCGCAAGTTGGACTGGTGATGGCGACACCCCTCATCGTCATATTCGCCGTGATGCTTCACAGAATGGGTGTGCTGCGCTTGAGCGGCACCGTTGCAGCGGTGACCATGTCGGTTGTGATCGCCGTGACCCTGTTCCTCACTCAATAGCCAAGCCCTGAGTGGAGTAGTCGAGAGGAGCAGGTCCCCTCGCTTTTGGCGCTTCAAGATGAGGTGCTTCAGGCCACCTCGCGGCTGATGCGCACCTGCCAGAGACCTGGGCCCTTTACGATGTAGTCCCAATCGAACGAGCCCGGGTATCTGATGCCGAATTGGTAGAGGAGCGGCCTCAGATCATAATCGTTCACGAGCACGAGGCTCTCCCCTTCGTACAATTGGTCGAAGGTCCCGAAGATCAGGGGATGATGCAACTGCGGCATGATCTGTCGGAGGTCGATGACGGTCTCGGTGGCGTTGCAACTGCACATCGGTAGGTTCTCTTTGGTGGCCGGATTGGAGCCTTTCGCGACATTCGGGCAATAGTGTATCGGTCGAGAGGACGCCCCCAACATCGCATTTGGTGCCCCCGACGGCGATTCTGCTCCAACAATCGGAATATTTACACATCGCTGGTGCGGCTTCTTTGCCCCATCTCAAACAATAAGGTGCCTTGAGACTCCGCATCCTTCGGCTCGTTGATGCCGCGCAAAGAGCGGCGGCGAGAAACCCGGTAAACAGATGATGTCCATTGAAATCATTGGCTTGGAGGCCATGATGTCCGTTGAAGCAACTCAGTTCGTCGACGAGGTGATGCGGCGCTGGCCCATGACGATCCGCGTCTTCCTGAACCACAGGATGCACTGCGTGGGATGCCCTATCACCTGCTTTCACACCGTTGCTGACGCCTGCCGGGAGCATGGCGTCGAACAGGCCCAATTCCTCGCGGAGTTGGATGCTATGATTGCCAAGCGGAGCGAGCCCTCAAGCGACCGTGATCTCGGGGTCGTCGTCGCCCATTGGCCTGCATGAGGCGTACGCTTAGTTCGAGGGTGCTTCCGCGAGCATGAACAGCCTGTGAGGGTTGCGGATCGAGATCCTCTGACGGCCGCTCTCGACGAGGCCCTGGTCCTCCCATGCGCTCAGAAGACGGCTTACCGTGTGAAGGGTCGTGCCTGTCATCTCAGCGACGTCCTGTCGCGAGATCGGGAAGTCGATCTGGATGCCGTCTTCACCCTTGCGTCCCGCCTGCTGGGCGAGGCGCAGGAGAGCGTGGGCAACCCGCCGCTCGACCTGCTCGGTCGACATCTCGACGACGCGCGTATGGGCGTCCTGAAGGCGGCTCCCGACCGTCTGGATCGTGTTGACGGCGAGCGGAGGATGCTTGGCAACGAGGCGTGGCCACGCCGCCGACGGCCAGACGAGAGCAAGGCTATCCACGACCGCCAAAGCCGTCGCGGGGTAGGTGCCTCGCCCCATCGCCATGGCGATACCGAAGATCTCGCCTGGCGCCACGAAGCGGACCACGACCTGCTGGCCATCGGGCGTGACCTTCATGACCCGCAGGTGCCCATGAAGAAGGATGAAGAAGGAGTGCGCCTCCTCGTCCTGCTCAAAAACGTTCACTCCCTTCGGATAGCGGATCGACTGAGCCTCCCGGAGGATTTCGCTCAGATCGTCCGGTTCTACCCCGGTGAATATATCGAGATCGGCGACGAGGGATTTGTCCAGGCTCGGCATTCTTCGGCTTCCATCTCTTGTTCAACGGCCAAGCTTGCGGCATGCCGAAAGCGGAAGGAGTTCTCGTCCTTTCGCCTCGCGTAACGCCCCCGATCACCTTGGGATTCCTGGCTCCGCATTGTTTACACCGGCAGCCGCCTGACCGAATTGATGTAGCTCAAGGCAGGCGGCTCCTTCGATGAATTGGGAGCTCCTGTCAGCGGTTCCGGCAAAGAATGGCCGGCAGTTTGTGGCAGATCAAATAGAGAATGTCCGTTGAGGCATATGACTTCTCCGCAAGAGCCGGTGAGGCTCGCAGGTTTCATTCGAGGAGAAGCAACATGAAGAAGGTTATCGTGCTCGGCGGACTCGTGGCGGCCCTTGGTTTCGCTGGTGTGGCCGGCGCCGCCGAGGTTGAAGTGAAGATGCTCAACAAGGGCACCGAGGGTGTTATGGTGTTCGAGCCGGCCTTCGTGAGAATCAATCCAGGCGACACGGTCAAGTTCCTGGCTTCTGACAAGGGCCACAATGTCGAGACGATCGACACGATGGTCCCCGAGGGTGGAAAGACTTTCGTGGGAAAGATGAACGAAGAGATGGCGATCACCTTCGATAAGCCCGGCGTGTACGGCTACAAGTGCAAACCGCATTACGGCATGGGCATGGTTGGCATGATCGTGGTCGGTGAACCGACGAACGCAGACCAGGCCAAGGCCATCACACATCCTGGCAAAGCCAAGCAGATCTTCGGCAATCTGTTTGACAAGCTCGCGGCAACCAAGACCGCAGCGAAGTAACGCCTCCCGGCGCGGTTCTTCATGCCGCCGCGGTATTTCCATTGCGGCGGCGTCCATGTTCCTGGACACCCGATGGCTACTCTCGACATCAGCTTCAAGCCCGAGCGGGCGCATCTGCGTAAGCCGAAGCGCGGGCTCATCACAGAGCGGGTCGTCCCGCAGTCGGTATCCGGCCGCTACCGTCGCCTGAAGTGGATCGCGCTGGTCTGCTGCCTGGCCGTCTACTACGTATTGCCGTTCATCCGATGGTCCCGAGGACCCGCTCAGCCCGACCAGGCCGTGCTCCTCGACCTCGAGCGCGGACGCCTCTATTTCTTCTTCATCGAGATCTGGCCGCAGGAGGTCTATTACCTCACGGGCCTTTTGATCCTAGCCACGCTGGTTCTCATCTGGCTCAATGCCGTCGCGGGACGCGTCTGGTGCGGCTACTTCTGCCCGCAGACTGTCTGGACGGACCTGTTCCTGCTCGTCGAGCGCTGCATCGAGGGCGACCGCAGGGAGCGCCTGAAGAAACAGAATGCACCGCTCACGGCGAGGCGCGTGCTCGAGATCGGGTTCAAGCACGCGACCTGGCTCCTCATCGCCATGCTCACCGGGGGAGCCTTCGTTCTCTATTTTACGGATGCCAGGAAGCTTCTGACCGATCTCGCCATGGGCCGTGCCTCCATGCTCGCCTATGCCTGGGTGGGGATCCTGACCTGTACCACCTACACCCTGGCCGGGTATGCCCGCGAACAGGTCTGCACCTGGATGTGCCCGTGGCCGCGGCTTCAGGGCGCGATCTGGGATCCCGAGGCGTTGACTGTCAACTATCGCGATTACCGCGGCGAGCCGCGTGGATCGGCGAAGAAGGCCACCGAGCTGAAGGCGAGGGGTAAGCCGGCAGGCGACTGCGTAGACTGCATGCAATGCGTCACCGTCTGTCCGATTGGCATCGACATCCGCGAGGGGCCGAACTTCGCCTGCATCAATTGCGGCCTCTGCGTCGATGCCTGCGACACGACCATGGCGAAGCTTGGCCGCCCGCGAGGTCTGATCGACTACGAAGCGTGGTCGAACATCGAGCGTGGACGGGCGGGTGAGGCTCCCAAGCGCCGCGTAATCAGGCTGAAGACAATTAGCCTTGCTGCATCCATCGTCGCGCTAGGTGGCATCATGGGCGCGAGCCTTTCCATGCGCAGCGATGCCAAGATCACAGTGATCCATGATCGCAATCCGGTTGCCGTGCGGCTGTCGGATGGCCAGACCCGGAACGGCTACGCGGTGCGGCTTTACAACAAGGCCGATGGCGAAAGGTCATTCCGCCTTCATGTGAGCGGACTGGAGGCGGCAAGCGTGGACATTCTCGGCGAGACGGGTCTGCTGGCTGTCGCGCCAGACACCACACGCGAGTTGCGCGTGCTTGTCACGGCTCCGGTAAACGCGAGGCAGGACATCGTATTCACGGCCACCGACGCTGCCTCAGGACAGGCCGTGATGGCACAGGACGTTTTCATTCCAGTCGAGGGAGGTCAATAAGTGGCTCCGATCCCACGTCTGCGGGACTATTCGGGACCCGCGCTGCTTTCCTATGGTTTTCGACCATTCTTCCTTTTTGGGTCGCTCTATGCAGGCCTGTCCATCCTGGCATGGCTGCCGATGTTCTACGGCGAACTGCAGCTCTCGACCGCCTTTGTGCCACGTGACTGGCACATTCATGAGATGCTCTACGGCTATCTCCCTGCAATCATCACCGGGTTCCTGCTTACGGCCGTGCCGAACTGGACTGGACGAATGCCGCTTCAGGGTCGACCGCTGCTCGTCCTGCTTTTGACCTGGGTCGTGGGGCGAATTGCCGTTACCGCCTCTGCTCGGATTGGCTGGGAAGCCGCTGCGATCATCGACAACGCGTTTCTATTCCTGGTTGCGGCCGCCATGGGCCGGGAGATTCTCAAGGGAAAGAACTGGCGCAATCTCAAGGTCCTGATCGCAATCGTGATTCTTGCCGCCGGCAACATCGTCTTTCACATTGAGGCCAATCTTGCGGGGGGAGCCGAATACGGCATCCGGTTCGGAATTGCGTCCACCATGATGCTGATCATGCTGATCGGAGGCCGCATCGTGCCGAGCTTCACCCGGAACTGGCTGGCGCGAGAAAACCCCGGTCGCCTGCCGGCACCATTCGGTCACTTTGACGTAGCCTCCATGATTGCTGCCGGCATCGCGCTGCTCATGTGGATTGGATTCCCGGATTGGACAGTTACCGGAGCGGCTCTCATTGCCGCCGGTGCTCTTCAGGTTGTGCGCCTGGGGCGCTGGGCTGGCGAGCGCACCTGGCGCGATCGTCTCGTTCTCATCCTGCACATTGGCTACGCCTTTGTTCCCCTCGGCTTCATTCTCGTGGGCTTGTCCTCCCTCCGGCTCATGCCTTCCGGTGCGGGCATTCATGCTTGGACCGGCGGCGCGATCGGGGTAATGACCCTGGCGGTAATGTCACGGGCAAGCCTTGGGCATACGGGGAGGGCGCTCGTTGCGAGCACCACAACGCAAATACTCTACCTGCTGCTCGTCATCGGGGCGGTTGCACGAATCTGCGCGGCAATTCATCCGGGCTTCAGCGATACTCTGCTGCACGTGGCGGCTGCCTCCTGGGCTGGAGCATTCTTGGGCTTCTCTCTCACGTACTGGACGGTTTTCACACGTCCGCGGGTGGGAAACTGAACAACAGATGTGCCCAAGCATCTTTCAACGAAGGGCCGGCGCCAATAGCTGTTTCGGGTTACGAGCTCACTCAGTCGAAACAAGTTCTCGAAGGGGTTAGCTTGGCCTAGGGGAGTGACCCGATGGTAGCGCAAGATGTTCGTTCAAGATCCGCACGATCCTAACAACGTCATCCCTTGGAAGGGAAAAGGCGAGAGGGCCGTAGGAGGGGTGATCGAAGGCGAGAAGCGAGCCATCGATGCTTGCGACCTGCACATACCAGGGTGGCTCGATCACGGTTTCCACTGTCTTTCCATCGAGCGGAAGTTTGCGTGAGCCCTCAAGCATGCGAGACCTCGCTTGGCCAAGCAGCTGGATCAGTTTCGTCAACTGATTGAGATCAAGCCCGATCGGACGCGACGGGTCTTCCGTGGAGCCGATCTGTATCGTCACCGTCTGCCGGTCCTCGGAGACCGTCACGCCAACCCGTATTTCGGCCATGACACCTGCCTCGATTCTCAATCGGGTCATGTCGCTCAAAACGTTGAATTCAACCGAGCGCAACCTGAATGGATCTTTTGCACCGCTAAAGTGGTGGAACTGTGCCTGCGTTGATTTCTTGTGCGAGAGGCAAGGCGCCGGTCGCCGGTGGTAAGAGAATAGTCAGAGTAAGGCTGATGAACAAAAACTAGGTATTCGGTAAAGGTAGGTCCGAATGTAGGGGAAAATCCCTTCTGAACAGCCGTCATCTATAGGCAAAATTGACAGAGGTCAAAGAACCTGGGAGCGAAGCCTGGTACATCCCGGTATCTGGAGCTGCGATGCGATATCGCAGAATATCATACCCTGCGAGAGCCTTCATGAGGGACGACCTGAGAGCACGATATGGCGAGGAGCGGCTTCCCCGCTACACAAGCTATCCGACAGCGCCGCAATTCTCGGATGTCATCGGCCAGGAAGCTTACGGGCAGTGGCTCACTTCCCTCCCAGCGAATGCCACGGCCTCGCTCTACCTTCATGTCCCGTTCTGCCGCTCCATGTGCTGGTATTGCGGCTGCCACACCACCATCACTCAGCGGGATGCCCCGATCATCGACTATCTCGCCGTACTTCGCCGCGAAATCGAGCTTGTGACCGATCGGCTGAGCAATCCGCTGGCCGTGAAGCATGTACATTTCGGCGGTGGAACCCCGACGATTATAGAGCCGTCCGAGCTTCTCGGCCTCGTAGCCCTCATGAGGCAGAGGTTCAATCTCGACGGTTCTGCGGAGATCGCCGTCGAGATTGATCCTCGCACTCTGACAAAGACGATGACAAAAGCCCTGGGCGAGGCTGGCGTTACCCGTGCGAGCCTGGGCGTCCAGAGCTTCGATCCGGTCGTGCAGCGTGCGATCAACCGCGTCCAGAGCTTCGAGCAGACCGCCCGTGCGACTGAAGGTCTGCGCGGAGCAGGCATCTGCGGCATCAACTTCGATCTCATCTACGGTCTGCCGCACCAGACGGTGGAATCCTGCATCGAGACGGTCCGGCAGAGCATCGCGCTCCGCCCCGAGCGGTTCTCTGTCTTCGGCTACGCCCATGTGCCCTCGTTCAAGAAGCACCAGCGCAAGATCGACGAGGCGACGCTTCCTGATGGCGAAGCCCGCTACGCTCAGGCTGAGGCGATCGCCGAGGCTCTGGTGAGCGCAGGCTACCGCCGGATCGGCCTTGACCATTACGCCCTGCCGAATGACTCCATGGTGCAGGCCCAGGTCGACGGCGTTCTGCACCGGAACTTCCAGGGCTACACGACAGATCCAAGCGATGTGCTGATCGGCTTCGGTGCCTCCGCTATCGCACGGTTGACCCAAGGCTATGCCCAAAACGAGGTTGTGCTTGGGCGCTACGCCGAGCGCATCCAGCGGGGGGAGCTGGCAACGGCGAAGGGCTATGCCCTGACGACCGACGATCGTCTGCGGGCCGACCTGATCGAGCGCGTGATGTGTGACTTCCGGGTCGATGTGGGCCAGGTCTGCCGCAATCACGAGACCGCTCCTGAGGCCATCCTGCTAGCGATCCCGAAGCTGCGCGTGCTGCAGGACGACGGCGTTATCCGTCTGGAGGGCGATGTGCTGTCGGTCAATGACAATGCCCGCTTCCTGGTCAGGAGCGTGGCCTCGGCCTTCGATGCCTATCTCGGCGTCTCCGGCCGTACCCACAGCCGAGCAGTTTGAGCGGAGGGCGAGGCATCAGGTCTGATCGCTCCCATCTCGTGCTGCGATCTTGGCGATGATCTCGAGGTGCTCCAGAGCTTCCAGAAGGAGCCCAGCCTTCGGGCCAAGCTGGTCCAGCAGGCGGCGTTCAAAGGCCAGCGCTTTGGGAACAATCTGCCGGTAAGCTTTCTCACCCTGTGAGGTAAGGGTCAGGATCTCCTCACGCCGGTCCTCATCGCTCGGGCGGCGCCTGAGCCAGCGCCGCTCCTCCAGGGCCCGCACCGCCCGGCTGACCTTGGTCTTGTGCATGGCTGAGTGCCGACCGATCGCCTTGGCGCTCATCGCCTCGAACTGCCCCAAAGTCGCCAGCACTCGCCATTCCGGGATCGTCAGGTCGTGGTGCGGACCATAGACGGAGCGAAAGTCCTGGGAGACAGCAGCCGCGATCCGGTTCAGCCGGTAGGGCAGGAAGGCTTCAAGCTGGAGTTTGGCCATCGGGTTGTTGGTTACAAAATGGACAGTTACATTTGTGACCAACAGTGGAGGTCATGCCCATGAATGTCCAGAACCCGTCCTTGCCTCAGGCTTCCGAGAGGATCGAGAGCGCCATCCAGCCGGGCTACATGTCCGGTTTCGGCAATGGTTTCGAAACCGAGGCATTGCCCGGCGCCCTGCCCATCGGCCGCAACTCGCCCCAGAAGTGCTCCTATGGCCTTTATGCCGAGCAACTCTCCGGCTCGCCCTTTACGGCGCCACGCACCACCAACGAGCGCTCCTGGCTCTACCGCATCCGCCCGACCGTGTCTCACTGGGGCCAGTTTCAGAAGGCCGACATAGGCCTGTGGCGCACGGCACCTGCCGTCGAGGTGGAGATGCCGATCGCACCCATGCGCTGGGATCCGATCCCGATCCCCGATGAGTCCGTCTCGTTCCTGGAGGGCATCCGCACCATTACAACAGCCGGCGATGCCGGCGCCCAGGCGGGCATGGGTTCCCATGTCTACCTCGTCACCCGCTCCATGGAAGATGAGTACTTCTACAATGCCGATGGCGAATTGCTGTTCGTGCCGCAGCAGGGCTCGCTGCGGCTCTGGACCGAGTTCGGCATCATCGACATCGAGCCGGGTGAGATCGCAGTCATCCCGCGTGGGGTGAAGATCCGGGTGGAACTTACAGGCGGGCCGGCGCGCGGCTACCTGTGCGAAAACTACGGCGGCGCCTTCACCTTGCCCGAGCGGGGACCCATCGGCGCCAACTGCCTGGCCAACCCACGCGACTTCCTCACCCCTGTGGCCGCCTACGAGGACAAGGATGCGCCCTCGAAGATGTACGTGAAATGGGGCGGCACGCTCTGGGTGGCGGACATGGACCACTCGCCGCTCGACGTGGTCGCCTGGCACGGCAATTACGCGCCCTACAAGTATGACCTGCGCCGCTACTCGCCGGTGGGGCCGGTTCTCTACGATCACGCCGATCCGTCGATCTTCACGGTGCTGACCTCGCCATCGGAGACACCCGGCACGGCCAATATCGACTTCGTGATCTTCCCTGAGCGCTGGCTGGTGGCGGAGAACACGTTCCGGCCGCCGTGGTACCACATGAACGTGATGAGCGAATTCATGGGCCTGATCTACGGCGTTTACGATGCTAAGACGGGCGGGGGCTTCGTGCCCGGCGGCATGTCGCTGCACAATACCATGCTGCCGCACGGGCCTGACACGGATGCGTTCGAGAAGGCGAGCAATGTGGAGCTGAAGCCGCACAAGCTGGAAGGCACAATGGCGTTCATGTTCGAGACGCGCTTCCCGCAGAAGGTGACCGCCTTCGCGGCGCAGACCGAGGCACTTCAGAAGGATTACGCATCCTACGGCCAGAAGCTCAAGAAGCACTTCAATCCAAACCAGCGGTGATCGAGACGATGCTCTGTGGCAGCCGCCAGGATTCTTGGATCCTGGCGGCTTTCGTTTTGCAAGCCGCAGTACGTTCGTCGCCACATAAATAGCGTCTACTATATCGTTGCGACCATTACTCTTATGAGCATTTGCCACATTGCAGCCGCACTGCAACGCTTTGCTTATGTCTCAGGTGCCAGCATCGCGCGCCTGCAGTACAAGGGAAGAGCGGAACAAGCTGCCGATGAAACTGGAACGAAAGAACCACTCCCTCGCACCAGACACGAACAACGTTCTGGCTGAACTCGAACGCACGATGGTTGCATCCATTGCGCTGATGAAGCGCCTGCGGCGTGAGAGACGGCGCTCAGATCGCATCGCGCATTCGGTCGATCAGCAAAGCGCCTGAGCAAAGCTGTCAGCATTTCATGGACAGGGGCAATGATCCCCTGTCCCCGCATGCTGCTTTATCCATGTGGATTAGAGCCTGTGGAGGAAGAAGCTCTCTATCTTCAATGTGGCTTCCATTCCTCTATGTTGTAACGATAGTTATTCAGAGAATGACAAAATTCGGCACAGAGATTGTATGATCATTATGTGCCGATGAGCACCGACGCGACGAGCGTTCATCCTTATTCTCCTGCACGCACCAAGGCAGGAGGATCTGTTCATGACGACCTTCGACGCTTACTATCGCCGCCGCTCCTCGCAATCCGCTCTGCTCGCGGCGACGGCCGCTCTGGCGCTCCTTGCAGGAAGTGCCGCTTCTGCTTGTCCTCTGGGCAATCATGACTCTCCGCGGGTTCGCATGCTGCATGCCTTGCAGAAGCCGAACGATCATGGCTCCGGCCACCAGATGTCCCTTGCGCAGCTGCAACCACAAACCAGCACTGTTCAGCCGAAGCGGACTGAGCTTGGCACATACAGCCGCGATCTACCCCATGGCGCTGCAGCGCCCACCTCCGATGCCAAACCCCCGCTCCGGGACAATCTCGGTACTCTCTCCTGGTCGGTGACCAAGGATCCAAGCGGAGAGGCGCAGGCCTATTTCAATCAGGGCTACCGGCTAGGTTGGGGCTTCAATCATGCGGAAGCGGCGCGAGCCTTCCGCGCAGCGCAGGAGCTCGACCCGAATTGCGCCATGTGCCTGTGGGGTGAGGCCTGGGTACTCGGGCCGCATATCAACTACCCGATGGATGCGGACGCGAATGCGCGTGCGCTCACCGTCCTTGAGAAGGCAAGAGGTCTTGCCCCCGCCAGCGGGGACATGCAGATCGCCCTGGTGGAGGCGCTCTCGAAGCGCCACTCGCCTGATTCCAATGCCGATCGCAAAGCTCTGGACCAAGCTTATGCGGATGCCATGGAGGCTGTGCAGGCCCGCTTTCCGAACGATCCGCACATAGCAGTGCTCACGGCGGATGCTCTCATGAATCTCACCCCGTGGGACTATTGGGCCGACGGCGGCAGGACGCCGAAGGGCAAAACTGAAAAGATTGTCACGCTGCTGGAAGGTGTGCTCGGAACGGCGCAGTCTAGTCCGATAGAGCCCAAGCCTGATCACCCCGGTGCTGTGCATCTCTATATCCACACGGTCGAGGCGTCGGACCACCCGGAGCGAGCCGCTCCTCACGCCTCTCGCCTGGAAAGCCTGATGCCAGGGGCGGGGCATCTGGTGCACATGCCGAGCCATATCTGGTACAGGCTTGGACGCTGGCGCGAGAGCCTTGATGCCAATGTGCGTGCGGCAGCGGCCGATGAGGCGCTCGTCAAGGAGGGAGGCGCGAGCCTGCTTTACTCCGAAGCCTATTATGCGCACAACGTTCACTTCCTGATGGTCTCGGCGCTTACGGGTGGTGACGGCAGCACAGCCGTAGAGGCGGCACAGAAGCTCTCGGGCATTGTTTCGGAGCGCGCTCAGCGTGAGGTGCCGTGGACGCAGCCGATAACGGCAGCACCCTACAACGTTCATGCGGTCTTCTCGAAGCCCGAGGACGTGCTTGCCCTGCCGGCGCCGAAGGGTGACTTTCCCTACGTCAAAGCCGCGTGGCACTATGCGCGCGGTGTTGCCTTGGCCCGTCTCGGACGAGCTGATGAAGCCCGCGCGGAGGCAGGTGCCATAGACGCGCTGGCAAAGAGCCCTGAGATCATGGCTCTTCCCGATGCCGGTGTGCCGGGACCGGATGTGCTTTCGATCGCGGTGCATGAGATCGAGGCGCGGATCGCGCAGAATGCCGGCGAACACGCGCAGGCTGCCACCTTGTTCGCGGAGGCTGCGACGATCCAGGACGGGCTGCCTTACATGGAGCCGCCCTACTGGTATTATCCGGTCCATCAATCCCTCGGGGCGGCGCTGATGGCAGAAGGCAAGCCTGCCGAAGCAGCCATGGCGTTCCGTGAAGCGCTGCGGCGCTCGCCAAATAATGGCTGGGCCGCCGCAGGGCTACTGCGTGCAGCCGAGGCACAGGGCGATCAGCCGACGGTCGAGGAAGCCAAGTCCTTGATGCAGAAGAACTGGTTCGGAAACGGCATGCCGGCTCCCGAGCAGCTCTGAACCAGGCGCGTCATGATGGTTAGGACGGGCTCCGGTGGCGTACACCGGAGCCTGAACGCATGTGGCTGAGGCGGCGGTCCCTTCGCCAGAGCCAGACCGGAATGGAACCGGACCGGCCACGGATAGCTGTCGGGAACGTTCCCTCCAGGAGACCGGATTCAAAAACCGAACAGGCGTCGCCCGCTGCACGGTGGAGTTCGTCGCTCAGGGCCACATCGGCATCGTGTGCCGCGGCGACCTCCATCAAGCGGCTCGCCACATTGACCGTATCGCCGATGGCTGTGATGTGCTGATGGCTGTCGCCGCCGAGCCGGGATGCGATGATCTCGCCGAAATGTGCCCCGATCTTAAAGCCGATCCGAGACGCAATCCCATCGGGTAGTCTCGTCATCCATTCTTCCGTTCTCAGGCACAGTCCGACGCAGGCCCCCACCGCGTGGCAGGCGTCCTCAGGCGAGGAATCCGGCAGCCCGAACAGGATCATTGCGCCGTCGCCCATGAAGCTGGCGACGATACCCCGATGGTGCACCGCTTCCTGATCCACGAGAGCATGAAATCCCCTTAGCATCTCGCGAGTTTCGTCGAGGGGCAGGAGCTCACTCAGACCCGTGAAGCCCGACAGATCGATGAAGATCACGGCTGCCTTCTGGCGCACCGGCTTCATGAGAAAAGCGGGATCTTCGGCGAGCCGTTTTGTGAGACTCGGAGGTTGAAAGCGGCGCAGGGTTCTGCTCTGCAGGCTGAGCCTGTCCGCGCGAAGCCGGTCGAGCCAGAGCTCTGCCGCTCCGAAGATCATCGCCGGAGGCAGGGCGGCTAGCAGCGGAAGGGTTGCGCTGAGCCAGATGCCTCGCGTGAAAGCCACGAAGGTCAGGCCGATCCATGCGATTGTGACCACTGTGATAACCGCGAAACCCCAGATGCCGCGATGCCAAGCAAGGAGAAAAACGAACAGAACCGGCAGCAGGATGGCCACGGAGCCGTCGACGAGACGCACACGTCCGCCGCGCACCAATCCGTCGCCCTGCATCAGATGCGCCACTGCCGTCGCCAGAACCTCGACACCCGGCAAGACAGGATCGAAGGGTGTCGGAAAGGCATCGCCGCCTCCCGTTACCGTTGCGCCGATCACGACGATCCGGTCTCGAAACGCATCACCATCCGCTTGGCCGCTCAAGACTTGACTCGCACTGACCGTGCGAATGGTGCCGGCCGGGCCATAGAAGCGGAGGGCAAGTGCATATCCGCCCTCCGTGCCCGTCGCCACATTGCCGATGGCGAGTTTGTCCCCACTGAGAACCGGATCTTGTCCTATGGCAACAGAGACGGTGCGGAGCGGGAATGACGGAATGATCTGAGCGCCTGAGCGGATCAGAAGCGGAATGTGACGGGGTACACCGGACGGATCGGTGGATATGTTCACGACACCAAGTGCCGAGGCGCGGGCCAGAGTCTCGATCGGTAGGAGAAGTCTCTGCACTGTTGGGAGGTCGCCGGGTGCAGTGCCAACAGAGGCGGAAGCGAGTTTCGCACCGCGCTCGAACAGGCCTGCGGCCGCCAGAACGCTCCGCGTCCCGCCGAGTGCTTTTGCCAGCGCAAGATCACCCTCCGTCGGGCCTGGATCCACGAAAAGAATGTCGAGCGCAATGGCCTTGGGACGCATGCGTCCCACGTTCGAGACGAGCTGCGCCATCCTAGTGCGGGGCAGGGGATAGGCGCCGACCTGCTGCACGGTCTCATCATCGATGGCCAGGATCGTGATGCCCTCCGGTGCGGGGCGTGGGCCCTGGATCACAAACCGGAGGTCGATAAAGGGAGCTTCCAGGCGGTCGAGCAGGGAGGAATTGCCCTGCCAGTGCAGGAAGGCCAGTCCTGCTCCCCAGAGACCCGCCAAGGCCGCGGCGATCAGCGGGATGGCAAATCGCCTGCGCATGGTGGCTCAGCGCCCGAGACGGGCGAGGAGGGCGGCGGCGCGGGCAGCGGGCCAGCGCCGCACGACGAGAGGTGAGGTGCCGGCCTCGACATCGACACCCTCTCCAGGCCCGAGGCTGACGCCGCGCGTATTGCCTGAGATCCGCCGCACCGCGACCCGTCCGGTCACCACGAAGACGGAGGTTCTGGCGCCGATCACATCGACAACCCATTGCGTGCCACGCACGGCCGCGATGGCCTGCGGCGTCATGATCTGAAATCCCTGTCGCGCCGATTGTGCCGGCGCATCAATGAGGATGGCGCGGCCCTGCAGGTTCACGGCATCGGGCTGACCGTCCCTGTTCTGATCCACGAGATTGTAGGCTGCTCCCGCTTCAGCCTCGATAGTGAGGCCATCCCGGCAGCGCAGGATCTGTCGTTGCGGCGCTGTAGCCGTCTGGAGCACGCAGCCGATTCCTTGAGCCCGGGCAGCCTCGCTTGAGGGTAGATGGAACAGAGTGCCCAGGAGGACGAGCCGCATCGCAGCAAGGGGAATTGCCCAGCGGCTTGTCCGGCTCCGTGTCATCGTCGTTCTCCGCTGCCGAAGGATTGATTGTTGTCCTGAACGGCCCAAAGATGCCTATGAATCATAGTATGGAGGACGGGAGAGAGCCAGCGATGTGCCGGATGTCACCCTTCAGAGTTCGTGGCAGCCCTCACTGTCGTTGAGCGACGAAGAACAGACGCGGAAAGCGCAGGAGAACCTTGCCATCGGCTTGCCCCGGATATGCCATTGCAATCTCTGCGTGGTACCGGTCCAGGTATGCGGTTTGCTCCTCCGGGGAAAGGGGATCGAGATAAGGCCTCAACCCCGTTCCCTTGAGCCACTCGACGATGGCTGCCGCGTCCGCCAGGAGATGAACATAGGTCGTCTGCCAGATGTCAACCGAGCATCCCGCCTGAAGCAGCCAGGAATAGTAGTCCTCAAAGGATCCGATCTTCTCACGGGACACGGATGCAGTTTCGAGTTTCTCCGCCCAGGGTCCCTCCTGCACCATCTTCCGCATGAGTGTATGCGAGGGCTCCTGCAGGTTGTTGGGCATCTGGACCCCGAGGCATCCCCCTGGTGTCAGGAACGATGCGAGCCGTGCGAGCAGGCGCGGGTGATCCGGCAGCCATTGCAGAACGGCATTGGCGAAGATCAGATCGTAGCGCTCGTCCGGTTCCCAAGCCGCAATGTCCGCCTCCTGGAAGCTTACCCCCGGCAAACGTGCTCTCGCTTTGGCGAGCATGTCGGGGGAGGTGTCGAGGCCGAGCACGCGTGCGTCCGGGTAGCGGTTGGCGATCAACTCCGTACTGTTTCCGGGGCCGCAGCCGATGTCGACGGCGCTACGGATCTCTTCCAGAGGAATACGTCTGATGAGGTCGATTGCAGGCCGTGTCCGCTCGTCCTCGAATTTCAGGTATTGTCCGGCATTCCAATCTGCCAATGGCGGCCTCATCATTCTAAGGGGCACAGGATGTGTGCCGGACTAGGTTCTCGGTCTGACAAGCCAAGCATGAGGTTGATGAGAAGTACAAGAGTAAGTTTTTGAACACCGCTGGTGCGGTTAATGCTGCACTGCGCAACCCAATTCATGAGAATGGACCCGCTATTTCTGCCATATTAAGAATCCATTCAAGGGCGACATTCTCCTTGTTCACGGCTATACTCATTGCATAGGTTACGGCTAAGCGTGACCGCCGCATTGCCACGCATGGCCTGATCTCAACTGCCAAGGTTCAACCCTGGAGGAGCGGTTATGGCCCATTTCCACATTGTCGCCGGTGCCACGGAGACCCCGGCCCACCCGGTTGTCAGGAAGATTACACCCGACGATCTGAAGGAGGCGTTGGCGAGAGGGTTCGATGATTTCTGGGCAATGCCGTCCCATCTCGTCTTTCTCGGGCTGATCTATCCTATCATCGGTGTGTGCCTCGCAGCATTGACGTTCAGCAATAATGCGCTGCCGCTGCTCTATCCGCTGGCCTCGGGCTTTGCCCTTGTGGGTCCCTTCGCGGCGATCGGCCTTTACGAGATCAGCCGGCGGCGGGAGCTTGGTCTCACCACCACTTGGCAGGATGCCTTCGACGTCCTCAAGTCGCCGTCGATTCCTTCGATCGCCGCGCTCGGGGTGGTGCTGCTTGTGATCTTCCTCGTGTGGCTGACATCGGCGCGCATGCTGTACCAGTCCATCTTCGGCTACGAGGTGCCCGCATCTTACTCGCAATTCGTCAACCAGGTGCTCGCAACCTCCGAGGGCATGAGGCTGATCGTCATCGGCAACATTCTCGGCTTCTGTTTCGCCGTTGCGGTTTTGAGCATCAGCGTGATCTCGTTCCCACTTCTTCTCGACCGGGACGTGGGGGTGGCAGTGGCGATCTATACGTCGATCAAGGCCGTGGCGATGAACCCGATCACGATGGCTCTGTGGGGATTGATTGTGGCGGCTGGGCTCCTTATCGGATCGATCCCGCTCTTCGTGGGGCTCGCCATTGTCATGCCGGTGCTCGGCCACGCGACCTGGCATCTGTACCGCCGGGTGGTTGAACCTCCCCATCCTGACGAGGCTCATCCCGTGACATAGGTCACGCGTAGTTGACGGCTGAAGGCGGTCCTGAGAATGGGATCGCCTTTTTGCTGCTCAAGTGCTTGGTCCAAAAGATGAGACTCTGGAGAGAAGCGTGTGATCCGACTCCAGCACCATGATCGCCACAAAAACCAGCACGGCACTGACGGGCACCAGGATGGCATACACCAGGGAAAGGCGTTCCCAGGCCATGTGCATGAAGACGGCCACGATAAGTCCGGCCTTCAGCATCATGAACAGCATGATGAGCGAGTATCTCAGCAGTCCCTGAAGCTGGAAGTAGTCGACGAAGTACGAGCAGGCGCTTAAGATAAACAGCCAGACCCAGACCACGAGGTAGAGCTTGATCGGATGTTGCTGTCCCTGTGTGTGGGCGGATGCCTGTGCCATGATCGTGCTCACCAGAGGTAGAAGAAGGCGAAAATGAAGACCCAAACCAAATCGACGAAGTGCCAGTAGAGGCCCATGATCTCGACTGACTCGTAGTTCCCTCGGCGGCTTGTGAAGAAGCCGCGTTGCTCCTGATCGTAATCGCCCCGCCAGACCTTTCTGGCAATGATCAGGAGGAACAGCACGCCGAAGCTCACATGGGTGCCGTGAAAGCCCGTGATCATGAAGAAGCTTGATCCGAACTGCGCCGCTCCCCACGGATTGGCCCAGGGGCGCACCCCCTCATGGATCAGCTTGGACCACTCGAAGGCCTGCATGCCCACGAAGGTCGCTCCAAGCAGGGCCGTCACGAGCATCAGGATCGCGGTCTTTCGGCGGTCGCGACGATAGGCGAAGTTCACCGCCATGGCCATGGTGCCGCTGCTGCTGATCAGCACGAAGGTCATGATGGCGATAAGGATGAGCGGGAGGCTGGTGCCTCCGATGGTCAGGGCAAAGACTTCGCTCGGGTTGGGCCATGGTACGGTCGTGGACATACGTGCCGTCATGTAGGAGATTAGGAAACAGCTGAACACGAAGGTGTCGCTGAGGAGAAAGATCCACATCATGGCCTTTCCCCAGGAGACATTCCTGAAAGCCTGCCGGTCTGAGGAGAAGTCGGCTGTGATGCTTCGCAGGCCCGAAGCCTCGGGGTAGGTGTGGGTTGTGTGCGTCACAGCTTGTTCCGCCATGGGCATAGACTCTCTCACGTCAGCAACTGCCGACATATATCCACGAACTCGCCTGCCCAGCCCGTCCAGATGCTCAGGAGAACGAGCCAGAGGATAAGCAGGAAGTGCCAATACGTGGCGCAAAGCTCAACCGGCAGGAGCAATTGCTCAGTTGCAGGCACACGCCACACTTTCTCAGTGGTACGGGCCAATGCCACCAACCCGCCCAGGAGATGCAGGCCGTGCGCTCCGGTCAGGATGTAGAAGAAGTCATTGGCCGGGTTGGCGGTGAGGCGATAGCCTTCGCCCACCAACTGCTGCCAGGCAACGAGCTGTCCCGACAGGAAGGCCAGGGCCGCGATACCGGCAGCAATCAGGCTCGCTTTGAGTTCGGTTCTCTCGCCACGACGCACAGCGACCGTCGCGCCATGAAGTGCGATGCTGCTCAAGGCAAGCATTGCGGTGTTGAGCCAGAGGATTGGCGGGAGGGGCAAGGTTCGCCAATCCGGGAGCTGCATGCGCATAACATAGGCGCTGATGAAAAGCGCGAAGAAGGAGCCGATGACGGCCAGGAGCACACGCAGCCCGATAGTTGCAGGATGAGTCGATTGAACAGGCAGGCCCGGTAGAACGGCTGTTTCTCCCTGCTCCAGCCATGGCTTGGATGCCAAGCCCTGCCGCGAGAGCCACCATGTCGCGAGGATCGCCAGGATGCTCAGGAAGAACAGGATGCTACCCATGGCCGGCTCCCGATGTCCGTGTGGGCCACGGCTGGTTTTGAGCTATGAAATCCTGATCGGCTCCCGGTACACTGTAGTCATAGGCCCAGCGATAGACGACGGGCAGGTGTCTGCCCCAATTGCCGTGAGGCGGTGGTGTCTCGGGCGTCTGCCATTCCAAGGTGGTGGCGCGCCAGGGATTGCCGCCGGCCTCCCTGCCGTGACGCAGGCTCCAGAAGAGATTGAAGACAAATACCAGCTGGATGGCGCCGACAATCAACGCCATGATGGTGATGAAGGCATTAAGTGTGTGCGCCGAGGGAGGCACGAAGGCCATATCGGCGATGTCATGGTACCGGCGCGGGATTCCCATGAGGCCGAGATAATGCATGGGGAAGAAGATCGCGTAGGCGCCGAGGAACGTAACCCAGAAATGGAGCTTGCCGAGCCCATCATTCAGCATGCGTCCGGTTACCTTCGGATACCAATGGTAGATCGCGCCGAAGATCACCAGAATGGGGGCAACGCCCATGACCATATGGAAATGCGCGACGACGAACATGGTGTCAGAGAGTGGCACATCCACGACCACGTTGCCGAGGAAGAGTCCGGTCAGGCCGCCATTCACGAAAGTGACGATAAAGGCGAGCGCGAACAGCATGGGGATGGTCAGGTGGATATCGCCCCGCCAGAGGGTGAGGATCCAGTTGTAGACCTTGATCGCTGTTGGAATGGCGATGATCAGCGTGGTGGTGGCGAAGAAGAACCCGAAATAGGGGTTCATGCCGCTCACATACATGTGGTGCGCCCACACGACGAAGCTCAGCGCCCCGATAGCCAGCAGTGCCCAGACCATCATCCGGTAGCCGAAGATGTTGCGTCGCGCATGGGTGCTGATCAGGTCCGACACGATGCCGAAGGCCGGCAGGGCGACGATGTAGACCTCTGGGTGCCCGAAGAACCAGAAGAGATGCTGGAAGAGCAGGGGACTGCCGCCGTTGCGGTCCAGGGGCTGTCCCATCTCGACAATGGCCGGCATGAAGAAGCTGGTGCCGAGCGCCCGGTCGAACAGCATCATTACGGCGCCGACGAACAGGGCCGGGAAGGCGAGCAGCGCCATGAAGCTGGCCGTGAAAATGCCCCAGACGGTGAGCGGCATGCGCATCAGGGTCATGCCGCGCGCGCGCGCCTGCAGAACCGTCACCACGTAGTTCAGGCCCCCCATGGTGAAGCCGATGATGAACACCATCAGCGACACGAGCATCATGATGATCCCCCAGTCCTGGCCACCCGGTGTCCCTGACGTGATGGCCTGTGGAGGGTAAAGCGTCCAGCCGGCTCCTGTGGGGCCGCCCGGCGCGAAGAAGCTCGCCACGAGGATGAGAACCGCCAGGAGATAGATCCAGAAGCTCAGCATGTTGACATAGGGAAAGACCATGTCGCGGGCGCCGATCATCAGCGGGATGAGGTAATTGCCGAAGCCGCCGAGAAAGAGCGCGGTGAGCACATAGACCACCATCATCATGCCGTGCATGGTGATGAACTGGTAATAGGCATTGGCGTCGATGAAGGTGAAGACGCCGGGAAACCCCAACTGCAGACGCATCAGCCATGACAGGACGAGGGCGACAAGACCGACGGAGAGAGCGACGAACGCGTATTGGATGGCGATAATCTTCGCGTCCTGGCTGAAGACGTACTTCGTCACCCAGCTGTGCGGATGATAGAGCTCGACATCCTCGACATCGGGCGCTGCAACCACTCCTGTGGACCCAAGTGGGACATCAACCATCAGAATGTTCTCCCCGGCAGCTCTCGCTTCCTCTTCGATCAATCAGGCATGACGGTTCCATTCCTGATGCCCGGTGTCAGGTGCGCGAAGCTCTTCGACGCCTGTTCCTGCAGCCATGCCTGATATTCGCTCTCTTCCTGAACGATGACCTTCCCGCGCATCTGCGGGTGTCCGACGCCGCAGAGCTCGGCGCAGAGGATCTCGAAGGTCCCGGTTCTCGTCGGGGTGAACCAGATGTAGGAGATCTGTCCGGGCACCAGATCCATCTTCGCCCGAAACTCCGGCACATAGAAGTCGTGCAGCACATCGGGAGAGCGCAGGAGAGCCTTGACCGGTTTGTTGACCGGCAGATGCAGTTCTCCGCCTTCGATGACCATATCGTCCTGCGACTTCGGATCATCGCGGTTCAGGCCGAGCGGATTATCCGGGCTGATCAGGCGTGTGTCGGTTGTGGCGAGCTGCCCGTCCGGCCCGGGCAGCCTGAAGCTCCATTGCCATTGCTGGCCGAAGATTTCGATGTCGGTTGCGTCGTCGGGCACAGTGATGAACCGCTGCCACACGAAGAGGCCGGGCGTCAGCATGGCGGCGACGCCGACACCCGTTACGATGGTCAGCCACCATTCCAGACGCTTGTTCTCAGGCTCATAATGGGCTTGCCGTCCTTCCTGATGGCGAAAGCGGTAAACACAATAGGCCATGAAGAGGATGACGGCGACGAAGACCGCGCCCGTGATCCAGAAGGTGATGATGATCGTATCATCGATGTAGCGCCAGTTCGATGCAATCGGCGTCCACCACCAGGGACTGACGAGGTGGAAGACCACTGAACCGACAGCGACAAGAACGAGTATGAGCGCTACAGCCATTCCTCACCATCCTTGCCTTGAGCAGGCTGCGGATCTGAAGCAGAAGGCGCAACTCTATTTTGCGTCGTAGCTATGTTTTGATTGAGACACGACAAAAGAAGCCACAACCAAAACGCATTCAACAATCATCTTCGGCTGTGAGGCGGCTGCTCAATACATGCAGCAGCTTCATAATTGCCTGCAGCAGCCGTGAAAAATTACACCTGTTGGATTTGGCGGTCAATCAGGCTTGGCCATCGGGGGTATGAAGCAGCGACGGAGAGTGCCTTTGTTTCACATGAAACAACAGCGCGTAAGCGGGATCGCATATCTCAAAATAAAGGCATTCACATAAAGTGGCTAAATAGCGGCAACATTTCGTCAGATCTAGGGATGTATGCTGCAGTAGATCTTTATTCTGTGGATCTGACCGAGGCACATGATGTGGATCTTTTCCTCACAGCGCGCCTTTGCCGACGTCTCTCATCCACAATTAACCTGAATTCGTCTGGCCGGGGTTTTGCCGCTAAGGAAACTATGATTAGGTACGCGCCTGACGAACCTCAACAGATCGCAACATAGTCTCTGAGAACACTGGGCGTGCTGCGAGATCAAGAACCAGTTCCGTATCAGGGAGAGAGTGCCTCAAGTGCTGTGGCTGAGCACCATTCGAAGGATAGCGTTTCTCTTCCTGGTAGGCGTTCTGTTCAGTGGACTGCCATCCAAGCATGCCGTCGCGTTCGATCTCTTCGGATGGTTTCGCGGCAGCGATGAGCCGCCGGCTCCGAGCGCTGATGCTCTGCCCTATTCTCTGGATTACACCATCGGCGACGCCAAGAAGGGACTTGAGCAGACCCTGAAGGATGCCTCGACGCTGCAGAGCCTCCAGTCGGATCCTCCACCCGATGCCGCAGCCCTGGTCGCCCGGGCACAGGCCGATCTGCCGCGCCTGATCGATGCGCTCTGGGGGGCGGGGTATTATAACGCCCGCGTGGCGATCAACGTCGCGGGCGTGCCTCTGATGCTGCAGTCCTCGCGTACTGAGGCTGCAGCGCGCGCAGTCGCAGGGTACCGGGCGCGAGCTCTCGTCCCTGTCCAGATCATTGCGGATCCCGGACCTCAATTCGCCCTCCGGGATGTGGCCGTTCTGGACGCACGCTCAGGACGCCCATTCCCGCCTGGTGAGCTTCCGCCGCGTGTCGTGCAGATCAAGCCGGGCGATCCGGCGCGCTCGGCCGATATCCTGGCCGCCGAAGCGCAGATCGTCGATTATTTTCGTTCGGAGTCCCGCCCCTTCGCCAAGGTGGAGCGGCGTGACCCCGTGGTGTTCCACCCCGCACAAGCGATGGATGTGAGCCTTGCGGTCAATCCGGGGCCACGCGCGGGCATAGGCCCTATCACGATCCAGGGAGCCGAGGGCGTCGACCCTGCCGTGGTGCGTTCCTTCATCTACACCGAGCCGGGTAATCCCTACTCGCCTGCGGAACTGGCCTCCATGCGCAAGTCGATCTCCCAGATCGAAGCGCTCTCGTCCGTTCGCATCCGGGAAGCGGAAACCCTCGATGCCTATGGCAACCTTCCGCTCTTCGTGGAACTCACCGAGCGTCCACCGCGTATCATCGGGGCATCGGCCCAGTATTCAACGACGGACGGGCCGGCGCTCAGGGCCTATTGGGCCCATCGCAACTTGTTCGGCGGCGCCGAGAGGCTGAGGCTCGAAGGCAATCTTTTCTACCTGACCGAGGATGGCGGCCAGCCGGACCGGGACGATGGTTTCACATGGGACAATCTCGGCGGCCGTTTCCGCGCGAGCTTCCTGAAGCCGGCTCTCTGGGGAACCCGCAACGACCTGCTTGTCGATGCTCTCGTGGAACGCGACCGCACGGAGGGCTATACCAGCCGCCTCGTCAACGCGACGGCAGCCATCCGTCACCGCTTCAGCGAGACATTCTCGATCCAGGGCGGCATCGAATACGAACGGGGGCAGACCTCGGACATTCTCGGGCAGATCGACTACACCCTGGTCGGGCTGCCTCTTTCATTGAGTTACGATTCCACCGATAACGCGCTTAATCCCACAGAAGGCATCAGGCTGATCGCCTCGGTAACTCCTTATCCGGAGTTTCTCGGCTCCTCCGTTCCGATCACGGTCGCCCGGGGGACTGCGTCGGCCTATTATTCGCTGGACGAGGAGTCCCGCTACGTGCTGGCCGGGCGCATCGGCCTCGGCTCCATCGTGGGGGCGGATCTCGACGAGATCCCCGCCAATCGCCGGTTCTTTGCGGGTGGCGGCGGCTCTGTGCGCGGCTATACATATAAGTCTCTGAGCCCAAGCTTCGACGGCGAGCCAATCGGCGGCCGGAGCCTGCTGGAGGCCTCGCTCGAGGCCCGCATCAAGATCACCGACACGATCGGCATCGTGCCCTTTGTCGATGCCGGCACCGCCTTCGAGTCGAGCTATCCGGATTTCGATGAGCGCATCCGCATCGGCGCCGGGCTGGGCCTTCGCTACTATACGGGGATTGGCCCCATTCGCCTGGACGTTGCGATCCCGGTCAATCGGGAACAAGGCGATCCGACCTATGCCATCTATGTCGGAATCGGGCAGGCCTTCTGATGAAAAAGCCAATCCGCTCCCTTGCCCTCCTGACAGTCTTTCTCGCCGCGGCGCTGGTCGCCTCCTGGTTTCTTGTCTCGCGGCCAAGCCAGGCGCAGAGTGACCAGGGCGTGCTGGCCAGCCTGATTTCGCGCCTTCTCTCCACGCCGACCACCCGGGTCAGCATCGGCAGCATTGAGGGCGCACTCTCCTCCAATGCCGTCATCCGCGACGTGCGCATCGCGGATCGGAATGGCGTGTGGCTCAATCTCGATCGCGCCAATCTCGTCTGGAGCCGGACGGCGCTCCTGCGCGGGCGCCTGCAGGTCGACGAACTCACCGTTGGCCGTCTCCAGATCCAACGCCGGCCGTTACCGGCCGAGGAGGATGCGCCGGTCTCCGACGAGCCGATTCTCCCTGAACTGCCAGTACGGGTTATCGTCGACCGCTTTGCTTTGCAGGAACTGGTGCTCGGCGAGCCGGTGCTGGGCACCGAGGCGCGGCTTTCGGCGGCAGGCTCCGCGCAGATCGGAAATCCCTCGGAAGGTCTCGATCTGACCTTCGCGGCTCAGCGTCTCGATGCGCCAGGGCAGCTGTCGATCGATCTCAACTACGTGCCGCAGACCAACCGTCTCTCGCTCGATTTGACGCACCAGGAGCCTGCGGGCGGGATCGCGGCCCGGCTTCTGGAGCTTCCCGGCCTGCCGCCCGTCGACCTGAAGCTCGCGGGGCAGGGGCCTCTGAGCAACTTCGCGGCGCGGCTCGATTTTGCCGCCGGTCCCACGATCGGAGCTGCGGGCACGACCACGGTGCGGCGCACGAATGCCGCCTACGACCTGAATGTGGACTTGGCCGCCCGGATCGAAGGGCTGCTGCCGGCGCCGGTCGCACCCGTGTTCAGCGGCACCACGCAGCTCGTCGGCAATGTGAGCGTCGCCGATGACGGAGGCATACGCTTCCAGCCGGTTCAGATCACGTCGAATGTCGCCCGCTTCGACATGAGCGGCACAATCAGCTCCAGTCAGGTTCTCGACATCCGTCTCAATGCCCGTGCCCTCCCGACGGATGGCAGCAGAACACGCGCCGGTGCGGCGGAGATCGCCCGGCTCAACTTCGACGGGACTGTGCAGGGTCCGCTGACAGCACCGCGCGTCAACGGCACCCTGGATGCCGCCGAGGTGCGTCTGCCAGAAGGCTCCCTCGATGCGCTCAACGCCCGTCTGACCATGAACCCCGTGGAGGGCATCTCCCCTCCGGACCGGTTCTCCTTCGCGATCGACGCCAATGCTAGCGGGATCCGCCCTGCCGATCAGGCGCTGGCGCGCGCAATCGGGCCAACCCTGGCGGTGACCTCTCGTGGCTCCTTCGATCTGGAGGGTGTTGCCAGCGTGGAGACCGCGCGCATCGAGACATCGACCGCGCGGGCGAGCTTCACCGGCCGGGTCGGATCGACGGTCCTCGACGGTACGCTGGATGCAAGTATTCCGGCGCTGGCCCCGTTCTCAGGCATGGCCGGGCGCACGTTGCGAGGCTCGGCGGATCTTAACGCTCGGCTGACCGGCAACCCGCGGCGCTACGACATGGCGGCAGCCGTCGATGCGAGGCTCCGCGAGCTTTCGACCGGAATACCGGCTATCGACGGTCTTCTGGGACGCACAGTCACGGCTATAGGCACGCTCCGCCGCATCCCGAATGGGTTCGCCTTCAACGACTTCCGCATCGATGGAGCGCATCTCGATGCGCGCGTGGACGGGCAGGCCACGCAATCGGCTGCGAACCTGGGTCTCGACATCACCGTCGATGAGTTGAGGCGTGTGGACGAGCGTATCACCGCAGGCCGGGCCAGCGTTGCGGCGCGCCTGACGGGCTCGCTCGAACGGCCGGATCTGACCGGCACCGCGACGCTCACCAATGTCCGCGCGCTCGGCCGCTCCATCCCGCGTCTTGCCCTCGATCTCAATGCCCGCGACGTAACCGGTGCACTCGACGCAGCTCTCACACTGGAGGGCCAAGTCGATGACAAGCCGGCCACAGGTTCCCTGCATCTGGCGAAGCCACCCGAGGGTGGATGGCTGCTCGACCGGCTCGATCTCGACATCGGATCGGTGGCGCTCAATGGAAATCTCCGCCTGGATCGCGATCAGCTGGCCCAGGGCGAGATCTCCCTTTCTGGCAGCGACTTCGACGATCTTTCACCACTGATGCTCACAAAACTTGATGGGGCGCTCGATGCCGTCGTGTCGCTCAGCGCGCAGGGTGGGCGACAGGACGTGCGGGTCACCGCACGAGGAGCGCGCTTCGCCGTAACCGATGTCGCCGTGCGCGACTTCGACACGCGGCTCGCGATTCAGGATCTTTACCGGCGCCCCATGATCGATGGCTCCGTCTCCGCAGCCTCGGTGACAGCCGGCGGCCAGACCTACCGGGATGTGCGTCTCATAGCAGAAGGCACGCCCGAAGCCTCGCGCTTCACCGCCTCAGCGACGGGGCAGGGATTCGATCTCGATGCGCAGGGTCGCGTCGTGCCGGGTGATGCAATCCGAATCGAGCTGGCCTCCTTTGCGGCCCGCCGTGGCGGCAGGCGCCTGGCCTTGGCTCAGCCGGCCACCATCACGCTGCAGAATGGCTCTGTTGCTCTTTCCAATGTCGTGATCGCGGCCGACCAGGGACGTGTCGCCTTATCCGGCACCATTGGTGACAGGCTCGATCTCAACGTCGACATCGGCAATCTGCCGCTCCAGACGGCCGAGATCGTCGTACCAAACCTTGGTCTCGCCGGTATAGCCAACGGCAGTGCCGCGATTACTGGAACCACGAGCAATCCAAGCGGCACCTATCGCCTTACTCTGTCTGGCCTCGCGACCGCACAGACCCGGCAGGCAGGATTGCCGCCGCTCGGCATCGAGGCGCAGGGCCGGTTGGCCGATCAGCGCATCGGTGTGGACGCGCGCGTCACCGCCGGGCGCGCCGGCACCTTCCAGGTGTCCGGCAGCGTTCCGATCGAGGCAACCGATGAGCTTGCGCTCAGGGTTTCGGGGCGCACCGACCTCGCCATCGCGAACACGTTTCTCTCGACCTCCGGCCAGCGTCTCACCGGTGCGGCCAATCTGGATCTCACTATTGCCGGAACGACGGCCGATCCTCGTGTTCAAGGGAGTGTTGTCATCGCGAATGGCAGCTTCTCCGATGCGCTGCAGGGCATCCAGCTCAACGGCATTGCCGGGCGGCTTTCCGCGCGCGGGCAGGTGCTCGTCATCGAGAGCCTGACGGCGCAGACGCCGAACGGCGGCTCTCTGGCGGCCCGAGGGCAGGTGACCATTGATCCGGCGGCAGGTTTCCCTGGGGAGATCAGGATCAGCGGCAGCCGGGCTCAGCTCGTTTCCAACGAAACCGTGGAGGCGAGCGCCGATTTGGACCTGACCCTTTCGGGGCCTCTGACCAGCCGGCCACGTGCGGCAGGGCGCATCGACATCATCACGATGAATGTCTCAGTGCCGGATCGTCTGCCGACGACCCTGCGTCCATTGCCTGGAACGAAGCATGTGCGCCCCACGCCGACGGCTGCGGCGCGTCTTGCCCTGGCGCAGAGGCGGCAATCCGCCTCGGCCAGGGGCACGCCCTTCAGGGCCGATCTCGATTTGACGTTGACCGCGCAGAACCGCATCTTCGTGCGGGGGCGGGGCATCAATGCCGAACTCGGTGGCGACCTGAGACTGCAGGGCACGACGCAGGATCCCATCGCCATCGGGGCTTTCGAACTGCGCCGCGGACGCTTCGATCTTCTGGGGCAGAGGATTGACTTCGTGCGCGGCCGCCTGGATTTCACCGGCGATCTCACGCCGTCACTCGATTTCCTGGCCGAGACCCAGGCCGGGGACGTCACGGCACGCATTGCGGTCACCGGGCCGGCCTCGAGCCCCGAATTCGCGTTTAGCTCCAGCCCCGACCTGCCGCAGGACGAGGTGCTCTCGCGCGTCCTGTTCCAGAAGCCCTCCGGCGGCCTCTCGGCCGGGCAGGCCCTGCAGCTTGCGCAGGCCGTGGCGCAGCTCTCCGGCGGCTCCGGCAACGATGCCTTCGAGCGTCTGCGCCGCTCGCTGGGAGTCGACAGCCTCGATATCACGGTCGGTGCTGGCGGTGGGCCGGGGGTCGGTGTCTCGCGCTACATCAGCGACAACGTTCGCGTGGGTGTGCGGGCTGGCGCCCGACCCGAGGAGAGCGGTGTCACGGTCGATATCGACCTGACGCGGCGTCTCAAGGCTCAGGGCGAGGTGAATGCCGAAGGCGGCACCTCCGTCGGTCTCGGGTTCGAGTTGGAATATTGAAGCTGTCGAGCTGGAAATGATCCGGTGGGAGCTGCCAGATCGCGGCTCCCACACTTCATTCATCAGTCGACCTTGGCGCCGGATGCCTTGACGACCTTCGCCCATTTCTCGTGTTCGGCCCTGACATAGGTCATGAGCTCATCCGGACTCATGGGCCGAATCTCGCCGCCGAGATCGGCAAAGCGCTTCTGCAGCTCCGGCGTCTCCAGCGCCTTGCGGACTTCCTGGTTCAGCCGGCCCGTGATTTCTGGAGCTGTGCCCTTGGGAGCAAATAGCGCGAACCAGCTAGTGGCCTCGAATTGCGGAAGGCCCGCTTCAGCGAGCGTCGGCTTGTCGGGAATTGCCGGAGAGCGCTTGGACGACGTGACCGCCAGGGCCCGCAGGTTTCCGCCGCGCACGTGCTCGATCGAGGAGGGGAGATTGTCGAACATCACGTCGACCTGCCCGCCGATCAGGTCGTTCACCGCCGGTCCGCTGCCGCGATAGGGCACGTGAGGCATCTCGACGCCCGTCATCTGCTTGAAGAGTTCGCCGGACAGATGAATCGAGGTGCCGTTGCCGGACGAGGCCATGGTGAACTTGCCGGGCGTCGCCTTCGCTTCGGCGATGAACTCCTGCACGGTGGTGGCCTTCACCTTCTTGGGGCTCACCACCATCAGGTTGGGCACACCGGCCACATAGGCGACAGGTGCGAAATCCGTGAGCGCGTCATAGGGCATCTTGGCATAGAGGCTCGGATTGATGGCATGGGTGCCGACCGTGCCCATGACCAGCGTATAGCCGTCCGGCTCCGCTTTCGCGACCGCATCCGCTCCGATATTGCCGCCGGCGCCGCCGCGATTCTCGATGACGAATTGCTGGCCCAAGGACTGGGACAGCTTCTCGCCCACGAGTCGGGCGAAGATGTCCGTGGTCCCGCCTGGCGTGAAGGGCACGATCACGCGGACCGGCCGCGCCGGATAGGTTGCCGTCTGGGCAAGCGTGGCTCCTGCCCAGGTCAGACAGGCGCCGGCTCCGAGCAGAAGGCCTAGCATGCGCCGGCGGGTCGAGCATGAAGAGAATGACATGGCGGCTCCCTGAGGATTATGGTGTTGGTGGTGCCGATATTCCGGAACGGCAGCCACCATGAGAGCGCAACCCATAACCCAGGGCAATGGGCCTCAAGCGCGGATTGGAATCTGTACAGCCCCATTCATGAATGAAACTTAGTTCCGATAAATGTAGGCTGCGATTTTTCTGCTCCAAGGGAACTTTCGTCCCTTGAAAAACGTTACCTGGGGTCGAATTCCATCCGAAGACGAACAAAGTAGCTTTTGGGATGTCGGCACATGGGGGTCCAGGCGCGAGTAAGCCTGGAACAGCGTAACAGGGGGCCTTATGTCACAAGTCGAAACCGCCATTTCGCAGCTTGATCCCAAGCTGCTGCTCAAAACCCTGCGCGCATTCCGGAGAGGCGACTTCTCCGCGCGCCTGCCCTCGGATTTGACTGGGATCGATGGCGAGATTGCCGAAGCTTTCAATGACATCGCCGACCTGAACAAGGGGCTTGCCCAGGAACTCGACCGGGTAGCCAAGGTGGTCGGCAAGGAAGGCCGGATCGGCGAGCGCGGACGTCTGGCGGCCGCAACCGGCTGCTGGAGCGAGTGCATCGACTCGGTCAACTCCATGATCGGCGATCTCGTCCAGCCGACGACCGAGGTGGCCCGCGTGATCGGCGCGGTGGCCAAGGGCGACCTCAGCCAGAGCATGCAGCTCGAGATCGAAGGGCGCCCCCTGCGCGGCGAATTCCTGCGCATCGGCAAAGTGGTCAACACCATGGTGGGTCAGCTGAGTTCGTTTGCCTCCGAAGTGACGCGCGTCGCCAAGGAAGTGGGCACGGAAGGCAAGCTCGGCGGCCAAGCGCAGGTGAAGGGCGTGGCCGGTACCTGGAAAGACCTCACCGACAACGTGAACATGATGGCTGCGAACCTGACCGGTCAGGTGCGCAACATCGCGGAAGTGACCACGGCAGTGGCAAACGGCAACCTGTCGAAGAAGATCACCGTCGACGTGAAAGGCGAGATGCTCGAGCTGAAGAACACCATCAACACCATGGTGGACCAGCTCAACTCCTTCGCGTCCGAAGTGACCCGCGTCGCCAAGGAGGTGGGCACGGAAGGCAAACTCGGCGGCCAAGCGCAGGTGAAGGGTGTCGGAGGCACCTGGAAGGACCTCACCGACAACGTGAACATGATGGCGGCCAATCTGACGGGTCAGGTGCGCGGCATCGCCGAGGTCGTGACCGCCGTCGCCGTGGGCAACCTCACCCGGAAGCTGACCGTGGACGCCAAAGGCGAGATTGCTGCTCTCGCTGACACCATCAATGGCATGATCGATACGCTGGCCACCTTCGCCGATCAGGTGACGAACGTGGCGCGCGAGGTGGGTATCGAAGGCAAGCTCGGCGGACAGGCCCTGGTGCCGGGCGCTGCCGGGCTGTGGCGCGACCTCACCGACAACGTGAACATGATGGCCGCGAACCTCACCGGCCAAGTGCGTAACATCGCCGATGTGACGACTGCGGTGGCGAACGGCGACCTGTCGAAGAAGATCACCGTCGACGTCAAGGGCGAGATGCTGGAGCTGAAGAACACCATCAACACCATGGTGGACCAGCTGAACTCCTTCGCCTCCGAGGTGACCCGCGTGGCGCGCGAAGTGGGCACGGAAGGTAAGCTGGGCGGGCAGGCGCAGGTTCGCGGTGTCGGTGGTACCTGGAAGGACCTGACCGACAACGTGAACATGATGGCGGCCAATCTGACGGGTCAGGTGCGTAACATCGCGGATGTCACCACCGCGGTGGCGAACGGCGACCTGTCGAAGAAGATCACTGTCGACGTACGTGGCGAGCTTCTCGAACTGAAGAACACCATCAACACCATGGTGGACCAGCTGAACTCCTTCGCCTCCGAGGTGACGCGTGTTGCGAAGGAGGTCGGTACCGAGGGTAAGCTCGGCGGCCAAGCCCGCGTGGAAGGTGTCGGTGGTGTCTGGAAAGGCCTCACCGACAACGTGAACATGATGGCGGCCAACCTGACCGGTCAGGTGCGTAACATCGCGGATGTCACCACCGCGGTGGCGAACGGCGACCTGTCGAAGAAGATTACCGTCGATGTGCGTGGTGAGCTGTTGGAGCTGAAGAACACCATCAACACCATGGTGGATCAGCTGAACTCGTTTGCCTCTGAGGTGACCCGCGTGGCAAAGGAAGTGGGCTCCGAGGGCAAGCTCGGAGGGCAGGCCCAGGTGAAGGGTGTCGGCGGCGTCTGGAAAGGCCTCACCGACAACGTGAACCTCATGGCGGCCAACCTTACCGGTCAGGTGCGCGGCATCGCCGAGGTCGTGACCGCGGTTGCGACGGGTGACCTGTCCAAAAAGATCACCGTCGTGGTCGAAGGCGAGATGCTGGAGCTGAAATCGACCATCAACACCATGGTGGATCAGCTGAACTCCTTTGCGTCCGAAGTGACCCGCGTGGCCCGCGAGGTGGGCTCTGAGGGCAAGCTAGGCGGTCAGGCACAGGTGAAAGGCGTTGCCGGCACCTGGAAGGACCTCACCGACAACGTGAACATGATGGCGGCGAACCTCACCGGCCAGGTGCGTAACATCGCCGATGTGACCACCGCGGTGGCAAACGGCGACCTGTCGAAGAAGATCACCGTCGATGTCAAGGGCGAGATGCTGGAGCTGAAGAACACCATCAACACCATGGTGGACCAGCTGAACTCCTTCGCCTCCGAGGTGACCCGCGTGGCGCGCGAGGTGGGCACGGAAGGCAAACTCGGCGGTCAGGCGCAGGTTCGCGGTGTCGGCGGCACGTGGAAGGACCTGACCGACAACGTGAACATGATGGCGGCCAATCTGACGGGCCAAGTGCGTAACATCGCAGACGTGACGACCGCGGTCGCGAACGGCAATCTGTCGAAGAAGATCACCGTCGACGTGAAAGGCGAGATGCTGGAGCTGAAGAACACCATCAACACCATGGTGGATCAGCTCAACTCCTTCGCCTCCGAGGTGACCCGCGTGGCCAAGGAAGTGGGCACCGAGGGCAAACTCGGCGGTCAGGCCCGCGTGGAAGGCGTGTCGGGTCTGTGGCGCGATCTCACCGACAATGTGAACCAGCTTGCCGCCAACCTGACCAATCAGGTGCGAGCCATCGCGGAAGTGGCAACGGCCGTGACGCGCGGTGACCTGACCCGGTCGATCACCGCCGAGGCCCTCGGCGAGCTTGCCGCGCTCAAAGACAACATCAACGAGATGATCCGCAACTTGCGCGATACGACGCTCAAGAATGCGGAGCAGGATTGGCTGAAGACAAACCTCGCCAAGTTCACCCGCATGCTGCAGGGCGAGCGCGATCTCGCCACGGTGTCGAACATGATCCTGTCGGAGATCGCCCCGCTGGTGAACGCGCAGCAGGGCGTCTTCTACACGGTCGAGAACCGTGGCGACGAGCCGACCCTGGAACTCGTCGCCTCCTATGCCTTCACCGAGCGGAAGCATCTTGGAAACCGCTTCCGCCTGCGGGAAGGTCTCGTCGGTCAGGTGGCTTACGAAAAGAAGCGCATTCTTCTCACCAATGCGCCGAACGACTACATCAAGATCGGTTCGGCCCTTGGCGAGGCGGCGCCGCTCAACATCATCGTTCTGCCGGTTCTGTTCGAGCAGGAGGTGAAGGCGGTGATCGAGCTTGCTTCGTTCAACCGCTTTTCTGAGACCCACCAGTCCTTCCTCGACCAGCTGACGGAATCGATCGGTATCGTTCTCAACACGATCGCGGCCAATATGCGCACGGAAGGTCTCCTGAAGCAGTCTCAGCTTCTGACTTCCGAGCTTCAGAGCCAGCAGGAGGAGTTGCGCAACACCAACGACCGCCTGGAGCAGCAGGCAGCCACGCTGCGCCAGTCCGAGGAGCTTCTGCGGCAGCAGCAGGACGTTCTGCAGAAGACGAATGAAGAACTCGAGGACAAGGCGCGACTGCTCGAGATTCAGAAGCGGGAAGTGGAGACAAAGAACCAGGAGGTCTCGATTGCCAAGACCGCGCTCGAGGAAAAAGCCGAGCAGCTTTCCCTGACCTCGCGCTACAAGTCACAGTTCCTGGCCAATATGAGCCATGAACTGAGAACGCCTCTCAACTCGCTCCTGATTCTTTCGAAGCTTCTGACCGAAAACTCCGAAGGCAATCTGACCGACAAGCAGAAGGAGTTCGCCAAGACGATCCATGCGGCCGGTTCCGATCTCCTGTCGCTCATCAACGACATCCTCGACCTGTCCAAGATCGAGTCCGGAACGGTGAGCCTTGAGGTCTCCAACGTCGCCTTCAAGGATCTTGTCGAGAACATGGACAGGACATTCCGCCAGGTTGCGGAGGAGAGAAAGCTCCACTTCCAAGTCGAGGTTGACCCGAAGCTCCCATTGGCCATCCGAACGGATTCGAAGCGCCTGCAGCAGGTGCTGCGCAACCTTCTGTCGAATGCCTTCAAATTTACGGAACGCGGAGGCGTGACGCTTCAGATCGGCTCAGCCGAGGGCTCGCCGTTGCGGGCCGGAAGCCAGTGGATCGCCATGTCCGTGACGGATACCGGCATCGGCATCCCGGAGGACAAGCAGCGGATCATCTTCGAGGCCTTCCAGCAGGCAGACGGCACCACGAGCCGGAAGTATGGTGGAACCGGTCTCGGCCTGTCGATCAGCCGAGAGATCGCACGGCTCCTCGGTGGCGAGATCGTGGTGTCGAGCACGCCTGGAAGCGGATCGACCTTCACGCTCTTCGTTCCCGTGGAGCCGCCTTCAAGTCATGGAGCGCTCGGCACGACATCCGCAGTGCGATCGAATGGCGATGGATCGGCATCCTATGCGTCGCCCGAGGATGCGCCCGGGGCGATGATCCGCCAGCCCTCAGCCGCCATGGCGCTTTCGGCGTCCCTCGACGATCGCCATGCGATCACGGTGGGAGACCGCATCGTGCTGATCATCGAGGACGATGCGATGTTCGCCTCGGTGCTGCTGGAACTCGCCCGAGAGGAGGGGTTCAAGGGTCTGATCGCCATGGATGGCGCTTCGGCGCTTGCCCTGGCCCATCGCTACAAGCCGCATGCGATCACCCTCGATATCGGCTTGCCCGACATGGATGGATGGGCGCTCCTCGATCTCCTGAAGCACGATCCGAGAACAAGGCACGTTCCCATTCATGTGATCTCGGTCGACGACCAGAAGAAGCGCGGCCTCAAGGCCGGCGCCTTCGGCTTCCTCGAGAAGCCTGTCGACCGGGAAGCTCTCATGGGGGCGCTCAACCGTACGAAGGAGTTCATCGACCGGCCGGTAAAGAAACTTCTTCTCGTCGAGGACGATGACAACCAGCGCATGAGCTTGTCCGAGCTCATGAAGAGCGAGCAGGTCGACGTCACCGCGGTGGGAACGGCCGAAGGTGCCCTGGAGGTCATCCAGGTGCGGCCCTTCGATTGCGCCATCGTGGATCTCGGGCTGCCGGATCTGCCTGGTGCCGAACTGATCGAGCGCATTCGCAAGACGCAGGGCGGTGAGGAACTGCCGATCGTCATCTATACGGGTCAGGATCTGACCAGGGAGGAAGAGCGCCGGCTGCAGAGCATCGCCGCGACGATCGTCGTCAAGGGCGAGGGCTCATCCGAGCGGCTTCTCAACGACACGGCGTTGTTCCTCCACCGGGCGATCAGCGCCATTCCGGAAGAGAAGCACATCATCGTGGAGCATCGCGCCGATGGATCACTCGATGGTCGCAAGGTGCTCATCATCGATGACGACATGCGCAATATCTTCTCGCTGACGAGCGCGCTCGAGCAGCACGGGATATCCGTCATCTTCGCAGAGAACGGCCTGGAAGGCATCGAGAAGCTCCAGGCCAATCCGGATGTCGACGTAGCTCTGGTCGACATCATGATGCCGGAGATGGATGGCTACGAGACCATGCGGGAAATCCGGAATATTTCCCGGTATCACGATCTGCCGCTTGTCGCCGTAACGGCTAAGGCGATGAAGGGTGATCGTGAAAAATGTCTCGAAGCAGGAGCGACGGATTATGTGTCGAAACCTGTGGACATAGATCAACTTCTCGCCGTCCTCCGCGTTCAACTGAGCCGGAGCACCTATATCCCTGAAGGGAAGACTGCTCCCAATGGCGCGGCAGGGGTCGGGTTGAGCTCATGATCGAAGACGCTAGGCAGGCGGACACGGGCCTGGGACCGGATGAGTTTCATCTGGTCTCGGCCCGCCCTCTGACGGATCCTATTCCGGCCAAAATCTTGGTGGTCGATGACGATCCCAGGAATCTGATCGCCGTTGAAGAGGTTTTGCGATCGCCCGGTGTGGAGATTGTCACCGCCGATTCGGGCGAATCTGCCTTGCGTCATGTTCTTCAGAGCGATTTCGCGGCCATCCTTCTCGATGTGCAGATGCCCCGCATGGATGGCTACGAGGTTGCCAGCCTGATCCGGAACAGGCCCCGCTCATCGCGGGTGCCGATCCTGTTCCTGACGGCCTTCAACAAAGACGACATGCACGTCTTCAAGGGCTACTCTGCCGGTGCGGTCGACTATGTCTTCAAGCCCATCGAGCCCCTGATCCTCAAGTCGAAGGTCGACATCTTCGTCGACCTGTACCGAAAGACGGAGGAGATCCGCCGGCAGGCCGAGCAGGAGCGGCATCTCCTGATGGACAACCTGCGGGTTCGCAGCGAGAAGCTGAAGGCCGAGCAGGCCCTGCGGCGACGCGAGGAGCATCAGGCCATCGTTCTGCAGTCGCTGCCGATTGCGCTCTACACGGCCTCAGTGCAGGACGATCACCGGCAGCTTCACTTCACCAACGAGAGCATCGAGCGGATCACCGGCTTCCGACCGGGAGCCTTCCTCGAACGTTCAGACTTCTGGTCTTCCCGGATCAATGACGAGGATCGAGGCAGGGTTCTGAGCGAACTCAAGCGCCTGGAGCAGGAGGGAGCCGTCAGCCTCGAATACCGCTGGCTGTGCGCAGATGGCGTCGAGCGATACTTCCTCGATCAGACCGTTCTCATGCAGGATGAAGAGGGTCGCCCGCGCGAATTCTTCGGCATGTGGTTCGACATCACCGAACGCAAGCACATGGAGCAAAACCTGCTTCATGCCAGCAAGCTGGAAGCCGTTGGCCGCCTCACGGGCGGCATCGCTCATGACTTCAACAACATGCTGAGTGTCGTCATCGGCAATCTCGATCTTCTCAAGAAGAGCATTCAGGGCAATGAGAAGGCGGAGCGGCGGGTGCGAATGGCCATGGAGAGCGCTCAGCATTGCGCTGATCTCACCTACAGGCTTCTGACCTTCTCCCGCCGTCAGGCGCTGCAGGTCTCGACAATCGATGTGATGAGTCTCATGCCGAGCCTCCTTGAACTCATGCGCACGACACTCGGTGAAAACATCAATGCCAGCGTTCGCGCCGATGAGGGCATCTGGCCGATCCAGGTTGACCGGGCCCAGTTCGAGGCGGCTCTGCTCAATCTTGCCGTGAATGCACGCGATGCCATGCCGGATGGCGGCGATCTGACGATCACCGTTGCGAACCAGGTCGTGGAAGAAGGAAAGCCTCTCCCCAGCGGGGATTATGTGGAGATTGCCGTTCAGGACACCGGCATCGGCATGCCGCCTGAAGTGCTCGCGAAGGTCTTCGAGCCGTTCTTCACCACCAAAGAGAGTGGCAAGGGCACAGGCCTTGGCCTCAGCATGGTGTATGGCTTCGTTCAGCAATGCCACGGCCGGGTCGAGGTGGAAAGTGCGCAGAATGTCGGAACGACAATCCGCATCTTCCTGCCTCGCTCACATGAAGTTGCTGAGAACACGTCTCACAACCACGCGCATATTGCTGCTCCCTTTGGAGAAGGGCGTACGGTATTGGTGGTCGAGGACAACCCTGCTGTCAGGCAGGTCGCGACATCAACGCTTCGCTCGCTTGGCTTCACGGTACAGGAGGCCGAGAGCGGCGATGCTGCGGCTCAGGTCTTGAAGAAAGCAGAGGACATATCCCTCGTCCTCTCCGACGTCCGGATGCCCGGTGAGCTGAGCGGCGTTGATCTCGCCCGTCTCATCCAGGACGAGCATCCTGGTATCCAAGTGCTTTTGACAACAGGCTATTTCGATGGCGGAGAGACGCTCGACGATCTCAACCTCCTCTACAAGCCCTATCGCGCAACGGACTTGGCGGAGAAAATCCAGGCTCTGATGAAGCAGCCGGAGATTGTCGAGTTAGAGAATGTCTCGTCACGCCCAGCAGCGGCTGTCGCATGAATTCTCAGGTGTGTCTTGACCGAACTGGTTTGCCAGGAAGATAAAACGTTAAGAGTGATCTCGAACTGCGCGTTTCTGAGGAAAGAGATCACACTACGCGAAGAGCCCTCGATCGGGTGCTCACAAGGTCGCAGTGAGTGTGTCTCTGTCGCCCTGCCACGCGGTGTAGAAGTCGCCGGTGCGATCAAGAACGAAGACGGTAGGGCAGTTCGACACGGCCGACCAGCAGGCCGACTCGACGGCGAATTTCAAGGCTTTGGCGCGAAAATAAAACGAACCCAGATCTCTCCCAAACTGCGAGACCGTCCAACGATTATGCTTGAACGCAACGCAGTACGCTCCGTGGGCCATCAGGATCCTCCCAAGTAGCTTGTCTGGCAAATCACAGGGCCGTTGCTAACCATCCTGCCATGAGAATGCAACCACCTATGGCCGCTCGTTTAAGGGAGAAATCTTAATGGCGGGTTTCGCCTGATAGCGATGAAGGCCCACATTGGGAAGCTATTCCGAGCGGTGGAGATGGAGCACTCAATCTGCTCTCATCCTCAGGTGCCTTGAAGCCAGCGGCTTTGCTCAAAGCACACGGCCGGGATTGAGAATGCCGGCCGGGTCGAGGGTTTGCTTCATCTTGGCCATCAGGGCGAGTTCAGGTTCGGACCGGCTCAGAGAGAGATAGGGCCGTTTGATGCGTCCGATGCCATGTTCGGCCGATACCGAGCCGCCGAGACGCGAGACCAGGTCATACACAAGCCCCTGAACGTCTTTCTTGGTCTCGTCAGTCATGTCTTGAATGGCAACATTGATATGGATGTTGCTGTCGGCCACATGCCCGAAAGCGACCCAGATGGCCTCTGGCCATTTTTTGGGCATTTCCTCGCGCAGGTGTGCGACCGCTTCCGTCATCCGGTCGAGCGGAACGCTTACATCGAAGCGGATTTCCTCGGGCAGGAAGCGGCCGTACTCATAAGGCGTTTCCCTGTAGGCCCAGAACCGGTTCCGGTCGGTGCGCGATTGTGCGACCAAGGCGTCCTTGATCAGTCCCCGCTCATACAGATCGCTCAGAACAAGCGAGAACGCCTCCGTTCCCGCCGGGTCTTCTCCCATATCCGCCTCGATGAGAAGCGTGATGTCATGCTCGGCCTCGAAGGCGTTCGGGAGGCCGCAGATCCGAGTGGCGACGCTCATGAACTCGCGCCACATGGCCTCGAACACGAGCAGGCGCCCGGGATGCGCCTGCTGGAATTGGCGCAGCACCAGTAGTCCATCTTCGAAGCTGCCGACGGCGCAGAGGGCGGTCTGAAGACCCTGGGGTTTCGGGTGCAATCCAATCACCACCCGTGTGATCACGCCGAGAGTGCCCTCGCTCCCGATGAACAACTGCGTCCAGTCATAACCCGCGTTGTTCTTCAGCATCTTGTTCAGCGAGCGGACAACGGTTCCGTCCGCAAGAACGACTTCCAGGCCAAGGATGTTGCGGCGGGCCATGCCGTAGCGCAGCACCTGGTTGCCGCCGGCATTGGTGGCGGCATTGCCTCCGATCGTGCAGGTCCCCCTCGCGCCGAGATCGATCCCGCAGAGATAGCCCGCCTCGTCGGCGGCTTGCTGCACGGTCGCGAGCGGCGTGCCGGCGAGTGCCGTAAGCATTGCGCTGGCGGCATCGATTTCTTCGATGCCGGTCATACGCTCAAGGGAAAGGGCGATTTCTCCCGCTTGAGGGTGCGCCCCACCGGCCAATCCCGTCAGGCCCCCTTGCGTGACGACAGGGTGGCCATGCTCATGGCAGATCCGCAGAGCCGTGGCGACATCCTCGGTGGTTTGCGGCAGGGCCAAAGCCTTCGGAGGTGTAGGAGCAAGACCGCTGGCATCCGCATGATTGCGCAAGGGGATATCGGATCCGGTTCTAACCTGCGATCCGAGGGCGGCTTTGAGCGCATCAATCACGTCGTTCATTGCATTCCATTTTGAGAGAATGTTCGCTCAAGTCCTGACTATGAGCTCTCGGATAGTCTGACGATTGCATCCGGCCGGCTGCAGAGGTCCGGCAGCAATTCCAGCCCTAGACCTGGCTTCATGTTGACCGTCACCTCTCCGTTGGAAACGGTGGGAAGCTCCGTCACCAGCTCGGTGTACCACCCGGTGTAGAATGCTCGGACGCTTTCCTGGATCAGGGCGTTCCTTGCATGCAGGGAGAAGTGGCAGGAAGCCGCGTAAACCACCGGTCCTGTGCAGTCATGGGGCGCAACCGGCACATGCCAGGCTTCGGCGAGGGCGGCAATCTTGCGGGCCTCGGTAAGCCCACCGCACCAGGACAGATCGAGCATGACGACGCCCGCCGCACCGGTTTCGAGATATTCCCGGAACGCATGCGTGTAGGACAGGGTTTCGGATGCGCAAACCCATGCCTTGGAATGGCGGGCGTATTCCTTGAGATCGCCGACATTGTCGAGGCGGAACGGGTCCTCATGCCAATAGGTGTCAAACTCGGCGAGAGCCGCGGCAAGCTTCTTGGCCATCGGCAGGCTCCACAGGGAGTGGAACTCGACCATGATGTCCATCTTGTCGCCGACGGCCTTACGGATCTTGGCGAACGGCTCAAGGGCCGTCTTCAGTTCGGCAGGAGAGATATCATAGCCGTGGCTGCGCTCGGCTGCGACATCGAACGGCCAGATTTTCATGCCGGTGATGCCCTGCTCCAGCAGGGAATGGGCCAGATCGTCAGCGTTGTGCAGGAACGCCTCCAGATCCTCATAGGCCCCCTCGGCACTGCCGACGCCCCAGTTCGCCACCTTTTGCGCACGGCTGTCGCGGATGTACCTGTACCCGGCACAGGTGTTGTAGACCCGGATCCGATCCCGGGAGCGCCCTCCAAGCATATCGCAGATGGGCTTGCCATGAACCTTGCCGAACAGGTCCCACAGGGCAATATCGACCGCCGAGTTGCCCCGTGTTTCCACCCCGGCCGACCTCCAGCCAAGATAGTTTTGAACATCACGGTTGATGGCCTCGATCTGGAGAGGATCGCGCCCGATCAGCTTGGGTGCGACGGTCTCATGGATATAGGCCTCCACGGCGGCCGCGCCCATGAAGGTTTCGCCCAGACCGATAAGGCCTTCGTCCGTGTGCAGGCGAACCCAGATGATGTTCGCGAATTCCTGCAGACGGATTGTCTCGACACCGGTGATTTTCATCAGACTCTCGCCATGGCTATGGCCTATCTGCTCACGAAAGGCGGCCGGGAACAACACTTACAGTGAATGACTGAGCACTTGGAGCTCAAGGTGCGATATCCACCGGAATGAGTTCGCGCTGTGGTATTCATAAGTATAATTCGCAACAATAGAACACTTCCTTCAAGGCGGCTTTTGTTTAAACATCTGAGGCTCCAAGCCTGTTCGGCACCGAATTGACACCCTTCGAGACTGGGCCTTAGATCAGTGAAACTTTGACCATGAGTGACCTTGAACAGTCGCTTGAGGCGAACAGAATAAGGCGGGCAGGGACAGGAAGCAGGGAGCAGCGGTGAACAGGGCTATATCCTTATTTTTCAAGGGTCTGGAGGGGCTCTTGGTCCTCCTGCTCGCCGCCATGGTCGTCATGGTGTTCGGCAACGTGGTCCTGCGCTATCTCTTCGATACCGGGATCGACGTATCTGAGGAGCTCTCCCGGTACTTCTTCGTCTGGCTGACATTCATCGGTGCGGTCGTGGTGGGACGGCAGAATGCTCATCTGGGTGTGGAGACCCTGGTGTCCCGTTTGGGTGAGCGTGGGCGTAAGCTTTGCATGGTTCTGTCGGACCTTTTCGTGATCGGCTGCTGTGCTGTTTTCTTCTGGGGGACTTGGCAGCAGGCGGAGATCAACGCCACCAATTATGCTCCCATCACGGAAATCTCGATGCTCTGGGTCTATGGTGTCGGCTTCTTCGCGAGCATAGGGCTGGGCCTTATGGCCGCGCTCCGCATCCTGCGGGTTCTCACCGGGCGGTTGAGCGACCACGAGCTGCGGGCCTTCGCGGGAGACTACAGTGATGATGAAGCCCATACTTTGAGAGGGCACCTCGAGTGACGATCCTCGTATTCCTCACGTCGCTTCTGGGCGCTATGGCTCTTGGGATGCCGATCGCCTTCGCGCTCATCGTCTGCGCACTGGCGCTAATGCTCTGGCTCGGCAACTTCGACAGCCAGATCGTGGCGCAGAACATGATCATCGGAGCGGACAACTTCCAGCTCCTGGCCGTGCCGTTCTTTCTCCTGGCCGGAGAACTGATGAATGTGGGAGGGCTGTCGAAGCGCATCGTCAACTTTGCCCTGGCGTGCCTGGGGCATATTCACGGTGGCCTTGGTTATGTTGCCATCGTGGCGGCTCTCATCCTGGCCGCCCTGTCCGGGTCCGCTGCGGCGGATACGGCGGCCCTGGCGGCCATTCTCATCCCGATGATGCGCAATGCAGGGTACAACATTCCGAGGGCTGCGGGGCTCATCGCAGCGGGCGGCATCATCGCTCCGGTGATCCCGCCCTCCATCGGCTTCATCATTTTTGGCGTCGCAGCCAACGTTTCGATTTCGCAACTGTTTCTCGCAGGCGTCGTGCCGGGCGTGATGATGGGTATTTCCCTTGTGGTCGCTTGGGCGATCGTCAGCAGGCGGGACAAGATGCAGACGTCGCCACGCACCACCATGCGCGAGCGTGGCAAGGCCTTCGTGGATGGATTCTTTGCTCTCCTGATGCCGGTGATGATCCTGGGTGGCATCAAGTGGGGCATCGTCACGCCGACAGAGGCTGCCGTCCTGGCCGCCGTCTATGCCTTTGTGATCGGCATGTTCGTTTATCGCGAGCTGAAGCCCTCGATGCTGTACGGAGTGTTTCTCACGGCCGCTAAGACGACCGCCGTGGTTATGTTCCTCGTGGCGGCCGCACTGGTCTCCGCGTGGCTGATCACTCAGGCCAATATTCCGGGTGAGATCAGCGGACTCATCGAGCCTCTGATGGGCAACAAGACCCTGCTCATGTTCGCCCTGATGTTCCTTGTGGTCATTGTCGGAACGGCACTGGACTTCTCTCCTACCGTCCTGATCCTGACACCGGTTCTCATGCCGATCGTCAAACAGGCCGGCATCGATCCGGTCTATTTCGGCGTCCTGTTCATCATCAACAATGCGATCGGTCTGATCACGCCCCCGGTGGGGATCGTGCTCAACGTCGTCAGCGGTGTTGCCCGCGTGCCGATGGGGGCCGTGATCAAGGGCGTCAATCCGTTCCTGATCGCGCAACTTTTCGTGCTCGTCCTGCTCATCCTGATCCCCGAACTGGTGACGGTGCCCCTCGCCTGGTTACGGGGACGGTAAGTTGGCTGAAGTTAAATAACGAGAGAGGAAACAACCATGAAGGCTTTCAAATTCACCCTTGCTGCAGGTGTCGCAGCGACCCTTCTCGCGGCTGTCCCAGCCTATGCGCAGTTCACCGAGCGCAACATTCGCCTTTCCAACGGCGTGAACGAGGATCACCCCAATGGTAAGGGCGTCGAGAAGTTCAGGGCGTGCCTGACCGACAAATCGGGCGGCAAGCTGAAGGTTCAGGGCTTCTGGGGCAATGCCCTCGGTGGCGATCTGCAGGCGACCCAGGCCCTTCGCTCCGGCACGCAGGAGATGGTCGTCACCTCGAGCTCGCCCCTGATCGGCATCCTGCCGGATCTCGGCGTCTTCGATCTGCCGTTCCTCTTCGCCAATGAGAAGGAGGCTGATGCGGTCCTCGACGGCAGCTTCGGTAAGCACATCGACGCAAAGCTTGAAACCGTCGGCCTCGTCAACCTGGCTTATTGGGAAAACGGGTTCCGCAACCTCACCAACTCGCGCCGTCCGGTCGAGAAGTGGGAGGATTTCAAGGGGCTCAAGGTTCGCGTCATGCAGAACAACGTGTTCCTCGACACCTTCAAGACCCTGGGTGCTAACGCGGTACCCATGGCGTTCGGTGAGGTGTTCACCGCATTGGAGACCAAGGCAATCGATGGTCAGGAGAACCCCTTCGTGACCATTGACACCTCCAAGTTCTACGAGGTGCAGAAGTACCTGTCGGTCACCCGCCACGCCTATACGCCTTTCCTTGTTCTCTACTCGAAGAAGCTGTGGGACGGATTGTCGAAGGATGAGCAGGCGGCTTTGCGCGATTGTGCCGTCGTGGCTCGCGATGAGCAGCGCAAAGTGTCCCGCGAACTGTCGGAAGCTTCGCTCAACAAGATCAAGGGTGAGGGCACCGTCGTCAACGAGTTGAATGCCCAGGAGGCCAACCGCATGCGTGAGCAGGCCAAGAGCGTCTGGGAAAAGCATGCGGCGACCATCGGTCCGGAAACCGTGAAGATGATGCAGGACGAGCTGACGAAGATTCGAGGGAAGTAATTCGCCTCCCCTGAAAAGGTGGCGCCGCTCGACAGCGGCGCCACCTTCGTTTCTACTATCCGCATAATGAAGTCACGATAGCCAGCTACGGTATTGCCTAACAAGGGATTTTGACCGATGCAGATCCTCATTCTCGGAGCCGCCGGAATGGTCGGCCGCAAGCTTGTCGAGCGCCTGGTGCAAGAACGGCAGCTCGGTGGGCAGGAGATCACGCGTCTGATCCTGCATGACGTGGTCGAGCCGGAACGTCCTGAGGCTTCGTTCCCAATTGACACTCTGACATCGGACTTCTCCATGCCCGGAGAGGCGGAGCCTCTGGTGGCGACCCGCCCGGATGTCATCTTTCATCTGGCTGCCATCGTCTCCGGTGAAGCGGAAGCCGATCTGGAGAAGGGATACCGGATCAATCTGGATGGCACCCGGCTCCTGTTTGATGCGATCCGCCATGTGGGCGATGGATATCGCCCCAGGCTGGTGTTTACGTCCTCCATCGCCGTGTTCGGGGCTCCATTCCCGGAGGCCATCGGCGACGAGTTCTTCCTGACGCCTCTCACGAGCTACGGCACGCAAAAGGCCATCGGCGAACTGCTACTGGCCGACTATTCAAGGCGCGGCTTCTTAGACGGTATCGGCATTCGGCTGCCGACCATCTGCGTGCGTCCCGGCAAACCAAACAAAGCCGCCTCAGGGTTCTTCTCGAGCATCATCCGCGAGCCGCTGAACGGGCAGGAAGCGATCCTGCCTGTACCCATGGACGTGCGGCATTCCCACGCTTCGCCTAGATCGGCCGTCAATTTCCTCATTCATGCGGCGACCCTCGACCTCTCACGGGTTGGGCCTCGCCGCAACCTGACGATGCCGAGCGTGTCTGTGACGGTTGCGGAGCAGATCGATGCGCTCAGGCGGATTGGCGGCGAACGCTGCGTCGCCCGGATCCGTCACGAAATCGACCCGAATATCGTGCGCTTCGTCGAAGGCTGGCCCCGGCGCTTCGATGCTCGCAGGGCCGAGAGTTTGGGCTTCCGGGCAGAGGGGAGTTTTGACGAAATCATCTCGATCTATATCGAGGATGAGCTCGGGGGCGCTCTGCCGGATCAATAGTGCTCCGGCGTGCCAGCCGATATTCCAGGTACTGCTACCTTTGCGGGCGCTCTGGAAAGAGGCGTCGTCTCAGCGCAGCCCACTTTTGAATGGCCCAGATCGTGAAGTGACCGACGGGCTTGCGCAGGAAAGGGACATCGTAGGCCATCAGCAGCAGGCCCAAGGGCAGCATCCATAATCCTAAGACCGGCAGGATCGAAAAGATGCCTCCGATGACGAAAACAAGGCCGACGGGCAATCTGATCCACTTGGCGTCCGGATGGCGCAAGCTGCGGAGAACCCGCGCGACTTTGCCCGGCACCTCATGTTCCAAGTGCCTGAACGCCTGTCTTAGAACAGCTCTGCCGCTACTGGGTCTCATGGCTTCTGAATTGTTCGCTCGTGAAAGAGTTCCGCGACGATTTCCGAAGGCCAGCATCTGGCCGCAATAAACGAGCTTCCGATCCGGAATGCAGGAAGGTGTCCAATCGCGAGTTGAAAGCCAGATCACCTGTGACAGCCTCAAGGTAGATAGCCCGCAGGTGATGCCAGTTTGATATCAGGGTACTAGACGCCGGATCCCAAAAGAGCCGCGGCCACAGCCTGCTGTCCCTGCATTCCTATCATCGAGGCTCGCAGAGCCCTTTCCCTTTGGTCGAGCCGCTGAAGATAGGGGTCGAATTCAAGCGGAAGGGCAGGGTCACCCAGGAAGCGCGGCTTGTCCCCACGCTCGTAATACTCAGCTCGCAACAACTGGCCTAAGTGGTCCTGAATGGTCGCTGGAAGGGAGGGAGTGTTCCTGCGTTGACGGAGTGCAATTTCTCCGACTTTGAAAGATAAAAGATATTTTGTTTCATGGTCGATCATGCTGTAACCCCGCAGCTACTCAGGACAACGCGTGATGCCGCTCTGGGTTGCAGGGCGGACAAGGGGGCGCTGCAAAGCTCGGCCGCATGATTGTCGCTGAATTGGGCCGGCAGCCGCGTGCAAGCCTCGCTCAAGCCTAAGTGACTAACACTCCTCCATTCATCGGAGTATGTGCATTGCACAACGATATAGCGATTGCGGATCGACTCGTATTTATTGGAATTGATGAAAGAGTTCGCCAGGAGTTGCGCTCGATCTGGCAGGACATGCACCCTGTTCTACCCCAGATCCTTGAGCGGTTCTACGAGCATATGCATCGGCAGCCGCAGCTGTCCAAGCTGATTGGAACGCAACAATCACGTCTCGTCTCGGCGCAGTTGCAGCATTGGGGGCGCCTGTTCAGCGGCAGCTTCGATGCCGCCTATGTCGAGGGCATTCGGCGTATCGGATTGATTCACAACAAGATCGGCCTGGAGCCGCGGTGGTATATCGGAGGCTATGCGTTCATCCTGAACGAACTGGTCATTTCTCTGTCGAAAAAGCATCGCTTCAACGGGTCTGCGCTGGCCCGCAAGCTCACGGTCGTGAACCGCGCCGTCATGCTGGACATGGATTTCGCAATTTCCGTGTATCAAGACGCCTTCGTTCAGGACCGACAGAAGAAGGGCGAGATGCTGGCGCAGGCTGTGGCCGCCTTCTCCAATGCCGTTCAGGAGAGTCTGCAGATCTCCGGGATGGCGAGTGGAGCTCTTTCTGAAAGTGCAGCAGCTCTTGACGCTGCCACAGCCGATGCCAGCAGCCTTGCACATCAGGTAACAAGCGCCGCAGAGCAGACCGCTTCCAACATGCAGTCCGGCGCAGCGGCCACGGAACAGCTTGCTTCATCCGTGCGCGAGATCGGGCAGCAGGCCAGCCGCTCTGCGGATGTCGCCCGCCATGCGCTGCAGAGTTCGAGGCGGACGAAGGACACCGTCAATGGGCTGGCCGAGCAGGCAAGGGAGATCGGAGATGTGGTCGACCTGATCGAGAGGATTGCCGCTCAAACCAACCTGCTCGCCCTGAACGCTACCATCGAAGCGGCGCGAGCCGGGGAAATGGGCAAAGGCTTTGCCGTCGTGGCCCAGGAGGTCAAAACCTTGGCGAACCAGACGGCCAAGGCCACCACGGAGATCGGCTCCCGCATCGGTGCCATTCAGGAAGCTACCCGGCAAAGCGTCACCGATATCGACGACATCGGGCGCATCATGGATGATTTGAGCGGCATCGCCACGGCGATTGCCGCGGCCGTCGAGCAGCAGGCTGCCGTCACATCGGAGATCGCCGTGAACGTCAACCAGACGACCGATCATACCCATGCGGTGGCGCGCAGCATCGAGGCTCTGTCAGGTTCGACAGCTTCCGCCGCGTCGGCGGCTTATGAGGTGTCGAATGCCAAGCAGACTCTGGACCAGCAGCTGCAACGGTTGAAGCAGGACATCGACCAGTTCCTTGCAAAGGCTCAGGCAGCATAGGCATGGCGGGGGTCTAGCCTCCCTCCTTCTTCAATGCTCCTGGGTCGTGTCTTTTAGGATACAGACACATCCCGGCAAATCAGACACCTTGGCGATTGACGCAGCGGCATTGTTCCGCGTGCCGTGAGAGAGACGCGAGACTTTCTCCGTGGGGGCGAAGGTGGACCAGGTGGATCTTGAGATCGAGCATATTGCCCGAGCGTTCTTTGTCGCTCGGCATGAGACAGGGGCTTGGGAGAACGCCTCCCGGATCCTGAAGCATGAGTTTCGCCTCTATGCCAGGCAAGCCATCAGCATGCTTGAAAGGCGCCAAGAGCCTGTGCAACGGGTCGAGCGGGAGGTGCCCCCGGTCAGATCTCTGGAACCCGCCTAAGCGAGCCTCCTCACCCTGATATCATCGAGCGTAGCAATCCTGGATCGGAACCATCCCGCGGATCTGATGCAACTTGTCCTCAGAACACGCCTTTTTGTGCGTCAAAAAGTGGGAGAGCTGTTGAAGGGATGGTTTTTCCTGCCATTTTGAAAGGGTGCAGGCTCTCGGCAGAGAGACCGGGGAGTTTTTCATGCAGCCACCCGACGAATGGGAAATCCCTCCTGAGTTCCAGCCTGACCCGAGGCTTCTCGATTACGATCTAAAGAATGCTCTGTCCGCCGTGGTTTCACTGCGGGCGCGTGTTCCCGAAGATGCATTCACCGCCGAGACACTCGGTGTCGAGCGGGCCGGGCAGGGTGTGGTCATCCGGGATGACGGCCTTGTCGTAACTATCGGGTATCTTATCGCCGAGGCCGAAGAGGTCTGGCTCACCACCAACAGGGGGCGGGCCGTTGAGGCGCATGTGATCGCCTATGACTATGAAAGCGGCTTCGGCCTGGTGCAGGCGCTCGAGCCGCTTGGCTTGCCTGTGTTGGCCCTTGGGGATTCCCGCCGCTTGAAGCCTGGAGAACAGGTCGTCGTTGGAGGAAGCGGAGGGCAGATTCATTCCCTGGCAGCCCAGGTGGTCGCCTGCCAGGAATTTGCAGGCTATTGGGAGTATCTGATCGACGGTGCCATCTTTACCGCACCGGCCCATCCCAATTGGGGCGGGACAGCGGTGATCGGCCCGCGCGGAGATCTCGTGGGGATTGGATCCCTCCAGCTCCAGCACCAGGCCTCCGGTGGGACCGTCGTGCCCCTCAACATGAGCGTACCCATCGATCTCCTGAAGCCCATTCTTGACGACCTCCTGACCGCAGGCCGAGTCAAGCGCGATCCACGCCCCTGGCTCGGTTTCTATGTTGCGGAGGCTGAGGACGACCAGCTCACAATCATCGGCCTTGCCGGAGATGCCCCGGCACAGCGGGCAGGTCTGAGAGCCGGCGATCAGATTCACGCGGTTGCGGAGCAGAGCGTGACCTCGCTGGCGGAGTTCTATCGGGCCGTGTGGGCGCTCGGCCCGGCCGGCGTCGATGTGCCCCTCACGCTCGAGCGGGAGGGCGACAGGTTCGATGTGACGATCAGATCGGCGGACCGGGGCCGCTTCATGAAGACACCCCGCCTGCAATAGCGTCATGCCATGCCGGCTAACTTGTGACCTTGCCGACTGGTTTGAAGGCGGGCTGTCTCCAGATTGCGCATGGAAGGAATTGTTCAAGGAGAGCTGACGATGAGCCTGGCTGCCACCTTGCCGAATGGCGAAAGCATTCCCGCACTCGGGCAGGGCACCTGGCAAATGGCCGAAAGAGCTGGCCGGCGGGAACAGGAGATCGAGGCTCTGCGGCTTGGGGTTGAACTCGGAATGACCCTCATCGACACGGCCGAGATGTACGGTGAAGGAGCCGCCGAGGAACTGGTTGCCGAGGCTCTGGCTGGAGAGCGGGAGCGCCTCTTCCTCGTCAGCAAAGTCTATCCTCACAATGCCAGCCGGCAGGGCGTGATCCAAGCCTGCGAGCGCAGTCTTCGACGGCTAAAGACGGATCGGCTCGATCTTTATCTCCTGCATTGGCGCGGAAGCGTCCCGCTGGAGGAGACGGTTGCCGGTTTCGAGGAGCTTCGCCGATCCGGCAAGATCCGCCATTGGGGTGTCAGCAATTTCGATACGGATGACATGGAGGAGCTGCTTGGCGTGCCGGAAGGTGAGACCTGTGCCACCAACCAGGTTCTCTACAATGTGACGCGGCGCGGTCCCGAGTTCGACCTCATCCCATGGATGGAAGCCCACCGCATGCCGTTGATGGCCTACAGCCCCATCGAGCAGGGGAGGCTTCCTCGAGGTGGTGCGCTGCAGGCCATCGCGTACCGTTACGAGGCAAGCCCATTCCAAGTCGCTCTGGCATGGTTGCTGAACAGGCCAGGAGTCATCGCTATCCCGAAGGCGTCCAGCGTTCAGCATGTGCGGGAGAACCATAAGGCGTTGGAGATCCGGTTGACTCCGGAGGATTTGGCCGCCATCGATGCCGAGTTCCCAGCGCCGAAACGCAAGCGCCCGCTTGAGATGATTTAGGTGAACACTCTCATGAGTTTTTCCCAATCCGATGCCATGATCGTCGCGGACATTCTTAGGAAGGCGGCGCAGACTGAGATCCTGCCGCGGTTCCGGAACCTGTCCGCCGGTGCCATTCGAGCCAAGAGCTCGCCGCTCGATCTCGTCACAGATGCGGACGAAGCGGCCGAGCGGATGATTGAGGCGGAACTTCAGCGTCTGTTTCCCGCTGCCCTCGTGGTTGGAGAGGAGGGTGTGAGCCGCAATCCGCGGCTGCTCGATGATCTCGACAAAGCAGACCTTGCCTTCATTCTCGATCCCGTCGACGGCACGCTCAACTTCGCATCCGGGCTTCCCCTGTTCGGCGTCATGGCCGCCGTGGTGATGAAAGCAGAAGTGGTCTGCGGAATTATTCTCGACCCGATCTCCGATGATTGGGCCATGGCCGTTCGTGGTGAAGGAGCCTGGATCCAGCGCCCTGACGGCAGCACCGCGCCTCTTCGCGTGTCATCCGCCGTTCCGCTCCCCGAGATGGCGGGCAATGTCTCCTGGCGCTACCTTCCCGAAGCCCTACGGCCCCTGGTAACGGGCAACCTGCCGAAGGTCGCGATGGCGGCCGATCTGCGCTGCTCGGCCCATACCTATCGATTGATCGCCGCAGGTCACCTGCACTTCTCGTTCTCGTCGAGTGTCATGCCGTGGGATCACGCGGCCGGTTGGCTGATCCATCGCGAGGCCGGTGGCTATACGGCGCATTTCGACGGCTCTCCCTACCGTCCGGCCAATCGGAGCGGCGGCCTCATCAGCGCACCCGACGAGACGAGCTGGCGGGCCGTGCGCGACGCGCTCCTTCCTTCTCAGGCCTGATCCTTCCTGCGAAGGTAGTTGTAGACGGTGGCGCGACCCAGGCCGAGCACGCGAGAGATATAGGCCGCCGCATTGCGGCCGCCGAAGGCGCCGTCGCCGGCCAGATCGGCGACGAGCTGCTGCTTCTGCAGGCGCGTCATGTCCGCGATGGAGAGCCCGCGTTCACGCGTCCAGCTCTGGATGTACTCGTTGATGCGCTCGTGCCAATCCTCCTTGAACAGGGAAGCCGGTTTTTCGGCAGCCTGAGGCACCGCCACAAGTGCGGTCAGCGTCTGCATGACTGCATGAAAGTGGGAGACATCGACGTTGATGCAGAGAATGCCGATACTCCTGGAGCCTGCGCGAAGAACGGCACTGACCGATTTGATGCGCCGCCCGTCCCAATTCACCTTCTCGTAAGGGCCGATGATGACATCGGATGGCTTGAAATCGATCTCATGCAGGAGGGACGGCTCGCCGAGCTCCCGCTTGGAGAACGGGTTCGACAGATGGACGACCGTCTCCGTCGACAGATCGTGCAGGACCACTTCCGCATAGGGCTGGAAGAGCAGGGCAATGGCGTCGCAGACCGGAGCATAGGCCGCCAGCTCCGGTGAAAGGTCCGTTGATGGAGACACCGTCGCCTGTGTCATGCGAGTTCCGCGCGCACGAAGGCGGCAAGGCGCTGAAGGCCGGCCTCCAGATGATGGGCCGGGGCGCCGATGCCGATCCTGATGTAATGGTCCATGCCATAGACATCGCCCGGCAGAAGCATGATGCCGCGCTCCTCGCGCAGGCGATGCACCAGCTCCGTCGAGTTCATGGGCATGGCATAGTGAAGAAAAGCCATGCCGCCGGCCTTGGGCGGCACGAACGAGAACAGATCGCTGTTCTCATCGACCCAGCGCTGCAGGAGAACGAGGTTCTCGCGCAGGATCCGCTTGCTGCGCGCGAGGATCTCTTGCCGCTTTGCAGGCTCAACGACGATTTCGGCCACGAACTCGCTGACGGCGCCGGTCGTGATCGACGTGTAGTCCTTGCGTTGCCACGAGGTGTAGATCTCCTGCGCAGGCCCGACGAGCCAGCCGATGCGCAGTCCCGGGAGCGCCATCGCCTTCGAGAGGCCGCTGGTGATGATGGCCTTCTCGTAAAGGTCAGCGAAGCTCGGAGGCTCGTCCTGCTCAAGCTCGGCTCCCTTGTAGACCTCATCCGCGTGCAGGTAGATCCCGTGCTCGCGGGCAATCGCCACGAGCCCGTCCATCGTTTCGCGCGACAGGACGCTCCCGGTCGGGTTGTTGGGGTTGCAGATCGTCATCATCTTCGTGCGGGCCGATACGGCCTTGCGCACATCGTCGAGATCGGGAGTCCATCCCAGCTCTTCCCGGAGAAGGACCTCCTTCACGGTCACTCCAATGGCGCGCGCCCAGCCCCAGATCTGCAGGTAGTTCGGAACGAAGACGACAAGCTCGTCGCCGGGTTCGAGCAGCGACATCACGAGGAGGAAGTTGGCCTCAGCCGAGCCGTTGGTGACGATCACCTCGTCGGCAGTCCGGTTCACATACAACTTGGCGATGGCTTGCCGTAGCTCCACGCGCCCGTTCGTCCAGCCGTATCCCAGCTCCACGTCGAGCAGTTGTGCCTGTTGTTCCGACGTCAGGAGTTCGCGAAGGGAGTAGGGATGTACCCCGCTGTCGGACAGGTTGTACTCGACCGTGTTCTCATACAGCGACTGAATGCGCTCGAGGGTGAACTCTTCGATTTTCATAAAATCCCCGTGAGGCTGAGCAGGATATCAGGCTCTGTAGCACCCTAAACTTGGACGTTGAAGTCCAAATTGGACTTGACGGTTTAAAATCTCTCCTGCCATGGTCCGGCTGTTAAGCGCCACAGCACTGTCATTCACGATTGGAGCAATTGTGCAGTTCGATACGTTTCTCATGGAACGCAACCAGACGCTCTTCGAGAATGGCGTCGAGATCAATCTGACCGAAAGCGGCGTGCATCCCTGCACCATCGAGGAGATCATGCCAGCGGACGCCGCGCAGGCACTTCTGAGCCTGCCGCTCGGTTACGGCTGGACGGATGGACGGCCGGATCTGCGCTCCGCAATCGCAAGCTGGTATCCGGGCGCATCGGCCTCCAACGTGCTGGTCACCAACGGCTCCTCGGAAGCTACGATGATCACCCTGATGGCCATGGTGGATCCAGGTGACAGGGTTCTCTTTGCCGTTCCCAATTTCATGCAGGTCGATGGCCTCGGACGCGCTCTGGGCATGAATGTTCAGCGGCTTCCGCTCCTGCCGGATCAGGGATGGCAGATCGACCCGGATGCACAGGCGCAGGCCGTGAGCGGGGGCGTGAAGCTGATTGCCGTGACAAACCCCGGCAACCCGACGGGTGCCGTTCTCTCGCCGCGCAGCCGCGAGGTGCTACTGGAGGCGGCACGCAAGGCCGGAGCCTGGCTTTTGGTCGATGAGATCTACCGCGGTGGCGAGATCGACGGGGCAGAGACGGAAACGTTCTATGGAAGCTACGAACGTGTCATCGTCACCAGCAGCCTGTCGAAGTCGTTCGCTTGTCCGGGGCTGCGCCTCGGATGGATCGTAGGGCCCGAGGAGGTCGTCGAGGAGGCTGCCAAGCGCCAGGACTACACTACCATTGGCAGCGGCATCCTCAGTCAGATCGTCGGCGCTGCCGTGATGGCGCCGGAGAACCGCGAGCGCATCCTGGCCCGGGGACGGGCCCTGCTGCGCGAGAATGCAGATATCGTCCAAAGCTGGATCGAGAAACGGAACCGCTGGTCCTGGCAGCGTCCCGAGGCCGGCGGGATGGCCTTCCTGCACTATGACTTCGACATGACCTCGGAGGCTTTGTCGAATGCGTTTCGCGAAGAGGAAAGCGTTTTCGTCGTGGCCGGAAGCTGGTTCGGGATCGAGAACCACATCCGGATTGGCATCGGCGTGAAGACAGAACACCTAATGGAGGGGCTCGCCCGCCTTGACAGCTTTCTTGCCCGTCGCGGTCTAGCGTAAGGCGAGGCCAGGGGATGCTGCCGAAGGATCATCTGCTGAGGGCAAGTGAAGAGCTCCGACGTCTCGTCGCCATTCCATCCGTCAGCGCGCGCGGCGAAAAGCTTGCCGAATGCGCTGAGGCCGTTCGCGATCTGCTGACTGAAGCGGGTTTCGCGACAGAGATCCAACCGGGAGAGGTGGGTCCCTTCGTCGTAGGCGAGATCGGCAGCGGCCCGCTGACGGTCATGATCTACAATCATTACGACGTGCAGCCTGAAGATCCGGTGTCGCTGTGGCATTCTTCGCCTTTTGAAATGTCCGAGCGCGACGGTCGCTGGTACGGGCGTGGCGTTGCCGACGATAAGGGAGAGTTCATCAGCCGGCTGGCTGGCTGGCGCTTGTTCCGCGAGCAGCATCCCGGTTCCTTGCCGTTCAGGCTCATCTGGCTCGTCGATGGCGAGGAAGAGATCGGCAGTCCGTCGCTCGAAACCTTTCTGAAGCAGCGCTTCGAGGGCAAGGTTGTCGATGTCTGCTGGTGGGAGTATGGCGAGATCGACTCGAGCGGGCGCCCGATCATCCTCTGCGGCTTCAAGGGCGTGATGGCCGTAGAGTTGCGCGCCAGAACCGCAAGAGCGGATCTGCATTCGAGCCTCGGCGCGGTCTTCGACAACCCGCTGTGGAGGCTCGCAGCCGCAACGGCGTCTCTTCGTGACCCGTCAGGACAGATCTTGGTCGAAGGTTTCTATGATGCCGTGCGGCAACCTTCTCCCAGCGACAAGGAACTTGCCGCAGTTCCTCCCTATTCCCTCGACAGCTTGTTGGAGGCAACGGGTGCACAGCGGCTTCTCGAAGGGATCGATGCCGAAAACTTCTACCGCGCCGTCAATTTTGAGCCGTGCATGAATGTCAACGGCTTCTCGGGCGGCTATGAAGGTGAGGGTGCGAAGACTGTTTTGCCTGCGGAGGGTTCGGTCAAGATCGATTTCCGCCTCGTGCCCGATCAGGATCCGCAGCGGATCGTTGCGCTTCTGCGCGCGCATCTCAACCGGCATGGCTTCGAGGACATCGAACTCATCGTTCATGATGCCAATGTGAAGCCGGTGCGATCGGCGACGGACCACTGGTTCATCCAGGATGTGAAGGAGCTTTCGGAAGCGCATTTCGGTCGACTGGCCATTGTGCAGCCGAGTTCGCCGGCCTCGGGCACGGCCCATCCTTTCGTCGAGCAGCTCGGCGCAGAGATCGTCGGTCTCGGCATCACCCATCATGGAGCCATGCTCCATTCGCCCAATGAGAACATCATTGTCGACCAGTTCGCCAGGATGATTGAATGTTCTGCCGCGATTCTTGCAAGGCTTTCGGAAAGAGCAATCCGAATTGGGCGCCAAGCGAAGATCGAGCAGCTGACGCACGGAGAGATACCATGATCAGCATCGTTCTCGAGGCTGCCGCCCGATCGGTGCAGGCTCGCCAGCGGATCCGCAGTCACATCTACGAGACACCCTTACTCCCGTCGCGGCAGATCGGCCGGGATGTCGGCTCGTCGGTCTTCTTCAAGGCCGAGAATTTTCAGCTCACAGGATCCTTCAAGATACGGGGAGCTGCAAGCAAGATGACGTCGCTCGGCATCGATTGTGAAGTCATTACGGCGTCATCCGGCAACCACGGCATCGCATCGGCACAGGCGGCTGCGTCAGTCGGTCAGGCTTTGACGGTGGTGCTGCCTGAAACCGTCGCTCAGGCCAAACTCGACCGCATCCGCTCTTTCAATGTGAACGTCGTTCTGCATGGGGCGGAGAGCGGCCTGGCGGAGCTTTATGCGCAGGAGCAGGCGGCTGCCCGTGGCCTCGTTTATGTGTCTCCCTACAATGATCCTGAGATCGTTGCCGGTCAGGGGACCATCGGGCTGGAACTGCTCGAGCAGTCGGAGGGGATCGACAATGTCTTCGTCGCCATGGGCGGCGGCGGGCTGATCGGTGGCATCGGGTCTGTGCTCAAGAGCTTCAGCCCCGGAACGCGAATCTATGGCGTCGCAGCGCAGAATTCGGCTGCTCTTGCGGTTTCCATGATCGCTGGACGTGTTGTCGAGACTGAGCATCACGACACGCTTGCCGATGGTGTCGCAGGAGGCATGGATGAGGACAGCATGACACTGCCGCTCGCCGTCGCAGTCGTCGATGAGGTCGTCACCTGCACGGAAGCCGAGATCGCGGGTGCTCTCCGTGATCTGGCCTTCAAGGAAAACCAGGTCGTCGAGGGCGCAGCGGCTCTTGCCTTGGCGGGGTTTCTCAAAGTTGCGGACCGGTGCAGAGGCCAGAGAAATGTTGTCGTGCTCTGCGGAGCGAACTTTGATCGTGACAAGATCTTCTCTGTCCTGAACGGGCAGGAGTAAGAACCATGGCTGATGCTCCGATCACCTTTCTCGATCTGCCGCAGATTGAGCAGCGGCTGAAAGGGCTCGATCTCGTGCGCCTGGTGGAAGAGGCTTTTGCAGCCTTCTCCCGCGGGGAGGCCGTGGTTCCGCCGCCGGGCGAACTCCTGTTCGACGATCCGCCAGGCGAAGTCCACATTAAGTACGGCTACCTCAAGGCGGGCGACAACTATGTGGTCAAGATCGCATCCGGGTTCTGGAACAATCCCGCACGGGGCTTGAGCAGCAGCGATGGCCTTCTGCTCGTCTTCAAGAAAGACACAGGGGAGCTGGCCGCCGTGCTCAATGATCGTGGACGGCTGACGGATCTGCGCACGGCCGCGGCTGGAGCCGTCGCAGCCAAGTACCTTGCGCCCGAGAAGGTTGAGGCAATCGGTGTGCTCGGAACCGGGATCCAGGCAGAGTTGCAGGTTCAACTGCTCCAAGCGGTGCGGCCCTGTCGGAACATTGTGTTCTGGGGGCGCAATCAGGACAGGGCAAATGCCTATGCCCAAAGGATGCACGACAAGGGCTTCCTCGTAACGTCCGCACATTCGCCCGCCGAGATCGCAGCCCGTTGCCGCCTGATCGTCACTGCCACAGCAAGCCCGGAACCGCTTCTACAGTGGAGCGACATTCAGCCCGGCACTCACATAACAGCGATTGGCGCTGACAGCGCCGACAAGCAGGAGCTGGATCCCGCCATCATCCGGCGGGCTGACCTTGTTGTCACAGACAGTAGGCTCCAGGGTCGCTCAAGAGGAGAGCTCTGGCACGCCTATCAGTCCGATGACGCAGCCATGAGCCGCGTTGTCGAGATTGGTGAAATCGTTTCCGGCGCAGCCAAAGGCCGAACGGCAGCCGAACGGGTGACCGTCTCAACGTTCTCGGGGCTTGCCGTTCAGGACATTGCGGTCGCGTCAGCCATTCTCGGCCGTTCGTGATTCCGATGCTCGTTAAGGGACATGCTTTATCCGCTCGATCAGCGTATCAATCTCCACAATCTTTCCGAGGCGGCGCTTGCATTGCCTATCGAGATACCAGGCCCTGCCGATGCTCAACGTCAGGAGAGGCAGCGCCCAAAAGATGCTGACGACGTTCAAAAGCACCAGGGTCAGGAACGCAATCGACAGAACCCATGCCTCGATGCGCCCGAAACCTTCGGTAAACTCGTTCTTCAGGAAAAGCTGCTGCCGTTCAATGAGGAGTTGGCTCTTGGCATAATCGAGTAGGTATTTTTGCCCGTTCACCTGCTGTGAGCTGCGCTGCCGCTCCAGGCTTTCTCTGAGTTCCGCCAGCTCTGAAACCCGGTCGGGAGTATTGTAAGCTTTTCCGACTGGTGTGAAGGCAGCGATAATACGGCGGTGAAGAGCAACGAGCGCAGGAGGCTGGTTGTCCTGTCCTGTTTGCAGCTCAGCCGGTTCGAAGTTGTCCGTGATCCGCTGGCGGATCTGACCGACGGTGGTTCCCTGTCTGTCGTGGTCGAAGATGCTGGCGACATGCCGTGCGATTGCTGTCTCGATCGTCGCTCCTGCCCTGTTCGTCGACATCACCAACTTCCTTCGCTCTTGGCTTGCCGACAGTCAAAAACATCAGGACGATAGCCCCAGTGTTCTGACAATCATGCCCGGCAGCGCCATTGCGGCAGTCTGGGAAGTCTGAAACAACAGGGTTAACAGATGCTTAAATTCAACCTCTCTTCTCGGAAGTTTAGGCCACAATTCGGGACAGAAAGAGAAGCGCACGGAATCAGCGCTGATCTTCTGGGAGCATATCGGCCAAATCCCGGAGGAACTTGATCGACGCGGCCGGACGTCCTTCCTGCTCGGCGACCTTGATGATGTGGTTCAGGATAGTGGCGATCTCACTCAACTTCGCAATGCGCCCTGCGGAGAGAACGTGAAAGAAGGTCGAGAACGCCACCGCAATCGCCTGATCGTGCTCTTCCAGCACGCGACACTGCTCCTTGAGCGCCTTGATGTCCCTCTCCTGAGCCGAGACGATCTCGACGAGGGTCAGCATCTGCTCGGCCAGAGTATCGAGGGAGGTGTTCATGTCGCTGAAGCGTTCCAATTGAGCATGAATGGGCGGTCGAAGGCTGTTCTCGCCGTCGGTTTGCGAAGGTTCGAGAAGCTCGTGCATGGCTGGAGATGAGGATGAGTGCGGATTGTCCTGGGGTGGCTTAGGCTCTGGTCTTAAGGGCAAAGGCTCTCCGAGCACAGGTTCCGCTTGATCTGCAACGATATGAGGAAACCCGGCCATACGGGCGAGCTTTGTCACCGTCTGCTGCATGAAATGACGTAACTTCACCTGGACACCGGCAATCACGGTCCTGCTTTCGCTCGGAACAGCACACCATCGTCACCTTAAGAGAGATGGTGCAATCAACGGTATCACGCCTTTGACATGCTTTCTCCATGAAGGTCATCTGAGAAATCAGGCATCCCACGTTTCAGTACGCCGCCTACCCACGGGCGTAGAGCAGCCGGGCGCGAATGGTGCCCTCGAGAGCGCGGATCTCCTCCAAAGTTTCCCGGCTCTGCTCGGGCTGACCTTCCACTTCGATCACCACATAGCCGAGTTCACCATCGGTCTGCAGATGCTGGGCCGTGATGTTGAGACCGCGCTGAGAGAAGGCATTGTTCAGGCGCCCGAGCATGCCGGGGACATTTCTATGTACGTGGATGTAACGGGTGCCGGTAGTTCCGGAGGGCAGCTGGACCTGGGGAAAATTCACGGCTCCGACTGTCGTGCCCACGTCGGAGTAATCGGTCAGCTTCTTGGCGACCTCGGCGCCGATGCGCTCCTGTGCCTCCTCCGTGGATCCGCCGATGTGCGGTGTCAGAATAACGTTGTCGAGGCCCTGCAGCGGTGAGACGAAGAGTTCCTTGTTCGATGCAGGCTCCACGGGAAACACATCGACGGCAGCGCCCCTCAGATGGCCGCTCCGCAAGCCCTCGGCCAGTGCGTCGAGGTCCACCACCGTGCCGCGGCTGTTGTTGATGAGATAGCCGCCCTTCTTCATCGCGGCGATCTCAGCCTTGCCGATCATTCCGTGCGTCGCCGGCGTCTCCGGCACGTGCAGGCTCACCACGTCACTCTGGCCCAGGAGAGCATGCAGGCTGTCGGCGGGCTCCGTGTTGCCATGGCGGAGCTTGTCGGTCTGATCGAAGAAGATGACGCGCATGCCCATAGCTTCCGCCAGATAGGAGAGCTGCGAGCCGATATTGCCGTAGCCGACAATGCCAAGGGTCTTGCCGCGCACCTCGTGGCTGTCCGTCGCGGACTTGTCCCATTGGCCGCGATGGGCGGCGGTGGATTTGGGGAAGGTGCGCCGCAGGAGCATGACGATCTCACCGATCACCAGCTCGGCCACGCTCCTGGTATTGGAGAACGGGGCGTTGAAGACCGGTATGCCGGCCTGCCGGGCGGCCTCCAGGTCGACCTGGTTCGTCCCGACGCTGAAGCAGCCGACGGCGATCAGCCGGTTGGCGGCTTCCAGAACCCTGCGCGTCAACTGGGTGCGGGAGCGGATGCCCAGGAGGTGGATCCCTTGCAGGGCTTCGATGAGCTCGTCCTCGTCGAGCGCGGTCTTGAGGTGCGTCAGGTTGGTGTATCCTGCCGCCTTGATCAGATCGACTGCACTCTGGTTCACTCCCTCGAGCAAGAGAACGCGGATCTTGTCTTTCTGAAGAGAGAACATCTCGGACATGTCAGCTCCAATGCCATCTTTGGGGCATGCCATAGCGCGCCAGGGCAGGGGCGGGAATCCCTTTTTCTTGCATTCCGGCTCTTCCACGGGCGGCTCTTGCGGCACCCTTTCGGAGACTCCGCCCCCGACAGGGTGAGGCCCCCTACCTCCTATGCTCTGATCCGGCCTCCCACGCTTGGTCTATGATGGCTGAATCCGGTTGCATCTGCGGCCGGTCGAGGAGGCGGGGACCGGTGCCGGATGTACGCACGGTCCCCATCCATTTCCGGACCCCATTCATCAAAAGCCGAGCTTGAATGGATCCAGCCCCCTTCGATGGGAGTTCTGGTTCCAACCGCATAGGAATCAGCCGGTGGGGCAGGACGCTCCCTGGAGGTCTGCCAGAGGGGGCAAAGTGCCACGAATCCTGACCTACAACGTGCACCGATGCCTCGGCACGGACGGACGGCTCTCTCCTGCGCGCATCGCCGATGTGATTGCAGCCTATGAGCCTGATGTCGTCGCACTGCAGGAACTCGACGTGGGGCGGGTCAGAACGGGCGGCATCGATCAGGCTCACGCAATTGCGCAGGCGCTCGGGATGCACGTGCACTTCCATGCCAGCATGCGGGTGCTTGAGGAGGAGTACGGCAACGCCATCCTGACCCACAGACCCTCGAGGCTCGTCAAGGCGGAGGCTCTTCCGGGCTCGCCCGGAAAGCCGCGCCTCGAGCCAAGGGGGGCTCTCTGGGCCTCGGTCAACCTTGGCGGCGCCGAGCTTCAGATCATCAACACTCATCTGGGCTTGCGCCGTCACGAGAGGCTTGCCCAGGTCAATGCCCTGCTTGGTCCGCATTGGCTCGGCCATCATACCTGCCGGGAGCCGGCGATCCTGCTGGGGGACTTCAACGCCACGCCACGTTCGCGCGCCTATCAGCGCCTCACCGTCCATCTCTGGGATGCGCAGGCGCTGGCGAGACTTCCCAAGCCCAGGGCGACTTTCCCGTCGCGCCTACCGATGCTGCGCATCGACCACGTCTTCGTGAGCCGTGGGATTGCTGTCCAGCGGGTGGAAGCCGTCAGGACGCCCTTGGCCCGCGTCGCCTCGGATCATCTCCCGCTTCTGGTCGAATTCCAGGTGATTCGTGGCAAGGCGCACCAGTCGAGCATGGCCCATGCGCACGGATAGGGGCTTCCGAAGGGAGCTGACGGATCGCAGGCCGGGTCTCTGCGTTGAGATTTAGTCAGCTGTGCCGTTTGCCGCTGCAGCCCCGATGAGGAGAGAGGATGCGGAACTGGAAGTATGTGATCGCGGCGGCCGCCATCGGTCTGGCGGCTTTTCTCCTCTACCGCACGCTCAGCCGCTACAGCCTCGACGAACTGATCGCCGCCGTCACAGCCGTTCCCACCGCGAGGCTCCTGGGGGCCGCAGGTTTTGCCGCAGCGAGCTACCTGTGCCTGACCCTCTTCGACTACTTGGCCCTGCGCTATGTCAAACGGCCGCTTCCGTATCCGAAAGCGGCCCTGGCCTCCTTCACGGCCCTGTCTCTCGGCCATAATATCGGATTAGCCGCCTTGAGCAGCGGTGCGGTGCGCTATCGCTTCTACAGCCGATGGGGGCTTAATGCAGGCGAGGTGGCGAAGGTCATCGTCTTCTGCGGGATCACCGTCGGGCTTGGTCTTCTGACGCTGGGCGGAGCGGCCTTGCTCCTGCGTTCCGGCCTGGCCGTGGAGATCACAGGGTTGACCCATCCTGTCGTCATTGCCTTAGGCATGGGCTGTCTTGCAGTGCCGGTGATGTATCTGATCCTGTCCATCGTGGTGCGCAGGCCGTTGCGGATCCGGCGCTGGTCCCTAGAGATCCCGGCTTTCCGCCTCGCCATCGGACAGGTTCTGATCGGATCCATCAACTTCGCGTTCGTGGCCGCATGCCTCCACCAGGCCCTCGCGGCCGTGGCAGACGTGGCGTATCTGGGCGTGGCATCCGTCTATGTGATCGCCAACGCGACGGCGCTGGTCAGCCATGTGCCCGGAGGGCTCGGGGTGATCGAGAGCGTGGTAATGTATCTCATGCCCCAGGACAATCTGATCGGGCCGCTGCTGGTGTTCCGGTTCGTCTACTTTCTCATGCCGCTCGGCTTAGGGAGCATTCTGTTTGCTGTGACCGAACTGGTCCTGCGGCATCGAGGTTCAGGCGCTCAAGGAGATGCTTCGGTCCCCGCAAAGGCTTAAACGTCAGTCCTTGCGGCGGCGGAACAGGGAGAGCGGCTCGAACGGTTCCAGAGGGTCCAGGAGCCCTGTTCCCGGTGCCGGTGCATCCGGCCCCTCGTCGGCCATGGCTCCGAAGGCGCGCAGGCCGCGCTCTCGGGCATTGAGCCGGCCAACGGCCTGGATGACGGACCCGCCTGCTCCCTCCAGAGCCTCGGCAAAGGTCTCCGGCTCGGTCTCGAGATGCTCGGCGAGGAGCCGGTCTCTCAAGCCGGCGATCGTCCGACGCTCGTCCTGGGTCGCTGCCTCGATGGCAAGGTCGCACTCGCTGTCGAGGCCCATGGAGCGATTGTTGAGGTTCGATGAGCCGATGCGCAGGAACACGTCGTCGACGATGATGAGCTTTGAGTGGATGAGCACCTGGCATTCCCCACCCGATCCGTTGGGAATGACCGGGTAGTAGACCCGAAGACGATTGTAGTGGTCGCATTTGCGCAGACGCCGAATCAACCTGTCCCGGTTCGTGCCCATGACGAGTTCTTCGGCCCAACCGTGGGACTCGTGCGTCTGGATCACGACGATCTCCGGCCCATTGGGATCGGCCAATCGCTGTTCGAGAACGTCGCCGATGGCGGGGGCGGTCATGTATTGCGCTTCGATGTAGATGCTCTTCCTGGCGGCGGAGAGCGCATCGAGGGTCAGAGCCGCTGCTTCCTGAGCGGCAGGCTGTTCTCCCCAGGATGGATAGGTGCGGGCGATGGCGACCGGCACGTTGACGAAATCCGCAATTATTTCCTCCGGCCACGGATAGGTGCCATTGGACGAGGTCGGGTTCAGCTCTTCGCCTGTCGCGAGTTTCCAGCGGCCATAGCCGACCTCGGCGATGGATCGTGCGGCCTCGCCATCGACGAGCATCTGAAGATCATGGACCGGCTCGTAGATGCTTCCATCATCCCTCAGCCGGATCGGATCGTCGCAGGCATGGCGATGGGTGTCCCAGCGCTCGACCGTCAGGTCCATGCCACCGACGAAGGCCAAGGCATCGTCGATGCAGACGATCTTCTGGTGGTGGGCCGCATAAAGCGGGTGATGGGTATCGAGCTTGAGCTGGAGGCGCGGATGGTTCTGCCAGTCGGCGCCGAAGATGAGTGGGCCGGGAGCGCCGGGGGCATGCACGACGGCAACGCTCCACACCAGGATCCTGACCTCAAGGTCCGGCTTAGCCTCCACAAGGGAGCGGAGCAGCGGACCGAGTGGCGGTGATTCCTCTGCGCTCACGTCCGGGCGCAGGCGGATACTGCCATCGAAATCCCAGCCGATGATGAGAATAGAGCGCTGGGCACGACGCAAGGCCGCCTCCAGACAGGCGAAGTAAGCGGCGCCGTCGATCAGGACCGAGGCACGTTCAGCCTGGGCGATGCGCCAGCAATTCTGCCCTGGACGCAAGATCGGTCCCTCGGGCAGCCGTTCGGCTGCCTGCGGGAACCCAAGTTCTTGCCGGCTCGTCGTTTCTTCCAGAAGCTGCACGCGACTAAGATCCTAAACGGAGTCCTGTGCCAACTCGTGAACCGAGGCCAAGGTTCCGGGTTGAGACAGAGCGCATCTTAATCATTATTCCGGGGCGGACCGAGTCCGTGTCCCGATTTCCCCTATTTCTCCAGAAGCGGTGAAACAGCGTGTTCGATTGGATAGTCAGCCTCATCGAGAAGACCGGCTATGTCGGAATTGCCCTGCTCATGTTGCTTGAGAATGTCTTTCCGCCCATCCCCTCGGAGGTCATCATGCCTCTGGCCGGCTTCTCCGCCGCCAAGGGGACGCTCAGCTTCATGGGGGTCGTCCTTGCTGGAACGATCGGCTCGCTTGCCGGCGCTTACTTCTGGTTTCTCATCGGCCGCTGGATCGGCCCAAAACGTTTGAAGCGGTTCGCTGCCAGGCATGGGCGATGGCTGACGATGCATCCCGATGAGGTGGATCAGGCCAGGGCCTTTTTCTCCCGACATCAGGCGATTGCCCTTTTCTTCGGACGCCTGATTCCGGCGATCCGCTCCCTGATCTCCGTTCCGGCCGGGGTGAACTGCATCCCTGTCTCCACATTCCTGCTGTGGAGTTCCCTGGGTACGGCTTTATGGACCATTCTCCTCGCCGGAGCCGGTTACCTGCTCGAGAGCCAGTACGAAAAGGTTTCGGAATGGCTGAACCCTGTTTCAAATGTTGTCTTCGCGGGTCTGGCGGTCTGGTACGTGTACAGGGTTGTCCGCTTCAGGGCGCCTGAGGCCTCTGAAGGCGCCTGAAATTTCATCGCTGGTGGTTCGATTTCTAAGCAGGCATTAGCTGCAGATTCACGATCCTGCCGTTGCCAATCCAAAGAAGCGCCTAATAATTTACACAGTTCGCACCCTGAGCGCGTTGACCACGGTATGAAGGCTCGACTGGCCTTCTTCTGCGCTTTATCGGGTTGTGGCATGACATCAGGACTGAAGGGCAATTATGAACAAGGAACTTGAAAACAAAATCCGTGAACGGGCTTACGAGCTCTGGATGCGGCACGGTGCTCTCCCTGATCGGGCGGACGAATATTGGTACCAGGCGGAGCGCGAGATTCTCGGCGAAAGCAGTGAAGGATCAGGAAGCCAACCCCCGTCGCTGATTGATCCGGCTCCCTTAGGAATGACCAGCATGACGGCCGATGAGGCTCCTCCAGTCGCTCCGAAGACACGCAAGAAGCGCAGCCCTGCTCCAGCTCCAGTGGAAGAGAGCAGCGATGCTCCGGCCGCGCCGAAGCGCAGGCGGACAACGCGGGTGACCTGAGCTCGATCAGCACACAAGCCTTCGGCTCTGGTCGAAGGCTCGCGGGTGGTACTCCGTTGAAGTCGCGCGCGCGACAAGTACCAGCATCCATGTCAGCTTCTATATAATCAGGTGATTGCCCTTGATGTGAGGACCCGGCCTTGCCGAATTCCAGCGTTCCCTACGGACCTCTCGCACGTCATGCCATGGCTTATATTCTCGCGGGCGGGCGCGGCAGCCGATTGATGGAACTGACTGACATTCGTGCCAAGCCCGCCGTCTATTTTGGCGGCAATACACGAATTATCGATTTCGCGCTGTCGAACGCTCTGAACTCAGGCATCAGGCGTATCGGAGTGGCAACGCAGTACAAGGCTCACAGCCTGATCCGTCATCTACAGCGGGGCTGGAACTACTTTCGGGCCGAGCGCAACGAAAGCTTTGACATCCTGCCGGCCAGCCAGCGTGTCTCGGAAACCATGTGGTACGAAGGCACGGCCGATGCGGTGTATCAGAACATCGACATCATCGCGAGCATCGATCCCGAGTACATCATCATCCTGGCTGGCGACCACGTGTACAAGATGGACTACGAACTCATGCTGCGGCAGCACGTCGACATGGAGGCCGACGTGACCGTCGGCTGCCTCGAGGTGCCGCGCATGGAAGCGACCGGCTTCGGGGTGATGGCGGTTGACGAGACGGATCGGATCGTCTCCTTCCTTGAGAAGCCTGCAGATCCGCCCGGCATGCCGGACAATCCGGACAAGGCCCTGGCGAGCATGGGCATCTACGTCTTCAACACCCGGTTCCTCTTCGATCAACTGAGGCGCGACGCGGAGACACCTGGCTCGAACCGGGATTTTGGGAAGGACATTATCCCTTATCTGGTTCAGCACGGCAAAGCCGTGGCGCATCGGTTCACGCGCTCATGCGTCCGCTCCGGGGCAGAAGCCGGCGGGAGCGATGCCGAGGCCTATTGGCGGGACGTCGGAACCGTAGATGCCTATTGGGAGGCAAATATCGATCTGACGGCCATCGTTCCCTCTCTCGATCTCTATGATCACGACTGGCCGATCTCCACCTTTACGGAAACATGGCCGCCGGCGAAGTTCGTTCACGATGAGGATGGGCGCCGGGGTCACGCCATCAACTCGCTCGTCTCCAGCGGCTGCATCGTATCGGGAGCGTCCCTGCGTCAGTCGCTCGTCTTCACGGGCGTGCACCTCCATTCTCACGCCTCCGTCGAAGGAGCCGTCATTCTTCCCTATGTGGATGTCGGAAAGGGTGCGCGGCTCAAGAACGTCGTCGTCGATCGAGGCGTGCGCATCCCTGACGGACTCGTGGTGGGCGAGGATCCCGAACTCGACGCCCAACGCTTCCGCCGCACCGAGAAGGGCATCAGCCTGATCACGAAGCCGATGATCGAGAGGCTGGCCTGATGAGGCCCCTGAACGTTCTCTCCGTCACGTCAGAGATCTTTCCCATCATCAAGACCGGCGGATTGGCCGATGTCGCCGGAGCCCTTCCATTCGCCCTTGCTGCAGAGGGTGTGGCAGTGATCACGCTTGTTCCCGGATACCCGGCCGTGCTGAAGGCGCTCGGGGTCTCGGAGGTTGTCCATCGCTATCCTGCCTTTTTTGGCGGAACGGCAAGCCTGCTGTCGGGAAGGGCAGGGAACCTGGATCTCTTCGTCATTGATGCCCCGCATCTGTTCGACCGGCCCGGCTCTCCCTACCTTGCGCCGGATGGCAGGGACTGGGCGGACAACGCACAGCGCTTCGCAGCTCTCTCCCGAGCGGCAGCAGATATCGCGCAGGGAGTCGCAACAGGCTTCGTGCCCGACGTCATTCATGCTCATGATTGGCAGGCAGGCCTCTTGCCGATTTACATCAGGCTCGCGGGAGGCCGAAGCCCGGCAACAGTCGTGACGATCCACAATATCGCCTTCCAGGGCGTTTTTCCGGCATATCTGCTGTCGGAGCTGGACTTGCCAGCCAGCACATTCACCATCGACGGCGTCGAATATTACGGGCAGATCGGCTTTCTGAAGGCCGCCCTGCAGCACGCAGATCGGATCACAACCGTTTCACCGACTTATGCCAAAGAAATTCAGACGCCTGAAGGCGGCATAGGCCTTGATGGATTGCTGCGGGTACGCTCGAACGTCGTGTCCGGGATTCTCAACGGGATCGATGATACGGTCTGGGATCCCGCTACGGACATGCACCTCGCGCAGACCTACAATCGTGACGATATCGATGGTCGTCGAATCAACAAGGCGGCTCTTCAGAAGCGCCTGGGCCTGAGCCAAGACCCTGACGCGATGCTCTTCGGCGTCGTCAGCCGATTATTCGATCAGAAAGGCCTCGACCTCGTGCTCGCTGGTCTCTCAAGGCTCCTTTCGGATCGAGCACAACTGGCGCTGCTGGGTTCAGGAGACAAGATCCTTGAGAGCGGCTTTCAGAGCGCCAGTACCGTCTATCCTGGTCAGGTTGGATGTTTCTTCGGCTACGACGAGGAACTCGCTCACCTGATCCAAGGCGGCAGCGATGCCCTGCTCGTGCCGTCGCGGTTCGAGCCCTGTGGCCTGACGCAGCTCTGTGCCATGCGCTACGGGAGCGTTCCCATCGTGTCTCGGGTGGGCGGACTAGCTGATACGGTGATTGACGCCAATGAGATGGCCATTGCAGCCGGTGTCGCCACGGGTTTCCAGTTCGGGCCGGTCGCACTCTCACCGTTCACGGATGCTCTCGAGCGTGCGAGAGCTCTCTGGCGCGACCGGGAGGCATGGCGGCGTCTCCAGCATAACGGCATGAGCGCGGATGTCAGTTGGCAGCGCCCTGCAAGGCAATATGCCGACCTGTACCGGTCCTGCATCTCGGCATGAGCTCGTCGGAAGAGCGCCGTGTCAGGTGCTCTTTCGTTTCCCTGGCTTCGGCTGTTTTGCAGGCTTCAGCTGGAACAGCAGAAGGGAATGGGCTGTGACCGTATAGATCTTGCCGAAGCCGAATTCCGCCGGTGCGTCCAGGTCCGGTTGGTTGGTATCGATGTGACACATCCATGTCTCGCCGCCGACCACCTCCGGCAAGGTGCACTTCACCACGTCGTTATGGGCATTCAGGATGAGAAGGAGGGTCACGTCCGTGCCGCGCCTGCGGATGCCCGTCGGCTGAGCTCGGCCATCCAGCAGGATGCTGATGCAGCGTGCATTCGGATCCTCCCAGTTTTCGGGCGTCATCTCGTCGCCTGCGGGCGTGAGCCACGTCACGTCCTTGACATCGAGCTCCTCGTTATAGACGCCGGAGAGGAAGCGCCCGCGTCGGAGGATCGGCAGGTTCTGGCGCAACTGGATCAGCTTGCGGGTGAATTCGAGCAGTTCGACGCCATCCTCGTCGATTGACTCCCAATCGATCCAGGATACCTCGTTGTCCTGACAATAGGCATTGTTGTTGCCCTGCTGTGTACGCGCGAATTCATCGCCTGCCAGCAGCATGGGTGTCCCCTGCGAGAAGAGCAGGGTAGCCAGCATGTTGCGGATCTGGCGCGACCGCAGTGAGCGGATCTCGGGATCGTCGGTCGGCCCCTCCACACCGTAGTTGGAGGAGAGGTTGTGGTCGTGACCGTCCTTGTTGTCCTCGCCGTTCGCCTCGTTGTGCTTCTCGTTGTAGGAGACAAGATCGTTCAGCGTAAAGCCGTCATGGGCCGTGACGAAGTTGACTGAGGCCCAGGGCCGGCGTCCGCGCTTGTTGAAGATATCCGCCGATGCGGTGATGCGGGCTGCAAGCTCCGGCAGCTTTCCTTCATCGCCCTTCCAATAGGCGCGCACCGTATCGCGGTAGCGATCGTTCCACTCTGCCCAGCCGGGCGAGAAGCGGCCGACCTGATAGCCACCCGGTCCGCAATCCCACGGCTCGGCGATCAGCTTAACCTGACTAAGCGCGGGATCCTGGCGGCAGGCATCAAGGAAGCGGCCATCTTCCTCGAAACCATGCGGCTCGCGGCCCAGAATCGTCGCGAGGTCGAAACGGAAGCCGTCGATCTGGACCTCCTGCGCCCAGTAGCGCAGGGAGTCCGTAACCATCTGGAGGATACGGGAGTGGCTGAGATTCACCGTATTGCCGGTTCCCGTATCGTTGATGTAGTAGCGCGGATCAGGCGCAAGCCGGTAGTAGGAGGCGTTGTCGATGCCCCTGAAGGACAAGGTCGGCCCTAACTCATTGCCTTCGGCGGTATGATTGTAGACCACGTCGAGGATCACCTCGATCCCGGCATCATGCAGATGGCTGACCATCTCCTTCACCTCGTTGATGAAGGGCGTTGCAAGGTAGCGCGGCTGCGGTGCGAAGAAACCGATTGAGTTGTAGCCCCAGTAATTCTTCAGTCCCTTCTCGACCAAGTAGCTGTCGTCCACGAAAGCGTGGATCGGCAGCAGTTCGACCGCAGTGACACCAAGATTCTTGATGTACTCAATCACCTCGTGCTGCATGAGCCCCGAAAATGTGCCGCGAAACTCCTTCGGCACGGCCGGATGCTGCATGGTGAAGCCACGCAGATGGGTCTCGTAGATGATCGTCCGCTCCCACGGGATCTGTGGCCGGCGCGCCCGCGCCCATGTGAACGCCGACTCGACGACCCGACATTTCGGCATGAATCGTGCGCTGTCGCGCTCATCGAAAGACAAGTCGGCGTCCGGAGAGCCGAGCGTGTATCCGAACAGGGCCGGGTTCCACTTCAGGTCCCCGATGAGCTGCTTGGCATAGGGATCGAGCAGGAGTTTGTTGGGGTTGAAGCGATGGCCGGCCGTTGGCTCGTAAGGGCCATGAACGCGGTAGCCATAGGTCGTGCCCGGTCGCGCATCCGGCAGGTAACCATGCCAGACCTCGTCGGTATATTCCGGAAGCTCGACCCTTTCGATCTCTCGATGGCCATCCTCATCGAACAGGCAAAGCTCAACCTTCGTGGCATTCGCGGAGAAGATGGCAAAATTGACGCCCAGCCCGTCCCATGTGGCTCCAAGGGGATAGGGAAGTCCTTCCCGGACGCGGGAGGTGCGGCGCACGTTCGGGGCCACGATCTGAGCCGGCGACTGCTCACGGATATCGACTTTGTCGTTCATTGGAAATCTCGGAAGCCAAGCGAGGCGAAATGTCTGTGTTCATCAACGCGCAAGCCTGCAGGAAGTCCCCGACAAGCTGAACTATAAGTTAGGCTTATCGTCACGCTCAATTTGCACTCGCCATTGATGGTTTCAGTTTGAGAATGGCGAACGGGACCTCCTTCATCAAGCCGGATACTCTTGTCCGATCCTGATCAATGAGGATCTCGTCTCCTGTTATCACGTTCTTCCAGCGACCTCGAGCCAGTTCGATGCTTGTGTCACCCCAACTTGCGGCGTCGAAGGATAGATCATCCCTCTTCATCAAGCCCGCCCACAGGCGCGGAACGACGACGGCAAGAGCATCGGTGCCAAGCCGCCTGGAATAGGAAAGAAGATGGTCTGCATGCTCACCTTGGACTTTCAGAATCTGATACTCGCCTTCGGCGTAAAGCGCCGGTGATTGCATCCGGTCTCGCAGCACGGCAGAGATGATCCGCTGCTTGACGCGCCCATCCGTCCAGCTGCTCATTAGAGAGGTGAGCGGTTCCCCCTTCTCCAGAGCCCTTGCCCGGGCCGTGTAATCAACCGGACGTCGGTTATCGGGATCAACCAGGGAGAAATCCCAGAACTCCGTGCCCTGGTAGATGTCCGGCACTCCCGGCAGCGTCAGCTTGAGAATCGTGCGGGTCAAGCCATTCAGCATGCCCAATGTGGACAGGCGCCGGAGCAGGCCGCCGAAGCGCTCCAGGAAAGGACTATTGGGGGCGAGGACGGCCCTCAGGAGTCCAATAGCAGCATTCTCATAGGCTTCATTCGGGGCAACCCAGCTCGTGTGTCGCTTGGCTTCACGAAGCGCCTTGGTGAGATATCCCTCCATCCGCTCCTGGAATGAAGCCAGCTTCTTGCGGTCGGCTTTCCCCAGAAGTTCTAAAGGCCACGCGCCGAAAAGAGACTGGAGCAGGATCGCCTGATCGTTGGCATCCGGTGCAGGAACGCCGTCGATCTCCGACAGGTGAGGGGATGCGAGCTCTTTCCAGACGGCAACGGCCTTCGCCCATTCTTCCGGCATCTCTGAGAGAGCAAGGAGCCGGGCGCGTGCATCCTCGCCACGCTTGGTGTCGTGCGTGGCGGTGCCGATCATGGCATGGGGCCAGTTCCGGGCACGATCCACGTTCATCTGATGGAACGTGTCCGGTGCCACGCCAAAATGGCCGGGATCACCGCCCACCTCGTTCAAGGCAATCAGGCGTCCGTAGCGGTAGAAGAGCGTGTCTTCCAGGCTCTTGGCCATGACAGGACCCGTAAGCTGCTGGAAACGGCGGCGGAAGCGGCGCACATCGCCAGGGGCGCCGGACGGAAGCCGCCCTAGAAGGATGGCGGCGATCAAGTCATGCACGGTTCGATCCGGGAGGGTGCTGGATCCTTTGGCCGCGTCGGTCGTCGCCTCGATCAGGCGTATGTCCTCGGTAGCAGGTTCGCCATTCGTCAGATAGCTGCGGTAGACCGGAAATGCCGCAACGATTTCCACCAGCGCTTGGCGCAGGGCGAAGGTCGTGTAATCGCGGGTGCGGCGGCTGGCATCGGCAACAGCCTTGATATCCGATACCAGAACCCCAAGCTCGCTGGCGAAGTTCTTCTCGGTGATCTCGACCTTGGCCTGCCGGAGGAGATCTTCATAAGAGCCCTGTAGGCCCGATGCCTCGCGGTAGATCCGCTCGAATGCACCGCCCGATCGTCCGTCCACCAGTACGCCATCGATCAGGTTGAGCGTATCGTATCCCGACGTCCCGGCGACGGGCCAGGGACGCAGCTCCTCGCCGGGTTCCAGAATCTTCTCGACCACCACATAGAAGCCTGGGCCGACCTTCTCCTGAAGGGTGCGGGCATAGCCCTCCGGATCGGCGAGGCCATCGATGTGGTCGATCCTGAGGCCGTGAACATGACCCTCATTCACGAGGCGGAAGATCAGCTCATGGGTCTTCTCGAAGATCTGCGGGATCTCGACGCGAATGCCGGCCAGGGTGTTGATGTCGAAGAACCGGCGATAGTTGATGTCACTCGATGCCGCCCGCCAGAACGACAGGCGGTAGGCCTGCGCCTCCAGGAGGCGATGCAGGGCATCGAAGCTACCCGGATCATCCGGGCTGCCGTTGATGGCCGCCACGGCCTTGTCGATGGCCTTGCGCAGATCCGAAGAAGCGGCAACGGCCTCAGCCAGCTCTTGCTTCAACGCTTCTGCTTCTTCGACGCGAGAGGCGGCGTCTTCACTCTCCCCCTGCTCCCCCATGGCTCGCAAATGCTCGGTCATTCTTCGCAGCTTCCCGGCCTTGGCGGGATTGCTCAACGATGCCAGAGCGCGATCGAGGATCTCGGGATAAGTGGTGGGACAAACAGGGAAGCGATGCTCCCAATGCCAGACACTGAAGGATCCTTCCGCAGAGTCGAATTTCAGCTGCAGCTCGCCTCTTTCGAGAACCTCGCCGTAAAGCCCACCCAGGGAGGGCACGATCAGCTTGCCGTTAGCTCCGGGTCGCTCCCAATCGATGTCGAAAGCCTCGGCGACAGGTGAGAGACGTCCCCATTCCAGCACGGAGAGCCACCAGCTATTGGACTGGCCGCCGACGCCCATGTGGTTTGGCACGATGTCGAGTACGAGCTTGAGGTCGTGCTCCTTCAGGGCCTCCGAGAAGCGGTGAAACCCCTCTTCTCCGCCGAGTTCCGGATTGATCACCGCGTGGTCGACAATGTCATAGCCGTGGGTGGATCCGGGGGCGGCCGCCTGAATGGGCGAGGAATAGACATGGCTGATGCCGAGTTTCGCCAGATAGGGCACAATCTTCACGGCATCATCAAAGGTGAAATCCTTGTGAAACTGCAGGCGATAAGTGGCGCGGGGCGGTGGCGCGGCGAGGGTGCTCCTGCGGGCGCGCACGTCCCGCCCTTCTTCAGTGAGGGCGACAGCGAGCTTCGCCATCAGACTGCTAGGGGAGGCGATCTCCTCGATCGTGTTCGACAGCCTGCGGCGCCAGTTGGGATGGCCGACATCCATGCCCGGCATGTTGGGCTGGTTCAACTCGCCGGACGCATCCTCGATCTGCACCGCCGTGAGCACTGATGACGTACGTGCAAGATAGCGGATAGTGGCCTCCAGCGGCGGCTCTTCTGGCGCCCGCATCGACGGCAGCAGGCCCTCGTTCGCAAGCGCCTCGGCAAAATGGCTCTTGTCAGCCTTGCGTGCGGAACGCTCCCGATCGGAGGTCTTCGGATCGAAGATGCCAAGAGTTTGGCGCAGGTCTACATCGAGGCCGCGCCACCACCCGGTAAAGGTCGGCAGGTCGTGGGTGGTGATCACCGCGAGGGCCGAGCGGGGATACTGGTCCGGTTTCTTGAAGGCGGATCCATCCCGCTCGAAGGGGAGCACCCGGTAACTGAGGACGCCGGATGCCATGATCGCGTCGGAAAAGCCTTCCGGTGCCGTGCCGAGATCCTCCGCAATCACAAGACAGCGGGCGCGGTGGCTTTCGATGCGCAGCACCGCCAGCATGGCCTCGAACGGATAATTCACATAGGCACCCTGCGAGGCGGGAGCGCCGGAAGGGATGAGGAACAGGCGCTGAAGCTGAAAGGCATGATCGATGCGGATCGCGCCCGCATGGCGCATGTTGGCCGAGACGAGATCGCGGAAGGCGGCAAGGCCCTGCTCCTCAAGGGTGAGTGGGTTGAAGGGCGGCAGGCCCCAATCCTGTCCCTGGGGCCCAAGCGGGTCGGGCGGTGCGCCGATGGACAGCCCCGGAGCATAGCGCTCCGGTGTCGCCCAGATCTCGGAGCCGCCACCATCCGACCCGACAGCGAGGTCGCGATAGAGCCCAATGGGAAGTCCGGCAGCGCGGGCCCGCTCAGAAGCCTGACCCAACTGCCGATCGGCCAGCCATTGCAGCCAGGCATGGAAGGCGACACGCTCGGCTTCCTGCAAGCGAAAGCGCCTGACCTCGTCAGAATGAACGGACCGGAAGGCCTCGGGCCACTCGCCGGCCCAGAGTTTTCCTTGCGACGTAAAATGCTCTGATTGCGCCTCGAAGGTGGCATGCGCCTCCAGAGCCTCGCCACCTTCCAGGCGGAACGACTCGAAGGCAGCCTTGTCGCCAGAGGCTTGGAACCAAGACCAGAGAGCGTCGAGAACGGGGCGCTTGATGTGCCAGACCTCAGTATAATCGATGAGTGAGGCAGCACGCACCTTGGCGAGACGCTGCTGCACGTCTGAAGCTTCGAGAAGCTGCTGCGCACCGCTCTCTGCAAAGCCCTCAACAGTTGTCGGGTCGATATAGAGGGATTCGAGGAACAGGCGTGACGATGGAGAATAGGGTGAGATCTTAGAACGGTCCGCCGCGAACAGCGCATGGACCGGGCTGAGGCCCAGGAACGCGCCGCCGAAACGGCCGACGCTCTCCGCGGCGAGGGCCATGTCCGAGTAATCGCCGATCCCGAGATCGCGCTCCGAGCGCAGGGAATAGATCTGTGCCGTCAGCCCCCATAGCCCTGTGTCACCCTTCAGGGCTTCGGGCTCCCAGCACCTGTCAGGAGCAGCGATGATAGTTGCTTCCTGATCGCCCAGACGGAGCCGGTGATAGCCCATTGGAAGGGTGGGCAGATCGAGCACGCGGCCGTCTTTCGTGAGCCGGCCTTCATGAGTGGTTCCGCCTTCCTCGGTCAGGGTCCAGGCTGATGCTCCGACAGCGCCGCGCAATGTGATCTTCGCAGGCGCATTGGCTTCCATGGTTAGGATCGTGGGCACCGGCCCTGCCTTCAGCCGTTCCAGCCGCTTCAGGCTCTCCTGCGCACCTTTTTCGGATTTAACGTCGAGCCCGAGGGCAGCGAGCAGCGCCTTGCGGGTGTCGGAACTCGTCTCGACCCTCTTTCCGAAGGCATCGCTGTAATCCGAGGAAATGCCGACGAGCGCGGCCATCCGCTCCAGCAGAGCGTCCAGCTTGCTCATGCGTATGTCCTCTTCATAACGATTGCACTCCACGGCGGAAGCTGAAGACCCTCGTCGGCAATCCCGGCACTTTCACTCGACCAGAGCACGCGAATAGTTTCATTAGTGGTCCCACTCACCAGCCGGTCGCCGAAATTAGCCAACAGGCGAAGCGTGCCGGCCGAGAAGGTCCAGGTCACGTCGAGAGATTTTTCGGGGGAAATCGTGTAGTTGGAGCCGCGATACTGGCTTTTCAGAAGGGGCACGATCTCCGTTTGCCGGAGGTCAAGCAGGTGACGGGTCTGTGCGAGAACCTCTTGATGGGGCGATTGCGAAGCCTCGGACCAATCGATCTTGGAGCGCTCGAACGTCGCGCGCTCCGTCGGATCGGGAATGCGCTGTGACATCTCCGGATCCGTGAAGGCCTTGAAGCGCTTGAACTCGCCACGCCGGCCCTCGCGCACGGCCCTGGCCAGATCTGGCTCGCTCTCGAAATCGACGAAGAACTGAAACGGCGTTGAGGCGGCCCATTCCTCACCCATGAAGATCAGCGGGATATGCGGCGACAGGAGGAAGATGCCCTGCGCGAGCGCCAAGCGCTTAGGCGGGATCAGATGCGACAGACGTTCGCCGAAGGCGCGATTGCCCACCTGATCGTGATTCTGGAGGAAGGATACGAAGGCCGCCGGCGCCAGATGACCCGAGGGTTCTCCGCGGACGACGCCATCCTTGTGCGGAGACGGATCCCCCTGATAGGCAAAGCCTTCCGCCAGCGCCCGCCCGAGATGCTCGAGCGGGCGGTTGGCATAATCCTCGTAATAACCCTCGTCCTCGCCGGTGAGAAGGGCATGCCACGAGTTGTGGATGTCATCGGCCCATTGTGCCGTGTGGAGCGTCGGTTGCCCTTTGCTGTCACGACCGAGCCAGCGCGCTTGGTTAGCCTCGTTCTCGAGCACCAGATGGATGTGGCGGTCAGGGATCGCTTCGCGAATTCTGTTTGCCAGCTCTTCGATGAAGTGGGGCCTGCCGTCGTCCACGATGGCGTGAACGGCATCGAAGCGAAGTCCGTCGAAATGGAACTCCTCCAGCCAGTAAAGCGCGTTGTGAAAGAAGAAGTCGCGCACATTGCGGCTGCCTTCTCCATCCACGTTGATGCCTGCTCCCCAAGGCGTCGGATGGCGATCCGTGAAGAAGGTCTTGGCATAAGCGTGGAGATAATTTCCCGAAGGACCGAAGTGATTGTAGACCACGTCGAGAAAGACCATGATGCCGAGCGCGTGCGCGCATTCGACAAGGCGCTTCAGATCGTCAGGGCTGCCATAGGCGGCATCCGGCGCGTAGGACAGGACCCCATCATAGCCCCAGTTCCGCCGCCCCGGGAACTCGCCGATGGGCATGAGTTCAATGGCGGTGATGCCGAGATCGCGCAGGTCTTCAAGTCTGGCCATCAGGCCTGCATAGGTGCCCTCCGGTGTCGCTGTTCCCACATGAACTTCATAGAGGACGGTTTCCTCCCATGGCCGTCCAGTCCAGGAGGTGTCGGACCATTGATATTTGTTGGGGGTGACGACGAGGCTCAGGCCGTGAACGTCATCCGGTTGGAACCGGGAGGCTGGATCTGGCACCACAAGATTGCCGTCAATTTTATAGCCATAGCGGCTGCCCGCATGGGCATCCTGCGAGACGAGGCAGTACCAGCCATCGTCACCCGCCGTCATTGGCAACTCTGCATCATCCAGCAGGAGCCGAACGTCCTGGGCTGTCGGAGCCCACAGGGAGAAGCGAACACCATTGGGAGTTATCTCAGCCCCAAAGGGCATGGAATGGACGCGCCGCATCGGAACTCCGGAGAAGCATGGGGAAGGCACTTGCGAACGAGCATTGCAGGGCAATGTTCCGGAGCAACAGAAAAAAACAGCCAAGCTGTGAGTGTACAGACCTCAACTGCTCGACGATGCCATAGCCAAGCTGGCTAAATGGACTAGTCAGAAATTTTCAGAAATTTCTGCGGAACCATCTTGGGGGTGAGCGAGTTAAAAGCCCGACTGCCTATGGCGCGGGGAGTCGGTGGGGATTGCGCCTCTGAGCGAACATGCTGGATTCATCTCAACTGGACACTGTTTCAGGTGTCTCGACCTTGGCGCATGCCGAACTTCTGAGCGGCTCCCAAGTCTCCGTTTCCATCAAGCGCCGTCAGTCAATTCTCTTCGTCACTTCCGAAATCGCCGACTACATCAAGGCTGGCGGCCTCGGTGAGGTGGCCGCAGCCTTGCCGCGTGCCTTGCGCCATCACTATGATGTGCGGATCCTGATCCCCGGTTACCGTCAGGTTCTGTCGCAGATCAAGGACCTGGAGGAGATCGCCCGTCTGCCGGCTTCCTTCGGCATACCGGCCTGCGGTCTTGGACGCGGAACGACCCAAGATGGATTGACTGTCTACGTGCTCCTGTGTCCGGAACTCTACGACCGAGACGGATCGCCTTATGTCGACAGCTTCGGTGCGGACTGGAGCGACAACGACATCCGCTTCGCGCGCCTCGGATTAGCGGCAGCCGATATCGCCTGTGGCAATGGCGATACTTTGTGGCGCGCCGATCTTCTTCATCTCAACGATTGGCCATCAGGCCTCGCATCCGCGTACCTTGCTTGGCGTGGGCAGCGCATTCCCACGATCCTGACGATTCACAATCTCGCCTATCAGGGGAACTTCGACCGTAATCGTTTGCCCTGCCTGGGTATCCCCGAGGCTGCCTTTCAGATCAATGGCGTTGAATTCTATGGCAAGCTGTCGTTCCTGAAAGCTGGAATCTACTATTCGTCGCATATCACGACCGTGAGCTCCACCTACGCCAATGAAATCACGCGCCCGGAATTCGGCTGTGGTCTCCATGGCCTGCTCAGAACCCGCGCCGAGGAAGGACGTCTCGACGGCATCATCAACGGCATCGATGCAAGCTGGGATCCGAGCACTGATCCTTATCTGGTCAGCCGATTTTCAGCAGAGAACTTCCGAGGCAAGCGCGCCAACGCCAACACTGTGCGTAAGAGTTTCGGTCTCGACCTCTCCTCCGGCCCTCTCTTCGCGGTGGTGTCCCGCCTCGTGCATCAGAAGGGCGTCGACCTCGCCATCTCGGCAACCGAAACCATCGTGTCCCAAGGGGGGCAGATTGCTGTCATCGGCCAGGGCGAGGCTCGCTTTGAAGCTGAACTAAGAAATCTATCGAGCCGGCATCCCGGTTCTGTCGGCGTCAAGATCGGCTACGACGAGGGTGACGCTCGTCGCATGTATGCGGGCAGCGATTTCCTGCTCATGCCGTCCCGTTTCGAACCTTGCGGCCTCAGCCAGATGTATGCGCAGCGCTTCGGCTCTTTGCCGATCGCTCACAAGACCGGGGGGCTGGCCGACACGATCGAGGATGGCGTCACCGGCTTCCTGTTCGGCGAGCCTTCGCTCAACCGGTTCAAAGACGCGATCAGACGAGGACTTGAGACGTTTCGCTCAAGGTCTCGCCTCACGACCATGCGTCGCGCTGCGATGAACAGGCCTCACGGGTGGGACCGTTCAGCTTCTCGCTATCAAGAGGTCTACGAGCGTGCCTGCCAGGCGGCTCTAGCCTGATTATTCCAAGTTCGCTTGAGCGCTCCTCTGTTGTGAGTTGAATCTCGTCTGACTCCTATTTGCAGTTGGATGGGACAGTTTTCAAAAAATCGTCTCTCCATGCTGTTAGAAAGCAAAAGCCCATGGCTGCAGTTGCAGCCACGGGCTTCCGCATAAATTCGGTCAGGCTAGATCAGTCCTTGCCGCCGCGGCCGTTCCCGTTGCCGCCGCCATTGCCGTTGCCGCCCCCGTTTCCGCTACCGGCCGGGCCGTCCGCGTCCGTTCCATCGCCGTTGTTCGAGCCGCCCGGATTGGACGAGTCATTTCCGTCAGGGTCGTTTCCGTGACCATTGTTGCCATGGCCGCCGCCATTGCCACTGCCGTTCCCATTGCCATGGCCGCCGTGGTCGTTGCCATTCCCGTTGCCCGACCCGCCAACGCCGCCTGTTCCGCCGTTGCCACCGGCTCCACCATTGCCGCCGGTTCCACCCGTACCGCCGGGGCCGCCTGTTCCGCCATCACCTCCAATGCCGCCGGTTCCGCCATTGCTGCCGGTTCCGCCTGTGCTGCCGTTGCCACCAATACTGCCCGTACCGCCCGGCGACTGGCCGTCATTGACAGCCCCACCGACGCTACCGGAGCTGCCGGTTCCCGAGTTGCCACGATCCGCAACGGCGCCGCCACGGCTGGGACCACGTCCATCATTGACGCCGCTGGGCGAACCGACCACCGGGCTTCCAGCGCCCGGAACAACTGTCGGATCGCGGCTGATCGAGCCGGTCACGTCATCCCTTTGATTTCGCTCACTGGTACGATCATCCATCCGGCGCAAAGCCTGAGGACGGATGGCGCAACGACAGACCTCCTGGCCCTGCACAATTCGAAGTTGGCAGTTGTGGTACATGGAGGGATTTGTGACAGCCGGAACGCATTGCGGTCCAGGTCTGAGGCTCTGGGCAAAGGCCGGGGAACCGACGGCGAGGAAGAGGGCTGCGCCAGACAAAGCAAGAGCGTGAGAACGCTTCATGTGTTCACCTACATAATTAGCCAATTTCGATGTGTAGCCGTCTTAATGACAGCTTGCTTGGCTAATAGACGCATGTATAGGGATAACGTTCCTGGGGTTTGATAAAAATCTAATCATTATGAAAGGGGAACTTTCCTGAGGTGTACGCTATGTCGCATTTCGATCTGTGGCTTCGATTTGAAAATAGCCAAGATGCTCATGAGCTGCAGATAACCCATCAGGGATATGCTTAGGGATGCGAGATAATCTTCCAAAAAAGTTCATCGAGCCCCATAGGCCTCGGCCATGGTGCGAATATGCCTAAGCTTGTCATTAAAGAGCGACCAGTCATCCTCAGCGGCAATCGGCGCCCAAATTGCCTCTACTTCATCGATCAGCATGGTGCAGGGCATAGGTTGTTGGAAGTAAGGATGCTCGAGGTTGATGTCGGGCGAGGGTGAGAAGTCGCTAAGTGCAGTCCTGAATGCCTGAAACGACCCATGAGCATAGAAGCTTGCCGAACTGCTCTTCGCTGGGCGCTCGCTGCTCAGGACTCCGCCATACCAGTCAAAGAACGTCTGTTCGAATGGAGCGCGGGTCTCGTGGAGGAAGATCCATAGTGCCTTGGCCAAAGCCCCATCATGCGTGTAGCCCCTGGATTGGAGACCGAGACGGTGCAGGATTGCCTGTGCGAACTCCCGATGGAGAGCAGACTCGAAAGAGCCAAGGGCCTGTTCCAGCAGATCCTGCGGAGCCAAGGGAAGCAGGCATTCCGCCAAGCGGTAGAGGTTCCAGAGCAGAGCATCGGGCTGGCGTCCAAAAGCATAGAGGCCGGTTTCATCGAAATAGGCTGCTGTGAAACCTGGATCGTAGTGGGGTAGAAAGCGCCACGGGCCGTAATCGAAGCTTTCTCCCGTAATATTGATGTTGTCGGTGTTGAGAACACCGTGCACGAATCCTGCTGCCATCCACTGCGCGCCCATTCGAGCAACACGCCGGCAGACGTGCTCGAGAAACGCAGCCGCACGGGCAGGCTCCTCATCGCGCCAAGCCTCGGGCATATAGGTGCGAACAGAATAATTGAGCAGCTTGCGAATGTTGTCGGCTTCGTTGAGATACAGAAAGCGCTGAAACGTTCCGATGCGGATGTGGGAGTGACTGAGGCGAACCAGGACGGATGACCGGGTCGGGGACGGCTCGTCGCCTCTCTCAAGTTCATCGCCCGTTTCAATCAGACTGAAGGATTTGGAGGTCTCTACCCCGAGTGCCTCCAGCATCTCGGTCGCAAGAACCTCTCGCACGCCGCCCTTGAGCGTGAGCCTGCCATCTGCGTGGCGTGACCATGGTGTCTGGCCGCTCCCCTTGGTCCCGAGGTCGAGAACCCTTCCATCCTCTGCGTCTTTGAGTTGCGCGAAGAGAAAGCCGCGCCCGTCGCCGAGGTGAGGATTGTAGACCCTGAATTGGTGGCCGTGATAGCGCAGGGCCAGTGGTTGCTCGAAGCTTCCAGGCAAGGGCCTGAAGCGGCCGAAATGGTCGATCCATTCCTGATCGTCCAATGCATCAAGACCTACCCGCGCTGCCCAACGCTGGTTGCGGTAGCGTAGGATGTGCTGCGGAAAGCTTGCCGGTTCAACGATGTCGTAGAAGGAGGTCCCAAGTTCCTCGTGGTGTTTTGAGGCAGAGAAGACAGGTGAGTAAGACATTCAAGCAATCCTGTTCCACCAGTGATCAAATCAAACAAGGCTGAATTGTTCACCCGATGAGCGGAGATGATGATCTGCGGCATGCACAATGTAGGTGAGCAGATTTAACGGGATCACTGAACCTGATACGCCCAGGGGTTACTCAGTACAATATTTCAAAGAGGGCGAACAAGGACATCATTCATATCCGGTCCAAAAATTTTTTTTGCAAAGTTTCTGAGTCCGAAAGCGCTTTGGTTGCCGGCTCTTCCGGCAAATTGCTCAAGCGTTTGGCTCGGGTGTCCGCCAAATCTTATGCTTTGGTCTATTGGCGACTGGAGCAACGTCTCCTAAACTTTTATCCAACGAAGCAAGCGGGAACCGGGTCCATGGCATTGAGAGATGTGCTGAGCCATTATGGCCGGATAGTCTTAATGGTCGCTGCATTCGTGTTTGTTGCCGGGATCGTTGCAGGCCCTATTCTGGAGAAGTTTCAGTTCTCCGAGATCATAGTGACGGAGCGCAGCTCCCAGCCTGCCTTGCCTCCAGTCAGTCCCCCTTCTGAGCGGCAGTCCGGAAAGCCAGGCTAACAACTTTTTAGAGATCGGCGGGGCATAACCCACTTCATCGCCCATGCAGGCAGGAATGCAACTCCATGTCCGGGGAAGCGCGATGAGCAGCGATACGGTATTAAGACAGGAAATCCGATACTCGCTCGGTTATGTCCGCAGCATGATCGATAACTACTCAGGCCTGTATTCAGGAGAGAATCTTGCGCGCGACGTTCTGCGTTTCTGCGACGAGATGACGGACGCCGGAACACCGCATCCGCGCCTGCAGGCGGCGAGGCGTCTCGTAGAGGACCGCTGCAGGCGGCTTGCTCGAGACACGGATCGCTTCGCCTTGCGCGACCCTGCAGTCATTGCAGTCTCGCGCGCCCAAGCCATGGCAGCCATCGACATGCTTCAGGATGTGGTGTTCGAATGGCGTAAGGCCCGCATGACTGTGCCATCATCCGGACGTCTGCTGCGCAGAAAGAGTTTGTGATACATCAATTTCACTGACTTCGACGGAGCTCACAGGCGCTTGGACTTGATGGAAGCGGTCGCCGGCACATCGAGAGCATCCAGTTCGGGAGATGGCTCGCTTCTCGGTATATCGAGGCCATAGACATCGTCTCGGAAGTGGACGGTGCCGTCGGACGTTGCATACCCTGTCAAGTAAACCCATGCGACAGGGACCGGTTTGTCGAGCCGGATATCCTGACGCGCCGTACTGACGATGGCGGCGTCGATGTCTGCTTTCGTCCATGCTCCCGAAGGTCCATTCGCGCCGCGCAGTAACCATTCGGCGAAATCACCTACATCGGCAACACGAACACAGCCCGAGGAATGAAAGCGGATATCCTGCGCGAAGAGCTGCTTCTTGGGCGTGTCGTGCATGTAGACAGCATGCTTGTTCGGCATGTCGATGCGAATCTGACCGAGTGAGTTGATTGCGCCTGGATCCTGCCGGAGTGTATAGTTGACGGCATTCTGCGTCGACCAGTCGATGGCCTTTGGATCAACCTCCTGTCCCTTTGCATCCAGGATGCGGATCTTCATCTTCTGCAGATAGTCTGGATCCTTCCGAACGTGAGGGATGATATCCTTCTTGATCAACGAGACCGGAACCGTCCAGGTCGGATTGAGATTGACGGCCGTAACGCGGGTCTCGACAGTGGGCGAGGGTCTCTCGGCCTTGCCGACGATGGCGACATAACGCCGGACAACTTGGCCTTGCTCGACAGCCTCCACGGCAGCCGAGGGAATGTTGACCACGACATACCGTCCACTAAACGGGAAAGTGGAGCTTGCCAACCGTTGTGCGGATGCGGTGAGTTGACGATGGCGCGTTGCCGCAGAAACGCTGAGCGCTGCCAATGTCCTTGCCCGCACGGCGCCGGATTCCGGAAGTCCATGCCGTGCTTGGAAGCGTTTGACCGCGCTGGTGAGAGCGGGGTCGAAGGTCGTGCCGCTCGCGAATTCGGAAGAGAGATCTCCCTCGGCAATGAGACGTTGCCGGAGAACTGGAACGAGCGGTCCCTTGTCGCCCGCCTTCATGATCGTTCCGTCAGGGAGCGAGGGCCAGCCTCCCGCCTCGGCAATGCGCTTGTAGGTCCAGGCAGCCCGCATGGTATTGATGAAGGTGCTGGCATCCAGGGTCGGGCGGGTATCCTGCGAGATCGTTGCAACCGGAATATTCAGTGTGGATGCCGATGGGACAGGGTTTGGAACAGCCGGTGCTGCAGCTTTCTGTCGCAGTTCAGGTCTCAACGAGGGAGCGGTGGGATTTGCCGGCTGGCCCGCCGGAGCGGATGTGGACACTGGTTCAGAAGCCGCCCACGCGTCGTTCAGGCTGCTCAGGGCCGAGCATGAGAGAAGGATCAGGCTGACGGTGAGGCTGCAGGCATTCCGATAGGTCATGAGGGGACTATGGCCGAGGATGGTTTACAAAGTGCTGCTCCAGGCGAGGGCGGAGCAGTCTGCAACTGGCCTTAGGGCCAATGCGTTGTCTTTCCCTCAGCCCTCTCGCCCTCCGAGTTCCTCCATGCAAATGAAGCCCGCCCCCTCCCGTGACATCCGGCGGATCGATCTTACCTTGCCATCCTCTATAGGCCTTCATGCAGCCCGCCTGATCGATCAGGCTTCAGATGCGGATCAACGGCAGATCATCTACGTGGCGGAGGGCGAGAACCGGGCTGAGCAGATCGCTCGGGCTTTGGAGGGGCTGGCCCCGGAGCTGGAAGTTTGCCTCCTGCCGCCTTGGGATTGTCTTCCCTATGACAACACCTCGCCTTCACGGGAGGCGATGGGGCGACGCATGTCCGTCCTGAGGCGAATGTGCGAGGCGGTGAAGGGCGCGCGGCTGCTGATCACGAGCAGCGCGGCCATCGTTCAACGTGTGCCGCCCCGAAGCATATGGAAGCAGGCTGGCTTCCATCTCGAGACTGGCAAAGCCCTCTCGCAGGATGAGTTAGAACTTTACCTTCTACGCGTAGGATACATCCTGGATGAGAGGGTGGATGAACCAGGCGAGGCTGCCATTCGAGGTCAGGTCATCGATATCTTTCCTGCAAGCAGCTCCTTTCCCTATCGTATTGAGCACGACGGACAGGTTATCTCCAGCATCCGCTCCTACGATCCTGTTTCACAGCGGACCGAAGCAGAGGTTGAAACTCTTCTTCTGGATCCTGCATCAGAGATTCTGCTCGAGAGAGCGGCCGATGGCTCGATCCCAGAGCGCTTCGACGGCATCGAGCATAAGCTGCCGGACCATTATGCATCTCTCGAAACCATCTTCGATTACTGGCCAGATGCTCACGTTGTAATGAGTTCCGGAGCTGAGGAGCGGCGTCAGCTGGTGATGGAGCAGATCGCCGACGCTTATGAAAGCCGCACCTCACTGCGAAGCGAGGGGAGCAGCAGAGGATCTAGCATGGCTCCTGGGCGGCTTTTCGTTGAGGATGAAGAGTGGCAAAGAATCCTAAGTGGGCGCTGCCTGACCCTCATTCACGCAACCTCGGAAGAGGAGGCAAAGCAAACCGCCGTTCCTCGCTTCGCGTCCGCCTCGAAGCCTACTCGTGCCCTCGCAACCTTCGTCGAGGCTCAGCAGCGTAACAATCGGAAAATCCTTCTGGCGGCCGCCACGAAAGATGACTTGAATCGTATCCGGCGCCGGGCTCAGTCCCTGCAGCTCAGCCCAGCCATGATCGAGCGCTGGAGCGAGGCCGTTGCCGGGATGCCGAAGGGAACATTCGCCATTCAGGCTGATATCAGAAGCGGATTCATCGATGACCGTCATGATATTGCTGTGGTGGCGGCTTCCGACATTCTGGGGAGCCGCGCGTCAAGCGGACATGGACAAGAGGTCAGATCGACCGCTCATCAGTTCACCGATATGCAGTTTCAGATCGGCGACGCGGTCATCCACGTTGATCATGGGCTTGGACTTCTGGAGGGGACCGAAACGATCAATGCGAGCGAGGAGGGAACGAGCGATACGGTCCGGCTCATCTACGCGGGCGATACGACCCTCATGATCCCTGCGGCGGACATGGGACGTGTGTGGCGCTATGGCCGCATGTCCGATTCACTTCAACTGGACAAGCTGAAGAGCGATGCCTGGGCGGCCAAACTGGCCGCCATCGAAGCGGAGATACGCGAGACAGCTGAACATTTGAGCAAGCTGGTCAAAGCTCGCGAGGCGGTGAGGCTGGAGCCCCTTGTCCCCCCACGACGCGAGTATGAACGCTTCGTGGCGCGTTTTCCCTTCTCCGAGACACCGGATCAGTTGCGTGCCATCGGAGATGTCTTTGAAGACTTGGCCTCGGGGCATCCTATGGACCGACTGGTTTGTGGGGATGTCGGCTTCGGCAAGACGGAGATTGCCCTGCGCGCCGCAGCGGCCGCAGCGTTGTCAGGCAAGCAGGTCGCCGTGATCGCACCGACGACGGTTCTGACACGTCAGCATGTTCGCAGCTTTCAGAGGCGTTTCGCAGGCTTCGGCATCGAGGTCGCGCATCTGTCGCGTCTGGTGACGGCAGCCGAGGCGCGTGCCGTGAAGAAGGGACTAGCCGACGGATCGGTGAGGATTGTGATCGGCACCCATGCTCTGGCTGCAAAGGGTGTAGCCTTCAAGGACCTTGGTCTTGTTATCGTCGACGAGGAGCAGAGGTTTGGTGCGGCCCACAAATCGAAGCTTCGGGCGATGGCATCAGGCGGGCATGTGCTGACGCTGACTGCGACGCCTATTCCGCGCACGCTGCAATCGGCTCTCGTGGGTTTGCAGGAGCTGAGTATCATCGCAACGCCTCCAGCCCGGCGTCAGCCTATCCGCACTTTCCTGAAGGAGTTCGACGCCACGACCGTTCGGCAAGCCCTTATGCGCGAACACCGCCGTCGTGGGCAGAGCTTCGTGGTCTGCTCCCGCGTGGAGGACATCGATCCGATGCGTAAGCAGCTTGCGAAGATCGTGCCCGAACTGAAGGTTCTCACTGCTCATGGTCAGATGCCTCCAGCCGAGACGGACGACGTGATGGTGCGCTTTGCGGATGGCGAAGGTGACATCCTGCTTGCCACCAACATCATTGAGAGCGGTCTCGACGTTCCCCGCGCCAACACCATGCTGGTATGGCTGGCTGATCGCTTCGGTCTGTCGCAGCTTCACCAACTGCGTGGGCGTGTGGGCAGAGGTCGCATCCGCGGCACCGCCTATCTGTTGACTGAACCAAAGCAGGAATTGCCGCAAGCGACCAAGAAGCGCCTGCGCACGCTGGAAGCCCTCGACCGGCTCGGAGCTGGCTTCGCCATCAGCGCGCAGGATCTCGATCAGCGTGGAGCCGGCGCCCTTCTGGGCGAGGAGCAGGCAGGACATATCAATCTTGTTGGAGCGGATTTGTACCAGCACCTGCTCAAGCGCGTGCTACGCGGAGAGAGCTATGCAGATGACTGGACTCCAGAGCTCAATATTGGCCTTACGGGCTCGATTCCGGCCGAGTACGTGAATGAGCCCGAGGTGCGGATTAATATCTACGCTCGGATCGCGCGCATGGACGTCTCCGAATCGATTGACGACCTTGAGGAGGAAATCGAGGATCGCTTCGGGCCGCTCCCGGACGCTCTGGGAGGGCTTCTTCGCCTCACGAAAATGCGGCAGATCTCTCGACGTCTAGGTATTGCCCGCATCGATGCGGGACCTCAAGCGATTGCTCTGAGCTTCAGGCCTGGGGCTGCCGAGAAACTGCCCGTGCAGGACGTGATTGCGGCATCCCAAGGAACGGTTCGCTGGAGCGGTGAGCGGCTCATCCTCGATGTGGGAGAGGATCAGGTCGATGAAAGGGAGAGGCATGTCCTTGCCCTTCTGGCCCGTTTGGAACGGTAAGGCAGGCGCGATCCGCTCATCAGCGAACGGATCGTTCCTCTAAGACTTATCATTGAAATGACATCCAGCGTGAGGAGCCTATGACCTCGGAAGAGATTAAAGAATTGAATGCCGCACGGGAGAGCCTCGTAAAACGTCGCAGGGAAATGTCCAGACAAATATCTGAGGCACCGCTCCCGTCCGTCGAAATGGCCGAGGAACTCACCAAGATCCTCGTTGCTATTGAAGCTTTGGATAGGGCGCTGAACGAAGCGGGTCACCCCTATATGAGCCAGGGCGTGGTCGATCAGCTCAGGGCCGAAGACTAGGCCCTAGAGTCCTATTCGTCCGATAACCTCAAATCCTGAATCCGCCTTCGGCCTAAGTACAAGCATTTCGCCTTCGCTTGGGAAGATGCCTGTCAGGGCGGTGACATTGACCTGATGGGTCACGAGCACCAGAACGCCGGTCGAGCGCCATCCTCCTATGATCCGGCGCACGGCCCGCGTCTGGGCAGGCTCCTGATCGCGTCCCGAGAAGAACGAATCCAACGGAGGAGATGGCTCGGCCATGCCGCCGAAGGCGAGGCGGGCCGTATCGAGAGCGCGGCACCAGCGGCTTGACAGCACGCGCTCGACAGACACCTGCCGGGTTCTCAACTGATCCCCGATCCGCTGCGCCTGCCGCCGGCCTTCCTCGGAGAGATTGCGCTGGGTCGAGCAATCGTCCAGTCGAAAATCGGGTGGGTCTCCCGTTCCCGGTGCACGAGCGTGACGAAACAGGGCCACCACGCCTCCCTCCCGAAGGGCCTGCCAAGCTTCGTCTGTTGCATGGACGGGCTTCATCCATCCCATCACCACAAGGACGGCGATAGCCAGCGCTAAAGGCATGGAGCGCTCCTCGATCAAACGGCCAAGCTGCCTCAATGTGGTCTCATGAGCTGGGTCTACCTGTCTAAGAGGAAACAGAATCGGAGCGGATCTACAGCTCCGGCACAAGCCGACAAGTGGCACAGGGGCATGTTCAATGAGTATCACCGCACGAAGGATTGCGCGCGGCTTGGCTGCGGGCATTGTAATTTTTTCCGCCGTTGCCGCGCAGGCGAAACCCGGTCGCTCATTTGTTCTGACTGCCGAGCGGATGTCCCAGCTGCAACAGATCAACAGTTACGTGAACAACACAGTCCGTGAAGTCTCGGATCTGGAGCAATATGGCCGAGAGGACGTGTGGGCGCTTCCGACCAGCGGCAAGGGCGATTGCGAGGACTTCGCACTGCTCAAACGAAAGATGCTGATCGATCGCGGCTGGCCCTCGTCGGCACTTTCGATCGCGGTCGGCGCCACCGCGCAGGGCGAAGCTCATGCCGTACTTCTGGTGTCGACAGCCCAGGGGCAGTATGTGCTCGACAATCTTACTGCGTCGGTTCTCTCTCCTGAGAAGACAGGCCACGTGTTTCATGCGCGGCAATCAGGCCGCGGGTGGATCTCGGCTTCAGGAGAGAAGACCAACGAGCCTGTTGCGGACCTGCCGGTTGCGCAGGTCATCCGTTACGGAAGACGCGGCTGATCCTGCCTCGTAATAACGTCAGGCCTCTCCCGCGAGCTCGACCAGGGTATTCACGAGCGGGTCTGCCGGATCCGCAAGGCCAGCGATCACATCGAAGTGGTGGGCGCCCGGTACCTCGTGATAGCGGGTCGTCACTCCGGCCTTGCCCCACGTGTCGACGATGGCACGGGATTGGCGCAGGAATTCGCTGCTTTCCGCTCCGCCGACAACGGCGACAAGCTTGCCGGATTTTGGGGGCGCCCACGCGAGCGGACTCAGATGCTGCGCATCGTCAGTCGTAAGCCCAAGGGCTCTGTTGATCGAGGTCCCTACGAGGGGTGGGAGATCGAACAAACCGGAGATCGGCATGGCGGCCTGGATTGGGCGCTGCTGCGGCATGGGGCGCGCCATGAGGCAGGCTGTCAGATGTCCACCGGCCGAATGACCAGTGGCAACGATGGGGCGGCCTGTCCGCTGCGTGATGAAGTTGGCGGCCATTTCGATTTCGGCGATGATGTCAGCGAGGGTGGCTGCAGGCGCGAGCGTATAGCTTGGCACCGCCACCATCAGGCCGCGTCTATTGGCGCCCCGGGCGAGATGACTGGAAGACGATTTGTCGAAGGCCTGCCAATAGCCACCATGGATGAACAGAACGGTGGGTCCGCTGCTGTCGTCATTCTCAGGATGAAACAGATCGAGCCGATGTCGCTCGCCGGGACCATAGGCCAGATCGAGGTCGCAGCGTGCTGTCCCACGATAGGCGGCAGCATCCCGCTGCCAGCCGGCGATATGGGCAGGGTGGTCCGGTACCCGTGCCCGGTTGTTGTATTCGGCCTCGAAGTCGAGCTCGTCCGGTGCCATGGTGCGTTTCCCTAGACGTGGAGATACCGGTCCTTGAGGCTGGCATCGGCCATAAGTTCTTCACTGGTTCCCGTCCAGACGGAGCGGCCCTTCTCGATGATCACGTGACGGTCGGCGAAGGTTGCCAATACGCCCACATTCTTGTCGATCACCAAGATCGACTGACGTTCGCCTTTGAGACGCTTGAGGCAGGTCCAGATCTCGGCACGGATGAGCGGTGCCAGTCCTTCCGTTGCCTCGTCCAGAATGAGCAGCTTCGGATTCGTCATCAGCGCCCGGCCGATTGCGAGCATCTGCTGTTCGCCGCCGGAAAGCTGAGTGCCGAGATTGCTCCTGCGCTCCTTCAGGCGCGGGAACAGGTCGTATACGGCACCGAGGGTCCAGCGACCGTGGCCGGTTCGGTTCGAAGCCGTCGCGATGAGGTTCTCCTCGACCGTCAGGGTCGGGAAGATCTGGCGCCCCTCCGGCACGAGGCCAATTCCGGTCTTGGCGATACGATAGGGTGCAAGCCCGGTCACCACAGCGCCATCGAAGCGGACCTCGCCGGCGCGCGGGCGCAGGAGACCCATGATGGAACGTACGGTGGTGGTCTTGCCCATGCCGTTGCGGCCGAGAAGCGTCACCACCTCGCCGGCGCCTACGTCGAGCGAGATGTCGAAGAGGACTTGGGCGGCGCCGTAGGAGGCCTGGAGCTGACGGACGGAAAGCATCAGACCATCTCCTCTTCGCCGAGATAGGCCGCCCGGACGTCAGGATTGGCTCTGATCCGCTCCGGTGTGTCGGTGGCGATCACGCGCCCATAGACGAGAACCGAGACGCAGTCCGCAAGGGAGAAGACCGCCTCCATGTCGTGCTCGATGAGAACGATGGTCAAACGGTTCTTCAGGCGACGCAGGGTCTCGACTACCCGCTGGGATTCGTCATGTCCGGTTCCGGCCAGCGGCTCATCGAGCAGGAGAAGCTTGGGGGCCGTCGCAAGGCCAATGGCGAGTTCCAGCTGGCGCTTCTCGCCATGAGACAGAAGCCCGGCGGGGACGTGGGCGCGTGCGCCTAGCCCGACTTCGCCGAGGCATTCCATCGCCGGGGCGTTCAAGTCCTTCTCCTGCGACGCATTCCCGAACAACTGAAAGCTTGAACCGGAGCGGGCCTGAACCGCGAGCGCCACGTTCTCGAGGGCGGAGAAGCCAGGCAGGATCGAGGTGATCTGGAAAGAGCGCGCCAGCCCGCGGTCGACCCGCTGTGGCATGGAGAGGTAGGTAACGTCCTCGCCAGCAAACAGGATTTGACCCGAATTGGATGGCAGCATGCCCGAGATCTGGTGAATGAGGGTTGTCTTGCCGGCGCCATTGGGACCAATGATAGCATGCAGCTCACCCTGCTGGACCGAGAGGCTGACATCGTCGGTGACGACGAGCGCGCCGTAGTTCTTGCGCAGGTTGCGGAGTTCGAGCAGCGGTTCAGTCATGATGCGGCCTCCGCAGCAATCCCATAATCCCGCCTCTAACAAACAGCACAATCAGAATGAGCAGGGGGCCGAATACCATCTTCCAGTTCTCGGCAAGGTGCGCCCGCGTCTCCTCGCTGAGGAAGAAGCTCACCGCATGCAGGATCTCGGGCAGGAACTCTTCCAGCAACAGGAATGCTGCGGCTCCGATGATCGCGCCATGAAGAGAGCCGAGACCGCCGAGAACCACCATGAAGATCAACTCGCCCGACCGCTGCCACGTCATGAAGGCTGGGCTGACGAACTCAGCCTGATTGGCCAGGAGGCATCCGGCAAGGCCTGCCATCATGCCGCTGATCACATAAGCCGCAAGCTGAAAGCGGAAGGGACGGAAACCGATCGCTTCCATGCGAACAGCGTTCTCCCGCGTGCCACGCAGGACACGGCCGAACCGGGAGGCGACGATAGAGCGGGAGAGGGCGTAGGTTCCAAAGAGGCAGAGCAGGCAGCCCCAGTAGAAAATAAAATCATTCTCCAGCAGGTCGGATCCCGCAACGAGGCTGCGGGAGGCCAAGGTCATCCCGTCGTCGCCGCCATAAGCCGCCAGCGACGTGGCGAGGAAGTACAGCATCTGCCCGAAGGCAAGCGTGATCATGATGAAGTAGACGCCCTTCGTCCTTAAGGAAATGGCGCCTGTGACGAACGCAAAGGCAGCTGAGGCAAGGAGCGCGACCGGAACTTGAATGAGAACATCCTCGAAGCCGTGGCTCGCCAGGATTCCAACCGCATAGCCGCCGAGACCGAGAAAGGCTGCATGGCCGAAGCTCACGAGGGCGCCATAGCCGAGGATGAGATCCAGCGCCATGGCGGCGATGCCAAAGATCATCACTCGCGTGAGCAGAGAGAGGACATAACCTTCCGCACCGGAGAACGAGGCGAGGAGCGGTGCCGCGGCAAAGGCGGCAAAAAGCACCACGGGAATGATTTCCAGCCGCGTGCTGAGCGAAGGAGTAGGAGCAGACTGGGTTTCGGCGATTTGGGTCATGGCTCCGCCCTCAACGCTTGACAGGAAACAGCCCGGACGGACGGAAGAACAATACAGCGGCCATGAAGATGTAGATCAGCATCGGTGCGATGGCGCGACCGGTCTGGCTGGCGGCTGCAGGATCAAGAACAAGGCGCAGCAGGTTGGGCGCGAAGGAGCGGCCAACCGTGTCCACAAGACCGATCAGGAGTGCGGCCAGGAATGCGCCGCGGATTGACCCGATGCCTCCAATGACGATCACCACGAAAGCCAGGATGAGGATATTGTCCCCCATGCCGGGCTCCACCGAGAGGATCGGCGCGACCATAGCGCCTGCGAAGCCTGCGAGCATGGCGCCGAAACCGAACACCACCATGAACAGGCGCTGGATGTTGACGCCAAGCGCCGAAACCATGGAGGCGTTGCTGGCACCTGCGCGCACCAGCATGCCGACGCGTGTGTGATTGACCAGCACGTAGAGCAGGGCGGCGATGACGAGACCGGCGGCAATAATGGCAAGACGGTAGACGGGATAGAGCAGTCCGTTCGCGATCTCTACTGAGCCCGAGAGCAACTCGGGCACGGGAACGCTCAATGGGGCCGCTCCCCAGACGAACTTCACGCCCTGGTTCAGGAAAAGGATCACCCCGAATGTAGCGAGCACCTGGTCGAGATGATCGCGATCATAGAGGTGGCGGAACACAAGCGCTTCCAGGAGCAGGCCGAATGCCAAAGCCGTCGGAAGGGCAAGGAGAAGCGCCCAGCCGAAGCTTCCGGTCCAGGCGCTGAATGCTGCGACCAGATAGGCGCCCACCATATACTGCACGCCGTGCGCCAGGTTGATGAAGTCCATTACACCGAAGACCAGGGTCAGGCCGGCAGCGATGAGGAAGAGAATGAGCCCGAACTGAAGGCCGTTCAGAGCCTGGACGAAAAAGAGGGTTGCTGTCATCGGCGCATCACTGGCTCCAGGCCTGCATCAACCGGGCCTCCGCTCGCATGCCCTTATACAAGGGCAACATGAAAGGTTCATTTTAAAGAGACAGCCTGTCCCAGAGATCTCCGAGACAGGCCGCGTCAGGCAAAAGCGCCTAGTTCGTTGGCGTGCATTCCTTGGCATAGGCATCTGTGTAGTCGTCGAACACCTTCTCGACGACCTCTGTCTGCAGCTTGCCGTCAGGGCGCTTGGCAGCTTTTACCAGATAGAAGTCCTGAATGGGGAAGCCGTTGGCGCCGAACTTGAAGTCGCCGCGCAGGGACTTGAACTCGGCCTTCTGAATGGCGGCACGCACCGCGTCCTTATTGTCGGTCTTGCCGCCCGTTGCCTTGAGAGCGGCATCGATCAGGAGAGCCGCATCATAGGAATGCATCGCATAGGAGGCAGGCACCGTATTGTAGGCGGCTTCGAAGGCTGCGACGAACTTCTTGTTCTCCGGCGTATTCATGTTCGGAGCCCAGTTCGAGCCGCTGAGCATGCCGATGGCAGCATCCTGCTGCGCGGGCAGGTTCGTCTCGTCAACCGTGAAGGCGGAGAGGAACGGGATACGGTCGGCAAGACCCGCAGCGCGATATTGCTTAACCAGGTTCACACCCATGCCACCCGGCATGAAGGTGAAGATGGCATCAGGCTGCATTGAGGCGATCTTCGCAAGCTCGGACTGGAAGTCGAGGGTGTTGAGCGGGGTGTAGGATTCCTCGATGATCTCACCCTTGTAGTGGCGCTTGAAGCCCGCCAGCGCATCCTTGCCGGCCTGATAGTTCGGCGCCAGCAGATAGACCTTCTTGTAGCCTCGATCCTGGGCCACCTTGCCGAGAACCTCGTGGTTCTGGTCATTCTGGTAGGAGGTCGCGAAGAAGTACGGGTTGCAACTCTTGCCGGCGAGGTTCGAGGGACCGGCATTCACGCTGATGTAGAAGGTCTTGGAATCGACGATCGGCTTGTGCGTCGCGACCGCCACGTTGGAGAAGATCGGGCCGACCACGAAGTCCACCTTGTCGCGCTCGATCAGACCTTTGACTTTCGTCACGGCAACATCGGGCTTCAACTCGTCGTCGACGACGATCACTTCGACGTCGCGCCCACCGAGCTTCCCGCCGAGATCCTTCATGGCGAGCTGGAAGCCGTCGCGTGCATGCTGGCCGAGCACTGCCGAGGGGCCGGAGAGGGTGAGGAGAAGGCCGACCTTCAGCTTCTCCTGCGCCATGGCCGGTGCTGCGGCCAGGGTTACGGCCGCTGCCAAGCCTAGTGTTTTGATCTTCACGTTCATCATGATCTCCCGAGTGGCTGTTCCCTGCGCACGTTTGCCGTGCTTTGAGTGATTGTTCCCGGCGGGACGTGAGGCGCCTCGACGGAAGGGGCGGCGCTACTCTGCCGCAAAACATATCTGGCGAACACTCCCTTTGTTGGAGCCCTCGCGCTGGCATCCCCAAAATTGGGATTGCCAAGGATTGTTTTAAGTTTAAAATAATTTCTGCCTTCTTCAAGTGGATTGTTTCGCAGGGGAAGGCTGGTGGGATGACAGCTGCGTGAGGAGCGGGACGAGGAAGCCTGGGGAGCGCGTTCAAAGCCTCCGTGAGGCTAGTTCTTCGTCTCTTAACGGCCCGCGCGGCATTGCTCTCCTGCTCCACACTGGAACGAAGGAGCGGACGATGGCGGACACGGCGCATGTGGATACCTTCGCGAGAGACAACCTTCCGCCCCAGGACCAATGGCCGACATTCACGTTCGACCGGCCCGAGCTGCAGTACCCCGAGCGACTGAACTGCGCCGTGGCGTTCCTGGACCGGTGGGTCGAGGAGGGCAGGGGTGACGAGCCGTGCATCATCAGTCCGTCCGAGACGCTCAGTTATCGCCAGCTTCAGGAGCGGGTGAATCGAATCTGCAATGTGCTCGTCCATAGGCTCGGCTTCGTGCCTGGCAATCGGGTTCTCCTGCGGTCGGCCAACAACCCGATGATGGTGGCGGCTTATCTGGCCGTGCTGAAGGCTGGCGGCGTCGTCGTCGCCACCATGCCGCTCCTGCGCGCCCGGGAGATCGCCTATCCGCTGAACAAGGCCAAGATTACCATTGCACTCTGCGATCACCGCCTCGCGGAGGAGATGGAGCGGGCAAAATCCATGGCACCGGATCTGCAGCACGTCGTGTATTGGGGATCGGGCAAACACGACAGCCTGGAGGCGATGATCGCCTCGGCTTCGCAGGACTTTGCCGCAGTCGATACAACTGCTGACGATGTGTGCCTGATCGGCTTTACATCCGGAACGACGGGCGAGCCGAAGGGCACCATGCACTTCCATCGCGATATGCTGGCGATCTGTGACGCATATTCGCGCAACGTCTTGCGGCCCGAGCCGTGCGACCGCTTCATCGGCTCGCCGCCGCTCGCCTTCACGTTCGGGCTTGGCGGCATCGTGTTGTTCCCTATGAGCGTGGGAGCCTCGACCGTGCTGCTGGAGAAGGCCGGTCCTGACGATCTCCTGCCGGCCATCATGCAGTACAGGGCGACGATCTGCTTCACGGCGCCGACGGCCTACCGCGCCATGCTGTCGAAGCTGGAAGGCTACGACATCTCATCCCTGCGCAAATGCGTCTCGGCCGGTGAACCTTTGCCGAAAGGAACTTTTGAGGCCTGGAGAGATGCGACGAATATCCGGCTGATGGACGGCATTGGTGCCACTGAGATGCTGCACATCTTCATCGCCGCGAGGGAGGATGAGATCCACCCTGGTGCGACCGGCAAACCCGTTCCCGGATACGAGGCGAAGGTCATCGATGAAGAGGGCCGCGACCTGCCGCCCGGCAGCGTTGGCCGTCTCGCTGTTCGTGGGCCGACCGGATGCCGCTACCTCGCCGATGAGCGGCAGCGCAAATACGTGCAGGACGGCTGGAATATCACCGGCGACACCTACCTCATGGATGAGGATGGTTACTTCTGGTATCAGGCGCGTTCCGACGACATGATCATTTCCGCCGGCTACAACATTGCAGGGCCGGAAGTCGAGGCGGCGCTCCTCACGCACCCGGCGGTGGCTGAATGCGGAGTGGTTGGCGCGCCGGATGATGGTCGCGGCACGGTAGTTAAGGCCTATGTGGTCCTTCGTCCCGGTCATCTCCCAGGCGCCGAGCTGACAAAGGCGCTGCAGGATCACGTGAAGCAGGAGATTGCTCCGTACAAGTATCCGCGCCTCATCGAGTTCGTGGATGCGTTGCCCCGAACGCAAACCGGCAAGCTCCAACGGTTTGAGCTACGCCGCATCGCCCAAGACATGGGTAAGCCCCAGGAGGCGATGAGTGCCTGACGACGAGGTCGGGTGCCCTAGCACCCGTCTTTCAGGTTGATCGACAATTATTTTAAGCTTAAAATAAATTTGCAACTCGGGTAGGATCCCATGAAGACGGCGATCATCGGCGGCGGCCCTGCAGGGCTCTATTTCGCAATTCTGCTGAAGAAGCTCAGGCCGGACTCCAGCATCACGGTCTATGAGCGCAACCGGGCCGACGAGACCTTCGGCTTCGGGGTCGTCTTTTCCGATGCAACCCTCGATAATTTCGAGAAGTACGACCTGCCCAGCTATCAGCGGATCGTCCGCGAGTTCGCCTACTGGGATGACATCGCTATCCATTTCAGGGGAACAGAGCACCGGATCGGTGGCAATGGCTTCTGCGGCTGCTCGCGGCGCACGCTGCTCCTCATCCTGCAGGATCGTGCGGGGGAACTCGGCGTCACGTTGCGCTACGAAGCGGATGTTGATGACGAGAGCCTGTTCGCGGATGCGGATCTTGTCGTGGTGGCCGACGGCATCAACAGCCGCTTCCGGGAGCGCTATGCGGATCACTTCCAGCCCGAAGTCGATCTGAGGCCCAACAAGTTCACCTGGATGGGCTCGACCAAGCCGCTCGACGCCTTCACGTTCATCTTCCAGGAGACGGAGTGGGGTCCCTTCATCGCCCATGCCTATCAATACGAGACTAACCGCTCGACCTGGGTGTTTGAGACTGACCCGGCGACTTTCGAACGGGCCGGGCTGAAGGACAAGAGCGAGGCGGAATCCGCCGCCCTTATGGAGCAGATCTTCGGCTGGTTCCTGGGTGGGCACCGCATTCTGACCAACCGCTCGATCTGGCGCAACTTCCCGATGATCCGTAACAAGCGCTGGGTCATGGGCAACAAGGTACTGCTCGGCGACGCCAAGGCCTCGGCGCATTTTTCCATTGGCTCCGGTACGAAACTCGCCATGGAGGATGCCATCGCTCTCTATGAGTCCTTCCGCCGCAATTCGAGCGTGGAAGGAGCTCTCGCGCTCTACGAGACGGGACGCCGTGAAGAGGTCGAGAAGACTCAGCACGCGGCTGACGTATCGCTGGTCTGGTTCGAGCACGTGGCCCGCTTCTGGGATTTCGACCCGGTGCAGTTCGCCTTCGGTGTGATGACCCGCGCCAAGGCGATCACCTACGACAACCTTCGCCTGCGGGCACCCGAGTTCGTTGCTGCTGTCGATCAGACTTTCGCGAAGCAGGTGCGCCGGCAGGGTTTTGACGTATCGGTCGAAAGCCCTACTGTCCCCATGTTCCAGCCCTTCCGCCTGCGCGATATGACGGTCGCCAATCGGGTGGTGGTGTCACCCATGGACATGTATTCGGCCAAGGACGGTGTGCCGAACGACTTCCATCTCGTTCATTACGGTTCCCGTGCCACAGGCGGCGCAGGGCTCGTGTTTACGGAAATGACCTGCGTGTCGCCGGAGGCTCGCATCACGCTCGGGTGCACGGGGCTATGGAACGACGAGCAGGAGGCTGCCTGGAAGCGGATCGTCGACTTCGTTCATGCGAACTCGGCGACGAAGATCTGTCTGCAGCTCGGGCATGCAGGCCGAAAGGGCGCAACAAAGCTCATGTGGGAGGGCATCGACCGGCCTCTAGAGGAGGGCGCCTGGGACATCTGCTCCGCATCACCCATTCCCTATTTCCCAGACAGCCAAGTGCCGCGTGAGGTGACGCGGGCGGAGCTCGACACCATCAAGACGCAGTTCGTCGAGGCTGCCATCCGTGGCGAGCGCGCCGGCTTCGACATGCTCGAACTCCACTGCGCTCACGGATACCTGCTGGCGAGCTTCATCTCGCCGCTCACCAACCGGCGCACGGATGAGTATGGCGGTTCCCTCGAGAACCGACTGCGCTATCCGTTGGAAGTGTTCGATTCCATGCGCGAGGTCTGGCCGGCACACAAGCCCATGTCGGTGCGCATCTCCGCGACCGATTGGGCCGAGGGCGGCGTAACCGGCGATGAGGCGGTCGAGATAGCCCGCGCTTTCGCCGAGCACGGGGTCGATCTCGTCGATGTCTCGACGGGACAGACCGTGCGTGAGGCACGGCCGATTTACGGACGCATGTTCCAGACGCCATTCTCGGATCAGGTGCGTAACGAGGCGCAGGTCGCGACTATGTGCGTCGGCAATATCACGACGGCCGATCAAGTGAACACGATCCTGGCCGCAGGGCGGGCGGATTTCGTTGCGCTCGGGCGTCCGCATCTCGTCGATCCATTCTTCACCATGAAGGCTGCGGCCTGGTATGGCGCTGCTAGCATCCACTGTACGCCGCAGTATCATGCCGGTCGGGATCAGATTTTCCGCAACTCCGTCCGTGATCGACAGGATCTGGAGGAGCTGAAAATCAAGGCCAAGCCGAAGACTCGTGCCGAGTTGAAGATGGAGGCCGGTGAGAAGCCTCTTGCGGCGGAGTGAGACGATCATGACAGCTCTCAAGGGTCGGCATGCACTGGTCACGGGCGGTGGCCGCGGAATTGGCCGGGCCATCGCGGCATCGCTCGTCAAAGCCGGGGCAACGGTAACCATCGTGGGACGCAACTCCGCGACACTTGAGCAGGCGATCATGCAGGGTGACGCTCACGGAGCTGCGGTCGCGGATGTCGCGGATTACCAAAGGGTTCAGGCCGCCGTGCAGGAAGCTGTCTCACGTTATGGGCCGATCGATCTGATAGTCGCCAATGCCGGAGGGGCGGCGTCCGCGCCTTTCATGAAATCCGGCCCTGAAGTTTTCCGGCAGATGCTGGACGTGAACCTGCTGGGCGTCACGAATGTGGCTCACGCTGTGCTGGGGGCCATGACGGAGCAGGGTTTTGGGCGTATCGTTGCTGTTGCGTCCACGGCGGGGTTGAAGGGTTATCCCTATGTGAGTGCCTATTGCGCCGCCAAGCACGCGGTGATCGGCTTCGTGCGTGCCCTGGCGCTTGAGACCGCCCGAACTGGTGTGACTATAAACGCCGTCTGTCCGGGTTTTACCGACACCGACCTCGTGGCGGAGAGCCTCGGGACGATCATGGCAAAGACGGGCCGCACACGAGAAGAAGCACTGGGAGAGCTCGTGAAGCATAACCCGCAGGGCCGATTGATTGACCCGTCAGAAGTGGCCGGTGCCGTGCTCTGGCTTTGCAGCGAGGAAGCCCGGTCCGTGACGGGGCAGGCCATCGTGGTGGCCGGGGGAGAAATCTGACATGGACGATCAGGCCATACCGCTCGATGCCGAAACCAAGGCCGTCGAGATGCCGGAGGATCACCGGGAAGAGCTACGCCTCTGGCTGCGCCTTCTCACCTGCACCACCCTGATCGAAGGAGAAGTGCGCCGCCGCCTGCGAGAGCAGTTCGACGTCACGCTGCCGCGCTTCGACCTGATGGCGCAGCTCGACAAGGCATCGGACGGCATGACCCTGTCCGACCTCTCAAGGCGCATGATGGTCTCGAACGGCAATCTCACCGGTCTCGTCGATCGCCTCGTTGCGTCCGGCCACATCGCCAGGACCGTCTCTCCCACGGATCGGAGGGCGACGGTGATCAGCCTCACGGAGAGCGGTCGCGCCGAGTTTCGCACCATGGCGGCCGAACATGAGCACTGGATTGCCGATCTGTTCGGTGATCTGACGGAGAAAGATCGGGGCGAGCTTATGCGGCTTCTTGGAAAAACCAAGCTGTCGGCACGGCGCGCCATCCAAGGAGAAGGCCAGTGATGCAGGTTGCCAATTCCGTCACGCTGCCGCTCAACACCTATGAGCCACGTCACTTCCTCCTGGCTGTCGATGGCCCCGTCGCGACGGTGACCCTCAACCGTCCGGAGAAGAAGAACCCGCTCACCTTCGAGAGCTACCGCGAGCTGACGGATTTCTTCCATGCCTGCGCGAAAGACGATGAGATCAAAGTCATTGTCGTGACGGGGGCCGGCGGGAATTTCTCGTCCGGCGGCGATGTCTTCGAGATCATCGGTCCGCTGGTCGAGATGGATACCAAAGGCCTCACAGCCTTCACGCGCATGACCGGGGAACTGGTGAAGGCCATGCGGGCTGCACCTCAGCCGATTATTGCGGCTGTCGAGGGCATCTGTGCCGGCGCGGGCGCCATCGTGGCGATGGCCTCCGACATCCGTCTTGCCGCGCCTGGGTCAAAGGTGGCGTTCCTGTTCAACAAAGTGGGGCTCGCGGGCTGCGATATGGGCGCTTGCGCCATCCTTCCTCGCATCATCGGCCAGGGACGGGCCTCGGAGCTCCTTTACACAGGCCGCTTCATGAGTGCCGAGGAAGGCGAGCGCTGGGGCTTCTTCAGCCGCGTGGTCGAATCAGGTGAACTCCTCGTCGAGGCGCACAATCTGGCTCGGATGGTCGGGACCGGGCCGACCTATGCCAATACGATGACGAAGCGCATGCTCGCGATGGAATGGGCCATGTCGGTCGAGGAGGCCATCGAGGCCGAGGCAGTAGCGCAGGCCCTGTGCATGACCACAGAGGACTTCGCCCGCGCCTACCGCGCCTTCGCGGCCAAGGAAAAGCCGGTCTTCAAGGGAGATTGACGTGATTGACGCGAGCTTTCTCTCCTGGCCCTTCTTCGAGGCCCGTCACCGGCAATTTGCCGAGGGCTTGCGCGACTGGTCTGCACGAGAAGTCCACTCCCTCGTCGAGCACCATGACGTAGATGCCTCCTGCCGCCGCCTCGTGCGTCGTCTTGGTGAGGGCGGCTGGCTCAAGGCCGTGGTGCCGCAGGCCTATGGCGGTCTCACTTCCGCCTTTGATGTTCGCACCTTATGTCTTGCCCGTGAAACCCTGGCCTATCAGGATGGTCTGGCGGATTTTGCCTTTGCCATGCAGGGGCTCGGCACGGGGCCGATTACGCTCTTCGGATCCGAGGCGTTGAAGGACAAGTACTTGCCGCCTGTCGCGCGGGGGGAAGCTATTGCGGCCTTTGCGCTGTCTGAACCGGAAGCCGGCTCGGACGTCGCCGCTATGAGCACGACGGCGACCCCGGACGGGCCGGATCATGTGCGCCTAGACGGTGTAAAGACCTGGATCTCGAATGGCGGCATCGCGGACCATTATGTGGTGTTCGCCCGGTCTGGCGAGGCTCCCGGAGCAAAGGGGCTCTCGGCTTATGTGGTCGATGCGCAGATGCCTGGGCTCACAGTCGAGAGCCGGATCGATGTCATTGCACCGCATCCCCTCGCGACCCTCCGGTTCGAGGGCTGCCGCGTGCCGCTTTCGCAGAGGGTCGGCGGTCCAGGCGAGGGCTTCAAAGTCGCAATGGCGACCCTCGATGTTTTTCGCTCGACGGTAGGAGCCGCAGCTTTGGGCTTGGCCCGCCGCGCCCTCGATGAGGCGCTGCAGCACGCATCGTTCCGCAAGCTCTTCGGGGCTCCTTTGGGTGATCTCCAACTGACGCAGGCCTCGCTCGCCGAGATGGCGACCGGCGTCGATACGGCAGCGCTCCTCGTCTACCGCGCGGCATGGACCAAGGATCAGGGGGCTGAGCGCGTCACCCGTGAGGCCGCCATGGCGAAGATGCATGCCACGGAAGAGGCACAGCGCGTGATCGACCGGGCCGTCCAGATCTTCGGCGGCCTTGGCGTGACCAAGGGCGTGAAGGTCGAGGAGCTTTATCGGGAGATCAGGGCTCTGAGAATCTACGAGGGAGCGACAGAAGTGCAGAAGATCGTGATTGCACGGGAGCTCCTGAAGATGCACGCACAGCAATTCAAGAATTGAAGGGGAGGATGCCGATGACAGCCGCTGTTGGGAACACTCCCTTGCCTGACGCTGACGATGGTCCGGAAGTTCTAAACCCAAAGCACTGGCCGACGCCGAAAGGCTATGCCAACGGCATGATGGCCGAGGGTAGGATCGTGGTGACCGGCGGCATTGTCGGTTGGAACGACAATGGTGTTTTCGCCAACAGCTTTGTCGCACAGGCGCGCCAGATCTTCGAGAATATCCGCGCGATCCTGGCGGAGGGAGGGGCCGAACCCCGGCATCTGGTGCGGCTGACCTGGTATGTCGTTGATATCGAGGAATATCTCACGAATCTGCGCGAGCTCGGCCGCGCATATCGGGATGTGTTCGGCACTCATTATCCTGCCATGGCGCTCGTCCAAGTGGTGAGGCTGGTGGAGAAGGCCGCCCGGATCGAAATCGAGGCAACCGCTGTCGTTCCTAAACGGACAGCAACCTGACTTCTGTCCCTTAGGAGTAAGAGCCCTCCCGGAAAGTTGGAGGGGCCTGTCTGTTGGACTAGGATGGCCGGCCCTGGATCCCAAAGCGGGAAAGCGCCTTGAAAATCTCCCTGCGACACGCCCTGCGCGACATGGCAGTTCCCTTGGTCGGTGCGCTTCTCTCGGCCCTGTTCATCGTCCTGCAGGTTCTCGGGACGCCTCAGGCACTTGGCGGGCTCGGCTTCCTCTCTCCGGCGCAGACATCGAGCCCCAGGGCGACCCTGGAGGGCTTCCGTAACGACACCGCGCGGGCGACGCACCTGCTCATGGAAGCCTATCGGGAGAGCAGGTCCGAACCCGGCCTGTCCTGGAGCGAGAGCGTCGCCAGGAAGGTTACGGAGGCCGATGCCTTGCTGGCGAGAGCCTCTCAAGCCCTTGATTTGCAGGATATCCCGCCGGTCGAGTTGGAGCACCGGCGGCTTGAATCCGTGATTCTCCTCAAGGAAATCCTCGACCGGATCCCGTTGCCGCACCCGGGCACGATCCCGGGTGAGGACGAGGTCGCGGCGAAGCCGCCAGCAAGCTGGAATGTGCCCGGCACCGATCTTCGGATCGTGCGCACCGCGGACGGGCCGAGGCCGGGAGAGTACCTGTTCGCGAGTGCGACGGTCCTGCGGCTTGAGGGTTTATATCAGCTCATCCGCAACGAGCCGAAGCTGAGTGGCCCACCGGTCGATTTCTATGACTTCTTCAGCCAGTCGCCAGGCCATCTGCTGCCGCCGAAATGGTTCAGGGTGATCGAAGCCCTTCCGGCGTCCTTCAAGATCGAAATCGACGGGCAGGCGGTCTGGCAATGGATCGCTTTCATGCTCGTGGTGATCCTAGCCTTCGGAGCCGTCTTCGGAGTGCGTTTGGTGGCGCGCGATGCCACTTTCTCCCAAAGCGGAGCGGTGCAGGTTCTAGCGGGTGTGATCGTGCCCGGCGCCGTCGCCGTGGCGGCCTTGTTCGTGCGCTATGTCAGCGACAACCAGATCAACCTGACCGGCCGGGTCAATAACCTCGTCGAGGAGATTGCCGAGGGGATCGCCTATCTTGCCATGATCTGGGCCGTGCTTGTGTTCTCGAATACGCTGGCCGGAAGGCTCTACCTGTCAGCCACGAAGAGCATCGACGCCCATCTGGCGCGGGCTGCCGTTCGAATCGCTGGCCTTGCCGTTGCGATCGCTCTCCTCATCTACGGAGCCTCTTATCTCGGCATCCCGCTGGCGGGTCTCCTAGCGGGGCTCGGTGTTGGTGGCTTGGCGGTTGCGCTTGCGGCCAAGCCAACGCTTGAAAACTTCATCGGCGGCCTGATTCTCTATGCGGACAGGCCGGTCCGGGTGGGCGATCTCTGCCGGTTCGGCACGCTCGAAGGACGTGTCGAGGAAATCGGGATCCGCTCGACCCGGATCAGGGGGCTTGACCGGACCTTGATCACGATCCCGAACGCCACCTTCGTGAACATGAACATCATCAACCTGACCAACCGGGATCGGATGCCCTATGACCGGGTCATCGGGCTGGCGGCCACGGAGACGGCGGCGATCCGCCATGAAATCGAGGCCATTGCCGCCCTTGTGGCGGAGCACCCGCGGATCGAGCGCGGCTCCGTCCAGGCGAGGCTGCGGGAAGGACATGAGGAGAAGCCGAAGGTTGAGATCTGTGCCTTGATCACGACCTCCAGATGGAGCGAATTCCTCGAGATCCAGCAGGAACTCGACCTCATGCTGCGAGACAAGATGCTGGCCTCGGAACTCGCTGACGAGTCATTCTTGGGTGCAACGGATAATGTCGTGCCGCTCAAGGATCCTGCATGAGCTGAGGCCTCAGGATCTCAGATATCGATCGAGACGATCTCTGCCTGGCCTTGCCCGACGACGACGGTGTCCCCGATCTCCTTGCCCATAAGAGCCTGAGCCAGGGGCGAGACGTAGGAGAGGCTGCCCTTGGCAGGATCCGCCTCATCCTCACCGACGATGCGGTAGGTCTGACGGCGTCCATCCTCGCGCTCGAAGGTGACCTCGGCTCCGAAGCGGACATGGGATGTGTCGGTAGGCGGAGGCACCACCTCGGCCGAGACCCTACGGGCGGACCAATAGCGCAGATCGCGGGAGAGACGGGCGACCTCTGCCTTATCATCCCTGACCTGCGCATCTGTCAGGCGCTCCTCGAGAGACGCGATTTCCGCGTCCATCCGGGCCAGCCCCGCCGGTGTGACGAGATGGTGAGGGCTGATCGACCGGTCAGGCAGGTCCTCGAAGGCTTCTCCACCTTCAGATTCACGAACAAAGGCACGACTCATGGCGCTTCCTCCGCCTCAAGAGGAAACGTTCGAACCCGGCTAAGTTTCCCGTCTAACCCTTCGGGTTGGCTTGTCTCAGGCGACCGACGATGCCGCCTGGGAAGGCGTAGACGCTAATGATGAAGAGGGCGCCGAGCCACAGCAGCCAACGGTCCGGATGGATCAGGTTGGGCAGGAGCGGGATGCCGGCGAGAGCAGCGCTCCCGGCCCCCATCAGCACCTGTAGATAGCTTTGGGCCAGCACGAACAAGGCCGCGCCGATGACGGCGCCGTACATGGTGCCCATGCCGCCGATCACGACCATGAGCAGGATGTCGATCATGATCGAGAAGGACAGGGTGGTGTCCGGTCCGTTGTAGCGCAGCCACAGCGCCATGAGTGCGCCCGCAACCGTCGCCGCCAGAGCCGAGATGACGGAGGCGGCCGTGCGGTAGGCAACGACCCGGTAGCCCAAGGCTTCCGCCCGGAACTCGTTCTCCCGGATCGCCTGCAGCACGCGGCCGAAGGGCGAGTTCACGATGCGCAGGAGCAGGAGGAAGACAATAAGCGAGACGACGAAGACCAAATAATAGGCGAGCAGGCGCCCGTTGATCATGGTGCCGAAGACCGGCTCCGAGAAGAGCCGGAAGGCCGGGCGGAGCGCCGGTGGCAGCTGGAACGACAGGCCATCCTCGCCGCCGGTGATATCGGACAGCTGTGAGGCCAGAACGGCTGCCGCGGAGGCAACCGCCAGGGTGATCATCGAGAAGAAGATGGCGCGCACCCGAAGTGACAGCAGACCGATGGCAATTGCCAATACGGCTGACAGCGCGAGGGCCGATGCCAGCCCGATGGCGACCGAACTCCAGGTGGGGCTGATGCGCTCCAGCGCGATGGCGATGCCGTAGCCGCCGATGCCGAAGAACATGGTGTGGGCGAAAGAGACGATGCCGGAATAGCCGAGCAGTAGGTCGTAGCTCGCCACCAGCACGATGAACACGCAGATCTTTGCCGCCGTGCCCACGGGCTGGCTGCCCGAAAACAGGAACGGAGTTGCGGCCAGAAGCACGACGATGGCGAGCAGGATGAAGCTGAGTGCCCGCGAGCGGGGCAGGTCGGACGACAGCAGCCCGGTCAGGAGCCCGCCGCTCCGGCGGGTCTCGTCGAAAGCAAGGGGGAGGGCGGGAGACGTGCTCATCGGCGTGCCACCGGAAACAGGCCCTGGGGACGCCAGATCAGGACGAGGGCCATGACGAGGATGTTGGAGATCAGCGCCAGCTTCGGCTCGATGAAGCCGACGTAATTGGCCACGAGCGCTACGAGGATGGAGCCCACGAAGCAGCCGCCTACGGAGCCGAGGCCGCCGATGATGATGACGATGAACACCAGCACCATCACCTCCATGCCCATGCCGGCGGTGAGCGTCTGGCGGTAGAACGCCCACATGACGCCCCCGAGGCCGGCGAGTGCCGACCCGGCGATGAAGACGCTGACGAAGAGGCGGCGGATGCGGTAGCCGAGCGCCTCGACCATCTCGGGGTTCTCGACGCCGGCGCGGATGAGCAGGCCGATCCGGGTGCGGTTGAGCAGCAGCTGCATGCCGATGAAGACGATAAGTCCAATGGCTACCGCGACGACCCGGTAGCGCTCCATCACGATGTCGCCGAGCACGAAGGCGCCGCGAAGCGACTGCGGCAGCGGGATCGGGATCGGGGAGGCGCCCCAGAGGGCGTGGATGAGCTGTTCGGTGACGATCAGGCCGCCCATGGTCACCAGGATCTGCTTCAGGTGGCTGCCATAGACCGGGCGCACAATCACACGCTCGAAGACGGCCCCGGCAAGAGCCGTGACTCCCATGGCGACCAGAATGCACAGCCCCAGGAGCGCCAGGTTCAGCCCGATGGAATCCGCCGTCGCCCAGCCGGCCAGGGGACCCAGAACCAGGAGGGTCGCATAGGCGCCGAGCGAGATGAAGACGCCGTGGCCGAAATTAATGATGTCCATGAGGCCGAACACCAGGGTGAGCCCCGAGGCCATCAGGAAGATCATCATGCCCATGGCGAGCCCTGCGACCGTGAGGGTCACCCAGGTCGAAGGACTGCCGACGAAGGGCAGCGCCAGGACGGCCAGAGCCGGAACGAGCAGGAGCGGCAGCCAGTCGGTCTTGGCGCGGGGGAGTTCGGCCGGGGCCGAGGATTGGGCAGCCATGTCACTCATTGGTGAGCATCCAGAGAGAGGCCGAGCAGGCGCTGCTGCAGGTCTTTGTCCGCCACGAGATCGCTCATGGCGCCGGAATGCACGATGCGCCCGTCATCCATCACGACCACGTTGTCGCCGAGCGCCGAGGCGGCATAGAAGTTCTGCTCCACCAGCAGGATCGTCTCGCCCGAAGCCTTCAAGGCCTTGAAGGCTTCGATCATGCTGCGCACCATGACGGGCGCCAGCCCCTTGGTTGGCTCGTCGATGAGCAGCAGGCGGCGGGGTTCCGCAATGGCGCGGGCGATGGCGAGCATCTGCTTCTGTCCGCCCGAGAGATTGCCGGCAGGCAGGTTCCAGAAGCGCTTGAGGGCGGGAAACAGGCCGAGAATCCAATCGAGGCGGTTCTTGTCCACGGGGCCGCTGCGAGCCGCGAGCACGATGTTCTCGCGCACCGTCAGATCCGTGAAGATGCCCATGGCTTCCGGCACATAGGCGATTCCCGCGCGGGCGATGTCAGGCGTCGCCCGGGTGGTGATGTCGCTGCCGTCGAAGCGGATCCGGCCGGACGAGGCCTGCCACAGGCCCATGATGGTCCGGAGCGTCGTGGTCTTGCCGGCGCCATTGCGGCCGAGCAGCATGGTCAGCTCACCGGCCGGCACGGCGAAATCCACGCCGTGAAGAATGTGATAGGGGCCGATATGCGTGTGTACGCCTGACAAATGGAGGAGAGGCTCAGTCACGGGCGACCTCCACGCCGAGATAGGCTTCCTGCACCACCGGCGAGGCGATGACCTCGGCGGGATCGCCGTCGGCCACGAGGGCACCGTTGTGCAGGACGATGATGCGGTCGGAGAGCGAGCGCACCACGTCCATCTTGTGCTCGACGAGGAGCACGGTCGCGTCCCCGCGCTGCCTGATGTCGTTGATGAGTTCGAGCACGGTGGGCACTTCGTCGACGCTCATGCCGGCGGTCGGCTCGTCGAACATGAAGACCTTGGGCTCCATGGCAATGAGAAGGGCAACCTCGAGCTTGCGCTGGTCGCCATGCGACAGCGCTTTCGGCGCGATGTGGCGCTTGTCGGCCAGTCGCACACGCTCCAGCACGGCCTCTGCCTGCTCGATCAGGTCGCGGCGGGTGTTCCACACCTTGAGGAGCGACCAGCCTGCGTCCGCGCGGCTCTGCACCGCCAAGCGCACGTTCTCCAGGGCGGTGAGCTGCGGAAAGAGATTGGTCAGCTGGAAGGCGCGTCCGAGCCCGCGTTTGGTGCGGGCCGACGGAGCAAGGCCCGTGATGTCCTCGCCGCCGACGATCACCTGACCCGATGTGGCGCGCAGCTGGCCGGAGATCAGGTTGAAATATGTGGTCTTGCCGGCGCCATTCGGGCCGACGATGGCTGTGAGCGTGCCGGGGGTGAAGCGGCAGGACACGTCATTGACGGCCACATGGCCGCCGAAACGAATGGTAAGCCCGCGCGTTTCAAGCGCGGGCGTCGTTGTCGTTGATGCGGTCACTGGTCTGATTAGCGTTTATTGCGAACCGGGATCGGCATCTTGTCGGCCGGGATGGTGGCGACGAGATCCAGCAGGTCGTTCGCGTCCTTGCCGTTTGCCTTGACCTTGAAGTGATACATCTCCTGCAGGGCCTGGTGATCTTCCTTACGGAAGGTCATGGTGCCCTTCGGCGTCTCGAAGGACATGCCTTCCATGGCTGCGATGAGCTTCTCGGTGTCGGTGCCGCCGGCCTTTTGGATGGCCGTAACGGCCGCAGAGGCCGCGGCGAAGCCACCAGCGGTAAAGAAGTCAGGCGGCGCGTTGAAGCGCTTCTGGTGCTCGGCGACGAGCCAGTCGTTCATCGCGTTCTTGGGGAACGCATAGTAGTAGTACACGGCGCCTTCCATGCCGGGGTAATTCTTGTAGATCTGCATGGCCGGCAGGATGTTGCCGCCGGGCGCGATCTCGATGCCGAAGCGCTCAGGCTTCAGGTCGGCGATCTTGGGCAGCGGATGCTGGCCCGCCCAGATGATGTTGATGATCTTCTTGCCCGGCTTGTCCTTCAACGCGTCGAAGATGCGCTGGGCGGAGGCGGTGAAGTCGGTGGCGTTCTGCGGCGCATATTCCTCGAACACGACCTTTGCGTTCGGACGGATCTCGGCGAGCGCGTTCTTCAGGGCTGCAACGCCGTCCTTGCCGAAGGCATAATCCTGCGCGAGGGTTGCAATCGACACCTCGCCGCTGGCCGGTACGGCCGCCGCCGCGCCATAGGCATCCTGGGTCGAGTTACGGGCGGTGCGGAAGATGAAGCGGTTCCACTTCTCGCCGGTGATCGCGTCGGCCACGGCCGGCTCCACGATCAGGACCTTGCCGTTCTCCTCGGCGACGGGAAGCATGGCGAGCGCCGCGGCAGACGAGGTGGTGCCTACGGCCAGATCGACATTGTCGTCGTTGTAGGCCTGTTCCAGCAGCGTCTTGGCGAGGTCGGCCTTGAGCTGGTCGTCCTTCACGATCACGTTGATCTTGCGGCCGTTGATGGCCATCGTGCCCTTGGTCAGGTACTCGAGGCCCATCATGAAGCCGGCTTCGGTCTGCTTGGCATAAGCCTCGAGCGGACCGGTCTTGCCGGCGATCAGCGCGATCTTGATATCTTGAGCGAAAGCTGAAGATGCAAAGAGAATTCCTGCCGTGGCGGCAGCGATTTTAAGTCCCAGGCGCATCGGTCTCCCCGTTCTGTTATTGCGCCATTGATGACTTTGCAGTGCAGCATGTCAAGGACGAGTCTCGGATCATCCTTAGTCAGAAAGGATGATCCGACAGACCGAAACTCAAGCCTCCGGCAGTACCGGCGTCTCGATGTCCTTCGCCTCGCGCCCGCGCCGGGCAGCCTCGCGCTCGAGCAGCAGAAGGGCCAGGCCGGCACCGCAGATCACGGCAGCTCCCACGAGCGTCCAGAAGCCCACGACGTCGCCGAAGAACAGGTAGCCCAGAACGATCGCCCAGACGATGAGGGTGTACTGGTAGGGGGCAACTACGGATGCCGGAGCGATCTTCAGGGACCTGTTCACACAGACATGCGCCGCCATGGACACGATGCCGAGGAGGAAGAGGCCGGCGAGATCGAGCGGGTCGGGGGTGACCCATGCGAACGGCGCTGCCACGAGCCCGAAGATCAGGGCGCCGAGAATCTGCCCGAGCACGAGGGTGGCGTCGTGGGTTTCCCGCAGCTTGCGGGTCGTGATCATGAGAAGCGAGTAGAACAGGCTTCCTGCTAGCGCGATGAGAGCCGGAAGGGACAGGGTGGCGCTCGACGGGCGCAGGGCAATCAGAACGCCGACGAAGCCGCAGGCGATGGCGAGCATGCGCGGCTTGTCGATCTTCTCCCCGAGCCAGAACGCCGCGAACGCCGCCACATAGATCGGCCCAGCCAGGTAATAGGTCATCACGTCCGCAAGCGGGAGGTAGGTGACGGCCCAGTAGAAGCAGGCGACCTCCAGGGTCGAAAGGGTGATGCGCACCGCATGCAGCCCCGGCTGCGGGGGGATCTCGAACGGAACCTTCTGCCTACGCATGAGGGGCAGGAGAACCATGAGCGCCGCGATGCTGCGCAGGAGCAGGACCTGACCGACGGAATAGGTGGCGACGAGCCATTTTCCCATGACGTCGTTCATGGCGAACATGAAGACGCCGAGCAGCATCAGGCCGATGCCGACGAGGACGCCTGACCGAACCTTGTGAGCCGGGGAGGAAGCGAAATGAGACATAGGGAGGATCAATGCGAGAAAACCGGCTTGATTCCTAGCCCAATGAGGGTTGATTGAGGTTGGACCCCTGGAGATATCCCATGAACGATCCGGCACCAAAGGATCCCGACTTCGATGCGCGTGTACGGGAGAGCTTTGCGCGCCAGGGATTGATGGAGACTTTGGGCGCATCCCTGGTCCGCGTGGCCCCCGGTAGGGTGGAGATTGCGCTGGCCACTTCGTCGGCCGTCTCGCAGCAGCATGGCTTCGTCCATGCGGGAGCGCTGGCGAGCATCGCCGATTCCGCCGCCGGCTATGCCGCCTTGACTCTAATGCCGCCCGGTGCCGGTGTTCTCACCGCAGAGTTCAAGATCAACCTGATGGCGCCGGGCGTTGGCGAGCGCATGGTCGCACGGGGCAGGGTGATCAAGGCCGGGAGGACGCTGACCCTCGCGCAAGCCGACGTGTTCGCCATTCACGAAGGTCGCGAGAAACAGATCGCTCTTTTGACCGCCACCCTGATGGCCGTGGAAGGACGTGAGGGCGTGAGCAGCTAGAACGTCTTGGTCCCGTTCACCGGGAGCATGATCGCATAAAGCGACGTCGTGGCGCAGATGTAGAGGCGGTTGCGCTTCGGGCCGCCGAAGACAACGTTGGCGACGGCTTCCGGAACCAGGATCTTGCCGATCAAGGTGCCGTCGCTGTCGTAGCAGTGAACCCCGTCGCCGGCGCTCGTCCAGATCCGCCCGTCCTCGTCCAGCCTGAAGCCGTCGAACAGACCCTCGGTGCAGGTGGCGAAGACATTGCCGCCCGAGAGGCTTCCTCGGTCGTCCACATCGAAGACCCGGATATGGCGCGGGCCGTCCTTCACATGCGTGGCGCCGGTGTCAGCCACATAGAGCCGCCGCTCGTCGGGCGAGAAGGCGATCCCGTTCGGGCGCACGAAATCATCGGCAACGATGCGGGTATCGCCCGTGTGCGGATCGACACGATAGACATGGCAGGCGCCGATCTCGCTTTCCGCTTTGTGCCCCTCGTAATCGGAATCGATCCCGTAGGCCGGATCCGTGAACCACATCGACCCGTCGGACTTCACCGCCACATCGTTGGGGCTGTTGAAGCGCTTGCCCTGATAATGGCTCGCCAGCACCGTGATCGAGCCGTCATGCTCGGTGCGGGTCACACGCCGGTTTCCGTGCTCGCAGGTCACGAGGCGGCCCTGCCGGTCGACGGTGTTTCCGTTGGAATAGCCCGATGAATGGCGAAAGACGCTCACAGTGCCCGACGTCTCGTCGAAGCGCATCATCCGGTCGTTGGGCACGTCGCTCCAGATCAGGTAGCGGCCGGCCGCAAAATAGGCCGGCCCCTCCGCCCATCGGCATCCCTCCGCCAGCTTTTCCAGGCGGGCCGATCCGATGTGCAGGCGTTGGAAGCGATCGTCGAGAACGACGGCGACATCCCGGAACATGCTGAGTGACATTTCCGGTCAGTGGGCCATCAGGACGGGCATGGACGTGTTGCCCAGGATGTGGCTGGTGGCGCCGCCGAAGAACATCTGCCGCAAGCGGCTCTGGGTGTAGGCCCCCTTCACCAGCAGGTCGCAGCCAAGAGCGGCGGCCTCCTTCAGGATCGTTTCTCCGGGCCGGTTGGACGGATCGGCCGCCGTGATCGCTTCCGCCGGAAGGTCGTGCATCCGGAGATGGCGGGCGAGTTCCGAGCCGGAGGGGCCGGGAACGCCCCAATCGTCGAGTTCAAGAACGACGATCCGCTTGGCCTTCCGGAGCAACGGTATCGAGCCCAGCACGGCGCGGGCGGTCTCGGTGCTTCGGTTCCACGCGATGACGGCGGTCTCGCCGAGGCTTCGGGCCGGGGTGGGCGGCGCGATCAGGACCGGGCGTCCGGTTTCGAACAGGGCAGCTTCGACCGTGGACAGCCGGGTCTGTCCGTTCGATCCGTCGGGTCGCCCGACGACGATCAGATCGAAAACCCGCCCATAGGCTCCCAGGAAGGCATCCTCCATCAACCCATCCTGCCTCCAGCCGGAGCTCAGGCCCGCCGTCCCGGCAGCGGCGCGAGAGATCTGCTTGGTGGTCATGAAGGCCTCGAAGCGCTCGCGGCAGGCGCGGGCCATCTCGATGCGGTTCTCAGGCGTGATGGGGGAGGGAACGCCGATGGCGATGTCCACCGGCAGGACCACCGGGTAATCCGGCGTGATGGCAATCCCCTCGATATAGCTGTCGAACAGCTGGGCGAGCTGCAGCGCAGCTTCCAGCTGGGGCTCGATGACGCCGTGGTCTTCGATCGGGACAAGGATGCTTTTCATAAGAATTATTGTCGCGCTTAAACCCTCTCTCGGCAAGACCATCCGAAAGTTCACCCTCTTCCTGTGGACGGGATCGGGTTTGACATCCGGTTGTCGTCGGCTCCAGCTTGAATGTCCCGGCAAATCAAGGAGCCTCCATCATGCGTAAGATCGCAGTACTTGGCGCAGTCACGTTCCTCAGCCTGTCCGCATCCTTTGCAGCGAGCGCCTTCGAGCCCGGCAATACGAGCCGGATCAAGACCCTGGTGGATACGGGGATGCAGTATTACTGGTCCGGCGGCGACGTGAAGAAGGCGGAGGCCGAGGTTTTCAAGGGCATCACCCTGCACGGCCGCTACGATGTGGTGGAGAAGGCGTTCGCCGAGGCTTCCTCCCTCGCGCCCGAGCGGCTTGACTTCCGCTTTGCAGTCGCCTCGTCCCAGATCCTGCAGAAGAACCTTGCGGGCGCCCGCGCCACCTACGAGGACATCCTCGGCAAAAGTCCTGCATCCTTCGACGCTCAGGCCTGGCTCGCCGCCCTGGCTCGAATCGAGAGCAACACCGACGAAGTGTCCTTGAGGGAGCAGGCCCTCGCCGGTCTCGACCAGGCGCGGGCGGAGGCCTACCGCCAGCGCTTCGCCCGGGCCGAAGCTATCATGGCCGAGCGACCCAACACCGAGGTGCCGACACTGCCGGGGCGGGTGATGATCGTCACCCTCGGCTATGCGCTGGCGAAGGACGGCACAGCGGAGAAGCCGCTCCTCGACCGCCTGGATGTCGCCCTGAAAGCCGCACAGGCCAATCCGACCGCCCGGATCATGGTCACCGGCGGTCAGCCTCAGGCGGGCGTCACCGAGGGCGACGTCATGATGAAGTGGCTGGTGGAAAAGGGCATCGATCGGGACCGCATCCTGATCGAAGACAAGTCGAAGGACACGGTCGGCAACGTGCTCAATGTCGCCAATCTTCTGAAGCGCCATACGGCCGACGCGGTCATTCTCGTGACCAGTTCCAGCCATATGCGCCGTGCCCGTACGCTGCTCGAGGACGCTTTCCGGCAATACGACCTCAGCGCAAAGATCGTCCCTGTGGTGGCGCTCGATGCGCCGTCAGTCGAAGAGGCCGCCAAAGTCTCGAAGGATGAGCGCATGGTCGTGTATCGTGACCTCATGCGCGTCTCAGGTCTCTGGGCCTATCCGGGCATCCAGCAGTAATCCGCCGCCTCATTCGACGTGGAAGTCTCCTGGATTCCAGGAGACTTTCGGATACTGAGGGTTCATCTCCTCGAGGGTCGCCTTGACGATGCTGGCGATGGCGGCGTTGCGGACCCATTTGCGGTCGGCCGGGATGACGTGCCACGGCGCCCACGGGGTCGAGCAGCGATGGAGCATCGTCTCGTAGGCCTCCTGGTACTCGTCCCAGTGCTCCCTGTCCTCCAGATCCCCGGGATTGAACTTCCAGTTCTTGGTGTGGTCGTCGAGGCGGGCCTGCAGGCGCTCCTTCTGCTCGTCCTTCGAGATGTGGAGCATGAACTTGAGGATCGTGGTGCCGTTTTCGACCAGCATCTTTTCGAAGGCATTGATCTGCTCGTAGCGCTGCTCGATCGCCGCATCGGGCGCGAACTTCCGGACCTTACCGATCAGCACGTCCTCGTAATGGGAGCGGTTGAAGATCCCGATGGTGCCGCGCCGGGGGCAGACGGCGTGCACGCGCCAGAGGTAGTCATGCTCCAGCTCGAGTTTCGTCGGCGGCCCGAAGGCATGAACCGAGACGCCCAAGGGACCTGTCGCATTGAAGACGCTGCGGATCGTGCCGTCCTTGCCGGAGGTATCCGTGCCCTGGAGAATCACCAGGAGCGCCCGCGAGCCCTCGGCGTAGAGCCGGTCCTGCAAGGTGTCGATTTCCCTGGCAAGGGCGGCTGTGTTCTCTTTCGTCTGCTCCTCGTCACCGAAGAGCGACTTGTCGCGCGGGTCACGGTCCCGGAGACGCGCCTTCTCGCCGGGATCGACCCGCAGCTTCTCCATCAAGGTCTTGGCCAGATCCGTCATCGTCATCTCCCGTTCTCTCCAGGACGATAGGGCATGACGGTATGAAAGGAAGATTGGGATCGTCCGCCGGGTGCTCTTTACGACCCCCGTGGCGCCATCTACCAAGAGGACACCAACGACAATTCAGGGGCTCACGATGCTCGCTCTCTACTACTATCCCGGCAATGCCAGCCTTTTGCCGCATATGATGCTGCGCGAGATCGGAGCCGAGTTCGAGCTGCGTCTGGTGGACCGCGGGCAGAATGTCCAGAAAAGCGCCGAGTATCTGAGGCTCAATCCCAATGGCCGCATCCCGGTTCTCGTCGACGGCGATCTCGTGCTGTTCGAAACGGCGGCCGTTGCCCTGCATCTGGCCGACAAGTTCCCGCAGGCCGGTCTCGCGCCTGCCGTTGGAACGGCGGAGCGGGCCGAGTTCTATAAGTGGATGGTCCACCTGACGAACACCCCGCAGGCGGAATACCGCGCCTGGTTCTACCCGCACGAGCATGTGAGCGACGAGGCTGCCGCGCCGGCCGTGAAGCAGGCGGCCAATGAGCGCCTCAACCGCATGTTCGACGTCATTTCCGAGCAGCTCGGCGACAGGACATGGCTGCTCGGGGATCGCTTCTCCGCCGCCGATCTCTTCCTGTTCATGCTGATCCGCTGGGGCCGGGGCATGCCGCGTCCGCCGCGCAGCCTGCCGAACCTGAACGCCCTGGCCGAGCGGGTTCTGGCGAGGCCTGCAGTGCAGCAGGCCCTTGAGGCGGAAGGGATCAAGGCTCCGGTCTTCTGAACGCTACTTCCTGCGCGACGTGCGTTTCGACGATTTTTGCTCCGGTAGGACCTGATCGATCTTTCCGATATCGGCCCATGGATCTCTCTTGAGAGCGAGGAGGCGCTTGCCCAGATTCGCGACAGTGAAGCCGTTGGGCCTGAGATCGGATGAAAGCTCCTCCCAGGCAATCGGTGTCGCCACCGGCGCACCGGGTCGCGAGCGGGTGGAGTAGGGCGCGACGGCCGATGCCTCGCGGTTGTTGCGAAGATAGTCGATGAAGATGCGGCCCTCGCGCTCCTGCTTGACGGACGTGGTGGTGTAGCGATCCGGCTCGTCGGCCGCCATGGCCTCCGCGATCCCGCGTGAGAAATCGAGCGCCTCCTTCCAGGGAGCCTTCGGCTTCAGGGGAACGACTACGTGCAGGCCCTTGCCGCCCGTGGTTTTGACGAGCGTTTCCAGACCGAGCGCTTTCAGACGCTTGCGCACCGCGAGCGCGCCCTCGACCACGCGCGGCCAATCTACGCCTTCCCCTGGGTCGAGATCGAAGATGAGTCGGTCAGGACGTTCCAGATCGGCAAGGGTCGCGCCCCAGACATGCATCTCCAGGACGCCCGACTGCACCAGGGCGATCACGCCCTGGATGTCGGTGACCGTCAGAGCCTCCTGCGTGCCGCTGTTGTCCGGAATCGTAACGCGATGGATGAAGTCGCTCATGCCGGCCCAGGAATGCCGCTGGACGAAGCACTTCTTCTCCGCGCCTCCCGGGCAGCGGATGAGGGTCAGCGGGCGGTTGGCCAGATGCGGCAGGAGCCATCCGCCGATGTCGAGATAGAATTCCGCCAGTTCCTGCTTGGTAAGTCCCTGATCTTCCCACAGCACGCGGTCCGGATGGGTGAGGCGCACCCCTGCCACTTCGATATCGCCAGCCTTTGCGGCCTGGGCGCTTGAGGCTCGCTTTGAAGTTTTCGCCGATGCGGCCTTCTTAGGGGCGGATTTCCGTTTGGGAGCGCTCTTGTTGGTGGCGCTCTTGACCGCACGTTGAGGTGCGATCTCCTCGAGCGAGCGCCCGGTTTTCACCGAGAGCGGTGCCTGCTCGAGAATATCCGGGTCATCCTCGGTCCTTGCATGCGCATCATCGGCCTTGAGCAGCAGCCAGGATGGCTGTCGCTCGCGCGGACGCTTCGCCATGCGGACGAGATGCCAGGCGCCTTTGAGCTTCTCGCCATCGAGGCGGAAGGTGAGGCGGCCTTTCTCGTAAGCCTCCTGAGGGTCGCCTTCCGGTTCCCAGGTGCCTCGGTCCCACAGCAGGACGGTGCCGCCGCCATATTGGCCCTCGGGAATGGTCCCTTCGAAACCGCCATATTCCAGAGGATGGTCTTCGACCTCGACCGCCAGACGCTTTTCGCCTTTGACGAGGCTCGGCCCCTTTGCGACCGCCCAGCTCTTCAGCACGCCGTCGAGTTCGAGGCGGAAGTCGTAGTGCAGGCGGGAGGCATCGTGCTTCTGCACGACGAAGGAGGCGCCCTGGCGCCGGGAGGCCTTGCCTGCCGGCTCCGAGGTCTTGGTGAAGTCGCGCTTGGCGCGATAGGCTGCGAGCTTTGCCATGGTGCCAGAGCATGATCCGGTGAGATGGATACCGGTTCACCGCACGATCATGCGGCAAACAAAGATCAAATCCGCACGATGGTCTCCGGTTCCCGCCGTCAGGAGGCGAGGGGCTGGGCTGCCGCTTCGTTCCCGTCGCCCTTGGTAAGGAAGGCCGCCGCGATCAGGTCGCGGGTGTACTCCTCGCGCGGACGGTCGAAGATTTCCTCGGCCGTGCCGCGCTCCACCACCTTGCCGCTCTTCATGACCATGATCTCGTCCGAGAGCGCCCGCACGACGGCGAGGTCGTGGCTGATGAACACATAGGCGAGGCCATGGGCCTTCTGGAGATTGCGGAGGAGCTCGACGATCTCCTTCTGCACCGAACGGTCAAGGGCCGAAGTCGGCTCGTCGAGGACCACGAGCTTGGGATGCAGGATCATGGCGCGGGCAATGGCAATGCGCTGGCGCTGGCCGCCGGAGAACTCGTGCGGGAAGCGGTTGCGCCACGCTGGGTCGAGCTGCACCTCCTCGAAGGCCTGGGCGGCACGCCGGTCACGCTCCTTGCGGGAGATGCTCGGCTCGTGGACGAGAAGACCCTCGGTCACGATCTCGCCCGCCGTCATGCGCGGGGAGAGGGAGCCGAATGGGTCCTGGAACACCAGCTGGAGATGACGTCTGAGGGGGCGCATCCCGCCGCGGTCGAGCGGCATGAGATTGCGGTCTTCGAAGCGGACGAGACCCGAGGCCGGCTGCAGGCGCAGGATGGCACGGCCGAGCGTCGACTTGCCGGAACCAGATTCGCCCACGACACCCACCGTTTCGCCAGCGCGAACCCTCAGGCTCACATCGTCGACGGCGCGAAGCACATGGGTTGCCTTGCCGAAGAAGCTCTTCTCCAGGGTGAACTGAACCGAGACGTTCTGGGCGTCCAGGACCACCGGAGCGCTGGCCGCAACGGGCTCCTTGCGTCCGGTCGGCTCGGCATCGATGAGCATCTGGGTATAGGGATGCTTCGGAGCGGCAAAGATGTCGGCCGTGCGGCCGCTCTCCACAACCTCGCCGCGCTTCATCACATAGGTGCGGTCGGCAAAGCGCCGCACGACGCCGAGATCGTGGGTGATGAACACGATCGACATGCCGAGACGCTTCTGCAGATCGGCCAGCAGGTCGAGAATGCGGGCCTGCACCGTCACGTCGAGAGCCGTCGTTGGTTCGTCGGCGATCAGCACGTCCGGATTGTTGGCGAGAGCCATGGCGATCATCACGCGCTGGCGCTGGCCGCCAGACATCTCGTGCGGATAGGCGTCGATGCGTCGCGCCGGATCCGGAATGCGGACAAGCTCCAGCAGTTCGATGGCGCGCTTTCGCGCGTCCGCCCTGCTCAAGCCGCCATGAGTGGTGAGCGGCAGAGCGATCTGATCTCCGATCCTGTAGAGCGGATCGAGGGAGGTCATCGGCTCCTGAAAGATCATGGTGAGCTTGGAGCCGCGATAATGATTGAGGCGGTCCGGCGAGAGGCCAACCAGCTCCTCGCCGCGGTATTTGACCGAGCCTTCGGCCCAGCCGTTCGAGGCAAGCAGGCCCATGACCGACATCATGGTCTGGCTCTTGCCCGATCCGGACTCGCCGACGATGGCGACGGTCTCGCCCGCATTGACGTCGAGATCGATGCCCTTCACCGCATGCAGGATGCCGTCGCCGGTGCGGAATCGGACATTGAGGTTTCGAACGGAAAGAACGGGTTCGGCCATGTCAGCGATCCTTCGGGTCGAGTGCATCGCGCAAGCCGTCACCGATGAAGTTCAGGCAGAAGAGGATCGCGACAAGCGTGATGGAGGGATAGATCAGCATCCAGGTGGCGCCCTGGATGTTCTTGGCGCCTTCCGAGATCAGGACGCCGAGACTGGTGTTCGGCTCCTGGACGCCAAGGCCGAGGAAGGAGAGGAAGCTTTCGAGGAGGATCACCTTCGGCACGAGAAGCGTCATGTAAACCACGACGGGACCAAGAGTATTGGGGATCACGTGGCGGCGGATGATGCCTTTCGTCTCGACGCCGAGCGCCTCGGCGGCCTGGACGTATTCCTGCCGCTTAATGGAGAGTGTCTGTCCGCGGACGATGCGTGCCATGTCGAGCCATTCGACCGCGCCAACTGCGATGAACATGAGCACGAAATTGCGGCCGAAGAACACGACCAGCATGATCACGAAGAAGATGAAGGGCAGGGAGTAGAGGATGTCGACGATGCGCATCATCACGAGATCGACACGCCCGCCGAGATAGCCGGATGTGGCGCCATAGATAACACCGATGACGATCGCCACGAAGGTGGCGAGCAGCCCGATGGCAAGCGAAACTTGGCCTGCCTTCATGGTACGGGTGAGAAGATCGCGCCCGTTGGTGTCCGTGCCGAACAAGAAGTACTGTCGCTTCAGAGGCACGTCGACGACGAGCCTCTGGCCGTCCTGTTGCTTTTCGACCACCTTGGCCGGACCGAACAGGTCCGAGCGCTCGAAATAGGCGAGCAATCGCTCGTCGATCGGTCGGGCGCTGGAGCTCACGAGCGTCATGTGAACGACGTCGTTGTCGATGGCGATGTTCTCGGCCTTCGCGCGAACGCGAGCGCCGATGCGCTCGATGTTTGGTCCGATCTGATCGGCCTTGGGATAGGCCTCCAGGCTCGCAGGCACCTTCACATAATCCGGGTAGACCCGGTCAAAGGGGTGACCTGTGAGGAGCGGCCCGAAGATGCATGCAAGCGCGATCAACCCCAGCACGATAATGCTGGTGAGAGCCGCCCGGTTGCGGATGAGACGCCCGCGGGCCTCGGCCCAGAGGGAGCGTCCGGTGATGGGACCTGTCATGGTCTCGACAGGAAGAACGGCGCCTTCAGCCATGGGAGATCTCACTCGTAGCGAATGCGCGGATCGATAAGGGCGTAGAGAATATCGACCACGAGGTTGAAGAGCAGAACGAAGACCGCCACCACCACGACCGTGCCCATGACGAGCGTGTAGTCGCGGTTCAGAGCGCCTTCGACGAAGTAGCGCCCGATGCCCGGCAGACCGAAGATGGTTTCCACCACCACCGAGCCGGTGAGCAGGGCAGCCGCCGCCGGACCGAGATAGGACACGACGGGCAGGGCCGCTCCGCGCAGGGCATGGGCCACGACCACCCGCGTCGGCAGACCGAGCGAGCGTAGGGTGCGGATGTGGTTGGACCGCAGATTTTCGATCATGGCGGCGCGGGTCATGCGCGCAACGACCGCGATCTGCGGCAGGGCCAGGACCAGCACGGGCAGGATGAGATTGCGGATATTGCCGTTGGCCCAGCCGGCCACGGGGAGCCACGCAAGGGCCAGACCGAAAACGATTTGGAAGATCGGCGCTACGACGAAATTCGGAATGGTCAGGCCGAGCGCGCCCATGCCGGTCACCAGATAATCGATGGTGCTGTTCTGGCGCAAAGCGGCAATGGAGCCGAGGGTGCCGCCGACGATGATCGCGAAGGAGAGGGCCAAGGCTCCCAGCGTCATGGAAATAGGCAGGCCTTGAGCGAAGAGTTCAGCAACCGAGAAGTCGCGGAGGATGAAGGAGGGGCCGAAATCCCCTCGCATGACCGCGCCCAGATAGAGCCAGTATTGCTCGATCAGCGGCTTATCGAGCTGATAGATCCGGTTGAGGTTCTCCATCACTTTGGCCTCAAGAGGCCGCTCCAGATCGAACGGTCCGCCAGGGGCGAGCCGGATCAGGAAGAACGAGATCGTGATGATGATGAAGAGCGTGGGGATGGCCGACAGGAAGCGGCGAAGGATGAAGGAGAGCACGGAAAGCTCCTCCTGCTGCTACAGCATAACAGTAAAAGAATAGGGCGGTCTGAAGAACAGACCGCCCCTTTGATCAAAATTATTTTTACTGCGTCTTCGACAGGTACCGCGACGGATAGACGCCGCGCGTATTCTGCACGAAGCCCTGAATCTTCGGCGAGATCAGGTTGCTCTTGCCGTAGTACATGATTGGGATCCAGGGCATGTCCTTCATGAGGATCGTCTCGGCCTGCCTCATGATGTCGGCGCGCTTCTTCAGGTCGAGTTCGACGGCGGCCTGATCGAGAAGCTTGTCGAACTGCGGGTTGTTGTATTTGCCCGCGTTGAAGCCCCTGGTGTCGCTCTTGAGGAGGAACAGGAAGTTGCTCGGATCATTGACGTCGGCAATCCACCCATAGCGGGCCACTTCAAAATCACCGCCGTCGCGCAGGTGAGCGAAGTGGGTCTTGCCGTCCGTGTTGATGAACGAGGTCTCGATACCGGCCTGCTTCCACTGCTCGGCGATGGCGATCACCGAGTTGCGGTTGTTGTCCGTGGTGTTGTAGCGGATCTCGACCTTCAGCGGCTTGCCGGGGCCGAAGCCTGCTTCCGTCAGAAGCTTCTTGGCGGCTTCCTCACGATCGATCGGAGACTGGTCCTTGTAGCTCATGTAGGCCGGCTCGCCGTAGTTGCCCACGCCCGGAGGCATGAACGAGTAGCCCGGCTGCATGGTCTGGCCCCAGATCTGCTCGGCGACGAACTCGCGATCGATGAGCATGGAGAGAGCTTGGCGCACCTTCACGTCGTTGAAGGGGGCCTTGGAGGAGTTCACGATGAAGAACCAGGTGCCGAGATACGGACCGAGCTTGACCTGATCCTTGAAGCGCTCCTTCAGCGACTTGATCTGATCGGCCGGAAGCTCGTCCATGCTGTCGAGTTCACCGGCTTCATAGCGGCGCACGCCGGCGGCGAGGTCAGAATGCGGGATGAAGTTGACTGCGTCGAGCTTGACGTTCTTGGCGTCCCAGTAGTTCTCGTTCTTCACGAGCTTGATGTGCGAGTTCGGCGCGAATTCGGCGAGCTTGAAGGCTCCGTTCGACACCATGTTGCCCGGCTTCACGAAGTCCTTGCCGAACTTCTCGACGGACGCCTTATGCACCGGCAGGCTGGTTTGGTGGGTCAGCAGCTCGAGGAAGTAAGGAGTCGGCGCCTCGAGATTGATCTCGAGCGTCTTGGCGTCAACGGCCTTCACGCCCAGTTCCTCGGGCTTTGCCTGGCCCTTGTTGACCTTCTCGGCATTCTTGATGGGGTAGAGGATGTTGGCGTACTTCGCACCCGTCTCTGGATTCATGATACGGCGGTAGGAATAAACGAAGTCCTCGGCCGTGATCGGATCGCCGTTTGACCATTTCAGGCCATTACGCAGCGTAAAGCGATAGGTCTTGCCGTCGTCGCTGACTTCCCATTTCTCGGCTTGGCCGGCAATGGGTTCGGCCTTGGGGCTGTAGGCCACGAGACCTTCGAGGAGATCGCGCAGGATGTGAGATTCCTGGACTGTCGAGGTCTTGTGAGTGTCGAGCGTTTCAGGCTCGCCGGTGTTGCCGCGGTTGTAGGTGACTTGCGCGACCGCGAAGCTCGAGAAGGCTACCGTTGCGGCAGCCGCCAGAGCGGTACGTTTCAACCATGATGACATTGGACGCGTTCCCTTTCTGATTATCTCAGGGTTTTTTAAATGTTTCGGCCAGAGCCGGTAAGGCAGTAACCTTGTCCTATTTGTTGATCAATCAACTGTTTATGTCCAGTACTATCCAAAAAATTAAGGAATTCCTGGAATAACAAAGGGTTGAGCCTGTGGAGACGGCTCAGGCGCCGGTATCGAAGACCAAGCCGACGGCCTCGATCCCAGCGGCGGCGGCGATTTCGTCATTGTCGGATGTGTCGCCGGAAACGCCCACCGATCCCAGGATCCGTCCCTGGCCGTCCTTGATCAGAACCCCGCCCGGAACCGGAACGAGTTGCCCGCCGACCGCATGGGTGGCCGAAGCGATGAAGTAGGGACGGTCGGTCGCCATCTTGTGCAGGGCGCGCGAGCCGATGCCGAGGGCCAGGGCGCCATAAGCCTTGCCCATGGCGATCTCGGCCCGCTTGATGCTGGTGCCGTCTTCCGAGAGGAGGGCCTTGAGCGAGCCGCGGGCGTCATAAACCACCACCGAGAGAGGCTTGAAGGACTTCTCCCGGGCAGTCTTGAGGGCGGTGGTGGCGATTGTTTGAGCCGCTTCCAGGGTGAGTTCGGTCACTGGTTTCTCCATCATAATGTTTGTGGCCGCAGGATGCGGAATTCAGCGGGTCGCCGTGCCCTTGGCCGCCAGCCAGGTTGCCACGGCCCTGCGCTCGTCGAGGGTCATCTCGGTAATGTTGTTGGGCGGCATGGCATGGGTGAGCACGCTCTGGACCCGGATGATCTCCCGATGCCGCTCGATCTCCTCCGGCGTGTCGAGGCGGACGCCCTTAGGGGCAATCGTGATGCCGTCCCAGACGGGCTCCGCCGCATGGCACATGGAGCAGCGGGACTGGATCGCGAGCACCGCCTCGTCGAAGGATGCCGTCATCACCTCGGGCGTGGCATTCACCGGAGCCTGGGCCAGATTGGCATTGCCGGGCTTGCCGATGATCGAAAGCCAGATCGCTGCCCAGAGGCAGAGCGCAGCCAGGGCCCAGGTCCACCAGGGCGATCCCTTGCCCGCATGCTGCGAGTTGAAGAAATGCCGGATCGCCGCGCCCGCGATCACGATCATCCCGACGATGCCGACGGAGTAGGTGGACGACCATGCCAGCGGGTAGTGGTTCGACAGCATCAGGAAGATGACGGGCAGAGTCAGGTAGTTGTTGTGGGTCGACCTGAGCTTCGCCTCCTTGCCGAGCTTCGGGTCGGGCGTCTGCCCGGCCAGGAGGGTGGCCACCACCTTCTTCTGGTTGGGGATGATGACGAAGAAAACACTCGCCGACATCCAGGTGGCGATCATCGCGCCCGTGTGCAGGAAGGCGGCACGCCCGTTGAACACCTGTGTGAAGGCGAAGGCCGCCAGCAGGATGTAGCCGAAGAGCACGACGCCGAGCAGGAGGCTGTTCCGGCCGAGCGGTGAGCGGCACAGGCCCTCATAGACGAACCAACTCAGGGCAAGCCCGCCGATGCCGATGGCCGCAGCCTGCCAGGTCGAGAGGGCGCGAACAGTCGGGTCGACCGTGTAGAGATCGGCCTGGAGATAATAAACCCAGACGATGAGAAAGAAGCCGCTGATCCAGGTGGAATAGCTCTCCCACTTGAACCAGGTCAGTTCCCTGGGCAGTTCGGGCGGCGCAACGAGGTATTTGCGCATGTTGTAGAAGCCGCCGCCATGGACCTGCCAAGCCTCGCCGCCGACGCCTTCCGGCAGGCCTTCGCGCTTTTTCAGGCTGAGATCGAGATGGATGAAATAGAAGGACGAGCCGATCCACGCGATGGCCGTGATCACATGGACCCAGCGGATGATCTGGCTGATCCATTCGGAGATTTGCGGGTCGATCATGCAGTCACTTGAATATTGAAGGAACGCCTAGCCTAGGGCGGCGGTGGGGTTTGCGATAGGCCGTGTCCGCAGCTTTTTCAACAGGAACCCTGTCCCGGAAATCCTGCCTTTTCGCGACAGGATCGAGGGATCCGGCTTGACGCGGAACGCGCGGGCCCGAAAGAATTCCGGGCCCGATCTGCTCCCTTCAATCCCATCCGCGAGGTTTCATGGGTCGCCTGTCCACCCACGTTCTGGATACCGTCAACGGCAAGCCCGCGCGCGGCGTCGCCATCGAATTGTTCTCCATCGAGGGCGAGAGTCGCCGTTCCGTCCTGCGCACCGTCACCAACGCGGATGGACGCACGGATGCGCCGCTGATGATCGGTGATGCCTTCCGCACCGGAACCTATGAGCTCGTCTTCGAGATCGGGGCCTATTTCAAGGCGCTCGGCACGGCCATGGCCGATCCGCCGTTCCTGGATATCGTGCCGATCCGCTTCACCATCGCCGAGCCCGATGGGCATTACCACGTTCCGCTCCTCGCTTCTCCCTGGAGCTATTCCACCTATCGAGGAAGCTGACCATGCCGACATCCTATCCCCGCGACCTCGTCGGCTATGGCCGCAATCCTCCGCATCCGCGCTGGCCGAACGGCGCCCGCATCTGCGTGCAGTTCGTGATCAACTACGAAGAGGGCGGCGAGAACAACATCCTTCATGGTGATCGGGCTTCCGAGGCCTTCCTGTCGGAGATCGTCGGCGCGCAGGCATGGCCCGGCCAGCGGCACATGAGCATGGAGTCGATCTACGAATACGGCTCCCGCGCCGGTTTCTGGCGCCTGTGGCGGATGTTCACCGAACGCGGCATGCCGGTCACGGTCTATGGCGTCGCCACCGCCCTCATGCGCAACCCGGAAGCGGTCGCGGCCATGAAGGAAGCCGGGTGGGAGATCGCAAGCCACGGGCTCAAATGGATCGACTATCGCGACTTCTCCTCGGAGGAGGAGCGGGCGCATATGAAGGAGGCGATCCGCATCCACACCGAGGTGACGGGCGAACGGCCGCTGGGCTGGTACACCGGCCGCACCTCGGAGCACACCAACCGCCTCGTGGCGGAGGAGGGCGGCTTCCTCTACAGCGCCGACTCCTACGCCGACGAACTGCCCTATTGGGAGCAGCATGGCGACCGGCAGCAACTCATCGTTCCCTATACGCTGGACGCCAACGACATGCGCTTTGCGACTCCGCAGGGCTTCAATGCGGGCGACCAGTTCTTTGCTTATCTGAAGGACTCGTTCGATACGCTCTATGTGGACGGCGAGACCGCGCCCAAGATGCTGTCGGTCGGCCTCCATTGCCGCCTCGTCGGTCGTCCCGGACGGGCCGCGGCGCTGGCGCGCTTCCTGGACTATGTGGCTTCCCACGAAAATGTCTGGGTGGCCAAGCGTATCGACATCGCACGCCACTGGATCCGGCATCATCGGCCCGTGGGCCTGAAGCCCAGTACCATGAGCCGCGCGCTGTTCGTGGAGGCCTTCGGCGACATCTTCGAGCATTCGTCCTGGATCGCGGAGCGTGCCTTCGATGCGGGCCTCACCACCGGGCAGGATACGGCCGAGGGCCTTCATGCCGCCATGGTGCATGTGCTCTCCGGCGCAAGCCACGGGCAGAAGCTGGCGCTGATCAACGCCCACCCGGATCTGGCCGGGCGCCTCAAGCTTGCCGATCTCACGGCCGATTCCCGCAACGAGCAGTCCTCTGCGGGGCTGACCAGCCTGACGGAAGAGGAGCGCGACCGATTCCTGGCCCTCAACGATCTCTACAAGGAGAAATTCGGCTTCCCGTTCATCATGGCGGTCAAGGGGCGCTCCAAGGACGAGATCCTCACGGCCTTCGAGGAGCGGCTCGAACATGACCCGGAGCAGGAATTCGCAACGGCCATCGTGCAGATCGAGATGATCGCGCTTCTCCGGCTCAAGGATCGGCTGCCCTCGCTGGCGGATGTGTTCTCGAGTTTGGGCTAAGCGGAACCGTTCTGAGCCCCACGCGTCTTCGTCTCAGCTTGGCTGCCTGAAGGCCAAGCGCGACGAGAGGAGGACGACATGGGTCTGTTCAAGTTCATCAAGGAGGCCGGGGCCAAAATCTTCGGCGGAAGTGCGGCCGCGGCCACGCCGGAAAAGCTGCAGCAGGAGGTTCAGGGACACGGGTTCGATGCGAGCAAGCTCGGGATCCAGGTCGAAGGCGACAAGGTGAAGCTGTCGGGTCAGGCCATGACCCAGGAAGAGGCCGAGAAGATTATCCTGTCCTTGGGCAACACCTACGGCGTTGCCGAGGTCGACACCAGTGGCCTCCAGGTTCAGCAGCCGTCTGCCCAGTCCACCATGTATACGGTCCAGAAGGGCGACACCCTCTGGGAGATCGCCGAGAAGCATTACGGCAAGGGCAAGGGTGCGAAGTACACGGAGATCGTCAAAGCCAATTCGCCCCCGGTCAAGGATCCCGACATGATCCAGCCGGGCTGGGTTCTGAGGATTCCGCCTCTCGCCTGAGGCACGAGCCGATTGCGCTTCTCCCTGTCGGGCAGATATGAAGCGGTCACGACAGGGAGGATATGTTCATGAGCGAAGCGCCGCAGGTTATCGATCTCGACCGTGAGGCCATCAAGCAAGGGCTCCGCGAGGGCTCCCTTGTGCTCGTCGATGTCCGCGAGCCGCATGAGTTCGCTGCCGGACATATCCCTGGCTCCGTCTCCCATCCACTCTCAGTCTTTGATCCCTCCAGCCTGCCCGACGGCAAGCGAATCGTCTTCTCCTGCGCGGCCGGCGTCCGGTCCGTTCGGGCCATCGAGTTCGCTCAGGCGGCGGGCCGGGACATTCGCGAGCATTACAAGGGAGGGTTCAAGGATTGGGCGGGTGCCGGAGAACCGGTGGAGTAGGTCTCGTTTCACCGGATGATCACATAGATGTGTTCTAAAGGAGAGTGCTCAAGCTTAAGCACTTATGCGCTAATGACGGCCCGCTGAGGACGGTTGGTCGAAACACCGTCTGCCGGCCCACTAGGGGAAACACATAAATGAAGCGTACGATATTTGTCGCCAGCCTTCTGGCGATTGGGGTGACTGCCGCCATCGCCCAGAGCAACGTAGTCGAGCAGCGCCAGGCTCTGATGAAGGAAATGGGTGCACAGACCCGGCCCATCGGCGCCATGATGCGTGGCCAGGAGTCCTTCGACCTTGCCAAGGCCCAGGCCGGCTTGAAAGTGTTCGCCGAGAATTCCAAGAAGTTCGTCACGCTTTTCCCGGAAAGCTCGAAGAGTGCCGAGAAGACCGAGGCCCTGCCGGCGATCTGGGAAAACAAGGCCAAGTTCGAGTCGATCGGGAACAAGATGAGCCAGGACGCTCAGACCGCCTTGGCCAACATCAAGGACGAGGCCTCCTTCAAGACCGAGATGCCGAAAGTGCTGCAGAACTGCGGCACCTGCCATAACGAGTTCCGCAAGAAGGCCTCCTGATCGGACAAGGCTCAGAAAGGGCGGCCCAAAGCATCGGACCCAAAAGTGGACTTGCACTTTTGGGATCCATTCGATGCTCTAGGCCGCCTATTTCATTTGGAGAAGTGGCGATGCGTAAGGCGTTTATCGGGCTGGTCGCCCTGATCATTCTCGGCGTGATCGGCTTTGTGGCCCTCACATCGCCATCGGCCTATCGCCTCATCCGCGCCGAGGCATCCGCCCCGGACGGCAACCGGACTCCGAATATGGAGAACGGCCGCATCCTGTTCTTCGCCGGAGGCTGCACCTCCTGCCATGCGGTTCCCAACAGTGACGACAAGCTGCGGCTCGGCGGCGGATATGCCCTGAAATCCCCGTTCGGCACCTTCCACGTTCCGAACATCTCAGCCCACAAGCAGGACGGTATCGGCTCCTGGACGACGGCCGATTTCGTCCGCGCCATGCGCGAGGGCGTGTCCCCGGACGGGCGCCACTACTATCCGGCGTTTCCCTACACGTCCTATCAGCGCATGAGCGCTGAAGACCTCTCCGACCTCTTCGCCTTCATGCAGACGCTGCCCCCCGTCGAGGGCCGCGTGCGGGATCACGAGCTGCCGTTCCCTTTCAACATCCGCCGCGGCGTCGGCTTGTGGAAACTGGCCTTCCTTGATGGACAGGTTTTTGCGCCGGATGCAACGAAATCGGCCAGCCTGAATCGCGGAGCCTATCTGGTGAACGGCCCGGGCCATTGCGCCGAGTGCCACAGCGAGCGCAATTTTGCCGGCGCCATCATCGAAGAGCGCCGCTTCGCCGGCGGTCCTGACCCGGAGGGCAGGGGCACCGTTCCCAACATCACGCCGCATCAGTCAGGCATCGGCGGCTGGAGCCCCGAGGAACTGGCGACATTGTTGAAGACCGGCGAGACGCCCCTCTTCGACACGGTTGGCGGACCCATGGGCGCCGTTGTTGCCAATACGGCTCAACTGCCTGAAGCGGATCGTGCCGCGATGGCCGAGTACCTTCTGTCCCTGCCGCCGAAGCAGGGCTTCAAGAAACCTGAGTAAATTTCGGAAGGATTGAGGCCTGTCATCAATCCATGACGGCGGCTTTGAGGATGCAGACCATCGTGGCGCGGCCGGGCTTGTCGCCGATGCAGCGGACGGAATGGGGACGGTCGCAGCGATAGCGCAGGCTTTCGCCAGTCTTGGCCTGCTGGACGACTCCACCCACCTCGACCTCGAACTCGCCCTCGAGAACCGACAGGCATTCCACCGAGCCGCGCTGGTGGCTGTCCGAGTCGAGAACGCCACCGGGCTCAGACTGCACATCGTACCATTGCAGCCATTCGATGGTCTTGAGCCAGCCGATGATGGCGAGCCGCATCTTGCCGTCTTCCGAGACGAGGATCGGCGTGTCGGCCCTGGACGACTTCTCGATGAAGGGCTCTTCATCCCCCGAGGCGAGAACCCGCTCGATCGAGACGTCGAGAGCCTGGCTCAGGCGCCAGATGGTGGCCAGCGTCGGGTTGGTCTCGTTGCGCTCGATCTGGCTGATGATCGACTTGGCGACCCCGGATTGCTCGGCGAGCTCCGACAGGGACAGGTTGTAGGCTTTGCGCAGACGCTGGATCGTCTTGCCCATGTTGCCGGACAGAACCTGCGCGCCCGTTTCCAGGTCCCGGCTCCGTTCTTTGCCCTCGACGCCCATCGCTGCCTCTGTTCTGAAAAACCGTACGTCCGTTCCTCAAAACGGTTGTGGGGTAATCGGCAGGGCGGGTCAAGCACCGCAGGGGCCGCGGTCTTCCTTTTCCCCTTCAGGGCGTGTCTCAGACGCCGGGTCGCTGAGGGGCGGCCTGGAATTCCTTGGTGCGCAGCAATCCGAGCTGGTGCTCGCGCCAGACGATGAACAGCCCTGTTGCCGCCACGATGGTGGCGCCGGTGAGCACCGTTGGCGTGGGCAGATCCCCGAACACGAACCAGCCGAACAGAAGCGCCCAGATCATGGTGGTGTACTCGAATGGGGCGATGACCGAGGTGTCGGCAAAACGATAGCTCTGGGTGAGCAGGATCTGCCCGATCCCTCCCAGGATCCCGGCCACCACGAACAGGGCCCAGTCCAGGGCATCGGGCATGTGCCAGCCGAGCACAATCGTGCAGAGGGACAAGACCGATGCCAGAATGAAGAAATAGAACACGATGGCGCCGGTCTTCTCGGTGGCTGTCAGGCGCCGCACCTGGATCATGGCTCCCGCCGAACAGAAGGCGCCTGCGAAGGCGCAGATGGCTCCCAGGCTTGGCCCAGCAGCCAAACCGCCTGAGAAGGTCTCGATCTTCAAATAGGGAGACAGCATGATCAGAACGCCCACGAACCCGACGGCGACGGCCGTCCAGCGATAGGCCCGGACCTTCTCGTTGAGGAGCAGAGCCGCCAGGATCACGACGATCAGCGGCGAGGCATAGCCGATGGCGATGGCATCGTGGAGCGGCAGGTAGGACAGCGCCGCGAATCCGAGATACATGCCGCTCGTCCCGATGAAGCCACGCTTGAAATGTCCGATGACGTTTTTGGTTCTCACCGCATTGACGAGGTCTCCCTGCCATTTGAGCCATACCAGAAGCGGCAGCAGGGCGAAGGCCGAACGGAAGAACACGACCTCTCCGATGGGATAGCGGACCATCATCGTCTTGAGCGTCGCCGACATCATCGTAAAGACGAGGGCGGACAGGACTTTGAGGGATATTCCTAGGAGAGGTTTCACAGGAAGAGCATCGTCACGGGTGAAGCATAAGGCGAGGGGAATGCAGACAACCACGGTCAGGCGGCCGCGTGAAGCCTCATTCGGGTCGAAAGCCCCTGCGCCGGGTGCATGGGCTTGAATTCAGCGATCCTACTCCTTGCAGCGACGATCAATGATGCGGAAGCGCTTTCAGGCTGTCCGGGGCTTCCTCGTGCGTGATCGCATGTAGCCTAAAGGCGTAAGAATGAGCCAAGCGGACTGCGTCACGAAGGACGCCAGGTTGAAGTCGTAGATCAGGGAGTAAAGAACAAGAAGCGCGCCGATGCCATTGAGAAGGGCGTAACGCAGATCCTCCACTTTCAGAAAGCCGATCTGCAGGAGGCCGTAGGCGGATAAATAGGCTGCAACGCCCAAGAGCCCTACGATGTCAGGCACGCTCATCATGATCTCCGATTGATCCGCAACGAAGCCTCTATGGTAAATCGAGCCGTGGTGAAACCGATTTCCCTGCAACGTCACAAATCTGCAGGCAAACCGTCATGGGGACGAGATGCGAATCCGGTTTGGCTGGAGGCCGTAAAATCGTCGGGGAAGTCCATGGCTCAGGATGCAGATCCCATTCGTGTGCGAACGCTGTTCCTGTCGGACCTCCATCTCGGGACCAGGGGGTGTCAGGCCGGGGCCTTGCTCGACTTCCTCAAGGCCTATGATGCCGACACCATCTATCTGGTCGGCGACATCGTCGACGGTTGGAAGCTGAAATCGGGCTGGTATTGGCCGCAGGCGCATAACGACGTGGTGCAGAAGCTCCTGCGCAAGGTCCGGAAAGGCGCCCGACTCGTCTACCTTCCCGGCAACCACGACGAGTTCCTGCGCGATTATCTCGGCGTCAATCTCGGGGGCATCGAGCTGGCGGATTACGCCCTGCACGAGGCCGCCGACGGCAAGCGCTACCTCGTGATCCACGGGGATCAGTTCGATCTCGTAGTCCGGCACGCCCGCTGGCTGGCGCTCCTCGGGGACGGGGCCTACACGGCCGCTCTCTTCGTCAACACCCATCTCAACATGGTCCGCAGGCGCCTCGGCCTGACCTACTGGTCTCTCTCGTCCTGGGCCAAGCTGAGGGTCAAGAACGCGGTCAACTATATCAGCCGGTTCGAGGAGCTGCTTGCAGCAGAAGCCGAGCGGCATGCGGCAGACGGGGTGATCTGCGGCCATATCCACCATGCGGTCATGCACGATCAGTTCGGAGTGGCTTACGTGAATACCGGCGACTGGGTCGAATCCTGCACTGCCGTGGTGGAGCATTACGACGGTTCATTCCAGCTCGTCCGGTGGACAGACGTCCAGCTGGAAAAGGCTGCGGAACAGAGCGCCATGACTCCTACGGTCAGCGAGAGGGCGGCCTGATGCGGGTGCTGATCGCCACCGATGCCTGGCGGCCCCAGATCAACGGCGTGGTGCGCTCGCTGGAGCATATGGCCGAGGAGGCACCGCGCTTTGGCGCCGAAATCGTCTTCCTGACGCCGGAGCGCTTCCGCTCCTTTCCCATGCCGACCTATCCGGAGATCCGCCTCTCGCTGACGCGACCAGGAATCATCGCCCGCATTCTCGACGAGGTGAAGCCCACCCACGTCCACATTGCCACCGAGGGGCCGATCGGGCTCGCCATGCGCCTCGTCTGCTCGCGGCAGAGGCGGGCTTTCACCACAAGCTATCACACGCGCTTTCCGGAATACGTTGCCGCCCGCACGCCGATCCCTGAATCATGGTCCTACAGGGCGCTTCTGCGATTTCATGAAAGCGCCCGCGCCATGATGGTCAGCACGCCCTCCCTCGAACGGGAGCTGATGGGGCGAGGCTTCAGGAACATCATGCGCTGGACCCGCGGCGTCGACACAAGCCTGTTCCGGCCGCGCAAGGAACGGGTTCTGGACGCGGCGGCGCCCGTGTTCCTCTATGTCGGACGCGTCGCCGTGGAGAAGAACCTGGAGGCTTTCCTGAGACTGGATCTTCCCGGCACCAAGGTGGTCGTCGGCGATGGCCCTTTGCGCCCGGTCCTGGAGGTGAAGTACCCGGCGGCTCGCTTTCTCGGCCCGCTGACCGGCGAGGATCTCGCGCGGGTCTATGCCTCGGCGGATGTGTTCGTCTTCCCGAGCCTCACCGATACCTTCGGCATCGTCCTGCTCGAGGCGCTCGCCTCCGGGCTGCCGATCGCGGCCTTCCCGGTGACGGGGCCCATGGATGTGATCGGCTCCTCCGGATGCGGGATCCTCAAGGAGGATCTGCGGGAGGCAGCCCTCGCGGCGCTCGATATCCCTCATGACCGCTGCCGGGCTTATGGAGAGACCTTCACCTGGCAGGAAAGCGCCCGGCAGTTCTTCTCCAATATCGAGACCGCCCACGCAGGGGCTTAGGCGCCGCTACATCAGGAAAGCAGAGTGGGGATGGAGGTGCCGGGCCTTCTCACCGTCGAAAGGGCCTGATTCCAGCGAGACCTCGGTGCGCTCGATCTCGACTCTGGTGAAGTCGACCATGCTCTGGATACGGCCTTCGAGATAGAGGAGCGTTCGGACCATCTGCCGGATGCGCTGTTCGGCGGCCTGTTGAAGCTCCTCCTCAGACAGGTCGGCCGGTTCGGTCGCCGGGAAGGATCGCACGTGCTCCATGGTCTGCCGGATAGCGGCAGCCATATCCTCCAGGTAGGCCTTGAGAGGGGCGACGGTGCCAGCGTCGAGGGGCTTGTCCTTCAGGCGCTCCAGGGCCTCCAGCACGGCCTGGGTGTCCGCATTGCGGTTGCGCCTTGCATATTCCTTCAGGAACCAGCGGCCGCGCGCGGTTTCCATGACGGCGGCTTCGATGGTGTCGAAATCCAGGTCACTGCGCGTGACGTCTGTCTCTTCATCGGGCATGGTGCCGGGATCCATCTGCGCCAGGGTTGATTCCACTTATCCCTCAGATGGGTCCAAAGCGGGTGCACGCTCAACCCCTCTAACGCTTTAGAGAGGGGGTCTTGCACCGGATTCTTGTTGATTTGGGCCATTTTGGGCCCCGGAAGACCCTGTCCTCGATGCGTCCGATCAGAGCTCTCGAACTTCGGCTGGGTGCCCTTCAGGCCGCCAGCTTCACCAGCCATGGGATGTACCTGCCGTTCTTCCCGCTCTGGCTGCAGAGCAAGGCCTTGTCGCCCACGCTGATCGGGTTCGTGGTCGCCATTCCCATCATCGTCCGCATCCTGGCGACCGCGCCGCTCCTGAGCCTCGCGGATCGCTCGTTGGGTGCGCGACGGCTTCTTCTGGCGAGCCACCTGGGTCAGCTCATCGGCTTTCCCCTGTTCCTGATCAGCGACAGCAGCCTGGCGATCATCGCCCTCGTGGCCCTCGTGGCCGTTGCGCAATCCTGCATCATTCCCGGCAACGACCTCGTCTCCACCAATGCGGTCCAGAAGCATCCCGGTTTGAACTACGGCATGATCCGGGGAGCCGGCTCGGTGGCCTTCTTCATAACCAACATTATCGGCGGCTATCTGGTGGGGGCTTTCGGGGCGGATGCCGTGATCGTCGCCCTGACGCTCATTCCGGTCCTGGGGATTGCCGCGACCCTCATGGTGGTTCCTCAGGACCTCCCCGAGCCTGTGCTCGAGGATGAGCCCAGGAAGAGCCAGGCTTCTCCAAGACTTTCGACAATTCTCTGGATCGTGCTGATCGCGGGCGCGGCGACCCAGGGCAGCCACGGCGCGCTGAATGCCTTCGCCAGCATTTACTGGCGCTCCATCGGCTTCTCGGACGAGGTCATCGGCTATTTCTGGGCCGCCGGCGTGGTCACCGAGATTCTTGTCTTCATCTTCCTGGGCCGCGCGGTCGGGCGCGGATCAGGCGTCGGGCTCATCCTGATCGGCTCCGCTGCTGCGGCGATCCGCTTCACGATCATGTCGCTTCAGCCCGGCATCGAAATCATGTTCGTGCTCCAGGCCATGCATGCCCTGTCGTTCGCCGCGACCCATATCGGCACCATGGCGGCCCTGACGGCGCTTGCTCCCATGCAGGCCAGGGGACGAGCGCAGGGTATCTACGGATCGCTGGCTGCCCTGACCACGGCGGTCTCCACCGTGGTCAGCGGGATGATCTACAGCGGAGTGGGGGCAGGCGTGTTCGCCGCGATGGCCCCCTTGGGAGCCATCGGCGTTCTGCTGATGATAGTCGTCATCCGACTGCAAAAACGTCAGCCCCAGAGGGCGGGCTCCGGCGGATAGACGATGCTGCCCTCGTAGCGCAGGCCGGGCTCCCGGTCCTTGGCCAGCAGCAGCGGGCCGTCGAGATCGACGAAGCGGGAGCGCGGCGCCAGCACCATGGCCGGAGCCATGGCGAGCGAGGTGCCGACCATGCAGCCGATCATGATGGAAAAGCCCTTGGCCTCCGCCGCATCGGCGAGTGCCAGCGCCTCGGTCAGACCACCGGTCTTGTCGAGCTTGATGTTGACGAGATCGTAGAGCCCCACCAGACGGTCGAGGCTCGCCCGGTCGTGCACGCTCTCGTCCGCCAAGATCGGCACGGGACGCGAGATCCGGCTTAAATAACCGTCCTCCTTGGCCGGCAGCGGCTGTTCCACCAGGGCGTAGCCGGCCTCGGCGCAGGCCGAGAGATGCTGTTCGATATTGGCCTCGGTCCAGCCCTCGTTGGCGTCGGCGATGAGCGTCGCCTGGGGGGCGGCCCGGCGCACGGCCTTGATCCGCTCGATATCGCCGTCGGGAGCTCCGAACTTGACCTTGAGGATCGGCCGCTCCGCGGCCTTTGCGGCGGCCTCCGCCATGCCTTCAGGGCTATCGAGGCTGATCGTGTAGGCGGTGGTGACCGGCGGCCAGCGGGTGAGGCCTGCCGTCACATGGGCGCGGATGCCGGACCGCTTGGCGTCGAGATCCCAGAGGGCGCAATCGACCGCGTTGCGCGCCGCGCCTGCGGGCATGAGGCTCTGGAGGGCTTCGCGGGTCAGGCCATCCTCGATCCGGGGACGGATGGCCTCGATGGCCGCCGCAACGCCTTCGACCGTCTCACCGTAGCGCGGGTAGGGCACGCATTCCCCATGCCCGACGGCGCCACCTTCGCTGATCGTGGCGGTCACCACCACGGCCTCGGTGCGGGAGCCTCGGGCGATGGTGAACTTTCCCGCGATGGGAAAACGGTCGATGGAAACGGTGAGCTGACGCATTCTCGTGATGACTCTTGGCTTCTCGTGATGAAGTTCGTCTCGACTTGTGACGCAATGACACGCTATCACCAAGCGGAATCAACGCCGAAGGGACAATCGTGGCGCAGGGCACCCTGGCTCAAGGGCCGGACATGACAATCGAGCGCTCGGGCGGGCAGACGACGGTGCGTCTGTCGGGTCCCTGGACGGCGCCGCATGCCCAGCGCGTCGAGGCCCTCGTCGGCGAGATCGAGGCGGAGGCCGACCATTTCCCCCTGGTCTTCGACCTGAGCGGCGTCGAGCGGCTCGACACCCTCGGCGCCTGGACCCTCGACCGGACCCGCCATGAACTGTCGGTCAAGGGGCAGGCGGATTTCGCCAATGCCTCGCCGGAGCAGAAGATCCTCCTGGAGGAGGCGGCCTACCGCGATTTCCAGGGCAAGCCCAAGCCCCGGCATTCCCGCTCGGTCGATTTCCTCGTCGATGTGGGCCAGAGCGTGGCCGGGGCCGGTAAGGATCTGGTCGGCGGCGTCGGTTTCCTGGGCGAACTTGTCGCCGCGATGGTGCGGGTGATCGTCCATCCCCGTCGCTTCCGGGGCACGGCGGTGGTCAACCAGCTGGAGCAGATCGCCTATCGCGGCGTGCCGATCATCGTGCTGATCTCGTTCCTCGTCGGCTGCATCGTCTCCCAGCAAGGTATCTTCCAGCTCGTCAAGTTCGGCGCGACACCCTTCGTCATCGACCTGATCGGTATCCTGGTCCTGCGCGAACTGGGCGTGCTGCTCACCTCCATCATGGTGGCGGGTCGTTCCGGCTCTGCCTTCACGGCCGAGATCGGCTCCATGAAGATGCGGGAGGAGATCGATGCCCTGCGGGTTATGGGGCTCGACCCCATCGAGGTCCTGATCGTCCCGCGTATTCTGGCCCTCCTGATCGGCCTGCCGCTCCTGACCTTCATCGCGTCCATCGCGGCACTGGTCGGCGGCGGCCTGACAACCTGGGTCTATGGCGGCATCAGCCCGGACATCTTCCTCGAGCGCCTCAGGGCGGCTGTCGGCATGAACACCTTTCTGGTGGGCATCATCAAGGCGCCCTTCATGGCGGTGGTCATCGGGATCATCGCCACCCTGGAAGGCATGGCGGTCGCCGGATCCGCAGAGTCGCTCGGCCGCCACGTGACCTCCTCGGTGGTGAAGGCCATTTTCATGGTCATCGTGCTCGATGGCCTCTTCGCCATGTTTTTTGCAGCGATCAATTACTGAGATGATGCTCGAGCGCCGACATCCCGACCTGACGAAGAATCGCGAGGTGATCATCCGCGCCCGCGGCGTCGAGGTCGGCTTCGGGGAACGCACCATCCTCAAGGGGCTCGATCTCGATGTGTATCGCGGCGAGATCCTGGGCTTCGTCGGAGGCTCGGGCCAGGGCAAGTCGGTCCTGACCCGCGCCATCCTGGGGCTCGTGCCCAAGCGGGCGGGCACCATCGAGGTGCTGGGCCAGAATCTCGACGAGCTGTCGCCGAACGAGCGCCGCCAGCTGGAACGCCATTGGGGCGTGCTGTTCCAGCAGGGAGCGCTGTTTTCGGCCCTGACGGTTAAGCAGAACATCCAGGTGCCCATGCGCGAATACCTGCGCCTGTCGGACCGGCTGCTCGACGAATTGGCCATGCTCAAGATCGAGATGGTGGGCCTGAATTCGGACGCCGCCGACAAGCTGCCCTCAGAGCTGTCCGGCGGCATGATCAAGCGTGCGGCCCTGGCGCGGGCACTCGCGCTCGACCCGGAAATCGTCTTTCTCGACGAGCCGACTTCCGGCCTCGACCCCATCGGCGCCGGCGAGTTCGACGACCTGATTGCGACGTTACAGCGGACTTTAGGCCTGACCGTATTCATGGTAACCCATGACCTCGACAGCCTTTACTCGGTCTGCGACCGGATAGCGGCATTGGGCGAGGGAAAAATTCTCGCGGAGGGTCCCATCGAGGCGATGCTGGCCTCGGACCATCCGTGGCTTCGCTCTTATTTTCATGGGAAACGGGCACGCGCGGTCATGGCCGGCGGCGCGCAAGGGTAACGATGGAAACGCGTGCAAATTACGCCTTGATCGGCCTCTTCACCCTGGCGGTGATCGCAGCGGCCTTCGGATTCGTCTACTGGTTCTCCGGTGGCGAGCGCGGTCAGGCCCGCCAGACGATCCGCATCGTGTTCTCCGGTTCCGTCTCCGGCCTTTCGCAGGGCTCGAGCGTGTCCTTCAACGGCCTGCGGGTCGGCGAGGTCTCGACCCTCGAGCTTCTGCCGGAGGATCCGCGCCGGGTGGTGGCCATCGCGTCCGTCAACAGCACCACGCCGATCCGGGCCGACACCCGCGCCCGCCTGGAATACCAGGGCCTGACCGGCGTCGCGAATGTGGGGCTGACCGGCGGCGAGGCGGGAGCGCCCCCGCTGGTGGCCGGCCCCGGCCAGCCCATGCCGACGATCTTCGCCGACCGCTCCGACTTCCAGGATCTCATCGAGAGCGCCCGCAACATCGCCCGGCGGGCTGACGACGTGCTGGAGCGGGTCGGCCGGGTGGTCTCCGACAACGAGGCTTCGGTCAGCCGCACCATCCAGAACGTGGAGCGCTTCTCCCAGGCCCTGGGCGAGAACGCGGAGGGCATCGACCGCTTCCTGGCCCAGGTGGGGCAGGCGGCCGAGAAGGTCGGGCCTCTGGCCGAGAAGCTCGAGACGCTCGCCACCAACGTGGACACGGTCGTGCGGGCGGTCGATCCGCAGCGCGTGACCCGGATCGTCGAGAATGTGGAAGGCTTCACCCAGACCCTGGGCGCAAGCCGGCAGGCATTGGAGAGCACCCTGCGCAATACTGATAGCCTCGTGGCTCGCCTCAACGAGACCGCTCCGAAGCTCGACAGCGCCGTAGGAGACATCTCCAACATCGCAAAGGCCATCGACCCGGCGAAGGTCGGCCGAACCGTCGACAAGGTCGAGGAAGTCGCCAATTCCATTGATGGACAGCGGGTCGCGCGGATCGTCGAGAATACGGATAATTTCACCCGAGCTCTCGGGGAGAATCGCGAGACCATCAACAATGCCCTCCGGGACGCCGCGAGCCTGATCGCGTCTCTCAATGTCACCGCGCCCAAGCTGGACAGGGCCGTGGGTGAGATCGCGGAACTGGCCCAGGCCGTCGATCCGGCCAAGGTTGGCCGCACGGTCGACAATATCGACACCTTCACCCAGACCCTGAGCCGCCGCAGCCCGGATGTGGACAAGGCAATCCAGGAGGCGCGCTCGATCACCGAGAAGTTGAATAAGTCGGCGGACCGCATCGACGGCGTCTTGGCCGGAGCCGAGAAGTTCCTCGGCTCGGCCTCCGGCGAGGCGGGCAAGGGCGCCTTCGACGAAATCCGCGCCGCTGCCGTTTCCGTGCGGGAGCTTGCCAACGACCTCAACGCACGGACCGAGGGCATCCAGGGCGTGCTGTCAGGTGTCGGCCGCTTCACGGATTCGGGCCTGCGGGAATACGAGGCGCTGGCCGTCGAGGGTCGCAGGACCCTCGGCGACATCAGCCGCGCGGTGCGCAGCATCGAACGTAATCCACAGCAGTTTCTTTTCGGTGGCCGTTCGAACCTCCCCGAGTACAATGGACGCCGTTAAGTAACCGGTATGCGTGGATCCTCCGTGGTAACCTCCCCGATTAAACGAGCCTGCCTGCTCCGGCGCCTTGCTCCGGTGGCGCTGCTGGCTGCCCTCGCGGGCGCCTGCTCGTCGGGGCCTGCTCCGGCGACCTTCGACCTGTCGGCGCCGTCCTCCCGGATTCGGGGGGCGGCCGGCGTTCAGGTGCTGGTGAACGAGCCTGCGGCCCTGCAGCAGCTCTCGACCCAGCAGATCCTGGTCAAGGACACGAGTGGATCCGTGTCGTTCATCGGAGGAGGGCAGTGGGCCGACAACCTGCCCCGTCTGATCCAGACCCGCCTGATCAACACCTTCGAGAATTCCTCCCAGCTGCGTGGCGTCTCACGTCCCAGCAGCGGAGCGGTGGCGGATGTCCAGCTCGTCTCCGAGCTGCGGCGCTTCGAGATCGCGACCCCCGACAACCAGGCGGTCGCCGAGATTTCCGTGAAGATCGTCAGCGACCGGGATGGCCGCATCGTCAATGGCCGGATCTTCCGCGCCAGCGTCCCGGCCAGTGCCGTCGACGCCCCGAACGCGGCTCGCGCCCTCGACGAGGCGCTCTCCGTGGTCATGCTCGACATCGTCCGCTGGGTCAGCGGCAGCCACCTGCCGCGCCGCGAGGATCCTGGCACCGCTGCGGCGGGTGAGGATCGGGCGCCGGCTTAAAGAGGCAGCTAACCAATCCGCCAAGTCTAGTTCCAGTGGACCGTCATGCCCGGACTTGTCCCGGGCATCCACGTCTTTATAGCGCTGTGGCTCAATGACGTGGATGGCCGCAACAAGTGCGGCCATGACGAAGAGGGTGTCATCCCCGGCGAGCGTCAGCGAGGGAAGGGGATCCACTCTCACGCGCTGAGCCATGGATTTCCCTCCGCTACGCTCCGGCTAGGAATGACACCGGCGCATTAGCAGACCATCAACAACGAAAAACGCGGCCCGGAGGCCGCGTTTTTCGTATTCAATCGAGACGGAGAAGGCTCAGTCGAACCGGCCGCTGGCATGGGCCAGCATGGTGTAGACCTTGCCGGTCTCCGACGTCAGGTAGGTCTTTGTCAGCATGGAGTCGCGGTCATCGCGGGAGACTTCGGCGAGCAGGCGCTCGAACTCTTCCACGTACCGGTCCACCGTCTGCCGGAACTCCTCGTCACGGCCGTACTTGCGGCGGATCTCCTCGAAGGTCTGCTGACCCTGCAGAGTATAGAGCCGGCGGGTGAACACGTTGCTCTCGCCGCGGCGGTAGCGGTCCCACAGCTCCACAGCCGCGTCGTGATCGATCATGCGGGCGATGTCGACCGAGATCGAGTCGAGCGACTCGAGGCTGTTAGTGCGGGCGCGGTCGGGACGGCCTGCCGTGTTGCGCGCCGGCTCCACCGCATCCTCGCGGGAGGCGCGGTTGAGGAGGTCCGACAGCCAGCCGCCACGGGCGCCAGCATCACGGGGAGCGGCTTCGTCGCGGCGGGGAGCCGGACGCTCGGCCGCAGGCGGTGCCTGGCGCACTGGCGCGGGCGCCGGGGCAGGCTTGGGCTCGGCCTGACGGGCCACCGATGCCGGAGCAGGGGCGGGCGTCGGCGCGGGGGGCGGGGTCTGGGCGATGCGCTGCTCGACCGCGGCGGCAACCGCCGCCATGGTCGCGGCGACCGGGGTCTCGTTGACGGCGGCCTTGCGCGGCTGGGCGGCCGGAGAGGCATCGACAAGGCGGTTCGAGCGCGTCACCAGAGCCGAGAGCTCGTTGAGAGCCTTGATCTGATCGGCGACGACGCGGCGCATGTTGGCGGTCGTCTCCTGGGTCTCCTGCGGCAGCTCGACGACGCCGCGGCGGAGTTCGGCGCGGGTGGCCTCCAGCTCGCGCTGGATATTGCCCGTCATGCCGCGCAGCTCGCCCATTGCGTCGCGGAACTGTGCCGTGGCCTTGCCCAAGGCCTCTGCCATCTCGACGGTCGCCTGCTCGTAGCTGGCGCGCAGGGCCTCGGCCGTCCTCTCGCTCTCCTGGCCGGTGGTGGCACGGATGCGGTCGAACTGCTCGCCGATGGCCGCCGTGGTGGTGTCGGCCGCTGAGGCCAGCACCGAGCCGATCTGGCGCGCCTTGGCCTCGGCGCTCTCGAGGGAGCCCTCCAGAAGGCTGGTGAAGGAACGCGTGACGGAGTCGAGGTCCTGCGAGCGCTCGCCGATCCGGGTCAGCAGCTCGTCGAGGGCCTGCTGGCGGCTGGTGAGGGCCTCGTTCATGCGGACCTCGACGCGCTCCAGGGCCGCGGCTGCCTCGGTGAGAGTGCGCATCTGCTCGCTGGTCGTGCTGGTGAGCGCCTGTCCGCGCTCCTCGAGGCTGCGGGCCAGTTCCAGGGCCTGCTGGAGGGCGCCGGACGACACGTTGCGCAGCTCGTCGACCTGTTCGGCCACCTGATCGGAGGCGCGCCCGGTCTGGGTGGCGATCTCCGACAGGAGCGTCTCGATGTGCTGGACACGGCCGGTCAGCCCGTCCTCGACGGCTCCGAGATTGCTGCTGGCGGAAGCCGCCACCTGCTGGAGCATGCGGTTGGCGTCGGTCAGGCGGCCGAGCACTTCGGTGAGCTCGCCCCGCAGGCGCTCATTGGCGCCGGTGAGGGCCTCCACCGTCTGCTCGGTTCCCGCGTTGATGGATGCACGCACGGCCTCCGTCGACTGCAGGTAGGAAGCGGTGAGCTCCATCGTGCGCTCCTGGAGCGACGAGAGGAGGGTGTCGCTGCGCTCTTCGAGGCTGCGCAGGGTCGTGTCGCTGATGGCCGCGACCTCGCGGCCGATGACCTCGCCACGATTGCCCAGGCTCTCGACGAGCGAAGCGCCCTGGGTGTCGAAGATCGAGCGGATCTCGCCGATGCGGCTTGTGAGCGAGCCGAGAACGGCCTGACCGCGCTCGTCGATGGTCTCGGCAGCGCCGGTCAGGCGGTTGACCACACCCTCCTCGAGCATCGTGACGCTCTGGTTGAGAGCGGCGGCCAGCTCCTCGGTGCGGCTGCCGAGGGTCGCGGCGATCTCTTCCGCGCGGGAGCCAAGGGTCTGGTTGATCTCGAAGGCGCGAGTCCCGAGGGTCTCGGAGATCTCGTCGGCGCGGCTGCCCAGGACCTCGTTGATCGAGGCAATCCGGCTGTCGAGGGACTGGCCGATCTGCTCGGCCCTGGAGGATAGGGTATCGGCGATGGCGTTGGTCTTGGCCGTGATCGCCTGGCTGATCTCGTCCACACGGGCCTGGAGGGCCGTGGCCACATCGCGGCCGCCTTCGGCCATGACGCGGGCCATCTCGCCGGTGCGCACCACGAGAGCCTCGTTGAGGGCGGTCGAGCGGGCGCCGAGCACGCTGTCGACCCGCTCGACGATGGTGTCGAAGTTGGCCGTGATCTCCGTGGTGCGGCGGGAGGCGTGCTCCTCGAGAGCCGTAAGCTGCGTCTCGATGGCCGTGGTCGCCTCGCGGGCACGCTCGGTGAAGGACTCGGCGACGGTGCGGCCCTGCACGGTGATCAGGCGGTCCATTTCTTCGAGGCGGCCGGTGATGGTCTCCGTCATGCTGCCCACATCGCGGGAGATGCGCTCGGCCACTTCGCTGCCGCGGGTGGTGACGTCCTCCAGGGCCGTGAGGCGGGCCACGAGGGTCTCTTCCATGTCGCGGGTGCGGGTGTCGACGGTGGTGGACAGGGTCTCGGCCGTACGGTTGAGGGCCTCGTTGACGCGCGAGCCCTGGCTCGCGATGGCGAGAACGATGTCCTTCGCGGTATTGGCGAGACGCGTCTGCGCATCCTCGGTGTGGAGGGAGAGGGTCTCGGAGAATTCATGGCCACGGTTTTCGAACGCGGAGCGGAATTCCTCGACCTGGGTTCCCATGAGGGCGGACAGGCGCTCGCCGGCCTGGGTGAGGCTGGTCTCCAGGGCCTGACCCTGGACGGTGACGGATTCGCTGACACGCAGGCTGGCGCTCTCCAGGCGGCTGGCGAGATCCTCGACGCGGGTGCCGATCGACTCGTCGGCGAGCCGCACGGCGCTCTCCAGATGCTCGCGCACCTCGCTGCCGCGCTGGCTGATCTCGCGGGTGACGTCGCCCGCCGTGGCCGCAAGGCCCTCGCGGAACTCGTTGCCGCGCAGCACGATCTCGTCGACGACGCCGGTGCCCGTGCTGGCAAGCTGCTCGCGCAGGGAGCTGCCGCGGGTCGTAAGCTCTTCGATGAGGGAGCCGGCCGTGAGGGCGAACTCCTCGCGCACGGTGCCGCTGCTGGTGGTGAGCGCCTGAACCAGGGACGCCCCGGTCTCGGAGAGCTGCTCGCGCATCTGGGTGCCGCGGGTCACGATCTCCTCGCTCACGGAGGTGCCAGCTGCCGCGATCTGGTCGCGCATCTCGGCCGTGCGGGCGGAGATGTCGTCGGCGATCACGCCGCCGGTGGCGGCAAGCTTCTCGGTGATCTCGGCGCCGCGCTGGGCGAAGCTGTCCTCAAGGGTGCGGGCGGTCTGCTCGAAGGCTTCGCGCACGTCGTTGCCCTGCTGGGCGAGGGCGTCGATCACGCCACGGCCGGTCTCGGCCAGCGTGCGGGTCACCTGGCTCGCACCATCCTGCAGGTGGCGGGTCAGCAGGTCGCCAGTGCGCTCGAATGCGCCCGTGATGTCCTGGGCCTTGCTCTCGAGGGCAGTCGTGATGGTGACGCCGACCTCGGAGATGCCGTTCTTGATCTCGTCGCTGGAGCCCGCGAGGCGCTCGACCAGCTCGACGCCGCGGCTCGCCATCTCCTCCACGACGCGCTCGCCTGCGCGGCCCAGAGCCTGGGTGATGTGGTCGCCCTGCTGTTCAAGGGAGGCGGTGACCTTGTCGCCCGCACCGCTGACGGCGGACACGACACGCTCGCTGGCGCCGTCGAGGTCCTGGATCAGGTTCTGGTGCACGCCGGTGATCGAGCCGCGCACGCGCTCCGCGTTCGACACGATGGCCTCGCGCTGAGCCACGAGTTCGTCGATGAGCGAGCGGATGCGGATCTCGTTATCGGAATAGGCGCGCTCAAGGGTCGAGATCTCGCTGCGCACGAGAGTCTCGAGTTCGCCGGCGCGAGCCAGCGCCCGCTCGACGCCGTCGCCGACGGCCGCCACCTCGCGGCGCACGGCCTGCGATACGGAGAGGACCGCGTCGGTGGAGAAGTTCTCGGGCTGGGCGAGACGCGCGGCTACTTCGCCGACCGCGCGAGCCACCAGCTTCATCTCCTGCGAACGGACGGTGAGCATGGCGGCGATGAAGAACAGGAAGATCGGACCGACGAGCCCCACGGCGCCGAGCGCGAGCTGGGACGTCGAGAACGTCGCAAGCAATTGTTCGGGCGTGGTGATGCCCTGCGTGTAGATGAGGGCGCCGACGCCGCCGATCCAGAGCAGAGACAAGAGGGCCGCCAGCCAGTAGGCGCGACGGGAGGGGCGGACCTGCAGGGCCTGAAGCATCACGCCGACATTCTGGCGGTCGTCATTGGCGACGGCGTTCCGGTCGGGGGCGATGAAACCGGAACGGGCCATGTCGTCGAGCCGCGGGTCGTGATCGTCGGCGTGGGCGGAGAGGGAATCCGATCCGAGCCCGAAGGGACCCTTGGTGAAGTCGTGATCGTCGATGTCCGGCAGCTTGGGCTCGTCGCCAAAGGCCTTATCGCCCGGACGGGATGGGGTGTGGATCACGAACGTATCGTCGAGGTTGAGCGCCTGCTCCACAGCCGTCAGGGCTGCCTCAGCCGGGTCTTTCATCTTCTTGTTCTCGGTCGCCATGATCCGCCCTCGTGACGCAACTGATGATTCTGAAGCCGCATTCTTTTCACGTAAAGCAAGGTGAATGCATGGCCTCAGCCGCTCCGGACGACCCTTTAGGGGCTTCCGCACGGTAATCTGTCATTTACCAAGCAAGTCTAGCGGCCGATCTGAAACAAGGAAACCGGATGTCCCCTGTCACTTGCGAACGTCGTTAACGGCTTAGTAACCTGCACTACGGGGCACAATGCGGCAAAAAGACGGCATAGATCGGGTCTGTCTCTCGTCTTCCGGTGCGGTCTGTCATAAGTATGCGCCAGCAACCAGAGGTCCGCAATGATCCAGATCACGTTCATCGATTCTGAGGGAACCTCCCGCACCGTCGAGGCGGAAGAGGGCGCAACCGTTATGGAAACGGCCATCCGCAATGGCGTTCCCGGCATCGAGGCCGAGTGCGGCGGCGCATGCTCGTGTGCCACATGCCATGTCTATGTGGCCGAGGAGTGGGAAGCCGCCACGGGCCAGCCTCAACCCATGGAGGAAGACATGCTCGACTTCGCCTATGATGTGCGCCCCAACTCGCGGCTCTCGTGCCAGATCCGGGTGCGGCCGGAGCTCGACGGCCTCGTCGTTCACACCCCCACCCGGCAGGGCTGACCTGGAGGCAGATCCATGTTCAAGACCATTCTCGTTCCCGTTGATCTCGGTGAGGTCGAGGCGGCCAAGCCTGCGATCGACAAGGCTGTCGAACTCGCCAATAGTTCGGGCGGCACCCTGCGGCTGATTTATGTGCGTGCCATCGTGCCCGTCACCTACATGGAGTTCATGCCTCCGGCCTTCGACGAGGAGCAGCAGGGCGAGGCGGACGCCAAGCTCGCCGAGGTGGCGGCCGGGGTCGCGCTGCCGGCCGAGCGTGTCTCGACCGCCGTTCGTCTCGGCTCCGTCTATGCCGAGGTTCTGGACGAGGCCGAGCAGACAGGCGCGGATCTCATCGTCGTCGGCTCGCACCGGCCCACCATGGCCACCTACCTGCTCGGCTCCAACGCCTCCACCATCGTGCGCCACGCCAAGTGCTCGGTGCTGGTGGTGAGGGCTTGATTTTCACCCTCCGTCGTCATGGCCGGGCTTGTTCCGGCCATGACGACGAGAATTGATGTGCCGAGGTCCTAAGACGCTTTCGGCAGCAGTTCTTCCGGCAGCGCTTCCGACCGGAACGGGCGGGGCTTGTTGAGCCGGATCATCGGCTCGATCTGCCAATAGCCGACGATGGCCAGCAGGATCCCCAGCAACCCGACGCCGTTGGCTCCCATCTGGAACGCCTGCCAGACCAGATAGGCCATGGCCAGAAGGGACGCGATGGCGAGGCCGGATGTCGGCAGCCACAGACCCATGGGCTTGCCGGCCACGAACCGCGCCTGCGGATTGGATCGGATGATCGCCTCGCACAGGGCCTTCACGAAGGCGCGGTATTCCTTCGTCATCTCCTGCGCCTCCACGAGGCTCTTCCAGTCGAGGGAATTGAAGGTGAAGGATTTGCCGTCCTTCATGATCACCTTGGTGCGGTAGGATTTCTGGGCCAGCCGCCCTGGCTCGAAGGTCATGCGCACGGTGTCCACGGCGCCGAGCTGGACCTCATGCACCTTACGGCCGGAATCCACCGTGAGCGTGCTGCCCTTGAGGGTGAAGGAGATCGGGCCGCCGAAGGGCTTGGGGCTGTGGGTATAAGTCTGAGACATAAGGCTTCTTAACCTTAGGCTGTCCCTTCGGCAAACCGGTTCCCGGATTCTGGAGGCATGCCTAGCGGACCAGTTCCCGCATCGCGTGGTCGATGCCTTCGAGATTGAGCGGGTACATGCGCTCGCCGAAGGTCTGGCGGATCAGGCTGATCGATTGCGTATACCCCCAATGCGGCTGCGGCACCGGGTTCAGCCATACGGCTTTATGGAAGTGATCGAGAATGCGCCGCAGCCAGACTTGGCCCGACTCCTCGTTCCAGTGTTCCACGGAGCCGCCGGGATGGGTGACCTCGTAGGGGCTCATGGAGGCATCGCCCACGAAGACCACGCGGTAATCCGACGGATAAGTGCGGATCACGTCGAGGGTGGGGATCTTCTCGTCGAAGCGCCGGCGGTTCTCCTTCCAGACGTTCTCGTAGACGCAGTTGTGAAAATAGAAGTGCTCGAAATGCTTGAACTCCAGGCGCGCAGCCGAAAAAAGCTCCTCGGCGATCTCGATATGCCAGTCCATGGAGCCGCCGACGTCGAGGAAGAGAAGCACCTTTACGGCGTTGCGGCGCTCGGGCCGCAGGCGCACGTCGAGATAGCCCTTGTGGGCGGTCTCGTGGATCGTCTCGTCGAGGTCGAGTTCCTCGGCCGAGCCGGTGCGGGCGAAGCGGCGCAGGCGGCGGAGCGCGATGCGCATGTTGCGCACCCCGAGCTCGACGCTGTCGTCGAAATCCTTGAACTCGCGCTTGTCCCAGACCTTCACGGCGCGGAAGTTGCGGTTCTTGTCCTGGCCGATGCGCACGCCTTCCGGGTTGTAGCCATAGGCGCCATAGGGCGAGGTGCCGGCGGTGCCGATCCACTTGTTGCCGCCTTGGTGGCGCCCTTTCTGCTCCTCGAGGCGTTTTTTCAGATTTTCCCAGAGCTTGTCCCAGCCCATGGCCTCGATCTGGCGCTTCTCCTCGTCGGTCAGGTAGCGCTCCGCGAGCTTGCGCAGCCATTCCTCCGGGATCCCGGTCTCCTCGACCGCGCGGCCCACGCTCTCGAGGCCCTTGAACACATGGGCGAAGACCTGGTCGAACTTGTCGAAATGCCGCTCGTCCTTCACCAAGCAGGTGCGGGAGAGGTAGTAGAACTCTTCCACGCTCTTGTCGGCGAGATCCCGGTCGAGCGCCTCCAACAGGGCTAGGTACTCCCGGAAGGAGACCGGCACCTTGGCCGCGCGCAGCTCTGTGAAGAAGGTCAGGAACATCCGGTCACTCTCCGGCCACGGCCGAGGAGGTCCTGCCGACGCGCCGGCGTGCCTGGAACACGGCGCGGTTCGGGTCGTGCTTCGGATCGCTCCTCTTGAGAAGCTCCCGGAATTCGTCCCGCCGCTCATGGATCGAAGCAATCACGAGACCCATCGGAACGCCGATGTCGCTCAGCACCGCCTCGCTCAGCTGAAGAGAGGCCTCGATGGTTTCCGGAACCGCATCGTCGACACCAAGCTCATAGAGCTGGGTCGCATGGCGGGCGTCGCGAGCACGGGCCACGATGGTGATGTCGGTGCATTCCTGCCGCGCGGCGGTCACGACGCCTTCGATGGAGCTGAGCGTGTCCAGCGTGATCACGAGCGCGAGTGCGCGGTCGATGCCGCAGGCACGGAGGAATTCCGGATAGGAACCGTCGCCGTAATACACGGGCTTGCCGGCCTTGCGCTCCGCAGCCACGCGGGCGGGATCCAGATCAATGGCGAGATAGGGGATCTTGTGGCGGTCCAGCATATCCCCGACGAGCTGCCCCACCCGCCCGTATCCGGCGATGATCACGCGTCCGACCTCATCGGCCGGCGGGGCGACCGTGACGATGGTATCGAGCGGTCGGCTCACCTCCAGTTTGCGGCTCAGACGCTGCCCGAGCCGGGCCAGAAGCGGGATCACCACCATCGTGATCGTCGTCACGAGGAGGAGATTCTGGCCGATGCCGCCCGGTACGAGGCCGGCGATCATCGCAGCGCCCAAGATCACGAGGGCGAACTCGCCGCCAGGGCCGAGGAGGAGGCCGGTTTCGGCGGCCTCGCCCGTGTTGAGGCCATAGCGACGTCCGAGAGCCACGATCGTCAGAGCCTTCACGATGACGACCATGGCGGCGAGCGACAGGATCAGCACGGGGGCTTCAAGGAAGCGGGACAGATCGAGGCTCATGCCGACCGATACGAAGAAGACTCCGAGGAGTAGGCCCTTGAAGGGCTGGATCGTGACATCGACGGCGCGTCGATACTCGGTTTCCGACAGGAGAATGCCGGCGATGAAGGCGCCGAGCGCCATCGAGAGACCACTGACGGCGGCGATCATGCTGGTCACCATCACGACGAGCAGGCAGGCGGCCATGAACAGCTCGGGGCTCTTCGTGGCCGTGACGAGCTGAAAGAAGGGCCGCAGGATGAAGCGGCCGAGGCCGATGATCAGGGCCAGCGCGAGGCCCGCCTGCAGGAGCAGGATGACAAAGGTGGACGGCGTTACCTCGGGCCTGCCGATGTCGAGCACCGCGATCGTGAACAGGATGGGAGCGACCAGCAGGTCCTGAAACAGCAGGGCCGAGAAGCTCGCACGTCCGGCAACCGTATTGAGCCGTTTTTGCTCGGCCAGAACGGGGATCACGATGGCAGTGGAAGACAGCGCCAGGGCAAGGCCAACGATGGTGGCCGCTGTGATGGTATCGACGAGTTTGAAGGCGAAGAAGGCGATGCCGAGGACCAGGGCCCCCAGGGCCACCTGAAGGGATCCGAACCCGAAAACCATTCGCCGCAATGTGCGCAGCCGCTGCCAGGACAGCTCGATGCCGATGGTGAACAGCAGGAAGACCACTCCGAACTCGGCAATCCGGGAGGTGCCCTCGGGATTCGTGAAGGTCAGCCAGTTGACCCAAGGGTGTTGTTGGATGAAGCGCCCCAGCCCATAAGGCCCCAGCAACGCGCCGGCCGCCAGGAACCCCAGCACCGGGCTCACCCTCAGCCGGTGAAAGACCGGGACCACGACGGCGGCCGTTGCCAGGAAGAGGATCGGTTCCTGATAGGCGTAGAGGTCTATCGCAGCGGCCATTGCTTCCTTCCGGTTGAAAGTATTGTCGTTCTACCGGCGAGGGATGCGCAAGAGGTTAATGCCGCTTAAGGTGAGTGGGGGGCGCGACAAGAACGCATGGCGCCAGTGCTGCCCATGAGCGATCCCGGACGCCGCAGGCGATCCGGGATCGTCACGAGGATTAGGAGCCATTACTGTCAGGCGATCCCGGGTTCCGCTGCGCGGCCCCGGGATGACGGGTGAGCTTACCCCAGCGTCGACAGCGCCTGCGCCAGGTCGGCCACCAGATCGTCCGGGTGCTCGATGCCGATGGAGACGCGGATGGTCGCATCGCTGACGCCGAGGCGGTCGCGGGTTTCCTTCGGCACGCCGGAATGGGTGGTGGAGGCCGGGTGCGAGATGAGCGACTCGGTGCCGCCCAGGCTCACCGCCAGCTTGAAGACCTGGAGCGCGTTGAGAACCCGGAACGCTTCCGGTTCGCCGCCCTTCACGTCGAACGAGAAGGTGGAGCCGGGGGCGTCGCACTGCTCCTCGTAGACCTGCCGGGCGCGGGAGCCCTCGGGCAGGTAGGCGAGGTGGTGGACCTTCGCCACGCTCGGGTGCTCGTGCAGGAACGCCGCCACGATCTCCGCATTGCGGTTCGCCGCGTTCATGCGAAGCGCCAGCGTTTCCAGCGAGCGGCCGAGCATCCAGCAGGAATGAGGGTCGAGCTGCGTGCCGATGGAGGAGCGCAGCAGGCGCACCGTCTTCATCAGCTCCTTGGAGCCGAGCGCCGCGCCGGCGATCAGGTCCGAATGGCCGCCCACATATTTCGTCAGCGAATAGACCGAGATGTCGGCGCCGTTCTTCAACGGCTTCTGGAAGACCGGCCCGAGCAGGGTGTTGTCGCACACGATGACTGGGCGGTGGCCCTGGGACTGGCCGATCTCGTCGGCGACGGTGCGGATGAGCGCGATATCGACCAGGGTATTGAGGGGGTTCGAGGGCGTTTCGATCTTAATCACCGAAACGCGGCCCTTGGCCATGGCTTCCTTGGCGGCGGCCCGGATGCCCGCCTCGTCGACGCCGTCGCCGAAGCCGACCGCCCCGATGCTCATGTTGGCCAGCGTCTTGGCGATCAGGGTCTCGGTGCCGCCATAGAGCGGCTGCGAGTGGAGGATCACGTCGCCGGGCCGGGCGAAGGCCAGGATCGTAGTGGCGATGGCCGACATGCCGGAGGAGAAGAGGAGACCAGCCTCGGCCTCCTCATAGATGGCGAGCCGATCCTCGACGATCTCGGAATTCGGGTGGTTGAAGCGGGAATAGACGAGACCCGCGGCCTCGCCCTGCGGTGGTTCGCGCCGGCCCGCCACGTAGTCGAAGAATTCCTTGCCGTGCTCGGCGCTGTTGAACACGAAGGTCGAGGTCAGGAAGACCGGAGGCTTCACCGCGCCTTCCGAAAGGGTCGGGTCATAGCCGTAGCCCAGCATCAGGGTCTCAGGCTTGAGCTTATGATTGCCGATGCGGTCCTTGTGATAGCGGTTATAAGCCATAGGTCATTGTCCTCCTGATTTGTTTGTCATGGGCTTAGCCTATGAGGACGATTGCCGAAAGGCCGGGGCAGGACTTAGGGTCTGATAAAGCGAGGAAGAGTGGAATGGCGCGTTTTGCCGGAACCGAATCGTATGTGGCCACCGAGGACCTGACGGTCGCTGTGAACGCGGCCATCACCCTGGAGCGTCCGCTTCTGGTGAAGGGTGAGCCCGGCACGGGCAAGTCGGTTCTGGCGGAGGAGATCGCCCGCTCCTTGAACGCCCCGCTGATCACCTGGCACATCAAGTCCACCACCAAGGCCCAGCAGGGTCTTTACGAATACGACGCCGTATCCCGCTTGCGGGACAGCCAGCTCGGCGACCCGCGCGTCTCTGAGATCCGCAACTACATCAAGCGCGGCAAGCTGTGGGAGGCCTTTGCCTCGGATGAGCGGCCGGTGCTGCTAATCGACGAGATCGACAAGGCCGATATCGAGTTTCCGAACGACCTTCTGCTCGAGCTCGATCGCATGGAGTTCTTCGTCTACGAGACCGGTGAGACGGTCAAAGCCGCCCGGCGCCCCATCGTGATCATCACGTCCAACAACGAGAAGGAACTGCCGGACGCCTTCCTGCGCCGCTGCTTCTTCCACTACATCAAGTTTCCGGACGTCGACACCATGGCCCGGATCGTCGAGGTGCACTATCCCGGCATCAAGCACCGGCTGGTCGAGGAGGCTCTCAAGATCTTCTTCGACGTGCGCGAGGTTCCGGGTTTGAGGAAAAAGCCCTCGACCTCGGAGCTGCTCGACTGGCTCAAGCTTTTGCTTTCCGAGGATATCGGCCCGGAGCAGCTGCGCGAGCGCGACACCTGCAAGCTGATCCCGCCGCTCCATGGGGCGCTTCTGAAGAACGAGCAGGATGTGAGCCTGTTCGAGAAGCTCGCCTTCATCGCCAGACGTGAGGGACGCTGATGCTCCGCCTTCTGCTCCTCCGCCACGCCAAGTCCGCCTGGCCCGCCGGCATCCTCGATATCGACCGGCCCCTCGCGAAGCGGGGTCAGGAGGCTGCCCTGGTCATGGGCGATTACCTGAAGCGGGAGAGGCTCGCGCCCGATCTTGCCATCGTCTCCTCGGCCCGGCGCACGCAGGAGACATGGGAGCGGGTTCAGCCCATCCTGGGCGAGATCGAGATGCGTCTGGACGGACGCATCTACGAGGCGCCGGTCGGGCGGCTGCTTGAGGTGGTCCGGGAGGTGGGGGCCGAGACCGGCACTCTTCTGCTTATCGGCCACAATCCCGGCTTCGAGGAACTCGCCAAGCTGCTGATCGGTGAGGGCGACATGGACGGCATCCTGCGACTCGGCCAGAAATACCCGTCCGCCGGCCTCGCAGTGATCGACTTCGAACTGGCGAGCTGGGCCGATGTCGCAAGGAAAGCCGGCCGGCTGGAGCGGTTCGTGACCCCGAAATCGCTGGGCAGCGGCGAGGACGATTAGGAGCCTGGAAACTCCAGGTAGATCAGCTCCTCGTCGTAGAACCGGTCGCCCACCCGGATCGCCTTGGGCTCGATGCCGTAAGGCTTGAAGCCAAGGCCGTGATAGGTCCGCCGGGCACTTTCATTCGTGAGCACGACGGCTGCCTCAATCATGATCACGTGCCGGGAGGCCCGGTCGATCACGGACTGGACGAGGGCTTTGCCCACACGCTGCCCGCGCCAATCCTGCTTCACAAAGACACCCCACATCAACCCCTTGTGCCGGGCCTTCGGCCGGTCATAGACGACGAAGCCCGCCATGCCGATCAGGCGCCCCTCGGCGAAGGCGCCGAAGATCGCATTGGGCCCCGAGGCAGGGATCCGTGCCCGGAATTCATCAAGGCTGCGTGGCGATTCCTCCTCATGGCTGGAGCTGAAGGCTTCCGGATGACTGGATAGTGCTTCCAGCCTCAAATCGCGGAAAGCCTGGGCGTCCGATGGCGTCAGTGGGCGGATTGAGATGGAGGGCGACATGATCTCATGGGGTTGGTGAGAGCGCCCCATTCGTGGATCGTGGGATCCGGCCGGTCAAGGTGACGGTTTCCGATCCCTGTGAACCGCAAAGCCCGATGAACATATCCGCCCCACCATCGTTTGGCCTGAAACCTTCCTGATTGTTTCGTCCGAAGCGGGGGCTGATCCTCATCATGGTGCCTCAGACCGTTTATGCGCTCGTTCTCGCAGCTCGCGCGCTCCTGCCGGGCGAACTCGGTTCTCACGGCGCCGAGGCCCTGCAGCCCGAGCCGCAGGCTGTCGCGGCGCGCTACGAACCCGCTAATCGCGAGGTCACCAACTGGCGCTCGGAGGCCATGGATGCCCTGGAGCCGAAGCCTGTCGTGGCCCTGGCCGCCCTGTTCCGCGCCGAGCGTCCCTTCGTCACCCGTTGCGTGAAGCTCAACAATTACTGGTGCATCAAGAGCGCGCGCTGGGATGGGGAACTCGCCACCGACAGAGAAGGCCATGTGGGCTTCGCCTCAGCCGACCACGGCGCCGATGCCGCCGCCACCCTGCTGCGGCGCTACTATCTGGATTTCAACCGCAAATCCGCCCTCGACATCGTGCGTCGCTGGGCGCCGGCCGAGTGCAATGTCGCGACGGGCATCGGCGGCATGGCGATGCTGGCCGTGCGGGGAATCGGCGGCACGGTCCGGGCCCAATATCTCGCCTCGCGCCGAAAGAAGGGTGGGGCGGTGCGCTACACCGCGAAGGCCGGTTCGGGCGGCAAGCCGGGCCGGGTGTCCGTGGTGATCCCCATGGCCCCGAAGACGCCGCAATACCGGGTGCCGAGCATTGCAGCCGGCATGGCCGAGAGGCCGAAGCCTGCTAGCCCATCGAAGCCGCTTGTCGCCACCCGTCGCAAGCCGGTGAAGGAACCGCCAGCGACGGCCTCGGCGGCTCCGAAGGTCCAGGTCGCAACGGCCTGCCCCTCTGAGGAACAGCGGCACCGCAATTATGCGGGCCGCATGGTGGAAGGTCTTGGCCTGAGCCCGACAGACGACCTGAAGCTTTTCGCGGATGACGGCACGCCCCAGCCCAACCTGACCCATGTGATGCTCGCCATGTCGGCCTTCGAACTGGGGGCGCTGCGCGCCAGTCCCGATCTCGTGGAATCGGCCATCGAGCGGGCCGTCGCCAAGGTACAGGACAATGCGAAGGCAGCCGCGCAGAAGGCGGAAGCGCTTCAAGGCAGCCCGCAGAGCATCCCGCGATGACAAGGCCCCGCTTGCCCGCTACAAACTCATGACTGAACCTTGTCGAGGGCCGGCGTGCTGCGTTTCAATCTCGTAAATTCCTGCGCGGGAACCGTCCGCGCCTTTCGCGGGATTGACCCATGAAAGAGGGCGGGTCGAGTGGCGTGTCCGTGCAGCAGCTGCGGGATGCCAACGCAGCTTTGGGCCTCGCTGCGACCTATGTCGCCTCGCATCAGCCGTTCGGGTCCTATCGCGCCGACAAGCTGGTGGGGTCTCTCGCAGGTCAGATCCGGCGCGGCCATTACGCCTTCGCGGTGCGAAACGGAACCATTGTCGGCTATGTCGGCTGGGCCCTGTGCCGGCCGGACGTCGCTCAGGCGTGGATTGAGAGGGGGCAGGCGCCGACCTTCGAGCAAAGCCAGGAGGGCGATGTGGTGGTGCCGATCATGGTCGTTTCCGATGATCGAATGGCCCTGCGCCAGTTGGCTGCCACGATGCGCCGGCACCATGGTGGAAAACTGTATATGGGACGGCGAGTTCTGAGGGAGGCGAATGCGGTCCGAACTGGCCGGATTGGTAAAAAGCGTTGAGTCTGGTCTGCTTGGGGGGACAAAAAGCCTACCTCCAAAGAGGTAATTCCCCCGAAACCGGTTGCACATGCCTCACGATATAATAGGAATGCTTTGCGCCGTATTCCCATGCGTAGTGCAGGTGGTCCGGAAGCATTTACGTATCTTGGGGCAGGGGAAATCATAATGCCGGTGCAAGTATTTACAGTTGCTCAATACCGCGCTCATGTCGCGGAGGGAATTCCGCTTCCGGATGGGGATTCCATCCAGATCAATGATGTGGCCGCAGCCATCAAAGATTTGACCGATCTCGAAATTGGGGCGCTGGACGATAACAAGGTCACTCTGATCGATGTGGCGGACAATGCGCTGTCTTTGAACCTTGCACAGTTCAGGGCACTTGGAAATGAGGTCAAATTCAGTACGGAAGACAAGCTGGTTCTGCTTGATAGTGGAACTGCACTCGACGATCTGCATTCCGGCGACATTCAGACCCTGACCGATAGGGGTGTCGGCCTCATCGATTCCACGGATGGAAACCTCACCGTTGAAGCCGGAGCCACGATGGCGCTCCTGGCGACCAATATCGGTTTCGATGCCGCAGATACGGTGACTGTCAGCGACTCAAGCTTCAAGCTTGGTCTCATGTTCTTCTCTGCTCCTGAAATCATGACCCTCTCGAACAAGGGAGTTGATTTCATCGGATCGAACAGCGGCACGCCGTTTCCACTCAAGATCGGTGCGGCTCAAGCCAAGGCGCTGGCTAATTCCAATATCTCCCTCATGCCTGATTCCTTCGTCTTGCTTTCCGACGATGGGTCTGACCTCTCCCAGTTGACGGCTGCCCAGTTTGCTAAGCTCTCTGCGACCAGCCTCATAGTTCTCGACGCAGTCGACGATGTGCTGACCCTGTCGTTCGATCAGTACAAGGTTCTTCCTGATACAGGCCCATATCCGCCAGGAATGTCTTTGTTCTATCCTAACGACAAGGTCACTCTGGAATTGAGCGTATCCGATCTGCTCAGCCTCACTGACGCGCAGCGCGCGAGCATGACGGCAAATGGCGTCGATGCACTGACCCTCAAGGATACCGGTCAGGCACTGGCGACACTGACGGCGGACCAAATCACGGCTCTCTCGTCCAAGGGTGCCAACCTCATCGACGCGACAGACAACAAGCTCAGTCTGTCTCTGGCTCAGTACAATGCGCTCGGCTCCGTCAAACTCTCTGGTGACGATGTGGTGACCATTGCGGCTGACGGCGATGCCGTTCTGTCCGATGGCCTCACCGACCTGACCCTGACGGGCAGCGCCATTCGCGGAACTGGCAACAGCCTTGCCAACACCATCGCCGGAACCACGAAGAACAACATCCTCTCGGGTCTTGGGGGCGACGATTTCCTCTATGGCGGTCTCGGCAAGGATCAGCTGAGCGGCGGCACCGGCAAGGATGTGTTCGTGTTCGACACGAAGCTCAACAAGAGCACGAATGTCGACAAGATCACGGACTTCAAGTCCAAGGACGACAGCTTCTATCTCGACAACAAGGTCTTCACGAAGCTAGGCTCCGGCTCGCTCTCCACGCCGAAGAAGTTCAACTCGGACATGTTCGTCGAGGGCACGAAGGCCAAGGACAAGGAAGATCGCATCGTCTACGACAAGAAGACGGGGACGCTCTATTACGACGCCGACGGCACGGGGAAGAGCGCCCAGGTGAAGTTCGCCACGCTCTCCAACAAGGAGAAGCTCTACTACCACGACTTCTTCGTCATCTGATCGTCAGATCTGACGAATGCGCCCGCCGATGGGAGATCCATTGGCGGGCGTTTTCTATGGGACCTTGCCTCCGCATCTCCTGTCCGGAACGGACGGTCATGCTTGGCAATTGACCGGGGTGACCCCATGTGATGCCCAACGCTCACAACGCTCAGGTTCCCGGTGCCCACTCTGTCTGATATCGCCTCCCGCGCCGGGTCTGCTGCGCAATCGCTCTGGGAGGCCTCCGGCCAGCTGGTCCAGCCCTCCCTCCGCCTCGGCGTCACCGGGCTCGCCCGCTCCGGCAAGACCGTCTTCACCACCGCACTTGTGCATCACCTGATCCGAGGCACGAACCTGCCGGCCTTCCGGGCTTCCGCTGAAGGCCGCATCCGGCGGGCTCAGCTGGCGCATCAGCCGGATGATGCGATCCCTCGCTTCCCTTACGAGGAACACTTGGCGGCCCTGACCGAGAGCCGCCGCTGGCCGCAATCGACCAATCGGATCAGCGAGCTGCGGGTGGATGTGGAATACGAACGGAAGGCCGGCTGGCGCACCGGGCCGGCGTCGCTTGCCCTCGACATTGTGGATTATCCGGGCGAATGGCTGCTCGACCTTGCGCTTCTCGATGCCGGTTATGCGGAATGGTCCCGCCAGACCATCGAGGCAAGCCGCAAGCGTGATCGGGCACCGGTGGCGGGCGGCTGGCACGAAACCCTGAAAACCCTCGACCCGTCAGGGGCTTCCGACGAGATGCTCGCTTCGAGAGCAAGCGAGGCCTTCAAGGATTACCTCACGGCATTGCGTGCCGGATCCGAGGCGGTGGCGACGACCCCGCCGGGGCGGTTCCTCATGCCGGGCGATCTTGCCGGCTCCCCGGCGCTCACCTTCGCGCCTCTCGATCTGTCTCAAGGGCAGCCCATTGCGGCAGGCAGTTTCGCGGCCCTGATGGAGCGGCGTTTCGAGGCCTACAAGACCCATGTGGTCCGGCCGTTCTTCCGCGACCATTTCCAGCGTATCGACCGCCAGATCGTCCTGGTGGACGTGCTGGCCGCCATCGATGCCGGGCCTGTGGCGCTCGCGGAGCTGGAGGAGGCGCTGGATCAGGTGCTCATGGCCTTCCGAACCGGCCGCAATACGCTGCTCTCGCGCCTGTTTTCCCCCCGAGCCGACCGGGTCCTGTTCGCGGCCACCAAGGCCGATCACATCCACCACACGGATCACGACCGGCTCGATGCCATCCTGCGGATGCTCGTGAACCGGGCTTCGCGCCGGACCGAAGCAGCCGGCGCGCGGGTGGGCACCGTGGCGCTCGCCTCGGTGCGTGCCACCCGCGAGACGACCATTCGCGAAGGACGCGAGACCCTGCGGGCCGTCGCCGGGGTTCCGGAGGCGGGCGAGCGGGTCGGGGACGACGTGTTCGACGGCGAGGCGGAAGCCGCGATCTTTCCTGGCGAACTGCCCGAGAGCGCCGAGGCGGTGTTTCAGGGGGCGGTGCCGCCCGGCTCGTTCCGGTTTCCGCGCTTCCGGCCGCCGAAGCTGCCGGTCGATGCAGCGGGCCGCATGGCCAAGATGCCTCATATCCGTCTCGACCGGGCCCTTGAATTCCTCCTGGGGGATCGCTTCGCATGAGCCGCCAACCTCGCGCCTATCGCCTCGACGATCCGAACATCACCACCGGCGCCGTGCAGGTGACGGAGGAGCCCTTCGATGCCATCGAAGCCGCCGATGGCACTGTGGTGCCCATGGGCAGCAAGCGCCGGGCGCCCTGGCTCGGCATCCTGCTGTCCGCGCTCTCGGGGCTCCTTCTGCTGGGCCTAGGGCTTGCCATCGAGAACCTGATTGTCGATCTGTACCGGATTGCCCCGTGGCTGGGCTGGGTGGCGCTTGCTCTCGCGGTGCTGGCGGTGCTGGCCTTCCTGGCCATTATCGGCCGGGAGGTTTCGGGGATCTGGCGCGAGCAGAAGATCGAAAGCCTGCGCGAGGCTGCGGTCGATGCGCTGGCCGTCAAGGACCACAAGGCCGCCAAGGGCATCGTGGCGGATCTCATCAGCCTCTATGGCGGCCGGGCCGCGGCCGCTCAGGGGACCGCTCGCCTCAAGGGGCTCTCCGACGAGATCATCGACGCGGACGACCGCCTCGCCATTGCCGAGCGGGAGCTCCTCGAGCCCCTCGACGCACAGGCCAAGCGTGCGATCGCAGGCGCAGCCAAGCAGGTCTCGCTCGTCACGGCCGTGAGCCCGCGGGCCATCGTCGATGTGGCGTTCGTGATCTTCGCGGCCGTGCGTCTCCTACGAACTTTGGCCCGGATCTACGGTGGCAGACCCGGCTTCTTCGGCTTCCTGCGGCTTGCCAAGGCCGCCTTCAACCACCTTGCGGTCACCGGGGGCGTGGCGGTGGGCGACAGCCTCATGCAGCAGGTGCTGGGCCTCGGTCTCGCGGCGCGGATCTCGGCCAAGCTTGGCGAGGGGGTGCTGAACGGGCTCATGACGGCCCGGTTCGGCCTGGCGGCCCTATCCGTCTGTCGGCCGCTTCCCTTCATCCGAGAGGAGGCGCCCAAGATCGGCGACGTCGCCGGGGAACTCGTCAGCCGGGCGGAGGCGGCGGCCTCCTGATGGTGCGACATATCGTTCGGCCTGAGCCTATCCAAGGCTCATAAGGGGTGCCGGGGCCAATTAGACAAATCGATGACGCTTTATCTCGTTGTCGCGGTCCCTGCTTGCCTATATAGGGGCGCCACGGTTCATCGGGGAAGAACGGCTGAACATGACAGATAGCGTGATTGATGAAGGCTACCGTCCGACAGAAGACGAGCCTTTCATGAATGAGCGGCAGAGGGAGTATTTCAGGCGCAAGCTGATCCGCTGGAAGCACGACATCCTCAAAGAGGCTCAGGAAACCCTCGCGACGCTGCAGAGCGAGAACGAGAATCACCCTGACCTTGCGGATCGCGCCTCATCGGAAACGGATCGCGCCATCGAGCTTCGCGCCAGGGATCGTCAGCGCAAGCTGATCGCCAAGATCGACGCGGCGCTCGCACGGATCGAGGATGGCTCTTACGGCTATTGCGAGGAGACGGGCGATCCGATCTCCCTCAAGCGCCTGGAGGCCCGCCCCATCGCGACGCTCTCCCTTGAGGCTCAGGAACGCCACGAGCGTAACGAGCGGGTCTACCGGGACGACTGATCCGGTCCTGCCAAACATACGAAAAAAGGGCTCCGCACGCGGAGCCCTTTTTCTTTGGTCGCTGGCAGGGGAGCCTAGGCTCACCCTTTCTTGTTCGGATCGAGGGGGCGTCCCAGAAGGCGTGCAAACTCCGCTTCGATATCCTCGACCGAGAACGGGTCGGCGGCCTTCTGCGCCGAGGCGGGTTCCTTGGCCTGGGGCGGCAGGGGAGCGGATGCGGGCGCAGGCGGGGCGGTCCGGACCGGCTCGACGGCTGGTGCGGTCTGAGCCGGAGCGGGAGTGTCAGGCTCCTCGGCGCGATCCTCTTCCTCCGCAGGTTCGTCAAAGGACGTAACGGGCTCCTCTTCGGCCGGCTGCGGCTCGAGAGGGGTATCCTCCTCATCGCTCACATCTTCATACACGGCAGGCGAGGTCGCGCTGACCGGCGCTGTCGGAGCCACCACCGCCGGAGGCGGAACGGGGCTCGCCGGGCGCTTCAGGGCCTCTTCGAGCTGCTTTGCCATATCCGACAGCAGGTTGGCGTCGGGGGCCGGCCGCTCGCTCGCTGCTGGCTCGGGCGGCCGGACAGGCTCAGGCGGTTGCACAGGCGCCGGCGGCACTGGCGTTGCCCGCGACTGGAACGGCGGCGGCGTGAAATGAGGACGCGGCTCCGGGCGTTCCACCGGAGGAGGCGAGGGCGGGGCAGCAGGTGCAGGTGGCGCAGGAGGCGTGTTCTGGAATGACGAGGTCCTCGCCTCGGCGCGCAGCCCTTGGATCGAGGGAGAAGCGGACGTCGCGACGGCATCCGGCTTCAGGACCGGCTCGGGATGGGCCGGAACCGGCGCGCTGACGGTCGCCACCGGGGACAGCTCCTCCTCGATGTCGGATTCCTCAGACGGGCGGCGCACGAAGGCCCCTAGCTGGGCGGCGAGCTGGCTCTCGATGGAAGGCCGGCCATTGTTCTCGACCTGAGGAGCGCGAGGCGCTTGATCCAGCGAGGGCTCGAAGCGCTCCGCGCCCATGTCTACCGGGGGAGCGGGAACGCGCGCGCCGGCAACCCGGACGATGTTGGTCTCGATCACCACATCGTTGGGGCCGCCGATGAGGAGGAGGTGCTCGACATTGTCTCTGCGCAGCAGAAGGAGCTGCCGCTGCCGGTCGAGGTCATACACATCCACGATGCCCAGCCGCGGCTGTCGGCTGCGGCCGCCGCGATCGCTGCCCGGCATGATCAGGCGGCCACCCCAGACCTTGCGCAGGACGAGCCCTAAGAGCACGAGCAGGATCAGAATGATCGCGAAGGCGATTGCAAATTGAACTGCCCGCGGTGCTTCGAGACCGAAAAGAGATGACACGATGAACTCTCAAACGTTGACTGGCCTTCGCAGGCCACTTCTGTGTTGGTTGTACCACATTGACTGCCAAAGCCACCGGCAAGGTTAACAGATGGTTAACGTCACTCGGCTTCGGCACAGGGCTGATGACACAGGAAAAGCTCGCTGTGATCCGTCCAAGATGGGGCCGACGGTCCTTACATCAAGGAAAATAAGGATTTCCTGTGACGGACCTCATCGTCGAGGCCTGCACCAACGCGACCGGCTCTTGCATCCTTCGCTGCCGCCGCCTTAGAGGTCGATCAATAAATACCGTGTAATATGATCGGAACAGATCGAGCGGTTGGCCGCAACCCTGCAGCCGGTGCCGTAAGGCACACCCGCCTCCGTTGAGGATGTAGAGATTTCATGGCTTACGAAGGCGATACGCCAAAGGGTTCGGCCATCGACCGTTCCGACCGTCACGGCCATATCGGATGGGTGCTGCTTCTGGCGAGCCTTCTTGTCGGCGCGACTCTGAGCCTGCGCTTTCTCGGCATCGAACAGGCGCAGCCTTTGATCCTCGCGCTTCTGGCGTTTTTCGCCATGGCGGGTGTCTTCTTCCTTTTCGCGATGGCGATCGGCGTCGTCCAGTTCTCTGGCCAGACTGTGCGCAACGATATCACCAAGCTCATGGCCGACACTTCGGGTGACGGCCTCGTGGTGGTCGAGGATGACGGGCGCATCACCTATGCGAACGAGGCCTATCTTGCCTTCGCAGGATTGCAGGGCGGCGAGGTGTTGCCGGTCGAGCGCCTGTTCATTGGTGCGCCCGAAGTCTCCGAGGCCATCTACCGGCTGGCGCAGGCGGCGCGCGAGCATCGCACGGGCGCGGAGGAGATCCGCCTGTCTCCGTCGCTCAACGGTGCCCGGGAATTCGGCTGGTACCGGGTGCGCGTGCGGCCCGTGCCGCGGCCAAGGGGGCGGCAGGCGGCACTCTGGGCCATCTCGGAAGTCACTCATGAACGGGAGCGCCAGGAGAATGTTTTTCAGGAGCTCCAGCATGCCATCGACTACCTCGATCACGCCCCCGCGGGCTTCCTGTCCGTCGATCCCGGCGGCTCCATTGTCTATCTGAACGCGACGCTGGCGTCCTGGCTCGACTACGATCTCGCGCAGGTCGGCTCCGGCGGCCTGAGCCTTTCCGATATCGTGCCGGGTGACGTGGCATCGATGATGACGTCGTTCTCCGGCGAGCCGGGCAGCGTGCGCACGGAGACCTTCGATCTCGACCTGCGCCGACGCAACGGCGAGTTCCTGCCGGTGCGCCTCTATCACCGGATCGCCTTCGGGCAGGACAGCCGCATGGGGGCATCCCGCACGCTCGTTCTGAACCGCTCGGCCGGAGGGGAGGTTGACGAAGGACAGCGCGCGGCCGAGGTGCGCTTTGCGCGCTTCTTCAACAACACGCCCATTGCAATTGCGACCGTTGATCGTGCGGGCCGGATCGTCCATGCAAACGCTCCGTTCTCAAGGCTCTTCGGCGCGCTGCCGCGCACCGGCGAGAACGGCCAGGACGGCCCCTCGATTCCCGACGTCTTCCGCGAGCGCGAGTCCATCGCGGCAGCCCTCAAGGCGGCGGCCGAGAACAAGGGCGACATTCCGCCCCTCGAACTGCAGACGGCGGCCGAAGGCGGCGGCTCGGTCCGCGTGTGGGTGACGCCCGTCGGCGATACCGGCGCGGACGGCGAGACGGCGATCCTTTATGCTCTCGACACCACCGACTTCCGCAAGGTCGAGGAGCAGCTGGCGCAGGCCCAGAAGATGAACGCGGTGGGACAGCTCGCCGGCGGCGTCGCGCACGACTTCAACAACGTCTTGCAGGCGATCATCGGCTACAGCGACCTGCTGCTCGCCAACCACAGGCCGACGGATCCGTCCTTCCAGGACATCATGCAGATCAAGCAGAACGCGAACCGGGCCGCGGGCCTCGTGCGCCAGCTGCTCGCCTTCTCGCGCCGCCAGACCCTGCGGCCGGAGGTGCTGAACCTCAACGACCAGCTCTATGATCTGTCCATGCTGCTCAAGCGGCTCCTTGGTGAGCGCGTGGCGCTGGATCTCAATCACGGTCGCGATCTGTGGTTCGTGAAGGCGGACGTGAACCAGTTCGAACAGGTGGTGGTGAACCTCGCGGTGAATGCTCGCGATGCCATGCCCGGCGGCGGCAAGCTCGCGATCCGCACGGCCAATGTCACGGCGGTCGAGGCGGAGCGGCTCAATGTGAGCGCCATGCCGCCGGCCGATTATGTGATGGTCGAGGTGTCCGATACCGGCTCCGGCATGACGCCCGAGATCGTCGAGAAGATCTTCGAGCCGTTCTTCACCACCAAGGAGGTGGGCAAGGGTACGGGCCTCGGCCTGTCCACCGTGTTCGGCATCGTCAAGCAGTCCGGCGGGTATATCGACGTGGATTCGACCCCGGGCCAGGGCACGACCTTCCGCATCTACCTGCCGCGGCACATTCCGGCCGTGCAGGAGGTTGTCGAGGAGGTAAAGCCAGAGGTGGCCAAGAAACCGGCCGCCGACATGACCGGGCAGGGCACGATCCTGCTCGTCGAGGACGAGGACCCGGTCCGCGCCGTGAATGCCCGGGCGCTCTCGGCCCGCGGTTACACGGTGCTGGAGGCGGCCTCCGGCATCGAGGCCATGGAGATCATCGAGCAGCGCGGCGCACCCGTCGACCTCGTGGTCTCCGACGTGGTCATGCCCGAGATGGACGGCCCGACCCTGCTGGGCGAGCTGCGCAAGCTCTACCCGGATCTGAAGGTGATCTTCGTCTCCGGCTATGCCGAAGAGGCCTTCCGCAAGAACCTGCCCGAAGGGGAGGAGTTCAACTTCCTGCCCAAGCCCTTCAGCCTGCGCCAGCTGGTCGAGACGGTGAAGCAGGTCATCGACCGTTAAAAAGGGAAGCAGCTTCGAGCCGGAGGATTCCGAAGCGCGCACCCGTGCTTCTACACATGATCCTCTATGTGCGGATCAGCACAGTAATGGTCTTTGAAACATAATATCATATTGTGAACTCTGATAGGAGGACACGATATGCAGACTTCATATTCCAGGGCAGGTGTTACCCTCGTCCTGCGGACCAAGATCCTGGCACCCTTTCTCATCGTCTTCTCGGGTATGATTGCGCCCGCACTGGCTGAGGCAACCCAGGACAGCGAGAGTTGCCGGCAGATCACTGCGGCTCTCATGAACGGCAATGTCGACATGGCCGTTGCCGCGCTCAATCCCAAAGCATCCGAGCAGGCGGAAACCCGTGAGAGCCTAGTACGGCTGAACTACGCTTTGATCGGCTTGGTCAAGGGGAAGACCCCGCGCCTGGAGCGCACGCTGCCGGACATCGATGTGGAAAACCATCAGGCGTCTTTGCAGATATGGAGCTTCGGTGATCGGGAGGTGTATCTCGTCGGCTGCCTTCCCTTCCGCGAGCGAGGCAAGATGTATTTTGATCTTCAGCTTCGCAATTCTGTCGATGACATCAGGCACCACATGAATCTCAAGCTGAAGCAGATCCGGGCATAGGAAGGCAGGTGAGCCTCCTGCCTGTTTCGAGATGAGCCGCGTCTTGAACGACGGCTCTGCTAAACCTTTGATTTAACTGTTCTTTAACCCTGCGTCATCGTGCCCGCCGCTGGATCTGTGAATTCCTGAACGAGAACGAAAAAAGAACTTGTAAGGGGGAACAAAGTGAGTACATATATTCTCTCAACACCGCGTTGAGATTCACTCTTCCTCCTGCCATAAGGATGTTAGGTCATGTCACAGTCCTCCCTGAGACTGGTGGAAAGCTCATCAATGGATAAAGATAAATCGAAAGCTCTCGACGCGGCGCTCTCGCAGATCGAACGCGCCTTCGGCAAGGGCTCAATCATGCGGCTCGGCAAGGGGCAGCAGCCGGTTGAGATCGAAACCGTCTCGACGGGTTCGCTCGGCCTCGACATCGCGCTCGGCGTGGGCGGTCTGCCCCGCGGCCGCATCATCGAGATCTATGGGCCGGAATCGTCCGGTAAGACCACGCTGGCGCTGCACACCATTGCCGAAGCCCAGAAGAAGGGCGGCGTCTGCGCCTTCGTGGACGCGGAGCACGCGCTCGACCCGGTCTATGCCCGTAAGCTCGGGGTCAACCTGGACGATCTCCTGATCTCCCAGCCCGATACGGGCGAGCAGGCCCTTGAGATCGCCGACACTCTGGTCCGCTCCGGCGCGGTCGACGTGCTGGTCATCGACTCGGTAGCGGCGCTGACCCCGAAGGCCGAGCTCGATGGCGAGATGGGCGAGGTCCAGCCGGGCCTCCAGGCCCGTCTCATGAGCCAGGCCCTGCGCAAGCTCACCGGTTCGATCTCGCGGTCGAACACCATGGTGATCTTCATCAACCAGATCCGCATGAAGATCGGCGTCATGTACGGCAGCCCTGAGACGACGACGGGCGGCAACGCCCTGAAGTTCTACGCCTCCGTGCGCCTCGACATCCGCCGCGTCTCGACGCTCAAAGATCGCGACGATCCGATCGGCAACCAGGTGCGCGTGAAGGTCGTGAAGAACAAGGTCGCTCCGCCCTTCAAGCAGGTCGAGTTCGACATCATGTTCGGCGAGGGCGTGTCCAAGGTGGGCGAGCTCATCGATCTCGGCGTCAAGGCCGGCATCGTCGACAAGTCCGGTGCCTGGTTCTCCTACGACAGCCAGCGCCTCGGCCAGGGCCGCGAGAACGCCAAGCAGTTCCTGCGCGACAACCCTGAGGTTGCAGGCAAGATCGAGGCACTCATCCGCCAGAATGCCGGCCTGCTCGCAGACCGCATCCTGGATCAGGCGACCCCGACCGCCGACGACCTGGACGAGGGTTCCGCAGAATAAGGTTTTGCTCTCCTTCAAGGGCAAATGAAGGCCGTCGCGAGAGATCGCGGCGGTCTTTTCGTTTGTTCTCCTCAGGGGAACGAAGCGAAGGCGTCATCCCCGGTGGCCGCAGGCCGGGAAGGGGATCCACGATCAGGCTCATGTTGATGGATTCTCTTCCTCTCCGCTGACGCTCTGGCCGGGAATGACACTAGGGGACAATCGCCCCCTAGATTAGACGAGACGCCGCCTCGACAGGGCGGGCGCGGGCGGCTAAAACCGGCCACCATCACGTCTTTTCGGGCCCTGAAAAGCCCCTGCACCTTGAGCTTGAGAACCCATGAGCGGCGCCAACGAACTTCGGTCCATCAACGCAATCCGGTCGACCTTCCTCGATTACTTTGCCAGGAACGGCCACGAGGTGGTGGCCTCGAGCCCGCTCGTGCCGCGCAACGACCCGACCCTGATGTTCACGAATGCCGGCATGGTGCAGTTCAAGAACGTCTTCACCGGGGTTGAGAAGCGCCCCTACAGCACGGCGGCGACGTCTCAGAAATGCGTTCGCGCCGGCGGCAAGCACAATGACCTCGACAATGTGGGCTACACGGCGCGCCACCACACGTTCTTCGAGATGCTCGGCAACTTCTCCTTCGGTGATTACTTCAAGGAGCGGGCGATCGAGCTTGCCTGGAACCTGATCACCAAGGAGTTCGACCTGCCGAAGGACAAGCTCCTCGTCACCGTCTATCACACGGACGATGAGGCCGCCGACCTCTGGAAGAAGATCGCCGGGTTCTCGGATTCCAAGATCATCCGCATCCCGACCTCCGACAATTTCTGGCAGATGGGCGATACCGGCCCCTGCGGCCCGTGCTCGGAGATCTTCATCGACCAGGGCGACAAGCTCTGGGGCGGCCCTCCCGGCAGCCCGGAGGAGGACGGTGACCGGTTCCTCGAGTTCTGGAACCTCGTGTTCATGCAGTACGAGCAGATCGAGCCCGGCAATCGCATCGCGCTGCCCAAACCCTCCATCGACACCGGCATGGGCCTCGAGCGCGTCGCCGCGATCCTGCAGGGCGTGCATTCGAACTACGACACGGATCTGTTCCGCACCCTCATCGAGGCGGTGGCTCACGCCACCGGCGTCGCGCCGGAAGGCGACCGCAAGGTCTCGCATCGCGTGATCGCCGATCACCTGCGCACCTCCTGCTTCCTGGTCGCGGATGGCGTCCTTCCCTCTAACGAAGGCCGCGGCTACGTGCTCCGCCGCATCATGCGCCGCGCCATGCGCCATGCGCAGTTGCTCGGCGCCAAGGAGCCGCTCATGTACCGCCTCGTGCCGGCTCTCGTGCGCGAGATGGGGCTGGCCTATCCCGAGCTGATCCGTGCCGAGGCGCTGATCGTCGAGACCCTGCGGCTCGAAGAGACACGCTTCCGCAAAACCCTGGAGCGCGGCCTCATCATCCTCGACGAGGAGACCCGTAATCTCGGCGAGGGGCAGAGCCTCTCCGGGGACACGGCCTTCACCCTCTATGACACCTACGGCTTCCCGCTCGACCTGACGCAGGATGCGTTGAAGCCCCGCGGTATCGGCGTCGACACGGACGCCTTCAACGCCGCCATGCAGCGCCAGCGCGAGAAGGCCCGTGCGGCTTGGTCCGGCTCGGGCGAGGCGGCGACGGAGACCGTGTGGTTCTCCGTGAAGGAGCGCACCGGCGCCACCGAGTTCCTCGGCTACGACACAGAGACCGCCGAGGGCATCGTCCTGGCGCTGCTCAAGGATGGCCAGGAAGTCTCCGAGCTGAAGGCTGGTGAAAGCGGCCTCGTGGTGCTCAACCAGACCCCGTTCTATGGCGAGTCCGGCGGCCAGGTCGGCGATACCGGCGTGATGCAGGGCGAGGGCGCTCGCCTGTTCGTGACCGGCACCGAGAAGAAGCTCGGCGACCTGTTCGTGCATCACGTCACCGTGGAGCATGGCCCGCTGAAGCTCAACCAGTCGCTGGAGCTGGTCGTCGATCACGCGCGGCGTTCGGCCGTCCGTTCCAATCACTCGGCCACCCACCTGCTGCACGAAGCCCTGCGCCAAGTGCTCGGCGACCACGTGGCCCAGAAGGGCTCGCTGGTCGCGCCCGACCGCCTGCGCTTCGACTTCAGCCATCCGAAGCCCATCGAGGATGCGGAACTCGCCAAGGTCGAGGAGATCGCCAACAAGGTGTTGCTCCAGAACGCGCCGGTGGTCACCAAGCTCATGGCGGTCGACGAGGCGATCGAATCCGGCGCCCGCGCGCTCTTCGGCGAAAAGTACGGTGACGAGGTCCGCGTTGTTTCCATGGGCAAGGCCGACGACAACAAAACCTTCTCGGTCGAGCTCTGCGGCGGCACGCACGTGAACCGCACCGGCGATATCGGCGTCGTCACCATCGTGGGCGAGAGCGCGGTCGCGGCCGGCGTCCGCCGCCTCGAGGCCATGACGGGCGATGCCGCCCGCCGCTACCTCACTGATGAGAGCCGCCGCTTACGCGAGGTGGCAAGCCTCCTGAAGACGCCGGTGGAGGAGGTCTCGGCCCGCTTGAGCGCGCTCCTCGAGGAGCGCCGCAAGCTGGAGCGCGATCTCGCCGAGGCCCGGCGCAAGCTCGCCATGGGCGGCGGTGCGTCCGGCGGCGGCGATCCGGTCAAGGACGTGGCCGGCATCAAGCTCATGGCGCGCGCGGTCACGGGTGTCGAGATGAAGGATCTCAAGAGCCTCGCCGACGAGGGCAAGAAGCGCCTCGGCTCCGGCGTGGTTGCGATCATCGGCGTGGCGGACGACGGTAAGGCAGGCATTGTGGTCGGCGTCACCGACGACCTGACCGACAAGGTCGATGCGGTCAGCCTCGTGCGGGTGGGCTCGGAGAAGCTCGGCGGCAAGGGCGGCGGCGGACGCCGCGACATGGCCCAAGCCGGCGGCCCCGACGGTGCCCAGGCGGAAGCAGCGCTGGCGGCCATCGAGGCGGCACTGGCGGCGGCTTAAGAACAAGTGCCATCCCGGACGGCAGAGGCCGGTCCGGGATCGCTCGACGTTTAGAGCGTCAGTTCTTCGTCACGCGCCAGATCGTGTTCGACAGATCGTCGGCCACGATCAGGGCGCCCTTTGGGTCCAGTGTCACCCCAACCGGGCGTCCCCGCGTGTTGCCGTCGTCGACCAGGAAGCCGGACACGAAGTCGATCGGCTCACCAGCAGGCTTGCCGTCGCGGAATGGGACGAAGACCACCTTGTAACCCACCGGAGCGCTGCGGTTCCAGCTGCCGTGCATGCCCACAAACACGCCATCGGCGAAATTTTCGCCCATGACCGGGCTCGAGAAGGCGACGCCCAGCGCTGCCACGTGGGATCCCAGGGCGTAGTCCGGGCGGATCGCCGCTGCGACCTTTTCTGGATCCTGCGGCTGCGCGCGCGGATCGACGTTCTGGCCCCAATAGCTGTAGGGCCATCCGTAAAAACCGCCTTCCTTCACCGAGGTCAGATAATCGGGAACAAGGTCGGGGCCGATTTCGTCCCGTTCATTCACAACCGCCCAGAGCTGTCCCGAACCAGGCTGGATGGTCAGCGCCGTGGGATTGCGAAGGCCGGTCGCATAAGGCCTGTGCGCGCCCGTCTGGGCGTCGATCTGCCAGATCATCGCCCGGTCTTCCTCGGCGTCCATCCCGCGCTCGGTGATGTTGCTGTTGGACCCGATGCCCACATAAAGAAAGCGCCCGTCCGCGCTGGCGGTCATGGCCTTCGTCCAGTGATGATTGATCACTGCCGGGAGATCCGCGACCTTGGTGGGAGGCGCACTCGCCTTTGTGTCGCCGTCACGATAGTCGAAGCGTACCAGCTCATCCTGATTGGCCACGTAGATGGCCCCGTTGACGAACGCGAGACCGTAAGGCGCGTTGAGGTTGTCGGCGAAGACGCCCTGCAGTTCATACGTGCCGTCGCCATCGGCGTCGCGCAGCAGGGTCAGACGATTGCCGCCTTTCACCGAGCTCTTACCGAGGCTCTTGATGTAGCCCGCGATCAGGTCCTTGGGGCGCAGCGTCGGCGCATAGCCGCCGGATCCCTCGGCCACCAGAATATCGCCGTTGGGAAGAACCAGGGTCTGGCGCGGGATCTTGAGGTCCGTGGCGATGGGTTGAATCTTGTAGCCCTGCGGCACCTTCGGGAGGTCGTTGCCCCAGTTGGCCGGCCGCGGGATTTTCATGCTGGGCAACAAGCCGCGCTGCGGCTCGGGCAAGTTCGGGTTCGGGCCGAATTGCTGTTGTTGGGCTTCTGCGTTGCTGGCAGAGAGAGCGATGGCCAAGGTGCCGATGAGGAGGGTCGAGTGGATCATTTCACCTCTCCTGTGCGAAATCCGGAATAGCCGACCCAGGCAGCCACGAGGGCGAGCAGCGTCGTGATGGCCGAGAGGTAGAGACCTTCCGGCATGGTGGCCCAGGCGTCCTTCGCGTGGATGAGAGCGTTGACGAAGCCGAGCCCCCACATGGCGAGCAGCACGATGAAGTAGACGACCAGCCGTCCCTTGCGGGCCGGTCCCCGGCGAAACAGGTTGATCAGAGCCCAAAGCAGGGCGAAGCCGCCGCCGACCAGCCCGCCGGCGATGAGCCAGGACGAGAAATTGGCCCATTGGATGTGGAAACTTGCCCGGTAGGCGAGGTCGCTCGCCAGGGCTCCCGCGAACAGGGGAAGCGGAAAGGCGAGAAGGATGGCATGAAGAGGATGGAGCGGCCTCAGATCACCTGAGTGGGATAGGGCAACCACAGCGTTTCCTCCCGTGCCTGAAACCGGCCGCGGGTCCCGCGGCCGGCGAATGTTCGGGAGTCAATGCGTCAGCGGCCTTGAGGTTTCGGAAAAGAATCCGCAAGCCCTGATCACGCTCACTGAGAGGCTCCTGCTCTGGAGGCTTTCAATGCCACGCTCTGCGGCATTCTCCGACGACAGCGGGAGAGCTTCCGCCAAACGCCTTCAATCGTGGTCCGGGTGCTGCCGCGAAGCCATCTTCGCCAACTGTTCGGGGGAGGAGCCATCCTCCGTCCGCTCGCCGGGCAGGGTGTGCAGCATTTCGAAAACCGGGATCCTGCTCTCGATGCCATACTGGATTTCCGGCGTGACCCGGCCCGGGTCGTCGAGGCTGCCGATCGAGACAGTGATGCGGTCGTTCTCCAGGTAGGAATAGGTCAGCGGCGTGCCGCAATCCCGGCAGAACCCGCGCTCGACCGCTTCCGAGCTCCGGAAGATCCCCGGCTCGCCCTTCGTCCAGACCAGATCCTTGCGCGGCACGCCGGTGAGCGGCGCGAAGTAATTGCCGAAGGCCTTCTGGCACATGCGGCAATGGCAGATGCTGGCATGGGTCGGCTCGGACATCAGCGCATAGCGCACCCCGCCGCACTGACAGCCTCCGGTCATGATGGGTTTGGAGTTGGGCATGATCTTAGTCTCTCGTTGGATTCAAGAAGGTGGCGTCCAGGCATACTGGGGCAGGGCGAACCATAAGCCACCGGGATCCTCGTTCTGCGCACCGTTGGCGAGCCATTCGCGAACGACATTCTCGACGATCTCCTCTGGACGCGAGCCATACTGCCGCTGCACGATCCAGTCATGCGGCCCGTCAGACCCGCCGCCGAAAACCGGCACGGCTCCGCGTGAGAGCAACTCTGCGATGCAGCGGTGGACATAATCGGTCAAAGCGTCGCCTTCGAGGTCGAAACCGCGACGTGCTCCCGGCACAATCTGCCACATGCCGACTGCATCGACCGGCAACTCGCTTGCAACCTCCAAAATATGCTCGCTGATCGTATTGCCGTAAAACTTGTGTCTTGGTTCGCCGATCATTTCTTCTGAACTTTGTAGCCGTTGTTGATTTGCGGGCTATCGTTTCTGATCACATCAATAGTGATGCCATTCTGCTCGCTCCGCCGAATGCCGAAAATCGAACCATCCGGTCGGCGGTACCATTGGCCTCTGTAGCCGGGTGGAGAAGGTATCAGTTCCGCGCCAGGACTTATATTGTCGAGAACATCGCGAAACTCTTCGCGAGACACTGTCCGAACATCCGATTTAGCACGCGCATTTCGTGTCCCTATGGGTTGCCCATTTCGACGCATGATTTCGTGCATAGCTTGCGAAGCCAGCTCTCCCGTTCCTAGCTCCCTCAAACGCGCAGCCGCTTGTTGGGCTTCCGACTGGTTCGCTAGAATGCGTCCTTCGACGCCTTCATAGATGCTGGGTTTAGGTTTCCATAACGGATCGCGTCTCTGAACCTCGCGGACCAGCGCACGAGCCGGCGCGGCGGTTACGTCCAGACGTGCTTCCTGTGCCGGTGTGACGGCATGTGCCCGACCGCCAATGATCCGGTGACCGACGGGAGACGGCGTGGTTTGCGTTGAGCATACTCCGAGCGGGGTCCGCCTCCATTACCTCCGCTCGTCCATTGTCCACCGTCAGAGTTGCCGGCAGGGACGCATGGCTGGTTCGGGTTATACTGCTTGAGGGCTCTTGAAATAAGCAGCCGTCGCACTTCCAGCTGGGCGACAGCGAATGCATAGCGAGCCTTCAGCAACATATTCTGCGAATCGGCGGATCGAAACATCCAGAAACAACCTCAGCAAATAAATGTATTGTTAGAACAAATCATGAATATTGTCAAGCTTCGGACTGAAGAAAAGGGCAACAAAAAGCCCGGCACATGGCCGGGCTTTTCATCATTCCAGAGCTTGAAGGCGCTTCGATTAAGCCGCCATCGCCTTTTTGAGGTTCTCGTCGATCTTGTCGAGGAAGCCGGTGGTGGAGAGCCACTTCTGCTCGGCGCCAACGAGCAGCGCGAGGTCCTTGGTCATGTAGCCGGCCTCGACCGTGTCGATGCAGACCTTCTCGAGGGTCTGGGCGAAGCGGGCGAGCTCCTCGTTGTTGTCGAGCTTGGCGCGGTGTGCGAGGCCGCGGGTCCAGGCGAAGATCGACGCGATGGAGTTCGTCGAGGTCTCCTTGCCCTTCTGGTGCTCGCGGTAGTGGCGGGTCACGGTGCCGTGGGCGGCTTCCGCCTCGACGGTCTGGCCGTCCGGCGTCATCAGCACGGAGGTCATGAGGCCGAGCGAGCCGAAGCCCTGGGCCACGGTGTCGGACTGCACGTCGCCGTCGTAGTTCTTGCACGCCCACACATAGCCGCCCGACCACTTGAGGGCCGAGGCCACCATGTCGTCGATGAGGCGGTGCTCGTAATGGATGCCGGCGGCATCGAACTTCGCCTTGAACTCGTTGTCGTACACCTCCTGGAAGATGTCCTTGAAGCGGCCGTCATAGGCCTTGAGGATCGTGTTCTTCGTGGAGAGGTAGACCGGGTACTTGCGGTTCAGGCCATAGTTGAGCGAGGCGCGGGCGAAGTCGCGGATCGACTCGTCGAGGTTGTACATGCCCATGGCGACACCGGCATCCGGGAACTTGAAGATTTCCTTCTCGATGACCGTGCCGTCCTCACCCTCGAACTTGATTGTCAGGCGGCCCTTGCCGGGCACCTTGAAGTCCGTGGCCTTGTACTGGTCGCCAAACGCATGGCGGCCGACGATGATCGGCTGGGTCCAGCCGGGCACGAGGCGCGGAACGTTCTTGCAGATGATCGGCTCGCGGAAGATCACGCCGCCGAGGATGTTGCGGATCGTGCCGTTGGGCGACTTCCACATTTCCTTGAGGTTGAACTCCTTCACGCGGGCCTCGTCCGGCGTGATGGTGGCGCACTTCACGCCGACGCCGTACTTCTTGATCGCCTCGGCGGCCTCGATCGTGACCTTGTCGTTGGTCGCGTCGCGGTGCTCGACGCCCAGGTCGTAGTACTTCAGGTCGATGTCGAGATAGGGGTGGATCAGCTTGTCTTTGATGAACTGCCAAATGATGCGGGTCATCTCGTCGCCGTCGAGCTCGACGACCGGATTGGCAACCTTGATCTTCGCCATGATCTCACCTTGCGCTTGTAGGGCTGGAACGGACCTGCGCTGCGGCAGGTTGTTGCCGGGGCCTATAGCGCGGTTGAGGCCAGGGGGGAAGGTGGGGGCAGCAAAGGAATTCAGCCCTGTCCCGCCCGGCGCGGCATTTTCCGGGTCTCGGTGCAGATCACTGCGCTGAAGAGGGAATTCACCGTGGCGGCCTTGCTGCGGATGGCCTCCGGGATTCTCACGCTCCTGACCAGGGCGGCGGTCGCCTTGAGGAGCGCCTTGTCGCACAGGCAGGCCCCGCGGCCGACCCGCTCGTAGCAGAGATCGTGGGCCCGGCAGGCGGCGTCCAGCGCATCGACGGGGGAGGCCCGGTTCAGATCGCCCGCGCCGCACCAGTTTCCGTGGAAGAGGGGTGTAGCCGTCTCGGGAGATCCGCCGATGGAAGGCGCCGCCACGGCCGGTGGTGCAAGCATCAGGCACAACATTATGATCAGCCTCCAGGGCACTTCATAAACTCCACGCGGTCTTCAAGAAGGGACGGCGATCCGATGGCGGCAGAGGAAAAAATGCCGAGATCTTCCTCCGGTTCCTTGGGCCCGCAAGGCGGCCAGCGGGATCCAAGTCCGAGACCTGCGGCTCTTCAAGCGCCGGCCAAGGCCGTGAGGGCGACGACCTCTAACGGATCTGCTCCAGGACGCGCCGCAACGGCTCGTCCGAGACCTGGATCAGGCCCGAGGAGGGGTTGTCCATGTCCAGGATCAGGCCGAGCGAGGCCGAGATCAGGAGAGCGGCGACGATGATCGTGGTGATGATGACCGTGTTCCGGGGCGATCGATAGCCGAAGCTTGCGAAGATCAGAACGAGCCAAGCGATCACGATCACCACAAGGGGCATCGGGATGGTCCCTCCCGATTGGCCGACGATGAGCCAGCGCTGGTCAAGGACTTCCCGGTAAAGCTGTCGTGCCTCGTTCCAAAGAGACGTCTGCTGATCGTCCGTTACGCGGATCGCTCTCAGCTTGTTGCCGACTTCCTCCAGTAGAATTTCGGCCTGCCTGTCCGGGTCGACGCCGGAGCTCGCGCTCAGCGCCCGTTCCAGATAGGCGATGAGCCCTTGATGGGTTTCGTCTCCAATGGATCCCAGGGAGCGGACGGTCTTGTCGAGCAGGATGAGGTCGGTGGCATAGGCGTGGACGCCGTCATCGACCGCCTGGAAAGTGTTTTTGGCCGAATTCAGCATCAGGCCGAGCACCAAGGATGCTATGACGACGAAGACATTGGCGACGAGCCGGACCGTCGTGTTCGTATCTTCCTGAAGCTGTTTGGGCGAGAGCCTGACGTGCCAGATCAGGCAACCCAGGGATGCCCCCACCAGGAGGACGAAGGTCACCGCCGCGATCAGGACTTCAGCAGCGACGATCATTGTCTCCGGCCTGCCTTTGAACCTGCCAAACCATCTGTGAAGCTTGGGGCGGAAATCAATGTGGCGGGCTAATCCCTTGGGATGTATGGGAGGAAACCTTGTGTTAGCCGACCGGAAGCCCAGCCCGCCATGACCCGCCCGATTATCATCCTCGTCGAGCCCCAATTGGCCGAGAACATCGGCATGGTGGCCCGGGCCATGGCCAATTTCGGGCTCTCGGAATTGCGCCTCGTTTCGCCGCGCAACGGCTGGCCCAAGAAGGGAGCCCATTCGGCCGCCTCCGGCGCGACCCATGTGCTGGAAGAGGCGACGCTCTACGATACGGTTCGCGAGGCCATCGCCGACCTGAACTTCGTCTTCGCCACCACGGCGCGGGAGCGGGGGCAGATGAAGCGGGTCTTCGCGCCCGACGCCGCCATGAAGGAGGCGCAGGAGCGGCTCGGGGCAGGTCAGGGCGTCGGCATCCTGTTCGGGCGCGAGCGCACCGGGCTCGAGAACGACGAGGTGTCGCTGGCGGATGCCATCATCACCTTCCCGGTCGACCCGAAATTCTCCTCGCTCAACCTGGCGCAGGCGGTCCTTCTCGTCTCTTATGAATGGTACAAGCTCGCCACCGGCGGCGCGCTGCCTTTCGAGGGTGGCAGAATCTCTCCGCCGGCGACGCGGGAGTCGGTGACGTCGTTCTTCGACTACATCGAGGCCGAGCTCGACGCGGTCAACTTCTATCCCGAGGACAAGAAGCCGATCATGACCCGCAACATGCGGGATATCTTTCACCGCCTCGAAATGACCGAGCAGGAGGTGCGCACCCTGCGTGGGGCGATTCGTGCCCTTGCGGAAGGGCGCAGGTTGAGAAAACCTTAAGCAAATCGTGGCTTTATAACGCCCGGGCTCTATCTGCCTGAGTGTACTTAAGTTCGAGACGACGATGCGCCGCTTCCTGCTGCCTGTTCTGGTCCTTGGCGTCTCCGTTGCAGCCCCCTGGGCGCAGGCGGCAACCCCGCCGCAGCAGCCCGAGCAGGGGCCCGGCGGACGGGACTACAAGGTGACCGACGTCGTGAAGCGCGGAGTCGGCACGGCCAGCGCCGGAACCTTCGTGTTCCACGGCAGCGATGCACCCGCCAGAGCGCGCCCTGTCGTCATCTTTCTCCATTCCTGGGGCGCCGTGAACCCGGCGCTCTACGGCGGCTGGATCGACCATCTCGCCCGCAAAGGGCATCTCGTGCTCTTTCCGCGCTTCCAGGACGTGAACCGTTCGCGTCCGGCCGACGCCACCAACTTGGCCGAGACCCTGATCGAGGCCGCCCTGGCGGAACTGGCCAATGATCCGAATGCGAGGCCGGACCGGGAGCGGGTTGCCCTCATCGGCCATTCGGCCGGCGTGCCTCTCGCCCTCAATCTCGCGGCCGGGGCCGGCTCGGGCAAGGTGCCATCGCCGAAGCTGATTTTCGGTCTGATGGCGGGCGGCATCGCCTCCAACGAGAAGGAGCGCGGCATCCTCCTGCGCGACCTCTCGACCATCGACCCGCAGACCCTGATCATCACCATGAGCGGCGATCGGGATTACCTGCCTGCCGACCGCGCCTCGCGGCTCATCCTCCAGCAGGCGAGCGCCGTTCCGGCCGCCCGCAAGCTCTTCATGCGGGCAGCGTCGGACGATCACGGCTTCCCGACGATCACGGCAACGCTCGCCTCTCCGGGCTCATTGAGGGCGGATTACGATGCTGCCGCCATCAAGCTGCCGCCCGATCCGCCCCGGGATCCGAAGCAGAGAAACACCTGGCGCTGGAGCGCCGACATGGCGCTCTCCGGGCCGCAGACCATCCTGACCCAGCAGCTCGGCAACAACGTCACCGATACCCTCGATTATCTCGCCTTCTGGAAGACCTTCGACATGGCCCTCGAAGCGGCGTTTGCCGGCAAGGATGCCTCCGCTCTCGCGCGCGATCCGAAATTCGTCGATATGGGCACCTGGAGCGACGGCTGGCCCGTGCGGCGTCTCTCGGCCCAGACGCCCAAGGTCGAGGGGCAGAAGGAGGAGCCAGGCCCGCGCCGTCGGCTGAACATGGCGCCGCCGGAAACCAAGCAGGGCCTGTCCGACTTCATCGGTAAGTTGCGTTCGTAAGGGTGTGTCATGCGTGCTGATCTTCTGGCAGGGGCGACCTATAATCCTGCCGTCATGCCGTCACCTGTCCCCACCATTCTCGTCTTCGATTCCGGCCTCGGTGGTCTCACGGTCTTCTCGGAGGTCCTGAAGGCACGTCCGGACGCCCGCTATGTCTATGCGGCGGACGATGCCGGCTTCCCCTACGGACGTCTGAGCGAGACGGTGCTGGCGGAGCGGGTGGTCAGCGTCATGGAAAGGCTGATCGCCTTGCACGATCCGGACCTCGTGGTGATCGCCTGCAACACGGCATCCACAATCGTGCTGCCGCACCTGCGCGCGCGTTTCTCCGTGCCGTTTGTCGGCACCGTCCCGGCCATCAAGCCGGCCGCTCAAAGCACGCAGACGGGATATGTCACGGTGCTCGCCACCCCCGGCACGGTGGCGCGGGACTATACCCGCGACCTCATCGAAACCTATGCGGCGGGCTGCCGGGTCAACCTCGTAGGCTCCCGCCGTCTCGCGGGCATGGCCGAGGCCGAGATGGCCGGCAAGCCCGTCTCGGACGACGAGCTGATGGCTGAGCTTCAGCCCTGCTTCGTCTCGGACGAGGGCGGCCGGACGGACGTGGTGGCCCTGGCCTGCACCCATTACCCGCTGCTCCTGCCGCGCTTTCAGGCCCTAGCGTCCTGGCCAGTGACCTGGATCGATCCGGCCCCGGCCATTGCCCGCCGGGTGACGCAGCTGATCGGTCAGCCGGTGCCCGGCCACGAGGCGGACGAGAATGAGGCCGTCGCCGTGTTCACCAGCGGCGCCGGGATCAGCCCCGCCCTGCGGGGAGCTTTGCAGGACAAGGGCCTGCCGATGGTCGCCATCGAGGACATGCCGCTGCTGGTGGGATAAACCGTTCCCTCGTCATCCCGGATCTCCGCTGCGCTTCGTCCGGGATGACGGAAGAGGTCGATTGACTTTCCCGCCTTTTCCGCCTAAACCCCACCCGTTCACGCGGTCCTTATCGGGGCCGCGTAACTTTTTACGCTCCCGTGGCCCGGCTCTAAGTCGGCCTGTCGTCCTGAAAAGGAAGAGGAGGGCGCGTTCCTCGCAAATTCGACAACACAAGAGGAACAGCGATGTCGAAGCGCATTCAGGCCAAGCACAAGCTTGACCGCCGCATGGGTCAGAATATCTGGGGCCGCCCGAAGAGCCCTGTGAACCGCCGCGAATACGGCCCCGGCCAGCACGGCCAGCGCCGTAAGGGCAAGATGTCCGACTTCGGCACGCAGCTGCGCGCCAAGCAGAAGCTCAAGGGCTACTACGCCAACATCACCGAGAAGCAGTTCCGCCGCTACTACGCGGAGGCGATCCGCCAGAAGGGCGATTCCGGTGAGAATCTGGTCGGTCTGCTCGAGCGCCGTCTCGACGCGGTCGTGTACCGCGCGAAGTTCGTCGCGACCCCCTTCGCCGCCCGTCAGTTCGTCAACCATGGTCACGTGAAGGTCAACGGCCGCCGCGTGAACATTCCGAGCTTCCTCGTGAAGCCGGGTGACGTGATCGAGGTGAAGGACAAGTCGAAGCAGCTCGAGGTCGTCGTGGTGGCGAGCCAGCTCGCCGAGCGCGATGTGCCGGACTACATCGAGGTCGATCACTCCAAGATGACGGCCCGCGTGACGCGCATCCCGACCCTGTCGGAAGTGCCGTACCCGGTCCAGATGGAACCGAACCTCGTGATCGAGTTCTATTCGCGCTAATCGCCGCGAAAGCTTACTTCGATACGAAAAGGCCGCCCACCGGGCGGCCTTTTTGCTTATGTGAGCTTACTGCTGAGCCGGGGCACGTGGGCCGCCGTGGTTCATCCCGCCGCGGCCATGCTCCATCATGCCCATGCGATGATGGTCGCCGCGTCCACGGCGTCCGCCGCGCTCATGCCAGCGCGGACCGTCGTTATCGACCGCTTCGCGCAGGAGGCGGGGCGCAATCCGCTTCTGGTCCTCGGTGAGCGTATCCCAGAGGGGGCGAAGAGCCGTCGTGACGGCCGTCGAGCGCTGGGCCCGTTCCGACACCATGGCGCTGCGCCGCTCGAGGCGCTGCATGAAGTCCATGGACCGGCGTTCGTCGCGGTCGGGACGCTCCTGCATGCGGGTGAACCGCTCGCCGGCGGACGCCCGGATGGCGCTCTCAACGGGGGCCCAGAGGCGCTCCTGATCGGCAGTGAGCTTCAGGCCGGCCTTGATCGAGGCGATGCGGGCATCGACGAGGCGGTTGAAGTCATCCTGGCTCATGCGGGGGCGGCGATCCTGCCGGGTCTGATCCTGCGAGGCCGCCGGTGTCTCTGGAGCAGGGCTCTGCTGCGCCAGCGCATACGTGCCGGAGCCGGCCAAAAGAGCTGCGAGAGCGAGGGTGGCGATTGTTTTCATGCGGATATCCTCCGTGGTGACGATAAGGACAAGATTGCTCCCATCCTGCTCTCGCCCCCATGACTGCCGCATGAACTTTTCGTCATGTGGGAGGCACGTTACAGCCGCTTCAGGAAACCGGCAAACCGCATCAGCCCCTCGGGCCAGGGGCCGTGGCCGCTTTCCGTGTTGAGGTGGCCGGCATCGCCCGCATCGACCACCGCCGCCCCCCAGGCATAGGCGATGTCCTCCGCCTTGGCGTAGTCGCAGTGCGGGTCGGTGCGGCTCGCAACCAGGACCGATGGGAAGGGGAAGGGATCGCGCGGGATCGGCGCGAAGGCACGGTCGATGTCCGGGATGAAATCGGGCCGCTCCACGTCCGGCATGCTGACCAGAAAGGCGCCCTGAACCTTCCCCTTCGGCAGGCGCGGGGCTGCATGGGCGATGGCCAGCACACCAAGGCTGTGACCGACCAGCACGACCGGCTTTTCGGCGCGCTTCACGTCCTGGGCGATGCGTTCGACCCAGGCGTCCTTGTTCGGGGCGTCCCAGTTCTCCTGCTCGACCCGCCACGCGGTCGAGAGCTGGCGCTCCCATCGGCTCTGCCAATGGTCATCGCCGGAATTCGTGTAGCCTGGAACGATGAGGATGTCGCAATCGGAGGTTTTCATGCTCCCGAGATAAAGGCCGCCCGGGCCCCGTTCAAGCGCTCCTCTTCAACTCCATGCCCTCCGCCTCCTTGAGGGCGGCTTCCCGCTCGGCCATGTAGGCGCGGGTCAGGGGCACCACGTCGTTGCGCCGGGCAAGCTGGACCTGGAACACCACCGCATCCTGCCAGCGGAAGGCCGATTCCGACATGGCGAGGTAGCATTCCCACATCCGGCAGAAGCGCTCGTCATAGAGCTTCAGGACCTCTGCGCGATGGGCCAGGAAGCGCTCCCGCCAGGCCTGCAGGGTATAGGCATAGTGCAGGCGCAGGATTTCGACATCGGTGACGATCAGCCCAGCCCGCTCGATCGCCGGCATCATCTCCGACAGCACGGGCAGGTGCCCGCCCGGGAAGATGTATTTCGTGATCCAGGGGTTGGTGGGGTAGGGCGTGCCGGAGCGTCCGATGGTGTGGAGGAGCATCACGCCGTCCGCCTTCAGGAGACTGCGGCAGGTCTGGAAGTACTCGTCATAGGAGGGTGGGCCCACATGCTCGAACATGCCCACCGAGACGATGCGGTCGAAGCTGCCGGTGGTGGACCGGTAATCCTCAAGCTCGAACCGGACCCGGTCGAGCAGGCCCGCCGCCGCCGCTCGCCGGCGCGAGGCTTCGAGCTGCTCCTCGGACAGCGTGATTCCCCTGACCATGCCGGCGCCTGCCACCTGAGCCAGGTAAAGTCCCATCCCGCCCCAGCCGGAGCCGATGTCGAGGACGCTATGGCCCCGGTTCACCATCAGCTTGGCCGCGATATGCCGTTTCTTGGCGAGCTGCGCCTCCTCCAGGCTGACATTGGGGTGGTCGAAATAGGCGCAGGAATACTGACGGTCGCTGTCGAGGAAGAGCGCGTAGAGGCGGCCATCCAAGTCGTAATGATGGGCGACGTTGCGCTTGGATCGTGCCGCATCGTTCTCTGCCCGGCGCATCATCCAATTGCGGATCCTGCGCAGCCGCTTCAGGGGCAGCTCGTCCAGCTCTCCATGGATGTCCTGCAGAAGAAGCTGGAGCAGGTCGAGGATCGTGCCCCGCTCGATGACGAGACGCCCCTCGACGAACAGCTCGCCGAGCTTCAGTTCGGGGTGGAGGCACAGCGCCATTTGGGCGGCTGCATCCGTGAACCGGATCGCGACATCCGGGCCGCTGTCATCACCGAAGGTAAAGTCTCTACCCTCGGCGGTTCTCATCGTCAGGGTGCCGTGCTTCACGGCGCGCGTGAAAGCGGCGGCAAGGATCTTCTCTGACAGCATGGTCGCAATCCCCGTGCCGTTGATCTCCTGCACGGGGATTGTCTCTCGTTAAGGAAAAATGTCCAGCCGGGAGCTATGCGTTGCCGGCGCCGAAGACCCGCGTGAAGATCGTATCCACATGCTTGAAGTGGTAACCGAGATCGAAACAGGTCTCGATCTCGTCCGCCGACAGGTATTTCGTCACGTCGGCGTCGTTCTTCAGGAGGCTGAGGAAGTCGCCTTCGCCGCGCCAGACCGGCATGGCGTTGCGCTGGACGAGCCGGTAGGCGTCCTCGCGTGAGGCGCCCTTCTGGGTCAGGGCCAGCAGCACGCGCTGCGAGTGGACGAGGCCGCCGAGGCGGTCCAGGTTCTTCTGCATGTTCTCCGGATAGACCACGAGCTTGTCGATCACGTTCGTGAGCCGTGCCAGGGCGAAGTCCAGGGTCACGGTGGCGTCGGGGCCGATCATGCGCTCGACGGACGAGTGGGAGATGTCCCGCTCGTGCCAGAGGGCCACGTTCTCCATGGCCGGCATCGCATAGGCCCGGACCATGCGTGCCAAGCCTGTCAGGTTCTCGGTCAGCACCGGATTGCGCTTGTGCGGCATGGCCGACGAGCCCTTCTGGCCGGCCGAGAAGAACTCCTCGGCCTCCAGCACCTCGCTGCGCTGCAGGTGGCGAACTTCCGTGGCCAGCCGCTCGATGGAGGAGGCGATGACGCCGAGCGTCGCGAAATACATGGCGTGCCGGTCGCGGGGGATCACCTGGGTCGACACGGGCTCGACTGACAAGCCCATCTGCTCGGCCACGTATTCCTCGACGGAAGGATCGATATTGGCAAAGGTGCCGACCGCGCCCGAGATGGCGCAGGTGGAGATCTCCCGCTGGGCCTCGATGAGCCGGATCTTGCAGCGTTCGAACTCGGCATAGGCCTGCGCGAGCTTGAGGCCGAAGGTGGTGGGCTCCGCATGGATGCCGTGCGACCGCCCGATGGTCGGCGTCATCTTGTGCTCGAGGGCCCGGCGCTTGATGGCGGCCAGCAGCTCGTCCATGTCGCGCAGCAGGATGTCGGTGGCGCGGGCAAGCTGCACGTTGAACGTGGTGTCGAGCACGTCCGAGGAGGTCATGCCCTGGTGGACGAAGCGGGCTTCGGGGCCGACGATCTCGGAGAGATGGGTCAGGAACGCGATGACGTCGTGCTTGACCTCGCGCTCGATGGCGTCGATCCGCTCCACGTCGAAGGTGGCCTTGGAGCCCTTGTCCCAGACCGTCTCCGCCGCCTCCTTCGGCACGACGCCCAGATTGGCGAGCGCCGTGGTGGCGTGGGCCTCGATCTCGAACCAGATGCGGAACTTGGTTTCCGGCGACCAGATGGCCACCATCTCGGGACGGCTGTAACGGGGGATCATGGCTGTTCACTTCCACGCGGGGGATATGCCCCGCGCGGTAGCACGATAGGCCCCTGATCTCAACGCGCCTTTGCCGCCGCCTCGCGGATGGCTGCCATGTTGGCGGCGTAGGCCGAGGGACCGCCCTTGAAGGTGGCGGAGCCGGCGACGAGCACGTTGGCGCCGGCCTCGGCCACGAGCGGCGCGGTCTCGGCCGTCACGCCGCCGTCGATCTCGATATCGATGTCGCGGTCGCCGACCATCTCCTTGATCCGGCGCAGCTTGGTGCAGACGGAGGGAATGAAGGCCTGCCCGCCGAAGCCGGGATTGACCGTCATGAGGAGGATCAGGTCGACCTCGTCGATCACCGGCTCGATGGAGCCCTCGTGGGTGCCGGGATTGAGCACGATGCCGGCCTTCTTGCCGAGCTTGCGGATGGTCTGGAGCGACCGGTGCAGGTGCGGGCCCGCTTCCGCGTGGATGCTGATGACGTCCGCGCCCGCCTTGGCGAAGGCTTCGAGATAGGGATCGACCGGCGCGATCATCAGGTGCACGTCGAAGACCTTCTGGGTGTGGGGGCGCAGGGCCTTCACCACGTCGGGCCCGATGGTGATGTTCGGCACGAAGTGGCCGTCCATCACATCGATATGGATCCAGTCCGCGCCGGCGGCGTCGATGGCGCGGATTTCCTCTCCGAGCTTCGAGAAATCGGAGGCAAGGATCGAGGGGGCGATGAGGAGGGGGCGTGTCATGCCGCGGCGGTAGCACGAGCCTTTTTCCGCCGCAACGGGACATTGCGGCGCGAGCCCAACCAATTGAAGACCACTTGGCTGGGGAGAGGCTCTCTTGTGACAGGAAATCCGTGGACGCCTCCGAGCGAACGGGAGTAAAGATTGCCTCATCAATAGGCATGAACCTCGTCCTCCGATGCCGGACGACGAGTGGAACGGGGCAGGATCTCGATGCGTAAGGATGTGGTTGTTCTCGGGGCCGGGATCGTCGGCGTGTCCATTGCCGTGCACCTGCAGAAGCGCGGTCGTTCGGTCCTGCTGGTCGACAAGCGCAAGCCCGGCGAGGAAACCTCCTTCGGCAATGCCGGCCTGATCCAGCGTGAGGGCGTCTATCCGTACGGCTTCCCGCACGATTTCGGCGCGCTCCTGCGCTATGCGCTGAACAACACCATCGATGCCCATTACCACTGGGCCGCGATTCCGAAGCTTGCGCCTTTCCTGTGGCAGTACTGGATGCATTCGCGTCCCGCCCAGCACAAGGCGATCGCCCGGATGTATGCGCCCCTGATCGAGCGCAGCGTCACCGAGCACATGGCGCTGGCGGAAGAATCCGGCTCCACGCATCTGATCCGCCCGACCGGCTGGATGAAGGTATTCCGCGACGAGAAGAGCCGCGACGAGCAGTTCGCGGACGCCGAAGAGGTGAAGCGCGATTTCGGCGTCAATTTCGATGCCCTCGACACCAGAGCCGTGGCTGAGCGCGAGCCGCACCTCAAGGTGGAGACCAAGGGCGGGATCCACTGGACCGATCCGGCCTCCGTGTCGGATCCCCACATGCTCACCATGGGCTATGTCGGCCTGTTCGAGCGCCTTGGAGGCGAACTGGCGGCAGGGGATGCCAAGACCCTGGAAGAAACCCCGACGGGCTGGCGCGTCCAGACCGAGAGGGGGCCCGTGGAGGCCGGCGCCGTCGTCATCGCACTCGGCGCCTGGGCCGACGTGGTGACGACCAAGCTCGGCTACAACCTGCCGCTCGCGGTCAAGCGCGGCTACCACATGCATTACAAGCCGCAGGGCAATGCGGTGCTCAACCGGCCGACGCTCGATTTCGACCGCGGCTACTTCCTGGCGCCCATGTCGAAGGGCATCCGCCTCACCACGGGAGCCGAGTTCGCCAATCGTGACGCGCCGAAAACCCCGGTGCAACTCGGCCGCGCTGAGCCGATTGCGCGCGAGTTCTTCCCATTGGGCGAGCGGGTTGATCCGGAGCCGTGGATGGGCATGCGTCCCTGCACGCCGGATATGATGCCGGTCATCGGTCCGGCGCCCAAGCATAAGAACCTCTGGTTCGGCTTCGGTCACGCCCATCACGGCCTGACCCTCGGCCCCGTCACAGGCCGCCTCCTTGCCGAGATGATCACGGGCGAGCAGCCGGTGGTCGACCCGAAGCCTTACCGGGCCGACAGGTTCTAGGCACCTATCCATTCTGCCCTTGCCCTGAATGGCATCTCAAGAATCCCGTCCTATCCGTTTGGAGGGGAAAGGGCTTGAATGAGACAACAGACCCTTTATGATCTGCTCCAACGTTACGGGGGCACGGATGTCAGGGGGCGACCGGTCGCTGATCAGCGACATTTATGAGGCAGCGGTTGTTCCGGAGCGGTGGAAACACGCTCTCGATCAGATCTCCAGGATTGCAGGGGCAGAAGGTGGCTTCATCGCTGCCGGAACCACGAGAGGTGAACGATCCTGGGTAGCCACTGACTATTATCAACCGATTCTGTCTGAATGGTATGCCGATGGTTGGCATTTGAGGAACACGTGGTTCGAGCGTGGTCTCCAGCGTAAACGCCTCCAGTTTTTCGATGAGACTGACATCTTCGATCCTGGCGAAGTTGATACAATCCCCATGTATCGGGACTTCCACCGTATCCGTGGCGGAGGTTGGTCCGCGGGTGCCATTATGCGGGCTCCTGGTGGCAGCCTCATCTGCATGCGCTTCGAGCGGCCCTACCATCGGGGTCCGTTGGAGCAGGAAACCAGAGCTAACCTTAATCTCCTCCGATCTCATCTCGCGCGCGCATCGTTTCTGTTCACAAAACTCGGAACGCGGCAGGCTCGCTCGACGGTTTCTGCTTTGCAGTTCATGGATGTTCCCGCTGCGGTGCTTACCCGGAATGGCCGCCTGCTGGCCTGCAATGCAGCCATGGAGTCCCGACTGTCGCAAGTCAGCGTAGGAGTCGGTAATCGGGTCATCTTCGCGGATGAGGATGCTCAGCGCATCTTGTGCGAGAGCCTCGAGCGGATCACCGCTGGTCTCCTCGACCAGTTGCGCGGCCCCATTCCGATTCGGGCTACGGAGGACCATGGACCAGCCGTTGCCTATCTGATCCCGATGCGAGGGGCCGCTCAGGATCTTTTCGGCTGTGAGACTACACTCCTCATGATCCGGCCGGCCGAGTCGGAAAACAGGCTCATGGATCTGGTGCGGACCCGGTTCTTCATCGATGCAGGCGAGGCTCAGCGCTGGGCAAGGATCGTCGCAGCCGCATCCCCTAGGTTGGCCGCGACTCTTCTGGCCTCGACCGAAAATGTACAGGCCCTTCTGGATCGTACGCTCGGCAGAACCCAGAGCGGACAGGAAGCTCGCATTGCGAGCCTCCTGTGGCGGCTTGGAGATGATCCTGAATACCGTCCCAGCACAAGACATCCGGCGCTGCTACACTAGGGCCATGCAAATCCGAACGGCTGAGCCAGCGGAACGGCGGCTTGGTTTGTGTAGGAGGCCCCTAATCCCCGAAGCTTTCTCCGAACAGGTCCCGCCAAGCGGGCTGCGCGCCATGATAGGGTAGGGCCGTGGCTTCATAGACGCCGCGCGCGATGGCGCGGGTCAGGCAATCGGCAGCAAGAGCGGTGAGTTCCGTGAACTCCGCCGCCTCGTCCCGCAGGGGTTTACGCCCGGTGGCGGCAGCGAAGATCGTGTCGCCGTCGAACAGGGCATGGGAGAAGCGTAAGGCCCGGGCGAGACCCGCATGAGACGCGATGGCAAGGCGCTTGGCCTGCGCCTTCGTCAGCACTGCATCGGTGGCGACCAAGGCAATGGTGGTAGCCGGCTGGGGCCCGCCTTTCCAGATAAGGGAGCGCATCTCGGAACTGACCCGCGAGGGAAGCCCCAGCCCGCCGAACTCGTTCCCTTCCTCGAGAGCGCCGGCCCAGAAATACGGACCGTCACCGATGACGGCAGAGGCCACGGCATTCACCACCACAAGCGCCCCGACCGTATGCCCGGAAGAGGTGACGGTACTGGCCGAGCCGAGCCCGCCCTTCAGGTTGGCCGTGGTCGCCCCATAGCCGCCCCCTATGGTGCCGAGAGCAAAGTCGCGCCCGGCCTGTTCAGCAGCCTGAAATCCAAGCTCCCGATAGGGCGGATACCGACCCCATTCCTTGTTCCCGCCATTGAGGAGATCGAAGCTGGAGGCTTGGCAGACGATGGGGACGAGAGCCTCCCGAACCGCAAAGCCGATCCCCTGCTCCTTGAGGGATGCCTGCACACCGCTTGCCGCATCGAGGCCGAAGGCGGAGCCGCCGGAGAGGACGATGCCATGGATGCTGGGCACCATCTTCTCAGGATCGAGCAGATCCGTCTCGCGGGTGGCGGGCGCTCCGCCCATGGCAAAGCAGGAGGCGACGGCGGGCTCGTCGAACAAGGCCACCGTGACGCCGGAGCCGAGGGCCGCGTCATGGGCATTGCCGATGCGAAGGCCTGCCACGTCCGTGATGAGATTGCGGGCTTCAGTCATGGCCCCAAGCAAACCGGAAACCGGATCCCTTCACAAGCTGGCGAAGAGGCGTTTCACCGGCTTTCTAAGAAAGAGCCAACGGGATAGAAGCCTTCCATGCTCAGCGTTTCCTTCCCGGCCGCGGCCCTCGGCGGCCTCATCAGCTTCTTGAGCCCCTGCGTGCTGCCGCTGGTGCCGCCTTATCTGTCGTTTCTCGCCGGCACCACGTTCGACCAGCTGAGCGCGGGCGACGACCGCGCGGTCCGCAGGAGGGCGGTACTGGCGGCGCTCCTGTTCGTGGCGGGCTTCTCAACCGTGTTCGTGCTGCTTGGCGCTACCGCCTCGGCGCTCGGTCAGGTGATCCGGCAGTATCTTGATGTCCTGAGCACCGTGGCGGGCATCGCGATCATCGTCATGGGGCTGCATTTCCTCGGGGTTTTCCGCATCGGCCTGTTCTACCGCGAGGCGCGCTTCAGCGTGAACAGGCCTGTCGGGCTCTGGGGCGCCTATCTCATGGGATTGGCCTTCGCCTTCGGCTGGACCCCCTGCATCGGTCCCGTGCTGGCGGCGATCCTCACCGTGGCGGGCTCGGAGGACAGCGTGTCTCAAGGAGCTCTGCTGCTGGCGGCTTATTCGGCGGGCCTCGGCATCCCCTTCCTGCTTGCGGCCTTCGCCATGAAGCCCTTCGTGGCTCTTCTCAAGCGGGTACGCTCCCGCTTCGTGCTGATCGAGAAGACCATGGGGGTCCTCCTGGTCCTGACCGGCATTGCGTTCCTCACCGGCTGGATCACCAACATGTCGTTCTGGCTCCTGGAGACGTTCCCGGCGCTTGGGCGTCTCGGATAAGGTTGCACAGGAATCGGGTCGCTGACCCAGGACTGCATTGGCATGGTGGCGGTCTCTAAGAGGAGATCACCCATGACGTTCCAGATCCGCGGCCTCGATGCCGAACCCTTCGCAGAGTTGTTCCAGTTCGATGAGGCCGCTCTCAAGGCTCTCGGGGCCAAGCGAGTCGTTGCCGATGCCTCCGACATGTATCCCTGCCGGATTGCGCTGAAGCGCGTCGAGGAAGGTGAGGAGCTTCTGCTGCTCAACCATGCCCATCAGACAAATCCGGGCTCGCCATACCGCTCGGCCGGACCGATCTTCGTCAGCCGCTCGGCCAGAACCGGGAGCTACCGGGGCGAACTTCCGCCGATGATGCGGGACCGGCTGCTGTCCCTGCGCGCCTATGATGCCAACGCCTTCATCGTCGATGCCGAGGTGGGCGAGGGCGGGGAGGTGGTGAGCCTGATCGAGCGCTTCCTCGCCAACCCGGAGGTGGCGCATGTGGATGCCCATTTCGCCCGACGCGGGTGCTTCGCGGCGCGGATCGAGCGGGCCTAAGGTCAGACGTCGACCCGGTGCCCTGCAGCCCGCAGGGCCTCGATCGCTCGATCCGTATCCTGCTCCTTCACCAGCACGTAATCGGTGCTGAAGGTCGAGGTGGCAAAGATGCCGATGCCGCCCCTGGCCAGGGGTTCGAGCATGGACGCGAGGATCCCCGGCACGCCGAAGTCGAAGCTCTGCATGATCCGAAAGCACCGCCAGCGCGCATCGACTTCCGCATCGGAAGGTGCTTGATCAAGAGCGCACACAAGCGTCGTTTCCTCGACGGCCTGCACCAGAAGCGAGAAGGCTCCCGGTTCGGGCAGGCTGACTGCCGTTCCGGCCGGGAAGCGGCAGACGGCATAGGTGTCTGCGAGCAGGGAGACGGTGAGGCTGGGCATGATCTGGACCATCCGGAGTGGGGGATTCATGAGAAAACCCGCCCTGTTGCCAGGGCGGGCTTCCAATCGTTCGGCTTTCAGGCCGGTCGATTACATGGCGAGTTCGTTGCCGGTGTAGTCGATCTTGCCGTCAGCGCCCTTCTTCCAGACGTACATGATGTAGTCCGGACGGGTGATGTCGCCCTTCTTGTCGTAGGAGATGTCGCCGATCACAGTCTTGAACGGCTTGCCCGACTTCATGATGTCGGCAACCTTCTTGCCATCGGTGCCGCCAGCTTGCTTCGCAGCCTCGGCCAGGATCTGGGCGGCGGCGTAGCTGTACAGGGTGTAGGCTTCCGGCTCGTAGTTCTTGGCCTTGAACTTGGCCACCACGTCCTTCGCGTTCGGGTTCTTGCGCGGATCCGGCGAGAAGGTCATCAGGGTGCCTTCGGCGCCAGGGCCGGCGATCGAGGTGAACTCGGCCGACACGATGCCGTCGCCCGACATCATCGGAGCCTGGAGGCCCTGGTCGCGCATCTGGCGGATGATGAGGCCGGCTTCCGTGTGGAGGCCGCCGAAGTAGACGACGTCAACGCCGGCCTGCTTCAGCTTCGACACGAGCGCGGAATAGTCCTTCTCGCCCGGGTTCACGCCTTCATAGACAACTTCCTTCAGGCCCTTGGCATTCATGGCCTTCTGGGTCTCGTCGGCAAGGCCCTTTCCATAGGGGGTCTTGTCGTGCACGACGGCGACCTTCTTGCCCTTGAACTTGTCGGCGAGATAGCCGCCGGCAACGGCGCCCTGCTGGTCGTCACGACCGCAGGTGCGGAAGGTGTTCCACATGCCGCGCTCGGTGAACTGCGGGTTCGTCGAAGCCGGGGTGACCTGCACGATACCGGCTTCCTCGTAGACCTGCGAGGCCGGGATGGAGACGCCGGAGTTGAAGTGGCCGACGACGAACTTCACGCCTTCAGCGGCGAACTTGTTCGCCACCGACACGCCCTGCTTGGGGTCGGAGACGTCATCGCCGACGACGATCTGCAGCTTCTGGCCGTTGATGCCGCCAGCTGCGTTGATGTCTTCGACCGCCTGCTCGACGCCGTTCTTCAGCTGGGCGCCGAAAGCCGCGTTCGGGCCGGTGATGGGGCCAGCGACGCCGATCTTGATCTGGGCGCTGGCTGCGCTGGAGAAGGCGAGGCCAAGACCGAGGGCTACGCCGGTCAACAGCATTTTTTTCATGAGGTCACTCCTCTGGGTGGTTTTATAGGCCCCTCTTCCTCGTGGGGCCGGTTTGACGGGAGACCCGTCATCCGAGGTGACATCATGCTGGTTTTTAAGCGGATGTCACCTGGGAATCTTTTGGACCGGGGCATGGGCCCCAAAAGTGGAAACCACCTTTGGGATCAAACCGATGCTCCGTTTTTTTAAAGCGCCGCATCGTTCTGTGCGGAAAACCGGGACCACTTTTCCGAACGATGCGTCATTAGCCCTTGGTAGTAGGTGCCTTTTCCCGCCAGGAAAACGGGCCGGTCCGCTCGTAAAGCCAGCGGTACTGCGTCGTCATCATGCGGGCCCGACGGTACTGGAATCCCAAGGCCCCGATGATCAGCAGCACGATGGTGTCGACGGCATAGTAATGGATCGACAGCAGGGTTCCGCCGAACAGGGCAAAGTGGATGAAGCGCACCGCCGCACCCAGGATGAACAGGTAGAGGATCAGGGTCCAGAACGGGCGCCAGGTGAGCGCGATGGCCCGGCCGGTCATCCAGGCCGCCCAGCCGCCCATGATCACGGTGATGAGAAGGAAGAGCCAGATCGACGGCTCTTCGTAGAGGATGCCCTGCATCAGTGATGCCCCCCTTCGAGATAGGCTGCTCGGACCTGCGGATCGTTGAGGAGATCCTTGCCGGTGCCGCTCATGGTGATGTTGCCCGTCACCATCACGTAGCCGCGATGGGCCAGCTTGAGGGCGTGGTAGGCGTTCTGCTCCACGAGGAAGACGGTCATGCCGTCCTTCTCATTGAGCTCTTTGATGATCTCGAAGATCTGCTTGACGATCAGCGGGGCCAGGCCCAGGGAGGGCTCGTCCAGGAGGAGGAGCTTGGGGCGGCTCATGAGCGCGCGGGCGATGGCCAGCATCTGCTGCTCGCCGCCCGACAGGGTGCCGCCGCGCTGCTGCAGGCGCTCCTTCAGGCGCGGAAACAGGGTGCAGACCCGCTCAAGGTCCTGGTCGAAATGGGCCAGCCCGTTCATCGAGGCTCCCATCTGGAGGTTCTCGAACACGGTCATGCGCGGGAAGATGCGCCGGCCTTCAGGCGATTGGGCGATCGACAGGCGGGCGATCTCGTGGGTAGGCATCCTGGTGATGTCCTGGCCCGCATAGGTGATCGTTCCCTCGCGGGCCCGCGGATTGCCGAAGATCGTCATCATCAGCGTCGACTTGCCGGCACCGTTGGCGCCGATCAGCGTGACGATCTCGCCCTCGTTGACATCCATGTCCACGCCCTTGAGGGCGATGATGTTGCCGTAATAGGTCTTCACGCCGCGCACGCTCAGAAGCGGCTGGCGGGATGCGGCTCCTTGCGCGCTCTGCATCGCGATACTTGCTCCAGCGGTGCTCATGCGCCGATCTCCGCTTCAACCTTCTCGATTTCCTCGTCGGCCACGCCGAGATAGGCGGCGATGACCTTGGGATCGTTCCTGACCTCGGCGGGTGCGCCATCCGAGATCTTGGTGCCGTAATCGAGCACCACCACGTGGTCCGAGATCTGCATCACCACCGACATGTCGTGCTCGATCAGCAGGATCGAGGTGCCATGGTCCTTACGGATCGACAGGAGCAGCTCGTTGAGCTCCAGCGACTCGCGCGGGTTGAGACCGGCCGCCGGCTCGTCGAGGCAGAGCAGGAGAGGGTCGGTGCACATGGCGCGGGCGATCTCCAGGCGGCGCTGATCGCCGTAGGGGAGGTCGCCGGCCGGTTCGTCGGCGCGATGGATGAGCCGGGTCTTCTCCAGCCAGAACTTGGCCTTCTCGATGGCCTCCTTCTCGGCCTTGCGGTAGCCGCCCAGCCCAAGAACGCCGAGGAAGGTGAATCCCGAGGCGATCATCAGCGGGTTGTGCTGAGCCACCAGCAGGTTCTCGAGCAGGGTCATGCCGGAGAACAGACGGATGTTCTGGAAGGTTCGGGCGACCTTGCCCTTCCAGTTGATGTCGAAGCCCGGCAGCCGCTCCAGCAGGAGGTGCGAGCCGTCGGGCTTGCGCATGGCGATCATGCCCTCCGTCGGCTTGTAGAAGCCGGTGAGACAGTTGAAGACCGTGGTCTTGCCGGCACCGTTCGGACCGATGAGCGCCGTGATGTCGCCGCGCCCGGCCTGGAAGGAGAGGTCGTTGACGGCCACGAGACCGCCGAAGCGCATCGTGAGATGCTGTACGTCGAGGATGGGATCCTGCAGCCAGCGCATTAGCCGTGTCCTTCCTTCACGAGCGAGCCGGAAATGGCCTTGCGCTCTTTCAAGATCACCGAGGGTTCACGTTCCGAAATCAGGCCGCGCGGACGCCAGACCATCATGGCCACCATGCCGGCACCGAAGAGCAGCAGGCGGTATTCGTTCGGGTCGAAGCCCGCACCGAAGATGGACTGGAGGAAGGTCAGGTTGCGCAGGATCTCGGGGCCGCCGACCAGCACGATGGCGGCGATCGCCACGCCGATCTGCGAGCCCATGCCGCCGAGCACCACGATGGCCAGGATGATCGCCGATTCCAGGAAGTTGAAGCTTTCCGGTGAGACGAAGCCCTGGCGGACCGCGAAGAACGATCCCGCAAAGCCGCCGAACATGGCCCCGATGGAGAAGGCCGTCAGCTTGGTGTTGGTGGTGTTGATGCCGAGCGACCGGCAGGCGATCTCGTCCTCGCGCAGGGCTTCCCAGGCGCGACCCACGGGAAGCTTGCGCAGCCGCATGGTCACGAAGTTGGTGATCAGCGCCAGCACCAGGATGAGGTAGTAGAGGAAGATCATCCGGTGCATGCCGTTGAACTCGAGCCCGAAGGTCTGAGCAAAACCGCCTTCGCCCGCTGTGAAGGGCAGGCCGAAGAAGGTCGCACGCGGGATCGACGAGATGCCGGCGCCGCCATTGGTCAAATCCACCCAGTTGATGAGCACGAGGCGGATGATCTCACCGAAGGCCAGGGTCACGATGGCGAGATAGTCGCCGCGCAGGCGCAGCACCGGGAAGCCCAGGATCATGCCCCAGAAGGCCGCCAGGATGCCGGCGAGCGGCAGGCAGATCCAGAAAGACAGGCCGAAGGTGGTGGAGAGCAGGGCGTAGGAATAGGCGCCGACGGCATAGAAGGCCACGTAGCCCAGATCGAGCAGGCCGGCGAGGCCGACCACGATGTTCAGGCCCCAGCCGAGCATCACGTAGGTGAGGATCAGGATGCCCAGATCGACCCAATAGCGCGACTCGTTCAATCCGCCCTGGATCAGGTAGATCAGGAGCGGAAAGGTCAGCGCCACGCCGAGGAAGAAGGGCACGCCGAAACGGGACACCTTCTGGAAGGCGCTCGGCTCCGCGTGAACCGCCTCGGTGGCCTGATGTGCGCTCGGCGTCGCCTGGCGATAGGCCCGCGAGGCCGTGAACGCGTGCAGCGCCAGGCGAAGCCCGAACACGATGGCAACCACGATCGCCACCAGACCCCAGCGGGGCGTGAGGAAGAGATCGGCGCCGCTCTGGTCCGTCTTGTAGGCCAGGATCGGGATCGAGAGTCCCAGAGTGATCAGGGCGCTCTTGAAGGAGTCCTTCAAGGCTGCGCCGAAGTCGAAGTTGCGCGTCACGGCCTCGGTCTGGGCCGTGCTGGTGATGGAAGGAGCATTCATGTGCGGGCTCCTTAAACCTTCTCGACCTCAGGCCGTCCGAGAATGCCGGAGGGCATGAAGATCAGAACGATGGCGAGGATCGAGAACGCAGCCACATCCTTGTACTCGATCGAGAAATAGGCCGACCAGAAGGTCTCGATGAGGCCGATGATCAGCCCGCCCAGCACGGCGCCGGGAAGCGAGCCGATGCCACCCAGAACCGCCGCCGTGAAGGCCTTCACGCCGGGCACGAAGCCGTCGTTGAAGCTCACGACGCCATAATACAGCAGGTACATGGTGCCGGCGACCGACGCGAGGGCCGCGCCGATGACGAAGGTCAGCGAGATCGTCCGGTCCACGTTGATGCCGAGCAGTGCCGCCATCTTGCGGTCCTGCTCGCAGGCACGCTGGGCACGTCCGAGGGAGGTCTTCTGGACGAGATACCAGAAGATCGTCAGCAGCACGGCGGTCACCGCCATGATGATGATCTGCTTGTAGGAGAGGGCGACGTTGTAGCCGCTTTCGCCCTGGAACAGCACGATCACGTCCTGGACCATCGGCGGGGTCGGCTTGTTGCGCGCTCCCTGAGCGACCTGAACGAAGTTGGACAGGAAGATCGAAACGCCGATGGCAGAGATCAGGGGCGCGAGGCGGAAGGAGCCGCGCAGGGGCCGGTAGGCGATCCGCTCGATGGCCCAGCCCCACAGGGAGGTGAGCGCCATCGCGACGACGAGCACGATGAGCAGCGCCAGTGCGACGGACGAGATCCCGAGCCAAGCGGTCAGGATCAGGAAGAAGATGAGCGAGATGAAAGCGGAGAGCATGAAGACGTCGCCGTGGGCGAAGTTCACCATGCCGATGATGCCGAAGACCATCGTGTAGCCGATGGCGATGAGGCCGTAGATCGACCCCAGAGTCAGCCCATTGATGAGCTGCTGCACAAAAATTTCCATGTCCTACCCTTGCCCCTCTGGAACGGGGTCATTTTTTGGGAACAACGCAGGAAAGCACGATGTGTGATCATCGCCAAGCCTGACGTAAGGTGCGGGTGTCTCTAGCAAAACGATTTTCATTCGACAACGTACTGTTACGATTCCTATCAGCCCAATTGATGGAAATTGTGCCAAAGGCTGATGGAATGTGCGGCACGTGGGCCGAATGGCGGCCGCCTTCCCTTGCGGGGACCGAGGAACCATATGGCTTTGACGGCCTTGTGCTCAGCCCAAAAGAGTGGAAGAGGCTTGCTTGGATTATGATGTTGAAGACACAAGCCTCTCCGCATTCCACCCCCGGCTCGGACGCCCTGCTCTTTCGGGAGGGCATGAGCCGGGTCGCCGGTGCCGTCCATGTGGTCACGACAGATGGTGCCGCCGGCCGTGGGGGCTTCACGGCCACGGCCGTGACGCCCGTGACCGACAGCCCGGCCTCGCTCCTGGTCTGCGTGAACACAGGTTCCCGATCGGCTCAGGCTCTGCTGTCGAACCGGGTCTTCTGCGTGAATACCCTCGCGGCGGCCGATGCGGAGCTGGCGGATATCTTCGCCGGGCGGGCCGGCCTGCAGGGGGCGGAACGCTTCAGCAGAGGCGCCTGGGACATTCTGGAGACCGGGGCGCCCGGCCTGACGACGAGCCTTGTTTCCTTCGACTGCCGGATCAGCGACGCCCGGGTGGTCGCCACCCACCACGTGATCATCGGCGAGATCATCGGCATCCGATTGGGCGAACAGAGGCCGCCTCTCATCTATCACGGGCGGCACTATCACGAATTGTGAGCCTAAGGGGACAGACGGAAAGGCCTCCCCACCCGCCGTTGCCAGCAAATGAGGAGGCCTCCCGGTCCTGAAGGCTCAGATGAGCCTTCGTGAACTCAATGAATGGATCACGGTGCGGTTTCAGCTTCGCGGAAAATTTCAGGGAAAGAGCCCGCAACAAAAGAGAGGGCCAGCCTGCCGGGATTAAGCAGGGCGGCCCTCAGTTATGAAGGGCTGTAGGTGAACAGTACCTCCAAAGGATTAACTCCGAAGAGGTGTAGAAGGTTCAACCTGGAGGCGAGTTTTCGGCAGCCAGAACGAAAAAAGCCCCTCGCGAGGTCGCGAAGGGCTTTGAGGGTCTCGAAGACCTGGGGGCACGTGGCCTTCGCTGAGGGGCAATGCCTTTACGGAAACTTTGTTCCGCAACAGCGAGATCCTGCGAGCAGGTGCTCATCCGACAAGGGATCATGGACGGAAGCGGCTTCATTGGGGTATTTCCTCAGATCGATGCAGCCCTGCCCAATCCCTTGAAGCCAAGTCTCTGGGGCTTATGTAGTTCTGTCACATTGCAACCTCGACTCGCGGGCCACGAGCAAGACATGCCGAGCAACTGGAGCCGATCTGATCCTGGCATGGTCGAACGATCCCGCACATCAGCGTGTCGTATAGGCCGCTCATGAGCGATGGCCTGCTCGAAGGGGCTTCGTCCTCTCTTCCCAAACCGGCGGAGGCCACCGCGCCAATAGCTTGTTCTTGGCTGCAGGGCGGGGGCGAGATGGAGCGGCGTATCCGGGCTCACGATTGGGCGGCCACCCCGCTCGGTTCTCTGCCGTCCTGGCCCCAGAGCCTTCGCACCGTTGCCGAACTGATGCTCGGTGCCCGGCAACCGGTCTTTGTCGTCTGGGGAACCGATCTTACGCTGCTCTACAACGACAGCTTCGGGGCAATCCTCGGTCCAACGCATCCGGCAGCGCTCGGCAGGCCTTTCGGCGAATGTTGGCCAGAGACGTGGCATCGAACCATCATTGAATCGGCTTTGTCAGGTGATGCAGAGAAAGCCGCCTCGCATTCTGATCCATCGGGCAAGCGGTTGGGCTGGATGATTGGCGGGTTCACCTTCTCCTGGACGCCCATCAGGGATGATACAGGCAAGGTGGCCGGGCTTTACTGCGTCGGGGAAGAGGCGGGCGACCACGCTCCCACGGAGGAGCGCCTCAGGCAGGTACAGGATGCGGCGCGGATTGGCAGCTTCGACTTCGACCGCGAGACCGGCAGAGCGGTCGCCTCGCCGGAGTACCTGGAGCTGTATGGGCTGCCGGGCAACTGCTCCGGCGCCTTCTCGTATGAGGAATGGGTCAGCCTGATCCATCCCGAAGATCGGGAATGGATCGAAGCCGAAACGCGCAGGGCGGTCGCCGATCCCACTCGCCACCAGCTCGAATACGATTTCCGGATCATCCGCGCCGATACCGGTCAGATGCGATGGATCACGGCGCGTACCAAGCTGATGCGGGACACGGACGGACGTTTCATCCGCTCCCTCGGGGCTCAATGGGACATTACCGCCGAGAAGGATACGCAGGTGGCTCTGCGTGAAAGCGAGGAGCGCTACCGCTCGTTCATCACTCACAGTTCCGAGGGCATATGGCTCCTGGAATTCTCCCCTCCGCTCGACGCGAGCCTGCCCGTAGACGAGCAGGTCGAACTGGCCTATCGCAACGGTCGCTTCGTGGACTGCAATGATGCCATGGCGCGCATGTATGGGCTTGCGCGGGCCGATGATCTCATCGGCAAGACCCTCGACTTCCCGATGCCTTCATCCGACCCTGAGGCCAGAGCCTATCTGGCCGGCATCGTCAGCTCCGGCTACAGCGTCACCGGGGTCGAATCCGTCGAGCAGGATGCTGACGGCAACCCCAAATACTTCGACAACAGCATCATTCCGGTCATCGAGAACAATCGGCTGAAGCGGCTCTGGGGCATCCAGCGCGACATTACCGAGCGCAGGAGGGCTGAGGAGCAGCGTACGCTTCTGATCAACGAGCTGAACCACCGGGTGAAGAATACCCTGGCGACAGTGCAGTCCATTGCCGCTCAGACCCTGCGCAATGCCCCGACGATGCAAGAGGCCAAGGAGGCCTTCGAAGGGCGCCTGATGGCCTTGGCGCGCGCTCACGACGTTCTCACAACGGAGAACTGGGAGGGGGCGGAACTCAAGGATGTCGTCGCTGAGGCTCTCGCGCCGTATCGATCGTTCGGGGAGGACCGTCTCACGGCGACGGGACCTGAGGTTCGGTTGCTGCCCCGCATCGCATTGGCGTTGTCGATGGCGCTTCAGGAGCTGACCACGAATGCCGTGAAGCATGGCGCCCTGTCGAATGCGACAGGACGGGTCGATATCGTCTGGGACGTCACGCGGGCGGAACATGCAAGCCGTCTGCATCTTCGCTGGCAGGAGAGCGGCGGCCCGCCGGTGCGGACCCCGACACGCCAGGGCTTCGGCTCCCGTCTGATCGAACGCAGTCTCGCGCGCGAGCTCAATGGTGACGTCCAGATCACATTCCACCCTGGCGGTGTCCTGTGCACGGTGGATGCTCCGCTTGCCTAGAAGGCGCGATGAGCGTGTGAGCGGATTGGAACCATCCATCGGAAAAGGCCTTTGACCAGCACGTGGTTTTACAAAGGTGATCCGATGCTGAGGCTCATTCGCAATCTTTTCATCCTCCGGCAGGCCTGGAAGATGATCAAACGCAGGCGCTAGAGGTTTGGCTGCCTATCCTCGTCTCGCGGGACCCGGCGCGTAGGGGCTCCATCCGCTGATCTGCACGAAACCGTCACGGGTGGCGACCACCATGTGCTTGCGATGACGATGGACGAGGGTGCCGGGCCTGTAGCGGTGCGGCTCCTCCCAGCCTGAGGCCTCCCAGACATAGACATAGCGCGACTCGATCTGGGCGAAGGCTTCGATGGAGCCGAAGGCGCGGATGGTGCGCAGCACGTCCCGCACGCCACCGTTCCAGTTTACGGTTCTCTGCGCCTGCGTGACCCTGGGCCAGTAGGTGCCCGGCCCCTGGGGCCTTGCCTCATCCCAGAGACGGGGCAGGTCTGAAGCGATCTCCGCAGCAAGTTCCTTGGCGGCTATCTGGCATTTGGACAGCAGGGTATCGTGGGATTCCGCATGGCTCAGTGCAAAACGCTTCTGAGCCACGATGGCGCCGGTATCGAAGGCCGGCTCGAGGATGTGGGCCGTCATTCCCCATTCGGACAAGCCGTCGAGGATGGCCTGAAAAAGCGGGTAGGGCCCCCGTCCCAGGGGCAGGGGCGAGGGGTGGAAGTTGACCGCATACGGGAGGTGCCGTTCCCAACCGGTGATCAGCCACGGATAGCCCGCAACCACCAGCGCCTCGCAGCCCATGGCTTTCAGGCCGGCGAGATCGGCCGGGAGAATGCGCGACATCTGCACCGGCAAACGCATCGAGCGGGCCCGGGACAAGGTCACGTCGTTGAAGTCGTAGATGCTGTCGCAGGGGCGGCTGAACAGCTTCACGGGCTCCCAGCCCCTGGCGAGAAACGTCTCGAAAACATCTCCCAGAAAATCGATTCCCGCGAAGGCGAAGCGCATTCCCGGTGATCTCCTTTCACGATGCTTCCACTGGGACCTTGATCCGAGCACTCAATGCAAGATCGCGTGGATGTGCAAGCCCATATGCGCATCGTGCGGAAAAGTGGTTCCGGTTTTCCGCATCAACGATGCGCTTGGAAAATGAGCATCGGGTGGATCTCAAAAGTGCCCTCCACTTTTGGGCCCCATGCGCTTGCGGGAACCTGAAAACCCACTCAAGATTTAGCCTTGAGCATAGGGCAGGAGACCGCCTGCGCTTTCCAGGTGGATTCCTGTCGCAAGGCTCGTTCGGGCTTGAGAAGGAATTCGCATGGTCTCAAAAGATTTCATCCGCCAGATGGAAGGCTACGGGCTGACGACCGCCAAGATCCTGTATCGCATGCCGGATCACCCGTCCTTTCTGCAGACCTATGTCTGGCAGGAATATGATCTGGCGCCACGGTTTCCCGTTCTCATCGACTTTCTCGACTTCTGGAAGCGGGAACTCGCAGGACCCCTGCACTCGGTCACCGTTACCCATGCGCAGCTGATCCGCCCCGCCGAGTTCAGGGCGATTCAGGGGGAGATCAACATTCATTGATACGCCTTGGCCCCGAACGTTAAGTCAGGTACAGAGGCGCCCTGAGCATCCCCGAACCTGCCAGGGCTCCTTGTTTTCCAACGCGCGCACTTCCCAGATCCTGCTCGCCCTCGCGTCCCAGCCGGGCGAGCGCCTCACCGTGCGCGAGATCATGGCGGTTCTTCAGGACCGGGCCTTCGCGCTCCTGATCGTTCTGCTGGGGCTGCCCAACTGCCTTCCCATGCCGCCGCCGATCCCTCTGGTCTGTGGCCTGCTGCTGGCGCTCGTCGCCGTTCAGATCGTTTTCGGGCGCGAGGCGCCTTGGCTTCCGCGCCAGCTCATGAATCGTTCCATGGCCCGAACGGACGTCGAGCGGGCCGTGGGCCGGGCCGTTCCGGTGTTTCGCCGGCTCGAGCGCATTTCCCGGCCCCGCATGACCTTCCTGGACACGCCGCTCGCCATGCGTCTCATGGGCGCGGTCATCCTGATTTTGTCGCTGGGTCTTCTCTTCGCGCCGCCCTTCGTGGGGCAGATCCCGCTGGGTCTGGCGGTGTGCCTCGTCGGACTCGGGCTTGTCGAGCGGGACGGTTTCGTCGTGGTGGGAGGGCTCCTGATCGGCTCCATCGGCCTGACCTTGAGCCTCGGCTTCGTCTACGCGATCTTTACCGGCATCGACACGCTGATCTGAAGGGGCCTGCGGCTGACCGGATCGGCCAGCCGCAGGTTTTAGATAGAGTTAGTCGTCATCTTCGTCGAACTCGGGAGCCGACTTGAGCTGATCCACAGGCATGTTCACCATGATCCGCATGTCGTCGCTGTTGCGGGTCGTGGTGGATCCGGAGCCCTGGACGGAGCCGGTGGTCGCAGCGTCTGCGGCATTCATCTGGACGGCGCTCAGGGGCAGGGCGACGGTGCGGTCGCCCAGGCCTTTATCGACCTCGATCACCACGGCCACAACCTTGCCGCTGCGGTCGAGCACCAGATCCTCGACATCGCCGATATCCTTGTTGTCGGCACCCACCACGTCCTCATCCATGATCTTGGAGGCGAGCATCTGGCCGGCCTCGAGGCGCGTGATGAAGTTCACACCGGCCGGGGCCGTGGCGTTGGAGGAGGGCTGGGCCGGGGTGGTCTGAGCCATGGCGGCCGAGGCCAGGAGGGTGGAGCCGAGCAGGCCGGCGGTGAGCAGCATTTTCATCATTATCTCCCAATGATCGTTACTCGTGGGGGTGTAACGCCGTCGGGAGGGGTTGGTTCTGCCGTCAAGCTCAGATCAGGCGCAGGCCCTTGAGGCTGGCATGACCCTCGCGGCCGACGATGATGTGGTCGTGGACGGTGATCCCCAAGGGTTTCGCCACATCGATGATCTCGCGGGTCATCTTGATGTCGGCGGAGGACGGCGTGGGGTCGCCGGAAGGGTGGTTGTGGACCAGGATCAGGGCCGAGGCGGAGAGCTCCAGCGCCCGCTTGACCACCTCGCGCGGATAGACCGGCGTGTGGTCGATTGTGCCCGATTGCTGCACCTCGTCGGCGATGAGCGCGTTGCGCTTGTCGAGGAAGAGCAGGCGGAATTGCTCCTTGTCCATGAACGCCATGGCGGTGCGGCAATAATCGATGACCGAGGTCCAGGAGGACAGGACGGGGCGCTTGGCCACCTCGCCCTTGGCGAGGCGCCGGGCGGAAGCCTCTACGATCTTCAGGTCCGTGACCACGCTCTCGCCGATCCCGTCCACCTCCATAAGCCGGGCAGGCGTGGCGGCGAGCACCTCGGCGAAGGTGCCGAAACGCTTCAAGAGTTCCTTGGCGATGGGCTTCACGTCCCGGCGCGGGATGGAACGGAAGAGCACGAGCTCCAGAAGCTCGTAATCCGGCACGGCATCGCCGCCCACCTCCATGAAGCGGGCACGCAGCCGGTCGCGATGGCCGTGATAATGGGGAAGGTCGTCGCTCATGCCCGCCCGTAGCTTCCTGCCTCGGTGTGCTCAGCCGAAAGATCCGAAGCACCATTGTTACCTTGTAGGCCAGAAGCGATGCGGCAGGCTAGTGCCGAGCTTGTCTCAAGAAGGCTTGTCCAGCCCCTTCGGCGAATAGGTGAAGACCTCTGCGGCGGTCTCCGTCACACCCACCATGTGCTCGAACTGGGCCGAGAGAGAGCGGTCGCGGGTCACGGCGGTCCATCCGTCGGCCAGGACCTTCACCTGGGGCCGCCCGAGATTGATCATGGGCTCGATGGTGAAGAACATGCCGGGCTTCAGCTCCACGTTGTAGGCCGGCTCCACATAATGGAGGATCGTCGGCGAGTCGTGGAAGACTTTGCCGATGCCGTGGCCGCAGAAGTCCCGCACCACGGAGCAGCGCTCGGCTTCCGCGTAGGACTGGATCGCCGCGCCGATGTCGTTGGTGGTCGCGCCCGGCTTCACGGCTGCGATGCCGCGCAGGAGGCATTCATACGTGATCTCGCAGAGCCGCTGGGCCCGGCGCGGCACCTCGCCCACATAGTACATGCGGCTCGAATCGCCGTGCCACCCGTCGAGGATCAGGGTCACGTCGACATTCATGATGTCGCCGTCGCGCAGGGGCTTGTCGTTGGGGATGCCGTGGCAGACCACGTGATTGATCGAGGTGCAGATCGTCTTGGTGTAGCCGCGGTAGTTCAGACAGGCCGGATAGGCGCCATGCTGGCGGATGAAGTCGAAGGCGAGCTTGTCCAGAAACTCGGTCGTGACTCCGGGCTTCACGTGCTCCGAGAGCATGTCCAGGCACTCGGCCACCATGCGCCCGGCACGGCGCATCCCTTCGAAGTCCGCAGGGCCGTGCAGCGGGATCTCGGCGGCGCGCTTGCGCTCCACAACATCGGTCTCGGTCATTCTCAATCCTTGAACTCTTGCCCGGAATGTAAGGATCGCCGCCCGCGACGCAAGCTAAAGCATCGGACCCAAAATCGGATTTGCACTTTTGGGATCCATCCGATGCTTTCTTTATCAATGAGAGCATCGTTGGGCGCGAAAAACCGGGAGCCACTTTTCCGCACGATGCTCTAATGTCCACATGCCCCGCTTGCGATTGGCGCACGAGGGTGTCATGAGCAACCCTGTTCATCCGGTTCGCGGCTTTGGATTCCTCGGTTATGAATGACACCCGCCCCTTTGGGGACTTTGCGCCTTCAGGTCTCACCCGCTGGGTGATCGACCGCACGCGCGGGTTGCCCGAGGGCTGGGCGGGCCGGAGGCTGGCCCTGATGATGCGCCACCTGGCTATGAAGATGCTCAAGGGCCCGCCGCTCGATCTCGAAACCTTCGGCGTGCGGATGCGTCTTTACCCCTACAAGAACGTCTGCGAGCGCCGGCTTCTCTTCACGCCGCAATATTTCGATGCCGATGAGCTCAAGATCCTGGCCTCTCGGATCCAGGAGGGCTTCACCTTCATCGATGTGGGCTCGAATGTCGGCTGGTACGCCCTGTACCTCGCCCGGGAGGCCGGCCCCGCCGTCGCGACCAGGATCCTGGCCGTCGAGCCTCAGCCGGAGATTTTCGACCGGCTGATCTACAACATTCGCCAAAACCCGTTCGGGACGATCAAGGCGGTCGACTGCGCCATTGCCGACAAGACGGGCGAACTCACCCTGTTCCTCGACCCTCACAACCGGGGCGAGGCCAGTCTCAAGATCGTGAACTCGAGCCAGACGGACGCGATCCGCGTCCCCGCCGTGACCCTGCTCGATCTTCTGAATCGGGAAGGGCTGACCCGCATCGACGCGATCAAGCTCGATGTGGAGGGCGCCGAGGACCTTGTCCTGGGACCGTTTTTCCGGGATGCGCCGGCCTCGCTCTATCCGTCCGTGTTCATCGTGGCGAATGTGCCGGAACGCTGGCAGGCCGATGTGATCGGGCTCCTCACGGGCAGGGGCTACCGGCAGATTCTGGAAACCAAGATGAACCTGGTTTTCGAGCGCTCCTGAAAATCCGGCGCAAAATCGGCCTTACCTTAAGCCCTTATCCTGAGGGGATTGCGCCAGCAATCTGTCTCGAAGGACGAGGGCGTCTCCAGAGAACACTGGAACCTCCTTCGAGATGGCCGCTGCGCGACCTCCTCAGGATGAGGTCGAGTGGTTGTGAGCTGGCCTCTAAGGAGGCCTACCGAGGCGTCACGATCTCCACCGGCCGGTCGATGGTGACCTCCTGGGGCGTGATGCGGCAGACATAGGCGTAGGACTCCACCCCCGCGGCGAGGGCGTGCCGGAACGCCTTGTCGTAGGCCGGGTCGATGTCGCGGGCCACGTCGAAGCGCTCGGCATCCATCTGGATGACGTAGACGAGGGCGGCTCTCGCGCCTTCAGCCTTCATGTCGGCCAGCTCGTAGAGATGCTTGGCGCTGCGGGCGGCGACGCAATCCGGGAACTCGGCGAAGCCCGCCTCGCGCATGAGGTGGCAGTTCTTGACCTCCAGGTAGCAGGGCGGCTCGCCGTCCTTCTCCAGCAGGAAGTCCACGCGGCTGTTCTTGCCGTACTTCACCTCGGGCCGGACGCGGTCGTAAGCCGCGAACGGCGCGAGGCGCCCCTCCCGCAGGGCCTCGGCCACCAGCAGGTTGGGCCGTGACGTGTTGATCCCGATGAGCTGGAGCGGACCGCCGCCGGCTGCGACCTCCACGAATTCCCAGTTGTACTTGAGCTTTCGGTTGGGGTTCGACGCCCGTGAGAGAAAGACCCGGCTGCCGGGCTCCTTCAGGCCCATCATGGCCCCGGGATTGGCGCAGTGGGCGGTCACCACCTCGCCGGTGTCGAGCTCGATATCAGCCAGAAATCGCTTGTAGCGCTCGATGAGACGGCCCTCGAGCAGGGTTTCCTGAAAACGCATCCAGTACCAACATTCGACTGTAAAAATCCCTGGTAACAGGGGAGAAGCCTCGGGTTCAACCCGCCCCGCAGAGTGTCATCCCCGACGCATGCTGTGCGGGACGGGGATCCACTCACCGTGGAGCAGCAGATGGTTTTCCTTTCCCTCCGTGCTGCTCCGGCCGGGAATGACACCCCCACCGTTCCCACCGGACGTATTCCGAGATCCCCTTGATTCCACCCATAGGCCTCATCCTGAGGAGCAGCGCAGCTGCGTCTCGAAGGATCGTCCAGCGCCCTCTGGAGCCTCCTTCGAGACGGTCGCTTAAGCGACCTCCTCAGGATGAGGTCGAAGGGGGCGGGTGGGTTCTTGTTCTCGTTTCGTTCTTGACA
>NZ_JACHWB010000002.1 GCF_014191055.1 Microvirga lupini
TGCCGCACAGGCCGAAGCCTCCGGCCATGATGGTCATACCATCCTTGACCAGGCCGGCCAGCGCCGAGCGGGCGTCGCTGTAAACCTTATCCATCAAATCCCCTCCTTGTGGGCGAATTTCCGCCCGTTCGAAGTGTCGCGGTTCGAATGGCGGCCACCCTGCAACCTGGCCTCAATTTAGACAATCCCTTCGTATGGATATATGGAAAGGATTCATGAAGTCGGCCCTGCCCTGAGGACATCTCCTCTTCACCGCTTGCGAGGCAGCGCTCAAGGTTTACAACATTCGTTCCATGTCCCGCCGCGTTGTCTTTCTCATCGCCTTGATCTCGCTTGCCGTTCTCGGGACGGCGGCCTCGCCCTGGACGTTGCCCGGAGGCGGTCTGTCGGCGGAGCTGAAGGAGCATGTGAGGAGCCGCTACGGCCTCGACCTGACGGTGAGGGGCCGGAGCACCTTCGCGGTGCTGCCGATCCCGCGGGTCAAATTCGAAGATGTCGCGCTCGCGTTCCCTGATGGGGCGCTCAGGGCCGAAGGCGGCACCTTAAGGGGCGAGCTGCGCATCCTGCCGCTTCTCTTCGGGCGGATCGAGCTGTCCGACTTCGATCTGACGGAAACCCGCATCACCGCCTCGGCCCAGAAGCTCCAGACCGTCAACTGGGCCGAAATCTTCCAGGATGGCTCAGCCAAGGCCCATGCCCGCCGCCTCGTGGTGACGAAATCCTCGGTGCGCTGGACCGACCTGAAGAACACCAATCTGGACGGGCTCAATGCCATGATCCGCTGGGTGGATCCGTCCGAACCTTTGACGGTATCAGGGTCTGCGCGCTGGCGGGATGAGCTCGTTTCCCTGGAACAGGCCTCGGTTTTCCCGGATCTGCTGGCGTCCAACAAGATCAGCCCCTTCTCCCTGACCCTTTCCGCACCCGGCGCCCGCCTCATGGCCGAGGGCGAGGCGCAGCTCGGCGACGGGCCTCGCATCACGGGCGAAAGCACCATCAAGACCGCTTCGGTGCGCGACTTCACCCGCTGGAGCGGGGTGGATCTTCCCTTCGGATCCCTGCTGCAGGCGCTGTCGATCAGCGGCGATTTCTCCATGGACCGCCGCCGCCTGACCTGGCCGGCTGTCTCCATCACCTTAGGGCCGGACAAGCTGGAGGGTACCCTGGGCGTCCGTTTCGATACGGAACGGCCAGTCATCGCCGGTACCCTTGCGGCCGATACGCTCAACCTGTCCGACCTCTTCGCCCCGTTCAACCAGACACGGACCTCCTCAGGCTCGTGGAGCGAGGAAGCCATCGACCTGGCCGGCGCCACAGGGGCCGACCTCGACCTTCGCCTCTCGGCTTCGACCGCCAGCCTCGGGCGTCTGGGCCTGGACGATATGGCGGCCAGCGTGCTCGTCCAGCCCGGCCGTATCGAGGCCTCCATCGGACGGGCCGACTTCTATGACGGCACCCTGAAGGGGCGGTTGTCGCTGGTGGCCCAGAATGGCCTTGTCGACTTCAGGAGCCAAGGAACCTTCTCAGGGGTGAAGATCGCACCGTTCCTCGCCGCCGTCGGCGAGCCACGCTGGATCACCGGCCGTGCCCAGGGACAATTCAGCTTCGACGGCCATGGCCGGAACCCTGCGGATGTGATCCGTCAGGCGGAGGGCCGCTCCTCGATCGAGCTGACGGATGGAGAACTGGTGGGGATCAACCTTGAGGACGCGCTCCGGCGTGTAGAAAAGCGTCCTCTCCTGGCGTCCCTGAACTGGAAAGGGGGCCGTACGCCTTTCGACAAGGCCGAAGCTCAGATTGTGATGAAGGATGGCGTTGGTGAGGTCGTCGAGGGCAAGCTGAAAGGGGCAGCCGTGCAGGCCCATCTTCGCGGGCAGGTGCTGCTGGTCGACCGAACCCTCCAGGTGACGGCAGGGATTACGCATGCCGATGCGCCGGTCGGTCAGTCGCCGGCCCTCGCCTTCGATGTCACGGGCGACTGGGACAACGTCGCCGTCACCCCTCAGGTCCGCTCGCTCATCGAACGGTCGGGCGCGGCCAAACCCTTGTTCCCCTCGGAACGCGCCCCCACCGGCACGCAAGGCCCGCAAGCCACGGCTCAGTGAGCGTTGCGGCGGGAGCGTAGAACCGACCGCTTGCTCAGCAGGGTCGCGGAGATCACCCCAAGGGTCACGATCCCGATCAGGATGGCCGAGGCTGCATTGACCTCAGGTGAGAGCCCGAGCCGCACCGCGCTGTAGATCTTGATCGGCAGCGTCGTGGCCCCGGGACCCGCGTTGAAGCTCGCGATCACCAGATCGTCCATCGACAGAGTGAAGGCGAGCAGGAAGCCCGCCACGATGGAAGGCGCGATCAGCGGCAGCGTCACGGAAAAGAACGTGCGCAGGGGCGGCGCGCCGAGATCCATCGCCGCCTCCTCGAGCGAGCGGTCGAAGGTCATGAGGCGCGACTGCACCACCACGGTCACGAAGCACATGGTGAGCGTGGTATGGGCGAGCGTGATGGTCCAGAAGCCCCGGTCGAAATCGACAGCCACGAAGAACAGCAGCAGCGACAGGCCGGTGATCACTTCAGGCATGACCATCGGCGCATAGACCATTCCGGTAAACAGCGCACGGCCGGGAAAGCGCCCATAGCGGGTGAGCGCAAGCGCCGCGAGGGTGCCGAGAACAGTCGCAAGCATTGCGGACAGAAGCGCAACGCGCAGCGTCACCCAGGCTGCCTCCATGAGCGCCTCGTTGCGGAACAAAGCCCCATACCACTGGGTGGAGAAGCCGCCCCACACGGTCACGAGCCGGGAGGCATTGAAGGAATAGAGCACCAGCAGCAGGATCGGCAGGTAAAGGAAGGCGAAGCCGATCACGAGCGAGGTGACGTTGAAGACACTCAGGCGGCGCATGGTCATGGCCGGGCCTCCACGCGCCGGGCCTCGACATCGCGATAGATCACGATCGGCACGACGAGAATGATCAGCAGCAGGATGGCGACCGCGGACGCCAGCGGCCAGTCGCGGTTCGAGAAGAACTCGCTCCACAGCTGCCGGCCGATCATCAGGGTCTCCGAGCCGCCGAGCAGATCCGGGATCACGAACTCGCCGACCGCCGGGATGAAGCACAGGAGCGAGCCTGCGATGATGCCCGGCATGGCGAGCGGAACGGTGATCGTCCAGAACGAGCGCCAGGGCGTGGAGCCGAGATCGAGGGCCGCTTCGAGCAGCGTATCGTCCATCTTCTCCAATGTGGCGTAAAGCGGCAGCACCATGAAGGGCAGATAGGCATACACGATGCCGATATAGACGGCCGTCTCGGTGTTCAGGATGTCGAGGGGTTCGGAGATCAGGCCGATGCCCATAAGCGCCTGCGTGAGCAGCCCTTCGGGCTTGAGGATCGCCACCCAAGCGTAGATGCGGATGAGAAAGCTCGTCCAGAACGGCAGGATGATCGCCGCAACCAGGAGCGGCCGGTACCGCTCCGGCGCACGCGCCATGCCGTAGGCGATGGGAAAGCCCACGAGCAGCAGCAGCAATGTCGAGACGGCGGCGATGCGCACCGATGAGAGCGTCGCCCGGAAATAGAGATCGTCCTCGGCGAGCAACGCGAAATTTTCGAAATCGAGCGCGCTGAAGAAGCCGGCGATGTCGTTCCATTCGAAGACCGGCTTGTAGGGTGGCTGAGCCACCGCCGGGTCCGAGAGGCTGATCTTGAGGACGATCAGAAACGGCACGAGGAAGAGCACGCCGAGCCAGAGGTAAGGCACGGCGGGCACAAGACCTGCAGTCAGGCGCCGCGTGAGGGAGCGATTCATCATGGCTATTCCGCCAGGATTACCGCCGCATCCGGCGCGAAGGTGACATAGACCTGCTCGTCCCACTCGATGGGGTTTTCGACGAAGCGAGAGGCGTTGGCGCGGGTCACGCGCAGGATTTCGCCTGTGGCGAGCTTGACCCGGTAAACAGTCCAGTCGCCGAGATAGCCGATATCCCACACCTCGCCGGTGAGCACGTTGATGGCACCAGGTCCCGGTGGATCGCGCTGGATCACCATCTTCTCCGGACGGACGGCGATCGCCACCGGCTGGCCGGAATGCAGCACCTCGTCCGGATCGTCGATGGTGAGCGGCACCGCGGCCGACGATGTCTTCACCCGCCAGAGGCCGTTTTCCTGGCCCTGGACATGGCCTTCGATGATATTCACGTCGCCGACGAATTCCGCGATGAAGCGGGTCTTGGGCTGCTCATAGATTTCACCGGGAGTGGCGACCTGCACGATCCGGCCGTGATCCATGACGGCGATCCGGTCGGCCATCGTCATGGCCTCCTCCTGATCGTGGGTGACGACTACGAAGGTCATGTGCAGGTCGTGCTGGATGTCCATCAGCTCGAACTGGGTCTCCTCGCGCAGCTTCTTGTCGAGGGCGCCGAGCGGCTCGTCGAGAAGCAGCACCTTGGGCTTCTTTGCGAGCGCACGGGCCAGAGCCACGCGCTGGCGCTGGCCGCCGGAGAGCTGGCTCGGGTAGCGACGGGCAAGCTTCTCGAGTTGGACGAGGCGCAGCATCTCGCCGACGCGGTCCGCGATCTGGTCCTTGGGCATTCCATCCTGCTTGAGACCGAAAGCGATGTTCTTCTCCACGCTCATATGCGGAAAGAGCGCGTAGGACTGGAACATCATGTTCACGGGCCGGCGATAGGGCGGCACGCCGGCCAGGTTCTGGCTCCCTAAGGTTATCGTGCCCTCGGTCGGCGTCTCGAAGCCGGCGAGCATGCGCATGAGGGTCGTCTTGCCGCAGCCGGAGGGGCCCAGCAGGCAGAAGAACTCGCCTTCGAAGATGTCCAGAGAGAGATGATCGACCGCTGTGGATTCGCCGAAGCGTTTCGTGACGTTCTCGAAGCGGATGAGCGGCTTTGCGTCAGGGGTCGCCCAGGGAGCGAAGGAGCGGCGCACGGCGCCGACGGAGGCGGATTGACGGACTGGAGGAGGCAAGATGTTCTGACTTCAACCTGTACGAGGAAAAACCAAGGGGCAAGCTATGATGTTCGGCCCCTGAGAACAACCGTTTAAAAGACAAGTTCCACCGGCTGGAGGGCAGCCTTTTATGCAACCCCTTCCTGCAGGCAAGTTGGGCCTCTGCGTTTGCAGCAGCCCTGCCCTTAAGATATAGAGCGCGCATATTATTAGCACGCTACCAATATGCACCCTAAGGGATTTGAGGCCATGACCCTCAAGGCAAGCTTCTTCGATGAACTCTGGAAGGTCAGCCGTCGGGTGCGGACCCTCTTCGATGCGAGGGTTAAAGCGAAGGGCCTTACGTTGGCACGGGCGCGCACCCTCATCCTTCTCGCCAAGAAGGAAGGGATGACCCAGACGGAACTGGCCGACGCTCTCGAAATCGAGGGTCCAACCCTGGTCCGCCTCCTGGATGGCCTCGAGAAGCAGGACCTGATCGAGCGCAGGCCTGTCGACGGGGATCGGCGCGCCAAACAGATCGCCCTCAGCGAAGCGGGACAGAAGGAGGCCATCCTGGTCGGCGGAATCGTTCAGGAGGTGCGCAACGACGTGCTCAAAGATGTGAGCGAGGACGACCTAAGGGCTGCTCTGCGCGTTTTCCATACCATGGCCCGGAACCTCGAGGCCGAAGGCTGAGAATGGTGCGCCTTCCGTGACAGAACCATCCGACAGAACGGTCGAGCCGGTCGAGCCTCAGGCGCCGCCTGCCTCTCCAGCCGCACCTCCGCCCATGCCCTGGCCGCGGGCGGCCCTCTATATGTTGACCTCTTTTCTCCTGTCCCTCACGCAAGGGTTGGGGATGAATCTCGCCGCCGCGAACCTGCCCCAGCTTCAGGGGCCGCTCGGCGCGACCAGCAACGAGGTCACATGGCTGATCGCCGCCTATATGGCGCCGAATGTCAGCCTCTCGCTGATCCTGGTGAAGGTCAGGGCCCAGTTTGGGCTGCGCAACTTCGCGGAGCTGAGCATCCTTCTGTTCGTGCTCGTGATGCTGCTGCACATCTTCGTGCTCGATCTGCAATCGGCCTTTGTTGTTCGCTTCTTCAGCGGCATCGCGGCAGCGCCCATTTCGACCCTCGCCTTCCTCTACATGCTGGAGCCGTTGCCTCCGGCAAAGAAGCTGAGCATCGGCCAGCCTCTCGTCCTGACGAATATCGCGCTTGGGGCTCCCCTCGCCCGCCTGATCTCTCCGGATCTTCTGGCATTGGGCGACTGGCACGGTCTTTATCTGTTCGAGATCGCACTCGCCATGATGGCTTTTGCGGCCGTGTATCTTTTACCTCTCACTCCGCCGCCACGGGCCAAGGTGATCCATTGGCTCGACGTCGTGAGCTATCTTTTCATCGCCGTCGGCTTCGGCCTTATCGCCATGGTCTTCACGCTGGGGCGCGCCTATTGGTGGTTCGAAGCGCCATGGCTCGGTGTCATGCTCGCCATCGGCATCGCATCGCTCACCTGCGCGATCATGATCGAGCTCAATCGCGAGACGCCCTTTCTCGATGTCCGCTGGCTCGCCAGCAAGGAGATCCTGCATCTCGCAGGCACCCTTCTGGTGTTCCGCCTGCTCATGTCGGAGCAGACCGCCGGCGCTTTCGCGTTCTTTCAGATCCTGGGGCTGCAGAACGAGCAGACGACCACTCTGTCCCTGGTCGTCATCGCCGCCTCGATGGCTGCAGGCCTGAGCTATATCGTCTTGTTCAAGCCCGGCCGGGAAAGCGCGTTCCAGATGGTGGCCCTGGGCCTTCTTCTCGTCGGCGCCCTCATGGACAGCAATGCCACGAGCCTGACAAGGCCGGAGCAGATGTATGTCAGCCAAGCTCTGATCGCTGCAGCCGGCGTTCTTTTCCTGCCGCCTGCCATGGCGGCCGGCCTGATGCTCGCGTTGCAGCGCGGGCCGACCTTCATTCTGAACTTCATCGTCGTCTTCCTGACGACCCAGAGCCTGGGCGGCGTCATCGGATCGGCGCTTGTCGGCACCTTCATCACATGGCGCACGAGGTTCCACCTCCAAGCCATCGCAGACAATCTGACCGTGGTCGATCCCATGGTTTCCCAGCGCATCGCGCAGCTTGCGGGAGCCTATGGGCGTGTCATCACGGACCGGTCTCTGCTCAACGCAGAGGGCATAGCGTTGCTCGGGCAGCAGGTCACACGGGAGGCGACGGTGCTGGCTTATAACGACGCATTCCTGGCCATCGCCCTCTGCGCCGCCTGTGCGCTGGCCGCGATGATCCTCCATCTCGCGATCCGCGCGATCCGCGAAAGCATTTCCCCTGAACCACAACCGGCTGCCAGCGCATAACTCATGTCCAAGTTCTTCCGATCGACCGCTACTCTCATCGCCGCATTCATCGGCATCGCCGGTGTGGTTCTCGTGCTCTATGCCTGGCGGCTGCCGCCCTTCGGCAGCTCCGTGCAGACCACCGATAATGCCTATGTGCGCGGACAGCTCACGGTCATCGCTCCGCAATTGGCCGGCTACGTGGCCGAGGTTGCCGTTCAGGACTTCCAGCACGTGAAGGCTGGTCAGCTTCTGGTGAAAATCGACGACCGGATCTTCGCGCAGAAGCTGGAACAGGCGAAGGCGACACTGGCGAGCCAGCAGGCAGCATTGGCCAATTCCGAGCAGAAGGAGCGCTCGGATCGGGCGCGGATCGAGTCGAGCCAAGCTCAGGTCGAGAGCGCCCGAGCCGTCCGCACTGCCGCAGAAGCCAACTGGAACAGGATCGCGCCGCTTCTGGAACGAGGCATCGCGACGCAAAGCCAAGCCGATCAAGCGCGTTCTGCGCTGGATCAGGCGACTGCGGCCTTGCATCAGGCCGAGGCAGCGCTGACTGTCTCCCAACAGGATCTCGCGGCCACTCTCGTCAGCCGGCAATCTCTGGAAGCCGTCGTCCAGGGTGCCCAGGCGGCCGTCCGCTTGGCTGAGATCGATCTGCAGAACACGCGCATCACGGCCCCCCAGGACGGACAGCTCGGCGAAGTCGGCGCGCGCCTCGGTCAGTATGTCTCCGCAGGCACCCAGTTGCTGACCCTCGTGCCCGAGAGGATCTGGGTGGTCGCCAATTTCAAGGAAACCCAGCTGCCGGGCATGAAACCCGGCCAGCCTGTCACATTCACGGTCGATGCACTGGAGCACGCCGCTCTCACTGGGCACATTGAGCGATTCTCTCCAGCCGCTGGCTCGGAGTTCAGCGTGATCCGGACCGACAACGCCACCGGCAACTTCACCAAGGTTGCGCAGCGCGTTCCGGTGCGGATCTCCATCGATCCGGGACAGGCCTTATCCGAACGCCTGGTTCCGGGAATGTCGGTGGTGGTGAGCGTCGATACGAATGCGCAGCCTTCTGGCGACAATGCCATCGCGAACCGGTAAGCACACCATCCAATAAAATGCCCGGCTCAACGCCGGGCTGAAGTTTGGAGGTTAACCTAATGGCCGCCCCCTGCGCCTGCAGGAGCCGGACGGGGTTTCTTGATGAACGGCAGAGCCAGAATCAGGCCCAGGAACAGGATCGTCAGCAGGAGGAACACATCCGCGAAGGCCATCACCATCGCCTCGCGATGGACCATGTTGGACAGGGTCTTGATGGCAGCCGTGCCGGCATCAGGACCAAGAGACTGAAATTTCAGCGTCATGGCATTCAGCGTCTCGACCGCCGTCGACCGCCCCCAGTTCACGCTTTCGCGCAGGCGCTGGAGGTGGAGGTCCAGGCGATTGTTGATACCCGTGTTGATAAGCGCCAAACCGACGGCGCCGCCCAGATTGCGGGTGAGATTGTAGAGACCTGACGCGTTCTTGATCCGGCTTGGATGGAGCGTGCCCAAGGCGATGTTGTTGATCGGCACCATGCAGATCATGAGACCGACGCCGCGGAAGATCTGCGGCACGAAGAGCTCCCAGAAATCCCAGTCCTTGGTCAGGCTGCTCATCATCCATGTGCCGAAGGCGAAGGCGGCAAAGCCGATGCCCATCATGATGCGAGGATCCATCTTGCGGGACAGGATACCTGCCACCGGCGCCATTACGAACATGGTCGCGCCAGACACGAACATCGTCTCGCCGATCTGCAGGGAGGAATAGCCCCGCACGCTCCCCAGATAGACCGGGTAGAGATAGGTCAGGCCATAGAGGCCGATGCCCATGACGAAGCTGAAGGACGAGCCCGCAAGGAAGTTGCGGTCGGCGAAGGCGCGCAGGTCCACGATCGGCTGCTTTGCGGTGAAAGCCCGGTAGAAGAAGCCGAAGCCGCCGACCACGCACACGATGGTCAGGATCAGCACCAGCTCGTCCTGGAACCAGTCGTTCAGTGGCCCCTCCTCCAGCACGTATTCCAGGCTGCCGAGAAAGGCCGCCATGAAGCCGAGGCCTGCCCAGTCGAAGCTCTTGAAGAGGCGGAAATCCGGCTCGTCGAAATCGACAAGCAGATAGGTGGAGACCGTCACGAAGATGCCAGGCACGATGTTGACCAGGAACAGCCAATGCCAGGAGAACAGGTCTGTGAGATAGCCGCCGAGCGTCGGACCGATGGTCGGCGCGAGCGTCGCCACGAGGCCGATGATCGGCGAGATCACAGGCCGCTTCTCCGGCGGAAAAACCGTGAAGGCTGAGGCGAAGACTGTCGGGATCATGCCGCCACCGATGAAGCCCTGCAGCGCCCGATAGACGATCATCTGATCGATATTGGTGGCTGTGGCGCACATGAAGCTCATGAACGTGAAGCCGCCAGAGGCGATCACGAACATCCAGCGTGTGGAGAGAACGCGCGAAAGCGTTCCCGAGAGCGGAATCATGATCACTTCGGCGATCAGGTAACTCGTCTGCACCCAGGAGATTTCCTCCGACGATGCGGAGAGACCGGCCTGGATCTCGGCGAGCGACGCGGAGACGATCTGGATGTCCAGGATCGCCATGAACATGCCGAAGACCATGCAAAAGAACGCAAAGGTCCGGCGCCCGCTCACGGGCGCCGGCTTCGCGGCCAACATCGGGCCTTGCGGCGTGTTCGAGATGGCAGCGGATGCGGCCATGGTTCCTTACTCTTTGAGGCTGGCCGTCTTTTCAGTCGCGGCCGAGGTACGCGTATCCACATCGACCACGACGGAGAGGCCGGGACGGAGGATGCCCTGCTGGACGATCTCCGGGTTGACGGAAACACGCACGGGCACGCGCTGAACGATCTTGGTGAAATTGCCGGTGGCATTCTCAGGCGGCAGCAGGCTGAACACGGCGCCTGAGGCCGGGGAGACGCTCTCCACGGTGCCGATCACGTCGGTATCTGGGAAAGCATCGACCTCGATATGCACCTTCTGGCCAACCTTCAGGGACGCGAGCTGCGTCTCCTTGAAGTTGGCGTCCACATGCACGCTGGCCATGGGCACGAGAGCGGCCAGGCGGGCGCCGGGCTGCACATAGGTCCCGACCTCCATGGCCTTGTTGCCGATCACCCCATCGACCGGCGCGCGGATCTCCGTGAAGGTGAGGTCCCGCTCCGCCTTCTCGACCGACGTCTGCTGCTCGGCGGCGACGCGCTGAGCCTCGTTCTGCTGCGCGGCGAGCACGTCGACATTCGCCTTAGCGGCGGCAAATGCGGCCTCGGCGCTCTGCACATTGGCCTGAGCCCGGTCACGAGCGGCCTTGGCGTTCTCGAGCGCGGCCCGGCTAGTGAAGTCGGAGCGGGCGAGCTGCTGCTGGCGGGCGAAATCGCCTTCGGCGCGCTCGGCCTCGGCCTTCGCAGCGGCGATCTGCGCCTGAGCCTGCGCCACAGAAGCATGACCGGCCTCAATCTGTCGGCCGATGCGCGTGACGGCGCTCTGCTGCGTGGCAAGCTTGTCCTTGGCCGACTGGAGCGCGAAGCGGTAATCGCCGTCATCGATCTTGGCGATCAAATCGCCTGCCTTGACGCTCTGATTGTTCGTGACGGCGACCGACTGCACATAGCCGGACACCTTGGCCGACAGAATCGTGATGTCGGCCTGTACATAGGCGTCCTCGGTCGAAACCATGAAGCGGCCGTTCGTCCACCACCCATAGCCCTCATAGCCGCCGAACCCGAGCGCAGCCGCCAGAACCGCCAGGATGACGGGCTTCTTGCCGATACCCCTCTTTCTGACCGTCGGGGCTGCCTCACGAGCCACCGGCTCCGGAGCCTTCTGCTCAGACGTGGGCGCAAGCGCGGGCTGCCCTTCCCTTGCGGCATTGCCGCGGACTGCCCCCTGCTCAAACTCTTCCCGATAAGCCATGTGGACCTCTGCAAGGCAGACGAAAGCCCAAGAACCAGAAGGCTTGGGCTTGTCGTTACAGCCTTGATCTCCGTTGATTGCCTGCCATATATGAGTTGACCGAACCGTTCGGTCAATAGCGATAAAAAGGAAAACAACGAAACCATGAGCGCCGTGCATAACAGCACCCTGACCCGTGACCCGTCTTCGGCTATCGAAGAGAGCGCCGAAAGTGCCAAGCGCCGTCAGATTCTGGAGGGCGCGCGCAAGGTCTTCTTAGCCCAGGGGTTCGACGGCGCCAGCATGGGCGAGATAGCCAAGGTGGCAGGCGTCTCGAAGGGCACCCTCTACGTCTACTTCGACAGCAAGGAGAGCCTTTTCGAGGCCCTGACAACGGAGGAGAAGCAGGGTCTGGCGGAGGTGCTGTTCAAGCTCGACCCGGAGGATCCTGATGTCCGCGGCGTCCTGAGGAAGCTCGGCCTGAGCTACCTGCGCCGCATGGGCAAGCCCGAGCACATCTCCTCGATCCGCATGGTCATGGGCGCGGCGGAGAAGTTCCCCCGTCTCGGCCAGGCCTTCTACGAGGCAGGTCCATGCCAGGGGATTGCTCGACTCAGCGCTTACTTCGACCGGCAGGTTGAGGCCGGCCGCCTTTCCATCGAGGATACCGGCGTCGCCGCCCAGCATCTCCTCGATCTCTGTGTGTCCGGCATGCTGCGCCGCCTGCTCTTCTCTGTCGGCGAACCGCCGACCGAAGAGCAGATCCAGAAGAACGTGGAGAATGCCCTGCGGGTCTTCTTTGCAGCCTACGGACCTGATGCCCCGAAGCAATAAGCACCAGTTGGAGCTTTCCCCGAGCCCTGCCCTTCACTAGTCTGGCCCGCAGGCGGCTGGGGATGAGCGATGGGACAGCGTGAGGGCAGCGGAGCAGGACATATCGCGGCCTTTGCCGGAATGGCGTTGATCTGGGGCCTGACCTGGCTGCCGATGAAGATCGCTTCCGAGGCGGTTCCGCCGATCTTCCTGGCCATGATCCGCTTCCTGCTCGCGGGCCTCTGCTATCTTGCCTTCATTCTCGCCAGGGGTCTGCCATTGAGGATGGAGCAGCCCTGGCGGGTTGTCGTCGCATCGCTTCTCATCACGACCGGCTGCTACAGCCTGCTCTTCTGGGGTGTCGCCCGCGCTCCGACCGGGCTGTCGTCCATCGTCAATCTCTCCCTCATGCCGATCTTTCTGATCCTGGTCGGCTCTCTCTACGGGCAGGAGCGCGTTACGCCCCGCAGGCTCGGAGCCATTGCGCTCGGCGTCCTCGGCCTCGTGATGCTCTTCTCAGGACGAACCGGCGCGGCGCAGGATGGTGCCCTGCTGGGTCTTGCCGCTGTGGCTCTGGCAACATTGAGCTATGCCTGGGGCGGTGTGGTCAGCCGCCCGCTGATGCAGACCATGCATCCGATCACCCTCGCTTTCTGGGAGACGAGCATCGGTGCCCTCGGCCTCATCCCTGTATCGCTTCTGGTGGAGGGTTATGATCCCGCCTATTTCGCGGGTCTCGCGGATGGGCGCGCGATCCTGGGCCTGACCATTCTCGTCCTCGGAGGTTCCCTCGGAGGATTCTCGATCTATCTTTGGCTTGTGCGCGACTGGGGTGCCTTCCAGGCCGGGCTCTATTCCTTTGTCAGCCCTGTCGTGGCGGTCGCTGTCGGCGTTGCGTTTGCGAACGAGGCCTTCGGCTGGCCGGAGGCCTTAGGAATGGCCGTGATGCTGTCCGCCACGGCGCTCGCCCTCACCGAGGGCAAGCGTAAAGCGGTGGCGGCCTAATGGTCGGTCCGGAAGGCCTCGGCCACCCGGGCCTTGAGCACGTCCGGCTGGCGCAGAATCAGTGCACCCCTGGTGCGCTCGATCAGCCCTTCCTGGGTCAGCATCGTGAACTCCCGGGTGATCTGCTCGCGGCGGCAGCCGATGCGGGCGGCGACGATATGGTGGAAGGGCGGCGGCGTGATCACCCGCTCACCGGACTTGTCCTGCCGCGGCGTCGACAGCCGCAGGAGCTCCGAGTAGAGCCGGTGCCGAAGATCGAGCACCGTCTGCTCCATGAAGCGGGCATTCAGCTCGCGGATGCGGGAGGCCATGAGGCAGAACAGGCGCTCGGCTACAGGCTGATGAGAGAAGAGCATCTCCTTGAAGACGGTAGCCGGCATCACGCAGGCTTCGCCTCGGGTCAGCGCCGTGACATTGGCGGAGCGCGGAACGCCGTCGAGAGCGGCCAGCTCACCGAACAGGTCGCCGGGCTTCATCTCGTGGAGGATGACTTCCTTGCCGGAAGCCGTGCGCATGAGGACCCGCACTTCCCCGGACAGAAGGAAGTAGACGTCCGTCGAGGGCTCGTCGAAGTCGACCAGAACCTCCTCGGGATCGAAGCGGCGCCAATTGGCTCGCGCCTCGAACGGGGCGAGGTCGATCTCAAGACCCTTGAACAACTTGATCCCGGCGAGCCGCGCCATCGGTCTCCTCCCTTAGCCTTTGATCTTGGCTATAGCACATTTCCCGCACCTCCGGTACGGGAGAGGTGCCTTACCCCTTTGTCAAGCCTTCAGGGTCCTGTCACTGACGATTCCGGCTATCCCACAGGCCTTGTGCAGGCAGCGGAAGGCACTTGATACCGGCCAAATACCTTGCCAGCGCGGCCATCCCACGCCAAAAGGCGGCATGCTTCACGTCAATGACCTGACCTACCGCATCGGCGACCGGCTGATCCTCGACCACGCCTCCTTCAACCTGCCGACAGGCGGGAAGGTGGGCCTCGTCGGACGCAACGGTGCGGGCAAGACCACCCTGTTCAAGATCATCCAGGGCGATCTCGCCACCGAGAGCGGCACCGTCACCCTGCCCCGCGGCATGAAAATCGGCGCCGTGGCCCAGGAGGCGCCGGGCGGCCCCGAAACCCTGATCGAAGTGGTGCTGGCCGCCGATAAGGAACGCGCCGCCCTCCTGGCTGAAGCCGACACGGCAGAGGGCCTGCGCCGGGCCGAGATCGAAACGCGGCTGACCGATATCGGGGCTCATTCGGCCCCTGCCCGTGCGGCAGCCATCCTCCATGGCCTCGGCTTCGACGCCGAGGCGCAGAACCGGCCCTGCTCGGACTTTTCCGGCGGCTGGCGCATGCGCGTGGCGCTCGCCGCCGTGCTGTTCACCGAGCCCGACCTGCTGCTCCTCGACGAGCCGACCAACTACCTCGATCTCGAAGGCACGCTCTGGCTCTATGACTATCTGGCCCGGTACCCGCACACTGTCCTGATCATCAGCCACGACCGCGAGCTGCTCGACACCTGCGTCAACCACATCCTCCATCTCGACCGGGGCAAGCTCGCGATCTACCGCGGCGGCTATACCTCGTTCGCCAAGCAATACGCGGAAAAGCGCGAGCTGACCGCCAAGATGGCCGCCAAGCAGGAGGCCGAGCGCAAGCACCTGCAGGCTTTCGTGGATCGCTTCAAGGCCAAGGCCTCCAAGGCCCGTCAGGCGCAGTCGCGCGTCAAGCGGCTGGAGAAGATGGAGGCGATCACGACCATCGTGGAAGACGACGTGCTGCCCTTCAACCTGCCGGGGCCTGAGCGTCCGGCTGCCCCGCCGCTGATCACGGTCGAAGGCGGCGCTGTCGGCTATGGCGAGCGCATCGTGCTCGACCGCCTCAACCTGACGATCTCGCCGGACGACCGGATCGCGCTGCTGGGCTCCAACGGCAACGGCAAGTCCACCTTCTGCAAGCTCATCGGCGGCAGGCTCGCGCCCATGAAGGGCGAGATGCGTACCCCCACCCGCATGGATGTGGCCTATTTCGCCCAGCACCAACTGGACGAGCTGAACCCGAAGGCCACAGCCTACGACCATGTGGCCGAGCGAATGCCCGACACGCCGGTCGCCAGGATCCGCGCCCGCACGGCGCAGATCGGCTTTCCAGGTGCAAAGGCCGACACACCGGTCTCTGCCCTCTCCGGCGGCGAGAAGGCTCGCCTGCTCATGGGACTTGCCGCCTTCAACGGCCCTCACCTGCTCATCCTCGACGAGCCGACGAACCACCTCGATATCGACAGCCGCACGGCCCTGATGGAGGCGATCAACGATTATACGGGTGCGGTGATCCTGGTCAGCCACGACCGCTTCCTGATCGAGGCCTGTGCCGACAGGCTCTGGATCGTCGGCAATGGCGGCGTGAAGCCGTTCGACGGTGACATGGACGATTACCGCCAGCTCGTGCTCTCCGGCGAGCTCGATCCGCAGAAGCGCTCCGACAAGCCGCAGACTCCCACCACCTCCAAGACCGACGAGCGTCGTGCCGCCGCCGAGCGCCGCGCGGCCCTCGCCCCTTTGCGCAAGAAGCTCGAGGCGCTCGAGAGCCGGATGGCCAAACTCACGGACGTCATCGGCAAGGTCGATGCGGCGCTCGCCGACGGCACCGCCTTTCAGAAGGATCCGGCAAAGGCCTCCGATCTGTCCAGAATGCGCGCGGAGGCTGCGTCTACCCTCGAAACGGTCGAGGAGGAGTGGCTGGCGCTGAGCAGCGAGATCGAGGAAGCCGGCGCCTAGAACGGACAGGCGCCTGCGGTCTACTCCCCCAGAGCAGGGAGCTACCTCCTCGGAGCGCACCCAAAATCGAACCACGGTCTTAAGCTGGTCATAGCCTTACGGGGGGCTGACCATGCGAATTCTGATTTCCGCCTGCACCGACAGGGCCTTTGCAGGAGGCCTCATGCCAATGGCTCATCTGACAATCGGATCGGCGTCGGCCGTGAATGACAACACGATGCCTGCTCAATCCAGGTGGCGCCTTCGTCTCCATCGAAGTCACTCTTCCGACCTAACACGTCTGGCTGCTTCGTAGGCAGGGTGCGGAGGAGCACATCGGGCCATTCCACCAGAGGTTAGCTTTTGGCTGTCCTCTATGGAGGTGTTCATGGCCCAGGCTTTGTCTTATTGCACCACGAAACTCTTCTCTCACGCCGTTCTGCCGCTGGTGAGGATCGAGCCGCGGCCGGTCACAAGCGCCAATGACGACGATCCCCTGGCGCCGCTCCCGAGCATTTGGCGGTGAAGCAGACATCTCATTGTGAACACTCGCCATTACTGCTGCGTTCATCATGAAAGGCGTACATGAGTACATCTGGAATGGAGAACGGACCATGTTTCGTGCAGTTTTGGCCGCGGCTTTGCTCATCAGTGGGGCAATTGTCGGGATACCGTCGCAGGCACAGGCACAAGGGCTGGTGCCTTGCGCACGAGAGGATGGGTTCTGCCGCGTTCCCTACCCGACCCGTGTGATCTACGGGATTCCAGGCCGAAGCGTTGAGGTTTTCGTCCGGGATGGCGGCATCCCCTGCTCCAACAGGGTGTTCGGCGATCCCGCTCCGGGCGTTGCGAAGCGCTGCGCCTTCATCGCCCGCGGGTCCGACAGAGGCCCGAGACGCTACGAGGAAAGACCCGGACGGTACGACGACGGGTATCGCAGATCCTTCCGCGAGTATGACCGCGGCCCGCGGGACTATTATGACGACGGGTACGATCGTCGCTATCGTTCGTACGAGGTTTACTGATCCGCGGAATCGTCGGTCGGAGCCCGACTGAGAAATCGTGAAGGCGAGCGTGCAGGACTTGCACGCTCGCCTTCTCGCTGATGGAGGTTGGTCTCCACCCATCGTTGGATCATGCGATGGATCACGGCACGTGTCTTGTCCCGATCTCGCCCATTAATCCGTCGTTAATCATGATCTCTGTTCGCCACCGCACCGGCAGTTATACGCCTGATGAACGAGCCGCCTTGCCACCATTCAGCCATCCTGTCCGATGATGCAGTCACGAGGGGTTAACCGCCTGGGGCATAACTTGGGTCTGAACCTTCGGCGGGTCTCGCAATGAGAGCGCCCGGCAACAGAAGAATGCGGAGACAACAATGGCGTCCATCTACGGGGATGATTTCGACGACGATATCGATGGGTTCGACACTTCGGACATCATCTTCGGCTATGACGGGGATGATCTCATCTTCGGCTGGGATGGCGACGACGACATCTATGGAGGCTACGATCACGACACGATCTATGGCGGGTACGGAGACGACTACCTGATCGGTGGTGCCGGTCATGACGACCTTTACGGGGGAGCAGGCTTTGACGATCTCTATGGCGGCTCGGGCCTGGACTATCTCTCCGGCGGCACGGGCGACGACCTTCTGTCCGGCGGCACGGGTCGCGACACCCTGGTGGGTGGAACGGGTGAAGACTCCTTCGTCTTCAAGAGAGGCGACTCGGGTCTAACGACGAGCACGGCGGACACGATCACCGACTGGAACAGGTCCTTCGATTTCATCGACATGACGATCAAGGGCACCAGTAGCAACTACCGTGAGGTCGAGACGGACGCGCTGTCCATCGCAACGGCCGCTTCCGATGCCGATTATCTGTACGGCGACACCAGCGTCAGGCACGTGTTCCTGTTCAACCCTGACACCGACAAGGGCTTCCTGATCTCCGACCTCAACGCGGACGGCTACTTCGAAACAGGTGTCGTGCTCAAGAATGCCGGCCTCGCGTCCGACATGAGGTTCGACTACATCATCTGAGACCGCACTCTACCGCAACGTCAATGGCCGCACTCGCTGCGGCCATTTTTGTATGCAAGCTTGAAGATGCCAATCCCGAAAAAGCTCGGAACAAGAGAGCTTAAGGCTTCACCACCCGGTCGAGGCGGTTGTTCACGAAGAAATACAGCTCCCGTCCGCCCGGTTCGGAATAGAGCACCTGGACTTCCCGCTGGCCCTTGCCGCTCTCACCCACGAGCACGTCGGTAGCCGGCTTGCCCTTCAGGCGCACCAGATCGCATTCGGCAATGCCGGGCTCGATGGCGGTTGCCGTGCCCGCAGGCGTACCGGTGCAACGACCGTCGGGACCAAGAACGGGACCGTCGATCTGCGGACCAAGTGAGGCCACCGGCGCAGGGGCTGCAGGCGCTGCGACCGGCGGTGTGGATCGAGTGCTGTTGCACGCGGACAGGACCATGGCCACAAGGGCGACACTCGACGGAACTCTTGCACGCATTCTGATCAATCCTTTTTATCGGCCGCTCTTGCCTGCAGGGCCTCGTCGAAGAGCCGCTGCACATCGGCCTTGAAGGCCTGCCGTGACGCCTGTCGCGAATAGAACATGTGACCGCCCTCGTAAACTGTCAGTCCCACGCGCTTTTGGGGACCGAGGTCGGGTAGCTGGTTCAGCAGCAAGTGCGAGGCGTAGTAGGGAGTCACCAGATCGGTGAAGCCATGAGCAACGAGGACGCGCAGCTTGCCGTCCAAAGAGAGAGCTTGGCGCAGCTCTTCCAGGTTTTCAGGACCGTTGCGTCCGCCGCCCCAGCGCCAGGCGCCGTTGACGGATCCGTTGAGCAGGCTGTAGCGCCCATCCGCCTTGTAATTCAGGGTGTGGGTCAGGTGATGGATGATGGCGCTCGTCAGAGGCGCCGTCATGCCGTCGAGCACCGGGTCCTCGAAGCGGGAGACCTGAGCGTTCGGGTTCGGGTCGGCAGTCGCCACGTTGGTATCGTAGGCGCTGACGATCTCGGACGAGCCGCGCCGCAATTCCCTTTGGGCAGCACGCATGTCGATGCGCCCTGCCAGACGTCGGGCGACCTCGGGGCTGAGCCCGCTCAGTTCGGCAACACGCCGGCTGACGCGCTCGACCGCTTCCTTGTCCTGGAGCCCACGCATGAGGTCGACGAGGTACTCACCGGATGCATAAGCCTCCGCGTCCTTCAGCGCTTCGCGCGACACAGGACCGTTTCGTGAAAGATTCGCCGCCGCAAGCGATGGCAGAACGGCTGCATTGATCCATGGCGCGCCAGCGCCTTGGTCGAGCCAGTCGAAATCGAGCACGGGTGAGACGAGAACCAGTCCGCTGAATCCGATCCCCTGATCGCTCTGGAGCTTCTGGGCCAGCAGGGGCCCCCGGAAGCCGCCATAGCTTTCGCCGGTGAAGAATTTCGGCGACATGAGGCGGTTCTTTTCCTTGAGCCAGCGCATGACGAAAGCAGCCAACCCATCGATGTCGCCTTGGACTGAGTAGAACCGCTCCCGCACCGGATCCCCGCCGACCACACGGCTATAGCCGGTTCCGGGCGGATCGATGAAGACGAGATCGGTGAAATCGAGCCAGGTTTCGGCATTGGGCACGAGAGCCGGAGGTGCCGAGGGACTGATCGTCGGACCGTCGAGAGGCAGGAGCCACGGCCCGATAGCAAGGAGATGCAGATAGGCAGAGGACGCACCAGGGCCGCCATTCACCGCGAAAGTCACCGGCCGGGTCGCCGGGTCCGCATCGTCCCGCGTGTAGGCGACGAACCCGATCTCAGCCTGCGGCGCGCCCTGTGGATCGGCCAACGTCAGATGTCCGGCCGTTGCGGTGAAGGACATGGTCCGCCCAGGAAGTTGAAGCGTATGGCGCGTCACCGATTCCGGCGGCAGCGCCTGCGCTTCCCTGGCCTCAGGCCGGGGCCGACGCTGCTCCTGCTGCCCTTGCGGCTGCTGTTCCTGAGCCACGGCTCCGACTGGCAGAGCCAGTGACAGGAACAGGGCGGCGTAGAGAGGAAGGCGCAGCTTTCGAGTCATCGGGAGATCCTTGTGGCTGCCCTGAAACTGGAGACCCGCCCCCCGGCGGCAAGCACCGCCACGATGAAGTCTTCGTGTTCCGGCGCTCATACAGAAGAACCTCCTCACGCCTTCCGCTGCCAGCGGCCGCTCTCGTCCTGCTTCCAATAGGTTGCGTCGTGGCCGCCCTCCTTCACCGCCCGCCACTGGTCGCGGGCGAAGGCGAGAGCCTGGATGTCGTTGCCGTCGAACAGGATTGCCAGGCGCTGGTAGGCGGCCATGTCCTCCGGCAGGTCGGCGCCTTCCACCAGGAAGCGGATGGAGGCACCATTGGGATTGGCGCCTGACAGGGTGATGAGGATCGGCTGATCCGCCGCATGGGCCTCGCGGTCCGTTCCGTGCGGCAGGAAACTCTCGTCCGTGAAGGTCCACAGGTGATCGTCGAGGGCGGACATGCGCTCCTCGGTCGTCACCTGCACCACCGCGCGCCACCCGCGCTCCAGGGTCTTCTGCAGGAGCGTGGGCAGCACGGCCTCGAGAGGCTGATGCTGGAGATGATAGAAAAGGACCTCGGTCATGATACTCCTGTCATCCCGGGCGGAGCGAGGCGAAGATCCTGGATCGTCATCAGGATCAAGCACCCTTCGCATCAAGCGATCCCGGGTTCTGCTGCGCAGCCCCAGGATGACGCTTTGGAGACTCAAGCCTCGTAATGATCGCGCACGAGGCGATCGAGAAGGCGCACGCCCCAGCCCGAGGCCCAGCCCTTGTTGATCTCGTTCTGCGGCGAGCCCATGGCGGTGCCGGCGATATCGAGATGCGCCCAGGGCACATCGTTGACGAAGCGCTGGAGCAGCGCCGCCGCGGTGCTCGACCCGCCGAAGCGTCCGGCCGAGTTCTTCATGTCGGCGAACTTGGATTCGATCATCTTGTCGAATTCCGGCCCCAGCGGCATGCGCCAGACGCGCTCGCCGGTCGCTTTGCCGGCAACGGTCAGGCGATCGGCCAACTCGTCATTGTTCGAGAACAGGCCGGCATATTCCTGGGCCAGAGCCACCATGATGGCGCCCGTGAGGGTTGCGAGGTCGATCATGAACTTGGGCTTGAACCTGTCCTGGACGTACCAGAGCACGTCGGCCAGCACGAGGCGGCCCTCCGCATCCGTGTTGATGATCTCGATGGTCTGGCCCGACATGGTGGTGACGATATCGCCGGGCCGCTGGGCGTTGCCGTCGGGCATATTCTCCACAAGACCAATGGCGCCGACCACGTTGGCCTTCGCCTTGCGGCTCGCCAGGGCATGCATGAGGCCGACCACGCATGCAGCACCCGCCATGTCGCCCTTCATGTCCTCCATGCCGGCGCCCGGCTTGATCGAGATGCCGCCGGTGTCGAAGACCACGCCCTTGCCCACAAAGGCGATGGGCTTGTCGTTCGCCTTGCCGCCGTTCCAGCGCATGATGGCCACCCGGCCACCCCGCACCGAGCCCTGCGCCACGCCGAGCAGCGCCCCCATGCCGAGCTTCTTCATGGCCTTGTCGTCGAGGATCTCGACCTCAACACCGAGCTTGGTCAGGGCCTGGGCGCGGGCGGCGAATTCCTGCGGCCCCAGAACGTTCGGCGGCTCGTTGACAAGATCTCGGGCGATGATGACGCCCTGCTGGATTCCCTCGCGGGTCTTGTAGGCCTTCCTGACCGCAGCGGGATCCGCCACGCTGAAGACCAGCCGCCCGCCGCTCTTGCCGTTGTCCTCGTCCTTCTTCTTGGTCTTGTAGCGGTCGAAGCTGTAGCGGCGCAGCTGGACGCCGAGGGCGATATCCGCCACAGCGTCAGGGGTGACCTCGGTCTCGGGCAGGTCCAGGACCACGGTCGCCAGCTTGCCGTTCACCTTACCGGCGATCAGGCCGCCCAACTGGGCGAAGTCCACATCGCTCCGGTCCTTCTCGCCCCCTAGGCCGATCACGATCAACCTGTCGACGGAGAGGCCCGTGGGGACCACAATCGACATGGCGGACTTGGCCTTGCCCTTGAAGCTCTCGGCTGCGGCCGCCTTGGCGATCAGATCGACAGCCTTCGGCCCGAGCTGCTTGGCCACTGTCGCGGAAGGCTTGAGATTCTCTCCAACGAAGACGATGAGGTCGCCGGATTCGACCTTGCCGTGGGCCTGAAAGTCGATCTTGAAGCTGTCGGCCATGAAATCCTCTTTGTTCTGGTGCATTTCCGGTCTTGGGGCCGGCTGCGACGCTGATGCGCGATGGTAACGGGTGGGACATATATCATATTGCAGGCTTGGGAACGGGGAAGCTGCCGTGAAATCGGCGCAATCCCAGGCTGTTGAAAACGGCCATCTTGCCTGAGATCTTGTGACACGATACCCAGGGCGCAACCGCCCGGGGGCGAAGGGCCTTATGACACTTCTCGAACGCTACATCCTGAAAATCACATTCAGCGCCTTCGCCGCCTGCCTGCTCGCCCTGACGGGGGTGATCTGGATCACCCAGGCTCTGCGGGAACTCGACCTGCTGACTGGCAAGGGTCAGACCCTTCTGATCTTTCTGACCGTGACCGGGCTCTCGCTGCCGGCCCTGATCAGCGTCATTGCCCCCGTGGCCCTGTTCCTGGCCACCGTCTACACGCTGAACAAGCTGAACGGCGACTCCGAGCTGATTGTCATGAGCGCCGGGGGCATGCCCCCGGGACGGCTGCTGCGGCCCTTCCTGGCGCTGTCGGCTTTTGTCTGCCTCATTGTCGGGATCATCTCGATCCACATCATGCCCGCGAGCTTTCAGGAGATGCGCCAGCTGTTCACGAAGATCCGGGCCGACTTCGTGGGCACTATGGCCAAGGAGGGCCAGTTCATCAGCCTGGAGAACGGCATCACCTTCCATTACCGGGAGCGCCAGGGGGATTCCCTGCTCGGAATCTTCATGGAAGATCTCCGGGAGAAAAACAAAGCCGTCGTCTATCTGGCCGAGCGGGGCCAGACCGCCGAGCAGAATGGAACGTCCTACCTCGTGCTTCAGAAGGGAAGCGTTCAGCGCAAGGAGCCGAACAGCCGCGATTCCTCCATTGTCGCCTTCGAGCGCTATGCCGTCGATCTGTCAGCCTTCAACAGGGAGGGCGGAGAGGTCGTCTACAAACCGCGCGAGCGAAGCACCCTCCAGCTCCTGTTCCCCGACAAGAGCGAACCCCTCTATCAGGAGCAGTCAGGGCGCTTCCGGGCCGAATTGCATGAGCGCCTGTCCTCCTGGCTCTACCCGCTCGCCATGATGATGATCGCCTTCGCGGCTCTCGGCGAATCCCGGACGACCCGCCAAGGCCGTGGCATGGCAATCGCCAGCGCGGTGGTGGCGATCGTCCTGATGCGGATCCTCGGCTTTGCCGCTTCGAGCGGCGTCGCCCGGACCTCGGCCGCGGTGATTGCAATCTATGCCGTGCCGCTGGCAAGCATCCTGATCAGCCTGCTGCTGATCCTGAAGGGACCTGCCATGCGGTCGGCTCAGGCCAAGATCCTAAGAATGTTCAACAATCTCCTGCCGACGCGCGCTCCCGCGACCCAGAAAGCCTGACCATGCTCATCGGCAGAACCCTAGGCTTCTATTTCTCGCGGCAGTTTCTCAAGACCATCTTTCTGGTCTTCGCGACGGTCTTCACCCTGGTTTATACCCTGGATTTCGTGGAGCTCATGCGCCGGGCCGGTGACGCCCCGAGTGCGACGGCGGGCGTGATCGCCCAGCTGGCCCTGTTCCGCACCCCGGCCATCGCCGAGCAGGTGATGCCCTTTGCGGTGTTGTTCGGCAGTATGGCGGCCCTCCTGCAGCTCAGCCGCAAGCTGGAGCTGGTGGTGGCCCGCGCAGCCGGAATCTCCGCCTGGCAGTTTCTTCAGCCGGGGCTCCTCATCGCCGTGCTGATCGGCGCGCTCTCCGTCACCGTCTACAACCCGCTCTCAGCCGTCCTCAAGCAGCGTGCTTCCACCCTGGAAACGAGCATCTTCTCCAGGAATGTCCAAACCCGGGAAAAGCCGATCTGGCTTCGTCAGAGAAGCCAGGACGGCCAAGCCATTTTCCGCGCGAACGGCTCGGCGACGAACGCTGCGACCCTTTATGACGTCACGGTTTATGCCTTCGACCACGATGGCACATTCAGCCATCGGATCGAGGCCCCGGAGGCGAACCTGCATGAGGGCTTCTGGGAGTTGAAGGAAGCCAGAGTTCTGTCCGCAACCGAGGAGCCGCAATCTCACGATCGTTACCTGATCGCCTCAACCCTGCAGCCCTCGGAGGTTCGACAGAGCTTCATCGATCCGGATGCAGTCCCGTTCTGGGACCTGAAGGCGACGATTGCCCGGTTGGAGCAGGCGGATATCAACGCGACGACCTACCGCCTTCATTATGACCTGCTTCTGGCCCGCCCCCTTCTCTTCATCGCCATGGTCTTCGTTGCCGCATCCGTCTCGTTAAGATTCTTTCGATTTGGCGGTGTAGCCATGATGGTTCTGGGTGGCGTCGCAGCCGGGTTCATGCTTTATGTCGCCACTGAGCTTATGGCGGAGCTTGGAGCCTCCGGAATCATCAGTTCCCTGGTTGCGGCTTGGTTCCCTGCCGTAGTAGGCACTCTTTTGGGGACCTTGGCCTTATTGTACCAAGAGGACGGCTGACCGTTCTCAATAAGAAGTATTGCGAAGGAGTGGGGATGCGGCGGCTCAAGACAACGATCGCAATGTCTGCGATCGCAGCGGCACTGGTTTATGCCGCTGGGTCAATGCCTGCGCTTGCCCAAGCCACGCTGAACGAGGCCATTGGCGCCCGCGCCCGATCGGGGTCCGGGGAGGACCGCCTCCTCGTTGACGCTAAGGAAATCGTCTACGACAACGACCGGAACACAATCGCGGCCTCCGGCGATGTGCAGATGAACTACCAGGGTCGGACGCTCCAGGCCGACCGGGTCACCTATGACCGGAACACCGGCCGCGTCTTTGCCGAAGGCAATGCCCGCTTGACGGAGGCCAACGGCACCGTCGCTACGGGTGACCGCTTCGAGCTCACCGATGACTTCAAGAACGGCTTCATCGATTCCTTGAGAGTGGTTCAGACCACCGTGGAACAAGGCCGTCCCCTGACGACCCGATTCTCTGCCCCCCGGGCCGAGCGTGCGGAAGGCGAGACCACAACTTTTGAACGCGGTACCTATACGGCCTGCGAGCCGTGCAAGGACAATCCTGAACGCCCCCCGCTCTGGCAGGTGAAGGCCGCGAAGATCATCCACAACAACAGCGAGCGGACGATCTATTACGAGGATGCCACCCTCGAGCTTCTCGGCATCCCGGTCGCCTACCTGCCCTATTTCTGGACGCCCGATCCGACCGTGAAGCGCAAGACGGGCTTCCTCGCGCCGCGTTATGTCTACTCTAATACCCTGGGCTATGGCGGCTCGATCCCGTTCTTCTGGGCCATTGCTCCCAATTATGACCTGACGATCAGCCCGACCATTCTGAGCCGTCAGGGCCTTCTCGGGCTGGTTGAGTGGCGTCACCGCCTGGAGACCGGCGCCTACAATATCCGCGCGGCCGGCATCAACCAGCTGGATCCTGAGGCTTTCCTTCTCTCTCCATATGGAGCAGGCGACCGCGATTTTCGTGGCTCCCTTGAGTCATCGGGCGAGTTCTTCATCAACCAGAACTGGCGCTGGGGCTGGGACATTGCCCTTGTGTCCGACAAATGGTTTCTCACGAACTATCGCATCCGCAGCGAGAGCCTGAGCAGCTATTACGTCAAGGAATCGATCTCGACCGTCTATCTCCAGGGCCAGGGAGATCGCTCGTTCTTCGATGCGCGGGGCTACTATTTCAAGACCCTCTCCACCTACGACTGGCAGAAGCAGCAGCCGGTCGTGGCGCCGGTGATCGACTACAACAAGCGCTTTACGCCTTCGACCATCGGCGGCGAGTTCGCACTTGATGTGAACGTCACCAGCCTGTCCCGCGAGGCTGCCCAGTTCGATCCGCTGTCACCTGGCAATACCACCTATTTCGGCATCGCCCGGACCTGCACCGTATTCGATCCGAGTTCATGCCTCGTTCGCGGCATCAGCGGCTCGGCATCCAGAGCGTCCGTTACAGCCTCCTGGCGGCGCGAGTTCATCGACCCCATCGGTCAGGTCTGGACCCCGTTCGCCTACCTGCGGGCCGATAACTTCTGGATCGCCCCTGACTTCAACGGGTACCAGAACCCGGAGCTGGCCAACTTCACCGACGCGGACGATGATTATCTCTTCCGCGCCATGCCGGCGGTCGGTCTCGAATATCGTTATCCCTTCATCGCCAGCCTGGGCACATCAGGACAGCAGATTCTGGAGCCGATCGCCCAGATCGTTGCTCGCCCGAACGAAACCCGGATCGGCAGCCTTCCCAACGAGGATGCCCAGAGCCTTGTGTTCGACGACACGTCGCTCTTCGACTGGGACAAGTTTTCCGGCTACGATCGCGTCGAGGGCGGCGTACGCGCCAATGTCGGCTTGCAGTACACCGTTACTGGCGCAGATAACTTCTATGCCAACGTGCTGTTCGGACAATCCTATCAGGTTGCGGGACGCAACTCGTTCCGGCAGGGCGATCTGGCCAATGTGGGCCTGGATTCGGGTCTTGATTCGCGAGCATCCGACTATGTCGGCCGCTTCCAGATCTCTCCGAATGCCAATTTCGCCTTCGTCTCGCGCGGACGCTTCGATCAGGAAGATTTCAGCCTGAACCGGTTCGAAGCCGGCATCCGGGCGAACTTCAATCCCTATCTGCCGGTTTCGACCTCGCTGACCTATGCCCGCTATGCGGCTCAGCCCGCCATCGGCTACCCGACCCGCCGCGAGGGCCTGCTGGCCTCCGCCCGCTGGGACATGACGCCGAACTGGTTCGTGACAGGCTCGATCCTGCTCGATCTCGATCGCTACTTGACGGCCCGCGAGGCCTTCCCGGTAGCCACTCCAGAGAACGCCACTACTGTGGCCGGCATGTCCCTGGGATTGGGCTATATCGACGAGTGCACCACCTTCTCGGTGAGCTACAGCATCACCCCGCGCGACATCACCCTGTCCTCGGGCGAGAAGGAGCAGAACCATACGATCGCTTTCAGCCTCGAGCTCCGCTCCCTCGGCGAGGTGGGCTACACCCAGAGGCTCGGCGGTTCCGCTGATGAGTGATGGTGAAAGACGCAGGTGACAGCCTTGAACCAGCCCTCACTCCTGCTGACGCAGGGTGACCCCGCCGGGATCGGGCCGGAACTGGCCCTCAAGGCCTGGATGCTGCGAAAAGAACAGGCTCTGCCCCCCTTCGCGGTGTTGAGCGACCCCGCATTTCTTGAACGCCTTGCGCAGAACCAGGGCTGGGACGTTCCGATCAGGACCGTCGAAACGGCGCAGATCCCGGGTACATTTTCAAAGTCTCTTCCGGTTATCCCCTTGAGCGGTCCGGTCTCGGCGCAGGCGGGTCAGCCGGCTGCGGGCGCTGCGGCATCGGTGGTCGAGTCCATCGAGACCGCCGTCCGATTGGTCCAGGATGGAGCCGCTTCGGCGCTCGTCACCAACCCCATCGCCAAGCACGTGCTCTACGAGGCCGGGTTCCGGCATCCAGGCCATACGGAGTTTCTCGCTGCTCTTGCGTCGAAAGGTGGCGGAGAAACCTATCATCCCGTGATGATGCTCTGGAGCGAGCAGCTGGCGGTGGTGCCTGTGACCGTGCACATCCCCCTTGCGGACGTTCCCGCCGCTCTCACCACGGAGCTGATCGTGCGGACCGGGCGGATCGTCGCTCGGGAACTGCGGAAGCGGTTCGGCATCGCGAAGCCGAGGCTGGCGCTTGCGGGCCTCAACCCTCACGCCGGCGAGAACGGAGCTATGGGAACGGAGGAGGCCAACGTCATCGTCCCGGCCATCGACATCCTGCGCGCGGAGGGCATCGAGATGGCAGGCCCCCTGCCCGCCGACACCATGTTCCATGCCCGCGCCCGCAGCCGCTACGATGCGGCGCTTGCCATGTATCACGATCAGGCTCTCATCCCGATCAAGACCATCGCGTTCGATGAAGCGGTCAACGTGACCCTCGGGCTTCCTTTCGTGCGCACCTCCCCGGATCACGGTACGGCCTTCGACATCGCGGGCAAGGGCATTGCTAGGCCCGACAGCCTCATCGCCGCCATCAAGCTTGCTGCCCGTCTGGGAGCCTCATGAGCCAGATCGATGACCTCCCCCCCTTGCGCGAGGTGGTCCGCACCCATGGGCTCATGGCCAAGAAGTCGCTTGGCCAGAACTTCCTGTTCGACCTCAATCTGACAAGCCGCATAGCCCGCTCCGCCGGACCGCTGGAGGAAGCTACAATCATCGAGGTCGGCCCCGGCCCCGGCGGCCTGACCCGGGCGATCCTTGCGGCCGGCGCCAAGAAGGTCGTGGCCATCGAACGCGACACCCGCTGCCTGCCAGCGCTGGCCGAGATCGCGGACCATTATCCGGGCCGGCTGGAGGTGGTCGAAGCCGATGCCCTGGAATTCGACCCGCGCCCATTGGTCGGTGAAGGCCTCGTGCGGATCATCGCCAACCTTCCCTACAATGTCGGTACGGCCCTTCTCACCGGATGGCTGACCGTCGAGGCCTGGCCGCCCTGGTGGGCCTCGCTTACGCTTATGTTCCAGCGAGAGGTCGCCGAGCGCATCGTGGCTGACGAGAGCGACCCGAAGAACTATGGCCGCCTCGGCGTTCTCTGCGGCTGGCGCACGGAGTCACGCATCCTCTTCGATGTGCCCCCCTCGGCCTTCGTGCCGCCGCCGAAGATCACGTCGAGCATCGTCCATCTCACGCCACGGGCGAACCCTCTGCCCTGCCGCCTCGAAGCGCTGGAGGCGGTGGCGCGCGCCGCTTTCGGCCAGCGCCGCAAGATGCTGCGCCAGAGCCTTAAATCCCTTACGCCGGATCCGGCCGAGATCATCCGGGCGGCCGGGCTCGAGGAGACGATCCGGGCCGAGAACATCCCGGTTGAGGGCTATGTGGCGCTGGCCAATGCCCTGGACGCCATGCGAGGCACTCGGGCGTAACCTCAATCCGACGCTCGCCTCATCCCTGGCATGGCCTATATGCAGCCGCTCGGCAGGAGTGGCGCGGGTCCTTCATGGGACCTTAACCGCACCTCTCCATGATCGCATCAGGCAGGTGGCCTCATACAGCCGCCAGAGGAGGAAGCGGGCATGACGCAGCCGCGCAAGAGGATCGGGCTTCTGTTCGGGGGACGCTCTGCGGAGCATGAGGTCTCGCAGATGTCGGCAGCCAATGTTCTGCGCGCCCTCGACCCGGATCGGTACGACATTGTCCTGATCGGCATCGGCCGGGACGGACGCTGGCTTCTCTGCGACAGTGGCAATGGCGGCGGGCGCGGCGTCCGATCGTTGGAGATTCCGGAGGGTGCTCCGCAGGTTGCTCCGCTTCCGGGAGGTGCCGGCGAGCTTCTCGTCATGAACGGCAATGCCGCTCCTGCTTCGATCCGTCTCGATGCTGTCGTGCCCGTGCTCCACGGACCCAATGGGGAGGACGGGACGGTTCAAGGGTTCCTGCAGCTGGCCGGTGTGCCTTATGTCGGTTCGGGCGTGCTGGGCTCGGCTGCCGCCATGGACAAGGACGTGGCAAAGCGCCTGTTGCGCGACAGGGGCCTGCCGGTGGTTCCCTTTCTTACCCTGACGCCACGCACCCGGGTCGATTACCGGTCAGCCGCTGATACGCTCGGGACATCGAACCTCTTCGTCAAGCCCGCCAATATGGGCTCGTCCGTTGGCGTATCCCGCGCCTTCTCTGCTGAGGAGTTTGGTAGGGCCTGCGATCATGCCTTCCGCTATGACAGCAAGGTGCTCGTAGAGAGCAGCGTCACGGGCGCACGGGAAGTTGAGTGCTCTGTGCTCGAGAACGCTGCCGGCGAGATCAAGGCATCCCCGCTGGGCGAAATTCTGCCCGCCGACAACCACGGCTTCTACAGCTACGACGCCAAGTATATCGATGCGGACGGCGCGATGATGCGCATTCCGGCCGAACTGCCTTCGAAACTGACACAGCGCATCCAGGAGCTTGCAATCGCGACCTTCCAGGCCTTGGGTTGCGAAGGCTTAGCCCGCGTCGACTTCTTCGTTGATCCCAAGAACGAGGAAAATGTTTTCATCAACGAGGCAAACACCCTGCCGGGTTTCACGGCGATCAGCATGTACCCGAAGCTCTGGGAGGCCGGTGGCCTGCCGCAGAGCGAGTTGATGGAAGTGCTGATCGGGCATGCCATTGCCCGCCATGAGCGTCGAAACCAGCTGGCGCTCGTGTAACCGGAGATTCAGTCGAGCTTCTCCGAGAGCAGTCCTTCGACGAAATCGGAGAGGCCGACGAGGCGATCGCGCTTGAGACGCTCGGCGGTCTGAATGGCCTTCAGGCTCTGGAAGGACTTGCCCAGGTCCTCGTTGACGATCACGTAATCGTACTCGACCCAGCGCTCCATCTCGACCCGGGCGTTGGCGAGACGCTTGGCGATGACATCGGGCGCATCTTCCGCCCGACGCTCCAGGCGCGCCTTGAGTTCCTTGAAGCTCGGAGGCAGGACGAACACGGTCACCACATCGTCGGGCAGCTTCTGGCGCACCTGGCGGGTGCCCTGGTAGTCGATGTCGAAGACCATGTCCTGGCCGGATGCCAGCGTTCTCTCCACGGGCTTGCGCGGGGTGCCGTAGAAATTGCCGTGCACCTCCGCCCATTCGAGGAGTTCGTCGCGATCACGCATCGCCTTGAACTCTTCCACATCGATGAAATGATAGTGCTTGCCTTCGATCTCGGACGGGCGCTTAGGCCGCGTGGTCACGGAGATCGACAGGGCGCCCGCCCGCTCTTCCACGAGGCTGCGGGTAAGCGTGGTCTTGCCGGCACCGGATGGCGACGACAGGATGAGAATCAGGCCACGACGGCCGACCGGCGATTTCGGATCTTGGCTCACCGCATCACTCCACGTTCTGAACCTGCTCGCGGAATTGCTCGATTACGGCCTTCAGTTCAAGGCCGATCCGCGACAGGGAGACATCATTGGCTTTCGCACACAGGGTGTTCGCCTCGCGCCCGAATTCCTGTGCCAGGAAGTCAAGCCGACGGCCGACCGGACCGCCCTCCTCCAACAGGCCCCGCGCGGCGTCCACATGGGCACGCAGGCGATCGAGCTCTTCACGGATATCCGCGCGGGCTGCGATCATCACCGCCTCCTGATGGAGGCGCGTCGGGTCGAGGGTGTGCTTTCCCTCGAACAGTTCTGCGATCTGAGCCTCCAGCCGGGCGCGGATCGCCTCCGGCTGGCGGGCAGGCGCAGCCTCGGCCTCGTCGACGAGCCGTGAGATCAGATCCAGCTGCTGCCCAAGGACGGCGGAGAGCGCCTGCCCCTCCTTCAGCCGAGCCAACTTGAGCGCATCGATCAGCGCCCCGACACCGGCTCTCAACGCGGATGCAAGCTCCTGATCCTGCCCAGGATCATCGGCATCGTCGTCGAGTTCCACCACGCCGCGCACGGCGAGAAGACCGTCGAGGGAAGCGGGCTTCACGGTCTCCGGAAGCGACAGGTTACCGAGGGCGGTCAGCAGCGATTGCAGCACGTCCTGATTGACGCGCAGCTTCGGAGCCGACGACGCCTTCCTCAAGGACAGATTCAGCTGGCCCTGGCCGCGGGTGAGCGCCTTGAGGATCTGCCCGCGGGCCTCCTCGCCCATGGCATCGAGGCCCGACGGTGCCCGAACACGCACCTCGAGCCCACGACCATTCACGGTCTTGAGTTCCCAAGCCCATTGATAGGCACCGGTAACGCCAGCCTCGCGGGCAAAGCCGGTCATGCTCGCAACGGACATGCGTGAAACCTCGAAAACGGAATGAAAAATCGGCGCGACCATAATGCGCGCCGATCGAAGAGTCGATTGCAGGATTGGGGATTATCCGGTCGCTCAGGGCTGCCGGAGAGCGGGAACGTTCTTCGGATTGTTCAGGTCGAAATTCTTGTTCTTGAGCGGGTCCCGGTCGGTTCCCTCGCTGGCATCGAAGCCGCGCCCGAGACGACCGCCAGCCGGTAGAGCATTTGCGGTACCGCGCAGCGCCGGTGCGGTGCCGGGCGGCAGACTGGTCTGCTCGCCATCGGGCGCAACGCGATCCACCTCGGTGGCCTCAGGTGTCGGGCGGGACTTCTCGATCTGCCGCCAGCGGGTCACGTTGCGCTGATGCTGCTCGTAGGTCTCGGCGAAGGCATGGCCGCCGGATCCATCGGCCACGAAGTAGAGGTCCTTGGTCCTGGACGGGTTGGCCACGGCTTCGAGCGCAGCGCGGCCCGGATTGGCGATTGGTCCGGGCGGCAGCCCTTCGACCACATAGGTGTTGTAGGGCGTCGCCGCCTCGATCTCGCTGCGCAGGATGCCACGTCCCAGGGTGCCTTTTCCGCCCACGAGTCCATAGACGATGGTGGGGTCGGACTGGAGTTTCATACGTTTCATGAGGCGGTTGATGAAGACGCCGGCCACCCGCGTGCGCTCGTCGGCGCGACCCGTCTCCTTCTCCACGATGGAAGCCAGGATCACGAGTTCCTGCGGCGACTTGATCGGCAGTTCGGGCGAGCGGCGTTGCCAGATCTGCTCAATGGCCTGACGCTGGGCCGCCTGCATGGTGCTGATGATCTGCTGACGCGTGGTGCCGCGCTCGAACTTGTAGGTATCGGGCAGAAGCGAGCCTTCGCGCGGGGTTTCGGTGACGTCGCCGGTGAGGATCTCATGCTCGTAGAGGCGAGCCAGAATCTGCTCGCTGGTGAGCCCCTCAGGAACCGTGACGGTGTGCAGAATGGCCCGGCCCTGAATCAGGGTGTCGATGGCGTCCTCGATGCTGGTTCCGGCTTTGAACTGGAACTCGCCGGCCTTGAGCTGCCCACGCTGGCGGTTCATGTAGGCATAGGCCTGGAACAGCAGGGGCTGCTCGATCACGCCTTCCTGCTTGAGGATCTGGGCAATCTCACCCGTGCCGGTGTTGCGGGGGATCACCACGACCTTGTCGCTCTGCAGCGGCCCGTTCGACGTCACGGCCTGCTGCAGCATGGAGAAGCCGAAGATGCCGGCGATCGCCACGGCCACGAGCAGCGTCAGCAGTCCGCTGAGCAGGGAGAGCATGCCCCTGCGGCGGCGGCGGAGCCTCGGCGGCGGCGGCGGAGCCATCGAGGGCTTGATGGCCTCGCTGGGGGACCGGGGCGCCAGACGGGGCTGGGACGATCCATTCTCGGAATCGTCCAGAGGGAGAAGGATCTTTTTCTTTCGTCCGAACATTAAGCCGCTTTTCTGGTATCGGCCGGCGGTCCTGCCGGTCCGCCGACACCCTAGCCGGGATTATGGCGAAAAGCCGTAACGGCCCGCCGCCCGCGTCAGGATACGCGACGAAGAATGAGCGAAGCGTTAGTTCCGCCGAAGCCGAAGGAATTCGACAGGGCCACATTGACCTCCTTGCGCTTGGCCTGCTTGGGCACGAGATCGATGGCCGTCTCCACGGACGGATTGTCGAGGTTGATGGTCGGCGGGACGATGCCGTCGCGGATGGCCAGGATCGAGAAGATCGCCTCGACGGCACCGGCGGCGCCGAGCAGGTGCCCGATCGCCGACTTGGTCGACGACATGGAAAGCTTGCCGGCGGCATTGCCCATGATCCGCTCGACGGCCTTCAGCTCCAGCTCGTCGCCGAGCGGCGTCGAGGTGCCGTGGGCGTTGACGTAGTCAATCTCGGACACGTCGATAGCGGCGCGCTTCAGGGCCGCGGCCATGCAGCGATAGGCGCCGTCCCCGTCCTCGGACGGCGAGGTGATGTGATAGGCATCCCCTGACAGGCCATAGCCGATGACCTCGGCATAGATCTTGGCGCCGCGGGCCTTGGCGTGCTCGTATTCTTCCAGCACCACCACGCCGGCGCCCTCGCCCATGACGAAGCCGTCACGGTCCTTGTCGTAGGGGCGGGAGGCCTTCTCTGGCGTGTCGTTATAGCCCGTGGAGAGGGCCCGGCAGGCGGCAAAGCCCGCGATGGAGAGGCGATTGACCGGGGATTCCGTGCCGCCGGCCACCATCACGTCCGCATCGCCGAGCGCGATTAGCCGAGCTGCGTCACCGATGGCATGAGAACCGGTAGAGCAGGCGGTCACGACGGCGTGGTTCGGGCCCTTCAGGCCGTGCTCGATGGACACGTAACCGCCGGCGAGGTTGATCAGGCGGCCGGGAATGAAGAAGGGCGAGATCCGGCGCGGGCCGCGCTCGATGAGGGTGGCGGAAGCCTCATAGATGCCGCCGATGCCGCCGATGCCGGACCCGATCAGCACACCCGTGGCGCACTGCTCCTCATAGGTCTTGGGTTGCCAGCCGGAATCACGAAGAGCCTGGGTCGAAGCTGCCATTGCATATACGATGAAGGGATCAACTTTGCGCTGCTCCTTGGGCTCCATCCACTCGTCGGCGTTGAAGGTGCCGTTGGTGCCGTCGCCGCGCGGAATCTGGCAGGCGATCTGGCAGGCCAGGTCATCGACCTGAAAATCCGTAATCTTGCCGGCGCCGCTCTGCCCCTCGACGAGGCGGGACCATGTGGCGTCGACCCCGCTGCCCAGCGGAGTGACCATGCCAAGACCTGTAACAACTACGCGGCGCATGAATTCCTGCCCTATCGATTGATAAAATTCGGGCGTCGGATGAGTCACCCGACGCCCGCCCAGTTTTTAGGCTGCGTTCTTCTCGAGGAAGCGGACAGCGTCGCCGACCGTCACGATGGTCTCAGCCGCGTCGTCCGGGATCTCGACGTTGAACTCTTCCTCGAACGCCATCACCAGCTCGACCGTATCAAGGCTGTCGGCGCCCAGGTCGTCGATGAAGTTCGCGTTCTCGACCACCTTGTCGGCTTCGACGCCGAGGTGCTCGACAACAATCTTCTTCACGCGATCAGCGACGTCACTCATCGTTTTTTCCTCAGTGGCTGCCGCCTCAGGATTGGGCGGATTCAAGAAATCAAATTAGATCAGCTGCTCAGCTGACAACGCTGAAACGGCTACCCTGCGCCGTGCAAAGCCGCATTTTTAAGCGCCGGTCAACCCCTTTGACCTGATCGGGATCATGCTTAACACAAGCTTATCCAGTCTGGCGAGAGGTGAACGGCACCTGCAAACAGATTCCGGAAACGGCGATAAGTTCCTTTAGAACATAGCCATTCCGCCATTCACGTGCAGGGTCTGACCCGTCACGTAGGCGGCTTCGCTCGATGCGAGATAAACGACCGAGGAGGCGATCTCATCGCCCTGACCCAGGCGCCCCATGGGGATCGTGCCCAGGATTCCCTCACGCTGCTTCTCGTTGAGCACATCGGTCATGGGCGACTCGATAAAGCCCGGAGCGACGCAATTGACCGTGATGTTGCGGCTGGCCACCTCGGCGGCGAGAGCCTTGGTCATGCCGATCAGGCCGGCCTTGGAGGCGGCATAATTCCCCTGCCCCGGATTGCCCGTGGAGCCCACTACGGAGCCGATATTGACGATGCGGCCGTAGCGGCGGCGCATCATGTTCTTCACGGCAGCCCGGGAGAGACGGAAGGAGGCGGTGAGGTTCACGGCGATCACCGTGTCCCATTCCTCGTCCTTCATGCGCATGAAGAGGTTATCCTTGGTGACCCCCGCGTTGTTGACCAGGATGTCGAGCCCTTCCATGGCGGCCTCGGCGGCCGGGACGAGAGCCTCGACCGAGTCCTTGTCGGCCAGGTTGGCCTCGACCACATGGACCCGCTCGCCCAACGACGAGGCAAGCTCATCCAGGGCGGCGCGCCGGGTGCCGGAGAGAGTGACGGTCGCGCCCTGGGCATGGAGGGCACGGGCGATGGCGCCGCCGATTCCGCCCGTGGCGCCGGTGACGAGAGCCTTGCGGCCGGTGAGATCGAACATGCGGGGTTCCTCTTATCCGTTCAGAGACGCCTTGAAGGCGGCAACATCCTCAGGGGTTCCGATGGCGGCGCCGGACGCGCCGGACGCGATGCGCTTCACGAGCCCGGTCAGCACCTTGCCGGAACCAACCTCATAGAAGGAGTTGACGCCCTGGGAAGCCATATAGGCCACGCTCTCGCGCCAGCGCACGGTGCCGGTGACCTGACGGACCAGGGCATCGCGGATCGCCGCTGGATCGGTGATGGGGGCAGCCTCCACATTGGCCACGACCGGAACGACGGGAGCGTTCACGGTCACCCGGTCCAGGGCCTCGCGCATGGCATCGGCCGCCGGCTGCATGAGGGCGCAATGGAAGGGGGCGGACACGGCCAGCATCACGGCGCGCTTGGCCCCCTTGGTCTGGGCAATGGCCACGGCCCGCTCGACGGCGCTCTTATGGCCGGACACCACCACCTGGGCGCCGCCATTATCGTTGGCCGCATCGCAGACCTCGCCCTGGGCCGCCTCACGGGCCACCTCAAGGGCTGCGTCGTATTCAAGGCCAAGAAGCGCCGCCATAGCGCCCTGCCCTACGGGAACGGCATTCTGCATGGCGTTACCGCGGATCCTGAGAAGCCGGGCCGTATCGGAAATGGACAGGCTGCCGGCGGCGGCAAGCGCCGAATACTCGCCGAGCGAATGGCCGGCCACGAAGGCGGCATGCTGCTTCAGGTCGAGACCGGCCTCGGCCTCCAAAACGCGGATCGCCGCCAGGCTTACCGCCATCAAGGCCGGCTGGGTATTGGCCGTGAGGGTCAGCTCCTCGGCCGGCCCCTCCCACATCAGGGTGGAGAGCTTCTGGGACAGGGCCTCATCCACCTCGTTGAAGACAGCCTTGGCTTGCGGGAAGGCCTCGGCCAGGGCCTTGCCCATTCCGACCGTCTGGCTTCCCTGTCCAGGAAAAATGAATGCGCGCGTCATCAGGAACGGAACCCTCAGTTCAACGAATCCGCGCGGGACTCGCACCCGGAGAGCATGGAGTCAAGGCGAAGGGCGCGCTGCCCCGCACTTGACCTGTGATCAGATCAGGCGCCGCCACCCCGTCAGCATCTGCCGGTTCACGGGAGGCCGCTGCAGGCTCAGATGCCTTAAGCCGGCATCCAAGGCATGGCCGAGACTTAGCAGAAAGGAACTCAAGGTGCTCACAACCAACCCTCCTCAGGCTTGACCGTGGGAAACTCTACCCATGCCGGAGTACCTCCGCCGTGCGTCCCCGCACCTGCCCCGACCATGGGCATAAGCCCCTGCCGCAGAACGCATCCTCTTGTTTTCTGAGGGCAACCGGTGTATCCGGTCCCCCTTCCGATATTCATTGAACCTGAAGAAGGAGCCCCGCATGGCTCGCGTGACCGTCGAAGACTGCATCGACAAGGTCGACAACCGGTTTGAGCTCGTGCTGCTGGCCAGCCACCGGGCTCGCCTCATCTCGTCCGGCTCGCCGCTGACGATCGACCGCGACCGCGACAAGAACCCGGTCGTGGCCCTGCGTGAGATCGCGGACGAGACCATCGCTCCGGACGACCTGAAGGAGCAGCTCATCCACTCCATGCAGAAGTACGTCGAGGTGGACGAGCCGGAGGCCGAAGCCGTTCCGATGCTCAGCAACACCGCCGCAGCCCCCTCCACGGGCAGCGACAACGACGCGGACGTTCAGTTCGACCGCATGAGCGAAGAGGACCTCCTGCGCGGCTTGGAGGGCCTCGTGCCCCCGAGCAACAGCGCGGACGACGACGACCGCGAATAAGCGTCACCAGGATTTTTGAAAGCCCGGCCTTGCGCCGGGCTTTTTTGTTGCAGGGCTTAACCACGACCCGGCATGCCTGCCCTGCGGCAAGGTATTCAGCTTGCGGCGCAGAGACATTGTACAATATCTTCAATACTTTCTGCCAGAGACACCGGGCCTAATGGAGATGTCGGCCGCATGATGCGCCAGTATGAACTCGTCGAGCGGGTCAAGCGCTACAACCCCTCGGCCGATGAGGCGCTTCTCAACCGCGCTTACGTGTATGCCATGATGGCCCATGGCACCCAGAAGCGCGCATCCGGCGACCTGTTCTTCGGCCACCCCCTCGAAGTGGCCGCCATCCTGACAGATCTCAAGCTCGACGACGCGACCATCGCGGCGGCAGTCCTTCACGACACGGTGGAAGATACGCAGGCGACGCTCGAGGAGATCAACAAGACCTTCGGGCCCCAGATCGGCGCTCTCGTGGACGGCCTCACCAAGATCAAGCGGCTCGACCTCGTGTCGAAGCGGGCTGCGCAAGGGGAAAACTTCCGCAAGCTGCTGCTCGCCGTTGCCGACGATGTGCGCGTGCTCCTCGTCAAGCTCGCGGACCGCCTGCACAACATGCGCACCCTGCAGTTCATGCCACCGGAAAAGCGCAAGCGCATCGCCGAGGAGACCCTCGACATTTACGCGCCTCTCGCCGGACGCATGGGCATTCAGGAGATGCGCGAGGAGCTGGAGGAACTGTCCTTCCAGAATCTCGACCCTGAGGCCTATGAGGCGATCAAGCGCCACCTGCACGAACTCTCGACCAAGAGCGAGAAGCTGGTCGAAGAGATCGAGCGAACCCTGACCACGAAGCTGCGCGCGCAAGGGATCGAGGCGGTTGTCTCGGGACGCCAGAAGCGCCCCTATTCCATCTGGCGCAAGATGGAGCGGAAGTCGGTTTCCTTCGAGCAGCTCTCCGACATCTTCGCGTTCCGGATCATCGTGGGGACCATCGACGAGTGCTACCGGGCACTCGGCATCGTGCATACCAGCTGGCCCATGGTGCCGGGGCGGTACAAGGACTACATCTCGACCCCGAAGCAGAACGACTACCGGTCGATCCACACCACCGTGATCGGGCCGGGCAGCCAGCGCGTCGAGCTTCAGATCCGCACCGAGGACATGGACGAGGTGGCGGAATTCGGCATCGCGGCGCATGCCCTCTACAAGGAAGGCGTGAACGACAATTCGCGGCTTGCCACTGAAAGCCGCGCCTATCAGTGGCTGAGGCGGACCATCGACCTCCTGGCGGAAGGCGACAATCCGGAGGAGTTCCTGGAGCACACGAAGCTCGAACTCTTCCACGACCAGGTATTCTGCTTCACACCCAAAGGCCGCCTCATCGCCCTGCCCCGCGGCGCGACGCCCATCGACTTCGCCTATGCGGTGCACACCGATGTCGGGAACACGGCGGTGGGCTGCAAGATCAACGGCCGCATGTCGCCGCTGTTGACCGAACTGCAGAACGGCGACGAGGTGGAAATCGTCCGCGCCGAAGGGCAGACACCCCCGGCCGCCTGGGAATCCCTCGTGGTCACCGGCAAGGCTCGGGCCTCGATCCGGCGCGCGACCCGCGCGGCCGTGCGCCGGCAATACACGGGCCTCGGCCATCAGATCCTGGAACGCGCCTTCGAGCGTGCCGGGCGCCCCTTCTCCGACGAGAAGCTGAAAGGCGCCCTGCCCCGGCTGGCGCGCGTTTCGGTCGAGGACGTGCTGGCGGCCGTTGGCCGTGGCGAGATGTTCTCCGGCGATGTGGTTCGTGCCGTCTACCCGGATTATTTCGAGGAGCGGCGCGCCGGCAGCGACGGCAGGGGGAGCGGCCAGCCGGACGGCGCGGGCAAGAAGGGCGCCGGAGAGCACTCGAGCGGAATTCCGATCCGGGGCCTCAATACGGATATGCCGATCCACTTTGCGCCGGAAGGCGGAGCCGTGCCGGGAGACCGCATCGTCGGCATCATGACCCTCGGCGAGGGCGTGACGATCTACCCGATCCAGTCACCCTCCCTGGCGGCATACGACAATGAGCCGGACCGCTGGATCGATGTGCGCTGGGACCTGGAAGCGGGCTCGACCCAGCGCTTCCCGGCGCGCATCAAGCTGCAATCGATCAACGAGCCCGGATCGCTCGCCCAGATCACGCAGGTCATCGCCGATCATGACGGCAACATCGACAATGTCTCCATGAAGCGGCGCACCCAGGACTTCACCGACATGACCATCGACCTGACGGTCTGGGACCTGAAGCACCTCAATGCTATCATCGCAGAGCTGCGCGCCAAGCGCGTGGTGAGTCGTGTCGATCGCGTCACCGGATAGAACCCCATGTCTCGCAAGCCTCGCATCGCCGTCATCATGGATGAGAACACCAGTGGCGGCGGCAACCTCTATGAGACCACGAAGGCGTATTTCTTCGCCGTCCAGCGCGCCGGCGGCCTACCGTTCGGCATCCCCTATGTGGCTGAGATGATCGATCCGGTGGTGGAGGAGTTCGACGGCTTCGTGAGCGTCGGCGGCCGCATCCGGTTTCCCCGCGATTGGTATGCCCCTGGCGACGAGTCGCGTTACCCGTCTTCGGAGCGGCTCGAGATCGAGCAGGCGCTCATGCGGGGATTTCTCGATCGCGACAAACCAGTGCTCGGCATCTGCAACGGCATGCAGATGCTTGCCTGTCTCCATGGCGGGCGCATGGTGCACGAGATCCGCAAGACCGGTCCGCACATCCTGGTCCACGACGACCGGACGGCCATGCATTCCGTCGAGATCGTGCCGGACACGATCCTGTCGCGCATCGTGGGCACGACGCGGCTCGACGTGAACAGCCGCCATCAGGAAGCGGTCGTTGCAGTGTCCGATCAGGCTGTCATTTCAGCCAGAGCCCCCGATGGCGTGATCGAGGCCGTCGAGATCCCGTCCCGGCGCTTCGCGATCGGCGTCCAGTGGCACCCGGAGGCCTTCGCAACTCAGGACAATCCGGGCAACAGATTATTCGGCGCCTTCGTTCAGGCGGCGCAGCAGCGCCACTGATCCGCCATCGCAGGAATTCCCAATGTCGATTTCCGTTCTCGGTCTCGATGCCGACGATACGCTCTGGCACAACGAGACCTTCTATCAATCGACGCGCCAGCGCTTCAATGAGCTGCTCGCCGATTTCGTCGACACCAAGCGGCTCGAAGAGGAAATCGAGGCAACGGAAAGGCGCAATCTCGGCCTCTACGGCTATGGGGCGAAAGGCTTCACGCTTTCGATGATGGAGACCGCCATCCAAGTGAGCGAGGGCAAGGTGTCGAGCCAAGCTCTCGGCGAGATCCTCGCCATTGGCCGTGAACTGATGAACCATCCCGTGGAACCACTCCCCGGTGTTCATGAGGCGCTCGAAGCGCTCTCGGCGGAATACAGGCTCGTGCTCATCACTAAGGGCGATCTCTTCCATCAGGAATCGAAGCTCGCGGCCTCCGGCCTCGGCAGCTTCTTCTCGGGCGTCGAGATCGTGAGCGAGAAGAAGGCGGACACCTATACCCGCATCTTCTCGCGCCACGGCGCCGGCCCGGAGCACGCGGCCATGGCCGGCAACTCGATCCGCTCCGACGTCCTGCCCGCCCTCGAAGCCGGCAGCTACGCGGCGCTCATCCCGTTTCATCTGGTGTGGGCCCACGAAGACGCGCCGCTTCCGACGGACCATCCCCGCTTTGCGGAGTTGCCCTCCTTGGCGGAGCTGCCGCGGTGGCTGGCTGGGGTTGCAAAGAATGGCGCTCGTTGACTTCAAGGATGAGGCATTCCGGCAAGCTCAGGCAGAGGGCTTTCTCGTATGATCTTGCCTCCTGCCCAGCAGCCTGCCAAAAGCGCGTTAGCAGGAGACCCGCCCATGACCCAGAACGACGTTCTTGAAGAATTCCGCTCCGCCGGTGCGCTGCTGGAGGGGCATTTCGTTCTCTCGTCGGGGCTGCACAGCCCGGTCTTCCTGCAGAAGATGTTCGTGTTTCAGGATCCGGCGCGGACCGAGCGCGTGTGTCGGGCGCTTGCCCAGAAGATCACGGAAGCCTTCGGGACTGTCGACTACGTGGTCTCGCCCGCTGTCGGCGGCATCGTGCCGGGCTATGAGACGGCCCGGCATTTGGGAGCCAAGGCGATCTTCGTCGAACGGGAGAATGGGGTCTTCGCCCTGCGCCGCGGGTTCACGATTCCTGAGGGCGCCCGTGTCGTCATGGTGGAAGACATCGTCACCACCGGCCTTTCCTCTCGGGAATGCCTCACGTCCCTTCGGGAACATCCCGGAACAATTCTTGGTGCCGCCTGCCTCATCGACCGCTCCGGCGGCAAGGCGGATCTCGGCGTGCCTCTCGTATCCCTGGTCCAGCTCGATATTCCGGCCTATGCGCCAGACCAATTGCCGCCCGATCTGGCGGCGCTTCCGGCCGTAAAACCGGGCAGCCGAGACCTGAAATCAAAATAGCTGTTTATTTGTCACACACAGGGTTGACTGCCTTGGTTCGGACAACTTGACTCTTGGAATTTACACGCCATTAAGTATTTTCCATTGTCAGGATTACTGGTCCGAAGGGTTAATAGCAGCCTGTTCTGAGGCACGTCATACATTTTTCGCGCAGTTTTATTGCCTGCGTAAATAATAGATGTTGCTTGAATAATGAAGGTTGTTAGGCCGCTCCGGCAGACACAGATAGAGAATACTTATGTCAGGCCAGCAGCGGATCGCCCTCTTCATTGATGGCGCCAACCTCTACGCTACTACCAAGACCCTCGGCTTCGATATCGATTACAAGCGCCTGCTGAAGGAGTTCCAAGGTCGCGGCTCGCTCGTGCGTGCCTTTTACTACACGGCCCTTGTAGAAGATCAGGAATATTCTTCCATTCGCCCGCTGATCGACTGGCTCGATTACAATGGCTACCGCGTGGTCACGAAGCCCACGAAGGAATTCGTCGACTCTGCCGGCCGCCGCAAGGTCAAGGGCAACATGGACATCGAGCTCGCCATCGATGCGCTGGAGCTCTCGCCCTATATCGATCACATGGTTTTGTTCTCCGGCGACGGCGACTTCCGCTCCCTCGTCGAGGCCATGCAGCGCCGCGGCGTTCGGGTTTCGGTGGTGTCCACCGTCACCACGCAGCCGCCGATGGTGGCCGATGAGCTGCGCCGCCAAGCGGACGAGTTCCTAGACCTGTCGCAGCTCGCCTCCCGGATCGGCCGCGATCCCTCGGATCGCCCGCAGCGTCCGATGAACGAGAACGGTGAGCGCCAGCGCCCGCAGCCGCGCAGCGGCGCGCTTGAAAGCCGCTACGGCATCCGCCAGCCGCAGGATGACGAGTTCGATATCTGACGCAATCGAACAGAGCAGCTACATGGCCGGGCTTGTCCCGGCCATCGTCGTTTCGGATCAGAGCGAACTCTCTTCCACCTGGCAGCTCAAACCCAGCGCACCGGCGGTGTTGCTGACCGTGGCGAGGCACAGGTCCGCTTGCCCGGGCGGAATCGAGACCGCGAAACGCGTGACGTAAAGCCCGCCCTCTGCTTCCGGCAGCTTTCGTGCCTCGAGGCGCACGATATTGGCCTCGTATTGCTTGAATACCTCGGCCAGCCGAGCCACGAGGCCAAGCTGATCGCCGCCGCTGATGGCGATCCGATGGGTGACGCTTCCGGCAGGACCGGGGCTTGGATCGAAAGCATAGGGAACGGCCCGGATCTCGGCGCCCTGAAGTTCCGCAAGCTGCTTGAGGCCGGCCTCCACGTCGGCAGCCGTCATCTCGGACGGGAGTTCGCACAGGGCCACGAACTCGGCCCCGGAGCCGAGGGACGCAAAGGTCGTGTCCCGCAGGTTCACGCCGATGTTGAAAAGGTGCTCGGCGATGGCCGCAACCAGCCCAACCCGATCAGGCCCAAGAACCGACACCAGAGCCACGGACGCCATGTCTTCCCTCCTGAACAGACCGGAGGACATCTAGCGCACATTGCCGCTGCGTCAGCCCTTCTCGCGCATGAGGCGAGCCTTCTCACGGTTCCAGGAGCGCTCCTTCTCCGTCTCGCGCTTGTCGTGCAGCTTCTTGCCCCGGCCGAGGCCGAGTTCCACCTTCGCACGCCCGCGGTCGTTGAAGTAGATCTTGAGCGGGATCACCGTGAAGCCCTCCCGCTGCGTGGCGCCGATCAGCTTGTTGATCTGGTGCTTGTGCAGGAGCAGGCGCCGGGGGCGCTTGGTTTCGTGGTTGAAGCGATTGGCCTGCAGGTACTCGGGGATGTAGGCGTTGAAGAGGTAGAACTCCTCCCCCGAAGGCCCGGCATGAGCCTCACCGATGGTCGCCTTGCCCTGGCGCAGGGATTTCACCTCCGTGCCGGTGAGCGCGATCCCGGCCTCGTAGGTATCGATGATCTCGTAGTTGAACCGCGCCTTCCTGTTGTCGGCGACGACGCGGTTCGGACTCTTCGGGTCTTTTGCCATGAGCTCTTTTTTTAAGCGTTGATCAGGCCCGCATGGACCATGGCCGAGCGAACGGCCTGCTTTGCGTTGTCGGAGGCGGGCACCAGCGGCAGGCGCACGTCATCCCCCATGAGACCGAGCAGCGACGCGGCGTATTTCACGGGCGTCGGGTTCGTCTCGATGAAGAGATTGGTGTGCAGGGGCATGAGCCGGTCCTGCACCTTCAGGGCCGAGGCGTAATCGCCGTTCAGGCAGGCGTTCTGCATCTCGGCGCAGAGGCGCGGCGCCACGTTGGAAGTGACGGAAATGCAGCCATGTCCGCCATGAGCCATGAAGCCGAGAGCCGTGGCATCCTCGCCGGAGAGCTGGATGAAATCCGGCCCCATCATCTGCCGCTGCAGGCTCACCCGGGCCATGTTGGCGGTGGCGTCCTTCACGCCGGCGATGTTCTTCAGCTCATAGAGCCGCGCCATGGTCTCCACCGACATGTCGATCACGGAACGGCCGGGGATGTTGTAGATGATGATCGGAATGCCGATGGCGTCGTTGATGGCCTTGTAGTGCTGGTAGAGGCCTTCCTGCGTCGGCTTGTTGTAGTAGGGCGTGACGATGAGCACCGCATCCGCGCCGACCTTTTCCGCATGCCTGGAGAAGGCGACCGCCTCCGCTGTGCTGTTGGAGCCGGCACCGGCGATCACCGGCACCCGGCCCTTGGTCTCCTCGACACAGATTTCGATGACCCGGTCATGCTCCTTGTGGCTCAGCGTCGGGCTCTCGCCGGTGGTGCCCACGGGCACGAGGCCGCTGGTGCCCTCCTGGATCTGCCAGTTGATGAAGGACCGGAACGCAGCCTCATCCACGGCGCCATCCTTGAAGGGGGTCACCAGGGCCGTGATGGAGCCTTTGAATTGGGTCATGAATCTTCCTCGGGGTAAATTGCGCCGGGTCCTAGAGGCCACAAGGGTTTAACACATAGGGGGTGCGGCGCATGGGCGCAAACGTTCCTTCGGGGAGTTGTCCTAGCTCGGCTCTTAGTGTTTCCTCAAGAGAAACGTCGTCACAATGCGATGCGGGCGACAGCAAAGGGGACTGCGGGTGAGCCTCAACATGCGTCTTCTCAAAGGTCTTCTTCTGACATCCGTCGCGCTTGTCCAACTCTCCACCCTCGCGGTCCAGGCCACCGAGACGTCCCTTCCGAAGACTGAAACGCCTCAGACCAGCACCCTGGAAACCTTCGTTCCGGCCAATCCAGTGCCGGGAGACCTGGATCATCTGCCGGGTATCTTCAAGGCCTATCGGGACAACGATCTGACCGAGGCCGAGATCCTCAAGACCAAGCTCACCCAGCCGGCCGCCCGGGCCCTGAGCGAGTGGTACGGGATCCGCAGCGGCACGCCCGTCACCTTCGACCGCATCATGGCCTTCCGGAAGGATTATCCGGACTGGCCCCTCACCAATCAGATCCGGCGCAGAAGCGAGGATGCCCTGCTGGCCGAGCGCCGGTCGCCGCCCCAAGTCCGCTTCTTCTTTTCCAACCAGGCTCCTGTCACTACAGGCGGGCGGATCGCCCTCGCCTTCGCCCTGAAGGCGGATGGCCTTGAGCAGGAAGCCCATGAGAAGATCCGCCATGTGTGGCGCGAGGATACGTTCGGTCCCGACATGGAGCGCCGCATCCTCGACCAATTTCCCGGAGTCCTGACCCGGGCCGACCACCGTTTCCGCATGGAGCGGCTGCTCCTGAAGGAGAACTGGGGCGGAGCCCAGCGGGCCGCGGGTCACGCGGGCAAGGATTACGAGCTTCTCGTCAAGGCGCGCATGGCCGTGTTCCAGGGCAAGAAGAAAGCCCAGAAGGCTTTTGCGGCCGTACCGGCCTCCCTGCGCGGCGACCCGTCCTATCTCTTCTCCCGCGCACTGCTCCAGCGCCGCAGCAACAACCTGGTCGAGGCCGCCGGCATCATCATGCAGGCGCCGCGCGATCCGGAACTGCGGGTCGATGGCGACGAGTGGTGGGCCGAGCAGCGCCTGATCACCCGTGAGCTTCTCGACAAGGGCGATGCCAAGACGGCCTACGAGGTCGCGAGCCACCATGCGGCCGAGTCGCCGGTGCAGCAAATCGAGGCGGAGTTCCATGCCGGCTGGATCGCCCTGCGCTTCCTGAACGAACCTTCGAAAGCCTCACAGCACTTCGCAGCCGTCGCCAAGACGGCTTCGACCCCCATCTCCATGTCCCGCGTCGCCTATTGGCAGGGCCGTGCGGCGGAGGCGGCCGGCGAGGCTCAGAACGCTCGCCTGTTCTATGAGCGCGCCGCCGACCAGCCCACGACCTATTACGGGCAGTTGGCCCAGGAAAAGCTCGGTCGGACCATCGCCTTGAGGAAGGTCGCCCCCCTGACAGAGAGCGAGCGCAAGGCTTTCGACGCCCTCGTTCCGGTCCAGGCACTGCAGCTGCTGCAGCAGCTCGGCGAGCCGGATCTGGCCATGGGCCTCTATTCCGATCTTGCCCAGACCTTGAGCGACCCTGGTCAGCTCGATGCGCTCGCGAGTCTCGCCACATCGCAGCAGAACCCCCGGGCTGTTCTCGCCATCGGCAAGATGGCCCTGCAAAGAGGCTTCCCTCTCGATCAGCATGCCTATCCGCTCGCGGCCATCCCGGACTTCCAGCCCGTCGGGGACGAGGTGGAGCCCGCCATGGTCTATGCCATCGCCCGCCAGGAAAGCGCCTTCAATCCACGCGCCGTTTCCAGCGCCGGCGCGCGCGGCCTCATGCAGCTCATGCCGGAGACCGCCAAGAGGACGGCCAAGCGCTTCGGTGTCGGCTTCGATCTGAAGCGTCTGATCGAGGACCCCTCCTACAACGCCAAGATCGGCTCGGCCCATCTCGGCGAGCTGATGGAGGATTGGAAGGGCTCCCATATCCTTGCCTTCGCGTCCTACAATGCGGGCGGCGGCAACGTGATCAAATGGGTCCGCTCCTACGGCGACCCCCGCAAGCCGGACGTGGACGAGGTCGATTGGGTCGAGCGCATCCCCTTCTATGAGACCCGCAATTACGTGCAGCGCGTTCTCGAGAATCTGAGGGTCTATCGGCAACGCCTGAAAGAGAAATCGGCTCCGGCGGCTCCGGCAACGGCGGACGCGACAAGCACCAACTAGTCATGCAAGATGCCGCTCATCCGTACCCCATGACCATGGATTGAGATGAGCGACACCTATAAGGATCTTTTTGTGTCCGCAGCCGACGGGCTGCGCCTTTACGCCCGAGACTATGATCCCGGCACGGCCGGTGCCTTGCCGGTCGTGTGCCTGTCTGGCCTCACGCGGTCATCCGAAGATTTTCACGAGCTTGCTGTGGCTCTGAGCCGCGACGCGTCGCAGCCCCGCCGTGTCCTCTCTCTGGACTATCGCGGCCGCGGCCGCTCCGACTGGGACAAGGACTGGCGCAATTACGACGTCAAGATCGAGCTGAACGACGTCCTGCAGGTTCTCACGGCAGCGGGAATCGAGAAGGCGGTGTTCGTCGGCACGTCCCGTGGCGGGTTGATCACCATGGCCTTGAGTGCGGTCCGCCCCACATTGATCGCAGGTGCGGTCCTCAACGATATCGGTCCCGTGCTCGAAGCCGCAGGGCTCGCGCGAATTCGCGGATATGTCGGCAAGTTGCCGACGCCCCGCACCATGGACGAGGCCGTGCAGATCCTGCGCCAGACCTCGGGAACGGAATTTTCCGCCTTCACCGACGACCAATGGCAGGCCTTGGCCCGAGTCACATGGCGTGAGAGCGAAGGCCAACTCATTCTGAACTACGACCCGAACCTGATGAAGACGCTCGAGACAGCAGATCCACAGGCACCCCTGCCCGATCTGTGGCCGCTCTTCGAAGGCTTGAAGCCGTTCCCGCTTCTCGTCATCCGCGGGGAGCATTCGGACCTGCTGTCGGCCACAACGGTGGAGGCGATGCAGGACAGACACCCACGGCTCACGGCGATCACGGTTCCCGGTCAGGGCCACGCCCCTGCCCTCGATGGCAACCTCACACAGACAATCGAACACTTTGTCCTGTCAGTGGAGAATTCCGCCTGAAGCGTGAACTCGTAGAGACCTGCCGAACGCAAAAAGAGGCCGGAACGCGTCCGGCCTCTTTTGACGTTTAGCGCGAAGATCAGGCGACCTTCGGGCCGATCACGCCGCGGCGAATCTGATCCTCCTCGATGGATTCGAAGAGAGCCTTGAAGTTGCCCTCGCCGAATCCGTCATCGCCCTTGCGTTGGATGTACTCGAAGAAGATCGGTCCGATGGCCGTCTTGCCAAAGCGCTGGAGCAGCACCTTCGTGAAGCCGCCCTCGACCACGCCCTCCCCGTCGATGAGGATGCCGTTATTCTTGAGACGGTCAAGAGGCTCCTCATGCTTCGGAAGGCGCTTGTCGACCCGCGAGTAGTAGATCTCGTTCGGCGCAGGCATGAATTCGAGACCGGCATCGATGAGCGTCTCGATGGATTCATAGAGGTCATGCGATCCCAGCGCGATGTGCTGGATACCCTCGCCCTTGTATTCCTGGAGATACTCTTCGATCTGCCCGGTCTCGCCCGCATCCTCGTTGATCGGAATGCGGATCTTGCCGTCCGGGCTCGTCATGGCGCGGGAATGCAGACCCGTGAGCTTGCCCTCGATGTCGAAATAACGGATCTGGCGGAAGTTGAAGAGGCGCTCGTAGAAGCCCGCCCATTCGTTCAGCCGCCCACGATAGACGTTGTGGGTCAGGTGATCGATATAATAGAGACCGACGCCCTTCGGCTTCGGATCGGGCTCGCCCAGCCACTCGAAATCGACGTCATAGATCGAACCCTTCGCGCCGTAGCGGTCGACGAAGTAGATCTGCAGGCCGCCGATGCCCTCGATCGCCGGGATCTCGAGTTCGTTGGGTCCGACCTGGGTCTGTACGGGCTTCGCACCCATGGAGAGCGCGCGCTCGTAGGCGTATTTCGCATCGGCAACACGGAAGGCCATGGCCGGCGCAGACGGCCCGTGCTGGGCCGCGAAACGCTCAGCGAAGGAACCGGGCTGGGCATTGACGACGAAGTTGATGTCGCCTTGCCGGTAGAGCAGCACGTTCTTCGACCGGTGCTTGGCCACGACGCTGAAGCCCATGGTCTTGAAGAGACGGTCGAGGGCCTGCGGATCGGGGTGACAATATTCCACGAATTCGAAGCCATCCGTCCCCATCGGGTTCTCTTCGGAAATGGTGGCCGGGGGCGCATCATGCGGGAACGGTCCCATGGTCTTCCTCCTGTCATGCCTCCGGTGAGGGAGGCTTTTGCGTGTAACACCAATGCATTCGCCGTTCGGCGGATGCGATTCTTCGTCAGGCAGCGTCGGGCTGGTTTGCTGGCGCGGCGTCCTGGAAAGCCTTGTGTGCGGCGCAAGCCGCATCGACCGCGACGATCTTCGGATAGGCATCGAGCGGGACATTGAAGCGCCGCGCATTGGCGACCTGCGGCACGAGATAGACATCGGCCAGGGTGATCTTGGACCCGAAGGCGTAGGGTCCCGGCCCAAGCAGGGTCTCGATGGCATCGAAGCCTTCGCGAACCCAATGGGCATACCACTCGTCCGCAGCAGCCTGATCGTGCCCGAGGCGTTTCTTGAGGTAGGCCAGCGTTCCGGAATTGTTGAGCGGGTGGATATCGCAGGCGATCAGGCTGGCAATGGCCCGGACCTTGGCCCGGTTGACGGCGCCCACCGGCAGCAGCGGCGGCTCTGGATATGCCTCATCGAGATATTCGAGAATGGCGGGCGACTGGATCAGCGTCGTCCCGCCGATGTCGAGGGAGGGCACGCGCTTTTGCGGGTTGACCGCCGCATAGCCCGCTTCGCGCTGCTCCCCTTTCAGAAGGTTCACCGGCACGGATTCGTAGGAGACGCCCTTGAGATTGAGCGCGATCCTGACCCGGTAGGCGGCGGATGAACGGAAATAGGTGTAGAGCCTCACGCCTCTTCCCCCTCCGCATCCTGCGGCGCCAGCAATCGCGCCTGCCGGGTGAGCTTGTCGATCAAGGCGGAGAGCGTCTGCTGCTCCTGGGGCGTCAGCACCGAAAGCAGGCGCTCTCCGACGGCAAGGGCTTCCGGAGCCACCGCCTCATAGATCGCCCGTCCTTCCGGCGTCAGGGCGAGCCATTCCTCGCGGCGATCGTCCAGGTTCGGGCGGCGCTTGACGAGCCCACGCTTCTCGAGTGCTGAAACCGCCCGCGAGACCGTCGATTTGTGCATGACGCCATCGGGTGCCATGTCCCTGGCCGTCCGGCATTCATATTGCCCGAGGGTTACGATGACCCGCCATGCCGGGATTGAGAGGCCGAACCGCTCGGCATAGATCTGGGCCAGCGCGCTTGAGGTCAGCCCGGCGAGCACGTTGAGCCGATAGGGCAGAAACTCCTCCAGAACCACCAGGGGCTCGGGGGCCGGCTTCCTCGCTGCAGATCCGCTCGCCATCGCCATTCCGATTGTTGCCATTGCAACCAATAGCAGGATTCGTTGCACGGGCAACTAGATTTACCTGACGAAACGTCAAGACAGCCTTGCTTCCGAAATGGTTGGATCAGGTCTCGGGCTCGAAGCTCAGCCCGTCGCCGATGCTCTCAAGCGTGGGCGCAGACCCCTGCGGGAGCGTTTGCCAACGGACTTTCTGGGTGTCGCGGCTGATATGGCCCGTCGTCCTTTTCACTTTTCGGGTCAGATAGTTGATGCTGACAGACGTCGTGTCGCCGCTACCGCGATGAGTTGCATTTCGGTCGTAGCCGATCAGCTCAAAGCGGCCGGATCTATGCCGGAATGTATAAGTCGTGTTGAACGTCTCCCACCCTCCCGCACTCATCCACCAGTTCAGTCGCACCTGAAAACTGTCCCTTAAGAGGGCGATCCCGCTCTCCTTGTCGAAGTGATCGTCGGCGGCGGGCTCTATGCGGCGGGGAATGAGCGTGTGGTTCTCAAGCTGCAGGCCGAATTTGCCTGAACTCCGATCATGAAAAGCGACAGCCAGAATGCGAGGATTGGTGTCGAACGGCTTCTCGCCCAACCCTTCGAAGTCTTTGATCACATTGGCAGGGTCGTTCTGGCGCAGGACCAGGACCAGATCGGCACGGCCGTCCCGGTTGAGATCGCCAGACACTTGCACCTCAAGCAGCCATCCTGCTGGAACGAAGCCTTCCGCCGCCTCGGCCTGTCGCGCGAGGCTGGGATAAACGACCTCCGGAATGGTGAGGTCCTGAGCCGCTGCGATGGGAGAAAGAAGAATCGCAGCGGCAGAAGCAAGACAGGTGAGAATGGCTGTCAGGCGAGAAACGAGTCTCGCCTGACAGGGCCTCATGGTTACGACCGTCCGCGGGTGCGGATCATGAAGGTGTCGAAGGCGTATTCGTTGAGCTGCCACCAAGGCAGGACGTCGGTGCGGTAGGCCACCATCGAATCGTAGACCTTCTTGAAGTTCGCATCCTTGGCGGACAGTTCCGCGTAGAGCTCATTGGCGGCCTTGAGAGAAGCCTCCATGATCGCCGGGGAGAAGGTGCGCAGCTCTGCGCCGGCGCCGACCATGCGGCGCAGCGCCTGGCCGTTCACCGCGTCGTACTTGGCCAGCATCCAGTTGTTCGCCGCCTCGCAGGCGTTGGACATGATGGCCTGATAGTGCTTCGGCAGCTCGTTCCACTTCTGCTGGTTGACCACGAGATGCAGCATGGCGCCGCCCTCCCACCAGCCGGGGGCGTAGTAGTATTTGGCCACTTTCAGGAAGCCGAGCTTCTCGTCGTCGTAGGGGCCGACGAATTCGGCCGCATCGAGGGTGCCGCGTTCGAGCGCCGGATAGACATCGCCGGGCGCGACCTGCTGCGGCACCACGCCGAGCTTGGCCAGCACCATGCCACCGAGGCCGCCAATGCGGAACTTCAGGCCGTTCAGATCCTCGACGGTGTTGATCTCCTTGCGGAAGAAGCCGCCCATCTGCGTGCCGGAATTGCCGCAGACCAGCGAGGTACAGTTATACTTCGCCAGGATCTCGTTGATGATCTCCTTGCCGCCGGCGAAGTGCCACCAGGAGTGGAGCTGGCGGGCATTGAGGCTGAAGGGCAGCCCCGTGCCCATGCCCAGCGCCGGCTCCTTGCCGACCCAGTAATAGGTCGGAGTATGGGCGCATTCCACCGAGCCGTTCTGCACCGCGTCCATGGCCTGAAGGCCGCCGACGATCTCGCCCGGGGCGAAGACCTGGATCTGGAACTTGCCGTCGGTCGCGTCCGCCATGTACTTGGCGAAGGTCTGGGCGGTGCCGAAGATGGTGTCGAGGGATTTCGGGAAGCTCGAGGTCAAACGCCAGCGAATTTCCGGCATGCTCTGGGCTATCGCGGGAGCCGCCACGGTACCGGCCGCCGCGGCGAGGCCTGCGCCCTTCAGAAAGTTTCTTCTCTTCATCGTTGTCATTGGCGTTTCCCCGGAAAGCATTTCGTTGCAAGTTGAATGGACCATAACAACCCGGTCGGTGGCAATGAAGCTCTCCTCCCTCAATCAAGGCCGTGATGGCCGCCTCGTCGTCGTCTCGAAGGACCTGACTCGCGCGACGGATGCATTTTTCATTGTTCCGACGCTCCAGCAAGCCCTGGACGATTGGGAAAAAGTCGAGCCTCGCCTGCGCGACCTGGCCGAACAGCTCGAGCACGGCTCGGTCCCTGCCTTCCGCTTCCACGAGCATGATTGCGCCTCGCCCCTGCCCCGCGCCTATCAATGGGCCGACGGCTCGGCCTATGTGAATCACGTGGAGCTGGTGCGCAAAGCCCGTGGGGCGGAGATGCCGGCCTCCTTCTGGACCGACCCGCTCATGTATCAGGGTGGCTCTGACTCCTTCCTCGGCCCGCGCGACCCAATCCCGGCGGCCGACGAAGCGCACGGCATCGATTTCGAGGCCGAGGTGGCGGTGATCACCGGCGACGTGCGCATGGGGGCCAGCCGCGAGGAGGCGGCGGCGGCCATCAAGCTGGTTGTTCTCGTCAACGACGTTTCCTTGCGCAACCTTATCCCAGGCGAGCTTGCCAAGGGGTTCGGCTTCTTCCAGGCCAAGCCCTCCTCCACCCTGTCGCCGGTGGCGGTCACGCCCGACGAGCTGGGCGACGCCTGGGACGGCGGCAAGTTGCACCTCCCCCTGCTCTCCACCCTCAACGGCAAGCCATTCGGCAAGCCGGATGCTGGGGTCGACATGACCTTCGACTTCCCGACCCTGATCGCGCATGCGGCCAAGACCCGGCCGCTCGGGGCCGGCACGGTCATCGGCTCGGGCACGGTCTCCAACAAGGACGAGGGCGGCGGACCGGGCAAAGCCATCGAGCAGGGAGGCTTGGGCTATTCCTGCCTGGCGGAGCTACGCACGGTGGAGACGCTCGTCCATGGCGAGGCTAGAACGCCGTTCATGCGCTTTGGCGACACGATCCGCATCGAGATGAAGGACCAGGCCGGCCACTCGATCTTCGGCGCCATCGAACAGGAGGTCCAGGCCTACCGCAAAGAGGCGTGACGCTGCGCCTAGATCACGTTCAGCTCGCCATCCCCGAAGGCGCGGATGACCTGTGCAGGCCGTTCTATACCGGCCTGCTCGGCATGACGGCAGTGCCGAAGCCCACTGGCCTCGCCAAGCGCGGCGGTCTCTGGCTGGAGAGCGGTTCGGTGCGGATCCATCTCGGCGTCGAGACGGATTTCCGCCCAGCCCGCAAGGCGCATCCGGCCATTGCCGTCGCCGACCTCGATGCCCTGGCGCGGCTTCTGCTCGAAGCGGGACATCATCCTGCCTGGGACGATGCCATTCCGGGCGTCCGGCGCTTTCATGTCGATGATCCGGTGGGCAACCGGATCGAGTTCATGCAGGGCTGACCAATCGGTGAACGACGCCGTGCGGAACTCTTGGAAATGACCTGCCTTTTCCCTGATGCAAATCCTCAGCACAGGGAGAACACTTATGAATCTCGGCAGCATCCTCGATGGCCTCATGCGCAGCCAGGGCTCGCTTGGGGGGCGTCAGCCGCAGCAAGGCGGCCTTGGCGGCATGCTGGGCGAGTCAGGCGGCCTCGGCTCGCAGATCCCCGGCGGCATGGGCGGCTTGGCGGCGGGAAGCCTCCTGTCCCTGATCCTGGGCTCCCGCGCCGGGCGCTCCGCCGGCGGCTCGCTCATGAAGGCCGGCGGCCTCGCAGTGCTCGCGAGCGTCGCCTTCAAGGCCTACCAGGACTGGCAGGCCAATCAGGCGCCGGGTGCCGGGCGGCCTGGAAGCGTGCCTGCCCAGCCGCCAGCCGGCAGCGGCTTCCACCTCGAGGAGGAGAAGGACAAGAACGGCCACGAGATGGGCCTCGCCCTCGTGCAGGCCATGATCTCGGCGGCGAAATCCGATGGGCATCTGGACGGCGAGGAAAGCACCCGGATCCAGGAGCAGATCCAGCAGCTCGGCCTCGGCAACGAGGAGAAGGGCTTCCTGCTCGACATGATGGCGAAACCTGCCGATGCCGCCGCTATCGCCCGCTTGCCGAAAACCAAGGAGCAGGCCGCCGAGCTTTACGTGGCCTCGCGGGTGGCGATCGGAGACGCGGACACGCCGGAGGAGAAAGCCTATCTCGACCGCCTCGTGGCGCTCCTGGACCTTCCGGCCGATCTGGTCACGCACCTCGATGCGCAGCTCGGCGCCGTTCGCCAGACGGTCGCCACCGGCACGGGAGCCTGAACCGACCCAGGAGGCTCCATGGGACAGCCATGGAGCCTCGTCTCTCCCCAACCCATGGAGCCCCTCATGAGCGACCACGTCTACAAGATCGTCGAACTCGTCGGCTCGTCCGAGACCAGCATCGAGGATGCGATTCAGACCGCGATCCGGCGGGCCAGCGAAACGTTGAGAAACCTGCGCTGGTTCGAGGTCGTCCAGACCCGCGGCCATGTGGAGGACGGCGAGGTGCGCCATTATCAGGTGGTGCTCAAGGCCGGGTTCACGCTGGAAGCGGGCAGCTGACGGGCTGCCCCCGCTCTCGTCCGTGTCCTACTTCACCTCGGTCTCGTAGATGTAAAGCGTGGACTTGTCGTCATCGGGCATGAAGTAGCCGCGAATCCCTTCGTCGCTCGCCTCCATCCAGACCGGGTTGTGGGTCATGTCCATTCCGGACGCGGTCCAGAGCAGCACCGGTGTCTGAAACAGCGGACGCCCGTCGGCGAGGTTGACAAGGTCGAGCCCGCCGAGGCGGAACGGCGCGGCGTCGGGCGTGACCCGCATTTCCGTCACGCCAGAGCACAGCATGCGGCTTTTGCCGACGTATTTGCAGTCCTGGTAATCGAGGTAGTGCGAGGTGTTGAGCGCCCTGAGATTCTCGGGCGTTTCGCTAGCGTTGGTGGGCTTCCCGTCGCCACCGAGCGACCAACGGTAGAAGCGCCGCGAACCCCAGCTCACCCCGTGCAGGGACTTGTCGTCGGTGTTGTGCACCACGCCGCCGACGTGGTCTGCGAAGCGGAGCATCTCTTCCGCCTTCATGGTCTCCGGGTCGACGCGGTAGACGATGGAGCGGCTGTTCGGCCGATACTCCGCCACGGGGACCCAGATGTACTTGCCGTCGTAATCGATTCCCCCCGGATGGTAGATCGTGCCTTCGCCGAGGGTGATGTCGGCGATGAGATTGCCCTTCATGTCGAGCTTGAACAGGTGACCGACGCCGGCACCCGCGTCGCGGTCATAGCCGTCCACCGGCTGCGGGAAACGCTTTGTCGGCTGCTGGATCTCGACGGAGGACACGAACAAGGTATCGCCGATCTTCACCATTCCCTGCGGGTGGTGGGTGATGAAGTTGATCGGCACCGCCGAAACCGGCTTCCACTGAGTGCCGCGCGACAGCTTCGTGACCCGTTCGGCGAGGGCATCGCGATCAGGCTCTGCGGCGTTTGAGACTGCGGGCAAGGCCATAAGGGAAAGGGCAGCCACAACAATAGTGAGATGACGTCTCGAAAAGCATTTCATCGCGCTCCTCCATCGGTGACGATCCGCTTCTAGCGAGCGGGTGATGTCACTTTAGTGAAGCCAGCAACCATGTCAGCCTTTAGATTCACATCATCACCCTCCCCCGTCATGGCCGGGCTTGTCCCGGCCATCCCGATTGGAAGAATGATCAGGCGTTCAGCTCCTCATAGAGATCGCGCCATATTGGGTTCATCTCAAGGATCAGGTTAGTCTTCCAGGAACGAGGCCAGTGCTTGATTGAAGTCTCGCGTTGAATAGCATCTGCAATGCTCGGATAGCTCTCGTAATAGACGAGCCGGTTGATCTTATAGCGCTGCGCATGATCGCTGCCGCGCCCAGCTTTGTGCTCCCATACGCGTCGCGCCAGATTGTTGGTGACTCCGACATATAGAGCGCCGCCGGGCCGGCTCGCGAGTATGTATACTTAATACAGTCTCATGACGTGAGGCTGGCTTACTTTCTTGCAAGGAGCAACTGGCTCCCCTCTCCGTCATGGCCGGCCTTGTGCCGGCCATCCCGATCAGAAAAGCACCGCGCCTCACAGAATCGGGATCACCGGCACAAGGCCGGTGATGACGTCGAGGGGTTATTCCTGAAGAACGGATCGTGTAGCAATCCTTGAGCTATAGGGAACAGCCTACCCCTCCAGCTCCTCCCGCAGCATCTCCAGTTCCAGCCAGCGCTCTTCGGCTGCGTGTAGTTCCGTCTGCAATTGCGTGAGCGCATCCATGGCCTTCTGGAAGCGGGCCGGATCGCGGGAATAGAGATCTGCGTCGGCGAGGATTTCCTGCACCTTGGCGATCTTGGCCTCGATCTCGCTCATGCGCTTGGGCAGGGTCTTGAGATCGTGCTGCTCGTTGAAAGAAAGCTTGCGCTTGTTCGGCGCCGGAGCAGCCGCGGCTGGCTTGTCGGCGCTCCTGGGCCGAACCTCCTTTTCGACGACTCGCGCCTGCACGCCGTGCCCGCGCTGGGCCACCATGTCGGTGTAGCCACCCGCATATTCGAGCCAGCGCCCCTCGCCTTCCGACACGAGAACGGAACTGACCGTGCGGTCGAGGAAGTCGCGGTCGTGGCTCACCAGGATGACCGTGCCGGAATAATCCTGGATCATCTCTTCGAGCAGGTCGAGGGTCTCGAGATCGAGGTCGTTGGTAGGCTCGTCGAGCACCAGCAGGTTCGAGGGCTGCGCCAGGGCGCGGGCCAGCATGAGGCGGTTGCGCTCGCCGCCCGAGAGCACGCCCACGGGGGTGCGGGCCTGCTCGGGCGAGAACAGGAAGTCCTTCATGTAGCCGATCACGTGCTTGGTCTGACCGCCGATGGTGACGGTGTCGCCCCGCCCGCCGGTAAGCGTCTCCGCGACCGTGGCATCGGGGTCGAGGCTCGCCCGGCGCTGGTCGAGGGTGACCATCTGCAGGTTGGAGCCGAGGCGCACGCGGCCCGTATCGGGTTCCAGAACACCCGTGAGCATGTTGATGAGCGTGGTCTTGCCGGCGCCGTTCGGCCCGATGATGCCGAGCCGGTCCCCGCGCAGGACGCGCAAGGACAGGTTCGTCACGATGGGCCGGTCATAGGCCTTCGAGATGCCTTCCGCCTCGACCACGAGGGTGCCGGACTGCTCGGCCTCGGCGAGGCTCATGGTCACGGTGCCGACGGCGCGGTTGCGGTCGCGGTATTGCTGGCGCATGGCGTGAAGGTTGCCGAGGCGGCGCACGTTGCGCTTGCGCCGGGCGGTCACGCCGTAGCGCAGCCAGTCGGCCTCTGCCACGAGCTTGCGTCCGAGCTTGTGGTGCTCGGCCTCTTCCTGCTCCAGCACCTGATCGCGCCACTCCTCGAAATGAGCGAAGCCCCGATCCATGCGGCGGGTGCGGCCCCGGTCGAGCCAGACGGTCGCCTGGGAGAGGCTCTCCAGGAAGCGGCGGTCGTGGCTGATGAGCACGAGCGCCGAGCGCAGACCCTTCAGCTCGCCCTCGAGCCATTCGATGACGGGCAGGTCCAGGTGGTTGGTGGGCTCGTCGAGGAGCAGGATGTCCGGTTCGGGCGCCAGCACATGGGCCAGTGCCGCCCGGCGGGCCTCGCCGCCGGAGAGGTCAGCCGGTTTTTCCTCACCAGTCAGCCCCAGCTGCTCCAGCAGGTAGCGCGCCCGGTAGGGCTCGTCGCCAGGTCCCAGACCCGCTTCCACATAGGCAAGCGTGGTGGGATAGGCGGAGAGGTCCGGCTCCTGGGCGAGGTAACGCACGGTGGCTCCCGGCTGCACGAACCGCTTGCCGCGGTCGGCCTCCATGAGCCCTGCGGCGATCTTCAACAGGGTGGATTTGCCCGAGCCGTTGCGGCCCACGAGACAGGCCCGCTCGCCCGGGGCAACGGACAGGTCCGCGCTCTCGATCAGGGGCGTGCCGCCGAACGTGAGAGCAATGTCCTGGAGGGTCAGAAGAGGAGGAAGCGCCATTCCTGCTCCCCTGACACCTCTTCGTCGCAGATGCAAGGCCGCTCAGGAATGGTACGGGGTGGACGCTCTCCCGTCTTTGTGCTCCCCTGCTGAGGTTAAGCTGAGCGTTTGCATGACACTGACGAAGCGTCTGCTCCTTCTGGCGTTGATTTCGGTTCTGCCGGCCATCGTCATTTGGACTTACACTGAAGTCTCCCTGCGCCGGGCCCGGGAAGCGGAGGTGAATGACCTCGCCATCCGACAGGCTCAGCTGGTGGGTGCGGAAATCGAAAGGATCCTCGACGGCGTCCAGGGCCTTCTGCTTGCCATCGATGAAACGCAGTCCATCCGCAACTTCGACACCCCCGTCTGCAGCCCCTACCTGAAGGCCATTCAGGAGAAGGTACCCTATATCCTGTCCTTCGTTGCTATGGACATCAGCGGGCACATCCGCTGCCGACCGACCGGCACCGTCGATACCCAGCACTATTTTGCAGACAGGCCTTATTTCCATAACGCTTTGGGCCAAAAGGGATTTGTCGTCGGCGAATTTACTCCGGCCTTCACGGAAGGCGGGTTGGGACCGCATCCGGTTCTGCCTCTCGCCCTGCCGATCTGGAACGACAGAGGCGATGTGGTCGGCGTGCTTGCCGCAGCCCTCGATCTGAGATGGCTCAGCCAGAAGCTGAAGCAGCGCACCGTGCCGGAGAACGGATCGGTGACCGTCGCCGACCGGAACGGCATCGTGCTCGTGCAGGAACCCCAGCCCGAGCGCTTCCTGGGCAAGCTGCTGCCGCAGGAATTTCTGGCTCAGTCGAGAGCGAAAGAAATCAGAACCGCGCCAAGCACCCTCCCCGATGGGGCGAGACGCGTTCTCGCTCATGTGCCGAAGCAGCCCCCGCCGAGGGATATCTACGTCAATGTCGGGTTGTCGACAAAAGCCGCCTTCGCGTCCATCAACCAGGCTGCCCGCCGGGGTTTCATGCTGATCACGGCGGCGCTCATCCTGGCCTTGTCCCTGTCGGCACTTCTCAGCCGCGCCTTCATCACCAAACCCTTCGAGATGGTGACGGACGGCATCCAGGCCTGGCGGCGAGGCGATTATGGAGCCCGGATCGCGCTGCCGAGAAAGTCGGGTGAGTTCAGCATCCTGGCCAAGGCCTTCAACGACCTCATGGACGATGTCGCCGAGCGCCAGCAGGCCCTTCAGGTGAGCGAGGAGCGGGCCCGCCTCGCCTTGGAGGCCGGGCATATGGGAACCTGGTGGTACGACCCTGACAAGAATGTCGGCGGGTTGTCCAGTCAGGCCGCGTCCATGATCGGGATTGCCCAAAACACGACGACGATGAACCCCAAGACCTGGCGGGATCTCCTGCATCCCGACGACACGGAGCGTGTGATCGAGAAGTGGCGGAATGCCATTCAGAACCGTGGCGACTACGAGGACGAGTATCGGATCCGCAACAAGAACGGGACCATCCGCTGGATCAACTCCAAAGGTCGCGTGTTCCGCGACATTCAGAAGAGACCCGTCTACTTCGTCGGCATTTTACAGGACATCACCGAACAGAAACACGCGGAGGAGCAGCAGCGCTTCTTCCTGAACGAGTTGAACCACCGGGTGAAGAATACCTTGGCCACCGTGCAGTCCATCGCGTCCCAGACCCTGCGCACGACGGAGACGCCGGGGCAGTTCAGGGAAGCCTTCGAAGGGCGCCTTCTGGCGTTGTCGAAAACTCACAACCTCCTGACGCGGCAATCCTGGCGCGAGGCGGAGCTGCGCGACGTGGCCGAGCAGGAACTGGCTCCCTACCGCAAGACCGGTGACGAGCGGGTCTTGCTGAACGGGCCCGATGTGAAGCTGCCGGCGCGCTACGCCATCAATCTCGGTCTCGTCCTGCACGAGCTGGTGACGAACGCCGCCAAATACGGCGCGCTCTCGACCAATGCGGGCCATCTTGAGGTGACATGGTCGGTGATCGAGGGCGAGGATCGTCCGACGCAGCTTCGCATCCACTGGACCGAGAGCGGTGGGCCGCCCGTCGCGCCGCCCAAGCGCCAGGGCTTCGGCTCGCGCCTCATCCGCCGCAGCATCGAGGGCGAACTGGGCGGCTACATGGTGCTGAACTTCGGGGAGAGCGGCGTCGCCTACGACATTTCCGTTCCGCTGACCCCGGCGACTAGCGCAGCAGCATAGACAGCAGGCGGTTCATACGGCTGCCATAGGGCGCCTTCGTCATGCCGGCCCCGTTGAAGCGCGCCTGACGGAACACCGAACGGGCATGGCTGAAGGTCCGAAAACCCGCCTCACCGTGATAGGCTCCCGTGCCGCTCGGCCCCACGCCGCCGAAGGGCAGCTCCTCCTGCACGCAATGCAGCAGCGTGTCGTTGATCGCGACGCCGCCGGATCGTGTCTGCGCGAGAACGCGTTCGGTGAGAGGCTTGTCGTGGCTGAACAGATAGAGCGCCAAGGGATGCGGACGCGCGCCGATGAAGCGGCAGGCGTCCTCCACATCGAAATAAGCCACCACCGGAAGGATGGGGCCGAAGATCTCCTCCTGCATCATCTGCGCGTTGTCGGGCACATCGGTCAGCACGACGGGCGCGAGCTTCCGATGCGCCGCGTTGAGCACCTCGCCGCCCGGATTGATCTCCTGCACCTGTGCGCCACGCTCCCGCGCATCGGCGATCAGGTCATGAAGGCGCGCATGATGCCGTTCGCTGATGATTGCGGTATAATCAGGATTGGCCGCAAGGGTCGGATACAGCGTCGAGACCGCATTTTGATAGGATGCGACGAAGGCTTCCTGCTTGTCGCGCGGCACCAGCACGTAATCGGGCGCGATGCAGGTCTGGCCGGCATTGAACAGCTTGCCGACGGCGATCCGCTCTGCCGCTTTCTCAATTGGATAATCCGCTGCGATCAGCGCGGGCGATTTCCCTCCCAGCTCCAGCGTCACCGGCACGAGATTCTCGGCTGCCGCCTGCATGACCTGGCGCCCGACCGAAGTGGAGCCGGTGAAGAGCAGGTGGTCGAACGGGAGATGCGTGAACGCCCGCGCCACATCGGGCCCGCCCTGCACCACGGCCACCTCCGCCGGATCGAAGACCTGCGCGATCACATCCTCCATGAGCGCGGAGGTGCGTGGCGTGATCTCGGAGGGTTTGATCATGACCCGGTTGCCCGCCGCCAGCGCTCCCGCCAGCGGCGAGAGCGCGAGCTGGACCGGATAGTTCCACGGGCTCACGATGCCGACCACGCCGAGCGGCTGGTAGATTATTCGCCCCGAGCCGGGCTGGAACATCCACTGGATCGGACGACGCCGCGGCTTCATCCAACGGCGGAATTTTTTGCGCGCATGGCGAAGGCTTGCGATCACTGGATAGAGATCGGCGAGCTTCGTCTCATGCGGCGAGCGATGTCCGTAATCCTTCGCAATGGCCTTCGTGAAGCCTTCGGCATGGCGCACCAACGCCTCGGCGAGCGTCGCGAGACCTTCGTCACGCCGTTCGGGAGACAGAGCGCCCTGCTCCGTCCAGGCACGCTGCTGGACGTTGAAGCAGGCCTGCAGCCGGTCTCTGGCCAGATGGGGAACGGCGTCGTGCACGGGTCGGGGGCTCCTCTGGATTCCAGGCCATGATATGGCGGAGGAAACATCATTCTCAACACGGCAGCGCTCGGGATGGATTGACGGGGCGTGAGAGATCGCAAGGATAACCCTTTGACCCCTCCCGCAGGAGAACCATGGTGAGCAGCCCCTCCCCCGTGCTGTCGATCGAGAACCTCTCCATCGGGTTGCCAGCCCTGGCCGATCGCCGGCATGCAATCCGGGACCTGTCGCTCTCCATCAATCCGGGCGAGACCCTCTGCGTGGTGGGCGAATCCGGCTCCGGAAAGTCCATGACCGCCATGGCGACCATCGGGCTGCTGCCGGGCGGCGTAAAGGTTTTGTCAGGGTCGATCAGGCTCGGCGGGCGCGATCTACTCGGTCTCGACGAGGCCGGCTGGTGCGATGTCCGGGGCCGCGAGGTCGGCACGGTGTTTCAGGAGCCGATGACCTCGCTCAACCCGGTGATGCGGGTGGCGGACCAGATCGCCGAGACCTTCCGGGCCCATGGTCTGCTCACGCCCGCCGAGCGCGAAGAACGCGTGCTCGACCTCCTGAGCGAAGTGCACCTGCCGCACCCGGAGCTGATCGCCAAAGCCTATCCGCACGAGCTCTCCGGCGGTCAGCGCCAGCGGGTGATGATCGCCATGGCGCTGGCCCTCGAGCCGAAGCTCCTCATCGCCGACGAGCCGACCACCGCCCTCGACGTGACCACCCAGGCCCAGGTGCTCAAGCTCATCGACAACCTGCGCCGCAAGCACGGCACGGCGGTGCTGTTCATCACCCACGATTTCGGCGTGGTGGCCGAGATCGCCGACCGGGTCGCCGTGCTCCAGCAGGGCGAACTCGTCGAGGAGGGACCTGTCGAAGAGGTGCTCACCCGCCCGAAGCACGCCTATACCAAGCGCCTCCTGGCAGCGGTGCCCTCGCTGACGCTCCCTGCCCCCAAACCGCTGGCTGGCGAACCCATCGCCCTGAAGGTTCACGACCTCACCAAAACCTATGGCGGCCGCGGCTTCTTCCGCAAAAGCCGCGAGGTCCAGGCGGCCGACGCGGTGAGCTTCGACATCCGTCGCGGCGAGACGCTCGGGCTCGTCGGCGAATCCGGCTCCGGCAAGTCGACGGTCGGGCGCTGCGTGCTGCGGCTGATCGAGCCGGACGGCGGCGCCATCACCATTGGCGATCTTCCCTTCGGCACCCTGTCCCAGCGCGACCTGCGGCCCCACCGGCGCAAGATCCAGATGGTGTTTCAGGATCCCTTCGCCTCCCTCAATCCGCGCCGCACGGTGGGCCGCATCATCGCCGAGGGGCCGGTCACGCAGGGGACGGATCCGGCCAAGGCTCTCGACGATGCGCGCCTCCTGCTGGAGAAGGTCGGGCTGCCAGTACAGGCCATCGAGCGCTATCCTCACGAATTCTCCGGCGGCCAGCGCCAGCGCATCGGCATCGCCCGCGCGCTCGCCATGAGGCCGGACGTGCTGGTGGCCGATGAGGCCGTGTCGGCCCTCGATGTTTCGGTTCAGGCCGAGATTCTGAAGCTTTTGAAAGGCCTGCAGGCCGAGTTCGGCCTTGCCATTCTGTTCATCACCCACGACTTACGGGTCGCCGCCCAGATCTGCGACCGCGTGGCAGTCATGCAAAAAGGTCGGATTGTGGAAATGGCCGAAACCGCGCAACTCTTTGCGCATCCGCGGGATGCCTATACCCGCCAGCTCCTGGCCGCCGTGCCGGGCATGCATACAATGACTTAGGGAGAAAACACCCGTGAACGATCAGGTCAGCGCCACGGTCGCGCCCAACATGATGTTCCAGAATTTCATTGGCGGACGGAATCGCCCTGCCTCCGATGGCATGACACTCGACGTATTCTCGCCCGTCGACGGCACGCTGTTCGCCCGCATCGCGTCCGGCACAATGCAGGACATCGATGATGCCGTGAAGGCCGCCCGCACCGCCTTCGACGGTGCCTGGGGCAGGTTGACGGCCACAGAACGCGGGCGGCTGCTCATGAAGCTCGCAACTGTCGTCGAGGCCCATGCGGACGAGCTCGCGGCTCTGGAGAGCCGCGACAACGGCAAGCCCCTGCGCCAGTCGCGCGCCGATGCCATCGCGCTCGCCCGCTATTTCGAATTTTACGGCAGCGCCACCGACAAGCTGCATGGCGATGTGATCCCATATCTCAACACCCATTTCATCGGCGTCGAGCGGGTGCCGCATGGAGTGACGGGGCACATCGTGCCCTGGAACTACCCGATGCAGATCTTCGGCCGCTCGGTGGGCGCGGCGCTCGCCGCCGGCAACGCCACGGTGGTGAAGCCCGCGGAAGACGCTTCGCTGACGATCCTGCGCGTGACGGCGCTCGCCCATGAGGTCGGCTTTCCGGACGGGGCTCTCAACGTGGTGACGGGCCTCGGCCGCACGGCGGGCGCGGCGCTCGCCGGTCATCCCGGCATCGACTTCCTGTCCTTCACGGGCAGCCCCGAGACCGGCACGGCCGTTCAGGTTGCGGCGGCGCAGAACCACGTCGGCGTGACCCTCGAACTCGGCGGCAAGTCGGCCCAGGTGGTGTTCGACGATGCGGATCTGGAGCGGGCCCTGCCGACCCTCGTCAACGCCATCATCCAGAATGGCGGCCAGACCTGCTCGGCCGGCAGCCGCCTGCTGATCCAGCGCGGCATCTTCCAGGATGTGGTCGATGCAGTGTCCGAGCGCTTCCGGACCTTGCGCGCCGGCCATCCCGAGCACGAGCCCGATCTCGGCCCCATGATCAACCAGGCGCAGCAGCGCCGCGTCCTCGGCTATCTGGAGCGCGGCCGCAACGAGGGTCTCACGGTCGTCGGCGAGGGCGTGGTGGCGCTCGATGCGCCTCCCGGCGGCTATTACGTGGCGCCGACCTTCCTGGCCCCTGTTCCGCACGAGAGTATCCTGACCCAGGAAGAGGTCTTCGGTCCGGTCCTCGTCGCGACGCCCTTCGACGATGAGGCGGAGGCGATCCGGCTCGCCAACGGCACGCAATACGGCCTAGCGGCAGGCGTCTGGAGCCGGGACGGCATGCGCTCCACCCGCGTCGCCCGCGCCATGCGCGCCGGCCAGGTCTTCGTGAACTGCTACGGCGCCGGCGGCGGCATCGAGCTGCCCTTCGGCGGTTTCGGCCGCTCGGGCCACGGCCGCGAGAAGGGATTCGAGGGCCTGATCGAGTTCACGACGACCAGAACACTCGTCATCGCGCACGGATAGGAAGAGATCACCCTCTGACCTCATCCTGAGGAGGTCGCGTCAGCGACCGTCTCGAAGGAGGATCCAGAGACCACTGGATCCTCCTTCGAGACGCAGCCTGCAGCTGCTCCTCAGGATGAGGGCGAGGATGGGAAAAACCAAGGTTTGGAAGGAAAGAATGCATGAAACGCCTTGAAGGCAAGGTGGCGCTGGTTACAGGCGCCGGGTCCGGCTTCGGTCTGGGCATCGCGGAAACATTCGCCCGTGAGGGCGCCAAGGTTGCCATCATCGACATCAACGAAGCGGCAGCCAAGAGCGCGGCTGAGAAGATCGGCGCCTCGGCCGTCGGCCTTGCGGCGGATGTATCGAAGGCCGCGGATGTGAACGCGGCGGTCGAGAAGACCGTTGCCGCCTTCGGCAAGCTCGACATCGTGGTCAACAATGCGGGCATCAGCCATCGCAACCGGCCGATGCTGGAAGTGGAGGAAGACGAGTTCGACCGGGTCTTCGCGGTGAACGTGAAGTCGATCTATCTCTTCGCCAAGGCGGCCGTGCCGCTCATGCAGAACCAGGGAGGCGGCGCGATCATCAATGTGGGCTCGACGGCAGGCCTGCGCCCGCGCCCCGGCCTCACCTGGTACAACAGCACCAAGGGGGCCGTGCACACCATGACCAAGTCCATGGCCGTGGAGCTCGCCCCCAGCAGGATCCGCGTCTGCGCGCTCGCCCCCGTGGCCGGCGAGACGCCGCTGCTTGCCACCTTCATGGGCGAGGACACGCCCCAGAAGCGCGAGCTCTTCGTCAATTCCATCCCGCTCGGCCGCTTCTCCACCCCGCAGGACATCGCCAACGCGGCGCTCTACCTTGCCTCGGATGAGGCCAGCATGATCACCGGCGTGGTGCTGGAGGTCGATGGCGGGCGGTGTATCTGAGGCAGGCAACTCACTGTCATCCCGGGGCGCCGCAGGCGAGCCCGGGATGACAAGCGGCAGCCTCATCACCTCTTCCGCCACTCGAACGGCAGCGGCGCCTCGCGGAAGGCGAAGCGATCAAGGTGCGAGGCAACAACGCCCTTCATCCGCTGGAGCGTCTCGTCGTCTTCCGCTTCCACCGTCACGGTCAGGGCATCGGCCCCCGCCTTCATGGTGGCGATTGCGGCCGGGAAGCGAACGATCCCCTCGTTCTCCGACAGCTGAACATCCAGCTTGTGGCTCCAGTGCTTGCAGAGTTGCTGGAGATATCTGGCGCCGTTCTCGGTGGGCACCCGGGCTGTCTCAAAAGCCATGTCCAAGCCTTTCCATACCGACAGAGGCCTCACGGGAGGCCGGCCACGCCGGATCGTCACAGACCTGCTTAGGCCCCGGCGCAACCGAAGTTAAGTGAACAATCCGTAATGACGGTCTTCCATCCGGCGCCATCCTGCGTAAGCTGAAGCCACCGCGACCTGTCGCAGCCGACCATACCGGATGGAGTTCCAGCCTGATGACGAAGCGCCTCCTGACCGCCGCCCTACTCCTTTCCGTCAGCGCCCTTCCGGCCTTGGCCGCCAAGACGTCCCTGGTGGTGGGCGTGCCCATCGAGCCCCCGGGCCTCGATCCGACGATTGCCGCGCCTGTCGCCATCCGGGAGGTCACCTGGGTCAACCTCTATGAGGGCCTCGTGCGCATCGACCGAACCGGCAAGGTCCAGCCGCTGCTCGCGAAAAGCTGGGAGGTTACGCCCGACGGGCTGACCTACACCTTCCGCCTGCAGGAGGGCGTGAAGTTCCACGACGGCTCGACCTTCGATTCGGCCGACGTGAAGTTCGCCTTCGACCGCGCCCGCGATCCAAAGTCGACCAACGCCCAGAAGCAGATCTTCGCGCCCATCGCATCCATCGAGACGCCCGACCCCGCGACCGTGGTGATCAAGCTGAAGGAAACCTCAGGCAACTTTCTCTATTATCTCGGCTGGGGCGATGCGGTGATCGTGGCGCCGGAGACGGCGGCGAACAACGCGGCCAACCCCGTCGGCACCGGGCCGTTCAAGTTCAAGTCCTGGACGCGCGGCGACCGGGTGGAGCTGACGAAGAATCCCGATTACTGGCAGAAGGACAAGGTGAAGCTGGAGAGCGTCACCTTCCGCTTCATCAGCGATGCGCAGGCGCAGGTTGCGGCTCTTCGCGCGGGCGACGTGGATGCGTTCCCGAATCTCGGCGCGCCGGAACTCTTCGCCGAGTTCCAGAAGGACAACCGCTTCAAAGCCGTGGCCGGCAACACGGAAGGTGAGACCGTCGCGGGCATGAACAATGCCAAGAAGCCTTTCGACGATGTGCGCGTGCGCCGCGCGCTGATGCATGCTGTCGACCGCAAGGCGCTGATCGAGGGCGCCTATTCCGGCTTCGGACAGCCAATCGGCAGCTTCTTCTCGCCCAACCATCCGGCCTTCGTGGATATGACCAACGTCATCCCCTATGACGTGGAAAAGGCCAAGGCGCTGCTGAAGGAAGCAGGCTACGGCAACGGCCTGCCGATCACCATCAAGTCGCCCCAGATGGCCTATGCCAGCCGCTCGGCGGAGCTGCTCTCGGCCATGATGGCCGAGGTGGGGGTAGAGCTGAAGATCATCCCGACTGAGTTCCCGGCGAAGTGGATCGAGGAAGTCTTCAAGAACAAGGATTACGACGTCACTATCGTGTCCCACACGGAACCGCTCGACATCGAGATCTTCGCCCGCGACAGCTACTACTTCAACTACAAGAACGACAAGTTCAAGCAGCTGATCGCGGATGCCGCCAAGACCACGGACGAGAAGGCGCGCTTCGCTAAATACGCCGAAGCGCAAAAGATTCTCGCCGAGGACGTGCCTGCCCTGTTCCTGTTCCAGCTGCCGAAGCTCGGCGTGTGGAACGCGAAGCTGCAGGGCCTGTGGGAGAACTCGCCGATCCCGTCGAACGACGTGACGGAGGTTTCGTGGACGGAGTGATCTGACGGCGCAACGGGAACCATGACGAACGCCTGGACCAGAGATCCTTCTAACAGGCCTTCATTGAGGCAACGGAATCGCGCACTGGCCTTGCGCCGAAACCTCACTGAACCTGAAAGAAGGCTCTGGTGGCACTTACGGCATCGGCTCCCTCTGGAGCGCGGCCACTTCCGGCGACAGGTTCCGATTGGTCCTTATGTGGTCGACTTCTGCTGCCTCGCGGCGAAACTGATTATTGAGGTTGACGGCAACCAACACGGATACGAAGCCAATGCGGCCCATGATGAACGCAGAACGAGCTATCTCAGCAATCACAGCTTCCGGGTTATCCGGTTCAGCAACAGGGAAGTGATGACCACTATCGAGAATGTTTTGAATTCTATCCTGGCCGCGCTAAGCGCGGGTTCCCTCCCCCTTGCGGGGAGGAATTGAGGGTGGGGGTCGAAAAGTCGAAGCTCTCGGCCTGCTTCGGGAGACACGAGAGACATACAATATCTCACTGGTCTGATCTCACAATCGGTCGAACCACCCCCACCCCTACCCCTCCCCGCAAGGGGGAGGGAAAAGGCCGCGCCTGAACACATGCTGCGCCTCGTCATCTCCCGGCTCGTCTCGCTGACCGTAACGCTCCTGTTCGTGTCGCTGGCGATCTTCCTGATCCTAGAAGTGCTGCCTGGCGATCCGGCCGCCATCATGCTGGGTACGGCGGCTCGTGAGGATACGCTTGCCGCCTTGCGGCAGGAGCTCGGGCTCGACCAGCCGGCGCTGGTCCGATATCTGCAATGGGTCGGCGGGATCCTTCACGGCGATCTCGGCACGTCGATCACCTACAAGATGCCTGTTTCGACGCTCGTGGCAGAGCGCATGAACGTGACGCTGCCGTTGAGCCTGCTCGCGATCCTGATCTCGACCGCTCTCGCCTTGCCGCTCGGTGTCGCGGCGGCTGCGCGTCGGGATGGAATCGTGGATCGTGCCGTCCTCGTGTTCAGCCAACTTGGTGTAGCGGTGCCGAATTTCTGGATCGGCCTCCTGTTCATCCTGTTCTTTTCCACTTGGCTCGGTTGGTTCCCGGCCGGCGGCTTTCCAGGATGGAGCGCAGGCATCGGCCCTGCCCTGCAGGCGCTGCTGCTGCCGGCTGTAGCGCTTGCCCTGCCTCAGGCGGCCGTCCTCACGCGGGTAACACGCTCCGCCACCCTCGAAGTGATCGGCGCCGATTTCGTGCGCACGGCTCGGGCCAAAGGGGTCGACAAGGGATCGACGCTTCGCCGCCACGTGGTGCCGAATGCGCTCATTCCCGTCACAACGATCCTGGGGCTACAGCTCTCGTTCTTCTTCGGCGGCGCAATCCTGGTGGAGAACGTGTTCAACCTGCCCGGCCTCGGACGGCTCGCCTATCAGGCGCTCAACCAACGCGACCTCGTTGTGATCAAGGACATCGTGCTGATCTTTTCCGGTCTCGTGATCGTGGTGAACTTCCTTGTCGATATCGGCTACGCCATCCTCGATCCGCGTCTGAGGGGCCGGTCATGACGAAGCGCTCCCGCATTCCGCTGAATTCCGCCCTCGTGGTCGGGGGCATTCTCACCGCGCTGCTGATCGTCACGGCTCTCGTGTCGCTCGTCTGGACCCCGGAGGTGCCGACCCGGGTGCGCGTGGCCATGCGCCTGAAAAGCCCTGGAGAGGTGGGCTTTCTCGGCACGGATCATTTCGGCCGCGACGTCGCCTCACTGCTCATGGTCGGCGCCTGGAACTCGCTTGCCATCGCATGGCCTGCGGTTCTCCTGGGCGCCGCCATCGGCACCGCCATCGGCTGCGCGGCGGCAGCCTGGAAAGGCATCGCGGACGAGATCGCCATGCGCGTCTCCGACGTGGTCTTCGCCTTCCCGGCCGTGCTGTCCGCCATCATGATCGGGGCGCTCTTAGGGTCAGGGCCTCTAGCGGCCATTCTGGCGATTGCCGTGTTCAACATCCCCGTCTTCGCCCGCGTCACCCGCGGCGTCGCGCTCCAGGTCTGGACGCTTGATTACATCGCGGCGGCGCGGGCCATCGGCAAGCATCCGCTGCGCATTACCTGGGAAGACGTGCTGCCCAACATCGCGGGCGCGCTGATCGTGCAGGTGACGATCCAGCTTGCGCTCGCGATCCTCACGGAGGCAGGCCTGAGCTATCTGGGCCTGGGCGTGCGCCCGCCGAACCCAAGCTGGGGCCGAATGCTGAGCGACGCACAGACTTACCTTTCACAGGCTCCGCACCTTGCCATCGCACCGGGCATCGCCATCGCGCTGTCGGTGTTGGGTTTGAACCTTCTGGGCGACGGCTTGCGCGATGCGCTCGATCCGACGCTGAAAGGCCGCGGCGCCACTGCATAAGACGGCTTCTTAACAAGCACACACCTCATCCTGAGAAGGTCGCGGAGCGACCGTCTCGAAGGAGCGTCCAGTGGTCTCTTGACCCTCCTTCGAGACGCAGCCTCACGGGCTGCTCCTCAGGATGAGGACTGAGTTTTTGGCAGTCACTTCAAGCCGCCTTGCTCATGTCCTTCTGCAGGTCAGCAAGGATCTCGTAGGAGCGCAACCGCTTGGCGTGATCGTAGATCGCCGATGCAACGATAAGCTCGTCGGCGCCGGTCTCGGCGATGAAGCCCTCCAGCCCCTCCCTCACGGTCTTGGCCGAACCGACGAAAGAACAGGAGAGCATGTTCATGGCCTGCGCCTTCTCGTGCGGCGCCCAGTAGCTCTCGATGTCGTCGATGGGCGGCTGGAGCTTGCCGCGGGTGCCGCGGAACAGGTTGGTGAAGGATTGCTGCGCCGAGGTGAAGAGGTGCCGTGCCTCTTCGTCCGTCTCGGCCGCGATCACGTTGACGCCGACCATGGCATAGGGCCGGTCGAGCTGGGCAGAGGGCTGGAAGCGCTCGCGATAGACCTGGATCGCCTGCATCAGGGCACCCGGTGCGAAATGCGACGCAAAGGCGTAAGGCAGGCCCAGCATGGCCGCCAGCTGCGCGCCGAACAGGCTGGAGCCGAGAATCCAGATCGGCACGTTGGAGCCCGCCCCCGGCACCGCCTGGATCGCCTGATCCGGCTGTACGGGGCCAAGCAGCGCCTGCAGTTCCAGCACATCCTGCGGGAAGGTGTCGGCAGCCGTCGGGTCGCGGCGAAGCGCCCTTAAAGTCCGCTGATCGGTGCCTGGCGCCCGGCCGACGCCGAGATCGATGCGACCCGGGTAAAGGGCGTCCAGGGTGCCGAACTGCTCGGCGATCACGAGTGGCGAATGGTTCGGCAGCATGATGCCGCCTGCCCCGACGCGGATCGTCTTCGTGCCACCGGCCACATGGCCGATCGCCACGCTCGTCGCCGCGCTGGCGATGCCCACCATGTTGTGGTGCTCGGCGAGCCAGAATCGGGTGTAATCCCATGTCTCGGCATGCTGCGCCAGGTCGAGGGAGTTGCGCAGGGCATCCGATGGCGTGAAGCCTTCGGGAATATGCGCGAGATCGAGGATGGAGAAGGGAGGCATGGACGATCTTTCTGGTACGGTTCAAGGCCGAACGAGGATTGCCATGAGATCATCATTCCGGGCGTCCGATGCAACCCAGGGAGCCCCCCGCCCGGGGCACACCAGCCCTGCAAACGTAAAAGCCCGGCGCTTGGGGCGCCGGGTTTCGGATGACGTAGTGGCCGAGCTTTAGCCGCGGGTGCGGGCGCGGATCATGTAGGTGTCGAAGGCGTATTCGGCCACTTGGAACCAGAGGTATTCCTCGTTGCGGAAGGCGCGCAGCGAGTCAATCAGCTTCTTGAAGTCCGCATTCTGAGCGGAGATCTCCGCATAGACCTCATTGGTCGCCTTGTAGGCTGCATCGAGGATTTCAGCGGAGAACGGGCGCAGCTGCGCGCCGGCGCCGACCAGGCTGCGGAGAGCGGCCGGGTTCTTGGCGTCGTACTTGGCCAGCATGTCCTGGTTCGCCGCCATGGCGGCGGATTCCACGATGGCCTTGTAGTGCTTCGGCAGGGATTCCCACTTTTCCTTGTTGAACAGGAAGTGGAGCGTCAGACCGCCTTCCCAGAAGCCGGGGTAGTAGTAGTACGGCGCGACCTTCTGGAAGCCGAGCTTCTCGTCGTCGTAGGGGCCGATCCACTCGGCGGCATCGATGGTGCCGCGCTCGAGCGACGGATAGATGTCGCCGCCAGCCACCTGCTGCGGGATCACGCCGAGCTTCGCCATCACCTGGCCGGCAATGCCGGCAATGCGCATCTTGAGGCCCTGCAGGTCCTGGACGGTCTTGATCTCCTTGCGGAACCAGCCGCCCATCTGGGTGCCGGTGTTGCCGCCCGGCAGAGCATAGAGGTTGTGCTTGGCCATGAACTCATTCACGAGGCCGATGCCGCCGCCGTGATACTGCCAGGCATTGAGCTGACGGGCATTGAGCGTGAACGGCACCGCCGCGGCGGCCGCGAAGGTGGGGTCCTTACCGACATAGTAATAAGCTGCCGTGTGGGCCATCTCGACCGTGCCGGAGCTGACGGCGTCAGCGGCCTGGAAGGTGCCGACGATCTCGCCGGCCGCGAAGGGCTGGATCTGGAACTTGCCCTCGGTGGCCTCGGACACGTACTTCGCCAGGAAATCAGCACCGCCGTAAATTGTGTCGAGCGACTTCGGGAAGCCCGAGGTCAGGCGCCAACGGATTTCCGGATTGGATTGGGCAATAGCCGGCTTGGCGATGGCACCGGCAGCAAGGCCTGCACCGGCGGTTGCGAGAAAATTGCGGCGTTTCATGATTGCCTACTCCTGTTCGAGGGCATGTCGCGCTGTAAGGGAGGCCCGGTACAAGGGATCAATGACGCTCAGTAAAGTTAGACTAAAGGCGAAGGTCGCACTGCCTTATCCCTGGCAACCGGGATGCCCCTCTCCCTGTTCCGCCGGACCTTTGGGGCCCAAATCATTGATTTGATGAGGATGTGGCGCCGCAGAGTCAACGCGACACGTCTGAAACTTTGTCACGATGGGAAAAAGAGCATGATCCCAGAACAGACCGGCCCCGCTACGCTTGCATGGGATGTGAGGAAAAACATAGGAATCAGCCCGTTTCCAATCCTCACAAGTCCGCAAACAGAACGATATAAATTATATGACTTTAATCGGATGACGGATACAATATTATTGTCAGTATAAGATACTAATCTTGTAGCATTTACTTATGAAGCTGTCAGTATCCGGCTAGCATACCCCTTACGAGTCAGCTCATTACTTGTCTTTGCCACATATTTGCCACGTTGAGCAAATGGAGTTCTCCTTGAACAAGGGGAAGAGCCAATGTGCTCTTATAAGCCGATGAAGAAGACGCTTATTGTGCTTGGAGCCTCCATTGTCACACATGGGATGATGTTCAGCGGGGCCGAGGCCCGGTTGGTCCGCTATGAGATCAACGGCAAGCAGTATTCCTACAGCACCAACAATCGGGCCCAGACCGCCGAAGCCCGGAGGCGGATCGAGGCTGCGAAGGCGGCAGAGGCCGCAAAGGCAAAAGCCGAGGCAGAGAAAGCCCGCAACCCTCTCGCGGCAGCTTTCAGCTCAGCAACGCAGAAGGAGGCCAAGGACGCGGAGCAGCGGCTTCAGCAGATCCTATCCGGACCGGCGGAATACATGGCAGTGTCGCAACCCGTCCGCGGTTCAGATCGAAAGCCTCAGGAGAAGCAACCTGATCTGGTTGCCGCCAAGGCTCCTCAAAAACCCATTACGGTCGTCCGCGCGCCGGCTAGGCCCATCCTCGCGTCTGCCGTGACGAAGTCCCTCGTCATTGCGGAGCCGGTCGCCCCGGAGCGTCGCACGAATGTCAGGTCCGTGTCCTTCGATATGCAGACCGGCATCAAGACGACAATCATGACTAACGGCGACATCGAGGAGGAGCCGTTCGACAGCAGTGCTCTGGCCTTCCTGACCCCTAAACCTGAGAAGGGGCACAGCCTGATGGCTTTCGTCAATCAGTTGCGCAAGGTCGCCCCTGAGGAAGCAACCGGCTCGATTCAAACCACCTTGGCCGACCCGGAAGACGCTTCTCTGATCCGACATCGGTAAGCTCTAGCCCTGGATGTCCGCTACGCCGGGTTCAAGGATCGTGAGCCGGGCCAGAGCGCAATCGATCTCGGCCATCGCACCATAGGGCAGTGTCGCAATCGGATCGGTGTGGCCAAAATCGAGTTCGGCCAGCACGGGCAGATGCGTCAGAGCGGCCTCCTCAAGGGCGCGCAGAACTGCCCTCTCCTGCTCCTGTCGGTAAGCCTCGTCCGTCTGGCCCCCAGGTCGCCCGAGAACGATGCCGGACAGGCGCTGCAGAATGCCCTGAGCCGCGAAGTTGCGCAGCCAGCGGAGAACCTGCGCGGCGGCAGGCACCTCCTCTGAAGTTTCGTAGAACAGGATGGCACCGTCCCAATAATCCAGTGGTGGCCACCAGTCCGAGCCTTTCAGCATCTCCAGAACTTCGGCGCAGCCGCCGATGAGGTTCCCCTGCACAGTGCCCGATCCCTGCAGGGTTCGCGGGCCGGTCGAAGGCGTCAGCTTTCTGCGGCGGGTCTGGTTCTCGGGATCTTTCCAGGGCAGGTGCTCGACCGTCCAGCCTTCCCGGTTCGGCTCGATCTCGCCGATGGGCGCAACATCGAAAACCGCCTTGCGCAAGGCGTTCTCGGCATAGGCATGCATGCCGCCATTCTCGGCAAAGCCCGCCATGATCGTCGGACCGTAGAACGAACGGAGACCCGCCTTGAGGCAGCCGAAATGCAGGACGGTCGGATCCGAGTAGCCGAGGAAGACCTTCGGATTATCCGCAATGACGCTCAGATCGATGTGCGGAATCAGGCGGATCGCATCGTCGCCGCCGATGCTGGCGATGACGCCTTTGATCGACGGATCCGCGAAGGCCGTGTGGATATCCTCTGCCCGCGCCTGCGGGTTCCTGTCGAGCCAATCCGCATCGCGCAAGGCGTGAGGCATCTCGACGGGCACGAGGCCGAAGGCATCCGTCAGATAGCGTTTACCGGCCTCGTAACGATGCGGAAAGACCGCTGGCCCGCCCCAGCTCGTCGAGACGATGGCGACACGATCACCCGGCCGAAGGGCCTGAGGTTTGACGAGAGGTCTCTGCCACCAGCGATCCGTCATGCACCATCCCTATCCGGTTCGCTCCATCATGGCGCAAGGCCAGCGATAGCCGGGCTATCACCTGATGGTAATACGCGCATCGATGCGGCCCGAATTTCCCCCTGGATATGTGAGTTGATAGCTGAAGGACTCAGTGCCTTTCGTCGAGCCTGCCGTATAGCGAACCTCTAAAACGGTCATGGGCTTGCCAACGCACTCCATATGGGAAGCAGGTCGGGGTTTGCCCGAAGCATCCAAGGGCGTGTTCTCGACTGTCGTTTGCACCATTGCTTGGCCCACGGTCCCAAGCGTCGGATTCTGGAGGACCGCTACCTGAGGAACGCCGGTGAATACGCAGTTCGATGAGGCGTAGTGCTGTCCAAGCGGAATGGTGCGCCCGCGTGCGACAGTATAGGACCGGGCGCCGGTGCCGCCTTGTAGCCCCTGCGCATCGGCATGGGTTGGTGCCCCTACCAGCAAACACATCATTGCAACGGCGCCCCAAGCTCTCATCCCTGCCCCCTGAATCGGTTCTCGATCCGGTGTTCTCTAACGTGAGGCTACTTGCAACGGCAAGATTTAACGCACACGAAAACGGCGCCGCTTGCGCGACGCCGTCCTGTTCATCGGGGGAAGGCTTGTGCCTTAAAAGTCCATGCCGCCGGGAGGCATCGCGGGAGCGGCGTCCTTCTTCGGCTTCTCGGCGATCATCGCCTCGGTGGTGATGAGGAGACCAGCGACGGAGGCCGCATCCTCAAGGGCGACACGCACGACCTTCGCCGGGTCGATGATGCCGAACGTGTAGAGGTCGCCATACTGGCCGGTCTGGGCGTTCCAGCCCGCTGCGTAGTCGGCGGCCTCGGCCACCTTGCCGACGACGACGGAGCCGTCCTCGCCTGCGTTGATGGCGATCTGGCGGGCCGGAGCCTGAAGCGCGCGGCGCACGATCTCGACGCCGGTCTTCTGGTCGTCGTTGACGGGCTTCACGCCGTCGAGCGCTTTCAGGGCACGCAACAGGGCCACGCCGCCGCCGGGCAGGATACCCTCCTCCACCGCCGCCTTGGTGGCGTGCATGGCGTCGTCGACGCGGTCCTTCTTCTCCTTCACCTCGACCTCGGTCGCGCCGCCGACGCGGATCACCGCGACGCCGCCTGCGAGCTTGGCCAGACGTTCCTGCAGCTTCTCACGGTCGTAGTCCGAGGTGGTCTCCTCGATCTGGGCCTTGATCTGGCCGACGCGGGCCTCGATGTCGCGCTTGTCGCCGGCACCATCCACGACGGTGGTGTTCTCCTTCTCGATCACCACCTTCTTGGCGCGGCCGAGCATGTTGAGCGTGACGTTCTCGAGCTTGATGCCGAGATCCTCGGAGACGACCTGGCCCTTGGTGAGGATTGCGATGTCCTCCAGCATGGCCTTGCGGCGGTCACCGAAACCGGGAGCCTTGACGGCGGCGATCTTCAGGCCGCCACGCAGCTTGTTGACCACAAGCGTTGCGAGAGCCTCGCCTTCCACATCCTCGGCGATTATCAGCAGCGGTTTGCCGGTCTGCACCACGGCTTCGAGCACGGGCAGCATGGCCTGCAGGCCCGAGAGCTTCTTCTCGTGGATGAGGATGTAGGGTTCCTCCAGCTCCACGCGCATCTTCTCGGCATTGGTGATGAAGTACGGCGAGAGGTAGCCGCGGTCGAACTGCATGCCCTCCACGACCTCAAGCTCGGTCTCAAGCGACTTCGCCTCCTCGACGGTGATCACGCCCTCGTTGCCGACCTTCTGCATGGCCTCAGCCAGCATGCGGCCGACGTCAGAGTCGCCGTTGGCCGAGATGGTGCCGACCTGGGCAATCTCGTCGTTGGACGTGACCTTCTTGGCGTTCTTCTTGAGGTCCGCCACCACGGCCTCGACGGCGAGATCGATGCCGCGCTTGAGGTCCATGGGGTTCATGCCGGCGGCAACCGCTTTGGCGCCTTCCTTCACGATGGCTTGTGCGAGCACCGTCGCAGTCGTGGTGCCGTCACCGGCACGGTCGTTCTGCTTGCTTGCGACCTCGCGCACCATTTGGGCGCCCATGTTCTCGAACTTGTCGGAGAGTTCGATCTCCTTGGCGACGGTGACGCCGTCCTTGGTGATGCGCGGCGCGCCGAAGCTCTTCTCGATCACCACGTTGCGGCCCTTGGGACCCAGCGTGACCTTCACCGCGTCGGCGAGAATGTCGACGCCGCGCAGCATCTTGTCGCGAGCGTCGAGGGAGAATTTGACTTCCTTAGCAGCCATTGTTCGTCACTCCTGTGAGACGTAACGATGTGTGACTCTCGATTGTGGGATTGGCCTTAAGCCGCCTTCTTCTGGGCGGCGGTCACTTCCAGCACGCCCATGATGTCGCTCTCCTTCATGATCAGGAGATCCTCGCCATCGATCTTGACCTCCGTGCCGGACCACTTGCCGAAGAGCACGGTGTCGCCGGCTTTCACGTCGAGGGGCACGAGCTGGCCCTGCTCGTTACGGGCGCCGGGACCAACGGCGATCACCTCGCCCTGCTGGGGCTTTTCCTTGGCGGTGTCGGGGATGATGATCCCGCCTGCGGTCTTCTCTTCCGCATCGATGCGACGGACCACGATCCGGTCATGCAAAGGACGGAACTTCATGAAGCTTCCTCCAATGATATCAGTCTGTTAACTGCCTCAAGCGGAGCCATTGGGGCCTCCGCGGTCGATGATTTGGTTGAAGGATCTTCATCGTTCAAGAGGGAGGCTGAAAAAATTTGGCAGCCATGGGAACCGAGTGCCAGCTTGCTCAGCGCGAGGCCGGATTGGACAACCGGCCTCTAAGGGGGCTATGCCCGTTCCGGCAGGATGCAGGAGCATCCAGGGAGAGCCGAATGGTTGTCAGGGACAGCAATGGGACCATCCTGAATGAGGGCGACTCGGTCCAGGTCATCAAGGATCTTAAGGTGAAGGGCTCCTCGACGACACTGAAACGGGGCACCGTGTTCAAGAACATCCACCTGACCGATGATGAGGGCGAGATCGAATGCCGCTCGCCCCAGATCAAGGGCCTCGTGCTCAAGACGGAATTCGTCAAGAAGGTGTGACGGGATCACCCCGCCGCACCGGCATCAGTAATGCGGCGGCGGCGGCTCGGGCCCGCGAGGTCCGGCGCTGTCCTCGACCTCCTGAACGCGGTCGAGCACCTCGTTGAGTTGCCGCTTCAAGCTGTCGATCTGCTTCCACTGGGCAATGATGGTCTGGTTCAGGTCCTCGATCACCTGATCCTGATAGGCGACGCGGACCTCAAGCGCTTCGATGCGGGTTTCAAAGTCACTCATCGGATGGCCCCGCCTCCACCAGCCCATGGCCAAGCGCGACACGCTCGTCGAAGACGAAGCACTCGCCCTTCCACCGGCTTTCGGCCTCCGGCACGTCCTCAAGATACTTGAGGATGCCGCCCTTCAAGTGAAGGACCTCCTCGAAGCCCTGGTTCAGCATGTAGGCGCTCGCCTTCTCGCAGCGGATGCCGCCGGTGCAGAACATGGCGACCTTCCGGTGCCTGGCCGGGTCGAGTTCGTTCTTCACGAAGTCCTTGAACTCGCCGAAGCGCTTGATCCTGGGATCGACCGCGCCTTCGAAGGTGCCCATCTCGACCTCGAAGTCGTTGCGCGTGTCGAGAAGCACGACGCCGGGCTCCTCCAGGAGCCTGTTCCACTCGGCGGGAGACACATAGGTGCCGACCCGGCGCAAGGGATCGGTCTGCGGATCGCCGAGGGTCACGATTTCTTTCTTGAGCCGCACCTTCATGCGCTTGAAGGGCATCTCGGCGGCCGAGGAGAACTTCAGCTCCAGATTGTCGAGGCGGCCTCGGAACAGCGGCCCCTCCCGCAGTTCGGTCATGAGGGCGTCGATGCCCTCCTCGGTCCCGGCCACGGTTCCGTTGATGCCTTCATGGGCGAGCAGCAGCGTGCCCTTGATCCCGAGGTCGAGGCAGAGCCTATGAAGGGGCTCCTTGATCTCGCGGAAATCCGGCAGCGGAACGAACTGATAGAGAGCGGCAACCTTGTACGTCATGGTGGCTGTTTATCAGGAGGTGTGCCGAGGGCAAACCCGCCTATCCTGGTTCTCGGTGTCGCTCTGGATCCCCTTCCCGGTCCTGCGGACCGCCGGGGATGACACTGGGGCGATATCTTCAGTGCCATTCCCGGCCGGAGGGACAGCGGAGGGGAAGAGAATCCATAAAGGTCGCCCTGGTTTAAACCTTCGGCCAAGGCCGCTTCTCCGGGCACATCTCCTCCCAGGCCTGTGACAGGCGCAGCACGCCCACGTCGTCGAAGCGGCGGCCGATGATCTGGAGGCCGATGGGCAAGCCCGCCCTGGTAAAGCCGGCATTCACCGAGGAGGCCGGCTGGTCGGACATGTTGAAGGCGACCGTGTAGCCGATATGCTCGAAGGGCTCTTCCGGATTGTGAATCGGGGATGCCAGTTCTGCCGGATAGGCCACGCACGGAGCGACCGGAGAGATGACGAAGTCGAAGCGATGCGTGGCGGCGACCGCTGCGTGGCGCATCACCATCATCTGGTTCATGCCGCTGTAGACCTCGGCGCCTGTCAGGTCCTTCCCGCCCTCGGCCCATTGCCGGATATAGGGCAGGATCTTAGCCCGCTCCGCCTCGCTCAAGGGTGCCATGTCGGCCCAGGCGCGCTGGCGCCAGAAATCGTCGAGGCCGTCGAGCATCTCGCGGGTGATGAAAGCAGGCACCTCCTCGATGACGGCACCGGCCTGACTCAGGAGTTGCGCGGCCCGTTCAACCGTTGCGCGGATCTCCGGATCGAGAGGCAGGCCGATCCCGGCTTCCATCATGACGCCGATCCTCAGGCCCTTGATGTCGAGGTTCAGATCGAGCCAGGGCAGGTCCTGATACGGCAGGCTCATGGGATCGCGCACGTCCGGGCGCGTCAGGCTTGTCATCATGAGAGCAGCATCGCGCACCGTTCGCGTCATAGGCCCTGCCACCCGGCCGTAATAGGTCGGGTCGATGGGGATGCGCCCGAAGCTCGGTTTGAGACCGAACACCCCGCACCAGGACGCCGGGAGCCGGATCGAGCCGCCGATGTCGGTGCCGATATGGAATGGCCCGTAACCCGCGGCGGCGGCAGCCCCCGCCCCGGCCGAACTGCCGCCGGGATTCTTGGTGAGGTCCCACGGATTGCGCGTGAGCGGATGGAAGCTGGAGAGGCCAGACGAGAGCATGCCGTAATCCGGCATGGTGGTCTTGGCCAGGATGACGACGCCGTCCTCGCGCAGGCGGGCGGCGGCAGGTGCGTCCTCCGCCGCCGGGATGAGCGGACGCGCTGCCGTGCCGAGCGGCACCGGCGTTCCCTTGGTGGCGATGTTCTCCTTGATCGTCGCCGGGATACCGTCGAGCGCCCTCGCCTCGCCCCGCATCCAGCGCTGCTCCGACTCCTTTGCGGCATTGAGCGCCGCTTCGGGGTCAAAGGCGTAGAGAGCCCGAAGCGGCGGCTCGCGAGCCTCAATGTGGGCAATGACCGCCTTCGTCACATCGACGGGTGACAGGGTCTTGCGGGCATAGCCTTCGAGGAGTTGGGGCCCCGTCCAGTCGGCGAGGTCTGCGGATAAGTCCCGAGAAGACAGGTGTGCCGACGATTGCATGCTCAATGCGAAATTCCCCCGCTCGTGGATTCGACCGGCACCCATGCTGAAACGATCCTCGCGACCGGTAAACCTGTTTTACCGCATCCCGACGCATGGCCCCATGAAGCCAGCGCAACGGCATGCCCTCCATGGCTGCTCCGAACCATCCCTGTCTACTCTTTGGAGGCATCTCCATCGGTCTGACGGCACAAAGGCGGGCCAGTGATGTTTGTTTGCCGAGGAAGGAAACTCCTCCTTTCCATAGCAACGTTTTCGGGAGGGGCGGAATAACCGGCTAAATTACCTGTCTATAAGCAAAGCAGACGGTTACTCAGCCACCAGTTGTGTTATTATAATCCTGCAGGCATGCTTGTTTCCCCGTTAAGGAAGCAGGCTAAACCCGGTGACACCTTGCCATGAAAGATGGTTCTAAGGCTGACATTCACCGAAGGAACCGGCTCCTTGCCGCGTTGGAGCCAGAAGACTTTCATTGGCTTGAGCCATACCTCGAGGTCGTTGATCTCCCACGGGGCAAGGTTCTCTTCGAAACGGGAGAGCCCATCAGGCACACCTACTTCCCCCATGATGCGGTCATTTCTCTTCTGACCGTCCTTCAGAGCGGCGGATCCGTGGAAATGGCCATATTCGGCCGGGAGGGCACCCTCGGGTTTGTCAGTGCGCTCATCACCCGCCAGTCGTTCGGTCGCTATATCACCCAGGTTCCTGGAACGGCGTCGCGCGTGCCTCTGGATCGCTTGAATGAGGGCGTGGCAGAACGGCCGAAACTGCGGCACACCATGTTCCGCTTCACCGAGGCATTCCTGGCCCAAACCCTGCAGACGGTTGCCTGTAATGCCGTCCACAGCGTGGAAGCCCGATGCTGCCGCTCCATCCTGACCACGCGTGACCGCACCAATCGGGATGAGGTCCCCCTCACCCATGAGGCGCTGGCCGAGATGCTGGGTGTTCAGCGCTCGACGGTCAGCAGCGTCACCAGTGCCCTTCAGAAAGCCGGCCTCATCGTTCAGGGCAGAGGCACGATCAGAATCACCAACCGGAATGGCCTGGAAGCCACGGCGTGCGAATGCTACCGCGCCATATGCGACAGCTTCGACAGGCTGCTGCCAGGCGCGTTCAGATGCGATTGATAGGGTAAGAATTGCCCTGCCACGTGTGTGAGAACACACAAGCTTTCCAATGAAATCGATTTCTTTAAATCTTGTGTCGGGTTCCCAACAGACGGGGTAACTCCGGCTTAGTACCTTCAAGCTCTATTAACGCAAAGTTAATACGAGGAAGACGATGGCTGATACTAAGTTTCACAAAGATGAATTCAGTAACGGGGCTCATCAATCAAGAATCTACTCGCCGACCTTCCAACCCTTGCTGCAATCCCTTCTGGCCACGCTGGCCGATCTCGATTTCGACTACGAGAAGGAGCGCGAGAAGCTCAGCAACACGTCACCTGATACCAACATCAAGATCCGCGCTCTCGAGAAGCTCAAGACCCGGCACCGCGAGCGTCGCGAGCCTTACATCCAGCAACTCGCCATCCTGCAGAAGCGCATGATGGAGCTGAGAGCCTGACCAAACACACAAGCTCAAGCCGGTTCGGCGCACCAGACAAGCAGCACCGGACTTGAAACAAAAAGAATTCTCCTGGGGGCTAACGCACTCGATGAACAGGTCACACGAGTGCCGTCACAAGACCTGAGCACATCACACATGCTCACTCGGGATTGTAGCCAATGACAGAGGAAGAGATTGAGGTCGTTGCAGAAGAATTGGCCAAGATCGGCGGCGTGACCTGGTACCCGGGTCGGGAAAGGGGCACTCTGATGAGAGTCGTCTGCGATCGTTACCGTGACCGCGCCAGGGTGGCCATCGAAGCCCTGGAACGCCACCGGGCAGCCCGGCAGGCGAACGTGTTCCAGGACAACGAGCGGCCCGCAGCCCTTGCGACGATCAGCGCACCAGCGTCCTTGGCCAATGATGACATCCGACCGGGAGTAACCGTGATCTACCGCCCCCCGGGGGACCGCCGGGCCTACCCGTGCCGCGTGGTCGAGATCGAGGGCAACCGGGCCTACCTTGCGCCGATCCTCCGGGCCTGCACGGAATGGGTTTCCATCGAACACCTCATGCCGTCCACGGCGGATGAGGCCGTGGCGCACGACTGAATGACAAAGGGCGGCTCTTTTCGGAGCCGCCCTCGCCGATCAACAGGCAGATTCTACTGGGTCAGCTTGCTGTAGGTTCCACCCTTCCAGACATTGATGTCGTATTTCGGGTCCTTGATGTCGCCCTTCTGATCGAAGGTCACGGGACCGATCACCGTATCGACGGTGGTTTCGCGCAGGGTCTTGGCCACGGCTTTCGGATCCGTCTTGCCGGCCTTCTTGATTCCCTCAGCAATCGCCTGAACGGTCGCATAGGAGAACAGGGTGAAACCCTCGGGCTCGAAGCCGATCGCTTTGAACTGCGCCAGGGCTTCCTTGGCGGCCTCGCTGCGGCGGGCATCGGGCGGGAAGGTGAACAGGGTTCCCTCGGCGGCAGGTCCCGCCACGGACGCGAATTCCGGTGTCGCGAGGCTGTCGCCCATCATGAGCTGGAACTTGTAGTTCTGGTCTGCCGCCTGGCGCATGATGAGGCCGGCCTCGGTGTGGTAGCCTCCGAAGTACAGAAACTCGACGCCCTGGCTCTTGAGCTTGTTGACCACCGCCGTGTAGTCCTTCTCACCGGCATTGATGCCTTCATAGAGAACTTCCTTGACGCCGGCGCCGTTCAATGACGCCCTCACCACGTCCGCGAGGCCTTTGCCGTAGGCGCTCTTGTCGTGGAGAATTGCGATCTTCTTCGCTCCGTAATTCTGCTTGATCCACGGTCCGATGAAGAGGCCCTGCGCATCGTCGCGCCCATATAGGCGCATGATGGTGGTCCAGCCCTCTGCCGCGGCCTTGTCGGTCATGGCCGGATTGCTGGAGGCCGGGCTCATCATCAGCACATCGGCCTCGGCATAAACCTCGGAGGCCGGGATCGAGGAGCCGGAGCAGGCATGGCCGTCGACGAACTTGACCCCGTCGGAGACGATGCGGTTGGCGATGGCGACTGCCTGCTTGGGGTCGCAGGCGTCGTCGTGGACGACGATCTTGATCGTGTCGCCGTTGACGCCGCCATTCTTGTTGATGGCCTGCGCGGCAAGCTCGGCGCCGTTCTTGAGCTGCTCGCCGATACTGGCCACCGCTCCCGTCATCGGCCCCGCCACCGCGATGGTGATCTCCGCGGCATTCGCGACCCCGGCGCTGACGAGCAAGGCCAGGGCAGACAGCTGATAGGCGTTTCCTCTCTTCATGGTCGTGCCTCCATGTGCGACTGTTTCTATGCTTTAGGCGGATTGTGCCCCGAACCGGCGGATCTGAAAACGGGAGATGTCGCTCGCCGACGCCTTCCCGAGGGCGAGATCGGCCAGCACCTCGCCGACCACGCTGGCGAATTTGAAGCCATGGCCTGAGCATGGCGATGCCAGAACGATCCGTGGATCAACCGGCGAAAGATCGATCACGAAGTCTTCGTCCGGCGTACGGGTGTACATGCAGGCGCGCATCTGCCGGAGGGGACCGTTCGCATCCGGCATCGCCAGCTCGAGCATCCGCCGGATCTGCGCCTCATCGGCGGGGCCGCCATCCTGCGCCAAGTCGCCCGCAGCGGGCAGCACCACTCCCTCCCTATGGGAGGCTGTCTTGACGCCGGTGCCGGCGAAATCCGGAAAGCCGTAGCAGGCATCGTCCTCGGATTCGAGCAGGAAGACCGGGCAGCGATCCGGCGTGAAGAGCGACGGCTCGAGCGGCGAAAACCAGCCGAGCACCTGGCGGGTGATCTTGAGATGCGGCTTCAGCTCTGGCGCAAAATCGCCGATCCATGCGCCGGTCGCGACGATCACCGATCCGGCTTCGATCACCTCCGTGTCGGTCCGCACCCGGATCCCCGCGCTGAGCGGCTCAATGCCTAGAACGCGCGTGTTCATGCGCGTCTCAGCGCCATGGCGCTTCGCCTGCTGCATGAAGGTCCGGATCGCCAGTTCCGGCCGCAGGAATCCGCCTTCCGGCTGGAACAGACCCGTCCAGTGGGGCGGGACCTTGAAGCCGGGAAACCGCCGGGTGATGTCGGCCGCACTCAGCACGTCGTGGGTCAGACCGTGCTGCCTCGAAGCATCGAGGGAGCCGCTCACGATGGGAGACCCAGGATAGCCTGCTTCGAGAACGCCCGTCACGGTCAGAATCGTCTCACCGGAGAGATCCTCCAGCTCGCGCCACTTCTCCAGAGCCCGGCGCACGAGGGGTACGTAAGAGGGATGCTCGAAATAGGACAGGCGGATGATTCTGCTCTCGCCATGCGACGATCCCTTGTCGTGGCCCGGCTCGAACTGCTCGATGCCGACAACCCGATGCCCCTGGCGAGCCAGGTTGAACAGGGCCGCGCTGCCCATGGCCCCTAGCCCAATGACCGCCACATCGAACGTCGTCATCGAATACCCTTTATCGCCGTCAAAAGATCGCCGGCACCACCAAGCGAATACCGCCAGGTAACCTAAAGCCTTCTGCAAACCTGCCAACCCGTATTCGCTTCCTTACCCGGCATGCCCGGCTGAACAATCCAAGAAGAGCGCCCGGCGGAACCGGGGCGCTGGTGCCAAGCGCAGAAGAGTTCGAGCCCTCTCAAGGCAACGTCATAGGATATCGAAGTCGGACGCCCTCAGTGACGACAGCGCCGTATTGGCGAAGGTGAGCGTGTTGGCGCCATAGGTGACGGTGACGTCTCCATCCTCAACGACAGCCGTTGCGATCAGCTGGTCGAAACTGCTCAGACCCTCTGCTCCGATTTGGATCGTGTCGATGCCACGCTGGAAGCCGTAAATCGTATCGTGTCCCTCGTTGTCCATATCGAAGATGAAGGTGTCGCTGCCGGGCCCGCCGCGAAGATGGTCGTTTCCCTGCCTGCCGCGGATGATGTCGTTCCCGCTGCAGCCATCGATCCTGTCGTTGCCGGAATCGCCGTCGATGTTGTCGGCACCGCTGTTGCCGTAGATGCGATCGGATCCGCTTTGGCCTCCCAGGAAGTCGTCGCCGCTGCCGCCTCTCACCGTGTCGTTGCCGACACCTCCGCCGATGACGTCGTTCCCTTCCTCACCGCGAAGATCATCCGCGTTGCCTCCGCCCTCGATGACGTCGCCGCCCCGTGCGCCGTAGATCTTATCGGATCCGGCACCGCCATAGAGGAAATCACCGCCGAAGACGCCGGCGCTGCCGTCCTCAGAGCCTTTGATCACATCGTTACCGTTGCCGCCCCAGGCCCAGCCTCTGCCACTCTTGATCGTGAGCGTGTCGTTGCCCGAGAGACCGGCCAGGAAGTTGTAATCTGCGTTGCCTTGCAAGTGATCCTTCCCGGACCCTCCTGACTTGAAATCCGGAACGATGCTTTCGGGAAGCCATAAGCCGTCGACCTGCGCCTGAGCACCGGCATTGCTGGAGAATGTAGCACCGGATTCTCTGACGAATCCCCCAATTCCCAATCCCGGATCTCTGAGACGCATGCTCAGCCCTGCAAGCGGATCATCCGGCGAGCCAGTGAACTTAAGGTCGATGGTATCGCGGATTGGATCATCGATGCCGACGAGATCATTCTCTGTGTAATTTCCAACCACGGGCTGCGGGAAGAACAGATCGAGTCCCTCAGTGCCGATGGGAATTTCGATGGCCGTGAGCGGATCCGGCGGCAAGTTGTCCTTGATCAGTTGGAGGGCCGCTCCCGAAAAACTGAGGGAACCCTGCAGAAGCTGACCTTCGGTATAGCCGAAGGCGGCCGCACCGAATTGAGCCGAGAGAAGCGACAGATCCGAAAGGTCCGTCCTCTGAAACGCACCCTCAACACCACCGTAGAAAATGTATCGCAGTTCCTCTTCCATGGCTGATTCCTTCCATCGGCGATCGTCGGGCAATATCGTTCCGCATGAGGCCTGGGCAGTTCTCATCGGTGTCAGGCATTGGCATGGGCCGAACACTCAGCGCTCCGTCGGATTGAAGGCTGTCATTTCGGCTCATGAATGCACCGCGAGCAGGCCTCCGACGGGCCAGGTGCAAGATAAGCTCGAGCAGAGGTGAGCAGGAGCACTTTTACGGGTGATCCACCTCGTTGCGATGTCTCCCGCCAGGGACGCTCCCACGAGGTAGCGCCGGAAAAGAGGCTTTTTGCCACGATATAGGAGTTCCTTGCGGTCCCTCCTGTGCATTGTTCCGGGAACTCTTTCGATGCGGACGCGATTCCCTGTCCATCCAACGAGGAGGAGCGATATGAGCCGCGGCTTTCCATCCATGACAGCACTTCTGGGGCTTCTGGCCGTTGCCGGTTTCCAGAACCGGGACAAACTCGCCGAGATGTTCGGTGGCGCCTCGGGCAACCGAACCGGTCTGCCGGGGGGAGCCAGCCAGCAGCCGGGCGGAATGGGCGGCCTCGGTGGGCTTCTTGGTGGTGGAGGCCTCGGTGGCCTTCTGGGCGGCTTGGGCGGCAATGCGAGCCCTGGCGGGCTGGTGAGCGGCGGCCTGGGCGAACTGATCGAAAACTTCCGTCAGAACGGCCAGGGCGACGTCGCCGATTCCTGGGTGAGCACCGGCCCCAACAAGGAGGTTGCCCCGGACCAGCTGGAGCGCGCCATCGGTCCCGACGTGCTCGCGACCCTCTCGCAACAGACTGGGCTTTCCCGTGAAGAGCTTTTGGCCCGTCTGTCGAGGGAACTTCCCCAGGCGGTGGATCAGTACACCCCCAACGGGCGCGTTCCGAGCCAGCAGGAATTCTAGCCGATCCGCACACAGGTTCTGCTGTGTTCAAGCCATGCGCTCCCGGTCCCGATCCGGGTGCGCGTGGCTTCAGTCCATTGCAGGCTCGCCTGCCCCACCGTCGAAGCATCACGCCATCGGCAGACGGATCGGCCCGATTGACCTGTGCCGCCAGAGCTTATGAAACTCTACCCTTTTGTCCCGGCGGCTACCCCCATCGTTTTCTTTTCCAAGGGCAGCGATCAGGTAGGCTTCTCCAACTTCGTCAGGGGGCGAGGCCAGGGAGGGGCTGATGCATACGGATCGGTTTGTCGTCTTCAAGTTCCAAGGCGAATGGCTGGTCACTTACGCGGACCGAAAGCAGACGGCGTTTGCAACCCGCCAGGACGCGGAGCGCTCAGCGTTCGATGCCGCCGATATTCTCGCGTCCAGCGGCCATGCCGTTTCAGTGCTCATCATTCCGGATGAAGCTGAGGAGCCCCCCTCCTCGAACAACGGCGCACGAAGGGCGAGCCTGAACTGACCCGAAACCTTCCGTTACGGCATCAACCCTGGGGATAAATGAACCTTTGCGTTCATGCCTCCCGGCAAAAACCAGCCTGCTGCAAGCTTCGGCATTCAGTTGCCACAATTGAATGCCCAATAGCCAAGATTGTCTCGATTGTTCATTGGAGAGGATTGTGATCGCGGCCTACGATCTCGACGAGATGGTTGACCTTCTTGCCCTCAAGCGCCCTCTTCAGGGTCCTGCCGGCCAGACCATGGCCAGCAAGGTTGCGACATTGCCTCTTCGCGAAGCAGTGACCCTGGTCGTCGAGGAATGGGCTGACGACAAGTTCAGACAATTGAGTGCCGTCATCGTCAGGCATTCCGGACCTCCCATCCGGGGCTTCGAAGAGATCAAGGATCTTTATGCAAAGGCGGACGCTGTCTCAGCCTCCTGAGGGGTTTCGCCCTCACACGCCGACCGGCGAATTTGGACCTTGACGAAAGCACCCTGTTCGCGTCTATTGCGCCACCTGCGAAGCGGGATCCCAAATCCTGCCTTGTTCGCCTGGAGACGTGGCCGAGCGGCTGAAGGCACTCGTTTGCTAAATGAGCATACCCCAAAAGGGTATCGAGGGTTCGAATCCCTCCGTCTCCGCCACTAACCCATTGAAATCATTACTTGAATTCATTCCAGGGATAATATCTGGGGTAATTGCCCTGTTAATCCCGGGGATGGGATTGCGGTAACTTCGGGGATAACCCGGTTCCTAAGTCCTTATGCCGGTTGGGAAATCTGACCAGCAGGGCATCATTGCCGCGTGCGCCCTAGCTTACTCGGCGCATGGCTCAACCAAGCCCTACCCTCAGTACGAGCGAGACAGTCTCACGCAATCGGCTATGGGTTCTCGATAGTAACAATCTATCACACGCCCAGCTTGGCAGCGGTACAATTCTCTTCGTCAACAACCACCACGAAGGAGAGTTTAAATGATTGACCCCAACATGGAGTCCGTCCCGTATCCTAGCCGCAAAATCACTTTCACGTTCGAGCACGATACGATTGGCGATGGCGTGTTCTGTCCAATGCTCTATGCAGCAATGGAAGAGATGCGCGTAGCAGACCCCCATGGGGAGCTTGAGCAGTTCACTGCAAGCAACGATGTTCGCATTACCGTGACATGGCCTCCAGAAAGAAGCCTTGAACAATTCGACGCGGATGTGGCTGCTTACTTGGAGCGGCTCAAAAAGGAGGGGCAATGAAGTACAAGAGCCATGAGGAATTTTTCGAGACGATCGGCTCCGATTATGTCCAGGGCTACGGCTGGGGAGAACAGCTTTCTTCGTTCACGGTCGAAGAGCTGTACCGGCACTTCAAGGCGCGCTACGAGGCCGAGCGTAAGGCTGGGGAGACCGCGCCGGATGGGGTGGCGGCATGAGCGCCGACCGCGAACTGCTGGAGCTGGCGGCGAAGGCGGCAGGACGTGAGGTCGGACGAGAAGACCAATGCGACCCGATTGACCGCAAGTACACTCCTGAGCTGGGCTTGTGGTGCGTGGGGCCGTGGGCTGGCTGGTTTAATCCGCTGAATGACGACGGCGACGCGCTGCGGCTGGCGGTGAAGCTGAATCTTCTAATTGACTGCTACAGCCCCAGCGCGCGGCCATTGCCTGACTCGCTCGGCTGGTTCGACTGCGAGCGGGGAGGCTTGGGCCAAGCTGCCGCCGTGCGCCGCGCCATCGTCCGAGTAGCGGCTGAGATCGGGCGCTCGATGTGATACAGTCCCGCCAAACTAAGGCTGGGGGCATAATTGAAAGAGCTTGATCTGTTCATGAGCTCGTTGGGCGCGGTGTCAGCACTCGCCGCAGCGGGCCTTTTTCTTTACTCGTCACGGATCGAAGTGCCGGACAACATCGACACCATGATGGGCGAGATACAGCGCATCGGCCGCTGGAATTCCTACGGGTGTTGGGCGGCTTTCGTCGGTGCGCTCTGCGCTTCCTATGTCTTTGCTCGCCAAACCTGGGGGAGCTGAGATTCAGCTCAAGTAGGTGGAAGGCCCGCCCGGGAGCAGATGCCCAAACATTGGTTGTCCCCTCTCTCACGCCCGAAGCGTTACGAGCGGGGCCTTCCCTGCCTTGGGAAAGGGCGCAGTCCAATCGAGCCGTTGCCGGCTCCCCTAGCGCTATCTCGGGCCAAAGCAGCGATCACTTTGAGCCATCCCGTGGGGTAATTCCAGGGATAATTGAAGGATATCGAGGGGTAACACAGGGTAAGGGTTCATTGAATTCATTATGTATTTTGGCCCTGAGTTACCCTCCAAATTACCCTAGAAAGTGTACGGAGGGGGTTCGAATCCCTCCGTCTCCGCCATTTTCCTGTCCCAGGCTCAGCTTTGTTTGATCTCCGGCACTCTGACGTGGGACGTGCATGATGGACGTTGGAGGTTTGCTGAAGCGATGCCCAGCCCAACGTTTTGGGAAAGCTTTCCAGAACGAACGGAGACGACAAAAATCCTCCTGCCCTATCCAGACAGTGGCGTTCTGAACCTTGGACAATGTGGCAGACATTGGCTGCTCGAAGACTTTCGGGCTTCGGACAATCTGAGCATTCGGAGCCTCCGCTCCCTATGACGCGGCGCTCGAAGCCGCGCTTTGGAAACACTCAGATACAGTTCGTGAAGGAATAGCCCGCCAGTTGCCTCCGTTTGGCTGTCATGCATCGGCACTCACAACGCAGGTTAGCTTTATGACACCTCTTCAAGACCCACAGGGCATGCGCCCGGAACAGATGGATGGCTCCCCGGCCGGCCTATCCCTCGGGCGAGCCTCAATTCTCTTCGTCACCTCCGTCGGTTCTTTGATCGGGGCAAGCCTCCTGCTCGCCAGCATCTGACGAAACGGAGCGCCTCGCGCCTCTCTGTTTTGGAGCAGAAGCCCTGAGCATAAGTCATGCAGGCACCGAACACACATGAGAGTGCGTGGCACAGTGCCTCGGAGTGAGAACAGGAAGATCGGGCCTTCGCCCGGACTGCAAAAAAACTTGCTTCGTCCCTGCATGCTGCTTCGAGACGCCTCGGCTTTTGCGACAAGGTCGTCGCCTGTGCTACCAACCTTGTCAGCATGATCCATCGTGAGAGGTTGAGCGTGACGGACATTCGGCGCATCGGCATAGCCGCGCGATACAGCGACCTCGTGATCCTCGGCGAGACGGCCTATTTCTCCGGCTATGTTCCCGAGACGACGCTTCATGGCTCCGTTGCGGAGCAGACCCGGGACATCCTCGGGCAGATCGAGCAGTCGCTGGCCGAGATCGGCAGCGACAAGTCGAGGCTGCTGCAGGCGACCATCTGGCTTGCCGATATCGCATCCTACGATGAGATGAATTCCGTGTGGGATGCCTGGGTTGTTCCTGGACAGGCGCCGGCCCGGGTCTGCGTCGAATCCAGGCTGGCGGATCCAGATTACAAGCTCGAAATCCAGGTCACCGCCGCCCTGTGACGCCGCTCAGCCTTGAGCCCGCTCAGCCTGTGAATTGGCTTTGGCCAGCGCGTTCATGCGCTTGCGTTCGTAATGCTTGGCCAGGCGCAGGTGGCGCCAGGTGGCGTAGTTCATGGCGATCAGGAAGCCGTAGGTGCCGCGCAGAAAATGCAATCGGCCGAAATAGGCTTTCAGGAAAGCGGCCGGGAACTCGAAATAGACCCGCCATGTCGGGATAGAGACCCCCCTCACCTCAAAATCCACGGCCTGCTGGTCAGTATAGCTGTTGAGCTTGGCCAGCTGATCCCCAAGCGACCGCACGGACCGGTGGTGTACGAGGCCCTTCAGCTTGCCGGTCCTGGTGCCTGGGCTCAGATCGACGCGATCATGAACGAGCGAGGTGGAATAACGGCCTGCGTCCCGGCGGTAGAGGCGGATTGGCGCGACCCGGTACGCCAGAGGATGCGGCGCCGCCTCCCCCGGAAAGGTCTCAACAATGCGAATTCCATAGGCTTGGCGGGGAGGCTCCCCATGGGCGAACAGGGCGCGGATTTCGGCCAGAAGCTCTGGAGAGACCACCTCGTCCGCATCGAGGTTCAGGAGCCACTCATGGCGGCACTGCTCCTCGGCGAAACGCTTCTGGAGCCCATAGCCGGGCCACGGATTGTAGATGACGCGGGCGCCGAGTTCCTCAGCGACGGCCTGGGTTCCATCGGTTGATCCGGAATCAACCACAACCAAATCATCCGTCAGACCGCGGATGGCGCGGATGGTCGCGCCGATCCGGTCGGCTTCATTCTTGGCAATGATGAAGACGGAAACTGGAAGCATGGCGGGTGCCTAGCCGCCCTGCCGATTTGTTGCAAGGGCCTTGAATCTACAAGCGATAGGGGACCGTCCCGATTGTTCAGGCCTGTGCTATCAAACCCTCAGCCTCCAGGGCGCACTTCACCATCGGGCGGGAGGAGACCCGTGTCATATAAGCGGTGACGGCCGGATGAGGCGAGAGGTCGACCCGGTGAAAGCGGCTCCAGTTGAGCACGGTGAAGCAATAGGCGTCGGCAATGGTGAAATGTTCGCCCGCCAAGTAGGAGCGCTCCCGCAGGCACTGATCGAGATAGGCGAAGCGCCGCTGAAGGTGGCTTACGGCCAATTGCCGCGCTTTCGGCGGCATCGGGGCGGTCCAGAGCGGATCGAAGCCTTTGTGGAGCTCCGCGCCGGTGAAGTCGAGCCATTCCTTGACCCGGTACCGCTCCAGGGATCCCAGCTTCGGCAGGAGGCGGGCACCGGGCGCCTGATCCGCCAGATATTCAAGAATCACGGGCACCTCCGCCAGAATGTCGCCGGTATGGAGGGCAAGCGCAGGCACGTAACCCTTCGGATTGATCCTGATATAATCCCGTCCAGAAGCTGTCGTTTGGGTCTTCAGGTCGACCTTATCATACTCGATCTTCAGGCCGGCCTCGCAGGCGATGATCCGCGGGGCGAGAGAGCAGGCTCCGGGGGTATAATACAGCTTCATCGTGACCCTTCTTCCCGCGCGCCCCAGCGGGAATTTTAAATTATAACGTTACACGATACTTAATTCATACGTTACACAGTGGCGCTTTCAAGGCACCTACAACTAATTGCTATACTATTTCACACAGGGCATTGCGAACCGTCAGAGAAGCTCTTCTTCATGAGCATGTCTGCCAGCCCCAGCCTTGGAATGTTTGCGGACGCGGAGCTGCGCCAGCAGGGGGAAATGGTCCGATGCGACCCGGGTCAGGGGCGTACGCACAGGTCCGGCATCGACCACCTCGATCGACTTGGTGACGAAGACGTGATCGAGGCGCAGCACCGGCGCGCGGGTGTGAAAGGTCGGCTGCGGCTCGCCGAAGGAGTTCGACAGTTGGGCATCCCGCAGGCGGTTCGCGATCATCCGGTAGGACCGTGAATAGGGCGGCGCATTGAAGTCACCCAGCAGGACCGCCGGCTCCGCGCAGTCGGGATGGCCGATCCAGTCCGACCCGACGAGAGCCGCGGCCTGGGTTCGCCTCTCCCCGGACCGGAGGGAGAGATGCGCATTGACCACCTGGATCGTCAGTCCGTCGACCTCCACGGCCACCCAGAGCGCGCTGCGCTTCTCGAAGGAGGGCCTGGTCGACTGGGTCGGAAGCCGTCCGGACTTCACGACCCGCGAGGAATGGCGCGTCAGAACTGCGATGCCGTACTGCTCTCCCAGGATGCGGATCGTGGGCTGGAAATGCAGGTCCATGCCCAGGGTCGACGCCACCACCGCAGCCTGATCGATCTCCCCTGCGCGTACCCGACCCACGCGGACCTCCTGCAAGGCAACGATGTCCGGCTCGCAGGATCCGATGACCTCAGCGATGCGGGTCGGAGAAATCTGCCTGTCCGTGCCGAGCCAGCGATGGACATTGTAGGTGAGGATTCGAAGGGTTTGCCCCGAGTTATCGCTGTGCTTCAAAGGTTCGTACCGGCTCAATCGTTCGTTACAAGTAAAGGCACTGCCCCGCTCGGCACAAGCCAAGAGGTCCACTTGCCAAGAGGTCCAATTGCCAGGACGCCCAAGGGCGCGGCGTATGTGGCAAACGTGTCGGATCAATGACTCTGCTTCGAGCCCGGTTCCAAGGACCGGCAGGCCTTGGCAGCTTGGTTTTGACGAGCGCTTGACCTTCCCATCATTGGAAGGACTAAACCTGCTCCCCATATCAGGATCAGGAGATTTCTCATGGCCGCGAGCAAGCCTGCCACCACCGGCGCCATCGACATTCCCATCCAGGGCATGACCTGCGCCTCCTGCGTGAACCGGGTCGAGAAAGCCATCCGGTCGGTCGAGGGCGTCAAGGCCGCCAACGTCAATCTGGCGACGGAGCGGGCCCATGTGGAATTCGGGTCGGCCGGAGCAAATCCCGCCGCTGTGGCCGAGGCGATCCGGATTGCAGGCTACGAGCCCTCCGACAGCACGGTCGAGTTGAAGATCGACGGCATGACCTGCGCGTCCTGCGTCGGCCGGGTCGAGAAGGCGCTCAAGCGCGTTCCGGGCGTGCTGGAGGCCAGCGTCAATCTTGCCACCGAGCGCGCCTCCATCCGCTACCTCGGCGGAGCCGACATGCTGAGCCGCCTGATCGGCGCCGTCGAGCAGACCGGCTACGGGGCCGAGGCGCTACGGCAGGACAACGACCAGAGCGATCGCGAGCGCGCGGCCCGAGAGGCGGAGATTTCCGGCCTCCGGCGCTCCCTCACCGTTGCGGCCCTCCTCACCCTGCCGGTCTTCGTGCTCGAAATGGGCTCCCACTTCATCCCGGCCATTCATGACTGGGTGATGGAGACCCTCGGGCATCGCACCAGCTGGTACCTGCAATTCGCGCTCACCACCCTCGTGCTGTTCGGGCCCGGCCTGCGCTTCTTCCGCAAGGGCGTGCCGGCTCTCCTGCGCTGGTCGCCGGACATGAACTCCCTCGTGGTGCTCGGCACCAGCGCTGCCTATGCCTATTCGGTGGTGGCCACCTTCCTGACCAGCCTCCTGCCCGCCGGAATGGCCAACGTCTATTACGAGGCGGCCGCCGTGATCGTGACCCTGATCCTGCTCGGGCGTTATCTCGAGGCCAAGGCGAAGGGGCGCACCTCCGAGGCGATCAAGCACCTCATGGGCCTGCAGGCCAAGACCGCCCGTGTGGTGCGCGAGGGCCAAGCCCTGGAGATCGCGCTCGATCAGGTGCTCGCCGGTGACATCGTCCAGGTTCGCCCGGGCGAAAAGATCCCGGTCGACGGCGAAGTGGTGGAAGGCTCCTCCTTCGTGGACGAATCCATGATCACCGGCGAGCCGCTGCCGGTGCAGAAGGTTCAAGGCGCGGAGGTCGTGGGCGGCACCATCAACAAGACCGGCAGCTTCACGTTCCGGGCCACCCGCATCGGCTCCGAGACGGTGCTGGCCCAGATCATCCGCATGGTCGAGCAGGCGCAAGGATCCAAGCTGCCGATCCAGGCGCTGGTCGACCGGGTGACGGCCTGGTTCGTGCCCGCCGTGATGGCCGCGGCTGCCCTCACCTTCCTGGTCTGGCTCGTCTTCGGCCCGGAACCGGCGCTTACCTTCGCACTGGTCAATGCAGTGGCCGTGCTGATCATCGCCTGCCCCTGCGCCATGGGTCTGGCCACGCCGACCTCGATCATGGTCGGCACCGGCCGGGCGGCGGAACTCGGCGTGCTCTTTCGCCAGGGTGAAGCGCTGCAGAGCCTCAAGGAGGTTGGCGTGGTTGCCCTCGACAAGACCGGCACCCTCACCCAGGGGCGCCCGGACCTGACCGACTTCGTGACCGCACCCGGTGTCTCTGAAGCCGAGGCGCTGAGGCTCGTCGCCGCCGTGGAGGGACGGTCGGAACACCCGATTGCCCAGGCCATCGTGACGGCCGCCGAGAAGCGCGGTCTCAGCCTGCCCTCGACCGACAGCTTCGAGGCCGTGCCCGGCTTCGGCGTCTCGGCCATTGTGGAAGGCCGGAAGGTCGATGTCGGCGCGGACCGCTTCATGACGAAGCTCGGCCTCCCCATCGCGGAGTTCGCCGACACGGCCGTCCGGCTTGGAGCCGAGGGCAAGAGCCCGCTCTATGCGGCCATCGACGGCCGCCTTGCCGCCATCATCGCCGTGGCCGACCCGATCAAGCCCTCGACGCCCGAGGCCATTGCGGCCCTACATGCCCTCGGGCTCAAGGTCGCGATGATCACCGGCGACAACCGCAGGACGGCTGAGGCCATTGCCCGGCGGATCGGGATCGACGAGGTGGCGGCGGAGGTCCTGCCCGAGGGCAAGGTCAATGTGGTGAAGCGGCTGCGCGCATCCCATGGCAAGATCGCCTTCGTGGGGGATGGCATCAACGACGCGCCGGCGCTCGCCGAGGCCGATATCGGCATTGCCATCGGCACGGGCACGGATATCGCCATCGAGAGCGCCGATGTGGTGCTCATGTCGGGCGACGTGCGCGGCGTGGTGAACGCCATCGCCCTGTCCAAGGCGACGATCCGCAACATCGACCAGAACCTGTTTTGGGCCTTCGCCTACAACGTGTTGCTGATCCCGGTCGCCGCGGGTGTCCTGTTCCCGTTCAACGGCATCCTGCTCTCGCCGATCTTCGCGGCAGGTGCCATGGCGCTTTCCAGCGTCTTCGTTCTCGGCAACGCCCTGAGGCTGCGCGGCTTCAAGGCTCCCGTTCCCTCCGTGCAGGGCACCGCTCCTGCCGCTCGCAATGCTGAAGGTGTCGCATGAATATCGGACAGGCCGCTCAAGCATCCGGCGTCTCCGCCAAGATGATCCGCTACTACGAATCCATCGGGCTGATCCCGAAAACCGTGCGGACGGAAGCCGGATACCGGGTCTATTCCGACCATGACGTGCACACATTGCGCTTCATCCGCCGGGCCCGCGATCTCGGCTTCTCCGTCGAGCAGATCGCCGATCTCGTGTCGCTCTGGCAGGATCGCGAGCGCGCGAGCAAAGACGTGAAAGACATCGCGCTGGAGCATGTGAGCGTGCTCGAGCGCAAGATCCGCGAGTTGCAGGAGATGGCCTCGACCTTAAAGCATCTCGCCAGGAACTGCCATGGCGACACGCGTCCGCATTGCCCGATCCTGGAGGAGCTGGCGAATGACGAGGCGGGGCAGGCTCACATCAAGCCGGATGCGAAATTCGGCGTGCTGGGCAAGGCCTCGGCTCGATGAGCCTTATGCAGATGGCGGCTGTCAGGCCGCCATTTCCACCTCGCGGCTGCGGCCGAGACCGCGCATGAGCTGCTCGTAACGGGGCATGCGGCGGATCTGGCGTCCGTAATGCCGGCGCAAAGCATCCATGAGCCGCCCGTTGCGGGACAGAAGCCCGTCGGCAAATGCAATCATGAGCGAGTTCGGCCATGCCTGAGGACGAATCTCGGTCAGTCTCTCGAAGAGTCTCTCCTCGCTCTCCTCTGGATTCGTCTGAGCCATGAGCGTCAGCATCGCGGCTGTCGAGCGGGACACGCCCATGTGGCAGTGAACCAGGAGATGTCCCTCGGCCCGCTCACCCCGGTTCTGAGCCACCTCGTCACCGAATCGCAGCACCGCTTCCACATGCTCGGGCTTCGGCAGGATCATGCCCTCTATCGGGTTGATGATGTCATGGAAGCGGAGGATCGTCCTGTGATGGGGATCGTAGGATCCGAAGGCCTCGGGATCCGGGTGATCCGGGTCGAGAATCGACAGCACATGGGTGACAGATCGCTCCCGCTGATCGGGAAGCTCCGAGATGCCGCAGATCGTGAGCATCTTTATGGAATGGGATTGCATCAAAGCACTCGCTCGAAGGCTGGAACCGGGACTAACACCTTATCGGATCTTTTCGGGAGGTTAACTCATGGCTCCTGAATTGGATCGTCCCGTTCAAAAGACTGTGTCTTGCAAACCACAGGCGCCTTCTGCCACATTCCGGCCACCGAAGATTCACCTTCTCGACACTCCTGGGACTATGTCTTTTGAGGAATGCCGCCGCCCGTAAGGACCGGCGGATGAAGCCAATAATCAGAAACTGCAGGTTCCCCACTGATGTTTGCTGCACTGGCCCCGAGCCGATCCCTGTTGCAAAGAGCCGTTCGCGCGCTTTTCCTGCTTCTTCCCGTTGCCCTGGCGGCTTGCGTGTCCACCCAGCCTCCCGCGCAACAGGCCGTGCGCCGCATCGATCCGGCCTATGCGGCGATGTACGGGCCCCGCCCCGACGAGCCCCATCCTCTCCCGGCAACCGACATCTCCGAGGTCGATCCCCGCTTCCTGCGCCGTGAGGTCGCCTATTATGGTCGCGAGGAGCCCGGCACCATCGTGGTCGATACGCAATCCCGCTATCTCTACCTCGTGCGCGAGGGCGGCCGCGCGATCCGCTACGGCATCGGCGTCGGCAAGGAAGGCCTCGCCTGGAGCGGCCGCGCCCGCGTCGGCCGCAAGGCCGCGTGGCCGAGCTGGACGCCGACCGCGGCCATGATCAAGCGAGAGCCGGAGCGCAACCGTCCGTGGGCCGGCGGCATGCCGGGGGGCCTCAACAACCCGCTCGGTGCACGCGCCCTTTATCTTTATGACGGCGGACGCGATACCATGTATCGCATCCACGGCACGACCGAACCCTGGTCCATCGGCCAGTCCGTCTCAAGCGGTTGCATTCGCCTCTTCAACCAGGACATCATCGACCTCCACAGCCGCGTTCCGGTCGGCTCGCCGGTCGTGGTGCTGCAGGGACAGCGCCTCTTCGACGTCGAAGACGAGCTGCGAGTCTCGTCGGCATTCTGAGGGCACCTGCACCAACCGAAACACAGCAAAGGGCTGGCCGCTGGCTAGCCCTTTTTCTTACGTGACCTGTCGTACGCGGCGTGTAGGATCGTTTGCGTCTCTGCTGGAGGCATGGTCATGACAGTCGAACGCGCGATCCTTCTGACCGTCGGCGGGCTCATCATCGTCAGTGTGCTGCTCGCCGTTTACGTGAACATCAACTGGCTCTGGCTCACGGGCATCCTCGGCGCTCATCTCGTGCAGGCGTCATTCACCGGCATGTGCCCGGTGGTGATGATGTTCAAGCGCATGGGCTTGCCGAGCAAGGCCGGCTTCACCTGAGCTTCCCTCACCCTCTGGAGGCTTCAGCCCGCTGTCCTATGACTCTGTAGGAACACAGAGGCACAGGAGCCCCCATGGACGAATGGTTTCCCTCGGCGCTGAAGCTGATGACGCGCGTCATCGAGATCGGCGGAATCGCCATCATCGTCCTCGGGCTTTTCGGCGCCAGCATTGCCGTGATCTGGCAGGTGCTGCAGGGCCGCTCCGGATCGGAGGCTTTCACCCTCTATCGCTCCAACCTGGGGCGCGCCATCCTGCTCGGACTCGAGTTTCTCGTGGCGGCCGACATCATCAACACGGTTGCCGTCGATCCGACGCTCCAGAGCCTCCTCGTCCTTGGCGGCATTGTCCTGATCCGGACCTTCCTGAGCTTCTCCCTCGAAGTCGAAATCGAGGGACGCTGGCCGTGGGATCGAAACAAGGAAGAAGGCGAACGCTCCTCACGCCGCACGGCCTAACGCCGGAGTAGAGGCCTCGCGGACCTCTTTTGGTACCGTTAGGGCAATTGCAAGACATGATGCCCATATTGACCTGCCAATTCGGCATAACAGCATGGAAGCGCCTGTGAGAGAGACGACGTCAGGATGTCAGGGATGCCGGAATGGCGAACCGCTTCCGTTCGACTTCACGATGGCCTTCCATCCGATCATCGATCTCACGCGAGGGGTCGTCTGGGGCTACGAGGCGCTCGTGCGCGGCACCAAGGGCGAGTCAGCAGGGGCCATCCTGAGCCAGGTGGACGAGGAGCGGCAGTACAAGTTCGACCAGGCCTGCCGGGTGAAGGCCATCGAACTGGCAGGCCGCCTCTTTCCGGCAACGGGGGACACGAAGCTCTCCATCAACTTCATGCCGAACGCCGTTTATGAGCCCGCCGCCTGCATCAGGACATCCCTCGAAACAGCACGCCGCGTCGGCTTCGACATGAAACGCATCATGTTCGAGTTCACCGAGAACGAGCGCATGGCGGACACAAAGCACGTCGCCAGGATCATCGCGGAATACAGGCGTCTCGGCTTCATCACGGCCATCGACGATTTCGGGGCGGGCCATGCTGGGCTGAATCTCCTCGCCAACTTCCAGACCGATCTTATCAAGATCGACATGGAGCTCATTCGCGGCATTGCCGATTCCGCAGCCCGTCAGGCCATCGTCTCAGGCATTCTGGTGATGGCGCGCGCCCTCGACATCACGATCATCGCCGAAGGAATCGAGACGGAGGCGGAGCTTGCGGCCTTGAAGAATGCCGGCATCGATCTGTTCCAGGGTTTCCTGTTCGCCCACCCCGCCATTGAGACCCTGCCGGCGGTTGCGCTCAGGGCCTGACGCGCGCCTATAACCTCGGCTGTTGACGCAGCGGCAAACAGCCATTAGGAACGCTGTCCCGGCCGCCAGCCGCCGCCACTCTTCCAGTGTCCGCCGGCTCCATTTCTGCCCTATCATGCCGCCTCAGTCGCATGGCTGATGCAGCCTGTCGCTTGAAAGCACGGCGACCTCATCCGGGCAGGTATTTTTCGACATCAGCAGCTGACCTCGTGCGCCTCCTGAAGGTCCGGCGCGGCTGCTTTCGACATCGCAGATCATCATGAACGCGTTCCAATCAGGCCTCTTCCTGAACCGGATCCCCTATGTGAAGGTTGGTTCAGGGCAAAACCCCATTCTCGTGCTCAACGGCGGACAGGCCTTCGTCAGGCGTCCCACACCGGCCCGCGCCTTGCGCGATGCCAAGCGCATTTCGCGCCTGCTGCCCCGCGACAGAGCAATCTACATTCTGGGATACGAGCCTTATCCTCCTGCCAACTATGGCATTGGCACCATCGTGGTGGACATCTCGCAGGTCCTGCGGGAGGAGATCGGCCCTGCCACGATCATGGGCATCTCCTTCGGCGGCTTCGTTGCTGCGAAACTCGCGGCGGAGCATCCAGATTTGGTCAGGGAGATGATCCTGATGGTGAGCGCCCATCGTTTCTCATCCGAGGGGCGCCGCAGCATCGACAGGCAGATCGAATGCGCGTGGCGGGGAGACTTCGAAGGATTTCTCGACGAGTTCGGTCTCGTCTTCCGCCGCCCTTGGCTGAACTGGCTGCTGCGATTGCGGCTCCGTCAGGAGCGCACGCGTCTGCATGAGACGATGAACGATCCAGCGATCATCGTCCGCGGGCTCCATGCGGTCGCGGGCGAAGATCTCCGTCGGGATCCCGCATGGCTCACCACCATCCGGGCTCCCACGCTCATCGTCGGAGGCACGAGGGACCCGTTCTTCGATGTCGAGGCCATGGCGGAGACTGCGCGCATGATCCCCTGCTCGCAGTTGAAGCTGTTCGAACGCGAGACGCACATGCTCCCGGTCGAACGGCCACGCGCTGTGGCGAAGGCCATAAAGACGTTTCTCGCCTCGCATCAGGAGAGCCGGAACGGTGACCTGCTGCAGACCACCGTTCCTCCCTGAGCCTCACTCTCCCACGTGCACCAGAACATGCCGCTTCTTGCCGACGGTCAGCTTCAAGGCTCCCCCGGTGAGATCGGCTGCGGTCACATGCGAATCCGCATCCTGCACGAGAGTCCCGTTGAGCCTGGCGCCATTGTTGAGCACGAGACGGCGGGCCTCGCTCTTGGAGGTTGACAGGCCCGCACGGATGAGAAGCTGCGCGACGGTCACTCCAGCGTCGAGCTCATACTTTGGCAGGCCGATACGCGGAAGCCCGGCGGCATTCTCCCCCTCCTCGAAGGTTCGGCGTGCGGTGTCCGCAGCCACTCGCGCAGCCTCCTCTCCATGAGCGAGCTTCGTCGCTTCCATCGCGAGGATGTGCTTGGCCTCGTTGATCTTGGCTCCCTTCAGCTGCCCGAGACGATGCACCTCGTCGAGCGGCAACTCGGTGAAGAGACGTAGGAAGCGGGCGACATCGTCGTCCTCGACGTTGCGCCAGAACTGCCAGAACTCGTAGGGGCTGAGCTTCGCCGCATTGAGCCACACGGCGCCGTTTGCCGTCTTGCCCATCTTCGATCCGGCCGAGGTGGTGATAAGCGGTGTCGTCAGGCCGAAGAGCTGGCGTTGGTCGATGCGGCGGGCGAGCTCGATTCCGTTGACGATATTGCCCCACTGGTCCGAGCCGCCCATCTGCAGCACGCACGCATGGTGGCGTGACAGCTCGAGGAAGTCGAAGGCCTGCAGGACCATGTAGTTGAACTCGAGCAATGTGAGCGGCTGCTCGCGCTCGAGCCGCTGGCGCACGCTCTCAAAACTCAGCATCCGATTAATGGTGAAATGGGTGCCGAAGTCGCGCAGGAACGGCAGGTAGCGCAGCGGGTCGAGCCAGTCGGCATTGTCCACCATCACCGCGTCTGTCGGCCCGTCGCCGAAGGTGAGGTAGCGGGAGAAGACCTGCTTGAGGCCTGTTGCATTCCTGGCGATCTGCTCAGCCTTGAGCAGCGGTCGGCTGGCATCGCGAAAGCTCGGATCGCCGATCTGTGAGGTGCCGCCGCCGATGAGCACCACCGGCTTGTGGCCGCACTTCTGCAGCCAGCGCAGGGTCATGATCTGCACGAGGCTGCCCACGTGGAGGCTGTCCGCCGTGGCGTCGAAGCCAATGTAGGCCGCGACTGCCCCTGCCGAGAGCCGCTCGTCGAGAGCAGCGAGATCGGTGCATTGATGGATGAAGCCGCGCTCGGTCAGCGTCTTCAGGAATTCGGATTTCGGGGTGCTCATGTCTGTCTCCTGGGGTTTAGCGGGAGCCGCTGCCCGGAGACCTGATCACCAAATGAAGATGCCGCCGGAGAGCGGCGGCATCGAACGTCTGGTCGCAACCGAACGGAGCCGCCCTATGGGGACGGCGTAAAATAGTTCGTGAAAGTGGTGCGGCCGGTGATCATGGGCGCAAACTACGGTCAGGAAACCAGAGCGTCAACCGATTTCAGAAATACGCTTTCAGATTCCGACGCACCCGCTCCAGCACCGGCACACTCGGATCAGGCAGCGTGAAGGCTTGTCCTGTAATCCGCTCGAAGGCATCGATATAGACCCGCGAGGTTTCCAGCACCACGTCCTGCGGGATCTCGGGGATCTCGTCCTTGTAAGGGTCGCAGCGCGCCACGACCCAGGTGCGGACGAAATCCTTGTCGAAGCTCTCGGGCCGCTCCCCCGCCTCGAAGCGCTGCCGGTAGCTCTCCAGGAACCAGTAGCGGCTCGAGTCCGGCGTGTGGATCTCGTCGGCGATCATGATGGTGCCGTTCTCGTCGATGCCGAACTCGTACTTCGTATCGACGAGGATGAGGCCGCGTTCGCGGGCCATTGCCCTGCCCTTCGCGAAGAGCGCGAGGGCGTAGTCGGAGACCGTCTGCCACTGCTCCTCGCTCAGCAGTCCCTGTCCGACGATTTCGGCCGGCGTCAGAGGCTCGTCATGACCGCCATGGAAGGCCTTGCTTGTCGGCGTGATGATGGTCTGAGGCAGCTTCTCGTTGTCGCGCATGCCATCCGGCAGGCGGATGCCGTACATCTCGCGCTCGCCCGTCTTGTAGAGGGAGAGGATCGACGTGCCCGTGGTGCCGGCGAGATAGTCGCGCACCACGATCTCGACCGGCAGGATGGTGAGCCTGCGGCCCACCAGCACGTTCGGGTCCGGGTATTCGATCACGTGGTTGGGGCAGATGTCCGCCGTCTGCTCGAACCAGAACTTCGCCGTCTGGGTCAGCACCTGGCCTTTGAGCGGAATGGCCGCGAGGTTGCGGTCGAAGGCGCTCAGGCGGTCGGACGCGATGATAATGCGGCGCCCATCGGCCAAGTCGTAATTGTCGCGCACCTTGCCGCGGTAGTGGTTCGGCAGCTCCGGAATGGTGGCGTCCTCAAGGACGTAGCCGGCATAGGCTCCAAGGGCTGCTTTATCGACCATGTTGACCTGCCAAGGATTTTCCTCGCCGCCCTGCAGTGGCGGCAGGCGGAGTTCTAGCCGGAAATTGCGCCCATGCTAGACCCCAGGGGCCAAAAACCTGCCCTGTCCACCAGAACGGGCTTACTGCCCGGCCCGGGCATCCCGGCGATAGGTCGCATTGAGGCCCGACAGGGTTACCGTGGTCTCGTAGCCCTGGGCGTCGACGATGGTCCACGCCTTGAGCGCATTGGCCCGGGTGTCGAAGCGCAGGGTGATCTTGGACGTGCCGCCGAGGGTGGCGCTGTCGTCGAAGCGCACCGTCACGATGCCGTCGCGCCCCACCTGCACGTCGCGGACCTTGGTGTCCCGCGACAGGTCGATGTTGTCCTGCACCAGGAACTTCAGGGGCGTCTGGCCAACCGGGTACACATCGTTGGTGCCGAGCTTCTTGTCGCGGATCGCCACGTTGCGCCCGTCCGAGACCACCTCGAGGGTGCTCGGCGGCGCATAGGCGAAGTGGAACTGGCCCGGACGCCGCATGGAGAGATTGCCCTCCGCCTGCTGACCGTTGGGGTTCTTCTGCACGAAATAGGCCGACAGCTGATCGAGGCTGTTGAAATAGGCGTTGACCCGGTCGAGGGCCTCCTCCGGTGACTTCGGCCCGGGCGGCGAGGTCGGCGTGGGGGACGATGCGGGTGCGGCGACGGCCGTGACGGCCGGGGCAGCCTGGACCGGGGTCGAGCGCGCCGGCTTCGGCGGCTCGGCAACCTTCACCGGGGTCGGTGCTTCAACGGGCTTGGGCGGCTCTGCCGTCTGGGCAGGCGGCGTCGGGGCAGGCTTCTGGAACTCGGGCGCAGGCGATTGCGTGCTCGGCTTTTCAGAGACGATGGCAGAAGCCTGGGGCTTCGGCTCAGGTTTTGAGGCTGTCTGGGGAGCAGGCTTCGGCTTCGGCTGGGCTGCCTTTTGCGGTGCCGGGGCCGCCGGCTTTGGAGCGGCCACCCTGGGCTGCGGACGGGATTGAGCCTGCGGGCTCGGCTTTGCAGGCGCCGGTGCTGCGGGCTCGGCCTGCGGCGCAGCCTGAGGGGCGCCCGCTGGGGGCGCCGGCTTCTTGAAGATGCCGTCCAGGAAACGTGTCACGGGATCGGAGGGCTGCTGAGCGGCGACTGGAGCCACGCACGCCAGGGCAAAGGCAAGAACGAGAATGCAACGCGAGGACGAATGGAGCATGACGCCACTGCTAATCTGAAAAAGCACCAGGGGCCGTGCGCAAAAGCACGGCCCATCAAGGATTTATGGCCGGGATAAGAGGCTGAATGAAGGCAGGAACCCTGACGGGGCAAGCGATTCGTGTCCAAGGCACGTCATGCGGCATCCGCCAGTTCATCGTCATCCATGGCCTGACGCACGGGCGCCGGCCGCGGCTTCGGGGTGCGTGGGCGTGAGGGCTGGCGCTTCTTGGCCTTGGCTGGTTTCGCCGGGCTGCCGATGCCCTTCCACAGGGCCTGCCAGCTCCAGGCGCCGGGTCCTGTGAGGGTGTAGAAGAGAAGCCCCGCGAGAACCCCGAGATGTGACAGGAACACGGCCTGCTCGGCCTGTCGGGTCAGCCCACCGTAATCCCAGAAACGGTGCAGGGTTCCGGTCGTCACCACGAGGGCAGCAATCAGGACGGAAGCGCTCAGGCGCGGTGCCAGGCCCAGGACCAACGCAAGAGGCGCGAAGACCTCCGCCGTGACGACGACGGTTGCCACCACATCCCCATAGGGCATGCCCTTCATGGTTAATGTCGCGGCAAAGCCGGAGATGTTCATGGCCCGCCCAAACGCCGCGGGCAGGAAGCAGCCAGCCAGCAGAAGCCGGTTCAGCAGCAGAACTCCGTTGATTCCTGCACCCCTGTCCATGCCCCTGCCCTCCGCGTCCGCCGGCCGGGAATCGGCCAGCGCTGGGAGAGCATTTGACGGAAAGGTTCTTAACCTGTTCTTAGCGCCGGACGGGAACTCTCAGGTCTCTACAGCTTGAGATTTCTTTCCCGAAGCATGCTTTCCCAGCGCAGGGAGTGATCCACGATGCTGGCGAGGTCATCGTGGCGCGGCTGCCAACCCAGGCGGGAGCGGATGCGGTCTGAGTTCGCCACGATGGTCACCGGATCACCGGCCCTGCGGGGCGCAAAACGCGCCTCCACGGGTTTTCCGGAGACCTTGCGCACCGTCTCGATCACCTCGGAGACGGAGTAGCCGTGCCCGTAGCCGCAATTCACCACGAGGCTCTCGCCTCCACGGTCGAGGTGGCTCAGGGCGAGCATGTGGGCTTCGATCAGATCCGTCACGTGGATGTAGTCACGGATGCAGGTCCCATCCGGCGTCGGATAATCGGTGCCGAAGACCTCCATGTGGGAGCGCATGCCCAGAGCCGTCTGGATCGCCACCTTGATGAGGTGGGTGGCATTCGCCGTCGACTGGCCGTGGCGCATGGCGGGATCCGAACCGGCCACATTGAAGTAGCGCAGGATCACGTAGCGCATGTCGTGGGCTGCCGCGACGTCGCGGAGCATCACTTCGGTCAGTTGCTTGGAGCTGCCATAGGGAGAGAGAGGCGCCAAGGGTGCATCCTCTCCAAGGGGCCTGTCGGACGCATTGCCGTAGACGGCCGCTGTCGAGGAGAAGACGAACTTCTTGACTCCGGCCGCAACAGCCGCGGCCATGAGGGAGCGGCTCTTCACTGTGTTGTTGAGGTAATAGCCGAGCGGATCGGTCACGGATTCGGGCACGACCAATTTGGCGGCAAAATGCGCAATGGCGTCGATCTGGTGGGCCTGAAGGGTGCGCAGAACCAGTTCGAAATCGCCGATATCGCCTACAACGAGCGGCACGCCCTCCGGCACCGACCACCGGAAGCCGGTCGACAGATTGTCGAACACGATAGGTCTGTGCCCCGCATCGAGCAGAGCCAGAACCATATGGCCGCCGATATATCCGGCCCCGCCGGTCACAAGAACGTTCATGAGATCTCCTGGAAGCACCCGCTCAACATTTTGCCATGGTGGCTCTATTGCGGCTGGATTTCCAGATCAAGCCGGCGTTGATTGGCGTTAGACTAGTCTGTCAGACATGGACGGATGCAGAATGGACGATCGTAAGGAATATTGGTGGGTTCGTCACGAAGCCGTGATTCAGCCGGCCGAGGTCGGGTTCGTGGGCGGAATCCCGGTGAGCTTTCGGTTCATCGGAATGTCCGGCAGCATCCCGGCAGCATCGGCCGAACTGATCGAACGCCTGCCCTCTCCCCCTGTGCCGGTCATGAACACCCATGCCCAGCCATCTCCGCAGCCGCAGGCTCAGCCTCAGCGACGTGGCTCTTGGCTTTGGTTCATCGGCGTTCTCCTCCTTATCCTTGTCGCCCAGTGCTCAGGGCAGTTGTTCGACATGCTCAAGTGAAGCAGGCCTTCCTAAACTGGGCTATATGTTCCAGACCTCTTCTGGGAAGGAGCAGATCCATTTGGGGTAGATCAGGTACTTCAACAGCATTAGCCCTCGTCGCCTCAGCAGGCGCATTAACTCGAAATTGCATCGACAATACGAAATTGCTCCATTTCGAAATTGAGAAAATGCCTATTTAATCTTGAGCAATCCCGCAGTTACTGCAGAGGAAACAGCCTTATGCTCATGACTACACCAAAGGCAGGACCGGCTCCGCCTTGTTGATCGGAATGGATCGTCTGCTCGAACGGCAGCGGTACTTCCTCAGACTGACACCGAAGCGGCTCTGAACGACGCCGCACCGATCGGCGAAACACGACAATTGGCAGTCATTGCATGTGCTGGACGGCGTTCCGGTGACGATGGCGCATGCCAGCACGCTCCTCGACCCATTCAAGCGAAGGATACGAAATAATGGCATTCATTACCGTCGAAGGCCCCTCGACCAATCCGAATGAAGAACTAGCCGCAGCAGAGAACGTCGCCAAGATCAAAGACGCCATTGCGAAAGCGAATGCCGAGTATCTGAAAAACCCGCAAGGGGGCCAGGTGGAGGTCCAACTCGGCGCGGGAACCTGGGTCGTGACGGGAGACAGAACCAATGCGTCGAATGGCGCTATCGAACTCCTGTCCGGGGTGAAGCTTTCCGGATCGGGCGATCACCAGACGATCATCAAACTCGAAAACAACTACGATGCCAAGATAAACGGTATCGTCCGGACCGATACCGTCAGTGTCGAGAATGTCACGATTACCAATCTTGTCATCGACGGCAACCGTGAAAACAACCTAGGAGAGCAAGCCGGCTTCATCTGCGGCATCAAAGAGGACGGCTCTGGCCGCAAACAGAGCAATATCACGCTCGACAACATCGAGGTGAAGAACTGCACGGGCTATGGGATCAATCCGCACGAGATCACCTATAATTTCACGGTTACAAATTCCGTTGCGCATAACAACGGGAAAGACGGCTTCGTGGCGGACGGAGTCGTTGGCGGCGTCTACTCGGGCAACGAGTCCTACAACAACGGGCGCCATGGTTTCAACATCCAGAATGCCTCGAGCAATATCATCCTCGAGAACAACACTGCCTATGACAATGGCTGGGGTTCGACCGGTGGCGCAGGCATCGTCATTCAACGCGGCGACATCCAGCGCGGCAATGAGGCGGAGATCGCCCATGTCACGAACGTTCAGATCATCGGGGGGGAATACTATGGCAACACCCGTGAAGGAATTCTGGTTAAACTGTCAGACGCTGTGACCATCAGCGGAGCCAATGTTTACGAAAACATGCGCTATGGCGTGCGCATTGAGGGCTCCGTCAACACAGCTCTTACGGACAGCTTCATTTCGAACAACTCTCAGGAAGCGATCAAAAAGTATGATGAAGTTCAGATTGACCTGCGGAGCGATTACCCGGATGGAAACCCGGACAATGATCCATCCACCAACCCTCTCAAGAACTACTACTCGACTGGCACCAAGATCCTGAACAACGTCATCAACCCGGAGGATGCGCGCTACGCGATCCGCGAGGAACCTGCAAACATCGCAGCTGGGCCGACGGGAACTGAAATCACCGGCAACGTGACCAGTGGTACGGCAACGGATAACGCAGACACGCTCACCGGATCTGCTGGTATCGATACGATGGCTGGCCTCAAAGGTGACGACACATACTATGTCAACAAAACAGACGATGTGGTCACCGAAAAGCCTGACGAAGGCATCGATCATGTGTTCGCTTCGGCCAAGTACACCCTCGGAGCCAACGTCGAGAACCTGACCCTGACCGGGATCGCGGCGATCAACGGCTACGGCAACGAGCTCGATAACGTCCTCACCGGCAATAGCGCTGGAAATACTCTTGAAGGTCGAGATGGCGCTGACGCTCTTCTTGGCGGCGGCGGAAACGACACCCTCAAAGGCGGAACCGGCAACGACTCCCTGGATGGTGGCACTGGCGCCGATTCCATGGTCGGCGGCACTGGCAACGACCTTTATATTGTCGACAACGTCGGAGATTTCATCAACGAGGACGTCGGCGGTGGTTATGACCGTATTTTCAGCAGCGTCACTTACACGATTGCGGATGAGGCCGAGGAGCTGACGCTGACCGGAACGGCCGACATTGCTGCTTATGGAGATGCTGTCGCCAATATTCTGAACGGAAATGCCGGAAACAACATCCTTGACGGGCGCGGCGGTGCCGACACGATGAAGGGTGGGTTGGGTAACGATACTTACTATGTCGATCGCGCTCAGGATATCGTGCTGGAAGCGGCTGGAGAAGGAATCGACACTATCATCAGCTCCGTCTCCATCATCGCCTCCAACCCCTTGGCAGCCAATGTGGAGAATCTTTGGCTCGCTGGTGTAGCAACCGAAGGCGCAGGAAATCAGCTTAACAATCTCATCGTTGGCAATAGCGCGAACAACAAGCTGTATGGCTATGGCGGCAATGACACCTTGAGGGGCGGCGACGGCAACGACTTGTTGGATGGCGGCGCAGGCAACAACACTCTCGATGGAGGAGCCGGCAACGATACCCTGAACGGCAGCCTGGGCAGTGCCGACGTGGCAATCTATGCCGGCGACCGTGCGAGCTACAAGATCACCGGGACTCTTGCGAATCGAAGTGTCAGCGGCTCCTCTGAAGGCACGGACACCCTGCTGAACATCGAGACTCTGCAGTTCAAGGATGGCATGCTTGTTGGCGACACATGGGTCGCGAACGTGGTCGCCCCTCCTCCCCCGCCGGTCAACACAGGCAATCAGGTCGTCACCCGGAATGGTTCAATCCGATCCGAGACGCTCAACGGCCGGGACAACATCGACGACATCATCAATGGCAAAGGCGGCAATGACACAATCAATGGCCGCGCCGGCAATGACAAGCTGTACGGAGACATCGGCAACGACAAGATCTACGGCGGGAGCGGCGACGACAAGGTCTACGGCGGGAGCGGCAATGATTATGTCCATGGCGGCTCGGGCAACGATTATGCCAATGGCGGACTGGGCAACGACCGGGTCTATGGCAGCCTCGGCAACGACCGGGTCTATGGCGGCTCCGGACATGACACCGTGGATGGCGGCTCGGGCAATGACCGGGTCTATGGCGACGTCGGCAACGACCGGCTCTATGGCGGCACCGGCGATGATGTGGTCAACGGCGGCGCCGGCAACGACCGGCTCTATGGCGGCGCCGGTAGCGATGCCTTCGTGTTCAACTCAAAGCTTGGAACCGCCTCGACGGATCGCAAGGTGAACTTCGACACCGTCGTCGACTTCAATGTCCGGTACGACAGCTTCATGCTCGACAACGCCGTGTTCAAGAAGCTCGGCAGCGGGACGGCGGCGAACCCGACGCAGTTGGACAAGGAGTTCTTCGTGATCGGCACCAAGGCCCGGGAGCGCGACGATTACCTGATCTACAACAAGAAGACAGGCGTTCTCTCCTACGACGCTGATGGCTCGGGATCGAAGGAGGCCGTGGAATTTGCTCAGCTGAGCAAAAATCTCAAGCTCACCTACAAAGACTTCTTCGTCATCTGACCGCATCTTCTCCGAAGAGCCCCGGCCAAAAGCCGGGGCTTTTTCTGCTTCCGGCACCAATCTGCCGGATCGCAGTTGAGTGATCGGAAGAGCAGGTGACAATGTACATTGGGATCTATAAGTACGGGGCAGTTTCACACGCCAAAGAAACAAATAACAAATTCCACATTTGAAAGATGCTAATATGGCTGCCCATGGAGCCTTGGACCTGATTGGCCGGACCCCTCTTGTGGAGGTCACAAGTCTCGACACCGGCCCCTGCAAGCTCTTCCTGAAGCTGGAAAGCGCCAACCCCAGCGGCTCCATCAAAGACCGGCCGGCCCGCGCCATGATTGAGGCGGCCGAAGCCGACGGGCGCCTGAAGCCCGGCGGCACCATCATCGAGGCCACCGCAGGCAATACGGGCGTTGGGCTCGCGCTGGTCGGGGCCAGCAAGGGTTACCGCACGCTCCTCGTGGTGCCGGACAAAATGTCCCGGGAAAAGGTGCTCCACGCCAAGGCCCTCGGTGCCGAGGTGGTCATCACCCGGTCCGACGTGGGCAAAGGCCACCCGGACTATTACCAGGATCTCGCTCAGGCGATTGCCGCCAAGACGCCGGGCGCGGTCTATATCAACCAGTTCGAGAATCCGGCCAACCCGGCCGCCCACGAGGCGAGCACGGGCCCGGAGATCCTGGACGGAATGGACGGCGACGTGGATGCGGTCGTGGTCGGCGTCGGCTCCGGCGGCACCCTCACGGGCATTGGGCGCTATCTCAAGAAAGCATCGCCGAAGACCGCCATGGTGCTGGCCGACCCCGCAGGCTCGATCCTCGCGCCGTTGGTGGAGACAGGTCAGATGACGGAAGCCGGCTCATGGGCCGTGGAGGGCATCGGCGAGGATTTCGTGCCGCCGAACTGCGACCTCTCCCTGGTCAGGAAAGCCTATTCCATCACCGACAAGGAAAGCTTCTCGGCCGCCCGCGAACTCCTGCGCAGGGAAGGCATCCTGGCGGGCTCCTCGTCAGGGACGCTGCTGGCCGCAGCCCTGCGCTATTGCCGCGAGCAGACTGAACCGAAACGGGTCGTCACCCTCGTCTGCGACACGGGCGCCAAGTACCTGTCGAAGGTGTTCAACGATGCCTTCATCGCCCAGGAAGGCTGGCTCGACCGCAAGGTCACGGGAACCGCGCGCGATGTGGTCATCAACCCCTTCGGCGAAGGCGCGACCATCTTCGTCTCGCCGGGCGAGACCCTGCGCTCGGCCTTTGCCCGCATGCGCTCCTCCGACATCTCGCAATTGCCGGTGATCGAGGACGGGCACGTGGTTGGGCTGATCGACGAGAGTGATATTCTCGACGCGCTCGTTGCCAACGAGGGCGCACCTCAGAGCGTCTTCGACAAACCGGTGCGCGACGTCATGGTGACACGCCTTCAGACCATGTCCGCCGACGCTCCGGTCAAGGAACTTCTGCCCCTTTTCGCCGCCGGCCTCGTGCCGGTGATCATGGACGGCGACACCTTCGTGGGCCTCGCCACCCGCATCGACCTCATCAACTTCTTCCGGATCCATCCATAATGACCGCCCGCAACCAACTCGATTTCGCCACCCGCTGCATCCATGCAGGCCAGTCGCCGGATCCCACCACCGGCGCGGTGATGATGCCGATCTACGCCACCTCGACCTTCGCGCAGGAGAGCCCGGGTGTTCACAAGGGCTTCGAATATGCCCGCTCGCAGAACCCGACCCGCATGGCCTTCGAGCGCTGCATTGCGGATCTTGAGGGCGGCTCGGCGGCCTTTGCGTTCTCCTCCGGCCTTGCAGCGAGCGCCACCATCCTCGACATGCTGGAGCACGGCTCGCACATCGTCGCATCCGACGATCTCTACGGCGGTACGCGCCGCCTCTTCGAGCGCGTGCGCCGGCAGTCGGCCGGCCTCGACATCACCTATGTGGATCTCGGCAATCCCGATGCGGTGAAGGCGGCTTTGCGCCCCAACACCAAGCTCGTCTGGGTCGAGACGCCGACGAACCCGCTCCTCAAGCTTGCCGACCTCGAAGCCATTGCGGCGGCGACGCGCGGGCATGGCACATGGCTTGTCGCGGACAACACCTTCGCCAGCCCCTATGTGCAGCGGCCGCTGGAATTCGGCTTCGACATTGTGGTGCATTCCACCACGAAATATCTCAACGGCCATTCCGACATGGTCGGCGGCGTTGTGATCGTCGGCCAGAACCAGGAAATCCGGGAGAAGATCGCGTTCCTGCAGAATGCCGTCGGTTCGGTCTCGGGCCCTTTCGACAGCTTCCTCGCCCTGCGCGGCCTGAAGACCCTGTCGCTGCGCATGGAGCGGCACTGCACCTCGGCGCTTAAGATCGCCGGGTTCCTCGAAGCCCATCCGGGTGTGGACGGCGTGATATATCCGGGCCTCGCCTCGCATCCGCAGCATGACCTCGCCAAGCGCCAGATGCGCGGCTTCGGCGGCATCATCACCGCCCGCATCAAAGGTGGGCTCGACGGCGCGACGCGCTTCCTGGAGCGCTGCCAACTCTTCACGCTCGCCGAGAGCCTGGGAGGCGTGGAAAGCCTGATTGAGCATCCAGCCATCATGACTCACGCCTCCGTGCCGCCGGAGGTTCGCGCCGAACTCGGCATCGATGACGGCCTCGTGCGCCTGTCGGTCGGCATCGAGGATGCGGATGACCTGATCCAGGATCTGCGTTCCGCGTTGGCGTAGAAGCCTGCCCTTCTACCTTCCGTCGTCACCGGCCTTGTGCCGGTGATCGCGATTGCATGAAGCGCCGAGCTTCACGATCGTCTCGGCTCATATCCGGGGGCAGGACGCATTTCTCTTTTCAAAGAACCAGCACCTTCAGGCCCGCAGCGGGTGGGCTGCGAGCCGTCAGGTCAGTCGAGGGAGGCGTGCTGGGCAGCCCGGCTCGATGGGTGTGGTGAGAAGTGAAGAGCCGGATCTGCTCGTCACGCGCGGTTTGTTTCAGCGGACCTGGATCTGCGCCAGGATCGGCCACCCGCGATCACAGGCGTGCGAGACCTGCGGCGGGACCGCGCCTCGTCCCGCATCTGCGACGCCTCGCGAGCGCGCCCCTCTGTGGACGAGGATGAACCATGATATAGCCCAGCTTAGGACAGAAGTCAAGAACAAAGTGAGAACATTGCTCGACCGCCTGACCTCACACCCGCAGCCCTCATCCTGAGGAGGTCGCTTAAGCGACCGTCTCGAAGGAGGCTCCAGAGGACGCTGGACGATCCTTCGAGACGCAGCCTCACGGCTGCTCCTCAGGATGAGGGCTGAGGTAATAAGATGGGGATCCACGGAACACGTCCGGAGATGACACCACCTCTCACGCAACCGGTGAAAAGCGGCCAACCAATTGATGCCGGTCGCCCGGGTAGGTGATCCGCGCTTCGGTGACGAAGGCGCCCGCCTGCCACGTGCGGCGCTCCAGCACGAGACACGCGGTTCCCGTCTGAACACCAAGCCGCTTGGCCATCGCACCATCCGCATTCACCGCGCGAACGATGTGCTCCGCATCCGTCCAGGGCACGCGCCGCAGCAGCCATGTGCCCGGGGGATCGTCCTTGAAGGTCTCCTTGTCGGCCTCGGGCACGGTGGCGAGGTTGATCAGGCGCTGCTCTAAGGCCTGAGGCACGTCATCCATCACATGCAATGTGGAAAGACAGAGCATCCTGGTGCCTGCCGGCAGGCCGGTGCGTTGCGCCGCAGCGGCATCGATGGGCTCGATGGAGCGGTGCAGGATCTTGAAGCGGTACTCGACCCCGGCGCGGGCCGCCTCAAGGGCGAAGTCCTGGATCTGCAGCACGGCCTGCTGGCTGCTCGGCTCTGCCACAACGGTTCCTGCGCGGCGCCGGCGTGTGATGAGGCCATTGGCGGCGAGCGTCGAGAGCACCTTGTTCACGGTCATACGCGAGCAGCCGTATTCGGCCATCAGCTCATGCTCGAAAGGAATGCGGTAGCCCGGCGCCCATTCGCCGGACATGATCTTGGCCTCAATGTCGTCGCGGATGCGCTGGTGCAGATGTTTCATGCCGTCGCCGTCGTCTCTCAGGCCAGGATGCGCGCCATGGCGCGGGCGTAACGGGCGCGGATCGCCTCGCGGTTCACATGCCGGCCGCTCATGACCACGGCTCTGCCTGCAACAAACACTGTATCGATGGCGGACTTACCGGCCACGAAAAGGTAGGAGTCGATCCAACGGTCGCCAGAGACGGCAGCGAGGTCCGGGTGATCGCCATCGAGCACGACAAGATCGGCGCGGTTGCCTTCAGCGATTGCACCGATCCGTCGACCGAGCGCCTGAGCTCCGCCTGTCAGAGCCTTCTCGTAGAGGCTGCGCCCCGTCGACTGGCCTTCGCGCTCCGCCAGGACATTGCGGGCGCGGTGCTTCAGGCGCTGGCTGTACTCGAACTGCTTGAGCTCGCCGGCTGCCGAAATCTCGATGTTGGAATCCGACCCGACACCGAAATGTCCACCGGCTGAGAGATAACTGACGCCCTCGAAAATACCGTCCCCGAGATTGGCCTCGGTGATCGGGCACAGGCCCGCCACGGCACCGCTTGCGGCGATGCCTTTCACCTCCTGCGCGTCGAGATGCGTCGCGTGGATCAGGCACCAGCGCTGATCGACAGAAGCGTGATCGAGCAGCCACGCCACCGGGCGCTGCCCCGACCAGGCGAGGCAATCCTCCACCTCCTTCACCTGCTCGGCGATGTGGATGTGGATCGGCCCCCTGCCCGCCATGGCGACGACATCTCTGAGGCTCTCCGGCGTGACCGCGCGCAGGCTGTGAGGCGCGATGCCGACGACGGCATCATCGACTTTCGCCGCGGCCTTGCGGGCGCCTTCGACGAGGCGGGCATAGCTCCCGACATCGTTGATGAACCGGCGCTGCCCCTCCGAGGGCGCAGCACCGCCGAAACCGCCCTGTGCATAGAACACCGGCAGCAGCGTCAGGCCCATGCCGGTGTCCTGCGCGGCCGCTGCGATGCGCCCGGAGAGCTCCGCGATATCGCCGTAGGGGCGGCCTTCGGCATCGTGGTGGAGGTAGTGGAACTCGGCCAACGCCGTAAAGCCGCCCTCCAGCATCTCCATCATGGTGAAGGCCGCGATGGCCTCCACATCGTCCGGCGTCAGCGAGCCGAGGAAGCGGTACATCACCTGCCGCCATGTCCAGAAGCTGTCCCCTTGCGGCCCGCGCGTCTCGGCGAGCCCCGCCATGCCACGCTGGAAGGTATGGCTGTGCAGGTTGGGCAATCCAGGCAGAGCGATCCCGGCGATGCGCTCCCGCCCCTCGGCTGAGGCGTCAGGCTCGACGGCAGCGATCATCCCACCCTCGATGGCGAGACCCACATTTCGGGCCCAGCCGCCCGGGAGGAGAGCATGATCGAGAAGGAACCTGCGCATCGCTATCACCTTTGCCGGGGCGGCTTGGCCACTGGCAGCCGCCAAAAAGCCACGCCGACCCGAGACCATCAAAACCGATCGAATACGTCTAGACAATATCGATCATTCGCGATTATGTATAGACATTATCGCTAAAGCACCGGAGCAGGAACATGCGCTTCGACCGGGTCTGGCTCAACGCTCGCCTTGCCACGCTCAAGGGCGACGGTCTTGGAATCGTCGAGGACGGAGCCGTTGCCGCCAAGGATGGCCGCATCGCCTTTGTCGGCCCGACGCAGGACATGCCCGCAGGCTGGGATGCAGAAGAGCGAATCGACTGCGAGGGCCGCTGGATCACTCCAGGGCTCGTCGATTGCCACACCCACCTCGTCTATGGCGGCGACCGGGCGCATGAGTTCGAGCTGCGTCTCAACGGCGCGAGCTATGAGGAGATCGCCCGTGCCGGCGGCGGCATCGTCTCCACCGTCAAAGCCACCCGCGCGGCGAGCGAGAACGAGCTTGTGGCGAGCGCCCTGCCCCGCCTCGACCATCTGATGGCCGAGGGCTGCACCACTGTCGAAATCAAATCGGGTTACGGGCTCGACCTGGAAACCGAGGCTCGCTCCTTGCGTGCCGCGCGCCGCTTAGGCGAAGAGCGCCCCGTCTCCGTCACCACCACCTTCCTCGGTGCCCATGCCCTGCCGCCCGAAGCGAACGGCGACAAGGATGCCTTTATAGAGAAGGTCTGCCGCGAGATGCTGCCGGCCTTGGCGCGTGAAGGGTTGGCCGATGCGGTCGATGCCTTCTGCGAGGGCATCGCGTTCTCGCCCGCGCAGACCGCGCGGGTGTTCGATGCCGCCAAGGCACTTGGCCTCAAGACCAAGCTTCACGCCGACCAGCTTTCCAACCTGCATGGCGCAAAGCTCGCGGCCGATCACGGCGCAGTCTCGGCCGATCACCTCGAATACACCGATGAGGAGGGCGCTGCCGCTATGGCGAAGGCCGGCACGGTGGCGGTGTTGCTGCCGGGCGCCTTCTACATGCTGCGAGAGACGAAAGTTCCGCCGATTGCCGCCTTCCGCAAGGCCGGCACCCGCATGGCGCTGGCGACCGACTGCAACCCCGGCACCTCGCCGCTGACCTCTCTGCTGCTCACCATGAACATGGGCGCGACGCTGTTCCGCATGAATGTCGAGGAATGCATCGCCGGCGTCACCCGCGAAGCGGCCCGCGCACTCGGCAAGCTCAATGAGATCGGCACGCTTGAGCCCGGCAAGAGCTGCGATCTCGCGATCTGGAATATCGAACGGCCGGCGGAGCTCGTCTACCGCATCGGCTTCAACCCGCTTCACGCCCGTGTCTGGAGGGGACAGTGACACATAATGGAATGCTTCACCCCGGCTCCGTGTCTCTCGCCGACTGGCGCCGCGTCTATCTCGGCGCAGACGTCACCCTCCATCAGGATTGCCGTGCCGCCATCGAGGCCGGCGCGAAGACCATCGAAGCCATCGTGGCCAAGGGTGAGCCGGTCTACGGCATCAATACCGGTTTCGGAAAGCTCGCGAGTGTGCGCATCGGCACCGCCGACCTCGCGACGCTCCAGCGCAATATCGTGCTCTCGCATGCCGCCGGCGTCGGCGAGCCGCTTCCTGTTTCTGTCGTTCGTCTGGTGATGGCCCTTAAGCTCGCGAGCCTCGCTCAAGGGGCATCGGGCGTGCGGTGGTCCACCATCGAGCATCTGACCGCCTGCCTGCAGGCGGGGCTCATTCCGGTCATTCCCGGCCAGGGCTCGGTCGGCGCCTCAGGCGATCTCGCCCCGCTGGCCCATATGACCGCAGCCCTCATGGGCGTCGGCGAGTTCTTCGTCGATGGCGTGCGCGTGAAGGCGGAAGCGGCTCTTGCCCGCGCCGGTCTCACACCACTTGTGCTCGGGCCCAAGGAGGGCCTGGCGCTTCTCAACGGCACGCAGGTCTCGACTGCGCTTGCCCTCGCAGGCTTGTTCGAGGCCGAGCGCGTGTTCCAGGCAGCGCTCGTCACCGGAGCGCTGGCGACCGATGCGGCCAAAGGATCGGACGGGCCGTTCGACGCGCGGATCCAGAAGCTGCGTCGCCATCGCGGCCAGATCGAGGTGGCAGCTGCGTTACGCGCCTTGATGCAGGGCAGCGCCATTCGCGCATCCCATCTCACCAATGACGACCGCGTGCAGGACCCCTATTGCCTGCGCTGCCAGCCGCAGGTGATGGGTGCGGTGCTTGACCTGCTGCGTCAGGCAGGAGAGACGCTGGGCACCGAGGCGAACGGCGTCTCCGACAACCCGCTCGTGTTCTCCGACACGGGCGAGGTCATTTCCGGCGGCAACTTCCATGCGGAGCCGGTGGCCTTTGCTGCCGACATGATCGCCATGGCGCTGTGCGAGATCGGCTCGCTGGCCGAGCGGCGCATCGCTATGCTGGTCGACCCGGCGCTCTCGGGTCTGCCTGCCTTCCTTACGCCGAAGCCCGGTCTGAATTCCGGTTTCATGATTCCGCAGGTGACGGCGGCGGCGCTGGTCTCCGAAAACAAGCAGCGTGCCTACCCAGCAAGCGTCGATTCCATTCCCACCTCGGCCAACCAGGAAGACCACGTGTCCATGGCCACCCATGGCGCACGCAGGCTCCTGCCGATGGCGATGAACACAGCCAATGTCATCGGCATCGAGTACCTCGCCGCCGTCCAGGGCTGCGACTTCCACGCTCCGATGACGTCGAGCGCGTCCCTTGAGCGTGCCCGTGCCCTGCTGCGTGCGCAGATTCCGCATCTCGACGATGACCGCCATATGGCGCCCGAAATGGAAGTGGCCACGGCTCTCGTCGCCTCGGGAGCGCTCGCGGATGCCATTGGCGGCGATGTGCTGCCGCTGGTCACGGATGAGGCGGCGCGATGAGCAGTGCCATTCCCGATTGGCTGACCGTCACCCGTGGCGACGCGCCCCTCGTGGTGAGCCTGCCACACACCGGCACGGACATCCCGGCCGAGTATGAACGCGACCTCGTCTCACCCTGGCTCGCCCGCAAGGATGCCGACTGGTGGATCGAACGGCTCTACGACTTCGCCGCCGGCCTCGGCGCCACCGTGATCCGCACCACGATCTCCCGCACGGTGATCGACGTGAACCGCGATCCATCCGGCGTGTCGCTCTATCCGGGACAGGCGACGACGGAGCTCTGCCCGACGACAACCTTCGACGGGGAGCCGCTCTACGAGCAGGGCAAGGAGCCGACGACCGAGGAGGTCGCCGAGCGCCGCGCCCAGTTTTTCGATCCCTATCATGCAGCCCTCCGCACCGAGATCGAGCGCCTGCGCTCCCGGCACGCCGACGTGGTGGTCTACGATTGCCACTCGATCCGTTCGGTCATTCCGCGCCTGTTCGACGGCACCCTGCCCCACTTCAACATCGGCACCAATGGCGGCACGACCTGCGCTCAATCTCTAAGCGATGCCATCGAGAAGATCTGCGTCGGCAGCGGCTTCAGCCGTGTGGTCAACGGCCGATTCAAGGGCGGCTACATCACGCGCAGCCTTGGGCGCCCTGAGGCCGGTGTCCATGCCGTCCAGATGGAACTCGCCTGCCGCGGCTACATGCGCGAACCGCTTGGGCCCGTCTCCGAGGGCAGATGGCCGACCGCTTACGACGAGGCCTATGCCGCGCCTATGCGGGCCACGCTCACTCTCATTCTCCAGACCTGTCTCACCTTCGCCCATTCGAACGCTTGAGGATCATCCCATGACCCGCATCGACAACGCCCGCGTGATCCGCGCCCCCCATGGTACCGACCTGTCGGCCAAGAGCTGGCTGACCGAGGCGCCCCTGCGCATGCTGATGAACAACCTCGATCCGATGGTCGCCGAGAAGCCCGGTGAGCTCGTGGTCTATGGCGGTATCGGCCGCGCCGCGCGCGACTGGGACAGCTTCGACCGCATCGTAGCGGCCCTGAAGAACCTCAATGAGGACGAGACGCTGCTCGTGCAGTCGGGCAAGCCCGTCGGCGTGTTCCGCACCCACGCCGATGCGCCGCGCGTGCTGATCGCCAATTCCAATCTCGTGCCGCATTGGGCCACTTGGGACAAGTTCCACGAGCTCGACCGCAAGGGGCTCATGATGTACGGCCAGATGACGGCCGGCTCCTGGATCTATATTGGCACCCAGGGCATCGTGCAGGGCACCTACGAGACCTTCGTGGAGGTGGGCCGCCAGCACTATAACGGTGATCTCTCCGGCCGCTGGATCCTCACCGGTGGCCTTGGCGGCATGGGCGGCGCGCAACCGCTCGCCGCGACGATGGCGGGAGCCTCGTGTTTGGCAGTCGAGTGCCAGCCGAGCCGCATCGAGATGCGCCTGCGCACGGGCTATGTGGACCAGCGCGCCGACACGCTCGACGAAGCGCTTGCCATCATCGAGCAGTCCTGCCGCGACAGGAAGCCCGTGTCCGTTGGACTTCTCGGCAACGCCGCAGAGATCTTCCCTGAGATCTACCGGCGCGGCATCCGTCCTGACGCTGTGACGGACCAGACCTCGGCGCATGATCCGATCAACGGCTACCTGCCGAAGGGCTGGACGCTCGCCGAGTGGGAAGCCAAGCGCGAGACCGATCCCAAGGCCGTCGAGCATGCCGCCAAGCAATCCATGGCCGAACACGTTCGCGCCATGCTGGATTTCTACAAGGCCGGCGTGCCGACCCTCGATTACGGCAACAACATCCGCCAGATGGCGAAAGAAGAAGGCGTCGACAACGCCTTCGACTTCCCGGGCTTCGTACCGGCCTATATCCGCCCCCTCTTCTGCCGCGGCATCGGGCCGTTCCGCTGGTGCGCGCTCTCGGGCGACCCGGAGGACATCTACAAGACCGACGCCAAGGTGAAGGAGCTGCTGCCCGACAACAAGCACCTGCACAACTGGCTCGACATGGCCAAGGAACGCATCAAATTCCAGGGCCTGCCCGCGCGTATCTGCTGGGTTGGCCTCGGCGACCGTCACCGCCTTGGTCTCGCCTTCAACGAGATGGTGGCCAAGGGCGAATTGAAGGCGCCGATCGTGATCGGCCGCGACCACCTCGATTCCGGGTCGGTCGCTAGCCCGAACCGCGAGACGGAGGCCATGAAGGACGGCTCGGACGCCGTCTCCGACTGGCCGCTGCTGAATGCGCTGCTCAACTGCGCGTCGGGCGCCACCTGGGTGTCGCTGCACCATGGCGGCGGCGTGGGTATGGGCTTCTCGCAGCATTCCGGCATGGTGATCGTCTGCGACGGCACGACGGAAGCGGCCAAGCGCGTCGAGCGCGTGCTCTGGAACGATCCGGCGACCGGCGTGATGCGCCATGCGGATGCGGGCTACGACATCGCCATCGATTGTGCCCGCGAGCACGGCCTCAACCTGCCGAGCCTGCGCTGATGATGGCGAGCGTCATCCGCAACGAGGATCTCGTTCGCGTTCCCTGGAAGAATGGTGGCGGCACGACCGCGGAGGTCGCCGCCTTTCCCGAAGGCTCCGGATTCGACACGTTCGGATGGCGCATCAGCATGGCGGATGTCGCCTCCGACGGGCCGTTCTCGCTCTTTCCGGGGATCGACCGCACGCTGATCGTGGTCGAAGGCAACGGCATCGAACTCGATGTGGAGGGCATCGCCTATCGGCTCGACAAGGCTTCCCCCAAGCTCTCCTTCTCCGGCGACGACATCACGACCGGCCGGCTCCTCGGAGGACCGATCCGCGACCTCAACGTCATGACCCGGCGTGGGCAGTTCCACCACCGGACGCGGTTCGTGGAATCCGGCGTGGCGCTGCTGGCCGAGGGAACCGACGTGGCGTTCCTCGTCGCCCTGGACGGCTCGTTCGACGTGACCCTCGATTCGACGATCCATTCGCTTCAGGTGCTCGACACGCTGATGCTGGAGGCAACACAGGATCTCGTCCTGCTCTCCGGCACAGGCCGGGCGATCCTCGTCGAGATCGCGCCCGAAGCGCCGGCATAGCAGATCAATTTTCGGCTTATGGTGCCCAAAACAGGAGCAAGATGAAATGTCTATACATTTGACATTGCCGCTCCGGCATGGTGCCATTCGCGCACTCATAGAAGAACGCCGCCCGAGAGATGAAACCTTCCAGGGGAACGGTCGGCAGAACGAGTCAGGGAACTGAAAGAACGGAGGCTGCAATGAAGGCTTTATTGGGTGGTTTGGCCGTGTTGGCGCTGGCGGCAGGGTCCGCCTCGGCGCAGGAGACGAAGGTGGCTGTCGGCATCTCGGGCTGGACGGGCTTTGCGCCCCTGACGCTCGCGAAGGAAGCAGGCATCTTCAAGAAGAACGGCCTCGACGTGACGATCAAGAAGGTGCCGCAGGCCAGCCGCCACCTCGCCATCCAGTCCGGCGACATCCAATGCGCCGCCACCACGGTGGAGACCTGGATTGTCTGGAACGCCAACGGCGTGCCCACCAAGCAGATCTTCCAGCTCGACAAGAGCTTCGGCGCCGACGGCATGGTCGTGCGCAATGACGTGGGCTCGATCAAGGACATCAAGGGCAAGCAGGTGGCGGCCTCCGCGCCCGGCACGTCGCCCTACTTCGTGCTCTCCTGGATGCTGAAGAAGAACGGCCTCTCGGTGAAGGACGTGACCGTGGTCAACATGGAGCCGGGCCCTGCTGCCCAAGCCTTCATCGCCGGGCAGAACGATGCGGCCATGACCTACGAGCCTTACCTCTCGTCCGTGCGCGCTGCGCCGCAATCCGGCAAGATCATTGCAACAACCCTCGACTATCCGGCCGTGATGGACACCTTTGGCTGCACGCCGAAATTCCTCACCGACAACCCGAAGGCCGCCAAGGCCCTCGCCGACAGCTATTTCGAGGCCCTCGACATGATCGCCAAGGATCAGGCCAAGGCCTACGAGATCATGGGCGCGGACGTGAAGCAGACGGGCGAGGCTTTCGGCAAGTCGGCTCAGTTCCTGCGCTGGCAGGACCGCGAGGCGAACAAGAAGTTCTTCGCGGGCGAGTTCAAGACCTTCTCGGCCGAAGCCGCCGACCTGCTGCTCGAGACCGGCATCATCAAGCAGAAGCCGGATATGGAAGCGCTGGCCGACACCAGCTTCATCCAGTAACGCATTCTTGCGAAGGCGGTCCGATTCCATGCGGGCCGCCTGATCATTGTGTCATCCTGGCGGTCCGAGCATGTGCTGCGGACCGCAGAGCGGATCCCCTATGCCTCGTCCTCTCGAACCCGTCAGCCAGGGCGCGCGCGTCACGCTCGGCATCTCCTTCTTCGTCCTCTTCGTGGCGGCCTGGGCCTTCGCGACCCTGGGCGGCTTCGTGTCGCGCACGTTCCTCGCCGATCCGATCACCATGCTGCAGGACGGCTGGCTGCTGCTCACGCGCTTCGGGTTCCTGGGCGACATCGGCATCACGGTCTGGCGCGTGGTCGGCGGTTTCGTGCTCGCCGCAGCCATCGCGGTGCCGCTCGGCATCATGATGGGCGCCTACAAATCCTTCGAGGCGTTCCTCGAACCCTTCGTGTCCTTCGCCCGCTACCTGCCTGCCTCGGCCTTCGTGCCGCTTCTCATTCTCTGGGCCGGCATCGGCGAGATGCAGAAGCTGCTCGTCATCTTCATCGGCTCGGTGTTTCAGATCATCCTCATGGTGGCGGTGGCTGTAGGCAACACGCGGCGCGATCTCGTGGAGGCTGCGTACACCCTGGGCTCCAGCGACCAGGGCGTGGTGAAGCGCGTGCTCATCCCGGCGAATGCGCCGGAGATCGCCGAGATCCTGCGTCTCGTGCTCGGCTGGGCCTGGACCTATGTGATCGTGGCCGAGCTCATCGGCTCCTCGTCGGGCATCGGGCACATGATCATCGACAGCCAGGCGCTTCTCGCCACAGGGCAGATGATCTTCGGCATCATCATCATCGGCATCATCGGGTTGATCTCCGACTTCCTGTTCAAGGCCGTCAACCGAACCCTCTTCCCGTGGAGGCTCGCATGAGCAACACGATCCTCCAGATCGACAACGTCTCGCGCGTGTTCCCCGGCGTGCGCGGCGGCGCGCCCGTGCGGGCGCTCGAGCCCACGAACCTGCAGGTGGGGCAGAACGACTTCATCACCATTCTGGGCCCGTCCGGCTGCGGAAAGTCGACGCTCCTGCGCATCGTTGCGGGTCTCGACCGGCCGAGCAACGGGCGCGTGCTGCTCAACGGGCGCGAGATCAAGGGTCCCGGTGCCGATCGGGGCATGGTGTTCCAGTCCTACACCCTGTTCCCGTGGCTGACGATTGCCGAGAACATCGCCTATGGCCTGCGCGAGAAGGGCGTGCCGAAAGCGCAGCGCCAGGAGATCGTCGCCTCCTATACCGAAAAAGTGGGCCTGCGCGGCTTCGAGAACCATTATCCCAAGCAGCTCTCCGGCGGCATGCAGCAGCGCACCGCCATCGCCCGTGCGCTCGCCAACGATCCGGAGATCCTGCTGCTCGACGAGCCCTTCGGCGCCCTCGACAACCAGACCCGTGGCCTGATGCAGGAACTGCTGCTCGGCATCTGGGAGCGGGAGCGCAAGACGGTGCTCTTCGTCACCCACGACATCGAGGAAGCGATCTTCCTCGCCTCCCGGGTCATCGTCATGTCGGCCCGCCCCGGTCGCATCAAAGCCGATATCCCAGTCGACCTGCCCCATCCGCGCCACTACCGGATGAAGACCACGCCGGAATTCTCTGCACTGAAGGCACAGCTGACGGAAGAGATCCGCGTCGAGGCCATGCAGGCGGAAGGCGTCCACTGATATTGTTTGCGGGCGCGACGCGCTTCCGAGATATCCCTTCCGGATGAATTGACCCGGTGCCCCCGTTCAAGAGACGCTTCGTGTCTCTGAGCGGGGAAGGCATGATGCTCAAGCGCCTGTTAGCCGGATCCATCTTCATCGCGAGCCTGTCGCCCGCCATGGCCGATATCATGATCGACCAGGCCATGATCACGGGTGGGGAGTTGCGTGTTGTCGGACGATTGAGCAAACCGCGACAGGCACCGATCACGCTCGACGAGAAGCATCAGACGAGAACGGATGCCAACGGACGCTTCACCTTCCGTCTCGCCTATCATCCCGCCACCTGCATCGTGAATCTCCAAGCTGAGGACGAGCAGCGTCAGGTGGTGATCGGCTTCTGCGGCCAGAGAGGCCCTGCGGCTGCGGCTGCAGCCATTCCTCCCGCCCAGCCTGGACCGGCCGGCCCGACGGGGCCTCAAGGCGAACCTGGACGAGACGGAGCCCCAGGTCCGCAAGGACCCGCCGGGCCCGGAGGACCTCCCGGCCCGCAGGGTGTCGCCGGTGAGATCGGGCCGGTTGGCCCGCCCGGCCCCCAGGGCGAACCCGGTCGTGATGGTCCTCCGGGACCAGTCGGCCCCATGGGTCCGCAGGGTCCTGCCGGCCCTCCTGGACCTCCCGGCAGCCCGGAGACACGCACGATCGCAGAAGGACAACCTGGCCCCGTTGGCCCGGCAGGCCCCGAAGGACCGCCCGGACCTCCGGGCCCACAGGGTCCGCAAGGTCTGGCGGGACATCAGGGTCCCCATGGGCCTCAAGGCGTCCCGGGACCGAGAGGGGAGCCGGGTCCGGCCGGGCCAGCGGGACCCGCAGGACCTCCGGGACCTGTTGGAGCCCTCGGCATGGCCGGGCCTGCAGGCCCTCCCGGCCCCCAGGGCATTGCCGGTGAGATCGGACCTATCGGCCCTCCTGGCCCCCTGGGCCCGATCGGCCCTGCCGGTCTGACAGGCCCCGCTGGACCGCCCGGGCCTGAGGGCAGGACAGGCCCGGAAGGCAAGCCAGGCTTGGCAGGAACGATCCTCAGGGTTTTCGTGCAGGAATGCGCCTCTCAGGCTCGCTGCACGGCCCGCTGCGATGAGGATGAGTATCCGGTCAACGGCACCTGCAACCGCGGCGACCAATTCGGCATGGACGAGGCGGGCGTATACTGCTTCTCCACGACCGAAAGCCCCAAGGGCATGATCGCCCGGGCGATCTGCGCGAAGAAGTAGCTCAGCGCACGGCGCGTTGAGCGCTGCGAGCCCGCAGGGCTGGTTCCTCGTAGGGAGCCGGAGCAAAGGAGCTGTTGTGCGGGTGCGGGGTCCAAGCCTCGCCTGACGAGGGCACCGCCTTCAGCACACCGGACCAGCGGAGCTTGAAATGGCTGGCCGCCTTCGCATTCTTGAAGCCAACAAGCCCCCAGGCGTCGAGCAGGTGGTAGAAGTCGCACGCGCCGCCATGCTGCTCCAGCCACGTGACGACCTCAGGCCTCAGGCTCTTCCCCTGCTCGCTCCATACGTCCCAGTCATTGACCATGTAAACGAACGGCCAGCGCTTCGCATAGGCATCAATGCCGTAGGAGGCGGCCGAGGCCATTTCGTCATCCCGCCATGTCTGACGGATGATTTCCTTCAGTGATGTCAGGTCCGTCATCGGGGCATCCAGCTCGGCATCATCCAATAGGACTAGAAATGCGCCCTCCTTGGGGCATCGCGCAACATTTGTGTACCTCTTTTGGAGTAAAGGAAAAACCAATCTTTTCGTTTCGGCCGTGTGGTAGCTTGGCGCACGAGCAAGAGCATCCGCGCAACCGGATGGGTCATGGCGGGAATCGCTATGGCCGCAGGTGTGAGGGTTTCTCGCGACCATGCACCGCGAACGCACGGTCTATATGGCTGGCGCTCACCTGCGTGGAGGGAGGATTGTGGGATGAGTAGATTTTTAAAGGGGCGAAAGATCGACTGGCAGCCATTGCCGCTCATTATCATCAGCGGCCTTCTGATCGGCGCCCTCTTCGGCGAAGCCATCAAGGCTTTCGCCCCAGAGCAGACGACCGTGCTGGCCCGCGTGAAGCCGCGTCCCTGATCCTGCAGGATCCCAAGACACGCATGGCAAAAATGCCTACTGCATCAGCATAGATCGTTAGCGCCGACGACCTTCAAACCTTTGGGATATCATGGAGGGGTAAGTGGTGCCCAGGGGCGGAATCGAACCACCGACACTGCGATTTTCAGTCGCATGCTCTACCAACTGAGCTACCTGGGCATCCGATGCGCGGCGAGGCCGTGCGCGTCGTGGAGGGGTGTATAGTCAGACAAAGACCCGCTGTCCAGCGGGTCGGAGGAGAAAAATTCGACCCGGATCGGATCACGTCTCCCGGCGGTCCTCGTCCGGGTCGTCGGGCTCGCTCTCGACCACCGGAATGGCATAGCTGCCGGTCAGCCAGCGGTTCAAATCCACATCGGCGCAGCGCCGGGAGCAGAACGGCCGGTATTGCGGTTCGCTGGGCTTGCCGCAGATCGGGCATTTGCCGGTCGAGGCCAGGGGTTTGTTCTCGTTGGCGGCGTTCATCCCTCGCCTCCTTTCCTTTGAAAGCCGCAACGTGGTTGCTGTCTCAGCCCGATGCAAGATCGATCTGTGCTCGGAAGCAACCTCAGGCGGCGTCGAGCCAGGAGAAGCGGACGGGATAGCCCTCCCCGTCGAGCAGGGCGACGGACTCGTAGAGAGGCAGCCCGACCACATTGGTATAGGAGCCGACGAGCTTGACCACGAAGGTGCCGGCGAGCCCCTGGATGGCATAGCCGCCGGCCTTGCCGCGCCACTCGCCCGAGGCGAGGTAGCGCTCGAACTCGTCCCGCGACAGGCGCTTGAAGCGCACCCGCGTCTCCACGAAACGCTCGCGAACCGTGTCCTTGGGGGTGATCAGGCAGACTGAGGTGTAGACCCGGTGCTGGCGGCCCGAGAGCAGGCGCAGGCAGCCTGCCGCCTCATCGACCACCTCGGCCTTGGGCAGAACCCGCTTGCCGACCACCACGACCGTATCGGCCGAGAGGATGTAGGAGTTCTTCAGGTCCTCGCGGGTGCGGGCCACCTTCCGGGCCACCTCGGCCTTCGAGCGGGCCAGGCGCTTGGCCAGTTCCTTGGCGCTCTCGTTCTTCAGGGGCGTCTCGTCCACGTCGGCCGGCAGAAGCGCGTCGGGCTCGATGCCGGCCTGCTGCAGAAGGGCGAGCCTGCGGGGCGAGGCGGACGCGAGAACGAGCTTCGAGCGCGCTGCGGGATTCGACACCTCTGAAGACGACGCCACTTTTCTCTCCACGCTCCGGGAATTCACTAAAGCATCGGACCCAAAGGTGGATTTGCCCTTTTGGGATCGATCCGATGCTACCTCTATACATGAGAGCATCGTTGGTGCGGAAAACCGGATCCACTTTTCCGCACGATGCCCTAACGCTTAAGCCCGGTGACAACATGGCACCGGCAGGACTTGAATCAAGCGGCAGGCGGCCCCTGTTCGGACTCTGCCGGCTGCGGCTGCACCGACTGTGCGGCATGGGCGCGGTCGAGCTGACGGTAACGCATGACGCTCAAGGGGATCGAGCCGAGGAACAGCACGGTGATGGCCGTGAGCATCTCCCAGGGGAAGTTCGCCAGAAGTCCGAAGACGGCCGCCGACAGGACGAAGATCGGCAGAACCCAATGGCGCGGCACCCTCAATCCGATGGTCTTGCCCGAATAGACCGGGATGGTGGACACCATCAGGAAGGCCAGACCCAGCAGGTAGACCAGGGCGATGGGAGCGGCGGCAGGCCCCATCGGGACGCCCAGGAACGAGAGATAGAGGGGCAGCATCGAGGTGAGCGCGCCCGCCGGCGCCGGCATGCCGGTGAAGAAGTTCTTCTTCCACTCGGGCCGGTGAGGATCGTCCAGCATCACGTTGAAGCGGGCGAGACGCAGCACCATCGCGATGGCGAAGACCAGCACGGCGATCCACCCGATCGCCTTCAATTCGTTCAGCAGGAAGCTGTAGAGGATGAGGGCCGGCGTCACGCCGAAATTGACGAAGTCCGCCAGGGAGTCGAGCTCCGCGCCGAACCGGGACGTGCCCTTGAGCATGCGCGCCACCCGGCCGTCGATCCCGTCCAGCAAGGCCGCCACCACGATGGCCACGACCGCCGGCTCGTAGCGGCCCTCGAAGGCCAGCCTGATCGCGGTGAGCCCCAGGCACAGGGCGATCAGGGTGATGATGTTCGGGATGATGACCCGAACCGGAACCGGCTTGAAGAGCCGCTTGCGCGGCTCGTTGGGATCGGGGGCGAAGGGAGGAAAAAGGTCGCTCATGCCATGACATCTAGGGGGTGCCAGCTTAACCGGCAACCAAGATCGGAGGTGTTTCCCCCGTCATGGGAACAGCTCCGATTCATTCGAGGGCCAGTTTTCCGAAAGCCGCCTACCCGACCCGATACTCGCGCGCCGGCTCGTTGGCGGTCAGATCGGCCAGCACCGTCTCGCCCGCAACGGCCGTCTGGCCGAGGCCGACCAGAACCTGGGCGTTGAGCGGCACGAAGATGTCGAGGCGGGAGCCGAAGCGGATCAGGCCGAAGCGCTCGCCGGTGCTCAGGTGATTGCCCACCTTCACAAAGGACACGATGCGGCGGGCCACGAGGCCGGCGATCTGGACCACGCCAATCTTGGTGTTGGCCGTCTCGATGACGAGGGCGTTGCGCTCGTTGTCCTCGCTCGCCTTGTCGAGCTCGGCATTGAGGAACAGGCCCGGCGTATAGAGGATCTGCGTGATCCGGCCCGTGACCGGCGAGCGGTTCACGTGGCAGTCGAACACGTTCATGAACACCGAGATCCGGGTCATGGGCTCGGGCGGCAGGTCGAGTTCCGCCGGGGGTACGGCAGTGGTGATGAGGTTCACGCGGCCATCGGCCGGGGAGACCACGAGGCCCTCGCGAACGGGCGTCACCCGCGGCGGATCGCGGAAGAAGTAGCAGACCCACACGGTCAGGATGGCGCCGATCCAGCCCAGCGGCGACCAGAGCCAGGCCAGCACGATCGTCGCAAAGAGCGCGATCAGGATGAAGGGATAGCCCTCCTTGTGGATCGGCACGAAGATGCGGCGCATCGATTCCAGGATATCGGTCATTCTTTCACAGCCCTAAGAAGGTTTGCGTGGGGATGGCAGGCATAAAGCTTCCCGTCAACCTGCCACGCTCTCGGGGCTGCGTTCCTCCTCCTCCTCGGCCCGCTTGAGGGCCTCGCGAGCCTCATCGGCCTCGCGCTGGCGGTTCCACATGGCGGCATAGACCCCGCCATGGGCCAGAAGGGTCGCGTGGTCGCCGCGCTCAACCACCTGCCCGTGGTCGAGGACGATGATCTCGTCGGCGCCGATGACTGTGGACAACCGGTGGGCGATCACCAGGGTGGTGCGCCCGCGGCTGACGCGGTCGAGGGCATCCTGGATCTCCTTCTCGGTGAAGGTGTCCAGCGCCGAGGTCGCCTCATCGAGCACCAGGATCGGGGGCGCTTTCAGGATGGTGCGGGCGATAGCCACGCGCTGCTTCTCACCCCCTGAGAGTTTAAGGCCGCGCTCGCCCACGGGCGTGTCGTACCCCTCCGGCAGAAGGCCGATGAATCGGTCGATCTGGGCGAGGCGAGCGGCCTCCCTCACCTCCTCGGGCGTCGCGTCCCAGCGGCCGTACTGGACGTTGTAACCGATGGTGTCGTTGAACAGCACCGTGTCCTGCGGGACCATGCCGATCACCTTGCGCAAGGAAGCCTGCTGCACCTCGGCGATGTTCTGCCCGTCGATGAGAATGCGGCCGCTGTTGGGCTCGTAGAACCGGAACAGCAGGCGGGAGATAGTGGACTTTCCGGCTCCCGACGGGCCGACGATGGCCACCGTATGCCCGGCCGGCACCTCGAAGCTCACGCCCTTGAGGATGGGCCGCTCGGGGATGTAGGCGAAATGCACGTCCTCGAAGCGCACCACCGCCTGGTTGACCTGGAGCGGCATGGCGCCCGGCTTGTCCTGGATCTCGGGATTGCGGTCGATGATCTGGAACATGTCGTCGATGTCGATCAGCGCCTGCTTGATCTCGCGATACAGCATGCCCATGAAGTTGAGCGGGATGTAGAGCTGCACCAGCATGGCATTGACCAGCACGAAGCTGCCGATGGAGGCGTTGCCCGCCATGATGTCCCGCGCGGCCAGCACCATCACGATGGCCATGCCGATGGAGAAGATCACCGCCTGTCCGGCATTGAGCACGGCGAGCGACGTGTAGGTCTGAGTCGAGGCCTTCTCGTAGCGCTCCATGGAGCGGTCGTAGCGGGCAGTCTCCCGCTGCTCGGCGCCGAAATACTTCACCGTCTCGTAGTTCAGAAGCGAGTCCACCGCCTTGGTGTTGGCATCCGTATCCGAGTCGTTCATCTGCTTGCGGATCGAGATCCGCCACTGGGTCGCCTTGTAGGTATAGGCGAGATAGATCACCACCATCACGAAGACGACGGCCGAATAGACCCAGTTGAACTCCCAGGCGAGGAGGCCCAGCACAAGGACGAATTCGAGGATTGTGGGAAGCAGCGTGAGCACCACGAGGCGCGACAGTTCCTCGATGCCTTCGCGGCCGCGCTCGAGCACGCGGGTCAGGCCGCCGGTCTTGCGCTCCAGGTGGAAGCGCAGGGAAAGGCGGTGCATATGCTCGAAGGTCTGCAGGGCGAGCTGCCGCACCGCATGCATGGCCACCTTGGCGAAGATGCCGTCGCGGACCTGCGTCAGCACCGCCATGAGGATGCGGGTGAGGCCGTAGATCGCGGTCAGCAGGATCGGAGCCTTCCAGATCCACGAGCCGGTCGTGGCGGCCGCCTCCGTCGCCGAATTGCCGCTGCTCGTGACGGCCACGAGCGCGTCCGTGGCCCATTTGAAGGCAAACGGCGTGACCATCGTGACGCCCTTGGCGACCAGAAGCAGGCCAAAGGCCAGGAAGACCCGCCGCTGGAGATCAGGCCGACCGTGGGGCCAGATATAGGGCCAGAGCTTCTTCCAGGTGGAGGTCAAGCCGCTCGGCTGAGGCCGGGCTGCGCCAGTCGTCGGGACGGCGGTGGAGGGAGGCATAGGTGAGGATCCAATCGAAACTTGGACCTCGATATAGGCGATCATCCGGGTGAATTCACCCTGCTTCGGCGAATGTCCTGTGCGGCCGGGCCAGGAGGAGCCAAGCTCCTGATCGAACTAGTTGCTTTTCGGCTCCTGCTCGCCCGGCAGGACGAAGACCTGGCCCGGATAGATCAGATCCGGGTTGCGGATCTGTTCCTGGTTCGCACCGAAAATCACCGTATAGCGTAGGCCCTTGCCGTAAACCCGCTGGCTGATGCGCCAGAGGTTGTCGCCACGGGACACGATGGCGGTGTTGATGTTGGGGATCACCACCGTGCCGGCACCGGCCACCTGTGCCTCAGGCAAGGCCGAGGCGATGTCGCGAGAGGTCTGAGACTGGGTCGCCGGGGTGCCGGACACGCGCGGCTGAGCCGTTGCTGGAGCCTGGGGCTGGGCCGAAGCAACCTGGACCGGCACGTTGAAGCCGACCTCCGCCCGGGACCGGACCTGGCCGGAGACCGGATCCACATCGTCCAGACGGATTCGATAATCGCCGGGTTTCACGCCACTGGCGATGGAGAAGGAAACCTTGCCGTCGCCACCGGCTCCACCGGGAGCGATGAAGCTCTCGTTGAGGTAGAGCCGAATCGTGGCTCCCGGCGAGGACTGACCGGACACATAGAGCTTCCCCTCCTCCGTCTCGACCGTCACGATCTTGATCTCAGGCCGGGCTGCGGGCGCAGCCGGGGCGGCCGGCGCCGGCGGGGAGACGGCCGGAGCAGCACCCGCCTGCTGGGGCGCAGGAGGAGTGGCGGGCTCGGTGGGCTTGGCGTCAGGATCCGGCGCCTCGGCGACCTTGGCCGCTGGCGGCTCGGGGTTCGACAGCACCACCGTGGGCGTGTCCGGAGACGTGAGGGTCACCAGCGGCCGGGTCTTGCCGTCCGTGATGACGACCGTCACGGCCTGGGCGGAGCGCTGACGCGTTCCATCCGGCGCGATGGATTGCAGCACCACCTGATGGGACCCGGGCGGCAGGGGCGGCGGCACGATGGCGAAGAGCCCTGACGCGTCGGCGGCTGCGCGGGCATGGACCTGGTCGCCGCGCAGAAGCTCGATGGTGGCGCCGGGGGCCGCGCGGCCGGCAATCACGCTCTCTCCGTCAGGCTCGACGCGCACGAGGTCGAAGGACGGAACCACCCCGGCTTCCTTAGCCTGGGCCGGGGGCGCCTCGCCGGGCTTGGCGGCTGCCTGCTGCTGGCTTGGCGCCGGCTGTGCCGGCGGCGCGGAAGGCTGGGCCGTCTGAGCGGGCGCGGCACTCTGCGAGGGTTCAGGCTTTCCTGACCAGGACCAGTAAAGCACGCCGAGAAGCACCGCGACGACGGCTGCGGCGGCAGCGCCGAGAAGCGCGATCGTGCCCTTTAACTCTTTCGGATGCGCCATGATGCTTTTTCTCAAACGCGGCACTTTCCGCCATTTAATCCGTTTATCTTTCAAAAGGCTACGGCCATAAAGGACAAATAATGCTCTACGACTCAGCCAGGGGGGCTCCCCGCCTCCCCGAAATGCCCATGTCATCTGTGAAATTGATCAAATCCATTTGCGTCTATTGCGGCTCCGGTTTCGGAGACGACCCCGTTTTCGCTGAGAATGCGGCGGCTTTGGGCCGTTCCATGGCCGAACAGGGAATCAATCTCGTCTATGGCGGCGGCAATGTGGGCCTGATGGGCACCGTGGCCCAGTCGGTCCTCGATCACGGCGGTTATGTCACAGGGATCATCCCCGACTTCCTGAAGTCCCGCGAGAAGCTCCTTGACGATGTGCAGGAGACCGTCGTCGTGCCGGACATGCACACCCGCAAGCGGCTGATGTTCGAGAAGGCCGACGCCTTCGTGGCCATGCCCGGCGGCATCGGAACCCTGGAGGAGCTTGTCGAGCAGATGACCTGGTCGCAGCTCGGCCGCCACACCAAGCCGATCCTCATGCTCAGCACCAAGAGCTTCTGGAAGCCCCTGCTCACTCTCATCGCCCACATGCGCGACCAGGGCTTCATCCGCCCCGGGCTGGAGCTCAACTATCTTGTAGCCGAGCGCGTTGAGGAAGTGATCCCGATGCTCGAGAATGCCGCCCGCCGGGTGGGGATCGTGGGCAATGAGGAAGCCATCGAGAGCCAGTTCTAGAGCATCGAACGCAAAAATGGATACCGGTTTTGCGTGAAAAGATGCGTCACCAAAAACTCAAAGCAACGAATGTGAGTTCGAATTCACGTCCGATGCTTTAGGACCGGCTTCTATCCCGACCGCGACAGCACAAGTCCACCCAGGATCATGCCCGCTGCCAGAAGCCGCTGCCAAGTGATTGCTTGGACGGGAAGCCCGAAGGCTCCGACCGCATCCAGGATCAGGGCGGCGGCCACCTGTCCGAAAATGAGGGCTGCCACGGTGCTGACGACGCCGAGCTGCGGCACGCCCCAGATGACGATGGCGACATAGAAGGCGCCCAGAAAGCCGCCAAGCCAGGACCACCAGGGTGCAGCGGCGATGCCGCCGCCGGACGGCCATGCGCCGCGAACGGCGCTGAGCACGGCCAGGATGACGAAGCCGACCCCGAAGGAGATGCAGGCCGCCAGGATCGGATCGCCGAGACTCCTCGCCAGTGCCGCGTTGATCGGGGCCTGAGCCGCGAGAAACATGCCGCCTAGGAGGATGCCCAGGAGCGGCAGCAGGATCGAGATGTTCATGGGATCGCCTGAGAAAAGGGTGGAGGCAACGCCGTACTACAGCGCCGCCCCGCCCTTCAACAGCTTGTAGATCATCGAATCCGTCAGCGCCTGGAACGACGCATCGATGATGTTGGGCGAGACGCCGATGGTGGTCCAGCGCTCGCCTGTGCCGTCCGCGAATTCGATGAGCACGCGCGTCACCGCGTCCGAACCGCCTTGATAGATGCGCACCTTATAGTCGACGAGCTCCAGGTCCTTGATCAGATGCTGGTACTTGCCGAGATCCTTGCGCAGGGCGACATCGAGCGCGTTCACCGGGCCGTTGCCTTCAGCCGCCGAGATCAGCACCTCGTCGCCGACGCGGACCTTCACGATGGCCTCTGACGCGGTGACGAGTTCGCCGACGGCGTTGAAGCGGCGCTCCACATTCACGGAGAAGCGCTCCACGTCGAAGAAGGCCGGAACCTCGCCGAGCATGCGCTTGACGAGCACATAGAAGGACGCGTCGGCGCCCTCGAAGGCGAAGCCCTGCGCCTCCTTGCGCTTCACCTCGTCGAGCACGCGGGCGATGCGCGGATCGCCCTTCTCCAGATCGAAGCCGCAGCGCTTGAGTTCCGCCAGGATGTTCGACTGGCCGCCCTGATCCGACACGAGAACTTTTCGGGCATTGCCGACGACCTCCGGCTCCACATGCTCGTAGGTGTGCGGATCCTTCAGCACGGCTGAGGCATGGATGCCGGCCTTCGTGGCAAAGGCGCTGGAACCAACGAAAGGCGCGTGGCGGTTGGGCTGGCGGTTGAGGATCTCGTCCACTTGCCGCGACACGTGGGTGAGCTGGCCCAGTGTCTCGTCGGTGACGCCGAGATCGAAGCGGGAGGCATAACCGTCCTTCAGCTTCAGGGCGCCGATCAACGTAATGAGATTGGCGTTGCCGCAGCGCTCGCCGAGGCCGTTGAGCGTGCCCTGGATCTGGCGCGCTCCCGCCTCCACGGCCGCGAGGGAATTGGCGACCGCGCAGCCGCAATCGTCATGGGCGTGAATCCCGAGATGCGCGCCCGGCACCACCTTCGTCACCGCCGAGACGATCTCCGTCACTTCGTGAGGCAGCGTGCCGCCATTGGTGTCGCAGAGCACGACCCAGCGCGCACCGGCCTCATAGGCGGTCTTCACGCAGGAAAGCGCATATTCGGGGTTGGCCTTGTAGCCGTCGAAGAAATGCTCGCAATCGACGAGCACCTCGCGGCCCTTGGCGCGGGCGGCCTCGACGCTTTCATGGATGCCGGCGAGGTTCTCCTCCAGTGAGGTCTCCAGCGCCACATGCACATGGTAATCCCAGGCCTTGGCCACGAAACAGATCGCATCGGCCTCAGCCTCGAGCAAAGCCGCGACGCCGGGATCGTTCGACACGGAACGGCCCGCCCGCTTCGTCATGCCGAAGGCCGTGAACTTGGCGTTCTTCGTGCGTTTCTCAGCAAAAAAGGCGGTATCCAGCGGGTTCGCCCCAGGATAGCCGCCTTCCACGTAGTCGATGCCGAGCCGGTCGAGGAGCGCTGCGATCGCCTTCTTGTCCTCGAAGGAAAAATCGACCCCGGTCGTTTGCGCCCCGTCGCGCAGGGTGGTGTCGAAGAGAGTGACGCGGTCTCGGCTCATGATGACAACTTCCTGTCCTCGGTTGGCGTCAGTCGCTTTTCCATCGTGGTGGTGCCGAGCCATTCATCGCCCAGCGGCATGGTGTTGCGGCGCTGCGGCTGGAACCGGTGCTTCTGGAAGAAGGGCAGCGCGTTGTCGCTGACCTCGGCAACCAGACGCACGGCTCCCCGCGCGCCGGCAAGCTTCTCGATCGCATCGTAGAGCATCGTGCCGATGCCCTGCCCGGCCACGGCGGGATGCACGTAGAGCAGCTCGATCAGCTCGTTGTCCTTGAGAGCGATGAAGCCGACGGGAGACCCCTCGACGGTGGCGATCAGCGTGAGGCTCTTCGCGAGCTTTTCGGCGAAGGCATCGTCCTCGGCGCGAGCGATCCAGGCTTCCTGCTGGCTCTCGCTGTAATCCTCACCGGTCAGTTCCGCGATGCTCTCCTCGTAGATGTCGACGAGGACCGGGAGATCCGCCGGCAGGAAGGGACGAAGCCCCGGTTTCGGCAAAGCCTGTCCCATCAGTCGACCTCTTCTTTACGGCGATAGCTTCCACTCCCCTCATCCTGAGGAGCCTGCGGAGCAGGCGTCTCGAAGGAGGCTCCAGAGCGCACTGGAAGCTCCTTCGAGACGGCGCTGCGCGCCTCCTCAGGATGAAGACAGAGGAAAACAGAACGCTGATTGCGTTGGAGACGGCTCATCGCGCCACCTCCCAGGTTGTGGTGCCGTCCTTGTTGTCCTTCACCACCACATTCAAAGCCGCAAGCTCATCGCGGATGCGGTCGGACTCGGCCCAGTTCTTCGAGGCACGGGCCTCCTTGCGGGCAGCGATCAGCGCCTCGACCTGTGCAGGATCGACGCTGAGCGCAGCTTGCTTGCGCGCCTTCCAGGCATCCGCCCCTTCGAGCAGGAAGCCGAGCGCACGCAGGTTCGCGCCAAGTTCCTCGTGAGCTCCCTGCCCGTCGAGGGCATGAAGCTCGGCCAGCATCTTCGGCGTGTTCAGATCGTCAGCCAATGCTTCGACGATGTGGTCCGAAAGGAAAGCAGCCTCGCCCCTGCCCGCCAGCTCATACCAGCGGTCGAGGGTCTTCCCGCTTTCCTCAAGCCCCTTCGTCGTCCAGTCGATCGGCTGGCGATAATGGGTGCGCAGCATGTTGAAGCGTAAGACTTCCCCCGGCCAATCCTGCAGCAGCTCATTGATGGTGAAGAAGTTGCCGAGCGACTTCGACATCTTCTCGCCTTCCACCTGCAGGAAGCCGTTGTGCATCCACACATTGGCCATGCGCGGCGTCTCGAAGGCGCAGCAGCTCTGAGCGATCTCGTTCTCGTGGTGGGGGAACACGAGGTCGATGCCGCCGCCGTGGATGTCGAAGATCTCGCGGGCGGTCGGGTCGGCGCAGGTGAGCCGGGTCTCGAAGGCCTGGATCAGGTGCCGCCACGCCATGGCCGAGCACTCGATGTGCCAGCCGGGACGGCCCGGCGTCTGGATGCCGGCAGGCGATGGCCAGGCGGGGTCCTGGGGACCGGAGGGCTTCCACAGCACGAAGTCCATGGCATCGCGCTTGTAGGGCGCCACATCCACGCGGGCGCCGGAGAGCAGCTCGTCGAGGGAGCGCTTGGAGAAGGCGCCGTATTGCGGCACGCCGGACAGGTTCTGCATGGCCGCGACCGAGAACAGCACATGCTCCTCGGCCACATAGGCCGCTCCCCGCGCGATCAGCCGCTCGATGATCATGCGCATTTCGTCGATGTGCTCGGTCGCTCGCGGTTCGACGAAGCGCGGGGGCTGGCCCGCCTCGTTCACGTCCTCGGGCATGAGCACGCCGAGCGCCCGGATATCGGCGTGGAACTGCTCCTCGGTCTTGCCCGTCACGACCCGGATCGCCTCGTTATGCGGCACACCTGGGTAATCCCGGGCCGCGCGGGCGTTAATCTTGTCGTCCACATCGGTGATATTGCGCACATACGTCACGGCTTCCCTGCCGTACACATGTCTCAAGAGGCGGAAGAGAAGATCGAAGACGATGATCGGGCGGGCGTTGCCGATGTGGGCGTAGTCGTAAACGGTGGGTCCGCAGACGTAGAGGCGCACGTTCTCGGGGTCGATCGGGACGAAGTCGTCCTTCGATCGGGTCAGCGTGTTGTAGAGGCGAAGCTTGGCCGCCATGAAACCATACCCCTGTCAGGCCGCGGGCCGGAGGGGGTTTCGATCTTGGAATGAGAACGAGACGGCTCCAGCCAGCGAAGTGCGCTAGCCGCAAATAATCCCGGAAATGAGGATCGTTGCCGTGTTCATGAAGCCATCAATGCCGATTCAGGCTCAGAACGTCAAGATTTCCGATTTGGTAATCATATTGAATTTGCACGGCCGCATGAAACGCCTTCCGGCCAAGCGCGTTAGAGCTTTGTTCACGCACACTCGTGACATAATGGCACGAGTTCAAACAAAGAGGTCTTCGATGCGCCGCGCATTTGCCATGCTCGGAATGGGTACTGTCGTGTTTTTCGCAGCCGCGTCCCTGACGCTGCTTCCCAATGGTACCCAGGCCTCTTCAACCGAAGCGACCTTCATGATCCCGGCCGCCGATGGTTATGGCGTCGCGGAGTGCCTCATATCAAACCAGGCTTGTGGCCAAGTTGTGGCAAACGCCTGGTGTGAGGCTCACGGCTACACCAAGGCCGTGTCCTTCCGGCAGATCTCCGCGGAAGAGGTGACCGGAACGATCCAGAAGGCCTCCTTCGGCCCCAAAGAGCCGCCGATATCGGTGACCTGCACCAACTGAGGTCGATCAGGCGAGAGATGGCATCGGCGACAGCATGGCCCGAGCGGTGTTGAGAACGGCTCGGGTCAGATCCGCCAGCAGAGGGCCGACGATCCGGCTCTGCTGCCAGAACAAAGGCACTTCCAGCGGTTCAGAGGGTTCCAACGCCACAAGGCGTCCCGCGCGGATATGCTCCTCAACCGTCGTTTCCAAGTTCATCCCCCACCCCAGACCGGCGAGCGCCGCATCCACGAAAGCCTGCGACGACGGCAGCCAGTGGACCGGCGGCGAGATATCGGCTCCGAGGGCCCTTCGAAGCCAGAGCGCCTGGAGCTGATCCTTCCGGTTGAAGACGAGACACGGCGCGCGGGCGGCCGATCGCTCGTCCAATCCGTCCGGCAGCCAGCGCTTCACGAATTCCGGACTGGCGGTCGCGAGATAGCGCAGGGTGCCGAGGGGATGGCAGTTGCAGCCCTGGATCGGTTTTCCATGTGAGGTCACGGCAGCCACAACCTCGCCGCGCCGCAGCCATTCGGCGCTGTGATCCTGATCATCCACCACAAGATCGAACAGGAACCCTTCCGTCTGGGCCATCGCCGGGATGAACCAGGTGGCGAGGCTGTCCGCATTGACGGCGATGCGCAGGGTTACCGGGCGGCTCTCCGGCCGAAGTCCCGGCAAACCTTGACGTAAAGAGCTTTCAAGCAGGGCGACCTGCTCCACGTGCTGGCACAGGCGCTCGCCCGCCTCGGTCGCCAAGCACGGCTGGCCTCGCACCACGAGAACCGCGCCGATCCGCTCCTCCAGCAGCTTTACCCTCTGGGAAACGGCAGACGGCGTCACGTTCAGCTGCTGGGCCGCCTGCTCGAAGCTCCCGGTGCGCACCACGGCGGCGAGAGCGGACAGCTGAGCATAATCCAGCATGAGATTAGCTTTTCTAAATCAGGGACAGAGACTTTAACTGTCCTAATTCTAGGCCGGCGTTTAGGAAGCGTCGACTCCTCTTTGGACCATCGACATGACCGCTCCCTTGCTTGCCGGGTTTCTGCTCGGCCTCAGCCTCATCCTCCCCATCGGGGCCCAGAATGCCTTCGTGCTGCGCATTGGCCTGCGCGGAGAGCACGTGCTGGCCGTGTGCCTGACCTGTGCGCTTTCGGATGCCCTCCTCATCCTGGCCGGCGTTTCCGGCTTCGCGCAACTCAGCGCGCAGGTGCCCTGGGCCGAGACGGTTCTGCGCTACGGGGGCGCCGCATTCCTCATCGCATACGGAGCGCGCAGCTTCATGGCCGCCTTCGGGTCGGCCTCCTTAAGGCCGTCCGAGGCGGCGCCGGAAACCTTAAGCCGGGTGGTGCTCACCTGCCTTGCCCTCACCTGGCTCAACCCGCATGTCTATCTCGACACGGTGGTGCTGATCGGCTCGATCTCGACCCAGTTCGACGAGGGAAAAAGCCTGTTCGCCGTCGGCGCCACGCTGGCCTCCTTCGTGTTCTTCTTCTCCCTCGGGTTCGGAGCCCGTTTGCTGAAGCCGCTTTTCGCCCGGCCGGCCACTTGGCGCCTTCTCGATGTGGCCATTGGCCTGATCATGTGGGCGACAGCCGCGCGACTTCTGCTCAACGAGAGCGCAGGCTGAACGCTTTTAAGAGTTCATCCACTCCCCGCATTTCGGCGGGACCTCGGTGCCCCAGGGCATCAGGGGCACGGTCGAGGTGGAGTTCTTGGGCGAACCTTCGATGGGGCGGTCCGAGTAGACCATGTAGACCAAGGTGTTGCGCTTCACGTCGCAACCACGCACGATCTGCATCTTCTTGAAGATGAGCGAACGGCGCTCGCTGAACACCACGTCGCCCTGGCCGAACTTCTGCTTGAACTTCACCGGCCCGACCTGACGGCAGGCGAGCGAGATGTCGGACACCTCCTCAGCGACGCCGAACGTGCCGGCGATGCCGCCGCGTTCCGGGGTCGTGTAGTGGCAGGCCACACCCTCGACCACGGGATCGTCGATGCCGTAGACGGCGAGCTTGTCGTCCGGAGTGAGCGCCCGCCAGACCGTCGACTTCTTGAAGATCAGGTCGGGCTCCTGAGCCGCAGCGCCGGTGGCGGCGGCCAGAGTAAGGGTCAAGGCAAAGGCGATTCGGGCAAGCATCGTCGGTTCGTCTCCCACCGTTACGCTGTCATGTGGGGACGCTCCTGGCTTTTGACGAGAGGCTATTCCGGCTGATGGGAGACGACGCAGATCTTGTTGCCGTCGAGATCGCGGAAGTAAGCGCCGTAATAATTTTCGTGATAGTGCGGGCGCAGGCCCGGCGCACCCTCGTCGGCCCCACCCTGCGCCAGAGCGGCGGCATGACAGGCATCGACGACGCTGCGCCTGGGCGCCAGCAAGGCGATCATGGCCCCGTTGCCGACGCTCGGTGTCTTTCCGTCGAAGGGCCGAGCCACCAGGAACTGCGGCGGCCCGCCGGGCGCGCCCCACCCGACGAGCATGTCGTCCGCATACCGCACCTCGTGCCCGAGCGGCGCAAGAACGGCGTCGTAAAAGGCACGCGACCGGGCAAGGTCATTTGCCCCGATGGTCGTATGGGAGTACATGCTGGATCTCATCGCGGAGTCACCATTCGGGAAAGCTAGACAGCTTTCCCTGGGTCGGGCAAGGCGTTAATCACAATAGGGTCAAATTCGGGCGTCACATGACGAGCCACCCGGCATAGGATGCCCAACGGACCGGTTCTGCGATCAGCTTCATGACAAAGACATCTTTTCTCCGCTCCCTCATCGCCGTGACGGCCTTCCTGGCTGCCGGACAGGCGGCGCTCGCCCAGTCCGCTCAGTGTCAGCGCTACCAGGCGGAACTGGCCTCCCTGGAGCGCAGCGGCGGCAGCGCGCCGACCGGGCAGATGCGCGCCCAGCGGGCGGAGATCAACCGGCTCGTCGTCTATTACCGCAATATCGGCTGCGAGCGCGGCCCTCTCGGCTTCCTGGCCGGTCCCGCCCCGGCCGAGTGCGGCTCCATTGCCACCCAGATCCGTCAGCTTGAGGCCGGCTATGCTCGTCTGGCCGCCCAGGGGGTCGACCAGGGAGAGATCGAAGCCCGGCGCCGGCAGCTCCAGGCTGCGGTCCAGCAGACCTGCTCCACGGAGCCCCGCGGCTTCTTCGAATCGCTCTTCGGCGCTCCGCGCCAGCCGCAGCAGCAGCAGGTCATGCCCGAGGGCCAGCCGATCATCGCCGATGACGGACCGCCTTCCCTCGGTGGCGGACGCCTGATCTGCGTGAAGACCTGCGACGGCTCCTTCTTCCCGCTCACCACGCCGCCCGGCGGCGGCCAGAGCGCCAACGAGATGTGCCAGGCCCTCTGCCCCGGCACCGAGACGACGGCTTTCGCCTATCCCGGTGGCGACAACGGCCTCAACCGGGCCGCCTCACTCTCCTCGAACCAGCCCTATACGTCCCTGGCCAACGCCTTCAAGTTCCGCAAGACCTTCGACGAGAGCTGCGCCTGCAAGAAGCCCGACGAGAGCTGGGCGGTGGTGTTGCGCAAGGCCGAGAGCATGCTCACGCAGCGCAAGGGCGACCTGATCGTCACCGCCGAGCAGGCCGAGGAACTGTCGCGCCCCAAGGCGCAGGCCGCCCGCAAGGCCGCCGACAAGAAGGCCGAGGAAGAGGCCAAGGAGGCCGCCGAGATCGCCGCCGCCGCACCGACCGCGAGCAAGGAATCGGCCGGCATCGGCCCGCAATCGATCGAGAACAGCACCGTCGTCCGCCAGGGCGAAGGCGCGAAGCGCGAAGTCGCCTCCGGCAACGGCCAGAAGAAGACCGTTCGCGTGATCGCCCCCGACGTGATCCCGGTTCCGAACGTTCAGAATTGATCGTTTTTCGCATCTCACGCGTCATGGCCGGGCTCGTCCCGGCCATCCACATTTTACGGACCCAAAGACGTGGATCCCCGGATCAAGCCCGGGGATGGCGATGGAGGGTGACAGAAGCACGTCCATTCCGCCCCGCTTCCCGTCATGCTATCACCCCGGCATGAAGCCACTCGATTCTCTGCACATGCCCCGGCCCTCGGGCGCATCGAACCCGATCATCACGGTCTCGGGTCTGACGAAGACCTATGCGTCCGGTTTCCAGGCCCTGAAGAAGGTCGACCTGGAGATCCGGAAGGGCGAGATCTTCGCGCTCCTCGGCCCCAACGGCGCCGGCAAGACGACGCTGATCAGCATCATCTGCGGCATCGTCAATCCGAGCACCGGAACCGTCGTGGCGGACGGTCACGACATCATCCGCGATTTCCGGCCCGCCCGCACCAAGATCGGGCTCGTGCCGCAAGAGCTCACCACGGACGCCTTCGAGAGCGTGTGGGCGACGGTGACGTTCAGCCGGGGGCTCTTCGGCAAGCCGCCCAACCCGGCCTATCTCGAGAAGATCCTGAAGGACCTCTCCCTCTGGGAGAAGCGCGACAGCAAGATCATGACACTGTCCGGCGGCATGAAGCGCCGGGTGATGATCGCCAAGGCCCTGTCGCACGAGCCTACGATCCTGTTCCTCGACGAGCCCACCGCCGGCGTCGACGTGGAGCTGCGGCGGGACATGTGGGAAATGGTCCGCCGTCTGAGGGAGAACGGCGTCACCATCATCCTGACCACCCACTACATCGAAGAGGCCGAGGAGATGGCCGACCGGATCGGGGTGATCAGCAAGGGCGAGATCATCCTGGTCGAGGACAAGCATGTTCTGATGCAGAAACTGGGCAAGAAGCAGCTCACCCTGCACCTGCAGAACCCGCTTGCGGGCCTGCCGCCCGAGCTGCAATCGGACAACCTCCAGCTCTCAACTGATGGCACCGAACTCGTCTATACCTTCGACACGCAGAGCCAGGAGACGGGCATCGCGGGCCTGCTGCGCCGACTGAGCGAGCATGGCATCGACTTCAAGGACCTGCAGACCTCCGAGTCGTCGCTCGAGGAAATCTTCGTCAGCCTGGTGCGGGGGCGCGCATGAACGTCTATGGAATCAAGGCCATCTATCTCTTCGAGATGGCGCGCACCTGGCGCACGATCATGCAGAGCATCGCCTCGCCCGTGCTCTCGACCTCGCTCTATTTCATCGTCTTCGGCTCGGCCATCGGCTCGCGCATGGCCAATATCGACGGCGTCAGCTACGGCGCCTTCATCGTGCCGGGCCTGATCATGCTGTCGATCCTGACCGAGAGCATCTCGAACGCCTCCTTCGGCATCTACATGCCGAAATTCACCGGCACCATCTACGAGGTCCTCTCCGCGCCCATCTCCGCGGTCGAGACTGTGATCGGTTATGTGGGCGCGGCCGCCACCAAGTCGATCATCATCGGCACCATCATCCTGATCACGGCGCGGCTTTTCGTGGATTTCTCCATCGAACATCCCGTCTGGATGATTGCTTTCCTGGTGCTGACCTCCGTCACGTTCAGCCTGTTCGGCTTCATCATCGGCATCTGGGCTGACAGCTTCCAGAAGCTGCAGATCGTGCCCCTGATGATCGTGACGCCGCTCGCCTTCCTCGGCGGCAGCTTCTACTCCATCAACATGCTGCCGCCCTTCTGGCAGACCGTCGCCCTGTTCAACCCGGTGGTCTATCTGGTGAGCGGCTTCCGCTGGAGCTTCTACGGCGTTGCCGATGTGGGCGTCGGCATCAGCCTCGGCATGACCCTGGTCTTCATGCTGATCTGCCTCGCGGCTATCGGGTGGATCTTCAGAACGGGCTACAGGATCAAGGCGTAAGCGGCCGCTTTCACTCCCCTCTTCGTCATGGCCGGGCTCGTCCCGGCCATCCACGTTTTGAGCGGGTTAAGACGTGGATGCCCGCAACAAGTGCGGGCATGACGAGAAACGAGAGCTGGCTTTAGGCCGCTTTCCCCGCCAGTCGCGCCTTCGCCCGCTCAGGCCCGATCAGCGGCAGCAGCGCCGCCAGCTCAGGACCATGATCGAGACCGGTCAATGCAAGGCGAAGCGGCATGAACAGGGCCTTGCCCTTCATGCCGGTCTTCGCCTTCACCGCTTCCGTCCAGGTCTTCCAGGTGGTGGCGTCCCAAGGACCTTCCGGCAGAACGCCGGTGGCAGCCTCGACGAAAGCCTTGTCGTCGATGACCGGCGTCACGGGACCGCGGACGACAGTGGCCCACTCCGCCGCGTCCCGAACCTTGGTCAGGTTGCCGCGCACCGCGTTCCAGAAAATCTCTCCCTCATCCGCATCGAGCTGCGCAAGCCGCTCGCGCGCCGTCTCGTAAGGTATCTCGTGGATGAGGCGGGCGTTCAGGTGCTCCAGCTCGCTCTCGTCGAACTTCGCCGGCGCGCGGGAGATATGCGAGAAGTCGATGAGCTTGGCGAGCTCGTTGAGATCGGCCACGGGCCGCACGGCCTCGGCCGAGCCGACCAACACAGCGAGCGATGCAACCGCCTGCGGCTCGAGACCGGCATCGCGCAGGCCTTTCACTGATAGATGCCCGAGGCGCTTCGACAGGCCTTCGCCGCTGGCCGTGATCAGCAGGCTGTGATGCGCGAAGGTGGGAGCAGCAGCACCCAAGGCCTCGAAGATCTGGATCTGCACAGCCGTGTTGGTCACGTGATCCTCGCCCCGGATCACGTGGGTGATCTTCAGGTCGATATCGTCCACCACCGACGGCAGAGTATAGAGATAGGTGCCGTCCTCGCGCACCAGCACCGGATCCGACAGCGAGCTGCAATCCACGTGGCAAGGGCCGCGCACGAGGTCGTCCCAGGCGACGTTCGTCGGCTCCAGGCGGAAGCGCCAGTGGGGCTTGCGGCCCTCCTGTTCGAGCTTGGCGCGGTCTTCGTCGGTGAGCTTCAGGGCCGCCCGGTCGTAGATGGGCGGCAGGCCGCGGGCGAGCTGGCGCTTGCGGCGGAATTCCAGCTCCTCCTGCGTCTCGTAGCAAGGATAGAGGCGGCCAGCCGCCTTCAGCCGCTCGGCCGCCGCGTCGTAGAGCGGGAACCGCTCCGACTGACGCACGATCACGTCGGGCGGGATGCCGAGCCAGTGCAGATCGGTCTCAATCGAATCCGCATATTCCTGCTTCGACCGCGCCAAGTCGGTATCGTCGAAGCGCAGGATGAAGGTACCGCCCTCCCGCCGCGCATAGAGCGCGTTGAGCAGAGCCACGCGGGTGTTGCCGATATGGATGTGCCCGGTCGGAGACGGGGCGAAGCGGACGATGGGCTTGGACATGCGCCAACCCTATGGCGAAGGGCGCCGGGCGGCGCAAGGGGTGATGCGTGTTTCGGTGTCATTCCCGGCCGGAGCGCAGCGGAGGGGAAGGGAATCCATGGTACTGAGTGTGTGAGTGGATCCCTTTCCCGGCCTGCGGCCGCCGGGGAAGACACCCACCGCATCATCACCGGAACAAGGCCCGGGATGACGCGGGGATGGTGAAAGCGCTACACGTCCATCGATCCGACCCGCGGCTTGCCGATGGCGCGCTCCAGCGCTTCATCCTTCTGGTGCGCCGCCAAGCCCTGGTCGCGGTAGCGGTTGACGACGGGGTAGCGGCGGTCGCGGCCGAAGTTCCGGCGCGTCACCTTCACGCCCGGCGCCGCCTGCCGGCGCTTGTACTCGGCGATGTAGAGCAGGCGCTCCACCTTCTTGACGACCTCCAGGTCATAGCCCTTCGCCACGATCTCCGAGACCCGCAGTTCCTGCTCCACGAAGCCACGCAGGATCTCGTCGAGATCCTCGTAAGGTGGCAGCGAATCCTGGTCCTTCTGGTTCTCGCGCAATTCGGCGGTGGGCGCCTTGGTGAGGATGTTCTCAGGAATCACGACGCCGTTCGGACCGAGCGCTCCCTTCGGCTTCCAACGGTTGCGCAGGGCCGACAGGCGGTAGACCTCCATCTTGTAGAGGTCCTTGATCGGATTGAAGCCGCCGTTCATGTCGCCGTAGATCGTGGCGTAGCCGACCGACATTTCCGACTTGTTGCCGGTGGTCAGCACCATGGCGCCGAACTTGTTCGAGATCGCCATCAGGATCGTGCCGCGGGCGCGGCTCTGGAGGTTCTCCTCGGTGATGTCCCGTTCCCGCCCTGCGAACAGAGGCTGCAAGGCAGCCTCGAAACCCTCCACGGGCTCAGCGATGGGCAGAATATCGTAGCGCACGCCGAGCGCCTCGGCGCAGTCTTCCGCGTCCTTCAGGGATTCGCCGGAGGTGTAGCGGTAAGGCAGCATCACGCAATGCACGCGATCCGCCCCCAGCGCATCCACGGCCATGGCGGCGCAGATGGCGGAATCGATGCCACCGGACAGACCCAGCACCACGCCCGGGAAGCGGTTCTTCTCCACGTAATCGCGCAGGCCCAGGACACAGGCAGCGTAGTCGGCCTCCTCGCCCTCCTCCACGGTGACGACAGGGGCGTCCCGGCAGACCCAGCCCTCCTCACCCTTCTCCCAGGTGGTGAGCGCGATGGTCTCCTCGTAGGCCGGCAGCTGGCACGCAAGCGAGCAATCCGCATTGAGCACGAAGGAGGCCCCGTCGAAGACCAGTTCGTCCTGGCCGCCGACCTGGTTGAGATAGACGAGCGGCAGGCCGCTCTCCGTCACCCGGGCGGCCGCGATATTGAACCGCTCCTCGGTCTTGCCGCGCCAATAGGGCGAGCCGTTGGGCACCAGCAGCATCTCGGCCCCGGTCTCAGCGAGGCACTCGACCACGTCCCCGCTCCAGATGTCCTCGCAGATCGGAAGGCCAAGGCGGATGCCGCGGAAGTTGACCGGTCCCGGCAGGGGTCCGGCCTCGAAATTGCGCTTCTCGTCGAAAACGCCGTAATTGGGCAGGTCGACCTTGAAGCGCACGGAGACCGTGCCGCCGTCGAGGAGTGCATAGGCGTTGTAGAGCGCGTCGTCCTCCCGCCACGGCAGGCCGATGAGCATGCCGGGCCCGCCATCGGCCGTCTCGCGGGCGAGGCGTTCGAGCGCCGCCCGGCAGCTATCCTGAAAGGCGGGCTTCAGCACGAGGTCCTCGGCGGGATAGCCCGCGAGGAACTGCTCGGCGAACATCACGATGTCGGCCCCCATCCGGGCCGCCTCGGTGCGGGCCTCGCGAGCCTTCTGCTCGTTGCCGGCCACATCACCGACGATGGGATTGAGCTGCGCGAGCGCGATCTTGAGAATGTTCTGAGCCATGGCATTGCTGTTGTAGGGCGTGCGAACGCAGGCAGCAACGATGATAACGGCTTCCTAACATGTCAGGACAGGGATGGCACGGGATCGCTGCCAACTGCGGTTAGCACCGCTACCTCACATGTGCTGCGCCATCTCAGAGTACAAGGGCAAGATAAGTCGCTCTTGCTTCAATAGATAATGAAATCCATGTGAGACAGCGCAGTACCGGCTTTCATCTGCGCAATCTGTGCAGGAGCGACGACTCCCGTTCCATCTTTGTCATAATAGAGTTTGCCTGTGGCGTTGTCATAAATGATCCGGTCATCCGCATCCAGGGCAACAGTCCCAATCTGGAAGGACTTGTCGGTAATTGTTCTAATCTGATCGAATACAAACCATTTGTCGCTCTGCTCTTCGGGTTCACCGAAAGAATCCAGCACAAAACTGGCTTTAGGAAGCTTAAAATACTTTGAGGACAAGGCTATCTTGTCGCCCTGTTTGCGGCTGAAATCTTCAATCTTATCCAGAGTCGAAGCTATGGGACGAGCATCAAACACAAAGTAATCGGCACCCTTGCCACCGTTGAGGACGTCCTTCCCGGCGCCTCCTTTCAGGAAGTCGTTTCCATTGCCGCCGAGAAGCTTGTCATTCCCGCTGCCACCGTACAGATCATCATCCCTCCCAAGGCCGATTAGCGTATCCTTGCCGCCATTCCCATAAAGAGAGTTACCGCCGTTGTTCGCTACGATTTGATCACCGGCCGAGTCGCTGGTGAAATCCGCAACAAACATCTCGTGCCGTCCATTATAGTAAATGTGGTATTCCCCGCTCGTTCTCACGGCCATGATCGCATCCTATGTTTTTCTTTATAAAACGATACATCATATAGGCCGCTGGCTGTCCAGTCTGGAAATGCCGCAGGCATATACTCCTACGAACGCATTTAATAGTCTCACGCTTCAAGAGCCAAGTTCTGGAACCCGCAACAGTCCAGTTCGTTATTTCCACACGAAACACTGGGAGACTGACATGTTGAAAGGCGGCCTGCTTTGGCTCATCGGCATTCCTCTGCCGATCATCCTTATTCTCTTCTTCATGGGCTGGCTGAGCTAAGCTCAAATACTTGTAGAGTAGCGTATGCGTAAAAGAAAAAGGGGCGCCGAAAGCGCCCCTTTTTCTTAGATCGTCCAGTCGTTTATTCCGCCGCCAGGGCGGCCGGCTGTTCCCTTGACTGGCGCTCGCGCTTGATCAGCTCCGAGGTCAGGAACGCGATCTCAAGCGCCTGCTCGGCGTTGAGGCGCGGGTCGCAATAGGTGTGGTAGCGGTCGCGCAGGTCCGCGTCGGTGAGCGCACGGGCGCCGCCGGTGCATTCAGTGACGTTCTTGCCGGTCATCTCCAGGTGGATGCCGCCCGCGTGCGTCCCTTCCGCCTGATGGATGGCAAAGAAGTCCTGCACCTCGCTCATGACCTGCTCGAACGGCCGGGTCTTGTAGCCCGACGCCGCCTTGATGGTGTTGCCGTGCATCGGATCGCAGGACCACACCACGGTGCGCCCTTCCCGCTCGACTGCGCGGATCAGGCCCGGCAGATGATCGCCCACCTTGCCGGCGCCGAAGCGGCAGATCAGGGTGAGGCGTCCCGCCTCGTCCTCGGGATTGAGGGCATCGATGAGCCGGAGCAGCCCGTCCGGCGAAAGCGACGGGCCGCATTTGAGGCCGATCGGGTTCCTGATGCCACGCATGTATTCGATATGGGCGTGATCCGGCTGGCGGGTGCGGTCACCGATCCAGAGCATGTGCCCGGAGGTGGCGTACCAGTCGCCGGTCGTGGAATCGACCCGGGTCATGGACTCCTCGTAGCCGAGCAGCAGCGCCTCGTGGCTGGTGTAGAAGTCGGTCGAGCGCATCTCCGGGTGAGTCTCGGGGTCGATCCCGATAGCCCGCATGAAGTTGATGCTCTCGGTGATGCGCTCGGCGAGCTCGCTGTAGCGCGAGGATTGCGGCGAATCCTTCACGAAGCCGAGCATCCAGCGATGGGCATTCTCGAGATTGGCATAGCCGCCGGTCGCGAAGGCACGGATCAGGTTGAGCGTCGCGGCCGACTGGCGATAGGCCATGAGCTGGCGGCGCGGATCGGGCGTGCGGGCCTCCGGCGTGAAGGCGATGTCGCTGATGATGTCGCCCCGGTAGCTCGGCAGCTCGACGCCATCGATGGTCTCGGTCGGGGCCGAACGCGGCTTGGCGAACTGGCCGGCCACACGGCCGACCTTCACCACGGGCGAGCCGCCCGCATAGGTGAGCACCACGGCCATCTGCAGGAACAGACGGAAGAAGTCGCGGATGTTGTCCGCCGAATGCTCGGCGAAGCTTTCGGCGCAATCGCCGCCCTGGAGCAGGAAGGCCTCGCCCTTGGCGACCTTGGCCAGCGTCTTCTTCAGCTTGCGGGCCTCGCCGGCAAAGACCAGCGGAGGGAAGCCGGCGAGCTGCTGCTCGACGCCCTCAAGCGCCTCTGGGTCCGGATAGGCCGGAACCTGCTGGATCGGCTTGTTTCTCCAGCTGTCGGGCGTCCACCGCTCGGTCATGACACTTACCCCCGTGTCCTTTCTTCAATGCTCATCGTGCACCGCAACAAGCGGCATGAAACGGCACCTATACACGACATAAACAAAAAGGCGAGTGCGTTAGAGAGACGCCGCGCATGAAGGGACCGCATGCCGCGGACACCTGAATTCAGCCTGAAATCCTGTGAGGTGGAGAAAAGGCGTGCATCAGCGCGCGGGGCGCTGACGGCTCTCGCGCCGGGACATCCAGAGGGCCCCAAAGCCCATCGCCACGGCAATGACCGGGATGCCGAAGTAGACATAGGCTTCCAGGAGGGTCATGGCTTCAGGTCTCTCAAGATCAACTTCGCTATCGAATGTAGGATAAACCCAACGAAAAGCCAAATGATGCTGACGAGAATGGCGATTGCATCCCTCGGCATGGCCTCGGATCCATAGCCGACGGCCACCATCGGACCCACGAACCCGGCAATCACGAATGCGACCGCCACATTGTTGAGTGCCGTTGCCGTCAGCTTCGTCTGCTCATTATGGATCACGCTCACTCAGCCCCCCCCTCGCCGTCTTATTATCCCACCGCCTGCGGCTTCTTCACCACCACGGGCGTACGCATGGTGACAAGCTCCTCGGCTGCCGTTGGGTGAACCGCCACGGTTCGGTCGAAATCGGCCTTTGTGGCCCCCATGGTGACGGCGATGCCGGCGAGCTGGATCATCTCGCCTGCATCATGCCCCATGATGTGGACGCCCACGACCTTGTCGGTGGCTTTGTCGACGATCAGCTTCATGAAGACCCGGTCCTTGCCGCCCGAAAGGGTGGCCTTCATGGGCCGGAAGGCGGTCTTGTAGACGTCGATCTCGCCATAGATCGCCCGGGCCGCCGCCTCGCCGCAGCCGATCACGCCGATCTCCGGGGTCGAGAAGACGGCGGTCGGGATCAGGTCGTGGTCGACGATGGTGGGCTTGTTGCCGAACACCGTATCGGCAAAGGCATGGCCCTCGCGGATGGCGATGGGGGTGAGATTCGCCCGGTTGGTGACGTCGCCCACCGCATAGATCGACGGGATGAGGGTCTGGGAATAGCCATCCACCGGAATGGCCCCAACCTCGTCGACGGCGATTCCCGCATTCTCCAGCCCGAGCCCCTTGGTGTTGGGGCGCCGCCCGGTGGCGACGAGAACCTGATCGACGGTGAGAATCGAGCCGTCGGACAGGGTTGCGGCAATGCCGCCGGGCGTCTTCTCCAAGCTCGTGAGGGTCCGGCCCAGGGCCAGGTTGATGCCGCGTTGCGCATAGGCCTCTCCCAGGGCGATGCGAACATCATCGTCGAAGCCGCGCAGGAGCATGTCGCCCCGGTGCAGGAGCGTGACCTCGCTGCCGAGGCCGGCAAAGACGCCCGCGAACTCAACCGCGATATAGCCGCCGCCGACCACGAGAATGCGCTTCGGCTGCTGCTCCAGATGGAATACCTCGTTGGACGTGATGCCGAGTTCGCCGCCGGGGATGACCGGCTCCAGGGTCGGATGGGCGCCGACCGCCACGAGGATAGTGCGGGCGCGGATCCGGGCGCCGGTCTTGAGCACATGAACCGTATGGGCATCCGCGATCACGGCGCGGCTGTCGACGATCTCGACGCCGGCCTTCTCCAGGTTCGTCCGGTATATGCCCTCCAGCCGGTCGATCTCCCGGTCCTTGTTGCGGATCAGTGTCGCCCAATCGAAGCGCGTCTCGCCGACGCTCCAGCCGAATCCTTGCGCATCGTGGAACTCGTCGGCGAAGCGGCTGGCATAGACCATCAGCTTCTTGGGCACACAGCCGCGGATCACGCAGGTACCGCCGACCCGGTACTCCTCCGCCAGCATGACCTTCGCGCCGTAGCCGGCGGCGATCCGGGCCGCGCGCACGCCGCCCGACCCGCCTCCGATGACGAAGAGGTCAACATCGAATGAGGTCATGGCGCGGTCTCCGCTCAAATTCCGGGTTCAACGATTCATATAGGAATGGCTGTCGGGTAGCACCGCCCAACAGCCCTGCTCCGGGCACATGGCTGCCCACCTTGTGATGGTGCTCTTACGCTAAGGTTCAACAGCGATAAAGAAGCAAGCGCTTGCCGCTCCCCTGATCCCTCTTTAGGTTCTGCCGCAGGACGCTCTCACCTGACGGAAGCGTCAACGGAGGAACAGTATGACCCAGTTTCGCAAAGGGCTCTGGCGCAGCGCAATCGCTGCCGCAGCAATGGCCGGGTTCGTGACATCGGCGGCAGCCCAGATGGAGCTCAAGATCATGGCTCCCGCGGCGCCGGGCGGCGGCTGGGACCAGACGGCCCGCTCCATGCAGCAGGCCCTGACCCAGTCCGGCATCGCCAAGAGCGTGCAGGTGACCAACGTGCCGGGCGCCGGCGGCTCCATCGGCATCGCCCAGCTCGTGAACAACTCCAAGGGCGACGGCAACCAGCTCATGGTCATGGGCTACGTCATGGTGGGCGCGCTGCTGACCAACAAGTCGCCCGTCACCCTCGATCAGACCACCCCCATCGCCCGCCTGACGACGGAATACGAAGCGATCGTGGTGCCGGCCGACTCGCCGATCAAGAACGCGAAGGATCTCGCCGCGGCCATCAAGGCCGATCCGGCCAAAGTGACCTGGGCCGGCGGCTCGGCAGGCGGCGTCGACCACATCGCGGCAGCTCTCTTCGCCAAGGCGGCGGGCGCCGATCCGACCAAGATCAACTACATCCCCTTCTCCGGCGGCGGCGAGGCCCTGGCGGCCATCCTCGGCGGCAAAGTGACGGCGGGTATTTCGGGCTACGGCGAATTCGAGAGCCAGGTGAAGGCGGGCAAGCTGCGCCTCATCGGCCTGACCTCGGCCACCAAGACCCCCAACGTGGACGTGCCCTCGATCAAGGAACAGGGCGTCGACCTCGAGATTGCCAACTGGCGCGCGGTCGTGGCCCCTCCCGGCATCTCCGCCGACCAGAAGAAGGCTCTGACGGAGGCCATGGACAAGCTGGCCCAGTCGAAGGAATGGCAGGAAATCCTGAAGGCCAAGGGCTGGGAGAACGCCTACATCTCCGGCGACGCCTTCACCAAGATCCTGGCGGACGAGCAGGCGCGCACGAAAGAAGTGCTCACGGCGGTGGGGCTGGTGAAGTCTTAAATTTCAAGATAAAGGCCGTTGGAAGCGCCGCGTTCACGACGCGGCGCTTCTTTTTTGGGACATTCCATGACCACATCCCCCCAACGGCGCATCGACGTGGCAGGCCTCGTCATCGCCCTCATCCTTTTTGTCCTCGCCGGCGTGGTCTGGTGGGACATGACCAAACTCCAGATTCTGTCACCCTACGATCTCGGCCCGAAAGTCATGCCGATCATTGTCTCGGGAGCTCTTGCGCTCCTGGCCATCGGCAACGCAATCGGCGCCCTGCGCGGCGATCTCCCCGCGCGCGACCATCTCGATTGGAAGCCGATCATCCTCATCCTCGGCGGGCTCGCCTGCCTCATCATCCTGATCGCTATCGGCGGCGGCTTCATGATCGGCACGGCCATTCTGTTCGCGACCACGTCGGCCGCCTTCGGGCGTCGCGCTTTCCTGACCGATCTCCTGATCGGCGCGGTGATCGCCGTCTTCATCTATCTGCTTTTCGCCAAGCTCCTGACCCTGTCCCTGCCTGCAGGGCCGCTCGAACGCCTGTTCTGAGGCTTAACCCCATGGAAGCTTTTGCATCCCTCGCCGATGGCCTCACGGTCGCCATCCAGCCGATGAACCTGCTGTTCGCCCTCATCGGCGTCCTTCTCGGCACCGCTGTCGGCGTTCTGCCCGGCATCGGCCCGGCGCTCACCGTGGCGCTTCTTCTGCCCATCACCTTCAAGCTCGATCCTGGCGGATCGATCATCATGTTCGCGGGCATCTATTACGGTGGCATGTATGGCGGCTCGACCACCGCGATCCTGATCAACACGCCGGGCGAGAGCGCCTCCATGGCGACCGCGCTCGAAGGCAACAAGATGGCCAAGGCCGGTCGTGGCGGTCCCGCGCTCGCCACCTCGGCCATCGGCTCCTTCGTGGCCGGCACTTTCGCCACCCTCGGCCTGACGTTCCTCGCGCCCTACCTCGTGGATATCGCGGTGAGCTTCGGCCCTGAGGACTACTTTGCCCTCATGTGCGTGGCCTTCGTGACCGTCTCGGCCACCTTCGGCGATTCGCCGGTGCGCGGCCTGACCAGCCTGGCCCTCGGCCTGCTGCTGGGCCTGGTCGGGATCGACATCCTCTCCGGCCAGTCCCGCCTGAGCTTCGGCATTCCGGAACTCTATGACAATGTCGAGGTCACGACCCTGGCCGTCGGCCTCTTCGCCGTCGGCGAGGCGCTCTATGTCGCCTCCCGCCGCCACGTTCACGAGGAGAAGCTCGAGGCTGTTCGCGGCTCGCTGTGGATGACCAGGGAGGACTGGAAGCGCTCCTGGAAGCCTTGGCTCCGTGGAACCGCCTTCGGCTTCCCCATTGGTGCGCTTCCCGCCGGTGGCGCCGAGATCCCGACCTTCCTGTCCTACTCGACCGAAAAGCGTCTGACGAAGCATCCTGAGGAATTCGGTAAGGGCGCCATCGAAGGCGTCGCCGGTCCGGAGGCTGCCAACAACGCGGCTGCGGCCGGCACGCTCGTGCCCCTGCTGACGCTGGGCCTTCCCACCTCGGCTACGGCCGCCATGATGCTGGCAGGCTTCCAGCAATATGGCCTCAACCCGGGCCCCCTGCTCTTCGCCGACCAGCCGAAGCTGGTCTGGGGCCTGATCGCCAGCCTGTTCATCGCCAATGCCATGCTGCTGGTGCTGAACCTGCCGCTGGTCGGCCTTTGGGTGCGCCTCCTGAAGATCCCGCAGCCCTGGCTCTATGCGGGCATCCTGGTCTTCGCCACCATGGGCACCATTGCGGCCAATCCGTCGCCGGTCGAGCTCATCATGCTGACGGTCTTCGGCGTGCTCGGCTTCCTGATGCGGCGCTTCGATTTCCCGATTGCCCCGGTGGTGGTCGGCCTGATCCTCGGCCCCATCGCCGAAAGCCAGCTGCGCCGCGCCCTCTCGATCAGCCTGGGCGATCCCATGGTGCTGCTGCAGAGCCCGATCTCGGCCACGCTGCTCATCATAGCGCTGCTCGCCCTCATTGCCCCCTTCGTGCTCAAGGGGCTCGGGCGTTTCAAGGCGGTCGAGGATTAAACCTTCCTGCCAGCAGGCAAGAACGACAGAGGCGCCTCGGTTCGAGGCGCCTCTGTCGTGTCGGGGTGGTGACAAGCGATGCCCGACACATCGCAAGCGATCATCAGCCGATCGACGAGGACGCCTCGCGGACTTTCAAGGTGGCCGTGCTCACCAATTCGGCCGAGCGCGCGATCTCGTTCATGCTGTTGCTGATCGACGAGACGCTGCGCGAGGCTCCCTGCATGTTGGACGACATCTCCTGCGTCACAGCCGACTGCTCCTCCACGGCCGCGGAGATCGCGACCGAGATCTCGTTGATCCTCTGAACCGTCGAGGTGATCGCCTCGATGGCCGTTACGACCTGCTGCGTTGACGTCTGTGTCTGTGCGATCTGTGCGCCGATCTCCTCCGTTGCCCTTGCGGTCTGAGTGGCCAAACTCTTGACCTCGGAGGCAACCACCGCGAAGCCACGGCCTGCCTCGCCTGCCCGCGCCGCCTCGATGGTGGCGTTCAGCGCGAGGAGATTGGTCTTGGACGCGATGCTGTCGATGAGAGTGACAATCTCGCCGATCTTTTGTGCGGACGCCGAAAGGCCCGATACAATCGCATTCGTCTGCCTGCCCTGCTCAACCGCTTCGTTGGAGATGGCAAGGGCGTGATTCACCTGTTGCCCGATCTCGTTGACGGAGGCTGCGAGCTCCTCGGCGCCGGCTGCGACCGCCCGCACGTTTGCCGATGTCTCGCTCGACGCGCTCGCTGCTCCTTCGGCCCGATCCGTAACACCGGAGATCGCCCTCGTAATCTCGATCAGCTCAGCGGCAATCGCTGTCTGGACCTCGGCGCGGCGGATACGTTCATGCACCTGCGCCGTAATGTCCGTGGCGAACTTGATGACCTTGTAGGCACGCCCAGTCATATCGAGAATTGGGTTGTAGGAGGCCTGGATCCAGACTTCCCGTCCGCCCTTTGCGATGCGCCTGTACTCGCCCGACTGGTACTCGCCGCGCGCGAGGGAAACCCAGAACTCCCGATACTCGTGACTGTTGCGATGCTCGGGCTCGACGAAAAGGCTGTGATGCCTGCCCTCGATCTCGTCGAGTTGATAGCCCAGCGCGGCGAGGAAGTTCTCGTTCGCGGTCAGAATGGTGCCATCGAGCTTGAAGGCAATGACGGCCTGGGAGCGGTTGATGGCCTTGATCTGTCCCTCGTAATCGGCCGCCTGAAGTTTCTGCTCGGTCGTGTCCGTGGCGAACTTCACCACCTTGTAGGGTCTTCCGCTGCGGTCGAGCACGGGATTGTACGAAGCCTGGATCCAGATCTCCCGTCCACCCTTGCCGAAGCGCCGGTACTCGGCCGTCCGTGCTTCGCCCCGGTTCAGAGCAGCCCAGAACTCCCGGTACTCTGCGCTGCCCTGTTCGGTCGGATCTACGAACAGGCTGTGGTGCCGGCCTTGAAGCTCATCAAGAGTGTAGCCCATCGTGCTGAGAAAATTCTCATTGGCGGTCAGAATGGTACCATCGAGCCTGAACTCGATGATCGCTTGAGACCGATCCAAGGCCTCTAGCTTGTCCGACATCTCGCCACTCGACCGAAACATAAACATTGACAGCCCCAACCCTTGCCCATCCGGCGCGTCTTGGCGCCGCTCTTCGGGGAGATGCGGAAGACGCTGTCGATCAGATCGGAACGAGGCCCGAACCTGAACTGGCGCCAATTTGGCCATCAACTCCTAACGGTCTGTTAAAGGGAGTAGCGGTGACACAGAGAAACGGTCCCGTTTTCATTGGCAAAGATGCAAATGACTACTTGCATTTCAGCTCGATGCTCAACCCGACCTTTGCGCCAGGCGAGATTGTGAACTCAATTCCATGGGTTTCCATGGTTCGTCTGATGGCCTCGATACTCGCCTTCCGCACGCTATCACTGCCCTGAGCCTCAATGCGCTTGATCGTTGTTGCTGAGATGCCCGAGGCGTCGGCGAGTTCACGCACGGACCAGTTGAGCAAGGCGCGCCCGGCGCGAATCTGCTCGCTCGTGAGGGGAGCTGCAAGGTCGAACGCGAGAGGCCTCTCGCCTGCGGGCGCAGATTCCGAGCTCACCTTGGCCAGGCCTGCCTGTTCAAGATGATGGAGCCACAACTCGTCGACGACCAGCCTTCCAAGGCCGGCGAGAACAGCCGCCTGATCCGGGTGGAACTCCCGCGGTTCGGTATCGATCAAACACAAGGATCCGAGCCGTATTCCAGGCCCTGTCGTCAGAGGTGCGCCGGCATAGAACCGAATACCAGGCTCGCCTGTCACGTAAGGATTGGCCGCGAAGGTCTGATCGGCTCTTGCATCAGGCACGACAAAAACCTCGTCATGCATGATCGTATACTGGCAGAAGGAGTGCTCGCGCGCCGTGACCTTGAGGTCGGGAATCCCGATGGTGGCCTTGAGCCATTGATGCGTGTCGTCGAGGAAGGTCACGGCAGCAATCGGAACGTTGAACAGCTGCTGAGCCACGCGGCAGATACGGTCCAAGGAGGGAGAGGCCGGGGCATCGACGATGCCGAGCTTCCGGAGGGCAGCGAGACGCTCCACTTCATTCGGGGGGAAAAGACTTGCCATGAAACGTCCCCTGGTCCTGCCCTGGGGCAGGATGACGGCATGATCGGCGAAGGCTTCGTTACTGTCAGGCAGGGTCGCCGCCGACTGGCGCCTGATGAAGCTTCGTCTCACGCCTCAATCTATCTAGAACAATCCTGAGGTTGAGCCTCGACAATACAAAGGCTCGGTTGCCCGAGCCTTTCCGTGGTGAAGCGGACGGCGCTCTCGCATTACTGCAGCTGGTGACCGCGCTTGCCCATTTCCTCGCGGGCGCGGCTCATGACGAACTGAGCGGTCTGCTGCGTCCAGGTCGCGAGATCCCGAACCACGTCGTCGAGGATGCCCGGCTGGGTCTCCACGTACTTCTTGCCAGCCGGAGACTTGTAGAAGTCGGAGATCGTCTTCAGCTCGGCCTCGGTCATGCGGCTGGCGAAAGCCCGGGCCGCATTGTCGACCATCTTCAGCTTTTCCTTATCGAGCTCGGGACGGATCTGGGCGACGACCTGATCGAGGTCCTGCTTGATCTCCGGGCGGGTCACGTTCATCTGCTGCAGCTGCTCGAGGAACGGCTCGACCATGGCATCAAAAGAGCGGGTCATGCCGGAGCTGATGGCGACTTCGCGCGCGAGAGCCATGTGGCTGGCGCTCGGCTGCGCCTGGGCGAAGGCCGGGCTGGCGAGCATGAACAGCGCGACGGAGGTCGCAGCCAGTCGGGAGGCGGTACGGATCATCAGGATGGCTCCATTCGTCATGGTTCTGGTCAGAGCTGACCGAGTTCGACGAGCCCGTCAGCGGTGGCGAGGATCGCGCCGGTGGCCAGGCCCAGGAAAAGACCGTGCTCGACGACGCCGGGAATGTTGTTCAGCGTCGAGGCAAGCACGTTCGGCTTGTCGATGCGCTCGAGATGCGCATCGAGAATGAAATGGCCGCCATCCGTCACGTAGGGCGCGCCGTCGGCGGCACGCCGGAGGCGCAGCTCGCCGGTCATGGACAGGGAATCCAGCAGTCGGACGATGGCGCGCTCCGTGGCCGTGAGGCCGAAGGGCACCACCTCGATGGGGAGCGGGAAGCGTCCGAGCTTCGTGACGAGCTTCGACCCGTCGGCGATGACGATCATGCGCTGGCTGGCAGAAGCCACGATCTTCTCCCGCAGCAGCGCGCCGCCGCCGCCCTTGACGAGGCGCAGGTCGTTGTCGAGCTCGTCGGCCCCATCGACCGTCAGGTCGAGGTCCGGCGTTTCATCGAGGCTCGTCAGGGGAATGCCCTCGCGCTGGGCCTGCTCGCGGGTCGCCTCGGAGGTGGGCACGCCCACGACCTTCAGCCCGCCCCGGACGCGCTCGCCGACGGCCGCGACGAAATGCGCCGCGGTCGAGCCGGTACCAAGCCCAAGCCTCATTCCGTCGGTGACGAGCTGGGCGGCCCGTTCGGCTGCTGCGCGCTTGAGAGTGTCGCTCACGGATAACCTCTGAAATCAGGGAGGCGTCCGGCCGGATGGCCGTATGACCCGCCTCTAGCATGCCGGAGCGCCTGGAAGAAAGAACGTTTCATGGATGGCTTGTGCCTGAGACCCCCGCAGGGCCTCAGGGACGCTGCGGCGAGGCTCCCGTGCCTGGGCTGACACTGGGGGTCGACACCGGGGCGGCCGCCGAGGAGGTCGCCGGCGACGGCGTGGTCTGCGGAGTGCACACCACCCGCTCGTCGAACACGTAGCAGATGCTCATCTGGCCGGTCCGGTAATTGACCCGGAACACGCCCCCTTCCCGCTCGTGGCGGGAGGCGACCAGTCCGTACTCGCCCGGAGCCTGGGGGCCGGCACCCTCGCCCGCGCTGAAGCACAAGGTCACCCCAATTGTGCCTTCCTGGAGACCATACTGGCAGGAGCTGACCTCGCCGGTGATCCGATCGATCCTATAAATACGGTTCAGGTCGGTCTGAGGGGCGGGAACGAAATCATACGATGCAGCCAGGGCGTGGCCGGAGAAGCCCCCCAGCGCCATGGCTGCAAAAATCAACGCCGCGGTACCAAAGGGCCGCATTCAACACTCCATTCGGTAAGAACGAATCAACCTTAGGACCTTATCATCCCCATGCTTGATTCCCTTGCCCGCAGCAGGTAGCCGACCTTCATGGCCATTGATACCCCGCACAATGTCTCGCCCATCGCCGTCTTCGACCTCGATGGAACCCTGGCAGACACGGCCGGCGACCTCGTCGGAACCCTGAACGTGATCCTCGAGCGCGAGGGATTGGCGTCCCTGCCCGTCCGGAAGGCCCGCGACATGATCGGCGCGGGCGCCCGTGCGCTGATCCAGCGCGGATTCGAGGCGGCCGGCAAGGAGCTGACGCCGGATTATCTCGACGAGCTGTTCCGGCAGTTCATGGTTCATTACGGGGAGAACATCTGCGTCCGGACACGGCTCTATCCTGGGGTGGCCGAGGCGCTCGACCGGCTCGAGGATGCAGGGTTCATCCTGGCTGTCTGCACCAACAAGGTCGAGGAGCATTCGGTGAAGCTCCTGCAGGAGCTCGGGGTCGGCCATCGCTTCGCGGCCAATTGCGGCCGCGACACCTTCCGCTACTTCAAGCCCGACCCGCGCCACCTGACGCTCACCATCGAGCGGGCGGGCGGCCACCCGAGCCGCGCCGTGATGATCGGGGATTCGCGCACCGACATCGTGACGGCGAAGAATGCCGGCATTCCGGTGATTGCCGTGCCCTTCGGCTATACGGACGTACCGGTCCAACGACTGGAGCCGGACCTCGTGATCAAGCATTTCGACGAGCTGTTTCCTGCCATCCAGCGCCTGATGAGGCCGCTCGCGGCCTGATACGCGCATGCCGGCGCGTGTGCACGCAGTGCACACGAACTTGTGAAGCTTGTCTGTCAGGAAGGAATGGTGGGCGCGACAGGGATTGAACCTGTGACCCTTCGCGTGTGAAGCGAATGCTCTCCCGCTGAGCTACGCGCCCTGACAAGGGCCTTCTAAAGGCGCAGAACCCCCTGCGTCAAGCCAAAGAAGCTGCCAAGCCGGCAAGTATTTTGCACCACGAATTGTGGCAGCCTGACTTTAACCACTCGGTTACGACATGGCGAGATTGTGACAAATCACGCTAGGATTTTATAGCAGAACCCTGATAATCCATGGATCCGAAGCGGGGCTGTTGCGTTGTGCAATCACATACCCGCCATCAACATGTTCAAACCGAGGCAATTATGGGACGCACTCGCGCTGCTCTCAGTGGGTTTGCTTGCGCCTTCGTCGCGCTCGCGACGCCGGCTGCGGCATTTACGGCTATCGATCCGCTCACCCGCCAGCCGCTCTACAGTGCTGAGGAGACATACCGGGCGCAGGCTTCCGCCGTGCCGCGGCAGATCGTGACCTTCGACGGCCGCTATGCGCCGGGCACCATCGTGGTCTCCACCAGCGAGCGCCGCCTGTGGTACGTGCTGGGCAACGGCCAAGCCGTCCAGTACGGCGTCGGCGTCGGCCGTCCGGGTTTCACCTGGTCGGGCACCCATTCCGTCACCATGAAGCGCGAATGGCCGGACTGGCGCCCTCCGGCAGCCATGCTCAAGCGTCGCCCCGACCTGCCCCGCTACATGAAGGGCGGCCCGGACAATCCGCTCGGCGCCCGCGCCCTCTATATCGGCAGCACCATCTACCGCATCCACGGCTCGAACGAGCCGGAGACCATCGGCGAGGCCGTCTCCTCGGGCTGCATCCGCATGACCAACGAGGACGTGACCGACCTCTACAACCGCGCCAAGGTCGGCGCCCGGGTCGTGGTTCTTCGGTAAATCTTTCTTAAGTACAGGAATTGGACGCGTCATGGCCGGGCTTGTCCCGGCCATCCACGTTTGAGAGACCTGAAGACGTAGATCCCCGGAACAAGCCCGGGGATGACGAGGAGGGAACGAGAAGTCTCAAGACTCCTACCGCCCCCGATCCCGCGACAAGCCCTTGGCAGCAAGCTCGTCGAGATAAGCCTGCCACTTCTCTCCCTGCTCTGCCCCAAGCCGATAGAGATAGTCCCAGCCGTAGATCCCGGTATCGTGCAGGTCGTCGAAGACCAGCTTCACGGCATAGTTGCCCACAGGCTCCACGCCGATGATCGTCACCTCGCGCTTGCCCGGCACCGTCTTTCGCTCGGCGGGACTGTGCCCCTGCACCTCGGCCGAAGGGCTCGACACCCGCAGGTACTCGGCCTGCAGGTCGAAAGCCGCGCCGTCCTCGAAGGCGACATGCAGGCTGCGCTTGTCCTTGGACAGGCGAAGTTCTGTCGGCCAGCGCTCAGATGCCATGATCTCACCCTTTTCCCGGTTGCAATTGACGCTACGTGCTTGATGATGCGGGTTGAAGCAAGATTCCAGTGAGCGAGAGCGTTTCCACCATGAGAGCCATCCCGGCTCAGCTTGAGACTTCCGAGATCAGTCATTCCCTGATGGACCCGTTCGGCCGGGCCATCACGTATCTGCGCGTCTCGGTGACGGACCGTTGCGACTTTCGCTGCGTTTATTGCATGTCCGAGGACATGGCATTCCTGCCCAAGCGCGACCTGCTGACCCTGGAGGAGCTCGACCGCATCTGCTCCGCCTTCGTGGCCCGGGGCGTGCGCAAGCTGCGGATCACCGGCGGCGAGCCCCTGGTGCGCCGGGACATCATGACCCTCTTCGGCTCCCTCTCCCGCCACCTGGATTCAGGCGCTCTCGACGAGCTGACGGTCACCACCAACGGCTCGCAGCTTGCCCGCCACGCGAAGGATCTCGTGGCCTGCGGCGTCAGGCGTATCAACGTTTCCCTCGACACCCTCGACCCGGACAAGTTCCGCGCCATCACCCGCTGGGGGGATCTCGCCAAGGTGATGCATGGGCTCGATGCCGCTCAAGCGGCAGGGCTGCAGGTCAAGATCAACGCCGTTGCGCTGAAGGGCGTGAACGAGGACGAGCTGGAAACCCTGCTCGAATGGGCGCATGGCCGCGGGATGGACCTGACGCTGATCGAGGTGATGCCGCTGGGCGAGATCGACGGCCAGCGCATCGACCAGTTCCTGCCCCTGTCCATGGTCCGAGCCCGCCTTGCCGCCCGCTACACGTTGGAGGACCTCGACGACCGCACGGGCGGGCCTGCCCGCTATGTGCGCGTGAAGGAGACCGGCGGGCGGCTCGGCTTCATCACGCCGATGACCCACAATTTCTGCGAAAGCTGCAACCGGGTGCGGGTGACCTGCACCGGCCAGCTCTTCATGTGCCTCGGCCAGGAGGATGCCGCCGACCTCCGGGCGCCGGTGCGCGCCTCCGAGAGCAACGACCTGCTCGACCGCGCCATCGTCGATGCGATTGCCCGTAAGCCCAAGGGGCACGACTTCATCATCGACCGTCGCCATGCCCGCCCGGCGCTCAGCCGCCACATGAGCGTCACGGGCGGTTAAACTGCGTTTCTACTGCTGCCGACAAGTACTGAGACAGCCTGTCATTTGACTGTTCAGTATTTTCAAGTGATATCGAGCTCGACCATTTGGGCTGGGCTGCCGCGTGACCATATCGAGGTTTGGACGAAGACTGGCGATTGCTGCCGGGCTGCTGCTCGGGCTGGGTATGGGCCCATGCCTGTCGCAGGCGCAGGCTCCCGCAACCCAGCCGGTGATCCGCGTCGCCATCGAGGGTGCCTACCCGCCCTTCAACTTCATCGATCCCAGCAACGAATTGCAGGGCTTCGAGGTCGATCTCCTCAAGAGCCTGTGCGAGGCCATGAAGGTCCAGTGCGAGCTCGTCCAGCGCGAGTGGGACGGCCTCGTCCGCGGCCTCCTGGACCGGGACTACGATGCCATCATGTCGTCGGTGGAGATTACGGAGCGGCGCAGAAAGCGGATCGCCTTCTCCGATCCCTATTACCGCGTCCCGGCGATCTTCATCGGCTCTAAGGAGACCGCTCCCGGCGAGGTGTCGCCGGCGGCACTCGCCGGCAAGACGATCGGCACGACGGACCGCAGCGACCACGAAACCTATCTCAGGGAGTTCTACAGGGACTCGCAGATCGAGGTCTATGCGAAGCCCGACGAGGCCAATCTCGACCTCCTGGTCGGGCGCCTCGATGCGGTCTTCGGCGACAAGCGTCTGCTGACCCGGTTCCTGGCAAGCCGCGAGGGCAGCTGCTGCCAGATCCTCGGCGACACGCCGAAGGAGCCGGCCTATCGGCATCAATCCTACGGGGTCGGCCTGCGCAAGGAGGACACGGCTCTGCGCGAGCAGTTCAACCGCGCCATCGCCGAGGTGCAGGCCAACGGCACCTACGACCAGATCCGGGCCAAATATTTTTCCTTCGATATCAAGTAGTGCCGTTTGACCCTGGGCTCTTCCCTTCCTAGAACCGAAACAGGATTCAGGGAGCGAACGATGGCGAAGGTTGCATTCCTCGGACTTGGCGTAATGGGCTACCCCATGGCACGCCATCTCAAGGACAAGGGTCACGAGGTGACGGTCTACAACCGCTCGGGCGCGAAGGCGGACAAGTGGGTGTCGGAGAACGGCGGCCGCGCCGCCAGGACCCCGCGTGAGGCGGCCGAGGGCCAGGAGATCGTCTTCGCCTGCGTCGGCAACGACGACGACCTGCGCCAGGTGACGCTCGGACCCGACGGCGCCTTCCAGGGCATGGGCAAGGGCACCATCTTCGTCGACCACACCACCGCCTCGGCCGAGGTGGCACGCGAGCTCTACGCCGCCGCCCAGGAGAAGGGCTTCGCCTTCATCGACGCTCCGGTCTCGGGCGGCCAGGCGGGCGCGGAGAACGGCGTTCTCACCGTGATGTGTGGCGGCGATGAGGATGTTTATGCCAAGGCTGAGCCGGTGATCATGAGCTTTGCTCGCGCGTGCCGGCTGCTGGGCCCCACCGGCTCCGGCCAGCTGACCAAGATGATCAACCAGATCTGCATCGCCGGCCTCGTGCAGGGACTGGCCGAGGGCATCCACTTCGGCAAGAGGGCCGGCCTCGATATCGAGGCGGTGCTTGAGGTGATCTCGAAGGGCGCCGCCGGCTCCTGGCAGATGGAGAACCGCGGCAAGACCATGAATCAGGGCAAGTTCGACTTCGGCTTCGCGGTCGACTGGATGCGCAAGGACCTGTCCATCGTGCTGGGCGAGGCGCGCAAGAACGGCGCCAGCCTGCCGGTCACGGCCATCGTCGATCAGTTCTATGCGGAGGTCCAGAAGATGGGCGGCAACCGCTGGGACACGTCGAGCCTGATCGCCCGGCTCGACAAGTAGGCCGCAGACTCATCTCCCAAACAAAACGCCGGAGCCAAAAGCTCCGGCGTTTTGCTGTCTTGGGTCAGCGCTCCTGCGGACAGGGGCGTCCGGGCAGGCAGCGTTGGGCGCGACCCTCGCCACCCTGCCGTCTTGGCGCGTCGAAGGAAGGCCGGTCGCGCGAGGGCCTTTCCATCTCACGTCCGGGGCGAGGCTGGTCGACGCCTCTTGGCGGCTCGCGGACGGCCCGCTCCATCCGCGCGGGAGCCTCCATGCGGGGCATCGGCCTCGGCTGGAACGCGGGCGCCTCAGGCCGCTCGACCCGGCGTGGCGCGGGACGTTCCTCGAAGAGAGGGCGGGCGCGCCTCTCGGGTCGTTCGATCTCCCGAGGTTCAACGCCACGGGATGGACGATCCGGACGCCGCTCTTCGCGCAGAGCGGGCCGTGCCGGGCGAGCAGGCTTCTCCTCCCGGTCGAACCTCTCGATGGATTCGGGCCGGTCGACGCGCCGACGGGGCGCCTCATCGTCGTCACGACGCTGGCGGCGCTCCTCGATCTGAGGCAGCCCGACCACCGGCGCCCGCTCGATCCGCTCCGGATCGGGCCTCCTGTCCGGTCGGTTGCGCGGATCCCGACGCTCGGGCTCACGGGCAGCCCTGTCCCGATCGGGACGCTCGCGCTCGATCTCGATCCGCGGGCGGTCCGGCCTTGGCCCGCGCGGAAGAATCTCCTCCCCATCGAGCCTCGGGTTCCGCGGGCGCACGGCATCGCGGACAGGCGCCTCGGGCCGGATGTCGCGCTGATTGCGATCCTGTTCGACGGAGCGCGGGCTGCGGTCCCGGTCGGGGCGCGGACGTTCCTGCCCGTCGCCGATCAGCGGGATTGGACGCGAGGGAATGCGGCCGGGGCGCACACGCGGAGCCTCACCGGGACGGACATCCCTGCCCTCGCGGGGTTTCCGAGGCTCAACCGAAACCGGGATCGGCTCGATGGGAGCGGCAAGACCGGGCTGCCTCGGCACGCGGGGCTCCTCGCGGCGCAGGTTGCGGCGCGGCCGCGGCAGGGGCTCATCGGCGCGATCGAACACGTAGGGAGCCCGCACCGGAATGGCGACAGGACCTCTTGGAGTTCTCGGAGCGATCGGCTGATAGAAATACCGCGGCGGGCGGGCCCGATACGGTACGGGAATCGCATAGGGGATCGGCAGGATGCCGGCCATGATCGGCGGCGGCGGCGGTTCACGGATGATGGTGATGAAGTCCTCGTCATCCTCCCAACGCGGCAGGAAATAGGCTGGCAGGCGCGGGGGCGGCACTTCGCGGATGATGGTCACCACCTCGACGACCTCGATCCGCTCCACTTCCGGAAGGGGCGGAGGAAGATCCTCGTAGACCACCTCTTCGAACACGGCCGGCGGTGCATAGGGCGCGGAGAGGCGCGCGAGCCTGCGCCGGCAATCCGGCGCGTGCGGGCCGTTCGGATAAGCACGAAGATAGGTCCAGTAGGCCTCGCGCGTGTTGCGCGTGACGGTCCGACGCCACACGGCAGCCTCGCGGCGGGCGGCGAGGAGCGCCGTCACGCGACGGGAGAGCTGATGATCGGGGTAGCGGCGCAGGAAGGCCTGATAATACTGGATCGTGTCGTGCTCGACCGCAATGGCATAGGCCTCCTCGGCCGGCACCTCCTCGATGCGGCGCACCTCACGAACGAGGGGCGTGGCCGAGGATTCCGCCGGCTCGAAGAATGCAAAGGAGGCATTGCCCAGATTGGCCGAATGCCAGGGGATCTGCAGGCCGTTCGTGGTCTCGTGCACCCGCAGGCGCGTGCGGGCGAAAACCTCGTCCAAAGCCAAACCCGGCTGGCGGATCATTTCGGCCAGCGCCGTGGCATAGGGTCCATAGGGGCCCGACCCGTCCGTGGCGACGATGTTGGGGGCGGACGAGAAGGCCATCAGGAAGCCTGAGGGCGGCTCGATCAGGGCCAGCCCCTTGGCGATGGGCTCGCCCGTGGAGCCGAGCGGGTAGTCCCGCGCCATGTCGGCGACGACCACCCGCACCCGGGCCGGGCTCTGCTCGAGGGAGCGAACGAGATCGGAGAGGCGAAACCCCTCGATGGCGATGTCCGCGTCGCGCTGGATGCGGGCATCGACCGGGAGCAGATAGTTGTCGCCCTCGAGCTGGACCCCGTGGCCTGCCAGATAGACCATCACCGTGGAGCCGGGCTCCAGATCCTCGACCTTGTCGAGGAAATCGCGGACGAGGCTGCGCAGGTCGTTGGCATTGAGATCGCGGCCCTGCACAACCTCGAACCCGGCACTGGTCAGCGTCTGGGCGATGAGGCCCGCATCATTCGCCGCGGTGGCGAGCGTGCGCCCCTCATAGACGCCCTGCCCGACCACGAGGGCGAGGCGATCCTGAGCCAGAGCGACGGAGGCCTGACCGATGGCGGCCACCAACACAAGGGCGGCAAAAACGACGGTACGTTTCAGGGAAAACACGGTTGAGGCCCCTCTTCGACCCGCTTCTGCGGGATCCTGCCGGAGAATAAGGCCAAGGCGGTTGAATGCACCGTGAACAAATGGGGACAATCAGGCCAGCTCTAGGCCTTCGCTCGGATTCTTCAGCAGCGGACCAACAAACCCGACCTCATCCTGAGGAGGGCCGCAGGCCCGTCTCGAAGGAGGCTCCAGCAATCTCTGGACGATCCTTCGAGACGCAGACTGCGTCTGCTCCTCAGGATGAGGCTGGAGGGAAGATTCACCGGATATGAGATGAGCAAATTCAGCGCCGCGTCATCGTGAGATAGACCACGAAGGCGCCGATGGCGACCGCAAGCCCCATGATGGCCATCTGCCGGGCCTCGCCGGTGAAGGCCGCATCCCGGTACATCTGCGAGAGCCGCTCGGCGCGCTCAGGGTCGCGGGACATGAACAGGCCGATCACGATGCTTAAAGTGGCAAGGCCGATGATCCAATAGGTGGGGCGCATAAGCGTGTTCTCCTCAGCGTCCCTGGAACCGGGGCGCACGCTTTTCGCGGAAGGCCGCAACACCCTCCATGAAATCGTCGCTCGATCCTGCTTCGCTCTGCAGCTTCGCCTCCAGCTTGAGCTGCGCCTCAAGGTCGTTGGTCAGACTCTGCGCCACCGCCTGCTTGGTGAGGCGGTAGGCGAGCCCAGGACCGGACGCGAGCTTGGCCGCGAAGGCCGCCACATCGACCGCGAACGAGGCGTCCTCGAAGACCTTGTAGACGAGACCCATGCGCTGCGCCTCCTCGGCCGGGACGGATTCGGCGCTGAGCATCAGGGCGAGCGCCATCTTCGGACCGATGAGGCGCGGCAGGATCCAGGTGCCGCCGGCATCGGGAATCAGGCCGATCTTGGCGAAGGCTTCCTGCAGATAGGCGGAGCGGGCCGCCACGACGATGTCGCAGGCGAGCGCAATGTTCATGGACGCCCCGACGGCCGGGCCGTTAAGGGCCGAGATGACGGGCTTCGGGTAATTGGACAGCCTCAGGATCAGCGGGTTGTAGTCCCGCTCCAGGGCCGGCCCGAGATCGAGGCGCCCCTGCTCGTCGCGCTTGAGATCGACCGTCAGGTCCTGGCCCGACGAGAACGCCCGCCCCTCCCCGGTCAGCACCACCACGCGCACCTTGTCGTCGCTCTCGCACTGATCGAGAGCGTCGCGCAGCTCGGCATGCATGGTGGCGTTGAACGCGTTCATCTTGTCGGGCCGTGCCAGCGTGATCGTCGCGACCGGTCCATCGACGGTGCAGCGCAGGGTCGTCGGGCTCATCTATCCGGGCTCCTTGTCATTGAGCTCGAACATAGTACGGATCTCCGAGCGGAGAACCGGCAAAAGCTCGGCCTCGAACCAGGAATTAGTCTTAAGCCAGCCGTTGTTGCGCCAGGAGGGATGCGGCAGGGGCAGGATGCGGGGCTTCTGTGGATGCCTAAGGATGTCGCGCCAGCGCCGCACCGTTTCGGTGAGCCCGTCCTTGAAGGTGTCGCCCAGATGCCAGGCCTGCGCATACTGGCCGATCAGCAGGACGAGATCGAGCTGCGGCAATGCCTCGAACAGCGGCCGGCGCCAGGCCTCGGCGCATTCCCGGCGCGGCCCGAGATCGCCGCCCTTCGCGTCCTGCCCCGGAAAGCAGGAGCCCATCGGCACGATGGCGACTTTCGAAGCATCGTAGAACGTCGCTTTATCCATGCCGAGCCAGTCGCGCAGGCGCGTTCCCGAGCGGTCGTCGAACGGGACGCCGCTGGCATGCGCCCGCGTGCCCGGCGCCTGGCTGGCGATGCACAGGCGCGCGGTGGCGCTGCCCTGGACGATCGGGCGCGGCTCGTGCGGCAGGGCCTTGCCGTAACGGGGCGCATCGCGGCAGATGCGGCAGGCCCGCAGCTGCGCGGCGAGATCGTCGAAATTCGGTTGGGGATTCATCCCCATCATGTGGGAATGGATGAGGTCTTTCGCGACGCGGCGGATTGAGGCGGATCAAGGCGGGTCTGTCTGGCGACGCTTAGAAGCGTTCCATGATCGACGTCCTCACCTTCGTGCCGGCCGTGGCCGCCATCCTGGCGACGCCGGGGCCGACCAACACGCTGCTGGCGAGCTCCGGCGCGCAGGCGGGCTTCCGGCGGTCGCTGCCGCTCGTCCCCGCAGAGCTGCTGGGTTACGTGCTGGCCATTGCGGGCTGGGGCCTGTTCCTGGAGCCGGCCTCGGCCGCCCTGCCCTGGCTGACGCCGGCCCTTCGCCTCGCCTGCGCGGCCTATCTGGTGGCGGTCGCCTGGGGCCTGTGGTCCAAGGCGGACGAGGCGCTGAGCGGATCGGGCTTCGGCCGCCGACGCGTCTTCACCGCAACGCTCATCAATCCGAAGGCGCCTCTGTTCGCGGCCGTGATCTTTCCCGAAGCGGCGTTTCAGACCCCCACCGTCTTCCTCCAAACGATCAGCATCTTCGCGGCCGTGATCGTGCCCATTGCGCTCGCCTGGATCGGCTTCGGATCGACCCTGTCGCGGCCGGGCTTCTTCATCCGCCTGAAGGTCATCCAGCGCGGCGCGGCCTTGGTCCTGCTCACCTTCTCGGCCTCGCTCGGCGCCGCAGCCCTCGGCTAAGGTCAGCCGCCTCGTTCGGTCCTGCGCCAATCCTGCGGCCGCTCGAACTCACCCTCCCAGAGCCCTACGCCGCGCTGCTGGGCGCGGGCCTCCTCGGCGTCGTAGTCGCGCCCGTAGGAGACCGCCCAGCCGCTCTCCACCATCTGCGTGCCGATGTCGTTGCCGTTCACGGTGCAGCGGGCGAGGATGCGCTGGTAGCGGTCGCGGCCGGCCGCGCGGCAGCGGATATTTTCGCCGGAAACGAGATCGATGAGAGCCCTTCGAGCCGTCTCGCCACAGGCATAAGAGCGGCCGGCCTTCGAGCATCGCTGCTCCATCTCGGGCGCGTCGATGCCTTTCAGGCGGATTCGCGTATCGCCGATGCGGATCGTGTCGCCGTCCGTGACCTGGGCCCGGCCTTCGAGCTTACGATCATTGGGTTTCAGCACGACAGCAGCCCCGCCGGCGAGCGCCAGCGCGGCGATCAGGGAGGTGATGCCGCTCGGTCCGGAGCGACGACGGAAGCGTCTCACGACAGGCGCTCGGACACTCCCGCCTGCCCGAAGGTGGCCATGTCGCGATGGATCGCAGCCGCCGCCTTGACGAGACCGGCGGCCAAAGCCGCGCCGGAGCCTTCGCCGAGCCGCATGCCCAGTGCCAGAAGGGGAATCTTGCCGAGGCGGCCGAGCACATCCTGATGCGCCCCTTCGGCGCTGAGATGGCCGGCGATGCAGTGATCGATGGTCGAGGGATGGATGGCATGGAGAATGGCTGCGGCCGCCGTCGCCACATAGCCGTCGAGCACCACCGGGATCCGCTGCAGACGCGCGGCGAGAATGGCACCCGCCATGGCGGCGATCTCGCGCCCGCCGACGCGGCGCAGCACCTCGAGCGGGTCCTTCAGGTTGTCGCCATGGTGGGCGATAGCCGCTTCGACGGCCGCGACCTTGCGCCGGAGGCCCTCGTCATCCACGCCGGTGCCGCGCCCGACCCAATGCTCAGCCGGGCCGCCGTAAAGCGCCGTGTAGATCGTCGCCGCGACCGTGGTGTTGCCGATGCCCATCTCGCCGATGGCCAGAAGATCCGTGCCGCCGGCAATCGCCTCCATGCCGAACGCCATGGTGGCGACGCAGGATTTCTCGTCCATGGCGTCGGCCTCGGTGATGTCGCCGGTGGGCATGTCGATGGCGAGATCGAAGACCTTGAAGCCCAGGCCATAGGCGGCGCAGATCTGGTTGATGGCCGCCCCACCGGCCGCGAAGTTCTCCAGCATCTGGCGATTAACATCCGAGGGGAACGCCGACACGCCCTTGGCGGTCACGCCGTGGCTGGCCGCGAACACGCAGACGAGGGGTCGGTCAACACTCGGCGTGGGCTTGGCCTGCCAGGCGGCAAGCCACTCGGCGATCCATTCCAGGCGGCCGAGGCTGCCGGCGGGCTTCGTGAGCTGCCGGTCGCGCATCCGCACGGCCTCGACGGCGGCCTCGTCCGGACCCGGCATGGTCGTGATCAGGCGGCGGATATCGTCGAAAGGTGAGGACACGGCATCAGACATGGAGGGCTCCAGCCCGCAAGGGCATTGCAGAACGCGAAGAGGCGTGACCTATAACGGCCCATGCACGCGGGGTGAAGCATGTCGGAGCAAATTGAACCGGGTGAGGCGGCGCCCATGAGCCCAGGGCAAGCGGCGGCTATCGACCTAGCCCATTGCGTTCGCTTCTATTCCCGGCTTCCGGTGCCAGCCCTGCCGTGGGAGCAGGACGCCCATGCGCTGCCGAGCTTTCCGCGCCTTCTGCGCATGATTCCCGTGGCGGGGCTCGTGCTCGGCCTTATGCCGGCCGCCGTGCTGGGCCTTGCCCTCATTCTCGATCTCGGCCCCTGGCTTGCCGCGACCCTGTCGGTCGCTGCCATGGTGCTGACCACCGGCGCCCTGCACGAGGACGGCCTTGCCGACACCGCCGACAGCATCGGAGGCACCACCCGCGAGAAGCGCCTGGAGATCATGCGCGACAGCCGGATCGGCTCCTTCGGCGCCTCGGCCCTGTTCCTCGCGCTCGCGCTCCGGATCGGCGCTCTGGCGGCCCTCGCCACGCGGATCGACAATGGGGCCATGGTGGCGGCGATCCTCATCACCGCCTCAATCTCCCGAACGGCGGGCCTGATGCCTCTGGTGTTCTTGGCCCCGGCCCGTCGGGACGGCATGTCCCAGGCTGTCGGTCAGCCAGCCCGCAAGACCTTCTGGCGGGCAGCCGGGATTGCCGCCATCCTTGCGGTCATGCTGGGGATGATTGCCGGCCTGCCGGCTGCCGGCATTGTCCTGATGCTGGTGCTGTCCGGCCTCTCGGGCCTTGCCCTCACCCGTTTTGCGGACCGCCACTTGGGCGGACAGACAGGCGACATCGCGGGTGCCGCGCAGCAGGTGGCGGAGATCGCCGCGCTGATCGGCCTCTTGACCGTTCTCGGGTCATAACAACATGAGAAGCAGATGACCCGCGTTTCCAGCCCCTGCATCCGTGTCTGCACCCTCGATGCCGAAACCGGCCTCTGCGAAGGCTGCGGCCGCACGCGGGAGGAGATCACCCGCTGGTACCGCATCACCGAGGAGGAGCGTCAGCAGATCATGGCCGCGTTGCCGGAGCGCATGCGCCAAGCCTTCGCTCTTGAGTCTCCCTTTACGCCAGAACCGGACAAGGCGAAGTGATGCCGGGCATTCGCGGGGCAGGCCTGCTTGTTCTGATCGGCGCCCTCCTGGTGGGGCTCTTCGCCGAAGATTCCATCGGCGAGTTCTCCGCCATGGAGGCTGCGGGCCTGCTGGCCTTGAGCGGCCTCTCCCTTCTCATGGCGGCTTCCATCGTGGAAGGCTTCGCGCGGCACTGGACCTATGGGGTGCAGTCCATTGCCGTGAGCGGCGGCATTCTCATCGCGCTCCTCGTGACCTATGCCTCCCGCGAGGAACTGCAGACCGTGATCGACCGCGCCATCGGCGACATCGCGGTCGGCCGCACCGTGACCACGGCCGAGGGCGAGGTGGTGGCGGCAAGGCGCATGGACGGAAGCTTCCTGGTGCAGGGCGAGGTGAACGGCCGCGAGACCCGCTTCATCTTCGACACGGGCGCCAGCACCGTGGTGCTGCGGGCGGAGAATGCCGTCGCGCTCGGCTTCAAGCCGGAGACGCTGAACTACTCCATTCCAGTCTCCACCGCCAACGGCGCAGCGCTGGCTGCCCCGGTGGTCATCGAGAGCCTGACCGTCGGGACGATCACGGAGCGCAACGTCCGCGCCCTCATCGCCCGCACGGGCGTGCTCCACGCCAATCTGCTCGGGATGAGCTTTCTCGAACGGCTGGGCTCTTATGAAGTGCGGGGGAACAGGCTGATCCTGCGGGCGAAAGAGAGCGCGGGCTGACGCGCCTTTAACCGAACAGTGCTCCTCAGTGTCATTCCCGGCCCTGCGGGCCGCCGGGGATGACACTGTGCTGCCTACTCCGCCGCTGCCAGCCGCGCCTCAAGTGCCGCCGTCTCCCGCGACACATGCGCCACCGCATCACGCAACGTCTGCAGGTTTGCGCCCGGCTTCACCGCCTCCGTTGCCAGATGACGGCGATAGGCGCGCGCGCCGGGGCGGCCGGTGAAGAGGCCGAGCATGTGACGTGTGATGTTGTGCAGGCGCTCGCCCCTTGCAAGCTGCTCCGCAACATAGGGTTCGTAAGCCGCAACAGCCTCGAAGCCATCCGCGACAGGGGCCGCTTCGCCGTAAAGCTCAGGGTCCACGGCCAGCAGGATCTCGGGCTCGTGATAGGCCACGCGGCCGAGCATCACGCCGTCCACATGCTTCAGGTGCTCGTGCACCTCGGCCATTGTCTTGATGCCGCCGTTGATGGCGATCGGCAGATCCGGGCGCGCATGCTTCAGGCGATAGACCCTCGGGTAGTCGAGGGGTGGAATGTCCCGGTTTTCCTTCGGGGACAACCCTTGCAGCCAAGCCTTGCGGGCATGGACCGTCAGCTCGTCGCACCCGGCCGCCACCACGCAATCGGTGAGACGGTTCAGAGCCTCCTCGGTGTCCTGATCGTCCACGCCGATCCGGCACTTCACCGTCACCGGCAACGAGACAGCGGCCTTCATGGCCGCCACGCACTCGCCCACCAGCACGGGCTCCTGCATCAGGCAGGCGCCGAAGCGGCCGTTCTGCACCCGGTCGGAGGGGCAGCCCACGTTAAGATTGATCTCGTCATAACCGAAATCGACGCAGATCCGGGCGGCTTCCGCCAGATCCTTCGGATCCGACCCGCCCAGCTGCACCGCCACGGGATGCTCCACGTCGCTGAAGCCGAGCAGCCGCTCCCGCGGCCCGTGAATGACCGCCCCCGTGGTGACCATCTCCGTATAAAGCCGCGCCCGGCGCGACAGGACGCGATGGAACGCCCGGCAATGCCGGTCGGTCCAATCCATCATGGGGGCCACGGTAAAGAACTTTTGGGTCATCTTCGGCAGAACGGTTGATCGGGAGGTCGGCGGTTCGGAAGCAGGCCTTTTCATATGGATATGGCCATCACAAGGCAAATAGGGTTTGGCTGATGCCAGAGGGACAGCCCCTGGTCAGCTTCACAATGTATTCACAAAGATGAATATACATTCATCATAGGAAAAACTAATAATTTTTCAATCCGGAACAACAGATCTCAATATCCGTTCTTCACATCCAAGATATGCACTCTCAATAGGAGCATAGACGTGAAGAAGACACTTGGAATTGCTTGTGCCGCCGCCCTCTTCGCTGCGCTTCCGATGGCGAGCTATGCGCAGTCTTCGAACACCAACACGAACAGCGCGTCGCAATATGCCCCCGGCCAGAAAATGCAGAACAGCACGACGGGTTCGACGACCAGCCCCGGCGCCTCGAGCTACGCTCCTGGCCAGAAGATGCAGAACGACACCACCGGCTCCGTGACCGGCCAGGGTGCTTCGAGCTATGCTCCCGGCCAGCAGAAGAAGCTGCCGACGGACTCCACCGGCACCACGACGCAGCGCAAGTAAGCTGTTTCCTGCGGAGAGGCACAGCCTCTCCGCTGCATCATTTGTGATTGGCTAGATCACCCCCGCGACCTTCGCGCCTAGCACCTCGGCCGCCGCGCGAGGATCGAGCTTCACCTGCAGGCCGCGCCGGCCTCCGTTGATAAAGACCTCTGCGTGCTCAGAGGCCGACTGCTCCAGCACGGTCGGCACACGCTTCTTCTGACCGAAGGGGCTGATGCCGCCCACGTGATAGCCGGTGATGCGCTCCGCATCCGCCGGCTTCATCATCTGGGCCGCCTTGCCGCCCAAGATGGCCGCGAGCTTCTTCAGGTTCACCTCCTGATCGGAGGGCAGGATCACGCAGGCCGGCTTGTTGTCCACCAGCACCATCAGAGTTTTGAGCACGATCGACGGATCGGCTCCCATGGCCTGGGCCGCCTGCAGGCCGATGCGGTCGGCATTCGGGTCGTAATCGTATGAATGCACCGTGAAGGACACGCCGGCCTGCTGCAGGGCCAGCGTCGCGCGGGTGGTCTTGGACATGGTCGTGAAGAATGAAAGATTCAGGGCCGATCAGTGATCGTGCTTGTGCCCGTGATGGTGGCCGCAACCGCAGCCGGGGCCATGCTCGTGATGATGGTCATGATCGTGCTTGTGCTCGTGCGCATGATCGTGACCGTGAGAATGCCCGTGGTCATGGGTGTGAGCATGGGCGTGGCCCTCATTATGGCTGTGAGCATGGCCATGATGGTGGTGATGCCCATGGTCGTGATCGCACACATGGGTGCTGCGCTCCGGCCGGAAGGGGCGCTCCACCGGAGTCACGGTGCAGCCCTGGCCGCGTGCCAGTTCCGCCAGCGCCGGGCTGTTCTCGATGTAAAGGGCATCCCCCGTGACTTCGACGAGGCCGTGATTGCTGCCCAGATGCCAGGCGAGACGCGTTAGACGCAACGGGTTCTCGGCCTTCACCTCCAGCAGGGGCTCAGGCGCAGCCTTCACCTGGATGAGCTGGCCGTCTTCGAGCCTCAGGGCATCGCCGTCGTTGATGGTGGTTTCCATGTCGAGATCGAGCACGATGTCGGTTCCGCCCTCGGCCCTCAGCGTTCCCTGGCGGCGAGTACGGGCCTCATGGTCGAGGGTGATCGTAGCGACGACGCGGTCGGCCTTGACGGCGGGCTTGCGGACAATGGTGGTGACGCGGGGCATGGGTTCGTCTCGGTCTGTGATCGGGTGAAGCTCAGATAGGAAGCGCGACGGGATATTAATAGGCGATCTTGTCCGGCTTGTCCGCCCAGGCGTCGAACACGGCCTTGGCTTCCAGGCTCGGCTGGTGGTCCATGGGGATGAGGCGCTCGGAGACGGGCTTGGGGATCTCGTCATAGATCATACTGTCGTCGAAGCCTATCTCGGCCGCATCCTGCCGGGTATTGGCATAGACGATGCGGCCTACGCGGGCCCAATAGGCCGAAGCCAGGCACATGGGGCACGGCTCGCAGCTCGTATAAAGGGTGGCGCCTTCCAGGGAGTGGTCTCCCACGGCCTCGCAGGCGCGCCGGATCGCCGTGACCTCGGCATGGGCCGTCGGATCCTTGGCCGAGGTGACCTGGTTCCAGCCCTCGGCCAGAACCCGGCCGTCGCGCACGATCACGGCACCGAAGGGGCCGCCGGCCCCCTCCTCCATATGCTCGCGGGACAGTTCGATGGCGCGTGCCAGATGGCGCTGATCGTCGAGTCGATTGGTGCTCATGAGGCTTATGTATCGTTCGAGGCCGCGGGAGGCGAGAAATTTTGACTGAGCCGCCCGTGCTCCCGCACCTGCAGCAGCTGCGCGGTCACGGAGGCGGCGATGATCGCCGGGTCCTTGTCCCCGATGCCCGGCAGCCCGATGGGGCAGACGAGGGAGCGGATCGTCGCCTCAGGGATTCCGAGCTCCCGAAACCGCTTCTCGAAGCGCGCCCGCTTCGTGGCGCTGCCGATGAGACCCACATAGGGAAAGTCCCGCTTCAGGGCCGCGGCGGTGATCGCCATGTCGAGGGGATGGTCGTGGGTCATGACCAGGATGAGGGAATCCGACTTCGCCTCGGCGATCTCCGCCTCCGGGTCCCACATGCGGACAGCCTTGGCATTCGGCGGCAGATGGGCCGGAAAGGCATCGTCCCGATCGTCGAGCCAGCGCACGGCAAACGGCAGCGGCGCGAGCGACAACACCAACGCACGGCCCACATGGCCGGCGCCGAACAGGAGAACGGGGGTGCGTACCTCGCCGTGGGTCTCGCGCCAGCCGGTCCAGCGATCGTCGCCGACCGCGGAGGCGAAGTCGCGCCTCACGCGGCCATCCTCCATCCGGCATTCAAGCTCGAACAGACGGCCCTCGGCCTCGGCTTTCACGAGCGGCGTGAGATCCACCATATCCCGGCTGTCGAAGGTCTCGATCAGGATCTTCACCCGCCCGCCGCAGCACTGGCCGAGATCGGGCCCGAGCGCCTGATCGACGATTCGGGCCGGACCGCGGCCGGCGCCCAGCATCTCGCGGGCAATGTCCAGCATGCGGAATTCGAGCTGCCCGCCCCCGATGGTGCCGTGAAACGCACCGTCGGGCCGCACGACCATGCGAGCGCCGATCTCGCGGGGAGCGGAGCCTTTCACGTCATGCACGGAGATGAGGGCTGCGGCTCCGTGCCGCTGCACGAAATCGGCAAGCTGGCGCCAGACCCTCACCCCATCGGCCTCCCCCGCAAGGCCTCGCAGGCGCGCAGGATTGCCTCGGGCGTCGCGGGCGCGTTGAGCGGCACGGGCTTCTCCGGGTCGAGCGCATGGATCGCATCGGCCAGCGCGCAGAAGACGCTGTTGGCCAGCATGATCGGCGGCTCGCCCACGGCCTTGGAGCGGTAGATCGTCTCCTCCCGGTTGGCGTTGGGAAAGAGAGCCACGTTGAAGGCGGCAGGCACGTCGGACGCGACCGGGATCTTGTAGGTGGAGGGCGCGTGCGTGAGCAGATGCCCCTCCTTGCTGAACACCAGTTCCTCCGTGGTGAGCCAGCCCATGCCCTGCACGAAGCCGCCCTCGATCTGGCCGATGTCGATGGCCGGGTTCAGGGAGCGGCCGACATCGTGCAGGATGTCAGTGCGCAGCAGACGGTTCTCGCCGGTGAGCGTGTCGACGACCACTTCGGAACAGGCCGCCCCATAGGCGAAATAGAAGAATGGCCTGCCCGTTCCCTTGGCGCGGTCCCAGGTGATCTTCGGCGTCTTGTAATGCCCTGCCTCGGAGAGTTGGACGCGGGCCGCGATGCATTTCTTGGCGAGTTCATCGAAGGACAGGCTCTCGTTGCCGATAAACACCCGGTCTTCGCGGAACTCGATCTGCTCCTCCGGCACCCCGTAGGCTTCGGACGCGTGAGCGATCATGCGCTGCTTGATTGCGCCCGCCGCGATCTTCGCCGCCATGCCGTTGAGATCGGAACCGGAGGACGCCGCCGTCGGCGAGGTGTTGGGCACCTTCGCGGTCGTGGTCGCGGTGATGCGCACGCGCTCCATGGCGATGCCGAATTCCTCCGCCACCACCTGGGCCACCTTGATGTAAAGCCCCTGCCCCATCTCGGTGCCGCCATGGTTCAGATGCACGGAGCCGTCCTGATACACGTGCACCAGGGCGCCCGCCTGGTTCATATGCGTAAGCGTGAAGCTGATGCCGAACTTCACGGGCGTCAGCGCGATGCCCCTCTTCATGATCGGCGAGGACGCGTTGAAGGCCACGATCTCCTCGCGGCGCGCACGATAGTGCGACGTCTCTTCCAATGTGCGCACGAGGTTGACGAGGGTGTCGGTCTCCTCCACCTCCATGCCGTAGGGCGTGACGTTTTCACCCGGCCGATAGAAATTGGCATAGCGCACGTCGAGCGGATCGCGCCCCGTCGCCCAGGCGATCTGATCCATCACGTGCTCGACGGCGAGCATGCCCTGCGGGCCGCCGAAGCCGCGAAAGGCCGTGTTGGAGACCGTGTTGGTTTTCAGCCGCTTCGAGGCGATGTGAACGGCGGGCATCCAATAGGCATTGTCCGCATGGAACATGGCCCGGTCCACCACGCCGGCCGAGAGATCCGCCGAATAGCCGCAGCGGGCGAGCAGATCGACCGCATAGCCCTGGATGCGGCCCTCCTGGTCGAAGCCCACATTCCAGTCGCAGCGGAAGTCGTGACGCTTGCCGGTGAGGATGAAGTCGTCATCGCGGTCGAGGCGCAGCTTGCATGGGCGCCCGGTGATGCGCGCCGCCAATGCTGCGGTCACGGCCCATTGCGTCGCCTGGCTTTCCTTTCCGCCGAAGCCGCCGCCCATGCGCCGCGTCTCGCAGGTCACATAGGCATCGGGAATGTCGAGCACGCGGGCGACCACATGCTGCACTTCGGTGGGATGCTGGGTCGAGGAATAGACATGGACATCGCCATCCTCGGCCGGGATCGCCATGGCCACCTGGCCTTCGAGGTAGAAATGCTCCTGCCCGCCGACGCGGAACTGGCCTTCCAGCCTCATCGGCGCCTGGGCAATGACGGCGTTCGGATCGCCACGCCCATAGGCGTAATCCGGCAGCACGGTCTCGCCGCGTTCCAGGGCGTCCTCGACCGTGATGCTCGGCGTCTCGGCCTCGATCTCCATCACGGCCTTCTTGACGGCGCGACGCGCGGTGTCGCGGCTCGTGGCAATGACGGCGAAGAGCGCCTGTCCCAAGAAGCTGATCTCGGTGTCGACGAAGAGCGGATCGTCGCCGAAGGCCGGCGACACGTCGTTCTTGCCGGGGATGTCCGCAGCCGTGAGCACCGCCACGACTCCGGGCACGGCGCGCACGGCGGCAACATCGAGCGAGATCAGGCGTCCGCGTGCTTTCGGCGACTGGCCGATGGCCACATGCAGCGTGCCCTCAGGCTCACGGATATCGTCGATATATTGCGCGACCCCTTGGACGTGCTTGATACCGGAATCGTGCGGCAGGGGTTTGCGGACATGGCGGAACGCTTCCGCGTCCATCATGGGCTTGGTGGGTGCGTTCATGGCCCTACTCCGCCGCCTGGAGCGCGTCGCGCTGACCGATGATGCGCGTCGCACGGGTCTCGCCCGATGCGGTCTCGCTCAAGGCCTTGAACACGAGATTGCGCGCCACCGTCGCCCGATAGGCGGCCGAGGATCTGTGGTCGTCGAGCGGTTGGTAATCGCGCGCGATCGCCGCCATAGCCTCGCCCCAGCTCGACGGATCGTCGAGGGAGAGCCCTGCAAGTGCCTGCTCCGTCTCAAGCGCCCGCTTGGGCGTCGCCCCCATGCCGCCGAAAGCAACGCGAGCCTCGGCGATGCGCCTGCCGTCGAGCGTGAACTTGAACGCCCCCATGGCAGCCGAGATGTCCTCATCGAAGCGCTTGGAAATCTTGTAGGCCCGAAAAACCTCGTGACCCTTGAGCTTCGGCACCACGATGCGGCGCACGAACTCGCCGGGCACTCGATCCTGCCTGCGATAGGCGATGAAGAAGTTTTCAAGCGGTATGGTGCGCGTGGCATCGCCGTGGCGCAGTTCCAGCGCGGAGCTCAGGGCGATGAGCGCGGGCGCGAGATCGCCGATGGGAGAGCCGTTGGCGATGTTGCCGCCCACCGTTCCGGAGGCCCGCACCTGCCAGGATCCGAAGCGGCGCATCAGCTCGCCGAGGTCGGGATCGATGCGCGCGAGCGACGGGTGAGCCTCCGCATGCGTCACGGTCGCGCCGATACCCAGGGTGTCGGAAGCCTCTTCGATGACGTCGAGTCCCGCCGCGCGCCCGAGCCAGATCACCTTCTCGATCTCGGCCATACCCTTCGTGATCCAAAGACCCACGTCGGTGCAGCCGGCGACAAGCGTTGCATCCGGGTGCCGTGCATAGAGATCCGCCAGAGAATCCTCACTGGCGGGTGCCGCAAAGAAGCGTGTCTCATCCCCAATGAAGACATCCTGCCCATCGGCGAGCGCCGTCAGGCCCTGCACATTGTGTTCGGCATTCGTGCTGAAAGCATCTCTGGGCTGTTCGCCGCACGCTTGCAGGGCCGCGTCGACGATGGGCCTGTAGCCCGTGCAGCGGCAGAGATTGCCGGCGAGCGCATCGTTGACGGCCTCGCGGCTGAGGGGCCGCTCGCTTGCATGATAAAGGGTGAAGAGGCTCATCACGATGCCGGGCGTGCAGAAGCCGCATTGGGAGCCGTGCGCGTCCACCATGGCGGATTGCACCGGGTGCAATTCGCCGCCTGCCGCGAGATCCTCGACCGTGACGAGTTCCGCACCATCGACCTGGCCGAGCAGCAGGATGCAGGCATTGACCGGCTCGTAATGGACCCGTCCACCCCTCACTCGGCCCAGGGCCACGGTGCAGGCGCCGCAATCGCCCTCCGCACACCCTTCCTTGGTGCCCACGCGACGCTCCTGAAGCCTTAAATAATCCAGAAGCGTGGTGCGTGGGTGAAAGCCTGAAACCTCGACTGCTCGTCCCTGCCGCCAGAAGCGGATTGTCTCTCGTACCACGATGTTCCTCCGCCGGTTCGACCCGGCTGTCTTATGGTGGGCCGGGTAGAATGGCGGAGCAAGACCTTTTCGCCAAGGGGCAGCCGAAGGGGCAGCCGAGGGGCTCGGACTACCAGGTGCCGGTATTCGCCATGGAGGCCCAGGGCTCCTGCACGGGCTTCGGCTCGCCGCGCTGGAGCAGCTCGATGGAGATGTTGTCGGGGGTCTTCACGAAGGCCATGTAGCCGTCCCGGGGCGGGCGGTTGATGGTGACGCCCGCATCCATCAGCCTCTGGCAGGTCTCGTAAATGTCGTCGACCCGGTAGGCGAGATGGCCGAAGTTCCGGCCGCCGGCATAGTCATGCTCGTCCCAGTTGTAGGTGAGCTCCAGGAGCGGCGCCTTCGTGTCTGCCGCCTTCTCCACGTCGCCGGGCGCCGCCAGGAACACGAGAGTAAAGCGCCCTTTTTCGTTCTCGATCCGGCGGACCTCGACCAGGCCGAACTTGTTGCAGAAGAAATCGAGGGATTGTTCGAGGTTCGACACGCGAACCATCGTGTGCAGGTATTCCATGATCGTCTCCGTGAGCGGAATTCACGTGATGGCGTATTTCGTCCGGAGATCAAGGGGTACCATTTTGTTGCGCAGAAAAAGCCTTGGATTTGGCCAAGATCAGGTGACTCTTGAGCCTTGCTGCGCCAAGCAGACTGGCGGTCACTCCTCTAAGGCCCTAGATCCAACGCAACTTCGTTTCATACGGGTACCCGATGCGCACCGAGACAGCCCCCATTGTTCGCCTTGAGGATTATCGGCCCAGTGACTTCCTGATCGACACTGTTGAACTCGACGTAAAGCTCCACCCGACGGAGACGCGCGTCACCGCAACGCTCACCATGAGCCCCAACCCCTCTGGCCGTTCGGGCGCACCTCTGATCCTGGAAGGCGACGAGCTGAATCTGAAATCCGTGTCTCTGGATGGGCGGGTCCTGTCCGACGAAGAGTTCGAGGCCTCGCCGCACTCGCTCACGATCGCCCAGGCGCCCCAGCAGGCCTTCACCCTGACCATCGAGACCGAGGTCAACCCGACGGCCAACACCAAGCTCATGGGCCTCTATCGCTCGAGCGGCAATTACTGCACCCAATGCGAGGCGGAAGGCTTCCGGCGCATCACCTATTTCCTCGACCGTCCCGATGTTCTCTCCGTCTATACCACGCGCATCGAGGCGGACCGCGACGAGGCCCCGGTGCTTCTCGGCAACGGCAACCTCGTCGAGAGCGGCTCCTTAGACGATTCCAGCCGCCACTATGCCGTCTGGCACGATCCGCATCCCAAGCCGTCCTACCTGTTCGCCCTGGTGGGAGGCAGCCTCGGGCGGGTCGCCAAGACCTTCACGACCATGAGGGGGCGCGAGGTCGAGCTTGCGATCTATGTGGAGCCGGGCAAGGAGGACCGCGCCGATTATGCCCTGGACGCGCTCGAACGCTCCATGCGCTGGGACGAGCGTGTCTTCGGCAGGGAATACGACCTCGACGTCTTCAACATCGTCGCCGTGTCCGACTTCAACATGGGCGCAATGGAGAACAAGGGCCTCAACATCTTCAACGACAAATACGTGCTGGCCTCACCTGAAACCGCCACCGATATGGATTACACTCATATTGAGGCGATCATCGCGCACGAGTATTTCCACAACTGGTCCGGCAACCGCGTCACCTGCCGCGACTGGTTCCAGCTCTGCCTGAAGGAGGGCCTGACGGTCTTCCGCGATCAGGAATTCTCCTCCGACGAGCGCTCGCGTCCCGTGCACCGCATCGCCGAGGTAAAGACCCTGCGGGCCCGGCAGTTCCTGGAGGATTCGAGCCCGCTGGCCCATCCGGTGCGTCCGAACCAATACCGCGAGATCAACAACTTCTATACCGCCACCGTCTATGAGAAAGGCGCGGAGATCGTCCGCATGCTCAAGACGATCATCGGCGAGGAGGATTTCCGGCGTGGCATGGATCTCTACTTCGAGCGGTGCGACGGCACGGCCGCGACGGTCGAGGACTTCCTGACCGCCTTTGCGGAGGTCACGGGCCGCGACCTCTCGCATTTCGCCCGCTGGTACGAGCAGTCCGGAACACCCCGCGTGGCGGTGAAGAGCCATTACGACGAGGCTGCGCAGACCTATCGCCTCGACTTCAAACAAAGCACCTCCCCGACACCCGGGCAGGCGAAGAAGGATCCCATGGCCATTCCGGTCACGCTCGGCCTCGTCTCGCATGACGGATCCCCCATGAGCGCAACCTGCGACCGGGTGGATGAACGGGGCGTGTTCCTGTTCGACAAGGCCGCCGACAGCATCACCTTCACGGGCGTGACGTCTCTACCGGTCCCATCCCTCTTCCGGGGCTTCTCGGCCCCGGTGAAGGTATCGCTCGATCTGCCCAACGAGGAACTGCTGGTTCTGTTGAGGCACGACACCGACGCCTTCAACCGGTGGCAGTCGGCGCAGACCGTTGCCATGCGACTGCTGGCCTCCCTCTCGGTCGACGGGTCGGCAAAGGGCGAGGAGATCGAAGCCTATGCAGCGGCCCTCTGCTCCTTCATCGATCAGGATGCCGAGGATGACCCGGCTTTTGCGGCGCTCGTCATGACCCTTCCGAGCGAAGCGGACATCGCACAGGAGATCAGTCAGGACGTCAATCCGGACGCGATCCACCGCGCCAGAACCGAACTGCGCCAGCGCCTCGGCACGGCCTGCAGCCGGCGCCTGCAACGCATTTATGACGCCTTCACGGATTCAGGCCCTTACAGCCCCGATGCGGTCAGCGCCGGACGCCGATCTCTGCGCAACGCCTGCCTCGATCTTCTGGCCGCGGCCGATTCACGCGCCGGCGAAGCGCTTGCCTCGGCGCAGCTTGAGTCTGCGACCAACATGACGGACCGGCTCGCGTCGCTCAGCGTCCTGACGACCCTTCCGGGCCAAGCACGCGAGGACGCCATCGCCCAGTTCGGCGAGCGCTATCGCAACGAACCGCTCGTGATCGACAAATGGTTCACCCTGCAGGCTGCCATCCCGGAGGACGGAACTCTCGAGCGGGTGAAGCGCCTGATGGAGCATCCTGCCTTCTCCATCAGCAATCCCAATCGGGTGCGCTCGCTGATCGGCAGCTTTGCCATGCTGAACCAGGTTCAGTTCAACCGGGCGGACGGGGCGGGCTACCAGTTCCTGGCCTCAATCGTGCTGCGCGCGGATGAGCTGAATCCGCAACTCGCCGCTCGCCTGCTCACCGCTTTCAGCACCTGGCGGATGATGGAAAACACCCGGCGGAAACACGCGGAAGAAGCCCTTCGCTCCATCGCGCAAAAGCCCAATCTTTCCCGCGATGTAGGAGACATCGTGAGCCGTTCCCTCGAGGAGAGCCAGTCGGAATAACCTATATGGTTGAGGGGGTTATTGACTTGTCCTGGATTTCCCCAGGGGAAAGCGGCATAGGAAATTTTTTATTAACCTTCGGGTTCTACTAACTAGACAAATCACCCGCTCAAGATTCTATTGTTAGTGATTCGGAGAGATGCGGCACGTCCTCCGAAACAGGACGCAAATGGTTCCGGAGGAAGCATCGCATGGCGGGGGCGGTGACCGCATGCGTACCCGCACGCGCGGGTACGATTCTAGGGGTAACGCGATCAGACGCGAACCTCACCTATCGACGGCTTGAGCGATATGAGCCCCTGCTCCGCCTGGCGGTCCCGGCGGTTCTGATCCTGTTTCTCATCACGCTTGCCGGCAGCGCTTGGGTGCAAATCCGCGATGGCCGCAAGGACACGCTTTTCGACGCCATCAGCGACATCGACATCATTGCCTCTCTGTCGGCGGCAAAGCTCGGCGCCATTCCGGCTCCGGCCAACAATGCTCAAGCTGCGGCGCAGCTGGAGCACCTCGCCAAGGACATGCCGCCGAGCGCCCTGACGCAGAACCGCACGCTCATGCTGGTCGATCAGGCAGGCGTCATTCTGGCCGTTCATCCGCCGATGAAGGATGCTCCCGTCAAGCTCACCGACATCCTGGGCGAAGCGCAGCCGCTGATGCTGTTTGCCGACCGCGCCGGCGTCATGACGGTCCGTCTTCCCGGCGGCGTTGAGGGCATGGCAACCGTTCGTGCGCTGCACGCCTCTTCGGGACAGATCGCGCTCGTGCAGCCCATGCCGCACATCCTGTCGGGCTGGTGGACGCGCACCATCGGCCACGTCTCGCTTCTCGGCGCCACGATCCTGGTGCTGCTCGGCATCGGTGTAGCTTATGTGATGCAGGCGAACCGCGCGCGCGCCGCCGACGAGGTTTGCGAGAAGGTGCGCGACCGGATCGATTCCGCTCTCAACCGCGGACGCTGCGGCCTGTGGGACTGGGACATCGGCCGCGGCCGCATCTACTGGTCCGACTCCATGTACGAGCTTCTCGGCTACGAGCGCCAGGACGAGTTCCTCTCCTTCGGCGAAGTGAACGCCATGATCCACCCCGAGGATCAGGATCTCTTCACGATTGCCGAACAGCTCGCCTCCGCCAGCACCTCGCTTCTCGATTACGAGTTCCGCATCCGTAGCCTCACGGGTGACTGGGTATGGCTGCGCGCCCGCGCCGAGCTGATGAGCGATCCGGATGACGCGGCGAGCCATCTCGTGGGCATCGCGGTCGACGTGACCGAGCAGCGCGGCCTCGAAGAGAAGACCGCCAAGGCCGATGCCCGCCTGCACGACGCCATCGAAGCAATCTCCGAAGCCTTCGTGCTGTGGGACGCCAACAACAACCTCGTGCTGTGCAACTCGAAATTCCAGAAGCTGCACGAGCTGCCGGCCGATGCGCAGCTGCAGGGCAAGTCCTATGCGGACGTGATGGCGCTGGGCCGCCCGCCAGAGGTGCAGCACCAGTTCCTGCGCCGCGAGCAGCAGGACGTGGGCGCACGCACCTTCGAGGCTCGCCTTCAGGACGGTCGCTGGCTGCAGATCAACGAGCGCCGCACCAAGGATGGCGGCTACGTGTCGGTCGGCACGGACATCACGGCACTCAAGCGTCACGAGCACCGCCTCGTCGAGTCCGAGAAGGAGCTCATCGCCACCGTTCTCGATCTCAAGCAGTCGCGCCAGAAGCTTGAAGCGCAGACGCATCAGCTCGCCGACCTCGCCGAACGCTATCTCGACCAGAAGGCCCAGGCCGAAAGCGCCAACCGCGCCAAATCCGAATTCCTGGCCAACATGAGCCATGAGCTGCGTACGCCGCTCAACGCCATCATCGGCTTCGCGGAGGTGATGCAGAGCGGCATCTTCGGCTCGCTCGGCTCCGAGAAATACGAGGAATACTGCTCCGACATCCGCTCGAGCGGTCAGTATCTCCTGTCGGTGATCAACGACATCCTCGACATGTCGCGCATCGAGGCAGGCCGCACCACGCTCACGAAGCAGCCGATCGAAGTCCATGCCTCGATCCAGCGCGCCCTCAAGCTCGTAGGCGAGCAGACAAAGGCCAAGGACCTCTCCGTCACGGTCGATGTGAGCCCTGAGGACATCATCGTTCCGGCAGACGAGCGCGCCCTGCACCAGATCCTCGTCAACCTGCTCCAGAATGCCACGAAGTTCACCAGCGACGGTGGCTGCATCACGGTGCGCACGCGTCAAGCCGGCAACGCCGTCAACATCTACGTGGAAGACAACGGCATCGGCATTCCCGATCACGCCCTGCACAAGCTCGGCCAGCCTTTCGAGCAGGTCGAGACCGAGTTCTCGAAGAGCTACAAGGGCTCGGGCCTGGGTCTTGCCATTGCCCGCTCGCTCGCCGAGCTCCACGGCGGATCGCTACGCATCAGAAGCCAGGAAGGCGTCGGCACCATCGTGCTGGTCCACCTGCCGCTCACCGAAGCCACGAACGCGGACATCGCCCTGGCAGATGCGGCGGCGTAAACGCGCTGCATCTTCAGAGACGATTCATCTCATCAAAAAGCCGGCGCTGTGAGGCGTCGGCTTTTCTCTTTTCGCAATCTCGAAGGCAGCTCCGCGGATGCGCAGCCGCCCGAGCGCTCAGCCTCAGATCAGGAAGAAGGATGAGGCGGTCAGGGTCGGGTTGCCGACGAGGGTGGCGAACTGCACCTGGGCGGCTCCACCGATCCCGTCGGCATCGTAGGACACAGCCCCCGTGCTGCTGTTGTAGATCAGACGGTGCTCATAGCTCGTCGCCGAGGCGCCTGTCGTGAACGCTGCCGAAGAGAGCGCGCCGCTCGAGGCGAAGCTGGTGAACACGTTGCGCGACAGCCCGATCAGGTCCTGACCGACCGTGAAGTCGGTGATCCGGTCGATGTTGCCGTTGCCGAGCGCGGTGTCGAAGCGGAACTGGTCCGCGCCGGCCCCGCCGGTGAGCTGATCGGCCCCGACACCACCCCAGAGAAGGTCATTGCCATTGCCGCCGGTGAGCACGTCGGCGCCGCCATGACCGAAGAGCGAGTCATTGTCCTCGCCGCCATCGAGATAGTCGTTGCCGATCCGGCCGGTCAGCACGTCGTTGCCGCCCAGGCCCACAAGCGCGTTGCCGGCCAGATAATTGGCTGCGCTCAACGTGTCGGCATAATTCGAGCCCTGCAGCGCCTCGATGCTGATGAACGTGTCGCCATACGCCTCGCCGGCATTGAGCCAGTTGTCCGCCAGGCTCACCGTGACGCCGGATGTCGCGGTCGCATACGACGCCCAGTCGAAGTCGGCCCCGCCATCGAGAATGTCGGCGCCGGCACCGCCGTTGAGGATGTCGTCGCCGGCCCCGCCGTCGAGATGGTCGTTGCCGCCCCGGCCCTGCAGATTGTCGTTGCCGCCCAGGCCGAACAGGGCATTGCCGATCTCATTGCCGCCGAGCGCGTCGCCGTGGTTCGAGCCTTGCAGCGCCTCGATGCCGACGTAGCTGTCGCCCGCCGCCTCACCCGTGTTGCCGGAATGGCTCGCCAGATCCGCCGTCACACCCGCCGCAGCGTCGATGTAGGAGGCCCAGTCGAAGCCCAGCCCACCGATCAGCACATCGCCGCCGGCACCGCCGTTGAGGATGTCGTCGCCGGCCCCGCCGTCGAGATGGTCGTTGCCGCCCCGGCCCTGCAGCACGTCGCCGCCGTCAAGCCCCGAGAGCGCATTGCCGATCTCATTGCCGGCGAGCTGGTCGCCGAAGTTCGAGCCTTGTAGGGCCTCGACGCTGCTGTAGCTGTCGCCCGCCGCCTCGCCAGTGTTGACCGCGCTGTTGGCGAGATCAGCCCGCACGCCCGCAGTGGCTTCCGAGTACGACGCCCAGTCGAAGCCGGCACCGCCGACCAGGGTATCAGCTCCAACGCCGCCGTTGAGGATATCGTCACCCTCGCCGCCATCGAGATGATCGTTGCCGCCACGGCCGTTCAGAATGTCGTTGCCGCCAAGACCCGAGAGCGCATTGCCGATCTCGTTGCCGGCGAGAACGTCGTTGTGGTTCGAGCCCTGCAGCGCCTCGATGCCATCATACGTATCTCCGGCGGCTTCGCCGATGTTCCCAGCGTTGTTGACGAGATCCGCGTGAACGCTGGAGGCCGCACCGCTATATGAAGCCCAGTCGAAGTCAGCCCCGCCGATCAGGCGATCCGCGCCGAGCCCCCCGATCAGGATGTCGTCGCCGGAGCCGCCGAACATTAAGTTGTTCGCCATACTGCCGATCAGCACATCGTTTACATTATCGTTACCGAGGAGAAAGTTAAGTTGGTTGTAGTGTGAGTGAGGATCGCTCAGGTAATTGGGGATTTCCGAATTGCCACCCGCAGGTAATCCTTGACCGTCAACAGGCGGAATCACCTCGACTTGAGTGTCCTCACGAGAGATGAGACGGTCGATAGGATCCCGTCTTTCCCTTACGATGTTATCCCTCCAACCGATCATGTTACCATTGTTGTCCCAATGGGTTGGAGTTCTGATACGGGTTGTCGTTTCAATCTCCATTCCATCAGCAGAGACCGTAGTCGTGATATAGGTCATTTGCCCACCGTCACCCGACAAGTAGTACGTCGACGATGAGGTTGAGCCGTCCGCGTGGGTTGTTGTTGTGACGGGGCGCCCTTGCCGTATCGTGGTTGTCGTTGTTCCGGAACTGCCTATGGGCTGAGGCGTTCCCCCGTATCCAACATCACCACCCGAACCATTGAAGTAATTGTTCATTTCTTCTTCGAGTGTAAACGGTCTAAACATCCTCAACCCCTTCAATTTCCAAGCACGATCCGGCTTGGACCGATTGCGGCATTTCTCTGGGCTCAGGATGCCGCTTTCCTGCGCCGCTCATGGATGGTCTCTCCTGAGGATCTGTCCTCGCAGAACAACCACTTCATTCCTTTTAGAGATACATATAACGATATAATGTGACTTAAAACACATATTCACCCGATCGAGGTGAGCTTCGTGCTTTGCGCATGTTGCAAGACCGGCGCGATGAGGCGCCGGTCGTTGTCTTTGTTGCGCGTAATGCGCGATACCCGATGGGAAGCCGGTTAGGCTCACTCCATCAGATCATCACGAATGAGTTCTGGTTGAGGAGCAGGTTGGGAGCGAGTGTGGCGAACTGCACCTGGGCCGCGCCGCCGATGCCGTCGGCATCGTAGAACAGCGCGCCCGTCGCGCTGTTGTAGATCAGACGATGCTCGTAGCTTGTTGCCCCACGACCAATTGTAAATGCAGGGCCAGCCGAAGCGCCCGACAGCGAGCTGTAGCCGCCGAGATCGAGCCCGGCGAACACGCTGCGCGACAGCCCGATCAGATCCTGCCCGACCGTGAAGTCGGTAATCCGGTCAATGCCGCCGGTGCCCAACGCCGTGTCGAAGCGGAACAGGTCCGAACCCACCCCGCCGGTGAGCTGGTCGGACCCCGCCCCGCCCGAAAGCGTGTCGCTGCCGCTGCCCCCGGTGAGCACGTCGGCCCCGTCCTGGCCCCAGAGCGTGTCGTGGCCCTCCCCGCCCTCGAGATAGTCGTTGCCGATGCGGCCGTTGAGCACGTCGTTGCCGCCCAGTCCCACAAGCGCATTGCCGGCGAGATAATCGGCCGCCGTGAGCACGTCGTTGTAGGCCGAGCCCTGCAGCGCCTCGATGCCGATGTAGGTGTCGCCGGCCGCCTCGCCGGTGTTGGCCGCGCTGTTCAGCAGGCTCGCCACCACCCCGGAGGTCGCATAGATATACGACGCCCAGTCAAAGTCGGCGCCGCCGTTCAGCACGTCGGCGCCCTCGTTGCCCTGCAGGATGTCATCACCTGTACCGCCGTCGAGATGGTCGTTGCCCTTGCGCCCGACCAGCACGTCGTTGCCGCCCAATCCCGAGAGCGCGTTGCCCTGCGTGGTGGTGTCGGCGGTCAGCGTGTCGGCATGGTTCGAGCCCTGCAGGCCGCGGATGCCCTCGTAGACATCGCCCGCCGCCTCGCCGGTGTTGGCCAGGCGGTTCGACAGGTTCGCCGTCACGCCGGCGGTGGCCTCCGCATACGAGGCCCAGTCGAAGCCGCCGCCGCCGATCAGCCGGTCGGCCCCCAGGCCGCCTTGCAGGATGTCATCGCCGGCGCCGCCCTCCAGTGTGTCGTTGCCGCCGCGGCCCTGCAGCACGTCGTTGCCGCCCTGGCCAGAGAGCCAGTTGTCGCCGTCCGAGCCGGCGAGCTGGTCGGCATGGTTCGAGCCCTGCAACGCCTCGATGCTGATGAGCGTGTCGCCGGCGGCCTCGCCGGTGTTGAGCGCCCGGTTAAGCAGGTCCACCCGCACCCCGGCGGGGGCATCCGTATACACGGCCCAGTCGACGCCCGCCCCGCCCTCAAGGATATCGGCCCCTGCGCCGCCGTTCAGCGTATCGTTGCCTTCGCCGCCATCGAGATGATCGTTGCCGCCGCGGCCGATCAGCCAGTCGGCCCCACCGAGGCCGAACAGCGCATTGCCGATACCGTCGCCGAAGAAAGTGTCGGCGTGGTTCGAGCCCTGCAGCGCCTCGATGTTGCGGTGAATGTCCCCCTGCGCCTCGCCGGCATTGGCCGCAGGAGCGGTCAGGTCGACCACCACGCCGGCGCTCGCCTCCAGATAGGACGCCCAGTCGAAGCCCGCGCCGCCGTCGAGCACATCCGCTCCAGCCCCGCCACGCAGGATGTCGTCACCCTCGCCGCCATCAAGGTGGTCGTTGCCGTCGCGGCCGACCAGAATGTCGTTGCCACCGAGACCGGAGAGTGCATTGCCGACCTCGTTGCCGGCGAGCGAGTCGCCGGACTCCGAGCCCTGCAGCGCCTCAATGTCGCGATATTTATCGCCGGCAGCCTCGGCGGTGTTGACGCCGCTGTTGGCGAGATCCGCCACTACGCCGGAAGTTGCCCTGCTATAGGATGCCCAGTCGAAACCGGCGTCGCCGATCAGCAGGTCGTTACCTGCACCGCCATTCAGAATGTCATCGCCCTCGCCGCCCTGCAGGATATCGTCACGCTCCCTGCCCACAAGGATATCAGTGCCACCGCCCCCACTCACAAAACCATCTGCGGCCAGAACATCGGCATCGTTCGTTCCCAGGGTTGCAGAAACGAAATATGTTTCGTCGCCGAGCAAGAACTCTAGAAGGACCGGCTTATCGCTGCCGTCACCATCCGGAATATGCCTTGGTCCCTTGACAGGCTCAAACCAGTACTCCCTCCAAAAATCTGCCTCACGCTCCGCTGCAGTATATTCGCGGCGATCAAACGTAGTACCGTCTGGACGCACATTATACCAAGTCTCATTACCTCTCGCAGTGCGCCAGTAAACGTAATTAAACTCAGGTCCATAAACAATTCGGTGAATTGATGGGTGATTTACCCCATCATCAGTTATATTATTACTTACGACTGTTTCACTCAGAAGCCTATTGCTCAAGACATCACGGGTCTCAGTAATAGTAGTTTGACTCCCACGATGCACTGATATCGTAGTAATTCCGTTTTGAGTTGATGTTTTAATCGTTGTTGTTAGACCCCACTGATTTGGATGTGTTTCACTTGTTAAACTTCCATCTGGATTCTGATAAGTTCTGGTCGTGCTGCCATCAGAATTTTCTTTCACGCCAACAAGGTTGCTAACATTGCCGGTGCTCACACTGCCATTGGCGTTGACCCTTGTGACACCGCCGCCACTCGTGCCACCGTTGACAGCACCACCATATCCAACCGACCCGCCATAGCGCGCCGTGTGAGCGAGATATTCCTCTTCAAGCGCCGTGAATTGCCTATCAGCCATATCGAACTGCCCCCAACGTCAACACTGCACGTTTGCAGATTGCTTAAGTTCAGCGCATTCCGAGCAAATTTTTAGGGAAGCGATAACTCTCAAAACGGAGGGGAACGCAGATTCTTGATCGCTTAAATGTCTCATAAATATACGAAAAGTTTTACATTCCCATGCGAATCGCAACTCTTGATGATCGCTTCCGAAGCGGCAGGCGATGTAAGTGCGGAAGATCGGGTGTCACCCGACCGATGCAACAAAGATCGCGCTGACCTTGCGATATATCTCCTGCATCTGCTCCACCAACACCTTCGCGCTCGGCAGCCCCGCCACTGTCGCGAGGCGCTTGAGGATCACGGGCGGCACAGCGCCGGCGTCGAACTTGCCTTCGATGGTGAGCCGCTGCCATTGGAAGACGTCGTTGAGCATTTTATGCGCTTCGATAAGCGTCCTTGCGTCATCGTCATCGAGCAAGCCTGCAGCCTGCGCCTTCGCGAATGTGCCTTCGACGGAAAGGCCGACGAGCAATGGATGCTCGTTCGCGGAAGCCAACACCAGACCCTGTGCGATGAAGTCGAGATCGGTGAGGCCGCCACGGGCGAGCTTCAGGTCCCAGGGGTCGCCGTCGCCCTTCTCCTGCGCGATCAGCTCGCGCATCGCGCGCACCTCCTTGAACACCTTCTTCGGATCACGCTTCGCCGTGAGGATGTCTTTTACAGACTCGGTCACGTCTGCGCCGAAGTCATCGTCGCCGGCGAGCACACGGGCACGGGTCAGCGCCATGTGTTCCCACAGATCGGCTTCGGCTTCCTGGTAGGCAAGGAAGCCTTTGAACTGCGACGCGACCGGCCCCTTGCCGCCCTGCGGGCGCAGGCGCAGATCGACCTCGTAGAGCAGACCGCGCCGCGTCGGCACCGTCAGTGCCGAGACGAGACGCTGGGTGAGACGCGTGTAATAGACCACCACGTCGAGCGAACGCGGGCCTGTGCTCTCGCGGGCATTCTCATCAAAGTCGTAGATCACCACGAGATCGAGGTCGGAGCCCGCCGTCAGCTCGCGACTGCCGAGACGCCCGAGACCGAGGATCGCGATGCGTGATCCCAGCACGATGCCGTGCTCGACCTCAAAGGCTCGACGTACCTCGTCGAAGGATGCACGGATCACGGCGCGCGCGATGGCCGCATAAGCCTCTCCCGTCTGGGTCGGTGAGATGACGCCGGAGAGCAGTCGCGCGCCGGTGATGAAACGCATCAGTCGCGCCGCATCGCGCACGCGGTCGAGAAAATCCTCGAAGTCGCGTGGCGGGCCGATGAGCTGCCTCACCTGGGTCTCGATGGTCTCGTCGTCGGTGGTGGGCGTTCCGAAGGCGGGGTCGATGAGTGCGTCGAGCACATGCGGCGATTGCGCGACCGTATCGGCAAGGCGTGGCGCAGTGCCGAGAAGATCGGCGAAGAGAAGCCGCAGGCGGTCGTGCGATTGCAGGATGGTGAGGAGCTCGACGGCGGCCGGCATGCGCCCGAAGGCGCGATCGAGAGCGGCGAGCGCTCCATCGGGATCGGCCGTGCCGCCGAGCGCGGACAGCAGCGCCGGCGTCAGTTCGGTCAGCACCTCGCGGGCGCGGGCGCTCTGAATCGCAGGGCGCCTGCCGAAATGCCAGCCGCGCACCGTCTCGGCCGTGCGCTCCGGTTCGTGGAAGCCCATGCGCTGGAGGGTCGCGAGGGTATCGGGATCGTTGTCAGACCCAGTGAAGACGAGGCTGCCTGCATCGGAGGCGAGCTCCGGCCCCTCCTCGAAGAGCAGGGCATAATGACCCTGCACGATCTTGGCCTGATCGGTGAGCGCCTTCGAGAACGCTTTCAGATTGGGATAGCCGCAGAACTTTGCGAAGCGCTTGAGCTGCTCCTCGTCCGCCGGCAGACGCTGCGTCTGCTCGTCCGCCACCATCTGCAGCCGGTGCTCGATGGTGCGAAGAAACCGGTAGGCGTCCGAGAGCTCGTCGCGCGCATGGGCCGTGATCCAGCCCTCATCATGAAGAGCCTTCAGCATGTCGAGGGTGCGGCGCCCGCGCAGGGCGGGGCGGCGGCCACCGAACACGAGCTGCTGCGTCTGCACGAAGAACTCGATCTCGCGGATGCCGCCGCGTCCGAGCTTGATGTCATGACCCGCTACAGCGATCTGGTCATGCCCGCGCACCGCATGGATCTGCCGCTTCATGGCATGCACGTCGGCGATGGAGGCAAAGTCGAAATATTTGCGCCAGATGAAAGGCCGCAGCTCGTCGAGGAAGTTCTGGCCGACGGCGAGGTCGCCGGCCACGGGCCTGGCCTTGATGAGCGCCGCGCGCTCCCAGTTCTGCCCGACGGTCTCGTAATACACATAGGCCGAGGCGAGCGAGACAGCGGTCGGTGTCGATCCCGGATCGGGGCGGAGGCGATAATCGACGCGATGGACATAGCCGTCGGCGGTACGCTCCTGCAGGAGCTTGGCGAGCTGCTGGGCGATGCGGGTGTAGATCGTCGCCGCCTCGGAAGGATCCCGCAGAATCGTCGTGTCGGGATCGAAGAAGATCACGAGGTCGATGTCGCTCGAATAGTTGAGCTCCCCTGCCCCGTGCTTGCCCAGCGCCAGCACGGTGAAGCCGGAGCCCTCACCCGGTTGATCCGGGTTCACGAGACTGACGCGCCCGAGATCCGCCATCTCTGTCAGAACGAGATTGACGCCGCCGGCAACGGATGCGTCGGCGAAATCGGAGAGCGCCTGCGTCACCTGCTCCGTGCCCCAGAGGCCGCCGATATCGGCCATGGCGACGAGGAGCGCATGGGCATTGCGGTTCTGCCGGAAGGCCCGCACAGCATCATCGCGCGTGATCGCACCTGAGCGCAGCTCACGGAACAGGTTGGATTGGCCTTCGATGATGGCGCGATGCGCCTCCTCCGGAGAGGAGAAGGCCAGCCTCGCCACGCGGGCGGGGTCATTGACGATCAACTGCCAGAGAAAAGGGGAATGATCAGCAAGGCCCAGGAGAAGATCGCGGAAGAGGCCCTCGTCGAGATGCTCCAGCAGGGCAGCCGACTCTGGCTCGTCGCGCACACGGTCGATGAAGTCCCGCAGTTGCGCCTTGGCCCGCTTCGGGTCGGCCACAAGCGGCGCCTTGGTCAGGCGATTGAGGAGGGAGTCATTCGCATCCGGCACGGGCGGGTCTCTTCGGGTTCGGGAAGATGGCCCGAGTGTTCACGCCGGCGATCCAGAGGCAACCGAAAACTGCCGCGAGGCTCTTATCCTTCAGGCTTAAGCGGCGGTCTGGAGGGCTGGCTGCGGAAGATCGACCGCCTTCAGAGGCAGGGCCAGCACGACTCTCAAGCCGGGGTCATTGTCCTCAAGCCGGAGCGCCCCGCCATGGAGCCTTGCCACGGCAGCGGCGAGGCTGAGCCCCAAGCCGAAGCCGGGGCGGGAGCGGGCTGTCTCCAGGCGAACGAACCGCTCCAGCACCCTGCCCCGCTCGGCCTCCGGAATCCCAGGTCCCCGGTCGGCCACCGCGATCCACACCTCGCCGTCGCGGCGATGGGCCGACACGCTGATCGTCTTGCTGGGGGTGTCGGACGAGGCGCCATATTTGAGAGCATTATCGAGGAGGTTCGACATTGCCTGCCCGAGAAGCTCACGGCTGCCGTGAACTGGAAGGTCGTCTTCGACCGATACCGCCAGGTCTACGCCCGCCTCTTCAGCCAGCGCGTCATAGAGTTCAGCCACGCCGCGCACAGCCTCGGCCGCATCGAAATCGGCCAACCCCTCGCGGGCGCTGCCGGCCTCGAGCCGCGCAATCATCAGCAGCGCGTTGAAGATGCGGATGAGGTTGTCGCTCTCGTCGATGGTGGCCTCCAACGCCATCTTCAGCTCGTCGGGCGTCTTGGCCGTGCGCAGGGCCTCGTCGGCCTTGTTGCGCAGGCGCGTCAGCGGCGTCTTGAGATCATGCGCGATGTTGTCGGAGACTTCCTGCATGCCGCGCATCAGCTCGCCGATGCGATCGAGCATGGCATTAAGGTTCTGCGCGAGGCGGTCGAGCTCGTCGCCGGTTCCGGCCACCTTCAGCCGCCCGCCGAGATCCCCCGCCATGATATGGCGCGTGATATCCGTCATGTCGTCCACGCGCTTGAGCACCCGGCGGGTGATGAACCAACCCCCGAGGCAGCCGAGCACGCCGATGAAGAGCAGCGAATAGCCGAATGCGCGATGGATGATCTCCTGCAGCCGACGACGCTCCTCGATGTCGCGACCGACAAGGAGCCTGAACCCGCCGGGCAGCAGATAGACGCGCACGATGGCCACATCGGGCCGGGTCTCCGTCTCGTCGGTGCGATTGTAGAGCGTTTCGAACTGGCCGGTCCGTCCGAGCACGTCGGGCGGCAGCGCGCCCACATTGCCAGCGACGCGCTCGCCCGCTTCCGTCGTGACGAGATAGATCAAGGCGCCTGGCGCCCGCGATCTCCGCTCGACGCTTGTGACGAGGCGGCGCAACCCTCCGAACCTGTAGAGATTGGACAGGCTGTCGATCTCGTTTTCGATGGTGGAGACGAACTGCTCCGTGAGAAGCCTCTGGGCGTTCCAGGCTACATAGCCGAGCCCGACGAAGGCAAAGATCGTGAAGATAAGCAGATACGCGAAGGACAACTTGAAGGCGGTCGTGCGGAAAAGCTTTCCGAGGGCGCTCATGAAGGCTTTCATGACGGCACGTTCATTCCTCGTCCCCCTCGGCACCGACACGCACCGTGTAGCCCGCGCCGCGGATGGTGTGGATGAGCGGCTTGTCGAAGCCCTTGTCGATCTTGGCGCGCAGTCGAGAGACATGAACGTCGATCACATTGGTCTGAGGATCGAAATGATAATCCCAGACGTGCTCCAGAAGCATGGTGCGGGTGACCACCTGATTGGCGTTCTTCATCAGGTATTCGAGCAGCCGGAACTCGCGCGGCTGCAGAACGATTTCCTGACCTGACCGCGTCACGCGATGTGACAGGCGGTCGAGTTCGAGATCGGCAATGCGATAGATTGTGGGCTCCGCATGAGGGGCGGAGGCACGCCGACGCGAGAGAACCTCGACACGGGCGAGAAGCTCGGAGAAGGCGTAAGGTTTCGGCAGGTAATCGTCGCCGCCGGCACGCAGACCCTTCACCCGGTCGTCCACCTGGCCCAACGCCGAGAGGATGAGAACCGGCGTCTCGACCTTCTGCTCGCGGAGAGACCGGATCAGGGAGAGGCCATCGAGCTTGGGCAGCATGCGGTCGACCACGAGCACGTCGTAGTCGCCCGCTTCCGCCATGGCGTAGCCGTCGAGGCCATCGGCGGCATGGTCCGCCACATGGCCCGCTTCCCGGAACGCCTTGACGAGGTAGGAGGCAGCCTCCCGGTCGTCCTCGATGATCAGAATCCGCATCAGCCTGCACGCTACACAATAAAAAGCCCGACGGCGGGCCGGTCCTGGAGGGGGTAGACCGGCCCGCCGCGGGCAGAAGACACCAGGTGTCGGGGGCAATCAACAGGAAAGCCTGATGTCATTGCTGTTATCGGAAGGGATTAGGCCTTCGGCTGGCTCCCGACCTCGAGGGTCACATTCCGCTCCTTGCCCTGACGCCAGAGAGTGAGCGACACGGACTTTCCGGGGGCCACGTTCGCGATCTTGCGCGACAGATCCTTGGCCTCGTTGATCGGCTGCCCGTCGACCGCGATGATGGTATCGCCGGTCTGGACGCCGGCCTTGGCGGCAGGACCGTCCTTGATGGCATCGGCCACGAGGGCGCCCTTGGGCTCCTTAAGGCCGATGGCCTCCGCGATCTCCTTGGTCACCGGCTGCATCTGCACGCCGATGAAGCCGCGGGTCACCGAGCCCTTGTCCTTGAGCGAGGCCACAACGGTCTCAACCGTGCTCGCCGGGATGGCAAACGCAATACCCACATTGCCGCCCGACGGCGAGAAGATCGCCGTGTTCACGCCCACGACCTCACCGGAGAGGTTGAAGGTCGGGCCGCCGGAATTGCCCTTGTTCACCGAGGCGTCGATCTGGATGAAGTCGTCGTAGGGACCGGCGCCGATGTCGCGGTGCTGAGCCGAAACGATACCGGCCGTCACCGTGCCGCCGAGGCCGAACGGGTTGCCGATGGCCACCACCCAATCGCCGATGCGGGCCTTCTGGGAGGCTAGGCGGACATAGGGGAAGTCGCTGCCGCCATCGACCTTGAGCAGGGCGAGATCGGTCTTCGGATCGGTGCCGATCACCTTGGCGCTCAGTTCCTTGCCACTGTCCATGGTGACCGTGACCTCGGAGGCATTGTCGACCACGTGGTTGTTCGTCACCACATAGCCGTCAGCCGAGATGAAGAAGCCGGAGCCCAGGGACTGGCCGAACTGACGGGGACGCTCGCTGCGCGGACCGCGCTCGCCGCGACCGGGCATCTGATCCCGGAACTGACGGAAGAAGCGCTCCATCGGGTGACCGGGAGGCAGATCCGGCATGGAGAACTGCTGACCGTCGTCATCATCGTCGTTGCGGTCGGCGACGTTCTGCACCTTGACCTTGACGGCGACGACGGCAGGCTTGACCTGGTCGATCACGTCGGCAAACGACGGAACATTCTGGATCGGCTGCGCCATGGAGCGCAACTCGGCATGGGCGACATTGGGGGCAACGAGACCGCTCTCGACGGCGCCGCCTGCAATCAACGCAGCCACGGCCGCTGCGCCGAGCCATTTTGCGGTGCGCTTGCGGGCGGAAGTGGAAACCTTGTCCGACATCTCTTGCATCTCCTCGTAGAACCTTCCTGGGTTCGTCATGGGAGCAAGATGGGGCTTGGCGCCTTACGGTACTCTCACCCGCAGATGAAATGTTGGTAAGGTTTCGCGTCAGGCGGACAGGGTCACCTTTCACTTGCTCCTGCGGGACAAGCGCCTGATCGGCTTGTGGGCAGGGCTCTTCCTTTTAAGGCTTCCAGTCGAGGCCGTTTTCAGCTTTCGTCGGCCGGCACTCTCAGTAGTCTTGGCCGATCCGCTCCGGACCGAGCCGGTGGCGGGCGCCTGATCCCTGTCCAGTGCATTGCCGAGCGCCCTCTTTGGCGGAACCGGCGCATCCTGCCGGGCGACAAAGGCACGTTCCATGCATTGGCTCACACGGGCAGCACGCCGCTCCACGATCCGCCGGAAACCATCGACGCCGATCTTTCCCTTCGGGGCAATCGCAAGCCTCGCCTCCTGACGGCAGGCCTCACGCTTGGCGACGAGATTTTCATCAGATCGTGCAGCGAAAGGGAGAACGAGAAAGATAAAACTCAATCCAAAGGCCGCTGCTTTCACGACCGTCCCTTTCGCAGGAAATATCAGGAGAATGACGGCCCGATATCACCGGCTTGACGGTTTGGCACAGCGACAAATTGGCGTGTTCACCGGAAAAAGCGACGCCTTTTTCGAATCGAGGTATTCGGACCTAGCGTGAGCGGAATATACTCTTACAGACGAGGAAGGTTTCACGTCCCGATATGATTTGAATGCGACTAGGCCGCCTGATGGTTCAAGCGTTCTGATCGCGCTTGAGCAGATTTTCCAGCGCCGTCCGCTCCTCCTCGTCGAGGGCCGCGGTAGCCGGCTGCGGACGCCTGCGCATGGCCGCGTACGCGCCGATCCCACCCAGAACCAGAACAAGGGCCGGCGTGAGCCACAGCAGCAGCGTATGCGTGCCGAAGGTGGGTTTCAGCAAAACGAACTCGCCGTAGCGCTGGACGAGAAAGCTTTCCACCTGGTCATTCGTGTCGCCGGCCACGAGGCGCTCGCGCACCAGGAGGCGCAGGTCCTTGGCGAGCTGGGCATCGGAATCATCGATCGACTGGTTCTGGCAGACGAGGCAGCGCAGGCCCGCCGAGATCGTACGGGCGCGCTTCTCGAGGGCCGGATCCTTCAGCATCTCACCCGGCTGGACGGCGAAGGCGGAGCCGCTGAAGAGAAGGGCCGCCATGAGGGCGAGAACGAAGCGCATGGCCTACTCCGCTGGAACCGCATTGGGCGGGATCGCCTTGGCGGGAGCCGGGGCGCCGATGCGCAGGCGCCGGTCGGTGAGCGAGATGCCGCCGCCGATCGCCATCACCAGGGAGCCGATCCAGATCAGCAGGACGAGTGGCTTGTGGTAGAGCCTGATGCCGACAGATCCGTCGGGCTGCGCATCGCCGATGCTGGCGTAGACCTGGCCAAGACCGACGGTCAGGATTCCGGCCTCGGTGGTCGGCATGCCGCGGGTCACGTAGAGCCGCTTCATGGTCTCGAGCGTCCCAAGCTCGCGACCGGAACCGAACACCGTCAGGACGGCCGCGTCCTCCCGGTAATTGGCCTCGACGCGCGGGATGACCCGTTCGAGCCGCACCTCGTAATCGCCACCCTTCAGACGCTCGCCGACTTTCAGGCTGCCGATGGCCTCGATGCCCCAAGCCGTGGCCGCGATGCCGATGACGGTGAGGCCGACGCCTGCGTGCGCAATGGCCGTGCCCCAGGCCGAGCGCGGCAGGCCGCGCGCCTTGCGCCAGGCAACCGCCGGAGGCGTGCCCTTCGACCAGGAGCGCGTCACGATCTCGTTGAGCGAGCCGAGCACCAGATACAGCCCAAGCCCGATGCCCAGAGGTGCCGCCACCGGGCCGCCATAGGTGAAGGCGAACATCACGATGGTGGCTAGGATCGAGATGCCGAACACCGCATAAAGGCGCTGGGCCGTGCCGAGGAAGTTGCCGCGCTTCCAGGCGAGCGTCTGCCCGAGCGGCAGCAGCAGCAGGAGCGGCACGATCAGCGGCAGGAAGGTGAAGTTGAAGAACGGGGCGCCGACGGAGATCTTTTCGCCGGTGAGCACCTCCAGGGCCAGCGGATAGAGCGTGCCGATAAACACGGTGGCGCAGGCGGTAGCGAGGAACAGGTTGTTGACCACGAGCGCGCCCTCGCGGGAGACGGGCGCGAACAGGCCGCCCTGCTTGAGCATCGGGGCGCGCCAGGCGAAGAGCGCGAGCGAGCCGCCGATGAACAGGATCAGGATGCCGAGAATGAATGTGCCGCGCTCGGGGTCCACCGCGAAGGAATGGACGGAGGTCAGCACGCCGGAGCGCACCAGGAAGGTGCCGAGTAGCGACAGCGAGAAGGTCAGGATGGCGAGCAGGATCGTCCAGACTTTGAGCGCATCGCGCTTTTCCATCACCACGGTGGAATGCATGAGTGCCGTGCCGGCGAGCCACGGCATGAGCGAGGCGTTCTCCACCGGATCCCAGAACCACCAGCCGCCCCAGCCGAGTTCGTAATAGGCCCAATAGGAGCCCATGGCGATGCCGAGCGTCAGGAACGCCCAGGCGCCGAGCGTCCAGGGCCGCACGATCCTGGCCCAGACCGCATCGATGCGCCCGTCGATGAGGGCCGCGCAGGCGAAGGCGAAGGAGATCGAGAAGCCCACATAGCCGATGTAGAGAAGCGGCGGATGGATCGCCAGCCCGGGATCCTGCAGCAGCGGGTTCAGGTCCTGCCCCTCCAGCGCTGCCGGGACGACGCGGGTGAAGGGGTTGGACGTGGTGAGAATAAAAAGCAGGAACGCGATGGTGACGGCGGCCTGCACGGCGAGCGTGTTCGCCTGCAGGCGCATGGGAATGCTGTTGCGCGAGATCGCCACGACCGCGCCGAAGAGAGCCAGGATCAGCACCCAGAGCAGCATGGAACCTTCGTGGTTCCCCCACACGCCGGAGATCTTGTAGATCAGCGGCTTTGCCGAGTGCGAGTTCTGCACGACGTTGAGCACCGAGAAGTCGGAGCTCAGATAGGCGGAGGTCAGCGCGAGAAACGAGAAGGCGATGCAGGCGAAGACCGCCAGCGCGCTCGTCGGTGCCACCGCCATCAGCACGGGATCGTTGGCGCGCGCACCCCAAAGCGGCACCAGGAACTGGATCAGCGACAGGCCCAGGGCTAGCGCGAGTGCAAAATGTCCGGCCTCGACCAACACGAGGGTTCTCCCTTGCTACTGCGTTTTGGGCGCGGCATCGGCCTCGCCCTGCCAGTGACCCTGTTTTTTGAGCGTATCGGCCACCTCGCGCGGCATGTAATTCTCGTCGTGCTTGGCGAGAACCGAGTCGGCGCGGAAAACACTCGGGCTTTCCAGAATGCCCTCGGCCACGACACCCTGCCCTTCACGGAACAGGTCGGGCAGCAATCCCTTGTAGTTCACCTTGATCGCGGCCTCGGCGTCCATGACCTCGAAGGTGATCTGCTGGTCGGCGCCGCGCTGCACGGAGCCTTCCTTCACGAGGCCGCCGAGACGGATGCGCGTGCCGGGCTGAACGCTCTTCGCCTGAATGTCGGCCGGCGAGTTGAAGAACACGATCGTGTCGTTCATGGCATAGAGCACAAGCCCGAGTGCGACCGCGAGGACGCATCCGGCAACTCCGATGAGGGTGAGGCGGCGTTGTTTTCTCGTCATGGCTGAGCGTCGGTCAGTTTCAGTTCCTGGGCCATCGTGTCGATGGTCTTCAAGGCCTCGGTATCCTGCGCCAGGGCCTCCCGGGCGCGCTTGGCTGCAGCAGCGGCCTTGTCGCGCTGCCCCAGCACGGCATAGGAGCGCATCAGCCGCGCCCATTCCTCGGCCGTGCCGCCTTGAGCTTCGAGACGGCTCGCAAGCCCCGCCACCATGCCGGCGATGGCCTCCGGGCCAACCTGCGGCGTGCCGGCCGGGGCTGCTTCAGGCTGCGGTGCGCCGAGCGCCGCCAGTTCCTGCCTCACCGGATCCACCCACGGCGCATCCGCCGGCGAGGCGGCGAGCAAGTTCTGAAGAATCGTCTTGGCCTTGTCGGTCTGTCCGTCCTGCACGGCCGCGCGGGCAAGGTAGAACTGGGCCTTGGGCGCATTCGGGTCGAGCTTCGCCGCCTGCTCGAATGCGGCCTGGGCTTCCGCCGAGATCAGCCCGTCTTTCGCCAGCACCAGGACCTCACCATAATTGGCAAAGCGGGCGGCATCGGGCGCCTGATAGCGGATCGCCGACTCATAGGCCTTCACCGCATCCTCGATGCGGCCCATGCGGAGATAGACCGGAGCGATGACCTCCCAGCCGCGTCCGTCCTGCGGGTTCTTGGCAAGGTGGGACTCGATCTCGGCCACGGCGCCGAGCAGGTTGATGTTGCCCGCCTGCTGCGGCTGCATCCGCGCGCCCGGCGGCTCGCTGAGCAGCTGGGGCGAGCCGTAGATTTCGTAAGTGGCGAGCGCCAGAAGCGGGATGATCGACAGGGCCAGGGTCGATGCGGCACGGCGGCGGCGCAGGGCCGGCTCGCCCACGGCCGCAAAGGCCTCATCGGCCTGCAGGCCCGTGGCCCGCAACAGCCGGCGTCCAGCCTCGGCCTTGGCGGCTTCCGCCTCGTTGGGGAGAAGCACGCCGCGGGCCAGGTCCCGCTCGATCTCGGCGATCTGCTCACGATAGAACTGCTTGTCCGGATCGGCCTGTCGCCCAACGGCATAATGGCGCGACAGCGGCCACAGCACCGCCATCACGGCTGCCGCCGTCATTGCCAGAAGAATGATCCAGATCACCATAAAGTCCTATTTACCCCGTGTCCTCCTCAAGCACGACGGTGGCACGGTGTCACGCGCAAATCTCCTTAAGGGGAACTCCTGTCCCCCGGGAGTTCCAGGATCGCGCGCAAGCCTCCCATGGGCGAGGCATCGAGCTTGAGCGAACCCCGATAGAGAGCCGCCAGATCGCTGACGATGGAGAGACCGAGGCCCGATCCCGGCTTCGTCTCGTCGAGTCGGCGGCCGCGCTTGAGCATCTCGGTTCGGGCAGCCTCGGGCAGCCCCGGCCCATCATCGTCGATGAGCAGGCGGAAGCGCGGCCGGTCGTCGTCGCGGACGATCTCAGCCATCACGACAACCTTGTGTGCGGCCCATTTGGACGCATTGTCGATGAGGTTTCCGGCCATCTCCTCAAGGTCCTGCTTCTCGCCGCGGAAGCGCAGGTCCGGTGGGATCGCGAGTTCCACCTCCAGGTCCTTGTCGCGGTAGATCTTGGCGAAGGTGCGCGCGAGGCCTGCGATCACCGGCTCGGCTTCCGTCAGGGTCCCAAGCGTGCCGGCCAGGGCTGCCGCGCGGGCACGGTCGAGATAGTAATTGACCTGATCGCGCATGAGGGTCGCCTGCTCGCGGACCTTGGCGGCCACGTCCTCGGGGGCGTTCTCGGCCTCGTTCATGATCACGCTGAGCGGCGTCTTGAGCGCGTGGGCGAGATTGCCCACCTGCGTGCGGGCGCGCTCCAAGATCTCGCGGTTGGTGTCGAGGAGCAGGTTCAGCTCGCTGGCGAGCGGAGAGATGTCGCGCGGATACTCGCCCGCGATGCGCTCCGCCTCCCCCTGACGGATGGCCCCGAGCGCGCTACGGAGATTCGACAGGGGCCGGAGGCCGAAGCGGATCTGCAGCAGCGTGGTAAAGCCGAGCGCCAGCCCGAGAAGAGCAAAGGTGACGGTGAGCGCGAAGATGAAGTCCCGCACCGCCACCTCGATCTCGTCGGCGGGCCCGGCCACGCGGATGATGTAACGTCCGTCCTCCCCGAGATCGATGTCGCGTTCGATGACGCGAAGATTGCGATCGTCCGGCGCACGTCCGTAGCCGCGGCGGATCTGGCCGAACCGGTCGTCGCCGGCGGCAAGACTCGGCAGCTGCCCGCCGAAGAGCGATTTCGAGGAGCGGATCTCGGCCGGGGCCGCATTGGGGCGCGCCACCTGCCAGTACCAGCCCGATAGCGGCAGCTCGAACCGGGGATCGCCGATGGGGCCGAGATCCCGGTTGGGGTCGCCGGGACCGACGAGGTTCGAGGCTAGCGTGTTGGCATAGACCAGGAGCCGCTGGTCGAAGGCCCGCTCCGTGTTGTCCCGGTACAGGGTCGAGAGGATCAACCCCGCGATCAGCAGGATCACGAAGCTCCAGAACACCGAGGAGACCGCCAGACGGACCGCAATGGGCCGGCCGGCGAAGCGTTTCACGAGCGGCGACAGGCCGGTCACGTCTTGGTCTGGGCCTGAGGCGTCTGGGCCTGGCTCGCGTCGAGGAGATAGCCCAGCCCCCGGACGGTCTGGATGATGTCGACGCCGAGCTTCTTGCGAAGCCTGCCGATGAAGACCTCGATGGTGTTGGAATCCCGGTCGAAGTCCTGGTCGTAGAGATGCTCGGTCAGCTCGCCCCGCGAGACGATGCGCCCCATGTGGTGCATGAGGTAGGACAGGAGCCGGTACTCGTGCGAGGTCAGCTTCACCGGGTTGCCGTCGACCGTCACGCGGCCGGAGCGGGTGTCGAGCTTCACCGGGCCGCAGGAGATCTCGCTCGTGGCATGCCCGGCCGAGCGGCGCAACAGGGCGCGCACGCGGGCAAGCAACTCCTCCATGTGGAAAGGTTTCGTTACGTAATCGTCGGCGCCGGCATCGAAGCCCTGGACCTTGTCGCTCCAGCGGTCGCGGGCGGTCAAGATGATCACCGGGACCTTGCGACCCTCCCGGCGCCAGGCGGTCAGCACGGAAACGCCGTCCACCTTCGGCAGGCCGAGATCGAGGATGATGGCGTCGTAGGGCTCGGTTTCCCCAAGGAACTGCCCCTCCTCGCCATCCATGGCGGTGTCCACCGCGTAGCCTGCCTGTTCAAGGGCAGTCACGATCTGCTTATTGAGGGTTCTGTCGTCCTCGACAACGAGTAGGCGCACGGTTCTGGCTTCCTATAGCATCGGACCCAAAAGTGGATTGCACTTAAGGGATCAATCCGATGCTTGATCCCTTAAGTGGCACATCGTTCGGCGCGGAAAACCGGTCTCCACTTTTCCGCACGATGCGCTATTTCACCGATCTCACGCGCCCGGAGGAGCCGTCGATCATCACTTGCACGATGCGACCGTCCTTTTGCAAGGCCATGATCACATAGACAAGAGCATCGCTGTTGCGGCAGAGGCTCGCCCGAACCACGTCAGCGCCCGGCACCTGGCGACGGGCCGTCATCACGGCGGAGGCCGGTGTGACGACGCCCTTGGAGGCCACGGCTTCCTGCATCTCGCGGGGGGGAAGGCAGTTCCCGAGGGCTGCCGACGCGCTCTGCGCAGAGGCCGCCCCCATCATTCCCCACAACGCTATGACCAGACAAACCAGACGCATGAGGTGACCATGCCTTTGCCGCACTGAATGAATTCTGAATGTAGTTAGGGCGGGTTTCCAAGGCATAAACCCGCTCTGCCGGCCCTAAATCCTCTAGTTCAGGATCTGCTTCGTGGCCAGGATCCGGAACACGGTCGAGGCGATAAAGCTGCCGGCGGCGATGATCTGGACCAGCGCCTCCTCGACGGCACCCGTCGTGAGCGCCGAGCCGTCGAAGCCGAACAGCCCGAGAACAAGGGCCGCAAGCCCGATCAGGTTGGACCAGATTGTGCGGCTGGCCAGAATGGTCTTGGTATCGAACATATCAAACACTCGTGGTTTCTGGTGGTGAAGATGAAGCAAGCCGCAGAGCCCCCTGCTCCACGGCAAGGACCCGCCGGCGCCAGCCGCGCCCGAAAACCGGCCAGGTGGCAAGGCGGCCGAGAAAGCCGAGGCGGGCCCTGGTGAGACGGCGGATCGTTTCGGTTGGATCGGCCTGCCAGGCCGCTTTCAGGGTCTGAGGTCCCACGATCCCATCCGCCGAGACTCCGAGGATCGTCTGAAGCATGCGCACGGCCCGGGCGGGACCCGAGTTCACCGCGAGATCGAAGACGGCGAGGTCCAGACCCGGAGGCAGTTCATCGGCGTGAACGACATCCCAATAGAGCCACCGATAGATCGCCTCGGCCTCGGCGCGGGTCAGCTCCCGCACATCCTCGACCGACACGGGACGTCCCCGCACTCGGGAGAGGGTCTCGCGGGTGATGCCGAACTTGGTCGCGCCGCCCGGATCCCTGGGATGATGCACGAAGCCGCCCTCGTGCTGCAGCACGATGTCGATGACTTTCTCGAAGCGCGACTCCGTCATGGATGCTCTCACAGTTCCGCCTCGAGCGCGATGAAGGCATCGGATCCGAGGTGGAGATTGCCGACGCCGCCGGCCGCCGCTGAGAAGGAGCTGCCGGCTCGGAGCCTTAGGATAACGCACGAGGCGCTCGCAGGCGTTGCGGTCGTCACCGTCAGCGCGCCGCTCAGGGCCGCCCAGGCCGCGCTGCTGTTGCTGTAGAAGCCCGCCTGATTGCCCGTGGGCGATGCGTTGATCCACGCGAACCCGCTGGTGAGGAGCGTGGGATCGGCCCGCATGGGCGCCGGCAGGGTGCACACTGCATCGATCATGTTCACGCCGACGCGCTGCGCCACATACCCGAGAATGCCGGGCGCTCCGCCGGTCGTGGCAAGCCGCTGGAAAAAGCCGCGGCAGCGATACTCCTCGATGTCGAGGGGCGGCGCGCGCCAGGGCGTCGCCTGAGCGCCCAGTTCCAGCTTCACGTGCTTGAAGGAACAGGCCGCCCCCGGCTGCAGGCGCAGCACGATGTTGGCGGTTTCTCCGCCATCGAGGGTCACGCTCGCGGCCTGACGGCCGGAGCCTGCCGGGATCGTGGCAGCCTTGGAGCCGATGAGAACCGGCAGCGGCCCGGAGGGATCCTCCACCGAGAGGGTCAGCGTTGCGCTCGCAAGATTGCCCGCGCCGAACTCGGCCGCCGCCTGCGCGGCATCGATCACCTGCTCGATGGCGCCCGAAAGCGTGATGGTGCCCTCACTGGTGCGCGCGACCGTGCAGCCGCCCGGCCCCCCCTTCCAGCGGTCGAATCCGTAGACGCCTTCGCCCAGAGGCCCACCCGCGAACCGGCGCTGGTTCACGCTGAAGGCGGCATTGATCAGCAGGTTGGCGCGCGGCGCATTTACGAGCCCTGAGGGAAACGACACGAGGCCGGTTCGCCGGTCGATCACGAGCGCATCGCGCCACAGGCTCCCATCATCGGAGACGCGGATCGAGAAATCATCGCTGCCGATGAGTCCCGTTTCCGCGCGCCCGCTGAAGCCGCGCTGGTAGAGCTGCGAGAGAACGTTCGCCTCCGTGCTCTTGTTGAGCACGAAGCGCAGATCGCCGGATCCACCCTCCTCTGCTGTCAACGCAGCAAAAAGCGCCGCGTTGAGTTTTGCAGATAACCTGTTCAGGTCATCGGCTGCTGTGCCGAGGCCAAGCCGCTCCAGGTTATTGATCTCGTCGGGAGCGGAGCCGAAGGCCTTCCATTCGCTTCCGTTGAAGACAAGAACCAGATCCTCGTTCTCCACATAGGCGCGCCACCCGGACCGCGGCGCGAAGAAGCGCCAGAGGCCGAGATCGAACAGGGCCACCTGACCCTCGTGGCCGGCGAAGGCGCCCGTGGCATTCGCCCCGATGAGGAAGCGGTCGCCCTCCTCAGGCGCCGCCGGTGGCGCGGTGCGGTTGCGCTCCTTCACGGCGAGCTGGACGAGGGCATCGAGGGAGGCGATCGCCTCGTTGTGGGTGACATGCTTTTGCGCCTGCGCGGCTGCAATGAGCGGCAGGGCGAGATGGGGCGTCGATGACATGGGATGACGTGCTTTCGGAAAATTGGTGCGCCGTTCAGCGCACGGAAACTGTGACGCGGCGCTCGAAGCCACGGCCCGCGACAGCGCTCATCTGCGCGATGCCGAGAGCCAGCGTGGATTGAGCGGTGCCGAAATCGGCAATTTCCAGCGCTTGCGTGTAGAGGATGGAGGGCTGCGCACTCGTGAGCCTTCTTGCCACCTGCCCGTCCTTGAGGATATCGATCTCGTAGGCCTCCGCATCCTCGGAGAGCGGCACGTCCATGGCTTCCCATCCATCGCCGTTGCGGCGCGTGCGGCGAATCCAGCTGAGGCGGATGCCGCCTTGCTCGCGCTGGGCCGTCACATGCACGGGACTCAAGGGCTTCAGCGCCTCGCGCCCCACGGTTGCGGCGATCTCCGTGACCGATGCATCCGCATGGTCGCGCCCCGACGGCCCGATCCTGTACCGCCAGCTCTGGCCGAGATCCTGCATGCTGGTGGTGAGGGGAGCGACCGCTTCGTCGAGCTTCACGATCAGGGCGCCTGCCACGACGGTGCGATGAGCCTCCGGCTCACTGCCCGCAAGGGCACGCAGGAAGCGCGAGAGGCGGAAGATGCGCTCCCCAATCAGCTCGGCGCGTGCGGCGGAAAACATCTCCCAGCGGCCATCCGCGCCGCGCAGGGCGAACAGGTTGCGACCGGCGAGTGCCGCCTCATCGTCGATGGAGCTCAAGGCGCCGGTGGAAATCTCGATATCGAGGGTCGCCTGTCGATCCCAACGCCACAGCGGCCCTGGGGCGAATGCATTCTTCGTGCGGCCGATCACGGCCGGCAGATCGAGAACGCGATGGGGCGTGAAGCTCGCGCCGTTGCCGGAGCGCCAGACCATCATGGTGCCGGGCCATGGATCCGCTGCCACCGCGATGTACTGCAATGGCGTGGGATCACCGAGTGCCGCCGGCAGGTCGAGCACGAGAGCGACCGGCTTGCCCGGCACCGGCGGCGGGCGCTTCGCCGGCCGGGGGATCGCCAAGCCCGGCCGCTCGAACACCGCCGGCTCCACCGCGCGTGTCGTGACCTTGCGCGTCGGTCCGTCGGCGATGCGCGTGATGCGATGGAGCTTGTCTCCCGCATCCGTCGGCACCGCAATCACGTCGCCGGGCTCCAGGTCGATGCGGCGCGGCGAGAGTTCGAACTCGGCGCCTTCCCGGCCCGCCCACAGATCCTGCAGCCAGGTATCGGCCAAGCGCTGCGCCTCGGCGCGGCGGGTCACGACGGCGTTGTCCGCCCGCGCCTCGCGCCGGCTCGAACCGGACAGGCGCCGCGAGGCGACAGTTGCGCGGCGGTAATCCGTGTCGCTCTCGGAAAACCCCACCTCCACTTGCTGCGGCAGCTCGGTCTCCTGCGCGCGGGTAAGGCGAAGGGAAGGCTGCTCCGCATTCAGTACGATATCGTCCTTCGTCAGGTGCAGCACAGCGCGACCGCCACGCCCCTGCCAGGCGATCGCACCGCCCCGCGCCACCGCATCGACGCCAAAGAGGCGCAGCAGAGGCTCGAGAGCGCCGCGCAGGGACATCGGCCTGTCGATCACGTAACCGTCCACGAAACCGTCGACGGGAATCGCACCAGGATCGGAAAGGCCGAAATCGCGCAGCATCCGCGCGATCAGGCGGTCGAGCGTCGCGCCCTCCAGACGTCCGGTGATCCAGTGGCCGGTGTCCCAGTTGGCGCCATCGGACCACACCACGTCAAAGTCGGGAAAGGCCGGAAAGGGCCGCGCATCCCAGGCCCAGACGAACACGTTCTCCGGATCGACCATGCGCCCACTATAAGAGGACGATGCAGGATTGTGCTCGGGCGAAAAACCGCGCTGCTCCGGATCGAAGCGCGAGAGAATGGCCTCCAGGGCGCGCGCCTGCACGAGATCGTCGCGCACGCCGCGGGAGAATGGCGGATAGGCCGATTCCGACGACTTCGGATCGGGGAAGACGTTGGGCCCGTTCGGCCCCTTGTCGACGGCCGGCACGCCGATCTCGGTGAGCCAGATCGGCTTCGATTGCGGCTGCCAGGATGTGGCGCCAACCTCGACGCCGCCGACGCGCTCCACGTGCCGGTTCGACCACCAGGACACGAGATCCTTCTGGCGGAACACCCATGGCTTGCCATGGGCGCCGTCCGTGATGGGCGTACGCGTTTGGGAAGTACGTTGCGCGGCGCTGGCATAGTACCAGTCGAACGCCTCGCCGCTGCCCAGGCGCGTGCGCAGGTAATCCACGTCGTAGATGCTGCGCCCTGCCGCGAGATCCGCATGTGCCGGGCCGTCGCGCCAGTCCGAGATCGGTGGGTAATAATCGATCCCGACCGCATCAATGGCGGGGCTCGCAAAGAGCGGATCGAGGGGAAAGCGCACCTCGCCCCCATTGTTCAGCACATGGGCGCCGTATTCGGTCCGGTCGGCCGCATAGACGATCTCGGTCGAGGCGCGCAGGATCGCACGCACATCCTGCGCAAGATCCCGCAGCCGCGACACCGCCGGATAGACGCCCGATGCGGAGCGCACGCGGGTGAGGCCGACGAGCTCGCTCCCTAAGATGAAACCATGGACGCCGCCCGCCTGCTCGGCCAGCGCCGCGTAATGCAGGACCATGCGGTTGAAGCCTTCAGTCCGCGTGAACCAGAGGTTCACCTGGCTGGCGGCGGCGCTGGTTCCATCGGGCGAACCGGATTCCCCCGGTGCGGGATGGCAGGTGATACGCCCGCGCCAGGGATAGGCGAGCTGTCCGGTGCCGCCGTACGGGTCGGGCAGGCTGTTGCCGGCAGGCACGTCCATCATCACAAAAGGATAGAGCACCACCTCAAGGCCACGATCCTTCAGGTTTCTGATCAGCCGGATCACGGATTCATCCGAGGGTGTGCCGCCATAGGCCGGCGTGCCCTTCACGAGCGAAACCGCCTTCGCGTCGTCGCGCGCCAGGCCGGCCACGGACCAGGCGGCGCCGTCCGTCGTTTTCGTCGTCACGTCCACGCGCGGCTCGATGAGGCAGGAGCCGGCGCGCAGATCGTCGCCGAACCAGCTCACCACGAGGGAGACGCGCTTGAGATTCGGGCACAGGGCCTCCAGGGCATCGAGAGATGCCGCAACATCGCTTGAACGCTGCAGCTGATGGCGGTTCTCCGGCCGTGTCTTGCCGAGATCGAGCACCTGCATCACCGCTTTTGTGTCGTAGCCGAATTCGCTTGCGCCGGGGATGAGGCACACGGCCCGGACCATGCGGTTGAGCCCGTCGACGGGGCGCACGATCTCGAAGGAGAATTGCGGCACGCGGTTGCCGAAATCGGCAAGCGGCAGGCGCTCGAACACCACATAAGCCAGCCCGCGATAGGCCGGCGCGTGATCCGCGCCCTCTTTCGCGACGATCAGCGGATCGGCACTTTGCGTCTCGCTGCCCTTGTGCACCCGCATGGTGAGCATGCTCAGATCGAGCTCGCGCCCGTCCGCCCAGACTCGGCGGATGAACGCGATGCGCCCCTCGCACAGGCCCACCGCGAGATTGGCGAAGTAGGAATAGGTGGTTGTGACGGTCTTCGGACCGCTCATGCCCTTGCCGCCCTGGGCGCCCCGGTCGGTCTCGGTATTGACCATCTCTTCCAGGCGCGTCGCCCAGATGAGCTGGCCGCCGATGCGGGCGCGGCCATAGACCCGCGGGATCGGCGCGCCCTCCGTCGAGGTGAGCCCGTCGATATCCTTCAGGCGCGGGCCTTCGACATATTTGGTGTTGTCGCCCCCGAAGAGTGCATTGTCGACGACCGCGCCCGCGAGCCCTCCGAGCGCCCGCCCAGCTATGGCGCCGATCGGCCCGCCGATCATGCCGCCCACGACCGAGCCGACGGTTTGAAGAACGATGGTGGCCATCAGGGTGCATCCGGAATACGAAAGGCATGGGAGAGATGGCGCCGCCACCAGGGACGAAACGCCACCTCGGCTACAGCGGCACCATCATGGGCGTGGATCATGGTGTCGGCGGATGTGGCGATGGCGCAGTGCTTCGCCGGCAGGTTGTCGCGCCAGCGAAAGAGCAGCACGTCGCCGGGGGCAAACTGCGTGCGCTCGATCTCGACGAGATGCTTTCGTGCAGCCGCCACGAGCGTATCCGCCCCGGCCTCGGCCCAGTCGGGCGAGTAAGGCGGCGGTAGCTCGGGCTCAGCCCCCATGACGCCGCGCCACACGCCGCGAAGCAGCCCGAGGCAGTCGCAGCCGACGCCTTTGAGCGAGGCCTGATGGCGATAGGGTGTGCCGATCCAGGAGCGGGCTTCGGCAATGATGAGGTTTGATGAGGGCATGTTTGTCAGCCGTGCGGCAGCACCCTCCCCTTGAGGGGGAGGGTCGGCTCGAAGAGCCGGGGTGGGGTGAAAGGCGCATGTGGTTTGATTGGCTGTAGGTCTGATCCGATTCTGCTCGGGCAAGGTCGCGCTGCCACCCCACCCCGCTCGCGATGCTCGCGACCCTCCCCCTCAAGGGGAGGGTGTCACCGAAAGAAGCTGCCGCCATCCAGGCCCGGTTCGCCCTGCTGCGGCATGCGGATGATGAAGTCGTTGCCGGGCATGTGCGGAAAGCCGCGGAAGTTCGCCACGTTATCGAACTTCCTGCGGCACATGCCATGGGTCTTGTCGCAGCCTGCCGTCACGCGGAACGTGTCGCCAACCTTGATGGGTTGCGGCGCCCGCTGCCACAGGTCGAACTCGTCCGTGCCGCTGACCGCGCGATGCACCTTGATCTCGACGGAGATGCCCGCGTTGTCGCCGGTGACCCATGTGAGCTTTCCGGCATTACACCATCCGTCGGAGAAGCCTATCCCGGACGCCGCGATGCTCAACGCACCGTCCGTGCGCGTGACCGTGCCCGTATCGGAATAGGCGGATGCGGAAAGATTGACGCCGCATTGCGCATCGCTAAGATCCGCCGAGCAGGTGGCGCGAAACAGCCGCCCGCGCTCCTCGTCGAAGCGGTGCATGAGCCCCCTCACCTCCGCGACGAAGCTGCCGTCGGCGCGGCGGATCTCGCCGATGGAACCGATATCGAGCAGCACGCGCTCGCTCACGTTGTTCCAGTTGACGAGCCAGGTTTCCACGCTCGCATCGTCATAGAGGCCGGACGCGATGTCGTCCTCGGTGAGCCCCGCGGAGACGAGCGCGCCCGCCACCTCGCCACCGCCGACCGCGAAGCCGAGTTCGGCGGTCGCTTCCGCCGCTTCCAGCCCGGAGCGGGCCGCATAGGTGGTGCCGTTGAAGATGATGTCGCGGTCATGGTCGGTGAAACCGAATGCGGTGCCGTCGCGGCGGATGAGCCGCCAGCAATGGCAGAGCGTTGTCGTACCCTCGGCCATGTGGGCAGAGAGGTTTGGGGGAATGGAGCGCATGATGGGACTCGAATGGTGTTGTGATGCCCGTCGTCCCGCCCGCCACGTCATGGCCGGTGTTGTTCTGCCGGGCCACGTCTTGTTCTCCTCCGCCCTCATCCTGAGGAAGTCGCTTAAGCGACCGTCTCGAAGGAGGATCCAGAGAGCACTGGACGATCCTTCGAGACGCAGACTGCGTCTGCTCCTCAGGATGAGGATGAAGAGGTGGACAGCAAAGGCGTGGATCCCGGAACAAGTCCGGGGATGACGTGAGAGGATGGCAGGACTGGAGGGAATGTCGGAAGAAGGTGTCATTCCCGGCCGGAGCGCAGCGGAGGGGAAGGGAATCCATAGCACTGAGCGTACGAGTGGATCCCCTTCCCTCGCCTCCGGCTCGCCGGGGATGACACTGATGCGCTTGCACCTAAGGGACGATCTCGATCAGCGGGATCTGCGGGATGCCGCCGGCATCGAAGGTGGAGAGGTCGATGTCGAGCTCGTCCGTGTCGAAGCGCACCGGCACGTCGAAGGCGAAGCCTGCCGTGATGACGGCGCCTGCGGGCGGCGCGGCGGCAAACGTGACAAGCCCTGTCGCCGGATCGCAGTTGAACCCCGACCCCACCGCCTGCTCGATGCCATTGAGCGCAACCCGCACCGTGCCGCCGACCGGCTTGGCAATCGTGCGGCTGTAGGGCGCAAAGGCGGATCCGTAGGCTTTCACCAGCTGGAAATTCCGCTCCGTCCCGTTGCCGGTGCCGATGCGCTGGTCGAGCGGCGTCGGCTCTTTGGAGGGCGGGCCCGAGCGCCAGTCGGTGCGGTCGCGGAAGCGGAAGCCGAAAAGCCGGCCTCGCCGCTCCTCGAAGAAGGCGATCACCGCGTGCAGGGCGTCGACGGTCCTAACGCCCAAGCCCGCATCGTAGCGGCGGCGCGAGCCGGCCCAGCGGCTGTTGCGGTGTTCGCGACCGGACGCGAGCGTGACGATATCGGTCCGCCGCACGGGCCCGCCCCGGCTGCCGAGGCTGACGTCGAGCGGAAAGCGGACCTCATGGAAGTCTGAGGCCATGGGCACATCCTGAAGGTTGAAACGAAAGAACCGGGGTGGCGTTGACGAGGCGCAAGCCATTCAACACGGAGGCGGCCCGCGATGAGCAATGCTCCCAACGACCTCGCGCAGGATTTCCCGGACAAGGTCGACCGGATCCACCAGCTGAAGACGAGCAACGGCCGCTTCGCGCGGCTCTATGACGAATACGACGAGCTGAACCGCACCATCCACCGCATCGAGACCCGGGTGGAGCCGACCACCGAGGAAGCGGAGGAAGAACTCAAGCGCCGCCGCCTGCAGATCAAGGACGAGATCATGGCCATGCTCGACGGTACGGACGCGTGATCGAAGCTTTTCAGCGACACCCCACAGCCTCATCCTGAGGAGCAGACGAAGTCTGCGTCTCGAAGGACTGTCCAGCGCGCACTGGAGCCTCCTTCGAGACGGATTGCTCAAGCAATCCTCCTCGGGATGAGGCTGTGCTTGCGGAAAGCATGCGCTCACATCCCGCGCTGACCCCGCGCGACAGCGCGAGCCAGCGCGGCGGACACCTGCGCCTCGGAGCGGCGGAAACTCTCCGCATCCGGGGTCGTGACGTTGACGGTCACCGAGACCGGCCGCCCGCCCCCGCCGCCCCGCACACCGAGCCGCCCGTCCGGCCCGCGCGCCAGCGGCATCACGGCCTCCGCCCCCTGTTCGCCCATGAGGCCGAGCCCGCGCCCGAGCGGGAAGTAAGTCGGCGCCCCGACCACCCCACCCTTGGCGAAGGGCATCAGCATGCCGCGCGAGAGCACGCCGCCCTTGGCGAGGGCCGGCCCGCCGGCGCCGAACAGAGAGCCGAGAAGAGACGACAGCCCACCGCTCAGGCTTTGTCCTGCGCCCGACAGATCAGGCCCCATGGGCAGCGCATTGCCGAACAAACCTGCCATCAGCGTTTGCATGCCACGGCTGAGCGCCATCTGTAGTGGAGCCATGGCCGACTTCAGCGCAAATTCTGTGAATGTCTTGCGTACGTCTTTTAGAACGTTATCAAATTTCTTGCCTTCCGAGATGTTCTTAGCGAAAGCATTGGACAGGGATTCACCGAAACGATCAGAGAGGCCTATGAGTGTGTCGAGCTGCCGTGCGGCCTGCTTCTTTTCATTCCGGATCTCGTCGAGTTTCTGCGTTAGAGGATTATCTGACATAAAAGCCTTGTTTCCATCTTTCTTGTCGAAGAATAAGCTGATCCTTGCTGCGCTCGCGTTGTGCGCGCAGACCGCCTGCGTGAGTGCTCCGCCGACCAGATCGACTTACAAAACACCCGGCCTCAGCGCTGCTCAAACGAGCCGATTTTACGACGAATGCCTCTATGAAGCCAAAAAGGCGACAGCATCGGCGAGCGCGAAGACGAGCGTGGGATATAGGCAGTTCGAGCTTTACAACATGTGCTTGAAACTAAAAGGCGTCACGTATGTTGGCGACTTCACGATGCCCGATGAAAAATGGAAACCCATTCTCGATCATTGCAAGGCAGAAGCACGATCAGCCGTAGCCGGGCGTCCTGTTTCACGCCAGCGGGACGAATTGCAGGAAGATCTTGAGGTCGAGTGCTATAAGCAGAAGGGCGTCGTCTATCATTAGCGATGCTTTGGATCCTTGAGACATGGCAGCCCTGATCGGCTTTTCATCTGTCCGGAAATACCTCCATCAACCGTCTGAGATCGCCGCTCAGCGCAGGCTCGATCATTCGCCCTCCGCTCAATCCGTTCCAGGCCGCCAGCAATTCTCGCGGCGTCGAGCGCCAGAAGGTTTCTGGACTCCACCGCAGGATACCCAAACCCAGCATCAGCGCGTCATCCCAGGGGAAGGCGCATGGCTCGCGCCCACCCCCTGGGATGACAGAGGGTTTGGCGATGGCTCGCCTCCGCCGAAGGTCATGACAAGAAGATCGGCCAGCGCTGAGGCCACAGGCTCGATGCCTTCATGCAGCGGAAGGCTCGCCACCTCCGCGTCGCTCAATCCATGACCGCCGCCGCGCAGCGCCACGCCGAGCAGCGTGAGCAGATCGCGGCTTGAGAGGCGTCCGGCGCCGAAGCGCTCCGTGAGCGCCATGAGATCCTGTACGCCGAAGGCATCCTCCAGCTCCGCGAGCGCGCCGAGCGTGAGGCAGAGCGTATAGCGTGTGTCGCCAAGGTGCAGCGCCACCTCGCCCCGTCGTCTGTTGGGCATGCGTTTGTTCTTTCTCGTTGAAGATTCCTTCTCCGTCATGGCCGGACTTGCTCCGGCCATCCGGGTCTTGGGAAACACTGCCCTCATCCTGAGGAGGATTGCGCGAGCAATCCGTCTCGAAGGAGGATCCAGAGGGCACCGGAACCTCCTTCGAGACGCAGACTGCGTCTGCTCCTCAGGATGAGGGTGGAGATGAAAGCAATCAAAACATGGATCCCCGGGATAAGCCCGGGGATGACACGGGTCAGATCGCCATGAAGGCGAGCGCGCCCGCAGACTCGAACGCCATCTCGAACGTCACTTCGCCGGCATGGTCGCCGCGATATTCCAGGCTCGTGATCTGGAACGGGCCCTCGATGCGGCCAAAATCCGGAATGACGATCTGGTATGTGAGGATGTCGCCGTCGAAAAAAACCTGGCGCATGCGCGCGTCGGACGCTTCGTCCTTGAACACGCCGGAGCCGGAGATCGAGGCGCGGCGCATGCCGACACCGGCCAGAAGCTCGCGCCAGCGCCCGGCGGATTCCGCGTGCGTCACGTCGACGGTCTCGGCATTGAAGGCGATCTGGCGCGTGCGCAGGCCCGCCACGGTCACGAAGGCGTTGCTGCCGTCGCCGATCTTGATGAGCAGATCCTTTCCCTTCTGAGCAGGCATGGGATGTCCTTATGTTGATTGAGAGAAAAGGTTTCCGCTGTCATTCCGGGCTCGGCTCTACGATCCGCCCCGGAAGGACAGTATCGACATTTGCGTCACGCCACCTCCGTCACCGCGCGCAGACTCAAGGTGACGCGGGCGAGGCCCGAATCCTTGTCGCGGGCGGAGGCGAGCTCCGTGACGCGCAGGTTGACGAGGCGGTGGCCGTCGAGGGTGAGCGGCGCATCGTCGAGGATCGCGAAGAAGCGGTCGGCGACCATGAGCGCCGTGCGCGCGCCACCCTTCTCCGACCAGATCACCAGATCGACGCTCTGCGCGTGGCCGCGATCGAGATCGGTGGACCAGTCCTCGGCCTTCACGTCGCCGAAGAGCGCATAGACCGGCTCCGCCCCGCGCGGCGGCTCGTCGTAGAGGCGAAGCGTACCGCCCATGAGCGTGCGCAGCTCCGCGTCGCCTGAGGCCGCGTCGATGATCGCGCGGCGCAAGGAAAGCACCGGGCTCGTCATGCCCTCACCTCCTCGACGAGGCAGACGAGATCGCGCTTCGACCCGTCCGGATCGGAGGCCGCGCGGATGGCGAAGCGGCGCAGGCCTGAGGTCAGCCGCATGGCGCCCGTCACGCCGTCGCGATAGCGCAGGGTGATGCGGTGGGTGAGGCTCTGCTCGGGTCGGTCGGCGCGTACGCGTTCCGTTCCGGACAGCATCTCGATGGCGCCCCACACCTGCGGGCCCGCCGCATAGGAACGGAAGACGCCGCCGAAGCCGTCGGGCCGCTCCAGCGGCAGCTCGAGCACGAACCGGCGCGAGCGCGCGCCGATGGGAATGGATTTGTTTGTCATGAAATGTCTCAAGGATTATAGCCGCGCCCTCTGGAACGGCGCCACGAGCGCCAGTGCCTCGGGCGGCAGGATCTGCTCGCCCGCCACATCGCCGCGGTTCTCGAACCAATGCGCCACGAGGATGCGGATGGCGAGCTTCAGGGTCGCGGGCACCGCCTCCGCCGTTGTGCCGAAGCCGGCGCGCAGCTCGACCGAGATGCCGTTGCGGGGTCTGCCCGGCTCCGGCGCTCCCGAGACGCTGATGCGCGGCGGGTCGCTTAAGCCATCGGCCTCGAACGCCTCGTCCGGCAGTTCGGTGACGGTGCCCGTTGCATCCGTGATCCTGATCGCATCCACGGCAATCAGCGGGGCAAGCGGCAGCAGGACCACGCCGTCCCCTGGCCACCGGTCGAATACCACGCGCCACCGCTGCTCGATCAGGATTCGCCGGGACGCTGCCTCGACCATGAGCCTGGCTGCCTTGATGAGGCCTGAAATCAGGTCATCCTGTGCGGCATCGTCTTCATCGACGCGCAGATAGGCCTTCATCTCGGCGAGCGTGATGGGCTCGACGGCGGGGCCGCTGACGAATATGGGAATCATCGGAAACCAGGATCCTTGTGCTGTCATGAAACGTCTGATCACGCTCTGTCTTGCGCTGGCGCTGTCTGCGACGGGCGCCCATGCCATCGTCGGCGGAGAGCCCGATGTGGGGCCGCTGTCGCGCCAGAGCGTAATGGTGTTGAGTTCGAACGGCGGCGTCTGCAGCGCCGTGGTGCTGGCCCCCGACGTGGTGCTCACCGCCGCCCATTGCGTCACGGGCGCCGCCGAGCACCGGGTGCATTTCCGCGACGAGACGGGCGAGCCCGTGCTGATCGTGCCCGCCGCGAAGGCCGTGCATCCCGGCTACAACGCGAAGGCCATCGAGACGCGCCAGCGCTCCATCGACCTCGCCCTCGTCCGCACGCCCGAGACCCTGCCCGCGCGCTTCGAGCGGGCGACCCTCAGCGCCGTAAAGGTGCCTGAGAACACCTTCGTGACCGTCGGCGGCTATGGCCTTGCGCGAGAGGGCGACGCCAAGAGCACCGGCACCTTCCGCACCGCGGCTCTCACCGCCGTCGAGCCCTATGGCCCAAGCAGGATTCTGCTCTGGGCCGAGGGGTCCGGTTCGGCGAGCGCGTGCCAGGGCGATTCCGGGGGGCCGATGGCCTCCGGAGCGACCGTCTCGGCCATCACAAGTTGGTCGTCCCCGGCGAAAGGCCGAAGCTGCGGAGGCCTCACGCAAGGCATCCTCGTGGGCCCGCAACGGGATTGGATCGACAGGGTTCTCAAGGGCTGGAACCGTGCGGCGTTGTGGAGCGGCAACAATCCTTAGAGTTTTCGCAAAGGCCCGGAACTATCCTTGTTGCCCAATTCTTGCCGTTTCACACGCTCCTCCCCTCATGGCATGATCCTTAAGATGCGCGCTCTGTACCTTCTCGCCCTTGCGGCCTTCACCTTTGTCGCGAGCCCGGCCTGGGCCATCCTGCAGGGCGCCGCGTCGCGGGATCCGAACGGCTTGCGCCGCTCGGTGGTGTCCATCGAAAACTCCCTGGGCGAGCTCTGCTCGGGCGTGATCGTCGGGGCCGATCTCGTGCTGACGGCGGCCCATTGCGTGATCGACCGCGCCGCCTACCGCGTCACCGCTCTCAATCGTGCCTTCAGGCCGCAGCGATTCAACGTCGCCGCGCTCGCCATCCACCCGACCTTCGTGCGTGGCACCACGCCGCGCACGCAGCCCGGCATCGATCTCGCCATCGTCAAACTCGACCGCCCTCTTGGCCCCGACTTCCTGCCCCTCGACCCGACCGAGGCGGGCCGCATCGATGTGGGCGACGGTGTGACCATCGCGGGCTTCGGGGTCCTGTCAGAGCGGGCCAGGGGCACGGCGCGGACGCTGCGTCAGACCAATCTCGTGTCGCTCGGCCCCATCGAGGTCGCGAACCGCGTGCTCATCGTCGCCGACCGAAACCGGCTCGCCGAGACCACGGGAGCAGGCGCCTGCCGCGGAGATTCCGGCGGCCCGATCCTCGCCGCGACATCGAGCGGCTACCAGCTCTACGGCATCACGAGCTGGTCGAGCGGCGCCCTGCGGTCCCCCAGGCCGACCGCCTGCGGCGGCCTCACGGCCGTGACACCCGTGGTGGAGCACCTGCGCTGGATCGTGAACAACATGCAGAGCCTCAACGGCGCATGGGCGGGGAATTAAACGCATTCCTCGCCTTGTGTTCCTGTGCCCTCATCCTGAGGAGGTGAGTGTTTCCGGGACATGAATGGCCGGGACAAGCCCGGCCGTGACGTGCCTGGCTGTGAAGACGCCGCAGGATTAAGCTGCAAACTTCAGCAGCTTGATCGCCGCATAATCCTGCACGCCGCCGCCCACGCGCTTGGTGGTGTAGAACAGCACGTAGGGTTTGGCGGAGTACGGATCGCGCAGCACGCGCATGCCCGCGCGGTCCACGATGAGGTAACCGCGCTTGAAGTCGCCGAACGCGATGGCGCAGGAATTCAGCGCAATGTCCGGCATGTCCTCGGCCTCGACGACCGGGAAGCCCATCAGCGTCGCGGCCTGGCCGATGCTCGCGGGCGGCGCCCAGAGATACTGGCCGTTGTCGTCCTTGAAGCGGCGGATCGCGCTCTGCGTCTTGCGATTCATCACGAAGGAGGCGTTCTGGCGGTAGCCCGATTTCAGCGTGTAGATCAGGTCCACCAGCACGTCGGACGGGTTTGACGCCGGGAAGGTCGCCCCACCCGTGTTCACCGTGCCGAGGCGACCCCATTCCCAGATCTCCTCCTCGACCTGATCGGTGGTGAGAAAGCCTTTCGGCTTGTTGACGCCGTCGCCGTTGACGAAGGCCGCGCTCTCCTGCTCGGCGAAGGCGGACTCGACCTCTTCGGCAATCCAGCTCTCGATATCGACCACCGCGTCGTCGAGCAGGGTCTGGGTGGCGGCCGGCATGGCATAGAGCTCCATGGCCGGAAAGCTCATCTCGGAGAGCGTGGGGCTCGCCGTCTGCGGCCGCGCGGCCGTCCCGCCGACCCAGCCGGTGGCCGGACCTGTGGTCGAGAAGGCGCGCTTGTACTGACCGCCCGAGATCACCCGCACCGACGAGATCGCGCGGATCGGCGACACATTGGCAAGACGGCGCAGTACCTCGCGCTCGACCGTATCGGGCACGAGATAGCCGCCGTCGGGGCCGGAACCGGCGGAGAGCGCCTTCTCCTCCAGCCGCTTGAGGCCCGTGGCCTCGCCGGTGCGGACATAAGCATGGAATGCCGTCTTGTGCTCGGCCTGGGCCGGGTCTCGAGCGGTATCGGTGCTGCCTCCCAGAGGCGGGCGGGAGCGGTCGAGGCTCAGGCGGTCGAGGCGGCGCTTGGCATCGTCGAGGGCAGTGTCGATGCGGGCGAGCTTCTCGTCCGTCACCACGTCGCTCGTGAGCCTGGTCTCGATCTCGGACAGGCGCGTGTCGTTGGCGTCCTTGAACGCCTCGAAGGCGCGGGCGAAATCATCGAAGGCCGAGGCGACATCGTCGGACACGGCTTTGGTTTCAACAACGGGAATCATCACAATCCATAGGTTTGAAAAGAACAGATGAGGAAATGAGCATCGAGTGAACCCGAAAAGTGGGATCCACTTTTCAGCCCGATGCCCCAAAGAAAAAGGCCCGCCGAGTGGCGGGCCCGTTGGTTCCCCGGTGAGGGGAATGCTTACATGCGGCGGGCTGCGCGGCGGGTTGTTTTTGCGACGGTCGGACCGGTCACAGCACCAACGGCGCCTCCGACGATCGCACCGGGCGGTCCTGCCACCGCACCGACGCCGGCGCCGACGGCCGCACCGCCCACCCGCTCTTCCGTGGTCGTGCAGGCGGCCGCCGCAAGGCCGAGGAGCGCAACCAAAGCAAGCTTCTTCATGAGAACCTCCCAAGACGAGCGAAGAACAGACACCTCTCGCGTGAGGAAAGGGCCCGCAGCCTCCGCGCCGATGCGGGCTTTCAGCTAACGCGCTCCCACGGACTAGGTTCAGGAAAACAGTCTGGAGACGGTGCTGCGAATATGGGTAGCGAGCTTCGGGGCTGCCTGCTTCACGGTCTCGACCCGCGCGCCGGGCAGCATCGGAAAGGTCACCACCGAGATCTCCCACAGGTCGAGCCGCTCCAGGCGGCGCAAGCCGGTGGGCCGCTCGGCCCTGGCGCGCTCGACGCGAAAGCCGATGGACAGACCGTCCACCGCGCCGTCCCGCATCAGCGCATGGATGTCCCGTGCCCGTTCGACCGCGAGATTGAGCCGGCCCCGCACGCGCAGGCCCCGCAGGTCCTCGGCAATGGAAAGCCAGCGCCCGATCGGCTGCGCCGGATCGTGCTGCCACAGCAGGCGCACCTGCGCGGCGCCGCGTTTCTTTAAGGAGTCGCGGAAGGCGCCCGGCATCACCACGTCCTTGCCGAGATCGGCCTCGCCGAACAGGCTCGCATAGCCCTCGAACACGCCCTCCGCATCGACGCCGCTTACGGGCTCGGGCAGGAACTTGCGTTCCCGCACGGTGGGAATGGCGGCCATCATCGCGCGGCTCCGCGCGCCTGGTTCGGCGGCTTGATATCGAGCTTTTCAAGCTGGCGCACGAAGTCGCGGAAGACGGTCGTGGCGCGGTTCTGGCTTTCCCGCGTGGCCTTCGGCTTGCGCGGCGTGCGGGTTGAAAGGCGGGTCACGTGGGATCTCCGGAATGGCGACGGTTGAACAGGGACAGCTCGCGCACGAACGCATCGAACCGGCGGTTGGCCGCGAACAGGTCGCGCAGGGTCATGGCAAGCAAGGCGGAGGCCCCGCTGGCCCACACGAACAGGGCCAGATGGGCGAGATCCCCGCGCCGGATGACGGCCTCGGTGATCTGATCAAACATGTTCATGATATGTTCTCGTGAAAAGCTCCGTTGGAGTGAAGTGGCAGAGTTGCTCCTGTGTCATTCCCAGCCGAAGCGCAGCGGAGGGGAAGGGAATCCATAGGCTGAGCGTGTGAGTGGATCCCCTTCCCGCACTTCGTGCGCCGGGGATGACAGCGTTGTCAGCAGGCGGTCGGATCAAGATCATTCCAATCGGGATTGGACTGCTCGATGAGCTTGATCCTCCACGCTCTGTTCCAGCCCTTGAGCTGTTTCTCGCGAGCTATCGCTTCATTCACGTCTCCAAAGACTTCGACGTACACGAGGTTCGTGATGCTACAGCGCTGGGTGAACCCTGGAACGGCGAGGGATTTGTGTTGAACCATCCGTTGCAAGAGACTGCTCGTAACACCGATGTAGAGCGTGCCATTCTTGTTGCTGGCCAGAATGTAGACGGCGTATTGCTTGCCCATGGAGACACCTCAAGAGGTGTTACTTCATAGCACGCGTGTATGATCGGGTGTCATCCCCGGCGGCCGCAGGCCGGGAAGGGGATCCATAATCACGCGCGGCGCTATGGATTCCCTTCCCCTACGATGGCTGCACCATCTCCGGCCGGGAATGACACCCTCGTCTCACGTCCGCCTCCCCTCCGCCACACGCCCATACCCCACCGCTTCGCGCTTCCCTGAAGGTTCGTTATCAGGATAAGCGCCTGATCCGCCTTGGCCCGTTCACTGAACGCTTCGCTGCGTGAAGTTGTGGATAACCAGAACGGAAAGCGAACGCTGAGAAGAGACAGCGCCTATATGCGATTCGTGGGGGCGTTTTTAGAGAACGGGAATACTCCCATGAGTGTACTTGATGATGTTCGCAGAGCCCTACAGCCGCTAAGCGACCAAGGTGTCGTGCACAAGACTGAATGGGGTTCGTTTGCCTTATACGGCGAGCGAAGCCCCCTCCAGCCGGTCCAAATTGCAGTGTTTGTAAACGGCGATGATCCTGAAGAACATCGGGATGAGATCGAAAGGCTCGCGCGGCAGACCGGACACAACATAGAGATCGCGCTGCACCCCAACTACTCCCGTACGTGAGAGTCGGAATAACTCTTCCGACTTTGAAGCCGGGGAGGCAGTTCATCCGTGCTCTCCCCGGCTCCTAGACGACACGGCCACGACCATTCCTGGGGGAAGATACTGCGCCGCCTATTCCAGACTCGTCACATGGGATGCCGCAGCCAACATCACCACAGTCAGGCCGTCGAGATACTGCGCATTCGTCAGCAGATTGTCCGCCATCTCTTCATCGAGTTCAGCTGGGATCTCTGCGCATTGCTCTTGCGTCAGATCCAGCGCGGACGCCGCAACGCGGACTGAGGTGAGCAGGCCCATCCACTTCTCTGCGCTCGGAGCATCGTTTTTGAACGTATCGGCCATGATTTACTCCTGTAAACGCAATAAACATGAATTGATTCAACAAATAAATCCACGGGGAGTCTACTCCTCATCTTGTTCAGTAGTTGGGGAATACACCTCACCGTTTTTCTGCCCCCCGGAAGGATGCTCACCCGATCAGCGCATTGGGCTCGCGCCCGCCCATGGCCTTGCCCAAGGTTCCGCGTCCGCGCTTCGCTCTTTTACGACTGAGAGATGGCTCTGCTCGGAGATGATAGCACGCTAGGCCTACTGACGTAGATCAGGAGTATAACCTCCCCACCCCTCCCTCTTCTCTTACAGAGGAGTAGGGGTGCCCTCCTGCAGCCCTCATGGGCTTCATCGGGAAAGAGGTGTTCTATAGCGCAGCAACCCGCTATATTGTGACAGGTAGGACTAATAAAGTCAGGTCCGGCACTAAGGGAAGCTGCATTCCGATGAGCGGCGTACAGGTATTCGAATTTGGGGAGCTCAGGTTTACAAAGAGCGAACTTCAGTCGGTTGATAGGCGCATCTTCTCGCTCATTGTTGGGTCATCGGTCGCGGCAAACGATGTGGCTGTACTCCAACGACTCGCACTCTTTCACGGCCATCATCCATCTGACTCCGAAGTACTCAAAACCTTCATAGGCGTTAACTCTCTGATCCTATTTAGAATGCTCAGCGCCAAGATCTACGAGTACATTCACTTCATAGATGGCCATGCGACGAAATTGCGTCGAAACCCTAGTGCAAAGCTCAACCGCTTTTTAGTCAGGGCCGACACATTTCTAAAGATTAAGGATGACCCTGTTTTCGCTACTGTAAAAGAACTGAGGGACAACGTAACTCACCACTACCATGGAGCAGCCGACGTAAAAAATCTGGAAACCTTCGACGAAAATCACACTTTCTCAATGTTTCTGCATGAGGCCTCTGGCAATTCCTTGGCCCCACTTGGGGAAGATATTGGCACTTTCGGCATATTACGTACTCGCAACGATGGGATTGATATAGAAAAGCTTATCGCATGGACGATTGAAGTCTCTGGGAGAATTACGTCGTTCCAGCATCAGACCATGATCCTAATACTGAATGACTTCTTCCCTGACAAAAAGCTAGTCATGCGAAGGGTTCCCGTGGAATCAAGGCTTGTAGGAAGCGACGACACGAAATCGCCGCTGCTATTTAAGCGGAAGCAAAAATAGTCAGCTTTGCGCTCAAATCTCTTCACCCCTCCCCGCTATAACCTCCCCATGACCTACTCCGCGCCTGGGTCAAATCAGGCTTGTCGACTCCGATCGCGACATGCGGTAACCGTCTGGCTCAGGAGAATTTACCCATGGAAAGTCTTGGCAAAGTCCTTTTTAGCGCTGCCACGGTTGTAATGGCCTTCGGCGGCTTCTGGGCCATCAAGATGCTCGACAATGTCCACGACAATGCCGAGCAGTTCTTCATCCCGGCGACCGCTCTCTTCGCCGCTGCAGGTGCGGCCGAACTGATATGGGGCGAGCGCCGCACCCAATGACCTACTCCCGCGACACTACTGACAGCGGCATCCACTGTGGTCTGTTTAACATAGGTCAGAATGAGTGACCTCAGGCCCGGGAAGGTAGCCATGAAGCTTAGCGATCTGATCACGTTACTCCGTCAAGAAACGCAGATTAAGGATCTTAACGTTCAGATCGAAATTGAACCAGACTACACCGTCAGCCATGCGAATATCGACTTCCCAAGCACCATGAGACCAATCTTAGAAGCGCTCGTCGAAAAGCATAACATCAGGTGCGCTCTCTGGATTGGCCTCGGTCAGATTAATGGTGAACCTTGGGGGCGGCTCGAAATTCTGATCACCCTTTAATTTATATGTTGAGTTGCCCCAGCGTCAGGCGACACAGTGACTACTCTTTGTTCACGCTCTTTAGCTATCGAGAGCGCATGCCTTACTCTCGCGACACCACCGCCATCTCCGAACTCACCGGCCAACCCGTCAGCACCTGGTCTGAGGAATGGCGGATCGAGACCGAGGTGGGTGCATGGCGGTCCATCTCACCAACAATGAAATTTTAATCGAACGTTAGAACGAGCTTGGCAATTTAGGATTAGTTGCCGTAGGTTGCCTAGAACCCGCAAGCAATAATCGATAGGGTATCGCATCCAAGTTGGAGGGTGCGATGAAGATCATAGTTGCACTAAATAATCATCAGAGCCTTGGAAATGCTTATCCCACCGCTCGACATAACACGAAGATAATCTTCCGGTTTGCTGATGGAAGCATAACACATAGTTTCCATGTAGCTGATCTTTGCAAGCCCGGCACACACGCCGTGGCAAATTTTGAGTTTCCAAACAGGTTTGATGTTTCTGGCTGCATTTTCGCTTGGTTTGAGGGAAATCCTGCGGTTGGAAGATCCGTCTATTTAGAAAGGCCAAAGGAATATATTGGGAAACCTTGGAACGGCGCAATTATTACATGGGCAGACTCAAGTCTTTACGGGTTTACATACGAGTACCATTACGGCGGCATTGGGAATGTCTCGAATGTCGGTGTAAGCTCAGCCTTTAGCGAGCTGATGCAGGAAACCTCCCATTTGGCATTTGTGGGGACCTGAGTTCACTTCCTGTATCATTCGTGTAAGAGCGGACGAAGTTAACCCGCGGCGCCCAGCTTCACGATATTGGTCTCCTTCATGAACCGCCCTAGCCCTGAGCAACTGCGCTTCCGGGACCAGATCCGGGAAACAAGGCGGCTGCGAGCAGACTATCTTTGGATAGCCATTACGTCGGCATTGCTGGCCCTGGGCATGTTCCTGGCCTGCTCGCTGGTCTATGCCGCACGGGCCGACACCGTCGACGGCCGCCGCATCGTCATCATCGACGGCGATACGATCGATGCTCAAGGCGAGCGCATCCGGATCCTGAACATTGACGCCCCTGAGAGCTTCCGCTCGAGATGCGAGGCGGAGTTGAAACTGGCCTTGCGGACCAAGGAGAGACTGGCCCAACTCCTGCGCTCCGGGCCGGTCGAGATCATCCGCGAAGGACAGGACCGCTACCGGCGCACGCTGGCAACGCTGTCAGTGCGCGAGGGCGATGTCGGCCAAATCCTGGTTCGCGAACGCCTTGCTCTCCCCTGGAAGGATGGCCGTGAGGACAAGGAGCGCCGGCTGAAGGTTTGGTGCGGGACCTGGGCAAGGCTTCCCTAGCGCGGATACTGCTCTGGCCGGGTCGATAGATAGTGCCGATAGCAGGCAATGACCTCACGGCCGGCCTCTATCTTGTCAGCTTCAACCCCGTTGGTAGGGGCGCCGTAGCGGGGGCCAGGAAGGCTCACGGTCATGGACCATTGCCACAAGCCGTCCTGAAGGCCGCCCTTGATCAGATCCACACCACCAATCGGCTCATCCCCTTCAACCATATGGAAGCGAGGAAAGCGCACATCGGGATCGAGAGCCACGAAGGAATCCTCGCTCCAGCGGGCGTCTGGGTACACGTCGGCTGTCCTCATCCAGTAGATGCTCATGCTGGACGTCTAACATAAACGGTTGCTTGCCTGGAACAGCCGCCGAACGCCAGGATCGAGATCGGCACAGGGCACCTGCGTACTACCTTTGAACTACGCAGCCCCCATTGCCTCGCCGGCCTCGCGTGAATAGTCTCCCTGTCAAGAAAAAGGGCCGCAAAAAGCGGCCCGAAGTTTAGGGAGGAAACGCCCAAGAAGGGCAGCAATAAGGCGACGCCATCGCCATATCGCACTGCAATAAATTACTCCTTGCTTAAAAACACGGCAAGCACAGACAGGCAGCATAGCTGCCTCTTTTTTTGACCTGTGACCTTTCCGCCTCAGTCCTGACGATGCTCCAGGAGATAGACGATCTCCTCTGGAAAGCTCCGCAAATTTGCGGAGGTGGAATGACGGCGCTGGTGGCATTGTGCGGGGAAGACACATGCGCTGGACCCGATCCCACCTACCTTTATTGGACCCGCCGTCTGGCCCGCATTTCATTCCAGCGCGCTATCCTGCGGGCTTGCGTGTGAAACCGCAGGATTCCTAAACGTGTCGCCACCTTCGCGGCGGCCCATGCCCTCCCAGATCCGCACCTCGTTCGGGTTCCAGATCTCGGAGCGGATGCCGATCTCGTAGGCCTGCAGACGCGCGAGCATGTCGCCGCGCTCAAGGCCTGAGAGATCATGTTCGATGGTGTATTCGCGCCGGCCCTCTGCGCTCAGCAGCGCCAGCTGCAACTGCGCCTCCACACGACGCGACCAAGGTGCAAAACAGTTCTGCCGCAGCGCGCGGGACTCCTCCGTGAGGCTGCCGTAACTCGCGTTTTTGCCAAGGCCCACGACAGAGAGCGGCACCCCATAGATGCGCGCCACATCCTCGAGGGACAGCACCCGCGCCTCGAAGAACTGCTGCTCACGGCCTGGGGCTGCGAGCGGTTTCGCCTTCAGGCCTCCCTCCAGAAGCAGCGGCCTGCCATCCCGTCCCATGCCGCGCAGGCGCGCCGTCAAATCCTCCTTCAGACGCCGGAAAGCTGTTTCCCCCTGCTCGGTAACGGGCCAAGTTCCTTCCGTCTCGAAACTCATATCAGGCACGAAGCCGCGATTGGCCTGCGTCTCGGCAAGATCCGCCTGCGCCATGGCCAGCGACACGGCACCGGCCGAGCGCATGAGCGGCGAGATGCCAATCAAACCGTCCTTGCTGAAGCACCGCAGATGCACGATCTCTTCCGGCAGGAAGACGCTGTTGCGCCCTGTCAGGGGATCTGAGTAGCGATAGCGCAGCCTGCCCGTGCTCAGGCGCTCGACCCCAACGCCGCCATAGACGAGATAGTGCAGTTCTGCCACGGCACCGCGGCCATCGTGGACAATTCTTGCGTATGCGTTGCCGAAAGTAGTCAAATCTCTCAGCAGCAGCTCACGCAACTCGAAGGCCGACATGGCATCGTTGGCCGCATCGTTGAGTAGCCGGTGCAGGGGATGGGTCTCGATTGCCTCCCGGCCGCCATCGGAAAGCCTGCGGTAAATCGTGCAGGGCAAGCTCGCCAAGCCCTCGCTGATCAGCGAGGTGCAGCGCGCTGCCACCGCTAAGACGCTCACTGCGTGCTCCGGAGTAACGGCGCGCGCATTGAACGATCCCGGCGGCAGCAGCGGCAGGAAGGGTGCGAGGTAGGGATCAGGCACAAACCCGGCCTCACGCCGTTCCATCCCGAAGAGGCGAGCGAGGAAGCCCATAGCCTTATTCCGTCAGGCGCCGTTCAAGCTCGCGCCGGATGATCGAGTCGACCTCCTCCGGCTTCACGGTGCCGCCTGCAATCTGCTCGGCCAGCTTGCGCCGCTGCAGGATGTGCTCACCCTCCCAGCCATCGGGGATAGCCGGTACGGGATTGGGCAGGATCTTGTCCGACACGAAGCCGTCATCCGGCTGCGCAATGGTCTCGGCCGCCACGCCCTTCGGCAACTTCGCCTCGGTCACATGCCCGCTGCCTTCATACAAGAACGCATCGGCAGGCGACAGGCGGACGATCTGCCCCTCGTGGTAGCTCCGAAACGGTTTCTTGACCTCGACCTGCACGAGGCCGTTGTGCTTCATCGCCTTCATGGTCTGTCTCCTAGAGTCTCAAGGTGGCGCCGTGCGAGTTGCAGCCGGAAGAACGACTGCAGCGAGCGCGCCCGAAGGCCGATGACCGTGCCCTGATAGGCCGGCCAACTCGACACGACGGAAATCTCGTGCAGGCGCACCGCGCGCAACTCGCGCATGTCGTTCGTCCAATGCTCATCGACGGTCTCGAATCCGAAGCTCATGCCGCCGAGATCGTTGCGCTCCGCCAGGGCCAGCACGTCACGGCCCGCCTGCGTCTCGGGCAGGTCGAGATCGAAGTGCAGGCCTCGGTTATCCTCGGAAAGGCGCAACGTGCCGCTGCGGGTGCGTCCCAAGACCTTGCCTGGGTCATGATCCTGCAAGGCCACGATGTCGCCGCCGAGCGAGTTCCTGAAGGCTCCCGGCGCGATCATCTCGGTGAACGTGCCGATCTTCGCCGGCACCTTGAAGATAGCCGCATAGCCCTCCAGCCTGCGCCCCTTTGCGCGGATCTCAACGGGTGCGCTACGGCGCTCGCGGTTGTCGTTCATGGTCACACCGGAATGTCGTCGGCAATCACGTAGCCGCTCGGATCGCGATGGCCGATGTCGAGCGTGGAGATCGCCCGCACCAGAACGCCGCCGCGCCGGTAGACCGCTTCCGCATAAGGGTTGGTGCTCAGATCGAGAGCGCCCCAGATGCCGAGCATGGTCTGCGAGAAATCGCCCAGGATGGCCGTTCCGAGGTTGGTGCCTGCATCCGGCACAAACGCCGTGGACAGGGCCGAGACCTCACCCACCTGATTGTTCTGCATCAGGTACGTTTCACCGTTGGCGTTCTGCAGCGTCCCGCGCATCTTGCGGCTCGCCTTGGGCGAGAATAGCCACTGCAGCGGGCCGGGCGTGTTGGCGTCTTCGGCAATGCCGATCATGGCCAGCACCTGCGCCCATGTCGGGCCTGCCAGCGATGCGGAGAGCGTTCCAGAGGTGCGCAGGATGCCCAATGGCTCCGTTGCCACCGCGCCGCCGTCGATCAGCACCCGGTCGACCTCTTCGGCCATGCTGCGAGCCAAATCCTCGCGCACGAGGTTTTCGATGTCGGGCGAGCTTTGCATAATGACCTGACGCGACAGTTCGACAATCGCGCCGCAATGGCGCGGCGTCATGCTGACAGCGTCGAAGTCCATCGAAGTGTCCGGAAGCGGGCTATGCTCTGCCACCCAGCCCACGGACGTTCCCGTTCCGCGGCGCGGAATGGTGATGTTGCCGGACAGACCTGTCAGCACCCGAACACCGAGACGCTGTGAGATCAGGGCCCGCCTAAAGGCGTCAATGTAGAGATCGGCGCGGTGCACGGTCGGCACGATCTCGGGCACCGTTGTGGTCAGCACCGGAGCACGCTGCTCAATGGCTGCGAACGGCACGAAGGCGCCTTCGGGCTTGCGTCCGCTACGTCGGGCCATCTCGTTCGAGTATTCGGCCTCAGCGCCCGCGAGAGGGTACTTGCTGGGCTCGACAAGATGCCGGAGCACCGCCAAGACACTGACACGCTGTTCGAGCGCATGGAACGGCTGCTCGGTGACCGGATCGGCATCTGCCCGGCGCTCCAGTTCGGCTACCGTCTCGGCGCGCTGGATCTGCGTATCGAGAGCAGCAACCTCACCTTTGAGGGAGTCGAATGTTGACGCCTCGGTGGTGTTGAGATCCCGGCTTTCGCTCTCGGCCGTGTGCAGCAGCTGCTGCATGTCTGCGATCTTCTTCGACCGCTTTTCCTTCAGTTCGTGCAACTTCGTCATGGGATTGCTCCTCGGTGCTGTCCGCCGCGAGCAAGTCGCCGATGCGGAAAATTGAGCGATGCGAGATTGAGGTTTGGGTTTTCAGGTCGGTCTGCGCCTTCATCTCAGGAGCATAGAAGCCGCTCATGAGCTTGCTGCTGTCGCAGATCCATTCCTGGCTGAAACAATGCGTGTAGACGCCGTTCTCGTTGACGGCTTCCAGTGACAGCTTCGCGTACGGCGCCGGCTGACGTTGAAGCAGCAACTCGATCTCGAAGAACCGCAGGTCGAGCAGTTGATCAGCAGGCACCTTGTCGAAGATTAGAGCCAGCAGCGTCATCGCCTCGCGCTTCAGGTGCGGTCCCAGCCACAGCAGTTCCTGAAGTGCCTGTCCGAATGTGTCGGCCTTGGCGATGAGCTCCAGCGCCGCAATGCCCTGACCGAAGCCGCCCTTACGCAGCGGACGAAGCCCGGTGAAGACCTCGACCGCCCGCGGTGTGTCGGCAGGCTGCACACCGCTCAAGCAGGCAATCAATAGCGAGGTAGCCGATTTGGCTGACACGTTGCTTGTGACACCGCGCCGGCCCGTCTCGACATGGCCGCTTGTGCGCAGGGTCCGCATGACGTGGTTCATGGCCTCGGGATGGCGGCCGGTCAGCCGCGACAATTCCTCAAGGATTTCGGTCATTTGGGCCATTACGCAACACTCCCGGCGACTTGCTTAGGAGTATAGCGCGGTATTTAAGCACCACAAAGAAACGACCGGGGTTGCAAGGGGTTCGCGGGGTGATCTGGGGCGATCAATCCCCTTCATCCTGCGCCATTTCAGGACCGTTTCTGGACAGAACGTCGCAGGATAAAAAACTGACTCGCCGGCCTGCGAGTTTCCCACCCCTCGGGTCGATGACCCTCGGCCGCTGACTCAAAAATGACTTTCAGAAGGAGGGTTAGATCTCGCCGCATTCGATCATGCAGAGGAAGTCTAGGCGCTCCTGCTCGCTAGCCTGTTTCCAAGCGCGGCATATGGCTGCGAGCCTGTCTTGCTTCGGGTTTGTCGCGGTCAGTTGTTTAAGCGCACCATTGATCGACATGCGGCCTTGCTCAACTGCATGGATGATGTCCTGTCTGCCTTGAGCCTTAGCCAAGCGATGGATCTTCATGGCAGAGTACACACTGCGCTCCGACACGTTCATGATCTTCGCTGCCTCTCGCACTGTCAGTCCATGGCACTGCAAATTTGCAGGTTTGCTCATGCTCATCTCCTCGTAATTCAACTCTTGCGGAATCCTTGTGCCTTCGCCGTCGCTGTCTGAAGTGAAGCGAACGCTTCAGCGATAGCATCGGGATCGCTTGCGAGGCACTGAGATCCACCGGCTGGGCCGAAGGTGCCGAGCCGCTTCACGTGGTGCCTTTGGCTTGCAGGTTCGGATCTGATCGCCTTGGCCTTCCAGGCCGGGATTCGTCCGATAGAGTCTGTTGGCTTACGCCTGCGGTAACGGGTACGCATGTTGCACTCCACTCTACATCTGTGCCCCCGAAAGCCCTTGGCCCGTCGGCCTTGAGACGCCAGCGCCGACTCGGCGGATGGCACTGCCGGTTCTCGCTGGACCCGATAACCTCGCGGGTTGCTTGCCGGTCTGTGTTTCTCTTTCCTTTTTTGTTCAGCCTCTCCCTGTGAGGACTGCGCCCTATGAGTGAGCGGGTTCAGGTTGGTGTGTCCGCGCGCGAGGGCTGAGATCGAGGGTACCCTGCGCGTTCGACACCATCGGTGGTCATTTTTGTCGCACTATGAGGCACTTAAGCCGGAAATTGCTCAGACGACGCCGATTCCGGATTCTGCGCTACTTGTGGATAACTTCCGCCTTTCCTGACCCGCAGGAGCGCTTATCATCGCTGCGGGGGCGCGATTGCAGGCGAGTCGCGATGAAAGCAACGACCAGAACCCGAGCCGCTATTTATGCCAGGTACAGCAGCGAGCGGCAGCACGACCGCTCTGTAGACGATCAGATCGCCCTCGCCCGAGCCTTTGCCGAGCGCGAGGGACTCACCGTCGTGGCAACCTATTCGGATAGAGCCAAGTCCGGTGCATCGTTCTTCGACCGAGACGGCCTGATCGACCTCATGCAGGCTGCCAAGTCCGGCGCCTTCGACGTGCTGCTGGTCGAGAGCCTCGACCGTCTGTCCCGCGATCAGGAGGATCTCGCTGGCCTCTACAAGCGCCTGACGTTCTTCAAGGTCGAGATTCGAACCCTCAACGAGGGCACGGCCACTCCAGTCCACATCGGTCTCCGAGGCCTCGTCGGTCAACTCTTCCTTACTGACCTCGCCGCGAAAGTCCGGCGCGGCCAGATCGCCCGCGTGAAGGAAGGCAAGCTCCCCGGCACTCCCCCATACGGCTATCGTGCCATTCCGGGCCGCCCAGGACAGCCGGAGATCGACCCGGGCGAGGCCGAGATCGTCCGGCGCATCTTCACCGAATACGCACAGGGCCGGACGCCGCGCGAGATCTGCGCTGGCCTGAACCGCGAGGGCATTCCGAGCCCTCGCGGCGGGCCGTGGAGGCACGGCGGCATCGTCAAGAGCGCCAGCACGGACGCACAGGCAGGAGGCATGCTGCGAAACCGGATCTACGTCGGCCAAGTCACCTGGAGCCGCAATCAGCGCGTCCTGAACCCTGAGACCGGCAAGCGCGTCGTGCGCGCAGCGCCCGTCGATGAACGGATCATCGTGGACACCCCGCACTATCGAATCGTTTCCGATGAACTGTGGAACGCTGCTCATGCCGTGCTCCGGGAGCGATCGGCCAGGGCGAACGGCATCGGCAGGCACTCCCGCGCCGCCAGCCGGAACGGCAGCTTCCTGGCGGGGCTCGTCGAGTGCGAGGCTTGCGGCGGCCCGATGGTGGTCTCCGAGCGGTGTAAGTTTCGGCACACCGCCCGCATCAAGTGCCGCTCGGCCCACCTTGGCGAGGGGTGCAGCCATTCGAAGTCGTATGACCTTGTGCGCATCGAGAAGCTGTCCGTTGAGGTGCTGCGGGAAAAGTTCGAGAACCCTTGGTGGATAAAGTCGCTGGCAGCCGAGTACATCAAGGATCACGCAGAGCATACGCGCCGCGCCAAGCGTCAGGCCACCGCCGACAGGAAGCGCATGACGGAGATCGAAGGACGTATGCTCCGCCTCGTCAACGCTCTGGAGCGAGGCGGCAGCATGCCTGATGAGATCATCCTGACCCGCCTCCAAGCCCTTGAGGCGGAGCGTGTGGGGCTGCTGGAGAGCCAGAATCTGGCAGCTGATCAAATTGAGAATGCCCCCTTGCTGCCTCAAGCGGTTGAGAAGATCAGGGAGATGCTCGACAGGCTTCATGAGGACCTGAGCGACCCCGTGAGCGACCCTGAGGGCTCGTTTATCGACCGGACCGCCCTGCGGAACCTGATTGCCTCCGTGAACGTGCGGCCCACGCGCAAGCGGATGCCCTACCAGATAGACATCGTTTGGAATGCTGGGTCGATCTTCAGCACCAAAGCGGCTCCGAGGCCGCGACCCGCCACGCAAATTGCTGCCGAGGCTGGGGTGGCGGTCGATCCGCGTTTCCTGATAGCGGAGAGTCAGAGTTCTCGTCATCGCTGAGAAACGCCGCCGCCGACACGCGCCGCCACAGGCTTTCGCGCTCGTCCGCCAGCGCCTCGATGGCATCAAGGTCGGGCTCGAGCTGCAGCGCATCGCGATAGGCGGGCGCGAGCCAGTGGGCGAGCGCCTCAGACGTGCGCTTCACCAGCGGGATCACCGTCTGGCGGTAAAAGGCGCGGTTGGCCTCCGCGTAGTTGGCATGGGTGCTGTCGCCGGGCAGGCCGAGCAGCAGCGGCGGCACGCCGAAGGCGAGCGCGATCTCGCGTGCGGCGGCGGCCTTCGCTTCCACGAAGTCCATGTCCTTCGGCGAGAGCGAGAGCGGCTTCCAGTCGAGGCCGCCTTCGAGCAGCAGCGGGCGGCCCGCATTGCCGGCACCCTGGTAATTGGTTTCGAGCTCTCCTTTCAGCCTGTCGAACTGCGCGTCGGTGAGCGTCGCGCCGCCGACCACCAGCGCGCCGGAGGGACGCGCCGCGTTGTCGAGGAGCGCCTTGTTCCAGGAGCCCGCCGCGTTGTGGATGTCGAGCGCGGTCGCGGCCGCTTCCATGGGCGACAATCCGTAGTGATCGTCCGCCGGATGGAACAGCGTGAGATGCAGGATCGGTGCCAGCCCCTCGTCGCGGATCGGGAAGCGCACGGCCTGCGTGCCGACCGCATATTCGTAGGCGGCGGGCCAGCCATCCGCATCGGGCACCACGCGCATGCGGTCGGGCCTCAAGCAATGCAGCTCGTGCGGCGCGCCGTCGAGGCTCACCGCCTCGACATAGGCGTTGCCGGACACCATGAGATGCCCGTAGAGGCTCTCGAGAAAACGCTGCCCGCCCTCCCGCGCATTGGGCCTGGCGAGCAGCGACAGCAGCGGGTGGGACGGAAGCTCCCGGCCATCGCCCATGAGCACGAGCGGCAGGGACGCCGCCGCCTCGCTCACCAGCCGCACCGCTCGGTGCACGATGGCGTTCTTCTGGAAGCCCTCGCGGGCGAGCGCCCCGTAATCGCGCGGCGTCCACACGGCACGTCCGGCGACATAGAGCGCGATGGCTCCTTGAGCACGCGAGGCCTTGGCCTCGGGCGGCGCCTGAAGCCAGCGGGTCAATCGGTTCAGCATGAATCAGTTCTGCCTTCTTCGGGCACGAGGGATGAAGAGTGTTGAACTTACCCGGCGAGTGAGCCCCACCCTGTTCGTCATCCCCGGCCTTATGCCGGGGATCCACGTCTTCAACCGTTTCAAAACGGGGATGGCCGCAATAAGTGCTGCCATGACGGGAGTTGTTGTGATGACAGCGAAAACGAAATGCCTCCCGTTGATTCAGACTGCCGACAACTTCCGCAGCCGGTGCCTGCAAACGATGCAGCTCCGGCGCGTTCGTCATTGGCGCGTCACATACCCCAGGGTAATCTTGAGATGTTGCGGGGCCATCCGGCGACATTCACGCGCCAGCCGGGCCGCTTTCCTCGGACCGGCTGGCGCGACCATCGAATTCCTGGCGCATCTCCCGATGCGCCCAGCAAAAGATGACGCATCGGACCCAAAAGTGTCCTCCACATTTGGGTCCGATGCCAGGGCTCTGTCGTCCTTCTCTCCTATGGGGATGGCACGAGGCAGATGGCGGGGCGGATCGGCACGGATGGACTGCCATCCGCCCCAGCCCCTGCAGCCATGATCTCCCGGGCAGCGCAGGGCGCCATATCCTTCCGAGAACATGCCGGCGCAAAAGGCTCACCCCATCAGAATCCTTGAGGATTTTTTTCAACCGCCTAGCTTATGGCGAGTGGCTTCATACTGTTGCCCCTACGGGAGCCACGGCGCCCCGGCTGGAGATGTGCGTGAACACCACGCTTCGGCTGGGGCGTTCTTTTTTCACAACACCCGCACCCGCGGCTCACGGCGCTCGCGCAGCATCAGCTCGGTGAGCGCCCAGACCAGGGCATCCATGCGGTCGGGCGAGCGGCCGGACGTGAGACCGCCGGGGCCGAAATCGCACAGCTCATCCTCTAGCTCCGGCAGCGCGCCCACATGGCGCACGCGGTTCTGAGCGTACAGAACGGAAATGGGTTCCGCGCGAAGATACTTGCCCCGCGTGGCGCGCACGCTCACCACGGGAACGGATGGGTCGACCTCGCGGATGACGTTGTCCACCATCTCGCCGCCCTGGTTGGTCTCGACCACGAGCGCGTCGGCCTGCAGCCTTCGATACAACGCCACCGCCTTCGCGGCCCATTCGGGCGGCTTCAGGCCTGACGCCGTCGCGTCCTCCAGCACATAGGCCGTGCCGCCCTCGTCCACACCGGCCGCGACGATCCCGCAGGCATCCGCGCGCTTGCCAGACGAGGCCGGCGGATCGACCGCCACGACGATGCGCATGAGCGAGGGCGCCGCGTCGATGCGATTCAACTCGATCACGTCGCGCGTCCACAGCGCATCGGGACGATCCTCGATGATGTCGCCGTCGAGTTCCTGCCGCCCGAGCCGCGTGCCGGCATAGCGGCGCACCACCGTGTCGAGAAAGGCGGGCGCAAGGTTCTCAGCATTCTCGCACGTGCGCACCCGCGACACCGCCACTGAAGGGTCGGCGAGGAAGCGCTTCAGAATCGGAATCGGGCGCGGCGTGGTCGTCACCATCTGGCGCGGATGGGCGCCGAGGCGCAGGCCGAATTGCAGCATGTCCCAGGTCTCCTCCACGTGCCGCCACTTGGCGAGCTCGTCCGCCCAGGCGGCCTCGAATTGCGGGCCGCGCAGCGAGTCCGGATCTTCGGCCGAGAATACCTGCGCGACCGCGCCGTTGGGCCATTCGAGCTTGCGCAGCGAAGGCGACCAGGTCGGCCGCTCGTGCCGGGCATGAACGGCCAGGATGCCGGCCGGTCCCTCCACCATCACGTTGCGCGCGTCCGAAAACGTCTCACCCACGAGGGCGATGCGTCGCGAGGCGCCCTCGCCGAAATCGGGATCGCCGAGCGCGATGCCGCGCACCCATTCGGCGCCGGTGCGGGTCTTGCCCGCGCCGCGTCCGCCGAGGATGAGCCAGATGATCCAGGGATCGTGCACCCGCGCCAGGCCCGGCATGCGCTGCTCGGGCCGGCAGCGGACCGGCCAGTGTCTCAGAACGGTCTCGAAATCGCTTTCAGACCAGCAGGCCGTCGCGTCCGCGAGACTCCTCGTCCGCGATAACCCGGTCAAGGTGGCGAGCAAGCTCCTCGCGGAGTTCATGCAGGCTGCGCCGGGGTCGGTTGTCATGGGGCTCGGTATCATCGAGCTTGGAGCTTTCCTGTTCAAGAAGAGCCCGGGCAGCTGCGAGCGTCTTGGCATAGGACGCGAGCCTGCGGGCCGTCTTGTCGTGATCCTTGGCCTGCCCCCTGCGCTGCTCGTCCATGAGCGTATCGATCTGCACCCGCGTGGCCTGGGCCAGGGCGCGGGCGGCGTCGTTCACGGACGCGACGGCGGCCTTTGCCAAACCCGCCACGCCGCCTTCGTCCTTCGCGGCCTTGCTCAGGGCATTCGCATCGAGAGCGGCCCGGCGCGACGGCCAGCCCCAGCGCTCGCGCATCCGCACGAAGGTGCCGGCGCTGACTCCGAGAAAGGTCTGGATGTCAGGCAGATGCTTGTCCGGCTCGCGGGCATAGATCTCCCAGGCCCGCTGCCTCTGCTCGTCGTGACTTCGATTCTCTGGCGCATGGGAACAGCCAACAAAAAACCGCCCAAGCGGGGGCGCTTGAGCGGCGGAGGTTGCCTGATGCGGTGAATGGGGCGGGGGCGCTTCATTCACACTTCGTCAGTGTTCATGTTTTGTACTCTATCAGCGTCACGCTGTCAAGCCCGATCTGAACCCTGTCCTGTCACCTTGCCGCAAATATTTCATTGCCGAGGCTCTGCTCGCCAAAAAGTTCGCGGAAAGTTCTCCTATGAACCTGCGCTCAGGATAGTGTTTCATCACGCCATGATCAAAGTCGGAACATTTGCACGATAAAGCGGAAACAAGAGCGGCAAAGCTGAAGTATATTTCCCACAAGTGTATGAATAATTAGCTTAGTCAAAATAAAGTATCTGATCTGATGGGTTAGTGATGAGATCGCTTTCCAGAACGACTGAAATAATACGTATAATTGAAACGAAACCATTACCTCTCTCGCCAAGGCCATAGCTCGAATCAGATGAGATCCTTCACCGCACCGCAGCAGATCCTTGGCAAGGTCAGCGCTGAGCCCTGCCCAGAGCAGGCAAATTGCCGGCCAATACGGACAATTATGTCACGTTTTAACGTAGCGACATCACTGTGACTGGCTTATAAACCTAGCAATATCAGCAACGGGGATGGGGTGGAGATGGGCACGATCATTCGATTCGGACACGAGCAGCGCGTCAATATCGAGACGAGGCATGAGCATACTCAGCAAAGCGTAACGGGACTGGCCGATGGCGGTTGGCTCATCACCTGGACTTCCGATCAGGACGACGCTTACGGAAACGTCTACCAGCAACGCTACGACAAGGACGGCACCGCCGTCTGGGCAAGCGACCAGCAGGTCAATGAGGAACCGGCGAGCACCCAATATGAATCGAGCGTGACGGGGCTGGTCGGTGGTGGCTGGGTCGTCACCTGGAGTTCCTACGGTCAGGACGGTTCTTTGTACGGCGTCTACCAGCGCTATTATGACGAGAACGGCATCCCCAAGGACGAGCAGAAGGTCAACACCGAGCCATTCGACGTCCAATACCAACCGAGCGTGACGGCTCTGACCACCGGCGGCTGGGTGGTCACCTGGACCTCGGTCGAGCAGGACGGCTCTTGGGAGGGTGTCTACCAGCAGTGCTACGATGCAAACGGCGATCCCGTCAGAGGAGAGCAGCGGGTCAACTTTAACACGACGGACACCCAGTTCGAGTCGAGCGTGACGGCGCTGCCGGACGGCGAGTGGCTCGTCACCTGGACCTCCGTCGATCGGGACGGCAGCAGGGAAAATATCTACCAGCGGCGCTACAATGCCGATGGCACGCCTAAGACCGACGAGCAAAGGGTCAACACCGAGCCCGCCAGCCGGCAAATGACGCCGAGCGTGACCGTCCTGGCGGATGGCGGATGGATCGTCACCTGGAGCTCTCTCGATCCGGATGGCGCAGGATGGGACATTTATCAGCGGCACTATGACAAGGACGGCATTCCCGACGAGAAGGGCGAGCAGCCCGTCAACTCCGAGAAGGCCGGCGACCAGACCCAGCCGAGCGTGACGGCCCTGGCGGATGGCGGCTGGATTGTCACCTGGCAATCGAAGGACCAGGACGGCTCCGGCAACGGCGTCTATCAGCAGCGCTATGACGAGGACGGCAATCCGGTCGGAGGCGAGCAGCAGGTCAACGTTTACGAGACGGGCGCTCAGTTCGCCCCGAGCGTGACGGGGTTGAGCGAGGGCGGATGGCTCGTTGCCTGGACCTCGACCGGCCAGGACGGCTCCGTCTCAGGCGTCTATCAGCGGCATTACATGTCCGTCACGGCGTTCGGCGCGGGCCAGGAGCACGGCACCGGCACCGAGGGCGGCGATACCTTCCAGGTGCGCAACGGCGGCTTGACCGAGGGCGACAGCCTCGAAGCCGGCGGCGGCATTGATACGCTCCAGATGATCGAGGCCGGAACCCTCGATCTTACGGCGCCGGACGTGCTCACAGGCATCGACATCGTGTTCGGATCCGACGGCAACGACACCATCGTCGTCGACGAGAGCCTCATGGCGGCCATAGGGGAGTTTCAAGGCGGCGACGGCACGGATGCCCTGCACCTGAAGGGGGGCGATTACGATCTCTCCACCAAGCTCCTGTCCGGCTTTGAGACGTTCATCCTGCGCGCTGCCGGCTCCCTCATCTTCGCAGACAAGTCCAGGGCTTTGCTCGTCGGCAGCCAGACCAAGAATGGCGCGATTACTGTCAATGACGGCACCTTCTCGGCGGCCGAACGCCAGCAGCTCTACAAGCAGGGCATCCGCAAAGCGACCGATGAGGGTGGCGCCCACATTCTGGAGCAGGCGCAAGCCTCGCTCAGCGTGCAGGCCGTCACGGAGAACACCAGCACGGGCAGCGTCGTCGCCACGCTCTCGGTCATCGACCCGAATCCGCGAGACGGGCTGCGCGTCGAGCTGACGGACAATGCCGGCGGACGCTTTGCCCTTTCCGGCAACCAGCTCGTCGTGGCCGATGGCAGCCTGCTCGATTACGAGACCGGCACCTCGCACCGCATCGCGGTGCGCATCGTCGACGAGGGCGGCATCACCACCGATGCAGCCTTCACGATCACGCTCAACGACATTCCCGTCGAAATCATCCGAGGAACATCTCGCGCCGACGTGCTCAAGGGGGGGTCGGGACAGGATCGTCTTTATGGCGGCTTGGGCAAGGACACGCTCACGGGCGGGCTGGGCCAGGACATTTTCGCCTTCGACACCAAGGCAAACACGAAGACCAATCGGGACAAGATCGTTGATTTCAGCGTGAAGGACGACACGATCTGGCTCGACAACAAGGTCTTTGCGAAACTCGGTAAAGCCGGCTCGGAGAAGAAGCCCACGCAGCTCAAGAAGGACTTTTTCACCATCGGCTCCAAGGCCAAGGACAAGAACGACTACATCATCTACGACAATAAGAAGGGCGTGCTCTTCTACGATGCCGACGGCTCGGGCACGAAGTACAAGCAGGTGGAGATCGCCACGCTCTCCAAGAAGCTGAAGATGACCCACAAGGACTTCTTCGTCATCTGACGCTCTCACAGGGCGATGTCGACCGCGATCATCTCGTGGTCCGACACGGCCCTGCCCTTCTCGTCCACCGCCGGAATGATCCGTGGGTTCGACGCGTCAAGCCCGCGCACCACGAGCCAGTCGAATTTGCCGAAGGGCGGCTCGTGCTTGTTCGTGGGGCCGGGCGTCTGCGTCGGCAGCGCGAGGTTAGCGTGCCGCCATGTGAAGCCGGCATCGCGCAGGTCGGCGAAGAGCGGTTCATCGTGCTCGGGCGCCTCCAGCAGGAGCTGGCGTTCGTCCTCGCCGCGCGGCAGGGCCTTGGTGTTGAAGTCGCCGCCGATCACACAGGCCTCTCCGGGAGCGATTGCGTCGAGGGCGCGCAGCAGCGCCCTGATCTGCGCCTGGCGGTCGGCAGGGTCGGTCTTGCTCTCCAGATGCGTGCTCACGATCCAGAGCGGCCGGGGGGCCCGCGCTACCCGGGCAGCGAGCGCCATCCGGCCGCCGATGCGCCTCTGATGGCCATCGATGCCGGGGAACCACAGGCCGTTTTCCTCGAGCGGGATCAGGCACGGGCGCTCCAGGGCGAGGCCCGTCACGATGGCATTGCCGTGCAGGCCCTGGGCGTTGCTTTGACCGGCGCATTGCTCGACCTCGTCGGCGCTGCCGAGATCGAGTTCCACGAACTCGACGCCGTAGAGATAGCCCTCCCCCTGCCCGGTGATCAGGTCCTGGATCGTGTGCATGTTGCCGGACCGCGCCATGCCGAGATCGACCTCGCTGAGCAGGGTGACCTGCGCCCCGGCCTGGCGCATGAGATGCCGGACCGCGCGCCTGTCTTTCAGGCGCTGCGCGTTGAACGCCGCCACCGTCAGGGAGCCGCGCCACGGCAGCGGGTCAGCGGGCGGGCGTTGCTCCACCGTGTGCAGGGCGGGAATACGTTCGAGAAAGCTCCTGTGGGCGACCCGATGCTTCTGCGCGGAGGCCCGTCGGGCCTCCTCCAGCACGGTGCCGTCCGGCGCCTGGAGCGCCGGCACGATCCGGTCGATCAGGGGGCGCATGGGCAAGCCTTCAAAAAACCGTCATGGGCCATCGTCATGATAGGACAACGCCACTTGCCGAAAACCGACCGCCAAGAAATCTTTTAGCTTGGCATTAGGAACTTTGGGGCTAACGCAGCGTTATGTAGCCGCAATAAGCTTAGCCGGGGAGAAAGCCCATGATGTTTTGGGCTGCCGTTGTCGCGCTCGTCTCGGGCGCGTTCGCCTATGTGGGCGATCTGTCTTCCACGCTTGTCAGCTTCGCCGAAATCGTCGGCGTCATCGCCCTGTTCACCCTGGTCTGCGCCGCCGAGGCCTTCAGCATCCCGAAGGCCCCCTCCTTCGACAAGAATTCCGTTCAGACCGAGTCCTGATGGACCTGAACGGGCGCGCGTGCGGATTCGCACCACGCGCCCGGAAACCCGTCCCTTCACCATAGGGGGTAGATTGCCCACGATGTGAAACCGTGATTATGTTTCATATCATGAATGCGCCCAACCCGGCCCTGGCTGCATCCTTCGACTTGGAGCAGCTCACAAGCGATCTTGTGGCCTCGATCTCCGCCAGCCCGCGGGGAGCGTTGAGCGATGCCCTGCAGCAGGCGCTCGCCCGGACGGTCGAGGCGAAGGTCAATGCCCAGCTTGCCGTGATCCTGGAGGGCATCGGGGACGCCTTCTACTCCCTCGATGCGCATTGGCGCTTCAGCTACATCAACCGGGCGGCGGAAGCCTATTTCGGCCTCCCACGGCAGGCGATGCTCCACAGGGTCATCTGGGACGTGTTTCCGGAATCCGAGGGCACCGACCTGCGCGGCCGCTACGAGGAGGTCTTTCTCTCAGGCCATCCCTTGTCCTTCGAGGGCGAAGCGGTCGGACGGCCCGGGCGCCACCTCGAGTTCCACGTCTTCCCCTATAACGGCGGGATCGGCGTCAGCTTCCGCGACTGGACGGAGCGGCGCCGGGCCGAGGAGGAGCTGCGCGCCAGCGAGGCGCGCCTGAGCGCGCTGGCCAACAACGCGCCTGCCTGCATGTTCTATCAGACGAGCCATTCCCCCGATTACCACGCGCGCAAGGTGCTCTACGTCTCGAAGACCTGCGAGCGGCTCACGGGAGTTCCGGCGGAGGTCGCTCAGGCCAACCCGGATCTGCTCTACAGCCTCGTGCTGCCGCAGCACCGGGACCGCATGCTCGCGCGGCGGCTGGAGACCCTTTGCGATCTCACGGAATGCGAGGAAGAGTTCGAGATGCGGCATGCAACGACCGGCGAGACGCGCTGGCACCGCATCATCACGACGCCGCGGCGGCTGGAGAACGGCGCAATCGTCTGGGACGGCATCCAGATCGACATCACCGAGCACAAGCGGTCGGAAGAGCACCTGCGGCTCCTGCTCAACGAGCTGAACCACCGGGTCAAGAACACGCTGGCGACCATCCAGTCCCTGGCCTCCCAGAGCTTCCGGGTGCGGGGAGCCACCGCGGCGGGGGATCTGCCCGCCCTCTACGCCACCTTCGAGGCCCGTCTCCATGCGCTCGCCCGGGGCCACGACATCCTCACCCGCGAGAACTGGGAGGGTGCCGGCCTCGTCGAGATCGTCACCCAGGCCTTCGCGCCCTACCGGGATCTGTCGGAGGATCGGGGGCGGCTCCGGTTCGAGGGGCCGGATCTTCGCGTGACGCCCGCCATGGCCCTGAGCCTTTCGATGGCCATGCACGAGCTGTGCACCAACGCGGCCAAATACGGGGCCCTGGGGGTCCCGGAGGGCCAGGTCCTGGTGTCGTGGTCGGCGCAGGAGAGTGCATCCGGGCCGCGCCTCGTCATGCGCTGGGAAGAGCATGGCGGACCTCTCGTCGCCCCGCCGTCGCGCAAGGGGTTCGGCTCGCGCCTGATCCAGGATGGTCTGGCGCGTGAGCTCAACGGCGAGGTTCGCCTGACCTACCAGCCCGAAGGGGTGGTCTGCACGATCGACGTGCCTCTTTCCTAGCGCGTCGGAAGTGAAAAGCGGATGGGGGCCCTTCGCCGACGCGGAGCTCCGCTTCCGCACGATGTGCCAGGCAGACCGGACACGTTTTCAAGAGGCGCATAGATCATTAGTCGATACAGGCTCGACGGTTCTTGCGGAGGGAACCGGATTTAGTGTCAATAGGGCGCAAGTGACCTAAGTCACGATCCAGAGAGGAAGAATGTTATGAAACGTCGTCAGTTTTTGCAGGCCGCGACGGTCGGCGCCGCCTCGACCGCGGTGGCCGCTCCGGCGATCGCCCAGTCGATGCCGGAAGTGAAGTGGCGCCTGCAGTCGGGCTTCCCGAAGTCCCTCGACACCATCTACGGCGCGGCCGAAGTGATCGCGAAGTTCGTCTCCGAGGCGACGGACGGCAAGTTCCAGATCCAGCCCTTCGCGGCCGGTGAAATCGTCGGCACGCCCCAGATCGCCGACGCGGTCGGCGGCGGCACTGTGGAGCTCGGCCACACCTGCTCCTACTACTACTTCGGCAAGGACCCGACTTTCGCCATCGGCACCGCCCTGCCCTTCGGCCTCAACGCCCGCCAGCAGAACGCCTGGCTCTACCACGGCGGCGGCAACGACCTGCTGAACGAGTTCTACGCCAAGCACAACATGTACGGCATGCCCGCGGGCAATACCGGCGTGCAGATGGGCGGCTGGTTCCGCAAGGAGATCAAGACCGTTCAGGACCTCCAAGGCCTGAAGATGCGCATCGCCGGCCTCGCCGGTCAGGTGATGGCGAAGCTCGGTGTGGTGCCGCAGCAGATCCCCGGCGGCGACATCTATCCGTCGCTCGAGCGCGGCACCATCGACGCCGCCGAGTGGGTCGGACCCTATGACGACGAGAAGCTCGGCTTCTCGAAAGTCGCGCCGTACTACTACTATCCCGGCTTCTGGGAAGGCGGCCCGTCGATCCACCTGTTCGTCAATCAGGCAAAATGGAAAGAATTGCCCAAGGCATATCAGGCCATCCTGACCACGGCTTCGAGCTACGCCAACAACGACATGCTGGCCAAGTACGACGCCCGCAACCCGGCGGCCCTGCGTCGCCTGCTCGGCGCCGGCACCCAGCTTCGTCCGTTCTCGCAGGAGATCCTCGAAGCCGCCTACAAGGCCGCCAACGAGGTCTATGACGAGGTCTCGGCCAAGAATGCCGACTTCAAGAAGGTGTATGAAAGCGTCCGCGGCTTCCGCAACGAGGAATACCTCTGGTTCCAAGTGGCCGAATACGCCTTCGACACCTTCATGATCCGGGCCCGCGCCCGCGGCTGATCGCCAGTTGAGCCGATCTCAAGAAAGGGCGATCGCAGGGTCGCCCTTTTTTATTGCCGGAAGCCTTCCTACGTGAAGCGGCTCACCGGTCGTCAGCCCTAGACTGACGATCTTCTATTCTCTGACCGTCGAGAGACGATGCGCTGGACCTTTCGCATCAGCTTCATGCTTCTTCTGGCCTGGGCCATCTTCGTGGTCTCGCCCTTCGTCGCGCTCTACGATCTCTCCAAGGCCGTCCAGGCCAAAGACGTTGCGCGCATTACCGAACGGGTCAACTTCAATGCCCTGCGCGCCTCTCTCGCCCGCCAGATCCTCGGAGAGTACCTGAAGACCCAGGACATTAGCGAACGCGACCGGCAGCTTGTGGCGCAAGCCGGAGCAACCACTCTCAACCCGGTCCTGGAGGAGCTCGTCACGCCGCAGGCCGTGATCGATCTGCTCGAAGACGGGCAGCTGCAGCAGATCCAGCGGGAGGGCGCGGGCGGGCCCGCAATCAGCCTCAATCCCGGCTCCCTCCAGAACGTATGGCGGATCTTCATCCTGTCTGAAGCGCAGGGCTTCAGGGCCATCACCATCCCGCTCACGCCGGACGAGCCGAAAGACCAGCAATTCAAGGTCACCCTTCGCCTGAGCGGGACAACCTGGCGCCTCACAGGGATCGACCTCCCCTCCGCGCTTCGGGAGGAGTTGACCAAGCGCGCATCCGCGGCTTCGAAGTAAAAGCGTAAGCCAATCCCGCCGCAGCATGCAAAACCCGCCTGAACCTTTCAGGCGGGTTTTGCATGCACATCGATTGGAATATGGGGACACCCATCGTTCAGACAGGAAAAGCGGCTGCTCTCCATTTAATGGACGAATAACCAGCCTACTGTCGCAAGCGGAAACACCGTTCCGAGAATAAAGCAGATGACATTCGATGTCATTTGACTTCCCTCCATGGCAGAACAACAGAGTTCATCTCGGAACGTTCCACCATTCGTGGGGGCTATTTCTGAATATACGCTCCAGCTATGGATTCCCGGATCAAGATTGTTTGGAAATACCGCCAGATCACCCTGCGGAACCGAGCTTCGCCGTTTCCATTGTCAATGCGCAAGTGGAGAGGGCGTAAACGATGGATGACCAGGACCGTTCCCGACTCGGGGTCATGAGAGACGCGGAATTCATCCGCAAGTTCCTTATCGGGCTCGGCCTGCTTGTGCTCGCCCTTCTGCTTTGGAAGCTGTCGGACGTTCTTCTCCTGGCCTTCGGCGCTGTTCTCGTGGCCATCATCCTCCATGCCGCCGCCGACGGTCTGGTTCGCTATCTGAAGGTGCCCGACCGGTGGGGCCTGATGGTGGCCGGTCTGCTCATTCTTGTGGCTTTCATTGGCCTCGGCGCAATATTTGGAACGCAGGTCCGGGCGCAGTTCTCGAACGTCGTCGAGCGCCTGCCATCCGCTGTCGACAACTTCTCCAAAAATCTCGGCATCGGACCCGTCAGCGACGACATTTCGGAGATGATATCCAATGCTTCGAACGGTGGATTGGCTGCGCGATTGGCCGGGATCGGCGGAACCATTCTGGACGGGCTCGCCAATTTCCTTCTGGTGGTGATCGCGGGCGTCTATATCGCGGCGGATCCGAAGCTCTACACCCGCGGCCTCGTCAAGCTTTTCCCCAAGAAGCAGCATGAACGGGTCGAGTCCTCCCTCGACGCGTCCGGTCAGGTCCTGCGGCTGTGGCTGACCTCGCAGCTGATCGCGATGGCCTGTGTGGCCATCCTCTCGACGTCGGCCTATTGGCTTATCGGCCTACCCTCACCCATTGGCCTCGGTCTTATCGCCGGCATTATGGATTTCATCCCATTCTTGGGCCCGATCCTGGGAGCCCTGCCGGCAATTCTGATAGCCTTCAGCGTGAGCGGGGAAGCCGCGCTTTGGACGATGGGGGCCGTCCTGGTGATTCAGCAGATCGAGGGCAACGTCATCCAGCCTCTCGTGGCGCGCAGCATGATCAGTGTCCCGCCCGCCATGGCGCTGTTTGCCATCCTGGTCGGCAGCATCCTGTTCGGCACGCTCGGCCTGATCTTCGGCTTCCCCCTCGCCATCGTCACCTACGTGCTTGTGAAGAAGCTCTACGTCCGAGAGACGCTCGGCGAGCAGACGGAAGTTCCCGGCGAGGATCGGGGCAAGGAAGACAGCCCACAGAGCACTGTGTCCTAGAGCATCTTGCGGACCCAAAAACAGAATCCGCTTCTGGGTCCGATGCTTTAGCAGGAAATGAGCTCGTTACTGGTTTCGCATCAAGACAGGCAGAGCTTGAGCGAGATCATGGGGATTGAACGGCTTCTCCCAGCGCTGCACGGCTTGGTATTCGGGCAGAACCGTAGCGCGGTCATAGCCAGTCGCGAACACGAACGGGATACCACGTTCCGCCAAGGCGTCGGCCACTGGATAGACGGTCTCACCCTTCAGGTAGAAGTCGAGAATGGCCGCGTGAATCGGCTCCGCCGAGGCGATCAGTGCCAGGGCCTTCTCCTGCGTCGGCACAGGCCCCACCACTTCGGCTCCCAGTTTCTCGAGCGCTGCGGCCATATCGTCGGCGATATAGAATTCGTCCTCCACCACCAGCACGCGGCATCGGGAAAGCGATCCTGCTGATGAGCCTGCCATGATGGTCCTCCGCACCGCTTTGCAACGGCGAGCGGAACAAGGAATACGCGCGACCGATTGAACAAGGGATAACACAGGTTAACGAAGGTCGTTCCAAGCGTGGGTATAAGACCGGCCTGAGAGAGGCAGCACTGATGGCCTTCCACCTGATCCGCAAGCTGGAACAGTTCACCCGGCTGTCATCGGACGACAAGCGGATCCTGGAGCAGGCCGCTTCCCTCAAGGTGCGTCGGCTCGGCTCCCGTGAGGACATTTTCCGTGAAGGCGACAAGCCTCGGCACATCAACCTGATCCTGGACGGCTGGGCCTGCCGCTACAAGGTGCTCGAGGATGGCCGGCGGCAGATCACAGCCCTCCTGATTCCGGGCGACCTGTGCGACGTCCACATGTTCATCCTCACGCGGATGGATCATTCGGTTGGAGCGATCACGCCGCTCTCCGTCGCCGAGATCCCGACAGATACCATCCTCGAGATCACACACGGTTCGGCGCGCCTGAGTCGTGCCTTCTGGTGGAACTCGCTGGTCGAGGAGGCGATTGCACGGGAATGGGTCACGAATTTAGGCCAGCGGGAGGCCATCGAGCGCGTGGCCCATCTGTTCTGCGAACTCTTCCTGCGCCTGCGAAGCGTCGGCATGACGAACAGCCAAGCGAGCTGTCCAAGCTTCGAGCTGCCGGTGACGCAGGAGCAACTGGCGGACGCCACCGGGATGTCTACGGTTCACGTCAACCGCACGATCCAGGAGATGCGCGAACGAGGCCTGATCGTCTGGAAGGGCAAGACGGTCACGATCCCTGATCTCGAAGCGCTGCAGGACGTCGCCCTGTTCAATGCCAACTACCTCCATCTCGATCATGCCGGGCAAGCGTACGATGCCAACGAACCCTGATCGGCGCATGATCACTCCCTGTGCCTGTGCGTTGTCGCGCAGGAGTTTCGGATGCGGATATGACCAGCGCCTCTCGCGATAACCCGGCAAAAGAGCTCGACGATGTCTTGATCACAGACGAGCTGGCGAACCGCCCCTCGCGGACACCCGACTATCGGAAAGAGGCAGAGGCTCTCGCTGCCCTCGCACAGGAACTCGCCGAGCGTCCCGACAACCTGCTCCAGAAGCTCACGGACACGCTCGTCGAGCTCGAGATCGGCGACTCGGCCGGCATCAGCCTCCAGGAGGATGGCGACGCCAAGCAGTTCCGCTGGGTTGCGCTGTCAGGCCGATGGGGACACTTCAAGGGCGGCACCATTCCCTTCGATGCCAGTCCCTGCGGCGTGGTGATCGACCGCAACGCCATGCTGCTGTTCGAGCACCCTGAACGCTTTTTCCCGGCCGCCGAGATCGATCCTCTGATCCACGAGACCCTTCTCGTTCCGTTCCATGCCGGCGGCAAACCCGTCGGAACACTGTGGATCAATGCGCACAGTCAGGCTCTCAAATTCGACCAGGAGGATGTGAGGCTGCTCAAAAGCCTGAGCGGCTTTGCCTCCGCCGGCTTTCAGACGACGGAAGCGCTCAATGAGGCCCGGATAGGACAGGCGGAACTTGAGCATCGGGTCGAGGAGCGCACAACGGCTCTGCTCAAGAGCGAAGAGCGTTTCCGCGCTTTCGTGAACGCCAGCTCGGATGTGGTCTATCGAATGAGCCCGGACTGGACCCAGATGCACGAACTCGACGGGCGCGGATTTCTGCGCAACATGGACCAGCCAAGCGGGAGCTGGATGGAGCAGTATATCCGGCCAGACGATCACCCCATGGTGCAGGCAGCGATCAACGAAGCCATTCACAACAAACAGCTCTTCGAACTGGAGCACCGCGTGCGGCGCAGCGATGGAGCCATCGCGTGGGTTTCGTCGCGGGCAGTGCCGATCCTCGACCAGAACGGCGAGATTGCCGAGTGGCTCGGCGCGGCCAAGGATGTCACGGCACGCCGAGAAACCCAAGAGGCTCTTCGGAAGAGCGAAGAGCGCTACCGTGCGCTCTTCGAATCCATGGACGAGGCGTATGCCGTCGTCGAGGTCATGCGCGACGAAGAAGGGCGATGGAGCGACTTCCTCTTCCTGGAGGTGAACCCCGCCTTCATGGAACATACCGGGATGCCCTATCCGGTCGGTCGCACGGCCACGGACATCCTGGGCGAGCCCAACCCGCGCTGGGCGGAGGTGTACGGCCAGGTGGCGGAAACGGGCGAGCCGGTACGCATCGAGGAGGGGGAGCTGACGCTCGGGCGCATCTTCGACCTGAACATCTTTCGCCTCGGTGGCCCGGGAAGCCGCAGGGTGGCGGTGCTCTTCACCAACATCACCAAACGCAAGCGGATCGAAGTAGCCCTGCGCGAGAGCGAGGAGCGTTTCCGGCAATTCGGAGAGAACGCGTCGGACGTGCTCTGGATCAGAAACGCCGAGACGCTGGCCTTCGACTATGTCAGCCCTGCCTTCGAGACCCACTACGGGATCAGCCGGGAGGCCATGCTCGATGGCAACAGCATCGAGAAATGGGCGAAGCTGATCCACCACGAGGACCGGAAGCACGCCCTCAAGGCTCTGAAGCGGGTCTGCGCCGGCGAGCGGGTCACTCATTCCTTCCGTGTTGTCCGCCCGTCCAGCGGCGAGGTGCGCTGGATCGAGGACACGGATTTTCCCTTTTTCGATGAGAACGGGCTTGTTCAGCGGCTCGGCGGAATTGCCGCCGACATCACGGCGCGCAGACAGGCGGAGGAGCATCAGCACCTGCTGCTCGCCGAACTGCAGCACCGGGTGCGGAACACGCTTTCGGTCATCCGCTCCATTTCCCGCCGTACGGCAGCAACGAGCGAGAGCGTGGAAGATTTCGCCATGCATCTGGACGGGCGCATCGATGCCTTCGCGCGGGTGCAATCGGCCGTAACCCGCAGCCCTGGCGCGGGCCTCGATCTGGAACTGCTGGTCGCCGAAGCCCTGCTGGTCGTCGGGGCTCGGGAAGACGAGCAAGTTGAGAGCATTGCCGGTCCTCAGCTGCGCCTCCAGCCGAAGGCGGCCGAGACTCTGGCCCTCACCTTTCACGAACTCACGACCAACGCCGTCAAATACGGCGCTCTGTCGACCAAGCAGGGTCGCATCCGGGTCGCGTGGGCGTTCGAGGGCATCGAGGATGGCGACCGTCTGGTCATCCGCTGGGTCGAAAGGGGCGCGCCTCTCTCGGGTCAGGAGCCCCGGCGGCGCGGCTTCGGCACGGAGCTGATCGAGCGGACTTTGGCCTACGACCTCGATGGGGAGGCCATGTTGACGTTCGGGCCTGATGGTGTCCGCTGCACCATCAGCCTGCCCGCCACCCCGGACATCATCCTGGAGGGGCGGCCCCGGACTACACGCTCGGACGCTCCCTGACTCAATCCCCGGGATGCTCCATCGGCCAATCGGTGATGCGCTCCAGGAGTTCGGCGATGGTGAAGTTCTCCTCGGGTCCGGCGACCCGGTCGCGCACGGAGATACCGGCCGCATGGACCGTCTTCGGATCGCCGGAGACGAGCGGGTGCCACCAATAGAGATCCTGCCCCTCCGCCAGCAGACGATAGGCGCAGGTCTGGGGCAGCCAGGAAAGGCTTCGGACCGCCTGCGGGGTCAGGCGCACGCAATCGGCCACCTTGGCCTGGCGGTTCGGATAGTCGCGGCAGCGGCAGGACTGATCGTCGAGAAGGGTGCAGCCCACATTGGTGTACATCACCTCGGCCGTGTCCTCGTCCTCCAGTTTGACGAGACAGCAGCGGCCGCAGCCGTCGCACAGGCTCTCCCACTCCTCGGGGCTCATGGCTTCGAGGGGCTTTGCCCGCCAGAAGGGTTGCTCCTCCGGCTCGGGGCGGATCAGGGGTGCGGCATTTGGCATGTGGGCGCTTTGACGTCTCTTTGAGGCGGTTTGAAGGACGGTGCTAAACCGCACGTGTCGCAGCCTTTTAGCCCCAAAGAGGTAAATCTCCGTGAACCTACAAACAAGGTTCGGAGTTATATATATCAGCCTCGCCGCGCTTCAGCGTTGCCGCTAGGACACCGAACGATCATAATATCCCTCAGGTCAGACCGCCTGACCTGCCCGAAGGACCGCCGTGAGTCAGCAGCCCCCCATCCCTTTCACGACACGGATCAAGCGTGCCGCGCTCGCTTTCGACGCCTGGCTCAACTCGGCCCTGTTCCAGGGCCGCGCTGGCCTCGGAAGCGCCTGGGAATGGTATTCGGAAAAGATGAAGGGCCTGCGGTTCCGCGGCGCTCCCCGTGTTCTCCTCGATCTGACGAGCGAGGCGACCACCCTCGGCGCCGCCGGCGCCGTGGTCATGCTGGCGCTCGCCCTTCCGGCCTTCCGGGAGACCGAGGACGACTGGCTCAAGACCCAGGACCTCGCCGTTACCTTCCTCGACCGCTACGGCCAGGAGGTCGGACGCCGCGGCCTGCACCTCGACGATTCCTACAAGCTTGAGGATTTTCCGGATCACCTGATCAAGGCGGCGCTGGCGACCGAGGATCGGCGCTTCTACGACCACTGGGGTATCGACCCCATCGGCACCTTCCGCGCTCTCCTGGTCAATGCCCAGGGCGGCGGCGTGGTCCAGGGCGGCTCCTCCATCACCCAGCAGCTGGCGAAGAACCTCTTCCTGACGAACGAACGTTCGCTCGAACGCAAGATCAAGGAAGCCTTCCTGGCGCTCTGGCTCGAGTTCCACCTGACCAAGGACGAGATCCTCAAGCTCTATCTCGACCGCGCCTATATGGGCGGCGGCGCCCATGGCGCCGTGGCGGCGGCGGACTATTACTTCGGCAAGCCGGCCAAAGACCTGACCCTGGCGGAATCCGCCATGCTGGCCGGTCTGTTCAAGGCGCCGACGAAGTACGCGCCGCACATCAACCTGCCGGCTGCCCGCGCTCGCGCCAACGAGGTGCTGCGCAACATGGTCGAGGCCGGCTTCCTCACCGAGGGCCAGATCCAGATCGCCCGACGCAATCCCGCCACCCCGATCAGCCGCGAGCGCGAGACGACACCCGATTTCTATCTCGACTGGGCCTTTGAGCAGGTGAAACTTCTCGCTTCGCAGAAGAAGTTCGGCAACGAGCGTGTCCTGGTCGTAAAGACGCCCCTCGACACGGCCCTCCAGCGCCATTCGGAGCAGACCCTCGAGAACCTGCTCCGCCAGCACGGGCGCCAGTACAAGGCCGGCCAGGGCGCCCTCGTCGTCATGGACGTGGACGGGGCCGTGAGAACCATCGTCGGCGGGCGCGATTACGGCCAGAGCCAGTTCAACCGTGCCACCGGAGGCCTGCGCCAGCCGGGCTCCTCGTTCAAGCCTTTCGTCTATGCGGCAGCGCTGACCACCAATCCGAAGCTGCGGCCGAGCTCGACCGTGGTGGACAGGCCCGTCTGCCTCGGCAACTGGTGCCCGCAGAACTACGGCCGCTCCTTCTCGGGCTCCATGCCGCTCGTGTCCGCCCTGGCGCGTTCCATCAACTCGATTCCGGTGATCATGTCGGTGGAGATCGGCAAGGGCAATGCCAAGGCCGGCCGCGCCGTCATCGTCGATACGGCCAAGCGCATGGGCCTCACCCACCCGCTCACGGATTCGAGCTCGCTCCCCATCGGCGCCGCCGAGGTGACGCCCATCGACATGGCGGCCTCCTATGCGGTCTTCGCCAATGGCGGCAAGCGCGCCGATCCCTATGCCGCCTGGGAGGTTCGCAACTCCTCGGGCGAGGTCATTTACCGCCATGACCGGGACACCCCGCCCAAGCAGGTACTCGACACCCGCGTCGTGCAGGACATGAACTTCATGCTCAACAAGGTGGTCGAGGAAGGCACGGGCAAGCGTGCCGCGCTCGAAGGCATCCCGGTCGCCGGCAAAACGGGAACGACCAACGGCTACAAGGATGCATGGTTCGTCGGCTACACCGGCAACCTCGTCGCCAGCGTCTGGTACGGCAATGACGATTCGAGCCCCATGAACAACATGACCGGCGGCACTCTTCCCGCGATGACTTGGCATGACGTGATGACCGTTGCCCACCAGAACCTGGAGATCCGTCCGATCCCCGGTGCGAGCCCGGCCAATGCCTCACGCGTGGCCTCGGCCAAGGGTCCGGCGGCGGATCAGGCGCCGACCCCGGCGCAGACCTTCCTGGCAGGCACCCTTTCCCGCAAGTCCTATGAGGTGCTCGGCGGCATCGGCAGCCTCTTCCAATCGGTCGACCGCTCCATTACGACCGGTAAGGCTCCTGACGCGGCACCCAGCTCGGCTGCTGCGGAAGGTCGCCGCCAAGTCGCCATGCCCTGATCATGCAGAGTGAGACTCTCTTGACGAACGCCCCTGCGGCCAGCCCTATGCGCGCGCCATCGAGGCCATCCCTGTCCGTGTCCATCCGCCGGGTTCCGACGGCCCTCCTCGTCGTCTACACGCTGCTTCTGGCGCTGGGGCTCGGCCTGAGCTCGGCCTACTGGGCCATCAACGGCAATCCACCATTCGGCAGCCTCAGGCTTGGCCCGTGGCAGGCCTGGCCGCTCTTGGGCGCTCCCGAGGCCGATCCCTACATGCGCGCCATCATCGCACGCCGGGGCGACGTTCCCCTCGCCACGGGCGAAGGGATGGGATTCAGGGCCAGCACCGACAGTGAAGGCAAGCCCCTCGACTCGGCCTGCTCCTACAGCATCGGCCCAGTCGCGCCGATTGCCCGCGTCTGGACCCTCACCCTGTATGACCAGGCTGGCCGCCTGCCGGCCACGGAGCTCGGACGCAGGAGCTTCACGTCGGCGGAAGTGCTTCGCGACACGCAGGACCGGTTCTCCATCGTCCTGTCCCGAACCGTGCAGCCGGGCAACTGGCTCCAGCTTCCCGCTGAAGGCCCCTTCACGGTGGCGCTGCGCCTCTACGACCCTCCAGGCGCGGCAGGAGCCAATCTCGAGGAAACCGACATGCCTGTCATCCAGCGGCTGGAGTGCGGCGCATGAGGGGGTTCGGCCGTTTCGTCATCGCCACCCTTTGCGGTCTCGTGATCGCCGTGGGGATCCATATCGCGGCCATCCTGGCGAGCCCCTATCTCGCCGATCAGGATGCGTTCTCCAAGGTCCAGGCGACCCTGACCGCCGAGAAGGCTCAGATCATCAGCGCTCCCGGCGGGGAGAACACGTGGCTGCCCAACCCCGATCCCGCGACGGCGGTGGCCACCTGCGCTTTCGACCTGCGCAACGGACCGATGCGAGTCTCGACCCGCACGGGCTCACTTCCTCTCTCCTTCTCGTTCCACAAGGAGACAGGCGGCGTGTTCTTTGCCGTGACGGATCGCGCCGCCGTGCGCGGCGAACTCGAGATCGTCGCCATGACCGGGCGCCAGCTCGACGAGGCCCGGGCCGCCGAGGACGAGAATGATCCCTCCCGCGACGTGCGGATCGTTGCGCCCGAGTTGCAGGGCTTCGTCATTGTGCGCGTCGTCGCGCCTGCCCCGAGCCTGCGCCCTCAGGCGGAGGAGATGGCGAAAGCGGTCTCCTGCACGGCCGAGCAGGACGCTTGAGCAGCATGCCCTGGAGGCCCATGACCTCGGAGGATCTAGGCCAAGTTCAGGTTCTGGCGGACGCGATCCATGCCAGCCACCCGGAAGATCCCGAGGTTCTGGCCGAGCGGCAACAGCTCTATCCGCAGGGCTGCTTCATGCTGATCGACGATGGACGCGCCATCGGCTATGCGCTTACCCATCCCTGGCGCTTCGCGGAGCCGCCGCCTCTGAACAGGCTTCTAGGCGCGATTCCATCCCCAGCCACAACCTATTACGTCCACGACGTTGCCCTGCTGCCCACGGCGCGTGGAAAGGGCTATGCTGCGCAGATCACGGACCGGCTGGTGTCCCATGCGCGCGAGGCAGGGTTCGACAACCTGTCGCTGGTCGCCGTCAACAAGTCGCAAGTCTTCTGGGAGAAGGCAGGCTTTCGCGTGATCGCAGTTCCGGACTTAGGGCCAAAGCTCGCGAGCTATGGACCGGATGCAGCGCTGATGGTGCGCGACGTCGCCAGCCTTTGAACGACGCCTAACGGCGCCATTTCAGCAATGAAAAAAATCGATCAGGAACGGCGGCGGCCGCGGCCGCTGGATGCAACAGGACGGGAGGGGCCAGGATTGGGAGCCGGTCTCTCGTAGCGAACGCCGGTGAAGAGCAGGATCTCGCCCCTGGGTTCGTTGGCGGACAGATGCGGACGCTGAGGTCGTTCCGTAATATCCGGGAATGCGATCACCACTCCTGGCGATCTCGTCCAGACGTCTTGCATTGTGCCCTCCTCTGCTATGGTGCCACTGGCTGCCTCGACGACTGACTCACAAAAAGAGCCTCATGGTTAACAGATGGTTTCCGCCGGTCTCTGCCATGACGAAAAAGGCCCGGCCTGACATGAAAACAACAGTCACGGCTGCGCTTATGTTCCGGCCGGGATCGCTCATATTCCGCGCAGCGGATGCCCGTTAAAGATGCGCTAACATACGCCCCATAGCCTCCGCATCATTGCGTTGAAGCGAGTTGCATATGGCGTCCTCTTCGAACCCGGATTTGTGGTCGGGCCTGTCGGGTTTCGGATCCTCCGAGAATGCAACGCCGGACATGCGCGCCGCTCTCCTGAAAGTGAACGCAGAGATGTTTGCAGCCGCGCCCGCGCGAGACCGGGATAGCATCGAAACGTTTGAGACGCTCATGCTGGGTTCCCTGCCGCGCGCGGACTCCACCACTCTCCTGGCCCTCGCCCGCATCCTCGCGCCCTGCGCCGATGTGCCGGCATCGATTCTCGACTATCTCGCTCAGCACTCGCCCGAGGCACGGGCCATCGTACTCCAGCACGCCGCGCATCTGCCTGCAGCGGCGAACCGCCGGCAGCTCGCAACCGCTTCCGGGCGTCTGCGGCTTGCAGCCCGACCCGACCTCGATGATGCAACGATCCGAAGGTTGCTGCTTCTCGGCGAGGAGGCTGTCGCGGAGGCTCTTGCGGCCAATCCCGCCGTCGTGCCCGGCACGGCATCGTTCAAACTGTTGGTGCAGCGCGCACGCTGCCGGCCTCCTCTCGCCCGCATCCTCCTTGAGCGCGACGATCTCTCCATTGCCGACGAGGCACCGCTTTACCTCGCGGCCGATGCCACGCGACGCGCTGCGATCCGCGAACGTGTCGCCGCCATGCTGGCCCGGCGGCGCATATCGCTGTCATGTGCCATGACAGAGGAGGATGTCGCAGAACTCCTGGCGATCAGCCGCAGGGGGGATGCGGAACGGCTGGAGGCTCTTCTCTCCATGCTCCTTGGCTTTCCAGCTTCGACGGAGTGGCGGGTGCTCGAACTCGGTCGCCATCGCCTGCTCGCGCTCGCCTTGAAGGCGCTCGGGCTGGACTGGCGCAATGCCACGAGCGTGTTCCTCTCCTTGCACCCTGCCCTGTCCTATCCGCTCTCCGTCATCAGGGACTTGGTGCGCGAAGTGCGGGACGTTCCCGGCCCAGTGGCTCTTGCGCTCGTCGAGGCGATCCTGGGCGTGAAGGCGCTGTCGCAAGAGCACGGGGAATAGCCCGCCGCTCCATCGGCTGCTAGGTCACTGCCTCCGTCTGGGGGAGGATGCTCCCCGGTTCGAGTTTCTGATAGGATGTCTCGTTCGTCGGATGAACCGGAGGGTCGGATGTTCCTGGAGACAATCGAGGAAGACCAGGCAACGGGCCGGGTCGCGGAAATCTACGAGCGGCAGAGAGAGCAGCTCGGCTTCGTGATGGACGCAGCAAAGTGCTTCACCACCCGCCCAGACCTGCTGCCGGTCTACACGGACTTTTCGGACAAGATCCGGGCCGGATTTTCCCTTGGCCTGCGTGAATGGCGTCTGATCACGCTCATTGCCGCAAAGCACATCCCGTCAACCTACTGCTCCCAGGTTTACAGCAGGCAGCTCATTGCAGATCTCGGATCGAAGGAAGCCGTTCTTGCGGTTCAGGAGGACTTCCGATCGGCCGGCCTGCCGGAGAAGGATGTCGAAATGCTCTCCTATGCGGAGAAGGTCGCAAAGGACGCATCGCATATCTCGGAAGCGGACATCGAACGGCTGCGGGCAGCCGGCTTCTCGGACCAGCAGATCTGCGACATCGCTCTCTGCGCTGCCTTCCGCTGCTTCGTCAGCCGGTTCTTCGACGCCACGGGTGCCGGAACCGAGGCGGCCTTCGTCGACGAGGACGAGGAGTTCCGGTCGAAGATGACTGTCGGCAAAGCCCTCTAAATTCACATCGGTCTTCGAAACTAGTCACCCGGCGCCAGATCGAGGAAATGGCGGCCCTGACGGTCGTCGACCTCGACGAGCCAGAGGTCGGGATCGAAGCGCAGCTCACGGGTCATCCGCTCTTCCACGTCGAGGGGCATCACGCCCTGCAGGATGGGAGCGAAGAGCCGCTCGCCGCTGTCGTCGAGGAAGAGCTGCGGCGCAGGACCGTACAGGCTTGCGGTGCCGTCGAGATGATCGACCTTGACGAAAATCGCCCCGGCCTCGGCCGACCCGCGCTTGCGCAGGGCCGCGTCTAGACCTTCGACCGCGCAGCGGCGGAGATAGGCGGAGACCCAGAAATCCGAGCGGAGGCGCGCCACTACTGGACCGCGATGCCGGAAGCGCTGGACAATTCGCGCAAGGTGCGCGCGTTGAACTCGCCCGTCACCGGCAGGCGCTTGTCCTGCTCGAAGCGCTCGATGGCCTGCCGCGTTCCGGAGCCCATCAGGCCGTCCACCTTCACGCTGTAGCCGAGCCGCGCAAGCGCGCGCTGTCCTGCAAGAACCGTGTCGCCGGGATCAGGCCGGCCCACATTGCCCGGCGGCACCGGCACAGGCCCACCCATGCGGATCATGTCGGCGATCGGATCGCGCGCGGCAGTGCGTGCCGGAGGCGGTGCCGCTGCGGGCGCAGGCTGTTGCGCCCGCGCGGGAGGTGCTGCGGCTGGCAGAGGCTGGCCGCCATTGCGGATCATCTCGCTGATCGGGTTGCGCGCCACGGGCTTCGTCGTGCCAGCGGCACCTGCTTCCGGTGCTGCTGCGTGCGGAACGAACGCATGCGGGTTTGGTCCTGTCACCGGTTGCTCGGCGGGTTCAGCCCCGGGACGCACTGGGGGCAAGGGGCGTTCGGTCTCGATTTCCTGAGATGGCTCAGGCGCAAGCACGACTTCCCGTGTGTTGAAGAGCGGCGCGGGATGGCGGCTGCTCTGCAGCGCCAGGGCATTCCAGGCAATCGCCCCTCCGCACCCGGTCAGGAACAGGGCGGCGAGAATCTGCCGCGGATGGCCGAACACGAAAGCGGCAGCCTGCTCGGCCATGCCCGGCCTTCGCTGAGGCTTCGCGGTACGCCGCTGCGGCGGTCGTGCGGGCGCCTTGCGCCGCACCACGGCGGGAAGGTCCAGATCGTCATCGGGCTGATCGACAAAAGCTTCACGCAAGGGATCGTTCCGTTCTCGAAGGATGAGGTCGTTTTGGACCACGCAGCCGAAAGGACAAGCCCGCGGGAATCCGCCTGCTGTCCTTCTGGCAACGGAGCCTGACAGAGGGCGCTTAAACGAAACCTAATTGCCGCGTCCGTTTGACCGATGGGAACCCTAGCAGCACCGCTTCCGCCTTCCGCAGACTATGGGGCAGCGAGGATTGCCCAGGTTTTCTATTGAAGTCGCAACGACTTGGCGCAGAAGAAAAGCGGCAAGGTTTCATTCATCCTGTTTGCAGGTTTCCCATGACACGCCTACGCGGGCCACGCCGGGTCCGTTATGATGCTGCATCATTGTTCGCGTCAGGCCATAGCGTCACCACCCATGTTGTCCATTCTCCGTTTCATCCTGATCGTCGGCGCGATTTTCTATTACTCGCCGGTCCGCCAGAAAGGCGAAGGCACCGCTGCCATCGAGGCGTTCTTCATGCCGAAGGCCAGCGAGCCCGCTGCCGCTTCTCCACCGCCCACAGCAGAGGGCCCGGGCCACCTGGAGACCGTCTGGAAGGCGCTGCCCGACAGCGCCAAGCAGGCCGTGGTCGACAAGATCATGGCGTCGTCGGGTTTCCCCCTGACGGATACTTCGAAGCCCGCCGATACCCTGCGGCCCGAGGACCGCGCATCGGCCTCGTCGAAACCACGCACGTAAAATCCGGCACACCCGTCGCCAAATGGCGGCAGGATGGCTATATGACCGGCAGACATCACAGGTTTTCCATGCTGCCGACCATCGACGAAATCGTTTCGAACTTCGAGCTGCTCGACGAGTGGGAGGAGCGCTATCGCTACCTCATCGAGCTCGGCCGGCTGATGGAGCCGCTGCCGGACGAGGCGCATAGCGACCTCAACAAGGTTCAGGGCTGCGCCAGCCAGGTCTGGCTTCAGACAGACGTAAAGTCCTCCGGAGGCAAGCCGGTCCTGCATCTGCTCGGCGACAGCGATGCCCACATCGTGCGCGGCCTCGTGGCGCTCCTCATCTCCCTCTACAGCGGCAAGACCGCGTCCGATGCACTCACTACGGACGCGCTTGGCCTGTTCAAGGAACTCGGCCTGTCCGAGCATCTGACGCCGCAACGTTCGAACGGCGTCAGATCCATGGTCGAACGCATCCGCCGCGATGCGCAGATGGCGCTGGCTGCGTCCTAGATCCGCCCGCCTTCGATCACCACCGCCTGCCATGCACGGATGCCGCGCGAGGCGGCCGGCCCGCGTGCCGTCGACTCGATGCCGTAATGCTCCGCGAGGCGCGCCAGCGCGAGGCGCACGACGATCTTGGCCGAACGCGCGGGCCATTGTCGCTCGCGCTCGATCTGCTCCAGTCCCTTGAGGAAGCCGCAGAGGTCGAGAAGCAGGTCGCTGAAGTCGCCCCCGATGGCATCGAAGGCGTGGCGGAGCCTCTGCCGTGCCGCCACCATCCGGTCAGTGGCCTCGCCCGGAGAGGCAGGGCCGCCGGTCTTCGGCATGGCGTCCCACCGCGCCGTCACGCCCGGCAGGAGGCCTGCCAGCATGATGTCGGTGCGCAGCCGCTCTCCCGCCTGATAGGCCGTTTCGTCGATCATCGGTGCGCCGTTACGGTCCCGGCGGCGGCGCAGCCAGTCGAGGGGGCTTTCCTCCGTGTCGACGCGCATGCGCCCCGCGCCCGTGGTGGTCTCGACAGTCGTGACCTCTGTTTCGCGATGCTGATGCAGGAAGGCGAGGTCCGCCTCAGGCGCGGAGATGCGGCGCCAATGGGCTTCGCCGGCTGAGGTCAGCCGCAGAGTCCGGCGGCCCGATTCCGCCTGCTGCCAACAGGCGAGATCCGCGCGTGCAAGGGCGTCCGCCGTTGCCGCCGCAAAGCGCCCTGCCCCAACCGAGACGCCGCCCCGGCGCCTGTGGATAAGCACGCTCGACGGGTCCGTCGGGTCGATGAGGGCCCAGGTTTCCGGCTGGCCCAGCACCCCAAGCATGCGCTTCGCCTCCCGGGTCAGGGAATCGCCTGCCATTTGCCCTGCGGCCGGAACGGCATTGGTCATTGCATGCCCTTTACGCCTCTTCGAGACGTCCTTCTTCACTGCTGAAAAGTCTGCTGCGGCAATACTTTGATGAACCGCATCGCCGTCTTCAATGTTCATGTTTTGTTCCCATAAATAAACTAAGGAAGGGATGTCCCTTCCTTGCTCGATAGTGGGGCCATATTCCTAGTTGTCAACGCGATTCAAAACTGTTGATAAGACTGAGGATAACTGGGACAGCGCTGAGGCCGCCCGCACAAAGGCCGCAATGATCCCTTGCCTTTCGAGCAGGGGATTGCTTGATGTCTACGCCGCCGGCCTGACGTCCAGCGATCCAGGTTCAGCCCCTTCGGCGAAGGCAAAGCCCTCGTCGGCCCAGCCCGTCATGCCGCCGAGCATCAGCTTCACCGGACGTCCGAGCTCTGCGAGGCGCAACGCACCCCTGTCGGCGCCGTTGCAATGCGGGCCGGCGCAATAGACCACGAACAGCGTCGACTCGGGCCAGGCGGACATGCGTTCCGCCGTGATCTCCCGGTGCGGAAGATTGAGGGCGCCCGGCACATGGCTGCGGGCATAAGCCCTGGGGCCGCGCACGTCGAGAAGCACGAAGTCGGCCTGGCCGCTCGCGAATGCGTCGTGCACATCGGCGCAGTCGGTCTCCAGCGAGAGTCGAGCGGCGAACTGTGCCCGGGCGATGGAAGGAGCGGCTGCCGGAATAGCCGCGACGGAACTGGCTGGCATGAAATCCTCCTTGTGGAAAAGCCGTGGCCAGAGTTCCGCACAGGCGGCATGGTGGAAAGTGGCGCTCCTGCCAACAGACGTAAACATCATGCCAAACCGCCTCGTCGTCGCCCTCGCCTATGACCGCCTGAGCACCTTCGAATTCGGCATCGCCGTCGAGATCTTCGGCCTGCCGCGTCCGGAGATGGGGCCGGACTGGTACCGCTTCGCCGTCTGCGCCATCGAACCCGGCCCTCTGCGGGCCATCGGCGGCTTCCAAATCATGGCCGATGGCGGCCTCGAACTCTTGGAGCAGGCAGACACCATCGTGATCCCGGGTTGGCGCGGAGCCTCCGCCGAGCCGGTCCCGCCGACGGTCGTCGAAGCGCTGAGGCGGGCGCATGAGCGTGGCGCGCGGCTGATGTCGATCTGCTCCGGTGTTTTCGTGCTTGCCGCCACGGGTCTTCTCTCGGGACGCCGCGCGACGACCCACTGGCACTACGTGGAGCAACTCTCGAAGGCTTATACCGAGATCAAGGTCGAGCCGGATGTCCTCTATGTGGATGAGGGCCGGCTGCTGACATCCGCCGGCAGCGCTGCGGGGATCGATCTCTGCCTGCATGTGGTGCGCAATGATTTCGGCCCCGAGATCGCCAACCGGCTCGCCCGCCGCCTTGTGGTGCCACCGCATCGCGAGGGCGGGCAGGCGCAGTTCATCGAACGTCCCGTTCCACCGGCACGGGAGGGTGCGAGATTCGCCCCTCTCTTCGACCGGATGCGGCAACGGCTCAGCGAAGAACAATCGATCGAGATGCTGGCCGCTGAGGCCGGCATGAGCACCCGAACCTTTCTCCGGCGCTTCAAGGCCGCCACGGGCCTGCCACCCGGCGAATGGCTGCTCGGCGAGCGCCTGATCCGCGCCCGCGAATTGCTGGAGACGACCCGCAACTCGGTCGAGGACATTGCCGGCGCAACCGGCTTCGGCTCCGCGGCGACGCTGCGCCATCATTTCCGGACGCGGCTCGGCACAAGTCCCGCAGCCTATCGAGGCCGCTTCGCGCAAGATGCCGGAGCGTCGGAATGAAAAAAGCCGCCCTGAGGGCGGCTGATCTCAACGGATGAATGCTTGGTTCAGCTGGAGCTGCGCGAAGAACGGCGCTTCCGGCGCTGCTGGCCGAGGCCCATTTCCTTGGCGAGCTCGGAGCGAGCCTTGGCGTAGTTGGGAGCCACCATCGGATAGTCGACGGGCAGGCCCCACTTCTCGCGATACTGCTCAGGGGTCATGTTGTACTGCGTGCGCAGGTGGCGCTTCAGCGACTTGAACTTCTTTCCGTCTTCAAGGCAGACGATGTAATCCGGGGTTACGGACTTCTTAACCGGAATCGCGGGCTTGGGTGCCTCGACCGGAACCTCCACCGTGCCGCCCCCGACACGAAGAAGAGCCGTATGGACCTCATTGATCAGAGTCGGAAGATCGGATGAAGGAACAGAATTATTGCTGACATAGGCGGAAACGATGTCGGCAGCCAGCTCAATGTAGTTCGAAGCAGCGATGTTGTCGCTCATTTTGATTTTCTTCCTTTCCGGCTCTTTAGAACGGCTCAAAAAAGCATTTCAACCTATCTTTGAGCATTCTCGTCTGAAGCAATGCTTGCTTCTTCCTAGAACCGCACCGTACTTGCACAGAAATCGTGCTTGTTCGTCCAAGTATGGCAAATTCAGCCTCAATGCAAGATGTTCAAAAGGAAAACTTTGGAAAACTTCGTATCATCTTTCACTGTGCAATAAACTCATGCACAAAAGTTAATGCCTGTGCCCATAGGTTAGGTCGCCGATCACATGAATTTCATCCTTTGGGACCGAAGAAGTAACTAAAAAGGCACTTGAATAGAACATTCAGTGGCCTCTCCTACCCGCTTGGGACCCCCGGTGGGAAATCGGAGTTGTCTGTGCATAATCCCCGCCAGACCTCCCTCACCGGAAGATTCCATGAAAACCGAGCGCCTCCCCGTCCATCCTTTGCCTGCTGCACCGTCGATTCCGGCAAGACCGCACGTCTTCGACATGCATGGAGCCGAGGTCCGCGACGACTACGCCTGGCTGAAGGCGCCGAACTGGAAGGAGGTCCTCAAGGATCCGGCCGTTCTCGATCCGGAGATCCGCGCCTGCCTGGAGCAGGAGAATGCCTACGCGGCAGCGGCCTTCGCGGGTACGGAGGACTTCCAGGCCAGCCTCGTGGCCGAGATGCGCGGCCGCATCAAGGAAGATGATTCATCCGTTCCCGAGCCGGACGGTCCCTACGCGTATTTCACCCGCTATCGAGAAGGCGGACAGCACCCACTGGTCTGCCGCCAGCCGCGCGACGGGGGGCCAGAGACGATCATGCTGGACGGGGACCGGGAGGCCGAGGGCCAACCCTTCTTCGATCTCGGCGGCGCGGATCACTCGCCCGATCACAGGCTTCTTGCGTGGGGAGCAGACATCAAGGGTTCGGAGTACTTCACGATCCGCGTTCGCGACCTGGAGACCGGCACCGATCTGCCCGACGAGGTGGTCCAGACCTCCGGCGGCGCGGTGTGGCTCAACGATTCGGCGAGCTTCTATTACGTGGAACTCGACGAGAACCACCGTCCGGTCCGGGTCAAGCTCCATCGCCTCGGCACCGGCCCCGATCAGGATCAGGTCGTCTACGAGGAGAAGGACCCCGGCTTCTTCGTCAAGCTCGGCACCACCCAGTCTGACGCCTTCGTGCTCATCGAGGCGAGCGACCACGAAACCTCGGAAATCTGGCTCCTCGACCGGACCGATCCATCGGCCGCGCCGCGGGTCGTCGAGCCGCGCACCCCGCAGCTCAAATACGACGTAGAGCACCACGGCGACGACCTCATCATCCTGACTAATGCGGATGGGTCTGAGGACTTCAAGCTCGTCACCGCCCCCATCGCGACGCCGGGGCGCGATCACTGGCGCGATCTGGTGCCTTATCGCCCGGGCACGATGATCCTCTCCCACGTGGCGCTCGCCCGTTATCTCGTGCGCCTCGAGCGCGAGAACGCGAACCCGCGTATCATCCTGCGGGAGTTTGCGACGGGGGCTGAGGAGAGCGTCGCCTTCGACGAGGAGGCTTACTCCCTGGGCTTCTCGGCTGGCTACGAGTTCGACACGGATGTGATCCGCTATCACTACTCGTCGATGACCACCCCGAGCGAGGTGATCGACTACAACCTGCGCACCGGCGAGCGGACCTTGCGCAAGCGGCAGGAGGTGCCGAGCGGGCACAACCCGGCCGACTACGTCACCCGCCGCCTGTTCGCCACCGCTCCCGACGGCGAGCAGGTGCCGGTCTCCCTCGTCCACCGACGCGAGGTCGCTCTCGACGGATCAGCACCCTGCCTGCTCTATGGCTATGGCTCCTACGGCATGTCCATGCCGGCGGCCTTCCGAACCGGGATCCTGTCCCTCGTCGATCGGGGCTTCGTCTACGCCATCGGGCATATCCGCGGCGGAACGGAGAAAGGCTGGCGCTGGTACATGGACGGAAAGCGCGAGAAGAAGACCAATACCTTCACGGATTTCATCGCCTGCGGCGAGGCCCTGGTCCAGGCCGGCTACACCTCCCGCGGCCGGATCGTCGCCCATGGCGGCAGCGCCGGCGGCATGCTCATGGGCGCGGTGGCAAACCTGGCGCCGGACCTCTTCGCCGGCATCATCGCCGAGGTGCCCTTCGTCGACGTGCTCAACACCATGCTCGACAGCGAGCTCCCCCTCACCCCGCCGGAATGGCCCGAATGGGGCAACCCGGCTGCGGACGAAGCCGCCTTCCGCACCATCCTGTCCTATTCGCCCTATGACAACGTGAAGCGCCAGGCCTATCCGGCCATCCTGGCGCTGGCAGGCCTTACCGACCCACGAGTCACCTATTGGGAGCCGGCGAAATGGGTGGCGAGGCTCCGGGCCACCATGACGGGCGGTGGGCCGATCCTGTTCAAGCTCAACATGGAGGCTGGCCATGCCGGCGCTGCTGGCCGCTTCGACCGTCTCGAGGAGGTCGCGCTCGCTTATACATTCGCGCTGACGTGCATCAGGGGGTTTCAGAGCTGACGCAGAGCCCTATGTCTCGTTGTAGCATATCCTGCCGCCTAGCTTGAAGCAGCCAGGACCAACTGAGATTTCGAGAGTATGCGTCGATGACCGAAAGGGGTCCGTCAGGGACGTCCGCTGATGTCGCTTCCCACAAGGCTGGCGACAGGCAGCGCCTTGCCGATCTGGAACGCCGCCTGCGTGACATGGAGGATGCCCTGCGCCTGAGCAACGGCAAATTGCGAATGGCGCTCGACATCGGCCGGCTCGGATCCTGGGAGCGTGACTTAAGGACCGGAGAGATTACAGGGTCCGAGACCTTCAAGGCGACCCTGGGTCTTCCGCCGGATGCCCCCTTGAAAGCCGAGGAGTTCGAAAAGCTCATTCATCCCGGCGATATGGACCGGGTCAACCAAGCCATCGTCTTCGCGCTCAAGACAAAAACCGATTTCAATGTCGAGCACCGGGTGATCCGGCCTGATGGCCGCATCGGGCGCATTCTCGTCCGGGGAGGCGCGGTCTTCGAGGGCGACGAACCCGTTCGTCTCATGGGAGTCGTCCAGGATGTGACGGCCCGCGAAAAGGCCAAAGAGGAGATGAATTCGGCCCAGCGCCGTCAGGAATTCCTCCTGAACCTGAACGACCAGTTGCGCAGCCTCGAGGATCCCGACGCCATCATGGAAGCCACGGCCAAGAGCCTGGGGCGCTTCCTCAAGGTGGATTGTGCCGGGTACGGAGAAGTCGACGAAGAGCGAGGCGTCATCCTGGTGGAGCGCGAATGGTCGGAGGGTGCCATCGGCAACGAGGGACGAGCCTACCGTCTCTATGATTTCCTTCCCACCATGATGGCGGAACTCAAGCAGGGCAGGCCCATCTTCGTCGAAGACATCAGAACCGACCCGCGCGCAGTTAACCCCGAGGTCCAGGCGGCCTACAGCACCATCAATGCCCGTGCGGCCCTGGCGGTGCCCCTGCTCAAGAACCAGAAGCTGACGGCCGTGCTCTACATGCACACGTCCCAACGCCGCGCCTGGTTCGGGGACGAGCTGTCCCTCGTCGAGGATGTCGCCGAGCGGACATGGACGGCCGTTGAGAAGGCTCGGGCCGAGAGGGACTTGCGTGAAACCGATGCCCGCTTCCGTCTCATCGCCGAGTCGCTCCCAGCCCTGGTCTGGATCCTCAACCCGCAGACGGAGCTGCTCTATACGAACGAGCGGTGGGTTACTTATTCCGGCCTTCCTCCCGAGGAAGCCCTCGGCCACAGCTGGACGAGGGCGATCCACCCCGACGACATGGCCAGAATGAATGAGGAGCTGGTGCCGGTCGTCACCAAGCATACGTCCTACACGACCGAGGCGCGCTACAGGTCGCATGAGGGCGTCTATCGATGGCACTTGATCCAGGGCGCTCCCATCCATTCTCCCACCGGGGAATTCAAGGGCTGGGTTGGAACCAGCGTCGACATCCATGATCTGAAAGTGACGGAAGAGGCGCTCAGAAAAAGCGAGGAGCAGCTTCGTATCGCTCTTCAGGCGGCCAAGATGGGCGATTGGAGCTGGGACTCGGTCTCGAACATGGTGAGCCCTTCCGATCACGCAGCGGAAATTCTCGGCGCCGCGCTGGGGTCCAGCATGAGGCCAGAAGAGATCCGGGAGAGAATTCACCCGGCCGATCTGCCCAATATGCTCAACACCAAGAAGAGGGCTGCGGAAGCGGGCCAACCCTACAACGTGCAGTACCGGATAAGGCGCTTCAACGACAACGCCGAGATCTGGATCGCCACTCAGGCACAGACAGCCAAAAAAGAGGATGGAACCCTGGTCACCAGCGGCATCATCCAGGACATCACCGAGAGCAAGCAGGCTGAGGAACGCCAGCAGCTTCTGATCCGGGAGCTGCATCACCGGGTCAAGAACACGCTCGCCACCGTCCAGGCCATCGTGGGCTCCACCGCCCGCACGGCCTCCTCCATCGACGAGTTCTACCAGGGCTTCGTCGGCCGCATCGTGTCGCTCGCCCGCACCCACAACCTGCTCACCGAGGACCTGTGGCAGAAGGCGGCGCTCGAGGACCTCGTCCAGACCGAACTCGGCCCCTACGAGGACGAGGCGCGCAACCGCATCGTCGTCGAAGGCCCGCACGTGGAGCTGCCCTCGGAGGCCGCGGTGCCCATCGGCATGGCCATTCACGAGCTCACCACCAACGCGGCCAAGCACGGGGCGCTCTCCACCTTCGGCGGCCAGGTGGAGGTGCGCTGGCGCGTGGAGCCGGGCGAGGAGCGGCCGGTGCTGCACTTTGCCTGGACGGAGCATGGCGGTCCGAAGGTGAGCACGCCCACCCGCCAGGGCTTCGGCTCGCGCCTCTTGCAGCGGGTGCTCGCCACCCAGCTCCAGGCCGATGTCGCCATGACCTTCCCCGAAGAAGGGCTTCACTTCACCATGACCATGACCATTCCGGGCACTCCGCCCATCTTCAACCCGGATCGCCCAGGGAATTAACCGTCTGTTCAATATTTCTTCCCTGCCCGTCCTCTATTGCTGCCCTCTCAGCATGACTTTAGGGGATGAGGTGACGTAGCCGCCGGAAATGCTTAAAAGCAGCAGACGCAGCTTAAGAGCATTGTTCATGATCAACAGGGTCGACGTTCCCCCCTTTCCACGAGCCGCTGCGCCGCAAGGCGAGCCGCAGCCGAGCACGCAGGAAAAGGGCCGAGACGACAGCGGGACTGAATTGCGCGGGAACAGCGCCATGCTGCGTTTGGCGCTCGAAATCGGTCGTCTGGGATCCTGGGAGCGGGATCTTGTGACGAACGACATGAAGGCTGATCCGATCTGCAAAGCCCATCTCGGACTGACGGCCGATGAGGCTTTGACGTTCGATAGGCTGAAGAAGCTGCAGCACCCGGGCGATGTGGAGCGCATCAACCAGGCGGTCACCTATGCGCTGGCAACCCGGTCAGATTTCAATGTGGAGCATCGGGTTGTGCGCCCTGATGGCTATATCGGCCGCCTGCTCGTCAGGGGCACCCCGATCTTCGAGGGTGGCAGGCCGGTCCGCCTGGTCGGCGTGGCGCAGGACATCACGGAACGCGAGAGAGCCAAGGAAGAACTCAAGGATTCCAGGCGCCGCCAGGATTACTTCTTGAAGCTGAATGAGCAGCTTCGAGGTTTCAAGGATCCTTCTGCCGCCATGGACGCGACCGCACAGAGCATTGGCCAGCTCCTGAGGGTGGATTGCGTCGGCTATGGCGAGGTGGACGATGGCCGCGGCATTGTGCTCGTCGAGCGGGAATGGTCGAGGGGTGCGATCAGCAACGAGGGCCGGGCCTACCGCCTGCAGGAATTCCTCCATGGCATGATCGACGATTCGAAGGTGGGGCAGACCCTGACCATCGAAGATATTGCCGCCGATCCGCGAACCAAAAGCCCTGCGCTCCAGAACTTCTACAGCACCATCAATGCCCGGGCTGTTCTCACCGTCCCGCTGCTGAAGGACGGGCACATCACGGCCATCCTTTATGTGATCTCATCCACGCCCCGCTCCTGGTCGGAGGACGACGTTGCCCTGGTCGAGGATATAGCTGAGCGCACCTGGACGACGGTCGAGAAGCTGCGCGCCGAACACGACCTGCATGATACCGAGTTCCGGTTCCGGACCTTCACCGAGGCGCTCCCTGGATTTGCATGGATCGCCACACCGGAGCTCGAACTCGTCTATTACGTGAATGAGCAAAGCTGGTTTGAATTCTCAGGGCTTTCGCGAGAACAGACCCTGGGCCACGGCTGGCTGTCGATCGTCCACCCCGAGGATCTCGCCAGCATCATGGCGGATGCCAAAAACGCGACCGACGATGTGATGGAAGCCGAGATGCGCTATCGCGCAGTCGACGGCACTTATCACTGGCACATCGTGCGGGTCGGCTCGCTTTACGATGCCAATGGCGAGTTCAAGGGCAAGATCGGAACGAGCATCAACATCCACAATCTGAAGGAAACCGAAGCGGCCTTGCGCAAGAGCGAGGAGCGGCTCGCCCTGGCGCAACGCGCCGCCCGGATCGGTGTCTTCGACTGGGATGTGGCCAGCGGCGCCATCACCTGGATGTCGGAGCAGGAAAAGCTCTTCGGGATCGAGCCCGGAAGTTTTGAGGGCACTTACGAGGGCTGGAGCTCCCGCATTCACCCGGCCGACGTGGATGCGTTCGAGAAGAACTTCCGCGACGCGATTGCAAGGAGCGATCGGGAGCTGGCCTTCACATACCGTATCCCGCTCCCGGATGGCTCCTTCCGTCACATCGAAGGCAGCCTGATGATCTTCTACGGACAGGACGGAACTCCGGCTCGGATCATCGGCGTCAATATCGATGTCACCAAGCACAAACAGGCGGAGCATCGTCAGCAGCTTCTGATCCGCGAGCTGCATCACCGGGTCAAGAACACGCTCGCCACCGTCCAGGCCATCGTGGGCTCCACCGCCCGCACGGCCTCCTCCATCGACGAGTTCTACCAGGGCTTCGTCGGCCGCATCGTGTCGCTCGCCCGCACCCACAACCTGCTCACCGAAGACCTGTGGCAGAAGGCGGCGCTCGAGGACCTCGTCCAGACCGAACTCGGCCCCTACGAGGACGAGGCGCGCAACCGCATCGTCGTCGAAGGCCCGCACGTGGAGCTGCCCTCGGAGGCCGCGGTGCCCATCGGCATGGCCATTCACGAGCTCACCACCAACGCGGCCAAGCACGGGGCGCTCTCCACCTTCGGCGGCCAGGTGGAGGTGCGCTGGCGCGTGGAGCCGGGCGAGGAGCGGCCGGTGCTGCACTTTGCCTGGACGGAGCATGGCGGTCCGAAGGTGAGCACGCCCACCCGCCAGGGCTTCGGCTCGCGCCTCTTGCAGCGGGTGCTCGCCACCCAGCTCCAGGCCGATGTCGCCATGACCTTCCCCGAAGAAGGGCTTCACTTCACCATGACCTTGCCGATCCCCGGGGCACCCCCGATCTTCAACCCGGATCAATGACGCCATGCTGATGAACGCAAGCCGCTCTCACCTCATGGTGATCGATGTTCAGGCCCGCCTGATGCCAGCCATCCACGAAGGCGAGGGCCTTGTCCGCAATCTGGCGATCCTGCTGGAATCAGCCAGGCGGCTTAAGCTTCCCGTGACGGTGACGGAGCAGTATCCCAAAGGGCTTGGCGCCACCCTGGCCTCGGTGGCGGAGGCGCTTCCTGAGGAGGCGGTCACCCTGTCGAAGACAACCTTCTCGGCTGCACGCGAGCCTACGATTGCGGAGCGGATCGCAACCCTGCGCGGCAGCGGCCGGGATCAGCTCGTAATCTGCGGAGCCGAGGCCCATATCTGCGTGCTGCAGACCGCCCTGGAATTCAAGGCCTCAGGCCTGGAAGTCTTCGTGGTGGCCGATGCGGTGTCGAGCCGCTCGCCTCACAGCGTCAGCGCCGCCTGCGCACGCCTGCTGCATGCGGGCTGCCATTGGGTGACCACGGAGATGGTTGCTTTCGAATGGATGGAGCAGGCCGCAACGGACGACTTCCGCGCCCTGGCTCCGCTCTTCAAGTAAAGCTCAAAGAGTAGCCGAGGAGCTGCCCTCGCCGCCGGCCGCGATGAACTCCTTCAGCTCGTCCAGGGACTGGAACCGGAAGGTGCCGCTCGGGGTCTGGGCTTCGATGGAGCCATCCGAGAACATCACGTATTTGTTGTCGCCGGAATTGTAGGTGCCGATGACCGTAGCCGTGCCCTCTTCACCGGACGATGTCTCATCCTCGGATCGGTCTTCCTGATCGAGTTCCGCAGCAGCAGGCTCGTCGCCACGCTGCGGCTCCGCCTCGGGCTCAACGTTTGAAACCGGCTCTACAGGCTCATCGCTCCGGTCACGATCCTGGCGCTCGGGCTCACGGTCGCCCTGATCAAACACATCGAGATCCAAACCCGGCTCGGCGACGAGATGATCATCCTCATCCTTGCGCTGCCGGTCCGCCAGGAGAAAGTCCGGCACCTTGAGTTCCTGCTCCTGCTCATCGTGGGCAGGGGGGACAATCGGGATGGTTCGCGGCGGGAATGGAATGACGGGGGCTGCATCCCTGTCCTCAGGCCACTCGGCGACCGCCACCTTAGGCTCATCCCGGGGTTCATCCTGCGCGCGTCTCTCCTGCTCCTCGAAAAGCGGCAGGGTCGGCTGGTTCTCGTCCTTCACGACCTCGTCTGCCGGCTCCTCGTAGGCACCGGCCGCCTCTGCGGCCACGAGACCGCCAGCAAGCCCTGCACCGGCGAGGGCTCCGGTGGCGCGCTGGCCTACACCGAACGCGTCGCTGCCGGATCCGGCCTGCAGCCCGGAGAAGTGGCTCTCGATCTTCGCCAGCTTGGACACGGCAGCCGCTATGCCGAGCAGAAGCGCACCGCTCGCGGCCATGACGCTGCCTGCGATCACCATCGTCCAGCCGCGCTCGACCAGAACGATATCCCATCCGAAGAAAGCAGCCAGCAATCCACCAAGGATCATCGCAAAAGCGAGGGCCAGAAGAGCGATGATCATGCTGTCTCCATCATACGCAAACCGTAGTCTTTCAAGGCAAAGCTATGCCTCTATAGGCAAAAGACAACCGTGATGGAAGCTTGAGCAGAAAAAAGTCCGGAGCTTGGCCGTTGCTCTTGGGCGCCTCGCGCTTTAACTAACGCTCAAGCGCATCGGGCGATGCGCGGTCGCACAAGACGGGCATCGGATCGACCCCAAAGTTGCCACTACTTTTGGGTCCGATGCTCCGGGTCGCTCAATTCAAAGGAGACGCCGATGTCGTTCACTCTGCCCGAACTGCCTTACGCCTATGACGCCCTGCAGCCCTATATGTCGAAGGAAACCCTGGAGTTTCACCACGACAAGCACCATGCGGCTTACGTCAACACCGGCAACAACCTGCTGAAAGGCACCGAATTCGAGGGCAAGAGCGTCGAGGAGGTCGTGAAGGGCTCCTACGGCAAGAACCAGGCCCTCTTCAACAATGCGGGACAGCATTACAACCACATCCATTTCTGGATGTGGATGAAGCCCAATGGCGGCGGCGCCCTGCCGGGCAAGCTCGAGAAGAAGATCGTCGAGGATCTCGGCTCGGTCGACAAGATGAAGGAAGACTTCATCCAGGCCGGCGTCAGCCAGTTCGGCTCGGGCTGGGCCTGGCTCGCGCTCAAGGACGGCAAGATCACCGTCATGAAGACCCCGAACGGCGAGAACCCGCTGGTCCACGGCGCCCAGCCGATCCTGGGCTGCGACGTGTGGGAGCATTCCTACTACATCGACTACCGCAACCGCCGTCCCGACTACGTCAAGGCCTTCCTCGACAATCTCGTGAACTGGGAGCATGTCGAGGAGATGTTCGAGCAAGCCTCGAAGTAAGCGATATACCGGTACGTCAAACGGGCCTCTTCGGAGGCCCGTTTTTTTATTTTTCAGACGCACCAGTCAAGCAACGTCCCCTCCACTGTCATGCCCGCGAAGGCCGGGATCCAAAATCACCGACAGTGTCGAACTGAGCTCAGGTCGTGGTTATGGATTCCGGGTTCTGCTGCGCAGCCCCAGGATGACAGCCAGCGCTTAAAGATGACCGACGAGATGGATGTGACGGGCTGCCAGCAGGTCGTCGAATGCGGCTGACTTCAGGTAACGTAATTCCTCAACCCGGCTTTCCACTGCAGGATCGAGCGCCCGCAACTCGTCATCCGCATAGCCCGGGTGGCACATGACAAGAGGGTGAGGCCCGAGCTTCGAAAACGCCTCCTCGAACACGCGGGCAGCCGGTACGGACAGGTCGAGCGGGGCAAAGCCCGAAAAGCCCTTGTTCGTCTGGAATCCAGCGGCCTGGGCGCTCTGCGCAAAGCCTCGGCTCAAGGATTTCACGATCAACGCCTTGCTGCGCCCGATGGGGCGCCTCAGGATCGCGGCCATCCGGTCCGACGGATCGCGCAGCCAGACGCGTCCGGCATAGCCCCTCTCCATCAGGACCCGGATCAGGGTCGGCCTGATCACCGGAAGAACATGCACGTGCTGATGGCCGTCCACGAAGGCCGGAGGCTCACCGTGGACCTCGATGAATGCGTCGAGCTGACGCTCGATCTCTTGCGCGATCTCATCCGCAGCAAGCTGGCGTCGCAGGGCTTTGATAAGGAGATCGTTCAAGACAGGAAAGGTGCCTGACGGGGCGAGTTGCGGCATAGGGCCGAGGGGCGATCCCGCGGTGAGGTTGAAGTGAAGCCCCACGGCAATCCGGCCCTTCAGGGGCTTCAGATCCCCTGCCGCCCGCCGCCATCCGGGCATGTTGGTCATGGCTCCCGTGGCGGAGAGGCGGCCCATCTGGGCCAGTTCCACGATGACTCGGCTCACCCCGTCGGCGAGGCCGAAATCGTCGGCGCAGAGGATGACGTTGCGGGAGAGGCTCATGAATGTCCCAAAAATCGGTTCTGCCGCACCCTAATGCTCTTGAGCAAAGGCGCAAACTCGGCTCTTGATGCGGCCCGACAATCAAGGGTTCTTCCAGTGGCGTCGCCCAAGCTCAGCGTCATTATCCCGGTTCACAACGAGAGCGCCAACATCGCGCCTCTCTGCGAACGCCTGCTGCCTGTCCTCACCCGCATCACCCCCGCCTGGGAGGTGGTTTTCGTGGATGATGGCAGCCGGGACGACACCCTGGAGATCATCAAGACTGTCAGCCAGACCGAGCCCCGGATCGGAGCCGTCTCCTTCAGCCGCAACTTCGGCAAGGAGATCGCCATCGCGGCCGGGCTCGATCACGCTCGCGGCGACGCGGTGGTGATCATGGATGCCGACCTCCAGCACCCGCCGGAAATGATCGAAACCTTCGTGGAACGCTGGCGGGAGGGCTTCCTCATGGTCTACGGTCAGCGCACGGACCGTTCGGACGAGACCCGAACCAAGCGCGGCTTCGCCCAGCTGTTCTACAAGCTCTTCTCCCGCTTCGGCGAGATCCCCCTGCCCGAGGGAGCCGGCGATTTCCGGCTCATCGACCGGAAGGGGGTCGAGGTTCTCAGAACCCTCGGGGAGAAGGCCCGCTTCTCCAAGGGCCTCTATGCCTGGATCGGCTTCAAGGCCACGGGCGTACCCTTCGTGGTGGAGGAGCGCCGCTTCGGCACCACCCAATGGAGCTTTCGAAAGCTCTTCCGCTTCGCCTTCGACGGGATTGCTTCCTTCTCCACGGTGCCGCTGCGGATCTGGACCTATATCGGTTTCCTGATCTCGTTCCTGGCCATTGCCACAGCGGTCTTCTTCACAATCCGCACGCTCCTGTTCGGAACCGACCTGCCCGGCTTCCCGAGCCTGATTGTCTCCGTCATGTTCTTCTCCGGCATCCAGCTCATGTCGCTCGGCATCGTGGGCGAATATGTCGGGCGCATCTTTGCCGAGGTGAAACGGCGGCCGCTTTATGTGGTGGCCGAGCGGATTGGTGGCGCGGCGGAGGTCTCGAGCGACATCGTTCCCGAAAATTATCGCATGCGCCGGGCCTGACCGATGTTCAGAAAAATTCTCTCCGTCGGCGGCTGGACGCTCGTCTCGCGCCTCACCGGCTTCATCCGCGACGTGGTGCTGGCGGCCGTCATGGGCGTGGGACCCATTGCCGATGCCTTCGTGGTCGCGTCCCGCATCCCGAACCATTTCCGGGCGATCTTCAGCGAGGGCGCGTTCAACAGCGCCTTCCTGCCCACCTATGCGGGCGTGCTCGAACGGGAAGGCGCCGCCCCTGCCCGCTCGTTTGCGAGCCGCATCAGCACCCTGATGCTGATCGTGCAGATCGTGCTGCTGGTCATAGCCCTTATCGGCATGCCCGTGGTGGTCACCCTGCTCGCCCCCGGCTTCTCGGACGATCCGGCGAAGTTCGATCTGGCGGTGACGCTCACCCGCATCACTTTCCCGTATCTCCTCTTCGTCACCCTGGTGACGATCCTCTCCGCGATCCTGAATGCCCATGAGCGCTTCGCGGCCGCAGCCGCCGCGCCCGTGCTGCTCAACGTGTCCATCGTGGCGGCGCTCGCCATCGCATTCCTGTTCCCGAATGCCGGCTATGCGGCCGCCTGGGGCGTCACGGTGGCGGGCGTGCTCGAATTGCTGCTCGTCTGGGCCTCGGCCCGGCGCCTCGGCGTCGCGCCGACGATTTCAGCGCCGCGGTTCGATCCGGCCATGAAGCACTTCTTCAAGGTGCTGGGACCCGCCGTCATCGGCTCGGCGGGCGTGCAGCTTGCCATGTTCGCCGACACGATCATCGCGTCCTTCCTGCCCACCGGCGCCGTGGCTTCGCTCTACTATGCCGACCGCATCTACCAGCTGCCGCTCGGCGTGATCGGGATCGCGGCCGGCACGGTGCTGTTGCCCGAGATGAGCCGCCGCATCGCCGCGGGCGACGTCACTGGGGCCCATGGCGCCCAGAACCGGGCCGTCGGGCTGACCCTGGCGCTCGCCGCCCCCTTCGTGGTGGCCTTCGTGACGCTGCCCGACCTCATCATGTCGGCCCTGTTCCAGCGCGGCGCCTTCGATGCAGCCGCTGCCGAGCGCTCCGGCGCGGTGCTCGCCGCCTATGCCCTCGGCCTGCCCCCGGCCGTGCTCATCCGCTCGGCTGTGGCGAGCTTCTATTCCCGCTCCGACACGGTGACGCCGCTCATCGCCTCGCTCACCGCCGTGGCGGTCAACGTGGCGTTGAAGATCGTGCTGACCGGGCCTTACGGCGTGGTCGGCCTGGCGCTCGCCACCGCCATCGGCATCTGGGTCAATCTCGGGCTCCTCGTCCTTCTCGCCCTGCGGCGGGACTGGATGGCTCCGGGCGGCACCCTGGGCCGCACCGCAGCCGCCGTCGCTGTCGCTAGCCTGCTGCTCGGAGCCTTTGCCTGGTTCGCGCCGATTCCGCTGTCCGAATGGACCACCCGGCTCCCGGCCTGGAACAGCGAGATCCTGCTCGCGATCCTTGGAATGGCCGGCGCTCTCCTCTATGGCGGCACGTTGCTGGCAGGCCTGAAAGTACTCGGGGTCAGGCTGTCGCGGCGCTGACAGTCCAGCCTGTCGATTTCCGGGAACCTTCCGGATCGGCTTCCATCCAATGGAGATGCGCAGACCAAAACAGGGTCTTCGCTCCAATGGAGGATGTCATGAGAACTGCTGCCGCCACGCTCGCCCTGATCGTCGCCTTCGCCCTTCCAGCCATGGCGGCCGATCAGGTCGAGAAGGCCCCGCCATCAGGCGCCTACAAGAAGGTCAGCGAACTGGTCAAACTGCCCGACTTCCTGCCGGGCCTCGGTCAGCTCTACGTAGATCCCAAGACCCTGCCGGCCGGCCCATTCCTGGCCTATGACCGCGACGGTCGCCTCGTCAGCACGGTCTACATGCTGCCGATTGAGGACCTTTCCAACAAGGACAAGCGCTTCGACGATCTCGCTGCTCCCGGCGGCAAGGTCGATCACGTGGATGTCTACTTCAATGCCGGTCATCCGGGTGTCGAGAAGCCCCATGCGCATATGGTGCTGTGGCACGTTCCCAAGGCCGATGAATCGCGAGTGGCCGCGAAGTGATGTCCTTGGCAATGATCACGCGCAGACATGTCCTGCGGATCGGCGGGGGGCTCCTCGCCGGTCTCGCCCTGCCCCGCGTCCCGCTCGCCGGAGAACCCGTCGAGATCCGGATGCAGGGCAACAGCGACGGCTCGCATGTATGGTTCGATCCGGTCGGCCTGCGCGTCCAACCCGGTCAGACCATCCGCTGGGTCAATCTGGATCCAGGCAATTCCCACACCGCCACGGCCTACCATCCGCAGAACCTCGAGCACCCCCTGCGCATCCCTGAAGGGGCCGAGCCCTGGAACTCGGACTACCTGCTGCCGAACGAGAGCTTTTCGGTCACACTCGATGTGGAGGGCATCTACGATTTCTTCTGCATCCCACACGAGCATGCCGGGATGGTGGGACGGATCATCGTGGGGCATCCGGGAAGGCCGCCGGCGGACGAGGCCGGCTCATCGGGCATCCCGGAGGCGGCGCGGCTTGCCTTTCCCTCAGTCGAGGACATCATGAATCGAGGCTTCGTGCGCAGGATCTGAGCGATCCGAAAACAATCCGGGAACCTTTGCGCAACCGTTCCATCTAATGGCCATATGCGGGAGGGACGCCATGCAACCGAAGACCGCCGCAACACCGCCCCTGAACAGCCTGGACGACATGGCTCTGGTCGAGCGCGCACAGCATCGAGACCCCGCCGCGCTTCGCCACATCATGGAGCAGAACAACCGTCGGCTCTACCGCGTCGCACGGAGCGTGCTCGGTGACGATACCGAAGCCGAGGATGTGGTTCAGGAAACCTATCTGCGCGCGTTCACCCACCTTGACGGCTTTCGCGGCGAGGCACGCCTCGGGACATGGCTCACACGGATCGCCCTCAATGAGGCTCTCGGACGACTTCGCACCCGCCGCACTTCCGTGGATCTGAAGCAGCTCGATACGATCAGCGAGCAAGGCGCGTCTCGCGTGATCTACCTGCCGTCGACCCGACAGGAGGGCGATCCCGAAGCGGCCGCCGCGCGTGCGGAGGTCCGCCGTTTCATTGAGCGAGCCGTGGACCAGTTGCCCGATCCGTTCCGCATCGTCTTCGTCCTGCGCGACATCGAGGAGATGAGCACCGAGGCAACCGCATCTCAGCTCGGCCTGCGCCTCGAAACGGTGAAGACTCGGCTTCACCGGGCCCGACGCCTCCTGCGACAGAACCTCGACAAGACCCTCTCAACCGCGCTCGCCGATACGTTTCCGTTTGCCGGAATGCGCTGTGCACGGATCACGCAGGCCGTCCTGGCGCGCCTTGGCACACCGGTGACGGAGTGAGAAAGGGACCGGCCTCGTTCTGCTAGCCGGCCGTGAAGGTGAACAGCTCCCGCTCCGCCGCGATGCCCCGCAGGCGATGGCTGCCGAGGGAGCGCACCGGCACCGGACTCACAGAGGCAACTCGGTCGGACAGGATAACCGAACAATCGAGGGCGCTGCACAGGGCTTCCATGCGGCTCGCCTCGTTGACGGCAGGACCGATCACCGTAAAGTCGAGGCGTCCGGCGGCTCCGATATTGCCGTAGAACACATCGCCGCAATGGAGCGCGATATCGAGGCTGAGCGGCGTCTCGTATTGTCGGTTGACGGCCTCGTTGCGCTCGAGAGCCATTTGCGCGGCCCGAATCGCCGCCGCGCAGGCCTCCTCGAATGATCGATGCTCGGAGATCGGGAAAGCGGCCAGCACACCGTCGCCCATGAACTTGAGAACCTCGCCGCATTGCTCCTCCACAGGCTTCGCCATGGCCTCCAGGTGCTGGTCGAGGCGGCCGATCAGGTCCATGCCGGACCTGTCGGCGAGAGCCGTGAAGCCGCGAAGATCGGCGAATAGCAGCGCTGCCGTGAGCGTCGTGCCGGATCCGCGCCGGATCTCGCCCCTGAGCACCCGGCGGCCGGCCGAGAGGCCGACATAGGTGTCCAGCATGGCGACCGTGAGGTCGAACAGGGTCATGCGGTAGGCCGCAAGGCCTAAGAGCGGCAGCAATCTGTCGATCCGGGCCACCTCTTCCGGTCGCAGGCCCTCGGGGCGGCTCGATGAGAAGGAGGCTCCGAAGCCTCGCAGGTCCGGGGCGCTCGTGTTGCCGAAGCTGATGAGACGCGCCAGGTAGTCGGTCCCGCCGAGACGCCTGATGTCCTCGAATATGCTGAACCTGTCCCCATCCGGCCCGTGGACATGCCAATGGCAGTTCTCCTGCTCGGTGCGCATCATGTAGGCGAAGGGGCTCACCTCGAAGGCTTCCGAGTTGCGCTCGTGCGAGACCCCTTCCACGACGGTGCCGGCGGAGCGGGTCCACACATGGGTGTAGACCCGGATCGTCGGGTTGACGGTCGGAAGGGCGATATAGGCCCGGACCAGGGGAATGCCCTCCGCGTCCAGGCGCTCGGCAAAGCCCGAGAGCAGGGAGGACATGTCGGACCCGTGGAGACCCTGGTCGATGATCCAGTCTTCGAGATTCGTCATGGCGCTCACTCTAGCATTCCGGTCAGGAATGTCCTCATGCAGCCGGTCTCAAGGTCAGCGCTTCGCGTGGCGCGTGGGCCCGACCGTGCCGGCGATCTCCGTCAGCAGCTTGCGACGGGCGGCCAGGGCGAAGGGCTGCGTCTCGTCGGCGATCTCCACGAAGGAGCCGGGGCCGCCGATGACATCTTTCGCGTAATAATCCTCCAGCGACATGCCGCCGGGACCGCCCGGCCGGCCGCTGCCGGGCCGGCGGATGGCGAGGGCGTTGATGGTGTAGCCCTTGGCCAGAGCCTCCGCCCTCACCTGCTCCAGTGACCGACCGTTCATGTTCGGACCGTCGCCGGAGACATCGATGACCTTGCGCGTGCCCTCATGGGTATTGCCCTCGACAAGGCGCATGGAGAAGTCGATGGCGTTGGAGATGGAGTTGTAGCCGGTCGCTCCCCGTGGCGCGCTCAGGAGCTTGTCGGCGAACACCCTGGCGCTGGCCTCATCGCGGATCACGTGCCAGTCGACGATCAGCACCTGAGAACTTGGGCCGCCCCATTCCATGAATGCCACCGCAATGGCCCCTATAGGCCCATCCTTGATGCCGTTGAGCACGTCTGGGCTCGTGAGCGCATCGGCCCAGCCCTGCCGCTGGAGGCGCAACTCGTCATTGTCGATGGAGCCTGAGCCATCGGCGGCGAAGACCAGCTCCAGATCGACCGATTCAGCATGAGCCGTTGCCGTCAGGAGGCTCAAGGCCAAGAGGCTTTTCAAAACAAACCGCATCGAGGGCTCCAGCTTGGGGCACAATGCTGGAGCCATTTAGGGCACAAGGCGATCACCACCGCCTTGCGCATCGTTCACAACTTCGTTGAAGGCGTTTAAGCCGCCTTGAGGATCCCCTTGTCATGGGAGAAGGCCCAGTAGAGCTCGCGGGCGCGGCGATAGAACGGCCCGGGCTGGAGATCGCGGCTGTCGATGCGCAGCACCGGCATCACCTTGGAATAGTTGCCCGAGATGAAGATCTCGTCGGCGCCGGCGAAATCCTCGTAGCGCAGGGTGCTCTCGACCACCTGCACGCCGTCGTCGCGCAGGAGCTGGATCACGCGCTGGCGGGTGATGCCATTGAGGAACGTGCCGTTCGCATACGGTGTGAAGACCACGCCGTCTTTGGCCATGAACACGTTGGAGGTGGCGGTCTCGGCCACGTTGCCGAGCGCATCGAGGACAAGGGCGTTGTCGAAGCCCTTCTCCTTCGCCTCGCGGATGACGCGGGCATTGTTGGGGTAGAGCGCGCCGGCCTTCGCATCTGTGGGCATGGATTCGAGCGTCGGACGGCGGAAGCTCGACTTCGTCAGCGATGTGCCGCCCGGCACCGGCATCGGCGCCTCGAACAGCGACAGGCAGAACTGGGTCGATTCCGGATCCGGCGCGATGGTGGCCAGGCCCTCGGCCTCGCCCCAGTACATGGGCTTCACGTAAAGCGCCGTGCCGGGCGCGAACTTCTTCACGCCTTCGCTGACGAGATCCATGATCGCCTTCGCCTCCATGGTCGGCTTGAGACCGATGGTGAGGGCCGAGCGGTTCACGCGCTCGCAATGCCGGTCGAGATCGGGCGCCACGCCCTCGAACACGCGAGCCCCGTCGAAGACGGAGGAGCCGAGCCAGGACACGTGGGAGCGCGGCCCGATCAGGGGCGGATTGCCCTCCTGCCAGGTGCCATTGAACCAGTTCCAGGTCTGCGAATACCAAGCCACGTGTCTCATCCTTTGGGTCAGAAGTTCTGCCCTATCGAAACGCCTGCGCCCGCAACCGTCAATCGCCGGGCCTCGCGTGGGACATAAAGACTTGTGATGGGTTTCATGAGGAGGGCTGATCATTGGGTGGCTTGCTATCGCTCGCACCCGGTGAAACTCTCACCCCATGACCAGTCCCAGTCTCATCCCCGTCCATGCGAAGGCCGTGATCTTCGACGCCTATGGAACATTGTTCGACGTGCATTCGGCCGTCGGCCGCCACATGGCCCAGGTCGGTCCTGACGCGGCGCGCTTCTCGGACGTGTGGCGCACCAAGCAGCTCGAATATTCCTGGGTGTTGTCGTTGGCGGGCCGCTACGAGCCGTTCTGGACGTTGACCGAGCAGGCGCTGGACTACGCGTTCGCCTGCTTTCCGGACGTCGACCGCTCGATCCGGCCGCTTCTGCTGGAAGCCTATCGCCGTCTCGACGCCTATCCGGAGGTTCGGCCGACGCTACAGGCCTTGCGCACACGAGGCCTTCGCACGGGCATCCTGTCCAACGGCGATCCTGGCATGCTGAACGCAGCCGTGGATTCGGCCGGTCTTGCCGGTGATCTGGATGTGGTTCTGTCCGTCGATGCCGTACAGGTCTTCAAGACGAGCCCGCGGACCTACGATCTCGTGCTGCAGGCTCTGTCCATCCCCGCAGACGAGGTGGTGTTCGTGTCGTCCAACCGCTGGGACATTGCAGGAGCAGCCGCTTTCGGTTTCACGACTGTGTGGGTGAACCGGCTCGGCTTGCCGGACGAGTACATCGAGCTTGCGCCCGGCGCGGTGATCGCATCGCTCGACGGGCTAATTTAAACAATCGTCATGGCCGGGCTTGTCCCGGCCATCCACGTCTTTGCTGTCCTAAAACGTGGATGCCCGCAACGGGTGCGGGCATGACGCTGAGACTGGAAAGGTCTTACTTCGCCATCGCGGCGAGGATGCGCGCCCAGGAGCGGGTACCCTTGTGGAAGCTCTTGAGGTCGTATTTCTCGTTCGGCGAATGGATGCGGTCGTCGTCGAGGCCGAAGCCGACGAAGAGCGTGTCCATACCCAGCGTGCGCTTGAAGTCGCCGCCCACCGGGATCGAACCGCCCATGCCGATGACGATGGGATCCTTCTGCCACTCGTCGTGCAGCGCGGACTTTGCCGCCGTGATGGCCGGGAAGTCGTGCGGCAGCGCCAGCGCCCGCGAGCCCTTGTGATGGATGAACTCCACCGAGCAATCGGCCGGGATGCGCTCGCGCACGAAAGCCTCGAAGTTCTTGGAGATAGCCACAGGATCCTGATCGCCCACGAGGCGGAAAGAGACTTTGCAGCGCGCCTCCGCGGCAATCACCGTCTTGGTGCCCTCACCCGTATAGCCGCCGATGATACCGTTCACATCGCAGGTGGGCCGCGACTGGATCTGCTCGATCAGCATGCGTCCCTTCTCGCCGGCCGAGTTCTTCAGGCCGACCTGCCCGAGGAACTCCTCCTCCGTGAGATTCAGGCCCTTCCACTGCTCCAGCACCTGCGTGGGTGTTTCGTGCACACCGTCGTAGAAGCCCGGAATGGTGATGCGGCCGTTGTCATCGTGAAACGCCGCGATGATCTTCGAGAGCACATGGATCGGGTTGCGCGCCGCGCCCCCGAAAGCGCCGGAATGCAGGTCGCGATCGGCGCAGCGGACGATAATCTCCTCATAGACCATGCCCCGCAGGGACGAGGTGATGCCGGGCGTATTCTGATCCCACATCCCCGTGTCGCAGACGAGGGCCACGTCGGCCTTGAGCTCGGCCTTGTTGGCCTCGATGAATTCAGGGAGAAACTTGGAGCCGTCCTCCTCCGCGCCCTCGACCAGGAAGGTGATGTTGATCGGCAGCGAGCCCGTCTCGGACTTCCAGGCGCGGCAGGCCTCGACGAAGGTCATCACCTGGCCCTTGTCGTCGGAGGAACCGCGGGCGCTGATCGCCTTGCGGCCGTCAGGCAGCGTGATCATGCGCGGCTCGAAAGGCGGCGTCTCCCACAGCTCCAGCGGATCGACGGGCTGCACATCGTAGTGGCCGTAGAAGAGCACATGCAGCTTAGCATCGCTCTTGGCATGCCCCACCACGGCTGGGTGCCCGCCAGTCTCGCGCAAGGACGCCTCGACCCCGATGCTCTTCAGCTCATCCACGAGCCACTGGCCTGCCGTGCGGCAATGGTCCTTGTAGGCGGGATCCGTGGAGATGGAGGGAACCTTGAGCCACTGAAACAACCGCTCCAGGGAGGAATCGAGATCGGAATCGATACGCTGCAGAACTTGGTCGAGCTGGGACATGGGGAAACATCTGCCTTGTGGACGAGGTCACCCCAAGAGGTACTCTCATCACCCGGGTGATCGCAAGTACGAGATTGCGGCTCAGGATGGAGCCAAGGGCTTCGTCATATAAACCCGCCGGAAGCCCTTCTCCTCCGCGCGATGGGTCTCTGCGAAACCCAGGCGCTCATAGAGCCGGATATTCTCAGTCATGACCTCGTTCGTGTAGAGCCGAATGGCCTTGAACCCGCGTTCGATGGAGAGCCTCTCCGCAAAGGCGATCAGCGCACGCCCATAGCCGCGTCCCTGGCTATCCGGATGCACGGCCACATTGTCGAGAAGCATGGCTTCGTCCTCTGGAAGAAGAACAAGCATTCCAGCAGGCGTATTCTCATCGGACAGCACATAGACGCACCGCTTCTCGATGAGAGCGGAATAGTCGTCGCTCATCGGTCCGGGCTTCTGACCGATGAGAGGGATGTACTGAACGTAGGCAACGGCGACGAGCGCCTCGACGGCGGCCAAATCTTCAGAGCATGCGAGGCGAATATCGAACATCGTCGATAGAAAGCACGCGTTTACCGCCTCAGCAACCCGCCTAGGGTTCCCCGAACGATCGCGCGGCCAATGGAGCTGCCCTGGCGTCCGCCGATGGACTTGCCGATCTCGGCCGCGAGGTTGCCGACCGTCTGGTTGACGATGGTTCGGGTCACCTCACGGGTGACGCGCTGCGTTACTGTCATCGAGCCCTTGCGCTGATTTGTCGTTCCGAAGAGGCCACCGATCATGTCGAGGATGCCGCCTCCCCCTTCCGCCGCCTTGGCCTCGGCCGCCGCCTGCTCGGCGCGTTTGGCGAGCATCTCGTAGGCGGATTCCGGATCGACCGGCTGGTCGTATTTTCCCTTCATGGGGCTCGACGCGATGATCTGCTGGCGCTCGGTCAGCTCGATGGGCCCGACCTGCGCCATGGGCGGCGCAATCAGCGTGCGCTCCACCATGGACGGTGCGCCCTTGCCCTCGAGGGTGGAGACGAGCGCCTCGCCGACTCCGAGTTCGGTAATGGCCTTCTCCGTGTCGAAGGCCGGATTCTCCCTGAAGGACTGGGCCGCCGCCCGCACGGCCTTCTGCTCGCGGGGAGTATAGGCACGAAGCGCATGCTGAACGCGATTGCCGAGCTGCGCCAGCACGCTCTCGGGAATGTCGATCGGGTTCTGGGTGATGAAATAGACGCCGATGCCCTTGGAGCGGATGAGACGCACCACGCGCTCGACAGTTTCCACGAGAGCCTTCGGGGCATCGTTGAAGAGCAGATGCGCCTCGTCGAAGAAGAACACCATTTTGGGCTGGTCGAGGTCGCCTACCTCCGGCAGTTCCTCGAACAGCTCCGACATGAGCCACAGCAGGAAGGTGGCGTAGAGGCGCGGATTGCTCATGAGCTTGTCCGCCGCCAGGATGTTGACGATGCCGCGCCCGTCGCGGTCCACGCGCATCAGGTCCTTGATGTCCAGCGCCGGCTCGCCAAGAAACTCGTCGCCCTGCTGGTTCTCCAGCACGAGGAGCTGTCGCTGAATGGTGCCGATGGTTGCCTTCGACACATTGCCGTAGGTGGTGGTGAGCTCGCTGGCATTGTCGGAGATGAGCTGCAGCAGGGCGCGCAGATCCTTGAGATCAAGAAGCAGCAGCCCCTGCTCGTCGGCGATGCGGAACGCAATGTTGAGCACGCCCTCCTGCGTGTCGTTGAGATCGAGCAGGCGCGAGAGCAGCAGCGGGCCCATCTCGGAGACCGTCGCCCGCACCCGGTGCCCCTGCTCGCCGAACAGGTCCCAGAACACCACCGGGAACTTGTCGGGCACGTAGTCGACACCAATGTCCTTGGCGCGCTTGACCAGAGGCTCCTTGCCGTTACCGGGAGCGGCCATGCCGGAGAGATCGCCTTTGATGTCGGCGGCAAAGACCGGAACGCCCGCATTGGAAAACCCTTCCGCGAGCACCTGAAGGGAGACGGTCTTGCCCGTGCCCGTGGCTCCGGTCACGAGGCCATGCCGGTTGGCGAGCCTGAGATCGAGATATTCAGGCTTCGTGCTTTTTCCGATGAAGATCTTCCCGTCCTGCAGCATCGAATCCCTCCAGCGTCTCCTATTGGATCTTAGAAGCCTTGCCGCGAGTTTCCACTCTCGGATTTCTTGATTAAACAGTTCAGATGTGAACTATCTGCCTCATTCCAATCTCAGGAGAATCAAATGGAAGAGCTCATCGCCCGCGTGACGCAGAAGACCGGTCTCGACGCAGCGACCGCCCGCAAGGCGATCGGCATTATTCTCGGCTACCTCCAGAAGGAAGGGCCGCAGGCGGAGGTTAACCAGCTCATCGCCGCCCTGCCCGGCGCGCAGGATGCCATCGAAGAAGGCAAGACCGGCGGCAGCGGCGGCCTCATGGGCATGATGGGCTCCATGGGCGGCGGCGTAATGGCGCTCGGCGGCCAGCTCATGGGCATCGGCGTATCCATGGGTCAGATGCAGCCGCTCGGCAAGGAGCTCTTCGCCTATGGCCGCGAGAAGGCCGGCGAGGACGTGATGGGCCCAATCGTGGGCTCGATTCCGGGTCTGTCGCAGTTCGTTTGAGCCCTCAAGCTCGTCATCCCGGGGCTGCGCCGCAGAACCCGGGATCGCGGGCAGGATCGAGTGTCATATTCTGTCAGCGATCCCGGATCTCCGCTGCGCGATGTCCGGGATGACTGCTCTACCCACCCTTTAGGTCATTCCCACCGCCGCCGCCTGCCGGTATTGTCCGCGCCATTCGCGCAGCCCTGTTCCGGACGAGGCCCCTATGGACGATCTCTCTCTCGCCGCCGACTTTCCGCAAGCGACCCGCGAGCAATGGCTCAAGCTGGTCGAAGGCGTACTGAAGGGCGCGGATTTCCAGAAGAAGCTCGTCGCCCGCACCCACGACGGCATCGCCATTCAGCCGCTTTATCCGAAAGCTGAGGGTTCCGCGCCGGTGACGCGCGAGCAGGCCGGTCGCTGGCGCGTGTCGCAGCGGGTCGATCATCCCGATCCGGCAAAGGCCAACGAGCTGGCCCTCATCGACCTCGAAGGCGGCGCCGATGCGCTGACCCTCGTCACCCGCAAGGCTCCCGCAGGCCATGGGTTCGGCGTGAGCATCGACACCATCGACGATCTCGACCGGACCCTCACCGGGGTGATGCTCGACCTCATCCACCTGCGCGTCGATGCGGGCGGGCATGGTCGCCAGATGGCCGCACTGGTGCTCGCGCTCGCCGAGCGGCGCGGCCACAAGCTCTCCGACCTCTCTCTCGACCTCGGTCTCGACCCGCTCAGTGCCATGACGGCCATGGGCCGGATGTCGGCCTCCTGGGATGCGATGGCGCAGCGCATGGGCGATACGCTGGCGCACCTGACAACACAAGGCTTCGCCGGCCGGGCCTTCCTGGCCGATGGGCGGGTCTATCACGAGGCCGGCGCCAGCGAGGCGCAGGAGCTCGCCGCCGTGCTGGACACAGGCCTGAGCTATCTGCGCGGCTTGGAAGCCCAAGGCCATACCCTCGATGCCGCCCGGCGGGCGCTCTCCTTCCTGCTTGTGGCCGATGCGGACGAGTTCCTCACCGTGGCGAAGCTCAGGGCCCTGCGCCGTCTCTGGGCGCGGGTCGAGCAGGCTTGCGGCCTGGAGCCGAGGCCCATTCGCCTCCATGCGGAGACCGCCTGGCGCATGAGCACACGGCGCGACCCGTGGGTGAACATGCTGCGCACCACGGTGGCGGCGTTCTCGGCCGGCATCGGCGGAGCGGATGCGATCACGGTGCTGCCGTTCACGGCCGCGCTCGGCCTGCCCGATGCTTTCGCTCGCCGGGTGGCGCGCAACACGCAGCTGGTGCTTCTCGATGAATCCAACCTCGCCCGCGTGGCCGATCCTGCAGCCGGCGCCGGCGGGTTCGAGGCGCTCACCGACGCTTTGTGCGAAAAGGCTTGGGAGCTGTTCCAGGAGATCGAGCGCGAGGGCGGCATCCTTGAGAGCCTGAAGGGCGAGACGCTCCAGGGCCGGCTTGCTGCCGTGCGGGCTCAGCGGGAAAAAGCCGTCGCGACCCGCAAGGAACCGATCACCGGCACGAGCGAGTTCCCAAACATCGGCGAGGCGGATGTAACAGTTCTGATGCCTATGCCCGCCATGACAGATCATGAGGGAGCGGCCGAGCAGGCTGCTGCGCCCTCGGGAGAAACCTCATTCCCCTCCCTCGTGCAGATGGCCGCCGCTGGAGCAACGCTCCCGCAGCTGGCCGCAACGGCCGCGAGCTCAAGCGCCGTGGCGGTTGCCCCCCTGCCCTCCATCCGCACTGCTGAACCCTTCGAACGCCTGCGCGACATCTCCGACGCTTATCGGGCCATAACGGGGGCAAGGCCGCAGGTCTTCCTCGCCAATCTCGGATCCGTCGCGGATTTTACCGCCCGGGCAACCTTCGCCAAGAATTTCTTCGAAGCAGGTGGAATAGAAGCCATCATAAACGAGGGACTAACGGATCAACAGAGCATCGAGAAGGCGTTCACGGAGAGTAAAGCCAAGATTAGCTGCATATGCTCTACTGACGAGATTTACAAATTGCATGCCCCTGCGACCGCAAGGACCTTGCACAAGGCAGGATCAAAACTTATCTTCCTGGCTGGCCGCCCCGGGGAAGATCAAGAAGAGCTGACCGAGGCCGGTATCACAACCTTCATATTCACCGGGTGCGACACCCTCAAGGTACTCGGCGAGGCCCTCGATAGGGCCTGCGCTGAGGGTTGAGGTTTTCTTCCCGGCCACCAACCGGGAGGATCACGGTTATGACTTTCACGAAGATGACGGCTGCGGCCCTCAGCCTCGGCATGATGTGCACCGGCGCGGCCCTGGCAGCCCCCAAAAGCAAGCACGACGGAACCTGGCAGGTGCAGATGGTGACCGATTCCGGCATCTGCGGCACCAACACCTATGCGATCACGGTCGAACAGGGGAATGTCCGTTACCACGGCGATCCCGGCGAGACCCCGGCCCAGATCAGCGGGCAGATCGCCACCAACGGTTCTGTCAGCCTCGACATCCGCCGCAGCTCCGCCAAGGCCCAGGCCTCGGGCAGCTTGGCGGGCCAGTCAGGCTCCGGCGTCTGGAAGGTCGACTCTTATGGTTGCTCCGGCCGCTGGAATGCCCAGAGCGCTCCAGCGTGGCGCAGAGCTGACCGACCGCACTTTTCTCAAGCCTCCGCATCGCCCGGTGCGGAGGCTTTTTAGCGCATGCGACTGCACGAGTCTCGAGAGGAACCCTGTCTGAAACACCCACGTTGGTTCAGCCAATCCATGGTTGTTCAGGAGTGTTCGATGCGTGTCCTTTCCTGGCTTGGAGCAGCCGCCTTAGCAGCCCTCGTGATCGCTCCACAGGCCCAAGCCCAGACGAACCGGTTCGACGGTAACTGGAGCGTGGAGGTCGTCACCGAGAAGGGGGCCTGCGACCGGGCCTACCGCTATGCGGTCGTCGTCCAGAACGGCCAGGCCCGCTATGGCGGACCGGAGAATTTCAACGTAAACGGCCGCGTGCAGCAGAACGGCTCAGTCTCGGCCAGCATCTCGCGGGGCCAGGACCGCGCCAACGTCTCGGGCCGCCTCTCCGGCAACACGGGCCGCGGCTCCTGGACAACCTCAGGCGGACGGATCTGCTCCGGCTACTGGAATGCAGAGAAGCGGGGGTAACGCGCCTTGTCATTCCCGGCCGGAGCGCAGCGGAGGGGAAGGGAATCCACCCGCACGCTCAGCGCTATGGGTCCCCTTCCCGGCCTACGGTCGCCGGGGATGACATTGAGCTCTCCAACCATGCGCCGATAGCATCACATGGACGGATGCCCTAGAATGAACCTCATTCGATCCGTTTCCACCGGCAAGGGCATCCGCTTCATCCCATGACCAGCATCCCGGATTTCACGAGCGTCGCTTTCACGGACGCTCCTTTGGCATTCTCCGCAGTGCAGAAGGCCGAGCCCTGGCTGACGCCGGAGGGCATTGCGGTGAAGGGATCCTACGGGCCGGAGGATCGCGCCGGGCTCGACTTCCTCGACACCTATCCGGGCGTCGCACCGTTCCTGCGCGGCCCCTACCCGACCATGTACGTGAACCAGCCCTGGACCGTGCGCCAATACGCCGGCTTCTCCACGGCCGAGGATTCCAACGCCTTCTACCGCCGCAACCTGGCAGCCGGCCAGAAGGGTTTGTCGGTGGCCTTCGACCTCGCCACCCATCGCGGCTACGATTCCGACCATCCGCGCGTGTCGGGCGATGTGGGCATGGCGGGGGTCGCCATCGACTCCATCTACGACATGCGCACCCTGTTCGCCGACATCCCGCTCGACCAGATGAGCGTGTCGATGACCATGAACGGCGCCGTGCTGCCGATCCTGGCGCTCTATATCGTGGCGGCCGAGGAACAGGGCGTTCCCGCCTCCAAGCTGTCGGGCACGATCCAGAACGACATCCTCAAAGAGTTCATGGTGCGCAACACCTATATCTACCCGCCGAAAGGGTCGATGCGCATCATCTCCGACATCTTCGCTTATACGTCCGCGAACATGCCGAAATTCAACTCGATTTCGATCTCCGGCTACCACATGCAGGAAGCGGGCGCGACGCAGGACCTGGAGCTCGCCTATACGCTTGCCGACGGCGTCGAGTACATCCGCGCGGGCATTGCGGCGGGCCTCACCATCGACCAGTTCGCCCCGCGCCTGTCGTTCTTCTGGGCGGTGGGCATGAACTTCTTCATGGAAGTGGCCAAGATGCGCGCCGCGCGCCTTCTCTGGGCCAAGCTCGTGAAGGGCTTCAATCCGCAGAGCGAGAAGTCTCTGCCGCTTCGCACCCATTCGCAGACATCCGGCTGGTCGCTCACTGCGCAGGACGTGTTCAACAACGTGACGCGCACCTGCATCGAGGCCATGGCCGCCACGCAAGGCCACACGCAATCGCTGCACACCAACGCGCTGGACGAGGCGCTGGCCCTGCCCACCGACTTCTCGGCCCGCATCGCCCGCAACACGCAGCTCTTCCTGCAGCAGGAAAGCGGCACCACCCGCATCATCGATCCGTGGGGTGGCTCGTATTATGTCGAGCGCCTCACCTACGAGCTCGCGCAGAAGGCCTGGGCGCATATCGAGGAAGTAGAGAGCCTAGGCGGCATGGCGAAAGCCATCGAGGCCGGCATCCCGAAGCTGAAGATCGAGGAGGCCGCCGCCCGCACCCAGGCACGCATCGATTCCGGCCACCAGAAGATCATCGGCGTGAACAGCTTCAAGTCGACGGACGAGGCCTCCATCGACATCCTGAAGGTCGACAACGCCGCCGTGCGCGCAAGCCAGATCGAGAAGCTCAAGCGCCTGAAAGCCGACCGCAACCAGGCCGATGTGGATGCGGCACTCGCCGCCCTGTCGCAGGGTGCTGCGGGCAACGGCAACCTGCTCGATCTCGCCGTGAAGGCCGCCCGTGCCAAGGCCACGGTGGGCGAGATTTCCGATGCGCTGGAGAAGGTCTGGGGCCGCCACCGGGCCGAGATCAAGGCGATTTCGGGTGTGTACAAACGGGAGGTCGGCATGGCGTCGCCAGCCGTGGAGAAGATCCGCAATCTGGTCGAGCAGTTCGAGCACGACGACGGGCGTCGGCCGCGCATTCTGGTCGCCAAGATGGGCCAGGACGGGCACGACCGCGGCCAGAAGGTGATCGCCTCGGCCTTCGCCGATCTCGGCTTCGACGTGGATATCGGCCCGCTCTTCGCAACCCCTGCGGAAGCAGCCCGTCAGGCCATCGAGAACGACGTGCACATCATCGGCGTGTCGTCGCTCGCGGCGGGCCACCTGACCCTGGTGCCTGAGCTGAAGGGAGAGCTCGCGAAGTTCGGCCGCGACGATATCATGATCGTGGTTGGCGGCGTGATCCCGCCGCAGGATTTCGATGCGCTGTATCAGGCCGGCGCCTCGGCGATCTTCCCGCCCGGCACGGTGATTGCGGACGCCGCCGTGAACCTGATCGACGATCTCAATCGCAGGCTCGGCTACGGCCCAAAGCAGGCGGCGGAGTAGATACCGCCGCCCAAGTCCTGCCATCGAGAAGCAGTGGCTGAACAGCAAGCCTTCGTGGGGGCCTCAAGGGAGGTTCACCATGGGCCGGGTGCAGGATAAGGTCGCCATCATCACCGGAGCCGCGCTCGGCATCGGCGAGGCCACGGCGGATCTTCTGGCTCAGGAAGGCGCCAGGGTCGTTCTGACCGACATCAAGGATCGGGAAGGCGAAGCCGTGGCTCAGCGCATCCGGGATGCAGGCGGAGAGGCGTTCTACCTTCGTCATGATGTGGCACAGGAAGCAGACTGGGAAACGGTCGTCCGGGAGACCCTGTCCCGCTTCGGCCGCCTCGACGTGCTGGTCAACAATGCCGGGGTCGCCGATGCCTGCCCGCCCGAGGAGGAGACGCTCGAACATTGGCGCTGGCTCATGAGCATCAACGTCGAAGGGGTCTTCCTCGGTACAAAGCATGCCATCCGGGCCATGAAGGGGAAGCAGCCGGCAGGCGGATCGATCATCAATCTGTCGTCGATCGCCGGCATGGTCGGCGTCCCCGACCTCGGCGCCTACTGCACCTCCAAGGGAGGCGTGCGCCTCTACACGAAATCCGTTGCGCTCTACTGCGCCAAGAACGGGCTGAACATCCGGGTCAATTCCATCCATCCCGGCTATATCTGGACCCCGATGGTCGAGCATTATCTGGCGCAGCATGGCGACATCCTGGAAGGGCGCAAGGCCGCGGACAGCCTCCATCCCGTCGGGCATATGGGCGAGCCTGACGACATCGCCTATGGCGTGCTCTATCTCGCGTCTGACGAGTCCAAGTTCATGACGGGCGCCGAACTCGTTATCGACGGAGGCTATACTGTTCAATAATCTTTAAGCATGCTTTGATCATCCGCGTGAAATACGCGTTTCTACTTATTGATCGCTGCCCTCTCCACATGAAAGCATTCCCACGATTTCATTCATGAATTTGTGGGGCACCTATGGCACTTGATCTCGACGGCTACACGCTCACCTTTTCTGACGAATTCACCGGCACTTATCTCGACACTTCGATCTGGGGCACGAAATACTGGTGGGGCGGGCGCAGCCTCGCGAGCAATGGCGAGATGCAGTACTTTGCCGACCGCTCGACGGCTGTCATCCAGCGGAACCCGCATCTCGACCCGTTCAGCATTTCGGCCGATCCCCTCGAGGCCGGCGACGGCATTCTGACGATTACGGCCCAGCCCTCCCCCGACAAGAGCCTGACGGACGGCCTGCCTTACGTGTCGGGGCTCATCAACACCTACGGCACCTTCTCGCAGACCTACGGCTATTTCGAAATCTCGGCGCAGGTTCCATCCGGGCAAGGCCTGTGGCCGGCCTTCTGGCTGCTGCCGCAGAGCGGCAACTGGCCGCCGGAGATCGACGTGCTGGAAATGCTCGGCCACGATCCCTCGACCTACTATGTCGGCTCGCATTGGACGGACGCGACAGGGAGCCACGCCTTCGACACGCAGGGCGTTTCGACAGGGATCGACCTCTCCCTCGGGTTTCACAGCTACGGCACGCTCTGGACGGCGGATTCGATCACCTACTACCTCGATGGCATGGAGGTTTACTCCATGGCGACGCCCGCCGGCATGGACGAGCCGATGTATCTGCTTGCGGGCCTTGCGGTTGGCGGCAACTGGCCAGGTGCGCCGGACGCGACGACGCAGTTTCCGGCCGAATTCCAGATTGACTACATCCGCGCCTGGGCGCTCAATGAGACGCCCGAGGTGGTGGTCACTCCGACGATTTCAGGCGGGTCAGGTGCCGACATCCTCAAGGGCGACATCCATGCCGGCATCGTCGATGACACGATCTACGCCTATGACGGCAACGACACGCTCGAAGGGCTGAAAGGGAACGATACCCTGATCGGCGGCAGCGGCGCGGATACGTTCCTCTACCGGACCGGGCCGAGCGGCTACGACGTGATCCTCGACTTTGATACCCTTGGCGGAGACGTGGTGCGCATCACAAAGGCCATTGCCGGCCAGAAGAACTTTTCCGGTCTCTACAAGCAGATCAAGGATAGTGCCGCCGGAGATGCGGTTCTGAAACTGGCCGACGGGGGCTCCATCACCTTCGATGGCGTGAGGAAGGCTCAGCTCGGTTACGACGACTTCTTCATCATGTGACAAGGCTTGATCGGGCGGTCTCTCTAAAGCATCGGACGCAAATTCGAACTCACGTCCGATGCTTTGAGTTTTTGGTTTGACGCATCTTTTTACGCAAAACCGGTGTCCACTTTTGCGTTCGATGCTCTAGGACCGCTCGATCGCCCGCTTCACCACCTGCTGCACTTCCTTGTTCGACAGGAACAGGTCGTGGTTGATGATGCCGCCTCCGAATTCGGAGGCGTCGGCCACGCGCACGCCCAGAGCCTCCAGCCGCTCGCGGTCGGCCGCCCCTGCCCGCACGATGCCGCCGGCGAGGCGGCTCGAGACGGCGAGCGCCCGGTCGTTGGTGGAGCTGATGACGGTGATCTTCTTCGCGTCAGCCCCCAGGCGTTCCAGGCCGCGGGCGAACAGGTCGATATCGATATCCGGGGCCGCCAGCACCACCGCGCCGATGCGCTCCATGGCGCTCTCGCCGCCGGATGCGCGCAGCATGCGCAGGGTTTCCAGCGTCAGCAGCGTGCCCATGCTGTGAGCCACGATGTGGATGCGCCCACCGCTCGGGGTCTTGGCGATGGCGGTCAGCAGGTCCTCCAGCGAGTCGCGGGACCACATGGCGCTCTCGCGGTCGGCCACGTAGCTGAAGGTCGAGGCGGCGGAGGGCCAGGTGAACAGGCCGGTCACACCCGCGAACTTGATGCCCTCGGAGAGATCGACCGTCGAGGTCGCGGCGGTCTCGAAGCTTTCCTTGTAGCCATGGATGTAGAGCAGCAGGTCGCGGCCGAAGGCAGCCTGCGCGAAGGCCTGCGCGGCGTTGCTGTGATCCACGTTCTCCACTTTGGCGATGTTCCAGCTGCCGCTGCCGAGAAGCGAGTCCGATGGAGGCGTCAGGCGCGCCTCCGCGAAGATCATGTCGGCCGAGCGTTCGCTGCTGAACCAGGGCTTCTTGGGCGGATCGCCCACCGGCAGACGCGTGGTCGCGACCAGCAGCTTGGGATCCTTCTCAAGGCCGATCTTGAAAGCCGCAGGGCTGACGAGAGCCGAGTCGTCCCCGACGCAGCCGGACAGGGCAACGCCGGCAAGGCACACGATGGCGAGGCGGGTGAGTGAGAAACGCATGAGGACCGGGATTCGACAGGAGACAAGGAAGGTCATGCTGTTTTGCCCTCGATCATGGCATGCGCAAGGCGAAACCCCTGCGGCACTCCCACTCGTGCCGGATCGCGGTAAAGCATTGGTGAACGTGAGCCAGGGTCTCTTGCCTTGATGCAAGCAGGCCTCGACCGTACCTTGGCTCCATGCTCGCCGTCATTGCCCGTATCTTCCTTGTCATCGTTGCCCTTTTTCTTATTCCCCTAGGGGCTCACGCCGCCTGGTGGGCCATGCGCGACGATGTCGCGCCGAGCTGGCGCGCCGCCGACTGGTCGAGCGCGAAGCTCCTCCCCGCAGCTGCGGAAGCACCCCAAGCCATCGTGGCGGTCTATGCCGCGCGGGTCGGGCGCTGGCGCGGCATCTTCGCCCACCATACCTGGGTGGTGGTGAAGGAGGCCGGCGCTCGCACCTATACCCGCTACGATAAGGTCGGCTGGGGCAGCCCGGTGCGCACCAACGGCTGGGCTCCGGACGGGCGCTGGTTCGGCAACGCGCCCCATCCCGTGGTGGTGATCGAAGGCCCCGAGGCCGAGCGGGTGATTCCGCAGGTTCGGCAGGCCGTGGCCAGCTACCCGTATCAGACCTTCGGCGCCTACAACGCCTGGCCCGGACCGAACTCCAACACCTTCGTGGCCCATGTGATGCGCTCCGTCCCCGAACTCGCCGCACCGCTGCCGCCGACGGCACTCGGCAAGGACTGGCAGCCCTGGCGCGACATCGTGGGCCTGACACCGAGCCGCACCGGGGTCCAGCTCTCGCTTGGCGGCTATGCCGGCATCGCGGTCGGGTGGATCGAGGGTGTGGAGATCGACTTCATGGGCCTCGTGGCCGGCCTCGACCTGCGGCGCCCCGCGATCAAGGTTCCCGCCTGGGGACGTTTCGGCATGGACCCGATCACGTGGTGAAACTCGACGCCGGATGCGCTAAAGCTTCCCCATGACCGGGGGCTCTCAGAAGACAGCAGTGACGGCGGAGATGGTCGCCAACGGCGACCGCGCGGCGCTCGCGCGCGCCATTACGCTGATGGAATCGCGCCGTCCCGATCACCGGGAGGCCGCCCGCTCTCTGCTCCAGGAGTTGATGCCCCGGACTGGCCAAGCCGTGCGCATCGGCATCACGGGCGTTCCGGGCGTCGGCAAGTCGACCACCATCGATACGCTCGGTTCCATGCTGACCGAGAAGGGGCACAAGGTGGCGGTGCTTGCCGTCGATCCCTCCTCCACGCGCACGGGCGGGGCGATCCTCGGCGACAAGACCCGGATGGCGCGGCTCGCGACGGACCCGAACGCCTTCATCCGCCCCTCGCCCTCCTCCGGGACGTTGGGCGGCGTCGCGGCCAAGACCCGGGAGACGATGCTGCTCTGCGAGGCTGCCGGGTTCGATGTGATCCTCGTTGAGACCGTGGGCGTCGGGCAGTCGGAGACGGCGGTGGCCGACCTCACCGACTTCTTCCTCGTGCTCATGCTGCCGGGCGCCGGCGACGAGTTGCAGGGCATCAAGAAGGGCATCCTGGAGCTGGCCGACCTGATCGCCGTCAACAAGGCGGACGATGCGGGCGTCAAGGCGAAGGCCGCCGCCGCCGAGTACAAGGCCGCTCTGCACATCCTGGCCCCCGCCTCGCCGACCTGGACGCCTCCCGTGCTGACGGTGTCGGGACTGACCGGCCAAGGCCTCGACGAGCTCTGGACCAAGGTGCTCGACCATCGCAAGCGCCTGGAGGCGACCGGCGAACTGGCGTCGAAAAGGCGAGCGCAGGACACCAAATGGATGTGGGCGCTCGTCCATGAGCGCCTCTACGAGCGCCTTTACCACGATCCGGCCCTGCGCCAGCGCGTGCCGGAGATCGAGCGCGCCATTGCCGACGGCACCCTGTCGCCGGATGCCGGAGCCAGTGAGATCGTGAGGCTCTTGGGGATTTAGAAGCATCGGATTGACCCCAAAGGTGCAGATCCACTTTCCGCGTCCGATGCTTTGGCCATGGTCCAGGGTTGCCCTATCCGGAATCGCACCTGATCTCGGGCTGGAAATCCGCTTCTATGAACCGGACAAGATCGTCAGCCACGAAGAGAGCGAACCGCGTCGTGATCGACAGGCTGCATCAGCTGCCCATTTTTCTGGGCGCCGTGATCGTCTGCCTCTTCTTCCTGGTGCCGACCCTGATCGGCTCGGCGCTGCTGCAGCCTGCCGTCGGACGTCTGCTTCGGGGCGAGCGGGATCCGAACACGATTGTCGGCCTGCTCCTGAACTCCTTCACACTCTACTACGGCGTTCTCCTCGCGCTGCTCTCCATCGCGGTGTTCGATAATTACGGCAAGGCGCAGGACGCGGTGGCGCGAGAAGCCTCCAGCATCATTGCGCTTTACCGCACCTTCAGCGGTTATCCGGAGCCGCTCCGCACTGCCATGTCGGATACCCTGCGCCAATATGCGGACGAGGAGACGGGACCAGGGTGGGTGTCCCAGCGCAGCAACCAGGCCTCAACGCGCGGAACGCTGCTGGTCGATCAATTGAGCCGCCAGCTCCTCAGCTTCAATCCCAATCGGGCTTCGGGCGAGGACATGGTCCATCAGGCGGCCCTGCGGATCTTCGAGGATTTCATCGAACAGCGCCGCCTGCGCATCCAGGCAGCCGGAACCAGCATTCCAAAGGTGATCTGGTCGGTCGTCATCGTCGGCGCCTGCCTGAACGTCTTTATCCTGTGGCTGTTCGACCTGAAGCGGACGACTCACTTCATTCTCGGCGGCGTGCTGATGATCTTCGTCGGGTTGGTCGTCTATATGGTCGGCGTGCTCGACCGGCCGTTCCATGGCGCGCATGGTCTGCAGCCGGACGACCTGATCCACGCCCGCCAGCAGATGCAGCCGCGGCCCTGAAGCGATCAAGCCGCGCCCGTGATCTCCGACGAAACCCGGATCTGGCCGAGTTCGATGCCATTCCAGTTCCTGAGCACAGGCTGCGCCAGGGCTTCGACGGCCTTGCGCTCGTCATGGCCCAACTCGAGGAACCGAAGAACGAGGCCGGCCATCATGGCCTCTGCCGCACGGGCATTGCCGTCATCGGCCTTCAGGGCGATCCCGTAGCCGAGTTCCGGGAACGAGGCGCAATAGACGCCTTCCGCGCCGACCTTCACGAAGGCGCGCTCGCCCAACAGCTCCATCAGCCTGGTGTCGAAGCGGCCGGTGCCGGCCACCATGAAGGGATGCCGGGCCACGGCCTTGCGGATGCGGGCGGCCGCCGCCTTGCCTTCGCCCGGCAGGCCGATACCGGTGCCGAAGCGGGCAAAGCCGAAGGCGAGCGACGGAAGCCGGATCGCATAGGTGGGGATCGAGCAGCCGTCGATGCCGCTCTTCTCGATCGAGTGGCAGGCGCCCGTGATGTCCTCCAGGGTCTCGCGCACTTTGCGCTGGACCGGGTGATCCGCCAGCACATAGCCCGTGGGGTTGTCCCCCTGGCCGCAGGCGAGGCAGATGAAGCCCGCATGCTTGCCCGAGCAATTGTTGTGCAGGGCGCTGGGGCTTCCCCCAGAGGCCGCCAGGGCGCGGTTCGCGGCCTCGCCCATGGGCCAGTGGGTGCCGCATTCGAGGCAACCGGCGTCCTGGCCCGCCTTGGCAAGCATGGATGCGGCCACCCTCACATGCTCCGGCTCGCCCGAATGGGACGCGCAGGCCAGAGCGATTTCCTCGTCAACCAAGCCGTATTTATCTGCGATTCCGCTCTCGACCAGCGGCATGGCCTGAAGCGCCTTGATGGCCGAGCGCGGAAAAACGCGCCGGTCCACATCGCCGATCGAAAAAACCGTGGCCCCTTCTGCGTCCACCACCGAGATGCTGCCCCTGTGGCGCGACTCGACCAGATGGCCGCGGGTGACCTCGACAAGAAATGGATTGTCCATCAATGCCCCGTTTGAAAAGCGGCGGTGTTGTGGAGGCACTCATGGCAGAAGTCAAAGGGGACGTTGTTGCAAAAGAGCGAAAAACTGCCTCGAAATCGCAGCAGACGACGGCTTGCGGCTGAGCCCTGGCCACCCTAAACCGGAGGTTCCAACAAGCGGGGAGCCCCTGATGCATGTCGCGATGATCGGAGCAGGCTATGTGGGCCTGGTCTCCGGCGCCTGTTTTGCGGATTTCGGTCACGAGGTCTGCTGCGTGGACAAGGATCCGGCCAAGATCGAGGCCCTCAACCGGGGCGAGATACCGATCTTCGAACCGGGCCTGGCCGAGCTCGTCGCCAAGAACGTGCGCGAGGGCCGCCTCACCTTCACCACCGACCTGTCCCAGGCGGTCAGGGCCGCCGAGGCCGTGTTCATCGCTGTCGGCACCCCGTCCCGGCGCGGCGACGGCCATGCGGATCTGTCTTATGTCTATCAGGCCGCCCGCGACATCGCCGCGGCAATCGATGGCTACACGGTGGTGGTGACCAAATCCACCGTGCCGGTCGGCACCGGCGACGATGTTGAGCGCATCATCCGCGAGACCCGGCCGGAGGCGGATTTCGCCGTGGTGTCCAACCCGGAATTCCTGCGCGAAGGCGCGGCGATCGCCGATTTCAAGCGCCCGGACCGCATCGTCATCGGCACCGATGACGAGCGCGCCCTGAGCGTCATGAACGACATCTACCGGCCGCTCTATCTCAACCAGTCGCCCGTGCTCGCCATGTCCCGGCGCACGGCGGAGCTGACGAAATACGCCGCCAACGCGTTCCTCGCCACCAAGATCACCTTCATCAACGAGATCGCGGATCTGTGCGAGCATGTAGGCGCCAACGTACAGGACGTGGCCCGCGGCATCGGGCTCGACAACCGCATCGGCGCCAAGTTCCTGCATGCGGGCCCTGGCTATGGCGGCTCGTGCTTCCCGAAGGACACTCTCGCCCTGATCAAGACGGCCCAGGACCACGAGGCGCCGATCCGTCTCGTCGAGACGGTGGCGGCGGTCAACAGCCAGCGCAAGCGCGCCATGGGCCGCAAGGTGATCGCGGCCTGCGGCGGCTCCGTGCGGGGCAAGACCGTGGCGGTGCTGGGCCTGACCTTCAAGCCGAACACCGACGACATGCGCGACGCCCCCTCCCTCGACGTGATCACGGCCCTGCAGGATGCGGGCGCCCGGGTGAAGGCGTACGATCCGGAAGGCATGCAGGCGGCCAGCTCCATGCTGACGGACGTGACCTATGCCCGGGATGCCTATGACTGCGCCCGCGATGCCGATGCCCTGGTGCTCGTCACCGAGTGGGACATGTTCCGGGCGCTCGACCTGCGCCGCCTGAAGGCGGCTCTCGCCTCCCCGGTGGTGGTCGATCTGCGCAACGTCTACCGCCCCGACGAGATGCGCCGCCACGGCTTCACCTATGTGAGCATCGGACGCCCCTGAGCCGGGATCGGGGATCGGCTTGCGCGCCGGTCCCGCCGATGCCATGAGAGAGGCATCTTAGAGACAGCGCTACCGGGAGCGGCCCATGCAGACCTTCTTCGTCGAGATCAAGTGCAAGCTCGGCAAGACTTACGCCGTCGCGAACGCCTTGGCGGACCGGGAGATCGCGTCCGAGATCTATTCGACCGCCGGCAACTACGACATTCTCGCCAAGTTCCATGTGGATGACGGCGTCGATATCGGCCACTTCATCGCCGAGAACGTCCAGAGCATTCCCGAAATCGCCGACACCCACACCATCATCACCTTCAAGGCGTTCTGAAGATTTGGCCTGACGTCAGGGTCCGGTCGGGAACGATAAACCATCTCATTCGCGGCCGCGTCCCATGGTGACGAGAATGGCCGAATGTTTGGCCAGGTTTCAGGTGTTTCCAAGCACAGCACGTGACCGCTAGCCGGGATAACATCGGGCATTCTTCAAGGAGAGGCCGATGTCACCTCGCATGGACTGGCAACAGGTCTACCGGTTCTGGTTCCCGGTCGATCTCTCGACTGCCGACATCGCCGCCCATTGGCAGATGCTCGCCTGGTGGATGCGCGGGGGTGCCAATGCGGAGCTGATACGTTTCGCGCCTGTGGTGCAGGCGGCACGATCCGGGCAATTGAACCACTGGCAGGAAACGCCACTTGGGCGCCTGTCGCTCATCATCGTTCTGGACCAGTTCCCTCGCGGCATCTTCGCCGGAGCGGCCGAGGCCTATTCGTCGGACCAGGATGCGTTGAAGATCGCCGAGGACGGCCTGCGGAACGGGCATTACGATGCCCTGCGGAGCCCCTATGAGCGGTTCTTCCACCTGCTCCCCCTCGCCCACACGGAGGGGCCGGATCATCTGGAGCGGATGAGGCGCATCGCGGCGATCTCGGAGCGGGCGATCGAGGAGGCTCCCGAGCACCTCAAGCCCGTCTGGCAGTTCTCGCTGAGCCAGGCCCTGGCCAATCTCGAGGTCATTACCCGCTTCGGCCGGTTCCCGCATCGCAACCCGGTTCTGGGCCGCAGCTCCACGCCGGAGGAGTTGACCTATCTGGCGAAAGGCGACTTCGTGCATATGCGCACGCTGCCGGCCTCGGCCTCATCGGCGATCAGCGCAGTCGGGTAAGAGACCCCACGCGTGTGGCCGCCCTCTTTACTGGATGACGGCCGTTGCCTCGGCGGTCCGCTCGGCCTGACGGGTGATCTCGGCGAGATACGGGCCGATGCCCTCATACCCGTCCAGGCGGCGGACGATCTTCGAGTCGATCTTGTTGTAGAGTTCGGCGACGCTCACAGCGCGGCGCTTGCGGCCCTTGCCTTCCATGAAGAGCCCGGCATTGGCGCGAGCCGCCTTCGGGAAGAGCGCGGAGGCCTTCATGTTCGGGTCCTGATCCAGCACTTCGAGGAACCGGACTGCGCTGGAAGCCCCGAGGAAATGGGCAAGGTAGAGCTCGGCCTCAGCCAGCTCCCGCTCACCCTGCGCCTGCAGAGCGCGCTCCACGTCCTTGATAAGCTCGCCGGCCATGAGCGCCGAGAAATAGGGATCCGTGCGCAGGCTCATGATCCAGTCGCGGTCCTTAGCCTCGACGGCGAGTTCGCCGTTCACATAGCGGATGGCATCCGCGGCTGCCTTGAAGCCGTAATCGGCAGCGTGCTGGTAGACGGTCTCGATCCAGGTGCTGTCGATGAACTGGAACAGGCCCTGGGCCGAGGAGGTGCGGGCCTTTGCTTCCGGCGAGAGGCTCGATTCCACATCCGCCAAGGTCATCATGTAGACCGGATCGGCGCCCGTTGCATGGGCTGCCTTCAGGATGGAATGCACCAGCCAGCGCGGCACTTTACGGCCGTTGAACGGGATCAGCTCATCGGGATCCCCCATTTCGGTCTCAGAGATCGTGGGGGATGCCGGCCTCTCGGGCCGCGGCTTCACGATGGAGAAGGCGCCATCGAGGATCGCGTTGAAGAGACCCGGATCCTTGGCAAGCTTGGGGGTGAAAGACGCCGACGCCGTCACCACCGAGCCGGTGATATCGGCCTGCACCTGCGGGGCTGCGGCAGGCCGCGCCAGAAGGGCGGTGGGGATGGTGGCGACGGCGGCCGGTCCTGCCGTGAGGCCCTGGAAGCCCATGATGAGGCCTGCGACCAGGGCAAGATGGATTGAGCGGCGACTTCCGGTTTTGCGCACGTCCGCAACAGGCTGCGGAACTGCGCATAGCAGCGTTCTCGCGTTACTCATCATCACTTATCCCGCATGACCCGATCGGATGATCAGGCCTTCCCTTGTGTCGTTGTGGGACAAGAGTTGACGGGTAGATGTGTCGAGAATCGGTCAGCTTGGCCATAAAAAGTAGGCTTTCGCTAACCTTGTCCGGCTTTTCCCCGGGAAATCTTCAGGTTTCTTCCAAAAAATTCAGGATGAGGATTGTGCGACAAGCTGTGCATTGGTCCGCTCGAGGCGCTTGGCCAGTTCCCGCATGATAGCCAAGGACATCTGGGGAAACTGGGCCAAGAGCTCCAGGAACACCCTCTTGTCGATTCGAAGCGCCGTGGTCGGCTCGGCCGCCATGATCGTGGCCGAGCGTGGGGTATCGGACAGGATGCCCATCTCGCCCACCAGGGCGTTGCTCCCCAGTTCCGCCACCTGAATGTCCCCGCCAGGGGTGTTGAGCAGCACGCTGGCCCGTCCGTCGAGAATGACATAGGCGGCGTCGGACGGGTCTCCCTGGGAGAAGAACCGCTGCCCGTCGGCGAACTGCACCCGCTCGCTGGTGAAGGCGAGAAGTTTCAGACGAGCGGGGTCCACGTCCCGGAACATCGGGACCTGCCGCAAGGACTGAACTTCCGTCTCAAGGGTCATGCCACCTCTCCTGCTATCCTCTGGGGGGCCTTCGGCTCAGGCCTGGAGGGCCTTGGAGCCGAAGCGGCCGTCTCGTTGGTGATGATCTGTCCGTCGCGGAAGCGCATCTGAACATCGAAGGCGTCAGCCTGTCGATCATTCGGGAGCACCATGAACAGGCTTTGTTGGTCGAAAAGGTCGAGAAGCAGCTGTATGAGCTGCTGGCTGCGCGCTTCGTCGAACGGCGCGAGCGCGCCGTCGATCACGAGAATGTCGGGACGCTTCACCAAGCAGCGGACAAGGTTGACGCTCGCTCGCTCCTGCGGCGACAGGAGTCGTCCCGCCGTGCCGACCTGATAATCCAGGCCGATCCTTTCGACTTCTTCCTGAAGATCGAGTTCGCGAACGACCGCCGCCACAGCCTCCGCGACGCGGGCGCGGGCGTTGGCCACCTGATAGCTGACACGCCCGAACAGGAGGTTGTCCCGCAAGGGAGCGGCCGCGCAGATCCATTCCGGATCGTAGAATTCGACCCCAGCCGACCCGGCTTTTTCGAGAACCTCGCGGATGAGCCCCCGTGCCTCGACGATCCGGCCCGTCATGGCCTCGTCGAGAAGGCCCAGGCGATGCCGGGCTTCGATATAGGCCAGGGGCAGCGACAGGAGCCGTGTGCGGTCCTCACGCTTCAGGGTGCCCTCCCCCCGACCGCGCCGGCGCAGGATGGCCTCGAACTCGGTCAACTCGTCCGCACCGATGAAGGAGAACTGCTCGAATAGGGAATGCCCTGGCGGCAGGCCTTCGAAGATCTCGGTCATGGTCTCGGCAATCTGCAGGCCCATCTGGACGAGGTCGTCCGTCATGTCCGCCCTGTCGATGGCGCTGCGGAAGAGAGCGTTGTCGGCAAGGTTGCGCCCCCTGAACTCGTCGGAGATCGGCACGCCGAAGAGAAGGTTTTCCGCGATCGTCGCCTGACTGTTGTAGCGCGCCGGATCGAAGGGCTCGACCAGATCGGCCATGCCGTTGGACTGGAATGTGTCCCGGAGGCGGTGGCGCGCTTCGACGAGGCGCTCCGCAAGGCTCGTATGGCGCTCGGGATCGATCCGGCCGGCAAGGCCGAACAGGTAGATCGTATCGCCCATGCCGACCCTGTCGAGGAGATCGAGGAGGATGCGATCCAGTTCGTTCTCGTCCCTCACACCGAGACGCTCGTAATCCACCCACTGATCGGAGATGCTTTCGATCGGATTGCCGGTTCTGAGCGCCTCCGCGATCCGGCGGTCCATCTCCTGCCTGTCTTCCTTCAGCCGGCCCAGGGGCTTGGAGCGCAGGCCGTAGACGAGATTGTCGCGAATGCTGCCGGGAAACAGGATCGGATCCACGCCCGCGTAGGCGATCCTGCGTCCGGTGACGGGAATGGGGAGCTGGGTCAGGTCGCGCTCGCCGATGCGGATCCGGCCGCTGAACTCCAGGCTTCGGCGGGCCAGGATGCGCGCCAGGAGGCTGGCGGCCGCACCGCCATTCGAGATCAGCGCGATGCTTGTTGGCAATTCGACCGCGAAGCGCCCTCCTTCGATGATCAGGTCTCCATGCGGTCCCGCGACCCGGATGTCTTCGCCCACAAGTGGACCGACCAGGGGCTTATCCGCCTCCTCAGGCTCACGCGTTTCGAGCAGCGGGCCAAGCCTGTCCTCGGCGAAGTGCTGGGTGACCTGATCGTATTTCACCTGGACGTCGAGACGCTGCTGGTCCCAATCGATCAGTTCCTTCAGGGGCGGCGGCAATTCTCTGTAAGCCGCGATGACGGCGACGAGCTGGCCGATATCGAGGGTGCCGCGCAGGGCGAAATAGCCGCCGATGGAATAGAAGAAGAACGGCGTCAGCTGGGCCAGGAAGTTATTGAGGGTTTTGACGAAGAACTTCCGATTATAGATCTTCAAGCGGATGGTGAAGAGATTGAAGAGGCGGTGCCCGATCTCGGCCCTTTCCCAGCCATAGGCATTGTGAACATGCACCACCTCGATCCCGTCGAGGACCTCGGCGATGCGCCCGGCCAGCTGACGGGACGCGAGCTGGCGCTGCTTGCCGAGACGCAGCAATTCGCGCCGCAGCCGCGGGATGATCGTGAACTGCACCGCGATGACCGCGAGCGCGATCATGCCGAGCCAGACGTTCTGCACCATAATGAACACGAGGGCCGTGATGGCCTGTGTGCCCAGGAACACGGGGGTGATGAAGGCATCGCCGATGAAGCCGCCGATCGGCTCGACCTCGTCCTTGATGATGGTGGCGGTCTCGGAGGACTTGACGGTTCTGACCGCGTCCGGCGTGAAGCGCAGCACCATGGCGAACAGGTCGAAGCGCATGCGCCGGAGCATACGCTCGCCCAGAACGCCCTTGGAGACGTTGATCCAGTACTTGAAGGCCCCGTTCACGATCACGAAGAACAGGAACACGAAGGACAGGCCCATGAGCAGGCCGACGCGGCTGACCTGAAACCCCTCGAAGATCTCCCATGTGCCGCCACCCAGCCAACTCGGCCAGTCGAAGGCCAGATGGAGGAGAGGCGCGGTCGGGTTCCCGTCGCGGAAGGCCTCACCCTGGATAGCCTTGTTCACGATCTGGCGAGGCAGATCGAGCGACATGAAATAAAACGGCAGGGACGCCAGCACGACGGCGCAGATGATCATCTGATCGCGCTTGGAATGTGTCCAGATATAGCGGAAAAGGCTCTTTTCCATCAGCCGGGTGATGCCATCTTCATGTGCCTGTGATCCCTCTTTCCGTTCTGTGGCATCGCCATAGTTTGACGAGGGGGGCTATTGCAAGGGTAGAGATAGCTGGCCTAACGTCAATAAACGATACACCAATTTCCATTTCTTGCCCACCAAGGGAAGCCTGCATGGCAAATGCGGTCATGGAGCCGAGAACAGAGACAGGCCTGCCCCTGGTCAAGTCCCGCCCGGGAGCAAGAGTTCTCATCTACAGCCACGACACGTTCGGGCTCGGCCATCTGCGCCGGTCGCGGGCGCTTGCCAATGCCATCGTGGAGGCGCAGCCGGGCACCTCGGTGATTATCATCTCGGGATCGCCCGTGATCGGCAACTTCGAGTTCGAGAGCGGGGTCGACTACATCCGCATTCCGGGGGTGACCAAGCTGCCGGACGGTGATTACCGCAGCCTCAATCTCAACGTGACCCTGGACGAGGCGGTGGGCCTGCGCCAGGCGCTCATTCTCCAGGCAGCCAAGGCCTTCCAGCCGGACGTGTTCATCGTCGACAAGGAGCCCACGGGGTTCCGTGGCGAGGTCGTGCCGGCCCTCGACTATCTGCAGGCGACCGGCTGCCGTCTCGTGCTCGGCATCCGCGACGTCATGGACGAGCCGGCCCTCCTTGTCCCGGAATGGGAGCGCAAGGGCGCAAAAACGGCTCTGATCCGCTACTACAACGAGATCTGGGTCTACGGCCTCAAGGACGTCTATCAGCCGCTCAAGGCGCTCGACCTGCCCCCGGAGGTGGAAAGCCGGATCACCTATACCGGCTACCTGCGCCGGGATGTGCCGCCGACCCCATCCCTGACCAAATACCCCAAGATCACCAAGCAGCCCTTCATCCTGGTGACCACCGGCGGCGGCGGCGACGGGGACGACCTGATCGACTGGGTGATCTCGGCCTATGAGGCCGATGCAAACCTTGAACAGCCGGCCCTGATTCTCTTCGGCCCGTTCATCGACCGAGACAAGCGCCGCTCCTTCGTCGACCGCATCGCCCGGCAGCCGAAGCTCGATGTGATGTCCTTCGACAACAAGATAGAATGGCTCATGAAGAAAGCCGACGCGGTGGTGGCCATGGGCGGCTACAACACCTTCTGCGAAGCCCTGTCCTTCGACAAGCGCACCCTTATCGTCCCGCGCACGCGGCCCCGGCTGGAGCAGTATATCCGGGCGGTGGAGGCCGAGCGTCTCGGCCTCGTATGCATGCTGAGCGACTACAACGAGCCGCGCACGCCCGAGCGCATGGCCGCCGCCCTGCGCGCCCTCTCCTCCCAGCCCCGCCCGTCGGAGGTGGTGATCCCGGGTCTGCTCGACGGGCTTGACCAAGTGTGCGAACGGCTCAAAGTGCTGGCCGAATCCCGGAACCGGTTTGCCCCTGCCTATCATCAAGCGGCCGAGTAGCGTGAAGAATGCTTCCCTCAATCACAGCCCGACGCATCGCCATCGTGGTGAAAGGTTATCCACGTCTTTCTGAGACCTTCATCGCCCAGGAGATCCAGGCCCTCGAGCAGCGCGGTCTCGATCTTGAGATCTGGTCTCTGCGCCACCCGACGGAACGGGTCGTCCATCCGATGCACAAGGCCATCAGGGCGAAGGTCAGCTATCTGCCGGAATACCTTTACGAGGAGCCGTTGCGCGTGCTGCGCGGCGCCTTCTGGAGCATGGGCCAGAAAGGCTTCGGGACGACGATCAAGGCGTTCTGGCGCGACCTGAAACGCGACCTCACAGCCAACCGGGTGCGCCGCCTCGGCCAGGCCTTTGCGATGGCCCGGGAATTGCCCGCGGATGTGCGGCACCTGCATGTGCATTATCTGCACACGCCGGCTTCCGTCGTCCGCTATGCGGCGCTCCTGACCGGACGGACCTGGACCTTCTCGGCCCATGCCAAGGACATCTGGACCACGCCGGATTGGGAGAAGCGGGAAAAGATGGACGAGGCGCACTGGGGCGTGACCTGCACGGCCCAGGGAGCCGCGAACCTTCAGTCGCTGTCGCGGCCGGAACGGGTGTCGCTCGTCTATCACGGGCTCGATCTCTCGCGCTTTCCGTCACCGCCCGAGAGCCGCCCCGCCCGCGACGGCTCGGACCCGCTCGATCCTTTGCGCATCGTATCCGTCGGACGGGCTGTGGCCAAGAAGGGCTATGGCGATCTGATCCAAGCCCTTGCCGCGCTGCCGCCGGATCTGCACTGGCGCTTCGCCCATGTGGGCGGCGGCGAACTGCTGGGCAGCCTCAAGAAACAGGCGGAACGGGCCGGCATCGCCAGCAAGGTGGCGTTTCTCGGTTCCAAGGCGCAGCCCGACATCATCGCCCTCCTCCGGGAGGCGGATCTGTTCGTGCTGCCGTCCAAGGAGGCGAAGTCGGGCGACCGTGACGGCCTGCCGAACGTGATCATGGAAGCGGCAAGCCAGGGGCTCGCTATCGTGGCGACGGATTTCGCCGGGATTCCGGAATTCATCCGCAGCGGCTCAGAGGGCGAACTGGTTCCGCCGGGAGATTGGGAGGCCTTGTCCAACGCCGTCAACCTGCTCGCCCGCGCCCCTGAACGGCGCAGGCTTCTCGGCTCCGCAGCCTTCGCGCGCCTGCGCCGCGACTTTTCCATGGAAGGCGGGATCGATGTTCTGGAGGCGCGCCTGCGTGCCGTGACCGACAACCCGCAGAGAGAGCCGGAGCGGGTGTGACCGACGCACGGCCTGTGGCGTTCTACGCCCCACTGAAGAGCCCGAACCATCCGCTTCCATCGGGGGACCGCACCATGGCGCGCCTGCTGGTGAAGGCTCTCGACCGGGCGGGTTATGCACCGACGCTCGCCAGCGAGCTGCGCACCCTCGACAAAGCTGGCGACCCGCAGCGTCAGGCCATCATCAGGCAGCAGTCGCGTGAAGAGGCCTCACACCTCATCGCGCACTACCGCGCCTTGCCGGAGAAAAGCCGTCCCTGCCTTTGGTTCACCTACCACGTCTACTACAAGGCCCCAGACTGGATCGGTCCGCAGGTCGCCCAGGCCCTGACCATTCCCTATGTCGTTGCGGAAGGATCGCGGGCCGCAAAGCGTGCGCATGGTCCCTGGTCCCTGGGACATGAGGGAGCGGAGACCGCTCTCGACTGCGCTGATGCGATCTTCGTCATGACAGCCCATGACCGGCAGGCCTTGGAAGCGGCACGGCCACAGCGCCAAGTGCTGGTCGATCTTCCGCCGTTCCTTGACACCCAGGACTGGCCCGCACCGAGCACTCCTCCCTTGCCCGCCAGCGAACCGCGCCTGCTCACCGTCGCCATGATGCGCAAGGGCGACAAGCTCGCCTCCTATGGCATTCTTGCCGCTGCCCTCGAACGCCTGCGGCATCTGCCCTGGTCGCTCGACATCGTGGGCGACGGCGACGCGCGGGAGGAGATTGTGCAGCTTTTCGCATCGCTTGCCGACCGCGTGCGCTACCACGGCCAGATCGAGAACAGGGCCGATCTGAGAGCGCTGTATGAAAGGGCCGATCTCTTCGTATGGCCTGCCGTCAACGAGGCCTATGGCATGGTGCTGCTGGAAGCTCAGGCCATGGGCTGCCCGGTGCTGGCCGGTGCCTATGGCGGCGTCGCCAGCGTGGTGAAGCATGGGGAAACCGGCGTGCTGACAACACCCGGCGACATCGCGGCCTTTGCCGATGCCTTGAGCGCTCTCCTGCAGGATCGCAACCGGCTCCGGAGCTTAGGCATCCATGCCCTGCGCTTCATACGGGAGGAGCGCGATCTCGATCATGCCGCTTTGCGCTTGCGCAATGCGCTCGAACCGCTCACGGCTAGAGTGGGAGCATGACATTGCGCGTTCTCATCGCCGTCACACATTTGCTGGGCGCGGGCCATCTGACCAGGGCTGCCGCCCTGGCGCGTGCATTCGCGGCAAAGGAGCATGAGACCACCCTCGTCTCGGGCGGAACCCCTGCCCGTCTGGCCGATCTCGGCGGAGCGGAGCTGGTTCAGCTGCCCCCGTTGCGCACCGTCGGGACCGATTTCAAAACGCTGCTCGACGAGAACCTCCAACCGGTCGACCAGTCCTATCTCGATCAGCGCCGCGCGCTCCTGCTCGACACGCTCCACCGCACCCGCCCCGACATCCTCATCACCGAGCTCTTTCCGTTCGGGCGCCGGGTGCTGGCGGATGAGTTCCTGGCGCTGATCGAGTCTGCACGGGCCTTGAAGCCACGCCCGCTCGTGTTGTGCTCGATCCGCGACATTCTGGTGGCGCCGACGAAGGCCGAGCGCATCGAGCAGGCGCATGAGCGCATCCGTCACCGCTACGACGCCATCCTCGTCCACGGCGACCCAAGCCTCGTTCCCCTGGAGGCTTCATGGCCGGTGGATAAGAGGATCAGGCCACATATCCGCTATACCGGATATGTGGACGAGAACGAGGGTCCCGTTCCCGAGGGCCACCGGCATGGCATTGTGGTCTCGGGCGGATCGAGCGCCGCGAGCCTGCCGCTCTACCGGGCCGTGCTGGAAGCAGCCCATCTGGTACCCGAGCGCCCCTGGCGCATCCTCGTCGGGCGAGGTGTATCAGAAGAGGACTTTCAGACACTCCAGGACAACGCCCCAGCCCATGCCGTTGTCGAGCGGGCGAGGCCCGATTTCCGGACGTTGCTCGCTAGCGCTCAGATCTCCATCAGCCAAGCCGGTTATAACACAGTGGTGGACCTTCTGCGCTGTGGCGTGCGGTCGGTTCTCGTTCCCTTCGAGGCCGGCCACGAGACCGAGCAGCGCCTGCGGGCCGAGCGCCTCAAAGGCTTGGGTCTCGCCGAGATCGTCTCCGAAGACGAGCTGTCGGGAACGCTCTTGGCGAAGGCGATCCGCCAGGGGCTTTCGCGGCGCTTATCAACTCCTCCACCCATCATTATCGACGGGGCACGGCAAAGCGTTGCCATCGCAGAAAACCTGATCCTGTCCAGACCCGCCCTTCACTCAGCCATAGATTGGGCGCCTCTGAACACCGCGTTGAAGCGGGCCAAAGATCAGGGCTGCGCCCTTCGCTTCTGGTGGCGGGATGACGATGCGGTGGCCGACAGCCCTGCCCTCGACCGACTTCTCTCACTGGCCTGGCGCTACAATGCCGGGATTGGCCTAGCTGTCATTCCAAGCAGCCTTCAAGGTTCCCTGGCGCCACGGCTTGCGGATGAATGCTCGGCCTTTGCTCTCGTGCATGGCTGGAGCCACGACAATCATGCTCCTCCAGAGACCAAGAAGGCGGAATTTGGCGCGCATCGCCCTGCGGAGACCATGGTGGCGGAAGCACGGCGCGCACTTCAAGTCGCGCGTGCCCATCTCGGAGCGAAGCTGCTGCCTGTGTTCGTGCCGCCCTGGAACCGGATCTCTCCTGAATTGATCCCGCACCTTCCACGCCTTGGCTTTACAGGCCTGTCCACATTCACGGACCGGAATGTCGCCTCTCCTGCGGAAGCCCTGCTCCAGATCAACACCCATGTGGATCCCATCGACTGGCGTGGCAGCCGCAGTGCGGTCAAGCCTGAACAGATGATTGCCGGCCTTGTGGCGGCCATTGACCGACGGGTGGCCGGCGAGGCCGACCGAAATGAACCCATAGGGTTCCTGACTCATCATCGCGTCCACGACGAGGTCATCTGGACGTTATCCGAAAGGCTTATCGCGTACCTTGCAGCGCGCGACATCTACTTCCTGCGGCCTGATGCGTGTTTCGGAATGGAAACAGGGTCACATTTGCGATCTAATGGGATTTGATGCGTTATGCTCGTAAGTCTGGAGGAGCATATGGAAGCGCCTATCCTGTCGGTTCGCCAGCTGACGGTCGACTTCAGCACCGATGCCGGAAATTTCCGGGCAGTCGACGGCCTGACCTTCGACATTCCGAAAGGCAAGACGGTGGCGCTTGTCGGCGAGTCCGGGTCCGGCAAATCGGTCACCGCGCAGGCCATCCTCCAGATCCTGTCGAAGAAGGCCAGGATCACGAACGGATCCCTTCTCTTCAACGACCCGTCGAACGGCGGAAGCATCGATATCGCGGCGCTGCCGGCTGAAAGCGACGCCATGCACGCCCTGCGTGGCGGGCGCATTGCCATGATCTTCCAGGAGCCGATGACATCCCTGTCGCCGCTCCACACTATCGGCGACCAGATCTCCGAGGCGCTGATGATCCACGCCGACGTCGATCAGGCGACGGCGAACCAGCGCACCATGGACGTGCTGAACCGGGTGGGCTTCCCCGATCCGAAGCGGGCGCTCAGAACCTACCCGTTCGAACTCTCCGGCGGCCTTCGCCAGCGCGCCATGATCGCTATGGCGCTCATCACGCGCCCGGCCCTGCTGATCGCCGACGAGCCGACGACGGCGCTCGACGTCACGACACAGGCGCAGATCCTCGACCTCATCAAGGAGCTGCAGGTCGAGACAGGCATGTCGGTGCTCCTCATCACCCACGATCTCGGCGTGGTGGCCAACGTGGCCGACGAGGTGGTGGTCATGTACCGCGGGCGGATCATGGAGGCCGGCTCGCGGGAAAACATCTTCCGCAATGCTCAGCATCCCTATCTCCAGGCGCTCATGCGTGCGGTGCCGCGCTTCGCCATGGCGGAGCACGAGCGTCTGACGCCGATCCGCGAGGTGAAAAGCGCGAGACTCGCCAGTGCCGATGCGCCGAAGCTCGTTCAGCAGGCTGGCCCGATCCTGAAGGTGGAGCGCCTCACGAAATCCTTCACGCTCCGGTCCGGCTGGTTCTCCGGCAAGACGCGGGAGATCCGCGCTGTGAGCGAGGTGGACCTGGCCCTTCCGGCAGGCAAGACCCTGGGTCTCGTCGGCGAATCCGGCTGCGGCAAGACCACGGTGTCCAAGATGATCATGCGGGCGATCACGCCCGATGCCGGGAAGGTTCTGTTCGATGACGGCACCGGCCCCAAGGACGTGCACAAGCTCGAAGGCGAGGCGCTGACCACCTACCGGCGTTCGGTGCAGTTCATCTTCCAGGACCCGTTCTCGTCCCTCAATCCGCGCATGACGGTCTACGAGCTTCTGACCGAACCGTTGCGGATTCATGACATTGGAACGTCGGACGAGCGCTATGAGCGCGTGAAGCATCTGCTCGAGATGGTGGGGCTCGACCAGCGGGCGCTTCGGCGCTACCCGCATTCCTTCTCCGGCGGCCAGCGCCAGCGCCTCGGAATCGCCCGGGCGCTGGCCCTTGAGCCGCGCGTTCTGCTCTGCGACGAGCCGGTCTCCGCCCTCGACGTCTCCGTTCAGGCACAGGTGCTGAACCTGCTCAAGGACCTGCAGGCCGCACTCGGCCTCTCCTACCTCTTCGTGTCGCACAACCTCGCGGTCGTGGATTACATCGCCGACACGATCGCGGTCATGTGCCGGGGCTACATCGTCGAGGAAGCTCCGAAATCCTCGCTGTTCCGCAATCCGGTTCACCCCTATACTCAGGCGCTGCTCGCAGCCGTGCCGGATCCGGATATCGACCGGCCCCTCGATTTCACCAAGCTGCGGACGGGCCGCTTCTCGCAGCCCTCCGAATGGCCGGAGCCCTTCCGCATCCAGCCTGGCGAATTCGGGGTGATGAAGGAAATCGAGCCCGGCCATAAGGTCCGCATGGGGCGCCTGTCAGCCCGGGAGGCTGCATGATGCTCAACATCCGCAAGACCACGCTCGCCTTAGGCCTGACGCTCGGATGGCTGGCGCTGCCCGCTTGGGCCCAGAACTACCAGGAGCCGCCCTTCTTCGCCGACCTGCCGCAGGACAAGAAGCTGCCGCCGATGGCCGAGCGGCTCCCCAAGACCCCCATCGTGGTCGGCTCGTCCGGGCAGTATGGCGGCGACATGATCACCCTCGTGCCCCGCCCGCGCGACATCCGCTATATCTCGACCTTCACCTATACGCGCCTCGTCGGCTACGACCGGAACCTGGACCTCCAGCCCGACCTCCTGGAAAAGCTTGAGAACGACGGCGACCGGGTCTTCACCTTTACCCTGCGCGAGGGCCATCGCTGGTCCGACGGTTCGCCCTTCACGGCGGAGGACTTCCGCTACTACTGGGAGGACGTGGCGCACAACCTGGATCTCTCGCCCGCCGGCCCGCCCGAGTTCATGCTGGTGGACGGGAAGCCCCCTCGCTTCGAGGTCCTGGACGAGCGCACCGTGCGCTACAGCTGGGATAAGCCGAATCCACGTTTCCTTCCGCAGCTGGCAGGCCCGCTCGATCCCGGCATCTATCGGGCTTCCGCCTATCTCAAGCAGTTCCACGCCAAATATGCCGACAAGGCCGCTCTCGAGGACAAGGCCAAGCAGCAGAAGCTGAAGTCCTGGGCCGCACTCCACAACCGCATGGACGACATGAAGGAGCAGACGAATCCCGCGCTGCCGACCCTCATGCCGTGGCGCGTCATGAATGCGGCGCCGGCGAACCGCTTTATCTTCGAGCGCAATCCCTATTACCACCGCGTCGATGCCGAGGGCCGGCAACTTCCTTACGTCGATAGGATCCTGATGGATGTATCGGCCAGCGGGCTCTTTGCCGCGAAAGCCAATGCGGGCGAGGAGGATCTGCTGTTCCGCGGCCTGTCCATGGGCGACATCCCCGTTCTGAAGCAAGGCGAGAAGGCGAAGGGCTACACGACCCTCCTCTGGCCCTATGCCCGCGGCACGGAGCTTGCGCTCTATCCCAATCTCAACACGGTGGATCCGGTCTGGCGCCAGCTCAATCGAGACATCCGCTTCCGGCGTGCCCTGTCGCTCGGGATCGACCGCAAGACCCTCAACAACGCGCTGCTCTTCGGGCTCGGCGTCGAGGGCAACAACACCATCGTGGCAGAAAGTCCCCTCTTCATGCCGGAGCTGCGGACGCAGCACGCGACTTACGATCCCAATCAGGCCTCGCGCCTTCTCGACGAGATCGGCCTGACCAAGCGCAATGGCGCGGGCATCCGTCTGCTGCCGGACGGGCGCGAACTGGAGATCATCGTCGAAACCGATGGCGAGAGCAGCCTCGTGGTGGACGGGCTCACCCTCATCGGCGAGTTCTGGCGCGAGATCGGCGTGCGGCTCTTCGTGAAGCCGCAGGACCGGACGGTGCTGCGCAACCGCTCCTATGCGGGCCTCACCGTGATGGTGGCAGCCCCCGGCCTCGACAACGCGATTCCCACGGCCCTCATGCCCCCAACCGAGCTCGCTCCCATGCGGCAGGACAACTATGCGTGGCCGAAATGGGGACAGTACATCGAGACCAAGGGCAAGAACGGCGAGCCGGTCGACATTCCGGAAGCGGAACGCCTGCTCAAATCCTATGAGACCTGGATGAACACCGGAGACCGGGTGGTCCAGAGAGCAGCCTGGCACGAGATGCTGAAGAACCACGTCGAGAACCAGTGGATCATCGGCACCATCGCGGGCGCCCTGCAGCCCATCGTCGTGCGAAACGGCCTCCAGGGTCTTCCCGCCAAGGCCCTCTACAGCTGGGAGCCGACCGCGATGCTCGGGATCTACCGGCTCGATGAGGTCTACTGGAACAAAGCCGCCGGCAAAGAGGCCCGTCGATGATCCGCTTCCTGTTGCGTCGCACCGTCACCATGGCGGTGACCCTGCTGATCATTTCGGCCCTGGTGTTCTTCATCATCAAGCTGCCGCCGGGCGACTTCCTGACCAACCAGATCGCAGAGCTGCGGGCACAGGGCGAATCCGCCTCCATCGCCAAGGCCGAGTTCCTGATCCGGCAATACGGCCTCGACAAGCCGGCCTGGGAGCAATACCTGGTCTGGCTCGGCGTCATGCCGGGCCCGAACGGCTTTTCCGGCCTTCTGCAGGGCGATTGGGGCTGGTCGTTCGAATACGACAAGCCCGTCGTGGACGTGGTGGGCGATGCCCTGTGGCTGACGCTTCTCGTGAATCTCGCAGTGGTGATCTTCATCCATCTCGTGGCGATCCCGATTGCGATCTATTCGGCGACGCGGCAGTACTCGGTGGGTGACTATATCGCCACCTTCATCGGCTATATCGGGCTTGCGACTCCCAGCTTTCTGCTGGCGCTCATCCTGCTCTATTACATGAACCGCTGGTTCGGGATCTCCATCGGCGGCCTTTACGATGCGCAATATGCGGGCGAGCCCTGGAGCTGGCCCAAGATCCAGTCCCTTCTCTCTCATCTGGTCGTTCCCACGGTGGTGATCGGGCTCGGCGGGACCGCCGCCATGATCCGGCGCATGCGCGCGAACCTGCTCGACGAGCTGGGCAAGCAATATTACGTGACCGCGAAGGCGAAGGGCCTCGGCCCCACCAAAGCCCTGCTGAAATATCCGTTCCGCATGTCGCTCAACCCGTTCATTGCCGATATCGGCAATCTGCTGCCGCAGCTCGTCTCCGGTTCGGTGCTGGTGTCGCTGGTCCTGAGCCTGCCGACGGTCGGGCCGATCCTGCTCAGTGCGCTGAAGAGCCAGGATCAGTTCCTGGCGGGCTTCATCCTCATGTTCGTCGCCGTGCTCACCGTCGTGGGCATGCTCGTCTCCGACCTGCTGCTGGCGTGGCTCGACCCACGCATCCGCATGGGAGGCGCACGATGAACACGGCCATCACGTCGAAGCGCCATTACGTCGATCCCGCACCCTTCGACCCGGGCGCCACGGAGCCCGTGGGCGCGGAAAGCGAAAGCTTCTACCGCGCCTCGTCCTGGCAGCTGATGTGGTGGAAGTTCCGGCGGCACAAGGTGGCGCTCGCCGCAGCCTTCGTGCTGCTCGCCTTCTATGCGCTCGTGCCTTTCGTCGAGGTGATCGCTCCCTACAACCAGACCAAGCGGCACGGCGACTTCCTCTATGCGCCACCGCAAGGGATACACCTGATGCACGAGGGGCAGCTCATGCGTCCCTTCGTCTATCCCTATACCTACAGCTTCGACCTGGAGAACTTCCGCCGGGTCTACACGGTCGACGCCTCGAAGCCGCAGCCGATCCGCTTCTTCTGCCGGGGTGACGATTACGAATTCTGGGGGATGTGGCAGGCGAATGTCCACCTGGTCTGCCCGCCTGAGAACGGAACGATGTTCCTGCTCGGCACCGACCGGCTCGGGCGAGACCTGCTGTCGCGCATCATCTATGGCGCGCGCATCTCGCTCACCATCGGCATCGTGGGCATTGCGGTCTCATTCACGCTCGGCCTCTTCTTCGGCGGCCTTGCCGGCTATCTCGGCGGCTGGGTCGATCACGTGATCCAGCGCACGATCGAGATCCTGCGCTCCCTTCCGGAGCTGCCCCTGTGGCTTGCCCTCTCGGCTGCCCTGCCGCCGAACTGGAGCCCTATCCTCGTGTTCTTCGGCATCACGATCATTCTCGGCCTGCTCGACTGGCCGGGCCTTGCCCGTGCGGTGCGCTCAAAGCTGCTGTCCCTGCGCGAGGAGGACTTCGTGAAGGCCGCGGAGCTGATGGGAGCGTCCAAGCAGCGCGTGATCGCGCGTCACCTTATCCCGAACTTCATGAGCCACCTCATCGCCTCGGCGACGCTCTCGATCCCGTCCATGATTCTCGGCGAGACCGCCCTATCCTTCTTAGGCTTGGGATTGCGGCCGCCGGTGACGAGCTGGGGCGTGCTGCTCAACGAGGCGCAGAACCTCGCGGCCGTGCAGTTGCACCCCTGGCTTCTCTTCCCGATGGTGCCGGTGGTCCTCGTGGTTCTCGCCTTCAACTTCATGGGCGATGGCTTGCGCGACGCGGCGGATCCTTATCATTAGGCGCATAACCGGTTGTCCTCGGCTCAAGGGAATGCGACACATCCTGCCGTGAGAAAGACAGCAGAGGTGTTTCGTGGCCGAGTACCGGATTGATGCATCGCCCAAGAGCGTTCACTGGGGTTATTTCGACGCGGGCATTCCTCCGCTTCTTACGGTGAATTCAGGCGACACGGTCACGATGTCGACCGTCTCCGGCGGCCCGGAGGCGATGCCTCCCGCGCCTTTTGTCATCCCGCAGGCGTTGACCGATGTTCACGCGACCCACAAGCCGAAGCTGCCGGGCCATATCTGCACGGGTCCGGTTGCCGTGAGCGGCGCCAAGGCCGGTCAGGTTCTGGAAGTGCGCATCAAGGACATTGAACTGCACTACGACTGGGGCTTTACCTATTCGGCTCCGCAGAAGGGTGCCCTGCCGGACGATTTCGACGAGATCCACGCCATGACGATCCCGCTCGATCGCGAGCGGATGACGGGCAAGCTGCCCTGGGGCCTGGAGCTGCCCTTGAAACCCTTCTTCGGCGTGATGGCCGTGGCGCCGCCTGCCTCCTGGGGAGCACTCAGCACCCTGCCGCCGCGCCGCAACGGCGGCAATCTCGACAACAAGGAGCTGGTGGCCGGCACGACCCTCTACCTGCCGATCCATGTGGACGGCGCCCTGTTCTCCGTCGGCGACGGCCATGGTGTCCAGGGTGACGGCGAGGTCTGCGTGACGGCCATCGAGACCGGGCTGATCGGCACCTTCGAACTGCACCTGCGCGACGACATGAGCCTCATCTGGCCCATGGCCGAGACGCCGACGCATGTCATGACCATGGCGTTCGACCCAGACCTGGACGATTGCGTGGTCATCGCGCTCCGCTCCATGATCGACCTGATCGTCGCGCGTACCGGCATCACCAAGGCGGAGGCCTACGCCCTGTGCAGCCTCGCGGCGGATCTGCGGATCACTCAGGTGGTCAATGGCAACAAGGGCGTCCACGTGATGCTCGACAAGAGCCTGCTGCAGAAAGCCCAGCGCTGATCAGGCATCTTGCGGCGGCGGCTCCTCGCCGAAGATCGAGCGGCCGCCGTAACCATGCGACTTTGCTCGCTCCTGCCGGATGTGTTCTTCAACATCCCGACCCGTGGCATGGCGTTCGAGTTGACGGGCCTGATCGTCGAGCCGCTTGAGGGCGAACAATTCCTCCTGCTGACCGAGCTTCGCCTTCTGCACGGCGGATTTCAGCACGCGGATCGTCTCGTCATAGACCCGCACCGGCACGGGATACGGGTGCCTGTCCTTGCCGCCATGGGCGAAGGAGAAGCGCGCGGGATCGCTGAAGCGGCACGGCGTGCCGTGCACGACCTCGGCCACCATGGCGAGCGCCTCGACGGTGCGCGGACCGACGCCGGGCGTCATCAGCAGATCGGGAAAATCTGTCGGCCCACGATCCGCCGCTGCCGCGAGTGTTCCGTGGAGCCGCCGCAGCACAACGTCCTTTGCCCGAACATCGTGATGCTCGGGCATGACCAGATGCGGCAGCAGGGGCTGCGGGCTCGCAGCCGGAGCAACTTCACGCTCTTCGAGCGTCAGGAATTTGCGGGCGATGGTGTCAGGCCCCAACGTGTCTAGAATGTCGATCTGCGCCTTGCGCGAAGCCTCTGCCCGGCGATCGGTGAGATTGACGATGGTGCCCTGCCCTTTGCCGTCGATAGCCGTATGCGGCTCGTCGACGAAGCTCTTCAGATCCTCGGACAGCCAGTGGTAACGGCGCGCCAGCCGGGACGTATCGTTCATCCCCTGCTGAACCACCGCCCACTTGCCGTCATCCGTGACGATGAAGCCGTGGAGATACAGATCGAACCCGTCCTGGATCGCAGCGCTGTCGACCTTCGCAACCAACCGACTCGCATTCGCGAGCGCCGCGCCGTCGAAGCCGACGCGCTCGCCGATGGCGACGAGTTCATGCGGCGTTTGGCGCGAGTGCTTTCCGCGCCCGCCGCAGACATGAATGCCGAGTTCCTTCGAGAGCGGCGTGAGCCCGCGCTTCAAGGCGCCGATGACGCTGGTGGTGATGCCGGAAGAGTGCCAGTCCATGCCCATCACGGCGCCGAAGGATTGAAACCAGAACGGATGCGCGAGCCGGCGCAGCAGCTCGTCGCGCCCGTAATGGTGCACGATGGCCTCAGACACCACGCCGCCGAGGCGCGTCATGCGATCCGCCAGCCATTTCGGCACATGGCCGGAATGGAGCGGCAGATCGGCGCTACCGGCGCGCTTGGCCATCGTGCGGGGTCTCCTGAAAATCGAATACGGCGGCAGGCTCACCTCTCCCCATGGGGAGAGGTGAGCCTGAGCCCTCATGAGAAGAAAAAGGCGCCCGAAGGCGCCTTGAACTGTCTTAGCGGCGGCGGGGGCTCTTTTCGAGCCAAGCCACTTGTGCGCCATCACCGCGGCGCCCTTCTGAGCGCTGCCCGGCGGGCTTTGCTTGTGCGGGACGCTGACCCTGTGCAGGCCGCTGACCTTGCGCCGGACGCTGCGCCTGAGCGGGGCGCTGCTGGTTGCCAGCAGGCTGGCCGCCCTGCGGCTGACCGTTTCCTGCAGGCTTTCCTCCGCGCCCGCGACGGCGCTTCGGCCCCCGGTCGGCATTCGGATCGGCGCTGCGCGCCTGGCCATGGCCCTGATGCCCGCGGGCATGAGGAGCCGGACGGCCCCGCTGCTGCTGCCCGTTGCGCCCGGACTGCTCGCGGCGCGGGTCGGACGATTCCGACGCGGCGGGAGCGGCAGGCAGGCCCTCGGGAAGCGGCATGACCGGTACCTTCAGGCGGGTCAGCTTCTCGATGTCCTTCAGGTATGCCTTCTCCTCGTCGTTGCAGAAAGAGATGGCGAGACCCGTGGCACCCGCGCGGGCCGTGCGGCCGATGCGGTGGACATAAGATTCCGGCACGTTCGGCAGGTCGTAGTTGATGACGTGGGACACGCCCTCGACGTCGATGCCGCGAGCCGCGATGTCGGTCGCTACCAACACGCGGCAGGTGCCATCGCGGAAGCCGGCCAGCGCACGCTCGCGCTGCGGCTGGGACTTGTTGCCGTGGATGGCGGCGCCCACGATGCCGGCCTTGTCGAGGCCGCGCACCACCTTGTCCGCACCGTGCTTGGTGCGGGTGAAGACGAGCACGCGGTCGATGCTTGGGTCGCGCAGGAGCGTCTCGAGCAGCACCTGCTTGCGGCCGGTCTGCACGAAGATCACGCTCTGCTCCACGCGCTCGGCAGTGGTCGCCACCGGGGTTACCGCCACATGGGCCGGGTTGCGCAGGAAGGACTCGGCGAGCGTCGAGATCGTCTTCGGCATGGTGGCCGAGAAGAACAGGCTCTGACGCTCCTTCGGCAGCAGGGTCACGATGCGCTTCAAGGCATGGATGAAGCCGAGGTCGAGCATCTGGTCGGCCTCGTCGAGGACGAGAATCTCGATGTCGCGCAGGGACAGGGCCCGGCGGTCCACGAGGTCGATCAGGCGGCCAGGGGTGGCGACGAGCACGTCGACGCCGTTCATCAGCGCCTTCTCCTGGCGGGAGATGGTGACGCCGCCGAACACCACCTCGGTGGTGAGACGCAGGTTGCGGCCATAGGCCTTGAAGCTGTCGGCGATCTGGCTCGCCAGTTCTCGGGTCGGGCTGAGCACGAGCACGCGGGCGCTCTTATGCTTGCGCGGCTTCGGGGTCTCGGACAGGCGATGCAGGATCGGCAGCGCGAAGGCGGCCGTCTTGCCGGTGCCGGTCTGGGCGATGCCGCACACGTCGCGGCCTTCCATGGCGTAGGGAATGGTCTGGGCCTGGATCGGGGTGGGCTTCTCATAGCCCTCGGCCGACAGGGCCTTCAGGATCGGCTGGGCCAATCCGAAATCGGTGAAGAGTGTCAAAGTGTATCTTTCGAACGGATGCGGTGAGCCGCAAAGCAGGTTCGGCTTGGAAAAAGCAAAGGCGCTTCAGGGCTCTTTTGGGAAACAGCCCGCGTGATGGGGCCGCCTTATGATGGAGCGATTGAAGAAGGGGACCGGGGTCTTCGCTCATGCGAATATCCGTCACGCAGTCCCGCTCAAGCGGCCCGGTATGCCGGTCGCCGTCGCCTGCTGTGCATATGGGGGATTAAAGCCTGTCCGTCAACCGCAAGGCCTGACATAAAGCAGAGATGTCCCCCTCAGGCTCCATGCCCTGGCGCATCGTCTCAACCCTTTCGATCACCCATCTGATCTCCTACGGGACGCTGTTCTATGCCTTCGCGCTCCTCATCGACCCCATGGAGCGGGACCTCGGATGGTCGAAGACGGCCCTGACCGCCGCCTACTCGCTCGCCCTCATCTCCTCCGCCTTCTTCGCCATGCCAGTCGGCCGGCTGATCGACCAGGGCTATGGGCGGGCCGTAATGACAGGCGGCTCGGTGTTGGCCGCCCTCCTCCTCGTCGTGTGGGCGTATACCGACAGCTATCCGGTTTTCGTGCTGATCTGGCTCGGCTTGGGAGCCGCCACGAGCGCCCTCTTCTACGAAGCGGGTTTTGCGGTCCTGGCCTTGAACCTCGGCCTGCTGGCCCGCCGGGGCATTACCATCATCACCCTCGTGGCGGGCTTCGCCAGCACGGTGTTCATCCCGCTCCTGCACGTGCTCATCGACCGTTACGGCTGGCGCGACACGCTCCTGGCCATGGCGGCCCTGAACATCGGGATCTGCGCCGTGCTGCATGCCACCGGCATCCCGGCCGCCCCTGCAAGGCCGAAGCACACCGGAGAAAGCCGCTCCGTCGCCCCCTCCACATCGAACCCGCGCCGGGTTCTCGCGAAGCCAGCCTTCTGGCTCTTCGTGATCACCAGCGTCCTCCAGGGGATCATCTCGATTGGAATTCCCGTTCACCTGATCCCCATTCTCCTCGAGCGCGGTTTCTCCATCGAGGCCGCTGTGGCGGCCTACACGGTGATCGGGCCGGCCCAGGTGGCGGCGCGGTTCCTTACCGGGTTCGGTGAGCGGGCCATGAGCCTGAGAGGCATCGGAGTGCTCACCATGGCCATGAGCGCCCTCGGCTTCCTGCTCCTGCCCTTCATTTCGGCCGGATCCTGGCTGATCTTCGTGTTCGCGGGGCTTTACGGCGCCTCCAACGGAATGCTCACCATCGTGCGGGCCCTGCTCCCGCCCGAGCTGTTCGGGCGCGAGGATTACGGGGCCATCCAGGGCATGATCGCCATGCCGGTGCGGATCACCATGGCGGTTGCGCCCTTTGCCTTCGGCGCTCTCTGGGCCTGGTGGGGCAGCTACGATGCCGTGATCGTCCTGTGCCTCGGCATGGCCGTGTGCTCGCTCATCGCTTTCATGCTAAACCTCGCCCTGGCGAAGGAGCCTTGAACAAGTTCAAGAATTGTCTTGCCTTAGACGGCTAAAGAAACCATGTGCAGGGCACCGGGACAGCCCGGATTGAAGGAAAGACGCATTCCGTGACGACAGTGACTGATCTTCTGATTGTAGGCGGCGGCATCAATGGCGCCGGCATCGCGCGCGATGCCGTGGGCCGGGGCCTCTCGGTGGTGCTCTGCGAGCAGGGCGACCTCGCCGGCTACACCTCGTCTGCCTCCACCAAGCTGATCCACGGCGGCCTGCGCTATCTTGAGTATTACGAGTTCCGGCTGGTCCGCGAAGCCTTGTTCGAGCGCGAGCGGCTGCTGGAATCCGCGCCCCACATCATCTGGCCCCTGCGCTTTATCCTGCCGCATGAGAAGGGAATCCGCCCCGCCTGGTTCGTGCGCCTGGGCCTGTTCATGTACGACCACCTGGCCCCGCGCAAGAAGCTGCCCGGCACGGAAGGCATCAAGCTCACCCGGCATCCTGCCGGGAAGGCCCTGAAGCCCGGCTTCGACACCGCCTTCGTCTATTCCGACTGCTGGGTCGAGGACAGCCGCATGGTAGCCCTCAATGCCCTCGACGCCTTCGAGAAGGGCGCTGACATCCGGGTGCGCACCAAGCTCACCTCCGCCCGCCGCGACGGCCAGACCTGGGTCGCCACGCTCCAGAACGTTGAGACGGGCGCCACGGAAGAGCTGCGCGCCAAGGTGATCGTGAATGCCGGCGGGCCCTTCGTGGCCGACGTGCTAAACGCCAAGCTAGGCCTCAACACCACCAAGAACGTACGCCTCGTAAAGGGCAGCCACATCGTGGTGCCAAAGCTCTTCGACACCAAGGAAGCGTTCATTCTCCAGAACACGGACAAGCGGATCGTATTCGCCATTCCGTACCAGGAGAAGTTCACCCTGATCGGCACCACCGATATCCCGGTCGAGTCCGTGCCGGACAAGAAGGTGGAGATCACCCAGGACGAGATCCAGTATCTCTGCAACGTGGTGAACCACTTCTTCAAGCGCGAGGTCACCCCGGCCGAAGTGGTGTGGACCTATTCCGGCGTGCGTCCGCTCTTCGACGACGGATCGAGCAACGCCTCGGCGGTCACCCGCGACTACGTGTTCGACATGGACGCGCCGCAGGGTCAGGCACCGGTACTGTCGATCTTCGGTGGCAAGATCACCACCTTCCGCAAGCTCTCGGAGCATGCCCTCGATGAGCTGAAATCCTACTTCCCCAACATGAAGCCGTCCTGGACCGAGAAGGCCAAGATGCCGGGCGGCGACATGCCGGATGCGGATTTCGACCGCTTCTTCGCCGATGTGCGACAGCGCTGGCCCTTCCTGCCCGAGCATCTCGCCCATCGCCTTGCTCGCGCCTACGGAACGCGGATCGAGGAGCTTCTGGGCTCGGCCAAGTCCATGGCCGATCTCGGCGATGATTTCGGCGCCGGGCTCACGGCGGCCGAGGTCGATTATCTGGTACGCCGCGAATGGGCGCGCACGCCAGAGGATATCCTCTGGCGCCGTTCCAAGCTTGGGCTGCATGTGCCGGTTGACGCTCCCGCCAGGATCGATGCCTATTTGGCTAAGACAAAGGCGGCATCTGTCGCGGCTCAATAAGCTTTGGGACAATAAGGTTTGGGGAAGGACATGGCTCAATACGTCGGTGCCATCGATCAGGGCACGACCAGCTCGCGTTTCATCGTGTTCGACAAGGCCGGGAGCATCGTCTCGGTGGGGCAGAAAGAGCACGAGCAGATCTACCCCAGGCCCGGCGATGTGGAGCACGATCCACTCGAGATCTGGCACAACACGCAAGCCGTAATCCAGGAGGCCCTGACAAAGAAAGGGCTATCGCCCCGCGATCTCGCCGCCATCGGCATCACCAACCAGCGCGAGACCACGCTGATCTGGGACAAGCGCACCGGCAAGCCGCTCCACAACGCCCTTGTGTGGCAGGATACCCGCGTCGACCCGATCGTCGAGGAGTTCGCCCGTGATGGCGGTTACGATCGCCTGCGCGACAAGACCGGCCTGCCGCTGGCAAGCTACTTCTCGGGCCTCAAGCTGCGCTGGCTCCTCGACAACGTGCCGGGCGCCAGTGAGAAGGCGCAGGCCGGCGACGTGCTGTTCGGCAATATCGACACTTGGCTGGTCTGGAACCTGACCGGCGGCGTTGACGGCGGCTGCCACATCACCGATGTGACCAATGCCAGCCGCACCCAGCTCATGAACCTGGCCAGCCTGGACTGGGACGAGGAGATCCTGAGCCTCTTCCACATCCCGCGCGCCTGCCTGCCGCAGATCCGCTCATCGAGCGAGGTCTATGGTGAGGCAACCGACAATCTGGCCGGCGTCCCGATCGCCGGCATTCTCGGCGACCAGCAGGCGGCCCTCGTGGGACAGGCCTGCTTCCAGCCCGGCGAGGCCAAGAACACCTACGGCACCGGCTGCTTCATGCTCATGAACACCGGCGAGACCCCCTACCCGTCGAAATGCGGTCTCCTCACCACGGTTGGCTACCGTTTCGGCCAGGGGAAGACCGTCTATGCCCTGGAAGGTTCGATCGCGATTGCCGGCGCCCTAGTGCAGTGGCTTCGCGACAATCTCGGCATGATCGAGAAGAGCCCCGATATCGAGACCCTCGCCCGAAGCGTCGAGGACAATGGCGGCGTGACCATCGTGCCGGCCTTCTCCGGGCTCTATGCGCCGCACTGGAACTCCCATGCCCGCGGGCTCATCGGCGGCCTGACGCGCTACGCCACCAAGGCGCATATCGCCCGTGCGGCGCTCGAGGCCACGGCCTTCCAGACCCGCGAGGTGCTGGACGCCATGACCAAGGACACGGGCATTACCGCGAGGGAGCTGCGCACCGATGGCGGCATGGTGGTCAACGAGCTGCTGATGCAGTTCCAGGCGGACATTCTCGATGTGCCGGTGGTGCGCCCGAAGGTGATCGAGACCACGGCTCTCGGCGCCGCCTACGCGGCCGGTCTGGCGACGGGCTTCTGGAGCGGGACCGACGAGCTGGTGCGCAACTGGGCCGTGGACAAACGCTGGATGCCCGCCATGGAGGCTTCCCGCCGCGAGTGCTTGAACGCCCTTTGGAACAAGGCCGTGTCGCGTTCCCTCGACTGGGCGGACTGAGGTTTCGAAAAGGAAGGCGGCAGGTCAACCCTGCCGCTCATATCATCAGGTTCGAGCCACGGCCGCACGGATCTTCTCGGCCATTCCCGTCAGAACGTCCGGCTTTTCCATCTGGCCCGTATGGGGCTTCAGCGCCACGCCCTCGAAGCGGGGGATGACGTGAAAATGGATGTGGAAGACCACCTGCCCGCCTGCGCTCTCATTGAACTGCTGGACCGTCAGGCCATCGGCCGAGAGCGCCGCCTTGGCCGCCTTACCCACGACTTGCACGGCCTTCGCGAGTTCCGCGAGATCGTCCGGCGCGACGTCGAGGAGGTTGCGGGCTTTCGCCTTGGGTATGACCAGCACGTGACCATCACCCCGGGGCATGACATCCATGAACGCCAGGATCCGGTCGGTCTCGTAGACCTTGTGGCACGGCAGCTCACCGCGAAGGATTTTTGCGAATACGTTGTTGTCGTCGTAGGTCATCCCGTCCTCTATCCTCCACCATGTCTGCAGGAGCGCTCGGAGCATCGCCAATCCCTTATACCGGCGCAAGCGACTGGATCGCCACTCCCTTCCCGCACCGTCCTGACACCAAGACACCTCAATTTCAGGCCATGGTTTTAGCCTCAGAATCCATCTTCTATGACTTACCCTCGATAAGACATCTATTGGCAAGTATAGATGGCATTCCCCACCTGTATCGAGGCAAGTACCTTCTTGGCTCTTAATCCTATCGACAAGATGTTGCCTTGTTTCCTTCAGCCAAACATTTGCCGCAAGTGTGCCAATTCGTGGGGTCTGAATAATTTCGCAAAATTTTTTGCAAAGGTTGGCCCACCTGAACCGGAACCATCGATTCCGCGAGCGGTTGATGAAGCACGATCACCACTCGATTAGGAGGCATAAATGGCAGGTGGTTCGACCTCGAAGCGTGGCTTCGCGTCGATGGATTCCGACCGGCAGCGTGAAATCGCCAGCAAGGGCGGCAAGAGCGTTCCCGCCGAGAAGCGTTCCTTCTCGCAGGACCGTGAACTCGCCTCGGAAGCCGGCCGCAAGGGCGGTCAGGCCTCGGGGAATACCCGCGGCAATCAGGAATAGCGCTTTTACCTGTTTATAATATCAAAAGGGGCCGCTCAGCGGCCCCTTTTACTTTATCTCGACATATCAAAATGAAGATCTACTGGTGCCTGAAGTTGAATTCGGCACGCGTCAGAACGGCTTCCACGTGAACCTCCTCGGAGGCTCCAACGCCCATGACGGCTCGGAAATCGGACAGGCTCGGAACATCGAACGCCACGGTGCCGAGATCGATCTGCCGCACCAGCTCCCCTGCCAAGGCCGACATGAAGTCGAGCGAAACGATCTCGAGATGACGGGCTGCCTCGAGGGCCACCTCCGAGGACGCATGGCGCGAGGCACCGATCAGCGTCAGAAGAGAATACTCGTCCAAGCTTCCATGCCTGGACCCGACCGGCTTATGGACGAACGGACGCCCGCGCTGTCGGGTCAGGGCAAATGCGAGAAGCAGCGCGTCTGACACGATCCCTTTGGCCGTATCAGGCCGGGTATAGGCTGCCAGCCCTTGCTCAGGCCCATCGAGCAAAGCCAGATCATACTGGTCTTCAAGCCGGTTCAGGGAGCGGAAAACATCAATGACCGGGACGGCACTCGGGTGGAGCAGGACCGCCACGGGATTGACTGCCGACGGGAACGACGATCCTTCAATCATGCAACAAAAATCCTCAACCTCTCTTCACTCAGACCACTGAACCCAGCCCGGCCGGCAGCACATGCGGCCATGCCGGAACGACGAGATGACGCCTCAACATCAGGGGGCAGGTCACCTCATCCTGGTAACAGACGGGAATCATGCCGCTGAGCATGGAGGCCACCGACGGCTTGTCCCTGGATGGGGAGCTTGAGGTCAGCCGGGAAAACTCGTCCGGCAGTTCCTCCTGACACAGAATGGCATCCAGCTCATTTGCTGCAGTCATCGTTTCCTCCGCATCGCGCTTGAAACGGCAACGTATGCCCCGAACCGCGGTTCCTTGTGCGTCAACAAGTCCAGACGGTCGCAAGACAGCAGCAGACAGGTGGAGAAATATTTGAAAGTGCCCTGGAACCGGAGTGGATGGCCACCGTTGTACCGATAACCGGCCCGAATGCCCCCTTGGACTGGCACCTTTAAGGCGCAGCTTCATGGCTGCGCCTTTTATTTTGGCCGCTCCACCCGCCACAGATATAAAAAATGCGGTGCCTGGGCTCCCCAGACACCGCACAACCTTCCAATCCGGCGAAGGATTACTGCTTGGGAGCAGTCGAGGTGCCGGACTGACCGGCGGAGCCGGTGGTCGAGCGATTGGCGTTGTCGCCATCCTCATCGAACGCAGGAGCGGCCTGAAGCTGGTCCTTCGTCATGCGCAGGACCACGCGTTCAGGCTGATTCTGGTTGCTCGAGGTGTTGCTGGCCGTCGTGTTGGACGCTCCAGCCGTACCCGAGCCAGTCGTAGCGGTGTTGCCCGTCGTGGTCGTCGAGCCCGTCGTCGCGACATTACTGTTGCCGCTGCTAGCATTGTTGTTCATGGCCTGGGCCTGCTGGGCATTCATGAACTCAAGAGCATTGAACGGAACCGCCACATCCTTCTCGCCAATGCCCAGGAAGCCGCCGACACCGACCACAGCCGCCATGATCTGACCATTGCGGTCCATGATGACGTCATTGATGTCGCCGATCGACTCGTTGTTGGCGCCGACGACCCGGGTGCCAATCAGATCGGAGGCCATCATCTGGTTAGTTTCCATCTTGGTCATGAACTGACCCTGCATGCCGCCGCTCTGACTCATGGTCGACGAGGACTGGCTCATCGTCGACGAAGAGCCGGACGCGCCGGGCTGCATGGCCGGCGAACCGGACGAGGTGGTGCCGGTTCCGGACGCTGCTGGACGGTCAGTCGGAGCCGAGGGGCTGGTGGTCGAGGTCTGTGCAAGGGCGGGCGCAGCCGCGAAAGCCGTCACTACAAGGCAAGCTGCCATATGCTTCTTCAGCATTGCTTATTTCTCCTGAGAGTACATTAAATCGCGTTATGCGCCGAAGTGCGCGGGGGCTAAACGCCCGGCATGAGCAACCGTTCCGAACATTGACCTATTCAAGACAATGTGAACAGCTCAATCGACATTCCGATAAAGTATGAATACTTATTAATATTTATCGAGACAGCAGAATAGCTCTACCGCTTCTTACAAGAGAGCAGAAATCTCAGGTCCAACAACGGGAACTTCTGTCACGGGAATTGGTTCCCGAGCCTTGGCCATGCGCCAATGGAGAATCATTCAGCCCTCAGGGACCGATGGTCCTCTGAGGCAGCAGAAGCACATGACCTATCAGCAGGCTTGTCTGGTTTCACAGCCATCAGGAAAGCGACCGGAGGAGAGATACCAGACAGAGGCTCGGCATCCTGTCGGCACTGGACTTGACCAAGGGACTGACATCGCCGAGACAACCGACCGGCTTGGGCGCCTTCTGCTTCTGCTCACGGGGAACGTCACTGCCCTCCCGTTGAGTGACGGGGTGCTGGGCCGCAGGAGCCTGAATGTCTTCCTTGAGAGTGACCACAGGCAGATCCGTGTCTCGGGCGTAGATCGTGGTCCCGGAGTGAGGATCGGACTTGTAGAGCACCTTCCCGTCGCGATCGCGAAGGATCACCGTCGCCTGGGCAACGCCAACGAGCTCAACGATCGACACGGTTGCCGGATTCTCGCTCGGGACAGGAGCCATCATGCGATCCCCCTTAGTCGTGGCGCTCATGCGCAGGGGAAGCGCAGCATTGGACAGGACCTCGGATTGCGCCTGGTGAGACATGTTGAAGGAAGCGGGTACGAAGCTGCCCGCGACGAAGAAAATTCCAGCCAGTCCCACCAGTGCCACAGGGATACGGAACATCCCTCTCTCCTGCTCTTCAACCTCAGCATTTGGAAATTTAACGCGACCGTTTCTTTGATGTTCCTGCATTCTTACGTAGGAGAAGAGAATAAAAAGAGGGAGAAAAAGCCTGGAACTTTTGTTTTCGATAGGACGTTCTTTAAGCACCGGCCTCCTGGTCCTCCCCGCATTCCCCTTGTGCATTGGCCGGCACCTTAGACGGGCTTTCGAGCCCGTCTTTTTTTGCGCTCAATACATCCGCACAAAAGAATAGCCCGGCCATTAAGCCGGGCTATTACTATTCAGGCTGGTATCCGTTTGGATTTAAGCTGTTGCAGCTCGCGCTTCGCGCCGACGTGCGCTCTGCTGGAAGAACAGGGCTTGGCTGATGACGGCGGATACGTTTGCCGGCTGGAACGGCTTGGCGATCAGGAAGGCCGGCTCAGGGCGCTCGCCTGTGAGGAAGCGCTCCGGATAAGCCGTGATGAAGATAACCGGCACCTCGAAGGACTTGAGGAGGTCGTTCACCGCATCGAGGCCGGAGCTTCCGTCCGCCAGCTGGATATCCGCCAGGATCAGGCCGGGCTGCTTGGCCGCGGCCAGCTTGACGGCTTCCGTCCGCGTGCGGGCGACGCCGGTGACGTTGTGGCCCAGGCCTTCGACGAGGGCCTCGAGGTCCATGGCAATCAGCGGCTCGTCCTCGATGATGAGGATGTCGGTTGCCATATCGGCCGCAAGCTCGCGGCCGGCTTCGTCCACGAGGTCGCGCACGGTCCGCGTGTCGACATCGAGAATCTGGCCGACCTCCTCTTCTCCGAAGCCTTCGAGGCAGGAGAGAAGGAACGCCTGACGGGGAAGAGGTGTAATCTGCCCGAGCCGAACCTCGGCCGGCAGATCCCGCTGGATCTGCTCGCTTCGGCCGTTGACCGACAGGGAATTCCAGATCCGGGTGAAAACCTGAAAGAGCTCGACCTTCACGTTTCCGGAGGGGCCGATGGTCTCAGGCTCACTCACAAGCGTCTCGAGGGTCGCAGCGACATAAGCGTCCCCAGCCATCTGGCTGCCTGTGAGCGCGCGCGCATAACGACGAAGGTATGGTAAGTGCTGGACGACAAGCTGGGCTGTCGACATTCGCTTCCCCTTAACTGTGCTTTTGACTCGTTGTACCGATGGTTCGTTCAACGCGGCAAAGCTGCAAAAGTTCCGTCGAATGGAACCGGGCGCAGCAATGAGCGTTATTGCTCGAAAACGAATATATGGATACTGCCAAGGTTGGCTACCCCGGATAAACATGGGGTGGCGAGGGGAAGAATATGACGGTTGATAAGGGGAACAAGCTCGCCCGGGTCAGTCTCGATAACGGCTCCGGCGAAAAGCTTGCAACCGATCCTAAGCTCGACAGCGGCAGCCAGAAACGCATCGGCGACCAGCTCCGCGCCATGTATGACGAGCTCATGCAGCAGCCAGTTCCGGATCGCTTCAGGGACCTGCTCGAGCAGCTGGACAAGAACGGGCAAAAGGACGGGTCTCAATGACATCAGAGCCTGAGCCCGAATTACGGGAGGCTCTTCTCGCGGCGGTCCCCAGCCTCCGCGCCTTCGCGATCTCACTCTCAGGCCAGGTCGACAGGGCAGATGACCTTGTCCAGGACACGCTCCTGCGAGCACTTTCCAATCTGCATCGGTTCGAACCCGGCACGAACCTGAATGCATGGCTCTTCACCATCCTGCGCAACCTCTTCCACTCCGAGTACAGGAAGCGGCGCCGCGAGATCGAGGATCCTGACGGCTCTTATGCCGGGCGGCTGAAGGTTCAGCCCGAGCAGGGAGCCCATCTGGATTTCGAGGATTTTCGCAGCGCTCTCTCCCAGCTCCCATCCGATCAGCGTGAGGCCCTTCTCCTGGTAGGAGCATCGGGCTTTTCCTATGAGGAAGCCGCCAATATCTGCGGCTGTGCCGTCGGCACCATCAAGAGTCGGGTCAACCGGGCGCGCATCCGCCTCGCCTCGCTGCTGAATGTTGACGACATCGACGATCTGGGCCCCGACAGCATGACCCGGGCAGCCCTTCAGGGTTGACGCAACAGACCACCAGCCTCCCCCCAAAAGACAAACGCCGCCTTCTGACGGGCGGCGTTCGATGTCAGGTATGCCGCAGCGGCATCACATAGGGCTGCGTCCGCGCAGCAGGCCTATGACGGCGGAGATTGCGAACAGCACGATCGCAACGAAGAAAATCAGCTTCGCGATTTCAACGGCGGTGCCGGCGATACCCCCGAAGCCGAACAGAGCTGCAACGAGAGCGATGATGAGAAAAGTGACTGCCCAACCGAGCATGGTGTTACCTCGCTAACTTTACAATCGACTGAAAGCCGACGATGTTCAAACAACGCCAAGCGCGACTGTAAGGTTCCACCTTTCGTTATTCATTGAACCTGTTCATCAGTCGTTCAAAAGTAATCCTCCAGGCTTTTGTTCATATGGAACTCGACATCCCGCCACACGTTTTCAAGAACACTTGGGAGAGATGGCCAATGAATCGTTCGGTTGCCCTTCGTGCGCTTTTCATCTTTGCGGTTGCTACCGTCTTTGCAGCGATTACCGGCGCGGCCTCTCAGGTCGAGATCGCGGAAATCCTCTTTCTGATCGGCGGCTCCCTCTCGGCCGTCATGCTGCTTTTCGTGCTGATGACTCCCTCGCACAATCCGGTTCCGGTGCGCGTGCGTCGCAGACGCTGACATCTCCCGCGGCACCAGAATGAATCGGGCGGCTCTTTTGAGCCGCCCTTCTTGTTTCAGGCCTCCGTGGGATCGCCGCCGTTCGGATGCAGGACCGAACCGGTGATGTAGGAGGAATCCTCCGACGCCAGGAACAGGTAGGACGGCGCCACCTCGTTCGGCTGCCCAGGGCGTTTCATGGGCGTGTTGGCGCCGAACTGCTTCACCTTCTCGGCCGGGAAGGTCGAGGGGATCAGCGGCGTCCAGATCGGTCCCGGCGCCACGCCGTTCACGCGGATGCCCTCGCCAGCGAGCTTCTGCGCCAATGACCGGGTGAAGGCCACGATCGCGCCCTTGGTGGCGCTGTAGTCGAGCAGATCGCCGCTGCCGCGATAGGCGGTGACCGACGTGGTGTTGATGATGGCGGCGCCCTTCTTGAGATGGGGCATGGCGGCCTGAACCATGTAGAAATAGCCGAAGATGTTGGTACGGAAGGTGCGGTCGATCTGCTCGGGCGTAATCTCCTCGATCTCCTTCTTCGGGTGCTGCTCCGCCGCATTGTTGACCAGCACGTCGAGCTTGCCGAAGCGCTGGATCACCTGATCGACTGCCGAGCGGCAGAAGCCTGGGTCGCCCACATCGCCCGCAAGGGTCAGGCAGGAGCGCCCTTCCCTCTCCACAAGGCGCTTCGTCTCTTGAGCGTCCTCGCTCTCGTTCAGGTAAAGGATCGCAAGATCGGCACCCTCACGGGCAAACAGAACGGCTGTCGCGCGGCCGATGCCGCTGTCGCCGCCGGTGATGAGGGCAACCTTGCCCTGCAGCCGGTTGCTGCCCGGATAGCGCGGTTCGTAGTCGGGCCGCGGGTTCATCTCGGTTTCGTAGCCGGGCTGCTGATCCTGCACCTGAGGCGGCAAGGTCTGGTTCTGGTCGGAGCTCATGCTGACATCCCTTGTGCGGAAAGGATGCGAGCTTCCTGCCGGCCATGAGGAACAGGCCGAGCCATACGAGAAAGCCCGCGTTGAGGCTCAACGCGGGCTTCAAAAGCGTGTTCCTGAAGGCTACAGGCTTAGTGCGCGGTCTCGGTGCGATCCACCGTGCTGGGCGCCATTCGCAGAAGATGGTAGAGGATGATGGCCCCGAAGGTCGCCGTCCCGATGCCGTCCAGGGTGAAGCCGGCCACGTTCAGCTTGAAGTTGCCGGCGCCCAGAACCAGCGCCACCGCCACCGTGATGAGATTGCGCGGATTCGAGAAATCGACCCGGTTTTCCACCCAGATCCGACCGGCGGTCGCGGCGATAAGGCCGAAGACCACGATGGAGAGGCCGCCGAGCACAGGCCCGGGGATCGTGCCGATGAAGGCGCCGAACTTCGGGGACAGGCCGAGCAGCAGCGCGAAGGCCGCGGCGATGAGGAAGACCAGCGTCGAATAGATGCGGGTCACGGCCATCACGCCCATGTTTTCGGCATAGGTGGTCATGCCCGTGCCGCCGGAAGCCCCCGACAGCATGGTGGCAATGCCGTCGCCCATGAAGGCGCGACCGAGGTAGGGATCGAGGTTGCGGCCCGTCATGGCCCCGATGGCCTTGATGTGCCCGAGGTTCTCGGCCACCAGGATCACGGCCACCGGCGCGATCAGGCTGATCGCCCGCATGTCGAAAACCGGGCTCTGGAAGGTAGGAAGCCCGAACCAGGCCGCCGCACCGATCTTCGCGAAGTCGATGGGCTGGCCAAGGCCCAGCACATTCGCACAGATGAAGTAGATCAGGTAGCCAGCAGCGCCACCGATCAGCACTGGCAGGCGGCGCCACATTCCCGGAGCATAGACGGCCACGAGGCCAACCGCCACGACGGTGGCGAGGGCGATCCAGCGCGCGAAGTCGGTGCCGTTCTGGTTGTCGGGGGTGATGCCCGAGGCGCTGTTGATCGCAATCGGCGCGAGCACCAGACCGATGGCGGCCACGATGGCACCGGTCACCACCGGCGGCATCAGGCGCTCGATCCAGCGGTGCCCCGCCATCTGCACCACAAGGCCGATGAGGAAGTAGAGCGCACCGGCCGCGATGATGCCGCCGAGCGCCAGGGGAATGTTGGGGTTGGGGCTGCCCACGCTCGCCCCAGTGGCAACGAGAACGGGGCCGATGAAGGCGAAGCTGGAACCCAGATAGCTCGGCACCCGGCCGCCGACCACCAGGAAGAAGATCAGGGTTGCGATGCCGGAGAACAGGATCGAGACGTTCGGATCGAAGCCCATCAGGATCGGCGCCAGCACGGTCGCGCCGAACATGGCCACCACGTGCTGCAGGCCGACGACCACCATCTGGCCGGTCGGCAGCCGCTCGTCCGGCATGACGACCCCTTCGGTCTTCAAGCTCCATCGCGGCAGGAAACCATCGCTCATGACTACACCCCCAAGTACGACACCATTGTTGGATACCTGGGGCCGCACCGTAGACTCGGGTCCTGTGGAATGGCTAGGTGGGATAAGGACTTATTAACCGGCGCGAAGACCCAAATTCTGGACAAGTGCCGTTTTGACAGTCACATCTCGGGCGGTTGATCTGGCGAGGGACAGCGATGCGCAAGAACCATGATGTTTCGGCAGGTGTGGTGCACAGCCTCTGGATCGAGAGCGATTGCTTGAAGGACAACCTGCTCGACGATCCCTCTCGGCGCCGGATCGACGTCTATGTGCCGGCCGGCCATGACGGCCGCGGCCTTCCCCTCCTCGTCGACCTCGTCGGCTACACGGCCGGCGGGCCCGCCCACACCAACTGGAAGAACTACGGCGAGAACGTGCCCGAGCGCCTGGACCGGCTGATCGGCACCGGCGCCATGCCGCCGGTCGTGGTGGCCTTCCCCGACTGCTTCACCCGGCTCGGCGGCAACCAATATGTGGACAGCGCCGCCATGGGTCTCTGGGAAACCTTCCTGATCCGCGAGATGCTGCCCTTCGTCGAAGAGCGCTTCGGTTGCGGCGGAGACGGACGCCGGGGCGTGTTCGGCAAGAGCTCGGGCGGCTATGGCGCCATGGTGCATGCGTTGCGCCACGGCGGCTCCGTGTGGTCGGCCGCCGCCTCCCATTCGGGCGATGTGGGTTTCGAGTACCTCTATCATCTAGGGGAGTTCGCCGGAGCATTGCGCCATCTGGTCGATCACGGCACGTCCATCGAGGCCTTCCTGCGCAAGTTTGAGGCGGGCCCCAAGGCGAAGGACAAGGACTGGCACACCCTGATGCTGCTCGCCCAGGCGGCAAGCTTCGATCCCGATCCGAGCCAGTTTTACGGGGTCCGCCTGCCGGTGGATCTCGAGACCTGCGAGATCATCGAGGAGCGCTGGGCGAACTGGCTGCGCTGGGATCCGCTGAGGATGGTGGATGACGCGGAGCACCAGGCAAACCTTCGCGGGCTCAAGGCCTTCTACATCGATTGCGGCGACATCGACCAATACAACATGGTCTACGGCTCTCGGATCATGCGCCGGAAGCTCAAGGCCGCGGGCATTCCTCACACGTACGAGGAATTTCACGACGACCACTCCTCCGTCGATTACCGGATGGACATCAGCCTGCCGCTCCTGGCGAAGGCCCTCGCTTAAGGTCGGCGCTTACGCGCCGCCGGGCTCGTCCTCGGTCGGCAGCTCGCAATGGTTGTGGATATGGGTGGCCGCTACGGCCGCATGGCTCATGCCCACCACGATCTGGTCAATGCCCCGGACGATGTCGCCGGCGGCATAAAGGCCTTTGACGCTTGTCTGGCAGTGGCTGTCAACGATCAGGCTGCCCGAGGGGTCGTGCTCGGCCCCGAGGGAGATGGCCAGATCCGAGCGGTATTTGAGGCCGAGCGCCGAATAGAGCACGTCGAAGCGATACTCCTTGCCGGCCACGTTCACGGCGGAGATCCGGTCATTCTCCATGGCTAGCGACTCCACCGGGGCCTCGACCACCTTGATCCCGTGCTCGTCGAGCCTCCCCTGCTGCTCCGGGTCGAGCTCCAGATGCTGCCCCAAGGTCAGCAACGTCACATCCCTGGAATAGGTGCGGGCGATGAAGACCGCCTCTCCGATGCCATGGGCCCCATAGGCAATGACGGCGATCTTCCGGTCGCGGGACTCATAGCCGTCGCAGATCGGGCAGTAGCGGACGAGGCCGCGCTGGACGGCATTGGGAACGTCCGGCAGATCGGGCTCGATATCCACGGCTCCCGTGGCGATGACGACCCTCCGGGCCGCGACTTGGCCCGTTGAACCGTCATTGCCCTCCACCACGGCGATGAAGCGGTCGGGCTGCTTGCGCAGGCCCGTGACCCGGCCAGCCTGAATCCTCGCCCCATACTGCTCCAGATTGGTGCGGGCCCGCGCCAGGATGTCCTTGCCCGCAATCCCTTCCGCGAACATGGGGATGTTATGGCTCGTCGGGATCCAGGCCGCCCGAGGCGTCCCGCTGTCCACCACGGCAAACTGGCGCTTGAAGCGGGCCAGATACAAAGCCGTCGTCAGCCCTGCCGGCCCCCCGCCGACGATCAGGCAGTCCAGAATATCCCCGTTAGCCGCCATCCCTCTCCCATCCTTCCATGAATGCAGGAGTCACAACACGCGAGAGCGGGAAAAGATCAGAAACACTGGAAGATGCTCTGGAATGGCAACATCCCTTGTGCCGCCTCCAGAAAGGGGTACGCCGGATCGCCATGCTATTAAAGTACTGGGGAGTAACATCGCGGCATTTGCTGTCAGCCGTTTAACTCCGCTGTTGGCATTTGGTTGGCTTGCTCTCACGGCGCTCACTCGCCCCGTCTGACCCAGATTCACTGGTTCTGTCGCACTTCAGTCGCCCTGGAAGGCGCTGTAAGCGCAAGCTTTTCTTGCAGTGGCCCGCTCAGGGTTCTCGAATAGGTCGCGGTCATGTGGTGACTGTCCCTGTAAACAAGAACTCCCCCGATCATCACAGGACAATGGGTATTGTCACAGAAGTATTCAGAGAAATCCAAAATTTTAACATTCAGTGTTTTTGCCACCATAAAAAGATTATCTTCACGCAACACCTTCTTGCGTGAGGGTAGGCAATCCGTCATCCAATTCTTGCTGCCTTCGAGGCATTTGCCCGGATGAGAGGGTAGCCATGGTATGTTCCGGACGTGACGGACATCCAGACCCATTTCAAGCAACGGCCTCCATGTAGCGATCAGCTTTTCTTGCGTGACCTTGTTAGATCCCGAAGAATGAGAGATGAGAACAACGTCCGGACGCTCCCGCGAGAGCCACTCGATGACGTTCTTCGACCATTCAGCGCATTCGGTATAAGGACGCTTGAGACCTGTATCGTAGACTGGCTCTAACGAGAATATGCACGCGGACTTCGCGATCCCACGAAAATAGATCGGTTGGGTGCGCACGATGTCCTCGAAGGCAGGAAACCAATGCGTTGCATGGGAATTGCCGATCATGACGACCTTGGTGCCACTATCCGGATTCCCATAGTGGCAGACCAAAACTTCAGTTCCTTCAACGGTCTGCTGACACCTGTCCCTATAGGCAAATGGCACATCTGCATTGACCTTCTCAGGTCGGGGCACAATCCTCAGAGGATCCTCTTTCCTCCAATCATAGCCGGCGTCCTTCATCGCCAATGCCCCACGCGGCTTGTCGCTCGAAGCGATCGGCGTCGGCTCGAGAGCATCCCGCACCAGATACGAAGCCCCTGCAATAACCGTGATCGCAATGCTGGCCGCACCGACCAGGAAGGTGCGCCCCAGACTCAAGCGTGCGCTTCGGAATGGATCTTCGACGAACACCTTGCTGAGGTGAGCTAGCGCCAAAGATGCAGCAAAGACAGCCACCCCGGAGCGCAGGCCGACTGCTCGCCCGACGACAGTCTCATAGATGACGATCACTGGCCAATGCCAGAGATAGAGCGAGTATGAAATATCACCCAGATACTGAAACGCTCGCGTATTCAGGATCCGCCCAGCTGACAGAGGCACGTGCGCGCCGCTGGCCAGGATCACGGCGGCGGCGCCCAAGGTGGGCAGCGTCGCCGCATAACCGGGAAAGCTCGTCTGATCGCTGTAGACAACACACGCCAGCACGATCGCCAAGAGGCCGACTCCTCCCAAGACCGCGCGCATGGAAGAGGCGATGAAGTGGCGAACCGGGATGACGGCCAAAGCCCCCCCGAGCGCCAGTTCCCACGCGCGCGTGGTGGTGACGAAGTAAGCCACGCCCGGAGTGACAGGTGTCAACCAAACCGAGTAAGCCAGCGATCCAAGTCCAATCAGTCCCACGAACCAGCCGAAGGATGCGCGGGGACTCAAAGCGCTCCATCGCGCGAAGTGAAGAACCGGCATGAGGATCAAAGGCCAGAGGATATAGTACTGCTCCTCGACCGAGAGGGACCAGAAATGGTTCATTGGTCCTTTAGCGTCGTCGGCCAGGTAATTGACCGCTTCGGCTGCCAGGAACCAGTTCTGGACGTACAGGGCGCTCGCGACGATGCTGTTTGCGAGATCAGCCCACTGCCCCTTTGGAAACAGCGGGATTGCCAAAGCTACCGCAAGAGAGACAACGGTTGCAGCCGGCAAGAGGCGACGGATCCTGCGAGCATAGAATGCGCCGATATTGATCCGGCCTGACCCTTCCGCCTCCTTCAGCAGGGAGCCGGTAATCAGGTAGCCGGAAATGACGAAGAAGACATCGACCCCGACATACCCGCCTGGCAAGATCCACGGCCAGATATGATAGAATAGTACAGCGAGAACCGCGACTGCACGCAAGCCTTGAATCTCTGGAACAAGCTCATGCTGAGGCTTAAGCATAGTGTAATTTTATAACTTTACTGTCTTCTGTACAGACTTTGATGCAATTCGATTTCAAAATCCGGCAAGTGCCGAACCATACTTCCTAGAATCAAAGACCTTTGCGCGTCTTATTCTTTGCAAGTATTAACAGGTCAAGATTAATTGCTTCCTGGTCTCCGGCCCTGATGCAGCGGAAGATGGGAGATGGCTCTGTGGAAGCGCCAACAGCCTCAAGGCATCACATAATAGAGGGCCAACAGCAGGCTCAGCCCCCCGACCCCCATGTGAGCTATTTTATCACATGAGGTTGCATTTCTAAGGGTTCGGGACTACGCCCGCTAAATCAAAAGAGCACTCGAAGGACATGATGCGGACCATTTTGCGATCGGCATTCTTCTTCATTCCTCAGCCTGTCAGGCAGTGGATGAGGGCCTTCGTGCCCAATGGAATTCACCATAACATCGCTAGAGGACTGGCGCCCTCCTCTCCCCCCATCCAGGTGAGCAAACCTGCGGTCAGCAAGCCGCCCAAGGCGCAGAAGCCGCCGGAACCTCCTCGGGAGGCTACTGCAAAGCAGCTTTTCGATGCAGCTTGGTATCTCACCCGCTATCCCGATGCGCCAGCAGATCATGAGGAAGCCTATCGCGATTATCTCGCTGCAGGCATGAAGAGCGGTCGCTTTCCTAGCCCATGGTATGAAAATGTTAAGTTTCCGGCACGTGCGCGCATTCCCCAGGAGCATGCCTATCGCGTTACCGCATCTCCTATTCTTTGCCGAGTGCCCGTGACGCGATACCTCGCGCCGTACCAGATCAAGAATATCCTTCACAGGCGCTTCGATACATTCGATCAGTATTTCCATCTTGCCGTGGTCACACCCGATCTGCTCGGATCAGACCTCTGGGAGAACGATCTTCGCATCATTGCCTGCATGGACAGTGCGAAGAGGAGGCTCGCCGCAGAATATTCTGCAAAGTCGCCAGACACATTAATCTCAATCATCATGCCGACCCGCAATCGCCCTGACGTGATTGGCGATGCGATCGTCTCAGTCATCATGCAGTCCTACCAGGAATGGGAACTGGTTATTGTTGATGATGCAAGCGAAGAGCCCGCAACGGAAGCCATCGTCCGGCAGTTTGATGACAAGCGGATCAAGTATGTTCGCCTCGATCAGCGAGCGGGGATCAGCGCCGCTCGAAATGCGGGGATAGAGCATTCATCCGGTCGAGTTCTTGCCTATCTCGACGACGATGATCAGTGGGACCCTGACCATCTTCTTATCCTGTTCAATCAATTGCGCTCCCATGGGGCTCGCGCTGCTTATAGCGCCTATGCGGTTTGGGATAGGTTCGATCCCGAATCCCGGTTGGGGGCTGGATTCAAGGCGATCCGTTTTGCGCCCTTCAATCGAAGCTTCCTCGAGAACACCAATTACATCTCGTTGGTGGCGTTCATGCACGAACGTGAACTATTGGCAGAGGTTGGGCGATTTGACCCCTCCCTGACCCGTCATGTGGATTGGGACCTCTTTCTCAGGATGGCCGAGGTTACGAGGCCAATCGCTGTACCATGCATTCTGGGCCACTCCTTTCAAGGCAGAGCCACAGGAGGAGTTTCGGACTGCACTGACGAGGAGCGCTACCTCGTAGACTTCAGATCGAAAATGGCAGAACGGTCAGACTGGTCACAGCCGTTTGCAACTGCCGACGGTGCCGAGCACCTGGCGACCTCTCTGGGCAGGCGGGCGCGGAAGGTCCGCAGGGAAAGACTGTCGGTGCTTCCTACCGAATCCATTCAGATTGTGATCCCGAACTATGAATCTCGCGATGAGCTTGAGATGTGCCTGCGCTCCATTGCGGAGCACACGCCCCCCCCTTACGAGATCCTGATCGTGGACAATGGCTCGTCTGAGGAAACCTACACGGATCTGCTGAAGCTGCCGCTCTCGTTCGACAACGTGCGCGTTATCAGGGAGGAAGCCAACTCTGGATTCAGCTTCGCCGTCAATCGCGGGCTCAACGAGGTTCTGAGTAAGCACGAGAAGGTTCTGATCCTCAACAACGACACCCTCGTCACGCCCGACTGGCTCGATGAGCTGCGTTATGTCTTGTTCAAACACAATGATGCCGGCATGGCCGTTCCGCGTCAGGTCCTGCCCGCAAACAGCAAAGCCTCAAGATACCAGATGCCGGGAGCATCGATCCGCTTTGAGTGCGACATCAATCTCTCGGCGCACCACAACAACATCCTCAATCTGGACTTCGATGTGGAGGACGGGTTAGTCGAACTCAGCTACGCTCCCCTCTTCTGCGGCCTGTTCCGGCCTGAGACGCTCGAAGCCCTGGGAGGTCTCGATAGCGGGAATGGCGCCCATTACCGTTCGGATTGGGTTCTTTGTGATGGCATCCGACGCCTGCTCGGGCAGAGGATCATCTATACTCCTCACAGCAAGATCTATCACCTGCAGGGTGTCGCAACGCGCAAGAGGAAATCTTCGGGCGATGGCTTTCTAAGTCAACGTTCGGCGAGGCCACAGGCTTCATAGACGACGCTGCGTCATCGACAGCCTCACGGGGAATACCTCTGCGACGACAGTTGGCTGCTTTTTCCAGAGAGATAAGTACACAACAGTATTCAACGCTTAATATGCATACTTGCGATAAAATGCGCAGTCAGCGCCCTCATGGCACCACAGCAAACCTCAAGAGTATGGCTTAACGAGGTAAATATTTTTGATTGATGAATTCAACAAACTACGCTAAGGGCACGGCCTGCCGTTCAGCTTAAAGGTATGCGACAGACCCTCATGCGAGGGAAAACCGCCCTCGTGAGATAGCTTGGAGTGAGAAAGTACGATGACAGGTGTTGCAACGGATTCACTCCCGCCTGTGCCCTTCAAGTTACGGACGATTGTTCACTTGGTTCAGGATGTGGCCAAGATCGGCGGCATCCCGGGCCGCGTGCGCAACACCATCGCGTCAGCCCAGGGCCGCCCCATCCAGCACATCTGCCTCTCAGCCCGGCGCGACCCCGCCGCCCCGCCCCTGGCCAACACCCTCTATGCCGAGCCTGACGAGGCCGAGACCCTCGCCTTTCTCGCCACCTGCCATGCCACAGACACGGTGGTCATCACCCCCAACTCCGTCATCCGCGCCTTCTCGCCCGCCGTGCGCGAGCAGCTCACCCGCCTGCCCCTCCTCCACATGGCCTCGGGCCAGCTCGCCTTCATCCTGCAGGATTCCGACGTCCTGGCCCATCTCGACTTCGTCGACACCTACAAGGTCTCGCGCATCCTGTGCCTGTCGGACATGGACATGAGCTTCCACCGCCAGATGGGCATCCACGACCTCACCAAGATCCGCCTGCCGGTGGCCACCCGGGCCACAAACGGCTACAGCCCGGCCACGAACCGCTTCGTCACCTATGTCGGGCGCATCGACTTTCATGCCAAGGGCGCCGAGCGCCTGGTGCCGGTGGCCCGGCTGATGCAGGAGCGGGGCTTAGGGCGGCTGCGCATCTTCACCACCGACGGGCCCAACTCGCCGGATCTGCCGGCCTTTCTCGCCCTGCTCGACGAGGCGGGGGTGAGCGACGGGGTGGAGATCATCTACAACGTCACGGACAAGCCGGCGCTCTACAGCGAGGCCTCGGTGGTGCTGCTGCCGTCGAAGAAGGAGTCGTTCGGCAACGTCATCCTGGAGGCGTTCTCGTTCGGCGTGCCGGTGATGGCCACCAGCTATGCGCCGGGCCCGGCGGAGGTGATCCGCCATGGCGAGGACGGGTTCCTGCTTGACGAGTTCTCGGCGGAAGCCGTGGTGGCTCTGCTGGAGAGTCTGACGCCGGAGAAGCGGGCCAAGCTGTCGCGGGCGGCCTTTGCCCGCCACCACGACTACTCGATGGAGCAGTACCTCGCCTCCCTGGAGACCATCGCGGCCGACACCGCCCTCGCCTTCGAGGGCAAAAACAGGGTCAGGGCGTTTCCACATGTTCGCGCCACAGAGAACTTGAGAGCTCAGATCAAGGATGCCCGCAGGCAGATCAGACTGCTTGAAAAGGGCATGAAGTCTTTGAAAGAGTCGTACTCCTGGCGCATCACGGAACCTCTCCGCCTCATCAAGAGTAAGCTGAGCCGCAATCCGCAGGGATAGGCGATGCATGCCGCCGAAGTCCTTGCCTCTAACGAGAGAGCGGAATGACGCCCTCCAAAATGCAATCCGAGTCCAGCCTATGAAGCCTATTCTGACGATCGGCGTCACCACACACAATGAGCGGGGCAATATTCAAAAGCTCCTTGATGGGCTTGCTCTCCTGGATGATCGGCGCTTCGAGATCATTCTGTTTGATGATGCCAGCACCGATGGCACCAATACCCTCATCACGCAGCACCCTGTTTCGAAGAGAGCCCACTTCCAATCCCATCTCGCTGAAACGAATTTCGGGTCACCCTCGGTTGGGCGGCAGTACATCGCTGATCACGCTCAAGCGCCTTATGTCACTTTCGTCGACGGAGACGATCTCGTTCAACCAGAAGCGCTGACCGCATTGGCCAGTCGCTTAACGCCAGGGTTCGATATCATCGTCACCCCCTTTATGAATGGCAGAAGGCGAGAATTCCCGAGAGTGATCGATCCGAACCGGGCGATCACCAGCCACACGATCACCCGCATCCTCTCCGGCATCGGAGGAAAAATCTACAACCGTGACGCGCTGAGACTGCACACCCAAGATAGTGTCAAGGGCCGCAGCGAGGATGTGCGCCTGAATATGCGCATTCTCCTCGGAGGCTTTGACCGTGTCCAGCTCATCGATGTCAGTCCGTTTTACCTGATTGCAGCCTCACGCAAATCCACTCTCTCCAAGAACATCCTCCTGCCAGAGATTGCAGCAAGGGTTGAAAATTACCAGGCTCTCAAGGAGCGGCACGGGGTTGACGACACCTACCTCAAAAACCTGCACCGCAATCTGCTTAAGGTTGTACGGGACGATCCTTCGCTGACGGAAGCTCAGAGACTGACGCTTCGTAAAGCGCTGAATGACATCATGCCCTTCAAGTTACGGACGATTGTTCACTTGGTTCAGGATGTGGCCAAGATCGGCGGCATCCCGGGCCGCGTGCGCAACACCATCGCGTCAGCCCAGGGCCGCCCCATCCAGCACATCTGCCTCTCAGCCCGGCGCGACCCCGCCGCCCCGCCCCTGGCCAACACCCTCTATGCCGAGCCTGACGAGGCCGAGACCCTCGCCTTTCTCGCCACCTGCCATGCCACAGACACGGTGGTCATCACCCCCAACTCCGTCATCCGCGCCTTCTCGCCCGCCGTGCGCGAGCAGCTCACCCGCCTGCCCCTCCTCCACATGGCCTCGGGCCAGCTCGCCTTCATCCTGCAGGATTCCGACGTCCTGGCCCATCTCGACTTCGTCGACACCTACAAGGTCTCGCGCATCCTGTGCCTGTCGGACATGGACATGAGCTTCCACCGCCAGATGGGCATCCACGACCTCACCCAGATCCGCCGGCCGGTGGCCACCCGGGCCACCAACGGCTACAGCCCGGCCACGAACCGCTTCGTCACCTATGTCGGGCGCATCGACTTTCATGCCAAGGGCGCCGAGCGCCTGGTGCCGGTGGCCCGGCTGATGCAGGAGCGGGGCTTAGGGCGGCTGCGCATCTTCACCACCGACGGGCCCAACTCGCCGGATCTGCCGGCCTTTCTCGCCCTGCTCGACGAGGCGGGGGTGAGCGACGGGGTGGAGATCATCTACAACGTCACGGACAAGCCGGCGCTCTACAGCGAGGCCTCGGTGGTGCTGCTGCCGTCGAAGAAGGAGTCGTTCGGCAACGTCATCCTGGAGGCGTTCTCGTTCGGCGTGCCGGTGATGGCCACCAGCTATGCGCCGGGCCCGGCGGAGGTGATCCGCCATGGCGAGGACGGGTTCCTGCTTGACGAGTTCTCGGCGGAAGCCGTGGTGGCTCTGCTGGAGAGTCTGACGCCGGAGAAGCGGGCCAAGCTGTCGCGGGCGGCCTTTGCCCGCCACCACGACTACTCGATGGAGCAGTACCTCGCCTCCCTGGAGACCATCGCGGCCGACACCGCCCTCGCCTTCGAGGGCAAAAACAGGGTCAGGGCGTTTCCCAAGCTCAGGGCCGTCGAGGCCTTGACGATGCAGCCGGTCTCAACCTTCTTGACGCAGCGTTATCGCATCAGGGAAAGGGTGTTGGCTTTCAAGATTTTGCTGGCCGAACGGGTGCTTCCTTGGCGCGCGTTGAAAGCCCTCAGATGGATTAAGAGAAGGCGCGGATAACTCTCCAACATCATCGATGAGCTTACAAAATGGTTGCTCCGAGTATGAATAACAACTCGGACGGATCATGGGTTGATTTTCAATCTGGTTGTTGAGAAAAGTCGAGCTATGACGGTCTATATCGGAAAATGTGTGCCGATACATACTTGGCCCGATGGAGGCCGAGTTCTACCAAATATTAGCAGCCAAACCAGTCTTTGGCGCCTAAAAACGAAGCACGATATAAAGCAAAGTATAAAAGAACAGCCGGATCCAGAACTATGACCAGCGATTTAGTTGACAAGCAAATAACAGTATCGGTTGTGGTTCCGGTTTATTCCGGGAGTAAGTACTTACACGCATTATTCGAAGAAATTCAAGCTTTGAGAGACCGCTGGGTGAATGAAAAAGCACCCATGAGTCTTGTAGAAGTTATTTTCGTTGATGACGCAGCAGTCGACACTTCACCTGAAATTATTGACCAACTCTCGCAGCAGCACTCCTGGGTCACGGCAATTCATTTAGCGCGCAATTTTGGCCAGCATCCTGCAACCATTGCAGGAATTCTGCACACGTCCGGCGATTGGATCGTAACCCTTGATGAGGATCTTCAGCATCCCCCTGCTTATATCGATGAGCTTTTCCGTGAAGTCGCAGGCTCGAGCTATGACGTGGTCTACGCGAAAGCCGAAAGCAAGGTTCACGAGAACTATACCCGGGATCTCGGTTCCTCATTGTACAAGCGCCTCATTGAAAAGCTCAGCGGAATACCAAACATTCGATCCTTCAACAGCTTCCGCCTGATCCGAGGATCTGTGGGACGGGCCGCAGGCAGTGTATGTAGCCACGACACGTACTTCGATGTAGCGCTCTCTTGGTTTACCCAACGGGTTGGCATAGTGCCGATGCGCCTGAAGGATCACCGCTTCATTCAGGAAGGGAAGAGCGGGTACAAACTCTCAAAGCTGCTCTCCCACGCAAGGCGCATGCTGATGTCGAGCGGGGCAAAAGTAAGTCGTATCGGAGGCGCCTCTGGATTGCTCATTCTCGGAGCAAGTTTGGTGTTCGGCCTCATCTTACTATTGAGGAAGATTTTCTTTCCAGAGACCATCCTCGTCGGCGGCTGGACATCGCTAATTCTTGCCGTGGTGTTCTTTGGGGGCATCATCACCTTTCTGATAGGGGTAGCCCTCGAGTACCTTTCTTTCCTCGTCACCAACGCTCATGGAAGGCCTATCTTCTTTATCGTTGACCGGAAGATGGACGAAGTCTTGGTAAAATACTACGCGCCAGAAGAACCATGATCATTTTTCAGCGTCCTATTACGGAATGCGGGCGACGAACATCACTCCATGTAATTGCTCTATTTGGCATGGGACTTGTCGGGCGGGCCATAGCTGCCTCGCTATTGCGCCTGTCAGAGTGGGCATCGCAGGAACTCGCATTCTCTTGGGTCGATCCGAGTCAGCGCCTTGTAGATAAGTCAATCATAGAACAGTTCATCATCCGCCCTGCGGACCTTCCCATCGATGACAAGGTACATGGAATAGGACAGCTCGATATAGTTTGGGTTGCAGGTCGGGCTGGCTTCGGATCGTCACAAGCCGATGTTGAGCAGGAGTTCGATGCATTCTGCGATGTCCTGGAAATAGCCGAACATCTTTGCCAGAAGATCCCAATGGCATCGCATGCCTTCCATTTATTCAGTTCAGCCGGCGGATTGTTCGAAGGGCAGCGCCAAGTCCATAGAGACAGTATGCCTGAACCCAAACGGCCCTACGGAGCATTGAAGCTTGAACAAGAGAGGCACCTCGCAGCAGCAACCCAGCACGTCTCAAAACTCATCTACCGACCGAGTTCCGTATATGGCTATTCCGGAACTGGGCTGCGCATTGGCTTGGTCAGCGCCTTGGTGCAGAATGCAATCCGCCATCGCGTCTCCCAAATCTTCGGCGAGCCCCATACAATCCGGGACTACGTCCTGGCCTCAGATATAGGATCCTTCGTGGGAAATCGACTTATGGCGCGACCACGTAAGTCGGAGACCTTCTTGCTTGCCAGCGGAAGGCCAAGCACAATGTTTGAAATGTTGCGAAAAACCGAGCAGGCGGTCGGACGAAAGTTATATTGCCAATTTGACTCTCAACCATCCAATGCAAGCCATATCAGCTTTTCCAAGAGTGCATTGCCTGATGACTGGAGCCCAAGCGATTTGGATACAGGAATTCGGCAAACAGCTCTCCAACTAAGAGGAGCTTTCGTCAGAAATGGCTAAGACAGGCACACGAACGAAGTTCTGGCATCGGGTCTTGGAGCAGCGTTTGAACCGAGCATGTTATAGAAGCGAAGATCGGTTGAAATACACTAATTTGCGACGAAATGCGCTTCCGAATGCGTTTTCTGCCGTTATCGTGACAATGCGAAACTCCGCAATAAACTGACGTGAGGAGTTCAGATATACATCAATGAAACAACTACCAATTGGCAAATGCGCTTCCGACAGTAATGTACTTTTAAGATTGTTTCGCTTTGCAATAGCTGGCGGCATTTGCACGCTTCTACATTTTTTTCTTACAAACGTGGCAGTTGCGGGCTTCCGACTCGATCCCGTTCTTTCCTCAAGCGGCGCATACCTTACTTGCGTGCCTATCTCTTATCTTCTTCAAAGCCGGTTCACATTCCGCGCAAAGCAGGACACAAGGGCCCAAGTCACCAAATTTACTATCGTGTCCGTTAGTGGTCTTCTCGTCTCAGCTGCTGTTATGAAGTGGGCCGTAGAGAAACAGGGCCTCCCGTACTGGGCTGGCGCAGCGGTAGTTGCTGGAGCCATACCGGTTGTGAATTTTTTAGTTCTCTCAGTCTGGGTATTCACCAAAAAGTGAATTCTTCCAAAGATGATCAGATTCATCTAATTAGAAGACGAGGCTAACCACCCAAACAAACAATGCCAACGGCACCGATAATTGTCACAGATTGCGGTGCCGGCCATTTTGGAGCAGATTTGCAATAGTTATTTCCCGCAGCAGTCTCAGAAGCGGTTGGGTGACGCAGATCGTAGCCGATCGCCTGCTGGAAAGTAGCTGAGTATGCAAGGCCAGGGGCGAGCGAAGAAAGGTTCAGATCTTTGTATGCCGAAGGGAGCGGCGCCGTATGTCCGTACCTTCCACCTAACAGAATGATTGTCTGAAGCTTAGAAAACTCGGGCAACTCTTCAAATCGTCCGAAGATACGTAAGGCTTGGCGACTGTCCCACTGATTAACACGCCACTGGTCAAATAGAATGCGATTATCAGAGGCGATGTAAGCAAAGGCGAGAACAATCGAGCAGACGGTAAGGATACGGCGAACAGCGACAGACCCGGCCATCCAGCCGAGCGCTAAAAGGCCGCCTAGGAGAACGGCAACGGCGCTCAGAACTCTAGGCACGAGCCAAACGACACTTCCTATGATGGATAAACCAGCGATCCAGAGTACTGCTCCTATGATAGCGGCAGAGCTAAGGGCAGCCATTGCGATGCCCCGATTCCGGGCGATAGCGTACAGAATCGTCAGCACCGCAAGGCTCAGAGCCCCGATAGAGACCCACGTAGCCACCGGCGGGATAAGTCGTTGTGGCGGCCAGAACGCCAGAGTTAAGGCGTCCCAGACCACAGAGATTCTTGAGGGCAGCTTTGCCAAACTTATGAGGCTTCCGCGGACTTCTGTTGGGATGTGCAGGACAGCATTTATCCCTTTAGCAATCGCGAAGCAAAGCGCCGTACTGAAAAGAGTTATCACTAAGGCCCGGACCACGGGTGCAATAGACTCGCCTCGCACAAGGCTCGCCACAATCGAAAGCAAAAGGGTGATAAGAATATAGTGGAGAGTAACTTGATAGATGGACAGAGCCGCTACTATCAGAGCAACTCCGACCATCCAAACATTTACATTATGTGCTCTCACAACGAGCAGAGTTCCGAGGAGCCCTATCGCGAGCGCCAGACAGACGAACAGCGTCACATCGACAAAAGTGAAGATCTCTGTCGTAAAAGGATGCAGGCAAAAAATTACAGCGAAGATTAGGTAAGGTATGCGACGGCCAGTCGGGTCGATGGTAAGATATGCAAACAGACTTGCAACTGCGGATAAGCCGCACGCCAAGAGAACGGAACTGAAGGCGACTTGGACGCCGCTATATTCAAACTGACGGAATAGTGCCAACAATGCTGCAAGGCCAAATCGGTACTGCGATAGGAAGTGCCCGTAATGGGTGGCACCTTCGTCCCAAAGAGTCGCCTCGTTCCATGCATCTACAGAGTAGAGCGGATGGATAAAGGCTTGCCCCTTCGCCAGCAGCAGGCACCCAAATACAACCAAAAGCGCTTTGTAGTGACTCATGATTATAGTGCTTGGAGACAGAGTCCTTAACCAGCCAATCATTAGTAGAAATCCTTTGTTTGCTTTGATCTATCCGCCCTTCTTCGACAGGTCAACGCGCTGTCTATTCCATTTGCAGCCGCTTCAAGGACATAGCCAGCGATACGCCCGGTCTTGGGCAGCTTCTGGAACGCTTCTGTCGAAGGTCGGTTTAAGTTCCGCCTTCTAGGTCCCGAGAATGCGAACTGCTTTCGCGTCGAGTCACTCTTCCACCCCGGTCTAAGCAAGATCTATCGGTTTCAGCTCAGGCATGGGACTATCGTACCTCGACTCTCTGCAGTTCCTCATTAGTGAGGCAACAGATCTGACTTTATCGGTAGCATCACGGATAACCTGCTTCTTGCAGAGCCGATCTGTTGCGCCTGAGACAAAGCTGTTCTAAACTCAGTATTTATTGCACCGCGTCAGCCGCATCAGAGCGAAAGTCGCCTCATCTGTCTTGTTGTGGGCTGTTTCTGGATGACCACTTTCTCACACCACATTTGCAAATCCGCGAATTCAGCAGAGGCATATATCTAAGCAAACTTCATGGCAGCCCGAACATCTCGGCCGTCTATACCTCGTGGTAGGGACAGGAGCACACCGCCTTACAGCAAGCCAAGAGCATATCTGCAAATGCAGCACTGCTCTTGGGATGGACACACTGATGGTAGTCCCCTACCCTCTCGTAACGTCACCCCAACCAGTTCAAGGAACGCAGAACCGTGGAAAGATCAGCACTCGGAACTCTCGCGCGGAATATTCCGGGAACTTCTGCACTCATGCGGCGGCTCGACATGATCAGCGAGCAGAATGCAAAACTGTCATCTGCGCTACAGGCCCAAGCAAAAAGTCACGCCGCTGATATGAGATTGCTCAAGCAAGAGGTTGACCGCAAAATTGTGGCGGTTAATAAACTGAGGGATGAATTCGAGAGTAAGATCGCTTCCGTCATCGAGAGAATAGAGGCTACTTCGGCCTCTGTGTCGGTGCCTGCTTCCGCACAACCCGTAACCGCGAACCCAGACGGTTGGGACGCGAGCCAGAGCTATGAACTGGTGTTCTGGCGTGAACACTGGCCCTATCGAGACCTCCCACTGACGGAGCTTCAGACCATGCGGCACGGTGATGCTGTCTGGTTTCTCAAGCAGATGGGTTTTGCCCAAACGTCCGAGATGAGTTTCGACGGGTTCCAAGGGAAAGTTCTGGAAGCCGGGTCTGGCCCTATCGGTTTCTTTGAGCTTATCGATAACGTCGACGTGACGGCTCAGGACACCCTCATGGACCTTTACGCTGAGCATCTACCATATTCAACAATCGGCAAGAGAGGGTCGGCGACCTATACGGGGACGCCCGTTCCACAGCTTCAGGAGCGTTTTAAATACGTCGTTTGCAGCAACGTCCTCGATCATACGGCAGATTGGATTGAGTTCCTTCGCGATTGCTGCGCTTTATTGGAACCGGGCGGTGAGTTGCTGCTTGTTACCGACTCGCGAGGAGTCCCTATGGAGGGGCACACGCAGGTATTCAGTCCACAGCAACTACGAATGGTCCTCAAGATCTTAGGCGCAAAAAGCTTCCTTATTGACCGCACCGAAGCTGTCACGGATGGTCATTGTGACTTCCGGAATTATGTTCGAGCAGCCTTTTAGGATCGCGTAGCCTGTACTTTCGGTTGGGTGCGGTCTCCCTGCATCAGAGGTAACCCCCATATCGATTTTCATGAGGGCTCGTAGTGGGTGAAACAGACAGAGTTGAACCTAGATCAACAGAATAGATACGTTACAAAGGAGGGAGTATGTGAAGGATTGCCAGGATGACCTCGAATATCGTCGACCTTCATGCTTCCTCTGGCGAGACGAAGTACAATAAGATCACCCGTCTTGCAGCAGAGGTTGAGGCGTGGAGAGTCGCAGCCAGAGTATTGGATGCAGGTATCTCAACGCCGGAGGGTCTTCCAACGTGCTTGCACGACCTAAGTGATGCTGAGGCCTTCCGTTCCAAAGCAGCACTGGATAAGCACACGGCCAAGCGAGCCTCTGCCGACGCTGCGCTGAACCAGATCAGACGCTAGACGATAGCATTTCCGCAAAAGGCTGCAGCCTCAGGCGGCTGAGACAGGAACTGCGGTCCCACGAGGGGCAGAGAACTTACGTCGGATCAACGAGCGTCCAGGCTTCTCCACCAGTTCGAACAACAAAGCCGCGCCGACAAGGCTAAGGATCCAATATGTGGCATAAAATGCCCACGGATGTACCGATGCCTGTTGCCAGAAGTTGCCCGCAATATACCGCACTACGATCTGGTGCAGCATGTAGAGAGCGAAGCTGATCTCCCCAAGATATACAAGTGGAGTTGTCTGTAGCAGGTGAGATAATCCTCCTTCCTGTCGAGCAAATACCACCAGAGCGCCAGCAAAGACGATGAATGGCCCACAAGTCAGGACCCAGATACGGGTCTGCGGCGGTAAGGCCGTCCCGTACCGCCCAATTCCGGTACACACCAGCATCGCTCCCAGACACGCAAGAACAGCACAAATCTCAAGCATCGTCGCGGATCCATAGGCAACACGCGGGACTGCTACTCGTAGGCTCTTGAACGCGACGAAGGCCAGCATTCCCGCGATGAACTCAATGATCCTTGTAACCGGCGAGATATACAGGAGTGACCAAGCAGATAGGCCAGGAGCGACCTCCTGTGTCGGCAAATCCCACATCACCGCGAATGCGAGTACTGCAGCCAGCCAGGCCGCCGCTCCGGCTGCAACGACTGCCCATCTCCGCTGGATGACGCCAATCAGGAGGGGAAAGGCGGCATAGAAGGCCATCTCCGTCGATATGCTCCACGAGACCGCATTGAACGAGAAATACCAATCCCGCCAAGGCGTGAAGGATTGGATGAGGAGCAGATTCCCCATGAGCCGTGCTAGTGCGGCTGTCCCTCCTTGCGATGTTGTCGGCCAGACGAGGAATACAATAGCGAGGCTAGCGGTAACAGCATGGATCGGCCACAACCTCGCACATCGAGCAACGAAGAAGTTGCGATAGCCCAGCTCTTTCATCCGGCCATCATAGGTGTACGATAGAATAAACCCCGACAGGACAAAGAAGAACGACACTGCGGGGCGCACATCTACAATCAAGGAGCGGACGGGCGAGAAAGATGGCGATGCCCCATGACCTAGTACAATCGCAGAAGCGGCAAAGAACCTGAGAGACGTGAGAGAACGAATATGCCCCGCTTCGGCCATAGCATTTTGCCCTATACCAAAAATTTCCCTTATGCGCGGACAAGGATCATGTCTAGAGCATATGGGATCGGCTAGATGGGAATATTGTTGACCCTTGCTCGATTGATGGGGATCGCTTAGGCAAAACCGACGACCAAAGAGGTAATGATGGCTCCCGCGCGCCTGATGAACTGGCTCAAGCCCAAGCTACCGGCTCGACCCTACAAAGTGGTCAGCTTCTTCACGGCGGACAACGAATATGCTGCGCACTCCGCGCGTCTGCGGGAAACCTTAGAGCGCTTTGCAGTCCCGCATAACCTCGTTTCGATCGAGAGCGCTGGGCCTTGGGAACACACTTGCGCCTGGAAATCCCGCTTCCTTCGCGAACAATGGGAAGCCTCAGAAGTTCCGATTGTCTGGATCGATGCCGATGCGACAGTTGAGGCTCCACCGACGCTGTTCAACACCATCGATAGCGATTTTGCCGTCCATAAATGGGACGGGTGGCAGTTTGGATCGGGCACTCTGTACTTTGGAAAGACCGAGGCGGCGAAAGCCCTGCTGGACCAGTGGCTCGTCAGGTGCGAGGCCGACCCCGCCACATGGGATCAGACGCATCTGCAGTCGGCTTGGTGCGACATCAGCGCCCAACAGGAGTTGCGTACCTACTGGCTACCGCGATCATACCTTCAAATCTTCGACGCAAAGGCTGATGAGCCAGCCGTCATCAAGCACTGGCAGGCCTCGCGCAAACCAAAGGCGGAAGGCCGCACCACCGGACTGCCGCAACTGTCACACACGCTGAAGGGTATCGAGGACCGTCGCAACAATCGCTTGTGGCGCACACCTGAAGAGGCTTTCTGGATCAGTCAGGGCACAGCCCATATCAAACCTGAGCTTGGGTTCGACTTTCCCGAGGGTTTTGACGTTGGTGAGGCTCTGCACCAAGCAATCGCTGGACAGTATCCAGTCTTGGAAGTTGGCTGCGGTGTCGGTCGCGTGGCCTCCTGCTTTACTCCTGAGCAATATGTTGGTGTCGATGTTAATCCCAATGCTCTCCGTCAGGCCCGGGCCTCCTTACCCCAGCACAGTTTTCGCATCTTTGACGATGGGTTTGAGTACCCGCCAGCCCCGACTGCGATGATCTATACGGTTTTGCTTCATGTGTCCGACGACGCCTTACCCCCTTTGTTAGAGCAGGCCGTCAAAGGCCGGCAACGCTTCATCATTGCCGAGGTGATGGACACACGCTGGCGGCGCGAAGGCAACCCTCCAGTATTCAACCGCAACCCCGAGGATTATATCTTGATGATGCAGGATCTCGGCTTTCGCTTTGTTGCCGTGCAAAAGCATGCTTATGAGCGCTACGATCAGGAGCCATGGAATGTTGGTCGTGACAGCCGCATCACGTTCCTCACGTTCGAGGCTGCATAAAAGCACAGATAATAGATCGGAGGAGATCCCGACGGCCGCCACCGGGAATGGAACTGCATCATTATGATGCTGAACGAGAGCTTATGCCTTGCGATGAGAGGCAGTCAGAACGAAGCTTCTGGCCACCCGGACGATATAGGTGGACAGCAGATTGTACTAGGTTCGACCTGCTTGGAAGATTACAGAAGAATGTACTGTTTGGGAACTCTACTGCAATGCCCTTACGGTGAATTACCCGAGTTAGATCTTACGAGCCTACCGAGCATGAAAGCTCTCCACCAAGCAACCGCAGATGCACTTTCAATAACGCGCAAGGCAGGCGAATTTTCTAACCACCCAATAATTACGCCGTACGATTCTTGGCACGCTTCTCGAGAAGTTGCCGAAACATATTAGAGGCATGTGGAAGACAGCTTGCAGACTTAGTCTGCTGTAAAAGAGAGGTCTCTTTCCTACGGACTGCATGACCACTTCCAGGTACTATCTTGTGCAACCATCCCTGGGCGATGGTTTCCATGTTCCAACTCCAGTCTTCGAATCCGATCTGGCTGCTCATTCGAGTATACCGATATGGAATCCGCTTCAAAAGAGAGCGCGGAGCAAAGCACAGCGCAGTCCAGTAATTTGTCACTGCGAGGGCTGCAGGCTCAAACTCAGGGTCTTCCATATCGATATGCAGGTAAAGATGAGGATTGCTCCCAAACAAGACACTCAGTTCAGGATGCCATATAATTGGTCGCGGATCCCCCTCCCCGGCCTTGAAAGCGGCAGACAGCCAAGTACTGCCCCATAGATCGTCTGCGTCGAGGAACGCAATCCACTTCCCTTGAGCGGCGGCGACTCCACTATTACGTGACAAGCCAAGATCACCGTGATCGACCGTAACCACGCGTGTATTCTTGGTCCTATGACAGAAGCTCTGCACCAGTTCCTCTGTAACCCTATCAGGTCTGTCGAGGACGATGACCGTCTCCACTTGAATTCCGTTGCGCTCGCTGTGCTCAATCGCCTGCCGTAGGCTCAGGAGCGTCGGCTGAGCGAGCAGGCCCTCGCGATGCCCGTTCACGATTGCGGTGATATCAAATGAATCCATCACGGTTCTCATGGAGCCAGAAAAGACGATGTTTCGGAAAGCTTGGTTGCATAGGCATCCCATGAGTGGAGGCGCTTGACGCGCTCAAGCATGCATTGGACCCGGCGCCTTGCCTCCTGCGGATTCGACCGGATTTCTACAAGTGCTCTGATGTAAGCGCTGGGATCCTTGTAATCTTTAATGAGCCACCCAGTGTCATCGTCAACAAGTTCAGCGATCCCACCAACGTGTGACGCAACGATAGGCACACCCAGCGAAGCGGCATTGATCAAGACTGTCGGAATGCCATCCCAGAGTGAGGTGTAGAGAAATGCTCCATACTCTTGCGTAGGGATCGCCTCGAATGATGGAAAGGATCCCTTCATTGATGAGTTTCCAGCAATTATTCCAGCTGAATTGAGATTTTTCTTATATTTCTCGTCTCCATCTCCGTAGATATCGAAGTGAAATTCCGGAGCAGCTGAGATAATTTCTATCAGGAGATCGACATTCTTCTGTCTTGCGAACCGACCAGCCCAGAAAACGGGGAGGCTCTCGCTACCTTCCTTGAGGGCGAACCCACGTGGCTGCGCAGAACTCAATGCAGGTTGCCGTAAAACCTCGATCCGATCCTGAAGTGAGGGCGGAACACCGTAATCCTCGATTAACTCCCGTGCGAATGTCTCGTTGTCGAAATAGATCTTTTTCGTGAATGGGAGGCAGGTCCTGAAATGTGTATCGGCATAGCCCGCGGCACGGCCGTCAGCGGTATAGTCCCGGCAAAAGAGCGAGGCATAGATGTCCGTCATCGTTGATAACGGAGATCCCGCTTTCCTTATTACGTCCCAACAGGCGAGACTGTTAACATTCAGTATGGCCCGTGGCTTCAGTGCCGTGATCAGCATTTGGACAAGGCGCGTACGATCAGTTGGCGACAGATCAGGCACAAGATCCGACAAGACCCGAACGTTGGTCGCTTCCGGTAGCCAGTCACGCGCCTCAATACGATCATGATCAGTAACAACAAGCAGAGTGTTGTCGGCTCCTTTTACCTGAATTGCTGCTCGAACCGCGTTCACCGCAGCGAGGTCCGCTCCCCCACGGGTCAACCATGGGACGAAAATCAGATAATCATACGGCCGTTCAAGGGTCTCAAAGAGTTTCTTCCACGCGGCGACATGTGAACCCCGTGGGATGCTTCGATTAACAAGTAACTGATCGATATCATTAAAGCAGCCAGCACCCGCGATATCCGGCTCAAATCTGACGACGTCCAGAACTGTTTGCTCAGCAGCCTGCTTCTGGCTCGGAGTGAGTACCGGTTCACGCTTTGGATTATCTTTGCTCGTCTCATGCCTGCTCGGCGCGGTATCCAGTCGAGCCTTACGAGATTGCTTTTTGGCTTCCGGAATAGGCGGAAGAATCGGAGTACCTCTTCGCAGGATCTTTCGACGAAGATGCCCCAGCAGCCAACGATATGTTGGCACTTGTCCCCTGTAGGGAGCGGTCTGGCGACGTTCTCTAGCAAGGCTTGCCTCGAGTTCGGAGACTTTTCTCCCGACAGCCCGTGCACCCTGCAGATCGGTCTTCAAACGCGCAATTTCATTATGCAAGCCCTCAGCATGGGCATTCACTTGCTCTGCTTCGGCCTTCAGGCGATCAATGACATCTAGGTAATGCTGCCTCTCCGTGGCTGCGTTTGACTCGAGGCGCATCCGCTCGGTCGATGCGGTCTCCTGCAGGTCGTATGCTTGCTTCGCCCTGTTATAAAGCACGCGCTCCACGGCAGCCGGGTTTTCCGAGATCTGATCAAATGCCGACAGGGCACTCGCACATCGCGTTGCCAGATCAAACAACTGCGTCATCTCTCTGAACACAAAATCAGGAGGAGCATCCAGGCTGCCGAATTGCAGACTCCAGTCAGTTTGGGCAGCTCTTTGAGCCATATCGAGGGCAGATCGCCACCATCGCTTGGCGCTCTCCCGATCCCCCCCAGCCTGATAAAGGACGCCTAGTCGGAAGGCTGCGTCAACCGTCTTGGTTCCAAGCAAAGGCGAATAGATCCAAAATGGCAGAGCAGCGCAACGCGAAAGGCTCAACTTAGCAGCCTGGTGGTCGCCTGCTCCCATCTCGAGCATACCTTGCACATACAGAAGCGAGATTGCCCAGCGGATTGCAATGGGGGAACTCGTCTCTGGATGCTCCAGCAAGGTGTATGGTGTAAAGCGCTCGATGAGATGTGAGAACTCGGCTTTTGGACGTCCATTTTCCAGCATCCGGTAAGCGATCACACATAGTGCTGCAGCTTCGTCGAAACCTCCCACAGCCGATTTCAGGACGCGATCCGCAATTTTCTCCAGCTCGATTGGGTCAGTCATGCGTGGCCCAATGGAAATCATGCTTCTTACGAGCCATGGATTCTTATATTGGCTTGGAAAGTCCAGCAATGCAGGCTTGGCCGCCACCGAAGCTGGGGGGAACATTCGCTCCTGGTAGTGCTGGTCTGCTTTGGCCAGTGGGTCACGCATCGCGAGCAGCAGGCACCATTCGCTGGTTTGCCTCGGCGCATCCTCAACTGCGAGCGATCGCCATTCCCGAGGCGCCACGCTCCACGCTTTATCAATCTTCTTTCTACTTGCACTTTGAACGAAGGCTCGCTCAAGCAGAAACTCCGCTCCAACCTCGCGAATCAGAGCATCCCAATCATAGAGCCTGAAATGGTGAGGGTTAGGGTCGACGCCAGTTTCATCACTCCAATCATGTGGGACGCTGACCATCAGCCGCCCGCCTGGAGCTAAAACACGGGCACATGCCTGCAAAAATGGGTCTGCATGTTCCAAATGCTCGAGAGTTTCAAAGCTGGCAATGAAATCTACTGAGCCCTCTGGAAGTTCGTTCAGAGCCTCTGGCAAATATCCCTTACGAAAGGTGATACCGCGATGTGGTGCCCCATACGCAAGGGACGCATACTCCACCGCGTAATCACTGGCATCGATACCGGCAACCTCGGACGCAAGTGAATTATGAGCTAAGATGTGTGTTCCGTATCCAAGACCACAGGCTGCATCCACGACACGATCACCCGGCCGAATGTATCGTGCAGCTTCGAAGTAGCGGATCATATGTGCGTCAGAGCGGCGACCTTGCTCCCGAGCCATATCCATATGGAGATCTCGCTCGGCAGCCAGCGCACTCAACGGATAGCGCTCGAGAACGGCTGCAGGCGGCTTTTCCATCACGATAGTGATATCGTCCGGCTCATTCTCCAGGCTCTCGTACGGGACAGCAACGTAGTAGCGAGGATGCTTGCGGAAGCCGACTTGGAGAAGCTGCTTTTCCCACCAAGCTCTATCCCGACTGATCGTCTGTGGCGATTGGGCAGAATCTATTTCCGTCGTGACGCGAATGTAGACAGATCGCTTCGCTACACGGAACAGCTCGCGAAGAGCGGCCGTTAAGTTCTCCGGAGCGATGGACTCGAGGCTATGAATTGCAGTCACGATGTCTATTGAACAATCAGGATTGCTCAATGAGAGCATGGATTCCTGACGTATCCGGCCGGGGCACTTGCGATCGGCAACAGTGACAGCAACTTCTGCTACATCAACGCCGGAAGCCGCGATGCCTTGGGCAGACAGTGCTGCAACAAGGTCGCCCATTCCGCAACCAACATCGAGCGCATTTCCCCATCCGCAAACCTTGAGGATCTCGCCAGCTAACTTATCGGCCGCCTGACGCGAGCTAGAGTCTAGATAGACCGATTTCTCCACATTTCGGCTATACATTTTCTGGCGCCCCATCTGTAAATACCGATCTGCACGCTAGCAGTTCGGGGTAGATCTGAGTGCGAAACCAAATTGTCCTAAGCTCAGGTCTCATTAGCCCTACACTCGGCATACTTGTGAGAGTCAATTGATCGACTTCTACATTCCGGCAGCGACTCGGAGCAAGTATTGACCGTACGTGCTCTTCGAGAGCTTTGTCCCAAGCGCCACCAGTTGATCCCGCTCAATCCACCCTGAGGTATAAGCGATTTCTTCCGGGCAAGCGATACGGAAACCTTGCCGTTTCTCAAGTGCACGCACAAACTCCGAGGCCTCAACGAGGCTGTCAGGGGTTCCAGTATCCAGCCAAGCGAAACCGCGCCCCATCAATTCAACCTGGAGCTGCCCCCTTTCCAGGTAAGCGCGATTGACATCGGTAATCTCAAGCTCGCCACGAACAGACGGTTTCAGATTCGCAGCGATATCAACAACATGATGATCGTAAAAATATAAACCCGTCACCGCCCAGTTCGAGCGGGGTTCCTTGGGCTTTTCCTCGATAGAGACCGCTCGGCCGTTGCTGTCGAACTCGACGACGCCGTAACGCTCGGGATCGGTGACATGGTATGCAAAGACCGAAGCACCAGCGGTCCGGCTTGCTGCAGACCTGAGGAGCTCCGTTAACCCATGTCCATAGTAGACGTTGTCGCCAAGGATCAAGACAGAAGGGCCGCCTGCGACAAAATCTGCTCCGATAATGTAAGCTTGGGCTAGGCCCTCTGGCTTGGGCTGCTCCGCGTACGACAATCGAAGCCCCCACTGCTCGCCTGTGCCCAAAAGCTGCCGGAAGCGCGGTAGATCGTCTGGAGTCGAGATGATGAGAATATCGCGGATACCGGCTAACATGAGCGTGGTCAGCGGATAGTAGATCATCGGCTTATCGTAGATGGGAAGCAACTGCTTAGACGTCACATACGTCATTGGATGCAGACGTGTTCCGCTACCACCGGCAAGAATGATGCCCTTCATCGTTTCATCTCCTTGGATCCGAGGGGCCAGACGAAGAGCCCTATGTCCAATCGTTGTATTATGCAAAGTAGATTGGCAATTCGGCGAGCATGGGCTGCTTCCTGTCTTTGTCTGACAAGATCGCATCGGCCGGTGCAACAGGCCAATCTATACCCAGCGATGGGTCGTTCCAGCGCAACCCGTGATCATGCGCAGCGGAGAAATAGGCAGAAACCTTGTAGACAATCTCCGTGTCAGGCTCGAGCGTGCAGAATCCGTGAGCGAATCCGACCGGCACGAGAAGCTGCCGTCCATTCTCGGCGGACAGCTCCACGGCAACATGCCTCCCGAATGTCGGCGATGACCTGCGAAGGTCGACCGCGACATCAAGAACCCGTCCACGGACAACCCGGATGAGCTTCGCCTGGGCAAATGGGTCGCTCTGGAAATGCAGGCCTCTGACTGTTCCGGCGAGTGCAGAGAGTGAATGGTTGTCCTGCACGAATTCCATATCAATCCCCGCTTCGACGAAGCGCTGTTTGTGATAGGTCTCGACAAAGAACCCGCGATTGTCACCAAAACGCTTTGGAGTGACAACTTTAACTTCACTTATAGCTGTCGGCTCGACAGTCAGCACACTAGATCCTCACCCTGCTCGTAAGGCACTGCTCATATTACCCTAACATTATCGGCACTCAGCCGAGATACGGTGTCATGTCGACCCTAAATGGCAATCCCGAGCCGCTCGCCCTGATAGACACCTGAGCGGACGCGCTCCCACCATTCCCGGTTGTCGAGGTACCAGGATACTGTCTTCCGCAAGCCAGTCTCAAAGGTCTCGGCAGGACGCCACCCGAGTTCTCGCTCGATCTTGCTTGCATCGATAGCATAGCGCAGGTCATGACCGGGGCGGTCGGCTACGTAGGAGATCAGCTTTTCCCGCGGCCCGATCGCATTGCTCGGCGCCATCTCGTCAACGAGCCGACAGATAGAGCGAACCACATCGATGTTCGTGCGCTCGTTGCAGCCGCCGATATTGTAGTTCTCGCCAACCCTGCCCTTTTCGGCCACGAGGATCAGCGCGTCGGCATGGTCATCTACATAGAGCCAATCGCGTACATTTTCGCCCTTGCCGTAAACTGGCAGGGGCTTTCCCTCGAGCGCGTTCAAGATCATGAGCGGAATGAGCTTCTCGGGGAAATGATAAGGACCGTAGTTATTCGAGCAGTTGGTGATCAGCGTCGGCAGGCCGTAGGTATGATGCCAAGCACGCACGAAATGGTCCGAGGCGGCCTTGGAGGCCGAGTAAGGCGAGTTGGGCTGGTAAGGGTATTCCTCGTGGAAGAAGCCTTCCTCCCCTAAGGAGCCGAAGACCTCGTCGGTCGAGATATGGTGGAAACGAAAGCTCTCCCGGCGCGGTGTATCCAGCTTTTGCCAGTAAGCCAGAGCCGCCTGTAACAACGTGAAGGTACCGACCACGTTCGTCTGGACAAACTCTCCTGGACCATCGATCGAACGATCAACATGGCTTTCGGCAGCGAGATGCATCATTACGTCCGGCTGGTACTCACCGATCACCGTCTGCATCTGCTGAGCATCTGTGATATCCGCCTTTACGAAACGGTAGCGATCGCTTCCTGCTACAGAGATAAGAGAATCGAGATTGCCGGCATAGGTAAGCTTGTCAATGACGAGAACCTGATGTGGCGAGCTCGAAATCAGCTTGCGTACAACCGCTGATCCGATGAAGCCGGCGCCACCGGTGACCAAAAATTTCTTCGCCATGACCCCTACTCTTTTTCGGTCCCAACCGGGACCAAGCATCACCGCCCGGTTGCGGCGCCTTGGTTCCCACATCTCGGGCAGGGTACTAGCCCATAATGGTAATATCGTCCACGGCTTCGAGCCGTTAGCCGGGCCTGAGTAGTCAATAAGTCACATTGAGAGATATTCTTCAATTTTAAGTAGAATTTACTATCATATTAAGCGCGGGATTTTACGTGTCAGAGAACATAGATTGTGGACACTCCTACAGTAGGCGCCCTCCACAGCCAAGAATATGTAGAGGCATCAATCCGCATTCTCAGGAAAGCAATTCTGGAGCTGGCGCTTCCAGTAATTGAGGGATTCAGAGCCCGAAGCGTGGTATTTTGACACCACACATAGACTCTAAGGATGTCTAAGTCGTTATAATATCCGTTGGATTCATCATCACCTGACTTATGCCTGCCCCTAGCGCTAGCCCCTGCCAGAGATGCGATTGGCAGGAATTTGCAGGAGAGCTACTTCCCCAAGACCGCCTCTCGCGATACTGCCCTTATTTGCAGCGAGAGCCAGACCGCGCGGAAAAGCTCATATCCGTTCTTGAGGAGAAACGCACAGTGCCGAGTGGGAGCGAGTACAGCAAAGGTTCAAAGGGCCACTGGAGAGCGTATCTGGCCAAGTTTATGGCCAAAGCGATACGAGTCGGGAAAGCTCATACTCCTCTGGAGAAGAGCCCCGGCACGCCAACCGGGCGCCAGTACAGCAAAGCTCTGCAAAGCCGCTGGCGAGCATACATGACGAAGTTTGCCGATAGAGACTTCGACAACAGTGTTGAAGGCCTAAGTGCGATTGTACAGGAATACAATTCCTTACAAGCAACGATGAGCACCCTTTCTGGGCAGTTGGCTGGTCACACCACAAGCCGCACAGACCTGCAACGTGCAGAGCATGCAAAGGCAATCTTGGCGGAACTCGACGTGAATCCTCGGATGAGCGAGAGCTTGGCAAATGTTATGCGGCCCACGTTCGGCTATTCTTACCGGACGCAACGCATGGCAGCATGGGCCATTTCTCAAGCGGCTCGCTTGAGTCCCGTCCGGTATTTGCCACAGAAGGATATCGGACGGCAGTTTAGCCAAGCGATCGGACTTCAGTTGCCCCGCATGTACCAGGAGGGCGCTCCTCATAATCTGATCGAGATACCAGAAGCCGCAGTCGTCAAGCCGCTCCGAGAGGATGGCGGGCGCGCTGTTCATGGGTTTAGAAGAACAGGAAGTGGCTTTTCCGACCTGTTCAATAATAAATCCTACAGCAGCATTGATGATGTCAGGCTCCATCTAAAAGAACACCTGGACATCAAGCGTGTTCGCCAAGATGCCTGGATCGTCGAAGAGATGATCGTGCCGGACAGTGGTAACCCCGCGGGATCATTTGATCTGAAGTTTTTCACGTTCTACGGACGAGTGGCCTACGTTCTTCAAGTGGCACGCTGGCGAGATGAAGGCGTCCAGAGGGTCATATTCGACCGTGACGGTAAGGCCGTCAATGCCAGCAAGTTCTACCCACGACCTGATACGGATGTTCTTCCAGCGTTTACACCAGCGGACATCAAAGTCGCTGAACAGGTGAGCCTTGAAATCCCTTGGCCTGGAGCACGGATCGACTTCCTGACCTCATCCAGAGGGATGATCTTCGGTGAGTTTACATTCAATCCTGGTGCCTACGGCGGCTTCTACAAAGAGTCCGACAGTTTTCTTGGCCGCGAATGGGCCCATGCTGCAGGCCGGTTGTATGATGACCTTATGGCCGGGAAAGAGTTCCGCGCCTACAAGGAGCTTCTAAAATCGCTGGGCAATACCTAGGCTATTTAGTCGATTGGACCCCGATGGCTGTATCAGCGGATTGTCATCGGTTAGCTTTTGCTGATTGGAAGTAGCGCCTAGCCTCGGTGCGCATCCGCTTCAGCAGAGGATGCTCCTCAACCTGACGGTAGGCAGCAAGGATCACATCGGCACCATAGAGTTCCCGCAGGCGTTTCCAGGCTTCAGCCATGTGAACTGCGCGCTTTTCCTCGTCGATACTTCTGGACTTACGATGATAGACGAAGGTGTTAGTCGCAATGGCCAACTCGAATCCTGCGGCTGCAGCCCGGAAACAGTAATCGTTCTCTTCGCCATAAAAGAGCTTGAAGTTCTCCTCATCGAAAAAACCGATGCTATCGATGACAGCTTTTTTCACCCCGAAGCAGAAGCCATGAACCAAGGGCACGCGAGGCATAAGATCGGCGGCACTCCAGGTCTCACAGGCAGAGTCGAGATCCAGCGGTGTTGCACCGTCCGGCAAAGCGTTGACGGCAGTATTCTTTCCGGTGCTCTTAGTATCAGGGATCGATTGGGCACCGGCAGCGTTCGAGAGCGGCCCCACGACCCCTACTCGCTCGCTCCGCCTGGCTAGGTCAAGAAGTTTGAGCGCCCAAGTCGGGCTCACAATCGTGTCGCTATTCAGAAGGATGCGGAAGTCTGCGGTTCCAGCGGCTAGGCCTCGGTTGGCTGAGCGCGTGTATCCTAGGTTCTCATCGTTCTCGAGGATAGAAACTTGCTCTCGGCTCTCTGCAAATTCACGCAGATAGAAGGTTGTCTCCTCGTTAGAGCGATCATTGACAAGAATAATCCTGTGGCTGGGCATCAAACTTGTCCATGCCGCCTCTAGACAGAGACGAACATCTTCCAGCGCATTGTGAACACAGATCACGATGTCGATTGGGACATCCGACAACAGGGCAAGCCTCTCGTCCTTAACCTCTGCGAAGCTTGGTCCTGCAGACGGATTGGTGAAGCTGCCGTGCTTCAACAGCTCATCAGGTATCGTCAAGGCCCGTGCGAAGCTGTGACGGAAATATAGAAAATCTTCATGATCCCGAACCGAAACCCCTTTTGGGAGTAGCGGAGCAATGTGAAGATTGGGGATTTGGTAAGTGACCCAAGCCAAGCCAAGTTGGTCCCGACGGCTGAACCGCTCGATCTGCTGCCACCAGAGATGAAGAGCGTCCGCAGTCTCCTGCCTCTTGAGAGGAACAACCATGAAGCCAGTCTCGAACAGTGGCTGCTTCAGCGGTAGACCGGCCCTCCGGTACGCGTCGACCTGTTTGTCAATCAGCTTCGCAGCATCTTTCCTCAGACGCATGCAAGCCTCAGCCTCATCATAGAAGCAGGATCGGTGCGGGTGCGAGATTAGACCGAGATTGGCCTCCTGCTGTTCGACCATTTGAATATAGCGATGGATATCACCCTTCAGGATGATGTTGGCGTCCAACCAAACAGCGACTTCATGGTCTTGGAACAGCTCGTGTGGGTGCGTCTTGACCCAGCGTGCAATCCTCGTCGGATCAGGATGATAATAGGGCACTGATCGCATCTGCCAGATGCCGTAATCGTTTCGCGGGCGGTCCGTGAAGCATACGTAATCGACCTCCGGATCGATCAAATCCGGGAGAAGCAGGTTGTCATACTCACCAAAGATGGCCGTGTATAAGACGATCTTTCTCTTCAAAGACGCATGAGAGAGATAGGCGGCAATCTGCTCATCGAGATCGGGCCTGATCGGCCATCGGTTGTCAAACAGCGCCTGGGTCGTCCTCTTCGGCAGAGCTGTCATCAGGAAGTCTTTTGCTCGATCAATGGTCCGCTGTATGCCCGCAGCGAGGTCTGGAAAGCTCCGTGCCGAGGCGCGCAGGGGGCGAGTCAGGACCCAGGACAAAGAGCCTTGGAGATTGTTGATCTCGGTTTGTAACGCCCGAACTGTGACCTGCAGCTTCGCAATTTCCTCCTGTTGCTCTTGAATTTGCTCCTTCAGAGAAACAGCATCGGCATCGATATTTGGACTGGCCTGTGAGGTATGGCGAAGCGGAGCATCCCGAGTCATAGGTTCATGTCCCCGCTCAGGATCTGCTGACTAGGTTCCGAAGGGAACGAGACCGATGCGTCTGTAAGTGGCGGAATGCCTGCTTCGCTTTCATATTCGCCTCGCCTCTCTCAGGAAGAACGTTTCTCCCGCTACTTGCCGTCGGTTCCGGTGGAAGCCGCATAGGTGTCAATGACCTCGTCGATAGGCCCGAATGCCTTCGCTCGGCCATGCTCCAGCAAAAGGGCCTTGTTGCAGAGGTCCCGCAACACCTTGTTGGAATGGGAAGCCAAGACGAGGAGTTTGGAATCCCTTGCAAAGCTTTCCAGTTTTTCGTTGGCCTTCTTGAAGAAACGGGCGTCACCTGTTGCAACGACCTCGTCCAACAGCAGAATATCCGTCTCAACGTGAGTGGATATTGCGAAAGCGAGGCGTGCTCGCATGCCGGACGAATAAGTACGCATAGGCAGATCGAGAAAATCTCCAAGCTCGCTAAACTCAGCGATAGCGTCTGCCTTCTTCTTCAACTCGGCTTTGCTCATGCCTAGAAAGAGGCCGCGGATAAAGATGTTGTCGTAGCCGGTCGAATCCATGTCCATGCCGAAGCTGAGATTCAGCAACGGCGCAACCCTTCCCTGAACAGTCACGCGCCCATGTGTAGGAGCATAGAGTTTCGCCATGACACGCAACAATGTGCTCTTGCCTGCTCCATTGTGCCCTAAGAGAGCTAGGCGATCACCCGGCCCAAGGGTTAGTGACAGCTGATCAAGGGCTCGCACCACCATGTTGCCGGATGGCCCGGCAGACAGTTGTCCACCAATAGGTTTCTCAGAAGACGATGACCGTCTTCTCTCAGACACTGAGGCTTGAACCGGAAATTCCAGCGTTATATTTTCGAGCTTTATCAGAGCCATTGTCTGACCTCAGACCCAGAACGCGATCCGCCGGCGCCAATGGGCATAGACCGGCACGGCAATACTCCAACCAACAACTGTAATTCCCAAGGTAACGGCCCAGATCAAAGCACTCGGCGCCCTCCCTAGAAGGGGAGCACGCAAAAGCTCAATGAAGTAATAGAAGGGATTGAAGTCGACGAAGATCCTGCGGATTCCCGTGGCATCCTCGGGAAACCACAGAATCGGTGTTATGAAGAATGCCAACCGCATGGCGTTCGGCACCAACTGCCCTAAATCCCTGTAGCGCACATTGATAAGACCCATCAGAAGGGCGGCCCAGATCCCATTCAACAACACGATCACCAAGCCCGGCAAAATCAGAAAAATATTCGGGAATGGTGAAAGTCCGAAGATGGCAAGAACCCCAATGTAGACAAGGGAGTTAAACCCAAGAATGGTAAGGTTCTTCCAGAGAAGCTTGTAGATATAGACTGTCTTTGGAACAGCAATTTCTCGGATTGCGGACGCATTGCCCACAAAGGCATCCTTGCCCTCGAGCACAAGCGACTGGAGGAAAATCCATATCATATAGCCTGTAACCAGATGCGGGATATACTCATGTGCTGGCCGCGACATGATCCCGCCGTACAGGGTGCCGATGCAAGTGGCGACAAAGGCTAGGCTCAACGTATTCCAGAAGGGCCCAATATTTGAGCGGCGATGGCGGGTTCGCACATCGCGCCATCCCAGCGTCATCCACAGTTCACGCCAGCGCCAGCCATCGCGAACCTCACCAAGCACCTCTAACAATTTCGAACCGTCGGTTCTCAACTTCTCTTCCTTGATCCAATGAGTGGTGCTTGCAATGTCAGTTCAGGACATCAAGTGCCCCTCATGCAAGCGGCTCCCTTGCAGATGAGGAGAGACCATCCAGCCTCTGAGATGAAGTCACATTCGTAGTTAAGCCTTCACCACGTTTTTACGTGCTCCGAGATACCGCCCACGCGTATCGACGATAAGCTTCGCGTGCTGCTCGATGGCGTCGTAATCGAACCTGTCATGATCTGTCGCCAGAAGCACCAAATCATAGCCGGCCAGCGTCTCTGGCGTCAGTTCCACACTCTCAAGATCGAACGAGTAGCGGCGCATTTTCGGAAAGCTCGGGACATGCGGATCGCTGTAGGCGATTTCCGCTCCCTTTGCCTGAAGCAGAGTCATCAACTCGACGGACGGAGACTCTCGCATGTCGTCGACGTTCTTCTTATAAGCGATGCCGAGCACAAGGATCTTGCTGCCTCGAATCGGCTTCTCACGCTCGTTTAGAGCGTCAGTCACCTTCTCAATGACCCATTCGGGCATCGTGCTGTTGATCTCACCCGCCAGCTCGATAAAGCGCGTATGGAGGCCATACTCACGCGCCTTCCAGGTCAGGTAGAACGGGTCGATGGGAATACAGTGTCCACCGAGGCCGGGACCCGGATAGTAGGGCACGAAGCCGAACGGCTTGGTTGCCGCTGCACGGATCACTTCGTGGATATCGATGCCCATACGGTCGGCGATGATCTTCATCTCGTTGACGAGACCGATATTGACGGCGCGGTGGATGTTCTCGAGGAGCTTCGTCAACTCCGCGGCTTGGGTCGAGCTGACAGGCACGACGGTGTTGATCACCTGACCATAAAGGGCAAGACCGACCTCAAGGCATGATGGCGTGCTGCCGCCACAGACCTTCGGAATCGTATGAGTGGTGAACTTCGCATTGCCGGGGTCTTCACGTTCCGGCGAGAAGACAAGGAAAGCATCCTCGCCAATCGTGAAGCCGGCCTTCTCAAGCCTTGGGCGCAACTCCTCTTCGGTCGTGCCAGGATAGGTTGTGCTCTCCAGGGACATGACTTGGCCGCCTCGCATGTGCGGCACGAGGGCATCCACCGTGTTCAGAACGAAGCTGAGATCTGGCTCGCGGTATTTGTTCAGGGGGGTCGGAACACACAGGATCAAGGCGTCCACGTCACGGGCGCGGGCGAGATCGGCTGTCGGCTCGAACCCGCTCGTGATGGCCTTCGCAATGCCCTCGGAGCCGATATGTTCGATGTAAGTTTCACCCCGCATGAGGGCGTCGACCTTCTCCTGGTCGATATCGAAGCCGACGACCTTATAACCGACCTCGGAGTACCGGAGGGACAGCGGCAACCCGACATAGCCCAACCCGACGATGCCAATCACAGCGGTCTTATCGTTCAGTTTTTTCAGCAACGTGTCTTTGTGCATCGAAAATCCCGGCTTCAAGCTCGTAGGGTGGAGCGGTCCTTCTATAAGGGCATTGATCCAGACCGCATACCTCCGGAAAGCGCCATAGTGCCGCGCCTGCCGCTAGGGAAAGCGCAGCCAGCCCCCAAGCCTGACCGGAGTCCTTCGGCGCCGCTATACCTCTTTGGACTTTCCCCAGCAACCCTAACCCAAAACCCAGGACAGTCTTTCCTAAACCCCCGGTTGAAAGCTGCCACCCTATCTGTGAGGGCGCCCAGGGGTTAGCCATCCTTGCCGCGCCTCGGGGATCTCTTTACTAAAGCGGATCAGACTCCGGAGATCATGGATGCATGTCTTAGCCGTTGCGGTCACGTACAATCCAGACATCGACCTGCTGGCCCGGGTTCTGGAATCCGTCGCCCCCCAGGTTCAGGGGCTTGTCGTGGTCGACAATGGCTCAGCGAATGCAGAGGACGTGCGGCGCCTGACGTTAGCGTCATCTGCGCAGTTCATTGATATTCAACACAATTCAGGAATAGCCGCAGCACAAAACCGGGGTCTTGCTTTAGCAAAGGAGCGTGGCTTCGGCCACATTCTGCTGCTTGACCAGGACACAATTCTCGCACCTAAGACAGTCAGTGACTTAGCCGAGAACCTTAAGGCCCTGGAAGCCGAGCAAGGCGGAGTGGCTGCCATTGGGCCGGCCTATTACGAGCTCAACAGCCAGCAGCAGACCAGGGCTTATCAGACCAATGGTCTCCGGCTGTACCGGATCTCCCTAGAGGGAGAAAAGCATCCCGTAGCCAGCGACTTCATCATCGCCTCTGCCTCTCTGATCCCATTGACGGTTTTGGAGAAGGTGGGCGGATTCAGGGAGGATCTATTTATCGACCTTGTCGATGTAGAATGGTGCTTCCGGGCGCGTGCTGCTGGATACCGGAGCTTTCTGTCCCCTACAGCCGTGGTCGACCACCGTCTCGGCAGTGGAACCGTCAGGCTTGGCCCACGCCGAGTGGCGGTCCATGTTCCAGTACGGAACTACTACTGGGTCAGGAACGCCCTCTGGCTCGCGCGCCAGCCTTATACACCACTCGCTTGGCGGCTTTATTTCCTCAGCCGATGCTTGGGCTTTTTGGGAACCTACACGACCTTTGCCGACAGAAAGGCCCAAAGGTTGCGTTTGATGACCCGCGGAATTCGCGACGGCTTGGCAAGTCGGCTCGGCCCTTTGGATCCATAAGACCTTAAGCCTCAGCTCACTTGTCGCCCCGCCTGAGCCAGCCCCCATTCCAGCAGAGTGTCGGCACGCTCGTGCGTCCGCGCCTCGACATAAACCCGGAGTTCCGGGGCGTTGCCTGAGGCGCGGAAATGGACGACCTCCCCGTTTTTGGCAGACAGGCGCACGCCGTCCTGCCCGTCGATTGCCGCAACGCCGCCCAGCGGCTTCATCAGATCCTCGCGAAAAGCCTCGTCCTGCTCAAGCCGCTTTAGAAACCCAGCGCTCCTCTCACTCGGAACGTTCTTGAGGCGGTTGCTTGCCGCGGCCTTGAAGGAGAAAGCGGCTCCCATCTCGGCCACAGATCCACGTTCCGCCTTGGCCGCGCCAAGCACGCACAGGATCGGCAGCATCGCGTCCCGGGTGGGAAGGGCTGCAAGCCGGCGCCCCTCCCGGATGATATCGGAGCCGAGGAGCACGCCGCCATTGGCCTCGAACCCCACGACCGCCCTGGCCCCGGCGCTCGTCGCCTCGGTCATGCCAGCGATGACGTAGGGTGAGCCGACCCTGGTGCGAATCACCTGCCTGAAGGCACCGGAGGCCTCCAATGCGGAGTTGGAGGTCACCGGGGTGACGATCACGTCCGATCCCAGATACTTGGCTGTGATGGCGCCCACCAGATCGCCCCGCAAAAAGGAGCCGGTGGCATCGGAGATCAGAGGCCGGTCCGCATCCCCATCGGTGGACACGATGGCATCGAGCCGCTGCTCCCCGGCCCATTGCCGGGCCAGGACCTCATCCTCCTCCCGCAGAGCCTCGGTGTCGACCGGGATGAAGTTCGTAGCCCGTCCGAGCGGCACGGCCTGGGCACCGAGGCTCCCGAGCATCTGGACGATGACGTCCCGGGCGACGGAGGAATGCTGATACACGCCCACCGTCAGCCCTGAGAGAGCGCCTGCTCCGAAAAAGTCGCGGTAGCGCTCCTGATAGGCTGCGATCAGGTCGATTTCGGATGTCTTCGCCTGGAATGTGCGGGCGCTCTCCGGCACCGAGATGATGTTCAGACTGCGATGCCAGTCCAGAATGGCGGCTTCATCCTTTTTGTCGATCTCGCCCTCTGCCCGGTAGAACTTCAGTCCGTTGCGATCCTCCGGGATGTGGCTTCCGGTCACCATGATCGCCGGGATGCCGAAGCGCATGCCGTGGTAGGCAAGCGCCGGTGTTGGAAGAGCCCCGCAATCGAGCGGCGTGAGTCCGGCGTCCTTCAGGGCAGCGCAGCAGAGCCTGGCGATGCCGGGGCTGCTTTCCCGCAGGTCCCGTCCGACCAGGACCCGGTTTCCGGAGGCGGCTGCCGAGCCATCCTCCTTCAGCATCTCGGCGAAAGCCCGGGTGTAAGCGAAGGCGGGCACGCCGTTCAGTTCCACAACAAGCCCTCGCAGGCCGCTCGTCCCAAACTTCAGGGAAGAAGAGGCCACTGTCGGAATGAAGTCCATGCCAAATGCCTTTGCGTTCTCTTGCGTGTCCAGCCGTTTCGAGGCCGGCTTTCGCGGGAGGACAGGATTTGATTGAGTTTCGGCTTGCCTAGGCTGAAGTCAACGCATCCACTCGGCGCGCACCCGTCCTCCTCTTGGGGTGGCCTCCAATTCGGATTACCACAAAAGGCAGCACCGAGCGGCGTTCAGGCCCATCCCCTCTAACGCGCAGCAATCGACTCCCATGCGGCAGATTCCGCTGATTGCCGGATGGCATCCAGGATCCGCATGTTCATGAGCGCATCCTCCAAACCGTACTCCAGAGACGCCTCCCCTCGGATTGCACGGCTGAAAGCAGCACCCTGCTGCTCGTACTGGTCTACGACCGGAAACTCGACGGCTTTCTCAGACAGCCCGCCATGAGCGCTTCCGTCATCGACAGAGATCCGGGTCGGCCTGTCCGGAGGGGCATTGAAAGGAACTTCGATTTCGATCCGCCCTTTGGTGCCAAGCATTTGAATCCGCTGGAACGGCACCGATTGCGTCGAGACCGTGAATGTCAGCTGTCGGCCCTTGCCAAAGTCCAGGAGAGCGCTCGTGGTGCGATCCACCCGGTAGGTCGGATCACGATCGACGAGCGCAATCGTTCGGATTGGCTCGGCGTCGAAGAAATACCGCCCGGCCACAACCGCATAGCAGCCGATGTCTAGAAGCCCTCCCCCGCCGATATCCGCTTTGTTGCGGATGTTGTCCGGTTCCACGTTGAAGTAAGAGAAGATAACCTGGATGGAGCGCAGCTCTCCGATGTCTCCGGCTCGAATGATCTCACGGGCACGCTGCCATTGCGGATGGTGGCGGACCATGAAGGCCTCAGCGACCAGTACCTGTGATGGAACCTGTTTCAACGCCTCCGCTTCGTCAGCCGTAATGGCAATCGGTTTCTCGCACAGCACGTGCTTGCCGGCAGCGGCGGCGGCTAACGTCATCGGAACATGCAGGTGGTTGGGCAGCGGATTGTAGATGGCTTCGATGTCAGGATCGGCAAGCAGCGCCTCGTATGAGCCGTATGCTTTCCCGATTCCGAGTTCCGAAGCCATCTCACGGGCAGTGTTTTCGCTTCTTGAGGCAACGGCGACCACCTGGCAGAGAGGGCTCTTCATCATGCCGGGAACGACTTTCGTCCGGCCGATCCTGGCCGTGCTCAAGATGCCCCAACGGACCGGCTGCATGGTTCTCTCCTCAGGTTTGATGATTCATGTTTGCATCGGGATTTCTAGAGCGCCGACCGGCGCAGAGACTTGTAATCTTTGTGCAGAACAGGCCCGGTCGTCTCGCGCTCCAGGAGGGTCAGAGGCAGCCGAATATTCCAGTCCTCAGGCCTCATCTCGCGGTGGATCAGCCTCAGAAGAACATCGGCCCCGACGCGTCCTAGCTCATGCAGCGGCTGCCGGAATGTGGTGAGGGTGGGCTCCGTGTAATCGGCAAACTCGATTCCGTCGAAGCCGATGACGGAGACATCCTGCGGAACACGGACGCGTTCTGCGCGAACACGCTTGATGAACCCGATCGCACTTTCGTCGCAGGCTGCAAAGATGGCTGTGGGGCGATCCTTCATCTGTAGGAAGGCCTCAGCCGCCGCTACACCGGTCGAGAAAACGAAAGGCCCTTCCCAACGTACGAAATCGCCCTGGGTGAAACCGGCCGCGGCGATCCCCTCCTGAAATCCGGCGAAGCGCTCCACCTCGATGATGGAACTGAGGGTCCCTGAGATATAGCCGAACCTGCGGTGCCCCAGGCGAGCAAGATATTCCACAGCCTGCCGGGTGGCCTCACGATCCTGAACGACAACATTGGGGATGCCGTCCTCATGAATGGCAGCGCACAGGGCAACGATGGGAAGGCCCGATTCCCGCATGTTGCGCGTATCATTCTCCGGGATGTACCCGGTCAGCAGGAGAACCCCGTCCACTTGGCGGGACAGGGCCAGATCGACATAGCGGGCCTCGCGCTCCCGCCGGTTGTCGAGATTGCCGATGATGATGCCATAGCCCGATTGCGTCAGCTCGTCGTCGACCCCGCGGAGGATCTCGGCAAAGACCGGGTTGGTCAACCTTGGGGCGATCACCAGCACGTTCATGGTGCGGCGCATGCGCAGCTTCTGTGCAGTGCTGTTGGGAATGTAGCCGCTGCGCCGCACCGCCTCCATCACGAGATCGTGAGTTTTTTTCCGCACCTTTTCCGGATCGGACAGGACCCGGCTGACGGTTGCCGTGGACACCCCTGCAAGTCGAGCAACGTCGGCAATGCGTATCTCCTTCACGGCCCGCCATCTTTTCCGACTCATGCAGGTTACCCCCCGGCTTCAGGCAATATATGTTACCATCTATCAGGGACGATAACTTGCCTCAACTTGTGTCTTGACTAATCTTAAAAGCGCCTACAACCTATAACACAAGATGTAATCGATTACAAAAATCGATAAAACGCTTCTGGGAGGAAGCCATGAACATGAAGACACGCGTTTCCGCGTATACCCTTTCTGTTGCCTTGATCTGGAGTTCCGGAGCGCTCGCCCAGAAGGCAGAGGTCCTCCATTGGTGGACATCCGCCGGTGAGTCCGCTTCCGTGAAGGTGTTCGCCGATCAGTTCACCAAGGCGGGTGGCACCTGGGTCGACAATGCCATTGCCGGCGGCGCCAATGCCCGTACGGCCGGCATCAACCGCATGGTGGGCGGCAATCCCCCGACCATGATGCAGTTCAACACCGGCAAACAGTTTGACGAGCTCGTCAGCAACGATCTGGTGCGCGATGTCGAAGCACAGGCTAAAGCGGGCAAGTGGCGGGATATCATGCCGAAGCCGATCGTCGACGCGACGGTTCGTGACGGCAAGTTTTTCGCTGTGCCGGTCAATATTCATGGCCAGAACTGGATGTTCTACAATACGAAGGTTTTTGCCGATGCTGGCCTTGAGGCCCCGAAGACCTTCCCTGAATTGATCGAAAGCGGAGAGAAGCTGAAAGCCAAGGGCATTATCCCGATTGCCCTCGGCGGGCAGCCCAACTGGGAGCATAACCTGTTCCGGGCCGTGGTCGTCGGCCATGGCGGAGCCGATATGTTCCGCCAGCTCTACGGCACCCGCAAGCCGGACGTTGTGAAGAGCCCCAAGTTCAAGGAAACGGTGGAACTCTTCGGCAAGATGCGCGGCCTCGTCGACCCGGGCAGCCCGGGACGGAACTGGAACGATGCGACGGCTCTCGTGATCACCAACAAGGCGGCCATGCACTTCAACGGCGACTGGGCCAAGGGTGAGTTCATCGCCGCGGGTCAGACCGCCGGCAAGGAGTATGGCTGCACGGTCGTCGGCCAGGAGCCAAAGCTCGTGATCGGCGGCGACGTCTTCGTGCTCCCTGCGACGAAGGACAAGACTGCGCTCGCCACTCAGGACAAGCTTGTCGAGGTTCTCCTCGATCCGACGAGCCAGCTCGAATTCAACAAGAAGAAGGGCTCGATCCCGGTCCGCATGGATGTCGACGTGTCCTCCATGGATGTCTGCGCCCAGAAGTCCCACGCCATCCTGAAGGATCCGGCCAATCAGGTGGAGAGCATGGAGATCCTGAGCCCGCCGAACTTCTCGGGCGCCATGCAGGATGCTGTGACCCAGTATTGGAACAACCCCAACATGCCGGCGGATGCCTTTATCGAGAAGATCACCAGCGCCATGCGCGACGCGGGCTAAGACCATACGGCTCGCCCCTAAGGGGCTGGGGCGAGCCGTTCATCGTTGAAGCTTGACCTCTCTCGACGGGATCTTCCGCATGGATACCATTTCGATCCGCGCCCCCAGCATGCCTTCAGGTGGCACCAAAGCCCAACGTCGCGTGAAAACGCGCCTGCCAGCGGCCATCGCCCTCCTGCCGACCGCCCTTATTGTTCTTATCGTCTATATCGGCTGCATGCTCTGGACTGTGCGGCTCTCGTTCACGAGTTCGACCCTTCTGCCGAAGCTCGATTGGGTTGGCTTTGCGCAGTACAGCCGCCTCTTCGCCAATGACCGCTTCCTGACCTCAGCCTCCAACATCGTCATCTTTGGCGCCCTGTTCATCTCGGGCTGCCTCATCATCGGCTTCCTGCTCGCCGTCTTCATCGATCAGAACATCCGTGGCGAGGGCCTCTTCCGCACCATCTTTCTTTATCCCTATTCCATGTCCTTCGTGGTCACGGGCGTGGCTTGGCAATGGTTTCTCAATCCGGGCCTCGGCCTGCAGAAGCTCGTCCGGGACATGGGTTTTGAAAGCTTCACCTTCGATTGGCTCGTGAATCAGCGGATGGCGATCTACACGATCGTCATCGCAGGTCTCTGGCATGGGGCCGGCCTGACCATGGCAATCCTGCTCGCGGGCCTTCGCGGCGTCGACAAGGATCTCTGGAAGGCCGCCAAGGTCGATGGGATACCCACTTGGCGCGTCTACACCTCCGTCGTTCTGCCCCTCCTCCGCCCCATGGTGGTCACGGCTGTCGTGCTGCTTACGACCGGCGTCGTGAAGCTCTATGACCTCGTCGTCGCGATGACCTTGGGTGGCCCTGGCATCGCCACTGAAGTGCCGGCGAAGTTCGTCATGGACCATCTGTTCGAGCGCAACAACATCGCTCTCGGCACAGCCGCCGCGACGATCATGCTGATTACCGTCATTTCGATCCTGGCACCCTGGGTCTATGTCCGCTACGTCCGTCCGCAAGGGAGGCATGCATGAGCGCCGCCGTCATGCCGCAAGGCCGCCGCCCCCGCCACCTCACCATCGGCCGCATCGGTGTCTATGCCTTCCTGGCGACCGCAGCCCTGTTCTTCCTGCTGCCGCTCTGGATCATGGTTGTGACATCGCTCAAACCCATGGAGGAGATCCGGCTCGGCAACATTCTGGCCCTACCCGCCGCTATGACATTCGAGGCCTGGACCAAGGCATGGTCCTCCGCCTGCACCGGCCTTGAATGCAATGGCATCAGCGTCGGGTTCTGGAACTCGGTACGCATCCTGATCCCGTCGGTGATCCTCTCGATCATTGCCGGCGCCATCAACGGCTATGCCCTGTCATTCTGGCGGGTCAAAGGAGCCAACGTCATGTTCGGCGTGCTGCTGCTCGGCGCCTTCATCCCCTATCAGGTCTTCCTCTATCCGCTGGTGCGCATCTTCTCGCTGACTGGAATCTACAACTCGCTCACCTGCATCGTGCTCGTGCATGTGATCTTCGGCCTGCCGACCATGACGCTCCTGTTCCGCAACTACTATGCGGGGCTGCCGATCGAGCTGTTCAAGGCGGCGCGCATCGACGGCGGCGGGTTCTGGTCGATCTTCTTCCGGGTCATTCTGCCCATGTCGACCCCCATCCTGGTGGTCGCAACAATCCTGCAGGTTACCGGCATCTGGAACGACTTCATCTTCGGCCTGACTTTCGCGGGCCGCGAGAACCTGCCCATGACCGTGCAACTCAACAACATCGTCAACTCAACGCAAGGCGAGCGCGCCTACAACGTGGATATGGCGGCGACCATGCTCGCCGCGCTCGTTCCGCTCGTCGTCTACTTCGTCTCCGGCCGCTGGTTCGTCCGCGGCATCGCCGCCGGCGCTGTGAAGGGGTAAGAAATGTCGACCGTTTCCGTTCGTGATGTGACCGTCGCCTTTGAAGCCGTCCAGGTCTTCGATGGCCTCTCCCTCGACATCCAGGAAGGCGAGTTCATCGTCCTGCTCGGCCCCTCGGGCTGCGGCAAATCCACCCTGCTCAACGCCATTGCGGGACTGTTGGACGTGGCGGAAGGGCAGATCTGGATCAATGGGAAGAACGTCACCTGGGAGGAGCCGAAAGACCGCGGCATCGCCATGGTGTTCCAATCCTATGCCCTCTACCCGCGCATGAACGTGCGCGAGAACATGTCCTTCGGCCTGAAAATGGCGAAGACACCTAGACCTGAGATCGAGAAGCGCGTCGCCAAGGCGGCCGAACTCCTGCAGATCACCCCTCTCCTCGACCGCCGCCCGGACCAGCTTTCCGGCGGTCAGCGCCAGCGTGTCGCCATCGGCCGTGCGCTCGTGCGCGATGCCGCCGTGTTCCTGTTCGACGAGCCTCTCTCCAACCTGGACGCGAAGCTGCGCAACGAATTGCGCGTCGAGATCAAGCGGCTGCACGCGCGCCTTGGCAAGACCACGATGGTCTACGTCACGCACGACCAGATCGAAGCCATGACTCTGGCCGATCGCATCGTGGTCATGAAGGAGCAGAAGATTCAACAGATCGGCACGCCCGACGAGATTTATCACCGTCCGGCCAATCTGTTCGTTGCCGGCTTCGTCGGCTCGCCGCAGATGAATTTCGTCAAGGGCCGCATCGAGAACACCGGCGAGGGTCTGAGCTTCTTATCCGGCAATCGCCGCCTGTCGCTCTCAGGCTATCCGTTCGTCACGGCTCCCTCGTCCGGTCAGGACGTGGTGCTCGGCGTTCGCCCGGAGCACCTTGAGATTTCAAGCACCGGGATCTGGCCTGGATTTACCGTCGATATCGTGGAGCCTATGGGCGCCGATACGGTGATCTGGTGCAGCGATGCCCTCGGCTCGGCCCAGGTTCGCACCTCCGGCTCACGCCGCCCGACGCCGGGTGAAAGCCTGACGCTCCACGTCGATCCAAGCCAAGTCTCGCTGTTCGCTGCGGATTCCGGCGAGCGCCTTTGACAACACCAGCATCGCGGCAGGTCACGCGCAGACCTGTCGCGCCTCCATTGAAACCTGAGGACCTCATGAGCGTCACAGACAGACTGTCCATTCAACTCTACACCTTGCGATCCCTGGAAGCTCTGGACCTGATCCTGGATACGGTGGCCGATGCCGGCTATCGCCATGTGGAGACGGTCGGATCGCACCTCGACAAGGCTGCCGAGGTCCGCACGAAGCTCGATGCACGCGGCCTGAAGGCCTCCTCCAGCCATGTCAGCATGGCGGCTCTGCGCGAGAAGCCAGATGCCATTGTTGACGCCTGCCGCACCCTTGGCCTCACGCACCTCTACATGCCGGCCGTTCCGCCGGAGGAGCGCGACATGGCCGCTGACGGCTGGCGTGAGCTCGGCAAGGAGCTGGGGCAGATGGCGGAGCGGTTCCAGGCTCAAGGCATCCGCCTCGGCTACCACAACCATCATTGGGAGCTGAAGCCGAAGGACGGTGCGAAGACGGCGCTTGAGCTGATCTTCGAGGCGGCTGGCTCGAGCCCCCTCACCTGGCAGGTCGACGTGGCCTGGCTCGTGCGCGGCGACGCTGATCCCAAGGAGTGGATCAACCGCTATCGCAACAGGATCACCGCCGCGCATGTGAAGGACATCGCGCCAGCCGGCCAGAACGAGGACCAGGACGGATGGGCCGATGTGGGCTCCGGCGTGCTGAACTGGCGCGATCTCTGGCGCGTATGCCGCGAGGCCGGAGCCGAGTGGATGGTGGTCGAGCACGACAAGCCGGCCGACCCGGCCAAGACCGCCCGCGCCAGCTTCGACTTCCTGCGCTCCATCGAGGATTGATGATCATGAATTCGCTGAATGTCGGCATCATCGGATGCGGCAACATCTCGGGCATCTATCTCCAGAACATTCCCGCCTATCGCGGTCTTACCCTGCGCGCCTGCGCGGATATGCGACCGGAAGTCGCTCAGGCCCAGGCAAGCCGCCACGGCATCGAAGCCATGGCTGTCGATGAGCTCCTAGCCCGCGACGACATCGATCTGGTGGTCAACCTCACTGTGCCGGCCGCTCATTTCGGCGTCTCGCTGGCAGCGCTGAGCGCAGGCAAGCACGTGTTCTCCGAAAAGCCGCTGGCGGTCGATTTCGAGCAGGGCCGCAAACTCGTTGACGAGGCGGAGGCCCGCGGCCTGCATCTCGGCTGCGCCCCGGACACCTTCCTTGGCGCCGGCGGGCGGCTTGCCCGCAAGCTTGTCGACGATGGCGCCATCGGCCGCATCCTGTCGGGGACGGCATTCCTCATGTCCCACGGTATGGAGCACTGGCACCCGGATCCGGAATTCTTCTTCAAGCCGGGCGGCGGCCCGATTCTCGACATGGCGCCCTATTATCTGAGCACCCTCGTCAACCTGATCGGCCCGGTGCAGCGCGTCTTCGCCATGTCGAGCATCGGCTACCCTGAGCGGATCGTGACGGCGGAGTCGCCCCGCAAGGGCCACCGCATCACGGTCGAGACGCCCACCCATGTGACGGCGCTGCTCGAATTCGCCTCAGGCGCGCAAGTGACCTTCTGCATGAGTTGGGACGTGTGGAAGCACAGCCATCCGGCTATCGAGATCTACGGCTCGGAAGGATCCCTGCGCGTGCCGGATCCGAACTTCTTCGGCGGCCATGTGGAGGTCACCGAGCGCGGCGGAGACTGGCGCGCGGTCGACTCGGGCGAAATGCCGCTTGGCGTTCCCAACTGGCGCTCGCCTAACTGGGCACCCGACGTGCCGAACAAGGCCAATTACCGGGCGCTCGGCTTGGCCGATCTCGCGAGCGCCGTTCTGAACGGTACTCCGCATCGCTCCAGCGGACGTCTTGGCCTGCATGTTCTCGAGGTCATGCACAGCATCCTCGAGGGCGCGGCCACCGGCCAGCCTCGGGCGATCACCACCAGTCTCGAACGCCCCGCCACCCTGGAAGACGCGGACGCCTCCATTCTCTGGAAGGGCCCTCCTCAGACGGCATCCGCCGCCTGAGCTTTCGAATTCTTGGGAGAAAGAACGAGAGATGCGGGAAGCACTCATCGTATGGGGCGGCTGGCATGGCCACGAGCCAGAGCAATGCGCGGGAATCGTCGCCGGAATGCTGCAGCACGAGGGCTTCAGGGTGCACCTGGAGAACTCAACCCGCGCCTTCGCCAGTCCTCGGTTCTCCACGATGAGCCTTGTCGTGCCGATCTTCACCATGTCGAAGATCGAGAAGGAAGAGGTCGCCAATCTCTCGCAGGCTGTCCGCGAGGGCGTTGGTCTCGCTGGCTTCCATGGTGGAATGGGCGATGCATTCCGGGATACCGTCGAGTACCAGTTCATGTGCGGTGGCCAATGGGTGGCCCATCCGGGCAACATCATCGACTACCGGGTCAACATCACCCGGACTGACGACCCGGTCATGGAGGGCATCCGCGACTTCGACTACCGGTCCGAGCAGTACTACATGCATGTGGATCCTTCGAACGAGGTCCTCGCGACCACCACCTTTTCCGGCGATCATGCACTCTGGATCGAAGGCGTGGTGATGCCAGTCGTCTGGAAGCGCCGGCACGGCCAGGGGCGCGTGTTCTACAGTTCCCTTGGTCACGTGGCGAAGGAATTCGAGGTGCCGGAGATGCGCATGATCCTGAAGCGCGGCATGGTCTGGGCGGCGCGCATCTGAGTGATACGGTCGTTCACCTCCTTCGCGGAATGGAACGCGAAAGTATAATTTTGCTCATCGACCATGACATGATGCACCTTTTCCTACAAACACATGCAAACCTCGAGAGATTCATCAGGCTATACATGTGGAGCGGATTAGCTTCTCGCCAAACTCCTACCAAGCTCAAGTACTGATTGCACCAGGGCATCGACGTCGCAAGCTTCGGTGCGATGATTGACGAGTGCTGCGCGAATGGCGACTCGTCCGGAAAGCACAGTTACGGACGGTGCGACAATCCCTGATTCATGGAGGGAGGCCACGATTTCAGAGTTGATGCGATCTGGATCCTCGCTCCGGTACCGGAAGCAAACAATGTTCAATTGTGCTGGCGCAAGTAATTCAAGTTCGGGTTCAGCGACAACTTTGCTCTCGAGATCCCGTGCTAGAGTGCATGTCTTCGCAATGACGGCACCGATCTTCTCGGTGCCGTGGACCTTGAGCGTGAACCAAGTTTTCAAAGCGCGAAAGCCACGCGAGAGATCTAGGCCAAAGTCGCAAGGCCAAGGCGATCCACCGGCGAGCCCTCGGGTATCGCGGGTCAAATAGCCCGGGCGAGATGCGAAAGTGTCATGATGGAGAGAGCCGTCACGCACAAGGATAAACCCTGCATCGTAAGGAACTTGGCCCCATTTATGAAAATCGAAGGCGATTGAGTCGGCACTCTCGATCCCTTTCAATCGGGGCTGAATTTCTGGCGCGAGAATGCCGAGAGCTCCGAAAGCGCCATCGACATGGAACCAGAGCTTCTCACGCTGAGCAATCTCTGCAATGGCAGCAAGGTCATCGATCGCACCGACATCGACCGAACCAGCCGTTCCGACAATCAGGAAAGGAAGCAGACCCTCGTGGCGGTCGGATATGATCGCACGCTCCAGCGCGCCAGTATCCAAGCGATGCAGTTCGTCGGTCTCTATCAGTCGCAACGCGTCGCTGCCGATCCCGGAAATCTCTAACGCCCGCGCGACGCACCCATGTGCCGCAGCAGATGCATAAGCCACGAGCTGCCTTCGAGACGCAGCGAGGCCGGAGCGGCGGACCTCAGTGCCAAGTGTAGCGGTTCTGGCGACCAACACTCCAATCAGGTTAGCCGTAGACGTGCCGGTGACGAACAGGCCGGTAGCCTCTTCAGGGAACCCGAAGATGTCTCGTACCCATTGTGTGATCTGCCTCTCGACCTCGATCGGCGTGTGATCCCGACCTCCCAGGTTTGCATTCAGGCCCGCAGCGAGCATTTCACCCAGCATTCCTGCCGGGTTCCCTCCGCCGTGTACCCAGCCCATGAAGCCAGGATGTACATTGCCCGTGGAGAATGGGAGGATGTTCTTGAGAAACTCATCATAAACCACAGCCAAATCGTTCTCGGCGACGGGAACCGGGCTCTTGAAGTGGTCACGGACCTCGCCAGGAATCGGCTGCCAGACCGGACGCTCCCTGATGTTCTGAATGTAGTTCAGGATATCGTCGAGCATTCTATGCCCGTTTGCGCGCAAATCATCCCAGTCCACAGGATCGAGTGTGGTCTTGTCGCGCATGTATTTTACTCCTACGGCAGAATCTGAAGTTATGCCGCCATCTGAAGAATTCGGAAAGCCTTGGTGATGGTGGCGTCAATTACGCCTTCCTCGTTTGGAGCTTACCTCGGAGAAACATTCAAGTGTGGCGGTGCAACCGAACCAACCGCGCCACGGAGCAGACGTTATCAACTTGGTCTTACTCTAGGGTCAAACCTTGCCCTTCCAGGGCACCAGCACGCGCTCGAGCTGGCGGATACCGAACTCGAACATGCCAGCGAAGATACCGATGAGCAAAATACCCATCATCACGACATCCGTGCGCAGAAAATTCGATGCGTTGAGAACCATCTGGCCAATGCCTGCGTTCGCTGCAATCATCTCCGCGGCCACCAAAGTCGTCCATCCAACGCCCATCCCGATGCGCAGCCCGACCAAGGTCTCGGGCAGAGCGGCAGGCAGAACGACATAAAGCAAAACCTGCACCCGGTTAGCGCCCATGGAGCGCGCCGCATTGATCTGTTCCTGAGAGGCAGACAAGACACCAGAGCGCGCAGCGAGCACAACAGGTGCGAAACATGCAAGGAAGATGAGCAGAACCTTCGAGGTTTCTCCGATGCCGAACCAGATGATCATCAGGGGCAAATAAGCCAGGGGTGGCAGGGGACGGTAGAACTCGATCAACGGATCGAAGATGCCCCTGGCCACTCGGTTCATGCCCATGGCTAGCCCGAGAGGCACGCCTACAACGACAGCCAGGGTAAATGCTCCCATAATGCGAAGCAGGCTGGTGATAAGGTGAACCCAGAGTGGCTCGCCATCGAGTTCACCATTGATGGCCTGTCCTAGGGCAGCACCGATGGACTCTGGTGCGGGCAGGAAGAGTGGCTTGATCCAACCCTGATGGGTCGTGGCAGCCCAAAGCGCCAGCAGAAGAAACACAGTGACGATGCTGATGGCATGCTTGGATTTAGCCAGCAGCCGGAACTGACGCGTCGACCTTTCCTTGGCGTCCTGCTTTGGGGGAAGGTCGACGATGCTGGACCCTGAAGAGGTCTTGTCGATGGATTCAGAAACAGACAAGGTATCCATGTCAGGCCTCAGTCTTAGCGAAATGGTCGCGGCGATGGATGGTGTTCAACACGCGCTCACGAACGGCAATGAATTCAGGTGACGACTTCACGGCGCGCGCATCGCGGGTTTCGATGTAGCGTCGGGAAAAATCAAGATCGATGGTTTCGACAATCCGGCCAGGACGCGGACTCATAATCACAAGCTTCGTGGCCATAAAGACCGCCTCCTCCACGTCATGCGTGATGAAGAAAGCCGTCTTCCCGGTACGGTGCCAAAGATCGACGACCAATTCCTGGGCCTGTTCGCGTGTGAACGCGTCCAAGGCGCCGAAAGGCTCATCCATCAGCAGCACGCGTGGATTGTTTGCCAAGGCACGCGCAAGTCCAACGCGCTGCTGCATGCCCCCTGACAGGTGATAGATCTTGTGATTGACGAAATCGGACAATCCAACAAGATTGAGCATCTCGGCAGCAATGCGCCGCCGTTCGGGCTTGGACATGCCACGCATCCTAAGGCCGAAGGCTACGTTGTCACCCACGTCTAGCCAGGGCATGAGTGCGTGCTGCTGGAACACGACACCGCGATCCGCACCTGGCGTCCGGATTTCGGCGCCATCCAGAAGAACCCTGCCTGCCGTTGGCCTCACGAATCCTGCAATCACGGACAGCAGCGTAGTCTTGCCGCAGCCCGATGCGCCGAGCGCAACGGCAAACTCGCCAGATTCGATTGTTAGATCAAGGTGCGACAGAGCGACGGTCCTCGACGGCCCTTCTCCGTAATGGACACTGAGGTTGCTGATCTCGAGTATGCCACCCTCCTTACGCAAAGAGGTCGCGCCTCATGAGGCGCGACCTTCCACTTTTCGTTCTCAAACTTCTACTTCGCGGCTTTAACGTACTCATCCGTGACAAATTTGGCATAATCAGGGGCAAGTGCCTGGATACGACCCTGCTCCTTCAGGAACTGGGCAGTATCAGCCAGGGCTTTGACGGCCCCCCCACCCAGCCAAGCTGGGGATGCCTGCTCGTCCAGGGACAGAAAACGATAGGCTGCCAGGGAGCCTGGAACATCCGCAGGCGCCGCTCCGGTGAGCTTCGCGATGGCCTTTGCCTGTGGGGAATCAGCGCTCCAAACTTCTGCCTTGGCCTTATATTCCGCATCCTTCTGGGCGATCAACCTTACGAGCTTGATCAGGAAAGGTTTGTTGGCTTCTGCCCATTTGCGATCAACCATGATGCCATCGAAGGTCGCCCTGCCCTTTTGGGAAAGTTCGCCTGCCGATACGATCACCTTTCCATTCTGCTTGGCTTTACCGAGAACGGGATCCCAGATGAATGTGGCGTCTATGTCTCCCCGCTCCCATGCGGCGGCAACTTCCGGCGGCCGCATATTGAGGATCTTCACATCCTTTGGGTTAACTCCTGCATCCGTTAATGCGAAGATGAGCTGGTAATGAGCCGTCGACACAAAAGGCGTCGCGACGGTCTTACCCTTTAGGTCCGCAACGGAATTGATGTTGGTGCCATTACGCGCCACAAGCTGCTCGGCATTGGCGATGTCGTCTAGGATCCAGAAGAGCTGGATGTCCATGCCTTGGGAGGCGGCCGTTGCAATGGGGCTTGAACCAGCTTCGCCGATCTGCACATCGCCAGAGGCCATTGCTCGGACCACATCACCACCACCGCCGAACTTGCGCCAATTGATCTTGTAGCCAGTTTCCTTCTCAATGGTCCCTTCATCCATGAGCACTCGCAACGGGGTCACCATGTCCTGATGAGCAAAGGTGACTTCCTTATCGGCAGCAACGGCACCGCCGGCCAGCAGACTGAATGCCGTTAAAACGCTCAAGCTTAAGGCCTTGAAGATCATTGGTTGTTTCATGTTCCCAATCTCATTATGGCAGCTCTGGATTACCGAGGCGGCTGCTTGGATCACAGCCGATTCTGGTCGAAGCACAAGCTAGAATCAGTAAAGTGCGCCTGCAACAATTTAGTTACAACATATCTTCCAGCCCTTTCCGCCGAGATTACTACACTCGTCTATATTCCACGAATGCCGCTATTCTAAGCTACTGACTAGACCTTGAGCACATGCATGGGCCCATGGCGGAGGTTGTCACCCGATCGTCATTCAGCCCATCCAGGTCGCTCAGAACAATCATTCATGGTTTAGTGCCGCTCGGCCTATGGATCTGCCCTCAAGACCTCCATCGGTCAGACAAAAACGGCAATCTGGGGCAGTGCACGAAAATAAAGTTCCAGCCTGGACTTATAGAAGCTTGCACCATGAAAGGTATAGGACCCGACCTGTTTCGCCGGATTTCCCAAAAGTGCAGCGCATAATGCAGGGGGCTGGGATGGCTGGGGCGCCAGGATTCGAACCTGGGAATGGCGGTACCAAAAACCGCTGCCTTACCGCTTGGCGACGCCCCAACAGATGTGGCGTGTACATAATCGGCCCAAACGCGGCTGGCAACACCGTTTTGTAAATGGCTGAACACTGCCAGAAAGGCTCAAATCTCCCCTTGCGGCGCTCCCCCCTCGCCGCTATAAGACCGGCCTCCCGGGAATTTCTCGGTGTCGGAGTGTAGCGCAGTCTGGTAGCGCACCACGTTCGGGACGTGGGGGTCGCAGGTTCAAATCCTGCCACTCCGACCATTTAAACCCTTAAAATACAAGGGTTTTAATCCCCACAGAATCTGTCTAGATATTCCCCATCCAAACATTCGACCAGGTACTCCTTCCGATTTCGAGGGATCGGCCACCCCACCCTTTTCTTCCTGCCCTGCCCGCCCATGGCGTTGCGCGCACCCTCCTGGGTGGGTGAGTCGTGGCCTTAGCGGCGCTCGATCACGTCCGTGGTCGCCGGGGTACCCGTCGAGCTCCCTGGGGTCGACGTCCTGCTGCATGCCCCGGATCGCTGCAGTGTGGTGCATGTATGGCGGACCACGTCGCGCCATGGGCTTGCCCCGCCACTCGACCACATACCTTCTTGAGGACGCGGGGCTAGCGCCAGAGATAGGCAGTCAGCCGGACCGCGGGGTATCCGCATGAGCGTCACCTATCCTCGCTGCGCCAAGTCATCTGTCGTCGAAGAGTTCCTTGATTGTCTCGTCGAAGAGTTCCTTGATTGTCCCATTGGCTTCGGCGCCGGCTCAGACGAGGTCGCACACTCTCTCGGCATGAGTCGGCGGACGCTGGCTCGGCGCCTGGCGGACGAGAGGTTGACCTTCGCGGCCATTCTGGAAGGTGTCTGGCTCGATCTGGCGCAACACTACCTCAAGGATCCTGACCTCCCTGTCTCGCGGATTGCCTTGGCTGCTCGGCTATCAGGAGACCAGCGCCTTCACGAATTCCTTCAAGCGATGGACCGGGGTCACCCCGACGCAAATGCGTGTCCGGTCAAACGACAGCAAAGAGCATGTTTCGGATTGATCAGAAACAGGTGGCAAAGGGCGCCGAGGCGAACGCTTAGCGTCCCGAATTGCCAAGGAAGTGTCCCAAGCCGTCAAGCAGGCAGTGCTCCAGTCTTTAAGCTGGTGGGTGTGGGAATCAGCAGGAGACCGAAATGCGAAAGGGAATGATCGGCGTGATGTCAGCCCTGTTCATCGTTGGCGCGCCCGTAGCCCATGGACAGCAAGCCACCTCTGGCGCCACTAACTCACCTGAGAGTGGACGGCCAAGCCAGGCAGATTTCAAGATGCTGACCGACATTCGGGTTGGGGTGATCAAGGCTGCACTGCAGCTCACCCCGGATCAGGAGAAGCTCTGGCCCGCCGTGGAGGAAGCGATCCGTGCCAGGGCTGAAACACGTTATCGCCGATTAGCGGCGCTGGGGGAGCGCCTGGGCCAGTCGCGCGACGTCGATCCGGTGCAGCTCTACCGGCAACGCGCCGATGTCCTGACGGACCGTGCGGCGGGCCTGAGGAAGCTCGCCGATGCTTGGCAACCGCTTTACCAAAGCCTCACTCCCGACCAGAAGACACGGCTGCGCCTCGTCACCGTGCATGCGATTGGCGGATTCCGGACCGCAATGGAGAACCGACGTATGGATATGGATGACGAGGAGGACATCGAGCTTTGGTTGTTACCCAATTAAGCCGATCCAGGACAGCGCGCCTGATGGCAAGCGCCGAGTCCACAAGGATGGAGGTTGGTCATGCTGGCCGTGAGATTCACGTACCGTGCCGTTTTGGCACTGGCCGCGTTCATCGCTCTGTCCATAATTCCGGAAGCCACGAATGCAGTTGTCTACTGCAAGACAGCTGGCGTGCCGAAGGGCTGTGTCGCGCGACCGGCTGCGCCCACGGCCCGACGTGCCGCGATGCCCCCTGGCGTCGGTGCTCCGGGCGTTGGCATCCGCCCTGGCACTCCGATGAACCGCGGCGGTCCGGTTAATCGTGTTGGCCGGCGCTGACCGGGTCATGCATTTGCCCTGTCTGGAGCCTGCGCAACGCGGCACGGGGCGCGTAATGATGAGCTTCGTCAACCGTCACCACAGGCGGACCGACAACCCAGTCGTTCTGCCACAGCCGGGTGGTGTCCCAAAAGGTTCAGCGCCTGTCTCGAACAGTCAAGCTAACCTCCCTCGGATAAGGAATGCTCCAAATCCTAAAGGCTATCCGCTCCGGCTTTCACACCGAATGCCCATCCCTATTCGATGATCGTTCGTGCCGAACCAGACAGCTTTCAGAGGATGGAGAAGAGAATGTTTCGATACGAAGGGGATGAAACGTCGACGAGACCCTGGCCACTGGTCGCGGAGCATAGGGATCTCATGCGAACGATCATCGCCGCGCTTGCGGCAAGCGCCTTATTGACGGGTTGTGTCTCAAGCTCTGGTCCGAACTCGCAGCCGCCGAATTACGTCTCGTCCCAGGCTACCCAATCACCGGGCTTTCGCAACGACACCTTTGGGGGAGCCGCAATGCCGATGCGAGGCTTGCCTTACTGACGCCCGTTAATTCGCTCTGCATTGATCGATCTGAACTGGTGCAGGCAGTCCCGGGACTGTTTGTGCCCGTTGGTCTGTCATCTGGGATGGCCGTCACTCCGCCAGGCTGTTGGCGTCTGGCCTGACCAGCGCCGGAAGGCGCGGGTGAAGGCACTGGCCTCGGAATAGCCCAGCGCTGCCGCGATCTGCGCAAGCGACACATCGGTCTCATGCAGCAGTTGCCGGGCGATCTCGAAGCGGATCTCGTTGATGATGGTTCGATAGCCCGAACCGCCATCCTTGAGGCGCCGGCTCAGGGTACGACGGTGCATCGCCAGCAGGTCGGCAATGTCCTCCGCCGAGCAGCGGGTGCTCGTCAGTCGCGTGCGCAGCAGGCGGCGGATGTCATCCGAGAACTCGGATCCCGCGTTGGCCCTCATCTGCCGGAGGCGCTCCTCCAGCATAGCGTGCAGCAGAGGGTCGGCTCCCGCCACCTTGCGCTTCAAGTCCTCGGCCGGGAACACGAGGGTGGCGACCTCCTGATTGAATCGAACAGGAGCTCGAAAATGACGCCGATAGGGTTCGGTCTCAGCAGGGGCCATGCGGGGCACAAGCACCTCGGTCGGCCTCCAATCGCCGCCGCACAGGGTGCGCAGCACATTGACCGCGATGGCCAGAGATGCGTCGGTGATCTGCTCCGCACTCTCCATTTGGGACCGATAGACCGCATGCGTGAGCAGGACCATGCCATCGTTGACCGTCAACGAGACAACCACGGCCCGATCCTGGACACTCAGGTTGGACACGAGCCCTTCCAAGGCCTCGCCTATGGTCGTCGAGTGCTGCATCAATCTCCCGATCAGATCCATGGACAGGATCGTAGCGCGCTGACCAACCAGCAGCCCGAAATGCGAACAGTGCGTTCGGGCGACGCATAGAGCGTAAAGTCGAGCCAGAGTGATGAGCGCGACGACGCTCGTACCATCGTTGAACAGTTTTGGATCAAGTCCGGCCTCGCGGATCAGCGGATCGGGCGCGATGCCGAAGTCGCGCAGGGTCGGAGCAATCTCCTTGCTGACCCCGAGGTGGATATAACCCGGAGGAATGGTTCGCCGGGACATCCCGAAAGCGGTGGCTGGAACCAGTATCGAGTACCTCGGGTCATGGCCAGGAACCAGAGATTCTCGCTTGCTGTCACCTCTCATCGTCATGCCCTCGTTGAGTTCCGAACACATGTCGCACGCCTCACAACCGGTTTCGCCGAACACTGTGGACGTGATTGGACCGGGAAAGGATCGCGTGCTCCCTTGCCGCGAGGGTCCAACAGACGATTCCTGCCGTATCCATGATTGTATAATGAAAGGCCGCTGGCAGCATGCACAGCACTCTCACCGGGGACAGACGTCCCAGAAGCCCTGGGTGCGTTGCGCATTGGTGTAGTACCAGCAATAGCCAGCGGCAGGCGCCGGCGAAGTGGCGTAGGTGGTCGCGGCCGCAGCCGTGACGAAGCCAAGTGCCGCGCCGGCCGCCACTGCGGCCCCGGGGCGCCACCAGTAGGACGGCGGCCGATACCAGCCGCCCGCCGGCACGGGTGGCCGGTACCCCGGACGAGCCGCGACATTGCCCGCCGGGCCACGGGCCACGGCTCCGCAGTAAGCTCCGCGCGCGGCTACTCCACCCTGAGGACCACGGGCCACTGTTCCGCGCGGCCCGCGCGCGACGGCCCCGCCCCGCGGGCCGCGTGCGGCTGCCCGTGCATAGTCCAGATCTCGTTCCTGAACGATTCCGAGTAGCGTGAATGGGACCTCTATCTGTGAGGTGCTCAACGACAGGGGAGTTGCCTTTGCCGATGTCCCGGCGACGGCCAGCAAGGCCATTATGCAAGCGGATCCGGTTATTCTGAGGAGGAATCGGCTTGAGCACCTGTTGTGCATGCGCTTCTCCCATGAATGCCCACGAGCACCAAGGAGCGGTCCCGTCGCAGGCGGAACAAGGATTTATGGATGATGTCATCCATGGTCGGTCTGGGACCAGCATCCTATCGGCCTGCAAGCCGTGCTTGACACTTCAGGACAGGCGCTGTGCAGTTTGGGACACGCCGTGAAGAGAACCCTGGTCAGTCGATGGTCAACCCCACCACCCTTTTATGTGTACCAGGTGACCGACCGATTGAGCCACAGTCGATGATGGTAGCACGATCTCCGTCACCGGATGGGAGGCGCATAGAGCACTCCTCCCATGTTCCAGAGTTGATTCAGGCCGCGCGGGATGCCGAGCCGCGACTCGACGCCGAGGTTACGCTCGTAGATCTCAGCGTAGTTGCCTGCCGCCCGGACGGCGCGCAGCGCCCAAGCATCTTCCAATCCCAGCATCCTGCCGAGGCCTCGCTCCTGGCCCGCAAAGCGGCGCACATCCGGCTTGTGAGAGGCTGTCGCCTCGGCCACATTCCGGGATGAGATCCCGAGTTCCTCCGCATTCACGAGAGCAAAGTTCACCCACTTTACCAGCGTGAACCAGGCGAAGTCGTCAGCGCGCGTCACAGGCCCGAGCGGCTCCTTCGAAATCACGTCCGGAAGGATCGCGGCAGCGGCCGGCTGGGGCAGCTTGAGGCGCTCGGCATAGAGCGCCGACTGATCTCGCGTCAGGACCTTGCATTGACCGGCCTGGAAGGCCGCGAGAGACTCTGCGGCACTTGGAAACTTACGCTCCTCGTAGGTCATGGAGTTGGCTCGGAAAAAGTCGGCAAGGTTGAGCTGGCTCGTCGTGCCGCTCTCGACGCACACCGTGGCGCGGTCGAGCTCCAGCGCTGAGGAAACGTTGAGATCTCGCATGACCATGAAGCCCTGGCCGTCATGATAGGTGATACCCGCAAAGGCAAGGCCGAGGCCGGCCTCCCGCTCCAGGGTCCAGGTCGAGGTCCGCGACAGCAGATCGACTCGCCCTGCGCGCAGCGCCTCGAACCGCTCGCTGGCGGACAGCGGCACGAAGGCAACCTTCGACCCGTCGTCGAAGATGGCTCCCGCCACAGAACGGCAAAAATCAACATCGAATCCGGACCAGCCGCCCTTCGCGTCCCGTTCCGAGAACCCGAACAGCCCTTCACTGACACCACATTGCAGGACGCCACGTTGCTTCACGGATTCAAGCGTTCCGGCGGCACCAGGGGCCGCGAAAGCACAGGCCAGTGTGAGACTAGCGCAGGCTAGGGCGCAGAGTTTGGCCGCTTTCAACATGATCCTTTGTCTCCGTCGCATGATGCACTTCGCTCTTCTGGGCCGTCACAGGCTGGCGCCTTGGCGGACCACAACCTTCGTGCCGACCGGTACCCGCTCGTACAAGTCGATGACGTCGCCGTTGGCCAATCGGAAGCAGCCGGAGGAGATGGCATGGCCAATCGTCTCCGGTTGGTTGGTGCCGTGGATGCGGAAGATTGTTGAGCCGAGGTAGAGGGCGCGGGCCCCCATCGGATTCCCGGGTCCACCAGCCATGAAGCGTGGAAGATAGGGCTGGCGCGCGATCATCTCCGGTGGCGGGCGCCAGTCCGGCCATTCGGCCTTGCGGCTGACGCGCACGAGGCCGGACCACTGAAACCCTTCGCGCCCGACTCCGATTCCGTAGCGCAGGGCACGGTTGTTGCCCTGGATCAGATAGGCAAACCGCTCCGAGGTATGAATGATCAGGGTTCCAGGCGCCTCATTGGAGCGGAAGAACACCACCTGCCGGGCATAAGGGCCATCGGTGATGACAACCTCCTCCGTCGAAATGCGCCCCGGTTCATCACCGATCTGAAGCGTCTCTTGGATGACAGGCTTCAGTGCGGCCTGCGCATCCGCTGCATCGGGGAGACAAATCGCCAGAGCAAGTCCGATTACCAGTGCAAGTGTCGCACTCGCCGAGGCCATCCGGTCATCGCATGTCCGCATCTTCTCCTCCGGGGATTAGCCTTCAACTGTCAGGCACGACAGCGCACGTAAACGAAGGTGCCGTAACGCCGGTTTGCATCCGGATCGACGAAGCGCATGGTCATCAAATCATTGGTTGACGAGAGGATCTCGCGATCCTGCGGATCGCCCGGCGGCGCTTCGAAGCCGACATAAGTCCGACCGGCGCTATCGCCCTTGAGACGCAGTTCATAGAGCTTCGGATCGTCGGCGACATGCATCATCACGCCATCGGTCGGGCCTTTCGCGATGGTGTAGGGCTGACCACACTGCGCCCTTGCCTCGCGTTCCGTCCTCGGGCGGTCCTTGTCGACATGGAACGATGCAATGCCCCACCGCCCGATCAGGCGCTCGCGCGTGAAAGAGGCGGGAGCCTCGACAGTGGCAGAGGAAGGAGCCTCGTCCGACGTGAGGGTACAGCCTGCTACGAAGAGCGACGCGATCCCTGCAATGGCAGGACGGGTAAGGAACATCCGATGAGGCTGCGCGGCTCCGGAGAGGGCTAGGGTCCGTTTCCGGCTCTTAGTCGCTCTTGCATCCATATCAGTGATCAGTGACACACGCGGCACGTCTCGCTCCTGTAATCGTGGTCTGATTCCTTGGTTCAGCAACAGCGACGGTCTTGGTCGACAAGCGCCTTCACCGCCCGTGCACCTGCTCAGCATGCACCGCTGAAAGTACGCTTTCGAAAGGCTGCGTATCCCTTGTCACGCCCAGTGCTTGTTCCGCCTGTGTGCAAGGACCCTATGTGGGCTCACTCCGTTATGCTTGACAGTTCAAGACGTTTCCTAGGCCGTTTGGGACAGCGGCTGGCCCGTTCCGCGGTCAAAGACCGGACGTCAAGGTGACCTGCGCTTTACACGAACGGGCTCCTCCGTGCGGGTAGGCCCAAGGACAAGCACCCTGGGAATTCAGCAGCAGATCGACGCCAGACGAGTTAGCCGGCGCGTAGTGGTCACCGAAACGACCACGGACAAGTCATGGTAGGCCTCACCGCGACATGAGATTGCGCGCGAGCGCCACCGCCGCACCATCAAGGGCATCCCCCCGCGCTGTCGGCATCAGGTTGCCAGCCTTGAGCATGAGCTCAGTCATGACGTGGAGGATGCGCTCGTCGGATTCGGGCACGCCTGCGGCATCGAAGTCCTTACGGATTTTGCTGAACACGTCGCTGCGCTCGGGATCGACCGCGCCCCTGGCGAGGGCGTCCGAATAGGCCTCCGCATCGCGGCCCGTGAGTCCCAGCTTCCCGGCAGCCCACCGGCCGAGGAGCTTGTTGCGGAGCATCGTCCTTTCCACATCCTTGGAGCTGGTCATGCGAAGTTCTCCAATTGGCCATCCTGGGTTGCCCCGTCCGAGCGCATCAGCATTCAAACACGCCGTCGATGCCTAGGGAAAAGGCCATGCCTCATGCCAGGCGTTGTCCGCTACTCGGCTGGTGCTGGCGGAGTGACCCCTGTGACCTGCGCAGAGGGCTCCTCGCTGAGCCAGCGGTAGAGGATACCGCCCAAAGCCCCGCCGACCAACGGCGCGACCCAGAACATCCAGAGCTGCGCCAGCGCCCAGCCGCCGGCGAACAAGGCCGGGCCGGTGCTGCGGGCCGGGTTGACAGACGTGTTGGTGATCGGGATGCCGACGAGGTGGATCAGCGTGAGCCCCAACCCAATGGCGATTGGCGCGAAGCCGAACGGCGCCTTGCCGTGGGTGGCGCCCATGATGATGAACAGGAACATCATGGTCAGAACCACCTCGGCGATGAAGCCCGACATCATGCTGTACTGTCCGGGCGAGTGCGCCCCGTAGCCGTTGGCCGCGAAGCCCTTGGCGAGATCGAACGCGGGCGAGCCAGTGGCGATGGCATAGAGGGCCGCCGCAGCAATGATCGCGCCGAGGACCTGCGAGACCACGTAGGGCAGGATATCCTGCTTGGGAAAGCGCCCGCCCGCCGCGAGGCCGACGGTCACTGCCGGGTTGAGATGGCAGCCGGAGATGTGGCCGATGGCGTAGGCCATGGTCAGCACGCTCAAGCCAAAGGCGAGCGAAACGCCGAGCAGGCCGATGCCCACGTCGGGAAACGCCGCGGCGATGACGGCGCTGCCGCAGCCGGCAAACGTGAGCCAGAAGGTGCCAATGCCCTCGGCAACGCACCGATGAATATTCTGGGTGTTGTGCAGGTCCATGGCAAACTCCTTGGGGCGCCGAACGGCTGGCTGTTCAGGAGTGATGTCGGCAGCGGTGCTGAAGAAGGCAGGCCCGTCGGGAGCCTAAGTGCAACGCGGGGATCGTTTCGACATGGATCCCCTCGCCTCAGCGTGCGGCAGCATCAACTCCCCGCAGCCCCACTGTAGGCCAGCCACGACATGGCGCTTGACCGAGAGGGACAATCGCTTGACAGTTTTGGCCGCCAAGGCGTTCACGCCTGATCATCGGCCCACAAGCTGATTGCCTTGGCAATCAGATCGCATCGGTGGCCCTAGCCCGCTCGACCCGCAGCCACCCGGCGCGCATCGCCGGCAAGGAAGCATGCCTGCCGGCTGTCAGGCTGTCCGAACGCTTCACAGTGTCCGGCCGGATCACCGGCCCAAACTGTCAAGCAATTGTCCGGATCGATCAAGCACCTCGCCGAGGCTGGACTAGGGTGATTTCATGGGCGACCGCGCCCCTATGGCTAAGGGGGTCTTGTCCATATGGGCCTGTTTGCCGGTGTCCCGACGGAGAGGCGGTTGGCCACCTGCGCCGACCAGGGATCGATGTCGTTTTCAATGTTGGAGGAGATCAAGATGGGAGTTGCGGGATTTACGATCGCTGCGGGGCTCGGTTTGGGCCTCTCGGCGGCCGCGTCGGGCGCGATGGCGCAGAGCAGCCTTGCCGGATACCAGGGTGCCTGGCTGTCCGGAACCGCGGAATGCGCAGAGGTTTACTCATCCGGCGGAAAAGGAGCGTCGTTTAAGAAGCCGGTCGACATCTTCGCGCCTGCCTTCATCGTCTCGGGCAACCGCCTGAGGACACCCCAGGCCTCGTGCCGCATCAAATCGGTCCGGCCGAATGGCGATCGGCAACGTCTCGTTCTCGACTGCGCCAACGCTGTGGCGGGCAACGAGGTGCGGGTTCTCATGGCACTAGAGACGGATGGCTCGCTCAAGCGCTATTTCAACGAGCAGGACACGACCGGCACCGAATACAGGCGGTGCTCGCAATAACGATAACGGCTGCTGCCGGGTGCCCTGCCCTGGTTCCGGAGGTCTGTCCAAAAGTGTCAAGATCTTGTCCCAAGCCGTCAAGCATCGGAATTCCGTTGGCATAGCCTGATCCGGTGCGGCTGGCGGGCAGCCATGCTGTCCGTGATGGTAACCCTCTCGGTGTCTGACCCGGTTCGGGCAGGACAAAGCTGGACTCACAGGCGTCGTTGGGCAACCAGGGAGGACAGCAATGGGGATCGGCACGGAAACGGCGCGAACAGGTTGGGCCGTATCGATGATGATGATGGTCAGCCTCCTGGGCCCGTTCCCTCTGACTCGTTCGGCTCTGGCCGACAACCCAGCTCGCGATCACACGCAGGAGATCGGTAGTGGCCTCTTCCAAGCGGTCTACGCCCGGCGAGGCGCCGGCACGGAAGCCTTCGGGAACGCGCGACGGAGCTGGCAACTTCGTCTACGGGCTCATTAACACCATCCGGGCCCAGAGCGAGGAGTTGTGCGCGCGCTACGGCAATCCAAGTGATTGCCTGGAGGAAGCCGAGGTCTGCCTGACCATGCGTGACAACGACGACAACCAAATCCGGCTGTGCCTCAACACTGTTTCCGGTGGAAGCGAAGGCGACAGAGGCCCTATGCAACAATCGAAGCTGAGACGCTAGCCGCGATGGTCTTGATGCACGATATGAAACGACAGAAGGGGGCGGATACCAAGCCTGTGGAGGCTGACATGAGGAAACTAGCAACTCTCGCCGCTGCCGCCCTGATCGTGACCGGCAGTGCCGGAACGGCGGATGCTCAGTACTGGCGCGGCAGGTACTATCACCACAATGGCTGGGGCGGTGGTGGTGCCGTCGCAGCGGGGCTGGTCGGCGGCGCAATCCTGGGAGGCCTGATCACTGCAGCGGCCACTGCCCCCGCCTATGGGTATGGATACGGATACGGGTATCCAGCCTACGGGTATGGATATGGGTATCCGGCCTATAGCTATGGTCCCTGGCCCGGCTACTACGCTCCGCGCTACTACTATCCGCGACCGGTCTATTACGGTCCGCGCTATTATCCCCGGCGCGTCTACTATGGCCCACGTTACTACGGACCTCGCTATTATGGCGCGTACCGGGGCTACTATGGCCCACGCTACCTCGGGCCGCGGGTGGCCTATCGCCGGCACTACTGAGATCCTTCGCGCAGGAGCCACTAGGATAACCCGCGGAATAGTGAACAGCGCCGTCTCCAACGTGGCCTGAGGGAGTTGAGCACGATGGTGCAAGCGGGAAACTACCTGGCCAGCGAGATCCTGCGCGACGGACGTACGGTTAAAATTCGCGCCATCAGGACGGCGGACCGGGCGGGTCTGCTCGCTGCCATCGGCCGGACGAGCGACCAATCCCTCTACCGGCGCTTCTTCACCTTCAAGCATGGCTTCACCGATCAAGAGGTCGACTTCTATGTCAATGTTGATTTCGTGAGCCACGTTGCTCTGGTCGCCGTGCTGGAGGAGGACGGACAGCCGGTGATCGTCGGCGGGGCACGCTACATTGTGGGCCCGCCCGGACAGGCTGAGGTCGCCTTCGCGGTGGACGATGGGCACCAAGGCAAGGGCATCGGCGCGGTCCTGCTGCGGCATCTTGTGAGCTTGGCTCGCAATGCCGGTCTCAGCGCTTTGACTGCCGATGTTCTGCCGAACAACACGGCGATGCTGAAGGTGTTCGGGACCAGTGGGCTCGGGATTACGACGCGGCGGGAGCCGGATGCGACCCATATCGTGCTTCAGCTCTCATGAGCCTGATGACGAGAGCTGGTTCCACTTGCGTGGAATCATCTCTCCTTCTGGATTTGCCGCATTTCTTGACGGCGAACCGGATCCACGTCGCCGAAAAATGCTCTATGGCGCCACGACATCGGACGCGGACTGCCCTAGCTCCTCGACATGAGCCCCAAGGTTTTGCCGGGTTTGTGGATCGATGACCGCCACGGGAGCCGATACGGCCAGACCCGCCGCTGTGCCCACCGCAGTGGCCGCACCTGCGGTCACCTGGATGATCCGGTCGCCAAGCCCGACACGGGAATCCGACACCGTCTGGCCCTCGGCGAGCCGCTTGCCGATGAGTTGGACGACCTCGGGGCTTTCCGCGAACTTGCCGTGATTGAGGGCATCGCCCGCCTTGAGCTTCGTGAGGTCCAGCACGGTGACGTTCGCCTGTTCGAGCTGGGTCCGATACGGCTCCTGATCGGGGTTGATCGCGCCTAGTCGCGCCTCGCTGCCCCACACCCGCCGGGAGACCGCCAGCGCCCTGTCATCCTGAGACACGAACAGGGTGAAGGCAGGCCGGTTGGCTCTCGGCCCCATATCGATGATCGCCTCCCGCGCGAGATCCACATCCACGTCCGGCGCCGCCAGCAGGACATTGCGGATTTTTGGCGTAACCCGTCCGTCCCGGATCGCCATCTGGCGCAAGGTCTCGAGCGCCAGCGAATTACCCATGGAATGCGCCAGGATCGAGATCTCGCTGACCGATGGATCACGAGAGATCGCCTTCAGCAGGTTCTCCAAGGCATTGCGGGAATAGGCCGTACTCTCACGGTCGTAGCCATAGGCCAGCACGCTGCCGCGCGAAGGCCAGGTGAACAGGATTGGTACGACCGGGGCACCGGAATCGTGCACGATCTGGGCGAAGCGGAAGACTGCGTCCTCGAAGCGGTTGTTGAAGCCGTGAATGAACACCAGCACCTGCCGCCTGGGCACGGTCCGGAGGTTCCGGTGGAACCAGGCGAGTGCTTGATCCTGGCTGATCACATCGGCCTTGAGCGTGACGAAGTCCGCGGCCGGGTTGCCGGGCACCTGCCGCGGCCACTGCACCTCGCCGACTTGCCGGGCGCTCTCGGGCGGGATCGAGACCGTGATGTTGGCGAACGTCGCCGCCGGTCCGCGGTCACCCGAGAACAGCTCCGCCGGATCTGTCCGCTTGCGGGTGGTGGCGACCAGCATGTCGACCTTGCTCGCCCCTGGAACCGATGCGCTCACAGGCACCAGTACACCTTTGACGCTGGCACAGGCGCCAAGTGGCAGGAAGAGGGCAAGGACCAGCAGGCTGCGAAGTGCGAGCATCGGCTCACCGGAGTTGGATGCGGATGGAATAGGCCCCGGCGGCCAGCATCAGGCCCTCGCGCTTTATATGCAGCCGCAGCACCACTCCCTCGTAGCTCTGCATCCGTGCCTCCTCAAGTACCCTCAGGCAACTCAGGGGATGGCACTGGCCAACCACACGCCATGTCCGGATCGGATCTCGCCGCGAGTTGATCGCAACCAGGATTGCAAAGCACCTTGGCTTCCCCTGCCTTTGGGGTCACTCTAGTTTGCCAAGATGGTCATGCTTGACCGTCGGGGACGCTCGCTTGACAGTTTAAGACATTGAAAGGGCCCAGTCTCGGAATATCCCCGCCGTGATCACGGCCTGACGGGATGGCAGCGCTTGGTGGCCAGAAGGGCCCGGAGATCATTGTCACAAAACCTTTGCGCTGCCGCGCGACGGTTTCGTCTTTCGTTGAGGAAGGGGCAATGCCATGGAGGACGTGCACCCGCGAACCACGCTCGCGGATGAAACAGTGGATCGAACACACGCCTGGATCATGGTGGCCCTGCTGTTCCTGTTCATGCTGATCAACTTCGCCGACCGGGCGGTGCTCGGCCTTGCCGCCGTTCCGATCATGCAAGATCTGGGTCTGAGCCACACCGAATTTGGCTTGATCGCGACGAGCTTCTTCACCCTCTTCTCAGTGGGTGGTGTGATCGGTGGTTTCCTTGTCAACCGTGTTGCCACAAAGTGGGTGCTGGCCGCCCTGGCGGTGATCTGGTCCCTGTGCCAATTGCCGATGATGCTGTCGATTTCGGTCGCCGCCCTGGTCGCCAACCGGGTTGCCCTCGGCTTCGGTGAGGGCCCGGCCTATCCGGTCGCGCTGCATGCCGCCTACAAGTGGTTCCCGAGCGAGCGCCGCGCCGTCCCGACCAGCCTCATCGCCATCGGCGCGCTCGCGGGGAACGGGATCGCAGCTCCCGTGATCGTCGCCATCGTCGCGGCGTGGTCCTGGCACGCCGCCTTCGGGCTTCTCGGATTGTTCGGCTTGATCTGGTGCATCGTATGGCTGCTGATGGCCCGCGAGGGCCCTCTCGTGCCCAACAATGTGAATGCTGGTGACCCTGCGGCGCGTCTGTCTTACCGCCAGCTGTTCCGATACCGGACGGCCATCGGCGTCCAGGTGGTCGGCTTCTGTGCCTACTGGCTGCTGACCCTGGCGGTCGTCTGGTTGCCAGTCTTCCTGACCCAGGCCTTCGGCTATACGCCGGTCCAGACCGGCTGGATCATGATGCTGGTCTCACTCGGTCAGATCGTGCTCCTGCCTGGCGTCTCGATTCTGTCCGACGGCCTGAAGCGGCGCGGCATTACGAGCCGGCTGGCGTGCGGATCGGTGGCGTGCGCCAGTACCCTCACCGCGGGTCTGATCGTCATTCTGTTAGCGCGATCCGAGGGATCCGTGCCGATCATCGCATGCACCATGATCGCCTTCTCCCTCTGCAATGTGATGTTCGTGCTTGGGCCTGTCCTGATCGCAGAGGTCACTCCGGCTGAGCAGCGCGGGGCGGCCCTCGGCGTCACCAACGCGATCACGACGCTGGCCGGCCCCCTTGCTCCGGTGGTCACGGGAGTGGTGGTCGACATCGGCGCCCACCCGGCGGAAGGGATCCGCACGGCTCTCCTGATCGCGGGAGGGCTAGCCATCCTGGGGGCGCTGGCGGGATTTCTCATAATCGACCCAGAGGCCGACCGGGCCCGCAATCAGCCGGACTCCCGGGGTGAAGTCCAGCCGGCGTTGCCCCTCGCCTGACAAGCAGAGAGTGAAGAGCCCTGACGCCAGGCGCCTACGCCCGGCGTGGATGGGAGCCGTCAGGCAGGCAAACGGCGCAAGGGAACTATCAACCCTTCGGGCCTGCTCCGCCGCTCACGGACCTGCTGCAGATGGTCATCAGCTTGGTCATCTCTGAGTTGTAGTCGCGGAGGGTTTCCTCCATCCAGCGGGACTGAATGGCCGTCACGTCCGCGACGCTCCTGCAGCCCATCATCTCACGGGAGGTCTCCGCGTCCTTCTCCAGGCGCATGGACACGAAGCTCATCATGTCGCGCTGGCATTCGGCGGCCGCGGCGAACCAGGTTTCTGCAGCGTTCGCGATGGCGCGGCCGCTGTCGCCTGACACAGCAAATAGGGCACCGCTTCGCAGTGTGTCCGATGTTCCTGAACTTTTCGACATGGTGGTCATAGCTCGTCCTCCTCGACAAACCTCCTCCGATTGGAAGAGGCGCTCTCGTCTGGCACAGGCGGGGGAAGCCCGCCGCTCATCCTGATGTCAGTGCCCACCGAACACGAGGGTCTGGATGGGGTACAGCAGCGCTTGGATGCGCAGGATCATGGCATGCACAAGTCCGACGGCATCCACGGCGTGAAGAACCAATCCTCGAATCGTACCCGTCTCGGGCGCGATAATCTCCTCATGATGGCTCGTGTAGGCATTGACGATGCAGCTGCTGCCAGGGGTGACGCCGTCGAACCCTCCCTCGTAGAGCGGCTCGAGGAAAGCCAGTACGGTTCCCGGCCGCGTCAGCTGCTGCGCATCGAGCAACTGCTCACCGCTACGAACCTGGCCGGCGGCGATATAGTCCTGCACTCCGGTGACCACCATCGGGATGATCGTCCAGGGCCGCGACGCGCAGGTCGCCTCGGCCACCATCCCGACCGTCAGCGCCTGGGACTCGACCTGCCCGAAGCCAGCCTGCAGGCGGCCCCGCCCGGCGCCCTCCGGGATTAGGACCCCGGCTGGGCGCATCAGGGGGTTGACGATGTCACCCACCCGTAGCGTGAACTGCTCGACCCGCCCATCGACGCCCGCCCGGATGACCGTCTTCGACAGGTCCACCTCGGCTTGAGCCAGCTCGGCCTCGGCACTGGCCTTTTGGGCAGGGAGCAGCGTGGAGAGCTGTGCCTCGGCCTGCTGTCTGGCGGCGGTAGCGGCGTCGATGGTGCCCTGACGCCCTTGCACGGCGACCTGCAGCTTCTCGATGTCCCGCGTGGCCACGGCACCCGGATTGCGACGGTAGATCTCCTGCTTGGTTTCCAGTTCGTCCACCGCCTGCTGATAAGCGCTTCTCGCCTCCTGAAGCCTACCTTCGGCCGCCTGGATGTCGGTCCGCGCGACCACCATGGCGGCGTCAGATTCGGCGATCTTGCGCCGGGCTGTCTCCGCGGCGGCTTCCTGCTTGGAGCTGTCGAGCCGGAAGAGCGGCGCACCTTGTTTGACCTCCCCGCTCACGCCATCGACATACACCTCGGCAACACGCCCATTGGTTTCGGGCAGGACCGGAATGGTGCGGAAGTACGCCGTGGCGTTCGTGGTTGATGGATGGTTGTAGAAGACCACCGTGATCAGCCCGATAGTGAGCATCAGGCAGGACACGATGCCCCAGCGCAATTCGAACCAGACCGAATAGAGGGTGATCTCCTTGCCGATCCGCTTGCCCTGCCCATAGCGGCGGTAGAGATAGTCCGGCAGGATCGTCAGCAGAGAGCAGAGAAGCAGCTCAAGCATGGGTCCGCTCCTTTGGCATGCGGGGCAAAGTGATGGTTTTCGGCACTTCGACAGTGCCATCAGCCAATTCTTCGGTGTGCTGCCCGGCGGCGCCACGTTCATCGGGAGCCTCGCCCGCGCCTTCGCCTGGCGGGATGCCGGCAATCTTTTCCAACGACCCGGCGATGCGACGCAGCGGGTTGCCGAAGTCGGGAATATCGATCAGGGCGAGCAGCAGTCCGGCCACCCAGAACAGGTGCACGTGGGTGAACAGCGCCAGCAGGCCGAGAATGGCGACAATCTCGAACTGCAGCTTATTGCCCTTGTGAGCGATCCGTTCCGGCAGGGTGTGCAGGCGCAGGAAGAGCAGGCCGATCGCCAGCACGGCGAGCACCAGAAACACGGCCACGACCACCATCAGGACATCGGTTCCGCCGGGCGCGGGGATGAAGATCGGCAGGTGGTGAGGTGCGGCCGGATTGAGTGACGCGGTCATGCTATTGCTCCTACTGCGGCATTTGAGGCACTCACCAGGACAACCTTCACCGCACGGGCCCAGGTCAACTCAGACGCAAGTGCGAGATTGGCTTCAGTCGCGGCGGTCCACTCATCGACTGTGATGCCATCCATTTTCGAAGTGAGATCATCCATGAGCTCCCTCTCCTTTGCGGTTGATCAGGCTGGTCCGGGCGCGGTGTCACTGGCGCGTCCCCAGTCCTGGAACAGGGTGTGGGCGACGGCGAGCAGGACCGGACCGAGGAAGACCCCGACAATGCCGAACGCCAGCAGACCGCCGAGTACGCCAAGAAAGATCAGCACCATCGGCATCCTGACGCCGCGGCTGATCAGGTACGGACGCAGGAGGTTGTCGAGTGTCCCGACGAAGAGGCCGTTCCAGATCATCACGAACACGGCCCATCCGGTGTGGCCTGAGGACATCAGCCACAGGGCGGCGGGCAGCCAGAGCAGCACGAGACCCATCGGCAGGAGGGTAAGGACCACGCCCACGGCCCCGAGCACGATGGCGCCCGGAACCCCGGCCAGCCAGAAGCTGACGCCCAGCAGGGTGCCCTGGATGAAAGCCGTGCCGAGGACGCCGTTGACCACGCTGACGATGGTCATCCCTGCGGTTCGCAGCACATGCTGCGCCCGCCAGCCGCCCAGCCGAGACATGGCCCAGTCGAGGCGCGTCTCGACATAGGCGCCGTCGCGATAAAGGAAGAACGCCAGGACGATGCCGAAGACAACCTGGAGTGTGCCCGAGACAAGAGAGGCTCCCTGGTGCAGCGCCCACTCGCGCAGAGGCCGCACGTAGGGCGCGAGCGTCGGCCCAAGTGCGGCGCCCTGCTGCGTCACCTGAATCCAGACCCGTTCTGCCTCCTGCCCAACCAGAGGCAGGCGCCCGAGCCAACCGGGCGGCGGCAACCCCTGGTCGATGGTGGCACGGACGGCCGCAGCGAGCCGGGTGACATCGTCCGCCAGATTCGCGCCCAAGGCCAACAGGGGAAGCACGAGCAGGCCGGCGATCATCACGGTCATGAGCAGGGCCGCCGGCGTCTGTCGCCCGCCTATCAGATGCTCCATCCTCCGGAACAGCCGCCATGTCGACACGCAGAGGATGACCGCAAGGAGGATAGCCGTCAGGAACGGCCAGAGCACCAGGATGCATCCGACGGCCAGAACCAGGAGCAGCACGAGGCCCAGAGCCTTCTCGACGTAGGACGCCTCGGAAGAATCAGCCCATTCCCGTCTGTTCATCGCATCGTGAGGATCCACTGAACGCACTGCTTCCTCCAGGTGTAACAGCCTCAGCAGCCGACACAGACGCTGCGGAGGGTGCGGTTCAGGCGGCGGTCCATCTCACGGAACTTTCGATCTGCAGCTGCCTGGACTGCATCAACGTTCGTCTGCTCATTTTCCTTCCGCTCAACAGACTGCGGCGTGGACTGGCGATGCTTTGCCCGGTCAGGTGCCTGATCAGGCACCTGGGCCAAGACGCCCCCCGCCCAAAGAAGAGCCGCCACAAGGGGGGCTACCCCGCTCAAGGACAAGAGATTGGAAGTCATTGCGACCTCCCCTTGTTTCATCGGCCCACGGTTGAGACTAGCCTCACGCCATGATGCTGAGCCCGCCGTCGACGTAGGTTGTCGTCCCGGTGAGCCGCCGGGCGAACGGCGTCGTCAGATATGCAGCGGTGAGGCCCACGTCGTCGATGTCGACCAGCTCGCCGATGGGTGCCCGCTCGATGGCCTCGGTGAGAAGGACATCGAAGTCCTTCAGGCCCGAGGCCGCCCGCGTCTTCAGCGGGCCGGGCGAGACGGCGTGCACCCGGATGTGCTTGTCGCCCAACTCGTAGGCGAGATAGCGCACAACGCTCTCCAATGCCGCTTTCACAGGCCCCATCAGGTTGTAATTCGGCACGACCTTGTTGGCACCATGGTAGCTCATCGCCATGAGAGTCCCGCCTTCGGGCATCAGAGGCTCTGCGAGCCGCGCCATGCGGACGAAAGAGTGGCAGGAGATATCCATCGCCACCTTGAACCCTTCACTGGAACTGTCGACGAGCCGCCCCTGCAGATCCTCCCTCGGCGCGAACGCGATGGAATGGAGCGCGATGTCAAGGCTGCCCCACGTCTCACGAATCTGTTCGAAGACAGACTCAAGCTGGCCGCTCTGAGCCACGTCACACGGCGCGAAGACGGAGGCGCCGAGCTCCTTGGCGAGCGGCTCGATATAGGGCTTCGCCTTCTCGTTGAGGTAGGTCACCGCGAGATCGGCCCCAAGCTGGCGGAAGATCCGGGCGCAGCCATAGGCAATCGAATGCTCGTTGGCGATGCCGACGACGAGAGCCCGCTTGCCGTGAAGGATCTTCGACTGAATGGCAGTTTTGATCAGGTCTGTCGGCTGGTCGTTCATGAGCTGGCCCTCGTACGTCGGGTGTCACTGGAGCGACGGGTGGAGCCATGCTTGGCGGTCTTGGCGGCCGCCACGGGACGGCCCTCCGCATGATGCTCCGCCAGTGTCACGGTGATCAGCTCGGCTTTCGCACTCCCGCCTTTCTCGTCTCCCATCTCCTCTTCGGACAGGAGACGTCGGACCTCGCCTATCAGGGTGACCTGTTTCTCATTGGCCTCGATCCGGCTCTCCAAGTTGTCGAGCATGTTGAGCAGCCGGTGTCGGTCAGCGGAGGTCCGCAGGAGCTTCGGCAACGCGGTGAGAGCCTTCACCGGTTCGAAGTCGACAATGAACGATTGTTCGCGGATGATCTCGCGCGCAGCCTCCATCGTCATGTCGAGCAGGCCAAGGTCCCGGCTGATGAGCTCGCGGGCTCGTTTCATGGTCGAGAGCCGGCGCCGACCGGTGCCGGCCTTCATCAAGAGCAGCACGGCGCGAACCATAGCTTCCGTTGTGTCGCCATCCTCAATGTGCGCCAGCGCCTCCTTGACCAGCAGAGCATTGCGCACATCGATGGGCTCTTCCGCGACGGCCTTCTCCTCCCCTGCGGCCATGCCGATGCCGGCAGGGCCATAGGTGCGGAAGAAGGTGTTCTCCACGGCCGCGTCGCGCAGGTCGCGGTAGAGGTCCCACGAGGCGGAGGTCACGGCAGCCGCCCAGCACTCCATCGTGGTTGCCGGGCCGTCATTGTCCCGCGGCGCCCGATTGGCCTTGGCCATGTCCGCCATGCCTTTGAGCGGCCACAGGAACGGGTTGAGGTCCGACACGGCCCAGCGCTGCGCCCGCTGGGGATTGAACGCCCGGATGAGCCCCGCCGCGGCCGGGGTGACCAGCGGGGCCACGAACGGATGCACGAAGGTCTCGTAGGCAGAGGCAAGCGCCTCGGACGTCTTCTCGACCGCCGCGAACGGCATTTCGTCCTTGCGGCTGTATTTCTGCAGAACCTGTAGGTCTTCCACCCGGCGCTCGGTCAGCAGCACGTCATACCGCACACTCCCGTCCGCCTTCTGCTCCTCGACCTGCATGCCATAGAGGCCAGGCGGCAGGTGCTCGATGTACCCGATCAGATCGGTGATCTGTGTATATTCGCGCTTGGCGACCTGGCCAGACACGAAGATCCCGAGATGGCCAACGCTTTCGTGCATCAGACCGACGATCACCTGCCCGTTCGTCTTGAGCGCCTCCGTGGTCGGATAAAGGTCGGCCACCCAGTTGAACGCCTGCTGCGGCGGGGTGATGTTGTCACCGAGCGACGCGAACAAGATGATCGGCGATTTGATCGCCCGCAGATCGAAGGCACGTCCTTCGGACCATTCAGCATCGCCATCGGCGAGGTTGTTGCCGACGAACAGGTTCTCGACGATCCATTTGATCTCCTCTCGGTTCATCAGGAAGAAGCCGCCCCACCAGCGCTCAAACTCCAGGAAGCGCTCCGGCTCGGTGTCGATCTTCGAGAAGAGTGTGTAGTACTTGTCGAAGTACGTGTTGGCCGGGTTGAGATACTCGAAGTTCTCGACGAGATAGGCCCCATCGAACGTGCCGGCGCCAAGATCGCTCGCCAGGAGCGCTGGCCAAGTGCCGCCCAGCATGCCACCGGCATAGCGCATCGGGTTCTCGCCGTCATTGCCAGCCCAATAGGACATTGGAGCCCCGTTGATGACGATGGGGCCCACCAAGTCAGGCTCCATCGCTCCGACCAGCATAGAGGCCCAGCCACCCTGGCAATTGCCGAAGAGGACTGGCTTGCGGGTCTTCGGGTGGCGCTCGCCAACGATGCGCAGGAACTCGGCCTCGGCGCGCGAGACATCTGCGAGGGTCTGCCCAGGCTCCGGATCGGGAAAGAAGATTACACAGTAGACCGGATGCCCTGCCTTGAGCGCGACGCCCACCTGCGAGTCTTGCTTGAATCCACCAATGCCGGGCCCATGGCCGGCCCGCGGGTCGATGATGACGAAGGGCCGGAGCTCGGGATCCGTTTTGATGCCGACGAGCGGAATGATACGCACGAGAGCGTAGTTCACTGGCCGCTCGAGCGTGCGGGCATCCGTGACCATCTCCCAGTCGAAGTCCAGCAGCGGCGGCTTGCCGGCCTTCTCGTGCTCGACCCAGTTGTTGCCGCGCTGGCGCAGCGTGTCCCAGAACAGGATGGAGCGCTGCGTATAATCGAGCCAGTAGGCGCTGACGTCGCGCCAGAGGTCGAGGGGCGACGCCGAGCGGATCGCCCCATCCCTCAACGGCTCACCCGCTACCTTCACCGCGTCAAAGTAACGCTGCATCGCCTTGCTGCACCGCTCTTGATAGACCTCAGTGACCTTCGCCTGTGCACGGGAAAGCTCCGTCAGCCGGGCTTGCCCGCCTTTGTCGCGTTCTTCGGTCCTGGATTCGACTTTTTGCATCGCTCTTGTCCTGTCGGTGGCTGCGTCCAGAGACGCTCACTGCTTGGTATCGCCCCACTTGAGGAAGAAGCCGACATCGCCCGGCAGACCACCCGGCCACTCAATGATCAAAGCGCTCAGCCTGAAACCCGCAGACCTGAGCTGGTCGCGCCACAGCTCGTAGGCTTGGCGGGGGCGGCCGGTGAGAGTGTCGGGCCAAGTCGGATCCGAGTTGTTGATCGCGCGGCCATGATCCGTGCACAGCGCGTTGGGGAACCGCATCACCATCAGCTCGGTCTCTCCCCGCTCCGCAGCCAGCCGCAGCTTTGCCCGCAGCGGCTGCAGGATCTCCTTCAGGCGCTCAGGAGTCAGATCGATGGGTTCGGCCATGCGCTTGATGAGTTCGTGTCGAGCCTTCTCGGCGCGGTCCATGCCCTCCAGTGACTTGGATGCCTTCGCCATCTGCATCTCGGTCATGTAGGTCCGCAGATCATCGGCCGACATGAACGTCTCGTCACCGAGCTCCTGCTGGGCCTTGGACACGTCCGGCTTGGTCTTAAGGGTTTCCATAGCATCAACCTCCCTGTTCAGGATGCAAGTTTGGACCGCATGTCGCCGAGCACGCCGCGGGTCTGCCGGGCAATCACGAGTTCCTCATTCGTGGGAATGACCCACGCTGTGGGTCCGGATCCCAAGGAAATCCGCGGACCGGCGTTATGGTTGGCAGCCTCATCGAGAGTGAGCCCCGCCCAGCCGAGCCCCTTGATGACCTCGGCGCGTGTTGCCGCATCGTTCTCGCCGATCCCAGCCGTGAACACGAGCCCGTCGAGGCCACCCAGCGCCGCCACGAGCGAGCCGATCTCACGCGTGATGCGGTAGACAAAGAGATCGATGGCACGCCGTGCATTGACATCAGTCGCCGCCTTCGACCGCAGAACCCGCATGTCGTTCGAGATGCCGGATACCCCCAGGAGGCCGGACTTCTTGTACAACACGCTCTCGGCCTCCTCCGGGCTGAGCCTCATCTCCCGCAGCATGAAGAAGATAACTCCCGCATCGACGGCGCCGCAGCGGGTTCCCATCGGCAGGCCATCAAGCGCGGAGAAACCCATGGTCGTGGCGACGCTCGCCCCATTGTTGAGCGCACACAGGCTTGCGCCGTTGCCGAGATGCGCGACGATCACCCTGCCCTTAGCGAGGCGCGGCCCGTAGTCCTTCAGAACCGACGAAATGTAGTCGTAGGACAAACCGTGGAAGCCGTAGCGCCGCACGCCGCGGTCGCGCATCTCACGTGGCAGCGCGAACAGGGTCGCGATGTCGGACTGCGTCTGATGGAAAGCGGTGTCGAAGCATGCGACCTGCGGCATCCCGGGCAGACGGCGACGGACGATCCGGATAGGCTCCAGGTTGTGCGGCTGATGCAGCGGCGCGAGCGGCACCAGCGCCTCAAGCGCCTGGACGACGGAATCATCGACGAGTACCGGACCGGAGAATGACTGGCCACCGTGAACGACCCGGTGTCCGATAGCGGCAAGCTTGCGTCCCTCCTGATGCTCACGCAACCAGGAGATCAGGTGGATCAGCGCCTCCTCGTGTCCGAACTCCTCTCCGGAAGTCCACAACCTCTCATCGAGGTCCGCGCCTCCGGCGTGCCTGACAACGAAATGAGCGGCGCCGCCCAGACCTTCATAGAGACCTTTCCAGACCAGCCGCGGCTCCGCGCTGTCGGGTGTGTCGTAGACCTGGAATTTGAGGCTGGACGATCCTGCATTGAGAACGATGAGGACGGGGATCATGGCTCAGACCTCCGGGATGGCGAGCTGTCTGCGCTGCGCATCGGCGACGAGCGAGGCGACGGCGCAGGAAGCCAGCCGCGTGATCGTCGAGTCAGCCCGGCTGGTGAGGATGACCGGCACACGGGCGCCGAGCACGATGCCCGCGGCATCCGCGTCAGCCAGAAACGTCAGGCTCTTGGCCAGCATGTTGCCGGCCTCCAGATCCGGGACCACGAGCACATTCGCCTGCCCGGCCACAGGCGACTGGATCTTCTTGATCGTCGCGGCGCCAAGGTCGATGGCATTGTCCAGTGCCAGCGGGCCATCCAGGATCCCACCCGTGATCTGCCCGCGGTCAGCCATCTTGCACAAGGCCGCGGCCTCAATGGTCGAGGGCACCTTCGGATTGACGGTTTCCATCGCCGACAGAATTGCAACGCGCACCGGATCGACCCGCAGCGCCCGTGCGAGATCGATGGCATTCTGGACGATGTGGACCTTGTCCTCCAGCGTCGGCGCGATGTTCACCGCCGCGTCGGTGATGATGAGAGCGGTGTCATGGCCGGGAACGTCCATGACGAAGCAGTGGCTGATCCGCCGCGCCGTGCGCAGGCCGCCCTCGCGGCGGACCACGGCGCCCATGAGCTCGTCCGTGTGCAGGCTGCCCTTCATCAGCGCCTCGGCTTCGCCGGCCTTGACGAGCTCGACCGCCTTGTCGGCCGCCGCATGGCTGTGCGGCGCATCGACGATGCGCATGGTGGAGACATCCTTGCCGAGCGCCGCCGCCGCAGCCCTGATCCGGGCCTGTGGACCGACGAGGATGGGCTTGATCAGGCCGAGCTCAGCCGCCTCGAACACCGCGCTGAGGGAGGCCGCATCGCACGGATGCACCACAGCGACCTCCAGTTTTGACAGAGATTGGGCGGCCGCCACGAGCCGGTCGTATTTATCGTGCCGCCGCTGGCCCTGCTGAGATGCAGTTGGGGCTGGAACCGCAGCCGTCATGATTGTCTCCCCTTGCGCACGCGTTGGGCTGCCGCCGGGTGAGCAACGCGACCTGCCGGAACAGGCTTGCGCCCGATCCGCGATGGCCCGGCTTGTTTGCAGAAGCGAGTATGGTCCCTTCCAGCGGTGCTGCTTGACCTGTTGGGCCATTGAATTGACAGTTTTGGACTGCCGTTTGGGAACTGCACTTCGCGGAATGTGCGATGCGCTGCATGGCGCGCGCCGGGTAAGACTTGCCTGCCTCTGGCAGGAAAATCTCCTCGTGTCGTGACTATGGAGACAAGTCCTGCCAGGGCTCCCGCTCCGGATGTTCAGGTCAGGGGGGCATTCTGTGGAGTTTGCGGGGGCCGCGCACTTTCTGAACACGGGGATGTCTTGCGCGCCAAGCGGACGGGGTCTGACCGGACCAGCGCCGAAAGGCGCGCGTGAAGGCACTCAGCTCCGAGTATCGCATGACCGCCGCAATTTGGCTGAGGCCCATGTCAGTGTTCTGCAGCAACTGGCATGCGATCTCGAAGCGAACTTCATTGGCCACCTGCCGGAACGCATGTCCTTCCGTGCGCAGGTGCCGATTCAAGGTGCGGCGGTGCATCGAAAACAGACGAGCGACCGTGGCGGCGGAACAGGTATCCCTGAGCAGCTCGATCCGCAGCACACGGCGCAGATCGTCGGTGAGGGAGCTGGCGCCATGGGTCGAATGCGGCCCATCGGCAATGTGGGTGGATGGCATCTCCATGGCTCTTCCCCCTTTCTGGCAGCCTTGGCGCTGCCGGACCTCCGATCATAGGCCCCGATGGCCCGCTTGATTGCTCGTATCTTCCTCTTGACGAGTGAGACCCTGTGCGGATGTTTCCGGCTAGCTCCCTTCCTCGGGCGGCTTACCCTTGACGAGGGTAAGAACCTGTCGGGCGGCAGCGGGCTCGACCTCATCACGGCCAGCCACCTGCACGGTCGGAAACGCGAACCTGATCCCGTTCTCGTCAAAAGCTGTCTTGAGCATGCCGTAGGCCTTGCGCCGGATCACGAACTGCTCGCCGGGCCGCGTCATCATCTTCATGCGCAGCTGAATGGCGAAGTCGCCGAACTGCTCGACGCCCTGCATCTTGAGCGGCTCTATGATGTTGGGCGCCAACTCCGGATCTGCCGCCAGCTCCTTGCCGACCTGCTTGATGATCTTCTTCGCCTTGTCGAGGTCGGTGTCGTAGGTGACGTTGATGGTCATCTTGTCGATAACCCAGTCGCGGCTCATGTTCTCCACGGCCCCAAGCTGCCCGTATGGGATCGTGAAGACGGGACCGCGATGGTGCCTCAGCTTCACCGAGCGGAAGCCGAGCTTCTCCACGGTGCCCTTGTAGCTGCCGCTCTGGATGTACTCGCCGACCCGGAAGGCGTCGTCGAGCAGATAAAAGATCCCGCTGATAACATCCTTGACGAGCGTCTGCGATCCGAACCCGATGGCAACACCGAAGATGCCCGCGCCTGCAATCAGTGGCCCGATCTCAACCCCGAGCGACGAGAGCGCCATCAGCACGGCTACCGTGGCCAGAATGATGAAGGCAGCCATCCGGAACATCGGCAGCAGCGTTCGGATCCGTGCCTGGCGCAACGCCTCCTCACTGCCAGGAGCCGCTTCGGCCTGCAGGCGCGTCAACCTGCGGTCGATCTGTGTCTTCACCACCTGCCAGAGAAGATCAGCTACCAGCAAGATCACGACGCTGCTGAGAACGCCCCTCACCAGCCGCGTGACGACCGTGTCGCGGCTCGTCATCTCGCCCCAGTCGATCCCCCAAACCCAGGCAAGGAACAGAGCGGCTCCGACGATCAGGAGAGCCCGGATTCCCCGATCCAGATAAACGGCCCCAAGTTCGTGACCGTGGGCGCCGTCTGCAGCCTCCAGAGGCCGCAGCAGGTGGCGGGCGGAGGCCTTGGTGATCCTCACCGCCTGAGGCAACACGGCAGCCACGACCAGGAGCCAGAACAGTCCCGTCAGGCCCGCCACCCACAAGGCCCACAGCAGCACCAGGTAAAGCGACAGCAGCCACGTCCCGAGGACGTGGTGGCGAGGTGGACGATCCGATGCCTCCAGCCCAACTGCGGTTGAAGCAGGCCATCGCCACACGGCCTCGACTGCGATGGCCAGAAGTCCAAGCCCAAGAGCATAGGCAACGATCCTGCGTCCATCGGGCGAGAACCCGAGGGTACGCACGAGTTCGACGGTCGCCCAGCCGAACGCGAACCAGCCGACGAACAGAACCAGGCGGCGGTGCCAGAACGAAGCCGCCTCATTGGTCATCGGAATGATCCGGATGGCTTCAGGATCGTGATGCCCCACCGACCGGGGAGAGAGCAGGATCCGACTGCAAAGAAGGGCGAACCGCAGCAGCAACGCCGCAAGCAGATAGGCGAGGACAATCCGCCTGAGCAGGGGCGGCCAGTCGAAGATGAGAAATGCGCCGATGCTCCCGATCCCGAAGATCGCCACATGGGCCAGACCGAACGCCAAACGCATGCCGGTCATCCGAACACGCTCGTTCGCCGTCTTGACCGTGCGGGAGACGACCTGTCCCCGTGCGGATGCCGTGGCCTTCCGGAAGATCCACTCGACCCCGGCTCCGAAGCCGAGGAAGCCGAGCACGAGGAGAACAACTTCGAGGAGGGATCGGCTCTGGAGCTCCTGCGACAGCAGATCGCCGGCATGCCTGACCTCCTGGGGGAGACGGGGCACCGCCGCAACCAGGGAGGCGAGATGCGTCCGCAGCGCCTCGACTCGCATCGCCAGGATCTCGGAGTTCATGTCCTGAGGCTGCTGTGGCAGTGCCTCCTCTGGCGCCGTCACCTGCTTCTGTTGGTCAATCCATGCTCGGGTGGCCGGATCGTCCAGAAGTTTAAGGAGATCTTGGACCTGGGGCGGCGGGGCCGCTGGCGTCGAAGTGGTCTGAGCGCAGGCAGGACCAGCACCAACTTGAACGAGGATTAAAATCGCCAGCCCATACAGGGCACGGGTGAAGGTCTGGAGACGCCTCGCACTCATGATCCACTCCGCTCAGGCTGCTTATGGGCAGCGGTAAACAATCTGACCGTAGGAATTCACGACCTGCTGGCAGCCGGGAGCGGCATAGTAGTAGGCGCCCGCTGTGGCTGCGGCTCCGGCCGCCGTTCCATAGGCCACTGCCCGCCGGGTGGTTCGGCGGGCCACACCGGCATAGCTCATCGGGGTCGCAGGGCGTCCAACCCTGGCTTCAGCGTGGCTGATGAACGAGCCGGATGAAATAGGACCGTAGCCGCTCCAGAACAGGGCCGCACCGCCAGCCGCAAGCGCGAGCCCAGCAAGACGCATGTGCTTGAGAGTGATCATTTGCCACCTCCGGGGATAATGCCGGCCGGGATGTCATCGATGTCCTTGAGAAGAGTGATTGCGACGCCGCTTGCTCCGGTCGGCGGATTGAAGGTGAAGGCGTCCGAAGCCGGACTGACGTCGGTCTTCCAGTCCCTGAGACGCAGGGTGTACTGCGGTGCGGCCCCAACCGCCTTGCTGGTAATGACGTACTTGCGTGGCACCGGTCGCTCGCCAACCTCGACCCAAATCTGCCAATCGGTGTCGAGGTTGCGAAAGGCGAGATGCTCGCACTCAACACCTTCGACGACGCCGCGACCAATGTGCTTGGCCTCCAGCACTCCGTCGATCAGCTCTTCGTAGGGCTTAGACAGCAGAAGATCGGCCCCCGGCAGTTCGAGCGTCGCCTCGGTCCGGAGCCTGTCGACAACCTCATCAAACGTTCCCACTGCGGGAACCTGGGCAAACCTGTTGCCGCCACGATCGTAGACCGTCAGGTTAGATCCATCCGAAACCAACTCGACCTCAGCGTATCCACCGGTCCGGCTGACGCGGAATTTATTCGGGCGGGTCATGGTGATGTCGCCGGAGGCGCTGAACTGGATCTTCTCGACGGCCGGAGTCACCACCTCGACATCGGCATCATACTTGAGCGACAGGTTCTCCTGGCGGCTGACATAGTCCGACATGGCCTTCAGAATGCTTTTGGCCTTGCTGTCCTCCGCCCACGCGGCCGGCGTTGGAATGAGCATAATCGCCAGGGCGGCAAGCAGGCCCAGCGTGGGTTTCGTAAGTGCGGTGACCGGACGCGAACAGATCCCTCGGTTCATGGTGCGATCCTCCTGGCCTTCCCGGGAATGGAGCAGCGGGACCACCCGCGCCCGCCCCGCGGGATCAACAGTCCTCGGAAATCACCATAGGCCATCTCAGGGCTTCGTGCTTGACCGGTGCGGACAATCTCCTGACAGTTTGGGCCTTTACTTTACCTGTGATTCCGGTGCGCCCCGCCCAACAGGCTCATCGCACCGAGGCGATTGCATGGGCATGGACAATATCCCGGGGCCGGCTTTGATCCGCGTAGAGCACCTTTCTGCCGATCAGAAGCGGCGGCAATCATCAGCGCAGCTCCTAAGGCAATCATTCCAAACACGATCCGGTCTTGGGACGTCATATTGACCAGAGAGCATTCACGAGCCTCCTCCCTGCATCACCTCGCATCTGGCCATTGCCTGTCTGCCCCACATCGCAGGGGGGAGCGGCTCAAACTGTCAAGGGATTGTCTCTTTCGATCAAGCACATGTCCCGGACCAACCTAAGATGATGTTAGAGGCAAAAGATATTCTGCCTCACATCACAACAAGGGCGGAGCCGCCGAAGCCATGTCGCGACTCCGGATCCCGAGCCGGAGGACGCGCGCATGACCTGCTCCAGCAAGGACGACGAGCTGTTTCCGGCATTGCCCGAACCGATCAACCTTCCGCCGGGTGTCAACCGCCGGACGTTCCTCATGCGCAACGCCGCCATCGGTGCCGCGGCCGTGATGACCGGAACGACATGGGCTCCGGAAACCCGGGCGCAGCAGGCCGCGACGGAGGCCGCCGCACAGCAAGCCAAGAAGGAAGCCGTAGGAGGCGATGCCGGCCTCAGGATGAGTTCGGCCCTGTCCCCCGACCTCGACGTCGTCAAGACGTCGAAGGGACCGGTCATGACCGTGGCCGACGAGTTCTACAAGGTCGGTCCGGGCCCATCCAGCTCGCACACCATCGGGCCCATGCGCATCACATACGATTTCTACCAGCGTTGTGCGAAACTGCCGGCCGATCAACTGGCGCAAGCCACCGGCCTCAAGGTCCATCTCTTCGGCAGCCTGAGCGCGACCGGCAAGGGTCATGGCACCGAGCGTGCCGCCTTGGCGGGCTTGGTGGGCAAGGAGCCGGCCACCGTGGATCCGCGGTTCCTCGACGAGATGATTGCCAAGCCGCAGCAGACCTATCCGGTGCAGCTCGGTAGCAAGACGTTCAACCTATCCCTCGCTGACATCGTCTATGACGCGCCGAAGGGCGACTTCCCGCACCCGAACACCATGACGGCTCGCCTTATGGCCGGCGACAAGGTCCTCTATGAGCAGGAGTACTATTCCGTCGGCGGCGGCTTCATCGAGTGGAAGGGCTATGAGCCGCCCAAGAAAGGACAGCCGAAATATCCCTATGCGACGATGAAGGAGCTGCGCCAGCACGCGGAGAACAACAATCTCTCGGTGGCCGACGTCGTCATGGCGAACGAGATCGCCGTCTCCGGCAAAAACGAGGAGCAGATCAACGCCTTCCTGGACAAGATCGCCAACGCGATGATCGCTACGGTGAAGACCGGCCTGTCCTACAAGGATGACGTCTTGCCTGGGCCGATCAAGCTGCATTCCAAGGCGGCCACGGTCTATGAGCGGGCCAACGACGACACCTACATGAGCGACCGGGCCATCGGACTGGTGTCGGCCTTTGCCTTGGCGGCGTCCGAGGAGAATGCCCGCGGTCATCTGGTGATCACCGCGCCTACCGGCGGGTCGGCAGGTGTGATGCCGGCCGTCGTCTACGCCCTGACCCAAAGCCCCCGGGCTGTGCCGATGGACAAGATTCGGGAGGGCCTGCTGGCTGGATTGGCCGTTGGCTATCTATGTAAGCACAACGCGACCCTCGCAGCCGCCGAAGGCGGATGCCAAGCCGAGATCGGTGTCGCGTCCGCGATGGCCGCCGCGCTGATCACTCAGGTGCTGAACCAGCCGCCGCAGGTGATCGAGAATGCGGCTGAATCCGCCCTCGAGCACCATCTCGGCATGACCTGCGACCCCGTCGCGGGCTACGTGCAGGTTCCCTGCATTGAGCGCTGCGCGTTCGGGGCGGTGAAAGCCTGGGCAGCCGCCATGATCGCCACCAACGAAATCGCGAGCCGGCACCGGGTTGATCTCGACACGACAATCAAGACCCTGTCCGACACTGCGAAGGACATGAACCCGAAATACAAGGAAACAAGCGAGGCGGGCCTCGCCCAGAACCTGGTGCTCTGCTGAGCTTCCCTGCCGCGCGGGAGCAACCGGAAATACGTCGGATGGAAATCCCATAAGCGTCGTGGGAGGAGGTTGGCATGCCGGATAACGCCATCGCTGCTGAGAGGTCTGCGGAGAAGCCCAAGCAACAGGCTGGAAAGCAGGAGATGAAAGACCGTCGGGCTGAAGCATCCCACACGCCCGAAGCCATGGCTTCGGTGAACGAATGGGCAGGCTTCGCGCCCGGACGCTGGCAGACCACCGTCGATGTGCGCGACTTCATCCAGCGCAACGTTACGTCTTACGAAGGAGACGAGGCGTTTCTGTCCAGTCCCACCGAACGGACGAAGGCCGTCTGGGCGAAGCTGCAACCGTACTTCCAGGAGGAAATCCGTAAGGGCGTCCTCGATGTCGATGCCAAGACGCCCTCCTCCATGACCTCGCACGCCCCCGGCTACATCGATCGTGACAACGAGGTCATCGTCGGGTTGCAGACCGATGCGCCCTTCCGGCGCGCCATCATGCCATATGGCGGCTTGCGCATGGTCGAGGCCGGACTGAAGGCGGCAGGGTTCGAGCCGGACCCTATCGTGCACGAGACCTTTACGAAGTACCGCAAGACCCACAATGACGGGGTCTTCGACGCCTATACGCCCGAGATCATGGCATGCCGGCGCAGCCACATCATCACCGGACTGCCCGACTCCTACGGCCGCGGCCGGATCATCGGCGATTACCGTCGGGTGGCCTTGTACGGCACCGACAAACTCCTGGCGGCCAAACGCGCCGAGCGGGCGCTCCTCGACGCCAAGTGGCCGACCGACGACGTCATCCGAGAGCGGGAGGAACTGGCCGAGCAGATGCGGGCTCTGGTCGACTTGGCTGGGATGGCCAAGAACTATGGTTTCGATATCAAGCGTCCGGCGGCTGACGCGCGCGAAGCCGTCCAGTGGACCTACTTCGGCTACCTCGGCGCCATTAAGGAAGCCAACGGCGCGGCCATGTCCATCGGCCGCATCTCGACCTTCCTCGACATCTACATCGAACGCGACCTGAAGAGCGGCGCCCTCGATGAAGCAGGCGCCCAGGAGCTTATCGACCAGCTCGTCCAGAAGCTGCGCATCGTCCGCTTCCTTCGCACGCCTGACTACGATGCCCTGTTCTCGGGCGATCCCTATTGGGCCACCGAGTGCGTCGGCGGCATGGACCTCAACGGCCGTCCCCTGGTAACGCGGACAAGCTTCCGCATGCTGCACACCCTGACAAATCTAGGTCCGGCACCGGAACCCAACATGACGGTTCTCTGGTCACGGCAGTTGCCAGATGGCTTCAAGCGCTATTGCATCAAGGTTTCGGCCGAGACGTCATCGATCCAGTACGAGAACGACGATCTCATGCGTCCGTATTGGGGCGACGATTACGGCATCGCTTGCTGTGTCTCGGCTATGCGCATCGGCAACCAGATGCAATTCTTCGGCGCACGGGTGAACCTCGGCAAGTGCCTGCTCTATGCCATCAATGGCGGCCGGGACGAGATCAGTGGCGAGCAGGTCGGCCCGGCGGCATCACCCGTACTGGGTGACGTCCTCGACTATGACGACGTCATGACGAAATTCGACGCCATGATGGAGTGGTTGGCACGAACCTACGTGCATGCCATGAACTGCATCCACTACATGCACGACAAGTACTACTACGAGCGTCTGGAGATGGCGCTCCATGACCAGCAGATCCTGCGCACGATGGCGTTCGGCATTGCCGGTCTGTCTGTCGTGGCCGATAGCCTCTCGGCGATCAAACATGCGAAGGTCAGGTCCATCCGGCGTGACGACGGTCTGATCGTCTCGTACGAGATCACAGGCGACTACCCGCAATACGGCAACAATGACGATCGCGTCGACAGCATTGCGGCCGATCTGGTCTCCACCTTCATGAAAAAGATCCGCAAGCATCCGACCTATCGCAACGCAGTTCACACGCAGTCAGTCCTGACTATCACCAGCAATGTCGTCTATGGCAGGAACACCGGGGATACACCGGACGGACGCAAGGCCGGCGAGCCTTTCGCGCCTGGGGCCAATCCGATGCACGGCCGCGACAGTCATGGATGGCTCGCCTCATGCTTGTCGGTCGCCAAGCTGCCGTATGCGGATGCGCAGGACGGGATCAGCTATACCGTGTCGATCACACCGAGCCTCAATCGGCTTGATCAGGGTGAGAAGATCAAACAGGCAGTGAAAGTCATGGATACGTACTGCGGCCAGGGTGGGTTCCACATGAACCTCAATGTCCTCAACCGCGACACCTTGCTCGACGCGATGGAGCATCCGGACAAGTACCCGCAGCTGACGATCCGCGTCTCGGGCTATGCGGTCAATTTCGTGCGCCTGACCCGCGAACAGCAGATGGACGTGATCAGCCGGACGTTCCACGGTGAGTGAGACCTGACATCATGGCCGACGAGCCCTGGGCCCACAGCCGATACGATCTGCAACAGGCGCGCTCTCCGGACGCCCCGGAAACAGCCTCCTTCAATGATCCCCGGGGCGATGTCGGATGGATCCATTCCTACGAGACCGGGTCCACCCTCGACGGACCTGGGATCCGGGTCGTGGTGTTCATGAGCGGCTGTCTGTTACGCTGCCTGTACTGCCACAACCCCGATACCTGGCATCTCAAGGACGGCACTCAGGTCCCGTTCGAACGTGCCAGAACCGCGCTCGAGGCTTATGCCGCACCGTTGCGCGCCATGGATGGGGGACTGACGATCTCCGGCGGAGAGCCGCTGGTCCAACTGCACTTCACCAAGCGGCTTTTCGCGGCCGCCAAGGAAATGGGCCTCCACACGGCCTTGGACACATCTGGGTTTCTCGGGGCGCGGGCCGATGACGAGTACCTGCGGCAGGTCGATCTCGTGCTGCTCGACATCAAGTCCTGGGATCCGGAGACCTACCGCCGGGCTGTGGGGCAGGAGATCCGCCCGACCATTCAATTCGCTGAACGTCTGGCTGCTCTCGGCAAACCGGTCTGGGTCCGGTTCGTGCTGGTTCCGGGCCTGACCGACGATCCTGCCAATGTCGAGGGCATCGCCCGCTTCGTCGCCCCGATGAAGAACGTGGAGTGGGTTGAGGTCCTCCCCTTTCATCAGATGGGCGCCTTCAAATGGAAGGCGATGGGCCTCAACTACGAACTGTCCGACACACCGTCACCCTCCCCTGATTTGGTGGCGCGGGTGATTGGTCAATTCCGAGAGGCCGGCTGTCGCGCAAGATGAGGGAAGATGGTGCTCGATATCGTCCGTACGCTGCTTGAAGCCTCTCCCCTGCTGGCGCTGTTTCTTGCCATCGCGGCTGGTTATGCAATCGGTCAGATCTCGATTGCCGGAGTCTCGTTCGGCGCGGGCGCCGTATTGTTCACCGGCCTGATCATCGGCGCCATTGCCCCGAAGGCAGCCCCTCCCGGATTGGTTGGCACGCTTGGCCTTGTGATGTTTGTCTACGGCGTCGGCATACAATACGGCCCGCAATTCTTTGCAAGCCTGAAAGGACCCGGACTCAAGTATATCGCCCTCGCGGCCGCGGCCGTCATCGCCTCGCTCCTCGTCGCGATGACCCTTGCCGAGCCGCTCGGCATCTCGATGGCGACCGCGGCCGGATTGTTCGCCGGATCCGGCACGAGCACGCCGACCTTGCAGGCGGCCCTGGCGGCGGCGGGCAACCAGGATCCTGCGATCGGATATTCCGTCTCCTATCCCTTCGGCGTCATCGGGCCAATTGTTGTGATGACCATCATGGCGGCTTGGGTCAAACCTACATTCAAGGCCCCGTCGCAGAACGTTCGAATCGCGGAGCTCACTCTTGAGACTCCAGGCGAGGACCATACGGTGGAGGAGATTTCATCGATCCTGCCATCCGACGTCAAGATCATCGCGGTACGCCAGCATCACGTGAATGCGCCGCCCGTCGCCGGTGCAAGATTGCACGAGGGCGACGGATTGCTCCTGGTCGGCAGCCCGACAGGCATTGAGCAGGCGAAGGCAGCCATGGGGCACGAGGAACCGGGGCGTATCAGCCGCGACCGTTCCCATTACGACGTCGTGCGCGTTTATGTTTCAAAAGCGGCCTTTGTCGGCAGAAGCGTGGGTGAGATCCCCCTTCCGGACTTTCCCGTCGTCATCTCGCACATCCGTCGCGGTGACGTCGACATCGTCGCGTCCCCCGACATGACGCTCGAGTTCGGTGATCTGCTCGTGGCTGCGGTGCCCTCAGACCGGAAGATCGAAGTGCAGCGCCATTTCGGCGACAGCATCAAGGGCAACGCCGAGCTGTCCTTCGTTTCGATCGGGGTTGGGATCGCGCTGGGGCTTCTCCTCGGCATGATCCCTGTGCCTCTGCCGGGAGGCGGCACCTTCAGCCTGGGCGTTGCCGGCGGACCGCTCGTCATGGCGCTCATCCTGGGCTGGCTCGGACGCACCGGTCCGCTCGGCTGGAGAATACCCGTGGTCGCCAATCTGGTCCTGCGCAACCTCGGCCTGTCGGTGTTCATCGGTGCGGTGGCCATCGGGGCAGGCAGCCCCTTCGTCCAGACTGTCGCCGCCAATGGGATTCAGATCCTCCTTGGAGGCGCAGCCGTGCTGCTCACTCTCGTGCTGATCGTACTGGTTGTCGGATATCTGCTGCGTATTCCGTTCGACGATCTGCTCGGCGTCTGCGCCGGCTCGACGGGCAATCCCGCCATTGTCGTTGCGGCCAATCGCTTAGCCCCCACCGAGCGGACGGACATTGGTTATGCGATCTGTTTCCCGAGCATGACCGTGGTCAAGATCATTGCGGTTCAGGTTCTCTTGAGCTGAAGGCTCACAGCCTGCTGGTTTGGTGCCATTTCGCAACACTGAACAACATTCGCGCGCTGTCAGTCCTTTGTTTCTTAGAGCTTGATTGACGGTTTTTCACCCGTTTGCACAATCATCGATCAATATGACTAGGCTTTGTCTTGGAGTTCGTCCCATGGCGTCAGTCAGAACTGTGTTGCTCGGATGCGCGGCGATCATGACCGGCGGAGCACAGGCCGCCGATCTGCCGGCCAAATCAGCTGCTTCTGTCGATTACGTCCGGATCTGCTCCACCTATGGCACCGGCTTCTTCTACATTCCTGGTACGGAAACATGCCTGCGCGTCGGCGGCCGGGTTCGCGCCGAGTATCTCTATCTTGAGCCGGATAACCGGGCTGACAACGCAATCGGTTTTCGTGCCCGGGGCCGGGTGAACCTCGATAGCCGGACAGCTACCGCTTATGGCCTCCTGCGCACCTACATCCGCATGGAGATGACTCGAAACACCGGGGCCTATGGCGACGCGTCGACCAGCCCCAACATCGCTCAGGCCTACATCCAGTTCGGCGGCCTGACCGCAGGTCGAGCGGTTTCATTCTTCACCGATCCGAATCTGCCGGTTCCAAACTTCGGCGACCTGCGTTTTGACGACCCATCGAACGCCGAAGTGAACCTGCTGGCCTATACCTTCTCGTTCGGCAACGGCTTTTCCGCCACCCTGTCGCTTGAGGAAGGGCGGCGGGTCAACAACGAGCTGGACTTCCCCCTGTTCGGTGTTGGCGCCCCCCCTCCTGTGCTTGCTCCGCTGGCGTATGCCTACGGCGGTGAGCGTATGCCGGATGTCGTGGCCAATATCCGCTACACGGGCACCTGGGGCGGGGCTCAGTTGTCTGGCGCCCTGCATCAGATCCGCGATGTCGCATTTGGCCTTACCAGCGAAGGCGGCGTGGTCGTCCCTGTGATCAACCCGGTCACAGGCTTACCTTATCCGGCATATGCCGACACGGATTACGGCTTCGCGATTGCCGCGCATGCCTATGCCAATCTACCGTTCCTCGGAACTGGTGATACGGGCTGGATCTCGGCGACCTATACGGACGGCGCGGTCGGCTACATCAATGCCGGTCAGGCGGGCTCGATCAGCAATGCATTCATCGGCGCCGGCCCGCTGCAAATGCCCTTCGCAGACGCCTTCGTAAACCCCATCACGGGTGAGTTCGACACCAACAAGGCTTATGGTATCGCCGGCGGCATCAACCATAACTGGACGCCAACCATCCAGACGAACATCTTCGGATCTTGGATGCGCTTCGATGCTCCAGGCATTGCCCAATATGCAATCCCGACGACGCCTGCGACAACTGCGGCTGGCATAGCAGGAGCAAACACCGGGCTCGTTGACTTCAACGAGTACCGTGTCGGCGCCAACGCGATATGGACACCGGTGGAAGGTTTCCTCATCGGCGTTGAGGCGCTCTATATCAGGGTCGATCCACGCGGGCGCGCCGCCATTCCGGTTACGGATGCCGCCGGTACGCCGACGGGCGCCTTCACTGCAACCGGATCGGAAGATACTTGGGAAGGCCGCCTTCGCATCCAGCGCGACTTTTAAGCTGATAACTCTCCCGACCTTTAGCTCCGCCTCCCACCCGTCCCGCGGCCCCAAGCGCCAGATCCCGGATGCCCCAGCAAACTGGCTGTTATCTCAAACGTTGTCTTGTCGCAGACATCACTCCGACGAACATATCCAGACGGTATCGGCAACTTGAAAGTCTCAGATCGAAAGTCAGTGGCGCGTCATCCTTGGTGGGTTTCATCGCGCCAGGCGGTGGGCGTCCGGCCCGACCAGCGCCGGAAGGCGCGGGTGAAGGCGCTCGCCTCGGAATAACCGAGGGCTGCCGCGATCTGGCCCAGCGGCACCTCGGTATCCTGCAGTAACTGACGGGCAATCTCGAAGCGGATCTCGTTCGTGATCGCCCGGTAGCCCATGCCGCTGCCCTGCAGGCGGCGGCTCAGGGTGCGGCGGTGCATGGTCAGCAACTCGGCGATGTCCTCGGCCGAACAGTGGGTGCTCGTGAGCCGCGTGCGCAGCAGCCGCCGGATGTCATCTGAGAACTCGGAGCCCTGGCTGCCCTTGATCTGCTGAATCCGCTCCTCCAGCATGGCCCGCATTACCGGATCGGCCCCGGCGATCCGGATCTCCAGGTCACCGACCGGGAAGACGATGGTGGCACTCTCCTGGTTGAACCGCACGGGCGTACGGAAGTGACGGCGGTAGGGCTCCTGATCTACAGGGGCGGCCCGGGGCAGCAGCACCTCGCTCGGGCTCCAGTCCGCCCCGCACAGGGCGCGCAGGGCGTTGACCGCCACTGCGAGGGATCCGTCCGAGATCTGATCCGCGCTCTCGACCTCGGGCTGGTAGACCGAGAAGGTGAACAGGGCGATATCACCGCTGATGGTCAGCGATGGCACGGAGCCCCGGTTCTGGATGCTCAGGTTCGAGACAAGCGCCCGCATGGCATCACCTACCGTTTCCGAGTGCTGCATCAGGCGCCCCACCAGCCCGAGCGACAGGATGGTGGCACGCCGACCGACCAGCAACCCGAAATGCGGGCAGTGGGTGCGGGCCAGGCACAAGGTAAGCAGCCGACCCAAGGCCGCGTGCGGGATCACGTTGGCGGCATCGTCGAACAGGCGCGGATCGAGGCCTGCCTCGCGGATGACCGGATCGGGATCGATGCCGAAATCGCGCAGGATCGGGGCGATTTCCTTGGCGACCCCGAGGTGAATGTAGCCCGCCGGAAGCGTGCGCCCTGACTCTGCCAGAACGGTTGGCGAGACCAGAATCTTCCGCCCGGAAACATAGCTCTGAATCGTGGATACAGGCCCGATGTCGTTGGTCATCGCCTTCTCACAGAGTTCTGGAACCTGGCTCAGACTCTGACAATCCGCGAGCGCCGACGCCTTGACCAGGATCAATCTAACCTATGTTAATCAACGATTGGGGCGAAATCCTGAATTTTGCCTACGTTTGTCTCTGCCACGGTCCTGCAGGGTCAAAGACCTGTCTCGAGGCATCAAGCCGGCCGGTCCGATCAGCGTCATTCTGGCGTCCCTGCTTCTCTTCTTCCTTCTACCCCTCACGATCGGAGGAGCGAACCTGCATGTGGAGCCGCTCAGCCTGCCTGGTGCCATCCTGGTGACAAGTGGGGGGCATTCAGGACCCGGATCACCGGATGCCCACCGCATGCACGGTCCCAAGGCCGAAAGCGAGAGCTGTCCCAAAATGCCAAGCCATCGTCACGTCCGGTCAAGCGACGGTAGGGCATTTCTGTATTCTGATCGGCAATCGGTCCCCGCAGCGAACTCGGGATCATGCGCCCTTCGTTCCCGATCCTGCAGGCCCACCAGTATATCATACCAGGGTCGCGGTGCGTGCCATGATGCGTGAAGAGCTTCTAAACAAACAGAGAGCCGATGCCGGCGCGACGGTTGACTTCGATAGTCGAGAGACGATGAAACGGAAGGAGTTTGAGAGCGAGCTGAGGAAGCTCCAGGTCGAACTCGTCCGCCTGCAAACCTGGGCCAAGGCGACAGGCGCCAGGATCATCGTGGTCTTCGAGGGGCGTGACACCGCCGGCAAAGGTGGCGTGATCAGCCGGATCACGCAACGTGTCAGTCCCCGGGTGTTCCGGCATGTCGCCCTGCCGGCCCCGACCGAGCGCGAGAAGAGCCAGCTCTACATCCAGCGCTACATCGCCCAGTTCCCAGCCGCCGGCGAGATCGTGCTGTTCGACCGCTCCTGGTACAACCGGGCCGGGGTCGAGCGCGTGATGGGCTTCTGCACCGAAGACGAGTACGAGCGCTTCATGCGCCTCGTGCCGCCGTTCGAAAATGAGATCGTCGACAACGGCATCATCCTGCTCAAGTACTTTCTCGACGTCAGCCAGGACGAGCAGCGCCGTCGCTTCGCCGACCGGATCGAGGATCCCATCAAGCATTGGAAGCTCAGCCCGATGGATACCGAGTCGGTGCGGCGCTGGTGGGATTACACGATAGCCTACCAGGACATGCTGCGGGCCACCGACACGCCGGCATGTCCCTGGCATATCGTCCCGTCCGACGACAAGCGCCGGGCACGGCTGAACCTGATCGCGCACATGCTCAGCCAGATCCCATACAAGAAGGTCAAGATCGAGCTGCCGAAGGTGCCGAAGGCGGAACCCAAGCCCAAGAGGGTCAAGGAAGGCCTGCATGCGGGGCACGTCGTGCCAGCACGGTACTGAGAACATGGGGTCATAGCCCGGAGCTCGGTCATGGCCGGCACGCACCCAGTCGATCCGCTTCCCCCCAGCCGGGTGGAAGCTGCGACAGTGCCGTTTGCAGACAGGAGCAACCTGACAGATGGACATGAGGTCGGGAGCCAAAGCCAACAGGACGGGATGTCAGTTGCCCATGGGATGAGCCATGAGTCCGGATGGTTGCGCTGGATGCCGGGCCTGCGCACCCTTCTCCACTACGAGCCGGCATGGCTGGGCCATGATGTCGTGGCCGGCCTGGTGCTCGCGACCATGCTCGTCCCGGTCGGGATCGCCTATGCCGTGGCATCCGGCCTGCCGGGCATCTGCGGTCTCTACGCCACGATCATCCCGCTATTGGTTTATGCTGTATTCGGGCCAAGCCGCATCCTTGTCCTCGGCCCGGACTCGGCCCTTGCCGCCGTCATTCTCGGCGTCGTGCTCCCGCTGTCCGCCGGCGACCCAGGGCGGGCCGTCACCTTGGGCGGCATGATGGCGCTCGTGTCGGGAACGGTCCTTATCCTGGCCGGGTTGGGGCGTCTGGGCTTCGTCACCGAGCTCCTGTCCAAGCCGATCCGATACGGCTACATGAACGGCATCGCCCTTACCGTCCTGATCAGCCAGCTCCCCAAGCTGTTCGGTTTTTCCGTCGAGAGCACGGGACCGTTGCGGGACCTGTGGACCATCGGCGGGGCGATCCTCACTGGCAGGACGAACTGGGTGGCTCTTGCGATTGGTTTGGGAACGCTAGTGACCATTCTGCTGCTGCGGGGCAGCCGGCGCGTGCCGGGCATCCTGGTCGCTGTCGTCGGCGCCACCGTCATTGTCGGCATGCTCGACCTCGCTGAGCGCCGCGACGTCTCGATCCTCGGATCGCTGCCCCAGGGTCTGCCCGGTTTTGCGATCCCTTGGATCGGGGTCGGCGATATCGCTTCCGTATTGATCGGGGGTTGTGCCGTAGCCATGGTGTCGTTCGCCGATACCAGCGTGCTCTCCCGCGCCTATGCCGCACGGACGCGCACAGCGGTCGACCCGAACCAGGAGATGGTGGGGCTCGGAGCCGCCAACCTCGCCACCGGTTTCTTTCAAGGCTTTCCGATCAGCAGCAGCAGCTCGCGCACGCCCGTGGCCGAAGCGGCCGGAGCCCGCACGCAACTGACCGGCATCGTCGGCGCACTCGCCATTGCCCTGCTCCTGCTTCTAGCGCCCGAGCTCCTCCGCAACCTGCCGACCTCCGCCCTGGCTGCCGTCGTCATCGCATCGGCCATTGGATTGTTCGAGATTGCCGACCTCAGGCGGATTTACCGCATCCAGCGTTGGGAGTTCTGGCTGTCGGTCGCCTGCTTCGCCGGCGTGGCGACATTCGGCGCAATCCCGGGAATCGGCATTGCAATCGTCATCGCAGTGATCGAGTTTCTGTGGGACGGATGGCGTCCCTATTCCGCCGTCCTGGGACGACCGGCCGGCGTCGAGGGCTATCACGACGTCACGCGCTATCCGGAGGCCCGTCGCCTTCCCGGCCTTGTCCTTTTTCGCTGGGATGCTCCCCTGTTCTTCGCCAACGTGGAACTTTTCCGTGAGCGCGTTCTCGCCGCCGTAGCGGAATCGCCGACCCCGGTGCGGTGCGTGGTGGTCGCGGCGGCTCCCGTCACGAGCGTCGACGTGACAGCCGCCGATGCCTTGGCCGAGCTCGATGAGGCCTTGCTGGCGCAAGGCATTGAGCTCCGGTTTGCCGAGCTGAAGGACCCCGTGAAGGACAAGCTGCGGCGGTTTGGGCTGTTCGATCGGTTTGGCGAGACGCGGTTCTTCCCCACGCTCGAAACGGCCGTATCGCGCTACCAGGAAAAGACATGAAGAGGCTTGACCATGCCTGTCGAGATCGAGCGCAAATTCCTGGTCACGAGCGATGAATGGCGCAAGCCGGAACCTGGCCAGCGCTACCTCCAGGGATACCTCTGCAAGGGTGAGGTCACTGTTCGGGTTCGGTGCGGCGCGGCTCGTGGCTTCCTCACCATCAAGGGAGGTGGCACCGGCGGAGTCCGGCCCGAATTCAATTACGAGATCCCCCTGGACGAAGCGGAGGAAATGCTCAAGCTCTGCGGCCGCCCGCTGATCGAGAAGGTGCGCCACGAAGTTTTGCACGCCGGCAATGTCTGGCAGGTGGATGAGTTCGCCGGCGAGAATGCGGGCCTCGTCCTCGCCGAGGTTGAGCTCCGTCATCCTGACGAAGCGGTGATGCTACCTGAGTGGGTCGGCGCGGAAGTGACGTCGGATGAGCGTTACCGCAACTCGCGCCTCGCCGATGCGCCGCAAGGGAGCCGCTTGAGCAGACAGCCGCCGGAGCAAGGTCCTGCCTGGAATGAGCAGGCCGGGTGCGCCGCCGCTTCAATGCGGACGTCGGAGGATATTGCTCGGACCATGACGAGATCGACCGAACAGGATGAGGCGGGCGGAGCTCCTGCTCCGGGACAGTGGCAGGACGCCCAAAAGGAGGACAGTACCCCATGAAGCGGAAGACAGACTCAAAGAACGAGATGAAGCTTCAGGAACTGACGGCCAAGGCCCTTCGCCGCGGCGATAAGTTGGCGAACACGTTGCGCAAGCTGGTGGCCAAGAGCGATCCGAACGATGCTTCCATCAAACCTCTCCTGAAGGAACTGGAAAAGGCGTTGCCGCGGCTGCACCGGCTCGCGGACCAGCAGGAACACCTTTCGACCGGCCAAGGGGAAAGGCGTATTCAAAAGGTTTCTGCGAAGGCCGGGCATGAGCACGCGGCTGCGTCGAAATCGAGGAGTGGGAAGGTCAAGCGGCAGCCAGCCTCCGCCCTGGCGGGTGCGGAATAGCGGCGGGTATGAGCCCTGGGCTTCTGCCCTGTGTTCACTGACGCTCTGGGTTCTTCACAAGACTATCCTGCTCCCGAGCGGCGAACTCATCTATGAGACCCTATGCCGGGGTGGCAACGCGCATTAGAGCGTCTGCACTACGCGGATCGCCTGCTTGCTCATGATCACTCAGCGACGACCGCCGCCACGGCCTCCGCCTCGGAAGCCACCGCCGCCGCCGCCGCCGAATCCGCCTCGCGGCGCGAAGCTGCGTTGGGGCGCAAAGGATGCTGGCGACCGGGAGAACTGCGCCGACGGTGACTGGAAGGCCTGCCGGCTGGCGATCTGGCGCTGATTCCCAAGGTTTCGCGCCTGGGCGTCCCGCATCAGGTTCGAGGGCAGCTGCTGGCTGACCGCCGGACGCTGCGCGGGTTTCTGCGCGACAGGACGGGGTTTTGCCGCAGGGCGCTGCTGCGCCGCCTGGCGCTCCCCTGTCGTTGAACGTTGTTGAGCAGGGCGTTGCTGCGCAGCTGGCCGTTCTTGGGCTGCTGTCCGCTCCTGCCCTGGCGAGCGGGACGATGCTGATGGTCGCTGCTGGGCTGGGGGGCGCTGCTGCGCCTGACGCTCGCCGGCCGGGCGTTGCGCCGCCCGCTCCTGCGCACGCTCGCGGCTGGGACCGCCTTCGACGCGGTCACGGCGTGTCTGCTCGCCGTCGGCAGTCAGACGCTGGCCAAGAGCCGCGCCCGCTGCACCGGCCGCGCCTGCTCCCGCGAGCTGCCCCAGGCGCTCCCCTGCACCCCGCTCCTGCAGCCGCTCCCGCCCCTCCGGCGAGAGGCCTTCCCGTCCTTCGCCGCGCTGGAGCAGATCTCCGCGCTCCGGCCGCTGCACATCCTGCCAGCCGCCATCCCAGCGTTGCCATCCATCACCAGAGTTGCGGTAGACGTTGCCGTCCCGGCCCGCATAGATGTCACCGCGCCGGCCCTCGCGGACGAAGCCCTGTCCATTCGACGTGTTCCAGCGCAGCGACGAGCCTCCAATGGCAGTATCCCGCGCCGTCGCCCGAGCCCACTCGGATCCACGCCGGACCCCGGCCGACTTCCACGCGCCGTAGACGTTGCGGCCGCCGGCGACGAAACCGCCTGCGTCCGTTCGTGGATTGTAGGCACCAACGAAACCGGCCGATCCCCGCGGCCCCCAGGCAGCCCCTGCACGCCCATACGTGCCGGTGACCGGGCTCCAGGCCCGCACTCCCGCAATGCCCCTGTAGGGGCCGTATCCATAGCCGTAGCGGCCGTACATGCCCCGGATCGGATTGTAGTAGGCCGCGAGGCCCCAAGTGACCGGGCGCGGGTAGTAGATCGGATAGCCATAGCCCGGCCAGCTGTACCAGTACGGCGGGTAATACCAGCCGGTGCCGTAGACGTAGGTGCCCCAGGCCAGGTAGCCGGAAAGATAGCCCATGGTGTAGCCGTACCAGACCGCACTTGGCTCAGTGTCGTACACGCGGACATAGGTGACGTTGTAAACCGGCGAGGACGGTGGGATCGTGTATATGGCGTCCGGCACAGCGCGGGCGAGTTGCCAGGGGCCGTTCGGGCTGTCAGCCACGAACCAGACGCCGTCCTGGAGCAGGAAGTACTGCTCACCGACCTTGATCACTGTGTCGGTCGTGTTGGTGGCGTAGGAGAGATCGGTCGTCTCGATAGGAGCGAACTGGGCATCGCCCGCATAAGCCACCGACGGCTTGATCGAACCCGCCTCGACCCGTGCGGTCGTCGGTATGCTGGCCTTGAGCCGCGCCTCGGCGGCCTCCGACGTGCCGGGCACGGACGCGCGCACGGCGTAATACGGAGCGTCCTCGGGAAGGTTCTGGAAGTCGGCGGGCAGATCAGGCGTGGCGAACGTCCATGGCCCCTCCAGTGAGGCTGCGCGGAACCACCGCCCCGACAGGAGCACGTACCATTGCCTGCCGGCCTTGTCGAAGAACACGTCCGACTCGGTGTTGGAGGCCCATTGGAGCGAGGTCTTCGGCACGTCCTGGAGTGCGGGCTGCCCGGTGAACAGGAGCATCTCGGCGGGGACATCGGTGGTGATCACCGCGGGCGCCTTGCCGTCTGGGTACGGTTCCGCAGGAATGGCGCCGCGGGCATCGGCCCAGTTGCTGTCGTCCGGCAGGTCGCGCAGCAGCGCCGGCACCTCGGTGACAGCCTTCCACGATCCATTGATGGCGGGTGCCGTGAGCCAGTGCGTGTCGTCGCGCAGATAGAGGGTGCCGCCCTCATCAATGCGAAAGAGATCCCAGTTCGTGTTGACCACGAAGGACAGACCTGTCTTGCCCTTGACGGGCGCAAACGCGGCCTCGCCATTGGTCTGGAGCAGGATCGCCGGTGTGGTCGAGACGAGGATCCGCGGCGGATCCGCCTTGAGCCCGCTCACATCGGTCATGCGCTTCTGCTCGGCAAGGCTCGCCGTCACGCGCGCTTCGGCCACGGTGATCGGGCCGGTCGGGAGGAGCTTGCCAGTCTCCACTGCAAGCGCCTTCAGGTCGTCGCGGCCGAGACCGGAGAAGTTCAGATCAGTGACAGTGATTTCAGTGATGACGACCTCGCCCGCATCCTCGTCGTACGAGGTCTTGCCTTTGAGCCCGATCATGCCGAAGACCGGGTTGCCGTCAGGCGTCCTCAGATATTGAGCCGCCACCAGCGCCTCGATGGTCTTGAAGTCGGTCCATTCGGTAAACTGCGGCTGGAACAGCACCATGCGGCCTTGGCCGACCTCGTAGGCCCGTGGCCATCCCTCCGGATCCTTCGTCTCCTGCAGATAACGCCCGCTGACAAAGCCGCGCTGTCCCTTCACCGTGACGGCGCACCAGCTGCCGGAGGCCTCGCACTCGCCCATGTCGACCGCGGTGCCTTCCGGAAGCGTCCGGATGGATGCGAAATTCGTGCCTGGCCCGGATCTGAAGTTGACACTGGAGGTGGTCACGCCCGGAGCCGAGAGCGCCGGCCATGCGGCGATGATGGGAACGAGTGCGAACGCGATGACCTGGCGCATCAGAAATGACTCCCGCAACATTCAACATTGGGACATTCCCGGCACCGGGAAGTCTCTACGGTTCGAACTTTCTGGACTGGACGCGTCGGACGGGCCCCGGTCCGACGCAGTCCGTCACCGGGGGATCACTGCACGGTGCCGCGAGCCCGGCCTCCGGGAACGCGGCAGGAGCAACCGGTCCCTATCGGCGCCGAATTGGTCAAGGCGCAGGTTCGAGCCGGGGTCGCGCAGTATCCACCCTCAGCCGATGCCACAGGCGTCTGGTACGTGGAGTAGGGATAATTGTAGTAGGGATAGTTGTAGTACGGGTAGGTGGCCGCCGCTCCGATGACCGCTCCCGTGGCCAGCCCCCAGCCCCAGCCGCCATAGTAGTTCCCGTAGTACGGGTAGCGCCCGTAATAGGGATACCGCCCGCCGTAGTAGGGATAGCGTCCGCCATAATTCGGATAGCGACCGCGCCAATCACCACGATTGCCGGAACGGTTGTCGAAGCGGCCAGGGTTGTTGATCGCCGCCTGACGCAAACCTCCCGGGCCGGGACCGATGCCGGCCACTCGGCCGGGGGCGCCGGGTCGGGCAGCTATCGCCCCGCCGCGGAAGCCACCGCCGCCCCCAGGAATGTACATTCTGGGACCACCACCAAAACTGCCGCTACGGAAACTGCCGCCGCCACGGAAGGCTCCTCCACCGCCACCGAACCCGCCGCCCATGCGGGCGCCGCCGCCAAAGCCGCCACCACCGCGGCGCTGCGCCTCGGCTATATCCGGGATCAAAAGAGCGCTCACTGCAAGAGCGCACAGAGCCAAGAGAGTCCTGTTCATCGGTATCCTCCCTTTCGCCGTCCGGCGCACAGCACGGACAGCCGTTGCGAGCAGAGCACAGAATGCTCTCTTTGGCAGAACCTGCTTGATTGTTTGGGACAGGCGCTTGGCATTTGGAGCCAAGACATTGCAGGAAGCGGCACAAGACTTCGTGTTGCACTTCCTGGAGCAGATCTCCGTCGCGCTCCACAGCAGCCGGATGAACCTTGGAAGACAAGCGCTACGCATCTACCGCCGCTCGGACATCCATTCGAAACTATCCAAGAGGTGCCAAAATCCGGATCGACCTGCGGTAGATCGCGACGAACGAACATACGTCCACGGAGTTCGCCATTCGTGTTCGGCCAAAGCTGAATACCTGCCTTGAGATCGCCCGACTCTCTGTGTCAGGTGTGCGGATAAACCTTAACAGCACAGCGGCGGGGATTCATGCAGCAGCCTTTCCTCAGGCGTCTGAGCGCGCGGCCTGTCTACAAAAACGGGCTGGGTTTAACCACGCTTGCCCTGACACTGATATTGGTCAGCGGCAGATCTGAAGCCCAAACAGCCGCCGTCATGCCCTCCCGGTCCAGTGCTGTCACGCCAAGAAGCGATGCGGTGACGCCGGTTCCAGGCTGGACCTATTTCTGCCGGCATCGGCCTGAGGAGTGCGCGGTCGATCCGTCCGAACCGTCAACGATTGCGCTCACGCCGCAGGCTTGGCGAACGCTGGCACGCGTCAATCACCAGGTGAATGCCATGATCAGGCCGATGACCGACGAGGAGCATTGGGGCGGACCGGATCGCTGGGACTTCGCCGAGGACGGCTACGGGGATTGTGAGGACTATCAGCTCGTCAAGCGCCAGCGCCTCGTCTCAGCCGGCTTTCCCCGGCGTGCATTGCGCATGACGGCGGTGATTGATGAGGATGGCGCACCCCATGCGGTCATGATGGTGCGAACCGACCGTGGTGACTTCATTCTCGACAACAAGCGCAATGCCATCCTGCCGTGGCGCAAGACCGGCTATATCTACTTGCAGCGTGAAGGCGACACTGGATCGACCTGGGTCTCGCTTGGCGAAGCCTTCGCAGCCCCCGTCGCCACGGCGGGTCGCTGACACAAGCAACGCCCCTGCCAATCATCCACTTCGCAGCAGGGCTCCTTGCCGGCCTCCCGACGCTCGGGACGGAAATATCCGAAGTGTCGCTCGGCCTCAGCGCAGGCCGATCTCCACTCCGCTTACGTTCGCGTTCAACTCCAACCCGACGTTGCGCCCGCGCAATTCCAGAACAACGCCCCTCGCGTTCTGCAGGCGAATGCCCGAAGCGCCGCCGCCTACGGCAACGCCCCCGCCAACGGCCGTATACGTGCCGGCGATGTCGGAGGGCCGTCGCAGGTTGTAGGCACGTCCGACCAGGTCGGCCTTCGACGCGCCAATCGTCGCGCCGACGCTCAAGCCGCCAACACTGAGTGGGTAGCGGCGCCCCTGAAAGACCAGCGTGCCACTACCGCCACCGACGCCGACGATGAATCCGGCTTTGACGATCTCGACGTGAACTGTGCCAGTCGCGGCCCAGCCCGGCGCCGCCAGCATAGGCGCAAACGTCACGGCAAGTGCAGTCACTCCACAATGAAAAGCACGTCGAAACGTGAGCATGGAACTCTCCCTCTTCTGACGGGCACAGGTGAAAACCAGGAAAGCTGTAGATTGTCCCGAAACGCCCAAGGCTTGTCTCGGGCGATCAAGCAGGTTCTTTCGCGCTTCAGAGTCCCAGGCAAACCCAAAGCGCCATCACTCCTGCTCGTAGATATCGACGAGAAACTCTCGGTGAGCGTACCAGTATTCGAGGACCATCCCCAGTCCCAAGAGCACGGCCTTGGCCCTTGTCGTATCGTCGCCCAGCTCGGCCATCCGTTCGATGTGGGCGATCTGCCTCGATATGAGCAGATCGGTCTCGACGATATTCCGGTCAAGCTGAACGTGTCCTCGACACAAATCATGAGGGTGAATCGTACTAGGCATTTCAGACTCCCGTCTGCTTGGTAACCACCATCCTACGGCTCGCACCGGCAGTGCGCTTGATGGCTTGGGACAGGGACTTGCCAGTTTGGGACCGCGACCACGCAATCTTCGCTGTCAGTTCGCAAACGCGGAATTGGAGGCCAGCCACCATTTGGCTTTAGAACAGACCTCTGCACTGCTTGGCGGAGTCGTTAGATGATACGACCAAGAGACCCACCAGGCGGTTGGTAGCTATCAGCTGCGCAAAACCGGAATGGTCGTCTCAAGGGTCAGCCTGGGGTGGATCAGCGACCCAATCAGAAACGAGCTGTAAGCTGCAGACGAGCGCCCATGGCGACTGGTCGAGGGACTCGGAGCGATTCCGGCCCCTCGCTTTTTTAGGGGCACTGACCAAACATTGGCTGCGAACGAACGCTGATCAGGAGTCACGAGCCATGACGAGCATCACCGGAAACCCATGCGGTGCAAAAGGTTCCGGCGATCCGAAGGGGAAGAGGGTTTGGTAGCGCACTACGTTCGGAACGTGGGCGGGCGCAGGTTCAAATCCTGCCACTCCGACGATTCTTCTCAATCGATCGACACTTCACTCGCGCCTGATTGATCAGGCACGCCATGAGCCCGAGGGTCGAGCGGAGCCTTCGGGCTCATGGCGTGCCTTCCATGCTTCTTCAGTGCGTCGAGAAGCGCCCGTCTTCCTGATAGGTCTCGTAGTGCAGGGTCTGGGCCGGAATGGCCTCGAGTTGACGCGGCGCCCTCGGCCAATCCTGCGGAACTTCGTTGGTCTGGGGCATGTAGCGCGGACGGAAGCGAAGATCGACGAGGCTTCGCAATTCGGGCGCCGCGAGGTCTAGCACATTGGCATCCCGCCAGCGACGGTGCAGCTTCGCCTTGCCCGTCATCCGGCTCCAGAACCCTGGGGCCTCCTCCTCGACCTGCAATACAATGCGCCCAGTCCAAGTCTTGCGCATGTTAAAACGTCCTGTCAGAGCCATGTCCCGCTCCTCAACTCTTTCGATCACTTCAAAAATCTGAACGCCAAAGCTGCGGCGGCTTAAGCTTACAAGCCCGACAATCCGCGGCTCCGGCGCTCGGTTGAATCCATTCCTTTAGCCAATGCCTTTGTGAACCAAGGGTTCCGACCCTGCTACCTATCAGCCATCAATGTCGCATCCACGATGTGCGTCAGGGCACGAACGGCTCCTTCAGAAAGTAATTAGGCGAGCCGCGCAAGAATTCAGGAGATGGAAAGATCAAAAATTTGGGAGAGGAGCAGCAATTGTTGATTGGAAAAGATCCCGCGCAATCGGAATGCTTTCCGATGGATCTCAGCCCCGGCGCGGTTTGGACGTAAGATCGATTGTGACGAGCTGCCCGGTCTTGGGATCGAGGATGGTCATGAAGGCCTCCTGTTCTGTTGGCGTAGGAGAAACGCCGCAAAACCCGGCCGGATCAAACCGTCTTCGGAATGTGGTAAGCAATTCGTTACTGCACACTGCGCTTTAGAGGCTGGGAACATATCGCCTCAGCTTGTATCGGGGAGCTCCCTCCTCGGCTGATCGGCTGCTCCGATCGCCTTCCCTTACAATCCGGAGACTGACCGATGAACACAGCTCATCTCGAAACCGTATGGGCACCGCGCCTTCTCAGCATACTGCGCATCGTCGCGGCGCTCATCTTCATGGCGCATGGCACGCAGAAGCTTCTTGGCTTTCCTGTTTCTCCTGGTCCTGCCCCGGCGGCCTTCAGCCTGCCCTGGATCGCTGGCGTGCTTGAGCTGGTCGGTGGAGCTCTTCTGATCCCTGGCCTCTTCGTGCGGCCGGTGGCTTTCGTCCTTTCCGGATTGATGGCCTTCGCCTACTGGATCGCCCATGCGCCGCGCAGCCCCTACCCTGTCCTGAACGGCGGCGATGCTGCGATTCTCTACTGCTTCGTGTTCCTGTTCCTCGCTGCCGCCGGCGGCGGTGCATGGAGCCTCGATCGCGCTGTGCGCAAGGCTTGATACCGCCATGCGGTGAGAGGCTGCGGCCTCTCACCTACTCGGTCTTCGTACCAGTGGGGCGACGCAGGCGCTCGTCCTCGAGCTCGACATGGAGCGTGTGATCGCTCTCGTCGTCACTGCTGTCGTCGAGTGGGATCGGCATAAGATCCGTCATGAGGCCGGTCGTCGTCGAAGCTGCGGCACCGATCGGCGGCGCCGGCGCCTCGTCCCGGGGCTTCATGTCCTCACCCGCCTCAACCTCGCCCTCGTCGTCGAGAATCCTTACGACCTTGTCCATCCGAGTCTCATCGACCTTCACCGTCACGAGCGCCCCGCCACGGCGCACGCCATCCGCATAGGCTTGCGCCTCCTCATTGGAGAGGCCGGCATCGGCCAGCGCTCCTGCAAGACCGCCCACTGCAGCGCCGGTGCCAGCGCCGACCAGGGTCGAAACAATCCACCCGGCAGCAACAACCGGCCCGAAACCCGGAATGGCAACCGTGCCAAGCCCGGCCAGAAGGCCCGCCCCGACTCCCGCAACCGTTCCAGCCGCCGCCGTGGCGCCGGCGAAGAGATGCGAGGATCCATCAGGCTCGAATGACTGAGATGCGTGATGTGTATATGCATCGTTGAAGTTGTTGGACACGAGGCTGATCTCGAAATCCGGCATATGGGCTGCCTCGAGCCGCTGCACCGCCCGTGCGGCCTCCTCATAGGTGTCGAAGAAGGCGGAAATCCTGCGCTCGGCCATGGAAGCTCTCCAGTCTTGTGCCTGTGGGAGGCTAATGAGCGGTCTGAGAAGCGGTTCCCTGTGCGGCCATGCCACCTTTCGGTCGCCCGAAGTCCCTGGTAAGTTCAAGCAAAAGGTGCCCGAAAAGGGTGATTTGGGGGCTTCCCGTCATGAGACATATCCACCTCGACGATGGCTTGCGGCTGCGCTTTCCCGGCCGGAGCGAGGATTTCGACCAGGGCGTCGAGATCGGCATGATTGCCGTTCTGATGGACCAGGGTTTTCCTGAATTCTCACGGTGGATCGCCCGCTCCAACCTCAGCCAGGTTCAGGCGATTGCCAAACAGATGGGCTATCGCATCGAGGAAGGCAACGGCGACGAGGAATGGGTGGACGTCACCTTCCTCCATGGCACCGTCAAGGCCAAGCCGAAGCTCAAGCTGGTACACTCGGTCGGCTGACGGTCGCGAGCAATCCCGCTCTTCCATTCCGGAAAAAGAAGAAGCCGCCCGGAGGCGGCTTCGGAAGATTCTTGTGATGCGGCCGGATCAGGCCTTGCCGCCGCGACGGGTCACGGACCAGGCGGCCTGCATGAGCGCCACGGCCAGGGCGGTCTTGACGAGGGTGGCGGCAACGAACGGAGCGGCGCCGACCGTCCAGGCCTTCGCGAACGGCATCACCAGGGACAGCTGAGCGAGGCCAAAGGCGAAGATCACCGCATGGCCGATGCTCATCATCACGATGACGCGCAGGAGCGAACGGTCCCAGCCGCGCTCGGCCATGAAGCCCATCACGAGAGCCGCGGCCACGAAGCCGAACAGGAAGCCGCCGGTGGGGCCCATCAGGTAGCCGATGCCGGCGGTCGGACCGGCGAAGACGGGCATGCCCATGGCGCCTTCGGCGAGGTAGAGAGCGACGGTCGCGCCGCCCAGGCGCCAGCCATAGGACGCGCCGATCATCAGCACGACCAGGGTCTGCAAGGTCATCGGGACGAAGGGCAGCGGCACCTGGACCTTGGCCGAGACGGTGAGAAGCGCCGTGCCGACGACCATCAACACGATGGCGCGAAGCGCAGCGAAGCGGGCATCGTCCCGGGACGGCCAGAGGAGGCCGACGAGGGTCGAGGGAGAAGACAGCGAAGGGGCGCTGGTCGTCATACGGGCAATCTCCAGATCATTCCGCCATGCGCGCGGCGGCTCACGAAGCCTTATAGGGGGGTCCGGCCCCTGCCTCAAGCGGCCGAATTGCGCATTGGCCCGGGCTGTGAACACCCTTTAGTTCAAAGCGGAACTCTTCAAGAGGGGTCCGCTTCCCGCTGACGCGGCCCTTCGGATGCGACGATGTGCTAGGAAGCGGCGGATCGCCAGAACTGTAGCGGCAAGGATTTTCTGATGGCAGACGATCTCACCTTCGACACCCGCCCTCCGGCGCAAGCGGAGGAATGCGTGCGCGTGAGCCCGCTCGTCCGCCGAATCGTCGCGGGCAATGCGGGACCCATCACCTTCACGGGCACCTGCACCTACATCGTCGGCACCGGCAATATTGCCATCATCGATCCAGGACCCGACCTGCCGGATCATGTCGATGCGCTGCTCCACGCCGTGCGGGGCGAGACGGTCACCCACATCCTCGTCACCCATACCCATAAGGACCATTCGCCGGCAGCAGCGGCCATCAAGGCCGCCACGGGGGCCACCATTGTCGGCTGCGCTCCCCATCGCAGCGCCCGCCCCCTCTTCTCCGGCGAGGTCAACACGCTCGAAGCAAGTTCCGACAAGGATTACGAGCCCGATCAGGAACTGCACGAAGGCGACGCCGTCGAGGGCCCCGGCTGGACACTTCAGGCTCTCGCCACACCGGGCCATATGGCCAACCACCTCGCCTTCGCATTGCCCGAGGAGAAGGCTTTGTTCTCCGGCGATCACGTGATGGCCTGGTCCACCACGGTGGTGGCTCCGCCCGATGGTTCGATGAGCGCGTTCATGGCCTCTCTCGACAAGCTCAGGGGCCGTGAGGAAACTGTCTACTGGCCGGGCCATGGCGGGCCTGTGCAGGAGCCGCAGCGCTTCGTGCGTGCCCTGATCCATCACCGTCGCCAGCGCGAGGCCTCGATCCTCAACCGGCTGAGAGCCGGCGACCGGACGATCCCCGAGATCGTCGCGGCCATCTATCAGGGCCTAAACCCGGTCCTGGTCGGCGCAGCCGGCCTGTCGGTCTTCGCCCACCTGGAGGATCTGGTCGCGAAGGGGCAGGCCGCCGTCGATGGCCTTCCTGCGCTCGACAGTGAGTATCACCCGGCGTGAGCGGCGCGATCAGCGCACAGCGATTGCGAGATTCGAGGCCTCTTCGAGAAAATCGCGAATGTGATCCGCGTTGGCCCCCAGATCGTGATTGCCGATACGCGAGGCCGAGCGGATGTCGATGCGCGTGCCGTCGACGCGGGGGCGCACCCGAACCGTGATGTCGTAGGGAACTTTCAGAATCAGCGATCGGTCGACCGCCTCCAGGCGTCCGAGGCCTGCACGCCCTCCCGGCGGCACCGCCTCGATCACGCGCCATCCCAGGTTCTCCGCCGCCTTGCGTATGAGGGTGAAAGCCTCGTCCGGGCCGATGTCGAGGGTGAGCGGCGCGATCTGAACATAGGAAGCACGCTGCATCTCCCGCGTCTCCGGCGGCACATCCGGAGGAACGCGCCCATCGCGGGCTTCGAGCGCAGCCCGGGAGCGGGAGAAGCCCGGCGGGTCGTCCGTATCGGTGGTCACATCGGTGATCGGCGGCAGGGTGATGGCCTTGAGCGCCATGAAGCCGGGATAGGCGAGAACGAGCAGTGCCACGACCAAACCCTTGATCGCGCTTCCCAGTCCCCGTCGCCCCTCCTGCCAGATGCGGACAAACCCCGCGAGCGCGAAGAGGACGGCCACGAGAGCTATCGCGATGCCTGCGCCGAGGACGACGAAACCGGATTGATAATCGATCCGGCCGAAGCGGATCAGCAGCACTGCCAGGATGGTTACGGCGAGCGCGAACCAGGCCAGCGTGGGCGACCACTTCGCCGGCCGCGAGTAAGGTTCTTCGATGATGAGGCGGCGCATCAGGTGGTCTTACAAATCTCTTTGAGCGCGCGCCACTGCTCTTGTTCGAGAAGCGGCTCGCCGGGACGGGACGGCACCTGTTTTTCCAAAGCTTTCAGCCGTTGACCGGTGACCAGGTAGGTAGAGAGAAAAGCGAAGCTTGGCCTTGGGTTCCAAAGATCGTCTGAAAAGATGCGCATTCCGCCTTCCTCATTCCCAAAGGAGATGACGGCCGCAATGGTTTCACTGTAAACTATCCCGTCTGTACTTGGAGTCCGAACCCTTGACGTCTCCCTCCTCCGCCGCGGCCGAGTTCGACGCTGCCGATCCCCTGCGCATCTGGTTCCGGATCATCCGCCTGAACCGGAGGGCAACGAATGCCGTGGCGGCGGAACTGAAGGCGCTTGGGCTATCGATTCCGCAGTTCGACCTGCTGTCCACCCTCACCGAGCGCGAAGGTTTGAGCCAGCAGGAGCTAGCGGAGCGCCTCTATGTGACCAAGGGCAATGTCTCGGGCCTGCTCGACCGTATGGTCGAGGCCGGCCTCGTGGAGCGGCGCGCGATCCCGGGCGACCGGCGTTCCAACGCCCTCTACCTCACTCCCAAGGGGCGCGACCTTGCCGATCAGGGAATTGCGGCTCAGCGGGCCTATGTGATGCGGACCCTCGGAACGCTTCCGGCCCAGGATCTCGTGGAGTTCGAGCGGATCGTTCTGGCCTGGCGCGACCGGGCGCGGGCAGACGAGGACGCTTCGTCCGCCAAACAGCGGTAGGATACCGATGTTCGATGCCGTGGCATTCGCGGGCGGCGGCAACCGCTGCTACTGGCAAGGGGGCTTCTGGGAGGCCGCAGCGCCGCTGCTTGGATTGAAGCCCGAGATGGTTGTGGGCGTGAGCGCCGGCGCCTGGTCGGCATGCTACAGCCTCCTGGGCCTGGGCCGGAAGGTCAATGAGATGGTGGCCGAAGGCTGCAGCCTCGGACGCCGCAACTTCGAATGGCGCGCCTGGCGCAGCGAGGGCTCGCCCTGGCCGGTCTCGCTCATGTATCGCAGCCTGATCGAGGCAATCATCGATGAGAACTCCCTGGGGCGCCTCAAGCAAGGCCCTAACATCCTGATCGGCCTCGCCCGCAAGCCCCGTCGCCTGCCTCTGTCGATCGCCGTCCCGCTCGGCATCGCCACGTACCAGATCGAGAAGAAATGGCGCTCTCCGGTCCACCCGAAAGGTGGCCGCGCCTTGGGCTTTCGTCCGGAATTCGTGCGGGTGCAGGACCTTGCGTCCCCGGCGGAGCTTTCGGCTGCCCTGATGGCGAGTGCCAGCGTGCCGCCCTTCATGCCGGTCGGCCGCATCGGCGGCATGGCAGCTCTCGACGGCGGTCTCGTCGACAACGTGCCGACAGAGCCCCTGCTCCCCGTCGAGGAGCAGGGCGGCAGGACCCTCGTGATTCTCTCCCGGCTCTATCGGGCCTACCCCACAGTGAAGGGCCGCACCTACATCCAGCCCTCGCAACCGGTCCCCATCGGCCAGTTCGACATCACCAACCCGGCCGGGATCCGCAAAGCTTATGAGATGGGTCTGAGGGACGGCGAGAGCTTTGCCAAAGGTGTGGCTGCGCACAGCCTGTAGGCAAGCTTGACCTTAGAAGCTCCTCACCTGACCAAACGTCAGCCCAAAGGAGTTTTCATGACACCACGCTGGATCAACGCCATCCTATCGAGCAGCATCACCGAGTTCGCTGCCCGCGTTCTGCTCACCTTTCCCTTCTGGGGAAGCGGGCTTGCCAAATTGCTGGATTTTACCGGTGGCATGGCGGAGATGCGCCAGTTCGGGCTCGAGCCTGCCTGGTTCTTCAACGCCCTCACCGTTTTCGTTCAGCTGACCGGATCCGCGCTTATCATCACGAAGCGCTGGACATGGCTCGGTGCCGGAGCCCTCGGCGTGTTCACCGCCCTGACCATTCCGATCGTCCATGCCTTCTGGCGGCTTGAAGGGGAGCGTGCCATCACGGCTTTCCACACGGCTGGCGAGCATGTCGGAATGATCGGCGCCCTGATCCTGGTCTCGATCCTGGCCCTGCGACCAAGCTCCATTCGCTTGGCCGAGGGACAGGGACTTTCCGCCCCATCTGCAGGAATGTTGCACTGTTAAGGCCTGATTCACCTTGAATGGTCCATCTGCAGCCAAGCCAGCACATGATCACGGGTCTGCCCCAAAGCGGTCACAGCCCTGCAGATCATAAAGACAGGTTGTCGAGACAGCCAGAAATGACCAGAGAGGATCCATGACCCAGCACGCTTCAAGCCGAGACATCCGTTCAGGCCAGCAGAATGCCGCCCAGTCCATTCCGGCCTTCAAGGACGTCGCCCTGCCGGCTCTCGCGGCCGCCGTTCAGGCCGCCAAGCTGCAGCAGAACCGGCCGAAGGTCTCCGAGCTTCCCGTCTTCCTGCGCAAGGAAGCCATGCTGGGCCAGTAGCCCGAAACACAAAGAGCGCCCCAGGGGCGCTCTTTTCATGTTGATTGCTGGCTGCCGTGAAGTCTCAGCGCACGATGACCTTCGTGTTCACCGGCACACGGTTGTAAAGGTCGATCACGTCGATGTTGCGCATCCGGATGCAGCCCGACGACACGGCGAAGCCGATCTTTTCCGGCTCGTTGGTGCCGTGGATGCGGTAGAGGGTGTCCTTGTTGCCCTCATAGAGGTAGAGGGCCCGCGCGCCGAGCGGGTTGCCCGGTCCGCCCTTGGTATATTGGACATGCGGCCAGCGCGCCTTCATCTCGGCCGGCGGATTCCAGTCCGGCCACTCGGCCTTGCGGGCAATGGTGGAGGTGCCGGTCCAGCCATAGGCTTCGTCACCCACTGCGACGCCGTAGCGGATCGCCTTCCTGTTGGGCTGAACGAGATAGAGCTGGCGCTCCTTCGTATCGACCACGATGGTCCCGGGCGCCTCGCCCGTCGGATCGTCGATGAGGTAGCGGCCGAAGCGCGGATCCTCTTCCGCCTTCGGGATCTGCGCCATCCATTCGGCATCCCGGGACGAAACCTGCGGATCGGGAACGCCCTTGAAGTTGCAGCCGGCCAGAGCCGTCATCATTGCCAAAAGGAGGGGCAGACTAAAAAGGCGCATCGTGCGAAGCTCTGAAGACTCAGCGGAACTGAGATGAGTGGGGTTTCGGGCTGGCTTATAGACCGGAAGGTCGACAAGTCGAATCGAAACACACCATGGCACGGCTCCGCTCCGGAAGGTGTTGCATCGCAACAACATAGACAGCCCCATGTGACGCTGCGACATTGGCAGTGATCCCTACGTCAGAAGATCCATGTCCACGCTCTACATCACCCACGCGGCCTGCCTTGACCATCAGACGCCCTTCGGCCATCCCGAACGCCCGGACCGCATCCGTGCCATCGAGCGCGCCCTTGAGAAGGAGCGGTTCACGTCGCTCATCCGCGAACAGGCGCCGATGGCCGAAATGGAGAGTCTCGCCCTTGCCCACCCGGAAGATTACATCCTCCGTCTTCGCGACATCAGCCCTCGGGAAGGGCTAGTCCGGATTGATGAGGACACCGTGATGTCGCCCGGCACCTACGAGGCGGCTTTGCGGGGTGCCGGCGGTGCCGTGCTCGCCGTCGACGAGGTGATGACCGGCAAGGTGAGGAACGCCTTCGTGGCCATGCGCCCGCCGGGCCACCATGCCGAGCGCGTCAGGGCCATGGGTTTCTGCTTCTTCAACAACGCGGCGATCGCCGCCCGCCATGCGCAGAAGAAGCATGGCGCCGAGCGCGTGGCGATCTTCGACTGGGACGTGCACCACGGCAACGGCACGCAGGACATCTTCTGGTCGGATAAGACCGTGCTCTATTGCTCGACCCATGAAGCGCCGCTCTATCCCGGCACCGGAGCACTCTCGGAGACGGGCGATTATGGCACCATCGTCAATGCGCCTCTCAGCGCGGGCGACGGAAGCGAGGCCTTCCGCGAGGCCGTGGACACCGTCATCGCGCCGCGCATCCACGACTTCGCGCCCGACCTCATCATTATCTCGGCGGGCTTCGACGCCCATTGGCGCGATCCGCTCGCCAGCCTGAACCTCACCGAGTCCGATTTCGCCTGGGCGACGCAGAAGCTCATGGATCTCGCCGACCGCCATTGCGGCCAGCGCATCGTGTCGGTGCTCGAAGGCGGCTACGACTTGGAAGGCTTGGCGAAGTCGACGGCCTTCCACCTCGATGCGCTCATGGGACGCGAGACGGGGACCTGACCACTACAGATACTCAATCACTGCCCTCATCCTGAGGAGGATTGCGTGAGCAATCCCTCTCGAAGGAGGTTTCAGTGCACTCTGGAGGCTCCTTCGAGACGCAGCCTACGGCTACTCCTCAGGATGAGGTTGGGTTTGTTAGAAAACGCTGAAGGCCGTTCACCCCTCGATCGGCTCCTGCCCCAGGAGCTCGATGCCGAAGCCGGAGAGGCCTACATAGGAGCGGCTCGAGGTGGCGAGATTGCGGATGGAGGCCACGCCGAGGTCCTTCAGGATCTGCGCGCCGAGGCCGATCTCGCGCCACTGGCTTGAACGCATGGCCTCCGATTCCGTCTCTTCGATCTCCGTGAAGGACGTGGTCGGCACGCCCGCCGTGCCGTCGCGCAGATAGACGAGAACGCCCCTGCCCTCCTTGACGAAGCGCTGCAGGGAGGCATTCACCGCCTTGCCGCCTTCGAACACGTCAGTGAGGGCATTGGCCCGGTGCAGGCGCACGGGGATGTTGGTGCCGTCGCCGATGCGGCCATGCACGAGGGCGATGTGCTGCACGGTGTCGAAGGGTGTCGAATAGGCATAGCCCGTGAACGAGCCCCATTGCGTCTCCACCGGGAAGGTGGCGATGCGCTCGACGAGCTTCTCCCGCGCCTGACGATAGGCGATCAGATCCGCGACCGAGATGCGCTTGAGGTTGTGGGTCTCGGCGAAGGCATCGATCTGCCGGCCCTTCATCACCGTGCCGTCATCGTTGGCGAGCTCGCAGATCACGCCCACCGGCGGCAGATTGGCGAGCTTGCACAGATCGACGGCGGCTTCGGTATGGCCTGAGCGCATGAGCACGCCGCCATCTTTGGCAATGAGCGGGAAGACGTGGCCAGGGCGCACGAAATCGGCCGCTCCCATGTTGTTGTTGGCGAGCGCCCGCACCGTGTTCGAGCGCTGCTCGGCCGAGATGCCGGTGGTGAGCCCATGCTTCACGTCGACCGTGACCGTGAACGCCGTGCCGAGCGGCGCGTCGTTCGAGGCCACCATCGGGTCGAGGCGCAGGCGGCGCGCTTCCGCGGCGGTGAGCGGCGCGCAGACGATCCCGCAGGTGTTGCGGATGATGAAGGCCATCTTCTCCGGGGTACAGAGGGAGGCGGCGACGATGAGGTCGCCCTCGTTCTCGCGGTCGTCATCGTCGGTCACGATGACGATCTCGCCGCGGGCGAACGCCTCGATGGCGTCGGTGACGGAATGGGGCATCAGGGCCTCCTTGGCAGATGGGGGCAGGAAGTCGTTGGGCGTGACGGCGCCACGGGTCTCACGGGCGATCAGTTCCGCCGTGTCCCGGGACAGCCAGGCCTGTTCGGAGTTGCACATCTGGGTGATGGCGCCGGGAGTCACGCCGATCCGGCGCGCGAATTCCACACGCGAGACGCCATTGCGGGACAGCCATTCAGCCAGTTTCATGCCGGAGGCTTAGCTGAAGGCGAGATTTTAGTAAAACTAAAATCCGCATACCTGCCCATGCAAAACTGCAGGCTGAACGACCTTGGAAAAAGCGCTCAGCCCTGGAATGGCCAAGCCGCGCTCTGCCCCACCTGCCCCCGGTGCCGGAGGACGTGATCGGCGAGCACGCAGGCGACCATGGCCTCGCCCACGGGCACGGCCCGGATGCCCACGCAGGGGTCGTGGCGGCCCTTGGTCATCACCTCGGCCTCCGCGCCGGAGCGGGTGACGCTGGCGCGGGGCGTGAGAATTGAGGAGGTCGGCTTTACGGCGAAGCGGCAGACAACCGGCTGGCCGGTCGAGATGCCGCCCAGCACGCCGCCGGCATGGTTCGACAGGAAGGTTGGCACGCCGCTATTGCCGGGACGCATCTCGTCGGCATTCTCCTCGCCGCGCAGGCTTGCTGCGGCAAAGCCGTCGCCGATCTCCACGCCCTTGACTGCATTGATCGACATGAGCGCGGAGGCGAGGTCGGAATCGAGCTTGCCGTAGATGGGAGCGCCGAGGCCCGGCGGCACGCCCTCGGCCACGATCTCGAGGACGGCCCCGATGGAGGAGCCGGCCTTACGCAAGCCGTCGAGATACTCCTCGTAGAAAGAAGCGGCCTTCGCGTCGGGGCAGAAGAACGGGTTGCGGGACACCTCGTCCCAGTCCCAGTTGCCGCGGTCGATGGCATGCGGTCCCATCTGCACGAGGGCACCGCGGATGGTGATTCCGCCGAGCACCTTGCGGGCCACGGCACCTGCGGCCACGCGGGCCGCCGTCTCGCGGGCAGAGGAGCGGCCGCCGCCGCGATAGTCGCGGATGCCGTACTTCACGTCATAGGTGAAATCGGCGTGACCCGGACGGTAGGAGTTCTTGATCTCCGAATAATCCTTGGAGCGCTGGTCCACGTTCTCGATCAGCAGCGCGATGGGCGTGCCGGTGGTCACCTGCCGCCCCGTGCGCTCGTCCGTGAAGACGCCTGAGAGGATCTTGACCTGATCCGGCTCCTGGCGCTGCGTGGTGAAACGCGATTGCCCCGGCCGGCGCCGGTCGAGTTCCGCCTGGATCTCGGCGGCCTCGAGCGGGATCATGGGCGGGCAGCCATCGACCACGCAGCCAAGGGCCGGCCCGTGGCTTTCGCCGAAGGTGGTGACGCGGAACAGGTGACCGAAGGTGTTGTGGGACATGGCGCTTCTTCAGGGTTCACCGCGTCTTAAAACCAAAGCGCCGCGGTGTCACGCTGGCCATGAGATGGATCGATATCAAAGAACCAGCGCCTTCGGGCCCGCAGCGTTGTGCTGCGAGCCTGTGCGGTGATCGAGGGTGGCGCGTAGGGCAGCCCGGCTCGATTGTGTGGTGAGAAGTGAAGAGCCGGAATGCCTCGTCGCGCACGGCTTTTTTAGGCGTTCAGGCGGTGCCAGCCCGGTGACCGCTCAAGGCGTTACCCGTCTGCTCAACGGGGGCCTTGAACCGATTCCGACCACCGGCACGCAGCCTGGGCCTCCTGTCGATGCAGCTTGCGAAGCCGCACCACAGGACCGTGTCCGCTCCCACACTGCGACGCCTCGCGAGCGCGCCCCTCGATAGGAGCAGATCTAAGCAACCTTATAGCCGAGGTTAGGAGGATCGTCAAGAACAAAGTGAGAACAAGACGTAGCCTCACACCCGCAGCCCTCATCCTCAGGAGGTCGCCTGGGCGACCGTCTCGAAGGAGGCTCCAGAGGGCGGTGGACGATCCTTCGAGACGCAGCTTCGCTGCTCCTCAGGATGAGGCTGGAGCGGTGGACAGCAGGGACGCGGATCCCGACCAGGCCTGAGGACGATCTGGAGAGCAATTAAGGACGTCCGTCCGTGAACTGAACGAGGTCCCATAGATTGCCGTAGAGATCCTTGAACACGGCAACGATGCCGTAATCCGTCTGCTTGGGTTCTCGGACGAATGCGATGCCGGCGTCGACCATCGCGGCATGGTCGCGCCAGAAATCGTCGGTCCGCAGGAACAGGAAGACGCGGCCGCCGGCTTGGTCGCCGATGAAGGCTTCCTGATGAGCATTGGACGCGCGGGCCAGCAGCAGCGATGTGCCGCGGCTGCCTCGCGGCCTGACGATGACCCAGCGCTTGTCCTGCTCGGGTTGGTAGCTGTCCTCGACCAATTCGAATCCGAGCTTGTTCACATAGAAGTCGATCGCTTCATCGTAGTCCCGGACCACAAGGGCGATATGCGCAATCACTTGGTTCACGGCAACCTCCTGCGCGGTTGGAGGAGGCTGTTCTCCTGGCGCTGACGACCCGACTTACTCCACCCGGATCCGATACGTATAGGTCATGAGCGTCAGGGGAGCGGACTCATTCCAGCTCCAGGGAACATCGAGAACGACCTCGTCGGTCCCTTTGAAGCCCTTTTTGGGCGTGTAGACATAGGCGAGGCCGCGAACCTTCGTGCCTGGGCAGCGCGAGTCCTTGCCGAGCGCCTGCTCGTAGGGTCGGATCTGGATGGTGCCGTTGGCCGGCTGCTGACGCACCTTCACGTCGGGAATGTTCGACGGATAGCAGGTATCCACCTCGTAGCCGAGAAACCCGCCAATGGCCGAAACCGTGTTGGCCTTGACGGTGCGCTCGACGGTTTCGGCGGATGCGGAACCCGCGAGCAAGGCAAGGCCTGCCGCGAAGACGATGAGGCGAGACATGACGACCCTCTGTATCGAAATTAAGTAACATATAAGATCATATTCTTGAGAGAGGCTCAATCACAGGGAGCGACGGCATGTGCGCCATGTCACACTCGGGCTCCTACCGGTCATTCCGATCAAGAAGCACCGTGCTTCTCGGCGTCGGGATCATCGGCACGGGGCAAGTAACGACGTGGGAGAGTGTCATTCCCGGCCGGAGCGTCAGCGGAGGGGGCGGGAAGCCACTCGCACGCTCCCGACCATGGATCCCCTTCCCGGCCTAACGGCCGCCGGGGATGACACCATCCGTCATGACTGGCGCAAGGGAGGTGATGACGGCCGGGGGCTCACCGGTAGGGATAGCAATGGGTGCGATCGAGGGTGAGGCCGAAATAGTCGCCCAGGGCCTCGATGGCCTCTTCATGGTCGGGATAGGGATCGCGGTTCTCCGGACCGACGATGATGATCCTGAACGCCGGCTCAGGGCGCCCGCCCGGCGGCAGCATGGCCGTGACGAGCGCCTGCCCCTCGGCATCGCGCAGGGTCAGGAACAGCGGCATGACGCGCCGGATGTGGTCCTTCAGACCGATATCCTGCTCGACATAGGAACTCGACATCGACCGGTGGCTCCGTGCGGCGGCTTCCCAGGCATGCCTGAAGTGCTTTTCAACGGCATGCTGCATGGCATCGGATTCAAGCGCGGCCTCCCCCTCGGTTTCGATACGAAACCAAGTCATCGATCCCGGAGCGTCGCAGATGTATTGCATATCCATCAACGCGGGAACGCGTGGATGGTTGTCGGTCACACCCAGCGGTAGCTGCGCCCCTCGATCATCAGCACCCGGCCTTGCCAGATGTCCAGGCTTGCGGCCTGCCGGTGATTGACCCCGCAGGCTATGGCGAGGAACGCGCGGGCGACGCCGCCGTGGGCAACCACCACCGTGTCGCGGGTGAGGCCGTCGAGGAAGGGGCGGATGCGGTTGACCAGCATGGCATAACTCTCGCCACCGCCGGGCGGGGCGTAGTGCCACTTGTCCTGCTCGCGCAGGGCCGCCAGGGACGGCTCGGCCTTGCGCACTTCCTTCCAGGTCATGCCCTCCCAGGAGCCGAAGGTCAGCTCCACGAGGCGCTCGTCGAGCTTGTAGGACTCAGGATGCAGCCCCAGGGTCCGGCGCAGGATTTCCATGGTCTCGCGGGTGCGGGTCATGGGGCTCGCGATATAGGCGAGGTCCTCCACGTGAGGCGCGAGGTCACGGAGCTTGCGGCCCGCCTCCTCGGCCTGGACGCGTCCGACATCGTTGAGCGGAATGTCCTTCTGCCCCTGGAGACGACCCTCCAGGTTCCAGTCCGTCTCGCCATGGCGAATGAAGTAGATCGTCGGTCGAGGCGGGGTCACGGCAGGTCCGGTTACGCGTTACGAGGCTTAGTCTTTGTCGAGAGAGAGATCCGGCGCTTCCGGGTTCTTCATGCCGACCACGTGGTAGCCCGCATCCACATGCAGGATCTCGCCGGTCATGCCGCGGGACATGTCGGACACGAGATAGGCGGCCGTCTCGCCGACCTCCTCGATGGTGACCGTGCGCCGCAGAGGCGAGTTGTACTCGTTCCACTTGAGAATATAGCGGAAGTCGCCGATGCCCGAGGCGGCGAGCGTCTTGATCGGGCCGGCCGAGATGGCGTTGACGCGGATGTTCTTGGGGCCGAGATCGGCCGCGAGATAGCGCACCGACGCCTCGAGGGCGGCTTTCGCCACGCCCATGACGTTGTAGTGCGGCATCCACTTCTCGGCGCCGTAATAGGTGAGCGTGAGCAGCGAGCCGCCCTCGTTCATCAGCTTCTCGGCCCGCTGGGCGATAGCCGTGAAGGAATAGCAGGAGATCAGCAGCGACTTGGTGAAGTTGCCCTCGGAGGTTTCCACATAGCGGCCCGTCAGCTCGTCCTTGTCCGAGAAGGCGATGCAGTGGATGACGAAGTCGATGGAGCCCCAGAGACGCTTCACCTCGTCGAACACCGCGTCGATGGTGGCGCCGTCCGTCACGTCGCAATGGCCGACCACATGGGCGTCGAGTTCCTTCGCCAGAGGCTCGACACGCTTCTTCAGGGCGTCGCCCTGATAGGTGAAGGCGAGTTCAGCGCCGTGCTGGCGGGCGGCCTGGGCAATGCCCCAGGCGATGGAACGATTGTTCGCCACGCCCATCACCAAGCCACGCTTGCCGGCCAGAATGCCGGTGGCCTTTGTCTCCGCCATGTTTCACCTAGATCGTCGCTGGATAGTTCAAATACGAACGGCCTCTTTAACCGACCCGGCGACCACGGGGAAGCCCTCTTGGTACGACTTGAAAGGAATACAGCGACGCTGCCGCAACCAACACCTCTCCCCGGCGGGGAGAGGTGAACACACGCCACGCAGAACCAGCGCGGATTCTGCCGCTACTTCGCCTTGGCCGAAAGGCGCCTGCGGGCATAGTCCATCAGGTCCTCGTCCACGACCTCGGGCAGCCTGATCTCAGTGGTGACGAAGAGGTCGCCGTGGCCCGTCTTGGTGGGCAGGCCCTTGCCGCGCAGGCGGAAGGTGCGGCCGGAATTGGTCAGGGGCGGGATCTTCATCTCCACCGAGCCAGTCAGAGTGGGCACCCGCACCGCACCGCCGAGGATGGCCTCCTCGATCTCGACCGGCAGCCGCAGACGCAGATCGGAACCCTCGACCGTGAAGCGCTCATGGGGCGCAAACGCGATGGTGAGCAACGCATCGCCCGGATCGATCCCGGGAGCACCCTGCCCTAAGCCGCGCAGGCGGATCACCTGGCCGTCGGCAACCCCCTTGGGAATGACCACATCCACGTCCCGGCCCGTGGGGAGCCTGACCCGCTTCTTCGCCTCGGCGGCGATCTCCTCCAGGGTGACCGTGAGCGTGGCCTCGACATCCTCGCCCTTCTGCTGCCGGGGACGGCCGCGGGCCTGGCGGGGGGCCTCGCCGCCCTGCCGGAAGGCGTTCTCGAAGATCTGGGAAAAGAAGTCCTCGCCCGGATCGGCCCCGAAGCCGCTCCGGCTGCGCCGTCCGCCGAAGGGATTGCCGCCGCCGAACCCGGAGAAACCCTCGGCTCCGGCCCCGCCCCGGCCGCCGCCGCCGAAACCCTCGAAGCCCTGGAAGCGCGGCTTGCCCTCGGCGTCGATCTCTCCCCGGTCGAACTGGGCGCGTTTGGTCGCATCGCCGAGGATTTCGTAGGCCGAATTCGCCTCCGCGAACTTGTCCTTCGCCTTGGGGTCGTCCTTGTTGCTGTCCGGATGGTAAGTCTTGGCGAGCTTGCGGAACGCCTTCTTGATGTCCGCTTCGCTCGCAGAGCGGGACACGCCGAGAACGTCGTAGGGGTTGCGCATGGTGGAATCCTGAACCGTCTGAATGAGAGCTTGGAGGCTCAACGGGTTTGACGGTCATATGGGCGAAGTGTTGCCCGTTTGCAACGCCCGAGCCGACAGGGGCTAGACTTTGGCCGTGGCCTTCAGCGGCTTGACCTCCTTGAGGGTCCATTCGCCGCCGGAAGGCCGGCAGGCCGTGCCCTGCAGGGCGCTCGTGGATGGGCCGCTCAGGTGGGCCGAGAAGGTGCGGCAGATCTCGTCGTTCTTCACGAACGGCGCACCCACCGGGGTGAAGGTGCCCTTGCGGCTCGTCGCCGGGTTATCCCAGGACACCTGGGTGCCGGGGCCCTGCGGATCGAGGGCGACGGCGAGCGCCGCCTTGGCCCGGCGCCAATCCTCCTCGTCCAGATCGGCCGAGAGGGTAATGTCGCTCTTAGGAGCGATGGAGCCTGTCGCCTTCGGCCCGTCCTCGTCCAGGGCCGACAATCCAAGGGACATGCCGCAGGCGCTCGTCGACAGGGCGAGCAGCCCAGCCGCGAGCACTTTCAGCACTTCGCTGATCCCAGCATCTGATCTATAACGGCGCGGATTGATCCACGTCACGCGTTGGGTCCCCCAGAACCAAAAGTCACAGAACGAGATAAGACAGTGAACGCGTTAACAACTGGTGACTTCACGGAGTCCGAAGAGCCCTTCGCCCTCTTCCAGGCCTGGATGAAGGAGGCGGAAGCCTCCGAGCCGAACGATCCCAACGCGATGGCGCTCGCCACCGTGGACGAGACCGGGCTGCCGAACGTGCGCATGGTGCTGCTCAAGGGCTTCGATGAGAACGGCTTCGTGTTCTACACCAACACGGAATCCAACAAGGGGCGCGAACTGCTCGGCCAGCAGAAGGCCGCCCTCGTACTGCACTGGAAGAGCCTGCGCCGGCAGGTGCGCGCCCGCGGCCCCGTGACGCTGGTGAGCGATGCCGAGGCCGACGCCTATTTCCAGAGCCGCCCCCGCGACAGCCGCATCGGTGCCTGGGCGAGCCAGCAATCGCGCCCGCTCGAGAGCCGCTTCGCCCTGGAAAAGGCCGTGGCCCTCAACACCGCCAGATACGCCGTGGGCGAAATTCCGCGCCCGCCGCACTGGACGGGCTTTCGCATCGCGCCGGTTTCCATCGAGTTCTGGCAGGACAAGCCGTTCCGCCTGCACGACCGGGTGGTGTTCAGCCGCGAGGGCGACGGCTGGCGGAAGGTGCGGCTTTATCCCTGATCCCCTTTATCCCTGATCCCATGGACCGCGATCCTGAACTGAGATAGAGGTCTGCTCCGCTTACGAGAGATCGCCCGATGTCCTCTTCGCCCAGCAATTCCCGCCGCATCATGCTGCTCACCGGCGCCAGCCGCGGCATCGGGCATGCCACGGTGAAGCGCTTCTCCGCGGCCGGCTGGCGGGTGATCACCTGCTCGCGGCACGGCTTCCCTGAGAACTGCCCGTGGGAGATGGGGCCGGAGGATCACCTGCAGGTCGACCTCGCCGATGCTGAAGATACCCGCCGCGCCATCGCCGAGGTGAAGGAGCGTCTCGCCGCCGAGGGCGGCTGCCTGCACGCGCTCGTCAACAATGCGGGCATCTCGCCGAAAGGGGAAGGCGGCTCGCGGCTCGGCACCCTCGACACCCGCTACGAGGATTGGCTGCGGGTGTTCCAGGTCAACTTCTTCGCCTCGATCATGCTGGCCCGCGGCCTGCAGGACGAGCTCACCAAGGCCAAGGGCTCGGTGGTGAACGTGACCTCGATCGCGGGCTCGCGCGTCCATCCCTTCGCGGGCGCGGCCTATGCCACCTCCAAGGCAGCGCTCGCGTCGCTGACCCGCGAGATGGCGGGCGATTTCGGCCCGCTGGGCGTGCGCGTGAACGCCATCTCGCCGGGCGAGATCGATACCTCGATCCTCTCCCCCGGCACGGAGAAGATCGTCGAGCAGATCCCCATGCGGCGGCTCGGCACGCCGGACGAGGTGGCGAAAGCCATCTACTTCCTCTGCACGGACGCGAGCTCCTACGTGAACGGCGCGGAGCTCCACATCAACGGCGGCCAGCACGTCTGAAGCATCGGACCCAAAAGTGGACTTGCACTTTTGGGATCAATCCGATGCTTTCTCCTTAGAAGAGAGCATCGTTCGGGCGGAAAACCGGATACACTTTTCCGCACGATGCTCTAGAGGTGATCCATGCCCCTGCGGCTGTCCCGGCACCGAACGCGAAGCGCCCTGACCGCGCTGCTGATGCTCGGTTCGGCGACGGCCTCAGGCCAGGACGGCGATGAGAAAAACCCCTTCGCCGATCCGGACATGCAGCCCTCCTATCAGGCGCGCTGCCACGAGGTGCGGGCGCTGACCAAGGACCGGGAGACAGGCGCGACTCGTGTGGATTTCAGCGTCACGGGTCCCCTCGCCCTCGTGCATTTCGACGGCACGCTGGCCTATCTCGGCCTGTGCGGCACGGAGCCCGACCCGAAGGTGCTCTGCGTCACCTACCAGACCAACGACATGAAGGTCGGCGATCTGGTGACGGTGGCCGGCGGCTACAGCCGCCCGAACCCGGATTTCATCGTCCTCGATCCTTGCCTGGCTCAGCGGCCGGAGGAGCTGGCGCAGTAGGAAGCGTCACGCCGACTGCACGGACCGGATGATGACTGCATCACAACGGCAGGCCGCACCGCCCTCCTGGACAGAGGGGCGTCTGATGGAGACGCCTTCTCCATTTGCCGAGCTGTCAGGTCGCATTAAGCACGGTCCATCCGCAGTTAGGCATGTCATCGCCTTTGGCACATGCCAGCGCCCCGGAGCGGCTCTCGACCCATACGTTCGTGGCTGATGGCAGGATGATGCAGCGTTTCTGGGCGGTTTCCGATTTGACCTGTGCGATCCAAGCGCCGTTGTTGCCGCGCAGCTCGTTCAGGCGGTTTGCCGTGTCCGCTGTCGAGCAAAGGACGTGAAGGCTACGCAACGTAACGCGCTCGGCCTGTGCGAATGCGGGAGTGGCTGCAAGTGCCAGAACGAGAACAAGGCCTTTCATATTTGGTACCTTTCCTGTGACTGACGCGGGAGCCGGGACGTCAGGTTTTTCCCAACGGCGTCAGGTTGCTTCGTTCAGGAAACGCATAAGACAAGTTTCCCGATGCATACGCCAAAAGAGGGATGGTCGGCACTCCCATGATTCATGGACTGATTGGTTCAGACTTAGGTCTGACGACCTTCGCACCGAAAGGCACGTTTACGGAATGAACCTAACCGCCATGGTGTGAGAGGAGGACGGGACCTGTCGACGATATCTAGTCTGACCAAGTACTTCCCCAAGGAAAAACCTCATAATAAGGAAAGTACCCGTGGGCACCGAGCGAATTGGGAATTAATATACGGGATCGCCGTTAGTATTTAAGCGTAAGAATTAAAGCTCTCTCTTCACCTCGCCCCGCTATGTCCTCCCATGACTTACTCCCCGTTATCACCATCGGCGAACGAGAGTTTCAGCAGCATTGTTAACATAAGTTACTATTTTTGATTGCGGGGCTGGAACGAGCGCCGACCTGTCCAGTTTGCTTGCCAAGCTCTCCAAAGGGCAGGTCGGAGGAAGTGCATGCAGGACTCAGCTATCGAGGATTGGCAGGACGGTGAGCTTGTCGTGGTCCCTCTCGCGTGGAGGAATGACGGGCTCTGGTCCGAAATCCAGGCGACCACTCAAGGCAGCATCGGGGCCAATCTCCGAACGATGTATGGCGAGCTGCTTCAGCAGCCCCTGTCTCCTCTTCTCGATGACGTCGCACGGGAGATCGAACGGCGACTGACGGCCTCCTGAGTGCAGCAAGAGGTTCTTCACGCGGTCATGGATTACCTTCCCCATGACCTGCTCCCGAGACACAACAACCCTTCGGGACGATCCCTCGAAAAGGCCCCCCTCGATTAAGCCGCCGTTAATCCAATCAGGCGGAGAATCGGGCATCATCTGGAGGAAACCAGAATGGTCTCCGCTTCCCGGTCCAAGGTCAGTGTCCTTGTTGTCGAAGATGATGCGCTCACCCGCGAACTACTGACTCAACTGCTTTGTGCCGGTGGCTTTGATGTCATCGCTGTCCCGGCAGGAGATCGGGCTTTGCTGATCCTCTGCCACCTCGGCGAAGAGATCGATTGGCTCGTGAGCAAGGTCAGCCTTCCAGGCCTGGTTTGCGGATGGATCCTCGCTGACGAGTACCACGAGCATCACCCCAACCGGCCTGTGCTTCTGCTCTCGGATCTCGATCCGGCAGAGAAGCCGTCTGCCAACGCGGTTTTCATCCCACCACTGGCGCCTATGAGGGTTCTTGAGGTGCTGCAGGCTCTGAAGAGTCCCGAACCCGCGCAGGTACTCGCCTTCCCGATCACAAAGGCAGCATGACCTCCTCCCGCGACACTGCCTCTCCTGAAACCTCGGAGGGATCGTCTCTTTCCAGTGGCAATCCTTTGCTATAGGCCGGGCGCGGGCGTATTGCCCTGAAACCCAAAGGGGTAGGTGACGAAGTGATATTCGATCGGTTTCGAAACAAAAATTTTCTGAAGAAAGCCAACTCTGCGATCGATCAACTCACAGCCGAACGGGGTTTTGCCTTGAAAGTCGCAGCGGCAATTCCGAAGCTCGAAACGCTTTTTACTGAGTGGCGAAAAGAAGGCTTGAGTCCGGAACACTGTGCAACAATGCTTGTGGCAGATGTATATCCAAACCTGTTGTTCGCCGATCTCGATGATGAAACGCGCAAAGTTATCATCAAAGAGATCAATCACTTTTCGACAACGCGTAGCATGCCGACAAGTCATCCAGAGTTTGTGACTTTTAAATATATCAACCTGGACCTCCTGCTTACAAACTGGGTGAATCTGAATCTGATTCCTCCAGCCGCCGCCCTGCATGCGCGCCTTGAATTTACAGGAAAACTAGCAGGGCTCACCAAGGAACAACGTAGAGCTGCGGGTGACAGGATCGTCGCGAATGCAGTGAGCCGAGCATAACCTCCTCCCGCGTCAGTACTGCCATCTCCGAGCCCACCGGCCTGCCATCGCCCGGAATTGCCCTCTCAAATCGCCAAGCCCGCGTGTTAGCGTCGCGTAGTCGGTTTCAGACGCCATGAGAATCAAAAGGCGGGATGATGGATCAGGATTCGCGAGACAGGGCACTCGTCCGGCGGGCTGGCGAAGGCACCGGCAATCAGGCCTTCGATCTGCCCCGCACCTTCCTGGTTCGCTCCGATGAGGTGAACGGCGCCTTTTCCCATTGGATCGAAAAGGTCCCGGCCGGGGCCGGTCCGCCGATGCATGTGCATCACAGGGAGCAGGAGCTGTTCCGCGTTCTCGCCGGTCAATTCCGCTTCTGGTGCGCGGGAGAGGCTCAGGACCTGACGGACGGCGACACCGTCCTGATCCCCAAAGGCGCTCCGCACACCTTCAAGAATATCGGCTCCAGCGAGGGGCAACTGCTGATCACCTTGACCCCTGGCGATGGCGACGGCTTCTTCATCGAGGTCGAGCGGCTCGGTCTCCACCCGTCGCGGGATATGCCTCAGATCGTGGAGATTGCAGGCCGCTACGGTCTTGAGTTCGTCGGACCGCCTCCCGCGTGAGACAGGGACAGGACGAAGGCATTACGCCGCCTGCGCGGGCCAGGCCCCCACATAGCGCGATTGCGGCCGGATGATGCGGCCCGTGCGGGTCTGCTCGATAGCGTGGGCCACCCAGCCCGCCGCGCGGCCGGCGGCAAAGAGCGGCGTGAAGCCATCGCGGGGAACGCCCAGCGCATCGAGCAGGACGGCGGTGTAGAACTCCACATTGGTGTCGAGGCGGCGCCCCGGCTTGCGGCGCTCCAGAACCTTCAGGGCCGTGGCCTCGACGGCCTCGGCGAAGGCGATGCGGTTGCTCTTGCCTTTCAGGCGTCCGACTGCGGTCTTCAGCACATCCGCCCGTGGGTCGCGCACCTTATAGATGCGGTGGCCGAAGCCCATGAGGCGTTCGCCCCGGGCGATGGCATCGTCGAGCCAGGCCTCCGCATTGTCGACCGTGCCGATGTCATCCAGCATGTCGAGCACGGGTCCCGGCGCCCCGCCATGGAGCGGCCCCTTGAGAGCACAGAGCCCCGCCACGACTGAGGACAGGATGCCGGCCTGGGTCGAGGCGACCACGCGGGCCGTGAAGGTGGAGGCGTTGAGTCCGTGGTCGATCACCGTCACGAGGTAGGTGTCGAGGCCCTTCGCCTCGTCGCCTGAGACCGGCGCATCGCGCATCATGCGTAAGGTGTCCTCGGCGTGACCCAGTAGGGAATCGGGCGCGACCGGCGCGAGGCCTTGCGCGCCCCGCACGGCCATGGCGGCCGCAATGCCCGCCGCCCCGACGGCGAGAGAGGGGTGATCCTCGTCCGCATCGGGCAGGCTCGCCAGCAGCAGCCGCATGCCCTCCACCGGCGTGAGGCCGGCAAGCCGGGGGCTGAGCGGAGCGAGATACCTGTAAGCCCTCTGCCGGGCTTCGCTCAGGAGAGCCTTCGGGTCGGAAGCGGCGTGCGGGACAAGGCCCTCCCAGAGCATCGCCGTCACGTCCTCGAAGCTCACCCGACCGGCGAGCTCCTCCAGGTCGTGCCCGGCGATGATCAGGCGGCCCGCTTCGCCGTCCACATGGCTCAACGCCGTCTCGGCCGCCACCACGTCGTCCAGTCCGATGGTCATGAATGTTCTCCTGTGTTGAGGAGAGCTTCGCGCCGATCTTGCGGAAGGGTCAATCTTGAATCAACATATCAACATATGGATGCGCCATCACTTGATCTGACTTCCGCCGCAGAGGCCTCGTCCCGCCTCGGCGTCAGCCGGGCGAGCCTCTACGCCTATGTGAGCCGCGGCCTGATCCGCTCCTACGCCTCGCCGCACGATCCGCGCCAGCGCCTCTACGCCCTGGACGACGTGGAGGCCCTGGTGGAGCGCAAGGCCCGCTTTCGCCGGCCAACCGTCGCGGCCGCAACCGCCCTCGACTGGGGCCTGCCGGTGCTGGAGACGAGCATCACCCAGATCAGGGACGGGCGCCTCTTCTATCGCGGACAGGATGCCGTCGCCCTCTCGCAGACCGCCACCCTCGAGGACGTGGCACATCTCCTGATCGGAGCCCTCGACCGGGAGACGTTCACCCGCCCCTCCCGCATGCCGCTTTCCCTGCCCGGCCCTGCCTTCGGGCCGCATGCCTTCGTGGGGCAGGCGATCCGCCTTCTGTCCGAACCCTCTCCCAAGGAGACCCGTGCGGCGGAGGTGGCCGCGATCCTGCGTCTGACGGCGGCTGCCGCAAGCGGTGCCGATCCTGGCGTTGAGCCGATCCACCGGCACCTGGCCTTGGCCTGGAAAGCCCCGCCGCAGGCTGCCGAGGCGATCCGGCGCGCGCTGGTTCTCTGCGCCGATCACGAACTCAGCTCCTCGGCCTTCGCCGTGCGGGTGACCGCTTCCACCGGCGCATCCCTGCGCCATGCGGTCATCGCGGGTCTCGCGGCCCTGAGCGGCCCCTATCACGGGGGCATGACCGAGCGGGTCCGCGCCTTTCTGGATGCCCCCGGCACGGCACCCTCGCCCGGCTTCCGCCATCGCCTCTATCCCGAGGGCGATCCCCGGGGCCGGGTCCTTTTGGAAAACGTGCCGCTGCTCGCCTCCGATGCCACGACCCTGCGGGTCATCGCGGATTCCTCAGGCGGGTCGCCCAGCCTGGACGTGGCGCTTGTCATGGTGGAGCGAGCCTATGGACTGCCTCTGGGCGCTGCCTTTACGCTCTTTGCCATCGGGCGCACGGCCGGGTGGCTCGCTCACGCCATCGAGCAGCGCGGCCAGGCGACCCTCATCCGCCCGCGGGCCCGCTATGTCGCGGCCGAGGACAGGCCTTCATGACCAGCGACCGCTTCTACCCCGCCCGCCCCGTTCTCGCCGCCTCGGTGGCGGTGATCCGCGACAGGCGCATCCTGCTCGCCGCCAGGGGCAAGCCGCCGAGCGAGGGGTTGTTCTCCTTGCCCGGAGGCATGGTGGAGGTGGGCGAGACGCTCGCCGAGGCGGCCTTGCGGGAACTTCGCGAGGAAGTGGGGGTTGAGGCCAAGCTTATCGGCCTGATCGCCCCGGTGGAATTCATTGAAAGGGACGAGAAAGGCCATATAAGGCATCATGTCGTCATCGCCGCCCATGCGGCCCGCTGGGCTTCGGGCGAACCCCAGACAGGTCCGGAAGCAAAGGAAATCCGTTGGGTCACGGAACGGGACATCGTCGATCTGCCGCTGACGGCAGGACTGGCCGGGATTCTGGAGCAGGTGTTCCGGATCGCACGCGAGGATCGCGGGGCGTGAAACGCCTGGGCCTGATCCTCGCCGTTCCCGCGATACTGCTGGCTTTGCCCGCTCCGGCTTCGGCTCAGGGCTTCTTCGAGCGCCTGTTCGGACCTCCGGCAGGCCAGCAGCCGCAGCAGCCGGGCTATCGCCCCCTGCCGCAGCCGCTCCCTCAGCAGCAGTTCCGGCCGCAGCCTGCGCCGCAGCCACGGCGACCGCAGCCGCAGCGTCCGGCCGCCCAACCGCAACAGCAACAGCAGCCGCCGCAGCAGCAGGCGGAGCCCGCGCCTGCGGTCGAGCCGCCGCCCGCGCCCTACGAGAAGGAATTGCTGCGGCTCGCCGAGATCATGGGGTCGCTGGCCATGCTGCGCCCCCTCTGCAGCGCACCCGACGCCTCCGAATGGAGCCGGCGCATGCAGATTCTGCTCGAGGCGGAAGGCACCACGCCGGGCCGCAAGGAGCGGCTCGCGGGCGCCTACAACAAGGGCTATCAGGCCTATGCCCTCACCTATCGGGCCTGCACCCCTTCCGCGCAGGAAGCCTCGGTGCGCTTCCTGGCCGAGGGCGAGCTGCTCGCCCGCAACATCACCGGACGCTACGGCGGGTGACCGGGAGGCATGCTGTCCGACCGGAGGTGTTGCATTAGCGCCTCTTATCCACATTTTTCGGCCGATTGCCCCTCGCGTTAACCTCCTTGCAAGGTGATGCTGGCGGCGGGTCGGCGCGACGTCTAGAAATGATTCAACCGAACTCGCGCGCTGCCCCTCAAGGGGCCTGGATCATGAACGATAACGACGTCCTTCTCGACGAATCGCACGACCTCAGCGCCCTCAAGCAGGCGGCCCTGAGCTATGTGACCGAGGCCTTCGCCGAGGCCGAGCTCGACGGGCTCGACGGCGACTGCATGGCCCAGGCTGCCCTCTTCGCAGCCTTCACCGAGCTGGTCGCCACCTATGGCGAGGAGGCCGTTGCGGAATATGCCGCCACCCTGCCGGACAAGATCCGCACGGGCGCGTTCTCGATGGCGATGTCGCTGAAGCATTGAGGGATCTGCTACTCCCCTAACCTCACCCTTCGAGACGCAGACTACGTCTGCTCCTCAGGATGAGGCTACATTGTATATCGCCTAGGTGCTGCAATGAATGGCTGCTGGTTCTATATCCTGCGCTGTGCCGACGGCAGCTACTACACCGGCACGAGCCGGTCGGAGGATCTGGAAACGCGCGTCAGTCAGCACAACCAAGGCATCTTTGGCGGCTATACGGCGAAGCGACGGCCCGTTGCTCTCGTCTACTCAATCCAGTTCGGCAGCATCACCGATGCGATTGCCTACGAGAGACGGGTCAAAGGATGGTCGAGAGCCAAGAAAGAAGCGTTGATCAGAGGCGATTTCGACGCTCTTCATAGCCTGTCGAAAAGCCGTCGCTCAGATCTCAAGGCGACAGGTGAAGCGGACCAGACTTAGACATCCAAACATTACAAACTCAACCTCATCCTGAGGAGCATGCGGAGCAGGCGTCTCGAAGGATGGTCCAGTGGTCTCTTGAGACGCCTCGTCCTTCGAGACGGATTGCGCCGCAATCCTCCTCAGGATGAGGCTGTGGTGGCGCCTCGATCTTTCCAGCCTCTCGATGGAAGATCTTCTTTCGCCTCTTGAATCAGCCACTCCACAAGCTCAATCGGAAGATTTCTTCGATAGGCGCTGAAGACCATATCGTGACTTTGATCTGAATAGAAAACGTCGGTTACAGCTACGTGCGGTTCTTCAATTATATCCTGAACTTCAGGTACACGCCATCTTCAATGACATCGCTGCAAACCCAGAGGCTATAACGACGCCCTCGAAACTCTACAGCTCTCATCTCGCCAACGTCTCCTCGAACCGCACCACCTCGCCCTGCGAAGGCGTCTCAAGCGCGCCGTCCCACATCACCACATAGCCGCGCACCACGGTGCCTACGGGCCAGCCCGTGACCTTCTTGCCGTCGTAGGGCGTCCACTGCGATTTGGATGCAATCCAGTCGTTGGTGATCGTCTCGGTGCGCTTCAAATCGACCACAGTGAAATCCGCATCGTACCCGACGGCGATGCGACCCTTGCCGGCGATGCCGAACAGGCGCTTGGGGCCGGCGCTCGTCATGTCGACGAAGCGCTCGAGCGTGAGGCGGCTCGCATTCACGTGGTCGAGCATGATCGGCACCAGCGTCTGCACGCCGGTCATGCCGGAGGGCGTGTTGGGATAGGTCTTGTCCTTCTCCTCGCGCGTATGCGGCGCATGGTCGGAGCCGAGGATGTCGGCGACGCCCTCGTCCAGTCCCTGCCACAGCGCGGCGCGGTGGAGTTCGTCGCGCACGGGCGGATTCATCTGGATATAGGTGCCGAGGCGCTCGTAATCCTCCGGCCCCACCAGCGTCAGGTGATGCGGCGTGACCTCCACCGACACGAGATCCTTGTGCTCCTTGAGGAGCGCCATCTCTTCCGCCGTGGTGATGTGGAGCACGTGGATGCGCGCGCCGGTCTCGCGCGAAATGCGCACGAGGCGCTGCGTGCAGGCGAGAGCCACTTCGGCCGAGCGCCACACGGGATGCGAGCGCGGGTCCCCCTCGACGCGCAGATTCTTGCGTTCTCGCAGCATCGCCTCGTCCTCGGAATGGAAGGCGGCGCGGCGACGCGTGCGGCGCAGGATATTGGCGATGCCCGCGTCATCCTCGACGAGGAGCGAGCCGGTGGACGAGCCCATGAACACCTTGATGCCGGCGGCGCCCGGCAGGCGCTCCAACTCCGGCACATCGGCCGCGTTCTCGTGCGTGCCGCCGACCCAGAAGGCGAAGTCGCAATGCATGCGGTGATGGCCGCGCCGCACCTTGTCCGCGAGAGCGTCCCGCGTCGTGGTCTGCGGATCGGTGTTGGGCATCTCGAACACCGCCGTGACGCCGCCCATCACGGCCGCGCAGGAGCCCGATTCGAGATCTTCCTTGTGGTCGAGGCCCGGCTCGCGGAAATGCACCTGGGTGTCGATCACGCCCGGCAGGATGTGCAGGCCCCGGCACTCGATCTCCCGCGCGGCGGAGGCTTGCGACAGGTCGCCGATGGCCGCGATCTTTCCGCCGCGCACGCCGATGTCGCGTTCCACGCGTCCGTCGTGGTTCACCACGATGCCGCCTTTGAGGATCAGGTCGAAGGTCTGGGGCATGGCAATCTCATCCCTTGAGGCCGCTGCGGAAGGGGCATATGTCAAAGCTCGATCAGGAACAACTGGAGCGGGGCACATGCCGTCAGTCCATCTGGCCGACCGGGGCGTGGTAAGGGTTTCGGGCGAGGACGCCAAGACTTTTCTCGACAACCTCATCACCTGCGACCTGGACCGGGTCTCGCCCGAGGCCGCGCGCTTCGGCGCCCTGCTGACGCCGCAGGGCAAGATCCTGTTCGACTTCCTGGTTTTCCAGGCGCCGGAGGAGATCGGCGGCGCCTATTATCTCGACGTGCTCAAGGTCTACGCACCCGACCTCGCCAAGCGCCTCGGCTTTTACAAGCTGCGGGCGAAGGTGGCGGTCGAGGACCTGTCCGATTCGCTCTCCGTCATCGCCGGCTGGGATGCGCCACGGCCCGATGACGAGGCGGGGCTCGTCGTTGAGGATCCGCGGGTGCCTGCTTTGGGCTGGCGCGGCATCGTCGCGGCGCAGGACGTGGCGGAATTCGCCAACGACCCGGCCGAGACCTATCACGCGCACCGCATTGCGCTCGGCGTGCCGGAGGGCGGGCGCGATTTCCTGTTCGGGGACGCCTTCCCGCACGAGGCCCTGATGGATCAGCTCCAGGGGGTCGACTTCGATAAGGGCTGCTACGTCGGCCAGGAGGTGGTCTCCCGCATGCAGCATCGCGGCACGGCCCGCACCCGCATCGTGCCGGCCGTTTACGAGGGCGGTTTTGCGGCCGAGACGGGCGTCGAGGTGACGGCGGGCGACAAGGCGCTCGGCAAGACCGGCACAGGCGCCGAGGGGCGTGGGCTCGTGATGATCCGCCTCGACCGCACGGAAGATGCCCTCAAAGCCGGGGAGACGATCCGGGCCGGCGGCATTCCGGTGCAGCTTGAAAAGCCCTTCTGGATCAGGTTTGCGTTCCCCGGCGAGCAAGGCCCTGCGTCCTGAACCGGCAAAAAGCCAAGCTTGCGGCGGAACGAAATCCTCACGGAAACGTTACGACTAATCGACCTGGGAACGGCCTGACCCAAGAGCCGGCCTGGGTGTGCTGGGGAAACTTGATGAATGTATTGCAAAGTGTCGGGCCGGCGCCACACGAAGGGCGCTTTCAGCTTCTCGTCGATGCGGTCACCGACTATGCGATCTACATGCTCGACCCCACGGGCATCGTCTCCAGCTGGAATGCAGGCGCGCAGCGCTTCAAGGGATATACGCAGGACGAAATTCTCGGCGAACATTTTTCGCGATTTTACACGGACGAGGACAAGGCCACGGAGCTGCCCCGGCGGGCACTGGAGACGGCGGCCCGCGAGGGCAAGTTCGAGGCCGAGGGCTGGCGCCTGCGCAAGGATGGCACGCGCTTCTGGGCTCATGTGGTCATCGACCCGATCCGCGACTCCCGCGGCGACCTGATCGGCTTTGCCAAGATTACCCGCGACCTGACCGAGCGGAAACGGGCGCAGGAAGCCCTGAAGGAGAGCGAGGAGCGCTTCCGCCTGCTGGTTCATGGCGTTACCGATTATGCGATCTACATGCTCGACCGGCAGGGCCATGTAACCAACTGGAATGCAGGCGCCGAGCGCATCAAGGGCTATTCCCAGGACGAGATCGTCGGCAAACATTTCTCAGAGTTCTACACCCCTGAGGACAAGGCCACGGAGCTTCCCCGGCGCGCGCTGGAGACGGCGGCCCGCGAGGGCAAGTTCGAGGCCGAGGGCTGGCGCCTGCGCAAGGATGGCACGCGCTTCTGGGCGAGCGTGGTCATCGATTCCATTCGCAACGACCTCGGCGAGATCATCGGCTTTGCCAAGATCACCCGCGACATCACCGAGCGCCGGCAGGCCCAGGAAGCCCTGGCCCAGGCGCAGGCCGCCCTCTTCCAGGCGCAGAAGATGGAGGCCGTGGGGCAGCTCACGGGCGGCGTCGCGCATGACTTCAACAACCTGCTGACGATCATCGTCAACAGCCTGGATCTTCTCACCCGCAACACCCGCGATGCCCGCGACATGCGGCTGATCGAGAGCGCCCAGCGCGCCGCCGAACGGGGCGCGAAGCTGACGCAGCAATTGCTGGCCTTTTCCCGCCGTCAGCCGCTTCAGCCGGCCCTGCACAATCCGAACACCCTGATCGGGGGCTTCGAGGCCATCCTGCGCCGGGCCTGCGGTGAACTGGTCAAGCTGCAGCTGGCGCTCGCCCCACGGGTTCGGTCGATCTCGGTGGACGGGCCGCAATTCGAGGCGGCCCTCCTCAACCTCATCGTCAATGCCCGCGATGCCATGCCGGAGGGCGGATCGCTGAGGATCACGACCGGCAACGTGACCTTGGGCGAGAACGGGCAGACCATCGCTGAGCTGAAGCCCGGCCCCTATGTCTCTGTGACGGTGGCAGATACGGGCTCAGGCATGGCGCCCGAGATTCTCGACCGCGTCTTCGAGCCCTTCTTCACCACCAAGGAGATCGGCAAGGGAACGGGCTTAGGCTTAAGCCAAGTCTATGGCTTCGTGACGCAGTCGGGCGGTCACATCAAGGTCGACAGCACCCCGGGACAGGGCACCACAATCACCATGCTGCTGCCAGCCCAGGATAACGGAGAAGAGGCCGTGGAAGACGAGGATGGGACGGAGCGTCCGATCCAGGACAGCGCCGGCACCGTGCTGATCGTCGAGGACGAGCCCGCCGTGCTGGAAGTGGCGAGCGACATCTTCGACAGTCTCGGTTACGACGTGCTGACCGCCACCGATGCCAGGGAAGCGATTGCGGTTCTGGGAAGCGATGCCGCGATCGACGTGATGTTCAGCGACGTGATCATGCCCAACGGCATGAACGGCGTCGAACTCTCCCGCAAGGCGCACGAGATGCGCCCTCACCTCAAGATCCTGCTGGCCTCGGGCTATCCCATGTCGGCCCTGCCGACCGAGGGCCTCGGCGTGGGTGTCTCCTTCATCAGCAAGCCCTATCGCTGGACGGAGCTTGCCGACAAGCTGCGGGCGCTCCGCTCCTGAGCGTGATGGCCATCGCCCTACGTGATGGACGGCATCGGCAATTTTGATTGGTGCGCCTTAAGGCTTCCCGCTAGCATCCCGGCAGAATCGACCCGGGAATGCCATGTATCAGCCACCCCACTTTCGCGAGGACAATCTTGAGGTTCAGCATGCCCTGATCAGGGCCCATCCGCTTGGGCTTCTGGTGACCCTGGGCGGCGCGGGGCTCGTGGCCAATCCCATTCCCTTCGTGCTCGACGCCTCCGCCTCGCCGCTCGGAACCCTCAAGGCCCATCTGTCGCGGGCGAACGGCCAATGGCAGGATTTCAAGCCCGACCTGGAGGCCCTCGTCGTCTTCCAGGGACCGGAGACCTACATCACCCCGTCCTGGTATGCGGCCAAGCGCGAGCACGGCAAGGTCGTGCCGACCTGGAACTACGCCATCGTGCAGGCCCATGGCCGCATGCGCGTCATCGACGATCCGGATTGGCTTCTCCGGCAGATCACGGCCATGACGGACGTGCAGGAAGCTGCCCGGCCCGAGCCCTGGAATGTGGGCGACGCGCCAGCTCCCTTCGTGGCGGCGCAGCTCAAGGGAATCGTCGGCATCGAGATCGAGATCACCCGGATCGAGGGCAAGTGGAAGGTGAGCCAGAACCGGTCGGAAGCCGACCGTCTGGGTGTGGCCGAGGGCCTGCGGCTCGCGCAGGACGATGCCTCGCGGCACATGGCGGATCTGGTCGATGCGCGGGGAGCCTTGCCAGGTGGCCGACAATCTTGAACCGCGCGTCGAGCCCTGCATCCTGCAGACGCTCGAGGAATGGGTGGCCCTGCGGCATGCACTCTGGCCCGAGGGGCCAAAGGAAGAGCATCGCTCCGAGGCACAGGCCATGCTCTGGGAGCAGAAGGAAGCCATCGCGCTTCTCGTCCGCCTCCCGGACGGCACGCCGGCGGGCTTTGCGGAAGCGGCTTTGCGCCACGACTACGTGAATGGCTGCGCCACCTCTCCGGTGGCCTTTCTCGAAGGCATCTACGTGCAGCCGGAGCATCGCGGCAAGGGCCTCGCCCGGCTGCTTTGCCGGGCGGTCGAGCGCTGGGCGAGACACCTCGGCTGCAGCGAATTCGCCTCCGACGTTCTCATCGACAACACCGCGTCACAGAGCATGCACAAGGCCCTGGGCTTCGAGGAGACGGAGCGGGTGGTGTATTTCCGGAAGCCGCTGTCGTCATCCTGACAGGTTTGGTCAGGTGTGGATCTTCCCGTTTCCCTGCACTCCCGCTACACAGGCTGCATGAGCGACGGACTGATCCTGCATCCCGACAACAAGACCCGCTGCTGGTGGCCCGGCACTGATCCCTTCTATGTCGAGTACCACGACACCGAATGGGGCGTGCCTGAGTTCGAAGACCGGGCGCTCTTCGAGAAGCTCATTCTCGATGGATTCCAGGCAGGCCTGTCCTGGATCACGATCCTGCGCAAGCGCGAGAATTTCCGCCGCGCCTTTGCGGGCTTCGACCCGGCCGTGATCGCCCGGTTCGATCAGGCGCAGGTGGAGGCGCTGATGCTCGATACGGGCATCGTGCGCAACCGCGCCAAGATCGAGGCAACCGTTGCCGGCGCCCGCGCGTGGCTCGACATCCAGGAGCGCGGCGGCTTTTCGAAATTTCTCTGGGATTTCGTCGACGGACGGCCGGTTCAGCCGAAGCTCAAAACCCGCAAGGACGTGCCCACCGAAACCGAGGTCTCGCGCAAGATCTCGAAGGCGCTGAAGAAGGAAGGCTTCAACTTCGTCGGTCCCACCATCGTTTATGCGTTCATGCAGGCGGTGGGCATGACGAACGATCACCTCACCGGCTGCTACCGCCATGCGGAATGTGCGGCGCTGGCCAAGGATCTCTGATGGCCAAGGAACCGCGCGTCTGGCAGCGGATGCTCTCCGGCCGCCGCCTCAACCTGCTCGATCCGTCACCGCTCGATGTGGAGCTCGACGACATCGCCCACGGGCTCGCCCGCGTCGCACGATGGAACGGGCAGACGGTGGGCGGGCACATTTTCTCCGTCGCGCAGCATTCGCTGCTCGTCGAGGCCATTGCGAGCCACATCGATCCGGACATGTCACGCGAGTGGCGGCTTGCGGTGCTGCTGCACGATGCGCCGGAATACGTGATCGGGGACATCATCTCGCCCTTCAAGGCAGTGATCGGCGACGCGTACAAGACCATCGAGGCGGGCCTGCTCGGGGCGATCCATCTTCATTTCGGACTGCCCGCCCAGCCGGCTGCCGTTCTCAAGCGCTTCATCAAGCAGGCTGATCGACAGGCCGCCTTCCTGGAGGCGACGCATCTCGCAGGATTCGGCCGCGAGGAGGCGATCAAGATCTTCGGCCGGCCCGAGCCCCTGCCCCGCACGGTTCTGACGCTTCTTGAGCCCTGGCCGGTGGCGGCCGCCGAAGAGCGCTATCATGAGAAGGTCACGGCGGCGCTGGCGAAGTGATCCTCGCCCCTCGAACTCTCTGCCCTCATCGTGAGGAGGCCAGGGTTAGTATCAACGGCAATAGCAAACCGAATCGTGTAAGGCTTCCCGCCCGTCCGGAACCAGATCCATGCCGACCCTCCACGTCTGCCCCCTCTCCCGCCTGCACGACACCGTGGCGGAAACCCGCGCCAGCCACGTGGTGAGCCTCATGGGAGTCACCGCCGAGGTGCCACGCGTCGTGGCCGAGCATCATCTCTTCATCGGCGTCAGCGACATCGTGGAGCCGCTCGAAGGCCATGTGCTCGCGGGCGCCGAGCACATGGAGAAACTGCTCGCCTTCGTCCGGGCCTGGGGACGGGAAAGCCCCCTCGTGCTCCATTGCTGGGCCGGGATCAGCCGCTCGACGGCCGCGGCCTATATCGCGGCCTGCGCCCTGGCACCGGAGCGGGACGAGGCATCCATCGCGGCGGCCCTGCGCGAAGCCTCCCCCAGCGCAACCCCGAACGCGCGGTTCGTTGCGCTCGCCGACGACATTCTCGGCCGGCGCGGCAGGATGGTGGATGCGATCCGGAGCATCGGGCGCGGGGCCGAGGCTATGGAGGGCACGCCCTTCATGTTACAGCTTGGCGGCAGCTAGCCGATTCCGGGTCGGACGGTCAGCCCGACACAGAAGCCGAGATCGCCCCTTGGAAATCCCTTTCCTCGTCCTGCTGGCCCTCAGTATTCCGGTCTGCGCCATCGCGGGCCTGGTTCTCGGACTCTCGGCCCGCAGCAGGCTGACGCTCCTGCAGGGACGGATTGCGGCCCTGGAGAGTGAACTGCAACTGCTCCGGCCGCAGGCGGAACCACCCGCCTCCACGGCAGACCGGCAGGTTCCAGCCCCCACCCCGGAGGCTCCTGCCGAACAGGCTCCCGCACCGGATGCCTCCCTGGAGCCTGAGGCCGAGACGACCCGACCGGCGGGCTCCGTCCCGACCATCCCGGTCACGCCGCAGCAGCCGGCACCTCCGGATCGCGGCCTCGAGGAGACGCTCGGCTCCCGCTGGGCCGTGTGGGTCGGCGGCGTGGCGCTCGCCCTCGGGGGCATCTTTCTCGTCCGCTATTCCATCGAACAGAACCTGCTGAGCCCCGCCACCCGCATCGCCCTCGGCGGCCTCTTCGCCCTGGCCCTCATCGGAGCCGGTGAATGGCTGCGGCGCCGGGAGAGCGGCATCGCCCTGCCGGGCGTTCCCAGCGCGAACGTGCCCAGCATCCTGACAGCGGCCGGAACCTGCGGGGCCTTTGCGGCCGCCTATGCGGCCTACGCGCTCTACGGCCTGATCGGCCCGGCGGCCGCCTTCGTGATCCTCGGCCTGATCGCGGTTCTCACCATGGTCGCATCGACCCTGCACGGGCCCATCCTGGCCGCCCTCGGCCTGCTCGGCGCCATGGGCAGCCCGCTTCTCGTCTCGTCCGACGAGCCGCAGCCCTGGGCGCTCGTGATCTATCTCGCCTTCGTGGTGCTGCCCGCCTATGGAGTCGCGCGTCTGCGCCTGTGGCGCTGGCTGGCGCTCGCGGCCGCAACCGGCGTGCTGATCTGGACGCTCCTGATCTTCATCCTGGACGCACAGGACGCCCTGCCGGCCATGGCGCATCTGGTGATCCAGACCGGCTTGGCTGCCCTCTTCCTGGCGGCCCTTCCCTATCGCCATATCGCCGACGCCGAGAGCGCCATTGATCGGGCGGCCAGCGTCGTGCTTCTGGCCCTCACGATTGCCGCTGTCGCAGTGTCGGGCACGGTCGCGGCCGGCGACGGGCGCGCGATCTTCGTTGCCGCCATCGCGTTCCTCCTGCTGGCAACAGGCATCCGCTTCGCCCCGGCGGCCCCGGCTGCCGCCTGGGCGGCCCTGATCATCGTCGGCGCCCTTCTGGTTTGGCCCATCCGGGCCGATCTCGGCGGCGCGCCTGAAAATCTTCTCTACCAGAGCGGCGATGTCTTCGCGGTGCGGCCGCACGCGCTCGAAATCTATCTCGGCCTCGCACTTCTCGCTCCCGCGGCCATCGCCGCCGCCGCCCTCCTCCGGCTGGTGCGCTCGCCGGACCTGCGCCTGTCCACCGCCGCTTGGTACGCGGGAGCCGCCACCATCGGCCCACTCCTGACTCTCGTGGCAGCCTATTGGCGGGTGGCATCCCTGGAGCGGAGCCTGTCCTTCGCTCTCATCGCCGGGGGACTGGCCCTCGCCTTCATCGCCGCCACCCGCTGGCTCAGCCGCCAGGACGGCGCGGATAGCACTCCGATCCGGCTTGGCCTCGGGGCCGCTGCCTCGGCAGCCCTGGCAGCGCTTGCCCTCGGCCTGACCTTCGCCCTCGACAAGGGGATGCTGACGGTCGCCTTCGCACTGACGGCCTTAGGCACGGCCTGGGTTTCCGAGCGAACCGCTCTGACGGCCCTGCGCTATGCCGTCGGCGCAATCGGGTTGATCGTTCTGGGGCGACTGATCGCCAACCCGACCATCGTGGACGGCGATCCCGGACCGATCCTGTTCAACTGGCTGCTTTGGGGCTACGGCGTCCCGGCCGTGGCCTTCCTGGCAGCGAGCCGTTTGTTGGAGCGATCCGGCCGCGACAGGATCGTGCAACTGACCGAGAGCCTGGGAATTGTCTTTGCCACCTTCCTGGTCTTCTTCGAGATCCGCCACGCCCTCCGGGCGGGAGATCCGCTGGCGCTCACGACCGATCTCCTCGAGGTCGGACTGGTTGCAACCGAGAGCCTCGTCTTCGCGATTCTCCTGACGCGCCTGGACATCAGGCGCGGGGATCCGGTCTACCGCTGGGGCTCCCTGATCTTCAAGATCGCCTCTCTGGCGCTCTGCGCCGGAGGCCTTCTTCTCATCGAGAACCCGCTGAGAACGGACGATTGGATCCTGGGTGGACTCATCCTTAACGCTTTGATCCTGGCCTATCTGCTCCCATCCATTCTGGCTGCTGGTCTGGCCTTGGTCGAACGTGGCACCCGCCCCCGCTTCTACAGCCTGTCCTCGGCGATCCTGAGCCTGCTCCTGTTCTCCGCCTATGTCGGGCTGGAGATCCGGCGAGTGTTCCTCCTGCCCAAGATTGGCTTATGGCGCGGCTTCACCCAGGGTGAGCATTGGAGCTACTCGGTGGCCCTGCTGGTCACGGGCATCCTGCTCCTGGGCTTAGGCCTTGCCCGCAACAACCGCTTTGCACGGCTGGCTTCGGCGGCTTATCTGGTGCTGGCGGTGCTGAAGGTGTTCATCGTGGATCTCGCCAATCTGGAGGGCGTCATGCGCGCCCTGTCATTTATTGGCCTCGGGCTTGTTCTCATCGGCATCGGTCTCGTCTATCAGAGACTCCTCGCCCATCGACCCAGCAATGCCGCAATCCCATCGTGACATTGCTAGACTGGACAATTTATGGACAGCCGCATGACAACCGACACCGCCTCCATCAAGACCCTCCCCTTCGAGAAGGCTCTCGCGGAACTCGAGGAGATCGTGCGGCGCCTCGAGCGCGGCGACGTGCCTCTCGAAGACTCGATCGCGATCTACGAGCGTGGCGAGGCCCTGAAGAAGCATTGCGAGCAATTGCTGAAGAAGGCCGAGGCCCGCATCGAGAAGATCACCATCGGCCCTGACGGCGCCGCCTCAGGCACGGCCCCGCTGGACGTTGATAACTAAGGCGACAAGATCTCAGACGGCGCGGCTGCGCTCGATGGCCGTGTCGACCTCCCGGAGCACGGCATCGGGATCGATGGCGAAGGCCTGTTTCTGTCCCTCGGCCCCGCCGGTCACCGGTTCGTAATCGGCGCCGGCTTCGGCGGCCCAATGCAGGCCCGTGCTCTTGCGCCCGTTCTGCGACATCAGCTCGATGAGCAGAGGCTGGCGCTGCGCCCAGAGGATATTGGCAAGGCCTGCTCCATGCACGCCCATGACGATCTGGGCTTCGCCGAACCACTGCATCTGCTCGTGGTGGTTCGACCAGGATGCCTGGACGATCTGGAAACCGCGCTTGCGCAGCCCCTCCATGAGGGCAGCCTCCCCGTCCACACGGCGCAGACGCGCGTCGCCCCTGGTCAGGTAGATCCGTGACGCAGGCTCGGGAAGTCGTCGATCCTGATACGCCGCCTGGAACACGGAGCGGGCGAAACCGATCGCCTCGGGCGTCGCGAAGAGCCTCTCGACATTGCAGCAATGGGTCCGCGCGTAGAGGTAGGCATCCGCCTGGATCCGCTCCCAGGGCGCGAGTTCCCGATGATCGACTGAAAGGCCCTTGCGGCGCAGGCCATCGATGAAACTTGAGACCAGCGAATTGGGTGAGCGTGCCGTGGCAACAGTGAGGGTTTCGCCTAAGGGCACCACACCCTGGTCGAGCGCATGGCACAGGGGCATCAGGACATCGGTGAGCAGATGGCCGTAATGGGAGTATGGGGGGATTGCGGCAACGATCCCGCCCACACGGTGCGTGTGGAAGGCTGCGGGCGCCGGATATGCGAAGTGCCAGTTGCTGTCCGCATTCGTGTCAAAGGAAAGCTGTCGTCCCGTGGCGGCATCCACAGGGGTCAGGGTGTGGCCGGGAACCAGGATGCCCGACAGCAGTGCCACCACTCTGTGAGCTGAATTCTGGTCCGTGAACCGGCAGCTCGGCTTCATCACGTCGACATTGTGCTGGCTGACGAAGTCGCGCTGCCGATCGTACCGGCTCTGCATCAGACGAAAGGGATGAACGCTGTCCTCGACAAGCCGCACCTTTCCATCCTTCGGCCATCCGAAATCGGGAAAGAACGACACGGCCTTCCGCAGCGCCGGACTGGAGCCTGTGAGGCTCTTCATCAAACGAAACGCGATGGGCTTGAGATCGAAGGCTCGGTGAAGGGCGGAATGATGACGAGCCATCGCGATCCGTTACATGCGTTGGGCGACGCTCGGCACAGGAGCCGCAGACGTCGCCATGACGTTTGACGAAGACCTATCACGCGCCAGAACGAGCAGGACAGGAAACCACAGAAAAAGGTAATGCGTGTTGAAGAACGCGAACGGGTTCGGCAGGTCGGCCCCCATATAGCCGAAGGAGAAGATGAGCGACGCAAGGCCGAAGAAGCGCAGGGTGTCGTCCGTTACGCGGGTCAGGCATCGGGCATAGCCTGCAGCCATGAGACCGGCCGCCGCAAGGCCGCCGAAACCGAAATACAAGGTGATTCCGAAAAGACCGTTATGGGCGTGGCTCAACCACTCATAGGGAAACCGGAATTCCGGCCCGCTGCCCAGAACCGGATGAAGCGCGATCTGATCGCGAACGAGTTCCCATACATGATTGCGGTTTGAGGGGCGGCACCAGTCAGTATTGTCGCCGCAGATGATGGCCTTGACGGTCGGTTCGAAGATGATGAGGCCTGTCACCACAAGCCAGCTCGCCAGGCAGGCAATGAGCACGATGAGCATGCCGCGCCGCTCGAGCAGGAAGGCAAGCGGCAAGGCCAGGCAGAGGGCAACGAGCGGTCCCCGGCTCTGGGTCAGGACGAGACCGGCCACCAACGGCACTGCCAGCACCATGAGGATCGCCATCGTCTTCCGGTTCCTGCCCGTTTCGTCCCTGCACAGAGCCACCGTGGCGATCAGGGCGCCGGCGAGCGCGCCGGCGCCGGGAATGGGATTGCCGCCCCGCCCGAGGGGAATCATGCGGTCCATGAGATCGTCAGCCGTCAGAACATGAATGATGATCGACAGCAGGGCACTGGCCGCTCCGATGCCGGCAATGATCCAGAGGATTTGCCGGGTGGTCAAAACTCGGGACGTCTGCGCGGCGAAAAGAAAGAACGTGGCCAGCAATCCGATTTTGGAAAAGTCGGAGGCCGGCCGCGGCATATCTCCCAACAGGGCGCCGACTGCCAGCCATGCTAGGAGGAAGCCGAGCGAGAGCCAGAACCATAGGTTATTCCGAAGCGTCTCCACGGCCGTCCCGCTGGCGAAGGCCAGAAGCGCCCCGGCGAAAATCGGCGAGACGGACAGACCCGGAGCCTTGCCTCCCCGGGCGAAAAAGATGGCGACGACAAAGAGAACGAATGCCGCTGCGCTCAGCACATGAACCCGCCCATGATCGGCAAAATGCCTACGAATCATGGCGGCAGGGGCGGTCAATCGGGAACTATCGAGCGTCATCAGAACCGGGAGACTTTAACCCCTGAAAGGCTTGGAACAATATTTCGAGAATGCTCGCCGTCTAACACTTCAGTTCCATGTTTTCAACCAACCCTGATCTTCAAGGGCGTATAAATTGCGAGGAGCCCAGAACATTGGAAAGGCAGTGCTCGAAGCCCATGCTGCGGCTTCATACGAAGCTGGTGCGACAGGTTGCCTCCATCTGGGCAGAGACCGCCTGCTCCGACTGAGCCAAAGGGATAAGGTTTCTGATTTGACCCTCCTCGGTTAAGCCCCTATCTCCTTTGTCTGGCCTCCGGTCGAAGCTTGGCGAGTAAAACGTTGTCCACACCTCTTCTCGACACCCTCAAGACGCCTGACGATCTGCGTCAGTTGCCCGAGAGCCAGCTCCGCCAGGTGGCAGACGAGCTACGGACGGAGACGATCAGCGCGGTCTCCGTCACGGGCGGGCACCTCGGAGCGGGCCTGGGTGTGGTCGAGCTCACGGTGGCGCTGCACTACGTGTTCGACACTCCCCGCGACCGGCTGATCTGGGACGTGGGGCACCAGGCCTACCCTCACAAGATCCTCACCGGCCGCCGCGACCGGATCCGGACCCTGCGTCAGGCGGACGGGCTGTCGGGCTTCACCAAGCGCCAGGAGAGCGAGTACGATCCGTTCGGGGCCGCCCATTCCTCGACCTCGATCTCGGCGGGCCTCGGCATGGCCGTGGCGCGGGATCTGGAGGGCGGAAAGAACAACGTGATCGCCGTGATCGGCGACGGCGCCATGTCGGCCGGCATGGCCTATGAGGCGATGAACAATGCCGGCGCCATGCACTCGCGCCTCATCGTCATCCTCAATGACAACGACATGTCGATTGCCCCGCCCACCGGCGCCATGTCGTCCTATCTCGCCCGTCTCGTCTCCGGCGGCGCCTATCGGGGCCTGCGTGAGACCGCCAAGCAATTGGCCAAGAAGCTGCCGAAGTTCATCTATGAGAAGGCTGCCAGAGCCGAGGAATTCGCCCGCGGATTCTGGACCGGCGGCACCATGTTCGAGGAGCTGGGCTTCTACTATGTGGGCCCCATCGACGGGCACAACCTCGACCACCTGCTGCCGATCCTGAAGAACGTCCGCGATTCCGAGACCGGCCCGATCCTCGTCCATGTGGTGACGAAGAAGGGCAAGGGCTACGCTCCGGCGGAGGAAGCAGCCGACAAATATCATGGCGTCGTCACCTTCGACGTGGTCACGGGCGCCCAGACCAAGGCGAAGGCCAATGCCCCTGCCTACACCAAGGTCTTCGGCGAGAGCCTGATCAAGGAAGCGCGGCGGGACGACAAGATCGTCGCCGTCACGGCCGCCATGCCGTCCGGCACGGGCGTCGATCTCTTCAACAAGGAATTCCCCACCCGGACCTTCGATGTGGGCATCGCCGAGCAGCATGCGGTGACCTTTGCCGCCGGCATGGCTACGGAGGGCTACAAGCCGTTCTGCGCCATCTACTCCACCTTCCTGCAGCGGGCCTACGACCAGGTGGTGCACGACGTGGCGATCCAGAACCTGCCCGTGCGCTTCGCCCTCGACCGGGCCGGCCTCGTGGGCGCGGACGGCCCCACCCATGCGGGCTCGTTCGACGTCGCCTATCTCGGGTGCCTGCCGAACATGGTGGTGATGGCGGCCGCCGACGAGGCGGAGCTCGTCCACATGGTGGCGACCGCCGCAACCCATGATTCCGGCCCCATCGCGTTCCGCTATCCGCGCGGCGAAGGTGTGGGCGTCGACATGCCCGAGCAGGGCGTGCCGCTTCCCATCGGCAAGGGCCGTGTGGTGAAGGAAGGCAGCCGCATCGCCATCCTGTCGCTTGGCACCCGGCTCGGCGAAGCCCTGAAGGCAGCAGAAGAGCTTGAAGCGCGTGGGCTGTCCACCAGTGTGGCCGATGCCCGCTTCGCCAAGCCCCTCGACGAGGAGCTGATCCTGCGCCTTGCCCGTGACCACGAGGTGCTGATCACCATCGAGGAAGGCTCGGTCGGCGGCTTCGGCTCCTATGTGCTGCAGCTTCTCGCAGACAAGGGCGCTCTCGACCGAGGAACGCTCAAGGTGCGCTCCATGGTGCTGCCCGATGTCTATCTCGACCAGGACAAGCCGGAGCGCATGTATGCCAAGGCCGGGCTCGATGCCACCGGCATCGTGACTAAGGTGTTCGAAGCGCTTGGGCAGGAAGAGACCCGGAAGGTCAGAGCTTAAGGGAATCGTCTTCTATCGTCATGGCCGGGCTCGTCCCGGCCATCCACGTCTTTGCCTCCGGGGAAGAGAAGACGCGGATACCCGGCACTAGGCCGGGCATGACGTCGACGAGGGAATGAAAGGTCGCGTGTCTACGCGAGGCTAAATCGTCAGCGTCCCGGCCTTCGCGGCGGCGTAGCGTTCGCCGATCCGGTTCCAGTCGAGCACGTTCCACCATGCCTTCAGGTAGTCCGGCCGGCGGTTCTGGTATTTGAGGTAGTAGGCGTGCTCCCACACGTCGTTGCCCATCAGCACCCGCTGCCCGTCCATGAGCGGCGTGTCCTGATTGGGCTTGGTCACAATCGAGAGCTTGCCATCGCGAGCGACGGTCACGAAGACCCAGCCGGACCCGAACTGCCGCGTGCCGGCGGCGTTGAAGTCCTCCTGGAACTTCGCCAAGCCGCCGAGGTCGCGATCGATTGCGCTCTTGAGCTCGCCCGAGGGCTCGCCGCCCGAGCCGCCCATGATCTGCCAGAACATGGTGTGGTTGGCGTGGCCGCCGCCGTTGTTGCGCACCGCCGTGCGGATCGTTTCGGGCAGCTCGCCGATCTTCGCCAGCATCTCGTGCAGCGGCATCTTGGCCGCCTCGGCGTTCTGGCTCAGGGTTGCGTTCAGGTTGTTGACATAGGCCGCGTGGTGCTTGCCATGGTGGAGTTCCATGGTCTGGGCGTCGATATGCGGCTCGTTCTTGGACGGTGCATAGGGCAAGGGATCGAGCTTGAAGGGGCCGGAAGGGGCTTGCGCCCAGGCGCGGGACGCGACAGAGCTGACGCCCAGAGCAGCCGCTCCGACGATGAGGTTGCGGCGATTGATGACTGGCATGTTTCCTCCGAGATCATTCGATTTAGGGGTCAAGCTGAGCTGTTTCCCCAGGGACACGCCTAAGCAGATAGAGAGGGTTGCGCCGTGACAAAGCGCACATTTTCGTTATGACCCGCAAACGCGCTGACGTGGTCCTCGTCGAGCGCGGCTTCTTCGTAAGCCGCGCCCGGGCCCAGGAGGCAATTGCCGCCGGTCTCGTCACCGTGAACGGCGCCGTGATCCGCAAAGCGTCCGACACGGTGCCCGAGGAGGCCGTGATCACAGCCGAGCAGCCGCACCCTTACGTGTCCCGCGGGGGCGTGAAGCTCGCAGCTGCTCTCGACGTGTTCCAGATCGACCCGAAGGACAAGATCTGCCTCGATATCGGTGCCTCCACGGGCGGCTTCACCGAGGTGCTGCTCAAGCGGGGCGCGGCCCATGTCTATGCGGTGGACGTGGGCCACAGCCAGCTGCACCCCACCATCGTCGGCAATGCGCGCGTGACCAATCTCGAAGGCACGGATGCCCGCTCGCTCAATGCGGATCTCATCCCGCGGCAGGCGGATCTTCTCGTCTCGGATGTGAGCTTCATTTCGCTCAAGCTGGTTCTGCCGGCGGCTGTCGCGCTGCTGAAACCGCAGGCGGAACTCGCCATTCTCGTGAAGCCGCAATTCGAGGCCGGGCGCGATCACGTGAAGAAGGGCATCGTGCGCGATGGAGCCGTGCATCGCGCCGTGTGCGAGGATATGAGAGACTTCGTGACGTCGCTCGGCTTCGAGGTCATGGGGATCATGCCATCGCCCATCGAGGGCGGCGATGGAAACCGCGAGTTTTTGTTGGGAGCCCATCGTGGCTGAACAGGTCATCATCAGGCGCCTCGGCGCGAAAGCCGACGGTATTGCCGAGAGCGCCTCAGGCTCCGTCTTCGTGCCGAAGGTGCTGCCGGGCGAGACCGTGACGGTCGAGTGCGACGGATCGCATGCGCGGCTTGTCAGCGTCGATGTCCCCTCACCCGAGCGCGAGACGCCGTTCTGCCCCTATTTCGACGCCTGCGGCGGCTGCGCCACGCAGCACATGCAGCACGGCTTCTATCAGAGCTGGAAGCAGGACATCCTCGCGCATACCTTGCGCCAGGCGCGGATCGAGGCGCCCGTCGATCCACTCATCGATGCGCATGGCGAAGGACGCCGCCGCGTGACGCTCCACGTGCGCTTTCCCGACCGCGCCATGCATGTGGGCTACATGGCTCCGCGCAGCCACCAGATCGTCGAGATCGCGTTCTGCCCCATCGCGGAGCCCGGCCTGAAGGATCAGGCGCCGGGGATCGCCCGCGCCATCGGCGAGCACCTGAAAGGGCCGCGCAAGCCGCTCGATATCCAGATCACGCAGACGCAGACCGGCTTCGACGTGGACGTGCGCGGGCACGGCCCGATGAAGGATGCGGAACGCCTGAAGCTCATCGACCTTGCAAGTTCCCTCGATCTCTCGCGCCTGTCGATCCACGGCGACGTGATCGTGGAGCGCCGCCCGCCCGCGATCCTCATGGGCCGCGCCTCCGTGGTGCCGCCTGCGGGCTCGTTCCTGCAGGCGACGCGTCTTGGTGAGGAGGTGCTCGCCGGATTGGTGACGGAGACCTGCGCGAAGGCCAAGCGTGTGGCCGACCTCTTTGCCGGATCGGGACCGTTCTCCCTGCGCCTTGCGGAGAAGGCGGAGGTTCATGCGGCTGAGTTCGACAAGGGATCGACAATGGCCCTGGACAAGGCGTTCCGCGCCACTCCGGGCCTGCGCCGCATCACGGCGGAAGCACGCGATCTCTTCCGCCGTCCGCTGCTCACGCCGGAGCTGAACGCTTTCGACGCAGTGGTGCTCGATCCGCCTCGTGCGGGCGCGGAGGCGCAGGTGAAGCAGATCGCCGTGTCGAAAGTGCCGCTCGTGGTGAGCGTCTCCTGCGATCCCGCCACCTTCGCCCGCGATGCAGCGATCTTGATGAGCGCCGGCTACCGCCTGGAGCGCGTGATCCCCGTCGACCAGTTCAAGCACTCGCCGCATCTGGAAGTCGTCGGCATCCTGCGCCGGGATGTGGCAAAGAAGCGGCGGTAAGCCTCATCATACCCTCCACGTCATCCCCGGGCTCGTCCCGGGGATCCACGTTTGTGCAGCGGTAGAGGACGTGGATGGCCGGAACAAGTCCGGCCATGACGACAGAGGTTTGCTGAAGGACCTTAAAACAAGCTCCCCTGCTCATCCTCGTCGCTGGAGAGCGGCTTTCTCGCCTTGGGCTTCCTTTCCACCACAGGCGCAGGCTCCGGCTTGGACAATGGCTCCAGCAGGCTGGAATCGTCGTTCTCGACCTTGTTCACGCGGCTTGAGACCGGCACCAGGTCGAGCCAATCGTCCGGGCAGGGCCGCACGAGACGCATCACGTCGGCGCGCTCGTCGCGCACATCGAGCCAGGCTCCGATGTCATCGAGCGACAGGATCACCGGCATGCGGTCGTGCACGGCGGACAGCGTGCCGTTGGCGTCCGTGGTGACAATGGCGGCAGTGTCGATCTCGCCGCCGTCAGGGCTGCTGTAGGTCTCCCACAACCCGGCCATCGGCATGGGCTTGCGGTTGCGCGGGCGGATCAGGAACGGCGTCTTCTCCTTGCCCTCCCGCCGCCATTCGTAGAAGCCGTCCGCGAGGAAGATGCAGCGGCGGCGCTTCAAGGCGTTCCTGAAGGTCGGCTTCGTCTGCAGGGTCTCACCACGAGCGTTGATGACCAACGGAAAATCCTTCGGGTCCTTCACCCAGGACGGCAGAAAGCCCCAGCGCACCAGCATGAAATGCCGCTCGCCCCGATCCTCCAGCACGATGGGCACGGGCTGGGTGGGAGCCACGTTGTAGCGCGGAGGAAAGTTCGGCTGCTCCGCATAGCCGTAGAACTCTCGATAAACTCCCGGGTCTAAGCTGATGGTGTAGCGCCCGCACATAATGTTTTCTCCAGCACCACCGTCATGCCCGGCCTCGTTCCGGGCATCCACGTTTTAGCAGGGTAAAGACGTGGATGGCCGGGACAAGTCCGGCTATCACGCAGAATATCTGTTCTGACGACGTTAGAGCCACCGCTTCCAGCGGAAGAAGAGATAAGGCAACGCGGCAGCGAGGATCATCAGGGTGATCGCCCAGAGATAGCCGAACTCCCATTCGAGCTCCGGCATGAGCTTGAAGTTCATGCCGTAGAGCGATGAAACGAGGGTCGGCGGCAGGAAGATCACCGACATGACCGAGAAGATCTTGATGATGTCGTTCTGCTCGATGGTGACGAGGCCGAGCGTCGCATCGAGCAGGAACTGGATCTTGTTGGACAGAAACGTCGCATGCTCCTCGATGGATTGCACGTCGCGTAACGCCGTGCGCCATTCGGCCTGATAGCCGGCGGTCTTCTGCGGCCTCGGCATGCTGGCGGACAGGAAGAGCAGCATGCGCTCCACCGACACCATGCTCTCGCGCACGTTGGAGATGATATCGCCCTTGCGTCCGATGGATTTGAGCGCCGCCCGATAGGATGCGGCACGCTTGGCGCCCCGCCGCTCGTTCTCGAAGATCGCCTGCGACAGGCGGTCGATGCGCGAGCCGACCGTGCCGAGGATCTCGGCCGCCCGATCGATGATGGTCTCGATCAGACCGTCGAGCACGGCTTCCGGCTGATGCCGGCACCCGCCGGGCTTGCCCGCGCGGGACATGAACATGCTGAAGGAGCGCGGCTCGCCGTAGCGAACGGTCACGAGCGCCCGCTCTGTGAGGATGAACGAGACGTCGATGAGCTTCGGCGTATCCGTCTCGGAGCTGCAGAGGACCCGCGCCGTCATGTAGCGCGCGTTGTTCTCGTGATAGAGGATCTCGGACGGCTCTATATCGGCCATTTCCTCGCGGGTCGGGATCTCGATGTTGAGATGCACCTCGACGAGCTTGTCCTCCTCGCGAGTCGGCTCGACGAGGTCGATCCACAGGGCATCGTCGGGAATGGGCGTACCGGGCGGCAGGACGTAACGGTCGAGGGATTGACCGGCCGGTCCTGTCGCCTGCGCTGGCCTGTGGATCAAAATCATGCGCCCGCTTGCCCCTTCACGACAACGCCCTTCCCCTTGGGGAGAGGAAGTTAAGTGGCGTTAGAACAACAATGGTTAGTGGACTTAACGCAAGGATGACAGAGGCGGCGTGTCATCAGGCACAAAGAAGTCAGGCGCAAGCGGCTGCGTCGGATCGACCCGGTACTTCTCGAAATCCGTGACACCCTCTCCGTGCAGGAAGACATCGTCGATGAGGAAGTGGCCCGAGAAGCTTTTCGAGGGCTTCTGGAAGATTGCATAAGCCGCATCGGCCAGGATCTCCGGCGTGCGGCTGGCCTGTACGAGCGCATCGCCGCCCAGCAGGTTCTTGACCGCCGCCGTGGCGATGGTGGTGCGCGGCCAAAGCGCGTTGACGGCAATTCCCCTACCACGCAACTCGCCTGCAAGCCCTAGCACGCAGATGCTCATGCCGTATTTCGCCATGCTGTAGGCGAGATGCGGAGCGAACCACTTCTCGCTCATGTCCAGCGGCGGCGAGAGCATGAGGATGTGCGGGTTCTCTGCCTTCTCCAGATGCGGAATGGCGTATTTCGACACCATGTAGGTGCCGCGCGTGTTGATCTGGTGCATCAGATCGAAGCGCTTCATGTCGGTCTGCGGCGTCGGCGTGAGGCTGATGGCGCTCGCATTGTTGACCACGATGTCGAGGCCTCCGAAGGTCTCGACCGTCTTTGCGATCGCGCCCTTCACCGCCTCCTCGTCGCGCACGTCGACCACGAGCGGCAGCGCCCTGCCGCCCGCCTTCTCGATCTCTTCTGCCGCCGAGTAGATCGTGCCGGGAAGCTTGGGGTGCGGTTCGGCGGTCTTGGCCGCGATAACCACGTTCGCGCCGTCCTTCGCCGCGCGCAGGCCGATGGCAAGGCCAATGCCGCGCGAGGCGCCGGTGATGAAGAGGGTTTTTCCGTTGAGGCTCATGGGATCAGCTCGCGAGTGCCAGGGTTGCGTCCTGCAGGAAGCCTGCACCGCTCATCACCGTTTCCTCAAGTCCTTTCGCGCCGACTGCGATGTTCTCGGCAAAGAAGCGGCAGAGCACAATGCGGCCGGCATGGGCTGGATCCGTGTCGCCGCCCGCAGCCTGCGCGTTCGCCGCAAGCGCCATCTCGGCAAGCGCAGCACCGCCCTGCGCAAGAGCGAAGAGCCGAAGATACGGCGTCGCTCCGGCGAGCGCTTCGCCCTGCGCATTGGAGGACAGGGATTGCAGCAGATGGCTCGTCGCCCGGTCGAGGCTCTCGATGGCATCGCGCAGGCGCGGCGCGGTGGCACCGAAGGCAGGCGTGTTCTCCTTCAGCAGACGCGCGACGGTCGCCCGCATGGCGGCAATCTGCGCCCGCACGGTCTCGCCGCCGGAGAGCAGCAGCTTGCGGGTGACGAGGTCGATGGCCTGGATTCCGTTGGTGCCCTCGTAGATCGGCGCAATGCGCGCATCGCGGAAGTGCTGCGCCGCGCCGGTCTCTTCGATGAAGCCCATGCCGCCGTGGACCTGCACGCCGATGGAGGCCACCTCGACGCCGATATCGGTCGAGAAAGCTTTCGCCACCGGGGTCAGCAGCGAGGCGCGCTCGTTCGCCTTCTTCCGTCGCGCAGGATCCTCCTCAAGATGTGCGCGGTCGATGGCCTCGGCCGTCATGTAGCAAATCGCCCGCGCGGCAGCGGTGAGCGCCTTCATGGTGAGCAGGTTGCGCTGCACGTCCGGGTGAACGGCAATCGGGCTCATGCCTTCTGCCGCCCCGATGGCGCGGCCCTGCCTGCGCTCGTTGGCATAGCCAAGTGCCTGCTGGTAGGCGCGCTCGGCAATGGCCACACCCTGCAGGCCCACCGCAAGGCGGGCGTTGTTCATCATCGTGAACATGCAGTTGAGGCCGCGATTCTCCTCGCCGACGAGCCAGCCGACGGCGCCGCCATTGTCGCCGAAGATCATGGTGCAGGTGGGCGAGGCATGGATGCCGAGCTTGTGCTCGATGGAATGACAACGCACGTCGTTGCGCGTGCCGTCGGGGAGGAACTTCGGCACGAGGAACAGCGAGATGCCGCGCGTGCCGGCCGGCGCATCCGGCAAGCGCGCGAGCACCAGATGAATGATGTTGTCGGTGAGATCGTGCTCGCCATAGGTGATGAAGATCTTCTGGCCCGTGACCCTGTAGGTGCCGTCACCTGCCGGTTCCGCGCGGGAGCGCAGGGCCGCGAGATCGGAGCCTGCGTGAGGCTCCGTGAGGTTCATGGTGGCGGTCCATTCGCCGGAGACGAGCTTTTCGAGATAGCGGCTCCTGAGATCGTCCGAGCCATGCTGAACCAGCGCCTCGATGGCTCCCATGGTCAGTACGGGGCCGATGCCGAAAGCCATGGAGGCGGCATTCCACATCTCGACGCAGGCGGAATTCAGCAGGGTCGGCAGGCCCTGGCCGCCATATTCCACCGGGCCGGGCAACGCGTTCCATCCGGCTTCGGTCCAGCCCTTGTAGGCCTCCTTCCATCCGGGAGCGGTGGTGACGGTGCCATCCTTGAGCGTCACGCCGTGCTTGTCGCCCTCTCGGTTGAGGGGCGCGATGACGTCGTTGGCGAAGCGCCCCGCCTCCTCCAGGATGGTCTCAGCCAAGTCCGGGGTGAGGTCACCATAGACGCCATCCGCCACGGCACGGTCGAGGCCCGCTACATGCCGCATGGTAAACAGGATGTCGGGGACAGGCGCGCGGTAGGTCATGGACGGTTCCTCTCACAGGTGGGGGCTTTTCATATTGACGCGTGTTCTCGCGCCGTTAAACCCGCCCGGCAAGGGATTTTCCCAACGGGCAAGGGATAGTTTAGACGTGAACGATCTTGGGTCAATGCGCCAAACGGAGCGTCTGACGTCCGACGAGGCCGGTCTTGCCCGCGCGGCAGACATCCTGCGCCGTGGCGGCCTCGTGGCCTTCCCGACCGAAACCGTCTACGGCCTTGGGGCCGATGCCACGGATGCGCAAGCCGTCGCTGGCATCTACGCCGCCAAGGAGCGCCCGAGCTTCAACCCGCTGATCTCGCACCTGGACAGCTTCGAATCCGCTCAAAGGCAGGGCGTGTTCGACGAGATGGCCCGGCGTCTCGCGGAGGCTTTCTGGCCCGGCCCGCTGACCCTGGTCGTCCCGGTGGCGCCCACCTGCACCATCTCCGACCTCGCCCGTGCCGGCCTCGACAGCGTCGGCCTGCGCGTGCCGGCCCATCCCCTCGCCCATGCGCTGCTGCAAAAGACGGGCCGCCCCGTCGCTGCGCCTTCCGCCAACCGCTCGGGGCGGGTGAGCCCGACCGATGCCGACCATGTCCTGGGTGATCTCGACGGCCGCATCGATGCGGTGCTCGACGGCGGGTCATCGCAGGTGGGTGTGGAGTCGACGATCATTGCCTGCCTTGGCGGCACGCCCCGGTTGCTGCGCCCCGGTGGCGTGCCGCGGGAGTCCATCGAGGCACTGATCGGGATGAGACTTGAGGCCGGATCGGAGGGCGGCAAGAACCCGCTCGCGCCGGGCATGCTCGCCTCTCATTACGCACCCCGCGCACGGGTGCGCCTGAACGCGACGAGCGTCGAGGCCGATGAAGCGGTTCTGCTGTTCGGTCAGGAGATTCCAAAGGGCGCGGATGCAGCGTGCGTCACCCTGAATCTCAGCAAAAACGGCGACCTCGTGGAGGCCGCCGCTCATCTGTTTTCCTATCTGAGGCAGCTCGACGCCTCGGGAGCCGCGACCATTGCCGTGAGCCCCATCCTGGAGAGCGGCTTGGGCGAGGCCATCAACGACCGCCTGAGGCGCGCTGCAGCAGAGCGGTAAACCCGCTCCGCTCAACTCAGCTTTCTTACTTCGCCGCGAGCTTCGCGGCGATCTGCGCCACGTGACGGCCCTGGAAGCGGGCGCCGTCGAGGTCGATCTCGGTCGGCTGGCGCGAGCCGTCGCCGCCGGCCACCGTCGATGCGCCGTAGGGCGAACCGCCACGGATCTGGTCGACGCCCATCTGGCCCTGGAACGAGTAAGGCAGGCCGACGACTACCATACCATGGTGCAGGAGCACCGGAATCGTGGTGAGGATGGTGGCTTCCTGGCCACCGTGCTGGGTGGCCGTGGAGGTGAAGACCGAGCCGACCTTGCCGATGAGCTTGCCCTGCGCCCAGAGGCCGCCGGTCTGGTCGAGGAAGTTCTTCATCTGGGCCGTCATGGTGCCGTAGCGGGTCGGCGTGCCGAAGATGATGGCGTCATATTCCGGCAGTTCCTCGACCGTGGCGATGGGAGCCTTCTGGTCGGTCTTGTAGTGAGCCGCCTGGGCGATCTCGGCCGGGACGAGTTCGGGCACGCGCTTCACCACGACCTCGGCGCCAGCCTCGCGAGCGCCCTCGGCGGCGGCATAGGCCATCTGCTCGATGTGACCCCAGGACGAATAATACAGAACCAGAACCTTGGTCATGTGAACCTCGATGAGTTGGATTTAAGACGCAGACCGGCCTTCTCCCGGCCGCTCTTCACGAGAGGACTGAGTTGCACCGCCCTGCGGGTGTTGGACATCCAAGAGGATAAGCTTTCTCCGCTGCAAAACCAGTGTTAGATATGCAGGGCCTCTCTTGCGCGAATGCAAACGATGACCAAGCAGCAGCATCTCGAATGGGACGATTTCCGGCTCGTGAAGATCATCGCCGAAGCCAATGGATTGGCCGGCGCGGCCGAGAAACTGGGTGTCAACCACTCCACGGTCTTCCGGCGGCTCGGCCAGATGGAAGAAAACCTCGGGGTCAAGCTCTTCGAACGGCACCGCACCGGCTACGTGCTCACCACGGCCGGCGAGGAGATGACGGCTCTCGCCGAGCAGATGGAGGAGAACGTCACGGCGTTCACCCGCAAGCTCGCCGGCCAAGCCGTGGCGCCCGCCGGTGAGCTGCGCGTGACCACCAACGACACGCTGCTCGTTCATCTGCTGACGCCGATCTTCGCCCGCTTCATTACAGCCTGCCCGGAGATGCGGCTCGACGTGGTTCTCGCCAATCAGGCGCTCAACCTGTCGAAGCGGGATGCGGATGTGGCGATCCGCGCCACGGACGACCCGCCCGAGACGCTGGTCGGACGGCGCGTCGCCACCATCGCCTGGGCGATCTATGGCCGGAAGGTGGACTTTCCCGATATCCGGGGACCGGAGGATGTCACCCTGGCCGACCTTTTCGACCGGCATTGGGTCGCGCTGGGGGACAACCTGGCGACCCTGAAGGTGGCCCGCTTCGTGCGCGAACACGTGGCGCCGGACAACATCGTCTACAAGGTCAACACGGTGCTCGGCCTTTCCGAGGCCGTGGAGACGGGGACCGGCATCGGCCCCCTGCCCTGCTTCATCGCCGATGCGAGCCCCAATCTCGTGCGGCTCTCCGACATCAACGCGGATTTCGCCGCAGGCCTGTGGCTTCTCACCCACCCGGACCTGCGCCAATCCGCCCGGGTGCGCGCCTTCATGGATTTCATGGCCACCGAGATCGCCAAGCTAAAGAAGCGGATCGAGGGTGGCGGAGCGCGAACCGCTGTTCTCAGCGAAACCGGCTAGCCGATCTCCACCACCACCCGCCCCTTGATACGCCCGGCGACAATCTCCCGGCCCGCCTCCAGCACCCCATCGAGCGGGATGGTCGAGGTCATGGCGGCGAGTTTGTCGTGGTCGAGCTCGCGGGCGATCCGGTTCCAGGCCTCCAGCCGCAGCGTCTTGGGGGCCATCACCGAATCGACGCCGAGCAGGGCCACGTTGCGCAGGATGAAGGGCGCGACGGTGGTGGGCAGGTCCATGCCGCCGGCAAGCCCGCAGGCCGCGATGGCGCCGCCATACTTCGTCATGGACAGGACATTGGCGAGCGTCGTGGAGCCGACCGTATCGACACCAGCCGCCCAGCGTTCCTTGCCGAGCGGCCGTCCAGGGCTGGCGAGTTCGGCGCGGTCGAGGATTTCCGCCGCTCCCAAGCCCTTGAGATAGTCCGCCTCCTCGGGCCGTCCGGTCGAGGCGATCACGTGCCAACCGGCCTGGGCGAGCAGCGCCACCGCGACAGACCCCACGCCGCCGACGGCGCCCGTGACGATGGCGGGGCCGCGATCCGGGCGCAGCCCATGACGTTCGAGCGCCATCAGGCAGAGCATCGCCGTATAGCCGGCCGTACCGACGGCCATGGCCTGCTGTGCCGTGAGACCTTGAGGCAGCGGGATGAGCCAGTCGCCCTTGACGCGCGCCTTTTCCGCGTAGGCGCCGAGATGCGTCTCGCCCAGTCCCCAGCCGTTGAGGACGACCGCGTCGCCGGGCTTGAACTCAGGGTTCGAGGAGGCTTCCACAATGCCGGCGAAATCAACGCCGGGGATCATCGGGAAGCGCCGCACCACCGGGGCCTTACCGGTCAGCGCCAGCCCGTCCTTGTAGTTCAGCGTCGAATGCGACACGCGGATTGTGACGTCGCCGCCCATGAGATCCGCCTCGTCGAACTCCCGAATCCCGACGTTCTGACCGGCGTCAGACTTGTCGATGACGATGGCTTTGAATGCGCTCATGCCGATTCCTCCCCTGGCCCATTTGTGGCGCGGCGGAGGATCAGGGCAAGCGTTGTAGACTCATCCCTTCGCAGGGAGGCGACTCTACTCCGCAGGCTGCAACGCCGGCGCACGGTCGACCGGCTGCTCCTTGATCGGCAGGTTGATCAGGGCCGAGGCGAGGCCGAGCAGGACGGAGAGCCACCAGACCATGCTGTAATTGCCGTTGATCTCGTAGAGCAGACCACCGAGCCACACGCCGAGGAAGCCGCCGACCTGGTGCGAGAAGAACGCGAAGCCGTAGAGCATGGCCATGTAGCGGGTGCCGAACATCAGCATCACGAGTGAGGACGTGGGCGGCACGGTGGAGAGCCAGAGCAGCCCGATGGAGATGCCGAACAGGATCGACGTCACGGGCGAGGCCGGAACCAGGATGAAGGCCGCGATGGCCACCGAGCGGCCGAGATAGATCCAGGCCAGCAGCCAGCGCTTCGACATGCGGGTGGAGAGCCAGCCCGAGCCCAGGGAACCAACGGCATTGGCGAGACCGATCACGGCCAGCGTCCAGCCGCCGACGGCCGCCGAGAGGCCGGCATCCTTCAGGTAGGCCGGAAGGTGCACGGTGATGAAGGCAAGCTGGAAACCGCAGGTGAAGAAGCCGAGCACCAGCAGCACATAGGAGCGGTGCTGGAAGGCCTCGGTCAGCGCCTGCTTGATCGACTGGTTCGGGACAGCCGCCGCCCCGGCCTGCGCGGAGTCGCCCGTCGGCCGGGTCGCGAGGGCCAGCGCCAGTGGCATCACAAGGAGGACGCTGGCGGCGAAAACCAGAAGTGCCTGATGCCAGCCGAAGGAGTCGATCAGCACGTTGCCGATAGGTGGGAACAGGAATTGGCCGAAGGAGCCCGCTGCGGTCCCCGCCCCGAAGGCCATGGGGCGCCACTTCTCCGGCAGGATCTTGCCGAATGCGCCAAGCACGAGGTTGAACGAGCAGCCCGAGAGGCCGAAGCCGATGAGCACGCCGGCGCCGAGATGCAGGACGCCGGGGGTGGTCGCATAAGCCATCACGACGAGGCCGAGCGCATAAAGCAAAGCGCCGACGCAGAGCACGCGAAGCGCCCCGAACCGGTCCGCCACAGCGCCGGCGAAGGGCTGCCCGACGCCCCAGAGAAGGTTCTGAATCGCGATGGCGAAGCCGAAGGTATCCCGGCCCCAGCCGTATTCCGTGATCATCGGCAGCTGGAACAGCCCCGATGAGGCCCGAGGCCCGAAGGTGATCAGGGCGATGAGGCAGCCACAGACGACAATGATTTCCGGGGAAACGCGGGAGCGGACGGTCGATGCAGGCATGGCCATGGCCTTAAGTCGCGAAACAGGGACGGCACCCTACCTCAAGTCCCCCATCAGCAGAATTGAAAGTTTGTCGCCTTTGGTATGATGCTTTGTGATGGATATAGGCCCCTAGCCATCAGCCCGGCTTCAGATGACGATGATGTCGGCAGCCGTCATCTTTAGGTTCTTCGACAGGCTGGCGATCTCGACAGCTTTACCTTTGCCGGAGCCGTCGGCGTCGTAGTAAAGAATGCCCTTGGACCTGTTGTAGACAAGGTAGTCGTTCCCGTCACCGGCCTTGCTGCCGACTTCAAAATACTTGCTGCTCAGCACCCCGGGCTTGCCGATCTTCTTGAAGATGGAATTCTCCAGATGGATGGCGTCGTACCGGACCTTGAAGTCGGAAATCCGATCCAGATTGTTGGTCTTGCTGGGTTTGGTATTGAATACGAACGCATCGCTTCCGGAACCGCCGCTTAAGCTGTCGCTTCCAGTCCCGCCCATGAGGATGTCGTTTCCATAATTTCCCTGCAGGCTGTCCTTGCCGCCATTGCCCTTCAGCGTGTTGGCTGCGGCATTGCCGTAGAGCTTGTCATTGAAGCGTCCACCCATGGCGTTCTCGATCACCACGCCGTTCGCGATCGTATAGCCGCCGGCAACACCGGACTCGCGAGAGATGAACCCACCTGCGTTGCGATCCCCTGCCCTCAAGGTGGCGGCCCGCAGATCGATCTGCACGCCAGCCAATGCATTCGCGGCCGTGATCGTGTCCGTCCCGCCCGCATCCCAGATGCAGAACCACCCCTGCTCATCGGAGAACAGGTTCCATGTCGGCAGGGTGTAGACGTTCCTGCCTGCACCGGTCGCCATGTTCTTTCCGTAGAGGGCCTGAAGGGCCGCGATGTCGAAAGCCCCGAGCCCTGCCTGATTGCCATGGCTCACGTCATAGCCGGCCTTATCCCAGCCGGTGTTGTAGGACATGACCGTCCAGATGCCCTGGTTCAGGCCGTAGCTTCCGGTTGAGGACGCATGGGTAACCCCCGGAAAAGTCGTTCCATCGTCAGCTCCGCCATCGTGGGGGTGCGCCAACCCTAAGCCATGCCCGAGCTCATGCAGCACGGTGTTGAGGCCGTCGCCCCCGAAATGCATGTTGCTCCAAGACGGGGTGGAAGGATCGAAGTATCCCCACACCTGGTTGCTATTCGGAAGTTCGTGGACTCCAAGGGCGTCAAAGCCAAGGGCGGTCTTCCACCAGACGATATCCGCCTTGCCCACTGAATCGACGAGTTCGAACCTGAGGCCGCAGACGCTCCCGAAAACAGCGGCGGCGTAATCGAAGACGTCCTTTTCCGCGAGGGTCCAGTTTTCTGCCTGAAACCCACTTGTCAGGATCTCGCTTGCGCCATGTCGAGCGCTGGCTGCATTGAAGTCGCCGCTCTGGCCGAAATAGACCTTGATCGGCTCGGAGGTCGTGTCCCAAGCTTTTCCGCCCCAGATCAGGGAATCAACAAACACATTCCCATAACCGGCGCCCGGCACAGCATTTCGGATCGTCGCCATCGTTCCTCCGTCTTGAGACCGCGAGCGCATCGTGCGGACCCAGCGGGTCGAGCCAGCGAGAACCGGATCCGTTTCTTCCGCACGATGCGCAGCTTAAAGCAGAGGCATCAGATGGGTCCCAAAAGTGCAAGTCCCCTTTTGGGTCCGATGCTTGCTCCTCAAGCTTTTACCTCTCTCTGACGTTTCTCCCAGTGCCGAAACGCACGGACGAGGAATTTTATCAGGTCTGACCGGGCTTGAGCTTGTAGAAGATGTGCCGGCCGATCACGTCCATCTTCTTCAGGCGGCGCGACCAGGAGGGACGGACGTAGTCCGCATGGTAATGGGTGGCGCCGCCCACATCGGCCAGGTAGGTCTTGCCTTCGAGCACGGCGCTCGCAACCTGCTTGGCGCGCTCCCAGGATTCGGAATCGCGGATGCGCAGGGATTTGCCTTCGCAGGCGAAGGTGAACTGGCAGGCAAGATGGCGGTGGCGGTTCTGGTAGACCACACCGCAGATGGATGAGGGATAAAGCCCGCTCTTCACCCGATTCAGCACCACCTGAGCGACGGCGGCTTGTCCTTCGACGGGCTCGCTGCGGGCCTCGAAATACACGGCCTCGGCCAGGCAGCGCTGCTCCTTGCTCGTGTTGTCGGGATCGATCAGGTCGGCATAGCGCGGGCGGTCGGGGTCATCGCTCTTCGGCAGGATGGTCATTTCGCCCCGGTCGAGACGCGGCGATTGAAGGGACACGGGGGCGGCGGCGATCTCGATCGGTGTCGAATCCACCGGCGCCGGCGTTGCCGACGACAAGGTGACGGCGCGCTTCACCATCGGGGTGGTCGGGCTTGCCGAGGCGCCGGTCGAGCCTGCCGCTGCGGCAGCCGGCGACTGCACCGAGGTGGCCTGCCGGGTCGTGGTGTATTCCGGCGCCTGCCAGGGCTCGAACGCCTGTTCCATGTCGAACTCTTCGAGCTGCCCTTCCATGAGGACGGTGGGCGGCAGGAGATTCTCGTCCCGGCTGTAGAGCAGACGGGCGCTGCCGACCTGATTGAGAACCGGGCGCAGCTGCTTGGCCCGCCTGGAGAGCGTCGCGTGCGGAGGAATCAACGGGTTGCTCTTCAGGGAGCGGTCGATGACTGCATCGGGACCTGCATCGGCCTTGCGCTCCGCCTTGAGGGGCTCGGAATCGGCCATGTCGTCCGGCAGATCGTAGCGCGGTAGAGTGCGGAGGATATCGCGCTCGACCCCGAGCCTGCCCCCGGCGATGGAGGCGCCGGTCGGCGGCACGAGGGCGGTATCGACGAGGCGGGCGGTCGTGCTGCGCGGGGCAAAGCTCACGCCGGAATGGAGGTCGTTGCTGGCCGATGCCGTGAACGAGATCAGCAGACCGGTCGCCAGCGCCCAGGGAGCCGTGGTGGCGCAGATCCATTTCACCCGAGATCGACGATACGGAAGACGCACGCGCAACACCCTGCAAAAACTCTTGAACATCCGGAGCATCCAGCAGGAGAGCTCCGGTGGTTAAAGTTATCGCGGGTTAAGGTTGATGGGTGGTTAAGGGAGCAAGAGTCCTACTGCGCGGCACCTGCGGCAGGCTGCCGCCTCTCGGCTAGGCGCCGCAAGGCATTCGTGGTTTCCGGATCGGCCGGGAAAAAAGCTTCGATGGCGAGTTCCGACAGGGTCACGTCCACCGGCGTGCCGAAGATCGTGGTGGTGCTGAAGAGGGTCAGCACGCCCTCCTCCGTGGCGAGCTGCAGGGGCACGACAATGCCGGCATAGTCATGCGCCGCCCTGGGCGCACGTGCCGCCGCATCGGGCGTAGGATAGGCGCGCAGTTCCTCGATCAGGGCGGCGAGCGTTGCATCGCCGGTCGCGTCCACCTGCCGGTGCAGACGATGGACCAGATGATTGCGCCACTCGGTGAAGTTCACGATGCGGCGCGCGAGCCCCGCCGGATGGACGCTCAGGCGCAGCACGTTCACCAGTGGCCTCATGAGGACCGGATCCACATCGCCGATGAGCGAGACAAGCGCATCGTTGGCCGAAATGAGCGACCAGTGCCGGTCGACGGCGAGCGCCGGATAAGGATCGTGCCCTCTCAGGACGAGATCGACAGCCTGACGCATGCTCGCCAGCGCCGGATCATCGAGCGAACGCTGAGAGTAAACGGGTGCGAAGCCTGCCGAGACCAGCATGATATTGCGCTCCCGCAAGGGCATGTCGAGTTTCTCCGCCAGCAGCAGCACCATCTCGCGGCTCGGCTGCGAGCGCCCCGTCTCGAGGAAGCTCAGATGCCGCGTGGAGATCTCGGCTTCGAGCGCGAGATCCATCTGGCTCATGCGCCGGCGCTGGCGCCATTCACGAAGATAATCGCCAACAGGGAGGATGCTGTTCACGGATTGGGTGCTCGCGGTTGTCATGAGCGGACCATAACCCGGCACTGGCGGATCTTCCATGACCTCCGAGGTAATCGACCGCGTTCCCGGCTTCCGCAATCCTGCAATCACGGTTGAGACGTTCAGCCGACGAACCACAGGAGACAGCCATGATGAACATCCACTCCTCCCCGCTTCTTCGCCAGGCTCTCGTGGCCGATGCCACCACCAGCGCCGCCTTCGGCCTGCTGATGCTGATCGGCGCCGGACCGTTGAGCGGCGTGCTCGGCCTGCCGGAGATGCTGCTGCGCATCGCAGGCTTGGCTCTCCTGCCCTATGCGGGCTTCATCGGCTGGCTCGGCATACGTGAGACGATCAGCAAGCCCATCGCCTGGGCGGTGGTGCTGGGCAACGCGCTCTGGGTCGCCGACAGCATCCTGCTCCTCGCAAGCGGGTGGGTTGCGCCGACAAGCGCGGGCTATGCCTTTGTGGTCGGCCAGGCGCTGGTGGTGCTGATGTATGCGGAATTCCAGTATGTCGGACTGCGGCGCTCGCAGGAAGCGGTGGCTTAACGACTAATCGCCTGACCTGTCATTCCGGACGCCGCAGGCGATCCGGGATGACAGCGTGAGCTAACCCCTCGCATCCCGCCCGTTGAACGGGATCGGCTTGATGTCCGACAGTTCCACATTCTCCAGGCAGCGCACGTTGATCGCGGCCGTCGCCTCGCCGGTCGGCTGCTTGCCTTCGCCGAAGGTCGACGTACCGCAGGTGGAGCAGAAGCGGTGCTGGATCGTGTGGGTGTTGAAGGTGTAGGTGGCGAGATCCTCCTCGCCACGGATCACGTTCAGTGCGCTGCGCGGCACGAAGGTCAACAGATAGCCCTTGCGCCGGCAGATGGAGCAGTTGCACTCGATCACCTGCGCAAGATCCGTCTCGACCTCGTACGCGACCTTGCCGCAATGGCATGAGCCCTTGTGAAGCGCCATTCTTCCCCCCCGTATTTCTTTATTGTGCCATAGCGACCATTGCGGTGACGATCAGGCCCGCACCGAGCACGGCCACGAAGCGGTCGCCCATGGTGAGCGGCTCCGCCCTGCCCTGCGCGGCCATCTGGCCGATGATCAGGTCGAGCGCCAGCGACACGGCGAACGGCCAGGCGGCCGGCGGCACGGCCAGTTCCTGCAGATGCGGCTGCCGTGCCGTGATGAGGCCGATCACGATGCCGGAGACCAGCACCGCGACGATGTAAAGCAAGCGCCCGCGCGACAGAGCCATTGGTTTCACGCCTGGCTCGCGGCTTTGGCCCCGAGCGCCGCCTGCGCGGCGGCCAGACGCGCGATCGGCACGCGGTAGGGCGAGCAGGATACGTAATCGAGCCCCGTCGTCTCGCAGAAGTGGATCGACGCCGGATCGCCACCATGCTCACCGCAGATTCCAAGCTTGATGGTCTGTCTCGTCTGCTTGCCGCGCTCCACGGCGAGCTTTACCAGTTCGCCCACGCCTTCCTGGTCGATGGTCACGAACGGGTCGGCGGGCAGCAGGCCCTTCTGGGTGTAGGGCCCGAGGAACGAGGCAGCGTCGTCGCGCGAGATGCCGAGCGTGGTCTGCGTCAGATCGTTGGTGCCGAAGGAGAAGAACTCCGCCGATTCCGCAATCTCGCCGGCGCGCAGGGCCGCGCGGGGCAGCTCGATCATGGTGCCCACCTGATACTCGATGGCGACGCCACTTTCCGCCTTCACGGCTTCCGCCATGGCGACGATGCGGTCCTTCACCAGATCGAGCTCCGGCTTCGTCATCACGAGCGGGACCATGATCTCGGGCACGACGGGCTGACCGGTCGTGCGGCCTGCCTCCACCGCCGCCTCGAAGATGGCGCGAGCCTGCATCTCGGCGATCTCGGGGTAGGCCACCGCCAGGCGGCATCCGCGGAAGCCGAGCATCGGGTTGAACTCATGCAGCTCGCGGGCGCGGTGCCTGAGCTTGTCGACGGATGCATTCATGGCCTTCGCCACCTCCTGCATCTCCTCTTCCGAATGCGGCAGGAACTCGTGCAGCGGCGGATCGAGCAGGCGGATCGTGACAGGCAAGCCGCTCATGATCGAAAACAGCTCGGCAAAGTCCTTGCGCTGCATCGGCAGCAGCTTGGAGAGCGCCGCGCGGCGTCCCGCCTCGTCGTCGGAGAGGATCATCTCGCGCACCGCCACGATGCGGTCGCCCTCGAAGAACATGTGCTCCGTGCGGCACAGGCCGATGCCCTCCGCGCCAAACGAGCGCGCGGTCTTGGCGTCGAGGGGTGTCTCCGCATTGGCCCGCACCTTCATGCGGCGCACCTTGTCGGCCCAGCCCATGAGGGTCGCGAACTCGCCCGACAGCTCCGGCTCCAGCATCTTCACCTGGCCCAGCAGCACCTGGCCGTTGGAGCCGTCGATGGTCAGCACATCGCCCTTCTTCAGGGTCTGGCCGGCGACCGTCAGCGTCTGTGCGGCGTAATCCACGCGGATCGAGCCGGCACCCGACACGCAGGGCTTGCCCATGCCGCGGGCGACCACCGCCGCGTGCGAGGTCATGCCGCCGCGGGTGGTGAGAATGCCTTCCGCCGCATGCATGCCGTGGATGTCCTCCGGCGAGGTCTCGACACGCACGAGGATGACCTTGTGGCCGGCCTTCTTGGCCGCTTCCGCGTCATCCGAGTTGAACACGATCTCGCCCGAGGCCGCGCCCGGCGAGGCCGGCAGACCGGTGGCCAGGATCTTGCGCTCGGCCTTGGGATCAATGGTAGGATGCAGCAGCTGGTCGAGGGCTGCCGGCTCCACGCGGGTGACCGCCTCTTCCTGCGTGATGAGGCCCTCGCTCGCCAGCTCCACGGCGATGCGCAGTGCCGCTTTCGCCGTGCGCTTGCCGTTACGGGTCTGGAGCATCCAGAGCTTGCCGGTCTCCACCGTGAATTCCATGTCCTGCATGTCACGGTAGTGCTTCTCGAGGATGCCGTAGATGCGGCACAGCTCCTTGTAGGCATCCGGCATCGCCCGCTCCATGGAGGGCTTGTCGGAGCCCGAGGCAATGCGCGCCTTTTCGGTGATATCCTGCGGCGTGCGGATGCCCGCCACCACGTCCTCGCCCTGGGCGTTGATGAGGAACTCGCCATAGAGCTCGCTCTCGCCCGTGGAGGGATTGCGGGTGAAGGCCACGCCGGTGGCCGAGGTCTCGCCCATGTTGCCGAACACCATAGCCTGCACGTTCACCGCCGTGCCCCAGCTTGCCGGGATGGCGTGCAACTCGCGGTACTTGATGGCGCGGTTGTTCATCCAGGAGCCGAACACGGCCCCGATGGCGCCCCAGAGCTGCTCCTGCGGCTCCTGCGGGAAGGGCTTTCCCAGCTCCTTCTCGACCAGCGCCTTGTAGCGCGGGAGAATGGCCTTCCAGTCCTGGGCGGTCATGTCGGTGTCGAGCGAGTAGCCCTTGCGGTCCTTGTACTCGTCGAGGATCTCCTCGAAATGGTGGTGCTCCAGGCCCAGCACCACGTTGGAATACATGGTGATGAAGCGACGATACGAGTCGTAGGCGAAGCGCTCGTCGCCGGCGCCCTTGGCCAGCGCCTCGACGGTCACGTCGTTGAGGCCGAGGTTCAGCACCGTGTCCATCATGCCCGGCATGGAGGCCCGGGCGCCGGAACGGACAGAGACCAGAAGCGGGTTCTCGGCATCGCCGAAGGTGCGGCCGGTGAGCCGGCCGACATAGTCCAGAGCCTTCTCGACCTGATCTTTCAACTCCTGCGGATAGGAGCGGTCATGGTCGTAGTAATAGGTGCAGACTTCCGTCGTGATGGTGAAGCCCGGCGGCACCGGCAGGCCCAGATTGGACATTTCGGCCAGATTGGCGCCCTTGCCGCCCAGCAGGTTCTTCATCCCCGCCTGACCCTCAGCCTTGCCATCCCCGAAAGTGTAGACCCACTGCGTCATCACTCGATCCCTTGGCTTAAGAAACACCCTGCTATAGCGCAGGTGTTGGCTTGAAACATGTGGAGCCCAAACGCAAGCTGAACAGCCAAGGTTCCCTCGTCAATCAAGGGTGGACGAAGTGCCGCCTTTGGCATTACCGGCGCTGCGGCTGTCCGACCATATCATAAGATGAGAGCCGGCAGGGCTTACCGGCACCATTGCAGGATCGGCCCTGAACAATCCGGTCGGCCGCATGTAACCACAAATATCCGGATGAGGATTTCCAAATAGCTCCCTGCAGGCCTCGTGAACTCCGCAAGCTTGGAGCACACTCGGCCTTGATCAGGTGTGAAAACTTTGTCTCTATGGGGAGGCCACCGTGGCCGTATTCACCCTTACCGTGACCAATCCTGCAGGTGTCGATCTCTCGCTGTTCTTTCCCGGTTTGCTCGGGACGCGATGGAGTTCAGCCGGTTACACCCCAACCAGCGGCAATTCCAATTACCGCATCATCAGCAATGGCGTTGTCGACGAGACGAGATCCTACAGCATAGAGACGAGTGGAAAGGATTATTCTTTTTCACATGGCGATGCAGCCGTGGGCGGAACGATCACATCGGCAACCCTGTCCGTGACGCCAATGGGAGGAACCAAGGCCCAGCTGGCCACCCTTTCCATCGATCTTGGTTCGTATACGACGACTTATGGTGGGGTGCCGATCCCCTCCATCTTAGACCTGACTCCCGCTGCCTTGATGCGCTTCGCCGACCGGCTCGATTCCAACAGAGCAACGCTGGTCCTCAAGGGCGCTGACGGCAATGACAAGCTGCCGGGCAGTCAATGGAGCGACATTCTCGATGGCGGGCGGGGCGTCGACTGGCTCGAAGGCATGGGGGGAGATGATCTCTACTACGTGGACAACCAAGGCGATGCGGTCAGGGAAAACGGCGGAGAGGGTCTCGACACCGTCGTTTCGACAGTGACCTACCGGCTTGCGGAAGGAACTTCGGTCGAAATCCTGCGGGCCTTTCCCAGTTCCGGCCGTGTCGGTCTGACCGGCAATTCCTTTTCCAACCAGATCTTCGGAAACGAGAGCGCGAATCGGCTGGACGGAGGGGCGGGAAACGACGCCCTCACCGGCGGCCTGGGCCGGGACGTATTCCTCTTCTCGACCAAGCTCAGCAAAACAGGCAATGTCGATCAGATCCTGGATTTCAGGGTCGTCGACGACAGCATCTGGCTCGAGAACAGCATCTTCAAAGGCCTCGGCAAGGTCGGCTCCCTGACCAAGCCCGCCAAGCTCAACGGAGATGCGTTCATCACAGGCTCTCGTGCCCAGGACAAAGAGGACCGCATCATCTACACCAAGACCACGGGCTCGCTCTATTACGATGCGGACGGCACCGGCAAGGCGGCTCAGATCAAGTTCGCTCAGCTCGAGAAGGGGCTGAATGTCAAGGCTTCCGACTTCTTCATTGTCTGACGGTCTCACACATGGAAAAAGGCCGGGACATGCCCGGCCTTTCGTAATCTCTCATCAACTCGGGCTCAGACCCGATACCGCCCGTTGCGCTTCACATAGACCGTGGTGCCCACGGGGACGCGCTCGTAGAGGTCGGCCACGTCCTCGTTGAGCATGCGCACGCAGCCCGACGAGACCTGCTCGCCGATGGACCAGGGCTCGTTGGTGCCGTGGATGCGGAACAGGGTATCGGCGCCATTCTGATGCAGATAGAGGGCGCGGGCGCCGAGCGGATTGTCGAGGCCGGCCTCGACGTATCGCGGCAGGTCCGGCTTGATGCCGACCATGGTCTTGGTGGGCGACCAGTTCGGCCACACGCCCTTGCGGCCGACCGAGGCGATGCCCTTCCAGGAGAAGCCCTGCTTGCCGACGCCGACGCCGTAGCGGATCGCCTTGCCTTCGGGCTGGACGAGGTAGAGCATGCGCTCGTCGATATCGACCACGATGGAGCCGGGCTTTTCGGGACCCTTGTACTCCACCGTCTGGCGGGCGTATTTCGGGTCCATCTTGCGGCGGTCGACCAGCGGGATGTTGTGCGGCTGATCCGGAATCGAGCCCACATACCAGTTGTCGTCGTCCACCGTGGCAACGGGCTGCTGGGCGGTTTGGCAGGCAGCCAAGGGCGCGCTCAGGAGAGCGGCGATCAGGAGGCGTCGAATCATGGTCGGTCTTCTGAATTGAATCGGTTGCCGCCTACCTAGGGCCTGAGGGCCGCCTTGGCTGTGCCCCTCAGGCAACACCTTAACCTGAATTAACCTGTGAGGGCTGCCCCATGCGCGTGGTGCAACCCTCGCTGTTGGCTGGGCCTTGGTTACCCCTCGATCCGGGAGAAATCCGCCACCGTGCGGGTCGCCTCGCGGATGCTGTTGAGGAGCCGCAGGCGGTTCGCCCGAAGCGCCGGGTCTTCCGCATTCACCGTCACCTTGTCGAAGAACGCATCCACAGGCTGCCGCAGGCGGGACAGGGCGCGCATGGCCCCCTCGAAATCCTCAGCCTCGACGGCAGCAGCGGCCTCGCGCTTGGCGCCGTCGAGAACCACGGCCAGCGCCTTCTCCTCGATCTGCCCCTGGTCGTTGACGATCTGAAGATCGGGCGCCTCGTTATAGGCCCGCCCGTCCTTCTTCTCCTCGATGCGCAGAATGTTGGCCGCGCGGCGATAGCCGGCGAGCAGGTTCTTGCCGTCCTCCGTGTCTAGGAAGCGGCCAAGCGCCTCCACGCGGCGGACGATCATGAGCAGGTCGTCCTGCCCTTCCAGCGAGAACACGGCGTCGATCAGATCGTGACGCGCGCCTTGATCGCGGAGATAGACCTTCAGGCGGTCGGCGAAGAAGGAGAGGAGGTCGAGCGCACGCACATACATGATGCGTGCGAGGCTTTCAGAATTCCCCAGCTGACGCTGTCGGAAAATGGATTCGAGATCCGGAAGCGTCGGATGATTGACGAGGCCGGCGATGGCACTGTCATCGATGGCTTCGACGAGCTTCTTGGCCTGCATGAACTCCTCGAAGAGAACGTCCTTCGCATCGCGGGCGAAGGGCTTTGCGAGCAGCGAGATCAGCGGCAGCTTGAGATTGTTCTCCAGCGCCAGCCTGATCACACCTAACGCCGCACGTCTTAGCGCGTAAGGATCCTTCGATCCCGTCGGCTTCTCGTCGATGGCCCAGAAGCCGACGAGTGTGTCGATCTTGTCGGCAAGCGCCACGGCGACCGAGACTGGATCGGTCGGCACGCGGTCGGAGGGGCCGAGCGGCTTGTAGTGCTCCTCGATGGCGGCGGCCACGGACGCGTGCTCACCCTGCAGGGTCGCGTAGTAGCGGCCCATGAGGCCCTGCAGCTCGGGGAATTCGCCCACCATCTCGGTCACGAGATCGGCCTTGGCGAGGCGCGCAGCGCGCTCCGCTAGTTCAGGATCGGCGCCGACGATGGGAGCCAGTTCTTTGCTGAGCGCCGCGATACGCTCCACCCGCTCGTATTGCGTGCCGAGCTTCTCGTGGAACACGATTGATTTCAGTTTCTCCAGCCGGTCTTCCAGCTTCACCTGCTGGTCCGTCTTCCAGAAGAAGTTGGCGTCGGAGAGACGCGCGCGCACCACGCGCTCGTTGCCGCCGACAATCGTCTTGCCGCCATCGGATGCGATGAGGTTGGAGGTGAGAAGAAACTTGTTGGCGAGCTTGCCGGTCGCGGAATCGCGCAGCACGAAGCATTTCTGGTTTGCCCGGATGGTGGTGCGGATCACCTCCGGGGGAATGTCGAGGAACGCCTCATCGAACGAACCCATGAGCACCACCGGCCATTCCACGAGGCCGGCGACCTCTTCGAGCAGGCCCTCGTCCTCGACGAGTTCGAGCCCCTGCGCGAAGGCCAGATCCTTGGCGTCGTGAAGGATCATGTCCTTGCGCCGGTCGGTGTCGATCACGACCTTGGCGCGTTCCAGGGTCGGCGCGTAATCATCAAAACGCTTCACGCGGACTTCGTCCGGCGCGAGGAAGCGGTGGCCCTTCGTGACGTCGCCCGAGCCGATCCCGTCCACATCGAAGCGCACCACCTCCGGGTCCTCGGTCTCGGGGCCGAAGGTGCAGACGATGGAATGGAGCGGACGCACCCAGCGCAATGAGCCGGACTCGCGGGAGGCCGCGCCCCATCGCATGGATTTCGGCCAGGGGAAGCTCTTGATGATGGTCGGCAAAATCTCCGCCAGCACGTCCGGCGTCGAGCGGCCGGGCTTTTCGATCACGGCGACGTAGAACTCACCCTTCTTCGGATCGCTCTCGATCTTCGCCTGCTCGATGGAGGCGAGCCCCGCGCCTTTCAGAAAGCCCTGGATGGCAGCCTCAGGCGAGCCGACGCGCGGGCCTTTTCGCTCCTCGCGCACGTCCTGCCCCTTCACGGGCAGGCCCGCCACATGCAGCGCCAGCCGCCGCGGCGTCGCGAAGGCCCTCGCGCCCTCGTAGAGGAAGCCGCGCTCCACGAGCGCATCGGTCACAAGCTTCTTCAGATCCTCCGCCGCACGGCGCTGCATGCGGGCCGGGATTTCTTCGGAAAAGAGTTCAAGGAGGAGATCGGGCATGTGAGAACTTTTTATCTGAGAGGGCGGGGAACGGGAGGGTGCAGCGGTCAGGCCGCCACGCCTCCGCCCTCGGTCTTCAGCCATGCGGCGCCGCAGGCTTTCGCCAGCTCGCGGACGCGCAGGATGTAGCTCTGGCGCTCGGTGACGGAGATCACCCCTCGGGCGTCGAGCAGGTTGAACATGTGGCTGGCCTTGATGCACTGGTCGTAGGCGGGCAGCGCCATGAGATGCCGGTTGTCGTTGGTGCCCGGCTTCGGCTCGCCGGCCTCCAGATATTTGCGGCAGGCAGCTTCCGCGTCACGGAAATGCCGGAACAGCATCTCGGTGTCGGCATGCTCGAAGTTGTGGCGCGAATATTCCTGCTCGGCCTGCAGGAAGACATCGCCGTAGGTGACTTTCTCGACACCCTCGAGCCCGTTGAAGTTGAGGTCGTAGATCGACTCCACGCCCTGCAGGTACATGGCGAGACGCTCAAGGCCATAGGTGAGCTCGCCCGCAACCGGCGAGCACTCGAAGCCCGCAACCTGCTGGAAGTAGGTGAACTGCGACACCTCCATGCCGTCGCACCAGCATTCCCAGCCCAGACCCCAGGCGCCAAGCGTCGGGCTCTCCCAATCGTCCTCGACGAAGCGGATGTCATGCAGGGCCGTGTCGATGCCGATGGCCTTGAGCGAGCCGAGATAGAGCTCCTGCAGGTTGGGCGGGTTCGGCTTCAGGATGACCTGGAACTGGTAATAGTGCTGGAGCCGGTTCGGGTTCTCGCCGTAGCGCCCGTCCTTCGGGCGGCGGGAGGGCTGCACATAGGCCGCGCGCCAGGATTTGGGGCCGAGCGCCCGCAGGGTCGTGGCGGGATGGAACGTTCCGGCACCCACCTCCATGTCGTAGGGCTGGAGGATCACGCAGCCCTGCTCGGCCCAGTAGCGCTGGAGGGTGAGGATCAGGCCCTGGAAAGAGCGCGCAGGGTTCATATGCGCGGGTTCGCTCGTCATGTCGGCGTCCGGTTTTATCCAAAAATTTCAGGCGAACCCTTGGGATGACGGGCGGCTCAAGTCAAGCACTGGGGCACACCCCTTGTCATTCCCGGCCGGACGGAGCGCAGCGGAGGGGAAGGGAATCCAATGTCACGTTCGGAGCTATGGATCCCCTTCCCTCGCTACGCTCGCCGGGGATGACACCAAGCCCTTTAGAGCCCCAGCCGCGCCCAGGCGGCCCTCTCCTCCAGGGCACCGACGATCTTGCCCGGATCGATGAGGCTGCTTTCGCCGATCGGGCGGCGGCCGAGCAGACGCCCCAGCAGCGGCCGGCGGGCGGGCTCGATCATGCGGAACTGCACCTTGTCGCCGAAGCGGTGGCGCATGATGGTGCGGATGTCGCCCAAACCGTCCACAAGGCCGAGATCCAGGGCCTCAGCCCCGACCCAGAAGGCGCCGGAGAAGAGATCGTCATAGGAATCGTTGAGCTTTTCGCCCCGGCGCTCCCGGACGAGATCGGCGAAGATGTCGTGGATCCGGCGCTGGAGGCCTTTGAGGCGCACCACATCGTCCGGGTTCTCAGGCCGGAACGGGTCGAGCATGGCCTTGCTCTTGCCGGCCGTATGCACCCGTCGTTCGACGCCGATGCGCTCGATCAGCTCGTGGAAGCCGAAGCTCGCGGAGACCACCCCTATGGATCCTACGATGGAAGCCGGATCGGCATAGATCTCGTCCGCCGCGCAGGCGATCATGTAGCCGCCGGAGGCCGCCGCATCCTCCACGAAAGCGATCACGGGAAGCTTCTTCTCGTCGGCGAAGGCCCGGATGCGCTTGAAGATCAGGTGGGATTGCGCCGCCGAACCGCCGGGCGAGTTGATCACGAGAGCCACCGCCTTCGCGCCCGGCACGGAGAAGGCCCGCTCCAGCAGGGGCGCCACGCTCGACATGGCGAGCCCCGACCGCAGGGGCATCACGGCCCCGATGGGGCCAGACAGGCGCACCACCGGCACGACGGGATGGGGATAGGCGCGGTATTTGGCCGGAAGGAGGAATTGCAGACGTGCGGGGAGCATGGAGGAGATGGATGTTTGAGCCATGACCTCTATGTAGGGTGCACGGCCCGGCTTCCCAAGATGAACATACCGTTAGGGAACTCGTTGGTCTCCGTTCAGCTAGGACTCTTTACAAGATCAGGCATAAGGCACAGCCCCGCCATGACTCCCATCAACCGGCACCTGGGGCTGTCGAGGAGAGAAGATGCGTAAGCTGTTGTTCGGCCTTCTTGGCTTTGCGACCCTTGGCTTCGGTGCCCTCTCGGCGCAACCGGTCGAGGCCCAGCCCTATTATCCGGGCTATGGATATGGCTATCGTCCCGTGGTCGAGCGCTACTACGGCCGCCCCCGTCCGGTTGTCCGCGTCCAATATGGCCGCCCCTACTATGGACGTCCCTACCCGGCGTATCGCCCGGTTCGCACGGTCCGGCGCTGCTGGGTCGAGCGGCGGAGGGTCTGGACAAATTACGGCTGGGTGCGCCGTCCGGTGGAGGTCTGCCGCACAGTACGCAGACCTGGCTACCGCTGGTAACTCACGAAAGGGCGCCGAAAGGCGCCCTTTCTTATAGGAGATTGGCCTCGCCCCGGTGCAGCGCCTCGGCTTCAGAGGTGAAGCGCCCATCGGGACCGTTCAGAATCACGGGTGGCAGAACGGCCAGAGGAGCCCGACTGCCCTTGATCCCGGAGAGCAGGAAGCGGATCGCCGGCTTGTCACTGGTGGGGTGAACGAGGCGAAGCTCCATCCCTCCGAGCCATCTGCCTGAGATTTCCAGGCACTCGGCCAGCCGGTCAGCCCGGTGGATCAGCACCAGCCGCCCCTTGGGCTTGAGCAGTCCCGTGCAGGCCTTGAGCCAAGCCTCCAGAGCGCCGGCCGGCAGGGCATGGGCCGCCGCCCTTCCCCGGTCGGGCGAGATGCGGACCTGCCCTTCCTCCAGAAACGGCGGATTGGTCAGGACGAGGTCTGCGCTGTCAGGCATGAGGCCGGCGGCCTGACGCGAGCTCCTGTCCAGCACGTCTGCGACGACGACCCCGCTCCGAACCTCATTATCCCGGCAGTTCCGGCGGCAGAGGTCCGCGAGGTCGGGATCGCGCTCCACGAAGACGAAGCGCGCATCCTTCTCCCGGGCGGCCGCCATCAGCCCGACCGCCCCGGTGGCGGCCCCCACATCCACCACCACGTCGCCGGTCTTTACGGGCGCGGAGGCGGCGAGCAGAACCGCATCGGTGCCGGCCCGGTGGCCCTTGGCGGGTTGAGCCAGGTGCACGCGCCCGCCGAGGAGCAAATCCTGCGTGATGTCAGTCATGCCGCAGCTCGGCTCCGAGACCGGCATCGGCAATGAGGCGGCGGGCCTGCGCCACGTGATCGTCAGGCACCAGGATCCGGCGCGGAAAGACGCCGATCATGCCCTCCAAGGCGCTCATGTGCCTGTCAGCCACCAGAACCGGGATATTGGCGTTTTCCAATAAGGATTGTAGGAAGCCGACCAGAACGAGATCGCTGCTTCGGACGATTTCGACCATCGGCGTGAGACCCTTTCCCCTGCGGTAAGCGTTTGCATTGCAGCATGGAAAGTGCCATGCCAGTTCATATTCCTACCGGCTTTTCCGGCCGGCAACCCGGGTCGTGACAGTGGGCGTCGTCGTTCCGTTCGAAGACAAGCATCCCGAGAAGAATGCGAGCATCGAGAAGCTCGTGTCCCTTGTGGCCTCCGATATGGAGCGGGTCAATGCGATGATCCTGTCGCGCACGGGCTCCGAGGTCACCATGATCCCGGAGGTGGCGAACCACCTGATCTCCTCGGGCGGCAAGCGCCTGCGCCCCATGCTGACGCTCGCGACAGCCGGTCTTTCCGGCTACCAGGGCGACGGGCATGTGAAGCTCGCGGCCTCCGTCGAGTTCATGCATACCGCCACCCTCCTCCACGATGACGTGGTGGACGAGAGCGACATGCGCCGCGGCAAGATCGCGGCCCGAATCAAATGGGGCAACGAGGCGAGCGTGCTCGTCGGCGATTTCCTCCTCGGCCAAGCCTTCCGCATGATGGTGGAGGTAGGATCGCTGCGGGCGCTCGACATCCTGTCCGCCGCTGCGACCGTGATCGCCGAGGGCGAAGTGATGCAGCTTGCCGCTGCCAAGAACACCGAAACGACCGAGGACGAGTACCTCGCCGTGATCCGCGGCAAAACGGCGGAACTCTTTGCCGCCGCCTGCGAGGTCGGTCCCGTCATCGCCGGACGCCCCAAGGCAGAGCAGGCCGCCTGCCGCTCTTACGGTATGAATCTCGGCATCGCGTTCCAGCTCGTGGACGATGCCCTCGATTACGGCGGCAAGGCCGCAACGCTCGGCAAGAACGTCGGCGACGATTTCCGCGAGGGCAAGATCACCCTTCCCGTGGTCCTCTCCTTCCGCCGTGGAACGGACGAGGAGCGCGCCTTCTGGAAGCGGGTGCTGGAGCAGGGCAATATCGACGACGCCGACCTCGAACAGGCCATCGCCATCATGCGCCGCCACCGGGCGCTCGAGGACACCGTCGAGCGCGCCCGCCATTACGGCGCCATGGCCCGCGACGCGCTGGCCCTCTTCCCGTCGAGCCCCATGAAGCAGGCGCTGCTCGATGCTGTCGACTTCTGCATCGCCCGTGCTCACTGAGCATGGCAGACTTGTTCTTTTTACAGAACGAAACGGTTGACTTAAAGACCAGAGCCTTTAAAAGCATCCTTGTCTCCGGGGCGGCCACCACCGCCTCGGGACCGCGGCGATTTGAGACGAGCAGCTTGCCCCGCGTGATCAAGGGCTAAAGCGCCACGGGCAAATCCCGCCTCGTGGTTCACGAGGATTGATGGTTATGACGCGCCTTTCACCCATGATGACATGCTGGCCTGCCTCTCAGCCCCTCCTGGCTGAAAGCTGTCGTCGCATCACGGCCTGAAATCTTAAACCGCATCGCTCGAACAACCTGTCCGGCTTCGTGTTGAAGCCGCGACGAACTTTGTCTGAAAGAGACCTCCCATGTCCGTTTTCACCCGCCGCACCCTGCTGTCCGCCTCGTTCGTCCTCGGGGTCATCGCCGCGTCCCTGCCGGCCGCCGCCCAGCAGAATAGCATCAAGGTCGGCGTCATGTCGGGGGCCGAGGAAGAGGTGGCGCAGGTCGTCAAGAAGGTCGCGGCCACCAAGGGCCTGAACGTCGAGCTCGTGCCCTTCTCCGACTATGCCCTCGTCAACGAGGCGCTGGAGCGCAAGGACCTCGACGCCAACGCCTTCCAGCACAAGCCCTATCTCGACGCGCAGATCGCCGCCCGCGGTTACAAGATCGTGCCCGTCGGCCTCACCTTCGTGCAGCCGATCGGCCTCTATTCCAGCAAGGTGAAGGCCGTCGCCGATCTGCCCAAGGGCGCCAAGATCGGCATCCCGAACGATCCGAGCAACGGCGGCCGCGCTCTCAACCTGCTCGCCGAGCAGGGCCTGATCAAGATCAAGGAAGGCAAAGGCCTGTCGCCGAGCCTCCTCGACATCGCCGAAAACCCGAAGGGCATCAAGTTCTCCGAACTCGACGCGGCGCAACTGCCCCGCGCCCTGCCCGATCTCGATGCGGCGGTGATCAACACCGACCACGCGCTCAACGCCGGCCTCGACATCCGCCGGGACACCATCGCGACGGAAAAGCGCGAGGGCAACCCTTATGCCAACTTCGTCGCCGCCCGTCAGGGCGACACACGCCCGGAGATCAAGACCTTCGTGGAAGCCTACCAGTCGACGGAAGTCGCCAAGTTCCTGGACGAGCGCTTCAAGGGCGCCATCATCCCGGCCTGGTAAGCGGCTGATCCTAAGCAAAGAAGCCCGCTTGCAGCGAAGCGATGCGAGCGGGCCTCCGATCATGAAGGAATCAGCTCACCGCCTCGACCCGAAGCTTGCCGTTGTTCAGAAAGCAGGCCTTGCTGAAAAGCTCTAGGTCCAGAGGATTTGGCAACCGGATATCGTGCATATCTGGGTAAGGTTTCTTCGAAGGATCGTATGACCGGTCGATCTGCGAGACGAAGACAATCACCAGTTCTCGGCCCAACGCGAATGTCTTCAATGCGCGAACCTGATCTGCCAATGGCGGATTCTCGCGCTTCTGATCGAGCAACTGAAGGTAGTCTACGACGGCGAGCGTGCCACGAGGCGCTGATGTCAGTGTTCGCATGATGTGGTCGGCATTGATGGTATCGGAACAGTCGAAGCTGAACAGGCCATCGAAATGATCCAGATCCCAACCGATTGTACGGAAGCGATCGCGGATGTCCTTCTCCGTATATTCCAGCGTAAAGAACACGCTTCGACTTCCGGATCTCATCGCCTCCACGGCTAATTCAAGGCTCATCAGAGTCTTGCCCTGCCCTGGCCGGGCGCCGATCAGCACCAGATCGCCCGGCGCCAATCTCCCAAACAGCTTGCCGACTGGCGTGATCGCGGCATGTCTGGAGGCGAGCAAACTCCAAGTCTTGCAGCCCTCCTGAAGGGCAATGCGATCGAGTGCTTCGTTAAGCGGAATGTCTTGTTCGCGAGCCAGCCGCTTGGCTCTGCGCTTCAAAAGATAAATGGGAGCTGATAGCTTCATCGGTAAACCTTCCATCGCGAGCGGTCATCGCAGTCCCTCCTTGTGCTTTTGCTCGAACAGTCGGTTCGATGATCTGCCAGCCCTGCATGAGTTCTACTTTCCCGAGTGGAGGGGGGAGGCGTGGGCCGCGCCGGAATCGAACACTATCTCGATCCTTCCTTGGCGAAAATCCCATCAGCCGGCACAATCGGCAGATTTACAGGAGAGTTTCGCCGCCCTGATAATGCGTAAGGCCTTTGGCCCTCCCAGAGCGCCGTCATTATCTTGTGGTTTACCGAAGGCTCGTCGCCTTCACCCACCAGTCCGGCCGCAGGCGACGGATCCCCTGCGCCGCCTTGGCGGCTGCCTCGCAATCATCGTAGAGCCCGAACACCGTCGCGCCCGAACCGGACATGCGTGCCAGGCGGCAGCCATCCGTCTCGCGGAGCAAGCCGAGCGCCTCGCCGATCAGCGGCTGCACTTTGAGTGCGGGCAGTTCGAGATCGTTGCGGGTTTGCTCCAGCATGGCGAGGAGAACGTCCAGGGAGGGGCCATCGGGAGCGGGATGCGCGGTGGCAGCCAGCCCTTGCCCAGGCTGCAGGCCGAGAGCCCTGAAAACCGCCGGTGTCTCCACAGGCACGCGCGGGTTGACCAGCACGGCAAAGAGGCGCGGCAGGGTCAGCGCAGGTCCCAGCTCCTCCCCCGCCCCCCACATCATCCGGGCTCTCGTTTCAAGGCACACGGGCACATCGGCTCCTGTGAGGCGGGCGGCCTCCCTCAGGGCTGGATGCGACACCGGCAGGCCGTTGAGGCGGCCCAAGAGCCGCAAGGCTGCGCCGGCGTCTGACGATCCGCCGCCGATCCCGGCCGCCACCGGCAGGCGCTTCGTCAGATGGAAAGTGCCGACCTTCAGGCCGTCCAGGCGCTCTGCCAGAAGGCGGGCCGCCTTCATGACGAGGTTGTCGGCATTGCTCCCGGCGAGCGGGGCCGTCGGGCCGCTGACCTCAAGCATCAGGCTAGACCCCGGCGTTAGCTGCAGGTCGTCGCCGGTGCCGGCGAAGACCACGAGGCTTTCGAGGTCGTGATAGCCGTCGGCCCGGCGCCCGAGCACGTGGAGCGTCAGGTTGATCTTGGCTGGGGCGCGGGTGGCAAGCGGCTGGGGCATGACGCTTCCATGCCCGAGAGAGCGGCGGATGGGAAGAGAAGTTACAGCACGTCCACTTTCCTCGCCCCTCATCCTGAGGAGCAGCAAAGCTGCGTCTCGAAGGAGGATCCAGCGCACTCTGGAGACGCCCTCGTCCTTCGAGACGCTACGCTCCTCAGGATGAGGGCTTAGGGTGTGACCAGTTTGAAAAGCAATGGCCGGGACGAGCCCGGCCATGACGTAGAACGTTTTGTTATCGAGAGAACTTACCCGCCGTTCTGCTTCGGCGCTTCCGTCTGTGGCGCAGGCGTATTCTCCGCCGCAGCCGGCTTCGGATCCTCCTCAAGACCGTTGTCGATCTTCTTGAGAATCTTCACGAGCTCCTCGTGCTCCGGATCCGAGTTCTTGGCGTGGTCCCACTGGAACTTCGCCTCGAGCTTGCGGCCGACCTTCCAATAAGCATCGCCCAGGTGGTCGTTGATGGTGGAATCGCCCGGCTTCAGCTCGACGGCCTTTTCCAGCTCGCGCACGGCATCCTCGTAGCGGCCCATGCGGAAATAGGCCCAGCCCAGCGAGTCGATGATCATGCCGTCGCGGGGCGCGAGTTCGACCGCCTTCGTGAGCATCTTGAAGGCTTCGTCGATATTCATGTTCTGGTCGACCCAGGAATAGGCGAGATAGTTCATCACCTGGGCCCGGGCGGCGTTCAGGGTCTCCGGGACGAGTTCCAGGGCCTTCTTCAGGTCGGCCTCGCCCTTGTCCCATTGCTTCGAGCGCTCGTAGGACGAGCCGCGGTAGAAGAACAGGATCCAGTGGCCACGCTCGGGCTGGCCGACGAGGTTGATGGCCTTGGTATAGGTTTCAGCAGCTTCCGCGAACTTCTTGCGCGAGCGCTGCACATTGCCCAGCGCCATGACCACGTCGACTTCCTCGGGATGCTCTTTCATGAGCTTCTCGAGATGCGCAATGGCATCCTCGCCGCGACCCATCAGCTCGTAATTGTGCCCGATGGAGATGTCGGCGCTCGTGCGGATTGGGGAATCCTTCGGGATTCGCGCGAAGATCGCGTTGGCGTTGTCGTACTGCTTCAGGCGCTCGTAGACGTCCCCGAGGGTGACGAGGGCCAGCGGGTGATCCGGCTTGAGATCGAGGCCGAGACGGAGATAGATGATCGCCGTCAGCTCGTCGCCCTGGGAGTTACCGACGACGCCGAGCCCGTAGAGGAGTTCCGCCGCACCGTCCTGCGCGTTGTTGACGAGCGGCAGGAGGGGTTTGCCCTCCTCCAGGGCCGTCATGGCAGCGCGGACGATGGGATGGCGCGGGGACACGTCGTCGAAGGCCTTATAGACCTTCAGGGCCTCGTCCTTGCGGCCGCGCTTGGCGAGGAACCGGCCATAGGCGTCAACCACCTGCAAGGTGTTGCGCTCGCCCTCGTAAGCCGCCTTGAAGCGCTTCTCGGCTTCGGCCGCATTGCCGGTCACATCGGCGATGAGGGCGGCGTGGTACTCGCGGAATTGGTCGAAGGCGCGCTCGTTCTTGAGCTTGTCGACGGTGGCGAGTGCCTGCTTGCCGTCCTTGGAGCCGGCGAAGGTCCAGGCGGAGAGAAGCGTCGCCGTGAGATCCGCCTGGCGACCGCGCATGCTCTTGGAGAGCCGGGCGCGGGCATCGGCATATTTCTGGGTTTTGATGGCGCGGACGCTCAGCGCGAACTGGGCGAGGTTGTTCGACCCGTCCTGGGCCGAGAGACGCTCCGCCGCCCGGATGGCATCCGGCATGGAGCCGTTGGCCAGGAACGCCACGAAAGCCCGCTCCAGAAGCTCCTGGTTACGAGGGTCTTCCTGGATGGCCTGGCGGAAGAAGAGCGTCGCAGCCTCCGTGTCCCGCGCGGAACCCGCCACGTAGGCCGACAGGAAATTACCCTCAAGGCTTTGGGCCGGCTCAAGAATCTCGTCCTCGGCGGCATTCGCCACGGCAGCAGGAGAGACCAGCACGGTGGCGGCCATCAACATCAGGGCGGTCAAGCCCCTGCGGGACTTCAGAATTTTCAAGGTGGGCACGAAGCGCGGCTCCAATCATCGCGACATCTCATCAGAGGGAGATGTGCGCCAAATCAGGCCGGAGAATGGCGTCTCCCTCAGAGCGCCGCAAGGGGACAATTGACGCTGGGGCGTAAAAGCCTCGTGAGAGGGGGAGTTTAGCTTCAAGCCAGGCGTGTCATCCCGGGGCTGCGCAGCAGAACCCAGGATCGCCCGACGAGAATGGCGCCTCATGCGGCTCGCGATCCCGGATCGCCTGCGGCGTCCGGGATGACTGCTGGAGGGGTTTAACCTCACATATTGACGTAGTTCGGCCCGCCGCCGCCTTCGGGGGTGACCCAGTTGATGTTCTGGTTCGGGTCCTTGATGTCGCAGGTCTTGCAGTGGACGCAGTTCTGAGCGTTGATCTGGTAGCGCACGCCGCCTTCGCCCTCGACCCATTCATAGACACCCGCCGGGCAATAGCGCTGCGACGGACCGCCAAAGACATCGTGCTCGGAACCCTTCTGCAGACCCATGTCCTTGACCTTGAGATGGACCGGCTGGTCCTCCTCGTGGTTGGTGTTGGACAGGAACACCGAGGACAGCCGGTCGAAGGTGAGCACCCCGTCGGGCCTGTCGTACTTGATCGGCGTCACCTGGGAGAGCGGCAGCAGGCACTCGTGATCGGGCTTGCCGTGGCTCATGGTGCCGAAGGGCGACCAGTTGAAGATCTCGGTCAGCCACATGTCGAGCCCGCCGAGCGCCACGCCGGCCGCCGTGCCGTATTTCGACCAGAGTGGCTTCACGTTGCGCACGCGCTTGAGGTCGTAGCCGATGGGCGAGGAGCGCCAGGCCTCCTCGTAGGACGCCACCTCGTCATGGGCCCGACCCACCTGCAGGGCCGCAAACACATGGTCGGCGCAGAGCATGCCCGACAGGATCGCGTTGTGGCTGCCCTTGATGCGCGGCACGTTCACGAAGCCGGCCGAGTCACCGACGAGGCAGCCGCCGGGGAAGGACAGGCGCGGCACCGACTGCCAGCCGCCCTCCATGATGGCGCGCGCCCCGTAGCCGATGCGCTTTGCCCCCTCGAACACGTCGCGCACCATCGGATGCGTCTTGAAGCGCTGGAACTCGTCGAAGGGCGACAGGGTCGGGTTCTTGTAGTTGAGGTGCACCACAAAGCCGACGGACACCAGGTTGTCGTCGAAGTGGTAGAGCCAGGAGCCGCCGCCGGAATTGTTCGGCAGCGGCCAGCCCATGGAGTGGCGCACGAGGCCCGGGCGGAAGTGCTCGGGCTTGACCTGCCACAGCTCCTTGATGCCGATGCCGTATTTCTGGTGGTCCTTGCCCGCATTCAGGCCGAAGCGCTCGACCATCTGCTTGGTCAGCGAGCCGCGCGCACCCTCGCCGAAGATCGTGTACTTGGCACGCAGCTCCATACCGCGGGTGAAGTTGGCATTGGGCTCGCCGTTGCGGCTGATCCCCATGTCGCCGGTGGCCACGCCCACCACCTTGCCGTCCTCGATCAGGACCTCGGAGGCCGGAAAGCCGGGATAGATCTCGACGCCGAGCTCCTCCGCCTTGCGGCCGAGATAGCGGGCGACGTTGCCGAGCGAGCCGACGAAGTTGCCGTGGTTGTTCATGAGCTTGGGCATGAATACATTGGGCAGCTTCACGCCGCCGGCATGGCCCAGATACATGAACTCGTCGGCCGTCACCTCAGTCTTGAGCGGCCGGTCCGGATCGGAGCGCCACTCGGGCAGGAGCCCGTCGAGGCCGATCGGGTCGATGACCGCGCCGGAGAGGATGTGTGCGCCGACCTCGGAGCCCTTCTCCACCACGACCACGGAGATGTCAGCGCCGGCTTCCGACGCCTGCTGCTTGAGCCGGATGGCTGTGGCGAGACCCGCTGGACCTGCGCCCACGACAACGACGTCAAACTCCATCGATTCACGGGCAGGCAGATCGGACATTGGTGTCTCCTCCTGGGATACGCTCTTAAACGGCAGATAGTTTATATATGAACAATCTGCCGGGTTTCTCAAGTCGTTCTAAGTTGAGACACTTCCCTAGCTTCATTGCAGCGAGGCTGAAAGTTCTCTTTCCGCATAAGGTTATGCGAAATCATCCAATTCATGATGGTGAACTTCGGGCCTGGGCCAACCGCGTTCATGAACCCAATAGACGCAAGATGGCAGAGGATTTCTGCGCCGGATAGCAGCCATCGGTTGTTCGCATGTGCCGGGGCGCTTAAGATGCGTATCATGCAGGGCCATCCGTCCAACCCAGCGTTCTATACGCTCTTCGAGACCGCCATCGGCCCTTGCGGGCTGGCCTGGAACGAGCGCGGCGTGATCGGCTTTCAGCTCCCCGAGGACGATGAATCCAGGACTCGCGGCCGCCTCGCGAAGCGCTTCCCCGGAATCATGGAGGCCCCGCCCCCGCCGGTCATCCAGAACATCATTGCCGACGTGACGGCTCTGCTACAGGGCGAGGCGCGCGACTTGTCCTGCGTGCCGCTGGACATGGAAGGCGTAACGGAGTTCGACCGCCGCGTTTACGAGATTGCCCGCAGCATCCCACCGGGCCGCGTGCTGACCTATGGCGAGGTTGCGGCCCGGCTCGGCATCAACAACGCCCGGGCCATCGGCCAGTCTCTCGGGCGCAATCCGTTTGCCGTCATCGTGCCCTGCCATCGGGTTGTCGCGGCAGACGGCAAGCTGGGCGGCTTCTCGGCCAATGGCGGCTCTACGACCAAGCGCCGCCTGCTCGCCATTGAGGACGCCAGACGTGACGAGAATCCGACCCTCTTCGACCTGATTTCGTGATGACAAGATCTGTTGGGTTCTTCGCGAACCTGAGTTGTCCACAGCCCCTCGGATGCTTACATACGGATCATGCAGGATCTCCCCTCCGACCGCGACGCTCTCCAGGCGCTGCTCGACTTCCATGTCGAGGCAGGTGTCGATCTTGCGCTCGACGAGACGCCGCATAACCGCTTCGCGGAGCCGAAGGCTGCTCCTGCTCAGGCCAAGACTCCTGCAAAGGCCCCTGCATCCAAGTCCAACCCTCCACCATCTGCCCCCTCTCCCCGTGCCCTCCCCAAGGTGGCTGCCGGCGCTCCCGAGGAGGTGGCAAGCCTTGCCCGCGAGCAGGCCCGCCATGCTCAATCCCTTGAGGAGCTTGAAGGGATCCTGGCGGGCTTCGACGGCTGCGCCCTGAAGTTTTCCGCCAAGAACCTCGCCTTCGCGGACGGCAATCCGCAAGGCCGGGTGATGCTGGTGGGCGAGGCTCCCGGTGCGGACGAGGACCGGATCGGCAAGCCCTTCATGGGCCGCTCCGGCCAGCTCCTCGACCGGATGCTTGCGACCATCGGGCTCGACCGCAGCCAAGTGTATGTGGCGAACATCGTGCCCTGGCGCCCGCCGGGCAACCGCACGCCGACGCCCCAGGAAATCGCCATCTGCAAGCCCTTCATTGCGCGGCAGATCGAGCTGGCGTCACCTGAATTCGTGCTCTGCCTCGGCGGCCCGGCCGCCCAGAACCTGCTCGGCATCAAGGACGGCATCCTGCGCACCCGCGGCCGCTGGTTCACCTACAAGACCGAGGACGGGCGCGAGATCAAAGCCCTGCCGACCCTGCACCCGGCCTACCTCCTGCGCCAGCCTCTGCAGAAGCGCCTCGGCTGGCGCGATTTCCAGGCCCTGCGGCGGGCGCTGGACGGGCGCGAATAGGCACCCGTTCGGAACCCGTTTATATGCTTACGCCTTAAGCTCCTGCGGCATCCCGTGTCGCAGCTGGAAGGTGGATCATGCGCTGGGAAGACTTTCGAACCTCGTCCAATGTGGAAGACCGTCGCGGCATGGGGATGGTGGGCGGCGGAGGGCTCGGCATTGGAGCGATGGTGATCCTCGGCCTTGTCGGCTGGGCGCTCGGGATCGATCCCCGCATCCTGATCGGCGGGGCCGAGATGATCGCAGGCGGCGGCTCCGGCTACCAGCAGCAACAGCAGGGCCGACAGGGCACGCCCCAGGACGAGATGGGCCGTTTCGCTTCCGCCATTCTCGGCAACACGGAAGACGTGTGGAAGACGGTGCTGCCCCAGCAGGCGAACCGGCAATACCAGGAACCGAAGCTGGTGCTGTTCTCCGGCGCCACTCGGTCCGGCTGCGGCGGCGCGCAATCGGCCATGGGGCCATTCTACTGCCCGCTCGACCAGACCGTTTACATCGACCTCTCCTTCTTCCAGGAAATGCAGCAACGCTTCCGCGCCGGCGGCGATTTCGCTTATGCCTATGTGCTCGCCCATGAGGTTGGCCACCACGTGGAGAACGTGCTCGGCATCCTGCCGCGCGTACAGGAGCGCCAGCAGCAGGTCAGCCGGACCGAAGGCAACCAGCTCTCCGTGCGCGTCGAGCTGATGGCGGATTGCCTCGCGGGCGTGTGGGCGCACCATTCCAACCAGCGCTGGCAGTCGCTCGAGCAGGGCGACATCGAGGAGGCCATCCGGGCCGCAGAGGCCATCGGCGACGACCGGCTGCAGAAGCAATCGCAGGGCCGCGTCGTGCCCGACAGCTTCACCCACGGCTCCTCCGAGCAACGCATGCGCTGGCTCACCACGGGATTGAAGACCGGACAGGTCCAGGCCTGCGATACGTTCCGGGCGAGCAGGCTTTAACTCTGCCATCGTCATGGCCGGGGTCATCCCTGCCGGACACGTTTTAAGCAAGCAAGACGTGGATCCCTGGAACCAGCCCGGGGATAACGGTGCGGGTGCTCATACCGGCGGCATCATGTGCGGATGACAAAGCCGCCCCCTTCCCGCTTTGATCCCCCCATGACCGCACCGATTCGCCCCTCCAAAACCTCCAGCCTCGGCCTCGCCCGCGAACTCACTGCCCGAGCCGAGGGCTTCACTTGCATCGCCGGGCTTGACGAGGTCGGGCGCGGGCCGTTGGCCGGGCCGGTGGTGTCGGCGGCCGTGGTGCTCGATCTCGGCAACGTGCCTCAGGGGTTGGCCGATTCGAAGGCGCTCACGGCGGCCAAGCGTGAGGCGCTGTTTACTGAAATCCTGGCGACCTCGCGGGTGGGCATAGCGTCCGTGTCCCATCAGGAGATCGACGCCATCAACATCCGGCAGGCCTCGCTGCTTGCCATGTGCCGGGCGCTCGCGGCGCTCCCCTGCACGCCGGATATGGCCTTCGTCGATGGCAACGATCCGCCAGCTCTGCCCTGTGCCACGGAAGCGGTCATCAAGGGTGATTCGAGCATCGCGTCGATTGCCGCGGCCTCGATTGTCGCGAAAGTGATCCGAGACCGCATGATGGCGCGGCTTGGGAACGCTTATCCCGCCTATGGTTTTGCCAGCAACGCAGGCTACTCGACGAAGGCGCATCTCACGGCGGTCGCGAGCGAGGGTCCCTGCCCGTTCCACCGCATGAGTTTTTCTCCCTTACGCCAAGGGTTACTGGACCTGTAACCTCCCTTAACGCTGATTAACGAAAAATCGCAATATTTTCAAAGCGTAGGCAGAATTTGCCGATCCAAAATATTTGGATTTCCGCGCGTTTGGAAACCTCCTCTTTACCCTATCCGATCATGATCCTGAGTGTCAGTTGCGTAACCGGTGATCACCCATGGGTACCTCGCGTACCGGGGCTGCCGGCGCCGCCTCCCGGATCCATGTCTCGCGTACCGGGCGGTCTGCGCCGGCACCTCGGACGGGGCGTAAAACGCCCCTCTCCGTTCTGCCGCCGTCTCTTCCTCTCAATGAGATTCTTCTCGGCGACTGCATCGCCAATCTCGAGAAGCTTCCCCCTGAGAGCGTGGACGTTGTCTTCGCGGATCCACCCTACAACCTCCAGCTCGAACAGGCGCTCACGCGTCCGGACCAGAGCCTCGTCGACGCCGTCGACGACGACTGGGACAAGTTCGCGAGCTTTGCCGATTACGACGCGTTCACCCGCGCCTGGCTTCTCGCCGTGCGCCGCGTGATGAAGAAGAACGCGACGCTCTGGGTCATCGGCTCCTACCACAACATCTTCCGCGTGGGCTCGGCCCTGCAGGATCTGAACTTCTGGATCCTGAACGACATCGTGTGGCGCAAGGCCAACCCGATGCCGAACTTCAAGGGCCGCCGCTTCACCAACGCGCACGAGACCATGATCTGGGCGTCGAAAAGCGCCGAATCGAAGGGCTACACCTTCCATTACGATGCGCTGAAAGCCGGCAACGAAGACGTGCAGATGCGCTCGGACTGGTTCATCCCGATCTGCACCGGGGACGAGCGCCTGAAAGATGCTCAAGGGCGCAAGGTTCATCCGACGCAGAAGCCCGAAGCCCTTCTTGCGCGCATCCTGCTCTCCTCCTCCAATCCCGGCGATGTGGTGCTCGATCCCTTCTTCGGCTCCGGCACCACGGGTGCGGTCGCCAGGATGCTTGGGCGCAACTTCATCGGCCTCGAGCGCGATTCGACCTATGCCAAGGCGGCGCGCAAGCGCATCGACGCGGTGGTGCCGCTCTCCGACATCTCGGTTGCGGCAGCCCCCGAGAAGCGCACGGAAGTGCGCGTACCCTTCCTCTCGCTGATCGAGGCAGGCCTCGTGAAGGCTGGCGAGACCCTGGTGGATGAGCGCCGCCGCCACAAGGCCGTGGTGCGGGCCGACGGCACGCTGGCGCTTGGCGCCATCGTCGGGTCGATCCACAAGATCGGCGCGCTGACGCAGGGGTTCCCCTCCTGCAACGGCTGGACCTTCTGGAACGTGGAGCGGGGCGGCAAGCTGGTCTCCATCGACGAGTTCAGGGCCAAGGTTCGGGCCGACATGGCGGCCTGAGGTTCCCTGCGACATCGCAAAGCTGTGAAAGGGCTGGCCACGTGCTGGCCCTTTTTGTTTCCTGCACTAATGTTTTCGTCACAGAGGCGTCATCCAAGGCCGCTAGCGCGGGACAGCCTTACCGAAAGAGAGGGACTGCCCCGTGTCCATGAAGCGCCTTCTGCCCTTGCTCGCCATTCTGGTGCCTGCCTTCGCGCAGGCGCAAAATCTCTCCGGCAACCTCGTGCTCTATACGAGCCAACCCAACACCGATGCGCAGCAGACCATCGATGCCTTCAAGGCGAAGCATCCGGGCGTCAACGTCACCTTCGTTCGCGACGGCACCCCGAAGATCCTTGCCAAGCTCAGCGCCGAGTTCGAGGCCGGCCAGCCCCAGGCCGACGTGCTGCTGATTGCCGACAGCGTCACCATGGAGGGCCTCAAGAAGGAAGACCGTCTCCTGGTGCACGAGAAGGCAGATACCTCCGCCTATCCGACGGGCACGCACGACCCCCAGAAATTCTGGTTCGCCACCAAGCTGATCACCACGGGCATCGCCTACAACACGAAGGCATCCTTCAAGCCAGCCTCGTGGGCCGATCTCACGAGGCCTGAGGTCAAGGGCCAACTCGTCATGCCGAGCCCCCTCACCTCCGGCGCCGCCCTCATCCACGCCGCGACGCTCACGGGCAATATCGAAGGCGGTTGGGACTATTACGAGGCCCTGAAGGACAACGAGGCGGCGGCAGGCGGCGGCAATGGCGACGTGCTCAAGCAGGTGGCGGGCGGCCAGAAGCTCTACGGCGTCATTGTCGATTACATGCCGATCCGCGAGAAGGCCAAGGGCGCTCCGATCGAGTTCGTGTTCCCGAAGGAAGGCGTCTCCGCCGTGTCGGAGCCCGTCGCCATTCTCAAGTCTACGAAGAACCCGGAGGCTGCTCGTGCCTTCGTGGACTTCCTGCTCTCGAAGGAAGGTCAGGAACTGGCGCTGAAGCAGGGCTACATCGCGGCTCACCCGGCCGTCGCGCTGCCCGCCGGCTATCCGCCGCGCGAGCAGATCAAGGTCATGGGCTTCGACGCCGCCAGGGCGCTCGCCGACGAGACCAAGAACAAGGCGGCCTTCGCCGACATCTTTGGCCAGTGAGACATCGCGCACACGCCAAATCGTTCCTGGAGCGGGGAGGCCTCGGTCTTCTCGCTCCCATTGCTTTGGCGGTCGTGATCTTCGACGTGCTGCCCGCAGGCCGCCTGCTGCTGACGGCACTTGCGCCCGGCGGAGTCTTCGATCCCGACAAGGCGCTCTCGGCGCTCGCCAGCAGATCGGCGATCCGCGCTACCTGGGCCACGCTGGAGACAGCCTTCTTCTCCACCCTGCTGGCGCTGCCCCTCGGCACGCTCATGGCCCTGGTGCTCGGCATCACCGACATCCGCAGGCGTCAGGTCGCGTCGTTCCTGTTCGTCCTGTCGCTGATGATCTCGCCCCAGGTGATCGCGCTCGCCTTCCTGCACCTTGCAGGCCCGGCCTCACCGATCCTCAACACCCTGGGAATTGCACCCGAGGCCGGCAGCGCCAACCCGATGCTCGGGCGCCTCGGCATCATTCTCGTGCTGGGGCTGCACCATGCGCCCCTCGTCTACGTGATCATGAGCGCGGGCCTGAAGCGCATTCCGCTCGCGGTGGTCGAGGCGGCGCGCATGGACGGCTCGCCGCCGCTCAGGGTCGTGACCGATCATCTCCTGCCGCTGCTGCGGCCGCATCTCCTGAGCGCGGGCCTGCTCGCCTTCGTGGCGGGCATCGGCAACTTCGGCATTCCCGCACTTCTCGGCGCACCGGTGAACTATCTCACCCTGCCGGTGCTCATCTATCGCCGTCTGTCGAGTTTCGGCACCGGCATCCTCGGCGACGTGGCGGCGCTCGGCCTTCTCGTGGCGGTCATCGCCATCGTGTGCGTTGCGGCAAGCCAGTTCCTGAGCCGCCGGGGCGATGTACTCCTGGAAGAGGATGCTCCGCTTCAGCCGTTCTGGAGCCTGGGACGCGCCGGCGCAGTCGCAGAGATCTTCGTCATCGCGGTGATCGCCGTCACGCTGGTGCTGCCGATGCTGTCGCTCTTCGCTGCGGCCCTGGTACCGTCCTACGGCATGCCGCTGACGCTCTCGACCATCACTCTCGGCAACTTCGTCGAGGTGCTGGCGCGGCAGGAGGTCACCATCCGGGCCTTCCTGAATTCGCTGCTTTACGCAGGCGGCGCGGCCTGCCTGCTCGCATGTTTTGCTGTCCCGATGGCCTATGGTCTGGTCAGACTGATGGGACCGATGAGGATCCTCGCTACGGCCCTTCTCGAGATCTCCTATGTGCTCCCCGGCATCGTGCTGGCCATCGCGTGCATCCTTCTGTTCCTGAAGCCGCTGCCGCTCTTCGGCGCCTCTCTCTATGCCACGCCATGGATCATCGTGTTCGCCTACCTTGCCCGTTTTCTGCCAGTGGTGCTCAAGCCTGTGCTCGCCGGCATGACTCAGGTCGACATGGCGCAGGAGGAGGCCGCAGCGCTCGATGGCGCAACGATCATGCGCCGCCTCACCGATATTATCCTGCCATCGCTTCTTCCAGCAGCGGTCGCGGGCGGGCTGATGGCTTTCCTGCTCGCCTTCAGCGAACTCACTGTCTCGGCCCTGCTCTGGTCGGCCGGTACGGAGACCATCGGGGTGGTGCTCTACAACCTCGAAGAGGCGGGCCTCGCAAGCCAGGCCTCGGCGGTTGCCATTGTCATCGTGGCCGTCGTTACCCTCGCCATGCTCGCGTTGAATGCACTGGGCCGGTACCTGCCGAACGGCACCCTGCCCTGGCATATCGAGGCGGAAGGCACGGCATTCTCCGCCCGCAAGCCGGACCGAATACCCGCCCGCACAGGACCGATCGGCCAGCTCAAGCCTCGCCCGGCCCTGAGCGCTTGAACTGCCGGCGTCATGGCCGGAACGAATCGGCCATGACGCATCTTCAGAGCATCACCGCGTCGAAAGCCATTGCAGCAGTTCCGCATCGAAGAGAGCACTCTCTTCGAATTGCGGCGTGTGTCCGCTCTTCTCGAACACGCGCACAGTCAGGTCCTTGAAGCGCTCGCGATACGGCGCCCAAGTGGCATAGGGCGCAACGAGGTAATCGTACCGGCCAAGTGCGAGGAAGACCGGCCGGTCAAGATGCTCCAGCCCCTGCGCGACATCGATGTCGCGGAAGACCTCGCCCCAGAGGTGGTCGAAGACAGGCATGTTCACATGCACGCCGTCCCACAGGGGCGCGGCGTCGAAGCTGTGATCGTACCAGCTCCGCGCGCCCATCCTCACGCAGAAGGCGATGAAGCGCTTGTCGGGCGCAGCCTCGATCTCTGCCGGCAGCATCGCCAAATCTCTTGCGAGCTGCGATTTCCGCTCGGGGCAGACGGATTCCTGCCAGTACTGCTCCGTCGCCATCTGGTGCGCGGCGCTATGGCTCGGGCCGGTGGCGATCATCACCACATGGGACACATGCTGCGGATAGCGCTTGGCATATTCGAGCGCCATGTATCCATGGCCGGAATGGCCGATGATGATCACCTTCTCCAAGCCGAGATGCCGCCGCACGAGATCGACGTCGTTGAGCACGACATTGAGCGTGTAGTCCGTGGGCGCCATCTCGCCTGTCGGTCGCGCAAATCCGCGATGATCGACGAAGATGAGCTTCAGGGATTGGTTTAAATCCTGCGAGAAAACCCGCGGGTAATAGACCGCGCTGCCGATGACGAGGGCGGGCGTTCCTTCACCTTCGATGGAATAGGCCAGCTCGAACGGGCCCGAGTGGATGGTTCCGCGCACGATGGCGCGATTGCTGTCAGACATGATGGTTCCTTCATCCATGCGTCATGATCCGGCCGAAACGGATGTTTCGGCACAAACAAGTCGTGGCTCCTCGGCCACAATGTTGTTGTCGGATCGCGTCGCTAACGGATCAGGCGCACGGTGAATGTCCTTCGCTGTCGGGGTGGCCCTTCTCGCCTAAACGGAAAGGTTTGTGAAGGCCCTCCCACAAAAATGAAGAGGTGCACAACGCTCCTGTCGGGCTGCGAGGCTGCGTTTCTCAAGCGATGGTGCGGCTTGTCCCCAGGCTTGAAGATCCCGCTATGCCGAACCCGGTTCAACGTTTTAGCATTCTCACATGGCTTCTTCGTCTCTCGACCCCTTCCGCCTCGCCCTCACCGAACCGTCCTGGGACGATCTGCGGATCTTTCTTGCCGTGGTGGCTCATGGATCGATGAACAGCGCCGCCAAGGCGTTGGGCCAGAGCCAGCCCACCATCGCGCGGCGCATCAAGGTGCTGGAGGAAACCTTCGGGCTCACCCTGTTTCAGCGCGGCCCCAACAATCTCGAACTGACGGAGGCTGGGCACGCCGTTCTCGAAGCCGCCGCTCCCATGGGCGAGGCCGCCGCCATCGTGTCTCGCACGGCCGCGGCCTACCGGCCCGACCCCGACGCCCCGGTGCGGATCACGGCCACAGCCTCGGTCACCCTGTTCATGTCGCTGCATTCGGCGGAGCTGCACGAAGCTGCAGCGCCCGTTGAGATCGCCTATATCCCGACGAGGCAACGGCTCGATCTAGCGTCCGGCGAAGCAGATATCGGCCTGCGGATGCGCACTCTGCCGGAGGGCACGGACGATCTTGTCGCCCGCAAGATCGGGCAGATCGCCTTTGCGATCTATGCCCGTGACCATAATCCCCAAGCCGTCATCGCCCCACCGGAGGACCCGACCCTGTCGCGGCAGGCCGCCTACGTGGCGGAGTTCGCGCAAGGCCGCACCATCGCGGCCCGCATCGGCGACATGCCGATCCGCTACCAGGCCGCCAAGGCAGGGCTCGGCGCCGCCTTCCTCCCCTGCTGGCTCGGCGATTCGGACCCGGACCTCGTGCAGGTCATGAAGCCCGAGGGCGACCTGATCGAAGATGTCTTCCTCGTCATGCACCGCCGCAGCCGCAACCGTCCGAACGTCACGCGGGTGGCGAATGCGCTCGCGGCATTGTTCAAGCGCAATCAGAAGGCGCTGGTTGGAGGCTGATCAGGCCTGCGGCTTCGCCGAAGACTTCTTTGCCCCCGGCAAATCCCCAAGCGCATGCGCCAGCACCTTTTTCATGGCGCCGGGCAACGCCTCCTCGTGCAATTGCAGCCGCGGCGTCCAGCGCATGTCGTGCGGAGCCGGCGTGCCCTTAGCGACCTTGGCGAAGAGCACCGTGAGTTCCAAAGGAAAATGGGTGAAGACGTGCCGCACCGTGCCCGGCAGGCGCTGCCAGCGCGCCTCGATGGGGGCGTCGAGCACGGCGCGGGAGGGTTCGTAATCCGGCACCCACTCGCTCGTCGGCGGCTCCACCATGCCGCCGAGCAATCCTTTGGGCGGGCGAGTGCGCAGCAGGATCGTGTCGTCGGCGCGCAGAACCACGAAGGCCGCCCCTTTGCGCAGTTGCCCGGCCTCCTTCTTCTGCTTTTTCGGAAAGGTCTCCTGCAGCCCCTCGGCCCGGGCCCGGCAGGGCACCATCCAGGGGCAGAGCGCGCAGGCCGGACGCTTGGGCGTGCAGATGGTGGCGCCGAGATCCATGACGGCCTGGGCGAAATCGCCGGGGCGGCCCTCCGGCACCAGCGCCTCTGTGAGGCTCCGGATTAGTGGCTTGGCCTTCGGCAGCGGCTCCTCGACCATGAACAGGCGGGACATGACCCGCTCCACATTGCCGTCGACCGCCGCGGACTTCTCGTTGAAGGCGATGGCCGCCACGGCCGCTGCCGTATAGGCGCCGATGCCGGGAAGCTTCAGGAGTTCGGCTTCCGTAGCGGGAAAGCGCCCACCATGTTTCTCCACGACCGCCTTGGCGCAGGCATGGAGGTTGCGGGCGCGGGAATAATAGCCGAGCCCCGCCCAGGCATGCATGACTGTGTCGGATGGCGCTTCGGCCAAGGCTTCGACGGTCGGGAAGCGCTCCAGGAACTTGAGGTAATAGGGTTTGACCGCCGCAACCGTCGTCTGCTGGAGCATGATCTCGGACAGCCAGACGCGGTAAGGCTCTGCGGTCACGCCCGGCATGGCGCGCCACGGCAAATCCCGCCGGTGACGGTCGTACCAGGCGAGAAGATCCTGCGGGTCGGGCTTGGTCGCGCTCGAGGCGGGCGTTAACATGAGATTCGGAATAGCGTTCTACACGGAATATTCCAACGCGGCTTTTGGACATTCAACATGAGACGACCGCGGCCCCTTGCCCGCCCCCTCGCCGAGTTTCTCGATGTCTGCCTGTCCCCCAGTCTGGCGGCGCAGGGCTTTGCCACGTCGGACGTCATCATGGCTTGGCCCGAGATCGTCGGCGAGCGGCTCGCCGCCTTCACCCAGCCCCTCAAGATCGAATGGAAGCGAAAAGCCCCCCATGCCGATCCGGAAGCGCGGCCGGAGCCCGCGACCCTCGTGATCCGGGTGGAAAGCGCCTTCGCCCTCGAACTGCAGCACATGGCCCCCACCGTCATCGACCGGGTGAACACCTATTACGGCTGGCGCTGCATCGGGAAGATCGTGCTGAAACAAGGACCCGTGCGGAGGGTTGAGAAGAAGCGACCGGCCGCTCCCGTTCTCACCCCGGCGGACCGGGAGAAGGTCGACCGGGCCGTCCAGCCCATCGAGGAGGAGGCCCTCAAGGCCGCCCTCGACCGGCTCGGTCAGGCGATCGTCAGCTCCGGTTCACGCACGAAAGCGTGAGATATCTGGCGCTTGCCTCGCAAGACAAGTCATTCTACCGCAGGACGAAATCTCTTCAGGAGCCTTCCCACGATGATCACCCGGCGTCAGACGCTTCAGCTTCTCGGGACCGCAGCCGCGGCCGCCTACTTCGCCACAAGCCTCCCGGCTCTCGCCCAGAACGTGGCCGCTACGGACCTCGCGGTCCAGGGCCCCCTCGGCGACGTGGCCCTGGGCCCGGAAAACGCCAAGGTGACCATCATCGAGTACGCGTCGCTCACCTGCTCCCACTGCGCCAATTTCCACAAGACTGCCTGGCCGGAGCTGAAGAAGCGCTACATCGACACGGGCAAGGTCCGCTTCGTCCTGCGCGAGTTCCCCCTCGACCCGCTTGCTACCGCCGGTTTCATGCTCGCCCGCTGCGATGGGAACGACAAATATTACCCGATCACCGACCTGCTCTTCGAGCAGCAGCGGAACTGGGCCTTTGTGGACAAGCCCCTCGACGCCCTGCGCGGCCTGATGCGGCAGGCCGGTTTTTCACAGGAAAAATTTGACGCTTGCCTCAAGGACCAGAAACTATATGACGCAGTCAACGCGGTGAAGAACCGAGGTATGGAGCAGTTCCGTGTGGACTCCACGCCGACTTTCTTCATCAATGGTCAGCGTCATCCTGGAAGCCTGTCGATCGATGAGATTGAAAAGGTCATCAAGCCAATTCTCGGAGAGTAACCTCCGCGGCCCTGCCCTCTTCGGGCGGGACGGGAAGGCGCGTTCATGAAGCTGACGCGCCTTCGCATCGCAGGCTTCAAGACCTTCGTCGAGCCCACCGACTTCCTGATCGAGCCGGGCCTCACCGGCGTTGTCGGGCCGAACGGCTGTGGCAAGTCGAACCTCGTTGAGGCCCTGCGCTGGGTCATGGGGGAGAACTCCTTCAAGAACATGCGCGCCACGGGGATGGACGACGTCATCTTCTCCGGCTCCGGCGGCCGCCCGGCCCGCAACTGGGCCGAGGTGATGCTCACCATCGACAACGCCGAGCGCACCGCGCCCGCCGCCTTCAACGACAGCGATCTCCTGGAAATCTCGCGCAAGATCGAGCGCGAGGAAGGCTCGACCTACCGGGTGAACGGCAAGGAGGTGCGCGCCCGTGACGTGCAGATCCTGTTCGCCGACGCCGCCACCGGCTCCCGCTCGCCCGCCCTCGTCCGCCAGGGCCAGATCAGCGAGATCATCTCGGCCAAGCCCCAGGCCCGCCGCCGCATCCTCGAAGACGCCGCCGGCATCGCAGGCCTGCACGCCCGCCGCCACGAAGCGGAGCTGCGGCTCAAGGCTGCCGAGGACAACCTCGTCCGCGTCGAGGACGTAATCCGCGAGCTGGAAAGCCAGATCGAGAGCCTGAAGCGCCAGGGCCGCCAGGCCTCGCGCTACAAGAACCTCTCCGCCGAGATCCGCCGGCTCGAGGCCCTGATGTACGCCATCAGCTTCGCCGAGGCCCGGGAGCAGGCCGCCACCGCCGAGCGCCAAGTGGCCGACGCCCTCAAGGCCGTGGCCGACGCCACCGAGGAGCAGACCCGCGCCGCCACCACCCAGGCGGTCGCCGCCCATGCCCTGCCCAGCCTGCGCCAGGAAGAGGCTGCTGCCGCGGCAGCTCTGCAGCGCCTGACCCATGCCCGCAACGAGCTCGAATCGGAGGAGCGCCGCTCCAAGGAGCGCGTGACGGAGCTCGAGCGCCATATCGGCGACCTTAACCGCGACCTCGCCCGTGAGGCTGCCCAGCGCACGGATGCCCAAGCCACCATCGAGCGCCTTCAGTCCGAGGCTGACGAGATTGCGCTCACCACCGACGGAGCGGACGATGCCCGCGCCGAGGCAGAGGAGCGCCTCCACGCCGCCGAAGCGGAGCTGCACGAGGCCGAGGCATCTTTAAGCGCCCTTCAGGCCCAGACTTCCGATCTCAATGCCCGCCGCGCCGCCCTGGAGCGCGCCGTGCGCGAGGAGATGGAGCGCGCCGCCCGTTTCCGGTCAGAGAAGGAGCGGCTGGAGCGCGAGATCGCGGCGCTCACTGGTTCAACCGAGGACGGTCCCTCCCTCGACGACATGCGCGAGGATATGGCGATGGCCGAGGAAAGTGCCCAATCGGCCGAAGAGGCCGTGATCGAGGCGCGCGAGACCCTCTCGGCTGCTCGTGAAGCCGAGAACCGCCTACGCCAGCCTCTGAATGAGGCCGAGCGCAAGGCGCAGCGGCTTGAAACCGAAGCGCTGACGCTGGCCAAGCTCGTGACCTCCGCTACCGGCGACCTGTGGCCTCCGGCCCTCGACCAGATCACGGTCGAGAAGGGCTATGAGGCCGCCCTGGGCGCCGCGCTTGGCGACGATCTTGAAGCCTCGACCAATCCTTCCGCTCCCGCCCACTGGGAAATGACCGGCGCCGGCGAAGGCGATCCCACCCTGCCGGACGGTGTTCGTTCGCTGGCCGATCTCGCCCGCGCACCGGCCGAGCTGCAGCGCCGCCTGCGCCAGATCGGCGTGGTGAGCCGGGCCGATGGCTTGCGCCTGCGCGCCCTCCTCAAGCCTGGCCAGCGCCTGGTCTCGCAGGAAGGCGACGTGTGGCGCTGGGACGGCTTCACCAATGCGGCGGAAGCGCCCTCCCCGGCCGCTCGGCGTCTGGCGGAAAAGAACCGCCTCGGCGATCTGGAGCGCGAGGCGAAGGAAGCCCGTGAGCAGGCCGAGCACCTGCGCCACGAGGCGGAAGTGGCCCTGGAAGCCGTGCGCCGGGCCGCGTCCCACGAGATGCAGGCCATCGAGGCTGCCCGTCAGGCCCGGCAGGCCCTCGACGCTGCCCGGACCCGGTTGACGGCTGCCGAGCGCAAGGAAGCCGAACTCGGCCAGCGCCGCTCCGCACTCCAGGAGGGCCTGACCCGCTTCTCGGAGAGCGAGGCGGAAGCGCTGGAGCGGGTGCAGGATGCTGAAGGTGCCCTGCAGGACCTCGCTCCGGCACCCGATCTCGAAAGCCGCCTGCTCGAGGAACGCACCCGCGTGGCCGAGCGCCGGGCGGCCGCCTCCGAGGCGCGGGCAGCCCTGCAATCGCTCACGCACGAGGCCGAGTTGCGCCGCCGCCGGCAGGACGCGCTTGCCGCCGATATCCGCCTGTGGACCGAGCGCGCCGCCCGCGCCGCCAAGGCTTTCGAGGATTTGGGCGAGCGCTTGGAGCGCGCACAGGACGAGCACCAGCGCCTGCTGGAGGCTCCCGACACCTATCTCCAGCGCCGCCGCGCCCTCATTGCTGAGGTCGAGGAAGCCGAAGCGAAGCGCAAGGAAGCCGCCGACCGCCTCGCCGATGCGGAGACGGGCCTCGCCGAGACCGACCGCACCGCCCGTGCTGCCCTGGAGGCGCTCTCAGCCGCCCGCGAAGCCCGCGCCGGATCACAGGCTCGTCACGAGGCCGCCGTCGCACGTCTGGCCGAGATCACTCGCACCATCGCGGAGAACCTCGAGACGACCCCCGCCGGGCTGATCGAACTCGCGGGCCTGAAGGAGGCGACCGAACTTCCGCCGCATGCGGAAATCGAATCGAAGCTCCACTCTCTCAAGAGCGACCGGGAGCGCCTCGGTGCGGTGAACCTGCGCGCCGACGAGGAGCTCTCGGAGCTTGAAACTAAGTACAACAGCATTGCCGGCGAGCGTGACGACCTCGTCGAGGCCATCAAGCGCCTGCGCCAGGCGATCGGCAGCCTCAACCGCGAAGGTCGTGAGCGGCTGCTCGCCGCCTTCGACGTGGTGAACAACCATTTCAAGCAGCTCTTCACCACCCTGTTCGGCGGCGGCACGGCGGAGCTGACCCTTGTCGATTCGGACGATCCGCTCGAAGCCGGCCTCGAAATCCTCGCCCGCCCGCCGGGCAAGAAGCCCCAGAGCATGACCCTGCTCTCCGGCGGTGAGCAGGCGCTCACCGCCACCGCCCTGATCTTCGCCGTGTTCCTCACCAACCCTTCGCCGATCTGCGTGCTCGACGAGGTGGACGCGCCCCTCGACGACGCCAATGTGGAGCGCTACTGCGCCCTGCTCGAGGACATGTCCCGCCAGACCGAAACCCGGTTCGTGGTCATCACCCACAACCCGATCACCATGGCCCGGATGGACCGACTGTTCGGCGTCACCATGGCCGAGCGCGGCGTTTCGCAACTGGTCTCCGTCGACCTGCAGAGCGCCGAGCGCATTCTTGAGGTAGCCTAAGGTTTTCAGGCCCTGCCATGCTTCGGCCTCAAAAACATGTGCGCTTTCAGCCTCAGGCTGCGCAAAAACATCTATAATCAAGCGATATCAGATACTTAGTTCTTTTCAGACTGTTCTTGACAGGGGTAACCCCCGCTCATATGGTGCGCCCGGCTTTCGGGGCTGGTTTTCCAGGCATTTTCCCGCAACGCTTCACAGGAGATCGCAATGGCGGACCCTCACGAGCGGAACGGTGAAGATGAGAGGAAACCGGGCAGCGCCGATGATGCCGACCTGTCAGCGAGACTGAAATCGCTCGATGCGCGGATCTCTCAAGCATCCGCTCAACGAGCCGAGTCGGAACCTCGCGCCCGCCCGACGTCCAATTCCACTGCTCTCGGCCAGGCCTTCAGGCTCTCGGCCGAATTCGTTGCAGGAGTTGCGGCCGGTGGGATCCTGGGTTGGATCGTCGACTACCTGTTCGGATCTTCCCCTTGGGGTCTGATCGTTTGTCTGATACTCGGCTTCTGCGCCGGGATGCTCAATCTGATGCGAGCTGCCGGGGTGGTCAAACCCGCCCGGTATCACGACGAGCGGTAGCAGACCTCGACTTCGAACGCCGTACGGCATTGGCAACAGCGAACTTTTGAGAGCGGATCATGGCGAGCCCGATCGAACAATTCCAGATCAAGCCCATCATTCCGGTCATCAACTTCACCAATTCGTCCGCATTCATGATCGGCGCTGCCGCCGTGATCGTGGGCGGCCTTCTCTACGCCACCCGCAAGCGCGCCGTCGTTCCGGGCCGCGCCCAGTCGGTGGCCGAGGTCCTGCACGATTTCGTCGCGAACACCCTGGTCGACGCGACCGGCAAGGAGGGGATGAAGTTCTTCCCCCTCGTCTTCTCGCTCTTCATGTTCGTGCTGACGGCCAACCTGCTCGGCATGATCCCGGGCTTCTTCACGGTCACCAGCCACATCATCGTCACCTTCGCCCTCGCGATGCTGGTGATCGGCACCGTGGTGGTCTACGGCTTCATGAAGCATGGCACCCACTTCCTCGGCCTCTTCGTGCCGTCGGGCGTGCCGGGCTGGCTCCTGCCCTTCATCGTGGTGATCGAGCTCATCTCCTTCCTGTCCCGGCCGATCTCGCTGTCCCTGCGTCTCTTCGCGAACATGCTCGCGGGACACATCGCGCTGAAGGTTTTCGCAGGCTTCGTGGTCAGCCTCCTGGCTGCCGGCGGCGCCCTGACGATCCTCGCTCCGCTGCCGCTCCTCATGGCGGTTGCTCTCATGGCGCTCGAGTTCCTCGTCGCCGCTCTGCAGGCCTACGTCTTCACGGTGTTGACCTGCATCTACCTGAACGACGCGTTGCACCCGGGGCACTAGGTCTGCGCTGAGTTAACCTTCCCTCCCGATCACAGTATCCCCAAGGAGATCACAATGGATCCGATTGCTTTCAAGTTCCTCGGCGCGGGCCTCGCCTGCATTGGCATGGGTCTCGCCGCTATGGGCGTGGGCAACATCTTCGGCAACTTCCTCTCGGGTGCCCTGCGCAACCCTTCGGCTGCTGACAGCCAGTTCGCCCGCGCCTTCATCGGTGCGGCGCTCGCGGAAGGTCTCGGCATCTTCTGCCTCGTCGTCGCTCTCGTTCTGCTCTTCACCTAATCTCAAGACGGTGATCGGGAGGCTGAGGCGCGCTTCACGCGCTTCGCCTCAACAGGGGTGACGGCGGGCTCAACCGCCGTCATTCATGTTTGTAGGATTCTTTATCCGTTAGGATCTGCTCATGGCTCAGGCTCAGACGACCCATGCCACAACAGAGGCCCCCGGCGGCGCTCATGCGGATGTCGGTTTCCCGCCCTTCGAGACGGAAACCTATGCCGGTCAGCTCCTCTGGCTGGCGATCACCTTCGTGGTGCTCTACACGCTGCTTTCGAGGCTGGTTCTCCCGCGTCTGGGCGGAATCATCGAGAACCGCCGTGCGATGATCGCCAGCGATCTCGACGACGCGGCAGCCATGAAATCCCGCGCGGAAGAGGCCGGCACGGCTTACGAGAAGTCGCTGGCCGAGGCGAAGAGCCGGGCTCAGGCCCTGGCCCAGGAAACCCGCGCCAAGCTGTCCGCCGAGAGTGATGCCAAGCGCAAGGCCCTCGAAGCCGACCTCAACCAGCGCCTCGCTGAGTCAGAGGCTACTATCTCGGCCAAGAAGACCGAGGCCATGAGCCACGTGGACGCCATCGCCCGCGACACAGCTTCCGCCATCATCGAGCGCCTGACCGGCAAGGCTCCGGCCCCGCAGAAGGTCGAAGCCGCTCTCAATCAGATCAAGGCCTGATCAGGAGATCCGCATGTTCCAAAGCGCTGAATTCTGGGTTGCGGTCGCCTTCGTCATCTTCTGGGGCATCCTGTTCTACAAGGGCGTCCCGGGTAACGTGATGAACCAGCTCGATTCCCGCGGCAAGCGGATCGCCGACGAACTGGCCGAGGCCAAGCGCCTGCGCCAGGATGCCGAGCGGCTCCTCAAGGAGTACGAGACGAAGCGTGCCACCGCCGAGCGCGAGGCCGCCGAGATCGTCTCCAACGCCCGCGCCGAGGCCGAGCGCCTTGCCGCCGAGGCCCAGGAGAAGATGGCCGACTTCGTGAAGCGCCGCACCGCCACCGCCGAGGCGAAGATCGCCCAGGCCGAGGCCCAGGCTTCCGCCGAAGTGCGCGCCGCCGCCGTCGATGCGGCCGTCAAGGCCTCCGAGCGCGTCCTGCGCGACGAAATCACCGGCGCCACGGCCGCCTCGCTCGTCTCGTCCAGCCTCAACGACGTGCGCACGAAGCTGCAGTAAGGGCTCCGTTCCGGACGGAAGATTTCAAAGGCCGCCCTTCGAGGCGGCCTTTTTTGCTGGAGACCATCATGGTGCTGATCTTTGACTGCGACGGGGTTCTGGTCGATTCGGAGGCCCTGGCCTGCGAGATCGACGCCCAGATCCTCACGGAGATCGGACTGCCCTATCAGGCACAGGACATCGCGCGCAAATTCGTCGGGGTCAGTTTCAAGGACATGGTGGCACGCCTCGAGGCGGAGCACGGTTGCACCCTTCCGGCCGATCTGGGCTCTCAGATCGACCGCGCCCTCTTTGCCAAATTCGAAACGCACCTGAAGCCGATCGAGGGCGTCCGCGAAACTATCCTGTCGCTCCCCTACCCGCGCTGCGTCGCTTCCTCCTCGACACCCGACCGTATTGCGCTGTCGCTCCAGATCACCGGATTGTCCGACCTTTTCGACCACGTCTTCAGCGCCACTCAGGTCGCGCGCGGCAAACCGGCGCCGGATCTGTTTCTCCACGCCGCCGCGCAGATGGGTACGTGCCCAGAGGATTGCATAGTGATCGAGGACTCCGCCGCGGGGGTTCAAGGCGCGTTGGCAGCCGGCATGCGCGTCATCGGCTTCGCCGGTGGCTCACATTGCGGACCGGAACATGCGGAGATGCTGCAACAGGCAGGCGCATGCGTCGTTATCGGACGAATGACGGATTTACATCCATTTAAAGAATTTCTGACGCGCTTAGACAAGCGTAGGCCGTCAAGAACGTAGTCGGTCATTCAGTTGAAGAATCCAATTCAGGCACACGGATGACCTGCCAGCATCTCTCGCGAAACGCACTTCTAGGAGCGTGTGTTCCTGAAGGATCGAGGTTCAATCATCAATCGTATGACTAGGCTCAACAGGGTAGAAACCCGAATTGCTTGTTCCGTCTACGCCTATCGCTCAAAAGTACTTGCGAAAAAAAACAAAAGTGCGATCCTTTTTTAGGACAGAGGCATGAGTGCTAGATCGCTCTCACTTAGCTCTCCGAAAATCGCGTGGGGCTACTCCCCCACATCCGCACTTTGCTGCTCTTGCTTTTGCCCATCAGATTCCGACGGGAAGAGGTCAGGTCGAACTTGTTTCATCCGCTCACCCAGGATCGTAGACATAGAGCGGGAAAATGTGACCGTGAAATGATGCTTGTCACCATAGATCATAATGTTTCCTGAGACTGGGAAGCATGTCTTTTGATCACAAAATCGATCTGTCATATCGATGAATTTGACATTTGACGGACGAGCGGAAAGCAGCCGACTTGGGTCAGTATCGCTTAGAACTCTATTGCGCGGACGGCTGCAAGCCATAATGTTGGGATAATTAGCTTCAAGACATTCAGGAACGTGAAAACCCAACCATGGATTGTCCCGAACCGCAATCACCTCCACACCTATTTCAGCCAAACGGTTCCATTGCGCCTGATACCCTTCAGGGATGTATTCTTCCTTTCTTCCCTGAATGTACTGCCTCCGGGTTGATGGTGTGAAAACAACATCTGGTTTCAGCCTCGCCAGATTGGCGATCACGTTCTTGTTCCACTCAATGCAAGTTGGGTCCAGTTTTCCTCCCACTGTGAAGGGGCATGCACTCTTCGTGATGTTGACAACCCGCCATCCGTACTTTTTCGCAAGAATTTCCAGTGGAGGTAACCAATGCGATGAATGCGATCCGCCAACAACCGCTATAGTCTTCGTTGGGGCGCCGAGATTTCCAAATTCACATTCAATAACAGCCGCTTCATCTACGCGTTGATGGCACTCCTTAAGCAATCCCCTGGCGAGATCACGCTTCACGTTGGCAAATTCTGGCATCAACGGGATACCAGGTTTTATCATAGTCTCGACGGATGCAGGCAGAGTCCCCCCAGGGTAATTTGCGATTGGAAGGTTGTCTGGATCCGCTTTGGTTTCAAGCAGAAGGATCCATACCGCGGCAGTGACGACAATAGGTATGGCAAAGCACGTAGCCAGTGCATGAATGTGCCAAACCTTCCTCTTACCGAGTGCTGATCGTTGAATCGGTTGCTCCAGCCCGCGCGCGGTCATATAGGCGCCGCACAATGCGATCGCGATGACAGCCAGCCCATCCCAGAGACCGAGTTGCTTCTGACCAGTAACGATCAAGGCGAAAACCAGAACCGGCCAATGCCAGAGATAGAATGAGAACGAGATATCGCCCATAGCGACAAGCGGCTTTGCGGCCAAAATTCTATCGGCACCGAAGCGCGTCGTGCCACCTCCCGAGAGAATGACCAAGGCTGCTCCGAGCGTCGGCCACAGCGCAATGTATCCCGGGTAATGAGCCGATGCCGGAACGGCGAAGCCGCAGCTTACCACAGCCGCCAATCCGACCCATCCCACAATCTCGCGAAGCCGCTCCGGCAATTGAATATAGGGAACCAGGATCGCTAGAACGCCGCCTAGGGCGAACTCCCATACGCGCGCCGACGTGTTGAAGTAGGTGGGCGAAGGGTCAAGGCGAGTCTGTACAACCGAATAGGCCAGAGAGCCAAGGAATACGGCCGCAAAGGCAGCAGCATAAGTATAAGCTCCACCGCCCAGCCGGCGCACTGCAAGGGTCACGCCCAGCAGCAGGAAGGGCCAGACGGCATAAAACTGCACTTGCACCGATAGTGCCCAGAACTGTTGGACCGGGCTGGGAGCCTCGTCGCGAGCGAGATAATCGACCGCGTTCATCATGAGCTTGAGGTTCTCAAGATGAAGGACGCTATAAATCACCTCGGTGAGAAACCCCTGCTGGCGCGACTGGGGCAACCACAGCAAGGCCGCGAGAAGCGTGATGGCCATAACAGTATAGGCCATGGGGGCGATGCGCTTGGCGATGCGGCCCCAGAAGGCGAAGACATCAATCGTCTGGTTGCGCTGGACTTCTCTGTAGAGAGAACCAGTGATCAGAAAACCCGAGATGACGAAGAACACATCCACGCCGCCGGATACCCGCCCGCCCCAGATGTGGAAACTGGCAACGAGAAGTGCACCGATCGTACGAATCCCCTGGATCTCGGGACGGTAGCCGGAGGTTTTGGTGCTGAAGGCGCTCATCGATTGCTGTCATTGCCAGCATGATGTCCGAGCACAGCTCTGCTTGACGGATGCTCCGCTTACGTGAGCGCTCTACCCGCAGCCGGGTGAGGCAAAGGGAGAATTCATCTTTCCGAAGACTGCCGGATCATGCCTGTTGCCGAAACGTTACAGCATGGTTAACCCGAGCCAGCCGATTTGCCTCCTCTCTGAACGGAGAGGGTGTCACTCAAGAACAGGTTCTCAGCCTGCGCATATGGCCGCAACCCTGCACATGAAAAAGCCGCCCTTTAAGGCGGCATTTCCAGAACACGATTTTAGCTCAGTTACTCTGCCGCTTCCGCCACCGGCGACGGCGGCGTCCACTTAAGCACCGGGTTTCTGGCTGCGCGCGTCTCGTCGAGACGCCGCCGCGGAGCGTGGTACGGCGCACCGGTGAAGCGCTCCTTGTCGCCGTTCCTCGCGGCAAAAGCGAGGTCGCGCAGCATCGCGATGAAGAGGTCAAGGGACGCCTTCGATTCGGATTCCGTCGGCTCGATCAGCATGGCCCCATGCACCACCAGCGGGAAATACATGGTCATCGGGTGGTAGCCCTCGTCGATCATGGCCTTGGCCACGTCCAGCGTGGTCACGCCCGTGTCCTTGAGCCATGCGTCGTCGAACAGCACCTCATGCATGCACGGCTTGTTGCCGAAGGGCAGCGACATGAGATCGGCGAGGCCGGCGCGGATGTAGTTGGCATTGAGCACCGCATCTTCGGACGCCTGCTTCATACCATCGGCGCCATGGGAGAGCATGTAGGACAGGGCACGCACATACATGCCCATCTGGCCATGGAAGGCGGTCATGCGGCCGAACGGGGCGGCAGTGCCGCCGGCCTCATTGTTTTGCTCAACCAGCTCGAAGCTGCCATCCTTCATCCGCACGAATGGCACCGGCGCGAAGGGCGCGAGGCGCTCGGAGAGCACCACCGGGCCGGAGCCCGGGCCGCCGCCGCCATGGGGCGTCGAGAAGGTCTTGTGCAGGTTGATGTGCATGGCATCGACGCCGAGATCGCCCGGCTTCGCCTTGCCCACGATGGCGTTGAAGTTCGCGCCGTCGCAGTAGAAGTACGCGCCCGCATCGTGGATCGCCTTGGCGATCTCCGCCACCTGCGGCTCGAAGAGGCCGCAGGTGTTGGGATTGGTGAGCATGATGGCCGCCACGTCCGGGCCGAGACGCTCCTTCACGTCCTCCACATGGACCCAGCCATCCTCGCGGGCCGGCACCGGCTTCACCTTGAAGCCGATCAGCGCCGCGGTCGCCGGGTTCGTGCCGTGCGCCGAATCGGGCACGAGCACCACATTGCGGGTCGCGCCCTCGCCCTTGGCCTCGATGGCCGCCTTGATCGCCATCATGCCGCAGAGCTCGCCATGGGCGCCGGCTTTCGGCGAAAGCGCCACGGCGGTCATGTTGGTGAGCGTGACGAGATAGCGGCCGAGCTCGTTCATGAGCTCCAGCGCGCCCTGCACGGTGGAGACCGGCTGCAGCGGATGCACGTCGGAGAAGCCCGGCAGGCGGGCCATGCGCTCGTTGAGGCGCGCATTGTGCTTCATGGTGCAGGAGCCGAGCGGGAAGAGGCCCGTGTCGATGCCGTAGTTCTGCTGGCTGAGGCGCACGTAGTGGCGCATGGTCTCAGGCTCGGAGAGACCCGGCAGGCCGATGGGCTCCCGGCGCTCCAACCCGCCGAGGCGCGGCTTGAAGTCCTCGGGCTCGTCAAGGTCGACGCCGGTGGTGTCATAGCGGCCGATCTCGAACAGCAGCGGCTCGATCTGCGCCAGCGCCTTGTTGCCGGTAAAGGTCGGGTGTTCAGTGGTGCCGGCCTGGCCGGCAGAAGAGGGACGTCCCTGGCGGTTCAACATCACAGAACCTCCTTCAAGGCGGCGCAGAGAGCCGCACGGTCATCATCGGTGTTCACTTCGGTGGAAGCGACGAGGAGCAGGTTGTCGAGGCCGGCGCCGGGCAGGAGGCGCGACACGGGCACGCCGGCAAGTACGCCCTTCTCGACCAAGCGTTCGACCACTTCGGCGGCGGGCTTTGCGAGCTTCAACGTGAACTCGTTGAAGAACGTCTTGTTGAGCACCTCGACGCCCTTCACGGACGCCAGCTGATCTGCCAACTTTACTGCGTTGGCATGATTGATGCGCGCAAGACGCGAGAGGCCTGCTTCACCGAGCAGCGTCATATGGATGGTGAAGGCGAGCGAGCAGAGGCCCGAATTGGTGCAGATGTTCGAGGTCGCCTTGTCGCGGCGGATATGCTGCTCGCGGGTGGAGAGCGTCAGCACGAAGCCGCGATTGCCGTCCGCATCCACGGTTTCGCCGCAGAGACGGCCCGGCATCTGGCGCAGGAACTTCGACTGGGTAGCGAAGAGGCCCACATAAGGCCCGCCGAAGTTCAGCGCGTTGCCGATCGACTGGCCCTCGCCCACCACGATGTCGGCACCCTGGCTGCCGGGAGATGCGAGTAGGCCCAGCGACACGGCCTCCGTGAACACGGCAATCAGCAGCACGCCATGCTGATGCGCCTTGTCGGCGATGGGCTTCAGATCGCGCACATTGCCGAAAACGTCCGGCGACTGCACAACCACGCAGGAGACGCTGTCGTCGATCTGGGACAGGATGTCCTCGGTGCCGCCCACGTCGGGCGCCATGGTGACGACGTCGTCGCTCGACATCTCGGAGAGAGTTCTCACCACATCGGCATAGTGCGGATGCAGGCCGCCCGAGAGCACCGCCTTGCGGCGCTTGGTGATTCGGTGCGCCATGAGCACCGCCTCGCCCGTCCCGGTGGAGCCGTCATACATGGAGGCGTTCGCCACCTCCATGCCGGTGAGCGCGGCAACTTGAGTCTGGAACTCGAAGAGATACTGCAGCGTCCCTTGAGCGATCTCCGGCTGGTACGGCGTGTAGCTCGTCAGGAACTCTGAGCGCTGGATCAGGTGATCGACGGTGGCCGGTACGTGGTGCTTGTAGGCGCCGGCGCCGACGAAGAACGGCACGCTCGAAGCGGAGATGTTCTTGGCTGACATGCGGGAGAGGATACGCTCCACTTCCCATTCGCCCTTGCGGCGCGGCAGATCCACCGGCTCCTTCAGGAGCAGGTTCTTCGGCACGTCGGCGAACAATTCATCGACGTGATTGACGCCGATCCGTGCGAGCATCTCGCTGCGGTCGGTGTCGGACAAAGGCAAATAACGCATCGGCGAAAGAACCTTGTTTGTTAATGCGAGGGAAGGCCCGCCACCACGATCTCCGTGAGCACGGAGTTGGCAATGAAGCATTCCTTGTGGGCGAGATGGTGCATGTCGGCTATCTGCTCAGGGCTGGGGAGCTTGTCGCCGGAGAATTCGATCATTGGATCCAGGGTGACCCTGGAGACGAAGAGCTTGCCGTTCTCGTTCTTCGTCATGATGCCGAGCGCCTTGTCTTCGTAGGCATCGACCGTGAAGCGCTTCTTGGCCGCGATCGACAGGAAGGTGAGCATGTGGCAGCTCGAGATTGCCGCCACGAAAGCCTCCTCCGGGTCGACCGCATCCTCCCGCGAGAGGGGCAAGGGCACGACAGAGGGCGATGCGGAGCCGGGGACTTCGATGCCGCCATCGAAGAACCACGTATGGCCGCGGCTGTAGCGGTTGTCGGAGAAGCTCTCGCTGTCTCCCCGCTTCCAGCGGATCGTCGCCCTGTATTCGTGCGCCATGGCCGTGCAGCTCGCTTAGGAAATCGACTTCACGAATTCCTGGTACTGCTCTTCGGTCATGAGCCCGTCGAGCTCGCTCTCATTCGTCAGACGGATCTTCATGAACCAGCCGCGGCCGGCCGGATCCTCGTTGACCGTGCCGGGAGAGGCTTCGAGCTCGCTGTTGACCTCGACCACTTCGCCGGAAACCGGGGCATAGACTTCGCTGGCCGCCTTCACGCTCTCGACGACGGCCGCCTCGTCGCCCTTCGACAGGGTCTTGCCGACGCTCGGCAGCTCCACGAACACGACGTCGCCGAGCTGGCCCTGGGCGTAGTCGGAGATGCCCACGATACCGGCATCGCCTTCGACGCGGATGTATTCGTGGTCCTTGGTATAGCGCGTGGTCATGTGAATTCCCTCTTTTTGAATGTCAGCGCTTGTAGCGATGGGGGGCGAACGGCATGGCCGCGACCTTGGCCGGCAGCGGCTTGCCGCGAACGATGAGATGCAGGTCGGTGCCGACAGCGGACACGTCCTTGGCCACATAGCCCATGGCAACCGGGCCGTTGACCGTGGGGCCGAACCCGCCGGAGGTCACGATGCCGACCTCTCGCCCGTCAGGCGTGGTGATGACGCTGCCCTCGCGGGCGGGAGCGCGGCCTTCCGGCTTGATGCCGACGCGAACACGCGCCGCACCGTCCTTGATCTCGCGCTGAACGCGCGCGGCACCGGGGAAGCCCCCCTCCTCGCGGCGGCGCTTCTGGATCGACCAGATCAGGCCGGCCTCGATGGGCGATGTGGTGGGGTCGATGTCATGACCGTAAAGGCAGAGGCCCGCTTCGAGACGCAGCGAATCGCGTGCGCCGAGGCCGATGGCCTTCACCTCTGGATCCGCAAGAAGGGCGCGCCAGAGCTTCGCCGCATCCTCGGCCTTGCAGGAGATCTCGAAGCCGTCTTCACCGGTGTAGCCGGAGCGGGACACATGGCACCCAATGCCGTCGATCTGCACGTCAGCGGACATCATGAAGGACAGCGCGGCGGCTTCGGGCGACAGCTTCGCCAGGACGGCCTCCGCGGAAGGCCCCTGCAGGGCCATCAGGCCGAGCTCGTCCTTGCGCTTCAGGCTCACGCCCTTCGGCAGGCGAGCCTCGATATGGGCATAGTCCTGCTCCTTCATGGAGGCGTTGACGACGAGGTAGAGCCAGCCTTCATGACCGGGAGCGCCGACGCGGGTCACCATCAGGTCGTCGAGGATACCGCCGTCGTCGGCCAGGAGCTGCGAATAGCGCTGCTGGTTGGGCTTGAGATTCAGCACATCGGCGGGGATGAGCGCCTCAAGGGCCCTGGCCACGGTCTCGTGGCTCTTGTCCTCTGCAACGAGAAAGGCTTGGCCCATATGCGAGACGTCGAACAGACCCGCATGCTCGCGGGTCCAGTTGTGCTCGGTAAGGATGCCGGTGGGGTACTGCACCGGCATGTCGTAGCCGGCGAACGGCACCATGCGGGCGCCAAGCGCCACATGTTCCGCGTGGAGCGGGGTTTTCAGGAGCGGCTCGTCGCTGTGCGCTGGCTCGGCCATCGGTTTCCCTCAAAGGTGCGCGTTCCATCGAGCCTTGCGGCCCGTTGCTCTGCGCCCCCTCTGTCCCGAGACCTGAGAGATTTCCCTTAAGGCCTAAGCCCCAGGTTACGCCCGTCGGTGGACGGCGTTTCAAACGCCGCCGCTTTCCAGAGTGCCAGCTCCCACGCGGTCCTTTGGCCTGAGCGTTTCCGGGGCGGTTGCGCCTTCGGCGCCGGACTGTCGTCCGGACTCTTCCGCGGGGATCATCGGCTGGCCTAACCTCTGAAGAGGAAATGTCCGCCTGTCAACAAAGCAAGCCAGGCCTGTTCACCCTTTAATTGACGGCAGGCTCCGCAGGCTCCATCTTAGGGCTATCTGTCACAGAAGGGGAGAAGCGCGGCCTGATCCGGTCAGCAGCTCCACGCATCGTTGCTCGAACTGATCATCGCTCTCGCTCTCGTTGCCCTCAACGGCGTCTTCGCTCTTTCCGAATTGGCCATCGTGTCCGCCCGCAGGCCCCGGCTCAAGGCCATGGCCGAGCAGGGCCGCTCGGGCGCCAGCACGGCCCTCACCCTCATGGAGGATTCGGGCCGCTTCCTCTCCACGGTCCAGATCGGCATCACCCTGGTGGGCATCCTGGCCGGCGCCTTTTCGGGCGCGGCTTTGGGCGGCCGGCTGACGGAGATCCTCCTCGCCCAGGGCATGCCCGAGGGTGCGGCCGAGCCTCTCGGCTACGGCATCGTCATCGGCATCATCACCTACCTGTCCATCGTGATCGGCGAGCTCGTGCCCAAGCAGCTGGCCCTGCGCCATCCGGAGGGCATCGCCTGCGTGATGGCGCCAATGATGATGGTCGTCTCGAAAGTGGCCGCCCCTGCCGTCTGGCTTCTCAATGCCTCCACCAGCCTGATTTTCAGCCTGTTCGGCACCAAGTCCGACGATTCCTCGACCGTCACCGAAGAGGAGATCAAGATGCTGGTCGGCGAGGCCGAGAGCGCCGGCGTGATCGAGGAGGAGGAGCGCCGCATGATCTCGGGCGTGCTGCGCCTCGGCGACCGGACGGTGCGCGGCCTCATGACGCCCCGGACGGACGTGGACTGGATCGACACCGAGGATGACGAAGAGACGATCCGGGCCCTGCTGATCGAGACCCCGCATTCGCGCCTGCCGGTGAGCGAAGGCACCCCCGACAACGTAATCGGCGTCGTTCAGTCACGGGAGCTTCTGGCCGCCATGCTGTCGGGCCAGCCCCTCGACATCCGCAAGCACCTGCAGCAGGCGCCGGTCATTCCGGATACGCTTTACGCGCTGGATGCCCTGGCGATTCTCAGGGATGCCGAGGTGCCCATGGCGCTGGTCCATGACGAATACGGCCATTTCGAAGGGGTCGTGACCCCGGCCGATGCCCTGGAGGCCATCGTCGGCGCCTTCCGGTCCGACGGAGAGGCGCCGGAGCCCGACGCCATCCGACGCGAGGACGGCTCCTGGCTGCTCGCCGGTTCCATGCCGGTGGACGAAATGGCCGAGATTCTCGGCATGACCCTGCCCGAAACCCGCAGCTATCACACGGTCGGCGGCCTGGTGATCAGCGAATTGCAGCACCTGCCGACCACGGGCGAACACGTGGAGACCTTAGGCTGGCGCTTCGAGGTGATCGATCTCGACGAGCGCCGGATCGACAAGGTCCTGGCCACGCCCCTCAACCAGAGAGCAGGCGCGGCCGTTCTGTATTAGGCTTGATGCATCGGATTCGATCCCAAAAGTGCAAGTCTACTTTTGGGATCAATGTTTTAGCCCCGCCGTCCTGCGGCCGCGCGGGTGCCGAGACCGACCTGGATCTCGAAACGCTCGGCGGAGGCCGCCGGAACCACGATGCCCTCCTCGACGACCGAGACCATTGTCTGGGTCTGGCCGGCCGGAATTGCGGCCGCCACCCGGCGGGAGCGGTTGGCGAAGACGGTCGAGCCGTCCTTGACGACGATCTGGAGCGGCACGTCATAGCGGCCCGCCGACCCGGCGTTGCCGAGGAGCGCCCGGGCCTCGACGCCGACCCTCACGAGGGTGCTGCCATCCGGCTGGCCGACGCATTCGCGGGCCAAGTCGCCCAGGGAGATCTGGCTGCGGACGGAGCCGCCATCAACGCCTCCGGCCCGTATGACCGCACCGCCATCCATGACCTCAACGACCGGACAATACACGTCGCGGGTCTCGGCGGCCTGAGGCGGCGTCTGGGTCGTCCCCGCCGTGAGCAGCATGTCGCCGATGCCGAAGCCGCCCTCGCCCGGCGCTCCGCAGCCGGCCAGGGTCGAGATCCCGAGCACGGCGAAGGCCAATCCCGCCCTGCGGTTCAATCCCTTGTTCATCACTGTCCCCCCACCCTCTGTTTATGTCTTACGGAAGAGCATCGAACCCGGCCGAGAACCCGTTCAGGGACACGGGGATGCCGATTCCCTCCTCGGGCGTCTGGAAGACGATGAAGGTGGCCTGCTGGCCGGTCTTCATCTGATTGATCAGGTTCTCCTCCATGACGACCTCGGCGACGCAGCCCGAAGCCAGGCAGCGCACGAATCCGGCCCGACCGATATCCGTCTGGTCGATCTTCAGGCCAAGCCCTGAGGGCAGCAGAATACCCAGAGGCGCCACGACGCGCAGGAGGCGGCTTTTGCCATCAGCGGTTTTCAACATGATAATCACGAGGGTGACGTTGGGGCGGTCTTCCGCAACGACGTTCTGCACAAGGGCGCATTGCTCGGCAGTGGCCCCGGCCGGAGTCTCGCAGCGCATCTGCCAGTCACCGAAGGTGTTCTTGACCATGCCCTGAGCGCCGGCGTTGCTGGCGCCGAGCAGAGTTGTGAGCCCCAGGACCACTGCCGCGCCGTGGCGAACCCATTGCGATGCGCCCATCGGTTTCTCCATTCCTTCAACCCTCTCAAAGGGTCGCGGCATGCCGCCGCTTCGATCCGAGTTTGGCCCGTTGGGACCATGCCAGGGGGCGCAATGTCAAGCGAGAGGGGCGATTTGGAGAGCTGAAACGCTTTTTGGCGGTTATGACGCACAGTTTGGAACGCTTCTACCGTTGCGCTTGGACGGATCATGTGGTCTTTGACGCAGATCAAAGGTGATGGCGCAAGCCGGGCGCCGCTATTCGCACGCCCGCGCCTTCCCCGATGCTTTCATGGCCCTGGGCCATCACATCTTTAGGAGCTTTGGAACACCGATGCGGATCGAGAATGCACGTCGATCGGTGACCGCCCTCTCCACGGCAGCGGTCGCACTTGTGTTGGGCATCAATGTGGCGTCGGCTGCCGCGGGGCAGCCCTCCCCCTGGGAAACCGGCATGCAGGAGATGGTAACAGAGCTGGGACAGAGCGTGTCCAGCTTCCACACCTACCTGGTCTGGCTGATCGCGGCGATCTGCCTGTTCGTGCTGGCCCTGATCCTCGTGATCATCGCCCGGTTCAACGAGAACAAGAACCCGGTTCCGTCGAAAACCACCCACAATACGCTCCTCGAAGTCGCCTGGACCATCGTCCCGGTTCTGATCCTGGTGGCGATTGCCATTCCGTCCTTCCGCCTCCTGCGCGAGCAGCTCGTGCCGCCGCAGGCCGACCTGGTAGTGAAGGCGACCGGCTATTCCTGGTACTGGGGCTATGAGTACCCGGCCGATCAGGGCGGCGGCTTCAAGTTCGACTCGAACATGATCCCCGAAGACGGACAACGGAAGCCGGACCAGCCGCGCCTGCTGGGCGCCGACAACGCTATGGTCGTGCCGGTAGGCAAGGTCGTGCGGGTTCAGGTGACCTCCGCGGACGTGCTGCACGCCTTTGCCCTGCCATCCTTCTACATCAAGGTCGATGCCATTCCCGGACGCCTGAACGAGACATGGTTCAAGGCCGAGAAGGAAGGCGTCTATTACGGCCAGTGCTCGGAGCTCTGCGGCAACGGCCATCCCTACATGCCGATCGAAATCCGCGTCGTGAGCGAGCAGCAATATGCCGCTTGGCTGGCCGAGGCGAAGCAGCGTTATGCTTCCACGGACAGCTCCGGCCCGGTCAAGTTCGCGAACGCTCAGTAATCTGAAAAGGACCACAGAGGTCTATCATGGCACATGCAGCTGATGCCGCTCACGCGGATCACCACGATCACCACCTTCCGAGCTTCTGGCGCCGGTGGTTCTATTCGACGAACCACAAGGACATCGGCACGCTCTACATGATCTTCGGCTTCACGGCGGGTATCGTCGGCGGCCTTCTCTCCATCGGGATGCGCCTGGAACTCCAGGAGCCCGGCCTTCAGTTCTTCTCGAACCCGCAGGCGTTCAACGTCTTCGTGACCGGCCACGGCCTCATCATGGTGTTCTTCATGGTGATGCCCACGCTGATCGGCGGCTTCGGCAACTGGTTCATCCCGCTCATGATCGGCGCGCCCGACATGGCCTTCCCGCGGATGAACAACATCTCGTTCTGGCTCACCGTCTCGGCCTTCGCCCTGATGCTCTGCTCGCTCTTCGTCGAGGGTGCTCCGGGCTCGCTGGGTTTCGGCGGCGGCTGGACCGTCTATCCGCCGCTCTCGACAGTCGGCCACCCCGGTCCGGCGCTCGACTTCGGCATCTTCGCCCTGCACCTTGCCGGTGCGGCGTCGATCCTGGGCGCGATCAACTTCATCACCACGATCCTCAACATGCGCGCTCCGGGCATGACGCTGCACAAGATGCCGCTCTTCGCCTGGGCCATGCTGGTGACCGCGTTCCTGCTGCTCCTGTCGCTGCCGGTTCTCGCGGGCGCGATCACGATGCTGCTCACCGACCGCAACTTCGGCACGACCTTCTTCGATCCGTCGGGCGGTGGTGATCCGGTGCTTTACCAGCACCTGTTCTGGTTCTTCGGCCACCCCGAAGTGTACATCATGATCCTGCCGGCCTTCGGCATCGTGTCCCACATCATCTCCACCTTCTCCAAGAAGCCGATCTTCGGCTATCTCGGCATGGCCTACGCCATGGTGGCGATCGGCGTAGTCGGGTTCGTCGTGTGGGCACACCACATGTACACCGTCGGCCTCTCGCTCCAGACCCAGGCCTATTTCGTGTTCGCCACCATGGTGATCGCGGTTCCGACTGGCGTGAAGATCTTCTCGTGGATCGCCACCATGTGGGGCGGCTCCATCCGCTTCACGGCGGCCATGCAGTGGGCTGTGGGCTTCGTGTTCCTGTTCACGGTGGGCGGCGTCACCGGCGTCGTGCTGGCGAACGCTCCCGTCGACCGCTACATGCACGACACCTACTACGTGGTGGCTCACTTCCACTACGTGCTGTCTCTCGGCGCAGTGTTCGTGATCTTCGCCGGCATGTATTACTGGTTCCCGAAGATCACCGGCTACGTGATGCCCGAGTGGATCGGCAAGTTGCACTTCTGGGTCGCCTTCATCGGCTCCAACGTGCTGTTCTTCCCGATGCACTTCCTCGGCCTCTCCGGCATGCCGCGCCGCTATGCGGATTACCCGGACGCCTTCGCGGGCTGGAACATGGTGTCCTCCATCGGCGCCTATATCTTCTTCGCGGGTCTCTTCATCTTCATGTTCGGCGTCGTCTATGCCTTCATCCGCAAGGAAAAGGCTGCCGACAATCCGTGGGGTGAGGGTGCGACGACGCTGGAATGGACCCTGTCCTCTCCGCCTCCGTACCACCAGTTCGAGACCCTGCCCCGCGTCATCGACACGGGCCACTAGCATCGGACCCAAAAGTGGAACCCACTTTTGGGATTGATCCGATGCTTGATCTAAAAAGTAGTGCATCGTTGCACGCGGAAAACCGGATCCACTTTTCCGCACGATGCACTCAAACAGCTGAGCTGGGCGGCTTTCGCCGCCCGGCTCCTCCCCAGAGGGCTTGGCTTTAACAAGCCTTCCGGCGAGGAGCCGACCACCCGGAGGCCTTTTCGGCCTCGTCCCGGCATTTCGGATTTTTGTGATGAGCACCATGTCGAACAGTCTGGCCGAATCCCACGTTGAGAGCCTCGCCACGGCAGGCCTGTCACAGGGGGACGTGTCCGACTTCTTCGCCCTGCTGAAGCCGCGCGTGATGTTTCTCGTCGTCTTCACGGCCCTCGTCGGCATGGTCATCAGCCCCTCGAACGTCCACCCGGTCGTGGCCTTCGTGTCGCTGCTGATGATCGCCATCGGCGGCGGGGCTTCAGGCTGCCTCAACATGTGGTGGGATGCGGATATCGACGCGGTCATGACCCGCACCCGCAAACGCCCGATTCCCGCCGGCAAGATCCAGCCCGGCGAGGCATTGGCCTTCGGGGTGTCGCTCTCCGTCGGCTCGGTGATCATCCTGGGCCTCGTGAGCAACTGGCTGGCCGCGGGCCTTCTGGCCTTTACGATCTTCTTCTACGTGGTCGTCTATTCCATGTGGCTGAAGCGCTCGACGCCGCAGAACATCGTCATCGGCGGTGCGGCGGGCGCCCTCCCCCCGATCGTCGCGCAGGCGGCCGTCACGGGCCATGTGGCCTGGGACAGCGTGGTGCTGTTCGCCATCATCTTCATGTGGACCCCGCCCCATTTCTGGGCTCTGGCTCTCGTGAAGTCAGGCGATTACGAGCGCGCCGGCATCCCCATGTTGCCGAACGTGGCGGGCCCCGATGCCACCCGGTTCCAGATCCTCGCCTACACGATCCTTCTGGCTCCGCTGGGCATGGCTCCGGTGGCCCTAGGGTTTGGCGGCCTGGCCTATGCCATCATCTCGCTCGTCGGCGGCCTCGGCATGCTGGCGCTGGCCGTCCAGGTCTACCGCCTGCGCCAGGGCGAGCCTGCCATGCGGGTCGCCCAGCAGCTTTTCGGCTTTTCGATCCTCTATCTCTTCCTGCTCTTCGCGACCCTGCTCGTGGAGCACGGCTTCGGCTTCTTCCGGCCGGTGTTCGGGTAATCGATGATGGCAGATCCCACTCCTCCCGTCCGCCTAACCCCTGAGGAACAGAAGCGACGCCGCCAGCGCTCCTTGGCCCTGGCCCTTGCGCTCGGCGTGTTCTGCATCCTGCTTTTTGCCGTCACCCTGGCAAAGCTCGGACCCGGCGTCCTGCAACGGCCCATGTGAGGTGAGACATGGCTGAGAATCCGCACATCCAGCGCAAGATGAACCGCACGGCCTTTGCCTGCGTCGGTCTCGTGGCGGGCATGGTCGGCCTCGCCTACGCGTCCGTTCCGCTCTACGACCTCTTCTGCAAGGTCACCGGATTCGGCGGCACGCCTGTCGCGGTCGACAACAACGGATCGCAGGTGCTGGACCGGACGATCTCCGTCCGCTTCGATTCCAATGTGGCGCCCGGGCTGAACTGGCGCTTCTCGCCGGAAACGCCCGAGGTCAAGGTCAAGCTCGGCGAGACCACGACGGTTCTCTACAAGGTCACCAACAAGGGCGACAGGCCGAGCACGGGCATTGCCACCTACAACGTGCAGCCCGACCTCGCCGGCACCTATTTCTCGAAGCTCGAGTGCTTCTGCTTCACCGAGCAGACCCTGCAGCCGGGCGAAACCCTGGAATCCGCGGTCGTCTTCTACGTCGATCCCCGCCTCGTGCAGGATCGCGACGTGAAGGACCTTTCATCCATCACCCTCTCCTACACCTACTTCCCCTCCAAGGGGGGCAAGCCGGTGGCGGAAGTGACATCATCCACCACACCCATCGCGCAATAAGACACGTGACAAGCTGGGCGGAAACGTCCTAAAGCGAGTTCACCTTCGAGGCACGGAGACGACACGAAATGGCCGAGGCCCACGCCAAGAACCACGACTACCACATCCTTGAACCGAGCCCGTGGCCGCTCATCGGCGCGGTCAGCGCGTTCCTGCTGACCTCCGGGTTCGTGACCTGGTGGAAAGACATCGCCATCGCCGGCATGCATCTCGGCCCCTTCGTCTTCGGCGCGGGCATCATCGGCGTTCTCTACACCATGCTCTCCTGGTGGACGGATGTGGTGAAGGAAGCCAATACCGGCTCGCATACCCGCGTGGTCCAGCTTCACCACCGCTACGGCATGATCATGTTCATCGCCTCCGAGGTGATGTTCTTCGCCGCCTGGTTCTGGGCCTATTTCGATGCGGCCCTCTATGCCGGCGACCCGCAGCTCTACTCCCGCGTCGAGACGCTCGGCGGCGTCTGGCCCCCGAAGGGCATCGAGACCTTCGATCCCTGGCACCTGCCGCTTCTCAACACGCTGATCCTGCTCACCTCAGGCACCACGGTCACCTGGGCGCACCACGCGCTCCTGCACAACGACCGCCAAGGCCTGAAGATGGGCCTGTGGCTCACGGTGATCCTCGGCTTCATCTTCACCTGCGTGCAGGCCTACGAGTACAGCCACGCGGCCTTCGGCTTCAGCGGCAACATCTACGGCGCCACTTTCTTCATGGCGACGGGCTTCCACGGCGCGCACGTGATCATCGGCACCATCTTCCTGGCCGTGTGCCTGCTGCGCGCCTATCGCGGCGACTTCACGCCCCAGCAGCATCTCGGCTTCGAGTTCGCCGCCTGGTACTGGCACTTCGTCGACGTGGTGTGGCTCTTCCTCTTCGCCGCCATCTATGTGTGGGGCTACGGCGGACCGGTGGCCGGCGGCGGTCACTGATCCCGCTCACCGCAGCATCAATTCGGCAGGGGCGGCTCTCACGGCCGCCCTTCGCATTTTCGGGGTTGCATCACCATCTGTCGGTCAGCCCCGCCGGCCCAATCTGGAGAAAAGCCGTGGCTCACGACCCGTCCGCCCCCTCGCCCATCACCACCGGCCTTAAAGGGCTCTGCCCCCGCTGCGGCAAAGGGCACGTGTTCAAGGGCTTCCTCTCGGTGCAGCCGAAATGCGAGGTCTGCGGCCTCGACCTCGCCTTCACGGACACGGGCGATGGCCCGGCGTTCTTCGTCATGTCCTTCGTCGGCATCGTGGTGGTGGCTCTCGCCCTCTGGACCGAATTCACCTACGAGCCGCCGATCTGGCTCCATCTCGTCATGTGGACGGCGCTCAGCATCGTCTTGAGCCTCCTCCTGGTGCGGCCGCTCAAAGGCGTTCTGATGAACCTGCAGTACCACCACAAGGCCGAGGAAGGGCGCTTCGAGAAGTGACCGCCTCCCGCTTGCACAGGAGCCGCTCCCTCCTCGTTCCGGGCCTAGCGGCCCTGGTGGCGCTTGCCACCCTGCTCGGTCTGGGTACCTGGCAGCTCCAGCGCAAGGCCTGGAAGGAGGACCTGATCCAGCAGATCGAAACCCGCGCCTATGGCGATCCCGGCCCGATCGTGCCGGAATTGGATTGGTCCGCTTGGCGCGCCGACCAGGATGAGTTCCGCAAAGTGCGGGTGACCGGCACCTTCCTTCACGAGTTCGAGGCCCCGGTCTATGGCCTTGCCCGCGGTGAGCGGCAGGGAGCGCCCCTCCAGGGCTATTACCTGATCACGCCTCTCAAGCTCGCCTCCGGGGCCATCGTAATGGTCAACCGCGGCTTCGTGCCGACGGACCTGCGCGACCCGGCGCGGCGCCCCGAGAGCCGGCCTACAGGCGAGGTCACGATCACCGGCCTCGTGCGGGCGCCCGAGGCGCGCAATCCCTTCACGCCTAACGACGATCCGGCCCGCAACCAATGGTTCGCCCGCGATCCCCAGGCCATGGCGGCGGCCCACAACCTTGAGCGCGTCGCGCCCTTCCTGATCGACGCCGATGCAAGCCCCAATCCGGGCGGCTGGCCGCGGGGCGGGCAGACACCCCTGACCCTGCCGAACAACCACCTGCAATACGCAGTCACGTGGTACGGCATCGCCCTGACCCTGATCGGCGTCTTCGGGGCCTTTGCCTGGCGGCGCCTGAAGGGGCTGGACTCAGCCGAGCTGAAATAGGACGTTTGTCATTTCAGCCGAGCGGAGCTATTCTATGATCATGTTCACGCTGCTCATGACCGTAACCCATCTCACGATGCGCCTTGCAGGGCGTACGGGAGAGGCTTTGCGCGTCTAAGTCAGCGTCGAGCATTCCCGACAAGCCCTGCGGAGACGAGCAGGGCTTCTCAAAGGTTCGGTTCGCCTCCGCCTTCATCCAGAGGAGAGCGACATGGACATTCAGCCAACAACTCATCCGCCCAGCTCCGCCGACGACATTGTCATCCGCGCGGCGCGTCTCACCGATTGCGAAGGCATTGCCGCTTTGGGCAATATGCCCGGCTATCGCTGGGGCACCCTGCGCCTGCCCCATCAGACACCCGAGGCCACCCGGAAATGGCTTGAGGGCATCAACCCGGCCAGCAATGTCAGTCTCGTGGTGGAGAGAGACGGCCAGATCATCGGCAGCGGCGGCTTCGAGCGACACCAGGGCCGACGCTCCCATGTGGCTTATCTCGGCATGGGCCTGCACGACGATTTCCACGGCCGCGGCATCGGCTCCAGGCTGCTGCGTGAACTGATCATGATCGCCGACGACTGGCTCAACCTGAGACGGATCGAACTGACCGTCTATGTGGATAACGTAGCCGCAATCGCGCTCTACAAGCGCAATGGGTTCGAGATCGAGGGTACGCACAGGGATTTCGCCTTCCGGGGCGGCGCCTTCGCCGATGCCTATGCAATGGCCCGGATAAAACCATGAACTCTGCGACCGGATGCGGCTTGCCGTGTCCGGTTCATAACCATAATGTCCGGCCGAATTTTCCAGGAGATCGACTGTGCTCCATGTCTCGACCCGGGGGGAAGCCCCGGCGCTCGGTTTCAGTGATGCCCTGCTGACCGGCCTCGCCCGGGACGGTGGCCTCTATCTGCCCGAAAGCTGGCCGAGCTTAACTGCTGAGACAATCGGCGGCTTCGCCGGCAAGCCCTATGCGGAGGTGGCCAAAGCCGTGCTCGGGCCGCTGGTCGACGGCGACATCCCCGAGGCCGCGCTCGGCCGCATGATCGACGAGTCTTACGCCTCGTTCCGCCACGCCGCCGTCTGCCCGCTGACGCAGCTTGGCGACAACCTCTTCGTGCTCGAGCTCTTCCACGGCCCCACGCTCGCGTTCAAGGACGTGGCGATGCAGTTGCTCGGTCGCCTCATGGATCACGTGCTGAAGGCGCGTGGGGCACGCGCCACCATCGTAGGCGCCACTTCGGGCGACACGGGCAGCGCGGCCGTGGAGGCCTTCAAGGGCCTCGATCAGGTCGACATCTTTATCCTCTACCCGCATGGCCGCGTGTCGGACGTGCAGCGCCGGCAGATGACCACGGTGGCTTCGCCCAACGTCCATGCGCTCGCGGTCGAGGGCACCTTCGACGATTGCCAGACCATGGTGAAGGGCATGTTCAACCATGCCCGCTTCCGCGACGAACTGCAGCTCTCGGGCGTGAACTCCATCAACTGGGCCCGCGTGGCAGCGCAGGCCGTCTATTACTTCACCGCTGCGGTTGCGCTGGGCTCCCCTCACCGCCCGGTCTCGTTCTCCGTTCCCACGGGCAATTTCGGCGACATCCTCGCCGGCTGGGCGGCCAAGCGCATGGGCCTGCCGATCGAGCGGCTGATGATCGGCACCAATGCCAACGACATCCTGGCCCGCACGCTGGGCTCAGGATCCTATGAGATCAAGGGTGTGCATCCCACGACCTCGCCATCCATGGACATCCAGATCTCGTCCAATTTCGAGCGCCTGCTGTTCGAGGCCTACGGCCGCGATGGCGAAGCGATCCGCCGCCTCATGGCGAGTCTCAACCAGTCCCGCGCTTTCCTCATCGACGCCGAGCCGCTGTCTCGCATCCGCGAGGAGTTCTCGGCTCAGGCCGTCGACGAGGACAACGTCATAGCGGAGATGGCCGAGACCTATCGCAGCACCGGCTACGTGCTCGACCCGCACAGCGCCGTCGGCACCCGCGCCGCACGCGCCCTGCTCAAAGAAGATCCCGCAACACCGGTCGTGGCTCTCTCCACGGCCCATCCGGCGAAATTCCCGGACGCGGTCGAGCGTGCGACTGGCGTTCGCCCCGCACTTCCGCCGCACATGGCTGATCTGATGGAGCGCAGGGAAAGCTTCACGGTTCTTCCCAACGACCAGGCTGCGGTCGAGCGCTTCATCCGCGAGCGCGCGCGGGCGGTCAAAGGCGCTGCCGCATGAACCAGCATTTCGTCCGCGAGAAGCGGATCGACATCACCACCCTGTCCAACGGCCTGATGGTCGCCACCGAGCGAATGCCGGAGATCGCCACCGCGACGCTCGGCGTCTGGGTCGGCACCGGCTCGCGCCACGAGCAGCCGCATGAGCATGGGCTTTCGCATCTCATCGAGCACATGGCGTTCAAGGGCACGGCGCGGCGCTCCGCCCGACAGATCGCCGAGGACATCGAGAATGTGGGCGGCGACATCAATGCCGCCACCAGCGTCGAATACACGAGCTATACAGCGCGCGTCCTCGGTGAGAACGTGGATGTCGCCCTCGACGTGCTCGGCGACATCCTCATCCACTCGGCTTTCGACGCGGGCGAGCTTGCCCGCGAGAAGGGCGTGATCCTGCAGGAATACGCCGCCGTCGAGGACACGCCGGACGATCTCATCTACGACGCCTTCATGGAAACAGCCTTCGCGGGCCAAGCCGTCGGCCGCCCGATCCTCGGCACTCCGGACACCATCAAAAGCTTCGACGAGGCGACGATCCGCGCCTTCCTGGCGCGGGAATACACCCCTGGCAAGATGGTGCTGGCGGCCGCCGGCGACGTGGAGCATGCCCAGATCGTCGATCTGGCCGAGCGCCTGTTCGGCGCCATGCCGACTGTTCCGGCCCGCCAGCCCGAGGCGGGGCACTATACCGGCGGCGAGCGGCGCATTTCCCGCAAGCTCGAACAGGCGAACATCGTGCTCGGCCTGCCCGGGCTGTCGTTCAAGGACCCGAACTACTACGCCGCGCATCTCTTCGCCCATATGCTGGGCGGCGGCCTGACCTCGCGGCTCTGGCATGAAGTGCGCGAAACCCGCGGCCTCGCCTATTCTATCGATTCCTTCCACTGGCCCTTCTCCGATTGCGGCCTCTTCGGCATCGGCGCCGGAACGGCCGGATCGGACGTGCGGGAACTGATGGACGTGACGCTGGCCTGCATGGTCCAGGCCACGCAGGACATCAGCGAGATCGAGCTGATCCGCGCCAAGGCGCAGATGAAGGTGGCCCTGCTCACGGCCCTGGAAACTCCAGGCGGCCGCATCGAGCGGGTGGCCCGCCAGCTCCTGTCTTGGGGCCGGGTGGTCGGCAGCGAGGAGATCGTCCGAAAGGTCGATGCCCTCAAGGTGGAGCATGTGCGCGAGGCGGGTCGCCGTCTGCTGCAGGGTGCGCCCACCCTCGCGGCGATTGGTCCGATCAAGGCGCTGCCCTCGTTGGAGAGCATCGCCCAGGGGCTGCGCGGCTGATTTTTCTGCCACGCCTGCCTTTAGGTCACGCCCAATTCTCCTCAATCCCGCCGTAAACGGGTCCCATGGCCCGATGGTAACAATAACCAATGAGTCCTGCGGACAAGTGGGGGCCTGTTCCGGCTCCGCCTTGCTCTCAAGCCTCCTGACCGGTACCAATCCTGTTCCTTTGTTTTAGTACCGGACGAAAGACCGAAGCATTGCGGATCGTATCTTTCGCCATAGCCCTTCTCTTGGCGACATTCCTGGGGCTCGCCTGGCCGACCAGCGGCTGGGCCGTGGAATCCGTGCGCGTCGACCCCAAGATGAAGGCCATCGACCTCACCCCGGCCATCGAACGCTACAACTCGGACGGGGACGAGATCCGCATTTCCACGGCCCCGGGGCGCGACGGCATCGTCCGCCGCATCGCCGTGAAGGCGCGCGAGGCCGGCACCCGGCCGGACTGGATGGTCTTCGCGCTCACCAACGACACCGACGAGCAGATCGAGCGCCTCCTGGTCGCTCCGCATTTCCGCCTCACCGGTTCCGGGGTGATCTGGCCCGATCTCGGCGCCACCCGCATCGCGGCGATCACGGCGAGCCAAGGAATCAGGCCGGAGCGCGACGACAGCGAGGACGCCGACCTCTTCCTCATCACCCTCGATCCCGGCACGACCGTCACCTTCGTGGCGGAGCTGCGCTCCGAGAACCTGCCCCAGGTTCATCTGTGGGATGCGGATGCCTATAAGGACCGGGTCAACGGCCTGACGCTCTACAAGGGCATCATCATCGGCATCGCGGGCCTGCTTGCCCTCTTCCTCACCATCGTGTTCGTGGTGAAGGGTGCCCTGATCTTCCCGGCGGCCGCGGCGCTGGCCTGGGCGGTGCTGGCCTATGCCTGCATCGATTTCGGTTTCTTCCAGCGCGTCTTCCCGATCACGGAAGCCACCGAGCAGATCTACCGCGCCGGTGCCGAGGCGGTGCTCTCGGCAACGCTCCTCGTCTTCCTCTTCGCCTATCTCAACCTCAACCGCTGGCACGTGCGCTACAGCCACGTCACGGCGTTCTGGCTCCTGTTCCTCGGGGGAATGGTGGCGCTCGCCATCGTCGATCCCCCGGTGGCCTCGGGCGTAGCCCGCATGTCGATTGCCGCGGTGGCCGGCATCGGTTTCGTTCTCGTGATCCATCTGGCGACGCACGGCTACGACCGCGCCGTGATGCTCGTTCCCACTTGGCTGCTCCTGGTCGCCTGGGTGACGGCCGCGAGCTTCACCGTGGTTGGCCAGCTCTCCTCCGATCTCGTCCCCCCTGCCCTGGTCGGCGGCCTTGTGCTGGTGGTCATGCTCATCGGCTTCACGGTCATGCAGCACGCTTTCGCCGGAGGCGGCTTCGCGCGCGGATTTGTCAACGACACGGAGCGTCGGGCGCTGGCCCTCACCGGGGCAGGCGACATCGTGTTCGACTGGGACGTGGTCTCCGACAACATCTTCGTCAGCCCGGAGGTCGAGCATCAGCTCGGGCTCAAGCGCGGTTCGCTGGAAGGGCCGGCCTCCGCGTGGCTCGACCTGATCCATCCCTTTGACAAGGACCGCTACCGGCTCGCCCTCGATGCGGTCATCGAGCAGCGTCGCGGCCGCCTGACCCAGGACTTCCGCCTGCGCTCGTCGACCGGCGCGCACCACTGGTTCCGGCTCCGGGCCCGCCCGGTGATCGGTTCTGACGGCGAGGTGCTGCGCATCGTCGGCACCCTCGCGGACGTCATGGACAGCAAGACCGCGGAAGAGCGCCTGCTGCACGACGCCGTGCACGACAATCTGACGAGCCTGCCGAACCGCCAGCTCTTCTATGATCGTCTGGAGGCGGCCCTCACCTTCGCTAGCCAGGACGATTCCTTACGTCCGACCGTCGTCGTCATCGACATCGACAAGCTGAAGGACGCCAACGCCACCGCAGGCTATGCCGCCGGCGACTCGATCCTGCTGACCCTGTCACGCCGCCTGAGCCGCCTGCTGAAACCGCAGGATACGCTGGCGCGCATCTCGGGCGACGAGTTCGCGATCATCCTGCTCTCGGAGCGGGAGACGGACCGCATCATCTCCTTCGCCGACATGGTCCGGCGCGTGGTCACGACACCGTTCACCTACTCGGAGCGCGAGTTCTTCCTCACCGCGTCCATCGGCATCGCGCTCTACGATCCGCAGATCGCCGCGCGACGCGAGGAGGTGCTGCGCAACGCCGAGATCGCCATGGCACATGCGCGGCGCAACGGCGGCGACCGGATCGAGGTGTTCCGGCCCACCATGCGCTCCGACCGCAGCGATCACTTCACCATGGAGACCGACCTGCGCCACGCCCTCGACCGGGGGGAGATGAAGGTGCTGTTCAAGCCGATCGTGCGCCTGGAAGACCGAACCATCGCAGGCTTCGAGTCGATGCTGCGCTGGGATCATCCGCGGCTCGGGCGTGTCGGGCCTGAGGACTTCATGTCGATTGCCGAGGAGACGGGCCTCATCGTCAAGCTGAGCGTGTTCCTGCTCGAGCAGACCGGCCGCGAACTGGCCGCGTGGCAGAACGCCCTCGAGGTCGAACCGCCGATCTTCGCCAGCGTGAACATGTCGAGCCATCACCTGCTGCGCCACGACCTGCTGCAGGACGTGAAGACGGTGATCGCCCGCTCCGGGGTCATTCCCGGCACGCTCAAGATCGAGATGACGGAAAGTCTCGTGATGGAGAACCCGGAATACTCGGCCCAGATGCTCTCGCGCCTGCGCGACCTCGGGGCCGGCCTGTCGCTCGACGATTTCGGCACCGGCTATTCCGCTCTCGCCTATCTGCAGCGTTTCCCGTTCGACACGATCAAGGTGGACGAGTCCTTCGTGCGCCAGATGGCGGCCGGCAGGCCCGTGATCCTGCGCTCCATCGTAAAGATGGCGCACGAGCTCGGCATGGAGATCGTGGCGGAAGGCGCAGAAAGCGAGTCCGAGGCGATCGAGCTCTACCAGCTCGGCTGCGAATACGCACAGGGTCCCGTCTTCGGCGAGCCGATGTCGACGCTCCAGGCGCGCCAGCTGGTGGGGGCTGCTCCGGCGGCGGCGTGATCAGTCCGCCACGTCAGATCAGGCGTGGCCGGCTTCCATGGACAGCATGGCGGGCTCGATTCCAATCCGGCGCAGGGCCATCTCGTAGCGCACATCCGCGGCCGTGTTGAAGACGAGCTCCGCATCGGCCGGGGTATTGAGCCAGCCATTGGCCTGCATCTCCATCTCCAGCTGGCCCGCGCCCCAGCCCGCATAGCCTAAGGCCAGCACCGCGTTCTCAGGCCCGTGGCCGGCCGCGATGGCGCGCAGGATATCGATGGTGGCGGTCAGGCAGATGCTGTCGTCGATGGGCAGGGTCGATTGGGAGAGGTGGAAATCTGGCGAATGGAGCACGAAGCCGCGGCTCGTCTCCACAGGACCGCCCATGAGCACCTGCATGGTCCCCACCTTCTGCGGCAGGCGGATGCGCTCCATCTCGGGCACGATCTCGAGCTGAACCAGCAGATCCGGCATGGTGACGTTGGCGGCAGGCCGGTTGAGGATGATACCCATCGCCCCTTCGGCCGAGTGGGCGCAGATGAAGATGACGGCCCGGGCGAAGCGTTCGTCCATCATTCCCGGCATCGCCACGAGAAGCTGCCCGTCGAGGTAAGTTGATTCGGTGCCGTATGGTGAAAGGTGAGAGCCCATATCCTACAATCTGCCTTGCCGGACTTGCCGCCCGATCACAGGATCGTGGATGGCAGACCCGAGAATAAACGCATAAGGGAAGTGCCTCAGGGAGGCGTCAGTTCCATGGCATCCATGTTCCGCGCCGCTTCGGTTGCGTTTTTTTGTATTTTGTCCATTGCCGTAGCCGACGCGCAACCCATCAAGCCCTCCGCCTCGACCCAAGGGTTCCATTCCCGTGCCCGCCTGATCGGTGGCGGGCAGCAGGGCGAGCATTGGCTCGCCGGGATCGAGATCACCCTCGACCAGGGCTTCAAGACCTATTGGCGGACCCCTGGGGATTCCGGTCTGCCCCCGCGGTTCGACTGGTCCGGATCGGAGAACGTCGCCAGCACCGAGATTCGCTGGCCGGCCCCCAAGCGGCATGAGGATGCGGCGGGGGTCGCCTATGTCTACGGCAAGCAGGCGGTGATTCCGGTCCTTGTGAAGCCCAAGGACCCGACAAAGCCCATCAGGCTCGTCCTGGCGCTGGAATACGGGGTCTGCAAGGACATCTGCATTCCGGCCAATGCGGATCTCACCCTGGACCTCAGCGGCGCCGATTCCGAGCGCAAGGCCATCGAGGCGGCACTGGCCAAAGTTCCACTCCTTCAAAAGCTGGGAGCCCAGGCGGATCTGTCGATCCTGTCCATCGCTCCCGTCGCCGGAGACAAGCCGGCCTTTACGGTCACCATCCAGGCGCCTCCCGGTACGAAGCCTGCTCTTTTCCCGGAGGGGCCGGAGAACTGGTTCTTCTCAGCGTCCCACCCGGCCGAGGGCGACCGCTTCACCGTCACGATCGAAGAGAAGCCGAAGGATGTTTCGGGGCCTGTTCCCCTGCACCTGACCCTGGTGGCCGGGGACAAGGCCGTCGAGACGGAAGTCAGCCTCGACGAGAACGGGAAGCCGCGCTAGGGATAAAGCATTCAGCATCATAGCTTTGGAGACCCTGCCATGCCCATCCAGGTCGGCGAACGCCTGCCCCAGGTCACTTTTCGCGTCATGACGTCTGACGGTCCCGTGGCCAAGACCACGGACGATCTCTTCAAAGGCCGCAAGGTGGTTCTCGTCGCCGTCCCCGGCGCCTTCACCCCCACCTGCCACCGCAACCACCTGCCGGGCTACGTGCAGAAGAAGGACGAGATCCTGGCCAAAGGAGTCGATGCGATCCTCGTGACTTCGGTGAACGACGTCTTCGTGCTGGAGGCCTGGGGCAAGGCCTCCGAGGCCACAGGCATCGAGTTCATCTCCGACGGCAATGCGGATTTCGCCAAGGCCATCGGCCTGTCCATGGACGGGGCAGGCTTCGGCCTCGGCACCCGGTCCCAGCGCTATTCCATGGTGGTTGAGGACGGCGTGGTGAAGGCCCTCAACGTGGAGGACGCCCCCTCGAAGGCGCAGCATTCCGGCGCCGAGAACCTCATGAAGGATCTCTGATCCGACCCCACCGGAGGGTTAGGCGCTAGCCCTCCGGCCATTCTTCTTGAACGGCTGCATCGCCGCAACGGCGAGTTCGTCGACGCGAATGTTCGTCGGATCGTCCGCGTGCCCCTTCACCCAATGCCAGGCGACGTCGTGGCGGGAGGCCGCCTCGTCGAGTTCCCGCCAGAGATCCTCGTTCTTCACCGGCTTGTTGTCGGCGGTGCGCCAGCCGCGCCGCTTCCAGTTGTGCATCCACTGGGTGATGCCCTGGCGGACATACTGGGAGTCCGTGAACAGGTCGACCGCGCAGGAGCGCTTGAGGGCGTTCAGCCCCTCGATGGCGGCGCGGATTTCCATGCGGTTGTTGGTGGTGTGCGCCTCCCCGCCGGAAATCTCTTTCTCGCTTCCGTTGAAGAACAGAATCGCGCCCCAGCCTCCCGGCCCGGGATTTCCCGAGCAGGCGCCGTCGGTGTAGATCATCACGCGCTTGGTATCACTCATGCTTCAAGTCCGTATTCTCGCGCGTGCTTCACGTGGCGGTGGAAATTGAGCTTGCGGTCGTATTCCATCGGATCCTTCGGCTTCACCAGCGCACCCGGCGGCACGTTGAGCCAGTCGACCAGACGGGTCAGCATGAAGCGCATGGCCGATCCCCGGCAGAGAGTTGGCAGCGCCTCGACCTCTTCCGCATTCAGACGCCGCACGGCCTGATAGCCGGCAAGCATCGCCTGTCCCTTGGTGAGATTGAACGAACCGTCGATCTCGAAGCACCAGGCGTTGAGGCAGATGGCGACGTCGTAGGCGAAGGCATCCGTGCAGGCGAAATAGAAGTCGATCAGTCCCGAGACTTCCGGGCCGATGAAGAACACGTTGTCGGTGAAGAGATCCGCATGGATGATGCCGCTGGGCAGGCCGCGCGGCCACGAGGCCTCAAGGTTCGCCAGCTCCCGCCTGGTCCGCTCGGCAAGGCCCGGCGACACCGTATCGGCCTGAGCCTCGGCTTGGGCGAAGAGCGGCCTCCAGGCCTCCAGCGTCAGGGCGTTGGGCCGGTACCCGTCGAAATCCTGCCCGGCCAGGTGCAGCTTCGCCAAGGCGCCGCCGAGAGCCCCGCAATGCTGGGCCGTCGGGCGGCGGACCGCGATGCCCTCTAAGAACGTGATGATCACGGCGGGCCGTCCGGCGACCCTCCCTAAGGGCTCGCCCCTACGGTTGTTGACCGGCAACGGACAATTCAGCCCCTTTTGCGCCAGATGCTGCATCAGTCCGAGGAAGAAGGGCAGATCGTCCTCCCGCACCCGCTTCTCGTAGAGGGTGAGGATGTAGGAACCTTTAGTGGTGTGGAGGAAATAATTGGTGTTCTCCACGCCCTCGGCGATGCCCTTGTAGGAGAGCACCGTGCCGATGTCGTAGGTTTCGAGAAACGCCGACAGCTCCTCGTCGCTGACTTCCGTATAGACCGCCACCGTTTACTCCGCCGCCTGCTCACGCAACTCGCGCGGCAAAGGAAAGAACACGCTCTCGTCCGCCGTGGACACGCTCTCGACCGAGACCTCGTAGCGCTCGGCGAAGGCGTCGATGATCTCCTCCACCAGGATCTCGGGCGCGGAGGCGCCGGCCGTGATGCCGAGGCTCCGGATGTTGCCGAAGAGCGACCAGTCGATGTCCTCGGCCCGCAAGATCAGGCGGACCACAGGGCAGCCCTCCCGCTCGGCGACCTCCCGCAGGCGCTGGGAATTGGAGGAATTAGGCGAGCCCACCACGATCATGGCGTCGACCTGCGGGGCTACCCGCTTGACGGCGCCCTGGCGGTTGGTGGTGGCGTAGCAGATGTCCTCCTTGTGCGGCCCGACGATGGCGGGAAAGCGCGTTTTGAGGGCATCCACCATGTCCTGCGTGTCGTCGACCGACAGGGTGGTCTGCGTCACGAAGGCGAGGTTGTCGGGATCCTCCGGTTCGAGCCGGGAGATGTCGTCGACGGTCTCGACCAGGGTCACCGCCCCTTCGGGGAGCTGGCCCATGGTGCCGATGACCTCGGGATGGCCGGCATGGCCGATCAGGATGATGTGTCGGCCCCGCTTGTAATGGACCTGCGCCTCGCGATGGACCTTGGTCACCAGCGGACAGGTGGCGTCGATGGCGAAGAGGTTGCGGGCCTGGGCCGCTTCAGGCACCGACTTGGCCACCCCATGGGCCGAGAAGATGACCGGCGCCCCGTTGTCAGGCACCTCGTCGAGTTCCCGCACGAAGACCGCGCCCTTCCGCTTCAGGTTTTCCACCACGTATTTGTTGTGCACGATCTCATGGCGCACATAGACCGGCGCCCCATGGATCGCCAGCGCCTTCTCGACGGCATCGATGGCACGGACGACCCCGGCGCAGAAGCCGCGCGGGGCACAGAGCAGAATGTCGAGGGGTGGCTTCGTCATGATGAGGCGATGTGGCGAGACGAGGCCCTTCCTGTCAAGCGGGAGCGACGCTTATTCGCGGCGGGGGGTGATCCCAGCTCCGTGTCATTCCCGGCCGCAGCGCAGCGGAGGAGAAGGGAATCCACCCGCACCCTCAGCATTATGGATCCCCTTCCCTCGCCTCCGGCTTGGCCTGAGGATGACACCGGGACATCCTCTCTCGCAGGCGGGAGAGGGACAGAACCTCACCTGTCGCAGTGGCTGGATGTGACAAGGCGCACTCGGAGCGCCGGATGCCCCGCATGGTCCTCAAGAATCGCTCGCGCCTCCGCCCAAGAATCCCTACAACGGTGCAGCAGCCTCTCACCTTCCCTGATCCCCATGGCATCCACCGCGTCCCACGTCAGCTTTCTTCCACCCATCCTAACCTTCTGCGGCGCGGCGGTCGTGGCCGTGCCGGTGTTTCGGCTCTTGGGATTGAGCGCAGTGCTCGGCTATCTCGCGGCAGGTGTCGCCATCGGGCCATCGGGCCTGAGCCTGGTGGAGGATCCGCAGACGATCGCCACGGTGGCAGAGCTTGGGGTGGTGCTCCTGCTCTTCATCATCGGGCTCGAGCTCAAGCTCTCGCATCTCTGGGAGATGAAGCGCGACATCTTCGGGCTCGGTTTCGCCCAGCTGGCCATCACGGCGTTTCTCCTCGGCACTGCGGCCATGGCCCTCGGTTTCTCACCACCGGCCTCCTTCGTCACCGGGGTTGCCGTCGCGCTCTCGGCAACCGCCATCGCTCTCCAGATGCTGGGGGAACGCAACGATCTGCCGACGCCCTATGGCCAGCGCTCCTTCGCGATCCTGCTGTTTCAGGACCTGTCCGTCGTTCCCCTCCTGGCCATTCTGCCGCTGCTCGCGACTCAGGTTGGAGACCAAGGCTCGCTGGCCGACAGCCTTCTGGCGGTCAGCGAGGCACTCCTCGGGATCGCTGTCGTCGTTCTGATCGGCCGTTACGGGCTCAATCCCTTCTTCCGAATCCTCGCCCGCAGCGGCGCCCGCGAAGTGATGACCGCATCGGCGCTGCTTGTGGTGCTCGGTGCAGCCCTTCTCATGCAGGAGATCGGTCTGTCCATGGCCATGGGCGCCTTCCTGGCAGGGCTGCTGCTCGCCGAGTCCAATTTCCGGCACCAGCTGGAGGCCGATATCGAGCCCTTCCGCGGCATGCTGCTGGGCCTCTTCTTCATGAGCGTGGGCATGTCGATCGACCTTGCCCTCGTCCGGGAGCAATGGGTGATGCTCGCCCTTGCAGCGCCGGTCGTTCTCCTAGGAAAGACCCTCATCATCGCGGTCCTGTCGCGGCTGTTCGGCGCCAGCTGGCGCGATGGTCTGCGCTCGGGCACGATCCTGTGCACGGCCGGCGAATTCGCGTTCGTGCTGATCCCGGTCGCGGCAGGCCTCGGCATCATGTCGCCCGCCGAGGCGCAGCCGCTGACCGCGCTGGCCGCCATCACCATGCTGTTGGGACCGCTCCTGTCCACACTCGTCGAGAGGCTTCTCAAGAACCATGTCGGGAGCGCAGACGAGCCTGACCTGCATGGGCTGAATGTTCCCGAAGGCGAACTCGAGAGCCGTGTGCTCGTGATCGGATTCGGCCGGTTCGGGCAGATCGTCAACCAGGTTTTGCTGGCACAGGGCATTCAGGCAACGGTGATCGACAGGGATGTGGAGCGCATCCGGGATGCCGGACGCTTCGGCCTTCAGGTCTATTACGGCGACGGGACCCGCCTCGACGTGCTGCGCGCAGCAGGCGCCGAAAAAGCCGAAATGATCTGCGTCTGCATCGACGATCAGGAAGCGATGATGAAGATCATCGAGATCATTCATGAGAACTTCCAGAACGCCCGCAGCTTCGTGCGCGCCTACGACCGCATTCATGCGATTGAGCTCATGAACCGCGATGTCGATTATCAGATTCGCGAGGTCTTCGAATCCGCCATCGTATTCGGGCGCGCTGCCCTGGAGGAACTCGGGACGGATCCTGAAATGGCCGCCCAAGCGGCCAACGATGTCCGCAAGCGCGACATTGCCCGCCTTGTCCTCCAAAAGGAGGTCGGCGCGATGGGTGGAGCGGAACTCGTGGTGGGTTCCAAGATTACCCCCGAGCCACTCACGGCTCCCGCCGGCAAGGCGAGAGCCCTCAGCCCTGAGACACGGGACATCCTCGGCGAAGGGGTCATCTGATGGACGCAAGTCCTTCGACGGAAGAACTGGGCCGGAAGGCCGACACGCCGCGCTTTGTCGTCGGCTCGACCATGCGTCATGTGCTTGTCATGACGGGAACGGGAGCGGCCGGGCTTGTCGCGATCTTCATCGTCGATCTGGTGTCGCTCCTCTACATCTCATGGCTCAACGATCCGAGCATGACAGCTGGCGTCGGCCTCGCCACCGTGGTGATGTTCTTCACGATCTCGATCAATGTAGGCCTGATGATCCCCATCGGAGCGCTCGTCTCGCGCGCTCTCGGGGCGCGCCGGCCAGACGATGCGCGGCGTCTGGCAACCTCGTGCTGCATCCTCATGACGGCGATCGCCGCTGCGATCAGCTTGCTCGTTCTGCTCATGCTGCCCATCATCCTGAAAGCACTGGGCGGGCATGACCGGACCTACGACGTTGCCCTGAGCTTTCTCTGGATCGCCTTGCCGACCAATGCCGTGATGGCGTTCGGCATGGGATTGTCCACTGTGTTGCGCGCGGTTGGCGACGCCAAGCGGGCCATGTACGCCACATTGTCCATTGCAGTCGTCACAGTCTTTCTCGACCCGATCCTGATTTTCGGACTCGACATGCAATCGAACGGCGCAGCGTTGACAATCAGCATTGCGCGGTTTGTCACGGTCTATATCAGCTTCCGGTATGTGACGCGCATCCATAACCTGCTCGCCCTCCCTACCTGGAAAGGAATGCGGCACGATGCGCGCCCCTTCCTGGCCATCGCGATTCCAGCCATCCTGACCAACATCGCGGCTCCTGCGGCGAATGCCTTCTTCACAGGTGTCATCGCCCGGTTCGGAGACCAGATCATCGCAGCCTCCGCCATCATCGACCGAGTCACGCCGGTGGCCTTCGCCGGACTGTTCGCGCTCGCCGCCGCGATCGGTCCGGTGCTGGGGCAGAACTGGGGCGCGCAGCGTTACGACCGTATGAAGCAGATCCTGAAGGATGCGCTCACCCTCACCGTGGTCTATGTGGGCTGCGTCTGGCTGATCCTGTTCCTCGTGCAGGTTCCGCTGACGCGGGCCTTCAATGCCCCTGAGGAGACGGCCGAGCTCGTGCAGTTCTTCTGCCAGCTCAGCGGCTTTATCTGGCTCTTCATCGGGCTCGTCCTGGTGTCGAACGCCTCGTTCAACAATCTCGGCTATCCCCTGCTCTCGACCTTCTTCAACTGGGGACGCGCGACGCTCGGCATGATTCCGTTCGCTTATTTCGGCGCTCAGATGGCGGGCCCGAAGGGAGCCCTCGTGGGGATCGGCCTCGGCTCCGTCGCCTTCGGCATTGCAGCGATCATCACGGCGTTCTGGACAATCCGACGCATTGAGAGGCAAGCTGCTCCGTCCACCTGACCATCAGGTGCGGACGTTTTGGCGAGGAGGCTGCAATGTTCAACTGGTTCGATCTGATGCGCCAAGCGCAGACCAGTGCAGCCCTGGATGCCCTCGCACGGCAGTTCGGGCTTTCCGGCGACCAGCCGCAGCGGACCATGGCGGCCTTCATGCCGGCCTTCGCCATGGGGCTCCAGCACGCCATGGCGTCGAGCGATCCGGCCCGTGTGCTTCAATCCTTGATGGGAGGAGCCTATCAGAATTTCTGGCAGGCGGCCGGCAATCCCTTCACGCCCCAGGCGCAGCAGGAAGGCCGACAGCTGCTCGACCAGATCTTCGGCTCCGATGAGGTCAGCCGACGCGTGGCGCACCAGGCGGCGAGCTATGCCGGCATTAGTGCCGACACCATGCAGCAATTGTTGCCGGTGCTCGCCGGAATCCTGGCGGGCGGCACGTCCCACTGGATGATGGCCCACGCGCAGGCCTTTCAGAATTTCGCCCAGTCGAAAGATAGTCAGCAGGCCTCTTCAGCAGCAGCCAATCCATGGGCTGATCTCTGGACGAACTGGATGAAGGCCGCCTCGCCCGAGAAGAAGCCGGCCAACCCCTTCGAGGAGATGGTCGCAGGTTTCTTCCAGATGCCTCCGCCGGCGGAGCCGCCGAAACCGGAACCGCCATCCTCGTCCCCATCGCTCGACGAGATGATGGAAAAAGGGCGCGAGATGCAGATGCAGTATCTCGCGTCCCTCCAGTCGATTTTTTCCGACGTCAGCAAGGCCGACGACAAGAAGTCTTAGGCGCAGCGCTTCGCCGGCGTCACGAACGGAACGACCGGTCGAGCAGGCCTTGCCGAGTGATCGACCTTCTCGCTTCGGGAATGTCGCTCTGCACTTCGAATCAACACCCACGACGGATTGCGCAGAAGCGGCTCCAACAAAGCACTCGACACATCACTCGGGGTGAGCCCGATATCCTTGAGCATCCGCTCATCCAGCTCGGCAAGGTGCCTGATCTCGCGGCGATGCCTCAGAGCTTTGGCAAGATTCGTCAGCGAACGGACGACCTGCACCAGAGCGGTCATGTCAGCGAAGATCATTCTGGTTGCTATCGACTTGGTCATCGCTGGTTTCCTTGCTCTCACTCTTGATTCATTGGTTTTGGAAGATGGGTGGTAATCTTCCTGTCACCTGCCAATGACTTTCTGAGAGCGACTGCCAGGAAGCTCTCAGCTAAGCCTTTGATTGTGCTTGTCTTTCAATTTCATGTGACAGGTTTTACCAGATCTCTTTCATCACTTGAAACGATTGTTTGAGATATGTATCATCAATGTGATTGATGATGAGGTTTGCGCCATGCACCTGCTCGACATTGACCAGCTCAGAACGTTCGTCGCCATTGCCGATACCGGCTCGTTCACCCGCGCGGCGGAGATCGTGCACAAGACGCAGAGCGCGGTGTCCATGCAGATGAAGCGGCTGGAAGACCGGGTCGGCAAGGCGATCTTCGAGCGCGACGGGCGCCTGTCGAAGCTCACCGATGAGGGCGAGCGCCTGCTCGACTACGCCCGCCGGATCGTGCGGCTGAACACCGAATGCATGGCGTCCTTCAACGACAACGAGCTCACGGGCCGCGTGCGCCTCGGCCTGCCGGACGATTACGCCGACCGCTACCTGCCGGAGATCCTGGCGCGCTTTTCGCGCTCCAACCCGAAGGCCGAGGTGACGGTGATGTGCGAGCCGACGCACAACCTGATCGAGCGCATCCAGCACGGCGATCTCGATCTGGCGATCATCACCCATGTGGACCGGCGCGGCCCGTCCGAGATCGTGCGCATCGAGCAGCTTTTATGGGTAACGTCCTCGCGCCACGGGGTGCACGAGGAGAGCCCGGTCCCGCTGGCGCTGGGGCGCCCCAACTGCGGCTGGCGCCACTCGGCGACCGAAGCCCTGGAGGCCGCCGACCGCGCGTTCCGCATCGCCTATGTGAGCTGGCATTCGACGGCTGTCGGCGCGGCCGTGCTGGCGGGACTGGCGGTCTCCGTGCTGCCGGAGAGCGCCGTGCGCCCCGGCATGCGGATCCTCGGGCCGTCCGACGGCTTCCCGGCCCTGCCCTCGTGCAAGATCGGCCTCATCCGCGCCCGCAGCGAGGAGAACCCGCTGGCGGATGCGCTCGGCTTCCACATCAAGCAGTCGCTCGACAATCTCGGCTCCACCCGCACGGTGCAGCCGATCGCTGCCGAGTGATCAGGCTTTCGAGGGCCGCCGCAGCACGAGCACATTGCCCACAAGCGCCAGCACGACACCGATGACGGCGAGCGGCGTCCACACATAGCCCTCGATCAGGGTCGAGACCGTGAGCGCCACGATGGGAAACAGCACCGTGGCGTAACCCGCCCGCGCGGCCCCGAGCCGCCGCAGCAGGGTGAGGTACGACATGAAGGCCAGCACCGAGGCGCCGACCGCGAGATAGACGAGCGAGCCCACATACTTCACCGTCGGCTCGATGATGAATTCGTTGCCGCGCAAGAGATTCAGCGCCAGCAGCACCGCACAGCCATAGGTCATCCCCCAGGCGGTGGCGGAGAGCAGCGGCACGCCCCGGCGCTGCACGATGGTCGAGATCATGTTGCCCGAGCAGAAGAACAGGGTGCCCATCACGCAGAGCGCCAGCCCCTGGAGCGCCGCCGCATTGAAGCCCGCGCCCGTGATCTCCGGCCAGAACAGGAACACGATTCCCAGCACCCCGATCACGCCGCCCGCCGCCACCCGGGCCTCAGGCCGCTGCCGGAAGATAACGAAACCGAGCACGAGATTGAACACGGACGCGAGCGAGAACACCACCGAGAGCAGGCCGGACGGGATGCTCAAACCGCCGTAATAGAACGAGATGAAGTTGAACGAGAACAGGCAGCAGCCCACGGCGGCAAAGCGCAGGTGGTCGCTCAGCGCGAAGCGCACTTTGTGGCCGGTGGCGAGCACCCAGGCCCACATGAGCACGGCCGCCAGCAGGAAGCGCCACAGCACCGACATCTCCGGCGCCACCACCCCGAGCTGCGCCCGGATGCCGATCCAGCTCACGCCCCACAGGAAAACGGTGGCGGCGTAAAGGCCCAGGGTGGAACCGTCGATCCGGCTCGGATTCTGCGCGGGCATGGCGGCGGTGGCGTGACTCATGGCAGTGTGGTCCTCTTGGGACCACCCGAATACGCCCGATGAGCCATCACGACAAATGATGATATCTGATCATTTGCCCTTGAAACGGTGATGAGAGAACCCGAAACGGCGCTTCGCCCTGGAACGCCCTTGGAACGCCCTTTGGAATGCTCCTGGAACGGCCTTGGAACGGCTTGGAACGCCCGCCAAGGCCTTGAAACTCTTCTGGAACGGCTTGAAACGGCCGTTCCTACCCGGCCACCCGCCCCTTCGCCGCCCAGGCCCGCACCGCCAGCAGGATCTCCCCGTCCGGCCCCGTCGGCAGCCGGGCACGGAGCCGCTCGCGCAGCTCCTCCCGGGCCGGCTCGGTGAGCGACATGCAGTATTTCGGCGCGGAGCCGGTGCCGCCGAGGAAGGGCGTCCAGTAATCCTCAAAACTCTCGAAGGCGGCCGCGATGTCGATGGCCCGCACCTCCACGCCCTCGAGGCCGGCGCCAGCCAAAAGCTCCCGCAGCGGACCGGGCCGGCAGACCGGCGCCTTCACCCCGTCGTCGAAGTCGAGCGCGCGCGGGTCGAGGGCTGCCGCCACGTCGAAGAAGTGGCGCATGATCTGCATGTGCCCGGCATAATCCCAGACATAGAGCCCCACGAGGCCGCCGGGCCGCACCACCCGGGCCATCTCGGCCAGCGCCGCCGCCTTGTCGGGCAGGAAGTTCAGCACGAGCCCCGAGACCGCGAAGTCGAAGGCATCGTCGGCCTCCGGCAGCGCCAGCGCATTGCCCTCTTTGAACGCCGCCCGTGGATCGGACACCCGAGTCCGCGCCAGTTCGAGAAAGCCCGGCGCGCTGTCGATCCCGACGATCCGCGCCGGCGCGGCCCTCTCCAGCAGGGCGGAGGTCACGATCCCGGTGCCGCAGCCGATATCGACGCAAGCCCCGCCGGGTCCCGGCGCGAGCCAGTCCACGAAACGCGGCGCGACCTCCCGGCTCCAGCGGCCCATGTAGCGTTCGTAAGATTCGCCTGCGCCCCACAGACCCGGCTCGTTCGGCATCGGACAATCCTCCGCGCCCCTGGATGAGTGTACGGCGCAGGTGTAAGCGCGGCAATGCTGCTGAGACTAGGCAGGAGCCCGTCCGGCCCTTGTCAACCCCGGCAGTCCGCAGGACCGGGAAGAGGATCCATGACGCCGAGCCCGTGAGTGGATTCCCTTCCCCTCCGATGGCTGCGCCATCTCCGGCCGGGAATGACAATCCGCCAAGCCTGGACGCTTCCAGGGATGAATGACGGTGTAGCCAACCTTGACGGTTTCTCTCTGAACATTATCTTGTTCTTGTTTTGTACTCGTCGATTATGAAGAAGCGATCGCCATGACGGATTCTGACCCCGCCTCCGCCCCTCTCCCGCCCGGCCCCTCGGCCCCGTCCAGCCTGCGCGACAAGCTCAGCCCGGAGCGGATCGCCGAGCTGCGCGAATGGGTGGAGGGCTCCACTGTCTCCTTCAAGCGTCTCGGGGCGACGCTGGGCGTCTCGGCCTCCACCCTGTCGCGCTATGCCACGGAAGGCGGCTGGAGGCGTCCGCCCGGCGCGGCCACGCCCACCCGCAAAGGGAAGCGCCACCCGGAGCCGGAGCGCCGGCGCAAAGCGCCTCGCCCTGTTTCGGGCGAGCGGCGCCAGGAGATCACGGAAAAGCTCTGGCGCCTCGCCGAACGCCATGCGGAGGAACTGGAGCACCAGCCCATCGCCCACGCCCACCGCGCCCTCCAGCCCCTCGCCCGCCTCACCCGGACACTCGGCGAGATGGACAAGCACGTCCACCCGCCTCTACCGCCAGGGCAATACGAGATCGACAACCAGCCCCGCCGCAGCCTCCACGAGCTGCGCGCCGAGCTCGTGGCCCATCTGGAGCGCATCGAGCGCGAGGAGAAGGAATACGATGAGCGCTATCGCTGGACGTTCGAGAATGGGGCGGGGATTTGAAGTAAACTCGCGAAGTCGCACTTGGCGACGCGACGCTCGATCAGGCTCCCAGCAAAGGCTTTTCGCGGTCTGCCGCTCCTCCTTGTTCTGCACCTTGAGCAAGTCCGTCTGATGATATGATGACGGTGTTTAGAGCTGTCGTAGCAGATGGCGCGCCAAGAGGATCTCAACTACCGGATGGCCGTGGCTTGCGACCAGACGACCATCCAATGTCCATCACGATCTTCATAAGTGTCGGTGTGCCAGTAGTCACTGAGGGGAACTTTGTGCCCGCCGAAGACGACTTCGAGCTGAGCGCGATATCGAAGAACCGCGACCCCGTCGTAGAGCCGCACGGCGATGTCGCCTGGCTGCCATGTCAGGTACTTGAGCTGCCCGGAGGCGATGGCACCCATATAGTCCTGCTTTGAAAGAGCCACGCCGATTGGCGTTATCAGCTGGAAGTCCGGAGCATGAAAGCGTTTTGCCTGATCGATATCAGCGCTGACCAGGGCGCGAAGCCTGGCACGTTCCGTTTCCCGCAGATTTTCGGCGTCGCCGGTCGGTGAGAACGCGTCGGTGGTCGGGATTGTCATGTGTGTTCTCCGTGATGGAAAAAAGATCGATTGATCGCTGTTGAAATCGGCGGGTCAAGCGTGCTGGTCAGGCCTCACGGCGGGCACCAAGCCTAAGTCGATGAGGCTTTGTGCACTGGCCCGGATACACTCCTCGTCCGGTCGTGAGCTCCAGTTCAGGATCCGCCTCGCCTTTGCTGCGCTGACGCTCAGATCCCGACCGAGTTCGTGAACGATCGTTCGTGCGTTGGGATCGGACTTCGCCATATCTCTGACGACGTCATCGGGAACTTCACGGATCGGCAGCCGGGACGCATGGTGGGGAAAGGAGCGTGCAAGAACGGCCACCAAATCCTTGAGCCAGAAAAACCCGCCGCCGACAATGAAGCGTTGGCCGCCAGCCGCTGGAACTGTCATTGCCCGGATGTGGGCATCCGCAGCATCGCGTACATCCACAACGGAGAAGCCAAAACGCGGGATGCCGTCGAAGTGCCCTGACATCAGGTGATGAATCAAGCCCACGGATGTCCCAATCTTCGTGCTGAGCAAAGGCCCAAGGATCACGCTGGGATTGATGACGGCAAGGTCGAGCCCGACGTCCCGCGCAAAGCTCCAGGCAGCCCACTCGGTGAGTGTCTTCGATTTGTAATAGGGAGTCGCACGGGGGCTTTCCGGGTCGGTCCAGTTGTCCTCGGTATAAGGCGCCTGGCCGTCGCCATGGTTCGTGGCCGCCACCGACGATGTCATCACGACGCGCTTCACCCGCGCCTGGTGCGCTGTGCGGAGCACTCGCAACGCACCATCATGGGCTGTCCGGATCAGCTCACGCTCATTCTCGGGAAACCCTGGGGGAAAGGGCGACGCCGTATGAATGACATATCGGCAATCCTTGACAGCCGCAGCCCAGCCATCATCGCTGTCAAGATCGGCCTGCACAAAACTGAGATTCTCCGCAACATCCCTATGAGTATGGGATCCAAGTTCGCTGCGTATCGCATCGCTCTTGTCGATGTGCCGCAGGCTGCCCCGAACCCGATACCCTTGCTCAAGCAATTGCAAAGCAATGTGGCCAGCGAGAAATCCGCCAATGCCTGTCACCAGCACAGTTAACTTTTCGGGATCGTCATCGAGAGCAATGTTCATCGGATATCCTTGCAGCCGCACCTGAGGCGACCGCCAAAATCAAACACAGGAGTGATTGGGACGAGGTCGGCCCTCGCCATACGGAGCGCTGGGCTAAAGCATCCGATGTGAATCCGAACTCACGTCCGATGCTTTAAGTTTTTTGGTTTGACGCATCTTCTCACGTAAGACCGGTGTCATCTTTCGCGTTCGATGCTCTAGGGCCGTGACCGTTGAGTCTTTCCGACACGGCGCCCCATTGGCTCACTTCGTCGTGACGGTCACCAGGGCAGTCACCGGCTTGCCGTCCACGAGAACGGGCTTGTGGTGATCGTCGGCAAGAAGGACGCCAATCACGTGCCGGCCGGCAGTTTTTGGGCAATGGCCGAAGCGGGCCTTGATGAGGTCGCCCCCGAAGTCGCTGTTCATGCTGTTGTATGGTCTGCCTGGGATGTTGCACGTATCGCCGTCCGGATCGATCTTCATATGCACATGGCCGCATTGGCGGTTCGTGCCGCACTGGCCTGCGGGCAGCAGTGTGAAGTTGCTCCTCACCACGACGCCGATCGCCTTTTCAGGATCGTTCCCGAGGTCAACGGCTGTGTCAGGTCGCGGCCAGACGATCTCCAAGGTGGGCCGATCTTCGGCTCGGGCGAGCCCGATCGGCGATGCCAGGAGAGCAAGGCCGATCATCGAGGCGGAACGAAACATGTGGGTCTCCATCTGCGGTGTAATCACTGATTACATTCGGGAAAGACCGAGTCAACAAAATAATCGCTGATTACATCGAAGCGTGCTATCGATCAGAAATGGCCAAGAAATCCGTCACGAAGGCAGGCGAGCAGCCCAAGCCCTATCACCATGGCAACCTGGTCGAGGCGCTTATTGCGGCGACTGTCGAACTCATCGAGGAACGCGGGGTCGAGCAACTGTCCGTGCGCGAGGTGGCAAAGCGCGCGGGCGTTTCGCCCGGAGCGCCGTTCCGGCACTTCCGATCGAAGACGGCGCTCCTGACGGCTGTCGCCGAACAGGCGATGGATCGACTCACGGCATCAGTCGCCAGAGCCGTGTCGGACGTCGACAGCGCTGATCCCGCAGCGGCGTTCGAAGCGATCGGCCAGGGCTATCTCGAATGGGCGCTGGCCAATCCCACGCATTTCCAGATCATCAGTTCCCGCACGCTGATCGACTTCGACGAATCCTCTAGTCTGCGTGACCAGAACGGAGCCATTCGTGAGACAATGGTTGAATTGTTGACCCGAGCCCAACATCAAGGTCAGCTTGCCCCGGACGTTGACCTGGACCACCTCATTCTGGCCGCCCGCGCCTATGTCTATGGCTTGGCCCGCATGGCCATCGACGGCCACTTCCCGGAATGGCATCCGTCCGAACCGCCCGCCATCGCTGTGCGCAGGGCTCTGCATCTCTTTATGAGCCAGATGATCGTTCCGCCAAAGCGCGATCTCACGAAGCCGAAGAATCTCTCCTGAGAAACACTGAACCAGACATCCCGAGTGCAGCACAGGCGATGGCGAATGCTCTCGCTGCCTCGGCGCGATACTGGCGAACAGAAAGTCTCGAGGCGCGGGTCTTCCCCGGCGAGCTGCTCGTCGCATCATAGAAATGAAGTAACATACAGCATCGAGTTCTTTAATTAACGACAACGTGAATATGATCTATGTCAAATCAACTTCGCTTTGACTCGGGCATAGGATTAAAGGAACAATTGTTCTGATGATATGTATGACGGTTTGAGCAACGCAACCGAGAGTGTTGCCTCAAAGGCATGATGCCGCTCCGCCATACCGGTGCAAATCCGGATTGTTACACAACAACATCTTCATAGAACATTTGCAGGCAGCGCGATCACATCGTGGCCGCCGGATTCTTTGTAACGACACCTGAGTTTTTATCATGACATCACTCCTTGCCCGGTCAGCCCTCTCCTTGGGTGGGGTGATCTCGTCCCCCGAGCAGCTCGCCAACCAGGTTCTCGAGGTCTGGCGCGAGGCCGGCCTGAACTGGAAGCCGCAGGCCCGCTGGTTTCCGCGCATCCCCGTCTATCTTGACGAGGTTTTCAGCCTTCTGTTCGAGCCCGCGGATGGCGACGACATCGACGTCATCCTGTTCTCCGACGAGCGGCGCTCCGCGCCTCTGCACAACATCCGCGACTTCGCGGGCGGGCTCCAGGTTCCGATGATCGATCTCGGAGGACGCGCGGGAGAATTCGCCGACGCTCACTTCGACCTGATGGAACCGCGCACCTGGACCGAGACGGCGCGCCGCATCATCAAGTTCCGGCAGAGGCGCGAGACCCTCGCACCGCAATACCGCCATACGGTGGATCCCGATCTTCAGCTTCTCGCGCATATGTACGTGTCCGGACGCCAGCTGCGCGGCATGCGCTACCCGCTGACTCCGGAAGCCGTGTGCTATCCCGGCTTCATGTCGGCCGGCACGGTGGTCGAGATCGCCGAGCGGCTCGTTCTGCGCGGCTTTCTCAAGAAGACCTTCTTCGACCGGCTGCATGAATGCAGGACGTGCCGCTCGCGCCGGCTCAGCGTGCGCGAGGAATGCCCGTCGTGCCGCTCGGCGGATCTGCGCGAGACGTCGCTGATCCATCACTTCCACTGCGCGGCCCTGCTGCCGGAAGAGCAGTTCCGCCAGGGCCCGGCCCTGGTCTGCCCGAAGTGCAAGCGCCAGATGCGCAATTACGGCAAGGATTACGACCGGCCCGGCAACGCCTATGTCTGCAACACCTGCGACACCTGCTCGTCCGAGCTGGAGGTCGGCTTCGTGTGCCTCGACTGCAATGCGCGCATGGATGGCGAAGGGGCCGAGCGGGTCGATCTCTACAGCTACACCCTGACGGATGGATGTATCGCCTTCCTCGGGGGGAGCACCACGGCCCTCGCCACGACGCTTCCGGTGTCGCTCCAGCGCGAGATCGCGCGGGTTCAAGGGACGATCAATGCGCAGGCGGCGGTGGCCGAAATCCGCTTCTCCGAAAAGGAGGCGCTGATCGCCGGCCACGGGCGCTCGGCGTTCGAGCGAGCAAGCGATCTGTTTTTCGAGGATGTGCGCAACAGACTCGGAGGCGCTGCCTCGCTGCATGTGGGCGCGGACGCGGCCTATATTCTGGCGGAGCGGTTCGATGACGACCTGGAGCGCGAAATCCGCGCGGTTGTCGCCCGTGCGGAGGAACTCCTTCGGCACAGGCTCGGGGCGCAGCTGACGATTGCCCAGCGTTTCGGGAGCCCCGCGCCGTGAACACGCTTGAGGTCGGCTTCGCCCTCCTTCTGAGCCAGTCGATCCTCAGCATCCTGTCGGTCTTCTGGTACACCCTGCTCTTCGAGTTCCCCCGCTACATGATGCCTTTCATGGTGGCAGGCCTCACCATGCGCTCGCCCGACATGGAGGCTGTTCCTGCGGAATCGGAGGCAGCGTCGCGGCCGAGCGTCAGCATCATCCTGGTGGGCCACAACGAGGAGGAGTCTCTCGAGGCCTGCGTGCGGTCCCTGCACGAGCAGTCGATATCGGGCTTCGAGATCGTCATCGTCAGCGACGGATCGACCGACCGCATGTCGCAGCGGGCGCGGGACCTCGTGAAGCGCGGCCTCGCGACCCGCGTCTTTTCCACGGATCTCAGGGGCGGCAAGTCCAGCGGGATCAATCTGGCCTGCGCCTACACGACCGGCGAGATCATCATCAACGTGGATTGCGACTGCTCGTTCGACCGCTATGCCATCGAGCGTCTGATCGAGCCGTTCGCCGATCCGCGCATCGGCGCCGTTTCCGGCGACATCGCGCCCCGAAACAGCCATGCGAGCGTCATCACGCAGTTTCAGGAAATCGAGTATCTGCAGTCGATCTCCATCGGCAAGCGCATCGCCGACGCGTTGAATCAGGTCGTCTGCGTGTCCGGTGCCTTCGGGGCGTTCCGGCGCACGGCGCTCGATGACATCGGCGGCTTCGATGTCGGCGGCGGCGAGGATCTCGACATGACCATCCGGCTGCGCCTCAAGGGCTGGCAGGTCGCCTACGCGCCCGAGGCCGTGTGCTACACGGATGTTCCTGAGACGGTGTACCAGTATATCCGCCAGCGCCTGCGCTGGGAGCGCGACGCCATCTGGATCCGCTTCCGCAAGCACCCCAAGCTGATGAACCCGTTTTCTCCCGATTTCCGCCTGGGCGAAGCGATCCATCAATGGGACTTCATCCTGTTCAACGTGATCGGCGCGCTCATCCTCCCGGTCTATGTAGCCTTGCTCTTCGTGCAGTACGGCTCGTTCGCGCCTGCCATCCTCGTTGCGATGCAGATCGGGATCATGGCCATTGACGTGCTCATCCTGGCGGCTTCGGCCTGGAGCACGGGCCGTCACATCTTCCTGCGAAACATTCTCTTCGTGCCGGGATACTCCCTGTTCATGACCTATGTCATGCGGCCCGTCAGGCTGATCGCCTATATCGACGAATGGGCGTTCTCCGGCTCTCACCGCGACAACTACACCCCGGCCAAAGTCCGCATGCAACGCCCCTGGTAGAACGGAACATCACGTGAAGCGCCTCCGCAAACACCCTCGCATCGACCTGCTTGATGCTCAACAGCGCTCGTCATCCGGCAGGCTCGGCCGACTGACTTACCTTGGGCTGGTCGTTCTCTTCCTGGGCTCCCTCGCCTATTACCTGGCCGGCGGCATGGTCGTGCTGTCCATCGACGGCACGGTGCTCAACGACCGCTACTCCGTCGGCGCAAGCTATCCGGGCAAGGTGGTGGACGTCTATGTCAAGGAAGGAGACCGGGTCGAGGCCGGAACGCCGCTGCTGCGGCTGGAATCCTTCGAGATGGTGCAGGAGCTCGCCAACTTTGCCCTGCGTGACAGCGAGCTTTCCATCCGCGAGGGCCAGCTCAGCGGCAGGCTGACGGCCTTCGAGGCGGTTTCGCCGCTGGCGCTGCGCACGGCGCGCGAGACCATGGTGACGGCGACCCAGTTCGACACCGTGATGAGCAAGGGCATCGTGTCGTCGCTGTCCAAGGACGACGCCCTGCGCAACAGCCTGCAGGCCGCCGAACGGGTGGCGCAGATGCAGAGCGAGAAGCTGTCCACCGAAAACGAGCTGAAGCTTCTCCGGCAGTCACGCGCCATCTTCCGCGAAGCCATCGGCAAGCTCAACGGCATCTACGACGACGGCTATCTGCGGGCCGGCGTACCGGGCATCGTCGGCGCGAAGGTGCCGATACCGGGACAGATCATGAAGTTCGGCGACGAGCTGATGCAGATCAATGGTGGCCGATCCTATATCCTCGCCTACCTGCCCGACGACTACCTGTTCGACATTTCCGAAGGCATGCCGGTGAACGTGAGAGGTGGAGCATTGTCGGCGAAGGGGCGGATCGACGCCATCCTGACGGTTGCCGATGCGCTGCCTGCGGAGTTCCAGAACATGTTCCGCCCGCGCGACCGCTCCCGGCTGGCCCGCATCACCCTCGATGACACGAACCCCTTCGCCGTCTCGCAGAAGGTCGCGATTTCCGGTTGCGCCTTCGGCTATTGCTGGGCGCAGTGAACGGCTTGGAGGTTGAGGCTGTCTGCGCTGTCCCCTCGGCGAGCGGGAGAGAGCGTCGCCGGCAGGACACAGTGCTGAAAATTGAGTGTTCCGGCTGAAACTTGCGGCGCTGGGTAGCGCCCCATAAGGCGAACGGTCATTCCCCTCCTAGGAAAATGTGCTATCCCCTTCCCATAGGGAAACAACGGCAGTTGAAGTGCTGCGAAGCACACGGGGGCGGGCATGGCGCAATTACGGGCGACACGATACGGAGATTACAATCCCTTGCAGTGGGATTACCTATATCTCCACAGCGGCGAGACGGCCAATTATGCTTACCCCCTCGAAGTAAATGTCCAAATCTTCAATGACTCTGGCCTCCTCGTATATGGAACTGATTTTGGAGACTACGTAGAACTGTTCCTTGAACAGCCCGTACCATTCGGATCCCTTCCGTGGGCCCAGCTCGGGAATGCTGGATATTACTTTGATTTTTCTCAACACACAGGACGAGTTTCATTACTCGGAGGCAACTATCGCGATTATCTGCTCGGCGGCTTGAACTTCGACACGCTGACCGGCGGCGGAGGCCTGGACCGGTTCCAGGGAACCGCTCAGACGCTGGCGGGCGATACCATCACCGATATTCAGGATGGTGAGACCATCACTCTGTTGAGCGGCACATTGCAGGCCGCAAGCCTTACCGGCAATATCCTCAACTATACGGTCGATGGACTTGCGTATTGGATCACGGTGAATGGCGCGGCCAGCCGGATCTCGGTGGCCGACAACGTTATCACCTTCGACAACACCGCACCGTTTGTCGCCAGCATCAATCGGTCCAATCCCTCCCCGACAGGCTCAAGCCTGGTCAATTACACCGTCACCTTCTCGGAAGGTGTGTCGGGAGTCGATGCCAGCGACTTCACTCTTGTCACCAGCGGTCTCAGCGGCGCTTTCATCTCTCAGGTCACCGGAAGCGGCTCGACATACACAGTGACCGTCTCTCTGGGTTCCGGCAACGGAACGGCTCAAATCCGACTGAATTCTGGCGGTACCGGCATCAGCGATGCCGCCGGAAACCTGATCGCTGGCGGCTTTTCCGCAGGGCAAGTCTATACGGTCGATCAACTGGCTCCCGAAACCACCATCCTGTCCGGCCCGCCCAGCCTGTCGAATTCATCGTCGGGAACATTCACCTTCTCGTCGAATGAGAGCGATGTGGGATACCAGGTGAGTTTCGACGGCTCTTCGTTTGTAAATGCCTCAAGCCCCCTGAGTTTCTCCGGGCTCGCCGATGGCAATCATACGATCGCGATCCGTGCCGTTGATGCGGCTGGCAATGTCGACCCGTCTCCGGCAACCTACAGCTGGACGGTCGACACCACCGCGCCGGCGGCTCCGCCCCGTCCCGATCTGGATGCCTCATCGGACACCGGCCGCGCCGATGACGACGACGTCACCAGCGATACGACACCAACGTTCACCGGCAATGCGGAAGCCGGCGCCACTGTCACCCTGTACGACGGCGCGGTGGTCATCGGTTCGGCTGTCGCGACCGGCGGCACATGGAGCATCACCAGCACTCCCCTGACCGATGGCATGCACAGCATCACCGCCAGGGTGACCGACCTCGCCGGCAACCAGAGCCCTGCTTCGCCCGCCCTTGCAGTGGAGATCAAGACTCAGGCCACCGTCACTGAAGTGACAGGTGTCTCCTTCTCGTCCGATACCGGTGCGTCCGCCACGGACCTGATCACCCGCGTCGCCGGGCAGACCATCTCTGGGGGCTTGAGCGCCAATCTCGCCGCAGGTGAGCGCGTGGAGGTCTCGTTCGATAACGGCAGCACCTGGACGGCCGCCACCGCCGCGACAGGCGATTCCAGTTGGTCGCTGAACACCACACTGGCCGCAGGCGCCCATACGCTTCAGGTGCGCGTGACAGACGCGATCAACAGCAATGGTCCGGTGGGCACCTGGAACTACACGCTCGATACTGTCGCCCCAAGCGTGACCATCAACAGCAGCGCCTCGCAGTTGCAAGCGGGCGAGACGGCCACTATCACCTTCACGTTCACCGAAGATCCGGGCGCGAACTTCACCTGGGATGGCAGCGCGGGTGACGTTGTCGTCACTGGCGGTACGCTGTCGGCCATGTCGGGCTCAGGCCTCACCCGCACCGCAACCTTCACCCCTGCCGCCGGCACGAACAATGGCACGGCCAGCATCACCGTAAATGCGGGTGCCTATGCCGACCTGGCAGGCAATGTCGGAACGGCTGGCGCAATGCCGTCGCTGCACTTCGACACGTTGGCGCCGGGCGTGCCGTCTGCACCGGATCTCGCCGCCAGCAGCGACAGCGGAAACTCCAACTCAGACAACCTGACAAACAACACGGCGCTGACCCTGAACGGCACGGCCGAATCCGGTGCCACCATCAGGCTCTATGACACCGATGGCCTCACGGAAATTGGCAGCGGAGTTGCAACCGGAGGCGCTTGGTCAATCACGACGTCGCCTCTTGCCGCCGGCAGCCACACCCTCATCGCAAGGGTGACGGATGCAGCAGGCAACAGATCGCCGGCATCCGCTGGCCTCACCGTGTTCATTGACGTCGCTGCTCCGACGCTTGTGCAAACCAGCCCTGCCGACGACGCTGTGAACGTGGCTCCCACGGCCAATCTAGTGCTGACCTTCTCAGAGGCGGTTCATAGAGGCAACGGCACGATCAAGCTGCATGACAGCACCGGCGCCATCATCGAGAGTTTCGATGCGGCGAGCAGCAGCCGTCTTGCGATCTCGGGCAATGTTCTCACGATCGATCCCACGAACCCGCTCAGCACCGGGAGCGGCCATTATTATCTCACGGCATCCGCCGGGGTTCTCAAGGACTCTGCCGGCAACAACTTCGCGGGCATTGGGGACGGCACAACCTTCAACTTCAGCGTCTTCCTCGACAAGCCTGCAGGTCCTATCATCACGCCCAATGCAAAGGGTGGAGTGAACATTACCATCACGGATCCGTCGCAGCTGACAGCGGCGCTGGGGACGGGCGAAGTGGATCATGTGTTGTACGGTGGGTCAGGAACAGTGGCACTGCCGGGCAACATCGAAAACGTTACCTTCACCGGCGGCAATGCGCGTGCGCGCGGAAACGCACTCGACAATACCCTGACCGGCAGTGCGGGAAACAATCTTCTGCAAGGCGGCAGTGGCAATGACCGGATCTCCGGCCGAGATGGTGACGATCATCTCTCAGGCGGCAGCGGCCAGGACCGCTTGAGCGGCGGCGCCGGTCGTGATCGGCTCTATGGCGGGTCCAACAACGATCGTGTTGATGGCGGCACCGGCAATGACATCCTGGCAGGCGAGAGCGGCAACGACACTGTGATTGGCGGCGAAGGCAATGACAGGCTCACCGGTGGCTCAGGCAATGACGTCATCTATGGCGGGCTTGGTGCCGACGTGATCGACGACAATTACGGGCGTGACGCAATCGTGTTCAACACGCGGCTCGGCAAAGGTGAGGTCGACACGCTCACGAACTTCAATGTCGGACCCGATACGATCTGGCTGGAGAATGCAATCTTCAAGGGTGTGGGCAGCCGCGGCTGGCTGAAGGCAGATGCCTTCCACATCGGAGCCAAGGCGGCGGACAAGGAGGACCGCATCATCTACAATGCCAAGAAGGGCATGCTGTACTACGATGCGGATGGCGTGGGCGGACAGGGACAGATTGCATTCGCCAAGCTGTCCAAGCACCTGAAGATGACCGAAAAGGATTTCCTCATCATCTAACCTATGTCGAGATCACGAACAGGAACGCCCTGCTGGCTCTGTCTGGCGGGGCGTTTCTTTTGAAATGAAGACAGAGCGGCCCAGGGCTCCGATCGTTGTACTTTCCAGCCAGAATGTCCCCATAAGCTCCGGTACTTCAGGATCGTGACGTTCTTCATGGAACATCGCGAGGGAAGTACGAGTGCCGGCCCCTACCGACCCGGTGGCGCGCCTGAACCTCGAACCGATCCTCACCGCCAGCCCATGGCCGGAGCGACATGCTTCAGGATGGCCTCGATCACGTGGGCGTTGTAGGCGACGCCGAGCTGGTTCGGCACGGTCAGAAGCAGCGTATCGGCCTCCGCGATCGCCTCGTCGGCTTTCAGTTCCTCAACCAGCCTGTCCGGCTCCGCCGCATAGGAGCGGCCGAAGATCGCGCGCATGTTGTCGATGATGCCGATCTGGTCGCCCTCCTTGCCGCGTCCGAAATAGGTGCGGTCGCGCTCGTCCACGAGGGCGAAGATGGAGCGCGAGACGGAGACGCGCGGTTCGCGCTTGTGACCAGCCTCCTTCCAGGCCTCCCGGTAGCGGCGGATCTGTTTGGCCTGCTGGACATGGAAGGGCTCGCCCGTCTCGTCCTCCTTCAGGGTCGAGCTCTGGAGGTTCATGCCCTGCTGCGCGGCCCACATGGCCGTGGCGTTGGACGCGGAACCCCACCAGATGCGCTCGCGCAGGCCTTCCGAATGCGGCTCCAGGCGGAGCAGGCCGGGCGGGTTGGGGAACATCGGGCGCGGGTTCGGCTGGGCAAATCCCTCGCCGCTGAGGACGCGGAGAAACACCTCCGTGTGCTGGCGGGCCATGTCGGCATCGCTCAGCCCCTCCTCCGGCGCGTAGCCGAAATAGCGCCAGCCGTCGATCACCTGCTCGGGCGAGCCGCGGCTGATGCCGAGCTGGAGGCGCCCAGCGCTGATCAGATCGGCCGACCCCGCATCCTCGGCCATGTAGAGCGGGTTCTCGTAGCGCATGTCGATGACGGCGGTGCCGATCTCGATACGGTTCGTCTTCGCCCCTATGGCCGCCAGCAGCGGAAACGGCGAGGCGAGCTGGCGCGCGAAATGGTGTACGCGAAAATACGCCCCGTCCGCGCCGAGCTCCTCGGCCGCCACCGCAAGGTCGATGGACTGAAGGAGGGTGTCGCGGGCGGACCGGGTCTGCGATCCGGGTGCAGGCGACCAATGTCCGAACGAAAGAAAACCGATCTTCTTCATGAGGGGGTCCCTTGCAAAGGCCTTCAACCGGCTCAGCCCGTGAGCCGCCGGATGGCTGGTCGCGATCAGGACCTCGTACGCCCCCCGCCGCGGCAGATCAACCGTGCCGCATATCCGCCCTACGTCCGCGCATATAGGCCTGGGGGCTGCATCCCATCTCGGTGCGGAACGCATACACGAACGCCGAGGTCGAGCCGTAGCCGAGTTCCAGGGCCGTGCGGGTCACGTCCAGGCCACCGCCCATGAGTTCGATGGCCTTGAACAGCCGCAGACGCCGGCGCCAGGAGCGCAGGCTCATGCCTGTCTCGGCCTCGAAGCGGCGGGCGAGCGTCCGTTCCGACATCCCAAGCTCCCGGCTCCACGCCTCCGGCCCACGCGGGTCGGCCGGATCCGCATAGAGCGCCTCGCACAACGCCGTCAGGGACGAGCCCCCACGCGGCCACGGGAGCGCGCCCAAGAGGGCTTTCGCCCGCCGGAGCTGGTCCAGGATCAGGCCCGTCACGCGGCCGGCATAGCCGTCCGCATCCTCTTCCCCGTCGAGCGCGGTCACCTCGACGATGAGCGCGTTCAGCAGCGGCGTGACGGCGAACACGGTCGGGTTCTGCGGAAGGCCACGACCCACCTCGTTGGCGATCCAGAGGCTGCGGAATTCCGCTCCGAGCAGGGATCCGACCCGGTGCCTTAAGCCCGTCGGCAGCCAGACGGCCTGCTCCGGCGAGATCACGAGGGAGTGCCCCTCAACCGTGACCGTGAGAACGCCGGAGATCGCGTACACCACCTGGTTCCAGTCATGGGCATGGTCTGGAAAGACGTGGCGTGCCGGGATCGTCTGCGCCCGCACGGTGACCGGTCTGGGCGGGTCGAGGCCGGGGGGTGCCTGAATCCTTTGCCATGTCATGCCGATCTCCAGTTTGGCGGTTATTCGATACAGAATGGCCGGCTGTCAAAATACGGACAAAAGGAAGGTGCGTATAGATGCCTGAAACATGCGCCGATGCGCGTCCGATCCTTAGACCGAGGACCCTGTCATGACCCGCCTCGACAGCCGTGGCCTGCCCCTCTCGACAGCCTCCGACCGCGCGGTCGAACGCTACCGGGAGGGCGTCGACCTGCTCCTCTCGGCCTGGCCCGGCGTTGCCGAGGTCCTGGACGAGGCCATCGCGGCCGACCCGGACTTCGCCCTCGCCCATGCCGCGCGGGCCCGCCTGCACGTGATCCGCACGGAGGTGGCCAAGGCCAAGGCACGGATTGCCACGGCGGAGGAGATCGTCGCCCGGCGCGGCACGGAGCGCGAGCGCAGCCATGTGGAGATCCTGTCGTTGGCCATCAACGGCAACTCCGCCAAGGCGCTGGAGCGGGCGCTCGCGCATGCCGAGGTCTGGCCGCGGGATGTTCTCATCCTGTCGCTGCCGCTCGGCGCCTTCGGGCTCTTCGCCTTCTCCGGCATGGCGGACCATGACCAGGCGCGCGTGGATCTCTGCGAGCGCCATGCCCGGCACTTCGATGACAATGACTGGTGGTTCCTGACCTACCGCGGCTGGGCGCATGCCGAGAACGGCAACGTGGCGCACGGCCGTGCACTCACCCAGCGTGGCTACGATCTGCGGACCGAGAACGCCAACGCGGCGCATGCGCTCTCGCACGCCCTGTACGAGGGCGGTGCGCACGATGAGGCAGAGCGGCTGATCGAGAGCTGGCTCCCGCGCTACGACCGCAGCGGAATCCTTCACGGCCACATCGCCTGGCACTCGGCGCTGGGCGCCCTGGAGCGCGGCGATCCGGAGCAGGCGCTTTCGATCTACGCCGAACACATCCAGCCGTCGGTGACGGCCGGGATGCCGGTCAACGTGGTCAGCGATACCGCTTCCTTCCTGTGGCGGCTGAAGGCTTACGGCCACAATGTGCCGGCAGGTTTGTGGCAGGACGCGGCGGCCTACTCGGAAGGCTACTTCCAGAAGGCCGGCTTCGCCTTTGCCGACGTGCACATGGCTCTCATTGCGGCGGCGACAGGCGACAAGGCCGCAGTCGAAGCACGTGTGAAGGCTCAGATGGAGTTGATCGATACCGGAGCCTTGCCGGCGGGGCCGGTGGTGCCGGCGATCTGCCGCGCGGCGCTTGCCTTCGCGGACGAGGACTACGCAGCCTGCGTGCGCACTCTCGCGCCGGTCGCCGCCGAGGTCGTGCGCATCGGCGGCAGCGGCGCTCAGCGTGAGATGATCGAGGACATGCTGCTGCTGGCACTCATGCGCAGCGGCGAGACCGCGAAGGCCCGCGAGTTGCTCGACCGTCGTCTGCACCGCCGCCCGTCGTCGCGAGACACGCGCTGGCACGGCCTGCTCGCTGCCTGAGGACCATCATGTCGCAAACGAACGCAGGGCGTACCTGAAGCGAAGCATCGGATAGATCCCAAAAGTGCAAGTCCACTTTTGGGTCCGATGCCTTAAGCCGGCAGGACGATCACCTTCGTCTTGACCGGGGTTCGGTCGTACAGGTGCATCATGTCCTGCGTGAGAAGGCCGACGCAGCCGCTGGTGATGCCGTTGCCGATCGATTCCGCGTCGAGGCTGGCATAGATCGTGTAGAGCGTGTAGGCGCCGTTCTGGTAGAGATGAAGCGTGCGGGCGCCGAGCGGGTTGTCGAGGCCGCCCGGCATGCCGCGGGCCCATTTGGCCGCCTCGGGCTGGCGCTTGATCATCGCCGCGGGCGGGGTCCAGGTCGCCCATTCGCTCTTGCGTCCCACATAGGCGTCCCCGCTCCAGCGGAACCCGTCGCGGCCGACATTGGCTCCGTAGCGGGTGGCGTTTCCGTCTTCCTCGACGCGGTAGACGTAGTAGTTGCCGGGATCGACGATGATCGTCCCGGGCGCCTCCTTGGTGTCGTAGCGGACGGTCCGGCGGAAGTATTTGGGATCGACCTTGCTGACGTCGATCGCCGGGATCGGGAATTTTTCGTCGGGCACCGGCCCGTAGAGCTTCGCGGCCTCGGCATGGCTCATGCCGTCGGATGACATGCAGCCGGCCAGTCCCAGCGCGCCGAGACCGGCGGCCGAACCGGCCAGGAACGACCGGCGGGTGAGAAGCCCCGTTCCAGCCTTGAGCGAAGCCGCCTCGTCTCTCTCGCCGGCACCGGCGTTCCTACCGTCCATGATCATGATTGGGCCGCTTCCCTTGTCCTGGTGCCCGACGAGACCATGCTCCGGCAACCACCCGCTGAACGTCTTTGTTAGGCTTCAGATTGCCGTCGCACGGCTCGATTGGCAACCCCGGGCCTCCCGGCGCAGTCTCCGGCCCCTCTCCCGTCTCACGCAGCTGCTCCGTTCGGGCTGGGACAGTCCAGCGACGAAGATGACCGATGGTTAACCGTATCGGCATAATTCCTGCACCGATCGGCACGGTCATATTGACTTGTCGCCAGGATCAGCGAAGCTCAAAGTGATCAATCGCGCTGGATTGGGAAAGCGAGCCGTGCGCTCCTCCTCAAAGGCATGACGCCGCCCCACCGCGCCGGTGAGAGTCCGGCATTGTCAGGTCTGGCAGAACAGACCCTTCTTCCTCATCACGATCAGCAGAATACTCAAATATTCAAAGCCATAAGAACAACAATTCGGCGTAACGGGGGCCTGATACGATACTGACCGCCCTTACGCGATAGGTGGCACAATTGCGTAAAGAATCTGTCTCCATTCGCCTGGCGGGCCCGCAGGTCTCAGGTAAGGCTCTGCCGTTGATTGCCTTGATCACCCTGACAGGGCTCAGCCTGGCGGCATTCGCCGTTTTCTGGGCTGTCCGCCAAAGTGACGCGGCCGCCATCGAGCGGCAGCTCCAGATGACGGAGCGGAGTGTCCGGGGCATCGTACGCGAGCTTTCGCTGCAACAGGAAGTCGTCGCCGTTTGGGACGATCCGGTGCTCCAGCTCAACAAAAGCCCTTTGGACACGCAATGGCTGGACGAGAATCTCGGTTCCTGGCTGACCCGCACCTATGGTCATGATCAGGTCTACATTCTGAACACCCGGAACGAGCCGGTCTTTGCCGCCGCAGACGGTGCTCCGGTTGACACGCGCACCTTCAACCAGGTCGAGGTGGATCTCGGAAGTCACCTTGCCGAATTACGGGAACAGCAGGGACAGTTTCTGAAGAAATCCACCGAGTCTGCACCGGATGGCAAACATCTGACGTCAGGGCGAGCCGTGTACGATGCTCACCTTCTGAAGCTGATCGGCCGGCCCGCCGCTGTCAGCGCCATGCGGATTGTTCCCCATTCAGACGCGGTGACGCAGCAGCCCGGCAGCGAGTTCATTCTCGTCAGCGTTCGTTTTCTGGATGGAGCCTTCCTCCGGCAACTCTCCGAGAGAAACCTCATCGAGGGGCTGCGCTTCTCGCCCACCGGCCACACGGACTCGGAGGAAGTCTCGGTTCCTCTCAGATCGGATATGGGAAGCCTCATCGGCTACCTCGTCTGGAAGCCTGAAACGCCGGGCACGAAGATCCTCGGCATGATCGGGCCGGCCGGCGCGCTGTTGAGCCTTCTCATCCTTGCTCTCATGGGGCTGCTGCTTGGTTGGCTGGGTCGCGCGATGTCGGCTCTCCAGCGGATGGTTGTGGAGCTTAGGGCCAGTGAGGCGCAAGCGCAGCATCTTGCCTTTCACGATGTGCTCACGGGCCTGCCGAACCGGGCTCTGTTCGATGACCGCCTTGATCAGACCCTGGCCCGAACCCAGCGCGGTGAGAAGGTCTCGGTGCTGATGCTCGACCTGGACCGCTTCAAGCATGTGAATGATACGTTGGGTCACCACGCCGGCGACAGTCTCATCCGAGAGTTCGCAGGACGGTTGCAGAAGCTGTTGAGGAGCAGCGATACGCTGGCCCGGCTGGGGGGCGATGAGTTCGCCATCATCCAGACGGGGATTGCGGGTGACAAGGACATCGACGCTCTGTGCAACCGCATTCTGGCGGCCGTTCGCCAGCCCTTCGACGTTCTCGGCCACCAAGCCTTCGTGGGCATCAGCATCGGGATCGCTTCTGCGCCCGATGCTGGGTCCGACCGTGTCGAGATCATGCGGAAGGCCGACATCGCGCTCTACCGCGCCAAGGCAGAAGGCCGCGGCTGCTATCGCACCTTCACAGCCGAGATGGATGAGACCGTGAAGGTGCGAGGCTCCATCGAGGAGGAACTTCGGGACGCGCTGGCGGCAGGTGAAGGATTGGAGGTTGCCTACCAGCCTCAGGTTGCCGGAGCCGGCAAGCCTGTCGTGGGGCTTGAGGCGCTGGTGCGGTGGCGCCATCCGACCCGGGGAATGATCCTGCCTGACCAGTTCATTCCCGTCGCAGAGCAAACGGGTCTCATTTCACAGGTCGGAGAATGGGTTTTTCGGGATGCCTGCGCCACATCGCGCCAATGGCCGAACCTCTTCATCTCGGTCAATCTCTCTCCGGTTCAATTCCGCGTCGAAGGCTTTGCGGAGCGCATGATCAAGATCGCCCGTGAGAGCGGGACCGATCCTGGCAGGATCGAGCTTGAGATCACCGAGGGCGTGCTGCTCGAGGACGGCGGTCAAACCGCCCAGACGCTGAGCGCTTTGCGGTCGGCGGGCTTTAGGATTGCGCTCGACGATTTCGGCACCGGCTACTCAAGCCTTGGCTACCTGCACCGCTACCAGGTCGACAAGATCAAGATCGATCGTTCATTCGTGAGCAGCTTGGGTAAGGAAGACAGCGCGACGGCGATCGTCGGCGCGATCATCGCCCTGGGCCAGGCCATGAACCTGACGGTCACGGCCGAGGGTGTGGAGACCCACGAGCAAGAGCGCTTCCTTCGCAGTGCGGGCTGCGACGAACTGCAGGGCTACCGGTATTCCAAAGCCCTGTCCAAGGAGCAGGTCGCCCGCCTGCTCGATCACGCCTCTCAGCCCGAGAAGAAAAGTGTTCTGATGGTTTCCCCCGTGACGAGCTGAGCGCCACGTGATGACGAGCGACGCACGGGTTCAGGAGAGCGCCATCTCATCAGTGCGTTGGCCGCGATGCTGTCGAGCGCCTCGCTGAACGTCTCGTGTGCGAATGGCTTCAAGAACACGCGCTCGTTCCGCTAAAGCATCGGACCCGAAAGTGGACTTGCACTTTTGGGATCCATCCGATGCTTTCTTCTTGAATGAGAGCATCGTTCGGGCGGACCCAGCGGGCCGCGCAAGCGAAAACCGAGTCCACTTTTCCGCACGATGCTCTACCACGCGGCGAAAATGGACAGGCACGCCCACCCTTCCTCGCCGCCACGAATGCGTGACGAACTCTTGGGCCATCTTCAGCGCATCGAGCCCGAGGAGCGGGATTGCGAGGAACGCTGGGAGCGGACGTTACTGACGTGGCCCTGCGGGTCTGGACTCGAGGATGCGCTCTTCAAAAGAGGGAGCATCGGACGTGAAAAGCGGCAGATCCACTTTTCACGTGCAATTCTCTGGAAGACCGTTCACTGGACGACGATGCTCGGCATCCTTTCGAGCTTCGTGACCGGAGGCGGGTTCCACCGTCCCGTCAGGGCATCCGGCATCGGGGCGTAAAGTCTCATCGTCAGGTTGAAGGGTCCCTTTGGCGCAGGAAGCCAGTTGGCCTCCTTGTCCTTGCCGGGACTTTCATTCTGGAAATAGAGGTCGAGCGAGCCGTCCGCATTGTACTTGAAGGGCATCCAGCTGCTCACCGCGAAGCGGTTGAGAGTGTTCGCAACCTGAAAGCCATCCGGGTCGTAGAGCGTGATCGACCAGAACGCGGCGGTCGGGGGCGCCTTGCCCTTCTCGAAGTGGATCGTGTACCTGTTCGCGCCGTCGAGCGGCCTGCCGTCCGCGTCGCCCAGATTGAGCGGATAGATCGCGTCCTCCGGTAGATTGGCGCCAAGCCCCAGCTGGGCCACGATGGCCCGCTTGAGATAGTAGTTGCCGTAGACGCCCATCGTATCGGTGTTCATGGACCAGCCGTTCGCAACGCGGGCGATGGTCCTGATCTTCCACTCCATGAGCTTCTGGGCGCTCTCCGGCGCGGCATCGAGCGCCTTCCTGACGACCGGGTCGATCTTCTCGACGTCGATGCTCTTGCCCGCCTCGATGCCGATCCGCTTCATGCGCGCCAGGATCGGCTCATCGGTGACATGGGGGCCATTGACCTTCAGGAGTTCCGCCGCGTAGGCGAAGTACCTGACGCCCGGCATCGTGTCGACCTGCTCCTTTGGCGGCGTCTTCATGTCGACACTCGGGTCGATCTTCACGTCAGGCGCCCGTGGAGGCTTTCCCCAGTCGGACAGGGGCGTGATCTTGAACCCTGCCTGAACCCTGTGGACTGCATCGTAGTCGGGCGGGCCGTCCGTCTTGGTGCGGCCGATGATCCAGACATAGGGTGTCGGGGCGTCGATGCGCTGCGTCCCGGCGGGCAGCCGGAACTCCTCGAACCTGTCTCGCAGGTCGGGACGCCAGCCGGCTGGCGCAACCAGGAACTCGCCCGCCTGGGTTCCCGTCGTGCGCCAGCCCGGCGACGCGAACACGTCCGTCCACATGTCGAGCATCGGCAGGAGATAGTAGCGCCCGCCTGTGTCAGGGACCGAGATGACCACGGGCTCCTTGGCGAGGTCCAGATAGGCGACCGAATAGAGCGTATCGAAGTTCGGTCGAACGACGGCCTTGTCATCGGGAGACGGATAGGCAGGCAGGTTGTTGAACATGTTCATCGGACCGCGGCCCGGGACCTTGCCGGGCTCGAGGTTGGTGAGCTGCTTTCGTGTCACGTCCATGGTGACCAGCGGATAGAAATACACGTAAGCCTCGACCGCAATGTCCTGAGCCTCCTGCTCGGTGACCGCAAAGGCGCTCGTTACGGCACCTCCGATCCCGACGGCGCCCACCAGAACCGCGGTGCCAAGCCACTTGGTGGTGTGATTGAGAAGCTGGGACATGAGATGGCCACTCCCTGAAATGCGCCCATGCGCCGGTGCCAAGGTATCGATGGGCTGAGGTTGATCGGCGTCGTGACGACAGTTCACTCACTTCAACAGAAGCAGGGTGCCTGCTGGCTCATGGATTGCCGCGTGCGCGCCGGGTCGAGGCCGGCGGGGCATTGCCGCTCGCCATCTGGATGCAGGTGAGGACGTCGACATAGCTCGGGGCGCCGCCGACAGTGGTCTCCCGGGCGCACATCTCACGCTGACGGGGATCGAAGCTCGCCCATTGTTGCTCCAGTTGGCGGCGCGCCTCGGTCTCGTCGCGGACGCAGTTCTGATCGGTGTCCTTGTCGCTCGCCTCAAGGCGCGGGGCGGCCTTGCACATCGCCGCGATGTCAAACCGCGGGAGCTCCTCCGCCCATGCGACTGGGGTGGCCAGCAGCAACATTATCAGGCTTGCGATCCGGAGCATGCCGTCCCTCCCAGGCTGTCGGGTGCCGTCGCTGGTCATCCATCATAGGCGAAGCTGACGAACTTGCTTGACCGGACGGGACAGTGGGCTGACAATTTCGGACAGTCGACAGCCGCGATGGATGCGATGTGGATCAGGCCTGGGACGTGGCCAAAGCGATGACGCGTTATCGGGGAGGAACGATCCGCGGGTTCAGGAGAGCGCCATCACATCAGCCCGTTCGGCCACAATGGTGTCGAACGCCTCGCTGAACGTCTCGTGCGCAAATGGCTTCAGGAGCACGCGCTCATGCCGGTAGCGTGCGGGGATGATGCCGGGATCGTAGCCCGTCACGAAGATGAACGGAATGCCCCGGTGGCGCAGGATGTCGGCCACGGGATAGACCACGAGGCCCGCCATATTGACGTCGAGGATGGCGAGATCGAGGTCCTCTTCGAGCGCCAGCGTGATCGCCTGTTCGAAGGTGGCGGCAGGGCCGACGACGTGTCCGCCGCCATCGCACACCATGTCCTCGATCAGCATCGACACGAGGGTCTCATCTTCGACGACGAGAACACGCGGGCTGCGGACAGTTTGCATGGGCGCTTCCCCGATGGTCCGGACGTGATGAATGGATCCTTGCATGTGAGCCCGCCGGCGCTGGGTGGATCGTGATGGAAGATGCGTCCTGCCGCCGGTCGGCGGCAGGACGCCAGGATCGTTACGGCTGTGAGGCCTGGATCTCGCGAGCCTCGGCGACGATCTCATCGAACACCGCGGATTCCGGATCGATGTCGAGCCCGAGCCGCTCGTTGAGCACCTTGACGGGCTCTTCCGGCACGCCGGGCTTCGACAGCTGAGCCAAGGCCGTGGCGGCCGCGGTGATCTCCGCATCGGTGATCTCGTCCTCGACATCCGTGCCGAGCGTGAGAGCCTTCTCGTAGGCGGCGATCAGCCCGACCGTCGAATTCGGCGCAGCATTCCGCCGGGCCGTCGCCGAGGCATTCACCGCATTCATGCGGCCGAGCTTGGCGGTGTCGAGGCCGATGGTCTTGGCGCTGGAGGCTGCCTTCTTCGCGTCGGACGAGATGGTCTTATCGGTCTCTCTGGCCTCGCGCCTGGCATCGCGGGTGCTGTGCGCCTGCTCGGCCCTGGCCTGCCCCTTCGAGGCTGCATCGCCAGCCCCGGAGCTGCGGCCGCTGCGCTCGCCGCCACTGCGGGAATTCTCGGCCCCACCACCCCGCGACTCGCCGCCGCGACCACCGGAGCCGCCGCCGTTTCCACCACCGCCACCGGAGTTGCCGCCACCATGGCCGCCGCCGCCGTTCCCCCCTCCGTTGCCACCGCCATTTCCGCCGTTGCCGCCGCCATTGCCGCCGCCGTTTCCACCCCCGTTACCGCCGCCGTCGCCGCCTTTGGCTTGAGCCTGAGATTTGTCGAGCTTGAGCGAGGTGAGATCGAGCGACAGCGGCTGCAGGCTGATGGCGAACCCTAAGGCGAGCGCCGAAACAGTCAGAGCAAGACGTCGTGTCATGAGGTTTCCTTCCAAAACGTGTGAGCCTATCAGCCCCCTTGTCTCAAGAATTATGTGAGAAATTTTCCCACGTCAACCTGGTTGTGGGATTGCTTCCCACGTCTGATCGGCTTACTTAGACCTTATGTCCGGCGACGCCCCCCGCTCCCTCGACCCAGCCAAGCTGCACGCGCCCCTGGCGCGCCTGCTGCGCCCCCTCGTGCGGCTCCTGATCCGGAGCGGGATTACGTTCCCCATGCTGGCGGAGCTGCTGCGCGAGCTTTACGTGAATGTGGCCGAGTACGATTTCGCCCTTCAGGGCAAGGAGCAGACGGACAGCCGCGTCAGCCTGCTGACCGGCATCCACCGCAAGGAGGTCCGCCGGCTGCGGGGCGCGGGAGCCCCGGTCAACGCGGTCCCGGCGACGGTCTCGCAGACGAGCCGCATCCTGGCCCGCTGGCTCGCGGACCCGGACTTCACCGGCCCCGATGGGCGCCCCCTGCCCCTCCCCCGCACAGCCGAGCCGTCGCAAGCATCTTTCGAGCGCCTCGTCGCCTCGGTCACGCGCGACGTGCGGCCCCGCGCCGTGCTGGACGAATGGCTCGACCGCAGGCTGGTGGTGCTGGACGCTGAGGATCGCGCTGTCCTGGCCGAGGCGGCCTACGTGCCGCGCGGCGGAGACGATCAGCAGCTCTACTATCTCGGACGCAACCTGCACGACCACATCGCCGCCGCGGTGGCGAATGTGGAAGCCGGGTCACCGCCCTTCCTGGAACGGGCCGTCCACTATGACGGGCTGACCAAGGAGATGGCCGAGCAATTGCAGCAGCGCTCCCGCGACGTTGCCATGGAGGCTCTCCATACGCTCAACCGGGAAGCCCACGCCGCCAGCGACAAGGCTCCTCCGGGGCAGTGGCGGTGGAATTTCGGCGTTTACGTCTATTCCGAAGAGGTGCCGCCGCCACCCGCTGCCGCGGCACCCACCGACACCAGCGACAAGGGAGCCAAGCCGTGAGGAACCACGCCGCTTCTCTTGCGCGAACCTCCGCTGGCTGGCTTGCGGTCCTCATGCTGCTTGTCGCGTCGCTGACGCTTGCGTGGGGTCAGAACGGGCAGGATCGCGGCATCGGCGGCACCGGAGTCGTGGCCGACGATCAGGACGGCGACCGGGGCATCGGCGGCACCGGCATGATGGGCCGCATCCGCGGCTTCGGCAGCATCATCGTCAATGGCCTTCACGTGAACTACGCGCCGGACGTGCCGGTGCGGATCGACGGGCAGCCCCGTGCGGTGTCCGACCTGAAGATCGGCCATGTGGTGCGGGTGGTCGCCGAGACCCGCAACGGCAGGCTGGCCACACGGCAGATCGATGTTGCCAGCGAGGTTGTCGGCCCGGTCGAGACAGCCGACAGGACGAGCCTGAAGGTGCTCGGGCAGACCATCTCCACGGAGGCGCTCACCGCCGCAGGCTCGTGGCAGCGCGGCGACCGCGTGGCGGTGTTCGGCCTGCGGCGGCCGGACGGCACGATCGTCGCAAGCCTGATCGAGCGCCGGGAGGGCGGGCCTGAGCGGGTCGCCGGCCAGGTGAGCAGATCGCGCAACGGTGACCTCGGCATCGGGACGTTGAAGCTCACTGGCGTTGATCCAGCCCTCGTCGGCACCCGGGCCGTGTTTGAGGGAGCCTATGCCAACGGCACGCTCCAGGTGACCGGAACGGCCAAGGAGCGGGATCTCCTGGGGGCGAATGTCCGGCGGTTCTCCATCGAGGCCTATGTGGAGCGGACACGAACCGGGCTGCGCCTCGGTTCCGGACTTGAGGTAACGGGCCGCCCCTCCGCGACCCTGCCGGTCGGCTCCTATGCCCCGGCGGTGGTGACGGTCGTGAGCGATCAGAGAGGCCGTCTCGGCGTCGAGCGTGTGTCCCTCGAAGGAAAACCGACGCCATCGGGCCGATCGACCCAAGGGGTGGAGAGCGGCAATTCGCGTAGCACGCCGGCGGATGCGCGGGGACGCGGGACCGGACCGCGCGATCCCAATCCAGGTTTCGGTCCTTCCCGGCAGGATTCTGCGCCGGGTGGCGCCCGCGGACGTGACAACCAGGGCGGGTCCTCCGGCAATCGCTCAGGCGATGGGGGCAACAGCGGTAAAGGCAACGGCGGCGGCAATCAGGGCGGCGGCCGAGGTGGCGATCACGGCGGCGGACATGGTGGTGGCTCCGGCGGCTCCGGTGCAGGCGGCGGTGGTAATGGCAACGGCGGCGGGAACGGCGGCAGCCATGGCGGGGGCGGCAATGGCGGAGGGAATGGTGGCGGCAACGGAGGCGGAGGAAAACGCTGACGGGACCGGAATGATCCCACGCCGAAACCGACAATGATTGTTCAGCGACCTTCGGAGGGCTCAGCCGGCTGCCATCCTGCAGCACCAGCCTGATTGGCGTTCATCGGCACAAGCGTCAGGGTCGCTGAATGCCGCGCCCCTGAGGTATCTCAAGCATCGGCCGTGAATTCGAACTCACATTCGATGCTTTAAGTTTTTTGGTTTGACGCATCTTTCCACGCAAAACCGGTGCCCACTTTTGCGTTCAATGCTCTAGTCGTTGCCGCGTCACTGCCTCTGCATGACGATGTAAAGACCTGGCACCGGCTTGCCTGCCTCGAGCCGGATGGTGCTCTCCTGGGTCTCCAGGATTGCGAAATAGGCCGCCGCGACTTTGAGGTGGTCGAGGGAGTGGGCGAAGCGGCCGGAGGGCTGCAGGGTGAAGCCGTCTCCTGCGGCAAGCTCGATGCTGAGCGCAAAGATCCCCCCTGGCACCAGTGCGTCGGCGGCAGCGCGCATCAGGGGCTTAAGATCGCCGAAATAGATCAGCGAATCCGCCGCGAAGATGAGATCGAAGCGGCTCTGCGCGGCCTCCAGATAGGCGCGGGCCTCCGCTTTGACGAGTTCAGTGTATGGACCGCGCTTTGCCGCCTCGGCCAGCATCCCTGAGGACAGATCGACGCCGATCAGGTTTTCGCCGAGCGGCTGCAACTCTGCGGCGGCAAGCCCGGTGCCGCAGCCGAGATCGAGCATGTGGCTGAAGCCGGTCCGATGTCCGGCCACGAGTTTTACCATCTGGCGCGGAGCGTTGTACTGGAGCGTCTCCGTGAGCTTGCTGTCGAACTGGGGCGCGAAAAGATCGAAATAGGTTTCGATGTAGTCCGTCGGAGCGCCCGTCACGCTCCGCCCGAGGACGGCATCGAGCAGGTAGCGCCGGACCGGATCGTCGGGCTTCTCGGCCAACCGCATCCTGCCGATTTCGGCGGCGGCTTCGAGATGGCCGGAGGCGCTGAGCACGGAAAAGGCATCGCGCGCGATGATGTCGAGATCCTCGCGGTCCTCGCCGGCGATTGCACCGTAGTTTTGAAGAGCCTCCTGAACGCGCCCTTCGATCATGGCCTGGAACGTGATGGCGCGGGCCCGCTTCTGCCGGGAAGGCTGATCGAGTTCCAAGGTGAGGCGGGCAGCCGTGTCGAAGGCGCGCGCGCAGGCAGCGAAATCGCACACGATGAAGGCCAGATGGCCGAGGGCGAAATGCGCCAGGCCATTGACGGGATCGAGCTCGACGGAGATGCGCACGGCAGCGAGCGCTTCCTCATAGTGCTTCTTCCTGAACAGCAGCAGGCCGAGCCCGAGATGAGCCGCGGACGCCTGCGGATCCAGCGCGATGGTGCAGCGATAGGCTTCCTCCGCCGTCTCGGCAGCGTCGAGCCGGTCCGCAATGCTGGCCAATGCCTGCCAGGAGGGGGCGCTGTTCCGATCAAGATCGAGAGAGGTCCGGATCGCCGTCAGGGCCTGCTCGTCGCGGTCCGAGGCGCTGTAGACGCTCGCCAGATCGCGCCAGAGATCGGGATCCTCAGGGGTCAGGGACAGTGCTGCCTCGAAGGTGCGCGCGGCCGTGTCGAACCGTCCGTTCTCCCAATGCATGAGACCGAGCTTGCGCAGGGCGGGAGCCGGGTGCCCGAACCGATCGACGATGCGGCCGAAATCCGGCAGGCTCGCCTGCAGATTGGCCACCAGGGCCATGGTGACGCCGATATCGGGAAGCTGGATGTTCGTCATGGTAAAACCCGCATGCCTTGTGCGCCTGACGTCAGGTCACTGGGTGCAGGCATAAACGCGTTATCTTGGCTGAGCCTTGCTGCGCCTCGGCGCGATGCCGTCGAGCAGGAAGTCGAGGCCTCTTCGGAAGGCGCCGTCCCAATCGTCATCCAGCAGGAGACGCGAGCGCTCGATGGTCGGGTAGTGTTGGCTGAGATCCCTCAAGCGCTGCTGCGCGGCGGCCCTGTCATCGTCGGAGCGGTCGAAGCTCCCCCGGGTGACGGTGGCGCCCATCACGTAGTTCCAGAGCGACCAGATTCCTGCGTTCAGATCCGCATCCGCGACGCCGGCTCTGGACAGGGTCCTGGCCAGCCGTTCCAGGCGGCCGAGGATGTTCGGGCCGAGCGCCCGGCGCGGCAGCAGCGAGGCCGACCAGGGGTGGCGCAGCATGCAGGCGCGCCAGTCCTCGAGCATGTGAATGACGTCTGCGCGCCAGTGTTGTGCCTTGCCGGTTTGCGCCGGCTCGCGATAGGCGAGCACCGAGTCGAGCGCGAGATCGAAGACCGCCTCCTTGCTGTCCACGTGCCAGTACAGGCTCATGGCGCCCGCGCCGAGCCGGTCGGCCAGCCGGCGCATGGTCAATCCGTCGATGCCTTGCGTGTCGAGCAGGTCCACTGCATTCGCCACGATCCGCTCCAGAGACAGCGACGCCTCGCCTGCCGGCTCCTGCCCGGATTTTGGGGATACGCCCGTCCTTCGAGGCTTCCTGCTCCCGGGGCTGCTGCGTTTGACTGCCATCGTCTTTCCATGCCGTTCAGGTCGCCGGTCTAGACCGACACCCTGAGGCTTGTCGATCCCGCACCATTGACTCGTACGCCGTACGATGTCATTCACTCGTACGCCGTACGATAGAGTCTAGCAGCGGCGGCTCGAAGTTCAATCCCGCCGGCTACGAGGGCTCAATGCTCCCGGTCGGCGGAGCCGAAAGACCATCATGTCACGCGCCATCAAACATCTGTTTATAGGAGGGTTCATCATCATGAGCATGGGTGTTTCCCAGGCAGCCACAGCGACTGAGACCAGCCGCAAGCCAACCATCGTCAACCCGAAGAACCTCTACGACCCGTCGCCCAACGGCTACAGCACGGCGGTGATCGTGCCCGCCGGCGCCAGAGTGGCGTACATTTCAGGCCAGGGCGGCCAGGACAGCACGGGCGGCCTGTCACCCGACTTTGCCGTCCAGGTCGAGCAGGCCTATGCCAATCTGCGCGCCGCCATCGAGGCGCTTGGCGCAAAGCCCGATCAGGTCGCCAAGCTCACGGTCTACGTGGTCGATCACGACATGTCGAAGCTCGAGGTGCTGACCCGGAACGTAAAGGCGATGTTCGGCGCGGCACTGCCGGCGCAGACCCTGGTTCCCGTCCCCAAGCTCGCCATCGAGCCCATGCTGTTCGAGGTCGAAGCCGTGGTGGTACTGGACTAGCACATCCGGAGATCAGGGCTGTTCGGGTTGCCGAATCCGCGCAGGGGCGTGTAAGAACCTGCCCCTGCCAAGATGAAAGTCGATCCATGCAAGTAGAGGCCATTGTTCAAGACCAGCCGCTTGCTGGACGTCGCGAGTGGATCGGGCTCTGCGTTCTGTCGGTCGCCTGCCTGATCTACTCGATGGATCTGTCCGTTCTCTTTCTGGCCATGCCGGCCATCGTGGCGGATCTTGATCCATCGGCATCGGAACTGCTCTGGATCAACGACATCTACGGCTTCATGGTCGCGGGCTTCCTCGTGACCATGGGCACGCTGGGCGACAGGATCGGCCGCAGGCGCGTGCTGCTCATCGGCGCCTCGGCGTTCGGCGTGGCATCGGCGCTCGCCGCATTCTCAAGCACCGCGCAGCAGCTCATCATGGCGCGCGCCCTGCTCGGCATCGCCGGCGCGACATTCGCTCCGTCGACCTTGTCCCTCGTGGTCAATCTCTTCTCGAACGAAAACGAGCGGCACCGCGCCATCGGGATCTGGGGTGGCGCCTTCGCGCTGGGCGGGCTGGTGGGACCGCTGATCGGCGGGGCGCTGCTGCAATACTTTCATTGGGGATCGGTGTTCCTGATCAACATCCCGGTCATGCTCGCGCTGTTGGTCGTCGCACCCTTCCTGCTGCCGGAATACAGGAACGAGGGCGGCGAAAAGCTCGATCTCCTCAGCGTGGCGCTGTCGCTCGGAACGGTGCTGCCGATCATCTACGGCTTCAAGCACATGGCGGCCGATGGCTTCGCGCCGCGCCAACTGGTGGCTATTGCGGCCGGTCTGCTGGTCGGCGTGCTGTTCGTGCGCCGCCAGAAGGGCCTCGCGCATCCGCTGATCGACCTGCGCCTGTTCCGCATCCCGGCCTTCACGGCATCCCTGATCGTCAATCTTGCCGGCATGTTCTTCGTGTTCGGCGTGTTCCTGTTTCAGAACCTGTTCCTGCAGCTGGTTCTCGGCCTGTCGCCGCTCGAGGCGGCCGTGTGGTCCGTGCCGTCAGCGCTCGTCTTCACGGTCATGTCGTTCCAGGCGTACCGCTTCACGAGCCGGCTCGGGCCGGTCAGGACCGTTCTTTTTGGGCTGCTCGTCTATACAATCGGCGTCTCCGCGATGGCCTTTGCCGCCTATGCCGAGAGCCTCGTCGGCGTGCTGACGGCCAGCATGCTGGTGGGCCTCGGCTTCGTGCCGGTGGTCCTCACCACGACGGGCCTGATCGTCGGCACCGCGCCACCCGAGCAGGCAGGCTCCGCCTCCGCGATTTCTGAGACAAGCGCGGAGTTCGGCGGCGCGCTTGGCGTCGCCATTCTCGGAAGCCTTGGCACACTGGTCTACCGCATGACGATGGATGGCGTGGACCTGAGCGGGCTGAACGCCGCGCAGCAGCTTGCCGTCTCCTCCACGCTTGCCGGCGCGGTCGAGACCGCCAAGGCGATGGGCGACACCGCACCGGCGTGGCTGGACGTGGCACGCAGCGGCTTCTCGCTGGGTTTTGCGGCCTGCTGCGCCCTCGCGGCCGTGACGCTGCTCGGTCTGGCGGCTCTTGCTCACAGGATCTATTCCAGCGCTCATATCGAAGAGAAAGCCGCGATGCCTCATTAGGCATCAACCCTCGATCGCAATGGCACTCAGGAGCAACGGCGAGGGAAGCATCGGCCTCTTGTTGGGAACGATAAGCGTTGCTGTGGCATTGCCCCAGAGCTTCATCGACACGCACGGGAATGACCACAACCATGTTCGACAATCTGCCGGCTGCCTTGCTCACGCTCTTTCTGGCCGCGTGTGTGCTCTGGCTGATCTGGCGGGCCCTGCGCCGTCTCTTCTCGCCCCGGGAGAGACGGGTGGAGCCGTCCCTATCCGATGAGCCCGGCCACAACCGTATCGAACCGGCCGTGACCCAGCCGGCTGCAAGCCGGGCGGCAGCTCCGGTGTCGAGCATTCCGGATGCCGCCGATGTTCTGGCTCTCAAGGCAGCCATCGACAATCTGGCCAGGCAGGTGTCTGCTCTGGAGCAGCGCCTCGCGGCCGGCCCGACAAACCTCCCGGTTCAATCTCCGTCCAGGGACACGAGCGTCGATCAGAGCCCCGTGATCCCTCCCGTCTCGCCCGACCACCGGATCTGACGCGGAACTGCGGCGCACCACGATTGCAATGCGCGCAGGTCAGTCTTGCACCGGTCGAAGAGACCGAGCACTGTCACGGTTCTATAGACGTCCTGGCTTGTGCAAAAGGATGCCCACCTGCCAAGCTGACCTCGGGCAAAGCCGGAAGCGATCTTGACCGTATGAACCATCACAATGCCGCAGAGGCTCGGCCTGCCGTGAAGCCTGGCCTTATTGCGCTGCTCATCGCCGTTTCGGCCGTGAGCCCGCTGGGCATCAACATGTACCTGCCCTCGATGCCCGGAATGGCGCGGGCGCTCGGTGTCGATTTCACCACCATCCAGCTGACCCTGTCGCTCTATCTCGGCGCGATGGCGCTGGGGCAGCTGATCATCGGTCCGCTGTCCGATCGGTTCGGACGCCGGCCCGTACTGCTGATCGGGCTTCTCACGTTCCTGACGGGCTCCGCCCTGTGCCTGACGGCTCAGAGCATAGGCGTCCTGATTTTCGGCCGCATCGTGCAGGCCCTCGGAGGCTGTGCCGGGGTCACGCTCAGCCGTGCCATCGTGCGCGATCTCTACGGGCGCAATCAGGTGGCCAGCATGATCGCCTATGTCACCATGGGCATGGCGGTCGCTCCCATGATCGCACCGACCATCGGCGGCCTGCTCGAGACGTTTTTCGGATGGCGCGCTTCGTTCGCGTTTCTGATCGGCTTCGGCGGGCTCGCCCTGGTGTTCGCGTATTGGCGGCTGAGCGAGACCAATCACAATCGCGCCTCGGGGGAGGCTGCGCGTGAACTCCTGCAGGGTTACGGCAGCCTCTTTCGCTCGCGCCAGTTCTGGGGCTACACCCTCGTGACCGGCTTCGTGTCGGCCATGTTCTTCTCCTTTCTGGCGGGCGCCCCCTATGTGATGATCGAACTGTTCGGCCGCAGCCCGGCGGAGTACGGGCTCTATTTCGCCATGGTGCCGTGCGGCTACATGCTCGGCAACTTCGCCACGGGCCGCATCGCAGCCACCATGGGGCCGAACCGGATGATCCTGGCGGGGACGCTCCTGTCTCTGACCAGCATCGCGGCCATGGCCGCTTTGATCGCCGCAGGATTCCTGGTCCCGGTTGCCCTGTTCGGTCCCATGCTTTTCATCGGCGTGGCGAACGGGCTGGTCCTGCCGAGCGGCATTGCAGGTGCCGTGAGCGTGAGGCCGGATCTCGCAGGAGCCGCGTCAGGCCTGTCGGGAAGCTTCCAGATCGGGTTCGGTGCGGTCGCCGCCCCCATCGTCGGCGCGGCCCTCAGTTCAACCGTCTGGCCGCTGATCGTCATCATGACGATCTGCTCATTGCTGGCGATCGTCTCGTTCACCTTGGTGGCCGGTCAACACAGGCCTGCACCACGCGGCTAGAACGTCGGACTGCTGGATGGTGGTAAAGGCTCCCTGCCCGATCAATGCAGGACCGGATCCAGCGGAATGGACAGCAGGACGGCGCCGGATGGATCGACCACCTCGAGCCGCCAGCCCTGCCAGGAATCGCCAAGCTGGATTGTCTCGGCGCGGATGTCCTCGATGGTTTGCAGGGCGAGCTCGTGCGCCCTTGCCAGGTCGATGATCTCAACACCCGTATCGTCCGCGATGACCTCGTCACCGTTCACCAGATGAAAGTAGCAGCGCATCAACCACCCATCGCTTGAGCCGGCGCAGGGCCGCCCCAGACCCCATGCCTTCGACGACCAGGGGACCAGGATCCGCTTCAGACAATCTAGCGGCGGCCGGGTTTCCGCCAATAGAACGAAGCGTTGAGAGGCTCAGAGGGAATAAACCTTGCCGGCCGGCCGTTATTCCTCACGCCGGAAACGGCACGATCAGGAGGGCCCTCATGCGTGAGCAGGATCTCTATATCATTCGCCCGTCCGGGCAGGGCTGGGCCGTTCACCTCGCTCACGCAATCCTGGCCCGCTTCGATGACCGGCCCAAGGCCATCGAAGCGGCTGTCGTCGTGGCCGAAGCGTCGGCCCGCCTGGGAAAGGCCGCGGGCGTCGTGATGGAAGAAGGCGACGAGCGGATCGTGGTCTGGGATGCTGGACGGGACGCGTATTCAAGACTCTCGTGAGCGGCGTGCCTCATTCCTGCAACCCGCCGCGGCCGTTCTCGACCGGTGGAGGGGTACGGGCCCAGACGTCGGCCGCCACCGCCAGCATCACCGCGACAGCCTCGCGCACGGCTTTGTCGCTCGTGCCGACACGGGCGCTCTCAAGAACCAGCCCGAGGCGCCGTCGGCTTGGCCACGGCAATGCCGCCAGAGTGGTCTCAAGATCCAACCGCGCAACAGCGGGCACACCGGCGCGCTGGGCAATCTCATCGACCTTTTCGGTAAGAGCACTCAGGTGGTCGGCAACATGACTGGAGGACAATTCTGATACACGCAATGCCATTATCGTAGGTAAGAACTCAAAGGACCCGCTCCCCAGCCGCCCCGCGAGATTGTCTAACAGTTCCGTCCGACCTCCGTTCCGCCGAGCGTCTGCCGATGGAGCGGCATGCGGATGCGTTTGTTGTCGCATGGTTAAAGACTGGTATAGCGTTGCTGCCACTCCGCGCCCCGTGCGCAGTATCCCGGTCCACCTGAGCAGTATTGTCGCCACAATCGGCAACAAGGATCCGGTGATCTGATTCCAGCCCACGATTGCGAGGGTTTCATGGCCCGTAAGAATCGCGTTGCGCTTTATGGCCGTCTCGGCCTCATCCTGATGGCCTTTGCCTTGATCGGAGGTGTTGTGGCCGAACCGCTTCTCCGCCCGTTATGGTCGTCGCGGCTCACGCTCGCCGAGCGATAGCCCGCCTGAGGCCAATTCCGGAGACCAGACGGAACCGAACGCATCCCGCCTGATTGGCCTCTCACCACTCAAGCCAAGGACATTCATGCCGCGCTACTTCTTCAACGTGCATATCGGCCAGGATGCCCTGCCCGACCCCGAGGGGCAGGATCTGCGCGATGCGGATCAGGCCTGGGAAGTGGCCAAGGCGATGGCGCAGAACCTGATGGGCACCGAGTTCGAGCAGCCGGTGAACTGGGCCGCGTCGCATATCGAGGTCAGGGACGATCTTGACGAGATCGTCCTGGAATTCCCCTTCATGGAAGCGATCCCGTTCAACCCGCAATCCCATTGAGGAAATCTGGAAGACCAGCGCACTAAAGCATCGGACCCAAAAGTGGATTTGCACTTTTTGGATCCATCCGATGCTTCCTTCTTGGATGAGAGCATCGTTGGGCGCGACCCGCTGGGTCCGCACGATGCTTTAGCCTCGAAGCAGGCCGGGAAAGCGTCCGCTCATCCCGAATTCAACTCTCGTGAAAACGTGCGCCGTGCTAGAATGCCCTACCTCACCGTGACACGGAGGAGAGCGATGAAACGATCTCTCGTGGTGTTGGGTATTCTTGCAGCAAGTGTCTTTCTCATCCCCGATGATGCGGCCGCCCAAAGGGGTGGGTTTGGCTTCCGTGGAGGCGCACCAAGCTTCCGGGGCGGCGGCGGAATGATGGCTCCCCGGATCGGGATGGGGGGCGGCTTCGGCGGCCCTGCGTTCGCCGGTCGGCCGGCCTTCCGCGGAGGCGCCATCGGGGTTGGTCCCGGAGGCTTTCGTCCAGCCTTCGCCGCACCGGGTTTCCGCGGCGGCTATGGCCGGGTGGCCAATGTGGGACGCTATCGGGGCGGCTGGCGCTATCCGTATTATGGGCGCTACCCGTACTATGGCGGCTATTATCGCCGGGGCTGGGGCTATCCCTATTACGGCGGAGCCTTGCTCGCCGGCCTGACGCTCGGGGCCCTGAGCTATCCCTATTACGGCTACGATGATCCATACCTCTATTCGGGGGTCGGTTATGAGGACGACTGCTACTGGGTCCGGCGCCGGGTCATCGACCCCTGGGGCCGGGTCGTCCGTCGCAGCGTTCAGGTTTGCGAATACTGAACGGCGCCAGCCGCGGCTAAAGCATCGGACCCCGTGAGCGCACGATGCGCTCAGTGACATGAGCGCAAGAGGCGCCTGATCGGCGCCTCTGCCGTTCCTTCGATCAGACGATGAACAGATAGCTCATATCGCCTGCACTGCCCGCACCGCGCAAGATCACGCCCGTTTCGAAGCGATTGTCGTTGTTCAGGTCGGACAGCAGATAACCCTGGTCGATCGCCGAATTGTACAGGAAGACATGGGCGATGCTGGCACTCGTGAAGGTGCTTTCAGCCTGAGAGGCTGCCGCCTCGATCGAGGTCGCGGTCGTGCTGGCCTCACGATAGTTCGTCGACGTGCCCCGGATGGGCGTCTCGATCCAGTCCCGCGATGCATTCCAGTCGGCGATGGTATCCGCGCTCGTCGTCCTGATCCCGGAGGAGCCGCGGTTGAACACGAACACGTCGATGCCCGTGCCGCCCACGAGCCAGTCCCGTCCGCTTCCGCCGTCCAGCCAGTCGTCGCTGGAGCCGCCGTTCAGGTAATCGAGACCGGAGCCGCCGTAGAGGTCGTCGTAGCCTGATCCGCCATACAGATCGTCGTTGCCGGACTGCCCGAAAAGGATGTCGTAGCCACTGCCGCCGACGAGGCGGTCCTGCCCCGATCCGCCATAAAGGTCGTCGGGGCCCTCGCCGCCGTTGAGGTAGTCGTCACCGGCGTCGCCGTACACGATGTCGTAGCCCCAGCCGGCATAGATGTCGTCATCACCATCATTGCCGAAGAGGTCGTCATCGCCGCCAAAGCCGTAGATCAGGTCACTGGCATTGGTGCCGTGAATGATGTCCCGCCAGTCATCTCCATAGAAAATTGCCATGGTCTCCTCCGCAGAGCAGCCCCCGGTTCGACTCGGTCAACTTCCTGGCGCGCAACGCGGACAACGGAACCTCCTCTCCTCCGTCGCCGTGTGCCTGCTCTTGACCCCTGTCACCTGAGAGAGTTCAACGCTTGCGCAATCATGGAGGAGGCCTCTCCCTAACACTCGAAGTTCGGGATCCTGCGTGGCGCCGAATTCGCCTCAAGCTCAGATATCAGTCCGAGCAGGCATTATAATCGATCTTTGTTGCCTTGTCCGAGATCACGTGAGGCCATGCGGCCTTTGCCCGGCACCCCATCTCGACTATTCTGGATGCGCAGAAGCAGCATCCGCGGGGGGAGATGAACATGTCGAGATCACCAGGAGGACGCAGGCCGGCCGATCCGTTGAAGGCGGCCGAGGCTGCCTTCAAGAAGGTCACGACCAAGCCCATCGAGGGACCCGCGAAGGCTCCGTCCATTCCAGGCGTGAAGGAGAGCGTCACCCTGCGGATCGACCAGGATGTGCTCGAATACTTTCAGCAGGATGGTCCGGGATGGCAGGACCGCATCAATGCGGCCCTCCGCAAGGCAGCGGGCAAGTAACAGAGACGGCTCAGGGCGTCTGCACGAACAGCGCCGCCTTGACCAGGCGGTCGGGACCGAGATCCTCCTGCGCATCAAGTGCGAGGAGCTCCGCCAGGCGTGTCCGGGCGCGGTTGATGCGGCTCTTGATCGTGCCGAGATTGGTGCCGCAGATCTGAACCGCCTCCTCGTAGGATACGCCCTCTGCCCCCACCAGCAGCAGCGCCTCGCGCTGCTCGACGCTGAGCTTGGCGAGAGCCACCTGCATGTCGGTGAAGTCCAGGCGCGCGCCCTGCTCCGGCATGACCGCCAACTTGCTGGCGAGTGCTCCGTCCGGATCGTCCACCTCCCGGCGGCTGCGGCGCATATCCGTGTAGAACTGGTTGCGCAGGATGGTGAAGAGCCAAGCCTGCATGCTCGTGCCAGGCTGGAACTTGTCGAGGTTCTCGAGCCCGCGCAGAAGCGCCGCCTGCACGAGATCGTCTGCATAGGTCACATTGCCGGTGAGCGAGATGGCGAAGGCGCGCAGGTGCGGAATGGCTTCCAGCATCGACTGGCGGATGGGATCCTCACTCGCCATCGTGACCGCCCGCTTTTCCGTCCAGTTGCGCAAGGAGCTGAACGAGGCAATCGGGCACCGGCTCGCTCATCAGCTGGGCGTAATAGGCCTGGAGCTGCTCGCCCAGGAAGGTCGCCACATGGGGCGGCAGGGCTGGCTCCGGACCGGGGTCACCGTTGACGTTCAGCAGGTCTTCAAGGGAATCCGGCTTTTCCAGAGCGATGCTGTTGATAGGGTCTTTTTTGGACACGCTCGCTTCTCCAGACACAGCCAGGCTGCCCTGCACGCCAATCGCGTACCAGGACACTCTGCCTTACCCGAGCCCGAGAGCGTTGCCATTAACCTAGGATAACCGTGTGCGGAGGTGCAGGACAGGCGAGCCTTCCCTGCCCTTCTGAAGCTTCAGGCTGCGCAATACGGCCTCAAAGCGAACAGGCTGACGCATCGAAGCTTTTGTTCGATCACCATCAGTTCAAAAATTAACATACATTAGGGACCGTCGGTCATATCCATGAGACGATTGTTTTATTACCGGCCACGAACCTTGGGCGCTGGTGACTGAGAGTCGTGTGCTCCCGCCTGCAACAGGAGGAGCGCAACATGCACACCCCCTTCCATCCCGAATACAATCCGCTCATCCGCAAGCTGGAGAGCATCTTCACGCTCACCGACGATGAGAGGCAGGCGCTCCTGGGCCTGCCCATGCAGGTAGTGGCGCTCAAGGAGAACCAGGACATCGTGCGCGAGGGCGACCGCCCCAACCGCTCCTGCCTGATCCTGAGCGGCTTTGCCTGCGCCTACAAGCTCACGGCCGCGGGCAGGCGCCAGATCGTGTCCTTTACTGTCCCCGGCGATATTCCCGACCTTCAGAGCCTGCACCTGAAGGTGCTCGACACCGGCGTGAGTTCGATCAGTCCATGCAGCGTGGGATTCATCCAGCACTACGACCTGCACGATCTCTGCGGAAGCTGGCCTCGCATCGCCGCCGCCCTCTGGCGCGAGACCCTGATCGATGCCGCCATTTTCCGGGAATGGGTGATGAATGTCGGGCGCCGCGAAGGTTACGTGCGCCTGGCCCACATCTTGTGCGAGTTGCTGGTGCGCCTGCGGGCGATGGGCTTGGCCGAGGACCATGTCTGCGAGCTGCCGATCACCCAGGGCGAATTCGCGGACGCGCTCGGCATGACCACGGTCCATGTCAACCGGATGATGCAGCAGCTGCGGGTCGCCGGCTTGATCCAGACGAAGGGAAATCGCCTGACCGTTCCCGATTGGGAGAAACTGAAGGAGGCAGGCGAGTTCGACCCGACTTACCTCCACCTGGAGAATCCGGACGAGGTGGCGGCATGACCCTGATTTTCGAGTCTGTGCGAGTAGCGACCGGCAGCGATGAGGAGGGCATGCTGGTGTTCAACGGCGGGAAACGTCTCGTGGCTGTGCTGACCCACCTGGGAGATCAGTATGGCGGGGTGTCCGGGCACTGGTATCTGGAAGTAGGCTTTGGCCGCCTGGATGGCCCCAGCCACCCTACCTTCGCCGATCTGGGCGCCGCCGAGGAGTGGCTGAGCCGGCGCATGGGCGGCCAGCGCTGATCGCAAGGCGATCTTGCGCCCCATGACGCATGCGCCGCGACCCATCCGAACGCCCTCAAGGGCAGGAGAGATCAGACGAAGATCGGGTGCCTGCGTGGGACCGAGAAGGATTGAGCCCGGTAGAAAGCCGGAAGCTTTGCTTTTTTGCCTAACGGAAGCCGGATTCCGGCAGAAGTTAACGGAATAACTACACCTCCGGGCCGATGGTGACGCAGATCGTCGCTCAAAGGCTTCATCGAAACCCGTCGTGCCCGCCACCCTGATCATCGTCCTCAGCGTCGTTCTCGCGGCTGCCGTCATCGTCGGCGCCGTGCTCCTTCTGGTGCGGGGCCACACCGACGATCTCGCGCGCGCCGAAGGCGACCTGGCGAACCTCGCCCTGACCCTTCAGGAGCGGACGGACGGCATCTTGCAGTCCATCGAGGGCGTTCTGCGCGATCTCGTCGAGCGCATTCCGCAGGCGAGCCTTCGGGCCAGCGAGTTCGACGGCTTCGCCAGGTCGCAGGCCACGAAGGCGGTTCTGGTCGGAGCGTCCTGCTCCCTGCCTCAGATCGTCCGCATCGATCTCGTCAATGCTCAGGGCAGGCTCGTCGGCACATCGAACCCCAGGCCGATGTCCGACCCCATCTACCTGACGGGCGCGTCCTACTACCAGGCGCTCTCGACGGATCCGGCGCTCACCTCGTACCTGAGCGAGCCGATGCGGATCCGCACAACGGGCAAGAAGGTTCTATCGCTCGCGCGCAGGATCAACGACACCGAAGGCAATCTTCTCGGCATCGTCGTCTCCACCATCGATCTCAGCCATTTCGAGACTCTCTTCAAGGAGCATCTGCGTAAACCTTCATCAGCGGTCACGCTCTACCGACGCGACGGGATCGTGCTGGCGCACAGCCCGCTGTCGGAGCGGGCATTGGGCCGCAAGATCTGGAAACCGGACACGCCGCTGCAGCGGATGATTGCCAAGAACAGCCCGACGCTTATCCGCGACGTGAGTTGGATCGACCGGCAGGAGCGGCTGTTCGCGCTGCATCCGCTCGCCAATCACCCGGGCGGCATTGCGGTGAGCCGCACCGTGGCGGAGCTCATGGCCGGACAGAGGCTCGAAGCACGCGTGGTCGGGTTCATCGCCTACCTCATGGGCGTTGCGGTCGACACGGCGAGCCTAATGGGCTTGAGGCATGTGAGAACCGGCATCCTGCGCGCCGCGAGCGAAAGCTACCTGTCGCGTCACGATGTCCTGACCAGGCTTCCCAACAGACCGTTCTTCATCGAGGAGCTGAAGCGGACCTATCTCGCTTCGCATCGATCCGGTACGGATTTCGCCCTGCATCTTCTCGATCTCAACCGCTTCAAGGACATCAACGACAATCACGGCCACAGCGCGGGCGACGAGATCATCCAGACCGTTGCGCGGCGCCTGCGCGAGCGTGTCCGGAAAGGCGATTTCATCGCTCGCATCGGCGGAGACGAGTTCGCCATCATTCAACGACCGGTCAGGGGCAAGCAGCAGGTTACAGACCTCGTGATGGCCATCCAGGCCGCCATGAAGACGCCCTGCACAATCGGCAGCACGGAGATGGACGTGGGGCTCACGGCTGGCATTGCCATCGCGTCCTCCGACGGCAAGACCTCGACCGAACTCATGCGAGCGGCCGACGTCGCACTCTTCGCGGCAAAGTCCGACGCCGACAGCAGCTACCGGTTCTACGACCCGAAAATCCAGGATTCCCGCGCCGAGCGCCGCGCCATCGAAGGAGCCCTCAAAACCGCCCTCGACAACCGAGAGTTCGAGCTGTTCTACCAGCCGATCCTCGATCTCGCGACAAACCGCATGTGGGGCTGCGAAGCCCTGGTGCGCTGGAAGCACGCGACGAAAGGCATGATCCCGCCCCTGCAGTTCATCCCGACCGCCGAAGAGTCCGGCCTCATCGCGCCCATCGGCGACTGGATCCTGGAGGAGGCCTGCGTGACGGCCATGACCTGGGATCGTCCTTTAAAGGTCGCGGTCAATCTCTCGCCGGTGCAGTTCAAGCGCCGCGACGTTTTCGCCAGCGTCACGAAGGCCCTGAACCTGTCCGGTCTGCCGGCCCATCGCCTCGTCCTGGAGATCACGGAATCCGTCAAGCTTAACGACGAGGCGACCGCGGCGCTCAGGCGGCTCAAGACCCTGGGCGTCGGGATCTCGCTCGACGATTTCGGCACCGGCTATGCGTCGATGAGCTATCTCAGAAGCTTCCCCTTCGACAAGATCAAGATCGATCAGTCCTTCGTGCGCGGCATGATGGACTCGGCGGGCAGCCGCGCGATCATCAAGGCGACAATCGGGCTTGCCAACGACCTGAAGATGAGCACGACGGCCGAGGGCGTCGAAACGCATGAGCAGCTCAACGCCCTGCGTTTGGCCGGCGCCTCACAGGCTCAAGGTTATCTGATTGCCAAGCCCATGCCGCGCGAGGCGCTTGCGGCGTTCATGGCGGAGGTTGAAGGCCTTCAAAAGCCCGCGCGGGCCATCGCCTGAACCTCTTTGCTCAAAGATCAGGCAGCCTGAGGCCATGAATGCTGCCTCTCCGTCTCGAGAAGCTGTTCGGCCCTGCGGGTGAATTCGTTGCCGGGCAGGCCGGGCTCGATGGGATCGAGATAGGAGACCGAGATGGTCCCTCCCCTTTTCACCGGTCTGTCCGGCCCCCAGAAATGTCCTGAATTCAAGGCCACTGGCAGGACCACCCGGTCGAGCTTGGCATAGAGAAGCTCCACGCCGCGCTTGAACGCGATCGGTTCGGAAACGGGCTTTCGGGTGCCCTCGGGAAAAATCAGCACGGAGCGCCCCTGGGCCAGTGCGGCGCGACTCTCGTCCACCATCTTCCGAACAGCCTTCGAGCCGCTCTCCCGGTCGATCAGGATCATCGGCGACTTGCGCAGGAACCACGAGAAGACCGGGATGCCCAGCAGCTCCTGCTTCGCGACGATCGCCACATCCGGAAAGAGCGCCAGGAACGCCAGGGTCTCCCAGGTCGATTGATGATTGGCGATGATCAGGCAGGGCTCGTCAGGAATGTTGTGAAGGCCACGCTCGGTGTAGCTCAGCCCGACGATCCACCTCAGGCCGGCCAAGATGCCCCGCGCCCACAGCCGCGACGCCAAGCGCACGCCACGCTCGGGAGAGCCGCACAGCCACAGCCCGGCCAGCACGGGCGCGAAGAGGCCCGTCCAGAGAGCCAGATAAAGATCGAAGAGTTTGGAGCGGAGAAACTGCATAACGGTAAATTGCTTGAGATGAATCAGCGTTCGATGCGCATCACGCTCTGCCGCGATACCGGCTCACGATCAACAAAAAACGAAGCGGCGCATGATCACATGCGCCGCCTGCAAAACTCATGAGAACCCTGTTGTGGGTCCTTACTCTGCAGCCTCGGTGCGAGGCGCAGCGCTCGGGGCCGCCATCGGTCGGCGGGGGCCGGCACCGGGACGGGGCTTCGGCTTGGGAGCCGCGATCAACCCTTCACGGATGGCCTGCTTGCGGGCAGCCTTACGATTACGCCGGACGGCCTCGGCCTTCTCACGAGTCTTGCGCTCGGAGGGCTTCTCGTAGGCTTTCCGCGCCTTCATTTCGCGGAAGATCCCTTCGCGCTGCATTTTCTTCTTGAGAACCCTGAGGGCTTGATCGACGTTGTTGTCGCGTACCAGAACCTGCAATGGATGTCCTCTCTCTAGAGTAGCGTGTTGCTCCGCTCGGGCCTTGGCCTTGCGGATCGTTGAACGAGGGTTTTCGGCGCAGGCGCCTAGGCGCTGCGGATTTCACCCTCGCGGACGGCCCTCTCGATCGCGCCCGACTTGATGCGGTACGAGACCTCTCCAGTCTGGTCGGCGGGCATGAGCCGCACGACCTCGTAGACCGTGGGGGAGTTCGTCCGAGTATCGGAAATCCCGGGCTGCGCCAGTCGAACCATCTGTCGAACCTTGAACTTGTGAGACATCGGTTGATCTCCTCTCTTACTTGCGGGCTTTGCGGGCTGCGTAGCGGGCATCGCGAGCTGCCTTGCGCTCGACCTCGAGCCTTGCGGCGTCCGCGGCCTTCTCAGCCGCCATCCGCTCGTCCTGCTCCGCCTGTTCGGCCGCGCGGGCTTCGCGCTCTGCCACCATACGGGCTTTCTCCGCGAGGCGCTTGGCCTCGCGCTCGACGGCCCTCGCATCACGCGCGGCGCTCACCGACGCCCTAGCAGCCCGCCGCTCAGCAACCGCAGGATCATCAAGTCCCGGGCGCTGCCGGAACTTTTCTGCCATGGCCTGCTTCGCGTTCTTGGCCGCATTGAGCCGTTCGCCGAGATCCTGATGCTTCATTCCGCTCATTGTTCCTGTTTGCTGCTTCGCCGAACTTTAAGGCCGATTACCGGACGCGCCGTATGCTGGCGATGTCGCCGCCGGGAAGAGTGCCCTGCTCCTGCTGGGCGCGCGCGATCAACCCGACAGCGCGGGGGTCGCTGGCTTTGCCCGGATCGTCGACCCAGAGATAGGCCCTGCGAGCGTCGGCATAGTCCACCACGAACATCACGGATTTCGCTGCAGTTGCTTTTCGAAAGGTGTTCATCGCGTCCTCGCCGGTAGCCCATCGAAGATGGGGTTGCACAAAGCAGAAGCCGCCCCACGCGGGAGCGGCTTCATCGTCAGGCGCTGTATGAGGCGCCCGTCATTCTTCAGGCCGTCTGGATGTTGTTGACGGCAACCTTGCCGGAACGACGATCCTCGGCGGTGTCGAAGGAGACCTTCTGGCCTTCGCGGAGGCCGCGCAGGCCAGCACGCTCGAGAGCCGTGGCGTGGACGAACACGTCCTTCTCGCCGTTGTCCGGCTGAATGAAGCCGAAGCCTTTTTGATCGTTGTAGAACTTAACGGTGCCCGTCATCATGGCAGTATTCCTTGAGTTTATGCATCAGTGCACGTGAGCTCGAAGACGCGCGACAGCACGCCTCGGCTCGGGTTCGTCGAAGTTTGGAAGAGTGTCTGAACGTGCGCCTGGCATGCCAAGGCGGAACGGCCCGATTGTCCGGCCAAATGTCGATAATCCTGATGTAGGGTGCTCCCGCCCCAAATACAAGACACCGTTTTGAGAAAGTGACGGCCTCCATCAGAGCATTGTTCTTCCAGGCAGGCTCATTTTTCTGGAAAAACCATGCGCTCATCGCGGCTTGAGCCATGGATTTACTTTCCTCGGCGAAGGCATTTCATCCGATTCCGAAAAGTTTTATCTTGCCATGAGCCGGCGGATGCCCCATATGGATTTCATCCAACCGAGATGTTCGGCCTGCTCTCCCTAGCTCGTGATTGAGCCGCCGAGCCCGCTTACCGTTCCCATCGTTTGTCACATCCAGCCCTTTCGGGCGGATTTCCCGTCGGTGCGCAGCGCACCGACCGTCTCATTCACAGAAGAAGCCGTCAGGGCCCCGTCCCATGCGGCCATAGGATTATCATGTCGACTGCCATTCAGGCCCAGAACGCCAAAAATACCCCTCAACAGACCAAGGTCCGTCTGCAGACCAAGGCTACGCCCAAGCCGCAACCCTCCGGCCTGTCGCGGGAGGAAATCCGCCAGATCGTCCTCGAGATGATCGGCTGATCGCCTAGCTCCGAGGCGCAAGCGGACCGCCCATAGACCCTGAAAAGGCAGGCCTGTGAATTCCATGGGCCTGTGCCCTACATTACCCCGAAACCAAGCGTATCGGGGAGTGAGTTCGCCGTGAGAGTGATCGTCTGTGGTGCCGGACAGGTGGGCTCGACCATCGCCCGCCACCTCGCCTCCGAGGGCATCGATGTGACGGTGGTGGATCTCTCACCCGAGCAGGCCAGGCGGGCGGACGAGAGCTACGACGTTCGCGGAATGGTCGGCCATGCCGCTCATCCCGAGGTTCTCGAGCGGGCGGGCGCGCAGGATGCGGACATGCTCATCGCCGTCACCCGCTCCGACGAGGTCAACATGGTCGCCTGTCAGGTGGCCTACTCCCTGTTCAACGTCCGCCGGCGCATCGCCCGTGTCCGCCATCACGGCTACCTGGAGCCGATCTGGCAGGGGCTCTACGCCTCCGACCAGTTGCCCATCGATGTGATCATCTCGCCCGAGGTCGAGGTCGCCAACGGAATCGTCCGGCGTCTTAAGACACCCGGCGCCTTCGACACCGTGGCACTGGCCGACGGTCGGGTTCACCTTCTCGGGGTTCATTGCAACACGGGCGGATGCTCCCTGGTCGGGCGCCGAATGAAGGAACTCTCCACGTCGGGCGGCTCCGGCATCGTCGTCGGCGTCATCGTGCGCAACGGCCATGCCTTCGTGCCGAGGGCCGAGGATCAGGTCCAGCAGGGTGACGATGTCTACGTCATCACCGAGACGGCTCGCGTGGACCAGGTCATGGCATACCTTGGCCACGAGGAGCAGGTCGCCCGCCGCATCGTGATCGTGGGCGGCGGCAATGTCGGCCTCAACCTGGCAACCAGGATCGCCCGACATGCTCCCTATGTCTCGCTCAAACTCGTCGAGCATTCGCGGGAGCGAGCCGAGTACATCTCCCGGGAACTGAGAGATTCCGCCGTGGTGATCCAGGGCGACGCCCTCGACAAGGAAGTGCTGCTCGAGGCCAACGTCCAGAGCGCCGATACGATCATCGCGGTCACGAACGACGACGAGACCAACATCTTCGCCTCGGTACTGGCCAAGCGCGAGGGCTGCACGCGGGCCATCACCCTGGTGAACAAGACCTCCTACGAGCATGTCTTGCCGGCGCTGGGCATCGACGCGGTCGTCAGCCCCAGCGCCATCACGATCTCGACCATTCTGCGCCACGTGCGCCATCGCTCGGTCTCCGCCCTCTATACGCTACGGGAGGATTTCGGCGAGGTGATCCAGGCGACGGCCCAGGAGGGCTCGCGACTGGTGAAGGGCACCCTGCGCGAGGCTGGAATGCCGGAAGGCATGCTGATCGGAGCCATCGTCCGCAATGGCGAGGTGATCATTCCAACAAGCTCGACGCGGGTGCATCCCGGCGACAGCATCATCGCCGTGGTGGCCTATCGAGCCCTGCGCAAGGCTGAGGCGATCCTGGCTGGCCCATCGGTCGAAACAGGGAGCCAGGGCTGACCGATGCGCGAAAGATCGTTTCCGAGCGCATGGGCCCCACCCTATTTCCGTCCGGTTTTCCACCTGACGGGACGGATGCTCCTTGCGCTGGCCGCAGCCATGCTCCTGCCCGCGGGAGTTGATGCCTTCACGGGCGATCCGGACTGGAGAGCCTTTCTCATCGGCAGCGTCATCACCTTCGCCTGTGCGATCACCCTGATGCACGTGACCCGCTGCCGGCTATCCGGCGGACTGACCCTGCGCCAAGCCTTTCTCCTCACGCCGGTCGCATGGACGACCATTGCCCTGTTCGGAGCCATCCCCCTCTACATTTCCGATTACGCTCAACTGAGGGATCACTTCACCAACGCGTTCTTCGAATCCGTCTCCGGCCTGACGACGACCGGCGCCACGGTGATCGTCGGGCTCGACGACGCGCCCAAGGGCATTCTTCTGTGGCGGGCGCTCCTGCAATGGCTGGGCGGCATCGGCATCATCGGAGTCGCCATCTCGATCCTGCCCGCCCTTGGTGTCGGCGGCATGCAGCTGTTCCGCACAGAATCCTCCGACCGATCCGAGAAGGTCATGCCGCGCGTGCGGGAGATCGCAACCGGTATCATGCTGATCTATACGGCCCTCACGGTGGCCTGCGCGCTGGCTTACTGGCTGGTGGCGATGACACCGTTCGATGCGGTCGCTCATGCGCTGACCACCGTCTCGACTGCCGGGTTTTCGACCTCCGACATTTCAATGGCGCGCTGGGACAACCCCGCTCTGCATTGGATCGCGACCCTGTTCATGCTCTCGGGCGCCGTGCCGTTCGTGCTGTACCTGCGGCTGGTCCAGGGCCAGCGCGATGCCCTGCGCGACAGTCAGGTCTGGTTTCTGGTCACTCTCCTGGCGGCTCTCATCATCGCGGTTGCGGCATGGTTGATCCTGATGGCCGGTCACAGCGTTGCCGAGGCCCTGCGGCTTTCCGCCTTCAATGTGGTGTCCGTGGTGACGACGACCGGTTATGCCACGGCGGATTACACGCTCTGGGGCAACCTGATGGTCGGTCTGTTCTTCGGCCTCATGTTCGTGGGCGGCTGCACAGGTTCGACCTCAGGTGGCATGAAGATCTTTCGCTTCCAGGTGATGATCCGCATGCTGCAGAGCCAGTTCCTACGCCTGCTCTATCCGCGGGGCGTGTTTCCGCGTGTCTATGCGGGCCGGCTGCTGCCCGACGATGTGATCGGCTCGGTGGTGGTGTTCTTCTCGCTCTACTTCATCTGCTACAGCGCGCTCACGGTCGCCCTGATGGCGTTCGACCTCGATTTCCTGACGAGCGCCAGTGCCGCCGTGTCAGCCTTGTCGAACATCGGCCCAGGCCTGGGTCCGATCATCGGCCCGGCCGGCAACTTCGCAGAGCTCCCGAATGCGTCCAAGTGGCTTCTGTGCTTCGGCATGCTCCTGGGCCGGCTGGAGCTGTTCACCCTGCTGATCCTGTTCTTTCCCCAGTTCTGGCGCGGGTAGGACCGAGCGTCGACAGCAACAGGTTCGGACGATCAGCGCCGAGGAGCCTTCTTGGCGGCTTCCTCCATGCCGCGCGGGTTCTTCTTCACCCCCTCCTTCAGCACTTTCGCGGCAGCGTCCTGCTCCTGCTCCGGGGAAGCCGGAACCGGCGCGGTGTCGCCGCGGGCTTCCAGACCCTGGCCGTCAGGCTTCCGGCTGCCCGCCTTGGCGGCCGATTTCAAGGAACGCAGAGCCTCGGGCTGTTGACCATCCTGCATGCGATTGGGCATCGGGCGAACTCCTCCAGGGACGGCTTCATGGCCGCCTCCCCAAGGCAATTCCCGTCCTGCCAAGGCGTTCCATCCACGCCTCCGGTTCGATGTGCGCACCGCCCGCCGGGCACTTCCCCAGCGGGAAAGCAGCCCGGCCCGGCCAAGGAGGCGCTTTAGGCGCGCTCCTCCCAAACTTTCGCCAATTCGACGATGGTCTTCACCGCCTTGTCCATGTCCTGGCTCGAGACGAATTCCAGCGGGGAGTGGAAGGCATGGCCGCCGGCGAAGATGTTGGCGCAGGGCAGGCCCATGAAGGAGAGGCGTGAGCCGTCCGTGCCGCCGCGGATGCTGTCGCGTCGAGGCTCCATGCCGGCGCGCTTGATCGCCTCCACGGCATGCTCGACGATCTCCGGGTGCCGGTCGAGCACCTCCTTCATGTTGCGGTACTGCTCCTTGACCGTGAAGGTGTAGCTGGAGCCTTGATAGTTCTCCATCACGTCCCGCGTGATCTTTTCCAGCAATGCCTCTTTCGTCTTGAGCCCCTCCTCCGTGAAGTCGCGGATGATGAAGCTCAGATTCGCCTTTTCCATCACGCCCAACAGGCCCGTCGGATGGATGAATCCATCGCGCCCCTTCGTGGTCTCGGGCGCCATGTCCCGCGGCAGTCGCGCGATGATGTCGCCCGCGATCCTGATGGCGTTTTCCATACGGCCGTAGGCTTGGCCCGGGTGAATCGCCACGCCCGTGATGGCGATGTCCACCGCATCGGCCGAGAAGGTTTCGTCCTCGATGCTGCCGGCGGCTCCGCCATCCATGGTGTAGCCGAAATCGGCCCCGAGCTTCTTCAGGTCGACCTTGTCGACGCCGCGGCCGATCTCCTCGTCCGTGGTGAAGAGGATGCGGAGCGTGCCGTGCTTGATGTCCGGGTTGTTGATCAGGAACTCGGCGGCCGCCACGATCTCGGCGATGCCGGCCTTGTCGTCCGCGCCAAGAAGCGTGGTGCCGTCCGAGGTGATGATGTCGTGGCCGATCATGTCCTTCAGGACCGGATGGTCGGCGACGCGGATGACCCGGGAGGAATCGGCCGGCAGCCGGATGTCGCCGCCCTGGTAGTTCCTGACGATCTGCGGCTTGACGTTCGTGCCGGAGAAGTCCGGCGCCGTATCCATGTGCGCGCAGATGCAGATGACCGGCACGCTGTTTTTCGGGGTGTTCGACGGAATGGTCCCGTAGACGTAGCCGTGCTCGTCGAGATGCGCGTCTGAGACCCCGATCGACAGGAGTTCATCGACCAGCAGGCGACCCAAATTCTTCTGCTTTTCAGTGGAAGGCTGGGTTTTCGAAGAGGCGTCGGACTGGGTATCGATGACGACGTAACGGAGGAAACGGTCGGTAACGCTGACGGCCATGAACTTAATCCAATTCGCGAGGAGACGATGGACTTTTAGCCGGGAAAAACCGTCACGGGAATGCCTTGAGGGAGAAAATCCTTTCCGGAGGCGCTCCGTCTGAAGCCTGTATGTGGAAGGAGCCCGCAGGTCGAACCGTTCATTCGACCTGCGGTCTCCCGATCCTTAAGCGGCCTTCACGTCCGTGAGGAAGCTCTGCACCTCGCGGCTGAGATCGCTGGAGTGGCGCGCCAGTTCCTGCGCGGCTCCAAGCACGCGGCTTGCGGCCGTGCCGGTCAGCTCAGCCCCCTGTCTCACGTCGAGGATGCTGCCGCTGACCGATGCGGTGCCGCGCGCCGCCTCCTGCACGTTGCGGGCGATCTCGCCGGTGGCAGCGCCCTGCTCCTCGATGGCGGCAGCGATCGCCACTGAGGTCTCGGACATCTGGCCAATGGTGCTGCCGATGTTCTGGATCGCGCTCACCGCCTCCCGGGTCGCCTGCTGGATCTCGACGATCTGCGCCGAGATCTCCTCCGTGGCCTTGGTGGTCTGGTTCGCCAGTTCCTTCACCTCGCTCGCCACCACGGCAAAGCCCTTGCCGGCCTCGCCGGCGCGGGCCGCCTCGATGGTGGCGTTGAGCGCCAGCAGGTTGGTCTGGCCCGCGATGGTGTTGATGAGCGCGATGACGGCGCCGATCTTCTCCGCCGTGCTGGCAAGCGCCTGAACGGTCACGTCCGTGCGCCGCGTCTCCTCGACGGCCGCGCCTGCGACCTTCGCCGACTGGGAGATCTGGGCCGCGATCTCGCGGGTCGAGATCGACAGCTCCTCGGTGGCCGCAGCCACGGTCTGCACGTTCACGGATGCCTGCTCGGCCGCCGTCGCAACGGTCCGGGACTGCACGTTGGTCTGCTCGGCGGTGGCCGCCATGGTCTGGGCCGTGCCCTCCATCTCGGACGCTGCGGTCGAGAGGGTCCGGGTGAGGGCCGCGACATTGGCCTCGAACTGGCGCGTCAGCTGGTCGAGGCGTTGCGCGCGGCGGGCCTGCGCATCGGCATCGCCCGCGTAGATCTTATCCGCCTCGTCCTTGGCGATCAGCGTGTCCCTGAACACCTCGACCGCATGAGCCATGGCGCCCAGTTCGTCGTTGCGGTTGCGCGCCGGCACATCGATCTGCCGCTCTCCTTCGGCAAGGGAGCGCATGACCTGTCCGAGAGCCAGGACGGGCTTGGTGACGCTCCGACCGATGAAGGTTGCCACCACACCAATGAGGAGGACGATGATGGCCACGCCGGACAGGAGCTTCAGGGCCGTGCTCCACACCTTCGCGGCAGTGTCATCCGTGTAGACGCCCGAGCCGATGATCCATCCCCAAGGCTTGAAACCCTTCACGTAGGAGATCTTGCCGACGGGCTCCTGCGCACCGGGCTTGGGCCACAGATACGGCACGAACCCGGCGCCGCTCTCCTTCACCTTGTCGACGAAGGCGACGAACAGGCGCAGGCCCGTGGGATCCTTGTTCTCCCTCAAGTCGGCGCCGACGAGCTCGGGCTTGATCGGATGCATCACCATCTTGGGATGCATGTCGTTGATCCAGAAGTATTCCTGGGTGTCGTAGCGCAGAACCCTGATCGCATCGGCGGCCGCTTTCTGGGCGGCCTCGCGGGTCAGGCGACCGGCACGTTCCTCGGCCTCATAGTGCGAGAGAATGCCATAGGCCGATTCGACCACATGCTGGGTCTTGACCATTTGCGCCTGGGTGATCTCCTCACGCAGATAAAACAATGTAACGGCGATGATCGCCGCGATGCCGACCAGAGCGGTCAATGTGATGGAGTGGATTTTCGTCCCGATACCGAATTTCATGCGCATGCAGTCCCCCAGAATCTGCAATTCTTTTGTTTGTGATGATGTTCTGCCCAATCCGACACGGAACAACCTTCCGTCAGCTTCAGCTGAATTCTTGCGGGAGCAGAGAAAGCTATAAGTTATTGTTTCTGGTTAAAAAGCGGTTGATGCGGCGCTGAACTGTCGGCATTTCAAGCGAAAATCACGCGCCGATCCTGCCGCTCTATGGACCCGCACCGACCGTTTCGCCTAGCCTGGGGATTGTTCCCTATGGATGAGGCGGTCTCACAGCCCTGGAGGTTTCGATGAAGCGAGCGGACAAAGTCATCATCAGCTGCGCGATCACCGGGTCGATCCATACGCCCAGCATGTCGCCCTACCTGCCGGTGACGCCGCAGCAGATCGCCGAGAGCGCTGTCGGGGCGGCGGAGGCAGGTGCCGCGATCCTTCACCTGCACGCCCGGGACCCGCAGACCGGCCGCCCGACGCAGAACCCCGAGGTGTTCAAGCAGTTCCTGCCGGCCATCAAGGAGCGCAGCAACGCCATCGTGAACATCACCACCGGCGGCGGGCTCGGCATGAGCCTCGACGAGCGCCTCGCCGCAGCGAAATGGGCGCAGCCCGAAATCGCCTCCATGAACATGGGATCCTTCAATTTCAACATCTCCGGCGCCGGCGGACGCATCGCATCGTTCAAGAACGATTGGGAGAAGCCCTACCTGGACATGACCAAGGACTTCATCCTGTCCAACACCTTCGCGCAGATCGAACGGGGCATGACCGAGCTCGGTGCGCTCGGCACCCGCTTCGAGTTCGAGTGCTATGATGTCGGCCATCTCTACAACCTCGCCCACTTCGCCGATCGCGGGATCGTGCAGCCGCCCTTTTTCGTGCAGGCCATTTTCGGGATTCTCGGGGGCATCGGCCCGGAGCCCGAGAACCTCATGCACATGAAAGCAACGGCCGACCGGCTGTTCGGGAACGACTACTATCTCTCCATTCTCGCCGCCGGCCGTCATCAGCTGCCATTCGTCACCATGGGAGCCATCCTCGGCGGGCATGTGCGCGTAGGCCTCGAGGACAACCTCTATCTGGGCAAGGGCGAGCTCGCGCCGTCCAACGCCGAACAGGTGCGCAAGATCCGCCGCATCCTGGAGGAGCTGTCCCTCACCATTGCGACCCCGGACGACGCACGCCGCATGCTTCAGACGAAAGGACCGCAGAACACAGGCTTCTGAACGATGTGGGAGAGCCACGCCCGCTGACGGGCTCCCACTTTTGCATGATCGTCGGCGGCTTTCCAATCCTGCGCAGGCATGCCTAAGATGGCTGTCCTAAAAGGGAGGAAACAATGAAGACGCGTTATGTTCTCAGCGCTTTGATGGCCATGGCCATGACAGGAGCCGCGCAGGCGCAGATCTCGGTCAAGCTGGGTGTGCTGAACGACCGGTCCGGCGTTTATTCCGACCTCACCGGCGAAGGCTCAGCGATAGCGGCCCGCATGGCCGCCGAGGACTTCAAGGCGGCCGAGAAGGGCATCAAGGTCGATGTCGTGGCGGCAGACCACCAGAACAAGCCGGATATCGGCGCCAGCATCGCCCGGCAATGGTACGACCAGGAGGGCGTCGACGTGATTCTCGACGTTCCAACCTCCTCGGTGGCGCTTGCCGTGAACGGGATCGCCCGCGAGAAGAACAAGATCCTGATCAACTCAGGCGGCGGCACCTCGGATCTCACGGGCTCGCAATGCTCGCCCAACACCGTGCATTGGACCTACGACACCTGGGCGCTCGCCAACGGGACCGGCGGCGCGATGGTGAAGCGCGGCGGAGACACATGGTTCTTCGTCACGGCAGACTATGCCTTCGGTCATGCCCTGGAGCGTGATACGTCGGCCCTGGTGACGAAGGCGGGTGGCAAGATCCTCGGCACGGTTCGGCATCCGTTCCCAGGCCAGGACTTCGCATCGTTCCTGCTGCAGGCGCAGTCGTCGGGAGCCAAGGTGATCGGCCTTGCGAATGCGGGTGGTGATTTCACCAATGCGATGAAGCAGGCGGCGGAGTTCGGGATCGTCCAGGGCGGCCAGAGCCTCGCAGGGCTCCTGGTGTTCATCACCGACGTTCACTCCCTCGGCCTTCAGGTGGCCCAGGGCCTCGTGATGACCGAGGCCTTCTACTGGGACCAGAACGATCAGACCCGCGCCTGGTCGAAGCGCTTCGCCGAGAAGAACGGCGGCAAGATGCCCACCATGGTCCATGCGGGCGTCTATGCCGGCGCGCTGCATTACCTCAAAGCCGTCGAGGCCCTCAAAGGCAAGGACACCGCTCAGGTGATGGCCAAGATGAAGGAGATGCCCACCGACGATCCGCTGTTCGGCAAGGGCAAGATCCGTCAGGACGGGCGCAAGATCCACGACATGTACCTGTTCGAGGTCAAGAAGCCGGCCGAGTCGAAAGGTCCCTGGGATCTCTACAAGCAGCTCGCCACGATCCCGGCCGATCAGGCCTTCCGGCCTCTCAACGAAGGCGGCTGCCCGCTCGTGAAAGGCTGATTATAACCAACAGAAATAGGGCCGGGTTGATCCTGGCCCTATTGCTTTTGCGCTTCCGTGACGAAAGAGGATGCCATGGATCTGGCCATAAAAGGTTTGCGCGTTCTCGTAACGGCCGGTGCCGCAGGCATTGGCCTGGAGATCGCCAGAAGCTTCGTCCGCGAGGGCGCCAAGGTGCATGTCTGTGATGTCGACGACGCGGCGCTCGCCTCTCTGGCGGCGAGCGATCCGGATGTCACCCGCTCCCGTGCCGACGTCGCCAAGCGTTCGGATGTGGCCCGTCTTTTCGACGAGGCTCTCCAAGTTCTCGGCGGCCTCGATGTTCTCGTCAACAATGCGGGCATCGCCGGCCCGACCGCGCGGGTGGATGAGGTCGATCCCGAGGATTGGGACCGGACTCTTGCGGTCAACATCACGGGGCAGTTCAACTGCGCCCGTCTGGCCGTCCGGCACCTGCAGAAGAGCGACAATGCCTCCATTATCAATCTTTCGTCGGCGGCAGGCCGTTTCGGCTTTCCCCTGCGCTCTCCCTACTCGGCGGCGAAATGGGCAGCCGTGGGGTTCACGAAGACTCTCGCCATGGAGCTGGGGCCGCTCGGGATCCGGGTCAACGCGATCCTTCCTGGAGTCGTGGAAGGAGACCGGATCCGCCGCGTGATCGGCAGCAAGGCTGAGGCCCGCGGGATCAGCTACGAGGACATGGAGAACGAGCTTCTGCGCAATGTTTCCTTGCGAAAGGCCGTGACGCCGCAGCAGATTGCCGACCAGATCGTGTTCCTGTGCTCGCCCCGCGGGCGGACGATCTCGGGTCAGGCCATCGCCATCGACGGGGACACCCAATCCCTCGCATGACCGTGACCGGAAGCGCCCGGGATGTTCGATTCGTCTAATCTCGTGCTTGCTTTATCCATTGGCTGACAAGATATCGTTGTTCATCCTGTACCAAAACGGGAACAACATACAGGGAGGAACAACGATGCACCGCAGAACCCTCATTCTCGCCGCAGGCGCCGCTGCGCTCATGGCAGCCGTCTCGGGCGCGCAGGCGCAGCAGACGGTTAAAATCGGCCTGATCCTGCCGCTGACAGGACCCTTCACCGCCATCGGTCGCCAGGTCGAGATGGGTGCCAGGCTCTACATGCAGCAGAAGGGCAATACGGTCGCGGGGCAGACGATCGAGCTCGTGGTCAAGGATGACGGCAGTGTCGCCGACACGACGAAGCGCATCGCCCAGGATCTCATCGTCAATGAGAAGGTGAATGTGCTCGCGGGCTTCGGCCTCACGCCGCTGGCGCTCGCCACTGCGCCACTGGCCACTCAGGCGAAGGTGCCTCAAGTCGTCATGGCGGCAGGCACGGCGACGATCACGGAAGCCTCGCCGTTCATCGTACGCACCAGCTTCACCCTGCCGCAGGCCACCGAGCCCATGGGAGATTGGGCCTTCAAGAACGGCATCAAGAAGGTCGTGACCCTGGTCTCCGATTACGGCCCCGGCATCGATTCCGAGAAAGCCTTCTCGGGTGTGTTCACCAAGGCGGGCGGTCAGGTTGAGAACCTGCGGGTGCCGCTGGCCAATCCCGACTTCTCGCCCTTCCTGCAGAAGGTCGCCGACGCCAAGCCCGACGCGCTGTTCGTGTTCGTGCCCGCAGGTCAGGGCGCGCAATTCATGAAGCAGTTCGTGGAGCGCGGCTTCGACAAGAGCGGCATCAAGCTGATCGGCCCCGGCGACGTCACCGATGACGAAGTGCTCAATAACATGGGCGATGTGGCACTGGGCGCGATCACCACGCACCATTACTCGGTGGCCCACGACAGCCCTGAGAACAAGGCGTTCGTGGAAGCGTTCAAGAGGGCCAGCAACGGGACGCGGCCGAACTTCATGGCGGTGGGCGGCTATGACGGCATGCACCTGATCTACGAGGGTCTGAAGAAGACCAACGGTCAGGGCGGCCAGGCGCTGATCGACGCCATGAAGGGCATGAGCTGGACCAGCCCGCGCGGGCCGGTGTCGATCGACCCGCAGACCCGCGACATCATCCAGAACATCTATGTGCGGAAAGTCGAGCGGGTGAACGGGGAGCTCTACAACGTAGAGTTCGCCACGATCCCGAACGTCAAGGACCCGGTCAAGGCCGCCAAGGCCAATTGATCACGGCAACAGCAAGAGAGGCGCCGCGCTCCCATGCGGCGTCTTTCACGCACAAACGTTTGCGTGAACCTTCAGGAGACGCACATGGACCGTTTCACCGGTGGCTGCCTGTGCGGAGATGTCCGCATTGTCGCGTCGGGCGCTCCATACCGGGTCGGCATTTGTCACTGCCTCGACTGCCGCAAACATCATGGGGCTCTGTTCCACGCCTCCGCGATTTTCCCTGAAGCTGCGGTGACGATCCAGGGCGAAACACGCGATTATGCGGGGCGGTTTTTCTGTCCCCGCTGCGGGTCATCCGTTTTCGCACGATCTGCTGATGAAATCGAAGTGAACCTGGGCTCCCTGGATGCTCCTGACCAGCTGATGCCCAGTTATGAACTCTGGACCGTGCGTCGCGAGTCCTGGCTGCCGCCCTTTCCGGTCAAAAGACGATACGACCGTAATCGTGACGCCACGAGCCGCTTCGAAGATTAAGTCGCGCTCACACTAGGCCAGCGGCGCATCCACGATGCAGATCACGCCTGTAGCCGGGAAGGCAATCTGGGCCGTGCCGTCGAGATCCTGCGATAAGCTTCGCTCAATTAGCCGCGAGCCGAATCCCCGCCGCGACGGCGGCCGGACGGCAGGGCCTCCGCTTTCCTCCCATGTGAGATGCAGACGCGGCCTGGAATCGTCCGGCTGCACGCTCCAGGTGATCCTGATCACGCCTGTCTCGTTCGACAGGGCACCGTACTTTACCGCATTGGTCGCCAGCTCCTGCAGCGCCATGGCGAGTGCCAGGGCCATCCGGGGCGGCACGCGAACCCTTGCGCCTTCGAGGTGCAGGCGATCCTCGCCACGGCTCGAATAAGGCGCCACCGCCTGTTCGACGATGTCATACAGGTCCGCGCCCTCCCAGTTCTCGCGGGTCAGGACGTCATGAGCGCGGGACAGGGCGAAGAGGCGGGCCTCCAGAGCCTCCTTGGCCTGTTCCGTGGACTCCGCATTGCGCAGCGTCTGCGATGCCACCGACTGCACGGTGGCCAGCGTGTTCTTCACCCGGTGGTTCAGCTCATTGATGAGGAGCTGCTGATGCTCCTGCGCGACCCAGCGGTCGTGGATATCAATGGAAACGCCGAACCAGCGCACGATCTCACCATTGCGAGGAGCGCGGTAGGGCTCTGCCCTCACGAGGAACCAGCGATAGTTCCCCTCCTTCGAGCGGATGCGATGCTCGACCTCAAAGATGCCGCCTGTGCTCCGGGCCTCTTCGAAAGCCTGCATTGTGGCAGCCTGATCATCCGGATGCACAAAATCCGCCGAGACTTGGGCCGCGCCGGCGGGATTGTCGGCCGAGCCGGTGTATTCAAACCATTGACGGTTGAAGAACTCGGCGTTTCCTTCGGCATCGGTGACCCAGACGATCTGCGGCACGGCATCGGCCATGAGCCGCAGGCGCTCCTCGCTCTCCCGCAAACGTTCTTCGGCCTCCACCTGCTGGGTGACGTCGCCGTAGAACACCGCGAGGCCCTCACCGACAGGATAGGCGTGCATCGAGATCCAGCTCACCCGGCCATGCGGCCAGACATAGCGATGTTTCATTTCGACAGGCTTCTTGGTCGCCATGGCCTGTTTGAACATCTCGCCGAGAGCCGGATCGGCCGTTGGGTGAGCTTCCCAGTGGGTCTTGCCGATCACCTCCTCACGCGGCCGTGCCTCGAGACGCAAGGCCTCCGCATTCATGTCGACGATGCGGAAATCCCTATCCATGAGCGCCAAGCTCTCCCCCATGCCGTCGAGCACGCCGCGCAGGCGTGTCTCGCTGTCGCGCAGGGCCGCCTCCATGCTCACCCGGGCGGTGGTTTCCACCACGATGGCGAGCACGCCCCCCGGCTGGCCGCTCTCGTCGATCACGGGAGAGTAGTCGAGGTTCATCCACACCTGCTCGGGTACCCCGTTCCGGTACAGGGTCAGTTCCTGATCCCGGAATGAGAGGGTTCCTCCCGCCATGCCGACCTTCATCACGCGAGCATTGAAATCGGCGACCTCCGGCCAGCCCTCCAGCACGTTCGAGCCGAGAAGCCGCGGGTGGCGCCCCCCAGCGAAGAGCGAGTAGGGATCGTTGTAGATCATCACCCCATGCTCGCCCCACAGCAGGACCATCGGGATCGGGGAACGCAGCATCAGGCCAACGGTGGTCTTCAGGCTCTGGGGCCAGCCGGAAATCGGCCCAATGGGCGTGCTCGCCCAGTCATGGCTGCGGATCAGCGCCCCCGCCTCGCCACCGTCCCGGAGGAAATCGGGGTATGATGGGGTTCTACTGTCCATCGCCTCGAACTTCGTTCCGAACAGGCCCGTTGCCGGGAAATCGCTCGCGCGGGAGACAATCCTCGTGGAGCGCGACCTGACTGGAGCGGCAATGGGAGACAGCCCCTCCCTTCATGATGATGAGTGCGGCAAGCCCTGGCATGAAGGACAGGTCCGGAACGGATCGAAAAGGCATGGGCTCTGTCTATGCTGGGAATGGCGACGCTTTGATGTTTTGTAGCGCCCTCCTCGCCGGTGACAATGGGGCTAGCGGCACCTCCTTGACGCAGGCGTCGTTCTCCGGCCCAGGCGCATGGAGCACATGTCAGGGGGAGGCGCTTTCGACATAGTGGAAGTGCCGGGAGGCGCAGCCACTCCTAACCTTTACTGCACTGTCACCTGATCCTTGATCTTCTCGAAGACCGCGCGGCGCATGACCTTTTTCTTCACCAGATCATCGACGGACCTGTAAGGCCGCCCCCTGACGATCGCACGGCCGAGGAGGCCCGCACCTCTAAGGGCGTTCAGCTGCTCGAAGGAGGCTCGGTTGAGATCGACCCGATCACCGGCCGGGCTCTGAGGGCGCAGGGGCTCCGCGAGGCCTGCTTGCCTGGCCACAGCACCCGTCATGTCGATGTCGCTGGGCGAAACGGCTACTGTCTGTTCGGGTTTGCCGAAGGCTTCCCCAACAGACGTCAGAGCGGCGGATGTCTTTTCACCGGCGGCCGGCGAAGGATCGGTTGTGGGCGCAGGGACAGAGGCCTGCGAGCCGGACGCTGGCCTATAACCCGCTTCCGCCGGCGAGCCTGAGAATGCGAGGGTTTCGGCAGGACCCGCATCGGCCACCTGCACGCGCTCGGCGCGCTTTGGCAGTTCCGCAATCTGCTGTTCGCCCGCCAAGATCTGCGGCGGTGCGGCGGCGACCATGCCGCCCGTGGAAGCGCTGCTGCCTGCGGACAGCCACAGGGCCAGCAATCCGCCAGTCATGAAGCCGATCACCAGGAGAATGCGCAGTGCCTGAAAGGCTGCATTCTCACCCTGTTCGTGAGAATGGCGGGTTCGAGACAAGTCGCCGATCTGCATGGGGTCCTCGCACCTTTACTCGTGGTGGATGCTCCACTCTTGATGAGCGTGCATGCAGGAAACGAGGGCCGTCTCTTCACATGCAGGTCTAGGGCTAGAGGCGGGATGTGGCACAGACGTGGCAATCTGCCGGGATTTCACCGGATCAACGGCAATTCGGGATAGATCCGCGGTTTTTGCCGGATGACGCCGGCTTTGGCAACGTCATCACCTTTCGAAGCGATGATTTCAGACATTGCGCACGCGCGCAGGTGCGCCGAAGGGACATTCGAGAGCTGCACGATCCCATTGCCCTGCATCGGCCGCCGCCGCATAGGTGGAGGACAGGAAATCGAGCAGCATCGCATCAGGATCGGGCGCTTGGCGCAGGACGTCATAGCGCAGGATGAACTCCCCTAAAGCAGGATCGAACTCTGCGCCTGCCGAGGCGGCCGCGTCGCGGAAACCCGGCGGCTCGGGGTAGGCGTAGGAATAGAAGGCGGCCTGAGGATAGGCGTCGCTGCCGGGCCAGAAGCCGGCGCTCGAGACCTCATGGGAATAGGCTTCGCGGGTGACCGCATCGGGCAGCCCCGGCACGCCGCCGGGATGAGGCGCGGCGTCGCGTCCGGAAAAGCGCGTGACGGCAAGATCGAAGCTGCCCCAGAAGAAATGCACCGGCGAGACCTTGCCCAGGAAGCCGCTGCGGAAGAGCTTGAACACCCGATCGGCCTGCACCAGCACGCGCCAGAAGCGATAAGCCGCATCGGCATCGTAGGACGCATGCTCGTGATCATGCGAAAAGCGGACCGGGTTCGGCACCTCGTTCGGCATCTCGTTGATCGAGACCGTGATGCCTATCTCATCGAGGAGGCCGAGGAGATCGGCATGGAACGCGGCGACGCTCTGCGGCCGGAGCGGCAGCATGCGTTCATCACCGCGGCTGGTGCGCACAAGCAGGCGATGAGCGATGAAGTCGAACTCGATTTCCAGAATCTCGCGGCCGATGGGCACAGGCGAAGTGGTCAGGCCACGTGCGGAGACATAGAGTGGCACATGCCAGCCGTGATTGAGCCAAGGCGTCAGCGCCAGCCGGATCTTGCCGACGATCTGGGTCCAGAGCTGCAGGGTCGTGGCCGTGTCGCGCCAGGCCGGATACGAGAGTTCGGGCCAGCCATTGTCATCCATGAGGCACCTCCGGGTGGGGCGGGATCGCGGATGACGAGTATAGAAGAAGGATCGCAGGCTGCACAGCGCAGCCTGCGATCGGAACATTCAGGCGGCCGGGCGCAGGCCCGCAACGGTCGCCGGGATCTCGATGTCGACCTCGAGGGTCGACACGGAGGCGCCCCGGTCCATCTTGATCTGCACCTTGTCCTGCGGCACCGCCATGTGCTTGGCGATCACTGCCATGATCTCCTCGCGCAGGATGGCCACGAGATCGGACTCGCCGCCCCCGACTATGGTGCGCTCATGTGCCAGCAGAACCTGGAGACGCTCGCGGGCGACGGGCGCGGATGTTGTGTTGCGCTTGAAGAAGTTGAAGAGGCTCATGCGGCCCTCCGTGAGAAGAGTTTGCTGAACAGGCCACGCTGCTTCTGCACTTCGACGAGAGTCTCGCCCTGCAGCTTGCGCACGGCGTCGAGATAGGCGCGGGCCGGCGCGGAGTTCGGGCTGCCGAGCGTCACCGGCGCACCGAGATTGGAGGAGCGCAGCACCTCGGTGCTTTCCGGGATGATGGCGAGCAGCGGGATCGACAGGATCTCGAGCACATCCTCCACTTTCAGGATCTCGCCGCGCTGCGCACGGGCCGCATCGTAGCGGGTGAGCAGCAGGTGCTTCTCTACCTGCTCGCCCTTCTCCGCCTTCTCGGTCTTTGAATCGAGCATGCCGATGATGCGGTCGGAATCGCGGATGGAGGAGACTTCCGGGTTGGTCACCACGACGGCGACATCGGCATGACGCATGGCGAGCGTTGCGCCGCGCTCGATACCTGCCGGGCTGTCGCAGATGATCCAGTCGAACTTTTCGCGCAACCCGTTGATGACGCGCTCCACGCCCTCTTCCGTGAGGTTGTCCTTATCGCGGGTTTGGGAAGCAGGCAGCAGGTGTAGCGTCTCGATGCGTTTGTCCTTGATTAGCGCCTGCTCGATCTTCGCATCGCCCTTGATGACGTTGATCAGGTCGTACACCACTCGGCGCTCGGCGCCCATGATCAGATCCAAGTTGCGCAAGCCGACATCGAAGTCGATCATCGCCACTTTCTGTCCCGACTGGGCCAGCGCCGCGCCGAGGGCCGCTGTGGAAGTCGTCTTGCCGACGCCCCCCTTGCCCGATGTCACCACAAGAACTTTCGCCATCCTTGGTTCTCCTACCCTTCAGGATCATTGTTGCGACGGCATCACCAGCAGGTTCTCCGGGGAACCGCAGAACTTGTTCGGAGAGCGGAGGCGGATCGAGCTGTCGCGATTTCTTACGCAACGGAATGAAATCTATTCGGCGCCCGTTATGGTTACCGGACAGTTAAGATTTCGGGCTGAAGGCAGGATTTTTGGTGGAAAACAAGGATTTTTAGCTTCCAATCGGGGCGCAGGAACCTTCGACCGGAAGCCGATGCTTAGAAGTGGTCGAGCTGTCTTAGATGACGAAGAAGTCCTTGTAGGTCATGGCAAGGCCTTTGGAGAGAGTGGCGAACTCCACCGCCTTACCTTTGCCCGAGCCATCGGCATCGTAGAGCAGCACGCCCTTGGCCTTGTCGTAGATCACGTAGTCGTTCTTGTCCTTCGCCTTGGAGCCGATGGTGAAGAAGTCTTTCTTCAGTAGCGCAGGCTTCGCCTCTGTTCCGAGTTTTCCGAGCTTGGCGAAGATCACGTTGTCGAGCCAGATCGAGTCGTCCTTGACCGCGAAGTCGACGATAACGTCTCGGTTTGTGCTCTTGTTCGGTTTGGTGTCGAAGACGAACACATCCTTGCCGTCGTCACCTCTCAAGGTATCGCTGCCCGCGCCGCCCCAGAGCGTATCGTTGCCTAGACCGCCGTAGAGCCTGTCCTTCTCGGTGGCGCCGGAGAGCAGGTCATCTCCCCAGCCTCCATCGATCGTATCACTGCCGGCTTCGCCCCAAAGCACATCGTCGCCCAGGTCTCCGGTGAGAGCGTCGCCACCGGCACCGCCCCAAATCGTATCCTGGCCCTCACCGGCACTGATCGTGTCATGACCATCAAGGCCAAACAATGTTTCGGTCCAGGCTGCGCCAATCACCCGATCAGCCGCGGCGGACCCGGTCTGAGTCAGCACCGGCGGCGGTGGGCTGACGTCCACGACGAGCGAAGCGCCCGCTCCGGCAAAGTTGGTCATATCCTCATAGGATCCGGCTGCGACGAGCAATCCGGCGGATCCCGCCCCCGCCGGCACAAAGGTTGCCGCGTAGGTCTTGGCGTTCACCCGTGTCAGGGAGGACAAGCTCCCGTTCACAACCGTTACATCGGCAAGCGAGAAGCCTTGGACCGCTTCGCTGAAGGTGAACGTCAAGGCGCTGGGCTGACCTGCGACCAGCGGCGCAGACGCAGCAATTGTCACGGAGGGTGGCGTCATGTCGGCATGAAGCGTGATCGTCTGTCCGCTGATCCCGACTCGTCCGGCCGGCGCATTGTCGAGATTGACCTCGACCATGGGTGCAGCGCCACTCATGCCATCAGGATCGATGAGCAGGCGGTTGCCCACGAGAAGTGCCGTCATGGCACCGGTAATCCCATCGACGACAAGGATGCTCTCGTTGACGGCGAGATCGGTGATGGTATCGCCGCTCAACTCGCTCGCCGTGCCCCTGAAAAGATCCTGTCCGCCGCCCCCAGCGAGCGTATCGCTTCCCGCGCCGCCATTGAGGGTGTCCTTGCCGGTAGAGCCTGTGATGCTGTCCGTCCCTGCGCCACCGAAGACATCAGCCTCGGTTTCAACCCTGATCCCATCATTGCCGGCACCCGCAATGACGAATTCGACATTGCGAATGCGATGATTGATGTCGAGATCGCCAAACGTGACCCTATTCAGCCCTGTGCCCCCGTCGAGCCTATAAGCCATGCTGCCGGAGATCGAGTTGATCGTGATCGTGTCGTCCCCGACTCCGAGGACGACGTCGCTCAGGAGACCATTGAGGTTCAGCGTTTCCACGCCTCCGGTCACCGTCAACGATGAACCGCTGGGAGAGACACTCACCACGTCGACACCGGCACTGCCCGTCAGCGTGGAGAAGTCTCGCGCATAGACTTCATTGGCGATGGCGTCGCCATCATCGATGATGACAAGGGAATTCGGCCCTCCCAGTCCACGAACCTGCGTCGGGAAACCGGACGCTGGCGTGATCTTCATGACATCGCCGACCGCCGTGCCCTCCACCGAAAGCGTGCCAGTTGCACTGACGAACAAGCCTCCAGCATCAATCGACAGGACCGGAATGTTTGCATTGACCACAGTGATGGGTGTGGACGTCCGACCAACCATCAGGACCACTTCTACCGTGGTTTGAGAGGTGAATCTGACAGTCAGCAGATCCGATGTGCTTCCTTGCAGAACGAGAACACCCTCGGAGTTTACAGTGGCGGTTACGGACATCGGAGGCCTCCAGGGAGCAGCCTGTCCGCACCGGCAAAGACAGGGATCATGAGGATGGGTCTGGTGTGCTCCTCATCAGGGACACCCTTGCCCCATCCATACAAAGATTCCCATGCTTTTCACAAGCATTCCTATGACATAGCGCTCAATGTCGCATGGCGCATTCATCACCGGTCCTCTGCGACTTGCGCATGCCAGACCCATAGGCGGCCTGATGACTGGATAGGAAGCGAGCGTTCATAAGGTGTCGAACGACCCCATCCGGTACCTCACCAAGAGCAAGCGCCAAACCTGACGCGAAAAACCCGCATCCTTGGGGGACGCGGGCTTCTCGAAGTAACGCTGCTTCGCCAAAAGAACGACTGGGGAAAAGCTGCCTCCTGCGCTTCCCCAGGTTTGCTTTACACACCGCCCCTCTTCATTCCGCCTGAATCCACACCACCCGTCTGTGCACCGCCGGTGCCGACGGTACCGGCAGAGGAGGCCGGACCGCCAGCGGGAAGAGTTCCACCCGGCTGCAGCGGTGTCGAGAGGCCCGAGGGTGCGCGCGGCGGGTTGGCCGATGAGAACCAATTGTCGTCCGAGGGACTGCCGCCGGCCGTCGGCGAGGTTCCGCCGCCTGCCCCATGCAGCAGGGCGTCATCGGCCTGCGAGGCTCCCTGCCCTGTCTGGCCGCTCATCCGGCTGGAGGAGTTCGAAGCGGCCCCGGCTGCCGATGCTGCGCCGGCTCCGGCATAGGTTCGCACCCCGGAGGTGCCCTGCCCCATGCCGCCGCGGCGAGAGCCTTCGAGGCTGCGGTCGATCACGCCGCCCTCCAGCGGGAATGGCGCTTCGGGACGGCGGGGCGCCGGCCGCATGGGCTGGCTCCGCCGCGAGCCCATGGAGCCTGTCCGGTTCATGCTCCACAGCAGAGCTCCGGCGCCGACGGCCATGACACCGGCGAGCACGCCGAAAACGGTGCCGGTGGGCAGGCCGTAGCGGCTCGGCATCATCGCCTGCGGCATGTGCCAGCGGCTGGATTCGTAAGCAGCAATCCGCTCGCGCTCATAATCCCGCTGCAGGCTCTTGAGCTCGCTCGGGGGGAAGACCCCGCGGGCGACAATCATCACGCCGTTCTCTTCAAGCATGAAGGCATGACGGATGGAGCCGGTCAGGTCCTTGAAGTCCATGGCCCAGTCATGGCTGTCCTTGTTGCGCCTTGCGGCCAGTTCGTCGACCTGGCGCAGGATCTCGTCCTGCTTGCGCTCGAGATCGGCCACGTAGCTGGCGGTGCGTTCGTGGTGGGACAGGGCGGGGTAAAGCACGTTCTGCTGCGCCGCGATGTGCCGCTCCAGTTCGTCCTGTAGATCGGCAAAGAGTTCGGCGCGGCTGTTCGGCCCGGTGCCCGTGGCCCTCAGCACCTCGCGGCAGAGCTCCTCGATATTCGCGTGATCCGACACGACCATTTGCCATAGGTCCATGGGAAGCCTCCTCTTGAGCCTGTGCCTCGATCAGGATGAACGGCTTGGGTGCACGGCTGTTCCGGCAGGAACGCTCCTTTAGGCGAAATCGCCACGAGGGTGCCGCTGGCCTGCAATCCCTTACTGACAAGCCTCCGACGAAATTGCTATGGAGAGACCTGGGCCGGGTCGGTCTATTTCATGGCGTGATGCCGCGCGCGAAAAACGCCAAGGAGCATGGGAATTGATGAACGCACAAGCACAGCAGGACACCCTTCGCTCCATCCCGTCGGGACTTCCCTCCTATGATGACGTGGTGGCGGCCGCCGGGCGCATCGAGGGGGTAGCCCATCGCACGCCGGTCCTCACCTCCCGCACCGCCGACGAACGTACGGGCGGAAGGCTGTTCTTCAAGGCGGAGAATTTCCAGCGCGCGGGAGCCTTCAAGTTCCGCGGCGCCTACAATGCCATTGCGCGGCTGTCTCCCGAGGCGAAGAAGCGCGGCGTGGTGGCCTTCTCGTCCGGCAACCACGCCCAAGCCATCGCCTATGCCGGGCAGCTGCAGGGTGTGCCGACCGTCATCATCATGCCGCAGGACGCGCCGGCCATGAAGGTGGCGGCCACGAAGGGCTATGGCGGCGAAGTGGTCACGTATGACCGCTACACGGAGGACCGCGAAGCCATCGGGCGCAGGCTTTCGGAGGAGCGCGGTCTCACGCTTATCCCGCCCTACGACCATGAGGACGTGATCGCCGGCCAGGGCACGGCCGCCAAAGAACTGTTCGAGGAAGTCGGCCCCCTGGACATGCTCTTCGTCTGCACCGGTGGCGGTGGACTGCTGGCAGGATCGGCGCTTGCGACCAAGGCGCTCTCGCCCGAGTGTCGCGTCTATGGTGTCGAACCGGAGGCCGGCAATGACGCGCAACAATCGTTCCGCTCAGGCTCCATCGTGAAGATCCCGGTCCCCGTCACCATCGCCGACGGGGCACAGACGACCTATGTCGGATCCAAGACCTTCCCGATCATGCGGGCCCTCGTCGACGACATCCTCACCGTCTCCGACGCGCAGCTCGTCGACACCATGCGGTTCTTCGTCGAGCGCATGAAGATCGTGGTGGAGCCCACGGGCTGCCTGGCGGCGGCTGCGGCCCTGAACGGACTCGGGCCGTGCAAGGACAAGCGCGTCGGCATCATCATCAGCGGCGGCAATGTGGACCCAAAGGCGCTGGCGGGTTTTCTCGCCGGCTGACCCTTAGCGGCCGGCGCGCACCACGACGGCCATGCCGTCGTGGTCGCCCGTGGTCAGCTTCGGGTCGTCGATCAGCGCGTTGCCGAGACTGACGAAGCCGCTCACCTTGTACGACGTGCTGCGATCGAGCCTTTGCGTAAAATCGTCCCGCGCCCGGTTGAATGAGCCGTATTGGTGCGGCGGATCGCGGAACGGGTCGACCTCCTCGCGGCTGAAGGCGCCGGTGAACAGATAGGCCTGCCCGAAAGCATGCGGCCCAAAAATGCGGCCGTGATTGTTGCTGACCTCGAAGAGGTCGTTGGAGAAGGCATCATCCCGGCCCTGCGGCAGCTGCGCATGGAGCTGTCCGCCAATGAAGCCCTGATAGCCTGTTGAATGACCGAAGCGGATGGGATAGCCGGCGCGAGCGGCGGCGGCCAGCAGGCGTGCCTTCGCGTCCTCCGCGTCCGAGGCTCCCTCATCGATGATGATGACGTTGATGGGCTCGCGCAGGTTCTTGCCGCGGTCAATCTCGCCGAGCCAATCGGACGGAACGCCTTTGGCCGTCAGCATCCATTTGCCGATGGCGGGAAGCCCCTCGGGGGTTGCCATATCCACGGCCTGCTGCGCTTGGACCCATGGCGGCGCCAGCAGGGTGCAGAGGATGAGAAGGCATAAACGGATCCGCCTCATGTGCCTCTCCTGAAGCTCCGCATCAGGAGAGCACGATCAGGCTCCGTTGGCCATGGTCTTCAGGTGGAGGCCTTTACCGCAACAACCGCGTAGCGATGCTGCGTTGCACGCTCGAGGCCCTTGAAGAACGGCAGGTTCTTCGCCTGCTCCCGGTGGATCGGCTTGAGGTTGCGGTCGATGGCGACTTGAGCAAAGCCGGTTTCCCGCAGCAGACTCGCGACCTCCTGGGCCCGTGCGCCCTTCGAGAAATACACCCGCCTCAGAATGCGTTCATGGGTTTCGCGCATGGCATTGGGTGCGTGCGGGGCTCCGGCCAGCCCCGGCACGAGTTTCTCGACGAGGCGGATCATGCGCTTGATCAGGGTATCCGACACGAAGTCTCCGTCGACGATGAGGAGGCGCCCGCCCGGCTTCAGCAGGGAATGCCACTCCCGGAAGGCGGCTTTGGGGTCCACCAGCGTCCACACCAGATGCCGCGTGACGAGCACGTCGTAGCTTCCTGGCTGCTCCAGGGTGCGCTCGGCGTCGCCCATGACGAAGCGGATATCCGCGCCGCGTCGGGCTGCCTTCGCACGCGCCTGGTTCAGCATCGCCTCCGACCAGTCGAGACCGGTGACGCTGAAGCCGAGGCCATGCAGCAGATGAGAGATCACCCCGGTGCCGCTTGCGAGATCGAGCGCCCGGCGACCCTCGCCCGGTCCGAGATGGCGCAGGAACAGGTCGCGCCATGCATCCCGCTCTGCCTCCGAAAAAATCTCGTGCCCTACCTGCTCGTCGAAGGTTGCCGCGCGTGCCGACCAGTAATCGCGGATCTCGTCCCGGAGCGTATAGTTCGCATTCATGAGAAGCTCGTGGTGAAGATGAATTCCGGCGTTCCTCTATGGGCAAATTCAAAAGACGTCAAACTGGAATCGTTGTAAACTGTAGAATAGAACTGTTTTAAACTACGCTTCTACTGTTTTTAACTAGAGTAATTCTAAAAGATATTTCTTGCATGACTATTTGATCGAACCTAGGAGAGGCCCGCTTTCTCAACCGCTGCGAGGCGCATGATGCAACTCTCCAAAATGGTATTCGGCGCCGCCCTGGCGCTCGTCGGGCTCCTGCCCGCCCCCTCCCATGCCGCCGACAAGATCACCGTGACGGACATCACTGGCCGCAAAGTCGAGGTGAAGGCGCCGGTCGAGAAGGTGATCCTCGGCGAAGGCCGGCAGATGTATTTCGTCGCCACCCTCGACACGGATCAGCCGTTCAAGCGCGTGGTCGGCTGGCGCGACGACCTGCAGAAGGCGGATCTCGACGGCTATAAGGACTATCTCGCCAAGTACCCGCAGATCGAGAAGATCCCGACCTTCGGCGGCTTCAAGGAAGGCACCTTCGACGTCGAGCAGGCCGTCTCGCTCAAACCCGACGTGATCCTCCTCAACATCGAGGCGAAGACCGCCACGGACGACGCCAAACTCATCGAAAAACTCGCCAAGATCGACATCCCGGTGGTGTTCGTCGACTTCCGAGAGAAGCCTTTCGAGAACACCGATCCGAGCATGCGCCTCATCGGCAAGCTGTTCGGCAAGGAGGCGCGTGCCGAAGAGTTCATCGCCTTCCGGAAAGCGCAGATCGATCTCGTGACCGAGCGCCTCGCCAAGGCCAATCCGGCCAAGCCCCTGGTGATGGTGGAGCGTGCCGGCGGCTATTCGGACGATTGCTGCATGTCCTTCGGCAACGAGAATTTCGGCAAGTTCGTCGAGGTCGCGGGCGGCCAGAACATGGCTGCCAAGATCATTCCCGGCACCTTCGGTGTCGTGAACCCCGAACAGATCATCGCGGCCAATCCCGACCACGTGATCGTCACCGGTTCGAACTGGGAACTCTATGTGCCCGGCGGCGCCTGGGTCGGCGTCGGCTCGGGCGCGGACAAGGCTAAGGCCCGCGACAAGCTCGCCGGCCTTATGAAGCGCCCGGCCTATACCGGCGTGAAGGCTGTGAAGGACAGCAAGGTCCACGCGATCTGGCACCAGTTCTACAACAGCCCCTATCAGTTCGTCGCCATCCAGGCGATGGCCAAGTGGCTGCATCCGGAGCTGTTCAAGGATGTCAATCCTGAAGCGACCATGAAGACACTCTACGAGCGCTTCCTGCCCGTGCCCTACAAGACCGGCTACTGGGTTTCCCTGACCGACAAGGAATAGGCTCTTGGCCCACTCTCCTGCCATTGCCATGGTCAAAGGACGCGGTGCCTACCACGTCCTCGTGCAGCGCAAGAAGCTCGTGCTTCTTGCGCTTGCCGTTATTCTCATCCTGTCCGTGATCGCAGATCTAGGCTTGGGCCCCGCGCGCTATTCCATGCACGAGGTCGTGCTGGCGCTGATGGGATCGCCGGAGGTTTCGGAGCAGATCAGCGTCGTGATCTGGGACATCCGCATGCCGGTGGCGCTCATGGCCGTCGTGGTCGGTGCGGCGCTCTCGGCCGCAGGCGCGCAGATGCAGACGATCCTCAACAACCCGCTCGCCAGCCCATTCACGCTGGGCATCTCGGCAGCGGCGAGCTTCGGCGCATCGGTCGCTCTCGTGTTCGGCGTCGGCTTCCTGCCCTGGGCCATCGACTACGTGGTGTCGATCAACGCGCTGGTCATGGCGATGGCCGCGGCCCTGTTCATCCATTTCATGAGCCAGCGGCGCGGCGTCACTGTAGAGACAATCGTTCTGCTCGGCATCACGCTCGTCTTCACATTCAACGCGCTTCTTGCCCTGGTGCAGTATCTCGCCTCGGAGCAGGCCCTGTCCGCCGTCGTGTTCTGGACCATGGGCAGCCTCACGCGCGCCACATGGCCGAAGCTTGCCATCACAACGGCGGTGGTCGCGGTCTCTCTTCCTCTCTTCATGCGCCGTGCCTGGGCGCTCACCGCGCTGCGGCTTGGTGACGACAAGGCAGCGAGCTTCGGCGTCAACGTGCGCTGGCTCAGGCTCGAGACCATGATGATCATCAGCCTGCTCGCTGCCGTGCCTGTGGCCTTCGTGGGCACCATCGGCTTCATCGGACTTGTGGGCCCGCACATTGCCCGCATGCTGGTGGGTGAGGATCAGCGCTACTTCCTGCCGGCTTCGGTCCTGTCAGGCGCGGCGATCCTCTCGCTGACCTCGGTCATCAGCAAGTCCATCGTGCCCGGAACGATCTTTCCCATCGGCATCATCACGGCTCTCGTGGGTGTGCCGTTCCTCTTCAGCCTGATCATGTCCACCCGGAGGCGCGCATGGTAGCGACCCTGCAACTTGACCAAGTCGGCGTCCGCTATGGCAAGCAGGAGGTGCTCTCCGGCGTCACCACTCCGGTGCTGAAGGGCGGCGAGGTGACGGCCGTGATCGGACCGAATGCCGCCGGCAAGTCGAGTCTGTTCCGGCGTATCGCCGGTCTCCTCGACGGCCCGGGCGACATCCGCATCGACGATGCGGCGCTCAGACACGCTTCGAGCAATGTCTGCTACATGCCGCAGGACACCTCGGTAAATACGGTGCTGACGGTCTATGAATCGGTGCTGCTCGCCCGCAAGCAGGGCGCGCCGCGCAAGGTCACCGACGAGGACCTTCAGGAAGTGGACCGCATCCTCTTCAGCCTGCGGATCGAGGAGATTGCGTTCAAGGGTCTGAACGAGCTCAGCGGCGGTCAGCGGCAGTTGGTGTCGCTGGCTCAGGTCCTGGTGCGCGAGCCGAAGATTCTTCTGCTGGACGAACCGACGAGCGCTCTCGACCTGCACCGGCAGGTGGAGGTTCTGGCGCTCATCCGCTCGCTCGCCCGGGAACGGGAGATCTGCGTGGTGCTGGCCATCCACGATCTGAACCAAGTACTGCGCGTCGCTGACCGGGTGATGGTGATCGATGCCGGCACCATGGTGACCTGCGGACCCGTGGAGTCGGTGATCACCCCCACCCTCCTGCAGAACATCTATCGAGTGGATGGCCGGATCGAGCGCTGCTCGCGCCTGTGCCCGCACGTGATCATCGATGGGCCGCTCGAAGCTGCGTGAGATGTCACCGCATTGATTGGTGGAACAGGCGGACACTGGATAGCTTCGCGCCAGCCCGCCTGCCTATAACGGGATCCTGTCGAATCATGGAATCCCGTACATGAGCCCTGGACTGCCTGAGCGTCGATCCGAAGAGCGCTTCTCCACTGTGCTAAACGGGTGGATCCGGGACCCGAAGAACAAGACACGAATCGAGTGCTCCGTGTGGGATCTGTCGCAATCCGGCGTGCGCCTGATTATCTCCGACCCGGTCGATGTTCCCCTCGAATTCGAGCTTGAGATCCCCGATGCCGGTGCAGCAGCCATGACAAGGCTGGTGTGGACGGATGGAACCCATTACGGAGCGCGATTTACAAGTTGAGGGAGCAGGTCCGATCAACCCTCTCTTCACCCCTTCATGCCATGCTGTCCCGCATGACCTATTCCCGCGATACCAAAGCCACCTCCGAGCTCACCGGCCAGCCCGTCAGCACCTGGTCCGAGGAATGGCGGATCGAGACTGAGGCCCGCACCCTCCTGAAGATGTCAAAGGAGCAGAGGGACGCCTTCTTCAACGGCAGGAAGGATGTGGACGGGAAAACAGTTGATCGCGGGGTGATCGGCATCCGGGGCCTCAAAGCCGCGGAGGAGATCAAGGCGACACTGGAGCGGCTGCAGGCAATCCGCAGCTCGTCAAAGTAACGGACCCTATTCCTAGCAATAAAAAGAAAAGGGTCGCGCCCAGCCCTGAATATTTGGCTGTGTTCGCGACCCTTGTGACCGTATTTGCCCCTACGGTTAATGCGGGATAAACCATCCTGGCAGCTCAATCAAGGCTAATAGTTCTCAAATAAACGATCATTTGCGTCAGAATAGCGCATTAATTCTCTTGACACGCTTCATTGTCGCCACGAATTGCCCCATTTTAGCCCAATTACTCTATGAATAAGGAGGTTCACGACCTTCATTTGCCCCTACGGGTCGGACCTTGAGGCGCCCCTCCATGAGCGGGCGCTTCTTTTTTGTGGGACGAGCCTGATTCGTGACCCTGCGAGACGCAGATCGGCGCCAGACTTCTCGGTCACAGAGAACCGCTACGAAGCACCCTGCGGGGCGAAAAAGCAGATGATGGCCCGGGTGGTCGGCTCCTCGCAGAGGTGGAACTTGGCGTCAGGCGACATTCTGGAATGCTCGCGGCCGACAAGGCGCCCGTCCCAGAGCCGCCATCCTTCTGCGGTTTCCGTCACTGTCTCGCCCCGAGACTCGATGAGCTCCCGGCAGTCGTGCTCGTCGCAGCACCAGGCGGGATACCAGTCATGGGCGATGGCCGGCATGGCGAACAGGCAGGACATCGCAACCAAGGCCAGAGCCTTCATAGAGGCCATTGAGACAAGCCTTTCCGAGGCTCCGGCCTCGATCAGTGAGCTTGCCTCTCATCTTGGAATGCGTCCCATGGCCCGTCCAGCCCTGCCCTGGGCATGACCTCTCCGCGGAGGCTTATTCCTAGGTCTTGAGGTAAGGCTCGACCTTGCCCTTGAGCTTGATCGTCATCGGATTGCCGAAACGGTCCTTGGCATTCCCGGCCGTGACCCGAACCCAGCCCTCGCTGACGCAATACTCGTCCACATTGGTCTTCTCGGCTCCGTTGAAGCGGATGCCGATCCCCTTCGCCAGCAGTTCCTCGTTGTAGAACGGGCTGTCCGGGTTCGAAGCCAGGCGGTCGGGAAGCGTGTCGGTCATGCGCGGGTCTCTCCAATGGGTTCGTTCAGGGGCGGCAACCTACCGCCTCGGGAGCAGAAAGCCAATTCCGGCTAGTCGACGTGACAAGCCTCCCGCAATGTCCTACTTTCGTTGTACGACCCAACGGCAGGACGATAATCCGCGGCAAGCGGAAGCGATCAGGGAGGCAAAGACTTGTCGGCAGCGACAGACGGGATCCACACCGATTTTTCCGAAGGCATGAGCTATGGAGACTATCTCCGGCTCGACACCCTCCTCTCCGCCCAAACTCCCCTGACCTCCGAGCACGACGAGCTTCTCTTCATCACCATCCATCAGGTGATGGAGCTGTGGCTCAAGCTCCTGAACCGGGAGCTCGACACGGCGCTTGCCCATATCCGGGCCGACGAGCTCCAGCCGGCCTTCAAGTGCACGGCCCGCATCAACAGGATCCAGGAGCAGCTGATCCAGGCTTGGACCGTGCTCTCCACCATGACACCGTCGGACTATCTCAGCTTCCGCCCGGCGCTCGGCAAGTCCTCCGGGTTCCAGTCCTGGCAGTACCGGCTCGTCGAGTTCAAGCTCGGCGCGAAGGATGCGGTGAAGATGGCGCCGCACCGGCACCGAAGCGACCTCGCCGAGCAGCTTGAAGTCGCTTATCGGGCGCCGAGCCTCTATGACGAATCCTTACGCCTGCTGGCCCGCCGCGGCTATGCCGTTCCCGCGGAGGTTCTCGATCGGGACGTGACCCAGCCCTACACGGCGCATCCCGGCGTCGAGGCGATCTGGGAGGAGATCTACCGCCACGCGGGCGAGCACTTCGACCTCTATGAGCTTGCCGAGGAGCTGGTCGATCTGGAGGACGCGTTCCAGCAATGGCGCTTCCGGCACATGAAGACGGTGGAGCGCATCATCGGCATGCGCTCCGGCACCGGCGGCAGCAGCGGCGTCAGCTACCTGCGCAAGGCCCTGGAAAAATACTTCTTTCCTGAACTCTGGTCCGTGCGCGGCAAGCTTTAATCAGGTTTAAGAGCATCATGCTTGATCTTCGCTCCCAGTTCTCCCGCTTCCTCGGCTCAGAGCCCGACCGCCTGCATTTTGCAGCTCACAGCCACCACCCCTGGCCGGATGTGACGCGCGAGGCGCAAATGCAGGCCTGGGACGATGCCGCCCGCCTCATGGACGACAAGTGGGAGCACATCCTGGGCCCGGTGCTCGACGAGTTCCGCGGCCATGTGGCAGCGCATCTGAGCCTCCCGGATCCTTCAACCATCGCGGTGGCGCCGAACACGCATGAATTCCTCAAGCGCATCCTCTCCTGTTTTCCTGCGGATCGCCCGGTTCGCATTCTGACCTCGGACGGCGAGTTCCATTCCTTCACGCGCCAGATCGCCCGGTTGGAGGAAGAGCGTCTCGTGGATGTGACGCGCGTGCCGGCGGAGCCCTTCGCGACCTTCGAGGACCGTTTCCACGCCGCTGCACAGGTCGGCTACGATCTCGTCTTCGTCAGCCAGGTGTTCTTCAATTCCGGTTTTGCCCTGGACGGCCGCCATCTCGCGGAGTGCAGCCGCGATGGCGCGATGATCGTGATCGACGGCTATCATGGCTTCATGGCGCGGCCGACCGATCTCGCCAGCATCGCGAACCGCGTGTTCTACGTCGCCGGCGGCTACAAATATGCCATGGCGGGCGAAGGCGCGTGCTTCATGCACTGCCCGCCCGGCTGGGGCCTTCGCCCGCGCGACACGGGCTGGTATGCCGCCTTCGGCAACCTCACGAACGCGCAGAGCGGTCAGGTAGGCTACAGCCAGGATGGCTGGCGTTTCATGGGCTCCACCTTCGATCCATCAGGCCTCTATCGCTTCAATGCGGTGATGCGCTGGCTCGCGGACGAGGGCATCACGCCCGCCATCATTCACGCCCATGCGAAGGCGCTGCAGCAGCATTTCCTGCGCCGGGTCGGCAGCTCTGCCCTCTTCGCGGGTGCCACACCTGTGGTGCCGGCGGATGAGATGCGACGCGGCAACTTCCTCACCTTCCAGACGCCGCAGGCACAGGCGATCCACAACGACCTCAAGGAGCTGCGTGTGGTGACCGACGTGCGCGGCCAGCGCCTGCGCCTCGGCTTCGGCATCTACCAGACCGAGGAAGAGGTGGACGATCTGGTGCGCCGCATCGACGAGGCAGGCGCGCTTGAGTCCCTGCCCGCCAGTGCCTCGTCGGCTGCGTAAGACTTACAGCCCCACCATCTTCATGCCCGGCTCCGGGTAGCGCGTGCCGGCGGCGGCCCCCGGCGGGATGATGCGGTCAATACGTTCGAGATCGTCGCGCGTGAGGCTCACGCCGAGCGCACCCACGTTCTCCTCCAGGTACTTGCGGCGCTTGGTGCCGGGGATCGGCACGATGTCCTCGCCCTGCGCCAGCACCCAGGCGAGCGCAAGCTGGGACGCCGTGCAGCCTTTCTCACGCGCCATGGCTTCGATCTCACGCACGAGGTCGAGGTTCTTCTGGAAGTTCTCGCCTTGGAAACGCGGCGAGTTGCGGCGGAAATCGTCTTCTGCCAGATCGTCCACGCTTTTTATCTGCCCGGTGAGAAACCCGCGCCCCAGCGGGGAGTAAGGCACGAAGCCGATGCCGAGCTCGCGCACGGTGGTCAGAAGCTCATCCTCCGGATCGCGGCTCCAGAGCGAGTATTCCGTTTGCAGCGCCGCAATGGGGTGAACCGCATGGGCGCGACGGATGGTCTGTGGACCCGCCTCCGAAAGTCCGAGATAGCGCACCTTGCCCTGGCGCACGAGCTCCGCCATGGCCCCGACCGTGTCCTCGATCGGCGTCTCGGGATCGACGCGATGCTGGTAGTAGAGGTCGATCACGTCGACCTTCAGCCGCCTCAGGCTCGCCTCGCAGGCCTGGCGCACGTAGTCGGGCTTGCCGCTGATGCCGAGACGCTCGCCATTGGGGCCGCGCACGTTGCCGAACTTGGTGGCAAGCACCACCTTGTCGCGCCGGTCCGCGATGGCGCGGCCGACCAGCTCCTCGTTGCGGCCGACGCCATACATGTCGGCCGTGTCGAGGAAGGTCACACCGAGTTCGATGGCGCGATGGATGGTGGCGATGGACTCCGCCTCGTCACCGTTGCCGTAGAACTCCGACATGCCCATGCAGCCGAGACCGAGGGCGGACACCTGCAATTGGCCAAGCCGACGCTGCTGCATGGGGATCTCCGGTGCTTGAATGTGAGAATGCGGCCGCGATCATGGCAGCCGTTGGTGCATCAACTGGAATCGCCCTGCCCGGTTTCAAGTGCGATGATCGTCAGACAGCCGCTTCGGCCAGCATCAGAACGATGCCGAAGGCCACAAGAATGATGCTGGGCCAGTGGTGCTTGGGATGGAACGCGCGCACCCGCCCCTGCGGCTCGAGCGTCGCGCTTGCGCCCGTGGGGCCCGTCCGGTGCGCATCGCTCAAGCGCCCTTTCCAGAGCACTTGACCCGCCGCCAGTACGATCCCGGCGATGATGAGCAGCGCACCGACCCAGACGAGGACCATGCCCGATTGCATGAGACCCTCCCCGATGTAAGCCCCGACATAGTTGAGCATAGCACGGCTCGCGCCAGAGGCCCAACGAACAGGGCTCGCCGTTAGCGAGCAGTCGAAGCCGAGCGGTTGAAGAGAAGCGCCTCGGGACGATGGCGCATGGCGTCTTCCGTGCAGGCGTCGGGCCCCAGGAAGGAGCGAAGTTTCAGATAGGCTTTCGCCAATCCGTCGAGCGTCACAGCGTCGGCAATGCGGGGATGGGCCACACAGACGGCGCCATCCTTTCCCCAGGCAGCCTCGAAAGGCAGAGGATCGACACTCTCGGGCTTCTGGATGCCAAAACGGTCGTAGACATCGACGAGCGTGCCATCGCGCGTTGAAGGGCGATCATCGCCTCCGTAATCGGCACGCATCATGTGGACGCAGGCAGCATGCAGATCCTGCATCGGAACATCTGCTCGATCATCCCAGGGACGATAGCCCATGAGGATGCACTTTCCCTCGGCGCCGCTGGTGCAGGTAAGGTCGACGCCTGTCTCCTTCTGGAGAGGAAGGCCCAGTTGCCGGCCACGCGCATCGGGCGTGCATGCGTTCTGGAATGTCCGCCTGACAGGATCCTCGAACAGAAGCCGGTAGAGCACGACCGGGCCGCCGGGCACATCGTCCTCCGTCTCGACGGCATCGATCAGGACATGAAGCGTCCGCCCGCCGCTCTGCATGACGATGCGGGCTCCAGCCAGTGCCTCCCGCTCCATCACCTCTCCATCATCGAGGTATAGCCTGAATTCGCCCTTGTCCGTCTCCAGGTGGCCGTCCATGGCCTGCCCTGCACCGGAAGAGGCCAGGATCAGAACAGCGCTGATAGCAATCGGCAAACGCGCATGCATGACATACCACCCGGAGACGGGTGCCAGGAGAACCCTCGCAGGGAAGCAACGAGGGTTCTCTGGCTCGGACTTACTTGAGCGTCACGCGAGCACCATCTTTCAGGATGATGCTCGTGGCCTGCGCGCCCTGGCCGGCGACGGCGCCCTCACGGGCAACACCATTGAGACCCCGGCCATTCAGTCCACGACCGTTGAACGACAAACCGGCATTGGCCTCCGAAGCGACAAGGAGCCCAGCCGTCAGGGCTGCCGTGAGGACAGTTAGAGACTTGATCATTCTGTTCACCTAAAGCCCCTCTGATTGAACATGACCTTGCCGGCTCTTCTTATGAAACTTTATATCGATTATAGATGGACCGAGCTCAATGAACCTTGAGTTGAAAACTTTCCTGGCGTAAGCGCTTTGTGTCCTGGCGCACATGCAAAGGCGCGAGGCTTCAGAGGCCTGAACTGCGGCCACGACTGTGCTATCCTTGAGGGATGCCCATGCCGTCCATCAGACTCCGGCGTCTCCAGCCAGGAGACGTCCCGCTGCTTCGTCGCCTGAACGTCCTGTTCGGAAAGGCCTTCGCGGACCCTGAGACCTACACGGGGGCGCAGCCTGACGATGCCTATCTGGAGGGGTTGCTCGCGAAGGAGCACATCTTCGCCGTGGTGGCGCTGGCCGGCGAGGAGGTCCTGGGCGGGCTCGTGGCCTATGAGCTCGACAAGTTCGAGCGGGCGCGGCGCGAGGTGTATATCTATGATCTCGCCGTCAGCGAGGCGCATCGGCGGCAAGGCGTCGCGAGCGCTCTCATCGAACACTTGCGCGGGATCGTCGCGGAGCGCGGCGCCTGGGTGATCTATGTTCAGGCGGATTACGGGGACGACCCGGCCATCGCGCTCTATGAAAAACTCGGGACGCGTGAGGAAGTGCTGCACTTCGACATTGCGACTGCACCGGCATCCCGCTGATTTGGAACAACCAAAGCCGGCGTCAGGCTGCCTGCCCGGCACACCAGCCCGAGGACCATGCCCACTGGAAATTGTAGCCGCCGAGCCAGCCGGTCACGTCCACCACCTCACCAATAAAGTAGAGCCCCGGCACCGTTTTGGCTTCCATGGTGCGGGAATCGAGTTCGCGGGTGTCGACGCCGCCGAGCGTCACCTCGGCGGTGCGGTAGCCCTCCGATCCTGCCGGCTTGAAACGCCAGCGGTTCACGGCCTCCTCGACGGCGCGAAGGCGCTTGTCGGAATAATCCGCCAGGTTGGCCGGTCCCTTCTCGGTCTCGGCAATGAGCTGCGCCAAGCGCTTCGGCAGGAAAGCCGACAGAGCGGTCTGCAGCGCCTGCCGCCCGTTCTGCGCACGCGCCGCGCGCAACTCCTCGAACAGGTTCACGCCCGGCAGCATGGACAGGGTGATCTCGGCGCCTTCGCGCCAGTACGAGGAGATCTGCAGGATCGAGGGGCCGCTCAATCCGCGATGGGTGAAGAGCAGCGCCTCGGCGAACTGTGTCTTGCCGCAGGCTGCCACCGCATCGACGGCAACACCGGCAAGCGGTGTCAGCCGCTCCAGCAAGGTCGGCTCCAGGGTCAGCGGCACGAGGGCCGGGCGCGTCTCGACGACCTTCAGGCCGAATTGCTGCGCGAGATCGTAGCCGAAACCTGTCGCGCCCATCTTCGGGATGGATTTGCCGCCGCTTGCCACCACGAGCGAACGGCACTGCACCGCGCCCTGCGAGAGCCTGAGCGAAAAACCCTCGGGCATCTTCTCGACGGATTGCACGGAGGTGGAGAGGCGAAGCTCCACATTGGCCTGCCGCATCTCGTTGAGCAGCAGATCGACGATCTGCTTCGACGAGCCGTCACAGAACAGCTGGCCCAAGGTCTTCTCGTGATAGGCGATGCCATAGCGCTCCACGAGGGCGATGAAGTCGCGCTGCGTATAGCGGCGCAGCGCCGAAATGGCGAAGCTCGGGTTCTGCGAGATGAAGTTGGCCGGCGAGGCGTTGAGATTGGTGAAGTTGCAGCGCCCGCCGCCTGAGATGCGGATCTTCTCGCCGGGCTTGGCCGCATGGTCGATGACCAGCACGGAGTGCCCGCGCTTGCCAGCCTCGGCCGCGCACATCATCCCGGCGGCGCCCGCGCCAATCACCACTACGTCGAACTGGTCCAAAGGGGGTTTTCCTACAGGAGAACTTCAGTGCTCTGCCAAGCAAAGCTCGGGTTCAGCAAGTGAGCAGGGCGTTGGTAAAGAACCTCGCCATGAGGCGCAAGTATTCCACGCCACGGTCGCTCTCTCGATTGAAGCCAACCCCCCAGAGGTGTACCATTTGCAGGTTACGTGCAGCTGCGCATCCCGAAGCGACGGTGTGTCAGTAAAGCCGCCCTCCTGATACGCGAGCGTTCTCGTCTCATAGGAGGCTGTGATGACCATCTCCCCGACCCTTCAACGCTACATGGCCGATAAGGGCATTCAATACGACCTGATACAGCATGAGCCAGCCATGACGTCGCTGGGCACGGCCCATGCCGGTCACATTCCCCGCGACAGCATGGCAAAGGGCGTCATGCTGAGCGACGGTCAGCGCTACATGCTCGCCGTGATGCCGGCGTCCCATCACCTGCGCCTGTCCGACCTCAAGACGGAGCTGGGCCAGGAGATGCGCCTCGCGTCGGAGGACGAGATCGTGGAGGTGTTCCGCGATTGCGATCGCGGCGCCATTCCGCCTGTCGGCTCCTGCTATGGCCTCAATGTCATCATCGAGAACGACATGGACCGGCAGCGCGACATCTACTTCGAAGGCGGAGATCACGCCACGCTTGTGCACATGAAGGCGGAAGACTTCGCGCGCCTCAACCCCCAGGCGCAACACGGATCGTTCAGCGAACCCATGTACTGATCACGCAGGCTGGGGACTGCCCGGTAAGCGATCCGAGGCGCTGTACAGGCCTGCTTCATGCAGGTCGGTTCGGCGGGAGAGCGGAACTGTGGTAGGGCTCACCTCATTCAGGCCTTGAGCCCTGCCCCATTCTCCGTCCGGTGTGATCACCCGCCTTATGCCGCATCTTGCCGAATACGGCGCCCTGTTCGCCGCAGCCTTCCTGTCTGCCACGATCTTCCCGTTTCAGTCGGAGGCCGTGCTCTTCGCGATGCTCGTGGCCGAGCATTACACCTGGTGGGTGCTCATTCTCGTGGCGAGCGTGGGCAACATTCTCGGCTCGGTCGTGAACTGGTTCCTGGGCCGCTTCTTCGCCCATTTCGAGGATCGGCGCTGGTTTCCCGTCAAGCGCCACCAGATGGCCAGGGCCGAGGCCTGGTATCACAAATATGGCCGGTGGAGCCTGCTGCTGAGCTGGGTCCCAGTCATCGGTGACCCGCTCACCATTGTGGCGGGGCTGCTGCGAGAGCCCCTACGGGTCTTCATCCCGCTGGTGGCGCTGGCCAAGACCGGTCGTTACCTCGCCGTCGGGGCCTTGAGCCTGGGATGGATCTAGAGCATCGGACCCAAAAGTGGACACCACTTTTAGGATCCATCCGATGCTCAACCCCTTAGCTGGCGCATCGTGCGGAAAACCGTATCCACTTTTCCGCACGAAGCGCTAAGGCCCCTGCAGGCTCGACCAGATCTCTTCCAGGTGCCGCGGCCCGAGCACCGCGCCGGAATTGGCGCGGATCACGGCCTCCATGCCGGCCGGCGGCTCGTTGTTCATGGCCCAGTGCACTGCCTCCCGCAGGCTACTGAACTCCCTCACATCGCTCGGGTGGCCTTGCCCGGCGGTACCGATGGGCTCGTATTGCAGATGGGCCGGGGCATCCAGGTCGTCTTTGGTCAGCATGATACGGTCCTGCCTTGAGAAGCGCTCAGGCAGGACAACGCGGCTCAAGCTTCAGGCGTTTCAGCCCGGTGTTCCTCGCGGGCCTCTTCCCAGACCTCCCGGGCCGCATCCGCATTGATCGCCGCGATGCCGAGACCGACGATCAGATCCGGCCAAGCGGAGAGCGTGGCGGCCGTGACTAACCCAGCGGCGACGATGGCCATATTGGCGAAGGCATCGTTGCGGGCGGACAGGAAGGCCGCCTTGGTGAGGCTGCCGCTGTGGTGGCGGTAACGGGCAAGCAGGAGCGCACAGGTGAGATTGACCGCGAGAGCCCCTGCCCCGGCCAGCGACAGCGGCACCGGATCGGGCGGAACAGGAGCCAAGAATTTCTCCCAGGCCATCCAGAGGGTGGCGAGGCCCGGCACGAGGATGATGCCCGCGAGCCCCATCCCCACCCGTGCCCTCATCTTCACCGTGAAGCCCAAAGCCAGGAGGATGAGCAGGTTGATCGAGGCATCCTCGAGAAAGTCGATACTGTCGGCGAACAGCGACACCGATCCGATGGTGAGCGCCACGGCGAATTCGATCCCGAAATAGCCGAGATTGAGGGCTGCCACGAGGGCCACCACCCGACGAAAAGACTGCTTGGAGGCTGTCTGATCCATTCTGCCTTCTTTCCTCGATGTGGGCAGCACGCCATAGCCACGGAGGCTCCCGCTCTTCAAGAGCCCAATGGTCCTTGTCATTCCCGGCCTGAGATGGCGCAGCCATCGCAGGGGAAGGGAATATAGCGCTGAGCGTGTGAGTGGATCCCCTTCCCTCGCCTTCGGCTCCCCGGGGATGGATACGCTGCCCAGGTCATCGGCAATTCCATTGCGGCAAAGCAGGCGCGACCACAAGGAATGGCAAATTTTCTTGCAAGTTTCGCAATTTCGGACGAACAAGGCCTCAAATCTGCAGGGGAAATCATGCCAGCCTATCGTTCTCGCACCACCACCCATGGCCGCAACATGGCCGGCGCTCGCGGCCTCTGGCGGGCTACGGGCATGAAGGATTCCGACTTCGGCAAGCCGATCATCGCCGTGGTGAACTCCTTCACCCAGTTCGTGCCCGGCCACGTCCACCTCAAGGACCTGGGCCAGCTCGTGGCGCGGGAGATCGAGAAGGCCGGCGGCGTCGCCAAGGAATTCAACACCATCGCGGTGGATGACGGCATCGCCATGGGCCATGACGGCATGCTCTACTCCCTGCCCTCGCGGGAGCTGATCGCTGACAGCGTCGAGTACATGGTCAACGCCCATTGCGCCGACGCCATGGTGTGCATCTCCAACTGCGACAAGATCACCCCCGGCATGCTGATGGCCGCCATGCGCCTCAACATCCCGGTGGTCTTCGTCTCCGGCGGCCCCATGGAGGCCGGCAAGGTCGTGCTCAACGGCGTGACCAAGAAGCTCGACCTCGTGGACGCCATGGTGGCGGCGGCCGACGACAAGATTGCCGACGAGGACATCAAGGTCATCGAGCGCTCCGCCTGCCCCACCTGCGGCTCGTGCTCGGGCATGTTCACGGCCAATTCCATGAACTGCCTCACGGAAGCGCTCGGCCTGTCGCTGCCGGGCAACGGCTCGACGCTCGCTACCCACGCCGACCGCAAACGCCTCTTCGTCGAGGCCGGCCACCTGATCGTCGATCTCGCCCGCCGCTATTACGAGCAGGACGACGAGACCGTGCTGCCGCGCTCCATCGCCTCCTTCGCGGCCTTCGAGAACGCCATGACCCTCGACATCGCCATGGGCGGGTCGAGCAACACGGTGCTGCACCTTCTGGCCGCCGCCCATGAAGCGGAGGTCGATTTCACCATGGCCGACATCGACCGCCTGTCGCGCCGCGTGCCGGTTCTGTGCAAGGTGGCTCCCGCCGTCGCCAACGTGCACATGGAAGACGTACACCGCGCCGGGGGCATCATGGGCATCTTGGGCGAACTCGATCGCGCAGGCCTCCTCGACACCTCCGTGCCGACCGTTCATGCCGAGACCATGAAGACGGCGCTCGACCGCTGGGACGTGCGGCGCACCAACTCCCATGCGGTGCACGACTTCTTCCGCGCAGCGCCCGGCGGCGTGCCGACGCAGACGGCATTCAGCCAGGAAAGCCGCTACGACAGCGTCGATACGGACCGCGCCGCCGGTACGATCCGCGACGCGGAGCATGCCTTCTCGAAGGATGGCGGCCTTGCGGTCCTCTCCGGCAATCTGGCGCTCGACGGCTGCATCGTGAAGACCGCCGGTGTCGACGAGAGCATCCTGGTATTCTCGGGTCCCGCCATCGTGTTCGAGAGCCAGGACGATGCGGTGAGCGGCATCCTCAACGGCAAGGTCAAGGCCGGCGACGTGGTGGTCATCCGCTACGAGGGACCGCGCGGCGGCCCCGGCATGCAGGAGATGCTCTATCCCACGAGCTATCTGAAATCGAAGGGTCTCGGAAAGGCTTGTGCGCTCATTACCGACGGCCGCTTCTCCGGCGGCACATCGGGTCTGTCCATCGGTCACGCCTCGCCGGAAGCAGCCGAGGGCGGCACCATCGGCCTCGTGCAGGACGGCGACCGGATCGAGATCGACATCCCCAACCGCCGCATTCACCTGGCCGTGGACGAGGCCGAACTCCAGCGGCGGCGCGCCGAGCAGGACGCCCGGGGCTGGCAGCCGGCCCAGCCACGCAAGCGCAAGGTGTCGGCGGCCCTCAAGGCTTATGCCATGCTCGCCACCAGCGCAGCCAAAGGCGCGGTGCGGCAGATCTAATTGGCAAGGGCCCGGCTTTGTCCGGGCCCTCCAAGGTCGATGTGCGAAAACGCACATGGCGTCGCATCCCTCTCTATTTTCCTTGATCGGGACCATTTTCCCTCTCTGAACGGGCAGTACTCCGCCCCCTCTCTCTTCCTAGCTGGCAGAGTTACACAATAACGCCAGAGAGGAAGAGACATGTCGAGGCGAGGCGCCACAGGGTCCGTTGCTTCAATCCGCCGGCAGCAGCCAAAGGCCTGCTCAGCCAAGCCGGTTATTCCCTTTATCAATCGGCCGTCTGCAACGAGCCTGCTGGCCCTGAGCCTCGCTTCGCTGGCTTTCACCGGCTCAGCGAAGGCAGCCTGCACGACGAGTGCCTCGGGCGGTCAGACGCGCGTGGTGTGTTCAGGCACGACGACCGATCATTACTGGGCCCGTGAGAACACGCCCTCCTCTGTCGAGGTGCAGACCGGCACCACGATGAACACCAGCGAGGCTGCCATCCGTGTGGAGGGGAACAGCACGGTGACGATCGCCGATGGGGCAACCGTCACCGTGACTGGCGGCAATGCGAACCAGGCCTACAATGCGATCTACGCAGAAGATGACGGCAGCACGATCACCAACAACGGTTCGATCTCGACGCATCAGAACTCGGTGGACGGCCTGGAAGCCACGGGCAGCAGGAACATTCTCACCAATACGGGCCGTGTATCGACCCTGGGAGCGTCGTCGGAAGCCATCATCGCACGCGGCGACAGCAACATTCTGCGCAACAGCGGTACGCTGGAGACATCGGGTTCCTCCGCCCGCGGCATGATCGCGGAGGGCAACAACAACACCTTCGTCAACACGGGCGTCATCCGCACCACAGGCGCCGGTGGCGAAGGCATTCGGGCCGATGGCGGCGGCACCACGCGCCCGGCAGAGAACGCCATGATCGCCAACAGCGGCACGATTGAGACGAGCGGATTCACCGCGGACGGCATCCGCGTGATCGGCAACAACGGCACGATCACCAATGACGGCACGATCACAGCCTCGGGCCTCGAAGGACGCGGCATCAAGATCGAGGGTGACGGCAACGACGTCGTCAACCGCGGCACCGTTCAGGGCTTAGGCAATGACGGCGAAGGCCTCTATGTCATCAGCAATGCCGGCCAGACCAACACGATCGTCAACCATGCGGACGGTCGGATCATCGGCCGCGACGACGTCGGCTTACGCGGTCGCTTCGGATCCGAGATGATCGAAAATTTCGGCCTGATCCGCACGGAAGTATCGGGAGGTGCCGCTATCGATCTGGGTGCCGGCGACGACTCTCTTCTCATCGGTGCCAGCTCCGACATTCGGGGAACCGTCCGCGCGGGAACAGGCACCGATACGTTCAAGCTGGGAGGCTCGACCAATGCCACCTTCGACGCGCGCGAGATCGGAGCGAACGCCAAGTACCGCGACTTCGAGCGCTTCGAGAAGGTCGACACCTCGACATGGACCACGAGAAACGACAACAACACCGCCATGCCCTGGGCCGTGCGTGAAGGCACGCTCCTCGTGACCGGCAGCATGGGCGGATCGGACATGACCGTGCATCGCGGCGCCACGCTCGGCGGCACCGGCACCGTCGGCAGCATCGATGCACTGCCGGGCAGCATCCTGTCCCCCGGCGTCGACGGTGCCACAAGCCGCGCAGGTGTCGGTGATATCCGCACCCTGAACGTCCGGGGTAACGTCAATATCGCCGCCGGCACCACCTACCGGGTCGATCTCAACAACCGTTTCGAGAGCGACCGGATCGTGGCGGGTGGTCAGGCGACCATCCGGGGCGGCACGGTGGAAGTTCATGCGGAGCAAGCCACCTACTCGCCCGGGCGCTGGACGATCCTGACTGCGCAGCGGGGAGTGACAGGCCAGTTCAGTGGCGTGGACGACCTGATCTTCTTCGAGCCGCTTCTCACCAAGGACGCCAACAACGTCTATCTCGAGCTGCTCCCCGTCTTCCCCGGAACGGATCCTCGTCCGGGTCAGGATCCGGACAATCCCGGCAATCCCCGTCCGCGGCCTGTCCCTCCGCTGCAGCCCGAGACCACGCCCCCGGTCACGATCCTGCACCACGAGAACCTGTTCCGCGCGGCGATCCTCTGCCGCCTGCGCTGCTCGTCCTCCGATGCCATGGGGGCGGTTCCGTCCTTCGTGGCGATCGATTCCGTGCCGGTTCAAGATCCGGCCGATGCTTCGGGGCGCGGCGCATCCGTGGCTGCTCCCGCTTCGCAAGGAACCGGCTGGGGCATGTGGGGCAAGGTCCTCGGCTCCTACGGGCGGACCGACGCGACGCCGACCTCCGCCGCCATGGAGCGGACCACAGGCGGCATCGTGGTCGGCGTGGATGGCGGCCTCGGCACGCCCTATCGCCTCGGGGTCGCGGCCGGCTACCTCGCCACGTCCTTCGACATCGACGCGGCGGCGGCATCCGGCGACATCGACAGCTTCCATATCGGCGCCTACGGGTCGGCCGCTTTCGGAGCCTGGACCCTGCGCGGCGGCGTGGCCTATGCCCATCACGAGATCGACCTCGCCCGCGGCGCCGTGGCCGGCCGCTTCCAGGGCGGCGAGACGGACAGCTCGGCCGATTCCGTCCAGGTCTTCGGGGAAGTCGGCTACACGTTCCTGCTCTCGGAGCGCGTGACCCTGGAGCCGTTCCTGGGTCTGGCCCATGTGCACGTGAGCAGCCATGACGTGGTGGAGAACGCCTCCCCGTTCCGGGCGAATGGCGAGGTGGCCTCGTTCGACACCACCTACTCCACCCTGGGAGCGCGGCTTGTTGCGACCATGCCGACAAGCGCCGGCACCGTCACCTTCAAGGGCATGCTCGGCTGGCGCCATGCCTTCGGGGACGTGGCTCCCGAGGCCAGGTTCACCGTCACTGGCTTCCCCACGCCGTTTCTCGTGGTCGGCGCTCCCATCGACCGCGACAGCCTCGTGGTGGAGGCCGGTTTGAACTGGCAGGTAAGCGAAAAGGTCGCCGTCGGCCTTATGTACGACGGTGCCCTCGGGCGGCGCGACCAGGAGCATACCCTGCGGGGGAGCCTGAGCGTGCGGTTCTGACGATCCGGGCAGGCTGCGGCGAAGGAAGCCGCCGCAGCCAAAGGCCTCAGGGCAGCAATCCCGCCTTGACGAAACAGTGTCGCCTGGAGTCCAGTCGGAGGTGCCAAATCAGCCGCAGGATTTCTGATGAACCGCCTTCTATGGACCGCCAGCCTCCTTTTGCTCACGGGTCCAGCCCTCGCTCAAGTGACGCCTGGAGACACGCCACTCCGGCTCACCGTGCGCCCGTCGGGGATCGAGCCTGAGGCTAACGAGGCGATCGAGCGGCAGCAGAAGCTCCTCAGGCGCCTGGAGCGGAGCAATCACATGGTACGCTCGATCTGCATCAATTGCGGCGACGAGTGGAAGCATCAGATCTACGCCCCATTCGACCCCTATGCCGCCCTGGGCCGTCCTGCCCAACCAGCCGCCCCCGCCCAGCCGGCCGACGAAGCCGGTAACTAATTTCACAGGCTGACCTTTGGCCGCGCCCGGATTCTGTTGAGAAGGTTTTCCCGACCCTCTATATCCAGGGAGGTCGAGGACGACCTCGCCTTCATGACACAAACGGTAGGGACGGCCCTGCCTATGACGGAGGTCCTGTCATGGCATGGACTTGGCTTACACTTGCCGGCTTGTTCGAGATCGGCTGGGCCATCGGCCTGAAATATACCGAAGGCTTCACCCGGCTGGTCCCATCCGTTTTGACCGGCATCAGCATGGTGATCAGCGTCGTGCTTCTCGGTATCGCGCTCAAGACCTTGCCGGTTGGAACCGGCTATGCGGTCTGGACCGGGATCGGCACCGTTGGAACCGCCCTGCTCGGCATCTATCTCTTCGGCGAACCCGCCACCGCGATGCGCCTGGTCTGCATCGGCCTCATCGTCTCCGGGATCCTCGGCCTGAAGTTAGCCTCAGGTTAGCTTGGGCCGGTATGGTAGACGCGTCATGACCACATTCGCTCAGGATAGGCCGAGATCCTCGGCGCGAGGCCTCCGGGTCTTCGTGCTGGTGGTCTGCCTTGTCATCCTGGGCCTGGAGGGTTGGCGCGACCTGCATGAACGGAATCATGAGATCACGCGGATTCGGGCCGAGACCCTGAACCTGGCCAAGTCTCTGACCCAGCATGCCCAGGACACCTTCGAGCTTGCGGATGCGCTACTGGTGGATGTCGTGGACCGGGTCGAGACTGGGGGGCTCCTGCCGGATACCATCGCGCGTCTGGACATTTTCCTGGTCGAGCGGGTCCAATCGCTGCAGCGAATTAAGGCGCTGACCATTTTCGGCGAGGACGGCAATCTTCTGAGCAGTTCGCTTCCCGGGCACCGCGGTCGCGTAAACGTCAACGCCCTTGCCCTGTTTCAACAGCACAGAGCCTCAACCAGCAGCGACTGGTTCGTCGGCCCCTTGATCCGCGATCCGCTCGGCGGCGATTGGGTGCTGACCATCTCGCGACGCTTCAACAAGCCCGATGGAAGCTTCGGCGGCGTTGTCCAGGCGAGCATTCCGCCCCGCTATTTCGGAAATTTCTTCGGCCGCTTCGATGTCGGTTCGCAGGGTTCGATCACCCTGCTTCACCAGAACGGAACGATCCTGTCACGCTATCCCTATATCGAGCGTGCAATCGGATCCAATATCTTTGACGACCCGCAATTCAGGAATGCCAAAGGCTCCGGCAATTACGACTACACCTCTCCGATCGACAAGCAGCTCCGCATCGGCGGCTATCAGCGCAACCACATTTTTCCCGTCGGGGTGATCGCGGCCGTCGGTCGCGACGAAGCTCTCGCACGCTGGAACGAGGAGTTTGTGTTCCGGAGCAGCATCATCGGCCTGCTCATTCTCGTCATTGGTTCACTCGGCTGGATCCTCGCGGGAGCCCTTCGGCGACGGGAACATGCGGAGGCGGAACTCGCCATCCTGGCCACCACCGACGGCCTGACGGGCCTCGCCAACCGCCGAACCTTCGACAGGCAGCTCGAAACGGAATGGCTTCGCGCCGCACGCCAGAAAACGCCGGTGTCCCTGCTCCTGATCGATGTGGATCAGTTCAAGGCGTACAACGACGTCTATGGGCATCAGGCTGGAGACGAATGCCTGCGGACCATCGCGAAAACCATCTCCGCAGCGGCCCGCCGGCCCGGTGATCTGGCGGCGCGCTATGGCGGCGAAGAGCTTGCCATTCTCCTGCCGGACGCAGACGAAGCTGCTACGGCAACCATTGCGGAAGATCTGCGCGCGAAGGTTGAGTCCTTGCGCGTGCGGCACGACGCCAATCCCCCGAGCTGCATTCTCACGATCAGCATCGGCAGCGCGACCCGTATTCCGAGCCTGGATCGCTCCCGCCTCCGCCCGGACGATCTGATCACCCTGGCGGATGCCGCCCTCTATCGCGCCAAGCAGAACGGGCGCAACCGCGTGGCCAGCGAGAAGGCCGCCTGATCAAATCTCCTTGATCAGAACACGTATTCGGTGAAGGCAGGCTTCACCGACCCACCCCACGCGCCATGGTACCGCTCCAGCAGCCGCTCTGCCTGCGTACGGCCTGAATCGACGATCTCCTCCGCATAGGCGAGGTGACGGGTCTCGTCCTGACCCGCGCCATCGCGACAGGAGCGGCGCTGCAGGCCGGCGCGCGACAGCGCCAGCGCGTCCCGGGCCACATCCTGAGCGGAGCGGCCGGCGATGCTTGCCTTAAGGGCCTGCTTCGGCACATCCGCCCGCAGCTGCTCGCGCTGCTCGGCGCTCCACGCCTTCACCAGCTCCCAGGCCCCGTCCAGGGCCGTCTCGTCGTAGAGAAGGCCGGTCCAGAAGGCTGAGAGCGCAATGATGTGTTCGAGATTGCCCACATCCGCGCCGCGCATCTCGAGATAGCGCTTGAGACGCACCTCCGGGAACAGGGTCGAGACATGGTTGGCCCAATCGGAGCGCGTGGCGCGCTCGCCGGGCAACTGCGCGAGCTTGCCGGCGAAAAGGTCGCGGAAGGAGGCTCCCGCCACATCGTGATAGGTCGAGTCGCGCTTGACGAAATACATCGGCACGTCGAGTGCCCAATCCACATACTGCTCGTAGCCGAAGCCTTCCTCGAAGGCGAAGGCCATCATGCCCGTGCGGTTCCGGTCGGTGTCGAGCCAGATGTTCGACCGCATGGAGAGGTAGCCATTGGGCTTGCCGTCCGTGAAGGGCGAGTTGGCGAAAATCGCGGTGGCGATCGGCTGCAGCGCCAGCGAGACGCGCAGCTTCTTCACCATGTCGGCCTCGGAGGCATAGTCCATGTTCACCTGCACCGTGGAGGTGCGGTACATCATGTCGAGCCCGAGGGTGCCCACCTTTGGCATGTAGTCGGTCATGATGCGGTAGCGGGCTTTCGGCATCACGGGCGTCTGAGCCCGGGTCCAGAGCGGGCTCATGCCGAGCGTGAGAAACCCAATCCCGAGCTTTTCGCCCACGGCCTTTACGTCGGCGAGATGCTGCGCCGTCTCGCGGGCCGTGTCGTGAAGGTCGGCAAGCGGGGCGCCGGACAGCTCGAACTGGCCGCCGGGCTCCAGGGAAATCGCACCGCCATCCCGGTCATCGGCCAGGCCGATGGGGTGGCCGTTCTCCATGATCGGCGCCCAGCCGGTGCGCTCCTGCATGCCCTCCAGCAGCGCCCGAATGCCCCGGTCGCCATCATAGGGAACGGGCGACAGATCGGCTCTGTAGAAGGGAACCTTTTCGTGCTCAGTGCCGAGCCGCCACGACTCGCGCGGCTTCTCGCCGGAGGCGATCCACTCCACGAGTTCCGACCGCGCACCAATGGGGGTCGTATCGGATACGTCCCGCGCCATGCATCACCTCATCAAAAAGCGCGTTCAAGGCGCGCCGACTCAGAGTCGGGACTCAATAAGGGGCTTAACGCCAAGGTGCAATGCGGGACCCGTGCACAAAACGATGAGCGCAGCGCGCATCGTGCGGGTAAAGCCGCACGATGCGCTCTCATCAATGCCGGAAGGTCGGCTCTCCCATGGTCTCCGCACTGAGCCAGTCGACCACGCCAGCCAGGGCATCCCGGTTCGACAGGCCGCGGCCGACCGCCTCGGTGTAGAGGGTCAGCTGCTGGTCGGCACTGGTGCCGCGGGCGACGATCCAGCGGGCGAGATCGAGCTCACGCTGGCAGCCGAGCTCCCTGGCGTCCTCGGCCACGAGGTCCAGGGTCTCGTCGAGAAGCTCGCGGACCGGCTTGGCCGTGCGGGTCTTCTCATCGACGAAGCTGCCGTGGATGCCGTAGCGCTGGGCGCGCCAGCCATTCTCGTCGTTGATCGCGCGCGAGGCGCCGGTCTGGCCGGCATTGAGCGTGGTGTCCAGGCTCAGGCGCCGCACGAGGCAGCGATAGAGCGCGGCGATCGCGATGGTGTCATCCACCCTCGTGCAGCTGTCGGCCACGCGCAGCTCCAGGGTCGGATGCTTCAGCGATGGCCGGATCACCCACCAGACATAGCTGGAATTCTCGATGGCGCGGGCAGCCACCAGCGTATCGATGTAGCGCTGGTAGTCCTGCTCGCTCTCGAACAGGTCCGGGAAGCCCGTGCGCGGCAGCTCACGATAGGCCGCCAGCCTGTAGCCGAGAAGGCCTGTGCGCTGCGCCTGCCAGAACGGCGAGGAGGTCGAGAGCGCCAGCAGAAGCGGCAGGTAGGGCTGGATACGGTTCATGATGTCGACGCGCATCCCGAGATCGGGCACCTCCACGTGCACGTGCATGCCGCACAGCACGTTGCGGCTGCCGAGCATCTGCAGGTCGTGCATGACCTTGCCGTAACGCGGCTGAGCGGTCGGGCGCACGCGCGACCAGACGGCGAGCGGATGGGTGCCGGAGGCCATGATGGACAGGTTGAAGTCGCGCGCCACGGCACCGACGGAGGCTCTCAGACCGGCCAGCTGGGCACGGGCCTCGGCCAGCTCCAGGGACGGCTTGGTGGCGATTTCGATCTGCGGCTCGAGCATCTCGGGCTGGATATCGCCCGAGACCTGATCCCGGCAGGCAGCGAAGAACTCCTTGATCTTGCCTTTGGCGACATCCCGTCTGGGGGCATCGTTGACGAAGTACTCTTCCTCGATGCCGAACTTGAAATCCCAGCTCATTTCCTTGTGTCCTCTTATTATGCAGAAATGATCTTATCCGTGTGCGGACCGGCCTACGGCGACGAGCCCAAACTCCGGCTCAATGGGGCCGGAATGGGGCGAATCGGCGTAAAACTGCTAAGCTTCTGAGGCTAGAGGCAGATTGGCTTGAGCCGTCGTCGGACGATGAGATCAGTTCCAATCGCCGAGCACGGACTGAACGATTGCCAGTGCGGCCACAGCGGCTGTGTCGGCACGCAGGATTCGCGGTCCCAACGATACGCAAGCACATCTTTCGCGGGCAGCGACAAGCGCTCTCTCCTGATCGGTAAACCCTCCCTCGGGTCCCACGATAACAACCAGACCATCTTGATTGTTCCCAAGCTTGGCCAGAGCCTCGACGGGGTTCGAAACAGGCGCATCCTCGTCGCAGAAGATCACCAGCCGCTCAGGCTCCAAGTCCTTGAGAAAACGCTCTAAAGTACGCTCCTCGCGCACGTCCGGAATCGACAGGATGCCGCATTGCTCCGCGGCCTCGACGGCATTGCTGCGCATCCGGTCCAGGTTGACCCTGGAGCTCTGGGTCCGCTGCGTCAGGACAGGCTGGAGAACGCCCGCTCCCATCTCCACCGCCTTCTGGACCATGTAGTCGAGACGGGCATGCTTGAGGGGCGCGAAGGCGTAGACGATGTCGGGTGCCGGGCTCTGTTCGCGGGTCTGCTCCACACAGACGAGATCGGCGGCCTTGCGGCCCTCCACCGAGACCTCGGCTCTCCACTCCCCGTTCCGGCCGTTGAAGACCAGGACCGAATCCTCGCTCTTCAGGCGCAGGACATTCAGCAGATAGTTGGCCTGTCCCCGGTCGAGCTCGATCCTGGCACCGGTCTGGAGGGGTGCGTCGACGAAGAGGCGGGGAGCGTTGAAATCGTATCCGGCCATGGCAACCTTGAACTGAGCAGCCCATGCTGTATCAATTTCCTGCGCCTCCAGGGAGAGGGGCGCCCGCTCTGGTCACGAGAAATTCAGGTGTCCTATGGCACAGCTTGAGGCTCTGGCGACCATTCGCCTCTTGGCCGAAGGGCCTTTCAGCTGTTAACAGAGGGCAGGCGCGCGAGACGTCGCAAGCTTTTGAGGGAATTTTAGGCATGACGCATATCCGTTCGCATCTTCTGGCTGCGTTTGCCGTTGCCGGTCTCATCGTCAGCGCCGATGCCATCGGGTCCTCGGCCCTGGCCCAGGCAAGCGGCTGTGAGCAAGGGCAGAAAATCATCGCCGAGCGGCGGAGCCTCGGTGAGCAGTTTCAGAAGCTCAGCAATGGCGGCAAGAACAAGCAGCTGGATCCCCGCGCGGCCTGCAGCCTCTTCACGAAATTCTCAGCCAACGGCGAAAGCGGCTTGAAGTGGATGACCGAGAACAAGGACTGGTGTCAGGTTCCTGACAAGGTCGTTGAGGATTTCTCTGCGGAACATAAGCGCATCCAGACCATCAAGGGCCAAGCCTGCGGAGCCGCCGCCAAGATGGCCGAGATGGAAAAGCGCGCCAAGCAGCGGGCCCAGCAAGCCCAGCAGGGTGGCCTGGCCGGCAAGATGGGCGGCGGCCTGACCGGCACGCTGAGCGTTCCGAAGGGCGCTCTCTAAGCCTAGCACTCATTCTCCATGCAGCGCCCTGCCGCGCCTTCCCTGCCTGATGCCGTCAGGGGCCATTGGGCCGAGCGGTGGGCGCCACCCTCGCTCAAGCCATACCTGCGCCTCGCCCGGATCGAGCGCCCCATCGGGTGGTGGCTGTTGCTTCTCCCCTGCTGGTGGTCGGCGGCGCTTGCGGCTGTCAACGGCGGCCAAGCTTGGCCCAACCCGCTCCATTGCGGGCTCTTCCTGATCGGCGCGATCGCCATGCGCGGGGCCGGGTGCACCTACAACGACATCGTCGACCGGGATCTCGACACCAAGGTCGAACGGACCCGCCAGCGCCCCCTCCCCTCGGGACAGGTCACGCTCAAGGGTGCCCTGGCCTTCCTCGTCCTTCAGGGCCTCGTCGGCCTTGTGGTTCTGCTCCAGTTCAACGGCTTCGCCATCGCCACCGGCTTCGCCTCGCTGGGCGTGGTTGCCCTCTATCCCTTCATGAAGCGCTTCTTCTGGATGCCGCAGATCGTGCTGGGCCTCGCCTTCGCCTGGGGGGCGCTGATGGGCTGGGCGGCCGCGTTCGGCTCCCTGGCCTGGGCGCCGATCCTTCTCTATCTCGGCAGCATCAGTTGGGTGGTGGGCTACGACACGATCTATGCCCTTCAGGACATCGAGGATGACGAGGTCGTCGGGATCAAGTCCTCCGCGCGCTTCTTTGGCGAGCAGGTGAAGCCGGGGGTCGGCATCTGCTACGCCCTGACCGTCGCGTTCATCGCTGCCGCATTTTTTCAGGCTGGAGCGGGGATCGTCTCGTTCGCTGGCCTTGTCCTGTTCGCCCTGCACCTGGGGTGGCAGGTCGCGCGCCTGGATCGAAACGATGGCGCGGGCGCGCTGCGGCTTTTCCGCTCGAACCGGGATGCGGGCCTGATCCTGTTCGCGGCCATGACCCTGGATTGCCTGATCCAGCCCTCAAGGCTGTTTTAAGACATCGCGGCTATCGGTCTTGGAAAAGACCGGGAAGAGCGGGGTGAGATATGGTATCTCCCACCAGGAGTTCCCATCTCAGGTTCGATGCTTCTCCCCTCCTCCCATTCCCTGTCATCGCTCGCCTCCGGCGTGCGCGACGCCGCCCGCCGGGCGGGTGACCTGGCTGTGCCCTATTTCCGGGCCGGCGCGCAGACAGCCGCCAAGCTGTGGTACAAGGGTCATAGCTCCCCCGTGACCGAGGCGGACATCGCTCTGGACACCTATCTGAAGGGCCAGCTCTCCGAAATGCTCCCCGAAGCAGGCTGGCTCTCCGAGGAAACAATCGACGATCCGGCGCGGCTGGGGCGAAGCTATGTGTGGATTGTCGATCCCATCGACGGCACCCGAGCCTTCGCTTCCGGCCATCCGGACTGGGCGATTTCCATTGCTCTGGTGCGGGACGGCAGGCCCGTTCTCGGGATCCTGCATGCCCCAATCCACGACCGTCTCTATGAAGCAAGGCTCGGTGAAGGAGCGTGGAGCAATGGCCTAAGGCTGCAACTGCCGGAGATGGAGGCCTTCCCGGGCGCTGCCCGGGTGGCAGGTCCCAAGCCCCTCGTCGACCAGCTTGAGCGGCATATCACGCCTGTCGAGCGCCTGCCCAAGGTCCCGTCCCTGGCCCTCAGGCTTGCCCGGGTGGCGGATGGCTCCATCGATGTAGGCTTGGTCTCGGCTCATGCCCAGGACTGGGATATTGCCGCAGCCGATCTCATCCTCCAGGAGGCAGGAGGTCGCCTGACAGGGCTCGATGGTTCGACCCCGGTCTACAACAAGCCGGCCCCTTCTCACGAGGAGATGATTGCCGTTTCGTCACGGTTGCATCCTCGTGCTATTGGAGCCATGAGAGCCTGAAACATCACCGGCTCCCCAAGCCTTAACCGTTACAACCCTCGTCAGAAGAGCCCTATCACCATGACCGACACGCCTGGCAAGCAGCTCCTGCATCTGGTTTTCGGCGGCGAGCTCACCAGCCTCGAAGCCACCGAGTTCAAGGATTTGTCCAACCTCGACATCGTCGGAGTCTTCCCGAACTACGCTTCGGCCCATGCCGCGTGGAAAGCCAAGGCACAGGCGACCGTGGACAACGCGCAGATGCGTTATTTCATCGTCCACCTGCATCGCCTCCTGGACCCGCAGCAGGGCTGACCCGGACGCGATGGGTCTCGTCAAGCGCATCACCCGCTCCCGTGCGGTGCAGGAAGCCATGGGCTTTCTTGTTGCGGCTTATCTGAAGCTCGTGCAGCGCACGAACCGGTTCGTCATGGAGCCGGCGGATGCCTATGGCCGCATCGAGATGCCCGTGATCGCCGCCATGTGGCACGGCCAGCATTTCATGATTCACTTCGCCAAGCGGCCGCAGGACCGGGCGGCGAGTCTCGTCTCCCGCTCGGGCGACGGCGAGTTCAACGCCATCGCCTTGCGCCACTTGGGAGTCCGCGCGATCCGCGGCTCGGGCGCACGCGGCCGCGACATCCGCAAGAAGGGCGGCGCCCAGGCCCTGAGAGCCATGCTGCGCTCCTTGAGCGATGGCGAGATGGTGGTGATGACCGCTGACATCCCGAAGATCTCCCGCGTGTGCGGCTTAGGGATCGTCACCCTGGCGCAGCTCTCCGGACGACCGATCGTACCCGTCGCAGTCGTCACGAGCCGCCGCATCGACTTCAACAGCTGGGACCGGGCCAGCATCGGCCTGCCATTCGGTCGGGGCGCCATCGTGCTGGGCGAGCCTGTCTCGGTGCCGAGAGATGCCGACGAGCCTGCATTGGAACGCCTGAGACAGACCGTTGAGCGGGAGCTGGACCGGGTGCACGAGCGTGCCTATGCGCTGGTCGGCTCCAGGGACCCGGGGGCCAAGACCAGCCCCATGCTTGCGGGAGGCTCCCGGGCATGAGGCTGCCATTCACCTTCAGGACCTACCGGACCGTCGTGTCCCTCCTGGAACCCGCCGTTCTGGGCCTCCTCTACTGGCGTCAGCGCAAGGGCCGCGAGGACAAGACCCGGCTCGGCGAGCGCCAGGGCCACCCCAGCCGGCAGAGGCCCAAGGGCCACCTGATCTGGGTCCATGGCGCCAGCATCGGCGAGACCCTGTCCCTCCTGCCAGTCGTGGAACGTATGACCCAGCGTGGTCTCGCCGTCCTGGTGACCTCGGGAACCAAGACCTCGGCTGCCCTGATCGCCCGGCGGCTCCCGCCCGGCGCCGTCCATCAGTTTGTGCCGCTCGACGTGCCACGTTATATTAGGCGCTTCCTGGACCATTGGCAGCCGGACTTGGCCCTCATCGCTGAATCGGAAATCTGGCCCAACACGATCATGGCGCTCTCGGAGCGGGACATCCCGCTCGTCATGGTGAATGGCCGCATGTCAGATCGGTCGTACCAGCGCTGGCAGAAGATGCCGGGCATCATCAAGGGACTGCTCGAACACTTTGCCCTCTGCCTGACCCAGACCGCCGAGGATGCGGAGCGGCTCGCGCGCCTCGGGGCTCCTCGTGTGGTCGTGACCGGCAATATCAAGTTCGATGCGGCTCCGCCGCCGGCCGATCCCCGTGTGGTGGCGCAGCTCTCCGGGCTGATCGCGGGACGCCCCGTCTGGCTTGCCGCCAGCACCCACCAGGGTGAGGAAAGCGCCATCATCGCCGTTCACCGTGCCTTGGCGAAACGTCACCCGCACCTCCTGACCATCATCGCTCCCCGCCATCCACACAGAGGGCCTGAAGTCGCCGCACTGGCGGGGCAGGCCGGGTTGCGGGCGGGACGTCGCTCACAAGGCATCCATCCCGACCGGGCGACCGACATCTACGTGGTCGACACGGTGGGCGAGATGGGATTGTTTTATCGACTATCCCCGATCGTGCTCATGGGCGGTACCCTTGTGCCGGTCGGCGGGCACAACCCCATCGAACCCGCCAAGCTGGGAGCCGCCATCCTGCATGGGCCTCACGTTCACGCAGCCGTCGAGATCTACGACGCGCTCGACCGATCCCGCGGTGCCCTGATGGTGAAGGACAGCAGCACCCTCGCGCGGGCGGTGAGCGAGATGCTGAGCAACGCCAGCCTGACCCGGGACATGGCCCGCGCCGCCGGAGATGCCGTTCAGGCGCTGGGCGGTGCTGTGGACCGCACGATGCAATCCGTCGAGCCCTTCATCGTGCAGGCCAAGCTCGGAGCGCGTCGCTGATGCGCGCGCCACGCTTCTGGTGGCAACCCTCTGCCTCGCTCCAGGCAACCCTGCTGCGCCCGGTCGGCTTGGCCTATGGTTCCGTTGCGGCATTGCGGATGAAGCGGCGCGGCGAGCAGGTGGAACTGCCCATCATATGCATCGGCAACTTCACGGCCGGTGGAGCCGGCAAGACGCCCACCGCCATGGCGATTGCCGCGATCCTGGATGCGGCCGGTGAGAATCCGATCTTTCTGTCCCGGGGCTACGGCGGCCGTCTCGCGGGTCCCATCAGGGTCCAGCCGCAGCACGGGGCTGCCGATGTCGGCGACGAGCCTGTTCTCCTGTCCCGCACCGCCCGCACCATCGTGTCCCGCTCCCGCCCTGCCGGAGCGCGGCTCGCGTACGAGATCGGCGCCACGGTCGTCATCATGGATGACGGACTTCAGAATCCGTCACTCATCAAGGATTGCGCCATCGCGGTGGTCGATGGCACTACCGGCATCGGCAACGGCCTGCCTCTGCCGGCCGGGCCGCTGCGGGCGCCTATGGTGACTCAATGGCCCCTGGTCGACGCGGTTGTGGTGATCGGTGACGGTGAGCCGGGACGGCGGATCGCTCTGGCAGCGGACGAACACGGCAAACGCGCCTTCACGGCATCGCTGGAACCGGCGCCGGAGGCGGCCGAGGCACTCAGGGGCCGGAGGGTCATGGCCTTTGCCGGCATCGGGCGGCCGGAGAAATTCTTCGATACCCTGCACGCCTGCGGGGCCATCGTGGATGTGACCCATGCCTTCCCCGACCACCATTCCTTCAAGCCCCAGGAAGTGGCAGCCCTGCGGCAGGAGGCTGAAAGTCTCGGACTCCTGCCTGTCACGACGGAAAAGGATCTTGTGCGGATTCCCGACGCTTCGGCGGCCTGGCCCGACCTGACGGCCCTGCCGGTGCGGCTCCGGATCGAGAACGAGACAGGCCTTCGCAACCTGCTCATGCGGCGCATCAACGAGCGGCGCCTGCGGATCGTTTGAACCGCCGCCTATGTCTTGGGCAGGGCTTTCCCGGTGATGCGCATCATCACCGCCTCGGGCGAAGCATAGGCTTCCTGATGCTCGACGCTCCAGTACTTCAGCTCGTCCAGGGGGATCTCGGCTCCCGTTACCGCGCAGCGCACATAGGCTCCGGGCTTCACCACCCGGAGATTGCTGTCGAGATATTGCACCACGGCTTCGCCGCCGCTGCGTTCGAACTTGTTCAACATGAAGGACATCGACGGAATGCGTTGCGCTGATCCCACACATAAGGGCTGAGCCGGCGGATTGCCACCCGCACATTCCCAACCCTCGCCCAACCCTCGCCCAACCCTCGCCCAACCCTGGCTCAGAACAGGGCGCCCTGCTCCTCCACCGCCATAACCCTCGGCTTCGCCGGTTTCGGCCGAGAGCCGATGCGCCCGCCGGTAGCATCTGCCTTCCCATCGGCGAATTCGAGCACCAGCGCCTGGCCGTCATGCACGGCCTCGGCGGAGTTCATGGGCCGCCCGTCCGCATCGCGCACGAGGGCGAAGCCGCGCCTGAGCACGGATTTGTAGCTCAGGCTGTCGAAGAGCTTCGAGACGGCTTCGAGTTTGTCGGCCTTGCGGGCAAGCTGCCCCTCCAGCGCCGGCGTCAGGCGCTCGGCAACACGCCGGATGAGTTCATGTCCCTGGGCGATCCGCGTCCGCTCGGCGCGCAGAAGCGTCTCGCGGGACACCACGAGCCTCTCGCCGACCTGCTTCAAGGTCTCCTTCTTCAGCACGACAGAGCGGCAGACCGCATTGTAGGGGCGCGGTCCCACCGCATCGAGGCGGGCGCGCATGCGGGCCACGTTCGCCACAGGCGACACATGGGCGAGCTGGCGCGCCAGCTTGAGCAGCCGCTCCTCGTGGCCGCGGGCATTGCGGGAGAGCGCCGGGTAGAGCTTGGTGGCGGCGAGATCCAGCCGCTGGCGCTTGGGCGAGAACAGCATCTCGGCGCTGGGCATAGCCCGGGTGGTGGCGCGCAGGTCCGAGCGACGGCGCTCGACGTGCCGCAGCGCGGCCTCCACATGGCGGCGGGAGAGGTCGTTGACGGCGGCCATGAGCTCGACGCGCACCGGCACCACGATTTCGGCGGCACCCGTGGGCGTCGGCGCACGCACGTCGGCAGCATGGTCGATCAGCGTGGTGTCGGTCTCGTGGCCGACCGCCGAGACGAGCGGGATGGCGCTCTCGGCGGTGGCGCGGACGACGATTTCCTCGTTGAAGCCCCACAGGTCCTCGATGGAGCCGCCGCCGCGGGCGACGATCAGCACATCGGGGCGCGGGATCCTGCCGCCAGGTTCCAGCGCGTTGAAGCCGCGGATGGCGGCTGCAACTTCCGCCGCGCAGGTCTCGCCCTGCACGCGCACGGGCCACACCAGCACCCGGCGCGGGAAGCGGTCCTCAAGCCGGTGGAGGATGTCGCGGATCACGGCGCCCGTCGGCGAGGTGACGACGCCCACCACCTGGGGCAGGAACGGCAGGCGCCGCTTGCGCTCGGGGGCGAACAGCCCCTCCGCATTGAGCTTGCGGCGGCGCTCTTCCAGAAGCGCCATGAGGGCACCGATGCCGGCGGGCTCTAGGCTCTCGACGACGATCTGGTACTTCGACGAGCCAGGGAAGGTGGTGATGCGCCCGGTGGCGATGACCTCCATGCCCTCCTCAGGCCTGATCCTCAGCTTAGAGAAGGCCCCCTTCCAAATCACCGCATCGATGCGGGCATTCTGGTCCTTGATGCAGAAATAGGCGTGGCCCGACGAATGGGGCCCCCGATAACCCGATACCTCACCCCGCAGGCGCACATGGCCGAACGCATCCTCCAGGGTGCGCTTGAGGGCGCCCGCGAGATCGGACACCGACCATTCGTGGGCATTCGAGGGGGCTTTGTCTGCGAACATGCCGTGAACCTACCCCGCGCCGCAGGGCGCTGCCAAGGGCGCGGGCGCAACAGACGGCGACAACGGACCGCTATCCCCTGTGCATTTCGCCGCGGCTGGCTGAGACGTCCCAGCCGGCAGAGAACTGAGGAAACTTGTATATCTGATATTTTATATTATAACGTTTCTTATAATAAAAACAAAATTACATTTGGGGACCAGAAAATGTAGCAAAGGGAAACATCATGACCACGTCGCAGACAGGGCAATTTGCAAAGCCGAGCGCCATTTCAGGATTAAACGGCGATTCCGTTCGGGCCGTCTTCGGGGAGACATCATATCTCGATCTAGGCCGGGATGCGGTCGTCAACGACGGTCCTCCCTTGGTGCGATTGCAGCTCAGCATCAACCCCCTTGAGCCTAATTATTCCAACCGCTTCGAGCATATCGGCATCGATACCTCAGACGGCCGGATTGTGCTATCGGACGGAACGAACCCCGGGAGCACTATCAGTGTCGATGGCACCATTATCGGCTCTATCAACAGTGCCTCCGATCAGAGATTGCTCTGGATCGACTTCAACCAGAATGCAACACCCTTCCTTATCCAGCACCTCGTCCGCTCACTGACCTATACGAATACTTCCGAAAACGCCCTCATTAACGTGAGCAATCTTCAGATCCTCACCAAAAACTCGCAAGGGCGAGAAGAAGACTTTCTCGTCAGCGTGATGACGACCACTGCAAACGCCCCCGAAGACGAGTTCATTCTGACCAGCGGCGCTGACATATTCCAAGGAACCGACGGCAACGACTCCTTTTACAGCACTCTTGGAGCAGCCGGCTTTGAGGACGAGATCGACGGCGGTGAAGGCGACGATACATTTGCCCTCTACATTCCCGACAACAGCACTCAGAAAGGCTGCAATGTCGATATTTCGACAATGAACATGTTCACGAACATCGAGTTCATTGATGGGACGAGAGGTAACGATGATATCCGGATCCGTGCAGATCAACTAAGCGGCATTCTCGAAATCAGTGGATTTGAAGGACAAGACCGTCTCCAGATCACAGGAACGGAGATCGATCTCACATCGATCGATGTCATAGAGTTTGAGGAGATCTCGTTATTCGACGATGGAGCTACGATCACGCTCGGCAATGTGGAAATCGCAAAGCTGATTTCAGGATACAGTGCACAAGGCGAGACCGTTATCATAACCAACGGTACGCTGACAGACGCCGAGCGGCTTGCGATTCACCGCCAGGGAATCGACACGATCATCACGCAGGAAGATGGTGTTACGACGACCCATGGCGCTCCTGAGGTGACTTCCCTCGATGGAGACCAAGTCAAGATAAGTACGAACGAAACCGTTTTTCTCGACGTCGGTCGCAACGCGGTGGTGTCAAGCGATGACAGAATTCTGGATTTTCTCGGGGTACTGATCACGAACGGTGTCGGTGAAGGTGATCTCCTCAGGTTCGACACACCAGAAGGTGGCCGCATCACGATCTCGGATGGGTATCAAAACTTCAGTCGGATCAGTGTCGACGGCATCGAAGTCGGCGCTTTCAACATTTTTACCAAAACTACTGGCCTTTCTATTCAACTGAATGAGAATGCCACGCCTGAGCTGGTTCATGTACTTCTCCGCGCACTGACCTATACGAATACCAACGGGCCAGTTGACAGTCGCCGCGAGATAGAAATCAGAATCAATGACGTGGGCGGCCGGAGCACGTCGGCGAGTGTCATCGTCAACCCCTGGGAATGGTCAGCAACCACAGTTTCGGAAGGCATGGGAGCCGGGACGGTAGTCGGCACGCTGGCGGCCGAGGACCCACACGGAAATGATCTCGCATACACACTGACTGGAGGCAGCGCAGACCTGTTCGAGCTAGTTCCGGCTTCCGAGGGCGGCTACAACGTCGTGGTCAGGCAAGGCGTTATTCTGAACTATGAAACCCTTTCTCATCGCAGCTTCGAAGTTACGATCAGAGACAGGTTCGGCGTGGATCAAAGAACTTTCAGCCTCGATCTTGCAGACCTGGACGAGGCACCCGTTGCAGCGTTTGACCCGGTCTCTGTGATTGAAGGCGCAGGGGGGAACACAGTCGTTGGCACGGTTCTGGCCTTTGATCCAGAGGACAGCGAAGACTTCGATTGCATCCTGAGCGCCGGCAGTGAGGAATTCTTTGAGCTTCGGAGCTATAACAAGGGTGTTTACACGGTTGTCATCAAAAGCGGCGTGACTCTGGATTATGAAAACCCAGCGCATCGCAGCTTCACCCTGTCGGTCTCCGATGGTTCCGGGAACACTCTCGAAAAGACATTCAACCTTGATCTGCAAGGAGTGGATGAACGTCCAACGCTAAGCTTCTCCCCTGATACGGTAAGCGAGGGCGCTGGCGGAAGTACAGTCGTCGGCAGGATCTTGGCCACAGACCCAGCAGGCAAGGCACTGACATACACGTTGGTCGGAACCAGCACCGATCTGTTCCGATTGGAAGCGGATCCTGCCGGCGGATACAGGATCGTCATCAAGAACGGCATTGCTCTCGACTACGAGAACCCCGCCCATCGCAGCCTCACTGTTTCGGTGACAAACGGTGTTGAAACGAACCAAGCAACTTACAGCCTGAACGTGACGGATGTTGTTGATGTTTGGACTGGCACACGCGGGAAAGACACTCTCAGAGGCCAGTACGGGGCCGACATTCTCAAGGGGTTGGCCGGGGACGACAAGCTGTATGGCGGCGACGGCGGCGATACCCTGTATGGCGGCACCGGCAAGGACAGCCTCAAAGGGGATCAAGGCCGGGACACCTTCGTCTTCAACAGCAAGCCTAACAAGAACACCAACAAGGACAAGATTGTCGACTTCAAGGTGACGGATGACTCGATCTGGCTTGACAACAAGGTGTTCACCAAGCTCGGCGCGGTAGGCTCCGAGGCTATCCCGGCCCAGATGAAGAAGAACTACTTTGTTGTCGGTTCCGAGGCCAAGGATCGGGATGACTATATCATCTACGACAAAGCCAGGGGAATGCTGCTCTACGATGCTGACGGTTCCGGCTCCAGGTCCAATGCAAAGGAGATCGCCACCCTGTCCAAGAACCTCAGGCTCACCGAAAAGGATTTCTTCGTCGTCTGACAACCTGCGGGATTGACCGTGTCGGGCCGGGTTTCCCAGCGAAGCTCGGCTTTCGACTTGTCAGGGTAGGCAAAAGCCCCTTGAGCCGCTAAGAGCCAAGGCCTCATCTGGGAGGCCTTGCCATGAATATTCTTCTCATCGGTTCCGGCGGACGGGAGCATGCTCTGGCCCGCAGCCTCTCGGCGAGCGCCCTGTGCGACAGGCTCCTGATTGCCCCCGGCAATCCGGGCACGGCCCAGCACGGCACCAATGTGGTGCTGGACGTGACGGACCATCCCGCCGTGATCGATTTCTGCCGGGTCATGAAGGTCGATTTCGTCGTGGTCGGGCCGGAGGCGCCTCTCGTGGCCGGTCTCGTGGACGATCTGCAGGCTGTCGGCATCAAGGCCTTCGGGCCGAGCAAGGCCGCCGCCCAGCTCGAGGGCTCGAAGGCCTTCACCAAGGATCTCTGCGCCGAGTTCGGCATTCCCACGGCTGCCTACCGGCGCTTCACCGATGCGGAGACGGCAAAAGCCTACGTGCGCAGCTATGGCGTGCCGATCGTCGTCAAGGCGGATGGATTGGCCGCCGGCAAGGGCGTGGTGGTCGCCACCTCCTTCGAGGAGGCGGAAGCGGCCATCGACATGATGATCGGCGGTGGCCTGGGGGCTGCCGGGGCAGAGGTGGTGATCGAAGCCTTTCTCGATGGCGAGGAGGCGAGCTTCTTCGCGCTCTGCGACGGCACTCACGCCATTCCCTTCGGCACGGCCCAGGATCACAAGCGTGTGTTCGACGGGGACCAAGGCCCGAATACCGGCGGCATGGGCGCCTATTCTCCCGCCGCCGTGCTGACGCCGGACCTGCAGGCGCGGGTCATGCGGGAGATCATCGAGCCGACCCTTGCGGGCATGAAGGCGCGGGGCACGCCCTATACGGGCATTCTCTATGCCGGGCTCATGCTGACGAAAGACGGGCCGCAGCTCATCGAATACAATGCGCGCCTCGGCGATCCGGAGACCCAGGTGCTGCTGCCGCGCCTGAGGTCGGACCTCGTGACCGCCCTGCTCGCCGCCTGCGACGGCCTGCTAAACAGCATCGCACTGCAATGGTCGGATGCGGCCGCGCTCACGGTCGTGATGGCCGCCAAGGGCTATCCGGGTACGGTCGAGAAAGGCTCCCAGATCAGAGGCATCGACCGGGCCGAGGAACTCAACGACGTCATCGTCTTCCATGCCGGCACGCAGCAGGACGGCGACCGGATCACAGCCAATGGCGGACGGGTGCTCAACGTGACCGCCTTGGGCGCCACCATCACCGAGGCTCAGAGGAAGGCCTATGAGGCCGTGAATCGGATCGACTGGCCCGAGGGCTTCTGCCGCCGTGACATCGGCTGGCGAGCCGTGGAGCGTGAGCAGGGTTGAGAACGCCCCTACCTCTCTTGACTGATGACGTTAGGTAAGTTTTCTCTCGTCCGAGTTGCGCCTCATTTTCCAGCGCCGTCTCATCAACTTTGGGGGCCGGCGCTCTAGTTTATTGTCGAGGCCATTTCACAACACACGAGCGGCTGCCCCATGAGCGATGATCTCTTTCCCGGTTTCGAGAGCCACTGGATCGACACCGAAGTCGGACGGATCTTCGCGCGCAGCAAGGGCAATGGAAAGCCGCTGGTCCTGCTGCACGGCTTTCCCCAGACGCATGCCATGTGGCATCACCTGGCGCCGACCCTCGCCGAAACCCACAGGGTCGTCTGCATGGATCTGCGCGGCTATGGCTGGTCCACGGCGCCTCAAGGGGATGCCAAGCACGAGACTTATTCCAAGCGCGCCATGGGCCGGGATGTCATCGAGGTCATGGAAGCCTTGGGCCATGTGCACTTCACTGTCATCGGGCATGACCGCGGCGCGCGCGTCGGCTACCGTCTCGCGCTGGACCATCCAGGCCGCGTCGAGCGCCTCGCCCTGCTCGACATCCTTCCGACCTATCATGTGTGGGAGCGAATGCGGGCCGGCACGATTCCCGAAGCGCATTGGGGCTATCTCTCTCAAGCCTATCCACAGCCGGAGGAGGAGATCGGACGCGATCCGATTCCCTATTTCGAAGGGCTGATGCGACAATGGTCTGCCGCAGGTGACCTCAGCGCCTTCGATCACCGGGCCGTGGAAGCCTACTGGCAGAGCTGCAACGAACCCACCCGCATTCACGCCTTCTGCGAGGATTACCGGGCCGGCGCCACGCGGGATGTCGAAGCCGATGAGGCGGACCTTGCAGCCGGCAAGACGATCTCCTGCCCGACCTACGTGATCTGGAGCGACTTCTATCTCGTGAGCGGCCCCATGGGACACGCGCAGAAGCCGGTCGAGATCTGGCGCCGGAGCTTCGCCCCCAAGGCGAACGGCATCGGCGTCACCTCGGGACATTTCGTAGCGGAAGAGAACCCGGGTGCGACCCTGGAAGCGTTGCAGGCTTTCCTGGCGGCTTAAGCGCGAAGCAAAGAATCCCCCACACCATATTTTCGACCCTGGGTCAGTACGGATCCATGGGAAAGCGCCTCCGTGCGCCATCACATGCCGGGTCTTCGGACAAAGGCTTATTCCATCCCCTGTGAAACTTGATTACACATCGGTAAGTTCAAACAGGGTTAGGGCAAATGGCATCATCGGTTCCGAGCTACATCAACTTCCGGTCCTTAGGGACGAGCGGTCACCTGACCCGATACGCCGATGGCAGCTTCCTAACCGTCTGGACGGAATTCTCGCGAAACGGAGATGCTTACGTCTACGGCAAGGCCTTCAAGGCGGACGGCACGACCTTGCGGGATGCGTTTCTGATCGATCATGCACCTTCTTCAGCGAGTGCGAGCTACTCGGAAATTACGGCCACCACCTTGAGCAACGGTCGCGCGGTGGTCGCCTGGATCAAGAGTGACGGCACCAGGAGCGTCGTCGGCAAGGTGCTCGGCGCAGATTTCAGCCTGTCCAGTGGATTGCTGCAACTCAGTCAGGGCGTCACTTCGCCTGATACCCCTCAGGTCCATGCTCTCCAGAATGGAGGATTCAACGTTCTCTTCAGAGGACCTGTGGTCGATCAAAGCGGAGAATCCGTCAGCGGTCTGTGGACTCATTCTCTGATGGTGGAGAACGGGGCCTGGGTCACCACTGAGCAGGCGCCGCTTCATGCGGAGCCGAATGATCCGAGCAACGCAACAGTGGTCCTGCGCAATGGGACGCATGTTGCTGTTCTTGCCGAGCCTGAAGGCGGCGAGACGCAGATCAACGTCTACATCAGAAACGGAGATGACTGGACCGGTCTTGGAATCGACAGGGTTCCCAATGTCACGAGCGGCATCAATCCCGCGATCAGCCCAATCGGCACCAACACTTTCGTGGTCGCCTGGGAGGATGTGGAGGGAGCAGGCCGCATCATCCGAGCCCAGATCGTCGACGTTGAAGGGAATATCATCGGAACCGCCAATTTCACGAAGCCGAACGGAACTCTGGAAGGCACGCCCGTCATCCAGCAACTGGAAGGTGGCGGGTTCGCGATTGCATTCGTCGTTGAAACGAACGGCGATGAGAACCTGTATACAGCAGCGGCAACAGCAAACGGCACCATCATCGCCAACACGATGCCAGTCGGGACCAATACCGCGGGAGATCAGTGGGATCCTTCCTTGATTCCATTGTCAGGCCATACCTATGCGGTAAGCTGGCAAAGCAATGGCGAGGCTGGCGGACCGCAATATATCGTCGAGGTCATCGGCGTCGCCGGAACACCGGTCACAACACCGACGATCCCCAACCCCAATACAAATCCCAACAACCCGAACGACCCAAACAATCCGACGCAAAGCACCGCATGGAACGGCACGAGCGGCAACGATGCTTATACCGGAACATCTGCCTCCGAAACGCTTAAAGGTTGGGGCGGCAGGGACATCATCGACGGTGCCGCCGGCGACGACAAGCTCTGGGGCGGTCTGGGCAATGACAGCCTGAAGGGCGGCGACGGTCTCGACATCTTTGTCTTCGATACCAGAGCCAATACGAAGACCAACAAGGACATGATCGCAGACTTTAAGGCGAAGGACGATACGATCTGGCTCGACAACAAGGTCTTTGCGAAACTCGGTAAAGCCGGCTCGGAGAAGAAGCCCGTGCAGCTGAAGAAGGACTTCTTCACCATCGGGTCAAAGGCCAAGGACAAGAACGACTACGTCATCTACGACAAGTCCAAAGGCAAGCTCTATTACGACGCCGACGGCTCGGGCAAAGGCAAGGCGGTGGAGTTCGCTAGCCTCTCGAAGAAGCTTGTAATGACCCACAAGGATTTCTTCGTCATCTGAGATCTCCTGGTGAGATATCCCGGAGCAGCGGACACGAAGGGGCATTTCTCATCTGAGTCCGCTGCTCAGACTCTTGAATCTGGACTGGCTTTTCGCTGACGCGGCCCTCGGATCCGGACGGCGTGTTAACGCCGCCCCTCGAAGAACTCCCGCAGCAAGGCCGCCGCCTCGCTCTCGCGGATGCCGCCATAGACCTCCGGGGCGTGGTGGCAGGTCGGCTGGTCGAAGAAGCGCACGCCGCTGTCCACCGCCCCACCCTTCGGATCATGGGCGGCGTAATAGACCCGCCGGATGCGGGCAAACGAGATCGCCCCGGCGCACATGGTGCAGGGCTCGAGCGTCACGTAGAGATCGCAGCCGGGGAGCCGCTCGTCGTCAAGGGCCTCGCAGGCCCGGCGGATGGCGAGCATCTCGGCATGGGCGGAAGGGTCGCGCAGCTCCCGCGGGCGATTCCCGGCCGAGGCGACGATGCGCCCGTCCCTGACGATGACGGCCCCCACCGGCACCTCCCCGCGCGCCGCTGCGGCGCGGGCCTCGTCGAAGGCTACGCTCATGGGATCCCTGGCTTCAGGATCGAATGGGGTTGATCCGGCGTTATCCGTCAAGCACGTGTTCCCCTGTGCATCGGGTGGGTCCCAAAAGTGCAGATCCACTTTTGGGTCCGATGCTATAGCCCTCGCTTCTCTACCACTCCTCTGCTATCAGGCTCCTATGACCGACAGCAACGACGATAATCGCAGGGGCCGTCCGCCGGGACGCTCCGACCGCAGCCGCACCTCCGGTGACAGGCCCCGCAAACCCCGCGAAGGCGGCGACCGACCCTTCCGCGCCCGTGGCGACGACGACCGCCCGCGCAAGCCCCGTGCCGCCGGAGATAAGCCTTTCCGCAGCCGCGATGGGGACAAGCCCTTCCGCCCGCGGGCCGAAGGCGGCGACAGGCCTTTCCGCAACCGTGACAACGACGACCGTCCGCGTCGTTCCGAAGGCGGAGACAAACCATTTCGCGCCCGCAGCGCCGGTGACAAGCCGTTCCGCCCCCGCCCCGAGGGCGGCGACAAGCCCTTCCGTCCGCGCCGCGAGGACGGGGACCGCCCCTTCCGCGGCCGTGGCAGCGACGAGCGCCCCCGCCGCTTCGACCGTGCGAGCGAGGATCGGCCGCGCCGCGCCCGCGAGGAGAGCCCCGAGGTCCGGGCCGAACCGCAGGAGCCGGCCGAGGACCGCATTGCCAAGGTCATCGCCCGCGCCGGCGTCGCGTCGCGCCGGGATGCTGAGGTTCTGATCGCGGAGGGCCGCGTGACCCTCAACGGCAAGGTGCTGGAGAGCCCCGCCGTCAACGTGACCGCAACTGATACGATCACCGTGGACGGCGAGCCCCTGCCCGCCAAGGAGCGCACCCGCCTGTGGCTCTTCCACAAGCCGCGCGGCCTCGTGACCACGGCCAAGGACCCGGAGGGACGCCCCACCGTGTTCGACAACCTGCCCGAGGATCTGCCCCGCGTGGTGGCGGTGGGCCGGCTCGACATCAACACCGAAGGCCTGCTGCTGCTCACCAACGACGGGGGCCTCGCCCGCGTCATCGCCCATCCGGACACCGGCTGGCTGCGCCGCTACAAGGTGCGCGCCCATGGCGAGATCAACCAGGCTGATCTCGACAGGCTGCGCGACGGCATCTCCATCGACGGTATCGATTACGGCCCCATCGAGGCCCGCCTCGACCGGGTGCAGGGCGACAACGCATGGATCACGATGGGCCTGCGCGAGGGCAAGAACCGCGAGATCAAGCGCATCCTCGAGCATCTCGGCATGCAGGTGAACCGCCTGATCCGCATGTCCTTCGGGCCGTTCCAGCTCGGCGATCTCGAGGTCGGACTGGTCGAGGAAGTGCGCACCAAGATCCTGAAGGATCAGCTTGGCGCGGCGCTTGCCGCTGAGGCGGGCGTGGATTTCGAAAGTCCCGTGCGCGAACCCATCGCGCCCTTCGGCTCGTCGAAGAAGGAGCGTGACGAGCGCCCTGCCCGGTCAGCTCGTGGCCGCGATGACGAGCGCCCGCGCCGCCGTCGCGACGATGACGAACGGCCGTTCCGCGCCCGGGACGGCGAACGTCGCGGCCGCGACGATGAAGAGCCCGCAAAGCGCCCCTCCCGTCTCGACCCGAAGCGCAGCGTGTGGCGCGCCGGCGAGACCGACGAGGATGCTCCGCGCAAGAAGATGCCCCGCCGTGGCGCCGATCCGCGAGAAGCCCGTGCCGCCGCCGGGGAGCGCGAGCGCGAACGCGTCGGCGCGATTACTTCCAAGGAAGGCCGCAAGGTCCGGGTGGAGCGCCTCGTGCGCCAACCGCAAGAGGAGGAGGCGCCCGCTCCGCGCAGGGGCCGGGCTGCTGCCGGAGGCGAGGACCGTCCGCGCCGCCGGGATGACCGCGACGCCGCTCCGCCGCGTCGCGATCGTGCCGGAGGAGCCCGTCCCTCACGCGGGGATGACGAACGCCCGCGCCGGTCGGCCGGCGACAGGCCCTTCCGGGCCCGCACCGAGGGTGGCGACGACCGTCCGCGCGCTCGCCAAGGCGAGCGTCCGTTCCGCGCCCGCGGCGATGATGATCGTCCCCGCCGTGGTCCTCCGCGCGGCGACGGTCCATCCCGCGGCGGGCCGAGAGGCGGCGCCGGCGGAGGCTTCAAGGGTGGCCCCAGAGGCGGAGCTTCAAAGGGCGGCGCTTCGAAGGGTGGCTTCAAGGGCGGTTCCAAGGGTGGCCCGCGCGGCCGCCGCTGATGGGGAATTAAGCCATGAGAATCGTGGGCGGGCGCTGGCGCGGCCGCTCGCTCAAGGGGCCGAGTTCGGACGCCATCCGCCCGACCTCCGACCGCCTGCGCGAGACGCTCTTCAACATCCTCCAGCATTCCTATGACGACCCCATCGAGGGTGCGCGCGTGCTCGACCTCTTCGCCGGCACCGGCGCTCTGGGACTGGAGGCGCTGTCGCGCGGCGCTGCCTTCGCGCTCTTCGTCGACGACGGCGCGCAATCCCGCGGCATCATCCGCGAGAACGTGGAAGCTTTAGGCGCCGGCGGCGCAACCCGCCTCTTCCGCCGCGACGCCACCCGCATGGGCGAGGCAGCGCCCAACGCGCCGTTCTCCATCGTCTTCTGCGATCCGCCCTACAGCAAGGACTTGGCCCCGAAAGCCCTGCGCTCCTGCGCGGAGGGCGGCTGGCTCGTGCCGGATGCCCTCGTGATCGTGGAGGAGGCGCAAGGCGTCGAGGTCACGCTGCCGGAGCGCTTCGAGGAGATCGAGCGGCGGGACTACGGGGAAACGAAGGTGGTGTTCGGGCGGTTTCTCGGCTGATCGCTTCGTCTCGCCGCATCACTTCTTACAAGACGGTTGTCCTATAGCAGATTCTGCATAACATTGCGTCACTGTGCCGAAGGGCGCCATGTTGTGACTGCGATGAGGGATCGTTATGGCCGAACCGTTTCTCTGGGGGGATGTGTTTTCGCTTCCATCCGGGGTCCAGTTTCCGCGAATGACAGCGCTCAGCAATGGCACCTTTCTGGTCGTGGGCAAAACCGGGACGTTTCCCGCTTTCACGCTCACAGCTTGGATCTACAATGCGGATGGATCCCTGAAGGCCAGGCAGGACCTCGATGTTCCGAAGCACGAGGTACCGGGTGTTTACGGAGACTTGGAACTCCCTGCCATCGATCCGATGGCGGTGGAACTGCCGGACGGTCGGATTGCAATCACCTGGACTGTGAATACGCCGAGTTCGGGAAACACCTATGTGGCCCCTTGGATGTCCATCTACACTGCCGATCTAAGACCAATCGGCACAACGAAGCCGGTTTTTGATCCGATCTCCGGCGCGAGGGACTATGCGGAGTCCATCATCGCCCTTGATGATGGAACGCTGGTCATCAGCGCCCGCAACGAAAAAGACGGCCACGCATACTTGCGCATGTTCAGCCCGAACGAGACACGCTCAGCTGCAATCGATCTCGGCTCGGCCAGTAGTTCAGCGCCGGGAACTGTTCTCACCGATGTCACTGCGCTGTCCAACGGCAATGTCGCCGTGGTGGTTCGCGAGGGCACCTCGTCCCTCAAAGGGTATGTGCTCACGCCGTCTGAGGCTAGCGGTTCGGCTCCGATGTCCTTTGAGATATCAACCACCTCATCGCCCATCAAAGAAGGTGTCAAAATCACAGCTCTCAAAGATGGTGGCTTCGTTGTGACATGGATGGAGCAAGGTTCAGCAGGGACACCGGATTTCAATACCTTCTTCAGAGTCTACGGCTCCGAAGGCAGCGCCGTGTCCGCTATAAAGCCCGTTTCATCCCTCTCATATCCGGAGCTTCTCTCAGCCGGTCATTCCGATGTGCTTTCATTGCCAAGCGGCGGATTTGCCGTCGCTTACGAGAAGGCAACAGGGTACGATGCCAGCGGCGAGCTTGGTTATGAAATCCATCTCGCACTCTTCGACAAAAACGGCACACGTCAGAGCGACGATGTTCGCGTCAGCCACGCAGCGACCGGGTCTATTGATCTGCACGAACTTCACCTCATGGGTGACGGGCGCATCCTCGTTCGCCACTCGCAAGGCATGCAGATCGTCGATCCGCGCGACAAGGCGATCTCCCTCAAGGGCACTGCGCAGAACGACCACTACATCGGCACGGCCTTCAACGACACGTTCGAGAGCAGCGCGGGAGCGGACAGGCTCGAAGGTGCAGGCGGCAACGACACTTATAAGGTGGACAATGCCGGTGACCGGGTGATCGAGAAGGCCAACGAGGGCGTCGACACCATCGAGACGAGCGTCAGCTACGCCCTGAGCGCCCATGTCGAGCACCTTATCGCCACGGGCTCCGCCTCCATTGCCCTCACGGGCAACGCGCTGGCGAACACGATCACCGGCAATGCGGGCGACAATACGCTCGACGGTGGCGCGGGAGCCGACATGCTCGATGGAGGCGACGGCTTCGACTTCGCCTCCTTTGCCTCGTCCTCGTACGGGGTGACCGCAAGCCTGTCTGGTGGCGACGGGGACAGCTTCATCGCCATCGAGGGGATCATCGGCTCAGGCTTCGCCGACACCCTCATCGGCAATGGCACCGCCGAACTGCGCGGAGCCGGCGGCAATGACACCTATCGGGTGCGCGCAGGCGACGCGGTCGTGGAGGCCGTCGGCCAAGGCAGAGATACCGTTCTCGTCTCCACCTCCTATGCGCTCCAAGTCGCGGCCGAGATCGAGGTGCTGAAACTCACCGGCATCTCCGCGCGCTCGTCTGCCAGCCTGACGGGCTCGGGCACCGCCAACGAGATCGTCGGGCATGCAGGGCGGACCACGATCAAGGCGGGATCCGGCAACGACAAGATCTATGGCGGCCTCGGCAATGACAGCCTGTGGGGCCAGAGCGGACGCGACATCTTCGTGTTCGACACGCGGCCGAACAAGAGCACGAACGTGGACCGGGTCTACGACTTCAAGTCCAAGGACGACAGCATCTGGCTCGACAACAAAGTCTTTACGAAGCTCGGTTCAGGCACAGCCTCCAAGCCGAAGAAGTTCAAGTCGGACATGTTCGTGGAGGGCAAGAGGGCACAGGATGCGGAGGACCGGATCGTCTACGACAGGAAGACGGGCGCGGTGTACTACGATCAGGACGGCACCGGCGCGAAGGCCCAGGTGAAGATCGCCTCCATCAGCAACAAGACGAAACTGTACTACCACGACTTCTTAGTGATCTGAGGGGCACCTCCCACATCCCCGCCTTCGCGAGGATGACAGCGGAGCGCCGGATCTGCTGGAACGATGGCACAGCATTTGCCCCGCTCTCGTCCAGCCGCTATACCGCGTCTTTATCACCGATAGCGGAGGCAAGGCGCGTCATGAAAGCGGTTCTCTTCGAGCAGTTCGGCCAGCCGCCGCGCGTGCAGAACGTGCCGGATCCGACGCCCTCCGCGGAAGGCGTCGTGATCAAGGTGGAGGCGACGGGGCTCTGCCGCAGCGACTGGCACGGCTGGATGGGGCATGATCCCGACGTGGTGCTGCCGCATGTGCCGGGGCATGAGCTCGCCGGCACGGTGCTCGCCACCGGCAAGCAGGTCACGCGCTGGAAGAAGGGTGACCGCGTCACGGTGCCGTTCGTCGGCGGCTGCGGGCATTGCCACGAGTGCAACTCCGGCAACCATCAGGTCTGCGAGCAGCAGTTCCAGCCGGGCTTCACCGCCTGGGGCTCCTTCGCGGAATATGTGGCGGTGGATTGCGCCGACACGAACCTCGTGGCGCTGCCCGAGGAGCTGGATTTCGTCACAGCGGCAAGTCTCGGCTGCCGCTTTGTCACGTCATTCCGCGCCATCGTCGACCAGGGCCGCGTCAAGCCCGGCGAGTGGGTGGCGGTTCATGGCTGCGGCGGCGTCGGGCTCTCCGCGATCATGATCGCAAGCGCCATGGGGGCGAACGTGATCGCCATCGATCTCACCGACGAGAAGCTTGCCTTCGCGCGTGAGATGGGCGCGGTGGCGACGGTGAACGCGCGCGAGAGCGCGGATGTCATCGGTACCGTGAAGGAGATCACCAGGAGCGGCGCGCATGTGTCCATCGACGCTCTGGGCAGCCCGGCCACCTGCTACAACTCGATCGCCAACCTGCGCCGCCGTGGGCGTCACGTGCAGGTCGGGCTGATGGTGGGCGATCATGCCCGCGCACAGGTGCCGATGGCGCAGATCATCGCCCATGAGCTGGAGATCTATGGCAGCCACGGCATGCAGGCTTTTCGCTACCAGGACATGATGGCCATGATCCGCACCGGCAAGCTTGCGCCGCAAAAGCTCGTCGGCAAGCATCTGAGCCTGGAGGAAGCACCCGAAGCCCTTATGGCCATGGACCGCTTCGAAGGCCTCGGCATCAGCGTCGTCACGCGCTTCTAGACGCAGGAGCGCCAAGCTCGCATTGTTGAACGCGCGTCAGGCGCGCTATGTAAGTCTTCGGCCTTGCCGGCCGCGCTGGAGAATTCGATGGCCTACCTGCCCGCTGAAAACCGTTACGATTCGATGACCTACAACCGGTGCGGCCGCAGCGGGCTGATGCTGCCGGCGATCTCGCTCGGGCTCTGGCACAATTTCGGCGAGGACAAGTCGGCTGCGACCGCGCGGGAGATCTGCCGTACGGCCTTCGATCTCGGCATTACGCATTTCGACCTTGCCAACAATTACGGCCCTCCCCCAGGCTCGGCCGAAACCCTGTTCGGCGAGATCCTGCGCCATGACTTCCACAGCCTGCGCGACGAGTTGGTGATCTCCACCAAGGCGGGCTACCGCATGTGGCCCGGTCCCTACGGCGAGTGGGGCAGCCGCAAGTATCTCCTCTCCAGCCTCGACCAGAGCCTCAAGCGTATGGGGCTCGATTATGTCGACATCTTCTATTCCCATCGCTTCGACCCGAACACGCCGCTGGAAGAGACCATGCTGGCGCTGGACTCCGCCGTGCGGCAGGGCAAGGCGCTCTATGTCGGCCTCTCGTCCTACAACAGCCAGCGCACCCGCGAGGCCGTCGCGATCCTGCGCGAATTGAAGACGCCCTGCATCATCCACCAGCCGAGCTATTCCATGCTCAACCGCTGGATCGAGGAGGATGGCCTGCTCGACACGCTCGATGATGTCGGCATGGGCTCGATCGTGTTCTCGCCGCTGGCGCAGGGCATGCTGACCACGAAGTACCTGAATGGAATTCCCGAGGAGAGCCGCGCCGCTCAGGGCAAGTCCCTGCGCACGACTTTCTTAAGCGAAGACAACCTTGCACGGATCCGGGGCCTCAACGGCATTGCCGAGCAGCGCGGCCAGACCCTGGCCCAGATGGCGCTCGCCTGGGTGTTGCGCGGCGGTCGCGTGACCTCGGCGCTCATCGGCGCGAGCCGTCCCGAGCAGGTGGTCGACTGCGTGGGCGCGCTCAAGAACCTATCATTCACGGCAGACCAGTTGGCGGAGATCGACCGTTATGCCGGCGAGGGCAATCTGAACATCTGGGCGGCCTCGGCGGAGCGGAAGGGTCCGTCACGCTAAGACAGGCATAATCCCCAGTCCCTTCGGGGATACCCCTTTCGGGGGACTTGAGAAGCTGGTTAACAAGTGGTTAATGCAAAGCTTCATTGGCCAATTGTTCCAGGTCTCCTCCATGGTCCCTGCCACCGACAACCGCCGGCACGCCAGGCGCTTTCCGACCCATCACCCGGCGCAGATCCTGCTGGGGCCGGATGCGATGATATCCTGCACGGTGCGGGACATCTCGACCGGTGGCGCCAGGATCGCCCTGAAGCCGCAGATGGATCTGCCTGAGACCTTCGAGCTGTTCATCGCAGCCCACGACCTGCAGGTTCGCCGGGCGCGGGTGTGCTGGCGCAAGGGCGCTTTCGCCGGGGTGGCATTCAGCGCCGACGAGTCGGATGCTGCCATGAATGTCGACGCGCCTCGCACGCTCTCTTTCGAAGATTGCCTCGATCAGGCCGCCATGCCGGCCCATCTTGCGGCCAAACCGGCCCGCAAGAACCTCAAGCTCTGGCAGACCAGCATCTGATCTTCATTCAAGCGCTTCCACAATGCGGAGCGCTTGCACAGGGCTCCCTCACCGCCGTCCGAACAGGCGCTCGATATCCGTGAGCTTGAGCTCCACATAGGTCGGCCGGCCGTGATTGCACTGGCCCGACATCGGCGTCGCTTCCATCTCGCGCAGGAGCGCGTTCATCTCCTCAGGCCGCAGGCGGCGCCCAGCGCGGATCGAGCCGTGGCAGGACATGCGCGAGAGCACCGCGTCGAGCCGCTCTTCCAGCGGGCTTGAGGCGCCCTGCCCCCATTCGGCGAGCGCATCGGCCACATCCTGCACCAGGGCCTTGATACGTCCACCGGCCAGAGCCGAGGGCACCTCGCGCACGAGCAGCGCGCCGTGACCGAATGGCTCGACCACGAGCCCAAGCCCCTCCAGCGCGGCGGCCTCCGCCAGCACCCGGTCCGCATCGACCGGATCGAGATCGACGACCTCCGGGATCAGCAGCAATTGCCGCGCGATGCCGGACGAGGCGCGCTCGCGCTTCAGGCGCTCATAGACCAGGCGTTCATGCGCCGCGTGCTGATCGACGATGACGATGCCGTCCTGCGTCTGCGTCACGATGTAGGTGCCATGCAGCTGCGCGCGGGCTGCGCCGAGCGGCGATTCCTCGGCCTGGGGCTCCACTTCCGCAAGGGTCGCGCGGCTGTCGGCGGAAGGCACGGCGAGATCGGGCAGGCTCGCCTGCCTCTCGGCAAGGCCCGGAGCCGATGTATAGGGTTGCTCCGGCGCATCGAGCGGCGCCTGCCAGTTCGCAAAGGCGCTCGTGGGGCGAATAGCGTGCGTCCGATGCGGATAGGCCGGGCGCATGGGGAGCGCGCCTTGCGGGCGCAGGCTCTCGAGCGTGCGCGTGCCGCCGGTCGAGGAGGCCCGGAAGGCGTGCCGGGTAATTGCTTCTTTCAGAGCCGCCACCACGAAGCCGCGCACGAAGGCCGGATCGCGGAAGCGCACCTCGGTTTTCGCCGGATGCACGTTCACGTCGACGCTGCGCGGATCGAGTTCGATCATGACGGCGAGCACCGGATGCCGGTCCGAGGCCATCACATCCGCATAGGCGCCGCGCACGGCGCCGAGCAGCAGCTTGTCGCGCACGGGCCGTCCGTTGACCACGAAATGGATCGCCGTTCCGGTGCCGCGATGATAGGTCGGCAGGCTCGCAAACCCGGTGAGCCGCACGCCCTCGCGCTCGACGCCGATGGACATGGCGTTCTCGTGAAACTCCGCTCCCAGCACCCGCGAGAGACGGCGCAGGAAACCATGCTCGCCTGGCTCCTCCGGCGGATAGGTGAAGGCGGTGATATGCTCGCCCGACAGGGTGAAGCGGATCGTCGGGTGCGCGATGGCGAGCCGCTTGACGATCTCCGCCACGGCCTGCGCCTCGGAGCGGTCGCTCTTCAGGAATTTCAGGCGCGCAGGCGTGGCGGAAAACAGGTCCGTGACCTCGACACGGGTGCCCTTCGGCGCGGGCGCGGGCCGCACGGGGCTTTTCACACCTGCTTCCACCACGATGGCGCTGCCGGTCTCGGCCTCCGCTGTACGAGAGACGATGGAGAGCCGCGCGACCGCGCCGATGGAGGGCAGGGCCTCGCCGCGAAACCCGAGGGTGTTGATGGCGAACAGGTCGCCATCCGGCAGCTTGGACGTGGCGTGCCGCTCGACCGCCAACTCCAGGTCTTCGGGCGTCATGCCCCGGCCGTCATCGACGATGCGGATCAGGCGCCGGCCGCCCGCCTCCACGGTGATCTCGACGGAGGTCGCGCCCGCATCGACGGCGTTCTCGACCAGCTCCTTCACGGCGGCGGCCGGACGCTCGACGACCTCGCCCGCAGCGATGCGGTCGACGAGGATGGGATCGAGGCGGCGGACATGCATGAGGATTGGGGGTCTCAAGGATTCGGATAGCAGGAAGATAGGCGCTCTAAGCGCCGGAAACCAGAACGGGCGACGGTATTCCCCTGCCTGTTTGAACGCCACAGGGCCGCAGAGCGGGTTCCATCCAAGGTCACCCGTGGCCTATCAACCCTCCGGACTGACGGCAGGATTGTAAAGACGGTGACATTCGTCCTGTCACGAGAGATGAGGCTTTGCACCGACCCTCCCCGTTTGAGATATATCCATCTTTAGGATGAGCGATCTCCCTTGCAGATCAGAATATTAGCATCTCACTTGGCATCCCGATGGCGGTCCGCAAGAAATATCAATGGCTTGGCTTAACTTGCCAATACGGCATAGATTGTCAATAATTTACAGGTTGACTCCACCTCTCTTGTAAAGCTTCACACCTGAACCTTAACTCGTCTTCCCGCCCCTGAACGCACCCGGTACTTCCTCGTTCAACCTTCACGAAACGAGGAACACAACCGTGGCTTACCAAGATCAGATCACACAGGCTCAAATCCTTATCGAAAGCCAGAGCACCTGGAACGGCATCGCCCCCGAATCCGTCGCCCGCATGAGGCTACAGAACCAGTTCAGGACAGGCCTCGACATCGCGCGCTACACGGCCAGGATCATGCGCGAGGACATGGCGGCCTACGATGCCGACCCGTCGCTCTACACCCAGTCGCTGGGCTGCTGGCACGGCTTCATCGGCCAGCAGAAGATGATCTCGATCAAGAAGCATTTCGGCTCCACCAAGCGCCGCTACCTCTACCTGTCGGGCTGGATGGTCGCGGCCCTGCGCTCGGAGTTCGGCCCCCTGCCCGACCAGTCGATGCACGAGAAGACCAGCGTTCCCGCGTTGATCGAAGAGCTCTACACCTTCCTGCGCCAGGCCGATGCCCGCGAACTTGGGCTCCTGTTCCGCGATCTCGATGCGGCGCGCAAGAGCAGCAACATGGTCAAGGAACGGGAGATCCTGAACGCGATCGACAATTACCAGACGCATATCGTGCCGATCATCGCCGACATCGATGCGGGCTTCGGCAATGCCGAGGCGACCTATCTGCTCGCCAAGAAGATGATCGAGGCCGGCGCCTGCTGCCTCCAGATCGAGAACCAGGTTTCGGACGAGAAGCAGTGCGGCCACCAGGACGGCAAGGTCACCGTCCCGCACGAGGACTTCCTCGCCAAGATCCGCGCCATCCGCTACGCCTTTCTGGAACTCGGCGTCGATGACGGCCTCATCGTTGCACGCACCGACTCGCTCGGCGCAGGGCTCACCAAGCAGATCGCCTTCAGCCGCGAGCCGGGCGATATCGGCGATCTCTACAACGGCTTCCTCGATTGCGAGGAAATCACGCCAGAGACCTGCGCCAACGGTGATGTGGTGATCAACCGGGGCGGCAAGCTCATGCGTCCGAAGCGGCTGGCGAGCAACCTGTTCCAGTTCCGCCCCGGCACGGGAGAGGACCGTTGCGTGCTCGACTGCATCACGGCCCTGCAGCACGGTGCCGATCTGCTCTGGATCGAGACTGAGAAGCCGCATGTGGAGCAGATTGCAGGTATGGTCGACCGCATCCGCGAAGTGATCCCGAACGCGAAGCTCGTCTACAACAACTCGCCGTCCTTCAACTGGACCATCAACTTCCGCCAGCAGGTCTACGATGCGTGGGCGAAGGCCGGCAGGGACGTGTCGCAATACGACCGCGCCAAGCTGATGAGCGTGGATTACGACAGCACCGAACTCGCCAAGGAGGCCGACGAGCGCATTCGCACCTTCCAGGCGGACGGAGCCAAGCGCGCCGGCATCTTCCACCACCTCATCACCCTGCCCACCTACCACACGGCTGCGCTCTCCACCGATAATCTGGCGAAGGAATATTTCGGTGATCAGGGCATGCTTGGCTACGTGCGCAACGTGCAGCGCCAGGAGATCCGTCAAGGCATCGCCTGCGTGAAGCACCAGAACATGGCCGGCTCCGATATCGGCGACGACCACAAGGAATACTTCGCCGGCGAGGCCGCCCTGAAGGCCGGCGGCGCACACAACACCATGAACCAGTTCGCGGCTTAAACGATCAGCGGGCGGAGCACCGAATGCTCCGCCCGCAAAACATGAAACGTTTCAAGGCGGCTTGCGATGATCAGATCGCAAGCTGTTCCTGTTTTCAGACGCCTATCCTTGCGCGAGATACTGCTTGGCGAGAATCTTGCCCTCTTCCACGGCTGGCTGGTCGAATGGATCGACACCCATCGCATAGCCGGCGAGGATCGTCTCCAGCATGAAGTGCATGAGGAGTTCGCCCACGGCGCGCTCGTCGAGAGCCTCGACATGGATCTGGCGGGTCGGACGGCCGTTGCGGGCGAGCGTATCGGCGGTGGCGCGCCCCTGCGCGGCCACGAGATCGCCGATGTGCTTGCCGCCGAAGCCCGGCTCGCCGGCCCGCTTGGCCAGCTTCTCGTCCATGAGCGGCCCCTTGCCGGCAACGCCCGTGGTCATGACCGTGAAAAGCTTGTCGTTCGGGCCCGCGAGATAGAGCTGCAACTGGCTGTGCTGATCCACCGGCCCGATGGCCGCCACCGGCTGGGTGCCGTGACCCTCCTTGCCGATGCTCTCGGCCCAAAGCTGCACCCACCAACGGGTGAAGCGCTCGAGCCGGTCCGCATAGGCCATGGCCACCGTGATGCCCTTGCCGTCTCGGGCCATGGCAACGTTGAGGGCAGCGCCGAGCGCCGCCGGCGCGTCCTTGGCCGCAGCGCCGCTGAGGAAGGGCTCGTAGGCGTCAGCCGCCCCCTGGCGGATCGCCGCGATGTCGAGGCCGAGCACGGCGGCCGGCAGCAGGCCCACATTGGTGAGCACCGAATAGCGCCCGCCGATGCCGGTGTGATGCTCGAGAAAGCGCACGCCCTCGGGCTCCAGCAGATCGCGCAGCGCATTTCTGCCGCCGTCCTTGCGCGGCTCCGAGAGGCCGAGGAACACGTCCTTGGGATGGGCGCTCAAGCCTGCCTTCTCCAAGGCCGTGAGCACGGCGATCGTCTGCATCAGGGTCTCGCCGGTGCCACCGGATTTCGAGATCGACACGAACTTGGTCGAGGAAAGCGGCAGCTTGTGGAGGATGCGGTCGAAGGTGACGGGATCGAGATTGTCGAGGAAGTGGATGCGCGGGCTCTCGGTGAACCGCCCGGCCCCCGGCACCGCATAATCCCTGAGCTGGGCCAGGGTCTGGCCGCCGAGGCTCGATCCGCCCGTGCCGAGGAACACCACGTCGGTGGCATCGTCGCGCAGGAAGGCCGCCGCCTCGCGGATACTGGCCAGGTCATCCGTGGTGCGAGGCATGTGGAGCAGCGGCAGCCGTCCCGAGGCATCGTCCTCTGCTAGCCGCTTCATGGCCTGGCCTACGAGCCCAAGCGCTTCGTCCAGCGCCGCCTGCGGCAGACCGCCCTCCCCGATGTTGGCATCCAGGGCGAGATCGATCGATTGCTGCAGGGGCATAGGCGTACTCCGACTCGTTGCAAGTTGGAGCGCAAGATTAGGGCAGAGAGCCCGGCGCGGCTAGGGTCAAGCCGGAATGCCCTCTGCACAAGGGGCACCCCGCCCGCTCCTTCACAGGTTGTCCTGAGCCGATGACCGGCTCAGAGGGTCTCACACGCCGGTCGGCCGACCCGCGATCACCGTCAACATCCTGCCGTCGCCGAAGATGCGCTCGGCGGCCTTGCGGATGTCGGCCTGGGTCACGGCACCGACGAGCGCGTTGCGGCGGGCGATGTAATCGATTCCGAGGCCCTCGAAGGCGATCTGAGCCAGGGTGTGGGCGATCTTGGTCGAGGTGTCGAAGCCCAGCGCATATGAGCCTATGAGATAATCTTTGGCCTTCTGCAGTTCCTCGTCGCTCGGTCCTTCGCTCGTGAGTTTGGCCATCTCGTCGGTGATGACATCGAGAGCCTCGACCACGCGCTCGTTCTTGGTGGCCGTATAGCCCCAGGTCATGGCGGCGGAGCGGTAGCTCACCAGGGACGTGCCGACGCTATAGGCAAGACCACGCTTCTCGCGCACTTCCTGGAACAGGCGCGACGTGAAGGCGCCGCCGCCCAGGATATGATTGAGTACATAGGCCGGGATGAAGCCGGGATCGCGCCAGGCGATGCCGTTCATGCCGAAGCGGATGACCGATTGCGGCACGTCGAGATCGACCACGATGCGCGAGCCGATCTTCTGCAGCTGCGCAGGCTCGATGATCCCAAGAGGCTTCGCTTCGGGCAGAGAACCGAACACCCTGTCGAGCAGCGCTGACAGGTTGTCGGAGCCGATGGCACCGACGACCGCGACCTTGACGCGACCGCGGGCGATGATCGCCCGATGCATGGCCACGAGATCGTCCCGCGTGATCGCCGCGACGCTCTCAGGGGTGCCGGAGGTCGGACGACCATAGGGGTGGCCGGCAAAACCCTCTTCGAAGAAGCGGCGGGTCGCCATGACGCCGGGATCGTTCTGCTGGTACTTCAGGCCGGCAATCGTCTGGGCGCGCACACGCTCGATGGCATCCTGATCGAAGCGCGGTTCGGCGAGCGCCAGGCGCAGCAGTTCGAAGGCTTCATCCGCATGCTTGACCAGCGTCTTCAGGGATCCGCCGAGCGCGTCGTTGCCGGCGTTGAAGGACAGCTCGATGGCACGCGCCGCCAGACGCTCCTGGAAGGCGTCGGAATCGTATTCGCCGGCGCCCTCGTCGAGAAGGCGCGCGAGCATCTGCGCCACGCCCGGCTTAGTCTCAGGATCATGCGCCGAGCCGCCCTCGAAGATGAACGAGACGGCGATGAGCGGCACCACGTCGGACTCAACGTGCCAGGCCTCGACTCCACCCGGCGAGGTCAGCACCTTCACCTGGGTCGGAGACGAGGACAGGGTTTCGACAGAAGCTGTCATTGTGACCTCAAATTCTGGGGCGGGCCGCTTAAGCAGCCGACTTCTGCAGGTAGCCCGTCACGGAACGGCGGGGAGTGAGATAGCGCTCGGCCGCGGAGGCCAGATCGTCCTTGAGAACGGTCTCGATCTCCACCGGCCAGCGGCGCACCTCCTCGATGGTCTCGCCGATGGCGAGCGCCGAGCCGTAGATGCGGGCAAGCGAGGATTGGCTGTCGGTGGAATAGATCGTCTCGGCCACGAGACGCGTCTTGGCGCGCTCGATGGAATCGGCATCCAGCGCCTCGGACGGAATTGTCTTCAGCACCTGATCCACGGCCTCCTCCAGCGCCTGCAGAGACACGCCTTCGGCCGGAACCGCGTAGACGCAGAACCGTGTGTCCTCCATGGCGGACGACATGTACCAGGCGCCCGCATTCACCGCGATGCCGCGTTCCATGACGAGCTTGCGGTAGAGATACGAGGTCGGGCCGCCACCGATGACCTCGGCGAGAAGCTCGAGCGAATAGCAGTCGCGCTGCGAGGCCGTGCGGCAGGACGGCACGAGATAGAGCCGCTGCAGGGTGGGCTGCTCGACCTTGGGATCCGCCACGGTGATGTGGCGGGCCGCCACCGGCTCGGGCTCGCGCGGACGCACACGGATCGGCCGCATGCCCTGCGGCGCAACGCGGCCATAGGTCGAGTCGGCGAGGCGCCGCACCTCATCCTCGGTCACGTCGCCGGCCACAACGAGGATGCCGTTCTCAGGCGTGTAGAAGCGGCGGTAATAATCGAGCGCGTGATCGCGGTTGAGGGTCTCGATCTCGTGCATCCAGCCGATGATCGGAATGCCGTAGGGGTGATGTACGAAGAGCGAGGCCGCCATCGCCTCGGAGAGCTGCGCCGAGGGATCGGTCTCGACCCGCATGCGGCGCTCTTCCAGCACCACGTCCCGCTCGGGAGCGATGACGGATTCCTCCAGGAGGAGGTTCGTCATGCGGTCGGCCTCGAACTCCATCATGGTCTTGAGGTTCTCGCGCGCGACGCGCTGAAAGTAAGCCGTGTAGTCGAAGGACGTGAAGGCGTTCTCCTGGCCACCGAGGCCCGACACGACCTTGGAGAACTCGCCGGCCGGGTGCCGCTCGGTGCCCTTGAACATCAGGTGCTCGAGGAAATGCGCGATGCCCGACTGACCGATCGGATCGTCCGCCGAACCGTTGCGGTACCAGATCATGTGCGTGACTACGGGAACGCGATGATCGGGAATGACCACCACGTCGAGGCCGTTGTCCAGGGTAAAGGAGGACAGGTTCGGGCCACTGCCTTCCGTTCGCCCGAAGGAAGCGGCGTCCGCGCGGAGGATGGGCTTAGAGGCAGTGTGCATGACGTTTCAACCTTGGCGACATCAAATCGTTTCGCAGGATAGACCTACGGGAATAGTCAAATTGGGGGGGTACGCAAGCGAGGCCGGGAAACTTTTCGGTGGGGAGACGGTTCGCGAGAGGAAGTGAACCGAACTTGGCCTTTCAGGACCCCCATAACGTTTTCAGGCGAAGCGGGGGGAACCCGTTCGCCTGAAAAAGAGAGAAGAGCTGGTGGCTACTGCCGGCGGCGCTCTTGCTGCTGGCGGATGAAGGCCTGGGGCCCCTCGGGATCACCGTTGATCACGGGATCGGCGGATGCCTTGAGCTTTCCGCCGCCCTGTGCCTTGAGGAGCGTTCCCGGAGGATCGCTGAGGTAACGGCGCTCCAGGCCATCGCCCTGAAGCTTCACGTCGTCGTCCTTCGTCGAGAAGGAGCGCAACTCGTCCGGGGTCATGCGGCTCAGATCGGCCTGCGAGCCCGAGCGGGCGGGCGCAGCCGTGGCGATGTTGTTCGGATTGCGTCCGGCGCGCATCTCTTCAACGGAGAGGCGCTTTCCCTCATTGAGCTTGTAGGCTTCGGTGCTGGTCCAGGGCGTACGAGCCTCGGCGGCGGCCTTGCGGCGCGCTGCCACGTCGGGATCCTTGGGCCAGTTGCCGTTGCGCGCCTCGGCACCGCCGCCCGGCATGGGAGCGGGCAAGTCCATCTTCGGCGGAAGCACGAGAGGCGCCCGCTCGTTATAGACGATGGGGTCCTTCTCCTTGGGAATGATGCCGATGGCGCCAAGAATGCTCTTCATGCCCTCGCCCTCCTGCGCCGAAGCGCCGGTAGCGGCGACCAGAAGCATCAGAGCCCCCGCGCACCCTGCAATTTTCATTCCCTTCATGGCACCCACCATTGGTTTCTCGTTGTGGCCGGAAGGCCTGATCGCTCATTCTGGCGAACATATGGCAGCCGGGCGCTGCGCAATATCATTTCTTTGCCCGGCGCCCTTCAAGCACGAAGGAGTCATAAAGCAAACCGACCACCCCCGCAACGATGGCCGCGTCAGCCACATTGAACACGTACCAGGACCATGACCCGATGTGGAACTGGATGAAATCGAACACGGCCCCATAGGCCAGCCGGTCGATGACATTGCCGATGGCGCCCCCGACGATGAGGCCGAGGGACGTTGCCAGGAGCTTGGCCGATGTGCGGCGGATCCAGACGGACAGACCGATGGCGGCCAGGATCGAGACAACGATAAGCGCCCAGCGGCCGAATTCAGAGTTCTGCTGGAACAGCCCGTAGGAGATGCCCCGGTTCCACACCACGATGAGGTTGATGAACGGGGCGAACTCCACCGGCTCCTTCACCGGCAGGTCGAAGACGAACAGGGTGTAGAGCTTGGTCGCCTGGTCGAGGACGAGTGTGACCAGGGCGGCGGAGAAGCCGAGGATCGCGGCGGCCGAGAGACCTTTGCGAACCGTACGGCTCTTGCCGGAACCTCGCGGGCTGCGCGGACGCGTCGCAGCGCCGGGGCGCTGCGCGCTGGCCCCCGCCTCCGGAAGCGGTGCGCCCGTCTCGCTCGCCTTGCTCATTCCGCGGCCGCCTTCAGCTGGTCCCATTCCCGCAGGGCCGCCGCATCGCGGGGCGTCACGTCCGGGTAGTCCGGATCGGTGCCCACCTCCGGCGTGACCTTCCACGAGCGAGCGCATTTGCGGCCCTCGGCAAGGGCCGGCACGACGGCCACGCCCTTCACGTCCTCGAGACGGAACGCCTCGGCCGGCCCTTCGCCCTGCACCACCTGGATGCCGGACGTGATGCAGATCTCGGCGAGGTCGAGGCCCTGCACGGCCTTGAACAGGCTCTCATCGGCAATGTGCACGATGGGCGCGGCCTCGAGGCTTGCACCGATCCGCTTCTGCGCACGCTCGATCTCCAGCGCGCCCGTGACGACGCGGCGCACGCGGCGCACCCTCGACCAGCGCTCGGCAAGCGCCTCGTCGCGCCACTCCGCCGGCACATCGGGGAAGGTCTCGAGATGCACTGACTCGGCTTCCGGATAGCGCTCGAGCCAGGCCTCCTCGGCCGTGAAGGCCAGGATCGGGGCAATCCAGGTCGCCACGCAGCGGAAGGTCTCGTCGATCACGGTGAGCGCGCTCTTGCGCACCTTGCCGGAGATCGGATCGCAGTAGAGCGCGTCCTTGCGGATGTCGAAATAGAAGGCCGACAGGTCCGTGGTCATGAACGAGGTCAGCAATGCGACGACGCGCTTGTAGTCGTAGTTGCTGTACGCCTCGCGCACCTCGCCGCCGAGTTCCACCAGACGGTGGAGCACGAAGCGCTCCAGCTCCGGCATGTCCTTGAAGGCGACCTTGTCGGCCTCGCGGAAATGCGCCAGCGAGCCCAGCATCCAGCGGATCGTGTTGCGCAGCTTGCGATAGGTTTCGGCCGTCGTCTTGATGATCTCCGGGCCGATGCGCTGATCGTCCCAGTAATCCACCGATGCCGTCCACAGACGCAGGATGTCTGCGCCGTAATCCTTGATGATGGTCTGCGGAGCGACCGTGTTGCCGAGCGACTTCGACATCTTGCGGCCCTGCTCGTCGAGCGTGAAGCCGTGGGTGACGACGATGTCGTACGGCGCGCGGCCGCGCGTGCCGCAGCTCTCGAGCAGCGACGAATGGAACCAGCCGCGATGCTGGTCCGAGCCTTCGAGATACATGACCTGATCGGGGCCGCCATCGACCTTGCGCGTCACCTTCAGGTCGTCGCGCTTCTCCAGCGCGAAAGCGTGCGTACAACCGGAGTCGAACCACACGTCGAGGATGTCGTTGATCTTGTCGAAGTCGTTCAGGTCGTAGCCGCCGGCCCTCAGGAAGCGCGAACCGTCATCCGCGTACCACGCATCGGCCCCCTCCTGCTCGAAGGCTTCGGCGATGGCGTTGTTCACACGCTCATCCTTGAGGATCTCGTTGGTGCCCTTCTTCACGAAGACCGCGATCGGCACGCCCCAGGCGCGCTGGCGCGACACCACCCAGTCGGGGCGGTTCTCGATCATGCCGTTGATGCGGTTCTCACCAGATTCCGGCACCCACTCGACGGACTTGATGCCATGGAGCGCGCGCTGACGCAGGGTGTCGCCCTTGTCATCGAGCGGCTTGTCCATGGAGATGAACCATTGCGGCGTGTTGCGGAAGATCAGCGGGCCTTTCGAGCGCCAGGAATGAGGGTACTGGTGCTTGAGGCGTCCGCGCGCGATCAGGGCGCCGACCTCGACGAGCTTCTTGATCACCGCCTCGTTGGCGCCCGCATCCTTGCCCTTGTCGTCGTAGATGCGCTCGCCGGCGAAGAACGGCACATCGGGGAAGTAGGACGAGTCGGGCGATACCGTATGCGGCACCTCTTTCGTGCCGCAGGCGGCGAACACGTCGCGATGCTTCACGTAAGTATTGTAGTCGTCCGCACCGTGGCCTGGAGCCGTGTGCACGAAGCCCGTGCCTGCGTCGTCGGTGACATAGTCGGCCGGCAGCACCGGCACGCCGAAATCCCAGTAGCCGTTCGCGCCCTCAAGGCCACGGAACGGATGCGCGCAGCGCTCGAGCATCACCGGCAGCACGTCCTTGACGCGCTCGTATCCGGCCACGCGCGCAGCGGCGAACACGTCGCCTGCGAGCTTGTCGGCGATCACGAGGCGGTCGCCCACCTTGGCCCAGTTGTCCTCGGCCGCTTCCGTGACCTTGTAGAGGCCGTAGGCGATGTTCTCGCCATAGGCGATGGCGCGGTTGGCCGGGATCGTCCAGGGAGTCGTCGTCCAGATCACCACAGAGGCGCCGTCGAGGTCTCCGTCCAGCGTGTTGGTGATCTTGAACTTCACCCAGATCGTCGTGGAGGTCTTCTCGTGATACTCGACCTCGGCCTCGGCGAGCGCCGTCTTCTCAACGGAAGACCACATCACCGGCTTCGAGCCACGATAGAGCTGGTCGCTCACCGCGAACTTGATGATCTCGCGGGCGATCTGCGCTTCCGCGTCGAAGCTCATGGTCTGGTACGGGTTCGTCCAGTCGCCCTCGACGCCGAGACGCTTGAACTCCTCGCGCTGCACGTCGATCCACTTCTCGGCGAAGGCCCGGCACTCGCGGCGGAACTCGACGATGTCCACATCGTCCTTGTTCTTGCCCTTGGCGCGGTATTCCTCCTCGATCTTCCACTCGATCGGCAGGCCGTGGCAGTCCCAGCCGGGCACGTAGTTGGAATCGAAGCCCAGCATGCCCTGCGAGCGGACCACGAGATCCTTCAGGATCTTGTTGAGGGCGTGGCCGATATGGATGTTGCCGTTGGCATAGGGAGGCCCGTCATGCAGCACGAAGCGCGGACGGCCCTTCTGGACCTCGCGCAGGCGTTCATAGAGCTTCTTCTCGTTCCAGCGCTGCAGGAGCAGCGGCTCCCGCTGCGGCAGGCCGGCCCGCATGGGGAACTCGGTCTGGGGCAGGAACAGGGTTTCGGAATAGTCGCGGGCGGCGCTTACAGGCTTATCGGTCATGACGGTCAATCAGGTCTCGTGTGGCCCGGGGACAGGCGGGCTCATCAGGCTTCTCTTCAAGGGGCGAACGGCTAGGATCCCGGACCTCCGCAAGGCTATGCGAAAGCCGGGCCGATAATTCGCGCCGCGCCTATCCGGGCCGCCGGCAGCACTTGAGAAACCATGGGCATGGGGAGCCTTTTAGCAGCGCCGGGGCGGATAATAAAGCGCAGACGCGTGGGAATCCTGGATGACGGCAGGCCGGAACCATTGCCACGATTCCGACTTGCTCCCATCGGGCCGGACGGCCCTCTCCCGAGGACGGAGCCCTCCCGTGTCGCAAGCTGGCCTGAACCCACCCTCCTCTCCCGTGCCCTACAGCCCTTCCGTCGAGACGCCGCATCCGGACGAGGCGGAAATCGGCGCCAGCATCCTGGAATCGATGCAGAATATCAGAGAGACAACCCTGGAGGATTACGGCCGTCCGGTCCGCAGCGTGCATGCCAAGAGCCATGGCGTCCTGAAAGGAGAGCTGCATGTGCTCCCCGGCCTGCCGGCGGTTCTGGCCCAAGGCCTTTTCGCCAGGGCCGGTACCTATCCGGTGGCCTTAAGGCTCTCGACCACCCCTGGGGACATCCTCGACGACAGCGTCTCCACCCCGCGCGGCCTTGCGATCAAGGTGGCGAAGGTCGAGGGTGAGCGCCTGCCGGGATCGGAGGGAGGCACGACCCAGGATTTCGTGCTGGTGAACGGGCCGGCCTTTCAGGCCAAACCCAAACTCTTCGCCCAGAACCTCAAGCTCCTCGAGAAAACCACCGACCGGCTTGATCGCACCAAGAAGATCGTGTCGGCGGTCTCGCGCGGCCTGGAGAGCCTGATCGAGGCCTTCGGCGGCCAGAGCGTCGCGCTGAAATCCCTCGGCGGGCATCCCGAGACCCATATCCTGGGCGAGACCTTCTTCTCGCAGGCGCCGATCCGCTACGGCGACTACATCGCCAAGATCTCGGTCGCGCCGGTCAGTCCGGAGCTGACGGCGCTCAAGGACACCCCTGTCGATCTCAATGGCAAGCCCGATGGCCTGCGAGAGGCTGTGGTCGATTTCTTCAACCGGCATAGCGGCGAATGGGAAATCCGGGTCCAGCTCTGCACCGACCTTGAAACCATGCCGGTGGAGGATGCCTCGATCTTGTGGCCGGAGGACCGGAGTCCCTATATTCCCGTTGGTCGCATCACGGTTGCGCCGCAGGAGGCCTGGAGCGAAAGCAAGGTGGCTGCCATCGACGAGGGCCTGTCCTTCAGTCCCTGGCATGGCCTTGCCGCGCATCAGCCCCTGGGGGTCATCATGCGTCTGCGCCGGAGGGCTTATGAGGCCTCCGCCGCGTTCCGAGCCGCCCATTACGGACACCCGGTCGAGGAGCCGAAGACGCTGGATTCAATTCCGGCGTAGAGGCTTCTCCTAATATCAAAGAGGAAGACTCATGGCCCACTCCCCTGTGGACGACAAGCGGCGCTCGACAGCTGGTTTCGACCTCTCGCCACCCAGCCCTGAGCAGTTCCGCGCACTGGTGAACAACCTCGACGACGAGGAGCGCCGCGTGCTCCTGGAGCACGGCACGGAGCGGCCTTTCTGCGGCATCTTCAACGAGGCCAAGGACAAGGGCACCTATTGCTGCCGCCTGTGCGGGCTTCCGCTCTTCCATGCCGGCACCAAGTTCGAATCCGGCACCGGCTGGCCGAGCTTCTTCGATCCCATCGACCGCTCGCACATCGCCTTCGTGCGCGACACCAGCTACGGCATGGTCCGCACCGAGATCCGTTGCGCCCGCTGCGAAGGGCATCTTGGACACGTCTTCAACGACGGCCCACCCCCGACCGGAGAACGATATTGCATGAACTCGGTCTCCATGCGTTTCGTGGCCGAAGGCGATCCGCTGCCCGACGAACTGGGGCGCGGAGCACCGGAGGGCAAGGCGGCGGGCTAAGGCCTCCCCATGGAGGCAGGCCGGAAAGAAACGGATGATTGGGCGGGTGCAGATTTCTACGCCCGCCTGCCGATTTTCGACCACTTCTCCGATCTGACGGACCCTAAGCGCTACATGCCCGTTCCGGGCGATTGGGTGCTCGGCCTCAGCGACATCGTCCGCTCCACCTCGGCGATCCGGGCAGGACGCTACAAGGAGGTCAACACGGCCGCCGCCGCCGTCATCGCGGCGGTCGCCAACAAGCTCGGCACGAGCGAATTCCCCTTCGTGTTCGGCGGCGATGGCGCGAGCTTCGCCCTGCCGTCCTCCCAGTCCGATCTTGCGCGGGACGCCCTGAGCGCCGTCGCGGCCTGGGTGCGGGATGCCTTCGGCTTTGAGCTCCGCATCGCCCTCGTGCAGGTCTCGGACATCAGGGCCCAGGGGCATGATGTGCGCATCGCCCGGTTCTCGGCCTCGCCGGACGTATCCTATGCCATGTTCGCGGGAGGCGGCCTGGCCTATGCCGAGCGGCAGATGAAGAACGGCGCCTTCGCCATTCCGCCAGCCCCGTCCGGCACCCTGCCCGACCTGACCGGCCTGAGCTGCCGCTTCGACGAGATCACCCCGGAACGCGGGGTCATTCTTTCCCTGATCATCCTGCCCGCCGCCAAAGCCGCGCAGGAGGCTTTCAACACCCTCATTGACCAAGTTCTCACCCTGGCAGAGGGGCAGGAAGCTGGGCGCCCGCTCCCGGACACGGGACCTCCGCTCGCGTCCCCGTTCAAGGGGTTCGGGATCGATGCAAAGACCACTGGAACGAAGGGATTTCAACTCTGGCCCCTGGCCAAGCTGACGGCACGACGCCTGATCACGTTCCTGATCCTCCGGACCGGCCACACCGTCGGCGGCTTCGATCCAGCCCGGTACCGTCGTCAACTCGTTGAGAACACGGACTTCCGAAAGTTCGACGACGGCCTGCGGATGACGCTCGACTGTACACCCGCCCTTGCCGACCGTCTGGAGTCATTGCTGTCCGACGCGGAGAAAAAGGGTATCGCCCGTCATGGCCTGCACCGGCAGGAGGCGGCCCTCATGACCTGCTTCGTCCCCTCGCCCACGCGAGCCGACCACATCCATTTCGTCGATGGCGCCATGGGCGGCTACGCCATGGCCGCGCAGGCTCTGAAGCCTCCCGCCTGAAGCATCGTCATCCCGGACGGCGCAAGCCGATCCGGGATCGCGTGTAGGATAAAACGCTGCCCCCTCTCCCTCAGGGAGAGGCGAGCCAGTGCCACACCTGTTCTACGATCCCGGGTTCTGCTCCGCAGCCCCGGGACGACGCTTTAGGATCAGCCAATCATCGAAACTGTCTTATCCTCGGTCAGCATCCGCTTCGCCTCGAGCGAGTCCCGGTCCATCTGGGCGATCAGCGCCTCGATGCCGTCGAACCGCTCCTCGCCGCGGATCCAGCCGATGAACTCCACGTCCAGGATCTGCCCATAGAGATCGCCGGCGAAGTCGAAGAGATGCACCTCGAGGAGCGGCGCTCCGTTGTCGAAGGTCGGGCGGCGGCCGAAGCTGGCGACGCCGTCAATCAGCCTGCCACCGACAGACGCCCGCACCGCATAGATGCCGTGCCGTAGGCGGCACTCGTCAGGCAATCGCATATTGGCCGTCGGATAGCCCAGGACCCGTCCGCGCTTGTCGCCGTGGCGGACTTCCGCCTGCACGAACCAGCGATAGCCGAGCAGTCGGTTGGCCGTGGCGATGTCTCCCGCCTCAAGAGCAGCCCGGATGGCGCTGGAGGAGACCGGTTCCGTGCCTTCGACGATGGCCGGAGCCACGAGGCAGTCGAGTCCCCGCTCCCGGCACAGCTCCATCATGCGCGCCGGGTTGCCCTCGCGGCCGCGGCCGAAGTGAAAGTCGTGGCCGATCACGACGCCCGACAGTTCCAGGTCCTTAGCCAGAAGGTCCACGAAGCCTGCGGCGGTCAGTGCGGCGAGCGCTGCATTGAACTCTCTCTGAAAGACGCCTGCGAGGCCGAGGCGCGCGAAGATCGCCAGCTTCACGGGCTCGGGCGTGATGCGGAACAGCGGTTTGTCGGGCTGAAAGAAGGTGCGCGGATGCGGCTCGAAGGTGACGACCGCCGCGGGCCTTCCGGAATCCAGGCTCATCCGAAGAAGATGCTGATGCCCGCGGTGAACGCCGTCGAAATTGCCGATGGCCGCCACGGCCCCTTTAAGGCTCTCGGGCACAGGCTCGCCATCGCGGCAGATCGCGAAGGAGTTGGGCATCAGGGGAGAACCTCGGAACTCATCTGGGTCGGATCAATGCCGCGCGACCCTGTCGAAAAGCATGCGGCGGGTCAAGGGAGATGCGACGCTGGCCTCCGGTGTCATTCCCGGCCTTACGGCCGCCGGGGATGACAAGGCGGAAGGTGGCCTCACCAGGACAACACTTCCGTGAAGGCGGTGGGCTGAACCGGCTGCCGGTCCACCCAGTCCTGCACGTGATCCGAGACGAGATCGCCCTTGTGGAGGCCAAGCTCCTCCGCATGGATGCCGCGGGCGATCATCAGGGCGTCGATGCCGAAGCCCACGGCACCGGCGATATCGGTGCGGATCGCGTCGCCCACGGCCAGCACCCTCTCCTTCGGGATCGAGTGTCCGACGAGATCGGACGCGACAGTGAGAGCCCGCTCGTAGACCGGACGATGGGGCTTTCCCGCATAGAAGACCTCGCCGCCCATCTCCTCATAGGCGAGCGCGATGGTGCCCGCGCAGGGCAGGATCATGTGGCCGCGCTCGACCACGAGATCGGGATTGGCGCAGACCATCAGCAAGTTGCGCCGGCGCATGGCCTCGAGCTGCGAGCGGTAATCCTCGACCGTCTCCTCCTCGTCGTTGTCGAAGCCTGAGCAGACAACGTAATCCGCCTCGTCGATGGAGCCGAAACGCACGTCGATTCCGTTGTAGATCGGCATGTCGCGCGGCGGGCCGATGTGGTGGACGATCCTGTCGATGCGCTCCTGGATGGCGAACCGGGTCAGATCGCCCGAGGTCACGATGGAATCATAAGCCGTGCGCGGAACCTGGAACCCGTCGAGCTGCGTCCCGACCGATGCGCCGGGGCGCGGCGCGTTGGAGACGAGAACCACCTGTCCGCCCTTGGCACGGAAGCGCGTGAGCGCGTCGCTTGCGGCCTCATAGGCTTTGACGCCGTTGTGCAGCACGCCCCAGACATCGCAGAGGATGAGGTCGTAATTCCCGGCGAGAGATTGCAGGCCCTCGATGTGAGCGGGGCGGGACAGCGCGGTCATGGGTTCTCACTTGTGATGAAACCGGGCGGGTAGGCCCTTGCGCTGCTCAAGTCAACCGGCGCGCCGCAGGCGGGTTGGCGCATCCTCCAGGCCGAAGGGCCGCGGGAGATCCTGCTCGTCGGTGATCTCCGGCTTGACCGGACGCGGTGCCGCGAAGGCGAAGCCCTGCGCGAGCGGAACGCCAAGATCGCTGAGAACCGGCACCATATCGTCCTGATCGACCCGCTCGGCGATCAGCCGAATGCCCTGGCGGCGCAGCGCGGAGGCGAAGTCCCGCACATCGGGCTCCGGCCCGGCATAACGTCCGTCCTGCTGCTCGGCGGCTTGGATCATCAGGTGGGCCGGCAGCTTCATGAAGCGCAGGCCGAGATCGGCCAGCGCTTTCGTATCGAACCGCAGATCCGCCGCGCGATCGAGGGAGAACGGCACGCCGCGCTCGCGCAGGGCAGCCAGCGCGGCCTTGAGGTCGCCGTCGAGATGGCGCCAGCTGTGCTGGGGGAGTTCCAGGACAATCCTGCCGAGGATCTCGGGTGAGGAATCCATGAGGCCGGCCAGCGACCACAGGAAGCCCGGCTCGACCACGGCATGAGCCGACAGGTTCACCCCAATGATGGCCTCGCTGCCGCGGGCCATGAGATGGCGGGCAACAGCCATGGCGCGGATCAGGATGCGCCGGTCGAAATCGGCGGCGCGCCCGGCGCATTCCAGGATCGGCATGAACTCCACTGGCGCCAGCAGGGACCCGTCCGCCAAACGAAGCCGCGCCAGGGCTTCGTAGAAACGGATCCTGCCGTGCGGCAGCGACACGATGGGTTGCAGGTGCAGCTCGATCCGGTCGGCCTCGAAGGCTTGAGTGACAAGTCTGATCCGGCTCGTCTCGTCGGCCGAGAGCCTGCGGATGGACGGCAGCAGCGACGGTTCGGGAAAGCTCCCAGAGCTGGCCCCAGAGCCTGCCACGAGCGTCAGGGCAGGCTTGACGCGCAGCGCCGCGACTGCCTGCCCGGCGCTCTCCGACGCATCCGCAGCTTTGGCGAGGTCACGCAGAAGACCCGCCGGACCCTGCCCGGCAATTCTGGCCGACCTCGGCACGAGCGGAGCGGCGGATGCGGAATGGCGGACCATCTCAGCCTGCCGCCAAAGAATGACGAGACCGCCGACCACCATTGCGATCAGGCAGGCGAAAACCGGCATGACGAGGCCCGCTTCCATCGGCACATAGGCCGAAGCGGATGCCATCAGAATGGCCGGCGTGAAGGCAAGCAGAGCCGCCTTCCGGTCCTTCAGGACCAGAGTGATTGTTTTCGTTATGACCATGGGTGCCCCCGCTCCCCTGGCTCGGGGCTGATGCCCGAATCAGTGTCTTAACCGAATGTGAATCACGGCGAATCGCGAGGCAAGTTTCGCATTCCCGCAATGGACATTTTTGCGCAACCGCGCGTTGCTCGCTCAGTACCGGTCAGCCAGTTTGGAAAGGGTGCATCGATGGAAGAGCCGCGCAAGGATCTGCTCATGCAGGTCGAGGGAATGACCTGCCAGGGCTGCGTCAACTCGGTCACCAAGGCGATCCAGCGGCTGGATCCCGGTGCCAGGGTCGATGTGGATCTGGACCATGGGCGCGTCCACGTGGTCACCAAGGCGCAGGCCCTCGAGGTGACCCAGGCACTCAATGCCGCAGGCTATGAGGCGACAGGCATGACAATGTAAGGTCAAGCTCTGCGCCCCGCTCATGGCTTGGCACAAAGTTCCTTTTGCTGCCTCAAGGAACGGCTGCTAGGCTCCCGGCCAGTCATTTCCGGGGATTAGCCATGACCGCCCAGATTTCCAGAGCCGCCAACGACTCGCTCGCACCCAACGACCTCGAGGCCTGGTGGCTTCCCTTCACGGCGAACCGCTCCTTCAAGCAGCGCCCGCGCATGATCGCCCGCGCCAAGGGCATGTACTACTACACGCCCGAGGGCCGTGAGGTGATCGACGGCGCGGCCGGCCTCTGGTGCTGCAATGCGGGCCACAACCGGGACGAGATCACCCGGGCCATTCAGGCCCAGGCCGAGGAGCTCGACTATTCTCCCGCCTTCCAGTTCGGCCATGCGGGCGGTTTCGCCCTGGCCTCCCGCCTCGCCCAGCTCGCGCCCGGCGATCTCAACCACGTGTTCTTCTGCAACTCGGGCTCCGAGGCCGTGGACACGGCCCTGAAGGTGGCTCTCGCCTATTGGAACGCCAGGGGCCAGGGCAGCAAGACGCGCCTGATCGGCCGCGAGCGCGGCTATCATGGCGTCGGCTTCGGCGGCATCTCCGTGGGCGGGATCGTCAAGAACCGCCAGTTCTTCGGCTCGCTGCTGGCGGGCGTCGACCACCTGCCCCACACCTATAACCGCGAGCAGCAGGCCTTCTCCCGCGGCGAGCCCGAATGGGGCGCGCATCTGGCGGACGAGCTGGAGCGCATCGTGGCGCTGCACGACGCCTCCACCATCGCGGCCGTGATCGTCGAGCCCATGGCCGGCTCCACCGGCGTGCTGGCGGCCCCCAAAGGCTATCTCAAGCGCCTGCGCGAGATCTGCGACAAGCACGGCATCCTGCTGATCTTCGACGAGGTCATCACGGGCTTCGGCCGCCTCGGCACGGCCTTTGCCGCCGAGCGCTACGGCGTCATCCCGGACATGATCACCTTCGCCAAGGGGGTGAATTCCGGTGCCGTGCCCATGGGCGGCGTGCTGGTGCGCCAGGGGCTCTACGACACCTTCATGAAGGGTCCGGAGCACATGATCGAGCTGTTCCACGGCTACACCTATTCCGGCCACCCCTTGGCCTGCGCGGCAGCGCTTGCCGCCCAGGACATCTACCGGGACGAGAAGCTGTTCGAACGGGCAAAAACCCTGGAACCGGTCTGGGCCGATGCGATTCATGGGCTGAAGAGCCTGCCGAACGTGCTCGACATCCGCACTATCGGCCTAGTGGGCGCCATCGATCTCGCGTCGCGCCCCGATGCGGTCGGCGCCCGCGCCTTCGAGGCCATGGACCGCGGCTTCCAGGAGCACGGCATCATGATGCGCATCACCGGCGACACCATTGCGCTGTCGCCCCCGCTGATTGTCACCGAGGAACAGATCGGCGAGATCGTCGACAAGCTCACCCGGGTGATCAAGGCGGTCGCCTGAGGCCTCTCAAAGCTCAAGCCACCTGAACGGCGTTCAGGTGGCTTTTCAGCATCTGCCGCAACTCCAAATGGATAGCGCGCCTCAGGTGTTCATCCTCTTGCGCATTGAGGGCCACGGCCGCCTTCATGATCTGGAGGACAACAGCCGCCATGGCCTCCCGGCGCGGCTCCGGAAATGGCGGCCGGGCTGAGGCGAGCAGTCCGGCAAGCTGGCCCCGCATTGCTTCGCCTGTCCTGCGCTTCTGATCCTTGTCGATATCCCGCCGCTCCGCGAGCGCCCCGAAGGCGGGGCGCACGGCCAGGAAATCCAGCAGCCCGTCGAAAAGCCCGTCCGCCATCGCGGCGGGATTCTGGCCGGCGGCCTCTTTAGCCAACCCTTCAAGCATCGCCGCCAGATCCGCGAGATAGGCCTCGTGCAGGGCTTTCGCCAAAAGCTCCTTGGTGGGGAAGAACTGATAGAGCGACCCGATGGAAGCGCCTGCTCGGGCGGCAATCTCGGTCATCGTGGCGGCTTCGTACCCCTTTTCCGAGAAGACTTCCGCTCCCGCATTCAGGAGTGTGGCCACCCGCTCGCGCCCACGCTTTCGTTGGGGAATGCGCGGGGCAGGCTCTGACGTTGCACTTGCATTTTGTGAGGGTGAGCTCATATAACCTACTTTTATGAGGATACCCTCATATAATCAGATTAGGCTTTAGGGAAAGCGCCTGGCGCGCCCTCCTCTATCAGGACCATGCCATGTCGAACGCACTCGATCCACGCCGCACCGCCCTTGTTTTGATCGATTTGCAGAACTGGACCCTCGGCATGCCGCTTGCCCCTCACCCGGCCTCAACCGTGATGGGCAATGCCTCCCGTCTGGCGCGCGGCCTGAAAGCCTCCGGCGGCACGATCATTCTGACCCGGGCCGATTTCTCGCCGGGCTATGCCGATGCCCTCCGCCAGCCGGTGGACATACCCCTGCCCCTCCCTGAGGGCGGCCTGCCCCGCGAGGCGGTGGCGTTGTCCCAAGCCTTCGATGTCGAGCCCGATGCCGTGATCACCAAGCGCCAGTGGAGCGCCTTCCATGGTACCGAACTCGATCTGCAGCTTCGGCGCAGGGGCATCTCGACTGTGATCCTGGGTGGCGTGATGACCAATTTCGGCGTCGAGTCCACCGCCCGGGATGCCTGGCAGCACAGCTATTCCGTGATTGTCGCGGAGGACGCCTCCTCCAGCATCGACGCCGACATGCACCGCTTCTCCATTGAGAAGATCCTGCCGCGTGTGGCCCGCATTCGCGCGACAGCGGATCTTCTCGCGGGCCTTGCGGCTCCGGCTGCCGCATAAGCCTTGCCCCTCCCGGCCGCAGGGAGTAGGACCGCAGCACGTTTTTTCCAACAAACGGCTGCCGTTAAAAACCATGTCCAAGGCCGACAAGATCAAGGCCCGCGCCCCGCGCGGCTTTGCCGACCGTACCCCCGCCGACCTCGCCGCCACCGAGCGCATGCTCGCGGCCATCCGCGAATCCTATGAGCTCTACGGCTTCGAGGGCGTCGAGACGCCCTTCGTCGAGTATACGGATTCCCTCGGCAAGTTCCTGCCCGACCAGGACCGCCCGAACGAGGGCGTGTTCTCGTTCCAGGACGATGACGAGCAGTGGCTGTCGCTGCGCTACGACCTGACCGCGCCGCTCGCCCGCTTTGTCGCCGAGAACTTCGATGCCCTGCCCAAGCCCTATCGCAGCTACCGGGTCGGCTGGGTGTTCCGCAACGAGAAGCCCGGCCCCGGCCGCTTCCGCCAGTTCATGCAGTTCGACGCCGACACGGTGGGCGCGGCCTCCGTCGCGGCGGACGCGGAAATCTGCATGATGGCCGCCGACACGATGGAGCGGCTCGGCCTCAAGCGCGGCGACTTCATCATCAAGATCAACAACCGCAAGGTTTTGGATGGTGTGCTCGAAGCTATCGGCATCGGCGGCGAGGACAAGGCGGGTCAGCGCCTCACGGTGCTGCGCGCCATCGACAAGCTCGACCGGCTCGGGCCTGAGGGCGTGAGCCAGCTTCTCGGCGCCGGCCGCAAGGACGAGAGCGGCGACTTTACGAAAGGCGCAGGCCTTGAGCCTTCCGCCATCGAACGCGTGCTCGCCTTCACGGCTGCCAAGGGCACGGACAATGCCGCGACAGTCGAGAACCTGCGCAGGGTCGTCGGCTCCTCCGCAAGGGGTCTCGAAGGTGCGGACGAACTCGCCGAGATTGCCTCCCTCGTCGCCTCCTCCGGCTACGAGGACCGCGTCACCATCGACCCCTCCGTCGTGCGCGGCCTCGAATACTATACCGGCCCGGTCTACGAGGCGGAGCTCACCTTCCAGGTGCAGGACGAGGATGGGCGGCCCGTTCGCTTCGGCTCGGTGGGCGGCGGCGGGCGCTATGACGGCCTTGTCGGCCGCTTCCGCTCCGAGCCCGTTCCGGCGACCGGCTTCTCCATCGGCGTCTCGCGCCTGCTTTCGGCCCTGCAGATGGTCAAAAGCCCCATCGTGTCGGGCGCCCAGACACCCGGGCCCGTGGTGGTGCTCGTCATGGACAAGGACCAGATCGCCGCCTACCAGCGCATGGTCTCGACCCTGCGCCAGGCCGGCATCCGCGCCGAGCTCTATCTCGGATCATCCGGCATGAAGGCGCAGATGAAATACGCCGACCGGCGGCAGAGCCCCTGCGTGGTCATCCAGGGCTCCAACGAGCGCGAGCGCGGCGAGGTCGAGATCAAGGATCTGATCGAAGGCGCCAAGGCCGCTCAGGCCATCGCGTCCAACGAGGAGTGGAAGGCCGCCCGCCCGGCGCAGTTCTCGGTTTCCGAGACCAAGCTGGTCGATGCCGTCCGCGAGGTGCTGGCCCGGCATTTCGGCTGAGCTTGGCCGCTTGGGAACCCCGATGCTAACCTTGGGGTTGTCTCGGAAGCTTGACCATCAGGAGATGAACATGGCGAAGGACAAGAAGAGCGGCAGTAAAGCGAAGAAAGCCTCTGGCAAGAGCACCGGCGCGAAGCTGGCGAAGACCGCGAAGAAGTCGGGCTTCATGGACCTGATCAACTCTGATCTCGGTCGCGAGATTCTGGCGGATGCCCTCATCGCCGCAGCCGGCGCGGCCGCGACCGTCCTCACCCGGACGCGCACGGCGAAGAAGGCCGGCGCGGCGGTTGCCGATGCCGGCTCCCAGACCGCCGACCTGACGCAGACGGCCGCAGGCGCCGTCGCCGGCGTGGTGACGGAAGCCGCCCGCCATTTCCTGCCCCCGAGCCTCGTGGGCGAAGAGGGCGGTAAGGCGGAGCCCAAGAAGGTTAAATACGTGAACCGCTCGAGCGATCACAGCAAGCGCAAGACGGCTAAGGCCAAGAGCGAAACGACCGAGAAGCGCTGAGTCTCGCAGACTCAACTCTCTCCACCGTCATGGCCATCCCCGGACTTGATCCGGGGATTCCCGTCTCTGCTGTCCACCTCTCCAGCCTCATCCTGAGGAGCCGCTGCAAGCGGCGTCTCGAAGGAGCGTCCAGTGCCCTCTGGAGCCTCCTTCGAGACGGTCGCCTAGGCGACCTCCTCGGGATGAGGGCTGCGGGTGTGAGGCTACGTCTTGTTCTCATTTTGTTCTTGACTTTGGTCCTAAGCTGGGCTATATCATGGTTCATCCTCGTCCACAGAGGGGCGCGCTCGCGAGGCGTCGCAGATGCGGGACGAGGCGCGGTCCCGCCGCAGGTCTCGCACGCCTGTGATCGCGGGTGGCCGATCCTGGCGCAGATCCAGGTCCGCTGAAACAAACCGCGCGTGACGAGCAGATCCGGCTCTTCACTTCTCACCACACAATCGAGCCGGGCTGCCCAGCACGCCTCCCTCGACTGACCTGACGGCTCGCAGCCCACCCGCTGCGGGCCCGAAGGCGCTGGCTGTTTGACAAGTCGCCTTCTACGCCCCCGTTCACCCTTCCTGCCAAAAACAATCGCCTTCGTGCCCGGGCATTGCTAGAGAGCATTCCAGCATAAGGGATTGAGCCAAGCCAGTGACGGAGACGGATGCCATTGTTGCGCTGATCGCGCTGTTCGAGCGCGAGGGCTATGCGCGTGTCGAGCCGCCGGTGCTCCAGCCTGCGGACGTGTTCATCGACCTGTCGGGCGAGGATATCCGGCGGCGCATGTTCGTGACGCAGGACGCGGCCGGCGCGGAGCTGTGCCTGCGGCCGGAATACACCATTCCCGTCTGCCTCCAGCATCTCGCCCAGCGCGGCGCCGAGCCCCTGGGCTATTCCTATGGCGGCCCGGTCTTCCGCATGCGCCCTGCCGAGAGCGGCGAGTTCCTGCAGGCGGGGCTCGAATCCATCGGCCGCACGGACGTGTCGGCAGTCGATGCGGAAATCCTGGCCCTTGCCCTGGAGGGCCATGCCCGGCTCGGCGGCCCCTCGCCTGTCGTAAAACTCGGCGACATGGGCCTGCTCCATGCGCTGATCGATACGCTGGGCGTCGCGCCGGCTGCCAAGCGGCGCGTGATCCGCGCCATCGTGTCGGGCCATGGGCTGGCGAGTCTTGCCGAGCCTGAGGGCTCGGGCACCCAGGAGCACGCCGGACTTCTCGCCGCCATCGAAGGACAGGCTCCCCAGGCCGCCAAGGCCTTCGTCGAGGACATCCTATCGATTGCGGGCATCGCCAGTGTCGGCGGGCGCAGCGCGGGCGAGATCGCCGAGCGCTTCCTGGCCCGCGCGGCCAACCGCACCGGCCTCCCTGATGAGGCCAGGCAGGTGCTGGAGCGCTATCTCGCCATCGTGGGCGATCCCGATCAGGCGGCCCACGCGGTCCGGGCTCTGGCGAAGGACGCGGACCTCGATATCGGTCCGGCCCTGACCCTGTTCGAGGAGCGCACCGGCTTCATGGCCGCGCGGGGCCTCGACGTCCGCAGCTTCTCGTTCGCCGCCACCTTCGCCCGTAATCTCGACTACTACACGGGCTTCATCTTCGAGGTGCAGGACCCGCGCCGCAGCGACGGCAAACCGGTCGTCGGCGGCGGGCGCTATGACCGCCTCCTGGAGCATCTGGGCGCCGAGGCGCCGATCCCGGCGGTCGGCTGCTCCTTCTGGCTCGACCGCATCGTGGGGACGCCCTGATGACCGATACTCCCCTGATCCTGGCCGTACCCTCCAAGGGGCGCCTGCAGGAGAACGCGGCCGCGTTCTTCGCCCGCGCCGGGCTGGTCTTCACCCAATCCCGCGGGGCCCGCGATTATCGCGGCACGCTCAAAGGGGTGCCCGATGTGGAGGTCGCCTTCCTGTCGGCCTCCGAGATCGTCAGCCAGCTCGCCTCCGGCACGGCCCATCTCGGCATCACCGGCGAGGACCTGATCCGGGAGCAGATCCCGGATGCGGATGCGGCCGTCGAGCTGCTGACGCCGTTGGGCTTCGGCCATGCCAATGTGGTCGTGGCCGTGCCGCAGGCCTGGATCGACGTGCGCAACATGGCCGACCTCGACGAGGTGGCGGCCGACATCCGTGCCCGCCACGGCACCAAGATGCGGGTCGCGACGAAATACGTGAACCTCACCCGCCGGTTCCTCGCCGAGAAGGGCGTGTCCGACTACCGGATCGTCGAGAGCCTGGGCGCCACGGAAGGCGCGCCGGGCGCAGGCTCGGCGGAACTGATCGTGGATATCACCACCACCGGTGCAACGCTTGCGGCAAACGCCCTGAAGATCTTGGACGACGGCGTGATGCTGCGCTCCGAGGCCAATCTCGTGGCCTCCGCCCGGGCGCCCTGGACGGACCGGGCCAAGGCTGCCGCCACCGCCGTGCTGACGCGCATTGCCGCAGAAGAAGAAGCGCGCACCAGCCGCGAGGTTCGGGCCTCCCTCGATCCGGCGAAAGCCTCGGGCCTGGCACCGCTGGCCAAGGAGCACGGGGCAACCCTGCCCTTCGGCCATGCCCTGGGACGCGAGATCGTGCTCCATTGCCGCACCGCGACCGTGTTCGACCTCGTGACGGCTCTGCAGAATCTTGGCGCCCAGGACATCTCCGTCCGCGCCTTCGATTATCTGTTCCGCCCCACCAACGCTCTCACGGAGCGGCTGCTGCGTCGCATTGGCTAGGTGCGATTCCTCACGCGAGGATAGGACAACATTGCCGCTGGAGCACCTTGGGCGTTGCCTCAGCGCCCAAGGACCCTTATGGTCCGGGCGTTTTTCCGTTGTAGAGGTTCCGATGAACGCGCTTCGACTTGCGACATTTTTGGTGGCCTTGGCCGCCGTCTCGGGAGCTCATGCCCAGTCACCAGCCGCAACGCTTGGTCGCCCGGCCGGTCCGACCCGTCAGGTGGACAACAAGGTTCCGCAGCCCGGCGAGACCGGCAAGATCTTCCCGCTGAACTCCTCCTGGGTGGCCGTCAGCCTGAACGGCAAGCCCTTTACCGGCGAGCGCCCGAGCTTCAGGCTCGACGACCAGATGCGCGCCACCGGCTTTGCCGGTTGCAACACCTATGCGACCGCGGCCTATCCCCTGCGCGAGCAGGCCCTGGCCGTCGGCCCCTTCGCATTGACGAAGAAGAGCTGTGACAAGTCCGCCATGGCCATCGAGCAGTCCTTCCTCGTGGCGCTCCGTGCCTCGGGCAAATGGGACATTCAGGGCCGCAACCTGATCATCAAGACCCAGAACGGCGGCCAGTTGGTCCTGGAGCGCGCGCTCTAAGCCGCATCAATCCGATCTCAATGCAAAAGGCCGGCTTACGCCGGCCTTTTGTTTGTTGATACTACCCCATGTTACTCCGCAGGCACGGCCTGACGCAGGTCGACGGGCGTGGACAGGCCGCTCTCGGTCTTCTTCATGTCGATGCGCCTATCGTGATAGGCTGCGAGCGTCGAGCGGTGGCCGATGGAGACCACCGTCGTCTGCGGCAGCTGTTCCTTGATGATCCGGTAGATCTCCGCCTCGGTGGGCTCGTCGAGGGCAGCCGTCGCCTCGTCCAGGAACAGCCAGTCGGGCTTGGCCAGGAGCGCGCGGGCCACCGCGAGGCGCTGCTGCTCGCCGAGCGACAGGGTCTGAGCCCAGGCCCGCTCCTCGTCGAGGCGCTCTGCGATCTGCGGCAGCTTGGCGGCCCGGAGCGCCTCCGCGATCTGGGCATCGGTGTAGGTCTCAGCCTTGCCCGGATAGGTTACCGCATCGCGCAAGGTACCGATGGGAATGTAGGGCCGCTGCGGCAGGAGCATCATGGTCTGCCCCTCAGGCACCAGCACTTCGCCCTCGCCGAACGGCCAGATGCCCGCAATGGCGCGGAACAAGGTGGACTTGCCCGAACCCGACGGGCCCGTCATGAGCGTGCGCTCGCCCGGCCGGAAGGTCAGCGCGTCCGTGTGCAGCAGGGCGCTGCCATCGGGCAGGCGCACGTCGAGATTCTTCAGGCGCAGCTCGCGACCGGCTGCTTCCGTGATGGCGAGCTTACTCTCGCCGCCGACCCGCTGGGCCGACGCGATGGCGCCCTCAAACGTGGTGAGACGGTCGAGTACGGCTTTGTAATCGGCAAGCGTGGTGTAGATCGTGATGAAATACGTGAGAGCGGATTCCACCCGCGAGAAGGCGCCGACCACCTGCTGCATCTGGCCCAGCGAGATCTTGCCGATGAAGTAGTATGGCGCCGTGAGGATATAAGGCACGACCACGTTGGCCTGGGAATAGCTGAGCGTGAAGGTGTTCAGCTTGATGAGGCGGATGATAATCCGCATGTAGTTGTCGACGATCTGGCTGAATCGGTGAGCAAGCCCTTCGCGCTCAGCCGGTTCGCCGGACAGAAGCGCGACCTGCTCGGTGTATTCGCGCAGGCGCGCCAGGGAGAAGCGGTAGTTCGCCTCCACCCGCTCCTGCTCGAAGTTGAGACCGATGAGCGGCCGGCCGATCAGGTGCGTCAGCCAGGTGCCGAGGATCGCATAGCCGGCGCAGACCCACACGAGCAGGCCCGGCACCTCCACGTTGGTTCCCGGGAACGTGAAACCGGCCGAGATGGTCCACAGGATCGCCACGAAGGACACCAGCGTGGCGGCCTGGTTCATGAGGCCGACGGAGAGGGAATAGGTGCTCTCGACGAACTTGCGCAGGTCTTCCGAGATCCGTTGGTCCGGGTTGTCCGCACCGCGGCCGAGAAGCTGCATCCGGTAATGCGCGCCGTTCCCGAGCCACTCGCCGACATAATAGGTGTTAAGATAGGCGCGCCAACGAATGAGAAGCACATTCTGCAGCAGCACCTCAGTAAGCGCGATTACCACATGCACCGCTGCAAGCGGCGCGAAGATGATAAAGAGTTGATACCAGAAAGCTGTCGCGTCCTTGTTCTCAAGCGCGTTGAACAGATCGCGAAAGTAGAAATTGAAGCGGACAGCGAGAGCCACCTGAGCGAGATTCATCGCGATAAGGATCCCGATCATCCATGTGCCGATGGTGCCCTCCCGTGCCCGCACGAGGCCGATGAACGGTATGCGGATGACACTGTCGGCCTGGGATTCGAGATAGCGGTCGGCGATGCGGCAGATGGTACGCACCACGGGCACAAAGGCGAGCCCGAAGATGAGGGCGCCGAACGCCGTCGCACCCAGCGCAGCCGAGGGCGGCGGCACATAGCCCGTATAGTCGCCGGTAATGAGACCTACCCGTGACCCGAGAATGAGAGCCACGAGCACGAGATGCGTGGCGGAGAGCATCACAAGGAAGATGCGCAGGAACTTCGGGATGCTCCGCCCGATGTACATGATCCCGGCCAGAACCAGGGTGGAGAGAGGCAGATAGAACGGGACAGCAACCGTTCCAGACACGGAAGCCGCAAGAACCCCCAAACCTACGAGTGCCAGCACAATGCTCGCCTTGATCATACGCATCTCCTGCCAGGATCCCTGCCCCGGCTCTTAGAAACTCACGGCAGCCGGATCAATCGCTCTTGTGGCGAAAGAAAGGAGGAACTTCCTCTTACGACAAGCGATAGCAGCCTTGTGACAACAGCGACAGGCCTGACCCACTGCTAAGTCGTTCTTCAAAACAAATTGTCCTGTTTAAAGAACGAAATCGTTGACATGGAGAACGAGATGTCTCATGTGTCGCATCAGCATTCGACGAAAGTTTCTGAAGGCGAACCTATGAACGCCCCCCTTGGCTATATCGGTGACAAGCCATCTCAGCGCCTGATCCCCGTAGAGCCCATCGTGCGTCTGGAGAAGGTCTCCAAGACCTTTCCCGGCCGAGACGGCCAGCCCGTCACCGCCTTGCGTGAGATCGACCTCGCCGTGCCGCAGGGCTCCATCCTTGGCGTGATCGGCCGCTCCGGCGCCGGCAAATCCACCCTGATCCGTCTGGTCAACGGCCTGGAGAAGCCCTCGTCCGGCAAGGTGATCGTGGACGGCGCCGACATCGCGGCCCTGCCCGAGGCGGCCCTGCGCCACGCGCGGCGCTCCATCGGCATGATCTTCCAGCACTTCAACCTGCTCTCCTCGCGCACGGCCGCCCAGAACATCGCCTTGCCGCTCGAAGTGGCAGGCTACGACAAGGCGGAGATCCGGGCGCGGGTCGAGGAGCTTCTCGCCCTCGTCGGCCTCTCCGACAAGCGCAACCGTTATCCGTCCGAGCTTTCTGGCGGCCAGAAGCAGCGTGTCGGCATCGCCCGTGCGCTGGCCACCAAGCCCAAGGTTCTTCTGTCCGACGAGGCGACCTCGGCCCTTGACCCGGAAACCACCCGGTCCATTCTCGACCTGCTCGCGCGCATCAACGACGAGCTTGGCCTCACCATCCTGCTCATCACTCACGAGATGGCGGTGATCCGCAACATTGCCCGCGAGGTTGCGGTGATCGAGGGCGGCCGCATCGTCGAGCAGGGCGACGTGTTCGAGGTCTTCACCCGGCCGCAGCACGAGGTCACCCGATCGTTCCTCGCCGATGAATCCGGCCGCGCGCTGCCGCCCTATGTGCAGAGCAGGCTCACGCCCGAGGCGACACCAGGAAGTCAGGCAGTCATCCGCATCGGCTTCCGCGGTCCCCATGCCACCGATCCGGTTCTCGCGCGGCTCGCCCGCGATCTCGCCATCGAAGCGAACATCCTGTCGGGCTCGGTCGACGAGATCGCCGGACGGCCCTTCGGCACCCTGGTCGTCGGCGTGCCGGAAGCATCGGTCTCCACCACTCTCGATTTCCTGAACAAGCACGGTCTCGACACGGAGGTCCTCGGCTATGTCGCCTGAGATGATCAACCTCATCGCCGCCTCCACGGGCGAAACCCTCTACATGGTTGCGGTCTCGGCCTTGATCGCAACCCTCTTCGGGCTGCCGCTCGGCGTGTTTCTCGCCACGTCCGGAAAGGGTGAGCTGTTCGCCGCTCCCTGGGTCAACCGCGTGCTCGGGGTGGTCGTCAACGCGACGCGCTCCACGCCCTTCATTATCCTCGTGGTGGCGATCATTCCGTTCACGCGCCTGATCGCCGGCACCTCCATCGGCACCAACGCGGCCATCGTGCCGCTCACCATTGCCGCAACGCCGTTCATCGCGCGCCTCATCGAAGGTGCGATCCGCGAGGTGGATCAGGGCCTCATCGAGGCGGCCCGCGCCTTCGGTGCGACCCCGCTCCAGATCGTGCTGAAGGTGCTGATTCCGGAGGCTCTCCCCGGCATCGTGCTCGGCCTGACGCTCGCCATCGTGTCTCTGCTCGGCTTCTCGGCCATGGTGGGCGCGGTCGGCGGCGGGGGCCTGGGCGATCTTGGCATCCGCTACGGCTACCAGCGCTTCATGCCCGAGATGATGCTCGCCGTCGTGGTCGTGCTCATCGTCCTCGTCCAGGCGGTGCAGAGCATCGGCGACCGCCTCGCCCGCCGCCTGAACAAGCGCATCCGCCACGCCTGACCTTTCGAAAAGTTCGCACAAGGAGTACCGAAGATGTCTCTGAAAAAACTCGGCCTCGCCGCCATCCTGTCTCTCGCCGCCCTGCCGGCGCTTGCGCAGACGCAGACCGTGCGCATCGGCGCCACGCCCGGGCCGCACGCGCAGATCCTCGAAGCCGTGAAGCCGATCGCCGCCAAGAAGGGACTCGATATCAAGATCGTCGAGTTCTCCGACTACGTGGTACCGAACACGGCGCTCGCCGGCGGCGACATCGAGGCGAACTCGTTCCAGAACCAGCCCTATCTCGACAACCAAGTGGCCGACCGCGGCTACAAGATCGAGAGCGTGGCGCTCACCGTGAACTTCCCGATCGGCATCTACTCGAAGAAGCACAAGAGCCTCGACGCCCTGCCGAACGGCGCGACGATCTCGATCCCGAACGATCCGACCAATGGCGGCCGCGCCCTCATCCTCCTGCAGGACAAGGGCCTCATCAAGCTGAAGGAAGGCACGGGCTACAAGCCGACGCCTCTCGACGTGACCGACAATCCGAAGAAGATCAAGTTCGTCGAGATCGAAGCGGCCCAGGGCCCGCGCGTGCTCGCCGACGTGGATGCAGCGGTCATCAACACCAACTACGCGACATCGGGCGGCCTCGATCCGGTGAAGGACCCGATCGCCCGCGAGAACCCCAAGGGTCCGTACGTGAACATCATCGCGGTGCGCAGCGAGGACAAGAACAAGCCTTGGGTGAAGGCGCTCATCGAATCCTATCACACCCCTGAGGTGAAGGCGTTCATCGAAGAGAAGTTCAAGGGCTCGGTTCTGACCTCCTGGTAAGCGCCGTTGGCCTCCTGTCTTTCCAAGGCCGGGCCATGTGCCCGGCCTTTTCGTTTGTAATAGCCACGCACTGTCATCTTGACAAAGAAGTCGGCTAAGCTTCCCAATCGCATGGTCTTCATAAGATGGCTCGGCCCAGGAAGGCCGATGCTTCGGGAGGAATTGCATGCGACTTTCATTGATCGGCCTGGCCTTCACATCGGCCCTGTGTGCTGTACCGCTGACCGCACAGGCTCAGGCGCCTATTACGATCTATTGCTCGATCCTGGAGGAGCAGTGCCGCGTCGGTGTTGCGGCCTTCGAGAAGGCAACCGGCGCCAAGGCCACAATGGTGCGCAAGAGTACCGGCGAGACCCTGGCGCAGATTCGGGCCGAGGCGTCGAACCCGCGTGCCGACGTGTGGTGGGGCGGACCCGGCGATTCCCATATCCAGGCAGCCGAGGAAGGGCTGACGGTCGAGTACAAGTCGCCGAAGATTTCCGAACTGCACGATTGGGCCCAGCGCTTTGCCGAGCAGGCGAAGTATCGTGCGACCGGCACCTATCTCGGCGCTCTCGGCATCGGCTACAACACCAAGGTGCTCGCAAGCCGCGGCCTGCCGGAGCCGAAATGCTGGGCCGATTTGCTCGATCCGAAGTACCGCGACGAGGTGCAGGTGTCCGACCCGAACTCCTCCGGCACGGCCTATGTGTTCCTGGCGTCCCTCGTGCAGCTCATGGGTGAGGACAAGGCCTTCGATTACATGAAGGGCCTGCACAAGAACGTCAATCAATACACCAAGTCAGGCGCCGCGCCCGTGAAGGCCGTGGCCCTGGGAGAGACCGGCATCGCCATCGCGTTCATGCACGACATGGTGACGATGATTGCTGACGGCGCGCCCGTCAAAACCCTCGCGCCCTGCGAAGGCACAGGTTACGAGACAGGTTCGATTTCGCTCGTGAAGGGCGGCAAGAACCTGGAGACGGCGCAGAAGTTCGTGGATTGGGCGCTCTCGGCGGAAGCGCAGAAGCTCGTCGGCGCCGACATGAAGATCTACTCCATTGCGTCAAACAAGAACGCACCTGTCTCGCCGGATGCGCCGAAGCTCTCCGAGATGAAGCTGATCAACTATGACACCGCCAAGTACGGCTCGGTCGCCGAGCGCACGCGCCTGCTCAAGAAGTGGGACGCAGAGGTCAAGTCGGCGCCGAGATAGGCTCGATAAGCTGATGTTTCGCGCGAAGGCCGGGTGAAGAGCCCGGCCTTTTTCGTTGCACTATCACTTCTGCCGCGGCTCCTTCAGGTTTTCTCCGGCCGTCACGAGGCTCCCTGCTCTCTTGGCCTTCACGGCTTCGAGCAGCGTCCAGGCGGCGTTACGCACCTCGTCCTGCACCGCCTCGTCCCGATCGAGTTCGTCATGGCTCGTGGCATAGGGTTTCCAGTAGCCGATGTAGCGATCAAGCTCCGCAGCACCGCCGGCCGGGATGAGATCCATGGCGCGCAGCCAGTCGGACAGGCTGCGGCGAACACCGCCCGCACCCTCCGTGTCGCCATGAACAATGACGGAGAACAGCCTGCCTTCAAGGTGCTTGGGATAATCCCAACCTTTGAGCTCCAGGCCCTTCGCGATGTCGGTCTTCTTACCCTGGGTCGAGGTCGGGTCGGGGTTGCCGCCGTCGGCGCAGACGAGGCGATCCATCATCAGCTTCAGGGGCGATGAGACCTGATACCAGTTGACTGGGGTGACGATCATCACCCCGTGCGCTGCGACCCATTTCGGATAAATCTCGTTCATCCAGTCGTGCGTCTGCCCCAGCGAGTAGTTGGGGTAGCAGGAGCACGGCCAGTGGCACAAAGCCGCCGCCGTCGAGAAGCAGGCTTTGCAGGGGTGGATGTGGCGCCCGTATTCCGAGGTGAGCCGGCTGAGTTCCAGCACCTCGACTTCCGTGTTCTCCGCGCTGGCGAGAACCTGACGGGCAATCTCCACGAGACGATAGCTCTTGGACATTTCGCCCGGGCATGTGTGCTCGCTGCGGGAGGAAGCCGAGACCAGGAGGAAGCGGGCGGGACCGTTCGGGTCCTCATGCCGCTTCTGCGCCACGTCGATGGCGTCCCTTGCGGCAATCCAGTCGACGGCGAGATCGTAGTCCGGATCGGCGAAGCCCGGGCCGGCCTTGCGGGTCTTCGGGCTCTTGCGGTGATGGCTGTAGGCATCCCAGGCCGCATCGGTGATCCGCTGCAATTCGCTCGAAAGCGGCTCGAAAGCCGGGTCCTGGAACTGCTGGAGAAATCTCCTGCGGAACTCACCTTCGTCGAGGGTCGGATCGGGCGTGCCCTTCCGTGCTTCTGGAGTGGACAAGGCGCAGCTCCTGGGTCGCGGCGTGGTTGCCAAGCTTGGAACGCCGAGTATCAATGCCGGTTCCAGCATGGCTCGCATCTCGAACCATCACACTTTGCTTACCGGTTTTAAGCCCTAACTCCCTGCCGCACGACCCACGGAGCAGCTGATGTCGACCAAACCCACGATCCGCCTGAACGATGGAAGCGCGATGCCACAGGTGGGCTTCGGCGTCTGGCGGGTCTCCAACGACGACGCCAGGAGGGCGGTCGCAGGGGCCATTGAGGCAGGCTACCGCTCGGTCGACACCGCTTCCATCTACGGCAACGAGGAGGGCGTGGGAGAGGCCATTCGCTCCACACCCGTCGCGCGCGAAGAGCTGTTCATCACCACCAAAGTCTGGAACGACCGTCAGGGATACGATAGCACCCTGCGGGCCTTTGACGAGAGCCTGGAGCGCCTCAAGCTCGAATACGTGGACCTTTACCTCATCCACTGGCCGATGGTGGGCAGCGAGGCCTATCGCGACACGTGGCGGGCGTTGATCAAGCTGCAGCAGGACGGACGCACGAAATCCATCGGCGTCTCGAACTTCATGGTGCCGCACCTGCAGCGCATTATCGATGAGACCGGCGTAACGCCTGCCGTCAACCAGATCGAACTGCATCCTCGCCTCCAGCAGAAGGAGTTGAGCGCCTTCCACAAGGCGAACGGCATCGTCACGGAATGCTGGGGACCGCTCGGCCAGGGTACGATCCTGTCCGACGAGACCTTCGCCACGATTGGACGCAAATACGGCAAGACCCCCGCTCAGGTCATCCTGCGCTGGCACCTCGACAACGGCTTCGTGGTCATTCCGAAATCCGTGACGCCGTCGCGCATCCGCGATAATATCGACGTGTTCGACTTCAAGCTCGATGCGGACGACATGCGCAGGATTGAGCGCCTCGACGCCGCTTCCGGCCGTGTCGGACCCGACCCGGCGGTTTTCGCCTGATCGTCAGGAGTAGGAGCTACAGGCGTCCCTTCGCCGGCTCGCCTGTCGCCTCGAATTGCCGGTAGATCGCCTCTGCGATGGGCAGGAGTTGCGCGCGCTCCACTTTTGCCGTGACCACATAGGACAGGCCGTTGTCGATCCACGAGAAGGCGGACACATCGTCCTGGGACTCGAAGCGGAACGACGTCTGCGCTTCGGTTCCGCCGGACCGCGCGTAAAGCGTCAAACGGTTGCCGCCCGCATTCTCATACATGAAGAGAGCGGCCGCCATGCCGCTGTCCGGCAGAAGCCTTCCGCCGATGAGCCGGTAGCCCTGGGGCGTGAGATTCGGCGCGATCAGCGACTTGCCGACGCGACGAGACAGCCATTGCACGAGATGCGCTTCCTGGTCGGCTGGCACTTCGACCGGATGCAGGCGCTCGCTCACATAGATGCGGTGCGCCGCGATGGCATTTTCCGCAACGCGCTCGGCCTCCTGTGACGTTTGCAGCCCACGAACCCACCAGGCTCCGCCGGCGGCTCCCAGGACACCGCCGATGAGGAGCCACGCCAGAGCGGCGGCGACGGCAGCACGACCGCTTTTTGACGGACGGCGTTGCGCGGCCATGAGATTGGCGACCCGGAGACGCGACGGAATGGGCTCGGCGGCCTTAAAGGCCAGTCGCGTGCGCAGGGCTTCTCGCAGGGCGATTTCCTGGCTCACCTGATCGGCCAGAGCGGGATGGTCCTCCAGATAGGCCCTCACCGACTCGCCCCGCGCCGATGCGAGCCTGCCATCCACAAAGGCCTGCAGATCGTCTTCTCCGATGGGTCGCTCGCCCGTCACTTTACTCTCCTCAAGGCGGTGCTGCGCCCGTTCTCCATGAATTCCCGCAATCGCGCCCGTGCCCGACTCAAGCGCGACATGACCGTGCCGAGCGGGATCCCCAGCACCTTTGCGGCCTGCTCGTAGGACAGGTCCTCGACACCGACCAGCAGCAGGAGCGAGCGCTGCTCCTCGGACAGGGCATCAAGCCCTGCGAGAACGTCGCGCAGGCCAACGTGGCTTTCGGGGCTCGCACCAGGCGCCTGAACGTCGTTCAGAGCCTCCTCTCCCACCTGAAGCCCACGCGTCCTGCGCTGCCTTACGCCATTGAGGAAGAGGTTGCGCTGGATGGTGAAGAGCCAGGCTCTCAGGTCTCCCTCATGGCGGCGCTGGCCCCAACGGCTGATGGCCCGCTCCAGGGTGTCCTGAACGAGATCGTCCGCAGCCTCGCGATCGCGCAGCAGGGCCCAGGCGTAACGCCTCAGGGCCGGAATCTGCGGTTCAAGAAGCGAGGCGATCTCGTCCAAGGTCAGCTCTTAAAGTACGGCGTCATTCAAGGATGAACCGCCGATCGCGGCAAGTCTCATGGCATCGCAATGTGCCAGACATTGTTGACCCCATCGCCCGTGACCTCGCCGGGCTTCGTGTCCTTCACCCAGAGATAGAGCGGCTTGCCCTTGTAGGCCCATTGCTTGGAGCCGTCGTCACGGGTGACCACGCTCCAGTCGCCGGACGCGGATGCATTCGCGGCGGCCATGAGCGGGGGCCAGTTCTGGGCGCATTGGCCGTTGCAGGCCGACTTGCCGGCCGTGTCGCGATCAAAGGTGTAGAGCGTCATGCCCTTGGCATCGACGAGGGCCTTGCCCTTGCTCGTATCCGCGACTTTCGCCGGTGTGGCAGTCTGGGCAAGAGCGGCGGATGCGGCAATGAGGGCTCCGGCCAGGATGGCAGGGCGCAGAATCTGTTTCATGGGTGTCCTCCGAGGTCAGGTGCGACCACAACCTCTAAGACACGGGCCAGCGCCTCTTATTCCCGGAAGCTTGACGATATTCTCGGTGTCTCAGCGGCCCGTGAAGTGCAAACGCGATGGATCGCCGAGAGGCTCACGCAGCTCGATCCGGTGGCGGCCGTTGTCCCGGATCTGCGCCGTCCGGTAGGTTCCGTCCAGATCGTCCTGCGGCGACTGCAGGATGTCGACGCCAGCCGTATCGAGGCGCCTCACCTCACGATCGACATCGGGCACGAGCAGACTGATGACGGGGACGGGCGTCACCTGGACGGAGGCCGTCGAGTCGGGTTCCTGGGGCAGGATGTGATCGGCCTCGGAAACCTCCAGCAGGAACCCGCTTTTCTCCAGCACGGCCTTACGCCCCTGGACGAGGCTCTCGCTGTCGAGCAGCCGGAAACCCAGCTTGTCCTGATACCAGCGGACGCTCTCGTCGAAATCCGGCGTGCGGATCGACGCCGAGCTTGGACGGGGCTCTGTGTCGGCTGCCGCTTGCGTGAGGGCCGACAGCCCCAGACAGGCAATGATCAGCTGCGCCGCAAGGAGAACCTGCCGGCTCCTCGAAAGAATGGATTGTCCTGCGCTCACGTCTTGATCCTCGCTTAGAGCATCGTGCGGAAAAGTGGATCCGGTTTTCCGCATCAACGATGCTCTCATCCAATAAGGAAACATCGGATCCGACCCCAAAAGGTGCAATTCCACTTTTGGGTCCGATGCTTTAGCCAGCTATCGCTTAGCCGTATACACATGAACGCGCAGCGCGGCAGATCGTTTGGGGGCGGGTTAGCTATGCAGTCAGGTCACTCCTGGATGAGCTTGAGCATCAGAGCCGACAATTGTCCGGCTTCATTGTCGGTGAGCTTCGCGCTGATGAAGCGGTTGATCGCCGCGGCATAGACGCTCCACATGCGCCATTGAAGGGCCTTGCCCTCCTCCGTGATCTCGATCAGCTGGCGCCGCTTGTCGCCCGGAAAGGGAATGCGGCGCACCAGCCCTTCCTTTTCCATACGGTCGAGCAGTCTGGAGAGATTGTACTGCTCGAAGAGCACCGCCTCCTCGATCTCGCGCGGGGTGAGCCGACCTTCGGGTCCCCGCTTCAGTTCGAGCAGCACGTCGTACCAGTGTAGGGACGGGAAGCCGGCGCTCTTCAACTCCGCCTCGATCCGCCCCACGACGGTGCGCTCTGCCCGGATCAGGCGACCCCAGGCCCTGATGACAGAGGCAGATGGCTCGGAAGGTGGTTCTTGCATCGCAGCAAAGCTTCTCTGTTTTTAATGCAATTGCATTGAGATTGACAGTTCCATGCATCTGCATCAAATCATATGCACTTGCATGGAGATTTGCAATGTCACACGCTCAACCGACCAGCTCCGACTACGCCGCCCTGCTTCTCAGGGTGTCGCTGGGCATTATGTTCATCGCCCACAGCCTCATCCTGAAATGGATGACCTTCACCCTCGCCGGCACGGCGCAGTATTTCGAGTCCCTCGGCCTTCCCGGCTTCCTCGCCTATGCAACCTTCTGGGCCGAACTCATCGGCGGCATCCTGCTCGTGCTCGGCGTTCAAAGCCGCTGGGTCGCGCTCGGACTGCTGCCGGTTCTCTTCGGTGCAGCCTGGGTTCACATCGGCAATGGCTGGGTCTTTTCAGGCCAAGGCGGCGGCTGGGAATACCCGGTCTACCTGATCGTGCTCTCCGTTGCCCAAGCCCTGCTGGGTGATGGAGCTTACGCTTTGAAGCCCTCCCGCTCGCTATCCCTCTCCCCTGCCCCGGCATAGCTCAAGGCCGCCGCTTAACTTTAATCTCAGAGGATCATCATGAAGCTCTATTATTATCCGGGCGCCTGCTCGCTCGCGCCTCACATCGTGGCCCGTGAAGCCGGCATTGCACTCACCCTTGAGAAGGTGGATCTCGCCAACCGCACCACTGAGGCTGGAGCAAACTATCTTGCCGTCAATCCGAAGGGCTACGTTCCGGCTCTCGGCCTCCAGGATAATTCCGTGCTCACGGAAGCCAGCGCCATCATTCAGTACTTGGCGGACAGCCAGCCTAGCGCAGACCTTGTTCCCGCCCACGGCACCATGGAGCGCTACCGCCTGCTGGAGTGGCTCGGCTTCATCAGCACCGAAATTCACAAGGGCTTTGGACCTCTCTGGAACCCGGCAACCCCGGATGCCGTGAAGGCCGCCACGAAGGGGCGCCTCGCCAGCCGCTTCGCCTATCTCGACGAAGCCTTGGCCAAGCAGCCGTTCCTGATGGGCGACACGTTCACGATCGCCGACGCCTACCTTTTCACGGTCGTGAACTGGACGAACTTCCACGGCATCGACATTTCGTCCTTCCCGAACCTGCAGGCCTTCCAGGCCCGGGTTACCTCCCGCCCGAGCGTGCAGCAGGCTCTGGAAGCCGAAGGTCTGGTGAAGAAGGCTGCGTAAGGCTGATCTGAGCGGATCCAAGCAACAAAAAAGCCCCGGAGGAATCCGGGGCTTCTTCATTGTCAGGCTATGGTGCCTGGACTTCTTAGAAGTCCATGCCGCCCATGCCGCCCATGCCGCCGCCCGGCATCGCCGGAGCGGATTCACGCTTGGGAGCCTCGGCAACCATGGCCTCGGTGGTGACGAGCAGGCCGGCCACGGAAGCCGCGTCCTGCAGAGCCGTACGGACCACCTTTGCCGGATCGACGATACCGGCCTGGAGCATGTCCACGAACTCTTCCGTCTGAGCGTTGAAGCCGAAGGTGTCGGACTTCGCATTGTCGCCGATCTTGCCGACAACGATGGAGCCTTCGACACCGGCGTTCTCGGCGATCTGGCGGATCGGAGCCTCGAGAGCGCGCAGCACGATCTTGATGCCGGCATTCACGTCGGCATTGTCGCTCTGGAGCTTCGCAACCGCAGCCTTGGCGCGCAGCAGAGCCGTGCCGCCGCCGGGAACGATGCCTTCTTCCACCGCAGCGCGGGTGGCGTTCAGAGCGTCGTCAACGCGGTCCTTCTTCTCCTTCACCTCGACCTCGGTCGCGCCGCCGACGCGGATCACCGCGACGCCGCCTGCGAGCTTGGCCAGACGCTCCTGGAGCTTCTCACGGTCGTAATCCGAGGTGGTCTCCTCGATCTGCGCCTTGATCTGCGAAACGCGGGCCTCGATGTCGGCCTTCTGGCCGGCGCCGTCGATAATCGTGGTGTTCTCCTTTTCGATGCGAACGCGCTTGGCGCGGCCGAGCATCGGGAGCTGCACGGTTTCGAGCTTGATGCCGAGGTCTTCCGAGATCGTCTGGCCGGCGGTCAGGACGGCGATGTCCTCGAGCATGGCCTTGCGGCGATCGCCGAAGCCCGGAGCCTTGACAGCAGCGATCTTCAGGCCGCCACGCAGCTTGTTGACCACGAGGGTGGCCAGAGCCTCGCCTTCCACGTCCTCAGCGATGATGAGGAGCGGCTTGCCGGTCTGAACGACAGCCTCGAGGATCGGCAGCATGGGCTGCAGCGAGGAGAGCTTCTTCTCGTGGATGAGGATGTAGGGATCCTCGAGCTCGGCCACCATCTTCTCGGCGTTGGTGATGAAGTACGGCGAGAGATAGCCGCGGTCGAACTGCATGCCTTCGACCACATCGAGCTCGGTCTCAGCGGTCTTGGCTTCCTCGACGGTGATGACACCCTCGTTGCCGACCTTCTGCATGGCATGGGCGATCATCTCGCCGATATCCTTGTCGCCGTTGGCCGAAATCGTGCCGACCTGGGCGACCTCGTCGGAGGACTTTACCTTCTTGGCGCGGGACTGGATGTCCTTCACGGCCTCGGCGGTGGCAAGATCGATGCCGCGCTTGAGGTCCATGGGGTTCATACCGGCGGCCACAGCCTTGGCGCCCTCGCGGACGATGGCCTGGGCCAGAACGGTCGCGGTGGTGGTGCCGTCACCGGCAATGTCGTTGGTCTTCGAGGCTACTTCGCGCACCATCTGGGCGCCCATGTTCTCGAATTTGTCGGAGAGTTCGATCTCCTTGGCGACGGTGACGCCGTCCTTGGTGATGCGCGGCGCGCCGAAGCTCTTCTCGATCACCACGTTGCGGCCCTTGGGACCCAGCGTGACCTTCACCGCGTCGGCGAGAATATCGACGCCGCGCAGCATCTTGTCGCGAGCATCGGAAGAAAACTTAACGTCTTTGGCAGCCATGGGCTTAGCCTCCAGTTAAATTGGAAAATTTGTGATGGGTTCGCGGCTTGATTAGCCGACGATGCCCATGATGTCGGATTCCTTCATGATCAGGAGATCCTGACCGTCGATACGCACCTCGGTGCCGGACCACTTGCCGAACAGGACGCGGTCGCCGGCCTTCACATCGAGAGCAGCAACCTTGCCGTTCTCATCGCGGGCGCCCGGGCCAACGGCGACGACTTCGCCCTCTTGCGGCTTCTCCTTGGCAGTGTCCGGGATGATGATGCCGCCGGCCGTCTTCTCTTCGGCTTCGATGCGGCGGACGACAACGCGGTCGTGCAGCGGACGGAACTTCATGGAACTTCCCCTTTGACTGTTGGCACGGCCCCTCTGGCCCTGCCCTGGTCTTGCGGCTGTTAGCACTGTCCGTTGACGAGTGCTAACGCTGGCGGCGAGATAGTCATAGGCGCGCAGGGAGTCAAGGCACCTCCCTCAAGGTCAGGCCCAGAAAGAGGTCTTGACGCCCTATAAGGGTGCCTCATGATCGTTTCATGACCGACTTGGAAGCGATCGGCAAAACCTGTTTTGCTCTCCACGCCCGTATGACGGCCCGGCTCCTGAGCCGGACCTATGAGGCGGCTCTGCGTCCCCTAGGCCTCAAGCTACCCCAGTTTGGCATCCTGGGCGCAATCGGGCATGGAACGACGGCGTCAGAGACCGTCCTGGCCGAACGCCTGGGGCTGGAGCGCACCACCCTTGTGCGCAACCTGAAGGTCCTGACCCAGAACGGCTGGATCGAGCCGATCTCCGACAAGGGACGCGGTCTCCGGCACAGGCTGACCCCCGCGGGCCAAGCCCTGCTTGAGGCTGCCATCCCCCTCTGGCAGCAGGCACAATCCCAGCTGGAGAATCGGCTTATGGATGTGGAAGGGGACGAAGCGCGCAGGGCTATGCGGGCTCTCAGGAAAGCCTCCTATCCTCCTTAAGGACCGTTGCAGAATCTCGCTCCCTCCCATAGTGTGCATCTACACAGATGGGAGAAGTCGATGCTTGAGCGGGTTCATGGAATCGTATCGCGGGATGTGCTGACGGCGGAGCCCGGCCTCGCCTTTCTGCGTGGCATGCTGGAGGGCCGCTATCCGGCTCCCCCCTTCTCCCGATCCACCAACGTGTACATGACCCATGTGGAGGAAGGCCGGGTAACCTTTGAGGGCGAGCCGACGGAAGGCTTCTTCAACCCGCTCGGGACGATCCATGGCGGTTGGACCTCGGCCATCCTCGACAGCGCCATGGCTTGCGCCGTCCACACCACGCTCGCCGCGGGCCAGGGCTATACGACCGTCGAAATGAAGCTCAACTTCGTCCGCCCGATCCTGCCGAACATGGGCAAGGTTACCTGCGAGGGCACTCTCGTCCACCGGGGCGGAACGCTCGCCACCTCCGAGGGCAAGCTCTTCGACGCTAAGGGGAGACTTCTGGCCCACGGCACCGAAACCTGCATGATCTTCAACGCGGCGGCCAGCAAAGCTGCCTAACGCTTCGACGTCATCATGGCCGCGCCAACGATGAGAAGACCGCCACCCAGCGTCGCCCAGGTGGGGATTTCGCTGAAGACTCCGTAGCCGATCAGCACCGCCCAGATCAGGGCGGTGTATTCGAGGGGAGCCAGCCGCGCCGCCTCGGCCTTGGCATAGGCCGTGACCATGAGCATGTGGCCCATGAAGCCTAAGAGCCCCATGAGCATGAACCAGCCCATATGCATCAGGTCGAGCGGCTGCCAGACGAAGAGCGCGAAAGGCGCCACGAGAACCGCCGGGCCGACATTCTGAAAGACCACGATGTGCAGGAACTTGTCGCGCTGGGCGCGCTGGCGCAGCAGCACGAGGCTGAGCGCATAGGTGACGGCCGATGTCAGCGCCGCAGCGACACCGGCCCAGGACCGCACGGCATTCGCCTCCTCGGTCTGCCCCAGAACGACGACGAGCGTCCCGGCGAAGCCGATGGCGATGGCCCCGATAATCCGGACATCGACCTTCTCCTTCAGCATCAGGAGCCCGAAAAGGGCGATGAACATGGGCGACAGGAACGACAGGACGAGCGTTTCGGCCAGGGGCAGCTGGCCCAGCGCGTAGAAGAAGCTGACGGCGGTCACAACGGCGATGACGGACCGGAACGCATTGGCGATCACCGTCTCACGGCTCGGCCAGCCGGGCCGCATGATGGACACGACGGCCGCCACGATGAGAGAGCCGCAGGCGAAGCGCAGGAAGGCCACCTGGAAGATCGGGTAAAAGGCGGCCATTCCCTTGATGACCGCATCCATGATGGAGAGAACCGCGATGCCTGAGGCCGCCCGCAGGGCGGGACCGAATTTCATGATGTCACGACGATGTGAGAGCCGGCAGTCAGGATGAGCGCCGTTGAAGGAAGAGGCTCTTACAGCACTTTGCCTAAAGCTTCATCACTCTTCTTGCAGCATCGACAGGAAAGCTCTCCTCATCGCGCCGCTTAAATTCATGCGAGCTTGGCGGAAACAAAAGCCGCGCTTGCCGTTATTTCAGCAAAACGCAACCATCAAGGACATTTCGATGCGCGCTTGGATCCCTTGCTCTGCAATGCTTCTGGCCTCCCTCCTGCCCGCCCCCGCCTCGGCTCAGTTCTACGGCAACACCTACATCCCGACGGAAGGCCGATATTACCCGTACGCACAGACTCAGGACGGGTACCCTGAGGGCTATCCGCTCGTCACGCGCCCATCCTCCCGGACGCAGGTCTATCGCGGCCAGCGTACGGCCGGGTATTCTTACGACGTGAGCTCGACCGGTAGCGTCGTCGCTTCCCTGCCGCAGGATTACGGCACCGGTACGGGCTACGACAACAGCATCGATTATGCGATCTCGCCGGAATTCCAGCGTCAGATCGTGTCCTACGGCGGCCGGGAACGTCCCGGCACGATCGTGGTCGATACCAACAACAAGTTCCTCTATCTCGTGCAGGACGGCGGCCGCGCCATCCGCTACGGCATCGGCGTCGGCCGAGAAGGCTTCGAGTGGAGCGGGCGCCAGACCGTTTCCATGAAGCGCGAATGGCCGTCCTGGCGTCCGCCGGCCGACATGCTGCGCCGCCGCCCCGACCTTCCCCGTTTCATGGAAGGCGGCCCGGACAATCCGCTCGGCGCCCGCGCCCTTTACCTCGGCTCCTCGCTCTACCGCATCCACGGCACCAACGAGCCGCACACCATCGGACAGGCCGTTTCCTCAGGCTGCATCCGCATGCTCAACGATGACGTGGTCGATCTCTACAACCGCGTGAAGGTCGGCACGAGCGTGATCGTGATCTGATCGCACGAAGGCGACATCATCCCTTCATGACAACGGCCGGGCTTGCCCGGCCGTTTGCTAATAAGGCTTGCACGCCATCGGAAAGCGCGTGCGCGCATGTCGTTTCGAAGCCGATCAGGCCCAGTCGCCCTCGTCTCCGCCATCGCCGCCGAAGTCGGAGAAATCCTGGCCGGAATCCTGGTTGCTCGCATCCTGGTAGAGCGAATCCGTGATGCCCGCATTGCCGGCGTCAGGTGCCTGTTCGGTGCCGCCGAGGCCCGCCGCAGACGCCACATCGCCGAGCGGATTGTTGTCGCCGCTGAACGCATGGGTCAGGGCATTGGCGATCATCATGCCGCCGGCAACGCCGGCCGCAGTCGAGAGCGCTGTCCCCAGGAAGGAACCTCCGCCGCCGCGCTGCATCATGCCACCGCCCCACGGGCCAGGCGCGCCGCCCATCATGCCGCCCTGAGGCGCACCATAATGGTGCTGCGGATGTTGCTGAGACTGTCCCCAGGGGGAGGCCTGACGGGCCGGCGGGGTGTTGTAGGCCGGTCCGGGCGGACGGGAGCCGCCGCCGAAGATGCTGGAGAGGAAGCCGCCCTGTTGCGGCCGCCGGCTGGCCTGATCGAGTTCGGCGCGAAGATGCTCGTTCTCGGCCTGAAGATTGGCGAGCGCCTGCTCCTGCACATAGACCGCTTGTGCCATCGCGTAGGGGGCATAGGGCTGCTGCCGCAGCCTCTCGGCAATGAAGCGCTCCGCCTCAGGGTCGCGCGGCTGGTTCGCCACCTGTTCGAGCCGTTGGAAGATGTCGCTGATGACCTGGCGTTCCTGATCGTTCATGGCAAGCCTCCTTCAAGGGATGTTGGAGACAGATGTAAGCATGGCCATCGGGTTTGTTAGGGGTGAGCGAGGCCGAGCCTGCGCATATTCCTCAAAGCCTGCGGAGCGATGTCCTCCAGCTCCTGAAGCCCACGCCACTCGGCCCCATGCACCTCCCGCAGATCGGGGCGGATGGCGATCCGCTCCCCTGCCCTCACTACATAGCGGATGTCATGATGCCAATGCTCGGGCTCGCCTCGGTCTGGGCGAGCGGGAATGCGGTGGCTGTCGATGTCGATGGGAAGACCGGACGTGCGATGCCAGGGATCGATCATGAGCCCTTCCATGCCGGTCTCTTCCACTGCCTCGCGCAGGGCCGAAGTCTCCAGATCCTCCGGTGCCTCATAATGCCCGCCAGGCTGCAGCCAACGATCGAGAGAGCGATGATGGATCAGCAGGATCCTTTCTCCAGCACCATCAAGGATGAAGGCCGATGTGGTGACATGGCCGGGAAAGGTGCGGCGGGAATGAATGTCATCCCCGTTCGCAATCTGCCTGCGCAGGAGAGCATGCCTTTCCTCAGTCACGTCGAATGCGATCGCGTAGTCATTGAGGAGCGAGAGAACATTCCTTCGGAAGCTGGCAGGCTCGAAGGTCACGGATGAGAAATCCACTGTGGTTTAGCACTTCATCACTTTCGCGAAGGCATCCTTGTATTCGGGATGCCAGCGCGACAGGGGCGGACGGTTCTCGATCATGTCCTCGGCGGCCCAGCGGATGCGCTTCTCATCCATCTCCCGCGTGGTCTCGTTGTCAGGGCAGAGCACGTAGAAGTCGCCACGCTCCAGCGCCGGCAGCAGGAAGTCGATGACCTGCTCGGGCTCCCAGGCGCCAGCTGGCTTCTCGCTGACGCCTCTGGCTTTGGTGAAGCCCGTATAGACGAAGCCTGGGATGAGCAGATGCACCGTCACCTGACAAACGGGCGTGTTGCGCAACTCGTGCGCCAGCGCCTCGGTCAGCACCTTCACCCCGGCCTTCGAGATGTTGTAGGCCGTGTCGCCGGGCGGCGTGGTGATGCCCTGCTTCGAGCCGGTGTTGATGATGGCGCATGGGCTTCCCTGCTCGATCATTGCAGGGGCGAAGGCCTGCACGCCATTGATCACACCCCAGAGATTCGTGTCCAGAATGGCTTGCCAGCGCTGCGGATCACCGAAGATCTGCCCACCGCCTTCCGTGCCGGCGTTGTTCATCAGCACGGCGACTTCGCCGAAAGCTGCAAGGACCTTATCCTTCAAGCGCTCGACGTCCTCGCGCCGGCTCACGTCGGTTGCGATGGCCAGAACGTTCTCTGCTGACCCGGAGACACCGGCCACTTCCTCGGCGCTGCGCTGGAGAGCCTCGCCTGGGAGATCGGCCAAGCACACTTTCATGCCGATTTCCGCGAAGCGCTTAGCGGCGGCCAAGCCGATGCCGCTGGCAGCTCCGGTGATGACGGCAACGCGGTTGGGGGTGATTGCTGGATGCCGGGCCATCATTGCGATCCTTCGTTTCGGCTTCGGAGCCGATGAGATTTCATGATGGCCCCAAACTGGCGCACCCTAGGTCATTCGCCAAGGCGTTCTCCACATGGATGGCATGCGGTCGCGGTCAGACATGCGCTGGAAAAAAAGAAAGCCCCGCATCGCTGCGGGGCTTCGGAGGTAACTTGATTACTCCGCGTCTGGAGATTTCAGATGCCGGACATTGGTCTCGTCCTCGTCGAAGAGGGTCGGATCCTCCTCCTGGGTGTCGAGGCGCGTCTTCTTGCGCAGGGCCACGTATTTCTTCTGGATCTTGGTGCGGCTCTCGCGGGCGATCTCCAGGGCACCCTGCACGAGGGAGCGCTCGGCCTTCTCATTCTGCAGCTCTTCCGTGAGACGGCGGTTGGCGGCTTCCAGCGTGCTGCGCTCCTGCTCGAAGCGCTTGGTGAGCTGGTCGATGCGCTCGGTGAGGCTTGCCACCTTGTTGTCGGAGCTTTCGATCTGGAAGTCCTTGGCCGCGATGGCCTTGCCCAGCATCTCCACGCGCTCCTGCAGCTCGATGCGCGAGCGCTGAAGCTCGTTGACCATGGCCACCTGACGCTCGACCTCCTGCTGGGTTGCCTCCAGGCGACGGTCGAGGGTGTTCTTCTCGATGGTGGTCTCTTTCAGATTGCGCTCGACGCCGCGCAGCGCCTCGTTCTTGTCGCGCAGCTGGTCGCGGGTATGGGCCAGGATCTTGTCGGTGGCCGACAGACGCGAGGTCAGGCCCTCGATCTTCATGTCGAGCGAGGAAAGATCGGTCTGGTGGGCCGAACGCTCGGAGTCGATCTGCGTTTCGAGGCGCTGGCGCAGCACCTGCTCGGCCATGAGCTTGGTCTCGAGCTCGGAGGCGCGCTGGCGGGTGGATTCGAGCTGCGTCTCCAGCTCCCCATAGCGGTTGCCGAGGCTGGAGAGACGGTAGTTCTGCTCCTCGGCCACCTTCTGCAGCCGCTTGACCTCATGATCGAGCAGCCCGTTGCGCTCGCGGGTTTCGATCAGCTCCCGCTCGGCCCGGGCCACGGTCTGGTCGGCTTCCTGGGCTTCCAGGCGCAGGGCCTGGTTCTCTTCCGTGATGTTGCGGGCGCGCTCAGTCTCGATGGCGAGCTGGTTCTCCAAGTCGGCGACGATCGCCTCCTTGTCCTTCACGTTCAGGCGCAGGTCCTCGACGAAGCTGTCCTGCTCGCGGATTCTGGCCTCGGCCTTGCGCAGCTGCGAAACGGCAGCATTGAGATCGTCCACCGTCCGGGCATGGAGGCTGCCGAGATCCCCCAGCTCCCGACGCAGGCTCTGCGCGGTTTCGGTTTCCTGCTTGAGCACCGCCTCGGTCTCAAGCAGCCGCGACTGGAGCTGCGGATAGCTGCGAATGAGCTCAGTCACTGGCTCGTTCAGGAGGGCGAAGTCCTCCTTCAGGCTCCGAAGCTCCTCCAGCCTGTCTATCATGTTGGCGAAACGAACGCGGATCAGCTCGTTCTTCTGGCCGACGGAATCGAGCATGCCGTTGGGGCGCACGATGATCGGCTCGGCCTTTTCCGCCGGAGCGACGACTGGTAACGCCGGGGCTGTGGCCCCTTCGCCGCCCTGTTGCGATAGCAGGTCAGGCTCAGCCTCATCCTGCTTCTTGCCAAACCGATTCCTGAAAGACGTCCATCCCGAAGACATGGTGCCGGCCCTTACGCCCTGAAATTCATACTTTCCTAACTTTTAACCCAGACGGGCGTCGTTTGGAAATAAAATTTCGTTGCGTAAGAGTGTAGCAGCCTCACTCTGCCGCCATGGTTAACGGCTGGCCGGATGGCTTCCCGAGGCCCGCCTCCTCAAGAGTTTCCGGCATGGGACCGCCGGTGGCCCAGTCGAGAAGCTCGACCGTATGGACGATGGGGATCCCGGTGCCCTTCCCGATCTGGGTCATGCAGCCGATATTGCCGGTGGCGATGAGGTCGGGCTTGATGCGCTCGATATTGGCCACCTTGCGGGCCCGGAGCTGGGCGGCGATCTCGGGCTGGAGCAGGTTGTAGGTGCCGGCCGAGCCGCAGCAGATATGACCTTCCGGAACGTCTTTCACGGTAAAGCCCGCCTTCTTCAGCAGGGTCTTCGGCTCGGTGCGGATGGCCTGCCCGTGCTGCATGGAGCAAGCCGAATGATAGGCCACCACGAGATCCGTCTCCCGCACCGGCTCCATCAGCGTCAGGGATGTGACGTATTCGGTAATGTCCTTGGCAATAGTGGACACCCGGGCTGCCTTCTCGGCATAGTTGGGGTCCTCCCGGAACATGAAGCCGTAATCCTTGATCGTGGTGCCGCAGCCGGAAGCCGTGATGATGATGGCATCGAGCCCTTCCCCGTCCATCTCGGCGATCCAGGCGTCGATATTGCGCTTGGCGAAGGCGTGGCTTTGCTCGTCCCGGCCTATGTGATGGACGAGAGCCCCGCAGCACCCCTCCCCCTTCGGCTGGACCACGTCGACCCCGTGGCGGTTGAGGAGGCGGATGGCAGCCTCGTTGAAGCCCGGCTTGAGCACCGGCTGGGCGCAGCCCGACAGGATGGCGACGCGGCCCCGGCGCTCCCCATGGGCCTGATAGGTGCCGGGCTGATCGAAGGGCGTGCGGGGCGGCACCCGCACGGGCGCCAGTTCGATCATGGCCTGGAGGCGATTGCCCAGGAGCGGCAGCGCACCGATAAATCCCTTGAGGGGCTTGGCCAGCATGGCGGCGCCAAGCGCGAAACGGAAGCGGTTCGGATAAGGCAGGACGGTGGCGAGAATCCAGCGCAGGAGCCGGTCATGCCACGGCCGCGTATACGTCGCCTCGATATAGGCGCGGGCATGGTCGACCAGATGCATGTAATGCACGCCTGACGGACAGGTGGTCATGCAGGAGAGGCAGGAGAGGCAGCGGTCGATGTGCTTGACCACCTCGGGAGACGCGGGCTTGCCGCTCTCCAGCATGTCCTTCATCAGGTAGATGCGCCCGCGTGGGGAATCGAGTTCGTCCCCGAGCAGCAGGTAGGTCGGGCAGGTGGCGGTGCAGAAGCCGCAATGAACGCAGGTGCGGAGGATCTTCTCCGACGCTGCCATGGCGGGATCTTTTAACTGATCGGGCGTGAAATTCGTTTGCATGACGGATCAAAAATTACTTTCTGCCAAATGCCGCTTTCAGATTACGCTCATTCCACGCATTGACTACACCCCTGCATACATCCGCCCGGGATTGAGGATCCCAGCCGGGTCGAAGGAAGCCTTGATGCCGCGGGTCAGCGTCATCAGCGCGTCGGTCTGCGGTTCGAACACATCGAGGGTAGAGCGCACTTCAGCGGGCGCACGGACGAGAGTCGCGTGTCCACCATAGGATCTGGTCGCTTCGCGCAGCACCGAAGCACCGGCATCGCCCTCGACGGGCGTCGAGATCCAGACGAGGCCGCCGCCCCAATCGTAGAACCATTGCGCATCGAGAGATTGCGCCACCTGGGCAACCAGGTCGGTCCCCTTGGTCGGCGCGGTGGAGATCCGCCAGATGGCCCGATTGCCCTGATCCGTCAGTAGCGTCGCATCGCGCACCGACTGCCAGAGCGCCTCGGCTCCGACACCTTCGAGAATGTCCATGAACCGGAAGCGCTTCAGGAGGCGCTTCAGTTCGTTCATGCGGTAATCGACGGAGACCCGGAACCCTTCGAGCCGGATCAGCGTGCTGCCGCCGCTCCGGTTGCGCGCCGGGATATGCGCCGCGCCGGTCACATCGAAGGGCGAGCCGAGAGCCTGCGACAGGGCCTCGATGGCCTGCCTGTCGTCGAGGTCCCGGATGACCAGGGTGGCCATGCGCTCCTGCTTGGGCAGCACCTTGAAGGTCACCTCGGTGAGAAAGCCGAGCGTGCCCCAGGACCCCGCCATGAGCTTCACGAGGTCGAGCCCGGTGACGTTCTTCATCACGCGCCCGCCGGACTTCACCACCTCGCCGCGCCCGTTGACGAAACGCACGCCGATGAGGCTGTCCCGCGCCGCCCCCGCCATGATCCGGCGCGGACCGGAGATGTTCATGGCAGCAACGGCCCCGATGGTGGGCTCGCCTTTTGTGCCGAGGAGCCAGCGGTAATCCATGAGCTCGAAGGGAAGCTCCTGGCCTTTTGCCGCGAGAACGCGCATGACCTCCGGCACGGGCGTGCCGCTGCGGGCCGAGATCACAAGCTCGGCCGGCTCGTAGAGGGTGATGCCCGACAGGGCGGCGGACGAGATCGAGGCGTCGGTCTGGTTCGGGCGCCCCATCGGGGCCTTGGTGCCGTTGCCGGCAACGTTCAAAAGCGTACCCTTGTCGGCCGCGTCGCGGATGATGATGGAGGCGTCCTGCTCGTCGCGGGGAGTGTGAGTGGTCACGCGGCGAACCTTCCTTCGAGCGGAAACACTTTGGCCGGATTGAGGAGCCAGCGCGGGTCGAACACGCCGCGCACGCGCATCTGCTGCTCAAGATCGACAGGGTTGAACTGGTGGGTCATCAGATCGCGCTTCTCGATACCGACCCCGTGCTCGCCCGTGAGGCAGCCGCCGACCTCGACGCAGAGCCTCAGGATGTCCTCGCCGGCCTTCTCGGCCTTCTCCATCTCGCCCGGCACATTGGTGTTGAACATGACAAGCGGATGCAGGTTGCCGTCGCCCGCATGGAACACGTTGGCGACGCCGAGCCCGTAGGATTTCACGATCTCGTCGATGCGGTTGAGCACGTACGGCAGCTGCCCGGTCGGAATCGTGCCGTCCATGCAGATGTAGTCGGCGACGCGCCCCGTGGCGCCGAAGGCCGACTTGCGGCCCTTCCAGATCGCCGCGCTCTCAGCCTCCGATTGCGAGACCTTCATGGTCTTCGGCCGGAACGGTTCGGCGATCGCGACGATGCGGCGGAGCATGTCGTCGATTTCCTGGTCCGAGCCCTCGACTTCGACGATCAGCATGGCCTCCACATCGAGCGGATAACCTGCATGGGCGAAGGCTTCGCAGATCTGGATCGCAGGCTTGTCCATGTATTCGAGCGCCACCGGAATGATGCCGGCCCCGATGATCGCCGCCACGCAGGCGCCCGCATCCTCCACCCGCTCGAAGCCGAAGAGCGCAGGCCGTGCGCCTTCCGCTGCGCGCAGGATGCGCACCACGGCTTCCGTAACGACGCCGAGCTGCCCCTCCGAGCCGCAGACGAGGCCGAGGATGTCGTAGCCGGCCGCATCCAGATGCTCGCCGCCGATCTCCACCACCGTGCCGTCGAGCATCACCAGGGTGACGCCCAAGAGGTTGTTGGTGGTCACGCCGTATTTCAGGCAATGGGCGCCGCCGGAATTCATCGCGATATTGCCGGCAATGGTGCAGGCGAGCTGGCTCGACGGGTCGGGGGCGTAGAAAAAGCCCTCATTGGCCACGGCCTGACTGATGCCGAGATTGGTGATGCCGGCCTGGACCCGCGCGGTGCGTCCCTCGAAACTGACGTCGATCACCCGGTTCATCTTGGCGACGCCAAGCACGATGGCGTCTTCCTGCGGGATCGCCCCGCCGCAGAGGGACGTGCCTGCCCCGCGCGGCACTACCTTCACGCCATTCTCGTGGCAGAAGCGCATGACGGCCGAGACCTCTTCCGTGGTGGAGGGCAGCACAACCGCGAGCGGCATCTGCCGATAGGCGGTCAGGCCATCGGTCTCGAAGGCCCGGCGCTCATCCTCGGAGACGATCAGGGCCTCCGACGCGACAAGGCGCCCCAGCCCCTCGATGATCTCCCGCCGACGCGCCAGAACTGCCTGGTCCGGCTTGGGAAATGCAATGGTCATGGAACCCTCCTTTGAGGATCATCGCCTGCGCTCGAGGAATGGCTACCTTAACAATAAGGCGGCTTTCCCTGTGAGCCTTTTCCAATAATGTAGAATCTCTCTAGCGCATCGTGCGGAAAAGTGGATCCGGTTTTCTGCCTAAACGATGCACTCTTTAAAGAATTTGGCATCGGATGGGTCCCAAAAGTGGGGTCCACTTTTGGGTCTGATGCTCTAGGATGGGACAGGTGTCCAGCAAAGGAGTTATTGATGCGTTCCTTCGTTCTTTCCGCTGCCCTGCTTCTCGCCGGGCTCGGCTCCGCACAGGCTCAGGATGCCGCCGCCGGCGAGAAGGTCTTTGCCCAATGCCGCGCCTGCCATCAGGTAGGCGAGAACGCCAAGAACGCGGTGGGCCCCGTGCTGAACGGGCTCTTCGGCCGCCACTCGGGATCGGTCGAGGGCTACAACTACTCCCCTGCCAACAAGAATTCCGGCATTACCTGGGATGAGCCCACGTTCCGGGAGTACATCCAGAACCCGCGGGCCAAGATCCCCGGCACCAAGATGGTCTATGCCGGCCTCAAGGATGAGCAGCGCATCAACGACCTCGTGGCCTATCTGAAGCAGTTTAACGCTCAGGGCCAGAAGGCCACCCAATGAGCGCCACGCCGTCGTCAGCCCGCCCGGCTCACCCCCGGGTGGGCCTCTTCGTCACCTGCCTGGTCGACCTGATGCGCCCGTCCGTGGGCTTCGCGGCCGTGAAGCTCCTGGAGGATGCCGGCTGCGTCGTCGATGCGCCCGTCCAGACCTGCTGCGGCCAGCCCGCCTACAACTCGGGAGACCGGGGCACCACGCGCGATCTCGCCATGCGGCTGATCGAGGCGTTCCAGGGATACGATTACGTGGTCGCCCCCTCGGGCTCCTGCGCCGGCATGATCAAGGCACATTACCCGGAACTCTTCGAGGAGGACCCGAACTGGCGCGCCAAGGCCGATGCCCTGGCAGGCAAGACCTATGAGCTCATCAGCTTCCTGGTCGACGTTCTAGGCGTCACGAAGGTCGGCGCTGCCTTTGACGGTGCTGTCACCTACCACGATTCCTGCTCAGGGCTCCGGGAGCTCGGCGTGAAGCGCCAGCCGCGCAAGCTGCTTGCCAGCGTCGAAGGCCTTACCCTGGTCGAGATGAAGGACAGCGATGTCTGCTGCGGCTTCGGCGGCACCTTCGCGGTGAAGTACAGCGACATCTCCGGCGCTATCGTGGAAGCCAAGGCCAAGAACATCGAGGAGACTCAGGCCCCGACCGTGCTCGCGGGCGATCTCGGCTGCCTCATGAACATGGCCGGCAAGCTCAGCCGTGACGGCAGGTCGATCCAAGTGCGCCACGTGGCCGAGGTTCTGGCCGGCATGACCGACGAGCCGCCGATCGGTGCTGCAAAAGCCAAAGCGATCAAGTAGACATCATTCATGACCGTTCATTCCACCTCCCCTCAGTTCAAGCAGAATGCCGCGCGGGCGCTGAACGACCATCAGCTGCAGAAGGCGCTCGGCAACGTGAAGCAGGGCTTCATCGACAAGCGCCAGATGGCCGCCGACAAGCTGCCGGAATTCGAGGCGCTGCGGGATGCGGCTCGCGACATCAAGAACCACACGCTTGAGCACCTCGACCTCTACCTCGAGTCTTACGAGGAGAAGGTGAAGGCGTCCGGCGGGCATGTGCATTTCGCCCGCGACGCGGCGGAGGCGCGCGAGATCATCCTGGGAATTTGCCGCGAGACCAACGCCAAAACGGTCACGAAGGGCAAGTCCATGATCTCGGAGGAGATCGGGATCAACCACCACCTGGAAGCGAACGGCATCACGCCTGTCGAGACCGATCTCGGCGAATACATCATCCAGCTGCGCAACGAGCTGCCGAGCCACATCATCGCACCCGCCGTCCACCTCAACGCCACTCAAGTGGAGGAGGATTTCCGGCGCGTTCACACCCATCTCGACGCCAAGCGCGATCTCTCCGAGCCTGTGCAGCTGCTCACCGAAGCCCGCGCCGTGCTGCGCGAGCGCTTTCTCGCGGCGGATGTCGGGGTCACCGGCGCCAACTTCCTCGTGGCCGAGACCGGCACGTCGATCATCGTCACCAATGAGGGCAACGGCGATCTCACCCAGATCCTGCCGAAGACCCATATCGTTCTGGCGTCCATCGAGAAGCTCGTGCCGACGCTCGAAGACGTGAGCCAGCTCCTGCGCGTGCTCGCCCGCTCGGCGACCGGCCAGGAGATGTCGGTCTACACCACCTTCTCCACCGGCCCCCGCCGCAGCACGGATGCGGACGGGCCGGAGAACTACCACGTGGTTCTCATCGACAACGGGCGCTCCTCCATGCTCGGCACGGCCTTCGAGGAGATGCTGCGCTGCATCCGCTGCGGCGCCTGCATGAACCATTGCCCGGTCTATCACGCGGTCGGCGGGCACGCTTACGGCTGGGTCTATCCCGGCCCCATGGGCGCGGTGCTCACGCCATCGCTGATCGGCGTCGACAAGGCAGGCCACCTGCCCAATGCTTCCACGTTCTGCGGCCGCTGCGAGAGCGTGTGCCCGGTGCGCATTCCGCTGCCCAAGCTCATGCGCCATTGGCGCGAGCGGGAATTCGAGCGGCACCTGACGCCCGCCACAGTGCGCTCCGGCCTCCAGCTCTGGGGCTTCTTCGCCAAGCGTCCGGGCCTCTACCGGTTCGCGACCCGCGCGGCGATGGGTGCCTTGAGCTTCGCTGGCCGCCAGCGCGGCCGCTTCACCTGGCTGCCGATGGCGAAAGGCTGGACGAAATACCGCGACTTCCCGGCCCCGCAGGGCGAGACGTTCCAGCAGCGCTGGAAGCGCGAACGCAGCGGGAGGGCGGCATGAGCGCCCGTGACGACATCTTCGCCAATATCCGCCGCTCGCTCGGCGTCAACGGCACTGAGAAGATCCGTCACCAGATCGTGGCGGACCGCCTGGAGCGCTCGCCCAAGGGTGTGATCCCCAAGCGCGGGCAGGTTTCGGGCGAGGAGCGGATTGCGCTCTTCAAGACTATGGTCGAGACCTCGCTGGCCACAGTGACGGAGGTTTCCTCCGCCGCGGAGGTGCCGCAATCCATCGCGCTCTTCCTGCGCAACCACAATCTGCCGGCAACCCTGCGCATGGGCGACGATCCGCGCCTGAACGCCATGCCCTGGTCGGACACGGCGCTCGAGATCGCCCACGGGCCGAGCGAGGGCCGCGATCTCAACGCGGTGAGCCACGCCTTCGGGGGCATCGCCGAATCCGGCACGCTCGCCATGGTCTCGAGCGCGGACAACCCCTCCACCCTCAACTTCCTGCCCGACAACCACATCATCGTGGTTTCGGCCAAGGACATCGCTGGCGACTATGAATCCGTCTGGAACCGGGTGCGCTTCGCCTATGGCAAGGGCAGCATGCCGCGCACGGTGAACTGGATCACCGGCCCGTCCCGCTCCGGCGATATCGAGCAGACCCTGCTGCTCGGCGCCCACGGTCCCCGGCGGCTGCATGTGGTGGTGGTGCGGGATTGAAAGCAAGCTTGAACAATGAGCGATAGCCCCCTCTCCCGGGTGGGAGAGGGGGCTATCGCTGTGTCCAGGGCTCACAAAGAGTTACAGTCGCCTCAATGAGCCGGCGCATGGCGCGCCAGGAGATGGCTGACCAATTGTTGGCTCTCTTTGGCGAGCGACAGGAGGGTACCGGAATTCCGGGTGGAGCCGAAATCCAGACCTGCAAAATAGAGACCGGGCTGTGCCGTGACGCCCTCCTCGTGCACCGGCTCGCCGAGGGCATTGAGCACACCCGGCACCCGGACCCATCCGAAGTCCCCCTCGAACCCGGTGCACCAGATCAGCGCCGCAATGCCATCCTCAGACGGATCGAGCGAGAGGATGGGCGGATCGGGCAGGCGTGGGGTGATCGTCTCGGCGGGATCGTCGTCCGCCGGGGGTGCATCGATGCCCTTAGCTGCGATATAGTCGTCGATGGAACGTTTCACCCTTGTCGACACCTCGTCCCCGAAGCGGACATTCGCCTCAAGGTCGCCCGCGAAGGTCAGGCATCCATCCTCGACCCCAACCAGGCGACCGAGAAGAACCACCCCTTGTGCACTGAGCGATTGCAGGCTGAGGGTGCGGCCGGCGCCGAGCAGCGGCCGTCCCATGATGTAGCCCGAAGCATCGACGAAGTCCTTTCGTGGGACATCGAAGAGGCCGCCGCGCGTAAACCAGAACACGATGTCATGGCCCCGGTAGCGACGCGCCCCACGCCCGACCCGACCCGTGGCGAGGAAGACCCTGCGACCGGCCTGCACCAGGTCCTCGGCGATCTGGCCGCCGCATTGTGCGCTGCCGACGACCAAGACGGCGCCTGCCGGAAGCGATGCGGGGTTTCGATACTCCGACGCGTCGAGCTGCAGGAGGCTGGTGGACAGGCCGGCGGCCAGCTTCGGGCGACGCGGACGGTTCAAGCTGCCGCTCGCAATCACCACATTGCGCGCCCATCGCGCGCCTCGGCTGGTTTCGAGACGAAACCTGTCCTGCTCGCCATCGAAGGCGAGAGCCGCTACAGGGGTCCGCGTTTCCACCGGCAGGTGGTTTCGCGCGGCAAAGTCCTCGAGGAGCGCAACGAATGCGTCGCGCGTCATGAAGCCGTCCGGATCGGGGCCGTCGTATCGGTCACCGGGCATCATCGAGGCCCAATTGGGGGTGTTCAGGCGAAAGCTATCCCAGCGTTGCGTGCGCCAGGTCTCGCCGATCCGGCTGCGCTCCAGCACGCAATGACGCAGTCCAGCTTGCGCCAGGTAATAGCTCACGCCGAGTCCGGCCCATCCGCCACCAACGACGGCGGCGTCGAGGCAATCAATATCGGAGGTCATCGACACGTCCTCCCGCGGGTTCCGCCATCCAACAAGGATAGGATGCTTGTCGCGCCGAAGGCGTCCCTCCAGCGACGCCGACGCATGATAGCGTCCCAGCCCTTCAGCTGCAAAGCTCGTCATGGGCAAGCCGGCAAGGAGCCGGACAGCATTAGCAGCCCTTGCTGCTGGGCGCCCACGGTCCCCGGCGGCTGCATGTGGAGGTGAGGGAGTAGACAAGGCCCTGAGTCGACAAGGCTTCAAGCTGGCACATAATGGTCCTGCACAGCTTGGAGCCCCGGCATGTCCATCCCGACACTCATCTTCCGCACCATCCGCTGGTCGGCCTGGGACGGCTGTGAGGCGGGGTTGGAGCATGTGGATATACGGCCGGCCGATGGCGGGCTCGATATTTCCGGCGTGGTGATCGCCCGAGAGAGTGAGGCCCAGTTCGGCCTCTCCTATCGCCTCAGGCTCGATGCCCTGTGGCGCACCAGGGAGGCCGTCCTCAGGACGACTGCCGGGCATGTGCTGCATCTCGCCAGCGACAGCCAAGGGCATTGGCAGGAGAACGGCAAGGTTCGACCGGACCTCCAAGGCTGCATCGACGTCGATATCCAGGCGTCTCCGATCACGAACACCCTGCCCATCCGGCGGCTTGATCTCGAATCCGGCGAGAGTACGGAGATCCGCCTCTGCTACATCACATTGCCCGATCTGACTGTCTTTCCCTCGAACCAGCGCTATACGGCGCTCGATGCAGGCTCGCTCTACCGCTTCGAGAACCTGGAGGACGGATTCACCGCCGATCTGCCCGTGGACCAAGACGGCTTCGTGCTCGACTACCCGGGCTTGTTCAGGCGCCTGGGCTGAACCCTCTTTCCCTACCGTGACATCTGGGCACAGGAGTTGGCGCTGGCGCCCGGCTTCTTTTTCGTATAAGTCTTTGAAATCAAAGGTACTTTTTAGTAATTCTAAACTAGAACAACAAATGATCGTCTGCTCCTGCAACATCCTCTCCGACGGCGATGTCAAAGCCTGCCTCAAGCCGGGTCCGGAATGCCCCCGCACTCCGGCGCAGGTCTATCGCTGTCTCGGCTGCAGCCCCAATTGCGGGCGCTGCGCCCGGACGATCCGCGCCATCATGGACCAGGCCCTGACCGCAGCGGGCGTGGAGCCGATCGCGGCCTGTAACCGCGGCTGTTGCCCGACGACCCTGGAAAAGGCGGCGGCCGAGCCCACCCTTTGAACAAAGGGGCTTTTACCCTAGTTCACAAATCCTCCAGAGCATCGGACCCAAAGGTGGATTTGTACTTTTGGGATCGATCCGATGCTCATGTTTTAAACTTGCGCATCGTTCTAGCGGAAAACCGTCTCCACTTTTCCACACGATGCGCTAAGGAATGGTCCGGCGCATCGGCGCCGTTTGGACGAGAGGGTAGGATGAAGGGCGATCCCAAGGTAATCGAGTATCTCAATCGCGGCCTGCGCAGCGAGCTGACGGCGGTCAACCAGTACTGGCTGCACTACCGGCTCCTGGACGATTGGGGCTACAAGGAGCTTGCAAAGACCTGGCGCAAGGAATCCATCGAGGAGATGCACCACGCGGATCGTTTCATCGAGCGCATCATCTTCCTTGAGGGCTTTGCCAACCTGCAGGTTCTCGATCCTTTGCGGATCGGCCAGAACATCCAGGAAATCCTCGAATCCGACCTGGCGGCGGAATACGAAGCCCGCAACCTCTACGGCGAAGCAGCCGCCTATTGCGACAGCATCGGCGACCGGGTGTCCAAAAACCTGTTCGAGGAGCTGATGGCCGACGAGGAAGGCCATATCGACTTCCTCGAGACCCAGATCAACCTCGTCGAGCAGATCGGCGTCGAACTCTATGCCCAGAAGCATATCGGCGGACTCGACGATGGGCACTGAGCCTTTGCGCTCTATGGAACCAACCTCATCCTGAGGAGCCTGCGCGGCAGGCGTCTCGAAGGAGGTTTCAGAGAGCACTGGAGGCGCCCCACCCTTCGAGACGGATTGCTCACGCAATCCTCCTCAGGATGAGGCTCCTGTAGAAATTTGAGGCCCGCCACACGGCGGGCTTTTTCATTTTAGGTCGACTTGGCCAGCTTGCCGGGCTCCTCGATCGAGGCGATCGGCAGGGTCACGAGGCGCAGTTCCGGATCGTCCGGATCGATCCGGATCGAAAAACCGAGGCTGCGGCACATGTCGAGCATGGTGGAGTTCTCGCGCAGCACCTGGCCCTCGACCTCGCGCAGGCCTTCAACCTTCGCCCATTCGATCATGAGGCGCATCAGCTCCCAGCCGAGGCCGAGGCCCTTGAGATCGGAACGGAGCAGGATGCCGTATTCCCCAGTCTCGTGGTTCGCATCCGCGTGGAGGCGGACCGCCCCCATCATCTCGCCCGTCTCCCCGTCGAAGGCCACGAAGGCGATGGCGCGGGCGTAGTCGAGCTGGGTCAGGCGCGCCAGGAAGGTATGGCTGAAGTCCCGCACCGGCGCGAAGAAGCGCAGGCGAAGGTCCTCCGGGGTGATCTTCTCGAAGAAGCGCCTGAACTCGTCCTCGTCCTCCGCTCGCACGGGCCGCACGAACGCGTTCCTGCCGTTGCGCAGCCCAATATTGCGCTCCCATTCCTTCGGGTAGGGCCGCACCGCAAAGCGCGGATGTCCGCTGCCCTTGCGGGTCTCGGGCGCCACCGCCACGCGGGCATCGACCGCGATCACGCCCGTCTGGTCGGCGAGCAGCGGGTTGATGTCGAGCTCGCGGATTTCGGGCAGGTCGGCCGCCATCTGGGCAAGCTTCACGAGCGTCAGGGCAATCGCCCCCTCGTCGGCCGCCGGAACGTCGCGATAGGCCTTGAGGCGGCGCGACACGCGGGTCCGTGCGATGAGATCGTGGGCGAGCTTCAGGTCGAGGGGCGGCAGGGCGAGTGCCTTGTCATTGATCACCTCCACGGCCGTGCCGCCGCGCCCGAAGAGCACCACAGGGCCGAAGGACGGATCGTCGGCGATACCCATGATCAGCTCGCGAGCCTTGGTCCGGCGCACCATCGGCTGCACCGTGACGCCGGTGACATGCGCCCCCGGCTTCAGGCGCGCCGCCCGCTCGAAGATGTCGGCGGCAGCCCTGCTCACCGCCTCCTCGGTGGTGAGATCGAGCTTCACCCCTCCGATATCGGATTTGTGCACGATGTCCGGCGAGAGAACTTTGACCGCCACCGTTCCGCCCTCGGCAAGGATCGGCCGCGCGGCTTCCGCGGCCTCGTCCGGCGTCGTCGCGAGCAGGACCGGCGCGGTGGGAATGTCATAGGCCCTCAGCAGCGCATTGACCTCGAGGGGATCGAGCCAGCGGCGGTTCTGCGAAACCACGTGATCGATGATGACGCGAGCGGCTTCCGTATCCGGTTGGAAATCATCCGGAAGGTCGTCCGGGGTTTCCATCAGCTGGTTCTGGGCCTCACGGTAGCGCACGAGCTGCATGAACCCGCGCACGGCATCGGCCTCCGTGGCGAAGTGCGGAATCCGCGCCTCCTCGAACACCCGGGCCGATTCCGGATCCTCACCGATCCAGGCGGCGAAGACGGGCTTCTGGCGATAGCCCCTCGCCCGGTCCTTCTTCACGACACTCACGATGGTGGAGGCCACCTCGGAAGCTCCGGCCACGGCCGTGGGCACATTGAGGATGAGAACGGCATCGTTCTCCGGATCGGCAAGCAGTGCCTCCAAGGCACCAGCATAACGCTCAGGGTTCGCATCGCCGATAATGTCGATGGGGTTCGCCTTCGACCAGGTCGGCGGCAGGATGGCGTCGAGCGAATTGCGGGTCGTCTCCGAGATGGTGGCCAACGTTCCGCCGAGATCTACCAGCCGGTCGACGGCGAGAACTCCGATACCACCGCCATTGGTAAGAACTGCCAATCGGCTGCCAGGGAACGGCTTCTGCCGCCCCAGGGTCTCCGCCGCGGCGAAGAGCTGGTCGAGGTCGAGCACGCGCAACAAGCCGGCCCGGCGGAAGGCCGCATCATAGACTGCGTCGGAGCCTGCCAGCGCCCCCGTATGCGTGGCGGCGGCCTTCGCGCCTTGCGCATGCCGACCGGCCTTGATCACCACCACGGGCTTCACGCGGGCAGCAGCGCGGGCCGCAGACATGAACTTCTTCGCGTTGTCGATGGATTCGATGTAAAGCAGGATCGCCCGCGTGCCGCTGTCGGCGGAGAAGAAGTCGAGGCAGTCGCTGAAATCGACATCGACCTTGTCGCCAAGCGAGACAATGGCCGAGAAGCCGACATTCCGCTGCGCGGCCCATTCGACAAGACCTGCCGCGATGGCACCCGATTGGGAAACGAGCGCCAGATCGCCCGGCTTGGCGCTGTGAGCCGCAAAGCTCGCATTCATCTTGGCCCGGGGGGCGAGCACGCCGATGCAGTTGGGCCCGACCACGCGCAGCCCGTGGGCGCGCGCCGCGAGCCTGACCTGTTCGCTCAAGGAGCCCTCGCCATAACCCATGCCGGCGGTTGCCACGATGGCAACGCTCACGCCTGCACGCCCGGCCTCCTCGATGACGCTGGGCACCCTCTCCGGCGGCACCGCGACGACGATGAGATCGGGAACCTCCGGAAGCTCTGCCAAGGACGGGAAGCACGCCCTCCCCTCGATCTCCACATGGTGGGGATTGACAGACACGATATCGCCCTCGAAACCACCGGCAATGAGATTGCGCAGGAAGGTCAGGCCGAGGGAGCCGGGACGCGGGCTCGCGCCGACGACCGCAATCGAGCGCGGAGCAAGGAGCTTGTCGAGGCGATAGGTAGACATGAGAATCCTTCGTCTCGTGGACATTCCGGGGAGGGTGAGCCCAACACAACCTATTGCGGCCGGCTACAAGCGCAAGTCACCCCGGCTGCTTTGATCCCACGCACACGATCACGAGCGAGTGTCAGTCTCATGAACGCGATGATCTTCGCCCTCCCCGGCCGGAAGGCGCGTCCACCGATAGTGCGCATCCGGGGTGCACTCCTCGTTCCCGGAGCCATCGGTCAGCTCGACAAGTCTGAAACCGTGGCGTTCATAGAAACGGCGCGCCTGCACATTTGCCTGGAAGGTCCAGAGGCTCAGCTCCTCCGCATCCTTCTGGGCGGCCATCAAAAGGGCGCGCCCAACCCCGCGGCCATGCCACACCGGGTCGACGTAGAGATGATCGAGCCAATCCTGCTTCACGGCGGCAAACCCGATCAACCGACCCTCGTCCTCGGCAAGCCAGATCGTGGAGGGTGGAAAAACATGCCGCTCGAAGAAAGCCAGATCCTCCTCCGGCGTGTGGAGCTCCGGCAGATAAGGCAGACAGGTTCTGCGCACGTGGCGGTGCAACCGGGCGACCGCCTCCATATCTGTACGCATGGCGTTTCGCAGAACGAAACCGGGCACTATTGTGCCCAAACCCGCGTCGGCGGGAAGATCACCTCGACCAGGGTGCCCTCGCTCGGCTGGCTGGAAATCTGCATTGCCCCCCGGTTTGCCTCGACGAGCGCTTTGGTGAGCGGAAGCCCGAGCCCTGTGCCGCCGCGCTTGCGCGAGGTCGCGAGCTGGCGGAAGGGCTCGAGAGCGGCCTCGACTTCCTCCGACGTCATGCCGATGCCGGTGTCGCGCACCCTAAACGCCACCTCGCCCCGATCCGTCATGGCTGTGGATACGATCACCTGTCCGCCCGCATCGGTAAACTTGATGGCGTTGGACACGAGGTTGAGCACGATCTGGCGCATGGAGCGCTCGTCGGCCACCACCGGCGGCAGCTTTGGGGCAAAGCTCATGCGCATGACGATGCGGTCGCGGGCGGCCTGCGGCTGGAGCAGGGAAACGCAGCTGGAAACAAGGTCGTTCAGACCGACTCCTGTGAACGAGAGCTCCAGGCGCCCCGCCTCGATCTTGGCGAGATCCAGGAGGTCGTTCACGAGGCTGATCACATGGGAGCCGGAGGCGTGAACGTCCTTGAGATATTCCTTGTAACGATCGTTGCCGACCGGGCCGAAACGCTCCTCGAGCATGACCTCCGCAAAGCCGAGGATGGCATTCAAGGGTGTGCGGATCTCATGGCTGATCTTGGCCAGAAGATCGGATTTCTGAGCGCTGGCCTCCTCGGCCGCATGCTTGGCGCCGATCAGCTCGCCTTCGGTCTTCTTGAAAGCGGTGATGTCGCGCAGAACCGCGCAGAAGCGGCGCTCCGGGCCATCGCCCAGGCGTCCCATGGTCATGAAGAGCGGAATGGATCCACCCTGGCGCTCCCGGCCGAGCACTTCGCGCCCATCGTTGAGCAGACTGCCGACGCCCGGCGAGCGCAGGCGCTCCAGATAATCGAGGGCGACGATGTGGCTCTCCGGCGCCAGCAGCACCGTGATGGCATCGCCCGCAACCGCCCGCTCATCATAGCCGAAGAGCGCCTCGGCGGATCGATTGAGGGAGAGAATGCGCCCGGTCTCGTTGAGCACGATCACGCCGTCGGTCGCCGTATCGAGGATCGCCTCCAGCTCGTGGATCCGGCTGTCCTGGGACGAAGGCGCAGGAAGATCGATCTTGGAAGCCTTGCGGATCACCAGAAGGTCCGCCTCTCTACCGTCCCATTCGGCCGACGAGGCACGCAAGGCGACGGCGATGTTCTCACCGCTGCGGGTGGTCAGCGCGAGAGCCGAGTCTTCCTCGCCCGAACCTCCGAGCGCGGGTGAGCCGCGAAACAGATGCACGAGGCCGCCATCAGCCCGGATCTGCTCGATGCTCCCATAGCCGGTGAGGTCGAGCAGAAAACGGTTGGCGAAGAGAATGCGCTCTCCGCGATGGACCAGGATGCCGATCGGTAGCCGGTCGAGGATGGGGTCGCCGCTGGCCGGAGGGGCTGCCGGCACAGGGGGAACATCTCTCTCAGCAGCCGGCGGGGCTTCCTTGCGACCACCAAGCTGATCCGATGCCTCGTCCTGAGTTGACCCATCCTCCAGGCGGGCGCCGAGCGCGCGAGCAATTTCCCGAAAGGCGTTTCGCTCGGCGTCGGAAAGAGTCGATCCTGGAGGCTGCCTGTCAACGAGCTTGCGTTGCGGCGCAGGTTCCGGGGGGGCGGTGCTGGAAAGAGCTTCCGCGACCTGCTCCCGAAGATTGGTGAACCAGTTGTCCTCATCGGGCGCCTCACTCTCGGCCTCTGGCTCTCGCGAGGGCATTTCCTCCGGTGGACGGAACGGGAAGGTGTCATCAGGAACAAGGCTTTGGGCGATCAGATCGTCCTGGCTGCTCCCCGCCCCCTCGATTGGTCCCCCAATGGCTTTCCGCTCGCGCGCAGCGTCCATGCGCAGCAGGCCGAAGCCCCGGAAGCCGGTCAGTTCCCGGTCCGCGTTGAAGACAGGCATGCCGGCCCAATCGACAGGCACCTGTAGAGATGTGTTGTCGATATTCCAGAAGACAGTCTGTCCGCTCCAGGTATCCCGGCGGGCAAACAGGTCTGCAACGGCACCATCGGAATCTTCGACAACCGAGCGGCCCACCTCGTCCCAGGTTTTCCCGACAATATCGGCCGCAACAGGTCCGACAGCCTGGGCAAGCTCCGGCGAGACGTCCGTGAAGTGGGTCTGCGCGTCCGCGTGCCAGACAAAGCGGATTGTGCCGCGGGGCCGGTCTGCTCGAGGAGCGGAATTGTCAGAAACGTCAGAGACCTGTTTCTGAGCCGGTGTATTCTCGTCCGCGGCTTGAAGAGCGCGAGGGCGCCCGGCCCTGTTCGCTGATCCGGTCAACGCCGTCACCAGCACGGCCTCCCCGGTGTCCAATGCCGCCAAACGGCAGGCGCAGGCAACCGGAAGCCAAGGACGAGCGGGATCGAGCCTCAGGCGCTCTACCCGAACGCCCTCGTGACGGGCAAGGCCGCTGGCGAGGGCCTTGATGCGTTCACGGGTGCGAGCATCGCGAGTCACCCGCTCGAAGCCGCCAGCGGCAGCGCTCCTCAATCCTTCGGCGCCAGGCGACGCCCAGAGCAGCCTCTCCCCTGTGCGATCCCAGACGAACACGACCGCGCCCGGCGCAGCGAGCAGACCCAGGTCCGGCTCGGCGGCAAGCCGCGCGATCAATGCTTCAAAGGGATTGGGGCCACCCGTCATCAACGGTCCTTGCCACGACTGCTGCAGAAACTCTTCTGATTAGGCTTCTAGACTAATATCTGCGGTCAAGCATGCAAGGCAGAACCCTTGAATCCGTTTACTTTGAGGTAACCTTAATAGCGCGAGGCACAAAGGAGTTGATTTTGCAGCGCACAATGTGATATTGCACTGCACAAATGCCTTAAACAAGGAGCATGTTATGGCCACGAACCAGCCCCAAGGTTACGAAATTCCCCCGGAGATGCGCGACTTCGCAGAGAAGAGCGTCGAGCAGGCCCGCAAGGCCATCGACGGCTTCATGAGCGCGGCACAGAAGACGGCCGACACATTCGAAGGTTCGGCCGCCACGGTTCAGACCAGCGCCCGCGATGCCGCCCGCAAGACCTTTACCTATACAGAGCAGAACCTGAACGCGGCCTTCGACCTCGCCCAGAGGATGGTTCGCGCCAAGGACATGCAGGAGGCGATGCAGATCCAGGCTGAGTTCGTGCGCAGCCAGTTCGAGGCGATGCAGGCCCAGATGAAGGAATTCGGCTCCATGGCGCAGTCGGCCATGAAGCAGCCGAGCTCCAAGAAGTAAGACACTCTCCAACAGCCCCGCGAGGACCTTACGATGGCGGAAGCGAAGAAGCCACGAGCCAAGAGTGCAACGAAGGCCGCCAGCCCTGAGCTGAAAGCCGATCTCATCGAGCTGGCGGCTGCTCCAGCCACCATGGCCCTGGAGGCGGTCACGGCTGCAAAGCCCGCGACGCAGCCTAAGGCACTTGAGGTAGAGCCCGTTGCAACGGAGGCTCTCTTCTCCTCGGCGAAGAAGCAGAGCGACGTCTTCCGCCAAGCCGTCGGCGAGGCCGTGACTGCGTCGGCCAAGGGCGCCCTGGAGGTCAATGGCAAGATCATCGATGCCCTGAACGTCCAGAGCAGCGCAGCTCTCGACCTCTGGCGGTCGGCGATCAGCCCTGCCCCCCTCCCCGAGGCCCTCAAGGCGCACAGCCAAGCGACGCGTCAGGCCTACGAGGTGGCTTCCGCCCAGTGGAAGGACATTGCGGAGTCGACGGCGCTCTGGTTCACCAAGAGCCTGGAGCCCCTGCACTCGGCTATCCAGCGGCCGGGGCGCTAATCACGCTATCCGGTTGCCGAATCATGCGCTAAGGCTCGGCCACATCGGCCGAGCCTTTTTCATGTCTCCATCACCCGTTCCAGCCGTCATTGCCGTCGTCATCCATGAGGATCGGGCTCTGCTGGTCCGGCGGGCCAATCCGCCCGATGCCGGCCTATGGGGGTTCCCCGGCGGGAAAATCGAGTTCGGCGAGACGGTCCTGGCCGCAGCCATCCGGGAACTCCTGGAGGAAACGGGCGTCCATGCGGAAGCTCAGGACATCATCACCACGCTCGACATCCTGGTCCCTGATCCTTCCGGAGCAGTTCAGCAGCATTACATCCTGATCGCCGTCCGCTGCCGCTGGATTTCGGGAGAGCCTGTTGCAGGCGATGACGCGCTCGAGGCCGACTGGTTTCCGGTGATTGACCTTGACCACGACAGGCTTGCCATGAGCGCCGATGTCGATGCGATTGCCCGACGTGCTCAGGTCCTCGCGTCGAACGCGCCCTGAAGGGTTCTCCACCTGTCGAACCGACAACCTCTGTCCTGGAGAAAAAGGCCTCATCCGCACAAGGATGAGGCCAAGTTGTTGTCTCTGAACTTGAGGCTGGAAGGCCTAACGTCACGTTGCGATTTGCCCATAATCGCCGGTCGACCTCAACCCGTACCCCCGTATCATGGTTGATGAACAGTAAACATTCATAAAGCATCAATCATGTTTTGAGTGGTTACACCCAAACATATTGCAACAATCTCTCATATTCTTCTATGAACTCGGCGACAGGCAATTAATGCCTAGCGATTTCTAGCTCATAGGTACGGAATACGATCATGCGCAAATCTGCTCTTGGACTGCTCGCTGCCACAGCGGCTCTCGGCCTCGCGGCTTCGAACGCCCAGGCGGCCGATCTTCCATCCCGCTACTCCCCTGCTGCATCCTACAATGCGCTCCCCGTCTTCACGTGGACAGGCTTCTATGCGGGCCTGAATGCCGGCTATGGCTGGAACGTGGGCGACAGCCGCTTCTATGATCCGACCTTCGGCAGCATTCCCGGCCGACGGCACGGCGGATTCGTGGGCGGCGGTCAGGTCGGCTACAATTATCAGTTCGGCATGTTCGTCGCAGGCGTGGAGACGGATCTCCAGTATGCCGCCGTCGGCAACAAGGGCGCCTCCTACGGCACGACCTACTACCCGGGTGATTCCGACGGTTTCTTCGGCACCATCCGCGCTCGCGCCGGCGTAGCCTTCGACCGCGCCTTGGTCTATGGCACCGCGGGCTTTGCTTACGGCGATGTCGGCGGCAACCGGGGCACAGACCCGGTCCTCGGCCATCATTCCGGCGATGAAGTCAATTGGGGCTGGACCATCGGCGCCGGCGTCGAATACGCGGTGACCAACAACTTCACCGCCAAGGTTGAAGGCCTCTATGTGGATATCGACACGAAGGACAATTACGACCGCGGCGGTCGCGTCAATATCGACCGCGATGCGGAGTTCGGCGTGCTGCGCGCAGGCGTGAACTACAAGTTCAACTGATCGCCCGACGTTCTCCGAAACAAAAAGGCCCGGCGATGTCACCGGGCCTTTTCATTGTGTCTTTGGCTGGGCAAGTGCATCAGGGGTCGTTAACGGCCTGAGGGGCCTGGAGCTTCTCAGCATCACTGCGCTTAAGGGCAAGCAGCCGCCTCGCCGCGATCCCACCCGGATCGGCTGGGTAGAGCCTGTCATTGAGCACTTCGATCTGCCAGCGCTGCAATTCGAGCAATGCCCTCAAGGACCTCACCCGGTTCTGAAGATCGAGAGCATCCTTCAAGGGATCTGGTTCGCCTGTCATGGGGTCATGACTGTCAATGTTGCGATGAATCATCTCTGAACGCGCAATAGAATGAACGCCGATTGGGTAGCCCTACCACGAACAAGCCGGCAGGCAGGGCCATACGCAAAACACTAATTGTCACAGCCCCGGAATGAGGCTCGCGCATCGGCAATCATGAGATCTCTGCTTGATGAATGTAAGTATCTTACAAACTCTGGAGGCTGGTAGGTCCCAGTCAGTGCATTGGGGGATCTAAAGGCCAAGGTAGGCGCTTTTGAGGCTAAGATTCTGACAGCGAGCAGAGCATTCGACTTCAGCCAGGAACCTGAGGTGAAGTTCGGCAGTTCCACCGGCAGAGCTTGGAAAGGGAATGCCTATGCCAGACACTCGCCATGAAACGGAAGCGGACAAGATTCTCTCTGCTTTGAGCCTAACCACGCCTGACGAGCAGGCCCTGTTACAGGGCCGGCGTCTCCTGGCCGAGGCTTTGGAACAGGCCGAACGGCGTGGGCGCCAGATTCTTGGCAATCAGAAGGAATCGAGCGGCTGAAATATGGCCGAAGAAGAAGCAACTTAGCTTTTCAGCGCCAGGATTCAATTTCTGCTAACGCACGAAAGGTAGGATCTATCACAACCGGCGGATACTTCCCTGCGACATTGAGGCGAGGAACGGCCCCGTGCTGCGACACGTTCTTTCCCTGTGCGATAGAGCACAGCGGGCAAACCTCGGGCGTGATGATCTTCCGTGCGTTGGAGAATAGACTGATGCGCTCCCTTCTGATGATGATCTTGGCTGGCACCTTCAGTGCGATAGCAATGGGTGGCGCTCAGGCCCAGTCTGCCGACACCCGCATCGCCTCCATGCCTTTCGGTGAATGCCTCTCAATCATCAGCGAAGCTGCGCAAGAGATGGATGAACAACCTGTCAAGCTCGTTAACACGAACGATGTCGTGACAGCTCGCATCCAGGCCTCAGATGGTTTCGTCACCGTTTCGTGCGATCGGAGCGCCAGCAAGATCACCCTCACCAAGAGCCCTGTTCCGGAAGCAGCCGGAATGACCGCCGCGCGCTGATCAGAACTGTTATCGCCACTGCTTCAGGAGCGCTGCGCCTGAGATAAAACTCACATGCTCCGCACGTTCATGTCAGCAGCCCGACCTCGTCCTGATGTGCGGCGGACATGGGGTGCAGCCGGAATTGCAGATCGGCACACCAATCTTCCATAACTGCGGTTCCCCCAGTTGCAGTTCGCCAAAGATTGCGACCTCCTCATGAAGCCTGTCGTATTCAGGTCATGGTTTGCTGGTGAAGTCGCATCGAGTAGCGAAGGAATTGCATAGTGCGCCATTGAGTCCGGGAACTTGGCGTGGGCTTGATGATTCCGGCTGTGGCGCATGAGCCGAGCGCGTTCGAGTTTGTTCATTTTACACAATCACGAGGAAAGACGATGCCAGCAAAACATTTCAGCCAAACGCCGCCCGATAGGGCCAATGAGCTTTTCGACAAAATCCTTGCCACTTCCGACAGCGCGACCAAAACACGTGAGCGCATCTTCGCAGACCTGAAGGACGAACTGGAGCTTCTCGCCGGCCTGCAGGAACAGCATCTTTTCCCCATCCTTCAAAGGCATGGGATGGAAGACCTGCTCAGCGCCTCCATCAACGATAACGAGGAGACAGCCTCATTGCTGGGCGAACTCGAGCGCATGCAGAAGAGCAGCAGCGAGTTTCTCGGCAAGGTCGCCGAGCTGCGCAAGGCGTTCCAGCGGCATATTCGGGATGATCGGAAACAGCTTCTCCCGGCCGTTCTCGAGGTGCTTAGCGATGAGGAGGCTCAAGCGGTCGCAGAAAAGGTTGAGGACGAACTGGCCAATCTCAGCGACGCGAAGCAGGTCGAAGTCCGTGCTCCTGCAGGCATGAGCCCTGCGGTCCGGAGCAGCCTGGATGGCGTCGACAATGTCGTTCGCATGGGAACAGATAGCGCGCATAATGTGGCCACCAGCATGCAGGATCTCTCGCAGGAGTGCCTGCGCATGAGCCAGAAGCGGCTTCAGACGAACCTCGATGGATGGAATAAGCTCGTCCAATGCCGATCGTTGCAGGACCTCACCCAGGCTCAGGTCTCGCTCATGCAGGACAATCTTGAGCTGACCCTCCACAACAGCTTCCGTCTGGCTGACCTCACTGTGCGGTTTGCAGAAAAGGCGACATGGTACGGCAGCGCCAGAACGGGGGCATCTCTCCGACATTCAGCATGAACGATTTCTCCTCTGGGTTTTGGTTAAGTGAATACTCGGGCAGGAGCGGCACCGGCCATGGGGCCGGTGCCGCTCCTGCCCGCTTTTGGAGGCATCAGAGAGCTGTTCCAATCGGCGTCGGCGAGGCCCATTGATGGACAGTCAGCCTGCGCGGCCTATATGTGGAGCATTCCTGACGAGACGCATCCATGCCTGAGACCGACAAGCAGACTGACGAGGAACTGGAAGATCTCGATACCGCCAGCCGCGTCAATTTCCGGGATTACCCGAGTTCCGGTTTGGTCGTGATTGCCGCCGTCAGTTCGGGGCTGGGGTGGATGCTCTACAAATGGCTCGGACGAAAGCGCAAAGCGCAAAGCGATGCAGCGGACGCCCTGTCGCAAGCAAGCGCCCCTCCGCAGTCAACGACCCAACCTGTCGATAAGAAGAACTGAGCGCCGATAGGGCAATTGCTCGACGTGCTGCAGCGCACTGCCACCTGATGAGCCCAGGCTTACATTAGGTAAATCGGCAGGAGGCCATTATGGCTCACGGTGCTGTTTCATTCGTCCTTGGCATAGTCGCCCCTCTGGTTCTGGTGAGCTGGCTGCTTGTTCTCCACTGAAGCAGCGGAGGTCAGCCGTGCTCAATCGACGCGGAGCACGAAAGTGTGTCCTGACCGGCAGACGATTCGAAGGATTGGGCGCCCATAATTCCCTTACGTAACCTTCCATTTACCTTTCAGGCGCAGCCTTCGGAGGTGCCTGACTGGCACGGTCCTCCCTCCTGGTCGCTCGCGCGACCCTCCTAGAGCGCCATCAAGAAGGCGCTCTTTCTTTGGCCACTTGTCAGGAGCGAGAATCCGCCGGTTGTGGAACTATGGTTCGATCCATGAAGTGCCCTCTTCAGCTGGAGAACCTGCATTCTTTAAATATGCTTCTGTCTTTTAGTATTCCCATACTGTTACGCCTCGGCAGGAAAGAACAAAAATAAATTCCTTGCCACGATGTTGCCTTATTCAGCCATCAGAACACTCGCAGCGGACAACAGAATATTGATTCTGAAATCCGGAGTATTTTGAGCAAGAGCATAAGCTCCCTTTCGTATCTAAAGTTGTCTGGCGTTTTCTCTTCTGCGAAATCTCAGCAAGTTCCACATAGAACTGCATAATTATTATTTAGAAGCCTTCAAAAGAGGCTCGCATAATTTTGGGGCAGATAAATATGACTTTGAATCCTTCGGTCGCCCCCGGCGGCAACTTTGACTTGTCCAATTGGAAGATCACGCTTCCTGTGGACTCAAGCGGCGGCTTCAGCGGCTCGGCCATGGAGGTGAAGAGCCTCTCCACCTATCAGCACTCGAAGTACTTCTACACCGCTGCCGATGGCGCCATGACATTTGTGGCTCCAGTCGATGGTGCCACCACCAGCGGTTCCTCCTATGCCCGCTCTGAGCTGCGCGAGATGAACGGCACCGCCAATGCGGCTTGGAATCTCAGCACCGGCGGCTTCATGAGCGCGACTCTTGAGGTTGACGCCGCTCCGATCCGCGACGGCATGGGCGGCCGCATCATCGTCGGTCAGATCCATGGTCAGGACGACGAGCTGGTTCGCCTCTATTGGGAGAACGGCAAGCTCTACTTTGCTAACGATCACGCCGGTTCCAGCAACGCAGAGACGAAGTTCTACTTCGTGAATGCGTCCGGTCAGCAACCGGACGTGTCGTTGGACGAGCGTTTCTCCTATACGATCAATGCCAAGGGCAGCACGCTTGAAGTGACGATCTTTGCCGATGGACAGATCTACAAGTCGGTCAGCACGATCAACAGCCAGTGGCAATCGGATACCTTCTACTTCAAGGCCGGCGCCTATCTCGGCGCAAATGAGACCAACGGCACGGGCTACGGCCAGACCTCCTTCTACGCTCTGAGCTTCAATCACAACGGTACGGTGACGACCCCGGCGCCGACGCAGCCGGCCCCGTCTCCTACCCCGATCCCGGAATCGACCGGCAATGCCGTTACGGCAGCCGACGATCGCTACGCGGCAGTCGAGAACAAGGTTCTGACGGTCAGCGCGGCACAGGGCGTTCTGGTCAACGACACTGCCGCCGATGGCGGCAAGGTGGCAGTTGCCGGCAGATTCGCGACCGTCCAGGGCGGCAGCGTGAAAATCAGCGCCGATGGATCCTTCGTCTACACCCCGAAGGCCAATTTTTTCGGCACGGACAGCTTCAGCTACACCGCGAAGGACGTGGATGGCGACACCGACACCGGTACCGTGACTCTTGCCGTCGCCGATGTGGCGGAGACGAGCACCCCAACGACGCCGACCGCGTCGCGGCCGATCACGACAAAGACGATTTCGGGCACGAGCAGCTCGAACAGCCTGACAGGCACGTCCGGCAACGATCTGATCGACGGCAAGGGTGGCGACGACAAGATCTGGGCGAAGAACGGCAGCGACGTGCTGATCGGTGGCGCGGGCAAGGATACCTTCACCTTCGACACCACGCCGAGCAGCAAGAACGTGGACGTGATCGTCGACTTCAACGTGGCTGACGACACAATCCGCCTCAACGACACGGCGTTCACCAAGCTCAGCTATGGCAAGCTGTCGGCCGGCAGCTTCGTGGTCGGCACCAAGGCCTCGGATTCCAACGACCGCATCATCTACGACAGCAACACCGGCGCCCTGTCCTACGATGCGGACGGCTCGGGCTCAGGCGCGGCGGTCAAGTTCGCCGTGATCGAGAACCACGCCAAGCTTACCGCAGCCGACTTCCTCGTCATCTAAAAGGCGCCCATTCCATCAGTCACAAAGCGGCTCTGGGCAACCGGGGCCGCTTTTCTTTACGCCCTGTGCCACATCCTACTTCGGCGTGATTGGACAGCGTGGTATCAGGGGAGCAGCCTTCCGCGGCCGTCACTGGCCTGGCGCAGATCTCAACGCACTTGCGGTATAGATTGCCAAGGCTGTCCAGATCAGGCCGAAAGCAATGGCGTCAACCCACCCGAAGGCTTCCCCATAGACGAGGACGCCGAGTGCCAATTGTCCAGACGGCGCCAAGTACTGCAGGAGGCCGATCGTGGAAAGCTTCAGCCGATGTGCCGCGGCGGCAAACCAGATCAGCGGCGCCGCCGTGCTGAATCCTGTGAGCACGAGAAGCAGGTCGAGACCGAGATTTCCTCGGAAGGCTGCAGCGCTTCCATCGGCGAAAGTCACTGCCAGATAGCCCAGCGCCAGAGGGGTGAGCAGAAGAGATTCGATGCAGAAGCCGACGAGCGGGGGCACCAGGACAAGCTTTCGCACGAGACCATAGAAGCCGAAGCTGCATGCGAGAGCCAGCGCAACCCACGGCATCTCGCCGGAGGAGACGGCAAGGACAAGAACACCCGTTGCGGCAAGGAGGCAGGCTGCCACCTGGGCAGGACGAAGCCGCTCCCGCAGGAAGAGCACCCCCAGCACCACGTTCAAGAGCGGATTGATGAAATAGCCGAGGCTTGTCTGGACCAGATGCCCGGAATTCACGGCCCAGATGTAGATCAGCCAATTGATTGCAATCAGACCTGCTGAGACGCCGAGCAGAAGCAGGTGCCGTCCGGAGAAGACAGCCTCGACGAGCTTTCCCCATTGACGGAAGGCAAAGATCAACCCAAGGGCAAACAGACTCGCCCATACAATGCGGTGAGCAAGGATCTGAAGTGGAGGCAGAGACGACAGGAGCTTGAAGTGCAGCGGCACCGCCAAGCCCCACATGAAGAACGCTGCCAGCGCATAGAGAACGCCAGCCCGCGACCGACGCGCCTCGGAGGCCTCAGATTCCAATGCCATTTAGATCAACCTGTTGGACAAAGTCAGCGTAGGAGCCTGCGCCGATACCACTTGGGTCGTATTCGAAACCCCGGAACCGGTCTAGCCGCGAGCAGGACGAGCTCCGCGTAAGAGCAAGGCACAGTGACCCGCCAAGTCCTTGGAAGGCTCATGATGCACGAGTTTTTGGAAAGCTCTGCCTCGAACCTGCGAGGTCTAAATCTTCGATCTTGAAGTGGTACAGCCGCCCCGGCTCGAACGGGGGACCCCCAGATCCACAATCTGGTGCTCTAACCAACTGAGCTACGGCTGCACGTGAGGCAGGGTGTAATCGCCCGGACGAGCAATTTCAAGACCTGATTGAGGCTGGATGCTCTGGAAAAGACTGCGGCGGGCTCAAGGCCCGCCGCATTGCATGCTTAAGCTTGGAAACAATTATTCCGCCGTCGCGCCGGCAGCCTTGAGGACCGGGGTCCAGCGGGCAACCTCGCTCTCGACGAGCTTCTGCAGGGCTTCCGGGGTCCGCTCCGCGTTGCTCGGGATCACGCCGCCCAGTTCAAGCAGGCGCTTCTTGGTGTTCTCGTCGTCCAGGGACTTCATGAGAGCGTCGCTGAGCTTCTTGACCACATCCGCCGGGGTGCCCTTGGGCGCGAAGACGGCGTTCCAGGCGCTGACCTCGTAGCCCTGGAGGCCTGCTTCCTTCGTAGTCGGAACGTTCGGCAGCACGGGCGAGCGCTCGGGGGTTGCGATGGCGAAGGCTTTGATGTTGCCGCCCTGGATCTGCGGCGCCACGTTGACGATCTGGTCGGTCATGAAGTCGACCGTATTGGCCATCAGGTCGTTGAGAGCCGGGCCCGTGCCGCGATAGGCCACCATGGTGGGCTTCGCCTTGACCACGGAATTGAAGAAGATGCCCGTGGAGTGGGAGACGGAGCCCACGCCCGCATGAGCCATGTTCACCTTGTCGGCGTTCTTCGACAGATAATCGAGGAAGCCCTTCAGGTCGTTGGCCGGGAAGTCCTTCTTGGCCACGATCACGATCGGTGTGCCGGCAGCGAGACCAATGGGGGCGAAGTCCTTGGTCGGATCGTATTTCAGGTTCGGGTAAAGGGCCGGCGCGGCGCCGTGCGTGCCCATATGGCCCATCATGATGGTGTAGCCGTCGGGCTGGGACTGGGCGGCACGGGTGATGCCGGTGGTGCCGCCGGCGCCAGCCACGTTCTCGATCACGATCTGCTGGCCGAGCGTGCGGCTCATGTTGTCGGTCACGATGCGGGCCACCACGTCCGTCGGGCCACCGGCCGCGAACGGAACGATCATGGTGATCGGACGGGTGGGATAGCCTTGGGCCTTGGCGCCCGTTGCGGCCAAGCCGGCGACTGCGGCCAGAGCCAGTACAACCTTCTTCATCAATTTTCCTCCCTTGGAAAAGTTATGACCTACCATGTGGGCAAGACGGGATTGAAGGCAAGCTACTCGGTGAAGACCTCGTCCCTTCCCTTCCGGATGGAGGGCAGGAGGGCGATCACAAGGAGGATAGCGGCCACCGCAAGCAAGCCGGCGCTCACCGGACGCTCGATGAAGGTCTCCAGCGAGCCGCGCGAGATGATCAGCGCGCGCCTGAGGTTTTCCTCCATCAGCCGGCCGAGCACGAATCCGAGCAGCATCGGAGCGGGCTCGAAGCCGAACTTGATCAGCATGTAGCCGACGAGCCCGAAGAAGGCGATGAACATCACGTCGGTGGGCAGCGAGTTGATCGAGTAGATGCCGATGCAGCAGAACATCAGGATCGCCGGGAACAGCAGCCGGTACGGCACCTTGAGAAGCCGCACCCACATGCCCACCAGCGGCAGGTTGATGACAAGCAGCATCAGGTTGCCCACCCACATGGAGGCGATCATGCCCCAGAACAGGGTCGGGTTCTTGGTCATGACCTGCGGGCCGGGGATGATGCCATGGATGGTCATGGCGCCGACCATGAGGGCCATCACGGCATTCGGCGGAATTCCGAGTGTCAGCAGCGGAATGAAGGATGTCTGCGCGCCGGCATTGTTGGCGCTCTCAGGGCCGGCAACGCCCTCGATGGCTCCCCGGCCGAACCGGCGCGGATCCTTGGCGATCTTCTTCTCGAGCGTATAGGAGGCGAACGGCCCCAGCACCGCGCCGTTGCCGGGCAGGATGCCGAGGATCGCCCCGATGAAGGTGCCGCGCAGGACCGGCTTGTAGGATTGCTTGAAGTCGTCCCTGTTCGGCAGCAGGCGCCCGATGGCCTGGCGCACCACGTCGCGGGTCTCGGTATGGTCGAGATTGCGCATGATTTCGGCGATGCCGAAGATGCCCATGGCCAGCACCGCGAAGTCGATGCCGTCGGCCAGGAACGGCAGGCCGAAGGTCATGCGCTCCTCACCCGTCTCGAGGTCCGTGCCGACGGTGGAGAGCAGCACGCCCACCAGGATCATGGCGATGGCCTTGAGGATCGAGCCGCGCGCCAGCACGACCGCGAAGACGAGGCCCATGACCATCAGGGAGAAGTACTCGGTCGGCCCGAAGATCAGCGCCAGCTTGGTGAGCGGAGCCCCCAGCGCAGCGATGACCAGGGTTGCCACGGTGCCAGCAAAGAAGGAGCCGATGGCCGCGATGCCGAGGGCCACGCCAGCGCGGCCCTGGCGGGCCATCTGGTGACCGTCGAGCGCCGTCACTACGGAGGTCGCCTCGCCGGGAATGTTGACGAGGATCGCGGTGGTCGAGCCGCCGTATTGAGCGCCGTAATAGATGCCGGCGAGCATGATGAGCGCACCGGTGGGGTCGAGCCCGAAGGTGATCGGCAGCAACATGGCGATAGTGGCAATCGGTCCGACGCCCGGCAGCACGCCAATGAGCGTACCCACCAAACAGCCCAGGAAAGCCAAGCCAAGGTTCTGCAGGGTCAGGGCGACCCCGAAGCCGAGGCTCAGATTGGAGAAGAAGTCACCCATCAGATCCTCCCGCTGTGATCGGTCACGTCAACCGGACCGCGGCGGCCACGGGTTGCGAGAAAGACGATCACGGCTGCTACAGCCATAATGGCTGCTGTCGCCCGCAGCACTTCCTTCTGCGACCAATTGGATGGAAACAGGCCTGTGAGCGCCTGCGGAAAGACCGGAATCGGCAGGTTGAGCAGGTCGCCGAACAGGATCATGCAGAACGGCGTCAGGCTCAAGCTGAGGATGACCAGATCGCGCAAACGCGCCTCGGGCGTGGCATAGCCGCCGATGATGATGGCGAGCGGACCGGCGAAGAGCATCCCCAGGCCGGGGGTTGTCAAGCCTCCCATCGAAAAGGGGCGAATGGTCAGCGCAAAAGCCAGAATGCCGCCGATCACGAAGACCGGCCCGCGCAGATTCCAGCGTTCCAAAGCCTCACCATGCTTGATGAAGGCGAAGGCCAGCAGGGCCAAGCCCGACAGACCGACCGCGATGGCCAGCCACCGGGGCAGCATCGCCGGCCCCATGGAGTTGAGGGTGCCCTGGTCGAGATCCCGGGTGAGCCAAAGCGCCAAGGCCGCCAGTGCCATCAAAACCACCCCCCCTGCCACGTTCTGGGGAGCGCGGACCGGCCCGCCGGGCTCCGCCGGCCCCGAGCCTTCGTGAAGAGTGGACATGAACAACCTCCCGCCAGACGCCTTGAGCGTCCAATGTTCTTTCAGCCCGATATGGCCTGAGGCACCAACCCGGATCAAGCTTCTGTTTCCCTGAAGCCGGTCTTCTTAACAATACGTCTTGGGAACTAGAGGACACAGGGAGAGTGCCTATCATCCTTAGGATCGAAGCGGCCTTCCATGAGAGGTGACTTGATCCCTGAAGCCAGGTTGTCTAGATGGACCCTCTAGCCAGGCCGGGCCCCTCTGGTCGCTCCCTATAAGAGCGGCGATGTCGGACTGGATGAAAACCAGGGCGGCCTGGGTTCGTTCAAACAGACGGTTTTGCCTGCATTTCGGCTCCTTCCGCGAAAAATCTGTGGCAGGACGATGCCAAATGCGTCTCTTTGAACGTTTCGCATGCGCTGCCCGCAAACCGACATATGAGGCACTGCATGTTTGATCTCTCGCAGTTTTTCGGACCCGAGGTCGTCGCCTTCCTGATGGTGGTTGGCATCGATCTGGCGCTCGCCGGCGACAACGCCATCGTCATCGGCCTGGCCGCAGCCGGTCTCCCCAAGGAGCAGCGCAACAAGGCTATCCTCCTCGGCGTTCTCGCCGCCACGGTCCTGCGTATCGTTTTCGCCCTGGTCACGACCCAGCTTCTCGCAATCGTGGGCCTTCTCCTCGCCGGTGGCATCCTGCTTCTGTGGGTGTGTTGGAAGATGTGGCGCGAGCTGCGCACGGGCCATGAGGCAGAGCAGCATGCGGCCGAGGAGGCTCTGGAGGGGCGGGACCTCAACCAGGATGGCACCATTGCCGGAGGCGTGCCGCGCAAGACCTTCGCCCAGGCTGCCTGGCAGATCATCATCGCCGACGTCTCCATGTCTCTCGACAACGTGCTCGCGGTGGCGGGTGCGGCGCGCGAGCATCCCTACATCCTGGCCTTCGGCCTCCTTCTCTCGATCGCCCTTATGGGCATTGCGGCCTCATACATCGCCCGCCTGCTCCAGCGCTACCGCTGGATCGCCTATCTGGGCTTGGCGATCATCCTCTACGTGGCGCTCAAGATGATCTACGAAGGCTGGCTCGAGGTGGCGCCCTTCGTGAACGGCGCCGTCAGCTAATCCAGAACATCGATCCGAGATTGCCAATCTCCAATTGACGGCGGGGATGCGGGAGGGCACAGAGCATGACGCTCATGCCCCCCGCTCTCCGCCCTCATTTTTCTGCTCAAGGCCTGCGCCACGGCGCCCGCGCCGCCCTCCCGGCCTTTCCGGGCTTCATCATGTTTGCCCTGGCCTTCGGCACGGCAGCGGCCCAGAAGGGGTTATCCCTCGGCGAGACCCTGGGCCTCTCCGCTTTCGTCTATGCCGGCGCCTCGCAGATGGTGGGGCTTGAGATCTGGCAGCAGGTCTGGACGCCCGCAACGATCCTCACGATCATGACCGTCACCGCGGTGGTGAACGCGCGCATGATCCTGCTCGGAGCAACCCTCCAGCCCTGGCTCAAGGACGAGCCTCTCGCCCGCACCGCGCTCAACCTCTTTCTCATCACCGAAGCCGGCTGGCTCATCGGCACGCGATATCACACGCAAGGCGGCCGGGATGTGGGCGTCCTTTTGGGCTGTGGACTCATTCTCTGGCTGGTCTGGCTGGTGGCGACTTTCGCAGGCTTCTTTGCAGGCGCGCTTGTGCCGGAGCCTCAGCGCTTCGGCCTTGATCTCGTGATGCCGATCTTCTTCGGCGTCATGCTCGTGCCCCTGTGGAAAGGCGCCAGGCCTGCCCTGCCCTGGCTCGTGGCAGGCCTCGTCTCGCTCATCGTTCACGCGCTGGTGCCGGGCTATCTCTTCATCATCGCCGGTGCGCTGGCAGGTGTCGTCGTCGGGATGCTGATCGAATGAGCGGTTTCGGCAGCTTCATCGCGAGCCCTTGGGGCTCGGTTCTCGCCATCGCGGCCATGACGCTGGTGACGTTCCTGTGCCGAATCGCGGGCGTCGTGGTCATGAGTCGCGTACGCATCACGCCGCGCATCGAGCGGGGCCTGCGCGCCCTGCCCGGCTCCATCATCCTGGCGACGATCCTGCCTGTGGTCATCGACAACGGCTGGCCTGCCATGATCGCGCTTGCCGCCGCCATCATCGCCATGGCGGTGACGCGAGTCGACATCGTTGGTCTGGTGGCCGGTCTAGGCACCCTCGCCGTCATTCGGGCTCTTGGGTGAGGTCTGCTTGAGTCGCAGGCGGATGCGGTACATCAAGCCGTCGCGGATGTTGCGATAGGCATCGAGCACCTGATCGCGCGATCCCTGCGTGATCGTCGGATCAGGTGTCGGCCAGTATTCCACCTCCGCCGCGAGGGTACGCGTGAGTTCGAGCGCCGCGTGATGCGCCTCCGGCGACAGGGAAATGATGAGATCGAAGTTGAGCCCCTCCCATTCCTCCAACTCGTCGAGGGTGCGCGGCTTGTGCTTGGAGGCGTCGATGCCGATCTCGGACAGGATCGAGGCCACGAAGCCGTCCGGTTCGCCTTTGCGCACGCCGGCGGACTGCACATAGATCGACTTACCGAAATAATGGCGCGCAATGGCCTCCGCCATGGGCGAACGCACTGCATTCATCGCGCAGACGAACAGCACCGAATGGATCCGTTTCGCGCGGGGCTCGTCCAGAGGCTCGTCCAGGCGCTCCTCCAAGCGTCAGCCCTTCCAGTGAAGTGCGAAGATGAGCGTGAAGATGCGCCGCGCCGTGCCGAAATCGAGGGTGAGCTTGCCCTCGAGCCGCTTCATCAGCAGTTCGGCCGCCTCGTTGTGCAGGCCGCGCCGCCCCATGTCGATGGCCTCGATCTGCGCCGGCGAGGCGGAACGGATCGCCTGATAATAGCTGTCGCAAATCATCTCGTAATCGCGGATGGCCTTGCGGAACGGCGTCAGTGACAGGTGATGCGAGATGAGATGTCCCCCGTCCTGCGTGGTCACCTCGAAGCAGAGCTTCTTGTCGATGAGAGAGATGCGCAAAGCATAAGGCCCGCCGTCATAGTTCGGCAGCGCAAACGTGTTCTCTTCGAGGATGTCGTAGATGGCAATGGCCCGCTCATGCTCCTGATCGGGATTGCCGCGGCCGATCGAGGTCTCGTCGAGGGTGACGGCGACCAGCCGGGTCCGCTCCTTCGCTTCGCTCGCCATCCCGCCTCCACTGCCTTAGAGCATCGGCCCCAAAAGTGGATTTACACTTTTGCGGCTGATCCGGTGCTCCACTTTATAAAAGAGCGCATCGCTGAATACGAAAAACCGGAACCACTTTTTCGCACGATGCGCTAGAGATTCAGGCGGATCGCGACCGACCGCGCATGCCCCTCCAGACCCTCCGACCGCCCAAGCGCAATGGCCGCCGGGCCGAGCGTCCGCAGAGCGTCCGCATCACATTTCAGGATCGAGGTTCGCTTCATGAAGTCAAGCACGCCGAGACCCGAAGAGAACCGGGCCGAACGGGCTGTGGGCAGAACGTGGTTGGGGCCGCCCACATAATCGCCGATCGCCTCCGGCGTATGGCTGCCAAGGAAGATCGAGCCCGCATTGCGGACTTTGGCCGCGAGTTCCTCCGCATTCTCCGTCTCGATTTCGAGATGCTCGGGTGCCAGCCGATCCACGAGAGGAATAGCATTCTCCAGCCGGTCGATCAGGATGATCGCTCCGTAATCCCGCCAGCTCGCGCCTGCAATATTCGCTTTCGGCAAGGTCTGGAGTTGGCGCTCGACAGCTTTTTCCACCCCATCGGCCAGCGCCGGGCTGTCCGTGATGAGAATCGATTGCGCAGCCGTATCGTGCTCGGCCTGAGCCAGGAGATCGGCGGCGATCCAGTCCGGATTGCCGTCGGCATCGGCCAGGATGAGCACTTCGGACGGCCCCGCGATCATGTCGATGCCGACCTGACCGAAGACGCGGCGCTTGGCGGCGGCCACATAGGCGTTGCCAGGACCGACGATCTTGGCGACGGGCTTTACGCTCTCGGTGCCATAGGCCAGAGCTGCCACGGCCTGGGCGCCGCCGATGCGGAATACCTCGTCGACGCCGGCAAGCCGCGCCGCCGCCAGCACGAGCGGGTTCGTCTCGCCGCGTGGGGTCGGCACTACCATGGCGATGCGGGGAACTCCCGCCACCTTCGCCGGCACGGCGTTCATCAGGACGGAGGACGGATAACTGGCAAGACCGCCGGGAACATAGAGGCCCACGGACTCGAGTGCCGTCCACCGCCAACCCATGGTCACCCCGACAGGATCCGTGGTCTTGAAGTCCTTCGGACGCTGCTCCAGGTGATAGGTTTCGATGCGCTCCTTGGCAAGCGCCAGAGCCTCCAAGGCCTCCTTGGAGCACTGGGCCTCGGCCGCATCGACCTCAGCATCGGAGACGCGCAGGGTCTCGGGCTGAAGCGCCAGCCCATCGAAACGATAGGTGAAGTCGATCAGCGCCTCATCGCCACGCACCACCACATCTTCGATGATGGCGCGCACCGCCTGATCCACATCCTCCGAGACCTCACGCTTGGCGGAGAGCAGAGCGGCGAAGGCCTGCGGGAAGGAAGCGTCCCGCGCATCGAGCCTCTGCGCCATTTACGGGCGCTCCGCCGTTTGCAGTTGGTCCTCGTGGGAGGGGCGGCTTTCAGCAGCCCAGACCGGGCCGGTATCTTTCATCTGCATTTCGATGCACTCCAGGTCCACCTGGATGGCTCCGCCCTCGGCAAAGATCAAGGTGGCAGTGCCCGAAGGGGCATCCCCTTCCTCAAACGCAATCGCGAGAAGGTTAAGAACCGCGTCCTTGTTGCTCCTGTCGATGCCGCGGACGCGCACGCCCGTGACGTTCTCGAAATGCATGCAGGTCAACCGCCGCTGGGGCGTTGCTGCCTCCCAGTCGTAGCGGCGCACCTGGATGGCGAACCGCCGCTCCTTGGGCAGATAGGCGATATCCCCGACCTGCAGAAGAGAATCCTGCAGGTGAGCGGAGATGACGGAAAGGTCTTCAGGGTCGAACGCGACGAGTCTCAGGAGGTCCATGGCCCACCAACCTGTTGTTGAACTTTGATCTTTAGGTAGAGAGCCCCCTGCCCCGGCGCAACCTTTCGCCCAAGCCCGCCTTCCGGTCCCTGAAAAGAAAAAGGCCGGCGATGGTGCCGGCCTTCTGGTCTTTAGCCTCTGACACGCTCGATCAGAGCGCCGCATCGGGCGAGCTTGGCTTCCAGCGCCTCGAAGCCGCGATCCAGGTGATAGACCCGGTTGATAGTGGTCTCGCCATCCGCCACGAGGCCGGCGATCACCAGGGACACGGAAGCGCGCAGGTCGGTGGCCATCACCGGAGCGCCTTTCAGGCCCGGGACGCCGTCCACATAGGCACTGTCGCCGTCGAGGCGGATCTGGGCGCCAAGGCGGGCCAGCTCCTGCACGTGCATGAAGCGGTTCTCGAAGATCGTCTCCCGGATACGGGAAGTGCCGTTCGCCCGGGTCATCAGGGCCATGAACTGGGCCTGAAGGTCCGTGGGAAAGCCCGGGAACGGATCGGTGGTCACGTCGACCGGCATTAGGCCGTTGCCGTTGCGGCGGATACGGATGCCCCCATGGGTCGAGGTCACCTCAGCCCCGGCCTGGCCCAGCACGTCGAGAGCAGCTTGGAGGTAGTCGGCCCGGGTGTTGTCGAGCACGAGATCGCCCCCGGTCATGGCCACGGCCATGGCGTAAGTGCCGGTCTCGATCCGGTCCGGCATCACGTCATGGGAGGCGCCGTGCAGGCTGGTCACGCCTTCGACCACGATCTCGGAGCTGCCGGCACCCTGGATCTTGGCCCCCATCTTGATGAGGCATTCGGCCAGATCCACCACCTCAGGCTCGCGGGCGGCGTTGCGGATCACGGTGGTGCCTTGGGCAAGGGTCGCGGCCATCAGAGCCACGTGCGTGCCGCCGACGGTCACCTTCGGGAAATCGATCTCGGCGCCGCGCAGACCCTTTGGGGCCGTCGCCACCACATAGCCCGCCTCGATCTCGATGGCAGCGCCCAGCTTGGCCAGCGCCATGATGAGCAGGTCCACCGGCCGGGTGCCGATGGCGCAGCCGCCGGGCATGGAGACCTTGGCATGGCCGAACCGGGCCACCAGGGGGGCGATGACCCAGAAGCTCGCCCGCATGGTCGAGACCAGCTCGTAAGGCGCCGTGGTGTCGATGACGTTCCTGGCCGTCAGGCGGATGGTCTGCCCTGTTTCCGTGGACTGGCCGGGGCGGCGGCCGGCGATGGAATGATCCACACCGAAATTGCTCATGATCCGCAGCAGGGAGGAGATATCGGCCAGCCGCGGCACATTGCCGAGCTCGAGCGTATCCTCCGTGAGCAGGCTCGCGATCATGAGGGGCAAGGCCGCATTCTTGGCGCCTGAGATCGGAATCAGGCCGTGGAGGGGCGCGCCGCCCCGGATGCGAATGCGATCCATCAGTATCCCCTTGCGAAAATGTTCAATCAGCCATGCGCTATGCGCGCCTTGGACTGTCTAAGCTAGTCGGACGGCTTGTCGCGCTCTGCCGAAACGCTCAAGCTGCCGGTTTCGTTTCCGGTCACCTTGACGGCCTGCCGCCCACGTGCCTGTGCCTTGCGCCGCTTGAGGTTTTCCTTCAGAGCCGCCTTGAGGCGGTCGGCTTTCTCTTGCGATTTCACGTCAGTCATGGTTCACGCGACCCATCGTCGCCTTTACCCAATAGAGGCTTCGCACGCGGCCCTCAACCGCAATATCACAGTTCAGAACTTTGACCCGGATCAATGCGATCTGGCATAATGGGATCAGTATCCCCGGGCATAGCATTGCCCACCCGGTGAGATGATGGATTATCAGAACTTCTTCACATCAGCCCTCGACCGCCTCCAGGCTGAGCGGCGCTACCGCGTCTTCGCCGACATCGAGCGTCTGGCCGGCCGATATCCTCAGGCGATCTGGCACTCTCCAGAGGGTCCACGGCCCATTACGGTCTGGTGCTCCAACGATTATCTCGGCATGGGCCAGAACCGGGACGTGACCCGCGCCATGGTCGAGACGGCTTGGCGCCTCGGAACAGGGGCCGGCGGCACGCGCAACATCTCGGGCAACAGCCACCCGATCGTCGAGCTGGAAGCCGAGCTGGCCGACCTGCACGGCAAGGAGGCGGCGCTCGTCTTCACCTCGGGCTATGTGTCGAACCAGGCCGGCATCTCGACGCTGGCTAGGCTGATCCCGAACTGCCTCATCCTGTCGGATGCGCTCAACCACAATTCCATGATCGAGGGTGTACGCCAGTCCGGCTGCGACAAGGCGATCTTCCGCCACAACGACCTCGAACACCTCGAAGAGCTGCTCCAGGCAGCCGGCGACCGGCCCAAGCTGATCGTGTTCGAGAGCGTCTACTCCATGGACGGCGACATCTCTCCGATCCATGCCATCTGCGATCTGGCCGAGCGTTATGGCGCCATGACCTATATCGACGAGGTCCATGCGGTGGGCATGTACGGCCCCCGCGGCGGCGGCATCGCCGAGCGTGAAGGCGCCATGCACCGGATCGACGTGATTGAGGGCACCATGGCCAAGGCCTTCGGAGTCATGGGCGGTTATCTCACCGGCACCAAGGCGGTGATGGACGCCATCCGCAGCTTCGCTCCAGGTTTCATCTTCAGCACCGCCCTCCCCCCGGCCGTCGCCGCCGCCGCCATGGCTTCGATCCGGCATCTCAAGGCTTCCTCCACCGAGCGCCAGCAGCAGCAGCGCCAAGCCGCCCGCACCAAGGCGGTGCTGAGCAGCGCCGGTCTGCCGGTCCTCGACACGCCCACGCATATCGTGCCGGTGATGGTCGGCGATGCGGAAGCCTGCAAGGCGGCCTGCGACCGGCTGCTGGCGAAACACGGCATCTATATCCAGCCGATCAACTATCCCACCGTGCCCCGTGGCACCGAGCGCCTGCGCATCACCCCAGGGCCGTTCCACTCTAACGCCCATATCGATGCCCTGGCCGCCGCCCTGGTCGAGGTCTGGACCGCACTCAAGCTTCCTCTGGAGCCGAAAGTCCAGGCCGCCGAATAAAGATCATTTTCAAGCTTGCATGGAGGGCAGCCCTGTGGCAGTAAGCGGCCCTCCCCGTTGGCGCGCTGCCGTAGCTCAGTGGTAGAGCACTCCCTTGGTAAGGGAGAGGTCGAGAGTTCGATCCTCTCTGGCAGCACCAGCCACAAACCCTTATTCCACAAGGGTTACAGGTTCTAATCCCCTCAAATCTGCACTACCTGAGTCCGGCAACTCGCGACAGAACGTGACGCGAACATGCCGCGTGGAGTCGTGGAATTTTCGGGGAATAGGTTCCGCCTCTGTTCATGGAGGTGCCTATGGGTGGGATCTGTTGCAAACGCTTCGGTAACTAAGTTCGGTCTACGCCTCCGTCAGACTTCGGAGATGCAAGATGTTCAAAGGCCGTCATTTCGACCGCTCGGTGATCCTCCTGTGCGTCCGCTGGTACTTGGCCTATAACCTGAGCTTAAGAAATCTCTAGGAGACGATGGCGGAGCGCGGCATCTCCGTGGATCACACGGCCGTTCACCGCTGAACCATCCACTATGCTCCGCTCCTGCTAGAGCAGTTCAATCGGCGTAAGCGCCCGGTCATCGGCCGGTGGCACATCGACGAAACGTACATCAAGGTCCGAGGGCAATGGCGGTATATCTATCGCGCCATCGACAGCGACGGCGACACCATCGAATTCTGGTTCAGCGAACGACGCAATCTCGCGGCCGCAAAGCGCTTTCTGCGCAAGGCATTGAAACGCCACGGCCGGCCCGAGAGGATCGTGATCGACGGCAGCCAGATGAACCGTGAGGCAATCCTGTCCTGTGATACGACAGACCGGCTTCAGAACGGGACACGTCAAAAGCTCAAGCCTATCCGCATCCGGCAGAGTCAATATCTCAATAATCGCATTGAGCAGGATCACCGCGCGATCAAGCGTCGGGTTCGCTCGATGCTGGGCTTCAGGGCCACGGCGAGCGCTGGCGTGATCCTGGACGGCATTGAGATGGTTCATATGATGCGAAAAGGACAGACGAAGTACGTCCACAACTCAAACCTCTCGCCTGCTGAACAATTCGAGCGGCTCACCGCATAAGTGGCTCTCTGCCCCTGATGTCGCCCATCTGCACATCGCAGAATTTGCCACCCTGAAGGACACTCCGGAGGTGATCGCTTTGGCTGGCCGCTTCGGCCTGATGATCTCTCTTGACCCGAGTTGGGACGATGAACTGATCCGCCGCAACTCGGACTGCTTCGAGATCTGCGCAGGTATCGACCTGCTGCTTCCGAACGTCGAAGAGGGAAAGGCTCTGACAGGAGAAAACACGGACGAGGCCATTCTGCGAAGCCTGCGTGAGCGGTTTTCCTTGGCGGTGCTGAAGCGGGGCGAGCAGGGTGCCATGATCCACTGCGAGTCGACCTGTGTTCCTGCCGAAGCCATTCGTGTGAATGTGGTCGACACGACAGGAGCGGGAGATGCCTTCAATGCCGGCTTTCTGCACTCCTGGCTCGACACTTCGGACCTTGGAAAAAGCTTGACGGCTGGGATCGAAGCGGGAGGGCTCTCAGTCCAGTCTGCAGGCGCTCCACCGCGTGCCTCTTGATAGGCCTACGCAAACGATTGTCGGATGTGACGCAGCCTGCTCGGCGACTGACTGCATGCCGGGCGTTCGACATATGTAGGCACACTCAAAGCTTAGGTGTGGCGCAGGACAATGCCGGCGGAACAAAACCTTATCGGGGATTGGTGGCGGTCACGAGGGCACTGTAGGTCCAGCTTGGTCAAACTGAGCCGTTGGGCGTCGGCTTATGAAGGTCGGCTTACCCTACGAACGCGGACAATCGGCCTACTTCCGCTTGGTGCCAGAGCCTGAAGTTCAGCCCCAACCTGATACGGATTTTACGGTTGTGAACTCCTCCAATCCCCAGATCCCTCCTTCTCGCGCAAGGCCGGAATGCTTCACGCCGCCGAAGGGCGCCCCTGCACCTCGGAATTGGCCGTTCATCTCGACCATTCCAGATTGCAGCCGGCGAGCTACCCGCTTACGACGCTCGGTATCCTGGCTCTGCACGTAATGGGTGAGCCCATAAGGTGTGTCATTGGCAATCGCAATGGCCTCCTCCTCCGAGTCGAATGGAGTAATCGACAGGACCGGACCAAAGATCTCCTGTTGAGCAATGGTCATTTGGGGCCCGACGTCCGCAAACACGGTAGGCTTGACGAAACATCCCCTGTTGAGCCCGGCCGGCCGGCCTAGACCACCGGCCACCAACCGTGCTCCCTCACTTATTCCGGCCTCAATCAGGCTTTGAACTCGATCATACTGACGAGCCGAAACGACAGGCCCGAGATGCGAACCAGGCAGATTGGAAGCTCCGACCTCGATGGATTCGGCAACACGTCGCGCCGTCTCGACAGCATCTTCATAGAGTGACCTCTCAACGAGCATCCTTGTCGGTGCATTGCAGCTCTGTCCGCTGTTCGAGAAGCACTGCCGGACGCCTCGCTCGACGGCCTGATCGTCGGAATCCGCGAAGATCAGGTTGGCGCCTTTACCACCGAGCTCTAAGGCCACTCGCTTGAACGTTTCGGCCGCTCCTCTAAGAACGGCACGACCCGCTCCGGTGGAGCCTGTGAAGCTGATCATGCTGACATCGGGATGGGTGACTAAGGCAGTTCCCGCCTCTTCGCCGGTGCCGTGAACGAGATTGAACACTCCTTCAGGTGCCCCTGCTTCATGGATAATCTCCGCCAGAAGCGTAGAGGACAGCGCCGCATATTCTGAAGGCTTGAGAATCATCGCGCAGCCCGTCAGCAGCGCGGGAATGACTTTTAGCGCCACTTGGCTCATCGGCCAGTTCCAAGGCGTGATGAGACCGACAACCCCGATCGGCTCCACAAGAATGCGGTCATTCGGCGCGTGCGGCCCCAGCGGCCGCACGAACTCAAAGGTTTTCATTGCCTCAAGAAAGTTCGTCATGTGGCGCAGCGCAGCAGGTGCCTGGCGTGTCCGCGCAAGATCGATAGGGGCGCCCATCTCCTCCGAGATAGCCTTCGCCATATCCTCGCTTCGCGCGGCATAGATCGTTTGCACCCTCTCGATGAGAGCGATCCGTTCGGCAGGATTGGTCTCCGCCCACAGCGGCAGAGCCCTCTTCGCAGCCATGACGGCAGCATTGATGTCCTGCGCACGACCGAGAGCGACGGTGCCCGTAACCTGCTCCGTCGACGGATCGATCATCTCGTGCTCGGCTGAAGAATCTGCCGGAACCCACCGACCATCGATGTAGAAGCGATCAATCTTAGGCATACTGCTTCTCCTGCAGATGCAATACCCTTGATCCTCGCGCCACCTCGTCCTCAAAAATATGAAGCAACTCGCTGCGAACCTGGAGATGGATCACCTCTCCAGGCATGACCAGCGTGCGGCCACGCACGAGGATTCTTACGATTTGCCCTGCCATTCGGGCCGTGATCTGCGTCTCCGACCCAGTAGGCTCGATTACAGATACTGTTGCTGGCCATCCCGTTTCGTGAAGCTCGAAGTGCTCGGGCCGGACGCCCACCGTAACATGCGCCCGCCTATACTGGCGGCCCGCAGGCAATTGGAGCCTCGTCCCATCCGCAAGAACCAGAACAGCCCCGTCGGCGATCTCACCCTCAAGAAAGTTCATCGGTGGCGAACCGATAAAGGCAGCGACGAAACGGCTGGCTGGTTTGTCGTACAATTCGAGTGGTGGCCCCTCTTGCTCGATGATCCCCCCATTCATCACCACAACCCGGTCTGCCAAAGTCATTGCCTCGATCTGATCATGGGTAACGTAAACGGTTGTGATGCCTAGGCGCTGGTGAAGCTCCTTGATTTCGGAGCGCATCTGAACCCTCAACTTTGCATCGAGGTTCGACAGCGGCTCATCGAAGAGGAAAACGTTGGGCTCTCGCACAATCGCTCTGCCCATGGCGACCCGTTGCCGCTGGCCTCCCGACAAAGCTCGCGGCTTGCGCTCCAGCAGGGGCTCAAGACCAAGAATGCGAGCGGCGTCATTCACGCGCCTTTCGATTTCCGCCTTAGGCATTCGCCGCTGGCGCAGGGGAAATCCCATGTTGTCGCGCACGTTCATGTGCGGATAGAGGGCATAGTTTTGAAAAACCATGGCGACATTACGATTCTTCGGGGCGACGTCGTTCACTATCCTGTCGCCGATCACGATGTCGCCGGCGGTGATGTCCTCCAACCCGGCGATCATTCGCAGCAAGGTCGATTTCCCGCAGCCCGATGGACCTACCAGCGCGACGAACTCGCCGTCCTTGATATTGAGCGAGACGCCATGCAGAACCTCAACACTTCCATATGCCTTATAAACATTGTGAATGTCTAAGGTGCTCATCTGACGTCCCTCCGGCTTATTATATTTAATACGATGTCATGAATCCTCGGGGCGTCGGTCAGCTCGCGCCTCGGCCTGCACCCGACATCTCACCAATGACCCTGATAAGAAACTCGGCCGTGTTCTTCTCGTGCTGCTTTGCCATATCTGCAGCCCCCTTGAAGTCGCCGGCCCGGAGCAGATCCCGTATCTGGCCATGCTCCATCTGTGCCTGCTCCAGTCTCTCCCGTTGCGGCGGGATGCCGTGCCTTTGGCTCGACATGAGGCCAAGCATGCTGCCCATCAACCTGTGGCACCAAGGCGACTCCGGATTGTCGATCAGGAGTTCATGAAACTCATAGTTCTTTTCCGCAAAGAGCCGGAAATCGCCGGCCTTGAGAGCCTTGGCCGAGGAACTGATGTTCTCGTCGATTCTCTTGAGGCGGGCTTCGTCGAAGTTCGGGGCACCGAGTTCGATCGCGAGAGCGCTGATCAACCCGCGAAGGGCACTGATTTCCCTGATCTGATCGACGCGCAGGCCTCTGACGATGGCGCCAACATGGCTCTGGACCTCCAACCATCCTTCGGATTCAAGGCTTCGGATTGCCTCCCGGATCGGCGTTTCGCTGATGCCAAGAGCGGTGGACACATCGCGTGTCGTGATGCGGTCGCCAGGCTGCACAACCCCCGACAGAACCATGCTCTGGATGTGGCGTCGCGCCATCTCGGACTTGGTGACATAGGTGGTTGATTGTTCCATGAGTTTTTCCAATTTCAGTCAGTAACTCTATTACTGGCTACTTAGCCCTTTGTAGCCCCATCCGCCAAGCCTCGGATGAGCCACTTCTGAACCAAGAGCGCGAAGATCACGACAGGCACGACAGTGATCGTTCCCACGGCTGTCAATGCGCCCCAGTTTGCACCATTGATCGTATCCCCAGCGATCCCGGCAATGGCGACCGGTATAGTCGATGCATACCGGTTGGTCAGGACCAGAGCGAAGAGCAATTCCTCCCAGGCGAGGATCATGCTGAAGATCAATGTCGACAGCAAGCCAGGCAGCGAGATTGGGACGATGATCTTCAGGAAAGCGCCATACCGGGAGCATCCGTCGATCATGGCCGACTCCTCAAGCTCGCGTGGCAGCGAGATGAAGAAGCTGCGCATCAGCCACATGACGTAAGGGATAAGAAATGTGCAGTACGCCAGAATCAATGTGATGTGTTTATCGGTCAGTCCGAGCTTGCGAGCGACGAGGAACATCGGCACAGCCAATGCGATCGGCGGCACACCACGTGACAACAAGATCAACAGTCCCATGGTGGTCGCACCACGGATCCGGACTCGGGCTAGCGCGTAGCCAGCCATGGACCCTACGATGATTGATAACACTCCTGAGCCGGCAGCCACGATGATCGTGTTGATCAGGCGCCGCGAGATGTCCGCACGTCGGAAATATTCCACATACGTGGCGATGGTCGGCTCGAAGAAGAATGTTGGCGGCGTCGTGAAGATGTCGACGGGTTGCTTTAACGAAGTCAGGACCATCCAATAGATCGGGAATAGGAAGATGAGGCTTACGATGACGCCAGCGGCAATGCGAACTTTATGCCCTAAGCGGCCTGACCTTCGCTTCAGTATCGGACTTGCAATCGAGGTCAAAACCGTTCCTCCAGCTTTCGGCTTCCACGGAGAAAGATCCCCGTCAGAACCATCGTCAATACGAGAACAATGACGGCCATCGCGGAGGATTCTGCAAAGCGCAGGGACCTGAAGGCTTCCTCGTAGATGAAAAGGTTTACGACATTCGTTGCCTTGCCCGGCCCCCCGTAAGTGGCCGCCAGGACGATGTCGAACATCTTGACGGCTCCCAACCATCGGATGACGAAAGTGGCGGTAATGATCGGGACCAATAGTGGCAATGCCACTGACCAGAGCGTTGACCAGCACCCGGCACCGTCAATCTTTGCGGCATCGAAGATGTCCTTGGGCAAAGCCAGCAGTGCCGCCGTCGCAATCAGAACGATGAACGGTGTCCACCGCCACGTGTCTATGATGATGATCGCCGCCATGGCGAGATCAGGATCACCGAACCAGTCCAGTGGGCCGATCCCTATGCTCTGCAAGGCATAATTCATGAGTCCCCAAAGAGGGTCGAGAATCATTCTCCACATGCCTCCGGCAACGACGGGAGCGACGACCATGGGGATGATGAACAAGGCTCGCGTGATACCCCGGCCCCACCACTCCGCGTTGATCAAGAAGGCGATGGCGAAGCCGAGCGTAATCTGAAGCGGCAGTGCAATAGCGAGATAGACGAGAGTCACCTTCAACGACTCCCAGAAGCGATAATCGCCGATCACCTCCCGGTAGTTTGACCACCCTACCCACTCACCCGCCCCGAAGCTCGACATATCGAACTCTGCAAAGCTGATCTCGATCGTGTAGAAGATCGGATAGGCAAGCGTGACGGTCAACACCAGGATCGTGGGCATTAGGAACGACCACCGGGTGAGCAGATCGAAGAAGCTCTCCCATCGCACCTGCCGTTTTTTGCTTTGTCCTCGGGCTGCTGAGACAGTGGCGTGCATGTTCATGTCCTAGTCTGCATCTCGGTAGATCTTGCCTCTTTCTCGGACAGGATCGAGCAATGACCAATCACCTTGTCGCACGGCGAACCCGATCGGGAACGGCGGACGCGTCTCCATTCCGATGGAGTGCATCACGCGATCGTCCCGATAGTAGCAGCGTACCGTCACAGCTTCGACGATGCCGGCCAGGTCTGACCTGTCAGTACGAAACTCCATCAGCAGCCTCGCTTGCTCCTCGGATGGCAGCATCGCTAGTTGGCCCCCTGCCCGCCTCGTGATCTCCGCAAGGGACTGGCGCAAGGCTGGAGCATCCCGGCCTACAGACCTGAGAATATCAGCAAAGATGTCCGGATCGGCCGCACCCGGAACGTCATATGCCGGACTCGGCGGGATCATGTGTTTGACGACACAGAGCAGGGTCTCCTGCTCACTGGTCGAGAGTGCATCATCTGCTGTCATCGGTGGAGAGGCTCTCATCGCGGCTCAGTCGAACAGTTCATGGATGCGTGACTTGATCTGGTCAGCGACATAAAGCGCAACTGCCTGAATCGTTGAGGTCGGATTGACGCCGCCCGATGTCACGAAAACGCTTCCATCGACAATGAAAAGGTTCTTGACGTCATGGCTGCGTCCCCAGTCACTTACGACGGAGCGCTTGGGGTCGGTTCCCATACGAGCGGTGCCCATGAGATGCCATCCGGCATAGCCCAGGGGTGACTTGACAGTGATGTCATGTGCACCTGCGGCCTTCAGAATCTCAACGCCTCTTGCAACGGAGTGGTCGAGCATTCTCTGCGTATTCTCGCCGATCCTGTAGGTGATCTTCGGCGCCGGAATTCCGTGCTTGTCCTTCAGATACGGATCGAGCGTCACCCTGTTGATCTCTTCAGGAAGGTCCTCGCAAACCGAAACCATCCCAGCGCTGTGATTGAACAGTTGGCAAAATGCGGTGTGATGCCCCTCTCCCCAGGGGATCAGGCTGTCGGCAAGGCCGGTGATCGCCGTTCGTACCGGACCCAGCCCCCGCGAGAACTGATAGCAATACCCTCGCACGAAGCCACGCGACGGATTCGTCTCATAGAACTCCATGCTCCACACGCAGATCGGAGGTCCGCGATATCCATCGAGGGACATGTCGAAGTGACCACGGATCTGGGCATAGGGATGGAGCATCAAGTTCTTGCCTACGAGGCCGCTCGAATTGGCGAGTCCATCCGGAAAATACTCGGAGGCAGAGTTCAGCAGAATGCGTGGCGTGCCAATCCCGTTGCAGGCCATGATAACCATCTCGGCAGGCTGGAACCTCTCCTGACCATCGGCATCGAAGTAGTAGGCGCCTGTTGCCATGCGATCTGCGTTGGTCGCGATCCGACTGACACGGCAGCGCGTGCGCAGTTCGACCCGTGACCGGACGGCCTCAGGCCAATAGGTCACATCCGTACTCGCCTTCGCCCCTTGAGCGCATCCCGATCCACAATGCCCGAGGTTGATGCAGGGGGCACGCCCGCGGTATTCCTGGGTCGAGATGGCACTGTCGGACGGCCACCAATGCCATCCCAGTTTGTTCATAGCCCGTCCGAAGATCTCGCCGGTTTCGCCGAGGGGGATCGGTGGCATCACGGCTGGCTTCGGCGGATAGGCAGGGTCGCCGGCAAGGCTGGAGACCCCCATGATTTCGTCATTCAACGTATAGAACGGCTCGAGCGTACGGTAGTCGATCGGCCAATCGTCTGCGACACCATCAAGCGACCGGACGCGGAAGTCTGAAGGGTGCAGGCGGGGGAAGTGTCCTGCATACAGAACGGTGCCTCCGCCGACCCCGTTGTAATTGGCGACCTTGATCGGCGACTCGTCGTCGTTGACCGGGTAGTCGACATCGAGTTCCCGGCGGTTCGGATTAATGGAGTAATCCTCGGATTGCCGGGCCTCCCAATCCCGCCCTGTGCTGGGAAAGGTCGACGATTGAGGCCATTCCCCCTGCTCCAGGCACAGGATCCTCATCCTGGTATCGGCAAGGCTCCACGCGACGGCTGCGCCTGAAGCTCCCGCTCCCACGATAAGCACATCCACGGGGTCGTTTGAAGAAACGCTGTTCATTCGTCAGCTTGCTCCGGAAACCTGAATGCTCAGATGGAGAGACGAGGAAGAGGCGTCTTCCTGGCAGGTCCCACCGTCTCCAGAGGCGGATATGCCCGGAGAGCCACCTCGTTCGGTTCGGTTCCCCAGCCTGGGCGGTCGGACAGAATCAAATAGCCATCCTTGTACTCGGGAAGATGGGTGAAGAGTTCGGCATCCCATGCGATGCGATCGATATCGGTTTCCATGATGCGCATGTTCGGGACGACGGCACTGAAATGCGCGTTCATCATCGTGCATAGATGCCCATAGAAGTTATGGCACGCGACATTCACCTCATAAGCTTCCGCCGCCGCTGCGATCTTCAGCGATTGCCAGACCCCGTTCCAAGGTGTGTCGATGATGGCGACATCGACCGCCTGCTCACGGAAGAACGGCAGGAATTGCTGCAGTCCGATCAGGGTTTCACAGGATGAGATCGGATGACGGCTGTGCGAGCGGATATAGGCCAGAGCCTTCGGATCAAGCGTATCGATCTCGACCCAGAAGAGGTCCAGATCCTCGATCTCCCGCAGGAACTTGAGGTAACCTTCGGTTCGGCCATTGAAGTTGAGATCGAGCAGAATGTCGATGTCGGGCCCCGCGGCCTCCCGCATAATCTCAAGATGCCGGCGAAGATCCTTCAGGGTCTTGCGCTCCACATTGCGAGCGGGATCGTGTGGCCGTCCGAAACCGGGTGACCAGCCGCTGATCCTGTCCTCCTCATCGTAGTGAAAGACGTTGGTCTTGAGGGCTGTGAATCCCTTCTCACCCACTTCATGCGCAATCTGCTGCACACCTGCGACATCCACAATGCCCGGGGTGTAATGCTCCGTGCGTGCGCGGTAGGACACGCAGTGCGACCAATACACCCTGATCTTATCCCGCACCTTTCCACCAAGCAGGACGTGGCATGGCACATCCAGTGTTCTGGCTTTCACGTCGAGAAGTGCGTTTTCGATGGCGCCGAGAGCCTGTCCGACTACGCCTCCCGAGCCAGGCCGGGTAGCATTGCGCAGGTCCTCACGAAGATGCTCATGGTGCATCGCACTTTGACCGATCATTCGGTGACCGATCTGGTTAATGACGTTTGCAACTCCCGGCGAGCCGAAGTTCTCGTCAAACTCGCTCCAGCCGACGATTCCATCCTCCGTCGTGACCTTCAGGAAGTGGTAGTTGCGCCAGGAGTTGCTGCAGGACAGCGTTTTCACCTCGCTCACGATCGCATTCTTCGGCATTCTTTCCTCGATTGTCTCGGACACATCAGGTCTCGACCCGATTGTGAGGTTTGGATGGGAAGTCGGCTAATGCTCTATCGATCCAACCCGCCTTGTTTCCCAAGTCGCAGTTGATGGATTCAGCCTGTCCTGAAACGGCAGCCTGTTGCGAGCTCGCTCGATCAGCGGAGGTCCGTGTGGGCGACGGAGCACCCACACGGGATAGTCTGGTTACTTCAAGGTCGATGCGATCTTATCGGCAGCTGTCTGAAGAGCGTCCTTTGCACTAGCTTGCCCGGCGAGCGCGCGCGCGACCTCGTCTGCCAGGACTTGCTGAGCGGCATTCGATTTCGGGCTCCGGATGCGCCACATTTCACCTTCGGACGCTAGCTGGTAGGAGTGCTGAAGGGTCTTGTAGACGGGCTCGAGCCATGCTTCGTTCGGCTTGCTCGCCAACGTCGATTTGCGTGCCGGGAAGGAGCCGGCCAAGGCGGCGTTGATCTGCTCTCCCTCCTTCGACGATAACCACTGCACGAAGGCCCATGCGGCCTCCAGGCTGTCGGTCTTGCTGCTGATGCCGGCATTCCAGATACCACGATGCGTACCGGCACGGGCCTTGCCCACTGGCATGACCTGGATGCCGACCTCTTCTTCCTTCAATGTGGTTGTCTTGGTGTCCACGGCGGTCGCCTTGTACACGCTGCCCCAGGTGAACATGGTGGCCACCTGTCCTTGGCGGAACGCTTGAAGCGACTCGGAAAACCCGTGCCCGAGGGCACCCGGAGGTGCATACTTTGCCAAGTCTCTGTGCATCTCCAGGGAACGAGCGCCAATCTCGTCGTTGAATGCTGGCTTCCCGTTCGCATCGAGCAGCTTGCCTCCATTCGATTCCAGGATCGCCTGCCAGATCGTCGGTGTGAGCGAGTCACGGACGAAGTAGGTGTCCACCGCCCAGGCATCGACCTTTCCATCCCCATTCGTGTCCTGAATCAGCGACTTGGCCTGATCAAAGAACTGGTCCCACGTAAGCTCAGGAGTCGGCTCCGGGAGCCCGGCTTTCTTATAGAGCGTACGGTTATAGAACATGAGCAGCATGTTCGAGCGCACAGGCACTGCGTATTGCATGCCCTTCCACTCACCTGCCGCAAGCGGCGCTGCATTGAAATCGGCCCAATCGTAGTCTGGCTTAGTGAACGCGGCGACGGCTTTGCCCTTCAGGTCCATCAACCCGCCGACACTTGCAAGCTGCGGAACCCATGGATCGTCAATCAGAAGAACATCGTATTCCGGAGCCGCATTGATGGCGTCCAGCATCATCTTTGGCAGCAACTCGGCATAGGGAACGCCGTCGATGGTGACCTTCACATGAGGAAACTGCTTGTTGAACTCCGGCACAAGTTGGTTCTGCCAAGAATTGGCGAATGCCTCGTTCGCCATGATCCTGATTTCGACGGGCGCGCCCGGCTTGCCGAGCCCCTCCGCCGCTCCAGCGGCAAATGGCAGGGCTGACAGGATGATGGAACCCGCCGTCCGGGCAAGCACGGCTCTCCTGCTGACTGCATTCATTTTAGTCTCCTCCCATATGCTGGCTGGTTCTGGACAGCCATTCTCTATCGAATATATTCTATAGAATCCAGTCAATCAGAAATCTGTCAAGCGCTAAAGCTTAGGTCTTGTCATCTTCCTTCGGATTGTTCTCGGAACGGCTTGAGGTACAGCCACGATCGAATAATTGATATGAGCCCAGACCATCGGTCGGCGACAAACGCCCGCTCAGCGCCTGACTGAGCCGTTGGACATGACCTTCAGAAGTTCCGCTTGCCCTATGAATACGGAAATTCGGCTATCGTCCGCCTCGTGCCAGTTACGGACCTTCAGCGTGATACCAGAATTTTCGAGGTTAGCGAGGAGCATTCAACCGAGCGGTGATGATTGTGGCTGATGCAAACCGGCGTCCGGCAATCTCTCGACCTTCAAGAGAGTCAAATGACCAACCATCATCCATTTACACGGGCCCCGCGCCCGTAGACGAGGAGCATGGAGATGATGACGCAGCCGTAGATGATCTGCCGTCCGGCCTCGGGAATCTGCATGATGGAGAGGACCGAGTTCAGCAGCACGATCAGGATGACGCCCACGAGTGTCCCGAGATAGCGCCCCCGCCCGCCGAGGATGTTGGTGCCGCCGATCACTACCGCGGCGATGGCCGGGAGCAGATAGGCATCACCCATGCCCTGGTAGGCCTTGGTCGAATATCCGGCGAGAAGCACGCCGGCGAGGCCCGCCGCCGCGCCTGAGAGCGCGAAGGCAATGAGGATCACGCGGTTCGTGTCTATGCCCGAGAGATAGGCAGCCCGCTCACGATTGCCGATGGCGTAGATGGAACGGCCGAGGGTCGTGCACGTGAGGATCATCACGACGGCCACGGAAACCATGAGCCAGACGAGAAGTGCCACCGGGATCACACCACCGATGCGGGAGACCGCAAGGTACTGCATTAGATCCGTGGCTGCCGTCTGAGGGGCGAAGCCGCCCGTATGAGCCACCATGAGGCCGCGCATCACGGCGTTCATGCCGAGAGTGAAGATCATAGACGGCACGCGCAGATATGCGACGCCAAGCCCGTTGACGATGCCGACGAGGAGACCGATGGCAATGCCTGCGGGGATCGCCCAGGGGCCGCCGACGGCGGTTGCCATCATGGCCGCGGCCGTCAGGGTCCAAGGCACCGAAAGGTCGATGTGGCCGAGCAGGATGACGACCATGAGCCCGGCCGCCACGATTCCCAGGAAGGAGCCTACCTGAAGCTGCTGCACGAGGTATTGCGGTTGCAGGAGAGGCGCGCTCCCTTGCGTGTAGAGCGTGTAGCCCGTTCCGACGAGCAAGATCAGCAGGACGAACCCAGCCGCGAAGACCACGGGCTTATCGTCAGGCCGGAGGCGCAGGCCTCGTGGCGTGATGGTCATGTCGGCCGTTCTGCTCACCGGAACACCTCGAGCTTGTTCTTGAGACGCAGCAGCTTCAGTCCGCCGAGGCTCACAGCGGCGAGAAGCACGAGCCCCTCGAAGAGAGGTTGCAGCAAGGGCGCCACGTCGAAGATGCGGAAATTGAAGGAGATCGTGCGCAGCACCATCGCGCCGATCATGGACCCGACGGCGCTGCCGGTGCCGCCGAGAAGCGAGGTGCCGCCGATGACCACGGCCGCGATGGAATTTAGGGTATAGGCGCCGGCCTGGGGAATGTCAGCATTGCCGGACGAGGTCTGAAGCGCCAGGAACAGTCCGCCGAGGCCAGCGAAGAGCCCAGCCAATGTGAAGGCCGCGAGCTTCGCCCGATTGATCGGCAGCCCCGACATGTAGGCCGCGCTCTCGGATGACCCAATCGCATAGACCGTGCGGCCCGTAACGGAACGGATGAACGGCACCCAGATCAGAAGGATGATCAGCGCCAGCAGGATGAGCGGAACCGGGATCCACGCGAAGGGCTGCAGCCAGGACGCCTCGCCATCGTCGAAGAGGTCGAAGGTGGCCGCGAACTCGCGGAGGTCGCTCGTGACGGCCCAGGACAAATCCTCGTGTACCCTGCCGCCAGGCGTCGGCCGCAGGATTAGAGCGATCCCCATATAGATCGCGCTCGTGGCAAGCGTCGCGATGATCGGCTGAATGCGTCCGTAGACGACCACGCAGCCGTTGGCGAAGCCGCACGCCGCGCCGGCAGTGATGCAGGCTGCGATGCCGAGTGCGATCTCGCCCGGGCTCCCGTCAATGAGGTGGCTCGCGATGCAGCCCACGAGGGTCATCACGGCACCGACCGAGAGATCGAGGCCTGCCATGAGCACAGGCACCGTCTGCGCCATTGACACGAGCGCCAGGGCGAAGACCTCGTTGGCGTTCTGGATCAGGATCTGCCCGGTGAGTCCTCGGGGATGGCTCACTTGGTAGAACAGGTAGAGGACGAAGAAGAGCGCAAGCGCGCCTAGGATGCCGGCGTGCTGGCGCCAGCGCAGGCTCAAGCCTTCGCCCCAGCGGCGGGGCCTCTCCCGCGACTCTACGGCGGCGGGGGGGAGCACCGTGTCAGACATGAGCCGTCTCCGGCTGCTCGGCGATGTTAAGCGCGCTGGCAATGATGTTGCGCTCCGTGATGGCGTCGCCTTCCAGTTCGCGGACGATGCGGCCGTCATACATGACGGCGACGCGGTCGCAGCAGCCGATTAGCTCCTCGTAATCAGTCGAGTAGAACAGGATGCAGGCGCCCTCCTCCGTGAGCGCGCGCATGAGCCGGTAGATCTCCTGCTTCGTTCCCACGTCGATGCCACGGGTCGGATCGTTGAGCAGGATCACGTCGGGATTCGTCGCGAGCCATTTGGCGAGCACCACCTTCTGCTGGTTGCCGCCGGACAGGGTCGAGACCGGATCGGCCGCATCGCCAATCTTGATCCGCAGCTGCTCGATGGCACGCTCAACGGCTAGACGGGTGCGGCCTGGATCCATGAACATTCCGTGAGAGAGCCGGTCGAGCGACGCCATGGCGATGTTGTCGGCGATCGACATGGAGAGGATGAGCCCCTCACTCTTGCGGTCCTCCGGCACGAGGGCCATCCGGGCCCGTCCGCTCTTGGCGGCCTTTGGCGAACTCGCGGCCGTGGGCTCGCCCTCGAGGGTCACCGTACCGCGAACGCCACGCAGCACGCCGAAGAGCGCGAGCAGCAATTCCTTCTGCCCTTGCCCGTCGAGACCGCCCAGCCCCACAATCTCCCCGCGTCCCGCCTCGAGCCCGATGCCGTTGAGCCGACTCTCCCAGGAAAGGTCGCGGATAGTGATGAGGGATGCAGGGCGTGGCCGCCTGGGCTTTGCCGGAAACTGCCCTTCGATCTCGCGCCCGATCATGAGGCCGATGATCTCGTCGCGGCTTCGCGCGCCTTTGGCGAAGGTTTCGATGTGCCGCCCGTTGCGGAACACCGAGCAGCGGTCCGCCAGCGCCTCGATCTCATGCATGCGATGGGAGATGTAGAGGATGCTCAGGTCGCGTGCCTTCAGCTCGAACAGCATGCGATAGACGCGGTCCACGTCGGCAGAGGTCAAAGCGGAGGTCGCCTCGTCGAGAATGAGGAGCTTCGGATCGCGTCCCAGCGCCTTCGCGATCTCGACCATCTGTCGCCGGGAGAGCGGCAGGTCTGACACGCGGCTCAAGGGGTTGATGTCCTCGCACCCGATGCGGGCGAGCAGTTCCTCCGAACAGCGCCGCTGCGCGCGGCTGTCGATGAAGCCGAAGCGGCGCGGCGGGCTCGACAGGGTGATGTTGTCGGCCACCGTGAGCTCCGGCATGAGCGAGAGCTCCTGGAAGATGCACACGATTCCAGCCCGGTTGGCCGCGGATGGGTTCGGGAAGGTGACGGGCGCGCCTTCGAGGACCATACGGCCCTCGTCCGGCTGCACGACGCCCGCCATGATCTTCATCAGGGTCGATTTCCCGGCGCCGTTCTCCCCCAGGACTGCATGGATCGACCCGCGGCTGCACTCGAAATCCACGTCCCGCAAGGCATGGACGCCGCCATAGTGCTTGGAGATGTTCTCGAGGGCGAAGAAGGGCGCAGGTTCGAGCATGGAACCTCTTCGATATTCGTAAGAGGCTCCTGCCCGGACGAATATCCGGACAGGAGCCGAGGTGCTGTGACCGCGTGCTTCTTACTGCGTGTTCTTGGCGTCCTTTGCCATGATCTCAGGCGCCGTCACGTTCACGCCGCAGGCCGGGAATTCGTTGGCTGCGAAGAAGTTGTCGGAAAGGTTCGACCAGTAGTTCACGTTGTCCTTGAGGGTCGTGTAGTCGACGACCGGGATCGGCACCGAGATGAGCTGCGGCATCGGGTTGCCTTCGAGCGCCGAGATCGCGGCCTTGATGGAAATAGCGACGAGTCCCGGCGACTGACTGTAGGACAACCCCTTGAGCCCCTCACCCGCATGCTGCGCGATGAGCTTGCGATAGCCGTTCTCGCCCTCCCCCGCTATCGGCACGAAGGGATGCTTCCCGTCCATCATCGCGCGCACGGACCCCGTCGAGCCGCCCTGCGTGAACACGGCCTCGAACTTGCCGTGCACAGCGAGCGCGTCAGCCGTGGCCTTCTGGGCCGTGCCGTCGTCCCAGTTACCCACCACCTCGACGATCTGGAACTTCCCCTCCTTCTCCATCACCTCGCGGAATCCGAGATGGCGATCGCGGTCCACGGAGTTGCCCGGCAGACCGCGCACCTCGAGAATCTTGCCGTCGCGTTTCTGCCCCAGCTCCTTCAGGAGATGCCGCGCCGAGAGCCGGCCGATTTCGAGCTGGTCCTCGTTCACCTGCATAACCTTGTCGGTGTCGAGCACGTTGTCGAAGGGCACGATCACCACGTTGTTGCGATCGGCCAGGCGGATTACCCGGTCGAAGCCTTCGGGCGCCACCGCGATGGTGATGATGGCGTCGTAACCCTGGTTAATGAAGTCCTCGATGGCGCCGAGCTGAGCGGCGACGTCAGTTCCGGTCGAGACGACCTTCAGCTCCTTGATCTTGTCCTTCATGCCGGCCTGCTCGGCATAGGCCTTGGCTGTCTGGATCATCTGGATGCGCCAGGTATTGCCGACGAAGCCGTTCACCACGGCGATGCGATAGGGGCCGGGCTTCTTCTCCCATTGCATGTACTTGGTCTGGGCATTCCAGGGCTTAAAGCAGCCCGGATCCGGCCCCGGACCCGATACGGTCTTAGGCGCGGCAAGGGACGCAACCGATGTGAGCAGAAAACCGGTGAAAGCAAGTGCGGACAGGCGAGCAGCGCATGTCATACGATCCTCCTAGGAAAACGTTCTTCCCAGATCGGTTCATCTGTCGCGAACCTTGATCCGTTAACATGTTAGTTCCCGTCGCAGGTTAAAACAAGAAACCTTGCCGAACTCGGATGGATAAGAAGTAGAGCCTTCCAGGTGTCGGGCTCGACGGGGTAGTCGTGGATCTGTCTCATGGGCGGCTCCCGAAGCAGAGGTCTACGACTACTCAAGAAGAACGTCCGATTAGGGCTAGGCAGTGAAATTCGCCGAATCTGAAAAGGTTTCGTCAAATCAGGATTGCTCCCCTGCGGCTAACGCCTCGGAATCGTCACAAGCAGTCATCGGCTCCTAGTGCGATCTACGTGAAATGGGAAGTTCCTCATTAAGAGGCGCTAGAGCGCCCATGCGCGTTTGGAACAAAGCTAAGGGGGCAACAACCGACGGGGTGGCCCGCCCTTGCTATAGAGGGCGAGTCTATAGGGTTGGTTCAAGCGCCGATTACAGGCGGAGGAAACGCTCAACTCTCATGCCTGCCCTACCGAGTGCCTCAGCCGTAGCCGTTTCGCTCGACAACGTGGCTATCATCTTCGGCCTGAAGCTGGGTGGCTGCACGGCCGTCCAGAACATTCACCTCACAGCACGCCCGGGGGATTTCATCGCTATCGCCAAACAGATTGGTTGCGGTAAATCTACCCTGCTCAATGCATTTGGATGGCTGCTGAAGCCATCCGACGTTAAAGTCGAACTCTTCGGTGCGCCTCTGCATGGCCTCAAAAGCCGGGCGGGATATCTCTTTCAGCAGGATGCCCCAATGCCTTGGAAGACAGCCCTTCAGAACGTGGCCGTCGCCCTAAAGCCCAAGGGCGCCTTCCGCGAGGAGGCCGAGGGGAAGGCTCGCCGCCTTTGTTGACCGCTACCCGGCATACGCTCTCGGGTGGTCAGCGGAAGCGGGTTACTTTGGCGTAGATGTTGAGCCACGATCCCGAGATCCTTCTGATGGACGGGCCCTTCGGGCCGTTTGCTACGCATGTTTGTCCAAACGTCGCTCTTGCGCAGTAGCGAGCCGTATCATCTTGCGCAGGTCCTGCTCGTCGAGGTTCATGGCGGCCTCGATCCAGATATCAACAATGTCCCGCAGTTCGTCATAAGTGACCGGGTCGATGCGCCTCCTCGAGCGGTAGATCGCGCTGTGAGCATTGTGCTTGCGCCGGTTGCGGGCGATGTAGTCTCTAACTGCATTCTCTCCCTGACCATCGTCGGCAAGCACATCGACGACCCCGAGCTGATTCAACTCCTCGGCGGTGTAGACCTTTCCGCTCATGATCATCTTCTCGGCTGCGGCCGTTCCGATCTTCCGAGACAGGAAGCTGTAGGCTCCCATGCCCGGGAACAGGTTGAACAGCACCTCGGGCAGACCCATCTTCGCGCTTCTCTCGGCGACGAGCACGTCGAAAGATAGGGCGCATTCGAACCCGCCGCCCAACGCATCGCCCTGTACCAAGGCGATTGTGATCAGGGGGGTATGGAACGCCACTGAATTTCCATACACTACGTCGATGCAGGCATAGGCGTATTCCCGCAGACCTTTGGTGTCCTTGTGCTGGATGCAATCCGCGAAATACGCCAGGTTGCCGCCGAAATTGTACACGCCCGGCGTCTGGGATCCGGCAACAAAGTATTCGAGGTGCTGACGCTGTTCGCGGTTTCCCTCCTCCATGATCGCCCGCACGGATTCCTGCACGCACATCATGTCCTGAAGAAGCTCCATCGTGATCATCGGGTGCCGGCTTGGGCGCATGGCGGCCCAGTAGATCTTCTGATCGAAGTCGAGCTTTACGTCGATATGTGGCAGCAGGAGGCTGGTCGGGCTGGGCCGGGCCGGCTCGGTCACGGGCTTCGGTGCGGGACCGGCAGGCGTCGGGATGTCCCGATCTACAATAGGTTGTTCGTCGGAATAGGAGCGGCCATCGGCTTTGGCCAGCGGGGATAACATCCTGTTCTCCGTCATAGAGAGTTCAAAGCAGCGAGCTTCATCTCGCTGCCGAGCGGCGCCCTTTGAGGGGCAGCTTTCCTTAAGGATAATGATCCGCTAACAGCGTTGTTGGTAGTCCCTAGGAAGATTTGTATTCAGGCGTGGTTAATATCATCATGCCGCACCCATAAGATAATGATCCTTTATTGCATAGTTCAAGTCATCAGATTAAAACCAAAGAAGAGATATTAACCACTCACACATAAAATCCAACCAAAGCAGCATATATTCTCTACGTTATCGCGGTATGAATAGTATCCTGATCATAGGCGCATCCCAGGTATTCTGGAATTCAGGACTGTGATGAGGCAGCAGGTACGGATGGAAAATAAAGAAAGATAAACGGCACGTGCTCGGACATACCGCGCGATCCGCGGAATGGCATCGAAAGAAAAGGTCGACAGCCCGGGTAACTGAGCAGGTTCCGAGGAGCGACCGCACGAGCAATCCGAGAGATGCCGGGGGCAACACATGGCAGTCATTCTGATCCTCGACGACAAAAGCACGAACCGCAACATCTATTCCCGGCTCGCTCAGACGATCGAGGATGGTGCTGTGGTGCATGCCTTCGCCTCGCCGGTCGAGGCCCTCGAATGGCTCCAGGGCAACGCCCCCGACCTGATCGTGACCGACTTTCGGATGCCCGGCATGGACGGAGCGGAATTCACCAAGCATGCAAGAGGCAGCGCAACCGGAGTTGATGTTCCGATCATCGTCATCACTGCCTACGACGACAGGGCTTTCCGGCTTCGCGCCCTAGAGGCGGGCGCAACCGACTTCCTCCGGTCGCCCGTAGATCATTATGAGTTCGTGACCCGCGCACGCAATCTCCTCAAGCTGCAGCGCCAGCAGCAGCAGATCAAAGGCCGTGCCCAGGCCCTCGAGCAGCAGTTGCGCATCAGCGAGCGCTCGCAGGAGGAGCTCGTCCGCAGCAGCCGGGAAGCCCTAGCCCAGGTGATCGACACAGTGCCGGCCCTGATCAGTGCCACCGACAAGAACAGCCACATCGTCTTCGTGAATGCCCACTTCGCCGATTTCGTCAGCTCCACGCCGGAAGCCCTGACGGGAAAGCTGCTCAGTGAGGTTTTGCGCAGCAACAAGCCGGACTTCAATCATCAGGTTCATAGATCCATTCTGAAGAACCAGCGGAGCGCTGTGAGCTTTGAGGAGAGCATTGTTGACATCTCTGGCACCGAACGGGCCTTCCTGACCACCAAGTCCTCGATGCCCGCCCTTACAGGTGGGGAGACGAGCGTCCTGACCACGTCGATCGACATCACGGAACGCAAGCAGGCGGAAAGCACATTGCGGCACATCGCGCTGCACGACACGCTGACCGACCTTCCCAATCGGAGAATGCTCAACGACTGGATCCAGCAGGAACTGTCCAGCGAAGGCGCGTGCTTTGCTATACTCCTGATCGATCTCGACCGTTTCAAGGCGGTCAACGACGCGCTCGGCCATGCCGGAGGCGACCGCATGCTCCAGTTGGTGTCAGGTCGCCTCCTCGGCGTGGTTTCGAGCACTGATCTCGTCGCACGAATGTCGGGAGACGAGTTCGTCGTCGTGCAGGCGAATATCGCAGCGCCGGACGATGCGAAGAACCTGGCGCGCAGAATCATCGATTCCCTTTCCGCGCCGTTCCTTCTTGAGGACACCGAGCTCAGGATAGGCTGCACGATCGGCATCACCCTGGCGCCGCAGGACAGCGGAAGTGCCGACAGGCTGCTCCGATATGCGGACCTCGCCATGTACCGGGCAAAGGCCGAGGGAAGGAACACGCTGCGCTTTTATTCGCCCGAGATGGACAGCATTTCGTGGAACAACATCAGCCTGGAGGCCGATCTCCGCAAGGCGATCGCTCAGGAGCAATTCGAGCTCTACTACCAGCCCCAGATCGATCTCGCGACGGGAGCCATCGCGGGAGCAGAGGCGCTCCTACGCTGGAGCAGGCCAGAATTTGGCCTCACGTCGCCCAACGTGTTCATCGACATTGCGGAAGAAACAGGACTGATCAACGAGATCGGCACCTGGGTTCTCACAAAGGCCTGTACACAGGCCGCCACATGGCAGAGCCTCGGGCATGCTCCGTTCAGAATCTCGGTCAACCTGTCCCCCCTGCAGTTTCTTCGACAGGACATCGTCCAGGTTGTCGAGAACACCCTTGAGCAAACTGGCCTGAATCCCGGCTCCCTTGAGCTTGAGCTCACCGAGGGTAGCCTTCTCAAGGATGTCGAGCGCACCAAGCAGGTTCTCCGCAGCCTAAAAGAGCTCGGGGTGAGGGTTGCGATAGACGATTTTGGCGTGGGCTTCTCCTCCCTCAGTTACCTCAAGAACTTTCCCGTCGACACCTTGAAGATCGACCGCTCGTTCATCTCGAGCCTTCTGGCCGGAAGCCGCGACGAGGCCATCGTCAGGGCGATCATCTCCCTGGCCCAGAGCCTTGAGCTGAAGGTGGTCGCCGAGGGCGTCGAGACCAACCAACAGCTCGCGTGTCTGCTCAGTCTTTCCTGCGATGAGGCCCAGGGCTATCTATTCAGCCGTCCCGTGCCATCCGGCATTTTCGAGTCCCTGCTTAGGGACTATCCTCGCTACTTGCTGCGGAACCAAAGCGTGCCAGCCAAGAAGGTTCAGCTTTCGTGATCGCAGACTTCCTGTCGCGGCTGAAGAACAGCCCCGATCGCGAGCACGAGATGAGCTTCAACAGGCTCATCTTCCTGAGCCTGATCGCGGCCTACACGTTCTGGATCAACCCGTCCGTCCCGCACGAGGCGCTGATTGCCGCAACTGTCTTTGCCCTCGTCTCAGTGGGCATCGCTGTTCACATTGTCCTCAGGCCGCACCAATCGACGATCCGGCGGATCATAGCCATCGTCAGCGACCTCGCGACGGCCTCCGTGCAGCTCCACTACGTCGGGGAGACGTCGTCCGTTCTTTTCCTGCTCTATCTCTGGATCACATTCGGCAACGGATTTCGCTTCGGCATCCGCTTTCTGTATATTGCGGTGGCCGTCTCGGTGGTCTGTTTCGCCATAGTCATTTACACGACACCGAGATGGCGTGACGATATTTATCTCTCGGCGACTCTGCTGCTGAGCCTTGTCGTGCTTCCGCTCTATGCCAGCACGCTCATTCGGAAACTTTCCAACGCCAAGTCTCAGGCGGAAGCGGCCAATAGGGCGAAGACCCTGTTTCTCGCCAGCGTCAGCCATGAACTGAGAACACCGCTGAATGCAATCATCGGTCTGTCGGGCCTCATGGCCGGGACGGATCTCGACGCGGAGCAGCGCGGTATCATCCGCACGATTGGCTCTGCCGGCGAGTCCCTGCTGCGGCAGATCAACAGCATCCTGAGCCTGTCGCGCATCGAAGCGGGAAAGATGCCCATCGAACGGATTGACTTCGATCTGTTGGAGGTGCTGTCCACCGCCCGCGCTATGGTTCTCACGCAGGCTCAGCTGAAGGGTCTCCAAGCGACGATCCATATCGCCCCGCAGACGCCCCTTCAGCTCCACGGACCGAAGCATCAACTTGAGGAGATCCTGCTCAACCTGCTCGGCAACGCCGTCAAATTCACGGAACGAGGCTATGTCACCCTCGCAGCCCATCCGATGACTGAGAACGGCAGGAGCTTCGTCCGCTTCATCGTCTCCGATACGGGCATCGGCATCGCCCCGCAGGCTATGGGCCGGATCTTCGACAGCTTCACCCAGGCCGACGAGACCATCATCAACCGCTTCGGCGGAACTGGCCTCGGCCTCTCCATCTGTCGGCAGCTGATCGAGGCCATGGGCGGCCAGATCGGCGTGGAGAGTCAGGAGGGTCACGGCAGTTCCTTCTGGTTCATCCTTCCGATGGAAGCATTGGACCGCAACGCCCTTGGCGAGCAGCAGCCTCTTCCGCTTAACCCCCTCCTGGCTTGCGCTGATCCGGGCCTTGCACAGCCTCTCGCGCTCCGGCTTGGCGACGGAGGCAACTGCCCCATCCTTCGGAACCTGTCTGAAGCAAAGGAATGGATCCTGCAGGCCCAGAGCGAGCCTGTCGCCCTGTTCTGCTGCAGCGACCTGCCCGCCAAGGCCCTGGCTGCAGAGATCGAGAAGGCCTCACTTCCCGTCCCTCCGGTTCTGATCCGCCCGAACGCTTCCCGGAGCTTTGTGGAACCGGATCTGATCCATGTGTCGAGCAGCGTACTGCCGCTCGATTTCACGACGGGTGAGGCGAGGACCGCCGTGTCCGCGGCGGCCGCTCAGACCTCCTGGGCTCAAACGATGCGGAGCGAGCCGGACAGGATGGAGCTTCCGGTCGGCTCCCGGTCCCTTTCAATCCTGGTGGCGGACGACAACGCCACGAACCGTCTCGTGATATCGAAGATCCTGGAGCGGGGCGGACATGCCGCCCGCTGTGTCGAAAACGGGGAGGAAGCCCTCAACCTCCTGGAGGTGGAGAAGTTCGATCTCGTTATCATGGACATCAACATGCCCGTGATGACGGGCATCGAAGCTGCCAACCTGTTCCGGTTCACGGAGCCCCCGGGCACCCGCATCCCGATCATCGCCCTCACGGCCGACGCGACGCCGGAGATCGTTGCCGAGACCCGTGCCGCGGGGATGGATGCCTGCCTGACGAAGCCCGTTCAGCCCGCAGTGCTGCTCAAGGCGATCGACGATCATGCCGCCCCCTCCCCCATCCCAGCGTCGGCCGAGACTGCCCCTACTGTCGACGGTCCGCCGAATGCCCTTGCTTCCGTGATTGACGAGTCCCTGCTCGCGGAACTGGAACAACTAGGAGGGAGAGAATTCGTTCTCAACCTCGTGGAGGAATTCTTCTCAGACGCGGAGCGTCTTATCGCCGAGTTGCGGAGCGCCGCAGCCGCGGGTGACTCGCATAGATTCCGCCTTGAGGCTCATGGCCTGCAGAGCGCCTCCGCGAATATAGGAGCAAGAACCGTGCACGAGATCTGCGTCAGCTGGAGAAAGATCACCAGCGCGGATCTCGCCACGAGTGGAGCCGGTCAGATTGAGAGATTGGCACGTGCTCTTGAACTTACACATGACCTGCTGGAGAAGCGACTTTCTTCCGCGAAAGAAACGACGGACTCTGCGGGTTCTGCAACAGCGCCACAGGTCTCACAGGATCTACAGATCGCCCAAGGAGCGTCTTCATCGCTCTAGCAGACAGATCATCAGCTCGAAGGTGACGCACACAGGATTTCCGCCGAGGACCATCTCCCTTGAGAAGATCTCTCTTTCCATATCAACAACATAGATGGTGCTGCGCAATGCGCTCGCGCTATGGGCTCGACAGTAAGCTGCGGGCTTATGACCTTCGCACTGCAGGTCGACGATGTGGAGCTAAATCCAGTGAACAAAAAAGGGTGGCGTCGAGAATTTCCTCGGGCTGCTCCAGGCGACCCAAGAACTGTGTTCTAAAAGCATTGCCTTCTCGACCTCCGGCGTCAGCAGGCTCGCCAACGCTTCTGTGCGGATCGCGCCTGGCGCGATAACGTTGACCCCGATGCCATGCGGGCCGAGGTGGAGGACCATGTTCGATGGCCAGGCGGCTCACCGCCGTTTTGGACAAGAGGTTCCAGGTCGCTCCAGCCGCCCGCGTCATGATTGTTGACAGGATTTGGGCACCCCTAAGCGGTCTGCGCCGCCTTCAGATCGGCACGGTAACGTTGCAGCCGAGTCCTACGGTCCCGGCCTTTTCAATCCAGCCGCGGCGTTCGGCCTACGAGCTTGCGGCGGACCGTCTTCCGTGGAATTTTCTTCACATCCGCGAGGATGTGATTATGGCGTCTTGGCGCGGCTGGATGGACGTCTCGACCGCTGGAGTTCCTGTCATTAGAAGAGCAGTGTTGAATGTATAGCCTGCCGCAGAGAGCTCCCGTTTCAGAATGATGCGACCTCACTACGGAAACGAAGCTCCGCAGGAGCACACTGATGGGTGCCGGCCTCTTGCCCCAACCGCTTCGCCAGCTCCAATCAGTAGCGATCCGGACGTGCAGCCTGCGGAAGGTAACATGCGCCTAGGCCAGCCGCACGGACCTACCAGAGGACGATGGGAGCGGTCGTGGGATCGAGATGGTACCAGATCAAGAGCACGACGCCCAGAGTGGATGCGCCAAGAAAGTAGATCCAGCTCTGCCTGAAGATTCCCAGCATGCGAGGGAGTAAGTGAGGCTCACGCATCCCGTGCTCCATTGATGACCACCTCGGGTTCAACTGAACTCCGGCGGAAAGGTCCCTCTCCCACGGCTGTCTCAGGCGGAGACCGATGGCCGCACTGCAGCCCCCATCGAGTCTCATCCTGGGCGGATTCTACTGGGCCAAACCCTTGCGTCCGGCTCATATGTCAACCATATTGGGCGATATTGCCCCAGTTTCGGAGTTTTACGCGCGCTCCCCACCCGGAAGGAGACCACCCAAACCATGTCCAGTGGCATGCCCCTCCTGGCCATCGTCACCCTTCCTTTCATCGGGAGCCTCATTGCCGTCTTTCTGCGCCAGGATGCCAGGAATGGAGCCGCCTTCCTGGCCGGCACCGTGGCCCTGTGTTGCACGGTCCTGACGGCGATCCAGTACCCTGCCGTTCATCGCGGCGCCGTTCTGCGCGCGGGTGTCGAATGGATCCCGACGCTTGGCCTCGACTTCACCTTGCGCATGGACGGCTTCACTTGGCTGTTCACCATGCTGGTCACCGGCATCGGCTTCCTGGTGGCGCTCTACGCGCGCTACTACATGTCGCCCTCCGATCCGGTACCGCGCTTCTTCGCATTCTTGCTTGCCTTCATGGGCGCCATGCTGGGCATCGTGCTCTCTGGCAACCTGATCCAGCTCGTCTTCTTCTGGGAGCTGACCAGCCTCTTCTCGTTCCTGCTCATCGGCTACTGGCATCACAATGCCAGCGCCCGTGACGGCGCGCGCATGGCACTGACGGTCACAGCCACCGGCGGGCTGTGCCTGCTCGTCGGCGTCCTGCTGATCGGCCATATCGTCGGCAGCTACGATCTGGATCAGGTGCTGTCATCGGGTGGCAAGGTTCGCTCCAGCAGCCTCTACCTGCCGGCCCTGATCCTGGTCCTGCTCGGTGCCCTTACCAAGAGCGCCCAGTTCCCTTTCCACTTCTGGCTGCCGCACGCCATGGCCGCGCCGACGCCAGTCTCGGCCTATCTCCACTCAGCCACCATGGTGAAGGCAGGTGTGTTCCTTCTCACCCTGCTCTGGCCCGTGCTATCCGGAACGGAAGCGTGGTTCTACATCGTGGTGACAGCTGGCCTCTGCACCCTAGTCCTGGGCGCCTATGCCGCGATCTTTCAGCAGGATCTGAAGGGTCTGCTGGCTTATTCCACCATCAGCCATCTCGGGCTCATCACGCTGCTGCTCGGGCTCAGCAGCCCGCTCGCGGCGGTCGCGGCCATCTTCCACACGATCAATCACGCGACCTTCAAGGCATCGCTGTTCATGGCAGCCGGCATCATCGACCATGAATCCGGCACCCGCGACATCCGGCGACTGAGCGGACTGTTCCGCTTCATGCCTATTACCGCCACCCTGGCGATGGTCGCAGCCGCCGCCATGGCAGGCGTGCCCCTGCTCAACGGCTTTCTGTCCAAGGAGATGTTCTTCGCAGAAGCGGCAGCCTTCCATATCGACTCCCTGCTTGATCACTCGCTGCCCTACTTCGCCATGCTGGCGAGCGCCTTCAGCGTTGCCTATTCCCTGCGCTTCATCCACGGCGTGTTCTTCGGCCCACCGCCGGTCGACCTGCCGCGCACGCCGCACGAGCCGCCGCACTGGATGCGGTTTCCGGTCGAGTTCCTCGTCCTGGCGTGCCTGCTCGTCGGCATTCTCCCGGCGATGACCATCAAGCCTTTCCTCGCTAGTGCGGTATGGGCCGTCCTGGGCCCCGATACCCCGCCCTACAGCCTCGCCGTGTGGCACGGCTTCAACGAGCCCCTGCTCATGAGCGTCATAGCGCTCGCAGGCGGCATCCTCCTGTACTGGCTGTTGCAGCGTTATCTCGCGAAAGGCATCGAAGGCCCTCCCCTAGTGCGTCGCCTTAAGGGCCAGCGCATCTTCGAGCGGGTGCTCGTCACCCTGTCTTGGAAATGGGCACGCTCCCTTGAGCGCTTGTTCGGCACCCAGCGGCTTCAGCCACAGCTGCGGCTCTTGGTGAGTTTCGCGGTGCTCGCGGCCCTATGGCCGCTTTACCGGCAAGGGCTTGAGGCGGGCTCCCGCTCCAGTACGGCCTTCGACCCCGCCTTCCTCCTGCTTTGGATCGTCGGAGGCCTGTGCGCCATCGGGGCAGCCTACCAGGCTAAGTACCACCGCCTCGCGGCCATGGTGCTGCTGGGCGGGGCGGGGCTGGTCACCTGCATTACCTTCGTCTGGTTCTCGGCGCCCGACCTTGCCATCACCCAGCTTCTCGTCGAGATCGTCACGACGGTGCTGATCCTGCTCGGCCTGCGCTGGCTGCCGAAGCGGATCGAGATCGCGGGTGAAGGTCTCTCGTTAGGCCTTCACGCAAGGGGGCGGCGGGCGAGAGACCTGATGCTTGCTCTCGCGGCCGGCACGGGCATGACGCTGATTATCTATGCCATGCTCACGCGACCGCTTCCCGACACCATCTCGCGCTACTTCGTCGAGAACGCCTACGCGGAGGGTGGCGGCCGTAACGTCGTCAACGTCCTCCTGGTCGACTTCCGCGGCTTCGACACCTTCGGCGAGATCGTGGTGCTCGCCGTGGTGGCGATCACGGTCTTTTCGCTGCTGCGCCGCTTCCGTCCGGCGCCGGAGAGTGTGGACGCTCCGGAGCAGCAGCAGGTGCAGGACGCCTATGACCAAGCCCGCCCGGACCGGGCCGTGGGCGATACGCTCGCGGATTATCTGACGATCCCGGCGACGATCATGCAGTGGCTCTTCCCCGTGATCATCATGGTTGCGATCTACCTCTTCCTGCGCGGCCACGACCTGCCGGGCGGAGGCTTTGCGGCCGGCGTCACGATGTCGATTGCCCTCATCCTGCAATACATGGCGGGTGGAACGCGCTGGATTGAAGCGCGCCTGCGCGTCCGTCCGATCAGCTGGATCGGCCTAGGCCTGCTTTGTGCAGCCTTCACGGGCATGGCCGCTTGGCTCTTCAGTCACCCATTCCTGACCTCATATTTCCAGTACCTGGATCTGCCCGGGATCGGCAAGGTGCCCGCCGCCACCGCACTGCTGTTCGACCTGGGCGTCTTTGCGGTCGTCGTCGGCGCAACGGTGCTCATTCTGATCGCCCTGGCGCACCAGTCGGTGCGAAGCTCGCGGACAGGCCGTCCTCCACTTTCCACAGCGGCCCCCGCCCTCACGAAGGAGCATGTATGACCGAGCTTGTCTTCGCGCTGGCCGTCGGAATCCTGACCGGGTCAGGGGTATGGCTGCTGCTGCGCCCGCGCACCTTCCAAGTCATTATCGGCCTATCCCTGCTTTCCTATGCCGTGAATCTGTTCATCTTCGGCATGGGCCGACTGCGGGTTGGCGCGCCGCCCGTCCTAGAAAACGCAGAGGCTGTCGATCCGTCCCTCTACGCTGATCCGCTGCCGCAGGCGCTGGTGCTCACCGCCATTGTCATCAGCTTCGCCATGACGGCGCTTTTCCTCGTAGTCCTTTTGGCCTCGCGCGGCCTCACGGGCACCGACCACGTAGATGGCCGGGAGAATCCGCAATGATGGGTTTGGCCGGACACCTGATCATCGTCCCGATCCTGCTGCCGCTCCTCTCCGCGGCCGTGATGCTCCTCCTCGACGAACGCCGCCGCGGTCTCAAGAGCGTAATCGGGATCGGAACGACGGCTGCCTTGCTCATCGTTTCCATCGTCCTGCTGCGTCAGGCCGATCTGATGAGTACTGGATCCAGCGTCACGACATATCAGCTCGGCAATTGGCCTGCGCCCTTCGGTATCGTGCTGGTGCTGGACCGGCTTTCAGCCCTGATGCTGGCGCTGACGAGCGTGCTCGGCATCGCGGCGCTGCTCTATTCACTTGCGCGCTGGCACCGCGCCGGGCCGCGTTTCCACACGATCTTCCAGCTTCAGCTCATGGGCCTGAACGGCGCTTTTCTGACCGGGGATCTGTTCAACCTCTTCGTGTTCTTCGAGGTGCTGCTGGCCGCCTCCTACGGCCTTGTCCTGCACGGGGATGGAACCGCGCGGGTCAGAGCGGGGCTTACCTATATCGCAATCAACCTGACGGGCTCCTTTCTCTTCCTGATCGGCGTCAGCCTGGCCTATGGCATCACCGGCACGCTCAACATGGCCGATCTCGCTCAACGCATCCCGACCCTTGCGTCGGAGGATGCGGCCCTCGTTGCGGCTGCGGCGGCGATCCTCGGTACGGCCTTCCTGATGAAGGCAGGCGCGTGGCCGCTCAATTTCTGGCTTCCGACCACCTATGCGGCTGCCTCCGCACCCGCCGCCGCACTGTTCGCCATCATGAGCAAGCTCGGCGTGTACGTCATCCTCCGCCTGTGGACGCTGGTGTTTGGTCCCGGAGCAGGTTTGCTTGCTGGGTTCGGCGGCGAGTGGCTGCTGTTTACAGGCCTGCTGACCATCGCGTTCGGCACGGTCGGTGTGCTGGCCTCGCAATCCCTGCCGCGGCTGGTCGGATGCAGCGTGCTCATCTCGTCTGGAACGCTGATCGCAGCCGTCGGCACCGGAGACAGCGCGGTGGTCGGCTCGGCCTTGCTCTATCTGGTCAGCTCCACCTTGGGCATCGCTGCCCTCTTCCTGCTCGTCGAATTGCTCGAACGCATGCGCGATCCAGGCGCAGACGTGCTCGCGGTCACTATGGAGGCCTATAGCGAGAGCAATGACGATGATCCTGGCGAGGAAATCGGCGTTGCCATTCCAGCCACGATCGCGATCCTCGGCGGCAGCTTCATCGCCTGCGCCCTGCTCCTGGCAGGCCTGCCACCGCTTGCCGGCTTTATTGGCAAGTTCGGCATGATGGCAGCGATGCTGAAGACCGATGGTGCGTCGGTCCAGGCTTCGGCCTGGATTCTGATCGGCCTCCTGACGGTATCGGGCCTGGCAACCCTGATCGCCATGACCAGAACAGGCATCAGCTCATTCTGGGCCCGCTTGGACGACAGCGTTCCGCGGGTGCGAGTCATCGAGATCGCCCCGGTGCTCGGCCTTTTGCTGCTCTGCCTCAGCCTTACTGTCGGCGGCGGTCCTGCGATGCGCTACATGGAGGCGACGACGAAGGATCTTCAGACCCCGCAGGGCTACATCACAGGCGTGTTGGGTGTGCCAAAGATAGGGGCTGCCAATGGAGAGACACGCCCATGAATGGCATCCTCCCTTACCCGCTGCTCTCACTTGCCCTGCTCGTACTGTGGCTGCTGCTCAACCAGTCCGTCTCAGCCGGTCACGTGATCCTGGGAAGCGTGATCGCCGTCCTCGCCTCATGGGTGATGGCGGCCCTGCGGCCCGAAAAGCCCCGCATCCGCCGACCGGGGGCAGCACTGCGGCTTACCGGCATGGTGCTGGTCGACATTCTGCGCTCGAATCTCGCCGTCGGGCGGATCATCGTGCGCTCCAGGGAGCCGGGAGTGAATGCCGGCTTCATGACCATCCCGCTCGACATTCGCAGCCGCCAGGGGCTCGCGGTGCTGTCCATCATCATCACGTCGACACCCGGCACGATCTGGGTGAGCTACGACGCCGCCAAAGGCACCCTCCTGCTACACGTGCTCGACCTGATCGACGAGACGGTGTGGATCCGGACGATCAAGGGCCGTTATGAGCGCCTGCTGATGGAGATCTTCGATTGAGCGCACTTGCCTTCCTTGGATGGGCCATTATCGCCGCGCAGGTCATGTTCGGCCTGGCGATGTGCTGTGCCACCTTCCGCCTCGTAATGGGCCCGAGGGCTCAGGATCGGATTCTCGGGCTGGATACCCTCTACGTGACCGCGATGCTGATGCTGGTCACATTCGGGATTCGCACCGGCATTACGCTGTATTTCGAGGCAGCGCTGGTCATCGGTCTGCTTGGATTCGTCTCCACCGTAGCGCTCGCCAAGTTCCTCATGCGTGGGGAGGTGATCGAATGACGGCCCTGGAAGACTTGCCCGCCTGGACGGCATTTTTCGTTAGCCTCTGCGTGCTGCTTGGGGCAGCCGTCACCCTGATTGGATCGCTCGGGCTGCTTCGGCTCGGCAACTTCTACGCCCGCGTCCATGCGCCAACGCTGGGTGCAACTCTCGGCATGGGCAGCATCCTGCTCGGATCCGCATTCTATTTCAGCGTGCTTGAGACGCGACCTGTCGTTCATGAAATCCTGATTGCTGCGTTCGTCACGCTGACAACGCCAGTAACTCTGATGCTACTCGCCAGGGCGGCGCTCTATCGAGACCGCACGGAAGGCAGCACGGACGTTCCGGCAGCCGAGATGGCGGAAGATCTCATCCCTCCAGGCTAGGAGCCCGCAGGACGGCACGCGTATCCTAGTCTACAGGCTTCCGGAGCCGCACACCGGGGCCGGCCTCGTCAGACGGGATCAACAGCACCCCACCTCGCTCCAAGGCCGTCACGACCTGAGACGCCGTGCCCATGTGCAGACTGTGCCGCCCATTCTCAAAATCGCGGATGGTGCTGCGCGAAACGTCCGCCCGTTCAGCGAGCTCCTCCTGGGTCCAATCTAGGAGACCGCGGGCGGCACGGCACTGCTCGGGGGTGAGTGGTAGCATTCGGGATGTTCTGACTCGGACATGAAGTTGCCCATTCTGGTTGATTCTAGGCCGTTCCACGCCGGGCACAAGGGATGGGTTGACGGCCAGGGGCATCATCCGAGAGCTGATTCAGTCCTCCTCTCGTGGCCATCGTCAATGGAAGAGCGGCAGGCCTTCGAGTTTACCGGATAGGCGGAACGGCGAGGATATCGACGTCGAGGGACTGCAGAACCTCTTCGGTCACGCTTCCCAGAAGCGCCTTGGTGATGCCTGAGCGGCCGCGCGTCCCGATGATCAGCACATCGGGCTTTACTTGCTTCACCGCCGTGGCGATCACCTCGAACGGGGCGCCCTCCTCCACCACGCGCACTGGTTGCCCATGGTCGTCAAGCCCATTCGCCTTTAGGAACGCAGCCAACTCGTTGGTGGCCCGCATGCGCTCTTCGGCCACATACCCGTCGATGACACGCGCGCTGAGTCCGGCGTGGAACATCTGGCCCTTGCCAAGGGCCGTGAAGGCATGAACGATCGCCAGCCGATCGCCGCCGGGCAACCCAAGGGCCAGCCCGCTCCTGACGGCGTTCACGGACAGCTCGGACAGGTCGACCGGGGCCAGGGCCGTCCGGTAGGGCTGCTCCACTTCGCCGTTCACCATCAGAACCGGAAACGGACCTGTGCGGATCACGCGTTCAATGGTCGTTCCAACCAGGATGTCGCGCAGGAGCTGCTTGCGGTGGGCTCCCATGACCACGAGGTCTGCACTTGCTGACGCCCCAGCGCGCAGGATGCCATCGAAAGGATCGCCCGCAACGGTGAGAGGCCGCACATGGAGTCCTTGCAATTCGGCCATAGCACCGATCTGCTCGCCGAGGATCCGTTCAGCCTCTCGCATTTCAAGCGCGACCATATACGGGTGCTGGTCATCATCAACCACGTGCGCGAGGGTGAGCTCGGCGCCCCTCTCCCGCGCCAGCATGCCGGCCCGCCGCACGGCACGCTGCGAGCGGGTCGAGAAGTCCGTCGCTGCCAGTATGCGCATGAGTTCATCTCCTTCGTTTCGAGGCAGAGGTTCGGGCACGTCTGTCGCAGGGTAACGGCAGCGGAACCGCTACCCGATCTGCTCGATCACGAGTTTCCGGATCTCCTCGCGGGTCAACGGGATGGGTTGCGGTGTCCAGGCCCGCACTGTGGCATTCCTCGGCTCGCTTGGTCGGCGATCGCTTGACTTTCCGGTGTCCGGGATTTTGTTTTCGGCTTTCATGCTTGTACTCCTTGGCCGCTTCGGAGCGTGTCCCCGCGACATGTTGCGTTTCCAGGTTCAGGCGCTGAGACCGGCCATGCGCTCGGGCTGGAAACACACCCGCTGCACTGTCATCTTGCGCCGTCCGCCCGTTGGGCCCTGCCATTCGATCGATTGTCCCTCGGACATGCCGATCAGGGCTGCACCGATCGGCGTCACGACCGAAATCCGCTTGGCATCAGAATCCTCCTCACCCGGATATACCAGGGTGGTACGCCGCACATCGCCCGTGACCTCGTCCCGGTACTCGACCTCCGAATGCATCGTCACGATGTCCGGTCGGATGGAACCGGGCGCGGCGATCATCGCCCGGTCGAGTTCGTCCGCCAGCATCTCGGCGACGGTACAGCGCTGACTGTTGACGCCCGCGGTCGCAATCCAGGCCAGCCGGTCGTAATCGACCGTGGAAATGGTGATGGGAGGGAAATTCACCTGTTTCATTATCTTCTCCAACACGTCGCTGCGCTATCACGGAAGGACAGCAGCAGGCATTTCGGTTGCTAGGATCAGGACCGTCCGCAGATGATGACCGAAACCGGATCGCTGGCGGGAAAGGTCTCGATCAAGGCCTCGTCGAGCCGCCGGTCGAGATCGTTCCACGAGTTGCCGTCCGCATTATCCGGATGGTCGGTTGTGACACGGGCCAATTGGACTTCATCCGACAGGAGTCTGAACTGGACGTTCTCCACCACGACCTCGTGCACGGGCCCGTCACGGCTCGTCTGGAACGGCATGCGGTCGCCCACGCGCAGGCCGAGCAGAGCAATTCCCAAGGGTGTCAGCACGGACAGTTCCGCACCTGGCCAACGCAGGTCTTCTGGATACACCAGGATGTGCGCCCGCGGCTTCCCATCACCTTCGATGCGGTACGTGACCTTCGCGTTGGTCGAGACCACATCCTCCGGCAACGCGTCAGGATGACAGAGCGAGGCCCGTCGGAGCTCCGACATCAGGAACTCGCGATCCGGCCTGCGCCGGTGGGGATCCATGGCCGCGACGGACATGAGGCGGTTGTAATCGTGCGTGGCGACGGTGACCTGGGGCAGGTCGATGGTTGCGTTCATAGCATCTTCCTATGCGTTGCCGACCCAGGTGCCGGCGATTGCCAAGGCGAACGGCCGTAATCCTCGAAGATCGGGCTTGCTGAATTCAGGTTCTGCAAGATGTGTCATGCCCCGAACGGCGGCGCAGCAGGCGCCTGCCCCGCTTCGGGGTTCAGCGGCCTGCGAGGAGGCGGCCTCCGCGGAGGATGAGGATATGGTGCGAAGTAATCATGACAATACTAACGTAAGCATCAAAAGCCGATGTTCAAGCACTGCGACTGCTGACGCGAAGAAGACCCGAACCGACTCGAGCAGGAACGTCGAGCATCGCTTTCTCGGCTGGCGTGAGGTGCCGGACCGCGCCTTGCGGCAGATCGTCCAACCGCACCCCGCCGACATCGATGCGCACAAGGCGGAGCACCTCAGCCCCGACGGCACCGAGCAAGCGTCTGATTTGCCGATTCCGGCCCTCGTTGAGAACGATCTCGAGCCAAGCGTTGCGCCTACCGGCACGAAGCACCTTCGCCGATCTTGCGATGAGGTGCTCGCCGTCAAGCACCATGCCGGCTTGAAGCCGCTCCAGCATGCCCTCCTCAGGCAGACAGTCGATCTGCACATGGTAGGTCTTTTCGACATTCGATGCCGGATCGAGCACGCGTTGCGCCCAGCGCGTGTCGTTGGTCAGAAGCAAGAGGCCCTCGCTTGCCTTGTCGAGGCGCCCCACAGGTGCGACGAACGGAAGATCGAGGACTTCCAGGCAGTCGTACACGGTCGCCCGCTCCTGCGGGTCGTCGCGGGTCGTGACCAAGCCACGCGGCTTATTGAGCATTAGGTAGACCTTGCGCTCCGCCGCGACCGGCTTGCCATCGACGGCGATACGCGCGCGTGCGGGATCGACACGGGTCGCAACGCTGCGGATTACCCGTCCGTCGACGCGCACGCGCCCTCCCGTGATCAAGACTTCGGCTTGCGTGCGGGAGCAGAATCCGAGTTTCGACAGAGCGCGCGGCAGGCTGACCACGGCGCTGTTCTCACGCCGCAGCCCACCCGCGCCCCGTGATCGGGACGGTGGTTTCATGATGATCTTGTTCCGGACGTCAGCTGGTGAAGAACTGCTGCGTGCCATGCGCCTCAATGGCGCCTGCGAGGCGCGAGAGCGCATGCACATAGGCGGCGCTGCGCAGGGCGATGCCCTTGTCCTTAGCGAGCACCCAAATCGCGTCCCCTTCCCGCTCCATTATCGTCTTCAGCCGCGCATGCACATCCTCGACGGGCCAATAGTAGCCCTGCCGGTTCTGCACCCACTCGAAATATGAGACCGTGACGCCTCCTGCGTTCGCCAGGATGTCTGGCAGAACGACGACGCCTTTATTGGCGAGGATCTCGTCAGCCTCGGGCGTAATCGGACCATTGGCGAGTTCGAGTACGACTTTGGCTTTCACGCCGGCGGCATTTCCTTCATGGATCATGTCCTCCAGGGCTGCTGGCACGAAGAGATCGCAATCGACCGATATGAGGTCGTTGGCAGAGAGAGCCGAGATGCCGTCCGTACCGGCGAGGCTCGTGACGCTTCCCTGCCCCTTGGCCTTCAGCAGCCTGGTGACATCAAGGCCTGAAGGATCATGGATCGCTCCCTTCGAGTCGGAGACCGACACAATCCTGTAGCCCTCGGCGGTCAGCAGCCGTGCGATGTGCTGGCCCGCATTGCCGAAGCCCTGAATCGCAACCCTCGATCCCGGCTTTAGCCCGAGCTTCTCGGCAAGACGCAGAACGAGATAATAGCCGCCGCGGGCCGTCGCGTCGTCACGCCCAAGCGAGCCGCCGAGCGCGATCGGCTTGCCGGTGATCACTGCCGGCGTCGCTTCACCCACAATGGAGGCGTACTCGTCGGCCATCCAGCCCATGATCATGGAATTGGTGTAGACATCGGGCGCCGGGATGTCGCGGTCGGGTCCGATGATCTTGGAGAAGGCCTGCACATAGGCACGCGAGAGGCGCTCCAGTTCGGCCTTCGACAGGGTATGAGGATCGACCTGCACGGCGCCCTTGCCGCCGCCATAGGGCAAGTTCATCACCGCGCATTTGAACGTCATCCAGAAGGCGAGCGTTTCCACCTCCTCCATGGTCGAGTCCGGATGGAAGCGGATGCCGCCTTTGGTGGGCCCACGGGTGTCGTCATAGCGGCAGCGCCAGGCCATGAAGGATTTGCGCGAGCCGTCGTCCATGCGGATCATCAGGCGGACCTTCGTGGTCTCACGCGGATACTTCAACTTTTCGAGAACGTCCGCGTCGAGGTCGAGGTGCCGGGCTGCTTCATCGAGGCGTGTCAGGGCCTGGTCCAGCATGGAGGCTGCATGCAATTGATCTCACTCCTGTGTATTGTGACAGATCGGCTTGGGGCCGTTGACAAATGTTAATGACGGCTTCCGCTTCGCAGCGCAACGTCCCGTGGTAGGGCTGCGTCATTTGCTGTCATACTCGCCCCCTACCCTTTCTAGAAATGCCCTGCAACCTTGCATTCGTTGGCAATATGGCTATCCTGTCGGCGTCATGATGTCGTTCGTGAAACATCTTCGCCTTCTGGCGCACGCGGGCTGCCTTAAAGCAGGCATGTAGGCCCCGGGAGCCGGCTTGACCCGTTCGGTCGCCGGCGCTTTGGGGCGTCAGATCTCTCATATAAACCAGTTACCGCCGCAGGCTCCTCTGAGACGCATGCCGGACCGCTCTGCGCGGACGTGCACCTGCGCGCCGGGCAGCCGACTGTTGTGAGGAGGATCCCATGAACATGCAGCACGAGCTCCCCGCGATCACTCTGGCCACGAACGATTACAACCGTCTTCTGTTCACCGCGATGATCCAGGAGAAGCACAATCGCCCGGCGGCCGAATTCCTGCTCATGGAACTGCGACGCGCTAAGGTCTGCCATCCCGGAAGCCTCCCGGAGGATGTCGTCTCCACCAACTGCCGCGTGATCTACCGGCTCAACGACGAACCGAAATCGCGTACGCACCTGCTCGTTCATCCGGAGGATCTCATCTGGTCCGGCGCGGAAATATCGGTAACCACCCCCCTGGGGACAGCACTATTGGGCCTGCGCGTCGGCGACAGCATGCCTTTCATCGAAGCTGACGGCACGAGGCATGTCGTTCTCGTCGAAGGGATCGGTCTGCGTTTCCTGGATGACGGCTCGACGGTCACGCGCGCACCTGGCAGCGTCGTGAGGATTTGAAGCGATGGGTGTCCCGATGATCGAACAAGAACATTTTCCACCCGTAACCATCTCGACGGGTGATTACGACCGCCTCACATTCATCGCATCGTTCGGCCTGAACTTTCGGCAGGATCGTCCGACAGCAGCGATGCTCGCCAATGAATTGCTCCGGGCGACGGTTGTGACACCACGTGCCATTCCACCTTCCGTGGTTATGATGCATTCGCGAATCGAATTCCGGAATAACATCACGTGGGAGGTCCGGAGCGCCACGCTGGTCTATCCGGATGAGGCCGACAATCAGGTGGACAAAGTTTCCGTGCTGTCGCCGGAAGGCGCTGCGCTGATTGGCCTCAGCGAGGGACAATCGATCACGTGGCGTGCGCCGGAAGAGTGGCACAGCCTGACGCTGCTTCGTGTCCTCTATCAGCCGCATGGACGCTTTGTCGAACCATGGAGGGAACTGTCATGACCTTGCTTTTGGAGCATCGAACATGACGAACCAAGTGCTTTCCTCCATCGTGCTCATCCTGGCCTGCTTACTTGACTATCATGCAGCCATTCTCTCCGGGCCCTCAGGGTACCCTGACAATCGCAGCATTCGGGATTGAGCCTTCGAAGGTTCGTGTGAAGCCAGCGTCAACACTTCTGCAATGAGCGCGTCCACGGCCGCGCGAGAGCGGCATCGACTACACTGTCGACGCCGGGTGTGCTCGCCTCGACCGCCCGGCCGAAACCCTCCAGCTGAAGTGCTTCTACCTTCCGGCTGATCGGGTCAGGGCTCGCGCGCTTACCTTCAGCACCGTCAAGCGCTTCGTGTCCCCGGTGCGTGTGGTCCAATTGATCGACTTATCGACGGGAAGGCCGATCAGGGCGATTCCGATAGGCGTGAGCACCGAAATCCTGCTTTTCGAGATATCGGCTTCCTGCGGATAAACGAGTGTCATCGCGGAAATCGACCTCACAGCTCATGCAGACCGTATCAACAGGTTGGCGGCCCGTTGCAAGAACCTTAGCGCGGTCGAGTTCCTCCGTGAGTTCGGCTGCGACCTCGGGCATGGTGTTTGCAGCCGCATTGGCGAGCAGCGAGAGCTTTTCGTGGTCGGCGGCGGAGCTCAGGCTGCCGATGGGCCAGGATCATTATCGTCGTGTATCGGCGGGTTTGGCATCTGCTCCGTTGCCGGGCGGTGCCGCGGCGTCAGTCGGACGATCTTTCCGTCCGATGGTTTCCCGTCCTGCAGTGCGAGTTTCGGCAAAGGTTCTTTCGGGGACTGCTGCATGGCGCCGCCTCCTGTGCGTTCAGCATGGCCTTGAGCAAGCGCGGACTTGAGAGTGAGCGCCAGGAATTCGCCTGTGGGACGTTCGGATCCAGGTATTACGCCGTCCGCCTGAAGGCTGTGCTGTTGCCCTGGGGAATGAATAGCCCTGGGCTCCGTCATGCGAAGCATGCGTTTGAGGAAGTGCTAAAGCATACCGCGTCACCGGATACGCAAGCACCCGGCCTCACAAGATGTCCGAAGATTGAAGGATCTTGCGCTCCCCAAATCCGGGGTGCAGATGCACGTCGAGTTCGGGGCTACTTGCCCGCGATGAGGTTGCCTGCACGGTGCAGGCCGCGACGGAATTGTGCGACGTTCAACATGATGTCCTTAAGCTGGTTCACAATGGTTCATTTGTCAAACCGCAGAGTCAGCATAGGACCCAAGGCTCGCGATCAGCACGGAAATGTGATGCTAACAAGGGCAAATTCTGGAGACCCAACTTTATCAAGGAGACCTGCTTTCGAAGGCTGACGTTATTGTGAACACAATTCTGCCGTAAACCCTGTAGATGAACCCTAACAGTAAGCGGGAGAGAGCCAGGATGCTGGCCGCCGAAGGAGCAACCGCCCCGGAAACTCTCAGGCACCGAGGACCGCTTGCTGGTGAAACACTCTGAAAAGCGGAGCATCCTGCTCCCGCCCAAGGTGTAAGTCGCGGCGGATCGCCTGCTGCGATGAAGCTCTCAGGCCAATGACAGAGGGGGCTCGCGCAATCCGCGCGGAGCCTTTTCGGAGCCTGATCATGAATTTCCCATTTGAGCATCATCCTCACTTCCGACAGGCCGCCCTGGCCCGCTCACGCCCGCGGCTCGACCGTTATCAAACCCTGTAGGCCGACGCACCCACTGATCGGCTGATAGAGCCGTCACCCAGCCTGCGCTTGCTCAGGCTGCGCGCCTTCGTGCTCCTTAGCCGTCACGATCCCGCGTGCGGAACCCGCGCATGCGAACACGCGCGCCACTAAACAATCTTCCGTCAGAAAGCACACTCCTCCCATGTCTCCTTTCCGCCTCATCTCCCGTCGTTCGCCGTCCACGCACCTCGCGGTGATCGGCATCACGATGCTCGCTCTGGCACTGGCCGGCTGCGTCTCGACGCAACCGGCTGAGAACGTCGCTCTCAAAGCGCCCAACCCGATCTACGTCGCCATGTACGGGCCGCAGCCGAACGAAAAATTCCCCCTGCCGGCCACCGATATCTCGACCGTCGCCCCCCAGTTTCTCAGGCAGGAGGTGGCCTACGACACCCCGGAGCGGCCCGGCACCATCGTGGTCGACACCGCTAACCGCCACCTCTACCTGGTGCGCGAGAATGGACGCGCGCTCCGCTATGGGATCGGCGTGGGCGCCGACGGCATGAAGTGGGCCGGACGGGCGCAAGTGGGCCGCAAGGCGGAGTGGCCGCGCTGGACTCCTACTGCCGCGATGATCAAGCGGGATCCCGAACGCAACCGCCCCTGGGCGAACGGCATGCCTCCGGGACCGAACAATCCGCTCGGGCCGCGGGCGCTCTATCTCTTCCAGGATGGCCGGGACACCCTGTACCGGATCCACGGCACCACCGAACCCGACACCATCGGCGAGGCGGTGTCGAGCGGCTGCATCCGCATGCTCAACCAGGACATCCTCGACCTGTACAGCCGCATACCCGTTGGAACTCCGGTGGTCGTTCTCTCGGACACCCGTACACACCATGCCGGCACGAAGCCATCCACATAACGATCCAGGATCGAGGGCGGCTGATGGCCGTGGCGCTGCCCTCGATCCCACAGCAGGGACGAGAGCAGCCGCGCCGCAGAGTCGCGCAGCCTTTTGAGGGCTGGGCTCTTCCGGTACTCGGTTGATCAAGCGGATAGCAATCCGCGAGGTCTCATTCGAAGGCCGCTTCCATCTTCTGCACGAGCCACGCGTCGTAGATCATGGCGTTAAGCCCGTAGTTGATGCTGAAGTTGCGAATTTCAAAGTTATCGGAGCCCATGTCCGCTCAGGGTCAATGAGTAACGAACGGCAAATGAAGTTAGGGTCGGCTCACGCCACGGATGCGGAAGTTCGGCTAAGTGCCAGATCCGAACCTTTGAGAGTTCATGGCATGTTCTGCGACACGGTCACCCTTTCCCTTCACAGCGGAAACAGAAAAGATGCGTCCCAGTCAGTGGGCTAGGGAGCATCCGGCGCGATCGACGCGATCACATCGAGTACGATCTGCATCACGGCCAGGAGAGCGATCGCGCCGAACGCCCAGTTGAACAGGAGAACCGAGGCAAGCGGGAACTCGGGCGAGAAGACCGAGCCGGACGAAAGGCGGCTCCAGAGATGGCCTGGTTGACTTCAGCTGCTACAGATCTCGGATCATGGAAGGAGCAATGATCTGCCGGGCTTCCATACGTGTGCGGGGCTGTTCTCGCGCAATCTTCGCGTTCGTGCGTACTCCGGGCCGTACGAGAGCGCAGACGTCTGCCGCAACAGGGGTGAATTTGCGCACCTGGGCTGAGCACTAGCCGCGACGTCCTGACGCGTAGTGCGTCCCGTTCGTATCCCCATTTGCATGCTCCATGCGCACGTAAATCTCCTCACGGCTCATGCCGGCGGCTGCGAAATTCGCCTGGTACTGGTGCTGACTTGTGTAGAGGCAGACTCGACATGTCCGGCCACGGACTTTGCGGAGCACAGCTTTCATTCGACGCAAGGCGCGTTCTGATGATTTCAACCGATCCGCAAGGTACTGCACGTTCGCAAGATGATCAGCTAAATGTTGGATATCCTCCTCATTGCAATCGTCCAACGGCACCTCCCGTGCGGCGGCCAGTGCCCGACCTCTTTCCTTCGAGAATTTGGCACTCCGACACTGTAGCACACCGCCAACGGTCCTAGCGTCTGGCCATTCACTAAGCCTAAGGCCGAAATGGCATCCGTGTTGCATGATCCCAGCGGCCGCTCGAGCTTCATCCGTTCCTTCCATAAAAAGGGGCAGCTACGAGGCATGACAACCTACTCTCTGATAACCAGCGTGCCTGCCTTGCTGAAGTTCGCTGAGGTTTCCTTTGCGAGCCAATGGCTGTCTCCTCAGATCTGTTGCTAGGGCGCAACCGCGCCTTGAATGTCTCGACTTGCTCTTGCAAGATCTGATCCGTGTTCCGAAGATCACGCAGTCTCTGCAGGATCGCGGCGCCGTACTATCGAAGGCTGGCGGGCTTCAGCGTGATGAGGTTATCGGATGATGCCCTTCGCGTTGTCGCGATCTGGTCGCTTTCGGCCGGGAGGCCCCGGCAGCATGCTTTTCTGTCAGCGCAATGTGTAGAGATAGGCCGCCACATCCCGGGCTTCGGCGCGGGATATGCCTGTCATCGGCATCGCCGTCTTGGGATCGATAGAACGTGGGTTCTCGATCCATTGGATGAGAGTATCGGGTGAATTGGTCGCCACACCCCCGATATAGACTCGCGCCGCGATGCCCTGGAGCGTGGGGCCGACATTGCCCTGTGCTCCGGGAACGCCCGGGATGGTGTGGCAGCCGGCGCAGCCGTAGCGCAAGGTCAGGTCCCGCCCCCGGTCCGGATCGCCCATCGTGAGGGCGACGGCGCGAGCTTTTGCCTCCCGGGTGAACTTGATCTCGTATCCGGCATAGATGCCTGCACCGATCAAAACAATGAAAGCAAGGCTCAGAAAAACGGACCTGCGCCTGATGCGAATGGGCTTTGGCAAACGCATTCCCGCGAGGTGACTCTGCGGATCGAAGGGCTCCCGGGAAGCTTTTCCACGTTCCGGAGAAAATTTGCTCCGCATGCCCAGAACGATGCCCGTCAATCGGAGGAGCATCACCGCGGCCACGGTAGCAGGGCCTCTAGCGCGTCTCATAGACATGCCCTCCCCGCGAGCGCACGGATCCCGAGCGGGCGATCCAGAGCCCTGCCAGAACTAGCGCCATCCCGGCATAGACGAGCCCTGCCGGGATCCACATGAACAATCCGGCAAGCTGCTGGTCTTCCAGCGGCGTCAGTCCCCATTCCGGAGCGGCCGAGGTCTGGGTCGGATAGATGGGCTGACGGAAGAAGGCGAGCAGGATTCCGAGAAAGCCCGTATGAAGCGAGGTGATGAACAGGTAGAAGACCGCCGGTCCATAGGCCCGCTCGCCCTCGCGCGCTTGCAGCAGCGCACGCCAGAATAGGAGTGCCGTGAAGAAGAAGCTGAGATGTTGAAGCCAGTGGATCCACGGATCCGCCAGGGCAGCCTCATAGAGCGGCGGTGCGTGCCAGATCCAGAGGGCAGCACCGTGGAGCAAGGTGGCAACAAGAGGATTGGTCAGCCATCGCCATGAGCGTGCCACGAGAGGTCTCTGGCCGATGCCGCCGAGCCTGTGCCTCATGGGGGCGGGAAAGGCCCAGAGCATGGCCACGGGGCCGCCCACCACGAGAAGCGGTGCGGCCAGGGCCATGAGGATCTCATGTTCGATCATGTGAGCCACGAACAGGCGCTCGCCGAGCCAGTGCAGGGGCGCCACCAGGGCGAAGACGAGAAGCCCCCACCCGGCAACAAAGCAGGCCGCCTGCCAGAGCTTCACGCCACGTCCTATCCCAGCCCGCTGCCAGAGGCGGACGAGACCCGCGAGATAGAGCCCGCCTGAAAGCGCGAGAGGAAGCGTGACCCAGGGATCCCAGGTCCATGTCTTCTCCATCTCAAGCCAATGCACATGACCTGCATGGGCCTGCGCCTCACCGGCAAGTATCAGACCAAGGAGGACCAGGATCGTTCTCATCGCTCGCACCCGTGAAAAACGAGGCCTGCCGTGCCATGCAGGAGGATGACGACTGTGAACAGGGCCGCGATTGCGATGCCCATCAGCGCCAGGAAGCGGTGCGGCCGGCCTGCGCCGGTCGAGTCAGGCTGAGGCGTCGGTGCCGCGGTGGCAAAGCCGCGCCAGGAGAGAAAGCAGCCGAAGAGGCTCAACCCTGCCATAGCGAGGGCGAAGATGGGAATGAGCGGCACCTGATGGGCGCAGACCCACGGCACGGCGGCATAGTTGAATTGCGTGTCGATGAGCCAAGCCATAGGCCCGGCATAAATGCCGGCCGATGGGATACCCCGTGCGAGCCACGCCGCCATGATCTCACCACCACCTTGGGAACCAGTAGACGAGCAGATAGATCGGCGCCCAGGAGGCGACGACGAAATACCAGTAGAAGGCATTGTCGCCGATATCCGAGAAGCGCTTGCCATGACCGTGCCGGGTGAACATGAGCGCCGTCAGGACGATGGTGTCGCCGATATCGGTCACAAGGTGCAGCGTGTGCAGTCCGAGCAGGAACCAGAGGATCGACCCATAGGCGTTCTGATCCCAGCGCACATGCAGGGAGCCGAGCTCCATGATGCGCAGTCCGAGGAGCACGAGCCCGATCACGCTCATGATCACGAGATCACGGCGGGATTTCGCGAGATCCTCGCGCCCGCCGTTCCGCTTGGCCATGTGGTTGGGCCAGAGACTGGCGAGCATGACAAGGGTGAACAGGCTCGACCAGAATAGGTCAGGGGCCGGAGCGCTGAGAGGCCAGTTGCCGTTGATGAAGACGAGATAGAAATAGGCCCCGATGGCCAGCGCAAATCCCATCCCCTCGGCGGCCGCAAAGCCCAGCGTGCCCCACCAGATCGGGCTGCGATGGCCATAGGCGTAACTCGGCATCTGCCGGGCATTGAGCACGATGCTGTGAGGCAGCATCGCTCCACCGGCAGGAGGTTTCGATGGACCCGCGGTCATCGCTCATCCTCCATGCTCGGCTTTGGCCAGAACCAGCCCATCAGCGCGACGATGAGTGGGATGCTGCCCCACACGATCGCCCATGGGGTGAACATGGAGCCGATGAAGAGAATGGCCGTCGCCACCGCAGCGATGAACGGCCAGATCGAGGGCTCAGGGGTGGATTCCTTCAAATCCGCCCGTCCATGGGTGATGGTGGAGACGATCTGCTCGCGATTGTCGACGCTCAGCCCCGCCACAACGGGCAGAGCATCGCGGTGGGCCCAGAGCGGCTCGCGGTTCGTCACGACGGGAATGCGGTCGAAGTTCTGCGGCAGCGGCGGGGATGCGGCCGCCCATTCGAGGGTGCCAGCATCCCAAGGATTGGGCCCCGCCAGGGGCCCGCGGCGGGCGCTCGAGACGATGTTGTAGAGGAAAAGCACGAAGCTCGCGAAAAAGATGGCGGCGCCAATGGTCGAGAGCATGTTGAGATTGCCCCAGCCCATCTCCGGCAGATAGGTGTAGACCCGCCGCGGCATGCCCATCAGACCCGTGATGTGCATAGGGAAGAACGCCACGTTGAACCCGATGAAGGCAAGCCCGAAATGCCACCTGCCGATCCGCTCGCTCATCATGCGGCCGGTGAATTTCGGGAACCAGTAATAGACGGCGGCGATCAGCGGGAACACATTGCCGCCGATGAGCACGTAGTGGAAATGCGCTACGACGAAGAATGTATCGTGCACCTGGCTATCGAGAGGCACGGAGGCGAGCATGATCCCCGACAGGCCACCCGCCACGAAGATGAAGAAGAAGCCGATGACGAACAGAAGCGGAGCGCGGAACACCGGCCGCCCGTCCCAGAGCGTCGCAATCCAGCAGAAGATCTGAATGCCGTTCGGGATGGCGATGAGCATGCTCGAGGCAGTGAAGAAGCTGGCGCCGAGCTGCGGCAGGCCGGTGGTGAACATGTGGTGCACCCAAAGCCCGAACGAGAGGAAGCCTGTCGCAATCAGGGAAAGCACGAGGGGGATGTAGCCGAAGGCCTGACGGCGCGCGAAGGTGACCACAATGGCGGACACCCATCCTGTTGCGGGCAGGAAGATGATGTAGACCTCCGGGTGTCCGAAGAACCAGAACAGGTGCTGATACAGAAGCGCGTCCCCACCCTCGGCCGGGTTGAAGAAATGCGTGCCCACGAGCCTGTCCAGGATCAGCATGGCGGAGGCGGTGACCACGGCCGGAAGGGCGAAGACGATCACGAAGGAATTGACCAGCTCCGCCCAGACGAAGAGCGGTATCCGGTCGAGCGTCATCCCGGGAGCCCGCAGCTTGAACACAGTGGTGATGACCGAGATCGCGACCGCGATACCGGCGACCTCCGTGAAAGTGATCATCTGCGCCCAGAAATCCGCCCGCTTGCCGGGGGAGAATTCCGGGCCGGACAGGGGCACGTAAGCGAACCATCCGACATCCGGTCCGATGTTGAGCATGAAGGCGACCCAGATCATCAGGCCGCCGAACAGATAGACATAGTAGGAATAGGCGTTCAGGCGCGGGAACGCGATGTTGCGGGTGCCGACCATGAGCGGCACGAGATAAACCGCGAAGGCCTCGCCGATGGGAACCCCGAAGAGGAACATCATCGTCGTGCCGTGCATGGTGAAGAGCTGGTTGTAGAGATCGGGCCCGATCAGCGTGCTCTCGGGCTGGGCCAGTTGTAGGCGCATAGCCACCGCCGATAGCCCGCCGAGGAAGAGGAAGATGATGGCAGTGACGATGTAGCGGCGGCCGATGATCTTGTGATCGACTGTGGAGAGAGCGCCGATGAGCCCCTGGTCGGTTCCCCAAGTCTTGGCGAGCCGCGCGGAGAGCTCCGGTCCATCCACCTGATCGTCACGTAGCTCGTCAGGGTTCGGCGGTGCATCCGCCTCGCTCTGCACACCTGGAAGTCCACCGCGCTCGCCGGTGGCAAGGCGCGTCACCTCGGGGACAGCATCGAAATCATCGGATGTGATGGCCCGGGTCACTTCAACCCCTCCAGGTAGCTTGCGAGAGGTTGAACCTCACTGGGTTCGAGCTGAATCGTCGGCATGTTCACGCCCGGCTTGACGCCATGCGGGTCGACGATCCACGCGGCGATGTTACCCCGCGTCGTCTCCAGGGTCCCAGCCCCGATAGTGCGGCGGCTTCCCACATGGGTGAGGTCTGGCGCGATCTTGCCGCCTGCATCGGTGCCGCGGATCTGGTGGCACATGATGCATGGCTTCGAGAGAAAGATCTCCATGCCGCGCTGGCGCTCCTCGTCGCCCGGCGAGATGGCGGAGGAGATCTGCTGCTCGCGCCAGCGCTCGAAATCCTCCTTGTTTTCGGCAACGACGAGCAGAGCCATATGGGCATGCTGGAGGCCGCAGTACTCGGCGCATTGCCCGCGATAGATGCCTGGCCGATCTGCCTGAATCTGAAGCTGATTTTGGCGGCCCGTGATGGCATCCATCTTGCCGGTGAGGCTCGGGATCCAGAAGGAGTGGATCACGTCGGAGGATTCGAGCTTGACTAGTACTGGCTCGCCCACCGGGATGTGGATCTCGTTGGCGGTGGTGAAGACCCGGTTCGGCTGAGAGTCCTCATAGGTAATTTTCCACCACCATTGCTGCCCCGTGACCAGCAGCGTCAGGGATCCATCCTTGTGGGCGAACAGCGCCTTCTGAGCCGCGTAGCTCAACCCGGTTAGGGAAATGACGGTCAGAAGCGTCAGCCCGACCGCAACCGAGATGGTGATGGTCATGCGCCGTTCGGTTGCAGGATTCGTCGCGAGCGGATCCGCATCGAAGGGACGCCTCCTGCGCAGCGACAGGAGAAGGGCGATCATCGTGAGAGCCCAAACGGTGGCGAGCACCGCGACGAAGATCCAGAACATGCGGGCCAGGCTGCTGGCGGCAGGCCCCTGAGCGTTGAGCACCGATTGCCAGTCCTGACATCCTCCCAAGGGCAGGCACAGGAGCAGGAGAGCGGGTGAGAGCCGTCTCATCTCCGCCTCACTGCGGCATCTGGGCGGAGGGCGGAGTCTGCCCGCCATCGATCACCTCACCCGGCGGTCGCCGCTGCTCAGCCGGCCCGGGACTCAGGTCGTCCTTGCGGCCGGGTGCGGCGGCTTTCGGCACGTTGCGGCCCATGGAGCGGATATAGGCGGCAATCTGCCAGATCTGGTCGTCCGGGATCTTACCGCGGAACGACGGCATGCCGTTGGGCCTGCCTTCGCGGATCGTCTGCACGATGTTCCCGATCTGCCCGCCGTAGATCCAGCGATCGTCCATCAGCGCCGGCCCAGAATCGCCGCCGCCATTGGCGTGGCAGCCGTTGCAGTTGAACCAGACATAAAGGCGCTGGCCCTGAGAGATGTGATAGGCGTTCTCCTCGTATTCCTTGCCCAATCCCGATCGTTGCTCGGTCGGCCCGCTGGGTCCTGCGGACAAAGGCGACAGGGCAATCTTCTCGTTCGTCTCAGATGTTACCGGGTTGGCGCGGTACTCACGGTCCTCCCGCTCGCAGGCGGCGAGAGCAAGGGCGGTGAGGGACATGACCAGGAGCCGTCTCATGGCACACGCCCTGCCTGTTTGAGGCCACCGTCGAGGCGGGGGACATGATACGCCGTCAGGATCGCATCCACGTCGGCACGGCGCCGGATCAGCGCCGCATCGATTTCTTGCCGCAGAGCCTCGTCCTCCTTGCGCACCGCCATGGAGATGTCGAAGACCATTGGCAGTTGCGGTCCGTCGAAGATCGGCCGCACTGGCGTTACCTTCAGCGGCTCGCTCTCATGCTGGGCAAAGTAGCCTCCGAGGGGTCCCCAGACGATGGCCACGTCAATCTCGCGTTTCGCCAAGGCGTCGAGAATGCGTGCCGGCGGATTAGGATCGCTGTAGTCTCCGTAGATCATGAAGCCGCGCACGTTCTCGACAATGCCACGCCGCCCGAGGGCATGGGCAGGCGGCGTGTTCGAACCATCATCGCCGATGAGATGCACGCCGATCTTCGCCTGACGAAGAACCGGATCGTTGAAGGACTGAACGCCAGGACCATCGGCTCGGGTCACGAAGACATAGGATGAGCGGTAATAGGGCGCCGTCGTGCGCACACCTTCGAGGTTGGCGGGCAGGCCCGGCACCAGATCGCAGACCTCAGCCTTGAGGGTGTTACGCAGGAAGCCGCGGCGCTGCGCCCACCAGGTGTAGCGAACCTCTGCGCCGAGTTCCTCGGCGATCAGGGAGACGAGCTTGTTCTCGAAGCCCTCCCCGGCTTCATTGGAAAACGGCAGGTTGTTGGGATCGGCGCAGACGCGAAGCTCACGGGCCTGAACGCCACCAACCAACAGTATGGAACTGGCAAGAACAACCCACTTAAGGAAGCTTGAACACATAAAGCGTTCCTCCCTTGGTGGTGACGTTCTTGAGCTCGCGCATGGCATTGGCGAAGCCCTTGGCGGCGGTGCCGTCGCGGGGATCGAGATCGCCGGACACGATGGCCCCGGCCCAGCCTCCCACACCGGAGAGGATGGCAACGTACTGCTTGCCGTCAGGGCCGCGATAGGTGGTCGGCTGTCCGATGATGCCGGAATCGACCTTGAACTGCCACAGCACCTCGCCCGAGCGGGCATGCACGGCCTTGAACCAGCCGTCCATGGTGCCGTAAAAGACGACATCGCCCGCCGTCGCAAGCGCGCCGCTCCAGAGCGGGAAGCGCTCATTGATCGTCCAAAGCTCCTTGCCTTCCCGGATGTCCCAGGCGGTGAACTCGCCCATATGGCCGCCCGGTCCGGGATACATGCGAACCTCCGCGCCGACATAGGGCGTGCCGGCAATGTAGTTCGGCTCGACGCTCTCCCAATCCATGCACATGTTCATATGCGGGATGTAGAGAAGACCGGTCTTGTGGGAGAAGGCGCTCGGGTTCCAATCCTTCGCGCCGGGTGCGGTCGGGCAGATGTCGCGAATCACGCGGTTGTTCACGGGTTCCTTTTCGGAATTGTACTGGATCCGCCCCGTCTGGAGATCGACACCCGTGACTGCCGTGAGCGCGTGGAACGGCTTGGCGGAGAGCACCTCTCCTGTTGTCCTGTCGATGACATACAGGAAGCCAGTTCGCCCCGGGTGCACGAGCACCTTGCGCGGCTTTCCCTCCCATTCCATGTCGAGCAGGATCAACTCGTTGATGTTGTCCCAGTCATGCAGATCGTGAGGAGCGGTCTGGTAGAACCAGCGTGCCTCGCCGGTGTCCGGATCGCGCGCAAAGATGCCGGCGGTCCATTTGTTGTCGCCGGGGCGCTGGTTGGGATTCCAGGGACCCGGATTGCCGGTGCCGTGGTAGAGCAGGTTCAGGTCGGGATCATAGGACAGCCAGCCCCAGACCGTGCCGCCGCCCTGCTGCCAAGCATCGGCCGGCCATGTGGTGACGCCGAGATCCTTGCCCTTGTCGCTGTCGTAGAAAGGCTTGAAGTTCGGCCCGATCTTCACGTCCTGATCGGGCCCGGTGTTGTAGGCCTTCCAGACGCTTTGTCCCGTATTGGCATCGAGCGCCTGGATCCAGCCTCTGACGCCGTATTCACCGCCGGAGATGCCGACGAACACCTTGTCCTTGGCCACCAAGGGGGCCATGGTCATGGTCTCGCCTCGGTTGATGTCACCGAGCTTGGTCTTCCACACCTCCTCACCCGTCTCCGCATTCACCGCGACCACATGGGCATCCAGCGTCGTGAAGAAGATCCGCCCGTTGGCGAAGGTGGGACCACGATTCACCACATCGCAGCAGGCCACGCCCTGCGCGGCCGCCGCTGGCTTCGGGTTGTACTGCCACTTCATCGGCGCGCCGGGCCGGGTCAGATCCAGGGCGTAGAGGATGTTGGGATAGGGCGAGAGCACATACATCGTGCCGCCGACGACAAGCGGGGCAGATTCCTGACCTTTGTTCACTCCGGTCGAGAAGGTGAAGGCGACCTGAAGGCTCTTCACGTTATCAGTGTTGATCTCGGAGAGGTCGCTGTAGCGGGTGGAAGCGAAATTCTTCTGGGGGATCGACCACTGGCCGTCCTCCGGCGTGACCGCAAAGGGCGGCGCTGATGGTTGAGGCAGGGTCGATTGGGCCAGAAGCGGTAACGCAGGCTGAAGGATCAGCGACAATGCTACGCTAAGGGCAAGACGAGCTCCACCCAAGATCAATCTCCGGAACGCGAAGACGCACCGCGCTGTCAGCGGCTCGACTCCAACCGTCCAGCTTCAAAGATGTTCCCGAAAATGTGATTCAAGCGTGAGGGAACCCTGTCAGCGCCAGTAATCCCGGATGGGGATGCCGTACCGATTGGAGGCATGAACAAGGATATAGGCCCCGATGGCCGCAAGCAGGCCGATCAGGAGCAGCGTGACCAGAAATCCTGGATCGCGGAAAATGCGAAAATCCTTCCTCAGGGAACTGGTTTGTGGCTCATTCATGGGCGTTCCCGATGCAGTTGATGTCTCTGAGCCAACAGCCAAGCGGGAGCCGTGTTCCCTGGGACCTATGCACTGTTATTCGCCCCCCGGCGTGCCCAAAAACCACGACCGGGATCGTAGCCCCAGACTGCAAGGCTGAAAAACACAGCCAGAGCCAGAACACAGACCCCGAAAGCCACTGGCTCGAACTGAAGGTATAGCGCGAACCGGATCAACTCGACCGCATGGGAGAACGGGTTGATCCAAGCAATCATTGCCAGCGTCGGGCTGACCTCGTCGAGGCGCCAGAGCGGATAAAGTGCCGCCGAGGCGAAGAACATGGGAAAGATCACGAAATTCATCACGCCGGCGAAATTTTCGAGCTGACGGATGAGGGTCGAGAGGGCCAGCCCGAAAGCACCGAGCATCAGCCCTGCCAGGATCAGCGCCGGCAAAACCGCTCCGTAGCCGAGAGCAGGCGGCCGGACTTCCCAGAAGCGGGCGAGCAGTAGGAACAGATACACGATAGGCAGCACCGTGGCGGTGCTGGCAAGGAGCCGGGCTCCCAGCAGCCACCATCGCGGCAGCGGCGCGGTCAGCAGCACCCGCATCGATCCCATCTCCCGGTCATAAACCATGGAAAGGGAGTTCTGCATGCCGTGGAACAGAAGCATCATCCCGACGAGGCCCGGAACGATATAGACCTCGTAGAGGATGTAGCTCTCGTAGGGCGGGATGATCGACAGACCCAGCACCGAGCGGAAGCCCACTGCGAAGATGCCGAGCCACACGAGCGGTCGCACGATGGCCGCCGCAAAGCGTCCCTGCTGCCCCACGAACCGCAGCATCTCCCGACGCATGATGCCCATGAGCGCCCGCAGGGCATAGCGCGTCTTCATGATGCGCCGCCCGTCAGGTCCAGAAATGCCGCCTCGAGCGTTCGGTCGGAGGCAATCGCCCTGGCCTGCCCTGTCCAGCGCACCTTTCCCTGATGCAGCACGACGAGTTGGTCGGACGCATCGATCTCATCGAGCATGTGGGTGGCCCACAGCACGCTTAAACCCGCACGGCAGAGGGAGCGGACGTGGTCGAGCAGCAACTGGCGCCCTGCTACATCGAGCCCTGCGGTCGCCTCGTCGACGATCAGGAATTTTGGCTGGTGCAACAAGGCCCGGGCAATCTCCACACGTCGGCGTAGCCCTCCAGAGAGTGCCCGCACCTTGTCGGACCGCCGGTCGCCGACACCGAGCCGCCCCAACTCCACGCCTGCCCGCTCTCTGGTCTCCCGCGGCGAAAGGCCGTGCAGGGACCCGTGATAGGTCATGTTCTGCTCGACGCTCATGTCGAGGTCGAGGGTCGGCATCTGGAACACGACGCCGAGGCTGGCCAAGGCCGGCAAGGGATCGCGGCGGATCGAGTGTCCGAAGATGCGAATGTCGCCGTGCCTAGCATTGTAAAGCCCGGTCACGAGGGAGATGAGCGTCGTCTTGCCGGCCCCGTTAGGTCCGAGCAGCACCGTGAAGGAGCCGGGCTCCACTGACAGGTTCACACGGGATAAAACCTGCTGCGCACCGAATCCGTGGCTCACGTTGTCGACGGCGAGAGCACTCATGGCGCGACGACGAGCCCCCAGGGAGAACGGCCAACGCCGATGGTCTTCACAACCGCCTGGCTTTCGAGATCGATGACCGAGACATCGCTCGAATTGCCGTTCGCCGTGTACAGGCGCTTGCCGTCCGGCGAGAGCGCGATGTGCCAGACCCGCTGGCCGACGAGATAGGTGCGCAGCACCTTGAAGGTCTTGGCGTCGATCTCGGCCACGCGATTGGCGGGTCCCAGCGCCACATAGGCCCGCGATCCATCCTGCGTCAGTTGGATGCCGACGGCCTGAATAAGTTCGTGCGGAACACCCGGCACTTCGAATCCGATCGTCGCCAGGGGCTCGCGCGTTTCGACATCGAAGACCTCGACCGTGCCCCGCAGCTCGGACGAAACCCAGATCTGTCTGCTGTCTGCAGAGACCTGCGCCACCCGCGGCCGTGTGCCCACGAGCACATTGTCGACGAGTTCGAGCGTGCCGGCATCGATCACATGGAGCATGCTCGTGGTCTCGGAGGTGTTGACCACGAAACGCCCGTCGGGGCTTACGCCCATGCCTTCCGGTTCGACACCGACCTCGACCTCGGTCACGATGCGCCGCTCCGGGATGTCGAGAACAGATACGAGGTTGTCGTTCTCATTCGCCACGAACAGGCGGCGTCCGTCCGGATGCAGCACGAAGAGCTCCGGATCCTCACCAGAGGGAAGCGAGCCCTCGAGTTTTCCGGCCTTCAAGTCGACCACATCAATGCGATTGTCGTCTCCGACGGCGACATAGAGTTTCTGCCTGTCGGCGCTCAGCCTGATGCCTCGCGGCCGCCGCCCGACCGGGATCGTATCCACGAGCTTCAACGCCGCGCCATCGATCACCGACACGGTGTTGTCCTGCTCGTTCGAGACATAGACGGTCTCAGCCCACGCCACATGGGCCGTGACAATGAAGACGGCAGCAAGGATCAGAACTTGCATCGGCTTTCCTCCCGATCGATTCCCAGGGTATCGAGCTCGGAGCCGCGGTGCAGGTATCCAGCTTGTGGCGAGACCGAGACGAGGAGCCGCGGACCGGCGATCAGGATCGGCTGGCGCATCTGCCCGTCCCAAGGCCGGAAGCTCTGCCCCTGCCCCTTGAAGCCTGCGAGCACAAAATCGGGACTGCGCAGATATGACATGATCGCGAAAGGGTCGTCGCTGCGGGAGCGAATCGCAGCCTCCCCGATGGACCGCACCGCCGCCCAGGCGGCATAATCCACCACTCCCATCCTGCGGCCGGCAAGCTTCTCGAACCGGGCCTGCAGTTGCGTGGCACCCCACTGCTCCGACACAGGACTCCATGCGGTCGTCACAAGCCCCTGCGTTCCTGCCACGGGGCGCGGGCGGGCCGTGCGGCCGGGCAGAAAATCGCCGAACTCGTTCGCCTCGTCGGCGACAACGAGCACGTCGTGATCGACCACTTGAGTCAGGGCCGGGATCTCGCTCTGTAAGGTCACATGTCCGGTATCTGTGCGCGCATGGCCCGGCTTGAAAGTCCATTCCTTCTCCGCCACGATCTCGGCGCCGAAGCGCTTGGCGGCGCGCCGATATGCATCGGCAAGCAGCTTATCTCCGGGCTGGCTTCCGGTCACGAGAAACCAGCGCCGCCAGCGCTTGGCCATCAGGTATTGCGCCAAAGCGTCGGCCAGCATGGTTCGGCTCGGGATCGTGTGCAGCACGTTCGCGCGGCAGGCCTCATTGCGAAGCGCGTCATCGGGAGTTTGCACGTTGATGAAGAGCATCCCGCGCGCCTGCTCGCTCGATGCGGCGGCACGCAAAGCCGGAGCATCGAGATCGGCCACGACGAAGCGGATGCCCTCCGCTGCAAGCACGCGGATCGTTTCTGCGGGATTTCCATCCTTAGGGATCACGCGATCGACAAGCGTGAAGCGCTGCCGGATGAAACGGCCGGTGGTTGCGTTGTCGGCTGTGCCCAGGCGTGCCCCGGCGAGCCCCTGGTCCTTGACTTCACGATCGAGCGGAGAGACCGGCTGAACCGGATCACGCTCCTGCGTGACGACTGCAATCGTGATCGCGCGCTCCTCGGCGGAGACGGGAGCGGGCATGAGCATCGCGAGCAAGACCAGTGAAAACCTCATTCCGCCGCCCTCACCTGCCGGATGGGCTGGTCATCCATGATACGGGCGGGAGAGCCGTCGAACGTGATCACGCGCTGGGCGAGCGCTGCAGCCTCGTGCCAGTGATGGGTAACGAGCAGCGTCGTGGGTCGCAGCGTCTGCATGTGCTCGGCCACTAGGCGCTGCATGCCCCGTGAGGTTTCCTCATCCAGGGATGAAAACGGTTCGTCGAGCAGGAGGAGTTTCGGCGTGATCGCCAGCGCACGGGCGAGCGCCACCCGGCGCGCCATCCCGAGTGAAAGCCGCTGAGGATAGACGTCTTCCGATCCGCTCAACCCCACCTGAGCCAACCACTCCCCTGCCCTTCCCGGCTGCTCTGGGATCACGAGTTCCAGGTTCTGCCGCGCCGTCCGCCACGGCAGCAGGCGGGGCGACTGGAAGAGATAGCCGACAGGCTGCGGCAGGCCGGTGATCGAGCCCTCGAAATCCCGATCCAGTCCGGCCACGATCTGCAGCAGGCTGGACTTGCCGATTCCCGATGGGCCGACGATGGCACAAACTTCCCCGTCGGCGAGCTCGAAGGACAGGTTCTCGAACAGAGCCCGTTCCGGCGCACCTTCTTGAGCCGGGTAGATCTTCCGCTCGATCACAACGCGCATCGTCATCGCCGCCACTGCCCCACCCGGCGTTCAAGGGGGGAAAAAACCACGAGCTCAATCAGCAGGACGCAGAGGACGAAAGCCGCCGCATAGGCTATCACGCGAGATACGTCGAAGAGCTGGAAATAACTCTGCAATTGAAACCCGACCCCATTGGATCGTCCAAGCAGTTCGACCACGAGGACAATCTTCCAGATCAGCGCAAGGCCGTTGCGGGCGGCAGCCAGAAGATAGGGCGCGATCTGCGGGACGATCACCTCCCGAAGGGTCTTCCAGGGACCAAACCGATAGATCTCGGCGACCTCAGCATAATCCCGGTCGAGCGCCCGCGCGCCCTCCCGCAACGTGACGGCCACGTTCGGGATCTTGTTGAGGGCGACGGCCACGAGGAGCGCCGTTTCCACCAAGCCGAGCCAGACATAGGTCAGGATGATGATCACGAGCGCCGGCACGTTGAGGAGGATCACGAGCCAGGGGTTAAGCCAGCGGTCGAGCCACGCCAGACGACCGAGCGCGATGCCCAGAGCCGTGCCGATCACCATCGCGATGATGAAGCTGATGGCGACCCGCGTCACCGTGATCCCGAGGTCATGAAGCAACGGCCCGTCGACGGCCTCATGGATCAGGCTTTTGAGCACCATTGCAGGACCAGGGAATAACCGGCTCTCGACGAGGCCGGCCGCAATCTGCCACAGGCTCAGGAACAGCAGGATGGAGGCAATCCCCTGCCACGTCCCCCTGTCCTCCCCATCAGCAGCACGCATCGGCAGCCTCAATAGGCAACGGAGGGCCAGAAGGTTTTTGCATCGAAAACCTTGGCTCGGCCGACGAGCTTGTCCCCTCCGACCCTGACCAGAATAGCATAAAGATCAGCAGCCGCCTGCCGCTCGGCCGGAGTCCAGTGCTCCGGGGTGCCAGCGCGGAATCCAGCTTGGAGCGTGGCCAGGACTGCCGGCTCATCGGTGCCGATCTGCGGAGCCAAACGGGCCCACTCCTCCTGTGAGGTGGCCAGCAGAGCTTTGGCCTCTCGAGAGGCTGCGACGAAGCCTTGTAGGGCTACGCTCTCATTCCGAGCCCATTGCTCGCGAAATGCATAGCCGAGCATGGGCACATCATGGTCGATGCCGAGGCGGCGGATCATATCGGCCACCGTCAGGAGCGGCTTGGCTCCGCCGGCTTCCAGGCGCGCAGCATAGTGCCAGTAGGTGAGCACGGCATCGATCCGCCCGCGCGCCAGTTCCTCGTTCAAGAGCGGCGGAGCCCCAAAAACAGGCTCAGCCTCCTTTGCCAAGTCGATGCCGAGCTCCTTCTGGGCATGGGCCCGGAGGAGGAGCCAGCTTTTGTCGAGGGGGCCACCGGCAACACCGATCCGTTTGCCGAGAAGGTCTCCGAGACTTCTGAGGCTCGAATCGGCAGGGATCATGAGCGTACCCACGGCCTTTGAGTAGGGCACGAAACTGAACGCTTCTCCCTCGCTCCGCTGACGTGCAACCCACGGCCAATCGGTGACAATCATATCCACTGCCCCGGCCTGTACTGCCACCTTGGCCGCCTCGTTGGAGGCAAACTCGACTGGAACAACTGCAATGCCATGCGAGCGGTCGAGACCATGGTACCGGATGGTTTCGATCTCCCAAGCGACAGTTCCAAACCTGAGGAGGCCAACCCTGATAGACTGAGCTTCCTGAGCTCTTGCAGGAACAAAAACGATCAAAGCAAGGATAAACCAGGTGATCCTGAGAAGCATGGGCAAACCCTGGCAACCAATAGCTCGAGAAAACGGCCAAGCTTAGATTTTGTTCCGAAACCGGACTTGGCTGGCAGGCACCACTGTCGTCCGAACCAGGAGAAATCCTTGTGTCTCATTTAAGCCAACCGAGGAAGTAGAACGCACGAAGTAAAGGTTATCTCACGCCACGGATGCGGAAACCGGATCTCCGTCCGCCTCGTACCAAAACGAAGCACTCGCAGGTCGGCACGCAAGAGGAACAGGAGCTGCGCACGCTTGAAGTGGCCTTACCCTGATCCACATGGCTCCCATCGAGTGGAGGCGAGACCATGCGTGCGATGGTGATCACACGGTTCGGCGGTCCCGACGTGTTCGAGCATCGGGAGATCGAACGGCCCGCGCCTGGTCCGGGCGAAGTTCTCGTACGGGTGATCGCCTCCGGCACCAACCCCGTCGACGCCAAGATCCGCCAAGCCGGATCCTGGGCGCAGATCCCGTTTCCGGCTGTGCTCGGTTATGACGTGTCCGGTGTCATTGAGGCGCTCGGACCGGGTGTGTCCGAGTTCAAATCGGGCGACGAGGTGTTCTACACGCCCGAGATCTTCGGCAATCCGCACGGAAGCTATGCGGAGTACACAATCGCCTCGGCGAGCATCGTGGCGCCCAAACCGGCCAATCTCAGCCATGTCGATGCAGCGGGTATTCCCCTCGCGGGGGGCACGGCTTGGGAGGCGATCGTCCGTCGCCTGAATGTCCGTCCAGGCGAGACGGTGCTGATCCACGGCGGTGCCGGCGGTGTCGGCTCCTTCGCCATCCAATTTGCCAAGGCAGCCGGTGCGCGGATCATCGCAACGGCCAGCAAGGCCAACCACTCATCTGTGCAGGAGCTGGGAGCGGACGTGGCGGTGGACTACCGTGATGTCGACGTGGCCGAGCGGATTCTGGGAGCCACAAACGGACACGGCGTCGATGCATCGTTCGATACAGCGGGCGGAAATGTCTCTCTCAGCACGCTGGTGACGCGGCCCTTTGGCCGGATCGCCACCATTCTTCCACCTGATGGCGACCTGAGTGCCCTCTACACCAAGAACCAGACTCTGTTCGGGACCTTCCTGACCCGAGAAGGCGCACGGCTGCGCGAAATGGCCCCATTATTCGAGCGTGGCCAAGCCAAGGTCGTGATCGATGCCGTACTCCCCCTTGAGGAGGTCAGCAAGGCTCACGAGCGGCTCGATTCAGGCCATGGCCGGGGCAAGGTCATCCTTCAGGTGGGGCAATAGTCGAGGTGGGTTCAGCTGTTCGTGCTCGGACGACAAGTCATGGATGACTGGGTGGTGAGAAAGTCCGTATCAGAGCTTACGACACACCACTGGATTGCTGCGCGGTGCGCTCAATCGCGTCCGCGACAGCGTCCGGAGCCAGGTGATGGATCATATGGCCGAGACCTGGAAGGGCGATGAACTCACTTCCTGGTAGCTCGTCGTGCAGCCGTGCAGACTGGCGGTCCACATCCGCGATCTGATCGTCAGCACCGGTGATGATGGTCACCGGCATCGTCAACTCACGGTAATGTCCTTCCAGTTCCATCGCTGACGGCGTCATCAGTGCCGCATCTTCCGCCGCCGCGCGAAGCTGCAACGGCCGCAGCATCAGCGCCTTCGGGAACTCTCGCTCGAAGCGTTCCGGCACCGCAGCCGGCTGGAACATCCGCTTGATCATGCCGGGCAGGATCGCACGGGCCACAAACGGCGACACTGTGTAGCGCATGACATCGCCAATCACGGGAACGGCCGGCGGCGAGAGCAGAAACGTGTCGGCCCGCAGAGTCGGGTAGTAGTAGCCTGAGCCCAGGACGAGGCCGCGCACGAGCCTTGGCGCCTCGAGTGCGAGGGCCACCGCCACCAAGGTGCCCCAGGAGTGGCCGTAGACCGTAGCCTGTTCGACCCCAAGCTGCGTCAGCACCTTCCGGAACAGCCGGGCATGAGCCCGCGGCGTCCAGATTTGGCGCGGCCGCGAGCTGTAGCCATAGCCAGGGCGGTCGATCACGATCACCCGGTAGCGTTCCGCCAATTTATTCACGAGATCGCTGACGGTGAAGTCCTGGATCATGGTGCCGTTGCCGTGGATCAGCACCAAAGCGTCACCCCGGCCGCGCTCGATATAGTGCAGGCGCACCCCATCCACGCTCAGGAACCGGCCGATGGGCGGATACCTGCGCTCGGCATCTTGGACCTGCTTGCGGTTGTACAGGGCTGCCGCACCCAAGGCAGCGACAGTGCCCGCCAGAACGGGCGCCAGCCATCGGCGCGCACCAGAAGCGCTATCGCCTCCACAGCTCTGGAGGTTTGCGGGGCTCCAATCACGCTCCTCGCCGGCCGCATGATTTCGCGTGACGCTCCCGGCTCCCGCCGCAGCAGCCTGGGACAGTCTCGAACCAAGCTCTGTTGCCATGTTGCGCATGCTTCATCTCCGTTCGGGGTCCAAGACTCGTGTTCCAGGACGAACAACGACTGGGATCCCGGCGGGTTGCTGCATTGCACAAAGACAGTTTGCCGCTCTTGAGCAACTGCGCTTAAGACAAAGTTTCAGGAGTGCCTCAATGAGACCCTCTGAGCTTATCGAGCTATCACGGTTGCCGAGATGCGACGTCGCTGAAGATCACTGGCCGAGATGTAGCTAAGCCCTACGCAACGGGTGCATCGATCGTGCACAAAACCCTTGTCCGGGAGTGCGTCAGACGCCTGAGGAGAAGCTACGGCCTTCCCTCGATCCAATTCGGCGTGCTTTCAGGCTCACCCTTTCGCACTGATCGCGTTCACTCCCGTACCCGGACAAGCAAGGGTGAACTCCGAATGCAAGCCAGTATGCTCGACTCCGCTGATCACGGTGCAGCCCTTTAAGGCCGGCCTCGCGGCGATATACTCCACGACGGCCTCCTCATGTCTGACCCCGGTAATCCGGGTAGGCTGTATTCCGCGGCGTTGCTCGCACATGGTCTGGACGGCCTCGGAAATTGCGTAGGCGACCACCAATACCGTTGGTTCACCCGGCCTTTGAAAAACTTGGTATCCACCACCACAGGTTGTTTCCACCTGAGCCGCAGGTGCCGCTACGTAATACGAGATCGATCCAGGCTCCGTACCTCGTGCACAACCTGAGACGAAAGCAGCCAAGGCCGCAGCGAGAACCAAGGGCGTATACCGAACGAGCATCAGATCCTCAGATTGAGAGTGGTTTGTGACCTAGTAGCAGCAATTGCCGAGCTTGTCTTGCGATGCCTTTGTCCTCCGCCCCCAGAGATGGAATGGAGCACAACCTCGTGCCTTGATCCCTCGCGCGACCACCATGTCAGAGTTCACCGATCACTCCCGAAAGCCCATCATCGGCAAGACCGGACGAAGTGCGGGCGGGACGACAAGCCTCTGATGCCTCATCCATGAGGATTGACCTGGTTGAGCAGTCCCTGTTCCGCCTCCCCGTTTTCCGTCCAGGTTGGATCGAGCGTGAACAACTCCTGCGGACGGCTGACTCCCCTTAGAGCATAGCGGCCAACGGAGACGAGGCAGTCCTGCTCGCCTGCTGAGGCGGCTGAGAAGAACGCTGAGGAGACCAGAACATCCCTCTCAACTGAGCGACAGAGGGCTGCGATCCGACTCACCTCGTTCACGGCCGGTCCGACCACCGTGAAGTCGAGGCGATCCCGGCTGCCGATGTTGCCGTAAAAGACCTCGCCGATATGAAGGCCCAGATAAGCATCGGCGACCGGCAGGTTCGCGGCCATGCGATCCCGATTGAGCACGCCAATCCGGGATCGCATCAATTGTTCTGCCCTGAGAGCGCATCGGCAGGCTTGGCTCGGATCCTCTTCCTTGAAAATCGCGAGGGTGCCGTCCCCGATCAGCTTCAGAACATCGCCGCCGGCCTCACAGATCGACGAGATGATGGCTTCCGAGTAATCGTTCAGGAAAGGGATGATCTGCTCTGGGGCGGCCGCCTCGGTGATATGGGTGAAGCCGCGCAGGTCACTGAACCAGAGAACGGCTTGAATCCGGTCGGTGACGCCACGAGCGATCCGCCCTTTCAGGACGAGGCTGCCGGCATCGCGACCAAGATAGGTCTCGACGAGTGTCTTGGCGATGCGCGCGAGTGAAGCGCATTTCAGGGCGAGCATCAGGGGCGATGCCAGCTCCCGGACAAGCAATAGCTGTTCGTCCGTGAAGCCGCGTTCCACATCCGTCGTCCAGGATGAATAGAAGGAATCCATCTCCCCGATGACACCCTCAGCTTCGAAACGGTGGATCAGGACGAGATAATCTGTCTGACCTTCTGCGCGCAATTCCTCAAGAACAGCGAAATCTTCCACATGACCCGGGCCGATCCGCCGCCGCAGGAAATCCTCTCCGCTTGTCAGAAGGTGATAGTAAGTGCTTCTGAGCCAATTGGCGGTAGCCTCCCCACCGACATTGGTGCGTCCGTACTCGACGACATGATCAACATTGCCCTGGTCATCACGGCGCCAGCGGAAGACGCGCCCCTCATGAATCGGATGCAGCGTGTCGATCACGATGTTCACGCGGGCAAGGGGCATGCCCGCGGCCGTCAGTCGATCGCAAAAGCCATGAAGGAGTTCCAGTTCCGTCATGCCTGCCAAACCGGCCTCCGTGACCCATTTAGCGATGCCTGCTGCTTGGCTGGTATCCATGACGCCTCCTCACGATGACAAATCTGCCAGCAGACCCGCTGCCGATAAAGTACTCATCATCATTGAGCAAAAGTGAGCTACTTTGTGTACGTCCTTCGGCAAGGTCTCGGTATGGCAGGCGCGGGCGGTATTCGGATCGAGCGAGAGGTGAACCGATCCTCCGGGCGGAAGTCAATGCAGGCTCGGGACAGGGCTTAATCTCGCATGAGCGTAGCATCCCGAAATGTCGTAGACACGCACAGGTGCTTTGTTGGGATCCGCCAACACGATCTCACGGAAGGATAACCACATGTCAGGAGAGCCTTCCGATGTGGCAGAGATCGCCACCACCACCGTTGGTGGACCGGGGGATGCCGAACCCATACGAAGATCCGAGCCCCGTTTTCCGGTCCAGGAATTCCTCGCTCGCTTGCATGGTTATTGCACCCGCCCGGTCGTGTCGATCAGCCTTTGATGAAGGCCAGGAGGTCGGCGTTCACGACGTCAGGATGAGTCGTGCAGAGCCCGTGCGGCAGCCCCTCGTAGACCTTGAGAGTCCCATGCTTCAGGAGTTTGACGGATAGCGGCGCTGAGTCCGCGAAGGGCACGATCTGATCGTCGTCGCCATGCATTACCAGCGTGGGAACCTCGATCCTCTTGAGATCCTCCGTGAAGTCGGTTTCCGAGAAGGCCTTGATGCAGTCGTATTGCGGCTTGATGCCCCCCATCATGCCTTGTCGCCACCAGTTGTCGATCACACCCTGTGAGATCTTCGCACCGGGACGGTTGAAGCCGTAGAAGGGACCTGTCGGCACATCCACGTAGAACTGCGCCCGGTTTGCTGCGACGGCGGCACGGAAGCTGTCGAACACTTCGAGCGGCAACCCGCCAGGGTTCTTGTCCGACCTGACCATGATAGGCGGCACCGCGCCGATCAGGACCGCTTTGGCCACACGTTCCGGCTCGGCGCGGGCAACATAACGAGCCACTTCGCCACCGCCGGTGGAGTGGCCGATATGGATCGCGTCCTTGAGATCAAGTGCCCTCGCGAGTTGAACAAGGTCGTCGGCATAAGTGTCCATCTCGTTGCCATGCGCGGTCTGGGTCGAGCGACCGTGGCCCCGGCGATCATGGGCGATGACGCGATAGCCCTGATGAAGGAAGAACATCATCTGACTGTCCCAGTCGTCTGCGCTGAGGGGCCAGCCGTGATGGAAGACGATAGGCTGTCCGCTGCCCCAGTCCTTATAAAAAATCTCCGTACCGTCGGTCGTCGTGATCGTCGCCATTGTTCTCGCTCCTTCGGTGAGTTGCATCGGCGGGTTGGGAGGGATTGTGTCCCCTAGAGCAGAGTCTCCTGGTGAGACGGGTGGAGACAGAGGAGGCGCTCAAAGAGAGTGAGCGTGAACAGGCCGAATCTGACATCAGCATTCTTCATCTGGCTCAGGCCTCGTGGGCAGGCGGGAAACTATGCCTGACAAGATGTCTCAGGAGAAGATGACAAAAGAGCGACTTAGCCCATGGGAAGTGTCGCCTCCGAGGCCTCATCGAGGAGGAGCTCCCGCATCCTTCAGTGCTCTGCTGCGTGCTGAAGCGACAGGTGCGGCTGGAGCGTAGCGCGAGCCTCCGAGGGCGATCCAGCATCTGACGTCGGAAAGCGTGGAGATCGCGACCGTGTTGCCCAAATCGAACCCGGACACTGACAAGCGTCATCACCAGAGGCCCGCGGGTGTAGCACCATCCTACGTCAGCAGCAGCCTCCGATGCCAATAAATATCATATCAGTAATTATAAATGCAATTTTAGTTGCATTTATATAGCTCGTTATGCAATTAATTGGTAGCAGCTCATGCGAGGGTCCGCGCTAGGAACGCCTGCCGTACCGCCATTTCCCGAGGGAACGTAGGAAGTCAGATGCCGACAACCGCCGACATCACGATCAACGGACGGCTCTACCGCATGATCGATCTTCCTGCGGCTGTCGGCGGCGACCTCGAACGCCTGCCGTACATCCTGCGGATCATGTTGGAGAACGTCCTGCGCACGGCAGGGGATGGTGCCCCGCAGGCGAAGGCCGCAATCATTGGCTGGCTTGATAAGGGGCAGAGCGAGGAGGAGATCCCGTTTCTGCCGGGTCGGGTGCTGATGCACGACACCACCTGCGGTCCTGCCCTCGTGGACATCGCCGGCATGCGCGCCTCCTTGGCAGAGGCCGGCTACGATCCGAGGCTGCTCAATCCCGTCCTGCCCGTCGATGTCTCCACCGACCATTCCCTCGGCGTTGACGTGTTCGGTGTACCCGATGCCCTGCGGCGGAATATGGAGCGGGAGTATGGGCGCAACGCCGAGCGCTACCGCTTCATGAAATGGGCCACGCGTGCCCTCACAGGATTTCGCGTCCATCCGCCCGGCACCGGCATCATGCATACGCTCAACCTTGAGCGCCTGGCAACCGTCGTCACCACGGCTGAGCGGGACAGCGTGTCTTGGGCCATGCCCGATACGCTGATCGGCACCGACAGCCATACGCCCATGATCAACGGCGTCGGAGTGCTCGGCTGGGGCGTAGGCGGGCTCGAAGCAGAGAGTGTCTTCTTCGGCATGCCCGTGATGATCCGCGTGCCGGACATTGTCGGGGTGCGGCTGATCGGACGATTGCGGCAGGGCGTGCTCGCCACCGACCTTGCGCTCACGGTCACCGAACGGCTTCGGCGGATCGATCTTGCGGATCGCTTCGTCGAGTTTTTTGGGCCGGGTGTCCCGACGCTCTCCGCAGGCGACCGCTCTGTTATCGCCAACATGACCCCGGAATTCGGTGCCAATTCCGGCTTCTTCCCCATCGACGGCCAGACCCTGCGCTACTTGCGCGAAACCGGCCGCAGCGCTGATCAGGTTCGTCTCGTGGAGGAATATGCCAAGCGGCAGGGGCTCTGGTTCGATCCGAAGGCCGCTCCGCGCTTCACGGACATTGTTGAGATCAATCTCGACGAGGTCGAGGTCAGTCTTGCTGGTCCGCGCCGGCCGCAGGATCGCATCGCAGCCGGGGCCACGGTCGAAGCCCTCGCGCCCTTGCTCGTCGATCGCCCAGTCTCGGACGAACAACCTGGCCACGGCTCCGTTGCCATCGCGGCAATCACGAGCTGCACCAACACCTCCGATCCGAGACTGCTGGTCGCCGCGGGCCTTGTGGCCCGCAGAGCGCGCCACTTCGGCCTCACGCCGCCTGCATGGGTAAAGACTTCACTCGCCCCCGGATCGCCAACAGCCGAGCGCTATCTCCGTCGTGCCGGACTGCTCGAGGATCTGGAAGCCGTCGGCTTCGGAATCGTCGGCTATGGCTGCACGACCTGCATCGGCAACTCGGGTCCCCTCCCCGCCATCATCGAACAGGCCATGACCGATCGCGGCATTCTCCCCGTGGCGGTTCTGTCCGGCAACCGCAACTTCCCGGGCCGCGTCCATCCGCAGCTCGAGGCGGGCTTCCTGGCTTCACCGCCGCTCGTTGTCGCTTTCGCATTGGCAGGCGATGTCAACCGCGACATCCTCACCGATCCGATTGGCCGCTCCCCGTCAGGCGAAGACATTCGGCTTACCGATCTCTGGCCCACGGGGGACGAGATTGATGCTGCCCTTGCCATGGCCATCAATGCGGCTGACTACGACACCTCGTACGGTGAGGCCGAGGCCAGCGAGACCTGGCGGGTGCTCGCTGCTCCGGCCACGCCCCTCTTCCCGTGGAACGAGAGCTCGACCTACATCCGTCGTCCGCCCTTCGCAGGCTTCGGAGAGGGCACGCTGCTGGGCTCCTATGCAGCCCATCCCCTGCTCGTGCTCGGCGACGACATCACCACCGACCATATTTCGCCAGCCGGGCAGATCCCGCAGAAGGGCGAGGCTGCGGAGTACCTGGTTGAGCGCGGCGAGAATCGCCGCGACCTGAACGTCTTCGCGTCCCGGCGCGGCAACTGGGAGGCGATGGCTCGCGGCCTGTTCACCAACAAGTCCGTACGCAACCTGCTCGATCCGCAGATCGCGCCGGGCTTCACGATCCATGTCGGCTCCGGCGAGCACCTGCCCCTGTTCCAGGCCGCAGACCGCTACGCACGCGACGGTGCATCCGTGGTCGTGGTAGCAGGCGAGCGCTATGGCATGGGATCTTCCCGGGATTGGGCCGCGAAAGGTGTGGCCCTGCTGGGTGCACGCGCCGTGCTGGCCTCGAGCTTCGAGCGCATCCATCGCTCGAACCTGATCGGTATGGGCATTCTGCCCCTGCGCCTCCCGGCAGAGCGGCATCCGCACAGCCTCCAACTGCGCTCCGGAGACCAGATCCTGATCGATGCCGATCCGGCAAAGATCAGCCCGCGCTGCGCCGTGCCCGTCACGATCCGCCGCGCATCGGGCGAGAGCGAAACCTTCACAGCCAGTGCTGCCATCGAGACCGGCCTTGAGGTCCAGATCCTGCGCGCCGGCGGCATCATTCCCCTCATCCTGCGTCGCGTCACCAACGCGGAGGCGACAAGCCGCGAGACGAACGCTCCAAAGATCGCCGGCAGCGGTGACGACCTTCGGCGAGAGACTTCGCCGAGCCCCAGGCGCTGAGCGGCAACGCCCGCTCAACGTTCACCACCTCACGCAACCTAAGGGAGGAACTCGTGAGCCACTTGACCAAGACCATCCGCGGCGTCGCCTTCGCCGCCATGACGCTCGTCGCATCGTCTGCCTTCGCGCAGCAGGAACTCAAGATCATAGCGCCGGCGGGCCCCGGCGGCGGCTGGGACTCGGCCGCCCGCTCGATCCAGCAGGTGCTCACGCAAACGGGGCTCGCGAGAAGCGTGCAGGTGGTGAACGTCACCGGCGCCGGCGGCACCGTGGGCCTCGCCCAGTTCGTCAACCAAGCCAAAGGCGACCCGAGCCAGCTCATGGTCAACGGCATCACCATGGTGGGCGCGATCCTTACCAACAAGGCGCCGGTCACTCTCGATCAGGTGACGCCGATTGCGCGACTCACCGGCGACCCGCTTGTGATCGTCGTCCCGGCCAACTCGCCGATCAAATCGGTCAAGGAACTGGCCGATGCGGTGAAGGCCGATCCTGCGAAGGTCACCTGGGCCGGCGGCTCGGCGGGCGGCGCGGACCACATCCTCGCTGCACTCTTCGCCAAGGCGGCGGGTTCCGACCCGGCGAAGGTCAACTACATCGCCTTCTCCGGCGGCGGTGAGGCTCTGGCGGCCATGCTTGGCGGCCGCGTGACGGCCGGCATCTCGGGCTACGGCGAGTTCGAGAGCCAGATCAAGGCCGGCAAGCTGCGGGCGCTCGCGATCTCGTCCGGCAAGCGCCTCGCCAATGCCGATGTGCCCACCCTCAAGGAGCAGGGCATGGATGTCGAGGTGGTCAACTGGCGCGCTCTCATGGCAGGCCCCGACATCACGGCTGAGCAGAAGAAGGCCTTGACCGAGACTGTCGAGAAGATGGTCAAATCAAAAGAATGGGCAGAGATCCTCAAGCAGCGTGGCTGGGAAGACTTCTATCTTGCCGGCGAGCCCTTCCAGGCCTTCCTCAAGGAAGAGCAGGTGCGGGTCGGCGATGTGCTCAAGTCGGTTGGCCTCGTGAAATCGTAAATGCTCATCCCTGGGGGAGCCCCTATAGGCTCCCCTTCCTTGCCCTGAGGGCAATCTCTCACTCACGATTTGTCGAAGGTGAGAGTACCGCCACCGCGCTGTTTCGGGTAAGGGAGTTGTGCATCATCTTCAGGATCGACGAGGGTCTGTTCATGAGTTCGTCCGGGGAGCGCACGGTCAACGGAAAGCGCGAGTTGACCGAGGGACTCGCTGCGCAGATCCTTGACCATATCCGAGGCGGGAAGCTGTCTGTTGGAGCGCACCTGACAGCCCAGGAGCTGGCCGAGCGGTTCAGCGTGTCCCGATTTCCCGTCGGCCAGGCATTGCAACTGCTTGCTGCCAAGGGCGCGCTCACCCATGAGCGCAACCGCGGATACTTCGTGTCGGACGTCGGGGACGTGTCTCCTGAGGCCCTTGGCCTGAGCACCAGGGATAATGCCTCCGATCTCTACTTCAGAATGGCCGAGGATCATCTTCACGGCCGTTTGCCCGATCCGGCCTCTGAGGCCTACCTCAAGGAGACCTACGGGATCAAGAAGGCGCAACTGAACGCCGTGCTGGGCCGGATTGCCCAGGAGGGCTGGGCCGAGCGGCGCCCCGGCTACGGCTGGTCCTTTTCGCCCATGCTCACGACGCCGGATAGCCTGGAGCAGACCTATCGTGTGCGTCTCGCCCTCGAGCCTGCAGCGTTGCTGGAGCCGACGTACCGCCTCGATCGTGACATCGCCGCCCGCTGCCGCGAGGCGGAACTCCGGCTTCTTGGCGGCGCAATTGAAACCGATAGCGCCGACGCCCTCCATGAACGCGGTGTACGCTTCCACGAAGCCATCATCGGCGCTTCCGGCAACCCGTTCTTCCTGGAGGCCGTGCGGCGCATCAACCGTGTTCGCCGCCTGCTCTCTTACCGCTCGATGATTGATCGCAAGCGTTATCGCCAGCAATGCGAGGAGCACCTCCTGATCCTCGACCTGCTGGAGCAGGAGCGGAACGAGGAGGCATCGCAAGCATTGCGCCGGCATCTGGAACACACCATCGGAAATCTCCAGGAGATCAGGCCAATCCTGGAGCACTGAATGCGCTGCCTGAGGTGCGGAGCGCAACAGCCGCGTTAACAGGGGAAATAGCTCACCCGGACGCTCGTTCAGCCAAGATCATGGTCGCACCCTCACCAAAGATGCAGTTGTCTTTCCTTATAAAGCCTTGCAATAATCCTGCATCGGGAGAGGCTTTTGCCAGAGAGACGAAGCCCTCTTGAAGAACATGACCGGAGGAGAACTTCCGGCTTCATAAGGGGTAAGGACCATGAAAGACTCGGCCATAGCGCCTGAGATCGCGGATCCATATGCGACTCTGGAAAATATTCTTAAAATTATCGGCAGGTCGTGGCTGAGCGAGGAATGGCGGCTTGAGGACATTCGCCTCCTGGTTCAGGAGACGATGGCGAAACGAGGCAATGTCGACGATCGAGATCGCACCAAAGCAGTCATCCAAGCTCTTCAGCCTCGGGGCCGTCTGATGCCAAGCTCAGAGTTGCCAGGGTCGGCGCAACGAGGAACTACACCGTAGGAAATCCTATGAATCAGGTCCATTAAATGAGATCCCATTCAAAGGTATCGATCACCTAAGCTCTGCCTTTTCCCCTCGACTGAAGCTTTGCCTTTGGGCGTTTCTCTCGCCTCGCCCTTCTGGACTGTAAACGACAATTGTGCGGCACATTGTCTCGAAAGGCTAAACTCAATCCAATCCGCTTTTAGTCCTGCGGCTAATCTTTTAATAACTTACCTAACGTTATTTTCAAGCGAGACAGACAAAATATAACGGTCTCGCCGCGGGGCATCACACAATGGCACATTTCATTTTACTGTAGAGCTTCGCCCTGCACGACATGGCGCAGCAAGCGCGGGCTCTCTCCGAAGTTTAGATAATCCTTCAAAGAGCAATTCGACTTGCCTCAAGCGCCGAGCCACGCGCGGGACATCTCACCTCTCCATCTATCTTTGAAGTCTGTTCAAAATGCCTGCTGTCGAGACCTATAGCACAACCGGTAATGTTTATATCGATTCCATTCTTGGCAACCTTAAATGGGTGCCGAGCGACCTGACATACAGCTTCCCGACCAGTGCAGGCGCTTATGGCACGCTTTATGGAGACGGCGAGACAGCTAAGGGCTTCGGGTCCTTCAACGACACGCAGCAAGCAATCACGCGGTCGGCCTTGACGCTTTTCTCATCCGTGAGCAACCTGACGTTCCAGGAAGTCGCGGGGGCGAGCGCATCGTCAGCTGATCTGCGCTTTGCGCAATCGGATGTGCCGGGAACCGCATGGGCCTACTTCCCGACGACTGACGCAACCGGCGGCGATGTGTGGGTCAACAATTCCAGCCGGAACTATGCAAGCCCTGCCAAGGGCAACTACGCCTATCTCACCATCGTGCATGAGATCGGGCACGCTCTCGGGCTCGAGCATGCCCATGAGGGCAACATGCCGCTCGATCGTGACAGTATGGAATATACGGTCATGAGCTACCGCTCATACTCCGGAGCATCGACCAGCACGGGTTACATGAACGAGACATGGGGCTATGCACAGTCCCTGATGATGTACGACATCGCCGCTCTCCAACATATCTACGGCGCGAACTATCAGACGAACAGCGGCAGCACGACGTATTCATGGAGCCCGACAACCGGCGAGATGTTCGTCAACGGTGCCGGCCAGGGCGCTCCCGGCGGCAATCAGGTTTTCCTGACCGTCTGGGACGGTGGCGGCACGGACACGTACAGCTTCACCAACTACACGACGGCTCTGACGATCGACCTTCAGCCAGGCGCGTGGAGCATCACCTCGCAGGACCAGCGGGCCAAGCTCCACTGGAATGGATCCAAGATCGCTACCGGCAACATTGCCAATGCACTTCTCCATCAAGGCGACACGCGCGCTCTTATCGAAAATGCCTATGGCGGCTCTGCCAATGACACCATCAAGGGCAACGTCGCGGGCAATGTTTTGCGTGGCAATGCCGGCAACGACAAGCTCTATGGTCTGACCGGCAACGACGTGCTGGTCGGCGGCAGCGGGCGTGACGTGCTGAGCGGCGGATCGGGCACGGACACAGCGAGCTACAGCACCGCGAAGGCTCGTGTGGTGGCGGACCTTCTGACTACAAGCAACAATCGAGGAGATGCCGCAGGCGACTCGTACTCCAGCATCGAGTCGATCATCGGCGGTTCCTACAGCGACACTCTTCGCGGCAATGGCTTGGCCAACAATATCAGCGGCGGCTCCGGTGGTGACACGCTCTATGGGAGGGCCGGGAATGACGTGCTGAATGGCGGCACCGGCAACGACAAGCTCTACGGAGAAGGCGGGAAGGATCTGCTGATCGGTGGAGTTGGAGCGGACACGTTCGTCTTTTCCTCTTCGTCTCACACACGGATGTCGTCTGCAGACACGATCAAGGATTTCCGTCGCGGCTCCGATCACGTCGATCTGCGCGGCATCGATGCCAACACGAAAGTTGCAGGCAACCAGGCATTCACCTTCATCGGAAAGAACGCTTTCCATGGAAAGGCTGGGGAACTGCGGTTCGCCGACGGTATCGTCGCGGGTGACACGAACGGAGACAAGACCCCCGACTTCGGTATCAAGATCGCCGAGCTATCGGCTCTATCCAAGGCCGATTTCTACCTTTGATGATTGTTGATACAGAGTATCTGATAAGGCCTATGGGCTCAATCTATTGGCTGAGCCCACATGCACAGAAACCCTCTATTAACTATCTGGACAAGGCTCAAGCTTAGGCATATTCCCAGTGAAATATCTTTCGGCTCTTGGGGAAGCACGATGGATCGCTCGGGAAAGCGCCACCCTGCCAATGACGCATTGGCCTATCTAATGAACCTGATAGGGCTTGCCTTCAGCATCAGCTGCCTTTGGGTTGTCGCCTCCGCGGCCAAGATGTGAGGTGGCCCTGCTTCCGCTCCATCAGCGGGAACGCAATTCCTTGGCCGCGTCGGCAGCCTGATAGCTCCAATAGGTGAGTTGAGCCGCGGCCCGCCCCAGAACGCCGCCATTCCATGTGAGGCCGAAGGGTGCAAAGAGACGGTAGCGCTCGCTCTCACCGGTAATCCCTTCCGAAATCACCGTTCCCCCAATGGCCGTGGTGTTCATCCCGTGGCCGCCGAAAGCAGTGCAGTACCAGACACCCGGCTCGAGTTGTCCGATCTGGGGCATCAGATGCCGGGCATAGGCCATGAGCCCCGACCAGGCGATCTCGACCTTCAGGTCGGCAAGCTGCGGGTACGTCGTCACCATCTCGCGCCGCAGCAGGGCCGCGATGTCTCGCGGGTCCGTCGTGCGGGTGGTGATGCGCCCGCCCCAGAGAATGCGGCTGCCGTCATCGACGAGGCGGTAATAATCCCCGGCCCGACGATCGTCGAGGATTGCGGCACGCGTACGGATGGCGCTCTGCACCCGTTCAGGCGCATACTCCGTCAACAGCACGTAGGTGGCAATCGGCAGGAAGGCGCGCTTCAAGGCGGGCAGCACGGCGCCCGTATAGCCGCCCGTAGTGAACACCACATGCTCGGCCGCAATCGCGGCGTCATTCGTCCGAATGGTCTTCCGAGCGCCCTCAAGGTCGATGGAAGTGACCGCGGAGCTCTCATGGATCGCCGCGCCCAGGCGCGCTGCTTCACGGGCGAGCGCGCGTCCGTAGTTCAACGGGTGGAAGTGAAACGCGCCCTCATCGAGGATCGCCTCCTGGTATTTCGGGGAGACGAAGAGGCTTCTCACCTCGTCCCGATCCAGGTAGCGCAGGTTCAGCCCGAACTCGCGCTGCTGGCTCTCGCAGGCAGCCTGCAGAGCGCCGCGCGAGTCGTAGCGCAGCGCCTTCGCGATGCCGGGAACGAGTTTGGCATCCGCGATGCCGAGTTCGCCGATGGTGCGGCGGACGATCTCGACGCCCTCCATCGACAGGCAGAAGAACTCTTTCGCTTGGTCCTTCCCTACCCGCCGCTGGATAGACGAAAGCCCCGTTGCGTAGCCCGCCGAGACGAAACCGCCGTTGCGCCCTGAAGCACCCCAGGCCACCCGCTGCGCCTCGAGCAGCACGACCTTTCGCCCACTGCGGGCAAGCTTCAGCGCCACAGTCAGTCCGGCGAGCCCGCCGCCGATGATGCAGACGTCCGCCTCGATCCGGCCGGCCGCAGCCGGATAGGTCTCCGATGTTGCCGCGGTGCGGCTGTAATAGGTGTCGATATAGGCGGACGACATGCTGGCCGGGTTAGAGCGTCATCTCGGTGGCCGCGAGGAAGATCTGCACGAGCTGTTCGCAGCCCTCACGATCCTCGTCATCGAAGCGGTTCGGGTTGGGGCTGTCGAGATCGAGCACCCCAAGAACCCGGCCATCCTTGACGAGCGGAACGACGAGTTCGGAGCGGGAAGCGCTGTCGCAGGCGATATGGCCCGGAAAGGCATGAACATCCGCCACCACGATGGATTCCCGGCGTTCCACCGCTGTGCCGCAGACCCCGCGTCCGACCGCAATGCGCACGCAGGCTGTCTTGCCCTGGAAGGGACCGAGCACGAGCTCTCCCCCACGCATGAAGTAGAACCCGGCCCAGTTCAGATCCGGCAGGAACTGAAAGATCAGCGCGGACATGTTGGCCGCATTGGCGATCATGTCCCGTTCACCTTCCAGAAGGCCGGTGAGCTGCTGGGCAAGCGAGGCATAGAAGTCCCGCTTGTTGTCGGAGATGGGGATGTCTTTGACTTCGAACATGCGGTTTTCCTTATGATTCTCAGGATCCCTTGTCCAGATCCTCCTACTCGGCCGCCATGTCGGGCCGGTGAGCCCTGGAGAAATCGAGGCCCTGATGGTCGCAGAGGCGGCGGTAGAGCCCGCCCTTGCGGTAGAGGCTGTGATGATCCCCCTCCTCCACGATCCGCCCCTTGTCGAAGACGAGGATGCGGTCGAGAGCGCGCACCGTCGAGAGGCGGTGGGCGATCACGATGGAGGTGCGGCCCACCATGAGCCGCTCCATGGCCTGCTGGATCAGCACCTCCGACTCCGAGTCGAGGGCGGAGGTCGCCTCGTCCAGGATCAGGATTGGCGCGTCGGCTAGAAACGCGCGGGCAATCGCCACACGCTGACGCTCGCCGCCCGAGAGCTTCACGCCCCGCTCGCCCACGAGGGTGGAATAGCCTTTCGGCAGGCTCATGATGAAGTCGTGCGCATTGGCGAGCCGCGCCGCACGCTCGATCTCCGCCATGCGGGCTCCGGGCCGGGCATAGGCAATGTTCTCGGCCAGCGTGCGGTGGAACAGGATCGGCTCCTGCTGCACGATGGCGATCTGCGAACGGAGCGACGCCTGCTGCGCCTCGGCGATGCTTTGGCCGTCGATGCGGATCTCGCCGCCCGTGACATCGTAGAGCCGCTGGATTAGCTTGACCAAGGTCGTCTTGCCAGATCCGGACGGGCCGACGAGGCCGACGCGCTCACCGGCCTGAACCGTCAGCGACAGGTTTTGGTAGAGCGGCGTGTCGTGCCCGGCATAATGAAACGTGACGCGGTCGAACGTGACCTCTCCGCGCTCGATGCGGATACGCCGCGCATCGGTACGATCCGGCACGCCGATGCGTTCCCGGTGGATCTCGACGAGCTCCTCCATGTCGTTGACCGAGCGGCGCAGGTTGTTGATGTGCATGCCGATATCGCGCAGGTAGCCGTGGATCACGAAATAGGTCGTGAGCACATAGGCGAGATCGCCCGGTGTCGCGCGGTTGTCCCACCACAGCCAGATGGCCGTGCCGATGATCGCCGCGCGGATGCCGAGCAGCGCAATGAATTGCACCGTGCCGCTGTTGGTCCCACGCTGCCAGAGGCGGCTTGTGCGCTTCTGCCACTTGTTCAGCACCCAGGTGAGGCGCGCGTCCTCCCGTGTCTCCGCGCCGAAGGCCTTCACCACCGGGTTGCAGCTCAGGGCATCAGCCAGCGTGCCGCCGACGCGCGTATCCCAGGCATTGGCGAGCCGCGCTGCCGGCGCGACATAGCGGGTGGCGAGCCCAGCCGTCATGACGATGTAGATCAGCGCGCTCGCCCCGATGACGATCCCCATCACGGGCCAGCGCAGCCCGAGCACGATCATCGATCCCGCAAGCACCGTCAGCGAGGGCAGGAGTGCGAGCAGAAGGGTGTCGTGCATCAGGTCGAGCGCCCACATGCCGCGGGTGATCTTGCGTACGGTCGATCCGGCGAAGGAGTTCGCGTGCCAGTCGGTGGAGAAGCGCTGCACGCGCGCGAAGGCATCCTGCGCCACGCGGCCCATGACGCGCAGCGTCAGCTCCACGATTCCGTAGAAGGCAAGATGGCGCATGACGATCATGAGAAGGCCAAGCCCCGTCATGAACGCGAACGCCATGAGAGCGGCATGCAGCGCATCGTCACGGCTGTCGCCACCCATGGCGATGGCATCGACGAGCCTACCGGCGAAAACGGGCATGAACACGTCGGCCAGCGTCGAGACCATCATGGTGACGACGATCAACACCACATAGCGCGGCTCTTCGCGCCAGTGGCGGAACGTGAATTTCAGGACGTCACGGGTTGCGTCCCCGCGTTTCTTCTGCTGGTTCATAGCAACGAACAGGTGACGCCTGATGCGCGCACCTCTCCCGGAATTTCGAGGAGCGACAGGAGGAACGGCAGCTCACAGCGTTCGGCGTCGCTCGATGATCAAGGATTTGGGAATCTGGGTAAGGTTTGCCGGGCCTTGGAGCCCCGCCTGGTCCAGCCTAGGATTTCGGCCGGGACGCGGGAGGAACGTTCAGCAAGCATACAAAAGCCATGCAGTCCTCCCTCTCTAGAATTGAAACCTGTGCGCAAAGTAGTGCAGTTCGTCCAACTTGGCAACCGCGGTTTTGTTTCATTGCTCTCCAGCGGAATTATACGACTTCGAGCGGCCGGCGCGGACCTGCCGGCAGCTCGACCCGGATTGCGTCCCCAGGGCGGACTTCCCCACCCTCAAGCACAATTCCCATGATGCCTGACTTGCGGATGACGTTACCCTGCTCATCCTTGCCCAGCACCGCCTTCATGAGACCTTTCTGGAACCTGTCGATCTGGACGCAGGGATTGCGTAAGCCGGTCACCTCAATGACCGCATGCTCACCGAGAAGCAGCCGGGCTCCGGCCGGCAGGCTCAGAAGATCGATGCCGCGGGTCGTGACGTTCTCGCCCATCTCGCCGGCCGCAACGGCAAAGCCTTTGCCATCAAGTTCGTCGAAGAGCTCCGACTGGATGAGATGGACCTGCCGCAGATTCGGCTGAGTGGGATCCTTGGCCACCCGCGATCGGTGCTTGACGGTGATGCCGAGATGGGCGTCGCCTTCGATCCCGAGTCCGGCCAGCAGGTGAATGGAGTCCTGGTTCGGCTTGCTGAAGCTGTGGCTGGAGCTGCGGCTCACGGCCGTGACGATTGCCTTCATGAATGCCCCACTCCCCTGCGCTTCCTGCCTTGTAGCGTTAGAGGACCGTGAGATCCACCGTTTCGAAGCCCCTCTCGGCAAGGCGCTGAGCCAGCACCGTGCGATGGCAGTTGGCGGGATCACGCTCGAAGCACAACAGGCAGATCGGCTGTGCTTGAGCCAAAGCTTCCAGCTCGCGAAAAGCCTCTTGAGCCGGCTTGGTCGCCAGAACCTCGTCGCAATAAATCCGGCGCATCAGATCGCCGTCGCCGGCACGGGCCGCCTGACGGCCTTCCTTCGGCGTTCCGAGCTTGATGAAATGCTCATAGCCGATGCCCTGATGCGCCAAGGCCTCGCGCAGGGCGGATTTCGAGAACCCGCGCTTGCGAGAGAGCGCGACGGCGCGTACGTCCGCCAGGGTTGCAACCCCTGCGTCTTTCAAAGTGGTGAGGAAGCGGTCGACATCCGCTCCCTCGTACCCGATCGTGAAAACCTGCGGCTTCGCCATACCGCCAGGTTACATGGACGGCTGAGGATGTCGAGGCGGCTCCGGTTGGGTATAGGGCCGCATGGCCTCGGGCGTGCGGAAGTCCCGCGGCACCTCGAAGTCCCGCGCTGCACCGTGGCTCCGCTCGATTCCGCCTGGATAGCCGGTGCGGTCGGAATAATCCTGCATCGGCGGGAGCGGATGCGGGCTCTCGCGGCTGAGCGTCTGGGCGCAGTAGACGTCGAGGGCCGTCACGCCGGCCACAGCCGCCATGGCGATGCCGACATTCCCCTTCTTCGGGTTTCTGCCCTCAAGGGCCGTTGCCAGCGTCGCCAGATCGAGCCCGTCGCCCGCCACACGTCCCCAGATCCAGGGCGTCGGATCCTTGGAAGCCAGGATGCCGATGCCGGTCGCGATCTCGCGCACGCCGTAGCCTGCGATCAGGCCCTCCTGCCCTTTCATCCCGAGCACCCGCGCCAGGGCGCGCGGTGCTGCAATCTCGGCGATGCCGAGGGCGATGGAGAAGATGCCAAGACCACGGGCCAGGGTGTCGGTGGCCGTGTCGGCATGGCCACGGCGGCGCGTTCTTTCGGTTTCGTAGCGCATGATCTCACCTGTCAGGGTTTGAGGACGACCTTGATGCAACCGTCCTGCTTGTCGCGGAAGATCTTGTACATGTCAGGCCCTTCATCGAGTCCCACCGTGTGGGTGATGACGAAGGACGGATCGATCTGTCCCTCCTCGATGCGGCGCAGGAGATCGTCGGTCCACCGGTTCACATGCGTCTGGCCGGTCCGGATGGTCAGCCCCTTGTTCATGATGGCGCCAAACGGAATCTTGTCGAGAAGACCACCATAAACGCCGGGCACCGACAGCGTGCCCGCCGGGCGGCAGACATAGGCCATCTCGCGCAGCACGTGCGGACGGTCGGTCTCCATCATGGTCGCCTGCTTGACGCGATCATACATGGCATCGACCGTGCCGGCCGCATGCGCCTCCATGCCGACAGCGTCGATGCACTTCTCAGGGCCTTTGCCGTTGGTGAGTTCGTTGAGGCGCTCGATCACGCTCTCCTCGTCGAAGTTGATCGTGATCGCACCGCCGGCTCTCGCCATGTCGAGGCGCTCGGGAACGCGGTCGATGGCGATGACCTGCTTCGCGCCGAGCAGGATCGCACTGCGGATCGCCATCTGGCCGACAGGGCCGGCACCCCAGATCGCCACCGTGTCGGTCGGTTCGATGTCGCATTGCACCGCGGCTTGCCAGCCGGTGGGGAAGATGTCGCTGAGGAAGAGCAGCTGTTCATCGGACAGCGTGCTGGGCACTTTGATGTGGGTCGCGTCGGCGAAAGGTACGCGCAGATATTCCGCCTGCCCGCCTGCATAGCCACCGGTCAAATGCGTGTAGCCGAAGAGACCCGCGGTGGCGTGCCCGAAGGCCTTTGCGGCGATATGGCCATTGCGGTTCGTTCGTTCGCAGACCGAGAAGTTGCCGCGCTTGCACTGGTCGCACTCGCCGCAGATGATGGTAAAGGGGATCACCACCCGGTCACCGACCTTCAGCTTACCCTTCGATTCCGATCCGACTTCGACCACCTCACCCATGGTCTCGTGGCCCATGATGTCGCCCGACTTCATGCCGGGCATGAAATGGTCGTAGAGGTGTAGATCCGAGCCGCAGATGGCGCAGCTCGTCACCTTGATGATCGCGTCGCGCGGATGCTCGATCTGAGGATCGGGAACCGAATCGCAACGGATATCGGTGGTGCCATGCCAAACAAGCGCCTTCATCGACGTCTCCCTCACTGTCTGGAAAATGGCCGAGCTACACCGCTCAACCGCCTTCGTCACAGGAAAGACTTCTTGAAGGGCTTTGCGTTCCCTGAACGGCCGCAAAAACTGCTGCCTACCCCGTCCGGGCAACGGGAGTGAGGTGCTTGGGCAGGCTTCGGATCAGGTCGGCAAGTGCCGGCTCCAGCACTTGGTGGGCTGCCTCCTCGACCTCGAACCACTGCGCCTGACGCTGCCCCTTCTCGCGCCATGACTTGAGCTGCTTGGACACCTCGAGCGGATAGACATTCACCTGACACAGATCGAAATGTGCGGCCCGGCGCTTCCAATAATCGTAGGAGCCGAGGGGCTTGTTCTTGATCTCGCCCTTGACGCCTGCTTCCTCCTCGGCCTCCTGGGCCGCCGCCTTGTGGGGCTTCTTGCCCTTCATGGGCCACCCCTTCGGAATCAGCCAGCGCTTGGTCTCGCGTGACGTAACGAGAAGCACTTCGACCCTGCCCTCTCGGATACGAAAGGGCAGCGCAGCGACCTGACTGAGTTTTTCTTTGGGGAGCTGAGACATTCGACGAGAGTAGGATTCCTATCGGGTAAAATTGTAACGTAGATGATTTGAGCCGGCTAAGAAAGGACCTGAGCGAAACAATATGAGGACATTGTTGCCATCGGCCTCATACGATTCTCCATCCTCTCAAAGCTGCATGACGGGCGCATAACAATGCAGGCCCCGCTTTTGATCCAGAAGGACACGCTGCCCCTATGACGACCAACGGTCTGGACATGAGATTTGCCGCTGCCTGCGCCATCGCGCGCGAGGCCGGCGTGCTGGCGCGCAAGCGCTTTCTGGAGCGTCCCCGCTCGCAGCGGCCCGACTTCAAGGGACCCCAGGACTTTCTCACCGCCACGGATGCGGAGGTGGAGGAGTTGATCCGGACCCGCCTGAGCGCCCTGTTCCCGGAGGATTCGTTCTTCGGCGAGGAAGGCGGCGGCTCTTTCGAGCGTGACGTGTGGGTAGTGGATCCCATCGACGGCACGGCGAATTTTGCCCGCGGCATCCCGCATTTTGCCATCTCCATCGCGTTCGTGCGTGATGGTCGCGTCGAGATCGGCGTGATCTACGATGTGATGCATGCGGAGCTCTACACGGCCCAGCGCGGGCGCGGCGCCATTCTCAACGGCGAGCCGATCCGGGTCAGTGGGCTGGCCGACATGAATCAGGCAACCGTGGAAGCCGGCTGGTCGCCGCGCCTGCCGCCCGAGCCCTACATCGCCGTCGTCGACAAGCTGAAGACGGGCGGTGCCAATGTACGTCGCGCCGGCTCAGGGACGCTCGGCTTGGCTTATGTCGCGGATGGGCGCATCGACGCCTATTGCGAGCTTCACATCAACTCCTGGGATGCTCTGGCCGGCCTTTTGATCATCGAGGAGGCAGGCGGCTGGACCAACGATTTCCTGGCCAAGGACGGCCTTCGCAAGGGCAATCCTGTCCTCGCCTGCACGCCGGAACTGGCGACTGCCCTGATGGCGGCCACGGGAATCTCCAAAGAGCCTTGAGCCAGGCATGTTATTCTAAAGATTCACATTTGAATGATTGGCAAGGCTCTTGACCCGCCGCTGCAATGGGGGGAGCTTAGCCGGCCAAGCAACAATGATAACAATATCAAAACGGGAGGATAGAATGAAACTGAAGAAGACCTTTGCTGCGGCGACCATGCTGGCAGGCACTATGACGGCTCTGTCCTTCATGTCCGCCGGAGCCGCCCAGGCCCAGGGCGAGCTCGTCATGTATTGCGGCGTGCAGGAGGAATGGTGCCGCGCCATGACCACCGCCTTCGAGCGCGAAACCGGCATCAAGGTTTCCATGACCCGCAAGAGCGCGGGCGAGGTTTACGCCCAGGTGAAGGCGGAAGCTGCCAATCCTCGGGCCGATATCTGGTGGGGCGGTACCGGCGACCCTCATATGCAGGCGGCCGAGGAAGGCCTTACGGTAGAGTATAAATCTCCCAAGATGAGCGAGCTGCAGGATTGGGCGGTGCGCCAGTGGGAACAGTCCAAGCAGCGCACGGTCGGCATCTATTCCGGGGCGCTGGGCTTCGGCTACAACACCGATCTCGCCAAATCCAACAACATCGCGGAGCCGAAATGCTGGGCGGATCTGCTCAAGGCTGAGTTCAAAGACGAGGTCCAGGTCGCGGATCCGAACTCCTCCGGCACGGCCTACACGCTTCTCGCCACGATCGTTCAGATCATGGGCGAGGACAAGGGCTTCGAATACCTCAAGGCCCTGCACAAGAACGTCAACCAGTACACCAAGTCGGGCGCGGCTCCCGCCAAGGCCATGGCGCTCGGTGAGACGACCGCCGGCATTGCCTTCATGCACGATATCGTGACCATGGTGGTCGACAAGGCACCGGTGAAGGTTGTCGCTCCCTGCGAAGGCACGGGCTACGAGATCGGCTCCATGTCGATCATCAAGGGTGCCAAGAACATGGACAATGCCAAGAAGTTCTACGACTGGGCGTTGACGGCAGATGCACAGAAGCTCGGTGCCGACGCTAAGTCCTATCAGGTGCCCTCGAACAAGAGCACACCGATCCCGCCCCAGTCTCCGAAGCTCAGCGACATCAAGCTGATCAACTTCGACTTTGCGAAATACGGCTCCTCGGCGGAGCGCAGGCGTCTCCTGTCCAAGTGGGATAACGAGGTGAAGAACCTGCCGAAATAGTCGGCGCGGATCACCTTCGGCGAGGCAGCTCAGGCCTCGCCGAAGGCTTCATTTTTCAGATTTGATCGAATGACAGCCGGTCTCTTCGCCGGCCATGAGGCGGGATCATAAAGATGTCACGGGCAACCCTTGGCTGGATCGTTCTGAGCTGGGTCGGATTTGCCCTCCTGCCCTGGTATGGCTTCGAGCGTTCGGCCACTCCCACCATTGCCGATTACTTCATCAGCGGATCGGCCCTCGTTCATGGTCTCCGCGGCGCCTGGTGGCTCCTGCCGATCCTTCTGCCGCTCGGCATGGCCTTGGTTCCCGTCGTATGGCCTTCGTCACAAGACCGGGGCAGCTGGCTGGTCGCGTCGGGCGCTGTCGGTCTCGCTCTTATCGTTCTTCAGGGCTTCACGATCGGCCTGAACGGTTGGACGATGGACGTCCTGAAGGTCTTTGGGGATCCCGGCCCCCACCAGGCTGGCATGGGCTATGGCGCAGCCCTTACCTCAGCGTCGTTCCTCATCATTCTCTGTCATGGTCTTGCGGCGCGCGGCTGGTGCCGCGGTGATGCTTTCGTCACCTCATCCATCGGCGTCGTTATCGCGCTCATCATCGTGTTCGTCTTCTTCCCGGTCTCCACGATCCTGGCAAGCGCATTCGCCGACAACAGCGGCAATTTCGCGCCGTCCGAGTTCGTGACTAAGTTCACCGACAAGTCAATCTGGGGCCTCGACTGCCTGACGAGCGATCTGCGCTGCGGCGTAGCCTGGAACACCCTGTTCCTCGGGCTGCTGGTGGCCTTCGGCACCACGGCTCTGGGTCTTGCCTTCGCGCTCATCGCGACCCGCACCGAATTCCGTTACAAGAAGCTTCTGCGCGTGATGAGCGTCCTGCCCATCATCACGCCGCCTTTCGTGATCGGCCTCGCCCTAATCCTGCTCTTCGGCCGTTCGGGTGCCCTGTCCAGCGTCCTCTGGGAATGGTTCGGCATTCCGCGCTCGCGATGGATCTACGGCCTACCCGGTGTATTCATTGCACAGCTCCTGGCGTTCACGCCCATCGCCTTCCTCGTTCTCATCGGAGTCGTGCAGGGCATCAGCCCAACCCTGGAGGAAGCCTCGCAGACCCTGCGCGCCAAAAGCTGGACGACCTTCTGGACCGTGACGCTGCCGCTCATGCGTCCGGGCCTCGCCAACGCATTTCTGCTCGGCTTCGTCGAAAGCCTTGCCGATTTCGGCAACCCTCTGGTGCTCGCCGGCAATTACGAGGTGCTTTCCACCAAGATCTTCTTCGCGGTCGTCGGCGCGCAGCAGGATCAGGGCCGAGCTGCCGTGCTCTCCATCATCCTGCTCGCCTTCACGCTCGGCGCCTTCTGGCTGCAGCATGCCTGGCTCGGCAAAAAGGTCTACACCACGGTGACGGGCAAGGGCGATTCAGGCATTCCGCTGCCACTGCCGCGGCGGGTCGCGCTGGCCTCCTATCTCACGGCCATTCCATGGGCGATCTTCACGGTGGCCGTGTACGCCATCATCGTCGTGGGCGCCTTCGTCCGCTCCATGGGCCGCGACTACACGCCGACGTTTGAGCATTTCGTCACCGCCTTCCGCGTCGAGCATGCTGATTGGGGCCTCTATTTCTCGGGCTCGGCCTGGAATTCGTTCTTCGCTACCGTGAAGGTGGCTGCACTGTCGGCGCCGCTCACCGCTGCCATCGGCCTGCTCACGGCCTATCTCCTCACCCGCCAGCGCTTCTCCGGCCAACGCTCCTTCGAGTTCGGCACACTCTTGAGCTTCGCCATTCCCGGCACGGTGGTAGGCGTGTCCTACATCCTTGCCTTCAACGTGCCGCCGATCGAGATCACCGGAACGGGCTTCATCCTGGTGATGTGCTTCGTGTTCCGCAACATGCCTGTGGGCGTGCGCTCCGGCATCGCCACCTTGAGCCAGATCGACAAGAGCCTTGACGAAGCCTCCCTCACCCTCGGCGCCCGCTCGTCCACCACCATGCGACGCGTGGTGCTGCCGCTGCTGCGGCCGGCCATCGTGGCCTCGCTGGTTTATTCCTTCGTGCGCGCCATGACGGCTGTGAGCGCCGTAATCTTCCTCGTCACCGCCGAGTACAACATGGCCACGACCTATATCGTCGGCCGCGTCGAGGCGGGCGAGTTCGGCCTTGCGATTGCCTATTCCACCGCGCTCATCATCGTCATGCTTCTCGCCATCGTGGCGATCCAGCTCATGGTCGGCGAGCGGCGCCTTGGGCGCCGTTCCGCGAGCGCCGCTCCCTCCCCCGTTGCCGTGCAGGCGGTTCCATGAACAAAATGTCCTCCATCCATTCCCTCTCCCGCCCCGCCGCATCCAAGAAGCAGGCCGCTTCGGTTGAATTCCGCAACGTGACGAAGCGCTATGGCACCGTCACGGCCGTGGACGACGTCTCCTTCACGATTGAGCCCGGCCAACTCGTGACCCTGCTCGGCCCTTCCGGCTGCGGCAAGACCACGACTCTGCGCATGATCGCAGGGTTGGAAATGGCAAGCGAAGGCCAGATCCTGATCGGCGACAGGAACGTGACGAACCTCTCCGCCGCCGACCGGGACGTGAGCATGGTGTTCCAGTCCTACGCGCTCTTCCCGCACATGTCGGTTCTGGAGAACGTGGCTTATGGGCCGACAGTGCAAGGTGTCCCGAAGAAGGATGCCTACGCGATGGCGATGGAGAAGCTCGAACTGATCGGCCTGAAAGGCCTCGAGAAGCGCGCGCCGTCGGAACTCTCCGGCGGGCAGCAGCAGCGTGTGGCGGTGGCGCGGGCGCTCGTGCTGGAGCCGCAGGTTCTGCTCTTCGACGAGCCGCTGTCCAACCTCGATGCCAAGCTGCGCCGGCGCGTGCGCGAGGATATCCGCGAGCTGCAGCAGAACCTTAATCTTACCGTGGCCTACGTGACCCACGATCAGGAGGAGGCGCTTGCAGTCTCCGACCACATCATCGTCATGTCAAATGCCCGCATTGCCCAGACCGGTTCGCCGCGCGAGCTCTACGAGGAGCCGGCGAACCTGTTCGTCGCCGACTTCATCGGCGACGCCAACATCATCACCGGAGATCTCGCAAGCATCGCCGGACCGACCGCTCAGGTGAGGATCGGCGGCCTGAGCCTTCAGCTGCCTCATCGCGGAGCGAGCCAAGGCCCCGTAAAGCTGGCTGCGCGGCCTGATGCGATCCTGCTCGATGAAACCGTTCAGACCGGATCCTTGGCCGGCACGGTGCGCAAGGCATCCTATCTCGGCACGCAGGTTGAGTACGATGTGGAGAGCCCGATCGGAGACCTGTTCGTTGTCCAGTATGGACGCAAAGAGGTGATCGTGCCCGGCACTCCGGTTTCAATCTCCTTCGCAACCCAGCGCGGCGTTGCCATCATCCCGGATGCCTGAAGCCGTCAGACGGCACCTTCGGTCCCGGTGCTGCGGCTCGAGAACCAGCATGGGTGCCGCACTTTGCCCGGTCGTAAAATTTCTATAGAGCAGGGTTACATTTCCAATGGGGTGATTTTCCAACCGCGGAGCTTTACTGCCCTGCTGGAATTCTGACCCAATCTAGAGACGATGTGATGCTCAAAGCCTTGATCTTCGATATGGATGGCACCCTGGTGCATAGCGACCCAGCCCACCTGGAGGCCTTTGCCCAGACCCTGGGTCCCCAGGGTATCGTGATCGACGAGGATCTGTATCGCACCTCGATCATCGGCCATACGAATGAATCGATCTTCGCCACCCTCCTGCCTCACCTTCCGGTCGAGGAGCATGAGGTCTATGCCGAGCGCAAGGAGGCTGCCTTCCGGCGTCTCGCGCTTGAGCTCAAGCCCCTGGAGGGCCTGCTCGATCTGTTCGATTGGGCGGAAGCCCGCGGCATCAGGCTTGCCCTCGTCACCAATGCCCCGCTGCTGAACGCAACCCACATTCTCGATATTCTCGGCATTACGGATCGTTTCGAGGTCAAGATCACCATCGATCAGGTCGAGCGCGGCAAGCCGGATCCCCTGCCTTACCTGACCGCGGTCGAGCGGCTTGGCATTCAACCGGAGGAAGCGATCGCCTTCGAGGATTCGCCCTCCGGCATGAGAGCGGCCAAAGCAGCGGGATTGTTTTCCTTCGGCGTGCTTACCGGCCTCAGCGCCGGGGAACTTACCAAAGTCGGTGCTGACAGAACCATCGAGACGTTCCGCGACCGTGCGCTCTGGGAGGTTCTGGAGCGCAGGAACGCAGCTTAAAGGTCAAGCCGCGTCCGAATGGGTCTCGTCGCGTTCGTCGCCTCCCGAATCGAAGCGGCGCCGGGCTGCGAGAATCTCGTCCCGATTCTGGATGGCCCAATCGCCCAAACCCCGCACAGTCTTGAGCAGGGAGCAACCCAGCCCTGTGAGCTGGTAATCCACCCGGGGCGGAATGGTGGGATAAACGGTGCGTGTGACGAGCCCGTCTCGCTCCAAACCGCGCAGTGTGAGGGTCAGCATCCGCTGCGAAATCCCGGTCACCGCCCGACGTAACTCGTTGAATCGCTTAGGCCCTTCACCCATCTGGACCACCACCTGAACACTCCACTTGTCTCCGACCCGTGACAGGATCTCCGTCACGGTCCGGCAATCGGTGGGTACATGGATGTGACTGGGTGACACGAAAGTGCCTCCTTGCGAAAGGCTGCGGAAGTTACTTAATGAGCCTCGGTAACAAAAAGGAACTTAAGCGTTCCTGCCGCCGAATGCAACCGAAGGACATCCCATGAAGCCCAAGCTTCACATCATCATCGCCAGCACGCGGCCCGGCCGGGTCGGCCCGAGCATCGCCCAGTGGTTCAGCGAATACACGGCCGAGCATGGCAAGTTCGAACCTGTGCTGGTGGATCTCGCAGAGTTCAATCTGCCGGTCTTCGATGAGCCCGAGCATCCGATGAAGCAGAACTACCACCACGCTCACACCAAGGCTTGGGCCGAGAGCGTGTCCTCCGCCGACGCCTTCGTGTTCGTGACGCCGGAATACAACTACGCTCCGCCGCCGGCGCTGGTGAACGCACTGAACTACCTGTCGCGCGAGTGGAACTACGCGCCCGCCGGCTTCGTGAGCTATGGCGGCATCTCCGGCGGTTTGCGTTCGGTCCAGGTGGCGAAGCAGATCGTCACCACCCTGAAGATGATGCCGATCCCGGAAGGCGTGCCCATGCCGATGGTGTTCCAGAACCTGGACGAGAACGGCAAGCTCAAGCCCCAGGACATCTACAGGACATCGGCGGCGACCATGCTGGACGAACTCTTCCGCTGGACGGAGGCGCTCCGGTCGCTCAGGGCCGAACGCAAGGCTCCCCTGAAGGCTGCCGCTTAAGGAACGAGAGCCCCAATCAAGCAAAAGGCACCGCTGACATCCGCAGCGGTGCCTTTTCATTCACGCTTGATGGATCAGACCCGACCGGCCAGCGCATCCTCGAAGAGCTTGCGGGCGCTCTCCTTGGTGATCGGGACGGGGTTGCCGCCTGCCGTCGGATCGTTGGGCGCCATCTCGGACATCTCGTCGAAGCGGGCACTGTCGACCTTCAATCCCTCCAGCGTATGCGGCACGCCGAGATCCTTGCGCAGCTGCAGCACCCAGTCGAGGAAAGCCTGGAACGACGGCTTGAGACCGATATAGGCGGCGAGACGCTCGATCCGCTCCTCGATGGCCTTGCGGTTATAGACCAAAACGTAGGGCATGAAGACCGCGTTGGTCAGGCCGTGGTGGGTGTCGTAAAGCGCGCCGGTCGGATGCGAGAGCGCGTGGATGGCACCCAATCCTTTCTGGAATGCGGTCGCGCCCATGGCGGCGGCCGACATCAGCTGGGCTCGGGCTTCGATGTCCTTGCCGTCCTTGTAGGCGCGCGGCAGGTATTCCTTCACGAGGCGGATGCCCTCCACTGCGATGCCATCCGCCATCGGGTGGTAGCCCGGCGCACAATAGGCCTCGATGCAATGAGCCAGCGCATCGAGACCCGTGCCGGCCGTGATGTGGGGCGGCATGCCCACTGTCAGCTCCGGATCGCAGATCACGATCTTCGGCATCATCAGCGGGTGGAAGATCACCTTTTTCGTGTGCGTCGCCTCCTGCGTGATCACGCCGGCGCGACCCACCTCCGAGCCCGTGCCGGCGGTCGTCGGCACGGCAATGATCGGCTGAATGCCGCTCGGATCCGCGCGGGTCCACCAGTCGCCGATATCCTCAAAGTCCCACATGGGGCGCGTCTGGCCCGCCATGAAGGCGATGACTTTGCCGGCATCGAGCGCCGAGCCGCCGCCGAAGGCGACGACGCCGTCGTGCTTGCCGGCCTTCAAAGCCTCAAGACCTTTATAGACGTTCGTCTCGACCGGGTTCGGCTTGATGTCGGAGAAGATCGCTGCCTTCAGGCCAGCAGAGATGAGCTGATCGAGCGCGGCCTTCGTCATGGCTTGAGTGGCGAGGAATGGATCCGTCACGATGAGCGGCGCCTGCATGCCTACGGATTTGCAGGCCTCTGCCAGTTCGGAGATGCGGCCTGCGCCGAAGCGGATGGCGGTGGGGTAGTTCCAGTTGGAGCGGGGAGACGTGGTCATGATGCTTTCAATCAGATCTGGCGGAGATGGTAGGATTTCGGACGGGTGAGCGACTCGTAGGCCAGCCGCGACAGGCTCGCGCCACGGCCCGTATCCTTCACGCCCGTCCAGGCAAGCGCGGGATCGAGATAGTCGCAGCGGTTCATGAACACGGTGCCGGTCTCCAGCTTCTCGCCGATGGTTTCCGCCGCATCGACCTCGGAGGTCCAGATGGCAGCCGAGAGACCATAGGGCGAGTCATTCATGAGGCGGATCGCCTCCTCGTCGCCCTTCACCTTCATGATGCCGACCGTGGGGCCGAAGCTCTCCTCGCGCATGACGCTCATGGAATGATCAACATTGGTGAGCACCTGTGGGGCGAGATAGGCGGTGTTGCCCACATCGGCCGCGAACTTCTTCGCATCGATATGCGCCTTCGCGCCTTTGGCTACCGCTTCCGCGTTCTGCTCGCGCACAAGATCGGCGAAGCGTTTATGCGCCATGGGGCCCAGCGTCGTCGCCTCGTCGAGTGGGTTGCCGAGCACGTACTTGTTCACGAGATCGACCGCGCCTTCGACGAAGCGGTCGTAGTGCTTTTCGTGCACATAGATGCGCTCGATGCCGCAACAGCACTGGCCCGAATTGAAGAAAGCCCCGTCCACGAGGTTCTCGATGGCGTGATCGAGATTGGCGTCCTCGCGCACATAGGCCGGATCCTTACCGCCGAGTTCGAGACCGAGCGAGGTGAAGGTGCCGGCTGCCGCGCGCTCAATGGAGCGACCGCCGGAGACGGAGCCGGTGAAGTTGCAGTGATCGACGAGGCCGTTGCCCAGTATGCGGCTCGTCTGATCGTGGCTGAGATGGAAGTTCTGGAACAGGCCTTTCGGCATGCCGGACCGGTCCATCGCCATCTGGAAGCGCTCACCTGCCAGCACGGTTTGGGAAGCATGCTTCAGCAGCACCGCATTGCCGGCCATCAACGCCGGCACGATGGTGTTGATGGCGGTGAGATAGGGGTAGTTCCACGGCGCGATCACCAGCACGAGACCCACGGGCTCGCGCTTGATCATGCGGCGGAAGCCCGGCTTCTCGTCATCGGCCGGAATGGGCCTCAGGCTCTTCTCGGCGATGCCGATCATGTAGCGCGCCCGCTCCTCGACGCCGCGGAACTCGCCGCCATAGCGCACGGGACGGCCCATCTGCTGGGCAATCTCCGGCACGACCTCCTGGTTCATGGCAAGCAGCGCATCGAGAAAGGCGGACACCTTGCTCGCGCGCTCCCCAATGGTGGTGTTCCGCCACGATTTCTGCGCCTCGCGGGCAGACGTGATCGCCGCATCGATAGCGGCCTCGGACATGATCGGGCGACGGACGAGTTCGCGTCCGTCAACCGGGGAAATACAGATGATATCGGTATCAGCCATGGTGTGATGTCTGAAAGACCATGAACCCGGCAGGCCATGGTCCTCTCCTGTGCTTGAGTCTCAAAAAGGCTTTTAGATGATCTCGAAGTAACGGGCGAGCTGCCAATCGGTGATAGCCTTGCGCGCCTCGCGCTCCTCCCATTCGCGGGTTGCAGCGTAATGCTCCACGAAGGTGTCGCCAAAGAGCTGTCGCGCGGCCTGCGAGCTCTTGAGCCTCTCGGCCGCCTCGCCGAGGGAGCGCGGCAGGGCCCGCTCCTTCGGGTGCTCGACCGCATAGGCGTTGCCTTGGATGGGCTCGCCCGGATCGATCCGGTTCTCGATGCCCCACAGGCCGGAGCCGATGGCGGCAGCGAGCGCGATATAGGGATTGATGTCGGCCGCCGCGACCCGGTATTCGACGCGCTGCGACTTCTCGGATCCGGGAATGACGCGAAGCGCCGTGGTGCGGTTCTCCACGCCCCAGGCGGAATCGGTGGGGGCCCAGAAGCCGGGGATCAGCCGCGTGTAGCTGTTCACCGTGCAAGCCACCATGGCGAGGATCTCGGGCATCAGCTTCTGCTGGCCTCCCACGAACCAGCGCATGGTTTCCGACATGTTGTGCTTAGCCTGCGGATCGTAGAAGGCACCCTTGCCAGTGTTGAGATCCTTGAGCGAGGCATGCAGATGGCCGGACTGGCCGGGCCAATCGCGCGACCACTTGGCCATGAAGGTCGCCATCCAGCCGCGGCGCTGGGCCAGGATCTTGGTGTAGGTCTTGAACAGAGCCGCCTTGTCGGCTGCATTCAGCGCGTCGTCGACGCGGATCGCAGCCTCCAGCACGCCGGGGCCGGTCTCCGTGTGCAGTCCCTCGATCTCGAAATCCATCCTTTTCCCGAGGTCGAGAAGCTCGTGGTAGAAATCTGCGTGCACACCGGAGCGGAGCACCGAATAGCCGAAGAAGCCTGGCGTGATGCTCTTGAGATCGCGGTAGCTCTTCTCACGCACGGAGTGCGGGGTTTCCTCGAACAGGAAGAACTCGAACTCGGCTGCGGCCGAGACCGCAAAGCCCATGTCCTTAGCCTTCTTCAGCACCCGCCGCAGCACACCCCGCGGGCAGGCCGCCTCCGCATAGCCCTCGAACTCGGCGAGGAAGAACGGCAGGTCGTCCTCGAAGGGGGTGAGCCGCATGGATTCGGGGATCACCCGCGCCGTCGCATCGGGATAGGCGGTATGCCAGCCGGTGAGCGTGGTGTTGTCGTAGAGCTGATCGTTGGAGTCCCAGCCCAGCACCACGTCGCAGAAGCCGAACCCCTTTTCGAGGGCGGACTCGAACTTGTCGCGGGCCATGTACTTGCCGCGCATGATGCCGTCGACATCCGTGAGGCCGATCTTCACGAAGGGAAGATCGCGGCTGCGCACGTATTCCATGGCATCGGCGGCGTTCTTGATTTTGGGAGCGTCCATACGAAAAACCTTGACCGCAATTGGAGAAAGGGAGCGCGCAGACTGCGCGCTCCCGAAGGGTTAGTAGGACTTGTACTCGCTCTCGCCCTTGGTGAGCGCGAACTCCTCCTCCGGCGAGAGGATGAGCTTGTGCCGCCCGACCAGCAGGAAGTAGGCCATCATTACCGCATAATAGACGGCAACGCCGATAACGGCCGTACGGAAGACCGAGTCGGTGAGCTGGAAGTAGAGCGTCACCGCCGCGATCACCATGCAGGTGACAGCACCCGCGACACCGAACGGGCTCTTGTAGGGCCGGTGCAGGTTCGGGAACTTCCTTTTCAGCACGACATAGGACATGCCCTGCATAAAGTAGGCCAGCATCGCGCCCGCCACCGCCATGTTCAGCAGCGTGCCGCCGATGACTGTCGCACCCGCCTCGGCGCCTGCCGAGAACCAGATGATCATCATCACCAGGAGGCCCAGAACCGCGCCTGCGATAAGGGCCACGTGAGGCGTCTTGCGCTCGCCGTGCGTCACCGAGAGGAAGCTCGGGAAGTACCCTGCCCGCGACAGCGAATAGATCTGCCGGCCGAAGGCGAAGATGATCGTGTGGAACGAGGCGATGAGGCCGATCACGGCAATCGCCGCCAGAATCTTCGCGATATCCGTGCCGAACAGGGTCCGGAACCCGTCGAGCAGCGGCTCGCCGGATTTGCCGAGGCCCACCGCACCCGGTGCGATGCCCGTGTTCAGGAACAGCACGAGGAACGCGGAGGCGATCAGCGTCAGAATTCCTGCGATGATGCCTTTGGGCATGTCCCGCTGCGGATCGTGCGACTCTTCGGCCGACAGCGGCAGTTGCTCGATTGCGAGGAACAACCAGACTGCGAAGGGCAACGAGGCCAGGATGCTGCCGATGCCTAAGGGCAGGAAAGGCCCATTGCCGCTTGGAAGCTCTGCGCCATCGGGCCCGATATTCAGGGCCCAGCGCGAAAAGTCGAACTGGCCGGAGAACAGGACCGAGATATAGAAGAAGCCGAGCACTGCAAGCGCCGCCACCGTGACGCCCACCGTGACCTTGAACGAGAGCTCGACACCAATGATGTTGAGGCCGACGAACAGCGCGTAGCACAGCACCCAATAGACCGGCTGGAAGGCTGGTGCCGTCTCGAAGATCGCCGACAGATACGAGCTGATGAAGAACACGATCACGGCCGGTGTCAGCACAAACTCGATGTTCTCGGCAATGCCTGTGATGTAGCCCGCCCAAGGCCCCATGGAAGTGCGGGCGAAGGAATAGGCGCCGCCCGTATGCGGCAGGGCCGGCGACATCTCGGCGAGCGAGAAAGTGAGGCCCAGATACATGATCGCGATGATGATGGTGGCGAAGAACATCGCCCCAAAGCCGTTGGCGAGGCCGAGATTCCAGCCCGAATAATGGCCCGAGATCACCGCGCCGACCCCGAGCGCCCAGAGCGACCAGACACGTGCGTGGCGCTTCAGGCGCCGGGCTTCGAAATAGGTTTCGTCGACCGTGGTGTAGGTGACGCCGGCGGCATTCTGCACCCCGGCTGGCGGGGCATGAACACCGGGATTTCCTTGTCCGACTGACATTGAGTTGATCCTCCAAGAAGTTCTGCTTCTCGAGTCATGGCACGCCTTGCGCCATGCCCGTCATCAGAGCGTCCGTGCCCCCTCCCTCAAAAGCGGCGCCAGACGGTGTGACCACGACGCCTGTCCGTCTTGTGTGCGGATCAGGTCGTTGCGGATTTCGATCATCAGCGGAGGCAGGCCACGTTTCTCAGCGTGGCGCTCCAGGGTGTGGAACACCCGGTCCGCTGGCGAATAGGGTTGGTTCATGCCGACGACGAGCGCCGGATCCTGCCTCAATCCAGCTTCGACATAGCGGGCATAGCGCTTGTCGCGATCAAAGATGAGACCGATCTGCCAAGGCCTCGGCACATCCCGGTAGACGGGCGTGAAGGAATGGATGGACACGACGGCGCCAAGCTGGCCCGCTGCCATGCGCGCATTCGCAAAGGCATCGACCGCATTGTGGAACGCGTCGTAGACCTCACGGGTGCGATAGGCCCGCTCCTCCTCGTCGAGGTCGAGATTGCCCGGGATGGTGGTGCGCTCGCTCAGGGTCCAGATCGAATCCGGCGCGGACGGATCGCGGTTGAGGTCCAGCACCAAGCGCGAGACGGTGGCGTGGATCAGCGGCGCATCGAGGAGCCGTGAGAGCTCCTTCGCCACTCCGAGGGCGCCGGGATCCCAGGCGATGTGGCTTTCGAGTTCGTCGTCCCCGAGGCCGAGCGTGCCGTATCGGGCAGGCAAGCGATTGGACGCATGTTCGCAGATGAGCAGGATGGGCGAGTGCCCTTGCGGGTTCTCAATGGCGGCGACCGGCTGCTCTGCCGTTGCGGCAGAGGATCGATCCGCTGTCACCCGACTCGCCTGCGTCATGCGGTTCTCCGTCAACCTACCCAAAGGCAGGGATTGTCCCCGGTTGAACGCTTGATACGTTTCTTATGAAATTCTCAGGTTCTGAAATTTCTGATACAGCTTTTCGAAACCGTCAAGGAGGGGCTGTGAATCAATCCGGCATGCGTGGCGACCGCCGCTCTCCAAAGGACCCGCCGAGCCTCGCCGAGCGCATTCGGCTCGAGATGGAGTCCTTCACGCCCAGCGAAAAGCGCGCCGCCCACCTGCTCCTGAGCCATTATCCCTTCGCCGGTCTCGATACCGTTGCGGAATTCGCCACGCGAGCCGGAATCTCCGCGCCTTCAGTGCTGCGCTTCGTCACCCGGTTGGGGTTTGGCGGCTTCCCGGATTTCCAGAAGCACCTGCGGGAGGAGCTGGAGGCCCAGCTGCTCTCGCCGCTCGCCAAGGCCAGTCCCTCCGACAAGAGCCAAGGGGCGCCGGCGCTTGCTTCCTTTGCAGAAGCAGTGATCGGAAACCTGAAGGCAACTGTGGACAACATTGCACCGGCCGAGTTCGACGCGGTGGTGACGCTCCTGTCCGATTCGCGCCGGCATATCCATTTCACGGGCGGGCGCTTCACGGGCGCCCTCGCGCGTTACGCGGAAAGTCACTTCCGCATCGTGCGCAGCCATGTGGACTTCATCGAAGGCCAACCTGCCCTCTGGCGCGACCGGGTGATCGAGATCGGACGGAAGGACGTGGTCGTCGCCTTCGACATCCGCCGCTACCAGGAGGATGTCACGGCACTCTGCGAAACGGCCGCGAAGCAGGGAGCGACGGTCGTCCTTCTGACGGATCCGTGGCTCTCCCCGATCGCCCGCGTGGCGCGGCACGTGCTGCCGGCTCACATCATCGCTCCGTCCAATTGGGATTCCTCGGCAGGCCTGTTGCTTCTGACGGAGGCGCTCGTCGCGGCGGTCACCAAGCGCCTGTGGGACACCGCCAAACCACGCATGGAGGCGGTGGAGCGGCTGAGGAACGAGAACTCCTAGAACCCTATTCCGCAGCCGCGGTCTTGCCCCGCTGGAGCCAGCCGATCAGGAACGGTAGCACGAGCCCGATACCGAGGAAGCGGACGAGGTGGTGGATGCCCACATAGAGCGGGTCGAGTCCCAGGATCAGGGCAAGCACCGTCATCGCCTCCAGCCCGCCCGGCGCGAAGGCGATCAGGCTGTTGGCAAAGCTCACGCCTGCCAGCCAAGCGGCCAGACCTGCGAAGATCGTCGCGACTGCCATGGCCACCGCGAAGGAGCCGAGGGCCGCAAGGAAGGCGTTCTTCAGGGTCGAGCGCTGGATGTTGCGGAACCGCTCGGCGATGAAGAGGCCGATCAGAACGAGACCACCGGTGGCGATGACGGGAGGGATGACGCCGGTCACAAACTCCGTGCCGTGACTCACCGAACTCATGATCGTCGCGCCCAGCAGGATGGGGGCTGCCACCCTCAGCCGGTTGAAGACGGCCCCGAGGGCAATCCCTCCGAGTAGAATGATCGCCATCCCCTCCGGGCTCTGGATCGGGAGCCCCTCCCCCACCAGCGCGCTCGAGTGTTCGGCGCCGCCGATGACCACCACGATGCTCGGCAGGAGCGCGATCAGGACGAAGAGGCGGAGGTTCTGAGCGATGGCGATGGAGGCGACGTCCGCCTTGCGGTCGATGGCCACGGCAATCACCGTCGAGAGCGCTCCGGGAGCAGAGGCCAGCAAGGCATCAAGCCTGCGCCAGCCGGAAACGCGAACGAGCCAGAAGGACGAGGCATAGGAGATCGCAACAATCGCGATCACCAGCATGATCAAGCTGCCAGGATAGCGCCCCATGGCCGAGATGGCCGCAGGTGTCACCGCCGCCCCCATGGCGGCGCCCGAAACCATCATGGCGGCATCGGCGAGGGCATGGGGCATGGTCACGGCCCGGCCGGTCAACCCCCACAGGACAGCCGCTACGGCGGCTCCCGACAGCCACGCGGCTGGAACGCCAAGCCAGTGGAACACGAGGCCACCGAGAGCGGCGATCAGAATCTGGACGAGATGGGCAAGCACGAGACGCATCACGGGTTGCTCAATGGACACCCTTTCGCCTGCGGTCAAATGCCGATGATGCGCACAAGCCATGCGGTCAGCGCCTGTCGGGCACAGCCCAGGTTTCAGCAAAGCCCAGGAAAGTGCTCGGAGCTTACGCCACGAGCCGCGGCAGAGCCTCGCTGATGCGGCGAACCGCCTCTTCCACGTCCTCGGGCTTGCGCAGGTAGCACAGGCGCAGATAGCCCTCGCCCGCCTCGCCGAAGGCGGAGCCCGGCGCGAGACCGACATTGGCCTCGTCGATGAGGCGGAAGGCAATGTCCTTCGAGCTGGTCGCCCCTTTGATCTTCAGGAAGGCATAGAAGGCGCCGCTCGGCGGCGGCAACTCGACGAGACCAGTCTCAGAAAGCCTCCCGACGATCTCCCGCCCCTGGCGGGCGCGGACGATCTGATCGGCCAGGAAGCTTTCTCCCTGCTCGATGGCCGCCACGCCGGCACGCTGAACGAAGACCGGCGTTCCCGAGGTCTGATACTGCACGAGATTCTCGATCACCTGCCCCAGTGCAGGCGAGGCTTCAAGCCAGCCGAGCCGCCAGCCGGTCATAGCCCAGTTCTTGGAGAATGTCTGGACAAAGAGGATCTTGTCCTCCGGCTCCATCACATCGCGGAACGAAGGCGTGCGTCCGTCGATGGTGAGCGCAGGATCATGAATGAAGCGGCTGTAGATCTCGTCCGCCACGATCCAGAGGCCGTGACGGCGGGCGAGATCGAGCGCGGTACGAAGATCGGCATGGCTTGCCACCCAGCCTGTCGGGTTCGACGGCGAATTAATGACGAGCACGCGGGTGCGCGGTGTGATCGCTTTTTCGAGGCGCTCGAAATCGAGGTGAAAGCCTTTGTCATCGATCGTCATCGGCACCGGCACAGGGCGTGCGCCCGCGATGGTGATGGCGCCAGCGAAATTCGGCCATGCGGGCGTCGGGATCAGCACCTCGTCGCCGTTGCCCGCGAGCATGCGGAAGGCAAGCTGCATGGCCGGCATGCCGCCGGAGGTGACGAAGAAGCGCTCGGGATCGAAAGCCTTGCGGTAGACCTGCTCGTGGTAGCGGGCAATCGCCTGGCGCAGTTCGGGGATGCCGCGCTGATAGGTGTAGAAGGTCTCGCCCTTCGCGAGCGACTGCGCCGCCGCCTCGCAGATGAAGGATGGCGTCGGCAGATCACCCTCGCCCACCCAGAGCGGAATGATGCCGGGCTTCAGCCGGCCATAGCTGAACACGTCGACGATGCCGCTGGTCGGCGCCTGCTCGGCCTCGGGCCGCAGGTTGAGAACGGACGGAATCGAAACAGACGCATTCATGGGAAATTCCTTGAGAAGCCGGCGAACAGGGATGGCCCGTCCGGCCTCTCAAGGCAAGCGCCGAGTGCGTCGCATGACAAAAGACGAAGGGTCTGATCGAAACCGGTGATGATTCAGAGCGTCCGGCCCGTCTTCAGGAGGTCGCGGATTTCCGTCAGCAGCTTCACATCGGCAGGGATTTCGGCCGGCTTGTCGGCCGTGCCGGTCTTGGCGTCCTCTGTGCGGCGCATGCGGTTCATGCCCTTGACCAGAAGGAACAGGATCCAGGCGATGATGATGAAGTTGATGGTAACCGTGATGAAGTTGCCCCAGCCGAGCACGGCGCCCTGCTTCTTGGCCTCTTCAAGCGATCCCGCCGTAACGTTGCCCGAAAGGGCCGTGAAGTAGTTCGAGAAGTCGAGGCCGCCCGTCACGGCCCCTATGATGGGCATGAAGATGTCGCCGACGAGGGAATCCACGATCCTCCCGAAAGCGACACCGATGATGATGCCGATGGCGAGATCGACCACGTTGCCGCGAAGCGCAAACTGCTTGAACTCATTCCACATGGCGGGCCTCCTGTTGCTTGCTCTCAAGCTTCAGGCTGCCCGATTCAGGAATTTCGTCAAGCGGTTCGACTGGCAAGGAGGCCTTGGAGGTCCAGGCGCTCGGTGACCATGGCGAGCTCGCCGTTGGCCGTTCGCGGCCATTGATCCTCGGGACGATCGACATAGAGCTCGATACCGTTGCCGTCGGGATCGCTCAGGTAAAGCGCCTCGCTCACTCCGTGATCGCTTGCGCCCTGAAGCGGAATATTGGCTTGGACCAGCCTGTAGAGCGCATCGGCGAGAGCCGCCCGGGTCGGGTAGAGGATCGCCACATGATAGAGCCCCGTGGTGCCGGGAGGCGGCGGGGAGCCGCCCTTGCTCTCCCATGTGTTCAGCCCGATGTGGTGATGGTAGCCGCCGGCCGACACGAAGGCGGCCTGCGTGCCGTAGCGCTGGATCAGCTCGAAGCCGAGCACACCGCAATAGAAGGCAAGCGCGCGATCAAGATCGGCTACCTTCAGGTGGACATGGCCGATCCTGACGCCGGGATCAATGGGTCGTGCCGCTGGCTTACCAGAAGCGTCGTGGGATATGGGCTTGATCATCGGAACCGACCTCAGGCTGAACGTGCGTGGAGCACAGGGGCAGTCCTGGCCGATCCGGTCCGCACCGCAAGGGCGCCATCGCCCAGAAGGGCCTGAGCCACGAGAGCTGCGATCCAGAACGCCAGGTATTCCCAACCGCCATTCGGGTTGTTGAAGAAGAACCCGGCCGGGCCATGCACGAACACGATGGCGCCGAGCAGAATTGGAATCAGGGCGAGCGACACCCAGCGGGTGAAGAAGCCGAGGATGAGGGCAATGCCGCCGAGAGTCTCGGCCGCGATGGTCAGGTAGGCCAAAGCCGGCGGCAGGCCAAGGCTGCCGAAGAACTGAGCGGCACCCGCAGGCGTGAAGACGAAGACCTTCAGGCCGGCATGGGCCAGGAACAGGACGCCTAGAGTGATGCGCAGAATCAGGGCGGCATAGGGAGCAGTGCGGGTGTCGATCATCGGAATGTCTCCAGAATGGAACCTTCATATGATCTCAAACCACTGATAAGATAATAAGCGCCTTGGAATATGATCTCACACTCATAGAGTGAAATATCCTTATGCTCGACCGTGTCACAAGCATGCAGGTCTTCGTTCGTGTCGCAGCTCTCGGCAGCTTCTCGGCGGCAGCACGAATGCTTGATCTCTCCCAGACCATGGTGACGAAGCACGTGGCCGCTCTCGAAGACAGGCTCGGGGTCAAGCTGCTGCATCGCTCCACCCGCAAACTGGTGCTGACCGAGGGCGGACGGACATATCTGGCCGCCTGCGAGCGCATCCTGGCCGAGATCGAGGAGGCGGAGGCCTCCGCCAGCCTCGACCGGATCGAGCCGCGCGGGACCTTGCGGCTCAACGTGCCCCTTACCTTCGGCTTTCGCCACATTGCCCCCGCGCTGCCGGAATTCGCCCGTCTTCACCCGGCCGTCTCCTTCGATCTCGGCCTCGCCGACCGCTACGTGGATCTCATCGAGGAGGGGTGGGACCTGGCGATCCGGATCGGACGGCTGAAGGATTCGAGCCTCGTCGCCCGGCGCCTCGCCCCATGCCGCACCGTGGTCTGCGCCGCTCCCTCCTACCTGAAGCAGCATGGAACGCCGGAAAAGCTCGACGATCTCGCCCAGCACAACTGCCTCGGCTACACCCTGCCCAGCGCCATCGGGGCGAACCGCTGGACCTTCGGCCAGGATGGCGAGACGGTCGTGCCGGTGCAGGGCAATCTGCGGGCCAATAACGGCGATGCCCTGCTCGCTGCAGCCGTTGCCGGACAGGGGCTGATATACCAACCCACCTTCATCGTGGGAGATTGCCTGCGCGACGGCAGGCTCGTGCGGGTGCTCGGCGGCTACCCGACCTATCAGCCCGGCATCCATGCCGTCCTGCCCTCCGGCCGTCAGGCGCCCGCCAAGGTACGCGCCTTCATGGCGTTCCTGGCACAGCGCTTTGCGCCGGAGCCCGATTGGGACCGCGGTCTATGACCGGGTAGCGGTGGTCTTCGCATCCTTTACCGGCTAAAGCTAATCCACGTCTGTTTTCGAGGGTTCACGCCTATGGTTGCCACCTGGGCCGTCGTGTTGTCGGCACTGGTCTATCTCTGCTTCCTGTTCACCGTGGCCTATTGGGGCGACAACTGGGGGCGGCGCTTCGTTCAGGGACCGGCTCGATCCACGATCGCGGCTCTTGCACTGGCCGTCTACTGCACCTCCTGGACCTTCTTCGGATCGGTCGGGCTTGCCAGCCATTCGGGCTTCGATTTTCTCGCCATCTATATCGGTCCGGTCCTGGTGATCGGCTTAGGGTTCCCACTGGTCGCCCGGGTGGTGCGGGTGGCGAAGACCCAGAACATCTCCTCCATCGCCGACTTCGTCGCTGCCCGCTACGGCAAGAGCGAAAGAGTGGCGGCCCTCGTCAGCCTCATCGCTCTCATCGGCTCGGTTCCCTACATCGCCCTGCAGCTCAAGGCGGTCTCATCGTCGCTCGACGTGTTCCTGACGGCAGCGAACGGCGCATCCCTGACCCAGTTGCCGTTCCTCGGCGATTTGGCTCTCGTCGTCGCTCTCGTCCTGGCGGGCTTCGCCGTCGCCTTCGGGACGCGTCACACGGATGCGACCGCCCATCAGAACGGACTTCTCCTTGCCATCTCCATCGAGTCGCTGGTGAAGCTGATCGCCTTCCTGATTGTCGGCGGCTACATCACCTTCGTAATGTTCGGCGGCTATGACGACATCGTCCAGCGGCTCAACGCGCAGGGCACCACCTCCGCCCTGATGGAGCGGACATCGGGCTTCGGCAGCTACATCACGCTGATCCTGCTCTCGACCTGCGCCACCCTTCTGCTGCCGCGCCAGTTCCATGTCACCGTGGTGGAGAACCACGACATCGCGGACCTGAAGCGTGCGGCCTGGCTGTTTCCGCTCTACCTCGTCCTCATCAATCTTTTCGTCGTGCCCATCGCCCTGGCAGGCCTCGCGGCATTCCCGGAGGGCGCCATCGACCGCGACATGACCCTGCTGGCGCTGCCGCTGTCGGACAAGGCCGGGACGCTGGCGGTGATCGCGTTCCTCGGCGGCTTCTCGGCAGCGACCGCCATGGTGATCGTCGATTCCGTCGCCGTGGCGGTGATGATCTCGAACCACCTCGTCATGCCCATCGTGCTGCGGCGGCGCGCCTTCTCAGGCATCGATCCCGGCGGCTTCGTGATCGGCGTGAGGCGGATCTCCATCGTTCTCGTCATCCTGCTGGGCTATGCGTATTACCGCGCCTCTGGGGAAGCGGCGCTCGCGGCGATCGGGCTTCTGTCCTTTGCCGCCATCGCCCAGGTTGCGCCGGCCTTCATCGGCGGCCTGATCTGGTCGCGCGGCACGGCGCTCGGCGCCAGCGTCGGGCTCGTGGTCGGCTTCATCACCTGGGCCTACACGCTCCTTCTGCCGAGCCTCGTCTGGGACGGCGTGTTCTGGTCGGATGTGGTTGTGACCGGCCCCTTCGGTATCACGGCTTTGAAGCCGACATCGCTCTTCGGAGTCGATCTGCCCCAGCTGACCCATGGCGTCATCTGGAGCCTGACACTGAACATCCTGTGCTATATCGGCTTCTCCCTGTGGCGGCCGGTGACGGCCATGGAGCAGATCCAGGCCAACGTCTTCCTCGGCGAGGCCGCTGCTTCCGCGACGCCGAGCTTCCGCCTGTTTCGCGCCAGCGTGAGCGTCGGCGAGCTGCGGGCTACCGTCGCCCGATATCTCGGCGAGGAGCGGACGGTCCGGTCCTTTGAAGGGTTCGCTCACAGCCGCGGACAAAATCTGGACACGCGTGCCGAGGCGGACATCCATCTCCTGCGCTATGCGGAGCACCTGCTGGCGTCGGCCATCGGCACCGCATCCTCCCGCTTGGCCCTGTCGCTGCTGCTGCGCCGCCGCACCGTCTCCACGGAAGCCGCCCTCAAGCTGCTCGACGATGCCTCGGCGGCGATCCAGCACAGTCGAGATCTTCTCCAGCACGCCCTCAATTACGCCAAGCAGGGCATTACGGTGATCGACAGCGACCTGCGGCTGCTCGCCTGGAACCAGGCCTTCCTCGACCTTTACGACATGCCGCCCAACTTCGTGCAGGTGGGAATCGGCATGGAGCAGATCGTCCGCTACAACGCCTCGCGCGGTTCCTATGGGCCCGGCAAGATCGAGGATCTCGTGGAGGCCCGCCTCCACTCATTCCGGCACGATGTGGAGCCGGTGCGCCTCAGGCTCTATCCTTCCGGCAAGGTGATCGAGATCCGCTCGAACCTTCTGCCTGACGGCGGCCATGTGACCACCTATACGGATGTGACCGAAACCGTTCTCGCCGAAGAAGCGAGCCGCCGCGCCAACGAGACCCTGGAGCAGCGGGTGCGCGAGCGAACCGAGGAGCTCACGCGCCTCAACGAAGCGCTCAGGAACGCCAAGGCGGAGGCCGATGAGGCCAACATCTCGAAGACGCGCTTCCTCGCCGCCGCCTCGCACGACATCCTGCAGCCACTCAATGCGGCGCGCCTCTACGCCACGTCGCTCGTGGAGCGGGATCGCGAGGCAGGCGACGTGACGCTGGCCGAGAACATCGACGCGTCGCTTGACGCCGTCGAGGAAATCCTCACGGCCATCCTCGATATCTCGCGCCTCGATACGGGCGCCATGAAGCCGCAATGGTCGAGCTTCCGCATCGACGAATTGTTCCGCCAACTGCAGCGCGAATTCGAGCCGGTGGCCAAGGCCAAGAACCTCAAGCTCACCTTCGTCCCCTCCTCTCTGACGGTGCGCTCGGACCGACGGCTCATGCGTCGCCTTCTGCAGAACCTGATCTCCAACGCGATCAAGTACACGCCCTCGGGACGCGTGCTCGTCGGCGGGCGCAGGCGCGCCGGGAATCTCGTTCTCGAGGTGTGGGACACCGGCCTTGGGATCCCGGCTTCCAAGCAGCGGGTCGTCTTCCGCGAGTTCCAGCGCCTGGATCAGGGAATGAAGGTCGCGCGGGGTTTAGGCCTCGGCCTCTCCATCGTCGAGCGCATCGGCCGCGTGCTCAAGCACCCGATCACGCTGAACTCCGAGGTCGGGCACGGCTCGGTGTTCCGGGTCGAGTTGCCGGTGGTCGCGGCTCTTCCGGCCAGCGCCGCAGCGCCTGAGCCGCCGAAGGCTCCAGCCACCGTGCTGTCGGGCCTGCGCGTGCTCGTCATCGACAACGAGCCCGCCATCCTGGAAGGCATGCGACTTCTGCTGACGGGATGGGGCTGCGAGGTTTGGACGGGTTCGGATCTTGAGACGGCCCAGCAGGCCCTGCGCGCGAACAGGGCGCTGCCCGAAGTCATCATCGCCGATTATCACCTTGACGACACGGATGGCCTTGAGCTCATCAAGGCCCTGCGCTGGAAGACGCAGGTCGACACACCCGCCGTTCTCGTGACAGCCGACCGCACGCCCGCCGTGCGCGAGGCCGCTGCCGCGATGAACATCCACGTTCTCAACAAGCCGCTGAAGCCCGCGGCTTTCCGGGCGCTGCTGACGCAGTGGCGGGCAACGAAGGTGGCGGCAGAGTAAAGACAGGCTCCTTCGTCATGGCCGGAACAAGTCCGGCCATGACGGGCGTATCACGCAGCCTTCAGCGCCCAATCCACCGCCGCCACGGCGTGGATCGTCGTCGTATCGAACAGCGGCACCGCGCTGTCCTCATCCTTCACCAGCAGCATGATCTCGGTGCAGCCGAGAATGATACATTGCGCGCCGCGCTCGATCAGGCGGGCGATGATGGCGCGATAGGCCCGGCGGGACTCCGGCCTGACCTGCCCGAGCACGAGCTCCTTGTAGATGATCTCATGGACGATCCGGCGGTCGTCCTCGTCCGGTACCAGAACGTCGAGGCCGTGGCGCTGCTGAAGCCGGCCCTTGTAGAAATCCTGCTCCATCGTGAAGGCGGTGCCGAGCAGGCCGACCCGCTCGAAGCCTGAAGCCTTGATCCTCTCCGCCGTCGGATCGGCGATGTGAAGAAGCGGGATGCCGACATTGGAGGAGATCGCATCGGTCAAACGGTGCATGGTGTTGGTGCAGAGCACGATGACATCGGCTCCGCCGCGCTCCAGCCGAAACGCGGCTTCCTTCATCATATCGGCGAGCCGCTCCCAGTCACCATCGTGCTGCAGCTGTTTGATCCCTTCGAAATCGAAGGAATACATCAGGCATTGCGCCGAATGCACGCCGCCGAGGCGACGGTTCGCCTCCTGATTGATGATGCGGTAATACTCGGCCGAGCTTTCCCAGCTCATGCCGCCGATGAGACCGATCGTCTTCATGGCGAGCCTTTACGGATTGGGCGTATAGGGGGCGCGGCCGCTCGCGAGCGCATCGGCGAGCAGGTCGAGCCGGTCCTGGCCCCAGAATACCTCGCCGTCGAGCACATAGGCCGGGGAACCGAAGACATCGCTCGCAACCGCGTTCTCGAGGTTGAGGGCATAGATCGCCTCGGTGGTGCTGCCGGTGGCCACATCCATCAGCGAGGACGAGTCGAGCCCGGCCTGCTCCGCCAGTTCCGTGAGGACGAGCGGATCGGCGAGATTCCGCTCCTCCTCCCAGACCGCAGCGAAAGCACGGCGCAGGAACGCGTCCGGGCTCTTGCCGGAAGCATTGATGGCGATCACGAACCTGTCGGCAAGGTTCACGTCGAAGGGCCAGTGCTTCGGGGTGATGTTGAAGGACAATCCCCGCTTCTCGCGCCAGCGCTGGAGTTCAAGGATCCGGTAGCGCTGACGGGCCGGGTGGCGCTGCGGCAGAGGCAGGCCGCCGGTTTCGGCAAAGACCCGGCCGAGAAAGACAGGCTTGTAATTGACCTCGGCCCCATGCCTCTGGACGATGTCCATGAAGGGCACATGGCCGATATAGGCCCAGGGGCTCACGAGGGAGAAGTAATAGTCGATGATGCGGGGCATAGGTCCGATTCGGAGTTGATGGGCCGGAACGGCGATGCTCCAGCTTGGACCATCAGGCCGCGCTCTTCAACGTCTCTTCTGCCCTGAGGAAGGCCTCGACTTCGGGAGCCGCCGCCGGCGCCTCTGCCTGAAGGCCGACTTCCGCCAGAAGGCGAGGCATCGACACGAAGCTTCGTTCCTTGCGGTCATAGAGCCCCGCCCTCACCAGAGAGATGGCGTTGAGGATGGTGCTGCCGTCCTTGGACTGCGAGACCAGCCTGTGCTCCATCACCACATGGGTGGCCGACCAGGTGAGGATGCGCGTTTCAAGAGTAAAGGCGCGAAAGGGCCTCAGCTCCCGCCGGAACCGGATCTGCCCCGCGCCGACCACCGGCACCCAGCCGTGTTTGAGGACGGGCCGCCACAGGCCGGAGCGGATCATCATGTCCGTGTGGCCGAGATCCATGAGCGTCCAGTAACGCCCGTTGTTCATGTGCAGCGACGTGTCGAGGTCGTGCGGCCAGACCCGGAAGGTGAGGCGCGAGACGTCCCGTAGCGGATCGAGCCTCGGTCGGACGAAAGAAGCGACGATCAGGTGCAGCAGGCGCAGCCAGAGGTTCATGTGAGGCCCATCCCGGACTGGCGCTGGAACAGGACGAGATCGAGGGAGGGGGCCTCAAGGCCGAGGCCTGTCAGCAGGCAGTGCACCTGTCCGCGGTGATGGGTCTGGTGGTTGAAGAAATGCAGCAGCGTTGGCGCCAGGGGCTGCTCGACATCGGTCGGGTTCGTGATCGTCCGGTAGCGGAAGCGCCCCGCGAGGTCAGCTTCGGAAAGGCCGTCGATATAGGTGACGATCCGCGCATCCTCGCTCTCGCGTGCAGCCCTGAGCTCAGCGAAGTTCTCGAAGAGGATGGCATCAAGCCGGTTCGGCGCCTCACCCTCTCCGGTGAACCGTCTCAACCAGATGCGGTCGGCAACGAGGATGTGGTTCAGGGTGCCGTGCACCGACTTGAAGAACGCCCCGCGATCGGCACGATAATCCGCATCGGACAGCTGCGCGGCCACCGCATAGATGCGCTCGTTGCACCAGGCATTGTAGCCGGCCATCATGGCGAAGTGCGGTTTCATGGATCACCTCCTCTTTCCTCTCCCGTCCCCGGGAGAGGGGCAGAGCCTATCCGATGACGTCCCCTCTCCCGACCTGCTACGCAGGTCACTCTCTCCCACAAAAGGGAGAGGGTTAAGCGCACGTCATGCCGCCTTCTTGGCTCCGGCACGTCCATAGAAGGTCTCACCGGACGGGGCCATGTCGAGCAGGATTTTTGGCGGCGCGAAGCGGTCGCCGTGTTTGGCCTGGAGCCGCTGGCACAACTCCACGAAGGCCTTGGCCCCCATGAAGTCGATGTAGGACAGGGCGCCGCCCGTATAGGGCGCGAAGCCGAAGCCGAGGATCGAGCCCACATCCGCCTCGCGCGGATCGGTGACCACGCCCTCCTCGACGGTGCGCGCGGCTTCCAGTGCCTGGGTCACGAGCAGGCGCTGCTTCAGCTCGTCCATGTCGATGAGCTCGGCCGCCGCCGGGTTCACCTGCAGATCCTTCAGCCCGGGCCAGAGACGCTTCTGCCCGCCTTCCGGATAATCGTAGAAGCCCTTGCGGTTCTTGCGGCCTAGGCGCCCTTCCTGCTCCACGAGCGTGGTGAGCAGTTGCTCCTGCTCAGGGATGATGGCGGCAGCGCCCAGCTGTGCCTTGGTGGCGCGCAGGATCTTGAGGCCAAGATCGACGCCGACCTCGTCATTGAGCGAGAGCGGCCCGACCGGCATGCCCGCCTGCTTGCCGGCCTGCTCGATCATCGTGGCCGGCACACCCTCCGTCAGCATGAGATGGCCTTCGAGGATGTAGGCCAGAACGCAGCGGTTGGCGAAGAAGCCGCGCGAGTCGTTCACGACGATCGGCGTCTTCTTGATCAGGCGCACGTAGTCGAGGGCGGTGGCGAGCGCCTTGTCGCCCGTCTCTTTTCCTAAGATGATCTCGACCAGCATCATCTTCTCGACCGGCGAGAAGAAATGAATGCCGATGAACTGGTTAGGCTCTTTCGATTGCTGGGCCAATCCCGAAATCGGTAGGGTCGAGGTGTTGGAGGCGAAGATGCAATCCGGGCGGATGGCGGCCTCCACCTTCTGGATCACCTCGGCCTTCACCTTCGGGTCTTCGAACACCGCCTCGATGACGAGATCGCAATCCTTGAGATCGTTGTAATCGGCCGATGCCGTGATGCGTGCGAGCAGCGCATCGCGATCCGCCGTCTTGGCGCGGCCCTTCATGATCTGGTCCGACACGAGCTTGTGCGAATGCGCCTTGCCCCTCTCGGCCGCTTCCACGTCGCGGTCGATGAGCACGACCTCGATGCCGGCATTCGCCGTGACGTAAGCCACGCTCGCGCCCATGAAGCCGGCGCCGATGACACCCACCTTCCTGAGGCTCGTCGGCGGCACGTCCTTGGGACGGCGCGCGCCCTTGTTCAGGTCCTGCATGGAGATGAAGAGCGTGCGGATCATCGCCGCCGCCTCCTTCGAGCGCAGGATCTTGGCGAACCAGCGCGACTCCACCTTCAACGCCAAGTCCATCGGCAGCTGCAGGCCCTGATAGACGGATTCCAGGATCGCGCGGATCGCCGGGTAGTTGTCCTGCGTCTCGCGGCGGTAGATGGCGTTCGCCGGCGGCCAGATCTGCATGCCGGCGGCGGAATAGACCTTGTTGGAGGGCAGCTTGTAGCCTTTCTGGTCCCACGGCGCGAGGGCCGAGCCGCCGCCCTTGATCCAGTCCTTCGCGGCCTGCACGATTCCGTCGCGCGGCGCGACTGCATGGACAAGGCCCATGTTGCGCGCCATGAGCGGACGGATCTGCTCGCCCTTGAACAGCATCTGCAGCGCATCGCCTGTTTGCATCAAACGCGCCACGCGCTGCGTGCCGCCGGCGCCAGGGAACAATCCGACCTTCACCTCGGGCAGGCCGACGCGGGTGGAATCCACATCCGACAGCACGCGAAAATGGCAGGCGAGCGCGAGTTCGAAGGCGCCGCCGAGGCAGACCCCATGCACGGCCGCCGCGAACGGCTTGCCGCAGGTCTCGAGACGACGGTAGAGCAGCGAGAGCTTGCGGGATTCGTCGAAGAAGAACTGCATCGCAGCCTCCTCGCCCTTCTCCTTTGCAAGCTTTGCATACTCGGCGCCGAGCCCCTGGAGCATGGTGAGATCCGCGCCGCCCGAGAACGCCTCCTTGCCGGAGGTGATGACGCAGCCCTTTATGGCCTCGTCGCCGGCAACCTTGTCGATGATCTGCTCCAGTTCGCTCATCACTTCAGGCGTGATGACGTTCATGGAACGGCCGGGCATGTCCCAGGTGGCAAGCGCAATACCGTCGGCGTCAAGCTCGAAGCGGAAGTTCGTGAAGTTCATCTCATCCTCCCTCGGACCTCATCCTGAGGAGCCCGCCTTGGCGGGCGTCTCGAAGGATGGTCCAGTGTGCTCTGGATCCACATCCTCGTCCTTCGAGACGGCGCTTTGCGCCTCCTCAGGATGAGGATGCCTGCGTTGTGTTATCCTCAAACCCGCTCGATGATGGCTGCCGTGCCCATGCCGGCAGCGACGCAGAGCGTCACAAGCGCCGTCTGCTTGTTGGTGCGCTCCAGCTCGTCGAGCACCGTGCCGAGGATCATGGCTCCGGTGGCGCCCAGCGGATGGCCCATGGCGATGGCGCCACCATTCACGTTGACCTTCGCAGGATCGAGATCCATCGCCTGCATGTAGCGCAGGACCACGGAGGAGAACGCTTCGTTGATCTCGAAGAGGTCGATGTCGTCCTTCGTCATGCCGGCCTTGCGCAGTGCCAGCTCCGACACGTCGATGGGGCCGGTCAGCATGAGCGCGAGATCGGACCCGATGGAGGCGAAGCCCTTGATGCGCGCCCGCGGCTTCAGGCCGGCCTTCTCGCCACCTTCCCTGTTGCCGACGAGAACGGCAGCCGCGCCATCGACGATGCCCGACGAGTTACCCGCGTGATGCACGTGGTTGACGAATTCCACATCCGGATGCGCTGCAATCGCCACCGCGTCGAAGCCGCCCATCTCGCCCATCTGCACGAAGGCGGCCTTGAGCTGGCCGAGTGACTGCATGTCGGTCTGCGGCCGCATGTGCTCGTCCTTGGCCAGAATGGTGAGGCCGTTGATGTCCTTCACCGGCACCACGGACTTGGCAAAGCGCCCCTCGTCCCATGCCTTCCCGGCACGCTTCTGCGACTCGACCGCATAGGCGTCGACGTCGTCGCGCGAAAAGCCGTACTTGGTGGCAATCAGATCCGCCGAGATGCCCTGCGGCAGGAAGTAGTTGTCGATGGCGATCCCCGGATCGACCGGCCATGCGCCGCCGGATGCGCCCATGCCGATGCGACTCATGGATTCCACGCCGCCGCCGATGGTGATGTCCTTCATGCCCGACATGACCTGCGCGGCGGCCAGAGCCACCGCATCGAGACCCGAGGCGCAGAAGCGGTTGATCTGCACGCCCGGCACTTCCTTGCCGAAGCCGGCCTTCAGAGCCGCCGCACGTGCGATGTCGCCGCCGGCCTCGCCGACCGGATCGACGCAGCCGAGCACCACATCCTCCACCAGCTTCGGGTCGAGGTTGTTGCGGCGGCGGATCGCGTCGAGCGCCGTGACGGCGAGGTCCACGGTCGGCACTTCGTGCAGCGAACCATCCGGCTTGCCGCGCCCGCGCGGGGTGCGAACGGCGTCGTAGATATAGGCTTCAGCCATGGAGGCCTCCTGGAATTTCATCAGCGTCATCCTGGGCTAGCGAAGGGCGACCCAGGATCGTTTTCAAGAGTGTTCACTCGTCACGCGATCCCGGCTCTTCGCTGACGCTCCGGCCGGGATGACGCCTGTTACTTAGAACGCCTCGACCGGCATCGCCATGGTCGTGTCGGCGCCCGTCGTGATGAGGGCGAGGCGCGTTGCGGTCTCGGGCATCAAGCGCTCCATGAAGAAGCGACCGGTGAGCAGCTTGGCGTCCATCTTCTCGGCGACGCCGTTGCCTTGTGCCTTCTTGGCCTGAGCCGCCTTCGCCATCCGGGCCCACATATAGCCCAGAACCACCAGGCCGAAGAGGTGCATGTAGTCGGTCGCCCCGGCGCCCGCGTTGTCGGGCTTCGCCATGGCGTTCTGCATGAACCACATGGTCGCCTGCTGGAGATGGCCAAGGCCCTGCTGCAGCGGCGCGATATAGGGCTTCAGGCTCTCGTCGCCGGCATTCTCCTGGCAGAAGGCGCCGACCTCGTTGAAGAAGGTCATGACCGCGCGGCCGCCGTCCTTGCCGAGCTTGCGGCCGACGAGATCCATGGCCTGGATGCCGTTGGCGCCCTCGTAGATCATGGCGATACGAGCATCGCGCACGAACTGCGACATGCCCCATTCCTCGATATAGCCGTGGCCGCCGAACATCTGCTGCGCCTTCACGGCATTGTCGAAGCCGAGATCGGTGAGCACGCCCTTCGCCACAGGCGTCATGAGGCCCATGTAGTCCTCGGCCACCTGGCGCTGCGCCTCGTCGGAGGAGCGGTGCGCGATGTCGTTGTTCAGCCCCGTCCAGACGATGAAGGCGCGGCCGGCCTCGTTGAAGGCCTTGATGGACATCAGCGTGCGGCGCACGTCCGGATGCACGATGATCGGGTCGGCGGGCTTGTCGGGAAATTTCGCGCCGGTGAGCGAGCGGCCCTGGAGACGGTCCTTCGCATAGGCCACCGCGTTCTGGTAGGCGACCTCGGACTGTGCCAGCCCCTGCACGCCGACGGCGAGGCGCGCCTCGTTCATCATCACGAACATGGCGTTGAGGCCGCGGTTTGCCTCACCCACGAGCCAACCCCTGGCGCCGTCGTAGTTCATGACGCAGGTGGCATTGCCGTGAATGCCCATCTTGTGCTCGAGCGAGCCGCAGGAGACACCGTTGCGCTCACCCAGCGAGCCATCCTGGTTCACGAGGACCTTCGGCACGACGAAGAGCGAGATGCCCTTGGTGCCCGCCGGTGCGCCCTCGATGCGGGCCAGCACTAGGTGGACGATGTTCTCCGCCATGTCGTGCTCGCCGGCCGAGATGAAGATCTTGGTGCCGGAGATCGCATAGGAGCCGTCGCCATTCGGTACGGCCTTGGTCTTGAGCAGGCCCAGATCCGTGCCGCAATGGGGCTCGGTGAGGTTCATGGTGCCGGTCCATGTGCCCTCGATCATCTTCGGCAGGTAAGTCTTCTTCTGCTCCTCGGTGCCGTGCACGATGAGCGCCGCGATGGCTCCTTGAGTCAGGCCCGGATACATGCCGAGCGCGAGGTTCGACGAGGAGACGAATTCCTGCATGATCGTGTTGAGGACGGACGGAAGCCCCTGCCCGCCGAACTCGTCGGGCGCAGCCAGACCCATCCAGCCACCGGCGGCATAGGCCTCATAGGCCTCCTTGAAGCCTTTCGGCGTCGTCACCGATCCATCCGGGTTGCGGGTGCAGCCTTCCTGGTCGCCGGACAGGTTCAGGGGCGCGAATACCTCCTCGCAGAGCTTGGCGCCCTCGGCCAGGATCGCCTCCACCGTGTCGGACGTCGCATCGGCGAAACCCGGCAGGTTGTTGTATCGCTCAATCGGAAACACGTCGTTCAAAAGGAACATGACGTCTTCGACGGGGGCCTTGTAGACCGGCATTGTGGGTGTCTCCCAGATCGGATTCCGGCACGATCTTCCCATACGGAAGCATGCCAGCCAAATAGATAGTTCACATATAAACTATCCGGCCGGATTTGGAAGAGCCGGGGCACGAAATCTTTCGAGGGGTAGGCCCCGGGTGCTCGTCAGGAAGACTTGCCGGCTTCTGTCAGGCCATGGCCTCTTCTGCGATCGACAGCGCGCAAACAAAAAGCCCTTTGGCATCGAGGCGTGCAGCCTGATGCCAAAGGGCTTGTTTTAGACGGTTGGCAGGTGTGCGAAGATCAGGCCGCGGCAGCCAAGCCGGCGCGGCGGGCCTGGAGTTCGGCCAAGGCCTCCTCGATTTCCTTCTTCTGCTGCTCGAGGTGCTGGATCTGGTCCTCGATCTGGTCGAGCGACAGCTTGAGGTTCATGGCCGGGCCGTTGCCGGAGCGCTCCTCGGCCAGCATGGCGCGGATCTCGGTCAAGGTGAAGCCGAGCTGCTTGCCCTTGAGGATCACGGAGAGGCGCTCACGGTCGCGGGCGTCGTAGATGCGGGCGGTGCCGTCCCGGCGGGGGGACAGGAGGCCGCGATCCTCGTAGAACCGGAGAGTCCGCAGGGTCACCCCGAACTCGCGCGCCAGATCTCCGATCGTATAGTACTTGGCACCCTCTGCTGCATCTCCAGCTTTGGCGCCGATTGCGAATTGGTCCATGGAATGCCCCGTCATCTCGTTGTTCTCGGCTTTGTGCTCGAAGCACATCCCCTTTGGTAATGAAATGATAGAACATATGTTTCGAAAGATGCAAGGGTATTACAGATATCAGGTGCCGGTAGGGCAAAAGAACGCGCTTCTTTCGTCGTGACGTAAGGGAATATTCTGCCTCTCAGGCAGGCAACATTACTGAAACCCTCTCCATTTAACGGGTTTTTTACTACGCTCGACGAAAGCTGCGCCATCGGACAAAGGGTTCTTAAGGCGGCATGATTCGCCTTTCTCGACATCCCTTTGCCCGTCAGGCGAAGGTCGGCACGGGGCTCATCTTCGCCTTGAGAAGTTTCAGCGTATCCCCGCGAGCCCATGATGAGACGACACGTCCTCTCAAGACCTGACGACCCGGACCTCGACGCCCGCGAGCTGGCCATGGCCGCGGCGCGCCGGGCGGGCTTGAGCCTCGAGGACTGGGCCGCGGCCGTTCTGGCCGACCAGGACGACGAACCCGTCCCCTCCTTTCGACCGAGGGCGCGCTGGACGACCGGCAGCGACCTCGATGCCCTGATCGCCCGGATGTCCTCCCCGCGGCCGAAGAAGGATTACGAAACCCTCAGGGCGGCCATCGCGGCCGAGAGCGAGCGGCAGGCCGAGGATCAGGCTGCGCGGACGGCCATCGCCCTGGAATCGATGGCAAGCTGGATCGAGCAGGCCGAGACCCGGCTCAACGACGCTGCCCGCACGTCTGTGGATCAGCAGGAGCGCATCGCCGCGATCCTGACCCAGGCCCTGTCCTCCCTGAAGGAGCGCCTCGACACGGTCGAGCGCCGGGTTGCCACTGAGCGGCCCCCTCCGCCGCGCATGGAATTCCCCATGGAGGAGGCCCTCAAGGCGCTCGCCCCCGTGTCCCAGACCTTATCCGGCCTGCGGGCCGACATGTCCCGGCTCGCCACTCGCCTGGAGCAGCCAGTCCCGGACGTCTCGCCCGCCGTTGAGACGATCCGCGCCGAAATCGACACGCTCCGATCCGGCCTGGAGCATCTGGCGACCCGCAGCGAGATCGCGGCCCTTGGCGCATCCCTCGGCTCCCTGGCCAAGGATCTCGGGCAGGGTCCGACCTCCAAGGACCTGCACACCCTCGCCGGCTCGATGACCGTGCTCTATGAAGAGGTTCAGACCCTCTCCGAGCGGGTCAATCATGAGCTGCATCAGCATCTCGGCCTCGGGATCGATCGCGTCACGAAGAAGATCGACCGCATGGCCGAGGCGGGCATCGACCGCTCGGTGATCGAATTCCTCAGCGGCCAGATCGTGGACCTGCGCCATGACCTGGCGAGCCGCGCCGAGCCGCAGCAGATGGTCCGGCTCTCCGGCGACATCGAAGCTCTGGGGCGGCAGATCGCCGAGCTTCGCCTCCATCAGGTGAGCAAGAGCGATTTCACCGCCCTGAAGCGGTCCCTCGACGATGTCTGCTCGGCCCTCTACGTGACCGCCACGGCCCAGGACGCCAGCAAGGTTCCCGAACTGCTGGAGAGCGTGGATCGCCGCCTCGATCTCCTCGTCCGCCGCCCTGACCCGCAACCAGCCGATTTTGCCCCGATCAGCGAGCAGCTGGCCCTCCTGACCGAGCGCATGGCCGCCCTGTCCGACAGCCGCTCGACCGAGGGCGCCCCGGTCAGTGGGATGGAAGATCGGCTGTCGTTCCAGATCAGGGAAGTGGCCGCGCGGGAAACGCTCTCCCATGAGCCTCTGCTGGAGCGGTTCGATCGGATCGAGCAGGAACTGCGCCAGCTCGGCCAGCAAGCTGATACGGCCGACGTGGCGCGGATGCTCCGTTCCATCGACGAAAAGCTTGAACGCCCGCCCGCCCCACCGGCGGGCTTCGATGCCCTGGAGCGGCAGGTCGCGGCGCTGGCGGAACGCCTCGGATCCACAACCGACGAACCGCTGCGCAACGCCTTGCAGGATGCGGCCGGGCAGCTGACACATCTGCAGAACGAGGCTGCCGGGATTGCCGAGCGTGCGGCCAGGGCCGCGTTGAACGACATTCGAGCAACCTTGCCCGATGCGGGCGATTTGGATGTTCTCAAGCATGGCTTCGTCGAGCTGAAGGCCCTTCACACCCGCTCGGACCGGAAGACGCAGGAAACCCTGAAGTCGGTTCATGAGGCCTTGGAGGGGCTGGCGTCCCGCTTACAGAGCCAAGCTGCACCCGCGACCGGCAGCCAGCCCCTTCCGCCCTCGGACCTGCCGCCCTCAGACCGCCTCGAAGCGGCTGTGCGCAAGCTTCATGCGGTCACTCTGTCCCGGATCGAGGACACCGCGCTCCCTGCTCCCGACGCACCCGCGCAAGCTCCAAGGCCGGCAGAGATCGCGCCCGTGGCAGCCGCAGACGAAGACACCGGCCATGTGCGCGCGAGCTTCATCGCGGCGGCCCGGAGGGCTGCGCAGAATGCGGTGTCGGAACCCGCAGAACCCGCCCTTCTGGCTCAGGAGCCGAACGCAGAGCTCACAAGCGAAGAGCGGGATGCAAACGACGAGGCCGAGGCATCGCAGCTGCCCTCGCTGTTCGAGCGCCTGCGCCGGACCCTCGACAGCCATCGCCGCCCTCTCCTTCTGGGCCTCGCATTCCTGGTTCTGGCGGCCGGCACCGCACAGATCCTGACTGGAACGCCCAGCGTCTCGGCCGTCGCATCCGCGTCGGCAAGCGCGCCGCAGGACGTTCAAGCTCCCGAAGCGCAGCCCCAGAGCATGCCAAGCGCTCCCGCAGCAAAGCAGGATGTGAGCCTGTTCCAGGCATCCAGCCTCGCCGCGCAATCCTCGACCCCGGCCCCTCTGGCCGCGGGCAGGTTCCTCGTGGACCCGGAAACCATCGGCGGCATCCCGACCGAGATTCCGGCAGGTTTACGCCAGGCGGCCCTCACAGGCGATGCGGCGGCGCTCTATGAGATCGGAGCGCGACTGGCCGAAGGGCGCGGCATGGTCGAGGACCTGGCAGCGGCGGCACGCCTCTTCGAGCGCGCCTCCCAGGCAGGTCTCCCACCGGCCCAGGAGCGTCTTGCCTCGATGTTCGAGCAAGGCCTCGGGGTCGGGCGCGATCTCAAGCAGGCGGTCTTCTGGTATGAGCGGGCGGCCCTGGGCGGCCATGTCCGCGCCATGCACAACCTCGCGACCCTGCTCGCCTCCGGGGCCAGCGGCAAGGCGGACTACGCCACGGCCCTGCGCTGGTACACCGAGGCCGCGGAGGCGGGCTTTCGCGACAGCCAGTTCAACACAGGCCTGCTGCTGACCCGCGGCATCGGCTCGAAGGCGAACCTGCCCAAGGCCTTCCAGTGGTTTTCTCTCGCGGCCGCTCAGGGCGACGCGGAAGCCGCCCGAAAGCGTGACGATCTGGCTGCTCGCCTCACCCCTGCGGATCTGAAAAGCGCTAGAAACACGATCGATCAGTGGCGCCCGCGCGCCGTGGACCCGATTGCCAACGAGCCCCCGACGGCGGCCCCGGAATGGACGGCTGCCCTGGATCGATCTTCACCCGACAGGAGTTGACAGCAGGCAGGCTCTGTCATCTTCCGTTCAGAACGTGACCGTTACATCGCCTGCATGATGCTGTAACAACGAACTGTAACAACCACGTGGCTGCACCGGCCATAGGGGAACCGGGTTGCAAATCTATTTGCCTATCGCTGAGATGCCTGTGAGCGTTCTTCTCATCCTCGGGATGGGTGCGGCGGTGGGCTTCATTTCAGGCCTGTTCGGCATCGGCGGTGGCTTCCTGATGACGCCGCTCCTGATCTTTCTCGGGATCCCCCCGGCCGTCGCGGTGGCAACCCAATCGGCCCAGATCGTCGCCTCCTCCACCACCAGCGTGCTCGGCGCGTTGAGGCGCAACGCCCTCGATCACAAGCTCGGCGCCATTCTGGTGGCGGGCGGCTTCGTCGGATCCGCCCTCGGCGTCTGGTTCTTTGCGGCCGCGCGCCGGGCCGGACAGCTCGATCTCGTGATCGTCATCTCCTACGTGACGCTGTTCACCATCGTCGGCAGCCTGATGCTGAAGGAGAGCATCCGGGAGTTCTGGCACAGGCGCAAGGGCGGCGCGGTGCGCCTGCGCCGCCGGGCCGGCGAGCACGCGCCCTATCTCGGCTGGCCCCTGCGGATGCGCTTCTACCGCTCGAAGCTCTATGTCAGCGTCATTCCCATCCTCGGCCTCTCTCTCTTCATCGGCTTCGCCGGCGCGCTGCTCGGCATCGGCGGCGGCTTCATCGTGGTGCCGGCGCTGCTCTACATCTTCCGCGTGCCCACCACCGTGGTGGTCGGCACCTCACAGTTCCAGATCGTCTGCACCACCCTGGTGGCTCTCATCCTCCACGCGATCACCAATCAGGCGGTCGACATGGTGCTGGCGATCCTCCTCATCGTCGGCGGCGTCTTCGGGGCTCAGTTCGGGGCACGGATGGGACGCCATCTGCGGGCGGAGCTGTTCCGCTTCCTGCTCGCGCTCCTGCTGCTGGCCGTGGGCCTGCGCTTCGGGCTCGAACTCGTGCTGAAGCCGGAGGAGCCGTTCTCCATCTCCGTCCAGGAGGTGCGCCAGTGAGGGTGCTCGGCCTCCTCCTGCTCCTGTGGGCTGGCTTAACTCCGGCGCAGGCCGAGACCCTGATCACGTCCCTGTCAAACCATCGGGTCCTGATCAATTCCAACTATACCGGCACGCAAATCGCCGTGTTCGGCGCCATCGAGCGGGATGCCCAGACGGTCGCCCGCGCCACGGGCTACGACGTGGTCGTCACGGTCCGCGGTCCGCGTCAGTTCCTGACAGTGCGCGAGAAGGAGCGGCTCGGCCCCGTCTGGATCAACCAGGACCAGCAGAAATTCCCATCGGTTCCGGCCTATATCAGCGTCATGACCTCCCGGCCGATTACCGAGATCACGAGCGACCAGCTGCGCCAGCGACAGAAGATCGGCCTTGAGGCCATCATCAGCGCCAACGACTTCACCTATGGGCGCGACGGCGCGGACAAGCCGTTCCGCGAAGCGCTGCACCGCCTGAAGGCCCAGGAAGGGCTCTATCTCGAAGACGAGCGAGGCGTGACCTTCCTGACATCGGACATCTTCCGCGCAGGCATTCCGTTGCCGGCCACCGCACCGCCCGGCAATTACGATGTGGATGTGACGCTCTTTGCCGACACCGTGATCCTGGCCCGCACCAACACCCATTTCGAACTGGTGAAGACGGGCTTCGAGGAGCAGATCGGTGTGGTGGCCCGTGACTGGTCGCTGCTCTATGGCCTCGCAACCGCCGCGATCGCCATCTTCTTCGGCTGGCTCGCAAGCGTCATCTTCCGCCGCGACTGAAACCGCCGCCGGCCTTCGCCTTTACAGGAAGAAATCGTCGGGTGATCCTGCTCTCCGCTGGAGGAGAACGAGCAGGATGATGCTGAAGGCTGGGACGGTTCAATTTCACCACAGGGCCAACGACAAGGCCTACAACATGTCGGTGGTGGAGCGCTTCTGCGGTGAGGCTGCCGCGAAGACGATCAAGATCCTCGCTTTTCCCGAAATGTGCCTGACCGGCTACTGGCATGTGCGCAATCTCGGGCGGGAGCAGCTGGAGGCACTTGCCGAGCCGGTACCCTCGGGTCCCTCCACGCAGGCGGTCTTAAGCCTTGCTGCACGATATGACATGGCCATCGGGGTCGGCCTGATCGAGAAGGCAAAGGACGGGCGCCTTTTCAATACCTACGTGGTGTGCATGCCTGACGGACAGGTGCACCGCCACCGCAAGCTCCACGCCTTCGAGAGCGACGATATCGCGAGCGGCGACAGCTACACGGTGTTCGACACGCCATGGGGCGTGAAGGTCGGCGTTCTCATCTGCTGGGACAACAACCTCGTCGAGAATGCCCGCGCCACGGCCCTGCTGGGCGCCGATATCGTCATGGCGCCGCACCAGACCGGCGGCTGTCATTCGCGCAGCCCTCAGGCCATGGGGTTGATCGACCCGGCTCTCTGGAAGAACCGGCACACCAATCCCGAGGCCATCGAAGCGGAGTTCCGTGGCCCCAAGGGGCGCGAATGGCTGCTGCGCTGGCTGCCGGCCCGCGCGCACGACAATGGGTATTTCCTGCTCTTTGCCAACGGGGTCGGCGAGGACGACGGCGAGGTGCGCACCGGCAACGCCATGATCATCGATTGCTATGGCCGGATCATCGCGGAAACCTGGAAGGCTGACGATGCTCTGGTCGTCGCCGATCTCGACCTCGACCTCCTGCCGCTCGCCACCGGCCGCCGCTGGATCCGCGGCCGCCGCCCGGACCTCTACGGGCTTCTCACACAGCCGCAGGGCCATGAACTCGCACCACGGCAGGCGCGTTTTTCGGAGGCGCCTGTAGTGAAGGCAAAGGGATGACACTCTCGACGTCATGCCCGGGCTTGTCCCGGGTATCCACGTGTTCATGGCGCCGTGGTTCGAAGACGTGGGTGGCCGTAAACCAAGTGCGTCCGTGACGGCGGTTTGATGCTTAGTCTCGGCAGAGCATGGATTTGGCGATGGCGAAGATCCGCTCGGTGCCGATGAGATGGGCCGTGAAGCCGTTCGGGAACAGAGGCTTGAAGGCGGCATCGCAGGCATTCAGTCCGCCTGCATAGGCCCCGAGCGCCGGCATCACGCAACGCTGGCCATCGGTGAGGAAGCAGCGCCGCCGGGTCGAGCGCCCGCGCATCACCACCTTGCCGACCGGATGGAGATGGCCGGCGACCTCCGCCTGCTCGCCGGCTGCGGGTTCATGGCGCAGGGTGAGGGATCCGAGCGCCATCTCCTCCACCACCTGCCCGCCGATGCTGTCGGGGAGGATGCGGTCATGGTTGCCCGTGACCCAGATCCAGTCGCGGCCCTGCTGCACTTGCGTGAGCGTCGTGCGCTCCTCAGTCCCGAGCCGCTCCGGCCCACCGATGTCATGGAAGCTGTCGCCGAGCGCGATCACGGTCTTCGGATTGAAGCGGAACACCGCATCGGAGAGGGCGAGAAGCGTCTCGCGCGTGTCGTAGGGCGGTAGCATCATGCCACGCCGGGCGAAGGACGAGCCCTTCTCGAAATGAAGATCGGCCACGAGCAGCGCATCCTGGGCCGGCAGATACATCGCCCCCGTCAGGTCGAGCAGCGCCAGCTGCCCCTTCAGCTCGATTTCGTGCGTTGTCTGTTTGTTCTTCTGCAATGCCGTCACGCCAAAGCCTCGTCGAGAAGCGCTGCTTCCGCCTCGGCCAGAATCTCGTCCGCGTTGTCGCTATAGACGCGCTCGCGGCCGATCTCCAGCATGACGGACACGCTCAAAGGAGATACCCGGTCGAGCGGCTTGTGGATGATTCGCCCCCGGATGCGCTCAAGCATCATGCCGAGGCGCCTCACGTCGAGGAGTCCCGTTGCCGCATCCGCCCGGGCGGCGCGCAACAGAACGTGATCGGGCTCGTGCTTGCGCAGCACGTCGTAGACGAGATCGGTGGAGATCGTCACCTGCCGGCCGGTTTTCTTCTCCCCCGGGAAGCGGCGCTCGATGAGGCCGGCGATCACGGCGCATTGGCGGAAGGTGCGCTTCATCAGGGAGGATTCGGCGAGCCAATCCTCCAGGTCGTCGCCCAGCATGTCCTGCGAGAACAGCTCGTCCATGAAGCCCGGATCGCGCCCGGCGCGGCCTGCGATGTCGCCTGAGGCATAGACCGCGATGCCGTAATCATTGGCGACGAAACCGAGCGGCTTGAGCTTGGCCCGCTCCAGGCGGCGGGTGAGGAGCATGCCGAGCGTCTGGTGCGCGAGCCTGCCCTCGAACGGGAAACAGGTCATGTAGAAGCGGTTGCCGCGGGGAAAGGTCTCGACCAGGAGATCGCGCGGCCCCGGCACGATGGAGCGGCGCCGCTGCTGCAAGAGCCACTCCGTCATCTGCGGCGGCAGGCGATCCCACTCGAACGGGTCGGCGAGGATCGCGCGGACACGCGCGGCGAGAAAGGTTGAGAGCGGGAACTTGCCGCCCTCATAGGACGGGATCATCGGATCGGTGCCGGAGCCGGCGCGGGTGACCAGCACTTCATCCTCGGAGATGCCCTCGAAGCGCAGCACCTCGCCGGAGAAGAGAAACGTGTCGCCGGGCGTCAGCGTCTCGGCGAAGTATTCCTCGATCTCGCCGAGAATTCGTCCACGCGGCAGCACGGTGCCGGGCCGCGAGCGCATGCTCTTGCCGAGCCGCACCTTGATCATGCTCGACTCGACGATGGTGCCGACGTTGAGCCGGTATTGCTGCGCTACCCTGGCATCGCGCACGCGCCACAGGCCATCGTTACCCCGTACGATCTTGGCGAAGCGTTCGTAGGCACGCAGCGCATAACCGCCTGTGGCGACGAAGGCGACGCAGGCCTCGAAATCCTCCCAGCTCAAGCCGGCATAGGGCGCCGCCGAGCGCACCTCCTCGTACAGCTCCGCAAGGTCGAACGGCCCGGCGCAGGCCATGCCGAGGATGTGCTGGCAGAGCACATCGAGCGCACCGACACGCGCATCCGGCGTATCCTGCGCGGCCTCGTGCACGGCATCGAGCGCTGCACGGCATTCGAGAATCTCGAAGCGGTTCGCCGGCACGAGATAGGCCTCCGAGGGCTCATCCATGCGGTGGTTCGAGCGGCCGATGCGCTGCATGATGCGCGACGCCCCCTTCGGCGCGCCCACATTCACCACGAGATCCACATCGCCCCAGTCGATGCCGAGATCGAGCGTCGCGGTGCAGACCACCGCCTTCAGCTTTCCCGCCGCCATCGCCTCCTCGACGCGCCTTCTCTGCGACACGTCGAGGGAGCCGTGATGGAGTGCGATGGCAAGGTTGTCGTCGTTGAGTTTCCAGAGCTCCTGAAATGTGTACTCCGCCTGCAGGCGCGTGTTGACGAAAACGAGCGTGGTCTTGTGGCCGCGGATGAGATCGTAGATCGCCGGCATCGACAGGGAGGCCGTATGGCCGGCGAGCGGCAGGCGCTCGTCGAGGTCGAGCATGCGGATGTCCGGCTGCGCGCCGCCTTGGACCACGACGAGGTCGGCCATCGGTGTTTCCCCTCCCCCTTGCGGGGAGGGGCTAGGGGTGGGGGTGGTGCGACCGGGTAAGCGCTCGCTCGAGTCCACCGTTGCAGCGATGCTTTCGCGAGCCGAAGAACGCGCGGAGTTCTGGCTTTCCGACCCCCACCCTTTATCCCTCCCCGCCAGGGGGAGGGAATCTGCGGAACGCTGCGGCACCAGGTACCGCCTGAGATCATCCGGCTCGCGCACCGTCGCGGAGAGGCCAACGGCCGTCGCCTGCGGGGCGATCATCATCAGCCGTGCAAGGCCGAGCGACAGCAGGTCGCCGCGCTTCGAGGTGACCAGCGAGTGCAGTTCGTCCAGCACCACGCGCCGCAGGTCCTTGAAGAACTCCCGCGCCTCCGCGTGCGCCAGCAGCAGCGCCAGCTGCTCCGGCGTGGTGAGCAGGATGTCCGGCGGCCGCTCGATCTGGCGGGCGCGCTTGTGCGAGGGCGTGTCGCCCGTGCGGGTTTCGACGCGGATGGGGAGCCCCATCTCGGCGACCGGGATTTCGAGGTTGCGGGCGACGTCGGTGGCGAGCGCCTTCAGGGGCGAGATGTAGAGGGTGTGGAGCCCGCGCCTGTCCTTGGCCGTGCCGCGGCTTGGCCTCCGCTCCGAGAGCTCCACCAAGCTCGGCAGGAATCCGGCCAGCGTCTTGCCCGCCCCGGTGGGCGCCACGAGCAGCACCGAGCGGCCTTCTCGCGCCTTGGCGAGCAGGTCGAGCTGGTGCGCCCTCGGCTTCCAGCCGCGGCTCTTGAACCAGTCACGAAAGGTCTTAGGGAGAAGGGACGCTTGAGACATGAATCCTCAAGATAAGGCCGCCGGGAAGGTTCCGCCATGGCCGGGCCCCACCCTGTTGTCATTTCCGGCCGGAGCGTAGCGGAGGGGAAGGGAATCCATAGCCCGCGTTCGATCGTGGATCCCTTTCCTCGCTTCGCTCGCCGGGGATGACACCCACGGCACGATTTCGGAACATGTGAAAGCCCCTGTCTGACCGCTTGCCATCCAGCCCAGGATCGCCTCAGTTCAACCAACGCCAAAAACGATACCGTAGAGGACCAACGCTATGCCGCACGATACCCAGTTCGAGAACGCCGTCGCCGTCGTCACCGGAGGCACGCAAGGGGTGGGCGAGGCCATCGCCCGCACGCTGGCCGAGCGCGGCGCCAAGGGCATCGTGATCTGCGGCCGCAACGAGGAGCGCGGGCATGCGGTGGCCCGCGAGATCTCCAACCAGGGCTGCCACACGGAATTCGTGCGGGCCGACCTCGAAAACATCGACGAGGCGCGTCAGGTCACCGCGCGGGCCGACAGCGTCTTCGGGCGTGTCGACGTGCTGGTGAACGCCGCCGGCATCACCGACCGCGGCACGATCTTCGACACGAGCCCCGAGCTCTTCGACCGCATGTTCGCCGTCAACGTGCGCGCGCCGTTCTTCCTGATGCAGGAGGCCGCCAAGATCATGCGGCGCGAGAAGATCGAAGGCAGCATGGTCAACATCCTGTCCATGTCGGCCCATGGCGGACAGCCCTTCATTGCGGCCTATTGCGGCTCGAAGGGGGCGCTCGCCACGCTGACCAAGAACGCCGCCTTCAGCCTCATGCCCTGGCGCATCCGCGTGAACGGCCTCAACATCGGCTGGATGAACACGCCCGGCGAAGACCGGATCGTGCGTCTCTACCACGGCGCCCAGGACGGCTGGCTCGAGAAGGCCGAAAAGGAACAGCCCTTCGGCCGCCTGCTCGACCCACGCGAGGTCGCCCGCGCCGTGGCTTTCCTGACCTCGTCGGAATCCGGCATGATGACCGGCTCGATCATCGACTTCGACCAGTCGGTGATGGGCTGCTACGAGAGCGCGCCGCATCCCTCGACGCCGGGGCAGTAGACCGCTCCCACAAACTCAACCTCATCCTGAGGAGCAGCCGTGAGGCTGCGTCTCGAAGGAGGGTCAAGAGAGAACTGGAGCCTCCTTCGAGACGGTCGCTGAAGCGACCTCCTCAGGGTGAGGCTTCAGGTGACTCCAACGTTGGAAATCAACGCTGCAGCACGCATAAGAACCCGGGAACCGGCACGCCGCGATCCTCCCGGGTCGAAACCCGCTCGAAGATCACCATCGTGAAGCCCGCCGTCTCGGCGAGCTCACGCACGTAGGGTTCGCTGTGCGCGTAGCGCGCGTCCTCGCCGAGGATGAAGCCTTCGCCTTTATGGGCCTGCACCGTGAAGGCGAAGAGCCCTTCGCGCTTCAGGACCCGGTGTGCCTCGCGGAACACGGCGTCGAGCGCCGCCATGTAGACGAACACGTCGGCCGCCACCACGAGATCGGCCTCCGCGGTTGCGCGACCTGCGAGAAACGACACCAGCTCGCCCTCGTGCAGGGCATCGTAGAGCTTGGTCTTCTGCGCCTTCTCCAGCATGCCGGGCGAGAGGTCGACACCTTCGATGGAGGCGCACGTCCCGTCGAGCGCCTGCGCCATGAGTCCGGTGCCGCAGCCGAGGTCGAGGGTGAGGCCGAAGCGGTAATCACGGATCTGCGTGGAGCAGGCGCGGCGCAGGGCGTCGGCGATCAGCTCCGGCCCGCGATAGGCGAGGCTCTTGGTCAGGTGCCGGTCGAATTTCGGCGCATAATCGTCGAAGAGCGCCCGCACATAGCCCTCCGTGATCGCCTCATCGGGCGCCAACGCTCCAAGCTTGGCGAGGTCGAGCCGCACACCCAGTTCGTCGGCAGGCTCAAGCGTCAGCGCCCGACGCAGTGCCTCGACCGCCTCGTCCCGTGTGCCCAGTTCAGCCAGGGAACGCCCCAGCATGGCATGGGCGGCTGCGAAATCCGGCGCGAGCTCCAGCACCTGCCGGGCCAGATCGGCCGCGGCCGCGAAGTCGCGCTCGTCGAAGGCGGCGCGGGCATATTCATAGCGGCGGTCGGCGCGAAAATCGCCGGTGGATCGGGCAGTCTGGGTCTGCGGCATGGCGTGTGGATGCGGGAGAGTGGAGAGGCTGTCAATGGTGCGCAAGCCCTGTATCATCCCTGGCCTCGGTCCGGGGATCCACGTCTGGTCTTCCTCCGCCCTCATCCTGAGGAGCAGCCGTGAGGCTGCGTCTCGAAGGAGGATCCAGAGAGCACTGGTGCCTCCTTCGAGACGGTCGCCTAGGCAACCTCCTCAGGATGAGGGCTACGGGTGTGAGGCTACGTCTTGTTCTCACTTTGTTCTTGACTTCTGTCCTAAGCTGGGCTATATCATGGTTCATCCTCGTCCACAGAGGGGCGCGCTCGCGAGGCGTCGCAGATGCGGGACGAAGGAGCGGTCCCGCCGCAGGTCTCGCACGCCTGTGATCGCGGGTGGCCGATCCTGGCGCAGATCCAGGTCCGCTGAAACAAACCGCGCGTGACGAGCAGGTCCGGCTCTTCACTTCTCACCACACCCATCGAGCCGGGCTGCCCAGCACGCCTCCCTCGATCTCACCCGACGGCTCGCAGCCCACCCGCTGCGGGCCCGAAGGCGCTGGTTCGGCGTTATCCCTCGGCCTGACATCACCAAGCCGGACCCTATATTCCCACCATGGCGCTGCGTTCCACCGACATCCTCACCCAGACCCCGCAAGGGCTCTACTGCCCCCTCGGCGACTTCCACATCGACCCGGTCAGGCCCGTGAAGCGGGCGCTGATCACCCACGGTCATTCGGACCATGCCCGCTCGGGCCACCGGACCGTCATGGCGACCCGGGAGACCCTGCGGATCATGGGCGTGCGCTACGGCGAGGACTTTGCCGGCTCGACCCAGGAGGCAACCTTGCGCGAGAGCATCCGCGTCGGCGACGTGACCGTGCGATTCACGCCGGCCGGCCATGTGCTGGGCTCGGCGCAGATTGCCATCGAGGCTGGCGGCACCCGGGTCGTGGTCTCGGGCGACTACAAGCGCGCCGAGGATCCGACCTGCCTCCCTTACGAGGTCGTGCCCTGCGACGTGTTCATCACCGAGGCGACCTTCGGCCTACCCGTTTTCCGCCATCCGGACACGCGGGGCGAGGTCCGCAAGCTCCTCGATTCCGCAGCCCTTTTCCCCGAACGTGCTCACATCGTTGGCGCCTATGCGTTAGGCAAGGCGCAGCGGGTCATGGCGCTCCTGCGCGAGGAGGGCTACGACCAGCCGATCTATCTCCACGGCGCCATGGAGCGCCTGACCGAGCTGTATAAATCCGAAGGCATCCCGTTGGGCGAGACCCCGAAAGTCGTGGCTGCCGAGCGCTCGAAGCTCGCTGGGGCCATCGTGATCTGCCCGCCCTCCTCCATCCAGGACCTCTGGTCCCGCCGCTTCCCCGATCCGGTCACATGCTTCGCCTCCGGCTGGATGCGGGTGCGGGCACGAGCCCGGCAGAAGGGCGTGGAACTGCCGCTCGTGATCTCCGACCATTCCGACTGGGACGACCTCTGCCGCACGATCCGGGAGACCGGCGCCGGCGAAGTCTGGGTCACCCACGGCCAGGAGGATGCGCTGGTCCATTGGTGCACCACCCACGGCATCCGGGCGCGGCCCCTGCACATGCTGGGCTACGGCGACGAGGGCGAAGCGGAGGAGCCAGCCCACCCTCCCCTCGAGGGGGAGGGTCGGGAGCAGAGCGAGCGGGGCGGGGTGGAAACTCAACCTCCCAATGTTCGCGCTGCCACCCCACCTCGGCCTTCGGCCGATCCTCCCCCTCAAGGAGAGGATAAGGGTGGGCAAGGAGACGCGGCATGAACCGCTTCGCCGCCCTCCTCGACCGCCTCGGCTATGAGCCGCGTCGCAACGCGAAGCTGCGGCTGCTGACCGATTACTTCCGTCACACCCTCGACCCGGAACGGGGCTATGCGCTGGCGGCCATGACCGGCGCGCTCATGTTCAAGGAGGCGAAGCCCGGCCTGATCCGCGGCCTCGTCGAGGAGCGGACCGATCCGGAGCTGTTCCGGATGTCCTACCATTACGTGGGCGACCTCGCCGAGACGGTGGCCCTGATCTGGCCCGCTCCGGGGCATGAAAGCGTGGCGCCCGCCGACGGCACGCCGACCATCGGCCACAACAACCCGCCGCCGCACGTGCCGACCCTCACCGAGGTCATCGAGACGCTGGCGACCACCAGCAAGAGCGACCTTCCGGCCCGGGTCGCCGGGTGGATGGATGCCCTGGACGAGACTGGGCGCTGGGCCCTGATCAAGCTGATCACCCGGGAGCTGCGCGTCGGCGTCTCGGCCCGCCTCGCCAAGACTGCCGTCGCTCAGCTCGGGCAGATCGAGCCGGACGAGGTCGAGCTGGTCTGGCACGGGCTGGAGGCGCCCTACGAGGATCTGTTCGCCTGGGTCGAGGGCCGTGGCGAGAAGCCCGAGTCCGGCAATCCCGCGCCGTTCCGCCCATCGATGCTCTCGCATCCGCTGGAGGATGAGGATTTTGCGAAGCTCGAGGCGTCCGAGTTCCTGGCCGAATGGAAATGGGACGGCATCCGCCTCCAGGCCGCCTCTGGCCATGGCAGCGACGGCCGCCCGGTGCGACGGATCTATTCCCGCACCGGCGAGGACGTCTCCCGCGCCTTTCCCGACCTCGTGGAGGCGCTCGATTTCGAGGGCGCCATCGACGGCGAACTGCTGATCGTGCGCGAGGGCCGGGTGCAGAGCTTCAACGTGCTGCAGCAACGCCTGAACCGGAAGGCCGTGACTCCGAAGCTCATTGCCGAGTTTCCGGCTCACCTGCGCGTCTACGACATCCTGTTCGAGGGCGAGGAGGACCTGCGCGCCCTCCCCTTTGCCGAGCGGCGCAAACGACTTGAGGCGCTTGTTGCAAGACTCGACGACCCGCGCATCGACCTCTCGCCGATGGTGCCGTTCGAGACCTGGGAGGATCTCACCGCCGCCCGCGCCGACCCCGCCTCCGTCGGAGCCGGTCCCGATGCGGACGCCATCGAGGGCTGCATGATCAAGCGGGCGAACAGCCCCTACCTGCCGGGCCGCCCCAAGGGCTATTGGTACAAGTGGAAGCGCGATCCCTACCTTGTCGACGCGGTGATGATGTACGGCCAGCGCGGGCACGGAAAGCGCTCGTCCTTCTACTCCGACTACACGTTCGGGGTCTGGCGCGACGGACCGAACGGCGAGGAGCTGGTGCCGGTAGGCAAGGCCTATCATGGTTTCACCGACGAGGAGCTGGTGAAGCTCGACCGCTTTGTCCGCAACCACACGGTCAAGCGCTTCGGCCCGGTCCGGGAGGTGGAATACGGCAAGGATCGAGGCCTCGTGCTGGAGGTGGCCTTCGAGGGGCTGCAGCGCTCGACCCGGCACAAATCCGGCGTCGCCATGCGCTTTCCCCGCATCAACCGCATCCGATGGGACAAGCCCGCAGCCGAAGCCGACCGGATCGAGACCCTGGAAAAGATCCTGGAGCGGGGCGAACAGGAGGTTCATCCGTTGAAGGATCAGGAGGCCTGACGATGCTGAACGTGGAAACCCTCTCCGAGGCGAGCGTCACCCAGCAGGTGAACGGCCGGCTCGTGGTGGAAACCGAAGGCCAGGGCTTTACCGAGATCACGGAGCCCCTGTCGCGCTGGGTGTTCGGCACCGGGGTTCTGAACGGCCTGCTGACGGTGTTCTGCCGCCACACCTCGGCCTCGCTGCTCATCCAGGAGAACGCCGACCCCGACGTGCGCCGGGACCTGCTGACGGCCCTTGACCGCCTGGCGCCTCGCGAGGCGGGCTATGTCCACACCATCGAGGGGCCGGACGACATGCCGGCCCATATCAGGACCATGCTGTCCGGGGTCTCCTTGAGCATTCCCGTGCTGGACGGCCAGATGGTGCTCGGGACATGGCAGGGCGTCTATCTGGCCGAACATCGGGACCGGCCGCACACCCGCGACCTGATCGTGCATCTGATCGGGGCGTAATCCACATGATTGCATGTGACGCCTCCGTAGATTCCCGTAGAATGGCCAGGAACGGCGTTTGCCGCCTTGCCATTCCCTCAAGGTTCCGGCTAAGGCACAGGGCAAGCGTCTCGTGGGAGTAGGCACACGTGCAAAGTCAGTCCACCACGATCATCATTGCTGATGACCATCCGCTGTTTCGCGGCGCGCTGAGGCAGTCCGTTGCCTCCATCATGCCCCAGGCCCGCGTGATGGAAGCAAGCGGCATGGATGACCTGAACGCCACCCTGTCCCAGGAACGCGACGTCGACCTGATCCTGCTCGACCTGACCATGCCGGGCGTCCAGGGATTTTCCGGTCTCATGTCGCTGCGGGCACAATATCCCGAGCTGCCGGTCGTGATCGTTTCCGCCACGGAAGAACCGACCGTGATCCGCCGGGCCATGGATTTCGGCGCCTCGGGCTTCATCCCGAAATCCATCGACATCGACAGCATCGGCGGCGCCATCCAGGCGGTGCTCGCCGGCGACACCTGGACCCCGCCGGATGTGGACCTCTCGGCCGCCGAGGATGCTGAGACCGCCGATCTCGTGCGCCGCCTGGGCACCCTCACGCCGCAGCAGGTGCGCGTTCTGACCATGCTGTCCGAGGGCCTGCTCAACAAGCAGATCGCCTACGAGCTCGGGGTCTCCGAGGCCACCGTGAAGGCCCACGTCTCGGCGATCCTCGACAAGCTCGGGGTCGACAGCCGTACGCAAGCCGTCATCGCCGCCTCCAAGATCGGCGTGACCCAGCGCCCCTCCCCGGCCGGAGCCGATTAAAGCCCCTCGATAAATCCATCGATCCGCGACAGCGCCTGCTCGCTCATGGCGCTGTCGAAGCGGATGAACACGTGGCAGCCGCCGGGCCAGAGGGCGAGGTCCGCCGCGTTGCCGGCCGCCGCCCAGCGCGAGGCCATGAACAGCGTGTCGTCGAGGAGCATGTCCTTCGTGCCCACCGAGAACAGCGCGGGCGGCAGGCCCTTCAGGTCGGCGTAGAGAGGCGAGATATCCGGGTCGCGCCGATCGGGAGCATGACCGACGAAGTTGTCGGCGAACACCTTGACGTCGTTCGTGTTCAGGATCAGCCGTTCAGGTCCCCAATGTCGGACGCTCGGCGTTAGGGTGAGATCATAGCAGCCGGCAAAGAGGTTTGCGCCCCGGAAGGGGGTGAGACCATGCCGGTCCCGCAGCCGCAGGATCGTCACCGCCGACAGATGGGCGCCGGCCGACTCGCCGCCGATGAACAGGCGCGAGGAGCCGAATCGGCTCTCCATCTCCCGGAGCACCCAGAGCGCGGCCGCCTCGCAATCGTCGGCTGGAGCCGGATAGGGCTGTTCGGGTGCGAGGCGATACTCGACCGAGACCACGGCAAGGCCGCAACGGTCGGCCAGGCGGTCGAGCCAGGGATCCTGCTCGTCCGCCGTGCCCCAGGTCCATCCGCCGCCATGGATGTGCAGATAGACGCCGCGCGGGTTGTCGGGCGCGATGATCCGCAAGGGAATGGGACCGCCCGGCCCGTCGATTGTCATGGCCTGAGCCTTGGAACTCAGGGGCAGCAGGGGAAATGGCCCCAGGCCTTGGCGGCGCCGCTCGCGCACCACGGCCGGCGGGACGGACATCGGGTCCGGCAAGGCTGCAAGCTTGGCCACGATGTCGGCATTCTGGGCACGGATCTCCTCGCTGATGGCGGAGGGGTCGAACAAGGCGGGATCGATCATGCGGAACTCGGGTTGGGTTGCGTTCATCGCCGGCCCCTGCGATGAAGCACACGCGAGGCCTGAGGTCCATTACGCTTTCTTCCAGTGACGCTTTCCGACGAGATGAGCAGCATGTCCAACCTGAACCGTTTTCTCGGCGGCTCCCCCGGCTCGGTGCTGGTGAAGCTGATCTTCCTGTCGCTCCTCGTCGGCGCCTTCCTGGCCTTTTACGAGATCACACCCTTTGAACTAGTTGAGAGGCTGTTCAGCTGGCTTGCCTCCGTTTTCGACCTAAGCTTGGAGACAGTCCTTAGAGTAGGCCGTTGGGTTCTCTACGGGGCGGTCATCGTGGTCCCGCTCTGGCTCATCTCCCGCCTGTTCGGCAGCCGGCGCTGAGGCTCGCCATGGACGGCGCACCGACCCCGCAGCGGCTGGATATTTCCCACTGGCGTATCCTGGCGCTCGCCCTGCCGATGACCCTGTCGCATGTGACGACGCCCCTCCTGGGGCTCGTCGACGCGACGGTGATCGGGCGGCTCGGCGAGGCGCATCTCCTGGGCGCAGTGGCGCTCGGCGCCGTCATCTTCGATTTCGTGTTCTGGAGCTTCGGGTCGCTGCGCATGGCGACCGCCGGCCTCACGGCCCAGGCGACAGGCGCCGGCAACCGGCACGAGGTCGACGTGACGCTGGCCCGCGCGTTTCTGGTGGCCGGGATCACGGGCCTCCTGCTGATCGTGCTGCAATGGCCGATTGCCGCCATCGCCTTCTCCATGGCGGGCGCCAGCGAGGCGGTGACCAAGGCGCTCTCGACCTATTTCTTCATCCGCATCTGGGCCGCTCCCTTCACCCTGGCGAACTATGTCATCCTCGGCTCGACCCTGGGGCGCGGGCGCACCGATCTCGGCCTGCTGCTGCAGGTGGCGATCAACGTCGCCAACATTGTGCTGACCATGGCGCTGGTGCTGGGTCTCGGCCTCGGCATCGCCGGTGCGGCCATCGGCACGGCTTTGGCCGAGATACTAGGCGTGGGCCTCGGCATCGTGGTGCTGCGGCGGCTCGGTTCCAATCCGCTCGCCGTCACATGGGCCGAGGTGCTGAACCGGACCGCGATGCTGCAGACGCTCGCCATGAACCGGGACATCATGATCCGCAACGTGGCGCTGATCCTCGCCTTCTCGATCTTCAGCGCCATGGGGGCGCGATCCGGAGACGTGACGCTCGCGGCGAATGCGGTGCTCTACAACATGTTCCTGATCGGCGGCTATTTCCTCGACGGCTTCGCCACCGCGGCCGAGACCCTGTGCGGCCAGAGCATCGGCGCCCGCGACGAGCGCAGCTTCCGCCGCGCCATCCGCTTGAGCCTGGGATGGAGCCTCGGCTTCGGATTTGCGGTCTCCTGTCTCTTCCTTGCCGGCGGCGGACCATTCATCGACTTCGTGTCGACCAACCCGGATGTGCGGGCTTACGCACGTGACTATCTGGTCTTTGCAGCCCTGACGCCCCTTCTGGGTGCCGCGGCCTTCGCCTTCGACGGCATCTACACCGGCGCGACCTGGACCCGCTCCATGCGCGACCTGATGGTCATCGCCTTTGTGATCTATGCCGGCATCCTGCTCGCCGCTGGCAGCCTCGGCAACACGGCTCTCTGGATCGCGCTTCTGGCCTTCCTGAGCGCGAGGGGGCTTGGCCAGTTCATCCTCTATCCAGGGCTGGCGAGAAAAACCTTCGCCAGCCTCGCCTGAGTTCGGCGTTCAGAACTCTCCCCTGGCAATCGCCGATGCATCACGGCCAAGAGCCTGCGCGAGCGACATCTTCTCGCTCGCGAGGATCTGCACCAGACCGTTCTTGATGTCGCCGATGAGGCTTGGCCCCTTGTAGACCATGGCCGAGTAGAACTGCACCAGGCTGGCGCCGGCGCGGATCTTCGCCCAGGCGGCCTCCGCGGAATCCACACCGCCGACGCCGATGAGCGGGATCTTGCGTTCCACGCGCTGGAAGGTTTCGGCGAGAAGCTTCGTGGACGGCACGAAGAGCGGCTTGCCGGAGAGGCCGCCTGTCTCCGATGCGAGCGCTTTTTCCTTCAGGCTGTCGGGCCGCGCGACTGTCGTGTTGGAAACAGTGAGACCGTCGATGCCGCGCCTGAGCGCGGTGGCCACGATGGCGTCGAGCGTGTCGAGCGAGATATCGGGCGCGATCTTCAGCAGCACGATTGTCTTGTGCCCGCCCTTTTCCGCCTTGTCCCGTGCCTCGATGCTGCGCGCGAGAAGATCGTCGAGGAAAGCCTCGCCCTGCAGGTCGCGCAGGCCCGGCGTGTTGGGCGATGACACGTTGATTGTGAGGAAATCGGCAAGCCCGCACAGGCGCTGAATGCACAGCACGTAATCGGCAATGCGGTCATCCGAGTCCTTGTTCGCCCCGATATTGACGCCCACGATGCCGGGACGCCCACGGCGTTGCGCAAGACGCCGGCATGCCACGTCGAGCCCGTCGCTGTTGAGCCCGAAGCGGTTGATCACCGCTTCGTCCTCGGCGAGACGGAAGACGCGTGGGCGCGGATTACCTGCCTGCGGCTTAGGCACGACACCACCGAGTTCGACGAAGCCGAACCCAAGGCCAAGAAGCTGATCCGGCACTTCGCATTGCTTGTCGAAGCCCGCCGCAAGCCCAACCGGGTTGGGAAAAGTTCTGCCGAACACCGCGACGGAGAGGCGCGGATCGTCCGCCGGGGCGGGCGTCACCGGCATCAGGGACAGCCCCCTGATGGTCAACTGATGGGCGGTCTCCGCATCGAGCGCATGCAGCGCGGGCTTCGCGAGGGAAAACAGTGCACCAATCATGCGTCGAGATCCGGAAAGATGTGTTGTCCATTTGCGCCGAGAGGCAGCGGCTTCACCCATCGGACAGTTGATAAAGGCAGATGAGCGTAAAGATGCGGGAAGAGATCCCCGCCACGGGACGGCTCATACCGCAGGGCCTCGCCCAGTGAGTCGGCATCGATGGCGATCAGCAGGAGATCGCTTTGTCCCGCAAAGTGCCTGGCAGCCGTCTCGCGAACCTGCTCGGCAGTGGAAAAGTGGAGGTACCCATCCTGGATGTCGATAGGCGCTCCTGAGAAGAGGCCGGCCTCTTCAGCCTCGCGCCAAAGCAATGTCGGGCAAATTTTGTAGATAATGCGCATGATAGCTCGATTAATTGAGCGTCGCTTCAGGAGCAATCCTGATTAGACATATTGTCTCAAGAGTCGGGATCCCGTTGTCTATGCCTTAGAACAATCTTAATTCCTATTCATAGGTTCGGTTTCAGTTATTCGCTTCTAGCGAAGGTTTCTTGCGATGTTGTCCCATGAGCGCGTCTGGGCTGCTATCGATGCATTGGCATCACGTCACGGCATGACCGCATCGGGCCTCGCCCGCAAGGCCGGTCTCGATGCGACAAGCTTCAACAGATCAAAGCGCGTCAGTCCCGAGGGTCGGGAGCGATGGCCGTCAACCGAGTCGATCTCGAAAATCCTGAAGGCAACCGGTGCGACCCTTGAGGACTTCCTGCGCCTCGTCGAACCCACCGGCTCCCTGCGCCGCTCTATGATTCCGCTGATCGGCATGGAGGAAGCAGGCACTGGAAAGATCCTCAACGAGGACGGCACGCCTGCGGAAGGCTCCCGCTGGGACGAGCTCGAATTCCCCGATTTCGGCCAGGAGAGGATCTTCGCCCTTGAGGTCACCGGCGATACGCTGGCGCCTCTCTACCGGGATGGGGACGTGCTCATCGTCTCGCCCACCGCCAGCACCCGGAAAGGCGACCGGATCGTGGTGTGCACCACGAACGGGGAGATCCTGGCCAAGGAACTCAAGCGCCGCTCGGCCAAGACCCTGGAGATGACGTCCCTGGCGAAGGATCAGGAGGACCAGATGATCCCCACCGAGGAGATCGCCTGGTCAGCCCGGATCATGTGGGCGCGGCAATAACCCTTATGCCGCGCGATCCTTCAGGAAGGCTTCGTGCTCGCGCACGAGATCGCCGTTGAGTGCGTTCTGGATCAGCGCCCGCGTTTCCTTGACGCCATAGAGAGCCACGAAAGAACCGAAGCGAGGTCCACGCGGCTCGCCGAGCAGCACTTGATAGATCGTGTTAAACCACTCGATGGACACGCCCGGACGCTCGGGCGTAGCGCCCTTGGCCTTGAGATCCTGATAGCGCGGCTCGGCGCGGCCGACATTGTAGATCTCTTCCTGGATCGCCTCGGCCGTTGCGGGACGCTCCCCTGCCTCGAAGGATCCCAGCACCTCGTCCAGGCGCCGCAGGGATGCGGCCTCGACCTCATCGGCCAGACGATAGGTCTTCTGCGGCTTCACGAAATCCTCGAAGTAGCGCACCGCGCGCTTCACGAGGCTGTCGAGGCGCGGATGGGTCTCCGGTGATACGCCCGGTGCATAGCGGCGAATGAAGCCCCAGAGTACGGAGGGATCCTCGGAATTCGCCACCGCCACGAGATTGAGCAGCATAGAGAAGGAGATCGTCGTGCCCGGCTGGTTGGCGCCACCCGACGCCACCAGTTCAGGCGCCGGCGGCTCGCCTCCATGGAGATGCCAGACCGGGTTCATCAGGCGCGCCTTGGCGTCCTGCGCCGGGTACTTCTCCAGGAAGGTCAGGTAGTCGTCCACCTGCCGCGGGATCACATCGAAATAAAGTTTTTTCGCCTCGCGCGGCTTGTTGAACATGAACAGCCTCAGACTGTCCGGCGTACCGTAGGTGAGCCACTCGTCGATGGTGAGGCCGTTGCCCTTGGACTTGGAGATCTTCTGGCCCTTGTCGTCGAGGAAAAGTTCGTAGTTGAACCCGTCCGGCGGAAGGCCGCCGAGCGCTTTGGCGATCTCGCCTGAGAGCTTCACGCTGTCGATCAGGTCCTTGCCGGCCATCTCGTAATCGACGCCGAGCGCCACCCAGCGCATGGCCCAATCGGGCTTCCACTGCAGCTTGGCGTGGCCGCCGGTGACCGGTGTCTCGAAGCGCTCGCCCGTTTCAGGATCGCGCCATACGATGGTGCCGGCGTCCAACTTGCGCTCGTCGATCGGCACCTGCATCACGATACCTGTCTTCGGGTGGATCGGCAGGAAAGGCGAATAGGATTGCTGGCGCTCCTCGCGCAGCGACGGCAGCATGATCGCCATCACGGCATCGTAGCGCTCGAGCACGGTCAGCAGCGTCTTGTCGAACTTACCGGCCTTGTAGCACTCGGTCGCCGACATGAACTCATAGTCGAAACCAAAGGCGTCCAGGAATTCGCGCAGGCGCGCATTGTTATGATGCGCGAAGCTCTCGTGAGTCCCGAACGGGTCCGGCACCTGGGTCAGGGGCTTGCCGAGGGAAGCCGCAATCAGCTCCTTGTTGGGGATGTTGTCCGGCACCTTGCGCAGACCGTCCATGTCGTCCGAGAAGGCGACGAGGCGGGTCGGGATCGTGTCGCCTGTCAGCACCCGGAAGGCATGCCGGACCATGCTGGTGCGGGCGACCTCGCCGAAGGTGCCGATATGCGGCAGGCCCGAGGGGCCATAGCCCGTTTCGAACAGAGCCTCCGTCTTGCCCGTTTTCTTGAGACGCTCGACGAGCTTGCGGGCCTCTTCGAAAGGCCAAGCATTGGCAGTCTGGGCGGCTTCAATCAGAGCGGGATCAAGAAACAGAGGGTGAGACATGGGCCTAGTGCTTAAAGGAAATGCTTCCAGAAGCGCGGCACACTAGAGCATCGAACCCAAAAGTGGAAACCACTTTTGGGGCATATTCGACGCTTCTTCTCTTGCAAGCGCATCGTCAGGCGGAAAACCGGAGCCACTTTTCCGTACGATGCGCTTGGATCAGCCCCCTAGGGTCAATGCGGTAAACCCGGCAGACCCGTAAAGTAAGCCGTCAGTAAGGGCTTGTCGGGAAGAAACGCAGGTAAAGCTCGGCGTATTTCCCATCCCGCCAGAGCTGCTGCAGAGCAAAGTCGAGAGCCCGCCGCAGGGCGTCGTCCTCCGTGCGGGTGATGAAGCCGATGCCCTCGCCGAAGAAGCGGCTCTCAAGATATGGGCCACCCAAGAAGTCGCAGCATCCGGCAGATTCCTCGCCGCCGATCCAGAGGGCGAGACCGAGGCCGTCGGCGAACAGGTAGTCGATCTCACCGGCCTTCAGCGCGGCCTGCGCCGCCGCCAGTTCCGGGTAAGGCTTGAGGGAGGCTCCTCCCATGAAAGCCTTGGCATAGGCCTCATGGGCCGTCCCTCCGACGACGCCCAGGGTCTTGCCCTGCAGGGCCTTTGCCTCAGGTGCCGGCTGGTTCTTGTCCTTCCGTACGGCAAAACGGGCCGGGATCTTGAAATAGGGCCCGGTCACGGCAAAGCCCCGGCGAAGGTCCGCCGTGATGGGAATGGCAGCCGCCACCACGTCGCCCTGCCTCTCGTTGAGGGCACTCAAAAGCGTATCGAAGCGGCGCACCTGAACGGTGCAGGTCAGGCTCAAACGCTCGCAGGCGGCCCGGGCGAGTTCCACCGACAGTCCGGTCGGGTTGCCGTCGAGGCCAGGAAAGTGGAGCGGCGGGAAGTCATCGTCGACGAGAAAGCGGATCGTACGCGTGGCCGGCAGCTCCGGGCGCTCGAGCTGTGTTCTCGGGTCCCAGAAATTCGGGATGCTCACCCCCTGAGCCTGAGCCGCGCTTGCCATGAGCGCGAAAGCCAGGGGCAAAAGCGTTCCGGCTCGCCCAAAGGGCTTGATCTTACGAGAAAGGCGGGCAACCAATGTAATGATATTTAGGACCATAGAGGCGACATTCTCTTGCTCTTGGCTTTGCACTGCTCAGGAATGCCCGCAGGAAGCACCCAACGCTCATGAGGCAGGGTCTAGCGGACGGGGCTGCACAGTCAACAGCGCTGCCGGTCGAGATCGGATTTCTCAGCAACCACGGACATGCGCCCGAAGTTCTGTGGCAGGCTGCCGTCTTCTCCCAGGCCGCCGGGGTGACGGCCGATGAGTTCCTGATCAGGGAAGGGATCGTCCCGGAGGACGGCTTCTACCGGGCTCTCGCGGCAGAACTCCGTCTGTCGTTTATTGCAAATCCACACTTGTCATCGGCCGTCCGCTACCCTGACAGTGTCCTGGCGGGCCTGGCCCCTCTGGCCCGAGACAAAGCCAGGTTCGTTGCCGCGCCGCGCGGCCCTGCCCTGACGGACCTTCTCAAGACTCGCTCCTTGGGTCGTCCACTCGCCATCACCACGCCCACGCGGCTGAGACAGGCGGTCTTTCAAACTCAAGCGCGGTTGATTGCCCAGCAGGCTGCTCATGAACTGGCCAACAAGACCCCTCACCTCGCAACCGATGTGAGCTACGGGCAAATCGCCCTCCTGTTCATGGCTCTCACGCTGATCTCGTTCGGCCTAGTCCACGCGTTCGGGCCTACCATCGGCATCCTTGGGGCAGCGATGGGCCCCCTGTTCATCGGGAGCGTCGTTCTCCGACTCGCCGCATCGATGTTGAGCAACCCGGTCATACCAACGGCCCCGCCGCCTCGCACTGAAGATGCCGATCTTCCGGTCTATACGGTCATCGCCGCCCTCTACCGGGAAAAGCGCGTCGTCGCCCGTTTCCTCGACGCCTTGGCGCAGCTCGACTACCCGGCCGCCAAGCTCGACATCAAGCTCGTTCTGGAGGTCGACGATCCGGAGACCATGGAGGCTCTCCGCGCCATCGAGGTTCCAGGCAATGTCGAGATCCTTATCGCGCCGCCGGGAGAACCGCGCACGAAACCCCGCGCGCTCAACGTCGCCCTGCCGCTGGCGCGGGGCCGCTACACGGTGATCTACGATGCCGAGGACGTGCCCGATCCAGGGCAGCTGCGCCTGGCGGTGTCGCGCTTTGCCGAAGCGCCGCCACGCGTCGCCTGCCTGCAGGCACGGCTGACCATCGACAATACGGACGACACCTGGCTCACGCGGCTCTTCACGGTCGAATACGCGGCCCTGTTCGACGTGTTCAATCCGGGGCTGGCGGAGATCGGCAGCCCGATCGCCCTGGGCGGCACCTCGAACCATTTCCGCACCTCCGTGCTGCGGAGGGTTCATGGATGGGATGCCTGGAACGTGACCGAGGATGCCGATCTCGGCATTCGCCTGGTACGGCTCGGCTATGAGGTCAGAGACCTACCCTCCTCCACCTTTGAGGAGGCACCTGGCACGCTGCGCCTCTGGATGCGGCAGCGGACGCGGTGGATGAAGGGCTACGTGCAGACCGCCGTGGTTCATACACGAAAGCCCTGGATCATGCTGCGCCAGCTCGGGCTTTGGCGTTTCTCCGGCGCCCTTGCCCTGACCTGGGGAGTTGTGCTCAGCGCCCTTGTGTATCCGTTCTTCACCGGACTCTATTTGGCCTCATGGTTTGCGAGCACTGAAGAGGCTTTCGACCTGGGCTGGACAGCGGCACTCAACGCTTATGCCCTGACGCTTTTCCTGTCAGGCGCGGCCTCGATTTTCATCCCCGCCTGCGTGGCCCTGCACCGGCGCAGGCTCTGGCGGCTCATGCCCTGGATCTTGATGCTGCCGCTCTATTACTGCCTCGTCAGCTTTGCGGCCTGGAGAGGCTTATGGGAGCTGGCCATCGCGCCGTTCCGGTGGAACAAGACGAGCCACGGCCTCGCCCGCACCTCAAGGGCCGGGCTTTTTCAGAAGCACCAAGCCAGGGTGGCGGTCACCAGATCGTTGAACACGGCGCCGCCATAGCGCCACCACAGTAGCCCGCCCGAGGCGACCAGGCACAGAAATGCTGCCGCGAGAAGGCCGACGCGCGCCCGCTGCTCCTGCTGCTCCCCATGCCCCGTCTCTGTGCTCATTCTCTACTCCAGAGGATGCTTCTGCAGGAGCAGATATAGAGCGCTTTGCCTCTGGACGAAAGGGATCAGACCTGAAGCCAGTTCCTGAGCCTGGAGAGGCGCGGCTCCTCTTCCGAGCCGACCGCCTGAACCAGTGCAGCCCGGCTGCCGACGAGGATCACCAGACGGCTTGCCCGTGTCACCCCCGTATAGAGAAGCTTGCGCCGCAGCATCGAGGCCTGTTGCAGGGCAACCGGGATGACCACGGCCGGATACTCGGAGCCTTGCGCCTTGTGGATTGTCACGGCATAGGCCAGAGCCAGCTCGTCGAGCTCCTGCAGCGAGTACACAACCATCCTGTCGTCGAACGCAACGGTGAGTTCGCCGTGGTCGCGGCTCACCTCGCGTACGATGCCGACTTCGCCGTTATAAACATCGCGCTCGTAATCGTTGCGGACCTGCATGACCTTGTCACCTGGCCCGTAGCTCCAGCCGGCCCGGTGCAGGCTATCAAGACATGGCGGATTGAAGATCTGCTGCAGTTCCCCGTTCAGCGCATGCGTGCCGAGACGACCACGATTCATGGCGCACAGCACCTGCACGTCCCGCACCGGATCGAGGCCGAAGCGGCACGGAATCCGGTCGCGGATCAGGATGGTCATCTTGGCCATGGCCTCGGACGGCGTCTCGGCCTCGATGAAGTAGAAATCGGAATCCGGCTGATGACCCAGATCGGGTACGAGGCCTCGGTTGATCGCATGGGCCACGGTGATGATGCGGCTCTCCCGCTCCTGCCGGAACACTTCCCTGAGATGCACCACCGGAACGGCGCCGGACGCGATGATGTCGGACAGGATCTGCCCTGGGCCGATGGAGGGCAGCTGGTCCACGTCGCCCACGAGAACGAGCGAGGCTTCGTCCGGCAAGGCGCGCAGCAGCGCCGCCATCAGGCGGATGTCGAGCATCGAGGTCTCGTCGACCACGAGAAGGTTGCAGTCGAGCGGCATCTTGGTGTTGCGCCGGAAGCCGCCCTCGGACGCTTCCAGCAGGCGGTGGACGGTCTTGGCCGGAAAGCCCGTGCTTTCCGACAGCCGCTTGGCAGCCCGTCCGGTCGGCGCACACAGGGCAATCGTCAACGCATGCTGCGCGCATAGATGCGTCAGGCTTCGGATCAGCGTCGTCTTGCCGACACCAGGCCCACCGGTCACGACGAGCACCTTCGAGCGGCAGGCGGAGGCCAGGGCCTCGCGCTGGCTCGGCGAGTAGGAGACGCCGATAGCTGCTTCAGCCTCAGCGATTATCTGCTCGCTATTAAATCCGCTCCAGGGATGAACTCCCTGGGCGATATCCTTCAGGCGCTGCGCGATGAAGAGCTCGGCACCATAGAGGCCTTTCAGGAAGATGCTGCGGCGGCCATCAAGCTCGTCGCCGACGAGCTGACCTGCCGCACATTGCGCATCAAGCACCGGCTTCAACTCGGCTTCAGAGACTTCAAGCAAGCGACTCGCCTGCCGCAGCAGTTCATCCGCCGGCAGGCCGGAATGCCCTTCCTTCACGGCCTCCGAGAGCACATGCGCAAGACCGGCCTGAAGCCTGATCGCGGCTGTGGGCTCCACGTCGAGCTCCAGCGCCACCTGGTCGGCGAGCGCGAACTCGAAGCCTGCAATGTCGAGGACCAGCCGGTACGGATTGGCCTTGACGATGTCGATAGCCCCGACCCCGTAGGCGCGGTAGATGCGCGTGAGCAGAAAGCCGCCGATGCCGTGAGCATTCAGAAAGGCGGCGATATCCTTCAAGGCCCGGTGCTCGGTCCAGGCCGCGCCGATGCTGAGCGCCTTGGCCATCGCGATGCCATGCACCCGCGTCAGCTCGTGCGGCTTCGTCTCGATCACGTCGAGGATGCGCGCACCGAAGGATGCGATAAGCCTCTGGGCGAGAGAAGGTCCGAGGCCTTTCAGCAGGCCGGAGCCGAGAAAGCGCTGCAGGTCTTCCGCCGTGGTCGGCGCCGAGGTCGTCAGCTCGCTCGCGCGGAACTGAACCCCGTGATTGCGGTCATGCAGCCAGCCGCCACTCGCCTCGACAACCTCACCCATGGCGACCGACGGCGCATGACCCACGACAACAACGGGTTTGCGGTGCCCGCGCGCTTTCACGCGCAGTACGCAGAAGCCGGTTTCATCGTTGTGGAACGTCACCCGCTCGATGGAGCCGACGAGATGTTCGGAGAGGAGCAGCGCCTCCTGATCGGAAGCAGCCATGGCGGAGGATTTTGGCATCGATCAGCGGGACCACGAGCGCCGGGACGCCACCAGAGATATGAGAAAGGCGAGACGGCTTGTCCCGTCTCGCCAATGATCGCAGCGAAAGTTAGGCTGCCTTCTTGGTCGGCCAGCCGAGTTCGACGAGCCGCGCCTTGGCATAGTCGCGGATCTCGTCGCGGATGCCCTCCGGCAGTTCGGCGAGCACCTTCTGCGTGTCGGCATGGAGCATCAGGTCCGTGACCGCATTAATGGTCTTGGCCTTCTTGATCTTCGCCTTCAGATCATCCTCAACCTTGCCGTCGGAGGCAGCAGCCTCGACCCGGCCCTTCTGCGGCTGGGCCTCGGTTTTCTCGACCTCCACGTGCGGATCGGCAAAGCCCGGGCGACCCTGCTTGAACTCGTCCGCCTCTTCCTCGGAATAGACATAGCCGTGCAGTTCGATGAGCTTCAGGATCACGCGGTCCTTCGCCCGCTTCTCGGCCATGGCATAGACATAGGCCGCCTGCTTGCCCGAGACGCGGTAGTTCACGCCGATCAGCGCCTCGCCGATCGACCATTCAACGCGCTCGCCCATGCGACCGGTGACCTGGATCACCGCCTCATCCCGCTCGGCACGGATGATCTTGGGCTCGTCGAAGACCACGTTGGCCTGCGCGGCAATGCGCTCAAGCGTCTTGTGGTAGACCACGGCCGTTCCCTGGACCCGCCAGACATTGCCGGCCATCGGCTCACCGAACTTGGCCAGCACCTCGGAGATTTTCTTATCGGTCGTATTCATCCTTGATCCTAACTTTATAGGGCCCGTATATCGGCTCACGCTCTTCTCGAAACCGTCTTCTGCGGCAGGCATGTTCGTTTTTTGTTCTATATCAAATTTTGGGACGGAGGTCTAATTCGGGAATAGCTGGGAAGGCGTATTTAAGGTTTTAAAACAGTGTCTTAGATGGTGTGCCATTTTGCCTCAATATGCGGCCGCCATCACCTGTACCGTAAGCCACACTTAAAGGCATGGATAAGGCGCCATGATTTGACCAGAACATATATGTTCTATATATGTTCTCATCAGTCAGGATGTCGATATGCGCCCTAATTCCGAGGCGGCCTGACTGCTCGTCGTAACGGCCACCCTGGAGGACCGAATGTCCGCGCAAGCGATCCTCGACCTATCGGATCGACGCCCTGCCCGCCGCGGCGGCACCCGCCGTGCTGCCAAGCGCCCGGTGGCGCCGCTGACGCGCAACGCCCTGATCGCGGACTTCCTGGCGATCTGCGAGCTCGATGCCGACGTGGAGTCCCTGCGCGCGCCGGCTGATCCGGCAACCTTCGCCATCGGCGACGAGACGGTGGAGCACGTGGCCGATTTCGAGATCGTCCGCGACGGTTCGGTTTACCTCGTCGACGTGGTGACGGATGACGATCTGTTGAACCATCCCCTGCGCGCCGCCGCCATTCACGGCATCACCTGCGCCGACGGACGTCCCTTCCTGATCGAGACGGCGGCGAGCATCCGGTCGGAGCCTCGCTTCACCACCATGCGCCTCATCATGGCCTGCAAGCGCACGCCGGTGACGGCGGGGGACCGGGTGCGCATCCTGCACCAGCTTGATGAACTCGGCACCATGCGGCTTGTCGATTGCGCCAGCGCCGTGATGAACACGCAGGATGGGGTCGCGGCCGTTCTGGCGCTGGCCTGCGAAGGCCTGGTGGCCGTCGACATCAGCCGTCCGATCCTGCCCGAGACGCAGGTGCGCCGACGCCGCCTGCCCTTCGCCGATCCGTTTGCCTTTTGAGGCTTAGGAGGCGTGCCGCTCCACCGCCTCGCCAAGCAGCGAGCGCACGATGGCGCGCACCGCATCCGACGTATTGTCGGCCGTGAACCTCGCCTCGATCTCATCGCGGATGATCGAACCGTCGCCGCTGCGCTTCAGCTCGGTTGAGGATTCCGCCTGAAGCAGGGTCACGAAGGCGCTCTCCACCTCGCGCGCCACCAGCGCCTCATCAGCCGCATCGACCACGCGGCCCGTGAGATCGAACACGTTGCTCTCGAAAGGCAGCGCCTGCGCTTCGAGTTCGCCGCTGCCATCGAGGATCCAGGCGCGCGGCACGTGATCCATCAGGTCGACGGACTGACGCGTGATGTTGCCTGGATTGAGCCAGCGTGTCCGGCCCGCAAGAATGGACTTCTGGGTCTTGTGGATGTGACCGTTGATCATGACATCGCAGCCTTCCACCGCGAAGGGCGGAACGGCGCCGGGATAACCGCCGTCGAAAGCGATGTCGTGATGCGTGAACCAGGCCTGGAGATCGGCACTGGTGAAGGAGCCGCGCGCATCGGTTGGAATAGTTTGACCATAGGGCGTCATGCCGACGCCGATTCGACGCGTGCCGATCTGGAACTCGGCGACTGGAGCGGATGTGGACACGACGTCGACCACATCGCAGAGACCGAGCAGCGCCAGCGAGTCGCTGTCGGTGAGCGTCGTATGCTGGATGTCGTGGTTGCCCACGTTAACGATAGGCCGGTGGCGAAAGCCTTTCAGGATGCGAATCAGCTGGTTCTTGAGCGCCACATCGGTCTCGACCGGTCGGTCGAAGAGATCGCCGAGAATGACCACGGCGAGCTGCCGCTCATTGGCGATGGAAATGCAGCGCTCCAGCTTGCCCAGCACAGCCTGAGGCCAGACCGCATCCTTGCGCCGCCCAGGACGCCGCGAACCCACATGCGGGTCCCCGATCACGAGAATGCCGTTGCAGGCAACAGCGGGAAGTCGATCGCCGGTCAGGATCATGCGGTGAGCCGCTCCGAGGCATTCAGCGAATGGGTGTGATGGTCCAGCAGGGTCTCAGGCTTCACGGGCGAACCGCAGGTCGGGCACAGCCCGCCGGTTTCCTCGACGAGGCGCGCCATCTCGGCTTGCAGGGATTTCAGCCCTTCATCGACCTGCACCATGCGGCTTCGGGCGATCTGCGAAGCCGTGCGAAGATCGCTCAGCCTTTTCAGAATGTTTTGTGCCGAAGCGTAGTTTTCAAGGGTCGGCACGGCTTGCGGCAGTTGAAGCAGCGCATCCAGCCGCGCCTGGCTGCGTGTCAGATTACGGCTCAGCTGCAGCACTTGCCGCCCGATGCGCTCGCGTTCGCGGGCACGTTCGACCGCACGGGTGAGATCGGCGAGCCGCTCCGCCGGCGGAAGCATCTCGGTGATGCAGGCGCGTGCCTCGGCTGTCGCCAGCCGTCGCCGGATGGTGGCGATCTGCGCTGCATGGCTCTGCAGCCGCTCCAGTCCCACGGCTTCCGTCGCTAAACGCTTCGCCTGCTGGCGGACGGCCGAGAGCTTGTCCTTCAGTTGTTCGAGCTCGGTGAGTCCATCGAGCGTCTCGCTCAGCGTGATCAGCTCCCGCTCGCCGTTGCGCACAAGATCGTTGTCCCGGCGGCAGCGTTCGCGATGGATCGCGAGCATGTCGCGGATATAGCCCGCCTCCTGCCCGATCGAGAGAACCGCCGAGCGGCGTGACGGCGTCTCGCCGAGCAGGAATACGGGAAATTTCTGGTGCGCGATATGAACGTCGAGATCCTCGACCTTGCGGATGCGGATGAGATCGGCCACCCAATCTGGCACATTGCGCCCGCCGGTCTCGTAGCGCATGCCCTGCTCTTCGACCACGGAGCCATCGGGTTCATGCAGCGACCAGATGTTGACCGGCGAGCGGCGCGGCTGGCGGGTGAAGCGCAAGGTCCGCCGCCCGGCAACGCCGATTTCCACCGTGGCGGATTTCGCGCCGGCGCGCACGAGGCTGTCGCGGGCCTCGCCATAGAACACGGCACGCAAGGCGCGGATGAAGGTGGACTTGCCGCGGTTGTTCGGCCCGATCAGCGCATTGACGCCCGGGCTCAGAGGCAGCGTCGCATCCGCATAGGCCTGCACGTTGACGAGACGGATGTACCGCAAACCCGACTGGGAGTCGTCCCACTGCGCGCTGGTGTCGGAGGAAACCACCTCCACCCCGGTGACCGGCTCGCCGGCGATGCGCGCGATGTGGAACTTGCCGGAGAACTGCGACAGGTCGTGGTGCGAGACCGCAAGGCACTGGACGCCGAGCCGCGCCGAGCCGTCTTCCAGCACTGTGTAGAAGGACGACACGCGCTCCGGCGCAATCCAGCAATCGGCTTCGTCCAGCGCCAGGAAGCGCGCGACATCCGCCTTGACCACGGCGATCAGGCGCAAAGCCATGCCGATCACATTGGTGAGCGCGCCGCCATTGTCCTCCAGCACGTCTTCAAGCGAGCCATCCGGGCGCCGCACGCAAATGTCGAGGGACGCGAGCCCCCGCTCAGTCGAAAGCTCCAGCGCCACGGGCTTCTCGCCCGGCAGCACCTCCTGCACGAGCGCCGTCAGCAGGGTCTCGAAGGCGGACAGGCTGCGACGGCTCGCAGCGCCATGCACGGCCTCAATGAACGTCTCCACCTCATCCTTGACCGCGAGGCGGCCCTTGGCGAGTTCGATTTCGCGCGTGAGCTCTTCAACCCGCGTACGGATGGCATCGCGCCGGCCTTCGAGGCGCGCGAGCAGCGCTTCCGCTCGGGCAACATCGTGAGGGGCAGAGGCCAAGATCAACGCTCGTCTCCGAGCTGCCTGAGCCGCGTCTCGACCTCGCGCAGAGCCATGCCGAATTCCTCCGCGAGCTTGGCGTTTCTCACTTGCGCTTCCTCGATCAGGCTTTGAATCTGCGCTTCATCGTCCGTGCCGAGCTCGGCTTTGGCGAGGGCGCGCGCCTCCTCAAGCTCGCGCATCAGTCGCTCGACCTCGCCCTCAGCCCGGATCCGTTCCGCCCGCAGCTTATCAAAGCTCTTGCGCATCTCCTCCAGGCGGCGGAGCTGGTCGGTCTCAAAGCGTGACTGGCTGGTCATGGAATCGCGGCTCCGCTGCAAAGGAATGGTCGAGCTTCAGTTATCGTCAGCGCTATTTCGTCGCAACGACTTTGCCTCTTTTTGGTCTGGATAGGGGACGATGTCTTCAATCCTGGCATCCGACCCTCCACATAGTATCCGTTACTCCAAGATTACAGTCTCAAACAGCGGACTTTGCTTGACACAGCGCCCGCCAAAGCTATGTTCTTGGTTTGTTCACATCATCTGTATGCGTCGTGGATGTGACCTCATTAGGGCAGCATGATGCGCCCTCGGCACAAGGATCCCGTGATGAGCGCCATGACGGAAGAGCGTCCAATCTTCGAGAACGAGGAGTGGCTCGTGAACGAGAGCGGCCTCGAGCACAAGACCACCGGGTATTTCATCGATCGCGAGAGCCTCGGCCAGCGGCGCGAGGATGGGCTGTGGGCGTGGCCGCTGCACATGGCGGAGAAGAGCTGGTGCGGCATGCAGCCGTTCTCGGAAGCTTTCACCTGTGCCCTCTCCGTTTTCGGCATCGGCACAGGCGTGGATCTGGCGCAGAGCCTGAAGGTTGCGCGCTGCGAAGTCTCACCTTGGCCGAAGGCTGCACGGACCCATGCGGGGTCGGTTCCGGCGATCCCGCGCACCTTGCATCCGAAGGGTTCAAACCCCATCTTAGTGAAGCCGCGCTCGTCGCATAAACCTTTGAATGGTCAAGGTATTCCGAGCCCGGCTGAAGCCTGGCGCATTCGCACCACATTGGGCGCGCGCCTCATTCTGAAGAACTCGCGTCAACGTTCCGAACGCCTGAACCCGCCCCGTGAAGCCATCCTCTCCTGGCAGGCGCCGCGCCGGATTCGAAAGACCGGAACGAAGCTCGTTCGGCTGCTTCAGGCGGCCTGGAACATACGGTGAGATTGATGCCAAGCTTTGGGCTTGAAGAGATGATGCGCCATGGCGCAAGTGCTTTCCAGGGCGACATCTCCGGTGCGGAGACGCCGGCGCCTGAAACGGCGGATGCGTTCGCGCAGCATGTGATCGAGACGATCTGCCATGCAAGCGTGACCCCGGCCATCGGCCGCCGCACGTTCGAGCGCTGCATGCGCGCGCTGAGCTTCGGGTCTACGGCTCGCTTGGGCTTTCGCCACCCGGCGAAAGCTGAGGCCATAGACGTGATCTGGCGCGAGCGTGAGCGCCTGTTCGCGGAATACACGGCAAGCCCGGACAAGCTGCGCTTCCTTGCGACGCTGCCCTGGATCGGCCCCGTGACGAAACACACCCTGGCCCGCCGGCTCGGCATCTATGCCGCGCATGGAGAACGGGCTGTTGCCTGAGACGAACAACAAGAAGAGGTATCAACCCATGGCTAAGGTTCGCGCAAGCGATGTCGGCTTCTGCGTTGTCGACGGCAACGCCAATGTCATCGCAGACAATCTCGTCCACCGCATCCGCGAAGCTGCCGCGGAGATGGAAAGCCAAGTCAACCGGCTCTACCGGGGCCGCAGGGCTTATGATCTTGAGGCTGGCACCAAGGACGATCTCGACAAAGCCATCGAGCAGCTCACCTACATGGCGCGCACCCTGCGCGAGGTGAAGGACGAGCAGACGAGGGTGGTCTACCTGCAGGCGGCTGAATAAAGCTCAAGCCGTGCGGATGTATTTCAAGGAGCGGTGAGACATCACCGCTCCTTTTTCATAGCCCTGTGCCATTCTAGGAAACACCGCAAACTTCACCCCGGAATCCCTCTTCATCCTTGTGTTTCACGTGGAACAAATATAGAACAATCAGTGATGCCCGCGCCTTGGGCAGGAGAGTGCAACCGACCTGAAAACGTGCGGCATTCCTTGATGCCCCAGCCGTTCAGGAGAGATGAAGTGGAGAGCCGTTATGGCTGGATCTGTGAACAAGGTGATCCTGGTTGGGAATCTGGGGCGTGACCCTGAGGTGCGTCGGCTGGGCAGCGGGGAGCCGGTGGTGAACCTGCGGATCGCCACGTCCGAGACTTGGAAGGACAAGGCCACGGGCGAGCGCAAGGAGAAGACCGAGTGGCACTCGGTGGTGATCTTCAACGAAAATCTGGCGCGGGTGGCCGAGCAGTACCTGAAGAAGGGCTCGAAGGTGTACCTGGAGGGGCAGCTGCAGACGCGCAAGTGGACCGACCAGCAGGGAGTGGAGAAGTACTCCACCGAGGTGGTGCTGCAGCGCTTCCGGGGTGAGCTGACGATCCTGGACAGCCGCGGCGGCGGCTCGTCCGAGTTCGGCGACGAGGAACAGGGCCAAATCTCCCGCGGCGGTGACTTCGGACGATCCTCGCCGATGGAGCGCAGGCCTGAGCCGACAGGCGCCTCCCGTCACAGCGACTTCGACGACGATATTCCGTTCTGATGGACGCACAATCGACGTTTTCGGAATCCGGGCTCTAGGCCCGGATTTTTTATGCCCTGGCGGAGGCCTCAAACATCTGCAGAGGCGTTCCTCGCCTCGTGCCGCGCGCGTTGCATCCGCTCCACCTCGCGCAGCTTGCGCGCCCTCTCCCGCAATTCGTCACGGCTGGCCCACCACCAGCCCCGAACCGAGCGAAGCTCAGGGTCCTCGTCCGCGCGAGACGGCCTGGTGCGGTAGACCTCCTGAAGGGTGGGCATGCGCCAGTGAGCCCAGACATAGCCTGAGGGATCGCTCCTGATGTGCGGATAGAACTCGGCCATGTCCGGATCATGGATGGGGTCGCTTTCGATCTCCTCGAAGACCACAACGCCCCACCGCGCCGTCGACAGCGGGAAACCCAACGGCGGCAAGTCGTCTCCGGGAACAGGATAGCGCCTGCGGCGGCGCTCCGCCTGAACCCGGACCGACTCGTCGGAACGTTGAGCCCTCTGCTCTTCGCGTCGCCTCTGGCGGGCAGCCGGCTCATTGCGCCGAGCCGCCTCCTCGATCTCGGCCCAGCGCGCCTTCAGCTCGTCGTAGGACCGGAACGGCACCCGCCAGATCCGCTCCTCTGGATCCCAATGGGCCCAGGGAATGGATCGCAACGCCTCCACGATCGTACGTGAATAGGGCGTGCGCACCCTCAGGTCATCCGCAACCGTCAGATAGGGGCTCTCCAGAGGCTCAAAAGCAAAAGCATCCCGCCCCTTCTCGTCGGCATGCCGATCCAGGTTCTGCAATTCTTGGGCCATCCAGGTGTCGAGCCGCTGGACCGCCGTGGTGCCTGGCACGAACCAGTGCTGATCATCTGCACGCCACCGGGCCCGCGGAAAGGTTTCACGGAAGCGCCGCACCAGATCGCGGTCATAGGGAAAGACCGCATAGGCACCCGGTTTTTCTTCGTCATCGGACGGAACGATCCGGAAGGCGAATGCAGTCTCCATAGCCCGGCTTTTCAGATCATGATGTATCTCAATCCTGAGGTCACAACAACCGCGCGAAAGATTGGATCCCGTTTTCCTCAAGACCAAGCAGGCCTTTGGAATAGAAAATAAGTCACATCTGAAGTTCAGCTTTCAGGAAGCAATCTCATGTATTGTCCTGCGTGGTCTCCTGAAAACTTATAAAATGATACATTATTTACATTGCTGCATTGCCTGTCAGCTTGTCCTTATCTCCCGAATAGAACCACGATCGAGGGTCTGTAAGGCATGACAAAGCCTATTATCGGCCCGGCCACCGATCCGCATGCCCATGACCGGAAATCGACTGAACGAGGTGCGGCCGAAAGAAACGAACAGTACAAAGCTCTCCTCGAGGCGAGCGCCGTCGTGCTATGGCTTGCTGCACCCGACGGAACGCTGACGCATCTCGAGGGCACTATCGAGATCGGTCTCTTGATTGGGGATGCCTATACAGGTCAGGGATGGTTCGACTTCGTTCATCGCGACGATCTGGCCCGGGTCAAAGCCGCTTGGTTGTGGGCTGTATCCTCAGGAACCCCATATCAGAACGAGTTTCGGATCAAGCTTGCCAGCGGTGAGTACCGCTGGATGCTCGCAAACGCGGTCGCCTTGAAGAATCCTGACGGGACGATCCGCGAATGGGTGGGCAGCGTTGCGGATATTCACGACCGCAAGCAGGTCGAGGAAAAGCTGCGCGATAGCGAAGAACGGCTGCGGCTTGCCCTCCATGCAGGGCGCATGTTCGCATGGGAGCAGGATCTCCGGACGGATTACATCACCCGCTCCCAGAATGCCGTCTCGCTTCTTGGGGTCGGCTCCGGTCCATTGGCGGAGTTTCTCGACAAGGTGCATCCTGAGGATCGGGCCCTGCGCCATCACTTTGCGCAAGTGGTGAAAACCCAAGGATCCTATACGTCCGAGTTCCGGTACATTCTGCCGAGTGGAAAGGTGCTCTGGTTCGGCTCTCGCGCCGAACTCGCCTCGCCTGACCGCGTGGTCGGCGTCACCTTCGACATCACGGATCGCAAGGCGGCGGAGGAAGAGATCTGGCGCGCCGCAAATCACGACTCCCTGACCGGTCTCCCGAACCGAGGGCTGTTCCACCGCTGCCTCGAGCAGGCTCTGTCGGATGCCAAGATCAACGGAACAAGTGTCAGCCTTCTCCTGATTGATTTGGACGACTTCAAGGACGTCAATGACACCCTGGGCCATGACGCCGGCGACGCCCTGCTGCAGGAAGCAGCCCGTCGCCTTGCTGGTCTTATGCGCCCATCCGACATCGTCGCAAGACTCGGTGGAGACGAGTTCGCCGTGCTTTTGACCGATCCAGCCACGCTGGATGAGGCCACGCAGTTTGCAGAGCGCATCATCGGGACGTTGCGTGAGCCCTTTACTTACAGGCGGCGCACCGTCTCGAGCAGGGCCAGCATCGGCGTGGCGGCGTTTCCGGAGCACGACCTCGCCCCCACAGGGCTGATGAAAAGCGCCGACATTGCCCTCTACCGCGCGAAGGCGCAGGGCCGGAATCGGGTTCTGACCTACTCGCCCGCCATGCGGCGCGAAATCGAAAAGCGCGTCACCCTCGGAGCCGATCTGCGCGAGGGTCTGGCCCGGAACCAGATCACTCCGTTCTACCAACCCAAGATCTGCCTTGCGACCGGACAGATTGTAGGTTTCGAGGCGCTGGCACGCTGGGAGCACCCGACGAGAGGTGTTCTTGATCCTGCCTTCTTCGGAGCAGCCTTCGAGGATGCGGATCTCGCTCCGGCGATCCGGCGGCAACTGGTGGCGAAGGTTGCGGCAGACATGGGCCGCTGGCGTGATGACAATCTGCCCTTCGGCCGCATTGCCGTGAACTTCTCCTCGGCTGATTTCAGTCAGCCGCGGCTGGTGGAGGAAATCCTCGAGGCTTTTCAGAGTGCGAAGGTGGAGCCTGAAGCTTTCGAAATCGAAATTACCGAGACCGTCCTTCTGGGCAGAAGCTCCGATTGCATATCGGCCATTCTCAGGCAGTTTCGCGACAACGGCATCAGCATCGCCCTGGATGATTTCGGAACGGGCTATGCGTCTCTCATGCACCTCAAGCACTTTCCAGTCGACCACGTAAAGATCGACCGAACGTTCATCGAAGATCTGAACCAGAATGCGGACGATGAGGCGATCGTTGCAGCCATCATAGGCCTCGGCAGGAGCCTGAACCTGAAGATCACAGCCGAAGGCGTTGAAACACGCGATCAGGAACAGCGCCTCAAGCGTCTAGGCTGCCACTACGCGCAGGGTTACCTCTACTCTTCTGCTGTCTCCGGCCTGGACGTTGGTGAATTGCTGGCGCGCTTTCGTCGTGCGTGAGGGTTGTTGAGTGCTCTTTTGACGGCCGAAAGCCCCCATGGTTTCCCGTGGGGGCTTTCCTGCGTTGGGCGTGTATTGGTTGCGGGGACAGGATTTGAACCTGTGACCTTCAGGTTATGAGCCTGACGAGCTACCGGGCTGCTCCACCCCGCGCCATTCGGGCCA
>NZ_JACHWB010000003.1:0-557965 GCF_014191055.1 Microvirga lupini
GAGACCCGCGCCGACGTCACGGACCTGCGCCGCGACGTGGGCTTTGCCCCCGCCACACCCCTGGACGAGGGCATTCGGCGCTTCGTCGCGTGGTACAAAGAGTATCACGGCTAAGCATCTGCGGGAGATCGCGGAACCAGTCATATCGACGGGTTGCGCCGGCCATAGGAATGCTGGAACCATCTCAGGGGGGCGGTGACGCCTCCTTGCAGGCACCCGGCGCTCTAAGCCCTGCTCCTGAACCCTGTCCCTCTTGCGTCAATTCCGAATGTTGTAAAGGCCGACTCAGTGTTGTAAAGGCACAGGCCTGTCTTCAGGAGCGCGTTCCCGGACCTGCGGAACGCCTGTACGGAGGACGAGGTCGGTTGAGGGATTTTTTGCGGGTCGATGCGCGATAAAGCCTAATCTGCAAGGTCTTCCTGCCTCCGGTAAAACAGGCCCTCGCTATGAGGTTGCAGTGTTGCGGCTTCCAGCAGGCGCTTCACAAATGTCAGTTTCGTTTAAATTAAGTGGATTAGGCGGATGAATGCTCCCGCGCCCAAAGTCTCGTTCGTTTCCCTCGGCTGCCCCAAGGCCCTGGTCGACTCTGAGCGCATCATCACCCAGCTCCGCGCGCAAGGGTACCAGCTGACCAAGGAGCATGACGGGGCAGATGTTGTCATCGTCAACACCTGCGGCTTCCTCGACAGCGCCAAGGCCGAGTCCCTGGAGGCCATCGGCGAAGCTATGGCCGAGAACGGTAAGGTCATCGTGACCGGCTGCATGGGGGCCGAGCCCGAGCAGATTCGCGACCAGTTTCCGAATGTTCTCGCCATCACAGGCCCGCAGGCCTATGAGTCCGTGGTCTCGGCCGTGCATCAGGCCGTGCCGCCGGCCCATGACCCCTTCGTCGACTTGGTGCCGCCCCAGGGCGTGAAGCTGACGCCGCGCCATTACGCCTACCTGAAGATTTCCGAGGGCTGCAACAACCGCTGCTCCTTCTGCATCATCCCGAAGCTGCGCGGTGACCTCGTCAGCCGGCCCATCGCCGACGTGCTGCGCGAAGCGGAGAAGCTCGCCAAGGCCGGCGTCAAGGAGCTCCTGGTGATCTCGCAGGATACCAGCGCCTATGGTCTCGATATCAAATACCAGCCCAGCATGTGGAAGGACCGGGAGGTCCGCACCCGGTTCTTCGAGCTCGCCAAGGAGCTGGGCGAACTCGGCATGTGGGTGCGCATGCACTACGTCTACCCCTATCCGCATGTGGATGAGGTCATCCCGCTGATGGCTGAGGGTAAGATCCTTCCTTATCTCGACGTCCCCTTCCAGCACGCCTCCCCGCAGGTCCTGAAATCCATGCGCCGCCCTGGCAACCAGGAGAGGACCCTGGAGCGCATTCACAAATGGCGCGAGATCTGCCCGGATCTGGCCATCCGCTCGACCTTCATCGTCGGCTTCCCCGGGGAGACCGAGGAGGATATGGACGTCCTGATGCAGTGGTTGAAGGAGGCGAAAATCGACCGCGCCGGCTGCTTCCAGTACGAGCCCGTCCAGGGCGCGCCAGCCAACGACATCGAAGGCGCGGTTCCGGACGAGGTGAAGGAGGAGCGCTGGCATCGCTTCATGCAGACCCAGCAGAAGGTCAGCGCCAGGATCCTCAAGAGCAAGGTCGGCAGGACCCTGCCGGTCATCATCGACGAACAGGGCGCGACGGTCGCGACCGGCCGCACCCAGTACGACGCGCCTGAGATCGACGGTGTCGTCTATGTGGCCTCAAAGACGGCGCTCAAGCCTGGCGAGATCGTCAATGTGAAGATCGAAAGTTCAGATGAGTACGACCTTCACGGGACGGTGGCCTGAACCACCCTCCCCTTATTTCGCTTCGATGTGAGCGCTGCCGATGACCCTAATGCCGGCAGCGTTCATGTCGTTTCGAGCCTTGGCAAGCGAGCCATTCGTGTCGATGGCCCTCGAGGCATCCTCGATCACATAAGTTTCGAACCCCGCAGCGGCTGCATCCAGCGCCGTCCAGGCCACGCAGAAATCCAGAGCCAGTCCTGCGCAGAAGACGCGCTGGAATCCACGCTCCTTCAGGTAGCCTTCCAGGCCTGTGGAAGTCCGCCGGTCCGCCTCCTTGAAGCCGGAATAACTGTCGATTTCAGCATTGTAGCCTTTGCGGATGACGAGCTGTACATGTGGGATGTCGAGGTCACGCGAGATCTCGGCACCGGGCGTGCCCTGCACGCAATGGTCCGGCCAGAGCGCCTGGGATCCATAGTGCAAATCGATCATTTCGAAGGGCTGCTTGCCAGGATGGCTCGAGGCGAAGGAGGCATGTCCCTTTGGGTGCCAATCCTGCGTCAGCACCACATGGCGGAAAGCTCTGGCGAGGCGGTTGACCGGCGCAATGACGCCGCCGCCATCGGGCACGGCGAGTGCACCGCCTGGCAAGAAGTCGTACTGAACATCGACCACGATGAGAATGTCTTGCTCGCCCGGCTTCAAGGTATCCGATCCTTCCGATCGTTGATCCTGACTCAACGAGTATAGCGATCCAAACGAAAAGGGCAGCCGGTCTCCCGGCTGCCCTTTTGGTCGAAACTCACGTAGGCTTATTGCGGAATCTTGTCCTCGATGCCCTTCACGTAGAAGTTCATGCCGAGCACCTGCTCGTCCGAGAGAGCACCCTGGCCCTTGCACTCGATCTCCTTGCCGTCCTGGCCGACGATCGGGCACTTGAAGGGGTTGAGCTGGCCGGACTTGATGGCGGCTTCGGTATCCTGCGCCAGCTTCTTCACGTCGTCGGGCATGTTCTTGTAGGGCGACATGACGACCATGTGGGCGTTGATGCCGCCCCAGGTGTCCTCCGACTTCCAGGTGCCGTCGAGAACGGCCTTGGTGCGGGCGACGTAATAGTCGGACCAGTTGTCGACGATTGCGGTGAGCTGGGCCTTCGGGGCAAAGCGCTCCATGTCGGAGGCTTGGCCGAAGCCGAACTTGCCGCGCTGCTCGGCGGCCTGGATCGGAGCCGGGCTGTCCGTGTGCTGGGCCAGCATGTCGACACCCTGATCGAGGAGCGCCTTGGCGGCATCGCCTTCCTTGGCCGGATCATACCAGGTGTTGGCGAACACGATCTTGATCTTGACGTTCGGGTTAACCGATTGTGCGCCAAGGTAGAAGGCATTGATGCCGGCGATCACTTCCGGAATCGGGAAGGCGCCCACATACCCGATGGTGTTCGACTTGGTCATCTTGCCGGCGATCTGGCCGATGATGTAGCGGCCCTCGTGGAATTTCGCCGCATAGGTCGAGAGGTTCGGAGCGCGCTTGAAGCCTGTGGCGTGCTCAAACTTGATGTTCGGGTACTTCTTCGCGACCTTCAGGGTCGGCTCCATGAAGCCGAAGGAGGTGGTGAAGATCAGATCGTGGCCGGTGCGGGCGAGCTGCTCGATGGCGCGCTCGGAATCGGCTTCCGGCACGCTTTCCACGAAGGTGGTCGTCACCTTGCCCGGAAAGGCCTTCTCGATGGCCTGACGGCCTTGGTCGTGCTGGTAGCTCCAGCCGTGGTCGCCCACCGGGCCCACATAGATGAAGCCGACCTTGACCTTCTCTTTCGGCTGGGCGACCGCGCCGCTGGCCGACAGAGCCAGGACCGTTGCTCCCGCCAAGGCTCCGAAGACTTTCCCTGAAAACATGCTCGTTCCCTCGAGGTTGGATTTCCAATATTCCGTCGCAGGTCTGAAGCGTTCTGGCAAGAATTCCCCTGCCTACACTTTGGTCAGATTAACACCACTTTGCTCACCGGTCGGGCACGAAGGGCACGCCTAAGGATCCGGGGGCACCAATCGCCCGGCCATGCCGAATGGACAGCAGAAGCAAGGCGATGATCGTGGCCAGATAAGGCACCGCCGACAACACCTGCGACGGCACCCCGAACTGAGCCGCCTGAGCGTGCAGTTGCAGCACCGTGGCGGCACCGAAGATATAGGCCCCGACCAGCACCCAGGCCGGTCGCCAGGCGGCGAAGACCACGAGTGCCAGGGCGATCCAGCCACGCCCGGCCGTCATGCCGGGCGACCAGAACCGGGTGTATACGAGGGCAAGATAAGCGCCGGCCAAGCCTGCGCAGGCGCCCCCGAACAGAATGGCCCAGAAGCGCACCTGCCGCACTGGAAGGCCCAGGGCGTTCGCAGAGGTGTGGTTCTCGCCAATGGAGCGAAGGGTGAGCCCCGAGCGGGTTTTGACAAGGTAGATTGCGACCAGGATCGTCAGCGCGAGCGAGGCATAGACGAAAAGGTCCTGCTCAAAGAACAGGCGGCCGACGACGGGAATGTCGCTCAGGCCCGGTATGTCGACGGGAGCTATCGGGTCGCGCCTCGCGCCCACAAAAGGCGCCCCGATCAGGCCGGAGAGGCCAAGCCCCAGGATGGTGAGCGCAAGGCCCGAGCCGGTCTGGTTCGCGGCAAAGCCGAGCACGAGCAGCGCGAACAAAGCCGCCATCAGGGCTCCGGCCATCATGCCGGCAGCCACGCCGAGGAGGGTGGAGTCGAACGTGACGGCAGCGGCGAAGCTGCAGGCGGCTCCCATGGCCATCATTCCCTCGACGCCAAGGTTGAGAACGCCCGAGCGCTCGGTCACGAGTTCACCCAGGGCCGCGATCAGCAGAGGTGTCGAGGCGGTGACGATGGTGAGGAGAATGGCTTCGAAAGTGGTCACTGGCCCCCTCCCCGTGCTGCCAACCGAATCCGGTAGCTGACCATGGCGTCGGCCGCGAGCACGCACATGAGCAGAATGCCCTGGAACGCCTGAGTGAGATCGAGCGGCAGCTTCAGCATGATCTGCGCGCTCTCGCCGCCGATGAAGGTGAGTGCCACGACAAGCGAAGCGACCAGGATTCCGATGGGATTGAGACGTCCGAGGAACGCGACCGTAATGGCCGTGAAGCCGTAGCCCGGTGAGATCGAGGGTTGCAGCTGGCCGATCTGCCCCGAGACCTCCGAGATGCCGGCCAATCCGGCCAGTCCTCCGGAGATCGCGAAGACGGCCAGCGTCGTGGCCTTGGAGCTGAAACCGGCAAAGCGGGCCGCCCTGGGAGCGTCTCCGGTGAGCTTGAGACGGTAACCGAACAGGGTTCGGCCAAGGATGACGGCCGTGACCAGGACAGCAATGGCAGCGAACACGGCGCCGTAATGGACGCGACCGGCCTCCAGGATCGGCGGCAGGGTCGCGGCGGGATCGAAGGTCACGGATTGCGGGAAGTTGAAGCCCTTCGGATCGCGCCAGGGGCCCCGCACCAGATAGTCGAGCGTCAGCTGCGCCACATAGACCAGCATGAGGCTGGTCAGAATCTCGTTCACGCCGAAGCGGGTTTTCAGGAAGGCCGGAATCAGCCCCCAGAGGGCCCCGCCGATGATGCCGAGCAGCAGCATGAGCGGCAGAACCCAGAAGCCGGCATCCATGCCATGAGTTTTCAGCGCAATCCAGCTGCCAAGAACCGCCCCGATCACATACTGCCCCTCTGCGCCGATATTCCAGAGATTGGCGCGAAAGCAATAGGAGAGTCCGATGGCGATCAGCGCCATCGGAGTGGCTTTGACGATCAACTCCTGCAGCGACCAGGGATCGCTCAAGGGCTGGAGAACATAGACGTCGAAGGCCGCGATGGGCGATCGACCCATGAGCCAGATGACGAAACCCGCGATCAGGAAGGCCGTGATGAAGGCCGCGACCGAGGCGAAGACGCGCATCATTGTGGACGCATTGGTGCGAGGCGTCAGCTCAAACCGCATGAACGCCTCCTTGGGCTTGAGCAACGCCGAGCATTTCAAGCCCTACGGCTTCCTTGGTCCATTCGCCGATGGGTTTCAGCGGGCTTAAAATACCCTGGTGGATCACGGCCATCCGGTCCGCAACCTCGAACAATTCGTCGAGATCCTGGCTGACGATCACCACGGCGCTACCCTCCCGTGCCAGATCGACCAAAGCCTGGCGAATGAGGCGGGCCGCGCCTGCATCGACGCCCCAGGTCGGCTGATCGACGATGAGGAGCTTGGGTTTGCGGATGATCTCGCGGCCGATGACGAACTTCTGGAGGTTTCCGCCCGAGAGCTTGCGTGCCTGTGGGTCTCCTTCGGGTGCGCGCACGTCAAAGCTCTGGATGATCGAGCGGGCAACACGCTTGGCTGCGTTCATCAGGATGAAGCCGGAACGGCTCACCTCGGTGGCCGCGTGGGAGATCAGGGTGTTCTCGCTCAGGCGGTGGCTTGGGGCTGCTGCATGACCCAGCCGCTCCTCCGGCACGAAGGCGGCGCCAAGACGTCTGCGTGCATCAATGCCCATGGTGCCCGAAGGCTTGCCGTTGATGGCGAGCGCTTCAGGGCGATCCGCCAGGCGTTCGCCCGATAGCGCTGCAAAGAGCTCGCTCTGGCCGTTGCCGGCGACCCCGGCGATGCCGACAACCTCGCCGGCCCGCGCCACGAGGTTGATGTCGCGCAGGGCCTGCCCATGCAGGCCGGCCGGCGGCATGGACAGGTTCGACACCTTGAGCGTCTCGCCTTGGGGGTGATGCGGTGCATCGGTGCGGACCTCGCCCACGGCGTTGCCGACCATCAAGGCCGCGATTTCGCGAGCGCTGCTCGCCCGTGGATCGATGGTCGCCACGACCCGCCCTGCCCGCAGGATGGTGGCGCGGCGGCAGAGGCGGCGCACCTCCTCCAGCTTGTGGGAGATGTACAGGATCGCACAACCCTCGGACGAAAGCCTGTCGAGGGTCGTGAAGAGATGCTCGGCCTCCTGCGGCGTGAGCACGGAGGTGGGTTCGTCTAGGATGAGCAGGCGCGGATTCTGGAGCAGGCACCGGACGATCTCGATGCGCTGGCGCTCGCCGGCGGAAAGCGTCCAGACAGCCCGGTCCGCGTCGAGCGCCAGTCCGTAGGTCCGGCTGATCTCCCCGAGCTTCTCCCGGACGGTGGAGAGACTCCAGTCGCTGGAAAGCGCCACGGCGATGTTCTCGGCCACGCTCAGTTCGTCGAAGAGCGAGAAGTGCTGGAACACCATGCCGAGGCCGAGAGCCCGCGCCTCGACCGGCGAACCGATGGTGACGGGGCGGCCCTCCCAGCGGATCTCGCCGGCGCTCGGCTCGATCACCCCGTAGAGGATCTTGACCAGGGTGGACTTCCCGGCCCCGTTCTCACCCAGGAGTGCGTGGATCTCGCCCGGCTCGATCGAGAGATCGATCCCGTCATTCGCGAGAAGATCGCCGTAACGTTTACTGATCCCTTTAAGTTCGACGAGGGGCGTCCCCGAGGGTGGTACGTCTGCCTTCACACAAGCGTCTCTGACTTAAAGGTTGAAGCCGGGTCGGAATCTGCACATGAATGACCGTCCGTACGGAACCTGGCAAGCGCCGTACCGGTTCGTCACTCCTTTGTGAGGCGATCATAGGGATGCGGCGCACCGGTCGGCAATGGAGAAAGCTTCGTTTATTGTGAGTCCGCGCCCCGTCCACAGCATGGTGAAGAGGCAAGCCTTGACCGAGAGCACCTATAACATTGCCGTCGTCGGTGCCGGAGCCGTGGGCTTGGCCGCTGCCCTGGCTTTCGCCCGCGACGGATTCAGGACCGTTCTGGTCGGCGGGCTCGATACGCGCCGAGATGGCCGCACCGTCGCCCTGCTCAACGGCTCGGTCCGCTTTCTGGAGGCGCTAGGCGCTTGGCATTTGATCGCCAAGGAAGCAGCACCGCTCGAGACCATGCGGATCGTCGACGATACGGGCAGCCTGTTCCGCCCCCCGCCGGCCTCCTTTCGGGCTGGTGAGATCGGCCTGGATGCCTTCGGCTGGAACGTGGAGAACGCCACCCTGGTCGAGAAGCTGGCCGAAGCCGCGCAGGCTTGCGAGAACCTGACCCATGTGCCGGAATTCGCGACCGGTTTCGAAGCGAGCGAGACCGGAGCCATCCTGACGCTGGCCGGTGGCGGATCAATCAAGGCAAGCCTTGTGGTTGCCGCGGATGGGCGCAATTCCAAGCTGCGTCAGATTGCGGGAATCGGCACCCAGACCTGGTCCTACCCCCAATCCGCCGTGACCGTGATCCTGGCCCATAACAGGGATCATCGGGAGACATCGACCGAGTTTCACACCCGGCATGGGCCTTTCACTCTTGTGCCCCTGCCCGGCCGGCGCTCAAGCCTCGTCTGGGTGACGAGCAAGGCCGAGGCGGAGCGCCTGTCGCAGCTTGACGATCCGGCCCTCGCGCTTGCCATTGAGCGGCAGGCCCAGTCCCATCTTGGTGCCATGCGCATCGACGGCCCGCGCGGGCTCGTGCCGATGACCGGCCTGTCGGTGAACCGCTACTGGGCTCCGCGCGTCGCCCTCGTGGGCGAGGCCGCCCATGTGTTCCCGCCCATCGGAGCGCAGGGGCTCAATCTTGGTTTCCGCGATGCGGCTTCCCTAAGGGACGCGGTAATCGATGGGCAGAAAGCGGGCTGGGATCTCGGGTCGGAGGAGACCCTGATCCGCTACCAGCGCAGCCGCGATCTCGACGTTCGCCTGCGCACGGCCGCCGTGGACGGGCTGAACCGCACCCTCCTCACCGGCATGATCCCGACCGACTTCCTTCGCGGCGCAGGTCTCCTGGCGCTCAGCAACATCGGTCCCTTGCGCCGGATCGTCATGCGCGAAGGCGTCCTGCCACAGGTGGGTGCGCCACGCCTGATGCAGGGCGCCCCGGGGGCTTAGGGGAAGAGGTCGTACGGCACGGCACCGGTCTTCGTCGTGATATAGAGGATGCCGGTCAGCGTCAGCATCGAGACCAGCGTGCCGATGAGCACGCAGGCCGAGGCACGCTCAACGCCTACGTTGTACTGGGTCGAGATGACGAAGATGTTCAGGGCGGGCGGCAACGCCGCCATGATGATCGCTGCATAGGTCCAGGCCGGGCCGAAGTCACTAACGGCCGAGAGCACCACCCAGACGAGAAGGGGGTGGAGGATCAGCTTGATGAAGACCAGAACTGGCACCTCCCCGGGCATCTGCCGCAGGGGCCTTAAGGCCACGGTGACGCCCAGGATGAACAGGGCGCAGGGCGCGGCGGCTCCCGACAGCCAGGTGACGATCTGGTCGGCAGCCTGCGGAAGCCGAAGATGCATGTAGCTCGCCGCGACCCCGATGGCGGTCGCGACATTGAACGGGTGGGTCACCACTCGCCAGACGATCTTGCGGATCGTGGCCGAGAGACTCAGCCTCTCGATCCCTGCCAGGGACATGAGGAGCGGCACGACCGAGAACAGGAACAGGTTGTCGAAGACGAAGATCAGCACCACCGGGGCGCTGGCGGAAGCGCCGATTGCTGCGAGAATGAGGGGTGGCCCCATATAGCCGATGTTGGAATAGGACCCAGCGACACCCTGCATGACCGATTGCGGGAGATCCCTCGTGTACCGCCACCCTGTGGCGAAGGAGAGTGCGAAGGCGCAGAAGGTCGAAAACGTCGTCGCCAGGATGAAGGGCCAGTTTGCAAGCTCGTCCAGCGGCTTGTCGGCAATGAGGCGGTAGAACAGGCAGGGCAGCGCTACATAGATGAGGAAGAACTGCATCCACGCCAAGCCAGCCTCCGGCTGCTTGACGACCTTGCCACAGAAGAAGCCGAGCCCGATGAGGCCAAAGAATGGTGCGAGCAGGTTGAAGAGCCCGATCAGGTCGGACATCGGCGTCTCCAAAAGGAAGGGATGACAGGCCTGAAGTGCCAGCCCCTTCTGGCAAGGTTCCAACCTTGCGGCAATCCCATCTTTGGGAAGGCCCATAGTCCTGGAATGCAGGGCTGACCGAGGAAAGCGCGCTCTCCCGATTGTGAGGAGAGGTAAATTTGAAGATTCCCGCCTGGACCTTTATATGAGGGACCAGGAGTTAAGACCATGAAGGCGCGCTTAGCCAAATTCGCAATCGGCCAGGTGGTCCGGCACAGGGTGTTTGACTTCCGGGGACTGATCTTCGATGTCGACCCCGAATTCGACAATACCGAGGAATGGTGGCTCTCCATTCCCGAAGACGTCAGACCCAGTAAGGACCAGCCGTTCTACCACCTCTTCGCCGAGAACGGGGAGACCGAGTACATTGCTTATGTGTCCGAGCAGAACCTTTTGCCCGACGAGACCGGCGAGCCGCTGCGCAACCCGATGATCGGAGAGATGTTCACGCGACAGAAGAACGGCACCTACAAGGCCAAGCCGATGCTCGCCCACTGACATTGAGGCGAATCAAACAAAAACGCCGGGCTACGAGCCCGGCGTTTTTGTTTCTTGGATCGACGAAGCTTACGGCTTCGGAGCAGCCTGCGCGGCCGGAGCGGCGGCACCCGGGGCGGCAGGTGCGGCGCCCTGCCCCTGGAGCATGCGCTGACGCATCTCTTCGCTCTTCTTCTGCAGCTCTTCCTGCAGCTTCTTCTGCTGTTCCTCGAGTACCTTCGGGTCGATCGGAGGACCGTCGAAGGACTTGCCGAAACCGGCAGCCGGAACAGCGAAGGTGATCTCGCGGCCCATCTGGTTCTGGACGCTGACGTTCAAATTGGCGCCCTTCTTGAGGGAGGCGATGAAGTCGTCCTTCACGGCCGCCTCGGCAAAGCAGCCGTTCGGAAGGCACATCACATAACGGCCGGCGACCGCCTGGCCCTGGTCCACAGTGAAGCGCAGGCCCGGCTGCAGGAGCAGGCCGAGCGGCATCACGAAGCGGACGACCTTCTGCGCCTGCTGGCCCTTCACGTCATAGACGGCAAGAGCGAGAACCGGCTGGCCCTGATCCGACACGAAGTCGCGCGTGGTGTAGCAGATCTCGGTGTTGGTGTTCTGATCCTTGCCGCAGACCTTCGTCCACTCGGGCTGGGACGGCTCGGCCTTCACCTGCACGACGGTCGGACCGGCATTCTGCTGTGCCTGAGCGGCACCCTGCGCCGGCTGCTGGGCAGGAGCCGGAGCGGCGGGACGGGCTGGCTGCTGGGCGGGAGCGGAAGGACGGGCCGGCTGCTGAGCCGGAGCGGTTTGAGCCAGTACGGGTGCACTCACCAGAACGGCCAGAGCTGTTGCCAGGCCACGGGTCCCCCCCAGGCTCGCGAAGCGTGTCGCGAAAGACATAACGTTAGATCCTCTTCAGTCGAAAGGTCGGCTTTCGAAGTGGCCGTTTATCCGGCGCATTCTTAACCTGTGATGATGGGGTCAAATCCTTGCCCAATGTGGCGAAGACAAGACGCATGGCGCTCCTTTAACCTTTCATGTGGTAGGTTTCCAGTCACCCGGGGCAAAATTCTGTACAACATTGCTCCGGCTATAACTCGTACCGGGAAAGCCATGGGCCGCTGGCTTATGAGAAATCTGCTCCTTTCGGCTGCTCTTGTCCTAATGACCTACAGCGCCGTCGGCCAAGAGGCGCTGCCACTGCGGCATGGCATCGCGATGCACGGGGAGCCAGCGCTCGCGCCCGACTTCGAGCACCTGCCCTATGCCAGTCCGCAGGCGCCGAAGGGCGGACGAATCACGTTGGCCCTTCAGGGGACCTTCGACAGCCTGAATCCCCTGATCGTCCTGGGTGTCGCGCCGGATGTGGTGCCGCGCTACGTGCTCCAGCCCCTCATGATGCGCTCCGCCGATGAGCCCTTCACGATCTATGGCCTTCTCGCCCGTGCCATAGAGATGCCCGAGGATCGGAGCTTTATCACCTTCCACCTCGATCCCCGCGCGCGCTTCTCGGACGGGCATCCGCTCACGACCGAGGATGTGCGCTTCTCGTTCGAGATGCTGAAGAAGCACGGCAAGCCTTTCCACCGGTCGAGCTTCGGCCAAGTGAAGGCGGTCGAGATCCTGGATCCCCACAGCATCAGGTTCGACCTTTCTGGTTCGAACGACCGGGAACTGCCCCTGCTGATCGGGATGATGACGGTGTTTCCGGCTCACGCGACCAATTCAGACACCTTCGACAAGACCAGTCTCACGCCGCCGATCGGCTCTGGCCCTTATGCGCTGACCGAGGTCAGGCCCGGCGAGCGCGTCGTCCTGACCCGGCGCAAGGATTACTGGGGCGAGGACCTGGCCATTACCAAGGGCCTCTATAACTTCGACGAGATCCGTTACGATTTCTACCGTGATGCCAACACGTTGTTCGAGGCTTTTAAGGCAGGGCTTTACGATTTCAGGATCGAGGGCGATCCGGGTCAATGGGCAACCGGCTACGACATCCCCGCTGTCAGAAGCGGCCGCGTTCTGCGCGAAACGATAGCGACACGGCTGCCCAAGGGTATGAACGGTTTCGTCTTCAATACCCGCAAGCCCCTCTTCACCGATGTAAGGGTGCGCGAGGCCTTGAGCTATATGTTCGACTTCGACTGGGTGAACCGCAACCTCTTCTTCGGGCAGCTCACTCGGTCCAACAGCTACTTTTCCGGTTCGGATCTTGCCTCCACGGGTAGCCCCGCCGATGCACACGAGCGTATTTTGCTGGCGGAACTTCAAGCGCCTGTCCGGGAAGACATCCTCGAAGGTCGCTGGGAGCCGCCGGCGGGTGACGGTTCGGGCCGAGACCGGGACATGGCGCGCAAGGCGCTCGCCCTTTTGGGCGACGCCGGTTGGGTGCTAGATGGCGATGTCCTGCGTAAGAAGGCGACCGGTGAGGCCTTCACCTTCGAATTGCTGGTCAATTCGCGCCAGCAGGAGCGGCTCGCCCTGAACTTCTCGCAATCTTTGAGCCGGATCGGCGTTCAGGCGCGGGTGCGGCTCGTCGATGACGTGCAGTATTGGCGGCGTCTGGCCCGATTCGACTTCGAAATGGTCCAGTGGCTCTGGCCCGCCTCGCTCTCACCCGGAAACGAGCAGCGCAACCGCTGGGGCTCAGCCGCGGCGCAAAGGAGTGGGTCCCATAATCACGCCGGGGTAAAATCCCCAGCGATTGACCGCCTCATTGACGCACTTCTCGAAGCCAAGAGTCGGGAGGACTTCGTCTCCGCCGTCCGGGCGCTCGACCGCACCCTGCTGTCAGGCTTCTACGTGGTTCCATTGTTTTACCTGAAGGATCAATGGCTTGCCTACAGCAGCGACCTTGCCAAGCCTGGGATCGTTCCGCTCATGGGGACCAACATCGACACTTGGTGGCGGCGGGCGCCCTGAGCCGCATGATCGCTCAAGGCGACCATTGTTGAGCTTCCATTCATGTAGATCATGAAACTAATGCCGTGCTTCGACGTTAGGTGAGTACCTCCTGTCCCACTGTCGCGTCTAAATGCAGGGTATCGTCATGAACGCAATGCCGAAGGTCCTCGTTGTCGATAGCGGCGAGCGCGCCCCCGATGGCGCTCTATCCGCCGAACTGGCCGGCATGGGCTATGCGAGCGTGACCACCCCCTTCGAAGCCGCTGATGACGTCCTGGCCCTGATTCCGAGCCCGGCTGCAGTGGTGCTGCAGATGCCCCGCCATGCCGATTGGGCCGAGCGCAAGCGCTTCCTCGACCTCGCCCGCCGGCTGCGCAAGAACCTAGGTGAGAGCGGAACCCCAGTCATCATCACGGGTGGTGTGAGCGGAGCCGCCACGATGCTCCAGAACCAGCTCAGCGTTCGCGTCGCCGCCGCGCCGGATCTCTAGCCTTTTAGGAGCCGGAAGGCTCCTTCTTCCGTTTTCGCCTCATCCTGGCTGGTCCTGAAGAAGGCGGCTGTTCGCGATTTTGCTCCTGTGAGGCTCCGGTAGACCGCGATCGTGCTGCCCGGCCCTCCGCCCGTATGCCCTCCTACCACGAGACCTGATGTCGTCTCGCCGATCATGGTCCCAAGTCCATAACCGGGGCTCTGCCAGGGCCGCTCCGGTATTGGCCCAGGAAGCACCAATGGAGTGAACATCTCCCGCGACAGCTCGGGCGTCAGGAGGCTGCCCTCCAGCAATCGGTCCAGTAAAAACGCCGCATCCGCGACGCTCCCCAACAGCAGCCCGTGATAGACCCAGCCCGGATGGTAACCCTCGGCGCTGTCCATGGCGACATGATCGAGCTCCGCCCGTTCCCTGGCAAGCCGCGCTGTTCCAATTCTAAGGGGCTCCAACACGAGGCGCTGCAGAGTCGCATCCAGGTCGGAACCAACGATCGTCTCGATCAGCTGACCGACGACCAGGTAGCCGATATTGGAGTAGTCCCATCCCTCGCCTGCCGGATACCGCAGTCGCGCCGCATCAAGCCGGTTGAGCAGTTCCGGAACCGGCCATGGATCTTCGCCACGTTCGACAGCCTCGTGGTAGGCGCGAAGGCCGCCGTAGTTCGCCAATCCGGAGCGGTGCTGAAGCAGGTGCCTGAGGGTATAAGGCTTGTCTTCGACCGGTTCATCCAGGCCGATGAGGCCATCGCGAACGAGCACCAGCGCTGCAGCCGCAAGAACGGTCTTCGTGAAACTCCACCAGGGAACGAGGCGGTCAGCGCGGTGGCTGTCGACCACGGTGCCGTTCTCAACCAGGGCCCAGGCTTCGACCATCAGGCGGCCTTCTTCTCCGCAATCCGGGCAAGGCTGCGCAGGATCGTGGTGGCGGCCTTGATGCGCTCGTCCGGGGTCTCGATGTCCCGGATGAACACGATCTTCATGTCGGGGCGCACCTTCGCGAACGAAGCCTGCTCGGCGACATAGGAGATGAGCCCGTTCGGATTGGCGAAGGAGTTGTCGCGGAACGAGATGATGATGCCCTTCGGCCCGCCGTCCACCTTCTCCACGTTGGCCCGGCGGCAGAGCACCTTGATGGCCATGATCTTGAGAAGCTGATCGACCTCCGATGGGACCGGTCCGAAGCGATCGACCATCTCCGCCCGGAAGCCATCGATTTCCTGGTCGGTCTCGAAGGTCGAAAGGCGGCGATAGAGGCCGAGGCGCAGCTGCAGATCGGCGATATAGCTCTCCGGGATCATGACGGGCGCGCCGACCGCGATGGTGGGCGACCACTGGTCCTCCGCCGGCTCCTCGATACCGGCCTTGAGCTGCGCCACCGCCTCTTCCAGCATTTGCTGGTAAAGCTCGTAGCCCACTTCCTTGATATGGCCCGACTGCTCCTCGCCGAGCAGGTTTCCGGCGCCCCGGATATCGAGGTCGTGCGAGGCGAGCTGGAAGCCGGCGCCCAGGGTATCGAGGGTTTGCAGCACCTTGAGCCGGCGCTCGGCCTGCACGGTCAGGGACTTGTTCGCCGGCACCGTGAACAAGGCATAGGCTCGCGTCTTGGAGCGTCCGACTCGGCCGCGCAGCTGGTAGAGTTGCGACAGGCCGAACATGTCGGCCCGGTGGACGATGAGCGTGTTGGCGGTTGGGATGTCGAGGCCCGATTCCACGATGGTGGTGGAGAGCAGGATGTCGTACTTGCCCTCGTAGAAGGCCGTCATGACGTCCTCGAGCTGGCCCGCCGCCATCTGGCCGTGGGCGACAGCCACCTTAGCCTCGGGCACCTCCTTGTCGAGGAAGGCCTTCACGTCGCCGAGATCGTCCAGGCGCGGCACCACGTAGAAGGCTTGGCCTCCGCGATAGCGCTCGCGCAGCAGTGCCTCACGGATCAACAGCGGATCGAAGGGCGTGATGAAGGTGCGAACCGCCAGGCGGTCTACCGGAGGCGTCGTGATCAGCGAAAGCTCCCGCACGCCCGTGAGTGCCAACTGGAGCGTGCGCGGGATCGGGGTGGCCGAGAGGGTCAGCACATGGACCTCGGCGCGCAGCTCCTTCAGGCGCTCCTTATGGGTCACGCCGAAATGCTGCTCCTCGTCGATGATGATGAGGCCGATGTCCTTGAACTTGATGGCCTTTCCGAGAAGTGCATGGGTCCCGATGACGATGTCGACCGACCCGTCGGCCAGCCCCTCCTTCGTCTTCTTCATCTCGGCTGCGGGCACGAAGCGGGAGGCCTGCGCTACATTGAGTGGCAGGCCGCGGAATCGGTCGCAGAATGTCCGGTAGTGCTGACGGGCCAGAAGGGTCGTGGGGACGACGACCGCCACCTGCTTGCCGCTCATGGCAGCCACGAAGGCGGCACGCAGCGCAACTTCCGTCTTGCCGAAGCCCACGTCGCCGCAGACGAGGCGGTCCATGGGACGGCCGGAGCCCATGTCGTCCAGGACCGCCTCGATGGCATTGAGCTGGTCTTCTGTCTCGTCGTAGGGGAAGCGGGCAGCAAATTCGTCGTAGAGCCCTTCCGGAGGCGTCAGGCGCGGCGCATCCTTGAGAATGCGGGCGGCGGCGATCTTCATTAATGCGCCCGCCATCTCGCGGATGCGCTGCTTCATCCGGGCCTTGCGCGCCTGCCAAGCTCCGCCGCCGAGCTTGTCGAGCTGGACCTCCGTCTCCTCCGACCCGTAGCGGGTCAGGAGTTCGATGTTCTCCACCGGCAGGAAGAGTCGGTCGCCGCCGGCGTAATGGAGTTCCAAGCAGTCGTGCGGCGCGCCCGCCGCCTCGATGGTCTTCAACCCTTCGAAGCGCCCGATACCGTGATCCACGTGGACCACGAGATCGCCCGGCGTGAGCGCTGCAACCTCGGTGAGGAAATCCTGCGGCCGCTTCGACTTGCGCTTCTGGCGCACTAAGCGGTCGCCCAGGATATCCTGCTCGCTTATGACCACAAGGTCCGCGGTCTCGAAGCCCGATTCCAGGGGCCAGATACCGACCGGGATCTCATTGCGCGGATAAGCCAACGCCTCCGAGAACCGGCCAATCGGTTTCGTCTGGCGCAGGTCGTGATCCTGCAGCACATGGCACAGGCGCTCCCGCGAGCCCTCGGACCAGGCGCCCAGCATGACGCGCTTCTTGGCTGCCTGAAGATCGCGGATATGACGGATGACCGCCTCGAACACATTGGCGTTCTCGTCCGCCCGTTCGGCGATGAAGTTGCGGCCCTGCCGCGCCTCGCAGTCGATGACGAGCCGACCTGAGGATTCGGGCAATGCGAAGGGCGTCAGGCGAGCGAGCGGAAGGGCAGCCGTGCGCTCCGACCACTCCTCAGGCTTGAAATAAAGCGCGTCCGGGGGCAGCGGGCGATAAGGTGCGACGCCCGCCTGGTTCTGGCCCATGCCCTCACGCCGGGCATCGTAGTAATCCTTGACCTGTGCGAGCCTCTCGGCCGCCGCATCATCTGCCAGCGCGTCGAACACCACGGGAATGCCGGGCAGGTAATCGAAAAGAGTGTCGAGATGATCGTGGAAGAGCGGCATCCAGTGCTCGAGACCGGGATAGCGACGTCCCTCGCTGATTGCCTCGTAGAGCCGGTCGTCGCGGGTCGGCGCGCCGAAGGCCGCCACATAGGCCTGCCGGAAACGCTTGATGCTCTCGGTGGTCAGTTGCACCTCGCTCATGGGGACGAGATCGAGGGCGCGCAGGGTTCCGACTGTCCGCTGGTTCTCCGGATCGAAGGCACGGATCGATTCAAGCGCATCGCCGAAGAAGTCGAGGCGAACCGGGTTCGGGAGACCTGCCGGGAAGAGATCGATGATACCACCGCGGACGGCGTATTCGCCCGTCTCGCGCACGGTGCCGGTGCGGAGAAAGCCGTTGGCTTCCAGCCAATTGACCAACTGGGTCGTGTCGACCACGTTGCCCGGCGCAGCCGAGAAAGTCTCCGCTGCGATCCTCGCTCTGGGTGGCACGCGCTGGACGAGGGCGTTCACGGTTGTCGAGAGGATGCGCGGCTTGTCCTCGGAGGTCTTGGAGCGGGCGAGCCGCGCCAGGGTCGTCATACGCTGGGCTGTGATCGCCGCATTGGGCGACACGCGGTCGTAGGGCTGGCAATCCCAGGCCGGGAAGGTCAGAATCTCGATCTCCGGCGCGATGAAGCCGAGGCTGTTGGCGAAGTTCTGCTGCCGCTGCCCGTCCCGGGCCACATGAACCAGAACGGCCGGTCCCTCGACCTGACCCGAGAGGCCGCGTGCGAGATCGGCCACGGCCAAGGCATCGAAGCCGTCCGGTGCACCGGACAAGGTCAGGCTTTGGCCCTTCTTGAGGGCATCGAGGGCGCGGGTCAGGGCAGGCTTCATGGTGAAATATCAGGTCAGAGATCAAAGGGAACGCGGGCGTTTCCGCCCGGTTCGACAGGAAAAGAGCAGGAGACGGTTTGGCGTCAGGTGTGGATCGGCGCCGTATGGGTGTGGAAGGCCTTCAGGCGCCGGAACAGGGGCGTATCGTAGTTCTGCGGCGTTTCGATCTCGCCGGTGATCCAGCCCAGCAAATCCCGGTCGGTCACCTCGATCAGGCGCTCGAACTCGGCAAGATCGTCCTCGGAGAGTTCCCCGATCTCCGCATCGGCAAAGCGGCCCATGATCAGGTCCATCTCACGCATGCCCCGGTGCCAGGAGCGGTACAGGATTTGCCTGCGGCGAACGTCGAGGCCGGCGCTGCTGCGTGTCGTTCCGCTCATGAGAATGCTCCGATCCGATAAGTTGCCGTCGCCTCCGGCCTGCTTGGCCGCTATATAACCATCTCCCTTCCAGTTGCTACCCATTTGAATGTCATTGCGTCCTTCCATTCTCGATCCGCTCTTCGCCCCGGCCAACACATTGCCTGGGGTCGGCCCGAAGATCGCCCCCCTGCTCGACCGGTTGCTCGGCGAACCGGGGAAGCCTACCCGCGTCGCGGATCTTCTGTTTCACCTTCCGAGCAGCGGCATTTCGCGGGAAATGAAGGGTTCCGTCGCCGATGCCCCGGTTGGCGAACCTGTCACCATTTCTGTGAGCGTCGTCGCGCACCGCCCGCCCCCGCCCGGCCGCCGGGCGCCGTACCGGATCCTGGTGGAGGACGAGACCGGGGATGTGACGCTGATCTTCTTCAACGGCCAGAAGGCGCGACTTGAAAAGATCCTGCCGGTGGGCGAGCGCCGTTACATCTCCGGCAAGATCGAGCTATGGGATGGCCGGCGCCAGATGGTCCATCCGGACCGGATTCTCGACGACCGCGGGATCGAGAACTTGCCTGCGGTCGAGGCCGTGTACGGCCTGACCGAGGGGCTCTCCTCGCGCATGGTGAGCAAGTACATCGGCACGGCCCTCGAAAATATCCCTCAGCTGCCCGAATGGCAGGACCCCGCTTGGTTGGATCGCAACGCCCTGCCCGACTTCCGACAGGCGCTTTTTGCTCTCCACAGGCCTGACAATGCCGCTCAACTGTCGGAGGATGCGCTCGCCAAATCCGCTCCGCGCCGGCGCCTTGCCTATGACGAGCTGCTGGCCTCCCAACTGGCCCTGGCGCTCGTGCGAAGCCGCATGCGGCGGCTGCCGGGTCGGGTGAATGCTGGTGACGGGCATCTGGTCGAGCGCCTGAAGGCTGCCCTGCCCTTCGGCCTCACCAGATCGCAGCAAAAGGCCGTAGAGGACATTCGCCACGACCTCGTGTCCGACAAGAAGATGCTGCGCCTGCTCCAGGGCGATGTGGGCTCCGGGAAGACCGTGGTCGGCCTGCTTACCATGGCGAGCGCCATCGAGGCGGGACGTCAGGCCGCCATGATGGCGCCGACGGAAATCCTCGCCCGCCAGCATTACGAGCGGCTTGCGCCCATGGCGGAACAGGCCGGGCTGACCATCGCCCTCCTGACCGGGCGCGAGAAGGGCGTCGCACGCAGGACCATCCTCGCCGGACTTGCCGACGGCAGCGTTCAGATTGCGGTCGGCACCCATGCCCTGTTTCAGGAAGGCGTCGCGTTCCACGATCTCGGCGTGGCGGTCGTCGACGAGCAGCACCGTTTCGGCGTGCACCAGCGGCTTGCGCTCGGCTCCAAGGGTGAGGCCGTCGACATCCTCGTCATGACGGCGACCCCGATCCCACGCACCCTGGCCCTCACCTATTTCGGCGACATGGACGTATCGGTGCTCAGCGAAAAGCCCGCCGGCCGGAAGCCCATTGGAACCAAGCTCATCTCCATCGACCGGCTGGACGAGGTGATCGGCGGCATTGGGCGGGCCATCACCAATGGTGATCAGGTCTATTGGGTCTGCCCGCTCGTCGGCGAATCCGAATCCATCGACCTTGCGGCTGCCGAAGAGCGCTTCGAGATGTTGAAGGGCTTCTTCGGCGATCAGGTTGGCCTCGTTCATGGCAAAATGGCCGGCAAGGACAAGGATGCCGCCATGGAGCGGTTCTCCGGCGGCGAGACGAAGATCCTGGTCTCCACAACGGTGATCGAGGTCGGCGTCGACGTGCCGAATGCCACCATCATGGTCATCGAGCACGCGGAACGCTTCGGGCTCGCGCAATTGCACCAGCTGCGCGGGCGCATCGGACGCGGCTCAAAATCCTCCACGTGTCTTCTGATCTACAAGGGTCCGTTGGGTCAGGTCGCCCAGGCTCGGCTCGAGATGATGCGCCAGACCGAGGACGGCTTCCGCATTGCGGAAGAAGACCTGCGCCTGCGCGGCGAAGGTGAGGTGCTGGGCACCCGCCAATCGGGCACGCCCGGTTTCAAGATCGCCCGCCTCGAGGTGGATGGCGATCTCCTCGGAGCGGCCCGCGACGACGCACGCCTGATCGTGGACCGCGATCCCGACCTCGTGAGCGAGCGCGGGCAGGCCCTAAGGGTGCTGCTCTACCTGTTCGAGCGCGATTCCGCGATCCGGCTGCTGCGCGCTGGGTAGACTTGAAGGGTTGAAGGCTCTTCTCGTCCCGGCCATCTCGATTCTGTAAGGCGCTGCACTTTTCCGATCGGTATCACCGGCACAAGGCCGGTGATGACATGAGAGCTCCTATTCAACCGTCACGGATTTCGCGAGGTTGCGGGGCTGGTCCACGTCTTTGCCCATGAAAACGGCTGTATGATAGGCAAGCAACTGGATCGGGATCGCGTTGATGATCGGCGCCACGATGGGATGCACAGACGGCATCACGATGGTGGCCATGGTGTCGAGGCCTGCCTCCAGGGCACCCTTCTCGTCCGTGATCAAGATGATACGACCGCCACGGGCGGCCACTTCCTGCATGTTGGAGACGGTCTTTTCGAAGATATTGTCATGAGGTGCGATGACGATGACCGGCATCGTCTCGTCGATAAGCGCGATAGGTCCGTGCTTCAGTTCGCCCGCCGCATAACCTTCCGCGTGGATATAGGAGATTTCCTTGAGTTTGAGGGCGCCCTCCATCGCCAGCGGATAGGAGGTGCCACGCCCGAGATAAAGCACATCCTTGGCTTTGGAGAGTTCCCGGGAGAGAACCTCGATCTGATGCTCCCGCTTGATCGCTTCGGTCATCTGACCCGGCACAGCAATCAACGCATTCACCAGTTCCTTCTCGTCTTCCGCGCTCAGCGTTCCCCGTGCCCGGCCGGCCGCGATCGCAAGCGATAACAGCACGGTGAGCTGGCACGTAAAAGCCTTGGTCGAGGCCACGCCCACCTCGACGCCCGCAAGGGTCTGCGCAACCACGTTGCTCTCGCGCGCCATGGTCGAGGTCGGCACGTTCACTACAGAGAGGGTGTGCTGTTTCTCGGCAGTGGCGTAGCGAAGGGACGCCAGGGTGTCGGCCGTCTCCCCCGATTGCGAGACGAAGAGAGCCAAGCCGCCAGGCTCGAGAGGAGCCTCCCGATAGCGGAATTCGGACGCCACATCGATCTCGACGGGGATGCGCGCCAAGCGCTCGAACCAGTATTTCGAGATCAGGCCCGCCAAGTAGGCCGTGCCGCAGGCGGAGATCGAGATCCGGTTCAGATCCTTGAAGTCGAAGGGCAGTTCGAACGGCAGCTCAACGCGTTCGCCCGAGAAATTGACGTAGTGCGCGAGCGTGCGCCCCACCACTTCCGCCTGCTCGTGGATTTCCTTGGCCATGAAGTGGCGATAGTTGCCCTTGTCGGCCATGAAGGACCCAGCCGGGATCTTGTGGCGGACCCGCTGGACTGACTTTCCGCTCTCGTCACGGATGTCGGCGCCCTTGTGGCTCAGGATCGCCCAGTCGCCATCATCGAGATAGGCGACTTCATCCGTGAACGGGGCCAGCGCCAACGCATCGGAACCGAGGTACATCTCGCCCTGACCGTAACCGATGGCGAGAGGTGCGCCATGGCGCGCCCCGATCAGAAGATCCTCCTCGCCCGAAAAGAGGAACCCGAGCGCGAAAGCCCCACGCAGGCGCGGCAGGGTCACGGCTACGGCTTCAATGGGCCCGCGTCCCTGGCGGATTTCATAGGTGACAAGTTGGGCCACCACCTCGGTGTCGGTCTCCGTCTCGAAACGAATACCCTTGGCCTCGAGCCCGGTCTTCAGCTCGCGGAAATTCTCGATGATGCCGTTATGGACCACCGCCAGCTTGTCGGTGGCATGCGGGTGGGCGTTGGTCTCATTGGGTTTGCCGTGGGTCGCCCAACGGGTATGGCCGATTCCGATGACGCCTGTGAGCGGCGCCTGGGAGAGCTTGGTCTCAAGGTTGCGCAGCTTGCCCTCGGCGCGCCGGCGGTCCAGCCGCCCCTCCTCCAAGGTTGCCACGCCGGCGGAATCGTAACCCCGGTATTCCAGCCGCTTGAGCGCCTCCACGATCTGTGGCGCCACGGGCGTTTTCCCAATGATTCCAACAATTCCGCACATGATGAAGAGCTTCCTTTTGAAAACGCGACCAACGCTACGCTTGAGAACTCTCTTACAAAGTGAGGCTTCAAGGGCAGAATCAACTTGCGTAACTTATTGTGACAGACGCACTTATTTCCGTTTCGCCGCCTGGGCTTTTTCCCTAAACGAGATGGCCCAGCCTTCCTTGGTCGTCTGACGCCCGCGGCCAAGACCGAGGGAATCGTCCGGAATGCTGTCTGTAATGACGGAGCCGGAACCCACGAAGGCTCCTTTTCCAATGGTAACAGGAGCGACGAGAGACGAGTTGGAGCCGATGAAAGCCCCCTCGCCGATCTCGGTCCGGTACTTGCCGAAGCCATCGTAATTGCAGGTGATGGTGCCTGCCCCGATATTCGCCTCAGCGCCCACGCTCGCATCACCGAGATAAGTCAGGTGGCTGACCTTGGCGCCTGCTCCGAGGTCAGCGTTCTTGATCTCGACGAAGTTGCCGACCTTGGCCTTGGGGCCGATCACCGCGCCGGGACGCAGGCGAGCAAAGGGGCCGACGCCTGCGCCGGAAGCGATCCGCGCTCCTTCCAGATGGCTGAAGCTGTGGATGACGGCTCCATGCTCCACCACGACGCCCGGACCGAAGACCACGTGCGGCGCGACCACGACATCCTGCTCCAGCCGAGTATCGTGGCTGAAAAAGACCGTCTCCGGAGCGACCAACGTGACACCGGCCGCCATAGCAGCGCCGCGCAGGCGATCTTGGATCATGCGCTCGGCGGCCGCGAGCTGAGCCCGATCGTTGACCCCATGCACCTCCTCCTCCGGCACGACCGCGATGGCCGTCCTATGGCCGAGGCTTCGGGCAATTTCGACGATGTCGGTAAGATAGTACTCGCCCTTCGCGTTTTTGTTCTCCACCCGGTCGAGAAGGGGGAGTGCCAGATCGCCTCGGATCGCCATGAGCCCGCCATTGCACAGGGCAATGGCTCGTTCGGCTTCGGTGGCATCCCTGTGCTCGCGGATGGCCATGAGCTGGTTGCCGGATGTGATGAAGCGACCATAGCCGGTCGGATCCTTCGCCTCGAAGCCCATGGCGACCACACCCGCACCCTCTGCGAGAGGTGCCCTAAGCTTGGTGAAGGTCTCGGGCAGGATAAGCGGCGTATCGCCGAAGGCGATGATCACATCGTCGACGGGCTGCGCCAGCGACTCACGGGCACTCAAGACCGCATGGGCAGTCCCGAGCCGGTCCGTCTGAACGAAGATCCTGGCTTCCCCTGAGATCTTCTGAACCTCCTTGGCCACATCCTCCCGGTCAGGTCCGATGACGACAGCGATCCTTGTGGCACCCGCCTGGGCAAGGGTCGCCAGAACGTGCCCCAGCATGGAGCGGTTGGCGACCTGATGCAGAACCTTGGGCTTCGCGGACTTCATCCGGGTGCCCTCGCCTGCTGCGAGCACGATAGCCAGGCAGTTCCGAGACGAGGGTTGGGAGGTGGGTGACGAGGTCATACAGTTTCAATCCGGTGAGGCACTGCCGTGCAGCTAAATCAGAAGGGGTAAATCGGCAATCGTTTCATGAGCAATCAGGCAGTTTGCCCAACGGCTGCGTTTACTTCGTGCTCACGATTGACGATATGTATAAAGCATTCCACTTGTCTGGCTGAAGAGCCTTCGTACACGCAAGAGTATTACTGTGCCGGTTCCGCCAAGGGGTCCATCCCCCTTTTATCCTCGCCGGCGCGACATGCTGGCTTACCTCGGCGCCTCGGTCGCCGGGCTTGCATACGCGCCGACCCTCAAGGCGCAGACTCCCCAGGAGACGATTTCCACCAGGATGGGAGAGAATCAGCGGTTCGATCCTGCGGTGGTTGTTGATATCGCACGTCAGCTCGCCAAGAAGCCGTTCGCCGCTCCTCCGAACGACCTGCCGGACGTCTTCGCCAACCTGAATCCGGAGCAGTATGCCGCGATCCGCTACACGCAGCCGCCAACCTGGGGTTCGGAGGCCCGTGGGATCGCCGTCGAGCCGTTGCATCGTGGGTTCGTGTTCCGGGACGCGGTTGATCTCTTCATCGTCGAGGATGGGGCGGTTCGCCGGATCGGCTACAATCCGTCCCAGTTCGATTTCGGCCGGATCAACCTGCCCAACAATCTCACGGATATCCGCTATTCCGGTTTCAAGTTGATCGCCCAGGTCGGCAACGGCAAGCCATTCGATTTCGCCGTGGTGCAAGGTGGCACTTTCTTCCGCGCCCTCGCCCGAGGGCAGAGCTTCGGCGCAATCGCGCGGGCGCTGACGCTACGTCCGGCGGAAGCTCGTGGCGAAGAATTCCCGGCCTTCCGGGCTTTCTGGCTGGAGCGCCCGGCTGTGGGCAGCAACAGCATCACAGTTCACGGGGTCCTCGATTCGGAATCGACCACCGGTGCGGTCCGCATGACCTTCCGCCCCGGCGACATGACCATCGTTGACGTCGAGACGACCCTGTTCCCGCGCGTCAATCTGGAGCACGTGGGCCTGGGCGGGCTTGCATCGACCTACCTCTACGGACCGAACGACTTGCTCAATTCTGACGATATCCGGCCCGCTGTGTATGAATCTTCAGGCCTTCAGATGTTAAACGGCTCCGGGGAATGGCTCTGGCGCCCGCTTCACAACCCCGAGACGCTCCAGATATCTGCCTTCGTGGACAACTCTCCTCGCGGCTTCGGTCTGCTTCAGCGGGAGCGATCCTTCGAGGCTTTCCAGGATGATGACCAGCGTTTTGAGCGGCGGCCGAGTGTCTGGATCGAGCCCCTCGGGGATTGGGCTCAGGGCAGTGTGCAACTCCTCGAGATCCCGACCGATGCGGAGATCAACGACAACATTCTCACCTATTGGCGTCCGAAAGCCCCTATGGCAGCAGGATCCGAGGTGGCGCTTGCCTACCGGCAATACTGGGGCTGGAACTCGCCCGAACGTCCGCCGCTCGCTACGGTGACGCAGACCCGCTCGGGCCGGGGAAGCGGGGGGCGGCGGCGGCGCTTCACGGTCGATTTCGCAGGTGACGCATTCGGCGACACTTTACCGGCGGACCTAAAATCCGTCTTAACCGTTGGCCCTGGAACGTTCCAGAACCTCAAACTTTTGCCATATCCTGAGAGAAAGACGGTACGTGTCGCATTCGAGCTTGACCCGGGCAACGAAAACGCGTGTGAGATGCGCCTGATCCTTGAGGCAGGCGGGAAACCGATTAGCGAGACATGGCTGTATCGTTGGACACCGTAAGTCACGACTCAAACCCGAACGTTGCTGCTCTCGAGCGGCCTGCAGCCGCTATGCCTCCTGAAAAACACGTCGACATGCCGACCCAGTCGCTCCGGCGGTGGTCGTCTTCGGAGGAGCGCAGGCCTGTTCTGCAGCATCCGAAGCTGGGAACGTGGCTCGCGCGCCTTTTCGTGTTCGGCGGTGGCCTCCTCCTCACGGCCTATGGCACGTGGGAGATGTATCAGGTCGTGTCGGTTAGCCGTACCACAGCGCTCCAGTGGGTGCTCGTCGGCCTGTTCACCGTCAACTTTTCGTGGATCGCCGTTGCGTTCACCAGCGCGCTCCTGGGCTTTCTCGCCCTGCTCCGCCGCCCGGGACATCGCGGCCCCCTGCCCTCGACGCTCCAGCATAAGACCGCGATCGTCATGCCGGTCTATAACGAGCAGACCGACCGCACCTTCGCGGCCCTGGAAGCGATCTATGAATCCGTTCAGGCGACCGGTCTCGGGGGCAGTTTCGATTATTTCATTCTTTCCGACACCACCCACCCGGATGCCTGGGTTGCCGAGGAACGCGCGTTCCTCGCCCTGAGGGAGCGTCTCGGACCCGGCGCGCGGTTCTATTATCGTCATCGCCAGAAAAACCATCACCGCAAGGCCGGCAACATCGCCGATTTCGTCTCCCGCTGGGGGGGGCATTACGAGCACATGCTGGTGCTCGACGCCGACAGTCTCATGACCGGCGAGTGCATCGTGCGTCTGGCGGCTGCCATGGAGGCCGATCCGGATGCCGGCATCATTCAGTCGCTGCCGCTGATCATCAACCGGAACACCCTTTTCGCGCGGCTTCAGCAATATGCCGCCCGGGTGACCGGGCCGGTTATCGCCATGGGCCTTGCAGTCTGGATGGGACGCGACGGCAATTACTGGGGTCACAACGCAATCATCCGCACCAAGGCTTTCGCCGCCCATGGCGGATTGCCGGACCTCAAAGGTAAACCACCCTTCGGCGGCCACATCCTCAGCCATGACTTTGTTGAGGCGGCTCTCCTGCGCCGTGCCGGCTGGTCCGTCTACATGCTCGCGGACCTCCAAGGATCCTATGAGGAAAGCCCGCCCTCTCTCATCGACCTGTCAGCCCGCGACCGGCGCTGGTGCCAGGGCAATCTGCAGCACATGCGAGTCATCGGAGCCAAAGGCCTGAAGCTGCCCACGCGCCAGCACTTCGCCACCGGCATTATGTCTTATCTGGCCTCGCCTTTCTGGCTGTTCCAACTGATCGTCGGTATCGCGCTGGTCCTGCAGACCACCTATATCCGGCCGGAATATTTCGCCCGTGATTTCCGCCTGTACCCGATCTGGCCCCGGTTCGACCCCGAGCGAGCCCTCACACTGTTCGCGGTGACCATGGGGATCCTGCTCGCGCCGAAGCTCTTCGGCCTGATCCTGATGCTCATCCGCGGCAGCGACCGGCGCGCATCCGGCGGCGGCATTCGGCTGATCATCTCCTCGACGCTGGAAATTATCCTGTCGGCCCTCCTGGCCCCGATCCTGATGCTCATCCAGTCGGGTTCGGTATTCCAGATCCTGCTCGGGCGGGACACGGGCTGGCAGCCGCAGCGTCGCGACGACGGCTCCATTCCGTTCAAGGACATCGTCCGCCGCCATCGGGCCCACACGGTGCTTGGAGCGCTCGCCGGTCTCTCCGCGTTCATGATCGCCACGTCCCTCTTCCTCTGGATGTCCCCGACGATCATCGGTTTGCTGCTGGCGATCCCTCTCTCCTGGCTCAGCGGCCAGTTGGGAGCAGGTCTTGCCCTTAAACGGCTCGGGCTCCTCATGACCCCTGAGGAGCATCAGCCTCCGGCCATCGCAACCCGCGCCAACGAGCTCCAGGCCCGCAACGTGTCCTTCGGTTTTGACGACGCCGACAGCCTCAAGGCCATCTATGAGGATCCGGCTTTGCGGGAGCGCCATATCGAGATGCTTCCATCTGCGCTGCCTCGGAAGCGCGGGATCATCGAAACGGAACGCGCTCTAGCGGAGGCGAAGCTCGTCGATGCCGAAACCATCGACGATGCGGTGAGCTGGCTCCACAACAAGGAGCGCATGGTCGTTCTCCACGACCGTGCACTCATCGATATGCTGGTGCAACTGAAGCCCAAATCAGCAGAGGCACAGGCAGCCGAGTGAACGGGAGCCGGTGCCTCTCAGGCTCCTGTTTCCATTGACGTGAGACCAGCCGTCCTTTCCGCATCTCCAGCGACCTCGCTCAAGACCCAGTCGCGGAAGGCCTCGATTTTGTGGGAGCGACGCCGGGCTTTCGGGTAGACGAGCCAGTACCCGCGTTCAGAAGTGGCGAGCAGGTCGAAGGGCTGAACGAGGCGACCGGCCGCGAGATCCACTCGAAAGAAATAGGGGTTGATCAGGGCAAAACCCTGCCCTGCCATGGCGGCCATGCCCTCGAATTGCTGAGCCCCAAGGTTGTTGTCGGGGCGTTGCGAGGGATCGAAGTCGCGCACCCCTGCCGCGGCAAACCAATCCTGCCACCACGGATCACCGGGTGAGATGATCGGGAACCTCAGGACATCGGATGGCTCTTTGAGTGTGACACCCTGGATCAGCTCAGGGCTACAGACCGGCGTGAACAGGTTCGGAAACAGGAGATGCGCCTCCAGTCCTGGCCAGTTCCCGTTCCCGCTCCGGATCCCCAGGTCGAAGTCGCTCTGACCGAAATCAACCACCTGCCCTGAGATATTGATCTGAACCGCAATGTTCGGATGAAGCTGCTGAAAGCGGCCCAGCCGAGGAACGAGCCAATTGGCCGCGAAGGTGGTGAGTGTCGAGATCGAGAGAACGGTCTGAGCCGTGGCTTCAATGCCGGCAAAGGCCGTGCGCAAGGCTTCAAAGGCCTCTGTTACGGCAGGAGCGAGTTGCTTCCCCTTGGCCGTCAGGGTGACCTGCCGCGGCAAGCGGGTGAACAAAGGGGCGCCGATCCGGTCCTCGAGGATCTTGATCTGGTAGCTCACGGCAGCCTGGGTCATGCCCAGTTCCACCGCAGCACGGGTGAAGCTCTGGTGCCGCGCCGCCGCCTCAAAGACTCTGACGGCACTCATGGGAGGTAGTTTAGACGGCATCTTGGGCATGGATCATCCATAAGGCTGCCTTATGCCAGCCCATTGGCATTTGCTTTGTCAAGCTCCTGCGACAGGAGCACCTTATGGATGCTTGATCGAGGGCGCTGAGGCCCTCTGACGAAACAATCGGTAGGCTATCATGAGGTACGAAGAGACTCGCCGCCTGCGCGGTATCGAGAGCGCTTGGCTGCGCCTGAAACTCTGGCTCCGCCCGCATTATCTCAGGACAAATACGGTCATCTCCGATCTGAGCCACCTGTCCGATTATGAGCGGCGCGACATCGGTCTGCCTGATCCTGTCCGCTACATGGATTGGCGAACCCTGAAGGATCAGAAGCAATAAGCCGTCAGGATGTCAGGCGGCTCGGCTTGAGCTCTCCGCTCTGTTCCAGAAGGGAATGCCCTGTGGAGGCGATGTGAGCCTCGATACGCTTGAGATCTCGCACGATATCGAGCTGGATCGCGCTGGTATCCCCTGCTGTCCTGCCGGACCGGAGCTGGTCGAGGTGCTTCTGAGCCACCGCACGCTCAAGATCCCGGAACCGCTCCTTCTCGGAGACGAGCCGACGAGCCGAGCCGATATCCTGGAACATGAGAACGGAGGCCGCCAGCTGAAGGTGCTCCAGCAGCTTGGCATGCATGCTGGTGATGTCCTCCAGACTGTCCTTCGGCAGTCGCATGTGGTTCTTGATGCGCTTGGCGGCCAATTCCATCAGGTTCTTGTCGATGATGTCGCCGATATGCTCCAGGTTGATGGCGAAGGCGAGGATATCCGAGAGGCGCTTTGCCTCCGCTTCGCTCAAGGCCTCATGGTTGATGGAGCTCAGATAGCGCCGGATGGCGCTGAACAGCCGGTCCAGTACGTCGTCCGTGCGGCTGACCTGATCGACACGGCTGATATCGTCCTCCCGGAAGAGATCCTGCGAGCTGCGCAGCATCGCTTCGACCGTGTCGACCATCCGCAGAACCTCGCGGGCTGCGTTGGACAACGCGACCGAAGGCGTGTCCAGTGCATCCTTGTCCAGATATTGAGGCACTCCCGGATCAGAGGCTTGTAGCTTTTCCGGGAACAGCCTGACGAGCAGCTTTGCGATCCAGGGCAGCGGCAGGATGAAGAGGACCGCCAGCGCTACATTGAAGATCGTGTGGAAGTTCGCCGCGAGGCGCGACGGATTCGGGTCGATGAGCGCCATCGCCGTCAGAATTGGATCGATCAGAGGCAGCGCCACGGCACAGCCGATGACCCGGGTGGCCAAGTTGCCGACCGGTACTCGGATCTTGGCGGGGTCGCCCCCCATAGCTTCGAGGAATGGGTTGAATGCGCTGCCGAGATTGGCGCCGAGAACCATGACAAGGGCAGCAGATGGTCCAATCACGCCAGCTGCCGCCAGGGACATGATCAGCAGCATGGCAGCCACACTGGAATGGGCAATCCAGGCAAAGATCGCCGACAAAAGCACCAGGATCAATGGATCGGACGCAATGGAAGCGAGAAGCTCCTTCAGGACGGCTGAATTCTCGATCAGGTGGATCGTCTCGCTCAGCAGGTGGAGCGACAGCAGCATCAGTCCGAGACCAATGGCGACGCGCCCGAGGTCCTTCGTCCGGCTGGTCTTTCCACGCCGGAAGGCCATGAAGCCTCCGAAGATAAGCACCGGAAAGATCAGGGATACGTCAAAGGAAAGTACCTGCACGATCAGTGTCGTGCCCACATTGGCACCCAGCATCACAGCAAGCGCCGGAACAATGTCCACCGCTCCTCCGGCTGTGAAGGACGACACCATCAGCGCTGTGGCGGTACTGCTCTGAAGAACGGTCGTGACGCCAACGCCTGCCAGAAAAGCCTGAAGGCGGGTTCTCAGCGCCATCCCGAGAATCCAGCGCAGATCACTGCCGAAAGCGCGCTGCACCCCGCTGTTGACCATGGTGATGCCCCAGAGAAGCAGAGCAATCTCACCGAACAGGTGGATCAAGACGGACGTTGCAGACATTCAGCCCTCAAAAGCCGGAAAGGATGGCACAATCGATCTGCTTATCCGCCAAGAGCCAGGACGGCAATAAGGTTGCCGGCTAATAATGGTTTTCCCACCGTAGGAAAGCCAAGAAATTGCCGTGGAAGAGACGAATTGGCAGGGATTTTGGCCGAGAGTGAACTCTAATCCCATTTATCTAATCGGTTCAAAGATTTGACCCTGGCTACCCTCCCAGGGACAACCGAATGTAGATGCGGAACAATTTGGCTACTCCCAACGCATTCCACAATCCCCGAAATGACGTCTGCTCTTTTCCACAATTAGCCGGTACGCATGATTATCGACACGGCCAAGTCTTGAGGGTCGCATTCTTGATGGACAGTATCTCTCTGGTGAGCGTGCGAGGGTGTGAGATGGGTTTGGATGATCCATTTCCGATCGAAAAGTGCTCCGGGCGCGTCCGGGGAGCCATTCTGGCCGAATTCCAGGGCCGCTGCCCTACGATCCGTGAAGTAGCCAGCATCTCCGATTCCCAGTGGCTGACCGTGCCTAATATCGGCCCTACGACCCTGGAGGAGTTGCGCAGCATGACGCAGCAGCCTCTCAACGGGGAAGAAACCGCCTCTGCCTCCCAAATGCCGGACAACGAACTCCTGTCACGCTTAAACCGCCTGCAGAGGGAGTTGAACACCTTGATCGGGGAGATCAGGGCAAGATTGAATGCCTCTTCCTCAAGGAGACATCCACACCGATAAACCTCTACTTTCCGCAACAAACTTGCAACACAACCGGGAAAGATTGGCATCTATATTCTTGAAATAAGCTTATGCTCCGATCCCGGTCTCCTATAAATTCCCACTCAGAAACCTAAGCAGCAATTGACTTTACGTCATAGAAGGCGTTGATAGGTCCCAAAATAGGAGTGGCTCGCTCTGACCTCACTGCGTCGGCTCACTCTCGTCTAGGGGCAAGCTGCATGTCTGGCGTGGTTCGGGCGATCGAGTTCATCATCAACAAGGATGAGCGGATCGGTAACACCGGTTCCGTCTATGAAATCGGAACTCCCGCGGTTCAGTTTCTCATTGAACAATTGTCGGACGGCACCCTGCGGTTGACTGCGACCATCGTCGATAACGACGGCGATGGGGATAAGGATACTGCCGATCTGCGCGGTATTTTCTTTCATCTTGCAGGCATCGAGAACAATCTCAAGGACGAGAACTGGCTGAAGGATCTCTCGGTCACTGGGGCGCCCGGTTCCGACTCGCTGATCAATGGGCGCATATTTGACGCCGATGGCGTCGACGCCGTGCCAGGTGACGGCAACAGCGACAACATGAACGGCCGCCCCCTCACCCCCTATGATGTGGGAATTGGAATTGGAACGTCGGGTATCGGGCGCGATGATATCAAGACAGTCTCCCTTATTCTGGATCATGCCACTGACACCCTGACCCTTGAGCACTTGGCGCTACAGGGCTTTGGCGCGCGTCTCACGAGCGTCGGAGCGGACGGGACCAAGCGCAATGACAGCCTCAAGCTATGGGGTTTGGCGCCCGCAGCTCCAATGATTGCGCCAACCGGCTCTCTTTCAGGGCAGGTCTGGCTCGATCTCGACCAGGATGGCATTCAGGATGATGGCCAGGAAACCGGCCTGCCCGGCATTGAGGTCAGGCTCATTGATGCTAACGGCACGATTCTGTCGACCGTAACCACGGACGACAAGGGCGAGTATCGGTTCAGTAATCTATCTTTCGGCACCTACGACGTTCAGTTCGGCAAGGGTCCGGAGGGAGCCTACCGTTTCACCCTGTCGGATGCCGGCACTGACGACACCCGAGACAGCGACGCCGATGCGAGTACCGGCCGCACAGGTTCCTACACGATCGATGAAACCACGAGGCATGTCACGGCCGTCGATGCCGGGCTGTCCAAGGTTGAAAGCCAACCTCCCGTCGTTACTCCTCCACAGGAGATCGGAAATGACGATCTCATCGAAGCCGGCGACCATGACGACTTCATCCATGGCGGCAGCGGCAACGACGAGATGCAGGGTGAAGGCGGCAACGACACGATCTACGGCGGCACGGATCGTGGCGAGATTGCCCGCAACCCGGGCAATGGAAAGCTGAACAAGGTTCTCATCGGCGACAACCTCTACGGCAATGACGGTCAGGATACCTATCGGTACGCCAAGGGTGACGGCGTCGACATGATCTGGGACTTTAGGCCCGGCGACGATGTCATCGAGCTTTCAGGCTATGCGCTCAAGGACATTAAGGCGACATGGGTCGGCAAGGTTGCGAACTGGATCGATACGCCGAAGCACAACAAGCTCGCTCTGGTCTTCAGCGACGGCGGCGCAATCGTCTTCAACGACTACTCGGGGCTAGACAGCAGCACTGCCACGGCCCTCAAACTCGGTGACGGCGCTGTCGTCAAGTTCGCGGATCTGGTCGCAATGGCGGGCCGCAAGCCGGTTGATATCGAAGTCAACGATGATCGGCAGGTTGCTCCTCGCAACTACGAATGGCGGGATCTCGGCAAGGGTCAGAACGGCTATGGCGGCAACGACCGCGACAAGCTGATTGGCGCAGGCGGTGACGACAATCTTTACGGAAACGAGGGTGTCAACGGCCTGAACGGCAAAGAGGGCAACGACCAACTCTATGGCGGCAACAGCCGTGATGTGATGATCGGCGGGAATGGCGACGATATCGGCTACGGCAATGGTGGCGACGACCTGATCGTCGGCGGAGCTGGGTCCGACAGGCTCTATGGCACAGGCGGCGTGGACTACATCTTCGGCGACGAGATGCCTGAAGATTTCGTTCTGCCATCCGCATTCGCCAGTGATCTCGCTTGGCTGCATGAAGAGAAGACACTCGTCACTTCTTCCAGCATGACGCTCGCGAGCGACGCCCTCAACATCACCGCTGCTGGCAAAGCTGCCCTCAGCCTCACCGGCAACAAATTGAACAACGTGATGATCGGCAACGCCGGCAAGAACGCGATCACGGCCGCCGAGGGCGACGACATGGTCTTCGGTGGCTATGGTAACGACACGTTGTCCGGAGGCACCGGCAGGGACAAGTTCGTCTTCGACCAGAAGCTGGGAACGTCTACGACCGACAGGAAGGTAAACTTCGATACGATCACCGACTTCAAGGTGAAAGACGACAAGTTCTACCTCGACAATGCCGTGTTCAAGAAGCTTGGCAAGGGATCGCTGGATAAGCCATCTCAGCTGAACAAGAATTTCTTCACGGTCGGGACGCAGGCCAAGGACAAGAACGACTATCTGATCTACAACAAGCAGACCGGCGTCCTCTCCTATGATGCGGACGGCTCGGGCACAAAGGTCAAGGCCATCGAGTTCGCCAAGATCGATGCTGGCATCAATCTGAAATACAGCCACATCTACTTGATCTGAAGCACCGACAGATTCATTGAAGCTGTTCCCCAAGAGGCGCCACGGGGCGCCTCTTGACGTAGGAAAGCTCAGACGAAAGAAATGTTTGCTAGATTGTAAAGGGCAGCACCGCGCGGGTTCCCGGGTGCTGCTGGTCAAACTGAATGGCGGAGTGCAAGTTGGACGCCATAGCCTTCACAATCTTCGTGCCAAGTCCACTGCCTTGCACTTCTCCGTCGCCCTTCCAGCCGATGCCGTCATCCTCAACGACAAGAACGGCCTGCTCGCCGGCAGACGACAGGGCAACGCGGATGTCACCGGATGTGCCCTCCGGATAAGCGTACTTGAAGGCATTGGTGACAAGCTCCGTCACAATAACCCCGACAGAGACCGCCTTGTCAGTGGGTATCGAAACCGGTTCCGCCAAAACGGTGATCGTATGGACGCGACCGGCAGCCCTCATGGCCCCTTCCAGCTCCTCGATCAGCCCTTGCAGGTAAGTGTCCATCTCCACGAAGCGAATGTCGTTCGAGGTATAGAGACGACGGTGAATCTGCGAGATGGCCGTGATGCGGCTCTGGGTTTCGGCCAGGGTATCCCTGGCGACCGTATCGCTTCCCAACGCCCTCTGCTGCATGGCCACAAGGGAGGCAACAAGCTGCAGGCTGTTGGCAACCCGGTGATTGACTTCGCGGAGGAGCATCTCCGCGCGTTCCCGGGCCTCGCGCATTTCCCGTTCAGCCGCCTCTTTCTCGCGTCGGAGACGGGCGGCGGCAAGTGCCTGCTCGGCAGCCGTTCGGAGGAGATCAAGGAATACACCGCCAACATCCTTGATCACATAGTCCGCGGCACCGGCCTTGAGAGCGGCAACGGCGATCCTGCCTTCATCGGCACCAGTCACATAGACGACAGGTGGAGGGTCAGGGAGCTTGTGGATCTCAGAGAGGACTTCCAGCCCCTCCTTACCTGGCATGAAGTGATCCAAGGCAATCACGTCGAAGCGCTCGGCCGCAAGCTCGTTCAGACCCTCGTCGCCGCTCAACGCGTGCCTGACATGAAAGCCGTGACGTGAAAGGGTACGCTCGACGAGGCGGCCAAGGCCATGGTCGTCATCGATGTACAGGAGCCGGATCGGCGGGCTGTTTATCTCCCCTTCGATCATAGCGTCTCGGGAACCTGGATGACGGACAGGAACAATCCCAGCTGACGGATGGCCTGGGAGAACGATTCGTATTCAACAGGCTTCGTGATATAGACATTGGCGCCGAGGTCGTAGCAGCGCTGGATTTCGCGCTGGTCATCGGTGGTTGTGAGCACGACCACCGGTGCACGCTTCAACTTCTCGTCGCTTTTCAGCTTGGCGAGAATATCCACCCCGTTCATGTCTGGCAGGTTCAAGTCCAGCAGAACCAGGAACGGTCCCGCATTGCGCACGTCTTCGCTGAAAAGGTGCTCCAGGGCACTCGTCCCGCTTGCGAAGGTCCGGATCTCGTTACAGACGCCCGCGCGGCGAATGTTCTTCTCGATCAGGCGGGCATGGCCCTCATCATCCTCGATCATGATGATGGTGACCGTTTGTTGCTGGGGCATTTAGGCGGCTTCCGAGTTCAGGCTGATATATTTCGGCAGAACGACCGTGAAGGTCGAGCCTTCCCCCAGCCGCGACGACACAGTTATTGTCCCGCCTAGCCTTCGCACAAGCGCACGGACATGTGCAAGCCCAATGCCCTCCCCCTGCTGATCCTGCACGCCGGATCGGCGGAACAGGTCGAAGATCCGTTCGAAGTCCTTGGGGTCGATCCCCCGACCATTATCCTGGATTTCGAGCTGGACATTCGCTCCAAGGTCTCTGCCCCGCACCACAATCCGCCCAGGGCGGCTGGGATCCAGATATTTGACCGCATTATCGACCAAATTCCCGAAGACCTGCTCGATCGCGAGCCGATCGCTGGTGAGGTCTGGGACAGTTTCGACAATCAGTTCCGCCCCACGCTCCTGAAGTTGATGTGCGACGCTTTGGCACTGGGCCTCAAGCAGCTGTCCGATGCTGAGCGGCTCAGGCATCAGCACGCGCCTGCCCTCGCGGGAGAGCTTCAGGATGGCGTTGATCAGCTTGTCCATCTTGACAGTCGAGGAGCGGATGAACCCGATGGCCTCCGGTAGATCCGTCTCGACGGCCATGCGGGCAGCTGGTGTGACCAACTGAGGATCCCGCCCAAGAACGTGTTGGTAGAACCGCTCCACTTCCGTCTGGGCGGCTTCAAGCTCGCTCGTAAACCCCATGACATTGACGAGGGGCGCTCTGAGATCGTGGCTGACGATGTAGGCGAAGCGCTGGATTTCTTCGTTCGCTTCATCCAGTTCAGCCACCCGCTCGGCTAGCATGGCCGCAAGACGGCGCGTCTCCTCCTGGGCGTGCTTGAGGTCGTGGATGTCCGTGCAGCTGCCGTACCACCGCACAATGCGTCCTGAGCTGTCACGAAGCGGCTGCGCCCGGCCCAGAACCCAGCGATACTCGCCTGACCGGTGCCGAAGTCGGTATTCGATGTGATAGGGCTCGCCAGTTTCCAGGCATCGGCGCCAGACCCTCCAAGCCCTGTCTTGATCCTCCGGATGGAACATATCGTTCCATCCTTCCCCGTCGGTCGTCCCTTCGGGTACGCCGGTGTACTCGTACCAGCGCTGATTGTAGTAGTCATGGAAGCCGTTCGGCTGGGTTGCCCAGATCATCTGGTCGATGGAATTGGCGATGACCCGGAAGCGTTCTTCGCTCTCGCGGAGGGCCTCCTCGTTCCGCTTCTGCTCGGTCACGTCATGGCCCTGGACGAAGATGCCAGATACCTTGCCATCCGGATCGAAGATCGGTTGGTAGACGAAATCGAGAAAGCGCTCTTCGGAAGCACCACTGGCATCAGGCTCCAGAACAATCCTGATGCTCCGGCCGACGAAGGGCTGACCATTCTGATACACGCGATCGAGAAGCGCCAGGAATCCCTGCTCGACGACCTCGGGCAAGGCCTCCCGAACACTCTTGCCGATAATGTTCTCACGGCCGATCAGCCGCAGGTAAGCGGCATTCGCCATCGTGAAAACATGGTCCGGGCCGCTGAGAGCCGCCATGAAGCCGGGAGCCTGCTCGAACAGGCCGCGCAGATGCTGCCGCTCCTCCGTCAGCACCTGGTTGGCCTCCTGCACCGCCTGGGCCCGGCGGAACATGTCCGTTTCGATCAGGGCGGAGGGACCGGAGGGCAGAACCGAGCTTCGCGCAAGAGCCCTCAAACGATGAAGCTCGGTCACATCCACCGTATGCTGGAGGATGAAGATCATCTCGCCCGCATGATTGAAGAGGGGCGTGTGGGTCGCACTCCAGAAGCGCTCCTCGAAACCTTGGCCGTTGGGCAGAGGGATGGCGTATTCGATGATGGGTATATGATCTGCCGCCTTTTCGCGGATCACTTTATCGAAGGAATTTCGCAGTTGGCGATGGCTTGGCGAGTCCGGATCGCTCGGAAAGGCATCGAACATGTTGCGCCCGACCAGATCGTCCCGCTCACGCATGGTGACTTTGAGATAGGCGTCGTTCAGTCCGACGATATTGAGCGAGAGATCCACCAGAACATAGGGATTGGGAGAGGCGCTGAACAGCGCCTCGAAATTGATCGTCTTCAAGAACTTGCGCTGGACAGCCGCCAGCCTCCCTGTGTCATGCCGGGCAAAGCTTATGCGTATTTAGGTACTGTTCTGCCCAGAGCCATGGGCGCGACAAAAGCAATCGTACCTGTGGCCGATCCGACACTCCTCGTGTCAGCTCCCGTCGATTGGCGCCCGTCCCATAGCCCGACCGCAGTGCAACAAAACCTTGGCCACAAGCGTTCCGCTGCCGGGGTTTGGGCCATAAGCGTGACGAAGGGGATGCAGGGTCGATGACAAATGGAGCGTGCACCTCCGCGGTTTCCCTAGAGCCGGGAGCATTCGCCCAGCTGAAGGCCCGCCTGACGTCCATGTTCCGCGGGTTTTCCGATCAGGACACACCTCGGACGGTCGTCATAGTCCCCAGCCTGAGCATGGATCGGGAGGTGTTGGCGAACATTTCGGGCGTTCACCATTACGAAGAGCGGATGCTCTGCTACCTGATGCTCCTACGGCTGCCCCGGACGCAGATCGTCTATGTGACGAGCCACCCGGTCCCAGAGCCCATTATCGACTATTACCTGCACCTGATGCCGGGGATCCCAGCACAGCACGCCAGAGAACGCCTGACCCTTCTCTCTTGCCACGATGGATCGCGCACCTCCCTGACCGAAAAGATCATCGAGCGCCCGCGCCTGCAGCAGCGGATCAGGGACGCCATTTCCGATCTGTCCTCCGCCTATATGATCTGCTTCAACGTCACGGAACTGGAGCGCGACCTGGCGCTCAGCCTCGACCTGCCGATCTATGGCTGCGATCCGGATTTGCTGTCTCTCGGCTCCAAGAGCGGTTCGCGGAAGATCTTCCGCGAGGCTGGAATAGCGATGCCCGAGGGCTTCGAGGATCTCTTCACGCCGGATCAGATCGTGGATGCGCTCATGGGGCTGAAGCAGCGCCGGCCCGCGATCCGGCGGGCTGTCGTGAAGCTCAATGAGGGCTTCTCAGGCGAGGGCAATGCGGTCTTCGCCTACGAGGGAGCTCCTGAAGGATCCAATCTGCGGGGGTGGCTTCGCGAGCGTCTTCATCACTTGGCTTTCGAGGCCAAGGACATGACCTGGGAACTGTTCGAGGAAAAGCTTTCCACCATGGGCGGCATCGTGGAGGAGTTCATTGAAGGTGAGGTCAAACGCTCCCCCTCTGCTCAGTTTCGCGTCGATCCGCTTGGGCAACTGGAGCCGGTCTCGACCCATGATCAGGTTCTCGGCGGAGAGAGCGGGCAGGTCTTCCTCGGCTGCACCTTCCCGGCCGACGCGCACTATCGCCTCGCCATACAGGGGGATGGCCTGAAGGCGGCAAGGGCGCTTGCCGAGAAGGGCGTCTGTGGGCGGTTTGCCATCGACTTCCTTTCGGTCCTCGAAGGCAATGAATGGCGGCACTACGCCATCGAGATCAACCTGAGGCGTGGGGGAACGACGCATCCGTTCATGATGCTCGAGTTCCTCACGGACGGCTGCTACGACCCGGACACCGGCAACTTCCTCACGCCGGCCGGCCAGCCTCGTTGCTACTACGCGTCCGACAATCTGGAATCGCCCCTCTATCGTGGCCTCGCTCCCGACGACCTTATCGATATAGCTGCGATCAACAGGCTGCACTTCGATGGAGCCTCCCAGAAAGGCGTCGTCTTTCACCTGATCGGCGCCTTGTCGGAGTTCGGGAAGCTCGGGGTCCTGTGCATCGCTCCCTCCCACGAGGAGGCGAACGCGCTCTACCGGCGCACGACCGAGGTCCTGGATCGGGAGAGCGCCGACGCCTGACCCGCAGGCTCAGCTCTCGTACGTGATCTCGATCCGCTCCGCAGCCTGACGCGCCCGCTCGCGAGCCTTCTCCACTGAATTCCCGGAGGCCAGAGCGACGCCCATGCGGCGGTGCTTGCGGGTCGTCGGCTTGCCGAACAGCCGGACCTCCACGTCCGCATTCTCGGAAGCAAGCTCCAAAGCTTCCCGCAATCCCTGGATCGAAAACCGCTCGGCTTCACGGTCGGCTAGGATCACGGCCGAGGCGGTCGGCCCATGGAGCCGGACGGGCGGGATCGGCAGCCCTAGGACAGCACGGGCATGGAGATCAAACTCGGAAAGATTCTGGGACAGCAGGGTGACGAGACCCGTGTCATGGGGACGGGGCGAAAGCTCCGAGAAGATCACCTCGTCGCGGGTGACGAAGAACTCCACCCCGAAGATCCCATAGCCACCCAGGTTATCGACGACCTTGGTGGCCATCGCCTTGGCGTCGGCAAGCAGCTTCTCGGTCATCGGCGTCGGCTGCCATGATTCCTGATAGTCCCCCCGCTCCTGCCGGTGCCCGATAGGCTCGCAGAAGGATATGCCCTCACGGGAGCGGATGGTCAGCAGGGTGATCTCATACTCAAAAGCAACGAACTCCTCGACGATCACCTTCTTGCGGTCGCCCCGCATATTGGCCACGGCGTCCTTCCAGGCCTGCTCCAGCTGAGCGGCCGTCCGCACGGTGCTCTGTCCCTTGCCTGAGGAGGACATGACCGGCTTGATGACGCAGGGGAGGCCCGTATGCGCGGCCCCGGTCCTCACCTCTTCCAGGCTCTCGGCGTAGCGGTACTTGGACGTGCGCAGCCCTAGCTCGGTGGCGGCAAGCTCGCGGATCCGATCCCTATTCATGGTCAGCGAGGCAGCACGAGCGGAGGGAACGACCGTGAAACCCTTATCCTCGAACTCCTGCAGCACCTCGGTGCGGATTGCCTCGATCTCGGGTACGATGAAATCCGGCCGGTGCTTCTCGATGGCCTGCCTCAGGGCATCAGCATCCAGCATGGAGAACACCTCGGCTTCATCCGAGACCTGCATGGCCGGTGCGTTCGCATAGCTGTCGCAGGCGACGACATGGCAGCCGTATCGTTTCGCCGAAATCACGAACTCCTTGCCGAGTTCGCCGGATCCGAGAAGGAGAATTTTGGCAGTGAACACGGGAATGCCTTTCGTGTTGTTCCAGCGGGGATGACGCCGGATGTCTTCGCCGAGCGATATGGCCGAGTCCGTGCCAGACGGAAAGTGAAATCGCCAAGCCAACTCAATGCCACCTTTAACGGGCAAGATAAGCCTGAAAACGCTTTGTTCCTCGCCACCTTTAAGGATCGGCCATGGATCCGCCTTCATCGAGGGGCTTCAAGAGCATCGAGGGAGTTCCAGCCTCGCTTGCGCTGAGTGCAGCCCTGCCGTCTCAACCATGCATTACGCAAACCTGAATGTCGTGAGTTAATGGTCTGCGCAGGAGAAGCCTTATGCTAGCCAAGAAGAAATCTTCGGGAACCCAGAACCGGCGTGTGACCCGTATCGACCCTCCTGCCCTTGAGGAAGCCATTGTGGCCGCCCAGGGTCTGACCGACGATGTCGAGAGCCAGATCGAAATCGCAGCGCAACTCATGGGTATGTCTGAGGACGAGGTTAGGCCCGCCGTTCTGAAGGCCGCAGTTCCGCCCCCGGTCCGTCGACCTGTGCACTTGGCAGACCGTTACTCCATGACTGAGCGCAATGAGGGGCCGAAGGTCGTGGTGGTCGAGCGCAAGCGCCCTCGCCTCGTCATGCCACGGTAAGACTGTTATCCTGTTCCCCCTTCGGTGGCGCTGGCCCGATCGGCTGGCGCCTTTGCCATTTCTAGCCGCCTCTCCTGCGGGATCGTCCGAACATGGTCAAAGGTATCATTCTCGCCTTCCTAGCCTTTGCGGTCTTCGCCTGGGGCGATGCCATCGTGAAGGAGATCGGCCATGACCTCGACCCGTTCGAGGTGACTTTCTTCGGCTATCTGATCCCGCTGGTCCTCTCACCTGTCTTCATGAAGCCGGGCGACCACGTGCTCGATATCGTGCGCTGGAACAGGCCCTGGCTCATGGGGCTCAGGGTCTTTCTGATTGCGGCCACCACGCCGCTGAGCGTCATGGCGTTCCGCAGCCTGCCCTTTGCGGAGGCCTTTGCGCTCTTGTTCCTCATGCCAAGCCTGGTGACGGTTCTCTCCATTTTTATCCTGAAGGAGCATGTCCGCTGGCGACGGGGCCTCGCTGTCTGCGCCGCCTTCATCGGGGTTCTGGTCATCGTGCGCCCCGGGTTCAAGGAGCTTCTTCCCGGCCACTTTGCAGCCCTCTCGGCCGCATTCTGCGCGGCCGGAGGGGTCATTGCCGGTCGTATGATCGGCCGGACGGAGAAACGATTCACCCTGATCAGCACGGTGTTCCTGGCGACGACCGTTCTTGCCGGAGTGCTTATGATCCCGGGCTTTGCCTGGCCCATAGGCCATCAATGGATCCTGCTCCTCGCCTTCGCGGCAACAGCCTTCGCTGCGCAGGCTCTGTTCATTGTGGCGACCATCTACGCCCCGGCCGATCGTCTGGGGGCGGCCCAGTACAGCCAGATCCTCTGGGCCCTGGCGATCGGCGCCCTCTTCTTCGACGAATGGCCTGACGCCCTGGCGCTGCTCGGCATTGTCATCGTGGTCGCAGCCGGCCTTTTCATCTTCGCCCGGGAGCAGACGCTCAAGCGGAGCCGGCAGCAGGCAGACCCGTTGCCGGAAACAATGCCTGCCTCCCCGACGTCGGTATCCACCCAGAACTGAAGCTGCGCCGCCTTCACAGAGCTGCGACTTCTGCCGCACCTGCGTTCCCTCGCCTGCCCCGCGCCCTATGTGCTTGAGCGTCAATCTTCGAGGCTTAGGCCGCAGCCTAAGGCTCATGAAGGCAGGGTGGAATTCGTGACTGGCGCGTATATCAACCAGATTGGCACGGCTGTGCCGGAGCATGACGTCCATCAGACCTTCATCGGCTTTGTCGACAACCTCCTGCCCGAGCGAAAGGATAAGCTTCTCTTCAGGCGCATGGTGCAGCGATCCGGCATCGAGCATCGTTATTCCACCCTTACGCCGAGTGAGAACCTGGAGGCTTCAGCCGACCAGGAAGGTCTCTTCCAACCGGGCCAGTTTGCCGGGACGGCAGCCCGCATGGACCGCTTCGAAACCCATGCGGTCGATTTAGCCGAGAGGGCTGTTGAGGCTCTTAAACTGGGCGAGGAGCTCTCCTCTCTCACTCACCTGGTCGTTGCCTCGTGCACCGGCTTCACCGCTCCAGGGCTCGATCAGCAGCTGATGGAACGGCTAGACCTTGACCCTTCGATCGAACGCACCATGGTCGGGTTTATGGGCTGCGCGGCGGCGGTTAATGCGTTGAAGGTGGCGCACCACATTGTCCGGTCGGAGCCCTCAGCGAAGGTGCTGGTCGTTAATCTCGAGCTCTGCACGCTTCATCTTCAGGAGACCTCTGACCTCGAGGTGATCCTGAGCGCCCTGCTGTTCGGCGATGGCTGCGCCGCGAGCCTGCTCTCGGCCGAACCACGAGGCATCGCCCTCAAGGATTTTCGCGTCGCGACCATTCCAGACACGCGGGATCTCATCACCTGGCGCATCGGCAATGCCGGCTTTCAGATGAGCCTGTCCGGTGAGGTGCCGCAGCAGATCGCGAAAGCGCTCCGCCATGAGGTGACCCGCAACGATGATGGCGGCATCCTGCGTGGCCAGCACAAGGATGACTTCGACCTGTGGGCAGTTCACGCCGGCGGCCGTACGATTCTCGATGCCGTCGAGCAGGGGCTTGAGCTTCAGCCAGAGGCTCTGCGCTGGTCCCGCGGCGTCCTGCGGGAGTTCGGCAACATGTCGTCCGCCACGCTGATGTTCGTGCTCGACCGCATGATGCAGCAGGCCCCACCGAATTCGAAAGGTTTCGGTATGGCCTTCGGACCCGGACTGGTCGCCGAAACCTTCCGGTTCGACATCGCAGGGTAATGCCGCCATGGGCCGGAGCTTCGCCGAGCGCAGCCATGAAACGGAGCTGATGGATACTGAGACCGTCAGCTTTGAAGACTACCGGGCCTGTCTCAAGGACCTCTCCACCGTCAATGCTTTGACCCTGACCCACAGGCCGATCCTGACTTGGATCGACCGCGCCACCCGCAGCTTGACCCCGGGCGAGCGTGTGACAGTTCTGGATGTGGGCTACGGCTATGGCGATCTCCTGCGCAAGATCCATGCCTGGAGCCGCCGCAAGGGCCGTGCCGTCGATCTCGTCGGAGTTGACCTCAATCCCATGAGCGAACCGATTGCCCGAGCCGCAACACCTCCTGATGTTCCCATCGAGTATCTGACCGGTAATGTCTTCGACTACAAGCCGGAACGTCCCATCGACTTCGTAATCAGCTCCCAGACGACGCATCACATGTCGGATGAGGAACTGGCGATCTTCATCCGCTGGATGGAGCAGGTGGCGGCACGCGGCTGGTATATCGCCGATCTCCACCGCCATCCCATTCCCTACCATGCCTTCGGCACGCTCGCCCGCGTCGCCCGTTGGCACCGCTTCGTTCAGCATGACGGACCCGTGTCCATTGCCCGCAGCTTCCGGAAGGACGATTGGGATAAAATCCTGCTTGCGGCAAGCCTTGCGCCCGGAACGGCGGAGATCCACTGGCATGTTCCGTTCCGTCTCTGCGTGAGCCGGTTGAAATGAGCGGGTGCCGTGCCGAGGCAATCGTGATCGTAGGCGGAGGGCTCGCAGGCGCTGCTGCCGCCAGCGTCCTGGGGAGAGGAGGACGCTCGGCGCTGCTCCTTGAACGCGATCCCGAGCCCCGGCACAAGGTCTGCGGCGAGTTCCTCAGTGTCGAGGCTCAAACATATCTTGCTCATCTCGGCATCGACCTTGACGAGCTAGGTGCGAGCCGGATTTCACGCCTGCGTATATATCATCGCGGAAGGCAGGCCGTGGCGGATTTGCCGTTCACCGCCCGCGGCCTCTCTCGCAAGGTTCTGGATGAGGCGCTGCTGGAAAAAGCCGCGACGCTTGGTGCTCGGGTTGCACGTGGAGTAACCGTTCGCTCCCTTACCTTTGATGAAACAGGCGCTCGGATCGATGCAGGCTCATTTGGCCCCATCCGGGCGGAGACCCTCTTCCTGGCCAGCGGCAAGCATGATGTCAGGGGCATGAAACGGGCAGCCTCAGGATCCATCAACGATCTCATCGGGTTCAAGATGCACTACCGGTTCTCGGAGGAGCAGCATTCAGCCCTCGAAGGGGCCGTTGAGATCGTTCTGTTTGAGCTGGGCTATGCCGGGCTCCAGCTGATCGAGGGAGGCATTGCCAATCTGTGCCTGGTCATCACCCAGGAGCGTTTCGAGCAGGTCGGCAAGAGGTGGGAAAGTATGATCGACCAGATCATGCACGAGTGCCCTTCCCTGGCCGACCGGCTAGGTGGCGCGCTGGCGCTTTTCGACAAACCTCTTTCCATCTTCCAGATCCCCTATGGGTTCGTGCATCGCCCCGCCCGGAGCGAGCCTCAAGGACTCTTCCGCCTTGGCGATCAAATAGGCGTAATCCCCTCCTTCACCGGCGAGGGCATGTCGATGGCGCTACACAGTGGGTGTCTCGCTGCCTCGATATTTCTTCGCGGCGGTCGTGCCAGCACGGATTTTCACCGACAGATGTCATCCGACGTCCAGCGTCAGGTCCGGCTTGCATTCTTGATCAACAAGGCTGCGCGCTATGGACCTAGCCAGACAGCTGTCTTTCATCTCTGTCAGACATGGCCTTCCCTGATGCAGCAGGTTGCGACCTTCACCCGCCTGCGGGAGGGCTCCATGCAGAGAGCCCTGGCCCTGCCATGATCGTGCCGCGGGAGGTTCAGACATCCGCCGCCGTCGCGGAGCATTATGACGAGTTGGACCCGTTCTACCGCGAGATCTGGGGCGAGCATGTCCATCATGGCCTCTGGACAAGCGGCCAGGAGAGCCCGGACGAGGCGGTCGAAGCTCTCATCGCCCATCTTGCAGGAACCATGGATCTTCAGCCCGGCCAGCGCGTCTGCGATGTCGGCTGCGGCTATGGCGCGACGGCGGAGTGGCTTGCGCATCATCATGATGTCCATGTGACGGGGGTCACGCTCTCATCCGCGCAGCTTCGGCAGACACAAATGCGCAGCGCCGCATCGCCACTCCTGCACTTCAGGCAACAGGACTGGCTTACGAACACGTTCAAAGACGAGACCTTCGATCATGTGATCGCCATCGAGAGTTCCGAGCACATGCCCGACAAGCAATTTTTCTTCGACGAGGCCTTCCGCACCCTTCGCCCCGGAGGGAAATTGGCCGTTTATGCCTGGCTGGCACGCGACGGCGTCCGCCCGTGGGAGGAACGCTATCTGCTGGAGCCGATCTGCCGCGAAGGGCGCTTACCGGGTATGGGCAGCGAGATAGAGTATCGCGCATGGGCCAGCAAAGCCGGCTTTCTGGTCGATGAGTTCGAAGACCTGAGCGACAGGGTTCGGCGTACCTGGGCGCTCTGCACGGGGCGGGTTGCAAGGAAACTCCTGACCCATTCGCAATACAGGCGCTACCTGCTGAATGCCCGCGCCAAAAACCGCATTTTCGCCCTGAGCGTCCCGCGCATCTGGATCGCCTATCTGACCGGCTCGATGCGCTACGGTCTTCTCACGGCGCACAAACTTAGCTAGCCCTAGGTTTCCTACGACTGGGCCGAGCGCGCGAGCAATTCCGCCGTGTCCGACGCACCCATGGCACCAGCCAGGGCCTCGGCCGTGAGGCCGCCGGCATCACGCGCCTGAGCATCCGCTCCACGCGCCAGCAGCGTTTCGACGATTTCGACCCGGTTGAACATGGCTGCGATCATGACTGCGGTCTTTCCGCCCTCGCCTCGGCCATTCACGTCGGCACCTCCATCGAGAAGGCTTTCGACCGATGCCATATCGCCCTTGAAGGCCGCTCCGGCGAGAGGCGTCTGGCCGCGATCGTTGGAGAGGTCCGGATCGGCCCCATGGTCCAGCAGAAGCCGTACGGCTTCGGCATGCCCGTGATAGCTTGCCAGCATCAGGAGCGAGTCGCCCTTCTCGTTGCGCAGGTTGGGCGGCAATCCCATCTGGAGGAGATCGCCCAGCTCCTGCACCTGCCCCGCCCTGGCATGCTGGAAGACACGCTGAGCGAAGGCAATGGTCTCCTCGTCCAGTTCTTGGGCCGGTTTCGGTGGATCGTTCGTCATGACGTGCTCGACTCTCTTCTTGAGGCACTTGCCTCGATGGTGGTGAGGTGCCGAGCGAGAAGATCGAGCGCGGCGGGACCATCGACGCCGAGGGCAACCTGCACGGGAGTTCCTTCAGGACTGATCGTAAGCGCTCCAGCCAACTCACCGTTTCCCGTATCGACGCTCAAGCGAAGCTCCTCGATCCGGAAGAGTTGGGGTGATAAGGCGTATAACATCACGCAAGGATCATGGAGCGGACGGCTCTCCCGGTTTGCCTCCCCTTCGAAATAAGATTCGATGAGGTTCGCCACCTTGGCGGGCATGGGTTTTCCGCTCGCGGACAACGCCTCCACGAACTCGCGCGTGGCGCGCACGCGGCGTGTAACGTCGAGGGGAATGAGCACGAGCGGCAGACCGGATGCGACGACAACCGCTGCGGCTTCTGGATCCGCCCAGAGATTGAACTCGGAACGCGGTCCGACATTGCCATGTTCATGGATTGCTCCGCCCATGGCGATAATCCGGCCAATGCGCCTTGCAGCCTCAGGCTGCTCCAGAACGAGACGCGCCAGGTTCGTCAGTGGTCCGAGGGCGAGCACATCGACAATACCCGCCGGCTGCTCCATCAGGAAATCCGCCAGCCATTTCACGGCCTGCCGATCGTCAGGGAGACGCACGGGATGAGGCAAGGCAACACCGCCGATACCGTCTGTGCCATGCAGGTTCAACGGCTCAGGTCCGACCCGCGACAGCGGCGCAGCTGCTCCTCGAACTACTGGAATATCTTCCCGGCCTGCGAACGCGAGAAGGCGGCTTGCGTTGCGCGTCGTGGTTTCGATGCCGATGTTGCCAGCCACAGTTGTGATTCCGGCAATGGTGAAATTGGGCGAGGCGAATGCCAGGAGGATCCCGATGGCATCGTCAATGCCGGGATCGGTGTCGATGACAGTCAAGCGGGGTTTTGCGAGATTCATGATCGGGGTAGAAGCTTTCCAGGTCCGTATGGCTTCTTATCCGACAGCGGACCGCGTTTGACCATAGCTACAGGTGCGCTGTGACCCGTTCCGCTTCACTTCCCAACGACCTTCTGGTGAATGCCGCGGATGAAGTGACAATCCGCCAGGATCTCGTTCTGGTCGCGCTCGGCAAACAGCCGGCGGACAGGCTCCTGCGCGTCGGACGGCTGCTCGATGTTCATACACGCACATGGCTCGAGGATCAGGAGATCGCCATTCGCGGCCGGCGCATTGCCTGGACCGGACCCGCGGGTACGTTCCCGGGAACCGCTCTCGCCCGGAAGGATCGTTCGAACCTCGCCGCCGTTCCGGGTTTCGGCGAGGTCCACAAGCACATCGAAAGCTCACACATCACGCCGGAATACGAGGCCGCGCTGGTCCTCCCGCGTGGCAATACCTGGACGTGCGAGGCAAGCCATGAATTCTCGAATGTCGATGGTCCCCACAACCTGGAATTCTGGTTGACCGCGCGCCGGCACGGCTCGCCCATGAAGATCTTCCCCCTTCCCGGTTCGGCGGTGCCGCCCACCGCCTATGAATGGGGTGGAGGTTATTACGGATACGATGAGCAAGCGGAGTTTCTGAGGCAGAGCCTCATGGTCGCGGGCCTCGACGAGGTGATGGACTGGCCTGCTGTCTGGAATCCTGAGAATCCGTCGCACAAGCGGCTTTGGGGCATGATCCAAGCAACGTTCGAGAAGCGCGGCGTCGTGGAAGGGCATGGTGCAGGTCTGCGCGATCTCAACTCTATCAACGCCTTTGCGGCAGCGGGTCTCGCTTCCGATCACGAAGGTTGGACCGCGGAGGAGGTATGGGACAAGCTGCGCCACGGCATCTTCATCGAAATCAGGCCGCACTCCATGCCGGAGATCATCCAGGGACTGCTCCAGCGGGGTCTGTCCGACTGGTCTCAGATCGCCTTCGCCACCGATGACCGTAGCGCCTCGGACACGTTGCGCATGGACGCAACTGATTACAATGTACGCCTCGCCATTCAGTCTGGTCTCTCGCCGGAGATCGCCATCCAATGCGTGACGATCAACCCGGCGCGCCATATGCGCCTAACGCCTTGGGTCGGCAGCATCGCGCCAGGGCGTTTCTCCGATATCGTGCTGCTCGACGATGTTGAACAGCTTTCCATCGCCGAGGTGTGGGCCGACGGGAAGCCTGTCTCCAAGGGAACGGAATATCTTGGCGCCCTGCCCTCCATCAACTGGCCCGATTGGGCCTCCAAGACGGTGAACATCAAGCGCACCATCAAGCCAAAGGACTTCGCCATTGCAGCCGAACCCGGCCGCACCACCATGCAGGCGGCCCTGCTGCGGCCTTTCCACTGGCACGACGAGTTCATCACCATGGAGTTGCAGGTCGAGAACGGGGAGGTCCAGGGCGACCCCGATCGAAACGTCACCAAATTTTCTATCGTCGATCGCTTCTCGGGCGAGGCGAAAATCTCACGCATGTTCTGGCTCGGCTGCGGACCGAAGACGCCCGACACTGCCGTCGGCTGCACGGTCGCACACGACAAGCACAATCTCTGGATCGTCGGATCGTCGGATGAAGCCATGGCGATGGTGGCCAATCGCGTGGCGGAGATCGGCGGGGGCTGGGTTCTGGTGAGCGGCGGCAAGGTTCTGGCAGAGGTACGCTACGAGATCGGCGGGCTGATGACGCAGCGACCGGCGGAGGAGCTCGATACCGACATGCAGCGCCTTTACGCGGCGGCGGAAACCATTGAGTGGCTTTACGAGCCGACCTTCTCGCCGCGCTGGTATCCTGGCTTTCCCGAGCGGCTGCAATTCGCGACGCTGACCTGCGCGCCATGGCGCTGGGTTCTGGTCGCGCCCTGCGAGGCGGCGCCGCAGGGTTTCGTGAACGTGGCGACCGGGCAAACGCACCCGGTCGTCTGGTAAGTTCAGCCGGCCGCGTCGATCCGGGCCATTTCGGCCTTGAACGCCGTCGCGATCTGGCCTGCATCGCGCAGGATCTTCTTGCGCTCCAGGCTCTCGACATTGCGGCCCCGCATGAGCCAGCGGCCGCCGACCATCACGTCCCGCACGTCCACGGGCATGGCTGAGAACACCAGCGTGGCATAGATGTCGTAGACCGGCTGCAGGCGAGGCGCTGACAGGTCGATGCGGATGAGGTCGGCCTGCTTGCCGGGTTCGAGCGAGCCGATGCGGCTGTCGAGACCCAGCACCTGAGCGCCTTCCAACGTCGCCATGCGGATCACCTGGGCAGCCGGCATCGGCTTGCGGCTGTGGCCGAGAATCTTCTGGAACATCGAAACTGGCCCGAATTGGCTTAACAGGTCGAGCGTGTTGCCGCTCATGGGACCATCGGTGGCGATGCCGACCTTTATGCCGGCAGCCCGCATGGCCTCGATGGGCGCAATCCCGCGCCCGGCCTTTGCGTTCGAGCGGGCGTTGTGGGCGACGCGCACATCCGCTTTCGCCATGCGCTCGATCTCGAACGGGTCGATATGCAGGCAATGGGCCGCGATCAGGCCGGGGATGAGGAGCCCTGCTTTCTCCACCACCGCCAACGGTCGCAATCCATGGTTCTTGCGGCACCATTCCATTTCGCTGTCCATCTCGGCGAGATGGATCTGCACCGGCACATCGCGATGCGCTTCGGCCCATTGAGCGACTCGCGCCATTACCTCGATATCGGTCGAATAGGGCGCATGAGGTGCAATGGAGGGAGTGATCCGCTCGTGCCCCGAGAACTCCGACACGAGTTCCTCGACCAGCGCAAATCCCTCATCAACGGTCTTGTGATCCGGCGGATCGAAAGTGGCCAGCGTCTGGCCGACCACACCGCGCAACTCTGCCTGATCGAGGGCTCGCCCGACCTCCGTTTCGTAATAGTACATGTCCGCGATGGTGGTGACGCCCGCCTCGATGGACTCCAGCGCGCCGAGGAGCGTGCCCACGCGCACCATCTCCGGCGTGACGAATTTGCGCTCCATGGGGAGTACATAGCGGAACAGCCGATCGTCCACGTCTTCGCCGAGACCGCGGAACAGCGTCATGGCCAGATGCGCATGGGGATTGACCATGCCAGGCATTATCACGTCGCCGCCAACGTCAACAAGCTCGGCTCCCTCCGTCTGCGGCGGCTCACCGGAGCCGACCGCCCGGATTGTTGAACCCTCGATATGGATCCACCCACCTTCGATGACGCTCATACTCTCATCGATAGGGAGCAGACAGGCGTTCCTGATCAGGATAGACGCCATTACCGGCCTCCTTCGCTGGCGAGAATGGTGCATTGCTCCGGCATGGGCACAAGCTTCACATTCGTTCCCGCCTCCAGCGGCGTCGTGAGGCTGCCGTTGGCGATCAGGTGACCGGCCGCCGTCTCGCACTGGTACTGGTAGGCGCGGCCGAGGTAAGTCCGCAGGCCCAATTGGGCCGGAAGCCCCTCGGCGGTGGGATCGGTGGATACCACCAGGCCGTCGGGCCGCGTGGCCAGGAGGAAGGTGTCGGGGATTGCGCCATAAACAGCTTGCGACAGCCGGAGGGTCATTCCGGCTGTTTCCGCGGTGACCATGTCGCCGTCGCGCGCGATGACTTTGAACGGGAGGATGTTCTCGAACCCGACGAAGCGCGCTACGAAGGTGTTGGCAGGGCGCCGGTAGAGCACCTCCGGCCGGTCGAACTGCATGAGACGCCCGGCATTCATGATCGCGACACGGTCGGAGATCGAGAAGGCCTCCTCCTGGTCGTGCGTCACATAGACCGAGGTGGTGCCGTTCGACCGCTGCAGCTGGCGGATCTCCACACGCATATCGACCCTAAGCTTGGCATCGAGATTCGAAAGCGGCTCATCGAACATCAGGAGCGGCGGCTCGATGACAAGAGCTCGCGCCAAGGCGACGCGCTGCTTCTGGCCGCCTGACAGAGCGCCTGGAGCACGGTCGGCCAGCGGAGCAAGACCCACGCGCTCCAGCATGGCCATGGCACGCTTGCGGCGCTCGGCCGGAGTCATGCCGCGCTGCTTCAACCCGAAGGCGACATTGTCGAGCACGGAGAGATGCGGGAACAAGGCATAGTTCTGGAAAACGAGACCGATATCACGCTTGTGTGTCGGCAGCCGTGTCAGGTCGCGTCCTCCGAGCTGAATCGAGCCGGTGGTCGGCGTCAGAAAGCCTGCGATCAGGCGCAGGGTCGTGGTCTTGCCGCAGCCGCTGGCTCCGAGAAGAGACACGAGTTCGCCGGCCTGGACCGAGAGCGAGAGGTCTTCCAGAACCTTGGTCGTTCCGTAATGGGCGGAGACGGCTTGGAGATCGAGGGGCTGTGTCACGGAAAGCTACTTCGCAAGAAAGGTGAGGCCGAGGGTTCGCTCCACCACGGCCATGACGGCCACGGTGAGGAACATCAACAGGACGGAAACGGACGCGACAGTCGGGTCGAAGAACTGCTCCACATGGGCGAGGATCTGGATCGGCAGGGTGCTGATCCCCGGACCGGTCAGGAAGAGCGACACCGACACGTCATTGAGGGAGGTGATGAAGGCGAGGATGAACGCGGCGATCACCCCTGCCCTGACATTCGGCAGCACGATGGTGAAGAAAGTTTTGACCGGGGCGCTGCCGAGGCTGATCGCCGCCTCCTCGATGGAGAAGTCAAAGGAGGCTAGGCTCGCGCTGATCACCCGCACCACGTAGGGCAGCACGATCAGCGTGTGGCCGATGAGGAGAGACAGGAAGATCGGCGCCCCGGTCCCCACCGTGAACGACTTCAGCAGGGCGAAGCCGAACACGATCTCGGGCACAAGGATCGGCAGCACGAACAATGTCCCGAGCCATTTCGGCAGCTCGATCCGGAAGCGGTTGAGCGCGTATGCCGCCGGAATGCCGATCAGGAGAGCGATGAGCGTTCCGAGAAGCGCGATCTGCAGGCTGGTGATGATTGTCCGCCGGAAGGCGCTGATCTCGAAGATGTTTTCGAACCAGCGCAGGGACAGTCCCTGCGGCGGGAAGGTCAGGTAGGTGGTGTCGCTCAATGCCGCGCCGACCACGATGACCAGCGGCAGCATCAGGAACAGGTAGACCAGCGCTGCGACGGCGATCAGGAGGAAATGAGGTCTGTCGGACATCACGTGGCCATGGGGTTGATGCGGCGGGCGATATGGCTCATCGCGAGAACAATGGTGATGGTGATCACCGTCATGATGGCCGCGATGGTCGAGGCGCCAACCCAGTCGAAGGATACCATGGCGCGCTGCTGAAGCAGGGTTGCCAACACGGTCTGGCGCTCGCCACCGAGCAGTTGCGGTGTCGCATAAGCCGTGAAGCTGCCGGTGAAGACAAGCACGGCGCCGACGATAAGCCCTGGCACGGCCAGCGGGAGCAGCACCTGCCAGAACGTCGCCATCGGGGAGGCTCCGAGCGAAGAAGAGGCCTGCAGCACGTCCTTGGGGATGTTCTCCAGGACACCGACCAGGGAAAGAACCATCAGCGGCACGAACAGATAGACCATGCCGACGACGACTGCTCCCTGCGTGTAGAGCATCTCAAGCGGTTCATTGATGACGCCGAGCCCCAGCAGGGTCTGGTTCAGAATGCCGTTGCGGCCTAGGATGATAAGCCAGGCGAAGGCGCGGACCACGACACCCGTCAGCAGCGGAAACACGGCTGCCACGATAAGCAGACTCTTCAGCTTCCCCGGTGCGCGGGAGACCACATAGGCAGTCATGAAGCCGAAGATCAGCGAGATGATCGTCGTCAACGCCGAGATCTGCAGCGTCCGGAACAGGACGGTCGTGCGGAAGCCGCTGTTGAAATAAGAAATGTAGGGAGCAAAGACCCCGCGCGGATCCGTGAAGGTGCCGGCGATCACGGCCGCGATCGGCACGATCAGGAATCCGACCACGGCGAGTGTGGCGGGCGCGGTCAGCGCCCACCCGGTTGCGCCGTTGCGGCGCCAGAAACGTCTTGAGGTCATGATGGCTGGATTATTTCCCGAAGACCTCGCTCCAGGCATCGAGCCAGTCGGTCTTGGCCGCGTTGAGCTTCTCGTAGTCGAGGCGCTTGAGTGACGAGATCATCTTCTGGCCATAGGTCCAGCGAGCGGCCTCTTCGGGCTTCAGCTGCACCGCAGTGGCCACGGGAGCATCGACGCCCCGCTCGGCCAGCGTCTGCTGGATCTTGGGATCGAGGACGAAGTTGATGAACTGGTGCGCAAGGTCCGGGTTCGCCGCACCCTTGGCGATGTTCACCGTGTTGAGGGTGGCATAATCGCCCTCCTTCAGTTCCGCCCAGCGGACGGTCGGCACCGCCGCCTGAATCTGGGCCAGGGTGAAGTCCTGCGCCATGGCGACGGAAACCTCGCCGGTCGAGAACAGGTTCACGAGCTCGGAGCCGGTGTTGTAGTTCTTGACCACGTTGGGCTTCAACTGCTCGAGAGCCTTGAACGCCGCCTTCTCGTCCTTGTAGGGATCGACCCCTGCCTTGTTCGCGGCCACCAGAACCGTCATCGGGCCGGCCGTGGTGGTGATGCCCGGCAGCGAAACCCGGCGCTTGAGATCCTCTCGCCACAGGTCATTCCAGGAGGTGATCGGCGCGCTGACCTTGGCGCTGTCGTAGATGATGCCGACGCGGCCGATGGTGTAGGCCGGGCCGAACTGACCCTGAGGCGCGCGCGCCAGCTCATAGATGCCGTTGAGATTGGGAATCTTGGAGCGGTCGACCGGCTGGAACAGACCTTCCTGGATACCGATCTGGGAGTAGCTGTCGGTCAAATAAACCACGTCGACGCCGCTGCCGCCGCGAATCTTGATCTTGTTCAGGCGGTCGGCGTTATTGCCGGTCTCGAAGACCAGCTCGCAACCGCACTGGGCACGGAACGGCTTCAGGACGATCTCTTCCAGCTTGTCGCCGTTGAAACCCCACCAGGAGATCGTCAGGGTCTTGTTCTGAGCCATGGCCGGAGCTGAAGACAGCGCCGCCAGAAGAAAGGCCGTGCCTACAAGCGGTTTGTACCAACGCCCTGCCATCTCAGTTTCTCCTAGGTTCCAATGTTTCGCTGCCGAAGGGCCGTTCCAGATTTCGGACCCCTGCCCCGGTCGCATAGGCATTAACACAACCATGGCCATGGGAAACCCCTGCCCCATACGGACATTGCCCACGTTACAGCCATTCTGCTCAAAAGGCTTGCAATTCAAAACGCTGGTGCCCAGCCGCCAGTGGCTGTCCGCTTGAGCCGCGGCGTTCGCAGCACACCGACGGCCCGTTCCGGCCATTCGGGACTGATGGCGGCGAGCTTTTCCCGCCAGGCATCGGTCTGTAGCATCGCCGCGCCGATCGCGACCGGCCTGACGCCGCATGCGGCGAGGAGTTCCAAGGCGGCCGCCATTGATCGTCCGCTACTGATCACATCGTCCACCAGCAGAACCCGCCGGTTCTCGATGACGGGCAGCATGCGCGGATCGAGATAGAGCCGCTTGAGCTGCTCCGGGCTGGTGATGGAGGTCAGCGGCACCGACAGATCCTCCCGATACCAGAACTTGCGGGAGGTCCCGAGGGGAACATAGCGGCTTTGCCCCAGCTTCCTGGCCGTGCCGCTTGCCAGGGTAAGCCCTAACGTTGGGAGCCCAACCACCACCTCCGGCTCAAACACGCGGACCTTTTCGGCAAGACTGGCGCAGAGCGCGTCCTCCACGGCGAAACCGGCCTGATTGATGATGAGGGATGCCAAGGCATGCTCCCCATCCACCAGCTCGCGGATCGGCAGGCGCAGCTGACGCCCATCCTCGAACTCCGCCGGATAGAAGCCGCGATGCCCCTCCGCAGGTTGCCGCTCGAAGGTCGACGGCGGGTGAATTTCCTGCCAGAAATCGTGGGGCTGCATCGTTCGTCTCTGTATCTTGGTTGCGAGAAGGATGATTGTGGCCTGATCTCCACCACGCTATCGAACACGCCCAACGGCACCTCCAGGACGACAGCTCGATGCCCCTTCAGGACCTCATCCAGGCGGACCTACCATTCCTGCGCAGCCTCCGCCAGGATCTCCATGCTCATCCGGAACTGGGTTTCGAAGAGGAGCGGACGAGCGGCATCGTCGCCACCCTGCTGGAAGAAGCAGGTCTGCGTGTCCATCGGGGATTGGGGAAGACAGGAGTGATCGGCACCCTCCAGGTCGGAGATAGCACGCGCGCACTCGGGCTCCGCGCAGACATGGATGCCCTGGCCATGCCTGAGCAGGCGGAGCGTCCATACAAGTCGAAGTTCCCCGGCAAGATGCATGCCTGCGGCCACGACGGGCACACGACGCTTCTGCTGGGAGCGGCTCGCCATCTGGCCAAAACGCGCAACTTCTCAGGCACGGTGCATTTCATCTTCCAGCCGGCTGAGGAAGGCCGGGGCGGCGCGAAGAAGATGGTGGAAGACGGGCTCTTCGATCTCTTTCCCTGTAATGCGGTCTATGGCCTGCACAACATGCCGGGGCTGGCCATCGACGAGATGGCCGTCACCGCTGGCCCGCAGCTTGCTTCCTCGGACAGCTGGTTCGTGACCTTCAAGGGCGTTGGCACCCATGGGGCCAAACCGCATCTCGGCAAGGATCCGATCACGGCGAGCGGCCACTTCCTCGCAGCCTTGCAAACCATTGTGGGGCGCGTGGTCAACCCGTTACAACCAGCCGTGGTGAGCGCCTGCTCCGTGCAGGCTGGTGACCCACGGGCGCTCAATGTCATTCCAGATGTGGTCGAGATCGGCGGCACGGCGCGGGCTTATTCTGCCCAGGTGCGCGATCAGCTTGAGGCCGAGATCGGGCGCCTCGCCAAGGGCATCGCGGCGATGTTCGACATGGAGATGTCATATGAGTTCCGCAGGCGAATCCCGCCCGTGATTAACCATGCCAATGTGACGACCCGTGCGCTGAAGGCGGCGCAGGCCGTCTGCGGCTCCAAGGTCGTGACAAATTTCGAGCCTTCGACCGCAGGCGACGACTTCGCGTTCTTCGGTGAGGCCGCCCCGGGTGCCTATGTGTGGCTTGGAAACGGCCCAGCCGTCGACGGAGCGCTCCATCACAACACCGCTTACGATTTCAATGACGAGGCGATCCCGACCGGCGTCGCTTTTTGGGTCGCGCTTGTCGAGCAGGAACTCAAAGCCTAACGCCGCCTAGCCCGGTACTGCTCCATTTCGCCGGCTTCGGCTTCAGACCGCCGCCGGTTTTTCCTTTGCTTCTGTGGAGCCTTGCCCCTGTCCCGCCGCGCCTTGTCCTCGGGTTTCCGGCGATGAGAAACGGAAGTCGAGACGAGCTTCTCCTCGATCTTGGCGTTGAGGCTTGCGCGCAAATCGACGACCACTTCCACATCCTCGAAGACATCCGGATAGCGCTGGGCGAGCCAGAGCCAGGATGTCGCGATCTTCACCCGGGCCTCCAGCTTCAGGAGATCCGTGTTGATGCCGAAATCAGGCGCCTGCACACGCCCGCCGCGGGCATGCTGCCGGGCCCAATCGAGGAGCAGCTCGACGGCCAGCTGCTCACGTCCATCGACTGGCGCCATCGAGTAGGACAACCGGTCGAGAATCGGCATGTCCACAGTATCGAGAAGCGTTGCCAGCTCGATCATCTCCTCCATGTCGGCCATCCGCAGATCCGGGTGGCCTGCGACAAGGGTATCATTCAGATGCTGCAGCACGCGGCCGAGCCGATCGGTCTGCAGCACCTCGCTGGCCGAAAGCACCGTTTCCTGGTTCGGCCGAACATAGGCCTTGCCGCGCATCTTGCCGGCATCGCCGGACAGCGCGCTGCCGATGATTTTCTCCACCTGCGCATACCCGCCGACCTCCGGCAGAGCCGTCACCAAGCCCTCGTCGTGGTGGCCGAAGCGCCCTGCCCGGCCGGCGATCTGCTTGATTTCCATGGCGGTGAGCTGGCGATCGCGCACGCCGTCGAATTTGCGCAGAGTCGAGAACACGACACGCCGCAACGGCCCGATGTTCAGCCCCATGCCGATGGCATCGGTCGCCACAAGAATCTCGGCCTCGCCATTGCGGAAGCGCGCGGCCTCGGCCCGGCGAACCTCAGGACCCAGCGCGCCATAGACGGTCGCCACTGTACGCCCTGATTGCACGAGGCGCGTGCGCAGGTCGTGCACGTCCCGGCGGGTGAAGGCCACGACGGCATCGCCGCGCATCAGCTTGTTGAGATTGGCCGGCACGCCCTCCACGCGCAGCCTGCCCTTGCGCTTGAGGATCTTCACCTCGAGCGGCTCGCCGGTCATGGCGAGCAGGTGCTCGACGAGTGGAATCGCTTCCGGGGCGCCAGTGAGGACCACAAGCCGGGCGGGAGCGCCAACCATCGCCTGGGTCCAAGCCCAGCCGCGGCTTGGATCCCCAAGCATCTGCACCTCATCAATGACGCAGACATCCACCATGCGATGCAGATCAAGGGTCTCGATGGTCCGGGCGATGTGAGTCGCGCCCTCCGGCAGCACGCGCTCCTCACCCGTCACCATGCCGGCTGGAAGCCCCTCCTCGCTCATGCGCTCGAAATGCTCAAGAGCCAGGAGCCGCAGGGGCGAAAGGATCTCGGCGGTCTCGGCTTCTCGCGCGAGCTTCAGCGCCTCATAGGTCTTGCCTGAGTTGGTCGGCCCGGCCAGGAACAGGAAGCGGCGGTCCAGGGAGCGGGCCACGGGGAAGATCGCCGCGTAGCGCTCATAGCCGGAAGCTTCGCGGATCTGGGCCTCGCGCAGGTGCCGGAGCCTGCGGGCCGCAGCTTTCGAACGGTAGTCGTCGAGCTTCTGGCGCAGCTTGCGCGCGGCACCGGCAGGGCCGCCCTTGTCGGATGCATGGACCCGATCGAGCTTGTCGAGAGCGGCACGGATACCGCCAAGAATCGCCTGCCGCTCGTCAGCATCCTCAAAGGCGTCGAGATAGGTCTCGAGCTCGTCGCGCCAGCCCGCCAGTTCCTGCTCGCAGGCTTCGAAGGTTGCATCGCGCAACTCGATCAGCCGGGCCTCCAGGGCTTCCGAGGCAGCCGTAAGCTCCGCACGCTCCACGCGCGCTGGCGCCAGGGTCACCGCTGCAACCTCTACCGGTTCTGCGAAGGCAAACTCGACCGCGATCTCGATGGGATCGCTCTCTGGCAGGACCTGCATGGGGCGGCTGAACACGGCACGGTAGCCGGCGAAAACGCGCTCGGGCTTCCATCGGCCGCTCTCGATCCGGCGGATGTCCTCGGCGATGTAGATGCCCGTGTTTCTGCGAACGGGTGCGAGAATACTCTGACGCCGACGATGGGCCGCATCATCGTGTGACGGGTCGCTGTCCCTTCTGCTACCACGGGAACGCTGCGCTGATCCCATCCCGTCGCCCTGCTCCCGCCACGTCGGAACCTCTGCGGCAAGCTGCGCAATGACCTCCGGATCGAACATCGGCTCCTCGACGCTGCGCCCGCGCCGATGCACAGTCCGGCGCTCTGCCACCGGGATCAGCCCGCCCTCGATCCAGCGCTCACATTCGGTCTGGCTGGCGAGCAGGATGCCCGGCAGGTGATTGAGGCTGACAAGGTTCTTCGATTTCTTGGACATTCAGAGTTCCGGAAGGCGGAGCGCGCCTGGGCGGCTCCTGCCTCTTTCATTGGACAGCCTGTCGTCGCAGCTTGCGCTGCGCGTCGGGGTAAACTCCAGAAGGCTGCAGATGTTTTCGGGAGTCGCGGTGAAGCGACGATGATCCCGCTACGACGGCCGTCCCTTTGGCGATCGCTGGCAGGATTTAAGATATTGAGGCGCCGCGCTTTTCCTCTGCTCCAATGTGACCATTGCAGAGTGCAATATCAAGGGAGCCGCTGGCTATGGGCGGCTCCCGTTCGCATTGGATTTATCACCTGCCGAATAGATCTTGCGCCAGCCTATACTCCCGCCGTGCGGGTCAACGTTCTTCGCAGGAAGGACAACCCCAAAGCCGAGAGAAAAGCCGCCTGCTCCTTGTTGGCGGCGCCATGGCCGCCATCATCAGGCTCGTAGAAGAAGACCGGCTGCTCCATGGCTTCAAGCTTGGCCGCCATCTTGCGGGCATGGCCGGGGTGGACACGGTCATCCCGCCTGGAGGTGACGAGCAGGACGGGAGGATAGGCGCGGCCCTCCTCCAAATTCTGGTAGGCGGAAAACCCCGCCATATAGGCCCAGTCCTCGGGCCTTTCCGGATCGCCGTATTCCGCCACCCAGCTCGGGCCCGCTAGCAGGCGCGTATAGCGCTGCATGTCTAGGAGGGGCACGGTGCACCAGATCGCTCCGAAGCGCTCAGGGTAACGGGTCAGCATGTTGCCCACGAGGAGACCGCCGTTCGAACCGCCATAGGCTGCAAGCTGGGCGGGAGTTGTCACTCCCCTTTCTGCGAGATCCTTGGCGACAGCGGCGAAATCGTCATGGGACAGCCGTTTGCCCTCGCGCATGCCGGCTTTGTGCCAAGCTGCCCCGAACTCGCCTCCGCCGCGGATATTGGCCACCACCCAGACATTGTCGGGCTCAAGCCACGCCTTGCCGATGCCGCCGAGGTAGCCCGGTGTCAGGGAGACTGAAAACCCGCCATAGCCGTAGAGCACCGTCGGGCGCGGCTCGTGCTGATCCTTCGGTCCGATCTGGTAGTAGGGGATCCGTTCCCCATCCACCGAGACGGCCTCATGGCGCGTCACCTCCAGGCCAGAGGCGTCGAAGGCGGCAGGCGCTTCCTTCAGAACCTCGATCCGCTTGTTCTCGGTTACCAGCGCGAGCTTCGTCGGCTCGATATAGCTCGAGATCGTCAGGAGAAACTCGTCGGTCCGCTCGAGCTGGCCTGCATCAAGCGACATGGCATAGACAGAGGCCGTGTCCGGCAGCCCCTGCAGTTGCTCCAAGCTCCACGGCGAGCCCGGTGTCGCCAGCCAGATCTGGCTGGCGAGATTGTCGAGGACCGTGAGCACCAGCCGGGACTTGGTCCACCAGAACCCGGAGAGGACCCGCCGGGGCCCGGGTTCGAACAGCACCTCGAACCTGCGCTCTCCCTTAAGAAATTGCGAGAAGCTGATTGCCAGGAGCGCGTCGGCCGGATAGGTGCGCTCTGGCAGGGCCCAGTCGCTTTTCAGCTTCACGACGAGCCAATCCTTTTCCACATCGAAGCGGGCATCGAGCGGCAGGTCGATCAGCAGGGGCTCGCCGCCCTCCCGTGCGAGATAGGTGAACCCCTCCTCGAAGGTAATCTGTCGCCGGTAGAAGACGCGCTCGAAGCCAGGCTCGCGATCGACCGAGGCCGAGATGTAGATGTCGCTGGCCTCGCCCTCGAATGCCAAGGGGGCTTGCATGAAATCTGAGCCTCGGCGCCAGAGGCGCACAGTGCGCGGATAGCCGGAAGCGGTGGCGGCGTTCGCCCCCAGGGTCGTCGAGACGAGAAGCGTATCCCGGTCGAGCCAGGCCGCTCCGCCCTTTGCCTCCGGCAACGCAAAGCCGTCCTCCACGAACCGCTTCTCGATAAGATCGAACTCCCTGACCACTACGGCATCAGCACCACCCCGCGACAGGCTCACGAGGCCGTAGCGCTGTTCCGGTTGTAGCGCTTCGCAGCCTTTCCAGACCCAGTCCTCCCCCTCGGCCCGCGCGAGCGCATCGATGTCGAGCACTGTCTCCCAACGGGTCTCCAGCTTGCGGTAATCCTCCATGGTGGTGCGGCGCCACAGGCCGCGCACGTAGGAGGTGTCCTGCCAGAAATTATAGAGCTGCCCCCGCCGTCGGGTGATGAACGGAATGTTGTCCGCCCGGGTCGAGATCTCGTAGAGCGCCTTCTTGTCAGCCTCAAAGGCCGGATCGCACAGGGCTACCTTGGTCGCCTCGTTCTGGCCACGCACCCAGGTCAGCGCCTCCTGGCCCTCCACGTCTTCCAGCCAGAGATAGGGATCGGTCCGTTCCTGCAGCTGTTCGGCCATATCGTGTGGATTCCGTTCAAGTGGGGATGACATGCGGAGGAGAATCGACAGGAAGGATTATTGGTCAGCCGGAGCCTTCGACAACATTTGATGGAGAACCGAACCGGTCACCATCCGTTGAAGGTCAAACCATTCATAAAGGGGCCCATGATGGATCCGTTCGTTTCGGCACTGGAAGAACTCGCGGAAGCCCTGCTCGCGGGAGAGGATCCGAAAGGCGCATTGCAGGACATCGCTCAGGAGCACAACCTGCCGGCCCCGGCCTTGCGCAATCGGGCCATCCGGGCATTTGGGCCGCTAGAAACCTACAAGCAGCGCCAGGCAGAGCTGAAGAAGGAGCGCGAGCAGACCGCCCGCCGCCGTGATCCGGTTTTTGCCGGCGCTTCGTTTCTGGCTGCAATCGCAAGCCTCAACCCAAAGCTGAGCGCCGAAGACAGACAGGCTGAGATCGAGCGTCTCGCGGCCGAATACGACGTGGATCCCGCCGCACACAAGGATGCCATCGAGCGGCTGCGCCGGCGCTGAATCCGATGGCAAAGGTCAGGTGCGTAGAAAGTTGAGGCAACCTGCGGGCAGTCCGGCTCCGGTCACGAGGATGGCGCCGTGCCGAAACAGCCACCATCCCGACTGCCCTCTGGCCAGCCGGACGACCGCAAGCTCTCCGCTGGCGTCCATCCAGACCAGTTGCGCACCAGCTGACGCTAGCGATCTGACGGCGTGGTCCTGTCCGGCGCCTGGGGCAAACAGCACAGTGGCGAACTCGTTACCTCTCAACGGCCAAATCCCCAAAGCTCCCGCGCCGAGAACCAGAAGAACCACCAATGTGCGGGCCGGGTCGGCCGACCGGACAAACTGGGGGGTGCCATCCTTGGGCCCCTTCAGGATCCATCCGAAAACCACCGGCACGAGGCCGAAGAGGCCCACCCAGAGGAGATCCCAGAAAAGCCGGTTGATGCTGTCCATTCGGATGCGGTGGATTCCGAGCAACCAATGGGACAGGAGAGCATCGACGATGTGCCAAGCTCCAAAGCCGATCAGGATGCCTGCAAAGAGACTGCGGCCCGACATCCCTGCGGGCGAACCGCGCGATCTCCACAGCATCCAGAGTCCTGCTGCGGCAACCCCATACATCAGGGCATGGAAATATCCATCGGCCGCGACCTGGAACCGGATATCCCCGCCGTTGATGGCGCTTAGGAGATGATGCCACTGGAGGATCTGGTGGAGCAAAATACCGTCGAAAAATCCGCCGAGAGCAAAGCCAAGGACATAGCCTGGCCAGGGCTGGGAACGTCGGGATGCGGTGGGAGCCACGATGCAGCCTCGGTTCGAGAGGAGTTCAATTCTTTCAACCGCCGGTGATGATCTGAAGTTTCAAAGGTTAATCCAAGTTAACGAATGTAGTGTCTGTGTCGGGTTCCTGACAGACGAGCGAAAGCTCGCTCAGGTAGGATTCGAATCAACAACACAACGAACGATTTCCAGGGGGCGCAACCATGGCCATCCGAATGTCGGTCGTCCTCTTCCTCAGCAGGGAGAGCGAAGGCTGCTTGTCGGTCCATGAGGTGCCAGATGAAGAGCAGGAAAAGAAAGCCTTTCGCCGCCGACGCACGCCGCTTTGCAAAGCTTGAGCGGGAACTTAAAGCCGTCGAGGCGCAGATTGCCCTTATCGAGAAGGATGCAGAGCTCAAACTCGCCGTGCAGGATCACTTCACGTTGTGGAGGCGTCCCAACTTGTTTGCACCCTGGCCGATTGGAGTTCAGCACTGATACTCAATCTGCTCAATCTATCTTATCGAGACCGATAGAGCCGGTTGAGCGCTGCCGTCCAGCGTTGGGGCTATAACGCCACGGTGGCCAAGATGAAGGCGATCAGGACGAGGGGCATCATCCCCTTTGTGACGCAGAAATATTGCGCATCGTCATGGAGCAATCTGCCACATCTTCAGTCTGCTCCGATGAGACGTCAGAATGGGATGTGCTGTCCATCCCAAGCAAAGAACCCTCCGCTGTCTGCCGGCGAGAGGCCATTCAGCACATTGAGCAGGCGCTCGGCTGCATAGGCAGGGGTGAAGAGCTTTCCGCTCTCGACTCCGCTTTGAAAGGGCTGGCTCAAAGCCGTGTCGACGGTGCCAGGATGGAGGGCGACACAGATGGCGTCTGGCTTCTGGCGCCGGAGTTCGACTGCGAGCGTGCGCATGAGCTGGTTGAGAGCAGCTTTTGACGCGCGATAGCCGTACCATCCGCCGAGCCGGTTGTCCTCGATGCTGCCGACACGAGCAGACATCACGGCGAAAATGCTCTTCCCGCCTTTTGGCAACAGCGGCAACATGTGCTTGGCGACCAGCGCCGGCCCGATGGCATTGACGCGAAAGCTCTTGGCCAGAAGTTCGGGGTCGAGACTGCGATAGGTTTTCTCGGGCTGATAATCTGCGGCATGGAGCAATCCTGTTGCCACAAGAACAAGACGCAGGGGAGCACCGTCCCGAAGTCCCTCGGCCGCGGCGGCAATACTGGGCTCGTTCTCGATGTCGATAATATCTGCTCGTACGCCTGGGTCCTCGCTGCCCAACCCTCTTCGCGACAGGGCATGGACTGCTTCAAAGTCTGCATTCGCCAGCAGCTGAGTGACGGCCCCTCCAATCCCGCCAGACGCACCGATGACAGCGGCTCGCGAGGGATGCTCAAGGCTAGCTAGCAGGTTCAATGGATCCATTGGAAACCAAACAGGAATGACGCTCGATTATGTGCGGCGCTTCTTATGAAGGGAAAGGCCTTTCACCCCGATCTGCGTCCTGCTCCCACACTTGTGAGGAAAGCAGGCGGATCAGAAGCGCTGAGCGGAGAACGGACTCGGGTCGATGGGCCCCGGCCGCCCCTCGATCATGACCGCTACCATCTGGGCAGTCACCGCAGCCTGGGTTAGGCCATAATGCCCGTGGCCGAAGGCATAGATCACGCGTCGGTCCCGTCCGGCAGGTCCGATCACCGGCAGCGAATCCGGAATCGAGGGCCGGAAGCCCATCCATCGCTTTGCGGCCGGCCCGGCCTTGAGATGAGGCAGGAAGCGTGTCAGGCGCTGCACCATGGCATCGGTTCGGCTGTGGTTGGGCGCGGCCTCAAGCCCGGCGAACTCCACCGCGCCACCAACCCGGTCGCCGGTGTCGAGAGGCGTCGTGACGAAGCCCTCGCCCTCGAACATGATGGGCCGGCCGATCCCGAACCTGCCCTTCGTGTATGTCGCATTGTAGCCCCGCTCCGTATCAAGCGGGATTCGGTCGCCGAGTTGAGCGGCCAAGGCCCGCGACCAGATACCAGCCGAGATCACGACTTGGTCGACGGCCACTCGCTGGTCGGCGCCGTCCGTCCGAACATGGATGAACTCGCCCTTCGGCTCGATCTGCAGGGCGTTCGCCGCGACATGGACAGCACCGCGGTCCAACGCGAGCCGCAAGAGATCACCGGCCAGAATGGCCGGATCGGACACATGGCATGCATCGGGATAGAGCACGGCGGCTTCCACATTGCGGAGCGCGGGCTCCAGATCGCCGAGCGCCGCAGGGTTCAGGGCGTGCGCCTCGACCCCGAAACCACGCTGACGCTCAATAATGTCCTGCGAGCGAAGAAAGTCGCCTTGATGCCTCCATACGGAGAGAATCCCGTTCTCCCTGAGGTGCCCATTCAGATTCAGGGATGCCAGAAGGTTCTTCCAGGCCGGCAGCGATTCTGCATTGATCGAGCGGATCGCCCCGATGCTGGCCTTGATGCGGGAGGGCGACGAGGCCAGCAGGAAGCGCATGAGCCATGGTGTGAGATGCGGCAGGTAGCCTGGCCGGATGGTTAGGGGCCCGAGCGGATCCATGAGCCAGCGCGGCAGGTTGCGCCACGCCTTTGGCGAGGCGAGCGGCATGATGTCGGTATGGGCGATCCAACCTGCATTGCCGTCCGTCGGGCGCCCCTGCATGCCGCCCGGCTCGATCAGCACGACCTCATGGCCTCTGTCGAGCAAGGCATGCGCGGTGGCAAGCCCGACGACACCGGCTCCGATAATCGCGATCCGCATGGTTTGTCCCTGAAGCAGGCTTAAGGTCTAGCGGCTCTGGTCGACGACCTGGAAGCCATTGGCGAAGGGATCCCGGTCGTCGATGAAGATGGTGTTGAACCCGGTCACCCGCGCCCAGCCCTCGATGGACGGGATGATCGCATCCCGGTCGCCCACCTTGGTTCGCCCCTCGATGCGTCCCGTGAAGGTCGAGCCGATGATGCTCTCGTGCACGAAGGCATCGCCCTCTTTCAAGGCTCCGCGGGCGGCCAGATGCGCCATGCGGGCGGAGGTGCCTGTGCCGCAGGGCGAGCGGTCGATGGCCTTGTCGCCATAGAATACGGCATTGCGCGCCGTGCTGCCGGGATTCTGGGCCTTCCCAGTCCAGAGAACGTGTGTCAGGCGATTGATGGCCGGGTTCTCGGGATGAGCGATCTGGTAGCGCGCATTGAAGGCCTCACGCAGCTTCGGGCTCCAGCGCAGGATGTCTGACGGATCGACGTTTGCCAGATCCGAATAGAGCGTCTGCGGCTCCACGATAGCGTAGAAGTTGCCGCCATAGGCCACATCGACCATGAGGTGCCCAAGCCCTTCGACCTCGACTTCGTAGCCGGTGCCGTAGAGGAACGACGGGATGTTGGTGATGCGCACCCGCTCCACGAAGGGGCCGTTCTGCTCGTAGCGCGCCTCGACCACGCCTGCCGGCGTGTCCAGCCGCAGCAGGCCCGGGGTCTTGGGATGGATCAGGCCGTTCTCAAGCGCGATGGTCACCGTGCCGATCGTGCCATGGCCGCACATGGGCAGACAGCCCGAGGTCTCGATGAACAGGATGCCCACGTCGCAATCGGGCCGCGTCGGCGGGTAGAGAATCGAGCCGGACATCATGTCGTGGCCGCGCGGCTCGAACATCAAGCCGGTGCGGATCCAGTCATACTCCGCCAGGAAGTGCTGGCGCCTGTCGAACATCGTGTCCCCTTTAAGCTGGGGAATGCTGCCGCCACCCACCACGCGAACCGGGTTGCCGCAGGTATGACCATCGATGCAGAAGAAGGTGTGGCGCGCCATGGCCTCACTCGCATTTTCACAAAGTTTTCATTGAAGGCGAAGGCGGGGCTCACATGCCCCGCCACGGCTTATCAGGCGGCAGGCCTCAGGCCGACATCCGGCAGCTTTGGACGGTTCTCCAGTGCCTTGGCCATGACGTCTTCAACGTGAGCGCGATCCTGGCCTTCGAGCGGAAGACGCGGCGGACGGGTAAGCGCAGAACCGCGTCCCATGATGTGTTCGCACAGCTTGATGCACTGCACGAGATCGGGCCGCGCATCGAGATGCAGGAGCGGCATGAACCACTCGTAGAGCGCCCTCGCCTCCTCGTAGCGTCCGGCCTTTGCCAGACGGAACAGGGTCTCGCCCTCCTGCGGGAAGGCATTCGACATGCCGGAGATCCAGCCCGCAGCGCCGAGCATTACGCTCTCGACCACCACATCGTCGAGCCCTGCGAACAGGACGAAGCGGTCGCCGACCATGTTCTTGGTGTCGATGAAACGGCGGGTGTCGCCGGAGGAATCCTTGAAGCACACGATGGTCTCGCAATCGGCGAGCGAGGCCAGAATATCGGGTGTTACGTCGTTCTTGTAGATCGGCGGGTTGTTGTAGACCATGACCGGCAAGTCGGTGGCCTTGGCGACGCCTCGGAAATGGGCGGCGGTCTCGTGCGGCTTGGAGGAATAGACCAGGGCCGGCATGACCATCACGCCATCGACACCGACGCGCGCGGCCTCCTTGGCCACTTCGGAAGCGAACTGAGTGGTGAACTCGGCGATGCCGGCGATCACCGGCACCCGGCCGCGGGCCACGCTCTTGGCAGTCTCCATGACGGCCACCTTTTCGGAACGGCTCAGCGAGGTATTCTCACCGACAGTGCCGCAGACGATGAGGCCGGAGACACCGTCCCGGATTAAGCCATCCAGCACTTTGGCCGTTGCATCGAGATCAAGATCATAGTTCGGCCTGAACTGGGTGGTGACCGCGGGAAATACACCTTCCCAACCAATCTTGTTCGCCATTGCGCACCTGCTTCCGATGGTCGATTGAACTTCGTTATTGTAGATTGTATAAAATCTACACTGTCAAGCGTAACCCTGCTCTCCTACGACGTGAGTTTGATGACGAACCGAGCTGCAACTGCACCAAAGCCTCCGCTGAAGCCTCTCCAGCACCGGACGATTTCAGCTTCGGTGGCGGAGGAACTGCGCCGGCGTATTGTGGACGGCGAATTCCAGGCCGGCTTCCAGCTCCGGCAGGAGGCGCTCGCTGTGGAGTTCGGTATCAGCCGGATCCCAGTTCGCGAGGCTTTGATGCAGCTCGAGGCCGAGGGGCTTGTGAAGATCCATCCCCACCGGGGCGCTATCGTCTCGGCGCTCTCGCCGGAGGAAGTCGAGGAGCTGTTCGAGCTCCGAGCACTGCTCGAGCCGCGCCTCCTCGAGGCTTCGGCTCCGCACCTAGCGGAAGCGGACTACCAACGGTTGACAGACATCCTGCGGGAATACAGCTCGGAGCTTCATGCCATGCAGGTGAGCCGCTGGGGCGAGCTGAACCGGGAATTCCACATGGTCCTGTACCAGCATGCGGTCCAGCCCCGCTCGCTCGCCATCGTGGCAAATCTCCTGCAGGAATGCGACCGACATACCCGCCTTCAGCTCACTCTGACCGATGGACGCGCACGAGCTGAGGCCGAACACGACGAGCTGCTTCGCCTCTGCGTCGAAGGGCAGATCGAGCAAGCCTGCAAGCTCCTGAAATCGCATATTGAAGGCGCCGGCAAGTCGCTCCTGAAATACATCCACGAGCATCAGCAGGACGGCAGGACCGCGGAACCGGTCTAGCTACGAACCCTGAAAGGCGGGCTCGGCCTGCTGCTTCATGCGGATCTTCGCCTGACGGGTCATCCAGACGGTGAGCACTATGGTTGCCACAAGCCCGACGGTCAGCAAAACCCAGTTTATCAAGCTGGCGCTCCCTTCCGCGGCAGTTCGACCGATCACGCCGATCCAGACGTTCTGAACCGTCCCAGGCACGATCCCGATGGCAGTCGCCAGCAGGAAGGAGCCGAGGCGAACGCCGGTAACCCCGAAGGCATAATTCTCGACAGCGAAGGGCGTAACCGGCGTCAGCCGAGCCAGCACGATGGTCTTGAAGGTCTCCTCATGGGCGACAGTGTCGACGGCCTTCATGGCCGGGTGCCGATCGAGGAACCGTTTGACCCTCTTCCGGGCAAGATAGCGGCTGATCAGGAAAGAGATCAGGGCTGCCGTCATGCCACCGAGGAAGCAGATGGCCAGAGCCCACCAGCCATAGGCGACCGCCACGGCCAGCGTCAGCGGCACACCTGGGACGAGCAGAACGGTGCAGATCACATAGGCGATGCTGACCACTACCACGCCCAACGCTCCCATCCCCTGCGCCCAACGGCTGAAGCCCTGCAGCCACTGGTCCACGGGCAGCAGGAACCAGGCGGCGATGAGGGCAACGAAGCCGATCACGGATGCGGCAGCAAGCCAGATGAATTTTCGGTTGGTGGATGCGGGTGGTGAGGACACGGGCTTCTCGGTTGGCCGAAGCCAAACGCTCGATTGTTCCTGCCGTTCCAGGACAGCGAAGGTTAAGTTGGAGATGGAACGCTATTGCTCGCTCCCTTCGAATTGCTGCCGATCATGGCTTCCTTTGTCGATATGGAGAGCGGTACCATCCTGTTTCCGAACGGAGATGCGACTCGACGATGACAGGTGATCCTCCCAATCGGCTTCTGACGATCCTGCCTCCTGAAGACCTTCGGTGGCTGGAAGCCCAACTCGAATGCACACAGCTCTCACGGGGCGAAGTGCTTGCTGAAGAGGGTGAGCTTCTCCAACACACCTATTTCCCCCAATCCGCTGTTGTCTCCCTCGTTCGGACATTGAAAGACGGCCAAGTTGCCGAAATGGCCACGTTTGGCCGCGAGGGATTGGTAGGCTTGGCGTTCGAAGGTATCCCGCTTCAATCCTTCGGGCGCTATACCGTGCAAATTCCAGGCGCGGCGCTACGCATCGATACCATGGGCTTGCACAAGGCAAGTCTTGTACGGCCTGCTATCAGGAGCATGATCCTTCGCTATACTGAGCTCCTCATGTCCCTGACCTTGCGATCGGCGGCTTGCAATGCAGCCCACAGCGTCGAAGCGAGGGCCGGCCGGTGGATCATTGCGACCTGTGATCGCGTCAACCGCCAGAATATTCCCCTCACGCATGAGTTTTTGGCAGAAATGCTCGGCGTCCAACGCTCGACGGTCAGCATGGTTCTGCATGGCTTCCAGAGCAGAGGGCTCATTCACCAGGGGCGCGGAAGCATTACCGTCGTCGACCGGCCCGGCCTCCAGCAGGCGGCCTGTGAGTGCTATGGCGCCTTGCGTGAGAAATACGAGAAACTGCTGCCGGTTGTGGGAGGCACCGCTCATTCCTAGCGAGGTCGGAAGGCCAATCGGCAGGAGAAGTGCCGGCCGGAGGCTCCAACAAAAATGGCGACTCCGGTAGGGCTCGAACCTACGACCTGCCGCTTAGAAGGCGGCTGCTCTATCCAGCTGAGCTACGGAGCCGTCCGGCGGGGCCTTGACCTCAATGGGTCCAGGGGCCGACGCGATTGAACTTGAAATTGTCGGAGTAGGAGATTGTCCGCCGCTTGATCTCATGCGGCTCCTCGACCCGATAGGCGATGCCCTCGCGCTCGGCGTAAGCCATGGCCTCTTCCTTCGAATCGAACCAAAGGCGAAGCTGCTGGCGGGTGTCCCCCGAGCTCGTCCAGCCCATCAGGGGCTCGATCTCGCGGGGCTTGTCCTGCTCGAAAACGAGAAGCCACTGCTTCGTCCGGGCCATCCCGGACTGGGTTGCAGATTTGGCAGGCTTGTAAATCCGTGCAGGCATCGGTTTTGGACTCTCTCCAAGACTCTTGCTGTGATGATGGTCGGGGCGGCAGGATTTGAACCCGCGACCCTCTGCTCCCAAAGCAGATGCGCTACCAGACTGCGCTACACCCCGATATCTTCAACAGCTTGGTTTCTCTATCGATTTGAGAACCCCTGTGCAAGCCCTCCAGTTCCTCCACCGGTTCCCTGTGAACCGGCGGCACCAGCGCATCGATGCGCCAGCCTCAGAAACTGCTTTCAGAAGGATTTATTCAGAAGGACTGCATGCCTTACAAGAATCAACAGACCTCTCCTTCAGGCAAGCCGAGCAGCAAGCACATTCCTAGACACAAGAAAGTATTCATGCCAATGCCCCAGTAAAAAGGGCCGCGCCCTGTCATTGATCGACAGTGTCCGCGACCCTTCCGGCCCGTATTGCCCCTACGGGAGCGCCATCCCTAGGACAATGTTTACGCTCGATCAACATGTTTCCGTTTAGAGATAAACTTTTATAAGCGGTACGATATTGCATTAAACTATTGACATGTCTTACAATTTTCAGAATTGCCGCAATGATGACACGATTGTAGAAGATATAGACAGGAACCGGCCTTCTTTGCCCCTACGGGCCGGACACTCAGCGTCCATGCAAACCATGGGCGCTTTCTTTTTGGCGCAGCTCACCCTAGTGCCAACATGACCGTGATCAGCGCCCCGAGGACAACAACGCCTCCGGCGAAGCCTGCGACAGTCAGGGCATTGTTCCGGTCTCGGCGGTCCATGGGGAGTCTCCTCGGTGGTTCAGAATCTGCCTTGCCAACGCGGAGCAAGCGCGAATGTCACCGGGCATATAGTTGCAGCAGCGATCTCTGGCGTTACGGTTACGCTTCACCCCGTCACTCATTAAGCCTTAAGGCAGAATGCTGAGCGAACATTGCTGGTCCTTGGCTGTGACATCATCGGTGATTACCCAATGGACAATCTTCTCGACCTCATCGATCTCCAGCACCATTTCGAAAACCGTGTTTTCCGCATAGACGCCAAAGAAGCCGTAGCGGCGCGTCCCCCAGGAGGGAAGGCTGAAGCGGTTGATCTCATGGGTCAGGCCATGGCAGCGGGCCAGGACTGCACGCAGATCCTCAACCGAGTACTTCTCCCGCAGGGATGAGGTCAGAAGGTCGCGAAGCGCCACCGCATCCCTCATATTATAGACGCGCAGAAGCTCTCGGGAGACATTGATCATGGCATGAGGTCCGACCTGAGCTAAAACCGTATTCGTCAGGAACAGCCCTGTCAGAACGGCGACCGCTCTTTTGAGCTTGCCGGACCACTCTGCCTGCATCTGTCTCAGCGTCTGAAGATGGAATGCTCCACCCGGTCACCCGGCTTGATCCCAAGCTTGGCCGTCGTGCCGGCGTTCAACTCGAGAACAGCCAGTACGGGCTCGCCGGACGGGATGGTGCGCGTGGACAGGGGCTCAGTATTGGCCGCGATGCGGGCGATCGTTCCATCGGGCCGGATGAACAGCATGTCGAGCGACAGGTAAGTGTTCTGCATCCACATGGAGACAGGTTCGACACGCCCGAAGTCGAACAGCATGCCCTGATCCGCCGGCATGGAGCGCCGGAACATCAATCCCTGCGCCCGATCCGCGTCGTTGCGTGCCACCTCGACCCGGAAGGATTGCTTCTGCCCCCCCTGAGTGGCAATCGACAGGGTTTCAAGCGCCTGTGCGTAAACGGCACTGGCCATGAGGGCGACAAAGCCCAGAGCCGGAAGAACCGGTCGGAACCGCTGCAGCACGGATTGTCTCATCAATGGGAGTGCGGCAGGGCCATATCGGCCAGACGAACCTCGGCGGCCATCAGCCCCTTCGAGCCGTCGCCGAACCGCACGAAGACCCGCTCGCCAGGCTTCAACTCGGCAATACCATAGCGGCGCAGAGTTTCCATATGGACGAAGATATCCGGCTTGCCCTCGCCTTGCGTGAGGAAACCGAAGCCGCGCAGGCGATTGAACCACTTCACGATCGCTGGCTCGAGGCCACTGGTCGGCACCACTTGGACATGGGTGCGCGGCAGGGGGAGCTCGGACGGATGGAGTGCCGTGGATTCGTCGAGCGACAGGATGCGGAAGGCCTGCAGGCCACGGGGGCGCTGAACAGCCTCGACGACGATCCTGGCTCCTTCATTGGCAGCCTGATAGCCATCGCGCCGCAGGCAGGTCACATGAAGCAGAACATCGGGCATCCCGTTATCTGGGACGATGAAGCCGAAACCCTTGGCCACATCGAACCACTTGATACGGCCGCTGACCTGGACAAGGTCGAGAGCGCCCTCCTCCGAGCCCGTCTGAGAAACCTCGCGGCGCCCTTGATCTAAGGAAGGATTCTCCTCTCGGAGACTGAAAGAATTGGAGCCGTAATCGCTAGTCATGAAATAACCCAAACTCGAATCATGAACCCGATTCTTAATAAGAGGATAACATCGTCCTGAATCAGGGGAAGCCAGAAACACACCTCCACGGCCGATGAAATTTTCGGCACGCTGCATGTTCTTGAACTTACGCAATAAATTTTGAAAAGACTTCGCCTATTTCCCCATGAATCGCCAGATCTGCGGCCTCATCAAGGGGTGTCGGCTCCCGGTTGACGATGACGAGGCGCGCCCCGTTCTCCTTGGCGAAGGCTGGAAACGCAGCCGCAGGAAAGACCATCAGCGAGGATCCGGCCACCAGGAACAGGTCACAGATAGCCGCAAGCCTCTGTGCCCGCCGCATGGGCTCCTCCGGCATGGCCTGCCCGAACGAAATAGTCGCCGATTTGAGGATGCCCCCGCATGCGGCGCATTCCGGCGGGTCGCCGGTCCTGTCGAAATGATATCTCACCCAGTCAAGCTCATGCCGGCGACCGCAGGACAGGCACTTGGCATAGGTGCCGTTGCCATGCAGCTCGATGACCTGATCCTCAGCCAGGCCGGATGCTTGATGCAGCCCGTCGATGTTCTGGGTGATCACCCCAGGCATGCGCCCCGATGAGACGAGCGACGCAAAGCCCCTATGACCGGCACTCGGGCGCGCTCCGCGATAGAGATCGTCCAAGTTGAACTTGCGCCGCCATGCCTCCCTGCGCGCCTTCGGGCTCTGGAGAAACAGCTCGAATGGGATGGGCTTGTTGCGCATCCATGGGCTGTCCGGTGAGCGGAAGTCGGGGATGCCGCTCTCCGTCGAGATTCCGGCTCCGGTGAAGCCTGCCACGATCCGGGCATCTTGAATCATGTCCTGCAATGTGGCGATTGAAGGGTTAAGGCTTTCGGTCATGTCTGTTCATGTAAGGCCGGAAGACCAGGAAGGAACGCCTCTGCTTATGAGACATTCAGATGTGAAGGCCGATCCCTTTCCGCCTGAGCCGATTGCAGTTCGACGGTGGGATGCCATCGACGTTGCCCGCGGTGTCGCGATCCTGGCGATGATCGTCTACCATTTCAGCTGGGACCTGAGCTTCCTGCAGCTGATCGCAACGAACATTCTTCAGGTTCCGGCCTGGCGCTGGTTCGCGCGTGGCATCGCTGGTTCCTTCCTGATACTCTCGGGCGTTGGCCTCGTCCTGGCTCACGCAAAGGGGTTTAACGGCAAGAGCTTCCTGACGCGTCTGATTAAAGTGGGCGGTGCGGCGCTTGCAGTCACGGTCGCGACATACGTTGCCTTCCCCGAAAGCTACATCTTCTTCGGCATTCTTCACTGCATTGCGGTCTCAGGCGTGCTGGCCCTGCCCTTTCTAAGACTGCCCCCCGTCGTTACCCTGGCCGCTGCGGCTCTGTGCCTTGCAGCGCCGTGGGTCCTGACTAATGCTGCCCTGGATGCTCCTTGGCTCGACTGGCTCGGCCTCGGCTCGACCGATCCGGTCACCAACGATTATGTGCCGATCTTTCCCTGGTTCGGCCTCGTGCTGATCGGTGTGGCGGCAGGCCGGGTTCTGCTGGCGCGGCAAGAGACCATGAGCCTTGCCGGCTGGCGCTCCAGAGATCGTCTCTCGGGGCTTCTGATCTGGGCAGGGCGCAAGAGCCTGCCGATCTACCTCACCCACCAGATCATCCTGTTAGGCATTCTCTATGTGATTCTGCAGATCGTAGGCCCCAACCGCATGGCCGAGGCCCAGCCCTTCATGATCCAGTGCGAGGCCACCTGCCTGCAGAACGCGCAGCCCCAGACCTGCCGTTCCCTCTGCTCCTGCACGGTCGAAACGCTCCGCCAGAGCGACCTCTGGCAGAAGGTGCTCACCAATACCACGACGGCCGAGGATCAGACGCGTATTTCAAGGACCGCGCAGCAATGCCTGCGTCAGCGCCCACCGTCATAGCGGAACCCATGGTGGCAATCGAAGCACCCCCCTGGCTATTTCCTCTACGGAATTTCCTGAGGCCGTAACCATATTCCACAATGATTTTTGTTTTTCTGCTTAGACAATTATTGCATGTTTATATCATATCGGTATCGGTGAAGAATAAGCGCAAATTTCCGTTGCGTTAGAATCAAGGACCTAACCAGTGACCTTTTCCTTGAAGGCAGATGTCGCCAAACACGTTATAGCGCTCTGCCGGTCAATCGATGCGGATAAGACGCCCCACATCGCCATAGACGTCTCTCTGACGCGCACCCTTGCCTTCGATTCCCTCAAGCTCATGCAGTTTTTTGCAGGGATCGAGCAGCTCTATCCCGGCATTGCACTTGAGGACTGGTTCGTCGAACACAGCACCGATGGACGGGACACGCTCGACAGCGCTGTCGCCTACATGACGCGATTTCTTGCACCAAATCCCTGACAGGTTGAAACGGGCGCCGCGCCTGTCCACCTAGTAGCGGCCGGCCCACTACCGATGTCCTGCGACCCGGCCCACTCATGGGAGGTGAATTGTGCTGCGCGATTATCTGGCTGAGCTCCCTCTCATCGCGATCCTGCGCGGTCTGAAACCTGAAAACGCGGAGGCTGTGGGTCATGCCCTGGTCGAGGCGGGCTTTCGCATCATCGAAGTACCGCTCAACTCGCCCGAACCCTTCCGCAGCATCGAAATCCTTGCGAAAACCATGCCACGGAACGTCTTGGTAGGCGCTGGAACGGTTCTCGACCCGCAACAGGTGAACGGCATCCGAGACGTGGGCGGCAAGCTGATCGTCATGCCTCACGCTGATCTCGAGGTTATCAAGAGGGCCAAGGAGCAGGACCTCATCTGCACCCCCGGGGTGGCGACACCCACCGAGGCCTTTGCGGCCCTCAACGCCGGAGCGGACGCAATCAAGATCTTTCCCGCCGAGGCCATCCCGCCTGCGGTCGTGAAAGCCTGGCGGGCCGTGCTGCCGAAAGACGCTCTCGTCGTGCCGGTCGGCGGCATCAAGCCCGACACCATGAAGCCCTATGTGGACGCCGGGGCCAACGGGTTCGGGCTCGGATCGGCGCTGTTCACGCCGGCCATGGCAGTAGAGGAGATCGGCCGGAAGGCCCGCGATTTCGCCGCCGCATGGCAGGCACTCAGCGCCGCTTGAATCTCGCGAGAAGGTCAAACTGGAACACCTGGGCAGGAACCGCTGAGAGCGAAAGCCGTTCTCAGGAAGAGATGCCCTATTATCGGAGTTTGACCATGAAAAAGACGGCTTTGATCCTTGCAGCTTCGCTTCTGAGCACGGCCGCGTTCGCTCAGGACACCACGACGACCATCAAGAAGGAAGAGGGCCTCCTGGGCAGCAAGACCACCATCGAGCGCTCCACCGAGCCGAGCACGACATCCTCAACCTCGGTGACGACCTCCACGACGGGCAGCGTCGGCTGCACCTCCGAGACCAAGCAGAAAACCGACGAGTTCGGTGATACGACGACCAAGAAGAAGGTCGAGTGCTAAATCGCTCTCGTGCCTTCCTCGGCAGGGCCCGGCATCTCACGCCGGGCCTTTCCTTTATCGGCGGCGTCCGCCCCGAAAGAACGGGACCGTCAGGAGGCGCCGACCCGTCTCGTCGGTGATCTCAAGCTCGATATTGCCGGCATCGGCCAACTCGTCGCGAAGCTCCTCGACCGTCGCTAACGCCTCAGCCTTGGCGGCTTCGAGATCGGGAAGTTCGATGCCCTCCTCGTCCTCATCGACATCGTAGCCATCCCGGATGTTGAAGAAATAGCGGGGCATGGTTCCAGCTTCATTCAATGTGTGGCGGGAGAAACGCCTCCGCCGCCGGCCGGGTTCAACCGAGAACCTTCCGCCTCTATACACATTCCTGCCGCCGGCAACAGCCGGGATCCGGATCATGGAGCTTTTTTCGCAATGGAGCGTTGATCGGCACGCCAAGGGCTCGTGCGGGGCAACCGTAGAGGGAATACCATGATCCGTTTCTCCCTTGCCCCACTCTTGGCCTCGGCCGCTTTGGCCAGTGCGGCCACATCTCCGGCCAGCGCCCAGTCGGCCTGTGGCCCCCGCGAACAGCTCGTCAAACTGCTGGCCGATCAGTACAAGGAAGATCCCGTCGGCATGGGCCTGTCTCAGCCGGGTCAAATTCTGGAAGTCTTCGCCTCATCAAACGGCTCTTGGACGATGGTCATGACCATGCCGGACGGAAAAGCCTGCATGATCGCCGCCGGCGACAACTGGGAAATGGTGACCAAGGTGAAGGGCAGCCCGATCTGATGGATGGTCATGTTTCGGGCAAGACGCTCTAGATCCGGAGCTGGCCGAATTCCTCTTGGGTGTCGATATCCTGGATGATGGCGTTGTCAGCTGTCGGCCATTCCACAACATCCGGCCTTCCGCGAAGAATGGGTCCTGCGCCGACGTCTCCGGAAAGCCCCTCGATCGCAGCCTGAAGAGCGCGCGAGATCACGACAGGATTGCCACGCCGCCCATCTAAGGTGGGAATCAAAGCGGCTGGCTCTCCCCGATCATGCCAGCCGGCCGCGAGACCATCGATGAGATCGCCTCCTACGAGCGGCATGTCCCCCAAAAGAATGATCGCGCCCCTCGCCTCTGGCGGCAATGCCGCAAAGCCGGCTTTCAGGGACGTCGAGAGACCATCCGCATAAATGGGATTGTGAACGATCCGGACCGGAAGCCCCTCCAGCTCCGCCTCAACAGCTTCAGCCCGGTAACCGGTGACAACGATGACGGGATGGGCCGTGGAACACACCGCAGCCTCCGCCACATGGCGAACCAGGGCCTTCCCACTAACCCGGGCCAGCAGCTTCGGCTCCTCGCCGAAACGGGTGCCGCGCCCGGCAGCCAGGAGAATGGCCGCCACATTGCTCATTCCTCACCCTCGCTTTCGCCGCCCCCGCGCGGCTGCGGCCGGGAGACGATCTCCATGAGAAGCCCTCCGACGCCCAGGGACATGATATCGGCCCGTGTCACGGGCACGTCCGCCAGAAGTCGGTGCAGGATCCAGTCGAAACCGTTTTCCTTCGGGGACCGGGCACAGCCGGGAGCGCCGATAACGGGCGTGCCGGCGATGGAGCCCACAAGAAGCAGGTTTCCCGGATCGACCGGCATGCCGAAATGTTCCACCCGCCCTCCAGCCATCTCGATGGCCGATGGGATGACGTCGCGTCGGTCAGCGATGGCCGAGGCTCCGAAGATGACAAGGAGTTCGGCGTCACCACCGGCCTGCGAAGCCAATTCCCGTGACAGGGCCGACGCCTCGTGAGGCACCCGGCAATCCTGCACGATCCTTGCACCTGTCGGCTCCAGCCGTCTGCCGAGCACGGCAAGAGTCTTGTCGATCACGCTTGGCTTCAGGCCTGGAAGTGTGGTTGAGACAACCCCGACCGTGCGCCGCGTATAAGGCGCGACCTGCAAGGCGCTCCTGCCAGCGCTTTCGATCCCCTGCTGAAGCAGGATCTCCGGGATAGCATAGGGAATGATCTTGATCGTTCCTACCATCTCCCCTGCGACGACAGGCTTGTAGGCTGGCAGGGTAGCGGCCGTCATCGTCTCGTCGACAGCATTGAGACGGTCGATCTCATCGACATCGATGATGAGAACGCCCGCTGTTTCAGCGTAGAGATTGGAGCGCCCCGTAAAGGGTTTCTCGACGGCAATATTTTCGCCCGCGAGAATCTTGGCCAGCTGGAAGGCCGCTTCATCCTCGGCGATGTCGCCGGGCTCAAACCTGGCTGCGATGACGGTGTCTACGCCCTCCTGTTTGAGGCGTGTTGCGATGTCTGCCGTGATGAGGGTTCCCTTCCTGACAACCATTTCGCCGGCCCGGACGCTGTGGGCCGCCAGGGCCCCGACAGCCTCCTCGACTGGAACCTGCCCGAACTTCACGCCGAGCGCCTCCGCTCCTTGCGCAGGCTCGCGACGATCTCGGCCAGAATCGAGACCGCGATCTCCGCAGGCGAAACGGCTCCGATGTCGAGGCCTATGGGTGCATGGATACGGGCGAGATCCGCTTCCGTGAAACCGGCTTCCGTCAGGCGCAGGACGCGGCGTTCATGGGTTTTCCGAGAGCCGAGCGCGCCGATATAGAAGCACTCCGAGCGCAGGGCGGCCGTCAGTGCGGGATCGTCGATCTTCGGATCATGGGTGAGCGCCACGACGGCCGTATACCGGTCGATGCCGAGGTCCGGCAGGACGGCATCGGGCCACTCCGCCAGCACCGGCACATCGGGAAAACGTTCGGGTGTTGCGAAAGCCGTGCGGGGGTCGACGATGGTGACATCGAGGTCCAGTCCTTTGGCCATGGGCGCAAGGGCCTGACTGATATGGACGGCGCCGATGACCACCACCCGTACTGGCGGCGTCTGCACCGTGAGGAAGAAATGGCGACCCTCCTGCTCGATCAGCCCGCTCTTGCCTCGACGGAGAGCGTCCTGAAGCTCATGGGTCAGCGCGTCGCCTTCAACCTCTATCTCTCTAACGAGACGCTGCTCGCCGGACCTGACATCCGTCACAAGGACGGCGGCTCGCCGGGCGGCACGCTCTGTATTCAGATCCGACAGGAGGCTCAGGCGCATGCTGTTTCAATCCACTCGCTCGACATAGACCTTGATCCGTCCGCCGCAGGAGAGTCCGACCTGCCAGGCGGTCTCGTCGGCAACCCCGAACTCGATCATGCGCGGCTTGCCATCGGCGATCACATCCATTGCTTCCGTAATCACCGCACCTTCGACGCAGCCGCCGGACACCGACCCGAGAAAGTTCGTGTTCTCATCGATCACCAAGTGGCTTCCCACGGGCCGGGGCGCCGATCCCCAGGTTTCGACCACGGTCGCAACCGCGACACCCCGGCCCTGGCGCCTCCAGGTTTCCGCCGTCTTCAGGATGTCCGTGTCAGTCGAGAGCATAAGATTTCCCGGTACAACGAGCGGCTTCCGCATCCGCTCGGTGATCGATACTGCCACCACCGCACCTCTAACCGCAACCGGGATGCACGCTGCCTTTGGCCTGACATTCCGGAGCATTGACAGTCCCGGCGTTGCGGCGTCTCATCCGTTTCGAACAAGCACCTCCGTCGGATGGACCGCCCGCAGGATGCTGAACGACATCTACAGCCGCCGCATTCTGGAGCTCGCGGCCGACATCCCGCTTCAGGGGACACTGCCGGATGCGCATGGAAGCGCGAAAGCCCATTCGAAACTGTGCGGGTCGACGGTCACGGTTCATCTGAAACTCGACGGCGACGTCGTCAGCGCCTTTGCCCATGAGGTAAAGGCCTGTGCCCTGGGTCAGGCCTCCTCGTCGATCATGGGGCGGCATGTGGTCGGCTCGACCGCCGAGGAGCTTCGGGCGCTCCGAGAGACCATGCATCGCATGCTGAAGGCCGGAGGGGATCCGCCTTCCGGCAAGTGGGCCGATTTGGGGCTCCTAGAACCGGCGCGAAATCTGAAAGCCCGTCATGCCTCCATCCTCCTCACCTTCGACGCCGTCGTTGATGCTCTGGCCAAGGCTGAGGCCGCTGAGAAGGGAGGAGCCATCACCGGCATATGATCACCATACCAAGCGTGCATTGCAGCAATGCTTGGCAGGTGACGCGCCCCCTGATTTGCCCTTACTCTGCTATCGGGCTGGTGACAGGAGGAGAACGCAGCATGGCGATGACGATGCAGGGCGAAGTCCCACTTCCGGCTGACCGGGCGACCGTGTGGGCGGCCCTCAACGACCCCGAGGTGCTGAAGGCGGCAATCCCTGGATGCCAGGAACTGGAGAAGATCAGCGACACGGAATTCCAGGCCACCGCCAAGGTGTCGGTCGGACCCGTGAAGGCGACCTTCAAGGGCGGGGTGAACCTCACCGACCTCGATCCGCCGAACGGCTACACGATCAGCGGCGAGGGACAGGGAGGCGTTGCCGGCTGGGCTAAGGGCGGCGCGAAGGTGCGGCTCGAAGACATCGATGGCGGCACCAAGCTGATCTACGACGTCGAGGCCAATGTGGGCGGCAAGATTGCCCAGCTCGGCGGGCGCCTCATCAATGGAGTGGCCAAGAAATATGCCGACGAGTTCTTCGCGAACTTCGCCAAGATCCTCTCGCCCGCCGAAACGACCGCCTAACAGGAATCTCAGTGGCGGTTCTTTGAATCATTCCAATGCTTGACCGCTCCATCTGAGCGGGCCACACTCAGCTTCGATGGATCGCATACGTGCGGTCGTCCAACAACAATACCTGCCGGTGTCTGAGACCACCTGAAGGTTGGCCTGACTCCCGGCTTTCGAGGAGGAAGTCACGCATGACCACCGTCTCCCTGACGGTGAACGGTCAATCCGTCACCGCAGATGTCGATCCCCGCACCCTGCTCGTTCAATTCCTGCGCGAAAACCTGAGACTGACCGGAACCCATGTGGGCTGCGACACCAGCCAGTGCGGTGCCTGCGTCGTGCACCTGAACGGACAGGCCGTGAAGGCCTGCACCACCCTCGCCGTCCAGGCCAATGCCAGCGTCGTCACCACCATCGAGGGCATTTCCCAAGGCGGCGAGTTGCACCCGATGCAGGCGGCCTTCCGCGAGCATCACGGCCTTCAATGTGGGTACTGCACGCCCGGCATGATCATGTCGGCCATCGATATCGTGAACCGCAAGGGGAACACCCTCGACGAGCGGACCATCCGGGCCGAGCTCGAGGGCAATCTGTGCCGTTGCACGGGCTATCACAACATCGTCAAGGCCGTTGCAGCCGGCGCTCAGGGCATGGCCCAGGCGCCCGTGCAGCAGGCGGCTGAGTAAGGCGAAACGCTCGTCACGGCGCGGCCCGAACAGGCGCAAGCTGCAGGTGAGCCTCGGAGCAGGCACTTTTCTCTCCGCCTTCTTCGCGGTGTCCGCTTCGCTTCCCGATTAGGGCCAACGAAGACCAGGGAGGATTTCATGACTGCAACAGGGATTGGCGCACCCGTTCGCCGCAAAGAAGATCAACGTTTCGTCACCGGCCAGGGGCGCTACGTGGACGACTTCAACCGACCTGGCCAGGCCTACGCCTACTTCCTCCGCTCGCCGCATGCCCATGCGGCCATCCGATCCATCGACACGGGACCGGCCATGATCATGCCGGGCGTGATCGCCGTTTTTACCGGCGACGACCTTGCGGCCGACAAGATCGGCGGGCTCATCTGCGGCTGGATGATCCATTCCAAGGACGGTTCCCCCATGAAGGCAGGCCCGCATCCGGCGCTCGCCCAGGGCAAGGTGCGCTATGTGGGCGACCACCTGGCGGTTGTAATTGCCGAAACGCTCGCTCAGGCCAAGGATGCGGCAGAAGCTATCGTGGTTGACTATGACGTGCTCCCGGCGGTCGTCGATACCGCACAGGCCACGAAGACGCCCGTCCAGGTGCACGATGTTTCGCCTGACAACACCGTTTTCAACTGGCATCTGGGCAACAAGGACGAGACGGAAGCGGCGTTCGCGCGGGCGAAGCACGTGACCAAGATCGACCTCGTCAACAACCGGCTGGTGCCGAACCCCATCGAGCCCCGCGCGGCCGTGGGCGAATACGATTTCGGGACCGACAACTACACACTCTACACCACGAGCCAGAACCCGCACGTGGCCCGGCTCGTGCTCTCGGCCTTCATCGGCGTCGCACCCGAGCACAAGCTGCGTGTCATCGCGCCCGATGTCGGCGGCGGGTTTGGATCCAAGATCTTCATCTATGCGGAAGAAACGGTCTGTGTCTGGGCGGCGAAGAAGGTCAAGCGGCCGGTGAAGTGGACCTCGGATCGCTCGGAAGCCTTCCTTTCGGATGCGCATGGCCGCGACCACGTCACCCATGCGGAGATGGCAACCGACGAGAACGGGAAGATCATCGGCCTTCGGGTTCACACCACGGCCAATCTCGGCGCCTATCTCTCCACCTTCTCCTCGTCCGTGCCGACCTATCTCTACGCTCCGCTCCTGTCGGGCCAGTACGATATTCCGGCCATCTACTGTGAGGTCGACGGGGTATATACGAACACGGCGCCGGTCGATGCCTATCGCGGCGCGGGACGGCCCGAAGCCACCTTCGTGGTCGAGCGCCTCGTCGAGAAAACCGCACGGGAATTGGGCCAGAACCCGGCCGAGTTCCGCCGCAGGAACTATATCACGCAGTTCCCGCACGCGACTCCGGTCATCATGACCTACGACACGGGCGATTATGCCGCTTCCCTCGACAAGGCGCTTGAGATTGCCGACTATAAGAACTTCGAGCAGCGCAAGCAGGAAAGCGCCCGTCGCGGCAAGCTGCGGGGCATCGGCTTCTCAAGCTATATCGAGGCCTGCGGCATCGCTCCCTCTCAGGCGGTCGGATCCCTCGGTGCCGGCGTGGGCTTGTGGGAATCCGCCGAGGTGCGCGTGAACCCGACCGGCTCCGTCGAGGTGCTGACCGGTTCGCATAGCCACGGCCAAGGCCACGAGACCACCTTCGCCCAGTTGGTCTCCGACCGGCTCGGCATCCCCATCGATCAGGTCAGCATCGTCCATGGCGACACCGACAAGGTGCAGTTCGGCATGGGCACCTACGGCTCGCGCTCCGGCGCGGTCGGCATGTCGGCCATCGCCAAAGCCATCGATAAGGTGATCGCCAAGGGCAAGAAGGTGGCGGCCCATGTGCTTGAAGCCTCCGAAGGCGACATCGAGTTCAAGGACGGCCGGTTCGGCGTCGCCGGCACCGACCGTTCGATGGCCTTCGGCGAGATCGCCCTCCAGGCCTACATCGCCCACAAATTCTCGGGCCAGGACCTGGAGCCCGGCCTGAAGGAGGGAGCGTTCTACGATCCCACCAACTTCACCTTCCCGGCCGGCGTCCATATCTGCGAGGTGGAGATCGACCCAGATACGGGCGTGACAAAGATCGAGCGCTGGACGGCGGTGGACGATTTCGGGGTCATCATCAACCCGATGATCGTGGAAGGCCAGGTTCATGGCGGCATCGCGCAGGGCGTCGGCCAGGCGCTGCTCGAAGGCGCCGTTTACGACCAGAGCGGTCAGCTCATCACGGCGAGCTTCAATGATTACTGCATGCCTCGCGCCATCGACCTGCCGTCTTTCCAGGTCGGCATGACAGTGACTCCCTGCCCTTCGAACCCGCTCGGGATCAAGGGCTGTGGCGAGGCCGGCGCCATCGCGGCACCGCCGGCCGTCATCAACGCGATCACCGACGCGCTGGGCCATGAAGACATTGCCATGCCGGCAACGCCTCAGGCGGTATGGCGAGCGGCCCAGAAGGCACGTATGCCCATGGCGGCGGAATAAGGGAGGACGAAAATGTACGCTTTCGAATACCACCGTCCCGCGAGCCTCAAGGAGGCTGCCAGCCTCGCGGGTCAGGCCGAGGACGCCAAGTTCCTCGCCGGCGGGCACACGCTGCTGCCGACCATGAAGCTTCGGCTCGCAGGTCCCGCAAACCTGATCGATCTCGGCCAGATTGCGGAACTGCGCGGGATCGAGCGCTCCGGTGATACCATCACCATCGGGGCCATGATGAAGCACGCCGAGGTCGCCAGCTCCGCCGAAGTGAAACAGGCCATTCCGGCGCTCGCCGAGATGGCCGAACTCATCGGCGACCCGCATGTGCGCAATCGCGGCACCATCGGCGGATCCATCGCCAACAATGACCCCTCCGCAGATTATCCGGCCGCCTGCCTTGCCCTTAACGCCACGATCATCACCAACCAGCGGAAGATCGCGGCGGACGATTTCTTTCAGGGCATCTTCACGACGGCTCTGGAGGAAGGCGAGATCATCACCCAGGTCTCGTTCAAGGTCCCGTCCCAGGCAGCTTATGCCAAGTTCCGGAACCCGGCCTCGCGCTATGCGCTTGTCGGCGTGTTCGTAGCAAAGCATGCGGACCGCGTCCGCGTGGCTGTGACAGGGGCCGGTTCGAATGGCGTGTTCCGGGCAGCCGAGATGGAGCAGGCGCTGAGTGGGAGTTTCACCTCCGAAGCTCTGAACGGCGTATCCGTTTCGGAAGACGAGATGAACAGCGACATCCATGCGGATTCTGCCTATCGGTCGCATCTCGTCGGCGTCATGGCCCGCCGCGCCGTCCAGGAGGCTGCTGCGCGGGGCTGAACAGCCAAACCAGAACGACGTTGATAACCATGCCCGGGTCCTGCCCGGGCATTACTCCCTCCAGGAGCAGCAAAGCCCGTGGCCGACAAACCCGGTTCCATCGACAGCACTTTGGCGCTTCTTGAGAGCGCCGGCTATGTGGCCGACCGCCCGCTTGCGACGGTGCTCTTTCTGGCCCTGAAGCTCGGACGCCCGCTTTTCCTCGAAGGCGAAGCTGGCGTTGGCAAGACGGAGATCGCGAAGGTCCTTTCGGCAGCGCTCGGACGCCGCCTCATCCGCCTGCAATGCTACGAGGGCCTCGATGTCGCCTCGGCGGTCTACGAATGGAACTATGCCGGGCAGATGATGGCCATCCGTCTCGCCGAGGCCGGCGGAACGGTGGACCGTGATACCCTGGAAAGCGACCTGTTCTCGGAACGCTATCTGGTCAAACGCCCGCTCCTGCAGGCCCTGGAACCCGACACCGCCGGGGCACCGGTTCTCCTGATCGACGAGCTCGACCGCACGGACGAGGCCTTCGAGGCTTTTCTTCTGGAGGTGCTGTCCGACTTCCAGGTCACCATTCCGGAACTCGGCACGGTCAAGGCGGAGCAGCCGCCCATCGTCATCATCACGTCGAACCGCACCCGCGAAATTCACGACGCGCTCAAGCGCCGCTGCCTCTATCACTGGGTCGATTATCCCGACGCCGGGCGTGAACTCGCTATCCTCAAAAGCCGCGTGCCGCAGGCCGCCGAGCGTCTGTCGCAGGAGATCGTTGCCTTCGTGCAGGCGATCCGGAAGGAAGATCTGTTCAAGGCGCCGGGTGTGGCCGAAACCCTCGATTGGGCCTCGGCCCTCGTGGAGCTTGATGCGGTAGCGCTCGACCCAGCGCTGGTCTCCGACACCCTCGGCGTTCTCCTGAAATACCAGGACGACATCCAGAAGATGCAGGGCAGCCGCGCGAAGGACATGCTCGATCAGGTTCAAAGCGCCCTGAGGGCACCCACGTGACCGTCCCTCAAGGTGAGGGGCGTCTTGCAGACAACATCGCATATTTTGCCCGTGCCTTGCGGGCTGCAGGTCTTCCGGTCGGCCCCGGCGCGGTTCTCGATGCGATCGCAGCTGTCGAGGCGGCGCGGATCGGCACGCGCGAGGATTTCTACTGGACGCTTCATGCGACGTTCGTGAAGCGGCACGAGCACAGCACCCTGTTCGATCAGGCCTTCAGGATCTTCTGGCGGCGCAGAGCTCTGATCGAGAAGCTCATTGCCCAGATGTCGCCGATCGCACCCGGCGGGGCCAAGGAAGAGAAGAAGCCACAAGCTGGAGCCCTGCGCGTGGCCGAAGCTTTGGAGACGTCCCGACAGGAGAAGCCGGAGCCGGTCGAGAAAACCGAGCTCTCCGCCCGCCTCACCGTGTCGGATCGTGAGGTTCTGAAGGCTAAGGACTTCGCTCAGATGTCGGCCGCCGAGATCGCTGTCGCGAAGCGGCTGATCGCTGAGATGTCCCTGCCGGACGACGAAGTGACCACGCGCCGATTCATCTCCGATTCTCGAGGCCGTCGGATCGATCCGCGCAGGACGTTCCGGCGCTCGCTGCGCGGTGGTGCGGCTGTGATCGATCTGGCTCATCGCTCGCCTGCGGTGCGTCATGCGCCGGTGGTCGCCCTTATGGACATCTCAGGTTCGATGGCGGAATACTCCCGGCTCTTCCTGCACTTCCTGCACGCCATTGCTGAGAAAAGGCGAAAGGTGCACTCCTTCGTCTTCGCGACCCGCTTGACGAATATCAGCCGCGAATTGACGAGCCGCGATCCGGACGAGGCGCTCGCCCGTGCCGCGAAGCGCGTGCAGGATTGGGAGGGCGGAACGCGCATCGCCCACGCGCTCCACGACTTCAATCGCCACTGGTCCCGCCGGGTGCTGGGTCAAGGCGCGATTGTTCTGCTCTTCACTGACGGGCTGGAGCGGGAGGTCACCAGCGATCTGACCTTCGAGATGGACCGCCTCAAGCGCTCCTGCCGACGCCTGATTTGGCTGAACCCCCTCCTGCGCTTCGATGCCTTCGAGGCCCGGTCCACCGGGATTCGGGCGATGCTGCCTCATGTCGATGAGTTCAGGCCCATACACAGCCTGGCCTCGATGCAGGCGCTTTGCCGCGCTCTTTCAGGCGAGTCATCGGATGGAAGCAATCCACGGCGCTGGCTGCAGGCATCTTGAGCGATCAACAGGCAGCATTGCGTCCTCCTGATCATCGGCAGAGGCCGGCAGCATTTTCACCCGCCAACTCCCCTCCATAAGTGCGACAGAGGTTCCACGCGGGTGCTTCCAACGACCTCGTCAGGATACACACCCCAGAGCCTCACCTGCCGGGCATAGCCTCGGAGATCATGCTTCGGCACAGTCACCGCGCACCAAGTTTGATCGCAGCGCTGAACATCAACGACAACCTGCGGCTGAAACCTTGCGACGGTTCCAGACCGCTTGCTCGGGCGCGCCTGGAGGTTGATGCTTGTCTCGCTCCAGGGCTGGACGAGAGCGGTTCTTTTCGTGGACAGGAGCGCCGAGTGAACCCAACCGTCGGATCCGTCGCTCCCTCTGATGCGCCGCCAGTTGCTGAACTCGGCGATGATCTCAACCGGAAGACCCTGCCTCTGGTAAACCCACCGGATCGGATACTGTGTGCCGGGGCCGACGCGGACATTGGTTTTCACGCGCTTGAGCGATGCGAACCGCGGAACCACCCGTTTCGGTCCTTTGGCAGGCTGAGCATGGGCATCGAAGGATGCAGCGATCAAGAAGCAGCCCATTGCGACGATGGAAGCTCGCATCATCGAAGACGAGACAATCAACGGCACCCTTGGCGAGCCTTCTTCAGCGCAGCGGTAAAGCCTTTGAGCGGAAAATCGTAGGTTGTTTTATTCCCGCGTTTCGAAGCTGCCTCAACGGTTGCAACCCGCCCCTTCTCGAGAGCGCGAATAAACTCGGACTCCCGCTCCGTGCGCCGCAGCCAAGCATTTTTGCCGCGCGGGATCATGGTGAATTGCCTGTCGCCGACAGAAACCCGGATTGCAGTCGGGGCCAACTCATAGCCCGTCTGCAAGCTGGCTTCCGTGCGAACCTTCCCATATCTGAGGCGACGCACGAACAGGCTCACTCTTCCATGATCGAGCTGCCTCGGCTTCGTCGATGCGGCGTCGGAATAGACGTAGCAGACGACCCCCCCGCCCTCCTTGACCTTCCATGCACTCCAGCTTTCGCTCGATCCAAGCATCTGAGGGTTCTGCGCAAAAGCGTAGGTGCTCGAGAGAATGACGATTGCAGCGGCAGTGCTTATGGCTCTCATCTACAGGACACTCACCTTGGTGGTTGCGGAGCCCGCAACCTTCCAAGTCGAGGTTATGCAAACGTTAATGATGAGCCGTATGGTTCTGGCGCAGGAAATTTCTTGAAGAGGACGTAAGGAGATGGCTCCTATTCAAGATATTGTGAACCCGCTAAATTGATGCCGCTCGCCGGTAGCGATCAGAGAGGTTCCTGAGGCTGCTCCCCCTGTGCCGCCATGACTTTGGCGGATCTCATCAGGGCCGTAAGCGTCTGTGGGTGGAGTTCACCGGTCACCGGCAGGCCGACGGTCCGCTGGAACTTCTCGATCGCCTCGCGGGTCGAAGATCCAATGACGCCATCAGCCTCAAGGTCTCCAAACCGGAGTTTAGTCAGAGCCTCCTGAGCAGCCAATACGTCCTGCTTCGCGGGCAATGGGGTGATGCGCATCAAGGCAGGGGCGCTTCCGACAACATGCGGCTGAAGAAGTGGCTGAACCGCAGCGAGCTGCTCTCGGGATTTCGTCAGCTCCTCTTCCATCTCCTTGAGCTTGGTGGATTGGCTGTCACTTTCAGCCTTGGAGGCAGAGAGCTGCTCATGGAGCTGCGTAATATCACGCTCTTTGTCCTCAATCGCTTTGCGCTGCGTCAGGAACTGAGCCTGGTAGTTCTGGAGTGCAGCCGTATGTCCCGCAAACTGCTTCTCAAGCTCCGAGGATCTGAGAAAGGAATAGCCACCGACGCCCCACCCTGTGATGGCCGCAAGGGTGACGATCGAAACGGCGATGCGGTTGGACCTGAAGCTCGTTTTTTCCGAGGTAGGAAGCACGACAATCCCTTCGATTTTCCAATGTGCAATTGGTCGAGTTGGTGTCCTGCTAGGGTCAACGGAAAAGTGGTCAGAGCATGGCATGCCTTGAGGGAAATGAGCTCGGCACGCTTCGTGACTCTGCCTATGCCTTGGAACAGCAGTCAAAAGGAGGTGATCGCCTAGCCGAGAAACGTCAGGCTCGTCAGGACCATAAAGAGGGACTGCTCCCTGCCCTCGCTGAGCCTTGACTGATCAACTTCTAGCAAAGGGAACCGAGCTCCGGAGCATCGAACCTCCGGGCCTTTGGATATAGTGGCGCGCCCTAGGGGAGTCGAACCCCTCTTTCCTGCGTGAAAGGCAGATGTCCTAACCGATAGACGAAGGGCGCGCAGGACTTTCGGGGCAGTGCCGCCGAAGTGGGCGAACCTATAGATGGGTTCGTGACGCATCGCAAGCACCCGATTTGAATTATTCGGGGCTTGCGGCATCCATGATGCGAAGCTCGGCTTTTTCCGCGCCGCCCCAGCGGTCGATGGACAGCGTTCCCGCCACATGAAGCGGATTTCCGATCGCCTGGGACAGGACGTTGCCCAGCGGCTGGCCTGCAGCGCGGAAGGCGATCCCGCCAATGAAGCTGCCGTCGCCACCGCGAAGCTTCACGCGCAGATGCCCGCCGCTGCCAACCTCCCTGGCTTCGACCACGCGATGCTGCGGGAAGACGAAGACCGGCTCGGGCTGCCCCTGACCGAACGGCCCTGCCCGCTCCAGAGCCGTTACGACGGAGGGCTGGGCGCCGGCGGCAGTCAGAGTCGCGTCGATAGCGAAATTGTCCCTAAGCCGCATGGCGCTTACGGGCTCGGAGAGCCTTTCGGTCACGAAGTCCAGGAAGCGCTGGAGGTCCGTGGCTTGGATCGTCACCCCGGCCGCCATGGTATGGCCGCCGCCCTTGATGGCCAGGCCGGACTCCACAGCTGCCCGGACGGCATAGCCCAGATCCACTCCGGGCACGGAACGGCCCGAGCCGGTGGCGGTCCCGTCCGGGTTGAGGGTGAACGCGAAGGCCGGGCGGCGGAAGCGCTCCTTGGTCCGGGCGGAGATCAGCCCAACCACGCCGGGATGCCACTCGGCCGAGGCGGTGACGAGAACCGGCAGGTCCGGCATGCGCTCGAGGGCCATCATGGCCTGTGCCTCGGCTTCTGCGACGGCCACGACCTCGATGGCCTGCCGTTCCCGGTTGAGCCGGTCGAGCTCGGCGGCGAGCCTGCCGGCCTGGATGGGATCCTCGGTCAGGAGAAGCCTTGAACCCAAGGCGGCATCGCCAATGCGCCCGCCAGCGTTGATACGCGGCCCGACCAGATAGCCGAGATGCCAGCTTTCCGGCGCCCCGCCGAGGCCTGCCGTGTCGAGGAGCGCCGCGAGCCCCACCCGTCGACGGCTCCGCATGATGGCAAGCCCCTGGCGCACGAAGGCGCGGTTGAGGCCAAGAAGCGGCACCACGTCGGCCACCGTGGCGAGAGCCACCAGATCGAGACTGCCCATCAGGTCAGGCTCAGCCCGGCCGTTGAAGAAGCCGCGCGAGCGGAGGATACGGTTCAGGGCCACAAGGAACAGGAAAACCACGCCAGCCGCGCAGAGATGGCCGAGGCCTGACAGGTCGTCCTGCCGGTTCGGATTCACGATAGCGAGCGCTTCGGGCAACTGCTCGGGGGCTTGGTGGTGGTCGAGCACGATGGGGTCGAGGCCGAGGCGTCGGGCCTCGGCCAAGGGTTCGATGCTGGCGGTGCCACAGTCGACCGTGACCAGAATATCGGCGCCCTGCCCCTTCAGAGCCCGGATGGCATCGACGTTCGGGCCATAACCTTCGGTGATCCGGTCGGGAATGTGGATCACGTACTCTACTCCGCAGGCGCGCAGGTACTCGGCGAGCAGTGCTGCGCTGCAGGCGCCGTCCACATCATAATCGCCGAAGATTGCCACCTTCTCGCCCCGCGTCACCGTATCGGCGAGACGGGAGGCCGCCTCCTCCATGTCGGTGAGTTTGTGCGGGTCAGGCATGAGATCCCGCAGACGCGGGTTCAGGAAGCCGTCCGTCTCATGAATGCCGACCCCCCGCCCTGCAAGCACCCGGGCAAGGACATCAGGCAGGCCGTGAGTCTGGGCAATCGCGAGTGCAATGGTGCTCTGGGCGGCATCGCAGCGCTCGACCCAGGTGCGCCCGAGGGCGGAATTGGCAACACCCAGGAAGGGCTTGGGCAGGAGAAGAGGAGATGATTCGGTCACACCGGGAGTCTTAGCCGCGAATTGTGGTCAAAGCACCTTCTCCACATCGTCACCCCGCCTGGAGTGACATGGGCATCAGCCCAGCAGATGCCGGTATTGGATGAAGCCACTGCGGGAGGCGACCTTCTCGTAGAGCGCCTGGGCTGCCGTGTTGGTCTCGTGGGTCAGCCAGTAGACGCGGCTTGCCCCATCCGCCCTCGCCTTCTCGTAGACCGCCTCGATCAGGGCGCGGCCGACTCCGCGCCCCCGCGCCTCCTCGGCCGTGAACAGGTCCTGCAGGTAGCAGTAATTGCCGGTGCTCCAGGTTGAGCGGTGATAGAGGTAATGCACGATGCCGACGATCCGCCCATCGAGTACGGCCGCGAGGCCATGCATGGGCTCCTCCGGGTCGTTGAGCCGCCGCCACGTCTCCTTAGTCACCTCCGCGGGCAACGAGGATTTGTAGAAGGCCAGATAGCCCTGCCAGAGCGGCTCCCAGGCCTGTCTGTCGTCGGGGCGGAAGGGGCGGGTTTGAAGCATCGTATTTTCCAGTCTTTACAGGCAGAGCCCTCATCTTGAGGCGTCGCACCGCGACCGTCTCGAAGGAGGTCCTAGAGAGCACAGGAGTGTCCTTCGAGACGCAGCCTGCCGGCTGCTCCCCAGGATGAGGTCGTTGCAGCTAAAACGTAAATGGCCGGGACAAGCCCGGCCATGACGTGAGACGGTTCTGAACAGAATTAATCCAGGTGGAACTTCGACAGCTCCCGGTGCTCGCCGTAGATGCGGCGGACGGTGCCCGTGGCGGAGCGGTAGACCACCGTCTCAGTGGTGATCACGTCCTTGCCGAAATGAACGCCCCGGGTGAGCGCACTGTCGGTCACGCCGGTGGCCGCCACGATCACGTCGCCGCGGGCGAGGTCCGTCATGTCGTATTTCTTGTTGGGATCGGTCACGCCCATCTGGAGGGCGCGGGAGCGCTTCTCCTCCGTGTCGAGAATCAGCCGCGCCTGCATCTGGCCGCCGATGCAGCGCAAGGCGCCGGCCGCCAGCACACCCTCGGGCGCGGCGCCGATGCCGAGATAGATGTCGATGCCCGTCTCTTCCGGCTTCGTGGTGAAGATCACGCCGGCCACGTCGCCGTCCGAGATCAGGCGGACGCCCGCGCCGGTCTTGCGGATGGCGGCTATCAGATCGGCATGGCGCGGACGGTCGAGCACCAGGGCGGTGAGCTCGTTCACCTTCACCCCCTTAGCCTTGGCGAGATTGTGAAGGTTTTCCTCGGGGCTGGCGTCCAGATCAATCACGCCGGTGGGATAGCCGGGACCGACGGCAATCTTATGCATGTAGACGTCAGGGGCGGCCAGCAGAGTGCCGGCTTCGGCCATGGCCATCACGGCGATGGAGCCCGGCATGTCCTTGGCGCAGAGCGTGGTGCCTTCCAGCGGATCGACCGCGATGTCGACCTTCGGGCCCTGCTTGTTGCCGACCTTCTCACCGATGAAGAGCATCGGGGCCTCGTCACGCTCGCCCTCGCCGATCACCACCGTACCGTCGATCTGAAGCTTGTTCAGCTCACGGCGCATGGCATCCACGGCCGCCTGGTCGGCGGCCTTCTCATTGCCCCGGCCGCGCAGCCTGGCAGAGGCCACCGCCGCGCGCTCGGTGACGCGGACGAGCTCCAAGGTCAGGATGCGCTCGATGATTTGGCCCGGTTGGACGGTAATGCCTTGCGACATGGACGTGTCGTCTCCCTTATTGTGGTCATTGCCGGGCCGTGCGGCCCGATCTTGGGTTACTCGCGTTCGATGCGAATGACTTGGGGCGGCTCGGCAATAAGACCATCCCCCATAATCTTTTCCAGAGCAGAGCGGATCGAAGCTTCCGAAGCCGCATAGGTGATCAGCACCAGCGGAACCGGAGCGCCCGAACGCCCGTGCGGATCCTTGTTCGCGGCGATCTCCGAGCGCTTCTGGAGAATGCTCTCGAGCGAGATATCGGCCTCGGCCATGCGCGTCGCCACGCCAGCGGCAACGCCAGGACGATCATGGACGGTCAGGCGGATATAGTAGCCGCCCTCGTGGCGCTGCATGGGGGCGCGGGCCGCCTTGTCCAGCTGGTCAATGGGAGCACCAAAGAGGGGCTGCACATTGCCGGTCGCCACATCGGCGATGTCCGCCACGACGGCGGATGCCGTGGCATCGCCCCCTGCCCCTGGTCCGATGAGGGTCAGCTCGCGGACAGCATCGGCATCGATGGTCACAGCGTTCGTCACGCCCATCACCTGGGCGATGGAGGACGTGCGGGGCACCATGGTCGGGTGGACGCGCTGCTCGATACCGGTCTTCGTGCGCTCGGCAACGCCCAGAAGCTTTATGCGGAAACCCAGCTCCTTGGCCATGGCGAGATCGAGCGGCGCAATGGACGAGATGCCCTCCACGTAGATCGCCTCAGCGTCGATCTGCGTGCCGAACGCGAGGCTGGTGAGAATGGCGAGCTTGTGAGCCGTGTCGAAGCCTTCGACATCGAAGGTCGGATCGGCTTCCGCGTAGCCTAGGCGCTGAGCGTCCTTCAGGCATTCCTGAAAGGTCAGGCCCTCCAGCTCCATCCGGGAGAGGATATAGTTGCAGGTGCCGTTGAGGATGCCGTAGAGGCGAGAGATCCGGTTGGCCGGCAGGGCCTCACGCAGGGTCTTGATGATCGGGATGCCACCGGCAACGGACGCCTCGAAAGCGAGCGATACGCCCTTCTCTTCCGCCAGCTTCGCCAATTCGAGCCCGTGCTTGGCAAGCAGCGCCTTGTTGGCGGTGACTACGTGCTTACCGTTGGAGAGCGCCATGCGCACAGTCTCCAGGGCCGGTCCGTCTGCGCCGCCTACGAGTTCGACGACGCAATCCACGTCATCGGCACCGGCAAGGTCCACCGGATTATCGAACCAAGTGAACCGAGAGAGGTCGAACCCACGGTCCTTGGACCGGTCGCGGGCCGAAATGGCAGTAACCTGAACGGGCTTTCCACCACGCTGGGCAATGGCCTCGTTCTGGCGATCGAGGATGCGAATAACCGATGCGCCGACGGTGCCGAGGCCGGCAATACCGACCCGAAGGGGACGTGTCACGAACAGCAGCTCCTTGAAAATCTCGGGCTGCTTTTACGACCGCCGGGGTTCCATGTCCATGCAGACCAGGGCCCCGGTCACAGGCATCGGCATCGATTCCTGCGGGAGGGTTCAGACCCTCCGAACCATCGGCACCACGTTGTGGAGGGTCTGGTCGGCGCTGTCGAAGAACTTGCGGATGTTGCGGGCGGCCTGGCGGATGCGCTGCTCGTTCTCCACGAGAGCGATGCGCACGTAGTCATCGCCATGCTCGCCGAATCCGATGCCGGGCGCGACGGCCACGTCGGCCTTCTCCACCAGCAGTTTGGAGAACTCCAGGCTTCCCATGGCACGGAATTTCTCAGGAATCTGCACCCAGGCGAACATGGAGGCCGTGGGCACAGGGACGGACCAGCCGGCCTTGGCAAAGGAATCGACCATAACGTCGCGCCTCCGCTTGTAGACGGCGCGCATCTCGCGGATGCAGTCGTCAGGCCCGTTCAGAGCCGCGGTGGCTGCCACCTGCACGGGCGTGAAGGCGCCGTAATCGAGGTAGGATTTCACGCGGGCCAGAGCCGCCAGGAGCCGCTCGTTGCCCACCGCGAAGCCAATGCGCCAACCGGCCATGGAAAAGGTCTTGGACATGGAGGTGAACTCGACCGCCACGTCCAAGGCGCCAGGCACCTGCAGAATCGATGGCGGCGGGTTCGACTCGTCGAAATATACCTCCGAATAGGCGAGGTCCGAGAGCAGAATCAGCTCGTGCTTCTTCGCAAAAGCCACGAGATCCCGGTAGAAATCGAGGGATGCCACATAGGCGGTCGGGTTCGACGGATAGCAGACCACGAGCGCCACCGGCTTCGGGATCGAGTGCATCACGGCCCGCTCGGCGGCGATGAAGAAGTCGGGGGTCGGCTCGGCCGGCACGGACCGGATGACGCCTCCTGCCATGAGGAAGCCGAAGGCGTGGATTGGATAGCTCGGGTTCGGCACCAGAATCACATCGCCCGGCTCCGTGATCGCCTGGGCCATGTTGGCGAAACCCTCCTTGGAGCCCAGCGTCGCCACCACCTGGGTGTCCGGGTTGAGCTTCACGCCGAAGCGGCGCTCGTAATAGCCCGCTTGGGCGCGGCGCAGGCCGCCGATGCCCTTGGAGGCCGAGTAGCGGTCGGTCCGCGGCTTGCCCACAGTCTCGACGAGCTTGTCGATCACGTGCTGCGGGGCCTGGAGGTCCGGATTGCCCATGCCGAGGTCGATGATGTCGGCGCCGTTGGCTCGCGCGGCGGCCTTGATCCGGTTGACCTGCTCGAAGACGTAAGGCGGAAGGCGCTTGATCCGGTAGAAATCAGACATTGTTCTCGTCCCCGAGCGGAATCACTTGATTCCGTATAGGCACTAAGGCCTTCTGTTGGAATTCGTCTTCTGGCGCGTTTGCTGCGACGTGTTGGCCGGGAGCCGGATCGGCTCAGGCGGCGGGGTCTTGCCCAGTTCCGCCGCCGCAGCACCGGCAGCCTCGTTTCGGGCCCGCAATGTTTCTAGCTCCGCTTCCGCAGCCTTGATCTCCGCCGCCGAGCGCGCCGGCGTCGGACGCTCGGGAACGGGTGTGCCGATCGGCATGTAATCCAGGGTGGCCGGCCTCGAACGTGCCACGAAATCGGGCGTCGGCGCCACCTGAGGGCCAGCTCCGAGGGACGTGGCCACGTCTCGCACGGGATTGCTGTTACAACCGGCCGCGCCACCTGCTGCCAACAAGGTCAGCGCAAAGGCCGGGGCGCGAGGGATCGAAAGGAGCTTCATACGCATTTCTGATACCTAAGGATGGCAACATGACTCTGGCAAACCCAGCGTTCTGAACGCTAAGATGTCGGAAGTGCAGCCTGAGGGCAATGTTGCTGCGATAGAGGGAGATCGCCTTATGGACAAGCCATATGGTGAAGAGAAGACCCAAAGCCCGACGCCGGACTTCGAGGCACTCTCCCATAATGTAGCCAAGTTCATCGAGGGCGCCGGCAAGGCAGCCGCCGCCTATCTCAAGCCTGTTCAGGAAGGCAAAACCCTGTCCGAACCGCCGGCCGATGCTTCGGAGGCGATCAAGTCGTTAAGCCGCGTGGCCGAAGTCTGGATGACCGATCCGCAGAAAAGCCTGGAGGCCCAGACCCGCCTCGGCACCCAGTTCATGAACCTGTGGGCCTCGACCCTCAAGCGCGCCCAGGGAGAGCCTGTGGAGCCGGTGGCCGAGCCCGAGCCCAAGGACAACCGCTTCAAGGACCCCGAATGGTCGGAGAACCCGATCTTCGATTTCCTGAAGCAGGCCTATCTCATCTCGTCCCGCTGGGCCGAGGATCTGGTGGAGAATGCGGAAGGCCTCGACGAGCGCACGCGCCACAAGGCGCAATTCTATCTCAAGCAACTCTCCAGCGCGCTCTCGCCCTCGAACTTCCTCCTCACCAACCCCGAACTGATCCGCGAGACCTTGCGCGAGAACGGCGCAAACCTCGTGCGCGGCGTTACCATGCTGGCAGAGGACATTGAGGCTGGCGGTGGCGAGTTGAAGATCCGCCAGTCCGATCCCAGCAACTTCAGGATCGGCGTGAACATCGCCAACACTCCCGGCAAGGTAATCTTCCGCAATGATCTCATCGAGCTGATTCAATACGCGCCGACCACCGAGAAAGTGCTCAAGCGGCCGCTGCTGATCGTGCCTCCTTGGATCAACAAGTTTTACATCCTCGATCTCAACCCGGAGAAGAGCTTCATCCGCTGGGCCGTAGCGCAAGGCCTCACCGTCTTCTGTATCTCGTGGGTCAATCCGGCCGAACAACACGCAGAAAAGGGCTTCGAGCACTACATGCGCGATGGCATCTTCTCGGCGCTTGAGGCCATCGAGCAGGCCACGGGCGAGAAGAAGGTGACGGCAATCGGCTATTGCGTCGGCGGCACCCTGCTCGCCACAACGCTGGCCTACATGGCCGCCAAGCGGGATAAGCGCATCGACAGCGCGACGCTCTTCACCGCGCAGGTGGATTTCACCCATGCGGGTGACCTGAAGGTGTTCGCCGACGAGCAGGAGGTCCAGAGCTTGGAGGCCTCCATGAAGAAGCGCGGCTATCTCGAAGGCTCGCGCATGGCCAACGCCTTCAACATGCTGCGGCCCACGGACCTGATCTGGCCCTACGTGGTCAATGTCTACATGAAAGGCAAAGCGCCGCTCCCCTTCGACCTGCTCTATTGGAACGCCGACTCGACCCGCATGCCAGCGGCCAACCACGCCTATTATCTGCGCAACTGCTATCTTGAGAACAAGCTGGCCCAGGGCGAGATGGAGCTTGCAGGCGTGAAGCTGGATCTGAAGAAGGTGAAGGTGCCGATCTTCAATCTCGCGACAAAGGAAGATCACATCGCCCCTGCCCGCTCGGTCTTCGTCGGCTCGAAGGCCTTTGGCGGTCCGGTGCATTATGTGCTTGCCGGGTCCGGGCATATCGCCGGCGTCGTGAACCCGCCGAGCAAACCGAAATACCAGTTCTGGACCGGCGGTGCCGTCGAAGGTGAACTGGAGGATTGGGTCAAGCAGGCAACGGAAACGGCCGGCTCCTGGTGGCCCTACTGGTTCGAGTGGATCAAGGCACAGGCACCGAAGATGGTGGCCGCACGCGAACCGGGGGGCGGCAAGCTCGAAGCGCTCTGCGACGCACCCGGAACCTATGTTCTGGCGAAATCCTAAGATCTCTTGCAGGTCGAAGCTCAAAAGAAAAGGCCGGCGAAATGCCGGCCTTTTCGTTGTCTGCTCGTTGAAGAGCTTAGTACTTGCGAACGATCGGAGCCGCCGGGATGGCAATCTTCGGATCGTCCCAGCGATAGCGCAGGCCGACCGACAGGATATCCGTGCTGGCATCCACATCGGCCACGAAGGGTGCACCCTCGAAGTCCTGCTGGCCCTCGACGATGCGGATATCAGCCTCTCTCGAGAAGATGTGCGTGTAGGCGATATCGAACGACAGCTTCTCGTTCCATTGATAGCTGGCACCGAGCGACGCCCAGATGCGGTCGCTGTCGGGCAGACGCGTCGAACGGATCTCGGTGTCGATCGGCGACTTCTCGTAGGCAAGACCGGCACGCAGGGTCCACTGGTTCGTCAGCTTGTAGTCCAGGCCCAGGGAGTAGAAATAGCCGTCGTTGTAGTTGAGCGGCAGATCGGTGACCGTAACGCCGCCAGGACCGACCACGAGAGGTGTCTCAAGAACGCTCCAGTTCGTCCACTCGAAGCCGGCATGCACGGTCACGGCAGGCGTGATGACCTGCGAGACACCGATGGTGAGCTGGTCCGGGGTGGTGAGGTCCGCAGTGATCGGAATCCGGGGTGCCCCGGTTACGGAACTGCCCACATTCCCTTCAAGCTCGTGATCGATCCGTGAGCGATAGCCGATACCGATGGTCGTGCCGGCAAACGGCGTGAGGGTCACACCGGCGGTGAAGCCATAGCCTATGTCATCGCCATCGAGGATGACGCTCGGAGCGCCCGGCACGGGGGCTCCGGCGCGCTTGAGGGTGATGTCGAAGTACTGGAGCGACGGACCAACCGCGACGGAGAGCCAATCGTTCACCTTCACACCAACCACCGGATTGATGTTCAGCGAGAAGATCCTGGAGGAGCGCGAGTAGATCTGGCCGGCCCAGTTCTGCCGGGGATCGGTGACAAGCCCGTAGGGCGAGGTCGACGACAGACCGACCCACAGCATGTCGTTGATCTGATAGGAGCTGTAGCCTGCAGGAACGATCGCATCCTGGCCGATATCGCCGGAGGCCCCGAGAGGAAGCAGGAGCGGCGCGGTTCCAGTCGTGGGATCGATCTCAACGCGAGGAATGATCAGCGATGCATGTCCCTCGCTCCACCAGCCCGGCATCATGGTGATGACAGCGGGGTTCCAGAACATGGAGGACAGGTAGCCGGAGCCCGAAGCCGCGCCGGCGAATGAGTAACCCTGAGCCGTGGCGCTCTGCTCGCGGAGCGCGAAGGCACCGGCGTGAGCACCGCCTTGCGCGGCGACCAGGGCTGCCAGGGAGACTGCAGCCAGCGACAAAGAACGAGAGAGACGACCCATGGAGATTTCCTGCCCATTTGCTTCTTGTGCGGGCGAATCCCGCCTTGAGCACAATCTGCCAATGCTTAATTTTAGCCGCAATATGATTGTGAGACCGGATTAGGCTGTTAATAACTTATAAACACAGCGTATATGAAGCGCTTAATACTACATCTTACTCATCGACAACTTTAGCAATGGTAAGTATGGAACAATGGTTCATATATAAACGAATGTATTGACGCCTAACGGAAGGCACTTTTCTAACACCTTTGGCAGCAGGGATATCGCGCACTTTGTGAGCACTCGTGGCAAAACGGCAACATATTTGCGCTAGGAAAATGCATTGTAGCGAAGCGCGTTCGCGCCAATTATGCACATGCCGCAACGAGAGGAGCGTTTGATGAAGCTGGTGAGATATGGGGAAGCGGGACGCGAGAAGCCCGGGTTGGTTGATGCTCAAGGACAGGTTCGTGACTTATCGAGCCTCGTTCCCGACATCATCGGAGCGACGTTGTCCTCAGAGTCATTGAACCGCATCCGTCAGGCCGATCCGTCCAGCCTTCCGGTCGCACCCGCCGGCCAACGCCTGGGCGCCTGCGTCGGCCAGGTCCGCAACTTCATCGCGATCGGGTTGAACTATGCCGACCACGCTGCCGAGACGGGCGCGGCGATTCCGGCGGAGCCCATCGTCTTCAACAAGGCCCCATCCTGCATCGTCGGCCCCAATGACGACGTGATTATCCCCCGTGGGTCCCAGAAGACCGATTGGGAAGTCGAACTGGCCATCGTGATCGGCGAGCGGGCGTCTTATGTCGGCGCCAACGAGGCACTGAATTTCGTGGCCGGCTACTGCGTCTGCAATGACGTTTCGGAGCGTGAGTTTCAGATCGAGCGCGGCGGCACCTGGACCAAGGGCAAGGGCTGCCCGACCTTCGGGCCCCTCGGTCCCTGGATGGTGACCAAGGACGAAATCCCGGATCCGCAGAACCTCTCCATGTGGCTCGACGTCAACGGCGAGCGCGTTCAGAACGGTTCGACCAAGACCATGATCTTCAACATCGCGCAGATCGTCTCTTACGTCTCGCACTTCATGATCCTGGAGCCCGGCGACGTAATCACCACCGGCACTCCCCCGGGCGTCGGCATGGGCATGAAGCCTCAGCGCTTCCTCAAAGCCGGCGACGTGGTTTCGCTCGGCATCGAGGGCCTGGGCGAACAGCGCCAGCGCTTTGTGGCATATGAGGACAACCCAGGTGCTGTGGACGCCAGCAAGAGCTGGAAGGGACACTAAAGCCATCAGGAGAAGCGCTCTCACGTCATGGCCGGGCTTGTCCCGGCCATCCTGATTTGAAGAGTGCTGTCAAATTTTCCATCGAAGTCACCGGCACTAGGCCGGTGATGACGAACCAGGACAGAACTGCTCTCAGATCAGCCCCAGCATGAGCTGAATGTTCTGCACCGCCGCGCCCGAAGCACCCTTGCCGAGATTGTCGAGGCGGGCGACCAGAAGCGCATGCTTGTAGTCGTCATGCTGGAACACGAAGAGTTCCAGCCGGTCCGTGTCATTCAAGGCTTCCGGCTCGATGCGTTCGATCTTCTTGCCGTCCCGGATCGTCGGCACCACGCTGACGAGACCGCCGCCCTGGTAGTGCGCCATCAGGGCAGCCTCAAGATCCGCGGCCTTCGGCCCGCCCGGCAGCATGTCGAGATGGAGCGGTACGCTCACCAGCATGCCCTGCCGAAAATTACCCACCGAGGGAATGAAGATCGGCCGCCGGGTCAGGCCGGTATACTTTTGCAGCTCGGGAACATGCTTGTGCTCGAAGCCAAGGCCATAGAGCTCAAAGGCAGGCGCGGTGCCGGCCTCGTAAGCCTCGATCATCGAGCGTCCGCCGCCGCTGTAGCCGCTCACCGCGTTCACGCTGACCGGGTAATCGGCCGGGATGAGTCCGGCATCCACCAGGGGCCGGATGAGCGCGATGGCACCGGTCGGATAGCAGCCCGGATTGGCGACCCGGTCGGCCTTCGCGACTGCCTCCCGCTGAGCGGAATCGAGTTCGGCAAAGCCATAGACCCAGCCCGGGCTCACCCGGTGTGCCGTACTGGCATCGAGAATCCGGGGCTTATGATCGTTCAGGTCATCGACAAGGCTCACGGTCTCCCGAGCCGCATCGTCATGGAGGCAGAGCACCACGAGATCGACCTCGGCCAAAACTGCCCGCTTGGCGGCCGGATCCTTGCGCCGTTCCGGATCGATGCTGCGAATCGCAACGCCGGGCACGTCCTTCAGGCGCTCGCGAATGCCGAGGCCGGTGGTGCCCGCCTCCCCGTCGATGAAGACGGTTTTCGTCTGCTGGCTGAGGCCCATTGATCTGTCGAGGGTCGAGGTCATGATCGATCCAATCTGTCGTCGAGGCTGAGATAGGGCGAAGCGTTCAAGACCTGCAAGGTTTCAGGAAAAAGAAAAGCCGCGCAGAGGGCGCGGCTGGCAGACGAACGGACAGGCAGCCGTCATCGCAGGCGCGCAGGCGCGGCGGACAGGCTACGTCGGATGTCTGAAACGATAATCATTCTGGATCTATGCAGCCATACAGCCTGGCTTGTCAAGAAATGAGCCTGCCAAAGGTTTCGGAACCCTTGAGGATCGGCGCGGTTGCACTCGAATTCTTGGACAACAGGCAGGCGGCTCTGATGGCAGGCACGGCGAAGAAGACAAATTCCAGACTTTGGGAAACGGTGAAGGCCAAGGTCACAAAGAGCGCCAAAGGCGGCAAGGAAGGCCAATGGTCGGCCCGCAAGGCCCAGATGGCTGTGGCCGAGTACAAGAAGGAAGGCGGCGGCTACGAGGGCCGGAAGACCTCGGACAACCACCTCAAGCAGTGGCAGGACGAGGATTGGGGAACGAAATCAGGCAGGAAGAGCCAGGAGACCGGTGAGCGCTATCTGCCGCGCAAGAGCCGTGAAAAGCTGACGGACAGCGAATACAAGCGCTCAAGCGACAAGAAGCGGGCAGATACCCGCACGGGCAAGCAGTTCTCGAAACAGCCCCGCGACGTCGCGAAGAAAGCCGCCAGAGCCCGTAAAAGCGCTCACCGAACCGCCACGACGAAAGTCCAGCTCATGGAACGCGCCCGCAAGCGCAACATTCCCGGCCGTTCGCGGATGACGAAGGCCGAGCTTGAGCGCGCTCTGGCCTGAAGACAGGCACTATTTGAACGGGTGGTATCCCCAGTTTACGATCGAATAGCGCCAGCGGGTTGCCGTGGATTATTTCCATATGCGCGGCGTCGGCGCGGCTCATTAAAAGGGCGGTCCAAAGACCGCCCTTTCGTAATCGCCAATAAACCAAACCTTCTTGGATCAGATCATCACGAATGAGTTCTGGTTGAGGAGCAGGTTGGGAGCGAGGGTGGCGAACTGCACCTGGGCGGCTCCGCCGATGCCGTCGGCGTCGTAGAACAGCGCGCCGGTGCCGCTGTTGTAGATCAGCCGGTGCTCCAGGCTCGTCGCGCCGCGGCCCACCGTGAACACCGAGGCCGCAACCGAGGAGGACGTGCCCGACAGTGAAGCGTAGCCCCCGAGATCGAGCCCGGCGAACACGCTGCGCGACAGCGCGATCTTGTCCTCGCCGACCGTGAAGTCGGCGATCCGGTCGATGCCGCCGGTGCCCAACGCCGTGTCGAAGCGGAACAGGTCCGAACCCACCCCGCCGGTGAGCTGGTCGGAGCCCGCCCCGCCCGAAAGCGTGTCGCTGCCGCTGCCCCCGGTGAGCACGTCGGCCCCGTCCTGGCCCCAGAGCGTGTCGTGGCCCTCCCCGCCCTCGAGATAGTCGTTGCCGATGCGGCCGTTGAGCACGTCGTTGCCGCCCAGTCCCACAAGCGCGTTGCCGGCGAGATAATCGGCCGCCGTGAGCACGTCGTTGTAGGCCGAGCCCTGCAGCGCCTCGATGCCGATGTAGGTGTCGCCGGCCGCCTCGCCGGTGTTGGCCGCGCTGTTCAGCAGGCTCGCCACCACCCCGGAGGTCGCATAGATATACGACGCCCAGTCAAAGTCGGCGCCGCCATTCAGCACGTCGGCGCCCTCGTTGCCCTGCAGGATGTCATCACCTGTACCGCCGTCGAGATGGTCGTTGCCCTTGCGCCCGACCAGCACGTCGTTGCCGCCCAGCCCCGACAGGGCATTGCCCTGCGTGCTGGTATCGGCGGTCAGGCTGTCGCCATGGTTCGAGCCCTGCACGCCGCGGATGCCGTAATAGACGTCGCCCCCCGCCTCGCCGGTGTTCTTCGAGCGGTCGCTCAGGTTCACCACCACGCCCGCAGTCGCATCGATGTACGAGGCCCAGTCGAAGCCGCCGCTGCCGTGCAGGGTGTCGGCCCCGGCGCCGCCGTTGAGGATGTCGTCGCCGGCCCCGCCGTCGAGAACGTCGTTGCCGCCGCGGCCGTGCAGCACGTCGTTGCCGGCCAAGGCCCAGAGCCAGTTGTCGCCGTCCGTGCCGGCGAGCTGGTCGGCATAGTTCGAGCCCTGCAGCGCCTCGATGTTAATGAGAGTATCGCCGGCCGCTTCACCGCTGTTGAGCGCCCGGTTGAGCAGGTCCACCCGCACTCCGGCCGTGGCATCGGTGTACACGGCCCAGTCGAAGCCCACGCCGCCCTCGAGGACATCGGCCCCGACCCCGCCGTTCAGCGTATCGTTGCCCTCGCCGCCATCGAGATGATCGTTGCCGCCGCGGCCGACCAGCCAGTCGGCGCCGCCGAGGCCGAACAGCGCGTTGCCGATGGCATCGCCGAGGAACGCGTCGGCGTGGTTGGAGCCCTGCAGCGCCTCGATGTTGCAGTGGATGTCGCCGCGCGCCTCGCCGGCATTGGCCGCTGGCGCGGTCAGGTCGACCACCACGCCGGCGCTCGCCTCCAGATACGAAGCCCAGTCGAAGCCCGCGCCACCATCGAGCACATCGGCGCCTGCCCCACCGCGCAGAATGTCGTCAGATCCCTGGCCGTAGAGCATGTTGTTGCCGGTATCTCCGATCAGCACGTCGTTGTAGGCGGTGCCCGCGACGTTCTCGACGCCGTCATAAGTGTCGCCGGCTGCCTCACCGGTGTTGTCGGCGCTGTTAGCGAGGCTCACCACCACGCCTTGGCCATTGAGGCCGTTATAGGCCGCCATGTCGCCTGCGCCCGAACCGCCGATCAGATGATCCGCACCCGCGCCGCCGTTCAGGATATCGTCACCGGAGCCACCAACCAGCATGTCGGAACGCGAACCGCCAACCAGGACGTCATTGCCGCCAGCGCCAGCAATAATTCCGTTGCCGCTCAGGACCTCACCGGATGTCGTGCCCAGGGCTGTCTCGACCCGGTACTTGTGAGTACCGACGCTCACCTCCGTCGCGCCTTTTACCGGCGCCTTCGGCCCGCCGCCGGCGACGAAGTCCCATACGCTCGATGCATTCGCGCTGAGACGGCTTCCGATGTCTCGGAAAGCTTGGCCCCAGGGGCCTATAGGATACGTCATCTCACCCGAGACGATGTTCCCATTCTCGTAGATCATTGTAGCAAAGCGACCGTCGGGGAGGTACATCTTGATCGTGGCATTCCCCAGAGGGCTTCGCGTTCCTTCCTCTTGGATTTTTCCATCTGCCCCGCGGGCTACATAATTCACCACACGAGTGACGTTATCCGTCGTCTCTTCGCGAGATCTCCCATCCGTGTAGTGGGTTCTGGTCGTCGTCGTGTCGGCTATGCCGTCGTAAGATTCATAAGCCACCCCATCCGGCAGGAAGAAAGTGGTCTCTCTCCAGTGTCCGTCATCTCTCCCGGATGCGATCAAGTCGCCGTTCGCGTCGAATTCAGTGAACTGGTAACTGCCATTTCCGTCATGGCTCTGAACGAGCTTTCGGCCGTCTTCCATATATTGAACGACACTGACGGAATTCATGAGGGGATTGTAATTCTGGATCTCCTTCGAGCCGTCATAGTACTCAAAGGTCATCGTATATGTGCCATCCCAGTTTTTCACGAGCGTGGCATTCTTGATTGCGATGTCGTTCCCAGCGGCGTCCGTTACAGACATTGGCGGGATACGTTGAATTTGAGACAGTTCGGTTTCTTCTCCGACCGTGATTGTCTCCCCTTGCTGGTTTCCAGTCCCAACAGTGACGACTTTGCCGCCGACCCCGATGTAACAAAACGAGATGGCGCGGCCATACCGATTCTCGAGCCAAGAACACCAAGCCTCTAGAGTTGGAGCGGACATTGAACTCTACCGACACATAGTAACATTTCTAATATCTGTTACCGGTCTCGGAAGGCATTCCTACTCTCCGAATATAGAGCCCTCTTAAAGGTACGGCCTTGATCGAACTCGATAAATTTTATTACAAGTTGCAGACTAGTGTTTTGGGATAACTGCCAGCGCAAGGCTCACATTAAGACTTTTCCATCCATGGAGCGAGCCTTCGGAGGCCCTCAAACCCCTCTTTACGCCCGAGAGTTGCAATCGAGAGCGTGTCGCGATTATCGGCTTACGCGTCCGCCGCGTGCGCAATCGCACCACAGGATGGTTGGAGGGAAGCCGCATCTACGTCGGCTTTTGTAATCTGGCGACAACGGACGATTCCCATGCCAAGCCGCACCAGAAAGACCGGATTCCAAACTTCGAGCCCTCGTAGAAGGTTAAGCTGAGGCGCATGCATCCTTCCGGAACACACAAAGGGCGGCCCGAGAGCCGCCCTTTCTAAACCATATGGCTGAATAAGCCTTAGCGCTTCGAGAACTGGAAGCTGCGGCGGGCTTTCTTCTTGCCGTATTTCTTACGCTCGACGACGCGCGGATCGCGGGTCAGGAAGCCTTCCTTCTTGAGCGGGCCGCGAAGCTCCGGCTCGTAGTAGGTCAGCGCCTTGGCGAGGCCGTGACGGACAGCGCCGGCCTGGCCGGAGAGACCGCCACCATTGACGTTCACGACGATGTCGTACTGACCTTCGCGCTGGGCGATCTGGAGCGGCTGCGCCAGGATCATGCGGAGCACGGGACGGGCGAAGTACACCTCGGCCGTGCGGCCGTTGATCACGATCTTGCCGGAGCCGGGCTTGATCCACACGCGGGCAACCGCGTCCTTGCGCTTGCCGGTGGCATAGGCACGGCCGAGGGAGTCGAGTTTCTGGACGTGCTTCGGAGCTTCCGGAGCAGCAGTCTGGGCGTTAGTGCGCAGGTCTGCGAGAGACTGAAGGGTCGCCATGGATTAAGCCCTCACGTTCTTGCTGTTGAGGGCCGCGACGTCCAGGACTTCCGGCTGCTGAGCGGTATGAGGATGCTCAGTGCCGCCATAGACGCGCAGGTTGCCCATGATCTGACGGAAAAGCGGGCCGCGGGGGAGCATGCGCTCCACAGCCTTCTCGACCACGCGCTCAGGGAAGCGGCCGTCGAGAATGAAACGCGCGGTGCGCTCCTTGATGCCGCCCGGGTAACCGGTGTGGTGATAGTACACCTTCTGCTCGCGCTTGCGGCCGGTGAACACCACCTTGTCGGCGTTGATGACGATGACGTTATCGCCGCAGTCGACGTGGGGCGTGTAGCTGGGCTTATGCTTACCGCGCAGGCGCATAGCCACGATCGTCGCAAGACGGCCTACAACGAGGCCCTTCGCGTCGATCACAACCCACTTCTTCTCGACCTCGGCGGGCTTCAGCGAAGTTGTAGTCTTCATTGCGCTGTATCCCGTTAGAGCCCTAAGGCTCAGGTTCTGAAAATGACAAACCGCCGCGAGATGCGGCGGCGAGTGAGGGCTGTTTAGTGACTGCGAATGCAGAAGTCAACCGCAAACGGCAGGCTTCATAGCACTGAAAATATCATATAAACCAGCATCTTGGACTATAAAGGTAATAAGACACCACATATGTGGTAGTAAAAAACCACATGCTGCTTCTCTCATACCGGCAGAGACTATGCTTGGCTGTAAGTCTGAGGCACAATCAGCCCACAACGATAACAAGAGGCCATCCATGGCAAACGAACTGATCTTCTTCACGAATCCCATGTCGCGCGGCCGTATCGTGCGCTGGATGCTGGAGGAAACGGGCTGCGCCTATCGGGCGGAGATTCTAGGTTTCGGCTCCGACATGAAGGCACCCGGCTATCGGGCCATCAATCCCATGGGCAAGGTGCCGGCGATCCTTCACGAGGGCGTGGTGGTCACCGAGGCGGCGGCGATCTGCGCCTATCTGGCCGATGCCTTCCCCAATGCAAGGCTGGCGCCGCCTCCGGGAGATCCCCGCCGGGGCACCTATTACCGTTGGATGTTCTTCGCGGCCGGGCCGGTGGAGGCTGCCATCAGCAACAAGTCCCTCGGTTTCGAGGTGCCAGATGAGCGCCAACGTATGGTGGGCTATGGCTCCATCGGCGATGTGCTGAGCGCCCTCGAATATGCGGTCTCCCAATCCGAATACATCGCCGGTGATCAGTTCAGCGCCGCCGATGTATATGTGGGCTCCCAGATCGGCTGGGGCATGATGTTCGGAACCCTGGAGAAGCGGCCCGCCTTCGAGGCCTACTGGAACCGGATCGGCAATCGTCCAGCGGCGATCCGCGCTCGCGGGATTGATGACGCGCTCTTGCCGCCGAAAGCATAGATCCAGGCCTTTGATGTCATCGACGCTCCGGGATCGAATAGGTCCCGGTCGCGTGACAGACCACATCGGAACTGCCGTCCGAGTAAATAGATACGTCGCCGACCGCCAGACGCTTGCCCAGCTTCAAGAGCCGGCAATCGGCGATGAGGTCGCGCTGCTCGGGCTTCCTCAGGAAGTTGAAGTTCAGGCTCGTGGTGACGGCGAGCGCCACCGGGCCGATATGCGCCAGGATCGCCACGTAGAGGGCGAGATCCGCCAGGGCCATCATGGCCGGCCCCGAGATCGTTCCGCCCGGTCGGATATGACGGTCGTGGTAGGCCATCCGCATCCTGGCAGAGAGAGGTCCGACCTCATCCACGAAATAGGTTTGCCCTCCGATGTGGATCTGCGGGAACTCCTGGTCGAGGAACGCCGCGAGCTCGTCTCGGGTCATGATGGGATGGTGCGATGCCATGAATCTGCGATGCTCATTGAACTGCCCTGCCCTATCCCATACGTTCCCTTCATGAATCACGACAATTATCCGAACGATTACATCCGCGGCATCCTCAACAGCGTGAAGACCATCGCGCTGGTCGGCGCCTCGCAGAATCCGGCACGCCCGAGCTGGATCGTCACCAAGTACCTGCTGGAGCGAGGCTACGACGTGATCCCGATCAATCCGGGACTGGCCGGCACCGAGCTTCTGGGCAAGACGGTCTACGCTTCCCTGAAGGACGTGCCCGTCCCGATCGACATGGTCGAGGTCTTCCGCAACTCGGAGGCCGCAGGTCCGATCACGGACGAGGCCCTCGCACTCGATCCGCTGCCGAAGGTTCTCTGGATGCAGCTCTCCGTCCGCAACGACGACGCAGCGGCCAAGGCAGAAGCGAAGGGTCTGAAAGTGGTCATGGACCGCTGCCCGAAGATCGAGTTCGGCCGCCTTTCCGGGGAGATTTCGTGGCAGGGCGTCAATTCCCGGATGATCAGCGCGAAGAAGCCGGTTCTCTCAGGCAAGGGCTTTCAGAAGCTCAGCCTCAACCGGCCTTGATCGGCGTGCCCCGTTCCAGGGACAAGTCGAGCGATCCGCTGTTGAAGGGGCCGGCGATCTAAGGTCAGGACCTGGAAACGCGAAACGTCCCATGCGCATCCGGCTGGGTTACTGTACCTTGTGAAAACGCGGATGCTCTTCAGGAGGCGCAGAGGATGAAGATCCAAGCCGTTCATCATGTCGCCATCGCAACGCGGGACCTTGAGCGGTCTCTGGCCTTTTACAGCGGAGTCCTCTGTCTGATGCCTGCGGCCCGGCCCGATTTCCCCGTGGCAGGCGCTTGGCTCGACATGGGCTCCTCGCAGGTCCATCTCGTGGTTCACCCGGAGGCCACCTTCCGGGCCAATTCTGGGATCGACAACAACGACTGCCACTTCGCCCTGCAGGTGGAGGATTTCGACGCTGCACTCGATCACCTGAACCGACACGGCTATGCCGAAAACGCCTCTGAAGACAGCGGGAAGAGGCTGCTGGTGAAACGCCATGGGCCCGCGGGCTTCCCTCAAGTCTATCTCCTGGACCCGGATGGGCATATCGTGGAGATCAACGCAAAGGGTGATTAAAGCGATGGTTCCGCTTCACGCGGTGCGCTCGCGGGGCAGGACACTGGGCATCCCAAACGCTCTCGGCAATTGAAGAACGCCTTGACGGAAGAACGATACGTTCTTTAAATAGAACGCATTCATGTCTTTACAGGAACGGGCTCCGACCATGACCGACCGTCTGCCAGGCTTCAACACGCTCGCCATTCATGCCGGAGCGGCTCCTGATGCTGCGACCGGCGCCCGGGCGACACCGATCTATCAAACGACCTCCTTCGTCTTCGACGACGTGGATCATGCCGCTTCTCTCTTCGGGCTCCAGGCCTTCGGCAACATCTATTCGCGCATCGGTAACCCGACCTGCGCAGTTTTGGAAGAGCGTGTTGCGGCGCTTGAAGGCGGCACGGCGGCACTGGCGGTGGCCTCAGGCCACGCGGCCGAGTTCCTGACCTTCCATACCCTGCTCCAGCCGGGCGATGAGTTCGTGGCCGCGCGCAAGCTCTATGGCGGCTCGATCAACCAGTTCAACCATGCCTATAAGAACTTCGGCTGGAACGTGGTTTGGGCCGATTCGGACGATCCATCCTCCTTCGAGGCGGCCATCACCCCGAAGACAAAGGCGATCTTCGTCGAATCCATTGCCAATCCGGGTGGCGTGATCGTTGACCTGCAGGCCATTGCGGCGATTGCCAAGAAGCACCGCATCCCCTTCATCGTCGACAACACGATGGCCTCCCCCTACCTGATCCGCCCGTTCGAGCATGGCGCGGACATCATCGTGCACTCGGCCACCAAGTTTCTCGGCGGCCACGGCAACTCCGTCGGCGGCCTGATCGTGGATGGCGGCACGTTCAACTTCGCCGGCGATGACCGCTACCCGATGCTCTCCAAGCCGCGCCCTGAATACGCCGGCATGGTGCTGGGCGAGACGTTTGGGAATTTCGGCTTCGCCATCGCCTGCCGCGTCCTCGGCCTGCGTGACCTCGGCCCGGCCCTCTCACCGTTCAACGCCTTCCTGATCCTCAACGGTATCGAGACCCTGCCGCTGCGCATGCAGCGTCATTCGGACAACGCGCTGGCGGTCGCCGAGCATCTGCAAGGCCACAGCAAGATTTCCTGGGTCAGCTATCCGGGCCTGCGCTCGGACCGATACCACAACCTCGCCAAGCAATACTGCCCGAAGGGCGCTGGTGCCGTGTTCACCTTCGGCCTGAAAGGCGGCTACGAGGCGGGTGTGAAGCTGGTGTCGAACCTCAAGCTGTTCTCGCATCTGGCCAATATCGGCGACACGCGCTCCCTGGTGATCCACCCGGCCTCGACCACGCACCGCCAGCTCACGGATGAGCAGAAGACCCAGGCCGGAGCCGGCCCTGAGGTGGTGCGCCTGTCCATCGGCCTCGAGGATACGCAAGACCTGATCGACGACCTCAACCAGGCGCTCGACGCGGCTTAATTGGACCTAGCCCCCACTGTCATTCCGGGCTCACCTCCGGCGCCCCGGAATGACAGCGGGACAAAAACAAAAAAAGGGCGGCCCGAGAGCCGCCTTTTCCATTGAATTGAAAGCAACACTTACGCGGCGCGGGAGCCGGCCTTCTTGTAGGTGTTGTGGATCGCGTTGAGCGAACGCTCGAGAGCCGTCCAAAGGCGTCCGATCTCATCGGCGCCTTGTGAATTGGCATCGTATTCCCGAGCGCCCTCGCCTGTTGCCAGGGAGAGCGTCAGTTCCGGCCGGTGCGTGATCTGGCCGGCCCAGACCGGAACCTGAAGCGCATTCAGAGCGCCACGCGCGTCAGCCACGACGGCGGCCTCGTTATCCCCGTGCTTGGCCGGGGCGGCGTTGATTACGGCCGCATAGGGCTTGCGATGCTCGCGGGCGATGGCCACGGTATCCTGAAGGGCCGCGATGTCGAACAGGCTCGCCCGGGTCGGAATGATCACGAGGGTTGCTTGCTTGATCGCCTCGGCAACGATGGATGACTTGTTCGGCGGCGTATCGACAAGGATCCACTCGTAGCCCTCGCGCTTGGCATCCCGGATCGCATCCGCAATGTTGCGGACGTTGTGCCTGAGGCCAAGGTATTCCTGGTTCCGGATCTTGTGCCACAAGGACAGGGACCCCTGCGGGTCGTTGTCGATCAGCAATGTGGGGCGTGAAGGGTTGGCGATATAACTCGCGAGGTGAGCAGCGAGCGTGCTCTTACCCGAGCCGCCTTTTCGCGAAGCAAAGACCAGCACGTTCATGCCTGACTCCTTATCAGCCTGTTCCTACAGCACTGCGCTTGAGGGTTGAGGCTATCTTAATATTGTTCACCTGTATCAGAGCAAGTACTGATTTCCTAATTCCTGCACTGTTCCCACTGTGATTTTTCAGTGGTCTTCGGGCGGAGCCGCTCGTTTTCTCCTATGCGAGGGACTATTGAGCGTGACTGCACGAAGCTTGGCAGCCGAAGAGGACTACAAAGTGCTGTTTGATTTGCACCCTGTAGCAGTCCGTTCGATGAAGGCAGCCCGGTTGGCGCCTGCAACGCCTCAGGAAATATGAGCCATCGAATCTTGATATTCACTGAGGGCCCATGCTTCCCTAACGTTGAACGCTGAACGTCGCGGCTACGCAGAAAGGGCGTGGGAATTTTTCACATTTTGTGTTCAAACCTGCTTTCGAGACTCGGAACCACCCTTGTGCTTGGCCGTTAAGCTCCAGACTTCACCAGTGAGGAGCTGACAAATGTCGAAGAAGATCTTGTTTGCAGGCGCTGTTCTCGTGGCTCTTGCGCCGGTTGGCGCTTTCGCTCAGTCCGGCGGCGGCGCTGCGGCCGGTGCGACCACCGGCGCGGTTGGCGGCGCTATCGTGGGCGGTCCGGTTGGCGCAGCCATCGGCGGCGTGACGGGCGCGATCGTGGGCGGCCTTGCCGAGCAGCAGCAGCCGCAGTTCCGCCAATACGTTGTGACGCAGGGTGTTCCGTCCTACCGTTACCAGGAAGAGGTTCGCGTCGGCGCGACCCTGCCAGCCTCTGGCGTGCAGTATTACGAGGTCCCGCAGCAGTACGGCGTCACCAACTACCGCTACACCGTGGTCAACGACACCCCGGTTCTGGTCGAGCCCGGCACCCGCCGCATCGTCCAGGTCATTCGCTAATCACCAAAGCGGTTGAAGATCAGGGCGGCCGAAAGGCCGCCCTTTTCATATCAGGCGACGCTCACCCGGGCATGAACCGCAGCCATGGCGAGAACAGCCATCGCGAAGACCTGATGTGCGAGACCGGCCCAGAGAGGCACCACGAGCAGCAGGGTCACGATGCCGAGCACCATCTGAGCCAGGGTCAGACCGGCCATAACCGTGGCCCGACTGGCAGCCTTGGAGCCCGATGCTCTCCGCCGCGTGGTCCAGGCATGCCATATGGCAAAGGCCACGATGGCATAGGCGACCAAGCGGTGGTTGAACTGCACCAGCACGACATTGTCGACGAAGTTCTCGATCCAGGGCGACACGGAGAACAGAGCGGAAGCCGACGGCACCAAGGCGCCATCCATCAGGGGCCAGGTGTTGTAGGTCAGTCCCGCCTTCGAGCCTGCCACCAGACCGCCGAGAGCAATCTGGAACAGGATCAGCCCCATAAGAATGCGAGGCGCAAGGCCCGTCGAGACCTCCGGCGCTTCATCGGAGCGATCCTTCAGACCGGCTGCCACCCAGACGAGGCAGGCCAGGATGATGCTGGCAACGGTCAGGTGAAGGGCAAGCTTGATGGGAGCGACAGCGGTCATGCCGGGCTCGAGCCCCGAGGCCACCATGATCCAGCCGATGGCACCCTGCAGTCCCCCGAGGGCTCCGATGCCGAGGAGGGTCAGGGCAAGCCTGCCCTTGATCACGCCCCTGGCCCAGAACCAGACCAGCGGCAGGAAGAACACGAGACCGATGAGGCGCCCGAGCTGCCGGTGTCCCCATTCCCAGCCATAGATGAACTTGAACTCGGACAGGGTCATGCCCTTGTTCACGAGCTCGTATTGCGAAATCTGCCGATATTTCTCGAACTCGACCAGCCAGGCCTGCTCGCTGAGCGGCGGGATGGCACCCGTGACCGGCCGCCATTCGGTGATCGAAAGGCCTGAACCGGTCAGCCGTGTGGCGCCACCGACGGCGACCATCAGCACCACCAGCGCGGCAAGGCTGTAGATCCAGGCACGGACTGGGGACAGGGATCGGGTTTGAGGCACGCGCGCCAGCGGCATGCTCTCTGTGGAGGCTGCGACAGCCATGCTCACTCTCATCATCGATTAGGGCTTGAACCCAGGATACGAACGTCACATAGAGGCTGCGCCTCCTGGAGGCAATTCATGCCGGTGACGCACCGTCGTGATGAGATTTCGACACGTTGAGGATTTCGCCATGGGCTCGCGCACACGAAAGCTGATCGGGACAGTGGTGATGCTGGCCTTCATCCTCTTCTATGCGCTTTTTGCCATGGCGGTCGCTGAGGGCAGAATTTCACAGGCGCCAAAGCTCATCCAGACGGTGGCCTACATTGTCCTTGGCCTGATCTGGATCGTTCCGCTCATGCCGCTCATCCGCTGGATGGCGAAGCCGGACAAGTCCTGAAGCTCAGGCGCCGCCGATCCCTTCGATGATGGTGCCTGTGCCACCGCAGGTCTGGCACGCCGCCGCACCGATCCGACCGCTGCCCTTGCATTCCGGGCACACATTCTCGCCGGCCCCGGGGGTGCCCGGCTCAGCCTGATCGCCCGGATTCAGCTTCGTATGATCGGAACCGGCCTGATCTTTCGGCGTGCTGGTCATGGCAAATCTCGCATGGTTCTCATGCGATCAACGCAGCAGAAAAACCCCGGTTCTCTGCCGTTTCAAAGAAAAGGCCCGCTTGGACGCGGGCCTGATCGAGTGCATCAATGGCATACCCTGCGGCTGCGGTGCTCCCAGCCCCAGCCGGGAACCCACTCCCGGTAGCGCTCAGTGGTGCACTGTTCCACATAGACCCGCTCGCGAACCGGACGCTCGTAATAGACCGGCACCCGACGCTCCTCCACATAAACCGGTGGTGGCGGAGGCGGAGCCCGGTAGACGACCGGCGGCTGGGGCTGGGCCACAGCGGCGCCAACGGCGGCACCCACAGCAAGACCTCCAAGAGCGCCGAGAGCCACAGCGGCTCCGGGCGACAGGCGATCACGCGCTGCAGCCGGTTCGGCGACAGCCAGGCCGGAGACCAGCGCCAGAGCGGCGGCCGTGCCGGAAACAAGACGGAAGATCCTCATGATCAACACCCCCGACAGAAGGGAGGTTCTATGTCTCCCTCTTCATGTCACGAGATATACTGTTCGAAACCTCTCCGAAAGCTGAACAGATTGTGGCAAAGCTTGGGCTTTGACCGATCTTGCCGGAATGGTGAGCAATCTCTTAACGCAGCTTTTGCACGTTGTTCAGTCAGCAGCGGTTCGCAAAGGCACCGAGAGAAGCACGCGCACAAGATCAGCCTGCCGGTTGGTGTCCGTCTTGCGGAACAGGTTCTTGAGATGGAAGACGACGGTGGTTTGAGCCACCTCGAGTTCCTCGGCGATCTGATCCAGGCGCTTGCCGTCGATCAGCATGAGCGCGACACGTGTCTCGGACGGAGTCAGGTTGTAGAGGCGAACCAATGTGTCGCCAGAAACCTTGGCGCGCTGTTCCGTGTCGATGACGAGCAGCACCACGGCCTCAGGGCGTTCCTCAGGCGAGAAGCGCTGGCCGGGAATCAGGACAAGATAGGGCCGTCCGCCCGAGAGACGCGGGAACGAGATGATTTCGTCGAGGGTTTCCTCCTCGAAGGCCTTCTCGATCGCCGAATAGAGCTTGTTGTTCTGCTTGGCCACGGAGCCTTTCAGGATGCCCTGGGACGCACCCAGGCCATCCTCCTCGGCGAGAATGCGCTGCGCCTCCTTGTTCATCACTCGAACGGCTCCGGCCTCATCGACGATCACGACGCCCACAAGGAAGCGGTCGAAAGCGAAAGTGGCCTTGTAAAGGGCTTCCACGGTGCGTCCCTGGGACGCCTTGAGGATTTCCTGCCAGGACTCCTCAGCCCTGTGGACAGCACTCGTCTGCACCCGGGCGACCTGATCGAGCCGAGCGGAAATCGTCGCGAGCAGAATCTCGTAATCAATGGGCTTGACCAGGTAATCGTCTGCCCCGGCCTGCTTTCCGGTCAGAACGTCGTTGCGCTCGGCAAGAGCCGTGAGGAAGATGAAGGGAACGTCCACCATGCTCCCCTGCTCTCGCAGAGCTTTAAGAACGTCGTAGCCGCCAAGGCCCGGCATGGTGATGTCGCAGAGAACCAGATCCGGACGGTTCTTTTCGAGAAGCGCCAGCGCCTCGCTGCCATTGGCTGCCTGAAGCACACGATAGTTTGCCGCTTCCAGTTCCTCGGCGATATCGCTCCGGAGATCGTCCTCGTCTTCAACGCAGAGAATTGTTTTTTGTGTTGTCATGATCGTGGTCACTTATGCAGCCTGCTGCGTTTGATCCGCATTGGCTATGGGTAGGTCGAAGGTGAACAGGGAACCTGCCGCTTCGTAGCTCTCAACCTGGATCTCACCGCCATGGAGGTGCATGATCCTCTGGGCGAAATTCAATCCGATTCCGGTACCGGCGATCCCGGACGCTGTACTGGCGCGATAGAATCGTTCGAAAATCTTTGGCAGCTCTTCCGCCGGAATTCCAATACCCCAGTCGCGAACCGAACAATAGGCACGCGACCCGTCCATCCAGATCTTGATTTCGACAACCGGGGAAGCGCCTGAATACTTGATGGCATTGGAAAGAAGATTCACCACGACTTGCTCGATGAGCATGCCGTCGCAATAAACGCGCACAGGTATATCCGGCACATCGAAGCGGATGTCGGCTTGTGCGCTGACCTCGCGCTGCCGCTCGCAGATATCCATGACCAGATCGACCAAGTTGTAGGATGCCGGATTCAACTCGATCGTCCCGGCATCGAGTTTGGCAGCGTTCAGAACGCTGTCCACCAGGCGGGTCAGCCTGGTTCCCGCATTGCGGATCTTCTGGACCCGGGTCACAAGCTCGTCCTGAGTGAGAGCCGAGCCGCGGCGCAGGATGCGCTGCGCGCTGGAGTCCAGGATGGCGAGCGGCGTCCGGAACTGGTGGGAAACCATCGAAACGAAGCTGCGATAGGCATTCGTCGTCTCGCGCTCCCGTTCAAGCGCAGATTCGAGCGCCTTCGCGACCTGCTTGTAGCCGCTGATATCGGTCAGACGGACGAAGATCGTGGCGCCATCGGCCTTCGTGAGCGAAAGCCGGAGCCAGATGTCCTTCTTCACCATGAGGTCGTATTCGAGCTCCTCGAAAGGCACCTGAGCGTTCAGAAGGCGCAGATCGCCGCCTTCGCACATGGCAAAGCACCGCAGGAACACGGGTAGGCTCATATCCTCGTTGCACCACAGAGACACGGGAGTCGATGCCCAAATCTGCTCGTTGGCGAACAAGAGCTTTCCCGTCCAGTCGAAAGCCGCAAAGCCTTCCGAGGCAGAGTTGATGGCTGCGATCAGGCGACGCTCCGCCTGACGCAGGGCCGCAGTCCTTTGGAGAACCTTAATTTCAAGATCGAAATTCTGCCGTTCCGCCTGCTTGCGAGCGAGCCACTGCTCCGTGATGTCGCGAATGAAAGCAATTCCCAGCTTGCGCCCGGCCATGTAGACGGGGAAGCTGTTGATTTCCAGGCAGCGCTCGTGACCTTCCGAAGTTACAGCCTCATGCTCCAGGATCGAGCTCATTCCTTCGGTCGCCTGGGTCAAGGCATCGATGATCTCAGGCTTACTGAACAGGCGATCCAGATTCTCCACCCGATGCCCGATCGCCTGATCCGTCTTGATATTCAGCAGATCCTCCATGCCTGGATTCCACAGTAGGCAACGGAGCTGGCTATCGAACATGATGATGCCCTGATTGCTGATGTTGCTGATCACCAGATCAGACAACTCCTGCTCCTGCTTGAGCAATTGCTTGGCTTGGCTCGCCTCCTGAACACCCTTGAAAAGGCGCACCAGAAGAAATCCGGCACTCAGCACAATCCCCATCAGAAAAGCAAAGCCCTCAAAGACGACTTGCAAATAGGCTGAGCGCTTCACGGCAGCTTGATCGTGGCTGAGCCAGACGATCTGATTAGAGGCATCCCTCAGTCTGTATGCGAGTTGCCTGATCTGTTCGCGAAGCAGTACCGCAGCTTGAGGATCGATCCCGCTCTGCAGAAGCGGCTCTGCCATTGTGAGCTGGAGGTAAGCCTGCTTGAGATCGCCTGTTACACCAAAGCTCTCCATCAGCTTGCCTTGGCGTCCTTCAAGCAAGATCGACAGTCGGCTGATCAGGATGTTCGCACGAAAGCCCGGCTGCTCCTCCGGCGTGCTGATGCTCTCATTTGCGGCAACACGGGCCAAGGTCTCGGCAAGAACGGCGGCCTCGAATTGAGCTTGGCTCACATACCAGACGGTCGAAACAGTTCCATCATTTCGGAACTCGTACTCCATCTCGAACAGTCGAGCGACCGTAAAGCCAAGGCACACAAAGAGACTTGCAGTCGCAGCAAGCGTAATCAGAGCAGTCTTGTAATGGTGCAGGCTGAACCGCATGGTCAATCAACGTGAAGCTTGTTGAGCTGCCAAACCCAGCGGGCATCATACCGGGAATCTTGCAAGACTTTGTGGAAGTCTCTCGGATAGGCAATCCACAAGGGACCCTTGTCGCGGATCGTCAGCGTCCGCCCATCCACCCTCGTGGCAATCATCGGCTCGAACTTGAGGTCCTCGATGGGAACCACGGCGACATAATCATTCAGAGCCGACGCTCTCAGGCTCTTGCCCTGGGCACCCACCCTTTCCAGCAGCGCACGAAGAGGAAATCCTTCGAAGAGCTGAGGCACCTCGGACAGCTCCCATTTCGTCGAGAAAGAAGCCTTCCCAAGAGCCTGCAGCATTTCCATGTCGAACAGCGCTGCACCGCCGCTGTTGGTCTGCTCAATGTTCCCAGAGACAGTCAGCACAACAGGCCCCTTAGGCAACGGCAAGGGCTCTGCTGCATAGCAGAGGCCGCTCACGCCCGCAGCGGCTGCAAAGAATATACTCCCGATCAGAGGACGCATGTTTCCGGTTCTGCGACAGATTATAATAGAACGATTACATCTTCTCCGATTTCTCTCAAAAAATCCAGCATGCCGGAGGAGAAAAGATTTCGACAATGACGTAAATGAGAAGCTTATCATCGCAAACAAATCAGATGATTGTTATCCTATTGTCGTGAAATAGAAATCATATACATCTCTTTACCAAAATACCTACCAAAAGTAATTTTTATAAAACGCGGATATATTCTTTTGCTTATTTATGATTATGAAAATATTTTCTTTAAAGCAATCTTTGTCAATGAGCTTGCCTTAAGTTCATCCTGCTGATGTTGCAAGCTTGGCCGCTGAGGTTATATTACGCCACGATCAATCCAGAATCCCTGTCGGCATACCCGCCTCGAGGAGATGACTATGCGCAAGTTCATGACGGCTATCGTAGGCGCGGCCCTGTTGGCGTCCGCCATCCCGGCCAGCGCAACCCCCATCCAGTTCCGCCCCCTCCCCCAGGTGGAGAAGGCGTACCCGAACGAAAGCTACGCCCAATACTACCGCCGTGGCTATCGCCCTTACTACCGTGAGCGGCATTACTATCGCCGCGACAATGGCGCGGCTGTTGCAGCAGGCGTTGCCGGCCTTGCTGCCGGCGCCCTGATCGCCGGCGCGATCGCAAGCCAAGCTCAGCCAGCTGCTCCTCAACCTCCCGGAGTTGTCGACCCCCAGGTCGCAGCTTACTGCGCACGCAAGTATCGTTCCTATGACCCTGGAACCGGAACATTCCTCGCGACGAACGGGATGCGGTACGTCTGCACCTATCCGTAAATCGTTGCGGGCAATCCTCCTCTCAGGCCCTGCGGCAGCACATCTGCCGCAGGGCTTTTGCTTGAAGAGATCGGGTTCCTGTGCCGGGAGAGACTTTACCTCATATCGGCACGCGTTAAATCAACACGCAGGGTCTGCTCGGCAGATTCCAAAACATCAATCGAACAAACGGAAGGCTCGGGAAAAGCTCGATGGCTCAAGATTCTGACAACGGCGGCACCGTCATTCCCCCCACCGAGGCCGCCATCCTGACCTCCGGCAACATGACGGATCTCGAGCTGATCCTTCCGGATCTGGGCGACAGCGATCTGCCTGAGATTGCGATCTTCCTCGTAGCCTGCGCGATGCGCTTTCACAGCGACCCAAATTTCGTCCAGGAACAGCTGGAATGGCTTGTCCAGGCTCACGACGCCGAGGTGGATGAAGGCATGAAGCCTGACCAGCTGAACTCCGCCAACGACGACTGATGGTCCTGCGCCTCAAGGCGCCAAGCTAGTCGATGAAATCCACCGGGGTGCCCTTCTCGACCATCCCGGCCAGTTCTTGCACATCCCAGTTCGTCAGCCGCACACAACCGTGGGAATAGGCTTTGCCGACCTTCTCAGGTTCTGGCGTGCCGTGGATGCCGAAGGACTCGACAGACAGATCAATCCAGGTGCTCCCGACAGGGTTGTTAGGGCCCGGCTTGATCTCGAACTTCTCCTTCGCCTTCACGCCTTTGAAGGCATAATCCGGGTTGTAGGTGTAGTTCGGGTTCGGTGCGACGGCCCGAACCGTATGGGATCCTTTGGGCGCCGGCTTTTCCTCGCTGCCGATGGAGGCCGGATAAGTCGCCATCAGGGTACCGTCCTTGGCCAAAGCCCGCAGAACCTTCTCGCTTTTGACGATTTCGATTTTGGCCGCCTTCTCCTTGGGCTTTCCGGGATCGGCCTTGGCATCCACATTGGCCACGACGATCGCCGTGCCCGCCTTGTCGAAAGGCTTGTCGGGATTCAGGGCCTTGAGCAGATCCACGTCCATATGAAACGTCTCGGCCAGAAGCTCCTCTGGGCTGGAATAACCGAGCCGGTCGAGTTTCGCCTGGTCCTCCATCGTGTCGGGGATTTCGACAAAGGGGCCTTTTACGTCCTCGTCCGTGATCGTGTATTCGATCAGCACGGGGTCGGCCGATGTCCCAGCGAGCTTTTTCCAGACCTCTTCGTCGAGCGCGCCGTCGGACTTGAGCTCATTGATTTTCTCGAAGATCTTGAGCGCGTTCTGAAGGTTCTCGCCGTCATGCCCATCGATGACGCCGGGCGAGAAGCGCGCTCGGTCGAGCAGGACCTGGGCCTTAATCAGAGCCGGATTGATCTCTTTTCCCTTGCTGCTCTTGGGACTCCATTCGGCGCCGTTCACCGCTTGCAGATCGAGCCCCTGCGGGGCGGCCATAGCGGGTCCAAGGAGACTCAAAAATCCAAGAGCAGCATAAGCGGTCAACTTCATGGGAAACTCCACCGGCAATGTCATGAACGACAAAGCCCAGATGTCCTCCCTGTTCCCGTAATCTATTGGCAGATCCGGTAGTCGCCCTTGCGTTGGCGCAGGTCGAGATGAAGGTGATCGCCATGGTCCGCGTCCGAACCTGGGCCCAGCACCGTGTTGAAGATCGGACAGGCGGCCTTCTGGATTGCCGATTGGAAATTCGCCTCCGGCGAGTTCTCTGTCTGCGAAGCAATCGCCAGCGGAGAGCGCTTGGCAAACTCGAAGCCCATAACGTCGACCCCATTGCCGAGTGCGTGTTCGCTGAGCTTGGCGCCATTGCGCTGGTCCCGGCATTGATAGGATGTTCCGATCAGAAGCTTGGTCGGAGCGGTCTGGAACTGACGCTCAGCCTCGGGCGCAACCACCTCGCTCATCCAGCGCGCAAGGCTCTCGGCCACCGGGCAGGCCATGAGCGACGCGGGAGCGATCTCGACGCCATTGGACAGGGACGACAGGAGCACGGGGTTTTCGATGCTGCACCGCCCCTCCTGGACGGGAGGCCGCTTTTCGAACCGCAATCCCAGCTTGGAGAGCCTGTCGAGACAGGCGCCATGGGTGCCGTCGTCCTCGGAGGCCAACTTCTCAGCAGGCGTTTCCGTTGGGGGCGGACTTTCAGCACGAGGCTCGGCATCAGGCTCAGGCCTCGCCGGTCTGTCAGGGCGCGGTGGCGGCAGCGGCGCGGTCGGGGCCTGCGCCCAGGCGCCCGATGCCAGCATCAGCGTCAGAACCATGATGCTGATCATTCCCCCAGCCTTGAGGCCCAGAAGGTTCATAGAAACTCCAATTCGTCAGCCCCTCCAGTTCTATAACCCTCATGCGCCGAGCTTGAGTTCCCGCTCAGCCTTATGCGCGTCTTGTTCCCAAAGCGGGACGCACCAAAATTCTATGGTGGAACGGAGGGCCCACCATGAGGGCATCCCCAGGGATGGATACCGGTTCGGACAAGAGCCTGGCACTTGTCTCAGGATTGAACCAGGCGCATGAAAACTTCGGCACGAAGCGTGTCGCGGAACTCGAGGCGCGTGTCGCCCGGCTGCGAGCGGAGCTTCAGCAGGCCGAAGCCGAACTTGAGTATGAGAAGACGCGCCTGCCGGCGCCCGGCGATTTCGTCCGTTGTCCTCTGACCAATTTTTTCGGCCGCGTCACGAAGGTCTCCTCACGACCCCAGGGACGTGCTTGGATCGAGATCGTCCCCTATCTAGGCCCTGACCTGCCGGGCCATTCCACCATGGATCTGTTCGACAGTTGGGAACTGATTGACCCTCCGCCGAAGGAATTGGCGGCGCAGGGTGATGCGGACGGATCCCTGAGTCTTCCAACCATTGCTCCCTTCATGCCTGCCGGAAGCCCCCTGCACAGCCCGGCACATGATGAAGACGACATCGAAGTGTCGCTTCGGAGGCTTTGGGCGCTAACCAGGGATGCCTCTTCGTAGTCGAGGGTCCTGGCGAAGAACCTGCAACAATTCCACTCATCTCGCGTTTGCCCCCCGGTATCGCTGCCCGACGTGCCAGCGAAGCCCCGACGCATGGCACACGGAAGGCTGGAGCCCCGGCCTCTTCCCTGCACCTGCCATCGCATGAGCGACCACTCGAATGATGGGAAGACAGCCATGGCAGAGGATGGGCAGAACGTACGGCTCCAAGTCGCGAATGCCCGGCCGGATGATTCCGGACGAGGCATCGCGCGCATGAGCCGACAGGCCCTGACCGAAATTGGCGTTCAGGAAGGCCAAGCTGTCGAGATCATCGGAAAGCGCCATACCACCGCCATTGCCGTCACTCCCTACGCGGAGGATGAAGGCCTCAACATCGTTCGCCTCGACGGTCTGCAGCGCGTGAACGCCGGTGTCGGCAGCGGCGATCATGTGGAGGTCAAGCGAGCCGATGTCCGCCCCGCAACCCGTGTCGTGCTGGCGCCGGCCCAGAAGGGGCTCAGACTTCAGGGCTCCGGTGATGCGCTCAAGCGCACCTTCTATCAGCGCCCTCTCACGGCCGGCGACGTGATCTCGACCTCCATATACTCGCAACGCTCGACCGATCAGCGCCTGCCGGAAGAGCTGCGCGGATTGCTCAACATTCCGGCCTATGGCCTGCAGGAGATCCGCCTTGTCGTCGTCACGACGCAGCCGCGCGGCATCGTTCATGTGACGGCGGAGACCGAGATCGAACTGCGCCCGCAATTCGAGGAGCCGCGGGAAGCCCGCCGCGCGGATGTCACCTATGATGATATCGGCGGGCTTGGCAGCACGGTCGACCAGCTCCGCGAGATGGTGGAACTGCCGCTTCGCCATCCCGAACTGTTCCAGCGTCTGGGCATCGACCCGCCGAAGGGTGTGCTACTCTACGGACCGCCCGGCACCGGTAAAACACGCTTGGCGCGCGCGGTCGCCAACGAGACGGAGGCGCAGTTCTACCACATCGCCGGCCCTGAAATCATGGGCCGCCACTATGGCGAGTCTGAACAGCGTCTGCGTCAGGTGTTCCAGGAAGCGCAGCAGAATGCGCCGGCGATCATCTTCATAGACGAGATCGACAGCATCGCGCCCAAGCGCGAAGAGGTGACCGGCGAGGTCGAGCGGCGCATCGTGGCGCAGTTGCTCACCCTCATGGACGGCTTGGAGCCACGCCAGAACATCGTGGTGATCGGCGCGACGAACCGGCGCGAAGCCATCGACGAGGCTCTGCGCCGACCAGGCCGCTTTGATCGCGAAATCGTCATCGGGGTACCGGACGAACCGGGTCGCCGGGAAATCCTGGGCATTCACACACGAGGCATGCCCCTTGCCGAGGATGTGGATCTCGATGAGGTCGCCCGCACCACTTTCGGTTTCGTCGGCGCCGATCTTGCGGCGCTCTCCCGTGAAGCCGCCATGGACTCGTTGAGGCGCATCCTGCCTGGGATCAACCTGCGGGACGGCATCCCGTCGAATGTGCTCGAGAGCCTGCAGGTGAACCGACAGGATTTCATGAACGCGATGAAGAGGGTCCAACCGTCCGCCCTGCGCGAGATCATGATCCAGGTGCCCAACGTCACCTGGGACGACATCGGAGGTGTCGAGGAGGCGCGCACACGCCTGCGCGAGGGCGTCGAGCTTCCCCTCAAGAGCCCGGAATCCTTTCGCCGCCTCGGGATCAGGCCCGCGAAAGGCTTCCTGCTCTTCGGCCCGCCTGGAACTGGCAAGACCCTGCTGGCGAAGGCGGTCGCCAGAGAGGCCCAGGCCAATTTCATCGCGACGAAATCCTCGGATCTCCTGTCCAAATGGTATGGCGAGTCGGAGCAGCAAGTCTCCCGGCTTTTCGCCCGCGCCCGCCAGGTCGCCCCGACGGTCATCTTCATCGACGAGATCGATTCCCTTGCCCCCGTCCGGGGCGGCGGGCTCGGTGAACCCGCCGTGACGGAAAGGGTAGTCAACACGATCCTGGCCGAGATGGATGGACTCGAGGAGCTGCAGGGCGTCGTCGTGATGGCGGCAACGAACAGGCCCAACCTCATAGACCCTGCTCTGCTGCGGCCAGGCCGCCTGGACGAGCTGATCTATGTGCCGGTTCCAGATGCCAAGGGCCGCCGACATATTCTCAGCATCCACACCAAGGCCATGCCGCTTGGACCCGATGTCGACCTGGACACCATCGCCGAACGGACCGATCGGTATACGGGCGCCGATCTGGAAGACCTGACCCGCCGGGCTGGCCTTCTCGCCCTGCGGGAGTCGCTCCAGGCGCAGCAGGTGACCATGGCTCATTTCGAACAGTCCCTGCGCGAGACCCGCCCTTCCGTGACGCCTGAGATGGAGCGGGAATACGAGGAACTGGTCGGCACCCTCAAGCAAACAGGACCTCAGCGCCAAGCCATCGGCTTCCTGCCCCTCAGGCAGGCTGCTGAATAGGCCGATTTCCTGAGCAGAAGACCCAATGAACCTTCTTATCGCAACCTAAAAGAAAAGAGCGCGGACCCTTAAAGTCCACGCTCTTTATCCGGGAGCGCGGAGATTACCGCGCACAAGCGACGGGAATTCGAGTGCTCGAGTTGTGGTCGTATACGGTCTGGCACGGCACACCGTTGATCCAACGGATCTCGTGCGGAGCCGCATACGGGAATGGGGAGTTCGGCGTTCCGGACACAGGAGCGCCCATCATCGGACCGACAGGCGCGGGAGCGATGCTGCCGGTCGAGACCACATCACCGCCTACTGCCATCGGAGCACGCGAAACGCCGGCCATCGGCCCAGCGCAAGCCACCGGAATCCGGGTCTTTGAGCTATAATCGTAAACCGTCCGGCACGGCACGCCGTTGATCCAGCGGATCTCATGCGGAGCCGCATACGGGAATGGGGAATCCGGCGTTCCAGAAACCGGCTGCGCAACGGCAGCACCAATCCCGGAAAGGGCCATGAGGCCAGCGCCAGCAATAAGTGCGATCCTCTTCATAGAAGTCTCCTGTGCCTGGTTTAGGCATGGCTTCTCGCCATAAGAACACAGGCTTAACGCATAGGGGTCGAATGGTTTCCAAGCATACTTTCAAGCCACGGAGTTGTGATTGACGCACTTCAAAAGCCTAAGCTTGCGAATTGCCAAGCCTGGAGACGCTATAATAAGGTAAAAAGGCATGTGACCGTGTGCGCACCCGCACAGTATGCAAATCGATTATTTATGATCTAAAAATTGTGCAAACTCTAACCTATGCCAGGATTAGAAGCACAGTGCTTCATTCCCAAGGACCAAGATACAAAACCATCGGCGACAAAGCATGCGGATGACCTATGCGCCTAGCGTCCTCTCCTGTGGCTCAACCGATCGGACTCGTGTTGCCAGCCACAATCCGCATACCACGCCTGCAAGGCCTATCAGGACGCCAAGGGTAAAGGGCTCGTCGAGGATGAGTGCGCCGAGCAGGGATGCCGTAATGGGGCTCAGGGAGAGAAAAACCGTCACCCGGGTCGGTGTCGTCTGCTTGAGCGCCCAGAGCCATAGAACATAGCCGATGCCGCTGGAGATTCCGATCAGGATCACGACGATCCAGCCGCGTTGATCAAGGCGCGTTCCTACGGTGAAAAGCCCCTCCATTCCTGCCGGGCCTGCCAGGAATACCACCGAGGCAATCATGGCCCAGGCGCCGATAGGAAGGGTCGGATAGCGTGAGAGATAAGGGCGATACAAAACAGAACTCACGGCACCACACAGCGCAGCGGCGAGCACGAGGATTGCTCCGATGATGTCGCTTGAGCCGGCGTTGGTCATCAGCCTCTCGCCGAGGGCGGCCGCAACACCGACAATGGTCAGCGTCACACCGGCCGACTTGGCACCTGTGAGACGTTCACGTCCCAGAAGAGCCGCGATAATCATGGTCATCAATGGAAAGGTGGAAAACAGAAGCGCCGCACGGGTGGAGGATATGAACTGAAGGCCGAGATTCAGAAGAGCGATGAGAATCCCGAATTGAATGACGCCGAGGCCCATCACAGCAAGAAGATCGCGAGTCGCGAACCGCACTCGCCCACCCGCAGCCACGAACGGAACTAAGCACAGCACCGCGATGGCATAGCGCAGGAAAGCCAGGGATGCCGGGCCAATGTCGTGGATGACGAGGCGGCTCGCGACAAGGGCGGCCCCGACCTGAACACCTGTTGCCGCGGCGGCCGCCAAGGCGAGGGTTTCATGCCGCTTCACAGGTCGAGATTCCAGGTCTGCCCGACGAGATCCTTGCCGAACGAATGATGCGCCTCTTCCTTCACCAACTGGAACCCCCTCGCCTGGTAGATTCCACGGGCTGCCATCAGCACGTCATTCGTCCAGAGGGTCAGCGTTCGGTAGCCTTTTGCTCTGGCAAAGGCGATGCACTCGTCGACAAGCCGGCGCCCAAGGCCAAGGCCTCTGGCCGAGGGCTCTACATAGAGCAGCCGGAGTTTGGCCACCTCGTCAGAATGATAGACCAGAAAGACACTGCCGAGAATCTCGCCATCCCGTTCGGCAATCCAGCAGCGCTCCCGCTCGGGATCGAAGTTTCTGACGAATGAAGCGGCGATCTCGGCAACCAAAGCCTCGAAGGTTTCGTCCCAGCCATATTCCTGGGCATAGAGCAGCCCCTGCCGACGCGCGATCCAACCGATGTCTCCAATCCGGTGTGGACGCAAGGTGCAAGGGATCTCCTGAGCCGAGTTGCCGACAACGCGCTCCACGACATTCATCGCTTGCACCAGTCTCTCCTGCTCACTGACCGAGAGCTTGGACAGCATAGCGCCGATCTGATCGACCGAGGCCCGGTTGAGGGGCTCGAAGGTTGCACGTCCGGCATCGGTGAGGGAGAGGAAGATCTGGCGTCGGTCATCCTCCGAGCGCGAGCGCTGAAGTAGATTGCGGCTGTCGAACCTCTTGAGAATCCGGCTGAGATAGCCCGGATCGAGGCCCAGCTCTTGGCCGAGCGTCGCCGCAGTCATCGGGCCGTGATTAGCGAGTTCATAGAGAATGCGGACTTCGGTGAGGGAATACTCGCTGTCGAGCAGTCCCTCGTTCAGAAGCCCGATATGACGCGTATAGAAACGATTGAAGCTTCGGATCTTTGCAACCCGATCATCCGCAGGCAGTCTGGACAGCCGAGACATAACCGCCTCCTCTGCCCATCACCCTCGGCCAGATAGTTGACGGAGTCAACTATCGAAAACATTCCTTGCTCAAGCGGCGGCATCGACCGCCAAGCGCCCTTCATGGATGGCGTGGCAGGCCACCCCGCCAAGGAGCGGCGGGATTTCGGCCCGGCAGCGTTCATTGGCAAAGGGGCAGCGCGGGTTGAACGTACAGCCGGAGGGCGGGCTGATCGGGTTCGGAATCTCGCCGCTCACGGGAATGCGCTGGCGCCCGGTCATCCCCACATCCGGCACCGCGTCCAGGAGCATGCGGGTATAGGGATGCTTCGGGTGCGCGAAGAGTTCGCGCCCGTTGGAGATCTCGACGATGCGGCCGAGATACATCACGCCGATCCGGCTCGCCATATGGCGCACCACGGCGAGGTTGTGGCTGATGAGCAGGTAGGTCAGGCCGAGGCGATCCTGCAGGTCGCGCATGAGGTTCAGGATCTGGGCCTGAACTGACACATCGAGCGCCGAAGTCGGCTCGTCACAGACGATGAACTCCGCATTTGAGGCAAGCGCTCGGGCAATCGCGACGCGCTGGCGCTGACCGCCCGAGAACTCGTGCGGATACTTCTTGCCGTCTGCCGGATGGAGGCCGACCAGGGACAGCAACTCGCCGACCCGCGCTTCGATCTCCTTCTCCCGCTCGATCAGGCGGAAAGCTCGGATCGGCTCGGCGACGATACGGTCCACCTGCCAGCGGGGATTGAGGCTGGCATAGGGATCCTGGAAGATCATCTGGATACGCCGCCGCAGACGCTGGCGCTCGGCAGATGCCGCCCGGCTCGTCATGGAGACGCCGTCGATCACCACCTCGCCGTTCGAAGGCGGCAGCAATCCCACCACCATACGCGCAACCGTCGACTTGCCCGATCCGGACTCGCCCACGAGCGCGAAGGTCTCTCCCTTGGCGATATTGAACGAGACGCCGTCGACGGCTTTCAGGTACTGCTTCTCACCGCCCTCAAGCACCCGGTTGAGCCAGGGCTTTGAGACGTCGAACACGCGGCGCAGGTCTTTGACTTCGACATAGGAACGCTCGGTCACGCAACGGCCTCCGATCGGGCGGAAGATTCATCGTAGAGATGGCAGGCGACCCGGTGCTCGCTATGCTGAATCGGCTCCGGCCGCTCGACCCGGCAGCGGTCGAAGACATAGGGGCAGCGCGGATTGAATGGGCAGCCGGGCGGAATGGCCGACAGGCGCGGCATCGAGCCGGGGATCTGCACGAGGCGATCCGTGTCGCTCTCCAGCGACGGGATCGCCCCCATGAGTCCCTTGGCGTAAGGATGTAGCGGGTTCTGCACCACGTCCCTCACAGGGCCGATCTCGGCGATGCGGCCCGCATACATCACGGCGACACGGTCAGCTGTCTCGGCGATCACACCCATGTCGTGGGTGACCAGCATGATAGCCGTGCCGTGCTCGCGCCCGAGCCGCTTCAGGAGCGAAATGATCTGCGCCTGAACGGACACGTCGAGGGCTGTGGTCGGCTCGTCGGCGATAATGAGCTCCGGCTCGGCGCACAAAGCGAGTGCGATCACGACGCGCTGGCGCATACCACCGGAGAACTCGTGCGGATAGCTGTCGATCCGCCTCTCCGGCGCCGGAATGCCGACTTCGGCCAGGAGATCGATAGCGCGTTTTCTCGCCGCTGAAGCGGAGAGGTTCGTGTGGGTGCGGATGGTCTCGACGAGCTGCTCGCTAACCCGGTAGAGCGGGTTCAGGCTAGTCAGCGGATCCTGGAAGATCATGCCAATGCGCTTGCCGCGCACCCGGCGCATCTCCTCGGGCGGCAGATTGTCGATGCGCATGCCAGACAGCAGTACCTCGCCGCCGGCGATGCGGCCCGGCGGATCGATGAGGCCGATGACGGCGGAGCCCGTCACTGACTTGCCTGCACCGGATTCGCCGACGACGCCAAGCACTTCGCCTTTCGCGATGTCGAACGAGATGCCATCGATAGCCTTGAGGATGCCGCGCCGCGTGACGAACTCGACGCGCAGATCACGGACGGAGAGGACGGGTTGAGCCATGAGTGTCGCCTCTCTCATCGCAGCTTCGGATTGAGCGCATCGCGCAGCCAATCGCCTAACAGGTTGATGGCGAGCACGAGGACGGCCAGTGCGATGCCCGGGAAGGCTACGATCCACCACTCGCCGGAGAACAGATAGTTGTTGCCGATGCGGATGAGCGTGCCGAGGGACGGCATGGTCTCGGGCATGCCGGTGCCAAGGAACGATAGGGTCGCCTCGGTGATGACTGCGAGCGCCAGGTTGATGGTGGCGATCACCAGAACCGGCCCCAGAACGTTGGGCAGGACGTGCCGGAACATGATCACCGGGGTCGGCAGGCCGATAAGCCGAGCGGCGGCGATGTAGTCCTTGTTCTTCTCCACCATCACCGATCCGCGCACGGTGCGGGCGTACTGTACCCAGAAGCTCAGGCCGATGGAGAACACCAGTACTGAAAGGGTCGTCATTTCGCTGAGCTGACCGCCCAGCACGGCCTTCACGACGCCGTCCACCAGAAGAGCGATCAGAATGGCCGGAAAGGTCAGCTGCACGTCGGCGATGCGCATGATGATGGCGTCGGTCGTGCCGCCCACATAGCCGGCGATCAGGCCCAGAGTGATTCCGAGCGTGGCCGAAAGGGCCACGCCGAGGATGCCCACGGCAAGCGAAATCCTTAGACCGTAGAGGATGGCCGAAAAGATGTCCCTGCCCTGCTCGTCCGTTCCGAGCACGAAAGGCATCTGCCCTTCCGCATCCCAGATCGGCGGCAACCGGCTGTTCATGAGCTCCAGCTGCGCGGGATCGAACGGATCCTGCGGCGACAGCAATCCTGCCAGGATGGCCGAAGCCATGAAGAGAGCTGTCAGGACGGCGGCCGCCATGGTGAGCTTGGAGCGCTTGAAGCTGGCCCAGATGTCACTATCGAAGAAGCGGCCGGCCCAGGTGGTGGGCGGGGAATGCGACGCGGGCGCCGCCTGGATTGCATCTGCCATTCTACCCTCCTCAGGCCGGCTGCCGGATGGACGTTCTCAGGCGGGGATCGACGATCGTGTAGAGGATGTCGACGGCGAGGTTGATCAGCACGAAGATCAGGGCCACCAGCATCAGGTACGCCGCCATGATCGGGATATCGACGTTCTGTACCGCCTGCACGAACAGGAGACCCATGCCAGGCCACTGGAAAACCGTTTCCGTGATGATTGCGAAGGCGATCACGGAGCCGAACTGCAGCCCTACGATGGTAATGACCGGCACCAGCGTGTTCTTGAGCGCATGCCCGAAATGAATGGCCCTGGTGGTCAGCCCCCTCGCCCGCGCGAACTTGATGTAGTCGGTGCGCAGCACTTCCAGCATCTCGGCCCGGACGATGCGCATGATCAGGGTCATCTGGAACAGGCCGAGCGTGATTGACGGCATGATGAGAGCCTTCAGGCCCGAGGTGGTAAGGAGTCCTGTCGACCACCAGCCGAGGCGCACTGTATCACCGCGCCCGAAGGACGGCAGCCAGCCAAGAATGACGGAAAAAAGATAGATCAGCAGAATGCCGATCAGAAAGGTCGGGAGCGAGATGCCGATCAACGAGATCGTCTGAAACACCTTGGCGAGAAAGCTGTCCCGCTTGAGGCCTGAATAGACTCCCATCAGCACGCCGAACCCGATCGCAAAGAGCGTTGCGCAGAAGGCCAGCTCCAAGGTCGCCGGCATGCGCTCGGCCAGGAGATCGGAGACGGGCTGCCGGAACTGGTAGGACACGCCGAACTCGCCCCGGACGGCGCTTGAGAGATACCGCGCGAACTGCACCGGAACGGGGTCATCAAGACCGAGAGAGCGGCGGACCTGCTCCCGTTCCGCTGCGGGGGTATCGAGGGAGACGATCTGGTTCACCGGATCGCCGGCGAAGCGGAACATCGCAAACGAAATGATGCCGACGGCCAGAAGAACGCCAATGGCCTGGAGGGCGCGTCGGATGACAAAAGCAAACATGTACAATCTCTTGATCGCTACGCCTCGGGCGAGCCTGACCGTCCGGGGCCTTCGAATAAATTGTCCCGGGCAGCGGACTGCCCGGGACACGCGATCAGCCGCAAACTATTCCTTCTTCTGGGCCCAGTAGAGCAGCACCTGGTTGTCGGCGCGCTGGGTCAGATTGACCTTGTTCGAGACACCCCAGGCCAGAGCCTGCTGGTGCAGCGGGATATAGCCGTACTCGTCGAAGGTGATCTGGAAGGCCTGCTTGATCATCTGGTCGCGCTTATCCTTGTTGCTCTCGACCAGAATCTTATCGGTCAGCTCGTCATGCTGCTTGTTGCAGAAGTTGCCGAGGTTCGACTCGCCGCGTGATGAGTTCGGATCGTTGCGGCAGCCCTCGATGTCGAACAGCACGTTGTGGCTGTCGAAGGTGCCCGGCGTCCAGCCCAACAGGTAGAACGAGGTGTTGTAGTTGCCCGACTTCAGCACCTTGGCGAAGTACTGCGCCTTGGGCTGGGCCATCAGGTTCACCTTGACGCCCGCGCGCGCGAGCATGCCGACGACGGCCTGGCAGATCGCCTCGTCATTGACGTAGCGATCGTTCGGGCAGTCCATTCCGACCTCGAAGCCGTTCGGATAGCCCGCATCGGCCAGGAGCTTCTTGGCAGCCTCAACATCGGCTTTCGGGCGCTCGAAATCCTTGGAGAGGCTGAAGAGCTGCGGCGCGATCATCAGCGCGGTCGGGGTGGACATGCCGCGCATGACGCGGGACTTGATGGTCTCGATGTCGATCGCCTTGTAGAAGGCCTCACGGACGCGCTTGTCCTTGAAGGGGTTCTTGCCCTTCACGTTCGAGAACAGAAGCTCGTCACGGGTCTGGTCGAAACCGAGGAAGATGGTGCGCAGCTCGGGGCCTGCCTGCACCTTCGCGTTGGCGCTGCTGTTGACACGCTGAACGTCCTGCAGCGGAACCGGCTCGATCACGTCCACCTCGCCGGAGAGCAGAGCGGCCACGCGGGTCGCGTCCGACGCGATGGGAGTGAAGACGATCTCGTCCAGGTTGTGCTCGGCCTTGCCCCACCAATCCTTGTTGGGCTTGAAGACGGTCTTCACGCCCGGCTGGTGGCTTTCGATCTTGAACGGACCGGTGCCGTTGGCATTCAGCGAAGCGTAGCTCGGTGTCGTAGCGGCAGCAGGGGTCGGCGCGGTGCTGTTGTTCGCCTCCGACCATTCCTTGTCCATGATGTACCAAGTGTCCCACTGGGCATTCATGATCGGGTTCGGCGACTTCAGCTTCACGTCGACCGTGTAGTCGTCCACCTTCACCCACTCGGAACCGCTAGGCACACGGGTCTGAAAGTTCGAGCCCTGGGCGCGCACGCGGTTGGCCGAGAAGATCACGTCATCGGCATTGAACGGGTTGCCGTTATGAAACTTCACGTTCTTGCGAAGGAACAGGCGCCAGGTCAGGCCGTCCTCGCTGATCTCCCAGCGCTCGGCAAGGCCCGGGATGATGGACAGATCCTTGTCGCGCTTGGTCAGGCCTTCATAGACATGCCCGTGATGCGCAATCGTGGTGGTCTCGTTGAGGGTATAGGGGTCGAGCGACTTCAGATCGCCCTGGTTGGCATAGCGCAGGGTTACGGCCATGGCCGGCAGGGCAGCGCCGGTCATCAGCACGGCAACCGTGGCGGCAAGGAATTTCGAACGTCTGGTCATCGGTCTCTTTCTCCTCTGGAAGCCCCGCGTCTTTGCGCGGTGTTCTTCTTGTCGGAAGCTCGGCTTCTGCCGTGTTCCTTCCGTCGGACATGAAGTTAGGCAGGAAAGTGGCCGGTGGTCTAGCCCTGACTTGGACCACCTTGCTTACCATTTAGGCACAGAGCTCGCCGATGATGCGCCGCAACAAACGCTCGCCTGCCTCCAGTTCGCTGATCTCGATATATTCGTCCGGCTGGTGAGCCTGGGCGATGTCGCCGGGTCCACAGACCACTGTCGACCAGCCTACCTTCTGGAAAATGCCGGCCTCCGTGCCATACGAGACCACATGGGTGCCGTTATCGCCGGTGAGGCGACGCATGAGGCGCTCGGCCTCCCCGTCTATCTCCGGCCTGAGCCCCGGCACCTCGGCAATCAGTTCGACGGCGACGCCGGTTTCCGGCCTGATCGCTTTCATCCGCGGCTCGACGACTTCCCGGATATAGGCTTCATAGCGATCGAGATAATCGCGTGGGCTCTCCGTTGGGATCGCCCGGATATCGCTGAAGAACCACGCGGAGGAGGACACTACATTGGCCGCGTTGCCGCCTGCCACCATGCCGCAATGCAGCGTGGTGTAAGGCGGCTCGAACGGGTTGGCCGGATCGGCACGGCGCCGATTCTCCTCCATCACGTCCTCGTGCCAGGCAATCAGGCGGGCCGCGTTCATGACCGCACTCACCCCCTGGTCGATCCGGCTGGAATGGACCGCATAGCCCGTCACCTGGGTGCGGAGCTGCACGGAGGCCTTGTGGCCTGTCACCACCGCATGGCGGGTCGGCTCGCCCACAATCACGGCGGCAGGCTTCGGAAGCGACCGCGCCATGGCCTCCACCATTGAAGGCGCTCCCCGGCAGGCGATCTCCTCGTCATAAGACAGAGCGATGTGGACCGGCCGGTTCAGGGGCATCTTCGCCATCTCGGGCACCAGAGCCAGAACGAGGGCATCGAAGCCCTTCATGTCGGCGGAGCCGCGTCCATAGAGGCGGCCGTTCTTTTCGGTCAGCGTCCAGGGATCGGTGGTCCAGTTCTGCCCCTCCACCGGCACCACATCCGTATGGCCTGAGAATACGATCCCGCCCTCCACCTTCGGGCCGATGCTGGCATACAGATTGGCCTTGTCGCCCTCCGGGCTCATCACGAGTGTGCTCTCCACCCCATGGCTGTTCAGCCAGTCCCGGCAGAAGTTGATGATGTCGAGATTGCTGCTCGTCGAAACGCTCGGAAAGGTAACCAGACGCGCAAGCATCTCGCGGGGCGATAAGGACATGTCGTGCTTCTCCCAAGGAAAGGCGTGAGCATCCGATCCCATGACGCAGCCGGTCAAGCAGGAATTATCATCCATCAACCGGCCGCTTGCCTGTTGACGCGGCAGGCCCCGCCCCACCATGATCCGCCCCTCCTCCCATTCCGCCTCGACGGAGACACGATGACCACCTTTGACGTCACGCTTGCCGATATCGAAGCCGCCCGCAGCCGCATCGCGGGGCGCGTCCGGCGCACCCCGGCTTTCGTCAGCCCCGAGGTTTCGTCGCGGCTCGGTCGGCGCGCGGCACTGAAGATGGAAGCACTGCAGCTTGCAGGCTCGTTCAAGGTGCGCGGCGTCTTCAACAAGGTGCTGACCTTGAGCGAGGAGGAGCGCCGTCGCGGACTGGTGACGGTGTCGGGCGGCAACCACGCCATCGCGGTCGCACGTGTCGCCGGGACCCTCGGCCTCGACGCCCTCGTACTGATGCCGAAGGTCACCTCCCGCTTCAACGTCGACCTCGCGACGAAATACGGTGCCCGCATCGAGCTCTGCGACGATGCTTCCGAGGCCTTTGCCAAGGCGGAGGAATACCAGCGCCAAGGCCGGCTTTTCGTTCACCCCTACGACGATCCGGCGATCATTGCAGGCCACGGCACCCTCGGACTCGAGTTCCTGGAGGATATCCCCGACCTCACCCATGTCTTCGTTTCCATTGGCGGTGGGGGGTTCATGTCCGGCGTCGCGGCGGCCCTCAAGGCGAGGCGCCCCGGCCTGACGGTCTACGGCGTCGAGACAGTCGGCGCACCGACCATGACGGAAGCGCTCAAAGCCGGTGAGCCGGTCACGATCCGCCCGACTTCCATCGCCAGAACCCTCGGCGCGCCGTTTGCGACCCACAGGACGGTTGCGGGCGCCAAGCTCTTCCTGAAGGAAATCCTCCTCGTAGAGGACGAGCCGGTGATCGCCGATGTGAGCTGGCTCCTGCAGAAGGAAAAGCTCCTCTGCGAACCGGCCGCCGCCTGCGTGCTGACGGCGGCTGAAACCATCGCTCCGTCGCTGCCGGACGACAGCGTGATCGGCCTCGTCCTCTGCGGCTCGAACCTGTCTTTGGACGATCTTGACGCGTGGCGTCAGGCGTCGAAGGGAGCCTGACCTCTCCAAGACAGCCTGAGAAAGCCGGATCCAACGAGGTGCTGCCGAGTTGTCAGCAGGACAGCTCAACTGGAAAGTACCCGCGCATGGTTGATCCGGCTCTCCCTGCCCCTCAGCCGGCTCCACCGCCCGCAGGCTCGTCGCTCTTTACGGCAGGCGGCATCGTTCTGGCGATCGGCGGGCTTTATTTCGGCCGTGACATCTTCATTCCGTTCGCGGTCGGTATTCTCCTCAGCTTCGCCCTGACTCCCCTTGTCAACTGGCTCCGGCGGTTGAAGCTCCCGAGGGTAGCTGCCGCGCTGATCGCCGTGACGCTGGCCTTCATCCTGATCGGAGGCCTCACCTATGTGGTCGGCCGCCAGCTTGTGCAACTCGCCAACAACCTCCCGAGCTACCAGACGACCATCACGGAGAAGATCCGCGCTTTGCAAACCTCCGCTCCGGGCGGGGGTGTCGTGGACAAGGTCACGACGACCATTCAGGATCTGAGCAAGGAAATCTCGGGGCCGGATAAGCCCACCGAGAAAGCCGCCGAGCAGGCTGGCACTTCGCTTGGGACTTCCCCTACCCGGCAGGAGCCCGTCACCGTACGACTCGAGCGCCCTCAATCCCAGCCGCTGGAGATCATCCAGACCATCGCCGGGCCGCTCCTCGCCCCGCTGGCTACGGCCGGTCTTATCGTCATCTTCGTTATTTTCATCCTGCTCGAGCAGGAGGATCTGCGCGACCGCTTCATCAAGCTTGCCGGCGCCGGCGATCTTCAGAAGACCACGCAGGCTCTCAACGATGCGGCCGCCCGGGTCAGCCGATACCTGCTGATGCAGCTCGTGGTCAACCTGACTTACGGAATCCCCATCGGCATTGCGCTCTACTTCATCGGCGTTCCCAATGCCGTGCTCTGGGGATTGCTGGCGGCGGTGCTTCGCTTCGTCCCCTATCTCGGCCCGTTCCTGGCCGCCAGTTTTCCGATCGCCCTCGCCTTCGCGGTCGATCCCGGCTGGTCGATGCTGCTTTGGGTCGTAGGGCTGTTTCTCCTCGCAGAGCTCATCAGCAACAACGTGATCGAGCCCTGGCTCTATGGCTCCAGCACGGGCCTGTCGTCGCTTGCCATCATCATGGCGGCAATCTTCTGGACCACCCTATGGGGACCGGTAGGGCTTTTCCTCGCCACACCCCTGACAGTCTGTCTCGTGGTGATCGGCCGCTATGTGCCGCAACTGGAGTTCCTCGGCGTCCTCCTCGGCAGCGACCCGGTTCTTGCTCCCGAGGAACGTCTGTACCAGCGCCTTCTCGCTGGAAACCTGGAGGAAGCCGTCGAGATTGCCGAGGATTATGTGGATGAGAACTCCTCCCGCGAATTCTACGACCATGTAGGAGTTCCCGCCCTTCGTCTGGCCGAGAACGACCGTCAGCGCAGCACCACCGACACCAACTACAGGCGCCTTGTCGCGAACACCGCCATCTGCGTGGTGAGGGAGATTGAAGACCACGTCCGGGAGAAAGCGTCCTCATCGGAGAACAAGAACGCTTCCGGAGAGCAGAAAGCCGCCACTCCCACATCGGAGAAGCCCGTTCTGTGCATTGCAGGACGGACGGAACTTGATCGGGCCGCGGCCGAAATGCTCGCTCAGGTGCTTGAGGAGAACGGAACGGGCGCAAGGGTCCTGCCTCCGATTGCGATCAGCGAGGGTGCTCTGGCGCAGCTCGATCTCACCGGGGTCGAGGTGGTTTGCCTGTCCTATCTTCACTCGCAGCCGCAGGTCTTCGCCCGCTATATCTGCCGTCGCCTTCGCCGTCGGGCGCCCCATGTGAAGCTCATGGTCTGCTGCTGGAATGCTCCGCCGCAGGGAACCCACACGGAGGATATGGCCCGGCAAATGTCCGCCGATGCAGCCACACTTTCGCTTGATGTCTGCATGAACCAGATCAACGCGTGGCTTGCACACCAGGATGCCGCTTCAGATGCACGTGGAAGCCAAACGCCTGCAATCATCGACAACGAGCAAGAGCGGATCGCCGCCATGCAGCACTTGGGACTTTCCGGCGGGCATCATCGCTCTTTCGATAACGTCGCCAAACGGGTTGCCGAAGCGTTCGGCGCTCCCATCGCACTCGTGTCGATGATCACGGACGAGCAGCAGCTCATGCCGGGAGCGCAGGGTCTGGCGCCGGATCTCAATACAAGCCGCCAAATCCCACGCGAGGAGTCGGTCTGCGGCCACGTGGTGGCCTCCGACGAGGTGGTCGTGTCCGAGGACGTGACCAAGGATCCACGGTTCACCGACAACCCACTTGTGCTCGAAAAGGGCATTCGCTTCTACGCTGGTGCGCCTCTGCGCACATCCGCTGGCCTGGTTCTGGGTTCCTTGTGCGTGATCGACATGGAACCGCGCGAATTTTCCAAAGAAGAGCGTGTCAGGCTTCAGAGCATGGCCGACGATCTGATGGCTGAACTCGAACGCAACTCCGAAAAGCATGAGGCCGAGAGCGATCCAACCCTCCTGTCAGGTCCGAGACAGAAGCAGGATGTGACCTCCTGAGCTGAGGATCTGAACGGTCAGATCGAGCGTCGGCGAAGCGAGATCAGTAAGCTGAAAAGCAGTGCTCCAGCCGCCATGGCAATCAGGATCGCCCAGGCCATCCATAGCGACGTGACGGACGATCCAGGTGTCAGTGCCGAGGAATAGGCCTGGATCGACCAGGCGTTCGGGGTCCACCATCCGGCCTCTTGCAGCCAGGGCGGCAGGAAGAAGCGCGGGACCATGCTGCCGCCGGCAGCCGACAGGATGAGGACCACAAAGGTGGACAGAACCTGGGCCTGCTGACGGGAGGAGCAGACCACGCACAGACTCAGCGCAAGGCCGGATGCTGCCGCCGCGACAGCGAGGGTCGTGGTGATCCACGGCCCGAAGGACGCGATGAAATCCACCCCATAAAGAAGATAGGCCGCGGCAAAGACGAGTGCCGCCTGCACGCTCCCCTGGGCCACGAGGAACAGGAACTTGCCCAAGATGATCATCGCGATGGCATGCGGGCCTGCCAGCAGGCGGTCATAGACGCCGAGACGCCGCTCCTCGATGAGCCCGACGGCACCCTGAACGGCCGCCAGCAACAGGAACATCACCGCGACCGCGCCGGCATAGTAGGACACCGCCCACCCGGCGGTCTGCGGCAGGGCGGATTCGCTGGCCACCAGTCCGGCATCCCGCATGCGCGGATCATCGCGGGTCTCGTGCGCCTTCTCCTTGAACGTCTCGTCGATCCAGATCCTCTGCTCGGACGTAATCCCGCCAATGGCCTCCAGGTCGGCCAGCACCTGGGCGAAGGCGACGTCCGGCATGTGGACCGCAAGAAGCCGCTGCAGATGCCCTGCCATGATGGCACCGGCAATTGCCCTCGCCTCGTGGGTGACGAGGAGCACCGGAGCGCCGGCACTGCGTTCATTCAGATCGCTTCGAAGGATGAGCCCCAGGTCGACTGCACCATCCTTGACCAGGCCACGCACATCCTCGGCCGATGCATCGTCGCTATAAGTGACCCGTAACGTGGGTTCCTGCCGAAGAACCTGGACGAGCCGCGTGGTCGTGGCAGTTCGCGCCAGATCGGCGATGCCAACGTGGAGCCGGAGCTGATCGCCCCCGGCGGATGAGAAGATCGCCGCGAAGATGACGAAGATGAGCGGCGGCAGCACGAATGCCATGGCCAGCGCACCTCGATCCCTGAGCAGGGTCAGGAACATGACGCGGGCGGCCGGGAAGATCATGGCTGCCCTCCCTCCACATGAGCCAGCACATGCTCGAGCCCCGGCTCGCGCACACGAATCTCGTGCAGGTCGATGCCATGCCGCCGGAGCGAAGCCGGCAGCGACGCGAAACCCTCAACGCCTGTCGACCAGGAGGTCCATTCGAGCGGGTTGGCCGTCGGCGCGAGACCCAAACGGCCAAGGGAGCTCTTCACGCTGTCTCCCGGCTCCCGGGTCAAGGTCACCACGACCTCGCGGCTGTCTCCGAACATGCGGCGGAGAATATCCGCGACAGGCCCCTCCTCGACCATCTGGCCAAATGCCAGAATGCCGACGCGGTCGGCCTGGGACCTGGCTTCGTCGAGATCGTGGGTTGTGAGCAGGATCGAGGTGCCGCCATCCCGCAGGCGCCGGAGCGTCCGGAGCAGCGACAGCCGGGCTTCGACATCGACTCCCACGGTGGGTTCATCCAGCAGCAGGAGCTTAGGGCGCGTCAGAAGGGCGGCGGCAATGTTGGCCCGGCGCTTGTACCCCCCGGACAGATGATCGATCAGATCCCCCTGACGGTCCTCCACCTGCACCAGCGCCAGGACTTCCTCGACGCGCAGGGGTGTTTCGCGTTTCGACAGCCCCGCCATGCCGGCCATGATTTCGAGGTTCTCCCGGACAGTCAGGCGCGGATAAAGGGCGATGTCCTGCGGAACCAGGCTCATCATCCGCCGAGTCGCAGCATCGCGACCTGGGTCGCCCCCGAACACCCGCACATTGCCGGATGTGGGCCGGAGCTGGCCTGTCAGGAGACGCATGAGCGTCGTTTTGCCGGTCCCGTTGCGTCCGAGCAGGGCGAAGATCTCACCCTGGTGCAGGGAGAGGTTCAAGCCCCTTAGAACCTCGCGCGTGCCTAAGCGAACATGAACCCCGTCCAAGTCCGCGATCGGCGTCCCTTCTATCGCGGGTGTCGGCGCTTGGATGGTCGACAGGGTCTGACGCGCCGGGATGGATGCCTCCATGACAAGGGCAGTGAATGTGGGCAGGCTGCCTCACGTCAGGAATTTAGCTCCGATTCCGATTTCGGGAAGAGCACGCATTCATGTGATCGCCGGACGTCCCGGAGGCTCTCGCATTACCGAAGCAAAGCGCCAAGTTTGTCCTGGCCAACCATTTCCGCCGCCACGACTCAACGAGGGGCACCGTCCATGCTTCGATTCACAATCGGAATCACCGCTCTTCTCATGCTCGCAAGCAGCCTGGAGGCAGCTCCGCTGACCGTCCGGGTAGAGGGTGCCGCTCCGGGCCAGGGACCAGTTCTGGTCGGCATCTGCTCCGGCTCCCTGGATTTCGGCTCCTGCCGGTACAGCCAGAATGTGCAGCCTCCGGCGGCAGAATTCCAGGTTCTGTTCCCGGATGTCCCGGACGGATCCTACGCCGTCGCCGTCTTTCAGGATACGAACGGCAACAGCAACCTCGACCGCGACCAGAGAGGCCTTCCCCTAGAGCCCTACGGATTCAGCAACGGCACGGGCCGAACCGCCCCGCCTTCGTTCGAGGCTGCACGTATCGCGGTCTCGGGCCCCACCCTCACGCGGGTCCGGATCGCCCGCTCGCCACTGGCGCGATAGGGATTTCCTCGTCGCGGTTCGTCAGGGCCTCACCAAAGTGAATTTCAGGGGTTGCACAGCGCCAGCGCCGGAGCTAATTGAAACAGGCCGTTCAAGGCGTCGGAGCGTAGCGCAGCCCGGTTAGCGCACTAGTCTGGGGGACTAGGGGTCGGAGGTTCAAATCCTCTCGCTCCGACCATTTTCTTCAAAGATCGTTGGAACAGAGCCCCACGAGCAGCTCAAGGGATGCCGCTGCACCTGGCGCCGGTCTCTCTTGCATTCGGCTTTCGTTTGATCCTCCTGCCGCACTTCACAAGCCATTGATTCCTCTTCAGCCGAGCTGAAACAAAGCTTCTCCCGTGGCGTTCGCATCGCAACGGCGGCCCAGAGTCGAGCGCTTCCCGAGCGTGTCGCGGCCGAGCCGGGATGTATCAGCTGGAGATACCTTATGGATCGTCGCGCCCTCCTCGGCGGCTTGGCTGCCGCGCTTGTCATTGTCCCTGCCCTCGCCCAGACGAGCGGCTCGTCTTCCACCATGCAATCAGGCTCATCGGGCAGTATGCCCATAAACCGCATGGGCGGACAGATGAGCCAAACGGATCTGCAGCATATGCAGCAGACGATGCAGCTCGGCATGGTGGCATTGGAATCGAGCCGCATGGCGATGAACAAGGTCCGCAACGACGACCTCAAGCGGTTCGCCAATTTCGAGGTGCAGGAGCAGACCACGCTTTCGGAGGTTCTGCGCTCCATGATGGAGCCGGCCGCCACTGCGTCGACAGGCTCCACTGCCAGCGGCAGCCAGTCCTCAAGCATGAGCATGCCGGCCATGCAGATGGACGCCAAGGCTCAGGACATGATGCAGAAGATGCAGAACCAGCAGGCTGGCGCCGAATTCGACAAGATGTATCTGGAAGCCCAGCTCCAGGGTCATCGTGACCTCCTGCAGGTCCAGGAGCGTTACCTGCAGTCGAATCCGCAGAACCGCGAACATATGAACGTCGCCAAGATGGCCCGTGGCCACATCCGCGAGCACATTGCCATGCTCGAAGGCATGCAGAAGACCATGCGCTAAAGCGCCGGACAGCAGAAAAAGCCCGCTCCAGTGAAGGCTGGAGCGGGTTTGAGTCTCAGGAGCAATCCTTGGAGGGATCCTGTCCAAACCACGATGAAACCCGATTGTTTCATGAGCCGGGTGCGGCGTTCCACCTCATCACCTGACAGAGCCGCCCGGCTCCGTCGCCCGTGAACTTCTTCAGAGTACAAGCCGTTCTCCATGCTGTTCGCCGCGGCGTAACATAAGGACGTGATGGCATGCAGAGCATCCTGAATCAGCGAGAAGGAGCGGCCAAAACCAGTCCGAGCACACCTGCACCCCATCCGCCCGGCTTCACGTCGGTTCTTGAGCGGAACATCGACGCCCTCCGGCGCAAGCGGCAGGAGGAGGAGAAAAAGGCCAGCTTCCAGGACCGCATCGCCCAGGGCATGACCCGATTCACCGGGAGCATGGTCTTCGTCTACGTCCACCTCGTTCTCGTGGGAGGCTGGGTTGCCGTTAATCTGGGGGTAATTCCAGGTGTCCCGGCCTTCGACCCGACTTTCGTGATCCTTGCAACCTTTGCCTCTGTAGAGGCTATCTTCCTGTCGACCTTCGTGCTGATCAGCCAGAACCGGGCGTCAGCGGAAGCAGATCGGAGAGCAGAACTCGATCTCCAGACCAATCTGCTTTCGGAGCACGAGATTACGCGGCTGCTGACCCTCACCCGGGCTATCGCCGAGCGTTTGGATGTGCGGGAAGCAAACGACCCGACTCTTGAGGAGCTGGAGCGGCACGTTGCGCCGGAGAAGGTGCTGGATCGACTGACTGAAGACGAGGGCCAGCCCTAGTGCATCGTGCGGAAGAGTGGATCCCGTTTTCGCTAACGCAGCCCTTCGAGTCCGCGCTCAACAATGCGCCAGCTAAGAATTGCAGCATCGTACGGTCCCAAAAGTGCAAGTCCACTTTTGGCCCGGTGATCGAGCGGAGCTGCCTCAAGAAGATCAGGCTGTCGTGGAGAAATGGTGGGCGGTGAGGGGATCGAACCCCCGACCTGCGGTGTGTAAAACCGATGCTCTACCAGCTGAGCTAACCGCCCGACAGGCCTGACATAAAAACAGAAGGCCAACAACGCAAGCGCCGTTGGCCCTCATTGCAACCAAACGCTGTCAAAAAGCGATTACTTCGCGTTGACAGCATCCTTCAGGCCTGCGCCTGCACGGAACTTGGGGGTCTTGGAAGCGGGAACCTTGACCTTTTCGCCGGTACGCGGGTTACGCGCCTCGCCGGCTGCGCGGTTGGTCACCACGAACGTGCCGAAACCGACGATCTTCACCTCGTCGCCCTGCTTCAGAGCGCCGGTGATCGCCTCGATGGCGGCGTCGATCGCATCACCAGCCTGGCCACGCGAAAGGCCCACCTTGTCGGCGACGGCCGCAACGAGCTCGCCTTTATTCATAGTCTTATCCTCCAGTGATCACGGCAGCCGCAAAAGGAAATGGTCCACCGTTTCAGGGATCATCCGTTTGGCGCAAAGCTTGTCCTTAAGCAACCCTGAAGTGGCTGAAATCAGCCGGTTTTTAGCACTTTTCATCAAAAAAGAGGCCCCCGAACTCGCGTCCGGAGGCCTCTGTCGTTACGTCAGGCAGGGCTTCAGTGAGCCACGACCCCGGTCGAGTCGTCCTCGACGGCAGGCTTCGGGCCCTTCAGAACGGAAGCCTCGTCCCACTCGATCGGCTCGGGCACGCGCACGAGGGCATGCTGGAGAACCTGGTCCATCATGGAGACCGGCACGATTTCCAGGCCGTTCTTCACGCTCGCCGGGATGTCGGCCAAGTCCTTGGCATTCTCCTCGGGAATCAAGACCTTCTTGATGCCGCCGCGAAGAGCCGCCAGGAGCTTCTCCTTGAGGCCGCCGATGGGCAGCACCCTGCCCCGCAGCGTCACCTCACCCGTCATGGCGATATCGCGGCGAACCGGGATGCCGGTGATGACGGACACGATGGCGGTCGCCATGGCGATGCCGGCCGACGGACCGTCCTTGGGCGTTGCGCCTTCCGGCACGTGCACGTGGATGTCGCGGCGGTCGAACATGGGCGGCTCGACGCCGAAATCGACGGCCCGGGAGCGGACATAGGACGCCGCAGCCGAGATCGATTCCTTCATGACGTCACGCAGGTTGCCCGTGACGGTCATCTTGCCCTTGCCCGGCATCATGATGCCTTCGATGGTCAGCAGCTCGCCGCCCACCTCGGTCCAGGCCAGACCCGTGACCGCGCCGACCATGTCCTCCGTCTCGGCCTCGCCGTAGCGATAGCGCGGGGGTCCAAGGAACTCCGGCAGGTTGGCGGTCGTGACCTCCACCGCCTTGACCTTGGAGATCAGGATCTCCTTTACGGCCTTGCGGATGAGGTTGGCCAGCTCGCGCTCGAGGTTACGCACGCCCGCCTCGCGGGTGTAGCGGCGGATCAGCATGAGGAGAGCCTCATCGCCGATCTTCCACTCCTTCTCCGCCAGGCCATGCTTCTGCATGGAGGACGGGATCAGGTGCGTGCGGGCGATCTCGGCCTTCTCTTCCTCGGTGTAACCCGCGATGCGGATCACTTCCATACGGTCGAGAAGCGGGCCGGGAATGTTGAGCGTATTGGCCGTCGTCACGAACATCACGTTGGACAGGTCGTAATCGACCTCCAGGTAATGGTCGTTGAAGGTCGAGTTCTGCTCAGGGTCGAGAACCTCGAGCAGGGCCGCCGACGGATCGCCGCGGAAATCCATGCCCATCTTGTCGATCTCGTCGAGCAGGATGAGCGGGTTGGACGTCTTGGCCTTGCGCATCGACTGGATGATCTTGCCTGGCATCGAGCCGATATAGGTCCGGCGGTGACCGCGGATCTCCGACTCGTCACGGACGCCACCGAGCGACATGCGGACGAACTCGCGGCCAGTGGCCTTGGCGATCGACTTGCCGAGCGAGGTCTTGCCCACGCCGGGAGGGCCGACGAGGCAGAGGATCGGGCCCGTGAGCTTGTTGGCGCGCTGCTGCACGGCCAAGTACTCGACGATGCGCTCCTTGACCTTCTCGAGACCGTAGTGATCCGCATCGAGCAGATCCTGCGCGGCCTTCAGGTCCTTCTTCATCTTCGAGCGGCGGTTCCACGGGATCCCGAGCAGCCAGTCGAGATAGTTGCGCACCACGGTCGCCTCCGCCGACATGGGCGACATCTGGCGGAGCTTCTTGAGCTCGCCCATCGCCTTCTCGCGGGCTTCCTTCGTGAACTTGGTCTTCTCGATCTTCTCTTCGAGCTCGGCCAGCTCGTCGCGACCTTCGTCGTCGCCGAGCTCCTTCTGGATCGCCTTCATCTGCTCGTTGAGGTAATACTCGCGCTGCGTCTTCTCCATCTGACGCTTCACGCGGGTGCGGATCCGCTTCTCGACCTGGAGAACCGAAATCTCGCTCTCCATCATGCCGAGCACCTTCTCCAGGCGCTGGGCGACGGTCGGGGTCTCAAGAATCGCCTGCTTGTCGGCGATCTTAATGGCCAGGTGCGAAGCGATTGTGTCGGCGAGCTTGGCCGGCTCGTCGATCTGGGTCACCGCGGTTACGACCTCGGGCGACACCTTCTTGTTGAGCTTCACGTAGTTCTCGAACTCGGACACCACGGAGCGGGCGAGCGCCTCGGCCTCCACTTGGTCGCCGAGCGAGTCCGGCAGGGCCTCGGCCTCAGCCTCGTAATATTCGTCGGTACGGGTATAGGCCTTCACCTGGGCCCGGCTCGCGCCCTCAACCAGGACCTTCACGGTGCCGTCGGGCAGCTTCAGGAGCTGAAGCACGTTGGCCAGGGTACCAACCTTGTAGATCGCATCCGTTGCCGGATCATCATCCGTCGCATCGATCTGGGTTGCCAGAAGGATATGACGGTCCCCCTTGACCACCTCCTCAAGCGCGCGGATCGACTTTTCGCGGCCGACAAAGAGCGGCACGATCATGTGCGGAAAGACAACAATGTCGCGCAGAGGCAGAACCGCATAGGTTCCGGTCGAGCCTGGAACAACAGGCTGACGTGGCTTCGATTGTGTCATGAGATGACTTCCTTTTCACTGCGTCCGGGGATCCCCTCACATGAGCTGGACCTCAGACGGATAACCGGAATGCTCAGGCTCTTATTATGGGCTGCATCCGGTACGCCGGTCCCTCCCTCGGGTGATGAGCGGACAGCTCCGGCGCAAGAGATAATGTGGCGTTGCGGACGCTCCCTTTCAAGAAGATCGCCCGCAACGGATCGGTTCATGGGGAGCCCCCGTGCCGACTTTAGGCGCTGGCGCTGGCGGCCTGATCGTTGCGCTCGCCGTGGATGAAGAGCGGCTTGGCCTTGCCCTCCACCACCTCGGGCCCGATCACCACCTGCTCGACGGAATCGAGGCCCGGCAGGTCGTACATGGTCTCCAGCAGGATGCCTTCCATGATGGAACGCAGGCCGCGGGCGCCTGTCTTCCGCTCGATTGCCTTCTTGGCGATGAGGGTCAGGGCCTCGTCCTGGAACGTCAGCTGAACATTCTCCATCTCGAAGAGGCGCTGGTACTGCTTGACCAGGGCGTTCTTCGGCTCCTGCAGAATGGTCTTCAGGGCGTCGACGTCGAGATCTTCCAAGGTCGCCAGAACCGGCAGACGGCCGACGAACTCGGGAATCAGGCCGAACTTCAGCAGATCCTCGGGCTCGACCTCGCGGAAGATCTCGCCCGTCCGGCGGTCGTCAGGCGAGCTGACGGAGGCGCCGAAGCCGATGGAGGTGCCCTTGCCACGGCCTGCGATGATCCGCTCGAGGCCTGCGAAAGCGCCGCCGCAGATGAACAGGATGTTCGTGGTGTCGACCTGCAGGAACTCCTGCTGCGGATGCTTGCGGCCGCCCTGGGGAGGCACGGAGGCGACGGTGCCCTCCATGATCTTCAGGAGCGCCTGCTGCACGCCCTCGCCCGAGACGTCGCGGGTGATCGAGGGATTGTCCGACTTGCGGGAGATCTTGTCGATCTCGTCGATATAGACGATTCCGCGCTGCGCCCGCTCGACATTGTAGTCGGAGGCCTGGAGCAGCTTCAGGATGATGTTTTCCACGTCCTCGCCGACATAACCGGCCTCGGTCAGGGTCGTGGCGTCCGCCATGGTGAACGGCACGTCCAGGATCCGGGCCAGGGTCTGGGCCAGCAGGGTCTTGCCCGAGCCGGTGGGACCGATCAGCAGGATGTTCGACTTGGCCAGTTCGACGTCGTTGTGCTTCGTCGCGTGGGCCAGGCGCTTGTAATGGTTGTGGACCGCCACCGAGAGCACCTTCTTGGCGTGCTCCTGGCCGATCACGTAGTCATCCAGAACGCGGCTGATTTCCTTCGGGGTCGGAACCCCATCGCGGGACTTCACGAGGGACGATTTCGACTCCTCGCGGATGATGTCCATGCAGAGCTCGACGCATTCATCGCAGATGAAAACCGTCGGGCCAGCGATCAGCTTGCGAACCTCGTGCTGGCTCTTGCCGCAAAAGGAGCAGTACAGCGTGCTCTTGGAGTCGTTGCCGCCAGCCTTGGTCATTATCACATCTCCAATCCGCACCGGGACGGCCTGTCCGGCCCGGCACTTCTTCTAAGTTTATGAGCGACGGGCCTAACGAAAGGTTCCGTCGCTAAGAATTGAACGATCAAATCGCCTCGTATTCCGAATCCACATGCAATCACGCGCAGAGCACGGGATCAATAGAAACGGAATTGCCCGCCAAAAAGACGCACCCCGGAGGAATTTGTCCCCAGGTTTTAAGGGTTAGGCCGGAGTGGCAGCCGGCTCAGGACGCTTCTCGATCACCTGGTCGATCAGGCCGAACTCCCGGGCAGCCTCAGCGGTCATGAAGTTGTCGCGCTCCAGGGCCCGCTCGATCTCTTCGTAGTTCCGGCCGGTATGGCCGACATAGATCTCGTTCAGGCGACGCTTGAGGGCCTCGCTCTCGCGGGCATGGATCATGATGTCGGTGACTTGGCCCTGATAGCCGCCGGAGGGCTGGTGAACCATGATGCGGGCGTTCGGGAGGGCGAAACGCATTCCCTTCTCGCCGGCGGTCAGCAGGAGGGAGCCCATGGAGGCCGCCTGGCCGACGCACAGGGTCGAAACCGGGCAGCGGATGAACTGCATCGTGTCGTAGATCGACAGGCCCGAGGTCACCACGCCACCGGGCGAATTGATGTAGAAGGAGATTTCCTTCTTCGGGTTCTCGGCCTCGAGGAACAGAAGCTGCGCCACGATAAGCGAGGCCGAGTAGTCTTCGACAGGACCCGTGAGGAAGATAATCCGTTCGCGCAGGAGGCGCGAATAGATGTCGAACGCACGCTCGCCGCGGTTCGACTGCTCAACCACCATCGGGACGAGCGTATTGTTAAAGAGGGCGACCGGATCTCTCATTGTCTCACTGCTCCAGTTCGGCCGCGCGAATCCGCGGCCGTGCATGTCATGCAAGCAACGAGACGCTTAAGGGAGCGTTACTCGCCCTTGCCGGATTTCTCTCCGCCCTCTTCCTCGTCGCTGAAGAGCGTGTCCTTGGAGACGGTCTCTTCGTTCACCTTCACCTGGGACAGGATCTGGTCGACGACTTTCTCTTCGAACAGAGGAGCCCGGATTTCAGCTAGGGCCTGCGGGTTCTTTTGGTAGAACTCCCAAACCTGGCGCTCCTGGCCGGGGTACTGGCGGACCCGCTCGATGAGGGCCTGAGTCACCTCATCGTCGGAGATCTTGATATCGGACTTCTCACCGATCTGTGCAAGGACCAACCCGAGACGCACGCGGCGCTCGGCGATCTTGCGGTACTCGGCCTTGGCCTCGTCCTCGGTGGTTTCCTCATCCTCAAAGGTGCGGTTGTTCGACTTCATGTCGCCCATGACCTGCGACCACACGGCGGCGAACTCCTGCTCGACCAGGGTCGGCGGCAGTTCGAAGCTGTACTTGGCGTCCAGGGCGTCGAGAAGGTCCTTCTTGACCTTGCGGCGGGACTGGCTGTCGAAATCCTTGCGGATAGCGTCGCGGATCGCGTCCTTGAGCTTGTCCAGGGACTCCATGCCGAAGCCCTTGGCCATCTCGTCGTCGATCGTCAGCTCGCCGGGAGCCTCGACTTCCTTCACGGTCACGTCGAACTCGGCATCCTTGCCGGCCAGGTGAGCGGCCATGTAGTTCACCGGGAAGGTGACCTTGACGAGCTTGGTGTCGCCGGCCTTGAGGCCGAGAAGCTGGTCCTCGAAGCCCGGGATGAAGGTGTTGGAGCCGAGCTCGACCCGGATGTCCTGGCCGTTGCCGCCCTCGAACTCGGTGCCGTCCATGCGGCCCACGAAGTCCACGACCACGCGGTCGCCGGAGACGGCCTCACCGTCCTTCGTCGCGAAGGAGCGGTTCTGCTTGGCCATGCGCTCGAGCGATTCGTTGATCTCGGCGTCGGAGACCTCAGCGACCGGCTTGGTGACGGCCACGTCCGACAGGTCGGCCAGCTCGAACTCCGGCAGCACCTCGAGGGCGACCGTGAAGGCCAGATCGCCCTTGGCGTCCATGGCCTTCTCGACCTCTTCCTGGCTCTCGGGGAACTGGACCTGGGGCTCATTGGCGAGCTTCAGGCTGTTGTCCTCGACGATCTTGCGGTTCGCCTCGTTGACGGCGTTCTGCAGGACGTCGGCCATGACGGAACGGCCATAGACCTTGCGGAGGTGACCCACCGGCACCTTGCCGGGACGGAAACCGTTTAGCCGAACCCGGTCCTTCAGGGTCGACAATTCGCTGTTCAGGCGCTCTTCCAACTCGGTGGCCGGGAGCACGACCTTGAACTCTCGCTTCAAGCCTTGGGACAGTGTTTCCGTCACCTGCATGGTATTATTCGCCTTCATCCACTCGAATATGAATCTCAAATCCCGGCTCCGGCCGATGCGGCGGTCACGCCGTCAACCAGGCTGCTCGGAGCCTCCGGATCCAACCCTGACGGGATTGGTGCGGGCGGAGGGACTCGAACCCCCACAACTTGCGTCGCTGGAACCTAAATCCAGTGCGTCTACCAATTCCGCCACGCCCGCGCGGGAGCAGCGCGCGCGAACGCGCCCCTCTTCCGGGACGCGGCTCTATAGCATGGTTGAGAAAGCGTGCATCAAAAAAGTTCGTGTGCGGCCAATTGGCAACCAAACTTGGCCGTTCACGTTCAACGCTGTACCTCTTCGACCAGCCTCCGAGCCGAGAGAAAGCTCCTCCGCATGATCACCCGCCGCGCCGCCACCGCCGGTCTCGCCACTTCCCTGATCGGCCTTTCCCGCGCGGGCTGGGCTCAGGAGGCAGGCCTCTCCGTCCAGGAGTTCACGGCAGCGCCAAGCAAGCTGCGGCTCCGCCCGGATGCTGGGGGTGAGGTCGAGGCTTGGACCTTCAACGACTCCCTCGCTCCCGTCGTGAGGATCCGGCCAGGCGCCGAGTTGCGCCTGAGGCTCAGGAACGACACCGTCCTGCCCTTGTCCCTCCACTTCCATGGAGTTCGCAGCCCAAACGCCATGGATGGAGTCGGCGGCCTGACTCAGGAGCCGGTGGCGCCGGGTCAATCCTATGACTACCGCTTCACCCCGCCAGACGCCGGCACCTTCCTGATCCGGCCCTGCGTGCTCGGCGGCAGCGCCGAGCCCCAGGAGCGTGGCCTCTCAGGCCTCCTGATCGTGGAGGAGGCCAGCCCTCCGCAGGTCGACCAGGATCTCGCCCTGCTCGTCGACGACTGGAGCCTGAACGACGACGGCTCGCTTGCGCCTTTCGAAGAACTGTCGGGCGCTGCCCCCGCCGGCCGCCTCGGAAGCTGGCTCAGCCTGAACGGCCAGCCGACGCCACAGAAGATCGAAGCCCCTTCCGGCGGGCGCTTGCGGCTGCGGCTGGCCAATGCCTGCAATGCCCGGGCCATACGCCTGCGGTTCGATGGCCTGAAGGCCTACGTGATCGCCATCGACGGGCAGCCGACCAGCACCTTCGAGCCGCTGAGGGCCTCCCTGCCCTTCGCGCCTGGCAGCCGCTACGACCTTCTCGTGGACCTTGCCCCCGAGGCTGGAGCAACCGGCGCCGTGATGGCGCTGATCGGCGACGGCCTGCCCCTTCTCGACATCGTCACCGCCGGCGAGAAGCGACCGGCCCTGCCTGCCATTGCTCCGCTGCCGGCGAACACGAAGCTGCCGGACACGATCAAGCTTCAGAACGCCACCCGCAAGGATGTGGTGATCAAAGGCGATCCCAAAGCACCGAACGCTCCATGGACCATCAACGAAGCCCCGGGAAGGCCGAACGGCGCCCCACTCGTAAAGGTGAAGCGTGGCAGCCCCGTGGTGCTGACGCTGACCAACCAGACTGCCTTCATGCAGCCCCTGCACCTGCACGGGCACAGCTTCCGGCTCCTTCATGCCCTCGACGACGGATGGGAGCCCTATTGGCTGGATACGGTCCAGGTGGCGGAGAACAAGACGGTCCGCATCGCATTCGTGGCGGGCAACCCCGGAAAGTGGCTCCTCGCCTCGACCGTGCTGGAGCGGTTCGATGCGGGCCTGTGGACCTGGATCGAAGTTACCTGAGCAGTTCCCGGAGCACCCCCGGCACCGCCTCCGCCAGATCTTCGGCGATCAGGCCCGGCCCGAAACTCGCCCCCGCCTCCGCGTGAATCCAGACCCCGGCGCAGGCCGCCTCGAAAGCCGGCACGCCCTGGGCCATCAGGCCTGCAATGAGGCCGCAGAGGGTGTCGCCTGAACCAGCTGTGGCCAGATAAGGCGTGCCGTTCTCGTTGATCCCCGCGCGACCGTCGGGAGCCGCGACGACTGTATCGGCTCCCTTGATCACGAGCACCGCGCCCGTAAAAGCGGCAGCACGGCGCGCTCGCTCAAGTTTCGATGCAGGATCAAGGAGATCCGGGTGACCTTTGAACAGTCGGCTGAACTCGCCGTCATGAGGCGTGAGCACCGTCGGCGCATGGCGGAACGCTCCATGCAGCTCGGAGGCGAGCCCCTCGAAAGAGGTCAGCGCATCGGCATCCAGCACGAGGCTGCGCCGGGCATGGACCGCCACGGCCACCATCGCGCGGGTCCCCGCATGGATGCCGAGTGCCGGCCCCAGCACCAGGGCATTGAAACGCGGGTCCTGCAGAATCGTGTTGAGACCCTCCGGTCCGTCGCAGCCCCGCAGCATGATGGCCGTGAGATGAGCTGCATTGACCCCGAGCGCTTCGGGAGGCGAGGCCACCGTCACCAGCCCGGAGCCGATCCGAAGCGCCGCCCGCGCCGCCAGCCGGGCAGCGCCCGTCCGTGTCGCGCCACCCGACGCCACCAGCGTGTGGCCGCGCTCATATTTGTGGGAAGAGAGCCCGGGCCTTGGCAGCACATGAGTCCAGAGTGCCGAGCCATTGGCGAACAGAGCGCCGCCCCTAGCCTCCAGTGTCTTGCGGCTGATCCCGATATCCGCCACCTCGACCGGGCCGCAATAAGCCCGTCCTGGCATCAGCAGATGGCAGGGCTTGCGGGCAGCGAACGTCACGGTTCGGGCGGCTTTCACCGCCACGCCGCGAACCTCCCCGGTTTCGCCGTCGATGCCGGAGGGCAGATCCACTGCAAGAATTGGCCGACCGGATGCGTTCATCCGCTCGACGGCAATGCGCGCGCGCGCCTCAAGATCACGCGTCAGCCCAGTACCGAAGAGGGCGTCAATGACGATATCAGCCTCGTAAAACCGAAGATCTTCGGCTCGACCGACCTCACCTATCCAGCCTTTGGCAGCTTCGGCCGCATCGCCGGTCAGCCGGTCGGAAGAACCTAGGAGGCCGAGGCTCACCTGATAGCTGCGCTCGGCCAATAGAGCCGCCGCAACGAAGCCGTCGCCGCCATTCTGCCCCGGCCCTGCCGCGACAACGATCTTGCCCCCCGCTGAGGCTAATTTTTCGGCAAGATCGGCTACGGCACGCCCGGCGCGTCTCATCAGTTCGAGCCCCGGAATCCCGCTTTCGATGGCCTCCCGGTCGGCTTGCTTCATTTCATGGGGTGTCAGAACGAGTTCAGGGACTGTCATGGGAGCAAAATGGAGCCGTTTTGGAGGATTTGGCGAGGTTTTTCGCAACTGCCCAAAGTTTGAGCAGAAGATGCTCAGGAAGGCAGCAGAATGGACGACTTTGACTCGATGAGGCCATGGAAGGCTCCTCCCTGCTGGTGCTAAAAGCAGCAAAACCTCGAACGAGAACGGTTGAACGGGATGAAGAAGATCGAAGCCATCATCAAGCCCTTCAAGCTCGATGAAGTCAAAGAAGCTCTCCAGGAAGTTGGCCTGCAGGGTATCACCGTCATCGAGGCCAAGGGTTTCGGCCGTCAGAAGGGCCACACCGAGCTCTACCGTGGCGCGGAATACGTCGTGGACTTCCTGCCGAAGGTGAAGCTCGAGATCGTTCTGAACGACGACATGGCCGACGCCGCCATCGAGGCCATCCGCAAGGCAGCCCAGACGGGCCGCATCGGCGACGGCAAGATTTTCGTTTCGACGGTCGAAGAGGCCGTTCGTATCCGCACGGGCGAGACCGGATCCGACGCGATCTAAGCTCGCTTTTCCAAGCCAAGGCCTGAAGGCCAAGGACTACTCTCAAGGGCAGAAGAGGACCAGACGACCATGCAGACCGCCAAGGATGTGCTCAAGGCGATCAAGGATAACGACGTCAAGTATGTCGACTTCCGTTTCACCGACCCGCGCGGCAAGTGGCAGCACGTCACTTTCGACGTCGACATGGTCGATGAGGACCTGTTCGCCGACGGCATCATGTTCGACGGCTCGTCCATCGCCGGCTGGAAGGCGATCAACGAGTCTGACATGACCCTCATGCCCGATCCGACGACGGCCCAGATGGACCCGTTCTTCGCGGCCTCCACCCTGTCGATCAACTGCGACATCCTTGAGCCCGCCACCGGCGAGCCCTACAACCGCGACCCGCGCGGCATCGCCAAGAAGGCCGAGGCCTTCCTGAAGTCCACGGGCATCGCCGATACGGTCTATGTCGGTCCCGAGGCCGAGTTCTTCATCTTCGACGACGTGAAGTTCATGGCCGACCCCTACAACACCGGCTTCAAGCTCGATGCGGCCGAGCTGCCGACCAACGGCGACACTCCTTACGAGGGTGGCAACCTCGGCCACCGCATCCCGACCAAGGGCGGCTACTTCCCGGTTCCCCCGCTGGATTCGGCTCAGGACATGCGCGGCGAAATGTTGGCTGCCATGAAGGCCATGGGCGTCACCGTCGAGAAGCATCACCACGAGGTGGCTTCCGCCCAGCACGAGCTTGGCACGAAGTTCAACACCCTCGTGCGCACCGCCGACGAGATGCAGATCTACAAGTACTGCATCCACAACGTCGCCCAGTCCTACGGCAAGACGGCCACCTTCATGCCGAAGCCGGTCTATGGCGATAACGGCTCGGGCATGCACGTGCACCAGTCGCTCTGGAAGGGCGGCAAGCCCCTGTTCGCCGGTAACAAGTATGCCGACCTCAGCCAGGAATGCCTCTGGTACATCGGCGGCATCATCAAGCACGCCAAGGCGCTGAACGCCTTCACCAACCCGTCGACAAATTCCTACAAGCGTCTCGTCCCCGGCTACGAGGCTCCGGTGCTGCTGGCCTACTCGGCCCGTAACCGCTCGGCGTCCTGCCGTATTCCGTGGACGACCTCGCCGAAGGCCAAGCGCGTCGAGGTTCGCTTCCCCGATCCGACCGCCAACCCGTATCTCGCCTTCGCGGCGCTGCTGATGGCTGGTCTCGACGGCATCCTGAACAAGATCGATCCCGGCCAGGCCATGGACAAGGATCTCTACGATCTGCCCCCGCGCGAGCTGAAGAAGATCCCGACCGTGTGCGGCTCGCTTCGCGAGGCGCTGGCCAGCCTCGACAAGGACCGCGCCTTCCTGAAGGCCGGCGGCGTCTTCAGCGACGACTTCATCGACAGCTTCATAGAGCTGAAGATGGCCGAGGTTGCCCGCTTCGAGATGACTCCGCACCCGGTCGAGTTCCAGATGTACTACTCCGTCTAACGGACGCTTATCCTCCCGGCTGCGGGTCCGCAGCCTTCCTTCGCCGGAGCCTTTTGGCTCCGGCTTTTTTTATTGCTTACGCTCGGATGGAAATCACGAGGCTTGGCCTTTCGCGTAGGATCAGGCTGTAAATCCGACTGGAATAGCGCCCGGAGCACGTTCGCACGGAGGCGCAGATATATTTCGGCATGATAGCCCTGACGATGGTCATCCTTCCCTTAGCTTCGCTAGGGATCGAGTACGCGCTCGTGCCTGCCGCCGATCTCGTCGTCCTGGTCGGAAAATGGTTCGTGTTCTGGGCCGTGGTCGTGGAACTCGGCTTCGGCGATGTCGCGATAGCTCTGATCGCGCTTCTCTCGGTCTACCGGACTGATTGGCTACCGCCGGCCGCCATCGTCGGAGCCGTATCCGCCGGACTCGCTGGTCTGCAGCATGTGCGCAACAACGGGTGGACCCGCCTGGAGAGCATCGCCATGGCGTCCGACTTGCTCGTCGCTGCCGTCGCGATCCCTCACCCGATCGCTGGATGAGATGATTTCGACGGCATGGCTTGCCTCCATGAGGGTGTACCGTCCTCCTCACTTCGGAGAGCTCTATCGAGCAATCGCCCTCGCATATCGCGATTGATTCAGGATGCGGAATGCTCGGGCCCCAAAGCAAAAAGGCCCGGTGTTGCCACCGGGCCTTTCCCTATCGCCGAAGCGAAAGATCTTAGTAGGTGCCGAAGCGGAAGTTCAGACCAGCGCGGACCACACCGAAGTCGGCATCGTAGTCGCCGAAGGGGGTGTCCTGCTCGACGCTGACGTAGAGGCCTTCGATCTTGGCCGACAGGTTGTTGGTGAAGGCGTACTCGAGACCACCACCGACGGTCCAGCCGTTGGCGTCGTCAGCGAAGGCGAAACCGCCGGTGGCGTAAACCAGGGCGCGGTCGAAAGCCACACCGGCGCGAGCACGCACCGTGCCGAACCAGTCTTCGCTGTCGAAGTCGTCATCGCCGCCGAAATCGGCGTAGTTGATGTCGGCTTCGAGACCGAGCACGAAGGAGCCGATCTGGTAGTTGTAGCCGACCTGGGCGCCGCCGACGAAGGCTGCATCGTCATCGACAGCGTAGTCGACGCCGCCGATCGTGACGGTGTCGTCCGTGGCCCAACCGATGCCGGCGTTCACACCGACGTAGAAGCCGGTCCAGGTGAAGACCGGAACGGCAGCGATGATCGGAGCCGGAGCGCGGCGGGACGGAAGGTCAGCAGCCACAGCGCCGGTGGCGAGGCCGAGAAGGGCGACCGAAGAGAGGAGAATCTTTTTCATTGGTTTGGTCCGTCTGTTGGAAGGATGTGGCCCAGCTTGTAACTCACAGCTGACGCTCCGTCTGTCACTTTCCTGCCACAGTCCAAAGCACAACAGCGACCTCGCCGTCATTTCGGCTGATCAGCGTATCCATCTTCCCTCATCCGGCGGGACAGAGCCTCTCCTCACCCAGCATGTCGATAAAATAAAGAATAATATTTTCAGAGGTTTAATCTGAGCGCCGCTCCGATTTTCCGCCGCCAAACCCGCAGTAACCATTCATTAGCCATGAATGCGAAGAGCCCCGCAAGGGGCGGACAAGATTATGGTTAATCCTTGTTCAGCCACAATCTGAGAGCCTGCGTGACGCGCTCGGGCTGCTCCAGAGTCGACAGATGCCCCGACCCGGGCACGACGACCAACGATGCCCATTCGATCATCTCGGCCATTTCTCGCGCGATGTCCGGCGGGGTGATCGCGTCCCCCTCCCCGACGAGCACAAGGGTCGGAACCTCAATGCCCGGAAGGTTTGGACGCGAGTCGACGCGCGCCATGATGGCCCGTTGCTGACGTATGTAGGCGTCGGCTCCTGTCTCCCGCATCATGCCAACCACAGTGTGCTGAAGGCTCTGATCCGACTGATGGTCGGGATGAACCAGGCGCGGCCAGAGCCTGGAATGGATATCGTCAAAGCGCCCGGCTTGTGCCAGAGCGATGAGCCGCTCGCGGTCCTGGCTTGCCTCCACCGAATCCGGGCGAGCGCTCGTGTCGAGCAGAGCCAGCCGCGCCACCCGCTCCGGCGCCTGCCGCATGACCTCCAAGGCGATGTATCCTCCCATCGAGAGCCCAGCGACGGCGAAACGCCCGGGCGTTTCACGCAGGAGGCGGGTGGCGATGGCCGAAATCGAATCATCGCGGGTGTGATCTGCGACCAGAATCGTGCGCTCTCCGCCCAGAGCAGCTATTTGCGGCTCGAAAAGTCGGGAGGTGCAGGCCAGACCGGGAATCAAAACGAGTGTTTCGGCCATCAAATGTTCCTCAGGGGTCCCTCGGCAAGTTCGCCTGGATTGACAAGCGCATAGCTTCTCTTATGGTCCCGCCACTCCTTAACTTGAGCAAGAGTCTCAGGTGAAACCAGTTTCGCGCCTGTTTGTTGCCGTAGAGCGCGGCCGGCACTTCAAGAGCGCGCCCAGCCCAACGGTAATGAGAATTCATGTCCTTCGCCGAACTCGGACTTAGCGAGAAAGTTCAACAGGCCGTATCCAGTGCCGGCTATACGGAGCCGACACCGATCCAGGCTCAGGCCATTCCCCATGTGCTCGCCCGCAAGGACGTGCTCGGCATCGCCCAGACTGGCACCGGCAAAACGGCGGCCTTCACCCTGCCGATGCTGACCCTGCTGGAGACAGGCCGCGCCCGGGCCCGCATGCCGCGCACGCTCATCCTCGAGCCGACCCGCGAACTCGCCGCCCAGGTCGAGGACAACTTCGACAAGTACGGGATCAATCACAAGCTTTCCGTCGCGTTGCTCATCGGCGGCGTGTCCTTCGGGGACCAGGACGCCAAGATTACCCGTGGGGTCGATGTGCTGATCGCGACCCCGGGCCGGCTGCTGGACCATTTCGAGCGCGGCAAGCTTCTGCTCACGGGCGTCGAGCTCCTCGTCATCGACGAGGCCGACCGCATGCTCGACATGGGATTCATCCCGGATATCGAGCGCATCGTGAAGCTCGTGCCCTTTACCCGCCAGACCCTGTTCTTTTCCGCGACGATGCCGCCGGAGATCCAGCGCCTGGCCGACGCCTTCCTCCATAATCCAGTGAAGGTGGAGGTGGCCCGTGCCGCCTCCACGGCTTCGACGATCACCCAGCGCCTCGTAGCGACGGGCCGTGAGGATTACGAAAAGCGCGAGACCTTGCGCGAGCTGATCCGCGACGCGACGGACCTGCAGAACGCCATCGTCTTCTGCAATCGCAAGCGCGACGTGGCTGTCCTCCACCGTTCCCTTCAGAAGCATGGATTTGCGGCTGCGGCGCTGCATGGCGACATGGACCAGCATGCGCGTATGGCCGCCCTTGACAGCTTCCGGACCGGCGAGATGCCGATCCTTGTCGCCAGCGACGTGGCGGCCCGCGGCCTGGACATTCCTGCCGTAAGCCACGTATTCAACTACGACATCCCGCATCATGCCGAGGATTACGTGCACCGGATCGGTCGAACGGGTCGCGCCGGGCGCGCCGGCCAGTCCTTTACCCTGGTGGGCCCCAGCGATGAGAAATCTCTCGCGGCCATCGAAAAGCTGATTGGGCAGCCGATCGAATGGCAGGGCCCGACGCTTGCGGAGCGTCCGCAATCCGAGGGTTCATCGCGCCGCCGCGGCGGGCGTGGTGAGCGAGACGGAGAACGGTCCCGAGGCCGCAAGGTCAAGGTCCGCTCTTCGGGACGCTCGCAGGAGCCTGCTGAACCTGCAAGAGAAGAAGCTCCGGCCACACGCCCGGCCCCGGTTCCGCGCGAGGAGCAGTCCAATCGCAATCCTCGGCGTGACAGGGATCGGCCCGAGCGTGACCGTTCCTCAGATCGCGGGTATCAAGGGCGCTCCCGGCGCGATGATGACGACGAGCGCGTCATTGGCCTTGGCGATCACGTTCCGGCCTTCCTCATGCGGCCTGTGCCAGTCAAGAAGGTCAAGTAGCGGGCTCGGAAGCTCGTTTCCGGGGCTTCCTCTTGATCGAAGCCCCCTTGATGCCTTTGCGGGCTCTGGCACGTAGGGCTGCGCCGAGGGCCATGGTGGCAAAGTCCCGTGCCTCGTCAGGATCGTCCAGGGCCGATTCCGGCATGAGCCAGTAGCTCGTCAGGGTCGTGCGGCCGTCCCGCGTCTCGAAGGTGAAGGGCCGCGACCCCGCCTCCTGCAAGACTCCGACGCTATCCTCGTCCGCCTTGAGGTACAGCTCGCCACCGGCCTCCAAAGCGAACATCAGGTCGTCCTGGTAGATCCCCTTTCCACCGAACATCCTGCGAATCTGAACGGGGCCGAAGCTGCGAAAGACGTCGCGAATTGCTTCGGCATCCATCGCTCACTCCGCTGATTGAAGCGCATTCGGGGTTGCCGGCGTAATGGCGACGGATTCGCCGCAGCCGCAGGCCGAGGTCTGGTTCGGGTTGTTGAAGACGAACTGGGACGACATCTTGGTCGTCTGGAAGTCCATCTCGGTGCCGAGCAGGAACAGCACCGCCTTGGGATCAATAAGGACGGTCACGCCCTTGTCCTCGACCACCTCGTCGAGCGGGTTGACGCTTTCCGCGTATTCCATCGTGTAGGACATCCCAGCGCAGCCGCCGTTCTTCACCCCGACGCGCACGCCGACGATGGGACGGTCCGCCTTGCTGATGATGTCCTTGACGCGGTTTGCCGCCGCGTCGGTCAAGGTGACGACCTTGAAGCCGGGTAGAGCCATAAGCCTTCTCTCCTGACAGCCGGGTTCAAGGCCCGGGCAGACGAGTTCGTTGGCCTATAGATAAGAGCTGAAAGGGCAAACGTCGAGCCCGTTCAGGGTTGCTCGAACGGCCTAGTTCAACCATATCGGGAGGATAACCCGACAAGCCCCGCCGTTTTCAGGAGAGCCGATGCCGCATCACATGCCGCTGATATCCACCATCGTCATCGGCCTCGTGATGGCATTTGCCCTCGGCGCACTTGCACACCGGTTCCGGATCTCCCCTCTCGTCGGCTATCTGCTAGCCGGTGTGCTCGCCGGACCGTTTACACCCGGCTATGTCGCGGATCAGGGGCTTGCCAACCAGTTGGCGGAGATCGGCGTGATCCTGCTGATGTTCGGCGTCGGGCTTCATTTCTCCCTAAAGGACCTTCTCTCCGTCCGCGCCATCGCCATTCCCGGCGCTGTCGTACAGATCGCGAGTGCGACTCTTCTGGGTATGGGTCTCGCCTGGATGATGGGCTGGAGCATGGGCGGCGGTCTCGTCTTCGGTTTGGCGCTCTCGGTCGCCAGTACGGTCGTGCTGCTGCGGGCCTTGCAGGAGCGCCGCCTCGTCGAAACAGAACGCGGCCACATCGCTGTCGGCTGGCTGATCGTAGAAGATCTGGCGATGGTGCTGACGCTCGTGCTGCTCCCGGCCATCGCGAGCGCAACCTCCGGCCCCTCGGCTGATCTCGAATCCATCGTGATCTCGCTGGGCATCACCCTCGGCAAGGTCATCGCCTTTGTAGCCGTCATGCTCATCGTCGGTCGCCGAGTGATACCCTGGATCCTTCACTATGTGGCCCATACCGGCTCGCGGGAGCTGTTCCGCCTATCGGTCCTGGCGATTGCTCTGGGCACCGCCTTCGGCGCTGCGGAATTGTTCGGGGTATCGTTCGCCCTCGGCGCGTTCTTTGCCGGCATGGTGCTGAGCGAGTCGGAACTCAGCCATCAGGCTGCATCCGAGACCCTGCCCCTGCGTGATGCCTTCGCGGTTCTCTTCTTCGTTTCCGTCGGCATGCTGTTCGACCCGATGATCCTGATCGAGGATTTCGGCCCGGTTCTCGCAACCTTCCTCATCATCGTCATCGGCAAGTCGGCTGCTGCCTACGGCATTGTCCGACTGTTCGGCCACCCGGACACGACCGCGTTGACCATCGCCGCAAGCCTCGCGCAGATTGGCGAATTCTCCTTCATTCTCGCGGGGTTGGGCGTCGAGCTTCAGATTCTGCCTGCGGAAGGTCGCGATCTGATTCTCGCAGGCGCGATCCTGTCGATCATGATGAACCCTTTTCTGTTCACCCTTCTGGACCGCTGGTTTGCCAAGCGGGAAGCCGTTCGGGTCCAGGCGAATGCGGAAGCCGCCGCGGCCGCACAGGAAGCGATGGCCGCCGAGGCGGCCGCAGCTGCAGCTTCACGCGAGCCGCTTCCCGTCACGTCCCTCTCGATCCACGTCGTCCTCGTGGGACACGGGCGCGTCGGTAAGTACATCAGCGAGAAGCTGGCCTCGATGGGCCTTCCCTTTCTCGTCATCGAAACCAACAAGGAGCAGGTTGCCGGTCTGCAAGCGGACGGCCGTGAGGTCATCATCGGCAATGCGGCCGATCCCGAAGTGGCGGCAGCCGCCAACATCAGAGAAGCGCGCTGCCTCTTGGTGGCGATCCCCGATGCCTTCGAGAGCGGTCAGGTCGTCGAGCAGGCCCGCAGGATCAATCCCGACCTCCCGATCATCGTGCGCGCCCATTCCTTCGCCCAGGAGGAGCACGTCATGAAGTATGGCGCGACCCGAATCGTGATGGGCGAGCAGGAAATCGCCCGCGCCATGTTCGCCGCCGTGCCCGATGCTCCCCGAGAGCCGGTACTCTCTTCTGTCGAGGAGGCGGATGATCTCGTGGAGGAGCATGAAGACGAGATGGAGCCTCTAGCGGACATGCTCCGGCCGGAAGCCGATGCCGACAAGGCGGGCGGGAATGCGCCGGAACAGGGGCCGCTGCGCCAGCCACCGGATGAGCCAGGGCGGTGAGACGGGTTGAGTGCTGTTGAGGACCGGCGCGATCAGCCGGTTCTGCAGCAGCACCTGAAGTCGCTGGGTCATCCTGGTCGGCCACTCGCGCCTTTTCTGAACACGGGCGAGCTGTTCAGGCTCGACCGGCCCGCGCTGGAGCGCCGGTCCCAGGATGTTGGCCGTTGCCACCGCATCCTGAATCGCGAGATTGATACCGACACCGCCGGCGGGCGACATGGCATGGGCCGCATCCCCGATGCAGAGCAGCCCCGGCCTGGACCACTGCTTCAGCCGATCAACCGCAACCGTCAGAAGCTTGATGTCGTCCCAAAACTTAAGTTCCTCAAGGCGATCCGCCAGAAAGGGAGCAACCCGAGTGAGCTTCGCGCGGAAGGCAGGTAACCCCTCCCGCTTGAGTCGATCCAGCGAACCCTTCGGGATAAGATAGGCGCATTGCCAGTAGTCGCCTCGATCGATCATGACCAGCATCTGACCAGCTTCGATGCGCCCGAGGAGCTGGCCCGGATCGCCGGGATGCCTCGACACCCGCATCCAGAGCACGTCCATGGGGGCGCCAAGATCCAGGATTTCGAGCCCCGCCCTTTCGCGCACGACGGAGCGCCGGCCATCGGCTGCCACCACGAGATCAGCCCTCACCTCAAGATGACCCTGCGGAGTCGAAACTCGAACCCCCGCCACCCTGCCCTGCTCCTCGATGAGGCCCGTCACCTCCGCCAGCATGCGCAAATGGAAGTGAGGATACTCGCGGGCGCGATCGGCCAGGAAGTCGAGGAACTCCCATTGCGGCATGAAGACGATGAACTTGCAGCGGGTCGGCAGATGCGAGAAGTCGCCGAGCGTCAGGGTCTCACCGCCGACGACAAGGCTGACCGTCTGCGTCCGCTGATGCGGCCGGGTGAGGAACTCGTCGAGCAGCCCGAGTTCATGCATCACCTCGAGGGTCGAAGGATGAATGGTATCGCCGCGGAAATCGCGTAGGAAATCGGCATGCTTTTCGAGGACCAGCACCTCGACGCCCTGCCGGGCCAATAGGAGCCCGAGCATCATCCCGGCCGGCCCACCACCGGCGATGCAGCAGCGAACGTGAAGGGTTTCAGAGCTATGAGGCGTGTCCATCGGCTCCCTCGGGAAACCCACAACTGTGAGGATGCGGGCCGAGCCTACTGCCATTTCTTCCCAAACCAAAGTCAGTCGGACGGATGAATCGAAACCTGCTCCATCACAGGAATCGGGCGCAGAAAGCGGGTCGGAAGCCGAGAACGAATTTGAGATCCCAATCCGGAGCCACGGGCTCCATGAGGAAAGGTCTCATTTATGACAACACTTAAAAACAAAGCGGCCATTGTGACGGGTGCCAGCTCAGGCATTGGCTACGCGACGGCTCGGCTCTTTGCACGAGAGGGTGCAAACGTCATCGTCACGGCACGACGTACAGATGCTCTCAACAGCTTAGTGTCAGAGATCGAGGCGGAAGGCGGGCGCGCTGTTGCGGTCGCTGGAGACATCAGGGAAGAAGCCCTGGCTCACACGCTGGTCGACACGGCAATCCGTCACTTCGGTGGACTCGACATCGCCTTCAACAATGCGGGGATGAATGGCGAGATGGGGCCGACGCCCGGCATATCGCTTGCGGGATGGAACGACACTCTCGCGGTCAATCTCACGGCTGCCTTCCTGGGCGCCAAGCACCAGATCCCGGCCATGCTCGAACGTGGAGGCGGGTCCGTGATCTTTACCTCGACCTTCGTCGGCTACACGGCAGGAATGCCCGGAGTGGCGGCCTACGCTGCGAGCAAGTCGGGCCTGATCGGGCTCACCCAGTCACTCGCAAGCGAGTTCAGCCCGAGAGGCGTCCGCGTCAATGCGTTGCTGCCAGGCGGCACGGATACGCCTTTGGCCGAAGCCTGGGTCAGCACGCCGGAAGCCCTGGCATTCGTCGAAGGCCTCCACGCCCTGAAACGGCGGGCCCGGCCCGAGGAGATCGCCCGGTCGGCGCTTTACCTTGCCTCCGACGCGTCGAGCTTCACGACGGGCACGGCACTGCTCGTCGACGGAGGCGTGTCCATCAACCGGACGTAACGCATCTGTATCGGGCAAGACGGACACGCTCCCGTCATCCCCGGACTTGTTCCGGGGATCCACGTCTTGGCCTCTAAAATGTGGATGGCCGGGACAAGCCCGGCCATGACGGAAAGTGAAGTCGAGAGGCGATCTATGGATCACCACATATCGAGCGCGACCCGCGCCTCGTCGGACATGCGGCTCTGGTCCCACGGCGGGTCGAAGACCATGTTGACCTTGACGCTCTGGACGCCCTGGACGGTGGAGACGGCGTTCTCCACCCAACCCGGCATCTCGCCGGCTACGGGGCAGCCGGGCGCCGTCAGGGTCATGTCGATGGTGACGTTGCGGTCATCGTCGATGTCGACGCGGTAGATCAGGCCGAGTTCGTAGATGTCGGACGGGATCTCGGGGTCATAGACGGTCTTCAGGGCCGCGATGATGTCGTCCGTCATGCGGTCGAGCTCTTCCGGCGGAATCGCGGAGCCAGGGGACACCTGCAGCGCGTTGGACAGGGATTGGTCGTTCACAGGGTCATCCTCAAGCAAACAGGGCTTCCGCCTTCTGTAGGGCGTCCGCCAACTTATCGACTTCTTGCATGGTATTGTAGAGGCCAAACGAGGCCCGGCATGTGGAGGTCGCGCCGAACCGGTTCAGTAGCGGCATGGCGCAATGGGTGCCGGCCCTGACCGCCACGCCCTGCCGGTCGATGACCGTGGCGACGTCATGGGCATGGGCCCCCTTCATCTCGAAGGCGACGATCGCACCTTTGCCCTTGGCCTGACCGATGATGCGCACCGAGTTCATGGCTCTCAGGCGCTCATGCGCATAGGCCGAGAGCGCTGCCTCATGGGCCTGGATGTTCTCCCGGCCGAGGTTCATCATAAAGCGCAGGGCGGCATCGAGGCCGATGGCTTCGATGATCGGCGGGGTTCCCGCCTCGAAGCGGTGCGGCGGGTCGTTGTAGGTGATCGCGTCCTCGCGCACCTCGCGGATCATTTCACCACCGCCGGAATAGGGCGGCATCTTCTCAAGCCACTCGCGCTTGCCGTAAAGCACCCCTATGCCCGTCGGGCCATAGACCTTGTGGCCGGTGAAGACATAGAAATCCGCATCGAGATCGCGCACGTCCACCTGGAGATGAACAGCGCCCTGAGCCCCGTCCACCAGCACAGGCACGCCGTGGGCATGGGCAATTCGGATGATCTCCTTGATCGGCGTCACGGTGCCGAGCACGTTGGACATGTGGGTGATGGCCACGATCTTGGTGCGGGGAGAGAAGAGCTTCTCGAACTCCTCGACCAGGAAATTGCCCTCGTCGTCCACCGGCGCCCACTTGATCACCGCGCCCTTGCGCTCGCGCAGGAAGTGCCAGGGCACGATGTTCGAGTGGTGTTCCATGATGGAGAGGATGATCTCGTCGCCCTCCCCGATGTTCATGCGCCCGAAGGAATCCGCCACGAGGTTGTAGGCTTCCGTGGCCGACTTGGTGAAGACGATCTCGTCGGTCGATCCGGCGTTGAGGAATTCCCGCACGGTCTCGCGGGCGCGCTCGAAGCCTTCTGTCGCCACGTTCGCCATGTGGTGCAGACCGCGATGAACATTCGCATAGCCGGTCTCCATGGTGTTCACCATGGCGTCGATCACCGCACGCGGCTTCTGGGCCGAAGCGGCGCTGTCGAGATAGACGAGCGGTTTGCCATAGACCTGCTGGGCCAGGATCGGAAACTCCGCCCGGACGGCTTCGATGTCGTATGGCTTCACAGGAGCGTTCATTGCTTCATGCCTTCTTCGGCCATCATACCCTCAACCTCATCCTGAGGAGCCGCTGAAAGCGGCGTCTCGAAGGAGGCTCCAGTGGTCTCTGGAGACGCCCTCGTCCTTCGAGACGGTGCAAAGCACCTCCTCAGAATGAGAGCTATGGGAAGCATGTCGTCATGGCCAAGACAAACCCGGCCATGACGCAGTCTTTCACGAGCGCGCCTTCAGCCAGCCCTCGACCGCGCCGACAAGCGCCTCGCGGACGGTCTCGTTCTCGACGAATTCCAGCGCCTCGCCCAGGAAGGCCTGGACCAGGAGGCTCTCGGCCTCCTTCTTCGGCAGGCCGCGAGCCATGAGGTAGAACAGGAGGTCCTCGTCGAGCTGGCCGCAGGTGGCGCCGTGAGCGCACTGCACGTCGTCGGCGAAGATCTCAAGCTCCGGCTTGTTGTTCATGGAGCCGCCCTCCTCCAGGAGGAGCGCCGCCGACATCATGCGGCCGTCGGTCTTCTGGGCGTGATGCGGGACGATGATCTTGCCCTGGAAGACGCCGGTCGCCTCATTGTCGATGACCGTCTTGAACAGCTCGCGGCTCTCGCAATGGGGAGCCCCATGCTCGACCACCAGGGTCGAGTCGGCGTGCTGCGTTCCCTTCAGCATGGTCGCGCCGTTGACGCGCAGGTTCGTGTTCTCGCCGTCGAGCAGCGCGAAGACCTGGTGCCGCGAGGTGGAGGAACCGGCCACCACGTTGATGCTGTTGAACAACGCTTCCCCGCCGATCTTGGCGGCAAGTGTGGAGAGAGCGAGCGCCTTGTCGCCCTCGGCATTGACGCGGACATGCTGCACGTTGGTGCGATCGCCTGCGATCATCTCGATCACGTCGTTCGGCTGGTGGTTAGCGCCGTCCGTGCTCTCGTGGGTCTCAAACAGGGTCACCGAGGCGCCCTCCTCCACGACCACGAGGATGCGTGTAGCGGTGGCAACAGCCGAAGCCGCAGCGGTAACGAAGCGCAGATGGACCGGCGTCTCGACAGGCCCTGCGATCCGGATCATCACCCCATCGGCCATGAACGACGTGTTGAGCTGATAGACCGGGTTGTCGCTCGCCCATTTCACGGGACTGAGCTTTGCCAGCCAATCATGACCACTCGCCAGAGCCTCGGCCAGCGGCACGATCTCGACATTCTCGGGCAGATTGTGGAAGTCCACCGCGTCGCGCATGAAATGGCCGTTCACAAACGGCACCTGCAGCGCCTCGACGCCGGCAAGCGCCTTTGCGCTCGCCAGAGCAGCCTTCGCCTCGTCCGCGGCGGGAACGCCGGCGAACGGCGCGATCTCGCGCATCATCGCGCGCAGATCCGTGTACTTGAACTCCTCCACCCGGCGATGCGGGAGACCGCGCGAGTTGAATTGCTCAAAGGCCTGAGAGCGCGATTCCACGTCGCCGGGCAACGTGGTCTTGGCGCTTTCGAAAGCCTGCGCCAGCGCGGTTTCCGCCGGCGTCTTCATGAGGGTGACGTCAGCCATATCAAGCAGCCTCAGTTTCCCGATAATCGGCATAACCGTTGGCCTCGAGCTCGAGCGCCAGCTCCTTGCCGCCGGTCTTCACGATGCGGCCTGCATGCATCACGTGCACCGTGTCGGGCACGATGTGGTTGAGCAGGCGCTGGTAGTGGGTGATGACCAGGAAGGCGCGATCGGGCGAGCGCAGGGCATTCACGCCCTCGGACACGATGCGCAGAGCGTCGATGTCGAGGCCGGAATCGGTTTCGTCCAGAATGCAGAAGGACGGCTGGAGCAGCGCCATCTGCAGGATTTCCATGCGCTTCTTCTCACCGCCTGAGAAGCCGACGTTCAGGGCGCGCTTGAGCATGTCCTTGGGGATCTCAAGCTGGGTGGCGGCGGCGTTTACGCGCTTGATGAAGTCCGGCGTGGTCAGCTCGTCCTCGCCGCGCGCCTTGCGCTGGGCGTTGAGGGTAGCCTTCAGGAAGGTCATCGAGGCGACGCCGGGGATCTCCAGCGGATACTGGAAGGCGAGGAACACGCCGGCGGCAGCGCGCTGGTCCGGCTCCATCTCCAGCAGGTTCTCACCATTGAGAAGGATCTCGCCGTCGAGGACCTCGTAGTCCTCCTTGCCGGCGATCACATAGGACAGGGTCGACTTGCCGGAGCCGTTCGGCCCCATGATGGCGGCAACCTCGCCCTTGTTCACGGTAAGGTTGAGGCCGTTGAGAATGCGCTTGTCCTCGATCTGGACAACCAGGTTCTTGATTTCGAGCATGATATTTCTCGCTTAAGCAGACAGTTTCTTTTCAACTGTCTCAAAGAATTTCTTTTCGATCTCTTGAGCAGATAGTTTCGGCGAAAGCTTCTTATTAAGAAGGGTTAACTCGCCAGTATCCTCAAGAACGAGATAAACTCCATCTGCAAAGCCAACTGCCTCACCAACTCCTTCAACGTAGTTGTGCATTGGGGCGTAGCCGACGCCTACCATGTTATTCTCAAGATCGACGTCTAGCTTTAGCCCGAGGCTGTTGTATTCAGCTTCTCGTGCAGAAGCTGCATTTGCGACATGTTGAAGGATCGCTAATGCAGTTCCTAATTCCGATTCACTCATTACCCCACCGAGCCTTCCAGCGAGATCGAGATCAGCTTCTGTGCCTCGACTGCGAACTCCATGGGGAGCTGCTGCAGCACGTCCTTCACAAAGCCGTTCACGATAAGCGCCGTCGCCTCCTCTTCCGAGAGGCCGCGCTGCTGGCAATAGAACATCTGATCTTCGGAGATCTTCGATGTGGTCGCCTCGTGCTCGAATACCGCGGTGGCGTTCTTCGACTCGATGTAGGGCACCGTATGGGCGCCGCACTGGTTGCCGATGAGCAGGGAGTCGCAGTTGGTGAAGTTGCGCGCGCCGGTCGCCTTGCGGTGGGCCGAGACCAGACCACGATAGGTGTTCTCGGAGCGGCCAGCCGCGATGCCCTTCGAGATGATCCGGCTCGTGGTGTTCTTGCCCAGATGGATCATCTTGGTGCCGGAATCGACCTGCTGCATGCCGTTCGACACCGCGATCGAATAGAACTCGCCGCGGGAATTGTCGCCGCGCAGGATGCAGGACGGATACTTCCAGGTGATGGCGGAGCCCGTCTCCACCTGGGTCCAGGTGATGACGGAGTTCTTGCCCCGGCAATCGCCGCGCTTGGTCACGAAGTTGTAGATGCCGCCCTTGCCCTGAGCATCGCCCGGGTACCAGTTCTGGACCGTGGAATACTTGATCTCGGCGTCGTCGAGGGCCACGAGCTCGACCACAGCCGCGTGGAGCTGGTTCTCATCACGCTTCGGAGCCGTGCAGCCCTCGAGATACGACACGTATGAGCCCTTGTCGGCGATGATCAGGGTGCGCTCGAACTGGCCCGTGTTCTTCTCGTTGATGCGGAAGTAGGTGGACAGCTCCATCGGGCAGCGCACGCCCGGCGGGACATAAACGAACGACCCGTCGGTGAAGACCGCCGAGTTCAGGGTCGCGAAGAAGTTGTCCGTCACCGGCACGACCGAGCCGAGATACTGCTTCACGAGGTCGGGGTATTCCCGGATCGCCTCGGAGATCGGCATGAAGATCACGCCGGCCTTTGCGAGCTCCTCCTTGAAGGTCGTGGCGACCGAGACGGAATCGAACACCGCGTCCACGGCGACCCGGCGTTGCGGCTCGACGCCGGCCAGGATCTCCTGCTCGCGCAAGGGGATGCCGAGCTTCTCGTAGGTCTTGAGGATCTCGGGATCGACCTCGTCGAGCGACTTCGGCGCAGGATTCTTCTTCGGCGCGGCGTAGTAATAGATGTCGTTATAGTCGATCTTGTCGTACGACACGCGCGCCCAGTTCGGCTCCTTCATGGTGAGCCAGCGCTTGTAGGCGTCGAGGCGCCACTGGAGCATCCACTCGGGCTCGCCCTTCTTGGCCGAGATGAAGCGGATCACGTCCTCGGAAAGACCCTTTGGGGCCTTCTCCATTTCGACCTCGGTCTCGAAGCCGTACTTGTACTGATCGACGTCGATCAGACGAACCTGATCGATCGTTTCCTGCACTGCAGGCATCTGTCTCTCCCACCGCTCACGGTTTCAAGGACCGCGGGTTGATGACCTGGAAATCGAAGCGGAGCCTTGACTTAGGCTGCGCTCGCCTTCCGCTTATATAAGGTGCCGACCACCCTTTCGCACGCCTCCGCAAACCGGATCACGTCCTCTTTCGTGGTCGACCACCCCAAACTCACACGCAAAACACCCTCGGCGACGGCTGGCTCCACGCCCATGGCGTCGAGCACATGCGATCGCTTGACCTTTCCGGACGAGCAGGCCGAACCGGAGGACAGGGCAACCCCTGCCAGATCGAAGGCGATCAATGCCGTTTCGGCCTTGAGGCCGGGTATGGCAAAGGCGAAGGTATTAGGCAACCGCTCAGCTTGCGCACCCACAACAACCGTGTCAGGCGCAATTCGGCGAAGTTCGACCTCGGCCTCAGCCCGCAGAGCCCGAAGCCTTCCGGCCTCCTGCTCCAAGTTGACCAGAGCGATCTCGGCCGCAGCGCCGAAACCCGCGATAGCCGCCACGTTCTCGGTGCCGGCCCTGAATCCCTTTTCCTGCCCACCGCCCCGGATCAGCCGGTCTGCGATCTCGAACTGGTCGGAGGCGAGAACCACCGCACCGATTCCCTTCGGCCCGCCGATCTTGTGCGCCGAAAGGGTGAGCACATCGACCCCGAGCGCCGCCATGTCGACGGGAATCTTTCCGGCGGCCTGAACTGCATCGGTGTGGATCAACCCGCCATGCTCATGAACGAGGCGGGCCGCCTCGGCCACGGGCTGAAGCACGCCGGTCTCGTTGTTGGCCAGTTGAATGGAAACCAGAACACGTTCGTCGCCGGTACGCTGGAGATGGGCCTCAAGCCAGGCCAGATCAACGATTCCGTTGCCATTGACGGGAATGATCTCGACAGCGTCTGACCGGAAACGATGCCCGTTGAGCACACAAGGGTGTTCGGCAGCTCCGAGGAGGAGCCGGGTCGCCCCCGCCTGCCCCAGTCGGCGGAAGCCCGGCGTCAGAACCAGATTGGCCGCCTCGGTGCCGCCGCTCGTGAAGATGACGTTCTTGGTCCGTGCCCCGATGAGGCGTGCCACTCTCTCGCGGGCAGTTTCCATTTCCGCTCGCGCGGCGCGACCTTCCGTATGAACCGAGGAGGCATTCCCGGGAAGCTGAAGAGCACGCAGCATGACCTCGGCAACCTCCGGCCGCAGCGGCGAGGTCGCATTATGGTCGAGATATGTACGCTGGCCTGCCGCCATAGCCGCCGTGAGCCTCACGAAATTCTTGCAATCGACCTAGGTTGCCGTGCTAAAGCACCACAACCACATCTGTCCGATGTCTCATCCGCTGAACAAAGCCGCTCGGATGAATCGAAACATTGGAACATTTTAGAACAGTTCTAAGGGTTCTTTTATGAGGATCCGCGGCCTGGAGTCAAGGTCGTCACGGGTTTTCCCTCTCCCGATGGAGGGGTGAGCAAGAGGTTCGCGTCTATGCCTGAAGTCATCTTTACGGGTCCTGCCGGTCGCATCGAAGGGCGCTATCAGCCTGCCAAGGAAAAGGGCGCTCCCATCGCCATCATCCTGCACCCGCACCCGCAATTCGGCGGGACGATGAACAACCAGATCGTCTACAACCTCTACTATGACTTCGCGAAGCGCGGCTTCTCGGTCCTGCGGTTCAACTTCCGCGGCGTCGGCCGCAGCCAGGGCGCTTTCGATCACGGCCAAGGCGAACTCTCCGATGCGGCCGCCGCCCTCGACTGGGCACAGGCCATGAACCCGGATGCCCGCGCCTGCTGGATCGCCGGCGTGTCCTTTGGCGCCTGGATCGGCATGCAGCTTCTCATGCGCCGCCCGGAAATCGAAGGCTTCATCTCGATTGCCGCCATGGCGAACCGCTACGACTTCTCGTTCCTTGCTCCCTGCCCGTCCTCCGGCCTGTTCGTCCATGGCTCGGAAGATCGGGTGGCTCCGGTCAAGGACGTGATCAGCGTCATCGAGAAGGTGAAGACCCAGAAGGGCGTGAAGCTCGAACACGCGGTGATCGACGGCGCCAACCACTTCTTTGACGGTCGGGTCGACGAACTCATGGTGTCCGTCGACGAGTACCTCGACAAGCGCCTCGGCACGACGGAAGAGGCAGCTTAAAAGCCTCCATCTTTCTATAAGACAAAAAGGGCGCCGGCTGATCGATCAGCCGGCGCCCTTCCCGTTTAAGTCACGTCGAGATCGTACTGCCCAACTACACAAGCAGGAAGTTGGAATGTGTTAGAGCCAGGCCTTTCGAGATATCGGCAAACTTGACTTGAGCCGTAGCTCCCGCGCCATCAGCGTCGTAGAACAGCTCGCCAGTCGTGTTGTTGTAAATGATCTGGCTATACTGCGTGGTTGCCCGTGTCCCGATGCTGAAGTTCCACTCTACGAGGCCGCCTGAGTTGTATGCGTAGAGGCCTGTAAACACTCGGCCATCCAACTCAATCTTGTCTTCCGAGACGCTGAAATCTGCTATGATATCGACATTGCTCGTACCTAACGCTGCGTCGAACCGGAACCGATCAGCACCTGCAGCGCCGACCAGATGGTCGGAACCCGCACCACCGGAGAGCGTATCGCTGCCTTCCCCACCGTGAAGATGATCGTTGCCGCCCCGTCCCTGCAGGAGATCGCTACCCTCAAGACCCGAAAGCGCGTTTCCGCCTTCATCGCCATTCAGAACGTCACCGAATGTCGAGCCCTGCAGACCCTGGATGGCGTTATAGACGTCGCCTGCCGCTTCACCCGTATTGGTGGCACGGTTGGCAAGATCCGCGGTCACGCCTGAGGTGGCATCCATGTAGGACGCCCAGTCGAAGCCGCCGCCGCCGATCAGGATATCGCCGCCTGCACCGCCGTTGAGGATATCGTCGCCGGCGCCGCCATCGAGATGATCGCCCCCGTCGCGGCCATGCAGCACGTCGTTGCCTTCGAGACCAGAAAGCGCATTGCCGTTGCCATCGCCCGCAAGGGAGTCGCCGAAATTCGAACCCTGCAGGGCTTCGATCTCGATGAAGCTGTCGCCCGCGGCTTCCCCCGTATTGACGCTGCGGTTGACGAGGTCCACCCGTACGCCTGAGACCGCGTCGGCATAGGACGCCCAATCGAAGCCCTCGCCACCCACCAGGACGTCGGCGCCGAGCCCACCGCGCAGAATGTCGTCGGAACCCAGACCATAGAGAATGTTGTTCTTGGCATCCCCCGTCAGAATGTCGGTATACGCGGTACCGGCCACGTTCTCGATGCCGTCATAGCTGTCGCCGGCAGCCTCCCCGGTGTTGAACTGCGGCTTGGCCAGATTGACCGATACTCCCTGCCCGTTGACGCCATTGTAAGCCGCCATATCGCCGAGACCGGCGCCGCCGATCAGACGGTCGGCACCGGCGCCACCGTTGAGAATGTCGTCACCCTCGCCACCTTCAAGGGTGTCGTTACCGGCACGACCGGTCAGAATGTCGTTTCCGCCGAGTCCGGCCAAGGCATTGCCCCGGGAGCTGGAATCTCCTGAAAGATGGTCCGCATGGTTCGAGCCCTGCAATCCGCGGATCTCGATGTAAGTATCGCCCGCAGCCTCGCCTGTGTTCAGGCCCGTGTTCGAAAGATCGGCCACGACGCCTGAGGCTGCCTCCATGTATGAGGCCCAGTTGAAGCCCTCTCCGCCCACCAGCACGTCGGCACCCAGGCCACCCCGAAGGATATCATCGGATCCGAGACCATAGAGAATATTGCTCTTGGCATCGCCCGTCAGGACATCGGCATAGGCGGTGCCGGCCACGTTCTCGATGCCGTCATAGGTATCGCCCGCAGCCTCGCCGGTGTTGAATTGCGGATTAGCCAGATTAACTGTGACTCCCTGACCGCCGACACCATTATAGGCTGCCATGTCGCCAAGCCCGGCGCCGCCGATCAGCCGGTCCGCGCCAGTTCCACCGTTGAGGATGTCGTCACCAGAACCACCTTCAAGCGTATCGTTTCCAGCTTGCCCGGTTAGCACATCATCCCCTCCAAGGCCCTGAAGAGAATTGTTGGCTCTGTTGCCCAGTATCTGGTCCTTGTCGTTGCCGCCAATTGCGTTTTCGATCAACGAGCGACCATCGTCGTTATACTGGAAAGCATTGTAAACGTTACCGTTGACCGTGGTCGACACGGTCTTCTTAGCAAGCTGCGTGGTAGAGAACCGAGAGAAGCCACCAGGCGTGAGATCGATTACAGCGCCTTCGGAATAGTTGGACAGATCGTAAGTATCGATACCGCCACCATCCCAAATCGTCAGGAAAATACGGGCGCTTTCGGTTGCACCCTGACTGACTCCGTTGACATACATCTCACCTGTGGCGGAATTCCAATTATATCGGGTATTGTTGTTGTTTGTCGTGAAATCCGCTCCGTACATCGCCTGCAAGGCAGCAATATCGTATTGCATGAAAGACTGCGGGCGCTCTAGCGTGTCATTATACGACATCACCGTGTATTCAGTGCTATCGTGGGCAGCAGACATCCTCGGAAGACCGTCAACATGATCGTGCGAATGCTTGAGCCCTAAGGAGTGGCCGAGTTCATGCATAGTCAGGAAGTAAGCGTAAGTGCCCTTACTGAAATTGTTATACCCCTTAAGATTTATCCATGTATCGCCACCATACAATGGCACGCCAGGATAGTACCCATGACTGCGACTGATGACAGATCCTGGCTCAAAACCAGCAACTTTAATATCGGCACTATCGCGGCCAACATATGAAACACCGGTATTCACGTACCCGGCTACTGTGCCCATAACACGATGAACCGCGTCTTCACCGGAACTTGAGAGTCTATAAAATCCGGATGCGCTCGGGTCTATCAAACCGTAATCGGATTTAGAATCGGGCAATGAATATGTTATCGTCGATCCACTCCACTTAGTTCCTGTCATCAAAGCATTTACATCGCTATCGGCATGATCAGGCTTAAAGTACTGCACCCCCCAAAATGACCAAGACGGAAATACGGTCGCCATATAAGAGAAAAATTTTAGAGGGAAGGCTGAGACACTATCGTTGACCCAGTTCCAAGCAGAATTGGCGAGATCCTCAAGCTCATTTCCTATGTCTTCGACACGATCGGCTACCCACCGCCCTGCGGATCTGAAAGCATCTGAAATCCAAGACATCGGACACACCCTAATTTAATAATGTTACATTAACATAAAGTATGGCTCAGCTTTGTCAATGTTCCGTCCTCTATATAGGATATTTATCCTATAAATGAATCTTCCTGCATGGCTCCAACCATAATTCCACAGGTAGCTGGGATAGTCGGATTTAGGCATCTCGTATTGCCTGACCATTTCCGCTGCATACAAGACTTACAGCTTAACCGGTGGCAAAACCGCGTGAATTTCACTGCCGAAGCTGCTAGAGGTCCCACTTCTTGACCAAACCCGATGAGAGAGACGCGATGAACGCGCCGAAATCCGATTTTCTGAAGGTGCTCACCGAGCGGGGCTTCATTCACCAAACCTCCGACTTCGAAGGTGTGGATACGGCGGCCCTGGAAAATCGGCTCACCACCTATGTGGGCTATGACTGCACCGGCCCGTCTCTCCACGTGGGACACTTGCTCTCCATCATGATGCTGCACTGGCTGCAGAAAACCGGGGCCGGGAAGCCGATAACCCTCATGGGAGGCGGCACGACCCGGGTGGGCGATCCTTCCGGCAAGGATGAGAGCCGCAAGCTCCTGACCGTCGAGCAGATCGAAGCCAACAAGGACAGCATCAGGACCGTCTTCTCGCGCTTCATCTCCTTCGGAGACGGCACGTCCGATGCCATGATGGTCGATAACGCCGAGTGGCTGACCAAGCTCAATTACATCGAGTTCCTGCGCGACGTGGGCCGGCATTTTTCCGTCAACCGCATGCTGTCCTTCGACAGCGTGAAGCTGCGCCTCGACCGGGAGCACGAGCTGTCGTTCCTGGAATTCAACTACATGATCCTCCAGGCCTATGACTTCGTGGAGCTCAACAAGCGCTATGGCTGCGTGCTGCAGATGGGCGGCTCGGACCAGTGGGGCAACATCGTCAACGGCATCGATCTCGGCCGTCGCCTCGGCACGCCGCAGCTCTATGCCGTCACCTGTCCCCTCCTGACGACAGCCTCCGGCGCCAAGATGGGCAAGACGGCCTCAGGGGCGGTCTGGCTCAACGCCGATATGCTGAGCCCCTACGATTACTGGCAGTTCTGGCGCAACACCGAGGACGCGGATGTCGCCCGCTTCCTGAAGCTCTTCACCATTCTGCCCATGGACGAAATCGCCAAACTGGAAGCGCTCCAGGGCGCCGACATCAACGAGGCCAAGAAGGTTCTCGCAACGGAAGCGACCGCCCTCCTCCATGGCCGCGAGGCGGCGGAACTGGCTTCCGAAACCGCCCGCAAGACCTTCGAGCAGGGGGCGCTGGCGGAGAGCCTTCCCACCATCGAAGTCCCGTCAAATGTGCTCGAAGGCGGGCTTGGGGTGCTGGCAGCCTTCGGGCCGGACTACGCCAAGCTGGTCCCGTCATCAAGCGAGGCGCGCCGGCAGATCAAGAGCGGCGGCCTCAGGGTCAATGATCAGGCCGTATCGGATGAGCGCGGGACCCTGAGCCTGTCGGATGTGACAGTCGAGGGCGTGATCAAGCTGTCCTTCGGCAAGAAGAAGCACGTGCTCCTGCGCGCTGTATAAGGTCTTACCGGTCGGGAGGCGTCGGTAGCGAACCGGTCTGCGGCGCGCTCTCGGCTCCCACGCCGAAGAGCTTGCGCAGGAATCCCGGCGCCACCGCCGAGAGCGGGTTGACTGACAAGGACGGTGCGCTCGCCTGCCCGTTCAGGCGGAAATTGACGGCAAACAGTCCCTCATTCTGCCCGCCGCCCAGCAGCGGCCCAAACAGCGGCACCTGGGCGAAGACGTTGTTGAGCCCGTAGGCCGGGACGAAGGTTCCCGAGACATCAAGGCGGTCGCGGGCATAGTCTATGAACCCGCCCAGGGTGAATCCGATCTGGTTGCCCCAGATGGCCGCATCCTTGAAATCGAGGCGTCCGGCGCTGCGGGAGAACTCCAGCCTTGCCTTGGTGAACTGGACCTCGTTCACATCGACCCGGACCATCTGTGGTCTCCCGGCCTGATCGCGTCCCGCGACGATCTGGGTCTGGGTCGGGATGATGCGGCGCAGAGCCGGTTCGTTGACCAGCGCGAAGGAGTGCATGATCACATGTCCGGCCTGCGGCTCGTCGCCGGTGGAGAGCTGCAAAATGAGATTGCCGCGCGACATGCGCTTGTAGATGTCGGTGAACCGCAGGAGCGCGCCCGCATCCTCCGCTTGGAGGATGACCACCGGGCTGCCTCCAGCCTGGGGAATGGTGCGGCCGATGATGTCGGTCGCGCCGAGGCGCCCCTTCAGGTCGAGCTGGCGCAGGCTGTCCTTGCGCATGGCCGCCTTGACGGAGGCATTGGTGATCGCCTCCTCGTTGAAGCCGGTCAGGATATTCAGGTTCAGATCGAGGTCGAAATCCTTGCTGTCCTTGCTCGCCGATCCGTTGCGCCCGCCCGCGGGAGCCGTTCCGCCGCCTTTCACGAAGGGGCGCGCATCGCCCACATTGCCCCGGATCGTGACCTTGTAGATCCCGCTAGAACGCTCGATCTGGGCGCGCATGTCGTCGCCCGGCGAGAGCTTTAAGGTCGAAAGCTCCGCCTTGTCCAGGCCGCCCTCGTTGGTCAGCGTGGCATGGCCCCGCAGCTGGACATTGCCGCTGTCGAGCTGAAGGTCCCGGATCTCGCTCGTCGGCCCCTCTACCATGGTAAAGGTGAGCTTGCCCGGCCGGCCGGCCGGCTTCACCCAGCCCGGCACGAGCTGGTCGATTCCGGCCTTGGCCAGATCCGCCTCGACATTGATGACCGATGGCGCATTCTCGCCCAACGGCAAGCTGGCCTTGAGGCCGACGGTGCCGGTGAGCTGAGAGCCGAAGGACAGCCCTCGTCGGCTCCGTGCAGCCTCGTCGAGAGAGAAGGCCACGCTGGCCTGTCCGCCCTGCCGGTTCTTCTGGAGATCGATGACGGCCGTGCTACCGGCGAGCTTGCCATTGCCTTTGACAGCGAGATCGCCCCGGTCATAGGCGATCGTGAGGTCGGCGCCCTCCAGGCGATCCTTGCCGAAGAAACCATCGACACCGAAATCACTGACCGTTCCACCGACCTTCAACGGCAGGTCCTTGAACGCGGGAATGTCATGGACCGGCAGACCGATGCCGACCCGCAGATCCGTTCTGCCTTTCATGGTGGCGGGATCGATGTTGAAGCCTGCGATCTCCTTGATCCGTGGCTCCAGGAGGAGCGCACCGAGGCCGTCGGCCCCTCCCGTCAGGCGGAAGTCTATCCGCGCCACCCCGTTGTCGTCCCAGTAATTGTCCAGGACGAAGGCCCCCTCGGAAGCCGACAGGGAGCGATTGTTCGCCATCTGGACGAGGCCCACCGGAGCCCGGACGAGCACCTTCTGTCCGGTCACCTGGCCGGTCGCGTTCAGGCCTGAGATCGGCGGGATGCCCTCATCGACCTGCAGGGTGCCGTTGGAGACGGCAAAGGCGATCTTCAGGGATTCGTCGGGTGTCGGGCCGCCATTCAGTGCCTTCTCGATGTCGGCCCCGGTCATCGCCACCTTGAGATCGATGGACTCAAGCAGGCCGGCCTTCAGATGGGACACCAGATACCGCCGGACTGGGGGAGCCACGGCTTCCGGCCAAATTCGCAAGGCCGAACGGATGTCGGTTTTCTCGGCGCGCACATCGAGCCTCAGCCCCTTCGGGTCGGCGGTGGCAGCGAGGAGGCCGCTGATGCGGGCGGAAAGCTCGGGGCCTTTGAGCGTGATGCCGTTGATCCTGACACCATCGTGTCCGGAGAGGTCCGCCGCGAACTCGCTGACCTGCAAGGGCCGGTCTCCTGCCGCAGCGCCTGACCAGGTGATGTCCCGCCCCCCGAGGCTCAGGCGCCAGGGCTCATTGCCGTTGGCCGCCAGGAGACGACCCTGCAGGCGCAGGTTCGTTTCCCCGCCTTTCGCCTCAATGCGCGGTAATTCGAGAGCCTTCGCGCTCTCATTCCAGTTGGCCTCTATGACAGCCTTCTCGACCGGGAATGCAGATGTATCCTCGTCCTGGATCTGGACCGTCCCGGGACTGCTCTCGAGCCGAGTCTTCAGCTCCGTGACCCGTCCTTCCGCAAAGGCAAGGTCGAATCGGCCCGAAAATTCGAGATCGGTGCTGGCCGGCACCTCGGAGGCTCCGGAGAGCAGGAGAATGTCCGTGATCGGCGCCCTGTCGGCCACGATGCTGGCCCGGTACGTGTCCTTGCCGTCCACAGTCGCATCGCCATTCAGCTGCCAGGATCCCTGTGGTCCCTCGACCGTGGCGGCGAACTGGCGCCCCCCGTTCTCCGTCCAGTCGAAAGCTGCGTCGACGCGCTGGAACCTCGCCCTTTCGCGGCCATCCGCATCGATGAAGACGAGACGCGCATTGGTCAGCTGCGCCTGATTGAGAGAGTTCAGAACGCTTCCGGGGCCGACGATCAGCTCAAGCAGCGACCCGACTGTGCCGGACACTGGGGAAGGCCCGTCAACGTCGCGGGCCATCGATGCAGCGGCTTCTTTGGAGGGCTCCTGTACGGCCGGGGTGGGCTGGGCACCCTCCCCCTCAACTTCCTGGACGGGCGAGAAGGAAAGCGAGCCGTCCCGGTTCACCCGAACCCGCAGTTGAAGGTCGCGCACCTCGACGGCTTTGGGCTGAAGATTGGCCGTCAGCAGCGAGGTCAGATCCACGCTCAGGATCGCATAAGGTGCCCTGAGCACGAGATCTCCGCCGGGAGCACGGATGTCGAGGCCATTGGCCCGCAGCGCTGGCGAGCCGTCATGCAACTCGATGGCCGTATTGCGCAGCGTGACGTTCCAGCCGGGCCCGATGCGGGATGCCAGCGCCTCCGCGACCCGCTCGGGCAGACGCCCGAAGCTCATGGGAGCCGCCGCCAGGCGCAGGTAGAGCAATCCGAAGGCCGCAGCCACGAAAACCAGCAGGCCAAGCTTCACATAGAGAGTGCCACGCAACAGGCGCCGGAGGAGGCTTCGCTTGGCCGGGTCTCGCCGGGACAACGTGTTACGCAGGGGCAGCTTCATTCTTGTGACGTCAAGCAATCCGGTTCTTGCGCATGAGCGCCATTCGGGGAATCAAGAAATATGACCTTAGCCGCCTCGGGGGCGTCCCGCGACTGCTTCCCCGTCAGTCGTGCACACCAGAGGTTTCCAAACAGTACATTCCGCCAAAAGGAAGGCGTTTCATGTCCCTTAGCATTGGAGCCAGGGCTCCGGACTTCTCCCTGCCTGCGACAGATGGTCGGGAGATCAGCCTCGACGGGCTGAAAGGCCGCAAAGTCGTATTGTACTTCTACCCGAAGGACGACACCAGCGGCTGCACCCTGGAGGCCCAGAACTTCCAGGCTCTGAGAGCCGCGTTTGCGGTCGCCGATACAGAGATCGTGGGCGTATCGCCCGACGGGCTGAAGAGCCATGATCAGTTCCGAGCCAAATACGGGCTGGATTTCACCCTGGCCTCGGACGAGGCCACGGCCATGCTCCAGGCCTATGGCGTCTGGGTCGAGAAGAGCATGTATGGCCGCAAATACATGGGCGTCGAGCGCACCACCGTGCTGCTCGACCGGAACGGTGTCATCGCCCAGGTTTGGAGCAAGGTGAAAGTGCCGGGCCATGCGGAGGAGGTGCTGAAGGCAGCCCAGGCTCTCGGTTAGCGACAGGATGGCTCATTGCGGCCAATTATGACAATATTCCATCGTCACATTATCCGACCTTCCTGAGTAGCAATCCTCTGATGTCTAACCACACAGCCATCCTCTCCGGCCAAAGCTGGAATGCTTCTTCCTCTTTGAAGACCGCCAAGAGACCCGTTTTTCTCACCTACAGCTTCAACGCCTTGTCCTGGGACTCGTCGAAGTTCGGCAGCGCTGACAGGGCCATGGCACAAAAAGCCCTGAAGATGTGGGGCGATGCCTGCGGCATCCAGTTTCTCGAGGTTAAAAAGGGTGATGCCGAGCTGAAGTTCCAGTGGGGTTGGACTTGGCAGGACGCCAGCGGTTGGGCAGAGTTTCCGGAACTGACCCGAGACAGCTTCGAAGGTTGGACGGACCAGGAAAGGGATGAAAGCGGCGGCAACATTTATCTGAACAGCCGGTACCGGACGGAACTCTCGCAGAGCTACAATTTCAAGCTTTACGTCCTGCTTCACGAGATCGGTCACGCGCTGGGCCTCAAGCATCCCTTCCACAAGATGCCTCACAACAAGAAGCTGCTGGGCTCGGACCTCGACAACGTCAAGCATACCGTCATGAGCTACACGGGGGCCGACCTCAAAATGGGGCCCGTCCAACTTGGAGCCTTGGACATCGAGGCCATTCGCGCCCTCTACGGCAATCCTTCTCAGGATGGGCGCCATGTGGCGACGTGGAGCTGGAACAAGACCAAGGCAACGCTGTCCCAGACCGGCAAGAGCAAGGCGGATACGATCTATGGCGTCAATGCCAAGGACGTCATCAAGGGAGCCAGCGGCAGCGACAAGCTCTACGGCTTTGCAGGAGATGACAGTCTGCACGGCGGACTTGGTAACGACCTCCTAAGCGGCGGAGAGGACGACGACGAGCTGTACGGGCATTTTGGCAACGATGTCCTGAGAGGCGGCATCGGCGACGACCTCCTGCGAGGCGACACCGGCAATGACAATCTCGGCGGCGGTTATGGCGATGACAGCTTGTATGGTGACGCCGGCAATGATGTCCTGAAGGGCGACGATGGCGAGGACATCCTGCACGGAGGTGCGGGGGGCGACAACTTGGATGGTGGCGATGACGATGACACTCTCCATGGAGACACCGACAGCGATGTTTTAAGCGGTGAGGACGGCAACGACACCCTGCATGGAGGTGCAGGCAGCGACATCCTGAAAGGCGGCGAAGGCACCGATCATTTTGTTTTCGATACTTGGTTCAATGGTGTCGACGACATCGACCTGATCGTGGACTTCGACTACGATACGATCGTTCTATCTTCGACGGTCTTCACCACTTTGGCCCCAGGATTTCTGAGCTATTCGGCCTTTGTGGACGGCATAACCGCGAAGGATGCGGATGACAGAATCCTCTTCAACGATGCCGAGCAATCCCTTTCATATGATCCAGACGGTTCCGGGCCCGCAGCTGCTCTGCGCTTCGCAAGGTTCCAGGAACCTGTATCGATCTACTCCTACGACTTTATTGTCGTATAGACCTGACGACTGATCGCGAGAGCCCACTCACTTGAGTGGGCTCTTTTACTAATGTTGATCTTATCCTGCATCGCAGCAACAGAACTGCGACTGCAGAAAGAGGCGTTTCAATCGATATCTTCCACCTCAGCCTCTCCGCCATAGACGCGCTGGGCGAGTGAGGCTTCCATAAAGGGGTCGAGGTCGCCGTCGAGAACGTCCTGCGGACTCGTGGACTGGGCGCCCGTGCGTAGGTCCTTCACCATCTGGTAGGGCTGCAGCACGTAGGAGCGGATCTGGTGGCCCCAGCCGATATCGGTCTTGGCGGCCGCCTCGGCATTGGCCTTCTCCTCGCGCTTCTTCAGCTCGGCCTCGTAGAGCCGGGCGCGCAGCATGTTCCAGGCGGTTGCCCGGTTCTTGTGCTGGGAGCGCTCCTGCTGGCAGGCCACCACGATGCCGCTCGGAATGTGCGTGATGCGCACGGCCGAGTCCGTGGTGTTCACGTGCTGGCCGCCCGCGCCCGAGGAGCGGAACGTGTCGATGCGGCAGTCGGATTCCTTGATCTCGATGTTGATGCGATCATCCACCACCGGGTAGACCCACACCGACGCGAAGCTCGTATGGCGGCGGGCGTTCGAGTCATAGGGCGAGATGCGCACGAGCCGGTGCACGCCCGACTCGGTCTTCAGCCAGCCATAGGCGTTGTGCCCCTTGATCAGGAGCGTAGCGCTCTTGATGCCGGCCTCTTCGCCGTCGGTGATCTCCAGAAGCTCGACCTTGTACTTCCGGCGCTCGGCCCAACGGGCATACATGCGCTGGAGCATGTTGGCCCAATCCTGGCTTTCGGTGCCGCCGGCACCCGAATGCACTTCCACATAGGTGTCGTTTGCGTCGGCTTCGCCCGAGAGAAGGGTCTCAACCTGACGGCGGGCGGCCTCGGCCTGGAGATTGCGGATCGCCTCCTCACCCTCACGGATCGTATCCTCATCCTCCTCGGCTTCGCCGAGTTCGATCAGGGTGATGGCGTCCTCAAGCTCCTGCTGGAGGCGTTTCACGGCCGAGATCTGGTCCTCGAGTGAGGTGCGCTCACGCATGATCTTCTGCGCGGCATCGGCGTCGTTCCAGAGGTTAGGGTCTTCGGCCTGAGCGTTCAGTTCCGCAAGGCGGCGCTGGGCGGTATCCCAGTCAAAGATGCCTCCTCAGCAGCCCGACTGACTGCTTGGTCTCTTCTACGAGGTGTTGAATTTCGGCGCGCATGGTTCCGTTCGTTCTGTCCGTGCCTGTGGTGACGGCGTCTTAGAGCATCGGGCCTCAAAGGGGAATGTACTTCGAGGCGCAGAGTGCCCTGAGTCGATCGGAGGAGCCCTTCAGCCCGGTAAGGCTGAAGGGCTTCCGCTTCTCTTGATGTGGATAGGCGTCGATATGGCGATGAGAGCCCGTCAGTACAATCCGCCGGGTCCCACGCCTCCGGCCTGTCGGGGCGCTGCTGGATTACCCTGGTACTCCGCCTGCGGGATCTCCTCAGGCTCCGGCGGCACGAATTCCGGCGGGGACTGTCCGGGCTTGAAAGCCTCGAGAATCGTGCCGCCGCCCTCGCCGCCCGCGCGAGTGCCGGTCGAGGCGTTGACGCGGATGAGCTTGATACCGGCCGGCACGCGGAACGGCGTCGCAGGCTTGTCCTTGAGCGCCATCTGCATGAAGTCGCGGAAGACCGGCGCGGCATACTGACCGGCCGTGGCCGCATTGCCGAGCGATTTCGGCTGGTCGTAGCCGAGGAACACGCCCACGGCGAGATCCGGCGAGAAGCCGACGAACCACACGTCCTTGGCATCGTTGGTGGTCCCCGTCTTGCCCGCGAGCGGCTTGCCGACGGCCTTGACCGTCTGGGCAGTGCCGCGCTGAACCACGCCTTCCAGGATCGAGGTGATCTGGTAGGCGGTGAGCGGATCGATCACCTGCTCCCGGTTCTCGGTGAGCTTGGGCGCGGCGCCGCCATCCCATTTTTCCGCGTTGCAGTTCGCGCATTTGCGGTCGTCATGACGGTAGATCGTCCGGCCGTTGCGGTCCTGGATCTGGTCGATCAGGGTGGGCTTGATGCGGCGCCCGCCATTGACGAACATGGAATAGGCCGCCGTCATGCGCATGACCGTGGTCTCGCCGGCGCCCAGCGACATGGAGAGCAGCGGCAGCATGTCGTCATAGACGCCGAAACGGCGTGAGTATTCCGAGATGACCGGCATGCCGACCTCGTTGGCCAGGCGCACGGTCATCAGGTTCTTGGAATGCTCGATCCCGTAGCGGAGCGTGCGCACACCGGTCGACTTGCCGTCGTAGTTCTTCGGCGCCCAAGCTTCCTGCCCAGGCCCCATGTCGAGAACGAACGGGCCGTCGAGAACCTGCGATGACGGGGTGTAGCCGTTGTCGAGGGCGGTGGCATAGACGATCGGCTTGAACGACGAGCCTGGCTGGCGCATCGCCTGGATGGCCCGGTTGAACTCGCTCTGGTCATAGGAGAAGCCGCCCACCATGGCGTGAACACGGCCCGTATTCGGATCCATGGCCACGATGGCGCCCGAGATCTCCGGCATCTGGCGCAGGCGGAACTGGCCGTCCTTATCCGCCAGAGGCTCCACATAGACCACGTCGCCGACCGAAACGGCACGCTCGACGGGTCGGCGGGTCCATTTCACGCCATCGGCCGTGATGGCGCCGGTCTCCCGATCCTTCACGACTTGGCCGGAGGCTTCGCGTCTGGGCTGAAGGCCGATCTTGGCCTGCCCGCGCGCGACTTCCAGCACCACGGCGAGGCGCCAGGGCTGAACGTCGCCGAGAACCGGCACCTCGGACAGGGCGAGGCCCCATTCGCGGCCGGCCAGATCGATCTTCTGCTGGGCGCCACGCCAGCCCCGCGCCTCGTCGAAGCGCACGAGGCCGTCCACCAGCGACTTGCGGGCCATGGCCTGCATCTTGGGATCGAGGGTCGAGCGGATCAGCAGGCCGCCCTCATAGAGGGTCTCCTCGCCGTAGCGCTCGGCGATGTCGCGGCGCACGCCCTCGGCGAAATAGCCGGACGCGATGCTGTTCGGGGAGACATTCCGCGGCTTGACGTTGAGCGGCTCCTTCTGGGCCTCGTCCGCCGCCTCCTTGGAGATATAGCCGTTGACGGCCATGCGCTCGATCACCCAGTTCCGGCGCTCGATCGCGGCCTTGCGCTGGCGGAACGGGTGGTAGTTGTTGGGGCCCTTCGGGAGCGCCGCGATATAGGCGGCTTCCGCAATGCTCAGTTCGTGGATCGACTTGCCGAAATAGTCGAGGGCGGCCGCCGCAATGCCATGAAGATTACGTCCCGGGGTTAGGGTCCCGAGGAAGATCTCGTTGAGGTAGAGTTCAAGAATCTTGTCCTTCGAGAAGGTCGATTCCATGCGTAGCGCGATCAGCGCCTCACGAATCTTACGCTCATAGCTGCGCTCGTTGCCGACGAGGAAGTTCTTGGCCACCTGCTGGGTGATGGTGGAAGCGCCCTGCTCCCGCGCCCCGCCCGAGCGCAGGTTGATCACGATGGCGCGCATCAGCCCTTCCGGGTCGATGCCCGGGTGCTTGTAGAAGTTCTTGTCCTCGGCCGACAGGAAGGCCCCGATCACGAGCTTGGGCACGGAATCGATCGGCACATAGAGCCGGCGCTCGCGGGCATATTCGGCGATCAGGCTGCCGTCCGACGCGTGGATCCGCGTCATCACCGGCGGCTCGTAATTCGCGAGCTGGGCGTGATCCGGCAGATCCTTCGAATAGAACCAGAATCCATAAGCGAGCCCGACAGCGCCGATCAGGAAGAAGATCGCTCCAACGCTGAAGAGGAAGCCGAAAAATCGTAGGACAAACCGCATCCGAAGGTATTCCATGACGGCGCCTTCAGGCGCCCGTTTATATCGATCTTGAAACGCGGACCCTCGTTATCCGATGAATCGCGCCCCCGCTACGGGTATCCACACTCATTCTATGGTAAAACTGCGGCAGCGCCCCTCCGGGCGAACCGGGTAGCGAAGAAACGATCGACGGCATTCGACATGGCCGAGACCATCTTGGCCCGCCATTCCTCGGACATCAACAAATCTAAGTCTTTTTGGCTCGACAGATAGCCAAGTTCGACAAGAACGGACGGAACGTCGTGGGCCCGCAGAACCTGGAAGCGCGCCTGCCGGTGCGGGTTCTTGTTGAGGCGTGCGACAGAATCGAACTCGCCCACAAGACGGGAAGCGAAGCCGTGGGAGAAGCCGCGGGTTTCACGAAGCGTCAGGTCCATCAGGATGTCGGACACGTCGTCCGGCATGTCGCCCGACTCGACGCCCGCCACCGCGTCGGCCTTGTTCTCGCGATCGGCCAGCCGTGCGGAATCCGCGTCCGACGCCCGCTCGGACCCGGTATAGACCGTCAGGCCCCGCACATCCTGCCCGCCTGAGATCGAGTCCGCGTGGATGGAGATGAAGAGATCGGCCTGGGCAGAGCGAGCGGCCCGCACCCGGTCGCCGAGGGAGACGAACACGTCATGGTCGCGGGTCATGAGCACCTTGTAGCGCCCGCCGTCCTCAAGCTTCTTCCTCAGCCGCTGGGCAAAGGAGAGCACCAGATCCTTCTCGGCCACGCTGCCCGAAGAAGCTGCCGCACCCGGATCGATGCCGCCGTGGCCTGGATCGATCATGATCACCGGGCGAGCATCCTTGGCAGCCTGCACGACCGGCGCAGGGCTATCCTTGGCCGGAGCGGCGCTCTCCAAGGCCGCCTTGCGGAACTCCTCCCGATCGACGCGGGAGAGCTCGATGGTCAGGATCGTGGCGGCGCCCGTCGCGTCCGGAGCGGTCGTCAGGCCGGACACGACCGCAGGCTGCGCCAACTCCATCACCACCCGCGAGCGTCCCGGCGCGAAAAGTCCGTAGCGGTAGGAGGCGATGAGCCCTTCCTTGCCGCGTCCGGCCTCGGCCGGAAGATGGAAGGCCACCTCCGGCAGGTCGATGATCAGCCGATCCGGGCGTTCCATGAGTGAGACCTGCGCCGTGACCGGCTTCGAGAGGGTCACCTTGAACCGGGTCTTCCCGCCGTCCGTCTCAACAGTAGCGGCTGCCGCGATGACCGGGGTTGCGGGCTTCGCGCCATCTCCTGCAGCCCAGGCACGCCCCGCCCCGGCAGCGAGGATGATCGCCACGAGGCACGCGCCGACAAAGCGTATGAGGAGGGAAAGAGGCATCGCTGATCGCTGGTTTTGAGCGTCCTTCCTATACTCTTAGGCGCCGCTTGGTTAACGGAACCTCACGCCGGGAGGCACTTTGCTGAGACTCTGTTGCATTCATGGCACAGTGAGACAGCATCTTGCCAAATGCCCCATTCGATCTGTAATGATCTTGATCCCGTCCGGCATGGCCGAATCTGACGGCGGCTCCAAGGGAGACGGTTGTGTTGACCGATCCTTCAGGGACCGCCTCACCATCGACAGGCTCACGGACAGGATCACAGGGCGACGCCTGTCGCCACTCGCCGATGGCCGGCTCAGCCGGCCCATCGATATCTACGAAAGGGCCGTCTCGAATGGTTGCACACACGAAGTCAGCTATGACCTTCGTTTCTGCATCGTTCGAATCGCGCGCATCCCTTCGCGCACGCCCCAGCACCACCCTTTCCGGCTCCGTGCCGGCCCAATTCAACCCAGAATGCGCCCCAACGCGGCGCAGGATGGCGATCGACAGCACTCCGAACGCAATTTCAGCCCGCCGCCTTTATCCGCGGCGTGCCTTACCGCCCACAATGCGGCCCCTGCCTCAGGTCCTGCCCTCGATCGCCATGTCGAGAGTTCAACATGGCAAACAAGATGCTCATCGATGCCTCCCACCCGGAAGAAACCCGGGTCGTGGTGGTACGCGGTCAGAAGGTCGAAGAATTCGACTTCGAATCCGCTAACCGGAAGCAGTTGCGCGGGAATATCTATCTCGCCAAGGTCACCCGGGTCGAACCGTCTCTCCAGGCGGCCTTTGTGGAATACGGCGGAAACCGCCACGGGTTCCTCGCTTTCAGCGAAATCCATCCCGATTACTACCAGATCCCGGTCGCTGACCGGCAGGCGCTGCTCGAAGCCGAGGCGGAAGCTCAAGCCGAGGAGGAGCACGAAGAGGAGAGGCGCAGCAACCGTGGCCGCCGCCGCCGGTCCTCGCAACGCCGCGCCCAGAATGATGAGACCGTCGTCTCGACCGAAGCCGAGGCGGGCACCGAGGAAGGCGTCGAGGCCGCTCCCGAAGGCCTGTCGTCCGGCGCCGCCGAAGGCACCGAATCCCTCGGTGAGACCGGTCCTACAGAGGCATCTGAAGCTGCGGCCCCGACCGAGGGCGCCATTCCCGAAGAGGGCGCTGGAGAAGACGCACTCGAGGCGGTCGAGGGATCGGCCCATATCGAAGCGCCGCAGGCTGACCAGGAGCCGGAAGACACCGAGGCTCGCACGACCGAAGACGATACGGACGCTGACGACGAGGATGAGTCCGACGAGGACGAGGACGACGTCGAGGAGCACGAGATCGTCGAGCAGCTCGGCGGCGACGACGCCATCGAGGATCTGCCCCCGCGCCGGCGCACCCCGCGCAAGCAGTACAAGATCCAGGAAGTCATCAAGCGCCGCCAGATCCTGCTGGTCCAGGTCGTCAAGGAGGAGCGCGGCAACAAGGGCGCGGCTCTCACCACCTACCTGTCGCTCGCCGGCCGCTATTCGGTGCTCATGCCTAACACGGGCCGGGGCGGCGGCATCTCGCGTAAAATCACCAATGCGGCCGACCGCAAGCGCCTGAAGGAGATCGCCCAGGAGCTGGAGGTGCCGGATGGAATGGGCATCATCCTGCGCACGGCCGGTGCCTCGCGCACCAAGCCCGAGATCAAGCGGGACTATGAATACCTGATGCGCCTGTGGGAGAGCGTGCGCGAGCTGACCCTGAAGTCCGCTGCCCCGGCTCTCGTGTACGAGGAAGGTTCCCTCATCAAGCGCGCCATCCGCGACCTCTACAACAAGGACATCGACGACGTGATGGTCGCCGGTGAGGACGGCTATCGCGAGGCCAAGGACTTCATGCGCATGCTCATGCCGAGCCATGCCAAGCTGGTCCAGCCTTACCGCGACCCGCAGCCGCTCTTTGCCAAGTTCGGCGTCGAGGCTCAGCTCGACGCCATGTTCTCGAATGTGGTGACGCTGAAATCAGGCGGCTATCTGGTCATCAATCCGACGGAAGCGCTCGTCTCCATCGACGTGAACTCCGGCCGCTCCACCCGCGAGCACAATATCGAGGACACGGCCCTTCGCACGAACCTCGAAGCCGCGGAGGAAATCGCCCGCCAGCTGCGCCTTCGCGATCTCGCCGGCCTCATCGTCATCGACTTCATCGACATGGAGGAGAAGCGGAACAACCGCGCGGTCGAGAAGAAGCTGAACGAGTGCCTGAAGAACGACCGTGCCCGCATCCAGGTGGGCCGCATCTCCCCGTTCGGCCTGCTCGAGATGTCGCGCCAGCGCATCCGCACCGGCGTGCTCGAATCCTCCTCGATCCCCTGCCCGCACTGCGCCGGCACCGGCTTCGTGCGCTCGACTCCGTCGGTCGCCCTCCAGGTACTGCGCTCGATCGAGGAAACTCTCATCAAGAATTCGGGCTACAACCTCGTGGTCCGCACCAGGATGGAGGCGGCCTTCTACATCCTGAACCAGAAGCGCATTCATCTGCGCGAGCTGGAGAGCCGTTTCGGCGTGGCGATCTCCATCGTGGCCGACGACACCCTGCAGGGCCACACCACCTACGCCATCGACCGTGGTGACCCGGCCCTGAAGCTGGAGCACAAGTCGGCCGCGACCGGCATCCAGATCGACGCCATCGTGCCGATCGACGAGCCTGTCGAGGAGGATGAGGTCGAGACCGAAGAGGAGACCGCCGAGGACATTCAGGCCGCTGGCGAAGAGCGCAGTGAGCAGGGCGAGAGCGAAGGCGACCGCCGCCGCCGCCGCCGCCGTCGTCGCCGTCGGGGCCGCGACCGCGAGGCCTTCGCCGGAGCCGACCAAGGCGACGAGAGCGCCGAGGGCGACGAATCTGAAGGCGAGTCCGGCGACGAAGAGGCAGAGGCCCAAACCTCCGAAGCCGAGGCTGCATCGGCCGAGGCCGGCGAATCCGATGAGGAGCGCGGCGGACGCCGCCGCCGTCGCGGCCGCCGCGGCGGTCGTGGGCGCGGCCGTGACGAGACCGTCGAGTTCGCCCAGGAGGAAGGCTTCGTCACCCCCGATCAGACGGAGGCGGCACCCGCTTCCGACGAGGTCGCTCCCGCTGTGGCCCAGTCCGTGACCGAGGCTCCCAAGCCGGTCGCCGAGGAAGAGCGCATCGTGGCTCCGCAGCAGCCCGTGGCCGAGGAGCCCGCCGCTCCCGCCCCGGTCATCCCGGAGCCCGAGCCGGTCGCCGTGGTGCTGACCCCGCCTGACCCGGAGCGCCCCAAGCGCGCCGGCTGGTGGTCCAAGGCCAAGTCGGTCCTGAGCGGATCGTAAGAACAAACAGAAATGCCCGGCTCAGTGCCGGGCATTTCCGTTTGAACTCTACACTGCTGCAGCCATCCGCTTTCTAGCAAACACTATCCTCATCCTGAGAAGGTCGGGTCAGCAACCGTCTCGAAGGAGGATCCAGCGCTCTCTGGAATCTCCTTCGAGACGCAGCCTCGCGGCTGCCCCTCAGGATGAGGTTGGTGGGTTAAAGCGAAGAAAGCATGGATCACCGGCAAAAGGCCGATCATGACGGGAGCTGTGCTACTTCAACCACCCCTTCAGCCGCGCCACGGTCTCGTGGCAATCGTTCTCGGAACCGGCGAAGGACAGGCGCAGATAGTGTGAACCCTCGATCGGGTCGAAATCCAGGCCTGGCGTCGCGGCCACTCCCGCCTCCTCAAGCATGCGCTTCGAGAAGCCGATGGAATCGTTCGTGAAGCGGGCGATGTCGGCATAGATGTAGAAGGCTCCGTCCACCGGGTGCATCTCGGTGATGCCGACCTTGGGCAACTCCTCCAGCAGATAGGCGCGGTTGCGGGCATAGCCTGCCTTGACGGCCTCAAGTTCCTCCATGGCGTCAAACGCTGCGAGTGCCGCCACCTGCGAGAGATAGGGCGGCGAGATGTAGAGGTTTTGCGCCAGACGCTCGATAGGCCGCACCAGCCGCTCGGGCACCACGATCCAGCCGATGCGCCAGCCGGTCATGCAATAGTATTTCGAGAACGAATTGATCACCACCGCATCGTCGTCCGAGGTGAGTGCGGTCGAGGCCGGCTCGCCGTAGGTCAGGCCGTGATAGATCTCGTCGGAGACGAACCACAGGCCGAGTCGGCGGCAGGTCTCGCCTAGCCCGGCCAGCGCCTTGCGGCCGATCATGGTGCCGGAGGGGTTCGCCGGGCTCATGGCCAGAATGCCGTGCAGGGGCTTCTCCGCATGGGCCTTTTCGATGGCCTCGGCGGTCATGATCCAGCCGTCCGCCTTGGCGAGCGGGATCGTCACCGGCTCGATGCCGAGCGCCTCCAGGATGTTGCGGTAGGCCGGATAGCCCGGCGCCGTGATCGCCACACGCTGGCCCTGATCGAAGAGGCTTAAGAATGCCAGCACGAACCCTGCCGAGGAACCGGTGGTGACCACCACCCGCTCCGGCGCGATGCTCACCCCATAGGTGTCGCGGTAATGCCGGGCAATCCGCTCGCGCAGGGCGGACATGCCCAGCGCCTCCGTATAGCCGATACGGCCAAGATCCAAAGCTGCCTTCGCGGCCTCGCGGGCGGCCCGGGGCGCGGGCGCCGACGGCTGGCCCACCTCCATGTGGATCACGCTGTCCCCTCGCCGCTCCTTGGCGGCGGCCGCGCTCAGCACGTCCATGGCGAGGAACGAAGCGACGCGGTCCATGCGGCGCGCGATGAGAGGCGAACGGAGATCGGCGGATGATTTGGTCATGGGCAGGGTCGTATCCCGTTGCGGGAGAGGCCTCAAGACGGTTCCGTGTCTTTCCCGGCCGGAGCGCAGCGGAGGGGAAGGAAATCCATGGTATTGATCCCATGAGAGGATCCCCGTCCCGCCCCCCGGCCGCCGGGGGATGACAACCAGCCGTTATAGATAGGCGCGAAACAAACCCGTGATTTGACGCCGCCCTCCTCAAGCCGCTAACTCGCGATAGGATAGACGAGTCTCAACTCCGCCTTGAACCGTGGTTAAGGAGCGGACTTGTTTCAAGGAATTCTCCGCAAAGGACCCAATATGCGCTCTTCGCTTCTCAAAATCGGCCAGGCTGTGGCCCTGCTCGGCACATTGGCCATGGCTCCCGCCGCTATGGCACAGAGCCCGGTCTTCACCGAGCAGCAGAAGCAGGCCATCGGCGAGGTCGTGAAAGAATATCTCCTGAAGAATCCGGAGGTCCTGACCGAGGTGATCTCCGAGCTGGAAAAGCGGCAGGCGGAAGCTCAGCAGGTGGCGCAGGCGGGCGCCGTGAAGGAAACTAGGCAGTCGCTCCTGAACGCCTCGCATTCCTATGTGGTCGGAAACCCATCCGGGGACGTCACGCTTGTGGAGTTCTTCGACTACAATTGCGGCTACTGCAAGAAGGCGCTGGCCGACGTTCAGACACTCATGAAGAGCGATCCCAAGCTCCGCGTGGTCCTGAAGGACTTCCCGGTCCTCGGGCCTGATTCCGTCGAGGCGAGCCGTGTGGCTCTCGCGGTCAAGAACCAGCTCCAGGGACAGAAGCTCTTCGACTACCACGTGAAGGTCATGGACACCCGCGGCCGGGTCAACGGCGAGCGGGCCATGACCGTGGCCAAGGACATGGGCGTCGATATCGGCCGCCTGCAGAAGGACCTGGAGAGCGCCGAGATCCGCAATGCCCTCCAGGAGAACATGGCCCTGGGCGACAAGCTGAGCCTCTCCGGAACCCCTGCTTTCATCGTCGGCGAGACGGTCATCCCCGGCGCCGTCGGCCTGGAGCCCCTGAAGCAGCTCGTGGATAATGTCCGCCAGTGCGGCAAGGCGAATTGCGGGTAGTTTCTCGGCGTCGTCCTCTGACTTGTTCCGAGGATCCACGTCTTAACCTCTCAAAAGACGTGGATAGCCGGGACCAGCCCGGCCACGAAGGGTGAAAAACGGCCCTCTGCCCTTTCGGAACCGCCGCCAAGCTTGGGAAAGCCCCGGTTTTCCCCTTTCCCCCTGCTCGCCTTTTGGCTAAGAGGGCGTTTCGGCTCCGCCTGACGGAGCTTCAAGGAACGCTCCTTATCCGATGACCACCGTCTTCGTCCTCAACGGACCCAACCTCAACCTGCTCGGCCGCAGAGAGCCTCAGATCTATGGCAGCACCACGCTGGCCGATATCGAGAAGCTCGTGCGCGAGAAGGCTGAGACCCTAGGGACGGCGGTCACCTTCCGCCAGTCGAACCATGAAGGACATCTGGTCGACTGGATCCATGAAGCGGGAGCGCAGGGCGCGGGCATCGTCATCAATGCCGGCGCCTACACCCACACCTCGATCGCGCTCCGCGATGCCATCTCCGGCAGCGGCGCTCCGACGGTCGAGATCCATTTGTCGAATGTTCATGCTCGCGAGGGCTTTCGCCATCGCTCGCTCATAGCGCCCGTCTCCGTCGGGGTGATCTGTGGTTTCGGGTCCATGAGCTACCTGCTCGGCCTGGAAGCGGTTCACCGGGTGATGGCCGAGCGGGGCCGCCAGGCGAAACCCTCCCAGCACTAGATCCTCAAAAAAGCAGAGGTAAGCCCCATGGCCAAGGAAAACCCTTTCGATCCTGATCTCGTCCGCGAGCTGGCGAATTTGATCGCCGACACGGATCTCAGCGAGATCGAAGTGGAGAAGGGCGACCTTCGTATCCGTGTGGCGCGCACGGTCACGGCCGCTGTCTCGGTTCCGATGGCGGCTCCCGCAGCCCCCGCACCCGTCATCGCCCCACCTCCGGCTGCCGCCGCCCCTGAGACCGCCAAGCCGGGCGCTCCCCATCCGGGCGCCGTGCTCTCCCCGATGGTCGGCACCGCCTACCGCAAGCCGTCGCCTGACGCGAAGGCCTTCGTGGAGATCGGCTCCAAGGTGCAGGCCGGCGACAAGGTCCTGCTCGTCGAGGCTATGAAGACCTTCAACGAGATCGTGGCGCCCCGTGCCGGCACCGTGACCGCCATCTTTGTCGAAGACGGAACTCCTGTTGAATACGGCGAACCCCTCCTCGTCATCGAGTAAGGCGCGATATGTTCGATAAGATCCTCATTGCCAATCGAGGCGAGATCGCCCTGCGCATCCTGCGCGCCGCGAAGGAGCTCGGCATCGCCACCGTGGCGGTGCATTCCACTGCTGACGCGGACGCCATGCATGTGCGCCTTGCCGACGAGAGCGTCTGCATCGGCCCGCCGGCCGCTCGCGACAGCTATCTCAACATCCCGGCCCTCATCGCCGCATGCGAGATCACCGGCGCCGACGCGATCCATCCCGGCTACGGCTTCCTGTCCGAGAATGCCCGCTTCGCGGAGGTGCTGGAGCATCACCGCATCGCATTCATCGGCCCCAAGGCGGAGCATATCCGCATCATGGGCGACAAGATCGAGGCCAAACGCACGGCCAAGCGCCTCGGCATCCCCTGCGTGCCCGGCTCCGAGGGCGGCATCACCGACGAGGACGAGGCCAAGCGCGTCGCCAAGGAGATCGGCTACCCGGTGATCATTAAGGCGGCCGCCGGTGGCGGTGGGCGCGGCATGAAGGTAGCGCGCACGGAGGAGGACCTCGTCCACGCGCTCCAGACGGCCAAGACCGAGGCCAAGGCTGCCTTCGGCGACGATGCGGTCTATATCGAGAAGTACCTCGAGAAGCCGCGCCACATCGAGATTCAGGTGCTGGGCGACGGCAAGGGCAACGCCATTCACCTGGGCGAGCGTGACTGCTCGCTGCAGCGCCGCCACCAGAAGGTCTGGGAGGAAGGTCCCTCGCCCGCCCTCAACACCGAGATGCGCGAGCGTATCGGTGGCGTCGTGGCCAAGGCCATGCAGGAGCTGCAATATGCGGGCGCGGGCACCATCGAGTTCCTCTACGAGGACGGCGAGTTCTACTTCATCGAGATGAACACCCGCATCCAGGTGGAGCACCCCGTCACCGAGATGATCACCGGCATCGACCTGGTGAACGAGCAGATCCGCGTGGCGGCCGGACACCCGCTCTCGGTGAAGCAGGAAGATATCAAGATCGAAGGCCACGCCATCGAATGCCGCGTGAATGCCGAGCATCCCTCGACCTTCCGCCCCTCGCCCGGCACGATCAGCTATTTCCACCCGCCGGGCGGCCTCGGCGTGCGCGTCGACTCGGCAGCCTATCAGGGCTACCGCATCCCGCCGCACTACGATTCCCTCGTGGGCAAGCTCATCGTCCATGGCCGAACCCGCAACGAGTGCCTCATGCGCCTGCGCCGGGCTCTCGACGAGTTCGTGGTCGATGGTATCGACACCACGCTGCCGCTCTTCCGCACCCTCGTGCGCAACCCTGAGATTCAGAACGGCCAGTACGACATTCACTGGCTCGAGAATTTCCTGAAGACGGGCGGTCTGGGGGAAACTGAATAATATTGTTATGAAATATCGGCCCCGCTATTCTGGCTGCAGTGGAACAGAGGGCCACGTCACTGAAGGCGAGGCTGTGGAAGACCATGCCTCGCTTTCTTCATGTCGGCTGCGGCCCAAAGCGCAAGGATCAGACCGTCAAGGCATTCGCATCCTCCGAATGGGAGGAAGTGACGCTCGATATCGACAAGAGCGTGAAGCCGAACCTGGTCGACAAGTTGCCCGAACTGTCACAGGTCGAGTCGAACAGTTTCGACGCCGTCTATTCGGCTCACAACATCGAGCACCTTTATCCTCACGAAGTTCCGCTGGCGCTAAAAGCCATGCACCGCGTCCTCAAACCCGATGGGTTTGTGATCCTCACCTGCCCGGACCTTCAAACGATTGGGGAGAGGTTGGCCTCAGGCGACATCGAGACGCCGCTCTATACGAGCAGCAGCGGCCCGATCTCTCCCATCGACATGATGTATGGCTTCAGACCTTCGATGAAGCGCGGCAACCTTTACATGGCTCATCATACGGGCTTCACGATCAAGTCGCTCGGCAAGGCCTGCGTCGGGTCCGGGTTCTCCAAATTCTTCGGTCTTCGTCGCCCGAAGCGATATGATCTATGGGCCCTCGCAACAAAAGCTCAGATGTCGGATGAAAAAATCCAAGAGCTGGGCAAAATCTATTTGACCCCGGTCTGACTTCGCGTTTGGGCTATCCTATTTTGAAGGACGGCCTGATTGATCAGATTTGTTGGTGAATGACCCAATCTCCCGACCACGCAATCGAGATCACCCCGGATATCCTGCTGAAAGCCTATGCAGCCGGAATTTTTCCCATGGCGGAGGATGCGGACGATCCGTCCCTGTTCTGGGTTGAGCCGCGCGAGCGGGGGATTATTCCCCTCGACGGCTTTCACATCGCCAAACGCCTCGCTCGCACCGTCCGCTCGGACTTCTTCGAGGTTCATGTCGATCGGGATTTCGGCGCCGTGATCGCCGGCTGCGCGGCTCCTGCGACTGACCGGGAGAAGACCTGGATCAGCCGGCGGATCCGCGAGCTCTACGGCGAGCTGTTCGATGCCGGCTATTGCCACACGGTGGAGGTGTATCAGGAGGGTCGTCTCGTCGGGGGCCTTTATGGCGTCAGGCTGAATGGCGCCTTCTTCGGCGAGAGCATGTTCCACACGGAGCGCGACGCCTCGAAGGTGGCGCTCGTGCATCTCGTGGCGCGCTTACGCCGAGGCGGCTTCTCGCTCCTGGACACGCAATTCGTGACCTCGCACCTGGCGCAGTTCGGCGCCACCGAGGTCCCGCGGCGGGCTTACAAGCAGATGCTGCGCAATGCCATGGAGCATTCGGCCGACTGGAATGTCTGGCCGAAAGACAGGATTGTGAGCGGCGAGGAAGCGCTCGCCGCCATCGCCGATGGTTAGTTAGGGCGATCCGAATTGATGATCGGCGCAGCCGGACGCCGGGCCGGCTGCTGGCGCTGCGGAGCCTGCTGGCGCAGCGGCGCCGTCTCGACGGCGGGCGGGCGTGGGGCCGTCCCACCGGCCGGAGCCATGATGTCACCGGGCCGCGCCGGATCGTTCGGGCCGCGGGCTGCATCCTGGATCGGCGGCAGCTCCTCAGGGGTCTCCTTGGGCTCGGCGATCACCTCGGTGCCGCCTTTGCAGTCCACAAGCCAGATGTCGTAGACCGGATGCTCGAGGCCATGCAGGCCCGGGCTTGCGGCAAAGAGCCAGCCCGAGAAGACCCGCTTGGCCTTACCCTCGGATCCAGGCTCGTCCACCTCGATGAAGGACGTGGTGTTCGGCGTCTCTGTCGGTGGCTTGGTAAAGCAGACCCGCGGCGTCACCTGGAGCGCGCCGAACTGGACGGTTTCATCGACGGCCACTTCGAACGACACGATTCGCCCGGTGATCTTGTCCAGACCGGAGAAAACGGCCGTGGGATTCTTGATCCTGTCCGCCTGCGCCGCGCCGAGGCCGCCGAGTAGCGATGCGAGCACCAGGGCCGCCCGCGTGCATCCGAGTTTCATCATGCTGTCCAAGCCAAATCCGATCTGGCGTTTCCTGTCCGGCCAAACCTGGCCGCACCCGCTGTCAATTCGGCAACGCGATAGCACGTGAACCATGATGGAAAAAGGGCAAGGCAGGAAGTTAGGCCGGCGACCCGCCCTGCCCTTGCTCACCCAGCCCGCGAGAGTGACCTGAGCCCACCACGAAGAGCCTCCGGCTCCAGCTCCGGCAGGCCCGCCTCGATAGCGGCATGAAGTTCGCGCCAGATCGGAAAGGCTGTGGCCAGCACCTCCCGCCCCGTGTCGGTGAGGCCAACCAACCGGCTCCGGCGGTCTTCCGGGTCGCGGGTGACAACGACGAGCCCATCCCTCTCAAGAGGCTTCAGGGCAGCGGTCAGCGTCGTCCGGTCCATCGCCAGTAGCTGGGCGACAGGGCCGATCGCCGGCGGCGTGGGCCGGTTGAGGGCGTTGAGCAGCGAGAACTGGCCGGAGGTGATCCCGGCCGGTCGCAGTGCCTCGTCGAAGCGGCGCGCAAGGGTCCGCGCTGCCCGCTGCGCATGCAGGCACAGGCAGGTGTCGCGCACCAGATGGGTTGTCTCGAAGGAAATCGCCTGCTCGTTTGACATGCCCCATTTATGTTGATATCAACTTATTTGTCAAGAAGAACATGCATCGAGGCGTCACCTAGCAACGCTTCGCTGACCAATAGCTCAGAGAGAACCGAGGGAGAAACGCGATGAAATATGTCGATGGCTTCGTGCTGGCCGTTCCGGCCGACAAGAAGGAAACTTACCGCAAGCATGCGGCCGAAGCAGCGCCCCTGTTCAAGGAGTTCGGCGCCACCCGCATGGTGGAGTGCTGGGGCGACGATGTTCCGGACGGCAAGCTCACCGATTTCCGCCGCTCCGTACAGGCCAAGGACGACGAGGTCGTTGTCTTCAGCTGGATCGAGTACCCGTCCAAGGAAGTGCGCGACGCCGCCAACCAGAAGATCATGACCGACCCGCGCATGGAGGCGATGGGCCAGCAGATGCCCTTCGACGGCAAGCGCATGATCTTCGGCGGCTTCATGCCGATTCTCGACGTCTGAGGAATTCCGCGATGGCCAATCAGCACGGCGATTTCATCTGGTATGAACTCCTGACGAACGACGCCGACTCAGCCGCCCGCTTCTATGGCGCGGTGATCGGCTGGCAGAACCGGGAGATGGAGGGAGCCGAGAACGGGTACAGGCTCTTCGCGACGGGGAGCACCGAGATTGCCGGCTTCATGCCGATTCCTGCGGAGGCCGAGGGCATGCGTCCGGGGTGGCTCGGCTATGTTGGCGTCGACAACGTCGATGAAGCAGCAGCCGACATCGTCCAGGCCGGCGGCGCGCAGCATATGCTGCCGACCGATATTCCGGGTGTCGGCCGTTTTGCCCTGCTCGCGGATCCGCAAGGCGTCCCGTTCTACGTGATACGCGGCGCGTCGGAGGAAACGAGCACATCCTTCTCGCCGAACGGCATTGGGCATTGCAATTGGAACGAGCTCGCCACCAGCGACCCGCAGGCGGCCCTTACCTTCTACCGGGCCCGTTTCGGCTGGGAGAAAGGCGATGCCATGCCCATGGGCGAGATGGGCGACTACCAGTTCATCGACCATGGCGGCCGGACCATCGGGGCCGTGATGCGTGCGATGCCCGAGGGTCCGCCCCCCAGATGGACGTTCTATTTCGGCGTCGAGGATATAGATATCGCGGCCCAGGCTGTCTCCGGCCATGGCGGCACGATCCACTACGGCCCCGCCGAAGTGCCGGGCGGCGTCTTCATCATCGTCGCCAACGATCCGCAGGGAGCGCTGTTCGGCCTCGTCGGCCCACGCAGATCGTAACCTGCCCTCCGAGGAGCATCTCATGACCGACACCCTCGTCCCCGCCGAAGAACTTGCGCGCCGCTCGCCGGTGCGCTTTCCGAACGAGAGCGCCGAGTACCGCGCTGCCCGCACGGCCCTGCTGGCGGAAGAGATCGAGCTGAGGCGCCACTTGGAGCGCGTCGCCGCCCAGCGCCGAGCTCTGCCGCCCGGTGGCGCGGTGACCGGCGACTACCGCTTCGAGGGAGAGAACGGCCCGGTGAGCTTCGCCGACCTCTTCGGCGACAAGCCGTCACTGGCCGTCTACAGCTACATGTTCGGCCCGCAGCGCAAGCGGCCCTGCCCCATGTGCACCAACCTGCTCGGCGCGCTCGATGGCAACGGCGCCGACATCCAGCAGCGCATGGCGCTCGCCGTCGTCGCGAGCTCCCCGATCGAGCGCCTGATCGCCTGGAAAAAGGAACGTGGCTGGAAGAACCTGAAGCTCTATACAGACCTCAACGGCAACTACTCCCGCGATTATTATGGCGTGCTGGAAAACGGCGAGGAGATTCCGGGCTTCAACGTCTTCAGCCGGCGCGACGGTACGATCCGTCATTTCTGGAGCGGCGAGATCACCGGCGATGCCGCCGATCCCGGCCAGGATCCGCGCGGCGCACCTGACCTCGCTCCGCTCTGGAACGTACTCGATATGACGCCCGAGGGCCGCGGCACGGATTGGTATCCGAAGCTGGATTACCCTGGGTAGTCTCCCGGGATTGGATGAACGCTCTACTATTTCGCTAGGCTATTCGAGAGCGACAATGATCGGCTAAGCTCCTGGGCATGGACGTGACCCGGGAGCGAAGACGCGCTCATGATGGAAAACCAGGCTTCAAGTGATGATGCCCGACAGCGGCTCGGGTTCTTGCCTGCTGCGGAAACAGCCGCCCTCGCCCGCGACGGCGTCCTGATCCCGGATCCGGGCTCCGTATTGGTATCGCCCGGTGTTCGGCTTGAAGAGGGAGTGGTGCTCTGGCCCGGGATCATTCTCCAGGTCCAAGATGGCGGAACCCTGGTCATCGGCAACCACACTCAGCTTTTCTCTGGAAGCCGACTTGTTGCCTCAGGAGGATCGATCAAGGTTGGAGCACGGGCCGAGATCGGCGACGAAGGCGGGTTCACCCTGAAGGCCGGGACGGGCGATGTGATCGAGGTCGGCGACGGGGCACGTCTTCTCGGTGGAGGATCGCTCACGCTGTCGAACCGGATCGGGCGCGGTGCGCAGATCCTCGGACCGATCCGCTGCCAGAACTGCACCTTAGGGGATGGCGCGACCTATCGGGATCCTGAGCCGGACGAGCGCGGCGGCGTTCTCAAAGGCTCTGGGGTCGCCCGCCAGACCGAGGTGCCGACCGGCTCCGTCATCCAGGCTTTCGGTCTGTTCTCGGAAGGGATTCTCAGGCGGCAATCCCATTTCCATCCCAAGTCGGGGAGGTAAGCCGCATGGCGCATCATCTCGATGGTCCCGGGCTTAAGCTCGGCCTCGGCCTGCTCTCGATTGGCCGCGCATGGGGTGTCGCCCCAAGTGCGCCGCCGAGTGAGAGCGAGGCGCAAGCTCTGCTGGCCAAAGCATTGGAACTGGGCATTACGATCTTCGATACCGCCCCGGCCTATGCCCAGAGCGAAGCCCGGCTAGGCCGCTTCCTCACCGCTCTTGAGCCGTCCGCCCGACGACGGCTGACCATCATGACGAAAGCCGGAGAGCACTGGGATTTCGAACGGGGTTCCAGCTTCGTCGATCACAGCCGCGATGCGCTGGTCCGAAGCATCGACCGCTCCCTCTCGCTCCTCGGAACCATCGATGTGCTGCAGATCCACAAGGCGACGAGCGATGTCGTGACCGATCCCGATGTCATCGCCGCGATGGAGCATGCGCGGCGCTGCGGGGTCACCGCCTTCGGCGCCAGCGTCAGCGATGTGGAGGCCGGGCGGCTCGCGCTGGAAAGCGGAATGTACGACGCGCTGCAGTTTCCTCTGAACATGTTGAGCCAGACCATGGCTCCATTGCTGCCGGAACTGGAATCGAGCGGCCGCGCTGCGATCGTCAACCGCCCCTTCGCCATGGGCGGATTGCTGGCGGAGCAGCCTTTCGAAGAAGCCGCAAAAGCGGCGTTCCGCTACATCGAGAAACGATTGCCCAGAGCGGTGATTCTCACTGGCACCGGAAACGTCGCGCATCTCGCGCAGAACCTGGAGGCTTTTCAGAACAGGTCGGCTTAGGTCCCGCCCTTGGGCAGCCATAAAGAAGCCCGCACTCGATGCCGGTGCGGGCCTGGGTTCTCTTCAGCATCACAGGTCAGGAGGCCGCTGGCGAACTCACTCGCCGGGAGTCCACGGCACGTAATCGCCCGTGGCGGCGGGGCGCTGTCCGGCTCCGAGTTGCGACCCTTGCGGCCGGTAGGCCTGGGCCGTGCCGGTCATGTTCGGCACATAGGGCTTTTCCCAGGAATGGGGCCGGTAGGCCTCCTCGCTCGGGGGCACGTCGCCGTTGTGGCACAGCCAGGCGCGCCATCCGGGAGGCACCTTGGAGGCATCGGCATCGCCGTTGTAGATCACCCAGCGGCGCTCGGCGCCCACATTGGAGTCGATCGCCTGCGGCTGGACATAGCGGTAATAGGTGTTGCCGAACTCGTCCGTGCCGACGAACACGCCCTTGCGCCAGGTGAAGAATCGGGTGCCGAGGGTCTGTCCGTTCCACCAGGTGAAGAACTGGGTGAAAAACTCTTTCATGCTGCTGCCGCCGGAGGGGTTCGTGAAGTTGCGCGGAATATGGCCGCAAGGGGCAGCGAAGTCCAGCCTTTCGGGGTGTGAAAACCGGCGCTGATTCTCCGACTCACCCCTTCCCCAGCGGCGGGCGCCGAATTTCCCGCAATCAGGCCATTTCGGCCGCCCGTCGGGTCATGAGAGCCCCTCCCCGGAATTGATGCGCCGGCACAACATATACCCCTCGTTAAGCATAACCCGAGCTGTGGTCTTAAGCCGGCGAAGCTTGGCCATTGCGAAAATCGGGAACGGATTCTCAGAGGAGTCTCCGAGGCTTAGCCGGAAGGGCAATTGTTATCCACAATTCTCACAGCTACACACAACATATAGTTCGGAACCGTGAGCCGCGACACTAGTTCTTGACGTGAGGCTCGCAACACGACTAGCTTGCCGGGGTACCGACCAGAGACCGGCGGCCGACCTGAAAAGGCCGGTTGAACACTCCCCAGAGCAGGCGTCAGAGCCCGCGGCAACGCCGTTGCCGCGCCACCTGTGACGCCCAAAGGGGCCGAAACTCAGGCGTGTTGCGTGGGCGATCCGAAAGAGCGGATCGTTGGGGCGTCGAACAATAATTGTGGGCTGATGAGCTGCGGGGCAAATCGCGGCCATGGGGACGTTTTGTCTCCAGAACTCTAGGAATGTGACCTATGCGGATCGAGCGGCGTTATACGAAGTCTGGCCAATCGCCTTATTCCTCCCTCGCCTTCCGGCTCGCCACGAGCGAGATCCGCAATCCGGATGGCTCGGTGGTCTTCAAACTTGAGAACATCGAGGTGCCGGAGACCTGGAGCCAAGTGGCCTCCGACGTGCTGGCCCAGAAGTACTTCCGCAAGGCCGGCGTTCCGGCCCGCCTGAAGAAGGTGGAGGAGAACGACGTCCCGTCCTGGCTGTGGCGCTCCGTGCCCGACGAGGCCGCCCTCTCCTCCCTGCCCGAGGATCAGCGCCTCGGCTCCGAGATTTCCTCCAAGCAGGTCTTCGACCGTCTCGCCGGCTGCTGGACCTATTGGGGTTGGAAGGGCGGCTATTTCTCGTCCGAGGAAGACGCCCAGGCTTTCTATGACGAGCTGCGCTTCATGCTCGCCAACCAGATGGTGGCGCCGAACTCCCCGCAATGGTTCAACACCGGCCTGCACTGGGCCTACGGCATCGACGGCCCCGGCCAGGGCCATTATTACGTGGACTACAAGACCGGCAAGCTGACCAAGTCCAAGTCGTCCTACGAGCACCCGCAGCCGCATGCCTGCTTCATCCAGGGCGTCGAGGACGATCTGGTGAACGAGGGCGGCATCATGGACCTGTGGGTCCGCGAGGCGCGCCTGTTCAAGTACGGCTCCGGCACCGGCTCCAACTTCTCCAAGCTGCGCGGCGAGGGTGAAAAACTCTCCGGCGGCGGCCGCTCGTCCGGCCTCATGAGCTTCCTCAAGATCGGCGACCGGGCTGCCGGCGCGATCAAGTCGGGCGGCACCACGCGCCGCGCCGCCAAGATGGTGGTGGTCGATGTCGATCACCCGGACATCGAGAGCTACATCGACTGGAAGGTGAAGGAGGAGCAGAAGGTCGCGGCCCTCGTCACCGGCTCCAAGCTCGCCGCCAAGCACCTCAAGGCCATCATGAAGGCCTGCATCAACTGCGAGGCCGAGGGCGATGCCTGCTTCGATCCGGAGAAGAACCCGGCTCTGAAGAAGGAGATCAAGCTGGCCCGCCGGGTGCAGATCCCGGACAACTACATCAAGCGCGTCATCCAGTTCGCCAAGCAGGGCTACACGGATATCGACTTCCCCGTCTACGACACCGATTGGGATTCGGAAGCGTACCTCACCGTCTCCGGCCAGAACTCCAACAACTCCGTCTCGCTGACGGACGACTTCCTGCGCGCTGTCGAGAACGATGCCGATTGGCACCTCACCGCCCGCAAGGACGGCAAGCCGGTGAAGACCCTCAAGGCCCGCGACCTGTGGGAGCAGATCGGCCACGCCGCCTGGGCGTCCGCCGATCCCGGCCTGCACTTCAACACCACCATGAACGACTGGCACACCAGCCCCGCCGGTGGCCGCATCCGGGCGTCGAACCCCTGCTCGGAATACATGTTCCTGGATGACACGGCGTGCAATCTCGCCTCCGCCAACCTGCTGCAGTTCTTCGACCGCCAGAACCACAAGTTCGACGCGGAATCCTTCGAGCATGCCTGCCGCCTCTGGACGGTGGTGCTCGAAATCTCCGTGATGATGGCGCAGTTCCCGTCCAAGGAGATCGCGCAGCTCTCCTATGAGTACCGCACGCTGGGCCTCGGCTTCGCCAATATCGGTGGCCTGCTCATGACCATGGGCCTGCCCTACGACTCCGACGCCGGCCGTGCGCTCGGCGGCGCCATCACGGCGATCATGACCGGCGTGTCCTATGCCACCTCGGCCGAGATGGCCGGTGAACTCGGGCCGTTCCCGAACTACAAGGCCAACGCGAAGCACATGCTGCGCGTGATCCGCAACCATCGCCGCGCGGCGCATGGCGAGGCTCAAGGCTATGAGGGCCTGGCTGTCAACCCGGTGCCGCTCGATCACGCCTCCTGCCCTGACCAGGACCTCGTCGCCCATGCCAAGTCCGCCTGGGACAAGGCTCTCCAGCTCGGCGAGAAGAACGGCTACCGCAACGCGCAATCCACCGTGATCGCCCCCACGGGCACGATCGGCCTCGTGATGGATTGCGACACCACCGGCATCGAGCCCGACTTCGCCCTGGTGAAGTTCAAGAAGCTCGCCGGCGGCGGCTACTTCAAGATCATCAACCGGGCCGTGCCCGATGCGCTCCGCGCGCTCGGCTACCGCGAGCACGAGATCGCCGAGATCGAGGCCTATGCGGTCGGCCACGGCTCCATGAAGCAGGCACCCGCCATCAACCCCGGCTCGCTGCGCGCCAAGGGCTTCACGGACGACAAGATCGACGCGGTGGAGAAGGGCCTGAAATCGGCCTTCGACATCAAGTTCGTGTTCAACCGCTGGACTCTGGGCGAGGACTTCCTCACCGGCACGCTGAAGGTCCCGGCGGAAAAGCTCAACGATCCGTCCTTCGACCTGCTGTCGTTCCTCGGCTTCTCGAAGGCCGACATCGAGGCCGCGAACATCCACATCTGCGGAGCGATGACTCTCGAGGGAGCGCCCTTCCTCAAAGTGGAGCACTACCCGGTCTTCGATTGCGCCAATCCGTGCGGCAAGATCGGCAAGCGCTACCTCTCGGTGGAGAGCCACATCCGCATGATGGCGGCGTCGCAGCCCTTCATCTCCGGTGCGATCTCCAAGACCATCAACATGCCCAACGACGCCACCGTCGAGGATTGCAAGAACGCCTACATGCTGTCCTGGAAGCTGGCGCTGAAGGCCAACGCCCTCTACCGCGACGGCTCCAAGCTCTCGCAGCCGCTGAACTCCGCCCTCATCGCCGATGAGGACGAGGATGCGGACGACGCGGTGGAGACGCTGGCCGCCATGCCGGCTGCCGCCAAGGCCGCGCATGTGTCGGAGAAGATCGTCGAAAAGATCGTCGAGCGCGTGGTGGCCCTGCGCGACCGCGAGAAGATGCCCGACCGCCGCAAGGGCTACACCCAGAAGGCCGTCGTCGGCGGCCACAAGGTGTATCTCCGCACCGGCGAATACGACGACGGACGCCTCGGCGAGATCTTCATCGACATGCACAAGGAAGGCGCCGCCTTCCGGGCCATGATGAACAACTTCGCCATCGCGATCTCCCTCGGCCTGCAATACGGCGTGCCGCTGGAGGAATACGTGGAGGCCTTCACCTTCACGCGCTTCGAGCCCGCCGGCTTCGTCCAGGGTAACGAGCGCATCAAGTCCGCCACCTCGATCCTCGACTACGTGTTCCGCGAGCTCGCCGTGTCCTATCTTGGCCGCAACGACCTCGCCCACGTGGACCCGTCGGAGGCAGGCCCCACCACCATCGGCAAGGGCGAGGACCAGTCGAAGGCGCCGGAGCCCGCTCCCGCCACGGCCATCGTGTCCCGCGGCTTCGTGCGCGGCAACTCCGACCGCCTCATGCTCATCCCCGGCGGTGGCACCGGCAGCGCCGGAGGCATTACTCAGCGGACGACCGGCGTGACGGTCGGCGCGAACGCGCTCAAGGCTGAACTCGCTCAGCCCGCCGCGCAGGAGAAGCCGGTCGGCGAAGCCGAAATGTCCAAGCTCGCCTTCACGGCCCCGTCCGTCGCCGACCGGCGCGCCGAGGCCAAGATGAAGGGCTATGTCGGCGAAGCCTGCCCCGAGTGTGCGAACTTCACGCTGGTGCGCAACGGGACGTGCTTGAAGTGCGATACTTGTGGAAGCACGACCGGGTGCTCTTGATTATGCCGACCGTTGATGTCGCCCCCAAATGGGCGACATCTACCGTTAATGGCCGTCACGGCGCATCGCATAAGAGCGTCGTGACGGACCGAGGGAAGGCCGCACCTAGGGGTTGCACCGATACCGCATCCCTGTTCGGGTTAATCCAACCCGACGGCCCGACCTGATCAAGTCAACTGCCCGCCGCATCGATCAGCGGGCTCTTTCCCCAAACTCCTTGAGCCTCAGGGATCGGGCGGCCGTGTGCTGCCCGAAGCCTCCCGTTCGGAACAAAAGGGGACCAACCAACACGATGGAAGGACTCGTGCATGGCTACCCGTGGCCAGAAGGCCTCACGCACGTCCGCAAAGGACTCCGCCAAACCGCCCAAGATCTCCCGCAAGGCAGTTCCGGCACACATTAAGGCAATCGTCTGGGGCCAGGCCGCCGGGCGGTGCCAGTTCACCGGGTGCAACGAGCGACTGATCGGCGACCTCATCTCCGGGAAGACGCACTTGAACAAGGCCTACATCGCCCACATCGTCGCCGACAGCGCGGACGGTCCCCGCGGTGATGCGGACCTTTCCCCAAAGCTCACCCACGACCCCGCCAACCTGATGCTGATGTGCGATCCCCACCACCGCCTCATCGATGGACCGGGGACGCGGCAGGACTACACAGTGGAACGCCTGCGCGAGATGAAGGCCCGTCATGAGCGGCGCATCGAGATCGTGACGGGCATCGATGAGGATCGCGCATGCCACGTGATCCGATACACGGCAGGCATCGCCGCGAATGAGTCCCATGTCGCTGCCGAGCACGTGAGGTCAGCCATGCTGCCTGACTTGTACCCGGCGGAGGGCGGCTGGATCGACCTCGACGTGGTCGGCCTGAGCCTGCCCGACCATGACCCGGACTACTGGAGGACCCACCTCCGCAATCTGCGAGAGGCGTTCTCCCAGAAGGTGCGAGGGCGTCTGGAGCGACGGGAGATCAAGCGTCTCGCCGTGTTCGGCGTGGCCCCCATGCCGCTGCTCGTGGAACTCGGGCGCCTGCTCTCGGATGTTCCCACCGCAGAGGTCCGACAGCTTCTCCGTAACCCGAAGGGCTGGCGGTGGCAGGACTCGGAGGCCCCGATGTCCCTCACCGTCTCCCCGGCCGCAACGGCGGGCAGGACGGTGGCCCTCAAGCTCGAGATCAGCGCAGGGATCGCCAATGACAGGATCGCCCAAATCCTCGGTACCAATGCCCCAATCTGGTCGATCTCGGCCTCGGGCGCTCACAACGACATCATGCGGCGCCGCGATGACTTGGCCGATTTCGCGAAGGCCTTCCGGGGAACCCTCGATGCCATCAAGCGGGCGCATGGCGAGGACGTAACCGTGCACCTCTTCCCGGCCATGCCCGTCTCCGCAGCCGTGGAAGTCGGCCGGGCGTGGCAACCGAAAGCGCATCCCCCGATTCGCATCTACGACCAGAACAACGCGCTCGGCGGCTTCATCCCCGCGCACGAACTCACCCACGAGCAGCGGAGCGCAGCATGACATTCCATTTCACGCCCCGTGCCTCGCGCGAGTTCGAGGACTTCCTGGAGGCCCTTGAGGCCGAACTTGAGATCCCGCCGAGCCGCTACGAGGCGGCGGAGCGCAGCTACCATTCCGTAGGAGACTGGCTCAACCGCCCGGAGTCCAAGCTCCAGCGCTTTGAACCGCAGGTCTACGTGCAGGGATCCTTCCGGCTCGGCACGGCCATCAAGCCACTCAGCGAGAAGGACGAGTACGACGTCGACGCGATCTGCGAGATGCGCCGCATGGCGAAGGAGCACTACAGCCAGTCGCAGCTCAAGGACATGCTGGGCAACGAGCTTGCCACCTACGTCGAAGAGAGGGGGATGAACAAGCCCGCGAGCGAGCGGCGGAGGTGCTGGACGCTGCACTACGCGGACGGGAGCCAGTTCCACCTCGACGTCACCCCGGCAGTGCCTCAGGGGGACGATGGCCGACGGTTGCTCAGGATGATCGGCGTTCCGCCGGAGCTGACCGGAGCGGCCATCGCCATCACCGACCGGGAGCACGCCAACTACCGTCGGATCTCGAGCGACTGGCCGAGGAGCAATCCGAAAGGTTACTGCGAGTGGTTCAAGTCACGCATGAGCGCGGTTCTTGCGCGGCGGAAGGCGGCGATGGCTGCAACCCGCGCCGAGGTGGAGAGGATCCCCGATTACAAAGTCAGGACCCCTCTACAGTCAGCCATCAAGCTCCTCAAGCGCCACCGGGACATCATGTTCTCGGGCAGTCCCGATGAGGCGCCGATCTCGATCATCATCACCACCCTTTCGGCGCACGCCTACAGAGGCGAGGAGACGACGGCGGACGCTCTCACCCGGGTGCTCACGGACATGCGAGACTACATCCTCGTCGGCAGGGACGGCGTCCACCGCATTCCGAACCCCACGGACCCCGAGGAGAACTTCGCCGACAAGTGGCAGGAGAAGCCGGAGCTCCGGAACGCCTTCGATGAGTGGTTGGAACGGGCACGCACCGACTTCCAGTCGGTTTCCCGCTCCCGTGACCGCAAGCAGATTGCCTGGGTGATGTCCCGCGCAATGGGAACGATCCCGGTCGACCGCATTCTCCAGAAGCACCCGATCACGGTCGCCGACAACCTGCCGGTCAGGATCCGCGATTTCGGTCGGGATCTCGTCATGCGCGCGAACCATCGGCGCGCTCCCCGTTGGCCAAACGCACCTGCCGGCCAGGCCCGCATCGAAGAGGCCACATTCACCCGTGACGGCTTCCGGCCGGAGCGTCTCCAGAGCGAAGGGCGGATACTCGAAAAAGGTGGCGACCTCCGGTTCGTCGCTCACACGACAGTGCCGGCACCCTACAGGGTTTACTGGCAGATCGTGAACACCGGGACGGACGCCGAGCGTGCCAACGGGCTGCGAGGCAGCTTCGAATACTTCGAGAAGGGCGGTCTCACCAAGAAGGAGTCGACCAAGTTTGGCGGCCCTCATTCCATCGAGTGCTTCATCGTGAAGAACGGCAGACTGGCCGCCCGAAGCGGGGCATTCGTTGTCACCATCCGTTGACGGAACGGGAAAGCTGGAGCTGGCGGTGGCCGCCGGGTCCAACTTTCCATCGTCTCGTTGATCACATCATCGGCAGGCGTTGTCGATTGCACCCACGCCTCCAACCCTCCCGAGAGCGGTTCCCGCAGCCGTCCCTGCTCTCGAGGAGGTCTTCCGATGAACGACGACATTCCGTGGCCGCGGCCCGGCCAGCCGCTCTCCCCGGCCTCCCTCCTGGCCGAGATCGACGACGTCGTGTACGACCTGCTCGAGCACGAGGAGGGCTGGACGGTCCGGGACGTCATCGCGTCCGTGGAGCGCCGCATCGACGTCATGGTCCTGCACAAGACCTCGCTGCGCCCCGATCCCGAGGTCTCCTCCCGGATGCTCGCCCCTGAGTACGTGCACGGAAGAATTCGCGCCGTGGTGAAGGACATCGAGTCCCGGGTCGTCGGCCGGGGCGTCAGCGAGCACGGGGAGCCGCTCGTGTACGTCCGGCGGAGGTCGCCGTACATGGGCAACGAGCTGGACGCACGGATCACCGGCGTGAGCATGCCCGACGAGGGCGAGCCTGTCGTGACGATGGGGATCGGGTTCTAGGCGCGGAGACGATCTGGTCCTCGAGCGGCTTGGGCGATCCTTGCCCTGTCATCACGGGATGGTCGACGGAACGCCTGGTCCTCGCGACGGATACCGCCCTACGCGCGGTAGTCCTTGAAAGGCCCGCACACAGCCGCCGATGACGGGTAATATCGTGGGAGCTTGCGACGACTTAGTCCAGGAACAGGGCGTCTCGGCAATGTGCGTAGCGCTGCATATCGTGTCTGTTGTCCCCGGGTCTTGAAGTCTGACTCAAACCCCGGGGTATCCTGACCCGAATGGGCGAAAAGCCTGACTCTCGGTCCTTGCAGCCGTGGGTTGTGCGCGAGCCGACGGGTCTGGGCGTTGCCGCAAAGGATTGGAAAAGGCCCGTCTTCCCTGAAGGAGGCGGGCCTTTTTCCGTCCGGACGGCCCCGGCTGCGGCTTCCCTGCATCGAGTCCTTCGGCTGGTTTCGTGCCACCCGTCCAGCACCTGGCGCACGAGTCCTGCGGGTCTGCGGCATCGAAGCACCGGGGTCCGCGGTCCCGAGCGTCGGGGACCGGACCTCAGCGCCAGTTCACGTAATTCTTGCTGACCTCCCACTTAAGGGATTCGTAGGTGTAGCCCTCGGGAGGGCCCTGGTACTCGGAGATGGACCAGCAGCCCACGTGGGTCTCGCCCGGTCCCAGGATTCGATCGCTGGTGAGCGAATACGCGTTCATGACAGAACTGCTGTAGCCCGGCTTGTAGGCCGAGAGGCTGAAGCTCACCGACGAGAGCGTCCTGTCGGGCGACCTGTTCGTGACCTCCACCATCACCGGATAGCGGGGATCGGCGCAGGCCGTCCTGTTGCCGCTGGCCCGCAGGACGACCTGGGCCAGTTCCCTTTCCCGGGCCTCCGCCCGGCGTCGGCCCGCCTGGTCCATGAAGAAGAACAGCGCGCCGCCACCGACGACCAGGATGCCGAGCAGCGCGAACATCTGCCTCGGAAACGAGAAGAAAAGGAACAGGGCGACCCCAGTCCCGACGATCCATGCCATGTTCTTGCCCCCCGGCTCGCGGCAGGAGGCGATATTACGGAACTGCCCGTGCGTGCCAAGCTGACTCCGTGTCGTGGCAGTGGATCACGTCAGGCCGTCTCCTGCCGGATCGAGGATCGTCAGTGTTTCCCCGCATTCCACAGGCTCGGAACGAAAGCAGAACATTCCGCTGGAGACCGGGGCGTCGAATCAGTAACCTCGCGGCTCTCAGGGGAGGTGACGATGACCGATCAGGTTCAGCCCACGTGCGACACGGACTGGATGGAGGCGGATGTCACGGCCGTGATCGAGGCCTGCGGAGGCGATCCGCGAACGGCCATCAAGGCACTCCTCGTCGAGCAGCACATCCAGGAGCAACGGATCGAACGCCTGGCCGCGGCACTGTCGTTCGGCTACGTGCGCGGGAGGATCGGCGTGACGCCGGTCCGGGTTGGCTCCAGCCACGGTGAACCCACCCGATCATGATGGTTCCCGCCAGTCCCGCGTCGTCATCCATGCCTCATCGACCGGGGCGAACGCGGAATTTCGAGGGCTTGATCCCATGCGACACGGTCATCCGAGAAGGTTCCGGCGCCTCATGACCCTGGAGGTTGCAGACAGGCTCCTGGAGTCGCTGCGGCCGACCCGCCATCTCCTCACGCGGACGTTGGCCGACATCCCGATCGGCGGTCCGGAGTACCGTCAGATCGATCGCGTGGTGCAGGAAATCGATGCACTTGCCGAGATCTTGATCGGCGATGTCACCCACTACCATCAGAAGGTCCACTCCGTACCCACGCTCGACACCGGACGCGGTGGCGAATAGGCATCGGAGGACAGCGGCCCATGCCGCACGCAGCGGGCGCCCGCTGCGGCTCACGTGTTTGACAGGACGCCCCCTCGTCCCCATATCCGGCAGCTCACCCAGACCGGATCATGCCCGACCCTTCGAGTACCCTCGCGCCCGTCGCCTCCCCCGACGCGGACGCTGAACCCCGACGATTCTCCGGAATCCTGAACGAGCTCGCGAGCCGCCCCGCCGCGGCCATCAGCCTCGGCGACGTGCTGGATGCCTTCGGAGACCGGGCCTTCGGCGCCCTGATGCTCCTGTTCGCCGCCCCCAACATGCTGCCGCTGCCGCCCGGCCTGTCGGTGGTCCTGGGAGCGCCGCTCCTGTTCGTGACCGCCCAGTTGATGCTGGGGCGGCCTGCCCTGTGGATGCCCCGCTTCATTCGCCGGCAGTCGATGCCCCGCGACCTCTTCCTGCGCCTGACGACGAAGCTCGGCCCCGTCCTGCGGTGGACGGAGCGCATCCTGCGGCCCCGGCTGGCCCTGCTGGTCCATCCAACCAACGAGCGGATCGTCGGTGCGGCCTGCCTGCTGCTCGCCGTCATCCTCCTCCTGCCAATCCCCCTCGGCAACATTCCGCCCGCCTGGGCCATCGCGGCCTTCGCGCTCGGCATCCTGGAGCGGGACGGCCTCGCCACCCTGGTCGGGTGGTTCGGGACCATCGGCAGCGTCCTGATCCTGGCGGCGGTGTCCTCGGCGCTCGTCGCCGGCATCCGTGCCTTCATCGACCAGCCATGGGTTCCGATCGGCTGACGGATCCCAATCGGAGTCCCGTCACTTACCTTCCAACAATCCTGGAGCGGTGCCCCGTGCACCGGAACATCCCGTGCTTGAACTGGCCATCGTCGCCTTCCTGATCGTCCTGAACGGGCTGTTTTCCCTGTCCGAGCTTGCCATCGTGTCCTCCCGCAAGGCGCGCCTGAAGACCATGGCGGAAGCGGGTCGGTCCGGCGCCAGGACCGCCCTGGCCCTGGCCGACGACCCGGGCCGTTTCCTGTCCACGGTCCAGATCGGCATCACGTTGGTCGGCATCCTGGCCGGCGCGTATTCGGGCGCGGCCCTCGGCGACCGCCTGGCCGAGATCCTGATTGGCTATGGCCTCTCGGAAGGCGTGGCCGAACCGCTCGGCTACGGCTTGGTCGTGGCCATCATCACCTACCTGTCCGTGGTCATCGGCGAGCTGGTGCCCAAGAACCTGGCCCTCGGCAACACGGAAGGCATCGCCTGCGCCGTGGCCCCGCTCATGGCGCTGGTGTCCAGGGTGGCCGCTCCCGTGGTCTGGCTGCTCGATGCCTCGACCCGGTTGGTCTTCCGCCTGCTCGGGCGCAGCACCGGCTCCGACAGCGCGGTGACCGAAGAGGAAATCCGCACCATCGTGGCGGAGGCCGAGACCGCCGGGGTGATCGAGACCGACGAGCGCAAGATGATCTCGGGCGTGCTACGCCTGGGCGACCGGGCGGTGCGCGGGGTCATGACGCCCCGCACGGACGTCGACTGGATCGACCTCGACGATGACGAGTTCGCCATCCGCGAGACCCTGATCAACTCCCCGCATTCGCGGCTCCCGGTGGCCGAGGGGCATCCCGACAACATGCTCGGGGTGGTCCAGGCCCGGGAACTCCTGGCGGCTTCGCTGAGGAACGAACCCCTCGACATCCGTGCTCATATCCGCAAGGCGCCGATCATCCCCGACACCCTCGATGCGCTGGACGCGCTTGAGGTGCTGCGGCAGGCCGAGGTCCCAATGGCGCTGGTGCACGACGAGTACGGGCACTTCGACGGCGTGGTCACGCCGGCCGACATCCTCGACGCCATTGCGGGTGCCTTCCGCTCGGACGAGGGCGAAGCCGAGCCCGAGGCGGTGCAGCGGGAGGATGGCTCCTGGCTGCTGGCCGGCTGGATGCCGGCCGACGAGATGGCCGAGCAGCTCGGGATCGCGCTGCCGGAGCGGCGCAACTACGAGACGGTGGCAGGCCTCGTGATCGGTGAGCTCCAGCACCTCCCGAACGCGGGCGAAGCCGTCGAGACGTTGGGATGGCGCTTCGAGGTGGTCGACATGGATGGCCGCCGGATCGACAAGGTGCTGGCCCAGCCGGTCACCGAGGAGGCGGATCGCCCGCCGGAGACGGCCACACCCCGGTAGCACGGTGAAAACCTTGTTTCGCGAGATTCCGTGATCCTTCCGCAAGCTGCCTGGAAGGCCCGTGGCCGGAAGCCCTGCCATCAGAATTGCGCGATCAGCTTGAGCTTGGCCTGATGATGCTCGAAGTTCTCGAGGTCGAGGTGACCGGGTTCGCTACTGGCCTTCCCCGCCACTTGGACGTCCCATGCCGCAGACAAGGACACTTGGTCGGAGACCTTCACGTATAGGGTTGGGCCGATGAACAGCGCATGCCCCTCAAACGTCTTGAAGTCGAGCCCATCATACCGGCGCAGATAGTGGGCCTCGGCTCCGACAAACAGGTTCGGCACCGCCTGGTACGCCACGGCCCCGGAAATCCCGATGGTTGACTCACGCTCAGCCGGTGAAGGGACGACAGCCACAGCCGTCGGATCGAAGGGATCCACTTCCTCCAGGTCACGATCAAGGCCGATGAACGACCGTGGCCGCACGCGCTCGGCTTCGTAGGTGAGGTTGACTGCTGCGAACAGCCGCTCGGGCACCAAGGCCGTGTCAAGGCTCAGCACCGCCTCAAGGGCCGTGCGGCGGGCGCGCTCACCCGTGTCCTGATCGAAGAAGCCGAGTTGGGGTTCAAGGCTGAGCGTCAGCCCGACGGGAGACGGGTCGCGCTTGATGAACTGGTAGCGCATTTGCGTGGAAAGCTGGCTCAACCCGCCCGTGTTCCGGTTCTCGAGATCGGGGACGTTGCGGATCCAGTAGCGGTCGAAGGTGGCGTCGAAGGCGAAGCTGAGCCGCTCAGCCGGCGTATATTCGACCTCGAGCGTGCGGCTGAACACCCGGTAGCGCCCGCCTCTGTGGCCGAAGCGCCCCGTGCTGTCGATGGAGGCTTCCAGCTCGCCCGGATCACCGACGTCGCTGCCCTCGGTGAACCCGAACAGGTCCTCAGTGTCGATCTCGGATTCGGACTGCTTGCCCTCCTGAGACTGCTTGTCCTCTTGGTTCTGCTGCTTCTGTTGGCCCTGCACGCGCTGAGGCTGTGCCGGACGCGGTGGCGGCCGACGCGGGAGCCCTTCGGCACAAACGGGATGGATCCAGGCCATGAGGGCCAAGGCTGGAGCGACACGAAGGACAGGGCTAAGCAACATGACCGCTCCGGCAGGGCTCGATGCAAGGGGACGGCGGTTCAGGCGAACCCTATCCTGTCGCTTCCTGGAGCGGAAGGCCGGCAAAGGTTGTGCGCGCAAGGCCCTGTGGCTGCCAAGTCGATGCGACGCAGTGACTTGGCAGAGGCCGGCTCCGCTGTCCTGAGCCGCTGGGTCAGTGCCCGGTTGCGGCGTGCGGGGCCGCTACGGGTTTGGACTCGGGAGATCCACGCTCGCGCAGGTAGATGCCGAGCACGAGCAGCACGGCAATCGACAGGAACTCGCTCTGCCAGTTCTGGAAGCTCTCGTACCAGAACTGCGGATCCCCGAGGGTCTCGATCATGGATTGCGAGGGCTGATGGTGCTGGAGCGCCTCCTCGTTGATTCGGCGCGTGCTCCCCGCCAGATGCAGCCAGAAGGAGGCAAGAAACAGCGTGACCAGCGCGATGCTGAGGGAATGCGAGTAGAGCTTCAGCAGCAAGCCACCCCGGTGGACAGGCCACGGCGCGTCTGGATCGCCGCGATGCGCCGATGGCGACTCGTCCTCGGGATTGGCCTCGTCCGGCTTCTTGGACTCCGATGCGCCCTTCTGGAAGAGGAAGATGGTGAGCAGCACGTATGTCGCCATCTGGAGGAATTCGCTCTCCCAGTTCTCGAACGTCGCCGAGATGAAATGGCCGCTGGTCAGGTAGGTGAGAAACCCGGTCTCAGGCAGCCCATGCAGGCGGAGTTCCTCCGCGTTGGCCTTCCAGCCCGTCAGGGCCTGGCCGATGAAGGAGATCAGGAAGAGCGCGAACAACGTGAGCGACAACCCATTGTTACGCAGGAACTGCCGCATTCGCCTGACCTCACGCCCTTAACTGCTACGGTTGGGAAACGCGGGACAGGAATGTTGGTTTCACGAGGGCCATGCCCCCTGATCCAGGGTCATCGCAAGGGTGCGGTTCCGTGCGCTAGAGATCCGGTAGCGGTGGCTTGCCTGTCGAAGCATGGCGGCGACCCCGGGCTGGCCCTGCCGCTCCAGCTCGGCGGCGAGCGATGCCAGTTCGGACGCGAGGATCCCCTCTTGGCGGGCGAAGTCCTCCAAAGCTTGCTTGGGGACGGACCATCCGGCTCCGCGTCGGCCGCATTCCCTATCTCGAGCCTCCCGGAGAAAGCTGGGCAATGGTGACCCGGGGCGACCATAGCGGGCGCAGCAGAGGCCCGGCAACAATGGCGCCGATGAAGGCGAAGGAGACCACGACGAGAGCGATGCAGCCGTAACGCGCAAACCAATCCCCAGGGGCCATCATGAACCCTCCAAGCCAAGCATCACGCACCATAAGCAACGAACGAACCGGAGACCGGTTTCCAGCAGATCAGGGCCTGGACCTCGAAGGCTGGAGCAGCCTGCCGCGCCCTGTCGGGGCTCATCGTGCCCAAGAGGCCCCGCCTTCCGGAGCGCCACATCTAGCGCCAGAACTCGTTGAGGCCGATCATGATGAGCATCGCGCCGGTGATGCCCTCGAGGATCCGTGCCGTGCGTTGCATGGCAGCGCCGTGGCCGGCCACAATGCCGACGAACCAGTCACGCCCCAGGATGACGAGCGCCGCGACTGCGGCAAGGGTCAGACCAACCCCCGTCATCATGGACAAGGCGAACGTGAGCCCGGCTTCGGGCACTCCGCGGGCCATGGCAAGGAACATGCCAAACAGGGTAAGCGGGCACGGAATGAGCCCGGCGATGACGCCGACCATCAGGCCTTCGCGATGCTGATGGGATTGGCCCCGGAAGGCCCGAACGAGGAACCACAGGCCGATCAGCCCCAGCAGGCCCCGGCTCAAGGCCTCCAGCAGCGGGGCTTGCCCGGCGCCGCCAAGGGTGCGCGTGATCAGCGGGGCGGCGGTGAGCGCTATGATCACGGCCGAGCCGACGTGCGTCAGGGCAAGCGCCCCGGCGACGCCGACGCCACGGAGGACCGCCAGGCGCGAGCCGACCAGGTACGAGGCGAGGACCGTCTTGCCATGGCCCGGCGTGAGCGCATGAACGGCGCCGAACGCGATCCCGAGCGGCAGGATGAGGACCAGGGTCGCCCAGTCGCGGGTCGCCGCGAAGGCGTTGAGATCTGCCGTGATCGACTGTCGGATCCATCCCTGGACCGCGATCAGGAACTCCATGGCTACATCCAACCCAGCGTGAGCCCGGTGACTGCGAGGTAGCGGGCGGTCTTGGCCACCACTACCAGGGCGAGGAACACCGGGAAAGGCTCACGCAGGACGCCTGCGACGATGGTGAGCGGGTCGCCGATGATCGGCACCCACGACAGGAGCAGCGTCCAGCGCCCGTAGCGGTGATACCAGCCCTCGGCCTTGGCGACCTGCTCCCTGGTGACCGGGAACCAGCGCCGACCTTCGAAGTGCGCGATGAAGCGCCCGAGGAACCAGTTCACGCATGAACCCAGGATATTGCCGAGGCTTGCGACCAGCACCAGCAGCCAGACCTGGTAGTGCTCGGCGATCAGCATGCCGAACAGGACCACCTCCGACTGGAACGGGAAGATCGTCGCCGACAGGAAGGCCGTTCCCGCCAACCCGAGGTATTCAAGCCAGTGTTCCATGGGGGAAACCATGACGGGTCCCTGCGGGCTCCGGGGAGGGAGCCCGCAGGGAAGCCCGGCTACTTCACATGCTTGAGGCTGCCGAAGTCGCCGCTCGCGGTCAGCTTCACCGTGACCGGAGCGGAGCCGCGGTTGCGCCAGAACCAGCCATGGTTGCCGTCTAAGGCAGCCGTGAGTTCGCCCTCGTCGCCGGGAACGCCGCGCCCCTTGGAGTACGAGGTCTCGTTGCCGCCAGGGCCGTCGCCATGGGTGTCGTGGTTGACCGTGCCGCCCTCGACCTTCCAGGAATAGGTCAGCTTGGCACCCTTCCTCATGTCGGCCTTGACCTCGGTGCCCTCGCCGGGCTTCAGGGTGACCGAGATCTCCTGCGCCTTGGCGGCCGCCGAGGTCTGGGCGTGTGCCGAGCCGATGACGAGCTGGGCGAAGATGGGGCCGAGCAGGCTGGAGCGCTGCTCCGGAGCGGGCGTGGCTGGTACCACGGGAGCCGCCGGCGTCTGGCCCGCCTGGTCCTTGGCCCGGTCGGCCTCGGCTTCGTCGTGAAGCTGGGTCTTGATCTCGCCCATCTCGGCGAGCCCGAGGGCGCGCCCGACGCCCGTCGGGTCGATGCCGTACTCGGCCGGCAGGACCACCGTGACGAGGAGCGCCGCGGCGACCCCGGCAGCGATGGCGGTGGAGCGCAAGAGCTGGGCCGAGGACGGGAGTTCGGCGCGGGACGGCATGTCGGTGTTGTACATCGGTGTGTTCCTTGAGTTCGAGGGTTCAGGTGGCGGGAGTCGCGACGAAGTAGCCCGTGAGCTGCATGCCGATCAGCACGAAGCCGGCGCTCATCATGGCGACGTTGGCGGTGTAGGCGTGGCGGAAGAAACCGTCGGTGCGGCGCCAGTAGCCCATCAGGATCAGGATCGCGGACAGCGCCAGAAGCTGGCCGATCTCCACCCCGACATTGAAGGCGAGCAGGTTCGGCAGCAGCCCGTCAGGGGCGACGTCGTATTCCTGGATCTTCGCCGCGAGGCCGAAGCCGTGAAACAGGCCGAAGACCAGGGTGGCCAGCTTGGTGTTGGGCTGGAAGCCGAACCAGCGCTGGAAGGCACCGAGGTTGTCGAGGGCCTTGTAGACGACCGAGAAGCCGATGATGGCGTCGATCAGGTAGGCGCTGACGCTGACCCCGTAGAGCACACCGAAGATCATCGTCACGGAGTGGCCGAGGGCGAACAGGCTGACGTAGAGCCCGATGTCCTTGGCCCGGTAGAGGAAGAAGATCACCCCGAGCAGGAACAGGATGTGGTCGTAGCCGGTCACCATGTGCTTGGCACCGAGATAGACGAAGGGGATCAGGTGAACCCCGGTGATCTCCTGGATGTAGCCCTTGTCGCCCTCGGCGACGGCATGGGCGAGGGCCTCCTGGCCGGAGAGCGGGAGCACCAGGAGGGCTGCGGCGAGCGCGAGGAAGGCGGTCGGCGGGCGCACGGCAGGCGGCCACGACCAGCCTCCGGGAAGAGGTCTGTGCATAGGGATGGTCCGTTGTTCGTTCGTGGAGAAAGGCCGCGGTCAGGCGACCTGCGGGATCAGGCGACGAACGAAGGACACGGTGGCCGGTCGAGACGGAACGTCAGGTGGGACGGCGAACGGCCCTGCTCCCATAGGCGCAGGAACTTGCCGTCCGGGGCCTTCAGGGACGCTGGCGGGGCCGCGAGCCCCATCGTGACGTGGGAGTGATCCTTGTGCTCGGGACCGTGGCCGGGCCGGTGATCCGGATCGGCGTCATCGTCGTCATCGCTGTGCCCGTGACCGAGCTGGTCCACCAGACCAGCGGACGCGACGCCGTCCATGACCTGGGCCGATGCGACCTCGTGCATGGACGGCGCCCCGCGCAGGAACGGCAACGCGCTCAGCATCACCGCGAGGGCGATGATGAGGCGGAGGCCATTCAGGAGGGACGCTCTCGTCATGAGGGGGATTTAGGGATCGCGGGGTTGATCGGCGGTTAACGGGCACGGGGGCGGACACCAGGAGGTAGGGTGGAACCCGTCCACTGCAAGGCGGCAGGGAATGGGAGAGGATCATGTCCTTCCTGAGGCCGGCGACGAATCCCGTCCCGTCGGCCGGGCGGGCCAATGCCGGTGCAGGTCGTCGATCGCGAACGCATGGGCGTGGCCGTGATCCCGGTGCTCCCGCAGGTGCGGATGGTCCGGCGGCAGGTCCGGGTGGGCATGCGCGATCTCCTCGGGATCGTGAGTCGGCCATAGCCACGCCGCCAGACCGAAGCCGATCAGGGTGACCAGTCCCAGGACGGCCAAGGTCACGGAAACGCCAACCTCACGCCCAAGCCAGCCGGCCAACGGATAGGTCAGGAGCCAGCAGGCATGCGAGAGGGCGAACTGTGCCGCAAAGAGAGCCGGACGATCCTCGGCCTGGGCCGAGCGCCGCAACAGGCGTCCCGTCGGGGTCTGGACGGCTGAATAGCCAATCCCCAGCAGCGTCCAGGCGATCAGCAGTGCCGGCCATCCAATGGTCCCGCTCCATGTGGCTACGGCAAACGCCAGGAGCACCACGCCCAGCAGGGTCGCGGCCGGCAGCATCACGGCCCTGTCGGGCAATTTGTCGAGGACGCGCGGCAGGAGGAGCGCCGCCGCCATCGAGCCGCCGCCGAAGCAGGCCAGTGCCACCGCAACATCGTCCTCCGGCAGGCCCAGCACACCGCGGACGATCACCACCGTGTTGACGATGACCATCGCTCCCGCCGCGGCGACCGAGAGGTTGAGGGCCAGGAGGCCCCGCAGACGCGGCGTCTTGAGATAGATCCGCAGGCCGCGTGTGGTCTTGTCGTAGATCCCGCCTTTCCGCTCGGAGGCAACTGGCTGCGGCAGCCGCACGGACAGGACGAGGGCGGCGGAGCACAGGAAGCCGACGACCGTGCCGCCGAACAGCCAATGGAAGCTGATGACCGTCAGGAGGGCGGCCGCCAGCGCCGGGCTGAGAAGGCTCTCCATGTCATAGGCCAAACGGGAAAGGGAGAGCGCCCGGGTATAGTCCTTTTCGTCCGACAACACGTCGGGAATGGTGGCCTGGAACGTGGGCGTGAACGCCGCCGAGGCCGATTGCAGCAGGAAAATCAGGACGTAGATCTGCCAGACCTCGGTGATGAACGGCAGCAGCAGGGCGACCCCTGCCCGCACGAGGTCCATCGCCACCAGAAAGGCGCGGCGGGGAAGCTGGTTGGCGAAGGCGCCAACGACGGGCGCCACGCCGACATAGGCGACCATCTTGATGGCCAGCGCGGTGCCGAGAACCACGCCTGCGTCCGCCCCGGCGAGTTCGAAGGCCAGCAGGCCGAGCGCGACCGTCAGCAGGCCGGTGCCGGCGAGTGCGATGACCTGGGCTGCGAACAGGTGACGATAGGTGCGGTTGGCGAGAACATCGAGCATGGTGGCACCTCAGACTGTCGGGGATGATGATGGTTCGGGGAGAAAGTTCCGCCGCTTCCCAGCTTTCGGATTCGGTCGGCCGTCTGTCCGGACCTGCTTCACACGCCGCGGAAGCTCCCGCAGCAGGGCCGTGCGCCGATACGGCGTCAGCTTCCGCCATTCCCGGATCTCCGGGATCGTCCGTCCGCAGCCGAGGCACCAGCCGGTCCGGCCATCGAACTCGCACACGGAAATGCAGGGGTTGTCTTTCTTCACGGTTCTTCCTCGCCTGCGGCAAACATTGCGCTCGACACAGATAGGGTAGCCCCCTATATGATGCAAGTAATGAGCGAGGAGGCGGCATGTCCCACACGATCAAGGAAAAGACGAAGCTTCTCGGCCGGGTCCGCCGGATCAAGGGCCAGGTGGAAGCCATCGAGCGGGCGCTTGAGGCCGAGCTCGGCTGCGCCGACGTGCTCATGCTGGTCGCCTCGGTTCGCGGGGCCGTGAACGGCCTGACGGCGGAGCTGATGGAGGACCATATCCGCAACCACGTCGTTGACCCGGCGCATGAGCCGGATCCGGAACGGGCCAAGGGTGCGGCCGAGCTCATCGAGGTGGTCCGCACCTACCTGAAATGAACCTTTTCCCGGCGGCTGAATGACGATTGCCGTCGCAAGACATTGCTGGAAAACCAAGAACAATGCCCGATATTGCTCAACTTCTTCAGTCCGGTGGCAACGGCTGGCTGTACCTTCCCTTTGCGGTCCTGCTCGGCGCCCTGCACGGGCTGGAGCCTGGCCACTCCAAGACGATGATGGCCGCCTACATCGTGGCGATCCGCGGCACCATCGGCCAAGCCGTCCTGCTCGGCGTGTGTGCCGCCCTCTCCCACTCGCTCGTCGTCTGGGTCGTGGCCATGCTCGGCCTGTCGCTCGGCAAGGAAATCCTGAACTCGCATTTCGAGGCCTGCCTGCTGATCGCCTCCGGCGTGATCATCCTGGGCATCGCCACTTGGATGTTCTGGCGCACGGGCCAGAGCCTCGGCTGGTTCCGGCGGCATCATCATGGGCACCATCACCATGGCCATGGGCACCATGATCACGACGATCACCATCATCAGGACGAGGTCCGGACCATCGACACGGGGCATGGTGTTGTGGAGCTCTCGATCTTCGAGGACGGCGTGCGGCCCCGCTGGCGCCTGCTCACGGTCAGCGGCAACGCGTGGAAGGCCGAGGACGTGCTGGTCGAGACCGATCGCGGCAGCGGCTCGGGCGAGCGCTTTCATTTCGTCGCGCGGGACGGCTACCTCGAATCCGCGGGCGAGATCCCGGAGCCGCACGAGTTCGCGGCCAGGGTGCGGCTGGTGCACGGGGATCATGCCCATACCTACAACGTGACCTTCGCCGAGCACGATCACGGACATCATCATCATGATCATGCCCACCATGACGAGGACGCTCATGAGCGCGAGCACGCCGAGCAGATCGCGCGCCAGCTCGCGGCGAACGGGGGCCAGGTCACCACGGGCGAGATTGCGCTGTTCGGCATCACCGGCGGCCTGATCCCCTGCCCGGCCTCGATCACAGTGCTGCTGATCTGCCTCCAGCTCGGCCAGTTCACGCTGGGAGCCGCGACGGTGGCCGCCTTCAGCCTGGGGCTGGCGATCACCATGGTGTCCATCGGCGTTGCCGCCGCTTGGGGCGTGCATCACGCCTCGAAGCGGATCAACCTGTCGGACCGCCTGCTCCGGCGCCTGCCTCTGGCCTCGGCGGGACTCGTGGCCACGCTCGGAATCGTCATGCTCGTGCAGGGCTTCGTTGACCTCGCGGCACCGGCGACGGCCTTGTCATGATCGATCCCGCCAATCGCCGCCAACCTCTGCCCTCCTCACGCAAGCTAGCAGGCTCGGTCGCCCTTGCCGCGGCTTCCGCCGCCGTGATCCTGATCCTGCTTGTCCTCCCGGCCGAGTACGAGATCGATAAGACCGGATTCGGGCGGCTGATCGGCCTCGTTCCCACCGACGAGGAACGGGCCAGGGCCTTCGTCTTCGACCCGCCGATGATCCCCGCGCCTCCGGGACATGGCCGTCCCATTCGCTGAGGATCCGAACCCATCAGGGTGGGCCGCTACAGCCAGCGTCGGACGCGCAAGCGGTAGCTGCGGTAGACTTCGCCGAACTTGCGCTCGAGATAGGCTTCCTCGCGGGCCACGACGCCGTAGCGGATGACGAGCCCGAAGGGTACCAGCATCAGCAGCAGCCAGAGCGTGTCGAGCGCGATGGCCAAGCCGACCAGACCGAGGAACATGCCGAGGTAGATGGGGTTGCGCGTGAAGCGGTACGGTCCGCTTTCGACGATGGCGGTGGTCGGCCGGTTGGTAGGGACGTTCGAGCCGGCCCTGGTCATCGTCATGATGGCCCAGGCGGCCAGCGCCAGCGCGAGGACGAACACCATCGCGCCGAGGAAGCCCACCGGCAGGCCGTCCGGCAAGAACCGCAGGGGCACGAGCCAGTCCAGCGCGGACCCGGCCACGATGGCGAGCGCCCACGCGAGCGGCGGCCGAATGATGACATGAGCGGTATCTGCCGTGTCTACCATGGCGGGACTGCGATCCCGATGTCCTTGTCCGGGTCGCGTGCAGATTACCATCAACCGCTGCCAAAGCAGACCCGCAACCGTGGACCAGCATCCGGTAGCGAAAGCCACTGCCGGTGATGGACGACGGTCGACGTGCATCGGCAGGCTACGTCGGGTAGAGTGCACTCCAGGTTCTCCTGCGGGGCGGACGATCATGACCAGTCGAAGCGGCGCCCCGGCGGTTGCCGGCGATGTCCCACTCCCCGACGCGGACTTTAGCGACGCCTACTCCGTCAAGGTCGCCGAACCCCTGGATGCGCTTCAGGCGGCGCGGCGGATGGTGGAGCGGCGGCCCCGGTGGGTGGACGGTCTCCTCATGCTGCGCAACCTCGCCGTCACGCCGTTCGGACTCAAGCGCGGTGCGCCGATAGGCGCGGAGCGGATCGGCATCTTCCCTGTCGTGAGCGCTTCTCCGGAGCGGGTGGTGATGGGGTTCGACGACGCCCACCTCGATTTCCGGGTCGTGGTCGATGTCGCGCCGGAGGGGAATGGGCGGCGGGTCACGGCCACGACCTTCGTGCGCACGAGGAACCGCCTCGGGCGGCTCTACCTCGCCGCGGTGAGGCCGTTCCACCGCGCGATCGTCCCCGCGATGCTCGCGCAGGTCGGCAGGAGCTGAGGCAAGGAGTCTCGCTCCTGCCGCGGTGGAAGCCATCCTGGGATCAATCGGTGAGAACGTAGGCCATGCCGAGCAGCCAGGCTGCGGTGATGAACGCCGCCGCCAATGCCGCCAACCACAACAATCGCTTCGTCGGGATGTGCATCGACCTCCCCGCAGGATGGCAAGGAACGCCAGCCACGAACCGCATCAGCGTTCCTCCGGCGGCTTGATCGCCGAGAACTGCCGCAGCAGCGTCAGATCATAGAGAGCCTTGAGGGTACCGGCGAGAACGAGCGGCCAGCCGAACGGCGACATCGTCAGCAACCAGCCCGACAGCAGCGGGGCGACGGCCGACGCGAGGCTCCGGGGCACCGCCGTCACGCTCGCGGCAGCGGGGCGCTCCTCCGGCCGGACCACCGCCATGACGTAGGAGGAGCGGGTCGGCACGTCCATCTGGGACAGCAGGCTGCGCAGGATCAGCAGCCCGAACGCGACCCAGATCGTCGGCGCGAAGGCGGTCAGGATCAGGAAGATGCTCGACGGCAGGTGGGTGAACACCATGGTGTTGATCAGCCCGAACCGCTTGGCCAGCGGCACTGCCGCGAAGTACGACACCGCCGAGCACAGGCTGGTGACGAAGAAGATCGCCCCGATGGTGGCCACGCCGATGCCGAACCGCTCACTGAGCCAGAGTGTCAGCAACGCATTGATGACGAGCCCTCCACCGAAGGCATCGACCGAGAACAGGGCCGCCAGCCGGTAGACGATCCCGCGGGAGGGGCCGAGCGGTGCGGGTGGGTTGTCGGTGCCGGCCTCGACCTGGGGTGAGAGGTGGCGATAGAGCACGAACGTGAGCAGCCCCAGCAGGCCGTAGAGACCGAAGAGAACAGCCGACGTCGTCCCCGGTGCGATGACCGGGGCGAGCCAGTCGACCACACCCACCGAGAGTGCCCCGAGGGCGCCGAAGAAAGCGCCGACGAAGCTGTAGCGGGCGAACACCGCCGTCCGCTCCTCGTCCGCCACGACATGGGACAGGACGGTGTGCTCAAGGGGCAGGAAGACGCTGACGTCGCCGCCGGAGGGATTGAGCGTACCGACGAAGGCGATCACGAGCAGCGGCCAGAACGCCTCGATCCCAGAGAACCCCAGTCCGGTCGCCGCCATCAGGAGGCCCGCGGCCAGCAGTGCCCGACGCCGCGGAATCCGGTACGCGACCATTCCGAGGGCGAGAGTCAGCAGGGCGGAACCCAGCAGGGACGCGGTCGACACGAGACCCACGCCAAAGGCATCGTAGCCCAGCCGGGACAGGTGTACCGGCAGCAGGATCGCCACGTAGCCGTCGCCGAAGGCACGCAAGGACCGCGCCACGAGAACCCGCCTGATGTCGGGCGGGAGTCCCTTGCGGGGCAGGGTTCGGGGGCCTGCTTCGGGAACGGTCCTTCCGCCCGTTCCCGGCTCAGCATCCCCGGAATTCCGGAGCCCGGTCGTCGGCGCGACGTCGCTCACCCCTTGGCCACCTTCACCTGGTCGAGCGCGGCCCGCAGGCCCTTGGCCAGCTTCTGGACATCATCGTTGGCCCAGAAGTGCATGAAGAACAGGCGTGGGTCGTCGGCGAGCATGTGGTTGTGGAGGGCCGTCACCTCGATGCCATTCGCCTGCAAGGCCTTGATGACCGGGTTCACCTCGTCGGCCGTGAGCACGAAGTCGCCCGTGGTCGCCGCCTTGCCGGGCCCGGTCGGCTGGAAGTTGATGGCGATGGCCGAGCCCATGGCCTCCGGCACCTCCATGCCGCTGTCCCTCACCGCTTCCGCCCGGGGCACGCTCACCTGGTACACGCCGCCGTTCACCTTGCCCTTGCGCCCGAGCGCCTGGTCGATGGCGGCCGTGTCGAGGTCGGGCGGCTGTCCCGTGGATGCGGTCGTCGAGGCCTGTGTCGCGGCTTGCGGCGAGATCCCGGCGGTCTCGGCCCCGAACGGCGTCTTGCTGGCGTTGAGGGCTTCCCGCAGGGTCGTGGCCAGCTTGCTCGGCTCACCCTGCCCATGGACATGCATGTACATCGTGGCGGGCGAGGAGCGCAGGAGATGGTTGTGCAGGGCGGTGATCTCCACCCCGCCCTGCTCCAGGCGGGTCAGGACTGGATTGATCTCCTCCTGCGTCAGGACGAGGTCGCCCATGACCATCACCTCGTTGCCCATCGGCTTGAACGCGAGCCAGGAGCCGAGGGCCAGGGCGGGCTTGATCGCCACGCCATCGAGCGTGACCTCGAGGTCGGTCCGGGGCAGGCCCACGCGGTAGACGCCGCCGGGCATCTCAGTACCCTGCTTGCCGAGGCCGCTGGCGATCTGCTGCTGCCATTCCTCGGCCGCCATGACGGGCGTGCCGACAATCAATCCAAGAACTGCAACCGTAGTCAGGATCCGCATCGTGCTCTCCCTGTGTCGCCCCCGACTCTCCTGCGCCTCGGCAGGATTCCTTTCGACTCCTTGGCCGCGGTTATACCTTCCCGAGGACGGCCGGCCCGCTCATGAGAGCGCTCCCGCGAGGTACAGGGCGATTCCCGCGGCGGAGGTGGCCGCGAGGGTCGGCACCATGCCGGCCTTGAACCGGAACATCGCGATCACCGCCGCGACCGAGAGCAGGAGCGCCCAGACGTTGACGCTCTGGAAGACGGGAGCATCGAACCGGATCGGCCCCCACGCGACGGGATGCGCCTGCGCGAAGATCGTATGGATGGCGAACCAGATCGCCAAGTTGAGGATCACCCCGACCACGGCAGCCGTGATCGCCGACAGGGCGCCGCTCAGGGCCTTGTTGTCCCGCAGCACCTCGATGAACGGCGCTCCGACGAAGATCCAGAGGAAGCACGGCGTGAACGTCACCCAGGTCGCCAGCAATCCGCCGAGCGTGCCGGCCACCAGCGGCGGCAACGTCCCGGGATCGCGGAAGGCCGCCATGAAGCCCACGAACTGCAACACCATGATCAGGGGACCGGGCGTGGTTTCGGCCATGCCGAGGCCGTCGAGCATCTCGCCGGGCCGGAGCCAGCCGTAGTGCTCCACCGCCTGTTGGGCGACATAGGCCAGCACCGCGTAGGCACCGCCGAAGGTGACCATCGCCATCTTGGAGAAGAACACCGCGATCTGGCCGAAGACGTCGCCCGGGCCGAGGGCGAGCAGGATCGCTATGACCGGGCCGAGCCACAGCGCCAGCCAGACCGCGGCCGCCTGCACGACGCCCCTGACGCTCGGGCGGGCATGCGCCGGCACGCCCTCGCCGAGCACGCTTTCGGCATCGGTCAGGCCCTGACCTGCGGCCCCATGCCCTCCCCCGACCTGGAACTGGGCCAGATCCGCCCGGCCGCCGACATAGCCGATCAGGCCGGCGGCGAGGATGATGACCGGGAACGGCACCCTGAGGAAGAAGATCGCCACGAACGCCGCCGCCGCGAGGCCGAGCAGGATGCGGTTCTTCAGCGACCGTTTACCGATCCGCACCAGCGCCTCGAAGACGATAGCGAGGACCGCAGCCTTGAGCCCGAAGAACAGGGCCGAGACGATGCCGACCTTGCCGAACAGGGCATAGATCCAGCTCAGGGCCATGATCGCCACGATGCCGGGCAGGATGAACAGGCCGCCGGCGATGAGGCCGCCGCGCGTCCGGTGCATAAGCCAGCCGACATAGGTGGCGAGCTGCTGGGCCTCCGGCCCCGGCAGCAGCATGCAGTAGTTCAGCGCGTGCAGGAAGCGGTGCTCGGACACCCAGTGCTTCTCCTCGACCAGGATGCGGTGCATGACCGCGATCTGGCCGGCCGGCCCGCCGAAGCTGAGCATCGCCACACGCGTCCAAACCCCGAGGGCCTCCCGCAACGGGACGCCGTGCGGGGTCGCCTCGCGCTGCCGCTGGGGCGGCATGGTGATGGAAGCATCGTTCATGTCAGGCTCCCGGCTTCCGGACGGGCCAGTTGTGGGTCTCGTCGGTGGCATCCCGGCACCAGCGGTAGAAGGCGTCGTAGAGGGCTATTCCGGCCTCGAGCTGCTCGAGGTCATCGGCGTACATCCGCGAGAGGCCGAGCGAGGCGGCCAGCAGGCCGGCGGCTTCCGGGACGAGATCGGGACGCGCCGTGTCGGCGCCGCGCACGATGGCGGCGAGGCGCAGGAGCGGCTCGGTCGCGAGGCCGAACTCCTCGACCATGACGTCGAAGGTGCACCTCTCGCCGCGGTGGCTCCAGAACACGTCCTCGCCCTCGATGTCGAACGCGGCAGCCCCAAAGCGCTGCGCGACGGCCGGAACCTCCGAAGCGGTCACGAACAGGAACACTGCCTGCGGGTCGACGAAGCGGCGGATGAGCCAGGGACAGGCGATCCGGTCGACCTTGGGGCGGGCGCGGGTCACCCACACGGTGCGGCCCTGGGCATCGCGGGGCGGCAGCACGGCCTCCGGCACCATCGGCAGACCCGCCTGCGCCCACGCCAGCGCACCGCCGTCGAGGGAATCCGCGGGAATGCCCTCGTGCCGGAGCCAGGCGGCGACGCCCTGGCTGATCTTCAGACCCTTCTGGCAGATGGCGATGACGGAGCGGCCCGTGAACTCATGGGCCCACTCGGAAACCCGTAACCACGGACGGCGGACGGCACCGGGGATCAGACGCAGGTCGGCGGCAAAGTCCTCGTCGGTCTGGACGTCGACGAGGACCGGGCACTTGGGCGTGCCGATCAGGCGGGCGAGCTTGTCGATGGAGATGGCATTGATTGACGGCATGACGACGCGTCCTTGCTGAAGGAGAGCTGGACGCGATTCTTGGGCATGGCGCCTCGTGAGGGGATCGCAGCCCCCATGCGTGTGAAATAGAGGGCGGCATCCTTCCCGTGTCAACCTGCTGCGCCTGGCTGCGATCGACGGATCCGTCGGGCGGCCGGATCAAGGTACGGGAACCCTGCGGCCTCCGTTGGAACGCCCGGCCGAGCGCGACGGTTGTTTCGGGATCGGGCGGGCCACCGCCGAAGAGCCGCGCCCACGGATGAGGAACGGACGCCATGACCCATAGATTCGGGATCGGCCAGCTCGTGCGGCCAAGGGAGCGCCTTCTCGACAACACCGGGATCTACGAGATCCTGCGCCTTCTGCCCTCCGGACCGGACGACGAACCCCTTTACCGGATCAAGGCGGCGTCAGGGCTGATCCAGCGCGTCGTGCGCGAAGCCGACATCGTGCCTGCATCGGCCTCATCGCGAGGAACTGGCTGAACGGCCGTCCAGCAGTCCCGGCAGCGAGGGTCACCCACCTTTCCTTCGCCCCCGAGGAACCTCCGGAGAATGTTCGCCTCGCCTCCAGGAGGACGGGTCCGCGGAAGCAAGGCGCCGGAATGCAGGGACGACGGCTACGGCTTGACGTCGTTCGTACCGGTGCCGCTGACGCGGGTGCCCCGTTCGTCCTCGACGTCGACCTCGGTACGACGCACCGTGTCGGAGATGGTCTCGGTGCGCTGTTCGGCTTGCTTGCGCACCACGACCTCCTCGGTCACGCGCGCCTCCTTGGAGACCACGGCCTCCTCGCCGCGCTCCTCCACCTCGATGGTGCGCTCCTGGAACGCGTCGCCGCCGAGCGTGCCGGCCTGCGTCGTGCCCGAGACAGGGCGACGCTCCACGGCTACGCGCTCTTCGCGCAGGGTCACCTGCTCCTCGACCGGGCGCTCGACCACGTAGGAGCGGATGCGGACCCGGCCGTGGCTCACGTCGCGCTTGCCGACGTGCAGTTCCTCCTCGGCGACCGGGATCACCTCGTCGCCGCCCGTGGTGCGCGCGGACGCCGTGTCCGTCGAGGCCGCACCCAATGCGGATCCGGTGCTCGTAGCGGTGCCAGATACTCCGGAAGCGCCCGTGGTCAGATTGGCCGTGCTGCCGGACAGGACATCCGAGGTGCCCGTCCAGCCCTCGGAGCGCCACGAGCTGGAGCGCTCGTCGATGTCAATGGTGCCCTCGTCATCCAGGATGTCGATTACCCGCTCGTAGTCGGCCTCGCTGGCGTGCACCGACACCAGGTACCCGCCGCGGCGCAGCCCCTCGGCATAGGTGTGGCGATCCTCGTCCGGCAGGAAGAGATCGCGCAAGGAGTCCCACAGGCCGGCGCTGGCCTCGGGGAAGGACTGCGTGTCCGTGCCACGCGACGTACCGCCGTCCTGGTCGCTGGCGGTGAGGCGGATGCCCTCGCGGGCAATGCCGGCAGCATGGAGACGGCTGATCGCCTGCTCGGCATCGGTGCGGCTGTCGAAGAAGGCCGTCACCAGCCGCCGGCTTGCGGAGCCTGTCGTCATTCCGGAACTCATTGGGGCATCTCCTTCTCTGGGTCAGGGGCGTCGGGAGCCAGCCGCTCCACGAGGGCGCGCTGCTTGCGCAGGGTGACCGGCACCTCGACGGTCTCGGTTTCGATGCGGCGGCGGATATGCAGCTCCTCCTTGAGGACGAGCTGCTTCGTGACCACGAGCACCTCCTCAAGCACCGGCACGATCGTGACGTCGCCGTCGGTCCTGATCTCGGGCGCGGCCTCGACCACCTTGTCGATGGGGACGCGGGTGACCTCAACGTCCTCCCGCTGCACGGACGCGCGAGCCAACTCCTCGACGGCGTCGGTGACCGTCTGTACCCGCACATGCCCGGTCACGACCTCGCGCTTGCTGACTGATGCTGTCTCCTCGACGAGCGGGATGATCTCCTCCGCCACGGTTCGAGGATTGCTCCTCAGCGCGTCATCAAGGACAGGCACCTGCTCCTGATCATCCAGGCGCATGCTCGGGTTCGGGACGGGGTCGGCCATCGATCCTCTCAAGGTAAGCGACAACCAACGGGCGCTGGGAAAGGGAGTTCCCGGCTCCGAAGAGGGATCGGGGCCATCGTTCGAAACCAGCCGCGCCGCCTCCTCCGCAGGAATGGCCTCCTGCCCACAAGCCTAGCCGTCGGAACCGTCACCGTGGTCGCACATTGAGAAGCTACGCGTTTACACCACAGGGAGAAGAACCTTGATACGCCTCGGCTTTACAACTCTGGCCGTCCTGTCGGCCTTGACCACGGCGGCGATGGCCCAGACCTCAGGGACCCAGCCGACGAACAACAGCGGCTCGTCGAATCCTGCCGTCACCCACAAGCCGGCGGACAGCCCGCAGACGACGGGCGCGGTCGAGCCGGGCGCCAACAGCTTCACCGAAGCGCAGGCGCGCTCCCGCCTCGAGGCACAGGGCTTCAGCAACGTCACCGATCTGCGCAAGGACGATCAGGGCATCTGGCGCGGCAAGGCCCAGCGCGATGGCAAGTCCGTCAGCGTCGGGATCGACTACAAGGGCACCGTGCAGACCCAGTAGCCCGATCTCCATCACCCATTCCATTCAACATCAGGGTGCCAGCGCACAGCCGCACCCTTTCCGAGAAAGTGGAGCAGACATGACCAGCAAGACGATCACAGCGTTCTTTGACAATTACGAGGATGCCTCCGAGGCTGTTCGCCGCCTGGAATCCGCAGGGATCCCGCACGGTGACATCAGCCTTGTCGCGAGCAACGAGGGCGAGCGCTACTCGTCTCATGCCAGCCGCACCTTCGATGGCACCAACCATCATGACGACGTCAGCGACGGCGCCGGCACGGGTGCTACGGTCGGCACGCTAGCGGGCGGCGGCGCAGGCCTTCTTGCCGGTCTCGGCATGCTGGCCATTCCGGGGCTCGGTCCGGTGGTCGCGGCCGGATGGCTGGTGTCCACTCTGGTGGGTGCCGGGGCTGGCGCAGCCGTAGGCGGCATCGCGGGCGCTCTGGTCGATGCGGGTGTGGACGAGAACGACGCTCATGCCTACGCCGAGGGCATTCGCCGCGGCGGCGCCTTGGTAACGGTCCGTGCCTCCGATGCGGAAGTGGATCGGATTCTCGACATCCTCGATGACGAGGGTACCGTGAATTTCGATGAGCGTGAGAACACCTGGCGCTCCGAGGGTTGGACGGGCGCCAGCGCCGCGGCTGGGAGCGCCACCACCGCGACCGGCCTGACGGGTCGCGCTTCCGCCGCCGCCGGTCGTGCCGACGAGGTGATCCCCGTTGCCGAGGAGGAGTTGCATGTCGGCAAGCGCGAGGTGAACCGCGGCCGCGTGCGCCTGCATTCACGTGTGATTGAGCGTCCCGTGCAGGAGCAGGTCACCCTGCGCGAGGAGCGCGTTGCCGTGGAGCGCCGCCCGGTGTCCGGCACGACGCAGGCTGGCGCGATTGCTGGCGATCCGTTCCAGGAACGCACTATCGAGGTCGAGGAGCGGGCCGAGGAGGCTGTTGTCTCGAAGGAAGCGCGCGTGGTCGAGGAAGTAGTGGTGCGCAAGGAAGCCGAGCAGCGCACCGAGACGATCTCCGACACTGTCCGTAAGACCGAGGTCGATGTGGAGGATGAACGCGGCAACACTGTCTCCCGCACTGGCACCACCGGCAATCCGAGCGATCGAGATCGCTAACATCCCGCGGGAGCCCGGCCCTAGCCGGGCTTCTTTCCTCGCTCCAGGCTGTTGGCCCGGAGCATCACGGTGTGCCGTGAGACGCTACGAAACAGGAGATTGCGATGGGACTGCTGGACTCAATCCTGGGCAACATGACGGGAGCCGGAGGTGCCTCGATGCAGGGGCGCGGCGGAGCGACTTCGCCGATCGTCAAGGCACTGATGATGCTGCTGGCGGCAAAGGCCTTCCAGCACTATCGTTCCGGCTCGCAAGGTGGTGCCCAAGGCGGGGGGCTCGGGGACATCTTGGGTGGCCAAGGTGGCCTTGGGGGGATGCTCGGTGGACAGGGCGGAGGTCTCGGCGGCGGAATGCCGGGTGGTCTTAGTGGTGCCCTTCCGGGCGGACTGGGTGGCCTGCTGGGTGGATTGCTCGGTGGAGGCGGTGGTCTCGGCGGGGGTGGTCTGGGTGGTCTGCTCGATCAGTTCCGCCAGAGCGGCTATGGCGACCATGTCGACTCTTGGGTCGGCACGGGCCAGAACCGGCGGCTCGCACCGGACGAGCTCTCGCAGGCGCTTGGGCCGGATACGCTCGACGAACTGGAGCAGCAGACCGGGCTGCCGCGCCAGCAGCTTCTGTCCGAACTGTCGGAGGAACTGCCCGATGCGGTCGACCAGTTTACGCCCGACGGTCGCCTGCCGACGGAGCAGGAGGTCTCCGGCCGCTGGGTCTGAGCGGCCCGATCACCGCAAGGACTGAAGTGTCCAAGCCCTTGCGGTCAGAGGAACGCGGGCGTGGGGCCAACGTTGATCCGTAGCCCCCGTCGCCAAGAGAGGAACATGATGCTCAACAGGCTCTACGCTTCAATGATCGTGACGCTGGCTGGAGTGACCGGGGCCCTCGCCCAGGCCACCCCGCCGGCCACGTCCGGCTCGCCCGCCGCGCCCGCAACAACCGATGGCGGCGGTGCCTCCTGGCTATGGATCATCATCGGCCTAGCGCTCATCGCCGGCCTCGTCTGGTACTTCATGCGCGGGCGGTCACGGGCCAGCACGGCAGGGACGACCGGGGCCTCGGCCACCTCCGGGACGACCACGGGCCGGACCAACGTGTACGACAACGACAGGCGCAAGTAGACACCACCCTGGACTCGTCTCACGTCGACAACTGCTGCGGTTGAGTGACGTGGGATCGGGCGCTGGTTTCAGGAGGGCCATGTCCCCTGATCCGGCGCCTGTCTCCAGCCCGTTCATGGGCGCGGCATGTGCATCATCTCATGGATGTGCCGGGTGAGGGTGGCCGCCCCATAGGGCTTCGGGATGAACTGCCCGTGGTCCGGGATCTCGTCAGGATGCGGTCGGGCGTAGCCAGAAGAGATCAGCAGCAGCACGTGAGGCCAGCGCCGGTAGACCTGCTCGGCGAGGGCCATGCCGTCCATCGACCCTGGCATGTCGACATCGGTGAACAGCACCTGAACTTCGTCTGAGCGCGCCTCCAGCACCGCCAGGGCAACATCGGCGTTCGCCGCCTCCAGAACCTGGAAACCTGCTTCTTCCAACTCGTCGGCGGCGGTCATGCGAACCAACGGTTCGTCTTCGACCAGAAGGACGACAGGTGGCTCGCTGCTTGCATCCTGTCCCATGTCACGTCACCGGCGGCTGCGGGTCGTGGATCGCCTTCTCGGCCTGGACCAGCACATCAAGACCGCGCCAGGGCTTCGGCATGAAGGTGACGCAATCCGGCAGTTCCTCGGACACTGCGCCGGGATCGCCGGAGGTGAGCACGATCCTGACCGTCGGCCAGAGCTTGCAGGCTGCCTTGGCGAGCTGGACCCCGTCCATCTCGCCCGGCAGGCGAACATCGGCGAACATCATCGCCACCTCGCCCCCACGCTCCTGGAGGCAGTCCAGGGCGGCCTCCGCACTCTCGACCTCCACCACGTCGAGAGGCGTCTCCTCCAGGAGGACGGCGGCAAGCGCCCGAACGTCGGGATCGTCCTCGACGATCAGCGCCAGATGCAGTTCAGGCTGCATGGCGGTCATGGTCGGCTTTCCTGATTTCCATCTGCCGCAGGATGGCAACGAGCGGGTCCGGGATTGGGGCCTCAAGCACATCCCGGTAAGTCTCAGCAAAGGCACGAGCGATCACGAAGGTGGCGACATCTGGGTGAAGATCGTTGACATGGGGCAGGCGCACGCTGCCTGAAGCGTCGTGGGACATCGGCACTCTCCTTGGGTACTAGTCTGGCGTGCCCGTCGCGGTGGCTCGGCCACCTTGGGCTAACATACGTTAAGGGGATGAACCGCCGATCGGGTGGCTGGTTTCAGCGTGACAGTAAGAAATAGTCGCCTCCAAGAAGTTCCTGCGCCTGCTTGCATCGTCCGGACGGGCCATCAGGCTCCACAACCTTCGCTCGCTACCAAGGCCCCCAAATCATCTGACTGTGACGTTCTCACCCTGCCATTGACTAACCCGCAGCTGGGAAACCAGCATTAAGGGCTCCATCGCCCTGGATGGATCCCGGCTGACCCGCCTCAGAGACGGGACATGGCCTTCTGCGTAACCGGAGCTATAAAGCGGATACGCCGATAAGGAGGTCAGGCCCGTGTGCAATCTCTACTCGAGTTACACCACCCAGGAGGCCATGCGCCGGGCCTTCGAGATCGCCCGCGACAGCGCCGGCAACGTGCCGCCCCTGCCCGCGATCTTCCCGGACCAGATGGCGCCGGTGGTGCGCACGGTCGACGGCGAGCGCGAGCTCATCCGGATGCGCTGGGGCTTCCCGCCGCCGCCCAAGGTCGGCACCCAGCCGGTCACCAACGTGCGCAACGTGTCGTCGCCCTTCTGGCGCGCTTGGCTGAAGCCGCAGTATCGGGCACTGATTCCGATGTCCAGTTTCAGCGAATACCGGGACACCAAGCCGCGCAAGACACCCGTGTGGTTCGCCCTGAACAAGGACCGGCCGTTGGCCGCTTTCGCCGGGATCTGGCGGCCGTGGACGGGCGTGCGCGGCACCAAGGCCGAGCCGGTCGAGGGCGAGCACTTGCTCTATTCGTTCCTCACGTCCGAGCCGAACGGCGTCGTCGGGCCGATCCATCCCAAGGCCATGCCGGTGATCCTCACGACCCCGGAGGAGTACGAGATTTGGCTCACCGCGCCGGCCGAGGAGGCGCTCAAGTTGCAGCGGCCGCTGCCGGACGAGGCCCTCCAAATCGTCGCCGAAGGCGAGAAGTCGGATCAACCGGAGGACGGCCGGGCCGCCACGGGTTCGCATGCCTAAGGAGATTGAATACGCCGTCGTCGGGCTGGTCGCCGACATCCTCGGAGCCGCCACGGCATCGACGCCGGACTGGCTCGTGCGGCCTGGTCGGGCCGAGTGCGGCGACCGCTGGCCCCTCGTCCACTCGATCTATTCGGAGCTGACGGGGCTCGAGCTTCCCGACGAAATGCGCAAGGTCGAGCGCAGGACGGTCGATGCCGTCCTGGTCGTGCCAGGCTCGCCGCCGCGCATCCTCGAGGTCGACGAGAAGCAGCACTTCAACGCCCACCGGGCGGCAACGCTGCGGCGCTACAAGGACGACGTGCCGCTCGCCTTCGACGCCAACCTCTGGATCGCGCGGTCGGACGCCAAGGCCAAACTCGAAGGCGGCGGATTCAGCCGGCCGATGCCGCCGTTGTTTCCCGGCGAGGGAGGCCGCCACCGCCAACGGGCGTTCCGGGACGCCCTGACGGACATCCTCGCGCCGGACTACGGCTTCGCGCCGACGCTGCGGATCGGCGACTTCGAGGTGAAGGACTGGATCAACAGCCCCGACAGGACCGACAGGATGCGGCGGCTCCTGTCCGCGCGGCTGCATCGGTGCGCCTGACCGCCGCCAGATGCTCCTCGAGTGCGCTTCCCAGATATATGCGCGCACTGACCAAATACTCCCAAAAGGTCCGCCCGACCTGGGACGCTCCAGCCCCAGCAAGATACCGATTGAGCCGTGCAGCATGTCTGGGTGAGCTCAAGTTTTAAGACGGCTTTTCGCGTTGTGTTGGCAGGTCCGAAGGTCTTGACGACCCAAAATCTCATTCCTAACTTGATGGGCGCCAAGGCTCAGATGAGCTTGGCACACGGGCGCCGGCGGTGTCCGGCGCTCTCGGATCCATGTTGCTCCAAAGAGGATGTGGCTATGAGAACTTTCGACTTCTCCCCTCTGTACCGCTCCACGGTCGGCTTCGACCGGCTGTTTGACATGCTCGATCAGACCGCCCGGGGTCGAGCCGATGACCAACTGGCCGCCTTACAACATCGAGAAGGCTGGTGACGACCAGTACCGGATCACCATGGCGGTGGCTGGTTTCTCTTCGGACGAGATCGAGCTCACCCAGCACGGCTCCGCCCTGCTGGTGACGGGGCACAAGGGTTCCGAGGAGGACAAGCAGTACCTGCATCGCGGCATCGCCACCCGCGCTTTCAAGCAGACCTTCAACCTCGCCGACCACGTGAAGGTGAAGGGTGCGAGCCTGGAGAACGGGCTGCTCACGGTCGACCTGGTGCGCGAGGTGCCCGAGGCCTTGAAGCCCCGCCGGATCGAGATTGCCACAAACACTCAGCCTGAGATGGCGCAGGACAACGCGAAGCAAATCGAGCACGAACCGCAGAAGACCAAGGCCGCGTAAGTGGGCCGGCCGCACATAGCCTCGGGCGCCTCCTGCCCGAGGCTGGACCGTTTGCAGAACTCAGGAGGGATCCATGCAACAAACCTTCAGAGACGACATCGCGAGCGAGCTTACGTTTCCCCGTCGCAGATCCAGTCACCCTTTCACGCATCCGCACCAGGTGCTCGGGCATGCCCTCCTGTCGAGAGGCGAGAAGCCGGCCTTGCTGGCCCAATGGGCGTCGGATGCCTGTTCGGTCGAAGGCCGACCTGGATGGCGGCAGATCCCCGGGTCGGGCGCCGTTGTCGTGATCGACGACATTCTCGATGCCCTCAGGGCGCTGGACTACCGCCACAGTTAACGGGGCGTGGGATGAGAACCGAGCCCTCTGTCCCTCCCGCCCCAAGCGCCGTTGTCACGCTGCCTTGGCTCCATGCCAACGCTCGTCGACGCGAAATTTGGGACGTGCCCAATTTGGATCGCGCCCTGGTGGCCCCCGCGTCCGTGTTCGCGTCACCCGACCATGTGGTGCGTCATCCCCGTCTCACTCTTGATTGCAAGCGTGAGATCCTGTGGCGCTGGGCCTGGGACGAGTACCTTCTCGACCTGGCGCTCGCCGATGGCATGCCCGAAGGCGAGCCGCCGCGCCTGCCGGAGGTGAAAGCGGCCTTGCGCCTGCTGAACATCGAATGGAGCCCGGATCCCGCTGCGCCGGCGATGCCAATCCCGCAGTTCGAGCAGCACGACCCTTACCTGGCGGCCTGAGCTCAAGGCTTTGTGTCGGAGCGCCCATGAAAGCGCTGTGCCCGGTACACGACCGGTGGCATATGGACGAGCCGCTGCTCGGGGTTGAGCTATTGCGCTGGCTAGGCGGCGTGGTAATCCTTGTCGGCGCCAATCTATCCCACCGCGACGCTGGTGGTCTCGTCCGCCTACCGCTACATGCGCAACCCGCGCATCGTCGAGGAGACGCTCGGAAGGCGCGGTTAGCCGGGGCCGATGGCCTCGACCAAATAGGTATCGGACATTGGGCTCGGTTGAACGTCCGCTCACGCTGCCAACCCGGCAGTTACCGTAAGGTCGCCTCGGCCAAAAGGCGATATTCTGGACGCATACAGCGCGACTTTCCGAGAACACGCTTCATGGAACCGGGGTTGCGCCCTATGCCACAGGAGCATCGACCGTGCAAACAACTCCCGTCGGCACAAAGGCGATCTCGACCTGACCATCGAGATCGTTTGCCAGGCTGCGCTCAATCAGACGCGAGCCGAAGCCGCGGCGAGACGGCGCCTTCACAGGCGGACCGCCACTTTCCGTCCAGCGCAGGCTCAGCCTGGGTGGTGCTGCTCCGTTCTGCACCGTCCACGAGACCTCAACGGTACCGACCTTGTTGGACAGAGCCCCATACTTGACTGCATTGGTGGCCAATTCATGCAAAGCCATGGCGAGGGCCAACGACATCCGAGGGGTGAGCCGGACATGTGGCCCGGCAATGTGCAGCCGGTTCTCATTCGAGGTCTGGTACGGCTCGAGCGCTCGCGTGACGACTTCGATCAGGTCGGCTCCCTCCCAACTCTCGCGGGTGAGCACATCGTGCGCCCGTGACAGGGCGAGCAGCCGCATCTGAACCGCCTCTCTCGCATCCTCCGGCGTGACATTCGTGCGCAAGGTTTGCATGACGATCGACTGCACCGTGGCCAGGGTGTTCTTCACACGGTGATTCAGTTCGCCGATGAGCAACTGCTGGTGCTCGGCGGCGCGCCTGGCCTGGTCAAGCGCGGCCGTCAGGCGCTTCTCCGCCGTATGCATTTCGGCCAGGCGGGCCCGAGCCTCGTATTGCCGCTCCCGCCCACGCAGGGCGCTCCGAGCCACGCTGACCAGGGTTCCGGCATGGAAGGGACGCTCCAGGAAGATCACGTTGCCGAGGATCTCGGTGAGACGGGCCAGGGCAGGATTGCGTTCGACCCCACCCCCGCGATGGGTCAGCAGCACGAATGCGAAGTCGGACCAGGTTGGCTGGTCCGCCAGCCAGCGAGACAGATCCGTCAGGTCGGCGGTGCGGAAAGCCTCGTCGGTGACAAGCGCAAAGCCAGCCCCTCGTTCAAGCTCCCGGACCAGGGCCGGCAGGTTCGGGCAGACCTCAGTTGCGATCCCGACCCCGTGCAGAATGTCGGCGGCGACCGCAGCATCCCGCCCGTGCGGCGCCAGGATCAGCACCCGCATCAAGTGGGGCTGAGACAAGGCATCCATGCTCAACGGTCTTCCAGCAGAGAGGCGCGGTCCCCCTCTGCCATCACCGGCACACCGCGCAGCACGCCCTGGAAGCCCTTGAGCGGCTCGCCGATGGCAATCCCGCTGCCGTCGAGCCGGATCTCGCGGATGGTGTTCTCGTGCGAGCCGAACCGCTTCTTGATGACGGACAGAGCCCGCCGCACCTGGCCGAAGGCCTCGAAGTAGCGCAGCAGGATCACCGTATCGGCCAGATAGGTGACGTCGACGGGAGCCTGCATGTCGCCCACGAGCCCGTGCTGGGCCACGAGCAGGAAGGTCGAGGCGCCCTGCCGGTTCAGGTATTGCAGCAGTTCATGGATGTGCAGCACCAGGAACTGCTCTTCCGGCATGGCGGCCTGATAGCCGTTGAGACTGTCGATCACGATGGTCTTGACGCCATGATGATCGATCTTGGTGCGCACCTGGTGCGTGAACTCGCCCGGTGAGAGTTCGGCGGCGTCGACCTGCTCTATGAACAGGTTGCCGGCAGCGCACATCGCCGCCAGGTCGATGCCCATCAGTCTGGTGCGGTCGAGCAGGAGGCTGAGCTCCTCGTCGAAGACGAACAATGCGGCCTTCTCGCCCCGCTGGACAGCCGAGACGGCAAATTGCAGCGCGAGAAGCGATTTGCCGGTGCCGGCCGGACCCATCACCAGGGTGCTGGATCCTTGCTCAACACCTCCCCCGAGCAGAGCATCGAGTTCACCGATGCCGCTGGTGAGCACGTTACGGGCAAAGCCGGTCTTGTGCTCGCTGGAGATCAGACGCGGAAAGACCTGGACGCCGCCCTCGACAATCGTGAAGTCGTGAAAGCCGCCCCGGAAGCTCTGGCCGCGATATTTGATCACCCGCAGACGGCGGCGTTCGGCCCCGTAAGTCGGGGTCATCTCCTCCAAGCGGATGACCCCATGGGCGAGACTGTGAACGGTCTTGTCGTTCGTGTCGGTGGTCAGGTCATCCAGCATCAGGACGGTCGCGCCCTGCTTGGCGAAGTAGTGCTTCATCGCGAGGATCTGGCGGCGATAGCGCAGGGAGCTTTGCGCCAGGAGCCGGATCTCCGATAGGCTGTCGAGCACAATCCGTACCGGCTTGGCCCTCTCGATGGCCTCGAACACGGCCTTGGTGGTTTCGCCGAGCTCCAGATCGGAGGAGTAGAGCAGGCTCTGCTGGTGCTCGTCATCGAGCAGGCTCTCGGGCGGCACAAGCTCGAACACATGGATGGCATCATCCAAGGACCAGCCGTGGGACGCTGCGCCCTCGCGCAATTCCTGCTCGGTCTCGGACATGGTGATGTAGAGGCCCGTCTCGCCCGCCTTGGCGCCTGCCAGCAGGAACTGGAGCGCGATGGTGGTCTTGCCGGTGCCGGGGTTGCCCTCCAGGAGATAAACGTGGCCCGGAGCGAGGCCCCCTGCGAGAATGTCATCGAGCCCCTCGACCCCGATCTGCGCTTTGGGGGGGGACTTGGATGGAGCGGTCATACGGAAGTCCGATCTCGGCCTGAATAGCCGGTGGCAGGGAGTGGGTTGGGATCAGCGTCAAGACCCCGGCAAGCGCCTGCTCGGCATGCCAGAGGTCATAGCGCTGCTGGAGATCGAGCCAGAACTGGGGAGCGGTTCCTGACAGGCGAGCCAGGCGAGCGGCCATCTCTGGGCTGACCGCCGCCGTCCCGGCAAGAACGCGGTGGAGGGTCTGGCGGGCGACGCGCAGCTCGCGGGCGGCCTGGCTCACGGAAAGGTCGAGGCCGGGCAGAACATGATCCCGCAGCATCCTACCGGGATGGAGCGGTGTTCGAGGGCAGGCATCGCGAGTCGGAGCCATGATCCTGCTTTCGGTGAGGCTGATTGTAGCGTTATGGGTGACAGCGCGCCGGAAGCAAGAGGATGACGGACACGGCCGAGCGGTATGTCGTGGAATGCATATCTCAGGTATCTGAGGGCGCGTCCGAACGGAACCATCATCCCGGTGTTGTCCCACATCGCCGGGACGAGTTGTTTCAGGCACCGGCGGCCGAGAGATGCGTGCGCTCCCGCCTGTAGCAGAGGGGAGCGTCCAATGGACCGCTTCTATTTCGATATTCACGACGGCGAACGTTTCACCCGCGACAAGGTGGGAAACCTGTGCCGGGGCCGTAAGGCGATGCGCGACGCCGCTTCCGGACATCGCCCGGGACGAACTGCCCGATGGCGACCGGCGGGATTTTTACCGTCAAGGTCAGGGACGAGAGCGGGCAGTACTAATTCCAGGCGATGCTTTCGCTCACGGCCAACTGGCTCGAACATCAGGATGAGTAAGCCAAAGACGGGTCGAGAGCCGCAGCCCAGCAGCCATAGCGTTCACAAGCGCTCTGTGCAGCTCTCTCTCTCAGGCTGGCCAGGCAGACGATCGAGGAGACGAAGCGGGTGATCGAAAAATCTCGCAAGCTGCTGGATCGGCCGACCGGATTGCACCCTCCGAAACACCCGAATCGGAAATGAATGACAAGACCAGCTTGGATCGAATACCTTCGCGGCGCCCGTCTCGGAACAGTCCGGAGAGCTTTGTGGCCCGCCTTGTCGTTGTTTCCAATCGGGTCTCGATCCCCGATCCCACCGGTAAGGGTTCCGCCGGCGGTCTGGCGGTTGCCCTGCGCGAAGCCTTCCAAGGCCAGGACGGTTTATGGTTCGGCTGGAGCGGTAAAGTCTCAGCCCATCCATCGGCCGAGCCCAGGATGATCGACAAGGGCCATGTGCGCTATGCCCTGATGGATCTGACCGCCACGGACCGCCGGGAATATTACAGCGGGTTTGCCAACCGGGCGCTCTGGCCCGTGATGCATTACCGCATTGGTCTGTCGGAATTCTCCCGCGCGGACTACGCCGGTTACCTGCGGGTCAACCGGACCTTCGCCGGGGCGCTGGCGCGGCTGATCAGGCCGGACGATCTCATCTGGGTGCACGACTACCATCTGATCCCACTGGCCGCCGAGTTGCGGGCGCTGGGCCTGGCTAACCGGATCGGCTACTTCCGCCACATCCCCTGGCCCGCTCCGGAGGTTGTCGGCACCTTGCCCGGGAGCCAAGACTTGCTGCGTGCGATCACAGACTACGATCTCGTCGGTGTGCAGACCGCACGGGATGCGGACAACCTCCGGCGCGGCATCCTCCAGGAGTTCGATGCCGCCCAACGCACGGCTGATGTGATCGCCCTTGATGGCCGCCAGGCCCGGGTGAAGGGCTTTCCCATTGCCATTGACATGAGCGGCTTCGAGCAGGCGGCCCCCCGCCCCGCCACCCATCGCCTGCTCAAGCAGACCGTCGCCAGCCTGGGCTCACGCAGCCTCATCATCGGGGTCGACCGCCTCGATTATTCCAAGGGCATCCCGGAGCGAATGGAAGCCTTCGAGCGCTTTCTCATCAGCAACCCCGATCAGCGTGGCCGCGTGACTTATCTCCAGATCGCTCCGACAAGCCGCAGCGAGGTGCCCGAGTATGCCGCGCTCAGCCGGACCGTGAGCGAAACCCTCGGTCGGATCAACGGGGCGCACGGCGAACCCGGCTGGGTGCCGATCCACTACGTGACGAGCGCCTACCCCCGCAGCGTCCTAGCGGGTCTGTATCGCATCGCACGGGTCGGCCTCGTCACGCCGATGCGCGACGGCATGAACCTTGTGGCCAAGGAATACGTAGCCGCTCAGGATCCGGAGGATCCCGGCGTGCTGGTGCTGTCCAAGTTCGCTGGGGCGGCCGAGCAGCTCGGTGGCGCGCTCATCGTCAACCCCAACGATAAGTTCGAGGTCGCTGAGGCCATCAACGCGGCCCTCCACATGGACCAGGCGGAGCGGATCGCCCGCTGGCAGCGGATGATGGATCTGCTCCGGCGCTACGACATCGCCTGGTGGACCAATGCCTTTCTCAAGGAACTTGCGGGCCAGAGGAAAACCAGCAAGGCCCGGCGCCCGGCGCCGGTCTAGGGCTAAGGCCCAAGATCATCGACGTGCCGACTACCCTTGCAGACGCCAAGCGGGCGCAACAACGGAGTTTCACAATGTCGGAGTCCAAAGAAGCTCGGAAGCCGAATGCAGCGCTGATGAAGCCGCTCCAGCCCTCGCCGGAACTAGCGGCCATTGTGGGCGCGGCTCCCTTGCCCCGCCCGGAGGTGGTGAGCAAGGTGTGGGAGTACATCAAGAAGCACAAACTCCAGAACCCGCAGAACAAGCGCGAGATTATGGCCGATGAGAAGCTTCAGGCGGTGTTCGGTGGCAAGAACAAGGTCAGCATGTTCGAGATGAACAAGCACCTCGCCCAGCACCTGAAATGACGCTCATGGTTGTAGAGGAGTGGTCTGCGCCCATACAGAGATTAAAAACAGGAGAAGAAGCCTAATCGACGCTGTGCGTTTGCTCAGGGATGTATCTCCGATTGAGCACGTCCAGCGCTGCCATCCCTGCTTGTTGCCAAGCTGGCACCGATCGCGAACGCATCGTGATCGGGCGTGTTCCTAGGCAAGTCCCCTTGTGCCGGATAAGCTTCGAGGGATCATGACAGGGCTGGAGCGGCCGAGATGATGAAGAGGCAGACACTTGCGATCCCCGACATCTATGTGCCGGTGCAGCGGCGCCAGACGCTTGATCCCAAGAAAGTCGAAGCCGTCGCAGAGAGCATGATGGAAAAGGGACAGGAAGTGCCGATTCTCGTGCGGCCTGACGGCCAACGGTTTGTCCTGGTCGAGGGGCTGCATCGACTGGAAGCCTGCAAGGCTCTCGGAGAGACCACTATCCCGGCTTACTTGGTGCAGGCGCGGAAGCATTGATCGGCGTTCGGTGCAAGAGCGGAACAGCTCTGTAACGGGCCTTGGACGGAGCCGGCCGGGGGCAGATCTCCCCCAAACCATGGCCACGGCCCTTTGCGAGTAGCTCAGGGCTCGGCCCTGTAGAGCCTGGGGACGACAGGATCCGGGTTCGCGTAGGAGGATGACGCATTCTCATCCGATCCCGTCCTCGTGCCTATCAGTCCCTGAAGCAGAGCCTTGTAACGGCCATCATGCCACCCTATCGTTCCGGCATCGAAATTGGCCGACGACTGAGCTGCTGCGCTGACCGAGCATCCGCACGGACGACCTCCCCAAGCATCGATACTTATTAAGCCAGGGCGCTGACGCATCTTGGCCTCACCTGATCATGAACAGGGAAAGGAACTCGTCATGGCAACCGGCACAGTGAAGTGGTACAATGAAACAAAGGGCTATGGCTTCATCCAGCCGGATGCTGGCGGCAAGGACGTCTTCGTTCATGCGTCCGCACTTGAGCGCGCTGGCCTGCGTGGTCTGGCTGAGGGTCAGAAGGTCTCCTATGACGTCGAATCCGACCGCCGCACCGGCAAGGAATCGGCATCGAACCTAAAGACGGCCTGATCAAGCTCTCTGGTCATTAACTTCGCAAGAGAGGCCGCTCCGACTTGGAGCGGCCTCTGCGTTTTGGCCCATGAGGCATCTCGGTGCGTCCAGCTCTGCAAAGGAACACGAACATTGGCCCGCAACAAGTCAAAGCCCGTCGAGAGCGGCTATGCCCTCTTCGACGTTCTCTATGAGGATGGCTCCCGTAGCTCGAACCGACGCGTCCCGCGCTCAATTCTAGGTGGGCTCGACGGCGATGAACCCGCTCGGAAGGCCATTGAGGAGCAGGACAACGCCATCGCGGAGAAAGCCGGCAGGCCCCGCGTTCCGATCAAGAAGATGACGCGATCACCCGTCTAGCGTGAGCCGCTCTTTGCTGCCCGGGAGCGGAGCTGGCCTTGCCCTAGCTGATGCCTGGCGCAGACCAATCCCTCCCGGCGATCATAGTCATTCCCGGTGAGATCGGAAGATTTTGGGCCCGCCGTCGGAAATCTCATTGGCGTTATGGGAAAGCAAAACAGGGAAGCAAATCCTTCTGCCCCCTGTTCTTCGAGCAATCCCGGCCGGTGCTCTTGTAAAAATCCGACAAATCTCTATATCTCTATTATCGACTTTGGCCGGACAATCGGGCCGTTCCGCTGTTGGCTCTGCCAGGCGCACGTTCAGACTCTCTCCAAAACATCGACGAACCGGGTTGAAGTCGCGCTTTCGCGCGCCTCGGCTCACGTGCATCTGCAACAACTGCGAAAGGTTATCCCTATGATCATGGGTACTGTGAAATTCTACAATGACATGAAGGGCTTCGGCTTCATCCAGCCGGACAACGGCGACAAGGACGTGTTCGTCCACGCCACCGCCCTTGAGCGCGCCGGCATGCGCAACCTCGTCGAAGGCCAGAAGGTCTCGTTCGACACGGCCGAAGACCGCCGCTCCGGCAAGATCGCCGTCAATAACATCGAAGCCGCATGAGGCCCGCCTCTTCGGTGCAGGCTTACCTGCACTGAGCCATCAAGGCCGCTCCCATGGGAGCGGCTTTTTGTTTGCACTCGTGGTGCTGCCCCTGCGCAGTCACACACTGGAGAACCAACATGACCCACAAATACAAGATCCGACAGATGGTGCACCTCGTGCGTGCGCCGATTTCCGACAGCCGTGCTGGCGGCAGCGGCATCTACGAGGTCGTACGGCTCATGCCGGCCGATGAGACCGGTGAAGTCTCGTACCGGATCAAGTCGGGCATGACGGAGCGGGCCGTCCGAGAGAGCGAGATCAGAGCATGAGCGGCTTCCGGGATAAGGGCTTCGGCGACCGGCTGAGCACGGCCCAGAACGCCCGCAAGGCCATGCTGGAGCGTGTCCGAGCAAAGCCGGGTGCCGACGATCCGGCTGTGGCCGAGCGCAGAGCAGCTCGCCAGGCTATCAGCGCCGCCCGTGAGGCGCGGCTGGCCGAACGCGAGGCCGCCAAGGTCGCCGAGCAGGCCCGCGTGGCCGCAGAGCGGGAGGCAAGCCAAGCGGCCGAACATGAGCAGCGCCGTGCTCAGGAGGCAAACGAGGCTGTCGAGAGAGCGGAGCGAGCCGAGCGCCAGGTTGCTCTGGAAGCAGAGCAAAAGGCAGCCCGGGATGCCCGCTATGCCGCCCGAAAGGCACGCAAGTGAGCTGAGCCGGGATATCGACTGAACACCCAAGGTTCTGTCATCGCACCCACCTCACACCAGATTGGCCATAAACGAGTTCCAGGAGAACTAGGCGGGCGCCGCTGAACGAGGTGTCTCTGAACGCCAAATAGAAGGAGTTCGGCAGGAAGGCGGTCTGTTCGTCGATCTGTCCGGCGGAACCGCATGCCGATGTTGGTGACCGACGCGACCTTGTGGCAATCCCAGAAGGAACGATCGGCTATGGCCTCTTTCGATCTCTCATTCAATAGATCAAGGGAGAGATCGATGCGCGGAGCGAAGCTGGTGTGACGGTAACCGGCCTGGTCCCTGAGGCATTACGATAGGCGCAAGATCACCGTCCAGATGGCGCATCGGCCAGTCAAGCGTTTAAGTTCGTCACTTTGAACAACGCAGACAAGGGCAACTACCTGTCCTGCGTCGAGCTGACATCCCCGCCAGTGCCCGAACGGTTTATGCAGCAAAAGCTTGTCGAGCTTGGGTCTCGTAATCTGTTGTTGATCGGCTGAAGCAGCGAAGCCTTACAAATTTCGTTTAATCCCCGTTTTGCTCCCGAGGGCGTAATGCCTCGTGCGAGTGAAATGCCCTGGCTAACCAACGTTAGTGACAAAGGAAGCAATCCCTTATGGCGACAATAAAAAGGGCCGATCTCGCATTCAAGGCTGGCGAGACAGTCGTGTACGCATCTCATGGTGTGGGCCGGATTACGGCTATCGAGGAGCAGGAGGTTGCCGGCTTCAAGCTTCAGGTATTCGTCATCTTCTTCGAGAAGGACAAGATGACAGTGCGCGTTCCCATTGCCAAGGCTGCGAGCAGCGGCCTGCGCAAGATCGTGGAACCGGCTGTCATCGAGAAGGTGCTCGAGGTCCTTACCGGACGTGCCCGGGCCAAGCGTGGCATGTGGGCCCGGAGAGGCCAGGAGTACGAGGCAAAGATTAATTCGGGTGATCTGATGATGCTGGCAGAAGTCTTGCGCGACCTCTACCGCTCCCCCGAGCAGACGGAGCCTTCGTACAGCGAGCGTCAGCTCTATGAGTCAGCTCTTGAGACACTCGCTCGCGAAATCTCCGTTGTTCATGGCATTTCACTAACTGAGGCGCAGACGCTCATCGGCCAGAGCTTGGCCAAGTCGCCGCATGCGTTGAAGGATGGCTCATCCGAAGCCGGGACGGACGGTCAAGACGACGAGGATGAAGCGGCTTAAGAATAGGATTAGACATTTCCGATGACTCCCCTATGTGCGCAGCCTGAACCAAGGTCGACATCGTGGCGGTCCAGATTTTCTCCCGGAGAGGCGCAGTAGAATCGCGCTTCCCGGGAGGGCCTGCGCGACCTCGGGGTGGTAACATCCTCGCCGGCATGGGCTATATGCTCACTATGGCTGCGAAATATTCTCAGCATGTTGGCTTCGCAGGGCGTCCCGCAGAGTGCGCAAGCGAACACGGGCCAAGTAGCGAAGCACACGTGACATTGTCTCTTTAGCTTTGCGCCTGGGACGCAGGTGACCCCCCTTGTTTGGTCGCAATCCAGATCGTGTGTCTTGCCCCCCTACGTGTTCCGTGGGCGCGAGCGTTGACCTCCTCCACACCAAATCCCGCCTTCCGCAGGCGCTGGGTGAAGGCTCTATTCGGCGCCGATGACCACACGGCCAGGACGCCACCACGAGCTAGTGCTGTCCGGGCGGAACTGAGCCCCGGCATGTCGTAAAGGCTGTCATTGGCCTTGCGTGTCAGCCCTTCGGGCCCGTTGTCGACATCCAACAGGATCCCATCATAAGCGGACCGGCTGGACCTGATCAGGCCACCGACATCCCCTTCGAAGATGCTGACACGCGGGTCTGTCAGGCTATCGCCGAATACTTCGGCCATGGGACCGCGGGCCCATGCCACGACGGCAGGTACCAGTTCGGCCACAGTGACCTGAGCATCGGGCCCGAGTTCAGCAAGCGCAGCGCGAAGCGTAAAACCCATTCCCAACCCACCGATAAGGATCCGTGGTCGCTCGCGGCCCCGAAGTCTCAGGCATGACAGTCTGGCGAGCGCCTCCTCGGAACCACTGAGGCGGCTGTTCATCAACTCGTTGCTGCCCAACATGATGGAGAACTCAGCCCCACGCTTCTTGAGGCGCAGCTCGCTCCCATCACCAGGGATTTTTGCCGTGTCGAGAACGACCCAGGGAAGCATGATCAGCTCTTCAGAAAGCGCTACTGATTTTGCTTGTCGAGCAAGTGGTCGAAGTCGGCCAGCACGTGGTCGATCAGCTTGCGGCGGCGTAGATCGCTTGCATCCAAGCTCTGCGCGAAGAGGCCCAGCAGATAGCGCGCCTTCTCAATCGCCTCCGGCCAGTCGGTGGCGGGTGCGGCTGCCAGCAAATCTTCGAGGGTGGCTTGTCTCGTGCGCAGCGCTTCCTGGTCGGCTTCGACTTCTGACCGGAGGCGTCGAAGATCGGTTGCCTTTTGTGCTGCCATGCCGCGGTGAGCATCGAGATTGGTCGGTTGATCAGTCATCGTCTGGTTCCTCCGTGTCCGTTACCTGCACATCTGCCGGTGAGCCGATCACCTAAGCACGTTCGATCAGCAGACGGGCCAGCGTCTTGGCAAAGCGCTCGTTCTGTCCAACGGGTTCAGGCGCCACGTCGTGCCATTCATGGGCTCGAAGCGCCCAGGCGATATCTGAGAGGCTTCCGAGCGGCTCATGCGGCCAAGCAGGCTCGCCCGTAGGCATCAGGATCATAAACTGCCGTGAAGCCTTCATGCCCACGCGGGCGACGTACAGGATCTCAGCGCTCCGTCGAAGCAGCGCGACCGGTTCGTAAATCTGCGATCCCTGAAAGAAGGCATCCCCATTGGTCATATGCGTGACGCCTGAGTCGCGATCTCGCTTTCACGCACGGCGCGCTCACCGAAGCCGGACGATTTGATGCGGTACGAGACTTCGCCGGTCGGAGCGTCCGGCCTAAGACGCGTCACCTCGTAGAGGCCGCTTGAACTGGCACGCGTGTCCGAGAAGTTCGGATGGGTGATGCGAAGCAACTGATGAACTTTATACTTGTGAGCCATTCTTTTCTCCTGAAGCTGGGCCGTGACGCGCGGGCGAGCGCTTCGGGTGTTCGGCGACACAAACCTTCGATTTCGAGGCAAAGGAGCCGCCTTTTCGCCAGATCGCTAAGCTCGACCCTCACGGTAAGCCTCCCACGGGGCCTGTTCCAGCTTCGGAGCGGTTTCATAAGGATTGGGTCCCGAGGAGAAGACCGTGGAAGTGGTCTGGAAGATGCTGCCGCCCGTCCGCATCAGTGATGATAACGTCGAGCGCTCCGTGAGCAATGAAAGAGCGGGCCTTCTCGACCGCCGCAGCCGCCGTCTCGCAGGTGACCGCTATCGGCCCATTCAGTCCCTGTCCCGTCACAACGAAGAACATTCACTCTCCCCTTGGTTGATCATGTCGGCAGGAGAAGCGATTCGTGATCCGATGACCAACCTTTTCTGACGAGCCGTAGGTTATAGCAGATCAGATCCCACGGGTCCTCGTTGTCGCCTAGCGGGGTGTGCTTACGGGGGAAGATATCGTATTGCGGTGGCTCCCCGTGAGGGTGCGCGAGGCGATGGAACCCGGCTGGCGCGAGTGATGTCGGCACCGCCTTGCCCTGACCCCATTCCTTCTGTCATTGTGCGTTGCACAATTCTGTCGCAGCTGTCCTGGCTCCAAAGCGGCACCACATGCGTTAACTTCGACGATCACCGGCGATCACCGGGGAAGGAAGAGCCACATGAGCCAGAGGTTCTGTCCACAGTGTTCCTCTGATGCAGCATCGGTCCTGAGCTTTGTCACGGATGACGGTGGCTTTGCCGCCGCTGTTCAGTGCCACGTCTGCGGCTTTGAGAAGCCCACCGATCGTGGCTTCGAAGACGAGCAGACTGCCCGCGAGGCTGCAACCCATGCTTGGTTCGATGGCACGGATCTCCTCCTCACCCCTCGCACTTGAGGTCAGCGCTTATCTCCCGTCACAAGGATCGTGATGTGCAGCTTCCAGAGCTCTCGCTTGAGGGCCTCCAGGCGGTCAGGCGGCAGCTCTGGCCCAACCATCTGGTCAAACTCGTCCCTGGTGAGATAGCCGCGTTTTCGAGCGTGCTTCAGCAGGCGCCAAGCCTCTGGATTGGAGAGATCGATCAGCGGCTCAGGCATGAATGTCTCCTGCTCATCCGGTGATGGTACAGTGGCTGGAAGGCTCCGCAAGGAAAGGTTATCGAGCCACAGCGTCCTGCTCTCATGGTCCGGAAAGCGGACGACAAGCGGGTCCCTGTTCATCCGGATGACGACCATGTTCCGTGAGCTGACGGGTTTCAGCTCACCTGTTACTGAAGGTTTGCAGCAGGCCGTAATGCTATCGCCTGGACCAAATGAAGGTCGGCTAATCCCAGAACTGCGGAAGTACGGCTAAAGTCGGCCTCGTGCCAATTCCTGACCTTCCGCGGTGAGGTCTCGGTCGGTTCGGTTTGGATCAAGCCGAAGATCGATGATCACGAAAGCAACCGTCGTGCTCTGCCACTGAACGACCACTTACGATCTGCGGAAGGGCACGACGTTGATCGGCTCACACGCCGGCGTGACGAGTGCCGCAATCGCACTCGCCAGTTCATCCTGCCGGAATGGCTTCGTCAGGCGCGGAACGGCCAGCCCGGCCCGCTCCGGCAGCTCGGCGTGGCCACTGGCCAGCAGCATCGGCATGCCAGGCCACTCATCTCGGATCCGCTCCGCCAGTTCCAACCCGGTCATGCCCGGCATCGCATGATCGGTCACCACCAGGTCAATGGAGGCATTCTCCCGCAGGATCCGAAGAGCCTCTTCGCCTGAGGAGGCTTGCACCACTCTGTGGTCGAGGTCCTCCAGCATGGCCGCGGTGCCACCCATCACCAGAGGATCATCCTCCACCAGCAGCACGGTGCAGGTGCGATGCTCCGGGCGGGCGTTCTCATCGCCGGCTGGTGCTGCTGCAATCACATTGCTTTGGGGCAGCCAGATCTCGGCGGTCGTGCCTTTCCCCACCTCACTCTTGAGCGTGAGCGTGCCACCGGACTGAACCGCCAGGCCATGGATCATCGACAGGCCCAATCCGGTGCCTTTGCCGATGCCTTTGGTTGTGAAGAACGGCTCGATGGCTCGGGCCAATGTGGCGGCATCCATGCCCATGCCGTTATCGCTCACCGACACACAGACGTAGGAGCCCAGGCTCAGACCGTGCTCGTTCTTAGAAGCCACTTCCTCTGTCCGCGCCGAGATGGTGATCGTGCCGCTGATCGGCATGGCGTCGCGGGCATTCACCGCCAGGTTCAGTAGCGCCATCTCAAGCTGGTTCGGATCAACCTTGACCGGCGGCAGGTCTGCGGGAAACTGGGTTACGATCTGGATGCTCGGTCCCAGGGCGCGGGCGAGCAGGTCGGTCATGCTGGATACGAGCTGCGGCACGTCGACGGCCTGTGGCGTGAGATCCTGACGGCGGGAGAAGGCCAGCAGCCGCTGGGTCAGGGCAGCCCCGCGCTGGGCGCCCTGGAACGCTCCCTCCAGCAGCCGCTTGGCACGCTCATCATCCCCGACGCGCTTGCGCAGCAGTTCGAGGTTGCCGAGGATCACCGCCAGCAGGTTGTTGAAGTCATGCGCAATGCCACCGGTGAGCTGACCGATGCTCTCCATCTTCTGCGCCTGCAACAGGCGCTGCTCGGCCGCCAAGCGCTGCTCACTCTCGTACTGGAGCTGAGTTAGAGCCTCCTGCTCCGCCTTAGCTCTGCGCAGGGCCAGCCACGAGACCAGCAGAAGCGTCAGAGCCGACAGGAGGGCCACGGCGCCATAAAGCTGGAGGTTGCGGTACCAGCGTCCCAGGACAACATCAGCGTCGACACCGAAAGCGACATAGATGGGATAGGCTCCCACGTGCCGGTAGGCATAGTACCGCTCGCGCTGGTCCGTCGAGGAGACCCCGACCATGACGCCGCCATCGGGCTGGGCTGCAATACTGCGCATGAGGATGTTGTCTGGTCCCAACCGGGTATAGGTCACCTGGGTGGGAGCACGAGCCAGGATGGCGCCATCCTCCCGGATCAGAGCGGCGGCACTTGGCCCTGGCGGCACAGCCTCCTGGAAGAAGCGGCTGAAGTACTCAGGGCTGAGCGCCACATGAATGATCCCATCGAAGTGCCCGTCCTGGGTCGAGCGGCGACGGCTGACCGCGAAGGAGGCGGCACGGGTGGCTTTGCCCTGGAACGGAGCGCTGATGTAGGTGCCGACATCCTGTCCGCGCTGCGCCTGGAACCACTCACGTTCGTCGATGGTCACGGCAGGATCCCACGGCTGGCTGCCCGCGCGCACATGCCCGGTTGCATCCGTGATCCAGATCGAGACGACCTGCTCCAGGGGAGCCTTGATTCTCTGGAGGAAGGCGCTGGTCTCAGGGGCTGAGATCTCGTCCCAGGACATTCCCTGGCTGCGGTCCTCAACCCGCCCGATCACCAGATCGACCGTGTCGAACACCTTATGAGCGTGCTCGTGCAGGATCGCCGCCGTGCGGGTGATGGTCTCATCGTTCTCGCGCAGGACCTCAAGTCGGTTCCAGGCTGCCGCGGCCACGAAGACGAGAGCTGGAACGAGCAGCGAAGCCACCAGCAGCAGGCGGTGCAGACGGACAGAGGAGATCGACACCAGGGGTTCCGGAAAGATTTTGGGGTGAAGGGTCAGGCGGGAAGGCTCCGGCGCAACAGCGAGAGCCCTTGCAATCGACTACAGGAGAACCTGCCAATCGCCTAGCACGCTCTCGTTGCCGCCGGTGTTTGTCGGCACCTCACCCAAGAGGTTCGCGGTCACGCTGGCCCAGGGTTAGGGTCGAAAACGGTCCCTTAGGTTCAAACTCGCTGATGCATGGGCCTAAACAGTGGCCTCTGATCCCAGCAGAGCGGAAGAACGGCTAAGTTCATAAGCCAGCATTCTCAGCTTCTAATGGAATTTCCGATCAGGCTCATCAGGCGCGGCGCTGGCTGGGCCGTCCCTGAGCTGCGTCCAGAGCGGCGAGATCGCCCTGCTCCAGTTGAAGGTAGCTCGGGTTGAACTCGCCGACTTCCTTCAGCCTGTCCCAATCAGGAATGGCCAGCCGTGTTCCCTGGGTCACGATCAGGCCGTCGGCCCGCATCTGCTGGAGGACGCGGTTGACGTGAACAGTGGTGATGCCCAGCGCATCCCCTAACTCGGCCTGGGTGATGGGCAAGTCATAGGCGTAGTCCTCGACCAAGCCGACCGCGCTCAAGCGCACCAGCATCTCGCAGAACAGGTGGGCGATCCGGTTGTAGGCTTCGCGCCGCCCGATGTTGAGCATCCACTCGCGGAAGATGGCCCCATCGATCAGGGTCTCGCGCCAGAGGGCGGCGGCGATCCGGGGGTGGCGTTCGCAAAGATCGCGCAGGTCATCATGAGTGATGAAGCCGACCCGGCAGGTACTCAGGGTACTGACGCTGTTGTCGAGCACCCTCAGGTGCAGGCTGTGAAGGTCGGGAATGTCACCGGCGATGCCAAAGGACGTGATCTGGCGCTTGCCGTCTGCGGTGATCTTGGAGGTGGCAGCAAAGCCGCTCAGGATCAGGCAGCACCGGGTGGGCCGGTCGCCCTCGCGCACGATGTCCTGATCGTCCTTGATGACGGCAAGCTGCATCGGCAGCTTGTCGAGGGCCTGGCGCTCGTCCTCGGTGAGCGTGAAGACGCTGTCCAGCTTTCGGATGAGCGGATTGTCTTGGGAGGGGAAAGAAGCATGCATGTGACACTCCTCCTGTTGGCAGGCGGGAGCACACGTCTCTCTCAGGTATCAGCGCCTATGATCGGTTGCTGATAATATTTTGACCGTACCACATAAATAAAAACAGAAGATAGATTTATGTTAGTTTTGCCGTAAAACTTTGTTTTTAGGCAAAAAAACTTAGTCTACTCTTTTTAATTCAGTAAAACGATGCGTGAACTGCCGTCGGATCGGCGATTCGTCGAGGATCGGCGCTCAACGATGCCAAGCGTCTGGAGGTGTTGGCAGAGGAAGAAGAGCGCAAGGCTCAGCACGCAGCCTCCCACGTGGAGCCCAAACCGGACGCTGAGCGTTGACGGCTACCGATCCCGAGCCTTGGAGCGCCTGTGCCTCGTTATTTCTTCGATACTTACGATGGCGAGCGCTTCTTCCCTGATGAGGAGGGGCAGGAGCTGGAAGACACCGAGGCGGCTAAACGCGAGGCCGAAAGGGCCTTGTCGGATATGGCAAGGGATGGGCTTCCGGACGGCGACCAGCGCAGTTTCATTGTCAGCGTGAGGGCCGAGGCGGGACAGGTTGTACTGCGGGCCGCGCTTTCCCTGGTCGTGGAATACCCGTCTCGAGCCCAAGACTGAGAGCCATAAATTTCCGATAAGCCCTGTGGAACTCCTTTAGCCCGTCTGGGGCGGCTTCGTTCCCGGGCTTCGAACAGAAGGCCAGTGCCGCTGTTGTTCGACGATGGCCTTGGTCTCTTCCAGCAGCTCGCGCGACCGCTTCACCGCCTCCTTGGAGGTTTGGATGAACGGCTCGTTAGATGGAGCTATGGGAGGTTCTGGGGGAGTGCGCATCTGGGGCATGACGGCCATCCTCGTGGGTGTTACGGTTCAGCCCCTTCCTGGCGCGCGATCTTGTCCAGGATGAGCTGTCGGTGGACGCGAAACTGCTCAAGCGTCTCCTCGAAGTTCCGAAGCAGCCTCTCGGCGTTCCCTGTACTCTGACCCGTCTCGGCCATCGGCTCGATCAGGCGCTGCTGCTCGGCCCAGCGTCTCTCGCCCTCGGCGATGTGCCGGTCGGCTTAGGCGAGGTCCTCGCGTTCTTTCCAGGCGTGAGACATGGTGCCGATTATGCGCCCAATTGCTCGACATTAACATAGGTTAAACGAGCGCATACGGCTCCTGGCATGCGAGCGAGACACACTCGCGGCCCGGTTGCCATGACCTGGTCATGCATGAGCCCTATGATCTCGGACCAGCTCGAGTCAGGGTCAATTGAACCCTCAATCGACGTCACGGGAAGGTCACCTCGCAGCCCCATTGCGGAAATAAGGCCAAGGTCAGCCCCGTGCCATGTGCAGACATTGTCTCGACTGTGCGCCTTCAGAAAGGCGAGGTTGGCGCTGTTGCAGGCATCTCGGATATTGAGATGACAAACGCGCCATTACACGATCGCCACAGTCAACGTGCAGGGATATTACCCTGATCCTAGGCTACGGCTTCCACCATGGTGGATTCCGTGTTGCGGGAGGGTTCACGTCGCCCAAGGCCGAACAAGAAAACCAGTGATGCGATGACGGCGAACACACCTGCCAGCACGAAGGCAGGCGTGTAAGTGCCGACCTCCTCGCGAATGACGCCCGCGCCGTAGGCGGCAACGGCCGCACCCATCTGATGCGCGACCAGCACCCAGCCAAACACGATCGGCCCGTCGCGTTCTCCAAACGACTGGTTGGCGAGCTTGACGGTCGGCGGCACCGTCGCAATCCAGTCGAGCCCGTAGAACACCGCAAAGATTGTCAGGCTGACAGGCCCGAAGTCGATAAAGGGCAGCGCCAGCAGCGAGAGCCCGCGCAGGCCGTAATAGACGGCAAGCAGGCGGCGCGGGTTGTAGCGATCTGTCAGCCAGCCCGAGGCTGTCGTGCCGATCAGATCGAAAAAGCCCATCAGCGACAGCAGGCCAGCCGCCGCAACCTGTTCGATGCCATGGTCGCCGCAGAAGGCTATCATATGCGTGCCGACCAGTCCGTTGGTCGTCAGGCCGCAGACGAAAAACGTACCGGCCAGCAGCCAGAACACGGGTTGATGCGCGGCCCGGATCAGGGCCTCAATCGCAAGCCAAGGCGTCGCGGCTTGCTTTAACGGCGGCGGTGGGGGGGTGTCAGCGGCCTCACCGAAACGACGCACCCCACGGTGCTCCGGGTGTTCCGGAACGAGGATTGCGACGACCGGAATAAGGGCAGCACAACCAAGGCTGACTGCGAGCGCGACCGGCTTCCATGCGCCGCCTTCGGTAAGCCAAGCCAGGAACGGGAGGAAGACGAGAGCTCCGGTCGCCGTGCTGGCGCTCAACAGCCCCATGGCAAGGCCCTGCCGTGTCGCGAACCAGCGATTGACGACGGCTGCGCCGAGGACGGATGCGACAGCGCCGGATCCGATCCCCGACAGAACGCCCCAGCTCAAAACATAATGCCATGGCATGGTCATCCACTGGCTGGCGAAGGTCGATGCTGCCATGAGCGCAAGACCAGCTAGCATCGTCCGCTTGATCCCGACGCTCAGCATCAGGGCGGCCGCAAACGGCCCCACGAGACCATAGAGAAAGATGCCGAGTGCGGCTGAGAACGAAATGGTAGCTCGGTCCCATCCGAGGCTCATCTCCAGCGGCAGCATCATGACACCGGGTGCCGACCGCAGCCCCGCCGAGAACAGCAGAGCAAAGAAGGTGACGCCAATGACAAGCATCGCAGGGTGATAGCGGCGGGCGCGGGGATCGCCGTGAGGATTGATCATCGTCTTCTCTTTGATGCGTTCGATCAGAGATTGTGCAAGGCCGCACGGAGGGCATGCGCGGCTGCGGTGCCCATGCGGGCTTCGATCCGTGCCTGAACAGCGTCCCAAAGGGGCGCCCCCTCATCGAGGGTGCGACGGCCCCTGTCCAACAAGGAGACGGACACCTCGCGCTGGTCCTTGCCCCGGCTCATGGCGACAAGACCCATCTGCTCGAGCACGCGGATGTTGCGGCCGACGGTCGAGCGATCCAGATCGGTCCGCTTCGCGAGCTCTGTCAGCGCAACCGGCTCGCCGCGTGCGATGGAACGAAGCAGCGCAAATTGGGCAATGTTCACGCCGACGGGAGCGATCGCCTCATCGTAGAGCGCTGTCACGCGCCGGGCCGCGTTGCGCAAAGAGGTGCAGTAGCATTGAGACATCATAATGCGGGTATATACCCGTATATAGTGGATTGCAATCCTCTGCGTGTCCGCAATCCTGCCAACGGATAGCGAGGATCTCGACCAGATCCGGTGTCCAGCCTCTCAATAGGGAGGCTTTTGCCGAGCAGATCACCGATCTGCCCCCGCTCATCACGAAATAGTCAAGGTCAGCTTCGGGTCAGAGAGTAACGTAGAGCAGATAAAACGAAGTTCGGTTTGTAACCCGAACGGGGACATTACGCGTCGGCTTGCCGGTATCTCATGCGTAATCAGAACCGCCCACGCAGCGCCAGCGCGAAGAGATCCGCTGGCGAGACGCCGTCCGGCATCGTGTCGGGCATATAGGGCACGTCGATATGGGCCGTCCCGTCCGGCAGCGGCTGCACGTCCCGCCCGCATTCCCGGAGCACGTCGATGGACCGGCCCAGCTCGCCGACAATCTCGCCCATGGCCTTGGCGACCTCCGGGTCGGCGAAGCCTTTGACGCTCACCGTGAGTTTCGGCGACAGCGACGAGGGCGGCGCGTCGTCGGGGTCTGGTCGCTCGCTTCCATCATGCGGCCAATATAGTAAGGCTTTGCCATAACCGCACGGCCCGCAGGCGCGGGCCGCTGGGGATCTCGGCCTGGGAGGGTGGGGAGCAGCTAGCCTCGACCGCCGTCTTACCGCGAAGGCCCACGCCGCAGGGCTCCGAGCCATTCCAGGATGGTGTCGGCCAGGACGTCGGCAGTGTGGAGCCCGGTATCCAGGAAACGGGTGCCGTCCGGCATGAGGTCCCTGGCGGACAAGCAGCGGTCGACCTGGGCCAAGCGCCAGTCCCGGATCTGCTCGTTCCGTCTCCGGTCGGGAGACATGGTCTGCCGTTCGATGCGGTCGCGAAGGACACGCTCGTCGATGGTCAGGAAGACATGAAGCACGTCCTCACCCCGCCGTATGAGGCCGCCAATCAGCTCGTCGAGGTAGTCGGGCCGGACGAGCGTCATGGGCACGATGATGTCTTGGCTGTAATGCTTCCGGATCTCGGCCAGCGCCGTAGCGGTCAAACCCCGCCACACCGGCAGGTCTTGATAATCCCCGCTCTCCGCCGCAGGGATCAGCTTCCTCACGAGAAACCCGATCTCCTCGGGATCGAATAGCAGCAGGTCAGGATTCCGCTCGCGGAGCCTCTCAGCAAGTGTGGTCTTTCCTGCCCCGAACGGGCCGTTCAGCCATACGATCATTCAAGGCTCCTCGGCAGGCACGCCGGACCGCCGTGCAAAATGCTGCTCAAGATAGCTGACGCCGAATGAGACGATGTCCTGCGCGTCAAACAAATAGCAATGTGCGTTGGCCACCCGGCCCTCCCGATGCCGGCCCGATGCGACGTAAGCCCTCGCGATCGTCTCGACGGCGTCCATTTCGCCCTCGATGGCGAAGCAGTCGAGGATGCCGTTCGAGTCGAAGTCCTCCGCCCGCTCCCACACCGTCTCACCATCCGGACCGAGGAGCGGCATCTCGTAGGTGACGCGCCGCTTCCCGGGAATGTCGGCAATGGCTTCGGCGTAGTGGAGGACGGTGACGGCATCGAGCGGAGCACCGAACAGGAGGACCTTGCCGTTCCGCTTAATGAACCGCTCGAGCGGCGAACCGGGGCCAAAGGCCTGGCCGAGTCTGTGCGGCTCGACGAGCTCGCGGGCGAGCGGACCGAGGGCGACCATGGATGCGTCCGGATGGGCGCTTCTCAGCGCACCCGGCATGTCAACGAGAAACTGGTTGAGCAAGCCAAAGCCACGATAGGCTTTCGCCATGTCGGGTCTGAACGGCGGCCAAGTGCGACGCGTCTCTTCATCGAGCTGGGCCCCATTAAGGGTCTCGCCAAAGGGAGAGCGCTCCCAGGAGGCATAGCCCATCAGGGTGCCGCCTGGTGCCACCGCGTCGCAAAGTGCGCCGACGACAGCACGTGTTCCACCGACCACGGGACCGATTTTCTTGAGCGATCCATGCACCATCAGCACGTCACCGCCATGGACGCCAAGGCTGCGAAGCCCGACTGCGATCGTCGTCCTGTTCTCCATGGAAACCCCTAGAACTTTGCCCGTGATTTCATAGGACGACTGCGAGCAGCATACCATGTCCCACTTGCTGTGTGCGGCAGCGGGCGGAAGAACCCGATGCTGGTCAAGGCCATTCAGACCCGCGCGGTGGGCTGGAGCGGCGATGCCGTGGTGGCGAGTGCTTTGCATTTTTGGCCGTTCGGGCCATGCGCGGATTGCCCATCCACTTTCCGTTCACCACCGGCGTCAGGCGGCCAATGACCGGCAGGCATCTCGCGATGGTCGACGCGCGGCGACTTGAGCAGCGCCCACCAGCCTTGGTTCAGGATGGATTGCTGCCGCCCTCCAAACTGCAATGCGTACTGACCTTTGAGATGCTCGGCTAGGGCAGGCTGAATAGCGCCCCTTGTTCGATGGATAGGTCCACCTATAGTGCAGCCGATCTTTTCCTTCACTGAGACGTCCTGCTCATGCTCATCACCATCCTCTTTGGCGGCGAAAACCGCGAGCACTTCGTGTCGGTCGCCAGTGCCCAAGCGATAGCTGACGCATTGCCGGAGGCCGATCTCTGGTTCTGGGGTCGCGACGGTATTGTACGGGCTTGCGATCGTGGTGTTCTGATGAGCCACTCGCGACCGTTCGAGGTGGATTTACCAGCGCCGGGCGAGCCGATCGGCAGGGTTGAAGTGGCCCTTGACCGTGCAAGCAAGGAACAACGTCTCCTGGTCCTCGGTCTCCACGGCGGCATGGCGGAAAGCGGCCAGCTGCCCGTCATGTGCGAAGATCGTGGCGTTCGGTTCACCGGTTCCGGATCGGCGGCCAGCCGGCTGGCCTTCGACAAGATGGCCGCCAAGGCGGCTGTGGCAAAAGCTGGCATCGTGACCCCGCCCACCCTCACGATGGAATCCGGCGGAACGGATCTCGCCACCTACGGCAGGCTTGTGGCAAAACCGGTAGCAGACGGATCAAGTTATGGCCTGATCTTTGTCGAAGGACCTGATGATCTAAGAGCGCTTCGGGATGCGGTCCAGAGAGAAGCTTATCTCATCGAGCCATTCATCGCCGGCGTCGAGGCGACCTGTGGCGTTCTTGAGCGGGATGGAGAGGTGATCGCGCTGCCGCCCGTCGAGATCCGCCCCGCCGATGGTGTCTTTGACTACGCCGCAAAGTATCTCGCTCCCACCACCCGTGAGATCTGTCCAGCAGGCTTTGGTGAACAGGTCAGCGCCGCTCTGCAGTCCGCGGCCTTGAAGGCTCATTCCGGCATCGGTGCCCGTGGATATTCGCGGAGCGACTTCATAGTCGCAGGAGATCGGGTCATCTTCCCCGAGATCAACACTTTGCCTGGTCTGACGAGAGCCTCGCTCTTTCCCAAGGAGCTTGCGGCGCAAGGCATCGCCTTCGATGAGTTTCTGCACGGCCAGATCGAGCTGGCGGAACTCGGCAGCCGATAGGCGACTTCCGGAGCGGACCGTTGTGTGGGAACAGCTCCAGGTTGGAGTGTTTCAACTGGGACTGTAGGTGAGGAGCACATTTCGGACCGGCCCGATCCTTAACTTTGATGTGGGATGTACTGTCTGTTGTTCGCAGTTCCTTAGACGATGCCCCATGCCCGATAACGCCGACGCCCTGTCAGCTCGCGCGGAAGAGCGCCGCCGAGCTGTGCCAACATGAGGTCGACTGCCTTCGGGGTGACGCCAATCAGTTTCGACGCGATGGCTACTGACACCAGCGGGCGAGAGAGGAACAGGTCGATGAGCTGCGGCAGGCGCGAGTTGCTGCGGCAGTCCTTCGCCCGCCGCATCATCGTCTCGCGCGCCAAGGTCAGGCGCTGCAGGTCCTTCTCGCCCTGGGTCACCGCCTCGTCGACGATCCGGGCGAAGGCCTCGACCTTCTCGACGCCCCCTTCCCTCCCCTGCAGGCGATACCGCGAGGCCTTGTAGCCGGAGACGAGCGGTAGCAGGTGCGCAGTCAGGCCCCGCGCCCGCAGGATCGAGCCGGCCATGATGAGGCCGAGCCAGGGCTGGCGCGGATACATACCGAGCGCCGTCCAGGCGTCCCAGGCGATGGCGGCGCCCGCGATCGCGGGCCATTTCTCGGTACGCTTGACTACATCGAGCCAGAGGTCCTCGTTCTCCGCCTCGTCGACCTCCGGGTCATAGACCAGGTGCGAGCGGCGCTTCGGGATCGGCGTCTCGCCGGCCAGCGTCTTGCTGGTGCGCGCCAGGATGGCGTCGATCTCGGCGAAGTGACCTGCCAAGGGATCCTCGTCGTCATGGTCCGGCTCATCATCGGCCTGGGTCCCCCCTCCATTCCCCAGAGGTTCGTTCTGTCCGGAGGCGGGCATCAACCCGCGCAGGGCCGAGAGGCCGTCGATCGACAGCGGCCAGGGCGCTTTGCGGGCGAGCGCCATGCGCCGGGCCCGCAGGGCCGCGGCCGCACGGGTGAGCTCGTGGGTCGGGCTGCGCACGTCCATGCCAGCGTCGTGCAGGACCACGTCGCCGATGTCGACGAAGTGGCCGTCGAGGATTAGGGCCCGGGTGGCCTCGACCATGTCGCAGCGGGACTGCCAGCCGGCCGCCAAGCCGGCCGCCGCCAGCCGCGCGTCGAGGTCCATGACGGCGATCGCGGTCCGCTCGAGACGCCCGGCCAAGGTCCACGGGAGTTCCGGCAGGTCGTAGGTCTTCGGCACAAGCGGCGCGAAGTCCTCGTCGTCATAGCGCCCCCTGCCCTCGAACATGGTCCCTGCCCTGATCGGCTAAGTTACTGACTTTCCGACACCATACCGCCTAGGTCCGAAGTGAAGCAAGTTCTTGCTACGCACTGCGGTATCGTTTTGGGGCGGGGCTTGACGCCGGCATTCGGTCGACCCAGATCGTAAGCGTCGCCGCAAGGCGATCGTCCCCTGCGGATGCGGGGCGTGCGGTCGGAATCCGGGCCGCCTTTTTCGTTTTCCCGGCCCGCGCGAGCCGCCGAACAGGCGGATTTCCCCCGCAAAAGCGGGGATTTCAAAGGCTCTGGGCTCTGGCCCGGAGCCTTTTGTCTATCCGGCGTCTGTTATGGCCCTAACCGCGCCAAAGGTTTCAACCTGGTTTGCAAACGGCCGTTTTCTCATCACTGGCGTAAGTGTACAAACGACCGTTGAGACGGCCTGCAGCGGCGAAAACGCCGCGGGAGCGAGGCCCCTCGCCTCACTTGCGCCCGACCTGCGCGAGCATCGCCGGGACGATCACCCTGTGGAACGGCTTCACTGCAGCGAGGTAGAGCCGCCCGAGGCGGTTCCTGGTGCGCACTAAGGTCGTGGCCATGACCCGCTGCCCGTCGTCATCCGGCGTGACCTCGACCACCACCCGGAAATCGAGGTGAGCGTCGTCGAACCCCATCACCACCCGGTCCGGCGAGGCGCTCACGACGGGGAAGATCCCGATCCGCTTGGCTCCCGCCGGTGCGCCGCGCCTGAGCCCAAATGGCGTGACGGCGAGATTGCGCAGCGCGAGGAGGCCGTCGACCCACCGGGGCCGCCGCTCGACCATCCGCCGCGCCGCCTCGAGCGCGTCGAGGGGTTCGGCGACATGGACGGAATAGGCGTCGGTGAAGTCGGCGTCGGGTAGAGGGATATCGCCGGCAGTTGGCGGAGCGGCGCTTCGGTTGATGATGCTCCTCCATCCCGCAGGGAACCCTATCGCGCACTGTACACCAGTTAGCCGGGCCAGTGCACGTCGGCTGGTCTGAGCTTGCCCGAGCAAGAACCCTGACCTGATTAACGTCGCTTGTGGACTGGCAGCGATCGTACGAGACTTCGCGCAGAGAGCCTCGCAACACGGGGAGGTGTGTCATGCCATCAAGCTTCACAGTCCAGCAGGCCGCCGGGTACGAGCAGCTCATGGGTCGCTGGAGCCGCAGGCTGGCACGGCCGTTCATTGAGTTCGCTGGCGTGGCGGACGGCGAGCGCGTCCTCGACGTCGGCTGCGGCACCGGCAGCCTGACCTTCGCGTTGCCAGAGGCGGCCGAGGTGAGCGAGGTCGTGGCGGTCGACTACTCGCCCGTCTTCGTCGAGGAGGCGCAGCGGCGGAACACGGATCCGCGCATCATCATCCAGCAGGGCGATGCCTGCGCTCTCTCATTTCCAGAGGGTCACTTTGATCGGGCCTTGGCCCTGCTCGTCCTGCATTTCGTCCCCGAGGCAGACAAGGGGGTCGCCGAGATGCGCCGCGTGGTTCGGCCTGGTGGCGTGGTCGCGGCGGCCGTGTGGGACCACCTCGGCGGAATGCCAGGCATGCGCATGATGTGGGACACGCTCGCCGCGCAGGACGAGGAGGCGCGACGGATGCGCAGTCTGTACTGCTTCCAGCCAATGATGCGGCCGGGCGAAATGCGGCAGGCCTTCATGGCGCAGTGCCTGTCGGACGTGGAGGAGACCGAACTCCTGATCCGGATGGAGTACGAGAACTTCGCCGATTACTGGGAGCCGATCGCTGCCGGCGAGGGGCCGCTTGGAAAGTTCGTGGCGGGGCTTGACCCGGCTCGGCGGGCCGAGGCTGACGAGGCCGTCCGAGCCGCCTATGAGGCCGGGCAACCCGATGGCCCGCGCTCCTTCGTAGCGGTGGCATGGGCGTGCCGGGGAACGGTCCCCTGATCGGTTTGAGGCGGCGGGCTCGCCTGCCAAGCACGCAGGTCTACCCGCGGCCGCGGCGGCGGGTCGGCTCCGCCTCGCTTTCTCCTCCCGCTTTCGCACGCTATCGATCAGGACCGCATCAACGAAGGCTCCCCCCTGCCGGAGCAGGACGTAAAGCGGATCGCTGCGGACCAACGTCGAAGCACCAGGTCGGCAGGACGGCCGTACGGCCAGACCGGCTGTCCATCTTATATTCGGGCATGGAACCTCCGCGGGCGGAGCGTTGCCTGTCGTTGCGATCTGCATAGAAATTGAGCTCAAGAACGAAACGGAAATTCCGATGCCTTCTCGCCCCCGCCTTATCGGCTACGCCCGCGTGTCCACTGAGGATCAGGCGCATAACGCCCAGATCGACGAGCTACGCGCCGCCGGCTGCGAGGTGATCCATCAGGAGCACGGCTCAGGCGCCAATCGAGCCCGGCCAGTGCTGGCGCGGCTCGTCCGAGAGATCATGCCCGGCGAGGTCTTGATCGTGGTGCGCCTCGACCGTCTGGCCCGATCGGTGAGCCACCTCCTTGAGGTGATCGAGACGCTGGAAGCCAGGAAGGCACATTTCCGGTCCCTGCGGGATCCGATCGACACCTCGACGCCGCAGGGCATGTTCTCCCTGCAGGTTCTCGGCGCGGTGGCGCAGCTCGAGCGCTCCCTGATCTCGGAGCGTACTAAGGCTGGGGTCAGGGCCGCCAAGGCGCGGGGCAAGCAGCCGGGAAACCCGGGCTTGCGCGAGCGCCGGCCGGAGGCCATCCGCAAGACGGCCCTCGCCCGTGAGAAGGTTTACGTCGACGACCTGATTGCCACTTCGGACAAGTGGATGCCGACGGTGCGACGGATGCGACCGCACCATCCGTGGGAGGACGTCGTCCATTCCCTGGAGGCCGCAGGCCAATCTTGGACCGTCGACCGACTGCGGCGCGCGGTGGGCAAGATGGTCTCGCAGCACATGGCCGACCCTGCCCTGCTGCACCCGGCGTCGCGCAAAGGCCCGCAGCACCGCCTCATGAACCTGGTGGCCGGGATCGCCATGGCGGATCCAAACCTGTCGCTGCGGGACATCGCGGCTCAATTGGAGCTCATGCGGGAACGTACTCCGCGCGGCGGTCGGCAGTGGTCGGCCTCATCCGTGAAGAAGCAACTCGACCTCGCGAAAAAGCATGGGCTCGCGCTCCCTGTCGGAATAACCCACGCGGCATATGCCGACACCTAAATCATTCTACATACATACGAATATGCCGAGCCCCCTATTATTACTGCGGTTCGACGACGGGGTGCTCGTAAAATACTGTAACCCGGAGGCCCTCGGCCTCTGGGTTTTTCTTTGACTAGGAACAAACGATGAATCAATATCTTACTTAGGTTGCGCAGCGTGAACGATGCAACCTACGCGCTACTAACAGGGGCTGAAATCCGATGTCCAAGAGTGTTCGATACATTTGCAGGAACTGCGGCCATAAATTCGAGATCACGATCCTCACAAATGAAGAGGTTCGTGAAGCTCAGCGCAGAGGTGAGTACGTTGGGCAAGCGCACTGCCCCAAGTGCAACCGAACAGACCTCAACAAGGATTAAGAACTTTGCTGGCTCGTCATTGGCTAGCCCGCTCAAAAAGCAGCCTCGCATTCTAGGAGAGCAGTTTGTCGACCATATTTTTCTCCTACTCTCACAAAGATGAGGATCTTCGTGACCGCCTTGAGGTCCACCTCGCAATGCTTAAACGGCAGGGTCTTATCGATGCTTGGCACGATAGGCGCATCGTCGCCGGCAGCGAACTCGATAACAGCATACGCTCTGAACTAGAGAAGGCAGACGTAATCCTGCTCCTTGTTTCTCCTGACTTTCTAGCATCTGACTATTGCTACGACGTTGAAGTAAAACGCGCTATGGAGCGTCATGATGCCGGGGAAGCCAGGGTAATTCCTATCATTCTGCGCCATTGCGACTGGAAGTCCGCACCTTTCGGAAAGCTTCTTGCGGCACCAAAGGACGCGCTACCTGTCAGAAAGTGGCCGGATCTAGATGAGGCTTTTCTTGATGTTGTGCAGAAGATCAAGGATGCTCTTCCGAAGGCAAAGCCTACTCCAGACGCGCCGGCACCTGAGAAGCTCATCACGAAATCGGTCGCTCAAGCGCCACGTTCCAGCAATCTGCGTCTAGCGAAAACTTTTACGGAAGCGGACAAAGATCGCTTCTTAGATGAAGGTTTTTCTTTCATGTCGAAGTTCTTTGAAAGTTCCCTTCAAGAACTTCAGAGCAGAAATAAAGGCATAGAAACAACCTTTCGGCAGATCGACGCGAATAGGTTTACAGCTGTTATCTACCGTCGAGGAGAAGCAATCTCGCGATGCAAAATCCAACTTGGTGGGCGATATGAAACAGGAATTTCGTTTTCCTCGAATGATCGAGCTGATGATGGCAGCTACAATGAAAGCCTAAGTGTCGAGGTAGATGAACAAGGCCTCTATTTTAAAGCTCTTGGCATGTGGGATTGGAGTTCACGAGGAGAGCGCCATCTCACATATGAAGGAGCGGCCGAATATTTTTGGTCGATGCTTATAAGCCCACTACAAAGCAAACGCGGATAATAGCACTCAGATCAATGCGGAGACTAACGTGCCTTACGTATCCTCCAGTGCGATCTCAAGGATTGAGCATGATCCGGTGACACTAAAGCTGTACATCACATTCCATGGAACCGGTACGTACACGTACTATGGTGTACCACGCACTGTTTATGAAGCTTTCTTGCGAGCCTCTTCTAAAGGTCAATTCTACAATGATCGTATAAAGGACCGATACTCCTCAGCCCGATAAAAGTCATGTAAGAAGCTCGCAATCATCACTTTGTCCCGAAGTTGCTTCTGCGTCCTTGGCTGAAAGAAGAGCCATCGCGTCAATTCAATCTATGGGGATATCATTGGGATACGAGGCGTCAACAACTCGCCTGCAAAAGACGAGGTCTAGATGGTTTTTGCTGTCAGATAAACCTACTCTCTCTGAGTGCTCTTCATTTAGAGCGTGATGCGATAGAACGTATTTTCTTTGGACAGATCGACACAAAAGGGGCGATCGCTCGGAATGCTCTGATTGAACTAGGGCCGAGTGGGATCAATGAGGAACAGCGACTAGACTTTGCTCGACTGATCATTTCTTTAGAAGCACGAAGACCGACAAATGTTGATATGCTGCGAATGGGCGCCCGTTCCTTTATCGACCTGCTTGATGATAATGCTGAGGTACGGACTCATTTTGAACATCAAGGGATCAGTGACAGGCCCTCCTCGTATTTCGAGCAAATGAATGGCTCTACGATAGAAGATAAAATACTAACCGTTGTTCAGAGACTCACCGATAGCCCGAGAGCCTATGGCCCTTTGATTGAAGCGCATTGGCAGTTGCTTCGATTAGGATCAGGAGATGGGTCCCTACTTTTAGCTGATCGCCCTCTCGTACGATATGGAACAATCACATCTGAGGATGGAGTCTGGCTCCTGCCACTGGCTCCTAAAATCGTTTTTCTGGTTTCGAGAAATCGCGAGGCCCTGAACCAAGTTGAACGTATGAGCAGATTTCAAGTTTGCCGAAATCTCAATATTCAGAGCGCACTTCAGGCAGAACGTTTTGTTTTCAGCACGAATGCACAGGACTCTAAGTGGCTCGGCAAATATTTAGGTCCGCGGAAAGGCAAGTGAGGACGACTCACACGTTGTCAGCAAGTAGACAGTAATTATTTGATTATCAGCATTGAAGGTGCTGAACTGTAGCGCCTAAGCCATAGGCAAGATGTGGCAGCCACGAAAATGAGGATCTCTAGTTCCTTGCAAAAACCACCCTCCCCCTCCCAACAAATCGACGCGAAAATCCAGCACCTGAACGATTGGCGCGGCGAGACGCTGGCGCGGGTTCGGGCGCTCATCCGGCAGGCATTGCCCGATGTAGTCGAGGCGGTGAAGTGGCGTGGGGTTCCGGTGTGGGAGAAAGCCGGGATCATCTGCACGGGCGAGACCTACAAGGCCGTCGTGAAGCTGACCTTTCCCAAGGGCGCTGCGCTGGACGACCCGTCCCGCCTCTTCAACGCCAGCCTTGAGGGCAACACCCGCCGCGCCATCGACATCCATGAGGGCGAGGCGCTCGACGAGGACGCCTTCAAGACCCTTATCCGCGAAGCGGCTGCGCGGAACGCATCCTCGGCATCCGGGTCGAAAGCCAAGAGCGGTCGGCGATAGAGAGCAGGCGCGGCTTCACCTCTCCCTGAGGGGGAGGTCGGACCCAAGGTCCGCGTGAGGGGTTACAGGCCTTTCCGGACAGCGTTCTCCCCCTCACCCTCGCTCCGCTCGACCTCTCCCCACGCAAGTCGGGTGTTCCCGATTGGCGCAAGAGGAGCGGATCTCGGGAACACCCGAGATCCGGGGAGAGGTGACCATCGAGGAGAGGCAAGCGACGGCAATCGCAGCCTCCCCTTGTGCCGGGCCGCGCGGCTTCCCATCTCCGCTCCGGCGCCAACGGCAACGCTTGCGCCAGCCCGCCTTCCCTCCTCATACGACCTCACACACGATGGACCAGATTCGCGAAACGTCCCATGCCGGGCGGCCCTCCGGGCTCCGCCCCCTTCCCGCCCTCATCTTCAGCTCGCGCTGGCTGCAGCTTCCGCTCTATATCGGCCTGATCGTGGCCCAGTGCGTCTACGTGTTCCTGTTCCTGAAGGAGCTGGTCCATCTGGTGCTGCATGCGGCCGAGTTCACCGAGATGCAGATCATGCTGGTGGTGCTCGGCCTCATCGACGTGGTGATGATCTCGAACCTGCTGGTCATGGTGATAGTGGGCGGCTACGAGACCTTCGTGTCCCGCCTCAACCTCCAGGGCCACCCGGATCAGCCGGAATGGCTGAGCCACGTCAATGCAGGCGTGCTCAAGGTGAAGCTCGCCATGGCGATCATCGGCATCTCGTCGATCCACCTGCTGCGCACCTTCATCGAGGCGGGCTATGTCGGCACGGCGCGGAGCACCTACACGGAGACCGGCATCATCCTGCAGACGGTGATCCACTCGGTGTTCATCCTCTCGGCCATCGGCATCGCCTATGTCGACCGGATGACCCAGGCCACCAGCCATCATCACTGACGGCAGGTAAGCGGGCGGGTCACCTGCAGGGTAAGGTCCAGCCCTAAATCACGGCCACGAGCTTGGCGAAGGCATTCAGGACCTCAGTCGCCAGGTTGATGGCGCTCGCCATCTTCTTGGCCCTCTCGTAAGCCTGTTTGAGAGAGTTCGTGGAATCGCGAAACGCTTGGGTCAGGGGCGCATAGATGTGGCTGGTGCTTGCCAGCTGCTGATTGACCACGGCCGTCAGTTCGGTCGTGAGGGCGCGCATGGCGTTGACATAGCGCTGGAGCGTGCCCTCGTCGGTCGTGATGTCGGCCAAGGCCCGCAAGCTGTTCTTGGCTGCGATAATGCCTTTCTGGGCGTCGTCGAGGCTGATCTTCGGCTTCGCCGAGAATGCCAGGGTCATGGCCGTGGCAAAACGCTCATAGAGCGACGGAGCCTGTTCGGGCAGGTTGGCCTCCAGCGCCTCAAATTCCTGCAGAGCCGCCGCGAATTCGGCTTGGTCTTGCTCAAGGGCCATCACGTACTCCCTTTCTTGTCGTCCTGCTTTGCCGCCGCAGCGACGAGATCGACCAGATCGTTCGTCAGGGCGACGAAGCGCTTGATCGTCAGCTCTGCGTTGGGATCCCCGGACGCGAGAGCCGCATGAGCTTCAGCAAGTTGATCGAGGACGGTGGCATATTGACCGACGACTACGGCAAGAGCAGCCTGTGTGGCCACTTCCTGGCGGGCGGCCTTGTACTCATCGTAAAGGCGTAGGTGATCCACCTTCGGATCCTTCCGGATCAGCTCCAGACTTTCCTTGCGCTTATACCGCAGATCCATTGCCTGCTCCGAGAGCAGCTCCGAAACCGCTGCCAGATCATTTTTCAGGGCAGCTGCCAGCGCACGAACATCCGGATCTCGCGCCACGATGACGGCCTGGATTTCACCCGCATAGGCATTGCCGAGAAGGAAGCCCACGCTGCGCGACACAAGCTTTACGGCAGGCGCTGCGGCCGGAGAACCCGCGGTTGTGAATTTGCCGGCAGCGGTGCCGAGATTGACGGATGCCTGTTCCAACTGATCGATAAGACCTTGATCGGCTGCGAGCTTGAGAGCCTTGCCGTAGGCTTCCAGTGCGCGCAGAGCCTCCAGGCGCGGCTTGAAGTTTTCCGGATTCAACATGGCGTCTGGCTTGTCGGCGAGCGTGAAGGCACCTCCCCGCACATATCGAGCGGCTTGATCCTCCTCACCGATGCGCAATGCGAGAGTCCGGTTCGCCGTGGCTGCGTTCTGCAAAAGTGTGCTGCCTGCGGCAGCGGCCCCACCGAAGGCATCCACCTTCTGTGAGGACGGTAGCGCACTGCAGCCCATGAGCAGCGAAACGCACATCGCCACATATGCGAATTTCATGACTTGCCCCCTGTTTCAGCGGACACGACGATATTCCGTCAACCAAGCCAATCGCCTGTCCGGCGTTGTACCCCAGCTCTCGGAAGTGCCCCGCAAGGAAGGTCACAATCTCTACGCGAACGATGCCATGATTGTGCAACCGGCATAAAGCAATGTTTGGCATTACTCCCTAAGAATGATGGATATCTTCCGGCATGCGAGCCCTGGAAGACAGATCAGGAAAGAGGTCAGCCGATCTCCGAGCCGTCCTCGTAGTACTGCTCCACGTCCCGGTGGTGGCGCAGGTTCTCCGGGCGATAGGGCTTCATCTCGTCGTAATGGAGCACCTGAGGCTGCTCGAAACGCTCCTTGACGGAGGGGTGCAGCACCGCGTCGTCGGGTACGATCCGGCGTCCCTTCTCCCACAGATAGCCGAACCGGCCGGTCTTGCACTCGTCGTGCTGGGCCCCGGCGGGGGACGGGTAGAGCTGCAGCACATCGCCGTCGATCCGGATGCCGTGCGGGACGGCCTGCGCGGCCTCGACCATCCATTGCAGCGCGACGTCGGAAAGGCGGGATTCGTTCTCCGGATAGCTGCCGCCCACATCCGAGTGATTGCCCGCAAACCAGATCTGCTCGAAGCGCCCGCCCGCATCGTCCATGCCCTCGTTGGTCCAGGGCACGCGCTCGAAATCGGCCCTGTTCTCGTCGATGGACAAGGCGTGCTTGGCGTAAAGCACATCCGGGTTGAGCTGGTTGTCGTAGAACTTCATCTTGAGATGGGTGACGTGCAGCGTCTCCCAGAACGTGTAGCCCTCGAGGCCGACGGCGTACTTCACATACGTCTTGAGAAAGCCGATCAGGCCGAGCACCACAGCGGCGATCGCGAGAAGCCAGAACCAGAACCAGAACGTCTGCGCCAGCAGCGACAGGAGCCATGCGAGTGCCGCCATGATCGCGACGGCAGCGAGGGCCAGCCCCGCCATCAGGCCATAGCTGCCCAGGGCCGCCACCGTGTCGAACACGCCGATGAAATACGGAATGGCGTTGGCCTTGCCGTTGGCGTCGGAGCCGTACTGCGCCCGGAAACGCGCGGCGAGAGCCTTCCTCTGCTCGAGATAGGCCTCGTCCTTCGGCGAGCTGACATGTTGGTAGACCTCCTTGACGGCCTCGTCGGCAATGGCCCGCGTGGTCTTCGGATCGCGCCGCAGGGGCGAGCCGTCCTTCATGGTGGTCGGCACGCCGCAGAGGCCGAGCACAGCCCCGAGACACCGCACCGTGTAGGCGCCGCGGCTGAACCCAAACAGATAGATGCGGTCGCCCGGCTCCCACAGGGTCAGGATGGCCGCATAGCAATCGATGATGTTGGCCGTGAGCCCCAGGCCCATCGCCTGGCTGACCGTGTTGTAGACCCACCGCCAGATCCGCTGCACGGTGCCGTAACCGAGGGGCTGGGAGCCCAGGCCGGGGTCGTAGAAGGCCACCTGCTCGGCTGGATCGATGGAGGAATCGGGCCCGATCCGCGTGGCCCGGAACAGCTTGTAGATGTTGCTGCGGCGCTCATCCGGGAGCAGCCCGCCGGCCTGGCCGGTGCCATCGGAGAAGATGAGAATGTTCTTGCCCGCCATCGGCCTACCCTCCAGCGCTGTCGCCCATGTCTCCACTGTTGGTTGCGCCGATTAAGCCAAGCGGGGAGCATCCAGGCAAGCGCCGCCTTCCGCTTATCCCCTCCGCTTTCAGGCTGGCCGGGAACGGCGCCGGCAGCACCATTCCCGGATTTGCCTTTGCCTGGCGATCAGATCACCAAGAACTCGGCGGCATTCATCTTCAGGTTCTTGGCGAGCTGGCCGATCTTGATCTGTGCGGCTTTGCCCGTGCCGTCGGCGTCATAATAGAGGGCGCCCATGCCCTTGTCGTAGATAATCCGGTCGGAGGAATCGTGAGCCTTCTTTCCGGTCCAGAAGGCTTTGGCCGCCAGGGTGCCAGAGGCGCCGACCTTGGTGTAGACGCTGTTCTGCAGATGGATCACGTCGTCGGCGACCACGTAATCCTTGACGGTGTCGACGTTCTTGACGCGGCTTGCATCGAACACGAACACGTCCCGGCCAGCACCACCGGTCAGGATATCGTCGGCCGCGCCGCCGGTGAGCGTGTCGTCGCCCGCGCCGCCCGACAGACGGTCCTTGCCGCCATTGCCGGCAAGTGCATTCGCCCCGCCATCGCCGGTGAGCCTGTCCGCCCCGGAGCCGCCGCTGACGTTCTCGATGCCGAGGATCACGTCGAGGCCATGGCCGGTGTTCTGCGGTGCGCGGCCCACGCCGAGATCGATCGCCGCCGCCCTGCTGCCGCTTACCACGAGCGTGTCGATGCCATCGCCGCCATCGAGCGAGTCGTCACCCAGGCCGCCATCGAGCGTGTCGTTCCCGTCGCCGCTGTCGAGCAGGTTGGCAAGATCGTTGCCGGTGAGCCGATCTGCCCCGGTCTCCGAATAAACCCACTCGAAGTTGAGAAGCGTATCGAGCCCTTCGCCGGTTTGCTGCGGCCCTGCGATGCGCAGATCGAGCGTGATGTTGGCATCGTCGATGAAATAGATCGCGTCCTGGGTACCGGCCCCTGCATCAATGGTGTCGTTGCCGGCGCCGCCGCTGAAGACTTCCGATGCAGCTCCTCCCCAGGCCTGGTCGTCGCCGTTGCCGAGCAGGATGTAGCCGTTGCTCCAGCCGTTCTCGCCCCGGAAGATGTCGTTGCCGTCTCCGAGCTCGACCCAGCCGCGGATCGTTCCTGTATTCGTGACGATGTCGGATTTCGCCGAGCCCTGGATAGCCGTTCCGGCCCAGATGAAGCCGGTATTGATCACGGCGCTCGCAAGGCCGCCCGCCGCATCCGTCACCTTGATGCCGGTTGCGGTCCCGGCGAGAATGTCGCCGTTGTTGGTGATCGTGCCGCTGCCGATCAGCTCGATGCCGATGCCCTGGTGTGAGACAATCGTGCCCGCGTTGACGATGTTTTCGGCCCGCATCGTACCGCTGGTGACACGGATGCCGTAATGGGCCTGGATCGTGCCGGTGTTGGAGATGGTGTTCATCCGGCCGGTAGCGAGGATCCCGACCCCGTCATCGACATCGGCAAAAATCGACCCATCATTGTTGACGATCGCCTGGCCCTCGACGGAGAGGCCGACAAGCTCACCATAGACGAGCCCTGAGGAGCCGATGCCGATGCGCGATCCCATCCCGGCCGTAATGGCATTCGATTCACTGAAGACCGAACCGAAGACCGTGACCGATAAGAAGCCCGCCGCATCGATGGCGGTTGCGACGGTTCGGATGGTCCCGCTCCGCTCAACGACGAGATCGCCAATCACGCTTTGCGTCACTTCTCTTGTATCTGAAATGTAAGTCGCCATGAACCCAGCCCCCTTTGAATGGACAGGTTATAACCCGGTAAAAGGCAGCTGAAACCCGCATTTTTTCCTGGCCTCACATTTCTTTTCGATCTTCAAGATCGTTCAGCCTCCCGGTCATCCCAAGCCTTGCGCCGGGATCTACGTCTTCCCCGTATTCCGTCTCACAGACCTCACCCTAAGGAGCAGACGAAATCTGCGTCTCGAAGGAGGTTCCAGTGCTCTCTGGAGCCTCCTTCGAGACGGTCGCTTAAGCGACCTCCTCAGGATGAGGTCGAAGGGGGCGGGTGGGTTCTTGTTCTCGTTTCGTTCTTGACAATTCTCCTAACCTGGGCTATAAGGTTGCTCAGATCTGCTCCTGTCGAGGGGCGCGCTCGCGAGGCGTCGCAGTGTGGGAGCAGGCACGGTCCTGTGGTGCAGCCTCGCACGCCGCACCGACAGGTGGCCCAGGCTGTGGGCCGGTGGTCGGAATCGGTCTCAGGCCCCCGTCGAGCAGACGGACCCCGCCTGAGGCGGTCACCGGGCCGGTCTCGCCTGTCCGCCGAAACAAGCCGTGCGCGAAGAGGCATCTCGGCTCTTCCTTCCCACCATCCATCATCGAGCCGGGCTGCCCTACGCGCCACCCTCGATCTCACCCACAGGCTCGCAGCGCAACGCTGCGGGCCCCAAGGTGCTGGCTCTGTGACAGGTTCTCCGCCCGTGTCATCCCGGGTGTCTGAGAAAGACACTGGGGGCGAACCCTTGCTGCTGCTTGAGAATTGCCCTTTGTAAGGCTAAAGGCCCTCAAAAGGATCGCTGCGCATGGCCATCTCCGTCACTGCCGCCCTTCTCATCATCGGCGATGAGATCCTCACGGGGCGCACCAAGGACAAGAACATCGGCTATATCGCCGAGTACCTGACGGGAATCGGGGTCGATTTGCGCGAGGTTCGCGTCGTGCCCGATGTGGAGGAGGAGATCGTCGCGGCGGTCAATGCCCTGCGCGGCCGCTACACCTATCTCTTCACCACCGGCGGCATCGGCCCCACCCATGACGACATCACGGCCGACTGCATCGCCAAGGCCTTTGGCGTCGGGATCGACCACGATCCCCGGGCGGTCGCGATGCTGCGGGAGCGCTACACGCCGGAGGAGCTAAACGAGGCTCGCCTGCGCATGGCCCGGATCCCCGATGGCGCCGACCTGATCGAAAACCCGATCTCCAAGGCACCGGGCTTCCGCATCGGCAATGTCTTCGTCATGGCGGGCGTGCCGTCGATCATGCAGGCGATGCTCGACATCATCGCCCCGAGCCTTGAGACCGGCGCGCGCATGATCATCGAGACCATCGAGGCGGAGGGGCTGGCCGAGGGCATCTATGCCGAGGGCCTGAGCCTGATCGCCTCGTCATCCCCAAGCGTCTCCATCGGATCCTATCCGTCGTTCTCCACCGGCGGCTTCCGCAACCAGATCGTCGTGCGTGGCAAGGATCCCGAGGCGGTCGCTGACGCCGCCGCTGCCGTCCGCGACCACCTCGCTCGCCTGAAAGGCGACCAAGCGCCCCTTTAAGAGTTTTCTCGTCACTCCTTCAAGAAGAGCAAGCCGATGTCCCCGACCTCTCCAAAAGCCTTCCCCGTCTCCTGGGACCAGTTTCACCGCGATTGCCGCGCTCTTGCCTGGCGCCTGGCCGCGGCCGGCCCATTCGAGGCGATCGTCTGCATCACCCGCGGCGGCCTCGTGCCGGCCGCCATCGTGGCCCGCGAGCTCGATGTCCGCCTTATCGAGAGCGTCTGCATCGCGAGCTATCATGATTACAAGAACCAGGGCGAACTGCAGGTGCTCAAGGACATCGCGCCCGCCATCAAGGCGCTGGGCGACGGAACCGGCCAGGGCGTGCTCGTGATCGACGACCTGACCGATACCGGCAAGACGGCCAAGATCGTCCGCGACATGCTCCCCAACGCGCATTTCGCCGCGGTCTATGCCAAGCCCGCCGGGCGCCCCCTCATCGATACCTTCGTGACGGAAGTCAGCCAGGACACCTGGATCTACTTTCCGTGGGATATGGGCCTCGCCTACCAAGCCCCGATCCGCGAAGGCTCGGCCGGCTGATCCATCGGGAGCGCGCCCGTGGCGGAGTTCGACATCGCGCGGACGCGCAAGACCCTGTTCGAGGCGCTTCTCGACGCCCGGGATCGCTTCGGCCGCAACAAGGTCGCCCTGGAGGATCTGGAGCGGCAGCCGATCACCTTCGGGCGCCTCGTTCTCGGCTCGCTGGTGCTCGGGCGCAAGCTCGCCAGCCTGACGAAGGAGCGCGAGCCCATCGGCGTGCTGCTGCCGAACGTGCAGGCGATCGCCGTCACCCTGTTCGGGCTCAACGCCTTCGGCCGCGTCCCGGCCTTCCTGAACTTCACCGCAGGTCTCAAGAACCTCAAGGCCGCCTGCGAGCTGGCCGGGATCGACACCATCGTCACCTCGCGCCGCTTCATCGAGCAGGGCAAGCTCGACGACCTGATCGAGGCTTTGGGAGAGGGGCGCCGTATCCTCTGGCTCGAGGATGTCCGCGCGGAGCTCACCAGCCTCGACAAACTGCGCGGGCTTGTAGACTCATGGATGGCACGGCGCGTTCATGCCGGCGCGAAAGTCCAGCCCGACGATCCGGCCGTGCTGCTCTTCACCTCCGGGTCGGAGGGCGTGCCTAAGGGTGTGGTTCTGTCGAACGCCAACCTCGTGGCCAACGCCTATCAGGTAAAGGCCCTGGCGGGCGATGTGCTGAAGGACGACGACGTCTTCTTCGATCCGCTGCCGATCTTCCATTCCTTTGGTTTGACGGCGGGCCTGCTGACGGCAGTTCTCAACGGCATGAAGTCGGTGCTCTATCCAAGCCCGCTGCATTACCGGCAGATCCCGAAGCTCGTGGCGGGGACGCGCGCCACGGTGATGCTCGCCACGGATACCTTTCTCCAGGGCTATGCCCGCGCGGCCGGCGAGAACGACCTTGCGAGCGTGCGCTTCGTCATCGCCGGGGCCGAGCGGGTGAAGGACGAGACGCGTCGCCTCTGGGACCGGCACGGCACCGTGATCGTGGAAGGGTACGGCGCCACCGAATGCTCGCCGGTCATTGCCTGCAACCTTCCCGATGACAATCATCCAGGCACCGTGGGCCATGTCCTGCCCGGCATCCAGTGGCGGCTGGAGCCTGTCGAGGGAATTCACGAGGGCGGGCGCCTGCATGTGCGCGGCCCGAACGTGATGAAGGGCTATCTCGACCCGGCCGCGCCGGGTGGTATCCGGTCGCCAGTCGACGGCTGGCACGACACCGGCGATATCGTCACCATCGACGATGGACTCGTGACGATCCGGGGGCGAGCCAAGCGCTTCGCCAAGATCGCCGGCGAGATGGTGTCCCTGGCAGCCATCGAGGCGACGGCCCAGTCTCTGTGGCCGGACAACAGCCATGTGGTGGTGGCGATCCCGGACCCGCGCAAGGGCGAGCAGATCGTCCTGATCACCGACAAGCCGGATGCGGATCGCGATGTGCTCATGGCCCATGCCAAGGATCATGGTTTCCCTGAGCTTTGGGTGCCGCGCTCCATCCTCGTGTCGAGCATTCCGGTGCTGGGCTCGGGGAAGACCGATTACAGTGCCGCAATCGACTTGGCGAAGCGCCTGCAGCCGATGCTGTAGCGGCTTCATACCCTCTCTGGGCTGAGGGCTTCCGGTAACAAAGCTCCGCTTAAGGCGTTGTCGTTCCTAGGATGTGTTCCCTTGGGCCGTCCCTTACGAAGGGTATGACGATGCGAAAGATCGTGTGTGTTCTGGCTCTCCTGGTTGCCGCATCGAGTGTCCAGGCGCAGCCAAGGCCGATGACACCCAACATGACCTGCAACCAGGCTCGCGGCCTCGTCTTCTCGCGCGGCCAGATCGTCCTCGGAACGGGTACCTACACCTATGACCGTTATGTCAGCGACGGGCGGTTCTGCCTGCGCGACGAGGTGATCGAACCCGCCTTCGTGCCGACACGGGACACGCCCCAGTGCCCCGTCGGGTATGTCTGCCGGGAAGATGATCTGGATTTCTTCGGGGACTGACGGTTTGGAAATGTTGTTTTCCGGAGGCGCATGGCCAGCTTGGCGCCAGACGATCAGTGCCGCAACGGCAGGGTGGTTCAGGCTGTTGAATTTGGGTAACACCCTGGAGAATAAATGAAACAACCCTCCTGGAATGCTTATCTTTTCAGCAAGGTGCTCGTGACTTGGGCTGATCGGAAAGGTGCCCATGTTGCATCGCGCATCGGCATGATTATGGTCGCGCTTGTAAATGGGCATTGGCCCAACACTCTTGGAGATAACCATGAAGCTCGCTAAGAGCCTCTTCCTTGGAACAGTCGCAGGTTTTGCGGCTGTCGCGGGGGCACAAGCTGCCGATCTGCCGGTCGCCAAGGCCGCAGCCGTCGAATACGTTCGCGTCTGCTCCACCCACGGCGCAGGCTTCTTCTACATCCCCGGCACGGAGACATGCCTTCGGGTCGGTGGCCGCGTCCGCGCCGAATACAGCTATCTGGAGCCTACGACCCGCGCGAGCAACTCGATCGGCTTCCTCGCTCGCGGCCGCGTCCAGCTCGATGCCCGCACCGCGACCGCCTACGGCCTGCTCCGTGCCTTCGTCCGCATGGAAATGTCCCGCAACACCGGCGTTTACGCTGGCGGCGTCGCAGGCTCGTCTCCAGCCACTTCGCCGAACATCGCCCAAGCCTACATCCAGTTCGGCGGTCTGACCGCCGGTCGCACGACATCGTTCTTCACGAACGGCGACGTCGCGAACGAGAACTGGGGCACGCTGCGCTTCTACGACTATCCGGACGTGAACCTGCTCGCCTACACCTTCTCGTTCGGCAACGGCTTCTCGGCCACCTTGTCGCTGGAAGAAGGCGCCTTCGCAACCAACCTTGCCACGAATCTTGCTGGCGTCGGCGCTGGGCAGCGGGCTCCTGACCTCGTCGCTAACCTGAAGTATTCCGGCACCTGGGGTTCGGCCCAGCTCTCCGGTGCCTTGCACCAGCTCCGCACCAACACCCTTGTTGGCGACGATTTCGTCGACAGCGAGCTTGGCTGGGCTGTGTCGGGCATGGTCAACGTGAACCTGCCGATGCTGGCTGAGGGCGATGCCCTTTGGTTTGCTGCCACCTACGCAGATGGCGCTCTCGGCTATCTCGGCTTCGATCCCGACAACTCGGTCGGTATCGCCTCCGGTACGGCTGTAGACGCCTATGTGGGTCCCGATGGCAGCCTCGACACCGGCCGCGGCTGGTCCCTCGCCGGTGGTCTCAACCACTTCTGGACCCCGACCATCCGTCAGAGCCTGTTCGGCTCCTATGCTCGCGTGGAGTACAGCACCGCCGCACCTGTGCCTGACTTCACCGAGTGGCGCGTGGGCTCGAACCTGATCTGGTCGCCGGTTTCCGGCCTCGACATCGGTGTGGAGGCTCTCTACTCCAACCTCAACCCGCGCGGAATCGTTGGCCTGGATGACGATGATGCTTGGGAAGGCCGTCTGCGCATCCAGCGCGACTTCTAATTGGCCAATTCCGATTTATATGAAAGCCCCGGTGTCACCACCGGGGCTTTCTTTATTGGTCACAACCAATGTCCAGGTGAGGTTTTCACCTGCCGACCGGACGAGGCCGCGAGCCGAGGGGATGAACGATGCCGAGGATTTTGAGAGCCTTCAGCGCCGCAATGCATGTGCTCGGGCTCGGTGGATGCGTTGGCTCGGCTGGGATTTCAACCTGGGGGTACCAATCGGGCCCTGGCTACGAGACCTCAAATGCGCAGGAGAGCCGGATTCAGATTGACTCAGCCCAAGGCCTCACCCGTGAGGCCTGCTCAAGCGTGAGCAGAAGGCAGATTGCTGCGTCGGGCGGGGTCTCGGAGGCTGATCGGACTACCTGCCGCTCCTACTGATCCGGTGCATGGCGACAAGGAACGAACCTTCACCTTGACCGTTGGCATGAGGTCAATTCCATTTCGGGAGAGAATCCTCATGAACAACATCATCTGGCTTATCGGTGCTATCGTTGTGGTCCTCGCAATCCTGTCGTTCCTCGGATTGCGCTGAAAACCCGCGGTGAACCTGCAGGACGGAACCTCGCATCACATGCGCTGTCCTGCAGTTCTCATCGCGTGCGGTAATGAGCGGTGATGCCACTGACCGTGAGGTAAGGCAGCAGTTCATTCCAGAAGAACGAAAACGACTGACGCGACATTCATGGCGGCCAGGAGGCTGAGCAAGACCGTGAACAGCGGGATGCATCGCCTTCGCAGTGCTTCGGCGCTCCCGTTTCCCACATTTCCCACATCCGGCTCCAGAGAAGAATTTCTAAAGGTCATCCCTCGCCGACTCCTTCGCCTAACCTTACGTTAGTGCAGGCAGAATGAACTCGGCTTAACGAGGCTGACGTGCGGTTGCACACAAGTCGGCTGCTAGGTTGCCTCTAGTGGCGCGTTGCGCCCTTCTGAATCTGGAGGAGCTGCCCCTCGATGGCCCGCATTCTCGTCATCAGCCGGTCCAGCTCGGAAAGGAGCTGCTTCTCATCCTGTCGAGCCTGCTCGACGGATTCCAACGAGGAACCGTGGCGGATCCGATGCAGAGCATCGGCCAGCTTGCGGTCGAGAAGCCGCATGTGATGCTCCAGGTCCAAGAATTCCTGGTGAAGCTGGGTCTCCTTGAACACGGTGGGGGTCTCGCGTGAGAACAGTCGGTCCAAGCTTAAGCTACAGCTTAGAGGGCGGTTCCTCTAGGGCAAAAAGGTCCCACGAGAAAATTTCTATAAGGCCAAGCTGAAACGGAGAGCTGTGTTCACCGTTCTGTGATGAGGGTCTTCGCCCGATCGCGCCCTGCGCTCGGGAAAGTTTTATTGTTCGCAACTCTGTGAGGATGCATTCGCGAGCCTTGCTGCTTCTGATCGCATTCTGAGTTTCGGCTGTATCGCACCGGCTGTCCGCATGGCGTTTCCGGAGCCGGATTTTTCCCATCAAGCAGAGAGCCTGAGGATTGTTGATCCGTGGTCGAAAGGCTCCAAAGCATGCAAACCGCAAGAGGAGACGACTTATGGGACAGAGAATAGCGCCTTATCGCGTGGCCTTGATCGTCGAGGACGATTTTGAGGTCAGGGGCTTAGCGGCGGCTCTTCTCGAGGAAACCGATCTCAAGGTCGTCGAAACATCCAGCGCGGAAGAGGCGCTGGATTACTTGAACCACCATTCCGAAGAAGTCGCTTTCCTCTTTGCCGATCTTCGGCTCCCGTGCCTGATGGATGGGTTGGACCTCGTGCGAACCGTGCGGCTCAAGTGGCCTTGGGTCCGCACGGTGCTGACCTCCGGCAGGCCCTTGGATGACAAGGCTGATGATGTTCCTCGGGACGTACGCTTCATGCCCAAACCCTGGAGAGCCCTCGAGGTTCTGATGGAGGCGGAGAGAGCAGCTCAGTCCTATCGGCGAAACTAAGAGCGTCCGGGTCGGTGCCTTTCCGCATCCGTGTGACGTGCCCGCGTGGAACCTAGGCGCTTTCCGGGAATTGGCGTCAGCAGTTCGAAGAGGATTGACTGATGCCGAATACGTCTATTGCCACTGGGTCTTTCTCATCCCGCAGTGAGGCCAACCAAGCGGTCCAGCGCCTGGTCTCGGCTGGGTTCGCCCGTAACAGCATAGAGCTTCACCGCCATGATGACGATGAGGGCTATGACCTGGAAATTCACACCCGACAGGAGAATGTCAGGCGGGCAGAGCGCCTGATTCATGACTCGGCGCCGCTCTATGTGGTGCGTGAGACAGCCTCCGGCGTCGTTCAGACCGCCAAATCCTATCCCTTCGTTCTGCTTGGAGCGGGCGTTCTGGCAGGGTTTCTGATCTACAGCCTCATTCCGAAGGAAGCGGCCTCGACAGGCCATTCGCATCCACGCAACCGTCGCAGGCGCTGAAGGTCCGGGCCAATCAACATTGAGGGCCACTGAGCCGGTATGGGTCAGTGGTCCTCTTCTTTGAAGGTCTGTTCTTTCGAGACTCCCCATAAACTGCCTGATGAGATCCGCTCCTTGATCCGCGGCTTAGGTTTCAGATGCAATTGGACCTTTTAATTCCTTGATGGACTTCCGCTTGGTTTGAGGTCGCTATCCCGCGCTTTTTGACCATCTATTGCCGCTCTTTAGGGAGAGCAGGCGACGGCCGGTCGCATTGGCTTGATCCACATCCTGCGGCAAAGCTCAGCTTCATGGGTTGCCGGGGGCTGTGAGATGCGTGAAGTTATGATGATCTATCTGGGTGGCGTGATCCTGCTCCTTGCAGCCTCGACCATGATCAATGACGAAGAGGGGATCGGCCTCGACCACATTCTGATCGCCGGGTTCGGCTGGCCGATCCTGACCCCCCTTCTGGCCTTCCGGGCTTGGCACAGCCGCTAAGATCGCAAGCCTTCCTCGGCAGGCACAAGTATTCCTGTGACGTGAGGATGTCTAATTCCGTGAGGGCGTGGAGCGCGGCGTGCAGCGGTACCCGATCGGGCATTGAGCTGTATCGGCCGTTGGAACCCATGCCGGATCCAGGGTTTCTCCGGCCATGCAGAATCCATACGATCCAACATAGCGGTCGTAGGTGAGGGGGCCTGTATTGAGGACCACGGCTCTTTGCGAGGCGACAAGGTTCTGTGCCTGAGCGCACGACATTCTCAAGGTTAGCGGATGGCTCTGAGCCAGAGCATCGGTCCCGACCGACATGATCATGAGGATAGCCACTACGCCGGCTGAGCGAAGCAGGAGGGAACCGGAGCGCATTGTTTATCTCCAATGGACGTTGAAGAGGCGCTCTCGACACTATCCAACAACAAGATCGCTCGATGTGCCTGCATGCACACCGAGCGTTTGGAACAGTGACGCCGGTATTCGCCCCGGCTCATATGAAATCCTGGTCAGATAATCTGAAAGTCCAGCGATGTGATCCTCAGCCCGACCGAGAGCTTCGCGAAGGCGACCTGCTCGATGGCGCCGGTGCCATCGGCATCGTAGTACAGGAAACCATCGTCCCGATCATAGATGATGCGATCTGTCGAATCGCGGGCTTCATCGCCTGTGCGGAACAATGCCGATTTCAGGCGGCCGGCGGATCCGACTTCCTTGAACACACTGTTCTGAAGCCAGATCGTGTCATCCGCGACCGAGAAATCACGTACGACGTCGACATCCGTCGTTCCGTTAGGGGCAGTATAGAAGACGAAGGCATCCTGTCCTGAGCCGCCGATCAGGTTGTCCTGCTCGGAGCCTCCATAGAGGCGATCATTGCCGGAGCCTCCAGAAAGCCTGTCCTTGCCTGAACTGCCGAAGAGGAGGTCATGACCGGTGCCGCCATACAGAGCGTCGTGACCAGTCGCCCCCCCGACGTAATCGCTTTTGTCACCACCAAAAAGAGTGTCATTGCCGTTGCCAGCATTGATGCGGTCATTCCCATCCTCACCGGAGAGTCGGTCATTTCCATTGCGACCATAGAGCCTGTCATTGCCGATACCACCCATAATCCGGTCGTTGTTTCCCGTGCCATAGAGGATGTCATCCACGTACATGTATTGGAGCTGCCCATAGAGAGGCGCGTCGGACCGGCTCACGCCGTCCGGGAAGCTTTTCGTCAGGTCGAGACCGGCCGAGTGGAGAACCGATGCGACAACGGAGTTGCTGTTCAGGTCTCCTCCGGGAGCTTCGCGGATAATGTCGATACTGTAATCCAGGTCCGCGGCCTCGATGTTGTTGGCATGCTGCACCATGATCTTCCAGACATCATTGGCGTTCCTCGTCCCGAGATCGAGAACTTCGCGATGTCTCTCCTCCGGAGTGTCCGAGCCTCTCCTGTCGGGGGATGTCGCCAGGTTCGCATCGGCCAGCGTCTCAAGATCACCATTCGATCCTGCCGTGCCCCGGATCACCTTTTCCGAGATCACACGACCCTGTTCATCCGTGACGGTCTTGACGAGATAAAGGTGAAGAAACCCGGTATCGATCCCTTCAAATTCAACAGGCTTGGCCTCGATGGCAATCACGGTGGGCATAAGCAGACTCCTACAGCGGGCCGGGTTGCCCCGGGCCCTTCATGGCTCCTTGATCATCAACTTTGCCGATGGCTTTGCCGTTCCGTAGAAAGCTTTGAAATCAAACGTTTTGGTTGTCGCAGCCGGCTCATAGAGGTCAGGCCGCAAGGCTGCCTCCCGGAAGCTGCGCCTCTCCAGGTGATGTCTGCGATGTTAGGTTATGGAATGGTGCGGACGGCGGGGGTCGAACCCGCACGGGCATAGCCCGAGGGATTTTAAGTCCCTTGCGTCTACCGGTTTCGCCACGTCCGCTTCGGAGAAGAGGGTTATCGGGCCGCGGGCTTGAGCGCAAGCCCAACCATGCGCCGCGGAGCCTTGCTCAATCCGGCGTGCGGAAGCCGTAGAGCCAGTCGTAGCGCTTCGTCATGCCCTCGGGCCCAAGATGGCGCATGACCCGGTCGCGCCCGAAGGCCACCAGCGGGCCCGCATGGTAGATGCGCCCGTTGGTGCGCGCCTCCTTCTGGACCCGGGTTGCCCTTCCAAAGCGTTCTCTCTCGTAGATTGAGAGGATCTGCGGGATGCCGGTGGGCGTATCGCGCAGCAGGGAGGCAAGGGTCGCCGCCTCCTCGATTGCCATCGCGGCTCCCTGGGCCAGGAACGGCAGGACCGGGTGAGCGGCATCGCCGAGGAGGGCAATCCGGCCCTTGGCGAGGCGTTCGACCGGGTGGTCGAAGAGCGACCAGCGCAGCCATTCCTGAGGTTGATAGAGAAGATCGCGCAGAGCAGGAGCAGCCGAGGCATAGCGGGCGATGAGGTCCTCCCGGTGGCCGGGCGCGGCCCAGCCCTCGACGGGAGCAGGATTTCTCTCGATCGCCACGACATTGACCAATCTGCCGCCCGCAATCGGGTAATGCACCACATGGCCCTGAGACCCGAGCCAGAGGCCGGTCTCGTCACCTGCGAGTTCGACCGGGGCGGCGCTGCGCTCGAGCGTAGCCCGCCAGGCGACATAGCCGCGGTAGGTAGGCGGTGTCCTGTCGACAAGCTGCTGCCTGACCTTGGACCAGACCCCATCGGCGCCGACGATCATGTCGGCCGTGACGGTCTCTTGCGCACCGCTGGCGGAAACCCACGTGAGGGAGGCTTGCGAGGCGCTGCTCTCGGCGCTCTCCACCGTTCGCCCCATCACAAGGCGGATCGACGGTTCGGAGCGGACGGCATCGAGCAGGATCGTCTGGAGATCGGCCCGGTGCACGACCCAGTAGGGCGCCTCGAACCGCTCGCGCATGAAGGCGCCGAGCGCCACTTCGCCAATGGGCTTGCCCGAACGGATGGCGCGCACCACCACGCGCTTCGGCTCCGTCGCCACGCGGCGTAGCGCCGGCCCGAGACCAAGTTTGATGAGGACGCGGCTGGCATTGGGCGAGAGCTGGAGGCCGGCCCCGACCTCGCTGAACCCGGTCCGGCGCTCGATGAGCGTTACCGCATGGCCCTGCCGGGCCAAGGCCAAAGTCGCCGTCAGGCCGCCGATGCCGGCGCCGACGACTGCGATCGAGAGATTTTGCACTTACCGCGAGGAGGCGGAGGTCGCGAAATCGGGCTCCCAGACGCATTCAGCCGGGCGGGCCTCATCGACCTTCAGCGAAGGATCATACTTGAACAGGGTCGAGCAGTAGGAGCAGACCGTCTCGGTGTCATAGCCCATGTCGATGAAGATATGGGGATGATCGAAGGGCGGCGTCGCTCCGATGCACATGAACTCCTTCGAGCCCACGTGAATGACGGGAACGCCCGGATCGTTGTGGAAGTGGGGAGTGCCTTTGTCAGCCATTGCCGTTGCTCTGAAGCGATGAAATTGGCGCGCACCATAATGGCCGATCGGCCATGCGCCTAGAGCAAATTTCCACCGATTGCATCCCGCGCCCGAGGTGTTAGGTAGAACTCTACCCCTGGTTCCCTCCAACGCCACCGGTTCCATGCGCTATTTCAATTCCAACGGCGTGAGCATCGCCTATATCGACGTGCCGCCCCATGAGGGTCAGGGCGATCCGATCCTGCTGATCCACGGCTTCGCCTCGAACCACGCCGTCAACTGGGTCAACACGCTTTGGGTGAAGACGCTGACGCGGGCCGGATACCGGGTCGTCGCCTTCGACAACCGTGGCCACGGGCAGAGCGAGAAGCTCTACGATCCCGAGGCCTACAATTCCTATCGCATGGCAGAGGACGGCTGCCGGCTGCTCGACCATCTCGGCATCGAACGCGCTGACGTGATGGGCTATTCGATGGGCGCGCGGATCACCGCCCACATGGCGCTCACCACCCCGGAGCGGATGCGCTCCATGCTGCTCGGCGGCTTGGGCATCCATCTCGTCGAGGGCGTTGGACTGCCGCTCGGCATCGCGGATGCAATGGAGGTGCGCTCCCTCGATGATCTCACCGATCCGATGCAGCGCATGTTCCGGGCCTTTGCCGAGCAGACGGGCAGCGACCTCAAGGCGCTGGCCGCCTGCATTCGTGGGTCGCGGCAGGTGCTGACCGAAGACGAAGTCGCCTCCATCACGCTGCCGACCCTGGTCTCGGTCGGCACCAGGGACGACGTATCGGGCTCGGGGCCGGAACTCGCCAGGCTGATCCCGAACGCGAAGGCGCTCGATATTCCGGGGCGCGACCACAATCTCGCCGTGGGCGACAAAGTACACAAGCAGGGCGTGCTCGACTTCCTGGCGCAACGCCCGTGACGCGCATGCCTTTGCTTTAAAGAGTCTTCCCCATATCTCTGCCGTCAGGAGCATCGAATGACCCGACTTGATTCTGTGATCCGACGGCTGACCGCCCAGCGCGACCTCCTGAATTGGGCCGCTCAGGAGATCGGTCCGACCGGACTCATCCTCGAACTCGGCCTCGGCAATGGCCGCACCTACGATCACCTGCGGACCCGGTTGCCCGACCGGGAGATCTACGCCTTCGAGCGCTCCCCGGCGGCCCATCCGGATTGCTATCCGCCTGAAGGCTACCTGATCGTCGGCGACATCTTCGAGACCCTGCCGAGTTTCATCGAGCGGATGGGGCAGGGCTCCGCTGCATTGATCCATACGGATATCGGCACGGGCGACGAGGTGGCGAACCGCCAGCTTGCCCTGCGACTGTCACCGCTGCTCGATTCCCTGCTTCAGCCCGGAGGGCTCCTGATCGCGGATCGGGCTTTCGAGATGCCGTCCTGTACCGACATTTCGTCCCGGGCGAACGTGCCCGAAGGCCGCTACTTCGTCTATCGCCGGAACGCTTAAGCCTAGCGGCCGCTGAAGGCCGGAGGGCGCTTCTGGAGAAAGGCGTCGCGCCCCTCCGCTGCATCGGCGCTGTCGAAGCATTGATCTGCGAGGGCGACCGGGTCGGCATCGGGATGCCCAACGCCAACCGCTTCATCGATGGCCACCTTGGCGGCCTTGATCGTCAGGGGCGCATTCTCCGCAATGCTCTCCGTGAGCGCCTGTGTGACCTGTTCCAGCTCGCCGTCGGGAACCAGCCTCTGCACGACTCCGAGACGCTGCGCCTCCTGGGCGCCGATCCGCCGTGCGGTGAAGAACAGGTCTTTCGCCGCAGGGGCGCCGACGGCAGCGGTTACGAGCTTCATGGCCCCCGGAGGGTAGCCGACCCCGAGACGCGCTGCCGGAATGCCGAAGATGGCACTCTCAGAGGCAACCCGCAGGTCGCAGGAGAGGGCAAGGCCGAAGCCGCCGCCGAGGCAGAAGCCGCGAATCATGGCGATGACGGGCTTGGAGCAATGGGAGACGGCCCAGAAGGCCGCTTCATTGGCGGCCTCATAAAGCCGCCCGCCCTCCGCATCGGCCCGTACCGTCGCGAATTCGGCAATGTCCGCTCCGGAGGCAAAGGAGGCTTGCCCCACACCTCTCAGGACGATGACCCGGACATCCGGGTCCCGGTCGAGAGCCTCCATGAGTGCCGGGAAAGCCTTCCACATCTCCAGGTCCACGGCATTGTGTTTGGCAACATTGTCGATGGCCACGGTTGCAATGCTGCCGCTGAGGGAAACGGCAAGCTTGGATGTCGCAGGCGAAAAAGAGTAGATCATGGCTCGTTTGGATCTGTGGTAAGGGCCCCGGCTTCTTATTTATGATTGAAGCAATAGCCCATCCTGCGGAAAACCAGATCTGGTTTTCCGCAGGATGGGCCAGCATAGCCGGCAGGAGACTAGCATGACACAGACGCGCCTGAAGCCCGGAGCCCCCGATGCGGTGGCCGGAAAGGTCGATCCGATTTGGGATCGTCTGCGCTCCGAGGCCGAGGCCATCGTCCAGGCGGAACCGGCGATCGCAGGCTTCGTTCTCAGCTCCATCCTGCACCAGCCGAGCCTGGAGGCTGCGGTGATCCATCGGGTCGCATCCCGCCTTGGCCATGCCGCGGTGCCGTCCGACATCATCGAGCAGATCTTCCTCGAGGCCATTGAGAACGACAGCAGCATCGGGGCAGCCATGCGGGCGGACATCAGCGCCGTGCTTGACCGCGATCCCGTGGTGTCCCGTGCAATCGAGCCCGTGCTTTACTTCAAGGGGTTTCACGCCATACAGACTCACCGGCTGGCCCATTGGCTGTGGAAGAGGGGGCGGCAGGATTTCGCCCTCTATCTCCAGAGCCGCTCGTCCGAGGCGTTCCAGACCGACATTCACCCCGCGGCTCGCATTGGCCGTGGCATCTTCCTCGACCACGCGACCGGGCTGGTAGTCGGCGCCACCGCGGTCATTGAGGACAATGTCTCCATGCTCCAGGATGTGACACTGGGCGGAACCGGCAAGGAGCGGGGCGACCGGCATCCCAAGATCCGCCATGGCGTCCTCATCGGCGCCGGCGCCAAGATCCTCGGCAATATCGAGGTCGGCCACTGCGCCAGAATCGCCGCAGGCTCTGTCGTTCTCAAGCCTGTGCCCCATAATGCCACGGTGGCCGGTGTTCCCGCCAAGGTCATCGGCACGGCCGGTTGCGAAGAGCCGGCCCGGTCCATGGATCATTGCTTCTCCGACACCGACGGAATCTGAGGACGGGATCCATCAGGGACCTAACGCCGCTTGCTCGCGTTTGCCGGGCATGGCAAGTGCAGCAACCGTGACAGTAAGAAAGGACCTGTAGTGGACAAAACCGAGATGGCTAAAGTCGAGCGCTACCTGCGCCAGACCTTTGCGAACCACTCGATCCGCGTCGTCGGGCGGCCGAAGAAGACCGATTCGGCGGAAGTTTACATTGGTGAGGAATTCGTCGGCGTTCTCTTCGTCGACGATGAGGATGGGGACCGTTCCTTCAATTTCACCATGGCAATCCTCGATACGGATCTTGAGGACTAGAGGCTTTTCGCAGCAGGCCTTCCCCAAGGCTCTGCTGCCTTTCGTTCTGGACCATCCATGCCGATCTACAGTCTCGACAATACGGCCCCGATCCTTCCCGAACCCGGCCGCTTCTGGATTGCTCCGGACGCTCATGTGATCGGCAAGGTTCGGCTGGGGCGGGATGTGGGCATCTGGTTCGGAGCCGTGCTGCGCGGCGACAATGAGCTCATCGATGTCGGCGAGGCCACGAACATTCAGGAAGGCGCGCTGCTGCACACGGATATGGGAGCGCCCTTGAGCATCGGTGCAGGATGCACCATTGGCCACAAGGCCATCCTCCACGGCTGCACTATTGGCGAGAACTCCCTGATCGGCATGGGGGCCACCGTACTCAACCATGTGCGTATCGGGGCCAACTGCCTGGTAGGTGCCAACGCGCTCGTGACTGAGGGCAAGGAGTTTCCTGACAATTCCCTGATCGTCGGCGCTCCGGCCAAGGCGATCCGGCTGCTCGATGCCGAGGCTATCGAGCGGCTCCGCTGGTCCGCGAGGAACTACGTGGAGAACTGGCAGCGCTTCGCCCAAAAAATGAGGCGGATCGACTGATCCGCCTGAAGTCTTTTGACATCGGTCGTGGAATGCAAAAGCCGGTGCTTGAGGACGCCGGCTTTGGAATTTTTAGCGGTTCGCGGTGGTGGTCGGCGAGGAGACGATGCCGCCGAGGGAAACCCAGCCAATTGTGTCCTGGCTTTCGCGCTTGATGTAGACATAGCCGGTGCGGTGCCAGGGGAGGACCGAGGAGGTCTTGTTGTCGAGGACGAAGTCGCCCCGGTTGGTGCGAACCATCAGCACCGCGTGGCCCTCTCCGATCTCGTCGATCACCACCGTCATGCGCATGGCGCGGCGGGGCAGACCGGCCTCCACGAGAAGACGGCGCTTCAGAAGCTGGAAGTCCTCACAGTCACCCTTGCCATCATCCGGGAAGCCCCAGGTGTCCACGACACCGAAATGATCGGTGTCCGTCACGGCCTTGATGCTCGAGTTCACGCGCTGATTGACCGACACAATGGTCTTCCATGCCTGCGGAGTCAGCTCGATCTTGTCGGCCTCCGCCGTGTCGACCGTGCATTCTGACCGGAACTTATCGCAGAACTGGGACCAGCCGAGAAGCGGTTTAGCCGTGCCGACGCTTGAGATCGGCGCGCTGTTGATGGGCAGGGACGCGAGCGTCTGAGCCTGAGCGGCAGCACCGGAAAACAGGAGGGCGAATCCGAAAAGAACTGTTTTAATGAATTTGCCGGAAAGCACCGACTTCTCATTTACGCCACAGAAAAGGCCGTTCTTGAAATAATCCTGCCGCATGCCCCACCAGCCGGTTAACGTTCTTTTAACCAAACTGACATGGTTGCATTTCGGGCTCAAGCAGAAAGTAAAAGGTGAGTTAACGCGTCGCGGCTCAACCGGTTCCGTTATGGTTAATAAAAATTCTTAACGGTCATAAGGCAGCTGGAATAGATTTCCTCTCCGTTAAGCTTGGCTGCTGCTAAGTTGTTGGTTTTTCTCGAACGAGAAGCCAGATAGAGGTCTGATCTCACCCGCTTCCCATTCCGGCTTCGCCGCTATCCACGGCAGCCGCCTCATACAAAAGTTATCGATGCCCCCACACCCGTCCCGCGCTCGTGAGCCGATCCTCAACCTCCCTGCCGTCATCAGTCTCTGCCTCTTGGCCTTGATCGGCATTCATGCCGCGCGGCTGCTCCTCCCCGACGAATCGGATTTCATGCTGATCATCGATTGGTCGGTCATTCCGGCCCGCTGGTCGACAGCCTTCGGAAGCGTCCAGGTGGAGGACGTCATGCGGTCCCTGCGCGAAGGCGTGCCGGAAGACACCGTGACGCCGCTGATGGCTTTGGCGCAGTACGTTCTTCAGAGCGGGGAGGGGCGGCCCTGGACGGCATTGTCCTACGCCTTCCTCCATGGGTCCTGGGCGCATGTGCTGATCAACAGCGTCTGGCTGGCAGCCTTCGGGACTCCAATCGTCCGCCGGTGCGGCGCTGGCCGGTTCTTCATCCTGTCGGGAGCCTCCGCGATCGCCGGAGCGGTTCTCTACGCGGTCATGAACCCTCTCCAGGTCCTGCCGATGATCGGGGCCTCGGGCGCCGTCTCGGGCCTCATGGCGGCAGCGTCCTGGTTCATGTTCGCCCCGGCCTCGTGGCACTGGGAAGGACGCCTGACCCAGCCGCATGAGCGGCCCCGTGAGACCCTCGGGCATATGGTCCGCAACCGGCAGGTTTTGATCTTCCTCGGGATCTGGTTTGCGGCCAATTACGTGTTTGCTTTTGTCGAGCCTTTGGGAATGACGGATGCAAGCATCGCCTGGGAGGCTCACCTCGGCGGCTTTCTCGCAGGCCTCATCCTGTTTCCCCTGATCGACCCGCTCCCCGCACGGGCCAAGCGCATCTCGGCTTGAAACTGATGCCGTTTGCGCTGATCATTCGATAGCTGACGTAGGGTTCGCACCCAAAGTCGTGGGTGGCGGACCCAACATCAGCCGAGAGCATCGTGCGGACCCAGCAGGCCGCGCTAGCGAAGGGTGGACACGGTTTTCCGCTCGAACGATGCTCTCATTGATGGAGGAAGCATCGGATCAATCCCAAAAGTGCAAAATCCACTTTTGGGTCCGATGCTTTAGCGGATGCGAGGGCTGACGGTCCTTCGCCGTTCGCGTAACGGGAGGGAATCAATGATCGTCAATCGCATTCTTTCGCTCAAGGGCCGCGAGGTCGCGACCATCGAACCGAGCCGCACTTTGAGTGAGGCGGCGAGAGTTCTTGCCGAGCGCAGGATAGGCGCCCTTCTCATCGTGGATGGCCAGAAGCCAGTCGCAGGCATTATTTCCGAACGGGACATCGTGCGGGCGGTCGCCAGTCATGGCGCCAAGGCTCTGGACGAGCCCGTGTCGCGTTTCATGACGGAAAAGGTCCTGACCTGCACGGGGGAAACTCCGATCCCCCACGTGATGGAATTGATGACCCAGCAGAAATTCCGGCACGTTCCCGTGGTCGAGGGCGGACGCCTCGTGGGCATCGTCTCCATCGGAGACGTGGTGAAGGAGCGCCTCGAAGAGGTTGAGGCCGAGGCTGAGGCGATCAAGGAATATATCGCCACTGCTTAAGCTAACGCGGCTGCGACTCCTGCAGCAACTCGAGAATATCCGGCAGGGCGCGCTCCGTGGCCTGCCGACCCAGGGTGATGCATTCCTGAGCCCGGTGGAACTCAAACAGACCCATCTTGGCGAGTTTCGGTGCAACCATGATGTCCGGCGGGTCGCCGGCGAGGCGCGAGCGGGCGATGCGGTCCTGGGTGATGTTGAAGGCGTCCACCATCACGGTGGCCATGCCCGGTGCGTTGGGCTTGCGCAGCTTCTCTCCCTTGGTGCCGGGAAAGATGCCCCAGCGCCGTGGCGCTTCCTCGATCACCTCCTCGATCTCTTGCTCGTCGCTCGTCCCGGCATCGTAGGATTGGATGACCGTGCCGCGCACGCGCACCTCGCCGTTGAGGTTCACGCAGATGACAATGTCGGCTCCCAGGGCGCGGGCGGCCGTAATCGGGATGGGGTTGACCAGGGCTCCGTCCATGAGCCAGCGCCCACCGATCAGCACCGGGTCGAAGACGCCGGGCAGGGCATAGGACGCGCGCATGGCTTGAACGAGAGGGCCGCGCGTCAGCCAGATTTCGTGGCCGCTCACCAGTTCGGTCGCGATGGTGCAGAACTTGACCGGCAGCGTTTCGACCCGACGGTCCGTGAGGTCCCGGTCGAGAAGACTTTGCAGGCGCCCACCGGCGATGAGGCCCGCGCCGCTGAAATGGAAGTCGAGGAGGCCCATGACGCGCCGCTTGGTCAGGGAGAGGGCGAAGGCCTCCAGTTCGTCGAGCTTGCCGGCCGCATAGCAGCCGCCCACGACGGCGCCGATCGAGCACCCGGCGATCACGTCCGGCACGATGCCGGCTTCCTCGAGAACCCGCAGGACGCCGATATGGGACCAGCCCCTTGCTGCGCCTCCGCCGAGCGCCAGGCCGATCCGGGTCTTTCCGCGAACATCGCGTTCGGCAGGCGCCTTGATCTCCGTCACTCCGCCACCGCCCCCCGAACCGGCGCTGCGCCGGGCAATCCCGTCCCACAACATTGATCGACTCCAAGGCACTTCGTTCAGGATGCCAGCTTCGTGTGAAGCCCGCGTGAACATGCCCTCAAGTTTGAAGTAGGACTGGTTCAGGAAAACTGAACAGTGGAGCGCTGAAGAGCCCGCTGCGACATAATGATGATGACGAACGTGAAGGCGATCAGCAGGACGAGCATCGCACGCAAGCCGAACATTTCCCCGCCGAAGCCGATCAGGGGCGGCCCCATCAGCAATCCGCCATAGCCCAGCGTTGCCACCATCGCGACACCCATGCTGGGCGGAATGCCCTTCATCTGGCCGGCCGTGCTGAACAGAACCGGCACCGTATTGGCCAATCCAATGCCCACCAGGGCGAACCCGATGGAAGCGGACAGGGGTGAGGGCAGGATCATCGCCAAAGCAAGGCCCAGGGCCGAAAGCAGGCCGCCGACCTGGAGGGTACGCACCCGGCCGAGATGCCGTACGACATAATCGCCCATGAACCGGCAGATGGTCATGGTGAGCGAGAAGGCGGCAAAGCCCGAGACGGCAGCCTCCAGGCTCGCACCGGCCACGGTCTGAAGATAGATCGCCGACCAGTCGACGACGGCGCCCTCGACGATGAAGCAGAACATGGCAAGCACCGCGAGGAGAATGACTGGGCCGCGCGGCCAGGCGAAGCCGTGGCCTTCCGAGGCCCTCTCTGTCTCGCTCATGGTCCAGAAGCCGGTCCCGAGGAAGAGCAGCCCCATCCCGGAGCAGGAGATCAGGAGCGTCGGGACGATTCCGATGTCGGCCGCGATGAGGAGGCCGGACAGAGCGGCGCCGGCCAGCCCGCCGAGGCTGAAGAAGGCATGGAAGGACGACATGATCGCCGAGCCCCAGGCCCGCTCGACCACGGTGGCATTGGTATTCATGGCGATGTCCATGGTGCCGTTGCAGGCCCCGGCCACGAGGGAGGCGGCGACGAAGAGCGGAAGGCTCGGCGCGAGGCCCGGCAGGAGCAGAGCGGCCGCAAAGGAGAAGGCGGCGATGAGGGACATGGTCCGGCTGCCGACCACGGCGACGGCCCAGCCGATGACCGGCATCAGCGCGACGGCCCCGAGGGAGAAGGCCAGGAGCCCAAGGCTTAGCTCTCCGTCGGAGAGGCCAAGCGACACCTTGAATCTTGGGAGCTGCGCCGCCCAAGTGCCGATTCCGAAGCCGTTGCCGAAGAAGATGGTGCTCGCTGCCACCCGCGCGAGGAGAAGGTCACGTCGTGTCATGGGGCCTTCCTAGCGCGGTTCTACGGAATGCGCACCCGCTGCCCGGCAGACGGCAGCCCTGCATTTCGGCTGGGCTGCTCAGTCGATCACGAGGCGGGGCTCGCCGTTGGAGAGTTCAACCTTGCGATAGAAGCAGGAGCGGCGCCCCGTGTGGCAGCAGCCACCGTCGCCCGCGACCTTCACCTTGAGGAGAAGGGCGTCCTGATCGCAATCGACCCGCATTTCCAGGACCGTCTGGATCTGCCCGCTGGTCGCACCCTTGTGCCAGAGCTCACCGCGGGAGCGGGACCAGTACCAGGCCTCGCCGGTGGCAAGGGTCTTGGCCAGAGCTTCCGCGTTCATGTGCGCCACCATGAGGATTTCGCCCGTTGCGGCATCCGTGGTGATGCAGGTGACCAGCCCGTCCGCCCCGAAGCGGGGAGACAGGACGCTGCCCTCCTCAAGCTCGGCCTTGGAACCGGGAGATGGAAACAGATTGGCTACGGTCATGCGAAGGGCCTCAGCCCCGGCCGTTGCGCACCAGGGTGAGGAAGCGCACCTGCTCGGCGGGGTCTTCCTTGAAGACACCTGTGAACTGGGTCGTCAAGGTCAGAGCGCCGGCCTTCTGGATGCCGCGCATGGACATGCACATGTGCTCGGCCTCGATCATCACCGCCACGCCGCGCGGCTCGAGTGCCTTGACCATGGCCGAGGCGATCTGGGCCGTCATGGTCTCTTGCGTCTGCAGGCGGCGCGCATAGGCGTCCACGAGGCGGGCGAGCTTGGAGAGGCCGACCACGCCTTTTGTGGGGTAATAGGCCACATGCGCCACCCCGAAGAACGGCACCATATGGTGCTCGCAATGGGAGTAGAAGGGAATGTCGCGCACGAGCACGATGTCGTCGTAGCCCTCGACCTCGCTGAAGACCTTGTCGAGGATTTCGGAGGGATTCTCTGCGTAACCCGAATAGAATTCCCGGAAAGCCTTAGCCACGCGCTTGGGCGTATCCTGAAGCCCTTCGCGCGTCGGATCGTCTCCGGCCCAGCGAAGCAAGGTGCGAACGGCCGCCTCGGCCTCTTCCCGGGTCGGAGCCGCAATAGGCTTATCGGCGGCTGGATTCAGGCGCACGGACAAGGACTTAACGACATCACTCACGCAGGGCCCCTTTCACTACTCTTCAACTCAGGAAGCAGCGCAGCTTCCAAAAACATTCAGCCTTATCTCCGCACGCCACCGGTCAAAGGCCTGTTCCAGAGATCAGCTACCACAATATGGGTTCGATACCCATTTTGTGTATTAGATACCCATGCAGAGTTAAAGGGTATATTCCCAAACGTAATGTCACAGGCTCACATGCTGAACGAGATTTACAGCCGCCGTATTCTCGAACTCGCGGCCGATATCCCGCATCTCGGTCGCCTGTCCGATGCAGACGCATCTGCGACCGCCCGGTCCAAGCTTTGCGGGTCGACCGTGACGGTCGACGTCAAGCTCGACAAGGGCGTGGTGACGGCCTTTGCTCATGACGTGAAGGCCTGTGCCCTCGGCCAAGCGTCATCCTCGATCATGGGACGGCATGTGATCGGCTCGACCGTCGAGGAGCTCCGCGATCTTCGCCGGAAGGCAACACACCTGCTCAAGGAGGGCGGCGAGGCGCCCGGGGGCAAGTGGCAGGACCTGAAGGTTTTGGAGCCCCTGAGGGACTACAAAGCCCGCCATGCTTCCATCCTGCTCACTTTCGATGCCGTCGTGGATGCCCTCGACCAGATCGAAGCGCGGCGGGCCCAGAGCGCAGGATAAGATGCCAAGCCCGGTCCAGAAGGTGGCCCATTGGGCCATTCGCGGCTACCAGCTGAGCCTGTCCGGTCTCATCGGCCGCCAGTGCCGCCATCTGCCGTCCTGCTCCGAATACACCGATGAGGCGATCCAGCGGCACGGGTTCTGGTCCGGAGGCTGGATGGGCTTCGCGCGGATCTGCCGCTGCGGACCCTTTGGCACCTCGGGTATCGATTTGGTGCCCGAAACGTTGCCCGGGACTGCCTCCTGGTATAAGCCGTGGGCCTATGGTCGCTGGCGGGGCGTGAACGCGCCGGACAACGCTTCTGCGATCACCTGCGAGACAGTCGAACCTGACGGCGGCTGATTTCGCCCTTCGTTCCACAAACCGTCGGCCCCCGCTTACCTGCTCCGTTGGCAGGAGTGAGCCAGGAGACAATTTGACATGATTACCCTGACATTTCCCGATGGCGCCCAGCGTCAGTACGAATCCGGCATCACCGGCCGCGAGATCGTGGAAGGCATTGCCAAGTCGCTCGCGAAGCGCACCGTCGCCATGGCCCTCGACGGCACGGTCGTCGATCTCGCCGATCCGATCACCCAGGATGCCAAGATCGAATTTTTGAACCGCGAAGACCCGCGCGCGCTGGAGCTGATCCGGCACGATGCCGCGCACGTGCTCGCAGAAGCCGTGCAGGAGTTGTTTCCCGGGACGCAGGTCACCATCGGCCCGGTGATCGAGAACGGCTTCTATTACGACTTCGCGCGCAACGAGCCCTTCACCCCGGAGGATTTCCCGGCCATCGAGGCGAAGATGCGCGAGATCATCGCGCGCGATAAGCCTTTCACCAAGGAGGTCTGGAGCCGCGAGAAGGCCAAGCAGGTCTTTAAGGAGAAGGGTGAGGCCTACAAGATCGAGCTCATCGACGCGATTCCGGAAGGCCAGGATCTCAAGATCTACTCCCAGGGCGAGTGGTTCGATCTCTGCCGCGGCCCGCATATGTCTTCAACGGGCAAGATCGGCAACGCCTTCAAGCTCATGAAGGTGGCGGGCGCCTATTGGCGTGGCGACTCGAACAACGCGATGCTCACCCGCATCTACGCGACCGCGTGGGCCTCACAGGAAGAGCTCGACAACTACATCCGCCAGCTCGAGGAGGCCGAGAAGCGCGACCATCGCCGCCTGGGCCGCGAGATGGACCTGTTCCACTTCCAGGAGGAGGGGCCGGGCGTCGTCTTCTGGCACCCGAAGGGCTGGACCGTGTTCCAGGAGCTGATCTCCTACATGCGCCGCCGCCTGAAGGGCACCTATCAGGAGGTCAACGCACCGCAGATTCTGGACAAGGCCCTGTGGGAGACCTCCGGCCACTGGGGCTGGTACTCGGACAACATGTTTGCCGTGAAGTCGGCCTCGGCCTTCCTGCGGCCGAACGACCCGGAGGCGGATCAACGGCTGTTTGCGCTCAAGCCCATGAACTGCCCTGGCCACGTGCAGATCTTCAAGCACGGCCTGAAGTCCTATCGCGATCTGCCGCTGCGCCTCGCCGAGTTCGGCAATGTGCACCGCTACGAGCCGTCGGGCGCACTGCATGGTCTCATGCGCGTGCGTGGCTTCACACAGGACGACGCGCATATCTTCTGCACGGAAGATCAGCTCGCCGCCGAGTGCCTGAAGATCAACGACCTGATCCTCTCGACCTATGCCGATTTCGGCTTCGACGAGATCGTGGTGAAGCTCTCGACACGCCCTGAGAAGCGCGTCGGAACGGACGAGATGTGGGATCATGCGGAAGACGTGATGACCCGCGTCCTGAAGCAGATCGAGGATCAGTCGGGCGGTCGCATCAAGACCGCGATCAACCCGGGCGAGGGTGCGTTCTACGGGCCGAAGTTCGAGTACGTGCTGCGCGACGCCATCGGCCGCGACTGGCAGTGCGGCACCACGCAGGTGGACTTCAACCTGCCGGAGAGGTTCGGCGCGTTCTATGTCGATGCGGACGGCCAGAAGAAGACGCCCGTCATGGTCCATCGCGCGATCTGCGGCTCCATGGAGCGATTCACCGGCATCCTGATCGAGCACTTCGCCGGTCACTTCCCACTCTGGCTCGCGCCGGTGCAGGCGGTGGTTGCCACCATCACATCCGAGGGCGATGAATACGCCATGGATGTGGTGCGGGCCGCCGAGGCCGCCGGTCTTCGCGTCGAGGCCGATCTGCGCAACGAGAAGATCAACTACAAGGTCCGTGAGCACTCGCTCGTGAAGGTGCCGGTGCTTCTCGTGGTGGGCCGTAAGGAGGCCGCCGAACGGACGGTTTCCATACGCCGCCTGGGCAGCCCCGAGCAGAAGACCATGACCCTGGACGAGGCGCTGAAGGCGCTCGCAGCCGAGGCGGTCACGCCAGACCTCAAGCGAGTGGCGAAAGCAGTGTCCGAGCCGGAAGGCCATGCTACGCTCGACGGCCATCACGTGATCGAGCGGACGGTTGCTTAAATCTAGTCTGAACTCATGAAGGCGGCGCTTCCGAAGGGAAGCGCCGCCTTTTTCATTTCTATAAACTCAACCTCAGCCTGAGGAGGCCGCAGAGGTTACGGTGGACGGACTTCAACTCGTCTGCCGCTGCCGTCCCGTGGTGCGCCCGCCTGATGCGGTGCCGGCTGTCGTGCCGCTGCCGGGATTGCCGGTCGCCGCGCCCGCATCGCCTGCCTCGGTGCCGGTGCCGTGCATGCCCTGGCGCTGGCCGACCCGCAGGTTGTTCTGCACGTGGCTCACGCCGGACACGGATTCCGCGACATCCTCGGCCCGGCGCCTCTCGTTGCGGTCGCGCACCGTGCCGGTGAGGGTGACCTCGCGGTTCTGGACCTGCACCTCGATCTCAGAGGCGTCGAGCATGGGATCGTCGGTGAGGCGCTCGTTGATATCCTCGCGGATACGCTCATCTGAGCGCTGATATCCCTTCGGGCCTCGACCTTGGTGCTCGCCTCGGCGGACCTCACCGCGGCTCGCTGTGGCATCGTTGCCGAAGCGGGTATTGCCGGGCCCCATGCCGTAATTGCTGTGATCGCGTCGCTCGTTCACGAGGCTCCAGGTCCGCTCGCGATCCTGCATGCGGCGATCTTCCTCGCTGCTGTCGTCGCCCGGGCGGGCGCGCTCGCCCGTGATGGTGGAGGCGCCATAGCGTTTGGGATGGTAGCCACGCCCGGCGGAGCCGCGGCCAGCATATTCGTCGCCGTAGCTCTGATAACCATCGCCTCCAAAGCCGCCGCGCATGCGGGAGTCGCGAGCGCCTTCCTGTCCTGGATAGCCGAAGCTGCCGAAGGCCGCACGCACGTCGTCCTCCTCGCGGAAGCGGAACCGGTCACGTCCCGGTCTGCGGGTGCTGTCACTGTGTCCGCGATTGCCGTTATCGTGATAATCGTTGGGACGGTGCCGGAAATCGTCATCCCGGCTGGCGTCGTTCATGCGCCGCTCCAACTCACGGCGCTCGTCGGCCGTCAGGCGAGCCTGTCCGCCGCCGCGGGTCTGGTCGGCGCGGGCGCTCGTGGGGGTGCCGGAGCGGTCGGGCTCGGACGGCGTGGAAATGCGGTGCAGGGCGCGGGTGGCCTCGCCCTCGACATCGGTCGCCAAGTCGCCGAGCGCCACGATGCCGACCAAGTGCTTATCGTGGTCGACGACCGGCAGGCGGCGGATCTGGTGATCGCTCATCAGCTGGACGATGTGGTTCACGTCATCGTCGTCGAAGCACCACCACACATTATCGGACATGATGTCCCGCACGCGGGTTGTGTCTGGCGGGAGGCCGGCCGCCGTCGCCCGGACGGTGATGTCGCGGTCCGTCACCATGCCGCGCAGGCGCCGCCCATCGCAGACGGGCAGGACGCCGACATTCATTTCATCCATGAGCCGTGCCGCTTCCTGGATGGTCCGGTCCGGACTCACCACGCGCACGTTGCGGGTCATGATCTCTGCGACTTTCATGAGCTTCCTCTCCTGCAAGGTCACGCCTTGGGAGTGCGGGCTCATGCGCGGCGCGACCTGTCATTGGTGTTCGGTCAATGCCGCGAAGCCGGAAAGGTTCAGGAGCATCAGGGCTTGGCGAGAACCTCGATATCGCGGTCGAGCCCGCTCTCGATCTTGAACTCGCGGGTGTAGACCTTGCCCTCATGGCGGGCGATCAGGACATATTCGCCCTCGGCCAGCGTCACGGACGGGAACGCCCCGATGGCCTCGCGGATCACGTCGCCGCCGGGGGTCAGCACGCTGAAAGCCGTACCGGCGAAGGCTTCGCCACCCTCGGATGCGACCAGCTTCATGGTCACGGTGGCGGCGCGGTGGTTCAGGGTTGCCTCGGTGACGCGACCGGATTCCACCTTCAGGTCGCTGCGCATAATGGCGTTGGCATCGCCGTAGGTGGAGACGATGTGGTAAGTGCCCTCGGGCAGGCGGATCATGTCGTTCGCCTTGGCGTCGGCGATCACGAGGCGGCCTTCCGAATTCTGCGCTTCCGGCACATAGACCGAGAAGGTGAGACGGTTGGCCGGAATGGGGCTCCCACTGACCGCGCCTTTGAGCTGAAGGGCGCCGGCATTGATCGCGAGGCGTTCGTTCAGATTGCCGCGCTGCACGCTGATGCGCTTCGAGGCGCTGGCAAAGCCATAGGCTACGTTGATGATGTAGTTGCCGGGCGAGAGCGTGAAGCTTGGCGCAGGGCTCGTGGAGCGGGCGACGATCACTGGCTGCGAGGCGTCCCCGCGATCCTCGTAGATCCTCCACACAAGCCCCGAGCGGATCAGCTCGTTGCTTCCGGCAAAGGTCGCCCCGGCATTCACCGTCACCTGTCCGATGGAAATCGGAGGCTGGTTCTGTGACATGGACGGCACGGCCGGAGACTGGGCCGAAGCCGGGAATGCAGCCGCGAGAGCCAGGAGGCTGAGGAAGGGAGAGCGTAAGTTCACGAAAAGGAGCATTGTTCAAAAATTCGCCCGTTACCGGAGCGGAGAGGCAATGGCCGTTTGAATCGGTTCCTCCTCGCTCTTCACGATATCGGAGGCGGCTGCAACAAGATTTTCCAGGGACATGGGGCGGAAATGGAATTCGACCCGGTGCCGCCCGGGACCGATCTCGACCCCGCGGAACAGGAGATTGGTCCGCAGGATCGGGCGGCGCTCGCCATCCACCCAGGCCTCCCAGCCCGGATAGTGGATGTCGTGCAGCACCAGCACGCCGTTCGCGCTGCTTTCGACCTCGATCGTGACCGAGTTCCGCTGGTAGCTGACGATGCGGGCTTGGCCCTTGGCCTGCTCCGGCTTCGATCCGGCCGGGGAGTATCGGGCCTTGAGGAGGGGCAGGCTCTCATAGTCGATGAGGGCCTCCGTCTCGCGGTTGAACTCCGGCAGTTCCTCCTCGCCGAGCACAGCCTCGGAATCAACGGGGCTCACATGGTGCGCCACATAGGCGCGGGGCCCGGAGGCGTTCAGACGGTAGATCCACATCCGCCCGGTGCCATAGACGACCTCGGCATCGGTCAGACGCGGGAAGTGCCGCGGCAGCTTGTCGGCCGGACGGTCGAGAACGATGTAGTCGAGGCCGAGCAGGCTCGCGAGTTCGCACTCATAGCCGCGGAAGCTGGTCGGGAATTGGCGCAGGTTCGGATCCTCCGCGTTCTCTCCCGGTCCGATGGCCCGCTCATAATCGGCGAGGCGCAGCGGGTTGTAGCCGATGATGTCCTCGATCCCAAGCACCATGGAGGCATTCTGCCAAGCTCCCTTCAGGCCGAGGATCTCGACTCGGGGATACTCTCCACGGGCATTCCGCTCGGCGAGTTCGCGCTTGAGGATCTGGAGGCCTTGCAGCTGCTCGGGTGGCAGCTTGGTGAAGACGGTGTAGCGCTCGGCCGGCTCCGCATTGAGGGCCGAGGCCGCATGGCGTCCAATCAGCTCCGCGCCTGTCAATGTGACCAGCACGAGTGCCATGGCCCCACGCCAGCGGGGAGCGCCGCCCACCTTTGCAATAACCAGAACCGCAACAGCCGCTGCCGCGAGGCTCACGCCGACCTCGAGGAGAGCCGGGGAGACATGCCCGCCCTTGAACGCGAAGGACAGGGCGCTGGCAATGGCTGCGATCACAAGCCCTAGCGCGAGCACCGGAAGGAAGGCCCAGAAGCGGCCAAGGGAGGCCCGGTTCCAGCGCGGGAGCCCTTCCACCACATACCGGTGCACGAGATATCCGCCGGCGAACGCTAGGGCGATGTTGATGAGGAAGGTGGCATCCGCCGGCCTGCGGTAGAGGTTCACGCCCGGCATGTGGTCGAAGATGACCTCGAAGCCTGGGGTGTAGCGTCCGAGAGCGTAGAGCAGGGCGGCGATGCCGGTCACGAGGAAGAACCGGAACTCGCGGGCGAACAGGCGCCCGCCGGCGATGCCGTGCCAGATCAGCAGGAGGGCCGGGATCGTGCCGATGAACAGATAGTTCGTGGCCCGGTCGGTCCAGGTCCCTTCCGCGAGACTGTGCCAATCAGGGCCCCAATAATCATAGGTCCAGCGCAGGGAGCCAAAGACATTGCCGAAGAGCACCGTGGCCAGGCTTTCCGGCGGCAGAGACCCCATGGCGGCCACGCCGAATCCAAAGGACGGGCGCGTCGAGGTGGCGAGGAACTGCATCGTCAGGATGACAGGCACAGACATCAGGGCGGCGCCAATCGCACCCATGGAGATCAGAATCCCCAGGCGGGACTTGAGATAGGTGAGGGAGTGGGGGGCGCTCCAGACGCGGTGAACGGCGACTGCAATCAGAGTCAGGGCACACAGGAAAGCCACCTGGTCCCGTCCGATGACCATGAGGACCGCGCTCAGGGCGAACAGAACGCCATAGCGGTAGGAGCGGCGGTCGAGCGCCTCCTCCAGGAGCCAGAAGGCCAGGGGGAAGAAGCCGTAGCTGAAGATCATGCCCGTATGCTGGAGACGCGCGGTGGCGGAGCCGCCAAGCATGAAGACGAGTGCGGCCACCACGGCGCCGGCCGAGTGCCATCCGCGCCGGCGGAAGATCGGCACGAAGGCGAGGGCGCCGGGGAGGAAATGGGCGAAAACCACCACATCGAAGAGCTGCATGGAGGGTTCGGGCACGAGCCATCCGAACAACAGCATGGTGGGCGTGAAGAGCAGGGACTGGGGGTCCGCCGCCGAGGGGTGGCCGCCGAAATGGTAGGGGTTCCAGAGGGGAAGCTCCCCGTGAGCCAAGGCGGTGCCCAGATAGCGCAGGGTCGGGTAGAACTGGTTTTTGGAGTCCCAGGGAACGACTGTCCCAGTCAGGGGCCAGATTGAGACCGCCATCGCCCAGGCAGCCAGGATGAGCCCGAAGGCGATAAGCGTCTCACGCCTTGACCAGATGGCGGGGGGAGCGGGATGATGAGGTCCGAAAAAGGATGTCTGCATTGCTTTCAAGCGGCGTCCTGCCGGCTCGCCTCGTCCTCCAGCGCTCCCTGAGCCTGCTCTTGCAGGCTGCCGGGTCCGCCAGGGTTGAAACCTGCTTGGCGTCTGACCGCACTCCCCCTATACATCCGCTGCTGTTTCTTCTGTGGCAGCGGCCCGCCCATGGGACGCCCGCGCTCCCTCAAGCGCAGCAAGACGGCGAGACGATGGCAGGCGTTCAGCCTGCGTCAGCTCGCAGCCTTCAAGAACATCCACCTTCATTGTTCCACATTATCCAAGCTGGATGAAGAGCCCATGAATGATAGCCTTTCCCGCCTTCTGCAGCGCCGCTCCGTCCCAACCCGCTGGCTGGGCGAACCGGGGCCGAGCGAGTTGGAAATCGAGACCCTCCTGAAGGTGGCTTCCCGGGTGCCTGACCATGGCAAGCTGGTTCCCTGGCGCTTCATCCTCATCCAGGGCGAGGCCCGTCAGCGCCTCGGCGAGGTGTTGGCGACCGCCTTCCAGGCGGACAACCCCGAGGCCGGGGAGGACAAGATCGTCACCGAGCGGGAGCGCTTCGCACAAGCGCCGCTGGTGGTCGCGGTGGTATCCCGCGTCGTGCCGCACGTGAAGATCCCGGACTGGGAGCAGGTTCTCTCGGCAGGCGCCGTCTGCATGAACCTGCTCACCGGCGCAACCTTGCTCGGCTACGGCGCCTCCTGGCTGACCGGCTGGGCCGCCTTCGACCGGCGGGTGCTCGATGCGCTGAAGTTGACGCCGGAAGAGCGGATCGCCGGATTCATCCATATCGGCACGGCCAAGGAGACGCCGGGCGACCGGGACCGGCCCAGCTTCGATGACATTGTGACGCGGTTCTAATCCAATGTTCTACGAAACCGCCACCAACGCCCATGGCCTGCCGCACGATCCGTTCAAGGCCATCGTCACGCCCCGGCCTATCGGCTGGATCAGCGCCATGAGCGCCAAAGGGGAGGTGAACCTCTCGCCCTATTCGTTCTTCAACGCCGTGTCCGAGCGGCCGCCCATGGTGGCCTTCTCCTCGGCAGGCAAGAAGGATGCGCTCACATTCATCGAGGAGACGGGCGAGTTCGTCTGCAGCCTGGCCACCTACGACCTGCGGGAGAAGATGAACCTCACCTCGGCGGTTTTGCCGCGGGGCGAAAGCGAGATGGAGCATGCGGGCCTCAAGGCCGCGCCATCCCGATTGGTGAAGCCGCCCCGGGTCGCCGAGGCTCCGGCCGCGCTCGAATGCAGGTGGCTCCAGACAGTGCCGCTCAATCCCCTGGGCGGCGGCGACCCGTCCTATTACCTCGTCATCGGCCAGGTGGTGGGGATCCACATCGATGACCGCTACATCGTGGACGGTCTCGTCGACACGGCCGCCATGCGCCCCATCGCCCGCTCCGGCTACCGCGACTACTTCGTGGCGACCCCCGAGACCAAGTTCTCGATCACGCGGCCTGGAGGTTGAGAGGCCAGATCATAGGCTTCAGACCTCGCGCAATTTGAACCAGCGCCAAAAAAAGCGGCCCGCGATGATTTCTCATCGCGGGCCGCTTCATTTTTCAGGCTTTGATCGTCATCAGCATTAGATGACGAAGAAGTCCTTGTAGGTCATGGCGAGCTTCTTAGAGAGCTGAGCGATCTCGATCGCCTTGCCCTTACCGGAACCATCGGCATCGTAGGACAGAACGCCTGTCTTATTATTGTAGATGACGTAGTCGTTCTTATCCTTGGCCTTGTCGCCAATCGTGAAGAAGGACTTGCTTAGCTGCTTCGGCTTGGCCTCTGTGCCCGATCCCAACTTCTTGAAGATGGCATTGTCGAGATAGATGCTGTCGTCCTTGACCGAGAAGTCCTTGATGGTGTCGAAGTTGACCTTGCGATCCGTGGTCGACGTACCAAGCTTCGAGTCGAAGACGAAGATGTCTCGGCCTTTGCCGCCTGTCAGCGTGTCATTGCCGAGGCCGCCGGCAAGTTTGTCGTTGCCGAGGCCGCCGTTGAACACGTCTTTGCCAGCGCCGCCCTTGAGCACGTCAGCTGTGGCCGTGCCAGTGACGTTCTCGCTCGTGTCGTCCGTCACGCCAACAGTGAAGCTTTCTTCGTAGGTGGTGCCTGCCGTGTCCTTCACCTGAACCTTGACGGTGTGGGATGTGGCCTTTTCGAAGTCGAGAGCATAGTCATTCGCGACACGGAGCGAACCATTCTCATCGATAACAAAGCGGCCACCTGCACTGTCGAGCAAAGTGAAGGTCAGAGCGTCACCGTCATAATCCGAGCCCGTGAGCTTGCCGACTTCCGTCCCAGCTTTCGAATTCTCGACGATCTGGTTGCCCGACAGGTCGATGTTCCACGGCGTGTCGTTGACGGGGTTGATGTTGACGGTAACCTTCTGCTCGACAGTCCCGCCATGGCCGTCGGAGACGACGATGGTGAACGTATCGGCGCCGTTCACGTTGGCAGCCGGCTTATAGGTGAACGTGCCGTTTGCCTGGTCGAAGGTCACAGTGCCCTTTTGCGGCTTGGCGTTGTCCTTGACCGAGTAGGTCAGGTCATCACCGTCCAGATCTTCGGCTCCAATATCCACTGCCGTCGCCGAGGTGTCCTCGTTGATGGTGATGGTCTTGCTGCCAGGGGCGGTAGGATCGACATTGATCGCTTCGACACCATCAGCCATGAGGTTGGTAATGGTGACGACGCTGTTGAACCTGCCGTCCCCACGGGCTTCGAACAGGCTCTCAGCCAGTTCTGCCACGAAATCCTCGTTTGCAAGGCGGTCGGCGACAGCCTTCAGGGCTTTCGTGTAGGTGTCGGCCCTGAGCTCCGCGACACGGGCTGCAAGAGGAGCATTGCCCGTGACGGCACCCCATTCGGCGATCAGAGCCTGACGCTGCTCGTTCAGAATCTCGACGTAATCAACAAGCGCTTCGGCGATGCCGGCCGCGTCGTCCGCATTGTCAATCGCCTGGATGAAAACATACTTGTTGTATTCGACGCTGACCTGGTGATCGAGAGCCTCAATGAGGTCCGCTTCCGAAGCGAACTCGCCAAAGTACTTTTTGATCTCGAGAACGCCGTTCGCGACGGCCTTTTGACGGCCTGAACCATCCGGAATGAACTCGAACTCGTCTTCCCTGGCGTCATCGAGCAAGGCGACATAGTTCGCCTTGATGGCTGTCACCATATCGTCGGTGGTCGCTGCGCTATTGAACGCATAGACCGGATCGACGGCATCGCCGGCTTTGTCCAGCTCGTTGAGGAGGGTCCAAACGCCAAAGTAGCTGGCATCGCCACGGTCCGTGACGAACTTGGCAGTCAACTCGGCGATGAAGGCAGCAGCGTCCGCATCGTCAAGACGCGCATCAAGCGCCTTCAAGATGATCGTGTAAGGATCAGCTTTCAGCTCGGCAACGCGAGCGGCAAGCGGTGCGTTGTCCTGGACAGCACCCCACTCTGCGATCAGCGTCTGGCGCTGGCCGGTGAGGGTGTCAACCTGTGCCAGCAGGATCTCTGCGAGGTCTGCGGCAGCGTTCTCGCCCCGGGCGGCGTTGATGTCGTCGATGAAGACCTGCTTGTTGTACTCAACGCTGACTTGATGATCGACAGCCTTGATGAGGTCCGTTTCCGAAGCGAATTCGCCGAAGAACTTCTTGATTTCAAGGATGCCGTCGGCAACAGCCGTCTGGCGGCCCGACGAGCTCGGAATATAGGCATACTCGGCCTGGCTGTTATCATCCAGCAGGTAAGCAGCATGCGTGGCAATGGCAGCGAGAATCTCGGATGCAGTTGTGGCACTATTGAACGCGTAGACCGGATCGATGGCGTCAGCGGCCTTGTCCAGAGCATCAACGAGGCCATAGACACCATAGATGTGACCATCGGCGCGAGTCGTTGTGAATTGGGTGCCCAGCTCAGCTAGGAACTCGGCTCCGTCAGCATCGTCCAGCCGTTCAGCCAGTACCTTCAGAACGATGGTATACTGGTCGGCCTTGAGCTCCGCGACACGGTTTGCGACAGCTTCATTGCCCGTGATGGCACCCCATTCCGCAATCAGAGCCTGACGCTGCTGGTTAACAATGGCGACATGTTCCGCCAGGGCGGCAGCAACGTCATCTGCAGTCCGAGCTGCATCAACGTCCTGAATCAAAACGTACTTGTTGTACTCGACGCTGACCTGATGATCGAGGGCTGCTGCGAGCGTCTCTTCCGTGAAAGCGCCAAAGAACTGCTTGATCTCGAGAACGCCATCGGCAACGGCCTTCTGGCGGCCGGAGCCGTCCGGGATGAACTCGAATTCATCTTTGCTCGCATCATCCAGTACAGCCACGTAATGCGCCTTGATGGCTGCCAGCATTTCGTCTGCAGTCGTCGCGTCGTTAAACGCCGAAATAATGGTTTCAGACATAAAAATTCCCCCAATTGCTCACCGGATCAGGTGAGCCAACTCGCCGTGCGTCAGCTATCCTATTGAACAGCTTCGATTTCTTGACTTCTGTGTCTGCCCTGCCGCTTCCAACCACGCGGGGAGAGGGCGATGTGTGGTTTCGTTACGTTAAAAAGCATACGGCGGGGGAGTCGCTCATTACCCAGATGGGGAGTTGATAACGTTCCAAAAACTACGTAAATGGAGAGTGCCTCGGAGAAGTTGCCTACCTGTTTGGGGGGGGGGCTTGTAAGGGCATCCAGCGTGATAAGGGCTCAAACCCCAGAGGATGCGGCAGCATCTTTTGGCGGCAGACATTTAAAAAAGACTTTTCGCGCTGATCTGTGGTTTGCTGAGTGTCGAGTTATCCACAATGCCGGTAACAGAAGCTTTCTATGAGGCTGCCATCGTTCCAGAGTTGTGGAAGGAGGCGCTGAACCGGGCTGGCGAGGCCTGGAACGCGGATGGCGTCGTCGTGTCCTCATATCCTGATTGCCTGAGCGGATATCTCAACTCCGATCGTATGGAGGAGTTTTGCACGCGCTTTGTCAGTGAAGGATGGTACAAGCGCGATATCCGGGCCGTGCGTGGTCTCGCCTTCGTGCGTAAGGGCAACGAAATCGCTACCGATCTCGATCTCTTCACACCGGACGAGTTGGGCCAGCTTCCGTTCTATCATGACTTTATAGGGGCGACAGGCTTCCAATGGTTCGCGGGCGCTCTGCTGACCGATATGGGCGCGTCTCAGATTACGCTCTCTATTCATCGCAAAGCCGGCAGGGACCCGTTCCTGTCGGGCGATCTGTCCCGTATCCAGCGGGACCTGCCGCACGTGAAAAGAGCCGCCCGCCTGGCCTCGAAAGCCCGTATGTCCTATGCTGAGGGATTGGTCGACAGCCTTGAGCGGATGACCTGCGGGGCGATCCTGATCGATTGGTTGGGCCGCGTCATCCGCATGAACAGGAAGGCCGAGAGTTACATCGGGAGCGATCTTCAGGTGATCTCATCGCGCCTTCGATCCCAGCAGCGGGAGAACAACAAGGTTTTGCAGGATCTCATAGAGGCTTGCACCCAGCCACTGATCGAGCGGCACCGGGATTCGGTGACATCCGCTCTGCTTCATCGATCGAGTGAGCTCCCTCTGGTTGTTCATGCACATCCGATCGTTCGTCGAGCATCGGACGTGTTCCAAGGCGCTGCTGGCCTCCTGCTGCTCAGCGATCCGGGGGAGGAGCGAGGACTTGATACCAAGACCATTCAGAAGATGTTCCAGCTGACGCCCTCAGAGCTTCGGATCTCCACTGGACTTGCAAAAGGTTTGGATACACAGCAGATCGCGAGCCAGCACGGGATTGGAGCCGATACCGTCCGGTATCATCTCAAATCGATCTTCGCCAAGACGAGCACGCGTCATCAGGCGCAATTGGTCAGTTTGCTATCCCGCCTCTCCGATCCGCCAGAGCTCAACTGAGGGCGTTTCAGGCGCTAAATGACGAAGAAATCCTTGTAGGTCATTTTCATGTTCTTGGACAGGGTGGCGATCTCCACCTGCTTGACCTTTCCCGAGCCATCGGCATCGTAGGAGAGTACGCCCTTCTTTCGGTCGTAGATGAGGTAGTCGTTCTTATCCTTGGCCTTGGTGCCGATGACGAAGAAGTCCTTTTTCAGCTGTGCCGGCTTAGCCTCCGAGCCGGCCTTGCCGAGCTTGGCGAACACCTTGTTATCGAGCCAAATCGCGTCGTCCTTCACAGAGAAATCGGCAACCTTATCGAGATTGTTCTTCCTGTTGGGCTTGGTGTCGAACACGAAGATGTCCTGACCTGACCCGCCGGTCAACTGATCGTTGCCAAGCCCGCCCCAAAGCCTGTCGCGGCCCGAGCCGCCCTTGAGCAGATCTCGTGAGGACGAACCGATAGCTCTCTCGCTTGTGTCGTCATTCACCTGAATGACAAAGGTCTTCTGGTACGCGGCGCCGGCCTCATCCTTCACCTGCACAGTGATCGCGTGTGCGGTCGCCTGCTCATGGTCGAGCCTGACGCCGTCCTTTACCACGAGCTGATCATCCCTGATGGCGAAGCGACCCTCGGCATCGTTCAACAGGGAGAAGGTAAGGACGTCATCGTCGATATCGGATCCCGTAAGCCCGCCGACCACCGCTCCGGCCGTGGCATTCTCCTCCACATCGGCGTTCGATAGAACGATGTCATGTGGTCTGTCGTTGACTGGAGTGACAGTGATCGTGAACGTCTTCGGCTGGCTCTTGGCACCTGCGGGATCGACCACTTCATACTGGAACGTCACTGTGCCGTTGAAATTGACCGCCGGCTGGTAGCTGAACGTTCCATCGTCATTAAGCTTCAATCCTTGGACGGGCTGAACCAGCGTGTAGGTTAGGTTATCTCCGTCTATGTCGGTGCCAGGAGGGATCCGTCCTGTAATCCGAATATCTTCGACGCCCGATGCGCTATTGCCCGATCCCGCAGCCTCGGGAGCATCATTCTGTCCCACAATGGTAACGGTTATGGTCGCAGCCGCAGTGCCGTCCAGAGACTCGACAATCAGCGTCTGGTGAGCCTGCTGGTCCTCCTTGAGGAATTGCGCAGCGCTGTTGAGCGTGAAGCTCCACTCGCCGGTGATGCTGTCAAAGGTAAATGTCCCGTATTGCTTCTGAAGCTCGCTTTCTGCGACAGCTTTGAACCGATTCTCACCCCAATCTCCGTCCTCAATGGTGAGAAGACCAGCGGTGCCCTGCAGGTCATCCTCGCTCGCCGTGCCAGAGTGGACGCCTGAAATGACGGCATCGTGGGGTGCATCGATAGCCCTGTCTGCGAGGTCGAGCGCCGCGATCAGGGCATCGATGTCTATGAATGCACCATTCTGTCGTGCTGACCGCATTCTAACGGCCAGCTCCGCCAGATAGGCTTCATCGCTGAGATGCGAACTCACCTCTCTCAGGACAGTGGTGTAGGGGGCACCCTCCAGCTCATTTGCACGGGCAACGGCATCCGGATTGCCACTTGCGATCCACCCAACGATCAGTTCCTGCCGGTGTTGATGGATGCGTGCAACGTGGATGGTCAATGCCTCCGCGATGGCGCTGGCATCCTGTGAGCTGTTAATCGCCGAGAGCGCTGCAAATTGCCCATGGCTGATGTCGATCTGCTTTTCCAAGGCCGACGTGATCTGCCCCGGCGAGGTAAAGTTTCCGAACAACGTCCTGATCTCAGTCACCCCAATCCCTAAAGCCTGCTCATAGCTGCCGTCATCGAAGAGCTGACTGAGCTTGGCGAGGCGGTCTGAATCGAGCAGGGCCGATGCATTGTTCTGAATCGCCGCGAGCATCGCCTCCCAATCTGGCGCTTCATTGAAAGCCATGACGATGCTCTCGAACCCGAGCACATCAGTGGCATCATCGAGAGCTTGAATAAGAATGTCGAGATCGTCGAATGGTCCGCGCTCCTGGTGAGCTAACATCATCTCCGCCGCCAGAGCATCGAGGTAGGCCCCATCGCCGAGGCGAACGGCTATTTTCCTTAGAACAAGTGTATAGGGCTCGGCTGCGAGTTCGGCCGCCCGTGCTCTGACGGTGGGATCATCGCTCGAGGACCATTCATGAATCACGATCTCACGGTCGTCGTGGAGGGATTGCACCCGCTCAAGCCCAGTCCGCATCTCCTCCTCGGAGGATGCTGTTTCGAAGGCCAGGACAAACTCCCACTTGGCATATTCCACATCGATCTGCCGCTCGACGATAGCCTTGATCTCCGGGAGGGAAGTGAAATCCCCGAACAGGGTCTTGATCTCGTTGACGCCAAGACCGAGCGCCTGCTCGCGGTCTGCTTCAGTCGCTAAGTACTCGAGTTTCTCAAGATGAACGGTATCGAGAAGCTCCTCGGCGTTGCTCTTGATGGCCGCCAAGATCTCATCCCACGTGGCCGCATCATTGAAGGTCTCAACAAGAGCATCGGACATTCGGAAACCCCTATGCCTGCTGCCCATGGCGTCTTCTAGAAATGCCAAGAGCATTTCGCTCGCTAGCCGTCATCCATGAAGCTGAGGAGCAAGGTCCCAGTCATTTCGATAGGAAATAGGGCTGGTTGTCGCCTGTCTATATGAAGAGGATTGATGCTGTTTCAGCTGGTTTGACAGCGGTTTTGCTCTCGAGTGCTGCAAGCGGAGCGACGTTAATTGCCGAAATATAGCCTTGAGTTGATAATCAACTTTCAGCTATTTGCAGTTTACAGACCGAATCTGTGTACTATCTGGAAAATCGCGTGAGCCCTGTTACTGCTTGCCCGCACGCCTTAGAAGTCGTTCTGCCCGTAGCAGGTGGGGTCGATCCAGCATCTCGCCATTAACGCCGACAACTCCGGCTCCGGGATTGGCCTTAAAGGCTTCGATCACTGCTTGGGCACGTTCGATCGCTTCCTGTGAGGGCGTGAAGGCTTCGTTGATGACCGGCACTTGTGCCGGATGGATTGCCATTTTGGCCACGAAGCCATCGCGCCGTGCCTCGCGGCATTCCGTTTCCAAGCCTGTCATGTCGCGGAAATTGGTGAAGACGGAGTCCACCGCATCGACGCCGGCTGCCGTGGCGCCCAGCAGCGTGAGGGAGCGGGCAAGGCGGTAAGGATCGGTGTACCCGCCATCGGAATCGCGGTTCGTTTCGGCGCCGAGATCGGCCGACAGATCCTCGCCGCCCCAGGTGAGACCCATGAGCCTGTGGCTCGCGCCCGCGAAGGTGCCGAGCGCAAAGACGCCGGCTGCGTTCTCCGTCGCGATGGCTAGGATGCGGGTGACCCCATCCTCCAGGCCGAACTCCGCCTCACGCACGGCGAGCTTGGCGCCGAGATGCGCTACGTCGGCGCCGCCAATCGTCTTCGGCAGTACGATCCCGTCCGGACCAGCTTGCATCACCCCGTCGAGATCTGCATCGATGAGGCCTGTGGTCAATCCGTTGACGCGCACGAAAAGGCGTGGGCGCCCAGCTTCCGTGCTTTGCTCAGCGAGAAACTCCGCCGTGACGCGCCGCGCCTCCTCCTTGGCGGAAAGAGCCACCGAGTCCTCAAGATCGATGAGGAGGACATCCGCTCCGGATGTCAGGCCTTTCTCGAGCTTCCGGGTGCTGTCGCCCGGCACGAAGAGCAGGGAGCGCATCAGGCACTCCTCTTGCGCATGAAGGCCTGCCGACGGCATTCGGCCACCAGAGTGCCGTCCTGCTTGTAGGCCCGATGAATGAACTCCACGATGCCCGCATCGGGACGCGACTTCGACTCGCGCTTGGCCACGATCTCCGTCGTCGCATTGATCGTGTCGCCTTCGAACAGCGGAGCCGGGAACTTCACATCCGTCATGCCGAGATTGGCGATGGTGGTGCCCACCGTCGTATCGTTGACGGAGATGCCGATGAGCAGGCCGAGGGTGAACAGGGAGTTCATGAGCGGCTTGCCCCATTCCGTTTCTGTGGCGCAGAAATGCGCATCGATATGGAGTGGCTGCGGGTTCAGCGTCATGTTGGAGAATAGCATGTTGTCCATCTGGGTCACCGTCCGGGTCAGGCGGTGATGGATGGTGGTGCCGACGGTGAAATCCTCGAAGTAGAGGCCTCCTCTGGGGTGCCTGCTGTCATCGCTCATGATCGTAACCTCTGATTCTCGTTGGGCACGTTGAAGGCCGTGCCTTCTGGTGCAGTCAATAGCCGAACTGCTCCCGCAGGATGCGCTCGTCGAGACTGTGGCCCGGATCGTGCAGCATTACGAGATCGACGCTGCGATCCATCGAAACATCCACCCGGGAGACGTTGCGGAATTCGGTGTGGTCGGCAACCGCGCTCACGGGCCGGTTCCCGGCCTCAAGAACCTCGATCTGGATCTTGGCGTAGTCCGGCAGCAGGGCGCCGCGCCAGCGCCGCGGACGGAAGGCGGAAATCGGCGTGAGAGCGAGCAACGGGGCGTTCAGCGGCAGAATCGGCCCGCCGACGGAGAGGTTGTAAGCCGTTGAGCCGGCAGGCGTTGCCACAAGGATGCCGTCGGCGATGAGCTCGGGGATGCGTACCCGGTTGTCGACGCTCACCCGCAGCTTGCCCGCCTGATAGGTCTGGCGCAGCATGGAGACCTCGTTGATGGCCCGCGCCGTATGGGCCACGCCGTGCACGTCCCAGGCCACCATCAGCAGCGGATGAACCACGCTCCGTTCGGCAGCCTCAAGGCGGTCGAACAGGTCTTCCTCCCGGAAGTCGTTCATCAGAAAGCCGACGGTGCCCTTGTTCATGCCGTAGATAGGCTTGGCCGTGCCCATGAACCGGTGGAGGCTCTGCAGCATCAGGCCGTCGCCGCCAAGGGCCACGATGACGTCGGCCTCCTCGGGAGCGGCGCTCGGGTAACGATCCTGCAGGACCTTCAGCGCGTCCTGCGCATCGGGCGCGGCACTGCCCACGAATGCGATGTTGTTGAAACGACGGGCCATGCCCAGGTACCCTCGCGGCGTCCAGGAGGAAGCGGAGGAAAGGCATAGCATGGATCGCCCACTTCTCGTCTATACGACCTTTCCCGATGTGGACATTGCGCTGTCGATCGGGGAGGAGCTGGTTCGCGATCGGCTGATCGCCTGCATCAACGTGCTGCCTGGGATGCGCTCCGTTTATGCCTGGAAGGGCGCCATCGAGCAGGGACAGGAAGCTGTCGCCATCCTGAAGACCCGCAAAGGCCTCCAGGATCAGGTGCATCGGGCGCTGAAGGAGCGCCATCCCTATGAAACGCCGGTCGTTCTCTTCATCGAGCCGACCGGCGGAGATGCCGCCACCCTGGAGTGGCTTGTGGCCGAAACAGGCGGAGGGCCGCTTTAGACGGCCGGGCTCCATTGGACGGGCACGAAGCGGAAGCCGTTGCCCTCCTTGGCGATATGGCCCGTGGCCGGGAACGGAGCGTGGTAGAAGGCAACCTGCGCCCGCTCGGAGGCGGCCATATCGAGCAGCCGGCGGCGGGTGGCGCGGGCTTGGTCCGCGTCCATGTCGAACACGGCCGACCAGTCGGGATTGCGCACGAACAGGGCCGGATGGTTCGTCGTGTCCGACATGATCATCAGCTTGCCGCTGCCGGAAGAGAGCATGTACACCGTGTGCCCGGGCGTGTGGCCGGGAGCAGCCACGGCCGTCAGGCCCGGCACGACCTCCTTGTCCATCTCATAGCGCTTCACGTTATTGGCAATGGGGCCGAAGACGCGGCGAACGCCCTGGAAGGCGCCTTTCATGGCCTCCGGCGCCTGGTTCATGCGGGCTTCGTCCATCCAGAAGGCCCACTCGGCGGCCGGAACCATCACTTCGGCGTTCGGGAAGACGGCGGTGCCGTCCTTCAGGCGCAGGCCGTTGATGTGGTCGCCGTGGAAGTGGCTGATCACCACCGTGTTCACCTGGGCCGGATCGAAGCCGGCGGCGCGGAAGTTCGCCATCCAGCGGCCGGAGGTCGGCGCTCCCATGTCGCCATTGCCGGTATCGATCAGGGTCAACCGTCCGCCGTTGTTGAGCACGAGCGTGTTGAAGGTGATCGGCAGCGCGTTGCCGGGCAGGAAAGCCTCCTGCATCGCCTGCTGCACCTGGGACAGCTCCGCATTGCGGACGAAGCCCTCGAGAGGGCGCTGCGCGAAGCCGTCATTGATTGCGGTGACTTCGATGTCTCCAACTTTGTAGCGGTAGAAGCCGGGCGCCTGGCCCGAGCCTGAGCCCTGGGCGGAAGCCGGCGCGGAAGGAGCGGTCTGAGCCAGGGCCGGCCCAACAACGGGAGCGGCGGCAAGAGCGGTGCTAGCAAGAACAGTGCGGCGTGTGATTGTCATGGGCGTCTCCGGGCATGAGAGCAAAAGCCTAGAACGGCCCAGCTTCCATGCAAGGGCGCATCCTTTCACAAGTCAGCGAGCAGGGCAGGTTTCACCCGTTATTGCCTTGAGTGAGATGGTGCAGGGCGATGCCGCTGGAGGTGGCGACATTCAGGGAATCGAAGCCGCCGCTCATCGGAATGGACACGGTGCGGGTTCGTGCCAGGAGATCCTGCGGTAGGCCGGGACCCTCCGCTCCCAGGAGCAGGGCCGTGCGTCGGGAGGGCTGCACCTTCGAGAGGGTTTCCTCACCGGACGGGGAGAGGGCGATCACTTCGAAGGAGGCTTCCGTCAGCGCATGCACCAAGGCATCGACGGAGGGGGCTCGTGTAAAGGGCACCACCAAGGCGCCACCGACGGAGACGCGGATCGCTTTGCGGTACAGTGGATCGCAGGTCTCCTGGTCGAGCAGGACCGCATTCACCCCAAAGGCGGCCGCGTTCCGGAAGATTCCGCCCACATTGTCGTGGTTGGCAAGGCCGATCATCCCGACCACCAGGGCTTCCTCCGGCAGACTGGCCAGGAGGACATCGACCGGAGGCAGCACAGGACTCTTGGCGACAGCCAGAATGCCCCGATGGATCGGGAAGCCGACGATGGCATCCATCACCTGCCGGTTTGCGATGTAGACGGGAGTCCCTGGGGAAAGAAGGCCGATGAGGTCCCCCAGGCTCTCCACCCGACTTTCGCTCAAGAGAAGCGATTCGACCTCGAAACGGGGCTGCTGCAGCAGGACCCTCAGGACCACCTCACCCTCGGCGATGAAGCGGTGCTGGCGCCCGAGAAGATCCCGCTCCCGGACGACTCTGTAGGCTTCGATCTGCAGGTCGTCAGGATCTGTAATGGCAATCAGCATGGATTCCGATCAGCACGGTGGGAGTTTACCAACGCCCACCTGTCTAATCCCGGAACCCGGCTTTGCCTATGCGTGTCTGACGGGCGGAACAACGGGTTTGCATTCCGGTTAGCCCTGCAACGACAGTAAGGGCCGTCTCAGGCGGCCCTCCCTAAGGAGCAGGATGATGTGGGATATAGCCGATGGTTGGGTCTGGGCATTGGTGATCATCGGCGGCCCGTTGCTGATCGGCATCTTCATGGCCGTTGCCAGCAGCCGACGCCGCAGATTGACGCGAACCGAGCAGAAGGTTTCGGATGAGGTCGCTCACAAGAACTGGGGCAAGGAGCAGATCCACTAGAAGCTTGGCCTTCCCTTCACGGTGATGCTCTCAACTGCAGCGCTGCGGTTTCGGCATGCTGTTTAATCGTTTGTGCGCCGCTCCGGCCCAGGGTGCTCCGGGGAGGCCTCGCATGTACGAGAGAGTTCTCGCGACAGCCGCGTGGCAATCTTGCCGGCGATAACGGCAGAGGCCACTGCCATCGAGCCCATCACGTTCAGCAGGATTGCCTCCATGAATGCCTCCAGCCAATGCGGGAGGCAGCGTAGGCGTGGCGCCGTAAAGTTCCCCATGGGAAGACGGGTTACCTCGGCGGGCGGCGAGGCGCTCGAAAGGACCAGGCTTCGGCGGCAGCAGCGGGTCATCAGGCCGTGACGCCTAAGCAGCGTCTTGACCGATGACCCCAAAGCTCCGGCAGTCTGCCGGGGCGTTTCGAAGCATCTATCATTTAAGAGGGGAGTGGTGCCGGTGGAGAGGATCGAACTCCCGACCTTCGGTTTACAAAACCGCTGCACTACCGCTGTGCTACACCGGCCGACTTCACAGGGCTGAGGTAGCAGCCCGCGCAGCCGGACGCAAGTTCCATGAAAATGGAAATATTAAGTGTTCCAGCACACCGAAACCAACCTCCAATTCTGGAATTGTCAGCCAAACAGCAATCACGGAGTTGGTGCCATGAAGGCCTTAGGGGCTTCTGTTCAGTCGAGGGTCTCGCCGCAAGGCGTCCTCAAGGTTCTCGCCATCCTCTCAATCTTTGTGGGCGCAGGCTTAGGTGGAGCAGCCGAAGCTGCGCCAGCGAGCCATGGCGTGGCCGCAAAGCCCGCCAAGGAGACGGTCACATCAGTCTCTGCCAAGGATGTGGAGACCACGTCGTCGGTTCAGCCCACCACGGGCAGCGATGCCTATTGCGACATCTCGCGCAAGCGCATGTTCGTCGAGGGTGAGGGTTGGATCGTCCGCCGTGTGACCACCTGCTACTGACACAGTTTGGGTTCTCCTCAATGAAAAGCCCCGCCGAAAGGCGGGGCTTTCCTGTTTGATAGAGGCTCGCTGGAAGCTTAGCGCTTCGCGCCGACGCCTTCGAAGGTCATGATATCCCGGTCCTTGGTCTCCGGCACGAAGAGGAGGCCGACCACGAAGGTCACCAGGGCAATCACGATCGGGTACCACAGGCCGTAGTAGATATCGCCGGTGGCCGCCACCATCGCGAAGGCGGTGGGAGGCAGCAGACCGCCGAACCAGCCGTTGGCGATGTGGTAGGGCAGGGACATCGCGGTGTAGCGGATGCGGGTGGGGAAGAACTCCACCAGGGCCGCCGCGATCGGGCCGTAGACCATCGTGACGTAGATCACGAGGATCGTCAGGATGCCGATGGCCTTCAGCGCCTGAGCGTTGCTGAGGGCGTTGAAGAAGCCGCTCACCTTCAGGATGCTCGGGTCACCGGCCTTCGGATAGCCCGCTTCCGTCGCCGCAGCCGTGAAGGCCGTGATATTGGCCGGAATGGCCGGGGCGATGGCGACTTCCTTGCCGTTGAAGGTGACCTTCGGGGCGGTGCCGGCGGCAGCCGGAACGAGCTCGTACTTCACGGCCGAGCGGGCGAGAGCCACGCGGGCCACGTCGCACGGAGCCGTGAAGGTGCGGATGCCGACGGGATCGAACACCGAACCGCAGGTCGCCGGGTCGGCAACGACCTGAACCTTCGCCGTCTCCAGAGCCTGGGTCAGGTTCGGGCTGACGACGTTGGTGAGAGCGCCGAAGAGCGGGAAGTAGGTGATTGCCGCAATCAGGCAGCCGCCGAGAATGACCGGCTTGCGGCCGATCTTGTCGGACAGCGCACCGAAGAACACGAAGCCGCCGGTGCCGAGAATCAGCGACCAGGCGATCAGCACGTTCGAGGTGAGCAGGTCTACCTTGAGGATGCTCTGGATGAAGAACAGGGCGTAGAACTGGCCCGTGTACCACACCACGGCTTGGCCGATCGCGAGACCGATCAAGGCGATGAGCACCATCTTAGCGTTGCTCCACTGGCCGAAAGCCTCCTTGAGGGGAGCCTTCGACTGGGTGCCTTCTTCCTTCATCTTCTTGAAGGCCGGCGATTCATGCATCTGGAGGCGAATCCAGACCGAGATGGCAAGGAGCACCACGGAGAGCAGGAACGGGATGCGCCAGCCGGCGATCGGCCAGCCTTCGCCCGTCTGGAAGCCCTGCTCGCCCATCCAGGTGCGCAGCACGAGAATTACGACGAGGGACAGGAGCAGACCGACGGTCGCCGTAATCTGGATGAAGCTGGTGTAGAAGCCGCGACGTCCCACCGGCGCGTGCTCGGCCACATAGACCGCAGCGCCGCCGTACTCACCGCCGAGAGCCAAGCCCTGGAGCATGCGCAGCGCGATCAGGACCACCGGAGCAACCCAGCCGATCTGATTGTAGCTCGGGAGCAGGCCGACCATGAAGGTCGAGAAGCCCATGATCAGGATGGTGACCAGGAAGGTGTACTTGCGGCCGACCAAGTCGCCGATGCGGCCGAAGAAGATGGCGCCGAACGGACGGACCAGGAAGCCTGCCGCAAAGGCCAGAAGGGCGAAGACGTTACGGGTCGTCACGTCGAAGGCGGAGAAGAACTGCGCGCCGATGATCGTGGCCAGAGAGCCGTAAAGATAGAAATCGTACCATTCGAAGACGGTGCCGAGGGAGGAGGCCAGAATGACCTTTCTCTCCTCCCGCGTCATCGGCCGCGGTGCGGCGGCCGAATGCGGCGTCGTTGCTGCTGTTGCCATAGGGTTCCCTTCCATTCATGTGCCCGGTCTGATCCGGGTTCTGGGCCGCAAGCCCGTGTACCGGGCTTTTCAGCCGAGGCATCGTGACTGCTCCGCGCAGTCAAGAATCCATCGAACGGGAGGCTAACTCCGACCTTTCTTTCCACAATTCACAATTGGTATTTGCGACTTCCGTCTAAGAAGTTGCTTGCTATCCAATTTTTGACCGCAAATTCAATCGCTTGGAGCTTTGAAAAGGGTCATTTATTGACGTTGCGGAAAGCGCCTTTGACCACAGCAAAAAGCGAGATCGCGGCCGCATTCGAGACGTTGAGGCTCTTGATCGCGCCCGGCATGTCCAGGCGTCCGATCACGTCACAGCATTCCCGTGTTCTCTGCCTCAATCCCTTGCCTTCGGAGCCGAGCACGAGGACGACCGGCAGGCGGATCTCCACTTCGTCCAGATTGGCCTCCCCCGAGGAATCGAGCCCGATTCGCTGGTAGCCGCGCTCGCCGAGGGCCTTCAGCGTATCGCCGAGGTTGCGGACGATCATGAAGGGTACATGTTCGAGGCCGCCGGAAGCAGACTTGGCCAGAACCCCGGTGGCGGCCGGGCTGTGCCGGGCCGTGGTGATGATGGCTTCCACGTCGAAGGCCGCCGCTGTGCGGACGATGGCGCCGACATTGTGAGGATCGGTGATCTGGTCGAGGGCCAGTACGACGCGCTTGCCGCTCAAGGTGTTGACCGATGGCGAGGGCAGGGGATCCGCCTCCGCATAAAGGCCTTGGTGAACGGCGTCCGGCTCAAGGAGGCGGTTGATCTCGTCCGGCCGGACGATCTCGGGTTCGATCGGCAAGGGGGCGTTCAGTTCCTCGCTGAGGCGGCGTGCGGAGTTCTCAGTTGCCAGGAGACGGCGAATCGTACGCTTGCCGTTCTGCAACGCTTCGAAAACCGGATGCCAGCCATAGAGGATGGTCGTATCGATCTCGAAATTCGGCCGCCAAGCTTTCGGATCTCTGCGGCCGGTCTTCCCATGGGGGCGCTGGAATCGGGGCTTGCGGGAGGGGAAGGTGCGCTCGCTCATGGTCTTTGGATCTCACGTGTTGTCTAATGGCCATAGCACAGGGAACCGCCATTCACGACCATCCGATTTCGGTGCGCTTTGAGGTTGACACCGGCCGTCCACCTCACCATAAGAACGCCACGGAGCGCCGAGCCCTCGGCGAAGCGGTCCGCAGAACAGCCTCGGCGTTGTGCGTTCGGGTTGGGTTCTAAGGGGGAATGTCCCGAGCGGCAAAGGGGGCGGACTGTAAATCCGCTGGCTATGCCTTCGTAGGTTCGAGTCCTACTTCCCCCACCACCCAATCAGAAAGGCATGCGGGTGTAGCTCAATGGTAGAGCAGCAGCCTTCCAAGCTGAATACGAGGGTTCGATTCCCTTCACCCGCTCCACCCTTTAAATCAATGATTTAGCCCGCCCGGGCCTCTGGTTTGCCCTCCGAGAATGCCTGACACAACGTTGATGCCACCGGCGCGTTGCATCTCGGGACGTTGTATATCGGGACTTGAGCTTCTCCTCATCCTGAAGAATTTCGTCTAGGATCGCAGGATCACCGGGCACCTGTACGAAGGCGACGACGTCTGCCACCTGAAACAGGAGACCGCGCTCGGCATCGGCGGCGTTCGCCTGCTCCAGGCCCTTAGGTTCAGCATCAGGACCTACCCTCAACGACTGCGTGCGATCAGGTAGCCCCCCTTTGTGCCCGACCGCGCAACACGCGGGTTGGGGTTCAGCGAGTGTCTCCGTCATCATCGATGCCGGACCGGCCGCGCATCATGCTGCCCATCAGTCCACGACGACCCATATGGACGAGGACCTGAAGCCGTCGTTTCTGCGCCTCGTCGAATGTCGCATAGAGCGGAGCCGCAGCGTCCGCGAGTTTCCGCATAGCCTCCGCTCCCTGGCTCATGTGGTCGGCCATGCCGCGGATCTGGCCGACTGGGTTGTCCGCCATCATCCCCTGAGTCTGGCGCATCGCCTGCATGTGCGAGAGGTGCAAGCGGGCGAGGTCGCGCATCGCGACCTCGACAGGCGGCCACAGCTTCTCTTGGTCAGTCGATAGCTTGAGCCCGGCATGGAGCGCGGCAATGTGGGCGTCCGCGAAAGCGCTCATGTCCTCGGGGGAGAGCCGGCTCATCATGCCCCGGCCGGCGCCACCCATCATCCCGCCATGCATCATCTGGCCCATGGGCATCGGCATGCCAGATTGAGAATACGTCTGGGACTGGGCAGGGATCGTGGATTGAGCGGCCGGCGCAGGAATGCCGCCCGGGTGATGCTGGAGGTCGGCCGGTGCCTGGGCCAGAGCGGGTGCTGCGATGGTCAGCAGGACGATGGAGAGGTTGGAGGTCTTCATAATGGGCTCTCCTCATAATGCGGAAAGTCGCACTCCGCTTAGGGTACCCGAGATTGGTCCCGAGCAGGACGGTTTCGCAGGCTTGTGATGTAGGCGGTCACGTCCCGGAGTTCCTTCGGCTCCAGCATGATGTTGGGCATCGTCTCGTGCGACGTTCGCAACGCAACTGTCAGTGCGGTTGTCGTCATCCCAGGCACCCGCGCGATTTGTTCGAACGGTGGAGCCTGCCGGTGGGGAGAACGATCTTGGCCCGCCTCAACCGCATGGCAAGGGGCGCAGACCTCGTGGGCCAATCGGCGACCAGCCTGCACATTCCCAGTTTCCTGAGCGTGCAGGTGCGTGGGTGATGCCAGCAGGACGAGGATGAGCAGGCCTAGCTCCCGGCCCATGGTTTGCTCCTCCGACGGGCGCAATCGCCCATCTTTGACCCATCGAAATTCGGTGTGGGCTCGGGTAATCTGTCCCAAGAGTTGGGACGGAGTGAGGCGATCATGCCCAAGTCCTTTTTGTTTGCGGTCGTCTTTGGCGCAGGCCTGACCATCACCGCCGCGGCCCAAGCCCATTGCGACGCGATTGGCGGACCTGTCGCGACAGCGGCGCTGCAGGCGCTGGACACCAACAACGTCAATGCCGTTCTGCCCTATGTCCCGGCCACTGCCGAGCCGGAGCTGACGGCCGCCTTTTCCCAAGCCATGACGGTGCGTGCCAGCGGCTCTGACGCCAAGGGGCTGGCTGACCGGTATTTCATGGAGACGGCCGTGCGGCTACATCGGGCCGGGGAAGGCGCGCCCTACACTGGCCTCAGGCCTGCAGGGACCGATTTCGGCCCAGCGATTCCTGCGGCTGAGCAGGCGCTCGCCACTGGCAAGGTCGAACCGCTCCTGGAGTTTCTCGCGCGCGAGATTGAACATGGCGTGCGCGAGCGCTTTGCCCACGCGTCTGGTGACAGGCCCAAGGAGCCGATGGATGCGGCGGACGTGCCTGTTGCCCGCGAGCATGTCCGCCAAGAGCTCGGGTTCATCGGCTATGTGGAAGGGGTCTATCTTGCCGTGCAAGGGAGCGGTCATGCTGAAGGGGCAACCGCTTCCAAGGATTGCGGGCACTGAAGACCGCCTAGCCTGGCCGTTCATTGTCGGCCCGTGCTGCCGGCCGCTGCCGCATGGCTGTCGACGGACGCCGAGCCGCAGCGCCATGGAACTTAATCCCCCTTCCGAGGCGGTCTGCGGAGGATTATGATTTGTCTATCGGATCGAGCGCTTTCGCTCTGGTTTCCCATGGCGAAAATGCCGGATCCGATATTGTCCAGTCCGAGTTGTGTTGCCCTTCCGGAGCGGGACGTCGCCCGCCCGGCATCGCAGGTTGATGAGGAGGAACGCACAATGGCCCGCAATCCCGTGACTCCCTTCCGGCCCGGCGGCGGAATGTTTCCCGGTGATCCCTTCCTGTCGCTTCATCGCGAGATGAACCGCCTCTTCGATGATGTTTTCCGTGGCGCCAGCGTGCCCGCCGCATCCGGTAGCCAGGGCCAGGGTGATATCAGCAATTTTATCAATGCCAGCATGAACGTGTCGGAGACGGACAAGGAAATCCGCATCACGGCGGAACTGCCTGGTGTCAGCGAGCAGGACATCGATGTGAGCCTTGATGATGACGTGCTCACGCTACGCGGCGAGAAGAAGTTCGAGCGGAAGGACGACAAGGAGAACTTCCACTTCGTCGAGCGCTCATACGGCACCTTCCAGCGCTCGTTGCGTCTGCCCTACGCTGTCGACTCAGAGCAGATCCAGGCAAGCTTCGAGAACGGCGTGCTGACGGTGACCGTGCCGAAGGCCGGACGCCAGGAGCGCTCTCGCCGCATTCAGGTCCAAGGCCGGGGCGCGATCAGCCAAGACTCAGCCAGCGAAAGGAGAGCCGGGTCGATGAGCCCATCGGACCGATCCGAAGACACAAAATCCGGCTGAAGGCCAGCCCTTGTGATGGTGGGCGGGCGCCTGCCATCAAGACGAGGCAGCCCTGCGTTACGGCGAGGCGCGGCTCCTCGACCTGCTTTGATCCGCGTCAATGCCGGTCTCTGGGAACCAAGCCACGATTCATGCCGCACACCCTAGCGCATCGCGTGGACGCAGGGGGCTGCGCCAGCGACCTGAAGGGCCACGTTAGTGAAAAGTGGATCCAGTTTTCACTGCGTGGCCCGCTGGGTCCGATGCTCTAGAGGCCAACACACCCGACCTGAACCAAACCGGGAGGACTCTCATGCCCAGGATGAAAGCCGCCATCTTCGTCGAGCCCGGCCGCATCGTTTTGGATGAGAAGCCGATCCCGGACATCGGTCCACTCGACGCGCTCATCCGCATCACCACCACGACGATCTGCGGCACCGACATTCACATCCTCAAGGGTGAGTATCCGGTCGCCCGTGGGCTCACCATCGGCCACGAGCCGGTGGGCGTGATTGAGAAGCTCGGCTCGGCTGTGCAGGGCTATCGCGAGGGCCAGCGGGTCATCGCCGGCGCGATCACCCCGAGCGGGCACAGCGCGGCCTGCCTGTGCGGCTGCCATTCCCAGGACGGGGCGGGCACCCGGCACGGCTGGAAGCCGATGGGTGGCTGGCGCTTTGGCAACACAATCGACGGCTGCCAGGCGGAATTCGTGCGGGTGCCCGACGCCATGACAAACTTGGCTCCGGTGCCGGACGGGCTCACCGACGAGCAGGTTCTGATGTGCCCCGACATCATGTCGACCGGCTTCTCAGGAGCGGAGAGCGGGCGCATCCGCATCGGCGATACGGTGGCGGTGTTCGCACAGGGTCCGATTGGCCTGTGCGCCACGGCCGGTGCACGGCTGATAGGGGCAACGACCATCATCGCGGTCGAAAGCGTACCCAAGCGCATGGAGATGGCGCGTCGGATGGGGGCAGACCATGTGGTCGACTTCACCAAGGCCGATCCTGTCGAGGAGATCCGGCGCCTTACCGACGGGCGGGGCGTCGACGTCTCCATCGAGGCGCTCGGGCGGCAGGAGACCTTTGAGGCTTCGTTGCGCGTGCTCCGGCCGGGCGGCACATTGTCGTCCCTGGGCGTCTATTCGAGCGACCTCAAGATCCCCCTCGATGGCTTCATGGCCGGGCTCGGCGATCACACCATCCGGACGACGCTCTGCCCGGGCGGCAAGGAGCGGATGCGGCGCCTGATGGAGGTGATCGCGTCGGGACGCGTCGACACGCGTCCCCTTGTGACGCATCGCTTCAAGCTCGATCAGATCGAGGAGGCGTACGATCTGTTTGGCCATCAGCGTGATGGTGTGCTCAAGGTTGCCATCACGCCGTGACCACATCGGCAGGCTCAGCAGGGATCAGTCCTGCAGGACATAGGTGCCGGGGCCGTCGCACAGGACAGGGTAGCCACGGGACGGCGCCCCCAGCCCGGGGAGGCTCACCGGTTTGCCGGAATGCGCGGCCAGCCAGCGCGCCCATGCCGGCCACCATGAGCCCTCATGCCAGGGCGTGATCCTGGTCCAGGTGTCCGGATCCAGGTAGTGGCCCGTGGCGGGTTTCGTCAGAACCTGGAAGCGCCCTCCCGGCCGGTCAGGATCGGCCACGATGCCGGCATTGTGGCCTCCGGTCGTGAGAAGAAACGTCACGTCGGTGTCGGCCAGGAGATGGATCTTGAACGCCGAGCGCCAGGGCGCCACGTGATCGCGCTCTGTGCCCACAGAAAAGATCGGAGCCCGGATGTCGCTGATGGCGATGGGACGCCCGTCCACCCGGAAGCGGCCTTCGGCCAGATCATTGTCGAGAAAGAGCTGTTCCAGGTAATCCGCGTGCATGCGGTAGGGCATGCGGGTTGCATCGGCGTTCCAGGCCATGAGATCGTTCAGCGGTGTCCTCTCGCCCATCAGGTAGTGCCGCACGAGGCGCGACCAGATCAGGTCGTTCGAGCGCAGGAGCTGGAAGGCGCCGGCCATCTGCCGGGTGTCGAGGTAACCCTGGCTGCGCATCAGGTCCTCCAGGAAGTGGACTTGGCTCTCATTGATGAAGAGAGTGAGCTCCCCGGCCTCCCGGAAGTCCGCCTGCGCCGCCAGCAGCGAAACAGTCTGCAGACGTTCGTCCCTGTCGCGCGCCATGGCGGCTGCGGCAATCGACAGGAGCGTGCCCCCGAGGCAGTAGCCGACCGCGTGAACCCTGCGGTCGGGCACGATGGCGTTGACTGCATCGAGGGCTGCCATCACCCCAAGCTTTCGGTACTCGTCCATCCCGAGATCCCGGTCCTCCGCGGTCGGGTTCTTCCAGGAGATGATGAACACGGTGAAGCCCTGATCCGTCAGGTACCGGACGAGAGAGTTCTCCGGGGACAGATCGAGGATGTAGTACTTCATGATCCAGGCGGGCACGATCAGGATCGGCTCCGGCCGGACCTTGTCGGTCGTTGGGGCATACTGGATCAGCTCGATGAGACGGTTGCGGTAGACCACCTCGCCGGGCGTGACGGCCACATCGCGGCCGACCTGGAAGGCTTCCGTGCCCGCGGCGGGCCTTGAGCGGATGACCCGCTCCCAATCGTCAACGAAGTTCCGCACTCCCTGCACGAGGTTCCGGCCACCCGTTTCCAGAATACGCCGCTGGACGACCGGATTGGTCGCCACGGCGTTCGAAGGTGATGCCATGTCGAGGATCTGGCGCGACAGGAACTCGACGACGGCTTCATGCTGCTTGGTGACGCCATCGATGTCGGTCGTGGCGTCGTGCCACCATTGCTGCTGCAGCAGAAAGGCCTGGTGGATGATGTTGAAGGGCGGACGCTGCCATTCGTCTCCTGCGAAACGGCGGTCCTGGGGCACCGGCTCGATGCAGAGCTCGCAAGCTCCTCCATCCATGGCGCACCGGGAGGCAAACTGCGCCAACCGGGTCCACTGGCGGGCTGCCTTCGCGGCGAGTTCGACCTGCTTGCCGGGGGAAATGGCAAGATGGACGGCCCAATCCATGTAGGCGGCCGTGAGCGCCGCGGGCGACAGGCCGCCCGTGAGATGCGCCAGGCCCGCGTGGGCGGCATGATCAAGAGTATCTCGGAAGTGGTGAAGTTGAGCGTCACCCGATTGTTCGGCCGGGGGGATAGGTGCGGGCATGGTGGGGGAGGAACGCAAATCTGGCTTCTGGGTCGGGTGCCGTCTGGCCGGGGCCTTCGGCGCGTGATCCTTGGCAAGAGTGGCAGATGGGTGGGACGGCATCGCAGCCTCCGGGACTTGCCCTCTGTGCCAAAAGGGTGGGCCATCTGACACTATCTCCGGACGCACTCGGGCAAATTGCGCCAGATCAAAGAATTCACCCCGATTTCGACCACATGATGATCGATAGTCGTTTTGGCACGGTGCCGTGTCCGGACAGACAATGGGAGAGAGCGATGATCAAGGACATCATGGTGCATCTCGATGGAAGTCCCGAGGACGAGATCCGATTGGAACATGGACAGGCTCTTGCGTCGGCTCGGCGGGCTCATCTGATCGGGCTCTTCACCAACCAGCTTCCTGATCTCACCATCGCAATGCCCATGGATGGCGGCGCGGCCGCGATCCAGGTTCTGACGGAGCTTCAGGACCAAGCTCTGAAGGATGGTGATCTCACGGCCAAGCGGCTGACGGAGCGACTGAGCAGCCTTCAGGTAGCAGGCGAGCTGCGTCGTCTCGATGGTACATTCGGCGTCTTGTACGGCAGAGTGGCCGACGAGGCCCGCTGCGCCGACCTCTTCATCACCACGCGACCCTATGGTGATACCAAGCTGGGGGTTTGGCCGGACTTGGTGGAGGCGGTGCTCTTCGGCAGCGGGCGCGCGCTGTTGCTCGTGCCACCTGGGCGCCACCGGCAGGGGCCGATCCAGACCGTGCTGGTCGCCTGGAACAGCAGCCGCGAGTCGGCCCGCGCCCTGCGCGAAGGACTGGAGTTCATCGAGCAGGCTGTCAGAACTGTTGTCCTGTTTGTGGATCCTCCGTCGGACACGGAGACTGTAACGGAGGTGGTGGCTCATCTTGCCCGGCATGGCGTGGTTGCGGAGGTCGTCACCTCCGAGAGCCGGGATCGCCACGTTGCCGACGTCATCATCGACGAGGCGCGCCGCATTTCCGCAGATCTCGTGATCATGGGAGCCTACGGCCACACCCGTCTGAGAGAGCAGGTGTTCGGCGGCGCGACGCGGGACATGTTGACCGCATCGGAAAGTCCGATCCTGGTTGCTCATTGAGGCGGATTCTTCCAACCGGGAGCGGGCATGGCCGTGGATGTTCGAACGGCACCGAGCGGTGATGGCGCGCATAAAGCCGCGGTCGTGCCTGCAAGGCTGACAGGTCTCGACGAGGGCGAGGCGCAGCGCCGCCTCGCGCAGTATGGCCCCAATGCCATCGAGGGGAAGCGCTCCCGTGGCCTGACCGACATCGTTCGCGGGATCCTGCGCGAGCCGATGTTCCTGCTCCTCCTTGCCGCGGCGGGACTTTACCTGGTGCTCGGCGACATCGGCGAGGGCCTGTTCATGATGGCCGGCGCCATCGTGACCATCGGGCTGGTCGTGCTGCAGGAGGCAAGGAGCGAACGGGCCCTGGCGGCTCTGCGGGAGCTTGCGGAGCCGTACGCTCGGGTGATCCGAGACGGGACCGAGCGGCGCATCCCGGCACGCGATCTCGTGCCGGGGGATCTGATCCTGGTCGGAGAAGGGGAGCGGCTGCCCGCCGATGGTCGTCTTGTCGCTGGCGACGCGCTGACGGTCGACGAGTCTGCTCTCACGGGCGAGTCCGTCCCGGTGTCCAAACGTCCTGCACCCGGCGGGATTGACGGAACCAGCGACCCGGATCCGGGGGGAGACGACACGCCATACCTGTTTGCCGGGACACTGAATGTGCGTGGACAGGGCATGGTCCACGTCGTGCGCACAGGTGCCGCGACCCGACTGGGGCGTATCGGGGCTTCGCTGGCCGCCATTGAGGACGAGCCGACGCTGCTGCAGAAGACAACCGGCGCCCTGATCGCCAAACTCGGCGTTCTCGCGCTGGGGTTCTGCGCCATCGTTGCCGTCGCCTACGGCGTGCTTCGGGACGACTGGGTCGGCGGCGCGCTGTCCGGCATTACCCTGGCCATCGCGCTGCTGCCGGAGGAGTTCCCGATGGTGCTGGCGATCTTCATGGCGCTCGGGGCTTTTCGTCTCGCCCGGCACAAGGTGCTGGTGCGTCGTGCCGCAGTGATCGAGACGCTCGGGGCAGCCACCTTCCTGTGCGTCGACAAGACCGGTACGCTGACCGAGAACCGGATGAAAGTCGCCGCGATATGGCGAGGCGGGGAGGTGCAGGATCTGCGCGGCAGCGACAGGCCTCCCGCCGCTGCCGTCGAGCCGCTGCGGACGGCGCTGCTCGCGTCCGCCATCCGCCCGGTCGATCCCATGGACAGGGCCGTGCACATAGCGGGGATGCGTATTCTCCCCAGGGGGACTTGGGCTGAGACCCCGCTGCGCACCTATGGGCTCCGGCCCGAGTTGCTGGCCTTCATCCAGGTCTGGCCTGACCCCGCGGGCGGCGTGCTGTATGCCGCAAAAGGCGCCCCTGAGGCAATTTTCCGGCTCTCCCGCATGGAGGATGATCAACGCGCGAGGATGGACAAGGTCGTTGCCGACTTGGCGGGTCGCGGTTTGCGGGTGCTGGGCGTGGCATCCGCCCGCAACACCCATGACACTGCAACCGCTCCCGAGGATCTGGCTTTCACCTTTGAGGGCCTGATCGGCTTTGCGGATCCGGTCCGCGCCGATGTCCCACAGGCTGTCGCCGACGCGAAACGGGCCGGGATCACGGTTGCGATGATCACCGGCGATTATCCTGTGACGGCGCTGGAGATTGCCCGTCAGGCTGGGATCGACACCAGTGCCGGCGTGCTGACTGGCAAGGAGATGACCGAACTTGATCCCCAGGGCCTGCGGGAGCGGGCTCGACGGATCCGGGTCTTCGCCCGCATCATGCCGGAGCAGAAGCTTGCCTTGGTCGAGGCCCTCAAGGCCAACGGCGCGGTCGTCGCCATGACCGGGGACGGTGTCAACGACGCGCCGGCGCTTGAGGCAGCGCACATCGGCATCGCCATGGGACAACGTGGTACCGATGTGGCGCGGGAGGCCGCCGACTTGGTGCTCCTCGACGACCGCTTCGTCTCGATCATCGGAGGTGTGCGGCTCGGACGGCGCATCTTCGCGAACATGCGCAAGGCGCTGACCTACGTGACCGCGATCCATGTGCCCATTGCCGGGCTGGCGTTGCTGCCCATCGTCATGAGCCTGCCGCCGATCCTCTATCCGATGCACGTGATCCTGCTGGAACTCGTCATCGACCCTGTCTGCTCCCTGGTTTTCGAAGGCGAGCCCAGCGAGCGATATGCGATGGAGAAGCCGCCGCGTCCCGCAGCCGAGCCGCTCTTCGGCACCTCCCAGATCGTGCTCGGGTTCATCCAGGGGGCCGTTGTTCTCGGGGCCGTCCTCGGCCTCTATGTGTGGGCGCTGAATGCCGGCGTTCCCGAGATGCAGGCGCGGGCATCGGCGTTCGCCGCGCTGGTGCTCGGCAATCTCGTCCTCGCCTTCTCCGACGCGGCAGAGCCGGGAACGTCTTTCTTTGACAGGAGAAGGTTGGCCTTCTGGGGGATTGGAGCAGGAGCCGCCGTCATCATCGCCATCATCATCTATGTTCCGCCGCTGGCCTTCATCCTCAAGGTTTCACCGCCGAGTCCCTCATGGTTGGCAGCAACCCTGACCATCGCGGTTCTGGCCGGCGGCTGGTTTGGATTCGCCAAACGGCTCCGGTCCGCGTGGACGCCGAGCAATGAGCAACGGACACCGGCATGACGCGCATCGCAATCATCGAACTTCCCTGGCGCGGTCGGTTGCGCACCCTCGGCCAGAGGGCTTGGTGACCCTTGCATGGGCTCTTGGATTTGCCGGATTGCCGACCGCGCAGATCGGCAAAGGTTGATGCAGACACTGCACGGGCGACAACCCTTGTGCTCGAACGGATCCGGTGATGCCTAGTGTTGAGAAGGCCAGCCTGTCAGCCTCGCCGCGACCTCGGTTTCTCCGCGTGCCGAGGATTCCTTCGCTGCAGGAGCTTCACAAGCTCATCCGCCCTATTCTGGTCATGTTGCCCGCGATGGGGCTGATCCTAGGCTTCGGAATGGGCATTGTCGGAGGTGGGCAATGGGCCGGGACGATCTGGGCCGCAGCGACCGTTCCGGTCCTGAGCGCATTGCTGATCGAGATCGTTGCCAGCCTGCGACGCGGGGATGTCGGCCTCGACATCGTTGCCGCGCTCTCCATGGCCGGCGCTCTCGTGTTCGGGGAGCACCTCGCTGCCGTCGTCGTGGCCCTGATGTACGCCGGTGGGCAGTACCTGGAGAGCTTCGCCGAGCGCCGCGCCAACCGCGAGATGACGGCGCTTCTCGCCCGTGTTCCGGGGACAGCCCTGCGTCATCGGGACGGTCGTCTTGAGGAAGTCCCACTCGACGCCGTCGTACCAGAGGATCGCCTGCTCGTGCGCCAAGGCGATGTCGTACCCGTCGATGGATTTGTTGCCGCTGGAATGGCTGTTCTGGATCAGTCGGCGCTGACGGGCGAGTCGGTTCCTGCCCAGAAAAAAGCCGGTGAGCCGGTCATGAGCGGCGTGACGAACGTTGGCGATGCCTTCGACCTCTCGGCCACGCATAGCGCCGCCGAGAGCACCTATGCGGGCATCGTTCGCCTGATTGAGGCCGCGCAAGCCTCGAAGGCTCCGATGACACGGCTTGCCGACCGTTTCGCCATGGCATTCCTGGCGCTGACCGTCGTCCTCGCCGGTGGTGCCTGGCTATGGAGCGGCGATCCGATCCGGGCCCTGGCCGTGCTCGTCGTCGCCACCCCGTGTCCCCTTATCCTTGCCGTGCCGGTGGCCATCGTCTCGGGCGTATCGCGTGCCGCGAAGGCCGGGGTGCTGGTGAAGGGCGGAAAGGCAATGGAGACGCTCGCCCGGGTGAAGGCGCTGGTGATCGACAAGACCGGCACTCTCACCCACGGGCAGGCGCGGATCGTCGAGATCCGCCCGGTGGTGGGGCTATCGCCCGAAGGACTCCTCCAACTCGCGGCGTCGCTTGAACAGGCATCGAAGCACGTCATCGCCCGGGCTCTCGTTTCGGAGGCGCAGGCCATGGCGCTCGATCTCCTGCCGCCAATTGCAGTCGCGGAGGTCCCAGGCGAGGGCCTGGAAGGGATCGTCGATGGCCGGCGCGTGGTCGTCGGCGGGGTCCGGTTTCTCTCGCAGCGTGTCCCGAATGCCGCCAGGGCGGTCGCCGACGGCCACTATCCCGTGGGTTCTGTCGTGGTGGCCGTGGCGGTCGACGGCGAGCCGGCCGGGCTCCTGATCCTGGCGGATCCCCTGCGCTCGGAAGCCGCTCGGGTGATCGACAGCCTTCGCCGACTGGGAATCGCCCGGATCACCCTGGCGTCCGGCGATCGCCGCGACGTGGCGGAAGCCGTGACAGTCGGTTTGCACCTGGACGCGGTCCATGCCGAGCTCACTCCGGACAGGAAGATCGCCATCGTGCAGGAGGAGAAGCGACACGGGCCCGTCATGATGGTCGGCGACGGCGTCAACGATGCCCCGGCCCTTGCAGCCGCCGATCTTGGCGTCGCCCTGGGCGCGAAGGGTGCGGCCGCGTCGGCAGAAGCGGCGGACATCGTTCTTCTGGTCGACCGATTGGACAAGATCCCCGTGGCGGTTCAGGCGGCGCGGCGATCCAGACGCATCGCGCTCCAGAGCGTCTATGCCGGGATCGGCCTTTCGGTCGTTGGGATGGTGGTAGCCGGGTTGGGCTATCTGACGCCGGTACAGGGAGCCCTCATCCAGGAAGCCATCGATGTCGCCGTGATCCTGAATGCGCTGAGGGCCCTGTGGGGACCTGAGCCTTCGTGATCACGATGCGCCCGATCAGCTGTAGGGACACGTTGCCTGTTCTCTCGCCGACCCCAATTCAGGTGCCCCTCGACAGTCTCCTGTATGACCTCAGCCAAACGGGCATTCCGTTAGACAATGTTGATGATCGGGAGAACCTTCTCACGGCGAACTGGCGAGGCTTGCGGCTGCACAGCACGATCTCCCAAGTCCTTTGGCTAGAAGATCCATTATCTATCAATCGCCCGCCGGTCACGTCTCGCGCCAAATCCAATTCGCTCTCAGGCATATCTCCGACGGCACGGGTAGACAGGACGGCCCTTCGTCGCATCCAAGATGTTTCTGTACATCCGAATTCCTCTGGATGAGCGAAGCTCCCGGACACCTGACCCACCCCCATTCAATAGGCCAGGAACAGGGGGACAGGGCAGTCCTTGAGCAGGGACTGGGTCGTGCCGCCGAGCATCATCTGGCGCAGGCGCGAATGCACATACGCGCCCATCACGATCATGTCGGCTCGCGTCAGATGCGCATGATTGCGCAGTGCCTCGGCCACATCGCCATTCTGGGCAGGCAAAGACAAGACATTCACCTGAATGCCATGGCGCGCCAGATGGGGAGCAATCTCGGCTCCGGGGACGGTGTGCGCCAGGTCCTTCTCGCCGGTGACGCTGACCAGTTCGACCTGCGAGGCCGCCCGGAGGAAAGGCAGGGCGTCGTTGAGGGCCCGCGCGGCCTTGGCGCTGCCGTCCCAAGCCACAAGGATCCGGTCTCCCGCAAAGGTCTCACGCCCCGGCGGCACAGTGATGAGAGGCCGCCCGCTGTCCGTGAGCACCGCCTCGATCAGCCCGCGGTCGACGGCAAGGGAGATCGGCTCGGCGTCCAGAATGGTCAGGTCATGGGTCCGGGCCTGGGCTGCGAAGCTCTTGATCAGATCCGGATAGGCCAGGTGCGGTGCCTGTGCGGTGCAGGCAATCCCTGAGGCGGCCGCCGCCCGCTGCGACGAGTCAGCGACAGCATGCGCCAGGGCGTCGAGCCGGCGGTTCTCGGCCGCGACAAGCCCTTCGGCGAAGTTGCTGATGAAGGCATGGGTTACGGTCAGCTTCAGCGAGGCGGCCTGAACCGTGACATGGGCTCCAGCCGTACGGGCGAGCGAGAGCCCATAGGCCAAGGCTGAGGAGCGCTCCTCGGCCTCGCCTTCCTCGGTGATCCCGATCAGAACGCTGTGGATGTTCTGCAGCATGGTATTCTCCCTCCATAGTAAAATCGCACTTCATGAATGCAGCCGCACTTCTCGATCATGGGATCAGAACGGCGGCACCCCGGAGGCGCCCGGCTCGAAGATCGTCCAGTGCCTCGTTGGCGGCCTCGAGCCTGTATGTCACCGTTTCCGTCCTGATCCGGGCCTTCGGCGCAATGGCCAGAAAATCACGGGCGTCCTGGCGGGTGAGGTTCGCCACCGACAGGATCTGCCGCTCCTCCCACAGCAATCGGTAAGGAAATTGCGGGATGTCGCTCATATGGATGCCGCCGCAGACGACCCGACCGCCCTTGTCCACAGCCTGGAGGGCGCTGGGCACGAGGTCCCCGACAGGGGCAAAGATGATTGCTGCATCGAGCCGCTCGGGCGGGCTTTCGTCCGAGCCCCCGGTCCAGGCCGCACCGAGCGAGCGGGCGAAGTCTTGGGCAGCATCGTCGCCCGGACGCGTGAAGGCGAAGACGCGCCGGCCCTGCCACGTGCAGACCTGGGTGATGATGTGGGCGGCCGCCCCGAAGCCGTAGATGCCGACCGTCCTGGCGGATCCCGTTGCCACGAGGGAGCGCCATCCGATCAGGCCGGCACAGAGAAGGGGAGCCAGAGCGACGGGAATGCCGGTGTCCGGCAGGGGGAAGGCATAGGCCGCGTCGGCGACCGCGTGGGACGCGAAGCCCCCATCTCGGGTGTAGCCTGTGAACAGCGGTTCGTCGCATAGGTTCTCCCGCCCAGAGGCGCAGTAGGGGCAATGGCCGCAGGTGTGGCCGAGCCAAGGAACGCCGACCCGCTCGCCGATGTGAAAGCCTGTCACGCCCTTACCGAGAGCATCAATCCGACCGACGATCTCGTGGCCGGGAATAACGGGCAGTTTCGGGTTGGGAAGGTCTCCATCGACCACATGGAGATCGGTGCGGCACACGGCGCATGCCTCCACCGCGAGGCGGATCTCGCCCAAGTTCGGAGAGGGCAGGGGCCGCTCCTCAAGAAGGAGTGGCGTGCGCACCTCGTGGAGGACCATCGCCTTCATGGACCGGACCTCGTGTCAGCCTGCAACCTCAGGGCCGCGTCGGCTAGTCGAAGCAGGCTTTGACCTGCTCCTGCAGCTCTTCGAGCGCCGCAACGTAGGGTGCACGGCGTTCCTGGCGGTCCCGCCAAAGCTGGGCGATCCTCCTGCGCTTGAGGCTCTCATCGCCCAGGCCGCGTTCGATGGCTTTGAGGCTCTTCTCACAGGCAAAGTCGATGTCGGCCAAGTCGGCCAGGAGCGACTGGAGCCTGGGTAGAATGTCAGGCGAATACACACGATCCGTGCTCGATATTTCCTGAAAGCGCGGGTGCTGCACATCTGTAGACATGGCTTCCTCGCTGGTGTTCTCGTTCTTGAGACGCTTCCTTTTGCGCTGTTAATCTAAGTTAAGCAGGATAATTGGATTAACCTGAGGCAGCTTGGCGGTCGTCTCTGTAGAACAGGGCCGGTCGATGTTGAGCCGGTTCGTTCGCACCAGCCTTGATCCCGATCAAAAAAAGCCGATGAAAAGGTGGTATACTCGACGCGTGTCTTGGTGCTGATGCAGCATTAGGCTTTGTGATCTCCAACCTGCAGGGGAGGAAGACATGATCGGATGGGTCGTTCGCCTCTTGATGATTGCGGCAGGTGCCGTGACGAGCTGGTTCGTGGCCAAAGACGCCGTGAACTTCGGCGTCGTCCAAATGATGGTGGGGCTCCTGCTGCTGACCCTCATCGTGGCCGTACTGGCGTTCTGGCCGTCCCACTGGACGATCCGGCTGAATCGCCTGCAGAGGTCCCGATAGCTGACCCCTATCAGTTCATTCCGCGTTGGATTGCGCGCCATCATGGAGGCGGCAGATGCACGAGGACATCAGACGGAAGATCCTGACGCTGCTGGACCAGCACCGGATCATGACGGTTGCCACCCTGAGACCCGACGGCTGGCCCCAGGCGACCACCGTCGGCTACGCCAGCGAGGGCCTCACCCTCTACTTCCTGTGCGGCCTGGACAGCCAGAAGGCAGCCAACCTGTCGCGGGATGATCGCGTGTCTCTGACGATTGACCACGACACGTCGGACATCATGGCGATCTCCGGCCTGTCGCTGGCGGGGCATGCGCAGGCGGTGACTGACCCGGCCGATGCGGGTAGGGTGATGAAGATGCTGGTGCGGAAGTATCCCGAACAGACCTCCCTGTCAGGACCAATGCCGAGCCCGGGTGAGATCCGCATCTTCCGCGTGACACCGACGGTCATCTCGGTGCTCGACTACTCCAAGGGCTTCGGACACTCCGATCTGGTCAGCATTTCCGACGACTTTGAGGAGGCTCCGGATGCTGTCGAGGAAGCCGATCTCGAGTCGTTCCCAGCCAGCGATCCGCCCGCGTGGACACGAACCACATCGCGATAGATCGAGGCCCGTCGTGAAATCGCTCCGGGACATCATTCCCTGTCACGGTGCGCCAGAGGTCTTGGAAACCGTAGAGGAAGATCCATGCATCCGGAGGATCTGAGCTTTAGGAACCGGGCCGACGCCGGACGTGCGCTTGTCCCCCATTTGATGTCCTATGCTGCGCAGCACCCGGTCGTGCTCGCGCTTCCCCACGGCGGCGTCCCGGTGGCGTGCGAGGTCTGTTTGCTCGACTGACCGAGCGATTTGCGTGTACGAGTGCTCCACCACCCGCAAGTGGCCGTCATGCTTAAATGTCGCAGGCTCGGACTGCGCTATGTCTGCAGTGAGCGGGAGCGCCAAGAGGAGCTGCACGGGCCCTATGAGGGTACGGTGTGCGACCACAGCTTCACTTCATTGCGTCATAAGCACAATGATCTCCTTCTGATCCTGAATGGATGCTGAGGAAAAGTGCCTTTCATTCGAGGCGGCGGCTGGAGCAAACCTATCTTCTTGCCGTTTTGCCCATCGGCTTGGAAGTCTGCACCGGCAGCATCAGGTGTTCGTAGGGTGTGCCCGCCCACATGACGTAGGGCCGAGAGGTGTCTGGCATCGCAGCACGCGGATAGCCTTCCATCATGCCCTTGGCTCCGACCACCATGACGTGAGGACCAGTCTTGACCCAATTGTTGTTCGGTTCGGGCTGTTGCGCATAGGGATCGGTATTGCTGGCGTCCGTGCCCCCTGCCAACATGTACATGAAGCCGACCTTCCCGGCGGGCGGGTCCTTATGCTCGATCCAAGCCTGCGCCCAAGCCATGGCGTTCTCATCACCGCACATGGGATCGGGACCTGGGGTGCTAGGATTGTCCGCCATGCAGGTGAAGTTATTCGTCCCCTTCCGGACACTGCGTATCTTGCCTTCTTTGGACACGTCAATAATGGTCGCGTCCTTGGCAATGGCAGGTGGGGCCGCCGCCATGGCACTTCTGATAATTTCCTGGTCACTGGATGACCTGGGCATCGTGTGCTGCTGTGCCGAGACTGAGCTAAGCGTAGCCACCGACAGAACGCTGCACGCGAACCAAGCGAGGGTGTGATGCCTGTTCATGGCTCACTCCTGTCAACGTGCGACTAATATATCTAGCATACTCCTATTGGCGTAAGCTGACGAGTGATCCCCGTGGAGTGGGCTTGGCTGCAAGGGTTGAAGATTAACTGGCCCACGAGGCCTCGTTGCTTCATGCCCGCAATGACCCAGACGCGTGCTCCGGTGGAGCATTTCCGCCGATGCTACACGGCGCCTTGTGACTGAGGCGCACGGATCTATGTCGGACGAGCAGCTCCCCCTGGTGATGGCCGCAATAGGAGAAACGTGGGAGGCGGAGCGTAGACTGACCCTGGCGGGTCAGGGTCTGCTAGGTAGCAGGCGAATCCGCCGGCGGGTAGGGAAACCAGATTGTCAGGAGCGGGCCAAAGCCTGTTAGCAGCCCCACCTCGGTTCGGTAGGGCTGCTACGCGTTCTTCCGCTTGGCGGCCTACTTCTTGAGCGCGTCCTTGGCGCTGCCCATGGCATTCTGGGCTTTGCCCTTGGCTTGGTCCAGCTTGCCTTCGGTCTGCATCTTGGTGTCGCCGGTCATGTCGCCGGCGGCTTGCTTCATCTTGCCGCCGGCGCGGGTGGCGGCGCCCTTCACACGATCTTTGTCCATCGGCATGGCTTCCTCCGGGGAGATCAGACGCGGATCTGCGTCAGACAATCAACCCGTAGGCTGGCAAGCCCGTTCCTCTGTGAAGTGTCACAGCCCGGCCAGTGGGCGAGCGGCTGTCCGTCGCTGTCCCCTGACCCGACACCGAAGCTTCCCCGCTGCGCTTAACTCGGCAGTTTCTGGAGTGGTGAGGGTTGCGGAAGCCGCGCTTGCCCCTTCTGCCAGACTTCGTCGCCCTTGCCGACAACTTCGTTCCAGAACCGGATGAACTCCTCCTCGTGCTCTTTGCGCGGTCTCGAAGAACCATGACCGGCACAAGGCATCCGGGCGATAGCTGGCTTGGTGACCAAAATGGATCCCGCCGGGAGACTACGTGGCCATGGGGCCGCCTTTCCTGTGGTAAGGAGATACCCGAGTCGGATCACAGCTGTAACCAAGCGCTTAAGCCATCTTTGTCGAAGCCCTAGCCGGGGCTCCCGTAGTGGATAGCTCGGCTGTTTCGCGTTCGCCGGCTTGGAGACCCAAGTGCCTTTCCCGGTGTTCCTTACCAGAGAGGGAAGCGGGATCGTCCGGCAAGGCGTCCCCTCCCACGTGCCGTGAATCGCGCAACCGATTCGTCAGCGAGCCTTTCGCGTTACGCGTAGCAGGAGGCCTGGGGAGGTCGTATCGACCAACTGGTGGCCGCGATCCTGGACACGCCCGTTCACGACTATTGCCTCCGCCCACTTAATGTGACCCACGGTCAACTTGAAGCGTTCTCGGGTGTACGTTCCCAAGCTGGGCTCGGAGGACATTCGAAGGTTCGACAGGTAGATCCGCAGTGATAAACACGAGCCACGAATCGCCGGCAACCGGGCAGGGGAGCCCGGATTGTGGAAAATGCCAGGAAGCACAAGGGTTTATTATGGGTGTTAGGCCGATGAGAGGGACTTGAAGCGATGTTGGCCAGCTTTCCATGCTGAATACGGGGTCGCTTCCCGTCAGCCGCTCCACCTTCCTCTGCATGCCCTGCCTCCCTTGTAATTTGCGGCTGAAGTGCCTTTATGCAGACCAAACACTCCTCAAAGGGAGGGGGCGGCGATCTTGCCTTCATTACGTGAAGGATCAGGTTATCGGGCATTAGGTTCTGCAATATCGAAATTCGCTCTTGCGCAAAGAGCGCAACCGCAATATCGGGACGCCCTAGGTTTTTTGTTCCTGGCCTCTGTAAGGTAGAAATCACATGGCGAAGGAAAAGTTTGAGCGGACTAAGCCGCACTGCAACATTGGGACGATTGGTCACGTGGACCATGGCAAGACGTCTCTGACGGCGGCGATCACGAAGGTTCTGGCGGAGTCGGGCGGTGCGCAGTTCACGGCGTACGACCAGATTGACAAGGCGCCGGAAGAGAAGGCGCGCGGCATCACGATCTCGACGGCGCACGTGGAGTACGAGACGGCCAACCGTCACTATGCCCACGTGGACTGCCCCGGCCACGCCGACTACGTGAAGAACATGATCACGGGTGCGGCGCAGATGGACGGCGCGATCCTGGTGGTGTCGTCGGCCGACGGCCCGATGCCGCAGACCCGCGAGCACATCCTTCTGGCCCGCCAGGTGGGCGTGCCGGCCCTGGTGGTGTTCATGAACAAGGTCGACATGGTCGACGACGCCGAGCTGCTCGACCTGGTTGAGCTTGAGGTGCGCGAGCTTCTGTCGAAGTACGACTTCCCCGGCGACGACATTCCGATCGTGAAGGGCTCGGCTCTGTGCGCTCTTGAGGACCGCCAGCCTGAGATCGGCCGCGATGCGGTGCTCAAGCTGATGGCCGAGGTGGATGCCTACATCCCGCAGCCGGAGCGTCCGATCGACCAGCCGTTCCTGATGCCGATCGAGGACGTGTTCTCGATCTCGGGCCGCGGCACGGTGGTGACGGGTCGCGTGGAGCGCGGCGTGGTGAAGGTCGGCGAGGAAGTGGAGATCGTGGGCCTGAAGGACACGGTCAAGACGACGGTGACGGGCGTTGAGATGTTCCGCAAGCTGCTCGACCAGGGCCAGGCGGGCGACAACGTGGGCGTTCTGCTGCGGGGCACGAAGCGCGAGGACGTGGAGCGCGGCCAGGTGCTGTGCAAGCCGGGCTCGATCAAGCCGCACACGAAGTTCAAGGCCGAGGCCTACATCCTGACGAAGGAAGAGGGCGGTCGTCATACGCCGTTCTTCGGCAACTACCGTCCGCAGTTCTACTTCCGCACGACGGACGTGACGGGCGTGGTGAAGCTGCCTGAGGGCACCGAGATGGTGATGCCGGGCGACAACATCACGATGGAAGTGGAGCTGATTGCGCCGATCGCCATGGAGGAGAAGCTGCGCTTCGCCATCCGTGAGGGCGGCCGCACCGTCGGCGCCGGCGTCGTCGCCGCCGTGATGGATTAATGAGATCCAGGTGGCGGGTTTCCGCCACCTGTTGACCGCCGGAGGAGTGTAGCTCAATCGGCTAGAGCACCGGTCTCCAAAACCGGGGGTTGGGGGTTCGAGTCCCTCCACTCCTGCCAGCGGTCGACAAAGCGGGCGTTTTGCTCTAAAGAGCGCTCCGCAGATGGTTTGAACAGGTGGCGCGAGGCTTGAGAAACAGCCTCGCGCCCCTTCAATTTGGGCTCAAGCGTGCCCTCAGAGGACGTTCGCTGCCGCTCTTAAGGCGGGGCGGGCGCAGAGAAATGGCGAAGACGAACCCGTTCGATTTCATACAGCAGGTCCGCTCGGAAGCCGCGAAGGTGACCTGGCCGACGCGCAAGGAGACCATGATCACGACCGCCATGGTGTTCGTGATGGTGGTGGTTGCCAGCATCTTTTTTCTGGTCGTCGATCAGGCGATCGGCTGGGGCGTCCGCTCGGTGATTCTTGGGCTTGGCGGTTAAGGGGTGGATGCAATGACGAAGCGTTGGTACATCGTCCACGCCTATTCCAACTTCGAGAACAAGGTCGCCCAGTCGATCAAGGACCAGGCCGCCCAGCGTGGCCTTGAGGACAAGTTCGACGAGGTCATGGTTCCGACCGAGAAGGTCGTCGAGGTACGCCGCGGCCGCAAGGTCGATACCGAGCGCAAGTTCTTCCCGGGCTATGTGCTGGTGAAGTGCGACCTGACCGACGAGGTTTACCACCTCATCAAGAATACCCCGAAGGTGACGGGCTTCCTGGGCGCCGACAAGTCCAAGCCGGTTCCGATCCCGGATCGTGAGGCCGAGCGGATCAAGGGCCAGGTGGCCGAGGGTGTCGACCACCCGAAGCCCTCCGTCAGCTTCGAGATCGGCGAGCAGGTCCGCGTCTCCGACGGGCCGTTCGCCTCGTTCAATGGCGTCGTCGAGGAAGTCGACCACGCCCGGGCCCGCCTCAAGGTAGCAGTGTCCATCTTCGGCCGCGCGACGCCGGTCGAACTCGAATACGGTCAGGTCGAAAAGGTCTGATCGGCGGGAAGTGGCACCTTTCTGGTGGCACTTTCCAGGCTCTCCGAGAGGGCCTTTCATCCGCGGGAGGTCTGCCCGGTTGCCAGCCGGGGTTTTGGGACTGGACCGCGATCTGCAACTGCCATTCCGTTCGGTAGGCTCCGGGCGGGTGGTCCATTAGGAGCAGTCCTATGGCAAAGAAAATCTCGGGCTACGTTAAGCTTCAAGTGCCCGCAGGCGCAGCCAACCCGTCGCCGCCGATCGGTCCGGCGCTCGGTCAGCGCGGCCTGAACATCATGGAATTCTGCAAGGCCTTCAACGCGAAGACCGCGCAGATGGAGAAGGGCACCCCGATTCCGGTGATCATCACCGCGTATCAGGACCGTTCCTTCACCTTCGAGATGAAGCAGCCCCCGGTCTCGTACTGGCTCAAGAAGGCCGCGAAGATCGACAAGGGTTCGCAGACCCCCGGCAAGGGCGGCAATGTCGGCCGCGTGACCCGCGACCAGATCCGCGAGATTGCCGAGAAGAAGATGGTCGATCTCAACTGCGACACCGTTGAATCCGCCATGGCCATGATCGAGGGCTCCGCGCGCTCGATGGGCATGGAAGTGGCATAAGGAGGGCATGATGGCTGTGAAAGAAGGTAAGCGCATCCGCGCCGCCCGCGAGGGCGTTGATGCCACCAAGCTCTACCCGATCCAGGACGCGGTGAAGCTGATCAAGGAACGCGCCAAGGCGAAGTTCGACGAGACAATCGAGATCTCGATGAACCTCGGCGTCGATCCCCGCCACGCCGACCAGATGGTCCGCGGCGTCTGCAACCTGCCGAACGGCTCCGGCCGTACGGTTCGCGTGGCCGTGTTCGCCCGCGGCGCCAAGGCCGACGAGGCCAAGGCTGCCGGTGCCGATATCGTGGGCGCCGAGGAACTCTTCGAGACCGTCAACGGCGGCACGATCGACTTCGACCGCTGCATCGCCACCCCGGACATGATGCCGCTCGTCGGCCGTCTCGGTAAGGTGCTCGGCCCGCGCGGCCTGATGCCGAACCCGAAGGTCGGAACGGTCACCATGGACGTGAAGGGTGCCGTGGAAGCTGCCAAGGGCGGCGCCGTGGAGTTCCGTGTCGAGAAGGCTGGCATCGTCCATGCCGGCATCGGCAAGGCGTCCTTCGACGAGGCCAAGCTCGTGGAGAACATCAAGGCTTTCGCCGATGCCGTCTCCAAGGCGAAGCCCACGGGCGCCAAGGGCACCTACATCCAGCGCGTCGCCGTCTCCTCGACGATGGGCCCCGGTGTGAAGGTCGACCCCGCTTCGGTCCTCAACGCCTAAGGCTCAGGACATAGACATTACAGAGCCCGGCACCCGTGCCGGGCTCTTTTATTTCAGGGCTCTTGCGCATAAGGCCGTTGGCTATCACATTGTTACAGGCGAGGGCCGTGGAGCATGTATGCCATTCTCGACATGATCGACTTTATCGCCGATCTAGGGCAGGTGATCAGCGCACTTAGTGCTATCGGCCTCGTCGTTACGGGCGGGCTGACTATTCGGAACTTCCTTGGCAAGAATTGAATGTTTTACACCTTCGTCCGTGCTACTTGGCATCGGCCTCGGGAAGGGGATCCATGTGCCCTGCTGCCAGGGCGACCACGAAATCCTTAAACTTATCCTACCCTGCCCCTTGGCAAGAGGGGGAAAAAGGATTATAGGGATTCTTTGAGTTTCCAACATAGGCCGAGGCTCCGCTTTTGCGCGGGCGGTAGGCTGAGAATCCGTCCCGGAGACGGGGCGGTGACAGGCCGGCGAGCCAAGAGGCAACTTTTGGCGCGTTCCGGCTATGTCCTGTCCAAGACTGCAGGTGCCGGCTTGCCGGTTTAATTCGTAAGGGCCTGCATAGACGGGGAAGCCGAGTTTGCCATCTGCTAACGCAGATGAAGGGAGTCGGTTCGAACCATCTCACCCGGTGCGCCGCCAGGCGTCATTTGGGGGACAGGGCTTGCGAGAGCGTCGTTCAGGATGCTCCGGGCGCAAGTCCGGGCCTTGAACGGCAAATGCAACCGGCGGAAATTTCCGCCAACCGGAGAGAGCCCAGTGGAAAGAGCAGCAAAGCGCGAGCTCGTCTCGACTCTCAACGACGTGTTTAACACCACGAGCGTTGTCGTCGTCGCCCACTATGCCGGCCTCACGGTCGCCGACATGCAGAAGCTGCGCGCGCAGATGAAGCAGGCCGGCGCCACCGTGAAGGTCGCCAAAAACAGCCTCGCCAAAATCGCTCTCGAAGGCAAGGACGTCGCGTCCATCTCGGGCCTCATGAAAGGTCCGACCCTGATCGCTTATTCGAGCGATCCGGTCGCGGCGCCCAAGGTCGCTGTTGATTTCGCTAAGGGGAACGACAAGCTCGTGATCCTCGGCGGCGCAATGGGCACGACCGCCCTGAACGTGGACGGAGTGAAGGCGCTTGCCACTCTGCCGTCCCTTGATGAACTGCGCGGCAAGCTCGTCGGCCTTATCCAGGCTCCGGCGACCAAGATCGCTCAGCTCAGCACTGCGCCGGCGGCGAAGCTCGCCCGCGTATTCGGGGCCTATGCCAAAACAGGCGAAGCGGCGTGAGGCCGTACCTCAACACAATCAATCGTTCGAACTGAACCTAAGGAACTAAGAAATGGCTGATCTTGCCAAGCTCGTTGACGATCTGTCGTCGCTGACCGTTCTCGAGGCCGCTGAGCTCTCGAAGATGCTCGAAGAGAAGTGGGGCGTTTCCGCTGCTGCGGCTGTTGCCGTTGCTGCTGCTCCGGGCGCCGGCGCCGGTGCTCCGGCTGCTGAAGAGCAGACCGAGTTCACGGTCGTTCTCGCTTCGGCCGGCGACAAGAAGATCGAGGTCATCAAGGAAGTCCGTGGTATCACGGGCCTGGGCCTCAAGGAAGCTAAGGACCTCGTCGAAGGTGCGCCGAAGCCGGTTAAGGAAGGCGTTGCCAAGGACGAAGCCGAGAAGATCAAGGCGACCCTCGAGAAGGTCGGCGCCAAGGTCGAGCTTAAGTAATTTTGCGGCCTTCAAGGCCGCAGGGTTACCCCCGAGAAATCGGGGTTCAAAACACACGGTCCCAGGCGTTTTTGCCTGGGGCCGTTGTGTCGTCAAAGAGGCCGGGCTTCTTTGACGATGTCTGAAAGGGCTCGCAGAGAGCCCTGATTGGTTCGAAAACCGGCGCTTTCGCCGGGCGGCTACTCCAGAGGCCCGATCCCGGGGTTCTCGATTAGCCGTGTATGAGGAACGAGGTCCAGATGGCCAACACACTGATCGGCCGGAAGCGCATTCGCAAGTTCTTCGGAAAAATCAAGGAAGTGGCGGAGATGCCGAACCTCATCGAGGTTCAGAAGGCATCCTACGACCAGTTCCTGATGGTCGAAGAGCCAAAGGGTGGCCGGCCGGAAGAGGGCTTGCAAGCCGTCTTCAAATCGGTTTTCCCGATTTCGGACTTTTCGAATACTGCCTTGCTCGAGTTCGTGAAGTACACGTTCGAGCCGCCGAAGTATGACGTGGACGAGTGCCGCCAGCGGGGCATGACCTTCGCTGCGCCGCTGAAAGTCACGCTGCGCCTCATCGTGTTCGATGTGGACCCGGATACCGGCGCCCGCTCCGTGAAGGACATCAAGGAGCAGGACGTCTACATGGGCGACATGCCGCTCATGACCGACAACGGTACCTTCATCGTGAACGGCACCGAGCGCGTGATCGTCTCGCAGATGCACCGTTCGCCGGGCGTGTTCTTCGACCACGACAAGGGCAAGACGCACTCCTCCGGCAAGCTGCTGTTCGCTGCCCGCATCATCCCGTACCGCGGTTCATGGCTCGACATCGAGTTCGACGCCAAGGACATCGTCTACGCCCGTATCGACCGCAAGCGTAAGCTTCCGGTCACGTCGCTGCTCTACGCTCTCGGTCTCGACGGCGAGGAGATCCTCACCACCTTCTACAACCGCATCGCCTACACCCGAGACGGCGACGCCTGGTCGGTGCCGTTCGATGCGGAGCGCATGAAAGGCTTCAAGGCCTCCGTGGACCTGATCGACGCCAAGTCGGGCGAGGTCGTGCTCGAGGCCGGCAAGAAGCTGACCGCCCGTACGGCCCGCCAGCTGGCCGAGAAGGGCCTCAAGAACCTGCGCGCGACCGATGAGGACCTCTACGGTCAGTATATCGGCGAGGACCTCGTCAATCCGTCCACCGGCGAGATCTACGCCGAGGCCGGCGACGAGATCACCGAGAAGCTGCTGAAGGGTCTGGACGAAGCCGGCTTCACCGAGATCCCGGTGCTCGACATCGACCATGTCACCGTAGGCCCCTACATCCGAAACACGCTGGCCATCGACAAGGCTTCCTCTCGTGAGGACGCCCTGTTCGACATCTATCGCGTGATGCGTCCGGGCGAGCCGCCGATCCTCGACACGGCGGAAGCGATGTTCAACTCGCTGTTCTTCGACGCCGAGCGCTACGACCTCTCGGCGGTCGGCCGCGTGAAGATGAACATGCGCCTCGATCTCGACGCCGAGGACACCGTGCGCACCCTGCGTCGCGAGGACATCCTGGCGGTGACGAAGGCGCTCGTGGACCTGCGTGATGGCAAGGGCGAGATCGACGACATCGACCACCTCGGCAATCGCCGTGTGCGTTCGGTCGGCGAGCTCATGGAGAACCAGTACCGCCTGGGCCTGCTCCGCATGGAGCGCGCGATCAAGGAGCGCATGTCGTCGGTCGATATCGACACCGTCATGCCGCAGGACCTGATCAACGCGAAGCCCGCGGCTGCCGCGGTGCGCGAGTTCTTCGGCTCCTCGCAGCTCTCGCAGTTCATGGACCAGACCAACCCGCTCTCCGAGGTCACGCACAAGCGTCGTCTCTCGGCGCTTGGCCCGGGCGGTCTGACCCGCGAACGCGCCGGCTTCGAGGTGCGCGACGTGCACCCGACGCACTACGGCCGCATCTGCCCGATCGAGACGCCGGAAGGCCCGAATATCGGTCTGATCAACTCGCTGGCTACCTTCGCCCGCGTCAACAAATACGGCTTCATCGAGACGCCGTTCCGCCGCGTGCGCGATAGCCGCGTGACCGACGAGGTGATCTACCTCTCGGCCATGGAAGAGGCGAAGTACAACATCGCCCAGGCCAACTCGACCCTCGACGCCAACGGCACGCTGACGGAAGAGCTCGTGATCTGCCGCCGCGCCGGTGACAACATCGTCGTGGCTCCGGACCGGGTGGACCTCATGGAGGTGTCGCCGAAGCAGCTCGTGTCGGTTGCGGCCGCGCTCATCCCGTTCCTCGAGAACGACGACGCGAACCGCGCGCTCATGGGCTCGAACATGCAGCGTCAGGCCGTGCCGCTCGTGCAGGCGGACGCTCCGTTCGTCGGCACCGGCATGGAAGCGGTCGTAGCCCGCGACTCGGGTGCTGCCATTGCGGCCCGCCGCACCGGCGTCGTCGACCAGGTGGACGCGACCCGTATCGTTATCCGCGCGACGGAGAACACGGATCCAACCCGTCCGGGCGTCGACATCTACCGCCTGCAGAAGTTCCAGCGCTCCAACCAGTCGACCTGCATCACGCAGAAGCCGCTGGTCCGCGCCGGCGACCTCGTGCGCAAGGGCGACATCATCGCCGACGGTCCGTCGACCGAATATGGCGAGCTGGCGCTCGGCCGGAACGTGCTCGTCGCGTTCATGCCGTGGAACGGCTATAACTTCGAAGACTCGATCCTGCTCTCCGAGCGGATCGTGAAGGAAGACGTCTTCACCTCGATCCACATCGAGGAGTTTGAGGTGATGGCCCGCGACACGAAGCTGGGTCCTGAGGAAATCACGCGCGACATTCCGAACGTGTCGGAAGAGGCGCTGAAGAACCTGGACGAAGCCGGCATCGTGTATATCGGCGCCGAGGTCCATGCGGGCGACATCCTGGTCGGCAAGATCACGCCGAAGGGCGAGAGCCCGATGACGCCGGAAGAGAAGCTTCTGCGCGCCATCTTCGGCGAGAAGGCCTCGGACGTTCGCGACACCTCGCTGCGCGTGCCCCCGGGCGTGACCGGCACCATCGTGGAAGTCCGTGTGTTCAACCGTCACGGTGTGGACAAGGACGAGCGCGCCCAGGCCATCGAGCGTGAGGAAATCGAGCGTCTCGCGAAGGACCGCGACGACGAGCAGGCGATCCTCGACCGCAACACCTATGCGCGTCTGGCCGAGATCCTCTCGGGCAAGAGCGCCGTTGCTGGCCCGAAGGGCTTCAAGAAGGACACGAAGATCACCCGCGAGCTCCTCAACGAGCACCCGCGGTCGCAGTGGTGGCAGTTCGCGGTCGAAGACGATGCTCTGATGACCGAGATCGAGGCCATGCAGAAGCAGTACGACGAGTCGAAGAAGCGCCTTGAGCAGCGCTTCCTCGACAAGGTCGAGAAGCTGCAGCGCGGCGACGAGCTTCCTCCGGGTGTCATGAAGATGGTCAAGGTCTTCGTGGCCGTGAAGCGCAAGATCCAGCCGGGCGACAAGATGGCCGGCCGCCACGGCAACAAGGGTGTCGTGTCGCGCATCGTTCCCATCGAGGACATGCCGTTCCTCGAGGACGGTACCCACGCGGACATCGTGCTCAACCCGCTGGGCGTGCCGAGCCGCATGAACGTGGGTCAGATCCTCGAGACGCATCTCGGCTGGGCTGCTGCCGGTCTCGGCAAGCAGGTCGCCCAGGCGGTCGATGCCTATATGCGGTCGGGCCAGTCCAAGGGGCTTCGCGATCAGCTGGTGTCGATCTACGGCAACCTGCCGGAAATCGAGCAGGCTTCCGACGATGAGCTGGCCGAGCTTGGCAACAAGCTGCGCCGCGGCGTTCCGTTCGCCACGCCCGTCTTCGACGGCGCGAAGGAATCGGACATCGAGGTCATGCTGCAGAAGGCCGGCCTCGACCCGTCGGGTCAGGTCACGCTCTATGACGGCAAGACCGGCGAGGCTTTCGACCGCAAGGTGACCGTGGGCTACATCTATATGCTGAAGCTCCACCACCTTGTGGACGACAAGATCCACGCCCGCTCCATCGGCCCCTACAGCCTCGTCACCCAGCAGCCGCTGGGCGGCAAGGCCCAGTTCGGCGGCCAGCGCTTCGGCGAAATGGAGGTCTGGGCTCTGGAGGCCTACGGCGCCGCCTACACCCTGCAGGAAATGCTCACGGTCAAGTCGGACGACGTGGCCGGCCGTACCAAGGTCTACGAAGCCATCGTTCGTGGCGACGACACCTTCGAGTCGGGCATTCCGGAGAGCTTCAACGTTCTCGTGAAGGAAATGCGTTCGCTCGGCCTCAACGTGGAGCTGACCAATTCCAAGCGCGCCGCCAACGAGGCGGAGCAGCTGCCTCCGTCCGAGGCCGCCGAGTAAGCGCTTCAAGTTTGACGTTTGGCCGCGGCGATGATGCCGCGGCCCCATGCAATTGCCGGTGAGGGTGCTTATCTAGCGCCCTCCAGCCCAGGAGACGGCGATGAATCAAGAGGTCATGAATCTCTTCAACCAGACGGCCCAGCCGCAGAGCTTCGATCAGATCAAGATTTCGATCGCGAGCCCTGAGAAGATTCTGTCCTGGTCCTACGGCGAGATCAAGAAGCCGGAGACCATCAACTACCGTACGTTCAAGCCCGAGCGTGACGGCTTGTTCTGCGCGCGCATCTTTGGCCCGATCAAGGACTACGAGTGCCTGTGCGGCAAGTACAAGCGCATGAAGTACAAGGGCGTGATCTGCGAGAAGTGCGGCGTCGAGGTGACGCTGGCCCGCGTCCGTCGCGACCGCATGGGCCACATCGAGCTCGCCGCGCCCGTGGCTCACATCTGGTTCCTCAAGTCCCTGCCGAGCCGCATCGGTCTGCTGCTCGACATGACCCTGAAGGATCTGGAGCGCATCCTCTATTTCGAATCCTACATCGTCGTCGATGCGGGTCTGTCGCCGCTCAAGGACCGTCAGCTCCTCACCGAGGAGGAGTACATCCGCGCTCAGGACGAGTTCGGTGAGGACTCGTTCACGGCCATGATCGGCGCGGAAGCCATCCGCCGGATCCTGCAGGAACTCGACCTCGAGAAGACCGCGCAGGAGATCCGCGAGGAGATCGCCGTCACCACGTCCGAGCTGAAGCCCAAGAAGCTCATGAAGCGCCTCAAGATCATCGAGGCCTTCGTCCAGTCGGGCAACAAGCCCGAGTGGATGATCATGACGGTCGTTCCGGTGATCCCGCCGGATCTGCGCCCGCTCGTGCCCCTCGACGGCGGCCGCTTCGCGACCTCGGACCTGAACGACCTCTATCGCCGCGTCATCAACCGCAACAACCGCCTGAAGCGGCTCATGGAGCTGCGTGCGCCGGATATCATCGTCCGCAACGAGAAGCGCATGCTCCAGGAGGCGGTCGACGCCCTGTTCGACAACGGCCGCCGCGGCCGCGTCATCACAGGCGCCAACAAGCGTCCGCTGAAGTCGCTCGCCGACATGCTGAAGGGCAAGCAGGGCCGGTTCCGCCAGAACCTGCTCGGCAAGCGCGTCGACTACTCGGGCCGCTCGGTCATCGTGGTGGGCCCCGAGCTCAAGCTGCACCAATGCGGCCTGCCGAAGAAGATGGCGCTCGAGCTCTTCAAGCCGTTCATCTACGCCAAGCTCGACGCGCGCGGTCTCTCCGCCACCGTCAAGCAGGCGAAGAAGCTCGTCGAGAAGGAGAAGCCCGAGGTTTGGGACATCCTGGACGAGGTCATCCGCGAGCACCCGGTTCTCCTGAACCGCGCGCCCACGCTGCACCGTCTCGGCATCCAGGCTTTCGAGCCCACCCTCATTGAAGGCAAGGCGATCCAGCTGCACCCGCTCGTCTGCGCCGCGTTCAACGCGGACTTCGATGGCGACCAGATGGCCGTCCACGTGCCGCTCTCGCTCGAGGCTCAGCTTGAAGCCCGCGTGCTAATGATGTCGACCAACAACATCCTGCACCCGGCCAACGGTCAGCCGATTATCGTGCCGTCGCAGGACATCGTTCTCGGCCTCTACTATCTCTCCATCGTGTCCGATGGCCAGCCCGGCCAGGGCAAGGCCTTCGCCGACATGGGCGAGATCGAGCATGCCCTGAACGAGAAGGTCATCACGCTCCACACGAAGATCCGCTACCGCTGGGAAGGCCTGGACGAGGACGGCAAGCCGGTGTCGAAGATCGTCGACACCACGGCCGGCCGCGTGATGCTCTCGCGCCTCCTGCCGAAGCACCCGATGCTGCCCTTCGACGTCGTGAACAAGCTCATGACCAAGAAGGAGATCTCCAACATGATCGATGCCGTGTACCGGCATTGCGGTCAGAAGGAGTCGGTGATCTTCTGCGACCGCATCATGGGCCTCGGCTTCTACAATGCGTTCAAGGCCGGCATCTCGTTCGGCAAGGACGACATGGTGATCCCGGAGAACAAGTGGGCCATCGTCGAGGAGACCCGTGCTCTCGCGAAGGACTACGAGCAGCAGTACCAGGACGGCCTCATCACCCAGGGCGAGAAGTACAACAAGGTCGTCGACGCCTGGGCGAAGTGCTCGGACCGCCTCGCCGGCGAGATGATGAACCGCATCTCCACGGTGCAGAAGGACGAGAACGGCCGCGATAAGCCGGTCAACTCGATCTACATGATGTCCCACTCGGGCGCCCGTGGTTCGCCGGCCCAGATGAAGCAGCTCGCGGCCATGCGCGGCCTCATGGCCAAGCCGTCGGGCGAGATCATCGAGACGCCGATCATCTCAAACTTCAAGGAAGGCCTCGACGTTCTCGAGTACTTCAACTCGACCCACGGCGCCCGTAAGGGTCTGGCCGACACCGCGCTCAAGACCGCGAACTCGGGCTACCTGACCCGCCGCCTCGTCGACGTGGCGCAGGACGCGGTCATCCGTGAGCCGGATTGCGGCACCGAGAAGGGCATCAAGATGCGCGCCATCATCGACGCCGGCCAGGTGGTCGCGTCGCTGGCCTCGCGTATTCTCGGCCGCTCCACGGCTGAGGACCTGGTGGCCCAGGACGGTACCGTCATCGTTCCGACCGGCACGATGATCGAGGAGCATCACCTCGAGGCGATCGGCGCTGCCGGCATCCAGGAGGTGAAGATCCGCTCCGTGCTCGTCTGCGAGTCGAAGAACGGCGTCTGCGCTACCTGCTACGGCCGCGATCTGGCCCGAGGTACCCCGGTCAACCACGGCGAGGCCGTCGGCGTGATCGCGGCGCAGTCCATCGGCGAGCCCGGCACGCAGCTGACCATGCGTACCTTCCACATCGGTGGTGCGGCTCAGATCGCGGACTCGTCCTTCATCGAGTCGAGCTTCGAGGGCAAGATCGGCTTCCGCAACAAGAACATTGCGCGCAACTCCGACGGCGACCTCGTCGTCATGGGCCGCAACGTGGCTGTTGTGATCATCGGCCAGGACGGCACCGAGCGGGCGGTTCACCGCCTGCAATACGGCTCCCGCCTGAAGGTGGACGAGGGCGACACGATCAAGCGCGGTCAGCGTATTGCCGAGTGGGATCCCTATTCCCGTCCGATCCTCACCGAGATCGACGGTACAGTGGGCTACGAGGACCTCGTGGACGGTGCATCGATGATCGAGTCGATGGACGAGTCGACCGGCATCGCCAAGCGCGTGGTCATCGACTGGCGCGGTTCTCCGCGCACAGCCGACCTGCGTCCGGCGGTGGTCATCCAGGGCGCCGGCGGCAAGGTGGCCAAGGTTGCCCGCGGTGGTGACGCCCGTTACCTGCTGCCCGTGGACGCGATCCTGGCGGCCGATCCGGGCTCGAAGGTCAAGGCTGGCGATATCCTCGCCCGTGTCTCGACCGAGAGCGCCAAGACCCGCGACATCACAGGCGGTCTGCCGCGCGTGGCGGAGCTGTTCGAGGCCCGTCGTCCGAAGGATGCGGCCATCATTGCGGAGAAGTCGGGCACGATTCAGTTCGGCCGTGACTACAAGAGCAAGCGTCGCCTGACGCTGAACCCGCACGATGGCTCGGAGCCGGTGGAGTACCTGATCCCGAAGGGCAAGCACATCCACCTGCAGGATGGCGACGTGGTCGAGACCGGAGACTTCATTGTCGACGGCAACCCGGCACCGCACGACATCCTGGCGATCAAGGGCGTCGAGGAGCTCGCAGCCTATCTCGTGAACGAGATCCAGGAGGTCTACCGCCTCCAGGGCGTGCTCATCAACGACAAGCACATCGAGGTGATCGTTCGCCAGATGCTGCAGAAGGTCGAGATCACGGAGGGCGGCGATTCCGAGCTGCTCACCGGCGAGCAGGTCGATCGTCTCGAGTTCGAGGAGATCAACGAGCGCCTCGTGTCCGAGAAGAAGAAGCCCGCCGAAGGCGTGCCGGTTCTGCTCGGCATCACCAAGGCCTCGCTGCAGACCCGCTCCTTCATCTCGGCGGCGTCCTTCCAGGAGACCACCCGCGTCCTCACCGAGGCGGCGGTCAACGGCAAGGTCGATACCCTTGAGGGCCTCAAGGAGAACGTCATCGTCGGCAGCCTGATCCCGGCCGGCACAGGCGCGCTCACCGCTCAGATCAAGGCCGTTGCGACCCATCGCGACGAGCTGATCCTGCAGCAGAAGCGCTCCGAGTCTCAGGCTCAGGTCAGCGAGCTGCCTCCGGCGGCCGAGTAAGCTGCGAAGACCTTGCGAGAATGAAAAGGCCGCCTCCGGGCGGCCTTTTTCGTGAGCGGGTGCTCAGGAACGCTCGTCCCTGGGGTTAATCTTGAGCAAGCCGAGCTTCGCCAGCCACATGAGGGCTCTGGCCGTAAGGGCAGGCGAGGCGTCTCTGTGCGCGGTAAGGACCTCCCGGACCGACGTGCCCTGGTCACTAACCTGCTTCCACATCGCGAGAAGGAAGGTGGAAGAGATATCCGGTGAGGCATTCACCAGGGCCACCTTCAGGTTCAGCCGTTCCAGCACTTCGGCCTCACCGATCTCCGCTGACTGCGAGACAACGTGCTGACTGGAGAAGGGAAGCGAAGGGAAACTAGCGAAGAGCTCGAAGGGGTCGGGGCGAGCCGGCCAGAAACCGCGCATGGTCTCAGGGGAGGGCGCTGCCTGCCCGGCTTTTCTCACGGCGGCCAGTTCCTGCCAGAGCTCCTCATAGGCTTTGACGATGACCTTCCAGTCGAAGCGCTCTCTAGCCCGAGCCGCACCGTTCGCACCCATGCGTCGGCGCAGGTCCGGATCCGCTGCGAGGCGCTCGAAGGCTGCCGCCGCCGCATCAACGTCTACCGCAATGGCAGTCGACGCTTGGCCGATATACGAATCGTAGCTGTCGACCTCGAGTGCGTAGCGCACGGCGAGAGGCTGTCCCGCTCCCGGAGGAGCAGCGATGGTCGGAACGGCAAAGCCGTCGATGCCGTTCCTGACGGTATCCCTGTATCCATCCCAGTCGGTGACCACCACGGGCAGACCGGCGGCCATGGCCTCGATGGGCGTAAGGCCGAAAGTCTCCTGAATGTTGTCGGACAGGGAACAGAACACATCCGCCGCTGCCCAGGCCGTGTCCCTCACATCATTGATCCGCCCATCGAGCACGATGGACCGAACGGAAGGACAAAGCTTGGCCCTTGCTTCCGAGAAGGCCCGGGCGATCTGATCGTTGGCGGTCCACCCGCACTCGATCAGCACCACACGATGGCGCTGGGCAACCTTCTCCAAAGCCAGGTACATAGGAGCCGGGTTCGCCTTGGCGTGGAAGGAAAGGCGTCCAAGGAACAGGACGACGAAGTCGCCTGGTTCTATGCCGAGGGATGCCCGTGCGCCGTCCCCGCGCTCTGTCCGCTTCGCCTGGCTCTCGCAATCGACCCCAAGAGGAATCACAGGGAGTTGCGGCCTGACGAAGCGGGAAGCACCCAGGCGTCGCGAAAGATGATCCTCCTGTCGCGTGAACAGTGTCTCGATGACGGTACGAGAGGCTGTAGATGTGCAGATGATCGCATCCCAGGGCTGCACCGCGGCGGTGAGTAGGGAGGTGAGCCCATCCATGGCACGGGCAGAGGACAGGGTATGGTTCACCCCACAGAGGCTCCAGGACCTGGGCCCATGAAGCTCCCGCTGCCACGTTTGCGCTGCGCTGATAGGACTGGGAGTGAACAGGCAGCCGACCTGCCTGAGAGCCCCAGCCTTGGCGCTAACGATAAAGCGCGGCGAACTCTCCAGACGGAAGGTCTTGATGAAGTTGCAGAATTCTCCGCCGAGCTTGGCATTGCCCACATACCCGATGGGGGAATCGTCAGAAGTGTAGCGGGCGAAGGCTGAGAGGAAGCCATGGCCGGCGAAGTGGCGACCCATCGGCTTCCCATGGGTCACATCATAAGCCTCAGTTTCGAAATGTATCGCCGCCGTCACGATCCGCCTCCTCCAAGGAAGTTACTACATAACCTTATGGCGGTCGGGAAGAAACCGATATAGAAGGGACAGGCCAGACAGCGCTCTGTCGTTTGGAGGCGCCTTTCTGGATCCTTACCGAAAAGTGTTGACTTTGCGCGACTCGGACGCTAGAGAGACCGGACTTTCCGGCTGGCCGTAGGTTTTAGCCAGTCGAAGCGCCTAGCTTCGACGGATGCCACCTAAACGCTGCCGAACTCAACCTTGACTGACACTCGTCAGATTTAGGGCACGACCGCGGTAACCAGATCGTGGTCCTCTGCAATCGCACCGCGCCAGGGGCTTACCCAAGTCAATGGCGTGGCTTCGTTTTGTGCAGCCTGAAAAGGTTCGCAGAAGCGAAGGGCGGCGTTCAACCGTTGAAGACACATTCATGGCCACCTATTGGGTGGTCGGTCAAAGAGGGCACAGGATGCCAACGATCTCTCAGCTGATCCGCAAGCCGCGGACTGCGCAAAAGAGCCGGAATAAGGTTCCCGCGCTTGAGGCCTGCCCGCAGAAGCGTGGCGTGTGCACGCGCGTTTATACAACGACCCCGAAGAAGCCGAACTCGGCTCTGCGTAAGGTCGCCAAGGTTCGTCTGACGAACGGGTTCGAAGTCATCGGGTACATCCCGGGTGAGGGTCACAACCTTCAGGAGCACTCCGTGGTCATGATCCGCGGCGGTCGCGTGAAGGACCTTCCGGGTGTCCGTTATCACATCCTCCGCGGTGTCCTCGACACCCAGGGCGTGAAGAATCGTAAGCAGCGTCGTTCGAAGTACGGCGCGAAGCGGCCGAAGTAAGCCGTCAACTGTCATTGAGGTCAGCTCATGTCCCGTCGCCATAGCGCCGAAAAGCGTGAGATCATCCCGGACGCCAAGTTCGGTGATGTCGTCGTCACGAAGTTCATGAATTCCATCATGTACGACGGCAAGAAGTCCGCTGCCGAGAGCATCGTCTACGGTGCGTTCGACAGCATCGAGAGCCGCGCCAAGGCGAACCCGCTCGAGGTCTTCAAGCAGGCCCTCGACAACGTCGCTCCGGCGATCGAGGTCCGCTCCCGCCGCGTCGGCGGTGCGACCTACCAGGTCCCGGTCGAGGTTCGCGCCGAGCGCCGTCAGGCTCTCGCGATCCGCTGGATCATCCAGGCCGCACGCGGCCGTAACGACAAGACCATGGTCGAGCGCCTCTCCGCCGAGCTGCTCGATGCCTCGAACAACCGCGGCAATGCCGTGAAGAAGCGCGAAGACACCCACCGTATGGCGGAAGCCAACCGTGCGTTCTCGCATTACCGCTGGTAAAGGCCTGAGGAGCTGAGCGATGCCCCGCACGCACGCGATTGAGGACTACCGCAACTTCGGCATCATGGCCCACATCGATGCCGGCAAGACCACCACGACCGAGCGCATCCTTTACTACACCGGTAAGTCCCACAAGATCGGTGAAGTGCACGAGGGTGCCGCCACCATGGACTGGATGGAGCAGGAGCAGGAGCGTGGCATCACGATCACGTCCGCTGCGACCACCTGCTTCTGGCGCGACAAGCGTCTGAACATCATCGACACCCCCGGCCACGTCGACTTCACCATCGAAGTCGAGCGCTCGCTGCGCGTGCTCGACGGCGCCGTCTGCGTTCTCGATGGCAACCAGGGCGTCGAGCCCCAGACCGAGACCGTGTGGCGTCAGGCCGACAAGTACGATGTTCCGCGTGTCGTGTTCGTCAACAAGATGGACAAGACCGGCGCGAACTTCTTCAACTGCGTCGACGACATCATCAAGCGCGTGGCCGGCAAGCCCGTCTGCCTTCAGATCCCGATCGGGGCTGAGAGCGACTTCAAGGGCATGGTCGACCTTATCAAGATGAAGGCCCTTGTCTGGTCGGGTGAGGCGCTCGGCGCCAGCTTCGACGAAGTCGAGATTCCGGCTGACCTGAAGGATCAGGCCGCCGAGTATCGCGGAAAGCTCGTCGAAGCCGCTGTGGAGATGGACGACGAGGCCATGATGGCCTACCTCGACGGCCAGGAGCCGGACGAGGCTACTCTGCGCCGGCTGATCCGTACGGCCGTGCAGCGTCGCGCCTTCCACCCGGTGCTCTGCGGCTCCGCGTTCAAGAATAAGGGCGTTCAACCCCTGCTCGACGCCGTCGTCGACTTCCTGCCGTCCCCGGCAGACCGTGAGGCTATCCAGGGCATCGACTTCAAGACCGAAGAGCCGACCACCCGCAAGCCAAAGGACGACGAAGGCTTCTCCATGCTCGCCTTTAAGATCATGGACGATCCCTTCGTGGGCACCATCACCTTCTGCCGCGTCTACTCGGGCAAGGTGAATGCTGGTGAGACACTTCTGAACTCGTCCCGCGACAAGAAAGAGCGCGTCGGCCGCATGCTGCTGATGCATGCGAACAACCGCGAAGACATCAAGGAGGCTTATGCCGGCGACATCGTCGCTCTGGCTGGTCTCAAGGAAGTCCGCACGGGTGACACGCTCTGCGATCCGGCTAAGCCCGTTATCCTTGAGCGCATGGAGTTCCCGGAGCCGGTCATCGAGATCGCCATCGAGCCGAAGTCGAAGGCCGACCAGGAGAAGCTGGGCCTTGCCCTGTCGAAGCTGGCCGCCGAGGACCCGTCGTTCCGTGTCTCGACCGACCAGGAGTCGGGCCAGACGATCCTGAAGGGCATGGGCGAGCTTCACCTCGACATCAAGGTCGACATTCTCCGCCGCACCTACAAGGTCGACGCGAATATCGGCGCCCCACAGGTCGCTTATCGTGAGACGATCTCGCGGAAGGCCGAGGTGGACTACACCCACAAGAAGCAGACCGGCGGTACGGGCCAGTTCGCCCGCGTCAAGCTCGTCGTTCAGCCGAACGACCAGGGTGCCGGCTTCTCCTTCGAGTCGAAGATCGTCGGTGGCGCGGTGCCGAAGGAGTACATCCCGGGCGTCGAAAAGGGCCTGCAGTCGGTCGTGGGTGCTGGCGTCGTCGCCGGCTTCCCGGTGGTCGACCTCAAGGTCGAGCTCGTCGACGGTGCCTTCCACGAAGTCGACTCGTCGGCGCTGGCCTTCGAAATCGCCTCTCGTGCGGCGCTCCGTGAAGCGCTCCAGAAGGGCGCTTCGGTTCTGCTCGAGCCGGTGATGAAGGTCGAGGTCACGACCCCCGAAGATTACACGGGTTCGGTGATCGGCGATCTGAACTCCCGCCGTGGTCAGATCCAGGGCCAGGACATGCGCGGCAATGCGGTGGTCATCAACGCGATGGTCCCGCTCGCCAACATGTTCGGCTACGTTAACACCCTGCGCGGCATGAGCCAGGGTCGTGCGAGCTACACCATGCAGTTCGACCACTACGAGCAGGTGCCGTCGAACGTGGCTGCCGAGGTTCAGGCGAAGTACGCCTGAACCCACTAAGCGAATATTGAACGATCAAAGGAACGGGTGCCACGATGGCGAAGGAAAAGTTTGAGCGGACTAAGCCGCACTGCAACATTGGGACGATTGGTCACGTGGACCATGGCAAGACGTCTCTGACGGCGGCGATCACGAAGGTTCTGGCGGAGTCGGGCGGTGCGCAGTTCACGGCGTACGACCAGATTGACAAGGCGCCGGAAGAGAAGGCGCGCGGCATCACGATCTCGACGGCGCACGTGGAGTACGAGACGGCCAACCGTCACTATGCCCACGTGGACTGCCCCGGCCACGCCGACTACGTGAAGAACATGATCACGGGTGCGGCGCAGATGGACGGCGCGATCCTGGTGGTGTCGTCGGCCGACGGCCCGATGCCGCAGACCCGCGAGCACATCCTTCTGGCCCGCCAGGTGGGCGTGCCGGCCCTGGTGGTGTTCATGAACAAGGTCGACATGGTCGACGACGCCGAGCTGCTCGACCTGGTTGAGCTTGAGGTGCGCGAGCTTCTGTCGAAGTACGACTTCCCCGGCGACGACATTCCGATCGTGAAGGGCTCGGCTCTGTGCGCTCTTGAGGACCGCCAGCCTGAGATCGGCCGCGATGCGGTGCTCAAGCTGATGGCCGAGGTGGATGCCTACATCCCGCAGCCGGAGCGTCCGATCGACCAGCCGTTCCTGATGCCGATCGAGGACGTGTTCTCGATCTCGGGCCGCGGCACGGTGGTGACGGGTCGCGTGGAGCGCGGCGTGGTGAAGGTCGGCGAGGAAGTGGAGATCGTGGGCCTGAAGGACACGGTCAAGACGACGGTGACGGGCGTTGAGATGTTCCGCAAGCTGCTCGACCAGGGCCAGGCGGGCGACAACGTGGGCGTTCTGCTGCGGGGCACGAAGCGCGAGGACGTGGAGCGCGGCCAGGTGCTGTGCAAGCCGGGCTCGATCAAGCCGCACACGAAGTTCAAGGCCGAGGCCTACATCCTGACGAAGGAAGAGGGCGGTCGTCATACGCCGTTCTTCGGCAACTACCGTCCGCAGTTCTACTTCCGCACGACGGACGTGACGGGCGTGGTGAAGCTGCCTGAGGGCACCGAGATGGTGATGCCGGGCGACAACATCACGATGGAAGTGGAGCTGATTGCGCCGATCGCCATGGAGGAGAAGCTGCGCTTCGCCATCCGTGAGGGCGGCCGCACCGTCGGCGCCGGCGTCGTCGCCGCCGTGATGGATTAATTGAAAGAGGATCAAAGGACAGCGGCCGGGTTTCGGCTCGGCCGCTTCCCTTGTTGAATGGATAAGCCATGAACGGTCAAAACATTCGTATTCGCCTTAAGGCGTTCGACCATCGGATCCTCGACGCTTCGACACGGGAAATCGTGTCGACCGCGAAACGGACCGGCGCTCAGGTTCGCGGGCCCATCCCGCTGCCGACGCGCATCGAGCGCTTTACGGTGCTTCGCTCGCCGCACATCGACAAGAAGTCGCGCGAGCAGTTCGAGATGCGCACTCACAAGCGTGTTCTCGATATCGTGGACCCCACCCCGCAGACGGTTGACGCCCTTATGAAGCTCGATCTCGCTGCTGGTGTGGACGTGGAAATCAAGCTCTAAGCCGTTAGGCTGGAGCTTTCGGTAGACACGCCGAGAGGATACGCACATGCGCTCAGGCGTCATTGCACAGAAAGTCGGGATGACCCGCATCTTCACGGATGCCGGCGAACACATCCCCGTCACGGTTCTGAAGGTCGACAGCTGCCAGGTCGTCGCCCACCGGACCAAGGAAAAGAACGGCTACACCGCGCTGCAGGTCGGCGTCGGCAAGGCCAAGGTGAAGAACGTTTCGAAGGCCGAGCGCGGCAACTTTGCCGTCGCCAAGGTCGAGCCGAAGCGCAAGCTCGCGGAATTCCGCGTCTCCGAGGATGCTGTCATCCCGGTCGGCGCCGAGATCACCGCTGATCACTTCATTGCCGGTCAGTTCGTGGACGTCACGGGCATCACCACCGGTAAGGGCTTCGCGGGCGGCATGAAGCGCTGGAACTTCGGCGGACTGCGCGCCACGCACGGCGTGTCGGTCTCCCACCGCTCGATCGGTTCGACCGGCGGCCGCCAGGATCCGGGCAAGACGTTCAAGAACAAGAAGATGCCGGGTCACCTGGGTGTCGAGCGCGTCACGACGCAGAATCTGCGTGTGGTGTCGACCGATGTCGAGCGCGGTCTGATCCTCGTCGAAGGCGCCGTTCCCGGCGTTGCCGGCGGCTGGATCTTCGTCCGCGACGCGGTGAAGCGCAAGCTGCCTGCAGAAGTGCCGATGCCCGGTTCGTTCCGCACGGCCAACGATGCTGCGCCGGCCGCCCAGGCTGAGCAGGCCCAAGAGGAGAATGCGTGATGAAACTTGATGTCACCACGCTTGAGGGCAAAAACGCAGGTTCGGTCGACCTGAACGAGGCCATCTTCGGTCTCGAGCCGCGCGCCGATCTTCTGGCCCGCTGCGTCCGCTGGCAGCTCGCGAAGCGTCAGGCCGGTACGCACGCCGTGAAGAACCGCTCGCTCATCGATCGGACCACGAAGAAGGTCTACAAGCAGAAGGGCACCGGCAGCGCCCGTCACGGCGCCGCGAGCGCTCCCCAGTTCCGGGGCGGCGGTCGCGCCTTCGGCCCGCAGGTTCGCAGCCATGCGCACGACCTGCCCAAGAAGGTCCGCGCTCTGGCTCTGAGGCATGCGCTCTCGTCCAAGGCCAAGGACGCTTCGCTCGTCGTGATCGACGATGTGACGCTCTCCGAGGCAAAGACGAAGGCTCTCGTCGAGCGCTTCGGCAAGCTCGGCCTCGGCAACGCCCTGATCATCGGCGGCGCTGAGATCGAGACGAACTTCCAGCGGGCTGCTCGCAACATCCCGAACATCGACGTCCTGCCGGTGCAGGGCATCAACGTCTATGACATCCTGCGTCGCGAGAAGCTCGTTCTCACGAAGGCGGCTGTCGATGCGCTGGAGGCGCGCTTCAAATGAGCCTGGACCCGCGCCATTACGATGTGATCGTGAGCCCGGTCATCACCGAGAAGGCCACGGCCCTGTCCGAACAGAACAAGGTCGTCTTCAAGGTTCGACTGGATGCGACGAAGCCGCAGATCAAGGAAGCGGTTGAGAAGCTGTTCGATGTCAAGGTGAAGAGCGTGAATACGATCCTCACCAAGGGCAAAGTGAAGATGTTCCGCGGCACCCGCGGCCAGCGGTCGGACGTGAAGAAGGCGGTTGTAACCCTCGCTGAGGGCCAGACCATCGACGTCACGACGGGCCTCTGATCGGTTGAGAGAGTGATCCGATGGCTTTGAAAACCTTCAAACCAATCACCCCCGGCCTGCGCCAGCTGGTGATCGTGGACCGCAGCGAGCTCTACAAGGGCAAGCCGGTCAAGAAGCTGACGGAGGGCAAGAGCTCCTCCGGTGGCCGTAACAACCTGGGTCGCGTGACCGTCCGTTTCCGTGGCGGTGGTCACAAGCGCACCCTGCGCCTGGTCGACTTCAAGCGTCGCGCCCGTCTGGGCGATGTGGCGACCGTGGAGCGGATCGAGTACGATCCGAACCGCACCGCCTTCATCGCGCTCATCGGCTACGCTGACGGCGAGCAGTCCTACATCCTGGCCCCGCAGCGTCTTGCTGTCGGCGATCAGGTGTCGGCTGGCGAGCAGGTCGACATTAAGCCGGGCAACGCGATGCCGATCGGCAACATGCCGGTGGGAACGATCATCCACAATGTGGAGCTGAAGGTCGGCAAGGGTGGCGCACTCGCCCGCTCCGCCGGCACCTACGCTCAGATCGTGGGTCGTGACCAGGGCTACGTGACGATCCGCCTGAACTCCGGCGAGCAGCGTCTGGTCCATGGCCAGTGCTTCGCCAGTGTCGGGGCGGTGTCGAACCCGGACCACATGAACACCTCGATCGGTAAGGCTGGTCGTAACCGCTGGCTTGGCAAGCGTCCGCACAACCGCGGCGTTTCCATGAACCCGATCGACCACCCGCACGGTGGTGGTGAGGGTCGTACCTCCGGTGGTCGCCATCCGGTGTCCCCATGGGGCGTCCCGACCAAGGGCAAGAAAACCCGTTCGAACAAGCGGACCGACAAGTTCATCGTGTCGAGCCGTCACGCTCGGAAGAAGTAAGGATAGAGGCACGTCATGGCACGTTCGCTTTGGAAGGGTCCGTTCGTCGACGGCTACCTCCTCAAGAAGGCCGAGGCTGCCCGTTCCTCGGGCCGCAACGAGGTTATCAAGATCTGGAGCCGCCGCTCCACGATCCTCCCGCAGTTCGTAGGCCTCACCTTCGGGGTCTACAACGGTCAGAAGCACATTCCCGTCAACGTGAGCGAGGAAATGGTGGGTCACAAGTTCGGCGAGTTCTCGCCGACCCGCACCTTCCACGGCCACGCGGCGGACAAGAAGGCGAAGAGGAAGTAAGATGGGTAAGGCCGCGACTCCTCGCGCACTGAGCGACACAGAGGCACAAGCCGTCGCTCGCATGCTGCGCGTCAGCCCCCAGAAGCTCAACCTTGTTGCGGCCCTTATCCGCGGCAAGAAGGTTTCTGCGGCTCTCGCCGATCTCGAGTTCTCCCGCAAGCGTATTGCTCGCGACGTGAAGAAGTGCCTCGAGAGCGCCATTGCCAACGCCGAGAACAACCACAATCTCGATGTGGACGATCTCGTCGTCAGCCAGGCCTTCGTCGGCAAGGCGCTTGTGATGAAGCGCTTCCACGCCCGGGCCCGTGGCCGGGGTGCTCGTATCGAAAAGCCGTTCTCGAACCTCACGATCGTGGTTCGGGAAGTTGCCGAACAGGCATAAAGGAGAACCAGATGGGTCAGAAAGTTAACCCGATCGGTCTTCGGCTCGGCATCAACCGGACCTGGGACTCGCGCTGGTTCGCCGGCAAGGGCGAGTACGCCAAGCTGATGCATGAGGATATGGCGATCCGCGAAGCTCTCATGAAGCAGCTGAAGCAGGCCGCCGTCTCGAAGATCGTCATCGAGCGTCCGCACAAGAAGTGCCGCGTCACCATCCACTCGGGTCGTCCGGGAGTGGTGATCGGCAAAAAGGGTGCCGACATCGAGAAGCTCCGCAAGCTCGTCGCCAAGATGACCGACGCGGATGTGGCGATCAACATCGTCGAAGTCCGCAAGCCGGAAGTCGACGCGACACTGGTGGCCGATTCTATCGCCCAGCAGCTCGAGCGCCGCGTTGCGTTCCGCCGCGCCATGAAGCGCGCCGTTCAGTCGGCGATGCGTCTGGGCGCCGAGGGCATCCGTATCAACTGCTCGGGTCGTCTGGGTGGCGCTGAAATCGCCCGCCTGGAGTGGTACCGCGAGGGCCGCGTTCCGCTGCACACCCTGCGTGCGGATGTGGATTACGGAACGTCCACGGCCTTCACGACCTATGGCACCTGCGGCATCAAGGTCTGGATCTTCAAGGGCGAAATCCTTGAGCACGACCCGATGGCCCAGGACAAGCGGATGAACGACGAAGGAGGCCGCTCCGGTGGCCGCCGCGAGCAAGCGGCGTAACCGAGAGGTCAGGAGAGGTTTGCCATGTTGCAACCGAAGAAAACCAAGTTCCGTAAGCAGTTCAAGGGCCGTATTTCCGGCACTGCGAAGGGCGGCACGGACCTCAACTTCGGCCAGTTCGGTCTGAAGGCGATGGAACCCGAGCGTGTCAACGCTCGCCAGATCGAGGCGGCTCGCCGCGCCATCACTCGCGCCATGAAGCGTGCGGGCAGGGTGTGGATCCGCATCTTCCCGGACGTGCCGGTGTCGTCGAAGCCGACCGAAGTGCGTATGGGTAAGGGTAAGGGCGCTCCCGAGTTTTGGGCGGCCAAGGTGAAGCCTGGCCGTATCATGTTCGAGATCGACGGCGTGCCGGAGGATATCGCTCGCGAGGCCCTGCGTCTCGGCGCTGCGAAGCTTCCGATCAAGACGCGCTTCATCCAGCGCATCGCCGAATAAGGAGGGGATCATGAAGTCGAAGCAGAGATTCTCTGACCTTAAGGCAATGTCCGCCGACCAATTGTCGGATGAGCTGCTGAACCTGAAGAAGGAGCAGTTCAACCTCCGCTTCCAGCGTGCCACGGGCCAGCTCGAGAACACCGGACGCGTCCGTGAGGTCCGCAGGGACGTCGCCCGCGTTAAGACACTGCAGCGCCAGAAGGCCGCTGCGGCCAAGGCTTAAGAGGAAATCAAGATGCCGAAGCGCGTTTTGCAGGGCGTCGTTGTCAGCGATAAGCAGGACAAGACGGTCGTTGTGAAGGTGGAGCGTCGCTTTACGCACCCGGTCATGAAAAAGACCGTGCGTAAGACGAAGAACTACCACGCTCATGACGAAAACAACACAGCCAAGGTGGGCGACACGGTCTTCATCGAAGAGACCAAGCCGCTCTCCAAACTCAAGACCTGGGTGCTCGTCGACCAAGCGAAGGCCTAAAAAGCCTTCCCTAGGGGTTGTCTTACGGGGGCGGTTCGTGTATACGGCCGCCTCTCTCGACATTTGAAGGGCAGGGGACATCAGATCCCCGTCAGGCGTAGTCCGGGGGGCAATCCTGCCTTGGCCCGGAAACCTGTCTGAAACAAAGGAAAGGATCAAAGCCATGATCCAGATGCAGACGAATCTTGACGTCGCCGATAATTCCGGCGCCCGTCGCGTGATGTGCATCAAGGTTCTCGGCGGTTCGAAGCGTAAGTACGCTTCCGTGGGCGATATCATCGTCGTATCCGTGAAAGAAGCTATCCCGCGCGGCCGCGTGAAGAAGGGCGACGTCATGAAGGCCGTCGTCGTGCGCACCGCCAAGGACATCCGCCGTGCCGACGGTTCGGTCATCCGTTTCGACCGTAACGCTGCCGTTCTGATCAACAATCAGAAGGAGCCGGTCGGCACCCGTATCTTCGGCCCCGTTCCCCGTGAACTGCGTGCCAAGAACCACATGAAAATTATTTCGCTTGCGCCGGAGGTGCTCTAATGGCCGCGAAGATCAAGAAGGGCGATAAGGTCGTCGTCCTGACCGGTCGCGACAAGGGCAAGACCGGTGAAGTTGTCCAGGTGCTTCCGAAGGAAGAGCGCGCGGTCGTCCGCGGCGTCAACGTCGTGAAGCGCCATCAGCGCCAGACGGCAAACCAGGAAGCTGGCATCGTCTCGAAAGAGGCTGCCATCCACCTGTCGAACCTGGCTTACGCAGACCCGAAGGACGGCAAGCCGACCCGGGTTGGTTTCAAAGTTCTCGAAGACGGCCGCAAGGTCCGTTTCGCCAAGCGTTCGGGGGACCTGATCGATGGCTAAGGCTCAGGTGGACGGCTACACGCCGCGGATGAAGAAGCACTACGAGGAAGTGGTGCGTCCGAAGCTGATTGAAGAATTCGGCTACAAGAACCCCATGGAAGTGCCGGCGATCGAAAAGATCGTCCTGAACATGGGCGTTGGCGAGTCGACTGCGGACTCGAAGAAGGCTTCGGTCGCCGCTGCCGATCTGGCTCTCATCGCCGGCCAGAAGCCGGTGATCACGAAGGCCCGTAAGGCTATCTCGCAGTTCAAGGTCCGCGAGAATATGCCGATCGGCGCCAAGGTCACCCTGCGCAAGGCTCGCATGTACGAGTTCCTTGACCGCTTCGTGACCATCGCTCTCCCGCGCGTCCGTGACTTCCGGGGTCTGAACCCGAAGTCGTTCGACGGCCGTGGCAACTACGCAATGGGTATCAAGGAGCACCTGGTGTTCCCTGAGATCAATTACGACAGGGTCGAGCAGGTTTGGGGCATGGACGTCATCATCACCACCACGGCGAAGACTGACGACGAAGCCCGCGCCCTGCTGCGTCACTTCAACTTCCCGTTCCGGCAGTGAGGATAACTGTCCTCAAACGCGGACACTGGAGATAAAAGCATGGCTAAGAAAAGCGCTATTGAGAAGAACAAGCACCGTCGTGACCTGGTGAAGAAGTTCGCCGGTCGTCGCGAGCGCCTCCTGGCGGTCGCCAACGACGAGTCGAAGTCCATGGAGGAGCGCTTCGAGGCGCGCCTCAAGCTGGCCGAGCTGCCGCGCAACGCGAGCCCGACCCGCATCCGTAACCGTTGCGAGATCACGGGCCGTCCCCGGGCTTACTACCGCAAGCTCGGCATGTCCCGTATCGCTCTGCGCGAGCTCGGCAACAAGGGCCTGATCCCGGGCCTCGTGAAGTCCAGCTGGTAAGGGGAGGGGCATCATATGATCAACGATCCGTTGGGCGATATGCTCACCCGTATCCGCAACGCGCAGATGCGCCGTCGCGGGTCCGTCTCCACCCCCGGCTCGAAGCTGCGCGCTCGCGTTCTCGAAGTCCTCAAGTCCGAGGGTTACATCCGCGACTACTCGCAGACCGAGTTCGGCAATGGCCGGACCGAGTTCTCGATCGAGCTGAAGTACTATGACGGCCAGCCGGTCATCCGCTCCATCGAGCGCGTCTCCAAGCCGGGCCGCCGCGTGTATGCTTCCGTCGACACCATGCCTCGCGTGGCCGACGGTCTCGGCATCACCATTCTCTCGACGCCCCAGGGCGTGATGGCCGATCACGAGGCCCGTGAGAAGAACGTGGGCGGCGAAGTGCTCTGCAAGGTCTTCTAAGGCCAGGCACCCGCACAGAACCACGAGGATTCGAAAATGTCACGAGTAGGCAAGAAGCCCGTTCCGGTTCCGTCAGGTGTGACGGCGACCGTCGACGGACAGATGGTGAAGGTTAAGGGCTCGAAGGGCGAACTCTCGTTCCTCGTTCCCGAAGAAGTATCGGTTGCTTTCGAGGACGGCGCCGTGTCGGTAAACCCGCGCGACGAGTCTAAGACGGCCCGTGCGAAGTGGGGCATGTCCCGCGCCCAGGTTGCGAATCTGGTCGAAGGCGTGTCCAAGGGCTTCGAGAAGCGCCTTGAGATCAACGGCGTCGGGTACAAGGCCGCCGTTGCAGGCAAGGTGCTGAAGCTCTCGCTGGGCTACAGCCATGACATCGACTATGCGATCCCGGCTGGCGTGACGATCACGACCCCGAAGCCGACCGAAGTCGTTGTGGCCGGTATCGACAAGCAGGTCGTTGGACAGACCGCCGCCGAGATCCGCGAATACCGCGGTCCGGAGCCCTACAAGGGCAAGGGCGTCAAGTATGCCAACGAGTTCATCTTCCGCAAGGAAGGCAAGAAGAAGTAAGGACGACGTATCATGGCTGAGAAGAAAGGCGCTGAAGATCGCCGCAAGGCTCGTGTGCGCCGTGCGATCAAGAAAGCAGCGAACGGTCGTCCGCGTTTGTCGGTCTTCCGTTCGTCCAAGCAGATCTACGCCCAGGTCATCGACGACGTGCGCGGCCATACGGTCGCTGCGGCTTCGACCCTCGAGGCTGACCTGAAGGGCAAGCTCAAGACCGGCGCCACTGTCGATGCGGCGAAGGAAGTGGGCAAGCTCGTGGCTGAGCGCGCGGTTGCTGCCGGCGTGAAACAGGTCATCTTCGACCGCTCAGGCTACCTCTATCACGGCCGCGTCAAGGCTCTGGCCGACGCTGCCCGCGAAGGCGGTCTGGATTTCTAACGGCGGGTTTAATCCAAGCAACCCTTAGCGAGCGGGCCCGCCGCCCGCGCAAGTGAGAGGTCTCATGGCTAGAGAACCAAGAGAACGTGCTGATCGCGAAGAGCGCGACAGCGAATTCGTGGACCGCCTGGTCCACATCAACCGCGTCGCCAAGGTGGTGAAGGGCGGCCGTCGCTTCGGCTTTGCTGCTCTCGTCGTCGTCGGCGACCAGAAGGGCCGCGTCGGCTTCGGCCACGGCAAGGCCCGTGAAGTGCCGGAAGCCATTCGCAAGGCCACGGACGCTGCCAAGCGCTCCATGATCCGCGTCGCTCTCCGCGAGGGCCGCACGCTGCATCACGACGTGAACGGCCGCCATGGCGCCGGCAAGGTCGTGCTCCGTGCCGCTCCCCAGGGTACCGGCATCATCGCCGGCGGCCCGATGCGCGCCGTCTTCGAGGTCGTGGGCATGCAGGACGTGGTCGCCAAGTCGCTCGGCTCGTCGAACCCGTACAACCTCGTCCGCGCTACCTTCGACGCGCTCAAGAACGAGGACAGCCCGCGTTCGGTCGCCGCTCGCCGTGGCCTGAAGGTGTCGACGCTGCAGGCTCGCCGCCGTGACGCCGACACCAGCGAAGCCGCTGGCGCTGAAGCGTAAGGGAGGCTGTAATCATGGCAAAGAAGCCTGCTACTGCAGCATCCACCGTCACCGTTGAGCAGATCGGCTCCCCGATCCGCCGCGAGGCCAAGCAGCGCCAGACGCTGATCGGCCTCAAGCTCAACAAGCTTCACCGTACTTCGACCTTGGAAGACACGCCTGCGGTTCGCGGCATGATCGAGAAGGTCAAGCACCTCGTGCGCGTTGTCGACGGGCAGTGAGGAGAGCGTCATGAAACTCAACGAAATTCGTGACAACGAAGGTTCCACCAAGAACCGCATGCGTGTCGGCCGTGGTATCGGCTCCGGCAAGGGCAAGACCGGCGGTCGTGGCGTGAAGGGACAGACGTCCCGTTCAGGCGTGGCGATCAAGGGCTTCGAAGGCGGTCAGATGCCTCTGCACCGTCGTCTGCCGAAGCGCGGCTTCAACAAGCCGAACCAGATTGACCTCAATGAGGTCAATGTCGGCCGCATCCAGCAGGCTATCGAAGCCGGCAAGCTCGACAAGAGCGCTGCTGTCACCGTCGAGTCGCTGGTCGCTGCCGGTGTTGTCTCCAAGCCGCGTGACGGCGTGAAGATCCTCGGCGTTGGCGAGCTCAAGACGAAGCTTTCCTTCCAGGTTGCAGGCGCGTCCAAGTCGGCCGTCGAAGCGATCGAGAAGGCCGGTGGCTCTGTCACCCTGCTGGGTGGCGTTGCGCAGGCGTGAGCCAGCGCCCACATTGACTAAGATCCAAGCGGCGGCCCGCGTTATGATCGCGTGGCCGCCGTTTGCGTGATAACCGTCACGGTTCAAGTATTTCGGGGACACCACTATGGCCTCAGCAGCCGAGCAACTTGCGGCAAACATCAATTTCGGCGCCATTGCCAAGGCCGATGAGCTGAAGAAGCGCATCTGGTTCACTTTGGGCGCGCTTATCATCTATCGTCTCGGCACCTACATCCCGCTCCCCGGCATCAACCCGGAAGCCCTGGCTCAGAGCTTCCAAAATGCCAGCGGCGGCGTGCTCGGCCTCTTCAACATGTTCTCGGGCGGTGCTGTGGAGCGCATGGCGATCTTTGCCCTGAACATCATGCCGTACATCTCGGCCTCGATCATCATCCAGCTCCTTACCTCCGTTCTCCCCTCTCTCGAGGCGCTGAAGAAGGAAGGGGAGGCTGGCCGCAAGATCCTGAACCAGTATACCCGCTATCTTACGGTCCTGCTCGCTGTGTTCCAGTCCTGGGGCATTGCGGTAGGTCTGCAGAGTTCCGGTAATATCGTCGATGCACCTGGTCCGTTCTTCCTGGTCTCGACCGTGATCACCCTGACCGGCGGCACCATGTTCCTCATGTGGCTTGGCGAGCAGATCACCTCCCGCGGCATCGGCAACGGTACGTCGCTGATCATCTTCGCCGGCATTGTGGCGAACCTGCCGACGGCCATCGCCGGCACCCTCGAACTCGGCCGCCAAGGCGCCATCTCGACAGGCCTGATCATCGGCGTGATCGTGATGGCTGTGGCCATCATCTACTTCGTGGTGTTCATGGAGCGCGCCCAGCGCCGTCTCCTCATCAACTACCCTAAGCGTCAGGTCGGCAACCGGATGTATGAGGGTCAGACCTCGTTTCTGCCGCTCAAGCTGAACACCTCGGGCGTGATCCCGCCGATCTTTGCCTCCTCGCTGCTCCTTCTGCCGGCGACCATCGCCAGCTTCCAGACTGGCGCGGATGGAACTGGGTTTATTGCCACGCTGACCGCCTATCTCGGCCACGGACGGCCCGCCTACATGTTCCTGTATGCGGCGCTGATCGTGTTCTTCGCCTTCTTCTACACGGCTATCGTCTTCAATCCGACGGAGACGGCCGACAACCTGAAAAAGCAGGGCGGCTTCATCCCGGGCATTCGCCCTGGCGAGCGTACGGCGGACTTCATCGACCAGGTTCTGACCCGCATCACGGTGCTCGGTGCCATTTACCTGGTGATCATCTGCCTGATTCCCGAACTGCTGGTGTCCTATGCGGCTTTGCCATTCTACTTTGGCGGCACTTCGCTTCTGATCGTGGTGTCTGTTACCATGGACACGGTTGCTCAGGTGCATGGTCACCTGCTCGCACACCAGTATGAGGGCCTCGTCAAAAAGGCGAAGCTCAAAGGCTCGCGCAGACGCTAACAATAGACACCTCGCCTGAGGGCGAGCATTCTCGACGAAGTCAGGGGGGCGTCGATGAGGATTATCCTGCTGGGGCCGCCGGGGGCCGGAAAAGGCACTCAGGCCGTGCGTCTGGTCGAGCGGCTGGGAATCCCCCAGCTCTCCACCGGCGACATGCTCCGCGCAGCCGTGGCTGCCGGTACGCCGGTCGGCCTTAAGGCCAAGGCGGTCATGGACCGAGGTGAGTTGGTGTCGGATGACATTGTCGTCGGCATCATCGCAGACCGGATCGAGGAGCAGGACGCCAAGGGCGGCTTCATCCTCGACGGGTTCCCGCGGACGGTCGCCCAGGCTGAGGCGTTTGACGCCATGTTGTCTGCCAAGGGCCTGAAGCTCGACGCGGTCATCGAGTTCAAGGTCAACGAGGCCGAGCTGGTTGAGCGAATCGTCAAGCGTGCCAAGGACACCGAGGCGCGGGGCGAGCCGGTCCGCAAGGACGATAACCCGGAGGTCTTCAAGACCCGCCTTGATGCCTACAGAACCCAGACGGCCCCGCTCTCGGCCTATTATGAGCGCACGGGCATGCTGAAGACGGTCGATGGCATGAAGCCCATCGACGACGTGACCCAGGCGATCAAGGAAATCCTCGGTCGTTGAAGGGAAGGGGCTTGACGGACCGGTTAATTTCCGATAACCGCAAGCTCTTGCACAGGAACCTGCATATCCAGAGGGTCTCGATGGGGAGGCCCTTCTGGTTTGTTGTGTTTGATGCATAAGGAACCCGCGCAGGGGCCGGCCTCCACCGGACGCGCGATAACCATAAACCGAAGCGTTTGCTTCTCACATGGAGATGGACGATGGCCCGTATTGCAGGCGTCAACATTCCGACTGCCAAGCGCGTTGTGATCGCGCTTCAGTATATCCACGGCATTGGGCCCAAGAAGGCCCAGGAGATTATCGAGAAGGTCAACATCCCGGCCGAGCGCCGCGTGAACCAGCTGACCGACGCCGAGGTTCTGGCCATCCGTGAGACGATCGACCGCGACTACATCGTCGAAGGCGATCTGCGCCGCGAAGTGTCCATGAATATTAAGCGCCTGATGGATCTCGCCGCTTATCGTGGCCTGCGCCACCGCCGCAGCCTGCCGGTCCGCGGTCAGCGCACCCACACGAACGCCCGTACCCGCAAGGGCAAGGCGAAGCCGATCGCCGGCAAGAAGAAGTAATGTTTTACGGCCACCCCAGGCGGGTGGCCCTTTCTCCCGAGCGCCTGGCATGACGGGCGCGCTTGAAGGATCTTTGGAATGGCTAAAGAAGCTACCCGCGTCCGCCGCCGCGAACGCAAGAACATCGTTTCCGGCGTGGCGCATGTGAACGCCTCGTTCAACAACACCATGATCACCATCACCGACGCCCAAGGCAACACGATCTCGTGGTCCTCGGCCGGCGCGATGGGTTTCAAGGGCTCGCGTAAGTCGACCCCTTACGCCGCTCAGATCGCGGCTGAAGATGCGGCTCGCAAGGCTGCCGAGCATGGCATGCGCACCCTCGAGGTCGAGGTGTCCGGCCCCGGCTCCGGCCGTGAGTCCGCCCTGCGCGCCCTCCAGTCGGCCGGCTTCACCGTCACGTCGATCCGTGACGTGACGCCGATCCCGCACAATGGCTGCCGCCCGCGCAAGCGTCGCCGCGTCTAAGGTTATCCGGCGCGTGGGTCCAAAGCCCACGCGCGTTCCGGTTTAAAGGGCTGGCCCCAAGCCTCCCTTCAAGCCGTACCTCATGAGGTGTGGTTGTGATTCAAAAGAACTGGCAAGAGCTGATTAAGCCGAACAAGCTCGAAGTCTCCCCGGGCGACGATCCGAAGCGCATCGCAACGGTTGTCGCGGAGCCGCTCGAGCGTGGCTTCGGCACGACGCTCGGCAACTCCCTGCGTCGGGTCCTGCTGTCGTCGCTCCAGGGCGCCGCCGTCACGGCGATCCACATCGACGGTGTGCTGCACGAGTTCTCTTCCATTCCGGGCGTCCGCGAGGACGTGACGGACATCGTCCTCAACGTGAAGACGATCGCTATCAAGATGCAGGGTGAAGGCGCCAAGCGCATGACCCTACGCAAGACCGGCCCTGGCGCCGTGACCGCTGGCGACATCAACACGGTGGGCGACGTTCAGATCCTGAACCCTGAGCTCGTCCTCTGCACCCTCGACGAGGGCGCCGAGATCCGCATGGAGTTCACGGTCGACACCGGCAAGGGCTATGTTCCCGCCGAGCGCAACCGCACCGAGGACGCTCCGATCGGTCTGATCCCGGTCGACTCGCTCTACAGCCCGGTGAAGAAGGTCTCCTATCGTATCGAGAACACCCGTGAGGGTCAGATCCTCGACTACGACAAGCTGATCATGACGGTCGAGACCAACGGCGCCGTGACGCCTGAGGATGCCGTGGCCTATGCCGCCCGCATCCTGCAGGACCAGCTCCAAGTCTTCGTCAACTTCGAAGAGCCCCGCAAGGAAGAGGCGGCCGCTGCAGCGCCGCAGCTTCCGTTCAACCCGGCGCTCCTCAAGAAGGTCGACGAGCTCGAGCTGTCGGTCCGTTCTGCGAACTGCCTGAAGAACGACAACATCGTCTATATCGGCGACCTGATCCAGAAGTCCGAGGCGGAAATGCTCCGCACCCCGAACTTCGGCCGCAAGTCGCTCAACGAGATCAAGGAAGTTCTCGCCGGCATGGGCCTGCACCTCGGCATGGACGTGCCGGGCTGGCCGCCGGAGAACATCGAAGACCTCGCGAAGCGTTTCGAAGAGCACTACTAAGGATTCCGAAGCCGCCCATCGTTCGTGAGGGGCGGCTTCAATCAAGCCCCGTCGGGAACCGGCGGATCAAAAGAGAGACGGTCCGTCCCTTGGCACGGCGGCCGGAAGATTTAGGAGAAAGCCAATGCGTCACGGATTCCGTGGTCGTCGCTTCAACCGCACGACCGAACACCGCAAGGCCATGTTCGCCAATATGGCGGCTGCGCTGATCAAGCACGAGCAGATCGTCACGACTCTCCCGAAGGCCAAGGACCTGCGTCCGGTCGTCGAGAAGCTGATCACGCTCGGCAAGCGCGGTGACATGCACGCTCGCCGCCTCGCCATGTCGAAGCTGCGTGACGAAGCCATGGTCAAGAAGCTCTTCGAGGTTCTCGGCAAGCGCTACGGTGACCGCAATGGTGGCTACACCCGTGTCCTGAAGGCCGGCTTCCGCTACGGCGACAACGCCCCGCTGGCCGTGATCGAGTTCGTGGACCGCGACGTGGATGCGCGCGGCCAGGATTCGGGCCCGACCATGAAGGAAGAGATCATCGAAGCCGCCGAGTAATCTCGGCCAAGGCGATCCAATCAAGGGCGGTCCTCGGGCCGCCCTTTTTGTTTGCTCATTCGTCTTCCCATATTCCCGGTGGAGCTTGGACTTTCGTGCCCTGAGCTTTATCGAAGAGGAATGCTGATCAAGGGACTCACCATGCGCTTCTCGCTGTTTCGCCTGTCCATTGCCGCCGCCTCCCTGGCCATTGGAATTGCTGGAGCGCAGGCCCAGACGCAACGGGTCATACCTGAAAGCAAGGCTCAGGTTCAGCTCTCCTTCGCGCCTGTCGTGAGGCAGACGGCAGGGGCCGTCGTCAACGTCTATGCCAAACGCAACGATCGCCGGCAGAACGCCGCCATCGAAGAGTATTTCCGGCGCTTCTTTGGGGACAACGCACCCGGTGTCCCCCGCGGCCGGTCCCAGAGCTCCCTCGGCTCGGGTGTCATTGTCGACTCATCGGGCCTCGTGATCACGAACAATCATGTGATCGAGAACATGAACGAGGTGAAGGTGGCGCTTGCCGACCGACGGGAGTTCGAGGCCGATATCCTGCTGCGCGACTCCCGCACCGATATCGCCGTGCTCAAGCTGAAGGATGCTACCAACCTCCAGGCTGTGGAACTCGGCGACTCGGAAGCCCTGCAGGTGGGCGACATCGTGCTGGCCATCGGCAACCCTTTCGGGGTCGGCCAGACGGTGACGCAGGGCATCGTGTCGGCCCTGGCGCGGACTCAGGTCGGTATCTCAGACTATCAGTTCTTCATCCAGACGGATGCTGCCATCAATCCGGGCAATTCGGGCGGCGCGCTTATCGACATGAGCGGCCGGGTGGTGGGTATCAATACGGCGATCTATTCGCGCTCGGGTGGCAGCATCGGCATCGGCTTTGCCGTGCCGTCCAGCATGGTCCGGGTGGTGCTCAATTCGGCCAAGGGCGGCGCCAAGAACGTGGTGCGACCTTGGCTCGGTGCTCGCCTGCAGCCGGTCGATGGCGACATCGCGAACGGCTTGGGCTTGGAACGCCCCACTGGCGTTCTGGTCACGTCCGTCTATGACAAGGGACCCGCGGCCGAAGCAGGCCTCAGGCGGGGGGACGCCATTCTGGAAGTTGACGGGCAGCCCGTCGATAACCCGGATTCCTTCGGCTACCGCTTCACCCTCAAGGGAACGCAGGGACAGGCGCCCCTGACAGTTCTCCGTGGCGGAAAACAGACTACGATCCAGGTCAGGCTGATGCCGCCGCCCGAGAACCCGCCCCGGGATCCGGTGCGCAGCCGTGGACGGACACCGTTTGCCGGCGCGACCCTCGTCAACATGTCGCCGGCTGTGGCCGACGAGCTGCAGATCGATGTGGCCGATGATGGCGTCGTCGTGGCCGAGCTGGAGGAGCGCAGCGTTGCCGCCAGCGTCGGGTTTGAGAAGGGGGATCAGATCGTCGCCATCAACGGCGAGCGCGTTGCGAATACCCGCGATGCGGATCGCCTGATCAACCGCAACGGCGGCTATTGGGAGATCACGGTCAGCCGCGGCGGGCGGATCTTCACGACCGTGCTTGGCCGTTAAGCGCGACGGCGGCCCGCGGATGGGCTATGGGTGAGGGACAAGATTTGAGTCCCTGTTCATCATGAGCGACCTGTTCTCCTCCGCCGGCCTCGACCAGAACGCCCCCCGTCCCCTGGCGGACAGGATGCGGCCGACCAAACTGTCCGAGGTGGTCGGCCAGGACCATCTCGTGGGGCCGGACGGTATCCTGACCCGGCTCATCGCCTCGAAGTCTCTCGGCTCCCTGATCTTCTGGGGGCCTCCCGGAACCGGCAAGACGACCGTGGCGCGGCTCATGGCCCATGAGACGGACCTGCATTTCGACCAGATTTCGGCGATTTTCTCCGGCGTGGCGGACCTCAAGAAGGTGTTCGAGGCGGCCCGTCACCGCCGGTCCATGGGCAAGGGCACGCTGCTCTTCGTGGACGAGATCCACCGCTTCAACCGGGCCCAGCTCGACGCCTTCCTGCCCGTGATGGAAGATGGCACGATCACCCTGGTGGGCGCGACCACCGAGAACCCGTCCTTCGAGCTGAACGCAGCGCTCCTCTCCCGCGCCCGGGTGCTCCTCTTCAAATCCCTGGACGAGGAGGCGATCCAGAAGATTCTGCTTCGCGCCGAAGAGATTGCGGGGAAAAGCCTGCCGCTCGATGGAGAGGCGAGGGCGTCCCTGGTGCGCATGGCGGACGGCGACGGCAGGGCTGTGCTGACGCTGGCCGAGGAGGTCTGGCGCTCGGCCAAGCCCGGCGAGGTCTTCGATGCCGAGCAACTCCAGGAGATCATCCAGCGCCGCGCGCCAATCTACGACAAGGGGCAGGAGGGGCACTACAACCTCATCTCCGCCTTGCATAAAACCATTCGCGGCTCCGACCCTGACGCGGCACTCTACTACCTGACCCGCATGCTCGACGCCGGCGAGGACCGGCTCTTCATTGCCCGCAGGCTGGTGAGGGCGGCGGTGGAGGATATCGGCCTAGCCGATCCGCAAGCGCTGGTGATCGCGAATGCGGCCAAGGACGCCTTCGATTTTCTCGGCTCGCCGGAAGGGGAGTTGGCGCTGGCTCAGGCCGCGGTCTATCTCGCCACAGCCCCGAAGTCGAACGCCCTTTATACGGCTTATAAGAGCGCCACACGGGTGGCCAAGGAGCACGGCTCCCTCATGCCCCCGAAAACAATTCTCAACGCCCCGACCAAGCTCATGAAGCAGATCGGTTACGGCGACAGCTATGCCTACGACCACGACGAGCCGGATGCCTTTTCAGGGCAGGATTACTGGCCGGAGAAGCTGGGGCGTCAATCCTTCTACGAGCCCGTGGACCGCGGCTTCGAGCGGGAGGTCCGCAAGCGGCTGGACTGGTGGGAAAGGCTGCGCCGGGCGCGGCGCGGCGAAGGTGGCGAGGATTAGTCGGTGAAAGCCTACCTCCTTGTCTTCCTCGGTGCCGGGATCGGCGGTGCCCTCCGGCATGGGGTGAATGTCGGTTGCGCCCGTATGTGTGGCACGGCATTTCCTTGGGGTACGCTGACGGTGAACATCGTCGGCTCCTTCGTCATGGGAGCTCTTGCCGGATGGCTGGCGTTCAAGGCAGGTGAGGGGTGGAGCCAGCCCCTGCGGCTCTTCCTGACCACAGGGATCCTTGGCGGCTTCACCACCTTCTCGGCTTTCTCCCTGGATGCCGTTCTGATCTGGGAGCGGGGGCAGACGGGACTTGCCGCGGCTTACGTGGGCGCTTCGGTGATCCTGTCCGTTGCCGGATTGCTCGCGGGCCTCGGTTTCATCCGGGCCTTGACGCCCTAAACCTCGATTGCCGCCCGCGCGGCGCTCTGGTACCCACGGGTCATGAGAAAAAGTGGTTCAGGACAGAATGGTGCCCGTGGTGGGCGGTCGGGCTCACGGCAGGGTTTTCGCTCGCGCGAGGACAAGCCTGCGCGCAAGGCCGCGCCGGCGAAGCCACGCGGCGTGAAATCGGCTGCGGCCAAGACGCGCGCGCCCTCGGCGGTGCGCGAGAAACCTGCCGCGGCGCAGCCACAGGCAAAGCCCGCGATTGCAGAGGCTCCGCGCAGACCGACCCGGGCTCAGGCTAGGGCAGCGGCCCAGGGGGTTCTGGCCACGGGCGTTCAGACCCTCGTGGTCGAGCCCGATGAAGCCGATATGCGGGTCGACCGCTTCCTGGTCGCGCGGTTCCCGCAGCTTGCCTTCACGCATATCCAGCGCATCGTCCGCAAAGGGGAGCTGCGCATCGACGGCAAGCGGGCGCAGCCCAACGAGCGGCTTGTGGCTGGCCAGAAGGTCCGGGTGCCGCCGCTGAAGCTCGACCAGCAGCGTCCGGTCTCCCGCAGCCCGGCCAAGGATCAGGACGACCGCGATTTCCTGAAGTCGATCACGCTCTACGAGGACAAGGACGTCCTCATCATCAACAAGCCGATGGGACTTGCCGTCCAGGGCGGCTCGGGCACCAAGCGGCATGTGGACGGGATGCTGGATGCGCTCACCGGCGAAGATGGCCAGAAGCCGCGCCTCGTGCATCGCCTCGACAAGGATACGGCCGGCTGCCTCGTGATCGCCAAGACACGCTTTGCTGCCTCCACTATGGCGAAATCCTTCCGCGCCCGCACCACGCGCAAGATCTACTGGGCGCTCGTCGCCGGTGTGCCGCGGGTGCGGCAGGGCAGGGTGTCGACCTATCTCGCCAAGGAAGGTGAGGAGGGCGATGCGCGCATGAAGGTGGCCCAGCATGGCGACGAGGGCGCAAGCCATGCGCTGACCTATTACGCGGTCATTGATACGGCGGCGCAGAAGCTCGCCTGGTTGTCGTTGAAGCCCGTCACGGGACGCACGCACCAGCTGCGCGCCCACACGGCGCATATCGGCCATCCCATCGTCGGCGATCCGAAGTATTTCGACATCGAGAACTGGGAGCTGCCCGGCGGCATCCAGAACAAGCTGCACCTGCTTGCGCGCCGCATCGTCATTGCCCATCCGCGGACGGGCAAGCCTATCGACGTGACGGCGCCGCTGCCGCCGCACATGCAGCAGAGCTTCAACCTGCTCGGCCTGGATACGAGCCAGTACGACCCCATCGTCGAGGCGCCGGAAGATTAACACTCGAAGGATAGGCGCAGGCGTTGGCAGCCAAAACTAAGGCGCTGCGCCTGCGGACATGAGCTCCCGCGCCGCCCTCCGAAACAGCCAAGCCGACAGGAGCCATAGCGCGGAGAAGAAGCCGGTCAGGACGACGATCGCCTGTGGCCAGTTCGCTCCAGTGGAACCCAGCCCGACAGCCAGGGCGATGACCCCGCCTAACACTTGAGCCAGCGCCGTCGCGACCAAAACGTGCGCCATGCCGTGAGGCTGGAAACGCACAATAAGGCCGCCGAGAACCGCTACGGCGAGCACTCCGGCATACATGAGGTTGGCCGGGTTATCCTCAGACCCGATGATGCCGACGGCAAGGTTCATCCAGATGAGGATGAAAGCCGACATGACCGCAACAGCCACGGCGGCTCGGTAGGCGGTACTCCCCGTCATCCTTGTGGCCAGTTCATGGGCCCCGCAGGCGCCGAGCAGCATGGCGCCGAACACTGTGAAATCGGCTCTGTCCCAGTTCACCTCATGGGTGAACCGCATCGCAGCCAAAGGCAGCGGCAAGAGCAGCGCCGCAACCATCCAGGGCACGAACCTCCACAATGGCCTGCGCTGTCCACTGCCGTTTTCCGCCCCCGCCACCATAGCCTGCTGCGTCCATGCGTGAGGTATCCATCTTAGCTTAGGGCTATTCGATCTCCCACCCCGTCGCACTTTCGCCGTGCGGCAGGCGCAGCATTGATTGTCTCACTCAGCCATCCGGTTGTCTGAGTATTATGGAGTGAGCATCGGATGGATCCCGAAAGTGGCCAACACTTTTGGGTCCGATGCTCTGGCAAGGAGGAGATCGATGGAACACAAGCATCTTGATCAGCTCCGTAGCGTAGCCGACGTTCAGCCGAGACCCTTGTCCCGCGAGGAGCGACTTCAGCGTTGGATCGACCTGCTCGAGCGCGATCCGAAGCGCTCCCTGAACTCCCTTGGTGAAATCGAGTACAAGCCGCCGGCGGAAAGAGCCCTGATCCGCGAGGACAACTCTCCGCTGACGGTCGCTTATGAGGATCCGATCTTGCGAGCCGATGGTCTTGCCAGCGACAGGCTCGGCGATGTCATGCGCTATTTCGCTCTCTCCGACGGACAGGCCCATTATGCCCTGTGTTCGTGCCTCAGCGGACGGACGATGGACGCCTCGACCTGTGCGCAGAGATTGCGGAACGCCACTGGGAACGTCGCCTGGGAATCGGCGGTTGGCGCCTGGGTGCTAGCGGCTCTGGCCGTGAGCCTGCCGGGCCTCGTCTATCTGCTGGGCTGACCGGATCGCATTGGATGTCGACCATAGAATCAGGAGACTGACCGTCTCCTGATTCTGCCTTGGCCGTTGCGGGCTTGCTCTGAATCGGAGACAAAGCTGCAGATCGGATAAAGGCACCCTCACCATGCTGCATATCGAGCCCGTGACGCTCTCGTCGGACCGTCTCACCTTGCGCCCCTTGTGCCTCGCCGACGTTCCGGCTCTAGGAGAGGCTGCCAGCGACGGAGAGCTCTGGCAGAAGAAGACCACCACGGTGCCTCGGCCGGAAGGCTTCAAAGCCTATGTTCAGAAGGCCCTGGAACTTCAGGGTGCCGGACTTGCGCTACCCTTCACAACCGTTGTCAACGCGGGCAACCGGGTCGTCGGCTCGACGCGATACATGAACATCGATGCGGCCAATCACCGGGTCGAGATCGGTACCACCTGGATCGCGCAGTCCTGGCAGCGGACCTTCGTCAACACCCATGCGAAATTCCTCATGCTGCGGCACGCCTTCGAGGGGCTAGGCTGCAACGCCGTGGAACTGCGGACCCACCGTCTCAATGACCAATCGCGTGCCGCCATCGAGCGCCTCGGCGCCAAGCTCGATGGGATTCTGCGGCAGCACATGATCATGTCTGATGGCCACATCCGCGACACGGCGGTTTACAGCATCGTCCGTGACGAGTGGCCTGAGGTGAAAGCCAGGCTCGAACGTAAGATGGCCGTGGAGTAGAAGCCGCTTCTCAGATGAAGCCGTGTTCCCGTAGGTGGCGGATGGAAGTGGCCGCGCTGCTGTGGTGAATGAAGACGCCGCCGGCGCTCTCCCAAAGGAGGCGATATTTGTCGCGGTCGTCGACCAGGGCGTCTCCGGGGCGGCAATACTCCCGCTTCAGAGCGGCCGTTGTCGTGATCACCTCGGTGCCTGGAAAGTGCCGCTCCGCCCAGCGCCGCTTCTGCGGCTCGGCCCAGTTGCCGCGGGGCAGGCCCGTCAGGATCACAGGGTCGAGGTGCCTCACGGCTTCGAACAGTTCCATGGCGTCGGGCAGAGTGTCCAGGTTGTTGAAGAAATTCCCCGCTGAGGCGAGCTCCGACCAGAAGCGCTTCAGGCCGAACCGCCGCTCATACTCGGCGGGCGGCATGCCGAGGATCCGGGCGGCACCCTTGTCAAAATCAGCCAGGACACCATCGCAATCCAGGAACACTGTTGGCATGCTGGGTCGTCCTCCCATCTGCTAGGCCGAAACCGACCAGGATTGGGATTGTTCCTGCCAGGCTGAGTCCAAGCTTGGCCTCTTGCGGAACGCCGCCCGGCGGATCACGTTGGCTTCTAGCAATATCCATCAGGTGAGTTGAGAGATGAGCAGCGACATTCGGGACAATGTTGACCGTCATCGCTTCGAGTTGGAGCGAAATGGGCAGATCGCCTTCGCGACCTATGAGCGGCGCGGGTCCGATCTCGTGATTCGCCACGTTGAAGCGGCTATTCCCCTGCGCGGAACCGGGGCTGCCGGCGAGTTGATGAAAGGTGTAGCTGATATTGCCCGTTCAGAGGGGCGGAAGATCACGCCTTTGTGCGGTTATGCCTTCGCCTGGATCCGGCGCCACAAGGAGTACAGTGATCTCCTGAATTGAGCGGCACACTATCTGTTTATCGGGTGTGCCCATTCGCCGTACTGCGAACTGCGTCAAAATAGACTAAACAGCGGCTCCTCCAAAAAATTCAAACTGCGCTATGGGGGCGCCGCCGGTGACCAACGTTCTCGAAAAAGCCAGACAGCTGCTGTCCAAGAAAGGCGTGGCTGTTTCAGCCGTCATCATTGCTCTGGTGATCGCAGCCACTGTATTCCTTGCCCCCCGCTATTTGGCTCAGCCGGTCGCCGAGATCAATTATTCGGAGTTCACTCGGGAGCTAGGCCAGAAGAAAGTCCAGAAGGTTTTGATCGAGAGCGGCGGACTTTCAGTCTCCCTAGCGGACAGGAATGTCTTCGTCCGTATGCCGAATGGGCTCGTGAGCGCCGATTACATCGAGCGGATCACTGCATCCGGCGCCGAGGTGGACTTCAGGAAGCCCGGCTTCGATCCAGCCCATATGGCAAGCATCGTCGTGCCGATCGTGCTGGTTCTGGCCGTGCTCGCCATGCTGGCGATCCAGACCGACTTCAAGCCAACCTCCCGCTGGCCTAAGGTGGTTCGCAGCATTCCCAACCGCTTCGACGACGTGGCAGGCCAGGAGGAGGCCAAGGCCGAGCTGCAGGAGGTGATCGCCTTCCTGAAAGATTCGGAAGCCTTCACCAAGGTCGGCGCCCGTATTCCCCGTGGCCTCCTGATGGTGGGGCCTCCGGGGACCGGCAAGACCCTGATCGCCAAGGCGCTGGCTGGGGAGGCGGGTGTCTCCTTCATGGCCGTGTCGGGCAGCGACTTCTCGGCGCCTCTGATCGGCATCGCCAAGGGCCGCGTGTCGAAGCTCTTCGAGCAGGCCCGCAAGAAGGCTCCCTGCCTGATCTTCATTGACGAGATCGATGCCATCGGCCGCAAGCGCGGGGGTGGGGGATCGGCCGCTGATCGCGAGTTCGAGGCAACCCTGAACCAACTCCTTGTGGAGATGGACGGGTTCAATACCACGGCAGGAGTCATCGTCATCGGCGCAACGAACCGCGTGGATGTGCTCGATCCTGCGCTGCTACGCCCCGGCCGCTTCGACCGGCAGGTTCATATCGGACTGCCCGACATCTGCGGGCGTGAGGCCATCCTCAACGTTCATGCCCGCAATGTCAGGATGGCGGATGGCGTGAGCCTTGCCGCCATCGCCAAGGGCACGCCCGGCTTTTCGGGCGCCGATCTCGGCAATCTTCTCAACGAAGCTGCCATCTTCGCGGCGCGCGAGGGCGTCGAAGCGGTGACCCGCGAGCATCTGGAGGCCGCCCGCAACAAGATCATCATGGGACTCGAGCGCCGCTCCCTTGTGATCACGGATGAGGAGCGCAGACTGGTGGCTGTGCACGAGGCCGGGCACGCGCTCTGCGCGACCCTGCTACCCGCCTCCGACCAAGTGCACAGCGCCACCATCATCCCCCACGGCCAAGCGCTTGGCCTCGTGATGCGCCTGCCGGAGCATGACCGATTCTGCATCCCGGTAGAAAAGCTCGAGGCTGATCTCATCGTCGCCATGGGCGGCCGGGCGGCCGAGGAGGTCGTATTCGGCCCGAAGAAGGTCACGACGGGCGCCGCCAGCGACATCGCGCACGCCACCAACATCGTGACCCGCATGGTGACCGAGTGGGGCATGAGCCCGGCCATCGGCATGGTGCGCGTCGCCCGCTCGGGTGACAATCTTCCGCGCGAGGTCGAGCAGGAAATCCGGCGCATTATCGATGAGATGTATGAGGCGGCCAAGACTTGCATCAAAGACAATCGCGATGCGGTCGATGCCCTGACGGAGGCGTTGCTGGAGCACGAGACGATCGAGGGCGACGAGGTCCGCCGGATCGTTCACATGCAGCAGGCGAGACTGGCGGCCTGAACTGGCCGCCGCTCAGTGTCACACAACTGTATGATAAAGCTTGGGGCTTGCTGTGCTGGCGGCGGGGTATGGTTTCCCATATGCTGCGGCACATCTGGGGGCTTTCACATGAAACAATTTGTTCGTGCCGCTTTCATCATCAGCATCGGCCTTCTAGCCACGGCCTGTGACAAGTGCGGTAACTGGAACATCAACACCCCGCAGTTCTGCCATGAGGCCAAGCCGCAGGGCTGAGCAGTCACCTAGCCCGCATCTCTCCTTCGCCCCAGCTCTGCTGTGTAACAGGCAGACCGAGTTGCTCTTCCAACAGCGACACATAAAGATCCGGGCGCGCCACATAGGGAAAGTGCCCGCCCCATTCGAAACGATAGGCGAACGTCGGTTTCAGGCGGGCTCGCACGGCTTCACGCATCGGCGGCGGAATGAGAGGGTCGTCGGCGCTCTCGATTGTCACAATCCCTTCTCGCGGTAGGTTGAGGGGAGGCAGTTCCGGCCCATGCTTAAGCGCGTTGAGCCGTGCGCGCAGTTCCGGCTCGGAGATTCGCCCGCCAACCTCAGCCATAAGAAGATCGACCAGCTCCGCCTGATCCGGATGAGCGTCCCGCCAGGCGCCGAGGCCACGGCCGAAACCGACGCGGAGCTCCTCGATCGGCGCATTGTCGAGGTCGGAGGAGTAGGGTGGTCGGGCCGCGATCCCGGCAACCGAGTTCAATGTGTTGGCCGCGATTAACCGTTCGGTGATGTGCGGGTACGCTGCCGCGAAGTATTGAGCCAGGTACCCTCCGAGAGAGGAGCCGAGCACCGTGAGGCGGTCGAGGCCGATCCTGCCGCACAATTCCGCCAGATCGCTCGCCCACTCGGTAATGCCCCCGCTTTGAGGGTAGGTGACGGCGAGAATGCGGGTGCGGCCCTCCAAGGACTCGATCTGCTGCCAGAAGATGTCACCGCGGCCCAACGTTCCCGGAATGAGCAGCAGTGCCGGGCCAGAATCTCCTACTGACACATATCCCCATTCGCGGCCGTTGATCAGGATCCGTTGCTCAGGGTGGCGAGCCGCGAAGCGGTCTCGGTCTGCGATCAGGCGATTGGCCATGCGAACGGCTCCTCCAGCTTCAAACCGAGCACAGGCTGCCGCAGATTATGCCGGAACACCAGAGGCGGAGTGCGGCTATAGATTGTGAGATGTCTTTGAGATGTGTGGAACCTTCAGGCTTGCTCAAGTGCTCCGCCGTTCGACCAGAACATGACCCGTGTCGATGATGCGGGAGGGGCCTGTAGGTTGCGCGCCATGGATGCCGGCGAGAATCAGGCGGGCAACCTCCTTTCCAATCAGGTCGCCGGAAGGGCGGATCGTCGTCAGGGATGGAATACATGAGGCGCTGAAATCGAGGTCTCCGAAACCGGCCACGGCAATTTTGTCTGGCACAGCAAGCCCCTGGCGCTGGCATTCGAACAGAGCCCCCAGGGCGATGAGATCATTCGAGCAGGCAATCGCGTCGAGGTTCGGGACTTGCTGGAGGGCGCGGTTCAGAAGGAGAGACCCAGCCTCGACCGTGGCTGCCCCTGGATGGTTGATGACCTCGCAGGTTGCGTGCCCCGTGCGCTTGGCCTCTTCGGCGAAGCCGTTCGCACGCTTGGCTGCACGATGGTCCTCCTGCATTCGGGCGCCCAAAAAGGCGAGGGAGCGCCGCCCCTTGGACAGGAGGTGCCGGGCGGCGGATGCGCCCACTTGCGGATGGGAAAAACCCACGGCCATGTCAATTGGGTTGCCGCCGATCTCCCACATCTCGACGACGGGAACACCACTCGCCTGCAGAAGCTTGCGCGTTTCGGCGCTGTGGGACAGGCCCGTCAGGACAACGGCGGCCGGAGCCCAGGCGAGGGCTGTCCGAACCAGAGCCTCCTCCTGCTCCTCGCCATACTCGCTATGACCAAGGATGACCTGCAGGCCCTCCGCCGCCAGTTCGGATTGTAGGGTCGATACCGTCTCGGCGAAGAAGGCATTGCGGATCGAGGGTACGATGATGCTGACGACCTTCGAGGAGGCGGCCGCCAGTCCTCCGGCCACGAGATTGGGAACATAGCCCAGGGTCGAGATGGCACGGGCGATTTCCTGGCCTGCGGCGGGGGAAACGGCCGCAGGCTTGCGAAGGTAGAGCGAGACGGTGGAAGGGGAGACCTGAGCGAGCTTGGCCACGTCCATCATCGTCACGCGCTGCATCTTCCGCCGCTTACGCGGTACCCGGTTCTGCAAGCTGCTGCCGACGTCCATATGCCTTCCTTTTCGTAGCGCTCCGAAAGAAAACTTTCCAGCAATATAGCGCCTATAAGGCATTTAACCAAGGAAATATGCATTTCCTTAGCTGGGTAAGCTCGAAGATTCTCTTGAAACGTCCTTCTGAAAGTAGCTTGCAACCTGTTGATCGTAGCGCTATGATAGTGAAATTAGGCCAGAATGACCTGAGATTCATCGCAGGGGCGAATGTGCAGGCGTGCCGGAACTGAGCGTGCCGCGAAGCAACAGGGAGGGAGCATGTCGTCCGTCAGCTTCCGCAAGCTTGAGAAGACCTATGGTGCCTTGAAAATCGTGAAGGGCATCGACTTGGAAATTGCCGACCGTGAGTTCGTGGTGCTTGTGGGGCCGTCGGGTTGTGGCAAGTCGACGACTTTGCGCATGCTCGCGGGGCTCGAAAGCATCAGCGGGGGCGAGATCCGCATCGGCGAGAGGGTGGTGAACAAGCTGCCACCGCGCGAGCGTGACATCGCCATGGTGTTCCAGGATTACGCGCTCTACCCGCACAAGACCGTCTTCGAGAACATGGCGTTCAGCCTGAAGGTGCGCGGAATTCCATCGGCCGAGATCAAGCCGCGCATTTCTCAGGCGGCCGAGATGCTTGGGATTACGCAGCTTCTCGATCGTAAGCCGTCTCAGCTCTCAGGCGGCCAACGCCAGCGCGTCGCCATGGGGCGCGCCATTGTACGTCGTCCCCAGGTGTTCTTGTTCGACGAGCCGCTCTCAAATCTCGATGCCAAGCTTCGTGGCCAGGTCCGCACGGAGATCAAGCGTCTCCACCAAGCCATCGGAACCACCATTATCTACGTGACCCACGATCAGGTGGAGGCGATGACGCTCGCCGACCGCATCGTGATTCTCAAAGGCGGCGAGATCGAGCAGGTCGGCACTCCGGACGAGGTTTACAACTCTCCGGCCAGCGTCTTCGTCGGCGGCTTCATCGGCTCGCCTGCCATGAACTTCGCGAAGGGTACGATCCACAGCGGTCGGGTGACATTCGATGGTGGCGCCAGCCTTCCTCTCCAGAGCCACTCCGCCGGTAAGTCCGCCGGCCTCGAGGGGCGAGATGTCATTGTCGGCATCCGACCGGAGCACTTCGTGCCGGCCGGCGAGGGGCACGCGCTGTCGGGCCGTGTGCAGGTCGTCGAGCCGCTGGGCTCCGACACGCTCATACACTTCATGCTCGGCTCGTCCATGCTGACCGCACGTGTAGCGCCGGAGATGCGGCCGAGCACCGGCGAGACCCTCTCCATCGGTGTCGATCCTTCCCGGATCCACCTGTTCGATGCGGCAACGGAACGGGCCCTGGTCTGAAAGGCGTGGGTCAATAAACGGTGTCGGCAAGGAACCGGCGCCGTCAAACTTCGACGGAGGAAACGATGACTTTGAACAAGACCATGACACTGCTTCTGGCAGGTGCGGCTGTGACCTTGTCCGCATCTGTAGCGATGGCGCAGACCAACCTGCGGGTTTTCGTCTCGAGCCAGCACCGCCCCGACGTGTGGCGCAAGGCCTTCGATATGTACGAGGCCAAGAACGCGAATGTGAAGGTGACGATCGAGACCGGCGGCAACACCTCCGAGCAGCAGGCTCAGTACCTCAATACGGTCATGACCGCGAAGGACTCCTCCCTCGACGTGATGATCCTCGACGTGATCCGCCCGGCTCAGTATGCAGCCGCCGGCTGGACCGTTCCCTTCAATGATACCCTCGGTAGCGATGCCGCCAACTACATGAAGCGCTATCTCCCGGCTTATGCGGAAGCCAACACGGTTGACGGCAAGGTTGTCGCGCTGCCGGCCTTCGCCGATGCCATGTTCCTCTACTACCGCAAGGATCTGCTTGATAAGCACGGCATCCAGCCGCCGCAGACCTGGGACGAACTCGCCGCCGCCGCCAAGAAGGTCACGGAAGCCGAAAAGGATCCGAACCTCCAGGGGTTGTCCTTCCAGGGCAAGGCCATCGAGGGTGCGGTCTGCACCTTCCTCCTGCCTTACTGGAGCATGGGCAAGCAGCTTGTGTCCGACGGTAAGCTCTCCTTCGACAAGGAGGCGGCCGTGAAGTCGCTGAAGCTGTGGAAGGACTTCGTCGATCAGGGCGTCGCCAAGAAGAACATTGCGGAAGTGGCGACCGACGACACCCGCAAGGAGTTCCAGGCCGGCAACGTGCTCTTCGCCGTGAACTGGTCCTATGCCTGGGGCCAGTTCCAGGGCGCTGAGTCAGCCGTGAAGGACAAAGTCGGCGTCGTGAAGCTTCCGGCCGTGCAGGGTGGCCAGCCGGCCTCCTGCCTGGGCGGCTGGGAATGGGGCGTGTCCGCCTATTCCAACAACAAGACCGAGGCCCAGAAATTCGTCCAGTATCTGTCGAGCCCTGAAATCTCGGAGTTCATGGCGATCAATGCCGCGCTGCTGCCGCAATTCCCCGAGGTCTACACCGATGCAGACGTGACCAAGGCCGTGCCATGGTTCGCGAATGCAAAGCCTGTCGTCGAGACAGCGAAGGCTCGTCCCGTGACGCCGCGCTACAACGAGGTGAGCGAGATCATCCGCACCACGGTCAATGGCGTTCTCGCCGGACAATCGACCCCTGAAGAGGGCGCCACCCAGATGGAAGGCCGCCTGCGCCGCGTTCTGCGCTAAGGCATTGCCATGATCATCTGACGGATGCCTGCGGGCGTCCGTCACCTCAACGTTGCAACCGGGCAGGATGACACGATGGCAACGGTCAGCGAAACGACCTTGGTAACCACGGGTAACGAGAGCGGCACGAAGTGGTGGACGCGCTTCCTCGATCCGAGCGAGCGCACTCTGGCCGTGCTGCTGCTGATGCCGGCAGCGCTCCTGCTGACGCTCATCATCGTCTACCCGGTCTGCCGACTGGTCTGGACCAGCTTCCAGAACCTGTCGCTCACCTCCGGCGTTCCGGCGACCTTCGCCGGGCTTGAGAACTATACCCTCATGCTGGAGGATCCGGTATTCTGGGAGACGACCTGGAACACGGTTCTCATCACCCTCATCACCGTTCCGGGTGCGCTGTTCGTGGGTCTGGCTCTCGCCCTGATGGCCAACCTGCCGTTCAACGTGAAGTGGCCGGTCCGCCTCTCGCTCCTGATCCCCTGGGCCCTGCCGCTTTCGTTCGCGGGCCTCATATTCGCTTGGTTCTTCCATTCCGAATATGGCGTGGTGAATGACGTCCTCCGGCGCCTCGGCTTCGAGGGGGTGATCTGGTTCAACTCCGCCAACTGGGCCTTCGCCGCGATCTGCCTCACGATCATCTGGAAGACCTCGTCCTTCATGGCGCTCATCATCCTGGCCGGCCTCCAGACGATTCCGCGCTCCCTCTACGAGGCGGCGGATGTGGATGGGGCAGGGCGCATCCGCCAGTTCTTCGAGATCACGCTGCCGCTGCTCAAACCTGCCATCGTCGTGGCTCTGATCTTCCGCACCATCACGGCGCTGCAGACCTTCGATATCCCGTTCACCATGACGCGTGGCGGACCGGGCACCTCCACCGCGACGCTTGCCATGTATATCCATCAGAACACGGTCGATTTCCTGGATCTCGGCTACGGCTCGGCGCTCGCAGTCGTCATGTTCGCCCTCTCCATGGGCGTGACGGCCGTCTACCTGCGCATGATCCGGGCCAAGAGGTGACAGTCATGAGCCAAGACACCACCGCCAACCGCTCGATCTTCTCAGGCAAGCCCCTGCGCATCCTGATCGGCTTCATCCTGGTCGTGAACGGCATGTTCCCGGCGCTGTGGATCCTGTTCACGTCGCTCAAGACGGAAGCAGAACTCACCGTGAAGCCGATCACGTGGCTGCCGCATGCGCCGACGATCGCGAACTATCTGCGTGCCTTCACGGACCAGCCCCTTCTGCTGTTTTTGTTCAACAGCTTCATGGTGGCAATCCTCTCTACTGCGTTGACGCTTTTCGTGTCGGTGCTGGCGGCCTATGCGCTAGCCCGGCTTCAGTTGCGTGGGCGCGACCTTATCCTGTCGGCCATCATCGCGGTGTCGACGTTCCCGCTCGTCACGCTGCTGGTGCCACTCTTCGAGATCATGCGGGCTCTCGGCCTGCTCAACACCTGGGTGGCCCTGATCCTGCCCTACACGGTGCTGAGCCTGCCGGTCTGCACGCTGATCCTGGTCTCGTTCTTCGAGGGCATTCCGCGCGATCTTGAGAACTCCGCGATGATCGATGGCTGCACCCGCATCGGTGCCCTGTTCAAGGTCGTGGTTCCGCTCTCGGCGCCGGGCGTGTTCACGGCGGGCATCCTGGCCTTCGTGAACGCCTGGGACGAGTTCCTGCTTGCGCTCTCGTTCAATTCCAACCCGATGCTGCGCACGCTTCCGGTCGGCATCACGCTCTACCAGGGCGAGTTCGCGTTCCCCTGGCCGGTGATCTCGGCGGCACTCGTCGTCGGCATCGTGCCGGTCGCGGTCCTGATCGTGATTTTCCAGGAACGCGTCGTGTCCGGCCTGACCTCCGGCGGCATCAAGGGATAAGGACCATTTAAGATGACACGCCGATCCATCGGAGAGCTGCGGAGCCAGCGCTGGTTCGCATCCGACGACATGCGCGGCTTCGCCCATCGCCAGCGCACGCAACAGATGGGCATGCGCCGGGAGGAGTTCCTCGGAAAGCCAGTCGTCGCCATCGTCAATACCTGGAGCGACCTCAGCCCCTGCCACTCGCACCTCCGCGATCGGGCGGAGACTGTGAAACGCGGTGTCTGGCAGGCGGGCGGCTATCCCGTGGAGCTGCCGGCTCTGTCGGTAGGGGAGGTGATGGTGAAACCCACCACCATGCTCTACCGCAACTTCCTCGCCATGGAAGTCGAGGAGCTCCTGCGTTCGCATCCCATTGACGGCGCCGTGCTGCTGGGCGGCTGCGACAAGTCCACGCCGGGCCTCCTCATGGGGGCGATCAGCATGGACATTCCGGTGATCTACTGCCCGGCGGGACCCATGTCGAACGGGCAGTGGCGCGGGCACAAAACCGGTGCGGGCACCCACACCAAGAAGTATTGGGATGAGCTTCGCGCCGGCAACATCACGCAGGACGATTGGATCGATCTCGAGAGCCGGATGACCCGCTCCATCGGCACCTGCAACACCATGGGCACGGCATCCACCATGACGTCCATCGTGGACGCCATGGGTCTTACCCTGCCGGGTGCATCCTCGATCCCGGCCGCTGACAGCGGCCACCCACGCATGGCATCAGCCTGCGGCGAGCGCATCATCGAGATGATCTGGGAGGACTTCAAACCCTCTCGCTTTCTTGATGCAAGGAGCTTCCGCAATGGCCTTGTCGCCTACATGGCGCTCGGCGGCTCGACCAATGCCGCCGTTCACCTGATCGCCATGGCACGCCGGGCCGGTGTCGATCTCACCCTCGATGACATGTCCGACATGGCGGGCCGCGTGCCGGTCTGCGCCAATCTCTTCCCATCGGGTGAGTACCTGATGGAGGATTTCTACTTCGCCGGTGGGATCCTGGCGCAGCTCAAAAAGCTGGAGCGGCATCTCGACCGCGACGCCATGACGGTGAACGGCAGAACGCTGGGCGAAAATATCGCTGGAGCCGAGTGCTGGAACGACGAGGTCATTCGCGGTGAGGACAGCCCGGTCGTGCCGCTTTCTCAGGGCAAGACGCTGGCCGTCTTGCGCGGCAATCTCGCTCCCAACGGCGCTGTGATGAAATCCTCGGCGGCCAACCCGAAGTTCCTCAAGCACGTGGGGCCAGCGCTGGTCTTCGACAGCCCGGCCGAGATGAATCGCACCATCGACGATCCCGATCTCGACATCACGGAAGATACGGTCATCGTGCTGCGCAATGCCGGTCCGGTCGGTGCGCCGGGCATGCCGGAATGGGGCAACCTGCCGATCCCGAAGAAACTCCTCAAACAGGGCGTGCGCGACATGGTGCGCATCTGCGACGGACGCATGAGCGGCACCCACTACGGCACGTGCATTCTGCACGTGGCGCCGGAAGCGGCTATCGGCGGACCCCTCGGCCTCCTCAAGACTGGGGACCTCGTGGAACTGGACGTAGAGGCCGGGCGCCTCGATATGCAGGTCGGCGATCAGGAACTGGAACGCCGCCGGGCCGAGTGGAATCCGGGGGCGCTGCGCTACGAGCGTTCCTTCGCAGCCCTCTACCAGCGCCACGTCTCCCAGGCGGATGAGGGCTGCGACTTCGACTTCCTGTCCACCCGCGGCCTTGTGGCCGAGCCGTCCATCTTCTGAAGGCATGATCATGATCAGCATCGAAAACCGCTTCAAAGGCTGGCTGAACGGGCATGGGCCCAAGCCGCCGCTCGGCACCTGGCTCATGGCGGCGGCACCTGCCACCGCCGAGGCCATGGGCTACAGCGGCTTCGATTTTTTGGTTGTCGATATGGAGCACGTGCCGATCGAGGTGTCGGATCTTGCGCATATCCTTCGTGCCATCGGCTGCACGCCGGCCGACGCGGTGGTGCGGCTTGCCTGGAACGATCAGGTTCTCGTCAAGCGCGTACTCGATGCGGGCGCCCAGACGATCATGCTGCCCTTCGTTCAGACGGCCGAGGAGGCCCGCCAGGCTGTTGCCTTTGCCAAGTATCCGCCTGATGGCGTGCGCGGCGTAGCCGCCGTGCACCGTGGGTCGCGCTTCGGCCGTGCTGCGGACTATCTCAAGAGCGCCAACGACCAGATTGCGGTGATCGTCCAACTTGAGACGCCGGAGGCGATCGAGCGACTTCCGGAGATCGCGGCCGTTCCAGGGATCGACGCCCTGTTTGTCGGTCCAGGAGACCTCGCTGCTGCCATGGGGCATATCGGCAATGTCGCTCATCCGGATGTCCAGGCGCTGATAGAGAAGGCGGCCAGGATGGCACGCGATGCCGGCAAGCCAGTCGGCATCGTCGGTCCCAATCCGGATATGGTACGCCGCTTTATCGCCTATGGTTACAGCTACGTGGCGGTGGCGTCCGACATTGCGATGATGACGAGCCGCGCCTCAGAATGGCTCTCCACACTCAGGGGCGAAACTGCGCCTGCTCCCGCCGCGCCCGCTGCAGCCTACTGAAACCCCGAGGAGGTTATCCTGATCGTTACGCTCAGGAACAGTGCTCTGAAGCTCGATCTGGCGCCATCGATCGGCGGTGCAATCGCGGGCTTCTGGCATGATGGCGTGGCGCTCATGCGCGAGACGCCGGAGAGGGCGTTGCGGGATGGAATGGTGCGGCAGACCAGCTGCTACCCGCTGATCCCCTACAGCAATCGTATCGCGCAGGGTCGCTTCTCGTTCGAGGGCGTGGAGCACAGGCTGGCGTTGAACTTTGGCGATCATCCGCACTCGATCCATGGCAATGCCTGGCAGAAGCCCTGGGAGGTCATGGAGGCTGACGAGGCACATTGCCGTCTCGTTCTCGTTCATCGCCCGGAAGGCGACGAGGCGAGGGGATGGCCCTTCGCCTACCGCGCTGAGCAGCTCTTCGATCTGTCTCCGGCTGGCTTAACGCTGACACTGTCGCTCGAAAACGAGGATCGCCGCGCCATGCCGGCTGGCTTGGGGCTGCATCCGTTTTTTCCAAAACGCCCTGGCGTTCGATTGCAGTTTGCGGCCGAGCGCGTTTTTCCCAATGGCGAGGAGTCGCTGCCGATGGATGCCGTCTCGATTCCGAGCGACTGGAATTATCGGACCATGCGCGAATTGGGCGAGCCGCGTCTCGACAACTGCTTCGCGGGCTGGGATGGAATGGCCCGCATCGCCTATGTCGAGGAGAGAATCGCCTTGAGTATTGAGGCCAATCCGTTGTTCGGTCACCTCGTCGTGTACGTTCCCACAGGTCGGGATTTCTTCGCCGTGGAGCCTGTGAGCCACATGAACGATGCGATCAACCGGCCCAACCCAACCGTTCACGGCCTCAAAGTTCTCAAACCCGGCGAACGGCTGACGGCACAGGTCCGGTTCCGCGTGGAGATCCTGTCATGAATCTCACGGTTGCGCTCGATGTTCGGGCTGAACTTGGGGAGTGTCCTGTCTGGTCCGTCGAGGAGCAGGCGCTTTATTTCGTCGACATCAAGGGCAGGGCGCTTCATCGCTTTGTGCCCGCGACCGGCGCGCATTGCACCTTTTCCATGCCGGAGGAGATCGGGTGCGTTGGGCTCCGAAAAGGCGGCGGCTTCATCGCAGGTTTCCGCTCCGGCCTCTGGCTGCTTGATGCCTCTGGCAATCGGGTGAAGAAGCTCACCGACAATCCGGAGGACCAGCGCACAAGCCGGTTTAACGATGGGCGTGTCGATCCGGCCGGACGGTTTCTGGCTGGCACTATCGACGAGCCCAAGGAACGCGCCAAGGCGCATCTCTATCGCTACGATTCCCGTGGGCTTGACACCCTCGCAACAGGCCTTCTGACCTCCAACGGTGTCGCCTTCTCGCCTGACGGCCGCACACTCTACCACGCTGATACGCCCACTTTCACAGTGTGGCGCTACGCATACGATCCGGCCACGGGGGAGGCCACGGACAGAACTCTGTTCGTGCGTCTTCAGCCGACCGAGACCGACAGAGGCCGCCCCGACGGCGCGGCGGTCGATGCGGAAGGCTGCTACTGGACCGCCCTGTTCGAAGGTGGGAGGATCCAGCGCTATTCGCCGGAAGGGCGGATGCTGGCCGAGTATCCGGTTCAGGCCCGGTGCCCCACCATGGTCTGCTTCGGCGGGCCCGACCTGAAGACCCTGTATGTGACGTCTGCCCGAACCGGCCGCCCCCAGGATGAATTGGCGGAATTCCCTCATTCCGGAAGCCTGTTCACCATGCGGGTCGATGTGCCGGGATTGCCTGAATACGAATTCGATCTTTCTGTTTAAGGCCGCATTGCCATGTCGTTCGATTATACAAATGCCCAATACCGCTCCCTTGCGGGCCGATCGGTCATCGTGACCGGGGGCGCGTCCGGGATAGGCGAGGAGATGGTCAAGGCCTTCGTCGCTCAAGGTGCGCGTGTCTCGTTCATCGACATCGCGAAGGATGCGGGCGAAGAGTTGGCGCAGGCAACCGGTGCGAGCTTCTATGCCTGCGATGTCACAGACATTGCAGCCCTCCGCGAGGTGCTGTCTGCTATCGAGAATGATCACCGTGCTGTGGATGTCCTCATCAATAATGCCGGAAAGGATGACCGGCACGACATCGCCGAGGTAGAGCCTGATTACTGGCGTCGTGCGCTGGCGCTCAACCTTGACCATCAGTTCTTCGCTACACAGGCGGTCTCAAAGGGTATGGCCACGCGCGGCGCCGGGTCAATCATTATGCTCGGCTCCATCTCATGGATGCGCGGGCGTCCCGGCATGGTGGGCTATACGACCGCTAAGGCAGCAATCAACGGGATGACGCGCACGCTTGCACGGGAACTGGGGCCGGCTGGAATCCGTGTGAACTGCATCGTGCCGGGCGCGATCCTCACCGAACGCCAGAAGAAGCTCTGGCTGACGCCGGATCTGAACCAGCAGTTCCTCGACCTCCAGGCCCTGAAGTTCCGGCTCGATGCCAGTCACGTGGCAAGAATGGCGCTGTTCCTGGCTTCCGACGAGAGCGGCGGCTGTACGGGAGCGAACTTCATCGTCGATGCCGGCCTGACGCAGAATTGAGATTGCCATGAAGATCCAGACCACCTCTAACGGCTTCGACCTCGTCCTCGACGGCAGGCTCATCCTGCGCCACCGCAGCGATGCCCCGTGCCTCTTCGTCGGGCAGGGCGATGCCCGCATGCACATGTATCGCGGCAATTTCGACATCGAGGATTACGTCATCGAACGCACACCGCTGGCGCATGCCGTCGTGTCCGGCTCCGTGATCGCCTTCTCGGCGGCACCGGGGCAGCCGGTCCGCCTGACTCTGCAGATGTCGGGCGACGAGCACAACGGCGCCATTGCGTTCCGAGCCGACGATGCCGCCATCAACCGGCTCTGGGTTCGCATTGCGGCCGAGCAGGGCGAGCATGTCTGGGGCGGCGGTGAGCAGATGTCGTATTTCGACATGCGCGGCCGGCGTTTTCCTCTCTGGACCTCCGAGCCCGGCGTGGGTCGCGACAAGACCACCGAGATCACCTTCAAGGCGGATGTCACAGGCAAGTCGGGTGGCGATTACTGGAACACCAACTATCCGCAGCCGACCTATCTCTCATCGCGGCGCTACGCGTTGCATGTGGAGACGACCTCCTATTCGGCTTTCGATTTCCGACGCGACGACTTCCACGAGATTGAGGTCTGGGCTGTGCCGGACCGGATCGAGCTGACCGCCCGCCCGACTTTCATTGCCCTCGTCGAAGTCATGTCCGAGCGTTTCGGCCGCCAGCCGACGCTACCAGAATGGGTCTATGGCGGCGCGATCATCGGGCTCAAGGACGGGGCAAATTCCTTCGAGCGGCTTGAACGTATCATCGCGGCCGGCACGAAGGTCTCAGGTGTCTGGTGCGAGGACTGGGTGGGGCTGCGCCACACCTCCTTTGGCGCCCGTCTCTTCTGGGATTGGAAGGCGAACGACGATCGCTACCCCGCATTGCGTCAGCGCATCGCGGAGCTTGAGGATCGCGGCATCCGCTTCCTCGGCTATGTGAACCCTTACCTCGCCGTCGACGGCTCCCTGTTCCCGGAGGCCGAAGCTGCCGGCTACTTCGCGACGGACGAGAGCGGCAAAACAGCTCTCGTCGATTTCGGCGAGTTCGACTGCGGCGTTGTCGACTTCACGAACCCGGAAGCCGCTGCTTGGTTCGCTGAGCGTGTCATCGGCCAGAACATGATCGATTATGGGCTCTCCGGATGGATGGCCGATTTCGGCGAGTATCTTCCCATCGATGTGAAGCTCGCCAACGACGTTGACGCGAAAGTCATGCACAATGCCTGGCCGACGCTCTGGGCCGAGGTGAATGCCCGCGCGGTCGAGAGCCGGGGAAGGACTGGCGAGATCCTGTTCTTCATGCGCGCCGGGTTCACGGGAGTGCAGAAGCATTGCCCGCTGCTCTGGGCGGGTGATCAATCGGTTGACTTCACCCGTCACGATGGTCTTGTGACGGTCATCTCCGGAGCGCTCTCATCGGGGCTTCTCGGCAACGCCTATCATCACTCGGACATCGGCGGCTATACCAGCCTCTTCGGCAATGTGCGCACGGCGGAACTCATCATGCGCTGGGCCGAGATGGGCGCCTTCACGCCGGTGATGCGCACCCATGAGGGTAACCGTCCCCGCGACAACCTGCAGATCGATCAGGATCCGCAGGTGCTGGCCCATTTCGCCCGGATGACGCGGGTCTATGTGCATCTCGTACCCTACCTAAAAGCCCTTGTGGAGGAGGCCTCCACGCAAGGGCTGCCGGTACAGCGTCCGCTCTTCCTTCATTTCGAGGGCGATGCTCGGACCTATGCCATCCAAGACGCCTATCTCTATGGTGCCGACCTGCTTGTCGCTCCTGTCTCGCAGGCCGGGAGGACCGAGTGGAGCACCTACCTGCCGGCTGGGGCGGATTGGGTTCATGTCTGGACGAACGAGACTTTCGCAGGCGGAAGCGACGTGACCGTTCCAGTGCCCTTCGGCCAGCCGCCGGTATTCTACCGTGCCGGCACACGCTTCGCCGCACTGTTTGCGGGCCTGAGGACGCTCTGAGCAATGTCGGTTGCGGAACTCATCGGCTTTCTTCTGCTGGCGGGCGCCGCAGCCTATGCTCAAACTCTCACCGGCTTCGCCTTTGGTCTCATCACCATGGGTGGGGTCGGCCTGACAGGACTACTGTCCTTGCCCGATGCCGCCATGATCGTGAGCGTGCTGACCATGGTGAATGCCACGCAGATGCTGCTGAAAGGCTGGCGCGATGTGGCATGGCGGGAGTTCATTTTCGTCATGGCCGCCAGCATTCCGATGCTCTTTGTCGGCTATTGGCTTCTGGGATGGCTTGCCGGAGCCCGGGCCGATCTCCTGCGCCTGATCCTCGGACTCGTGATCATCGTCTCAAGCCTGCAGTTGGCGCGCAAGCCGGAGCCGTTGGCAAGACGGTCAGGTGACGGATCGTTTCTCTTCTTCGGTGCCATCGCCGGCCTCATGGGAGGGATGTTCTCCACGGCAGGGCCGCCGCTCGTCTATCACCTCTACCGCCAGCCCATGCCCCTGGTGAAAATCCGGGAAACTCTGGTCACCGTCTTTGCGCTCAATGCCGTGTTCCGCATTGGTCTGGTAGTATTCTCCGGCGATCTGCCATCCGGCTCAAACCTCACGGGTCTTCTGGCCATTCCGGCGGTCATGGGCGCGACCTATGCAGCACGACGCTGGCCACCTCCGGTTTCGCCAGCCACGATGCGCCGCATCGTGTTCGCCCTGCTCTTCCTCTCGGGCGTGTCGCTTGGAGCCCCTGCCGTCATTCACCTCCTGGAAGCCTCATCATGACTGCTGATGCCCAACCCGTGGATCGTGGCAGCGGGCATTGCGAGATCTAACGACCTTCAACTGGCGGTGGGCTGCGGAGTCGTCGGTGTAACGGGGATCTCCTGAGGGGTGGTGGGTGGCACGCCCACGGGCTCGCCGGGAGGAGGAATGTTTCCCGGTGTCGTCGGAGGCACGCCCACAGGCTCGGGTTGCGGCGTTTCTGGCGGTGTCGGCGGGCTCACAGGAGCCGGATTGGGATCCGCTGGGGTCGGCTCTGGATATGGCTGGTTCGGCAGTGGGATCGGCATACGAACAATGCTCCAATGTCTCTCTCAAGGGCAATCCGCACCATTGTCACTGAGTTCCCACCATTTTGTTCAAACGGCGGGGGTGCTTATGGTCTGGCGAACCCAGAAACGCGCAACGCGAGGTTCCCCGACCGAGGATCCTGGGTGAAGAACAGGCCGCCCTCGCGGGCTGATTGCCCCGGGATGTAGTCAAGGACCACGCTGCTCGTCTCCGGCGCATGGCTGCCGGACGACAGCGCTCCCTCAATCCGAACCTGCGCGGCTGCCGCACCGCCTGCATTCCTGGCCTGAAACATCACGCGATAGCCGCCGTCGATTGAGCTGATATTCGTGGCCTCGACAGTGATCGCAGGAGGGGATACGGCGTCGTCAAACGCCTGCCAGGTGATAAAGCCGAAGATGCAGAGAGTCAGCAGAAGACCCGCACCTGATGCGCACCATTCGAGCCAAGGGGTATGCCGGGCTGCGCCTGACCGTTGTTCATTTTGGTGAAGGCTCTCATCGCTCATGATCGACCTCATATCACCAGTCGCGCCGTCGCAGCGCCCAGAGAGGACGGAAACCCAAGAACGACCGCCATGTTCGCAATCTCCGCTGGTGCCGCATCTTCCGTGCGGCCGAAGGTCCAGAGAATGTACAGGCTGACCAGAAGGGCGATGCCATAACCGGCCATGGTGAAGTGAAGGAAGGTCGATAAAAACGTTCCCCCGGCCGGTCGGCTCTCTTGACCCGAAAACCCGACGGCATAGACGAAGACGTGCAGTAGGGCGATGGAGAGCCCGCCAAGAGCAAAGGTGTGCCAGGGCGACATCTGGAAAGCGATCAGGATCATTTCTTCGGTCGGCGCCACGTTGAAGGCCAGGAACAAGGAGCCAGCCAGCATCAGGAAGAGTTCCCCGCGGTATCCGGCCTCCTGCTTACGATCGTCCTCAGCCTGAGTATCCTGTTCCGCCCCCAGCTGTTTGCGCCCGAGCATGGCCCCGATGCTCGCCGGAACGCTCTGGAGAGCAATCTTGCCGACGATCTCGTTCCACGTCATGTCGACGGTGATCACCGCAAGCAGGCCAAGCATGATCACTGATGTGACGATGCCAACTCCGTACGCGGTGAGCGCATCGACGACGTCCTCCCACCAGCTGAAGGTCTTCTCGAAGCCTGCGAAATAGGAAAGCCCGATCAGGATCGCGAAGTTGAGAGACATGAGCAGGAGAAGTCGACCCCGTCCCATCGAGAAGCCGAGCCACCACATCTCCATCGTCATCAGGAGCGGAATGGCGAAAAGAACGGCACCGCCGAAGGCGCGGCCGAGGCCTATGGCATAGTCCTTGTTCGTTTCTGGAACAGTGTTATCGCGCGCCATCTCGTCAACCTTCATCCGCTCCCGCTTTTCAGGAAGCTTGGCCGTGTGAGGAGAACCCGCACGTTTCATTGCGGTTCCAGCCGGGTCGGCGCGACACCAGGATGCCCTCAGAAAAGACCCCATCCCGTCACCGCGATGATAATCCCCTCATCGGGCCTTGATTGAACCTGCAATCCGACCCGTTCCTCGTCTCAGTTCAGGAACGTCGACAGCAGCACCCGTCTGCTTGCCCGATCCGCTAGCGATAGGCGGAACGATCATACAGTCGGAACCATTCCTCATAAGCACCATTGCTCTGTGAAGCTTGATGGAGGCTCCCGATGCCCGATGAGAAGATCGATCAGAAACGCCCAGTAGAAGCTGAGAACGAGCCGAAACCAACTCAGCAGCGGCACGTGGATGACACAGTCGACGACAGCTTTCCCGCGAGCGATCCGCCGGCTTGGACCACATCGGCGTCAAAGAGCGTTGCGGCGGAATGTGAGCCCGAAGCCCTCAACGATGTGCCTACCCCCCCTGGTCAGGGGCTCGAAGGACAATCAACGAACACTTCTCAAACGACTGCCGAGCAGGCGGCCGAGTTCGCACATGACCTCTACCAGCGCGGTCAAGCCTATCTGGAGCGCGGCAGGCGCTATGTGCCAGAGGCTGAGCGTTATTACCGTCAGGGGACTGACGCCATAGGGCGTCCCGTACAAGAACATCCGGTTGCGGTCCTGTTCGCCATCGGAGCGTTCGGCTGTGCGTTGGGATGGATGCTGGGACGGCGCATGTCGAACTCATCTTCGCAGCGGCTTTGGCATGCCGGATCCAACCGCCGGCCGCGAAATGCGCAGACGTGGCAACCGGCACCCCGATCAAGCCCTTCGGGCAGTCACTTCCATGCCCGCAATAATGTCGAGGCCGCAAGCCACACGAACAACAGCTTCTGATGCATGTCACCTCGGACAGGCCGGGACATTCAATGATCCCGGCCCGTCCGCAAAGTGCCGGTGCGGTATAAAGCCTGTTAGGAAGACCCGAGCGGCTGAACCCTCGTTTCGGCCACTCCCAGAGCTGCGAGCCATAGGCGTGGCTGGTGATCGTCAGCGGCTTCGATCTGGGACTCGCAAACGACGCAATCCACCCCGCTTCTTTCGCCCTGGATCCAGTATTGGGGTTCATAGGAGGTGAGAGGAAGTTGCTTCACGACCACGTAGGTGTTCCGGCTCGGACGCAAAGGGCTTGCCGGAACCACGGATTGGCCGACATCGAACTTATGAATCATGGCAGGCTCCGTGAGGCTACCAATCAACCTTCGTCTCCTGACGAGGGTTTGAGTCCATAAGGTACGATCAGGATCAAAGTTCCATGCTTGGCCTTCGCTCAGACCGGAACCTTCCAGATGTCATCGGCGTATTCGCGGATGGTCCGATCCGCCGAGAACCAGCCAACTCTGGCTGTGTTCAGCACACTGGCGCGGCTCCATGCGGAAGGCTCCTGCCACAGCTCATCGACCCGCCGCTGGGTTGCCCAGTATGAATCGAAGTCCCCAGCGACCATGAATGTATCATCGGACGACAGGGCGTGAATCAGCGAGTCGAACCGATGAGGGTCATCCGGAGAGAAGGCACCTGCCGAAATCAGGCTGATGGCGTTCTCAAATCGAGCCGACCATCCTGCCCGGTCGCGGTGCAGCCCGGCTTTGCGATAGGTCTCGACCTCTTCGGCGGTCATTCCGAAGATGAAGATGTTCTCCTCCCCAACGCATTCGCGGATTTCAATGTTCGCCCCGTCGAGGGTGCCGATCGTAAGAGCGCCGTTCAGGGCGAGCTTCATGTTGCCGGTGCCGGAGGCCTCCATGCCAGCCGTCGAGATCTGCTCGGACAGGTCTGCCGCCGGGATGATCGTCTCGGCCAGGCTGACATTGTAGTTGGGAAGAAAAACAACCTTCAGACGGCCGGCCACAACAGGGTCTGAATTGACGATCTTGGCGACATCGTTGGCAAGCTTGATGATCAGCTTTGCGCGGTGGTAGCTTGCAGCAGCCTTACCAGCAAAGATCTTGACCCGCGGCACCCAGTGCCGCCCGGGCTCTGACCGGATGGCATCGTAGAGAGCAACCACTTCCAGGATGTTGAGAAGCTGGCGCTTATACTCGTGGATGCGCTTGATGTGGATGTCGAACAGGGCACTCGGGTCGATCTGCACGCCTGTCCGATCAGCCACGAGCTTAGCCAAGCTGATCTTCGATGCGCTGCGCTGGCTCCTGAATCGGTCTTGGAAGGCGCTGTCGTCGGCAAGCCTCTCCAGTTTGATCAGTGCTCCTGGATCATCCAGGACAGCCTCACCCAGTTCCTGCGTCAGGAGCTGGGTCAATTGTGGGTTCGCCTGATGCAGCCATCGACGGAAGGTGATGCCGTTCGTTTTGTTGACGATACGACCCGGGTAAAGAGCGTTCAGATCACGGAACACCGTCTGGCGCATGAGGTCAGTATGGAGCGCCGAGACGCCATTGACCTTGTGGGCGCCGATGAACGCGAGATGGCCCATCCGCACATACCGGCCCTGGCTCTCGTCGATTACCGAGACGGCCTTGATAAGCTCGATATCGGCCGACCGGCGGATCAAGGGTTCCAGATGCAGCCAATTGATATGGTAGATGATCTGGAGATGCCGTGGCAGAAGCTGCTCCATCAGCGACACGGGCCAGCGCTCGAGGGCCTCGGGCATGAGGGTGTGGTTCGTGTAATTCAGTGTCCTGGTCGCGATGGCCCAGGCGTCGTCCCACGCCAGATGGCGCTCATCGACCAGTAGGCGCATCAGCTCCGCCACGGCGAGAGCCGGATGGGTATCGTTGAGCTGGATCGCCGCGTGATCCGGTAGGGTGTGGAGATCCCCATGCAGCCGGGTGTGCCGGGCCAGCAGGTCCTGCAGCGACGCCGAGGTGAAGAAGAACTCCTGGCGCAGGCGCAGCTCCCGGCCTGCCTCCGTCTCGTCGCCGGGATAGAGCACGCGGGAGATCGCTTCGGCTCGGGCCCGGTCGGCAAGGGCGCCCACATGATCGCCTGAATTGAAGGCATCAAGCCGCAGCGGCTCGGCGGCCCGCGCCGACCACAGCCTCAGAGTATTGACGTGGCGTCCGCGCCAGCCCACCACAGGGGTATCAAAGGCGACGGCCTGAACGGTTTCGGCAGGCTTCCAGGCGAAGCGTGTCGGCCTGCCCGATGCAGGGAATTCCTCGACGAAGCCGCCAAACGTCACCCGGTAAACCAGATCTGACCGCTCGAACTCCCATGGATTTTCGCGGATAAGCCAGTCTTCGGGGAGTTCCTGCTGCCATCCATCACGGAGTTCCTGGCGGAACAGGCCGTGCTCATAGCGGATCCCGTAGCCATAGGCCGGAACCTCAAGGCTCGCCATGCTCTCCATGAAGCATGCGGCGAGCCGGCCGAGGCCACCGTTTCCAAGGGCAGCATCAGGCTCGATGGCCCGGATACGATCAAGATCGACGCCCAGCCCGGCGAGGGCATCCCTCGCGCAATCCGTCAGGCGGAGATTGTTCAGGGTGTCGGATAGAAGCCGCCCGATCAGGAACTCGAGCGAGAAATAGCAGACCTGCTTGTCCCCTGCCTGGTTCCGCCCCTTGGAAACCATCCACCGGTCCATGGCGCGGTCGCGCACGGCCAGAGCCGTTGCGGTGAACCAGTCATGGTCAGTCGCATGGGCGGGATCTGTGCCGACGTCATAAGTCAGCTTTGCCAGGATCGCCTGCTGAAACGCTTCCGTTTCGGTGCCGCTGGCCGGACGTGCCGGCTCGCTCGCCCGATAGGCAGGCTCCGCCTCGTCCTGGTGAGCGGAGGAGGGCACTAAGCTTTGGTCGAAACTCTCCACAGGCAACCCCTAGTCTTCTATTATCAAGCAAGAAATGATCTGGCTTGTATTTTGTCTTCATCCTTTTGCCAGACCGATAGCAACTTCAGAATGATACTCAACAATAGTTATCAAATCATCCTGAAAGCGTGACGCCTCGCCGCAGTTCAGGACTAATTTTACCTTACGGCCAAGCTCCGCTGGAAAAGATGTGAATGCCCCACAGCTTATTTTGGGTCCACGGGAACTGCCTCTGGTCCGGATGGTTTTAACCTTCACCATTCGATCAAGGTCAGAGCATGGCCGACGTCCCAGACATCACGCGAGAAGCACAGGAGCGGGCAGCTCCGTCTCTGATGGAGAGCGGGCTGAAAGCGCCGGATCTATCTCTTGAGAAAGCCAAGAGGCCACCCCGCACGAGCCGGAGCAGGAGACAGGCTTCCTCGTCGTCCCAGCAGCGCCTCGTGGTAGTCTCGAACCGGGTTCCCGTGCCTGGAGTGGGTGCAAGCAAGGCAGGAGGCCTGACTGTCGCGCTTGAGGGAGCGCTGAAGCGAAGCGGTGGCCTCTGGTTCGGCTGGTCCGGTGAGACAGTCGAAAACCCCACGGATCAGGCGAAGGTCGTACAGTCCGGCAACATCACCTTCGCTGTTTTGGACCTCTCTCAACGGGACTACGACGAATATTATGCAGGCTTCGCCAACCGTGCCTTGTGGCCGGTCTGCCACTACCGGCTCGATCTTGTGCAGATCGAACGGCAGGAACTAAACGGATATTTCCGGGTGAACCGAGCCTTTGCGGCCTCTCTCGCGCCGTTGTTGCGGCCCGATGACGTCATCTGGGTTCATGATTATCATTTCATTCCCTTGGCAGCGGAGCTCCGGCGACTGGGCTTCAAGAACCGGATGGGCTTTTTCCTCCACATTCCATGGCCACCGTCGGATGTGGCCAGCGCTCTGCCGGCTTATCAGCAGCTTCTTCATGGCTTCGGTGCCTACGATCTGGTCGGCTTTCACACGCCGCAAGATGCGGAGAACTTCCAGCGCTGCCTGGTCCGCGAGAACATCGGATCCGCCATCGGAACCGGAGAACACCAGATCAATGACCATAAAGTTCGGATCGGCGCATTCCCGGTCGGGATCGACACGGAGTCCTTTGCCCGCGCGGCCGCCAGTGCGGAGCGTAATGCCCTCGTGCACCGAACCAAGGCCAGCCTGGGAGATCGGGACCTGATCATCGGGGTGGATCGGCTCGACTATTCGAAAGGCTTGAAGCAAAGGATCGAGGCATTCTCGTGCTTTGTCCGTTCCAACCCGGACTTCCGCAACCGGGTTACCTATATCCAGATCACACCGAAGTCGCGCTCGGATGTTCCCGAGTACCAGCGGATGCAGCGTGAGATCGCGGAGCAGGCCGGATGGACCAACGGAAGCCTTGGCGAGGTGGATTGGACTCCGGTCCGCTATGTCAACAGAACGGTCGGACATGCGGCTCTCGCTGGCTTGTACCGCATGTCCCGGATCGGCCTCGTGACACCGTTGCGGGATGGAATGAACCTGGTAGCCAAAGAATTCGTCGCGGCCCAGCAGCCGGATGATCCCGGCGTCCTGATCCTATCGCGCTTTGCAGGCGCGGCGCACGAGCTTGATGGTGCGGTTCTCGTCAATCCTTATGATACGGAGGCATGCGCTACGGCCATCGCAAGGGCTCTCCGGATGCCGCTGGAGGAAAGGCGGGAGCGGTGGGAATCGATGATGGTCCGGCTGCGGACCAACACGGTCGACGCGTGGTGTCAGAACTTCCTCAATAGTCTGGGAGATGCATTAGAGCCCCAAATCTCGCCCGATCCGGAGAGTAACCGAGTTCCAAACGCCGATGCTGCACCGGCTTAGGGAAGACCGGTTCCTTCCAGTTACGCATGAATTAGGCGAGACACGGGTGCTGAGCGGATCACGAGCGATCTCGATAGGAACAGGAACCAAAGGCAAGGGGGGCTGTTTCTGACAGGGAGACTCTGCCGGTCAAGCCTTGATCTTTTCTGTGCCGGTGGTGAGCTCGTTCCAGGTTGATCCAATCGAACAGCGACAGGGCCGAACCGTGTCACCAGCCGACAGCCTCCTTGCAAGCTCCCAGACAGCACGGACAAAGGGCGTGAGCCAGAAGGCTCCGCGGATCTATTACGTGCACCCGCTGCTGGCAGGGCCCTTGGACGGCTGGGATGACATCCTCGATCATGCAGCGTCCCTGGGCTTCGACACGATCCTGATGGCTCCGCCGTTCGAGCCGGGACATGGCGGCAGCGTCTTCCTGCCACGTGACATGACCCGCCTTCACCCGAAACTCGGTCATCACGAAGCAATCGAGGGTCTTGCACGGCTTGCTGAGAGAGCCAATGCGCGAAAGCTCACCCTGTCGCTCGACATTGTCATCGACCGGGTCGCCGCCGACAGCATCTTCGCCCGCAAACTCGGCCTGACCGTCTCAAACCTGGATACCCTCGATCCGCGGCAGGACCCGGCTGAAAGGGAAGCGGTCCTTGTTCCATTTGAAGACGACGATCATCCACATCTGAGGAATTTGGCTACGCGCCTGCAGGCACTTGTCGCCGCAGGAATTTCCGGTTTTCGTTGTCTCCACTGGGACAGGGTTCCCGCATCCGCTTTGAGGCGCTTCATAGCTGACGTCAGAGGAGGCGCGCCCGGGGTGCGCTTCCTTGCCTGGACTCCTGGCACCAATTTTCAAGCAAGGCAGGCGCTCGATGGTGCGGGTTTTGACGGGACGTTCTCTTCCCTGTGCTGGTGGGACCTGAGAGACAACTGGATTGCCGACGAGTACGAACAGCTGAGAAGCATCGGCTACGAGATCGCCTTCCCGGAAGTTCCCTTCGACAAGCGCATCACCCATGCGGTGGAACCTCTCGATGTGCTGGAGCGGCGCGCAACCCGTGCATTGCGGCTGGCCGCGTCCGTGGGAGATGGTCTCCTCATTCCCATGGGCTTCGAGTTCGGCTGCCGGGACAGGTTCGACCCGACCCGCGGCGATGGAGCGGGGCTCACAGGATTGCAAGATCGGGGCAGCTTTGATCTCACGGGGGAGCTCCGTGAGGCCAACCAGTCGCTCGCTCGCAGCAATGAGCAATTTGTCCGCAAGCCTCTGCATCTCGTGGTGGGGCATGCCTCTCCCGTGACCACTTTACTGAGGACCGATGCAGAAGATGCACGGCAGAGCAAGGCGGCCCGTCTGATCATCGCGAATGCCGATCTCCGCCGAACCGCCCAGGCCACAGGTGCGTTCGTGGCATCTGAGAGCGGCGCCCAGTTTATGCCGTTTCGCGAAGTGGGCGAGGGCGGCCTTGAACTTACTCCGACGACCGTGGTCAAACTTCAGCCAGGAGAGGTCCGGATCTTGGAAGGCCATCCCCTAAGGGCGGTGCAGGGGGCCGTCTCCGTACCGACCGTCGAACAGGCAATTGAGGCGCCGCGGCTCGTCATCGAGAATATCACGCCCGCAGTCGATGGTGGCGAGTTCCCGGTCAAGCGGATCGTCGGCGAAGTGGTCAGAGTTGAAGCTGACGTCTTCGGAGATGGGCATGACCCTCTTGCGGCCGCTTTGGCTTGGAGGGCGATCGATGAGGAGCAGTGGCGCGAGACCCGCATGACCCCTCTGGTCAATGATCGCTGGTATGCGGAATTCCCCCTGGAGCGGCTCGGTCGACATGAATTCGCGGTTCTCGCATGGCGCGATCCTTTTGCGATCTTTCGGTCAGAGTTGGAAAAGAAATACGCTGCCGGTCTCGACGTGACACTGGAATTGGAGGAGGGGCGCCTCCTCGTCGAAAAGGCGAGGGCCGAGGCCAAGGGCGATGTCGCCGATCGTGTTCATGCGCTGGCTGAGAGGCTCGTCGGCGCGGATTATGACGCGCGTCTCGAGCTCCTTTTGGCGCCCGAGACGTCGGACGCCATGACAGAGGCGGACCGACGCCCCTTCACGATGCGCTCCCGGGCTATCCCGGTCGATGCCGAGCGGACAGCCGCCGGGTTCGCGAACTGGTACGAGTTGTTCCCGCGCTCGATGAGCGACGATCCCAACCGCCACGGCACGTTCGACGATGTGATTCGCAAGCTCCCATATATCCGCGACATGGGGTTCGACGTTCTCTATTTGACGCCCATCCATCCCATCGGTCGAACGCATCGGAAAGGGCGCAACAACAGCCTTAGCGCCGGTCCTGATGATCCGGGAAGTCCCTATGCCATCGGTTCGGAGGCGGGCGGCCATGATGCCATCCATCCCGAACTCGGCACCTTCGAGGATTTCCGGCGTCTCGTCGCAGCTGCAGCCGATCACGGGCTGGAGCTGGCGCTCGACATCGCCGTTCAGGCTTCCCCGGATCACCCTTGGCTGAAGGAGCATCCGGACTGGTTCGACTGGCGGCCGGATGGATCGATCAAGTATGCCGAGAATCCTCCCAAGAAGTACGAGGACATCGTCAACGTCGACTTTTATGCCAAGGGCGCGATGCCGTCCCTGTGGCTTGAGCTGCGCGACACCATTCTGCTCTGGGTCGAGAACGGCGTGAAGCTCTTCCGGATCGACAATCCCCATACGAAGCCGTTTCCATTCTGGGAATGGCTGATCGGGGAGGTGCGCCGCGACCACCCGGACGTCGCCTTCCTGTCTGAGGCCTTCACGCGGCCGAAGATCATGTACAGGCTCGCGAAGATCGGCTTCTCGCAGTCCTACACCTACTTCACATGGCGGAACGCGAAAGGGGAGATGGCGGAGTACCTGACCGAACTTTCGCAGACGGGGCCTAAGGATTTCTTCCGGCCGCATTTCTTCGTGAACACGCCCGATATCAACCCGGACTTCCTGCAGAATGCGCCCCGGTCCGCCTACCTGATCCGCGCGGCGCTCGCGACGACGCTGTCAGGCCTTTGGGGAATGTACAGCGGCTTCGAGCTCTGCGAAGGGCGGCCCGACGCCAAGAAGAAGGAATACGCCGACAGCGAAAAATATGAGATCCGCGCCTGGGACTGGGACCGGTCCGGCAACATCATTCGGGAAATCTCGATCCTGAACCGGATCCGGCGCGACAATCCGGCCCTGCATTCGCACCTCAACGTCTCATTTCTGAATGCCTGGAACGACAACATCCTCTTCTTCGAGAAGGCGACGCCCGGGCGTGAGAATGTTCTGCTCGTGGCGGTCAGTTTCGATCCCAACAACGTGCAGGAGGCCGATGTGGAGCTGCCCCTCTGGAAGTTCGGCCTGCCGGATCACGGCTCCTTGGTTGTTGAAGACCTCGTGCGTCACCACCGCTTCACCTGGACGGGCAAGTACCAGCGCATCCGCTGCGATCCGGGCGAGCTTCCTTTCTCGATCTGGCGCATTGCCCCGAAGGACTGACAAGAATGCTCAAGAAGAACGACACGTCCCTCAAGAGCGACACCTCCCTTGGAACAGATCCGCTCTGGTACAAGGATGCGATCATCTACCAGCTGCATGTGAAGTCGTTCTTCGATGCCAACAACGATGGTATCGGCGACTTCGCCGGCCTGCTCGCCAAGCTGGATTACATTGCCTCTCTCGGCGTCAACACGATCTGGCTGCTGCCCTTCTATCCATCGCCGCGGCTCGATGACGGCTATGACATCGCCGAGTACCGGGATGTCAGTCGCGACTACGGCACCTTGAAGGAATTCAAGACCTTCGTGCGTGAAGCCCATGCTCGAGGGCTGCGCGTCATCACGGAACTGGTGATCAACCACACCTCGGATCAGCACCCCTGGTTCCAGCGCGCCCGTCTAGCGAAGCCCGGTTCGCGGGAACGCGACTTCTATGTCTGGTCCGATACGGATCAGAAGTATCCGGAGACCCGGATCATCTTCCTCGATACCGAGAAGTCGAACTGGACCTGGGATCCAGCGGCAGGTGCCTATTTCTGGCACCGATTCTATTCGCACCAGCCTGATCTCAATTTCGACAATCCGCGTGTTCTCAAGGAAGTTCTGAGCGTCATGCGGTTCTGGCTCGATATGGGCATCGACGGGCTGCGCCTCGATGCGATCCCTTATCTTGTCGAGCGGGAGGGCACCAATAACGAGAACCTTCCCGAGACCCATGTGGTCCTCAAGAAGATCCGCGCGGCGCTCGATGACACCTATCCCGACCGGATGCTGCTGGCGGAGGCTAACCAATGGCCGGAGGATACCCAGGAGTATTTCGGCGATGGCGACGAATGCCATATGGCGTTCCACTTCCCGCTGATGCCGCGCATGTACATGGCCATCGCCAAGGAAGACCGTTTTCCCATCACGGACATCCTGCGTCAGACGCCGGAAATTCCTGAGAACTGCCAGTGGGCGATCTTTCTCCGCAACCATGACGAGCTGACACTCGAGATGGTGACCGACGAGGAACGCGACTACCTCTGGAACACATATGCGGCCGACAAGCGCGCCCGCATCAATCTCGGCATCCGCCGCCGCCTCGCGCCTCTCATGCAGCGGGACCGCCGGCGCATCGAGCTGATGAATGCGCTCCTTCTGTCCATGCCCGGAACGCCCGTCGTCTATTACGGCGACGAGATCGGGATGGGCGACAACATCTACCTCGGCGACCGGGACGGCGTCCGTACGCCGATGCAATGGTCGCCAGACCGCAACGGCGGCTTCTCGAGGGCCGATCCGGCAAGCCTCGTGCTGCCGGCGATTATGGATCCGGTCTATGGTTTCGAATCCGTCAATGTGGAGGCGCAGAGCCGCGACCAGCATTCGCTCCTGAACTGGATGCGCCGCATGCTGATGCTCCGCCGCAATCATCATGCTTTCGGTCGCGGCACGTTCCGGCTTCTGTATCCGGCTAACCGCAAGGTCTTGGCCTATCTGCGCGAGCACGAGGATGAGACGATCCTATGCGTCGCGAACCTGTCGCGGACGCCGCAGGCGGTCGAACTCGACCTGTCGGCGTTTGCCGGTCGGATCCCGGTCGAAATGACCGGCCCGTCGCCGTTCCCTCCCATCGGCCAGCTGACATACCTGCTGACCCTTCCGCCCTATGGCTTCTATTGGTTCCAGCTCACGACGGAAGCCGAGAGCCCGCAATGGAGGACGGCCCCGCCGGAGCAGCTGACCGAGTTCGAAACCCTGGTTCTGCGAGGCGGCCTGCAGGGAGGTTTGGAAGAGCGGCATCTGCAGATTGTCGCTCGGGACATCCTGCCCACCTATCTGCCGATCCGGCGCTGGTTTGCCTCCAAAAACGAGACACTGCATGGAGCACGCGTCCCCTGGACGGTGCCGATGCCGTTCGCCGAAGATGTTCTGATGGCCGAGGTCGAGGCGAGCGTCGGCAAGCGCACGGAGCGCTACTTCATGCCGTTGGGCATTGCATGGGAAAGCGCCGGCGGGCTGCCGCTGCCGCAGCAGCTTGCTCTGGCTCGGGTCCGCAGAGGACCTCGGGTGGGTTTCCTGACGGATGGCTTTGCCGTCGACCGTTGGGCATATGCGATCCTGCAAGCCTTGTGCGAGAGATCGACAGTGAAGACTCCGGACGGAGAGATCCGGTTCGAAGGCACTCCCGAACTCGACTGCATGCAGGTCTCGCAGGATGCCCCAATCCGCTGGCTTTCGGCCGAGCAGTCGAACAGCTCGTTGATTGTCGGCGATCTTGCGATGATCAAGCTCGTCCGCCGCGTGTTTGCCGGTACTCATCCGGAAGCGGAGATGACGCAGTACCTGACGAAGGTCGGCTACGAGAACTCCGCTCCTCTCCTGGGGCAGGTCCTGCGGGTCTCCGAGGATGGAACGCCTCATACCCTCGCAATCGTCCAGGGCGCCATCCGCAACCAGGGCGACGCCTGGAACTGGATGCTCGAGAACCTGAAGCGCACCCTCGATGAGTATGAGCTGATCGAGAACGAAACGGTCCCGGAGGAGGGGATCTTCACCACCCTTGAAAACTTCGCCGAAGTCGTGGGGCAGCGCCTCGGTGAGTTGCATGTGGCCTTGGCTGCACAGACGGACGACCAAGCCTTCGCGCCGACCGAGGCCAGCGCTCGTGATATCGGAGTCTGGACGACGAGGGCTAAGGAGCAACTCGTGTCTGCTCTCGATATCCTGAATGGGGCTCGTGGGGATCTGGATCCCGAGACCCGTGCGCTCGCCGACAGCATTCTGGAGCATCGTGACGAGCTGATCGCATCCGTCGAGCGGCTTGCGGAGACCGGCCGCGGGACGCTGCTGACACGGATCCATGGTGACTTCCACTTCGGCCAGGTGCTTGTCTCGCAGGGCGACGCCTACATTATCGACTTTGAGGGCGAGCCCGTGCGCGAGCTGGAAGAAAGGCGCGCGAAGACGAGCCCACTTCGGGACGTGGCCGGATTGCTGCGCTCCCTTGATTACGTGGCCGTCACCGCGTCGATGCCTGAGGAGGATATCTCGTCTCAACAGTTTCGAGAGATCCGGGGCTCGTTGCTCAAGAACTTCTATGCAGGAGCTCAAAAGGCTTTCCTGGACGCCTACTGGGATGCTACTGCTCAGGCTCCACATCTCGGTCTCTCGCCTGACAGGCACAGTTCTCTCCTTGATCTTTTCCTGCTCGAGAAGGCTGCCTACGAGGTCCAGTATGAGGCCTCCAACCGCCCCAAATGGTTGGCGATCCCCCTTCAGGGTTTGTCCGACATTGTGCAACGCCTCGCAGAAGAGGGCCGCGGAGGACATGAATGACGCCCGGACGTGACGATCTCCTCGCCGGCATCGAGCCAGGCAGCGTTCAGGCCTTGGTCGAGGGGCGACATGGCGATCCATTCTCGATTCTCGGTCAGCATTCTGCGGACGGCGGAAGCATCGTCCGCGTCTTCATGCCGGGTGCCAAGTCCGTCGAGGTTCTGCGGCGTGAGGCAGATGGAGAGCCTGGCCGGCTTCACCTCGTGCATGCGGATGGCCTGTTCGCCGGAAGGATCGACCATCGAGACGCCTACAGGCTGCGTATTCACTGGCCAGACACCGTGCAGGAGCTGGAAGATCCCTACAGCTTCGGCCTGCTCCTCGGCGATCTCGATCTGCATCTGATCGGGCAGGGCACTCACTACGAACTCGGCTCCGTCCTCGGCGCGCAGCCCATAACCATCGACGGTGTCACCGGTGTGCGATTTGCCGTCTGGGCTCCCAACGCCCTTCGTGTCTCAGTGGTGGGTGATTTCAACAGCTGGGATGGACGGCGCAATCCCATGCGACTGCGCCGGGAGGCGGGAGTCTGGGAGCTCTTCATAGCGCGTCTCGGCCCCGGCGAACGCTACAAATTCGAGATCATCGGGCCGCATGGACAATTGCTGCCGCAGAAGGCCGATCCGATTGCACGGGCGGCCGAAGCTGCTCCCGGTTCGGCATCGGTCGTCGCACGGTCGGAGCCTTTCCCCTGGACGGACTCGGAGTGGATGGAAACAAGGGCGGCGCGCCAGACGGAGATCTCACCGATCTCGGTCTATGAGGTCCATGCCGGTTCCTGGATGCGATTGGAGCAGGAAGGGAACCGCAGCCTCGATTGGACTGAACTGGCAGACCGCCTGATTCCCTATGTGTCGGGGCTGGGCTTTACCCACATCGAGCTCCTGCCCATCACGGAACATCCTTTCGGAGGCTCATGGGGTTATCAGCCCCTTGGCCTCTTCGCCCCGACCGGACGGTACGGCACACCGGAAGATTTCGCGGAGTTCGTGAACCGCTGCCATGAGGCCGGACTGGGAGTGATCCTCGACTGGGTTCCGGCTCACTTCCCGACCGACGTCTGGGGGCTTGCGCAATTCGATGGAACGGCGCTCTACGAGCATCACGATCCCAGGGAAGGCTTCCACCAGGATTGGAACACCCTGATCTACAATCTCGGCCGCAACGAGGTGAAAGGCTTCCTAATCGCCAGTGCATTGTTCTGGCTGGAGCGCTTTCACATCGACGCACTTCGGGTCGATGCCGTCGCATCGATGCTCTACCGCGACTACAGCCGGAAGGCGGATGAGTGGATCCCGAACAAGTACGGCGGCAGAGAAAATCTCGAAGCCATCGAATTCTTCAGGCACCTGAACAGCATCGTGGCCCAACGATGCCATGGTGCGATCACGATCGCAGAGGAGTCCACCGCCTGGCCCGGCGTGACCCGGCCGCCCGAAGAGGGTGGGCTCGGCTTCACGTTCAAGTGGAACATGGGCTGGATGCACGACACGCTCCATTACGTGGAGCAGGACCCCATCTACCGGAGCTACAATCACGGCGCCTTCACGTTCGGCATGGTCTACGCCTTTTCCGAGCGCTTCATCCTTCCCCTGTCGCATGATGAGGTCGTGCACGGGAAAGGCTCGCTGATCCGGAAGATGCCGGGCGACGAATGGCAGCGGTTTGCAAATCTCAGGGCCTATTTCGGATACATGTGGGCCCATCCCGGCAAGAAGCTTCTCTTCATGGGAGGCGAGATCGCGCAGGAGCGGGAGTGGAACCACGATGCTTCGGTCTCGTGGGAGCTGCTGGATTATCTGCGGCATTCCGGGATCCAAAGGCTCGTCCGGGATCTCAACCGCATCTATGCGGCCGAACCGGCACTCCACGGCACCGACAGCGATCCTGATGGTTTCGAGTGGGCGGTAGTGGATGATTCCGGGAACTCAGTTTTCGCCATGTTGCGGCTGGCAAAGGACGGCAGTTCGATCATCCTTGCTGTCAGCAACATGACTCCCGTTCCAAGAGTGTCCTATCGCATTGGTGTGCCCAGGGCAGGGGTCTGGCATGAAATTCTCAATACGGATGCGGAGATCTATGGCGGAAGCAATTTCGGGAATGGCGGCGCTCTGCAGGCCGAGGATGTTCCATCCCACGGACGCCCCTTCTCCTTAAGCCTCGTGCTCCCGCCATTGAGCACGATTCTGCTTCGGTGGGGTTAGCCGAACCTTTGGCTCTAGGTTCCTCAGAATACGTCGTCCTTCTGGAAGCAAGGGGCCGCACCTTCATGCTCATGAAACGCAAAGGTGCAACGGTGTTCGAGCGCAAACTCGGCAATACGTCTGAGTGCTTCCTGAGACCCGTATGAAAGCGTCACCTCACCGAACATCTGCGCCAGCACATCTTCCGGGATCGCAAGACTCGCTCCAGGATCCAAATGGTCAAGCTTCTGAGCCAGATCCTCTTTCGTCATTCAGGCCTCCATCTCTGTCCTGTACAGTACCAAACTTTTCAGCCAGGGAACCAGAGTCTGCGTTTGTGACGGGAAGCTGTTCGAGGGCAGCAGGAAACATGTTCCCGTACTCGGCATTGACCCGACGTCTGAAGGAGAGAAACCATCATGACCCAGGACAAGACCGGACCAGATGCGGCGCCTCGCATCGGACTCGATCTCGGCCGCCAGATTTCCGACGATACGAGCGGCGGTCAGCGGAAGGATCAGCAGTCCAACGCCAGCGAAGAGACTATTCGCCAGAGAGCCTACGAGATATGGGAGAGCGAGGGACGAGCGGGCGACCCGCATGATCACTGGTACAGGGCAGAGCGTGAACTGAACCGAGGTCGGTCGCAAGAATCCGTCGCGACCGTCGAGGATGCACCCCCGGCCGCAGCCGTCGGCGCGATGGAGGCTGTGACCGAGCAGCCCGCCGGAGAGGGTAGTGCCCAGAAAAAAGCCCGGCGCAAGCGCACCGGCTAAAGGCCAAGGCTTACCCTATTGTCCCGTCTGCAGCGGCTACCTCTCGATCTTGGCAGGACGAACACGGGGTAGCGGCGCTCGTCCAGCTCCGCCTCTCTCAGGAGAAGGCTTAGGAGGTGAAAGGTTCGGTTCTTTGTCATCGGCCAGTTTGCGGACAGCGTCCCTGTCCCCGACGCGCTTGTCTGCCAGTTCACAGGCGATCCATCGGGTGATCAGCGGTGCCGCGACACTTGTACCATTCATGGCGATGACGGAACTGCTGCGTGTGCCAGCCGCGAGCACGCTCGATTGAACAATGGAGTCATCGCTCACCGTCAGCGCATCGGGTCCGCAGCGATGGGACGCAGCGGCTCCAGTGGGTGTCGTGACCGGTCCGCCTGCGGAATAGGCGGGCGGGCGCAGCTCCTTGCGCATCAGGCCGCCGATCACGATGGTGTCCTTGCCTGTGGCGATCGCATTGATCGAGCCGGCGCGTTTTACGGGGCAGTCCGGATCGTCCTCTTCGAGAGGCTTGCCGTCATGGCCGTAGATCTCGTAGCTGGGGACATCGAAATAGGATTGGCGTCCTCGCCGTGGGTAGCCGACAGGCGCATCGTCCCGCTGCACCCAGGCCTCCACGGCTTGGAGCGCCGATAGCCCCAGGTTCTTCAGAGTCAGGTTCCACAATCCAGCCGGAGCAACCGGATCGGTCGGGACGGGTGACTTCTCTGCCTCAAGCCGCGTGGTTGGCTGCAGGGAGATCAGGAACATGCCGCGCCCCGTAGGCGCAGGGAAGAAATGGTATCGTGCCTCGCAGATAACCTTTCCGCCAATCTCATACTGAAGATAATCGCTGTCGTTCTCCTCAAGCGGGGGGCTGACGTCGCCTTGTGGTGTCGCAATGGTCAGCTCTACCCGGTTTGCTGCAGCGGCGGGGGGCGGTGGAAGCCATATTTCGACGAAGCTCGGCGTGAGATCGTCAGGCAGCACGCGCAGGGGCAGGGTCGCCTGATCGCCCGCGGCTTGAAAAGAGACCGTTGCGTGGGCGCGCGCCAGATGGCTGTTTCCGGAGGGAATGACCACGCGCATCGGTTTGTTGCCGGGAGTGTTGTTGTGGTCGCTGAGAATCCTGTCGAAGGCCAACTCGATCTCGTGGGTGCCGTCATGGGGCCCGGCCAGCAGTCCATAGCTGAAATTGACCACGACCGGCAGGCTCAGGCCCGGTCCTGCGATAGCCTGGGCTCTGTTGCGAATGTACTCCAAGGCTTTGACGGCATAAGGCGCGAGGCTGGCGCCGGACGAGTCGGCTGTTGTCGGAGTCGGTAGCTGGACGCAGATGATCCGCCAGTCCGGTGCCTCATTTGGATCCCAGCCGCAGGCAAGATCCATCACATGGGCGCCGTGCGAGGCGCGCCATGCCAGGCTCTTGCGACCATCGAGGGTGAAGTCGGCTACCCCGGCGCGACGGTAGATCTCATCCTCGTCGATGAAGTCACCTTGCCGGCATTTCGTGAGGAGGTCGTCGATGTCCGCCTTAGGAAGCTCGAAGCCATTATCGAAATCAATTGGCACGTTGCCCAAGGGTCCGTGCTGCACCCACACATACTCGACGCGGGTGGTGCCGTCCGCTTTTCGGAAACGTTCATGCGCGAAGGGAATGCCATCGTCGATGATACCGACGATGACGGTGTCCGGCGTCACCCCGGGCGATGGGGATTGAAGCGGTCGAGCGCCCTTATAGCCATGGGGAGCTACGGATGAGGAAGGCAGGGGCGGACCGAGGGTGAAGCGATCCAGGGTCTGGAAGAAGCGGCGAAACTTCCGGTCTTCGATCAACCGGAGGGTCTTGGTAAGAGAAAAAAAACGGACGTCGAAAGGCTCTCCGTCGCGGGGCGGTCGCTTCGGCATGTCGGGGTCTTCAGCGGCGCTTCGCCAGAGGGCCCAGGCTTTCTCATCCCAGGCTTCCGTTTTGCGGCGCACGAGAACCGGAACGCTCTGTTCCTCGACCGACGGCAGCAGGAAATCCTGCAGCCCCGGTCCCAAGGCCCAATGGGAGTAGGGGTCGACGACGGATTGAGCAATAGGATCAATCTTCGGTTGAACGCGCTTCCAGGCCATGGGGCGCTCCTGCTTTCAAGGAATGGGAGAAGTTGTATTCAGGTCCATTCCGCTTTCGCCTTGTCCCAGAGCCAGGTGAGCACATAGGATTTGTGCTGCGGGTCGATCACCTGATCATTGGCTGCATATTCCACGGAATAGGCCGAGGCGCCCTGCATCGATGAGAGGTTCTCCGCCGTCACGTCATAGAGATCATGCCAAGTGAAGTCGGCGTCCTCGGGATATTTCGGGCCTTCGAAGCGCCATGCCCTGTATCCGGTGGCGCCGGAGCAGCGTTTGACGAGGTAATGGCCGAGCGTCAGGCCAAGAACCGCACCGGCGGCGCTGTCGACAGGGAAGTGCACGCCTGCGACGGTCCGGTTGACGGCAATTCTTGACGCAAGACGGAGAAGCTGCGTACGCCAATCCGCGCTGTCGTATCCTGGCCTCGCCTCGGCTCTCATCACGTTCCACAGCACCAGAGCGGCGGCAAACGCCTCCGCCGCATGCCCGCTCGGCAGCGCTCCATGGGCCGGCGTGGCGATCATTGGCTGGATCTGCGGTGAGTATTCGAGCGGCCGGCGGCACGCGAGACCCTGCTTCAGGCGCAGGTGCACGAAAAGCGCCAGCCGCAGGACGGCTGCCAGAAGTTCCAAAGTATGGGGCGTGCGATCCGGATGGAGTTGAGCGATCGAGCTCAAGAAGGCCATGCCGCCGCCGATCTGCGCCAGGATTTCGCTCTGCCGATCACCACGGAGTTCGGCATAGTTGTTCACCAGAGTGAGTTGCGCCTCGAAGATGTCTTGCGTCGGACGGGCCATGAGGATCAAGGGCTTGTAGGTCGGCGCGGGGGCGTTGCCTCCGGCAGGCGTGGGAACCTCGAGGTGCCAGACCGCCATATGGCGTGGATTCATGGTGGCATCTTCCAGCGTGAAACCGAGGCGCGACACCATCTCGGCATCGATGATTGCGGCACGGACCCAGGGCGACCAGCGATCAAGGTTGCTGCTGTCTTCAAGGTCGAGTTGATCGGGAATAGCCGTAGGTGCGCGCCATTGTCCGACGATCCCGTCACGGCTGCGGATAAGAGCATCACTCACGAGGGGGGAATCGTAGGCGGCTCCGCCAATCCCTCCGATCCCACCGATTCCGCCGATCCCACCGATTCCGCCGATGCCTCCTATGCCGCCAATCCCCCCTATGCCTCCAATCCCACCAATTCCCCCGATACCACCGAGCGGGCCAATCCCTGCCGATAAGTAGCTCACGTTGGTTCACTCCCTCTTCCGCAATAACTGCCGCTACTTGGGCACTCCGGCCTGCTGCAGCACGGAGGCCCACTCCTCCCCGATCCTGTACCCGGCACTGGGCGAGCGCTCCCGCCAGCTACTGATCGTGAGATGGGGTTCCAACTGCATGAGCCTTGCCACCGTGCGACGGGCATCCTCGTGCATCCCGAGCTCCCACTGCGCAACCGCCATAGCCCGAAGCGTCGAGGTGTGGGTGCAGTTGGATCGGAGCGAGCGCTGCGCGAGCTTCAAGGCTCGGTCGAACTGATGGGCCGCGAGGTGAGCGGTCGCGGCGAGGGAGTCGTAAAAGTAGCGGTGGGGGTCGAGTGGCGACAGTTTCCGCGCGCGCTGCGTGCAGCCCACAGCCTGCTGCCCTTCGTCCTTGAATGCATGAAGCGTGCCCTTGAGCAGCCAAGCGAGGGAATCGTTCGGATTGTTCAGGAGGGCGAGATCATAGCGCTCCATCGCGGTATCGAGCTTCTTCAGAAGGTTCGTATGGACGAAACCATCGACAGCAAGCGCCAGGGAGCATTGCGGATCTGCATCCAGGGCCTGTTTCGTGCATTGCAGGGCGAGTTGTGCATCCTGCCGGGGATCATCCGACCAGCCTTGCTGAACCCGCAGCACATGCCATTTGGCGAGCCATGCGCGAGGGATGGCCTGACGCGGAGCCCGTTCGATGAGGGCTTCAAGAAGCCTGTGCGCCTCACCGAAGTCATAAGGAGAGAGCCGGTGCATCAAGGCCACGGCGGCCAGCAGCAGCGTATAACTCCGCAGGGTTGGAAGAGCCTGGGACTGAGCCCGCTGGAGCTCGCTCACCATGACCGCTGCATTCACATTGGCGGCGATCTCATCGATGAGGTCCCGCTTGCCGGAAATGATGCCACTTAGCTGGCCCCTGTAACGTGCGGCCCATGCAATCTGTCCCGACTTTGCTTCGGCAAGCTCGGCCTCCACGATAACTTGCCGGTTCTGGATCCGGTAAAAGCCGGAAAGCACGTAGTTGGCGTTGAGATTGGTGCTGACCTGAGCCAGGGATGTTTCCCTGCCGCGAAATACCGTTGTCGACAAGCGTGATATGACGTGCAGCTCAGGAGATCGCGAGAGATCCTGGATCAGCTCCTCCGCCAGCACCTCTCCCAGAATGTGATGCTCATCCTCGGAGTCGTGTGTCGTAAAAGGGACAACGGCAAGCGTCGGAAGCAGATCCTCGAAGAGTGATCCGGCTTCGATCACCGGCCGCGGCCCGGGTGGCCCGATGCGATAAGCGCGCACGGGTTGTGGCATGTGTTTGAGATAGCATTCGCCGAGATCCTCGATATCGGCATCGAGATCAGCCGTGAGCTGGTCGCGCACGTTGGCCGAGATCACGATTTCGCCAGGGCCTGCAAGGGTGAGGATCCGTGCCGCCCGGCTGACACCGATCCCATAGAGATCTGCCTGATCGATAATCACATCGCTGACTTCGATCCCCATCCTGAGCAAGATCTGCTGGGCTGGAGGAAGCGTCTGGTTCTGTCGATTACGTTCCTGCTGAATCGAGAATGCAGCCGAAATGGCAGATCGGACGTCGTCGAAGTCCAGCAGCATTCCATCACCCAACCCTTTCGTGAAGTGGCCGTTGTGATCAGGAAGAATGCGGTTCCGGACCTGCTCGACGAAAGCCAGCCAGCGGGAAATGAATTCCGTCTCGTCCTGCTCGACGAGGCGGACGGATTCGACCACATCGAGGATCAGAACCGCCCGCTTCGCCCGTATGGCGGCAGGGAAGGGATCTTCGGTTTGCTGGCCGATCTGCATTGAAAAAAGCTCGCAACACTGTTTCTGTCCACAGAGTGGCTCAGCTGGGATAACAGACGATGTTGGAAGTCTTTTTTGTTTGATCCTAACGTAATCGGGCCCGGTTTGACAGTCCAGGAGTGGGTATCCAGCCCACCTTCAAGATACGACTGAAGAGTTGTCGGCGCGGCGGTTCCGCCCATGTGAAAAGGCCCGGCATCTGCCGGGCCATTTCTTGAATTGCTGTGATCAGTTGGCGCTTCGGGTGCCATGCTCCAGAACCAAACCTGCGGCGGTTCGGGCAGCAAAACCCTTCCAATAGGTATGCTCGGGCTTGAAGGAGCCGTCCTTGTTGGCCGCGAAGACTCCTTCGCTGGCCCGCTCCACGGGCACGTCCATGTAGCTGCCGAGTTCCTGGTCCGCTTTGACGTAGCGCCCCAGGAAGGCCGTGACGAAGTGTTGGGTGATGTTGTTCATGCGAACCGTGTCCCAAACCGGATCGGCATAATGGTTGAACGGTGTCGAGTTTCCACCCTCGGCCATCTGCCAGCTCTCGACCGGTGCCGGGATGGGGGCCGCGGCGTTGTGGTTGGCGTTCTCGAAGGTCAGCATGAAGCGGTCAGCATTGGAGGTTCCGGTGTAGAGCGCGCGGACACCTTTCTCGTAGCCTGAGACGTCATCCTTGCTGCCGGCGACATAGAGGATCGGCGTCGTGATCCCGGCCAATCCCTCCTGGTTCCAGAAGCCACGCTGCATGCCCCAAGGAGCAATGGCGACCACCGCTTTGATCCGCTCGTCCCGCAGCTTCTTGTGGGTGTCGGATCCAGCAAAATGCACGGACAGCATGCCCGCCGGAACACCTGAATCGTAGGCTACCGCTTCCTTGGTGACTCCGGCGCCGGCAGTGATCACCGCGCCGTATCCGCCCATCGAGTAGCCGATCAGCCCGGTGCGTGAAGTATCGACCAGCCCATTCAGGAAATGGCCGCTTTCCTTCGACAGCTGATCGATCGCGTTGAGCACGAAAACCTGATCGAGGGGGCGGTTGATGAGGGTCGATCCGAACTTGCCCTGATCCGTGTAGGTGGAATCCGCATGATCGATGGATGCGACCGCATAGCCTTTGGTTGCGAGGTTCTCCGCAAGGTGGCTGAGGAGGAAGCGGTTGCCTGGATAGCCATGGCTGATAATCACGAGCGGGTAGGGACTCCCGGCCGCCCGCTTGGGCTCGGCGTCCCGCACCGCTTTGCCATGGAGTGTGACCTGGGTCTTGCCGTCGCGCAGAAACACTCCGGAATAGGCGCCGGGCTGCTTTCCATCCGTCTCCGCCGGGTACCAGACTTCCAGAGTGAGCTTGCGGTCATAGCGCGGAGGGTCCTGGCCGGCTACCGCCTTCAAGACATCGATCTGATTCTTGTTGATCACCTCGATGGTGCGGACGCCGATTCCATGCTCGCCATGCTTCGCGAGGGCCGGCGCGTCGGGGCGGATCAGGTCAATGCGGTTGTGATGGGTCATGTCCTGTGCGGATGATGGAGAGGAAATGGCAAACAGGATCAGGGTCGCCAAAGCTGCACTTCTCACGGGGTTCCTCCAGTGTGATTGAGTGATTGATGGACACCAGCCGGCAGGTCGCTTCCGGACGCGATCATGCATCGGCCTGTGACAGGATGACGACGTCTCAGGTGGAGTCCACCGTTGTCTGTGGTGCAAAAAACCTGAACTGAGTGTTGATCAGGGCCTCCAGCCCGGCCTTGGATCCGTCCGTATAGTACCATCGCCTCAGGGCGGCTGAGCGCGAGTAGAGGCCCACGTCGACCTCCGCCATCCGGCATTGCATGTCGGAGACGCTGCTGAATCCCTTCTCATGGGAGATTTCCTCCCGGCTCCGGAGTTGGCCTGTCTTGGGGCCAAGGACGGGCGGCATTGGCGCTGGAGGATGGGAGGCAAAATCACGTCCCAGGATATCCAGGACTCGAGTGAGCGGGTTCTGGGTCATCGGGTAGAGCACGGGACCATCACTGCAGGCATTTGTTGAGGCCATATTAGCCGAAGGTCCTGTCTCATCTAGCGGAGACCGGGCCGAAATTAAGAGAGAATTAACAACGAAAATGCCGCATTGAAGTGAAGCATTGTTCCATCGATGGACGAGGCAGGACAGCAGCGTCCTGATCGCCTATCGTCTGCCGAGTTTGGAAACATGACAGGGGCAGACATGAGCATCGAGGATCTCAAGGCCAAGGTTGCGCGTGAATTCGGGACGCCTGCGGTGGTTGTCGACCTGGATGTGGTCGAGCGCAACATCGCCAGGGTGCAGGGGTTGTGCGATGCCGCTGGCGTGGCCAACCGGCCCCACATCAAGACGCACAAGAGCCCCGTCATCGCATCCATGCAGCGGGACGCCGGCGCTCGTGGCATTACCTGCCAGAAGGTCGGTGAAGCGGAGGTTATGGCCGAGGCCGGGCACGACGACATCCTGATCGCCTACAATATCCTGGGCGAGGAAAAGCTCGGCCGCCTCGGCAGGCTTCTGTCCCGAGCGAAGGTGACGGTCGCAGCCGACAATCCCACCGTCGTGGCAGGCCTGCCGGAAGCCGCTACTATTGCCGGGCGGGAGCTGCGTGTGGTGGTGGAGTGCGATACTGGGCGCAAGCGGGCTGGAGTCGAGACGGTTGCGGAGGCTGTAGCCCTGGCGAAGGACATCGCATCACGCCCAGGGCTCTCATTCGCCGGTTTCATGCTGTACCCGCCCGAGAACGCCATGGCCGAGACGCAGGCCTTCTTGGATGCGGCCTCATCGGGTATCCGCGATCTCGGTCTTGAACCGCAGATAGTGTCGTCCGGCGGGACGCCCAATCTCCTGAACCTGGGCAAGATCAAAGGTGTGACCGAGCATCGGGCCGGCACATCGGTGTTCAACGACCGGATGATGCTGGCAGCCGGTGTCGCGCAACTGCAGGATTGCGCGCTGACCGTCTATGCCACTGTGGTGAGCCGGGCGGGACCGGAAAGGGGCATTCTGGATTCGGGATCGAAAACCCTGACGAGCGACACCGGCGGGCTGGAGGGGCATGGCTTCATTCTTGAGCATCCCCAGGCCAAGATCGCCCGTTTTGCCGAAGAACACGGCTTCCTGGATCTGTCGGCGTGCAACGATCGTCCGAATGTCGGCGACGTCGTTCGGATCATTCCCAATCACGTGTGTGTCGTGGTCAACATGGTCGACCGCCTTGTTGCAGTGCGCGGTCACGAAATCATCGGCGAGTTGCCTGTCGCGGCCCGGGGGCGCCTAACGTGACAGGTTCCGCGGCATGGCTATGGTCGCGGTAATGTGAGGAGAAATTGACGAACCGCACTTGTCTGGCCGTGACGTCGACCGATGCGCGCCCACTTGAACGGTCATGCCTCCCGATCATTTACATAGGCTGCATCGAACGCCGCAGATGAATGACGGTAAGCGGGAGGCTGCCCTCAATGAACGATGAGCCGAAGATCAAGCCCTATCCAGGTCCTGCAGGTGGATGGGGATCCGTTCGCTCCGTCGAAAGCATCCTTGCCAAGGAGGGACGGCTCGTCAGCGGCAACGCCATTATGCTCAAGCAGAACAAGCCTGACGGTTATGCCTGCGTCAGCTGTGCCTGGGCAAAGCCGGCTGACCCGCATCCCTTCGAATATTGCGAGAATGGCGCCAAGGCGACTGCCTGGGAACTCACGACGAAGCGCGTGACACCCGAATTCTTCGCCAAGCATACGCTGTCCGAACTGCGGACATGGTCGGATCACGATCTTGAGGAAGCCGGTCGCCTGACCCACCCGATGCGCTATGACGAGGCCTCGGATACTTATGTTCCGGTCCGCTGGGAGGAGGCGTTCCGGGAGATCGGTCAGGAGCTGAAAACCTTCGATCCGCGTCAGGCGGTGCTCTATGCCTCCGGCCGTGCCTCGCTTGAGACATCCTATATGTGGGCGCTGTTCGCCCGGCTCTACGGCACCAACAACCTGCCGGATTCCTCCAACATGTGTCACGAGAGCACCTCTGTGGCGCTGCCGGAGAGCATCGGCGTCCCCGTCGGGACGGTTATCCTCGACGATTTCGAACTGACCGACTGCATCATGTTCTTCGGCCAGAATGTCGGGACCAACAGCCCACGGATGCTGCATCCGCTCCAGGAGGCCTCCAAGCGCGGCGTGCCCATCATCACCTTCAACCCCTTGAAGGAACGCGGCCTCGAGCGCTTCACCAACCCTCAGGCGCCGACCGAGATGCTGACGGGGTCGGAGACCCGCATCTCCTCGCAGTACCATCAGGTGAAGATCGGAGGCGATGTCGCGGCTCTCATGGGGATGGCCAAGATCCTGATCGAAGCGGACGACAAGGCACGGGCCACCGGAGGAAAGCCGGTGCTCGACCATGCCTTCATTGCAGAACATACCCATGGCTTCGAGGAGTTCGCGACGGCCGCCCGGAAGGCGCAGTGGCCCGAGCTGGAACGGCGCTCCGGTCTCTCTCGCTCAACGCTGGAAGCTGCTGCGACGGCTTACGCCCGGGCGAATGCCGTCATGGGCATCTATGGCATGGGGCTCACTCAGCATAAGGCTGGCGTCGAGAACGTGCAGATGCTCGTCAATCTTCTGCTCCTGCGTGGGAATATCGGCAAACCGGGCGCCGGCATCTGTCCTGTGCGAGGCCACTCCAACGTTCAGGGGCAGCGCACGGTCGGCATCGCCGAGAAGCCCGAGCTCGTTCCGCTCGACAAGCTCAAGGAACAGTATGGCTTCGAGCCGCCGCGCTGGAAGGGCATGACCACGGTGGAGGCCTGCGAAGGCATCATCAAAGGCGAGGTCAAAGCCTTCGTCGCGCTTGGCGGGAACTTCGTGCGCGCCGCTCCCGAGACCGCCGCCCTTGAGGAGGCCTGGCCCCGTCTGCGACTGTCGGTGCAGATCTCCACCAAGCTCAATCGCAATCACCTCATTCCTGGCGAGGTCACCTACATTCTCCCATGCCTCGGACGCATCGAGATCGACGAGCAGGCGACAGGGCCCCAGGCTGTTGCGGTTGAAGATTCCACCGCCTGCATTCACGGCTCCAAGGGCATTGCAAAACCTGCAAGCCCCGATCTCCTGTCCGAGCCGCGGATCGTCGCGGAACTCGCGAAGGCGACCCTTCCCCCGAATTCCAAAGTGCCGTGGGACGAGTGGGTGGCCGATTACGCGCGTGTCCGGGACGCCATCGAGGAGACCTATCCGGAGGATTTCCGCGCGTTTAACGAGCGCATGTGGAAGCCCGGTGGCTTCCATCGGCCGATCGCAGCGCGCGAGCGCCGCTGGAAGACCAAGACCGGCAAGGCGAACTTCGTCGTGCCCCAGAGCCTTCAGGCCGACCTCGGCATTGCCGAGACCGATCGCGACATCTTCAAGCTCATGACGGTGCGGTCCAACGACCAGTTCAACACCACAGTCTATGGTTATTACGACCGCTTCAGGGGCGTCAGGGGCACCCGCATGGTGCTCTTCATGAACCGCAACGACATCGCCCGGTTGAGCCTCCAGGAGGGGGACATGGTCACGCTCACGACAGCCGTCGATGATGGCGTGACGCGTCAGGTGAGCGGATTGCGGGTTACGCCGTATGAAATCCCGGAGGGATGCTGCGCAGCCTATTATCCCGAGTGCAATCCGCTGATCCCGGTCTGGCACCACGCGGACAAGAGCAAGGTGCCGGCGGCGAAATCGATCCCGATCCGCATTGCGCTTCAGCAGAAGCAATTGCCGGAGGCTGCGGAATGACTCTTCACCTGGAGCCTGTCATCCGCCTGCCGCAGACGAGCGTAGCCAGGGGGGTGTTCGCTGAGGGCGAGCGGGTGCTTCCGGAAGAAACCCCGGTGGCGCTGACCTATAATGGGTCGACACATGCGGTCATGATGGCGAGCCCTGCTGACCTGGAGGATTTCGCCCTCGGTTTCAGCCTGTCGGAAGGGATCATCGCCGATCGGAGTGAACTGACCTCCATGGAGGTCATCGAACACGAGCTCGGTTGCGAAATCAGGATGTGGCTGCAGGAATCCTGCAGCGGAGCCTATCGGTCCAGGCGGCGCGCTATGGCCGGGCCTTTGGGCTGCGGATTATGTGGGGTGGAATCCCTGGAAGAAGCGGTGCGGCCAGCATCGAAGGTCGCCGGCACTCTCCAACTGCCGCCAAAGGCGATTGCCGCTGCCATGGCTGATCTTTCCGAGGCACAAAGGCTCAACAGAGAAGCAAGAGCTATCCACGCAGCCGCCCTCTGGCGCCCTGAGCAGGGTCTGATTGCCATCCGGGAGGATATCGGGCGGCACAATGCCCTCGACAAGCTGGCCGGAGCCCTCGCAAGAGCCGACGAGCCTTGTTCTGCCAGCATGGTGCTCCTCACGAGCCGCGTGTCGGTGGAGATGGTGCAGAAGGCGGCCCGCATGGGCGCCCCGATCATCGCGGCGATTTCCGCTCCCACGGCTCTGGCCGTCAGGGTTGCGGAGGGCTGTGGGATCACCCTGGTGGCCGTGGCGCGCGAGGAATCCTTCGAGGTCTTCACCCATCCCGAGCGTGTTCAGCACCTCGGATCCTAGGCGAAGAGCGACTGTCCCCTCCAGGGAACGATCCGGCGCCGAACCGATTGTCCAACAGCGAAGCTTCTCCTCGGGCGCGGAGCCTGACACAATGAAGGGTGCGCGACACGGGCGATGGCGCAGCTTTTCACACCGGCGGCAACCACCTTGTTCCGGGTGGTCATCGTGCTTACGGGGCTTGGACTCGTGGGAGCGGGCGTGACCGCCTATCTGTGGGCCCGCGCGGACAGCACCTGGAACGTCGGCAAGCCCGCCCCTCAGCCGGTCCCGTTCCGGCACGACCTTCATGCGGGTCAACTCGACATCGATTGCCGCTACTGCCATTCGACCGTGGAGCGCGCTGCCGATGCGGGCATGCCCTCGGCCCAGACCTGCATGTCCTGCCATTCGCAGGTCTGGGTGGGGGCGAGCGTTCTCGAACCTGTTCGTACGAGCTTCACGCTTGGCCAGCCGATCCAGTGGACATCCGTTCACCGCCTGCCGGACTACGTCTATTTCCATCACGCGGCCCATGTGACGAAGGGCGTCGCCTGTGAAATCTGTCACGGCCGTGTGGACCGGATGCCGAAGACGGTGAAAACCCAGACCCTCTCCATGGGGTGGTGCCTGGACTGCCATCGCGACCCGGTGCCGAACCTTCGCCCGCGCGAGGCGGTGTTCGCCATGGGGTACGAGCCCCATGGCGACGAACTGCCAGACGATATCCGCGAGTTCTACCGGGAAGCCTCCCGGCGGCTCACAAGCTGCAACACGTGTCACCGGTAGGTCCGATGGGTGAGGGAACGACAATCGATCTCGCAGCCCTGAGGTCCCGCCTCGCGACGGAAGAGGGATCGCGTCTCTGGCGCAGCCTTGAAGAACTCGCGGACGTGCCGGAGGTGCGCCGGCACATCGAGGCCGAGTTTCCCGACATCATGGAGACCTCGCAGATTGATCGCCGCACCCTATTGAGGCTGATGAGCGCTTCCCTAGCCTTGGGAGGCTTGGCGGCCTGCAACGGCAGCGATGTCGGAACAAAGGCACCGCTCCTGTCGCAGAGCCACAACATGCCGGGCTATGTGCCGGGCGTACCGGTAACGATTGCCACTTCCCTGCCGCTGAACGGATATGGCAGGGGCGTGCTCGTCAAGGCGCAGGAAGGGCGGCCGATCAAGATCGAGGGCAATCGGCTTCATCCCGCGAGCCTCGGTGCGACAGACGTGTTCGCCCAGGCTGAGATCCTCTCGCTCTACGACCCTGATCGGTCGGACGCTCCGCTCCAGGACGGCGTGCCGAGGTCTTGGGAGGATCTCACGAACTTCATTCGTCCTGTGCGCAACGAACTCGTGGTCGACGAGGGCAGGGGCCTGCACATCCTGATGCCGCCGACCACCTCGCCGACCCTGCATCGGTTGGTGGGACAGGCCCGTCAGCTATTCCCACATGCGCAATGGCATGTGTTCACCCCTATTGACGACGGCAATCGTCAGGCTGCCGCCATGGCCGTTTTCGGACGCGACGTGGAGTTGGTCTACGATCTGACTCAGGCCGATTCCATCGTCACTCTGGGAGGCGATCTCTTTGCCGAGGAGCCGGGACATATCCGCTACGCGGCCGATTACCAAGCGAGACGGCGGGTCCTGGGCCGGGGGCTTCCCCAACTCTTCGCTGTCGAGACACGTCCTAGTCTCCTTGGCGCGCGTGCGGATGAGCGAGTTCCACTCCGCCCAAGGGATTTCGATGCCTTCGCCGAGGCGCTCGCTGCGGCTCTCGATCATGGAACTGCGCCATCCGGCTCACACCCTGCCATCCCTCGCTTGGCCGATGCCCTGCGCCGCGCCGGAACTCGCAGCCTCGTCGTGGCAGGTCGCGAGCAGCCCGCGCGCGTTCATGCGCTGGCACTGGCCATCAATGCCCGTCTCGGCGCCTTTGGCACGACGATCCGCGCTATCGAGCCCCTGCAGGCTCATCCCAGCGAGGTCCGGACACTCGCCGATCTGGCGGAAGCCATAGAGGCTGGACAGATCTCGCGCCTCGTCATCCTCGGCGGCAATCCCGTCTACACCGCGCCGGCCGACATCGATCTCGACGCGCTCGTCCGGCGCGTGCCGCTGTCCGTTCATCTGGGCCAGCACCGGGACGAAACGGCTGCCGCCTGCCATTGGCACATCCCCGAGAGCCACCCGCTCGAAAGCTGGGGCGACCTGCGCGCCTTCGACGGCACAGTCGGTCTGCGCCAGCCGACGACGATGCGGCTCAAACCGGGCTTGAGCGTGGAGGAATTCCTCGGCCTCATGGCAGGCCAGAACACCGATGGACGCGGCTTGGTCCAGGCGGCATGGCGCGAAGCCTGGGGGGACGCGTTCGAGGAGCGCTGGGCACGATCCCTGGAAGACGGCGTGGTCGAAGGTTCCGCAGCGCCTGCCGTCAATATTATCGTCCAGCCGGACTGGAGACTGGAACCTGCCGTGCCAGCCTCATCCGCAGGGATCGATGTCCTGTTCGCGCCCGATCCGTCCATCTGGGATGGGTCGTATGCGAATAACGGTTGGCTGCAGGAACTGCCAAAGCCTCTCACCAAGCAGGTCTGGGGCAATGCGGCTCTGATCGCACCGGAAACTGCGGAGATCTTCGGGCTTTCTTCGGGTGACGCCATTGACCTGTCCCTCAACGGCCGCATCGTGCGGGCACCCGTATGGCTTCTGCCCGGCCATGCGCCCGGCGCCGTGACGCTGACGCTCGGCTATGGCCGGCAAACGGCCGGTAGGATCGGCAACGGCATCGGCTTCGATGCCTATGCCGTTCGCTCCTCCGATGCCCGATGGGTAGCGCCCGGTGAGATCCGGCGGGTCGGTGAGAAGATCCCCGTCATCTCAACGCAGCAGCACCATTCGTTGCAGGGGCGGGACATCGTGCGCGTGGTGGCGCCTGGGGAAGCTATGCCTCCTGAGCCCGTGCATCCGTCGATTTACCCGGAATGGCCCTACAAGGACCATGCCTGGGGCATGGCCATCGATCTCGACGCCTGCATCGGATGCAATGCCTGCGTGATCGCCTGCCAGGCCGAGAACAACATTGCCGTTGTCGGCCCCGAAGAAGTCGCGAAGGGGCGCGAGATGCACTGGCTTCGCGTCGACCGCTATTATGCGGGCGATCCGGTGGCGCCCAAGACCTATTTCCAGCCGGTTCCCTGCATGCATTGCGAGAAGGCGCCCTGCGAAGTCGTCTGCCCCGTCAACGCGACGGTGCATTCATCCGAGGGCCTCAACGACATGGTCTATAACCGCTGCGTCGGCACGCGGACCTGCTCGAACAATTGTCCCTATAAGGTGCGCCGCTTCAACTTCGTCGATTACCAGGGCACTGACGTGTCGGCCCCGATCGAGGCCATGAACCCGCAGGTGACTGTCCGCGATCGCGGGGTGATGGAAAAGTGCACCTTCTGCGTCCAGCGGATCGGGACTGCCCGCGCGAATGCCCGCGTCGAGGATCGGCGCCTGGCCGACGGCGAGGTGATGACCGCCTGCCAGCAGGCCTGTCCGACGCAAGCCATCGTGTTCGGCGATATCAACGATCCCGACAGCACTGTCAGCCGTCTTAAGGGGAGCCCACGCAATTACGCGCTGCTGGGAGCGCTGAACACGAAGCCTCGCACCACTTATCTCGCTCGTATCGAGAGCAAGGAAAACGGGTAGGCCCATGAGCGGCGACGCCAAAGCTGTGACGAGCCAAGTGGCCGATGTCCCACTCTCCCCGCATTTCGGCTGGGCGTGGTGGCTTTCGCTCCTGACCGCCGGCGGGCTCGTCGGGCTTCTGGGCTATACGCTGATCTCCGTCTCGATCATCGGTGTGGGCGTCTGGGGCGTGAACATCCCCTATGTCTGGGGTTTCGATCTCATCAACTATGCCTGGTGGATCGGCATCGCCAACGGTGCGAGCCTCTTTGCCGCCATCCTGGTCCTGCGCCGGCACGATCTGCGCACGGCCGTCAATCGCTTTGCGGAAGGCATTGCTCTCTTTGCCGTCATCTGCGCCGGGATCTTCCCGATCTTTCATCTCGGGCGGCCCTGGCTTTTCTACTGGACGTTTCCCTACCCGGCGACATTCCAGGTCTGGCCGCAGTTCCGTAGCACCCTGACCTGGGATTTCTGGGCCATCAGCACCCATGTCATCGTCACGAGCCTGTTGTGGTACGTGGGTCTGATCCCCGATCTGGCGACGCTGCGGGATCGCGCCAGACGCCCGATGGTGCAGGGCATTTATGGTGTCTTCGCCCTTGGCTGGCGCGGCTCCGTGCGCCATTGGGCCTATCATCAACGGGCCTATCGCCTCGTCGCTATCCTGGTGATGCCGCTGATCCTCATCATGCAGAGCACGGTCGCATTCGAGTTCGCCGTGACCCTGGTGCCCGACTGGCACGAGACCCGCCAACCACTCCATTTCGTGGTCACGGGATTGGCGCAGGGCCTCTCCATCGTGCTCCTCGTCGCGGTGCTTCTGCGCTGGGGTCTACGGCTTGGACGCTACATCGACGAGGGAGACATCGACCTTCTGGGCAAGCTGGTTCTCGCAAGTGCCCTGGTTGCCGGCTATCTCTACATCGACGAGATCGCCGCGGCCCTCCTGTCGGGGGGCTTGACGCAGGAGGCGACCTTCACCCGCATGACCGGCGAATATGCCGGGCTCTATTGGACCGCGATCGTCTATTCCGTCGTGATCCCGCAGTTGTTCTGGCTCAGGAGCGCCCGCCTGAGCACCTTGGGCGGGGTCTTCGTCGGTGCCTCCATCGGCATCGGCATCTGGTTTGATCGCTTCTCCATCATCGTTGGCGGCCTTCAGACCGAGTATCTGCCGTCCATCGAGCGCAACTACAGCCCGACATTGCCGGAAACGGGTCTCTTCCTGGGAACCATCGGGCTGTTCGCAGCCCTTCTGCTGCTCTTCGTTCGTATCCTGCCCGTGGTCTCCATGTTCGAGACCCGCCACGACGAGCACGAGGAGAAATCCTCATGACGCAGCCAATCTATGGCATCATGGCGGAGTTCAAGACGCCCGAGGCGCTCATGGAGGCGGTCAGGGCGGCGAAGCGTGCGGGTTATACGCGGCTCGACGCCTTCAGCCCTTTTCCTCTATCCGATCTCGCCACGGAACTCGGCGTTCGTACAAGCGTGATCCCCTGGATCGCGGCGGTCGCCGGGTTAGTCGGGGCAGTCATTCAATACGGGTCGCAATATTGGATGAACGCGGTCGACTATCCGTTGAACGTCGGCGGGCGGCCACTCCACAGTTGGCCTGCTTTCATTCCTGCCTCAATGATCGTTGCCATCCTCTGGGCGGGTGCAGCAACCCTCATCGGTTTACTCGTAATCCTGCGGCTGCCGCGTCTGAATCATCCGGTCTTTGCGGTGCCGGGTTTCGAGCGTGCGTCGGAGGACCGGTTCTTCGTCTGCATCCTGCAAGACGATCCGAAATTCGACAGCGAGGCCATCCGTGACTTTCTGGGGACGCTCTCGCCCCTGGCCGTTCGGGAGGTTCCGGCATGCGAATAGCGGCAGCCATCACGAGCTTTGTCCTGCTGGCCGCCTGCGATACCGGGACGGAGGAGCGGGACGCGGTTGCTTCAACGCGCAGCGTGCAGCGGGGCTTCGTGCCCGTGCCTCCCGGGACTATTCCGCGAGGAGTGTCTGCCCAGGCCGCTGCCCTCGCACCCCCGGGACCGGAGCCAACGCCGGTTCTGCTCGCTCGAGGCGAGGAGCGGTTCAAGGCCTTCTGCACGCCCTGCCATGGTGTGAGCGGCCATGGCGATGGTCCTGTTGTCCCGCGTGGCTTTTCTCCGCCACCTTCCTATTATGAGGAGCGCCTGCGGGCACTTACGCCAGAGCAGGTCGTGCAGGTGATCACGCAGGGCAAGGGACGAATGTTCCCCTATGCTGACCGCGTGCTCCCTGAGGACCGCTGGGCGATCGCCCACTACATCAAGGAACTGCAGATGCGCGGAGGCGTAGGGCAGGAGAGCGCGAAACCATGAGCGCGATGGAGGCCCTCTACATTGTCTTCGTGGCCCTCGCGGGGATTGCAATGGGCAGTCTCGTGGTGCTGATGATCGGGCATCTCATGAATGAGCACTGGCTTGCGCCGGTGCGCAGTGAGGCAGAAGCTGCAGCCTTGACGTTGCCTCTCCTTCTGCTCCTGGGCCTCGTGCTGGCCTTTGGCCTCGGTGAGCTTTTCCCTTGGGCCAATGATCCACTCAACCTTCCTTCTGCACGGGCAAGTTACCTGAGCCCCGCGTTCTTCATGATCCGGAGCGCCGCCTATCTTCTGATCTGCACAGGATTGGCCTATTGGCTGACGCATACCCACGATCTGCGCCGCGCCAGCGCCATCGGCCTCGCGCTGCTGACGCCGGTCATGACGTTCTCTGCCTATGATTGGGTGCTGTCGCGAGAGCCGCATTGGTGGTCGAGCCTGTTCGGTCTTGCGTTCGGGCTGGGTCAGGTTCTTGCAGCCCTTGCGAGTGCCATCCTGATCACGCTCCTCAAGACCGAGCCCGCGTCTCCCAAGCGCATGGCAAGCCTTGAACGGGCGTTGCTGACCCTGCTGTTGCTGACGGCCTGGACATGGTTTGCGCAGTTCCTGATCGTGTGGCTCGCGAACCTGCCGCACGAGGTTGCATGGTATCTGGGACGCTCGGGCGATGGAAACCTGACCCTCCTCGGGACGTCCTATGCGCTCATGCTTGCCGCCATCGTCATCCTCGTGCCGTCCGGTGTGAGCCGCATGGCAATGCTGATCGGCAGCGCATTGGCGCTCCTCCATCATACCACGCACATGCTCTGGGTGCTGCAGCCACGCGGCGGCCTCTCCTGGCTCGCTCTCGGGTTGATCTTCACGGTGGCCGCACTTTGGATTGGTGTTTATGGGGCGATCATGCGCGTTCGCCCGACCTACGCCGAGGAGGCGGCGGAAGAGCCTTAGATCCTGGGCGTCCGTCCATCGGGGCTGGGGACGATGCGGCGGGTGCGAATATCGGTCTCCGAGGGAACGACCGGAGGGTTCGGAATGTCCACGGCGACCTCACCCTCATCACGAAGTGACAGAGGCGGATCGGGCGGATAGACCTGCATCCCGTCGCGACCCAGGGAATAGAGATAGGCGGCCATGTGCCGGGCCTCCGCCTCGGTCACTCCTTGAGCAGGCATGCCGGTGGTGGGTTTCAGGGCGACAGGATCGATCAGCCAGGCAATCAGGTTCTGTGGCGTGTTCGGCAGGAAGCCGGCGAGGAGATGCTGCTGCCCATAGTTCTCCAGGTGCGGTCCCACCTTGCCCCGCGCGCCTCGGACATCCTGAATCGTGTGACAAGTGCCGCAGCCATAGGCCTGGATGAGCGCACGTCCCTGCTCCGGCTCGCCGCCTGCGATTGCAAGGCGCGCGGATTGGTCCTGCGTGTCGCTGCAGGCAGCAAGTCCTGACAGGATCACAGGTATCAGTATCAGGAGGGTAGGACGGTAGGTCATCGTCTCGGCTTCACGGTACTGTCGAGGCAACAGGCGAGCGTCGCGTCCGTTCCGTCCCAGGGGTCAGGAGCCGAAGCGCCATGATGAGCCCTGCCGCAAGATAGAGCGCGCACATGGGAAGGGACATGATAGCTCCTGCCAGTTGCTGATCTTCCAGAGCCGTCAAACCCCAGTCCATCGTATCGGGTGCATGATACAGGGCCTCGCGGGCGAAGCTGAGGAGGGCGCTGAGGAGGCCGCTTTGAAGCAGGGTGATGAAGCAGGCAATGAGGGAGGCTGCCGCGGCCTCACGGCCGGAATGCGCCTTGATCACGGCCCGCCAGAACAGCAGTGCCGTTCCGAAGAAGAGAACGTGCTCCAGCCAGTGCAGCGTGTCTGAGGCGACTGCGGCATCGAACAGCATCGGGCTGTGCCAGACCCACAAGGTCGCCATGTGGATCAGGGCTGCCGGGATGGGCTTTGCGCAAGGTGAAAGAATTCCGAGGAGAGATCGCAGTGAGCTGTATCGCGCCACATCGCGTCGCCAGTGCGCCGGCAACGCCCAGAGCCACGCGACCTCGGGCTTGCCGAGGACGAGAAGCGGCGGTGCAACTGCTATCAGCAGGATGTGCTGCACCATGTGAGCCGAGAGGAGGGTGGAGGACAGCGCCTCCAGCGGCGAGAGCAGCGCGATGACGAGCAGGGCCGCTCCCAAGGCGAAACAGGCGATCTGCCGTAACCCAAAACCGAGGCGGAACCGCCCCAAGTCGTGCCGTAGACGCTGGACGCCCCGGATGAAGAGCAGGCACGATGCGAGCAACGGGACCGAAACCAGCGGATCCGCATGCCATGCATGCCAGAGATCGCTCCCGTCGTGGGGGGCTGAACCATGGGCAAGTGCAGGGACGTCGAACAGGATGGTGGCCAATCCGGCCGTGAGACCTAGTTCGGTCTTAAGGAACCTGTTCGAGAACGCCTTTCGGGAACCAAGTCTCACGGCCAAGCTTTTCCGTTTAATGCATGCAGAAACGATCTAGGGCGGATGGACTTTGAAACGACCCTGACGCGCCTCCGAGGGCGGTTTGAATCCGTCCTGAGGTGCGGGAGACGGCTTCTGTTGGCATGTCCTATTGCAGGTTGCAGCGGCGTGCAGTCGGCCCTCGATCCGGCCGGGGGCGATGCGTGGGACCTTTACTGGCTCACCATTGTCATGACGGTGGGAGCCACTCTCATCTTCATCTTCGTGACGGCCCTTCTGCTCTATGTCGTCTTTGCCCCGCCGGAGCGCCGCGCATGGCTTGGAACCCGCAGGACCATCGTTTATGGCGGCCTTGCCTTTCCCATCGTGACTCTCTCCCTGCTGCTTCCTTACGGCCTCGTCGTGATGCGGAACACAGATGTGCCGCGGCCCGGCGCGCTGCAGATCGAAGTGATCGGCGAGCAGTACTGGTGGCGGGTTCGCTACCCGGCCGAGGGTGGGCAGGACGAGTTCTCGACCGCTAACGAGATCGTCGTTCCCGTCGGCAGGCCGATCACCGTGTCGGTGACGGCGGCGGATGTGATCCACAGCTTCTGGATCCCAAATCTCGGCGGCAAGATCGACATGATCCCGGGGCGGCTCAACCGCTTCAACTTCACGGCGGAACGGCCTGGTGTCTATCGCGGGATCTGTGCCGAGTTCTGCGGCGCCCAGCATGCGCGCATGGCCTTCGACGTGATGGTCCTGGAGCCCGCAGCGTTCGACGCGTGGCGAAAGACACAGGCGCAGCCGGCCCAGGAACCGGCGATCCCGTTCCTGGCGAGAGGCCGCGACCTGTTCCGCAGCGGCGGCTGCGGCTCCTGCCATGTGGTGCGGGGCACAGAAGCCAACGGACAGTTCGGACCTGATCTCACCCATGTGGGCAGCCGACGCACTATCGGGGCCGGCCAGTTCCCGAACAACGTCGGCACGCTGGCGGGCTGGATCGCCAACGTGCAGCACATCAAGCCGGGCGCGAAGATGCCCTCCTACGGTTCGCTCACCGGCGAGGATCTGCGCGCGATGGCCGGATATCTGGAGAGCTTGAAATGAACGCACCCGAGCTCCCGAAATCCTTCGAGCGCCGGGAGAGCGAACTCCCCAACCCGCTGCCGCGGCCGGAGGGCGAGTTCGAGGCTTTGAAGAAAGCCTGGGAGGCTCCGCGGGGCTTGAGCTTCATCACGGCGGTCAACAACACCTATGTGGGCCTGTGGTATGTGGGCACGGCCTTTTTGTTCTTCATCCTGGCGGGAATCCTCTCGCTGATCATGCGCACTCAGCTGGCGGTGCCGGAAAACGATCTCGTCAGCCATAGTCTGTACAACCAGCTTTTCACCATGCACGGCACGGTGATGATGTTCCTCTTCGCCGTGCCGGCCGTGGAGGCGGCGAGCGTCTATCTCCTGCCAAACATGCAGGCCGCCCGGGACCTGCCGTTCCCGCGCCTGTCGGCCTATGCCTTCTGGGCCTACTTCGTCGGCGGACTCGTGTTCTTCGGCACCATCTTCTTCGGTCTGTCGCCGGATGGCGGCTGGTTCATGTATCCGCCGCTCACCAGCACCAAGTACTCGCCTGCCGAGAATGCCGACTGGTGGCTCCTCGGCATCGGCTTCATTGAGATATCGGCCATCGCGGGCGCCATCGAGATCATTGTCGGCGTCATGAAGACCCGCGCGGTCGGCATGAGCCTCGACAAGCTGCCGGTCTATTCCTGGGCCATGCTGGTCTTCGCCGTCATGATCGTCATCGGCTTCCCGGCGATCATCCTCGGTACCTTGCTGCTCGAGATGGAGCGCGCCTTCGATTGGCCGTTCTTCATCGCCGAGAGGGGCGGCGACCCGCTGCTGTGGCAGCACCTGTTCTGGTTCTTCGGCCACCCGGAGGTCTACATCATCTTCCTGCCGGCGACCGGCATGGTGTCGATGATCGTGCCCGCCATGGCGCAGACGCCGCTCGTGGGCTACCGCCTCGTGGTTCTTGCCCTCATCGCCACGGGCTTTCTCTCCTTTGGCCTGTGGGTCCATCACATGTTCGCCACGGGCCTGCCGAAGATGTCCCTCGGCTTCTTCTCGGCCGCCAGCACGGCGGTCGCTGTGCCGAGCGGCATTCAGGTCTTTGCCTGGATCGCCACCATCGCGTCCGGGCGCATGAAGCTGACGACGCCGTCGCTGTTCGTCATCGGCTTCCTGTTCATCTTTACTCTCGGCGGCCTCACAGGCGTGATGGTCGCCATGGCGCCCTTCGACTGGCAGGCCCACGACAGCTACTTCGTCGTGGCGCATCTGCACTATGTGCTCATCGGCGGCATGGTGTTCCCGCTCTTCGCTGCCATCTACTATTGGGTTCCGGTGGCGAGCAAACGGCCCCTTTCAGAGCGTGTCGGGCGCTGGGTGTTCGGCCTCATGTTCCTCGGCATGAACGTGACCTTCCTGCCCATGCACATTACGGGGCTCATCGGCATGCCCCGGCGGGTTTATACCTACCCTGTGGGCATGGGCTGGGATGAGTTGAACCTCGTCTCCACCATCGGCGCCTTTATGCTGGCAGCTGGCGTCGCGCTCTTCCTGTTCGACATGGCCCGCAACTTCCGCTTTGCGGGGGAGGACAATGCCGGAAATGTCTGGAACGCCAGCACGCTCGAGTGGCTGCCGAACGGCAACTACAACACGCGCAGCATCCCCTCGGTCGTCAGTCGTGATCCCCTATGGGATCAACCCAATCTCTCGAAAGACGTAAAGGACGGACGCTATTACCTGCCCGGGACCGCAACGGGCGGGCGGGAGGCGCTGGTCACGAGCCCCTTCGATGCGCGGCCTCAGTACATCCTGCAGGTTCCAGGACCTGGGTGGCAGCCGGTTCTCGCTGCGGTGTTCACGGCAGCCTTCTTCCTGCTGCTGACTGTGAAATTCATCTTCACCTCGGTGATTTGTGGCGTGCTCGCCGTAGCCTGCGTGATCTGGTGGCTCTGGGAGACCGATCCCGGGCCGGTGCGCCCCCCGGCGGATATCGGCGGCGGCATCGTCGTTCCGGTCTACGTCACGGGACCGATGAACCACTCGTGGTGGGCGATGATCGTCCTCATGGTGGTGTGCGGCATGATCTTCACCTGCCTGATCTTCTCCTACCTCTTCCTGTGGCTCGTGAATCCGGGAGCATGGCCGCCCCGAGAAGTCGAAATCCCACAATGGATATGGCCGTCGCTCTCTGGTTTTCTTTACATCGGCAGCGCAATCCTCATTGCGAGCGCCAGCCGGTTGCTGAAGGGGGACGATCGCCGGAGCCCGCGCTCGGTGCCGATCCTGATCGGCACTGCGCTGCTTCTGCTCGCTGGCGCATCCACGGTCGATCTTTGGGCGCAATGGCACACGGGCTTGAGCCCGTCCGCCCATGCCTATGGGGCGGCCGTCTATGCAATCCTGTCTCTGCAGATCTTCTTCGTTCTGACGACCCTCGTTATGGGACCCTACACCATTGCCCGCGGGCTGACCGGTAAGCTCGACAGCGTGCGTCGAACGACCTTCGATAATACCATGCTGTTTTGGTACTACACGGTCGGGCAGGGACTGGTCGGCTTGATGGTGGTCCATGGCTTCCCGCGCCTGACCGGAGGCGTCTGATGAGCGGAACGCGGACCCTGCAGGTGATCGGCATGCTCAGCGGCATGATCGCCTGGGCGGTGCAGTTCACCGTCATCTACGGCATCACATCGACCCTCTGCGGACGGGGATGGGCTGATGCGAGCCTATTCGGTATCGGCGCCGTACCGGCCGTCATTTTGGCAACCACGCTACTGGCGCTCGCGCCTACTGCGTTGATGCTCATGGTCTTGCTTCGTGCCCACAGGCAGGTGGAAGAGCAGGGGGCTTCCGCCGCAACAGCTTTCATGGTTCAGGCCGGCCTTCTCATCAACGGCTTGTCGCTCGTCGTCATTCTCTGGCAGGGCGCTCCTGCGCTCATCCTGCCGGCCTGCGCGTAAGGCTTAGGTTATCGTTGCGACGCTCATATCGCCCTGCTCAGACAGGCGATGGCCGAATTGAGAGGTGCTGGTGGTCGGTCGGCCGGTAATGAGTTCTGCGCAACGGCTTCCGAGCATCATTGCGGGCGCATTCGTGTTGCCCGCATTGATGTTAGGCATCGCCGAGAGGTCGCAGACCCGCAGGTTCTCGATTCCTCGGACGCGCAGCCTGGAATCGAGGACAGCCATGTGATCGCTTGATGTGCCCATCCGGCAGGTTCCGCTCGGGTGATAGTTCGTTTTCACGAAGCGACGGCAATGCTTCATGATCGCTTCGTCGCTGAGATCGTTCGGATCAGGAATTGAGATGCGCTCGATCCGCTCAGCCAGGGGAGTGGCCTGGAATGCTCGGATAAAGAACCGTTGACCGTCGATCATCGCGCGAGCGTCGTCGGGATGACTCAGCAGGTTGGGTGAAACGAGCGGCATATCGTCCGGATTGGCGGAGCGCAGGCGAACATAGCCACGGGATTTGGGCTTCACCACGACGGTCGTGATCGTTAACCCATACGTGTCCTCGACAAGGTCGAGTGTATCACGGTCCAGATAGACGATAGGGACGCAGAAAGCCTGGATTGTTGGCTCGGACTCGGGATCGGCCGGGTTCACGAAGGCGCCGGCCTCGACGCCGGCCGAGAGGATCGGGCCGGAGCCGAACAGCCGGAAGTGGATGCCGTTGAGCAGCATCCGCCAACCGACCCCCTGCTTGTAATAGCCATAGGGCCCGTTCGCCTTCGCGATCAACGGCACCTCCGGGTGGTCGATGAGATTTTCCCCGGTGCCGGGCAAATCCGCCACGCAGGGAATGCCGTGCTCCCGCAGCTGGTCGGCTGGGCCGATGCCAGAGAGCATGAGGAGCTGTGGCGTGACGAGGGCACCGGATGCCATGATCACCTCGCCGTCTGCGTATACTTGGTGGTCTATGCCCCTGGCATCGCGATAGGTGACGCCGACAGCACGGCCGTTCTGGATCTCGATCCTGCGCACTCGCGACTGCAGGCGGATCACGAGGTTCGGGTTCTCCGCGAGCGGTGCCAGGAAGGCGTAGGCCGCGCTGCTGCGCCGGCCGCGGCGGTTCATGAACTGATAGAAGCCGACGCCGCGCTGCTTAGGTCCGTTGAAGTCGGGGTTGAAGGGCTCGCCCAGGGCTTGAACGGCCTGCACGAACCAGCGGGACATATCGTTGATGTGTCCAGGGTCCGATACCAGCAATGGCCCGTCGGCCCCATGTAGCTCATTGTAGAACCTGTTGTTGCCCTCCATGGTACGGAAGTGAGGCAGAACGTCGGCCCAGCCCCAGCCGGGATAATCGTTCTCTCCGTGCAGCATCTCGTGCCATTCGTCGTAATCGGATGGGCGTCCGCGCATATAGACCTGAGCGTTGACCGACGATCCCCCACCCAGGACATTGGCCTGCGGGATGTCGTGCACGCGCCCATCCAGATGCTCCTGCGGCACCGTGTGGTGATAACGCATGTACTTGCTGCCGTTGATCATCTTGAAGATGCCGGGAGGCATATCCAGCAGCGGGTGGCGATGGGAATAGCCGCCCTCAAGCAACAGCACACGTCTGCCTTCATTGACGAGGCGCGCAGCGGCCACGGAGCCGGAAGACCCGCCACCCACGACGATGTAGTCGAAACGCTCTTTCATTGCTGCATCCTGCTTCACATTCGGCCGAATGACGCCAAATCCCTCAAGCTCTGATCTTCTCCAGACCTTTCCAGTCGAATTTGATGCCGTGGCCGGGACGATCCGGGGCCAGGGCGAAGCCGTCCTGAATCTGCAGAGGCTCGGCGATGTAGCGTTCGAGTCCAAAGCCATGGGCTTCGAGATAGGATCTGTTCGGGCAGGCGGCGAGGAGGTGCACGGTCACGTCATGGGCGCCATGGCTGGTGACCGGAAGGTTGAAGGCTTCGGCCAGATGGGCGATCTTCATGAAGGGCGTGACGCCGCCGCAATTGGTGACGTCCGGCTCCGGATAGGTCACCGCTCCACCCGCCACGTAGAGCTTGAACTCCCAGAGCGTTCGGAGATTCTCACCGGCTGCGATCGGCAGCCCGCCCTCTCGTACGATACGGGCATGGCCTGCGGGGTCGTCGGGAATGGTCGGCTCTTCGAGCCATGTGAGATCGAAGGGCTGAAGGGCGCGCGCAGCACGGATGGCGCCATCGACGCTCCATTTCATGTTGGCGTCGACCATCAGCGGGAAACCGGCTCCGAGATGCTCGCGCATGGCCTTCACCCGCTCCACATCCTCGAAGAGGTTGGTGCGGCCGACCTTCATCTTGATGGCCCGGAAACCTTTTCCGAGATTATCGTCCGTCTGGCGCAGGAGCTTGTCGAGAGGCAGGTCGAGATCGATGCCCCCGGCATAGCATGGCACTTTGGGATCAAAGCCGCCGAGCGCTTTCCAGAGCGGGAGATTGGCGCGTTTCGCCTTGAGGTCCCAGAGCGCCATGTCGAAGGCCGAGAGCGCCAGGACAGTCGGGCCGCCGCGACCGCCGTAATGGAGCGCCCACCAGGCCTTGTGCCAGAGACGCTCGATCTCGTCAGCCTCCTCGCCGTCCATGATCTCGGGCAGCTCGCGGGCGAGGATCGTGTCGATGGCAGCGCCATTGCGCCCGACCGTGAACGTGTAGCCGACACCCTCAGCGCCGTCCGAATCGCGGATACGGACCGTATTGAGCTCGAAGGCGCGCATCTCGCCATGCATGGAGTCGGTCAGGACAGCCGGCAAAGGGATGCGGTAAAAGCCGGGTTCGATGGAGGTGATCCGAGGCATGGTTGTCCTTCGCTATATTAACTGTCGAATTTGCGGCCGGTACTCAGGCGGCCTCTTCCGTGCGCATGCTCAGCCGGGCCTGGATGGCCACGACGAGCAGCAGGAACGCGCCGCGAATGACCGATTGCCAATAGGCCGAGAGGCTGATCCAGCCGAGACCGTTCTCGAAGTTCAGGATGTTGAAGATCAGGCCGAGGAGAAGCACACCGGCAAGCGTCGATCCGACGGAGCCGACGCCTCCGGTTAGCAGGGTGCCGCCGACCACGACGGCCGCGATCGCGAAAAGCTCCCAGCCCACACCCTCGATCGGTTGGCCCGCACCGAACTGCGCTGCGAGGATCACACCTGCGAGGCCAGCAAGGCCGCCGCTGGCCAGGTATACAAGCGCTTTCACGCGTTGGGCCGGCAGACCCATAAGGCGAGCTGCGTCCTCATTGCCGCCGATCGCCAGTACGGTGCGCCCGAACGAAGTGAAATTGAGAATGAGAGAGCCGAGAAGATATGCGATGAGCGCGATCCAGGCTGGAATGGGAAAGCCGAGGAAATCGCCTTGGCCAAGCTCAACAAAGCCGGTCTCGTAGGAAACCGAGACCGACTGGTTGTCGGCTAGCAGCAGAGCGCATCCGCTCGCCGCCAACATGGTTGCGAGGGTAGCGATAAACGGAAGGATATTGAGGCGTGTGATGATGAAAGCATTGCAGGCGCCTATCGCCAGCCCGGCTCCCAAGCCGCCGAGCAGACCAGGCATGACGCCGTAAGGAGAGAGCAAGGCGGCAACGACGCTGCCGAGAGCCGCGGTCGAACCGACAGAGAGATCAATGCCGCCGGTGATGATAACGAAGCACATACCAAGCGCGACCAGGGCGAACATGCTGTTGTAGCGCAGCACCGTGAGAACGTTGAAGGCGCCGAGGAAATTCTCGTAGCGCAGCCAGCCGAACAGGATCAGGGCGACGAGGGCGAGGAGCACACCGTAACGTCCGATCCCCTGGAACAGCTTGAGGGAGGTTGTGTTCATCGGCGACCTCAGCGATAGCTCTGCCGCTGCAGCCAGACGGCCAGCACGATGATGGCGGCTTTCGCCACGAGGGCAGCCGCATCGGGGACGCCGTTGGCCAGAAGCGTGTAGCGGACGAGCTGGATGATCAGTGCTCCGACCAGGGTGCCGATGATTGTGGCCCGGCCGCCGGTGAGGAGCGTTCCACCCACGGCCACTGCTGCGATGGCGTCAAGCTCCATGCCAAGGCCCACGAGGTTGGCGTCAGCGGCGGAGTTGCGGGCGATCACGATGAGGCCTGCGATGCCGGAGAGAAAGCCGCTGATGAGGTAGACTCGCTTCTTCACGGACGCCACGGGAATGCCGGACAACCGGGCGGCCTTCTCATTGCCCCCGATGGCAAGGATCTGCCTGCCGAAAACGGTGCGCCTGAGCATCCAGGCAGCCGTCGCCACGATAAAAATCATCAGGATGGCTTGAAACGGGATGCCGAAGACGCGCCCAAGGCCGATGAACTGGAAACTGGGCAGGTTGAACACCTGCAGGTTGCCGTTGGTAAAGACCTGGGCGATGCCGCGCCCGGCGATGAAAAGGACGAGGGTGGCGATGATAGGCTGGATGCGCAGGCGTGTCACAAGCCAGCCATTGAACCATCCGAGTGCCGCCGCGGCCAGAACCGGAAGGATGAAGGCCAGCGCAATGCCGATGGCCGGGTGGGGCAGGGGAAAGAGCTTGCCGAGAAAGATCAGTGGTGCGAGCGCGCCTGCAATCGCCATGAGAGCGCCGACCGAGAGATCGATGCCTCCCGTGGCGATGACGAGGGTCATCCCGACTCCGACGATCACAATGGCGCAGACCTGGGTGAGATTGACGTTGAGCGTCTGCCACGTGGCGAAGTTCGGCGTAATGGCGAGATTGACCAAAATCAGGAGGACGAGCGCAATCCAGGCGCCATAGCGCGTCAGAATGGTTCTGACATCGAAGCGAGGCGCCCTGTGCGCCGGTGGCAGGGTGGTTGCCGTATCAGCCATGGGCTACCTCCCGGTCGCTCTCATGCCCATGGGCCATGGCGGACATCACACTCTGCTCGTTCACCTCGTCGCCGTGTAATTCGGCCACGGTGCGGCCGTCGCGTAGGACGAAAATGCGGCTGGCTGCCTCCACGACTTCCTCCAATTCGGAGGAAATCATCAGGACGCCAAGGCCTTGGCCCGCGAGCTCCCTGATCAGGCTGAGGATCTCGGCCTTGGCGCCCACATCGATGCCGCGGGTCGGCTCGTCTAAGATTAGGAGCTTGGGGTTCATGCAGAGCCAGCGGGCCAGCAGCACCTTCTGCTGATTGCCGCCCGAGAGTTCGCGGATGCGCTGTTCCGGGCCGGTGCAGCGGATGCCGAGGCGCTTGATGAAGCGATCGACGATCGCCCGGCTGCGCGCCTCGTCCACGATACCGCGCCGGGCCAGTTGCGGCATGAGGGCAAGCGTCAGGTTCTCGCGCACGGACATGTCTGGAATGATGCCCTCGAGCTTGCGATCCTCCGAGCAGAAGCCCATGCCGGCCCGGATTGCATCCGACGGTGCGACGATGGCATTCTCACGCCCGCCGAAGCTGACCGTACCGGCATTCGGCTTGTCGACTCCGAAGACAGCCCTCACGGATTCAGTCCGGCCCGCTCCCAGAAGTCCCGCGAGTCCGACGATTTCACCCGGCCGGACATCGAAGCTGACATCGCTGACCTTGCGGCCGATGGCAAGATTCCGGACCTCCAGCACGGACCCAGGCGTCTCGCTTGCCGTATCGGTCGTGTCATGCCCCTCGTGTAGAACCTGCGACAGCTCGCGCCCGAGCATGGAGGTGACAAGGTCGATCCGCGACAGCTGGTTCATCGGTGCGACTTGTACGGTGCGTCCGTCTCGCATGATGGTGACGCGGTCACAGACGGCATAGAGTTCGTCGAGCTTATGGCTCACGAAAATCACCGAGACGTCTGCCTGCCTGAGCTGACGGATCACGTTGAACAGCACCTCGACCTCCCGTTCGTCGAGAGAGGAGGTTGGCTCGTCCATGATGACGAGCTTGGCTTCGAAACCGATGGCGCGGGCGATGGCGACCATCTGCTGAATGGCAGTCGGATAAGCCATGAGCGGGCGGCGCACGTCGATGTCGATCTTGAACCGGGCTAGTAGAGCCCGGGCCTCCGCGTGCATGGCCGACCAATTAAGGAGACCGAACCGGCGCTTCTCGCGGCCGAGACAGATGTTCTCCGTCACGGACCGATATGGCACCAGATTGATCTCCTGATAGATCGTGCTGATGCCGGCCCGCTGCGCTTCCTGCGGTGAGGAGAACTCCACCGGCCTGCCATCGAAAAGGATCTCGCCGGCATCCTTCCTGTAGTAACCGGTCAGGATCTTGATGATGGTGGACTTGCCGGCGCCGTTCTGGCCGATCAGCGCATGAACTTCGCCCCTCTCCACCACGAGATCGGCCGAGCGCAGGGCCGGAATGCCGGCGAAGCGCTTGTCGATGCCGTGCATGGTAAGAAGCGGCGCCATGGAAGCTCCGTCCCCAGGTTCAGCCATACGAGAAAGGCGCTGCCCGATGTTATGAGCAGCGCCTTTGGGGTTCAGTAGGCGTCCGCGATGAGCTGGGTCGCGTTCGATTTGTCGAAGAACCGATCAGTGTTCACCACCCATGGCTCGATCTGCTCGCCCTTGGCGTAGCGGGCCAAGGTCTCGAAGGCTTTCGGACCAAACTTCGGATTACACTCCACGGTGGCAAGCATCTTGCTGTCGATGATGGCCTGCAATGCGTCGCGGGTGCCATCAATGGATACGACAATCACGTCCTTGCCCGGTTTCTTGCCAGCCGCTTCAAGGGCCGCAATGGCCCCGATGGCCATTTCGTCATTGTGCGCGTAGATGGCTGTCGCGTCCGGATGTGCCTGTAGCAGGGTCTCCGCCACTTGGCGGCCCTTGTCACGGGCGAAGTCACCGGACTGTGACGCGACAACCTTCATGCCCGAATGCGCCTTGATGTAGTCCTCAAAGCCCTTGCGGCGGTCATTGGCCGGGGAGGAGCCCGTGGTACCTTCAAGCTGGATGATCTTGGCATTGCCGTTCATCGCCTTGGTCAACGCCTCAGCCGCGCGCTTGCCTTCGTCCACGAAGTCCGAGCCGATGAAGGTCACATAGTCACGGCCTGCCTTCGCAAGGCTCTGATCCACATTGCGATCAAGCAGAATGACCGGAATGCCGGCGCGCTTGGCGGCCATGACAGCCGGGATCAGGGGCTTCTCCTCACGGGGGGCAAGGAAGATCAGATCAACCCCCTGAGCAATCATCGAGTTGACGTCGGCCACCTGCTTGGCGGCGGAGCCGGCCGCATCGGTGTAGACGAGCTGATGTCCAAGCTTGGCGGCTTCAGCCTTCATGCTCTCCGTCTGCGCAATGCGCCACGGGTTGTTCGACTCGGTCTGCGCGAAGCCGACCTTGTATTTTTCTTTCTGCTTCAGCTTGGGCAGTTCCTGTGCCGACACTCCACCAAGTCCCAGCCCGATGGCCGCGACGCCCGTTGCAAGTGCAAGGAAAGTCCTTCTCAGCATCGTCTTCCTCCATGAAGTTTTTTATGCCCCGTTTCGGGGTTCTTGAACCATTGCCGCAGCCCTTTAAGGCTGCAGGTCCTCACCAACGGACATAAGTCGTCTGCTTCCGCAGGTATCCGTCGAAGCCGTATTTGCCGTCTTCCCCGCCGAGGCCTGAGTGCTTCCAGCCGGTGTGGAATCCTTGAACCAATTCACCACAGGGTCGGTTGACATAGAGCTCCCCGAATGAAAGCTCGCGTGAGAGACGCATCACCCGGCGCAGATCATTCGTGTAGACATAGGCGGACAGGCCGTAGCTGCTGTCGTTGGCGAAGCTCAGCGCCTGCTCGAAGCTGTCCACGGTCATGACCGGGGCAACCGGGCCGAAAATCTCCCGCTGCATGACGGACGCTTCGTTGCTGTCGACGCGCAGAACTGTCGGCTCGAACCAATGGCCGCGGGCGAACTCGCCTTCCTTGAGGCGGCGTCCTCCCGCGAGGACCTCGGCGCCGGCCGCTATGGCACTGTTCACGATCTCCTCAACCTTGTCGACCTCGGGCCGGTTCACCTTAGGCCCTATGTCAGGGTTGGTCATGGGGTCGCCGAGCCGCATCTGCTTCACGCGGGATACAAACCTGTCGAGAAAGGGCTCCGCGATGTTGCGGTGCAGGTACATGCGCTCATTACAGGTGCAGATCTGGCCGCAATTGGTAAAGCGGGACACGATGGCAGCTTCTACGGCGGCGTCGATATCTGCGTCGTCGAGGACGATGAACGGTGCTTTTCCGCCAAGTTCCAAGCGCACGACCTTCAATTCATGAGCGCCTGCTGCGTAGATCTCGCGTCCTGCGCGGACACTCCCCGTCATGGTGATCATGGCGCTGATGGGCGAGCGCACCAGCGCATCACCAACCGTTCGGCCGTCACCTGTGACCACGTTCAGAACGCCTTTCGGAATTCCAACGTCATGAGCGAGGCGAGCAATCTCAAGAGCCGAGAGGGGCGTGGATTCGTGTCCCTTGACCACCATGGTGTTGCCGGCAACGAGGGCAGGCCCGATCTTTCGCGCGGCCAAAGCGGCTGGATAGTTCCAGGCAGTCAGGCCGACGACCACACCGAACGGAACGCGACGGATCCAGACCTCCTCATTCTGGAAGTCGGACGGGAGAATGTCGCCCTCGATACGACGTGCGCTCTCGGCGGCGAATGTCAGGAAGGTGACGACGGCGTCGATCTCGCCTTCGGCCTGGTTCAGAGGCTTGCCTTGTTCCAGAACGACGATACGGGCGAGGTGGGCCTTGTTCTGTTTCACCGCGGCAGCAAGATCGCTCACATAGCCGGCGCGGACGATCGGCGGCAGTGCAGCCCAAGCCGGCTGTGCTCGCCGCGCCGCTTCCAGGGCAGCCGTTGCATCCTCGACAGTTCCAGCCGGAACAGAGGCAAATACAATCTCGTTCGCGGGGTTCTCAACATCGGACCGTTCTTCGGATCGGCCGTTGGTCCATGCGCCGTCGATATACATCTGGTAGTGGGTAATGGCCTCAGGGCGGCCAGCCTGAACTGAATTCGTCATGCTCGGCCCTCGCCAGGTCCCTCCCAGGGGAGCTGCGGGTCAGAGTTCGACAGAAGGTTGCCTTGTGATGGCGTCACCAGTCTCTCTCCCTGTTTCGCTCAAGCGGAGCAGTGTCAAACCAAACGTCATTTAGCGATCTATTTGGTTCGACCGGAACTAGGATGGTCAGCCCGTCAACCGCTGTCAAGACCTCTTAATTAAAGCCATGTAGGGCAAGAATGACGGTTCTGCTGCTGGATTTCTGCAGATATAGGACGCGCTGATCATCAGGCGGTGGATTTTGGTCGGACCATATGGTACTTGTCAGCAGCCTGCAGATTAGCTTTTGCCCGTGCTAGAGCATGGGCAAAAACTGAATAACAGGAGCGAGGTGACCATGGACCAGAGCGAGAAGCTGCATGGCCACGGGACGGTTGGGGCAGGGTCACGGCGGTCGGATGCTGTGGCAGCCGAACTTGTACGGATGATCGAGACGGGTGGTCTTCAGGAGGGCGAGCGACTTCCGGCAGAGAGAGACCTGATGCAGCGCTATGGAGTGAGTCGGGCGGCTGTTCGAGAGGCAATCGTCTCGCTCGCGAACCGGGGTCTTATTGAGACGCGCCTCGGTCATCGTCCTATCGTCCGGAAGCCCGACTATGAGATCGCCGTCGATAAAGTCGGCAACCTCGTCGGCCATCTCATGGTCGACAGAAAGGGTGTCTGGAATCTCTTCGAAACCCGGATCTTCATGGAGGTCGGGCTGGCACGCTGGGCCGCCAAGCATGCGCGGCGTGACGACCTTGAGGAATTGCGTGCGGCGCTCGATGGCAACCGAGAGGCCATCGGCAACTCTGTCCTGTTCGATGAAACCGATGCTGCCTTTCATGCAGTGCTGTATCAGATACCGGGCAATCCGATCTATCCGGCCATCCACAAGGCTTATGTGGAGTGGTTGACCCAGCACTGGCGTTCGATGAAGCGGGGTGCCGGCATTGATCAGATGAACTACGCCGGCCACGAAGCCATTCTTGAGGCCATCCTCGCCCGTGATCCTGACAATGCAGAAGAAGCCATGCGGCGGCATCTGGTTGCAGCGTGGGAATTCGTCAGGTCGACCTTTCCATCGGATAACTGACGGTGCGTCTTGCACTGAGAGATGACTGCAATAGTTGCATGGATGCGATGGTCATCACGGCGTCATAGAAGCGCCAGTAGAGACCTGTCCAGGAGGAAGGACCATGAACTATCTCGCACTTCTCTCATCTATGACCGCCCTTGTGCCTGCGATGATCGGATCATCCATGGCTCAGGAGAAGACGCAGACCGGCGCAACTACAATCGTGGTCGCCCATCGCGGCGCCAGCGGTTATCTGCCCGAACACACGCTTGAAGCCTACAAGATGGCGATCGACATGTGAGCGGACTACATCGAGCCGGATCTTGTCGTGACAAAGGATGGCGTGCTCATCGCCCGGCATGAGCCGATGTTGAGTGGCACGACCGATGTGGCGAACAGGCCCGAGTTCGCCTCTCGCAAGATCACACGCAAAGTCGATGGAGTGGACACGAGCGACTGGTTCGCCAGTGACTTCACCCTTGCGGAAATCAAGCAGTTGCGTGCCAAGCAGGCCATGGCCGATCGCGACCAGTCGAAAAATGGGCAGTTCCAGGTCCCAACCCTTCAGGAGGTGATCGATCTCGCCAAGAAGGAAAGCGCTGCAAGGGGTAAGATTGTCGGCATCGCTCCGGAAACCAAGCACCCGACCTTCCATGCGGCTCTCGGCCTCCCGATCGAGGATCGTCTGGTGAACGTGCTCAAAGAGGCCGGCTGGTCCGATGCCTCCGCGCCAGTGGTGATCCAGAGCTTCGAAGTGGCGAACCTGAAGTACCTGAACACACGGATCGACGTGAAGCTGGCGCAACTATTGGATGCAGAGGACGTGGACAAGGACGGGAACATCGTCCTCAGTGCACCCTATGCCCAACCTTATGATTTCGTGGTGGTCGGCGACAAGCGCACCTACAAGGACCTTCTGACGAAGGAGGGTCTGGCCGAGGTCAAGTCCTATGCCGACATTTTGGCGCCGTGGAAGCCTTACATCCTTCCCACCAAGCAGGTGGACCAGAACAGCGACGGCAAGGCGGACGACATCAACGGCGACGGCAAGTCCGATGAGCAGGATCGTGTTCTTGCCGGGCCTTCCAGTGTCGTGAAGGACGCTCATGCTGCGGGCCTTCAGGTCTTCACCTGGACATTCCGCAATGAGCCCAAGCGACTGGCCTCGACCTTCAAGGGCGATCCGGCGGCCGAGTACAAGGCTTTCTATGCTCTCGGCGTCGATGGGCTTTTCAGCGACTTCCCTGACACTGCCGTGAAGGCGCGCTGATCGTCACAATCTCCTGAGAAACCCGGCATCACCTGATGCCGGGTTTATGTGTAAGGAGTTATTGGCACACGTCCACCCAATCGGCACCCACTAGATCGGCCATGCGCTGTGGATGGATGCGAACGGCCGTATGGATGGAGCCCGCAGCCGGCACGACCTCGTCGAAAGCCTGCAGCGAGATATCGCAGTAGACGGGCAGGGGCGTTGCAAGTCCAAAGGGGCAAACCCCACCCACGGGATGACCAGTCAGGGTCTTGACCTGCTCCGCATCGAGCATGGAGGCCTTGCCTCCGAAGGTCGCCTTCACCTTCTTGTTGTCGAGTCGAGCAGTCCCGCTCGTGACCACAAGAAAGCTTTTCCCTCCAACACAGAGGGAGAGGGTCTTGGCGATTTTCTCTGGGCCGACGCCATGCGCTTCTGCCGCCTGGGCTACGGTGGCAGTGCTGGTATCCATCTCGATGATCTCGATGTCCGGGGCCTTCTGGGCGAAGAAAGCGCGAACGGACTCAAGGCTCATGGCCGGTGACCTCCTGCAAGCTGACGAGGATCATGAGAGCCCGTCCCAAGGACATGCATCTCATCGAATGACGACTACGCTCATCATAGCCGCCACCTTGCAGAGAGTGCAAACTCGGTCTTACCCCTCGGCCTCCGGGTAGTCCGCGTTACGGCTCGTCTCGGCCCAGGTATCGATCTCGGCCAAGGTTTCCTTGAGCTTGTTCTTAACGCCTTCGAGAGCGATCGAGCCCAGCACCAAGTGCTTCGGGGGGCTTTCCGCCTCGACAGCTTTGACGATGGCTTCAACGGCTCGCACAGGATCCCCTGGCTGCTTGCCACTGTAATTGGCTGTCGCGTCAAGCCGAGCTCCGACCGTATTCTGGTAATCGGCAATCGTCGGCCGCCGCTGCTGCAGGGATCGCCCGGCCCAATCGGTGCGGAATGGCCCCGGCTCGACGCAGGTCACCCTTATGCCGAGCGGCGCGACTTCCCTGGAGAGGGAATCCGACAAGCCCTCGACCGCATGCTTGGTCGCTGCATAGTAGCCGGACCCTTCGAACCCGATAAAACCCGCCTGGGACGAGATGTTGACGATATGGCCGCGACGGCGGGCCCGCATGCCGGGCAGCACAGCACGGGTCATGGCCGCAAGGCCGAATACGTTCGTCTCGAACTGGGCACGGATCTCGGCATCATCGCCTTCCTCGATAGAGGACTGGTATCCGTAACCGGCGTTGTTCACCAGCACGTCGATGGACCCGAAGCGCTCCTCCGCTGCTTTCACGGCTGCGGCGATCTGATCTGGCTTGGTGACGTCGAGCGACAGAGCGAGGGCGTTCCTCTCATTTCCCTGTGTCAGATCCTGTACGCGGCCGACATCGCGGGCGGTCACCACCGCACGCCAGCCCCGGCGCAGCACGATTTGAGCAAGCTCGCGGCCAAATCCGGTGGAGCAGCCTGTTATGAACCAGACGGGATTGTCGTTCAATGCCATGCGCGGTCTCCTCTGCTTGGACGGATGCGGGAAGGGCATATAGGGCCTGATCTGTGAGGGTGAACCGGTTCCCTCGGTTTGATCTCCAGAAGAAGCTAGGGTTTCTGGAAATCCACGAGGGGTTCGTCATAGATCCCGGTAAGGAGCCTGCCGTCCCTCCTGACGACGCCGCGATACATGCCGGAGCAGTTGAAGGGCAGGGATACATTGCCGTCGCGATCCACGGCAATGATCCCGCCCGAGCCACCCGCTGGAGCAAGCATATCGATCACCACGGCACGCGAGGCCTGATCCAAGGTCTGACCCGCATAACGCATACGGGATGCGATCTCGTGCGCAGCCGCATAGCGAATGAAGATCTCACCATGGCCGGTCGCCGACACAGCGCAGGTCTCGTTGTCGGCCCATGTTCCGGCACCGATGACGGGGCTGTCGCCCACTCGCCCGGGTGCTTTCGCCGTCATGCCTCCGGTAGAAGTGGCCGCTGCAATGTTGCCATGCCTGTCGCGGGCCACCGCACCGACCGTGCCGTGCTTTCGCGACTCGTCCTGATCGTCCGCGCCGCTCTGGCGCATGGCAAGCGTCTCCTGCAGGGCCTGCCAGCGCTGATCGGTGTAGAAATAGGAAGGCTCTTCGAACGTCAAACCCTGCCTGCGGCAAAATTCCAGAGCGCTCTCGCCGATCAGCACCACGTGGCCTGAATGCTCCATCACAGCCCGGGCGGCGAGAACCGGATTGCGCGGGCCGCAGATTCCGGCAACGGCTCCTGCGGAGCGGTCTCTGCCGTTCATGACTGCCGCGTCCATCTCCTGCCTACCGGCGGAAGTATAGACCGCACCGCGCCCAGCATTGAAAAGCGACTCATCCTCGAGCGCCATCACGGCGGCAGTGACGGCATCAAGAGCGCTTCCGCCATCGGCAAGGACGACGCGTCCCGCTTCGAGGGCGCGGCGCAAGCCAGCGTGGTAGGCGGCTTCCCGCTCCGGCGTCATCTTGCTGCGCAGGATCGTTCCCGCGCCGCCGTGGACGGCGAGAGCAAAATCATTGCTGGTTGTGGTGCTGGTCATGAGGTCAGGTATCCGAAGAAAGAGCGAAAAGGGTATCGGTCAGGGCAGGACGGTGACGCCCGTCCCGGCCGGTCATGGACCCAGCGGCGACGAGTGCATCGAGAACGGCCTCCTGTGTGGCATCAGCCATGGCCTCGAAGAGCAGGTCGATCCGATCCTCGTTGAGGATGCGGATTTCGACCAGAGCCGACTTCTCGTCATGCGAGAGAACATTGGCCGTTGTGAAGCCGAGGGCGATGTCGCCGCTGCCGTGCCCCCAGAAGGATCCGAGGCGAGCAAGGCCCACTCCGGGGCGACGAATGACGCGCTTGAGCTGCCGGTCGCTTAAGGGGATGTCTGTCGCCGCAATAATGATGATAGAGCCCTTCTCCGTGGCCTCTCTCTCCGCACGAGCCCTGGGTGGTGCGATCACCTCGCCGTCGGGCAGGCGCAGGTCGCCGGATCGGCCGAAGTTCGAGAGAACGAGCACACCCAGTTGATAGCTATGGCCGTCGAGATCGAGGCGCCGGGATGAGGTGCCTATGCCGCCCTTGAAGCCGAAGGTGCTCATGCCGCAGCCTGCCCCCACCGAGCCGACCTCAAACTCAGAGGAGGCATCCGTCATGGCGGCTCGCGCATCATCCTCAGTTACGGCAAGGGCCTGGATATCATTCAGATAGCCGTCGTTGCACTCGAACACGACGGGGTTCACCGTGGCGGTCTCGCGGCCGATATCCGTGTTATGCTCGATTGCGTGACGCACCAGAGCTGTACAGCAGGTGCCGACGGAGAGGGTGTTTGTCAGAAGAATAGGCGTCTCAATCGTACCCAGTTCCTCCACCTGCACCAAGCCGGCGCTTTTTCCGAACCCGTTCAGGACATGAACAGCCGCTATAGGCTTCTCGCGATAGAGATTTCCGCTATGGGGGATAATGGCCGTGACTCCCGTGCGGATCTCCCCATGCACGAGCGTACGATGACCGACACGAACACCCGGCACGTCCGCAATGCTGTTCAACTCGCCCGTCGGCAGGCCGCCGCAGGCAAGGTCAGCATCGCGGGCACGAGCGGGACGTTTCATCTCAGGCATTCCTCTTTCACGAAAGCTGCGATCTCCGCGTGGGTTGCCACCCATACGTCCGAACGCCTGGTGATCTCCTCCAGGAGCCTTTCCAGGATCCAAATGCGCGAGCGGTAGCCGGTCACATGGGGGTGCATGGTGAGCAGAAAGAGGCCACCTTCCTCGTATGCGCGCTCGAATTCACGGAAGAAAATATCGTAGACAGCAGTCGGCGGCGTGTGTGGACGTAGCCCGTTGAAGCGATGCATGTTGAAATAGACGGCATCATCCCGGATCCATTCAACCGGAAGCTCCACGATGCCGGTGGGCTCGCCCTGCTCCATGAGTTCATAAGGGTCATCGTCAGCCATGAGCGACGAATCGTATAGGAGACCGAGTTCGCGCTCGATGCGCAAGGTGCTTGGGCTGAAGTCCCAGGAGGGAGTGCGCAGTCCAACCGGACGCACGCCTGTGATCCTTTCCAGGGTATCGGTCGCCCGGAACATCAGGTCGCGTTCGATCTCATAAGGCAGCTGACTGTTGAGTTCGTGAATCCAGCCATGGATACCGATTTCATGGCCTTCCGCCGCAACCCGTCGCTGTTCATCCTCATAAAGGAGTGCGGCCACGGCAGGAACAAAGAACGTGGCTTTGGCATCATACTTGGCAAGAGCGTTCAGAATGCGCGGCACGCCCTGGCGGTTGCCGTACTGGCCCTGCGACATGCGCCCGATGGACTTCCCGCCATCGCGCAGCTCATTCGTCTCATGGTCGGAATCGAATGAGAGGGCGACGGCGCAACGGGCACCGTTCTTCCACCGGGCAGGTTTCAACGAGCGCCCGGCGCGCACATGATCCACCTTGCCGCGCCAGGTCTGCTCATCCCAAGTCCAGGGCTGGCTGCTCATATCGTCCATAATGGTCTCAATTCCTTGTCTGGCACAGTCTGAAGGTAGCAACGGCTCAGGAGCGCCCACCATCCACGGAGATGATTTGCCCGGAAATCCAGGCGGCCGCATCGGACGCCAGGAACATCACGGTGTCGGCAATGTCCTGCGGGTGCCCAAGGCGGCGGGTGTGAATGCTTTCCACCAGGCGAGCCTGACCGTCGGGTCCGTAGCTCTCCCACTGGCGTTGCGTGGCAGGGTTCGACAGCACGAAGCCGGGCGCCACGCTGTTCACGGTAATGCCGAAGGGGCCGAGTTCGAAGCTGAGTTGCTTCGTCAGTCCAACCAGTGCGTGCTTGGAGGCCGTATAAGCCTGAATACCGGTGAGGCTCGGGCGCAGCCCGGCTCCTGACGAGATATTGACGATGCGCCCGAACTGCCCTCGCTTCATGTGCGGCGCTGCTGCCTGCGAGCACCAGAAGGCGCCATGCACATTGGCTTCGAAGAGGACCAGCCAGTCCTGCTCGCTGACCTCCTCGATGGGCTTTGCGACCTGTCCGCGAACACCCCCAGCGCAGTTGACGAGGATGTCGATGCCGCCGAGCGTCTCGGCCATGTCGGCGAAGACAGTGGCAACAGCGGATCGATCTGCGAGGTCGAGGGCGCGGGTTGCCTTGGCCCCGGCCTCGGTTGCGACGCGCAGACCATTCTCGTCCAGATCAAGAGCCCACACATGTGCGCCCTCGGCGGCTAACGACCGGACGATGCTGCGCCCGATGCCCTGTGCGGCTCCCGTGACGGCGACGCGGCGGTTGGTAAAGTCGAGTTTCATAGGGTCAGCATCTCGTCGAGCGTGGACCAGGATTGTTCGCGGCGGCCATCCTCGATGTCATGGATCAGGGAGACCAGCTTATTGATCGCAGGCGTAGGGATGCCGGCTTCCTGGCCGAGGGATCCGATGATGGCGATCTGAGCGTCGACCTCGGTCTTGCGCTTGCGCACGGCAAGATCACGCCAGATGCCGGAATGGGTCTTCGCGGTATGGAGGTTAAACTCTGCCATCTCGGCAACAGAGTGCCTTGCGGCTGCCTCGTCCGCCCCCGGCATGAAGGCATCAGGATCAAAACCATTGAAGCCCAAGGGCTTCACGCCGCGGGCTTTCGCCACCGCCATCACTTCCTGTCCAAGCCGATGGTAGACGGGGAAGTGACGCTCCGACGCCAGGTTTTCCGACATCGAGGCATTCGTCAGCGCGGTTGCGAAGAGCAGGGAGCCGTAGCCGAGCTTGCCCCAGAGATAACCCCAGATGTTGTCGGTTAGCACCGCCTTTGGCTCGAAGATCGAGAGCAGGCGGTGATAGTCGCGCACCGCGTCTGTCGCCTGCCCGTCGAGGCCGCCGACGGCCACGGCTGCCCGATTGCCAAAGAGAATCCGGCCGGGCTCGAGCCAGTCGGCTCCGAAATTGACGAAGCATCCCACCGTGCGCTCGGCACCGATCTCCTCGGCGATGGTGATCTCGTTCAACCCATTCTGGGCGGAGAGGACGGTACCATCCTCCGCCAGGTGCGGTTTCAGAGCACGCACAGCATCGCGAGTGTGGTGAGCTTTGACGGCAAGGATGATGCGCTTGAACTGCCCCGTCACCTCGCCCGGCAAGGCGGCTTTCACAGACTGGCGGAAGGTTTCCACGGGGCCCTCGATGAGAAGGCCGTGGCGCTTCATCGCTTCCACATGTGGCTCAACGATGTCGACGAGCAGCACATCCTCGCCGGCACGAGCGAGATAGGCGCCAAGGGTGCCGCCGATCGCGCCGGCTCCCCAGATCAGAATCGTGTTCTCGCTCATTTACCAGTTCTCGATCAGGGCGCGGGTCTCGTCGATGGCTACCGACCAGATGGCGTTCATGTCTTCATCAGAGCGTTGGAAGTACCCGCCGAAATTCCCGTCCTGCAGGATCTCGCGGACACCCTCAGGACCGAAGGTCCGCATGCGGTCCAGATCGACCATGGGCTTCTGGTGGGAGGGCTGCTCAATGCCGGGCAGGCGCGTCCAAGGGAAATTCTCCATCCAGGAGGCATGCGATGCGATGGGGTCGATCTCCTTCACCTTTTCGAAGGTGCGAGGAGCGTTCCACCAGTTGTGAAATTTCACACGGCATTCGGAATTAGCGCCCATCCACTCGATCGCTGCCGTATGTCCCGGCGTATTGCCGCCATGTCCGTTGACGAAGAGGATGCGACGAAAACCGGTGCGCTTCAGCGAATCGAGAATGTCCGTAATGATCCTCAGGTAGGTATCGGCCTTCAGGGAGACCGTGCCAGGGTAGGCCATGAAATAAGGGGTGATACCGTAGGCCTGAACCGGAAAGACGGGAACGCCGGTCGGCTCGGCGGCCTCGGCGGCCACATGTTCGGCCAGGATGCTGTCGACGGAGAGACTCAGGTAGGCGTGCTGCTCAGTGCAGCCCAGCGGGACGACGGCGCGATCATCCGTCTTCAGGTACTCTTCCACCTGAAGCCAGTTCATCTCACTGATTTTCATGAAGGCTCTTCCTCTTGAGAAACGATTGACGAGCGCAGGCGCTCGATCACGGGCAGCAACGTGGCGCGGATCGCATGTGGGTCCGGCACATAGCGGAATTCCAGGGCCTGCCGACCGGGCGGCAAAAGCTTCTTCACAGTCGATTCGGCGCCGCTGGCGTAGATCGCCACGTCGACCTGACCGAGAAAGGCTGCGAGATCGGGTGCCGTGATCAGCCGGACATCAACCGCCGACACGTGAGGCGCAAACCGCAGGACGCCAGGCTTCATCAAGGCGGCAAATTCAGGGAAGATCGACACGAGGCCAACCCGCGACATCGGATCTAGCATCGCCAGTTGAGCCCGCGTCTCCTCAGCCGGGATGAAGCTCAGGCCGACAACCGGAATGCCACTGGGTACGAGATGCTCGACCTCACCGCGGCGATGCGCCAGCGTCACGCAGATATCGCAGGGAAGGGGAAAGGCCTCACCTGCATGGAGTGCATCCACGGTCGTGACCACAATGGCGTCGTCAGAACCCAGATGGTCTTGAATGCGATTGGCATATTGCTGGGTTGTTTGGACGAAATTGCCTACCATCACGAGACGCAGCGGTCGCGTCGGTGTCGGACCGCGCGCGGCACGGGCGTTAACAAGCGACGAGACAACGGAGGCTGCGAGCCCCAGCTGTTCGGCCTCGTTGAAGAGCATCTCGACCCGGCGCTGGATCTTGCGGATGGCATGGGAGCGCAGGCCGTCGCTGTTGTGCCCGTCCCCCACATAGGTACCCGCTCCCGGCTTTGCCTCGATAAGTCCCGTCTCGCGGAGTTCTCTGTAGACAGTCGCGACAGTCATGTGCGCGATGCCAGCCCGCTCTGCCAATTCACGAACGGATGGCAGGCGTTGGCCGGTGGGCAGTTCACCCAGTGCGATTCCGAACTCGATCAGCCCACGCAGCTGCGTGCCAAGCGGCACGGGGAGCGTGCGGTCGAGCGCGCCCGCGAGATTGGCAAGGATGCGCTCATCCGGGCTCTGTTCCGTGTCACTATAACGGATGCCTTCATAAGCGTCAGATGCTGTCTGGGGTTTAGGCAAGGTGCTGTTGACTTTTCTAGTTCGAGTGACCTACCGTTCTAATCGATAAGAACACCTTGGACGAAAAGCCAGGGTCTTAGCAAGAGGGGAAGTGAATTGAAACAAAACTTCAAGCTGGGTGGAACACTCGCAGCAGCTCTCGTCCTTGGCACTGTGCTCAGTGGCGGCGTATCGGCGCAAACGCTGACCATGGGTCTGCGTGCCGGTCCGGATTCCATCGATCCGCACTGGTCGACCCTGGGCAGCCAAGCGGAGGCTCTGCGTCATATCTTTGATACGGTCGTCATGTCAGACGAGAACCTGGGCCTGAAGCCCGGTCTCGCGACTTCGTGGAAGCCGATCGACGACACGACCTGGGAATTCAAGATCCGTGAGGGCGTCAAATTCCATGACGGGTCCGAACTGACGGCCGAGGACGTGAAGTTCTCGATCGATCGTATTCCGGTCGTGACGGGACCCATGAGCATGACCATCTACACGAAGCAGGTGGCGGAGACGAAAGTCGCCGACAAGTACACCCTGCACGTCAAGACGAAGGCTCCGGCGCCGACCCTGCCCAACGATTTCATCCGCCTCTTCGTGGTGTCGAAGAATGTCGGCATGGAAGCCCGCAATGAGCAGTTCAATTCTGGCAAGGCTGCCATCGGCACGGGTCCTTACAAGTTCGTCTCCTGGGAGCCGAAGGGCGACCTCGTCCTGGAGCGCAATGACAACTACTGGGGTGGCAAGCAGCCCTGGCAGAAGGTGATCCGCAAGGAGATCCCGAGCGATCCAGCCCGCATGGCGGCGATGAAGTCCGGTCAGGTGGACCTCGTCAACTATGTGCCCGCCACCGACTACGCCGCGATGCAGAAGGACAAATCTGTCGACACCTTCGTGGCCGACTCGGTCTACTTCCTGAATCTCACGCCCAACGTGAAGGAGACGCTTCCGAAGAAAGTAAAGGTCGACGGTAAGGAAATCGAGGCCAACCCGCTGCGCGATCCTAAGGTCCGTGAAGCCATGGACCTTGCCATCGACCGTAAGACGCTTGTGCGCGTTGTGCTTGAGGGCCTGGGTCGTCCGGCCAACCAGCTGATGCCGTCCAACTTCTTCGGTGGCAACAAGAACCTTCCGGAGAAGCCCTACGATCTGGCGAAGGCGAAGCAGCTTCTTGCGGATGCTGGCTACCCGAAGGGCTTCGAGATCGACTTCCACTGCACCAACAATCGCCTCCCGGGCGATGCAGCGGTGTGCGAGGCGCTCTCGCAGATGTGGGCCCGTGCCGGCTTGAAGGTGAATGCCAACGCTCTGAACGGCACCGTGTTCTTCCCGGCTCAGCAGAAGGGTGAGTTCTCCCTCTGGATGAGCGGCTGGGGCACGCTGACCGGCGAGGCGAGCTACACCTATGGCTCTCTGGTGCACACGGCAGATCCCCAGGTTGGTCTCGGGGCCTTCAACAAGCAGGGCTACTCGAACCCTGAAGTGGACAAACTGCTCCAGGAAGGCGCTCGCACCATGGACGACACGAAGCGTCGCGCCCTCTTCGAGAAGGTGACGGAAATCTCCATGAACGACCGAGCCCTGATCCCGACCGTGCAAATCCAGACGGTCTGGGCAGCCAAGAAGGGAATGTTGACCATTCCGGCCCGCGTCGATCAGGAGACGCTGGCCTACGAGATCAAGCCGAAGAGCTGATCCTGATACTGTCAGCCGGAGAGATCCGGCTGATCTCTTCCGGAGGGAAAGGGTATTTCCCTCCGGCTTTTCATTGATGACATCCGTTAAATGCCGGGCCTCAGCTGTCCGGCTCCCAAGGTTGAAGTCCATTCACGAGACAGCATGATCGGTTTTCTCATTCAACGCGTTCTGCAGGCTCTCATGGTCGTGATCGCCATGTCGATCATTGTATTCCTGGGCGTCTATGCCATCGGCAATCCCATCGACGTCATGATCGATCCCGCCTCAGACCAGGCGCTTCGCGAAGCGCTGATCCAGAGATACGGGTTCGATCGTCCCCTGTTCGAGCAGTACTTCATCTTCATGAACAACATGCTCCATGGGGATCTGGGCGAATCGTTCATCTATCGGCTGCCGGTGCTCAACCTGATCCTGTCGCGTCTTCCGGCGACGCTGGAACTCGCGCTGACGGCGATGCTGATTGCCACGCTGCTGGGAATTCCGCTGGGCCTGTGGGCCGGGTACAAGCCGGATTCACTGTCGGCCAAAGCCATCATGGGCTTCTCGGTGCTCGGTTTCAGCGTGCCGAGCTTCTGGGTGGGGCTGCTCCTGATCATGGTGTTTGCGGTCGAACTCGGCTGGTTTCCTTCGGGTGGTCGTGGTCCGACGACAGAAGTGCTCGGCATGAACCTGTCGATCACATCGCTGGAAGGCTGGAGTTATATCCTGTTGCCGGCATTCAATCTCGCGCTGTTCAAGCTCGGCCTCCTCATCCGTCTGACACGGGCCGGCACCGTCGAGGTGATGGGCTCCGACTATGTGCGCTTTGCTCGTGCCCAGGGTCTCTCAGAGGGTAAGGTCGTGGGGCTGCATGTGCTGAAGAACATCTCGATCCCGATTGTGACGGTCTTCGGCCTTGAGCTTGGCTCGACCCTTGCTTTTGCGGTCGTGACGGAAACGGTCTTCAACTGGCCCGGCATGGGCAAACTGATCATCGATTCCATCACCGTGCTCGATCGCCCCGTGATGGTCGCTTACCTTATTCTTGTGGTGTTCCTCTTTGTCATGATCAACCTCGTGGTCGACCTCATCTACGGCCAGCTCGATCCGCGCATCCGCGTAAAGGCCGCGTCATGAGTCATTCTCCAGTCCTCGCATTGCCAGCAGAAACCGGCTGGACCCGTTTCTCGAACTTTTGGTCGGATTTTCGCCAGAGCCCCGTCGCCGTGGCTGCACTGACCGTGGTGGTCGTCGTGGTGCTCATGGCGGTTCTCGCGCCGTACGTGGCGCCTCAGGATCCCTACAATCAGGAAGCCCTCGACCTGTTCGATGCCAGGCTTGAACCCGGTGAGGTGGGTTCCGGTGGTTATGTCCATTGGCTCGGTACCGACGCCGCCGGCCGAGACATCTTCTCCGCCATCCTCTACGGATTGCGCACCAGTTTGATCGTCGGTGTCATGGCCGGTACCTTGGCGCTGATCCTCGGCACGACGGTCGGACTGATTGCGGCCTATTACGGTGGTCGCGTCGAGGCGCTTATCATGCGCATCATCGACCTGCAGCTGTCGCTGCCGGCGATTCTCCTTGCGCTTGTCCTCGTTGCGATGTTGGGCCAGGGGCTTATGCAGCTTGTTGCCGCTCTGGTCGCTGCGCAATACGCCTACTTCGCCCGCACGACTCACGGGGCGGCGAGCGCGGAGCGACGCAAGGACTATATCGAGGCCGCGCTCTCGACACCGCTTCCGGCGCGCCATGTGTTGTTCCGGCACCTGCTTCCCAACGCACTGCCGCCTCTGATCGTAGTGGCAACAGTGCAGGTGGCAAACTCCATTGCTCTTGAGGCAACCCTATCCTTCCTGGGACTGGGACTGCCGCTCACACAACCGTCTCTCGGCTCCCTGATCTCCAACGGCTTCCAATTCCTGCTGTCAGGCCGCTACTGGATTTCGATCTATCCGGGCATCGCCCTGATGCTGACGGTTGTCGCCATCAACCTTGTGGGCGATCAGGTTCGCAACGTTCTGAACCCGAGGCGCAGCCGATGAGCGATGCGGTTCTTCGAGTCAATAACCTTCAGACCCAGTTCGAAACCCGCGGGGGCGTTCTCAAGGCCGTGGACGGTGTCAGCTTCGAAGTTGGTCGTGGTCGCATCCTCGGCCTCGTGGGTGAGTCCGGTTCCGGCAAGAGCGTTACAGGCTATTCGATCCTCGGCCTGATCGAGGCGCCCGGCAGGATCGCCGGCGGCGAGGTTCTCCTGAACGGCAAGGACATCACCCGCCTCAGGGGCGATGCCATGCGCCAGGTCCGTGGCGCCCAGATCGCCATGGTATTCCAGGACCCAATGATGACGCTGAACCCGGTTTTGAAGATCGGGACGCAGATGATCGCTGCGGTACGGGCGCACGACAAGGTGTCCCGCAAGGCTGCTCGTGCGAGAGCACGCGATGCCTTGGCCAAGGTCGGCATCCCGAGCCCGGAAGAGCGCCTTGATGCCTATCCGCATCAGCTCTCCGGTGGCATGCGCCAGCGTGTGGCCATTGCGATCGCGCTCCTGCACAGCCCGGCGGTCATCATCGCCGATGAGCCGACCACGGCTCTCGACGTCTCGATCCAGGGGCAAATCCTCGCCGAAGTGCGGCGCCTCGCAGACGAGACTGGCACCGCCTTCGTGTGGGTGACGCACGATCTTGCCGTAGTGTCGAGCCTCGCCGATGACATCTGCGTCATGTATGCGGGACGTGTGGTCGAAAGCGGACCTGCTGCTGATGTCATCGCGTCACCGCGTCATCCCTACACGGCAGGGCTTCTGGCCTCCGTTCCGGCCGAGCACGAGCCTGGAACCAAGCTCCCTCAGGTTCCAGGATCGACGCCGTCTTTGGCGAACCTGCCGCAAGGCTGTGCCTTTGCACCCCGCTGCGCCAAGGCGGGACCTGCCTGCACCACTACGCCGCCTGTCCAGCAGTTCGAGGACGGACGCACTGCCCTCTGCCATTATCCAATCGAGCCCGTTTCATGCCAGCCGCTCTCCTTGACATCGACCACGTATCGAAGCGCTTCGTAAAGCACCCCAATCTCGGGGAGCGGATCGCGGGTCTTCTCGGCGCAGGCCGGTCGACCGAGACCGTGCGCGCGGTGACGGATGTCAGCCTCAGTGTCGGCAAAGGCGAGGTCGTGGGCCTCGTCGGCGAATCCGGGTGCGGAAAGTCGACGCTCGGGCGCATGATTGCCGGAATCTATACACCGAGTGACGGCAAGATCCTGTTCGCCAATGCGCCTGTTGCGAAAGAGCAGGGAAGGCGGACGCAGAAGCTGACCACCCGCGTTCAGATGATCCACCAGGATCCCTTCGCCAGCCTCAATCCACGTATCCGGATCGGCGATACGGTTTCCGAGGGACCAGTGGCGCACAACATCGTCAAAGGGCGCGAAGCAGATTCCTATGTGGCCGACCTGCTCGGCCGCGTCGGCCTCGATCCGAGCTACCGCCGGCGCTTCCCGCACCAGTTCTCCGGTGGGCAGCGGCAGCGCATCGCCATTGCGCGCGCGCTTGCCATGAAGCCGGATCTTCTGGTTCTCGATGAGCCGGTGGCATCCCTCGATGTTTCCATTCAGGCTCAGGTGCTCAACTTGTTCATGGATCTGCGCCGGGATCTCGACCTGACGGGCATCTTCATTAGCCATGATCTCGGCGTCGTGCGCCACGTCTCTGACCGGGTCGCGATCATGTATCTCGGCCGTATCGTCGAATTGGCCCCAACGACTGGGCTTTATGCTCAGCCGAACCATCCCTACACCCGCGCTCTCTTCGAGAGCGTTCCCAGAGTAGGCGTGGGCCGAAAGAACTTCCGCCCCATCGCGGGCGAAATTCCATCTCCGCTCAATCCGCCGAGCGGATGCCATTTTCATCCCCGCTGCCCCTTCGCAGGCCCACGCTGCAAGCGGGAGGCGCCGCCGCTGGCTGCCATCGGACCCGGCCGCTTCTCCGCTTGCCATCTTAATACCGGTGGTACCGACTAAGATCAGAGATCAACAATGAACCAGCAAGCCTCCTTTGCAGCGCTCCAGGAGCGCATTGCCGCGGTCAATGACGTGTTGAATGCGACCTCCCTGCTGACATGGGACTCGCGGACAATGATGCCGGCCGGCGGTGCGGAAACCCGCGGCCATCAAATCGCGACCCTGACCCGCATCGCACGAGACCTTCTTCTGGCGCCTGAGACTGAGGGGGCTCTCGAGGAAGCTGAACGGGCCGTCGAAGGACTGCCAGCCGACGCAGCCGAGCGGCGCATGGTCGAGCAGACGCGGCATGCTGTCGAGCATCACCGTAGCGTGCCGGCGTCTTTGATCCAGGAACGGGCGGCTCTTCGTACAGTGGCTCAGTCCGCCTGGATCGAGGCGCGGTCGAAGAGCGATTTCTCGATCTACGAGCCTCATCTCGCAAAGACCGTCGCGCTTTCCCGCGCCTATGCCGATTGCATCGGCTGGTCTGAGCATCCTTATGACGCCATGGTGTCGATCTACGAGCCTGGCGAAACGGCAGCGAGCCTCAAGTCGTTATTCTCTAAGCTGCGTGAAGGATTGCTGCCGATCCTCGATACCGCCCGCTCTCGGCCGCAGCCGCGATCCGATTTCCTGTTCCGCGATTTTCCCGAGGAAGGGCAGCGTGCTTTCGGCCTGACACTGACGGAGAAGCTCGGCTACGACTTGCAGCGCGGGCGTCTCGACACAACAGTGCATCCTTTCGAGGTCTCCTTCACCCGCAACGACGTGCGGATCACCACCCGCTATAACCGCAACTATCTTCCCGCGTCGATGTTCGGCACGGCTCACGAGATCGGCCATGGCCTCTACGAGCAGGGCGTCGATCCAGCCTATACCCGCACGACCCTTGCAACGGATCTCGTGGGTCTCTACGCAGTGGGTGGCACCAGCTTCGGGGCTCACGAATCCCAGTCTCGACTCTGGGAGAACCACATCGTCCGCAGCCTCACCTTCTGGCAGCGGCATTTCTCCGACCTGCAGCGCCACTTCCCGGACCAACTCGGCGATGTGAGCGCCGAGGAGTTCTATCGCGCTGTCACGCGCGTAGAGCCCGGTCTCATCCGCGTCGAGGCGGATGAGCTGACTTACGATTTCCACATCATGCTGCGTGCCGATATCGAATGTGCGCTGATGGACGGTTCCCTCCCGGTGTCCGAGCTCCCCGGTGCCTGGAACGCTGCGATGAAGCGCGATCTGGGCCTGACCGTTCCCAATGACGCCAAGGGCGTGCTGCAGGACGTCCACTGGTCGACGGGCTACATCGGCTCGTTTCCGACCTACACCATCGGCAACGTCATGGGGGCGCAGGTCATGGAGACCCTGCGGCAGCAGAACCCATCCCTGAATGCCTCCATCGGCGCGGGCGATTACGGCGTTCTGGCGGAGGAGCTCCGCACTAGGATCTGGCAGCATGGGCGTCGATTCATGCGCGACGAGCTGCTAGAGCGCGAGACTGGCCGCCGTCTCGATCCTGCACCTTACTTGGCGTATCTCCAGAACAAATACGCGTTTTAGAGAAGCCTGATCATTCATGAAGCAGCATCTCCAGCAGCCTCCGTCCAATAGTGAAGGCTGCGGGCGTTGACCGGGGCTCCCGCCGCCTTGTGCAGGGCAAGGACCGCCTCGTAAAATGCCCTGGCTTCCGCTGGCCCGACGAGCAGCCACAGGCTCTGCAGAATCCGTGTGATGCGCAGGTGGTTATGGTCATGTGAGGTGAGCCACCAACGCGTGCTCCTGTAAAAGCGGAGCATGCGTTCGCTCGCCTTTCTAAGTGTCTCCACAGAGCTTGGATCGGCTCTGATTGCGCCTATCTCAGCTGGTGTCAGGACCGGCGAGTGCGGCTGCGCCGCGCTGCGAGTCGGTAAGGCAAACAGCCACTGGATGTAGTCGTGTACAGCTTCCAGCTCCTGATCGGAAAAGCCTAGCACATCGGCGGCCAGACGTTCCCGGCCGTCGCGGCCCACACCAGCGAGAAAGGCGTGCAAGGGCCCTGCCGTTGGCTTAGCCATTATCCCGTTGCTGATTATGCATTGCAAACTAGCGATGGTTTATGGCTCAGGCGAGGAGGCTTGCCGCGAAGCGGGCGCAGACGAGCAGGAGGAAGATGCCGAATGCCACCTCAAGTCGACGTTTGGACAGGCGATGGGCAAGGCGAGCGCCAACGGGCGCCATCCAGGTGCTGGTCGGGATGAACAGCACAAAGCCCAGGAGCGATATATAGCCGAGTGCCAAAGGTGGCTGGAAAGCAATGACGTCTGGGTAGTCGGCCATGTGCGGCCAGCCGGCATAGATGTACCCTATGGCGCCCGGAATGGAGATCAGGATGCCGAGACCGGACGAGGTCGCGACCGCCTGATGGATCGGGCGGTTGTAGAAGGTCATGAATAGGTTCGAAAGCTGTCCGCCACCGATGCCCATGAGGGCGGACAAAACGCCGATGAGCCAGCCATAGACCACCATGATCGGCTTGGCCGGCATGTCCAGACCGAAGCGCCAAGTATCTTTGCCGAACAGAAGACGGATGGCGGAAATGCCAGCCACAACCACGAAGACGCCTTTGAAAAGGTCGGCCGGGGCATAGCGTGCAACCACGCTGCCCATAACCACGCCGACCACCACAGGCACGGCCCAGACCCGCAGGATGGTCATATCAACGGCGCCCTTGGCACGATGGGCATTGAACGAGCGGATCGAGGTTGGGATGATGATCGCAAGCGACGTGCCGACGCAGAGCGGCATCCGCACATCGTCAGGAACTCCGAGGAACCTGAACAGCTCGTAGAGGATTGGCACCGCGACGGCACCGCCACCGACGCCGAAGACACCCGCGAGCAGGCCGGTAACGGCCCCGGCCGCCAGAAGCGCCACCACGAGCCAAGCCAAGTCGAAGAGAGGTATGCCGAACATCGGGAGATCCACCGTAGAAAGCAGAACGGCCGTAGGATCGTTTCGTCCCTACGGCAAAATACAGTTACATAGACGCCTTAAGACGCTTTTGCTGCAAGACGTTCCTGGTATTCGCGTGCCCTCTGGTCGATCCAGGAGCGGTCCGTGACGCCTCCAGGATTGGCCCGAGTCGCCATGGCGTCCATGAAGGCCAGAAAGCGTTCATGGGCAACCCCATAAAGCCGGCGTAGCTCCTCCAGGGGCTTGGGATGATCGTCAACGCGCAGGTCGAGCATGGGGTAAGGCTCGTCGCGCCAAATCTTGATGGCCGCCGACTGCCTACCGCGCTTGTCGCCACCCTCGGCCTGTCCCGCATCGAGGGCCGCGAGGAGACGGTCGGCAAAGGGCAAATCCATGCGGCTTTTGTAAGTCTTGAGGCTCGCTTCGATTACCATTGAACCCGCGAGCATGTTGCCGGCCACCGATACACCCTCGTCGGTAAGGTGTCCGCACCAGTCGACGCACTCCCGCCCCGTATGGGCCGCTGTTCTGCCGTCGCGGTCGATGACGTGAAGCTGGCGCGACTCGCGTCCGGGATCCTGGGCGGTGAGTACTGCCACAATCTCTTCAGCGCTCCGTCCCTCGGCCAGAAGCCGCATGCCGTCTGTGCCATAGAGCGGGTTGACGAGCGCCTGGGTGGCAAGAGCTCCGATCTTGGCCGTGCCATGGGGGCAAAGCGCCCCCACGGCGAAGAACTTGGTAGTGACGGCAACCCCGAACGAGCCGGTTTCGGGATCCTTGGCGATGATCGACCATGTCATGATCCGTGCTCCTTACCGCCCGACAGCGTAGGCCTGCATGAGGCGCGGCGTGGCGGCACCATGCAGCAGGCCGTCCTTGTCACGGCTTGCCGCTACGAGGCGTCCGACCGTCCAGGCCGGCGCCACCTCGACCTCGTGACCGCGGGCGCGCAGATCGTCGAGGACCTCCGCACCATAGGTCTCCTCGGCCATGAGGTGACCGGGCTTCTGCTCGCGCGGATAGAACGAGGAGGGGAAATGCGCTGTATGCGACATTGGGAGGTCGATGGTTTCCTGCAGGTTCAGCCCGTGATGGGCATGGCGCAGGAAGAGGAGCATCTGCCACTGCTCCTGCTGGTCGCCGCCGGGCGAGCCGAAGACCATGTAGGGCTCGCCGTCCTTCTCCGCGAGGGTCGGGGTGAGCGTGGTGCGCGGGCGCTTGCCCGGCGCGAGGCTTGCCGGCAGGTTCTCCTCCAGCCAGAACATCTGGGCGCGGGAATTGAGCATGAAGCCGAGCTCAGGAATGACGGGCGAAGACTGCAGCCAGCCGCCGGAGGGCATGGCCGCGATCATGTTCCCAAACCGGTCGACCGCATCGATATGCACTGTGTCGCCGCGCCGTGCGGAGCGCATGGATTGAAGCGTCGGCTCGCCTCCGGACACCTTCTTGTCCGTGGTCGAGAGATCTCGAAGCGCCTTCAGGGTACGCTCCACCTGAGCTTCATAACCTTCAAGGCGCCCGGGGAGGAGCTCAAGGGAGGCCTTGTCGGTGATGAGCTTGCGGCGCTCATCGTTATAGGCATCCGACAGCAGCGTCTGGATCGGAACGTCAACGAAATCAGGGTCGCCGTAATAGGCCTCGCGGTCGGCGAAGGCTAGTTTCATCGCCTCGACCACAGTATGGACGAACTCGCCGCTGGTCGGTCCCATGGCAGCAAGATCGAACCCCTTCAGCAACGCCAGCGTTTGCAGGAAGACGGGTCCCTGGCCCCAGGGCCTGATCTTGTTGACGCGGAAATTGTGATACTCATAGGTCTGCGGCACATCATATGATGCCTGCCACTTCGCCATGTCGCCGGCGGTCAGCACGCCTCGGTGGCGCGAGCCGCTTTGATCCATCACCTCGGTCTTGCGCACGAAGGCATCGATGGCCTCTGCCACGAAGCCCTTGTAGAAGGCGTTGCGCGCACCCTCGATCTGCGCTTCGCGGTCGCTGCCCTTGGCTTCTCCTTCGCGGATGATGCGCTTCCAGGTATCGGCGAGCTGCGGGTTACGGAAGAGCTGGCGGGGTTTCGGCACCTCACCACCGGGCAGGAACACTTCAGCGGAGGTTGGCCACTCGGTTTCGAAGAACTCCTTGAGGCCTTTGATGGTGTCCGACACTCGCGGCAGCAGGGGATGACCCTGCTCGGCATAGTAGATAGCAGGCTCCAGCACCTCCCTGAGCGAGAGGAGGCCATGATCGCGCAGCAGCAGCATCCAGGCGTCGAAGGCGCCAGGCACAACGGTGGCGAGCATGCCATTGCCAGGAATGAGCTTGAGACCTTCGCGCTTATAATGCTCGATGGTGGCGCCAGCCGGTGCTGTCCCTTGGCCGCAGAGGACTTCGACCTTCTTGGTCTTGGCGGAGTAAAATACGGCTGGAACCTCGCCGGACGGGCCCACCAAGTGCGGCTCGACCACCTGGAGCACGAAGGCGGAGGCGACGCAGGCATCGAAGGCATTGCCGCCCTTTTCCAGCATGGCCATGCCGGCAGCCGAAGCCAGCCAATGGGTCGAGGTGACGATGCCGAAGGTGCCGAGAATCTCGGGCCGTGTCGTGAACATGATGCTATATCCGAAGGTTGCTTTTCGTTGTTACTGTTCGCGGGGATCGAGCGCGTCGCGCAAGCCGTCGCCGAGAAGGTTGAAGCCTAGAACGATCAAGAAGATCGCCGAGCCTGGGAAGATCGACATCCAGGGCGCCTGATCCATGAAGTTCTTGGCGGTGTTCAGCATGGAGCCCCAGGAGGGGTTCGGCGGCTGTTGGCCCAATCCGAGGAAGGAGAGGCTCGCCTCCGCGATGATGGCCGTGGCGATGGTCAGCGTGCCCTGGACGAGGATCGGCGGCAGCACGTTGGGAAGAACGTAGCGCACCATGATCCAGAAGTCCGGAAGCCCGATGGCTCGTGCCCCCTCCACATAATCCTCGGCCTTCACCGTCAGCACCTGTCCGCGGGTCAGGCGGATGAAGATCGGCATGGCTGACAAACCGATGGCGATCATCGCATTGGTGAGGCTGGGGCCCAGGAAAGCCGCGAGTGCTATGGCGAAGATCAGGAAGGGGATCGCCAGCATGGCATCCGTGGCGCGGGAGATGGCGGCATCGATCCAGCCGCCGAAATAGCCGGCGATGAGACCGAAAGGAACGCCGAGGACAATGGCGATGAAGACGGAGATCACGCCAGCCATGATGGAGGCGCGCGCGCCCCAGAGCATGCGGGAGAGCATGTCGCGTCCGAGTTCGTCGGTGCCGAACCAGAACAGTTCTGACGGCGGCTTGCGGATGCTCGTGAAGCTCGGCTTAACCGGATCGTAGGGCGCAAGATAGGGGCCCACGATGGCAGCCAGGATGAAGAACAACACGATGGCGCCTCCGACGACGGCACTCTTGTTCTTCAGGAATTTGGCGAGCACACGGCTGCGCTTCTTCGGCAGAGCGACCTCGTCGGCGACAACGGCTGTAGCGGTCATGCTGAGTGCCTCAGGCGGGGATTAACGAGAACGTAAAGGACATCGGCCAGAAGGTTCATGAAGATGAACCCGACGGCCGTGCAAAGAACCACGCCCTGCACGACGGCATAGTCGCGGTTGAACACCGCATCCACGATGAGCTTGCCGAAGCCTGGAATAGTGAAGATCTGCTCGGTCAAAACCGCACCTGCGAGCAGTTCGCCGAACAACAGGGTCGAAAGGGTCACGATGGGTACGAGCGCGTTGCGCAGGGCATGCTTCAGGATGACCTTGCGCGACAGGAGCCCCTTGGCGCGTGCGGTTCGAATATAGTCAGAGCGCATGACCCCGAGCATGGCGCTGCGGGTGTGCCGCATGAGGCTTGCCGCAAGTCCCGTGCCGAGCACGAAGGCTGGCATGAGCATGGTCTTGATGTTGAGCCAGAGATCCTCGGTCGGCGGCACGTATCCGGATGCCGGCAGGAGCTTCCAGCGCACTGAGATCAGCATGATGAGCATGATGCCAAGCCAGAAGTTCGGGATCGATAAGCCGGACAGTGCGATGACGTTGGCGGTATAGTCGACAGCCGTTCCCTTCCTCACCGCCGAGATGATGCCGGCGGGGATGCCGATGGCCAGCGCCACGATCATGGCCATGATGGCGAGCTCGAGGGTGACCGGGAGCTTGCTCATGATCAGATCAAGAACCGGAATGTCGGTACGTAGTGAGATGCCCAGATTACCTGTCAGGGCCGAGCCGATCCAGGCGAAGTATTGAACCGGGATCGGATCATCCAGGCGGTACTTCTGGCGCAGATATTCCAGCACCTGCGGATCACGCTCCTCGCCCGCCATGGTGAGGACCGGATCGCCGGGCAGGAGCTTCTGCAGGGCGAAGACCAGCAGCGACACGATGATCAGCGTCGGGATGGCAATCAGTATTCGTCGTCCGATGTAGCGCAGCATCAGCCCAGGAAACCTGCATCAGAGGAAGGAAGGGCGTGCCCGGTTCGTGACCGGGCACGCGGTTCTCATACGATCAGGAGGCGAACTTCACGCCCTTCAGGCGGATCATGCCATCCGGATAGGGCTTGAAATTTTGCACCTTCTTCGTGTGAACGAAGGGCCAGGGCTGATAGTAGGTGTAGATGATCGGAAGGTCCTGCTTCAGGATCTCCTGAGCCTGATCGTAAAGCTGCTTGCGCTTGGCCTCGTCGTTAATGATTCGGGCATCATTCAAGAGCTTGTCGACCTGCTCATTGCAGTACTTGCCATCGTTCAGGGCACCCTTGCAGGTGACGAACGGGTGGATATTGCCGTCGGGATCGACGCGGCCGGACCAGCCGATCACGTTGACGTCGAAGTTGCCCGCCTGGGCTTCCTTCTGCATGGCCGCGAACTCGGTCGGGCGCAGCGTGATATCAAAGCCTGTTTCAGCCGCCATGGCCTGGATGATCTCAGCGATTTGCTGAGCCGTGGTCCCGGTGCCGAAGGTGAGTTCGAACTTCACCCGATCAACGCCAGCCTCCTTGAGAAGCTGCTTCGCCTTGGCGACATCACGCTGATTGGCCTTGAACTTCGGGTTATTGTACGGGCTCGCCACCGGGAAAGGCTGGCCGGCGGGCGGATAGATGCCCGCGCCGACCACCTCATTGATCACGTTGCGATCAATGGAGAGTTCGAGTGCTTGCCGGACACGCTTATCCTGGCCAAGCTTAGACTTTGCGCGTTCGCCGTTGTTGGTGTTGATGGTCAGGCCCTGGTAACCGATGCCAGTGACGGGAGCGAAAACCAGGCTCGAGTCGCTTTTAACGGCCGGGACGTCGCTTGGGGCGAGGCGTTCGAGAAGATCGAGGTTGCCTGAGCGCAGGTTCGCGAGGCGAACGGTGGTGTCCGGAATAGGCTGGAAAATGACGCGTTCGAAGTTGAAGTTCTTGGCGTCCCAGTGATCGGCGAACTTCTCCAGCACGATGCGATCGTTCTGCACGCGCTCGACGAACTTGTACGGACCCGAGCAGACAGGCTTCTGGCCGAAATCGGCGGAGGCCAACGCCTTCGGCGACATGATCATGCCAGCACGGTCCGAGAGTTGCGACAGCAGGGTCGCGTCGGCGCGGGAGAGATTGACCTTCACGGTCAGATCGTCGACGGCCTCAACATTGTCCACGGAGGTCAGCTCGCTCTTGCGAAGACTGTCCGGAAGCGTGCGGGCACGATCGATATTGGCCTTCACGGCGGCGGCGTTCATGGGCTCGCCGTCGTGGAACTTGACACCCGGGCGCAGCTTGAAGGTCAGCGACTTGCCGTCATCGCTCCAGCTCCACTCGGTGGCGAGCTCGGGGGTGAACTTCAGGTCCGGTGTGATGTCGACAAGCTTGTTGCACAGCGATGTGAACACGATACGACCGACGAAGGTGCGCGCGCGATGGGGATCGAGCACGTCCGGATCTTCGTTCAGGCCGATGCGCAGGGTCTGCGCGGAGGCGGCGGTGCTCACCAGGAGCCCGGCAGCCATGGCTAGGAGCAGTCTTTTCTTCATTTACATCGTCCTCCAATAGTCCTCTGGATCATTCCTCTGTCAGGGGCTCGTCGTGACGGGCTTATCCTGCCGTTCACGCCAAGTTTGGTAGAGCGCCAAGCGCTTGGAGAGCGCTGCGCTCAGGGGCGGCGCACTTATGGAACCAGCGCCCGCTCCCTGGATTTCGCGCCAGAAATGGCAGGCTACGCGCCGCCCGTCTGGTGCAGCCTCAAGGGCAGGATGCTGCTCTTTGCAGACAGGGCGCGCATGAGGGCAGCGAGTATGGAAGCGACATCCCGAAGGCGGGGCGGCCGGGCTCGGCACGTCGCCTTGCAGGAGCGCCTTCGGCTGCCGGCTCGAAGGGCTTGGAATAGGGATCGCTGCCAGTAGCGCCTGGGTGTAGGGGTGCAGGGGATTGTCGAAGAGCGCATCTGTCTCCGACAATTCCATGATCTCGCCGAGATACATGACGGCCACCCGGTCGCTCATGTGCCGGATCACGGCAAGATCATGCGCTACGATGACGAGCGTAAGCCCAAAGCGATCCTTCAGATCCTCGAGCAGGTTGATAATTTGTGCCTGGATCGACACGTCGAGGGCCGAGACCGGCTCATCGCCCACGATCAGCTTTGGGTCTCCCGCGAGCGCCCGGGCGATGCCGATGCGCTGGCGCTGACCGCCGGAAAACTCGTGTGGGTAGCGGTCCGCGTGTGTGGGTAGGAGGCCGACCGTGCGCATGAGATCTGCAACGCGGTCGCGCTTCTCGCTCCCTCTGGCCAAGTTGTGCAGCCAGATCGGTTCCGCGATGATATCACCTACATTCATGCGCGGGTTCAGCGAGGCATAAGGATCCTGGAAGATGATCTGGAGCTCACGACGTAACCTGCGCAACTCGCTCTTGCTGAGCTTCAGGATCGAGCGGCCTTCATAGCGCACGTCACCGGCGGTCGGCTCGATCAGTCGGAGGAGGAGGCGGCCCAGGGTGGACTTGCCGCAACCGGATTCGCCGACGATCGCGAAGGTCTCGCCGCGCCGGATGTCGAGGGATACTCCATCGACTGCGCGGACGACAGTCGGAGAGGAGAGCAAGCCCCCGCTGCCGAAGTGCTTCTTGAGGTCCACGCCTTCAAGGATGACGTCGCCGGTGGTTGCCATCGCGCTCATGCGGCCGCTCCACGCTTCTGTTCGAGGGGGGCATACCAGCACCGGGCAAGATGGCCGGGTCGGATCTCACCAAGGGGTGGCAGCTCATTGGCGCAACGGGCGTCCGAGAATGGACAGCGCGGCGTGAAGCGGCAGCCCTTCGGCATCAGTTCCGCCGGAGGCACGGTGCCTCGGATGGTGGCGAGGCGCCCCTGACGACGACCGAGTGACGGAACGGAACCCATGAGGCCGATGGTATAGGGATGCTGCGGGTCCTCGAAAATGGCCTCGACCGGTCCGCTTTCCACAACGTGACCTGCATACATCACGGCCACCTCATCGGCGACTTCAGCCACGACACCGAGATCGTGCGTGATGAGGATCATTGCCGTGCCGGTCTCCTCCTGCAGGCGCTGGATGAGGGCGAGGATCTGAGCCTGAATGGTTACGTCGAGCGCGGTGGTCGGTTCGTCGGCGATCAGGAGTTCCGGATTGTTTGCGAGCGCCATCGCGATCATCACGCGCTGGCGCATGCCGCCGGACATCTCGTGCGGATAGGCGCGCAAACGCTTTTCCGGTGCAGGGATGCGCACCTTCTTGAGCATGTCGAGTGCCCGATCCATGGCCTCGCCCTTGGACACTTTGCGGTGCCGGACGATGCCCTCTGCGATCTGGTCGCCGATAGTGAAGGCTGGATTCAAGGAGGTCATCGGCTCCTGAAAGATCATGGCCATCCGGTCGCCACGCAGATCCGCCCGTTCCCGTTCGGACAGCGTCAGCAGATCCTGTCCATCGAATGTGGCAGAGCCCGCGACAATCCTTGCCGGAGGGGTCGGCAGAAGACCCATGAGGGCGAGCGATGTCACACTCTTGCCGCAACCGGATTCGCCGACAATGCAAAGGGTCTTACCCTTGCGAACGGAGAAGCTGACATCATCCACGACGTTCACGCCCTTTGGGGCGCCGTCGAAGCGGATGGACAGTCCTTGAACATTGAGAAGCGGCGGTTCAAAGGCCACAGCGGCATTGCCGATCTGATGCGCCTCTGCACTCGACTGTCGGACGGCCTCATGTCCCATGGCGTCTCTCTTTTTTGGTGTTTGCTGTCACGGGTGCTTCCGAAATCTGTCCGTCCATACGGTCGGGCAGGGGGGTAGTCATAACTTTGAGAAGGCCCTCGCGCACGAGCTCGAGATGCTCACGCATGGCATGCTCGGCCGCATGCGCCTCGCGTTGCGCAATAGCCGCGATGACGCGGCGGTGCTGCTCGACATAGATCTGCTGACGCTCACCGGAGCGTGCACGCTCCCTCAGGAGCCGCCATGTCGTGTCCTGACGGATACGGTCGACCATATCGAAGATCGCAAGAAGCAAGGAGTTGCCCGCTGCCTCCGCAATCGTCCGGTGCAGGGCACTGTCCCAGAGTTCGCGACCGTCCGCATCCGACGAGGAGGCCGTCTTCTCGGCTAGGCGCAGAAGGCGCTCGATGTCGCCGTTCGTCGCCCGCATGGCTGCCAATCGGGCAAGGGCCGGTTCGATCTCCAACCGCACATCCATCACTTCAAGCGGGTGGGTACGTTTCGACAGTTCCTCGAGGTTGGTTGGCGTATGGTCCGGGCGCGACCCTACAAAGGTTCCCTTGCCTTGATGCCGCCAGATCCGCCCTTCCGCTTCCAGCACCTCAAGCGCTCGCCGCAGGGCGCGGCGTCCGATCCCGATCTGCGCCGCCAGGACCCGCTCAGGCGGGAGCCGCTGCTCCCCGTCGGAGGCAGTATCGTCCAGTAGAGCCCGCAACCGCCCGAGAGCGAAGTTGGAGCTGTCTGCTGAAGGATTCGGGTTGGACATAGAGATCCAGCTCCCTGTGAACCAATCTTGCTGCTGGACCAGCAGCCGCGAAGCCTTGTTGCGGCTGTGGGCGTCTCAACGAAACAAGGCTATCTCGATCCTGAACCAATTTGCAAGTGGTTCAGTGATGGTTCGTTAGTCGATATTGCCGCTTCGATGATCGGCGGATCGTTCGAACCTAATGCTACGCTGAGAGAGAGCCTTGGTCACGTGCCTAAGGTTTGCGCACTGAAGCGGCTTCACCCGCTTGGATCAGCCCACGAAGACCGTCCCGGAATGTTGGATATCGGAGCGTCACGCCAAGCTCTGACTTGATCCGCCTATTGCGGACGCGCTTGTTATCCTCATAGAAAGCACGTGCCATGGGCGTCTGATCGGCTTCCGCGAAGGGGATCTCGGGTGGGGGCTCCTGGCCGAGAAGCTCTGCCGCATAATTGATTACATCCTGAGGTGGGCCGGGCTCATCGTCTGCAACGTTGTAGATGGTATTCCGGCTCGGCTGCTCGATGGACGCCATCAGGACCTGGGCGATATCCTCCGTGTGGATCCGGTTGAAGACCTGGCCGGGCTTGACGATGCGCTTGGCGGTGCCGTCAGTAACCTTCACCAGGGCGTTCCGACCGGGGCCATAGATGCCTGAGAGCCGAAAGATCTGCACCGCAAAAGGCGCGCTCGCGCCGAGTTCGAGCCATTCCTGCTCGGCCGCAATCCGCTGGCGTGCCCGGGTTGATGCCGGATTGGGTGCTGTCGTCTCATCGACCCAGTCGCCGCCTGCATCGCCGTAGACGCCCACCGTTGAAAGATAACCGACCCATCGCAGGCGAGGGGCCGCGGCGATCGCTTCGGAAAACTGCTCCAGCACCGGATCTCGCCCTTCTGCCGGCGGTACGGAAATGAGGAGAGCGTCCGTCCGTTCGAGCTTCTGAAGAATGGCGGGATCGAAGTCTTTCCCAGCAAAGCGGAAGGCTTGAATTCCCTTTGCTTCGATGGTCTTTTCTTTCTCCGCTGAGCGAACAGTTCCGCAGACGCCGGTGAATCGATGACCGTAAAGGTGGATGAACTGAAGGGCGGTGTAACCCAGGCCGAAAACGAACAGGTTCATGAGATCGCGGAGTGTTGAAGAAACTGCCGGTAACTTAGCGGCATGGAGGCGGCGCAGCAATCAAGGCGCGTATAGATCTCTCATCCTTCAGAGATGGATTTGATTGGGTTGATCGTGCCCTGGACTCCCGCCATAAATCCACACTGAAGTGAGCTTAGTGCCGTGAGGCCTGTAGTTTGCCTCTCAAATAGCGGGCCCTGGAGGTGATGCATGGTCCTGACCAACCAAGACATGGTCGATCTGGTAGCTTTCCGGCGCAAGCTGCACAGCATGCCGGAACTCTCCCGGGAGGAGGCGCAGACCGCTCGCGAGGTTCAGGCTTTTCTCAAGGCAACCCACCCCGATTGGACTCTCACGGATCTTGGCGGCCATGGCATTGCGGCGGTCTACGAAGGCCGGGAGCCAGGGCCGACCGTCATGGTGCGAGCGGAACTTGATGGGCTGCCGATTCAGGAAATCTCCGATGCGCCTCATCGGTCCGCCACCCCCGGCAAGGGGCATCTGTGCGGGCATGACGGCCACATGGCCATTCTCGCGGCACTGGCGCGGGAACTCGGTCGGCAGCGGCCGCAGCGCGGTCGTGCCATCCTGATGTTCCAGCCGGCGGAGGAGGATGGCTCAGGGGCCGCCGCCGTCGTAGCCGACCCGCGCTTCCGCCAGATTGCGCCAGACTACGCTTTCGCCCTGCACAACGTACCCGGCTTGCCCTTCGGTCGGGTGGCTCTCACCGAGGGGCCGGTCAACTGCGCTTCACGCGGAATGCGGATCGTGCTCACGGGCAAGACCGCTCATGCTTCCATGCCCGAGACCGGTCTTTCGCCCGTGAGCGTCGTGGCTGATTTGATGCCCAAGCTCACGGCGCTCGGCAAGGGAGGATTGCTTGAGGAAGACTTCTCGATGGTGACGGTGACGCATGCCAAGATCGGCGAGCCGGCCTTCGGTGTGGCCCCTGCTCATGGAGAGATTTGGGCGACCCTGCGCACACTCACCGACGCGGGGATGGAGGAACTCTGCGCGAGCGCCGAGCAGTTGGTGCTGAGCGTTGCACGAGAGCAAGGGCTGGGCGTGGAGGTGTCCTATGACGACATCTTCCACCATTGCGAGAATGCGCCGGAAGCGGTCGCGCATCTGCGCCAGGCGCTTGACGCTGAGAATGTTCCCTATGACCGGGGTGACCTGCCGATGCGGGCGTCGGAGGATTTCGGCCGCTTCGGCCAGAAGGCGCCTGCGGCCATGTTCTTTCTCGGTGCCGGCGAGAAGCATCCCAGCCTGCACAATCCGGATTACGATTTTCCCGATGACCTGATCCCCATTGGCGCCCGCGTGTTCATGCGGACCCTGCGCAACCTGCTTGGATAGGCGCTCTCGCTCTCAGAGCGGCAGGTTGCGCAGAGCCGAGACGGCTTTCATCACGCCGCGAAGCTCGGCGAGACCACGCAAGCGGCCGATCGCTGGGTAACCGGGATGCGTCGGCTTGCCCACATCGTCCAGAAGTTCATGTCCGTGGTCTGGGCGCATGGGAATGCGCCAATCCGCGTCTCCGGCAGTCTTGCGGCGCTTCTGCTCCTCGAGCAGCACCGTGACCAGAGCCACCATGTCGGTATCGCCGCCGAGATGATCCGCCTCCATGAAGGAGCCATCCGGCTCCTTGGCCACGTTGCGCAAGTGGGCAAACCAGATACGATCCGCGAAGTGCTTGGCAATCGCTGGAACGTCATTGACGGGATTGGCCCCGAGGGAGCCGCTGCAGAGGGTGAGCCCGTTCGCAGGGGAGTCGACGGCCTCAAGGATGAACGCGATGTCGTCCGCGTTGGAGACGATGCGCGGCAGGCCCATAAGGGAACGCGGTGGGTCGTCTGGGTGGATGCACATCCGCACACCAACTTCTTGCGCCGTCGGGATCACCTCGCGCAGGAAGCGGGCGAGATTCTCGCGCAGCGCAGTGGCGTCGATGTCTCGATAGCGGTCGAGCATGACGCGCAAGCCGGGGATGTCATAACGGTCATAAGCGCCGGGCAAGCCGGCCATGATGTTCGACAGAAGCTGACGCCGGTCCGCTTCCGATGAGTGGTCGTACCAATCCTTCGCCCGTCTCAGGACGTCAGGCAGATGATTCGCCTCTGCGCCGGGGCGTTCGAGCATGAAGCAGTCGAAAGCGGCAAATTCATGCGCGTTGAACCGCAGGGCCGTGCCGCCGCCCGGAAGAGGATAGGCGAGCTCGGTGCGGGTCCAGTCCACCACCGGCATGAAGTTGTAGCAGACAGTGGTGATGCCGCATTGTGCCAGATTGCGCAGCGATTGCCGGTAATTATCGAACAGGGGCGTCAGGTCGCCTTCGCCGATTTTGATGCTCTCGTGGACCGGTAGGCTCTCGACCACGCTCCAGCGCAGGCCAAGCGACGGATCGGCAGCGATCAGCGCCTTACGCTTCTCGATCTCCTCGATGCTCCATACGACGCCGTATGGAATGTGGTGCAACGCCGTGACGATCCCGGTCGCGCCGGTCTGGCAGACGTGGGACAGCTTGATGACGTCTTCAGGGCCAAACCAGCGCCAAGCCTGTTCCATGAATGTGCCTCTTCAAATTCGAGTCGATTAGGTGTTCGTCGATCTCACGCGCTGAGCGCCTCTGCCACAGCGTCGTTTTCCTGTTCGAACAAGTCAGGGTATTGCGCAGCAAGTTCCGGCAGGGAGCGAAGGATCTCGCTGAGGTGCTGATGCATGGCTTTTTCCGCCGCGACGGGATCGCAAGACTTGATGGCGTCGACGATCAAAGCGTGCTGGGCCACGATGGTATGGCGCGGGGTTGCCTGCTTCACGTCCAGATATCTCACCCTGTCCATCTGTGGCTTCACGTCTTCGATCATTCGCCAGGCTGCCGGCCTGCCGGCAGCTTCTGCCAGCAGGCGATGAAACTCTTCGTCAAGAGCCATGAAATCGTCCGACGAGGTGGCGCGCTGGGCGCGGCGCTGCCGGGTCAGGCTTGCATTCAATTCTGCGAGCATGACCGGCGTTGCTTTCAGCGCGGCCTCACGCACAACAGCACATTCGACGGCCTGCCGAATGAAGCGAGCGTCCTCAACGGCAGCTCGTGAGATCTTGACAACCTGGGTGCCACGCTGGGGCAGAACCCGAACCAGCCCCGCTTCGCTCAGCTTGATCAGAGCTTCCCGCACAGGTGAGCGGCTGACACCGAATCGTTGTGCAAGATCCTGCTCCGACAGCATTTCGCCAGGAGAAATCCTCATGCTGACAATAGCTTGACGCAGGGCACGGGTGACCTGCCGAGCCATGGGCTCACGGCTGGCATCGAGCTTTGCGAGGGTGCTTCTCTCATCCATGATTGGCACACTACCATACTAGTAGACCATTGCAAATGGCCCGGGATGGCTTTAAGGTCTGCTCAATGAGGTGTCCGGAAACGGTAGGTAATCGCCGGACCGACGCCGAGGGAGAACGCGATGCTGATCCATCAGGACCGGCTTTTTCCGGCAGAGCCCGCTGCCCGCGATGTGGCGCGCAGGCTTTACGCAAGGATCAAGGACCTGCCCATCATCTCGCCGCACGGCCACACGGATCCGCGCTGGTATGCAGAGAATGAGCCGTTTCCGGATCCGGCGACGCTGTTCGTGATTCCGGACCATTACATCTTCCGCATGCTCTACAGCCAGGGCATGCGGCTGGAAGATCTTGGGATACCGGTGAAGGATGGCGGTGCGGTTGAGCGCGATCCGCGTGCGATCTGGCGTCGGTTCGCCGCTCACTATCATCTCTTCCGCGGCACGCCGACACGCGCATGGCTCGATCACACCTTCGCTACGCTGTTCGGCTTCACGGAGCGCCTCTCGTCTTCGAATGCAGATGCCTATTATGACAGAATCGACGAGGCCCTACGTACACCCGAGTTTCGGCCCAGGGCGCTCTTCGAAAGATTTCGAATTGAAGCCATTGCCACGACGGAAAGCCCTCTCGATCCGCTGAAACATCATGAGGCCATCCGGCAATCGGGCTGGAAGGGCAGGGTGGTCACGGCCTATCGTCCCGACCCTGTCGTTGATCCCGAGTTCGAGGGCTTCCGGCAGAACCTTGCCCGCTTCGGCGAGCTCACGGGTTGCGACACCTCCACATGGAGCGGCTACCTTGAGGCGCATCGCAGGCGGCGTGCCTTCTTCCGGGAGTATGGCGCGACATCGACCGATCACGGTCACCCGACGGCCCGGACGGCCAATCTCTCGCAAGGGGAGGCGGAAGCCCTGTTCCGCCGCGTTTCGTCAGGAAGCGCGAGCGCTGAGGATGCTGAGCTTTTCCGTGCGCAGATGCTGACCGAGATGGCGGCCATGAGCGTGGAAGACGGCATGGTCTTGCAGATCCATCCCGGCTCCTTCCGCAACCACAACGAGGCACTGTTCCGCCGCTTCGGCCGTGATATGGGCGCCGACATTCCCTCGCAGACCGACTACGTTCGAGCACTCAAGCCGCTTCTCGACCGCTTCGGCAACGAGCCGAACCTGACGATTATCGTCTTCACCCTGGACGAGACGAGCTATTCCCGCGAGCTGGCGCCGCTGGCCGGGCACTATCCGGCTCTGAAGCTGGGCCCGGCTTGGTGGTTCTTCGATGCACCTGAGGGGATGCGCCGCTTCCGCGAGCTCACGACAGAGACTGCAGGCTTCTACAACACCGTCGGCTTCAATGACGACACCCGGGCCTATCTCTCCATCCCGGCCCGGCACGATGTGGCCCGTCGGGTCGATTGCGCCTACCTCGCCAATCTCGTGGTGACGCACCGCCTCGACGAGGATGAAGCGCACGAGGTGGCTTACGATCTCGCCTATCGCCTCGCAAAGGAGGCCTACAAGCTGTGATACGGGACATGGAGAAAAGAGCCATGTCGCACAGAACGGGAGGAAGAACATGACGAACCTGATCACCAGGCGGACCTTCGTCGGCAGTGTCGCCGGCGCCGCAGGCGTTGCCGCTCTCGGGGGCGCGAGCTTTGCCCAAGCCAATCTGCCGACGAGCCCTGTGACTCTCAACATCATCGACGTGGCTGGCAACCTCGCGCTGACGCAGAAGGCCATCGAGAACTACCGCAAGGCCAAGCCGAACCTCGTCTCGCGCATCACTTTCACCAAGGCGACCGCTCCTGAGCTCGCCGGCAAGATCAAGGCGCAGCAAGATGCTGGACGGGTCGATATCGACCTCGTGCTCACCGGCACCGATGCGCTCTCCGCCGGCATCGAGCAGAAGCTCTGGGTCGATCTGATCCCCGGTCATGCGAATGCGCTGCCGAAGCTCGACGACATTTACCTGCCTGCTGCCGCCAAGATGCAGGGGCTGGCCAAGGGGCAGGGCGTCGTCGTGACCTACTACCCGTCAGGTCCGCTGCTCGAATACATGCCGGACAAAGTCAAGGCCGTTCCGACCACGGCGGAGGAGCTGCTCGCCTATACCAAAGCCAATCCGGGACGCTTCATCTATGCACGCCCTGCCAATTCCGGCCCGGGCCGCACCTTCATCATGGGGCTGCCCTACATCCTGGGCGACAGCAATCCGCAGGATCCCGCCAAGGGCTGGGACAAGACCTGGTCTTATCTGAAGGAGCTGGGACAGAACATCGAGTATTATCCGTCCGGCACCGGTGCGGTGATGAAGGAGCTGGGGGAAGGTTCCCGCGACATGACCGTGTCGACCACCGGCTGGGATATCAACCCGCGCGTCCTCGGCGTCGTGCCGAAGGAAGCCAAAGTGGCAGCGCTCAAGGGTTTCCACTGGGTGGCGGATGCTCACTACATGTGCGTGCCCAAGGGTCTGCCCAACGAAAAAGTCGCGGTGCTGATCGACCTCATGAACTTCCTGCTCACCAAGGAGCAGCAGGCCTATACCTACGATGAAGGCTACTTCTATCCGGGTCCGGCCGTGAAGGGGGTGACCCTCGACATGGCGCCCCCGGAGAGCCAAGCCGCCATCAAGGAATTCGGCCGTCCGGAATACGAGAAGTGGATCGCCGAAAACCCGATCGAATTGCCGCTTCAGCCCGAGCAGATGGTCGTCGCCTTCCGCATGTGGGATGAGCAGGTCGCCGGCGGCAAGCGCAAGTAAATCGAAACCAAGGACCCGCGATGACCATAGCCCTCTCTCAATTCGACGAAGTCCGGCTCGACCGCGTCAGCCGCGATTTCGGGGCGCTCAATGCCTTGCGCGACGTCTCCCTCACCATCCGAAGGGGCGAGTTCATCGCCCTGCTCGGACCCTCGGGTTGCGGAAAGTCGACGACATTGAACTGCATCGCGGGTCTTCTCCCTGTGACCGGCGGAGCGATCTGGCTCGACAAGAACCGGGTCGACACGCTGCGCCCCGAGGAGCGCGGCTTCGGCATGGTGTTCCAGAACTACGCGCTCTTCCCCCATCTCAATGTCCGCCAGAACATCGGCTTCGGCTTGAAGATGCGCGGGCGCTCGAAGTCTGAGATCGACCGCAAGGTCGATGAGGCGCTGAACCTCGTCCGCCTCCAGGGGCAGGAGAATAAGCTGCCGGGCCAGCTTTCGGGCGGCCAGCAGCAGCGCGTGGCGATTGCTCGTGCCATCGTCATCGAGCCGCCGCTCGTTCTGATGGACGAGCCGCTCTCCAATCTCGACGCCAAGCTGCGCCTCGAGATGCGGGCGGAGATCCGGCGTATTCACAACGAGCTTGGGGCCACCACCATCTACGTGACGCACGACCAGGACGAGGCCCTGTCTCTCGCCGACCGGATCGTCGTGCTGCGCGACGGCGTGGTCCGGCAGGTCGGTGCGCCAAAGGAACTCTATGAGGCGCCGGCCCATTTCGACGTGGCGGACTTCATGGGCTTCCGCAACAAGCTGAAAGGGCGTGTCATTGCCATCGAGGGCGATCGTACCGTCCTCGACGTGGAGGGGGCTCGGATCAGCGGCGTCGCCCGCGAGCGGGTTTCGGTCGGCTCGACGGCCTATGCGGCTATCCGATCCGATGATCTTGAGGTCGGCGAGGCTGGGCCGAACGCCATCGCGGCTACCGTCGACACCATCGAGTACCGCGGCCGCGAATTCGTCGGCACCGCTCATTCAGCCGGAGGCTTGGATTTCGTGTTCCGCTCCCACGTGCCGGTGGAGTTGGGATCCCAGGTTCATCTGCGCACGGAGGATGAACGGATTCTCGTGTTTGCGGAGCCGGTTCAGGGGAGACAATGATGGACGCCGTTGCTCACGCGCCTCCCGTTGAACACGGACCCAGCCTGCGCCAGCGCCTTGCCGCTCGCGGTTTCGATGCGGTGACCCTCCTGGTCGTTCCTGCCGCCATCTTCAGCCTGTTGCTGTTCGTCTATCCTTTTGCCTTCGGTTTCGTTCTTTCTTTCGAGCCGAAAGCCGGGGGAGACTGGCTTGCCAATTATCGACGCTTCTTCTCGGACGCATTTCTCTACGACACGATCGCCAATACGCTCTGGCTTGCGATCCCGGTCACGCTCGTCAACCTGCTGCTGGCAATCCCGATCGCCTTCCGCGTCCGTCTCATGCGCAATCAGCGCTTGCTGACGACCCTCCTCGTGCTCCCGATCACACTCGGCACGGTGCTGGTCGCGGAGGGCCTGTTGAACTATCTCGGTCCACAGGGCTGGTTCAATCGCACGCTGATGACATTCGGCTTGATCTCACAGCCGCTGAAGCTCGTTCACAACTACTGGGGCGTCTTCGCGTCTCTCGTGATCACCGGCTTTCCGTTCACATTCCTCCTGACCCTGTCCTATGTGACCGGCATCGATCCCGCGCTGGAGCAGGCGGCCGCGACCCTTGGAGCCAGCGCGTGGCAGCGATTCCGCCATGTTTATCTGCCGCTGCTGATGCCTGGCCTCGCCATCACTTTCTGCCTCTCCTTCGTGCAGGCCTTCTCGGTGTTCCCCTCCGCAGTGCTGCTCGGCGAGCCGGCGGGATCAACCCGCGTCATCTCGATTGCCGCCGCCCAGGCAGCCTTTGAGGAGTATGATTATTCCATGGGTTCCGCGATCGCGATGATCATGGGCTTCGTCCAGCTCGGCATCGTCGTTGCGGTGCTTGCCTCGCGCGGGCTTTTCTACCGCGGTCCTGCCTCCGGGGCGAAAGGATAAGCCGATGATCCGCGATACTACTGTCGGAGCCAAGCTCTGGGCCGCAGCCGTTTGGGCCACGGTCGGCTTCTTCGTCCTGAACCTCCTTGCCATGATCGCAACCGTGGTGACGAGCTCGTTTGCTACCCGCTGGCTCGGCACATGGCTGCCCGCCGGCTGGACGACCCGCTGGTACACCTCCGCCTGGAGCGAGTTTCAGCTCTGGGACGTCCTGATCGTCACCTTTCAGGTGATCGGCGCCGTGGTCTTCATCTCGGGGGCGCTGGGCGTCACCGCCGCCTATGCGCTGGCTCGGCGCGACTTTCCGGGCAAGCGGCTTCTTGTGCTGCTCTTCCTCCTGCCGCTCCTGATTCCGCCGATGACCTTCGGCATTCCGCTCGCGACCGTTCTCTATCAGACCGGCCTTGCGGGGACGTTCTGGGGTGTCGTGGCAGCCAATCTCGTGCCAACCGTGCCCTTCGTGATCCTCGTCATGATCCCGTTCATCGAGCAGATCGACCCAAAGGTGGAGGCGGCTGCCCGCGTATTCGGAGCCAACACCTTCAAGCTCTTCATCTATGTGCTTCTGCCGCTGCTTCTGCCGGGCATCCTTGCGGCGCTGCTGCTGGTTCTGGTGCGCACCATTGCCATGTTCGAGCTGACCTTCCTTGTGGCCGGGCCAACCAGCCAGACCCTGGTGGTTGCGCTCTATTACGCTGTCTTCGCGGCCGGCGTGCGCGCGGTGCAGTCCATCGACGCGATGGCTGTCATCTATATGGTCACGACCTTGGTCTGGCTCATTATCGCCCTGCGCTTCGTCAATCCGACGCAGATCGTCACCCGCGCAAAGCAGCAGCCGGCGCATTGAGGATACGATGTCAGATCGCCTGAACAACGATAACCTCGCAGATCTGCCGGGGAGAGTTCAACGTCCTGTCTATGACCGACGGTTTATCAGGACAGGCATCGTTCATCTCGGCGTGGGTGCGTTCCACCGGGCGCATCAGGCAGTCTACACGGACGATGTCCTGGCGCAGGATCCACACTGGGGCATCGTGGCCGCAAGTCTGCGCAGCCCCGACACTTATGATGCGCTTCAGCCACAGGATGGGCTCTACACCCTCGCTGTCCGGTCGCAGGCAGGTGAGGCGCTCCGGATCATCGGCTCGATCCGCCGTGTCATCGTCGCTCCCCGTGAGTCGGAAGATCTGCTCGAAGTGATGGCGGATCCTCAGACCAGGATCGTGACCTTGACCGTCACCGAGAAGGGCTATTGCCACGATCCCGCGACGGGCGCCCTGAACGAGGCGCATCCTGATATCGTGCATGATCTGGCCTATCTCAGGACGCCGAAATCCGCTCCCGGCTTCATCATCGAGGCCCTGCGACGCCGGCACCTGAAAGGCGTGCCGCCCTTCACCGTGCTGACCTGCGACAACCTTCCCTCCAATGGCCGAACCGTGAAGCGCGTTCTCACGCGCTTTGCCGAACTGGTCGATCCGGAACTCGGCCGGTTTGTGGCGGACGAGCTCTCCTGTCCCTCAACCATGGTCGATCGCATCGTGCCTGCCACGACCGATCAGGATCGCGAGCGGATCGGTGAGGCGCTCGGCGTAGCGGATGCATGGCCTGTCGTCACAGAGCCCTTCACACAGTGGGTGATCGAGGATCGCTTCCCGCAAGGCCGCCCGGCCTGGGAGAAGGCTGGCGCCGAGTTCGTGAGCGACGTCGAGCCTTACGAGCACATGAAGCTCAGGCTGCTCAATGGGAGTCACTCGACGCTTGCCTATCTCGGCTATCTCGCCGGGTACGAAACCGTGGCCGATACCATGGCCGATGAGGCCTTTGTCCGGCTGATCCGCGGCCTCATGGACGAGGAGATCACGCCGACGCTCCACATGCCCGCCGGTGCCGATCTCGAATCATACAAGAGCGCTCTCATCGAGCGGTTCAAGAACCCCGCCCTGAAGCACCGCACATGGCAGATTGCCATGGATGGATCGCAGAAGCTCCCTCAGCGCCTCCTCGGCACGATCCGCGACCGTCTGCGCAACGGCGCGCCGATCGGCAGGCTCGCGCTCGGGGTTGCGGCCTGGATGCGCTATGTCACCGGTCTCGATGAGAAAGGTGCGCCCATCGACGTGCGCGATCCCATGGCGGCGCGGTTGAGGGAGGTGGCGGATCAGGCAGGACAATCGGCCGAAAATCTGGCCCGCGGCCTGTTCGCAATCCGTGAGATCTTTGGGGATGATCTGCCAGGGGATTCCCGGTTAACCGGCGCGGCGACAGCTCATTTGGCGCGTCTTTATGAGGCGGGCGCCAGACGCACTGTGGCCGAGTTCAAGGTGGGCTGAACTCTGCGATGTCTAAGTGGCAGCCTCCCTCTCACGCTTCTTCTGGCACGAGCTGCACCGGCAGCCCATCGGCTTGATGAAAGTCTCGAAATAGTTCTTGCCGTAATTGTAGGTGATCTCGTCGCCGGGCTTGATGCGCTTGATCGCCTTGATGCAAATCTTGCCGCGCGAGATTGTCGCCTGGGCATTCGGACGGCAGGAGTGATTGATATAGCGCGCGGTGTTCCAGCGCGGTGAGCCGTCGATGGTCCATCGACTGTTGATCTCGAACAGATAGCGCGTATTCCTGCGTCTCTCGACCTCTTCGCTCGAAATCCGAGGCCCGATATACTCAATAATAAAGCTACCCTTCTCGATGGCATCCGTCGCGAAGAGTCCGAGGCCTGTTTCCGACCGCCCGATGCGAAAGGGGCCCTCCGGCCGTTTGGTACTCATATTCAGCAAAAGCTCCGCGACATCCGAGAGAGGTTGTCAGTTCCATGACTGGGAATCATCGATTGATCAAATGGAACACCAGGCGATGTTCTCCAGATCCAAAGCCGCATTTCTGCGTTAGACTCTTGGCGCTTGTCGATGCCAGGAGACCCATGTTCGGCACCGGCATACCAGGATGTGCTTGAGTCGTCTCGGAAAGGAATCGCATGAGCATCGATGCCCTTCCCATGCTGTCCGAGCAGAGCCCCGGCATCGCGGTCAGCCGCCGTTCTCCGCTCTCCGTCCTGCCTGCGCTCGTTCGGGATCCGCTTCAGGCCCTGCCGCCGGAGGTCTATCGGGAGCCGCTCGTCTATTCACGGGTCGCCAACCGGCAGAGGGTTTTCCTGCTTAAGCCGGCTTTCATCCAAGAGACCCTGGTTCGCAACGCGGATGCCCTGTCCAAGGGGGAGGATGTGCGGCGGGCTCTAGGACCGGCTCTCGGCCAAGGGCTGCTGACGGCTGACGGCGCCCATTGGCGCTGGCAGCGCCAGTCCGTGGTGCCTGCCTTCCGGCATGAGAAACTCGTTGGTCTGCTTCCCGCGATGATCTCAGCGGCGGAGCGGACCCGCGACCGCTGGCTTGCTGCCGGCTCCGGTGCGCCAATCCGCATCGCTCACGAGATGATGCGCACGACCTTCGACATCATCGTGGAGACCATGATGTCGGGACCCGGCGGAATTGACGTGGTTCGGGTGGAGCGGGGCATCACGGATTATCTGAAGCCGACCGGTTGGATCTTTGCGCTGAGCATCCTCAACGCGCCCGACTGGGTTCCCTATCCGGGTCGAGGTCGGGCGAGGGCGGCGATGCGGTATCTTCGCTCTGCAATCACCGGCATGATTTCTGAGCGCCGCCGCAGCGGGGAGGCTCGTGATGACTTGGTGGCGTTGCTCCTTGCCGCAGCCGACCACGAGACCGGCCGCATGATGACCGATGAGGAGATCGCCGACAATCTACTGACCTTCATCACGGCCGGGCACGAGACGACGGCCCTCGGACTTGCCTGGACCCTTCTTCTTCTGGCGCATCATCCGGAGCATGAGGCGAGGGTGCTCTCAGAAATCGACGCGGTGACCGCCGGTGGTCCCGTTCGCTCCGAGCATATTTCGGAGCTGATTTACACCCGGCAGGTATTCTCGGAGGCCATGAGGCTTTACCCGCCGGCTCCCATCATCACCAGAACGGCAACGCGTGCCTTCCCGCTCGATCGGTTCATGGTCCCGGAGAGGGCTGTTATCGTCGTTCCCATCCATGCCGTGCACCATCATGCAGCAATCTGGGAACAGCCCGAGAGGTTTGATCCTGAGCGGTTTGCGCCGGAGCAGGCGAGGGCGCGGCATCGTTATGCCTATATGCCCTTCGGAGCAGGCCCACGGATCTGCATTGGCAGCGCCTTCGCCCAGATGGAGGCTATCGCCATTCTCGCCGTCTTGCTGAAAGCCGTCCGCCTTCTGCCGAAATCATCAACCATGCCGGCGCCCGTCATGAAAGTGACGCTAAGGCCCACGGCAGATGCAGAGATGCTGGTAGAAACACGTTCCTAAATGAACATCCGTTCAGAATTTCGTGCCATCGAGACTAAACGGCCGCCCGAAGATCAGGAGTTGCTAAAGCAGTTTGAAGAGTGTCGGCGAAGTTCTGATAAGAAAAAGGCTTCGACAGGGTTGGGCAATCGCGAAATCGCTCCGGGAGCGAGCGGAAATCGTAGCCTGTCGAGAAGATGAACGGAATTTTGCGGAAGCGCAGAACGTCCGCGACAGGGAAAACGACCGATCCATCCACATTGATGTCGAGAAGGCCGATGTCGATTTCAGCCTGAAGGGCAAGGGTGAGAGCATGGTCGAGACGGGCCGCAGGACCCACGACCTGACAGCCAAAATCCAGAACCATGTCCTCGATCAGCATCGAGATCATGGCTTCGTCTTCGACGATCAGAACCCGCTTTCTGCGATCTTCGAGCATCGCCCCTCCTGGCCGGATTGCACCTGAGGCTGCGCCTTTTCGGCGTCGTGATACGAATCAGCTGCAGTCACCTTAATCTGTAATTCGGTACGGCACGTTATCTTATGTTATTAAGAGTTCCGAAGAGATCGTAACCCTGCCAGCAAACCAAAGTAAATACCTGAAGTTCAAGCTTCTCACGCAGCCCCTCTGTGGGCGATTTCTGCGCAGACAACTGGCGCAACCTTGGTTCCGATCAACTCGATGGGGCGCATGATCTGACTACGCGGCAAGGTGCCGACTCTGAACTGAGCCAGATAGCGATCATGGCGGAAAAGCCCATATTGGAAGGAAATCTTATCGATGACTTCCTGCGGAATCTAGGCAACCAGGGCGCCGTGTGGATCCCGCATCGCCTCCTGCTGTGACTCGTCGGTGATGTAAGTGTGGGTATTTATTCCAAGATTGAGATGGGCGGGATCGTGACCAGTCCAGCTTGCGGCCACGCGGTAGAGGCACACGAGGGGGCGAAACGCTCCGGCTGCCCTCCGATGATGCCCAGAGCAAAAGGCAGTCCCAGGCCTCGGCGCAAACGACCGATTGGGGTGTTCCACCAATGGCAATACCAATGGGGAGCGGGTCCTGAACGGGGCTGGAATGGACCAAGTGTTCGGAGAGAGGCACCCAGTTCCATGAATGCCGTCCCGAATGCCATCAGCGACCAGGGCTATAGCAGCCGCAGCATCGGGGTGTGCTGACACTAAACGGTTTTTCGGTCAGCGCCGTTGCAGCCTCTCCATCAAGGCATCCGCAGCGTGGCTGGTCAGGCCCCAGGCGATGGGTCTGCCGCCCACATAAACAGTGAATGTACCATCCTGGGTTGCTTGCTTGGCAATCTGCACCATGAGTCCATTATCCTCAGGTGAAGGTTCCGACCAGCGGCTCGGCGACGAACTGATGATTAATTGAGTGGCGACGATGCAGAAGACTAAATTATAGGCAATGACGGCCTGACGACATTGTAGTGACGAGGGACTGGACGCTACCGATGGCGACCTTGAAGTGCCTCCGATGAGCCGGATCGCCCGATTTGAGCCCGGAGCCGCTCACCCTAGAGCTTAACCCCAACCCTGGCCCGAGCAGCAGGAAAACGAGCATTAACTCCAAAAATGAGCGATCAAAGGCCTGATTTATCGCATAAGCGCCCACAATCCGTATGGGCCACCTTTTTGGGACCTTGCGTGAAACGTTTAGGTGTGAGTAGTTATCTCCTTGCTCTCAATGGTTGGGGGCTGTACGCCTATGGGCGTTTCGGAAACTTGAGACTTTAGAAGGCAGTCCTGATGGGCCGGGGAAATGATCACCGTGATCGCCGACGTCAATTTGGCGGTCAACCCGAAGATCACTGGGGCGATTTCGCTCCGCCAACATCTTACGAACGGCCCATGCGGCAGCAGACATCCTACGGCTCCTCAGCCGCGGGACCCGACACTGAAGCACGGGTGAAATGGTTCAATCCTGACAAGGGCTTCGGCTTCGTCGAGATGACCGATGGCTCGGGCGAGGCCTTCCTGCACGTCCGGCAGGTTGAGGCTGCGGGCTACTCCGCCCTCGAGTCCGGCACGACCCTGGTCATCAAGGTCGGCTCGGGCCAGAAGGGGCCGCAGGTCCAGGAAATCGTCAGCGTCGATACGAGCACAGCCGAGCCGGAGCCGCCGCGTGGTGCGCGTCCTCCGCGTCCACCGCGTGCGGGTGGTCCCGGGCAGTCTGGCGGGTTCTCCCGCCCGAGCGGCGGCCCCAGCGCCCGTCCCGTCAGCGGTCCGCCGGAGGTGCCGGCCACTGTGAAATGGTTCGACCCCGTGAAGGGCTATGGCTTCGTATCCGTCGAGGGTGAGAGCAAGGACCTGTTCCTGCATATCTCCGTCGTGGAGCGCGCCGGTCTCGGCCAGCTCGATCAGGGCCAGGCGGTTCGCGTCGCGATTGTCGAGGGCCGCAAGGGTCCCGAAGTCGGCGCTATCGAACTCGCCTAAGAGGCTCTGCCTACGTCACGTTGAGTGAAAAGATCCGGGTCCACTGCGTCAGCAGTGGACCTCTTCGAATGCGCGCACCCACATCTCGCAGACGCCGGACCGAACGATGTCGTTGAGGGTGAACTCTACGATCGGCACCGGCAGCATCTGTGACTTGATCAGGTGAATGACCGTGCGAAGACCCGATGTCTCGCGCAGGTCGCACTGGCTCACATCCCCGTTGATCACCACCTTGCAGTCCTCCCCGATACGGGTGAGGAACGTCTTCATCTCGGCCGGCGTGGCATTCTGCGCCTCGTCGAGAAGGATGAAGGCATCGCGCCAGGAGCGGCCGCGCATCACCTCGAACGGCACCATTTCGATATCGCCGTTCTTGACCGCGATCTCGTAAGCCGCCGTACCAATGCGCTCCTTGATGGCCTCGATGACCGGGGCGGCCCATGGACCGAATTTTTCTTCAAGAGTGCCCGGAAAGAAGCCGAGGGAGCGGCCGCTCGGGACGTTGGGGCGGGTCAATATGATTTTGCGGATGCGCCGCTGGCGGAAGAGGTCTGCCGCGTATGTCGCCGCAATCCAGGTTTTGCCTGTGCCGGCTGGCCCGAGAACCACGACCTGGGAATTGGTCTTCAACGCGTCGAGATAATCATCCTGTGTGGCATTGAGCGGTTTGATGGGCGGAAGGCTGCGCTCTCCCTGAAACTTGGATCCCGTGAGGTCGAAAACCTGCGCTGTTTCAAGGGAGCGGCGGGTCTTGCGTCTCTGCTTCTCATGATGCTTGCTCAATGACCAACTCCGGGGTTTGAAACTGCGCACACCAATCACCCAGGCGCCGCGCAGAGGCGTCTGGAGAAATAACTTGCGAGCGAAGAGGGAATACGAGAGCGAGTCGTTGCGGGCGGTGTATATCCGCGATCCAGAGTAAGAGGATCAGCCTGCCTGCCCATCAAAGCCTATCTTTATCTGCCAGTGGCAAACTATCTTTGATTCTGATGACAGTTTACCGCTGCTACGCCTACCTGCGAGTCAAATGTTGAGGCAGGCTGCTTGGTTCCAGGGCATAACCCCTCTGCGGCGCTGGGGAAGAAATAGCTGTGGATGGCTGCCGCGGGGCTTGGCAAAGAGGCGTCCGGCTATCCCTCACCACATTCGGCCCCGGTGGTCGGCAAGGACTCTAAAGGATGAGAGCGGCATGATCGTGGTCTTCGGTTCGATCAACATGGATCTCGTCGCGCGCGTGCCGCGCATTGCCAGACCGGGCGAAACCGTCCTTTCGCGCCGGGCCGACAGTTTCTTTGGCGGCAAGGGAGCCAATCAGGCGGTTGCGGCTGCACGGATCGGGCAGGGCAGGGTCACCATGGTCGGCGCGGTTGGCAATGACCCATTCGGGGCCGCCTGCCTGAAGAATCTCGAAGACAATGGCATCGATGTTCAGTCCGTCCGGATTGCGGACGAGCCGACAGGCTGTGCCTTCATCACGGTCGACGAGACCGGCGAGAACGCCATCACGGTGGCGAGCGGCGCCAACATGACCCTGCGCTCCACGGATCTTCTGGACAACCTGCTGTCCAAGGCTTCCGCGCTGGTGCTCCAGATGGAGGTGCCTTTAGCCGACAGTCTCGATGCCGCTGCACGCGCCCGTCGGGCAGGAGTGCAGGTCATCTGGAATTTCGCTCCCGTCCCACCTTTCAAAGAGCGTTCAGCCATGGCCGAACTGCTGGGCGCAACGGATGTGCTGGTGGTCAACGAGCACGAGGCGCTGTCCATCGCCGAGATCATTGGCGCTTCGACGGGCGACGATTATCTCGCTGCCGCCACTGTCCTGGCCCGCGATTTTGGTCCAACCTGCGTCGTCACGGCCGGTGCCCGGGGGGCCTATGCGGTTTCAGGCGATGGCGGCCAGATTCACGCTCCGGCCCGCCCGATCACACCGGTCGACACCACAGGCGCCGGCGATACCTTTGTCGGCGTGCTGGCGAGTGGCCTTGCCGAGGGTTTGGGGATCGGCCCTGCCATGGAACGGGCCTGTGCCGCCGCATCCCTGTCGTGCCTGACGCCGGGGGCACAAGCCGGGATGCCTCAGAAAGAAGCCCTGGAGCACTATCTCTCTCAGGCGTGAGCGCTGCTCTCCGGGATGACCTTGGTCAGGCTGCCGGTGGCTGGGAACAGCGGGATCAGGCAGGCCTGGAGCGCGTGGTAAAGATCCGGCTTGCCAGTGAACACCGATGTGCTCGGCGTCAGATCCTCATTCAGTTCAGGCCGCCAGCCCCCGTTCTGATGGTCGATCAGGTGGCGGTCAGCGAAACCCCAGAGTGTGCGGTACCATTGCTCGTGGAAGTCGCCAGGGCTGTGCTCGCCCAGGAACGCCGCCGCGCCGATGGCTTCCGCGCAGGGCCACCAGAGCTTCAAGGGCAGCCTCGGCTTTCCGTCCCAGTCGAGAGCGTAGAAGAAGCCGCCCTTGTCCTTATCCCATCCGAGCTCAATGGATTGCCGGAACAACTCGCAGGCGGCCTCCGGCATCCAGGCATGACGCTGCCCGCCGAGCGACCAGAGCTGAAGAAGGAGCCTTGCCCATTCCAGCCAATGGCCGGGCGTGGTGCCGTAAGGGCGGAACATGTCATCGCCGCGGTAATCCCTGTCGAGACTCCAGTCGGCATGGAAGTGCTCGGCCACCCGGTAGCCAAGGGCGGCCGCATGCCGGCCGATGATGAGGCCAGCGATTCGCTCCGCCTTATCGAGATAGGCGCGGTTGCCCGTCGCTTCGAAAACGGCCATCAAGGCTTCGGTCAGGTGCATGTTGGAGTTCTGGCCGCGATATTGGCTTAAGGACCGCCAATCGCGCGTGAACTCCTCTGTCACAGCCCCATGCTGCTCCTCCCAGAAGCGCTGTTCGAGGATCTGCGTGATATCGTCCAGCAGCCGGTCGGCCAGCGGATGGCCGACCACCTTCGCGCTGGAGGCCGCCAGCAGCACGAAGGCATGGCCATAGGCCTGCTTGGTGTCGTTCTTCGGCCCGTCATCATCGAGCGACCAGACATAGCCGCCGTTCTGCGCGTCACGATGGGCATTCCAGAGGTAGCTCATACCATGATCGATGATAGCTTCGCTCCCCGGCCGGCCGAGCAGGGTGCCGATGGCAAAGCAATGTACCATGCGGGTGGTGCTGTGGATCTGCCGAACCGGATTGGCGGTCTCGATGGGATGACCTGCATCGTCGAGATCGAAGAACCCGCCGGCCGGATTGATGACGCTGCGCTGAAAGAAGTCCAACAGGTTGTTGGCCTGCTCGAACAGCCATTGCCGGTGGAAGCGATTGGAGCGCCAGGGCGTGCCGAGCGGCGGAAGAACAGGCTGGCTTGTCATGATGTCCTCGCTCTTATTCAGGCGCGCTCGGCCATGAACCGCTCGACTTCGGCCCAGGAAGGCGGATTGGCGCCGCGCCGGGTGCAGACGATGGCAGCTGCCGCTGCGGAAAAGTCGAGGGCGTCCGTGACCTGCGCCTCATCCAATCCAGCGATACCCTGAGGCATCAGCAGGCCTTCGCCATCGAGCCAGGCCAGAAGCCCGGCCTGGAACGTGTCGCCCGCACCGACTGTGTCGACGACATCGATCCTGGGGGCAGGGCGCTCCAGGACTCCATCGCCGAAGGCCGCGAGAGGTCCCTTTTCGCCACGCGTGATGATCACGAGCTTGGGGCCGCGCTGAAGCCAGCTCCTTGCTGCAGATGCGAGGTCGTGCGTCCCGTAGAGCAGTTCGACATCCTCATCGCTCGCTTTCACGATGTCGGCATAGGCGAGCAGCCGTTCGAAGCGCTCGCCGTAGGCGGTGAGATCGCCCACGACACGCGGTCTGACATTGGGATCGAGCGAGATCACCCTCGATCTGGCCTCCCGGTGCAGCAGGGCCTCGATGGCGCTGGCGATTGGCTCGACACCCAGTGCATAGGAACCGGCCGCGATGGCGTTCACATCCGCCGGCAGTTCGGCAGGCAGTGCCTCAGGCGTGAGAGCGCGGTCGGCGCTGTTCGGCGCGTAGAAGGAGTATTGCGGCTGCCCCGTGGGGCTGGTCGCCACGACGCTCAGCGTCGTGACGTTCGGGAGACGCTGGATGTAATCCAAACTCACGCCGGACTCGGCGAGTTTTTCAGCCAGGAAGGTGCCGAAAACATCATTCGACAGGGTGGACAGGAACGCTGCCGGGCGGCCGAGGCGCCCAAGACCGAGTGCGACATTGAAAGGCGAGCCGCCGGCCACCGCCTCGGCGGGAAAGCCTGTCGTTGTGGCGGTGCCGATGAACAGATCGATCAGCGCTTCACCCGTTACCAAAATCATAGAAGCGCTCCTATGCGGTCATGGCAGCATTCAAATGAGAGGCGGTTATCATTTAAGCAGCATGGGTGGGTTGCAAATCCAAGAGGATTCGATCCTCCAGCAGCCGGTATCCTCAGATCCGTTCCTGCGCAGCACGCATGAATTCCGGTCTGAGACTTTGGTAGAGGCTCCGGAAAGCCTGGATGCGAGGCTCGTAGCGTTCGACGAGGCTCGGTTCCGGCGTGATGGTCTCGAGAATGGCTGGCGCGGTGCACACGTCTTCCGGTGCTTCCCCTGTCACGGCAAGGCGCGCGAGGCGCGCGGCGCCGAAAGCCGGACCTTTGTCGCTGCCCGCATAACGCATGATCGGAACGTTCAGAACGCTGGCGAAGATCCTCGTCCATAAACGGCTTCTCGACCCGCCCCCGATGATGCCGGCCTGGGCCAGCGGCGTGCCGGCCTGCTCGAGGGCCTGCTTCGCATCGGCGAAACTGTAGGCGACGCCTTCGAGAACCGCTTGGACCAAGTCGGTCTGATGCGTGTCCGGAGACAGACCGAAGAACACGCCGCGCGCATGGGGATTGTTGTGCGGCGTCCGCTCGCCGGCGAGATAGGGCAGGAAGAGAACATCCGATGGCTTGCAAAAGGCGGCTTCCGTATCGCGCAACAGCTCGCCGATGTCCCGCTGGAGGAGATTGGCCGCCCAGGCAAGGGAGCCTGCACCGTTCAGCATGGCAGCCATCTGAAACCAGCGGCCGGGCAGCGCGTGACAGAAGGAATGCACCAGAGCCTCGGGAGCCGGACTGAAGATCTCCGTGGTGACGAAGAGCTGGCCTGAGGTACCCAGGGAGACGAAGACCGATCCATCCTGGATCGCACCCAGACCGACCGCTCCGGCGGCCGCATCGCCCGCACCGCCGGCCACAACGACATCGCTTCGCAGATTCCATCGCCGGGCAATTGCCGCGCGCACGGTGCCGGAAGCTTGCGAGCCCTCCACAAGACTCGCCATGTGATCGCGAGTCAGCCCCGTGGCCGCGAGCGCCTCGTCCGACCAATCCCGCTTGGCCTCATCCAGCCACCAGGTGCCCGCCGCATCCGACATCTCCGACATGATGTCGCCGGTGAGTTGGAGGCGGATGTAGTCCTTCGGCAGAAGCACCTTGCGAATAGCACTAAATGTCCCGGGCTCGTGACGCGCAAGCCAGAGGAGCTTAGGCGCCGTAAACCCGGGCATCGGGATGACACCCATGGTGCGTGAGAGTCCCGGATGCTTGGTACCAAGCTCCTGCGCCTCCTGGAACGAACGCCCGTCATTCCAGAGGATGGCCGGGCGCAGCGGCCGGTTGGCCGCATCGAGCAGCACCGCACCGTGCATCTGCCCCGACAAGCCGATGCCGCGCACATCCGTGAGGGCTGCAGCGTCCTTGGCGAGAAGTTGATCGAGAGCTTTCTGCACAGCCTGCCACCAAGCCTCGGGATCTTGCTCCGACCAGAGGTCTTGCGGACGGGAAATCTGTAAGCCGATATCCGCCTCGGCAATCGTCGCCTGCCGCTCATTGACGAGGATCGTTTTCACGGCCGACGTCCCGACATCGATGCCGAGATAGTGAGGCATGCTGCGTACTCCTTCATGGCCGACGGCTCACGGATTGGTGATGCAGTAAGCCTGGCGCTCGCCTGCGTCCATTGGGCACGGGTGTGGGGAAATCCAGAGGCTCGGCCATGAAAAAATCTCATGGTCGAATTGCCACCTGGATATTTAAATGCCGCGGGCACGCCCCAAATACTGCCGCATGCCCGAGAAATCGAACAACCAGTCTCACATGACCCATTCTGATGCGCCGTCCCCGGCGGCCGCGCTGAGCGCCAACGTCCGGCTCCATCTCGGAAAGCAATTGCGGGCCCTTTACGGCGATCCCGCTGAAGACAAGCTGCCGCGCGATCTCGCGCGGCTCGTTGACCGGGTCGCCCAGGTCATCCGTGCGCACACGGAGCCTGTGGATCAGGATTTCGTCAACGGCGTGATGGACGCGTTGCCGAACCTGCGTGCCTTCGCCCTGTCACTGACCGGAAAGGTCGATCAAGCCGAGGATCTGGTACAGGATACGGTGCTCAAGGCGCTGACCAAGCAGGATACCTTCGAGGCCGGTACCAACCTTCAGGCCTGGCTCTTCACGATCCTGCGCAACGGCTTCTACTCGACCCACCGCAAGACCAGCCGTGAGGTCGAGGACGGAGACGGGACCCACGCTGCCAGCATGATCGCGATCCCCGATCAGGAGGACAAGCTCGCGCTGCAGGATCTCTCCACCGCGCTTGAAAAGCTGCCCCAGGAGCAGCGTGAGGCGATCATCCTCATCGGCGCCGAAGGCATGTCCTATGAGGATGCCGCAGAGGCGCTGGGCGTAAAGGTCGGCACGATCAAGAGCCGGGTGAACCGCGCCCGCAATCGTCTGGCCGAACTCATGGGAACACCCAGAGCCGCCGATCACGACCACTCGGCGACCGTCTGACACACCACAGGCCCGATGCCTCCCAGGCGTCGGGCCTTTCATGGCCCCGTCATCCTGCCCAGCTCCGCGTGCGATGTCGATAGGCTCCGCCGTCATTGCCCAAAATATCAGCGGCGTCCCACGGCCTGTTCCTCGAACTTTTCCCTGTGCTCCTAGGTTGAGCTTGTAGCTGGGTGGCTCGAATCGCTCTTCCGCCAAGGAGGGGAGCATGGAACACAGGCCTCTGTCCGAACTCAGTAATGTTGCCGACCTGAAGATCCCTGGAGACGTCAAGGTGCCGGTCCTGTCGAAACGGGAACGCCTTGATCGCTGGATCGACCTCCTCGAGCAGGAGCCCGACCGGGAACTCCGAACCCTCGATGAAATCGAATGGAAGCCCAAGGCCCAGCGCCTCGCCATGCGGGCCGATGGATCCGCCCTTACGGTGGCCTATTCCGATCCCGTCCTCCGGCAGGCCGGGCTGCGCAGCGACACGTTCGGGGATGCGGTCGATTTCTTCCAGATCTCCGAACACGACGCTCATATCGTCCTGTGCTCGTGCCATGGCGGTGAACTGATGCGCGCCGACGAGACAGCCCGCCGGGTGCGTGGCATACGCTCGCCGAGCCTCTGGTCGCTCTATTTCGGCTGGTTCCGGTGAGGCTGAGGCCCTGGCCGAGTTCAATCCTTGTAGGGATCGAACTCGCCGGGGCCTGCCATGGCGACGGCGAAGGGGCGCAGGGTGTGTTCGACCTCGACCGTGCCCTTGTGGTAGGCGAGCACCTCGTCCAGGCGCCGATAGACCATCGGGCTTTCATCCACGTCCCCGCCGCGCAGGAGAATGCCTTTCTCGCGCAGCCACGCATCCATCTCATCGCGGGTGAAGCGAGGAGGACGGACCCATTGGCCGGCCTTGTTCTTCCTGCCCTTCGCCTCCATCCTGCCGAAGAGGCGGCCAGCGCCGTGCACCGTCGAGTAGAGGCTGTCGGCGCTCCCCGGGCTGTCGACACCATGCAGGATCACCGCATTGTCGCCCATGGAGCCGCCGACGAAGCCGCGCTGGCCCGGGAAGGCGGGCGTCGCACCCTTGCGGACGACCCAGTATTCCTTTCCTCCGTGATCTTCCCGCCAGACGAAGTTGTGGTGGTTATGGATGGAATCGGTGATGTGCCCGCCGATGATCTTGCGGACACGCTCCACCACCCATTCGCGTCCGGCATAGGCATACAGGCCGCCGAGCTTCACCCCGGCGAGGTAGCTTTGCCCGACCTCGCTGTCCTGGTGGACGAGGGCCGGCTCGACCTCCATGCCGTCCTTGGCGCCGACGAGCCCTAAGTGCTTGGTGGTGATCTTGTGACCGAGGCCCCGGGAGCCGAAATGCACACCGATCCAGACGAAGCCTTCCTCGTCCTCGAACAGGTCCACGTAGTGGTTGCCCGAGCCGACGGTACCGAGCTGCTGCCTTGCGACGCTCTTGAGATCCTTGACCCCCGCCTCATCCCAGAGCGCTGAGTCGAAGAGCTCATGATCGACTTTGACAGCGTTCTTCTGCCCGACCCCGAAGCTGATCGTGCGCCCGATATCCGACAGGATCCGGCCGGCCTGGGCTGCGATGTCCTCGTAGCGGGTGTCCAGCCGGACCGCCATGTTGCCGCAGGCGATGTCGAAGCCGACGCCGCTGATGGAGATGTGCTCCTCATAGGCCACGACCCCGCCGATGGGGTGGGCATAGCCGAGATGGCCATCGGCGCAGAGCACACCCTTGAAGGCGCTGCCGGCCTCCATGCAGCGGTCGAGCTGCCTGATGGTCTTCTCGTCGTGCTCGCCATAGATGCAGGTCTTCGCCGGCACTCCTGCTCTCCTTTAGCTCAAGGGCGGTTATTGTAGCGCTCGCGCAGGCGCTCGACCTCGCGCTGCAGGGCATCCAGGCCGCGCGCAATGTCCCGCCCCATATTCTCGACCATTCCTGTGCCGGCTGCCACGTCCGGGCAGTCGAGGGTTCCGTCCCGACGGTGCCGGGGCGTGATTCCGCCCTGCGGAGTGAGCAGATAGGCGCAGCCGGTATCCTCGTCCCGCCAGACCACGGGCCTGTCGAGGGCCGCCACCGGCATGGCCGGCAGCACCAAGAGGGCGGCGGCGCACCAGCGTGCAGACCTGTTCATTGGTGAGACCTCCAAGCTTCAACCTGACCTGTCAGGCAATGCCCGCTCGAGCGTGCGTGTTCCGTGCACAGCAAGCCGCTACCTTCCGTCAATTTGACTTCCCGCCGGGTTTGGAGGACATCACGCGGTTTGACGGCCCGTGCCCATGGGAATCCCCGCCGGCACGATGCTTTCCCGCCTCCGGAGTGATTGATGGACGGTTCTGTCCCCCAGCAGCGGATGTCCTTTCGCCACGTCTCCGTGGCCCAGCTGACGAGCGTCGTCGAGAGGAGCCATGCGCGCCTCTGCGCCGTGCTCGTTCTGCTGTCGCTCGTCTGCTTCCTGCCGGGCTTCACCACGCTCCAGCCCATGGACCGGGATGAGCCGCGCTATGCCCAGGCCTCCAAGCAGATGCTGGAGACCGGCGACTTCGTCGATATCCGGTTCCAGGACGAGGCCCGGCACAAGAAGCCGGTAGGCATCTACTGGCTGCAGAGCGCCAGCGTGGCTCTCGGCGAGGCTCTCGGCGTGCCGGAGGCCCGGACCACCGTCGCGCTCTACCGCATTCCATCCCTGTTCGGGGCCATCGCCACGGTCCTGCTGACCTATTGGGCGGCCCTTGCCTTCTTCGGCAGGCGAGGGGCTTTCCTGACGGCGGCCCTGATGGCGACCTGCGTCATCCTCATGGTCGAGGCGCGCCTCGCCAAGACCGATGCCATGCTGACGGCCTGCTCGGTGGCCGTGATGGGTGGCCTCGCCCGTGCTTACTTGAGCCGAGGTGCCGGCGTCCTGCCCCGGCGGGCCCTGTTGATCTTCTGGACCGGCTTTGCCTTAGGAATTCTCATCAAGGGCCCCCTCGTCATCATGTTCGCCGGCCTTGCTGCGGCGGTCCTCTCTTATAAAGAGCGTTCCGCCCGCTGGCTGCTGAGCTTAAGACCCGGGCTCGGCCTTCTCTTCACGCTTGCTATCGTGCTGCCGTGGTTCGTCGCCATCGCCATCAAGAGCGGCGGCGAGTTCTTCGCGGCCTCAGTCGGGAAGGACATGCTCGGCAAGGTCGGCACGGCGCAGAAGTACCATTGGGCGCCGCCCGGCTTCTATCTGCTGTCCTTCTTCGCGACCTTCTGGCCCGGCGCCATCCTGGCTGCCATCGCGGTCCCCTTCGCCTGGATCCACCGGCGGGAGGAGCCGGTGGCCTTCGCGCTCGCCTGGATCGTGCCGTCCTGGATCGTCTTCGAGGCCGTTCCGACGAAGCTCCCGCATTATACGATGCCGCTATTGCCAGCAGTGGCGATCATCACGGTCATGGCCATCGCCCGGCACTTCGTGGGGCCGCATCGACCGGCCGCCAAGCTGGCCGCTTTGCTGATCCCGTTCATCCCGGTCGGCCTCGCCATCGGCCTGTCGGCGGTCGCCTGGTCCTTTGATGGCCTCCCGCCCTTCCGGGCGCTGCCGGCGCTCGTCGTATCGTCGCTCCTGGCCCTCTGGGCCTGGTGGCTTTTCGTGAAGAACCGGATGGTGCCGACCCTCTGGGCCAGCTTCCTGTCCTCGGCCTTTCTCGCCATAGGGGTGTTCGGCTTCGCCCAGCTCGACCTGCGGTCCCTCAAGGTTTCGGACCGTCTTGCGGAAGTGGCCCGCAACGTGCCCTGCGAGAATCCTCAGGTCGCGACCCTCGGCTACCGGGAGCCCAGCCTCGTCTTCCTCACCGGCACGAACCTCGACATGCTCGACAGCGGGGCTGAGGCCTCCCGGTTCCTGCGTCAGGGCGGGTGCCGCGTCGTTTTCGTGGACAAGCGCTTCGAGGGCGACTTCCAGGCCGAGAACGCGCGCCTGCGCCAGAAGCCTGTGCTCTCGACCAGGGTTCAGGGATTCAATATCAACAGCGGAAAGCGGGTCGACATCGCGGCCTACGCGACCGGATTCTAGAGTACGGATGACTGATCTTTCCCCAAGCCCGCGCATCAGCGTCGTGGTGCCCGTCAAGAACGAGGCGCTCAACATCCTCCCCCTCTTGGAGGAGATCGAGCGGGCCTGCGCCGCGCTTGGCCCTTTCGAGGTGATCTATGTCGATGACGGCTCGACGGATGATACCGGGCAACAGGTCCTGGGCGCCCGTACGACCCGACCCTGGCTGCGCCTCATGCGTCACGAGGCGAGCTGCGGCCAGAGCGCGGCCGTCCGAACCGGCGTTCAAGCCGCCCAGGCTCCCATCGTGATCACCCTTGATGGCGACGGGCAGAACGATCCAGCTTTCATTCCCCAGCTTGTCGCTGCCCTTGAGGATCCAGCCGTAGCACTGGTGGCCGGGCAGAGGGTCGGGCGCAAGGATGGCGCCTATAAGAAGTGGCAGTCCCGTATCGCCAACGGCGTCCGGGGGCGGATTCTGAAGGATGGCACCCGGGATACGGGCTGCGGGCTCAAGGCCTTCCGGCGCGACGTCTACCTGCGCCTGCCGTATTTCGATGCCCTGCACCGCTTCATGCCAGCCCTCGTCAAGCGCGAGGGATATAGGATCGCCCATGTGGACGTGGTTGACCGGCCCCGCCATGCGGGCCGCTCGAACTACGGCATGTTCGACCGTCTGTGGGTCGGCATCCTTGACTTGGCAGGGGTGTGGTGGTTGATCCGCCGCCGCCGCCGCGTTCCCGCTGCCCAAGAAATCGTCTGATGGAAATCGTCTGATGCTGATGCGCCTGTCCCACGATCTGGGGCTCTACTTCTACGACGTCCTTGTCGCCCGCTTCGATGTTTGGGCGGCCTTCGGGGTTCTGGCGCAGCTCGTCTTCGGCGCACGCTTCATCGTCCAGTGGATTGCGAGCGAGAAGGCTGAAAAGAGCGTGATCCCGATGGGGTTCTGGTTCCTGTCCATCGCCGGCGGTCTGATGACGATGGTCTACGGCTTTGCCCGTCGCGACATCGTCATCATCCTGCCTCAGGCGCTGTCGATCTTCATCTATATCCGTAACCTGATGCTCATCGCCAAGGACAAGCGGCGGAAGGCCGAGGCCGAAATGCCGACGTGATGGTTACTGTCGCGCCGGCGTCCGCAATCTTCGACCTTTGACCGTCAATCCGCCTCGCGCAGGCGGGTGAAGCCTGCATCCAGATCCCGCTTCAGATCCTCCAGGTCTTCCAGTCCGATATGGAAGCGAAGCGCGTGTCCGCCTGGCTCCCAGCGGGTCGCGGTGCGGTAGCTGGCGCAGTTGAAGGGAATCACGAGGCTCTCGAACCCGCCCCAGGAATAGCCCATGCCGAAGAGGGCAAGTCCGTCGAGCATGGCGGCCAGCGCCCGGTCCGAGCAGGGCTTGAGAATGATCGAGAACAGGCCCGACGAACCCTTGAAGTCCCGTTTCCAGATCTCGTGGCCGGAGTAGGTTTCGAGCGCCGGGTGAAGCACCCGTGCCACCTCGGAGCGGGCCTCGAGCCAGCGGGCCATCTCCAGGGCCTGCTTCTCGTGCTCGCGCAGGCGCAGCGCCATGGTGCGCAGGCCTCTCAACCCTAAGAACACGTCCTCCGGCCCGGGGCACATGGCAAAGGAATCATAAGTGTCCCGCAGGGCCTTGAAGCAGCGCTCGTTGGCAGAGACCAGGCCGAGCAGCAGGTCCGATCCGCCGCTGAGATACTTGGTGCCGGCCTCGATGGCGATGTCCACGCCGCGCTCATGGGGCGGGAAGAGCAGGGGCGTGGCCCAGGTGTTGTCCATGAGGACCACGGCCCCGTGCCGGTGCGCAACTTCGGCGATGGCCGGGATATCCTGCATCTCGAACGACTGGGATCCCGGGGCCTCCGTGAACACCGCCGCCGTGTTCGGACGGATCAGAGATTCGATTCCGGCGCCGATCTGCGGGTCGTAATAGGTGGTTTCCACACCAAATTTCTTGAGCATCCCGTTACAGAAATGGCGGGTCGGCAGATAGACCGAGTCCGTGACCAGCAGATGGTCGCCGGCCTTGAGGCAGGACATGAGCGCGACGGTGACAGCCGCGAGGCCCGAGGGCGCCAAGACCGTTCCCGCGGCGCCGGCCAGTTGGGTCCAGGCGGTTTCGAGGGAATTCGTCGTCGGAGTTCCTTTCGTCCCATAGGAATAGCGCCCGCGCCGGTGCAGCAGGTCGTCCGTGGTGGGGTAGAGGACCGTGGATCCGCGATAGATCGGCGTATTCACGAATCCGTGCTGCTCGAAGGGCTCGCGTCCGGCATGGACGAGGCGGGTACGTTCTGAGACGTTTTCAGGCTTTGGGGGGAGTTTTGACATTGCTTCAAGGGCTTGCTGAGGAGGCCTCGATCTGAGACTGCGCAGCCTTTGACGTCAAGTCAGCCACGAATTGCCTCCCATCAAGACTTGACCAGTGATCAATCATTGAATTTGATGGATTTCGATGCCGTCTCGACCGAGGCGGCGCGGAACGGTCTAACCGGGGCTCGGCTGGGGGGTATCCAGGATCCGTCGAGTCATGTGGAACTATTGGGAGAACATACCAACATGAAAAAGGCTCTCGTATCGATTGCCTTCGGTCTGACGGCCAGCCTGTTCGCCACGGGGGCTTCGGCCCAGGCGACGCTCAACAGCGTGAAGCAGAAGGGCTTCCTGACCTGCGGCTCGAACACGGGTCTCGCAGGCTTCGGCCAGCCGGACGCCCAGGGCAACTGGACCGGCCTCGACGTCGATCTGTGCCGCGCCATTGCGGCCGCGATCTTCGATGATCCGACCAAGGTGCGCTTCATCCCGCTCGCCGCCAAGGACCGCTTCACGGCGCTCCAGTCGGGCGAGGTGGATGTCCTGTCCCGCAACTCGACCGCGACCATGTCGCGCGACACGCAGCTCGGCCTCGACTTCCCGGCCATCAACTACTTCGACGGCCAAGGCTTCATGGTCCGCAAGAAGCTCGGCGTCTCCTCCGCCAAGGAGCTGAACGGCGCCTCGATCTGCACCCAGCAGGGCACCACGACCGAACTGAACCTCGCCGACTACTTCCGTGCCAACAACATGAAGTACGAAGTGGTTGCGTTCGCGACCTCGGACGAGACCTTCAAGGCTTATGACGCCGGCCGCTGCGACGCGTTCACCACAGACGCCTCGGGCCTCTACGCCGAGCGTCTGCGCGCCTCGGCTCCGGACGATCATATCGTTCTGCCCGAGATCATCTCGAAGGAGCCGCTTGGCCCAGCCGTCCGCCACGGCGACAACAACTGGGGCGATATCGTCCGCTGGACCCACATGGCCATGCTGAACGCCGAAGAGCTCGGCGTGACCAAGGCCAATGTCGACCAGATGAAGACCTCCGACAACCCGGAGATCAAGCGCCTGCTCGGCACCGAAGGCAAGTTCGGCGAGGCCGTCGGCCTGACCAACGACTGGGCTGTGCGCATCATCAAGCACGTGGGCAACTATTCCGAGTCGTTCGAGAAGAACGTCGGCGAAGGTTCGCGCCTGAAGATCAAGCGCGGCCAGAATGCGCTCTGGACCAAGGGCGGCCTGCAATACGGCATCCCGGTTCGCTAAGCGATCCAAGAACAGGGCGTCCGGATTCTCCGGGCGCCCTTCAAGGCTACACCTCAACAATAAGAAAAGCCGCTTCTTGACCCGGGCACGAACAGGGGAGGTCGGCCGGGTATCGAGAGCCGTCAGAGGATGAACTCAGTGCAGACCGCTGTCAGTCAGACATCGCCCCCCAAGAAATCGTTTCTCTACGATCCGAAGGTTCGCGGAGCTTTTTATCAAATCGTTCTCGTCATCGCGCTCGTCGCGCTGTTCTATGTGGCCGCGACGAATGCCATCGAGAACCTGCAGCGCGCCAAGATCGCCTCAGGCTTCGGCTTCCTTAACAACACGGCCGGCTTCGACATCAGCCAGACCCTGATCCAGTTCAGTGCGGCCGGCGGCACCTATGGCGACGCCTTCATCGTCGGCCTGCTGAACACGTTGATCGTCTCAGCCATCGGTATCTTTTTCACGACCTTCCTCGGCTTCCTGATCGGCATCGCGCGCCTGTCCAAGAACTGGATGGTGGCCAAGGTCGCCATGGTCTATGTCGAGGTGCTGCGTAACATTCCACTGCTGGTCCAGCTGCTGTTCTGGTACATCGCCGTGCTCGGCGCCCTGCCGCAGCCGCGAAATTCTCTCGAGATGGGCGCCGGCTTCTACCTGAACTCCCGCGGCCTCTTCATGGCCAAGCCCCTCTGGGCATCCAATATCGGGATCCTTGTTGGTGTCCTGCTTCTGGGCCTGATCGGCACCTTCATCTATCGCCGTTGGGCCAGGAAGCAGCAGGAGCAGACCGGTCGGCAGTACCCTGTCGGCAAGGTGACGCTCGCCTTGGTCCTTGGCCTGCCGATTCTCACCTGGATCGTTCTGGCCCTGTTCGGCGCCAATCCCATCAGCTTCGAGCTGCCGCGCAAGGGCACGTTCAACCTGACCGGCGGCATGCAGATCCTGCCTGAATTTGTGGCACTGCTCCTCGGCCTCGTCACCTACACGGCCGCCTTCATCGCCGAGGTCGTCCGCGCGGGCATCCTCGCCGTGTCGAAGGGACAGACGGAAGCTGCGGGTTCGCTTGGCCTCACACCGGGTCAGACCCTGCGCCTCGTGGTGATCCCGCAGGCCATGCGCGTCATCATCCCGCCACTGACGAGCCAGTACCTGAACCTGACGAAGAACTCGTCTCTTGCGGTTGCCATCGGCTACCCGGATCTCGTGCAGGTCTTCATGGGAACCGTGCTCAACCAGACGGGCCAGGCCATCGAGGTCGTGGTGATCACCATGGGCGTGTACCTCACCATCAGCCTGCTGACCTCGTTCCTCATGAACATCTACAACCGCCGTGTGGCGATCGTCGAACGGTAGGAGATCCTATGAGCACCGCCGTCGATATGCCCCGATTCGTCCGCGCCAAGCAGGTGGAGGCTCTACCTCCGCCCAACTTAGCTCGCGGCCCCATCGCGTGGATCCGGGAGAACCTCTTTTCCGGTCCCTTCAACACGATCCTGACCCTGGTGGTCTTCTACCTCCTCTATGTCAGCGTCCCACCTCTGGTGAAGTTCCTGTTCATCGATGCGGTCTGGACCGGCACCGACCGGGCTGCCTGCCGGGCCGATGCCGGCGGCAGCGAGAGCGGCGCCTGCTGGGCCTTCATCTGGGACAAGATCAACTACTTCATCTACGGCTCCTACACGATTTCGGAGCGCTGGCGGGTGAACATCTTCTTTGCCCTTCTAGCCGTCGGAGTCGTGTGGCTCCTGTGGCTGAAAGCGCCGCGCCGGGACCTGGGGGCGGTCTATTTCTTCTGGGTTTTCCCGGTCGTCTCCTACATCCTGCTCACCGGCGGCAACGAAAACTTCGGCGGTCGTTTCTGGATCGGATTCGCCATCTTCGCCGCGCTGGTGATTGCGCTCTTCGCCTTCTTCGCCGCCCTGCTGAAGGCCTCCATGCGTCCAGCCCTCATTCTGGGCGGCGGCATCGTGGCGGTGATCGGCATAACGCTGGTCCTGGTCGATTTCGATTTCGGCCTCGCCCATGTGCCGACCTCCCTGTGGGGCGGCGTCCTCGTGACCCTGCTGGTGGCCACGGTGGGCATCGTGGTCTCGCTGCCCTTCGGCATCGTGCTGGCTCTCGGGCGGCGCTCGAAGCTGCCGATCGTCAGGATGGCCTCGGTGATCTTCATCGAATTCGTGCGTGGCGTGCCGCTGATCACGGTTCTGATCATGGCCAACACCATGCTGCCGCTCTTCCTGCCGGGCGACATGACGGTGGACCGCCTGCTGCGGCCTCTCATCGGTACCGCGCTTTTCGCCTCCGCCTACATGGCCGAGGTGGTGCGCGGTGGTCTTCAGGCCATGCCGAAGGGGCAGTACGAAGGTGCGATGTCGCTGGGCCTCAACTACCCGCAGATGATGTCCCTCATCATCCTGCCGCAGGCCCTGCGCATCGTGATCCCCGGCATCGTGAACACCTTCATTGGCCTGTTCAAGGACACGTCGCTGGTGGCCATCGTGGGCATCTTCGATCTGGTCAAGACCATCGAAGCCTCCCGCATCGATCCGAACTGGGCGGCCCCCACCATCGGCATCACGGGGTATGCCTTCGCGGCCCTGTTCTACTTCGTCTTCTGCTTTGGCATGTCGCGATACTCACTCGGGGTCGAGCGGCGCCTTGCGGCTGGTCAGAAACGGTAAACATTCATGGCAACGACAATGTCAGCTCAGCAAATTTCCTCCGCCACGATCGACCCGAAGGCTCAGCCCGCCATCGAGATGATCGACGTCCACAAATGGTACGGCGAGTTCCATGTTCTGCGGGACATCAACCTGAACGTACGGCGCGGCGAGCGCATCGTGATCTGCGGGCCCTCGGGCTCGGGCAAGTCCACGATGATCCGCTGCATCAATCGGCTCGAGGAGCATCAGAAGGGTCGGATCATCGTCGACGGCGTCGAGCTGCTGGACGATCTCAAGCGCATCGACGAGGTGCGTCGGGATGTCGGCATGGTATTCCAGCACTTCAACCTCTTCCCGCATCTGACGATCTTGGAAAACTGCACGCTGGCTCCGATCTGGGTGAAGAAGATGCCCAAGAAGGAGGCCGAAGAGGTCGCCATGCACTACCTGACCCGGGTGAAGATCCCGGAGCAGGCGAACAAGTATCCGGGCCAGCTCTCAGGCGGTCAGCAGCAGCGCGTCGCCATCGCCCGCTCGCTGTGCATGAGCCCGAAGATCATGCTGTTCGACGAGCCGACCTCGGCGCTGGATCCTGAGATGGTGAAGGAAGTGCTCGACACCATGGTGGGCTTGGCCGACGAGGGCATGACCATGCTGTGCGTGACCCACGAGATGGGTTTTGCCCGTCAGGTGGCGGACAGGGTGATCTTCATGGATTACGGACAGATCGTGGAGATGAACACGCCCGACGAGTTCTTCAAGAACCCGCAGCACGAGCGCACGAGGCTCTTCCTGTCGCAGATCCTGCACTGAGGCGGAATCCACAACATGATAAAGGCCCCGAGCGATCTCGGGGCCTTTTTGTTTCCGAGGCTGTAATCGAGAGCCTCAACGCTTCTCCGCCGGCCCTGTCGCGACGGGCAGATCTTCCCGTACGCCCCATTCCGCCCAGGAACCATCATAGATTCCCTGGATCGGGCGGCCCGCAACCTCGAAGGCCACACCGAGGATGGCGGCCGAAACGCCGGAGCCGCAGCTCGTGATCACCGGTTTGTCGGGATCGACGCCCGCCTCGGTGATGGCCTTTTCAAGACCCGCCTTGTCCTTCAGGCGGCCGTTCTCGACGATGCGGTCGAAGGGCAGGTTGAGGCTGCCCGGGATGTGTCCCATGCGAAGGCCGGGGCGCGGTTCGGGAGCCTCGCCCTTGAAGCGGTCGGCCGGGCGCGCATCGACGACCTGAGCCGTCTTCGATTGCAGGGATTGCTGTACGGCCGCTGCATCTGCAACGACGGATGCGTTGAAGTCGGGCGTGAAGGTGCGGGGAGCCCGGGGCTTTTCCGGTCCGGTCTCGACGGGCCGTCCTTCCGCCTTCCAGGCAGGAAAGCCGCCCTCGAGAATCGAGACGTTGTGCGCCCCAAAGGCCTGGAAGGTCCAGCGGACGCGCGGGGCCGAGAAGAGGCCGGCGCCATCGTAGACCACGATGGTCATGTCCTGGCTGATTCCCAACGCGCCGACAGCCTTCGCGAAGTCCTCGGGCGCGGGCAGCATGTGGGGCAGAGACGACGAGCTGTCCTTCACGGTGTCGATGTCGAAGCGCACCGCGCCGGGGATATGGCCTGCGACGTACTCGGCCTGCGGATCGCGATTCTGCGTCGGCAGGTACCAGGAGCCGTCTACGACCACGAGATTCGGATCGTTCAGATTCTCCTGCAGCCAGGCGGTTGATACGAAGGGTTGAGGCATGGGCCGTTCCTCTTAAGCGAGTGAATGCGTTTATTCGGCGAGGGACAGGCGGACGCGGCGGTTCTGCTTGCCCTTCTTCTCGATGTCGGTGATGACGACCCTGCCGATCTCAGCCGTGCGCCGCACATGGGTGCCGCCGCAGGGCTGAAGATCGATCCCTTCGATCTCCACCAGACGCACCCGCCCGGACCCGCGCGGGGGCTTCACCGACATGGTTTTGACGAGGCCGGGATTGGCATCGAGCTCCTCATCGGTGATCCAGCGTTCGGTCACGGGAGCATCGCGGGCGACGAGCGCGTTCAGCTTGTCCGTGATCTCGGTTTTGTCGAGGCCCGCATCTGGAATGTCGAAGTCGAGCCGCCCGTCGCCATCGCCGATAGAGCCGCCGGTGACCGGGTAGGGCAGCACGACGCTGAGCAGATGAAGCGCCGTGTGGACGCGCATGCGCTTGAGCCGCCGCGGCCAGTCGAGCTGCAGGGTGACGGTCTCGCCTTCCGCCAGCCGTGATGCCACTTCTGTCCCGACCAGATGCGCCACCTGCGAACGGTCGGCGGCGTAGACGGTGTTCGTGATCTCGATTCTGTCGCCAGTGGCCGCCACGAGGGCACCAACATCGCCCGGCTGCCCGCCGCCCTGGGCATAGAACACCGTACGATCGAGAATGACTCCGCCTTCAGGCGTGATCCCGAGGACCCGGGCTTCGCAGGAAGTGGCATAGGCATCGTCGCGGAAAAGCAGTGCAGTGGCGGTCATGAGCGTCTCAACTGATGAAAAGGCGAGGGGCGATGCTGACGGCAACGGGCGCGGCGGGTCAAGCCACTCCCTTCGTTGAGGTCAGGCGGAGAGTTCGGATTCCATGTCTCGCAGGCTGCGAAAGGCCTCAAGGGCACGCCCCCGTGCCGGTCCATGGGGAACAATAGGTTCCGGATAGGTCTCGCCGAGATCGATACCCGCCTCACGGAGGATCGTAGGCGAGGCCTCCCAGGGCTTGTGGATGAAGGCCGGCGGCAACCGCGAGAGTTCCGGCACGAAGGTTCGAATGTAATCCCCCTTGGGGTCGAACTTCTCGCCCTGGGTTACCGGGTTGAAGATCCGGTGGAAGGGGGCTGAGTCCGGTCCGGAGCCCGAAATCCACTGCCAGCTGAAGGCGTTGTTGGCCGGATCCGCATCGACGAGCGTGTTCCAGAACCATGCCTCGCCCTGCCGCCAGTCGGTCAGCAGGTGTTTCACCAGGAAGGAGGCGGTGATCATGCGCACCCGGTTGTGCATCCAGCCCGTCTGCCAGAGCTGGCGCATGCCGGCATCGACAATCGGGTAGCCGGTGAGGCCTCTTTGCCAGGCCTTGAGAGCGTTTTGATCCTGATTCCAGGGGAAGTTGTCGAACCGGCTGCTGTGCGGCCTGTCCGGCAGGTGTGGGTAATAATGGAGCAGCTGGTAGGTGAAGTCGCGCCAGGCGATCTCGCTCAGGAACTTCTCCGCATCCAGTCCCAGGCTGGGCTCGGCGGCAACCGCATTCATGACCGAATGCCAAACTTGTCGTGGGCTGATTTCCCCGAAGCGCAGATGCGGGGACAGGCGCGAGCTCCCTTCCTGCGAGGGCCGATCCCGCCGCTCGGCATAGCCCTTCAGGCCTGTCTCGACGAACCGGGAGAGACGGGCTTGAGCCGCATGCTCGCCCCGCTGCCATACTTGCCTCATCCCACCGGCCCAATCGGGGGCTGAAGGTTCGAGGCCTAGCTCCGTCAACGGAACGGCCTGATCGAGGATCGACCGGGCCCAGACACCACCTAGCAGCCGCCGGGCTGCCGGAAGCGGAGGCTGGATGGACCGGGCATTCACGGCCCGAAGATAAGGGGTGAAGACCTGGAAAGGCCTGCCGGCCTGGTTCGTGATCTCCCAGGGTTCGTGCAGGAGGCGGCCATTAAAGCTGTGAGCTTTGATGCCGCGATCCGCCAGACGCGCCTTGATCGCGCTGTCCACGGCGATCTCGGCCGCGCCATAGCGTCGGTTCCAGTAGATGGCCGAGGCGCCGGTTGCCTGCACGACAGTGTCTACAGCTTCAAGGGCGGAGCCTCTGAGAAGGAGAAGCCTCAAGCCGGCCTGCTCCAAAGCGTCATTGAGCGACTTCAGCGACCCGTGCAGCCACCAGCGAGCCGCGCCTCCGAGCCGCCGAATTCCCTTCGACTCCTCATCAAACACGTAGAAGCATAGAACCTGCGACCCGGTGGCTGCCGCCGCAGCAAGGGCAGGGTTGTCACTCAGGCGATGATCGTCGCGAAACCAGACCAAGACCGGTGAAGATGAATCGGTGCTCATGCGGGCACAATACAGCTGCGCTTTAAACGCGCGACTGATGACCGCCGAGATCGCCAAGATTTGATTGGGGAGGAGAGAAGGTTGGCTCCGGCGGTAGGATTCGAACCTACGACCAACGGATTAACAGTCCGCTGCGCTACCGCTGCGCCACGCCGGAATAAGCCTAACCTCCAAAGAAGCTAATCTTTAGAGCTTCTTGAGCGCCGCGGCGTCTACAAAGACCGTTCCCCGGCGAGGTGGGAGGCATATAGCACGGGTTTCAGGCGTTGCAACCCCCTTCTTGGTGCGCCGGAGGTCAAAAGGGCCTGTTGCTCTTTGAGGGGACGCTTGCTATGGAGCAGCCGTCGCGTTCGCGGCACGCCCCGGATGGCCTCGTGGCGGAGTGGTTACGCAGAGGACTGCAAATCCTTGCACCCCGGTTCGATTCCGGGCGAGGCCTCCAACAATTTCTAAAGGCACTGTCGATGGTCGATTTCGCTCAAGCGCGCCGTATCATGGTTGATGGCCAGCTGCGCACTTTCGATGTGAACGACATCCCTCTTCTTGACGCCATGGATTCAGTGCCGCGCGAGCTGTTCGTGCTGCCGGGCCGTGAAGAGTTGGCCTATATCGATCAGGATGTTCTCGTCGGCGACGGTGCCGAGCGGCGCTACATGCTCTCCCCAATGATCCTGGGACGTCTGATTCAGGCTCTCGGGATCGAAGCAGGGGATCGTGTTCTCGACGTCGCCTGCGGCCGGGGCTACGCCTCGGCGGTGTTCAGTGAGCTTGGAGCGCAGGTGACAGCGGTTGAGGCCGACGATGCTCTCGCCAATGCCGCACGCCAGAGCCTGAGCGCCGCTGGCGCAGGGAACGTCACTGTTGTGACAGGCCCCCTGGAGCAGGGACATGCGGGCAATGCTCCCTATGATGCCATTCTCATCAACGGCGCTGTGGAGGTTCGCCCGGAGGCGCTGCTCCATCAGCTGGCCGAGGGTGGACGTCTGGCCTGCGTGAAGGGCCGCGGGCGCGCTGCCCGTGCGACCCTCTATGTGCGCACGGGCGATGCGATCGGCGAACGCGCCTTGTTCGAAGCAGCCGCTCCCCTGCTGGCTCCCTTCGTTCAGGTCCCGGGCTTCACGTTCTAATCCTTTCCAAATCCTTTATTTCCCGGTTTTGGGGTGTCGCTTTTTTGCGCCACCCAGGCGCAAAAATGGAATTGAGGGCAGCGCGTTATTGCCGACTCGATTCCCTTGGGTATTGTTGCGCTTTGAGTCGGAACGATTTCTAAAAATGACGCCGATGGCGGTCGGCGGCTTTGAATCGGTGGGCAGGTGCGCGTGAACGAAAAGAAATCCAAGAGGACGTATCGCTTGCTCTTTGGGGCGATGACCTCGGTCCTCGTGCTGGCGGGCGCCGGTGGGGTGTCGGCGGAGACCCTGGAGAGCGCCCTGGCGCGCGCCTATGGCAACAACCCCGAATTGAACGCCCAGCGGGCCAGCGTCCGGGTCCGTGACGAGGACGTCGCGCAGGCCAAGTCGGGTTATCGCCCGCGGATCAATGCAACGGCGGATTATGGCCAGACCTACACGGATGCCACCCGGCAGGGCGTGTTTGGCGGATCCACGAGAAACAATAACATCATCACCCCACGGGGCTTCGGGGTCGAGATCAATCAGTCGATCTTCGATGGGTTTCAGACCAGCAACCGCGTCCGCGCGGCCGAATCCGGGGTGCTCGGCTCGAGGGAGCAGCTGAACACATCCGAGCAGAGCGTGCTGCTCGATGCCGCGACCGCCTATATGGATGTCCTGCGGGATACGGCCATCCTCGACCTGCAGCGCAACAACGTCGAGGTCATCGACGAGCAGTTGCGGCAGACGCGGGACCGCTTCAATGTCGGCGAAGTGACCCGGACTGACGTGGCTCAGGCGGAGGCACGCCTTGCAGCGTCCCGGTCCGAGGCGAGCTTGGCTGAGGCCAACCTGCGCAACAGCATTGCCGTCTATCGTCAGGTCGTCGGTGTCGAGCCGCAGCAGCTGGCGCCGGGACGTCCCCTGGACAGCCTGACTCCGCGTTCGGTCGATGCGGCCGTAAGGGTCGCTCTGAACGAGCATCCGGCGATCAAGGCACGCCAGCATGCGGTGGATGTGGCCGAGTTGCAGGTGAAGGTGGCCCAGGGTGCTCTTGCGCCGCAACTGGGCGTCGCAGGCTCCGTGGACCAGCGCTATTCCAGCCAGTCGGCTGGAGATCAAACGTTTTCCGCCTCCGTAGTCGCCCGGCTGACGGTTCCGATCTACGAGGGCGGTCAGGTTTATTCGGCCACCAGGCAGGCCAAGGAAGAGGCCGGACAGCGCCGCCTTGAGGCTGACTCGGTCCGGGACCAGGTTCGCGCTGCCGTGCAGTCGTCCTGGGGACGGCTAGAGGCTGCCCGGGCGCAGATCCAGGCTGCTCAGGCGCAGATCGATGCGGCTGAAACCGCACTCAGCGGCGTACGTGAGGAGGCCCGTGTCGGCCAGCGCACGACCCTCGACGTGCTGAACGCCCAGCAGGAACTCCTGACGGCGCGTGTGAATCTCATCCAGGCCCAGCGCGACCGTGTGGTTGCCTCCTACAGCCTCGTCAATGCCATGGGGCGGCTCAACTCGCGTGCTCTGGCCTTGAAGGTGAATCACTATAGCCCGAAGATCCACTACGATCAGGTCAAGGATAAGTGGATCGGTACGTCAACGCCGGATGGTCGTTGATAAGTTTCGGGGCCAGGGCTTTTTAGTTCTGGCCCCGCTTGTTTTGTGTAGTCTTGAGTAAAATACTTAACGAACATTCATAAGAATGTGATTCTTGAAGTTTTTGATTTGGATGCGGCTATGGGTTCATCGAGCCTGAAAGTTAACGAGCCATCGATGGAAGATATTTTGGCTTCCATCAGGCGGATCATCTCCGACGACCAGGAGGTGCCGTCGCCCGCCGAACCGCAGGAGCCGATGTCCTCACCCCTGAAGAGCGTGCTGGACATTGCGGAAATGCATGTGTCTCCGCTCATCGGCGCGAGCCCCAATGAGCCGCTAATGGGTCCCTGGAGCCGAGGGGATGCGGCCTTCGACGATTCCCGTCGCGAGGCTGAATTCGACCGGAACGGGAAGTCTTTCGATGCTCCGGAGGAGCCGACGCCTGCGCCGATCGTCGTCCCTGGCCCGGTCCTCAAGGCCGCTCAAAGCGCGGCCAAGTCCCATCAGCCTGTGGCAGACACGCTCCTCTCCAGCGAGACCAGTGCTTCGGTGTCAGGCGCTTTCAGCCGCTTGAGCGAGACGGTGAGGCCCGCTCAGCCGCAGACGGTCGAAGACCTGATGAAGGAGATGCTGCGGCCGATGCTGAAAGCGTGGCTCGACGACAATCTTCCTTCCCTGGTGGAGCGTCTTGTCCGGGATGAGATCGAGCGTGTGACCCGCTGCCGGGGTTAAGATTGTCTCGCCTCTGTTGACTTCGTCCAATCCGTCCGGTTTGTAGCCCACTTGCTTGCGCGTTTTGCGCGCCAACGGGCCGGTACCTATCATGATGGACAAGACGTTCGATCCCTCCGCTGTCGAAGCACGCATTTCCACCCGCTGGGAGGAGGCAGAGGCCTTCAAGGCCGGCCGCGAGGATCGCAAGAACGCCGTACCCTACACGATCGTCATCCCGCCGCCGAACGTGACCGGGTCGCTCCATATGGGGCACGCCCTCAACAACACGATCCAGGACATCCTTTGCCGCTTCGAGCGCATGCGGGGCAAGGACGTGCTCTGGCAGCCGGGCATGGACCACGCGGGCATCGCCACCCAGATGGTCGTGGAGCGCCAGCTGGCCGAACGCCAGATCCAGCGCCGCGACCTCGGCCGTGAGGAATTCGTCAAGCGAGTCTGGGAGTGGAAGGAGGAGTCCGGCGGCACCATCGTGCGCCAGCTCAAGCGCCTCGGCGCCTCCTGCGACTGGTCGCGCGAACGCTTCACCATGGACGAGGGCCTGTCGCAGGCCGTGCTGAAGGTCTTCGTGGACCTCTACAGGCAGGGCCTGATCTACAAGGACAAGCGTCTCGTGAACTGGGACCCCAAGTTCCAGACCGCGATCTCGGACCTGGAGGTCATGCAGGTCGAGGTGAAGGGCAACCTCTGGCACATCCGCTATGCCATCGACGGTCAGCCCGATCGCTCGATCACGGTTGCCACCACCCGTCCCGAGACGATGCTCGGCGACGTGGCCGTGGCGGTTCACCCGGAGGACGAGCGCTACAAGGACCTAATCGGCCAGTTCGCGATCCTGCCGCTCGTCGGACGCCGCATCCCGATCGTCGCCGACGAGTACTCCGATCCCGAGAAGGGCACCGGCGCAGTGAAGATCACGCCTGCGCACGACTTCAATGACTTCGAGGTCGGCAAGCGCCACAAGCTGCCGCTCGTCAACATTTTCGGCACCGAGGCGCAGTTGGCGCTCGCCGGCAATGAGGCCTTCCTCGAAGGTGTCGCGCAGACGGATGATCTCAGGGCCGTTCTCGCTCTCGACGGCCTTGGTCGGTTCGAAGCGCGCAAGCAGATCATCGCGATGCTCGAAGAGCGCGAGCTCCTCGTTCAGATCGAGCCGCACACGCACATGGTGCCTCATGGCGACCGCTCGAATGTGGTGATCGAGCCCTACCTCACGGACCAATGGTACGTGAACGTGAAGCCGCTCGCCGACCGCGCCCTCGACGTGGTGCGTAAGGGCCAGACCAAGTTCGTGCCCGAGAACTGGGAGAAGACCTATTTCCAGTGGCTTGAGAACATCGAGCCCTGGTGCGTCTCGCGCCAGCTCTGGTGGGGACACCAGATCCCGGCCTGGTACGACGATCAGGGCAACGCCTATGTTGCCATGAGCGAAGAGCACGCTCGGGCTGAGGCGCGTGCGAAGCACGGGAAGGACGTCGACCTCAAGCGCGACGAGGATGTGCTCGACACGTGGTTCTCGTCCGCCCTGTGGCCGTTCTCGACCCTCGGCTGGCCTGACGATGCGCCGGAACTCAAGCGCTACTACCCGACCAACACGCTGGTGACGGGCTTCGACATCATCTTCTTCTGGGTCGCCCGCATGATGATGATGGGCCTGCACTTCATGGACGAAGTGCCCTTCGACACGGTCTACATCCACGCCCTCGTCCGCGACGAGAAGGGCGCCAAGATGTCGAAGTCCAAGGGCAATGTCATCGACCCGCTCGACGTGGTGGAGCAATACGGCGCCGATGCCCTGCGCATGACGCTCGCCTCCATGGCCGCGCAGGGACGTGACATCAAGTTGTCCGTGCAGCGCGTCGAGAACTACCGCAACTTCGCCACCAAGATCTGGAACGCCGCGCGCTTCGCCGAGATGAACGAGTGTCGGCGCGTCGAGGGCTTCGATCCGAAGGCCGTCAAGGAGACGCTCAACAAATGGGCGCTCAGCGAATGCGCCAAGGCGATCAACGAGGTGTCTGCGGGCATTAAGGCCTACAAGTTCAACGAGGCGGCGCTCTCGGCCTACCGCTTCGTCTGGAACGTGTTCTGCGACTGGACGCTCGAACTCGCCAAGCCGGTCCTGCAAGGCGCCGATTCTGCTGCGAAGAATGAAACCCGCGCGACGATCGCGTTCATCTTCGACGAGATCTGCAAGCTTCTGCACCCGTTCATGCCGTTCCTCACGGAAGAGCTGTGGGCGATCAAGGGCGAGGACGGCCCGCGGCGTGAGGCTATCCTGGCGCTGAGCGCCTGGTCGAACCTCGATCACCTTATCGACGAGCAGGCCGAGGCCGAGATCGGCTGGGTGGTGGACCTCGTCAACGAGATCCGCTCCGCCCGTTCCGAGACGAACGTGCCGGCTGGCGCGCAGATTCCGCTCGTGCTCGTGGCCTCCTCCGTCGACGTGCAGGCTCGCGCCGGCCGCTGGGGCGATATCGTGAAGCGCCTCGCGCGCATCTCGGACATTTCCTTCACTGACGCGGCTCCGAAGAGCTCGATTCAGCTCCTCATCCGCGGCGAGGTGGCGTCGCTTCCGCTGGAGGGCGTCATCGACCTCAATGCCGAGCGGGCACGCCTTGCCAAGGAGATTCAGAAGCTTGATGGGGAGGTGGCCAAGATCGACGCGAAGCTCGGCAACGCCGATTTCATCAAGCGTGCCCCGGAAGAGGTCGTCGAGGAGCAGCGCGAGCGGCGCGAGGAGGCCCTGACCCGGAAGGCGAAGATGGAAGAGGCGCTCGGGCGGTTGAAGGACGCGTAGCAGTCACTGTCATTCCGGGGCCGCGCAGCGGAACCCGACCCGAAGGGCCGCGCCGAAGGCGCGGAAATCCATCACCGCCAATCGAATAAAGAAAGGCGCTACGGTGATCGTAGCGCCCTTTTTCGTCGGTTTCGGGGTTATGAATTCCGGGCTCGAAGCTGACGAGCCGCCCCGGAATGACAGTGTGGCGCCTCTTACCCTAGCACGAAGTCCACCAGCAGCTTCACATTCAGAACCACGATCACCGCCGCGATCACACCGGCAATGACGGTGAGCCAACGCGGGGTGACGAGGTCGCCCATCTTGGCTTTCGAGGCGGTCATGGTCACCAAGGGGATCACCGCGAAGGGGAGCTGGAGGCTCAGGATCACCTGACTCAGGATCAGCAGTTTCGCCGTGCCGCCCTCGCCATAGGCAATGGTGACGCCAGCCGCCGGGATGATCGCGATGCCACGGGTGATGAGGCGGCGCATCCACGGCGCCATCTTGAAGTTGATGAAGCCCTCCATGACGATCTGGCCCGCCATGGTGGCCGTCACGGTGGAGTTGAGGCCGCAGCAGAGAAGCGATAGCCCGAACAGCATCGGCGCGATGGCGCTGCCCAGAATCGGCTGGAGCAGGGTGTGCGCCTCGCCGAGTTCGGCGATCTCCGTCCGCCCGGTTCCATGAAAGGCTGCAGCCGCCAGGATGAGCAGGGAGGCGTTGATGGTGAGCGCGAACATCAGCGCGATGGTCGAGTCCATCGTGGCAAAGCGCAGTGCTTCACGCCGCTCCTTCAGGGTGTCGCCATAGGCGCGGGTCTGCACGATGCCGGAATGGAGATAGAGGTTATGCGGCATCACCGTCGCGCCGAGGATGCCCAGCGCGAGGTAGAGCATGTCCGGATTGGTGACGATCTCGGTCGTCGGTGCAAAGCCGGTGATCACGCCAGCCCAGTCCGGATCGGCCATGGCGATCTGGATGCCGAAGCAGATTGCGATCACGCCGAGCAGAGTGATGATGAAGGCCTCGACCCAGCGGAAGCCGAGATTCTGAAGATAGAGGATCAGGAACACGTCGAGCGCCGTGATGATGACGCCGATCTCCAGCGGAATGCCGAACAGCAGGTTCAGGCCGATGGCCGTGCCGATGACCTCGGCGAGGTCCGTGGCGCAGATGGCGAGTTCCGCGAGCAGCCACAGCCCCCAGGCGACAGGTCTTGGATACGAGTCCCGGCAGGCCTGAGCGAGGTCGCGGCCCGTGGCCACTGCAAGTCGGGCGCAGAGCGATTGCAGGACGATCGCCATGATGTTGGAGATCAGCGCCACCGAGAGCAGGGCGTATCCGTATTTCGACCCGCCGGCCAGGGAGGTCGCCCAGTTGCCTGGGTCCATGTAACCTACGGCCACCAGATAACCCGGGCCGAGGAAAGCCGCTGCCCGGCGCCAAGTCGATCCCGGCCGCACGGCGATCGAACGGTTGACCTCCGGCAGGGAGGGCAGGTCCGAGGAGCGCCGCCATGCGGCCTTCTGCACGAGGGAGACGGGAGCCGGCTGATCCATGGTCACTTTCTGCAGTTGCAAACCATTTGCAATAAGAAGCTAGCGTGGAACAAACGCTCCGGCAAGAGGAGAGTTGCACAAAGTTGCATCGGGACCGGTGCTTTAACCCCAATGGACTGCCGGCCTGTTGGAGGAGGTGGACTGTAGACGGTTCCCGCGTGACAAGTCCCTTGAGGTTTGCTCTAGGTTTCCCAAAACCTGAACAGATTTCAGATTAAGGGATGGACATGCTCGAGAGCGTCCTGATTGCCAATCGCGGCGAGATCGCGTGCCGCATCATCCACACTGCCAAACGGCTGGGAATGCGCACCATTGCGGTCTATTCGGAAGCGGATGCCGATTCGCTGTTCGTCCAGATGGCGGACGAGGCTCATCTCATCGGCCCGCCCCCCGCCCGCGAGAGCTATCTCCAGATCGACCGGATCATCGAGGTCGCCAAGCGCACGAAGGCCGCTTCCATCCATCCCGGCTACGGCTTCCTGTCCGAGCGGGCCGAGTTCGCCGAGGCCTGTGCGGCGAATGGCATCGTGTTCGTCGGCCCGCCGGCCTCCGCCATCAAGGCCATGGGCCTGAAGGATGCCGCCAAGGCCCTGGTGCAGCAGGCCGGCGTGCCGGTGGTGCCGGGCTACCACGGCGCCAAGCAGGATCCGGATTTCCTGCGCCAGAAGGCTTACGAGATCGGCTATCCGGTTCTCATCAAGGCGGTCGCGGGCGGCGGCGGCAAGGGCATGCGGCGAGTCGAGAAGGCAGCCGATTTCGATGCCGCCCTGGAGAGCGCCCAGCGTGAAGCTGCGGGCGCCTTCGGCGATCCACGTGTGCTGGTGGAGAAATACATTCTCTCGCCGCGTCACATCGAGATCCAGGTTTTCGCCGACCAGCACGGCAACGTGGTGCATCTGTTCGAGCGCGACTGCTCGCTCCAGCGCCGCCACCAGAAGGTCATCGAGGAGGCACCGGCTCCCGGCATGCCGCCCGAGATGCGCGACGTGATGGGCCGCGCCGCTGTCGAAGCCGCCCGCGCGGTCGGCTATGTGGGCGCCGGAACGGTCGAGTTCATCGCCGATGGCCGCGAAGGCCTGCGCCCGGACCGCTTCTACTTCATGGAGATGAACACCCGCTTGCAGGTGGAGCATCCCGTCACCGAGGCGATCACGGGGCTCGACCTGGTGGAACTGCAGTTCCGCGCGGCCTCCGGTGAGACGCTGCCGTTCTCGCAAGACGATCTCGCCATCGACGGCCATGCGGTCGAGGCGCGTCTCTACGCCGAGGATCCCGAGAAGGAGTTCCTGCCCTCGACCGGCAAGCTCTGGGCGCTGGAATTCCCGGAAGGCGAGGGCATCCGCATCGACACTGGCGTGGAAGCCGGAGTGGAGGTCACGCCCTATTACGATCCGATGATCGCCAAGGTCATCGCGCACGGCGCAACCCGCGAGGAAGCTTTGGACAAGCTCGCGGAGGCGCTCGGGCAGACCATCGTGGCCGGCCCCAAGACCAACGCTGCCTTCCTCAAGAAGCTCTGCGAGGCGGAAGGGTTCAGGGCAGGGCGGTTCGACACCGGTTTCATCGACCGCAATCTTGATGCGCTCGGTGTCGGGCCTAAGCCCCGCGACGATGTCGCCGTGTCGTTCGGCGCGGCGGCGCTCATCTCGCGGGAAATCGAGCGGCTGCGCATGGCCGAACTGCAGAAGAGCGATGAGCCGTCCTCGCCCTGGTCGAACCCGGATGGCTTCCAGCTGCTGGGAGCCCGCAGCGTCGGCGTGCCGCTTCTCGTCGATGGCGAGCGGGTCGATGCACGCGAGATCTTCAGTCCGGAGCATCACGGCGCGAGCACGGTGGCTTTCGGTGAGAGCGACCCTTGGGCCGATGAGCAGATCGACCAGGAGGTGGAGGCGCCGCACGGCGTCTACATCCTGCGCAACGGACGCCAGACGCTGGTGCAGCCCTACGACCCGTTCGATGTGGATCTCGAGCACATGGACGAGGGCGGCTCGGTCAAGGCCCCGATGCACGGCAAACTTGTCGCCGTCTTCGTGCAGCCCGGTGATCGGGTCGAAAAGGGGCAGCGGCTTGCCATCGTCGAGGCGATGAAGATGGAGCACGTGCTCCTGGCGCCCTCCGATGCCGAGGTGGCTGAGATCGCCGCCGAACCGGGTGCGCAGGTGGCGGAAGGCGCGCGCCTGATTGTGCTCAAGACAGAGGAATAGCCTGCGTCGCATCGCCGGATTTCCGATCCTGCTGGCGCATGGTTGAAAGCGAACATGGCCCTTCACCTGATCAAACTCTGCGTCGGCTGCGACTCGATCACCGATCTCGAGGAATGGATCGAGGAGAACCGCGCGCTTCATCGCAGGCTCGGACGCGACTACGAGCAGACGCACACGACCCGCATGGTTCCCAAACGCGTGGAAGAGCTTCTGGGCGGCGGTTCGCTATACTGGGTCATCAAAGGCCAAGTGGCGGCCCGACAGGCGCTCCTCGATATCCGCCCCTTCACCGACGGCGATGGGATCGGACGCTGTCGTCTGGTGCTTGACCCTAGGGTGGTGGCCGTGGAGCCAAGGCCCTACAGGCCATTCCAAGGCTGGCGCTATCTCGTTGCGAAGGACGCCCCGCGTGATATTGATGGGAAGGCTGGCGATCTCGCCAAGATGCCCGAGGACATGCGTCGAGAACTGGCCGAACTCGGTCTTCTCTAACTTATGTGAATCCGCGGAGGCGTAGTGATGAAGATCCCGATTATCTTGTCCCTGCTTCTGATTGGCGCAGCCGGTCCAGCGCTTGCGAAGGATTGCCGCACGCCGCACCTCCCGCCCGGCATGGAAGTCCGGCTGCCGCCTGGCTGCGAGGAGCCCCTCCCGCCCCGTGGCTCTAAGGAGGAGAGACGAGGCGGCCTGAAGGGGGAGCAGGGCTTCATCGATCTCGGCAACGGAACCCAGGTGCGGATCAGCGGGCGCGTCCGGACGGAATTCGGCATATCCCGTTAGACTTTTTTGCTGGGGATCCTCCTGGAACCTCGCTGGCGCAATTTGCATTGGCTCAGCAGTTTAGTTGAGTGGAGGTTCCGATGCTGATGTGCGCATCCGAAGGCCGGCACTGGCGTTACGAGGTCTGCGAGCATGACGACGGCTATCTCGTCCAAATGCGCGACCTGACGACCGGCGAGCTGGATGAAGAATTCTCCACCATCTTCCGCACCCTGCCTGTCGCCTTCGCCTATGCCGAGATGTCGGCGGCCTACGAGCGCTATGCGGCCTGCGAGCTGGAGCAGTCGGAGGACGAGCAGATCGAGTTCGATGTGGAAGCGACCGAGCGTCATTTCATCGATCTGAGCGACAGGCTGCACGATTCGGGCATTAATGGAGTCGTCGTTCAGGCTTGGGAGCGCGAAAGTCAGCGTGGCGCTGTGCGCCTTCTGCACTGAAACTTGATCGGCCGGCAGCGGCTTCGCGTTTGCAAGCCGCTGTCGCCCCTCTAGCATCTCTCCACCACGACTCACGTCGATGATGGAGCTCCCATGGCCGATCTATCCGCTTTCCCAATTTCCACCCGCTGGCCGGCCCAGCACCCCGACCGCATTCAGCTCTATTCCACGCCCACGCCGAATGGCGTGAAGGTCTCCATCATGCTGGAGGAGACCGGGCTCGCTTACGAGCCGCACTTCATCGATATCGGCAAGAACGAGACTTGGATTCCCGAGTACCTGGCGCTGAACCCGAACGGCAAGATCCCGGCCATTATCGATCCGAATGGCCCGGGCGGAAAGCCGCTCGCCCTGTTCGAGTCGGGCGCCATCCTCCTGTATCTGGCCGAGAAGACCGGGCAGCTCCTGCCGTCCGACCCGGCGCGCCGCTACGAAACCATCCAGTGGGTGTTCTTCCAGATGGCCGCGGTTGGCCCTATGTTCGGTCAGCTCGGATTCTTCCATAAGTTCGCCGGCCGCGAGATCGAGGACAAGCGGCCGCTGGAGCGGTACCGCAATGAGTCCAAGCGCCTCCTCGGCGTGCTCGAAACTCGGCTCGATGGTCGCGACTGGATCATGGGCGAGGACTACACCATCGCGGACATCTCCCTGCTGGGCTGGGTGCGCAACCTGATCGGCTTCTACGGCGCTGGGGAACTGGTCGAGTTCGACAGCCTCAAGCGCGTGCCGGCATGGCTGGAGCGGGGGCTGGCCCGTCCAGCGGTTCAGCGCGGCCTCACCATTCCGGCACGCCCGGAGTGACCCTGCGGCTGCCGCATTTGTCCAGGCGGCAATTTACATCCGCCCTATCCCGGCCCACATGTTGGGGTGGGGACATAGAACTATGATGCTTCTTTTCGGAATCGCCGCAGTCGCCCTTCTGTGGTGGCTCGGCAAGACCTACACGCGTGCCGACGCGAAGGTTTTGGCCAAGGCCGTCAGGACGGTCGGCGGAGTCGCTGCTTTGGGTGCTGCCGTGTGGGTAGGTGCCAAAGGGCAACCCGGTCTTGCGCTCCTCATCGGCGGACTGGGAGCCTGGGCGCTGGGATGGAACGTCGTCAGCCTGCCCGGGCCGTGGAGCCGGTTTCAGCCCCAGCCGGGCCGCTTCTCCCGCATCCGCTCGGCCATGATCGAGATGGAGATCGACCATGCGACGGGTGCCGTCGAAGGCACCGTTCTGGTCGGGGCCTTCGCGGGACGGCGCCTGTCCAGCCTCGATCCTGGGAGCCTGCGCCGCCTCTATGACGAATGCAGCGCCCACGATCCGCAGGGCGTCCCCCTTCTAGAGGCGTATCTTGATCGCCGGTTTTCCGGCTGGCGTGAAAACGCTCAGGGAGATCGTGACACGCGGACGCGCACTCATGCGCAGTCGGGCGTAATGACGAAAGAGGAAGCCTATCAAATCCTGGGGCTTCAGCCGGGTGCGAGCCTCGACGAGGTCCGAAAAGCGCATCGAACCTTGATGAAGAGGCTCCATCCCGATCATGGAGGCACGGCGTATCTTGCGGCTCGTGTGAACGAGGCGCGAGAAGTCCTGCTGGGCCGACATCGCTGATACTCCACGCGCGATCCGGTTGCGTCAGACTGAGACGGTGCAAACACACGCACCGTCTCAGGGGCCTTCAATTCTGTCTCAGCCGCGGGCGGCGAAGCAGTTCACGCCGCTCTTCTTGAGCTGCTTGCAGGCTTTGGCAGCATCATCCGATTCCGAGAAGCCGGAGAAGCGGGCGCGGTAGAGCGTGCTGCCATCGACCGTCACCTTCTCGGTAAACGGCGAGGCCTTGCCGAGCACCTTGCCGAAGCGGCTGCGGGCCGAATCCAGCATACCCTTCGCCTTGGACTCGTCATCCGTGGCGCCGAGCTGGATCACCCAGCCGGCCACCGCCGGGCGCTCGACCTTCTTCGGCTCGGGGGCTTCGACCTTGAGCGAGGCGGTCTTGATGACGGCCGCAGTTGGGGCCGCCTCGACGGGCTTCGCCTCGATCTTGGCCACCAGCGCAGCCCTCTGCGCCGCCGGGATCTGGGCCGGAGCAGCCTGCGGGGGCAGGGCGGCATAGGCCTGGGCGTTCAGCGGGAGCGGCTCCTGACCCTTCTGCCAGCGCACCGACGAGGTGGAGGAGGGGGTCGTGGTGGAGCTTGCACCGGTTGCGGATGCCACCACCGGGCGCAGGGTGTTCAGATCGAGGGGCTTGCGCTCGGGGGCAGGCTGCGGCGTCGTCGCCTGGGCCATCGGAGCCTCCGGAGTCGCTGAGGCGACCCTGACCGGAGCCTGCACGGGAGCCGGCTCGACCTGACGTGGGGCGGGCGCTTCGGCCACCATGGTGGGCTGGGCGGAGCCTTCGACCACCGGCGGAGCGATACGGGCACCGGCATAGGCGCGGGGCAGGTGGTCCCCGATCAGACCGGCCATCTTCTGGTCGCGGGAGGCGCCGGAGCGGCCACCGAGAACCACCGCGACGATGCTGCGGCTGGCCGTGTTGACCGAGGTCAGCAGGTTGAAGCCGGACAGGCGTGTATAGCCGGTCTTGATCCCGTCCACGCCCTCGACCTTGCCCAGGAGGCGGTTGTGCCCGCGGATCGTGCGCTGACCGTACTGGAAGGAGCGGGTCTCGAAATAGGCGAAGTATTTCGGGAAGCGGTCCTGGATGGCCCGGCCAAGGATCGACAGGTCGCGCGCCGTGGTGATGTTCGGCGGATCGTGCGGCAGGCCATGCGGGTTATAGAAGGCCGTGGAGCTCATGCCGAGTTCCCGCGCCTTACGGGTCATCATCTGGGCAAAGGCCTCTTCCGACCCGGCGACGTTCTCGGCCACCACCACGGAGACGTCGTTGGCCGAAAGGGTGACCATCGCCTTGATGGCGTCATCGACCTCGATGGTCGAACCGGGGCGTAGGCCGAGCTTGGTCGGCGGCTGACTGGCCGCATAGGAGGAAACCGTCAGAGGGGTGCTGAGGCTCATCCGGCCCCGCTCGAGCTGCTCGAAGAGCAGATAAAGGCTCATGACCTTCGTGATCGAGGCGGGAATGCGGGGCGCATCGATGTTTTCGCCCTGCAGGACCTTGCCCGTCTTGGCATCGACCACGATGGAGGCGCTCGGAGGGCTGTAGCCACCGCCGGCGGGAGCCTTACGGCGGGCTGCCTCAGCCGGGGAGGTGATGGTGATGGCAAATGATGCGGCAATACCAACGAGAGCCCATGCCTTTCGGTGTCCCATCCAAACCGAATTCATGCTGAAAATTCCCTGTTTCGTTTGGTTTTAGGCCCTTGCGCCCGGCTCTCTGAAAGGAACCGTTGCCGGCGCAACACATCCTCTAACCGTAAGAGGTTGCGGTTACGGGGGGCGTTAACAGGGATGATTCTGTTGTGAGAAATATTGTGCGATGCACAATGGAACTTGACAAATATTGTGCACTGCACATATAGAACTCCGTCAGCTGCTCAGCAGCGTCGACCTTCATTAAACGCCTTATTGTCGAGGTTCACAATGCTTCAGCCGTTCACCCAGATTCAGAAGTTCGGCCAGGACAACCTGGACGCCACCATGAAGGCGCTCGGCGCTTTCTCCAGCAATTCTCAGGCGATTGCCACCGAGGCAGCCGACTTTGCCCGTAAGTCGTTCGAGCACACCTCTTCCACGGTCGAGAAGCTGCTCGGCGTTCAGACCCTGGACAAGGCGGTGGAAATTCAGACGGCCTACGTGAAGGGCGCCTATGACAGCCTGGTCAGCCAATCGACTAAGATGGGTTCGCTCTACTCGAGCCTCGCCACCGAGACGCTGAAGCCCTACGAAGGCCTTCTGGCCAAGTCCGCTGCCTAACCAATCAAGTCTCCTATCCTTTAGGATGAAGCGCCCGGCCATGTGCCGGGCGTTTTGCATTGGGCGGGTGAAACGGGGCGGGACCCTGGTCGCGAAGGCGTGACCAACATGTCGCTCTTTTCATCCACGCTGCGACCACCCATCTGGTTGATCTGGCGAACCGAATGGAGCGACTATAGATTTGGCTGTGTGCTTTGGTCCGAACCGGGATGGGGCCGGAGCCAAGACGAGACGAGAAGAAGGGGCGGTCGTCCGACGATGCTGCGGTTAGCTTATGGTACTTTGACTCTGTCGGGGCAGTCTCCGATTTCGGCTGCCGGCGGGTCGCAGCCTCCAGGGGGAGATTCTGGCGGCGATGATGGCGGTCGCTCCAACACGGCCATCATTACGAAAACCAAGCCGCGCACGAAACGGCCGAACCTTTACCGCGTTCTCCTCTTGAACGATGATTACACCCCGATGGAGTTCGTGGTGCATGTGCTGGAGCGGTTCTTCAACAAGAACCGAGAAGATGCGACCCGGATCATGCTTCATGTGCACCAGAACGGCGTCGGGGAATGTGGAGTTTTTACCTACGAGGTTGCCGAGACCAAGGTGACCCAGGTGATGGATTTCGCCCGGAAGCACCAGCATCCTCTGCAGTGTGTAATGGAAAAGAATTAGTCGAGCCCCGCTCATAAAGGACAAGCCGTTGCCGAGCTTTTCTCGCAGTCTTGAACAAGCCCTTCACCGAGCCCTCGCTCTTGCCGGCGAGCGCCGCCACGAATACGCAACCCTCGAACACCTCCTCCTGGCCCTGATCGACGACCAGGATGCTGCGGCCGTCATGCGGGCCTGCAATGTCGATCTCGACGTTCTCCGCCGCAATCTCGTGGATTACGTCGACAGCGAACTCGCCAACCTTGTCGCCGATGGACGCCAGGATTCGAAGCCGACGGCCGGCTTCCAGCGCGTGATCCAGCGGGCGGTGATCCATGTCCAGTCCTCGGGGCGGGATGAAGTGACGGGCGCCAACGTGCTGGTCGCCATCTTTGCCGAGCGGGAGAGCCACGCCGCCTACTTCCTGCAGGAGCAGGACATGACCCGCTACGACGCGGTCAACTACATCAGCCATGGCATCGCCAAGCGCCCGGGCCTCACCGAGAGCCGCTCTCCGCGTGGTTCCGAGGAGGAGGCGCCGAACGAGCGTCCGACCCAGGAAGAGGGTGACGCACGCCAGAAGAAAAAGGGCGATGCTCTCGAAGCTTACTGCGTCAACCTCAACAAGAAGGCGAAGGAAGGCCGGATCGATCCGCTGATCGGTCGCGAGTCGGAGGTCCAGCGTACCATCCAGGTCCTGTGCCGCCGCCAGAAGAACAACCCGCTCCTCGTCGGCGATCCCGGCGTGGGCAAGACCGCCATCGCGGAAGGCCTTGCCCGCAAGATCGTTCAAGGCCAGGTGCCGGAGGTTCTCAAAGGCGCGACCGTCTTCTCCCTCGACATGGGCACGCTGCTCGCCGGCACCCGCTACCGCGGTGACTTCGAAGAGCGCCTGAAGCAGGTCATGAAGGAGATCGAGGCCCACCCGAACGCCATCATGTTCATCGATGAGATCCATACGGTGATCGGCGCCGGCGCCACCTCGGGCGGCGCCATGGATGCCTCGAACCTCCTGAAGCCGGCACTGGCGCAGGGCTCGCTGCGGTGCATCGGCTCGACCACCTACAAGGAATACCGTCAGTATTTCGAGAAGGACCGCGCTCTTGTGCGTCGCTTCCAGAAGATCGACGTCAACGAGCCGTCCGTGCCGGATGCCATCGAGATCGTGAAGGGTCTGAAGCCCTATTTCGAGGACTTCCACAAGCTCAAGTACACCAACGACGCCGTGAAGGCGGCGGTGGAGCTGTCGGCCCGCTACATCAACGACCGGAAGCTGCCCGACAAGGCGATTGACGTGATCGACGAGACCGGCGCGTCGCAGATGCTCCTGCCCGAGGGCCGTCGCAAGAAGACCATCGGCATCAAGGAGATCGAGGCGACCATCGCCACCATGGCCCGGATCCCGCCCAAGACCGTATCAAAGGACGACGCGGAGGTGCTCGCGCACCTGCAGGACACCCTCAAGCGGGTCGTCTACGGTCAGGACAAGGCCATTGAGGCGCTCTCCTCGGCGATCAAGCTGGCCCGCGCGGGCCTGCGCGATGCGGAAAAGCCCATCGGCTCCTATCTCTTCGCCGGTCCCACGGGCGTCGGCAAGACCGAGGTGGCCAAGCAGCTGGCCGCATCCCTCGGTGTCGAGCTCCTGCGCTTCGACATGTCGGAGTACATGGAGCGTCACACGGTCAGCCGGCTGATCGGTGCGCCTCCCGGCTATGTGGGCTTCGATCAGGGCGGTCTCCTGACCGACGGCATCGACCAGCATCCGCATTGCGTGCTCCTGCTCGACGAGATCGAGAAGGCGCATCCGGATCTGTTCAACATCCTGCTCCAGGTCATGGACCACGGGAAGCTGACGGATCACAATGGCAAGCAGGTCGATTTCCGCAACGTGATCATCATCATGACCACGAATGCGGGTGCCGCCGACATGGCCCGCCCGGCCTACGGCTTCACCCGCACCAAGCGGGAGGGCGACGATACCGAGGCCGTGAACAAGCTGTTCACGCCGGAGTTCCGCAACCGCCTGGACGCCATCATCTCGTTCGGTCATCTGCCGAAGGAAGTGGTCCAGAAGGTCGTGGACAAGTTCGTCATGCAGCTGGATGCTCAGCTCGCCGACCGCAACGTGTCGATCGAGCTTACGGACGAGGCCCGCGACTGGCTGGTCGAGCATGGCTATGACGAGGCGATGGGCGCCCGCCCGATGGGCCGTCTGATTCAGACGACTATCAAAACGCCTTTGGCGGACGAGGTTCTCTTCGGCCGCCTCAAGGAGGGCGGGGCCGTCAAGGTCGTGGTCAAGACCGACGAGATCGCCCTGCAAAGCCTGGGCTTCGAATATGTCGAAGGCCCGGTGAAGCCCAAGCCCGAGAAGGTCGTGACGAACGCCAAGAAGAAGCCCAAGGCGAAGTCCGCGTCTTCGAAGACGAAAAAGTCGGTGAAGCCGAAGGGATCCGATGGTAATGGGGGCGGAGGTGTCCGCACCGTTCCGAAGGTTCCATTGGTTAGAGCATGACGACTGAAATCCACGAGGGGCCGCTTCAGGCCTCCGGCACCCACAACGCTCCGGCGAAGCTGTCCTGGCGCGAGAAGCGCTATCAGCGCCGTCGCCGGCGCGTCTGGTTTGAGGAGATCCTCGGCTGGGTCCTCGTGCCCGTAATCGTCCTTGGCTGCTACTGGTTCCTGGAGGTGGGCTTGGGCGCTCTCGGCACGTCGCCGGCAGCGATCATGGAAGGCATCGAAGCCATCATCGCCACTCTCTGAGAGCCGACGCTCCAATCTGATTGACATTGAGCCGTGCCGGATATTCCTCCGGTACGGCTTTTCGTTTGCCCTCAGGCTATCGGGGCGTCGACGGTGCAGACGATCCCGGTCGGGGCGAAATCGATGGTCGCTTTGCCATGGAGATCCTGAGCGAGGCTCCGCTCGATGAGGCGGGTGCCGAAGCCTCTGCGTTGCGGAATGCTGACTGTCGGCCCGCTGGTTTCCGACCAGGTCAAATGCAGGCGCTTCTCCGGGGCATCATTCACCGACCATGCTATCCGCACCTCACCGCGTTCATTCGACAAGGCACCATACTTCACCGCATTCGTGGCGAGTTCCTGGAGAGCCATGGCGATGGCCAGCGCCATGCGGGGCGAGAGGCGAACATCGGGCCCTTCCATGCGGATGCGTTCTTCCCGCTCATGCCGATAGGGCGCCATGGCTTCCTGGACGATCTCCAGCAGGCCTGCACCCTCCCAGTTTTCTCGCGTGAGCACGTCATGAGCGCGGGAGAGGGCGAGCAGGCGCGCTTCCATGGCTGAGCGGGCCTCCTCCATGGTGCCGGCATTGCGGATGGTCTGGGAGGCAATGGATTGCACAGTGGCGAGCGTGTTCTTCACCCGATGATTCAGCTCGTGGATCAGGAGCTGCTGATGCTCTTCTGCGCGCTTTTGGTCGGTGATATCCACGACGATCCCGGGAAAACGGACGGGCTGCCCTGCCACATAGTAGCAGCGCCCCTGTGCCGACACCCAGTGCACCTGCCCATCGATGCCGATGGTGCGGTACTCGGCAGCATAATGCTCCCCTGTTTCGAGCGCTTTGCGGATCTGCTCTTCGATGCGCTCGCGGTCTTTGGGGTGAATCCCTGTGGTAAAGCTGTTCAGTGGCACACCGGTCGCGATGACTTTGGGATCTATGCCAAACAGCCTCGCAAACCGTTCATCCGCATAGATGAGATTGGATGGGACATCCCAATCCCAGGTTCCGACGACGCTTGAGGCCTGGATAGCGAGCTGCAGCCGTTCCTCGCTCTTGCGCAAAGCCGCTTCCGTGCGGACGCGCTCGACGGCATCCCAGGTCCGTTCCGCCACGTCCTCGATCAGCTTGACCTCACTCTCGCTCCAGAGGCGCGGAGTCCGATTGTGCACATACAGGGCCGCCACCATGCGCCCGCGTTTGATGAGGCTGCAGGTAATGACTGCGCAGAATTCCAAGGCGGCAAAGGCGGCGAGGTGCTCCGGGGAGTTGGTGCGCGGGTCCTGCGCCGCATCGTGAACCACCAGGGTTTCGCCGCGGGTCAGCGCACCATGGATCTCCGGGCCGAAGGCGGCAAGGTCGTGGGTGCCGGTCTGGTGTGCGACGGTGCCGTCGGTCCAATTGCGCTCCGTGGTGAAATAACGGGCGGTCTCCTCGACCTCGCCATAGCCGACCCGGCTCGTCCTGAGGTGCTCGCCCAGCATCTCCTGGGCGGCGGTAATTACCTCGATCGGCTCGTTGAGCCCACGCAGGCGGTCGCTCAGGCGGACGAGGAAGTCGAGGCGCTGCTCGCCCTGCACCTTACCCGTCGTTTCGTGGACGATGCAGACAATACCCCCGATCTCGCCGGACTCGTCGTGAATCGGGCTGTACGAAAACGTCCACCAGGTTTGTTCAGGGTAGCCGTTGCGCTCCAGAGTGATCGGCAGATCCTCGAAGTAGCTGGCCTGCCCCAGAAGAGCCTTCTCGGCAATCGGCCCGACCGTTGCCCAGGCCTCTGCCCAGACATCGCGAAAGGATCGGCCCAGCGCCTCCGACTTAGAGCCGAGCACCGGCACATAGGCATCATTGTAGAAGCTCGTCAGCTCCTGCCCCCAGAGCATGTAGATCGGGAACTTGGAGTGGAGCATCATGCTCACGGCCGTGCGCAGGGAGTCCGGCCAAGTCTCGATGGGTCCGACCGGGGTTGACGACCAGTCGTGATGGCGGATGCGCTCCCCCATGACTCCACCATCGGCGAGGAAATCCGGCTGTGGCTTGAAACGGTCATGCATCAAGCATTCTCACGCGGGGAGCTGATCGAGAGGGGCATCAATGTCGGAGAATTCCGCAGAAGGACTGAAGGTCCATAGTCCACATATGAACCACTGTCGTGCATTTTCTAGAGTGCAGCTTGAGGCCTGCTGACGCGGACCGTCTGGTAGCCAAGCTTGTCTGCGAGAGGGTTTGACTTGCCTTTCCTGAATTCTAGCCTCTCATAAGCAATCAGAGCGACCGCACGAGGTGACAATGACGAAACTGATTGGCCTGTCAGGCAGCCTGCGACAAGCCTCGTACAACGCCGCGCTTCTGCGCAACGCCGCCGGCATGATGCCGGCCGGTTCGGAACTCATCGTCGAGACCATCCGGGGCATTCCGCTCTACGATGCGGACATGGAGGCATCCGAGGGGATCCCGGAAAAAGTGACCGCTCTGAAGGATACCATCGCGGCTGCGGACGGCCTGTTGCTTGTCACCCCCGAATACAACAACTCGATTCCGGGCGTGTTCAAGAACGCTATCGACTGGCTTTCCCGCCCTGACTCGGACATCAAGCGCGTTTTCGGAAACAAGCCTGTGGCCGTGATCGGCGCCTCGCCTGGCGGTTTCGGCACCATTCTGTCCCAGAATGCATGGCTCCCAGTCCTGCGCACCTTGAAAGCTGACTTCTGGTCCGACGGTCGCCTGATGGTGTCGCGGGCCGGGACGGTCTTCAATCAGGACGGCACTCTTGCCGATCAGAAGATCGAGGACCAGCTCCGGAAATACCTCGAAGGCTTCGTCGCCTTTGCTTCGCGGGTGAAGGCGTCCTGAACCTAGTCCTCTTCCCTGTGCCGGAATGGAGTCGCCCCGGACAACTCCTCGGCGGCCTCAGAGACGTACAGGCGCTCCTGATCGAGATAGGCTGCCACCGCCCGGCGCAATCCGGGGTCGGCGATGTCGTGGGCCGATGAGGTGATCACCGGCTTGTAGCCGCGCGCCAGCTTGTGCTCGCCCTGGGCGCCCGCCTCGACCCGGTCGAGACCGCGTGCGATAGCGAACGAGATCGCTTGATAGTAGCAGACCTCGAAATGCAGGAACGGGTGATCCTCGATGCAGCCCCAGTTACGCCCATAGAGGCGCCTGTCGCCGATGAAGTTAATGGCGCCTGCGACATAGCGGCCGTTGCGCTTCGCCATGACGAGCAGGACCCGGTCTGCCATGCGCTCGCCGATGAGCGAGAAGAAGAGGCGGTTGAGGTAGGGACGGCCCCATTTGCGGGAGCCCGTATCCATGTAGAAGGCGAAGAACGCGTCCCAGTGCGCCTCCGTGATGTCCTTGCCGGTCACCCATTCGATGGTGATGCCAGGGCTAAGCGCATCGCGCCGCTCGCGGCGGATCGCCTTGCGTTTGCGGGAGGCAAGCGCCGCCAGGAAGTTGTCGAAGCTGCCGTAGCCTTCGTTGAACCAGTGGAACTGCTGGTCGTCCCGCCGCAGGAATTGTTCAGAGGTGAGCGCTTCGAGATCGCCCTGCTGCAGAAATGTCGCGTGGATGGACGAGGCGCCGGTCTGATCCCTGAGCGCCCGCAGGCCGGCGATCAGATAGGAGCGGATCTCCGCCGCCCGAGACCCGTTCGGCACGAGGAGGCGAGGGCCGGTTACCGGCGTGAACGGCACCGCGACCTGGAGCTTGGGGTAATAGCGTCCGCCGGCGCGGTCATATGCGTCAGCCCAGGAATGATCGAAGACATATTCGCCCTGGGAGTGAGACTTGAGATAGCAAGGCGCGGCGCCGAGCAGCGTCTCGTCCTCGTCCTCCACGAGCACATGGAGGGGCGCCCAGCCGGTCTTCGCGCCGACGCAGCCGGAATCCTCAAGCGCCGAGAGAAAGGCGTGAGACACGAAGGGGTTGAACGGATCGTCGTCGCTGGATCTGGCCCCTAAGGCACAGGCATCCCACTGGGCGGCAGGAACCGCCTTCAGGCCCTGGGCGATTTTGACTTGGACGTTCACTAGGTGGAAGGACCCCGCCGTTAGGGATCAAGAGCTAATCACTCGGCAGGATCCTTGCAACATCAACAATATGCGACAAACACCGTCCTCGTTCTGAGGAGGCTTGAGGTCGTATCAGGGCAGGAAGCCCTCGAACACCATCTGGTCCGCATGCTTCTCGGCGCGGGCGCGATCCTCAGGATTGCGCACCGTCCAGGTCATGACCGGCAGGTTGCCCAGGAGCCTGCTGAGATGCGTCGAGGCACAGGGGATGTCCTTCACGCGCCAGGACAGGAAGTGGGGCTGCGTTTCCTCGAAATGGAGCAGATTGGCCATCCGGTGTTTCTGCTCATCCGTCAGGAAGCTGTCGGCCTTGGAGGCATATTCCAGCTCGCCGATGAAACCACGCGTGATATCCGGTGCGTTCTCGCGCAGATGCGCCACGATATCCGGATCGAAGGATTTCACCACGAAGGGACCATCGTAATCCTTGAGGATCTCGATGACCCGCTTCGTCAGCCGCATGTCGCTGTTGAACTTGCTCTTGATCTCGATGACCAGCGGCGTGCGCCCGGCGATGGTGCCGAGATAATCCTTGAACGCGGGAATCTTGTCTCCGCCTGTGGCGCCGGTGATGCCGACCCTGGTGAGGTCGGAGAGCTTGCGCTCGGCCACCATTCCGGTCTCGCCGGTGAGGCGGTCGAGCTCGAAATCGTGGAAGACGATAGCCTCGTTGTCGGCGGTCAGCTGAACGTCGAGCTCGATGGGAAAGCCGCGCTTGATGGCGGCTTCCGCGGCCGAGACAGTGTTCTCGATGACGCCTTCGGCTTTGTTGTGAAGGCCGCGATGGGCGATGGGCTTCGCGACGAGCCAGCCGGGAATGCTCATTGGACTTCGAACATTCCTTCGACTTCGACGCAGGCATCGAGCGGCAGTTCCGCCACGCCGACGGTGGAGCGGGCATGCCGGCCGGCATCGCCCAGCACCTCGACCATCAGGTCCGAGGCGCCGTTCATGACGGGAGCCAGCGCCGCGAAGGTTGGCACCGCGTTGATGAAGCCGCCGAGGCGCACGCAGCGGGTGACCTTGTCGAGATCGCCGACCGCCGCCTTCAGCTGCGCGAGAAGATTGATGGCGCAGAGCCGCGCGGCCTCCTTAGCGACCTCAGGCGAGACCTCCTGGCCGACCTTGCCCTTATGCGCATCGGCCATCTTGCCGTCGAGCCCGAGGCAGAGCTGCCCGGAGATGACGACAAGGTTGCCGGTTCTGACGAACGGCACATAATTCGCAACCGGTGCCGCCGGGGTCGGCAGGGTGATCCCCAGGTCCTGAAGTTTCTTGTCGACTGCGCTCATTGGAAGCCTCGGTGTGTGACATCATCCGGACGGAGTAGTGGCGGATGAGCCCGAAGGACGCAAGCGGGAACATTGCCCTGTGGGCAGGAGCGGCCTATCTTGGCTGCCGTTGCGTCGGGAGAAGATATGCGTTTGTTCGTCGTGGCCTTCGGCCTGTCCATCGCCTCGCTGATGCCCGCGCTCGCGGAAACGGCGAAGGCCCCGGTTCAACTCGCGCCCCACCGCGCCGTGTACGACCTCTCGCTCCTGCGGGCTGGCGGATCCAATGGGGTCGAGGGTGCGAGGGGCCGCATAGCCATGGAATTCGGCGGCGATGCCTGCGACGGGTATACGCTGAAATATCGTCAGGTGACGATCCTCAACAGCAGCGAGTCCGGCGCCAACACCATGGATGTCCAGACCGCCACCTATGAGACCGGCGATGGCCGTTCCATGCATTTCAAGTCCACGTCGTTCCGGCAGGGCCTGATCAAAGACAGCGAGGTCGACGGGGACGCAAAGATCAGCCCGGACGGCATGCTCAATGTCGACCTGAAGCAGCCGAGGAAGACCGCATTTGGCGCTGCCGGCGAAACGGTGTTTCCGACCGAGCACCTCAAGCGCCTCATCGAGGCCGGCCGACGGGGCGATACGACCCTGTCGGTCAAGGTCTATGACGGCTCCAACAAGGGCGACAAGGTCTACGACACCCTCGGGCTGATCGGCCGCAAGATCGAGCCCGGCGCCGCCCTCGCATCCCTGGAAGAGGCCGTGCGGAAGGACGATCTGACGTCCCTGGCGCGCTGGCCGATCACCATCAGCTACTTCGAGGAAGGCAAGGGCGACCGGACCCCGGTCTACCGTATCTCCTTCGAGCTGTTCGAGAACGGCATCAGCCGGGATCTCAGGCTCGATTACGGCGACTTTGCCCTCAAGGGTGAGCTGAAGAGCCTCGACGTCCAGAAGGCAACCGCCTGCAAGCGCTAGTTTTTGCGCAGCACGATTCCCTTCTGCAAGGCGCCTGCGCCGAACTTGTCGCGGATCTTGTCGATGGCGGCCTCCATTTGGGCCTGCCGCACCACGGATTGATCCGCAAGATCGCCCTTGTCCGCGTCGGCCGCATCGCACAGATCGGCGGCTCCGATGCCGATGAGGCGGAAGGCGGTGCCGTCGCAGGAGGCTTTGAGCAGCTGTCGGGCGGGGTCGAAGAGGCGGGCAGCAAGCTGGGTGGGAGCGAGGCCCGAGCGGGTGCGGGTGAGCAGCCGGAACTCCTTGTCCTTCAGCTTCAGGGTGACGCTGCGCCCTGCCAGACCCGCTTTCTTGAGCCGTCGCGAGACCTTTTCCGAGAGGCGCCACAGGATCGGCTCGAGATCCTCGAAGGACCGCAGGTCCGTCTCGAAGGTAGTCTCCGCCGAGATGCTCTTGGTCTCCCGCTCCGGCGTCACGGCCCTGTGGTCCTCGCCCCAGGCGAGCCGGGAGAGGCGCTGCGAGTCGCGGCCGAGGGCCTCGAACAGGGTCTTCAAGTCCACGACCCGCAGATGCGCGATCTGGGTCACCCCCACCTTCGCGAGCCGGGCCTGAGCTGAGGCGCCGATGCCTGGAATCATGCCGACCGGCTTGTCGGCCAGGAAATCGGCGGCTTCCTCCCGGCCGATGATCGAAAAGCCCCGCGGCTTGTGGAGGTCGGAGGCGATCTTGGCCAGGAACTTGTTGTAGGACAGACCAACCGAGATCGAGATCCCGATCTCGGTCTCCACCTTGCGGGCGAAGCGCGCCAACGTCAGGGCGGGGCTGCCGTGATGCAGCCGCTCCGTGCCCGTGAGATCCAGGAAGGCCTCGTCGATGGAGACGGGTTCCACCAGCGGCGTTAGCTCCAGCATGAGCTGGCGCACCTCGCGGCCCGCTTTGCTGTATTTCTCTCCGTTCGGCTTGATCACCGTGGCGTGCGGGCAGAGCTTCAGGGCTTGGAACATGGGCATGGCGGAGCGCACCCCATAGGTGCGCGCCACATAGCAGGCGGTCGAGACGACACCACGCTTGCCGCCGCCGATGATCACCGGCTTGTCGGCAAGGCTCGGGTCGTCCCGCTTCTCCACCGCGGCGAAGAAGGCGTCGCAATCCACATGCGCGATGGAGAGGCGGTCGCGCTCCTTGTGCCGCAGAAGGCGAGGGGACCCGCAAGCCTTGCACCGTTCCGCCAGGGGGCTGGCGGACAGGGTCAGGCAGTCACGGCAGAAGGGCGCGTCGCTCATGGGACGATGGGGCTATTCGAACTCGGAGGGAGAGAGGGTCCACTGGGCGCCCATGATGTGCTCAGGCTTGGTATTCAGCTCCTTGGCGAGCGCGATCAGCAGCGGCTCGTCGGAGACTACATAATCGAGGATGCCGGCGAAGAAGCCTGGGGATGTGGCGGCCGAGCGGATGGTATCCGGACCGAGACCGGAGACGGCCAGGAATCGGCCGAGGCGCTCCTCGTCGCTTGTAATGAAGGCAAAAGCCCGCACTGCGACATTTTCGGCCTCCTCGCGGGTAACTCTTTTTAAGGGAGTGTTCATGCTGTCAGTTTGCATTTCATCAATAGGTTTGGATCTAACTATACCATCAGACGAAAATTCGGGCCGGTGAAGTGCGTTTTGGGCCCCGGGAAAGCGCCAATGAAGAAGACCGTGCTCATTGTTGAGGATAACGAACTCAACATGAAGCTCTTCAACGATCTCCTCGAGGCCCATGGCTATGCGACCCTCAAGACCAGCCATGGCATCGAGGCCATGGAACTGGCCCGGGCTCACAAGCCGGATCTGATCCTCATGGATATCCAGTTGCCCGAGGTCTCAGGCCTTGAGGTGACCCGTTGGCTCAAAGCCGATGAAGAGCTGAAGTCGATTCCCGTCATCGCCATCACGGCGTTTGCCATGAAAGGCGATGAGGAGAGGATTCGGGAAGGCGGCTGCGAAGCCTATATGTCGAAGCCGATCTCGGTGGCCAAGTTTATCGCGACCGTGAAGACTTACCTTGAGGCAGACAGCCGTCCCGCATGACTTTAGCAAATCCTTAGCCGGATTGAGTCCGATGCCTGAGCAAGCGGATTCATCTCGTTGAGATACCTTCGCTTTAAAATTTTTGGGAAAATGCCGCTTTTTGGCCACATGGGCGCTTGCAACGCTCCATGTTTCCTATACGTTCGTCCATAGTTTCCGCCCCGAGCGGAAGAAATGCCCTACGGATGCTCAGGTCCGCCGCATCTCCTGGGACTTCGTGGGCTCGGCCAGCCTGGGAGCAGATCGTTGCCTCCTCAACGCTGCTCCCGGCTGGCCACCAATTTTTCCAACAAGGCGCCGCAAGGCGCCTTTTGTTTTGGCCAGAGGATCTCTCAGGCGGGTTCGGGTCGAACCTCCTGTTTCTCCAAGCGAATCAGTTACATATCTGTTTAAGCCAAGCTTGGCCTTAAGGAAATATCCCCTTAGGTAAGTCCCGCCCTCGGGCGAGGTGGGGTGCGGTTCAAATCCGAGCCTGCTAGCTTAGGGCAACACTTTCCAACGGGATGAGGGATCATGGACCATCGAACACCTTCCTTGCCGCCCAAAACAGCGCTGACCCGCTTCTCCGTCTCCCCCCTGTCCACGATGACCCGGCGCCTCGCCGATGTCGCGTCCGGCCGCGCACCCGCCGACCTCGTGATCACCGGCGCCCGTGTGCTCTCCACCTACAGCGAGCGCATCGCGCCGGAGCGCGAGGTCTGGATCGCCGGCGGACGCATCGCCGCCGTAAAGCCGGCCGGCTCCTACCGGCAGGTCGTGGGCACGCCGGGCCGGGTCTATGATGCCAAAGGCGGCACCATCGCGCCGGGGCTCGTCGATCCGCACATTCATATCGAGAGCAGCATGATCACGGCCTGCGCCTATGCGGAGGCGGCGCTGCTCAACGGCACCACTACGATCTTCTGCGACAGCCATGAGATCGGCAACGTTATGGATGCCGCCGGCATCGAGATGATGCTGGAGGATGCGCGCCACGCGCCGCTCTCGATCTTCCTCACGGTTCCGAGCACGGTTCCTGCAACGTCGCCGGAGCTCGAGACCGCGGGCGGCGACCTGACGCCCGAAAAGATCGCGGCGCTCTTCGACCGCTGGCCGGAGGCTGCGGCGCTGGGCGAGAAGATGGATTTCGTCCCCGTCACCATGGGCGACGAGCGCAGCCACGCGATCCTCGCGGCGGCTCTGGAGCGCGGCAAGCCTGTTTCTGGCCATATCTACGGCCGCGAGTTCGTGGCGGCCTATGCGGCGAGTGGCGTTACCGACACGCATGAGGCCATCGACAGGGATATCGCCGACGACCTGCTCGATGCCGGCGTGTGGATCTTCCTGCGCGGCGGCCCGCCGACGACACCGTGGCATTCGCTGCCCGAGGCCATCAAGACCATCACGGAGCTCGGCTCGTCGCACAAGCGCATCTGCGTCTGCACCGACGACCGCGACGCTGACGATCTCATGATGTTCGGCATGGATTGGGTGACGCGCGAGGCGCGCCGCGCCGGCATGAGCCGCGAGCAGGCCTGGAGCATGGGCTCGCTCCATCCCGCCACGCGCTTTGGCATGGAGGGCGAGATCGGCGGCCTCGGCGGCGGACGCCGCGCCGATCTCGTGCTGCTCAACGACGATCTCGACGTGCAGAACACCTGGTACGGCGGTGAACTCGTGGTGGAGGGCAAGAAGATCACGCCTGTGCTCGATGAGGCGCTCTCCAATCGCTACCGCTATCCGGAGAAGGCCTATCGCACGGTCCACATTCCGAGTGTGCCGAAGCTGATTCCTGATCTGCCGACGGAAGGTTGCACGGCCAACGTGATCCGCGTGGCGCTGCCGGGCATCGTGCTCTTCCATGACAAGGTACAGTTGCAGAAGGAGGAGAGCTGGGACGCGCTGCTCTCCAACAACGGCCTCACGTTCGTGACCGTCATCGAACGCCATGGCCGCACGGGCGGCAAGGGCGTGGCGCACGGGCTGCTGAAGGATTTCGGCCTGAAGAGCGGTGCCGTGGCGAGCAGCGTCGGACACGACTCCCACAACGTGATCGTGGCCGGCACCAATGAAGCCGACATGCGGCTGGCGCTTGAAACGCTCATCGAAAGCCAGGGCGGCGTCTGCGTAGTCGATCAGGGCCAAGTCGTCGCCATGGTGCCGCTGCCCATCGCGGGCCTTCTCTCCGACAAGCGGGTGACGGAAGTGGCCGAGGAAACCCGGGCCCTGAAAGCTGCATGGGAGAAGGCCGGCTGCAAGATTCCCTATATGGGCTTCAACCTGATCCCGCTCTCGGTGATCCCGGAGATCCGCATCACCGACAAGGGGCTGGTGCTGGTGCCGGAAATGAAACTGGTGCCGCTGTACGAGGGGTAAGGCTGTTTCCCCGTCATGCCCGGGCTAGTCCCGGGCATGCACGTCCTTTCCAGCAACTCTCTCTTGATGCGCGTCTTTTAGAGTCTGGTTCTCTCATTCTCATGATGTTTTAGAGGCCAAGTCGTCGGTTCGCGCGAGCAGATCGCTCAGGTTCTTCTGGAACTGCTCGAATGCGAATCCCAAGGCGAAGACCTGTCCGAACACCTTGCTCGAAAGCTGGTGGAAGAGCGCATCGGCCCGCAGGGCATCGGCATCGCTGGTGAAGGCTTCCAGTGCTGCCCGAAAGACTTCCTGGTCCGGCGGTTTCCTGCGGTGCCGCAGGGCTTCGGCGAGATTCAGGAGCAAGGTGCGCGTGGCCTGATGCAGGGTCGTAAGCGAGGGCCCGAGCCTGTCCAGAACCGGAGCGGGCAGGGGGCTGGACGCCGCGCGACCGATCATCACGAGGTCGTGGCGCACCCGGTAGAGCGTGCGGATGAGCGGCTCGGGATCAGGCGCCTCGGTGAGGTGAGTTCGCCGCTCCCGGGCCGCTTCCTCGGCGGCGGCCTCCGCTTTTTTGAGAGCTGAGCGGATCTGCGGATGGATTGACTGCAGGGCCGAGCGGCCTGATGGGCCGGCGGTCAGCTCGTCGATGAACACGGTGACGAGCTCCGCGTTGAGCGACACGACTCTGGCGGCGGCCTCCGTCATCAAGGTATGGGCCCGCGCCGGCAGCACGAACATGGCAACGGCCACACCGACGATGTTGCCCAGCATGATCTCCAGTACCCGGTCGAAAGCCGAGGCGAGGGGGCCGATGGCCTGCCCCGTGGGTGGCAGCAGCATGATGAGCGACGTGATCGGCGCCACGCGGAAGGCCGGCTTGACGGCCGCAAGCAGGGCCAGCGGGAACAGGGCCACGATGATGGCGAGCCCGAGGGTGGTTGCCGATCCGTGCGGGATGAGGGCGGCAATCACGCCGCCATAGATCGCTCCCGCGAGCGTACCGCTGAACCGCTCGATGGCAGCCTTGAGGGAGCCGCCGACGCTCGCCTGCATCACGACAACGGCGGTGATCACCGCCCAATAGCCCTGCGGCATGTTGAAGAAGCGGGTCACCGCATAAGCCAGGACGCCGGCGATGGTCACCCGCAACGCCAGCTTCAGCTCCGCGCCTCGCGCGCCGATGCGCTCAATCGCCCGCTCGATCCACCCAGGCAATGCCATGCGATTCTCCGGGTCCACACCGAACGATGCGTACTTCAAAGACTGGAGCATCGGATGGGTCCCAAAAGTGGAGGCCATTTTTGGGTCTAATGCTCTTGCGCCGAGCATAGAGGATGGTTCGCAGGATAGGCTACGGGAATGGCGCCGGGCCTGAGGGGTCTATTCGTTCGGCACGACCACGAGGTTCGTTCCGCAATCGTCGCAGATGCCGAGGCTGGGCGACGCGATCATCTGCGTCGTGCGGCATTCCGGGCAGCCCTTCAGAGCCATCCTGAGGGATCCTGTCATCCGATCGGCGCCTTGACGGTAAGCCTCACTTGCCTGGACGATTCTCTCGAACATGGCCGCCTCCCTTGTGGCGCCAGGATGCTGCGCCTCCTCGGCAGGCCCGTCAACGACGCTTCCTGGGTATTCAGGCCGGTTCCCGGTGTCCCGTCGTCAACATCGGTTCGAGATGTGTGACAAAGCACGCGACAACGGAGAACAGGCCGAAAAGAACGTGCGGCCAGAGCACCCGGTCGGCAAATCCGAACAGGAACGGAGAAGTTGCCAGCACGACCCCGCCGAGGCCGTCGAGGATCAGGTGCATCGGCATCGGCAGGATTTTCAGGATGCCGAGTTCGTAGGCCGTGAAAGCCGAATACAGGATAGCCCCCACACCGAATACGATCGCCATCCAGGTGGCGGCCGGCACATCCGCGAAGCCGAAGAGCCAAGGGCTCGCCAGAAGCGCGAGACCCCAGACATAGTCGATCACGCCATGCATGCGGGTGGGAAGAAAACGCATGACGATGCTCTCACGCCTGTGCAGCGCCTTGCGCGCCGCCAAGGTTCTGGGCGAGCCACTGAATGATGTCCCGGCTCTCCAGGATCGGCTCGCCATCCGCGACGAGGCAGGGCACCTGGGTCCTTCCGGTCAACTGCGTGAGTCTGTCCTTCGCGCCATCCATCTCGTTGACTTCCAGATATGCGATCCGGTCCTTCAATCCGCGCTCTTCGATGAAGTCGCGGACACGGGCCGAATAGGGGCAGGCCCATTTGTGGATGAGTTCAAGCTTCAAGGCTTTGTCCTTTCAGAGGCCGTTCGCCAACGTCAGGGGCGTGGGTCTGTTCCGTTGTGGGCGGTCTTGTGCAGGCTACAGTCCGCTCTACTTCGCCGGACGTCAGAGGGAGGATGCGGCAGCGCATGAGCAGGATCGAATGGCGGCAGGATCACGTGGCCGGTGTGCCGCTCAACCGCCATGTCGGCTTTGTCGGTTGCATTGAGGTCGGCAGCGTGGCCTATGACGGCAGCAACAGGTTTTGGATCTGGTCGACTCCGCTGCAGGAGGACGCTTGGGGTTATGGGCCCACGGAGCAGGCCGCCAGAGCGGCTCTCGAGTTCTGGCTTGCATCCTGGCTGGAGAACTTCCGGCCGTTCTTTCAGGCTGACGGCACGCCGCCAGCCTGACCGGTGTTGAATCTGCAGGCGTCAGACCCGCGTGCTGCGTCCGCGGCCGAGGAAGTAGAAGAGCAGGGCCGCAATGACCACGACCGCAACGATGATCCAGACCCAGTCCATGCCCTCGCCCGCGGCACCGCCAGGATTGGCCCCGGTGGTGGTTCCTGACGGAGAGGTGGTTCCGCCGCCGGGGGTGCCAGGTGTGCCGCCAGGCGATGTCTGGGCCATGGCGATGGCGCTCCAGACTGTGAGCATCATGGTCAACAGGGAAACCTTGAGCGTCTCGATCATCTGATCTCTCCTCGCCCCGATATCGGGCATAGGATCAACGTCCGCCCGCGATACCCCGTTCCGGAATTCTGGGCGCAGAGTGCATCGGAACAAGCGCGGCTCCGCCTCAGTTGTCGCGGCACGCTCTCTTCTTGAGACGAGGAACGGGCGGAAGAGGCTCATGACCCACGTTGTTCTGCTCGGCGACAGCATCTTCGACAATGGTGCATATGTGCGGCGCGGCGAGCCTGACGTGATCAGGCAGGTCCAAGAGAGGCTTCAGAACGACTGGAAGGCAACGCTCTGCGCGGTCGACGGAGCGATCACGACCGGGGTCCTGAGTCGGTTGTCTCGGGTTCCGTCGGATGCAAGCCATCTCGTCGTGAGTGTCGGCGGCAACGATGCCCTAGCCAGCAGCGGGATCCTGCGCGAACAAGCACGCTCCGTTGCCGAGGTGGTCGGCCGATTTGCAGCCGTGCAGGACGAGTTCGCCCGCAACTACCGCACCATGCTGGACCATATCCTCGCGCTGCGCCTGCCGACAGCCATCTGCACGATCTACGATGCCCGCTTCCCTGATCCCCAGGAACAGCGCCTTGTGGTGACGGCTTTGTCGATCTTCAATGATGTCATCACCCGAGAGGCCTTTACCCGACGGCTGCATCTGATCGATCTGCGCCTCATCTGTGACGAGCCGGACGACTACGCCAATCCCATCGAGCCCTCGGCGAAGGGCGGCGACAAGATTGCCGGGGTGATCGCCCAGGTGGTGGCCGGGAACACCATTTTTCCTCGTTCGCAGGTCTATGCACAATGAATGGTGCAGCCTCTTGAGGTTCTGGCGCTGCGGGAACTCCCGAGCGGCCGGTCCGTTCACTCGGTCTTTCGAGGGAACCCATCGACCATGAGGAGGCATGATGGTGCAGACGAATTCCCTGGCTCAGCGCATCGAGGAACTTGCCAGCTTCCTCGATCCCGTGGCCTTCGAACGCCACCAGGATTGCAGCCTCGCCAAGCGCCGCAAGGCGGCTTGGTGTGAGGCGGCCAACAGAATCACTGTTTCCAGGCTCGAAGCTTGAGGCATAACCAAGTCACTTGCGCTCCCGTGATCGGAGATTTCTGAACAAATCTTCAGGAATCTCTGTCGCCGCAAGCAGAGTAAAGCATTTATTGGCCAAGTTGCGAACCAAATTTCAAGTTGTGAATTGATTTGCCATTGAAGGGTATTTGCCGCTTCTCACGAGGTTGACCATGAAGAAGTTAGCATTACTGGCAGGCGTCGCCGTTATCACTGCAGGAAGCGTCGGAACGGCCGACGCCCAACACCGCTACTATCACCGCCATGGCGGATGGAACAACGGCGGTGCGGTTGCTGCCGGCTTGATCGGCGGTGCTGTCATCGGCGGGCTTCTCACCGCTGCGGCCACCCCATCCTATGCCTATCCCGGTTATGGTTACGGCTACTACCCGTACGGTGCTCCGGCTTACGGCTATCGTTACAGCTATGGTTATGGCTATCCGGCAGCTTACCCGGCCTATAGCTACCCGGCTTATGGCTACTACTCGGCACCCGCAACCCGGGTCGTCTACAGGCCCGCCCCCGTCTATCAGACTCGCGTTGTCTACCGTCAGCCAAGAGTGGCAACCCGTGTGGTCTATCGCGAGCCGCGCTACCGCACGCGAGTCGTCTATCGTGATCGCGACCGTCCAAGGGTCGTCCGTGCCTATCGCCGGGATGTGGTGAGCACCGGCTCGGTCTGGCGTCAGCGCCAAGCGGACCGAGTTCGTCGTCTCGAAGACACGCGCTCAAGCCGCTAGTGCTCAAAGGTGGTCTCACGAAGCCGCCTCCCACCGATCGATGGAAACGAAAAACCGCCCGATAGGGCGGTTTTTATGTGAGCAATCCAACTAGAAAGCGAAACATCTCATCTCGGCATAGTTGAAGTCGAAACCGACCAGATCGCGAGCAACCGTAAGCTCCGGTTTTTTTGAATGAACCCCTCTATTGTGCCGCTTTGCATGGTGCAGTGTTGGGCGCGAAAAACCGGATCTACTTTTGCGCACAACGCTATAGGCGTAAGCGCTGCTTCACCTGGAGAGGCAATCCTGAATGGACGTTGCATGTGCATATATTCTGGTCTTGGCTTAGGACCAGGATCACACCTGGCGGAGAAGCACGGGCGGGCTGGTGGGCAGATTTTCGCTCTCCATCGGTATCAAACCTTGCCTTCCCTTCCCTCCAAGAGGAGACGCCGTGCTGCTTGGCACACCTCTGCTCGAAGCATTGAACCGCATGTGCTACGGCGGCATCGTGTTGGACGCTGCCGGAGAGGTATTGACGATCAACCAAGCGGCGATCCGGCTTCTGCAAGAGAAACTCCCGAACAACCATCAGCACGACTACCCCAACTGGCGAGAGGCCCTCAAGGTGCTTCTCCGGTCCCAAACGTCAGTCCGCCTCACGCTCCAAGAACAGGCATGGGTCGTGGTTCGCCGGGACATGGCGGGGCAGAAGCCGCTCGTCCTGCATGCGGTCCCTCTCGGGAGCCATGTGGAGCCCGGCCCCAGTACGATCATAATCCTGATTGATCTCGATGATACGCCTCGGCCGACCGGGGAGGCGCTGCAAAAGATCTTTGGCTTAACCCCAACGGAAGCCAAGCTCGCACTGAATATTGCGTGCGGACAGAGCCTCGACGAGATCGCCAAGGATTACAACATCAGCATTGCAACAGCCCGCAAGCATCTTGCCTCGATCTTTGCGAAAACTCGTACGAACCGGCAGGCTGACCTGATGGCGTTGCTGGCCCGAGTGTCCATCCTACCGTGAGAGGGTAGTGGCAATGATCCGCGGAGGCTGGGGCAGCGGGGTCCAGTGAGTGGGCGTGCTCAGCAGATCACCATCTGGATGCTGCCAGACAGCGCAGTCGCCGTGGTGCATTCCGACCGCCAAGGTATTCCATGCCGGATGGAACAGCAGCACCGGGGTGCCATCACACGGAGCTGTCTCGATCGGCTGCCAGTCAGCGGTTGGAAACATGCCCGAGTCCGCTGCACCTGATGCAGCGCCTCCTATCGACGGACTTGCGACGATTTTGGCATGGGTTTGTGTGGCTGACATCCTTCAAATGAACCATTCCCTAGGGATTAGTCCTGCTCGGTGGGATGCCCTCGCGATAGCGCTGCGCAACATGCTCTCCTTAGCTCGCGCGGTGTGGAGCCGGCACAACAACGCCCCGGGACCTGGTGCCGTGCACGACTGGCAAAAAGGGATTAGTCTGGCGAAAATACCGAACATCTTATCTAAACGGATGATGCGGGTCTTCTGAGCCCAAGTACTCTTCTCATCAGAAGTGGCGTTTCGGCAAGCAATGATCGGCCCGATGATGGTCATACCCTTTGTGAGTGGTTGGGGCTCCCGCACCTCATCAGAGTAAACAGCTCAAACGAGTGAGGAAACCACAGCGAGAGCTAGTCATCGTCTTGTTCGACTGAGTGGTAGTCTCAAATTTCCAACCAGATATGACCGTGAAAGCTGCACAATAAAGCCAAAGACAAGGGAGGACGATTATGTCGGCTGTTCTGACGGCTGCGGGGGAAACTCGCGTCAACACCTTCACGGCCAATTCTCAGGAACAGCCCGCAATCACGGCTCTGGCTGGCGGCGGCTATGTCGTCACCTGGATGTCGGCCAGCCAGGACGGCTCAGGCTACGGCGTCTATGCCCAGCGCTACGGCGCCGATGGCACCCCGCTCGGTGGCGAAGTCCGCGTCAACACTTTTACGACCAGTGATCAATATCTCCCCGCGATCACGGCGCTGGCCGATGGCGGCTACGTCGTCACCTGGATGTCGGCCAGCCAGGACGCCCCCGGCTGGGGCATCTATGCCCAGCGCTACGGCGCCGATGGTACGGCTCTCGGAGGAGAAGTCCGCGTCAACACCACCACGGTCGACAGCCAAATGTATCCCGCGATCACGGCGCTAGGCGCCGGCTATGTCGTCACCTGGACGTCGTTCAACCAGGACGGCTCGGGCTGGGGCATCTATGCCCAGCGTTACGGCGCCGACGGCAGCGCGCTCGGCGGTGAGGTCCGCGTCAACACGACTACCGCCAACTCTCAGGAACAGCCCGCGATCACGGCTCTGGCTGGCGGCGGCTATGTCGTCACCTGGATGTCGGCCAGCCAGGACGGCTCGGGCTACGGCATCTATGCCCAGCGCTACGGCGCCGATGGCACCGCGCTCGGCGGTGAGGTCCGTGTCAATTCCACCACGGACAGTGATCAGATGTACCCCACGATCACGGCACTGGCCGATGGCGGCTATGTCGTCACCTGGATGTCCTGGAACCAGGACGGCTCGGGCTACGGCATCTATGCCCAGCGCTACGGTGCCGATGGCACCGCGCTCGGCGGTGAGGTCCGTGTCAACACCACCACGGCCGACAACCAATATTTCCCCGTGATTACGGCTTTGATCGGTGGCGGCTATGTCGTCACCTGGATGTCATCAATCCAAGATGGCTCGAGTTGGGGCATCTATGCCCAGCGCTACGGCGCCGACGGCACGGCGCTTGGCGGTGAGGTCCGCGTCAACACGACTACCGCCAACTCTCAGGAACAGCCCGCGATCACGGCTTTGGCCGATGGCGGCTTCGCCGTCACCTGGATGTCATTCAACCAGGACGGCTCGAGCTACGGCGTCTATAGCCGAACCTTTGCCAGCAGCGACTTTACCTCCTTCACCAGCGCTGTGGAGTTTGTCACCGGCACACCAGAGGATGACACCTATACCGTCAGCGACCCTGCTTTCCTCGTCGGCGACGATCTGGAGGGCAGCGGCGGGACGGATATCCTGCAACTGACTGCTGGCGTGTCTTTGGACCTGACAGCCATGAGCGGCCTCAGCGGCGTTGAGCGGATCGTCGGCGGGGCGGGCGACGAGGTTCTCGTCGTCTCCGATGCCCGCCTGGCGGAGGTCTCCAGCATCGACCTGCAAACGGGAACAGACACGCTTCGGGCCGGTGAAATGACCCTCGATCTGAGGGGTAAGACCTTGACCGGGGTCGAGCGCATCGTCGCCGGGCGAACCGAGGGCCTCACTCTCACGGTGGACAACTTCGCGACCGCTCTGCTGATGGATGCCGCAGACCGCAACATCACGATCATTGATGCCACTCAGGCATTCACCGCAACGCAAAGACAGCAGCTGTTCGACAAAGGGGTTGAATCTGTCGTGCAGGGATCGAGAGCCTACTATGCCGATGGCACAGTCCTGGTAGAAGGACTCGAGGTCCGCGCCAATACTACCACGGCCAGTGATCAGATGTACCCCGATATCACGGCTCTGGCCGATGGCGGCTATGTCGTCACTTGGATGTCATCAATCCAAGATGGCTCGAGCTGGGGCATCTATGCTCAGCACTACGGCGCCGATGGCACCGCTCTCGGCGGTGAAGTCCGCGTCAATACAACTACGGCCAGTGAGCAGATGTACCCCGCGATCACGGCTCTGGCTGGTGGCGGCTATGTCGTCACGTGGATGTCATCAGGCCAGGATGGTTCCGGCTACGGCGTCTATGCCCAGCGCTACGGCGCCGATGGCGGCACGCTCGGCGGCGAAGTCCGCGTCAACACTTTTACGACCAGTGATCAATATTTCCCCGCGACTACGGCTCTGGCCGGTGGGGGCTACGTCGTCACCTGGATGTCAGTGAACCAGGACGGCTCAGGCTGGGGCATCTATGCCCAGTGCTACGGCGCCGATGGCAGCGCGCTCGGCGGTGAGGTCCGCGTCAATACGACTGCAGCTAACTCTCAGGAACGGCCCGCGATTACGGCTCTGGCCGACGGTGGCTTCGCCGTCACCTGGATGTCAGTGGACCAGGACGGCTCAGGCTGGGGCATCTATGCCCAGCGCTACGGCGCCGAAGGCACACCACTCGGAGGCGAGCTGCGCGTCAATACCACGACGTTCAGCAATCAAATGTTCCCCGCGATCACGGCTCTGGCTGGTGGCGGCTATGTCGTCACGTGGATGTCATCAGGCCAGGATGGCTCCGGCTACGGCATCTATGCCAAGCGCTACGGCGCCGATGGCGCCGCGCTCGGCGGTGAGATCCGCGTCAATTCCACCACAGCCAGTGATCAAGCAAACCCAGCGATCACGGCCTTGGCCGGTGGCGGCTACGTCGTCACTTGGATGTCGATCAATCAGGACGGCTCGGCCTACGGCATCTATGCCCAGCGCTACGGCGCCGACGGCACACCACTCGGGGGCGAGCTGCGCATCAATACGACTACGGCCAACTCTCAGGAACAGCCCGCGATCACGGCGCTGGCCGATGGCGGTTTCGTCGTCACCTGGATGTCGCTCAACCAGGATGGCTCAGGCTGGGGTATCTACAACAAAGTCTTTTCCGGCACCCTGGCCAACCAAGCGCCGGTTGCGGACGCGGGCGGGCCTTACGCGATCGATGAAGGCGAGGCCGTGCTGCTGAATGCCGGCGCCTCCTATGATCCCGACAATGACGACACGATCGTTAGCTATGAGTGGGATCTCACCGGCGATGGGGCGTTCGATGCAACGAGCGCGACGCCGGAACTGACGCTCAGCGCGGCCCAGATCGAGGCTATCGGACTCAATCCCGGGACCTACACGATCCTCGTGCGGGTCACCGACAGCACCGGCAGCACGCATGACGACACCGCGTCACTGACGATCGCCAACGTGAACGACGCGCCGGTCGTCGTTTCTGGCATTGCCGACCAGAGCACGGCCGAGGATGCTCCCTACAGCTACGATGCGGCTCAGCATTTCGCCGACGATGATCTGGCCTACGGTGACAGCCTGACCTACAGCGCTTCGGGCTTGCCGGCCTGGCTCTCCATCGATGTCGTCACGGGCCAGCTGACCGGAACCCCGGAGAACGGCGATGTCGGAGCCTACGCGATCACGGTGACCGCCACCGATGACGCCGGTGCCAGCATCAGCAGCTCCTTCACCCTCACCGTCGACAACGTCAACGATGCGCCGGTGGTCAGCATCGAGCTTGCGGATCAGACAGCCAGCGAGGACGAGCCGTTCACCTTTGCGGTCCCGGAAAATGCCTTCACGGACGCCGACGGCGACACGCTCACCTACACGGCAACTCTGGCCAACGGCGATCCCTTGCCAGCCTGGCTCGCCTTCGATCCGATGGCCCGCACCTTCTCGGGCACGCCCGCACAGACCGATGCCGGCACGCTCAGCATCACGGTCACGGCCTCCGACGGCACGGCAACCGTCTCCGACACCTTCGATCTGGCGGTCGGCGCCACCAACGACACGCCGGTGGTGGTGAGCGAGATCGCCGATGCGGCCACGGCGGAAGATGCCGGCTACAGCTATGATGCCTCGATCCACTTCTCAGATCCGGACGGGGATGCGCTCACGTACAGCGCCACCGGCCTGCCGAACTGGCTCACCCTCGACACGGCTACTGGCATGCTCTCGGGCACCCCGGCAAATGCGGATGTGGGGCCATACACGATAACTATTACAGCCTCGGATGCGCAGGGCAGCGCATCAAGCGAGTTCGTGCTCACCGTCACCAACACCAACGACGCGCCGGTGGTCGCCACGGAGATCGCCGATCAGTCCACGAACGAGGATGCTCCCTACAGCTACAATGCGGCCCAGCACTTTGCTGATGACGATCTCATCCACGCCGACAGCCTGACCTACAGCGCCACAGGGTTGCCGGCTTGGCTCTCGATTGATGCGGCCACCGGCCTGATCACCGGCACGCCGGCGAATGCAGATGTCGGCTCGTACACGATCACCGTCACCGCCTCCGACGGCGAGGCCAGCGCCTCAAGCACGTTCGCGCTGGCTGTCGACAACGTCAACGATGAACCGGTCCTTGTGACCGCGCTTGCGGATCAGGCGGCCAGCGAGGACGAGCCATTTGCCTTCACCATCCCGGAGGATTCCTTCAGCGATGGCGACGGCGACACGCTCACCTACACGGCGAGCCTTGCCAATGGTGACCCCTTGCCGGCTTGGCTCGCCTTCGATCAGCTCACCCGCACGTTCTCAGGAACGCCAAGTCAGGCGGATGCCGGCACGCTCAGCATCACGGTCACCGCCTCGGACGGCACCACCTCGGCCAGCGACACCTTCGACCTGACGGTCGGTGGCACCAATGATGCCCCGGAGGTGGTGTCGCCCATCGTCGATACGAGCGCGGCGGAAGATGCCATCTACAGCTATGACGCTTCGACCCACTTCAGCGATCCGGACGGCGACAGCCTGGCCTACACGGTGACAGGCCCAAGCTGGCTGAGCATCGATGCTGCTACCGGCATTCTCTTCGGTACGCCTACCAACGGCGATGTCGGCGAGTATCAGGTCACTGTCATGGCCGAAGATCCGTCCGGCGCAGAGATCTCGATCTCTTATACAGTGACCGTCAACAATACCAACGACGCGCCAGTGGTGACCACCGAGATTGCGGATCAATCGACTGAAGAGGATGCTCCCTACAGCTATGACGCGGCCCAGCATTTTGCCGATGACGATTTGATCCATGGCGACAGCTTGACCTACAGCGCCTCGGGTTTGCCGGCGTGGCTGTCGATCGATGCCGCCACCGGGCAGATCACCGGCACGCCGGCGAACGAGGATGTTGGCGCCTACACCATCACGGTTACCGCCTCGGATGGCGAGGCCAGCGCCTCGAGTACGTTCGCGCTCAGCGTAGGCGGCACCAACGATGCGCCGGTGGTCAGCATCGAGCTTGCGGATCAGGCAGCCAGTGAAGATGCACCGTTCAGCTTCACGGTTCCGGAAGATGCCTTCACGGATGCCGACGGCGATGCACTCACCTACACGGCAACTCTGGCCAACGGCGATCCCTTGCCGGCTTGGCTCGCCTTCGATCCGATGACCCGCACCTTCTCGGGCACACCGTCGCAGGCGGATACGGGCACGATCAGCATCACGGTCACGGCCTCGGATGGTACGGGATCCGTCTCCGACACCTTCGTGCTTGATGTCGGCGCCACCAACGACACGCCAGTGCTGGTGAGCGAGATCGCCGATGCGGCCACCGCGGAGGATGCCGGCTACAGCTACGACGCCTCGATCCACTTCTCGGACCCGGACGGGGATGCGCTCACCTACAGCGCCACCGGCCTGCCGAACTGGCTCACCCTCGACACGGCTACTGGCATGCTCTCGGGCACCCCGGCAAATGCGGATGTGGGGCCGTACACGATCACCGTCACGGCCTCGGATGCGCAGGGCAGCGCATCAAGCGAGTTCGTGCTCACCGTCACCAACACCAACGACGCGCCGGTGGTCGCCACGGAGATTGCGGATCAGTCGACGAACGAGGACGCTCCCTACAGCTACAATGCCGCTCAGCATTTTGCCGATGCCGACGTGATCCACGGCGATGCTCTGACCTACAGCGCCGCCGGCCTGCCGGCGTGGCTGTCGATCGATGCCGCCACCGGGCAGATCACCGGCACGCCGGCGCAGGCGGATGTCGGCTCGTACACCATCACCGTCATCGCCTCGGATGGCGAAGCGAGTGCCTCAAGCACGTTCGCACTCACCGTCAACGATGTCCCGGATGAGACCGTCACTGCGACCGTGACGTTCCGGGACGGTCTTGGCGGCTACGCGGGCACGATCGACACGATGATCCGGCAGAATGCGCCCGGCGCGGGGGCCGGCGCCGCCACCACCCTCAGGGTCGATGCCGACGCCAATGCCGAGTACCAGACGCTGCTCGCCTTCACCAACCTGTTCGGCACCGGACCGGGGCAGATCCCGCCCGGCGCGATCATCACCTC
>NZ_JACHWB010000003.1:558065-826273 GCF_014191055.1 Microvirga lupini
TGGCTGTTCAAGGGCGCCGGCACGGACGCGTGGGACATCAGCTCCTCCGAGAGCTCGTCCGTCACGTCCAGACCCGTCCTCAGCGTCACCTATACCACTGGTTCTTCCGAACCGGTCAGGCCGGTGGTCTCGATCACCCCTGGCACCCCCAATCCGCAGATAGAGGGGCAGGGCGCTCAGATCAGCTTTACCATCACTCTCGACAAGCCCTCGAGTCAGCCGGTGACGGTGACTTATTCAACCGAGAACGGCACGGCGCTGGCCGGCAGTGATTTTACCGGGGTGAGCGGCGGTTCGGTGACGTTTGCACCAAACGAGACGTCCAAGACCGTCACGATCAATCTCATCAACGACTCGACCCCCGAGCCCGCCGAGTCGTTCAGCGTCAAGATTGATACTGCGACCAATGCGACGGTGAGTTCCACCAGCAACACCGCCACAGGGAATATCGCCGACAACGACACCGCCCCTACGACCGTGACGTTCCGGGACGGCCTTGGCGGCTACGCGGGCACGATCGACACGATGATCCGGCAGAATGCGCCCGGCGCGGGGGCCGGCGCCGCCACCACCCTCAGGGTCGACGCCGACGCCAATGCCGAGTACCAGACGCTGCTCGCCTTCACCAACCTGTTCGGCACCGGACCGGGGCAGATCCCGCCCGGCGCGATCATCACCTCGGCCAGCCTGACCCTGCGCACCACCAACGACTCGCTGCAGGGCGGCACGCTACACCGGATGAACACCAGCTGGGACGAGAACGCGACCTGGACCTCGCTCGGCAACGGCGTGCAGATCGGCAGCGAGGCCGATCTGGCGGCGGATGTTTCCACCGGGCGGACCGTCAACGGCAGCCGGAGCTTTGATGTCACGGAGAGCCTGCGGGCGTGGGCTGCCGGCGAGGACAATTACGGCTGGCTGTTCAAGGGCGCCGGCACGGACGCGTGGGACATCAGCTCCTCCGAGAGCTCGTCCGTCACGTCCAGACCCGTCCTCAGCGTCACCTATACGATGCCACAGAACACGAGCAGTCTGGCAGAGACCGCCCGTGTGGCCACGAGCAGCCAAGGGGACACGGCCTTGGTTCCCGATGGCGGCGAGACCTACACCGGTGGCCTAGGGGATGACGTCTTCATCTTCAGCCAGGGCAATGGCCACGACACCATCGTCAATTTCGTAGCAGGCGAGGCGTTGGAGGACCGGATCGATCTGCGGGGCATCGGAGCGGAGTTCAGCTTCGAGCAGTTGCAGGACCTGTTCCGGCAGGATGGTGGCGACACGGTGATCGACTTCGGCAATGGTGATGTGCTGCGTCTATCCGGCGTGCAGGCCAGCAAGCTTGTGGCCAGCGATTTCCTGCTGTAGCTCGCAAACCGCTGCTAGCCCTGATCCGGGACACCTCTTTTCTAGGACCGCGCAGTCGACCGGGCTCGCTACCCATTTGTTACCCAGAACGAAAAAACCGCCTCTCTAGGGAGGCGGTTTTCGAAATGATTTCAGAAGTTTAGATGTAAGCGAATCACTTAATCTTGGCTTCCTTGAACTCGACATGCTTCTTCGCGACCGGGTCGTACTTCTTGAACGACATCTTCTCGGTCATCGTGCGCGAGTTCTTCTTCGTCACGTAGAAATAGCCCGTGTCGGCGGTGGAGACGAGCTTCACTTTGATCGTTGCGGCTTTGGCCATGGTTCAAGACCTCTTGTTCGGTTCGACGGTTCGGGTGGCCCCAGGGCATCGCCGAAACGCAAAGGCCGGGCGAACCCGGCCGGAAAATCGTGCGGTTCCCATGCCCGATTATCGCGAGCCCGTCAAGGGTGAAGGGCTGTGAGGAGGTGCAATTCCTGCTCGGGAAGGCGCTACAGCAGCTCCTTCACGAAACGGCCACGCTGCTGGTGGAAGAAGGGGACCGGGAGCTGGTGGGCGAATCCGGCGGCGATGCGGGCTTCCAGCTCTCCGAGGATCACCGTGGTGATCGGCGGCAGGTCCAGGGCCTTGGCCTGATCGATGGTGACCCAGGCCAGCTCCACAAGCTCGGCTTCCGGCCCTATGACGTCCTCGACCTCGTCGGCGATGCCCGTTCGATCCACGGCGAAGAAGCGGGTGTCGAAGCGCCTCACGCGCTTCGGTGGCGTGATCGCCCGCCCGATGAAGTGCAGGGATTCGAGGTCCGGATGGACGCCCCGCTCCTGAAAGGCCGTCCAGGCGGTGCCGGCCGGTGCGCGTTCCGGGCTGCCGTATTCCTTGGTGCCGAGCAGAAGACCGGTCTCCTCGAAGGTTTCCCGAATCGAGGCGAGCGCCAGGGCCCGGCAGCGCTGGGTCGAGGGGCGGGTGACGCGGGCCATGAGGGCCTGTTCGGCGCGGGGGTGGAGAGCGCCCGTCACTGTCATGGAGCGGTCGCCGGCCTCGATGCGCCCACCCGGAAAGACGAACTTGCCCGGCATGAACTTGAGTCCCGCATGGCGCTTGCCCATGAGGACCTTCGGGGTCTTCGACTTGCGGTCGATGATGATGAGGGTTGCGGCGTCGACGGGGCGGAGAACGGGAGCCTTGGGGTTGGTCTCAGCGGAAACGAGGCGATCCATCTTCGCCAGGGTTTCGATATCCGTCACGTTCAATTGTCCTCGTCGTTCTTCCTGGCTCGGGCCACTCCAAAGCCATGCATCCCTAGCGCGTATTGCAGCCCCACGACAGCGCCTTTCATCGGCTGGAGCAGCGCCAGGCACAGGATCAGGGTCAGGGCCGGCCAAATGGCCAGATGCACCCACATGGGCACCTCCAGCTTGGTTTCCGACATGAGAATGCCGTAGCCGATGAGATGGCCGACGATGAAGATCACCAGATAGGGCGGCAGGTCGTCGGCCCGGTGATGGTGGAATTCCGTCCCGCAGGATTCGCAGTGATCGACAACCTTGAGGAAGCGCCTGAAGAGACGGCCTTGGTTGCAGGCGGGGCAATGATTCAGGAATCCGCGCCGCATGGCGGGGATGACCTTCACGTCGTTCGTGTCGACCGGGGTCGCGGTCTTGATCGTCAAAGACATATCCAGTCCTTCCGTCAGGCGCGCCCGCGCCGCTTGACCTTCACCCGCGTCGGGAAACGAGCGGCTTCCGCCGCCTTGGCCCGCCGGGCCGGCCGCTTGCCGCCTTTTCGACCGCCGCCGGTCTTGCCCGTGAACCGTCCCTTGGTGAGGAGCTCGAAGCGAAGCGCTCCCGCCACAGGCGCCGCTTCTACCAGCTTCACCTCGACCTTGTCGCCGAGGCGATAGGTCTCGCCGGTATCCTCGCCGCGCATCGAGTGAGTGGTCTCATCGTAGCGGTAATAGTCGTTGCCGATGGTGGCAGCCGGGACGAAGCCGTCCGCGCCGGTCTCGTTCAGCTTGATGAAGAGGCCGGCCTTCGACACGCCCGAGATCTGCCCTTCGAAGGTGGCCCCGATCCTGTCGGCCAGGAAATGCGCGATCAGGCGGTCGATCGTCTCACGCTCCGCCGCCATGGCCCGCCGCTCAGCCGCCGAGATCTTGGCGCTGATCTCGATCAGCTCCGCCCGGGTGGTGCTCTCGGGCAGACCGTCCTTGCCGAACTTCAGGGCCGAGACGAGCGCCCGGTGGACGATGAGGTCCGCATAGCGCCGGATGGGCGAGGTGAAGTGGGCGTAGCGGCGGAGGTTCAGGCCGAAATGGCCGTAATTCTCCGCCGAATATTCGGCCTGGGATTGCGAGCGCAGCACCACCTCGTTGATGAAGAGCTGGTGCTCTGAGCCGTCGACGCTCCGCAGGATACGGTTGAACAGCTCCGGCTTGATCGGTCCCTGTCCTGGAATCTTCAGGCCGATGGAAGCCAGAACCTCGCTCAACGAGCGCATCTTTTCCAATGAGGGCTCGTCGTGGACACGGTAGATCAGGTCCGAGTCCGCCTGCTCCAAGGCTTCAGCCGCCGCCACGTTGGCGAGGATCATGAACTCCTCGATGAGCTTGTGTGCCTCCAGCCGCTCGGGCACGAAGACCCGGTCCACGGTGCCGTCGGGTTTGAGCACGATCTTGCGCTCAGGCAGGTCGAGGAAGAGCGGCTCGCGGATGTCGCTGGCCTTCTTCACGAGCTCGTAGGCGGCCCAGAGGGGCTTCAGGATCGTGTCGAGGATCGGCGTCGTGACTTCATCCGGCCGGCCGTCGATGGCGGCTTGCGCCTGTTGGTACGAGAGCTTTTCCGCCGAGCGCATCATCACCCGGTGGAAGCTGTGGCGAACTTTGCGCCCATCGGGACCGATCACCATGCGGACCGCCAGGGCAGGGCGATCCTCGCGAGGCCTCAGGGAACAGAGATCGTTGGAGATCCGCTCCGGCAGCATGGGCACGACCCGGTCGGGGAAATAGACCGAGTTGCCGCGCTCCTGTGCTTCCCGGTCCATGGCGGAGCCGGGGCGCACATAGGCCGACACGTCGGCAATCCCCACGGTGACGACGAAACCGCCTGAATTGTTCGGGTCGTCGTCCGGCGCCGCATGGACGGCATCGTCATGGTCCTTGGCGTCCGGCGGATCGATGGTCACGAGGGGAAGGGCGCGCCAATCCTCGCGGCCGTCAAGGGTCGCGGGTTTCGCGGCCGCGGCCTCGTCCAGCACCGCCTTCGGGAACTCGTTGGGGATGTTGTGGGCGAAGATCGCGATGAGGCTCACGGCCTTCTCGGACTTCACGGAGCCGAGGCGCTCCTTCACCTTCGCGGTCGGCAGGCCGAAGCGGCCATGCTTGACGATGGACACGGCGATCAGGTCGCCGTCCTGCGCCTCGCCTTCGTCGCCAGGCCTGATCTGCAGCTCCTGATCGCGTGCCTTCTTGTCGACCGGGATCAGCCGTCCGCCGCCCTCGGGCCGGCTGCGGAAAATGCCCAGCACCTGGGCCTGCTTCTTGGCGATGATCTTGGTCACGCGGCCGGAATAGCGGTGGATCTCACCGGGCTTCAGCGGATCGACCCGGAGCAAGGCCCGGTCGCCGACGCCCGCCACCGGCATGCCGGGCCGGGGCTTGCGCGGGGTCACGATGATGATGGTCGGGATCGCGCCGTGCTCCTCATCCCATTCAGTCGGTACTGCGATCAGTTCGCCATCCCGGTCGCGCTGGGTTATGTCGGCGAGCACGACCGGCGGCAGCTGGCCGGCCTTGTGCATGGTCTTGCCCCGGCGGTCGACGATGCCCTCGATCTCCAGGTCCTTGAGGATCTGCTTGAGCCAGATGCGGTCGTTGCCCTTGATGTTGAAGTGATGGGCGATCTCCCGCTTGCCCACCTTGCCCTGGGCATGGGTGATGAAGGACGTGACCTCCTCGCGGGAGGGCAGACTGGTCCGGGTATCGGCATTGGATCGTTTGGCCAAGGGCAGAACTCGTTCGGTTGACAGGATCTTGTCGCATGCAAGCTTGGCCGCGACCAGCCCGGCGGCTGTCATTGTCATGACGCGCGGGGAGCCTAAGAGATCCATGAAGAGGCGAAGGGCCGTGCAGGCAAAAAATAAGGCCCCGCGAACGGAGCCTTGAGGGACCGGCCCGTGGGGGCAGAATGAGCCGGTGAGCTTGTACAACGGGCCGGCGCGGGGATGGTTCCCAATTTTTTTGAAAAAATTTTCGCTGTTCCGAAGCTCTTATCCATGGAAGCAGCATTGCTGGCGCGTCGGCCTCATTAAGGTACAAGTTGTCCTGCTCCAGCGGAAGGGATGACTTCTGCTTGTATTTCAGCTGCTTAGGGGCTGAGAATGCATGGGATACTGTTTATCCGGAGAGTTCTCTATAGCCTTAAAATCTGCACGGATCGTGGCTCGTACGTGTGATGATCTCATAGGGCGTCCCATGCTCAGTGCTCTCGAACAGGCCTATCTCGATTTCATGCGCCACCACGGCGGCCAGATTAGCATGGGTTATGTCGGCGCACAGGCCGGGACCGGCACCGGCGGCGTCGATGGCGCCGGCCCCATCGTGACCACCCAGAATGGTCGTATCGACACCGGTAACGGGATCAAGGAAGTCGTTGTTCGGGAGGACGGTACCCAGGTAGCGAGAGTTCTCGTAGACGGATTGGAGGGGAGGCTAACCGTTCTCGTAGATGGAACCGCAACGTACTCAGTGACTGCCGGAGATTTCCATTACACGGTTACGGAGTTTCCCGATGGTGCCAGAGCCGCCTCTATCGGCGATAGCGATGTTTGGGCCAATGGTTCACTTCAGCGGATGGCTCGTATTCCAGAACTACCTGGTATGGTGTCGATGTTGCAGGTGAACCATTTGTAATGATGGAAATTGCGGCATATGCGGAGCAAGCGACCGCTCTGATTAAAGAGCATCTGGGTAACGGGGCGTATCGAACGACTCAATGGACCGATGGAAGACGTGTCGCATATACTGACATTTACACCAGCGGCGACCCGGTCGCTAAAAAAGAGGTGCTCATCTTAGAAAACGGATTCGAGGCAGTCCGTTGGACCTACCATGACAACACCACCTGCGACGAGGTGCTGCCGCCGCCGAGCAGCGATTCAGACACGGATTCCGAAAAATACTCCCCAAGCCTCAAACTCGGTACCGCTCAGGCAGACCGGCTCCAAAACGATGGCTATCTCCTCGGGATGGAGGGCAATGACGTCCTGAATGGGAGTGCAAAAGCCGACTTCATCGACGGCGGCGACCGGCAGCGACACCCTGGACGGTGGAGCGGGAGCTGACCGGCTCATCGGCGGGTTCGGCTTCGATTTCGCAAGCTATGTCGGCGCTGCCGCCGGCGTGACGGTGAGCCTCACGATGCAGCACGCCAATGCGGGCGATGCTGCCGGCGACGAGCTGTTCTCAATCGAAGCGCTCATCGGTTCCAACTTCGGCGATAAGCTGTATGGCGACGATATGTCCAACCGCTTTCATGGCGGAGGCGGCAACGACGAGATGCATGCCTGGGCCGGAGACGATGCGCTTTACGGCGGCGACGGCGACGATCGCATCGTTGGCGGTGCCGGCGCCGATTACGTTTTCGGCGACACGGGCATCGACACAGCGGATTACTATACCGCCGCTACGGGCGTGGTGGTGGATCTGACGAACAGGGCACGCAACACGGGCGATGCCAAGGGCGACAGCTATCAGTCGATCGAGAACCTCGCCGGTTCCAAATTCGACGACAACCTGACCGCCGACAACAACGCCAATGCTATCCATGGCTACAGCGGTAACGACATGCTCCATGGTCTGCTAGGCAACGATACGCTTGAGGGCGACGGGGGCGACGATATCCTCATCGGCGGCGCGGGCGCGGATCGCCTGATTGGCGGCGCCGGCCTTGGCGACATGGTGGCCTACAATGCCGTCAACGGTATGGGCGTCACGGTCCATTTGGCGAAGCCGCAGCACAACTCCGGCGAGGCGGCGGGCGACACTTACGATGGCATCGAGAACGTGGCCGGCACTCAATACACTGACACTCTGGTCGGCGATGCCAAGAACAACATGCTCTACGGCCTCGGCTCCGATGACATCCTGCGCGGTGGGCTCGGCGCCGACGTGCTGGTCGGCGGCGAGGGCTTCGATTGGGCGTCCTATGCCGACGCGGTCTCAGGCGTACGGGTGGATCTCGTCAACCGCAGCGTCAATACGGGGGAAGCCGCGGGCGACAGCTACAGCGAGACCGAAGCGTTGCAGGGTTCGAGCTATGGCGATCAGCTCGCTGGCAATGAGATCGGCAATGCGCTCTCGGGCCTTGCCGGCAATGACGTGCTGCAGGGCCGGGGCGGCAACGACCATCTCGATGGTGGCGCCGGCGACGACATCCTCAACGGCGGTGCCGGCGGCGATGTGCTGATCGGTGGGCTGGGCTTCGACTGGGCCTCCTACATCGACGCTGCGGCGGGTGTGACGGCGGATCTGGCGAGCCATTCCGGCAACACGGGTGAAGCGGCCGGCGACAGCTACAGCGGGATCGAGGCGCTGCAGGGCTCGAACCATGGCGACGCGCTCGGCGGCGATGCCATCGGCAATGCTCTGTTCGGCTTGGGCGGCAACGACAGCCTGCAGGGGCGGGGCGGTAACGACCATCTCGATGGCGGCACCGGCGATGACATCCTCCACGGCGGCATCGGTGCCGACGTGCTCGATGGCGGCGCCGACTTCGACTGGGCCTCGTACGCGACAGCAACGGCCGGCGTGATCGCAAGCCTGTTGAACAGCGCGACCAATACCGGCGAGGCGGCCGGCGACTCTTACGTCGGCATCGAGGCGCTGCAGGGCTCGAACTACAACGATGTGCTCACTGCCGCCGACTATCTCGCGGGCAATGCACTTGTGGGCCTCGGTGGCAACGACGTGCTTTTCGGCCGTATCGGCAACGACTATCTCGAGGGCGGCGAAGGCAATGACGCGCTCTACGGTCAGACCGGCGCCGACGTGCTCACCGGCGGCAATGGCGACGATACGCTCGCGGGCGGCGCCAACGCCGATCAACTCACCGGTGGCGCGGGTGGGGACAGGTTCGTGTTCGACACGATCCTGGGCAACGGCAATATCGACCGGATTGCCGATTTCATGGTCGGGCAGGACGTGATGGCCTTGTCGCGCGACGTGTTCGGCAGCTTCATCTCTAGCGGCGCCCTATCTTCGGCAGCGTTGACGGCAGGCGCATCGGCGACGAGCGCGCACCATCGTCTGGTCTACAACAGCGCGACGGGCGCCTTGTCCTACGATGCGGACGGTCTAGGTGGCGCGGCACAGGTGCAGTTCGCTACGCTGAACCCCAACCTAGCCCTCAATACCTCATCCTTCGTTCTTATCTGAGGATGGGCGCGGGCGGCTCCACATCCCCGGAGCCGCGGCGCATGCAAACGAACACAAAAGCCGGCGCCATATGCGCCGGCTTTTGTGTTTAGGATTAAGCTTTCCGATACGTCGACGCATCCGTCGAAAGGATATCCGCATTGGGGCTTAGATATCCAGATCCGCCTCGTCGGCGAAGGCGGCGCGTTCCTGGATGAAGGCGAAGCGGGCTTCGGGTTTGTTGCCCATGAGGCGCTCCACGACATCGCTGGCCTCCGGCCGCTCCTCGTCGGCTACCACGACCTTCAGAAGCAGGCGCTTCTTCGGGTCCATGGTGGTTTCCTTCAGCTGGCCGGGCAGCATCTCGCCGAGGCCCTTGAAGCGGCTGATCTCGACCTTGCCGTTGCCTTTGAACACCGTCTTCATCAGGCGCTCCCGGTCGGCCTCGTCCCGGGCATAGGCCGACTTCGCCCCTTGCGTCAGCCGGTAGAGCGGCGGAACGGCGAGGTACAAGTGCCCATTGTCGATGAGCTTGGGCATCTGCCGATAGAAGAACGTGATCAGCAGGGTGGCGATGTGGGCGCCGTCCACGTCCGCGTCGGTCATGATGACGACCTTCTCGTAGCGGAGATCGGCCTCGCGGAACTGGGAGCCCTGGCCGCAGCCCAGCGCCTGGACGAGGTCCGAGATCTGCTGGTTCTGGTGCAGCTTGTCCCGACCGGCCGAGGCCACGTTCAGAATTTTTCCGCGTAAGGGGAGCACCGCCTGGGTGGCGCGGTCGCGGGCCTGCTTGGCGGAGCCGCCGGCCGAGTCGCCCTCGACCAGGAAGAGCTCGGAGCCCTTGGCGCCGGCGTTGGAGCAGTCGGCCAGCTTGCCGGGCAGGCGCAGCTTGCGGGTCGCGGTCTTGCGGGCGACTTCCTTCTCCTGGCGGCGGCGCAGGCGCTCCTCGGCCCGGTCGATCACCCAGTCGAGCAGCTTGTTGGCCTGCTGCGGCGAGGCGGCGAGCCAGTGGTCGAAGGTGTCGCGGATCGAATTTTCGACGATGCGGCCGGCCTCGACGGTGGCTAGCTTGTCCTTGGTCTGGCCCTGGAATTCCGGCTCGCGGATGAAGACCGACAGCATGGACGCGCAGGTGGCCATCACGTCGTCGGTGGTCACCGCCGCCATGCGCTTGGCCTGGTTCACGCGCTCGGCGTGCTCGCGGAGGCCCCGGAGCAGGGCGATGCGCAGGCCGTTCTCGTGCGTGCCGCCCTCGGGGGTGGGCACGGTGTTGCAGTATGAGGTGGAGAACCCGTCCTCGTTGGTCATCCAGGCGACCGCCCATTCCAGCGAGCCGTGGCTGCCGGGCTTGGTGATCTTGCCGGAGAAGATCTGGTCCGTGACCAGTTCCTTGCCGTCGATGTCGTGGAGCAGGTAGTCCTTCAGTCCGTTCGGGAACTTGAAGGTCGCCTCCGCCGGGACGTTGGTGACGCCCTCGATCAGTGACGGGGCGCATCTCCAGCGGATCTCGACGCCGCCGAACAGATAGGCCTTGGAGCGCGCCATCTTGAACAGGCGGCGGGGCTGGAAATGAGCCTCCTTGCCGAAGATCTGCCAGTCGGGCTTGAAGCGCACCTTGGTGCCGCGCCGGTTGAGCACGCGGCCCACGGTCTCGATTTTCCCTTGCGGAATGCCGCGGGAGAAGATCTGCCGGTAGAGGGTCTGGCCGCGAGCGACCTCGACCTCGAGAATTTCGGAAAGCGCGTTCACCACCGAGACGCCGACGCCGTGCAGGCCGCCCGAGGTCTCGTAGACCTTCGAGTCGAACTTGCCGCCCGCGTGCAGGGTGGTCATGATCACTTCGAGCGCCGACTTTTTCGGGAACTTGGGATGCGGATCGACCGGGATGCCGCGCCCGTTGTCGGTCACGGAGAGCCAGCCGCCTTCCTCCAGCTCCACCTCGATGAAAGTCGCGTGTCCCGCCACGGCCTCGTCCATAGAATTATCGATCACCTCGGCGAAGAGGTGGTGCAGGGCCTTCTCGTCCGTGCCGCCGATATACATGCCCGGCCGGCGGCGGACGGGCTCCAGCCCCTCCAGCACCTCGATGGCCGACGCGTCGTAGCCCGCCTCGCCCGGCGTGCCTTGCTGAGGCGGCGCCTGGCGTGAGACCTTGACGGCGGCGTTGCGGGCCGTGGCAGGCGTGGCGCGTTTGGCCGCGGCGCCCCCGAAGAGATCGTCGTTGTCTGTCATTGGGACCTTGGTCCGGGATGATGATTCGCGCTTCTTTACACTATTTCTCATCCCGTTTTTATACGAGAACAAAACGGAAACGTGAAGGTGATTTTCAGTCACAAGCGATAAAAGTCACGCATACGCTACTCTGTAAAGGTTACCAACGAATTCCCCCTAAAGGCTGTCTTACGCCTGTCATCCGGAACTGTTTAAATTCCATTCACGTTGAATGGTTAAGCATGAGCTTAACAGGAGATCTGGGCGTGACGACGCGGACGAACATGGCACCGGCACAGAAGCTTCACCTCGATCGCGCTGCGCGCAATGCGGGCGAGGCATTCGCCTTCGACGAGCCCGATGCCACACCGGGTACATCGCGCTCCTACGGATCGAGCCTGATCTGGCTCGGCATGGCCGCCGTGGCTTTGGCAGGGCTCAGCCTAGTCTTCTAACTTGTCGTCGGCATCCGGATTTCCTCCGAAGAGGCGAACGAGCCGGTCCTCCAGGCGCTTGCCGTAGGTCAGCAGGAACAGCGTGGCGAGCGTGCCGGCCACGGTGATGAACCAGGCACCCAGTCCCGCCGTTACGCCGAGGCTCGCAGCGATCCAGACGGTAGAGGCCGTGGTCAGGCCATGGACCTGCATTCGATCGCGATCCCGCAGGATCACGCCGGCTCCGAGAAACCCTAGACCCGTCAGGATGCCCTGCACCACGCGGCTGACGGCATCCTGCCCGAAATGCAGCCCCTCATAGACCGAGCCGGACAGGATCACGATGGCGGACCCGAGGGAGACGAGGGCCAAGGTCCGCATCCCGATCGGCTTGTTGTGGATGTCCCGGTTGAGGCCGACCACCATGCCGGCGAGGGCCGCTCCCAGGAGCCTCAGCGAAATCTCGATTTGGTCGCTGTGCTCCTCCCAGAGCCAGAACGCCCACTGTTCCATCGTGCTCAGCCCGCCTTAGCGGTCTTCTTTGCTGCAGCTTTCTTGGCCGCGGCCTTCTTCGGAGCCGCCTTCTTGGCCGTGCCCTTCTTGGCTGCGGTCTTGGTCGCAGCCTTCTTTGCCGCAGGAGCCTTGGCGGCAGCCTTCTTGGCAGGAGCTTTCTTAGCTGGAGCCTTGCGGCCGCGGGCAGCCTTCTTCGACGGACCGGCAGCCCGTCGCGCCTTCAGAAGCTCGACCGCATCGTCCAGCGTCACCGTCTCCGCGGCCATGGCCCGCGGCAGGGTCGCGTTGGTCTCGCCGTCTGTGACATAGGGGCCGAAGCGGCCGGCCTTCACCACGATGGGCTTGCCGGATTCCGGATCCTCGCCCAGGGGACGGCCCGGATCGGCTGCGCCACGACGGGCGCCGCCTCCGCCGCTTTCCTTGGTGACGATCAGGTCGATGGCCCGGTTCCCGCCGATCTCCAGCACATCATCGCCCGGTCCCAGATTGGCATAGGTCTTGCCGTGCTGAACGTAAGGCCCGTAGCGCCCGATGCTCGCCAGGATCGGCTCGCCGGATTCTGGGTGGATGGCCACCTGACGTGGCAGCGCCAAGAGCTTCAGGGCCTTTTCCAGATCGACCTGCGCCGGCGTCGTGCCCTTCGGCAGGGAGGAGCGCTTGGGCTTCTCGCCTTCGCCGAGCTGGACGAAGAAGCCGAAGCGACCGTCGCGCAGGGTGACCTCAAGGCCTGTCTCGGGATCCGTGCCAAGCACCTTCACCCCAGGCTGGCCGCCGTTCTCCGACAGGCCCTCACCGTCGGCCGCGACACCGGTGGCGGCAAGCTGGCGGGTATATTTGCACTCGGGGTAGTTCGAGCAGCCGATGAAGGAGCCGAACTTGCCGAGCTTGAGCGAGAGCTGGCCGGTGCCGCAGGTCGGGCATGTGCGCGGGTTGGAGCCGTCGCCCTTGTCCGGGAAGATGTGCGGCCCGAGCAGCTCGTTGAGCGCATCGAGCACTTCCGTGGTGCGCAGCTCCTTGGTCTCGCCGATGGCGGCGGAGAAGTGCTGCCAGAACTCGCGCATCACCTGCTTCCAGTCGATCTCGTTGTTCGAGACCCGGTCGAGCTGCTCCTCCAGGTCCGCGGTGAAGTCGTATTCCACATAGCGGCGGAAGAAGCTCTCCAGGAAGGCCGTGACGATGCGGCCCTTGTCCTCGGGGACGAGCCGCTTCTTCTCGATCTTCACATATTCGCGGTCGCGCAGGGTCTGCAACACGGCGGCATAGGTCGAGGGACGGCCGATGCCGAGCTCTTCCATGCGCTTGACCAGCGAGGCCTCGGAGTAACGCGGTGGCGGCTCGGTGAAGTGCTGGGTGGCAGCGATGCGGCGGCGCTCCAGCGGGTCGCCCGCCTTCATCGGCGGCAGGCGGCCTTCATCCTCGTCAGCCTCGTCGTCCTTGCTCTCGTTGTAGAGGGTCAGGAAGCCGTCGAACTTGATCACCTGGCCGGTGGCGCGCAGGTCGAGCTTGCGCGGGCCGACCTGGGCGGTGATGTCGGCCGTCGTGCGCTCCAGCTCCGCCGATTCCATCTGGCTCGCGATGGTGCGGGTCCAGATCAGGTCGTAGAGGCGGGCCTGCTCGGGCTCCAGATACTTCGCCACCTGTTTCGGCAGGCGGCCCATATCCGTCGGGCGCACGGCCTCGTGCGCTTCCTGGGCGTTCTTGGCTTTGGTGGTGTACTTGCGCGGGGCGCCCGGCACGTAGCGGTCGCCGTATTCCTTGCCGATCACCCGGCGGGCGGCCTGCACGGCTTCCGGCGCCATGTCGACGCCGTCGGTACGCATATAGGTGATGATGCCGACCGTCTCGCCGCCGATGTCTACACCCTCATAAAGGCGCTGCGCGATGCGCATGGTCTGGGCCGGCGCCAGTCCCAGCTTGCGCGAGGCCTCCTGCTGCAGGGTCGAGGTGGTGAAGGGCGGGTAGGGGTGGCGCTTGGCGGGCTTGGCCTCGATGTTGGCTACCGAGAAGGTGGCAAGCTCCAGGTCCTTCTTGAAGGCTTCCGCGTCCTTGCCGTTGCCGATGTCGAGGCGGGTGATCTTCTTGCCGTCGGCGCCGACAAGGCGCGCGTCGAACACGCCGCCGTCCTTGGTGGCGAGCGTCGCGATCAGCGACCAGTATTCCCGGGGCTTGAAGGTCTCGATCTCAAGTTCGCGGTCGCAGACGAGGCGCAAAGCGACCGACTGGACGCGGCCGGCCGAGCGGGCGCCCGGCAGCTTGCGCCACAGAACCGGCGACAGGGTGAAGCCCACGAGGTAGTCGAGAGCGCGGCGGGCCAAATAAGCATCGACCAGGGCCTGGTCGATCTGGCGCGGCTGGCGCAGGGCCGCCTGTACCGCGTCCTTGGTGATGGCGTTGAAGGTCACGCGTTCGACGGGCAGATCCTTCAGCACGCGCTTCTCGCGCAAAGCCTCCAGCACGTGCCATGAGATCGCCTCGCCCTCCCGGTCAGGGTCGGTGGCCAGGATCAGCTTCTCGGCGCCCTTGACCGCCTTGGCGATGTCGGAGACCCGCTTCGAGCCCCTGTCCTCGAGCGTCCAGATCATGCGGAAATCGGCATCCGGGTCGACCGAACCGTCCTTGGCGGGCAGATCGCGGATATGCCCGAAGGAGGCCAGGACCTCGTAATCCTTGCCGAGATACTTGTTGATCGTCTTGGCCTTGGCAGGCGACTCGACGACGAGGACTTTCATGGACGACTTCCTAAGCGCGGGAGCAGACGGACGCCCTGCTGCCAGGGCGGAGCCGGCGGTCAGCCCATGACCGCCGCGGGGCGGGAATAAGTGGTTGATGATCGCGGACAAGTCAAATCGGACTTGTCCTTATATTGCCTATATGGCCACGAAGGCCCTCTCCAGCAAGGGATTCACGGCCGGCCCAAGATCGTTGGCTCCGATCATCCGGGCCGGGGAGGCAAGGCGGGTCAGGGCGTAGGACTCGACGATTTCGGGCGGCGCGGAGCGGGCCAGGGCCGCCGTTGCCGCGAGGAGGAACAGCCTCTCGGCGATGAATCTGGCCCGGGCCTCGGCGTCGGCTGAGTGGAGCGCCATGACAAGATCCCGCGCGGCATCGGAGGCGCCCGGAAGGTCCCGGATCTCGGCCATGAGACGCTCGAGCACTGCAGTGGCGACCTCCGGCTCGCGGGTCTCGGCGCGCAGGATGTCGAGGGCGATCACGTTGCCCGAGCCCTCCCAGATGGCGTTGACGGGTGCCTCCCGGTAGAGCCGGGGCAGGGCGATCTCCTCCACGTAGCCGTTGCCGCCAAGGCATTCCATGGCCTCGTAGAGGAGGCGCGGGGCCGCCTTGCAGATGCCGAACTTGGCCGCCGGGGTGACGAGACGGGCATAGGACGCCTCGTGCTCGTCCATTGGCTGGAGATCGAAGCTGCGGGCCGCTCGCAGAGCCAGGGCCGTCATCGCCTCGCTCTCCAGGGCGAGATCCGCCAGAACCATCCGCATGGCCGGCTGGTCGATGAGCTTCTTCTGGAAAACGCTGCGATGCCGGGCGTGGTGGATGGCCAGCGCCAGCCCCATCCGCACGAGGCCGGCCGACGCCACGGCGCAGTCGAGGCGGGTGAGTTGCACCATCTCGATGATCGTGCGCACCCCGCGACCTTCCTCGCCGATCCGCCAAGCGAAGGCGTCGTGGAACTCGACCTCCGAGGAGGCATTCGAGTGGTTGCCGAGCTTGTCCTTCAGGCGCTGCAGGCGAAGAGTGTTGAGCGAGCCGTCGGGTCGGAAGCGGGGTAAGAGGAAGCAGGTGAGGCCGCCTGGCGCCTGGGCCAGCACCAGGAAGGCGTCGCACATGGGCGCCGAAAGGAACCATTTGTGTCCGGTCAGCGCATATTCATCGCCCGTCTTCGGATCGGCCCGGGTGGTGTTGGCGCGGACATCCGTCCCACCCTGCTTCTCCGTCATCCCCATGCCCAGGGTGACGGCAGCCTTCTCCCAGAATGGGATGAAGCGGGAATCGTAGGAGCGGGAGCGGATCTTCGGCAGCCACTCGGCTAAGTGGTTCGGAGCGGCAGCAAGCGCCGCCACCGAGGCATGGGTCATGGTGATCGGGCAGATATGGCCGCTCTCGACCCCCGACGCTGTGTAGATCCGCGCCGCGCGGGCCACATGGGCGTGGCCTGAGTTCGGCTCGTCCCAAGTGGAGGCGTGCAGGCCGTCCTCCATGCTCGCCCGCATGAGCACGTGATAAGCCGAGTGGAACTCCACCGCGTCGATCCGGTAGCCTCGCGCATCATGGGTGCGCAGAAGCGGCGGGTTCGCGTTGGCGAGCCGGCCGAGATCGATCCGCTCTGCCGAGCCCCAGGCGGCGCCAAAGGCGATGAGCCCCTCCGCTTCCGGATCGACACCATTCGCCTTCAGCGCGTAGAGAAGGGCTTGGTTCGTTGCGACGAGATTCACGTCCCCGAAGGGCGGCGTCTGGTTGAGGACGTCATGGGTTTCGAACGGGAGCATGGCTGCCAGCCCTCTCGAGATTATTCTTGTATATTCTAGCGCGGAGTGACCCTACGCGAAGAGAGCCAGCTTGCCGCCGTTTCTCGGAGCGCCTATAGCCATCGCTTTAAGATGACAGACGCCCCCCGATCCGTTTTTCCCCACCGGCATCTCCTCGGTATCGAGGGGTTGTCTCCCTTGGACATTCAGGCGCTGCTCGACCTCGCCGACGAACAGGTCGAGGTCAGCCGACAAGTCGAGAAGCGGAAGACGACCCTCCGGGGCCGGACGCAGATCAACCTCTTCTTCGAGGCCTCGACCCGCACGCAATCCTCCTTCGAGATTGCCGGCAAGCGGCTCGGCGCCGACGTGATGAACATGCAAGTCGGCTCGTCCTCGGTGAAGAAGGGCGAGACGCTGATCGACACGGCCGTGACGCTGAACGCCATGCGGCCCGACATCATCGTCGTGCGTCACCATGCGGCGGGCGCCGTGCATCTTCTGGCCCAGAAGGTCGACTGCTCGGTGGTCAATGCCGGCGACGGCGCGCACGAGCACCCGACCCAGGCGCTCCTCGACGCGCTCACCATCCGGCGCAACAAGGGCCGCATCGAGGGTTTGACGGTGGCGATCTGCGGCGACATCCTGCATTCGCGGGTGGCGCGATCCAACATGATCCTGCTCGCCGCCATCGGCGCGCGGGTGCGCCTCGTGGCCCCCTCGACCCTGATCCCGCCGGGCATCGCGCGGCTGGGTTTCGAGACCTTCACCAGCATGAAGGATGGTTTGAAGGACGCGGACATCGTCATGATGCTGCGCCTCCAGCGCGAGCGCATGAACGGCTCCTTCGTGCCCTCCGTGAAGGAGTATTTCCGCTTCTACGGGCTCGATCAGGAAAAGCTCTCCTACGCCAAGCCCGATGCGCTGGTGATGCATCCCGGCCCCATGAACCGGGGCGTGGAGATCTCCTCCGACGTGGCGGACGGCGCGCAGTCGCTCATCCGCGAACAGGTCGAAATGGGCGTCGCCGTGCGCATGGCGGTGCTGGAGGCTCTGGCGAGCCATCTGCCGAACCGGTGAGAGGCGTCATGAGCAACCAACCCATCCTCTTCAAGAACGCCCGCCTCATCGATCCCGCCAGCGACCGCGAGGAGCACGGTGCTGTGCTGGTGCGTGACGGTGTGATCGTCGCTGTCGGCCCGCAGGTTGCTGTCGACGCCGATGCGCAGGTGATCGATTGCGGTGGTCAGGTGCTGGCGCCCGGCCTCATCGACATGCGCGCTTTCATCGGCGAACCGGGCGGGCCCTATCGCGAGACCCTGAAGAGCGCCGGCGAGGCGGCCGCAGCGGGCGGCGTCACCACGGTGGTGTCAATGCCCGACACGAGCCCGGCCCTCGACGATCCGGCCGTGATCGACTTTATCGTCCGCCGCGCCCGCGACACCTCCATGGTCAATATCCGCCCGGCTGCGGCCCTCACGAAGGGCCTCCAGGGCGACGAGATGGCGGAGATCGGGCGCCTCAAGGAAGCCGGTGCCATCGCTTTCACGGATGGTGCGCGCTCCGTCACCAACGCCCAGGTGATGCGCCGGGCGCTCACCTATGCCCGCGACTTCGACGCGCTGATCATCCACCATGTGGAGGATCCCGATCTCGTCGGCCAAGGCGTGATGAACGAGGGCGAGTTCGCCTCGCGGCTCGGGCTGCCGGGCATCCCGCGCGAGGCCGAGACGGTGATGCTGGAGCGCGACATCCGCCTCGTGCGCCTCACCGGCGGGCGCTACCACGCGGCGATGATCTCCTGTGCCGACTCGGCCGAGATCGTGCGGGCTGCGAAGGCGAGGGGATTGCCCGTCACCTGCGGGGTCTCCATCAACCATCTGGCGCTCAACGAGAACGACATCGGCGATTACCGCACCTTCCTCAAACTCTCGCCGCCGCTGCGCCATGAGGACGACCGGCAGGCGATGATCGAGGCGCTGGCCGACGGCACCATCGACGTGATCGTCTCGGATCACAATCCACAGGATGTTGAGAACAAGCGCCTGCCCTTCGCCGAGGCGGCCGATGGGGCCGTGGGGCTCGAGACCCTGCTCTCGGCGGCCCTGCGCCTCGTCCATTCGGATCGCATCTCGCTGCCGAAGCTCCTGCGTGCCCTGTCCACCAAACCGGCCGAAATCCTTGGTCTTCCGGGAGGGCGGCTGACTGTGGGTGCTCCAGCCGACCTGATCGTGTTCGATCCTGATGCGCCCTACGTGCTCGACAAGCGCCAGCTCAAGTCCCTGTCCAAGAACTCGCCTTTCGACGAAGCGCGCCTCGAAGGCCAGGTGACCATCACGATGGTGGCGGGCCGGGTGGTTTTTCAACGCGAAACGATGTAACGAGAAGTGAATGTCTGACGAGGCCAATCTCCTGTACCTGCTGGCGGCTCTGCTTTTCGGCTATCTTCTGGGCTCGATCCCGTTCGGCCTTATCTTCACCCGCATGGCCGGATTGGGCGATGTGCGGAAGATCGGCTCCGGCAATATCGGCGCCACCAATGTGCTGCGCACCGGCCGCAAGGGCCTTGCAGCCGCGACGCTCCTGGCCGATGCCCTGAAGGGCACGGCCGCCGTGCTCGTCGCGGCGCAATGGGGGCCGCAATTCGCAACGGTCGCCGCCCTCGGGGCCTTCCTGGGCCATCTCTTTCCGGTCTGGCTCGGGTTCAAGGGCGGCAAGGGCGTTGCCACCTTCATCGGCGTCCTGATCGGCCTGAAGCCCCTGGCGGCGCTGATCTTCTGCCTGATCTGGCTCGGGGTCGCTTTCGCGTCCAAGTATTCCTCGCTCTCGGCCCTGGTCGCCAGTGCGGCGTCACCGATCGTTCTTTGGCTGCTGGGCGAGCCCGGAATGGCCGGGATCGCCGTGGTGCTGGTAGCGCTCCTGTGGTGGAAGCACGGGCAGAATATCAGCCGCCTCCTTGCCGGAACCGAAGGCAAGATCGGCCAGAAGGGATGATTCCATGATCCTGACGGATGAGCAGCGTCTCGATTGGCTTCGCCTCATCCGCTCGGAAAATGTCGGGCCGCGCACCTTCCGCGCCCTGATCAACCAATATGGCGGCGCCGCCGCGGCGCTCGACGCCCTGCCGGATCTCGCCCGCCGCGGCGGGCGCCTGCTGCTCAAGGTGTGCAGCCGGACGGAGGCCGAAAAGGAGATGGCCGCGGCCGCGCGCCTCGGAGTGCGCTTCATCGCCATGGGCGAGTCGGATTATCCGAAGACCCTGCAGGCCATCGATACGGCCCCACCTTTGATTGCGCTGCGCGGCAATGCTGCCGTGTTGGCCAAGCCCTCCGTTGCCATCGTGGGCTCGCGCAATGCCTCCGCGTCCGGCCTGACCTTCGCCGAGCGGCTCGCGCGGCAGCTGGGCGAGGCGGGCTACGTCATCGTGTCGGGACTGGCGCGTGGCATCGACACGCGGGCGCATAAGGCGACACTGGAAACGGGCACCGTCGCGGTGCTGGCCGGCGGGCATGACCGGATCTATCCGGCGCAGAACGAGCCGCTGCTGCAGGCGATCCTGGAGCAGGGCGGGGCGGTGGTCTCCGAGATGCCCATGGGCTGGGAGCCGCGCGGGCGCGACTTCCCGCGCCGCAACCGCATCGTCTCCGGCCTGTCCTATGGGGTCGTTGTGGTGGAGGCAGCCCGCCGCTCCGGCTCGCTGATCACGGCGCGCTTTGCCTTGGAGCAGGGCCGCGAGGTTTTTGCCGTTCCGGGCTCGCCGCTCGATCCCCGGGCCGAGGGCACTAACGATCTCATCCGCGATGGCGCGACCCTCTGCGCCGGAATCGAGCATGTCACGAGCGTTCTGGAGCCGCTGGTCGCCTCGGGCCCGCGCCTCGACCGGAGCGCCGAGGAGCCGCACTACACCCTTGGATCGGAAGAGCTCTGGGACGAGCTCGACCTGCCCGACATTGCCCGCGCGCCGGTGCGGCCCGTCATGCCCGAGGCCGGGATCGACGACGAGGCGGAGGAGGGGCAGGCCGACCTGATCACGTTCCTTGGCCCGTCGCCGGTGGCCATCGACGATCTCGTCCGGCAATCCGGCCTCTCGATCCGCTCGGTCCAGATGGCTTTGCTGGAACTCGAGATTGCCGGACGGCTCGAGCGTCACGGCGGCAATGCGGTGTCGCTGCTTGGGTCTTAGCTCTCCTTGTCGCCGGACTGCACGGCGCGAATGGCCTCCAGCCGGGCCATGTCGAGCAGATAGGCCAGAAGATCCAGGTTGGCGTTGCGGGCGAGGTAGGACAGCTCTGCCGAGAACTCGGCCACATACCGGGCTGTTTCCGTCGGGGTCATTCCATCACCCAGGTGGGCGCTGTCGTCATCTCCTAAAGGATCTGTGACGGACCGGGCTTTCCCGGAAGGGCGCAGGGCTCTGGTCATGACGTATGAAGCTGTCTCAGTGTTGCAATTCTCCTAGTTAGCAACACAACCGTAAATAAGACAAGTCGTCATATTATACTTGCAATTGTAGATTGCCGAATCTCATCAACCGAGGAGGGAGATGAGCACCGGCATGGAGAGCAGGGCGAGCAGGGTCTGCAGGGTCAGGATCTCCGCCATGAGCCCGGCGTTGCCCCCCATCTGGCGCGCCAGCACGTAGGACGCGCTGGCAGACGGCACCGAGGCGGCAATGATGGTCACCGTCATGTCGTTGCCCGTCACTCCCACGAGGTTGGCCAGGGTTCCGGCCATGATCGGCAGAAGAACCAGCTTGAGACCCCCAGACAGCGCGTGAGGCAGGCCGGGCCGGGCTAGGCGCCGGATGTCGAGACCCGCGCCGACGATCAGGAGGCCTGCGGCCAGCGCCGCGCGGCCGATGATGTCGATGTAGATCGCGACCGGCTTCGGCAGCGGAGGCGCCAGCAGGTTGAGGGTCAGCCCCACCGCGCAGGACCAGATGAACGGGTTGGTCACGAAGGAGCGCAGGATATCCCAGGGGCTGCGCCGGGGCTGGCCGGCGAAGCGGATGAACACGTAGAAGGCGAGGAGGTTGAGCAGCGGCACCATGGCCGCGATGGCGACCGCGATCAGCGCGATGCCCCGCTGGCCGAACAGGCTGCCGGCGACCGCGAGGCCCACGAAGGTGTTCCAGCGCGTCGCACCCTGGAAGATCGACGTGAAGCTCGGGCCGTCAATGCAGAAATGGCGCTCCAGCACCGGGCGCAGCGCCAGCACGATCACCGCCGTGGTAAGGATCGCGCCGATCAGCGCCCCGCCGACGCCGAGCACCGGCACGGACGAGAGATCGGCCCGTGACAGGGTATCGATGATCAGAGCCGGGAAGAAGATCACGTAGGTAACGCGCTCCAGCCCCGCCCATTGCTGCTCGCCTACGAAACCGGTGGCGCGGCACAGCCAGCCGGTGGCGATGATCAGGAAGGTCGGAATCAGGCTGGCGAAGATGGCGGACATGGGAAGCCCAGGCGGGAGGGAGCGGGCAATCCGGCAATAGCGGCGTGCACGATGCGCTTAAGGCGGATCGGGGCCATCGACAAGCGGCGGATAAGCTTGCATTGGATTCCGGCCCCGATACTCCACTTGTCTTTTCTCGCGTTCCGCCAGAGGCCCCATGATCCAGGTGACGAACTCCATTGCGCTCGACGAAGCTGAACTCCAGGAAAGCTTCATCCGCGCCTCGGGCCCAGGCGGGCAGAACGTCAACAAGGTGGAAACCGCCGTCCAGCTGCGCTTCGACGTCCGCAACTCGCCGTCATTGCCGGACTACGTGAAGGAGAAGCTGGAAAGAATTGCGGGCAGTCGCATGACCAACGAGGGGGTGCTGATCATCACGGCCCAGCGTTTCCGCTCTCAGGAACGCAACCGTGAGGATGCCGTCGAGCGCCTCGTCGAGATGATCCGTCAAGCGACAGAGCGGCCGAAACCGCGCCGGCCCACGCGACCGACGCTCGCCTCCAAGAAGCGCAGGCTGGAGGCCAAGGGACGACGCGCCGAGATCAAGAAGGGCCGCAGCGGCAAGCCGGGCTTCGACTGAGCTTACCCTTGAAGAACGATGCCGCCGAAACCGAGAAGATCGGCAAAGACGGCGAACACGACCCCAAGACCGACGAGGATGAGCCCGGTCAGGAAAAACCGGACTGAGCGGTTGTATCGCTTGAGTTGGAGCGAGGACACCAGGAGCAGATCGGCCAGTGCCTTGATTTGCAGGGCCAGCCCTAGGGTGATCAGGGCGACCGACACGAGATCCGAACGGGTCCATTCGCCGGGAAGCGCCGCCCAGCGGCTCAGGAATCCCAGAGAGAAGCCGACGACGACGCCGATGGCCGTGACCGAGCCGTTGCGGAAGGTCGAGTCGATGCGCTGCTGTTCGTCGCGCTGGGCAGGTTCAACCGCATCCCTCGTCATCGTCCGGCTCCAAGCGAGAGCGTTTCTTGAAGGATCTTATCGCAGGTTGCGGCCGGAGCCGACAGCCGCCGCCTCACTCCGAGGGAGGATAGACGTGCTCGCCGCCCCGGAAATCCGACACGGTATGGCAGCCTCCGCTCACACGGATGGCATCCGGCCCGAGCACCGCCTTTCCATGCCCACCCGGAATGTCGAGGATGTAGGTCGGCTGGCACAGGCCCGAGATCCGTCCACGCAATCCCGCTACGAGGGCGCGGCCTTCCTCGATGGAGAGGCGGAAATGGCTCGTGCCAGGGGCAAGATCGGGGTGGTGCAGGTAATAGGGCTTGATGCGGTTTTCCACGAAGGCGCGCATCAGGGCGGCCAGCGTGTCGGGATCGTCATTGACGCCCCTCAGGAGCACCGACTGGCTGATCATGACGATGCCTGAATCCACCAGCCGGGCGCAGGCGGCGCGCGCGTCCGGCGTCAGCTCGCGCGGATGGTTGGCGTGAAGCGCCACGTAGGCGGTCTTGCCGCTGCATTTAAGGGCCGCGATCAGCGCCTCGTCGATCCGCTCCGGTTCCACCACGGGTACGCGGGTGTGGAAGCGGACGATCTTCACGTGGTCGATGGCGGACAACCGCTGCATGATCTCGGTGAGACGGCGGGGGGACAGCACCAGCGGGTCGCCGCCGGTGAGGATCACCTCCCAGATCTCCGGATGATCCGCGATGTAGGCGAAAGCCTTGTCCATGGCCTCGGGCGAGAGAGTGCCGAGACCCTGCGGCCCAACCATTTCGCGGCGGAAGCAGAAGCGGCAATAGACCGGGCAGACATGCACGGCCTTCAGCAGCACCCGGTCGGGATAGCGGTGGACGATGCCCTCGACGGGGCTGTGCGCCAGATCGCCGATGGGATCGGCCCGCTCCTCGGGCGTGATGGTCAGCTCCCCCTCATTGGGCACGAACTGGCGGGCGATGGGGTCGTTCGGATCGTTGCGGTCAATCAAGCTGCCCATGGCGGGGCTGATGGCGACGGCGTAGCGCTCGGCCACCACCTCGATTCCGGCAAGCTCCTCGGGCGCGACGAGTCCGGCCTCTGCCAGCTCGGCCGGGGTCCGCAGAGGGCGCAAGTCGTTCACCGGCCCGTCTCCGGCACGGGCGCCCAGAGCACCTGATCGATGCGGGAGGCGCCGGTTGCGAGCATCACCAGCCGGTCGAAGCCGAGCGCGATGCCGCTGGCCTCCGGCATCTGGGCGAGCGCCGCCAGGAAATCTTCGTCCACGGGGTAGCTTTCTCCATAGACCCGCATCTTTTCGGCCATCTCTCCTTCAAAGCGGCGGCGCTGCTCGGCGGCATCGGTTAATTCGCCGAAGGCGTTGGCGAGTTCCACCCCGCAGGCATAGAGCTCGAACCGTTCCGCAACGCGCGGATCGCGAGCGGTCGGGCGGGCGAGCGCCGCTTCCGCGACGGGGTATTCGTCGAGGATCGTGGCGCGCCCGAGGCCGAGATTCGGCTCGACCCGTTCCACGATGACGCGGCTGAACAGGTCCGCCCAGGTGTCGTCCTCCGCTACCCGCAGGCCGGCCGCCTTCAGGCTGGCGGCGAGCTGATCGCGGTCGGTTTCGCCGCTCCGGTCGATGGAGGCGAGGAGGTCGATGCCGGCAAAGCGCTGGAAGGCCTCGGCTACGCTCAGGCGCTCCGGCTCCCGAAAAGGATCGGTCTCGCGGCCGCGGAAGGTGAGGGCGCGGGTGCCGGCCGTCTCGGCGGCCAGGCCCAGGATTTCCCCGCAATCCTTCATCAGGGTCTCGTAGCTTTCACCCGCCCGATACCATTCGAGCATGGTGAATTCCGGATGGTGCAGGGGACCGCGCTCCCGGTTGCGGTAGACATGGGCGAAGCACGCGATCCGGGCCTCGCCCGCAGCCAGCAGCTTCTTGCAGGCGAATTCCGGCGAGGTGTGGAGGTAAAGCGGCGCCCGCGACCCGTCGAGGCCGACGGCCTCGGTTACGAAGGCATGGAGATGCGCCTCGTTGCCCGGCGAGGTCTGGAGCGTGGCCGTGTCGACATCCACGAAATCCCGGGCGGCGAAGAAGCCGCGCAGGGCCGTCTGGATCCGGTTCCGCCCCATGAGGAAGGGGCGGCGGTCTGCGTGGACATGAGGTGTCCACCAGGGGGAGGGAGCGGTGATGGGCTTATCCATACAGAAGGGTTCCGCGAGGTCGGACTGGCGATTTGCGCCAAGATAGGCTACTTGCGGCACCGAAAGCATTTTCGGTGCCACTGGGGCTCGGGCGACCCGACCCTCACGACGCGCCCCTATCTGTCACAAGGAAAGCCTCCCGTGAAGGTCATCGCCTCTACGCTCCGCAAAGGCAACGTCGTCGATATGGACGGCAAGCTCTATGTGGTTCTCACCGCCCAGAACATCCACCCCGGCAAGGGCACGCCGGTCACCCAGCTCGACATGCGCCGCATTTCCGACGGCGTGAAGGTCTCCGAGCGCTACCGCACCACCGAGCAGGTCGAGCGCGCCTTTGTCGAGGACCGCGAGCACACCTTCCTGTACCAGGACGGCGAGGGCTTCCACTTCATGAACCCCGAGACCTACGACCAGGTCGTGGTTCCTGAAGACATCATCGGCGACCAGAAGCCCTACCTGCAGGAAGGCATGGCCGTGATGCTCTCGACCCATAACGGCGTCGCGATCGCCATCGAGCTGCCCGCTCGCGTGACGCTCGAGATTACCGAGACCGAGCCGGTGGTGAAGGGCCAGACGGCCTCCTCGTCCTACAAGCCCGCCATGCTGTCGAACGGCGTGCGCACCCTGGTGCCGCCCCACATCCAGGCCGGCACCCGCGTCGTCATCATGACGGAAGACGGCTCCTACGTGGAGCGCGCGAAGGACTAAGGGTCCTTCAACAGCACCACGAAGCCCTCATCCTGAGGAGGACCGTTAGGTCCGTCTCGAAGGACGAGGGCGCCTCCAGCGCGTACTGGAGCCTCCTTCGAGACGCCGCTTCGCGGCTCCTCAGGATGAGGTTGGCGGTGGCGAAGTGGTATCCACACCTTGCAGGGCAGGCGATTCCGGTGAAGGCTCACCGGGCGTCCTGCCCTTTCTCATTTTACGAAGTCGAGCGGTTTCATGACGAGCGGTCCTGCCCATCCCATCAATCCTCTCGTAGCCGATGTCGGCAGCCCTCCCATTCCGGAGGCCCAGGCCTGGACCCGGCGCTATGACGGTTCATACGGGCCGCTGATCAACCTCTCCCAAGCGGTGCCGGGCAATGCGCCCCATGCGGAGCTGCTGGGGCGGATGGCCGCCATCGCCGGCGCGGCGGCCGGCTCGCAATATGGCCCCATCAACGGCGATGCGCCGCTCAGAGAGGCATATGCTGCCGAGCTGTCTCGTGTCTACGAGGGCCGGATCGAGCCTGAGGACACAGCGGTGACGGCCGGCTGCAACATGGCGTTCTTCGCCGCCATGATGCTGCTCGCTCATCGCAATGAGGCGGTGCTGTTGCCCACGCCCTGGTACTTCAATCATCAGATGACATTGGACATGTTGGGCATCGAGCCGCGTCCATTGCCCTGCCGTGCGGAGAGCGGATTCGTGCCGCGCATCGAGGATGCCGAAGCGCTGATCGACGAGAAGGTCAGGGCCATCGTGCTCGTCACGCCCAACAACCCGACCGGTGCCGTCTACCCGGCCCATGTGATCGACAGCTTCGCGCAGCTCTGCGCCAGACGCGGTCTTTATCTCGTGATCGACGAGACTTACCGGGATTTTCTGCCGCAGGAAATGAACCGCGCTCACGGGCTTTTCACCCGTGAGGACTGGCGCGACACGGTGATCCAGCTCTATTCCTTCTCGAAATCCTACGCGATCCCCGGCCACCGCACTGGCGCGATCACAGCCGACGCCAAGCTCATTGAGCAGATCGCCAAGATTCTCGATTGCATCCAGATTTGCCCCCCGCGAACCGCTCAAGGCGCGCTGCCCTGGGCCATCGACGGCCTACGGGACTGGCGCGAGGGGAACCGGGCGGAGATCAACCGCCGTGCACAGGTTTTTCAGGACGCGCTCGCGCCGCTGCCGGAATGGAAAATCGAGTCGGTCGGCGCCTATTTCGCTTATGTGCGGCATCCATTTTCCGGCGCCAAAGCGCAGCAGGTGGCAGAGAAACTAGCAACCGAACGGGGTGTTCTGTGCCTGCCCGGAAGCTATTTCGGCCCTGGTCAGGAAGGGCATCTGCGGGTGGCGATCGCCAATGTCGGCGCAGATGTTTTAAGCGGCTTAACGGAGCGCTTTCGGGGTCTGTCGCTCTAGTCGGTCCTTCGTACCTCCTTCGAGGCAAAACCATAAACTCAGAGGGGCACCCTTGGCAGGACCATGGGGCGATGGTTACTCTCTTGGTCAAACAGGCGCCTGAACCGGGTGCCGCGGGGACTTGAGTTTTGACCGTCAAAGCGGACGTGACAGCAGAAGGTGACCGGCTTGCCGAACCGCTCAGCGGCTCGGCACACGGTGCATCCTGGGTGGCTGACACTCCTGCGCCGACGGCCAGGATGGAGGCGCGGCGACGCTCATCGAGAAGCTACGCGGCGCTCGATCTCGGCACGAACAATTGCCGTCTTCTCATTGCAGAGCCTGCACATTTCGGCTTCCGGGTCGTCGATGCCTTCTCGCGGATCGTGCGGCTGGGCGAGGGGCTCGGCCTCGGCAACCGGCTCAGCGACGGCGCCATCGAGCGCACGATTGATGCACTGCGCGTCTGCCGCGAGAAGATGACGGCGAAGGATGTGAGGCGCGCGCGACTCGTCGCCACCGAAGCGTGCCGGCTCGCCGAGAACGGTCCAGCCTTCATCGACCGTGTTCGCGATGAGCTCGACCTTGAACTCGAGATCGTCGACCGCAAGACCGAGGCCTATCTCGCGGTCACGGGCTGCGCGTCGCTGGTCGATCCCAAGGCGCAGTCCGTCATCGTGTTCGACATCGGGGGCGGATCCACCGAGATCGCCTGGCTCGATGGCCGGGCTCCGCATGCCTTCGCCGATCCGTGCAAGCGCATTCGCGCCTGGGATTCTCTTCCCGTTGGCGTGGTGACTCTCGCCGAGCGCCACGGTGGCATCGACGTCACGCCCAAGATCTTCGAGGGCATGGTCGAGGAAGTATCCGAGCTTCTCATGGATTTCGCCCTCGTGGCCGCTCAGGCGGGGCGCGCCCACAACTTCCACCTGCTCGGAACCTCGGGAACCGTCACCACGGTCGGGGGCATTCACTTAGGGCTCGCACGCTATGACCGGCGCCGGGTGGATGGAATGTGGATGCGCAACGGCGAGATCTCGACGGTGATGGATCGTTTGCTGCATTCGGACTTTACACAGCGGGCGGCGAATCCCTGTATCGGCAAGGAGCGGGCCGATCTGGTTCTCGCCGGCTGCGCCATTTTGGAAGCGATCCGGCGGGCGTTCCCGTCGGAGCGCCTGCGCATCGCTGATCGCGGTCTGCGCGAAGGAATTTTGATGAACATGATGCGAGAGGATTCCGTGTGGCGAGGGGGCAGCCCAAGGTGAGTGCCAAGTCCAGTTCGGGTTCCGGTTCGGGTGTCCGCAATCTCAAGCAGCGCGTGAAAACCGCCAACAAGCGGTCCCTCTCTTCGCAGAAATGGCTGGAGCGCCAGCTCAACGACCCTTATGTCGCCCGCGCCAAGCGCGAGGGCTACCGCTCGCGCGCGGCCTTCAAGCTTTTGGAGATCGACGAGAAGTACCGCATCCTGAAACCCGGCCAGCGGGTGGTCGATCTCGGCGCGGCTCCCGGCGGCTGGTCCCAAATCGCCGCCAAGGTGGTGGGGCCGAAAGGCAAGGTGGTCGGCATCGATCTCCTGCCCATCGATCCCATGCCGGGCGTCGAGTTCATCCAGCTCGACTTCCTGGACGAGAGCGCTCCGGGCAAGCTGATCGAGATGCTGGGCGGGCCCGCCGACATCGTCATGTCGGACATGGCGGCCAACACCACCGGCCACAAGAAGACCGACCACCTGCGCATCATCGGCCTCGCCGAGGCCGCGATCTACTTCGCCCGCGAGATCCTGGCGCCCGGTGGCGCCTTCATCGCCAAGGTGTTCCAGGGCGGCACCGAGAACCAGCTTCTCGCCGACCTCAAGCGCGACTTCGCCGTGGTGCGCCACGTGAAGCCGGCGGCGAGCCGGGCCGACTCGGCGGAACTCTATGTGATGGCCACCGGTTTCCGGGGACGGGCGGACGAAACGCCCGAAGCCTGACAGGCCTTGCCCGACGCCTCGGATTTTGAAGGAGCCACGACCATGGCAGTGCATCGCATCGGCATCATCGGCCTCGGCAAGATCGCGCAGGATCAGCATCTGCCCGTGATCAAGTCCAACCCGGATTTCGAGCTTCTCGCCGTGTCGAGCACCCGGGGGCTCTCCCATGAGGATGCGAAATACACCTTTCAGGACTATCGCGAGCTTCTGAAGCTGCCGGACGTCGATGCAGTCTCGATTTGCACTCCGCCGCAGGTCCGCCACCAGATTGCCCGTGAGGCGCTGCTCGCCGGCAAGAGCGTGCTCTTGGAAAAGCCCCCGGCTGCCACGTTGAGCGAGCTCGAGGATCTGAGGGTACTGGCCGCGAAGACCGGAAAGGTGGTTTTCACCACTTGGCACGCCCAGTACAACAAGGCCGTCGATGAGGCCAAGAAGGCGCTCGCCGGCTGGTCGATCAAGCGCCTCCTCGTGACCTGGAAGGAGGATGTCCGGCACTGGCATCCAGGCCAGCAATGGATTTGGGAAGCGGGCGGCTTCGGCGTCTTCGATCCGGGCATCAACGCGCTCTCCATCGTCACCCGCATCATGCCCGAGCCGGTCTTCATCAAGACCTCGAGCCTGGAGTTTCCGGCCAACCGCGACGCGCCCATCGCCGCGAACCTGACCTTCTCCATGAGCCACGGGCAGGGCGATCTGCAAGCCGTGTTCGACTGGCGCCAGACCGGCCCGCAGACCTGGGATATCGAGGTGGAGACCGAGGCCGGCATGCAGCTGAAACTCACCCACGGCGGCAGCTGTCTCGAGATCAACGGACGAGTGGTGGTGCAGGAGGAGCCTGCCGAGTACCAGGGCATCTACCGGCGCTTCGACGCCCTCTTGACCATCGGCCATTCCGAGGTCGATGACGCTCCCTTCCGCCTCGTGGCCGACGCCTTCATGATCGGCAAGCGGGAGCAGGTGGACGCGTTCGAGGATTGAGCTGCGGACGTCGTCCAGCGACGATTTCGCAATCGACCCTACAGCCAGCGGCTTCGGCGGAAGCGCCAGTACAGCAATCCACACATCATTGCGATGACCAGCAATACGACGGCATAGCCGTATTTCCAGTGCAACTCGGGTATGATGTCGAAGTTCATGCCGTAGATGCCTGCCACCGCCGTTGGCACCGCCAGGATGGCCGCCCAGGCGGCCAGCTTGCGTGTAATTTCGGTCTGCTGAGCCTGCCCGGTCATCAGGCTGGTCTCGAACGCGAATGCCAGCACCTCGCGCAAGGATTCGATCTCCTCCTGAACACGGCGGATGTGATCGGACACATCGCGGAACAGCGGGTGCATCGTGGCGTCGATGCCCGGCAGACCCGGCTGCGCAAGGCGCCGGCAGACTTCCACCAGCGGGACCACGGCATTGCGCAGCCGCAGGAGGTCGCGGCGCAGTTCGTAGAGCCGTCGCACATAGGTCTGGCCCGACGCTTCCGCGAGGATGTTGTCTTCGATCCCTTCCACCTCCTCCTGAATGCACTCGATCACCGGCACATAATTGTCGACGATGAAGTCGAGGATGGCATAGAGTATGAAGTCCTCGCCCTCCGAGAACGCGTGAGGAATAGCCTCGCAGCGTTCGCGCACCGGGAGATAAGTCGTCGAGGCGCCGTGCCTGACGGAAACCACGTAACCTCTTCCGAGAAAAAGGTGGGTCTCTCCGAAAGCGATACGCCCCTCCAGCATCTGGGCTGTGCGCGCGACGACGAACAGGGCCTCGCCGTATAGTTCGAGCTTGGGCCTCTGGTGCGCCTTGAGGGCATCCTCGATGGCAAGATCGTGCAGGCCGAACTCTGCCTGCACCGTTCTGAGAAGGTCGAGGCCGGGCTCGTGCAGGCCGATCCACACCACATGCCCGGGTTTGCGCGCCCAATCCCCCGCGCCCTCGATGGCGATGTCGGCCAGACGGCGACCCTGTGCGTATACGGCCGAGGCAACAACACCGGGAGGATGTACGGGCTGCCCTGAAACAAGTTTGAGAGACTTGGCCATGCTTACCTAACGCGAAGCATGACCAACGAGTGCCAAGGCAGCGAAATACCCTTGTCCGCGCCTTGACCAATCGATTCCAAGGATCGGAAATGACTCGCGAAGGGCGATCCCGGGTTCCGCTTTGCAGTCCCGAGGAGACACTGTTTGAATTCAGCTACGCCAAATTCTTCTTCAAGAACGCCACCGTCCGCTGCCACGCCTGATCGGCCGCCGTCTTGTCGTAGCGCGCCGCGTTGGTGTCGTTGTTGAAGGCGTGGTTGACGCCCTGGTACATGTGGATCTCGTAGGTCTTGCCGGCCTGCTTCAGGGCCGCCTCGTAGGCTGGAATGCCCGCATTGATGCGCTCGTCGAGGCTTGCGTAGTGCAGCATGATCGCGGCCTGCATCTTCGGCACGTCCTCCGCCTTCGGCTGGCCGCCGTAATAGGCCACGCCCGCGTTCAGGTTCGGCTCGTTGACCGCGAGACTGTTCACTGCGCCGCCGCCCCAACAGAAGCCGATGGCCCCGACCTTGCCGTTGCTGTCCGGACGGCCCCGGAGATAGGCCACCGTGGCCTTGCCGTTGGCGATCACGTCGGGCTGCTTGAGTTGACCGATCATCTCCCGGCCCTTGTCCTCGTCGGCGGGCGTGCCGCCCATGGGGGAGAGGTAATCGAGCCCAAGCGCGATGAAGCCCTCTGTTGCCATGCGCCGCGTCACATCCCTGATATGCGGGTTCAGGCCCCGGTTCTCGTGGATCACGATGACGGTCGGGAGCTTGGCCTGAGCATCCTTCGGCTTCACCAGATAGCCCTTGAGGCCGGGCTGCCCGCCGGGAATGTCCACGGTCTCGGCGGTGATCCGAGGGTCCGTCTCCGGCACGGTCTGAGCCTGGGCATAATTGTTCTGCAGGATCGGCAGGATGGCCGCTGCACCGGCGGCACTGCCGGCGAGAGCCGCAAGCTTGTCGAGGAAGGAGCGGCGGCTCATGCCGCCATGGGTGAAGTCGTCGTAGAGGTCGATGATGCGCTGATCCATGAGGGCCTCCTGGTCACAGAGGGCATGGTAAGGCATTCCTATCGCCGTTCTACCTCTTCACCGAGATTTGTAGTGCCGTCGCCCAGGCCCGTCGCGGCAGGCTTGCGCTCGACGGCCCGGTGTCCCGACATCTCGGCCCCTGCCGTCGGCGAGAGCTGGAGGAAGATGAAGCCCGACAGGGCCGAGATGGTGGCAACCGCCCAGAAGGCCGGGCCGAAGTCGGCGGCCGTGATCCCGGGCGTGCCGTCGTAGCTCGATGCCATCTCCAGCACGAAGGCCCCGAAGGCCACGCCGATGCTGAGAGAGACCTGCTGCAGAGCGCTCCCCAGGCTCGTGGCATAGCTCATTTCGCGGTTGGAGATTTCCGCGTAGCCGATAGCATTGAGGCTGGTGAACTGAAGCGAGCGGAAGCAGCCGCCGACCAGCAGGATGATCATGATGAGCCAGTGCGGCGTCTCGGGGGTGAAGAACCCGTTGGCGGCCACGAAAGCGGCGCCGATGAAGGCGTTGATGGTGAGCAGCCGGCGAAAGCCTGTGCGTTCGAGGATGCGCTTGGCCATGGTCTTCATGAACAGCGCGCCGACGGCCGCGATGAAGGTGAGCGAGCCCGAGGCCAGGGGGCCTAAGCCGAAGCCCACCTGCAGCATCAGCGGCAGCAGGAACGGGATTGCCCCGATGCCGATGCGGAAGAGCGACCCGCCCACGACACTGACGCGAAAGGTCGGCACCTTGAGCAGGCTCAGATGCAGGACCGGGTAGGGGGTGCGCTTGGCGTGAAAGACGTAAAGGACCAGGCTGGCAGCTCCGATCGCCATGCAGCTGCTCGAAATCTGGGGCGGGACGAGATGCTGCCCAGTGGTGGAGAAACCGAGCATCAGCAGGGAAAAACCCACTCCGGTCAGCAGAAAGCCGATGAGATCCAACGGCGGTGTATCGTCTTCCTTGATGTTCGGCACGAACTTCAGGGCACACACGATTCCGATGATCCCGATGGGAATGTTGATGAAGAAGATCCAGCGCCAGTGGGCGAATTCCGTGATGAAGCCGCCGAGCGGCGGTCCGATGATGGGGCCGATCAGGGCTGGGATCGTCAGGGTCGCGAGCGCCTGCACCACCTCGCTGCGGGCCACGCTGCGCAGGAGCACGAGGCGTCCCACCGGCACCATCATGGCTCCGCCGGCCCCTTGGACGAAGCGGGAGAACACGAACCATTCGAGGGAATTGGCTGCCGCGCAGGCGATGGAGCCCGCCATGAACACGCCGATGGCCAGGGTGAAGATCGTTCTCGCCCCGTACTTGTCGGCCATCCAGCCCGAGATCGGGATGAAGATCGCAAGGCTCACCAGATAGGAGGTCAGCGCCAGCTTGAGGGCGATGGGCTGCGTTCCCAGGTCCTGAGCGATCATCGGCAGCGATGTGGAGATCACGGTCGAATCCATGTTCTCCATGAACAGGGCCGTCGCGATGATCAGCGGGAGAAGGCGGGATTGACGCATGACCGCCGGACTTAGCGCTCTGTCGTGTCATTGCAAAGGGCAAACAGGCGCATTGCAGATCTTCTGGGGATGCGCCTCTCAACCCTTTGCGAAAATGAAACGCCGTGCTACGGACCCGTGCCAACCCGCCAAAGCGTTATCCTTCCATACGCGCAGCACTTCAAGGAGTTGGCCATGGCCTCTGTATTCGCCGATAAGATCATCGATGGACTGACCTTCGATGACGTGCTGCTCCGGCCCGGCCGCTCCGAGGTGATGCCCGGCGACGTGGACGTCGCCACCAAGCTGACCAAGACCATCCGCCTCAACATGCCGATCATCGCCTCCGCCATGGACACAGTGACGGAAGCCCGCATGGCCATTGCCATGGCCCAGAACGGCGGCCTCGGCGTCATTCACCGCAACCTCGAGCCGGAGGCCCAGGCCGAGCAGGTCCGCCTCGTGAAGCGTTACGAATCCGGCATGGTGATGAACCCCATCACGATCTTCCCGGACGAGACCCTGGCCGATGCGCTGTCGATGATGAAGCATCACGGCATCTCGGGCATTCCGGTGGTCGAGCGCGGACCCGGCGGCGCCAAGGGCAAGCTCGTCGGCATCCTGACCAACCGCGACGTGCGCTTTGCCAGCAATCCGGGCCAGAAGGTCTCGGAGCTCATGACCAAGGACCGGCTGATCACGGTCCGCGAGGGCGTGAGCCAGGACGAGGCCCGCCACCTCCTGCACCAGTTCCGCATCGAGAAGCTCCTGGTCGTCGACGATCACTTCCGCTGCATCGGCCTGATCACCGTGAAGGACATCGAGAAGCAGGTGGCCTATCCGAATGCCGCCAAGGACGTGCAGGGGCGCCTCCTGGTGGCTGCTGCTACGACCACAGGCGAGCAGGGCTTCGAGCGCGCCGAGCGCCTCATCGATGCGGGCTGCGACGTGGTGGTGGTCGACACCGCCCACGGCCATTCCGTGAAGGTGCTGGAGAGCGTCACCCGCGTGAAGAAGCTCTCCAACGCCGTTCAGGTCATCGCCGGCAACGTGGCGACCCGCGAGGGCGCCCAGGCGCTCATCGATGCCGGTGCCGACGCGGTCAAGGTCGGCATCGGCCCGGGCTCCATCTGCACCACCCGCATCGTGGCGGGCGTCGGCGTGCCCCAGCTCACCGCCATCATGGAAGCGGTCGAGGCGGCGGCTCAGGCCGACATTCCGGTGATCGCCGATGGCGGCATCAAGTTCTCGGGCGACCTCGCCAAGGCGCTCGCCGCCGGCGCCTCCTGCGCCATGGTGGGCTCGCTGCTTGCCGGCACGGACGAGACCCCCGGCGAGACCTTCCTGTACCAGGGTCGCTCCTACAAGGCCTATCGTGGCATGGGCTCCGTGGGCGCCATGGCCCGCGGCTCGGCCGACCGCTACTTCCAGGCGGAGGTGCGCGACACCCTCAAGCTCGTGCCGGAGGGCATCGAGGGGCAGGTGGCCTATAAGGGGCCGGTCTCGGCGGTCCTGCACCAGCTCACCGGCGGGCTTCGTGCCTCCATGGGCTATGTAGGCGCCGCGACCCTGCCGGAATTCCGGGAAAAGGCGCAGTTCATCCGCATCACCTCCGCGGGACTGCGCGAGAGCCACGTCCACGACGTGACGATCACGCGGGAAAGCCCTAATTATCCGACTCGCAGTTAAGCTTCACGCGAGTCCCGATTCATGAGCATCTCCGCCGTCATCCTGCCCGTCCTTGTTCTGGTCGGGCTCACCCTCATCCTGCTTTTCTCCCTCGGCAGCTCCCGACTGAGTACACTCCGGGCCGGCGAGGTGAAGGTCAGGGACATCGCGCTTGGAGAGCGTGTCTGGCCCAAGCGCATCCTGCAGCTCCAGAATTCGTATCAGAACCAGTTCGAGCTGCCGGTGCTGTTCTATGCCCTGGTGGCTCTGGCGCTGATCACCCGCAAGGCGGACATGCTCTTCGTGGTGATGTCATGGATGTTCGTGGCGACCCGCCTGGTTCATGCGGCCATCCACGTCACCTCGAACAAGGTTTCCATACGCTTTATGGCGTTCCTGGTGGGCGTGCTGATTCTGGCAGCCATGTGGATCGTCTTCGCCGTCCGCATCTTTGCGGCGGAGGCCGGCGTTTAAGTAAGGACGGGATGGGCTCTGCGCCCATCCCGCTCAGGCAGCTAGTAACGACGTCCGCTTTCGAGCTGCGTCTTGGCATCAAGCTGCTTCATCGGAGGCGGCTGGATGTCGGCGGCCGGGGCCGTGGCGCAGGCGGCGATCGCGAGGGTGAGGCCGAGGGCAGCAAGGCCGCGGGTCAGGCGGGTCAACATAAGATTGGTCTCCAAAGAGGAATCGTGCGGAATGCACGTAATCTCTCAAGTCACGTCTGATCGGGACTGAAAATAGGAAACATTGTGTCGTATCTACGGCCAAGCTCGAGTGTGCTTTTCTCATGACACCTGCCGCCCGCATCTCTGCCGCCATCGAGGTCCTGGCCGATATCGACGCCCGGCGCCGCCCGGCATCTGACGCCCTCAAGGATTGGGGTCTGTCGCATCGCTTCGCCGGCTCCAAGGACCGGGCCGCCATCGCGAGCCTCGTCTACGACGCCCTGCGGCGGAAAGCTTCCGCCGGATGGATCATGGGCGACAACGCTCCTCGCGCCGTCGTGCTCGGTATGCTGCGGCTGCAGCGGGGGCTTAACGTCGACGCCATCGCGGCGCTCTGTTCCGGCGAGCGCTTCGCACCTGAGCCTTTGTCGGCGAATGAGCGCGAGCGGCTGGACAAGGCCGATCTCTCCGGCGCCCCGCCTCACATCGCCGGTGATTTTCCCGACTGGATCGAGCCATTCCTCCAGCGCCTGCTCGGCGATGATCTCGTGCCCGAAATGCAGGCGCTCGCCACCCGTGCGCCCCTGGACCTTCGGGTGAACACGCTCAAAGTCTCCTCCCGCGAGGAGGCGCATGATGCCCTGCCGCATCTGGGTGCGGTCGAAACGCCGCTTTCGCCGCTGGGATTGCGGATCATGCCGGGCGAGGACGGGCGCGGGCCAGCCGTGCAGTCGGAGCCGGAGTTTCTGAAAGGCTGGCTCGAGATCCAGGACGAGGGCTCGCAGCTCGTGGCGCTGCTCTCCGGGGCCGAGCCCGGCGAGCAGGTGGTGGATCTCTGTGCGGGCGGCGGCGGCAAGACCCTGGCGCTCGCGGCCATGATGGAGAACCACGGCCAGATCTACGCAACCGACAACGACGCGCGCCGTCTCGCGCCCATTCATGAGCGCCTGACCCGGGCGGGCGTGCGCAACGTCCAGGTCCGCACGCCGCGCAACAAGGCCGATGCGGTGTCCGATCTCGACGGGCGGATCGACTGCGTTCTCGTTGACGCGCCCTGCACGGGCGTGGGCACCTGGAGGCGCAACCCCGATGCCAAATGGCGCCTCCGGCCCGGCAGCCTGGAGACCCGGCGCAAGGAGCAGGCGACGGTGCTCGACCGGGCGGCCAGACTGGTGAAGCCGGGCGGCCGCATCGTCTACATCACCTGCTCGATCCTGCCTGAGGAGAACGACGACGCGCTTTCCAGTTTCGTGGAGCGTCACGAAGGCTTCAGGCCGGTCTCCCATGAGGAATTGCTGGGAAAGCCTGGGCTCGGATTTCTCAAGAACGCCACTCGCCGGACCGCCTATGGGCTCCAGCTGACGCCGCAGCAGACCGGCACCGACGGCTTCTTCGTCGCTGTGCTGCGGAAGGCCTAGACGACGGACTTTCTCTCCTGGGCTAATCCAAAGGATATCCAGACTACACTGTATATTTGGATTTGTTGTTTAAACTCGGTGCCTTTCAGGAATGATGTCTGAAGTATTGATGTATTCATCGGAAAATAATCTCTCTGTCCGATGTGCTTAGACAGGAAGAGTGCTTGCTGCTCTTCCAGATGAATCTACTCTCGCGGCAATCATTCGAAGAAACGGGGGCGGTTGTCAGGGAGAACAGCAGTGGTTGTGCGCATAGGAACCAGTCGCGGCAATGCGTTGACGGGAACGAGGGCAAACGACTCCCTCGATGGCCGTGCGGGGAACGACACCCTCATTGGTCTTGCAGGAGACGATACAATCCTCGGCGGACGCGGGAACGACATTCTGAACGGGGGCTCGGGCGATGACCTTCTGCGCGGCGGTCCCGGACGCGATCGCCTCATCGGCGGGACCGGTGAGGACTGGGCCGATTATCGGAATGCGGCAACGGCCGTGACCGTCAACCTGGCCAATGCGGCCCGGAACACGGGAGAAGCCCTTGGAGATCGATATTCCTCGATTGAGCGCGTGAGGGGTGGCCGCTTCGACGACAATCTCACGGGCAACTCCCGGGACAACGTCCTCGAAGGTGTGGCCGGTGCGGACGCTCTCAACGGGGGGCGCGGCCTCGACTTCGCGCGCTACAAGGCGGACCCCACGGGCGTGACCGCCAGCCTTGCCGATCCCTCCGTGAATACCGGCCATGCCGCGGGCGATACATACATTTCGATCGAAGGCCTGCAGGGCAGCGACTTTGCCGATACGCTGATCGGCAACGATCTCAGAAACGTTCTTGTCGGCGGACGGGGCGCCGATGTCCTGAACGGCGGCGGCGGCTTCGATTTCGCCCGATACGATATGTATCACACCGGGTCACGAGGCGTGACGGTAAACCTTGCCGATGCGAGCCAAAATCAGGGCCTGAACGCCATCGGCGACAGCTATGTTTCAATTGAAGGCGTTGTCGGCACCCGCTTTGCTGACCGGCTCGTGGGCGATGATCGTTCGAACAGCCTGCAGGGTAAGTCGGGAAATGACAGCCTCAGCGGCAACCTGGGGAACGACACCATCATCGGTGGATCAGGAAACGACCGGCTCAACGGTGGTGATGGGAACGATGTGCTCAGGGGAGAAGCGGGGCGCGACTCCTTCGTGTTCGACAGCGCGCTGAATGCCGCGACGAATGTGGATCGGATCCAGTCGTTTTCAGTCAGGAACGATAAGATCCGGCTCGACGACGCGATCTTCACCGAGGCTGGGCCCGCCGGCGTTCTCGCGCAAGCAGCCTTCTATCGAGGAGCCGAGGCTCACGATGCCAATGACAGGATCATCTATAATCGGGCAACAGGCGCGCTCTACTACGATCCGGACGGCGATGGGGCTGCCGCCCAGATCCTGTTCGCCCGTCTGAGCCCGCGGCTGGGGCTGACGAACGACGATTTTATCGTTTTCTAGCCAGCGGATCCAAACGGCACCTTGCTCAAGCCCCGGCTGCCTAGACGGCAGCCGGGGCTTTCCGTTCAGCGCGGCGGCGTGTCGGCTGCCGATCCACCAGCCATCAAAAACGCGGGACTTCGGCCCGTGGCGACTCAAAAGGCATGACAGCCGGGGCGGGATGGGGGTAAAGCACGGGGGCTATCAAGCTCTTCCCTCAGGGCCCAACGCGAGAGACCATGACCCAGACCCACGACAAGATCCTCATCATCGATTTCGGCTCCCAGGTGACGCAGCTCATCGCCAGGCGCGTGCGCGAGGATGGGGTCTATTCGGAGGTGGTGCCGTTCCAGAAGGCGGCGGAAGCGATCCGCACCATGAAGCCCAAGGGCGTGATCCTCTCGGGCGGACCGGAATCGGTCACCACGGATGCGTCCCCCAGGGCTCCGAAGGAGGTCTTCGAGGCGGGTCTGCCGGTTTTCGGCATCTGCTACGGCCAGCAGACCATGGCGGCGCAGCTCGGCGGCGAGGTCGAGGGCGGGCACCATTCCGAGTTCGGCCGCGCCGAGATCGAGGTGCTGACCGAGAGCCCGATCTTCCAGGGCGTCTGGCAGGTCGGCAAGAAATATCCCGTCTGGATGAGCCACGGCGACCGGGTCACCAAGCTGCCCGAAGGTTTCGAGGTGCTGGCAGCCTCCGAGAACGCCCCCTTCGCGGTGGTGGCCGACGAGGAGCACCGGTTCTACGGCGTCCAGTTCCACCCCGAGGTGGTGCACACCCCGCAAGGGGCCCAGCTCATCCGCAACTTCGTGCGCGACATCGCGGGCTGCAAGGGCGACTGGACCATGAAGGCCTTCCGCGAGGAAGCCATCGAGCGCATTCGCGCCCAGGTCGGCACCGGCCGGGTGATCTGCGGTCTTTCCGGGGGCGTCGATTCCGCCGTGGCGGCGGTGCTGATCCACGAGGCCATCGGCGACCAGCTCACCTGCGTGTTCGTGGATCACGGACTGCTGCGGGCGTCCGAGGCCGAGCAGGTGGTGACGCTCTTCCGCGACCACTACAACATCCCGCTCGTCCATGTGCAGGCGCAGGACCTGTTCATCGGCGCACTCGAAGGCGTGTCCGACCCGGAGGTGAAGCGCAAGACCATCGGAAAACTCTTCATCGACGTGTTCGACGAGGAGGCCAAGAAGATCGGCGGCGCGGACTTCCTGGCGCAGGGCACGCTCTATCCGGATGTGATCGAGAGCGTCTCCTTCACGGGCGGTCCCTCGGTCACGATCAAGAGCCACCACAATGTGGGCGGCCTGCCCGAGCGCATGAAGATGAAACTCGTGGAGCCCCTGCGCGAGCTCTTCAAGGACGAGGTGAGGGTGCTCGGCCGCGAGCTCGGCCTGCCCGACGCCTTCGTGGGCCGCCACCCTTTCCCGGGGCCCGGCCTCGCCATCCGCGTGCCCGGCGAGATCACCCGCGAAAAGCTCGACATCCTGCGCAAGGCCGATGCCATCTACCTCGAGGAGATCCGCAACGCGGGCCTCTACGACGTGATCTGGCAGGCCTTCGCCGTTCTGCTGCCGGTGAAGACAGTGGGCGTCATGGGCGACGCGCGCACCTACGACCACGTCTGTGCCCTGCGCGCCGTCACCTCCATCGACGGCATGACGGCGGATTTCTACCCCTTCGACATGGCCTTCCTCGGCCGCGTCGCGACCCGCATCATCAACGAGGTTAAGGGCATCAACCGGGTCACCTACGACATCACCTCGAAGCCGCCTGGGACGATCGAGTGGGAGTAAGCGTTGTCGGTGAGGCTCTACGGCATCAAGAACTGTGACACGATGAAGAAGGCGCGTGCCTGGCTCGACGCCAAGGGCGTGTCTTACACCTTTCACGATTACAAGGCCGAAGGCATCGACCGGGCGCGGCTTGAAGGCTGGGCGCGGAGCGTCGGCTGGGAGACGCTGCTCAACCGGGCGGGAACGACCTTTCGCAAGCTTCCTGATGCGGACAAAGCAGGTCTCGATGAGCATAGGGCGCTCGCGCTCATGCTCGACCAGCCGTCCATGATCAAGCGTCCGGTGCTTGAGCACGATGGGCGCATCCTCGTGGGATTCAGACCTGACTTGTACGAAGCCACGGTTCCGTAAGAGCCCTCCTGCTCCTGCCCGTCATCCGTGCTTTCTCCCCGTCATGCCCTGCCTTGTGCCGGGCATCCACGTTTTCCTGCATCGGGTTCCAAAGACGTGGATGGCCGGGACGAGCCCGGCCATGACGTGGTGTGTGTCATCCCCGGCGAGCCGAAGGCGAGAGAAGGGGATCCACACACACGCGGTGAGCCAATGCATTCCCTTCCCCTCCGGTGGCTGCGCCATCTACGGCCGGGAATGACACCCAATCTGTCACTCCGCCTACTCGGGACAATAGCGTCGGGTGTTAGCAGCCGAGCCAAAACAAAAAGGCGGGCCGCCAGGCCCGCCTTTGTCGTATCTGAGACCAGCCGCGTTACTGGATCTTCGGCGGCTCGTCGAAGTTCAGGCCGGGGAGGCCGCCGGGTTCGCTGCCGGGGGCGCCGAGACCGGGGACCAGGAGCTCGTCGAGCTTCTTCTGCACGGCGGCCGGATCGACCGCAGGACCGGCTGACTTGTAGTGCGTGACGATGCCAGGGAAGAGGACGACGATGGCCACCATGATGAGCTGGATCACCACGAAGGGAATGGCGCCCCAATAGATCTGACCCGTGGTCACCGGCTCCATCTTCTTGCCCGTCACGCGGTCGATATAGGGCACCTTCGGGGCCACCGAGCGCAGGAAGAACAGCGCGAAGCCGAAGGGCGGGTGCATGAACGAGGTCTGCATGTTCACGCCCATCATGACGCCGAACCAGATCAGGTCGATGCCCAGCTTCTCGGCCGCGGGGCCGAGCAGCGGGATCACGATGAAGGCCAGCTCGAAGAAGTCGAGGAAGAAGGCGAGCAGGAAGACCAGGATGTTGACCACGATCAGGAAGCCCACCTGGCCGCCCGGGAGCGAGGTCAGCAGGTGCTCGACCCAGATGTGCCCGTTCACCCCGTAGAAGGTGAGCGAGAACACGCGGGCGCCGATCAGGATGAAGAGCACGAAGGCGGAGAGCTTCGCGGTCGCTTCCGTGGCCTGACGCACGATGGTGAAGTTGAAGCGGTTCGGGTTGTTGTCGAGCTTGCGCTTGACTGCCGCCAGGATGACCGAGCCCAGCGCGCCCATGGCACCGCCTTCGGTCGGGGTGGCGAGACCGATGAAGATGGTGCCGAGCACGAGGAAGATCAGCAGCAGCGGCGGCACCATCACGAAGGTGGTCTGCTGGGCCATGTTCGACATGAGCCGAAGGCCGGTGAACCGCTCGACCATGCCGACGATGAGCGCATAGATCACGCCGGCGAGGATCATCTCCATGGTCAAGGCAAGCCCTTCATAACCTTGGTTATGCAGGACCACATAGGCGCCGATGAGAAGAACGGTGAGCACCGCCGAGATCGCGATGCGCTTGGCGCCGAGCAGCTTGTTCATGAGGGCGCAGATCAGCGCCACCACCGTGCCGACGCAGATCGTCAGGATGACGAAGTCGGCGCCCGCCTTGGTGTTGGTCTGCGACAGCACGTAGTAGCCGACCAGGCCGGAGAAGAGCACCAGGACGCCGAGCTGCCACACGCCGCGCGAGCCGTTCGGCTCACGGAAGCCGACGGCTTCCAGGGGCAGGCCGGGGGCGGCTTTCGGGTCGATCATCGAGGCAAGGAACACGTAGCCCGCATAGAGGCCGGACAGAATAAGGCCGGGCAGGAACGCGCCCTCGTACATGTCGCCCACCGAGCGGCCGAGCTGGTCGGCCATGACGATGAGAACCAGCGAGGGCGGGATGATCTGGGCGAGGGTGCCGGAGGCCGCGATGACGCCCGAGGCGAGGCGCCGGTCATAGCCGTAGCGCAGCATGATCGGCAGGGAGATCAGGCCCATCGAGATCACGGAGGCGGCCACGACGCCCGTGGTTGCGGCGAGCAGCGCACCCACGAAGATCACCGCATAGGCGAGGCCGCCGCGCAGGGGCCCGAAGAGCTGGCCGATGGTGTCGAGCAGGTCTTCGGCCATCCCGGAGCGTTCGAGGATATAGCCCATGAAGGTGAAGAACGGGATCGCCAGCAGCACCTCGTTCGACATGGTGCCGTAGACGCGATCCGGCAGCGCCTGGAGCAGGGGCCAGGAAAGGTTGATGGTCTCCGGCGCGAGAGGCGCGAGCTCCACCGCGATGAAGAAGAACAGGAGGCCGTTGGCCGCGAGCGAAAACGCGACCGGGTAGCCGAGGAGAAGGAAGATCACCAGCGCGCCGAACATGATCGGTGCGAGGTTCTGGGCGATGAATACAGCCATGGACGTGAGACTCCGAAATCAGATCAGGCGAGGGGCGTCAGCGCAAGACGTCGCCCGGAGGCTCGCCGCCCTTGGTGGTGCTGGTATCGGCCAACTCCGCAATCAGCCGCTCGGCCTCGGCCTCGACGGCGTTGTGGCCGGCTGTGTCGTGTTCATCGACCAGTTGGCCGTTCATGATGGCCACCCGTTTGATCAGCTCGCTCAGCCATTGGAAGGCAAGAGAGATGAAGCCCAGCAGGATGAGGCCCTTGGCCGGCCAGATCAGCAGGCCGCCGGCATTGGAGGACACCTCGCCGGAACGGAAGGAATTGAAGAAATACGGGAAGCACAGGTAGAGCATCAGGGCCACGAAGGGCAGCAGGAAGAACAGGTGGCCGATCAGGTCGATCGTGTCGCGCCCGCGCTTCGTGAGCTTGTTCGAGATGATGTCGATGCGGATGTGCTCGTTGGCCTTGAGGGTCCAGGCCGCGCAGAGCATGAACACGGCGCCGAACAGGTACCATTGCAGCTCGAGCCAGGCATTGGACGAGACGCCGAAAATGCGCCGGATGATCGCGTTAACGGCCGAGACCAGGATGGCCACCACGATGGCCCAGGCGGCCACCTTGCCGATGCGTTCGTTGATCGAGTCGATGACACGGGATAGCCCGAGAAGTGCCGTCACCTGTCTCCCCCTTGGAACCTGTTGGTTGAAATCTTGCGGCCTAGCTACTGGACTTGTGGCAGCCCTGCTAGAGCCGCTTTCGTCCAATGCAAGGTTTTGACGGGTCCTAGCGGGGAAATTTTCGTGCCGCAAGTAGCCTGTCTGTTAAAAGTTTAGGCAGTCCAAGGCTTTGAGGACGAACGGAAACTTACAACCTGCGACCTTTAGGCATTTTTGCGCCTCATCGATCTTCCCAAAGGCTACGGTTGGTTTATTCCAGGGGAACTGGCGATAAGTTCCTAAGCCTCGGAGGCTTCCCCGTGACCCTGCTTGTTCTCGGACTTGTGATCTTTCTCGGCACCCATTCCTTTAGCATGGCGAGGGCCCCCAGGGCAGCCATCATCGGCAGGATCGGGGAGGGGGGCTACAAGGGGCTGTACTCCCTCCTGTCGCTCGCCGGCATCGTCCTGGTCTCCATCGGCTACGGGCAGTACCGCGCGGCGGGCTACATTCCGGTCTGGGACCCGCCGGTCTGGACCCGGCACCTCGCGCTGCTCCTCGTCCTCGTCGCCTTTATCTGCTTCGTCGCGGCCTATCTGCCCGGCTACATCAAGGCCCGGCTCAAGCATCCCATGCTGGCCGGCGTGAAGATCTGGGCCTTCGCGCATCTTCTCGCCAACGGCGATCTCGGGTCGATCCTGCTCTTCGGCTCCTTCCTGGTCTGGGCGGTGCTGGCCCGCATCAGCGCCAAGCGCCGGGACGTGGCGGCCCAGCATGGCGGCACGGCGGCGCCGGCCGGCTGGCGCAACGATATTCTGGCGGTCGTCATCGGCACCGCTGTCTATCTCGCCTTCGTGTTCTGGCTCCATCCCTGGCTGATCGGCGTGCCGGTTCTCCCCATGCGGGCATGAAGCCTCTCGCCTTGTGCGATTGCGTGTGTTAGGCGACCCGCTTGGATTACAGGAGGCGGCCCGCGCGCCGCGTGAGAGACACGATGGCTCAGAACGACGAGTTCATTCGCGAAGTCGATGAGGAATACCGCCGCGACCAGATCGCCAAGATCTGGGAGCGCTACAACGGCATCATCATTGCGGTGGTCGTTCTGATCGTGGCCGGCGTCGGCGGCTGGCGCTTCTGGCAGCACCGGCAGCTGACCCTCTCCCAGGAGGCGGCCGTACGTTACGAGGAGGCGCTTCGCCTGTCCTCCGACGACAAAGGGCAGGAAGCTCAGGCTGCCCTCGAGAACGTCGTGAAGGAGGATTCCGGCACGGGTTATGCCATGCTGGCCCGCTTCCGCCTGGCGGCCGAACTCGGCAAGCAGAACGCGGAGAACGGTGCTTCGGCCTTCGATGCGCTGGCCAATGACGGCTCCGTGCCCGCGCTCTGGAAGGACCTCGCGAAACTTCGCGCCGCGTGGCTTCGCCTCGACACGGCCGAACCGGCCGCCCTGCGCCAGACCATCGAGCCGCTGGCCGCGCCGGTCAATGCGTGGCGCCATTCCGCGCGGGAACTCTTGGGTCTGTCCGGTCTTAAGGCCGGTGACATGGATTATGCCGGCCGCTGGTTCGACCAGATCGCCGCCGACCGCGAGACGCCCTCTGCCCTGAGGCAGCGCCTTGCCGTCTACACGGCTCTCGTTGCGGGCGGTCCGGTTCAGGCGACCCAGTAGGATAGGACAAGACATGACGCCCACCGTCGCCATTGTCGGGCGGCCGAATGTCGGCAAGTCGACTCTGTTCAACCGTCTCGTCGGCAAGAAGCTGGCGCTCGTGGACGACCGCCCTGGCGTGACCCGCGACCGGCGCGAGGGCGAGGCGCGCCTCGGCGACCTCGAGTTCCGCATCATCGACACGGCGGGCCTCGAGGAGGCGACGGAGGAATCGCTCCTCGGCCGCATGCGCGCCCAGACCGAAGCCGCCATCGCGGATGCCGACGTGATCCTCTTCGTGATCGATGCCCGCGTGGGGATTCTCCCGGCCGACCGGCCCTTTGCCGAGATGGTGCGCCGCTCCGGCAAGCCCGTGATCCTCATCGCCAACAAGGCCGAGGGCGCGGGCGGCATGGCGGGCGCCTACGAGGCCTTCGGGCTGGGCCTGGGCGATCCCGTGCCGCTCTCCGCCGAGCACGGCGAGGGCATGGCCGATCTCTTCGAGGCCCTGATGCCTCACTTCTCCCATCCGGACGAGATGGAGGACGAGGACGATCCGAACAAGCCCCTTCAGGTGGCCATCGTCGGGCGCCCCAACGCGGGCAAGTCCACCCTCATCAATCGCATGGTGGGCGAAGACCGCATGCTCACCGGACCCGAGGCCGGCATCACCCGCGATTCCATTTCGCTCGATTGGGAATGGCGCGGACGCGCAATCAAGCTGTTCGACACGGCAGGTATCAGAAAGCGCGCCCGGGTCGAGGACAAGCTCGAAAAGCTCTCGGTGGCCGATGCGCTGCGCGCCGTGCGCTTTGCCGAGGTGGTGGTCATCCTCCTTGATGCCACGATCCCGTTCGAGAAGCAGGATCTCACCATCGTCGATCTGGTGGAGCAGGAGGGCCGCGCTCTCGTGATCGGCCTCAACAAATGGGATCTCGTGGCCGACCAGAAGGGACTGCTCAGCGATCTGAAGGAAAAGGCCGCCCGCCTGCTGCCGCAGGTGCGCGGCGCTCCGGTCGTTCCCCTGTCGGGGCTCGCCGGCAGCGGCATCGACCCGCTCATGAAGGCGGTGCTGCACGTCTACGAGAAGTGGAACACCCGCATCTCCACCGCGCGGCTCAACCAGTGGTTGTCCGAGGCCATCGAGGCCAACCCGCCCCCGGCTGTCTCGGGCCGTCGCATCAAGATCCGCTACATGACGCAGATCAAGTCGCGCCCGCCGCACTTCGCCGTCTTCGGCAACCAGCTCGACGCCCTGCCGAAGAGCTACACCCGCTATCTCGTCAACGGCATCCGCGAAGCCTTCGACCTGCCGGGCACGCCGATCCGCGTGTCCCTGCGCATGGGTCAGAACCCGTTCGACAAAGAGCGGAAGTAACTCGCCGCAGTGTCATCCCCGGCCGGAGCGCAGCGGAGGGGATGACACTGAGGTCGAGGTCTATCGTGGCGGCTTCACTTGGCCATCGTTCTGGCGGGCGACGTTGGAAGCACCACGACGTTCTCCGATAGCAGCGGCACGAATTCCTCGATTGGGGCGGGCCGGCCGAACAGATAGCCTTGCGCCTCCGTGCAGCCCTCCATGTCGAGAAAACTCAGCTCCTCTGAGGTTTCGACTCCCTCGGCGATGACCGGCAGACCAAGGCCGCGCCCGAGACCCAGGACCGCTCTGACGATCGTGGCGGCCTGCGGGTTCGTATGGACGGCCTGGATGAAGGACCTGTCGATCTTGATCTTGTCGCACGGAAAGGCGCGCAGGTTCGACAGCGAGGAATAGCCCGTTCCGAAATCGTCCATGGCGATGCTGATGCCCAGCGACTTGAGCTTCTGGAGCGTCTGGAGCGCACGGTTGGGATCGCGGATCAGGGCGGTTTCGGTGATCTCGATCTCCAGCCGCTGCGGCGGGAGCCCGGTCTCGTCGAGGATCCGACGGACGAGGTCCGCGAAACCATCGCTTGTCAGCTGCACCGCCGAGACATTGACCCCGACCGTCAGCGGCCGCATCCAGGTGGCGGCCTCGCGGCAGGCCTCCCGCATCACCCATTCGCCGATCTTCAGGATCAGCCCGCTTTCCTCGGCGATCGGAATGAAGAGCGCGGGCGGGACGCTGCCGCGAGCGGGATGGATCCAGCGAAGAAGAACCTCGAATCCGTTCACCGCCCCGGTATCGACCTGCGCCTGGGGCTGGTAGACCAGGTTGAACTCGCCGTTCGCAATGGCGCTGCGCAGGTCATGCTCCAGGCTGCGGCGCTCCCGGATCTGCGCGCCCATGTCCGCCTCGAAGAAGCGATAGGTTCCCTTGCCCTCGGTCTTGGCGCGGTAAAGGGCGGTGTCGGCGCTGGAGAGAAGCTCCGTACGGTCCTTAGCGTCGGACGGATACAGGGCGATGCCGATGCTCACCGACACGAGGTTGGTCGGCGTGTCCGTTCCATCGATGTCTTTGAGGCTCTTCAGCAGGGTCTCGGCGAGCTGGCCTACATGGGCAGGATCCGCGACCGAGGGTACGATGACGGCGAATTCATCGCCGCCCAGACGCGCGAGCATCTGATCTTCTGCGAGCGCCGTGGAGAGGTGCTTGGCGATGTCCTTGAGCAACTGATCGCCCGCCGCGTGGCCATGGAGATCGTTGACATCCTTGAAGCCGTCCAGATCGAGGCATAACAGCGCCAACTGCCTGCCGCTTCTCCCGTGTAGGGTGATTTCACGGTCGAGCCGCTGATCGAAGCTAGCGCGATTGCCGAGGCCGGTCAGCGGATCGTGGTGCGCCAGGAAACGGATCTGCGCCTCCGCGTTGCGGCGATCCCGCAGGTCGCGGACGGCGATCACGTTGTGTGGATGGTCCTTGTAGTTGATCGGCCGCGCGATCAGCTCGACGGGAAGCAGCGTGCCGTCGCCATGCCGCAGCTCGGCTTCGATCGCCTGTCCTGGAGCGGCGAACAGGATCTCCCGCTTCAGCGCGTCTGGGATCCACGCGGCCAGGTTCTGGCCGCCGATCTGCTCCACCTTCAGGCCTGTCAGCCGCGCGAAACTCTGGTTCACGGTGACGATGGTCTCGCCCGCGCAGAGAACGAGGCCTTCGAGCGCTGCGTCGGTGAGATCCCGCATGCGCTGCATCTCGAGCGTGGCGCGGCGGCGGTCCCTCACGTCGAGGATCAGGGCAATGAAGGCGAGCAGCAGGATGACGAGGCTGACGACCGCGACACCGAGGGCCAGCCACCTGGAGGGAATGGCCGAGGACGAGAGGGCAATGGTCGGGTCGGGCGTGATGCTGACGGCGCCCATCGCCGTGAAGTGATGGCTGCAGATCGCCAGCGTGAGCAGCAGCGCGCCAGTGATCTTGCTGGCCGGCGTGGCCCTGTGCAACGCCACCGCTACGGCGGCAGCGCCGAGGAGGCCCCCGAGCAGGATCGATGCCGTCACCAAGGTCGGATCCCAAGCGAGGGTGCCGGCCACCTCAAAGGCCGCCATGCCGGTATAGTGCATGACGGCGATACCGCCGCCGACGGCCGCTCCTCCGGCCCATCGCGACGCGGTGAGTCCCGGGAGGAGGGCGATTCCAAAGCCGAAGCCGGTCAGCAGGACGGCAGCGATCAGGGAGACGGCCGTGAGCGTTACGTTGTAGGCGGTCGGCAGGGCCGGGGAATAGGCCAGCATCGCGATAAAATGGGTTGCCCAGATACCGAAGCCCGTCGCTGCCGCTGCTACCGTCAGCCAGATGCCGCGGCTCATGCGCTCCAGACGCAGAACGTGATGGAGCAGGTTGACCGCTGTTAGTGATGCCAGGGCACAGACCAGGGCCGCGAGGGCGACGAGCCGGAGGTCGTGCTCGGTCACGATGCAATCATAGACGGTCAGCATGGGCAGCCTTTGCGGCGTTCCCGTCGTATGGTGCGGCGCTGCTTGCGACGACAGACACGGGCGGTGCGGAATCGGACGATCGGGAGAGCGAAGCCGGTCTCGCACCGGTATGGCGGGGCGGCATCATGCCTTTGGAGCGGGATTATGCGCCCGTGCTCCAATCCGCCATGGGTGATGGGTAATCAAACCCGATCAGAAATGTGCCCCATAAGCTTTACAAGTCAACGAATGGCGGCCGGACTGGGGCGCCTTATTCCGACACAGGGTTAACGGTATGAGCGGGCGACGGCGCTTGGCTTCTCCGCATGCCCGTGTCGGACCGAAGCGCCTGATGTCCCAGGCGTTGCGAAACGCTTCGCCCCCGCCACACAGGCGATCACCGCGATGTTGACCGCGACCATGCCCCAGCTCACCGCCTCGGCCAGCAGCATCGACGCCAGCATCAGCCCGAAGAAGGGCTGGAACAGCTGCAGCTGCGACACGCCCGCGATGCCGCCGAGCGCGAGGCCGCGATACCAGAACACGAAGCCGACCAGCATCGAGAACAGGGACACATAGGCCAGCGACAGCCATGCGGGCAGGCCGATCCCGCTCCACGAAGCGGGCAGGTTGAACAGCATCAGGCCGGCGGTCAGCGGCAGGGAGAGAACGAGCGCCCAGGAGATCACCTGCCAGCCGCCCAGGCGGCGCGAGAGCTTCGCGCCTTCCGCATAGCCGAGACCGCAGGCCAGGATAGCGCCGATCATGAGGAGACTGCCGGTCGGAGAGGCCGAGCCACCCTGGAGCAGGGCGAAGCCCGCCACCAGGGCACCGCCGAGGCCGGAAAAAATCCAGAAGGCTGCTCTCGGACGTTCGCCGCCGCGAAGGATCCCGAAGATCGCGGTTGCCAGAGGCAACAGGCCGACGAAGCAGATGGACTGGGCCGAGGTAATGTGCTGCAGGGCGAGCGCCGTCAGCAGCGGAAAGCCCACCACCACGCCGAGCGACACGATGGTGAGCGGCAGGAGATCGCTCTTCGCCGGCCATTTCTGGCGTAGCCCAATGAGCAGTGCCGCGCCGAGGAGCCCGGCAATCGTGGCCCGCGCCAGGGTCAGGAAGAGCGGGTCGATTTCGAGCACGGCGATGCGGGTCGCCGGCAGCGAGCCGCTGAAGATCAGGACGCCGAGAAAGCCGCTGATCCACCCTTCCGTCGTCCTGTCCATGCGCAACCCCTCCCGTGTGGTTCGGTGTCACCCGAACCGCATGGCTTTTCCAGGGACGGTGCAATACAGTCGGGCCGAACTGTCATGGAACGATGGCCGGTACAGTGGACGATTTCACTCTCACGAGACACGACGGCACCCTCGTCGAGCACGTCATGGCGGCGATCCGCCGGCGGATCGCCAGCCGCTCCCTGGCGCCGGGCGGCAAGCTGCCGTCCATCCGGGCTTTGGCCCAGACCCTGCAGGTGTCGAAATCCACCGTGGTGGAGGCCTATGACCGGCTGGCGGCCGAGGGTGTGATCCGCTCCCGGCCGGGCTCCGGCTTCTTCAGCGCGGCAACCCTCGCGCCGCTTTCGCTGGCGGAGCTCGCCCCGCGTCTCGACCGGGCGGTCGATCCGTTCTGGGTCTCGCGGCAATCCCTGGAAGCGCGTCGGGAGGTGCTGAAACCCGGCTGCGGCTGGCTGCCGGATGCGTGGATGCCTGAAGACGAGATCCGCCGCGCCCTGCGTGGGCTCGCGCGCACGAAGGACCCAACTGCGCTGACCGATTACGGCACGCCCCTGGGGCATCCCGGCCTGCGCGGCTTCCTCTCCCGGCGCCTCGCGGAGCAGGGCGTCGAAGCGGCGCCCGATCGGATCCTGCTGACGGATTCCGGCACCCAGGCCATCGACCTCGTGTGCCGGCTGCTGGTGCAGCCCGGCGACACTGTGCTGGTGGACGACCCCTGCTACTTCAACTTCCTGGCCCTGCTACGCGCCCATCAGGTGAATGTGGTCGGCGTACCCTTCACGCCGTCCGGACCCGATCTCGGAACCTTCGCGCAGGCGCTCGCCGAGCACAGGCCGCGCCTCTACATGACCAATTCCGGGCTGCACAACCCGACGGGCGCCAGCCTCTCGACAGTAACGGCGCACCGCCTGCTGAAGCTCGCCGAGCAGCACGGGCTCACCGTAGTCGAGGACGACATCTTCGCCGATTTCGAGCGCGAGCCCGCGCCGCGGCTCGCCGCCCTCGACGGCCTCGACCGGGTGGTGCGCATCGGCAGTTTTTCCAAAACCCTGTCGGCCTCGTTCCGCTGCGGCTACATCGCCGCCCGCCCGGACTGGATCGACAAGCTCACGGATCTCAGGATCGCCACCACCTTCGCCAGCAGCCGCCTCACGGAAGAGCTTGTGTTCGCCGTTCTCGGCAGCAGCGGCTATCGCAGGCACCTGGAGAGCCTGCGCACGCGGCTTGCGAAGAGCATGGCGTCCGTCGTCCCGCGCCTGGAGCGGCTGGGCATCACACCCTGGATCGTGCCGAAAGCCGGCATGCTCCTCTGGGGCCGCCTGCCGGATGATCTCGACGCCGCCCTTGTTGCGCGCCACGCGCTCAACGACGACGTGGTGCTCGCCCCAGGCAACGTCTTCAGCCCGGCGCAATCGGCCCGGACCTTCATGCGCTTCAACGTGGCCCAATGCGCGGACGAGCGGGTTTTCGCGGTGCTGGAGAAAGCGATGCGGCTTGCTCGCTGACCGTCTCTAACCGTCGTCCATGCCGATCCGGCGGGCGGCCTCGCGGAACAGCGCCCGGTCATCCGGTCCGAGCTGCATCGCGTTCAGGAAATGGCTCATGCCATAGCCGGGCAGGGTGGCGCGGATGCCCGCGAGCATATCGCGCGCCTCATCGAGCCGCCCGGCGAACGACAGGGCGAGCGCCGCGATCCCCGCGATATGCGCATGGGCGTTCGGCCGGCTCGCTGCGGTCACACCCGCGGCTGCCGCTTCGTCGAACCGGCCGAGCCGCATGAGCGCCATGGCGCGGGAGCCCAGCATGCCGAACAGCAGCGGATCGTAGGGGCTCAAGCGGCGCGACTGATCCGCGGCCGCAATCGCCGTCTCCGGATCGCCCGCCTGGGAATGGACGAAGCCCAGCGTATAGTGCCCTTGGGCGAAATTGGGCGAGAGGTCCACGCTCGTCTCCAGCTCCCTCAGGGTCTGCTCGAAGCTGCCGCGCAGCCACAGGGCCCGGCCCATCGCCCAATGGGCCGCGGGATCGCGGTCGTCGATCATCAGGCCCTGGCCCGCGGCCCGGAGCGCGCTCTCGACCTCCGGTCGGCGCTCGGTCCAGCCCTGGAAGGCGTTCTGGAAATGCGTGAAGGACAGGCCTGCATAGGCGCGCGCAAACGTCGGGTCGATGGCAAGCGCCTGCGTGAAGAAGGCTTGAGCCGCGTCGTTGTCCTGCTTGTTGAACCGGTACATGTGCCAGAGGCCGCGATGATGCGCCTCCCAGGCGTCGAGCGAGTTGGGGGCTTTAAGGATGGCGCGGTTGCGCTCCACGGTCTCGATCTCGCTCGCCACCGAGGCCACGATCCGGTTGCCGATTTCGTCGAGCACCAGAAAGGCGTCGTCGATCGAATGGCTGAGAATGTCGGCCCAGACGATCCTGCCCGTGCGCACCTCGGCGAGCTCCACCTGCACGGTGAGATGACCCTGGCTGCGGCGGATCGAGCCGCCGACCACGTAATCCACGTTGAGGAGCCGCCCGGCCTCGTCGGGAGAAACGTTCCTGTCGTGCAGCGCGAAGGTCGAGCCTTGCGAGATGACGAACAGGCTGCGGAGTTTCGCGAGCCGCGTGATCACGTCGTGCACGAGCGCATCCGCCACGCCGCCGCGGATGCGCGGTGTGCCGGATTCGTCCGCGAAGGGCATGACCGCGATGGAGCCGTGATGGGCCGCGGCCACCGGCGCCGGGGGATCGGGTGCAATCGCCTGCGCCGGGACCGGGCGCGGAGCTTGCGCCATCGCCTCTCGCCACACCTCGCGCAGGGACGCGCTGTCGAGCCCTTCCGCGTCGAACAGCCGAATGACGGCCTCGAGATGATCCTTGCCCTCCTGCACGCGCTGCCGGCGCGCCAGCATGCGCAGCAGCCGCGCATGGACGCGCTCGTCGAGCGGGCAGAGCGCCGCCCATCGTTCGAGAGTGCGCCCGGCCTCGGCCTCCGGAAGGTGGTCGGCCAGATGCTCCAGCACCTCGGTCTGAATGCCTCGATAACGGCGGCGCTGCGCCACGAGCCAGGCGTTGAAGGCGGGGCTGCGGTCGAGCTCAAGGCCGTCGAGAAACTCGCCCGCGAAGCTTTCCGCCATGCGGCACAGTGAGGGCAGCGATTGCAGCGCGACGCCCTGCGCGGCGATCGCATCGAGCTGCCGGGCATCCACATGGCAGCTCGTGAGGTCGAGGCGCACCGTGTCGCCCTCCGTCCTGACCCGCCCGGCATCGCCGAGGATGCGGCGGATCTTGCTCAAGCACCAGCGCAGCTCGCCGCGCGGATCGTTCGGCACGTCCCAGAGCAGTCCGCAGAGATGGCTGCGCGTCGGCGCATGGGGCGCGAGAGCGAGATAGGCGAACAGCGCCCGCACCTTGCGCGAGGCCGGCAGCGGCACCGGCGCATCGCCGCGCATCACGGTGAGGGGCCCGAGCATCCGCACGGTCACGGGCGCCGCACCGTGTGGATCTGCGGTCTCGGTCGTTTCCACGGCCGAACCCACGCTGCCTCCCACGTTTCCCTCCACGTGTGGCTGCTACGGTCTCTCCAATGGGCCTGACGTCTCAAGGTCGCTCGAAGCCGGGAGCGGGCCCATCGGAACCCTCAAGGAGGCCGTCATGGCTGATGCCGCTGTCACGATAAACCACGAAACCCAGCCCGTCCAACCGGACCTGAACGCCATCAAGACCCGCCAGCAGGGCGCGTGGTCGTCGGGCGATTACGCGGTGGTCGGCACGACCCTTCAGATCGTCGGCGAGGAGCTGTGCGAGGCCCTCGATCTGCACGCCGGCCAGCGCGTGCTCGATGTGGCGGCCGGCAACGGCAATGTCTCGCTCGCCGCCGCCCGCCGCTGGTGCGATGTTGTCGCCACCGATTACGTGCCGGCCCTCCTCGTCCGTGCCCGGGAGCGGGCCGAGGCCGAACGTCTTCCACTCACCGTCCAGACGGCGGATGCCGAGGCGCTGCCGTTCGCCAATGGCAGCTTCGATGTGGTCGTGTCCACCTTCGGGGTGATGTTCACCCCCGACCAGGAGCGCGCGGCCTCCGAGCTGCTGCGCGTGTGCCGGCGGGGCGGCAAGATCGGCCTCGCGAACTGGACACCCGACGGCTATATCGGCCAGATGTTCAAGACCATCGGCCGCCACATGCCCCCGCCGGCCGGCATCCGCCCGCCCTCCCTGTGGGGCCAGCGCGAACACCTCGACCACCTGTTCAGCCATGGCGTCACCTCCATCCAGGCACGCCGCAAGCATTTCGTGTTCCGCTACCGCTCGCCCGAGCATTGCCTGGAGGTGTTCCAGACCTTCTACGGCCCGGTCCTGAAAACCTTCGCGGCCCTGCAGCCCGAGGCCCAGGAGGCCCTCCGCAAGGACCTGCTCTGGCTCATCTCCGAGTTCAACCGCTCGGGCGACGACACCATGGTGGTGCCGAGCGAATATCTCGAGGTGGTGATCACGCGGTAGGCGGGGCGGAGGAGGGATGCTCGCATCGGGACATTCCTGATAGAACTCCCGACAACAGGAACGGCCGCCCCACTCCCCATCTTCATGGCCGCACTTGTTGCGGCCATCTACGTCTTAGGAACCACAGCGGATGAAAGACGTGGATGGTCGGGACGAGCCCGGCCATGACGAGGAGGGAACGACACCGCCCGGCAGGTTGATGTTCCTATTTTGTTCTTGACGACTGCTCCAAGCTCGGCTATATCATTGCCTTAGACCTGCCTCTATCGAGGGGCGCGCTCGCGAGGCGTCGCAGTGTGGAGGCAGGCACGGTCCTGTGGTGCGGCCTCGCACGCTGCATCGACAGGAGGCCCAGGCTGTGTGCCGGTGGTCGGAATCGGTTCAAGGCCCCCGTCGAGCCAGACGGGCAACGCCTTGAGCGGTCACCGGGCTGGCATCGCTTGTCCGCCTAAAGAAGCCGTGCGCGAAGAGGCATTCCGGCTCTTCCATTCCAATACACACATCGAGCCGGGCTGCCATTCGCGCCACCCTCGATTGCCTCAAAAGGCTCGGAGCCGAAACGGCTCCTGAGCCCGCGAGGCCGTGCCTATCTTAACCCGAGTCTTTTCATTCCGCTCTTTCATCCATGAGGTTTCAGCATGAGCCGTGTTCGCACCATCCTGTCCCGCATGCCCGATGCCGACGACGCCCTGCGGCGCCTCGCCGACGTGATCCAGGTGCCGTCCACCTGCCGCCGGCGCCGGTGCCGCAACGACGAGCGCTGCCAGGGCGGCTATGGCCCGCCGTGCTATTTCGAGGATCGCAAGCGCTTCGCCGATGCGGTGCTGGAGGACATGCACCTGCACCGGGACCACTGGACCGCCCAGCGGGCCAGCTTCGAGGCCGTGCTGCGGCGGCACTAGCACGCCACAACAAAAAAGCCCCTCCGGCACCGGAGGGGCATGTCTCATGCGCGACGGGTTGTCTAGCCGATGGCGAAGTCGTCGTGCGTGATCTTCGTCTTGTTGTTCAGGATCGCGAACTTGATCTGCGCGATCTTGCCGGTGCCGTCCGCATCGTAATACAGCGAGCCGGTCTTCTTGTCGTAGATGATGCGGTCGTCCTTATCGTGCGCCTTCTTGCCGGCATAGAACGCCGCCTCCTTGAGGCCGCCATACGACCCGGCTTTCTTAAAGATCGAACGCGAGAGGCTGATCGTGTCGTCGGCCGCCTTGAAGTCCATGATCCGGTCGACATTGGTCTTCGCATTGAGCCGGGATTCGAAAATGAAGTTGTCCTTGCCCGCGCCGCCATAGAGCTTGTCGTTGCCGGTCCCACCGGCAATCGCGTCATAGTCGCCGTAGCCATAGATGGTGTCGTTGCCGCCCATGCCATAGAAGCCGTTGATGCCGTCGTCGCCCCTCAGCACGTCGTTGCCGGGCGTGCCCATCGGGGGAAGACCCGTAGACGCTGCGCCCCACAGGGCGTCCTGGTCCTGGCCGACGCTCGGCATGCTCCAAGTGCCGTTCGACGTGTTCCTCGTACTCATCTCATCGTCCTCCCATGCGGTCTGCCCCGATTTCGAATCGGGTTGAATGACAACAGACCCGGACTACCACAATGCTATTACCTAACGATAGGTATGTGTTCCGGCGCACAGGGCAGGCCATTGACTTCCCGTTCGGCAGCTTCGAGCCTCGGCGTTGAGGAAACCGAGAGACGAAAGAGCCCAAGGCCCATGAACCTGCACGCATTGCTTCGCCGCCGCACCGAATCCGGCCGTCCCGTCCGCGTGGCGCTGATCGGCGCTGGCAAGTTCGGCTCCATGTTCCTCGCCCAGGTGCCGAGTATTGCCGGGCTCGAGGTCGCGGTGATCGCCGATCTCGACCCGGACCGGGCGAGGGAGGCCTGCCGCAATGTCGGCTGGGACGAGGCGCGGATCGCCGGAACCCGCTTCGTGGCCGACGGGCTCGAGGCCTGCCGGGCGGATGACGTGGAGGTCGTGATCGAGGCGACCGGCCATCCGGAGGCGGTCATCCGCCATGCGCTCGCCGCCATCGAAGCGGGCCGGCACATCGTCATGGTCAACGTGGAGGCGGATGTGCTGGCGGGCCCGCTGCTGGCCGAGAGGGCGCGGGAGCGCGGCGTAGTCTATTCCATGGCCTATGGCGACCAGCCGGCCCTGGTGTCCGAGATGGTCGACTGGGCCAGGGCTGCCGGCTTCATCGTGGCGGCGGCCGGCAAGGGCACCAAGTACCTGCCTGCCTACCATCAGGTCACGCCGGACGATGTCTGGACCCATTACGGTCTCACGCCCGAGCAGGCCAGGGCCGGGGGCATGAACCCGCAGATGTTCAACTCGTTTCTCGACGGCACCAAGTCGGCCATCGAGATGGCGGCCATCGCCAATGCCTGCGATCTCGACGTGCCGGAGGAGGGCCTGCGCTTCCCGCCCTGCGGGGTCGACGATCTCGCCCAGGTGCTGCGCCCCAAAAGCGTCGGCGGGCAGCTCGATCGCGACGGCATGGTCGAGGTGGTCTCGTCCCTGGAGCGCGACGGGCGGCCGGTGTTCCGCGACCTGCGCTGGGGCGTCTATGTGGTGCTGAAAGCCCCGAACGATTACGCCGCCGCCTGCTTCAGGCAATACGGCCTGCCGGTCGATTCAACCGGCCGCTATGCCGCCATGTACAAGCCCTTCCACCTGATCGGCCTGGAGCTGTCAATCTCGGTGCTGAGCGCGGCTTTGCGCGGCGAGCCGACCGGCTCCACACGCGCTTGGCGCGGCGACGCGGTGGCGGTGGCCAAGCGGGATCTGAAGGTGGGCGAGATGCTGGATGGCGAGGGCGGCTACACGGTCTATGGTCGTCTCGCGCCGGCTCTGCGGAGCAAGGCGGCACGTATGCTGCCCATCGGGCTGGCGCATGGTGTGCGCCTGACCCGGGACGTGGCGGCGGGGGCGGTCGTGACGGAGGACGACGTGGCGCTGGATCCCGAGCGGCTCGCCGTCCGGGTGCGCCGCGAGATGGTCGGCCGCTTCGGGCAGGGGTGATCACAAAACGGCAAGCATGCCGCCATCGACGTAGATGATCTGCCCGTTGACATAGGTGGATGCGGGGGAGGCCAGGAACACGGCGGCCCCGATCAGATCGTCCGGCGTGCCCCAGCGCCCGGAGGGCGTGCGCCCCCGCACCCAGGCATCGAACCTGGCATCCTCCACGAGGGCCGTGTTCATGTCGGTGACGATGTAGCCGGGACCGATGGCGTTCGCCTGGATGCCGTGCGCGGCCCATTCGGCCGCCATGGAGCGGGTGAGCTGCTTGATCCCGCCCTTCGCGGCCGTGTAGGGCGCGACGGTCGCGCGGGCGACCTCGCTCGTCAGCGAGCCGATATTGATGATCTTGCCGCCCCGCCCACGGGCGATCATCCGCCGGGCGGACTCGCGGCCGATCAGGAAGGCGCTGGTGAGATTGGTCTCGATCACCCGGCGCCAATCCTCGGCGGCCAGATCCACCATCGGCTTGCGGAATTGGATGCCGGCATTGTTGATGAGAATGTCGATGGCCGTGCCGGCGCGGTCGAAGCCATCGAAAGCAGCCATGACGGCAGCCTCATTGGACACGTCGAATACGGCGGTCGTGACCTTGTGCCCGGCCGCGATCAGAGCCTGCGCGGCTGCATCGAGCTTGGAAGCATCGCGGCCGTTGAGGATGACGGCCGCGCCGGCCTCGGCGAGGCCCCGCGCCATCGCCAGACCAAGACCTCCCGAGGAGCCGGTGATCAGCGCCGTCTTGCCGGAGAGATCGAACAAATCGCGGGCGTTCATTGGTCCGACCTTTCGTGTCAGGCCGGCGGCTGCGGCTCGATGACTTTGCCGTCTTGCGTGAAGTCGTAGATCTTGCCGGTCTGATCCCAAGCGGGCAGGGCGAGCTTCACGATGTGCGGGGCAAGGTCCTCTGGCGTCTTGAGGGTCAACGGATCCTCGCCTGGCATGGCGGCGCGGCGCATGCTCGTGCGCAGGGGGCCGGGGTTCAGCAGCATAACCTTGATCGGTGTCGTCACGGTCTCGGCCGCATAGGTGCGAACGAGCGCTTCAAGCGCCGCCTTCGAGACCGCATAGACGCCCCAATAGGCCTTGTGCTTGTGGGCCGCGCCCGAGGTGATGAAGATCGCCCGGCCGGCGTCGGAGGCGCGCAGCAGCGGGTCGAGGGAGCGGATCAGGCGGTAATTGGCCGTGACGTTTACCGCCATCACCTCGTCCCAGACCGGCTGGTCGATATGGGCGATCGGCGCCAGCTCGCCGAGCTGGCCCGCGTTGCCGAGCAGGATGTCGAGCTTGCCCCAGCGCTCGTAGATCGCGGCGCCCAGGCGGTCGAGCGCCTCGAGGTCCTTCAGGTTCACCGGCACCAGGGTGGCGGAGCCGCCCTTGGCGCGGATCTCGTCGTCGAGGGATTCGAGTGCTCCCTGCGTGCGGGCCAGCGCGATCACATGCGCGCCGGCCTCGGCCAGGGCGAGTGCCGCCGCGCGGCCGATGCCGCGAGACGCGCCGGTGACGACCGCGACGCGGTTCTGAAGGGGCTTGTCCATGGTTCCTCAGTCGGCTTCGGCGAGAACCGCGAGACGGCGCGGGGTGGCGACGGTGAGGTCGGTCAGCGGCGTCGGGTAGTCGCCCGTGAAGCAATGGTCGGTGAATTGAGGTTGCGCCGGGTTGCGGCCCGTCTCGCCCATGGCGCGATAAACGCCCTCAATGGACAGGAAGGCGAGCGAATCCGCCCCGATATACTGGCGCATCTGCTCCAGGTCATGGGTGGCGGCGAGCAGCTTCTCCTTCTCCGGCGTGTCGATGCCGTAGAAATCCGGATGCGTGATCGGCGGGCTGGAGATGCGGAAGTGAACCTCCTTGGCCCCGGCCTCGCGCATCATCCGGACGATCTTCACCGAGGTGGTGCCGCGCACGAGGCTGTCGTCCACGAGCACGATGCGCTTGCCGGCAATCGCCGCACGGTTGGCCGAGTGCTTCATGCGTACGCCGAGCTCGCGCACCGACTGGGTCGGCTGGATGAAGGTGCGGCCGACATAATGGTTGCGGATGATGCCGAGCTCATAAGGAAGCCCGCAGGTCTGGGCATAGCCGAGCGCCGCCGGCACGCCGGAATCCGGTACCGGAATCACCACGTCCGCATCCGCCGGGGATTCGAGCGCGAGCTCCCGGCCCATGCCCTTGCGGATCTCATAGACGCTGCGGCCGTTCACGACGGAATCGGGCCGGGCGAAATAGATGTACTCGAAGATGTCGGGGCGCGGATCCACCTCCGGCGCGTAGCGGAAGGACTCGATGCCCTTATCCGAGATCACCACGCATTCGCCGTTCTCGATGTCGCGGACGAAGCGGGCGCCGATGATGTCGAGCGCACAGGTCTCGGAGGCGAGGATGTAGCGGCCGTCGAGCTCGCCCAGCACCAGCGGGCGAATGCCCAGAGGGTCGCGGGCGCCGATCAGCTTCTTGTTGGTGAGCGCCACCAGGGCGAAGGCGCCCTCGATCTTCTGGATCGCCTCCACGAAGCGGTCGATCACCCGGTCCTTGCGGCTGCGGGCCACCAGATGGACGATCACCTCCGTGTCGGTGGTGGACTGGCAGATGGCGCCGTCGCGGATCAGGTTGCGGCGAAGCGTCAGGCCGTTGGTCAGATTGCCGTTATGGGCCACCGCGAAGCCGCCGCCGTCAAGCTCGGCAAAGAGTGGCTGCACGTTGCGCAACACCGTCTCGCCAGTGGTCGAGTAGCGGGTGTGGCCGATGGCCGACAGACCTTCCAGGCGCTCGATGGTCGCCCGGTCGGAGAAGTTGTCACCTACGAGGCCGAGCCTGCGCTCGGAGTGGAATACCGACCCGTTGAAGGTGACGATGCCGGCCGCCTCCTGGCCCCGGTGCTGCAGGGCGTGGAGGCCCAGCGCCGTGATGGCCGCCGCATCCGGGTGCCCATAGATGCCGAAGACGCCGCATTCTTCGCGCAGGGTATCGCCGTCGAGGTCGAGGTTCACCTGCTTCGGGGTGACCTGCCACGTCTCAGACAAAGCAGACATCGATCATACCTTTGGGATTCGCGCCCGCACCGGCGCCGCCCCTATGTAGTCATCCTCGCGCCAAACGCCAACGTCTATTCTGACGCTGCCGGAAACGTGATGGCAGACGCCTGGCGCCCTGGCGCGATGCTTAGCTGCGCCGCTGAGGTGTCTGGGGCGCGGCCGGAGCGGCGGGTGCTGCCGGACGCTGCGGATCGGGCTCGGTTGGTTCGGCCTCGGGCGTTGCATCCTTGTTGCGCAGGCGCTGGATCAGGGCCTCGGCATTCTCCGGCAGCATGGCGATGATGTTGTCGCGTGTGTTCTCCATGGCCGGGCGGGTCTTGGAGGCGGTGGCCCATTCGGGCTCCTTGCCCTGGAGCAGCCAGCCCAGGAAGGCCCAGCCGATCACGCAGATCAGGAAGCCGCGGGCCGCTCCGAAGAACAGGCCGAGCGTCCGGTCCAGGGCGCCGATCCGGGAATCGAGGATCAGGTCGGAGATCTGCACCGTGATGATCGACACGATGATCAGGGTGATGACGAAGATGGCGCCGATCGAGGCCACGAGCGCAACCGTGTTGCTGCTGATGTACTGCTGGGCAATCGGAAGGGCGGTCGGGTGCAGGTACCAGGCGGCAGCGGCGGCAACCACCCAGGCCACGATGGCGAGCACCTCGCGGGTGAAGCCGCGCACGGCAGCAAGAAGAGCCGAGATCAGGACAATCCCGATAACGACGAGGTCCAGAACGGAAAAGGGCATGGGCCGGGCCTACGCAGATGAACAGGAATGGAGCCGCCTTTGCGGGTTCGAAGCCTGGCTCTATAGCGTTAAGAAAGGCTTTCGTCACCCCAGGGAAGTTGAGCCCCCGTGGGAAGGCGACGTGCGCCGCCTCCCTGGAAGGTGGAGGCTCAGGCGAGCTCGATGATCAGCTTGCCGAAGTTCCGGCCCTCCAGAAGGCCGATGAAGGCTTCCGGCGCGTTCTCGAGCCCCTCGACGATATCCTCCTTGTATTTCACGCGACCCTCGGCGATCCACCTCGCCATGTCGCGGTAGAATGCGGGACGCTGGTCGCTGAACTCGCGCTGGATGAAGCCGCGAATGGTCAGGCTCTTGGTGAGCACGTCGCGCATGAGGACGGGCAGTCGATCCGGCCCTTCGAAGTCGCCCGTGGCGTTGTACTGCGCGACGAGGCCGCAGACCGGAATGCGCGCGAAGCTGTTGAGCAGGGGAAAGACCGCATCCCAGACCTTACCGCCGACATTCTCGAAATAGACGTCGATCCCGTTCGGGCAGACCGCGCGCAGATCCTCGGCAAAGGTGGGCGAGTGATGGTCCAGAGCGGCGTCGAAGCCGAACTCGTCCCGCACCAAGGCGCACTTCTCGGCCCCGCCGGCGATGCCGATGGCCCGCGCCCCTTTGATCTTCGCGATCTGCCCGACGGCCGAGCCGACCGGGCCGCTCGCGGCAGCCACCACCACGGTCTCGCCTGACTTGGGCTGCCCGAGGGTCAGCAGCCCCGCATAGGCGGTGAAACCCGGCATGCCAAGCACACCCAACGCCGTCGTGACGGGCGCCTGGTCCGGGTTCAGCTTGCGCAGGGCCTTGGCATCCGCAACGGCGTGGGACTGCCAGCCGGAATGGGAGAGGACCATGTCGCGGGGCTTGTAGTCGGGATGGCGGCTCTCCAGGACCTCGGCTACCGTGCCGCCCTCCATCACGTCGCCGATCTCCACCGCCGCCGCATAGGATTTCGCAGCGCTCATCCGGCCGCGCATGTAGGGATCGAGCGAGAGATAGCGAATTTTGAGCAGCACCTGACCCTCGCCCGGAGCAGGAAGGGGCGTTCGCACGAACTTGAAGTTCTCGCGGGAGGGGCGGCCGGTCGGACGTGAGGCGAGGAGGATCTGGAGGTTCTGTTCTGACACCGGTGGACTCCTGAGGTGGGGCTCGCCCGCCTGCCAAGCGTGGACGGACGTATATCGCCCCATTAGGTCGATGTGCCGTCCTGCCCCGTCAAGTCTCGGGCTCCACCTCCATGGCCCTACAGAAAAAGAAAAGGCTCCGGCGTTGCCGCCAGAGCCTCTCGAATGTCTCAAGTCGGCCAGCTTAGATAAACAGGAAGTCGTCGGCGTAGAGCGTGGTGCCGGGCTTCACCTTGAGGATCTCGATGCCCTTGCCTTTGCCCGAGCCGTCCACATCCAGGTAAACGAAGCCGTTCTTCTTGTTGTAGAAGATGTAATCGTTCGAACCGTCCGGGGTGTCGTTGAGCTTGGTGCCGACGTTGAAGAACTTCTTCTGGAGCTTCTGCCCTTTCACGAAGAGCTTGTCGAAGCCAACGGATTTGCTCGAGCCCTTGTCGGGGCGACCGCCCTTGTCATCGGGCTTGCCCTTATCGTCGTCCGCGCCCTTCTTGGAGAGCACGTCGCTCGATTTCGGGCCCTTCACCTTGAAGGCCTTGAGAGCCGCCAGGCTAATCTGGATCGTGTCGTCCGAGGCTTTGAAATCCATGATCTGGTCGAAATGACCCTTCTTCACGGCGGTGTCGAACACGAAGGTGTCCTGGCCGGCGCCGCCATAAAGCATGTCCTTGCCTTCACCGCCATTGATCGTGTCGTTGCCCGCAAGACCATAGATTTTGTCATTGCCGCCAAGGCCGTTGAGGATGTCGTCATCAGCCGTTCCGACGAGGCGGTCGTTCTTCCGCGTGCCAGTGGCGGTTTCGGCGGAGTTCGTGACAGTAATAGTGACCTCTTCCGTGTAGGAGAGGCCGCCGGCATCCGACACTTTGACACGAAGCGTATGCGCACTGACCTGAGCGTTATCAAGACCGGCTTTCAGTTTTATGCTGCTGCCATCGATCGTGAAGTAGTCGTTGTATAAGGCTGCGCCATTGGCATCGACCAGAGTGTAGGTGAAGGTCTCGCCAAGATCTTGATCAACGGCAGACAGGGTTGCCACGGTTGTGTCGACTGCCGCATTCTCGGCTATCGTGCCACCCGTGAGAACAATATCCGTTGGGGCATATTCGCTCACGGGAGTTACGTTGACCGTAACCAGCGCTTCGTCAACTTCGGTCCCATCCTCTTCAGCTTCGCTCGTTGCCAGGATAGCGAGCGCAAAGGACGTCAAGGCAGATTCGAAATCGAAGAGGCTCGCCGTCTTCACCAGGATTTTGTCACCCACGATCTCGAAACGGTCGTCAAAATGATATCCGAGTTCAAAGGTGAAGGTCTCGCCGTCTTTTCCGCCAGTGACAGAGAGGGTAGCGACGACGTCGCCAGATTCCGGGTTCTCTGCAATGTTAATAATTTCTTCAACAACAATCGTAGCCATAAATGCCCCCTACAATACTCTTTGACTGATCAGCACCTCGTTGGAGGTATCTCCAAAGAGGTATCATGGCAGGACTGTTATGGAATTGTTCTAAAGTGTCAATCTGTCCAAACGGTCTAGGTATATGCGTCTATGCAAGCGAGGCTATGATGCCTTGCGTCGCCGCGCTGCGATGCCTGCCACGAGATCGGTGATGTGGCCGATTGACGAGGTCGCCAGCGGCAGGCGCTCGCTTTTTGAGCCCTTGGACTTGTCTATCCTCGGCTGCGGGGAAACGGCACTCGAGAAGCCGAGCTTCGCCGCTTCCTTCAGCCTTGCCTGCTCCTGAGCCACGGGACGGATGGCGCCGGAGAGGCCCATCTCGCCGAAATAGACCGTGTCCGGCGGCAGGGCGTTGCCCGACAGGGACGAGACCAGGGCGGCGGCTGCGGCAAGGTCCGCTGCCGGCTCGGTGATGCGCAGGCCGCCGGCCACGTTGAGATAGACGTCGTGCATCCCGAGCTTGAGGCCACCGTGAGCCTCCAGAACCGCGAGCACCATGGACAGACGGCTCTGGTCCCAGCCGACCACGGCGCGGCGGGGCGTGCCGAGGGAGGACGGCGCGACGAGAGCCTGGATCTCTACGAGGAGTGGGCGCGTGCCCTCCATGCCAGCGAACACCGCCGTGCCGGCTGTCGCCATGTCGCGCCCGGCAAGAAATAGCTCAGAGGGGTTGGGCACCTCGCGCAGGCCCTGGTCGGACATCTCGAACACGCCGATCTCGTCGGTGGGGCCGAAGCGGTTCTTCACGGCACGCAGGATGCGGAAATGGTGGCCGGTATCGCCCTCGAAGGAGACCACAGCGTCGACCATGTGCTCGACCACGCGCGGGCCTGCGATCTGGCCATCTTTGGTCACGTGACCGACGAGGATCACAGCCGTGCCGGTGGTCTTGGCGAAGCGGATCAGCGCCTGGGCCGAGCCGCGCACCTGGGTGACGGTGCCGGGGGCGGATTCCACCGTCTCGGTCCACATGGTCTGGATCGAGTCGATGATGGCCAGCGCCGGCGGCCGGCCCTGGCTCAAGGTGGCAATGATATCCTCGACATTGGTCTCGGAGGCGAGCTCGACCGGTGCTTGACCGAGGCCGAGGCGCTCGGCCCGCAGGCGCACCTGGGCCACCGCCTCCTCGCCCGAAATATAGGCGACGCGCTCGCCCCGATTGGCCAGCGCGGCGGAGGCCTGCATGAGGAGCGTCGACTTGCCGATGCCGGGATCGCCGCCGAGCAGGATGATCGATCCATGCACGAAGCCGCCGCCCGTGACCCGATCGAGTTCTGCGATGCCGGAGGGCGTGCGCGGCGCTTCCTTCGTTTCGCCGGACAAGCCTTCGAGCGGGAAGATCCGGCCCTTGGCCCGGGAGGGGCGTGTGGCGGCGGGCCCCGCCATGGGGCTTGCGGAGCCGGATTCCTCGACGATGGTGTTCCAGCCGCCGCAGGCCTCGCACTTGCCTTTCCAGCGGTTATAGACCGCGCCGCATTCCTGGCAGACGAAGCTGGGATGACGCTGCTTGGCCATCAGGCTTCTCCCCCGCGATAGGCGCGGGCGTAGCGGGCTCCCAGATTGGTGAGGATCTCGTACCCGATGGTACCGGCCCGGCGGCCGACCTCGTCAATGGTGAGATCGCCGCCAATCAGCGTGACGGTGTCGCCGCGCTTCACCTGAGACTCCGGTACGTCGGTCACGTCGATGGTGATCAGGTCCATGGAGACGTTGCCGGCGAAAGAGCAGGTGTGTCCGGCCACCAGCGCCATGCCGGCCAGCAGTTCGTCGCCGCTCCGACCCCGTGCGCTCGCCGCACGCGGATAGCCGTCAGCATAGCCCACCGAGAGCGTGGCGATGCGGCGCTTGTCCAGCGCCACCCAGCGGCCATTGTAGCCGACCGTCTGATCCGCCTCGACCCAGCGCAACTGCACGATGCGGGCATTCAAGCCGACGACCGGCTTCATCGGATTGTTCCGATCCGGTGTCGGGTTGCCGCCATAAAGGGCATAGCCGGGACGCACCAGGTCGTAGCCGGGCTTGTCGCGCAGGAAAATGCCCGAGGAATTCGGCAGCGAGGCGGGAATGCCGGGAAGCGTCGAGCGGACCGCCTCGAAGGCTTCGATCTGCTGAGCGTTCAGCGGATTGTCGCTCTCCTCGGCGCTGACGAAATGGCTCATGAGGAGTGCGATCTCGAAATCCTTCAGCTCTCCGCGATCCTTCAGTGTCAGGCCCTGCGGTACGGTGAGGCCGAGGCGGTTCATGCCGGTATCCACATGGATCGCGGCCTTCAGCTTGCGGTTTTGAGCCCGGCAGAACCCGGCCCATTCCTCGACCTCCTCGAAAGATCCGAGAACCGGCCGCAGGTCGAACTCCGCATAGGTCGGTCCGGTGCCGGCGAAGAGCCCGTTCAGCACATAGATCGCAGCATAGGGCGCCACGGCGCGGGCACGGATCGCCTCGCTTAAGTGAGCCACGAAGAAGGTGCGGCAGCCGGCGCGGGCGAGCGCAGGAACAGCCTTCTCGATGCCGGTGCCGTAGGCGTTCGCCTTGACGACGGCTGCCGTCTCGGCGCCACCGGCATGCTCGCGCAGCGTGCGCCAGTTCGAGGCGAGCGCATCGAGATCGATATGGAGGATACCGCCCGCAGCGTTCTCCAGAATGTCGCGGGCCGCGTTCGTCTGAGAATTATTCCTGGTCAATCGCCAATCCGATCGGGAAGTTTGTCTTCATCCGCAAGGTCGGTGAAGCGGGTGATGTCTGCCTGGAAGGCGAGCTGGACGGTTCCGGTCGGTCCGTGACGCTGCTTGCCGATGATGACTTCGGCCTTACCGTGAACCTGGTCCATCTCCGCCTGCCACTTGAAGTATTCCTCGGTGCCGGGCTTCGGCTCCTTGTTCTTCAGATAGTACTCCTCGCGGTAAACGAACATGACCACGTCGGCGTCCTGCTCGATCGAGCCCGATTCACGAAGGTCCGCAAGCTGCGGACGCTTGTCGTCGCGGGCTTCCACCTGACGGGAGAGCTGGGAGAGGGCGATCAGCGGAACCGAAAGCTCCTTGGCGAGCGCCTTGAGGCCGGTGGTGATTTCGGTCAGCTCCTGCACGCGATTCTCGCCCTTCTTGGAGGAGCCGGAGAGGAGCTGAAGGTAGTCGACGATGAGCACGTCGAGGCCGCGCTGACGCTTGAGGCGTCGCGCCCGGGCGGTGAGCTGCGCAATGGAGATGCCGCCGGTCTGGTCGATGTAGAACGGGATGGACTGCATCTCACGGGCGGCTTCCGTGATCTTGTAGAAGTCGTCCTCGCGCATGTCGCCGCGGCGGATCTTGTAGGACGGTACGCCCGATTGCTCGGCGATGATACGGGTGGCGAGCTGCTCGGCCGACATTTCGAGAGAGAAGAAGCCGACGATGCCGCCATTGACGGTCTTCAAATGGCCATCCTGCTGCTTCTCCGCCCGGTAGGCCTTGGCGATGTTGAACGCGATGTTCGTCACCAGCGAGGTCTTACCCATGGCCGGACGTCCGGCAAGGATGATCAAGTCCGAAGGCTGAAGGCCGCCAAGGGATTTGTCGAGATCGATCAATCCCGTCGAGACGCCGGACAATGCGCCTTCGCGCTTGTAGGCGGCAGCGGCCATGTCGATGGCGGCCGTGAGCGCATCGGAAAAGCGCTGGAAGCCGCCGTCCGCGCGACCCGTTTCGGCAATCGCGTAGAGACGCCGTTCCGCCTCCTCGATCTGCTCGCGGGGCGAATTCTCGACGGGCGCGTCGAAGGCGTTGTTGACGATATCCTCGCCGATATTGATCAGGTTGCGGCGGATCGCGAGGTCGTAGATCGTACGGCCGTAATCCTCGGCGTTGATGACGGTGGTCGCCTCGGCCGCGAGGCGGGCGAGGTACTGGGACACCGTGATGCCGCCGAGATCCTGATCGCCCAGAAAGGTCTTCATGGTGATCGGCGTCGCGATCTTGCCGGCCTTGATCAGGCTCGTGGCCACCTCGTAGATGCGCCGGTGCAGGTCCTCGATGAAATGGCCAGCCTCGAGAAAGTCGGAGACCCGGTAATAGGCGTCGTTGTTGACCAGGATCGCGCCCAGCAGGGCCTGTTCGGCCTCGATGTTGCTGGGAGGCGTCCGAAACTGCGGTTCGGCGGTCTCGAGACGGGCGATCAGGGCGTTGGCGGTGGCCATCTGGCGCTCCGGGAAACAGGAGAAGGGTTAGAGTCTCTTAGACCGCAATTGGTGTCCTAAAGGTTGCCGGATCGACACGAATCCGGGCAGACCCCGAGCTGTCCTCGCTGTCCTCGATTCTCACACCGTCCATCTTTTCGCAGGCGTCGCGGCTTGACTCTCCCACAAGCCTGAAACCCAAAGAAAAAACGCTCCCCGTCGAATCGACGGAGAGCGCCACTTTAGAACAAAACAGGAACTGGAGCAATTGCTCCAGCTTAGAGCTCTTCGTCGCCGCCAGCTTCAGCCAGAGCCGCGCCAACCTCAAGGCCGAGGTCGTCGAGGTTGGTCTCCTCGCGGGTCGTGACCTGCTCACCGCGCGCCTGACGCTCGGCTTCCTCGGGGCTGCGGGCGACGTTGATGGTCACCTGAACCTCGACCTCCGGATGGAGGGCGACCGGCACATTGTGCAGGCCGATGGTCTTGATCGGCTGGTTGATGGCGATCTGGTTGCGGTCAACCGTGAAGCCATTCTGGGTCATGATTTCGGCGAGGTCGCGGGTGGAGACCGAGCCGTAGAGCACGCCGGTCTCGCCGGACTGGCGCAGGATGATGAAGCTCTGGCCGTTCAGCTTCTCGCCGACGGTCTCGGCTTCCTTGCGGCGCTCGAGGTTGCGGGCCTCAAGCTGGGCGCGCTGAGCGTCGAAGTGCTTCTTGTTGGCCTCGGTGGCGCGCAGAGCCTTGCCGCGCGGCAGGAGGAAGTTGCGGGCGTAGCCCGAGCGGACCTTCACGGTCTCGCCCATCTGGCCGAGCTTTGCGACGCGCTCGAGAAGGATCACATCCATGGTTGTCTCCTTTAGGTTCGTGATCAGGTTGAAAGGGTAGGCGGTGGTGTCGGCCGCGTGCCGATGCGGCGGCGCAGGCCGAGGGTGGAATCGGCGATGCCGAAGAGGGCCAGGGCAACCATGAGGATGCCCTGGGTAACGAAGATCAGGACATAGAGGGCGCTCAGGAGGAAGGAGCGGCCCGAACGGCCTCGCGTACGATCGTGAATGGCTGCCAGGCCCTGCAAGGCAAAAGCCATCAGGAAGGCGCCGGACAAGGCCATGCCCAGCGCGCCAGCGAAACCACCGAGACTTGCCAGGATGAGTCCGCCGATCAGGATCAGCGCGGCGGAGCGGGGCATCACCAGCTCCGGCACCGGCGGCCAGGGGCGCGGCAGGCGCTTGGACGCCAGCACGATCCGGGCGGCGGCCCAGAGGTAGATGGCCAGCACGGTGACGAAGCCTTGAGCCGACAGGAAGGTCGTCAGTCGCGCGAAGATGGCGATCAGCTGCTCGCGGGTCTCGGCATCGAGACCGCCCTCGGCCCCGGTGGCGGCAAACTGGGCGTTCACGAAGGCCTCGGCGACCTCGCGGGTGTTCTGCTCAAAGGCGCTGTAATCGCCGCCCGTCGAGATCACGCCGGCGGCGATGATGGTGAGCGCAGCCGTAGCGGCAGTCCAGGCCAGGAGTCGGCCGACCGGATACCATTCCATGGTGCCGTCCGGTCCGGGGCGCCCGAGCAGGGCAAGGTAGGACAGCCACCAGGCGGGCAGGGCGGTGATCAGTGCAAAGCCAAAACCACTCAGCGGCGACAGGATCAGCGCAATGGCGAGGCCACCGACGATGGCCGCCACGAGGCCGGAGCGGTGGTCCCAGCCGAGGGACACGATCAGGACGGGAATGGGGGCGAGCAGATACAGCATGGCCGCCAGCGGGGTCGCCTTGACGATCACCGCGGTCAGGAGGGCCGATACGAGCCCTGCGCCTATGCCTGTTGCTACAAAATTCATCGTCTCGCTGTCCCGCTGCTCATCGGCAGGGTTAGAGGCATCCGCCTCAACTGACCCGGCGGGGTTCCACCGCTGGGCGATCTGATAGGAGAATGGCTGCCCGATCTGGAGAACGGGCAGCCAAAGAGTTTTAGCGGATCACGTAGGGCAGCAGGCCCAGGAAGCGGGCGCGCTTGATCGCCTGGGCGAGCTCACGCTGCTTCTTGGCCGACACGGCCGTGATGCGGGACGGAACGATCTTGCCGCGCTCGGAGATGTAGCGGGACAGGAGCTTCGTGTCCTTGTAGTCGATCTTCGGCGCGTTGGGACCCGAGAACGGGCAGGTCTTGCGACGACGGAAGAAGGGACGACGGCCGCCGCCAGCGGCGCCACCGGTTGCACCAAATGCCATGATTAAGCCTCCTCGCCTTCGCTGGCGCCGTCGAAGCCGCCGCCGTCGCGCTCACGGCGCTCGCGGTCCTTGCGCTCGTCGCGGTCGCGCTTCTGCATCATCACGGACGGCTCGGTCTCGAGCTCTTCGACCTTGATGGTCATGAAGCGAAGGATGTCTTCGTTGATGCGCATCTGACGCTCCATCTCGGCCACGGCCGGAGCCGGAGCGTTGAGGTTGAACATCGTGAAATGCGCCTTGCGGTTCTTCTTGATGCGGTAGGCGAGGGACTTCACGCCCCACATCTCGGTCTTCTCGACGGTGCCGCCATTCTGCTCGATGACGCCCTTGTACTGGTCGACCATGGTCTCGACCTGCTGCGGGGTGACATCCTGGCGAGCCATGAAGATATGCTCATAGAGAGGCATAATGGGCCTTTCTCAGGGTTTGAGGACAAGCCTTGCACTCTTTTGACGAGTGTCTCGGCCGTTTCGCGCATCCGATCGGCGCCAAGCCCTTCGAGCCTGCAAGGCCCGAGCGATTGTCGAAGGCGGAGACACGGGACGACGGGTTCGTCAAAACCCTGCATGGCCAAGCCATGCCGTCCGTTCAGCCCCCGGCCGGAGCGAACGCGAAGCGGGGGCTATAGTCGATTTGGGTCGGGAAGGCAAGTGACCCGCGTTTCTGCGGGATCAGCGCAGCAATGCAATGCCTAGAAACGGCAGGAGAAACGGAATGATCGCCAGAAGCAGGGCCGCTGGCAACCTGCTGCTCCGGTAGACCAGATATCCGGCCGGAATGACGAAGATGCAGAAGACCGCCGTTGCGAAGACTGCGAATTGGTAGTCGAGACTTCTGTCCATGCCACTATCGGAGTCAGAAACGGTCTCCAGAGCGATCCAAAGCCACAACAGCGTACCAATAATAACAAGAACCGCAGCCGTTCCTCTCAACATGAGTTTGATCACGAGGCTCCTCAACGGTCGACACGAGAACTATATTGCAACAATATTTTCGTGCAAAGCTCTGTGATGAGTCCAAACTTCCATGTGTTCGGAACGAGGCAAGGCTAGTCAGAGCAACGGTTTAATATAAAACACCCTTATGAACGCTCCCCCTTTACGCCTCGGCGTCAACATCGACCACGTCGCCACAGTGCGGAACGCTCGCGGCGGCACACATCCAGACCCGATTAGAGCCGCCCATCTGGCAGTTCTTGCCGGAGCCGACGGGATCACGGCCCATCTGCGCGAGGACCGCCGGCATATCCGGGACCAGGACATGGAGCGCCTCAAGCGCCAGCTCTTCGTGCCGCTCAACTTCGAGATGGCCGCGACCTCCGAGATGGTCGGCCTCGCCACAAGGCTTCATCCCCATGCGGCCTGCCTCGTGCCCGAAAAGCGCGAGGAGCGCACGACCGAAGGGGGACTCGACATCATCGGCGCCCATGCCCATCTGCGTCCGGTGATCAAGGAACTAAAAGGCGAGGGCATCCGCGTGTCCCTCTTCGTCGAGCCGGAAGTTGCGGTCATGGATGCCGCCTGCGAGTTGCAGGCTCCCGTGGTCGAGCTCCACACCGGCACCTATTGCGAGGCTGTCGTCGAAGGCGACGAGGCGCGGATCGCCCATGAGCTGGAGCGCCTGCGCCGTGCGGCCGAACATGGGGCCAGGATCGGCCTCGAGATCCATGCCGGGCACGGGCTCGACCTCAATTCCGTCCGGCCGGTGGCGGCCATTCCGCAGATCGTGGAGCTCAATATCGGCCATTCCCTCATCGGAGAGGCCATCTTCATGGGCCTCGACGAGGCCGTGCGGGCCATGCGGGCCGCCATGGACGAGGGCCGGGCGCAGGTGCCAGCATGATCCTCGGCATCGGATCCGATCTCTGCGACATCCGCAGGATCGAGAAGTCCATCGAGCGCTTCGGCGACCGCTTCACGCACCGGATCTACACGGAGGGCGAGCGGGCCAGGAGCGACCGGCGGGCGGCCCGGGCTCCTTCTTACGCCCGCCGCTTCGCCGCCAAGGAGGCTTGCGCCAAGGCTTTGGGAACGGGCCTGAGCCACGGGGTGTTCTGGCGGGACATGGAGGTGGTCAACCTTCCCGGCGGGCGCCCGACGATGCGCCTGACGGGAGGAGCTCTGGAGTGCCTGCGGGCAATGACGCCTGCCGGTCACAAAGCCGTCGTCCATGTGTCCCTGACCGATGACCCGCCCATGGCCCAGGCCTTCGTGATCATCGAGGCACTGCCGGTGTGATTACAGGGGCTGCGTTGCGGCAGGCCGCGGCTTAGGTTAGAGCATGGCGCGGCAAAGCGGCCTTCCCGGTCGCAATCAGGTGCCGCAGGGACGATATCGAGAGAGGCTTGCACCCGGGGCTGAGTGCAACCCCCTCTCGACTGTCACAGCATAGGAAGGCAGCTGCCGCTGCCCTGTCCAAAGAGCATAGGTCGAGTAACGTGAGCGACAAAACCAGCAAATACGTGGGTAGCACCGTGAAAAACGAAGAAGGCGGCCTCTGGGAAACGATCAAGGTCATCATCCAGGCCCTTCTGATCGCCGTGGTCGTGCGCACCGTGCTGTTTCAGCCCTTCAACATCCCGTCGGGCTCTCTCATCCCGACCTTGCTGATCGGCGATTACCTGTTCGTCTCGAAGTATTCCTACGGCTATTCCAAGCACTCGATCCCGTTCAGCCCGGGCATCTTCTCCGGCCGCATCTTCGGCTCCGAGCCGAAGCGGGGCGAGATCGCCGTGTTCAAGCTGCCGAAGGACAACTCGACGGATTACATCAAGCGCGTGATCGGCTTGCCCGGCGACAAGATCCAGGTGATCAGCGGCGTGCTGCACATCAACGGCCAGCCGGTCCAGCGCGAGCGGGTCGAGGACTACAAGACCACCGATCTTTATGGTCGCACCGTCAGCGTGCCGCAGTACCGCGAGACGCTGCCCGGCGGCGTGTCCCACTTTGTCATCGAGCGCGACAACGACCGTGGCTACTGGGACAACACCAATGTCTACACGGTGCAGCCCGGTCACTTCTTCATGATGGGCGACAACCGGGACAACTCCACCGATTCCCGCGACGAGGCGAGCGTCGGGCAGGTGCCGTTCGAGAATCTGGTGGGCCGCGCCGAGATCATCTTCTTCTCGATCGACGAGACGGCGTCCCTCTGGCGGCCCTGGGAATGGCCGCAGAAGATCCGCTGGAACCGTCTCTTCGAGGGGATCCGCTGACCCGTGGCACGCCGCAAGCCGAACCTCGATGAGCTTCTGAACAAGCTTGGCTACCGCTTTGAAAAACGTGCGCTCCTGGACGAAGCGCTGACCCATGTCAGCGCTCCCAAGGCGGACGGACAAAGCTATCAGCGCCTGGAATTCTTAGGGGATCGGGTGCTCGGCCTCGCCATCGCAGACCTGCTCTACCGCACCTTTCCGGGTGCCCCTGAGGGCGAGCTCTCCCGGCGTCTGGCGGAACTCGTACGGCGTGAGAGCTGCGCCGAGATCGCCATCGCGTGGGATGTCGGACCCTATCTCAAGCTCGGCGCCGGCGAGGCGCATTCGGGCGAGCGGCGCAACCAGACCATCCTGGCGGATGTGTGCGAGGCGATCATCGGCGCCGTCTTCCTGGATGGCGGCTACGAGGCTGCCCGCAGCCTTGTCGAGCGGGCCTTCCAGCCGCTGCTGGAGGCTCCCCGCCGTCCGCTCCGCGATCCCAAGAGCGCCCTGCAGGAATGGGCGCAGGGGCGTGGCCTGCCGCCACCGACCTATTCCATCGTCGAGCAAACCGGGCCGGATCACGCACCGAAGTTCCGGGTGATGGTGAAGGTCAAGGGAGCGGAAACCGAGTTCGGCCTCGGCACATCGAAGCGTGTCGCGGAACAGGCGGCGGCGCGGAGCCTTCTCTTGAGAGAGGGCGTCTGGACGGAGGAAGAGCATGGAACAGCCTGAACAGACCACCACCAAGGCCGGTTTCGTCGCTCTCATCGGCGCTCCGAATGCCGGAAAGTCGACCCTGCTGAATTCGCTCGTCGGCTCTAAGGTTTCCATCGTGTCGCGCAAGGTGCAGACGACCCGCGCCCTGGTGCGCGGCATCGCCATCGAGGGCGAGGCACAGATCGTGTTCGTGGATACTCCCGGCATTTTCAAGCCGAAGCGCCGCCTCGACCGCGCCATGGTGACCTCGGCTTGGGGCGGGGCAGGCGATGCGGACGTGATCGCGCTCCTGCTCGACGTGCGCAAGGGCATCGACGAGGAGGCCGAGGCGATTCTCGCCAAGCTGCCGGAGCTGAAGCGCCCGAAGGTCTTGATCCTCAACAAGATCGACCTGATCGAACGCTCCAAGCTCCTGGAGATGGCCGCCAAGCTCAACGAGCAGGTGCCCTTCGCCCACACCTTCATGATCTCGGCCCTCAAGGGCGACGGCATCGAGACCATGAAGCGCCAGCTCGCGCAGATGATGCCGGAAGGCCCTTGGCTCTACCCGGAGGACCAGATTTCCGACGCGCCGCTTCGCATGCTGGCGGCTGAGATCACCCGCGAGAAGATCTACGAGCGCCTGCACGAGGAACTGCCCTATCAGTCCACCGTCGAGACGGATCAGTGGCAAGTGCGGCCCGACGGGTCGGTGCGCATCGAGCAGACCGTGTTCGTGGAGCGCGACAGTCAGCGCAAGATCGTGCTCGGCAAGGGCGGCCAGACCATCAAGGCCATCGGCCAGGCGGCCCGCAAGGAGATTGCCGAGATCGCCGAGTCGCCGGTTCACCTCTTCATCTTCGTGAAGGTGCGCGAGAACTGGAGCGACGATCCCGAGCGCTACCGCGAGATGGGCCTGGAGTTCCCGCGCGGCTAAGCGCGATACGCCGTCCGCAACCCGCCCCAGTGGCGGCCGAGGACGCGGATGGGAGCGTCCACCTCCTGCATCATGACGATCTTGCCGCCGCCCATGTCTCGGGCATAGGCCTGTACGATGAAGGGCCGCGTGGAGCGGGCCGCCGTGATGCCGGCGCGATCGTCGAAGATCCGCTTGTTGCGGGCGTTCGCCGCGTTCCACACCGGGTCGCCGGCCCGCTGCGGCTGCGAGTAGATCCGGTTGTGAACCGGAATATAGCCGTTCCGGTCGATAGCGAGGCAGAAGGCCATGACGGAATCCGTGGCCAGAACTTTCTCGATGATCGGGGGCAGGAGCCTCTCGAAAACGGGCAGATAGGCTGTGCCGTACTGGACCGGGTCGGTGCCTGGGATCATTCGATAATCGGTGTCGAAGACGCTGTCCCGCGAGACTTGGCCATCGGCCACGGACTGCTCGATCAGCCTCTCCACCTGACGGGCCGTCTCCTGAGCGAGCAGGATGCGCGGCCGGTAAGTTGCCTCCACCTGCGCGACGAAATCGTCGATGCGCAGGCGTGCCTCATCGTTGAGCCTGTCGAAGCCGCAATGAATGCCCATGGAGCTGACGGCGACGATCCTGGCGTTGACCCGGCCGAGATGCTGGATGTCGATCTCCACCGGCATGTCCGGCCTCACATCGACATTCGGAATGGCCGCCATGAGCAGGCCGCCGGCGCTGACGTCGATCAGCCGGGAGGAAACGCCGCGATGGGCAAACCACAGGGTCGCCGAGCGTTCGACGGGAAAACGGTCAGCCCGGCGTCGGTCGCCGATTTCGCTCTGTCGGATCACGGTGACGAAACGCTGCCCGAGGGCTTTTGCCAATCCGTCAGCCTTCCGGGTAGCTTGATCGGCCTCATCGGCCCTGGCGCTTGCATTCAGGGAGATGGAATCCACGTCGCCGGCCCGATCGCTCACCCGGGCCACGCTGGAGGATGTCTCGCCAGCAAGGCGGGAGGCTTCGCTGATGGCGGAGTTCTGCTCCCCGACGGCACCGCGCACCGTATCGAAGACAGGGCGGACGCCTTGGACCGCCTCCACCACTTCCGTCACGGCGGTCGTCGAGGCCTGGGCTGTTTCGCGCAGGCGGTCGATCCGAAGGCGGATGTCGTCGGCGGCCTTGCCGGTCTGGGTGGACAGCACCTTCACTTCGCTGGCCACCACGGCAAAGCCCTTGCCGGCCTCGCCGGCGCGCGCTGCCTCGATGGTGGCGTTCAGCGCCAGCAGGTTCGTCTGGCGCGCCACGGCCGAGATCGTATCCACGATGCCGACGATTTCCGCCGTAGCAGTCGACAACTGCATGATCAGGTCGCTGGCCTTCCGGGCGGCCTGGATCGCGTTGTCGACCCGCGTGCTCGCATGCTCCATCGAGCGGCCGATCTCAGCCGATGTGACCGCGAGTTCCTCGGTGGATGAGGCCAGCGAAAGGCTCTCGGCCGATGCGGTCTTGCCCGAGGCGGCAAGCTCTCCGGCATGGAGGCGGATCTCGGCCAGATCCTTCTCCACGGCAGCGACGTCGGAGGCGGCGACCGCGATCGCCCGCGTGACGCCCTCGATGGCTTTCAGAACGTCGGCCTCAAGCGAATCCACCACCTCGGTGTCGAGGCGGCTCTCCCGCGTGACCAGGGGCGTTTCTTCCTCCGATGCGACCTGAACGGTTTCGTCCGGGGCCTCTGCTTGTGGAGCGCGCCGCAGAATACCAAACATCGCCGGGCTTCCATTCTTCTTGTGAGTAACCCAGCGTCATCTTGAAAGGTTAATGAAGAGAAAATACTCCAAGATCTTCCGTCTCTTTTCGCCACATCTTGTGCATGGCGGGTCGAATGAGAGGCCTTTCTTATCCTCAGGCCCACATTCCGATGACGAGAATCCTTTATTTCACGCCATTTTAAGAGCCTTCGCAACGCAACCAGATGAACCGTTGGGCTTTAACATGAAAGTTGATGGAAAGGCGGTTTGTCTCCGGACACGGCCTTTCTGACGTTGCGTTCCAGCCGTTTCAGCGTCGATGTCCCGGAGAGGCCATGAGCAGCCCTTCTGACCAAACGGCGCAAAGGCGTCTCGCAGCTGTCCTCGCCGCTGACGTGGTAGGCTATTCTGACCTCATGTCGAGAGACGAGGAAGGCACTCTCAGCCGCCTCAGGGATCTTCGTCGTCACATCATCGAGCCCCGCATCCGTCTCCATCACGGGCGGCTCGTGAAAACCATCGGGGATGGATTCCTGGTTGAGTTCGCGAGTCCGGTCGATGCCGTTCGCTGTGCGGTCGATCTTCAGGAGGCGATTGCCGGAGGTTCAGAGAAGGAGGCGACCAAACCCCTTCAGATGCGCGTCGGCATCAATATCGGTGACATCATGGTCGAAGAGGACGGCGACATCTTCGGCGACGGGGTGAACATCGCATCCCGGCTGCAGAAGATGGCGCTGCCCGGTGGGATCTGCCTTTCCGGAAAGGTCTATGAAGAGGTCAGAGGCAAGCTTCCCTATGATTTCGAAGATAAGGGGGAGCATCAGTTCAAGAACATCGGTCGACCGATCAGGGTCTTCTGCCTCCTGGAGGGAATGGATACGGGGCAGCGGTCGGGGGAGCGCCGCTCCTCCAGCTCCCGTCAGGAAGGGCCTTCCATCGCGGTGCTGCCCTTCGCCAATCTCAGTAAGGATCCGGAGCAGGAGTATTTCGCCGACGGCATCGTCGAGGACATCATCTCGGCTCTGTCGCGTTTCAAGTCGTTCTTCGTGATCGCCCGGAACTCGACCTTTGCCTACAAGAGTCGCGTGGTCAGCGTGCAGCAGATCGGCCGCGAACTCGGCGTCCGCTACGTGCTGGAGGGCAGCGTGAGGCGCTCAGGTTCGAAGATTCGAATTACTGCGCAGCTTGTCGATGCGAGCACCGGGATGCATCTCTGGGCCGAGCATTACGATGGTGTCGCCGAGGATGTGTTCGATCTCCAGGATCAGATCACCGCCAGCGTCGTGGGTTCGATCCAGCCGTCGATCAGAGCGGCCGAGATCGAGCGGGCCAGGCGCAAGCGACCGGAAAATCTCGATGCCTATGACCTCGTGATGCGAGCGCTCCCCTATGTCTGGGCTCTCGAATTCGAAGCCAACAAGGAAGCGGCAAGGCTCCTGGACAAGGCGCTTCTTCTCGATCCGGGCTATCCGCTCGCCATGGCTTTGGCCGCTTGGTGTCGCGGCCAGCGGATCGTCTACAACTGGTCGAAGAACCTTCAGGAAGACAAGCGCGAGACCCTGCGCCAGGCCCAGGCCGCGGCGGCCATCGCTCACGACGATCCCTTCATCCTTACGGTTCTTGGTGCCGCGCTGACGATCACGAGAGAGTTCCAGCGTGCCACATCGATGCTGGACCGCGCGCTGTCGCTGGATCCGAACTCGGCTTGGGCTTGGAACCGAAGCGGCTGGCTGCGCAACTATCATGACGACCCGGAGGTCGCGATCCAGCATTTCGAACGGTCCCTGCGCCTGAGCCCCTTCGACCCCATGGCATTCAACTGCGAAGTCGGAATCGGATGCGCCCACTTCATCGCAAGACGGTACGATCTTGCTGCGCAATGGCAGGAAAAGGCACTCATGAGCAAGCCGAGGACCGCTTGGATCCATCGCACGCTCGCGCCAGCTTATGCCCTGGCGGGTGAGACCGACAAGGCGCGGGAAAGTGTCGGAGAGCTGATGAAGGATTACCCCGGAATCAAGATCCCCGACATTTTACAGGCGATGGCCTTCACCAAGGAAGTGATGAGCCGGTTCGCCGAGGGGCTCCGACAGGCGGGCTTGCCGGAATAAGCGCCGCAAATGAAAACCGGGAGGGTGAGGCCCTCCCGGTCTTTGAGGTTACTGCTGGTTCTGGCCCTGCAGCAGCGGGGTGATCCGGCGCAGGGTCACGCGCCGGTTTTCGCGCTCGGGACCTTGCGAGGCCACCTTCAGGTACTGCTCGCCATAACCCTGGGTGGTCAGGTTTTCGGCGGGGATCTGGAAGCGCTCCGACAGGATCGTCGCGATGGTTTCCGCGCGACGGTCGGAGAGGGTCAGGTTGTCCTCGTCCGCGCCGACCGCATCCGTGTGGCCCTCGACCAGGAAGATCTCGTTCGGGTTGCGGGAGATCGCCTGACGCAGGCCATCCGCGATCACCCGCAGCTGATCGATCTGATCCGGGGGCAACTCCCAGGAGCCGAACTCGAACGTGATCGTGTCGAGATCGACCCGCGGCATGCGCTGGCGTAGGGGCTGGCTGCGACGGATCTCATCGAGCGTGTAAGCGCGTTCGATGCGCTCCACCGGCGGGGCCGTGAAGGCCTCGACGATGTCGGCTTCGGAAGCACGCTCCGTCTCGACGATGTAGCGCTCGCGCGGAATGGTAACCCTCGGAGGCGGCAGACGGATCACCTCCTCCTCCACATAGCCATAGCCCGGGCGACGCTCAATGCCGCTGCGGCGGTTCTCGATCAGCACGACCTCACGGCCTGCCGCCTCTCGCCGCACACGTCGGATCAGGTTGCCGTCCTCATCGCGCACGGTGACGATCTCGGAGCCGTCAGGACGGCGCACGATCGTGACCTCTTCGTTTCCACCGCGCCGCTCCACGCGGACGTCGGCGTCGCGATAGGTCCGGCGGAAGCGCTCGGTTTCGTCACTGCGGATGATGACGTTGTTGCCCTCACGGATGATCGTGCGGTTGCCGGGCTCCTCAATGATCACCCGATCGCCTTCACGGCGCTCCCGACGCTCGCGACGAAGATCCTCGATTCGAACGCGGGACGCATCCAGCGGCTGGGCCGTGGCGGGGGCTGCCTGCCGAGGTTCCGTCTGGGCCGGGACTGGTGCCGTAGGCTGGGCCCGCGTTGCCGGAGCAGTCGGTGCCGGCGTCGGAGCAGCGGTCGGCGCGGAAGGCGCGGGAGCCGCCGGGGCTGTGGTCGTGGTGGGCGCGTCCTGCCCGGGACGCTGATCGCGGGCGCGCTGGCGATCACGGTCTGGTCGCTCGGTGTCACCCTGGCGGGTGGGCCGCTCCGCATCGGTCGGACGAGGCGCACCCGCCGCAGGCCGCTGCTGGGCCGGGGCCGGAGGTGTGGCCGGCTGCGCCGCCGGAGCCGGTGCTCTCGGCGGGGTTCCGGCAGCAGGTGACTGCTGTCCAGGGCGTTCGGCGGCGGGACGATCACGGTTCCGCTCGCGCTCCTGGGCGGCCGGTCGGGCAGGACGCTCAGGTGTCTCGGCGGAAGGCTGCGCGCGTTCTGCAGGAGCCTGCGCGGGGCGCGCAGGCGTGGCCGGTGTCGTGCCGGAAGGCGGCGTGGGCCGCTCGCCAGGCTGCGCCGCGCCGCGACGTGGCGGCGGAGCCTCATCGGATTCAGTCGCGCGGGATCCGCGTGGCCCCTCAGGACCGCCGCGTTCCGCCGGGCCGGCGCCGCGGGGTGGGCGCTGCCCCCGCTCCTCGGAGGCTCCGGGGCCTCCGGCATCCTGGCCGCCCTGCCTGCGCTCCTGCGCGTCCTGCCGGCGCTCCTGGCCCTGGCGTCCGCCACGCGGCTGGTCTCCGTCCTGCTGGCCCTGCCGTCTCGGGCGGGCGCCGGGCGGCAGCTCCTCATCGGCGCTCGGTCCGGCTTGGGCCAGGACGAGAGGTGTCACGGCTTCCGGCTGGAGGGCCGATACGCTGACTGGCAGCAACATCAGGGGAAGGGCGGTGCTCGCAAGAAACAGGCTGGAAAGCTTCATGGTCCTCAATTCATCACTAGACACACTAAGGTGTTCGACAATGTGAGGGGGGCTGTTTGGTTCCCCCGGAGCGGATTTCGGCTTTTGCAACAGAATATTAGAAGTTGCCCCATAACGTTGGAGAATATGGATGAATGCCCCCTGAATGCCTACATCAGGAGCTCGGGCATCCCTTTTTGAAGGCTACCGGGACTGATGCACTGGACTGACGAAGGCGTCGTTCTCGGCGTCCGCAAGCACGGGGAGGCCAGCGTCATTCTCGAGTTGATGACGCGTGAGCACGGCCGACACATGGGGCTTGTCCATGGCGGGCGATCCAAGACCCTTCAGGCGGTGCTCCAGCCCGGCAACACCGTGCAGGCGACCTGGCGGGCACGGCTCGACGAGCATCTGGGCACCTACCAGGTCGAAGGGCTGAACCTGCGCGCCGCGCGCCTAATGGGCTCCTCCATGGCGTTGTACGGTTTGGCGACGCTCGCTCATCTTCTGCGCTACTTTCCGGAGCGGGACCCGCATTTCGCCCTCTACGAGACGCTCACCGTCCTGGTCGACCACCTGGACGACCCCGATCTCGCACCGCCGCTGTTCGTGCGCTTCGAGCTCGCCATGCTGACCGAGCTCGGCTTCGGGCTAGACCTCACAAGCTGCGCCGCTACCGGCACCGAGCGGGACCTGACCTATGTGTCGCCCCGGAGCGGGCGGGCAGTCTCGGCCGAGGCCGGAGCGCCCTACAAGGACCGCCTGCTCAAGCTGCCCGGGTTCCTGATCGGCCAGACCAGAGCCAACCGGCCGCGGGAGGAGGACATCCGTGAGGGATTTGCGCTCACCGACTTCTTCCTGCATCAGAACGTCTTCGGCCCCCAGGGGCAGCGGGCGCCGGAGGAGCGGGCGCGTTTCGTCGCACTGGCCACGGCTGGGGACGAATGAAGTTTGTTTCTGTTATGTTCTCTTTTCAGATGATAAGAAGCGATTCGCAGTTGAGGATTTCGAGTTATGGGTAAGCCGGTCAATCCGCCGTCAGGGGGCGAGATCGAGAACATCAATCTCAAGGACGCCCTGGAGGAGCGCTATCTCGCCTACGCGCTCTCGACCATCATGCACCGGGCGCTCCCGGATGCGCGCGACGGGCTCAAACCCGTCCACCGGCGGATCCTGCACGCCATGCGGCTCCTGCGGCTTGACCCGAAGGCGGCGCCGAAGAAATGCGCCCGCATCGTCGGCGACGTGATGGGTCAGTTCCACCCGCACGGCGACCAGTCGATCTACGAGGCCCTGGTGCGCATGGCGCAGGACTTCGCCCAGCGCTATCCGCTGGCGGACGGGCAGGGCAATTTCGGCAACATCGACGGTGATGGCGCCGCCGCTATGCGCTACACCGAGGCGCGCATGACCGAAGTGGCGCGCCTGCTGCTGGAAGGAATCGACGAGGACTCGGTCGATTTCCGCGAGACCTACGACCAGGCCAACGAGGAGCCGGTGGTGCTGCCGGCCGCCTTCCCGAACCTGCTGGCCAACGGCTCGCAGGGCATCGCGGTCGGCATGGCGACCTCGATCCCGCCGCACAACGCCGCCGAACTCTGCGACGCGGCCCTGCACCTGATCGCGAAGCCCAATGCCGGCACCGAGCAGCTGATGCAGTTCGTGCAGGGTCCGGACCTTCCGACCGGCGGCATCATCGTCGACACGCCGGCCGCCATGGCGGAGACCTACAGCACCGGCCGCGGCTCGTTCCGCGTGCGCGCACGCTGGGCGAAGGAGGATCTCGGTCGCGGCAACTGGCAGATCGTCGTCACCGAAATTCCGTATGCCGTGCCGAAGTCGCGCCTGATCGAGAAGATCGCCGAGCTGCTGCAGGAAAAGAAGCTGCCGCTGCTGGCCGACGTGCGCGATGAATCGGCCGAGGATATCCGCGTGGTGCTCGAGCCCCGCGCCAAGACGGTCGATCCGATCATCCTCATGGAATCGCTGTTCAAGCTCACCGAGCTCGAGAGCCGAGTTCCGATGAACGTGAACGTACTCGCCGGCGGCAAGGTGCCGAAGGTCCTGAGCCTCGCCGAGTGCCTGCGCGAATGGCTCGACCATCGCCGCGAGGTGCTGATCCGCCGCTCCCGGTTCCGGCTCGCCGCCATCGACCGGCGCCTGGAGATCTTAGGGGGCCTGCTCATCGTCTATCTCGACCTCGACCGGGTGATCAAAATCATCCGCGAGGAGGACGAGCCGAAGCAGGAGCTGATGCGCGTTTTCCAGCTCACCGAGGTCCAGGCCAACGCCATCCTCGACACGCGCCTGCGTTCGTTGCGCAAGCTCGAGGAGATGGAGCTCAAGCGCGAGCAGAAGAACCTGCAGGACGAGAAAGCGAAGATCGAGGAGCTTCTGGACTCCGAGAAGGTGCAGTGGAAGACAATCTCCGCCGAGATCAAGGAGGTCCGCAAGACCTTCGGCCCCGACACCGCTCTGGGCAAGCGCCGCACCACCTTCGATCAGGCGCCGGACACCTCCGACATCGACTTCGCGGAGGCCATGATCGAGCGCGAGCCGATCACGGTCATCGTGTCCGAAAAGGGCTGGATCCGCGCCATGAAGGGCCACCAGGCGGATCTCTCCGGCGTGCAGTTCAAGGGCGACGATGCGCTGAAAGTCGCGTTCTTCGCCGAGACCACGTCCAAGATCGTCGTGGTGGCGGACAATGGCCGCTTCTTCACGCTGGATGCCTCTAAGCTCCCCGGCGGCCGCGGCTTCGGCGATCCGATCCGCCTGATGGTGGACCTCGAGGAGGGCGCGGATTTCATCGCGGCCTTCCCGTACCGGGCCAGCTCGAAGCTGCTCGTCGTGGGCACCGATGGACGCGGCTTCATCGTGCCGACGGAGGAGATCACTGCGAACACCCGCAAGGGTAAGCAGATCCTCAATCTCGACGCGCCGGCCAAGATGGCGGTCTGCACCGAGGCCGAGGGCGATCACGTCGCGATCATCGGCGAGAACCGCAAGCTGCTGATCTTCCCGTCGAAGCAGGTGCCGGAGATGACCCGCGGCAAGGGCGTTCGCCTCCAGCGCTACAAGGACGGCGGCGTCTCCGACGCCAAGGTCTTCAAGCTGAAGGAAGGACTGACCTGGAAGGACACCTCGGGCCGCACCTGGACGGTCGCCAAGGAAGACCTGCGCGACTGGATGGGAGACCGCACCGAGGCCGGCCGCCTGCCGCCCAAGGGTTTCCCTAAGTCGAACAGGTTTGGGGAGTAAGGCTGATCAACAGTCATCCCGGGCGGCGCGAGCCGATCCGGGATCGTTCTCATAACTCACCACGTCATGACCGGGCCTGCCCGGCCATGACGTGCGTAAAAATCATTCCACCCGTGCCCAGCCTTGCGCCAGCAGCCGCTCCTGCGGCTTGAAACGGGCCTTGTAGCCCATCTTCTTCGAACCCTCGACCCAGTAGCCGAGGTAAAGATACGGCAGGCCCATCGCCCTGGCGCGGCGGATGTGGTCGAGGATCATGAAGGTACCGAGGCTGCGGTCGTGCAGGTCCGGCTCGTAGAACGAATAGACCATGGAAAGGCCGTCGCTCATCTCGTCGGTGAGGCAGACGGCGATGAGATCGCCCGAGCCCTTGCCGGTGATGCCGCTGTCGATGCCGCGCCGGCGGTACTCGATGAGCTTCGTGTCCACATGGCTGTCCTCGACCATCATGGAATAGTCGAGCACCGTCATGTCGGCCATGCCGCCATCCGCGTGGCGCGTGTCCACGTAGCGGCGGAACAGGGAATACTGCTCTGAGGAGGGACGGTTGGGCAGGGCGTTGCCGATGAGATCGGCATTGTCCTTCAGGACGCGCTTGAGATTGCCCGAGGGCTCGAACTCATCCACGAGAACCCGCACCGACACGCAGGCCCGGCACGCATCGCAGGCGGGCCGGTAGGCGATGGTCTGCGACCGCCGGAAACCGCCCTGCGTGAGGATCTCGTTCAGCTCCCGCCCGCGCCGTCCCACGATATGCGTGAAGACTTTTCGCTCCTCCTTGCCCGGCAGGTAGGGGCATGCGGACGGGGAGGTGAGGTAGAACTGCGGGGCGTCGCGGGGCTGGCTCGTCAATCGGGAAAGCCTTGTGGAGAAACCTTGAGCGCTTCGTCAACGCTCGAAGGATAACATTGGTGTCCCGTACGTCCAGGAAAAGAGATCGGTAGTCACAGGGGCGTGTTCTGTGCCCCGAAATATCCCTCCACAATTCCCGGCCTCATCCTGAGGAGCCGCTGAAAGCGGCGTCTCGAAGGAGGCTCCCGTGGCCTCTGGAGGCGCCCTCGTCCTTCGAGACGGTGCTTACGCACCTCCTCAGGATGAGGCTTATCTTAAAGGCTGCACTTCACCCATTGGTTTCAGGCCCGCACCACCATCATCCCCGTGAGCAGATCCCGGATGAATCGCCGATCGTCACGGACGAAGCCCACGAACACGTCGCAGGCCCAGAGCAGGAAGGTCGAGATCGCCACGTAGAAGAACAGCGCGTGCACGGCGGCCGCCAGCGGGGAGGCGCCCCGGCCGGTACGCGGATCGATGACGCGCAGGCCCATGTAGCGCATGCCGACCGTCGCCTGGGACGCGCCGCCGATGGTCACCGCGTTGTAGACGATGAAGATCAGCGCCGTGAGCGGAAGCGCGAAGAACAGCCCCCAGCCGAGGCCGAGCGTGATGATCCCGAGGAAGAAGATTCCGATGGAGATCAGCACGACCCATAGGGCAATCACGACCAAGTCGATCAGGTAAGCCCAGAAGCGGCGGCTGATGACGCCTTCCGTCACCCGGTCGACCTCGTAGGACGGATAGTTCAGGGTCGGCGGGTAGGGGCGGTTGACCATGGGTCTCTCCTCAGAAGGCGGTCTCGGGCAGGCTGCGGGACACGATCCGCTGCGGAGCGAGTCCCTCGGCCGCCAGAGCCTCGAACACCTCCAATGTATGTTGTCTGTCGCGCGTTTCGATAGTGATGTCGATGGAAACGCCCTTGGCCGGAACGTCGAGGAACAGACGGCCGTGCGATACCTCCAGGATGTTGGCCCCGAGCTGACCCAGAAGGCTCGCCACGCGCCCGAGAAGGCCGGGCCTGTCATTGGACGTGATGCGGAACGAGGTGATGCGGTCGTCGCGTTCCAGCTCGCGCACCATCACGGAGGCAAGGATCCGGGCGTCGATGTTGCCGCCGCAGAGCACGAGGCCGACGCGCTTGCCCTCGAATCGTTCGGGCTGCGCCATCATGGCCGCGAGGCCCGCCGCGCCCGCGCCTTCCGCCATGGTCCGCTGCAGGGTGGCATAGGCGTTGACCGCGCGCTCGATCAGCGGCTCCTCGACGGCGATGATGTCGGACACGAGATCGCGCACGATGGGCAGCGGCAGCTGCCCGACGGTCTTGACCGCAATGCCTTCGGCCAACGTCGCGCCGCCGATGGGCTGGTTCTGGCCCAGAATGGCGTTGCGGAAGGACGGGTAGAGGGCAGCCTCCACGCCGATGATCTCGATGGAGGGTTTGAGCGCCTTCACGGCGACCGTGATGCCGGAGATGAGCCCGCCGCCGCCGATAGGCACGATGATCTGGTCAAGATCCGGCGCATCCGCCAGCATCTCCAGCCCGATGGTGCCCTGTCCGGCCATGACCTTTGGGTCGTCATAAGGGTGCACGAAGACGAGGCTCTCGGCCTCGGCGATCTCGCGGGCGCGGGCGGCGGCTTCATACAGCGTCTCGCCGAAGAGGATCACCTTGGCCCCGTAGGAGCGCGTGTTCTCCGCCTTCACCAGGGGCGTGCCCTCCGGCATGACGATGGTGGCCGGAATGCCGAGGCGCCGGGCGTGGTAGGCCACGGCCTGGGCGTGGTTGCCGGCCGACATGGCGATGACACCGCGGGTGCGCTCGTCGGATGTCAGGCTTTCCAGCTTCGTCACCGCGCCACGCTCTTTGAAAGAGCCTGTCGGCTGCATGTTCTCGTGCTTCACGCAGACTGTGGCGCCGGTGAGCTGCGACAGGCGAGGGGCGGGAACGAGCGGCGTCCGCAGCACCTGGCCCCGGATCGTCTCCGCGGCACGGGTTACATCGTCGATGGTGATGGCGTAATCGGCCACGGTATCCTCCGGAATCGTATTATAGCCCTCGGAGCATCGGCCCCAAAAGTGGGAACCACTTTTGGGATTGATCCGATGTCGCTCTTCTTTGTCTGGCGCATCGTTTGAGCGGAAAACCGGGTCCACTTTTCCGCACGATGCGCTAGACGGGTCTTGGTGTCGGATCTTGGAAACCCAGCAGGCCGCCGGGCCGGAAGATCAGGAACACGACGAGCGCCGCATAAAGCGCCATGTCGCGGACCTCGATGGGCAGGTACGCCGACCACAGGGTCTCGAACAAGCCCACGGCGAAACCTCCTAACATCGCGCCGGGGATGGAGCCAATCCCGCCGATGATGGCGGCGATCAGCGCCTTGAGCCCGTATTGGAAGCCTCCCGCGAAGCCGAGGCCACCATATTGCGCGACAATCAGCATCCCCGAGAGTCCCGCCATGGCGCCAGCCAGCGCTAGGGTCTGGATGAGCAGGCGCGGGCCGTTGACGCCCATGAGCTCGGCCGCTTTCGCATCGTCCGCATAAGCCCGCCAAGCCCGTCCGAAGGCGGTGGCCTGAACAAGCCACAGGAGCCCAAGAGCCGCGATCAGGCCGATACCGCTGGTGATCGCCGTGATCGGCGTCAGGCTGACGAGAAAATCCTGTGCACGGGCGAGAGGCCAGGCCTCGGACCAGATCGGCGGCAGCCACACGGTCAGGGGGCTTTGCACGAGCCGCAGGTACTCCATGAGGAACAGCGAGAGGCCGACAGTCGCGATGAGGCTTGGCTGGGGACTCTCGGCGGTGATGCGGCCAATGGTGAAGTGCCCCCCGACCGCGCTGTGGATCGCGCCCGCGAAAAGCGAGGCGGCGAGGCCTGCCGCAAGCCCGAGCACGGGTGCGCTTGTGCCCGAGGCCAGCACGATCGAGGCGCCCGCAATGGTTGCCGCCGAGCCGATGGCGGCGAGTTCGCCGAAGGCGAGATTGATTCGGCCGCTCAGGCCGAAGACCAGCGCGAAGGAAACCGAAAGCAGGGCATAGATGGCGGTTCGCGGCAGGCTCACGAGGATCTGCTGCAGCCAATAGGCCACATCTAACGGGATCTCGGCCACATCCGCATCGGGGCGGCTGCCGGGATCGCCGGCCGCGCCTTCCGGGGTGTCGAGATAATAGCGCTTGAGCATGTAAAGGCTGGCGCCGGACAGCGGACCTTCCTCCGTGCCAAGGCCGGTCAACTCCGCCTTGTTGGGCGACAGCCCCTCCGCGGCGAACTGGCAGATGGCGAACCGTTCCAAGATCGGGCGGTCGGGATATTGGGCGATGTAGTCGATCCGCAGGCTCCGCGCGACCGGCCCCACGCGTACCCGCTCGACCGTGACCACCGCACCGGAATTGAGGGCGGGGAGCGCAGAGCGGCAGACCCGCGCCTGCTCGGCATCGATGGTGAGGGAGCAGGCTGCCAAAAGGCTCAGACCCAGCAGGCAGGCGGCCCAGCGCCAAACGCTACGAGACCTTGAGCCTGACACGTGCGGGCCTGAGCTGTTGCTGGGTATCAGCCTTGGTTCTTCAGCTTCTCGGCGACCTGGGGGGCAAAGTAAGTGAGGATGCCGTCCGCGCCTGCACGCTTGAAGGCCAGAAGGCTTTCCATCATTGCCCGCTCCCCGTCGATCCAGCCATTGGCGGCTGCGGCCTGGATCATGGCATATTCGCCGGAGACCTGATAGGCGAAGGTTGGAACCGCGAAGGTGTCCTTCGCCCGGCGCACGATGTCGAGATAGGGCATGCCGGGCTTCACCATGATCATGTCGGCGCCTTCCTCGAGGTCGAGGGCCACCTCCCGCATGGCTTCGTCGGAATTCGCCGGATCCATCTGGTAGGTGCGCTTGTCGCCCACGAGACAGGCGCTGGTGCCGATGGCATCACGGAACGGACCGTAGAAGGCCGAGGCATATTTCGCCGCATAAGCCATGATCTGCACGTCCTGAAACCCGGCCCCATCAAGACCTTCGCGGATCGCCGCGACACGGCCGTCCATCATGTCCGAGGGCGCGATGATGTCGGCTCCGGCCTCGGCCTGGAGCAGGGCTTGGCGCACCAGCAGGGCGACCGTCTCGTCGTTGAGGATGCGCTCGCCGTCCATCACGCCGTCATGGCCGTGGCTGGTATAGGGGTCGAGGGCGACGTCGCAGATGATGCCGATATTCGGCACCGCCTTCTTGATCTCGCGCGCGGCGCGGCAGACGAGATTACGGCTGTTCAGCGACTCGGATCCGGTCGGATCGCGGAGTGCCGGATCGGTATAGGGAAAGAGCGCGATGGCCGGAATGTCGAGCGATGCCGCCCGCTCGGCCTCGCGTACGGCTTCAGTGATGGTGAGCCGCTCGACGCCCGGCATGGAGGCGACGGGTGTGCGGCCGCTCGCGCCCTCGACGATGAAGATCGGCCAGATCAGGTCGTTTGCTGTGAGTACGTTCTCGCGCACCAGCCGCCTTGACCACTCGGCCTTGCGGTTGCGGCGCGGGCGGTGGGACAGGTTCAGCGAGGACGAAAGGGCTTCCCCCGGGGAGGGGCGGCGGAACGGCGACAGCTTCGACATGATCCTCATTCCAGGGCCGGCATCGCTGCGCCGGCGGCTTATCTGAGGGTTAGCACATTTAAATCGCTCTAAAAAAGGGTTCGAGGTCGCAGAATGGCCCGATCCATGTGAAATCGCCCTCAACCCAGCCATGCGTTGACGGCTGCGCCGGTCTGTCATCCCCGGTGGCCGAAGGCCGCGATTGGCACGAGCGCATTGACGGCCGGTCCCGGCCTTGTTTTAAGCCGCAGCGAGATGAAGGAGTGGTCCATGGACGAGAGCGTCGAAGTCGTCTGCGAGAAGCAGGGTAAGGCCGGGCTCATCACGCTCAACCGTCCCAAGGCGCTCAATGCCCTCAACCTCGCCATGGTGCGCGAGATGCGCCGGGCTCTGGACGCCTGGGAGCGGGACCCATCCGTCACCCGGGTTGTCGTCCAGGGAGCCGGCGAGAAGGCCTTCTGCGCCGGAGGGGACATCCGGCAGCTCACCGAGGACCTGAAGGCCGGCAAGCGCGATGAGGCGCTGGCCTTCTGGCGCGAGGAATACCAGCTCAACATCCGCATCAAGCGCTATCCCAAGCCCTATATCGCCCTCATCGACGGCATCGTCATGGGCGGCGGGGTCGGCGTGTCCCTGCACGGCTCGCATCGGGTGGCGGGCGAGCGCTACCTTTTCGCCATGCCCGAGGTGGGCATCGGCTTCTTCCCGGATGTGGGCGGTACCTATGCCCTGCCGCGGCTGCCGGGCGAGACCGGCATGTATCTCGCGCTCACCGGCGAGCGGGTGAAGCGGGCGGATGCGGTCATGCTGGGGCTGGCGACGCACTCGGCGGCGAGTGCCGACATCCCCGCCTTGCGCGATGCGCTGATTGCCGGCGCGCCGGTGGAGGAGGCTCTTGCCCGAGCCGCTGCCGATCCCGGCCCCGCGCCGCTGGAGGCCCATCGGGCCGTAATCGATTCCTGCTTCTCGGCCGAGAGCGTAGCCGCTGTCCTGCAGCGCCTCGACGAGGCTGCCGCCAAGGGTTCCGAGTTTGCGGCCAAGACCGTCGTCGGCATGCGCACCAAGTCGCCGACCAGCATGACCCTGGCCTTCGAGCAGGTGCGCCGGGGCGCCTCCCTCGATTTCGAGGAGGCCATGAAGGTCGAGTTCCGGATCGTGTCCCGCATCGGCGACGGCCACGATTTCTACGAGGGCGTCCGGGCGGTCCTCATCGACAAGGACAACCAGCCCCGCTGGCAGCCGGCCTCCCTCGACCAGGTGGACAGAGCCGTCATCGAGCATCACTTTTCAGGCCTCGGGCCGCACGAGCTGGAGACCGCCTGATGCCCCACAGAGGCAGCCCTTCGTCCGCCCACGCGGCACGGGAGTACTTGTCCGACCGGATCGAGGAGCGCCCCGCGCCTCAGGGATTTCTGCGCTGGAGCTTCGTGCTCACCTGCTTCATGCGCATCCTGGCGGTGCTCTGGATCATGAAGGGCCTCAGCGCCTGGGCCGTGATTCTGGGCGTCTGGACTCCGGTCGGCCAGTTCGAAGCCCGCTCCACGGGCTATCAGGCCACCATCATCTACTTCGCCCTCATCGACCTGATCGCCGCCGTAGGCCTCTGGATGGCGAGCACCTGGGGGGGAATCATGTGGCTTCTGGCCATCATGAGCCACCTGATCCTGGCAGCCTTCTTCCCGGGGATCCTCTCCAGCGGGGTGACGACCGTGGCATTCTTCCTGACGTTGATGGCCGTCTATCTGGCCATTTCCTGGCTCGCAGCCCGCGAAGGTCACTGACGGGAGCCGCAACGGGCCAGACGGCCAAGCTCCTCACGCAGAAGTGTATCCTCAACACAACAGTTCAAAGTTACATAGCGCTCAAGGGCGGTTCCGGGGTGCGAGGAGCGCTCCATGGGCCGCTTTGCCATAAAACGGCCCCGATGTTCCTCGTTTTCGATACCGTTCTTTAATCCTATCCCGGCACTTATCGCCAGGAGAGGGAAGGGGCCGGGCAGCTGTCCGCCGCTCCCGCCATGACCACTTCTAACCGGGAAGAGCCTGCGCTCATGTTGTCTCGCCGTACCCTTCTGACTGGATCGCTCGCCCTGATCTTCACGCCGGCCACTGGGGCCATGGCCCAGCAGTTTGCCCAGACCCAGGCCGAGTGGTCGCAGAATTACGAGGCGGTCTCCCGCACCCGCGTCCAGCGGACCTCGACTCCCATGCTCTCGGCCGAGTCTCTCGCGGCCACCGAGCAGATGATCGAATACTACCGCAACATCGCGGCCCGCGGCGGCTGGCAGCCCGTGCAGGGCGTCCAAGGTCTGCGCGTCGGCTCCAAGAGCCCTGCTGTCATGGCTCTGCGCCAGCGCCTCATCATCACGGGCGACCTCGATCAGGCAGCCGGCGAGTCGCCGATCTATGATTCTTACGTCGAGGCGGCCGTCCGCCGCTTCCAGGCCCGCCACGGCATCAGCTCTACGGGCACCATGACGGGCCCGACCGTGGTCGCCATGAACGTCCCGGTCGAGCTGCGCATCCGTCAGCTTGAGATCAACGTCGCCCGCCTGCGCAGCCTCGTCGGCTCCGGGCTGCCCGGCCGCTATGCGGTCGCCAACATCCCGGCCGCTCTCGTCGAGGCGGTGGAAGGCGGCGTCGTCCATTCCCGGCACGCGGCCGGCGTCGGCAAGATCGACCGTCAGTCGCCCCTGCTGAATTCCAAGGTGGTCGAGGTCAACTTCAACCCGTTCTGGACGGCTCCTGCCTCGGTGGTCAAAAAGGACCTCATTCCGAAGATGCAGAAGGAGCCGAACTACCTGACCGAGAACAAGATCCGCATCTTCAATGCGGCCGGCCAGGAGGTTCCCTCGAGCCAAATCAACTGGTTCTCGGACGAGGCGACCCGCTACCGCTTCCGTCAGGATCCGGGCGGCGACCTGAACTCGATGGGTTTCGTGCGCATCAACATCCCGAACCAGCACGGGGTCTACATGCACGACACGCCCTCCAAGGGCATCTTCGGCGACGATTTCCGCTTCGTCTCCTCGGGATGCATCCGCATCCAGAACGTGCGCGACTACATCGAGTGGCTCCTGAAGGACACCTCCGGCTGGAGCCGCGAGCAGATCGACGCCACGTTCAAGTCGGGTGAGCGCATCGATGCCCGCCTGGCGCAGCCCGTTCCGATCCACTGGATCTATGTCACTGCCTGGGCGACCCCGGACGGCCTCGTGCAGTTCCGCGACGACATCTACAACAAGGACGGCCTCGGGAACGCCATCCCGGTCGCCAGCCGGGTGCCGACCGAGCCGGACCAGGAGATGTTCCTACAGAACTGAGGTTCTTCTCTCAGAAAGCTTTGACAGCCCGCCCTTCGGCGGGCTGTTGCATTTCATAAGCCGGGTGGGCATGTCTCCGGAGCAGTTGGCGCGGCGAAGCCCGCCATGGTAAAGGCCACGGCATGTGCAGATCGAGCGGCCGTTTCGGCTAAGGCTCCCAGGAAGGCGAGGGTGAATCCATGAGCGCGAGTGAAGCGGCACACAGCCATCTCTCAAACAGCTTCTTTTCAGCAAGCCTCGCCGACAGCGATCCCGAGATCGCGCGCGCCATCGGACTGGAGCTCGGCCGCCAGCGCGACGAGATCGAGCTGATCGCCTCCGAGAACATCGTCTCGCGCGCCGTCCTTGAGGCTCAAGGCTCCGTGATGACCAACAAGTATGCGGAGGGCTATCCGGGCCGCCGCTACTATGGCGGCTGCCAGTTCGTGGACATGGCCGAGGAGCTCGCCATCGAGCGCGCCAAGCGCCTGTTCGACTGCAAGTATGCCAACGTCCAGCCCAATTCCGGCTCTCAGGCCAACCAGGCGGTGTTCATGGCGCTCATGAAGCCGCGCGACACCTTCATGGGTCTCGACCTCGCCTGCGGCGGTCACCTGACCCACGGCTCTCCGGTGAACATGTCCGGCAAGTGGTTCAACGTGGTGAGCTACAAGGTCCGCGAGAGCGACCAGATCATCGACATGGACGAGGTCGCGCAGCTGGCCCGCGAGCACAAGCCGAAGGTAATCGTCGCCGGCGGGTCGGCCTATTCCCGGTTCTGGGACTTCGCTCGATTCCGCGAGATCGCCGACGAGGTCGGGGCCTTCTTCATGGTGGACATCGCGCATTTCGCTGGTCTCGTGGCGGGCGGCGCCCATCCGTCGCCGTTCCCGCACGCCCATGTGGTGACCACCACCACCCACAAGACCCTGCGTGGCCCGCGTGGCGGCATGATCCTCACCAACGAGGAAGATCTCGCCAAGAAGATCAACTCGGCCATCTTCCCTGGCCTCCAGGGCGGCCCGCTCATGCACGTGATCGCCGCGAAAGCCGTGGCGTTCGGCGAAGCCCTGCGCCCCGAGTTCAAGCTCTATGCCCGTTCCGTGGTCGAGAACGCCAAGGTGCTGGCCGACACGATGCTCGCCAACGGCTATGCCATCGTGGCCGGCGGCACGGACAACCACCTGATGCTGGTCGATCTTCGCCCGAAGAAGCTCACCGGGAAGGCGGCCGAAGCGGCCTTAGGCCGCGCGCACATCACCTGCAACAAGAACGGCGTGCCCTTCGATCCCGAGAAGCCGATGGTCACCTCCGGCGTTCGTCTTGGGACGCCGGCCGCCACCTCGCGCGGATTCGGCGTGGCCGAGTTCAGGAAGGTGGGCGAGCTGATCGTCGAGACCCTGGATGGCCTCGCGAAGCACGGGGACGAGGCCAATGCCTCGGTCGAGGAATCGGTGAAGGCTCGCGTTCACGAGCTCACCCGCCGCTTCCCGATCTACGCCTGAGGTTGAAGCCGACCCATGCGCTGCCCTTATTGCGGGGGCCTGGACACCCAGGTGAAGGATTCCCGCCCCACGGACGATTCCTCGTCCATTCGCCGTCGCCGCATCTGCCCGGATTGCGGCGGCCGCTTTACAACCTTCGAGCGGGTGCAGCTGCGCGAGCTGACGGTGGTGAAGCGCTCCGGCCGGCGCGTTCCCTTCGACCGGGACAAGCTACAGCAGTCGGTGGACGTGGCCCTGCGCAAGCGGCCGGTGGAGCCGGAGCGCGTCGAGCGCATGATCAACGGCATCGTGCGCCAGCTCGAGAGCATGAGCGACGGCGAGGTGTCGAGCGAGCAGGTGGGCGAACTCGTCATGGAGGGGCTGAAAGGCCTCGACGACGTGGCCTATGTGCGCTTCGCCTCCGTGTACAAGAACTTCCGTGAAGCCAGGGACTTCGAGGAGATTCTTGGCAAACTGGCCGAGGGCGAGACCGTGGATGACCTGCCTCCTCCGCCGAAGAAAAAGCGCGCCCCGAGCGAGCCATGAGCGATCCTGGTGCCAGGAGCCTGCCGCCTGACCGCATCAGCCGCGACGAGCGCTTCATGCGCCTCGCGATCGCGCTCGGATCCCGCCATCTCGGCCTGACCTGGCCCAACCCGTCCGTCGGGGCCGTGCTGGTCGACGAGAGCGGCGAGGCGCCTGTCATCGTCGCGCAGGGGATCACTCAGGCCGGTGGCCGCCCTCACGCCGAACGCATTGCCCTGGAGGCGGCCGGGAAGCGCGCTCGCGGAGCGACGCTTTACGTGACCCTCGAGCCCTGCGCCACCCGCAGCAGCCACACCCATGGCTCCTCCTGCACGGACCTCATCGTGGCGGCCGGCATCGGGCGCCTCGTGGTCAGCGTCGCCGATCCGAGTCCGCACGCCGCCGGCCAGGGCCTGGAGCGTTTCAGCCTTGCGGGCATTCCGATGAATGTCGGGTGTCTGGCCGAGGAAGGCGCGAGGCTTCATCGCGGCCACATCACCCGCGTCACGAAAGGGCGGCCCGCCGTGACCGTGAAGCTCGCCCGCAGCACGGAAGGCTTTGCGGGATCGCGCGATGGCCCGCGCCTGATGCTCACCGGCGAGATCGCCAACGGCAAGGTGCATCTGATGCGCGCCCATGGGGACGCGATCATGGTTGGGGTCGGGACTGTATTGACGGACGATCCGCTGCTGAATGTGCGCCTTCCCGGATTGGAGAATCGCTCGCCGGTCCGCATCATTATCGATTCTCAGCTGAAGACGCCCCCGACCGCGCGGGTCGCGACCGGCGCGCGGGAGATTCCGACCTGGATCCTGACGACGGTCGAGGCTTCTGTCGAAACTGAGAGGGCGCTCACGGCGCAGGGCGTCGAGGTTCTTCGGGTCTCAAGTGATGGCGGCGGTCGCGTTTTCCTGCCCGAGGCCCTGCAACTTCTCGGCATGCGTGGCCTCACGCAGGTGTTCTGCGAGGGCGGTCCGGAACTGGCGGATGCGCTTGCTGGTGCCGATCTCATCGATGATCTGGTCCTGATCACCGGCCGCTCCGCGCGGGGTCTGGGCGACGTTCCGGCCCTCGGCCTGCAGCTGCAAGACCGGATGGAGCATCTCGCATTATGGGCCGAAGAGCAGATCGGCCCGGATCTATTCATGTTCTGGGAGAGGCCCTGATGTTTACGGGTATCGTCACTGATCTCGGTGAAATCGCCGCGGTGGAAGGGGCTCAAGGGACCCTGAAGCGCCTGCGGGTCCATTCGTCCTATAATCCCGCAACGATCGTGCTCGGCGCCTCCATCGCCTGTGGCGGTCCGTGCCTGACGGTCGTGGCCTTCGGGGAGCGGAAGGGCGGCAGCTGGTTCGACGTTGATGCCGCGGCCGAGACCCTGGAGCGTACCACGGTGGGCGAGTGGCAGGCAGGTACGAAGGTCAACCTGGAGCGCTCCCTGAAGATAGGCGACGAACTCGGCGGCCACATCGTGACCGGGCACGTGGACGGCGTCGCCACCATCGTGGCCAAGGAGGCGATCACCGCCGGGGACAATCCCTGGGGGCCGACGGCCCGCTTCACCATCAAGGCGCCGCCGGCCCTCGCCCCGTTCATCGCCGAGAAGGGCTCGGTGTGCCTCGACGGCACGTCGCTGACGGTGAACTCCGTCAACGACGACATGTTCTCCGTGCTCATCATACCGCATACGCTCGCCGTCACCACCTGGGGCGACCGGCAGGTGGGTGACAAGCTCAACCTGGAGGTCGACCTCATGGCCCGCTACGCGGCGCGGCTTGCGGATGCGCGCCGGGCGGGGTAGGGGAACACCCAGCATTTCCCGTATTCCATACGCAGCCCTCATCCTGAGGAGGCCGGCAGGCCGTCTCGAAGGGTCAGGGCGTTTCCAGTTCTCTCTGGAACCTCCTTCGAGACGCCTGCTCCGCAGGCTCCTCAGGATGAGACAGAGGGGCTGTCAGAGTTCTGAACGGATTTCTCATGGTCGCCCATTCCGACAAGCCGAAAAGCCCACGCCCGCCAGTTCCCGGTGCCCGCATCCTGGTCGTCGAAGCACGCTTCTACGACGAAATCGCCGATGAGCTTCTGCGCGGCGCGCAAGGGGCTGTCGAGGCCGCGCAAGCGACCATGGACGTGTTGACGCTGGATGGCGCGCTCGAGATCCCGGCCACGATCGCCATCGCGCTCGATGCCGCCGAGAAGGCGGGTAAGCCGTATGACGCCGTCGTGGCCCTCGGCTGCGTGATCCGTGGCGAGACCGGCCACTACGACATCGTCGCCGGCGAGAGCGCCCGTGCCCTCATGGATATGTCGGTCGAGCGCCGCATTCCGCTCGCCAACGGCATCCTGACCGTGGAAAATGATCAGCAGGCCTGGACCCGTGCGAGCGTGAATGAATTGAACAAAGGCGGGGGCGCGGTGGAAGCGGCGCTCGCCGTCCTGCGCATCAAACAGAAACTGGAGGCCTGATCATGACGAAGCCAGCAGAGCGCTCGGCCGCTCGCCTCGCTGCCGTCCAGGCTCTCTACCAGATGGATATTTCCGGCAAGACCGTCATCGACGCGCTTGCCGAGTTCGAGGCCTTCTGGATCGGCCGCGAGGTCGAGGGAATCGAGTTCAAGCCGTCGGACAACAACTTCTTCCGCGACATCCTGTCGGGCGTGGTCAAGAACCAGCGCGATATCGACGTCCGGATCGACAATGCGCTTGCGACCGACTGGCCCCTCAAGCGCATCGAGGCGGTGCTGCGCGCCATTCTGCGTGCGGGCGGCTACGAGCTGATGTTCCGCAAGGACGTGCCGGCCCGCGTCGTCATCACCGAATACGTGGACGTGACCCACGGCTTCTACGGCGACGACGAGCCGGGTCTCGTCAATGCGGTGCTCGACAAGGTGGCCCGCGAGGTCCGGCCCGGCGAGCTGGAGAAGGCCGCCGGCCAGGGCGGACGATAACGCAAGAGGGCGGGTGTCGGCCGATGAGTAGGAGCGAACGCCCGAGCGAGGACAGCCTCATCGCGCGATTCTTCGCTCCCATCGCCGGAGAAGGCGGCCTTGGTCTCAAGGACGATGCGGCCCGCCTGACGCCGACGCCAAGTCACGACCTCGTCCTCACGACGGATGCCCTGGTCGAGCGGGTCCATTTCCTTCCCGAAGATGCGCCCGGCTCCATCGCCCGCAAGGCGCTGGGCGTGAACGTTTCCGATCTCGCCGCCAAAGGCGCAGATCCCGCCGGCTTCCTCCTGAGCCTTGCATTGCCCGATAGCTGGACAGAGAGCTGGCTCGCCGATTTCGCGGTCGGGCTCGGACAAGCCTCCCGCGATTTTTCCTGCCCCCTCCTCGGGGGTGATACGGTGAAGGCGAGGGGGGCGCTGACCCTGTCGGTCACCGCCGTGGGTCAGGTGCCGACCGGGCGCATGGTCCAACGCACCACGGCCCAGGCGGGCGATCTCGTCTGCGTCACCGGGATCATCGGCGATGCGGCCCTAGGGCTCAAGCTCCGCGCCGCGCCGGCCTGGAGCAACGATCTCTCGCCCGACGAGAAAGCCCATCTCGCCGACCGCTATCTCCACCCGCAGCCCCGCTACCGGCTCGCCGCCGCCCTGCGCGACCACGCGAGCGCCGCCATGGATGTCTCGGACGGGCTTGCGGGCGATCTCGCCAAGATGATGCGGGCCAGCGGCGTCTCGGCCGTGGTCGAGGCGGACCGGGTACCGCTGTCGGCTGCAGTCGCCAAAGCCGTCCAGACGTCCTCGGACCTTCTTGATGTGGCCCTCACCGGCGGCGACGATTACGAGATTCTCTGCACGGTCCCGGAAAAGGCCCTCGACAGTTTTCGACAGGAGGCCGATAGGATCGGGATCCCCCTGTCCGTCATCGGCCGAGTCGTCTCAGGGCACGACCGGCCGGTCTTTCGGATGAACGGTCTCGAAAGACGCTACGATGTCGGCTCCTACCAGCATTTCTGATACCTCCTTCCAGGCTCCTTCCAGCGACAGCATCGCCAAACACAACGCCGTGGTGCTGGCCGCTGCCATGGCGCTGGGCGGCTCGAGCCCCGCGATCGTCGTTTCGCTCGGCGGCCTCGTCGGACAGGCGCTCGCCTCGAACAAGGAGCTGGCGACCCTTCCCGTGAGCCTGCTCAATCTCGGGCTGGCCCTCGGCACCATCCCGGCCGCCATGCTGATGCGCAAGGCGGGACGCCGCACCGGCTATGTCGTCGGGGCAGGCATCGGTCTCCTGGGCGGCTGCCTCGCAGCCTTCGGCATCGCCTCCTACAGCTTCGTGCTCTTCTGCCTTGGCACCCTGATCATCGGCAGCTATGGCTCCTTCAACCAGAGCTACCGCTTTGCCGCGACCGATGCGGCCTCCGAGGCCTTCAAGCCGAGGGCGATCTCCTGGGTCATGACCGGCGGGCTGATTGCCGGCGTGGTCGGGCCGCAGACCGTCATCTGGACCCGGGATGCCGTTCAGGCTGCCCCCTTCGCCGGAGCCTTCCTGGGGCAGGCGGCACTTGCCTTCCTGTCCATGATCGTCGTGTGGTTCCTTCGGCCTGCGCCGGTGAGCGTTGCCTCCACGACGGCAGGGGGCGGCAGGCCTTTGCTCGAAATCGTGCGGCAGCCCCGGTTCATCGTGGCAGCCGTCACGGGGCTGGTGTCATACAGCCTGATGACCTTCATGATGACGTCGGCCCCGCTGGCGATGATCGGCTGCGGCCATTCGGTCGGAGCCGCTGCGCTCGGCATCCAGTGGCATATCCTGGCCATGTTCGGCCCGAGCTTCTTCACCGGACGCCTGATCTCCCGATACGGCAAGGGGCCAGTGACCGCCGTTGGACTCGTGCTGATCGCTATCTCCGCCGTAATCGGGCTGTCGGGCATCACCATCGCCCATTTCTGGATCACGCTGATCCTGCTCGGCCTTGGCTGGAACTTCGGCTTCATCGGAGCCACGTCCCTGGTGACCGACTGCTATCGTCCCGAAGAACGCGCCAAAGTCCAGGCGGCGAACGACTTCCTGATCTTCGGCTCGGTTGCCCTGGCCTCGTTCTCCTCCGGGAAGCTTTTGAGCGCCGGCGGATGGGAGAGCGTGAACTGGATGGTCTTCCCCCCTGTTGTCGTCGCCCTAGCTCTTCTAGCTTGGCAGCAAAAGGCCAAGGTGATCGTACCCGCTAAAGTATAAAGGTCTTCCTGTGGGTTCTTTCCGCAGGATTGTTGCGAACTGCCTAGTTTTTTGCCACCAAATATGAAGTTCGCTGGGGGTAGGGGCCGCTCAAGGCCAGAAAACGAGCCTTGAGGAGCGGCTTTCTGCTTTCCCATAACAAGGATGGCATGATGGCACTCACCCTAATTATCTTGGGCGGGCTTCTTTCGATTGCGTATGGCTTCTGGGCCATCAGCGATGTGATGAAGCGGGACGCCGGTTCTCAGCGTATGCAGGAAATTGCCGGGGCAATTGCCGAAGGCGCGAAGGCTTATCTGCGCAGGCAGTATTTTACGATTTCGATTGTCGGCATCGTTCTATTCGTCGTGATTGCCTACTTCCTCGGCATCAGGGTCGCCATCGGTTTCGCTATCGGGGCCATTCTTTCAGGCGTTGCCGGCTTCATCGGCATGAACGTCTCCGTTCGCGCCAATGTTCGTACGGCCCAGGCTGCAACCCAGTCTCTTGGCGGCGGCCTCGACGTGGCCTTCAAGGCGGGTGCCGTTACGGGGATGCTCGTCGCCGGCCTCGCCCTGCTCGGCGTCGCTCTCTACTACGGCTATCTCACCCGCATCGACGGATTGGCTCCGTCAGACCGTGTGGTCATCGACAGCCTTGTGGCCTTGGGCTTCGGCGCTTCGCTGATCTCCATCTTCGCCCGTCTCGGCGGCGGCATCTTCACCAAGGGCGCCGACGTGGGCGGCGATCTCGTGGGCAAGGTCGAAGCCGGCATTCCGGAGGACGATCCGCGCAATCCCGCCACCATCGCCGACAACGTGGGCGACAATGTCGGCGACTGCGCCGGCATGGCGGCCGACCTGTTCGAGACCTATGCGGTGACCGTGGTGGCCACCATGGTTCTCGCGGCGATCTTCTTCGCCGGTCAGGCGAATCTCGACACCATGCTGATGTATCCGCTCGGTATCGGCGCGGCCTGCATCGTGACCTCGATCCTCGGCACCTTTTTCGTCAAGCTCGGTCAGAACGAGTCCATCATGGGCGCGCTCTACAAGGGGTTGATCGTCACCGGCGTTCTGTCTGCCATCGCCATCGGTCTTGTGACCTGGCAGATGATCGGCTTCGGACAGATCACGGGATCCGAGTTCACCGGTCAGTCGCTGTTCTGGTGCGCAATCATCGGTCTGGCCGTGACGGCGCTGATCGTGGTCATCACCGAGTACTATACCGGTGTCGGCTTCCGCCCGGTGCGGTCGATCGCCCAGTCCTCGGTGACGGGTCACGGCACGAATGTGATCCAGGGCCTCGCGGTCTCGCTGGAATCCACCGCGCTCCCAACCATCGTCATCATCGCAGGCATCGTCGTGGCCTTCAAGCTGGCCGGCCTGTTCGGCATTGCCATTGCGGTGACGGCGATGCTGGGCGTTGCGGGCATGATCGTGGCTCTCGACGCCTTCGGTCCGGTGACGGACAACGCGGGCGGTATCGCCGAAATGGCCGGTCTGCCGAAGGAGGTCCGCAAGTCCACGGACGCTCTCGACGCGGTCGGCAACACCACCAAGGCGGTGACGAAGGGCTATGCCATCGGCTCCGCAGGTCTCGGCGCCCTGGTGCTCTTTGCTGCCTATACCTCGGACCTGAACTACTTCACCCAGAACGCGGCGCAATATCCGTATTTCCAGGGCGTGGCTCCGAACTTCTCCCTGACCAATCCCTACGTGGTGGTCGGGCTTCTGTTCGGCGGCCTCATTCCCTTCCTCTTCGGCGGCATCGCCATGACGGCCGTGGGCCGTGCGGCGGGTTCCGTGGTCGAGGAGGTGCGCCGCCAGTTCCGCGAGAGGCCCGGCATCATGGCTGGCACGGATCGTCCCGATTACGGACGCGCCGTCGACATGCTGACCCGGGCGGCGATCAAGGAAATGATCGTGCCATCGCTGCTGCCGGTGCTGGCCCCGATCGTGACCTACTTCGTGGTCTACTGGGTGGCAGGCAAGTCCGAAGCGTTCTCCGCTGTGGGCGCCATGCTGCTCGGCGTGATCGTCACGGGCCTCTTCGTCGCCATCTCGATGACCTCGGGCGGCGGCGCCTGGGACAATGCCAAGAAGTCCTTCGAGGACGGATTCACGGATGCCTCCGGCACCACCCATCACAAGGGCTCGGACGCTCACAAGGCCTCCGTCACCGGCGACACTGTCGGCGACCCCTACAAGGACACGGCAGGCCCTGCCGTGAATCCGGCGATCAAGATCACCAACATCATCGCCCTGCTTCTCCTGGCCATCCTGGCGCATTCCTGAGAAGCCAAGAAACTCTAAGCCTCATGGCCCCGCGGTCGTCCCGCGGGGCCTTTTCTTTGATGACCGCCGAAAAACGAAAATGGCCGGGTCCAAGCCCGGCCATCGCAAAGCAGTGTCGGTTCTGTTTAGGTCCCGAACGGGTTGAAGCTGCCCACGCCGCGGAAGAGCTGGCCGATGAAGCTCGACTCTTCGCCGCCGGCCGGAGTGGTGCGGCTGATGAAATCGAAGACACGGCCATCCTGCAGGCCGTAGAGCGCCACACGCTCGACCCGCAGACCGCTGTCGAAATAAACCGCCGTGATCTGCTGATCGACCACCTGCTCGCCCATGAACTGCAGGGAGCGGCGGGACTTCTGGCTGATGTAGTACCAGTTCCGGTTGCCCACGGTAGACACGGTCGAGGGCGTTCCGAGGGTCTGCAGAACCTGCTCGGCGCTCATCCCCTTCTTCACCTGAGAGATGGCACGCTCATCCACCACGTAGCCACGCTGGAACTCCTCGCCCACGCCGGTGCAGGCGGCCAGGGACGAGACGAGAACAGTTGCGGCAGCCAGGCGCACCAAAAGAGGATGATATCGACGCATCGTACGGTTCTTCCAGAAATGCGGCGCGGATAAGCTTGCGCCTATGGACCGTGATGGCGTAACCCGAGGCTACGATTTTGACAAGCTTTGGAAGGGCAGGGCTGTGATCTTCAGTCTCTTCCGCAAGGATCCCCGGCGCACAATCATCGCGACGCTCTACAAGAGAGTTGCGACTGCATCCCGTGAGCCAGGGCTCTACGCGTCGCTCGGCATCCCGGACACCCTCGAGGGGCGGTTCGAGGCTCTGTCGCTCCATATGATCCTGCTGCTCAGGGCCCTGCGCGACCTGCCGCCGCCGGCTGACGAGGTGGCCAAGGACCTGACCGACGCCTTTTTCCGGGACATGGATGCGTCCTTGAGGGAAATGGGCGTGGGTGACACGGTCGTGCCGAAGCGCATGAAGAAGATTGCCGAATCCTTCTTTGGGCGGGCTCAAGCCTACGACGGGCCGCTCAACGATTCCGACGAGGCGGGTCTTGCATCGGCTCTCGGCCGGAATGCCTATGGCAGCGAGGCACCGGCGACTGCCCTCGCGCGTTATGCCCTGGCGGCCGACCAGAAGCTCAAGGCTGGCAGCCTTGACGCGCTTCTGGACACGGGTCCGGTTTTTCCCAAGCCCGAAGCCTTCGGAAAGGAGGGCGCGTGATGACACCCGAAACCGTAGGGCCATTGTCGCGGCTCATCGATGTCATGAAGATCCCTCCGCGGGGGCAGGACGTGCATGTGGAAGCAACCGCCGAGGAATGCGCCGCCCTTGCGCAGGATTTCGGGCTTCCTGGGATTCAGTCGCTCAGCGGCGACTATCATTTGAAGACCTCGGCCAAGGGAATTCACGTTACAGGAGTCGTGAAGGCTTCGATCACCCAGATCTGCGTCATGACCCTGGACCCCTTCGATTCCGCCATCGAGGAGGAGGTGGAGGTCGACTTCGCCGAGCCTTCGGGCATGCCGGCCGAACCGCCGACGGATATCAACGAGTATGAGCCCCCGGATGAGATCGTGAACGGCCAGATCGACCTGGGCGCCCTCACGGCCGAGTTCCTGGCGCTCGGGCTCGACCCTTACCCGCGTAAGCCCGGGGTCGATTTCAACTACCGGGATCCTTCCGATGAAAAGGATTCGCCCTTTGCGGCCCTGAACAAGCTGAGGGAAGGCAAGTAGAGAGCTGTTTTGGAGGCTCTTGCGTGATGGCTTGCGCCTCCCGCTGACCACTTCCAGGCAGTTCAGAATTCAGTTGCGGAGCCTCCGCAAACCGCTATTTTCCGCACCCTGTTGAATGACTTAAAAGAAAGAACAACCGTTCATGCCGAAGCCGGTGCGTATTTCGCTTGATGCGATGGGGGGCGACCATGGTCCATCCGTCGTGATCCCAGGCGCTGCCTTGGCCTTGGAGCGTCACCCCGACCTGCGCTTCCTGATGTTCGGCAACGAGACGGTGATCGCGCCTCTGTTGGATGCGCACCCCCGGCTGAAGGCGGCCACGGAGCTGCGGCATACCGAGATGGCTATCTCCATGGACGAGAAGCCCAGCCAGGCCATCCGGATGGGGCGGGGCAAATCCTCCATGTGGCGCGCCGTGCAGGCCGTTCGTGACGGCGAGGCGGATGCTGCGGTCTCGGCCGGCAACACCGGAGCTCTCATGGCGACCGCCAAGGTCTGCTTGAAGACAATGGCGCATATCGAGCGCCCGGCAATCGCTGCCATGTGGCCGACCATGCGCGGCGAGAGCATCGTGCTCGATGTGGGAGCGACGATCGGTGCCGATGCGGGACATCTGGTCGATATGGCCATCATGGGCGCTGCCATGGCCCGGATCGTCTTTGATCTCGAACGCCCGACCGTCGGGCTCCTCAATGTCGGAACGGAGGAGATCAAGGGGATCGAGGCGGTCAAGGAGGCCGGTCGGATCCTCAAGGAGACGAGCCTCCCGAATCTCGACTATCGCGGCTTCGTCGAAGGGGACGATATCGGCAAGGGAACCGTCGATGTGGTGGTCACCGAGGGATTCACGGGCAACATCGCCCTCAAGACCGCCGAAGGCACCGCCAAGCAGATCGGCCAGTATCTCCGCTCGGCCATGAGCCGGACTCTGATGGCCAAGATCGGCTACCTTTTCGCGAAACAGGCTTTTAACGCTCTCCGGGACAAGATGGACCCCCGCAAGGTCAATGGCGGCGTGTTCCTGGGCCTTGAAGGGGTTGTGGTGAAAAGCCACGGCGGAACCGACGATCTCGGCTTCGCCAGCGCCATCGATGTCGCTTATGACATGGCGCACTTCGAATTGATGAACACCATCCGGAGCATGCTCGATCATGATCCGGTCGGGCAGACTGCTTAGAGCATGTGCATGCTCGTAACTTTTTGGAATAGCATGATCTTTTCGGGCAACCGGCTCCCCGTCGTCCGGATCATGCTGTAGGAAGGCGCATCTTGAAACGCACCCGTTCCATCGTACGCGGCATCGGCTCCTATCTGCCGAGGCGCAAGCTGACGAACCAGGATCTCGAGAAGCTGGTGGACACCTCTCACGATTGGATCGTGCAGCGGACCGGCATCGAAGAGCGGTACATCGCCGATGACGATGAGACCACGTCGGTTCTCGGCATCAAGGCCGCCGAGGCGGCGCTTGCCGATGCCGGGCTTACGGCCAATGACATCGATCTGGTCATCTGCGCCACGTCGACCCCCGACTATACCTTTCCGTCGACGGCAACCATGATCCAGACCGGCATCGGCATGACGCACGGTGCCGCCTTCGATCTGCAGGCGGTCTGCACGGGCTTCGTTTATGCGGTGGCCACTGCGGACAAGTTCCTGCAATCCGGCTCGCATAAGCGCGCTCTTGTGGTGGGAGCCGAGACTTTCTCTCGGATTCTGGATTGGAACGACCGGACCACCTGCGTGCTCTTCGGTGACGGCGCGGGTGCCCTCGTGCTCGAAGCCCAGGAGGGGGAGGGTACCTCCGCAGACCGTGGGGTCCTCACGTCCCATCTCCGCTCCGATGGGCGCTACCGGGACAAGCTCTACGTGGATGGCGGCCCTGGTTCCACGAAGACCACCGGGGTGCTCAAGATGGAGGGCCGCGAGGTCTTCAGGTTCGCCGTCGGCATGGTGGCCGACGTGGTTCAGGACGCCTTCAGGGCGACGGGTACGAGCGCCGAGGAGCTGGACTGGTTCGTGCCGCACCAGGCCAACCGGCGTATCATCACGGCAAGCGCCGACAAGCTCGGGATCGCTCAGGAGAAGGTCGTCATTACCGTCAACAAGCACGGGAATACCTCGGCCGCTTCGATCCCGCTCGCTCTTGATGCTGCCCGGAAGGATGGCCGGATCAAGGACGGCGACCTCGTGATGATCGAGGCAATCGGGGGTGGCTTCACCTGGGGAAGCGCCTTGATCCGCTGGTAGCGGCGAGACAATTCAACTCTGGTGGTATCGGTCAGTCGTACCTTGGCGGTTGACCGTAGGGAGCCATCTGCATAGCGTCGTTAACGACGACAAGACCAACGAACTCAAGTGCGCTGGGGAGCTCAATGGCTGGCAAAACGATAACGAGAGCGGATCTGAGCGAGGCAGTCTACCAGAAGGTAGGCCTGTCGCGGACCGAATCGGCTGAGCTGGTGGAGCGGGTCTTAGGCGAAATCTGCGACTCTCTGGCAGCGGGCGAGACCGTCAAGCTGTCCTCCTTCGGCTCGTTCATCGTGCGCAGCAAGGGAGAGCGAGTCGGCCGCAACCCCAAGACCGGGGTCGAGGTTCCGATCGACCCACGCCGGGTCATGGTCTTCAAGCCTTCGAACGTCTTGAAGGCTCATATCAATGGTGAGACCTTCGAAGGCGAGGATTGATCCGGATGGCGAGCGGCGTCATGGACAAGAGCCCCGACGCATTCCGCACGATCAGCGAGGTCGCCGACGATCTCGATGTACCCCAGCATGTGCTGCGCTTCTGGGAGACAAGGTTCAATCACATCAAGCCTCTCAAGCGGGGAGGCGGTCGCCGCTACTACCGTCCCGATGACATCGACCTGCTCAAGGGGATCCGACATCTTCTTTATGGCGAAGGCTATACGATCAAGGGTGTTCAGCGGATCCTGAAGGAGGAGGGTGTTCGCTTCGTCCAGGGGATCGGCCGGGGGGAGCAAACCCTTGCTGAGCTTCATCCCGAGCGCGATATTGCGCACCCCGATGAGAGTGGTTCGATCCCCGAGGGTTTACTGCCCGAAGAAGACGAACTGCCGCCTCCGCCACAACGTGAACTGTCGCGGGAAGCACTCCGCGGTCTTCAAGGCGCTCTGGAGGAACTCTATGAGTGCGACCGGGTGCTCACCTCCTTGAGGAGCCCTGGGGATGTTGCTGCGGTGGAATAGCCGCTTGTCAGCCAGCCCGATGCGGCTTTGGCTTGCAATCCGGCCTGCATGACAGCTGTTTTGGTAGAGCAATGGAAAATGAAAGCTTTGCACCCTTGACAGGGGGATGGGGGGCTCTTAAACCGCACCCACACCGCTTCGGCGGTCCAATGCGCGGGCGTAGCTCAGTCGGTTAGAGTGCCGGCCTGTCACGCCGGAGGTCGCGGGTTCGAGCCCCGTCGCCCGCGCCACTTCTCCCCTTCTCAAGAATCTAGAACTCAGACGGATCCTGCGGGTTCGTGTTGCTGTCGCTGGCGTATCGTCACCGATGGTTTGCCGCCAAGCGGCACTTTTGCCCAAGCTATGCATTCTCTCTCCACTTTGGAATCGTTTGGCGAAGCTGGACGTTATCAGGAGAAATACGAGAGGCTTGCTTCATGTCGACGTCCAGATGGTTCACCAGTTTTTCCAATTGGGTTGCTCAGGTCACCGGTCGGCCTATCACCTTCGGGTTCTGCCTCTTGGTAATCCTGGTGTGGGCGTTTTCGGGGCCATTTTTCGGCTTCTCCGACACTTGGCAGCTGATCGTGAACACCGGGACGACCATCGTTACATTCCTGATGGTGTTCCTGATCCAGAACACCCAGAATCGAGACGGGGCCGCCATTCAGGCCAAGCTTGATGAACTGATCCGTGCCAGCGCCGCGCAGAACGTGTTTATCGGTATCGAGCACCTGACCCAGGAAGAGCTGGACGAGATTCGGGCCAAATGCGAGGCCAAGGCCAAAGCGGAGACTGCTGCGGGCAGGGCTGAAGCTGCGGCCAACCGAAAGGCGGCGCGGGCCGCCGAAGAGGCGACCTCCTAGGCCATTCCCTTAAATGATGCTTCCAGAGCTCAGCTGCGCTCGAAGCGCCATGTCAGAGTGGCGGACATGGGCGCGACGGTCTGGCCTGAATTGTGGGAAACCGATCCTGCCTTATCGAATCTTCCCTGGCCCATCCAGGACGATGCCCCCGCGTCGACTTTCTGGTCAAAAATTTCGAATTTGCTGCGTCCCTCCAGGAACAGGACGGATTTCTCGAAGGTATAGGCCTGACCGGACATCTGAACCGGTACGGGGATGTTGAGATGGTTGATCCTCAGGCTGAGAAGCCCGGACTGCCGGTCGACAGAGATTTCGGTCTGGCAGGCCCGGTCCATCATCTCCATGTCCTGTGCCAGAAGGTCCAGCCGACCGGATCGCCTGAACTTGTAGGGCTTGGCAGGATTGGGCGGTGAGATATTCATGCCGTCGCCTTCATCCTCCACGATCAGGGTCCCTTTCGCACAGGGGCCGCGACGGTCGGCGACCCAGTTCTCGAAGCGGGTATCATCCTGTTTCATGGCGCCGAGCGCCTGAGGATTGGCCATGAGCTGCTGACCATAGGCCATCATGGCTTTTCTCTGGCACTCCTCGTCTCCTTTGCAGGGTTCGAGAATCTTAGCCATTGCGGCTAAACCGGCAGGCATGGGAGCATTGTCCTTGTCGCTCCCGCCAACCTTGACAATGGGAACAGGGCTCTTCACCGGCACGAGCATGGCAAGTTCAAGTTCGAGCTTGCGATTTGACGTCAGGCGATACCACTCGACCTTGTTGGGAAGATCCTTTCGTCCCGACCCTTTCAGCTCGATGGTCAGGAAAAGGCGTCCTTTTGGCGCTCCGGCGAAGGGATCCCGGCCTGATTCCTGAGCCCCGACGGTCAGAGGATAAAGGCACGCAAACGCCAAGGCCCTTGTAAGGTAAGAGATTTTTCGCATGCTGTTTCCGCAGGGTAATGATAGGGCGTTACCTTAACCTAACCCAGCTCGACGAGCTAGGGGTCGGATCCGGTATGGCTTTGCTCCTGCACTGGAAACATGGCCTGCCTGCTCCGGAAGCGCATGTGGCCGAAAAATAAGGGAAAATGGCTGCCCTACGGACATCAGCTTAGTTTGGAATGATTCTTTTTGCGGCAGTGCAAACACTTGTCACGGAAAGGGAACTCCGCTAAGGCTCCGGCGCAATCAGCGTGATGTCGCAGGGGGCTGTTTTGGGCCTTTCTGAGGCTTAAATGCGTTGCAGATTGCCGGCCCTGAGCCGGATTCCTGTCCTTCTGGGTGTCGTATGACGAATCTCCTCGCCGACTACCTGCCTCTCGTCATCTTTATCGGCGTCTCGCTCCTGATCGGGGTCGCGCTGCTCGTGGCGCCGTTCATCGTCGCCTATAGCCGTCCGGACCAGGAGAAGCTGTCTGCCTATGAGTGCGGCTTCAACGCGTTCGACGACGCCCGCATGAAGTTCGACGTGCGGTTCTATCTCGTGGCCATTCTTTTCATCATTTTTGACCTTGAGGTGGCGTTCCTGTTTCCCTGGGCCATTACGTTCGGGAATCTCGGCTGGTTCGGCTTCATCTCCATGATGATCTTCCTTGGAGTCCTGACGATCGGCTTCATCTACGAGTGGAAGAAGGGTGCCCTCGAATGGGATTGATCTCTGACAACCAGTCGACCCTGGTCGCTCCTGCCCCCCGCGGCATCATTGACCCGAACACCGGCAAACCGCTCGGCTCGACGGATCCTTACTTCGTTTCCATCAACGAGGAATTGTCCGACAAGGGCTTTCTGGTCACTTCGACCGAGGATCTCATTACCTGGGCGCGCACCGGCTCGCTCATGTGGATGACGTTCGGCCTGGCGTGCTGCGCCGTCGAAATGATGCAGATGTCCATGCCGCGCTATGACGTGGAGCGCTTCGGCTTCGCGCCACGCGCTTCGCCGCGCCAGTCCGACGTGATGATCGTGGCCGGTACGCTCACCAACAAGATGGCCCCTGCGCTTCGCAAGGTCTATGACCAGATGCCCGAGCCGCGCTACGTCATCTCCATGGGCTCCTGCGCCAATGGCGGCGGCTACTATCACTATTCCTATTCCGTGGTGCGTGGCTGCGACCGAATTGTCCCGGTCGATATCTACGTACCGGGCTGCCCGCCCACGGCTGAGGCCCTTCTGTACGGTGTGCTGCTTCTGCAGAAGAAGATCCGCCGCACCGGCACCATCGAGCGCTGAGCAAAGGTCATTGCATGAGTGCTGAGCTCCAAGCCTTAAGCGATCACATCGCTTCCTCTCTTGGCGAAGCGATCGAGGATCGGGCCATCGCGTTCGATGAGCTGACGATCGTCGCGCGCCGCGAGGACATCGTTCGTGTTGCGTCCTTCCTCCGCGACGATCCGCAGTGCCGGTTCGTCTGCTTCATCGACATTTGCGGCGCCGACTACCCGGCACGTGAGAACCGCTTCGATGTGGTCTACCATTTCCTGGCCCCTCATCATAACCGCAGAATTCGTGTGAAGGTGATGACGGACGAGGCGACCCCGGTTCCTTCGCTTGTCAGTCTCTGGCCGGCGGCGAACTGGTTCGAGCGCGAGGCTTACGACCTCTACGGCATCCTGTTTTCGGGCCATCCGGACCTGCGCCGGATCCTCACGGATTATGGCTTTGAGGGGCATCCGCTCCGCAAGGACTTCCCGATGACCGGTTACGTCGAGGTTCGCTATGATGACGGGCAGGGCCGTGTGGTCTATGAGCCTGTCAAGCTCAACCAGGAATTCCGCAACTTCGACTTCCTCTCGCCCTGGGAAGGCACGGATTACGTGCTGCCGGGTGACGAGAAGGCCAAGGCTTAAAGGAGCGGAAAGGGCGACCCATGGGCGAGCATAACATCCGCAACTTCACCATCAATTTCGGCCCCCAGCATCCGGCGGCACACGGCGTTCTGCGCCTCGTGCTGGAACTGGACGGCGAGGTGGTCGAGCGTGTCGATCCGCATATCGGGCTGCTGCACCGCGGCACCGAGAAGCTGATCGAGTACAAGACCTACGTTCAGGCCAATCCCTATTTTGACCGGCTCGACTACGTCGCCCCAATGAATCAGGAGCACGCCTATTGCCTGGCGATCGAGAAGCTGCTCGGCATCCAGGTTCCCCGGCGAGCCCAGCTGATCCGCGTTCTGTTCTCCGAGATCGGGCGCCTGCTCTCGCACCTCCTCAACGTGACCACGCAGGCCATGGACGTCGGCGCGCTCACGCCGCCCCTTTGGGGCTTCGAGGAGCGCGAGAAGCTGATGATCTTCTATGAGCGCGTCTCCGGCTCCCGGATGCATGCCAACTATTTCCGGCCCGGCGGCGTCAACATGGACATCCAGCCGGAGCTGATCGACGACATCGAGGCCTTCTGCGATCCGTTCCTGCAGGTGCTGGACGATCTCGACACTCTTGTGATCGGCAACCGCATCTTCAAGCAGCGCAATGTCGATATCGGCGTTCTTACGCTGGACGATTGCTGGAAATGGGGCTTCTCGGGTCCTATCGTCCGCAGTTGCGGCGTGGCCTGGGACCTGCGCAAGTCGCAGCCCTACGAGTGCTACGAGGAGATGGACTTCGACATCCCCGTGGGCAAGAACGGCGACAACTATGACCGTCAGGTCATCCGCATGGAAGAAATGCGCCAGAGCGTGCGGATCATGCGCCAGTGTCTCGACAAGCTGCGGGCGCCGGACGGACAGGGACCCGTGACGACGCTCGACGGCAAGGTCGCGCCGCCGTCGCGCAAGGACATGAAGCGGTCGATGGAGGCGCTGATCCACCACTTCAAGCTCTACACGGAAGGCTTCCACGTCCCGGCGGGCGAGGTCTATGCCGCCGTGGAGGCTCCGAAGGGCGAGTTTGGCGTCTACCTCGTGTCGGACGGCACCAACAAGCCCTACCGCTGCAAGATTCGCGCTCCGGGCTTTGCCCATCTGCAGGGCATGGATTTCATGTGCCGCGGCCACATGCTGGCCGACGTTGCAGGCGTCCTGGGGTCCATCGACATCGTGTTCGGCGAGGTCGACCGCTAAGGAATACCTGCCCCGAAGCCGGGGCAGGGAGCCACGCTCTTTGAGGCGTGCTGAAATGGTTCAAGTCGTATGGCCGGGCCTCAAGCCCGGCCATGACGATGAGGAGAAGAGTGTATGGCCGTTCGTAAGCTCGCGCCTGAAGACATGCAGCCCGAGAGCTTCGTTCTCTCCCCTGAGACCGAAGCTTTTGCGGACAAGGAAATCGCCAAGTATCCGTCGGGCCGCCAGGCCTCGGCGGTGATCGCTCTCCTGGGCAAGGCTCAGCAGCAGGCGGGCGGCTGGCTGCCGCGCAAGGCTATTGAGGCCGTGGCTGCGAAGCTGGACATGCCGGTGATCCGCGTGATGGAGGTGGCGACCTTCTACACGATGTTCAACCTCGAGCCGGTCGGAAAGTATTTCATCCAGTTCTGCGGCACGACGCCCTGCGTCCTGCGCGGTGCGGGAGACATCAGGAAAGTCCTGGAGCGCCGCGTCGGTGAGCAGAACCATGTCTCGCCGGACGGCACTTTCTCCTGGCTTGAGGTCGAGTGCCTGGGTGCCTGCTCCAACGCGCCGATGGTGCAGATCAACGACGACTACTATGAGGACCTGACCACCGAGAACTTCGAGAAGCTCCTCGACGATCTCGCCGCCGGCCGCCCCGTGAAGACGGGCTCGCAGATCGGCCGCAACCGGTCGGAGCCCCATGAGGCGGTGAACACCCTCCAGGATCCGGCGCTCTACGACGGCTCCCTTGTGGGTGCTTGGCGCAAGCGCTTCGACGAGCAGGCGAAGGCCGCCGAAACGGCTGAACCGGCCGCCGCGATGGCTTCCATCCCTCAGGAAGTGAAAGCCGCAAAGCCAGCGGCCGGTCGCCCGATTGAGAGCGATGCAGCCGATACGCCGGCCAAGCGCGCGAAGGAAGGCCAGACGCCGATCAATCCGAGTGACCAAAAGGAAGCTGCCGATCCGTCGAAGGCCACCAAGGGCGACTCGCACACGGAGTCCGGTGCTCGCCCGGCTCCACAGAGCGGCAAGTCCTATGTGGCGTCCCCGACGAAGGACGGCGAGGCTGTGCCCAAGAGCCCGACGACCCCCGAAGCCGGTACGCCGCCTGCCCAAGCCGAGACCCGCCGCGACGGCAGCGAGAGCAAGCCGGGCGTGACCGTCGACAAAGACAACAAGACGTCCTGATGGAGTGATCGGGAATGCTTCAGGACAAAGATCGTATCTTCACCAATCTCTACGGCTTCCACTCGCCGGATCTCCAGGCCGCGAAGATGCGCGGCGCCTGGGACGGAACCAAGTTCCTCCTGGAGCAGGGCCGCGACTGGATCGTCAACGAAATGAAGGCGTCCGGCCTGCGCGGCCGCGGCGGCGCCGGCTTCCCCACGGGCCTGAAATGGTCCTTCATGCCGAAAGCATCGGACGGGCGTCCGCATTACTTGGTCGTGAACGCCGACGAGTCGGAGCCGGGCACCTGTAAGGATCGCGAGATCATGCGGAACGATCCGCATCTTCTCGTGGAGGGCTGTCTCATCGCCTCATTCGCCATGGGGGCCCATGCGGCCTACATCTATATCCGCGGCGAGTACGTGGCCGAGCGCCATGCGCTGCAGCGGGCGGTGGACGAGGCCTACGAGGCTAAGCTCATCGGCAAGGACAACATCCACGGGTATCCCTTCGACCTCTACGTCCACCACGGCGCAGGCGCATACATCTGCGGCGAGGAGACGGCTCTCATCGAGAGCATGGAGGGCAAGAAGGGAATGCCGCGCCTGAAGCCGCCGTTCCCCGCCAATATGGGCCTCTACGGCTGCCCGACAACCGTCAACAACGTCGAGTCGATCGCCGTTGCCGGCACGATCCTGCGCCGCGGTGCCTCCTGGTTCTCCGGCATCGGCCGCCCGAACAACGTAGGCACCAAGCTCTTCTGCGTGTCGGGCCACGTGAACAAGCCCTGCAACGTGGAAGAGGCCATGGGCCTCACCTTCCGCGAGCTGATCGACCGCCATTGCGGCGGCATCCGCGGCGGCTGGGACAACCTGCTGGGCGTCATCCCGGGCGGCTCCTCGGTGCCGATCGTTCCGGCCCATGAGATCGCCGATGCCTATATGGACTTCGACACCCTGCGGAACCTGAAATCCGGTCTCGGCACCGCCGCCGTGATTGTGATGGACAAGTCCACCGACATCGTGCGTGCCATTGCCCGCATCTCGTATTTCTACAAGCACGAGAGCTGCGGCCAGTGCACCCCGTGCCGCGAGGGCACGGGCTGGATGTGGCGTGTGCTCAACCGCATGGCGGAGGGCCGCGCCCAGAAGCGCGAGATCGACATGCTCCTCGAAGTTTCGACCCAGATCGAAGGCCACACCATCTGCGCGCTCGGCGACGCGGCGGCCTGGCCGGTTCAGGGTCTGATCCGCCACTTCCGTCACGAGATCGAGAAGCGGATCGACGATTACGCGGCTAACCCGCATTCCGAATCCGTCATGATCGCGGCGGAGTGAGATTGAAGATGGCGAAAATCATCGTTGATGGCGTCGAGGTCGACGTTCCCGCGGAATACACCCTGCTCCAGGCCGCCGAGGCGGCCGGGGCGGAAGTTCCGCGCTTCTGCTACCACGAGCGGCTGTCGATCGCCGGCAACTGCCGCATGTGCCTCGTCGAGGTGAAGGGTGCGCCGAAGCCGGTGGCCTCCTGTGCCTGGGGCGTGCGCGACTGCCGTCCGGGCCCGAACGGCGAACCTCCTGAAATCTCCACCAAGTCTCCGACGGTGAAGAAGGCGCGGGAAGGGGTGATGGAGTTCCTCCTCATCAACCATCCGCTCGACTGCCCGATCTGTGACCAAGGCGGCCAGTGCGACCTGCAGGACCAGGCCATGGCCTACGGCGTCGATACCAGCCGTTATCACGAGAACAAGCGCGCGGTGACCGACAAGTATCTCGGCCCGCTCGTGCGCACCTCCATGAACCGGTGCATCCACTGCACCCGCTGTGTGCGCTTCACGGCCGAAGTGGCCGGCGTGCCGGATCTCGGCGCCCTGTGGCGTGGCGAGGACATGGAGATCACGAGCTATCTCGAGAAGGCCCTCGGCTCCGAGCTGCAGGCCAACGTGGCGGATCTCTGCCCGGTCGGCGCCCTGACCCACAAGCCGGAAGCCTTCCACTATCGTCCTTGGGAACTTACCAAGACCGATTCCGTCGACGTGATGGACGCGGTCGGCTCCTCGATCCGGGTCGATTCCCGCGGCCGCGAGGTCATGCGCATTCTGCCGCGCGTGAACGAGGCGGTGAACGAGGAGTGGATCACCGACAAGACCCGCCAGATCGTGGACGGCCTGCGCCTTCAGCGCCTCGACCGCCCCTTCGTGCGGGAGAACGGCCGCCTGCGCCCGGCGTCCTGGCAAGAGGCCTTCGCCACCATTGCCGGCCGCGTGAAGGGCACGGACCCAAAGCGCATCGGCGCCATCGTAGGAGATCTCGCCGCGGTGGAGGAGATGTACGCCCTGAAGCTCCTCATGGAGAGCCTCGGCGTCACCAACATCGACGCCCGCCAGGATGGCAGCGTGCTGACCCCGGTCTATGGCCGCGGCTCCTACCTGTTCAACACCACCATCGCCGGTATCGAGGACGCGGACGCAATCCTGATCGTGGGTTCGAACCCGCGCATCGAGGCTTCGCTCGTGAACGTGCGCATCCGCAAGCGCTGGCGCGCGGCTCCGCCGCCGATCGCCATGATCGGCGAACATGCAGACCTGACTTATCCCTACGAGTACCTCGGCGCCGGTCCCGAGACGCTCTCCGAACTTGCCGCTGGTCGCCACAGCTTCATCGAGAAGCTCCGCGGCGCCGAGCGTCCGCTGATCATCGTGGGGCAGGGGGCTCTCTCCCGTCCCGACGGTCTGGCGGTTCTCTCCACTGTCGCTCAGCTCGCCCGTGATGTCGGTGCAGTGAAGGATGGCTGGAATGGCTTCTCGGTGCTGCACACTGCCGCGTCCCGCGTCGGCGCCCTCGATCTTGGCCTCGTGCCGGGCGAGTGGGGTCTGAACGCCCAGACCATGGCGCAGGGTGAGGTGGACGTACTGTTCAATCTCGGCGCTGACGAGATCGACATCGCTTCCGGAACCTTCGTGATCTATCAGGGCACCCATGGCGACCGCGGCGCACACCGTGCCGACGTGATCCTGCCGGCCGCGACCTACACGGAAAAATCCGGCACCTACGTGAACACGGAGGGCCGGGTGCAGCTCGCCAACCGGGCCGCCTTCGCGCCGGGCGAGGCCCGGGAGGACTGGGCGATCCTGCGCGCTCTCTCCGACGTGCTGGGCCACCGCCTGCCGTTTGACTCGCTCAATGCCCTGCGGGCAAAGCTCTACACGCAGTACCCGCATTTCGCCGCGGTCGAGACGGTTCAGCCGGCTGATGGTTTCGCCGCCATCCAGGCGCTCGCCAATATCGGCGGCACCCTGGGCCGCGAGGCTTTCATGAGCCCGGTGAAGGACTTCTACCTGACGAACCCCATTGCCCGCGCCTCCGGCGTCATGGCCGAGTGCTCCGCGCTCGCCCGTGAGCTGAAGCTCGAGGCGGCTGAGTAAGAGGAACGGATCATGGAATTTGGGGATATCCTCCTCGCCGTCGCGATCATGCTGGGCAAGAGCCTGCTCATGCTGGTCGCGCTTCTCATCTTCATCGCCTACGCGCTTTATGCCGACCGCAAGGTCTGGGCGGCGGTTCAGCTCCGTCGCGGCCCGAACGTGGTAGGCCCCTGGGGCCTGCTCCAATCCTTCGCCGACCTGCTCAAGTTCGTGCTGAAGGAGCCGGTGATCCCGGCCCCGGCCAACAAAGGCATGTTCCTGCTGGCTCCGCTGGTGATGTGCACCCTGTCGCTCGCGGCTTGGGCGGTCATTCCGCTCAATGCCGGCTGGGCGATCGCCGACATCAATGTGGGCATCCTCTACATCTTCGCGATCTCGTCTCTCGGCGTCTATGGCGTCATCATGGGCGGCTGGGCCTCGAACTCGAAGTACCCGTTCCTCGGCGCGCTCCGTTCTGCCGCCCAGATGGTGTCCTACGAGGTCTCGATCGGCTTCGTGATCGTGACCGTGCTCATGTGCGCCGGCACCCTGAACCTGTCGGCCATCGTGGAGTCGCAGAACACCCGCCTCGGCATCCTGGGCTGGTACTGGCTGCCGCTCTTCCCGATGTTCGTGGTGTTCTTCATTTCGGCCATGGCCGAGACGAACCGTCCGCCCTTCGACCTGCCGGAGGCCGAATCCGAGCTCGTGGCCGGCTACATGGTGGAGTATTCCTCCACCCCGTACCTGCTGTTCATGCTCGGTGAGTACGTGGCCATCATGACCATGTGCGCCCTCGGCACGATCCTGTTCCTCGGCGGCTGGCTGTCGCCGATCCCGTTCGCGCCCTTCACCTGGGTGCCGGGCGTGATCTGGTTCGTGCTTAAGGCAAGCTTCCTCTTCATCCTCATCGCCATGGTGAAAGCCCTGGTGCCCCGCTATCGCTACGATCAGCTCATGCGCCTCGGCTGGAAGGTGTTCCTGCCGCTGTCGCTCGCCATGGTCGTGATCGTGGCGGCTGTCCTGATGGCGACCGGCAATGCGCCGGGCGTCCGCTAAAGGAGATCGGCCATGCAGCTTGACCGCATTGCCCAATCCCTCCTGCTGAAGGAATTCATCTCAGGCTTCATCCTGACGGTGAAATATTTCTTCAAGCCGAAGGCGACCCTCAACTACCCGTTCGAAATGGGCCATCGCGGGCCCCGTTTCCGGGGTGAGCACGCCCTGCGGCGCTATCCCAACGGGGAAGAGCGCTGCATCGCCTGCAAGCTCTGCGAGGCCATCTGCCCGGCCCAAGCCATCACCATCGAGGCTGGCCCGCGCCGCAACGACGGCACCCGCCGCACGACCCGCTACGACATCGACATGGTGAAGTGCATCTATTGCGGCATGTGCCAGGAAGCCTGCCCGGTGGACGCCATCGTGGAGGGGCCGAACTTCGAGTTCTCCGTGGAGACCCGTGAGGAACTCTACTACGACAAGGCCAAGCTTCTCGAGAACGGGGAGCGCTGGGAGCGTGAGATCGCGAGAAACCTCGCGAAGACCGCCCCGTACCGGTAAGAGCGCCTTTGGCCCGGTGAGGGCAGGGGCAAGCAGCTCCGGCGGGTTGTCCCCGCCGGATTCGGAATTTATAGACAGGCCGCCGGATTCTCCGGGGCCACGTCGGAAGGGGCCGCTTCTTAGCGGCTGAGCTCGAGCATGACGGTAACCGCCGCCTTCTTCTATCTGTTCGCGACGATCACGGTCGCCTCCGGCTTCATGGTGATTGCCTCCCGCAATCCCGTGCAGTCGGTGCTGTTCCTCATCCTGGCCTTCGTGAACGCGGCGGGCCTGTTCCTGCTGATGGGAGCCGAGTTCCTGGCGATGATCCTGGTGATCGTCTATGTGGGCGCGGTCGCGGTGCTCTTCCTCTTCGTCGTCATGATGCTCGACGTGGATTTCGCGGCGCTCCGCCAGGGCTTCCTGCAGTACCTGCCCATCGGCGGGCTGATCGGGCTGATCCTGCTGCTCGAGCTGATCCTCGTGGTCGGCACCTACACCATCGATCCGGGTCTGGTCCGGTCCCCGGCTGTGCCCATTCCGGCAGCCGACGTCATGACCAACACCGAGGCCATCGGCCAGGTGCTCTATACCCGCTACTTCTACTTCTTCCAGGCTGCCGGCCTGATCCTGCTGGTCGCCATGATCGGCGCCATCGTCCTAACCCTGCGCGAGCGGGTCGGCGTGCGGCGCCAGGACATCACCAAGCAGAACGCCCGAACGCAGGAAACGGCCGTCGAGGTGCGGAAGGTCCCCTTCCGCCAGGGCATCTAAGGAGGCACGCCATGGTTATCGGACTGGGTCACTACCTCACCGTCGCCGCCGTCCTCTTCACGCTCGGTGTGTTCGGCATCTTCATCAACCGGAAGAACGTGATCGTCATCCTGATGTCCATCGAGCTCATCCTGCTCGCCGTGAACATCAACATGGTCGCCTTCTCGACCCACCTGAACGACATCGTCGGCCAGATCTTCGCCATGCTGATCCTGACGGTCGCGGCGGCTGAGGCGGCCATCGGCTTGGCCATTCTGGTGGTCTTCTTCCGCAACCGCGGTTCCATCGCGGTTGAAGACGTCAACATGATGAGGGGCTAACGCCCGAACGGCGAAGTAAAAGACCATGTATCACGCAATCGTCTTCCTGCCGCTCGTCGGCTTCCTCATCGCAGGCCTTTTCGGACGCGTGCTCGGTCCCCGACCGAGCGAGATCATCACGACGGCACTGCTGTTTGTGGCAGCCGTCCTGTCCTGGGTCTCCTTCATCCAGGTCGGCTTCGGTGACGGCGCCACCCGGATCCAGATCGCACAATGGATGTCGGTCGGCGATCTCCAGGTCGACTGGGCGTTCCGCATCGATACGCTGACCGCCATGATGCTGGTGGTGGTGAACACGGTGTCGGCGCTCGTGCACCTCTATTCCATCGGCTACATGCACGAGGATCCGCACCGTTCGCGCTTCTTTGCCTATCTGTCTCTCTTCACCTTCACCATGCTGATGCTAGTGACGGCCGATAACCTCGTCCAGATGTTCTTCGGCTGGGAGGGCGTGGGCCTCGCGAGCTATCTGCTCATCGGCTTCTGGTATCAGAAGGATTCCGCCAACGCGGCGGCCATGAAGGCCTTCATCGTCAACCGCGTCGGCGATTTCGGCTTCCTTCTCGGCATCTTCACGGTTTTCGTCCTGTTCAACGGCGTCACCTTCGATGCGATCTTCCCGCGCGTTGCCGAGTTCGCCGATGCCAAGTTCCACTTCCTCGGCATCGAATGGCATGCCCTGACCATTGCCTGCCTGCTGCTCTTCATGGGCGCCATGGGCAAGTCGGCGCAGTTCCTGCTCCACACCTGGCTCCCCGATGCCATGGAAGGCCCGACCCCGGTCTCGGCCCTCATCCACGCCGCTACCATGGTGACCGCAGGCGTGTTCATGGTCGCGCGCCTGTCGCCGATCTTCGAATATGCTCCGGCGGCCCTGACCGTCGTCACCGTCATCGGCGGCATCACGGCCTTCTTCGCCGCGACCGTCGGCCTGGTGCAGAACGACATCAAGCGTGTCATCGCCTATTCGACCTGCTCGCAGCTCGGCTACATGTTCGTCGGTCTGGGCGTCGGCGCTTACGGTGCGGGCGTGTTCCACCTGTTCACGCACGCCTTCTTCAAGGCCCTGCTGTTCCTGGGCGCCGGCTCGGTGATCCACGCCATGCACCATGAGCAGGATATCCGCCACATGGGAGCGCTGCGCCGCTACATCCCGTTCACCACGGCCATGATGGCGGTCGGCACGCTGGCGCTCACCGGCTTCCCGTTCTCGGCAGGGTACTACTCGAAGGATGCGATCATCGAGGCGGCCTACGCGGCGCATTCCTCGGCCGGCTCCTTCGCCTTCCTGGCCACGGTCGTGGCCGCGTTCATGACCTCATTCTACTCGTGGCGCCTGTTCTTCCTCACCTTCGAGGGCAGCGCGCGCTGGGGCCATCACGATCATCATGCCCATGCCCCGCATTCCCACGAGGGCGTGGAGCACGACGATCATAACCGTGACGTGGAGCCTGCAAGCCATGCCCAGCATGAGCATGGCCACCATGGGGCTCACACGCCCCATGAAAGCCCGCTCGTGATGCTGATCCCGCTGCTGGTGCTCGCCATCGGCGCGGTTCTCGCCGGCATTATCTTCCACGGCGCCTTCATCGGCGAAGGCTATCAGGAATTCTGGAAGGGTGCCCTGTTCACCCGTCCCGAGAACCATATCCTGGAAGAGATGCACCATCTCCCGGGCTGGGTGCCGCTGCTGCCGACCATCATGATGGTCCTCGGTTTCGGTCTTGCTTGGTACATGTACATCATCGACAACAAGCAGCCTGCGAAGCTCGCGGCCGATCACCCGATCCTGTACCGCTTCCTCCTGAACAAGTGGTACTTCGACGAACTCTACGATGCGATCTTCGTCCGTCCCGCCATGGCCATCGGCCGCTTCTTCTGGCGCACCGGCGACCAGCGGATCATCGACGGGCTCGGTCCTGACGGCATCTCCGCCCGCGTTCTCGATGTGACGCGCGGCGTGGTGCGGGTGCAGACCGGCTACGTCTACCACTATGCCTTCGCGATGCTGATCGGCGTTGCGGCTCTCGTGACCTTCTATCTCTTCAGGGGAGCCCACTAATGTTCGGCTTCGGCATCCTCTCCGGCCTTCTCGTCCTTCCTCTCGTCGGGGCGGCCTTCATCCTGACCCTGCGCGGCGACAGCGAGGCCGCTCGCTCCAACGCCCGTTGGGCGGCGCTCGCCACGACGATTGCGACCTTCATCCTCTCGCTCGTCGCCTGGGCCCGTTTCGACACGGCCACGGCATCGTTCCAGCTCGTTGAAAGCCATGCTTGGCTGACCGAAACCATTCGATACAAGCTCGGTGTCGACGGCTTCTCCATGCCGCTTATCCTGCTCACCACGTTCCTGATGCCGTTCTGCATCCTGGCCTCGTGGGAGTCGATCGGGCACCGGGTGAAGGAGTACTTCGTCGCTTTCCTGGTTCTCGAGACTACGATGATCGGCGTGTTCTGCGCCCTCGACCTCGTGCTGTTCTACCTGTTCTTCGAGGCCGGCCTGATCCCGATGTTCCTGATCATCGGCATCTGGGGCGGCAAGCGGCGCATCTACGCGAGCTTCAAGTTCTTCCTCTACACGCTGCTCGGCTCCGTGTTGATGCTGCTCGCCATCATGGCCATGTACTGGCAGGCGGGGACCACCGACATCCCGACGCTGCTGGCCTTCAAGTTCGCCTCGAACCTGCAGATCTGGCTGTGGCTCGCCTTCTTCGCGTCGTTCGCGGTGAAGATGCCCATGTGGCCGGTCCACACCTGGCTGCCGGACGCTCACGTAGAGGCGCCGACAGCGGGCTCGGTGATCCTGGCCGGCGTCCTTCTGAAGATGGGCGGCTACGGCTTCATCCGTGTGTCGCTGCCGATGTTCCCTGAGGCCTCGGAGTATTTCGCCCCGCTGGTCTTCGCCCTCTCCGTCATCGCGATCATCTACACCTCGCTGGTCGCTCTGATGCAGGAGGATATCAAGAAGCTCATCGCCTATTCCTCGGTGGCGCATATGGGCTTCGTGACCATGGGCCTGTTCAGCATGAACGAGCAGGGCATTCAGGGGGCCATGTTCACCATGATCTCCCACGGTCTCGTGTCAGGCGCGCTCTTCCTTTGCGTGGGCGTGATCTACGACCGGATGCATACCCGCGAGATCAAGGCCTATGGCGGCCTCGTGAACCGGATGCCCATGTACGCGGTGGTGTTCCTGATCCTGACCATGGCCAACGTGGCTCTGCCGGGCACCTCGGGCTTCATCGGCGAGTTCCTGACCCTGATGGGGGCCTTCCGGTCCAACACCTGGGTGGCCTTCCTGGCGACCACCGGCGTGATCCTCTCGGCGGCTTACGCGCTCTGGCTCTACCGTCGTGTGGTGTACGGAGAACTCGACAAGCCGGCGCTCCAGACGATCACCGACCTGAACCGCCGTGAGATCATCACCTTCGCGCCGCTGATCCTGCTCATCATCTATTACGGCGTGCAGCCCGGTCCGATCCTCGATGCCTTCGCGGTGCCGACGGAGTCGCTTCTCAACAACGTTCAGGCCGCGCTTGCCACCGTGAAAACGGCCGCTGTCGCCGCACACTGAGGTCACGATGAACCCCGCCCTCACCATTCCTGCCTTCGGCCCGGTGCTGCCAGAGATCCTCATGGCGACTGGCGCCCTTATCATGGTCCTGTTCGGCGCCATCCGTGGCGAGCGACCGGGCTACGCCATGAACATCATCGCCCTGGCGCTTCTCGTCGTCACCTTCGTGGCGGTGCTGATGCTGCCGAACGAGCGCATCGAGACTATGGGCGGCTCCTTCGTGATCGATGGCTTCGCCAAGTTCATGAAGGCCCTGACGCTCATCGCATCTGCCGGCGGCGTCATCCTCTCGCTGGACTATATGCGCCGCGAGGGGATCAGCCGCTTCGAGTATCCGATCCTGATCGTGCTCTCGACCATCGGCATGATGATGGTGATCTCGGCCAACGACCTGATCGCCCTCTATATCGGTCTCGAGCTGCTGAGCCTGTCCTCGTACGTCATCGCCGCCTTCGACCGTGACAACGTCCGCTCGACCGAGGCGGGCCTGAAGTACTTCGTGCTCGGCTCGCTCTCGTCCGGCATGCTGCTCTACGGCTCGTCGCTGGTCTATGGCTTCTCCGGAAGCGTGTCCTTCCCGGCCATCGCCACGATCCTGCAGGGCAATGTCGGCATCGGCGCCATCGTCGGTCTCGTCTTCGTGGCCGCCGGCATCGCCTTCAAGATCTCCGCTGTGCCGTTCCATATGTGGACGCCCGACGTCTACGAGGGCTCGCCGACGCCGGTCACCGCCTTCTTCGCCGCCGCTCCCAAGATGGCCGGCATGGCCATGGCCACCCGCGTGTTCATCGATGCTTTCCCGGGCATCCTGGTGCAGTGGCAGCAGATCATCGTCTTCATCTCGATCGCCTCCATGGCGCTCGGCTCCTTCGCGGCGATCGGTCAGCGCAACATCAAGCGCCTGATGGCCTATTCCTCCATCGGTAACGTGGGCTACGCGCTCATCGGCCTTGCCGCCGGCACGGCTGAGGGTGTCCAGGGCGTCATCGTCTACATGGCGATCTACCTCGCCATGACGCTCGGCACCTTCGCGGTCATCCTGGGCATGCGCCGCGGCAACGTGATGTACGAGACGGTGGAGGACCTGTCCGGCATGGCCCGTACCCATCCGGTGCTCGCCTTCTGCCTCGGTATGATGATGTTCTCGCTTGCCGGTATTCCGCCGCTTGCCGGCTTCTTCGCCAAGTTCGCGGTTTTCAACGCCGCCATCGAGGCCGACCTGGTGGCGCTTGCCATCATCGGTGTGGTGACGAGTGTCATCGGCGCCTATTATTACCTGCGTATCGTGAAGGTGATGTACTTCGATGAGCCGGCCGAGCGCTACGACGCCATGCCCGCGGGCGTGAAGCTCGTGCTCGCCCTGTGCAGCATCTTTGTCGTCCTCTTCGGCATCGTTCCGGCACCGCTGGTGGCGGCCGCGCGGGCTGCCGCGAGCTCCCTGTTCTGATCGTGCACCTGTCGCCCGAGACCGAGTCCGCCGGATACAGGCTGCTCTCCCTCGAGGCGACAGGCTCGACGAATGACGACGCCCTTCAGGCAGCCCGGTTGGGTGATCCGGGTCAGCTTTGGATCGTCGCCGCCGAGCAGCTTGCAGGCAGGGGGCGGCACGGTCGGCAATGGTCGTCGCCTCCAGGTAACCTCTATGCCAGCCTTCTGCTGATCGATCCTTGCGACGTGGCCTCTGCGCCGCAGCTCGGCTTCGTGGCAGGGCTTGCCTTGCACGAAGCCATCGAGGCAGTCACCGGCCTTGGCGCTCCGCGTCTCGCCCTCAAATGGCCGAACGATCTTCTGCTGGATGGTGCCAAGATCTCGGGCCTTCTTCTGGAAGGACACAGGCTTCAGCCTGAGGGGCCGCTCGCCATTGTGATCGGCTTCGGGGTCAACGTTGCGTTCGCTCCGTCAGGGACACCGTATCCGGCAGCAAGCCTGCAACAGGTCAAGGCGAAACTGACCCGCGACGAGGTATTCACCGCTCTCTCTTCCGCCTTTGCCAAGACGTTTGCCGCGTGGCGGGCATCATCTCGCATGAATATGTCCGATCCGTTCGGCGCCATTCGCAAGCTCTGGCTCGAGCGCGCCGCCGGAGTCGGGCAGGAAGTCACCCTGCGACTGCCCTCAGGCGAGAAGCGCGGCATCTTCGAAGGGCTCGATCAATTTGGGCGCCTGCAACTCAAAGGCGCCAGCGTGGAACTCATCGACGCCGGCGACCTTTATTTTCCCAATTTGCTGCACGATATAGCCACGCCGGGCGCTGGCACGAAAAGGTCTCAGGATTAATGGCTTCCCACCAGGACGAATTGGTTTTCCTCCCTCTTGGCGGTCTCGGCGAGATCGGTATGAACGCTGCCCTCTACGGTTTCGGGCCTGAGGACGACCGGCAGTGGATTCTGGTCGATTGCGGCATGGGCTTCGGCGGTGAGGAGAACCTGCCTGGCATCGATCTCGTCTATCCGGATCTGCGTTTCATCGAAGAGGAGCGCCATAACCTTCTGGGTATCTTCATCACCCATGCTCACGAGGACCATATCGGCGCCCTTGTCGAGATGTGGCCGCGTCTTCAGGCACCCGTCTACGCCACGAAGTTCGCTATCGGCCTCCTTGAAACGCGCCGTCTGTCGGAGCCCAACGCACCGAAGGTCGACCTCAGGGAAATCGTGCCGGGCCAGCGTCTGAAGCTCGGTTCCTTCGATATCGAGTATGTGCCTGTTGCCCACTCGATCCCGGAGTCCAACGCCCTGGCCATCCGGACACCGCATGGCCTTGTGGTGCATACCGGCGACTGGAAGCTCGACAGCACACCTTACCTCGGCAGCCTCACGTCCGAGGAGGCCTTCCGCGCTCTCGGCGACGAGGGCGTACTCGCCCTCGTGTGCGATTCCACAAACGTGGTGCGCGAAGGCACGAGCCCGAGCGAGGCCGATGTCTCGAAGAACCTGGCTGCCCTGATCAAGGATGCGCCGCACCGGGTTGCCGTCACGACCTTCGCGTCCAATGTCGCCCGCATCCGCTCGGTCGCAGAGGCTGCCCGCGAGTGCGGACGCGAAGTGATCGTTGTCGGCCGCGCCATGGACCGGGTGGTCGACGTGGCGAAGGAGTGTGGCTACCTCGATGACCTGCCCGAGTTCCGCTCGGCGGAGAACTTCGGCTACATGCCGCGCGACAAGGTCGTGGCCATTCTCACGGGTTCTCAGGGCGAGCCCCGTGCCGCCCTGGCCCGCATCGCCCAGGACGAGCACCCGGATATTGCGCTCTCCGCCGGCGACCGGGTGATCTTCTCCTCCCGGGCGATCCCAGGCAACGAGAAGGCCGTCGGGTCCATCATCAACAGCTTGATCGAGCAGGGCATCGAGGTCATCACCGACCGCACGGAGCTGGTTCACGTGTCAGGCCATCCACGCCGGGGCGAGCTCGCCCAGATGTACCAGTGGACGAAGCCTCGCATCGCAATTCCGGCTCACGGCGAGCCCCTGCATCTGAGCGAGCATGCGAAGTTCGCCCGCCAGCAGGGCGTGCAGGAGGTGGTCCGCGCAAAGAACGGAACCCTGGTGCGCCTCTCACCCGGCCCGGCCGAGATCATCGACAATATTCCGGCCGGACGTCTCTACAAGGACGGCAACATCATCATCGGGGCAGGGGAGCGGGCCTTGCCGGAGCGCCGCAAGCTTGCCTTTGCCGGCATCGTGACGGTCGCGATCGCCATTGACGACCGAGGCGAACTCGTCGGCGATCCGGTCATCGACGCCATGGGTCTGCCGGACAAGAACCGTCAGGGCCGTGATTTGACCGACATAATCGCCGATACGGTCGCGGACCTGCTCGACGGGTTGCCTAAGGCCAAGCGCCGGGACCCCGAGGCTGTCGAAAACGCGGTCCATCGGGCTGTCCGCGCGGCGGTGAATCAAGAATGGGGCAAGAAGCCGGCCTGCCATGTGCTCGTCATCGAGGCATAAGAACGGCGAATTCTCTGAGAGGACCATGATGATCGGACGTCTCAACCATGTGGCCATCGCCGTGCGCGATATCGCGGCGGCTTCCGAACTCTATCGCAGCACCCTTGGCGCTCAGGTTTCTGCGCCCGAGCCGCTCGAGGAGCACGGCGTCACTGTCGTCTTCATCACGCTTCCCAACACCAAGATCGAGCTGTTGGAGCCTCTCGGCGCCGAATCTCCTATTGCCCGGTTTCTTGAGAAGAATCCGGACGGCGGCATGCACCACATCTGCTATGAGGTTGACGATATCAACGCTGCCCGAGATCAGCTTGTGAATTCCGGGGCCAGGGTGCTCGGCTCCGGCGAGCCGAAGATCGGAGCGCACGGAAAACCCGTGCTTTTCCTGCACCCGAAGGATTTTAACGGCACTCTGATCGAGCTTGAACAAGCCTGAGGACAAGCTGTTGATAAACGTTGTAAAAACTCTTTCCGGCTCGCTCTGGTCCACTCTGGGCGTGGTGGTGGTCATCTCCGCGATCGCCATTGCCGTCGTGGTCAACGGCTTCGACCTGCGCCTGAGCGGCGGCTTGGCCCTCTACTTCGTGATCTGGTGGATCCTGCTCTTTGCCGTTCTGCCCTTCGGCGTCCGCAGTCAGACGGAGGCTGGTGAGGTGGTTCGGGGCAGCGAGCCGGGAGCGCCTGCGCTTCCTGCCCTGCGGGAAAAGGCGATCTGGACCACACTCGTGGCCTCAGTGGTGTTGATCATCGTCGCGGCGGTCTTCCCTCTGGCAGGACTTTAGAGCATCGAACGCAAAAGTGGGCAGCGGTCTTGCGTGGAAAGATGCGTCAAACCAGAAACTTATAGCATCGAACGTGAGTTGGGATTCACGGCCGATGCCTTTACGCGCCTCGGACGGCTCACCAAAAAAGAAAAGCAAGGCTTTCGCCTTGCCTAAACTGCCTTTTGGCAATTTTTGACCCCTGGCTTTCTCAGGCCGGCGCCTGTCTGGCGCTTAGGGGTCTTGTTCCTCCCGAAACTCGGACCGTAGCCTCTGACCTTTCAAGGTCTCAAGACGTTAGGACTTTGTTTATAGTCACCTTCCCTTGGGGTGTCACCGTTCCTAGGCCGCCGATGATGCAAATTTCGGCATTTCATGTATTCATCTTTGGTCTAATCCGCCTTGCCGCAGGCCCTGCGAACCGATGACAGCTTGTCTTTTGCCCGGGGCCTGTGTTGTGTGCGGGAAACGAGTCGTTACTCAGCCTCTGTTCAGATCGAGACCTTAAAAGGCGTCCCATGCGTTTGAGCCGCTACTTCCTCCCCATCCTCCGCGAAACGCCGAAGGAGGCGGAGATCGTCTCCCACCGCCTGATGCTGCGCGCCGGCATGATCCGCCAGGAAGCGGCGGGCATCTATGCTTGGCTGCCGCTAGGCTTGAGGGTCCTGAACAAGGTCAATGCCATCGTCCGCGAGGAGCAGAACCGCTCCGGCGCCATCGAGCTGCTCATGCCCACGATCCAGTCGGCGGATCTGTGGCGCGAGTCGGGCCGCTACGACGCCTATGGCAAGGAGATGCTGCGCATCCAGGACCGGCACGAGCGTGAGATGCTCTTCGGCCCCACCAACGAGGAGATGGTCACGGAGATCTTCCGGGGTTACGTGCGCTCCTACAAGGACCTGCCGCTGAACCTTTATCACATTCAGTGGAAGTTCCGCGACGAGGTGCGCCCGCGCTTCGGGGTCATGCGCTCCCGCGAGTTCCTGATGAAGGACGCCTATTCCTTCGATCTGGATCAGGCCGGCGCCGTGCATTCCTACAACAAGATGTTCGTGGCGTATCTCCGCACCTTCGCCCGGATGGGCCTGAAGGCGATCCCGATGCGGGCGGATACGGGCCCGATCGGCGGCAACCTGAGCCACGAGTTCATCATCCTGGCTTCCACCGGCGAGAGCGAGGTGTTCTGCCATGCGGATTACCTGAACTTCGACATCCCGGCCGAGAACACCGATTTCGACGACATTCCGGGGCTTCAGAGCACTGTCGACAAATGGACGTCGCTCTATGCCGCCACGTCCGAGATGCATGATGCAGGTGCCTTCGAGGCGGTGCCCGGCGACAAGAAGATGTCGGCACGCGGCATCGAGGTCGGTCACATCTTCTATTTCGGCACCAAGTATTCCGAGCCCATGGGCGCCAAGGTGATGGGGCCGGACGGGCAGGAGAGGCCCGTGCATATGGGCTCCTACGGCATCGGCCCGAGCCGCCTGATCGCCGCAATCATCGAAGCCAGCCACGACGAGAATGGCATCATCTGGCCCGAGGCCGTGGCGCCCTTCGATGTGGCGATCCTCAACCTGAAGGCGGGAGATGCCGGGACCGATGCCGCCTGCGAGCGTCTCTATCGCGAGCTCTCCGCCGCTGGTCGCGATGTGCTCTACGACGATCGCGACGAGCGTCCCGGCGGCAAGTTCGCCACGGCCGATCTCATCGGCGTGCCATGGCAGGTGGTGATCGGACCGAAGGGTCTTGCCGAAGGCAAGGTGGAACTCAAGCGCCGCGCCACCGGCGAGCGTGAAACGCTCTCTCTCGACGACGTGGCCGCGCGCCTCGTCGGCCAAAAATAAGCTCTCATGGCCAAGGCACCGGAAGCCAAAGCGGCACCTACTGGGACGAAGCCCTTCTCGCTCTTCGAGTGGATGCTCGCCGGGCGCTACCTGCGCACACGGCGGCGGGAGGGGTTCGTCTCGGTCATCGCCGGCTTCTCGTTCCTGGGAATCATGCTCGGCGTTGCCACGCTGATTGTGGTGCTCTCGGTCATGAACGGCTTCCGCAAAGAGCTGCTCGACAAGATCGTCGGCATCAACGGCCATATCTTCGTAGCGCCTCTGGAGAGCCCACTGACAGATTACCCAGAGGTCGCGGCGCGGATTGCCGCCGTGCCGGGCGTCCGGCGTGCCATTCCGCTGGTGGAAGGCCAGGCTTTCGGCTCCTCGCAGTATAATGGCAGCGGTGTTCTCGTGCGTGGCATCCGCCCTGAGGACCTGCGGAAGATCGAGCATATCTCCGGCAATATCCGCCAGGGCACGCTTGATGATTTCGACGAAGGCGAGGGGGTGGCCATCGGCCGGCGGCTCGCCGATGCCCTTTCGCTCCAGGCGGGCGATACCTTCACACTGATTACCCCGCGCGGCGCTTCCACGCCCTTCGGCACGGCGCCACGGGTGAAGGGCTACCCGGTGAAGGCGATCTTCGAGATCGGCATGTCGGAGTTCGACTCCACCTTCGTGTTCATGCCGCTCACAGAGGCTCAGAACTACTTCAACCGCCAGGGCGACGTGCAATTGATCGAGGTCTATCTCGACAATGCCGACCGGGTGGACGAGGCGCGTGCGGCCATCGACGAGGCAGCCGGCCGGCCGATTCTGATGACCGACTGGCGCCAGCGCAATCGAACCTTCTTCGGCGCGCTCGAGGTCGAACGCAACGTGATGTTCCTCATTCTCACGCTTATTGTGCTCGTGGCGGCGCTCAACATCATCTCCGGCCTCATCATGCTCGTGAAGGACAAGTCGGAGGACATTGCGATCCTGCGTACCATGGGTGCGACGCGCGGTGCCATCATGCGGGTTTTCCTGATCACCGGAGCCTCCATCGGCATCGTCGGCACGATTGCCGGCTTCGGTCTTGGCCTCCTGCTCGCACTCAATGTCGAGACTATCCGCGATGTCATCTCGCGGCTCACGAGCACGAACCTCTTCCCGGCGGAGCTCTACTTCCTGAGCCGCCTGCCGGCCGATGTGAATCCAACCGAGGTGGCGACCATCCTGATCATGGCGATGGTGCTCTCATTGCTCGCGACCCTCTACCCGTCCTGGCGGGCCGCGAAGCTCGATCCCGTCGAAGCCCTGCGTTACGGTTGAGTATGTCGCCAGCCCAATCCCAGCCCGCCCTGTACCTGTCGAAAGTCGAGCGTCGCTACCCGCAGGGCGACAGCTTCCTCGAGGTGCTGCGTGGGGCAGACCTTGCAATCTGGCCGGGCGAGATCGTAGCGCTCATTGCGCCCTCAGGCACCGGCAAGTCCACCTTGCTTCATCTTGCGGGTCTGCTCGAGAAGCCGGATGGCGGCGAGGTGTTCGTCGGCTCGAAACAGACAGCCGCCATGAACGACCAGGAGCGCACGCGCATCCGGCGCGAGGAGCTCGGCTTCGTCTACCAGTTCCACCACCTGCTGCCTGAATTCTCGGCTCTCGAAAACGTCGTGATCCCGCAGCTCATCCGCGGCCTGCCGAAAACGGAGGCTCAGGATCGGGGCAGGCAGCTCCTGACCTTCCTCGGTTTGGGCAAGCGCTTGGACCACCGCCCCGGCGAACTCTCCGGCGGCGAGCAGCAGCGCGTCGCCATTGCCCGCGCGGTTGCCAATGCGCCCCGCCTGCTGCTGGCCGATGAGCCGACCGGCAACCTCGATCCTCATACCGCTGACCGGGTGTTTCAGACCCTCGTGGCCATCGTCCGCGCGTCGAAGCTCGCGGCCCTCATCGCTACCCACAATATGGATCTCGCCGCCCGCATGGACCGGCGCGTGACCATCCGCGATGGGCTGATCGTTCAGCTGCCCTGAGGTTTCACTCTCTCACCGAGACTGCAACAGGCGCCTCCTAGGCGTGCCTGTCTGCGCCTGATTGCGCCTTAACCATTCGTTGACTCCGTCCCAAAGGCGGGCTCTGCACACGCTTTACACAGAACATCCAATGAACAAGGATGAACATATTGGGAACACGGAGATCAGACCATGCTTCGCTTCATCATCGAGACCACCGCCGAAATCGCTTCTCTGGCCATGTTCGGCTCCGCCGTGGCAATCTGGGCTCTGGTCCTTTCTCCCATCGCTTGATACCGGGAATCCACAACAACCCACCGCGATTCACAGGAACATAGTCCTCGACGTCCCGGGTTAGGATTTCTGGGGGAAGAATCGTGCCACTATGCGTGCCATTGGGTGAGTAGAGTTTCATGGCGCGCATTCTTCAGGATATCGGCTTCGTTCATCTGCATGTTCACTCCTCGTATTCGCTGCTCGAGGGTGCCCTGAAGGTCGCGCAACTAGCGAAACTTGCCACTGCCGACAAGCAGCCGGCACTGGCGCTCACCGACACCAACAATCTCTTCGGCGCCCTTGAGTTCTCCGAGAAGATGGCGGGCTCCGGCATCCAGCCGATCGCCGGCGTTCAGCTCTCGGTGTGTTTTGAGGAGGCGGACCCGGTGGCCCGCGTGGTCCCTCAGCCCGCCGATATCGTGCTGCTGGCCCAGAACGAGGAGGGCTATCGCAACCTCATGCGCCTCGTGAGCCAAGCCTATTTCGGCGTGCCGCTCGGCGAGAACCCGCGTGTTGCGGCTCCGATATTGTCGACCCACAGCGAAGGGCTGATTGCGCTGACGGGCGGCTTCACCGGGCCCCTTGACAGCGCCCTGCGCAATGGCGGGCGCCAAGATCTGGCGCAGGCGCGGCTGAATATCCTGAAGGAAGCCTTCGGCCATCAGCTCTATGTGGAGATCCAGCGTCATGGACTGGAAGATGGACGCCTGATTGAGGGCGAGCTGCTGACGCTTGCCGACCGCAATGGTCTGCCGATCGTTGCCGCCAACGAACCCTTCTTCTCCTCGGCTAAGGATTACGAGGCGCACGATGCGCTGCTCGCCATTGCGGAAGGGCAGATCGTCTCCAACCCGGATCGCCGCCGCCTCTCGCCGGAGCACCATTTCAAGACGCGTCAGCAGATGATGGAGCTGTTCGCAGATCTGCCGGATGCGCTGCAGGCGAGCGTCGAGATCGCCATGCGCTGCGCGACGCGCGTGAGGACCCGCAAGCCTATCCTGCCGAGTTTCGGCACCGGCCCGGACGCCGCCACTCTCGACGAAGGAGAGGAGTTGCAGCGCCAGGCTGAGGAAGGTCTCGCCAAGCGCTTAGCCGCGCACGGCCCGGCCCCAGGGCTGACCGAGCAGGATTACCGCGACCGCCTGGCCTTCGAGGTCGGCATCATCCGCAAGATGCAGTTCCCCGGTTACTTCCTGATCGTGGCGGACTTCATCAAATGGGCGAAGGACCACGACATTCCCGTGGGTCCGGGCCGTGGTTCCGGTGCGGGTTCGCTCGTGGCCTATGCGCTCACCATCACGGATCTCGATCCTCTGCGGTTCAGCCTTCTCTTCGAACGCTTCCTGAATCCCGAACGCGTATCGATGCCCGACTTCGACATCGACTTCTGCGTGGAAGGTCGCGAGCGCGTCATCCAATATGTGCAGCAGCGCTACGGCGAGGAGCAAGTCGCGCAGATCATCACCTTTGGTACGCTGCTTGCCCGTGGTGTGCTGCGCGACGTGGGTCGTGTGCTCGAGATGCCGTACGGCCAGGTGGACAAGCTCACCAAGCTCGTGCCGCAGAACCCAGCCAACCCGGTGACGCTCGCGCAGGCCATCGAGGGCGAGCCGAAGCTGCAGGCTGCCATCGAGGAGGAGCCTGTCGTCAAGCGCTTGCTCGAAATTGCGCAGAAGCTCGAAGGCTTGCACCGTCACGCCTCGACCCACGCGGCCGGCGTGGTGATCGGCGACCGCCCCTTGCAGGAACTGGTGCCGCTCTATCGAGACCCGAAGACCGGGATGCGGGTGACCCAGTTCAACATGAAATGGGTCGAGCAGGCAGGCCTCGTGAAGTTCGACTTCCTGGGGCTGAAGACGCTTACGGTTCTGCGCACCGCCGTGGACCTGATCCGGCTGAAAGGCATTGAGGTCGATCTATCGTCCCTGCCGCTCGACGACCGCAAGACCTACGAGATGCTCCGGCGCGGTGAGACGGTCGGCGTGTTCCAGGTGGAATCGGCGGGCATGCGCAAAGCCCTCGTCGAGATGGAGACCGACCGCTTCGAGGACATCATCGCCCTCGTGGCACTCTACCGTCCGGGTCCTATGGCGAACATCCCGGTCTATTGCGCCCGCAAATTGGGCAAGGACGAGCACAACAAGAAGGACTGGTACCCTCACGACAAGCTCGAGCCGATCCTGCGCGAGACCTTCGGCATCATCGTCTACCAGGAGCAGGTGATGGAGGTAGCGAAAGTCCTCTCCGGCTACTCGCTCGGCGACGCGGACCTTCTGCGCCGCGCCATGGGCAAGAAGATCAAGGCTGAGATGGATGCGCAGCGCGAGCGCTTCGTCTCGGGCGCGAAGGAGGGCGGTCTCGACAAGGCGAAGGCCAACGAAATCTTCGACCTGCTCGCGAAGTTCGCCGATTACGGCTTCAACAAGAGCCACGCGGCCGCTTACGCGCTCGTCGCGTTCCAGACCGCCTATCTGAAGGCCAACTACCCGGTCGAGTTCCTGGCCGCGTCCATGACGCTCGATCTCGACAACACCGACAAGCTGTCGGAATTCCGCCGCGAGGCGCAGCGGCTCGGTTTCAAGGTCATCCCGCCTTCCATCAACCGGTCCGGCGTGGTGTTCGATGTGCAATACGATGCGGAGGGCCAGGGGCAGATTCTCTATGCGCTGGCCGCCGTGAAAGGCGTGGGCCGGCAGGCCATCGAGAGCGTTGTCGAAGCTCGCGGGGACAAGCCCTTCAAGGATCTCGCCGACTTCGCTCGGCGCATCAATCCGCGCATGCTCAACAAGCGCACGCTGGAGAACCTGATCGCTGCCGGGGCCTTCGATGAACTGGAGCCGGACCGGGCCAAGGCCTGTGCCTCCATCGACGCCATGATGAGCCTCGCCCAGCAATCCCACGAAGCCGCCAATGGCGGCATGATGGACATGTTCGGAGGCGTTGCTTCGGCCGATGTTCAACTGCGGATCGGCCCTTACGATCCCTGGCCGTCGGCCGAGCGGCTGCAGCGGGAATATGACGCGGTCGGCTTCTTCCTTTCAGGCCATCCGCTCGACGAATACGGCGACCTTCTCAAGAAGCTTCGGGTGCAGACCTGGGTCGAATTCTGCCGCTCGGTGAAAGCGGGCAATTCCGTGGGCCGGGTTGCCGCCACCGTGCTCGACCGGCAGGAGCGCAGGACCAAGACCGGCAACAAGATGGGCATTCTCATGCTCTCGGATCAGACCGGGCAGTTCGAGGCCATTATCTTCTCGGAGGGCCTCATGCGTTTCCGAGAAGTGCTCGAGCCCGGCGCCGCCGTCGTCCTGATGCTCCAGGCCGGGATGGAAGGCGAGGAGGTGAGGGCGCGAATCGGCATCGCCGAGCCTCTCGAAGAGGCTCTCGCCAAGCACCAGAAGGGCATGCGGATCTTCCTGAGAGACGAGCGTCCCATCTCAAGTGTGCAGGAGCGTCTGAAGGCGAGAGGCGAGGGTGAGGTATCCCTGGTCCTGATTCTCGACGATGGCGACCGCGAGGTTGAGGTCAAGCTTCCCGGCAAGTACATGGCCTCGCCCCAGATTGCCGGCGCTCTCCGGGCGGTGCCGGGGGTCGTGGACGTGCATATGAATTGAGGCAGTGCGGAGGTCCTCACTACCAGAGAGGGCTACGCAATGTTCCCACTTTGTTCTTGACAATTCTCCTAAGCTGGGCTATATCATGGTTCATCCTCGTCCACAGAGGGGCGCGCTCGCGAGGCGTCGCAGATGCGGGACGAGGCGCGGTCTCGCCGCAGGTCTCGCACGCCTGTGATCGCGGGTGGCCGATCCTGGCTCAGATCCAGGTCCGCTGAAACAAACCGCGCGTGACGAGCAGGTCTGGCTCTTCGCTTCTCACCACACCCATCGAGCCGGGCTGCCCAGCACGCCTCCCTCGACTGACCTGACGGCTCGCAGCCCACCCGCTGCGGGCCCGAAGGCGCTGGTTGTTTGACAGGCCATCACACACGTCATCCCGGACGAAGCGCAGCGCAGATCCGGGATCGCAGGACCAGTCCAGCACCGTCATCCCGGGGCTGCGCAGCCGAGCCCGGGGTCCATCGCCGCCGACGGTGCAGACAGAGGTGCAACGCTGATCGACATAGTTTGAAACGTTGGCGCTTCTGGATTCTCGCTTGCGCGAGGATGACACCGGGGAGTAGACGGCGCCATGCCCCGGCAGGAGAACGCCCCGCTTGCGTTTCCTCGCGTTTCCCCCTATATGCGCCCGCATCCCACACGCGGAATCCCCTCATATCCCATGAGGAAACCCCGGTGGCCGGAATGTCCGGTCCACTGTTCCGCGGAGGCTTAACCGGAGAATAGATTATGGCGCTTCCTGATTTCTCGATGCGCAGCCTGCTTGAGGCTGGCGCTCACTTTGGCCACCAGGCCCACCGCTGGAACCCGAAGATGGGTCAGTTCATCTTTGGTACCCGCAACAACATTCACATCATCGACCTCGCCCAGACGGTTCCGATGCTGCACCGCGCCCTCCAGGCCGTCAGCGACACGGTGGCCAAGGGCGGTCGCGTGCTCTTCGTCGGCACGAAGCGTCAGGCTTCCGATGCGGTCGCCGATGCGGCCAAGCGTTCGGCCCAGTACTACGTGAATTCCCGCTGGCTCGGCGGCATGCTGACCAACTGGAAGACCATCTCCGGCTCCATCTCCCGCCTGCGCAAGGTGGACGAGATCCTCGCCGGCGGCGGCCAAGGCCTCACGAAGAAAGAGCGCCTCATGCTCGCCCGCGAGAAGGAAAAGCTCGAGCGCGCCCTCGGCGGCATCAAGGACATGGGCGGCACGCCCGACCTGATCTTCGTCATCGACACCAACAAGGAGCAGCTGGCGATCCAGGAGGCCAAGCGCCTCGGCATCCCGGTGGCGGCCATTGTCGATACGAACTGCGATCCGGACGGCATCACCTTCCCGGTTCCGGCAAACGACGACGCCGGCCGTGCGATCTCGCTCTATTGCGATCTGGTGGCCCGCGCTGCCCTTGACGGCATCTCCCGCGGTGCCGGCGACATGGGCATCGACATCGGTGCATCCGAGAACCCGATGGCTGAAGAGCTTCCGGCCAACGACACTGCAACCGCTGCCTATGAGGGCGAGCAGTTCGAGCGTCTGGCGGCTCCCCGCGGCGCTCCGGACGACCTGACCAAGCTCAACGGCGTTGGCCCGCAGCTCGAGAAGAAGCTCAACGAGGCCGGCATCTTCCACTACTGGCAGCTTGCTGCCATGCAGCCGGCCGATGCCGCCCAGCTCGACAAGGACCTGAAGCTGAACGGCCGCCTCGAGCGCGATGGCTGGATCAACCAGGCCCGCTCGATGATCGAAGCCGCTGCTGCGTAAGCCTTACGGCGCCGCAGAATGCAGCGCCGCTTGAACGATTGACCGAGCCCGGCGTTCCACGAGCGCCGGGCTCCCTCTATGCGTAAACCTTTGAAAGGAAATGCCATGGCGAACATTACCGCTGCGATGGTGAAAGAGCTGCGCGAGACCACCAGCGCCGGCATGATGGACTGCAAGGCCGCCCTCGCCGAGACCAACGGCGACATGGAAGCCGCCATCGACTGGCTGCGCAAGAAAGGCCTCTCGAAGGCTGCCAAGAAGGCTGGCCGCGTCGCCGCCGAGGGCCTCGTGGCCGTCGAGTCGTCGGGCCACACCGCGACGATCCTCGAAGTGAACTCCGAGACGGACTTCGTCGCCCGCAACGACCAGTTCCAGGCCTTCGTCCGCGAAGCCGCCAAGATCGGTCTCATGGGCAATGGCACCATCGAGTCGCTGGAAGCTGCTCACTTCCCGGGTTCGCAGACGACCGTGAAGGACCGTCTGCAGGAGCTCATCGCCACCATCGGCGAGAACATGACCCTGCGCCGTATCGCCAAGCTGGAAGTCTCCAAGGGCGTGATCGCGACCTACGTCCATAACGCCGTGACTGAAGGCCTCGGCAAGATCGGCGTCCTCGTTGCGCTCGAATCTGAGGGCGATGTCACGGTCCTCGGCGCGCTCGGCCGCCAGATCGCCATGCATGTGGCTGCCACCAGCCCGGTGGCCCTCGATGCCTCCGGTGTCGATCAGGCGACCATCGAGCGCGAGAGCGCAATCCTGCGCGACAAGAACGCCGGCAAGCCGGACCATGTCATGCAGAAGATCATCGAGAGCGGCCTGAAGAGCTACTTCAAGGAAGTCACCCTCCTGGAGCAGCCCTTCGTGCACGATCCATCCAAGACCGTGACCCAGGTGCTTAAGGAAGCCGAGTCCAAGGCCGGCAAGCCGGTCACCCTCAAGGCCTTCGTCCGCTATGCCCTCGGCGAGGGCATCGAGAAGGAAGAGGCTCCGGACTTCGCGGCGGAAGTCGCCGCCCAGGCCGGTCTCAAGGCCTAAATCGAACCCAAGTAAGACGGCGGCTCTCGGGCCGCCGTTTTCATGAGAGGCTTCGAAAAGAAAGGTCTGACGATGGCGACGTTCCGGCGCATCCTGGTAAAACTCTCGGGCGAGGCCCTGATGGCTCCCGACGGCTACTGGCTCGATCCTCAGATCCTGTCATCCCTGGCTCAAGATCTGGCCCAGGCCACCCGCGCCGGCTTCGAGATCGCCGTCGTCATCGGCGGCGGCAACATCATTCGCGGCGCTCGCATGAGTGCCGCCGGCTGGATCGACCGTCCCACGGCCGATTCCATGGGCATGCTCGGCACGGTCATGAACTCGCTTGCCATCGAAACGGCCCTGAACGCCGCTGGTGTGCCGGCCCGCACCATGTCGGCGGTTTCCATGCCGACGATCTGCGAGACCTATGCCCGCCAGCCCGCCCTGCATCACCTGGATAAAGGCCAAGTGGTGGTTCTGGCCGGCGGCACCGGCAACCCGTTCTTCACCACCGATACCGCCGCTGTCCTGCGTGCCGCCGAATTGCGCTGCGATGCGGTGCTCAAGGCGACCCAGGTGGACGGGGTCTACTCGGCCGATCCCAAGAAAGACCCGCACGCGGTCCGATTCGACCGACTGACCCATGACGAGGCCATCGCCAGGGACCTGAAGGTGATGGATACGGCAGCCTTCGCTCTGGCCCGCGAGAGCAAGCTGTCGATCATCGTGGGCTCGGTGCATGCCCCCAGCTCAGTGACGGCTCTTCTCCAGGGGAAAGTGCCCTCCACGGTTGTTGCCCCTTGATCCAGGGGTCTTGATGCTGGACCCTGGGGGGCGTAAGCCCGTTTAGAAAGTTCGCGTAAGGACAAAACCGATGGCTACGACCTTTGATATCGCCGATGTGAAGCGCCGCATGCAGGGCGCCATCAACGCTTTCAAGAACGACCTGGGCAGCCTCAGGACGGGCCGCGCCTCGCCGAACCTGCTCGACCCGATCCAGATCGATGCCTATGGCGCATCGATGCCGATCTCGCAGGTGGCCACTGTCAACGTGCCGGAACCGCGCCTGCTCAGCGTCCAGGTCTGGGACCGGGGCATGGTCGCCGCCGTGGAAAAGGCCATCCGCGAGTCGGATCTCGGCCTCAACCCCCAGACGGAAGGTCAGGTGATCCGCCTGCGCATCCCTGAGATGAACGAGCAGCGCCGCAAGGAAATGGTGAAGGTCGCGCACAAATACGCCGAAGAGGCGAAGATCGCCGTTCGCCACGTGCGCCGCGACGGCCTGGACCTGCTCAAGAAGCTTGAGAAGGACAGCGCGATCAGCGAGGATGACGGCAAGCGTCATGCCGATCAGGTGCAGAAGGCGACGGATCAGTTCGTGGCCGAGGTCGACACCATTCTGGTCGCCAAGGAAAAGGAAATCATGCACGTCTGATCCTTAAGGCGTGCATTGGAACAGGACATCATGAGCGGCGAAGCCAAACGGTTGGATCCAGGCTTTGCCTGCAGGGAAGCAGGCGAGGGGATGCCGGCCCACGTTGCCATCATCATGGATGGGAATGGCCGCTGGGCTGCTCAACGGGGCTTGCCTCGCTTCGAAGGGCACCGGCGCGGTGTCGAGGCGATCCGCCGGGCCGTGCGCATAGCGGGAGCCTTGGGGATCCGGTACCTGACAGTCTACAGCTTCTCCGCCGAGAACTGGCGGCGCCCGGCTGAGGAGGTCTCGGACCTCATGGGCCTCCTCAAGCGCTTCGTCAGGCACGATCTGGCCGAACTCCATGCCAACAACATCCGGGTTCGGATCATCGGCGAGCGGGACGGGCTGGCCTCCGATATCCGCCTCCTCCTGGATGAAGCCGAGCAGCTCACCCGCTCCAACACGGGTCTCACCCTGGTCATTGCCTTCAACTACGGTGGGCGGCAGGAGATCGTCGGCGCCATGCGGGCGCTTGCACGGCGAGTGAAGGAAGGCAGTCTCGATCCAGCCGATATCGACATGGATTCGGTTGGGGCAGCTCTCGACACCCATGGCATACCGGATCCGGATCTGGTCATCAGGACGTCCGGGGAGCAGCGGGTCTCGAACTTTCTGACGTGGCAGACAGCCTATTCCGAGTTCGTGTTCCTGCCGTGCTACTGGCCTGATTTCGACGAGACCGCGTTCAAATCGGCCATCGATGAGTATTGCAGACGAGACCGCCGGTTCGGTGGGCTGAGCGCCCGGGCTGTCTGACGATGGTTGCGGACGAAGGCTCATCGCCGCCTCACCCTAAGCCGGTCCCGTCCAGGGAACTATCGACCAGAGTTCTATCGGCCCTTGTCATGGTAGCCGCCGCGCTGCTCACAGCCTATCTGGGCGGCTGGGCCTTTGCCCTGTTCTGGCTGGCGGCCGGCATCGCCATCGTGGTCGAATGGACCGATATGACAGGGATCGAGCCCAGGCGCCTTGTTCAGGGGATCCTTGGTCTCGGCCTTGTGGCCTTGACGCTCCTCTTCCTGCTCGGTGCCGGATTTTGGCTGACCTCTGCCGTAAGCCTTGCCTTCTTGGCAGCCGGTGCCTTTATCGCCTCAGGCGCTCAGAAGCGAGTTTGGGCCGTTTCGAGCTTTATCTATGCGGCCCCGATCGTCCTTGTTCCGCCGATCGTGCGCGACCATCCCGATCTTGGGATCCTCGGTCTGCTCTGGATGTTCGCCGTGGTTTGGGCCACCGATATTGCAGCCTACTTTACCGGTCGTGCCCTCGGAGGGCCGAAGCTCTGTCCCCCCATCAGCCCTAAGAAGACGTGGTCCGGCTTCATCGGCGGGGTCGTTGCTGCGACGGTAGCCGGGCTCCTTGTCGCATCGTTTGGCCAGCGCTATGGCGCCAGCCTGCCTCTGACTCTTCCTGGCATTGCCGCTCTTTCAGTCGTGGCATCCGTCGCCAGTCAGGTTGGCGACTTAGGCGAGTCGGCCCTCAAGCGTCATTGTCAGGTCAAGGATTCGAGCCATCTCATCCCAGGCCATGGCGGCGTGATGGACCGTCTCGACGGCTTCTGGGCTGTTTGCCTCATCGTCGCCCTTGTTCTGCTGACCGTTGATCCCACCGTATAGGCCCTGATGACCCGTTCCCTCACGATTCTTGGAGCAACCGGCTCGATCGGCCGTTCGACGGCGGATGTCGTGCTGGCGCATCGCGACGAGTTCAGGGTCGAGGCTGTTGTCGGCGGCCGCAATGCCCTGGCCTTGGCGGAGGTCGCCCGCCGGCTTGGGGCGAGATTTGCAGCACTTGCCGATGAGGGCGGAGCCGCGACCTTGCAGCAGGCGCTCTCGGGGACAGGGATCGAGAGCGGAGCAGGACAGAGCGCTGTACTGGAAGCCGTCGAGCGTGAGGCCGACATTATCCTTGCCGCCATCAGCGGAACTGCAGGCCTTGTGCCGACCTATGCCGCCCTTAAACCGGGGAGGCGCATTGCCCTGGCCAATAAGGAAAGCCTTGTCTGTGCCGGCGACGCCTTCATGACGGATGCTCGCCGCCTCAATGTCGAGATCATGCCGGTCGATTCCGAGCACAACGCTCTGGAGCACGCCTTGGCCGCCGGTCTCAACCGGGATGTGGAGAAGGCCGTGATCACCGCTTCGGGCGGCCCATTCCGGACTTGGTCCCGGCAGCGGATTTCAAGCGCCAGCGCCAAGGAGGCTTCTGCTCATCCGGTCTGGTCCATGGGATCGAAGATCAACATCGACTCGGCCACCTTGATGAACAAGGGTTTGGAACTGATCGAGGCTCATCACCTGTTCGGTCTCGGCGCAGAGCGCCTCGATGTCCTCGTCCACCCGGAAGCCATCGTTCACGGCTTGGTTCAATGGACCGATGGTGCCGTGACTGCAGGGCTCGCTCTGCCGGACATGAAGGTTCCTATCGCCAATGCTCTCCGGGGCGACAGGCGCCTGAGAATGGAGCTGCCTCGTCTCGATCTTGCCGCGATTGGCCGTTTAAGCTTCGAGCGACCCGATGACGACCGTTTTCCGTGCCTGGCCTTGGCAAAGGCGGCGCTCCGGGCCGGAGGGGCGATTCCCACGGTCTTGAATGCCGCCAACGAGATCGCCGTAGAGGCCTACATGGCAGGCTCAATCGGATTTTATGATATCCCGGAGACGGTTGAGAGAGTTTGCTCGACTTTCTCTGGAAGACAGATTTCAACACCTGCGACCGTCGCGGAGGCCCTGGCCATTGATCGGGAGGCCCGGCAGACGGCGTGCAGGCTCATTCCAGCCCCTGTTGAGGCCGTGCAGGTTCGATAGGGCGCGAAAGGGACACAGATGGAATTTCTTTCGATGATCAGCGGTGCGACGGGCTCCTTGTTCCTGACCCTGATCGCTTTCCTCGTGGTGCTCACGGTAGTCGTCTTCGTCCACGAGTTCGGCCATTTCTGGGTCGGGCGGCTGTGCGGCGTCGGTGTCACGGCTTTCTCCGTCGGATTCGGGCGCGAGCTGATCGGCTGGACGGACAAGAAGGGGACGCGCTGGAAGATCTCCGCTATCCCTCTTGGAGGGTACGTGAAGTTTGTCGGCGATCTCAACGCCGCCAGCGTCCCGGATCAGGGCCAACTCGATCAGATGCCCGTCGAGCAGCGTGCCATCAGCTTCCCTCACCAGAATGTTGCAAAGCGGGCCGCCATCGTAGCGGCAGGCCCGATCGCCAACTTCATCCTGGCAATCGCGATCTTTGCGGGTTTCAACTACTTCAACGGGCGGGCAGTTCTGGAGCCTCGGATCGAGGCGGTTCAACCCGGGAGCGCGGCCGAGAAGGCGGGCTTCCAGCCCAAGGACCTGATTCTGACCGTCGACGGCAGGACCATACAGACCTTTGCGGATATGCAGCTCATCGTGAGTTCCAGCGCAGGTGAACCCCTTGCGTTCACGGTGGAGCGCAATGGCGAAACGGTTGCCCTAACGGCAACTCCGAACTTCGTCGAGCGGACCAGCCCGTTCGGCAAGCAGCGGATCGGCCTGCTGGGGGTTGAGGCCTCTCGCGACCCCTCGGCGATCAAGCGCCTGACCTATTCCCCCTGGGGCGCCTTGAAGGCCGCCGTGGTTGAAACCTGGAACCTCGTCGAGCGCACGCTCAACTTCATCCGCCGTCTGGTGATGGGGGTGGAATCGGCCGATCAGCTCTCGGGGCCCATTGGAATCGCCCGTGCCTCCGGCACCGCCTTCGACATCGGCGGGGTCTACAGTCTGGTCAGCCTGATCGGCTTCATGTCGGTTTCCATCGGCCTTATTAACCTTTTCCCCATTCCCCTGCTGGATGGCGGCCATCTTCTGTTCTATGCCATTGAGGCTGTGCGCGGCCGTCCTCTAAGCGAAAAAGCCCAGGAAATTGGCTTCAGAATCGGGTTTGCCCTGGTGGCGATGCTCATGTTGTTCGCCACTTGGAATGATCTTGTTCACCTTGGCACCAGTTTTATGAGCCCGGGATCGTGACAAGGACGCCACGCAGGATAAAAATCGCTACTCTGTTGTGGACGCGCCGTTTGCAATAGCGGCGAAAGTTTGTACAAGCGCTTCACATGGATAAGGTTGGGGGCACGCGTCTCCAGCCTGCGGGGACACCCCTGCTAGGGATATAAAGACAAAGAACGGGCCAGTTGATGATGTCGACGACCACGCCTCGCCGGAAGAAGCCGGCCACCGCCGCCGTTATCGCGATCAGCGCGCTGATGGCTGGAATTACTGTCGCGGAGAGCGCCTTCGCGCAGCAGGTGGCCCCAAGGAATCGCCGTGCCTCGGCCGCGCAAGGTCCCATCGTCAACCGTGTTGTGATCGAGGGGAATAAGAAGGTCGATAGCGCGGCCTTCCAGGATCAGTTCCAGGCCCGTGCCCGCGCTCCCTACAGCCAGGCCGCCGTCGATGCAGACGTGGGTCGCATCCTTGAGATCTACCGGCAGTCCGGCCGGGGTCTTGCCCAGGTTACGCCGCGCGTGGTCGATCTCCCCAATGGCACGGTGGACGTGGTCTACACCGTGGTCGAGGGTGACAAGACGGGCGTGAAGGAAATCCGCTTCGTCGGCAACAATCAGGTCTCGTCGAGCCGCCTGCGCGGTGTCATGCAGACGACCGAGACGAATCTCCTGAGCTTCCTCAAGAGCACCGACGTTTATGATCCGGCCCGCATCGCCAACGATCTGGAGCTGATCCGCCGCTATTACCTGAAGAACGGCTATGCGGATTTCCGCATCGTCTCTAGCGATGTCGCATTCGACGCCAATGCAGGCGGCTACGTCGTCACGATTGCGGTTGAAGAAGGCGAACAGTACCGGGTCGGCAGCGTGAGCGTCGATCCGCGCCTTCCTGGAGTCGATCCTGAGGCTCTGCGGAGGGGTATTTCGACCTCGGAAGGCTCTGTCTACAACGCCGAAGCCGTCGAGAAGTCGGTTCAGAATCTCACCTCGAACGTCGCGCGCCAGGGCAACCCGTTTGCCCTCGCGCGTCCTGTGGGCAGCCGCGATCCTTCGACCCGCACGATCAACCTGACCTATGTGGTCGAGGAAGCTCCGCGGATCTACATCGAGCGCATCAACGTTCGCGGCAACAGCCGCACCCGCGACTACGTTATCCGTCGCGAATTCGAACTTGGCGAGGGCGATGCCTACAACCAGGTGCTGATCGATCGTGCCGAGCGTCGCCTGAACAACCTCGGTTATTTCAAGCAGGTGCGTGTCTCCAATGAGCCTGGGTCCTCGGCCGACCGTGTGGTCGTGAACGTGGACGTCGAGGATCAGTCCACCGGCGCCTTCTCGATCTCGGGCGGCTACTCCACGGCCGATGGCTTCATCGGCGAGGTTTCCGTCACCGAGACCAACTTCCTGGGCCGCGGTCAGTTCGTGCGTCTTGCGGGCCAGCTCGGTCAGCGCGCCCACGGCGTCGATTTCTCCTTCACTGAGCCGTACTTCCTGGGCTACCGGATGTCGGCGGGTATCGATCTATATTCGAAGTTCAGCGACCAGACCCGGTACTCCCGCTACGAAAACCGCATGACCGGCGGTACGCTGCGCTTAGGGCTGCCGTTCACGGAAGAGTTCACGATTACGGCTCGCTACTCGCTTTATCAGCAGGAAGTGACGATCCCGAACGACGCGGATCAGCCTTATAACGACTGCTCGGTGCCGATCCCAGGCGTCACGACTCCTTTCAACTGTGAAACGAACGGTGAGGCGTCTCTCGCGATCAAGAACGCGCAGGGTGAGACGATCACCTCTCTGGCGGGCCTGACCTTCAACTACAATACTCTCGACAGCACGCGTAATCCCCGCAACGGCTTCTATGCCGAGGTCAAGACGGACTTTGCCGGGCTTGGCGGTGATTCTCACTACTTCCGCGTGACCGGCGACGCTCGCTACTACCGCGAACTCTACGAGGACGTGATCGGTATCGCCCGCGTTCAGGGCGGTCACATCATGGGCTTCGGCGACAATGGTGGAGACGGCGGCGATCTTCGCATCATTGACCAGTTCTTCATGGGGCCGTCCTTGGTGCGCGGCTTTGCACCGAACGGCATCGGTCCGCGTGACATCTCGACCGCTGACAGCCGGGCAAACGCTCTTGGCGGCACCACCTACTTCGGTGGTTCGCTCGAAGTGCAGTTCCCGATTCCGGTCCTGCCGCGTGAATTGGGCCTGAGGGGCGCTGTCTTCGCCGATGCCGGTACGCTCTATGGCTATGACGGGCCGACCACGTTCGACGATGAGTCGATCGATGTCTTCGACAGCAGCAAGCTGCGCTCGTCGGTGGGTGCCTCGATCCTCTGGACGTCGCCGCTTGGCCCGATCCGCTTCGATTATGCGTTCGCTCTCACCAAGGAAGAGGGTATCCTGGACGCCAATGGCAATCGGGTCGGTGGCGACCGCACCCAGGCCTTCCGGTTCACGGGCGGAACGCGCTTCTAATTGGGGAGGGCGCCGAACGGCGCCCTCACTTGTTCTTCATGGCTGAATCGAACTTCTTCCCGCATAGCCAGACGCTCAATCTGCGTCAGGTGGCGGAGATGGCAAATATAATGCTCCCCGACGGTACCGACGGGGAGTTTTTGCTTCGTGGGGTTGCCCCTCTCGAAAGCGCAGGTCCTGGCGATCTGGCCTATATGGACAATCCCGCCTATGTTGGGGCTCTGGCAACGACCCAGGCTGCTGCGTGTCTGGTGACGCCGCGCTACGCCTCCAAGGTGCCGTCCGGGACTGTCGCGCTGATCACGCCCCAGGCCTATCGGGTTTTCGCCCAGGTTTTGGCAGTCCTGTTTCCGTCCGCCCTGCGGCCGGAATCCTCCTTTGCCGCGACTGGTATCTCGCCTGGCTCCTTTGTTCATCCGTCAGCACGGCTGGAGCACGGGGTTCGCGTCGATCCTGGTGCCGTCATCGGGCCGCATGCGGAGATCGGGTCGGGAACCCTGATCGGCGCGCACTCGGTCATCGGCCCTAACGTGAAGATCGGGCGTGACTGCTCCATCGCGGCGAACGTCACCGTCACTCATGCCTATCTCGGCAACCGGGTCATTCTCCATCCTGGTGTCCGGATCGGGCAGGACGGCTTCGGCTTTGCCATGGGCCCGCAAGGGCACCTGAAGGTGCCGCAGGTCGGACGTGTTATCATCCAGGACGACGTGGAGATCGGGGCAAATACGACGGTCGACCGGGGTGCGAGCCGCGACACGGTGATCGGCGAGGGCACCAAGATCGATAATCTGGTTCAGATCGCCCATAACGTCGTCATCGGCCGCCATTGCGTGATCGTGGCCCAGGTCGGCATCGCCGGTTCGACCACCATCGAAGATTACGTGGCCCTCGGCGGCCAGGTGGCCGTGAAAGGCCATGTCCGCATTGGCATGGGCGCCCAGATCGCCGCCACCAGCGGCGTGAATGGCGATGTTCCGGCAGGAGCTCGCTGGGGCGGCATTCCGGCCCGGCCCATGCGCGAGTGGTTCCGGGAGATTACCGCGCTGAAAAAGCTTGCATCCGGGGGCGATTCCGCCAAAGACGACGATGCGTCTTCATAACGTTTGTTGAAGACATTCCCTACCGTTCGGAGTTCCCGTCATGTCCGAAGCGCCCACCACGCTTCAAACCGCCGATATCATGGAGATCCTGGAGCTGCTGCCGCACCGGTATCCCTTTCTCCTGGTCGACAAGATCATTGAGATCGACGGCGACAATTCGTGCATCGGCATCAAGAACGTCACCTTCAATGAGCCACAATTCACGGGCCATTTCCCCTCGCGTCCGATCTTTCCGGGCGTCTTTCTGATCGAGGCGATGGCTCAGACGGCGGGAGCCATCTGCGTGAAGGCCAAGATGGCCGAGCAGGCCAAGCCGAAGCAGGTGTTTTTCATGACCATCGACAAGGTGAAGTTCCGCAAGCCGGTGGAGCCGGGTGACCGGGTCGAGTTCCATATGCGCAAGCTGAACAACCGCCGCAATATGTGGTGGTACAAGGGCGAGGCGAAGGTGGACGGTGTCCTCGTCTGTGAGGCCGAAGTCAGCGCCATGCTGGTGAACGACTGATGGAAACGGCGATTCATCCGAGCGCCGTCGTTGAGGACGGTGCCAAGATCGGTCCGGGCGTGAAGATCGGTCCGTTCTGCACCGTCGGACCTGAGGTGGAACTCGGCGAGGGCTGCCAGCTCCTGAGCCATGTGGCTTTGGCAGGGCGCACCACCATCGGCCCTCGGACGCGGATCTTTCCTTTCGCCTCCATCGGTCACATTCCGCAGGATCTGAAATACAAGGGCGAGGCCTCGACGCTCGAGATCGGTGCCGATTGCATGATCCGCGAGGGCGTGACCATGAATCCCGGCACCGAGGGTGGCGGTCTGCGCACGGTGATCGGCGATCGCTGTGCCTTCCTGGCGAACTCCCACGTCGGCCACGATACGAAGGTCGGCAACGACTGCATCCTCTCCAACAACGTGATGCTGGCGGGCCACGTCACTGTGGGCGATTTCGTGATCTTCGGCGGTGGTTCCGCCGTGATCCAATTCACCCGGATTGGCTCCCACGCCTTCGTTGGCGGCATGTCCGGTCTTGAGAACGATCTCATTCCCTATGGCATGGCTATGGGCAATCGCGCACATCTGGCTGGTCTGAACATTATCGGTCTGCGTCGCCGTAACTTCACCCGCGAGCAGATCCACGACATCCGCCGCGCTTACCGTCTTCTGTTCGCCGACGAGGGCACTTTGGCCGAGCGGGTCGAGGACGTGGCCGGCGAGTTCGACGATCATCCCTTCGTGCACGAGATTCTCGACTTCATCCGCGACCGCGGGGATCGCGCAATCTGCACCCCGCGGGACCCCGTCAGCTCGTCCGGATGATGCCTCAAGGCCCCATCGCAATCCTCGCCGGGGCCGGGCAGCTTCCGATCCAGCTCTTGAGCCATCTGGAGCGGGCGGGGCAGGACGTCCGAGTCTTGGCTTTCCGCGGCTTCGCGGAGGCCGAGTTGCAGCGCCGCGCCAACGCCACTGTCGACCTTCTCGATCTCAAGACCATCATGAGCACCCTCGAGGGCTGGCGGCCGCAGGCCGTTTCCCTCGTTGGAGCTGTGCGCCGCCCTGGCTTCTCAGCGCTTCTGAGTGCCTATTCCCTGCTGCGCAACATGCACGAGGTGAAGGAGGTCATTGCCCGCGGGGACGATCAGGTGCTGCGCGGCGCCGTGATGCTCCTCGAGGAGCATGGGCACCGGGTCGTCGGCGCCCATGAGCTTGCCCCCGACCTCGTGGCCTCCAACATGCTCACTGGGTCTCGGCGGCCGGGAGCCGACGATCATAATGCAATTGCCTTCGGGTTGGAGCTTCTTGCCTCCCTGTCGGACTTCGACATCGGGCAGGGGGCCGTTGTCGACCGGAGGCATGTCCTGGCCATTGAGGGACCGGAAGGCACAGACCGGATGATCCGACGGGTGAGGAGCCTGCGCCAATCGTGGTTCGGCCTTCGCCGCCGCGAGGAAGGCGGCGTGCTGATCAAAGCCGCCAAGCGCGGTCAGGATCTGCGAGTCGATATGCCGACCATTGGGCCTCGTACGGTGAGGGAAGCAGCCAAGGCGGGACTTGCCGGCATCGCGATCGGTGCGGGTTCCACCTTCGTGCTGGAGCAGGAGGAGACCTTGCGGACTGCCGACCGCCTCGGTCTCTTCCTCATCGCCGTTGATCTGCCCTGGATGGAGAAGTCTCTTGGCTGAGAATGAGCCGCTGACGATCTGGATCGTATCAGGCGAGGAGTCCGGCGATCAACTTGGGTCCAAGCTGATGCGTTCCCTGAAGGCCCGACTCGGAGCCGAGCGTCTGCGCTTCGGTGGCGTTGGCGGCCATGCCATGGCGAAGGAGGGGTTGAACTCTCTCTTTCCCTTGGAGGAGATCGCCGTCATGGGCTTTTCTGCTGTGATCGCGCGACTGCCTGCAATTCTCAAACGCATTCGGATGACGGCAGACGCGATAGTCGCGGCAAAGCCCGACATGCTGGTCATCATCGACAGCCCGGATTTCACACACCGTGTCGCCAGAGCCGTGCGCCAGCGTGCGCCGGACGTTCCCATTGTCGATTACGTCAGCCCCTCTGTATGGGCATGGCGTCCCGGACGCGCTCCGAAAATGCGCGTCTATGTGGATCATCTCCTGGCGCTGCTGCCGTTCGAGCCTGAGGCGCATCGGCGTTTAGGCGGCCCGCCGACGACCTATGTCGGACACCCGCTCATCGAGCGGCTGGATGAGATCAGACCATCGCCCGGGGAACGGCAGCGCGACGAAGGCCGGCCGATCAAGCTGCTCGTCCTGCCCGGCAGTCGCCGCTCGGAGGTGAGCCGTTTGATGGAGCCGTTTGGTGCTGCTCTGGCACTACTGAACGAACGCTCGCCACATCCGTTCGAGGTGACGATTCCCGCGGTTTCGCATGTGGCGGATGAGATTAGAGCCCGGGCAGAGAGCTGGGCCGTGAAGCCGCGCATCGTCGAGGGGGAGGAGGCCAAATGGGTTGCCTTCCGGCAGGCCGATGTCGCACTTGCCGCTTCCGGCACCGTCACGCTGGAACTGGGGATCTCCGGTGTACCGATGGTGGTGGCCTACCGGGTCTCGAAGATCGAGGAAGTGCTGAAATATCTGATCAAGGCGCCTTCCATCGTGCTCACAAATCTGGTGCTCGGTGAGAACGTGATTCCGGAATTGATCCAGTGGGACTGCACGCCTGAGAAGCTGGTCGAGGCACTTCTGCCCCTGCTCAGCGATACGCCGGAACGCCAACGGCAAATCGAAGCCTTCGGCAGGCTCGATACCCTCATGAGGATTGGCGAAGAAGCCCCAAGTGAGCGGGCGTCAAGGATCGTTGAAGAGGTGCTTTCAGCGCAAAAGTGATCCAGTCACCGAGGCGCCATTGAAGCTGCGCGATGCCTCGAATATGCATGAAAAAGGGGCCTGTCGGCCCCTTTTCACTGTCATCGCGTCGATGTCATCAGCCGCGCTGGGCGACCGTCACATAATCGCGCGCCGCTTCGCCCGTGTAGAGCTGGCGCGGGCGGCCGATGCGCTGAGACGGATCTTCGATCATCTCGCTCCACTGGGCGATCCAGCCGACTGTGCGGGCCAGCGCGAACAGCACCGTGAACATGGAGGTCGGGAAGCCCATCGCCTTGAGGGTTATGCCCGAGTAGAAGTCGATGTTCGGGTAGAGCTTCTTCTCGACGAAGTACTCGTCCTTCAGGGCGATCTGCTCGAGTTCCACGGCCACGTCGAGGAGCGGATCGTCCTTGATGCCGAGCTCGTTGAGCACCTCGTGGGTGGTCTTCTGCATGATGCGGGCGCGCGGATCGTAGTTCTTGTAGACCCGGTGACCGAAGCCCATGAGGCGGAACGGATCGTTCTTGTCCTTCGCCTTGGCGATGTATTCAGGAATGCGATCAGGCGTGCCGATCTCCTCCAGCATCTTGAGCGCCGCCTCGTTGGCGCCGCCATGGGCAGGGCCCCACAGGCAGGCGATGCCGGCCGCGATGCAGGCGAACGGGTTCGCACCCGAGGAGCCCGCGAGACGCACCGTCGAGGTCGAGGCGTTCTGCTCGTGATCGGCGTGCAGGATGAAGATGCGGTCGAGTGCGCGAGAGAGCACCGGGTTGACCTTGTACTCTTCGGCCGGGACCGCAAAGCACATCTTCAGGAAGTTGGAAGTGTAGTCCAGATCGTTCTGCGGATACACGAAGGGCTGGCCGATGGAGTACTTGTACGCCATGGCAGCCAAGGTCGGCATCTTGGCGATCATGCGCATGGACGCGATCATGCGCTGGTGCGGATCCGAGATGTCCGTGGAATCGTGATAGAAGGCTGACAATGCGCCGACGCAGGCGACCATGATTGCCATCGGGTGCGCATCGCGGCGGAAGCCGGTGAAGAACCGGTTCATCTGGTCGTGCACCATGGTGTGGCGCGTGACGCGGTAATCGAAATCGGCCTTCTGAGCGGCGGTCGGCAGCTCTCCGTAGAGGAGCAGGTAGCAGGTCTCGAGGAAGTCGCCGTGCTCCGCGAGCTGGTCGATCGGGTAGCCGCGGTAGAGCAGGATGCCCTTGTCGCCATCGATATAGGTGATCTTCGACTCGGTAGCCGCCGTGGAGGTAAAGCCCGGATCGTAGGTGAACATACCGGTCTGGCCATAGAGCTTGGAGATGTCGATGACGCTCGGGCCGATGGTGCCTTCTTTTACCGGCAGCTCCACGGACTTGCCGTCGACTGAAATGGTGCTGGTGCTGGAACTCATGCGTCGTGGCCCTTTCAAAAGGAGGCCGGGCAGAACCTAGAGCAACCGGGGGAGCGGAGTAGGCCCTCGGGGCTGCCGAACCAGGGTTTGCCGGTCGGTCGGTTTATGGCGCCTTCGGTAGCTTATCCATAGGAAGGGGGCAAGCACGTCTAAAGGCGAGATTCACCCGCTATGCAGCGGTTGCATCCTTGGTCTGGTCGCGTAGGCGCAACAGAGTTTCGTCCTTGCCAAGAACCGCCATGACGTCGAAAAGTCCGGGCGAGGTGGCGCGGCCAGTCAGTGCCGCCCGAAGCGGCTGCGCCACTTGCCCGAGCTTCGCCCCGAGAGCTTCCGCATGCTCGCGCACAACGGCTTCCACGCTCTGGGCTGACCAATCAGAAACAGCCTCGAGCTTCTCGGCAATGCCGACAAGGCGAGCCCGTCCGTCATCCAGCAGGCTGGCGGCTTTCTCGTCGAGATGAAGCGGGCGCTGAGCATAGAGGTAATAGGCACTGTCGAGGAGCTCGACGAGGGTCTTGGCGCGCTCCTTCAGGCCTGGCATGGCTGTGATCAGCTTCTGCCGCAGGGCGGGCTTGAAGGTGCGGCCGAGATGGTGCTCGTCCTTGTCCAATTCCGGCAGCAGATCCTCCAAGGCCTGCACCAACCGCTCGTCATCGGACTGGCGCATGTAATGCCCGTTGAGGTTCTCAAGCTTGGCGAAATCGAACCGGGCCGGCGAACGGCCGATGCTGCCGAGATCGAAGGCATCGATCATCTCCTGGGTGGAGAAGATCTCCTGATCGCCATGGCTCCAGCCGAGCCGTACAAGATAGTTGCGGACGGCCTCGGGCAGGTAGCCCATGCTGCGATAGGCCTCGACGCCCAAGGCTCCATGACGCTTGGAGAGCTTGGCGCCATCCGGCCCGTGGATGAGCGGGATATGGGCCATTCTTGGCACGTCCCAGCCGAGCGCCTGATAAATCTGCGTCTGACGAGCCGCGTTTGTGAGATGGTCGTCGCCGCGGATGACGTGCGTGACGTTCATGTCATGATCATCCACGACCACGGCGAGCATGTAGGTGGGCGTACCATCCGAGCGAAGGAGCACGAGGTCGTCGAGGTCCTTGTTCTGCCACACGACGCGGCCCTGAACCTCGTCCTCGACCACCGTCTCGCCCTCGATGGGCGCCTTCAGGCGGATGACCGGCTTCACGCCTGCAGGCGCCTCGGACGGGTCGCGGTCGCGCCAGCGACCGTCATAGCGCAGTGGACGGCCCTCCTTGCGGGCGGTCTCACGCATCTCCTCCAGTTCCTGCTGGGAGGCATAGCAGTAATAGGCCCGGCCTTGGGCGAGCAGGCTCTCGGCGACCTCCTTATGGCGGGCGGCGCGGGAGAACTGGTAGACCACATCGCCGTCCCAATCGAGGCCAAGCCATTTCAGGCCGTCGAGAATGGCCGCGATGGCTGCATCCGTGGAGCGTTCCCGGTCTGTATCCTCGATGCGCAGCAGCATCTTGCCTCCATGCCGCTTGGCATAGAGCCAGTTGAACAGGGCCGTGCGTCCCCCTCCGATATGGAGAAAGCCGGTCGGAGAGGGGGCGAAGCGGGTGACGACGGTCATCGCAGGGGAACCTTGACTAGAAGAAACCTGAGGGGCGCGGCCGTGCTGCCGCAGCCTTCCGACTCAATCCACAGGGCGGCTTGGGGCGGAGCGTGCGGTCGTCTAGCATGCAACGGAACCCGCGTTAAGCCGAAGCCGCAATGCAAGACAACCGAGGAAAACCCATGAGGATCCCGCGCAGTGCTGCGCGGGTCATGGCTTTGCCCTCGTCCTGGGGCACCAGCATCGAGTGGAGGCTCCTCGACGGGCGTGGCTGGCTGTCTAAGGCCATCACCCGCGAGATCGAGCAGCGCCGGCTCTTCCCCTGGATCCCCGTCTGTTTCGGTATCGGCATCCTCCTGTTCTTCCAGGTTGACAGCGCGCCCGCCCTCTGGGCGCCGTTGGGAGCTTTCGCCGTTTGCGGTGCCGCTGGCATCGCCCTGCGCCGGCACATGACGGCGCTGGTCGCCATGATCGTACTGTCAGCTGTCTTTGCAGGCTTCTCGGCGGGAGTGATCCGCACCCGGACCGTCTCCGCTCCAGCCATCACCCGCATCATCATCACGACCATTGCAGGCTTCATCGAGGCGGTGGAGGAGCGGGAACAGGGGCAGAGGCTCCTGATCCGTATCGTCGAGATGAAGGATGTTACGCCGGCTGAGCGTCCGCGTCTCGTGCGGGTATCCATTCGCGCCGGGGCAGGGCTGAGGGCTGGCGAGTTCGTCACCGGCACCGCCCGCTTGCTGCCGCCACCGGAGGCGGCATGGCCCGGCGGCTATGATTTCGCCCGCGATGCCTATTACAAGAGGATCGGCGCCGTCGGCTCCATGGTGGGGCAGATGAGGCGGATTGATCCGCCAAGTCCGCCGGATTGGTCGCTGACATTGGCTGCCCAGGTGGACGAAGCCCGCAATGCGCTGACCCAACGCATTGCGACGTCCATCGGCGGTGCGGCCGGCGGTGTCGGGGCCGCCCTGGTGACCGGCAAGCGTGGGCTCATCCCGGAGCCCACGAACGACATCCTGCGCGGAGCCGGGATCTACCACATCGTGTCCATCTCCGGCCTTCATATGGTGCTGGCCGCCGGCACGTTCTTCTGGCTGGTTCGTGCGCTTCTGTCCTTGGGTTCGACGGTCGCGCTGCTCTGGCCGGTGAAGAAGATTGCTGCCGTGGCGGCGATGATCGGAGCGACGATCTACTGCATCTTCTCCGGCTCCGATGTCGCGACCGAGCGGTCGCTCATCATGACCCTCGTGATGTTTGGCGCGGTGCTGGCGGACCGTCCCGCATTGAGCATCCGCAATCTGTCGATCGCCGCTCTGATCGTCCTCGCCCGCGAGCCTGAGGCGCTGTTGGGGCCGAGCTTTCAGATGTCGTTCGGGGCTGTCGCAGGCATGATGGCCCTGGTGCCGCTGATGCAGCGCAAACCTACTGAGGGAACAACTGCAACCGTTCTCGAACGAGGCCTACGCTGGAGCAGCAAGGCGATGCTCGGGCTCGTGACCACAACCCTGGTGGCCAGCATCGCCACGGCTCCCTTCGCCGCTTATCACTTCCAGTCGCTGAACCCATACGGTCTTCTCGGCAATGTGCTTGCCCTGCCGCTCGTCTCGGTTGTGGTCATGCCGTCTGCCGTTCTGGGCGTGCTGGCCTATCCGTTCGGCCTCGACCGTCCTGTCTGGCAGATGATGGGAGCGGCCGTCGAGCAGGTGCTTGCCGTGTCAGCCTGGGTTGGAAATTTCAGCGGCTCGACCGTGGTGGTGCCGGCGCTGAGCATCGCCGCTTTGGCGTTTTTGAGCCTGGGCCTGCTCACCCTGACCATTCCGGCCTCGTCGTTGCGGTGGATCGCTCTCATGCCGGCCGGGATGGGGCTTGCCTTCGCGACGGCTCCGGATCGCCATGACATGTTCATCGATCGCGAAGGGGCGGGGGCTGCCATTCGCGGCCGCCAAGGGCGGCTGGTTCTTGTCGGACGGCCATCGGACTTCGTGATCGAGCAATGGCTGCGCGCCGATGGTGACGCACGCAACGCGGATGATGGCAGCCTCAGACATGAGGCACGCTGCGACGGCACCGGCTGCGTCGTCATCGCTGGGCATGGGCGGCGGATTGCCTTCATCCAGGATTATGCAGCCTTCGAGGAGGATTGCCGACGGGCGAACGTGATCGTCACGCGGCTGCAAGCCCCTCCCACATGCCGGCAGCCCTTCGTCCTCGACGGTGAGGCGCTGAATGAGCGCGGAGCCACGACCCTGCGCTTTGGCCCGCACGCAGTCGAGGTCACATCCGTGAGGAAAGGCCGCGAGGTCATGGCCTGGCCCGGCGGCCAGTCAATTCAGTCTGCGGGAGCGCCCGCTCAGGGGAGGCCGAGGCCTGCAAGGCCTGTCCCTGAGCAGGATCTTCCTGAAGACGAGATCAGTACCGGCGAACCAGACTGACGAGCTTGCCCTGGATCTTGACCCGATCGGGGCCGAGCACGCGGGTCTCATAGGCCTGGTTGGCGGCTTCAAGCGCGATGGACGAGCCGCGGCGGCGGAAGCGCTTCAGGGTCGCTTCTTCCTCGTCGATCAGCGCTACGATGATGTCGCCCGTATTGGCCGTGTCCTGACGGCGGATCACCACGAGGTCGCCATCGAGGATGCCGGCTTCCACCATCGAGTCGCCACGCACCTCGAGGGCGAAATGGTCGCCCTGAGAGAGGAAGTCGCCCGAGAGGGTGATGGAATGGCTGCGGGTCTGGATGGCCGAGATCGGCACACCGGCGGCGATACGGCCCATGACCGGGATCGACATCTCGCGATCCCGCGGATCGGAGGCCGGCTGCGGCGCAGCCTTGGCTTTGCCGGCGAGACCACCTTCGACGACGCTCGGCGTGAAGCGCCGCTGGCTGCCGGTACCGCTGGTGCTCTCAGGCAGGCGGATCACCTCCAGGGCCCGGGCGCGGTTCGGCAGGCGTCGAATGAAGCCGCGCTCCTCGAGCGCCGTGATCAGGCGATGGATACCGGATTTCGACTTGAGATCCAGCGCATCCTTCATCTCGTCGAAGGACGGCGGAACCCCGGTTTCACGCAGCCGCTCATGAATGAAGCGGAGCAATTCGTGCTGTTTGCGCGTCAGCATGGCTGGCCCTTACTGCCCACAAATGGGCGATTCTGAAACAAATCGAGAACAAGTTAGCCGTTCTCGCTGTGTTCCGCAAGTGCGCTGCTCAGGTTGTAGTGAAAGTACTGCGCCAGCTAGGCTGTTTTTTTAGCATTATTGGCTTAGGCCCGCTTCAGGGCGATCATTAATCTCGACATTGTTACGGAGTTCAGAGTTGCTTTTCCGCACACTCCTTTGATACATATTAACGTATCGTTACTTCGGGCAGAGGGCAGAATGGCTGTTGAATCCGCTATTTCAAAAGTTGTTAGTCGAGACGACAATTCTGCAAGAACGTCTGCAACTTCTGTCGCCGTGCTGGCTCCGGGAGCGAATTGGACCGGTACCGATGTCGACGAAATCCACACCGGCACCGAAAACGATGACACTCTTGATGGGGCCGGTGGAAACGACCAGCTCTCCGGCGGAGCAGGAAACGATACTCTCAAAGGCGGCGACGGTCTCGATACGCTCACCGGCGGCTTGGGGCGCGACCTCATGGAGGGCGGATTAGGCTTCGATTTCGCTTCGTATGCACAGGCGACAGGTGGACTGACGATCTCGCTTTCCAGCCCGGTCCTGAACACGGGGGAAGCGGCAGGTGACCTTTACGACAGTATCCAGGGGGTCATCGGTTCGGCCTTCAACGATTGGATCATGGGAAGCCTCGACCACGATCATCTCATCGGCGGCGAGGGCAGCGACACTCTCGATGGCAGTGCCGGCATTGACACGCTCGAGGGAGGCGCTGGCGACGATGTGTATATCGATCCTTTCGGCGACGTCATCATCGACAGCGGCGGCATCGATACGATCCGGACGAGCAGAAGCCATTCTCTCGCGGACAACTCGACCATTGAAAACCTCGTGGCGCTCGATCCCGCCGGAAGTGCTGCGTTGAACCTGACCGGCAACAGCTCGAATAACGTTCTGATCGGTAACCGGGGAGGCAATATCCTTGATGGAGGGAGCGGAGCCGACACTCTGGTGGGCGGTCTTGGTGACGATGTCTACAGGGTTGACCAGCAGGGAGATCAGATCAGGGATGCCGTCTCCGGGGGCTTCGATATCGTCCTTGCGTCCTCGTCGTATTTTCTCGCGAGAGACGCCGAGATCGAGGTGCTGAAATTTGAGGATGTTGCCAGTGAAGCATCTTACAATCTCGGCGGCTCCGATTCATCCAACGTGATCACCGGCAATGCTGGGAAAAATCTGCTTAGAGGATATGGTGGGCACGATATCATCCAGGCAGGAGCCGGCAAGGATGTGATCTATGGCGGCACCGGCAATGACACTCTGTTTGGCGGTGCGGGCTCGGACAGGCTCTATGGCGAAGCGGGCCGCGACACCTTCGTGTTCGACACTAGGCCAAACAAATCGAATCTCGATCGGATCTACAAGTACAATCCAAAGGACGATACGATCTGGCTCGACAATGCGGTGTTCACCAAGCTCGGAAAGGGCACTCTGTCGAAGCCGCAGAAGCTGAAATCCAGCATGTTCGCGCTCGACAGCAAGGCCAAAGATTCATCTGACAGGATCCTCTATGACAAGAAAACCGGTTCCCTTTATTATGACAGGGACGGCACAGGTTCGGCAGCGAAGATCAAGATTGCGACTTTGGATAAGAAGCTCAAAATCTCCTACCACGATTTCTTCGTGATATGATGGGGTCCTATGCAGGTGACCAGCACGTCGGGGCAGTGACCGACATTCCCAGCTATGGATCGAGTGAGCTGTTTCTATTGACGGGAAACTGCTCTCTTTTCTTTGCTTGTTCGTATTTCTGACAAGCAGAGCATCCTGCCGAATGCCCTCTTACTAGATCCCCCATAAGCTGGCTGCGGACACTTCCGGAAATCGAGGGTCCCTCAAAGGACGGATTTGGAGTCCTGACTCCTTTCGATAAAGAAGTTTTCTTGAAAATAATCCTATAAGAAATTCGTGTGCCGTGATGCACAAGCCTCATATATCCTGATGATGTCAATAATCTGAGACAATACAAAAGGTCGTTCTTGTCCAAGAAAATATAAATAATAACTATTATTAGGATAATAATCTTAAAATATGATTGTTGAGATTGACTAAAGAAGAAGAAGCTAAATCCAGACGACCCGCGTGAAAAGGCAGGGCTATATTCTTAGCGTATCATAAAACGACTGAGGCGAAGACCTGGATCAGTCGGTGGTTCGACGCCAAGCGGTCCTCGTAAACCATAACACCAAAGATGCTTAAGGGGAGTTTACTCATGGAAAGAAACCTTGTATCAATGATGTAGTATAACGTTAAATTACCCGTAAGGTGCACTATGGCGACCCGCTTCGATGGCGAAATCACCTTCAGCTCAAACAATGCGCATGGCACGCAGCCGAAGGTAAAGGCCTTGCCGAACGGCGGCTACGTGGTGGTTTATCAGAGTGATTTCGAAGGGCAGGACGTCTGGTTCGAGTTTCGTGACGCTCTGGGGCGCGTCACGAACAATTCCCGCACTTTCGCCCAGTCCGGTGATCAAGTCGATCACGACGTCGCCGTCCTGACGAATGGGGATGTCGTCATCTTGTGGCGGGATACGGCTTTTAACGACATCAAGGGGCGTCGCTTCGCGCCCGACGGCGCGGTAAAGTCCGACGAGTTCTTTGTGCGCGACGTCGATGAAACTCAGCTGTCCCCATCCGTCATAGCGCTTGCCGACGGAGGATTTGCGACTTTGATGGCGTCGAAGCCGCCGGAGCAAATGAGTGCCTATGCGGTCAATGTCGGCCTTTTTAATGTGGACGGAACCCTGCGCTCCAACTTGCTGATACCTGGTGGGATCAACCCCCAGACTGGCCCTGTTCCTATGAGAGATCCGCAGATAGTGCAGCGTCCGAATGGGCAGCTCACTGTAAGCTGGGAATATGGCGGAGATACGCGCTTCCGAAGCTATCTTCCCGACGGAAGGGCTGCTTCGGCTGAAGAAATTTTGGCCGGTGGCGCTGGGGGCCAAGGTTCAACCGCGCTGGCATCTCTTTCGAATGGGAATCTCGTTGCTGCTTTCATCGATACGGGTGCTGTGCCCGGGCAGTCGCTTCTTCGGGGTCGTATAATTGGGTCATCGACCAATCTCGACTTCAAGATGACCGATAGTGGGGAGTATGCCGAGCCTTCGGTCGCTGTTCTAACCGATGGACGCTTTGTTGTCGCTGTCATGCATCGCGTTACCGCGACCGACAAATGGAGCATCCGTGCTCAGGTATTCGACGCGAATGGAACGCCGAGCGCGGGCGAGGCGGAGTTCGTCGTCAACGCCCCCTCCGCTGGATCGGCGGTTTCGCCGAGTATTAGCGTTCTTCGGGACGGGCGCTTCATGGTCGCGTGGTCCGAGGAGGGTGTGGGTGAGACCCACATCGCTAAAGGGCAGGTCTTCGACGCGCGCGCATCCGGCGTCGTGGTCAACGGAACATCCGGCAACGATATCTATGTCGCATCGTCCTATGGTGGCGACGAGCTGTATGGCAACGGCGGCGATGACCTTCTGATCGATCTAGAAAGCCGCGGGATTTCCACCCAAGCGGGCGACAAATATGACGGCGGTGCGAACATCGACACTGTCAGCTATGAACGGGTGGGCGCCGGCGTCACGGCAAGCTTAGCGGATTTCGGTGCCCGCAACTCTGGAGCCGCTTTCGGAGATTCCTATTACAATGTCGAGAATCTCAAAGGCAGCGCCTATGGCGACGAGCTGCACGGGGATGGTAAGTCTAACACGCTTACGGGCGGGCAGGGTGATGACGTGCTCTATGGGGGAGCAGGCTCCGTAGGAGATCGGTTTGTAGGCGGGGCCGGAATCGATACAGTCACCTTTGCATATTCCACTGCCGGTGTAGGGGTCGCGATCAATCTCGACGACCCATCGGAAAACGCCGGGGAGGCCTCCGGCGATGTCTATGAGAGCATCGAGATCTTTGTCGGGAGTGACTGGGACGATCATTTCGTTGCCGGCCTTGATAGTACATTCCACGGCGGAAAGGGGAATGATGTCGCCATCGGTAGTCATCTCAACGACAAGTTTTACGGCGAGAGCGGAAACGATGATCTGAGGGGCTATTTCGGGAATGACACCCTCGAGGGCGGTTTAGGATCTGATATCCTTTATGGCGAGGACGGAGACGATACCCTTGATGGAGGTGGTGAGAACGACATTCTCCGTGGCGGCGCCGGTACTGACAGCCTCGTCGGCGGAACTGGCAATGACATTCTAGTCGGCGGATTGGGCGCGGACAGGCTGATCGGCGGAGACGGCACTCAGGACATGGCACTCTACGAGGGTGCGCAAGGTGTCATCGCCAACATGACGGACCGCTCCAAAAATACGGGTGAGGCCGCGGGCGATACCTATGATGGTATCGAGAACCTCGCCGGAACTGCCTTCAACGACATTCTGACAGGTGCTACGGGTTTCAATGGGCTCTTCGGTCAGGCCGGTAACGACACGCTTGAAGGCATGGACGGCGATGACGATCTGATCGGCGGGGCCGGCGCGGACAAGCTCGACGGCGGGTCCGGCAACGATTGGGCGATCTATCGTGACGCGAAGGCGGATGCGAACGGCAACGGCGTTCGCATCAACCTCAAGACGAACCAGCATGCCGGTGACGAGGCGCTGGGCGACGAGCTGATCAGCATCGAGAATGTGCGCGGATCCGCGCACAGGGATATTCTCATCGGAAACGCGGCGGCGAACCGACTTGAAGGAGGTAACGGCGACGATTGGCTCTATGGCGGTGCCGGTACTGCTGGCGACACGCTTGTCGGCGGTGGGCAGTGGAACTATGCCACCTATGAGTACTCTACCGATACCAACGGCATCGTGCTCGATCTCCTCAATCGCGCCAACGATGCCGGTGAAGCCAAAGGCGACGTGTTCATAGAGATCACCGCATATGGCGGCACGAACTTTTCCGACCGTATTGTCGGATTGAACAGCTATAACGAGTTTAACGGAAACGGTGGCAATGACACTCTGATTGGTGGTACCAGTGGCGACTACCTGAATGGCGGTGATCACGCTGACAAGCTCATCGGCGGCGCGGGCGCAGATGTTCTCGTCGGTGGCGACGGGAATGACTCAGCGTCGTATGAGAATGCCTCGGCAGGCGTGAAGGCTTACCTCGATCCGACCAAAGGGACGAACACGGGCGATGCCGCAGGCGATCAATATCATTCCATCGAGAATTTGATTGGCTCTGCACACGCTGACCAGCTCTGGGGTAACGGAGCGGGCAACGTCTTGGAGGGGCGAGACAACAACGATGCCCTCTACGGGTTGAACGGCAATGACACGTTGATAGGTGGAAAGGGCGACGATATCCTGAGCGGCGGCGAAGGCAGCGATGTCCTGGACGGCGGTGATGGACACGATACGTACTATATCGATAGCAGCGATACAGCAATCGACAGTGGCGCCAGCGGCGACAGGGATACGGTGATTGCGGTTGCCAGTGGATCGTACCTCCTCGGGGAGGGTATCGAAGACGGTCGCATCGGCACAGGAGTCTCTGGTGTTACTTTGACCGGCAGCAATTCAGAGAACGTTCTAGACGGCAATGAGATAGATAATACTCTCGCCGGAGCCGGAGGAAATGATCTCATTCGAGGGCTTCACGGCAACGATGTCCTCTATGGCGATGAGGGCGATGATACTGTCGATGGTGGCGAGGGAGATGATCGTCTCTATGGGGGAGAGGGTAACGATTCTCTCTATGGGGGCGAGAACGACGACATCCTGATCGGCGGAAGCGGTGAGAACACCCTCGTCGGTGGTGACGGGCACGATACTTTACGGGCCGGCAACGGTACGAATACGATTCAAGGCGGCTCCGGCAACGACGTGTACTATGTCGGCAAAGGGGACAATGTCGAGATCGACGAGTCTGGCATCGATACGGCTTATGTCTATCGCTTCACCTTCGGCGATGACACGGTGGCGCTCAACGACTACATCAGGGATCTTCGCGACAATAAGGCGATCGAAAACGTCGAGATTGTCGACGGTCTCGAAGAGGAGGGTACCGACGGTGACGATACACTCGAAGGGTCGGAAGGGAACGATACCCTCGATGGCGGCAGGGGCAATGACAGCATCAACGGCCATGGCGGGGACGACAGCCTGATCGGCGGCGACGGCAACGACACGCTCAACGGCGGTGAAGGCAACGACACCCTCGACGGCGGCGTCGGCGACGATGTTGTCAATGGCAACCAGGGTGAAGACGTTCTTTACGGCAGCGAAGGAAACGACACCCTGAGCGGCGGCGCCAACAACGACACCCTGAACGGCGGCGATGACAACGACAGCCTCGTCGGCGGCGACGGTGACGACAGCCTCGATGGCGGCGTGGGAGACGATACGCTCGAAGGTGGCCTGGGCCATGACACGCTCGAAGGCGGCCTGGGCAACGACTCCATGGTCGGTGGCGATGGCGACGATGTGTATTACATCCGCCAGGAGGAGGATTCTGTCGTCGAGACGATAGAAGCATCGGGCGGCACAGATAAGGCCTACATCTTCATCAGCGAGTATGCGCTGAACGATACGATCGGTATCGAAATCCTTGAGGTTGGTGAGGGAGTGGATTTCGATGTCACTCTCGATGGCAACAGCCTGAACAACACGATCATCGGCGGTGTCGGCAACGACTCCCTGACCGGCGGTGAGGGTGACGACGTCCTCAAGGGAGGCGACGGAGGGATCGATACGCTCCGTGGCGGTGCCGGCAACGACGTCTATTACGCTGGCGCGGAAGACATCATCGATGACGAATCCGGCATCGACACCTTGATGGTGGTCACGTCCGGCACCCACGGCCTCGAAGGTCATGATGAGGTCGAAATCCTGAAGGCTGAGGCCGGTGTCGAGAATATCTGGCTCGTCGGTCGCCCGGCTGGCGCCAACAATTCGACCCATCTGATTGGCAACGAGCTTGCGAATACGCTCGAAAGCGGAGGTGCCAACGAGACGCTGGAAGGCGGCGAGGGTGACGACGTCTATATCGTGACCTCGCTCACTGCTACCATCAATGAGAACGGCACCAGTAATGGCGATGCCATCGTCCTGCGTGGTGACTTCGAAACGGAAGCCGGCCTGTCGGTTTATATCATGGCTGATGGTGTCGAGATCCTTGATGCTCAAGACGCGACAGGGCTTGAAGCGATTCTCGGGAACCAGCTGTCGAATACGATTTATGGCAATAACTCGGGCGTTGCGCTCGTTGGCGGAGAAGGAAACGACACCTACTATGTCGGTATTGGCGACAAGGTTACCGAGGGTGCTGGGGAGGGAGCCACTGATACTGTCATCGTCTCAGGGAGCATTTACGCCCTGGAGGAGAACTCCGAGGTCGAGATCCTGAAGGCGGCTGAGGGTACCCGTGCGATCCACCTGTTCGGCAACAACCTCAGCAACCATCTTATCGGCAACGACGGCAGAAACTATCTGCATGGTGGTGCCGGTGGGCCTGACCGCTTCGAGGGCGGTGACGGCAACGATACCTACATCTTCTCCAGTACAGGCGATGATCTTTCAGCAGCCGACACCGGCGGCGACATGGATGTTGCCTATATTTGGGATGATCTCTTCGAAGGAAAAGCGGCCGAGGCCGACCTGTTCGAAGCCTATCTCAAGTCGATGGGCATCGACTATGTCTATCGGAATATTACGCCGCCGCCACCGCCATCGGATGGGCAAGGCGAGGGCGACCCAACCGATATTGCACTGAGTTCCTACGAGATCGCCGAGGACGCCGGGGCCCTCGCCATCGTCGGCGTGCTGAGCGCGACCGATAGCGTCCACGGACCCTTCAAGTACAGTCTTGTCGGTGATGCGGATGAGAAGTTCGAAGTCATCCGACTGACCAGCGGACCGGCCGCCGGACAATGGGTGCTCAGGCTGCGCGAAGGCGCTACCCTGGACTTCGAGACCAACGAGTTCCACTTCGTCGACATCGAGGTGACCGATATCGATGGGAACCAGTATACCGAGAGAAATATCCAAATCGGTGTGATCGACCGTCCGGAAGAGCCTGGCGGTAATAAACTGCCCGTTGTTGCATTTGACGCTACAACCGTCCGCGAGCATGCTAATGCGGGTACGACAGTTGGCGTTTTCTCAGCAACAGATGAGGATGGCGATCCACTTACTTATACTCTTGTCGACAATGCCGATGGTCGTTTTGTTCTCGATGGACAGAGGCTTAAGGTTGTAGACAACACTCGAATTGATTTCGAAGACATACGTCAGCTCAAGGTATCTATCCGTGTTTCCGATGGAAAAGAGAGCGTCACAAAGGATTTCGATATCGGTGTGCGCAATGTCGCGATTGAAAACGTCACTGGAACAGCGGATGCCAATACTATCAGAGGTGGGGCTCGTAACGACATCCTGAACGGAGCAGGTGGTAATGACGTGCTGATCGGCGGCCAAGGAGCTGACCGCCTTATCGGTGGGCTCGGCAACGATCAACTGACCGGTGGCTTCGGTAAGGATACTTTCGTATTCAATCAACAGGCTGGTGATCTCAACAAAGATACTATCACCGACTTCAACGTTGCGGATGATAGGATCGACTTGGCGCGAAGCATGTTTACGGCCTTTGGTGTAAGTGATGTTGGTGGTCTTAAGTCAACAGCATTCACTATTGGCTCTCATGCAGCGACAACTGAGCATCGGATTATCTATGACCAGACAACCGGAGTTCTATCTTACGATGCTGATGGCTCAGGCGGCAGCTTTACTTCGCTCGAATTCGCAACCCTAAGTACCAAGCCCAACAATCTTACGAACACGAGTTTCTTCATCGTGTAACGAGAGTGCAGTAGAGAGGGTCTTCACAGGGCCCTCTCATGACGCTATATAATAACTTTATATCGTAACATAAAATTGGCAGGAGCCGGATAATGGCTTTCAATCTCACCATCAAGTCAATCCCCAATGCGCAGACCGGCGCCTCGCAAGGCAACCCTGATAACGTCAATGATCCATACTCTGTCCAGATCAATGAAAACGTTGGGGCAGGTACTGTCATCGGACGCATCGAGGGCTGGGAGGCATCATGGCCTGTGACCGGCCAGTTGACTTTTTCAGTTCGGGGCGATGATCGCTACGAGGTGATCGGAGACCGCATCAATGGCTTCTTCCTGGTAGTAAAGGACGGTGGGCCTACAAGGTTTGACTACGAAGATCCTGAAGGACCAATTCACGGTCAGATCACAGTAGACGTATTTGCTCCTGGTCAGGCCGAAACTGTCCACGAAGGCGTTTACGATGTCTATCTCAAAGATATCGTAAACGAAGGAGGGACGCTCAACCAGCCTCCGTCCGCGCCTGTTGTGCAGGATAGTGTCGTCGCGACGATTAATGAAAACCAGGCGGGCGGTGCGTCGTTCAACATAGCCCGTGTACTGTCCTCCGACGATAACGTCGGCGGCACCACCTTGTCCTATGAGTTTGTTGCTAATCCGGGTGGCCTGTTCTCGATCAACAGCGCCACCGGCCAGATCACCTTCACCGGTTCGGCGCAGGACTACGAGAACAATCCCAACCTGAAGACCGAGGGCAACCTCAAGTACTTCGAACTTCAGGTGCGGGCGAAGGAGAGCGGTGCCGGCGGCCTGACATCGACCGCTACAACGATCAAGGTCTACCTCAACGACGTCAACGAGAAGCCCACGGGCATCAGCTACACTGTCAACAATGCTCTCTCAGAGAATGCAGCTGCCGGCGATGCCTTCACGGGTTCGGCCACGGTTGACGATCCGGACGGTCCTGCCCAAAACGGCAACTTTGCCTATGCTCTGGTCAATGCGCAGGGCAACCCGATCACTGCGACGAACTTTTCCGTCAATGCCACGACTGGAGCGATTACGGTCGGTCCTTCCGGCTTGCCTGATATCGCCACGACCACGAATTATACTGTCTATGTCAGGGTGACGGATAAGAATGGAAGTGGGCTGTCCCATGTCCAACCCGTCACGGTCACGGTCAATCCTGTCGCAACACCGAACCAGCCTCCGTCTGCGCCTGTGGTGCAGGACGGAGGAGTGGTCGCGACGATCAACGAGAACCAGGCGGGCGGTGCGTCGTTCAACATAGCCCGTGTACTGTCCTCCGACGATAACGTCGGCGGCACCACCTTGTCCTATGAGTTTGTTGCTAATCCGGGTGGCCTGTTCTCGATCAACAGCGCCACCGGCCAGATCACCTTCACCGGTTCGGCGCAGGACTACGAGAACAATCCCAACCTGAAGACCGAGGGCAACCTCAAGTACTTCGAACTTCAGGTGCGGGCGAAGGAGAGCGGCACAGGCGGTCAGCTGTCACCGATCACTACAATCAAGGTCTATCTCAACAACGTCAACGAGGCGCCGAACACTCCAACCTATACGAGCGGTGGGCCAATCAGCGAGTCTGAGCAGAACGGCCATGTGGTGGGCACTCTGACAGCTACCGACCCGGACGGGACGACGCCTAGCTTCGTCTTTGAGGAAACTTCAGGGCTGATCAGCGCGGATGGCGCATTCCGAATTACCCAGACGCCACAGGGAATCTGGCAGATCGTCGTGCACGATGCGAGCAAGATCCAGGTCTCCCCGGGCGGTGGAACATTCACCCACCATGTACGCGCCTCGGACGGAACGTTGCAGTCGAGCGGTAGTGCAACGGTATCGATCTTCGTCAACGATTCTACAGTCAACACGCCTCCGTCTGCACCTGTCGTGCAGAATGCAGGAGCGGTCGCGACGATCAATGAAAACCAGGCTGGAAACCCGACGGCGCTCAGTATTGCCGCAGTTCTATCAAGTGACGACAATATCGGCGGCACGACGCTGCAATATGAGCTTGTTACCAATCCGGGCGGCTTGTTCTCGATCAACAACTCTGGCCAGATCACCTTCACCGGTTCGGCGCAGAATTTCGAGAGCAACAACCTTCTGAAAACCGAAGGCAATCTGAAGTACTTCGAGCTTCAGGTGCGGGCGAAGGAGAGCGGTGCAGGCGGCCTGCAGTCACCGATCACTACGATCAAGGTCTATCTCAACGACGTCAACGAGGCGGCAGCATCCATCACATTCTCCGAACCGTCCGGCACGATCCAAGCGGGCGTGACCGGAGCTGGTGCTGACGTTGTCGTGGCCACGGCTATCGATCCGGATACGGCTTCGGCCTATCAAAACAATCGGTATCGGCTTCTTGGCAATTCAAACGGTCTGTTCCAGATCGATGAGGTGACTGGGGAGATCACCACAGCCCGCGCTGTGACGGCGAGCGATGTAGGGCTGAAGAACTTGATTGTGGAGGCCTATGACGGCCCCCTCGTTTCGGGCCGGTTCAGCGTCAACGTCACAGTCCACGAAGCGGGCAACCTCCCGCCGGTCATCTCCGGGGCTGCGAATCCGGTTGTGAAAACGACATCAGATCGAACTGACATTCAACCGTTCTCGGGTCTGAAGATCACAGACACAGATTCCAACCTTCTCACTGTTGTCGTAAAAATGGACGATCCTTCGAAGGGGTCGTTCATTGGGAGCGGAGATTATGACAGAAGTGCCGGTACCTACACGATCGAAGGAACGGCGCTGTTCGTCACAAACGCACTGAAGGCTCTCATTTTCAATGCGCGGGATAAAGCGCCTGGATCGGCCGCCGAGGCGACAAATTTCACGATTACCGTCGACGACAATGACAATGGAGTTACCACAAACACGAACGTCAGCGTGAATGCCGAGGCTCCTGCCGTTCAACCACAGAACCAAGGGCCGAACGACATCGTTGTCCTGAGCGGTGGGACAGTGGCGGAACTCACCGGATCGGGTGTTCCCGTGGCAACGCTCGGCGCAACGGATCCCAATGACACGGGAGGCTTTGTCTACTCCCTCGTCAATCCGGATGGCCGGTTCGCGATCAGTGGCAACCAGCTCGTCGTCGCCAACGGCGTCATGCTCGACTTCGAGCAGGCGACATCTCACACGGTGAGAGTGCGTGTAACGGACAAGAACGGCACCGGTCTCTCCTATGAGGAAAACATCACCATCGGCGTCACGGATGTGACCCAGGAGAGGATGACGGCCGCCATGGCCAGCCCCCTCAACGACGTGATCAAGGGCAATAAGACCAAGAACTATAAGGACGTCTTCTATGGCGGTGCCGGCAATGACAAGCTCTGGGGCGGGTACGGCAACGACACGCTCTGGGGTGGCACGGGCAAGGACGTGTTCGTGTTCGACGGCAAGCTCGGCACGTCCAAGACGGATCGCAAGGTCAACTTCGACACGATCAAGGACTACAGCGTGAAGGACGACTCGATCTGGCTGGAGAACACCTTGTTCAAGAGCAACAAGTCGCTTTACGCAGCGATCAAGAAGGGCACCGAGACCAAGCCGGTGAAACTGGCGAGCAAGTTCTTCACTGTGGGGGACAAGGCGAAGCAAGCGGACGACTACTTCGTTTATGACACGAAGAAGCGCGTGCTCTACTACGACGCCGATGGCTCTGGGTCGAAGGCTGCGATCGAACTGGCAACCTTCACCAACAACAAGGCCTTGAAGAACTTCAAGGCTGGTGAGCTCTTCTTTATCTAACGTAAGATACGTTATATTAGACAACATCAGGCCGGCCTTCCTGCAAGGGAGGCCGGTTTTTCCATGCGTATATCATCGAGCGAGCAGTTGCGAAGGATGGATACGTTTCCAGGCCATGACATGGCGGGCGGATGCAAAGCCATTGAGGCTTTGCGTGATTCCGCGAGCGGCAGAGCCGAGACGAGTGATCAGCCCGGCATGCAAAGAGTCTGGGCGATCACGGTCGGCTGCCAGAGTTTTCCTGCGCCAGTGACAGGCAACAAAAAGCCCGCCTTGGTTATAACCAAGGCGGGCTGCAAACCGTGAGAAGGTGTAAGTTCTCAGACGAGGATGAAGTCTGAAGCCGTCAGCTTGAGGTTCTTGTCGAGCGTGGCGAACTTGATGGCTGCGGCAGCCGTGCCGGTGCCGTCCGCATCGTAGGAGAGGGCGCCGGTCGACTTGTTATAGATGATCCGGTCACCAGCATCCTTCGCTTTTGAGCCGATATAGAAGGCCGACGAGGCGAGCTTGCCGCCGCTGAGGGCGGTGAAGATGTCACGGTCGAGTGCGATCCGATCGTCCTTCGTCGAGAAGCCGATGATCTTGTCGACATTGCTGCCCAAGGCCGTGTCGAAATAGAAGGTGTCCCTTCCTGCGCCGCCAGTGAGCCTGTCGTTTCCGAGCCCACCCCAGAGCTGGTCATTGCCGGCGCCACCATCCAATTGATCAACCCCAAGGCGTCCTTCCAGGATGTCGTTGCCGTTCATGCCCTTGAGGGAGTTCTTGCCGGCATGGCCGATGAGCAGGTTCGCTTTGGCATTACCGGTCAGATTGATCGACTTGCCTCCAGCGGTCTCATCTGCGGCCAAGCCCTCGAGTTTGTCCTTAGAGGACATGGTTGTCGTCTTGGACACCATCCGGCTATCGAGGCCGCCGGTGTCGATGACGATGTCGACTTTCTCGTTGAATTTATAGACGTCGTTGCCGTTGCCGCCCTTAAGAATGTTCGGGCCTTCGCCTCCACCGCCGATCAGGGTGTCGTTGCCCTCACCGCCGTCGAGCACGTCGATGCCATCGCCACCATCGAGATAATCGTTACCTGCGTTACCATAGAGCAGGTCGCGACCGTTTCCGGCTGTGACTCGTTCGCCAGCGGCGCTCCCCACAAAGCGATCATCGTTGATCCTTGTCGTATCGGTATTCATCTCGACCAGAATGGTCTGATTGGCGCGGCTCCATTTTTCAAATACGGTCTTTGAAAGATCGAGGTCGACAGATTCAGAAGCACTAGCAAAGTGAATCATGTCGATGCCAGTCGCGGATCCGACTACCTTCGATACACCGAAAGAGCTGTTGGCGTTATAGCTCAGGGTTGTTGCAAAATTCAGGGGCGCGAATCTTAGGACGTCGATTCCGACGATTGAGTTGAAATGAGCAGAGCCTAAGAGATCGATGGTATCGAATTGCGTATCCGCGAAGTCACCAGCTCCATTAGTTCCATAGATGCTGGTTTGTGACACGCCTGCATTAACCCTGAAAACGTCATCACCATTCAAACCGTTGTAAATTAGCCCATCTTGACCTGATATGAGTGCGATGACATCAAACAGATCGGCATTTTCAGAGCCATTGATGATTTCGACAGCCATTTGTACCCCTTATAAAACTTTAAAGGCCTAGCTTATTTAATATTATATAGTTTCATAATGTGGGTAGTTAAGCAACTGCCATTGCCTGGAACGCACATGTCTATCGTTTGTGGTGGAAAACGCTTGTTAGAAGCCGGTGCCCATTCAGGCCCAAAAGTTCTGTCTCTGCTAAGAGATAATGCTTGTAAAAGTGGCTATGTAGTTCCTAGCAAAACCGCCCCAACCTAATAACCCGGCAGGGCTCCCCTGCGGCCGCCGCCGGAGCGTGCGGCGGTCGGACCAGCAGAGCGTCGGAGCGTTCCAGGATGCTCAGCATGGAAGAATCCTGGAGCAGATGCGGGGTTGCAACCGGCAGCATCACTCGGGTGGGCCCATGAGCGAGGTGCAAGGGCACGTCCTGCAGTGCAAGCGAGGCCCGCATGTAGTCCTGCCGCTCTTTGTTGGGCGGCAGATCCGCTCCGAGGATTGCATCCTCCGCCGGATCCTCGGAGGCTCTCTGGTCGCCCAAGAGGGCACGGATTGCGGGCACGAGGAAGAGGACGGCACAGACGAGGGAGGAGACCGGGTTGCCGGGAAGGCCCAGGAGCAGGGTCGAGCCGAGGCGTCCGTGCATCAGGGGCTTACCCGGCCTCAGGGCCACGCGCCAGAAGCCGAGATTCATGCCCTGGCGGCTCAGGGCCTTCTGCACCAGGTCGTGCTCGCCCACCGAGGCGCCGCCCAGGGTGACGAGGATGTCAGCACCCGCATCGCGCGCGGCCTGAATTCGCTCATCGAGGGATTCGAGGGTATCGCGGGCAATGCCGAGGTCAATGGCTTCGGCTCCGGCTTTCTCGGCCATCAGGATCGTAGCCGGAAGACTTGAGGCGGTGATCTGATCAGGGCCCACAGACTCGCCCGCCCGCACAAGTTCGTCTCCTGTGGCGAGAATGGCAACACGCGGCTTGCGATGAACGGGAAGCACCCCATGGCCCATGGCGGCAGCCAAGGCGACATGGCGGGAATCCAAGCGCAGACCCGCCTGCAGCAGCACATCGCCGGCACGGAAATCGAGCCCGGCCGTGCGGATATGGCGGTCGGGGCGGGGCGCTTCCTTGATCGTCACCCCATCGCCGTTGCGGTCCGCGTCCTCCTGCAGCACCACTGCATCGGCGCCGTCCGGCATGGGGGCGCCTGTGAAGATCCGAATGGCCTCCAGGGAGGCCACAGTTCCAGAATAGCGGGATCCGGCAGCGCTCGTGCCGACCACCTGCAAGGTTATGGGGACCTGCGCGCAATCGGCGCTGCGTACGGCATAGCCATCCATGGCGGAGGCCGGGAAGGGCGGCTGGTCGCGCAGGGCGCTCAGATCCTCGGCAAGGGTGCGCCCCGCGCAGGAGGCGAGGGGGACTTGCTCGGTCTCGAGTGGTTTCTCGACACTCGCCAGCACCCGGGACAGGGCGTCCTCGACCGAAATCAGGCTCATGGCGCCTCGAAATCCCCCGATCGTCCGCCGCTCTTCCGGCGCAGGCGGACGTTCTCGATCCGCATGCCCTTATCGGCAGCCTTCACCATGTCGTAGATTGTCAGGCAGGCGATGGAAACGGCGGTCAGCGCCTCCATCTCGACCCCAGTCTGGCCCGATACCTTCACCTCGGCGCTGACGCGCACGCCGGGAAGGCTCTCGTCGAGGGTGCAGTCCACCCTCACCTTGGAGATGAGGAGGGGGTGGCAGAGCGGAATGAGTTCGTGCGTGCGCTTGGAGGCCATGATTCCGGCAAGGCGCGCCGTGCCCAGAACGTCGCCCTTCTTCGCTTCGCCGTGGCGGATCAGGTCAAGGGTTTCTGCCTCCATGACTACGCATCCCTCGGCGATTGCGGTGCGGGTGGTGACGCCCTTGTCCGAGACGTCGACCATGCTCGCCTGACCCGATGCATCGAGATGCGTGAGCTTCGTCATGCGACCTCGCCGAAAAGGAGCCTGCGGGTGGCCGCCACGACGTCCGCCTGCCGCATCAGGCTCTCGCCCACCAGGAAGGTACGAATATCGACCTTCGTCAGACGCTCGATATCCTGGATTGTGAAGATGCCGCTCTCGCCGACAACGATGCGGTCGGAGGGGATCAGGGGCGCCAGCTCCTCGCTGACATCCAGCGAGACCTCGAACGTGCGAAGATTGCGGTTATTGATGCCGATGAGCTTGGTGCCGAGCGGCAGGGCGCGCTCCAGTTCTGCGCGGTCATGCACTTCGACCAGCACGTCCATGCCGAGGTTGTGAGCTGTGTCGATCAGCGCCCGGGCCTCCTTGTCCGTGACGCTCGCCATGATCACGAGAATGCAGTCGGCACCCCAGGCGCGCGCCTCGTAGACCTGATAGGGTTCGAACAGGAAGTCCTTGCGCAGAGCGGGGAGCCCTGAGGCCTCACGGGCTTGACTGAGATATTCGGGCCTGCCCTGGAAGGATGGCTCGTCGGTGAGGACGGACAGGCATGTGGCGCCGCCTTCGGCATAGGCGCGGGCGAGACTCGGTGGGTCGAAGTCGACGCGGATCAGCCCTTTGGAGGGGCTCGCCTTCTTCACCTCGGCGATGAGCGCAGGCCGCCCTTCGGCAAGGTGTCGCTCTATGGCCTGCGCGAAGCCGCGCGGAGGAGAGGCCTCGCGGGCCTGTCGCTCGATCTCGGCTTGCGGCACGGCGGCCTTGGCGGCTGCAATCTCTCGGCGCTTGTAGGTTTCGATCCGGCTGAGAACGTCGCTCATGGTCTGCTCAACCGTTCGAGACTTGGACGAGACGCTCGAGGGTGGCCTTTGAGGCACCGCTGTCGAGGGCCCGGGACGCGCGCTCAAGGCCGTCGCGCAGGTTGGCAGCCTCGTCCGCCACCACGAGGGAAGCGGCGGCATTGAGCAGAGCGACATCGCGGTATGCTGTGCGGGCCCCGTCGAGAACAGCGTGCAGCTGAGCCGCGTTGTGCTCGGGATCGCCGCCTCGGAGGTCATCCAGGGATGCGGTCGGCAGGCCAACCTCCTCCGGCGTGACGGTGAAACGACGGATGGCGCCATTCTCCAGCGCTGCCACGAAGGTCGGGCCCGTGGTGGTCATCTCGTCAAGGCCGTCGGAGCCGTGCACGGTCCAGACCTTGTGAGAGCCGAGTTCTTTCAGAACTTGCGTGAGAGGCTCAAGCCAAGCCTCTGAGAAGACACCAAGAAGCTGGCGCTTGGCTCCGGCCGGGTTGGCGAGCGGGCCGAGAAGGTTGAAGATCGTGCGCGTGCCAAGCTCCACACGCACCGGGGCCACGTGGCGCATGGCGGCGTGGTGGGTCTGGGCAAACATGAAGCAGAGCTTGGTCTCAGACAGGCAGCGCTCTAGGCCTTCAGGGGTGAGGCCGAGCTTCACACCGAGCGCCGATAGAACGTCCGCCGTGCCTGACTTGGAGGAGGCTGCCCGGTTGCCGTGCTTGGCAACGGGAACACCGCAGGAGGCTACGATGATCGAGGCGAGCGTCGAGATGTTGTAGCTGCCCTTGTGGTCACCGCCGGTGCCGACGATGTCGACGGCTTTCTCGGGAGCGTTGACCCGCAGCATGCGCCCGCGCATGGCGGTAACAGCGCCGATGATCTCGTCGAGGGCTTCGCCCCGAACCCTGAGCGCCATTAGGAAGGCGCCACCCTGAGCGGGAGTGACCTCGCCGGAGAGCAGATCGTCGAAGGCATCCCTGGCCTCATCCCGCGTCAGGGACGCGCCGGTGGCAACCTTGGCGAGGTAGGATTTGAACGATTCCATCGGTTTTACAGTCCTGCTGGGGCGGCTGTGCCGCCGGTCGCGCGGTGCTTGGCGTTCCAATCCGTCGCGAGCTCGAAGAAGTTACGCATGATCGTCACCCCATGCTCCGACAGGATGCTTTCGGGATGGAACTGCACGCCATGGACCGGAAGCGACCGATGGGACAGGCCCATCACGAGTCCGTCTGCGGTCTCTGCGGTGACGAGAAGGTCGTCAGGGCAGCTCTCCCGATCCACGATGAGAGAATGATAACGGGTGGCCTTGAAGGATCCGTTGATGCCCCGGAAGACGGCCTGCCCATTGTGCTCCACCTCCGAGACCTTGCCATGCATGGGCAGAGGGGCTCGTGAGACGGTGCCGCCGAAGACTTGGCCGATCGTCTGAAGGCCCAGGCACACGCCGAAGGTCGGGATCTCGGGCGAGGCGCGCTTCACGAGATCGAGGCAGATTCCCGCGTCATTCGGCGTACCCGGACCGGGTGAGATCACGATGGCATCCGGCCGATGGCTGAGCACCTCGTCCGTGGAGATGGCATCGTTTCGGACCACGTCGACGGACGTGGCGAGAGGGCCGAGCAGATGCACCAGATTCCAGGTGAAGCTGTCGTAGTTGTCGATGACGAGAACGCGGGTCATGGCGCGCCGACGTTCGCGTATGAGGCGGCGCCGGTCAAGGGAAGCCTTGATGCTGAACTCATTGCCCAATCCTCGCCTGGCTGGCGAAGCGTACAGCCTCCTCGGCGGCCCGGAACAGAGCCTTCGATTTATTGATGCATTCCTGCTGTTCTGAGGCCGGATCAGAATCGTACACGATCCCGGCGCCTGCCTGGACGGCCATGCGTCCGTCCTTGACGACAGCCGTGCGCAGCACGATGCAGGTGTCCATCTCCCCATTAGCGCCGAAATAGCCGATGCACCCGGCATAAGGCCCGCGCTTATCCTTCTCCAGCTCGTCGATGATCTGCATGGCGCGCACCTTCGGCGCGCCCGAGACCGTGCCGGCCGGAAAACCCGCGATGAGTGCATCGAGTGCATCGAAGCTCGGGTCGAGGCGACCTTCCACGTTCGACACGATGTGCATCACTTGGCTGTAATATTCGAGGAAGAAGGAATCCGTCACCTGCACGGATCCCATCTCGGCGACGCGACCCACGTCGTTGCGGCCGAGATCGAGCAGCATCAGGTGCTCGGCACGTTCTTTGTGGTCGGCCAGCAGGCTCTCTGCATGGGCCCGGTCCTCGGCGGCTGTTGCACCGCGCGGGCGGGTTCCGGCGATAGGCCGGATCGTAACCCTGCCGTCGCGGACCCGCACCAGGATCTCAGGCGAGGAGCAGACGATCTGAAAGTCTTCAAAATCCAGGTAGCACAGGAACGGCGCCGGATTGACCCGCCTCAGGGACCGGTAGAGTGCGAAGGCGGGCAGGGGAAAGGCGGATTCAAAGCGCTGGGACAGCACCACCTGAAAGATGTCCCCGGCGCGAATGTAATCCTTCGCCGTGGCGACCATCGCCTCGAACTCCTCCGGCGTGGTATTGGAGACCGGGGGCTCGAAGTGAATGTGCGTCGGATCAGTGCGGTCGTCTATGGGCAGTGGGCGCTCCAGCGCGGCCGTGACCTCGTCGAGGCGGGCCAGCGCCACCTCATAGGCCGCTCGCGCGGAGATGCCCGCCCGAGGACGCACAGGCGTGATGAGCGAGATCTCGTCTTTGACCGCATCGAACACCACCATCACGGTGGGCCGAATCAGGATGGCGTCCGGCACCTCCAGCACGTCAGGGTTAGGCTCTGGCAGGCGCTCCATGAGCCGGACCATGTCATAGCCCAGATATCCGAAGAGCCCAGCCGCCATGGGCGGCAGATCGTCGAAAAGGGGCAGGGCGCTTTCCTTGATGAGCGCGCGCAAGCTCTCTAGGGGCGGCTGCTCGTCCACCCGGAACTCCTGCACCCCGCTCAGCGCCTGACGGTCGATGGATGCCACGCCATCCTGGCACCGCCAGACGAGATCGGGGTCAAGGCCGATCATGGAGTAGCGCCCGCGGGTCGCGCCGCCTTCGACTGATTCCAGCAGGAAGGCCGAGCCTTTCCTCCCATGCCGCAGCTTGAGGAAGGCCGCGACGGGGGTCAGCAGATCGCCCACAAGAGTGGCGCGCAGCACGCCCGCCTCGCCGGCTTCATAGGCTGAGGCGAACGTGTCGAAGGCGGGCGCGACCGTCATGGCTTACAATTCGCCGCCGGTGGCTTGGCGCAGCGCCTGCTGGTTGATGGTCACGCCGAGATCCTGGCGCACCTGGGCGATGTACTGGTTGATCAGGTCGTCGCCGAAGCCGGTGCGGAGCTGGTTCTCGGTGTTCTGCGCCTGCTGGGTCGAGGTGACCAGGGGCGGTACCGTGGCGGAGGTGACCTTGAAGACCGCCCGCGCGTCCGTGCCGTTGGTGGCATGGCCCGCCTTGCCGACCGGAACGGCGAAGATACGGTTCACGGCCTCGGCGGTCAGATCGTCCTTGGCGGCATTTCGGGTGAGATCGGTAGCGGTTTTCACCGTTGCGCCGGCCTCCTGGGCCACGGCTTCGATGGCTTCGCCCTTCTCCAGGCGCTCCGTCAGCCCGCGCGCTTTCTCGGAGAGACGCTGGGCGACCTGATCCTCGCGCCACTGGGTGGCGACCTGATCGCGGACCTCGTCGAGGTTCTTCTCGCGGGAGGGCTCGATGCCGGTCACGTCATACCAGACATAGCCGGTGCCGGTGCGCAGCGCCTCATTATCGACGCCGATATCCGACGCAAAGGCTGCCTTCACCAAGGCATCCTTCTGGGGGATGTCGACGGGGTTGCCGGCCTTATCGAGGCCGTTGGCATCCACCGCGGGGGCTTGCACCAGGGTCAGGCCCTTCTCCTTGGCGATGTCCGCCAGTGGCTTGGCGCCGGCGCGCAGATCCTCGATCTCGTCATGGATCCGCTCGATCTGGCCCTGGGCCCGCTCTAGGGCGACTTCCTGGCGAAGCTCCGCGGCGACCTCCTCGAACGGCCGCACGGCTTCCGGCTGGATCTGCGTCACCCTCAGGATCACGGGGCCGAAGCGGCCGGCTATCGGAGCGCTTGCCGCGCCCTGTTCCAGACTGAAGGCAGCGTCCGCCACACCCTGATCGAGCATCTCGGCCTTCGTGAAGGTGCCGAGTTCCAGATCCTGCGGGGACACGTTGCGTTCCGCCGCGACGGATTCGAAGGTCGCACCTTCCTTGATCTTGTTGGCGGCGGCCTCGGCTTCGGCCTGGGACGGGAAGGTGATCTGCTGGATCGTCCGGCGCTCCGGGCTGCCGTACTTCGCCTTCTGCTGCTCGTAACGCTGGTGGGCATCAGCCTCCGACACGGTATCCGGCTTCGCCAGAGCGGCTGCATCGAGGGTCATCGCCGTCACGGCCCGGTACTCAGGAGCCCGGAACGAGCTCTTGCGCTCATTGAAGAAGGTCTGGAGCTGTTCAGCCGTGGGAGCCGGGATGTCACCCGCCATGGCTGCCGTCAGAACAAAGTAGGCGCTTGCCCGGCGTTCGCTGGCATAGCGATGCAGAGCCTCCTTGGCGGCCAAAGGCACATTGATATCGCCGGCGATCGCCTCGGCGAGGTGAAGCCGCGCCATGGCGGAGCGCTGCTCCTGAACGAAGCCGGCCTCGGACAAGTTGATGTTGCGCAGAGCCTGATCGAAGAGGGCGCGGTTGAATTGGCCGTCCGTGCCTTTGAAGGCGGGATTGTTGACGATCGAGGCCGCGACGAGCTGGTCTGAGACGGAGAGGCCCATCTCCCGGGCCTTCTCAGCCAGGACGGCGTCGGTCACCAGATTGTTGACCACCTGCTGGTCAAGGCCGAAGGCACGGGCCTGCTCGGGGCTGATGACCGTTCGGAACTGACGTCCGAGACGCTGCAGTTCGTTGGTGTAGGCAGTGCGGGTCTGATCCACCGTGATCGTCGTGTCGCCGACCGTGGCTACTGTGGAAGCAGGCGTTGCACGGAAGATGTCGCCGATGCCCCAGATGGCGAAGCTGACGATAAGGGCGCCGAAAAAGATGGTGGCGATGGCTTTGCCGACGACTGTCTGCCCAGCCTTGCGCATGTTCCGAAGCATCGTGAACCCGTTTTCCAAAAACTCGTTAAACCTGCCGATAAACGATCAGCGCCTCCACGAAAAGGGCAAGTCTGGTTGAAAGGGGGCTCAAGCCTCTGCTAGTGCCAAGTTATCAAGCGTGACAGGAGAGCCTTACATGAGCGTCGATAGGCCGCGCCCGCTGGTTGCGGGCAACTGGAAGATGAACGGGTTGAAGACCTCGTCCAACGTCCTGGAGGAGATCCACGCCGGCTACACCCCGGGCCTCAAGGCCAAGGTTGAACTGGCCGTGTGTCCGCCCGCGACCCTGATCGGTCATTTCGCACAGCTCTCGGTCGGCTCCCGGGTCGCCATCGGCGGCCAGGACTGCCACGCCAAGGAATCGGGGGCCTTCACCGGCGACCTGTCTGCCGAAATGCTGGCCGATGCCGGCGCGACCTATGTGATCGTCGGCCACTCCGAGCGCCGCCAGTATCACAGGGAAAAGGACACAGATGTCTGTGCCAAGGCGGTTGCCGCCCACCGGGCTGGCCTCACCGCCATAGTCTGCGTCGGAGAGACCCGGGAGGAGCGCGAAGCCGGCAAGGCTCTCGCAGTGGTCAAGAAGCAACTCCGCGGCTCGATCCCGGTCGATTCGAACAGCCACAACCTCGTCGTCGCCTACGAGCCTGTCTGGGCCATCGGCACGGGCCTGACCCCGACGGCCGCCGACGTGGCGGAGGTCCATGCCGCCATCCGCGAGGAGCTGCGCCGTCTCGTCGGGAAGTCTGAGGCGCCCAAGGTCCGCATCCTTTATGGCGGCTCCGTGAAGCCCTCCAATGCCGCCGAACTGATGGCGGTGGACAACGTCAATGGCGCCCTGGTAGGCGGCGCCAGCCTCGTGGCGGCCGATTTCCTGGCCATTGCAGGGGCTTATCTGGGGTAAGTGCGAAAAGGCGGCTTGCGGCCCTTTGATCCTGCGCCCACCTATGCTACAGGCCGCGGCAACGAACGGATTGCGAGCGGCTGACGCCTTGTGCGCAGCCGCTTGAGGTTTTTAAACAATGCAAACAGTTCTCATCATCGTCCACCTGATCATCGTGCTCGCCCTGATCGGAGTGGTTCTCCTACAGCGTTCCGAAGGTGGCGGCATGGGCCTCGGCGGCGGTGGAGGTGGCGGTGTCTCCGGCTTCATGACCGGGCGCGGCCAGGCTAATGCGCTCACCCGCGCGACCGCGATTCTGGCAGGCCTCTTCTTTCTGACGAGCATTGCGCTCACCGTCATGGCGACCTCGACCCGCGCTCCGCGCTCGATCCTCGACGGTGCTGCGCCGGCGGCTCCGGGTCAGTCGGCTCCGGCTCAGGGCGGTGGGAACGTGCTCGAGCAGTTGCAGCGCCTCCAGGGCGATCAGCCGGCGACGCCGGCTCCGAGCTCTCCGGCGCCGGCGCCCGCAGCGCCTCAGCAGTAAACGAAACCAGGGCCGGTGCTTCCGGCCCTCTCTTTTTGTGGATGGCTTTCGGGTGGTTCGGTTCGCGATTGCGAATCGGCGCCCGATATTTATGGATAGGGGTCCATGACGCGGTACGTATTCATCACCGGCGGCGTGGTGTCTTCGCTCGGCAAGGGTCTGGCTTCGGCGGCTCTGGGAGCGCTTCTCCAAGCACGCGGTTACAAGGTTCGGCTTCGCAAGCTCGACCCATATCTCAACGTCGATCCGGGGACGATGAGTCCCTACCAGCATGGCGAGGTCTTCGTGACCGACGACGGCGCTGAAACCGATCTGGATCTCGGCCATTACGAGCGCTTCACCGGCGTGCCGGCCACCAAGGCCGATAACATCACGACGGGGCGCATCTATCTCGACATCATCACCAAGGAACGGCGCGGCGATTATCTCGGCGCGACCATCCAGGTGATCCCGCACGTCACCAATGCCATCAAGGACTTCGTGCTCACCGGGAATGAAGGCTTCGATTTCGTCCTAGTCGAGATCGGCGGCACGGTGGGCGACATCGAAGGCCTGCCGTTCTTCGAGGCCATCCGTCAGCTCGGCAACGATCTGGAGCGGGGGCAGGCGATTTATGTCCACCTGACGCTGCTGCCGTTCATCCCCTCGGCCGGTGAGCTGAAGACCAAACCTACCCAGCATTCGGTGGCGGAGCTGCGCTCCATCGGCATACAGCCCGACATCCTGCTGTGCCGGACAGACCGGGAAATCCCGAAGGATGAGCGTCGCAAGCTCGCTCTGTTCTGCAACGTGCGCGAGACGGCCGTGATCGAGGCGCGGGATGCCCGCTCGATCTACGATGTGCCGTTGGCCTATCACGAGGCCGGTCTCGACAGCGAGGTTCTGGCGGCCTTCGGTCTCGATACCGCGAAAGCTCCGAACCTCTCCCGTTGGACGAACATCTCCGAGCGCGTCCACAATCCGGAGGGCGAGGTCACTATCGCCGTCGTCGGCAAGTATACCGGCCTCAAGGATGCCTATAAGTCGCTCATCGAGGCGCTTCATCATGGCGGCATCGCCAATCAGGTGAAGGTGAACCTCGAGTGGATCGAGAGTGAGATCTTCGAGAATGAGGATCCGGCTCCATTCCTGGAGGGTATCCACGGGATCATGGTACCCGGCGGGTTCGGCCAGCGTGGCGCCGAGGGCAAGATCCGGGCAGCTCGCTTCGCCCGTGAGCGCAAGGTGCCGTATTTCGGCATCTGCTTCGGCATGCAGATGGCGGTCATCGAGGCGGCGCGGTCGCTCGCCGGCATTCAGGATGCCAGCTCCACCGAGTTCGGCCCGACGCCGGAGCCGGTGGTCGGCCTCATGACCGAGTGGCTCCGCGGCAACGAGCTTGAGAAGCGCACGGCAAGCGGCGATCTCGGCGGCACCATGCGGCTCGGCGCCTATCAGGCTTCGCTCAAGCCGGGCAGCAAGGTGGCGGAGATCTATGGCGGCACGGAAATCTCCGAGCGCCACCGGCACCGCTACGAAGTGAACATGTCCTATCGCGACAGGCTGGAAACGAAAGGCCTGCGCTTCTCCGGCGTCTCGCCGGACGGCATCCTGCCCGAGATCGTGGAGTACGAGGACCATCCCTGGTTCATCGGCGTGCAGTACCACCCCGAGCTGAAGTCGCGTCCGTTCGAGCCGCACCCACTCTTCAAGAGCTTCATCCACGCGGCTGTGGAGCAAAGCCGACTGGTTTAGGACAAGCCCCGGCATCCCCGCTTTCGTCATCCCCGGTCTTGTTCCGGAGATCCACGTCGTGCACGCTCAAACCTGGATGGCCGGGACAAGCCCGGCCACGATGTGTCGATTTTCGATAAGGTGTAAGCCGGCATCTTGGTCAAAACCTGCACGGCGCTCTAAGTCTATGCTCTCACTGTTGGAAAGAGCCCGATGACCCGCCGTATCGACCATCTCGTTGTTGCCGTCCAGGATCTTGATCAAGCCGGGCATTTCTACCAGCGTCTCGGATTTCAGGTTGGATCGCGCAACCGGCATCCCTGGGGCACAGAGAACCGGATCATCCAGTTTCCCGGCTCCTTCATCGAACTGATCTCCCTAGGCGAGGGGGCGGCCATCGCGCCCCACCAGGCGAGCGCCTTCAGTTTCGGAGCCTTCGTGCAGGATTACCTTCGGTCCCGCGAAGGTCTGGCCATGCTGGTGCTCGACAGCCAGGATGCCAAGGCCGACGCCGCTCTCTTTTCCGAGAAAGGCATCGGGGCCTTCGAGCCGTTTCACTTCGAGCGCACCGGACGCCGGCCCAACGGCAGTGAGACCAAGGTCGCCTTCACTCTGGCCTTTGCGTCAGCGGAACTCTCCCCTAAGGCCGGCTTCTTCGTCTGCCAGCAGCACTATCCTGAGAACTTCTGGAACCCGGAGTTCCAGCGCCACGACAACCAGGCGACTCACATTTCGTCCGTCACTCTGGCCTCCCCAGAGCCGGAGCAGCTACGCGCCTTTCTGAGCGCTTTCACCGGCGTGCAACCCGGAAGCCCCGATGGGGATGACCTGTCATTCCGTTTGGGCGAAAGCCATGTTGACGTCCTGACGCCTGACGATGCCGCGGAGATCTATGGCTCGGTGGAGGCCGAACTCGACGAGCCTTCCTTCGTCGCCTTCGCGGTTCGCGTCGCGGACATCCACCATCAGGCCAAGTCGCTCGATGCCGCCGAGATTCCTTATCAGCATATCGGCAGCCGGCTCATCATACCGGCGAGCGCTGCTTTCGGGGTCGCAATCGCGTTCGAGCCAACGTAATCTTAACTATGTTCCCTTAAGCGGTTGAAAATAAACAACCGGTGGGGGACTTTCCCGTGGCTTCTTCTCTCGCGGGCTTGCCCGATTTCTTAATCTTCTTCGTGCTCGCCGTCGCTCTGGTGGGGCTCTATCTCGCCATCTACACCCTTGCGACCATGCACAACGAATTCGCCCTGATCCGGGAGAACGTGATCTCGGCGGCCACGGCGCTTGGTTTCAGCCTTGTCGGCTTCGCCCTTCCGCTCGCCAGCGCGATCGTGCATGCCCAGACGATCGTCGATTGTCTCGTTTGGGGCCTTGTCGCTCTGGCCGTGCAGATCGTCGTCTATTGGCTGGTACGGATCGTCATGCCCAACCTCTCGCAGCGCATCGCCGCAGGCGAGATGGCGGCGGCCCTGTTTCTCGGAGCTTCATCGCTGTCAGCCGGCATCATCAATGCCGCGGCAATGACGTTCTAAGGTTCGCTGAGATTATGGGAGGCCTGCCGGTCAGGCCTCCATATCGACAAGCCGGGCAAATTGAAGGGCTTCTGCCCGCATGGCGGGCGGCACCATCATCGGGTTCCTGTGGCGCACCGCGTGGAGCATCGCAATCCGCTCGATAGCCCTGAGATAGAGATCTGGAATCTCGACTTCTCCCCACTCGAAGGCTTGATAATCGCGCAGGTTCATATCGATCTCATGCGCCATCCTGCTCTGAGTGAAGCCAAGAGCCGTCCGGATCGCAACGAGTTCCTGCATTTTGTCCTGATCTGACATCGGAGCGCCTCCCGAGCGCCAGCGGTAAATTTTCTTAGTGTTTGCAGTGACTTCTATAGTCTTTAGCCAATTATCTAAGGGAAGGTTACTGTTTTCAGTGCTTACGGTAAAAATCGGCGCTTCCTCGTAGAATCGCCGTCGCCTCGGAACTCGGGGCCCCATGGCACATCGCCACTTTGCCTTTCGGAGCAAAAAGGCTAGTGACGACGCATGACCGATACCAAACAGCACCCTGCCGTCGTCGAGGCCGGCTCCGTCCGCTTCGGGAACCATTTGCCTCTCAGCATCATCGCCGGGCCCTGCGCCATGGAAAGCCGCGATCATGCGCTGGAAATGGCCGCTGCGCTCAAGGAGGTCACCGGGAGGTTGGGCCTGGGTCTCGTCTACAAGTCGTCATTCGACAAGGCGAACCGGACATCGATCTCCAGCGCCCGCGGCATCGGGCTGGACAAGGCACTCGCCATCTTCGCCGAGGTGAAGGAAAGGTACGGGCTTCCAGTCATTACCGACGTACACGAGAACGACCAATGCGCCGCGGTGGCAGAAGTGGTCGATATTCTTCAGATCCCGGCTTTCCTCTGCCGCCAGACGGATCTTCTGGTCGCGGCGGCCAAGACCGGCCGGGTGGTTAACGTCAAGAAGGGCCAGTTCCTCGCCCCGTGGGACATGGCGAATGTCGCCGAGAAGGTGAAGGCGGCGGGCAACCCGAACGTGATGCTCACCGAGCGCGGCGCCTCCTTCGGCTACAACACCCTCGTGTCCGACATGCGCAGCCTGCCGATCATGGCCGAGACGGGCGCCCCGGTGATCTTCGACGCTACCCACTCCGTGCAGCAGCCCGGCGGCAAGGGCACGACCTCCGGGGGGCAGCGGGAATACGTGCCCGTTCTCTCCCGCGCAGCCGTGGCGGTCGGCGTCGCCGGCGTCTTCATCGAGACGCACCAGGATCCGGACAAGGCACCATCCGACGGCCCCAACATGGTTCCCCTCAAGGAGATCGAGGCGCTGCTCGCTCAGCTGAAGGCCTTCGACGCTTTGGCTAAGGGTAGGGTGGCTTAAGGTCCTTCCATGATTTTTCAGGAGAGCAGGTCTGCGTTCCTGCTCCCTCGCGTTGCGGCGAGGCCGTGATAAGCAGTTAGTGCTTTCGCGGCCTCATTCGTAGGATTTCATGTCCTCGCGCAATCTGATCCTGATCCTCGCCACCAGCGGCTTTGCCAGCACCTTTTCCGGCCGCGCGGTCGAACCCATGGTCGGCGTCATCGCCCGGGACTTGAGCTCCGCGCCGCAGACCATCGCGCTGCTCTCAGCCGCCTTCGCGCTGCCCTACGCCTTCATCCAGCCGATTCTGGGCCCCATCGGAGATGCGCTGGGCAAGGAGAGCGTCATGAAAGTGGCGCTGGCTCTGCTCTTCCTGGCCCTGGCCTGCTCCATCTTCGCGCCGAATGCCGAAACGCTCTTCACTCTTCGCGTCATTGCTGGCGCGGCAGCCGGCGGATCCATCCCGGTTTCCCTGGCGCTGATCGGCGACCGGGTTGAAATGGCCCAACGTCAGGTGGCCTTGAGCCGCTACATGGTCGCCGTCATCATCGGTCAGCTGGCGGGATCCTCCCTTGCAGGGCTGATGGCAGAATGGGTTGGATGGCGTGGCGTCTTTACATGTTCGACCCTCATGGTGGCTTTGTCCTTGGCAACCATCGTCTTAGGCTTCCGAAACGCGCCGCCGGGCGGTCAGTTCGATATGAGAAGCGCTCTTTTGCGCTACCGGGACATTCTCTCCAACCCACGCGCACTGACCCTGTTCAGCCTCGTCTTCGTGGAGGGCATCGCGGTCTTCGGGATCTTTCCCTATATAGCGCCGCTGCTCGAGGAGCGCGGCGGAGGCGGGGCGGCGGAAGCCGGCTTCGCCATCGGCGGATTTGCCGTCGGTGGCCTTGTCTATTCCGTCCTGGTGACCTGGATGCTCAGGCGTATGGGCATCGGCAAGATCCTCCTGGGCGGAGGTTTCTTTGCCGGTGCCGCGCTGGTGATTCTGGGCCTGGGCGGAGACTGGAAGCTCGATGCGGCGGCCCTGGTGCTCATGGGCCTCGGCTTCTACATGCTCCACAACACCTTCCAGGCTCAGGTGACGGAGGTGGCTCCAGGCGCCCGAGCGTCGGCCGTGGCGCTTCATGCGTTTTCGTTCTTCTGTGGTCAGGCCTTGGGCGTCGTCCTGATGGGACTCGGCCTGCGTAACATCGGGCTGACGGGGGCGACATCTGGTGCCGCCCTCGTCATCCTCGGCGTCGGCCTCACGGCATCCATCGTCCTGACGCGGCAGGCGGCTCAGCGGGCGCGATAGGGAGCAACGCCCTGGTCCGGGAGCCAAAGGTTCTTCGGCAGCTCACCGGTCTGCCAGAACACGTCGATCGGGATGCCGCCGCGCGGGTACCAGTAACCGCCGATGCGCAGATATCGGGGCTCCAGCAGATCCGCCAAACGCTTGCCGATGGCGACCGTGCAATCCTCATGGAAGGCGCCGTGGTTGCGGAAGCTGTGCATGTAGAGCTTCAGCGACTTCGATTCGACGAGCCAGGGTCCTGGCACGTAGTCGATCACCAGAATGGCGAAATCCGGCTGGCCCGTCACCGGACAGAGCGAGGTGAATTCCGGCACTGTGAAGCGAGCCAGATAGTCGGTGTCGGGATGCGGGTTCGGCACCCGGTCGAGCTGCGCCGTCTCGGGTGAATCGGGGAGGGCGCTTGCCTGACCGAGCTGGAGAGTGGTTTCTGTCATATGATTTCGCCTTGGATCGAGGGGATGAAGCTCTTGCCGTCCTTGCTCACCTGGGTATTTCGGTCAATAAGCCAATCCATGACTTGAGGCCGCACCCGCTTCCGGGTTGATCCGGCCGCACTTCAGCCAGCAGGAGCCTGCTTTATGACCGCGATCATCGACGTCTTTGCCCGCCAGATCCTCGACAGCCGAGGCAACCCCACCGTCGAGGTGGATGTCACTCTCGAAGACGGCTCCATGGGTCGCGCTGCCGTACCCTCCGGTGCCTCCACCGGTGCCCATGAGGCGGTCGAACTGCGTGACGGCGACAAGAAGGTCTATCTCGGCAAGGGCGTGCTCAAGGCCGTCGATGCCGTGAACAACGAGATCCTGGACGCCATCGGCGGCATGGATGCAGAAGAGCAGGTCGCCATCGACGAGACGATGATCGAGCTCGACGGCACGCCGAACAAGGCACGCCTCGGCGCCAATGCCATCCTGGGCGTCTCGCTGGCGGTCGCCAAGGCGGCGGCCGAAGCTTCAACGCTGCCGCTCTACCGCTATGTGGGCGGCACGCAAGCCCGCGTCCTGCCGGTGCCGATGATGAACATCATCAACGGCGGAGCGCATGCGGACAATCCGATCGACTTCCAGGAATTCATGATCATGCCGGTCGGCGCGCCGACCCTGGCCGAAGCCGTGCGCATGGGTGCCGAGGTGTTCCACACCCTGAAGAAAGCCCTGAAGGATGCCGGCCATAACACCAATGTGGGTGACGAGGGCGGCTTCGCCCCGAACCTGCCGTCCGCAGAGGCTGCCCTCGACTTCATCATGAAGTCCATCGAGCAGGCCGGCTACATACCCGGCAAGGACATGGTGATCGGCCTCGATTGCGCCGCTACCGAATTCTTCAAGAGCGGCGCCTACCATTACGAGGGCACGGGCCAGAAGCTCTCCCCGCAGCAGCAAGCCGAGTATCTCGCCAAGCTCGTTTCCGCCTACCCCATCGCCACCATCGAGGACGGCATGTCCGAGGACGATTGGGAGGGCTGGAAGGCCGTGACGGATCTCATCGGCAACAAGTGTCAGCTCGTAGGCGACGATCTCTTCGTCACCAATGTGAGCCGCCTCTCACAGGGTATCAAACAGGGGGTCGCCAACTCGCTTCTGGTGAAGGTCAACCAGATCGGCTCGCTCACCGAGACTCTGGCGGCTGTCGATATGGCCCACCGCGCCGGCTATACGGCCGTCATGTCGCACCGTTCGGGCGAGACGGAGGACGCTACCATCGCGGATCTGGCCGTTGCCACGAATTGCGGGCAGATCAAGACCGGCTCACTCGCCCGCTCGGACAGGCTTGCGAAGTACAACCAGCTCATCCGCATCGAGGAGGAGTTGGGCTCCCAGGCGCAGTACGCAGGCCGCACGGCTTTGAAGGCATTGGCCTGATCCTACCCGAGACAAAAGAACTTTTACTCTTCGTCATGGCCGGGCTCGTCCCGGCCATCCACGTTTTCCGGGTTCAAAACGTGGATAACCCGGCACAAGGCCGGGCATGACATCGAGGGGGCAATAGCGCTTCGCGCGCAACTCTCAACGCCTTCTTAACCATGCTGCTGTAAGACTCAGCCTCATGGTAATCCGCAGACGCGCACGACGATTCCTGATCCCGCTGGTGCTTTATAGCATTTCAGCGGCTGTGGCCGGCTACTTCGTGCATCACGCCCATAGCGGTGCACGCGGTATTGAGGCTCGACAAAAATATGAGGCCCAGGTTGCCGAACTTTCGGACGAGCTTGCGGGTTTAAAGACTCAGCGCTCCGACTGGGAGCGCCGCATCGCCCTGTTGCGGAGCGATCAGATCGACCGGGATCTGCTCGAGGAAAGAGCACGCGTAATGTTAGGACGTGTGCACAAGAACGACCTTGTCATCATCACGGGTCCCTGATTAAGCATAGCCCAAAAGTTCTGCTTAACTTGAATCAAGTTAATTGAAATTTTGATAACAAAAACAGACGCTTGCCTGTTTCATTGTGCACCGCAAAACCGCTTTTAGCCCACTCGATTTCCCCCTTCGTCTGCGCTACAACTTTCGTCGAGGAAACCCTTCGGAGGACCCGATGGCTGTTGCTGCCCGCAAGGCGGGCCGTGCCGGTGCAGGCGCGGCTAACAAGACCACTTCCACTAAAGGCTCCACACGCGGAGCTGCTCTCAATTCCCCACAATTCGACAAGAACCAAGATCTGACCGCCTATAACGACATGCTTCTGATCCGGCGCTTCGAGGAGAAGTCCGGCCAGATGTACGGCATGGGTCTGATCGGCGGTTTCTGCCACCTCTATATCGGCCAGGAAGCTGTCGTCGTCGGCATGCAGATGGCGACGAAAGAGGGCGACCAGGTGATCACCGGCTATCGCGACCACGGTCACATGCTCGCCTGTGGCATGGACGCGAAGGGTGTCATGGCCGAATTGACCGGACGCCGGGGCGGCCTGTCGAAGGGCAAGGGCGGCTCCATGCACATGTTCTCCAAGGAGAAGCATTTCTATGGCGGCCACGGCATCGTCGGCGCTCAGGTGTCGCTCGGCACCGGCATTGCGTTTGCCAACCATTATCGCGAAAATGGCAATGTCTGCCTGACCTATTTCGGCGACGGCGCGGCCAATCAGGGTCAGGTCTACGAGAGCTTCAACATGGCGCAGCTCTGGAAGCTGCCCGTGGTCTACGTGATCGAGAACAACCGCTATGCCATGGGCACGGCGGTGTCGCGTGCCTCGGCCCAGACCGACTTCTCCAAGCGTGGCGTGTCTTTCGGCATTCCGGGCGAGCAGGTCGACGGCATGGACATCCGTGCAGTCTACGCCGCCGGGCAGCGCGCCATCGAGCATGCCCGCTCGGGCAAAGGGCCGTACATCCTCGAGATGCAGACCTACCGCTATCGCGGCCACTCCATGTCCGACCCGGCCAAGTACCGCACGAAGGACGAGGTGACCCGCATGCGCGAGGAGCACGATCCGATCGAGCAGGTCCGCCGCCGTCTGTTGGAGAGCTGGAAGCTGTCGGAAGACGAGCTGAAGGCGATCGACAGCCGGGTGCGCGAGATCGTCAACGAGGCGGCCGAGTTCGCCACGCACGATCCAGAGCCCGATCCGTCCGAGCTCTATACGGACATTCTTCTCTAAGCGGCGTGTTGACGCCGCTTCTCCCTGAATCTCGCCGCTGCGACAATCAAAACAGGTCTTTTAATGGCGATCGATATTCTCATGCCTGCCCTCTCGCCCACCATGGAGCAGGGCAAACTGGCCAAGTGGCTGAAAAAAGAGGGCGATCAGGTCAAGCCCGGCGATGTGCTGGCCGAGATCGAGACCGATAAGGCGACCATGGAGGTCGAGGCCATCGACGAGGGCGTCCTGGCCAAGATCCTGGTTTCCGACGGAACCGACAATGTCGCCGTGAACACCCCCATTGCGATCCTCGCGGGCGAGGGTGAGGACGTGTCGGCCGCAGCCTCCTCGGCGAAGGCGCCAGCTGCCCCGGCACCGGAAGCACAACCTGCGCCGACTCCCGATATGGAGCGTGAAGGGATGGCTGACCGGCCGTCGGCCGACTCAATCCCAGGCACCGACGCAAAGCCAGTGGCGGAGCCCGCGTCTCCCTACGTGATCCAGAATCGCACCGCGCATGATGCGATGGCGGAGATTCCGGAAGGCACGGAGATGGTCTCCATGACCGTGCGCGAAGCGCTTCGCGATGCCATGGCCGAGGAGATGCGCAAGGACGACAGCGTCTTCGTCATGGGCGAAGAGGTGGCCGAGTACCAGGGCGCCTACAAGGTCACGCAGGGCCTGCTGCAGGAATTCGGCGCCAAGCGCGTGATCGACACGCCCATCACCGAGCACGGCTTTGCCGGCGTCGGCGTCGGCGCGGCCTTCACGGGGCTGCGCCCCATCGTCGAGTTCATGACCTTCAACTTCGCCATGCAGGCGATCGACCAGATCATCAACTCGGCGGCCAAGACCCTCTACATGTCCGGCGGCCAGCTCGGCGCGCCCATCGTGTTCCGCGGCCCCAACGGCGCCGCGGCCCGCGTAGGTGCGCAGCACAGCCACGACTATGCTGCCTGGTACTCGAACGTTCCGGGGCTGAAGGTCGTCGCTCCCTACACGGCGTCCGACGCGAAGGGGCTCCTCAAGAGCGCCATCCGCGATCCGAACCCCATCGTCTTCCTGGAAAACGAGATCCTCTACGGACAATCCTTCCCGGTGCCGAAGCTCGATGATTTCACGGTGCCGATCGGCAAGGCGCGAATCCACCGCCAGGGCAAGGACGTCACCATCGTGTCCTTCTCGATTGGCATGACCTATGCACTCAAGGCCGCCCAGGAGCTGGAAAAGGAAGGGATCGACGCCGAGGTCATAGACCTGCGCACGATCCGTCCCATGGACACCGACACCATCGTGGCCTCGGTCATGAAGACGGGCCGCTGTGTCACGGTGGAAGAGGGCTTCCCACAATCCGGTGTCGGCGCAGAGATCGTCACGCGCATCATGGAAAATGCGTTCGACTATCTTGACGCACCTGTGATCCGCGTCACCGGCAAGGACGTTCCCATGCCTTATGCGGCCAACCTCGAGAAGCTCGCGCTGCCGAACGTGGCCGAAGTCGTGCAGGCGGCGAAGGCCGTTTGCTACAGGTGACCTCATGACTGAACGGAAATTCGAAGCCCTCAACGTTCCGCCGGATGCGCTTGAAAAAGGTGGCATCGAGATCCTGAGGGCTTCGGTGGTCGATGGGGCGGTGAGCATCGCGCTGCGCCGTGCCTTCGACGATCCGTTCACCTGGGGCGTGCTCCTGGTGGATCTCGCCCGCCACGCCGCGCGTGTCTATGCCATGGAAACGGACCTCTCGGAGGAGGAGGCCATGGCGGAGATCACCGCAGGCCTTCAGGCCGAGCTGGACGATCCGAGCGATCCCGGCTCGACGCAGGCCATCAACTGAATTCCAGATCAGGTCAGGATCTAAAACGCCATGCCCATCAATATCCTGATGCCCGCCCTGTCTCCCACCATGGAAAAGGGCAACCTTGCCAAGTGGCTGAAGAAGGAAGGCGACACGGTGAAGTCCGGCGACGTCATCGCCGAGATCGAAACCGACAAGGCCACCATGGAAGTGGAGGCGGTGGATGAAGGTATCCTCGCCAAGATCGTGGTGCCCGAAGGAACGGCGGACGTTCCCGTCAATGAGCTCATTGCTCTGATCGCCGCTGAAGGCGAGGACCCTAAGAGTGTCACGGCTCCGGCGTCCGGCGGCGGCGCCCCGGCGCCTGCGCCGAAGGCGGAAGCTGCTCCGGCTCCTGCTGCACCGGCAGTGGCGCCGCAGCCGCAGGCCAACACCGTTCAGGGCGACCCGAACGCCCACATGTCCTATGCCCGCGTCGATCAAGCTCCCCAGGGGCCCGCGACGGCCGCGAAGCCCAATGGGGCAGGGCAGCCGCAGGCTTCCGGCAACCGCGTCTTCGCCTCGCCGCTCGCCAAGCGGGTCGCTAAGGAAGCCGGTGTCGACATCGCGTCGATCCAAGGCTCCGGCCCTCATGGCCGCGTGGTCGAGAAGGATGTGCGCGCCGCGCTCCAGGGTGGCGGCACGAAGCCTGCTCCGGCTCCTGCCGCTGCGGCAGCTCCGGCAACCGCTGCGAAGCCGGCAGCGCCGCAACTGGCTCAGAGCATGGGCGCCGAACAGGTCAAGGCGATGTTCGAGGCCGGCACCTACGAGGAAGTGCCCCTCGACGGCATGCGCAAGACCATCGCCAAGCGCCTCGTTGAGTCGAAGCAGACGGTGCCGCATTTCTACCTGTCGCTGGATTGCGAACTCGACGCGCTTATGGCCTTGCGCGAGCAGATCAACGCGGCCGCCGGCAAGGACAAGGACGGCAAGCCCGCCTACAAGCTCTCGGTCAATGACTTTATCATCAAGGCGCTGGCCATCGCGCTCCAGCGCGTACCGGCCGCCAATGCAGTCTGGGCCGAGGACCGGATTCTGAAGATGAAGCATTCGGACGTGGGCGTGGCCGTCGCTATCGAGGGCGGCCTGTTCACGCCGGTCGTGCGCAAGGCCGAGCAGAAGACGCTCACGGCTATCTCGGCCGAGGTGAAGGATCTGGCGGGCCGCGCCCGCAACCGTCGCCTGAAGCCCGAGGAGTATCAGGGCGGCTCCACGGCCGTGTCGAACCTCGGCATGTACGGTATCAAGAACTTCCAGGCCGTCATCAACCCGCCCCAGGGTACGATCCTGGCGGTCGGCGCCGGCGAGAGCCGAGTGGTGGTGAAGAACGGCGCTCCCGCCGTCATCCAGGCCATGACCGTGACGCTCTCCTGCGACCACCGCGTGGTCGACGGAGCGCTCGGCGCGGAACTCCTCGCCGCCTTCAAGCAGCTCATCGAAAGCCCGATGGGGATGCTGGTTTAATATCGATCGTCATGGCCGGCCTCGTGCCGGCCATCCACGTCTTTAACGGCCCGCTCCACGAGGACGTGGATGCCCGGGCCAAGCCCGGGCATGACGGGGGAGTTCCATGGCAAACCAATACGACATCATCGTCATCGGCGGCGGTCCTGGGGGCTATGTGGCGGCGATCCGCGCGGCGCAGCTCGGGTTCAAGACTGCGGTCGTGGAACGCGAGCATCTCGGGGGCATCTGCCTCAACTGGGGCTGCATCCCGACCAAGGCGCTGCTGCGCTCGGCCGAGATCTACCACTACATGGAGCACGCCAAGGATTACGGCCTTTCCGCTCAAGGGATCGGCTTCGATGCGGCGGCCATCGTCAACCGTTCGCGCGGCGTCTCCGGCCGGCTCAACGGCGGCGTCGGCATGCTGCTCAAGAAGAACAAGGTCGATGTGATCTGGGGTGAGGCGGCGATCTCCAAGCCCGGCGAGGTCGTGGTAACGGCGCCGAAGAAGCCCGCCATGCAGCCGCAGAACCCGGTGCCGAAGGGCGTGCTGGAGCCCGGCACCTATGCGGCCAAGAACATCATCGTCGCGACCGGCGCCCGTCCGCGCGCTCTGCCTGGCATCGAGCCGGACGGCAAGCTGATCTGGACCTATTTCGAGGCCATGGTGCCGCCCGCCATGCCGAAGTCTTTGATCGTCATGGGCTCGGGCGCCATCGGCATCGAGTTCGCCTCCTTCTATCGCACCATGGGCGTGGAGGTAACGGTGGTCGAGGTGATGCCGCAGATCCTGCCCGTCGAGGACGCGGAGATCGCAGGTCTGGCCCGCAAGCGTTTCGAAAAGCAGGGCATGAAAATCCTGTCGGGCGCCAAGGTCACGAAGGTTGAAAAGGGTTCGAATTCCATCACCGCCACCATCGACGATGGCAAGGGCGGCACCCAGACGATCACCGCGGATCGCATGATCTCGGCGGTCGGCGTCGTGGGCAACATCGAAAATCTCGGCCTTGAGAAGCTGGGAGTGAAGATCGAGCGCGGCGTCGTTGTCACGGATGGCTTGGGGCGCACCAACGTGCCCGGTATCTATGCCATCGGCGACGTGGCGGGCCCGCCCATGCTGGCGCACAAGGCCGAGCACGAGGGCGTGATCTGCGTCGAGACCATCAAGGGCATGCACACCCACGCCATGGACAAGGCAAAGATCCCGGGCTGCACCTATTGCAACCCGCAGATCGCCTCCGTTGGCCTCACCGAGGCCAAGGCCAAGGAGCAGGGGTTCGACATCCGCGTTGGCCGCTTCCCCTTCATCGGCAACGGCAAGGCCATTGCACTCGGTGAGCCGGACGGCCTCGTGAAGACAATCTTCGACAAGAAGACCGGTCAGCTCCTGGGTGCCCACATGGTCGGCGCGGAAGTGACCGAGCTGATCCAGGGCTTCGTGATCGCCATGAACCTGGAAACCACCGAGGAAGAGCTGATCCACGCCGTCTTCCCGCACCCGACGCTCTCCGAGACGATGCACGAGAGCGTGCTCGATGCCTATGACCGCGTGATCCACATCTGACGGTAGGGCGGCACGATTTGGGTCCTGCGGGGCCAAAGTTGAGCTTCAGGAATCAAACAGCCAGGACCTTTTCGAGGTCCTGGCTGTTTTCATTTCGGGACGAAGTGCCGCCGGCGAAGCGTCCATGAGGAGGCGACGATGACAAGCGTCGCAGTGAGAGACGGGATCGGAGACACGCGATCTCGCAAGAAGCCCTGGTACAAGGTTCTCTACATTCAGGTCCTGATCGCTATCGTTCTTGGCGCCCTGATCGGCTGGCTGCTGCCGGATCTTGCCAAGAACGATTGGGTCAAGGCCCTCGGCGACGGCTTCATCAAGCTGATCAAGATGGTGATCGCGCCGATCATCTTCTGCACGGTCGTGTCCGGCATCGCCCATATCCAGGACGCCAAGAAGGTGGGGCGGGTCGGCGTTAAGGCGCTGGTGTATTTCGAAATCGTGTCCACCTTCGCCCTCGTCATCGGCCTTCTCGTCGGCAATCTCGTGAAGCCGGGCGCCGGCTTTGCCGGGACGCCAGACCCGGCCGCGGTCGCTGGCTATGCCAAACAGGCGGCCGAGCAGAAGCCGGTCGATTTCATTCTCCACATCATCCCCGACAGCGTGGTGGGGGCCTTTGCCCAGGGCGATATCCTGCAGGTGCTCCTCTTCGCGATCCTGTTCGGCTTCGCTTTGCTCGTGCTTGGCGAGCGCGGCGCGACAATCCGCAGGCTCATCGACGATGCGGGGCATGCCATGTTCGGGGTGATCGCGATCGTCATGAAGGCCGCGCCTCTCGGCGCCTTCGGCGCCATGGCCTACACCATCGGCCGCTTCGGGCCGCAGGCCCTCGGCAACCTCATCGGCCTCATTGCGACTTTCTATGCTACGGCGGCGCTCTTCGTCTTCGTGGTCTTAGGCGCAATCGCTCGCATGGCCGGCTTCAGCATCTTCAAGTTCCTCGGCTATATTCGGGACGAGCTGCTCATCGTGCTCGGCACGAGTTCGTCCGAGAGCGCCTTGCCGCAATTGATGGAGAAGCTCGAACGGCTCGGCTGCTCGAGATCGGTCGTCGGTCTCGTCGTGCCGACCGGCTATTCCTTCAATCTCGATGGCACCAATATCTACATGACGCTCGCGACCCTGTTCATTGCGCAGGCGCTGCACTTCGATCTCACCTTCGGCCAGCAGCTGACGATTCTCCTGGTTGCCCTCCTCACATCGAAGGGCGCCAGCGGTGTCACGGGCGCGGGCTTCGTCACCCTCGCGGCTACGCTGGCGGTGGTGAACCCGGCCCTGGTGCCCGGCATGGCCGTCATTCTCGGCATCGACAAGTTCATGAGCGAGGTGCGCGCGCTCACCAACATCATCGGCAACGGCGTGGCCACGATCGTGGTGGCTTGGTGGGAGGGCGAACTCGACCGCGACAAGCTCGAAGCCGGTCTCAACCGGCGGATCGACCCGTCCGATATCGAAACGGCCGTAACGACGGATTAGCCGCCAACCGTCTGCCCATGATGCCACTCCATGCTCCTCTGGGCTGACAAGGGTGCGTGCGACGGCTAAACTCGGCAGGACGAAGCGGGGACACGCCATGGCGGACGATAGGGCTGTGCAGGAAGGCGGATGCCGGTGCGGACAGGTGCGGTTTCGGGTTCGTGGCGCTCCCATCATCACCATGGCCTGCCATTGCACGGGCTGCCAGCGCATGACCGCAAGCGCCTTCTCGCTGAGCGCACTCTATCCGAGCGAACGCTTCGAGGTGGTGCAGGGCGCCCCGGTCATCGGTGGACTGCATGGTCCCACCCGACATTTTTTCTGCCCGCATTGTATGAGCTGGCTGTTCACGCGGCCGGAGGGTCTCGACGGGTTCGTCAACGTTCGTGCGACGATGTTCGATGATGCAAGGGGTTTTACCCCCTTCATTGAGACCTACACCAGCGAGGCGCTGCCCTGGGCCAAGACGCCGGCGGTCCATAGTTTCGAGAAATTCCCGCCTATGGAACGCTATGCGCAACTGGTCGACGATTTCGCGCGAGGCTTGACCTGAACCGGCGCGGATGGGCGCTTAAATCAATAGATCAATATTCGGGCACGAGTCGATGCGTAACCAGAGGTATGTGGATCTCGCACCGGAGCCCTGCCGGATCGAAACTCAGATGCGCTTTCGCGTTACATTGGGCCGGCAGAACACGCTCCATGAGAAATGACCCAAAGCCGCTGTGCGCCGGCTTCCCGACAGGAGGGCCATTCTTCTCCACCCATGCGAGGTGGAGCTCCCTCCGGCCGTGTTCGACTACAAGCTCCCATGTGACGGCTACACACCCCTTGCGCACAGATAGGGCACCGTATTGCGCGGCATTCGCTGTCAGTTCATGAAAAGCCATGCTCAGCGGGATGGCGAGATCCGCCGAAAGATTCACTTCCGGCCCCTCCAGCCTGAAGCGCTCGTGTCTGCTACCCCAGAAAGGCTGAAGCTCACATTGCAGCATCTCCCGCAAAGGCGCAGTCTGCCAGTAATCCTCCGTCAGAAGGGTCTGGGTTTTGGCAAGGGCAGCGACCCGCGATGAGAAGGATCGGTTGAAATCCCGCATGTTGGTTGCCGTACGGGCCGTCGCGCTTGCCAGAGCTTGAACGACCGCGAGGGTGTTGCGCACCCGGTGATGGAGCTCCCGCACCAGCAATGTTTGGCGTTGCTCGAACCGCTTCCGTTCGTCGATGTCCTGAATGACCCGCACGCTGTATTGAAATTTTCCCTGCTCATTGAAGACTGCTGTCGATGAGACATTCAGCCAGACACTGGAGCCATCCTTCCGGATCGAGCGCTTCTCCAACGAATAGGTTTTCAGTTCGCCCGCGACCTGTCGTTCGTAAAGGTCGCGCTCAGCCCCGGAATCATCAGGGTGAATGAGATCGAAGATGTTCAAGCCGAGAAGCTCGCCGCGGGAATAACCGGTGATAGCGGATAGCCCCCTGTTGACGGTCAGAAGTTTGCCGGCAGCATTTGTTTCAGCGATGCCGACGCCGGCATGCTCATGGGTCGCCCAGAGCCGCTCACGGCTTTCCCGTTCGGCTCTGGTCTGAACGGCGTTCTCGACGGAGACCGACGCGATCTGGGCGAGTTGGGTGAGGATGGCTTCATCGTCAGCGGTGAAGTCACCATCCTGCTTATCCAGCAGCATGAGCACGCCCAACGTGCCGCCTTGGGGGCCAATCACCGGAACAGCAAGCACGCTCGGCAGTCCCGGAGAGACTGCTTCTGTGAGCCAGGCATCCTGCAGTTCCGGATAAGACTTGAGTTCGGCCCCAGTGAGCCGAAGCGAATGTCCAAGCTGGCCCACATGGGAGTAAATGGCAGCACTGCTCTGCCCCAGGCTGGATGCAGGATAGTTGCGGTACTTGTCCGAAACCGAGACAATTACGGGCTCACTCGGCCATAAGGCATAGGGAAGCGTATGGATTGCGGCCCAATGAGCACCGATGATCAGGCGCGCCTGATCCGAGATCTCGTGAAAGATATCTTCGGGGGCATCCGTCGCGGCCATCCGGGTCGTCACTGCCGCCAGGGCTCTCAACTGCTCCTGGTATCGATGGGCCTTCGCCAGGAGACCTTGTCGCTCCTGCTCGACCAGAATACGGTTGGTGATATCGTGGTGAGCCACCACGGCATAGGTATGTCCCTCATGCTCAAGCCGCGAAGCACGGAGCTGAAACCACCGCTTCTCTGCAGGGGAATGGCACGGATATTCGAGCGAGAAGTCTGACTGACCCGCCAGCACAGACCGGATGCCAACAGAAGCGGCCTGCGCACAGGCCGCTTCTACCCCGACGGCGCGATCGCAGATATCGAGGTAGTTCATTCCTATATGTCGAATGCCGCTGGCGCTGTTCGCCTGGCCGAAATCACGCCAAGCCTGGTTGACAGCAATAATGGTGCCGGACTGGTCGAGCACGGCCATCGGGCCAGCCAAAGCATCCAGGACATGCTCGGCAGGCGGAATCGCCACGATCCCGTTCCTCTCCGACGTCCTGTTCATAGGTCTATGTCCCAACATCTTGGAATGAACAGGCTAGTAACGGGTATCATGGGCTTCGGTTCAGGTAGAAACTCAGAAGTTGCCGGTCGTCATACTTTGCTGGTGTTCCGGCAGATCGGAGCGGCCCTCAGCAGACAGAAAGCCTGGACGGAAGGCCTGCTCCGCGATCTGAGCATTTGCGGTCGAGCCTCGAAAGCCTTAAATCAAGCGCATGTCAGGAAGGGGCGGGGTCCCTTCGCCCCAGAGGTTTAGCTTCATGGCTGTCGTTCTCGACCTTCTGAATAAGGATCAGCGTCCTCGCCATCCGGAAAAGGCGCACCGGCCGGACCAGCCGGTTCAGCAGCGCAAGCCCGAATGGATCCGCGTGAAGGCGCCGGGCTCGCCCAAATGGGCCGAGACCAACCGCATCGTGCGCGAGAACAAGCTCGTAACGGTCTGCGAGGAGGCCGGCTGCCCCAATATCGGCGAGTGCTGGGAAAAAAAGCACGCCACCTTCATGATCATGGGCGACACCTGCACCCGGGCCTGCGCCTTCTGCAACGTGAAGACCGGCCTGCCGCAGGCGCTCGACCCGAACGAGCCCGAGAGCGTGGCAAAAGCCGTTGAAAAGCTCGGCCTTGAGCATGTGGTCATCACCTCCGTCGACCGGGACGACCTCGCTGACGGCGGCGCTCAGCACTTCGCCGATGTGATCCATGCGATCCGGGCCCGCTCGCCGAAGACCACCGTCGAGATTCTCACCCCTGACTTCCTCAGGAAACCCGGCGCGCTTGAGGTCGTGGTGGCGGCCAAGCCCGATGTGTTCAACCACAACCTCGAAACGGTGCCGTCGAAGTACCTGAAGGTGCGCCCAGGGGCCCGCTACTTCCATTCCATCCGCCTGCTGCAGCAGGTGAAGGAGATGGATCCGACCATCTTCACCAAGTCCGGCATCATGGTGGGCCTGGGCGAGGAGCGGAACGAGGTGCTCCAGCTCATGGACGACCTTCGCTCGGCGGACGTGGATTTCATGACCATTGGCCAGTATCTCCAGCCGACCAAGAAGCACCATCAGGTGATCCGCTTCGTCACGCCGGACGAGTTCAAGGCCTATGAAACCACAGCCTATGCCAAGGGGTTTCTCCTGGTCTCCTCGACCCCGCTGACGCGTTCCTCGCATCACGCCGGTGAGGATTTTGCCAAGCTGAAGGCGGCCCGTCTCGCGAAGCTCGGCTAACGAACCGGACGAGGCATGCAGCGCATTCTGGTCATCGGCAGCCCGGGCGCGGGCAAGAGCACCCTGGCGAGCCGCCTTGCCGAGCGTCTCGGCCTGCCGCTGATCCACCTCGACCGGGAATACTTCGGCCCCGGCTGGACCACTCCGACGAAGCCGGAATGGCGCGAGCATGTGACGATGCTCGCCGCGCGCCCGGCCTGGATCATGGATGGAAATTACGCCAGTACCTTCGACATCCGGGTGCCCCGTGCCACGGTGATCGTCTGGCTCGACCTGCCGCGCTGGCAGTGCCTGGGCGGCGTGGTATGGCGGGTTACCAGGAATTACGGGCGTACGCGGCCTGACCTTGGGCCCACCTGCATCGAGCGCTTAGACTTTTCCTTCTTGCGCTGGATCTGGTCCTACCGGAACAAGATGCGACCGAAGACCGTGCGTATGCTGGAGCGGCTGCGTCCGGACCAGCGCGTTTACGCCCTGCGCTCCCGATCCGACATTCCGGCCCTGGAGGCCGCGCTTGAAACCTTCAGAGAGGCCGCCTGAGCCATGCCGACCTTCCGCACCACCCGGACCGTGAAGCATACGCCCGCTCAGATGTTCGCCCTCGTGGCCGATGTGGAGCGTTATCCGGAGTTCCTGCCCCTGTGCGAGGATCTGCGCGTCATGCGCCGGGTCCAGAGCGGGGAGGGCATCGAAACGCTCGTGGCCACCATGTCGGTGGGCTACAAGGCCATCAAGGAGAGCTTCACCACCCGCGTGACTCTGGACGATCCGCGCCGGAAGATCACGGTCGAGTACGTGGATGGGCCGTTCAAGTATCTCGAGAACCGCTGGACCTTCCGAGAGGTGCCGGGCGGCTGCGATGTCGAGTTCTACATCAATTACGAATTCAAGAGTTTCGCCCTTGGGCTCCTCATGGGTAGCGTCTTCGACAAGGCCTTCCGCAAGTTCACCGGGGCCTTCGAGGAGCGGGCGGACGAGATCTATGGCGCACCCTCCCGGGCCCGCGCCTGATCAGGCGATAGCCTGTTCCAACAGCGAGAGCGCATCCTCAACCGCCCGGCGGCGGACAGTCTCCCGACCAAGATCGCCATAGCGGCGTTCCAGGTGGATTGTTGGGGCTCCTTTGCGTGCTAGGCCGAAATGAACGAGACCGACGGGCTTTGTCGCGGTTCCGCCGGTCGGGCCTGCAACACCAGTTATACCCACGGCCATATCGGCCCGCGAGTGGGCGAGGGCTCCCTCGGCCATGGCTCGAGCTACTGGTTCGCTTACTGCTCCATGGGTGAAAATCAGGTCGGCGGGCACCCCGACCAGTTCGGTCTTCGCCTCGTTCGAATAGGTCACGAAGCCGCGCTCCACCACGGCTGAGGAGCCGGAAATTTCGGTCAGCATGGCGGCAACCAGACCGCCGGTGCAGGACTCGGCCGTTGCGATCTTGAGGCCCCTTCGGCGATAAGCATCGAGAAGAGCGGCGGCGCGGTCTCTCAGATCCGGAATCATGAATTCACCTCCGGCAGGCGGATGGTTGCGGCGGCCTGGGCGGCAATACCCTCGTTACGGCCGGTGAAGCCGAGCTTTTCAGTGGTAGTGGCCTTGAGCGAAACCTGATCGAGACGGAGCCCGGCAATCTCGGCGATACGCTGGCGCATGGCTTCCCTGTGCGGCCCCAGCCGGGGGCTTTCGCAGAGAAGGGTGGTATCGAGATGGTCGACAACGCCGCCGCGCTCCCGCACCATGCTTACCGCATGGGCCAGGAACTGATCCGAGGAAGCGCCGCGCCATTGCGGATCGCTCGGTGGGAAGTGGGTGCCGATGTCCCCGTCGGCGAGGGCGCCAAGGATGGCGTCGGTCAGGGCGTGCAGGATCACGTCACCGTCGGAATGAGCGATCACACCCCGGTCATGAGGCACCTTGATTCCGCCGAGCCAGACATGGTCGCCATCGACAAAGGCGTGAACGTCGAAGCCTGTGCCTAGCTTGGTGATGTAGGTCATGGATGGGCCTTTCAATCGCCGCTCGGCTTCCAGGAAGTCGGCCGGATGGGTGAGCTTGATGTTCTCGCTGTCGCCCTCGAACACGTGAACCGGCATCCCGGCCCATTCGGCCAGGGCGCCATCATCTGTGAAGGCATGCATCCCTGCAGCTGTCGCCTTGCGATGGACATCAAGCAGTAAGGAGAAACGGAAAGCCTGCGGCGTCTGTACGGCCCTGAGACTATCCCTTTCGGGGGTCGAGATGACCTCGGCCTGATGGCCGATCACCTTGATCGTATCGGTCACCGAAATTCCGGGAACTGCCCCATCCCAGCGTCTTGCTGCCTGGATCGCCCTGTCGATGAGTTCCGGGCTGGCGAAGGGTCTTGCCGCGTCGTGAACCAGGACGATCTCGGGGGCTGAAGAGGCGAGAGCCTCAAGGCCATTCCGCACCGAATCCTGGCGCGTAGCGCCGCCATGAACGCATGGCAGAAGTGCCGAAGGCAGGGGTACAAAGGCCGCGATGCTTCCCTCATAGAAAGCGTCATCATCCGGGTGGATCACGACGAGGATCTGATCGATGCCTGGATGCGAGAGGAAACTGGCGAGTGTTCGTGCCAGGACTGATCGGCCCTGGAGATCTCGGTACTGCTTTGGAAGACCTTCTCCCGCTCGTGATCCACGGCCTGCGGCAACGATCAGGGCGGCAACTGACATCGGGAAGGCTCTCCGTAACAGGTGCTCTCCTTAACGCGGCGGCCCCAGAAGGCAAATACCCGCGCGGAATAGCTTGCACGTCATCTAAAAATGGCTATTAATTGAGCACAATGGCACTTGATCAAAAAATAGGCGTTTATGGCTTCGGTATTGGATCATTGAAGATCGAATGCAATGCCATCCTGGCCCCTTTATCGGGCGTAACGGATGTTGCCTTCCGGCGTATCGCCAAGCGCTTGGGGGCAGGGCTCGTAGTTTCCGAGATGGTGGCCTCAGACGAGCTGGTTCAAGGCTCCGAAGAAGCGCAGCTGCGTGCCGAAGGCGCTGGGATCGAGCCGCACGTTGTCCAGCTCGCCGGATGCGAGCCCCGCTGGATGGCGGAGGCCGCCCGCGTGGCCGAGGGGGCAGGGGCACGCATCATCGATATCAATATGGGGTGCCCGGCAAAGCGCGTGATCGGCGGCTTTGCCGGATCGGCGCTCATGCGCGATCTTAATCACGCTGCCCGTTTGATCGAGGCGACGGTGCAGGCTGCCAGCGTTCCCGTAACGGTAAAGATGCGGCTCGGCTGGGATCACCAGAATATCAATGCGCCGGATCTCGCCCGCAGGGCCGAAGCTCTTGGCGTGAAAGCGGTGACGGTCCATGGTCGTACCCGCCAACAATTCTATAAGGGACAGGCCGACTGGGGCGCCATCGCGCCGGTCGCGGATGCGGTGGGCATTCCGGTGATCGCCAACGGCGACATCGGCTCTGTGGATGACGCGAGGCGCTGTTTGGCCGCCTCGGGAGCGGCTGCCGTCATGATCGGACGTTCGGCCGTCGGGCGTCCCTGGCTCGTCGGCCAGATCGGCGCAGCCCTGCAGGGACGCACCATTCCTGACCCCTCCCCGGAAGAGATGACGGCTATTGCCGTCGAGCATTATGAGGGACTGCTCTCACTCTATGGAGAGAAGACAGGAGTCCGTCATGCTCGCAAGCACTTGGCGGCATATGCGGATGTGGCGATCGCCTCGGGTTTCCAGGTTCCTCCACGAGTTCGCATGGGGCTCGTCACATCGGAGGAGCCCGGAACCGTGATTGCGCTCCTGCGATCAGTTTACAGCTCTTTGGAGCGAGACGCTGCATGACGGCTCTTCCCATCAATGACCTGATCATGAATGCCCTGCCGATCCCGGTTCTCACCGTAGGGCCGGAGCATCGGATCGCGCACGCCAATGCGGCGGCCGAGTCGTTTTTCGAGATGAGCCTGCGCATGATGCAGCGCCAGAAGCTCAGCGACCTGCTGCCCTTCGGCTCACCGGTGATGGCTTTGGTCGAAGATGTTCGCCAGAGGGGCTCCAGCGTCAGCGAGCACCGGGTCGATATCGGCAGCCCACGTCTCGGCGCCGAGCGCATCGTAGACGTCTCGGCATGTCCTCTTGGCGACGACCGCGACAACGTGATCGTCATGCTCCAGGAACGGACCATCGCCGACAAGATGAACCGTCAGCTCACTCATCGCGGGGCGGCCCGGTCGATCACGGCTCTCGGTGCCCTGCTGGCGCACGAGATCAAGAACCCGCTCTCCGGCATCCGCGGCGCCGCGCAGCTTCTCGAGCAATCGGCGAACGAGGACGACCGGTTGCTGACGCGACTCATCTGCGACGAGACCGATCGCATCGTAAAGCTCGTGGAGCGCATGGAGGTCTTCGGCGAAGAGCGGCCCGTGGAGCGAGGTGCCGTCAATATCCACGGCGTACTCGACCACGTGAAGCGTTTGGCACAGTCGGGTTTCGCCCGCCACATCCGCTTTGCTGAAAACTATGATCCATCGCTCCCCCCCGTCCTCGGTAATCGGGATCAGCTGATCCAGGTCATCCTGAACCTCGTCAAGAATGCTGCCGAAGCCATTGGCATCGATGCACCGGATGGAGAGATCATCCTGTCGACGGCCTTCCGGACCGGCGTCAGGCTCCAGGTGCCAGGCTCGCAGGAGCGTGTGAGCCTGCCAATCGAGTTGAGCGTCACGGACAATGGACCTGGGATTCCACCGGAGTTGATGAGCGAGCTCTTCGATCCCTTTGTGACCACGAAGGTCCAAGGCAGCGGCCTTGGGCTCGCCCTTGTCGCCAAGATCGTGGGCGACCATGGCGGCATCGTTGAATGCGAACCGGCTCCCCGGCGGACCACCTTCCGAGTTCTTTTACCCATGCACCGCGCCGGCGACGGTCGCGGGGCTGATTTATAAGGCTGACCTATGCCGAGCGGACAGATCCTCCTCGCCGATGACGATGCAGCTATCCGGACCGTCCTGAACCAGGCGTTGTCGCGGGCGGGCTACGAGGTCCGCTCCACGAGCAATGCCGCCACCCTCTGGCGCTGGGTGTCTCAAGGGGAGGGCGATCTTGTCATCACCGATGTGATGATGCCCGACGAGAACGCCTTCGACCTCCTGCCCCGCGTCAAGAAGCTTCGGCCGGAGCTTCCGATCATTGTCATGAGCGCGCAGAACACGTTCATGACGGCGATCAAGGCCTCTGAGCGCGGTGCCTACGAGTATCTGCCCAAGCCCTTCGATCTAAAGGAACTGGTGGCCGTTGTCGGCCGGGCGCTCTCCCGCCCGCGCGGCGTGCCCACCGGTGCCCAGCCGGTACCGGAAAACGAGGATATCCCGCTCGTCGGACGCTCGCAGGCGATGCAGGAGATCTATCGGGCGCTGGCGCGCCTCATGCCCACCGACCTCACCGTGATGATCACGGGCGAATCCGGCACGGGCAAGGAACTGGTTGCGAAGGCGCTGCATGATTACGGCAAGCGCCGACAGGGGCCTTTCGTCGCCGTCAATATGGCGGCGATCCCGCGGGAGCTTATCGAATCTGAGCTGTTCGGCCATGAGAAGGGCGCCTTCACCGGGGCGACCGCCCGCAATACGGGCCGCTTCGAGCAGGCCGAGGGGGGAACACTCTTCCTCGACGAGATCGGCGACATGCCCATGGAGGCGCAGACGCGTCTCCTGCGCGTCCTCCAGCAGGGCGAGTATACGACCGTTGGCGGACGTGTGCCGATCAAGACCAATGTCCGCATCGTGGCCGCCACGAACAAGGATCTGCGGGTTCTCATTCAGCAGGGCCTCTTCCGCGAGGATTTGTATTTCCGGCTGAACGTAGTTCCGCTGCGGCTTCCGCCTCTTCGCGAACGGGTCGAGGATATCCCGGATCTCGTCCGCCACTTCTTCGTGCTGGTGGAGAAGGAGGGGCTTGGCCGCAAGCAGCTTGATGTTGAGGCTATGGACCGGCTGAAGCGTTACCGCTGGCCCGGCAATGTTCGCGAATTGGAGAACCTGGTGCGGCGCTTGGCTGCACTCTACCCCCAGGACACGATCACGGGCGCCATCGTCGACGCGGAGCTCGATTCCCAGCCGCTCCTCGCGCCGCAGCCTGCCGGAAAACCCGGCCAGCCAACCCTGCAAGCCTCAGAGGGCCTCTCCGACGCGGTGGAGCGGCACCTGAACGAATACTTTTCCGGGTTCAGGGATTCGCTTCCGCCTCCCGGCCTCTACCACCGGATCCTGCGCGAGATCGAAGGTCCCTTGATCGGGGCGGCCCTGGCGGCAACGCGGGGCAATCAGATCAGGGCGGCGGAGCTGCTTGGGGTCAACCGCAACACCCTGCGGAAGAAGGTTCGGGACCTGGACCTTATGGTCGTGCGGTCAAACAGAGCCTGACCAGCCTGAGCTGTAATAATTTGACCACAGTGTTGTGTTGGTGCATCACCCCAGGGCAGGGTGCCGTCCTCAAGGCGCCCGATCTCGTGGGGCTTCAGTCTTGATCAACCAGGACACCATTGCACAGCGTCAGGCGGCAGAGCCGTCCCAGACCGGTCTCGGTTGGCTGGGCTATGGAGCCGTTCTGTCGGCTCTGGCGTCGGCTCTAGCCACTTTCCTGATTCTCGCCGGTGCGACGCCGATCCTGCCGACCCACAATGTCGTCGTGTGGGTGTTCACGCTGAACGGCGTTCTCATTGCTGTCCTCCTTGGAATCGTGGCCTGGCAGACCCGGAAGCTGGTGCGGGAGCGCAGGGCAGGGGCAGCGGCAGCCGGACTCCACGTGCGCATCGTCGGGCTCTTCAGCCTAGTGGCCGTCCTGCCGGCCATTCTTGTCGCCGGTGTCGCGACGGTGACCCTCGAGCGTGGTCTTGATCCATGGTTCACGGGCGCACTTAAGAATCTCATGAACAACACAGTGTCCATCGCCCACTCCTACCGGGAGATGCAGTGCCGGACACTGGCGCGCGAGACTCAGCTGATGGCAGCTGACCTCAATCGCGCGAAGGTTCTCTTCGATGCCGACCGCAACCTGTTCCGGGAATTCATGAATTCCCGCGCGGTCTTCCTCGGCTTCCCACTTGCCATGCTCGTCGATCCGGACGGTACGGTGGTTGAGCGGATCGAAGTGAAGAAGGTTGAGAACATTCCTCCGCCCTCTCAGGCAGATCTTCAGGAAGCGAGCTCCCAGGAAGCGCTCTGTCTTTTCACCCGAGGGAGCGGCAACATTTTCCGTTCCGCCCTGAAGCTCGATGCCCATGGTGGGCGGGTCCTCTACGTGGCGCGTGAGGTGGATCCGCGAGCCATCGAGTTTCCCCAGGTGGCTGAAACCGGTGTGGCCTTCTACGAAGCGCTTGACCAGAAGAAGGCCGGCATTCAGATCGCCTTTGCGTCCATGTTCACGCTGATCGCCTTGATCGTCCTGCTCTCCGCAGTCTGGTTCGGGCTGAATTTCGCGAACCGCCTCGTGGCGCCGATCCGACGCCTCATCCATGCGACGGACCAAGTGGCAACCGGCAACTTTTATGTTCAGGTTCCCGTCAAGCGGGGCGAGGGGGATCTTGGCCATCTCGGCGAGACCTTCAACAAGATGACCTCGGAGTTGCGCCGCCAGCATGATGGCCTCACCACAGCCAGCGAGCTCATGGATCGTCGTCGCCGCTTTACCGAGGCAGTTCTCGCCGGTGTCTCGGCCGGGGTGATCGGCGTGAATGCCCGGGGTGTGATCACCATCGTCAACCCTTCGACGGAGTCCCTGCTCGGGGCTTCGCGAGAGGAGCTGCTCGGCAAGTCGATCACCATGATCTTGCCGGAGGTCACTTCCCTGGTGGAGGAGATGAGCCACGGGCGCCAGCGACTCATGCAGCAGCAGATCCATATCGCCCGCCGCGGCAAAGAGCGCACGATCAATGTCCGCGTGACCAGCGAGCAGACCCGCAGCGAGAAGCGGGATCTCGTGATCACCCTCGACGACATCACGGATCTCGTCCTGGCGCAGCGGACGTCCGCCTGGGCGGACGTGGCGCGCCGGATTGCGCACGAGATCAAGAACCCGCTGACCCCGATCCAGCTCTCGGCCGAGCGTATCCGCAGGAAATACGGCAAGGTGATCACCACCGATCGTGAGGTGTTCGATCAGTGCACGGACACGATCGTGCGGCAGGTCGACGACATCAAGCGGATGGTCGACGAGTTCTCATCCTTCGCCCGCATGCCCAAGCCGACCATCGGAAACGAGGATCTGGCCGAGACAATCCGGCAGGTGGTCTTCATGATGAAGATTGCCCACCCTGAGATCGAATTTGCCGATCAGCTTCCTCAGGGGCCTCTTGTGGCGCCGTTCGACCGCCGTCTCGTGTCCCAGGCTGTGACCAATATCGTCAAGAACGCGACGGAAGCCATTGCGGCAGTGCCAGATGAGGAGCGAGGGCAGGGGCAGATCGCCATTCTTCTGGACGACACGCACCCGGACTATCTGATCCTGGCCGTGACCGACAACGGCAAGGGCTTCCCTGTTGAAGGGCGGCAGCGCCTTCTGGAGCCCTATATGACGACCCGCGAGGGTGGAACCGGTTTAGGATTGCCGATCGTCGCAAAGATCCTGGAAGACCATGGGGGCGGCATGGAACTCGCCGACAATCCTGCCGGAAGAGGTGGGCAGGTTCGCATGTGGATCCCAAAGACGAAACAGATTTCATCGGAAGAGACATCGGCCGTTTCCAGCCGACATGACTCTCGCAGGGCAAGCTCATGAGCGCTGATATTCTCGTCGTCGACGACGAAGTCGACATTCGCGAACTTGTGGCCGGTATTCTTGAGGATGAAGGCCACCGGACACGCACGGCTGGGACCTCCGACGAGGCCCTGGCTGCTATCGAGACGCGGCGTCCCCACCTCGTCTTCCTGGATATCTGGCTGCAGGGAAGCCGCCTGGATGGTCTCCAGGTGCTCGAGATCATCAAGAGCCAGCACCCGGACCTGCCGGTGGTGATGATCTCAGGCCATGGCAACATCGAAACCGCAGTTTCGGCCATCAAGGCCGGTGCCTACGACTTCATCGAAAAGCCGTTCAAGGCTGATCGGCTCGTGCTCGTGGCCGAGCGTGCCCTTGAGGCATCGCGACTGAAGCGAGAAGTGCGCGACCTGCGCTCCCGGTCCGTTCAGGCGAGCCGCATTGCCGGCAAGTCCATCGTGATCAACCAGCTTCGCCAAGCGGTTGAGCGGGCGGCCCCGACAAATGCCCGGATCCTGATCACCGGCGCACCCGGCTCTGGCAAGGAGCTGACGGCCCGAACCCTTCACGGGCTTTCCACCCGCGCCAACGGTCCCTTCGTGGTGCTCTCGGCCGCGACCATTACGCCGGACACCATGGAGGCCGAGCTCTTCGGTACGGAAGGTGGAGCAGGCGGTGGACGCCGCGTCGGCGCGCTTGAGGAGGCCCATGGCGGAACTCTCTATATCGACGAGATCGCCGACATGCCGCGGGAGACGCAGAATCGGATTCTGCGCGTTCTCGTGGACCAGAACTTCCAGCGTGTCGGCGGAACGACCCGGGTTCATGTGGATGTCCGTATCGTCTCGTCGTCCAGCCGCGATCTGCCGGCTGAGATTGCCGCTGGCCGGTTCCGCGAGGATCTCTTCCACCGCCTTGGGGTTATTCCGATTCGGGTGCCGTCCTTGGCCGAGCGCCGGGAGGATGTGCCCGAGCTCATCGATTTCTTCATGGAGCAGATCTCGTCGACGACAGGCCTGCCCAAGCGCCGAATCGCCGAGGATGCGATGGCAGTGCTGCAGTCGCATGACTGGCCGGGCAATGTGCGCCAGCTCAGGAACAACGTCGAGCGCCTGATGATCCTCACGTCCGGTGAGCCCGACGCGGAGGTCACGGCCGACATGCTGCCGTCCGAGATCGGTGCGCTCGTTCCGAGTACGCCTGGCGGGGCAGGGGGCGAAAAGCTCATGAGCCTGCCGCTCCGCGACGCCCGTGAGATCTTCGAGCGGGAGTACCTTCTGGCCCAGATTGCCCGCTTCAGCGGCAACATTTCTAGGACGGCGGAGTTCATCGGCATGGAGCGGTCGGCCCTGCACCGGAAGCTGAAATCCCTGGGGATCGGCGGCTGACGACCTGCTGCCGATGTTCCGATGGGTCACGTGCTGTCGTCAGGCCTGGAACTAAAACCTACCAATCCACGGGAAAATGCGCCCCGAGGAGGTAGAACCGTTGCGTCCCCCTTGCCGAACGCGGCTGTTCGCCCTGTAATAAGTAGGCCGGTCACCGACCGCACGAAAGCGGACAATCATATCAAGGCGGCCCCATAGCCAAGACCGGCGGCGATGGGCTGGCGAGGCAACTTCAATGGCGGGCGATCGCGCGCAGAACCTTCAGGACACCTTCCTCAACTACGTCCGGAAGCAGAAAATACCCCTGACGATCTTTCTCGTGAATGGCGTCAAGCTCCAGGGAGTCGTCACTTGGTTCGACAATTTCTGCGTTCTTCTGCGCAGAGATGGTCACTCACAACTGGTTTACAAACACGCCATTTCCACCATCATGCCGGGACAGCCTGTTCAGTTGTTCGATCAGATCGACGAGGCTGGCGAGAAGGCCTGAGGTGACGGAACCACGGACGCCGGGGGAAGAACGTCTCGCTCAACTCGCCGAACCTGAGAAAGAGGTCGCGGCGGGTACAAGGACGCTCGTTGTCGGGCCATATATGACGCGCAAACGGCGCGTCTCTACAGATTCCGAAGGCGAGGGGGGCAACCCTCGCCCTCCCGATGCCCGGCTCGATGAGATCGCCGGCCTCGCACTTGCGATTGACCTGACTGTTGTTCGCTCACTCATCGCTCCATTGTCGTCTCCCCGCCCCGCCACCTTTATCGGAAGCGGCAAGGTGGAAGAACTGGCGGGCTTGATCCGGGCCGAGGAGATCGGGCTCGTTGTCATGGACTGTGCCCTTAGTCCCGTGCAGCAGCGGAATCTCGAAAAGGCCTGGGGCGCCAAGGTCATCGATCGGACGGGCCTGATCCTCGAAATCTTCGGCCGGCGTGCTCGGACCAAGGAAGGCACGCTCCAAGTCGAGCTGGCTCACCTGTCATATCAGAAGGGCCGGCTGGTCCGCTCCTGGACCCATCTGGAGCGCCAGCGTGGCGGCTTCGGCTTCCTGGGCGGCCCGGGAGAGACGCAGATCGAGGCCGATCGGCGGATGATCCAGGAGCGGATGAACCGGATCGAACGGGATCTGGAAGGGGTCGTGAAGACCCGGTCCCTGCACCGGACGAGCCGGCGGCGGGTGCCCTATCCGATCATCGCTCTCGTCGGCTACACCAACGCCGGCAAATCCACGCTTTTCAACCGCATGACGCAGGCCGATGTACTGGCCGAAAACATGCTGTTTGCGACCCTCGACCCCACATCCCGGGCCATCGAGCTTCCTCACGGCGAGAAAGCCATCCTGTCGGACACCGTGGGCTTCATCTCGGATCTGCCAACCATGCTGGTAGCGGCTTTCCGGGCCACCCTAGAGGACGTCGTCGAAGCGGATGTGCTGCTGCACGTGCGCGACGTGTCTCACGGGGAGACGGAAGCTCAGGCCGGCGACGTGGCCGTGGTGCTGCGGGAACTCGGGATCGACCCAGAAGACACGCGGCGTATCATCGAGGTCTGGAACAAGGCAGATCTTCTCTCGGCGGATGATCGGGAGCGGCTCGCCGCCACCTCGCAGCGAACCGGCGAGGAGAGGCGGCCAATTCTCATCTCGGCCCTCACAGGAGACGGGATCCCAGAACTTCTCGCCACCATCGAGCAGCACTTAGCCTTAGGGCGGCTGACTTACGAGGTCGATGTGGCGGCTGAGGACGGGCAGGGGCTCGCATGGCTCCATGAGAACACGGAGATCCTCGACCGCCAGACGAAGGAGAATGGGCATACCGTGCTTCAGGTGCGCCTTGTTGCCGGCAAGGAGCCCCGCTTTCTCAACCGCTTCCCCGAAGCCCGCGTCCTATGAGGTGGCGCCCGGCTCTCGCTCGGCCATCTTCGCAGCAACCCAGAGCCGCTCCATCTCTTCAAGGGAAGCGTCATCGAGGCTGCGATCCTGCTCGCCGAGGCCCTGCTCGACAGCCCGGAACCGGCGCTCGAACTTGGCGTTCGTGCGTCGCAGAGCCTGCTCAGGATCGATGCCGAAATGACGAGCGAGGTTCGTCACGGAAAAGAGCAGGTCGCCGATTTCATCCTCGACCTTGTCTCTGTCTCCAGATGAAGAGGCTTCTTTAACTTCCTCTAACTCTTCGTGAATCTTATCGACGACCTGGGCAGCGTCTGGCCAGTCGAAGCCGACCTTGGCAGCTTTGGCTGTCAGTTTCTGGGCTCGTGTCAGGGCGGGCAGGGCCGTCGGAATGCTGCCGAGAAAGCCCACCTCATGCGCCTCTGCTGACAAGCCCATTTTGGCTCGCTCTGCCTTTCTTTCCGCCTTCTCCTCGGCTTTGATCGAGTCCCAAAGGTGCTTCACATCCCCGGGCGACAGGTTCTCGATGCTTCCGAAGACGTGGGGATGGCGCCGGATGAGCTTTTTCGTGATCGCCTCGACCACATCGCCGAAGGCGAAGGCACCCTGCTCCTCGGCCATGCGGGCGTGGAAAACCACCTGGAGCAGCAGGTCGCCAAGTTCGTCCCGGAGATCCGCCAGATCGCCACGCTCGATGGCGTCCACGACCTCGTAGGCCTCCTCAAGCGTATAAGGCGTGATCGACGCGAAATTCTGCTCGAGATCCCAAGGACATCCTGTTCCCGGCGTGCGCAGGGCCGCCATGATCTCCAGGAGGCGTGTGATGTCGGTCGAAGGCTTCATGGTTAATTCCTGCTCGCTAGGTCAGTCTCATACCCTGAGGACAAAACCCACGGCTAGCTGGATTTGCGCCATCTCCCTGCAGTAGCGGTGTATGAAGTCAGCAGAATTCTTTGTGATCATTGAGGAAGGGTACGATGAAAGCGCGGGTCAAACTGGTCGACGGGATGATGTTCGTGGGCGAGTCCGGCAGCGGACATGCTGTCATCATGGATGGCGCGCCTGAATATGGCGGGCGCAATCTCGGGATCCGTCCCATGGAAATGCTCCTGATCGGGCTCGGCGGTTGTACCGCCTTCGACGTCGTGCAGATCCTTAGAAAGGGCCGTGAGCAGATCTCGGATTGCGAGGTCGAGGTAGCCGCCGAGCGTGCAGCGACTGATCCCAAGGTCTTCACCAAGATCCACCTCGAGTACCGGGTCGTGGGCAAGGACTTGGTACCGGCGAAGGTCGAACGGGCGATCCAGTTGTCCAAGGAGAAGTACTGCTCGGCCTCGATCATGCTCGGTGCCGTGGCCGAGATCACCCATAGCTGGACAGCTTCAGATGAGACGGCAGAGCCTGAGACGGCATCCTAGGACAATCGTTCAGGAGAACCGACAACCTGGGCTGCGTCTGATCGAACATCCTTGAACAGACATTGCGCCATGAGCGGTCCTGGCAACCGCTCATGGCCAACCGTGCATTCTTCGCCAGAAGCTCCAAGCAGATCGCCTGAGGTCCGAGGGGAGAGGTCGGCAGCTCTTTATATGAAATTCGCATAAGATATATTATGGAACTTAAGCCTCAGGATGCTCGGGCCTTTGATGCCTACCTATCGGCCTGTGATTTCGGTTCGAGTGAAAGATACCATTCGGCATATGGCGTATCTCTTACCAGCCGCCGATTGTAGTCCGGTGCACCGTCACTCCACCAGACTGGACCGCGCTCACCAAGGGCCCGCTTTGCAGCGTCTACCCGAGCACGGGTTTGGCTCAATGCCTGTGGATCGTCCCTGACATTGCGGATCGCCCGGCGGGCCGCCATCAGCTCCTTGACGAGACGCTCACGCTCTAGAGGTTCCAGATCGGGATTGCTGAGGCGCCACAAGCGGCCGCGAACCACGAAATAGCGGCCATCCGGGGTGCGCGGATACGGATCGGTGGATGGCGCGCGGCTCATGGGCTCCTCTCAGCACGACCAGCTCCTAAAGGTCGTCAGGCTCCATCACTGCGTGATCGCACAGTCAGCGAGCTTCGATCTGCATCCCATCATAGGCAGGTTCGACATGCGGCGGCAGTTCGCTCCGCAGCGTCTCATAGTCAAGATCCGTGTGCAGATTCGTCAGGATGGCGCGCTTCGGTTTGACTTTCGCGATAAAGTCCAACGCCTCCGACACCGAGAAATGGGTGGGATGCGGCGTGTAGCGCAAGGCATCGAGGATCAGGACGTCCAGTCCCTCCAGATAGCGGAGGCTCTCCTCAGGCATCGCGCTCACGTCCGGAGCATAGGCGATGCTGCCGAACCGGAAGCCCAGGGTATCGATATCCCCGTGGACCATTCTGAACGGAAGCGCCTCTACGTTGCCGCCCGGTCCTTGCACCGAGGCCAGGATCCCGGGCTTCAGATGGTGCATCTTGAGAATGGGTGGATAGCTGCTCCCGGCCGGTGTGTCGAAGCAGTAGCCGAAGCGCATCAGCAGCAGCTCGCTGGTCATCCGATCGGCATAAACCGGGATGCGATGGCGCTGGACGATAGCGAGCGGGCGCAGGTCGTCGATCCCATGGATGTGATCGGCGTGCTCGTGGGTGTACAGAACCGCATCCAGACGGCGGACATCGGCACCCAGCAATTGATCGCGGACATCCGGACCGGTATCGACCAGCACGGTGGTGACGGCGCCGTCCGGCCCGGTTCGTTCCACCAGCACGGAGCAGCGTCTGCGCCGGTTCTTTGGATTGGCCGGATCGCAGGCCCCCCAGCCGACACCCACGCGCGGCACGCCAGCGGAAGACCCACAGCCGAGGATCGTCAAACGCAACGCCATTATGCGGGCGCCCGCCTGAATTCAGCATCGGCAACCGCGGCCTTGGCGAACAGCCGGTAGAAATTGGCGGTCGTGAGCTGGGCGATCTCGTGATCCGTCACGCCGATGACCTCTGCGAGGACCCGGGCAGTATGGGCCACATAGGCCGGTTCATTGGTTTTCCCGCGGTATGGAACGGGGGCCAGATAGGGTGCATCGGTCTCGACCAGCAGCCGGTCGTGGGGAACGGCGGCGGCAATCCGGCGAATCTCCTCCGAGTTCCGGAAGGTCAGTATCCCCGAAAACGAGACGTAGAGACCCAGTTCGACGCCAATCTGGGCGAGCTTCTCACCAGACGAGAAGCAGTGGAGGACCGCATCGAAGCGCCCTCGCCTCATCTCCTCGGACAAGATCTGGATCATGTCCTCGTCAGCGTTGCGGGAATGGATCACCAGCGGCAGGCCGGTTTCACGAGCCGCTTCGATATGGGTGCGAAAGACCCGCTGCTGCACATCGCGCGGGCTCTTGTCGTAGTGGTAGTCGAGGCCGGCTTCGCCAATTGCGACGCAGCGCGGGTGGTGTGACAGCGCGATAAGCCGCTCCGCCGGCACATCCGGCTCCAGCGCCGCATTGTGGGGATGGGTGCCGACCGTGTAGAAGACGCTCTCATGCGCCTCAGCCAGGGCTCGGTAGATCTCCATACGCGCCACATGGGTCGAGATGGTCACCATCCGGTCGACGCCAGCCCCTGAGGCTGCAGAGAGCACCTCGGGCAGGCGGCTCTGAAAATCCGGGAAATCAAGGTGGCAATGGCTATCGACCAACATCGGTGAAGGCGCCCTCCTCTGCGGCTAGCGGCACGGCTGCATAGATCGGATCAGCGCTCTCGTCTACCGATGCACACCCTGAGCAGTCGCCACGGGCTCGTCGTCTTCTTTACTTTCCTTGCTACGCATTCTGCGGAGCCGGTCCTGGTGACTACGGATCGGGAGTTCGTCCATCTCCTGAGGCCGGACGACGGGAACGGTCAGGCAGACGCTTTGCGCGGGAAGCACATCACACCAGTCATGAATGAGCTGCTTGTAGCAGCGTCCGACAGGACGAATGTTGCGGTCGAGATCATAGAGACCGACCGGCGTGACGCGATTGTTCTCCTCGCGCAGGGCTGTATCCCAATCCATCTGGTCGGTGAGCGAGTACCAGGTAAAGCCCACGATGGGCACGCCCGTATTGCGTACCCTCAACACATTGGCCCATTGCTTCCAGAGCCAGTTCACGGCCTCGTCGCCATGCGGACCTTCCATAAGGTTCGTTTCGGTGTGCATGACCGGCAGCTTGTAGCGGTCATAATATTGCCGGGTGATCTCGTCGTACCCGAAAACATCGCCCGCAGCCCTCGTCATCCCATCCGCCTGCACTCGGTGCTCATTGGTGATGTAATAGTCGTTCCCCATGATGCAGTGATGTCTCAGCGAGGACCGACTGAGGAAGAAGTGGTACTCGTCCCGGCTCATGCCGTTGTCCATCAGGAACTCGTACATCTCGGAATCGAGCCTGCGGCCGTAGTTCAGATCGAGGGACAGGAAGCGCCTGGCGTTCATGATTTCGGCCGGCTTGATGGCGGCCGGGTTGTCGGCGTGGAAATATTCCGACGACTCGCTCTGGATGAACAGCGCATCCGGGCGAACTTTCAGGATTCGTTCCATCGCCAGCACATTGGCCTTCACGATATGCTTGAGCGCCGTCACGAAGGCTTGGTCGCTGCGCATCTGCTCGTTCCACCAGCCATAGGCGGCTGAGAATTGGGCGCAGATGAACATCTCGTTGATGGGGGTATAGAGCTGAACCCAGGGAAAACGTCGCGCGAAGTCTTCCGCATAAGCTGCGAAAAGATCAGGGAAATCCGGGTTCTGGAAATTGCCGATCCAGTCGGGAACGCCGAAATGGCAGAGATCGACGATGGGAATGAGGTTACGGCGCTGGATTTCCTCGAAGGTCATGTCCGCAAAGGACCAGTCGTAGCGGCCGGGACCCAGAAAGCTGGTGTGAAGCGGCGGCCCATAGCGCAGGACCTGAATATCGAGCTCTTCGAGGAGGTCGAAGTCCGTCCGCCAGTACTTGTAGTGGCCGCACTTCTCCATCTGATCGATGCGGGTGCGGCTATTGTTGATGGTCGGGATGCTGTTCTCAATCCCGGTGGCGAACATGAAGGTGGTGTACATATTACGCTTCCGCTGAGGGCCCTTTCGGGCCGATCGAAGCGGACGCGTCAGGACACCTCCGCTTCGAGATAACGCGGGAAAATCGGAGCCGGTTGCGGCAGGGCCGTGCCGGCTGCCAGACGATGCTCCGGCCCAACCTCTGCAAGCCCCCTGCCCTCCGGTGCAACAGCCAGAAGATCGAGCAGCTTGGCCGCAGCCGTCGGCACGAAGGGCTGTGCCAGGATGCCGACCGCGCGCAGAACCTCGGCCGTTACGTAAAGCACGGTGTTCATGCGCTCAGGATTGGTCTTGCGCAGCACCCAGGGCTCCTGGGAGGCGAAATAGCGGTTGGCCTCGGCCACTACGGCCCAGATTTCGGCCAGCGTCGTATGAAGGGCGAAATCCTTCATGGCTGCCCTCGTCTTCGCCGGCAGGGCATCGGCCAGCCAGAGCATGTCCTGGTCGGCCTGGGTGAGCTCGCCCGGCTGCGGCACGGAAGCGTCGCAGTTCTTGGCGATCATCGACAGGGAGCGCTGCGCCAGGTTGCCGAGATCGTTGGCCAGATCTGCGTTGATGCGGTTGACGATAGCTTCGTGGGAGTAGTTGCCATCTTGTCCGAAAGGTACCTCCCGCATGAAGAAGTAGCGGATCTGGTCAACGCCATAGGTGTCGGCAAGGTCGAACGGATCGACCACGTTGCCCACCGACTTCGACATCTTCTCGCCCTTGTTGAGCAGGAAGCCGTGCCCGAAGACGCGCTTGGGCAGCGGCAGCTCGGCCGACATCAGGAAGGCAGGCCAATAGACCGTGTGGAAGCGAACGATGTCCTTGCCGATGATGTGGACGTCGGCCGGCCAGTAATGCCAGCGCGGATCGTTCTCGTTCGGGAAGCCACACCCAGTCACATAATTGTTCAGGGCATCGATCCACACATACATGACGTGCTTCGGATCACCCGGCACCGGGAGGCCCCAGTTGAAGGTGGTGCGGCTGATCGAGAGGTCCTGCAGGCCGGAGCGGACGAAGCTCACGATCTCGTTCCGGCGGGTTTCCGGGCTGATGAAGTCCGGATAGGCCTCGTAGTGGGCCAGCAGCCGGTCCTGATAGGCGGAGAGGCGGAAGAAGTAGCTCTCCTCCTCGATCCATTCGACCGGAGTGCCGGTGGGCGCGCGCCAGCTGCCGTCGGGCTGCTTGGTCAGCTCGGCCTCGTCGTAATAGGCTTCGTCACGGACCGAGTACCAGCCGGAATACTTTGAGAGGTAGATGTCACCCTTTTCCTGCATCCGGCGCCAGAGTTCCTGGGTCGAGGGCAGGTGGTCGGCGTCCGTCGTACGGATGAACCGGTCATAGGAGCAGTCCAGCCGGTCGGCCATGGCCTGGAACTTGGCGGCCATCTGGTCGACGAAGTCCTTTGGCGTGGTGCCGTTCTTATCCGCCGTCTGCTGGATCTTCAGGCCGTGCTCGTCCGTGCCGGTCATGAAGAACACGTCATAGCCGTCGATGCGCTTGAAGCGTGCGATCGCATCGGAGGCGACGACCTCGTAGGCATGACCGATATGGGGAGCCCCATTCGGGTACGAAATAGCCGTGGTGATGTAGAATTTTTGCTTGTCGGCCATGTCGAATCCCTGATCCTGAACTTCAAAAACCCTTCGGCTCCTGCGGACGGCGGAGGCTTCAGGCCGCTCGCCGAACAGCGTCGGCAAGATCGTCGAACATCGTCAGGATGAAGGGCCGGCGGTCGAGGTTGAACACGTCGATCTCGCGCGCCGAACGGCCGATCTTCTCACACACCTCCACCAAAGGCGCAAGGCGGGAGGCGCCGAGCCCTGCCCGGTCGTGCAGACGCTCGGAGACCCAGCGTTGCACGGTTTCCAGAGTTAGCTCGTAACTGTCGTCCGCATCGCGACGGGCGAGCGCCTCCGCCAGAGCGAGGATCTGCTTCGTGTCGGTCCTCGGCAGCCCGTCGAGGAGCTTCGTGACCTGATCGATGAAGGCGACCTTCTCGGCATCGAGCAGCTCTAGGGTGCGGCGGACCGATCCTTCGCCATAGCGGAGCGCCTGATCGACCAAGTCCCGCGGAATGTCGGACCAGGGAGAGCCAAGCGAGCCAATGGTTGCCCTGATCTCCTGGTCTCCCAGGGGACGCAGCAGCAGACGCCGGCATCGGGAGCGGATGGTGGGCAGAACCCGCTGCGGAGCATGGCTCACGATCAGGAAAAGCGAGCGCGGGGGCGGCTCCTCGATCACCTTGAGCAGCGCATTGGCGCTCGAGATGGTGAGATCCTCGGCGCTATCGACGATGCAGACCCGGTAGCCGCCATTGGCGGCCGTCGAGCCGAACATGTTCAGCGCCCGGCGCACCGCATCCACGGGAATCGTCGTCGAAGCCGCCTTCTTGTCCGTGGGCGGGGACCGTCTGAGCACGGCCAGATTGGGATGGGACAGGGCTGCGACCTGACGGGCCACCTGGGATTCGGTCGGCACGTCCAAGCTGGTCAGGGACCTGTCGCCCGCTTTCTGAGGGTCGAGGACGGCTCGGGCGACCCGGTAGGCGAGCGTGGCCTTGCCGATGCCCTGAGCACCGCCGATCAGCCAGGCATGGTGCAGGCGGCCGCTGCGGAGCCCCTCCAGAAAAGCCTCCTCGCCTTCCCGGTGACCGAAGAAGGCGAACTGCTCCCGCGGATGCGGCGCGCCCTCGAACCCGTCGGGCTCGATCACGTCCTGACCGTCACGCGACATCGAGCGGCCTCACGGCGTTGTCCGGCAAGCGATTCTCGGCGAGCTGAGGCAGCCTTTCGCGCAAGGCAGCCCATATGGCAGCCTCGACCTCGTCGGGCTCCTGATCGGCATTGATCACCACACACCGTCTTGGTTCGCTGCGAGCGATCGACAGGAACGCTTGGCGCAGGGAATGATGGAAGGAGGCATCCTCCCCCTCGAACCGGTCCGCACCCTCCCCCTTGCCCGCTTGGCGTTCCCGAGCCCTGGCGAGGCCGGTTTCAGCCGGCAGGTCAAGGATGAAGGTCAGGTCGGGTTTGACGCCACGAAGCGTCACCCGCTCGAGCTGGTCGATAAGCGCCTCGTCGATGTTTCCAGCCGAACCCTGATAGGCTCTGGTCGAGTCCGCGAAACGGTCGCAGAGGACATGAGTGCCGCGATTGAGAGCCGGCACGATCGTCTTGTCCAGGTGGTCGATGCGGGCTGCGGCGAATAGAAGGGCCTCTGCGAAAGGCCCGAGGTGCTTGGCGTGCCCGCCCAGGATGAAGGCGCGGATCTCCTCCGCATGAGGCGATCCGCCTGGCTCACGTGTCACCAGGGTCGGTTGAGCGAGGCCACCCAGCCGTTGCCTGAGCCGCTCGATCTGGGTCGACTTGCCTGCGCCCTCCCCGCCTTCGAAGGTGATAAAGCAACCTGCCATCAAATGCTTTCGACGAGGCTCGAGAATGCACGGCGAACCCAGCCCGTGCTGAATTCCAGCAAGCCATCGAGCGCCCGCTGGCTGAGCGTGCCTTGCTGGACGTCCTCATTGGCGTAGAGCGGCATGTCGAGAGCCTGCATGTCACCACGGCTGACCTGAAGCCGGGCCACCTCGGCTCCTTTCTGGATAGGAGCTTTGAGCGGACCGGTGTAGACGATGCGGGCGGTCACCCGCTCGCCGTCTCCTCGCGGGACAAGTACACGAACAGGCTTCTTCGCGACAAGGGGAAGAGAGCGCATGTTTCCACCGAAAACCTGAGCCTCACCAACAACCTGCCCTTCCGTAAAGAGCTGCTGGGTCTCAAACGCCCGGAAGCCCCAATCCAGGAGTTTTCTGGATTCCGCCGCCCGGTCTTTGGCTGTCTTCAGGCCATTCACGACGACGATCAGACGCTGGTCGTTCTGAACGGCAGAGCCGATCAGCCCGTAGCCGGATTCATCGATATTTCCTGTTTTCAGCCCATCCGCCCCGATATCGGCAAACAGCAGAGGGTTCCGGTTCTGCTGACGGATCTTGTTCCAGGTGAATTCGCGCTCACCGAAGATCTTATAGAGATCCGGATAGGTCTCGATGACGTACAGCGCGAGCTTGGCCAAGTCACGAACCGTGACCTTCTGCTCAGGATGCCCGTAGCCGGTGGCGTTTCGGAAGGTGGACTTGGTGAGGCCAATCTGCTTGGCCCGCTCGTTCATCATGCGGGCGAAGTTTTCCTCGGTTCCGGCGATCCCTTCAGCAAGGGCGATGGCGGCATCGTTGCCCGATTGAACGATCAGGCCGCGCAGGAGGTCTTCAAGGCGGACAGGGGTATTCACCTTGGCGAACATGGAAGAGCCGCCGGAGCCACCTCCCCCCTTCCGCCAAGCATTCTCCGACAGCATGAACTCGCTATCGAAGTTCAAGCGGCCGTTCTTGATCTCATTGAACACGACCTCGGCCGTCATGACTTTTGCCATGCTGGCTGGCGCCGTCGGTTCATCCGCGCTCTTTTCGAAGAGAACCGCATGGCTTCCGGCATCCATCAGGATGGCTGTCGGAGCCGCCGTCTGGAATCCCTGGGCTCGCGCCTCCTGCGTCACCTGAGACGCAAGGAACAAACCACTGACCATAAAGGCAAAGGCCGCAAGGACTCGGGCGGCTCGAGGCTGACGCATAGCTCACAATCTCCAGGCTCTTCCCCTAGGAGATCCCAAATCTGTGGCGCGTCAACAGCAAATCAACATCCAGCTACGCTGGACTGTGTGCGGAGGCGCGAGGCTGAGGAAAGACGATGTCCCAGCCTAGCGGAGAACGAACTTCTGCGCAGAGGGAACAGCAGATGAGCCGTTCCGCTCGAATCCGGAGGGCGTCATGCTTGCAGGTGTCTCATATAGGCTGGCAACCACCGGGCGCGACGCCCCCACTTGGCTCGGAGCTGCCGAACTGACCCTGGCTACAGGGCTTGCCGCACCCGGAATCGTTCCCAGGTCGAAGGGGCGCTCGGGTGGCAGCGGAACATTGCTGGCGACAGCGCTAGGCATCGCCGAAGGCTGAGCGGACCGAGCGGGAGTCTGATAGGCCTCACTGTCAGGCTGGAAGCTGCGCAGAGCGATAGCTTGGCGCGGCGCGTTCGGCTGCTGAGCTGCCTGGGCGATCATGGTCGGAGCCGTGTTGGTGAGGCTGGCGGGCTGGCCGTCAGTTCTGAGGCTGGCCATCAGGATGCGATCGTCGCTTCCGTTGGTGGAGGCTCGACCCACATACTCCACCCTCACCCGTGCCGTGCCCTGCTGCTTGAAGCCGAGAGCCATGGCGGCGCGTTCGGAGACGTCGATCACCCGGTTGCCATGGAACGGCCCGCGATCGTTGACGCGAACGATCATGGAGTGACCGTTCTGGAGGTTCGTCACACGGGCATAGCTCGGCAGCGGCATCGTGGTATGGGCGGCTGCGATGGAGGCCCGGTCGAAGACCTCGCCATTCGCCGTCATGCGGCCATGGAAATTCGCCCCATACCAGGAGGCAAGGCCTTCGGTCGGGCGCGGGGTGGCATCGGGAACATAGGTGCGGCCAGCAACCGTATAGGGCTTGCCGACCATCTCCCGTCCGCCGCCCTTCGGCACAGGTTGCCCATCGGCGACCACCTTCGGGCTCGGAGCGACGCCGTATTTCGGATCAATCCCGCCCCTGACGTTCGAGGAGCAGTTAGCAGCCATCAGGGCGATGGCTGTGACGCCAGCAACGCGGAGCAGAGTCCGTTGAGTGAAGGAAGGAAGGATTTCCCTCAGCCCGGTGATCGCTTCAGCGCGGTTGCAACGCATGTCGTCTCGCATCCTGTTGTCAGCACGGAGCATGGCTCAGTCCCCGTTTGCCCCGGACATCAAGCCAAAGTGCTTTTCAGCCCTTAAAGGAAAGTTAAACGGCCGCGCTTGTCAATGGCAAAGCTAATGGATTTGATACTAAGTATCATAAGAGCGTGAAAACACAATCATTTCATCCGCTTGCAACTTCCTGGGAATCTGGATCCAAGGAGCGTTCTCTATGAGAACTCCGCGAATCTGAGATATGGTCCGGGGTCGGGTGAGGAAAATCCAGTGAAGTTTCAGTTGTTTAGTTCGACGACCTTCCTCCGGGGCCAGCTGGTCCTTATGGATCCGATTAGCCGTGCCAATCGCGCAATCTGCGGACGGCAGAATCGATCATGGTTAATGAATGAGTGCTGCGTCCGCCACCTTCTTTGAATCGGCCCTGCTGCAAGGGAGACGATCCGAGTTGACGACTTCGGGTTTGCAGCCTTAGAGATTGGCGCAGTTCCGAGCCTGCCTCGGGCGATCAGGAAGGGTGGCCGAGTGGTTTAAGGCAGCGGTCTTGAAAACCGCCGTGGGTGCAAGCCCACCGTGGGTTCGAATCCCACCCCTTCCGCCATTTCTTTCAGTTGAAGTCTCGTGCCACTTCGCGACGTCGCTGAAGATCGCTAGCCGAGATGGCGCTACGCCCTACGCGACTGGGGCATCGACCTCGCACACAACCCCTGTCGGCGCGAAAGCGATCTCCACCTGACCGTCGAGGTCTTGCGCCAGGCTGCGCTCGATGAGACGCGAGCCGAAGCCGCGGCGAGACGGCGCCTTCACGGACGGACCGCCGCTTTCCGTCCAGCGCAGGCGCAGCCGGGGCGGCGCTGCCCCGTTCTGCACCGTCCACGACACATCAACGATGCCGACCTTGTTGGACAAAGCCCCATACTTGACCGCGTTGGTGGCCAGTTCATGCAATGCCATGGCAAGGGCTAAAGACATGCGTGGCGTGAGCCGCACATGCGGCCCGGCAATGTGCAGCCGGTTTTCGTTCGAGGTCTGGTATGGCTCGAGCGCTCGCGTGACGACCTCGACCAGGTCGGCCCCCTCCCAGCTCTCGCGGGTGAGCACATCGTGCGCTCGTGACAGGGCAAGCAGCCGCATCTGAACCGCCTCTTTCGCATCCTCCGAGGCAGCATTCGTGCGCAGGGTTTGCGTCACGATGGACTGTACGGTGGCCAGAGTGTTCTTCACGCGGTGGTTCAGTTCGCCAATGAGCAACTGCTGGTGCTCGGCGGCGCGCTTGGCCTGGTCAAGCGCGGCCGTCAGACGCTTTTCCGCCGTGTGCATTTCGGTCAGGCGAGCCCGGGCCTCGTATTGCCGCTCCCGCCCGCGCAGGGCCGTGCGGGCCACGCTGACCAGGGTTCCGGCGTGGAAGGGGCGTTCCAGGAAGGTCACTTTGCCCAGGATCTCGGTCAGACGCGCCAAGGCAGGATTGCGCTCGACCCCGCCGCCCCGCTGGGTCAGCAGCACGAAGGCAAAGTCAGACCAGGGAGGCTGGTCCGCCAGCCAGCGGGACAGATCGCTCAAGTCGGCAGTGCGGAGAGCCTCGTCCGTGATGAGCGCAAAGCCAGCCCCTCTTTCAAGCTCCTGGACCAAAGCCAGCAGGTTCGGGCAGACCTCAGCGATGATCCCGACCGTGTGCAGAATGTCGGCAGCGACAGCGGCATCCCGCCCGTGCGGCGCCAGGATGACGGCTCGCATTGCGTGGGGATGGGACAAGGCATCAATGCTCATCGGTCTTCCAGCAGAGAGGCGCGATCCTCGGCGGCCATCACCGGCACACCGCGCAAGATTCCCTGGAAGCCCCTGAGCGGCTCGCCGACAGCAATCCCGCTGCTGTCGACCCGGATCTCGCGGATGGTGTTCTCATGCGAGCCGAACCGCTTCTTGACGACGGACAGGGCCCGCCGCACCTGCCCGAAGGCCTCGAAGTAGCGCAGCAGGATCACCGTATCGGCCAGATAGGTCACATCGACTGGAGCCTTCATGTCGCCGACAAGGCCATGCTGGGCGACGAGTAGGAACGTCGAGGCACCCTGCCGGTTCAGGTATTGCAGCAGCTCATGCATGTGCAGCACCAGAAACTGCTCCTCCGGCATGGCCGCCTGATAGCCGTTGAGGCTGTCGATCACGACGGTCTTGACGCCATGACTATCAACCCTGGTACGCACTTTGTGCGTAAACTCACCCGGCGAGAGTTCGGCAGCGTCGACCTGCTCGATGAACAGGTTTCCGGCCGCGCACAGCGTCTCCAGGTCAATGCCCATCAGCCGGGTGCGGTCGAGTAGCAGGCCGAGCTCCTCGTCGAAGACGAACAAGGCCGCCTTTTCACCCCGCTGAACGGCGGAAACCGCGAACTGAACCGCGAGAAGCGACTTGCCGGTGCCAGCCGGCCCCATCACCAGGGTGCTAGAGCCCTGCTCGATGCCCCCGCCCAGCAGAGCATCGAGTTCCCGGATCCCGCTGGCCAGCACGGTGCGGGCAAAGCCGGTCTTGTGCTCGCTGGAGATCAGGCGCGGGAACACCTGGACCCCACCCTCGGCAATGATGAAGTCGTGAAAGCCACCCCGGAAGCTCTGGCCGCGGTACTTGATCACCCGCAAGCGGCGGCGCTCAGCGCCATAGGTCGGGGTCATCTCCTCCAACCGGATCACTCCATGGGCGATGCTGTGCACGGTCTTATCGTTGGTGTCGGTGGTCAGGTCATCCAGCATCAGGACGGTGGCCCCCTGCTGGGCGAAGTAGTGCTTCATCGCCAGGATCTGGCGGCGATAGCGCAGGGAGCTTTGGGCCAGCAGGCGGATCTCGGACAGGCTGTCGAGGACGATCCGCACCGGCTTGGCCCGGTCGATGGCCTCGAATACCGCCTTGGTGGTCTCGCCGAGTTCCAAGTCGGAGGAGTAGAGCAGGCTCTGCTGGTGTTCCTCGTCGAGCAGGCTCTCGGGCGGCACGAGCTCGAACACATGGATGGCATCGTCCAAGGACCAGCCGTGGGAGGCTGCCCCCTCGCGCAGCTCGCGCTCGGTCTCCGACATGGTGATGTAGAGGCCTGTCTCGCCCGCCTTGGCGCCTTCCAGCAGGAACTGGAGCGCGATGGTGGTCTTGCCGGTGCCGGGGCTGCCCTCCAGGAGGTAGACATGGCCGGGAGCAAGCCCCCCGACGAGAATGTCATCGAGCCCTTCTACCCCGGTCTGCGCTTTGGGGAGGGGCTTGGATTGTGAGGTCATGCAACAGTCCAATCTCGGCCTGAACGGCCGGAGGCAGAATGTGGGGCGGGATCAGCGTCAACACCCCGGCCAGCGCCTGCTCGGCGTGCCAGAGATCATAGCGCTGCTGGAGATCGAGCCAGAACTGCGGGGTAGTTCCCGACAGGCGGGCCAGGCGGGCGGCCATCTCGGGGCTGACCGCCGCCGTGCCGGCGAGAACGCGGTGGAGGGTCTGCCGAGCGATGCGAAGATCGCGGGCGGCCTGGCTCACGGAAAGGCCGAGGCCAGGCAGCACCTGATCGCGCAGCATCGCACCGGGATGGAGCGGGGCCTGAGGGCAGGCATCGTGCGTGGAAGCCATGATCCTGCTTTCGGTAAATCTGACTGTAGCGTTATGGATGACAGTGTCCGGAAAACAAGAGGTGGCCGTGCTCGGCTGGGCAGTTTCCTGGGAATGCAGGTGCCGCAGGCCTCTAAGGGCAGGTTCGAATGGCTGGACCTGAAGTGGGCATGCCAGGCTGATCGGCGGCATGCCGCCAAGGGGGCGCTGTAAAATGCCAGCTCCGGGTCAAAATTTCACGTTCCGACGGCTTCACGAGCGTTGGTACTTGAGTGCCCCAAGCGCTTACGTCTCAGGTGCGCTGCCATCGTACAAAGCTGCAGAGAGCTGTGGCTCAGGGCGGCCCGCTTAGACACACATTAAGGTTTAAGGTCAAACGCGAGTGGATCAGAACGCTTCTCGCAGGTGAAGTTCTCGACGCAGTTATGAACTCCGGAGCCATTGTACTTCGCTATGACGGATAGAGGCAGGCCGGCATGCTCCGCAGTCGCTGAGCGTGTTCGTTTCGATGTTATAGGCCGTCGCTGTACCGGGCGAAGACTGATCTTTCTCGACCCAGCTTTCCACGAGGGTAAGCGTTTCCAGCTGAGGAAGCTGCTCCCCAGAATCGGGACCTGAACGGGCTGAACTCTGCGTTCGTCGCTACGATCAACTTCTCCTTGCTGAGCTTTGTGCCATCTGCATACATTGCACAATGCCCTGACGCTGAATCAGCTCAGTCTCCTGAGAGGTAGGAAAGCCAACCGGTGGAATACGATATCGTCATCAAAGGTGGGAATGTCGTAACCACTGAAAGCGTCTCGCCCATGGATGTGGCGATTCAGGATGGTGTGATTGCCGCGCTGGGTCTGAACCTTTCAGCCCGCCGCACCATCGATGCCACGGGAAGATTCGTAATTCCAGGCGGTGTGGACGCTCATTGTCATATTCAGCAGCTCTCCGGCGGCGGGTTGATGAATGCCGATACATTCGAGACAGCCACCCGTTCGGCTGCATTTGGGGGGACGACAACCGTCATCTCTTTTGCAGCGCAGCATCGCGGAGACAGCCTTCGTCAGGTCGTGGAGAACTACTCGCATCTTGCTGCGACCGGCGCGGTGACGGACTACGCCTTTCATCTTTGGATATCCGATCCGACGCCGGAAACGCTGGAGCGTGACCTGCCCGAACTGATCGAGCGCGGGCACCGGTCTATCAAGATCTTCATGACCTATGATCGGGTCCGCCTTCTCGACGAGCAGGTTCTGGACGTGATGATGGTGGCCCGCAGATATGGTGCCCTGGTCTGTGCCCATGCCGAAAACCACGGGATGATCAAATGGATGGCCGACAGGCTCGTGTCCCGGGGCTACGTCGAACCGAAATTCCACGGCGTCAGTCACCCAAGGGTGTGCGAGATCGAAGCCTTTGAGCGCCTCATCCGCTTTTCTCAGCTTCTCGACCAGCCGATCATGCTGTTCCATGTGTCGACTGCTGAAGGGGCGGCCGCCATTCGCCGGGCTCGGGGCGAGGGCATCAAGGTCTTTGCCGAAGCCTGCCCTCAATATCTGTTCCTGACGGCGCAGGATCTGGACCGGCCCGGTCTTGAGGGCGCCAAGTGGATGTGCAGTCCGCCTCCACGCTCGGTGGCGGACCAGGAGGCATTGTGGCGAGCGCTCGAACTCGGCGACCTTCAGGTCATCTCCTCCGATCACGCGCCTTATCGGTACGATGAACGCGGCAAGCTCTCGGCAGGTCCCAATCCGGATTTCAAGCAGATCGCCAACGGCCTGCCAGGGCTTGAGACCCGGCTGCCGCTTATGTTCGACGCCATGGTGAGCCAAGGCCGGTCGAGCCTGGAGAAGTTTGTCGAACTGACTGCAACGGCCCCGGCGAAGATCTACGGGCTTCATCCGCGCAAAGGTGCGATCGCGGTCGGCGCGGATGCAGATATTGCAATCTGGGACCCTGACCGTGAGGTCACCCTCACTGAGGATGGGCTGCACGACAATGTCGGCTACAATCCGTACGCAGGACGGAAGATCCGGGGATGGCCCGAACTTGTTCTTCGCCGGGGGGAAGTGATCGTTGCCGATGGAGAGCTTCAAGCCCGGCCCGGGTCAGGCCAGCTGCAACTGCGGGGCTGCTCCGCCTCCATGCGGCCGACCGGGAGGCTGAGCCCGGAATTCGACCCGAGCGTCAACTTCGGCGCTCAATTGCTGTGAGCTCCAACTCCCAGATCCCACCGGCCGCATGGCCTCCCGATCCTCACCATATTTTTCAGCGGTGCGGCACATCATGACTGACAGAGTAACGGTTGTTCGAAAAGCCGCATGGGTGGTTGCCTGGGACGAGGCCTCTGCCCGGCACGTCTATCGACAGGACGTCGATGTCGCCTTCTCGGGAACCGGCATTCTCTCCATAGGCTCGACCTATGCGGGTCAGGCAGATGAGGAGATCGACGGCAGCGCGCTCATGGTCATGCCTGGTCTGGTGAACATCCACTGTCACTCAGGGGATGAGCCAATCGCCAAGGGTCTGTTCGAGGATGTCGGCACCGCGACTCTCTGGGGTAATGCCCTTTACGAGTATTCAGCTCTCATCGACGCCGATGATGATGCCAAAGCCGCCTGCCAGACAGTGATGCTGGGCGATCTGATGCGCAGTGGTGTCACAACGCATCTCGACATCGCATCGCCCCATTCCAAATGGCTCTCGTTGGCTGCGGAGAGCGGAATGCGGGCCTATCTCGCTCCCGGCTTCCGCGAAGCACAATGGCGGATGGCGGGCAGTCACCGCCTCGACTTCGAATGGAACGAGGCGCGAGGGCGAGAGCGGTATGCTGAAGCCCTTGCCTTCGTGGACCAAGCACGTGCGCATTCAAGCGGCCGAATCGACGGCGTGATTGCGCCCTCCCAGATCGAAACGTGTTCGGAGGAGCTGATCCAGGAGGCTGTCGCTCAGGCACGCAGCCGCAGGATGCGGATCACCATTCACGCGGCGCAAACCATGGCTGAACACGAGGAGCTTCTTCGGCGGACGGGGGAAACGGCCCCCGCCATGCTGGAGCGCCTCGGCGTCCTCGGTCCGGATCTGATCCTAGGGCATTGCATCTTCCTCGACCACCATTCCTGGACACGTCAGCGCAGCCGGGATGATCTCGTCCGTCTTGCCCGAAGCGGCACGTCGGTCGCTCACTGCCCCGTCACCTTCGCGCGCAGCGGAATGACGCTTGAAAGCCTCGGCGCCTATCAGCGAGCGGGCGTGAATGTCGGTATTGGTACCGACAGCTATCCCTTCAACATGCTCGAAGAGCTGCGCGAGGCTCTGATCTGCTCACGGGTCGCCGGACGCAGCGTCTTCGACCTCGACACGGGAGGCCTGTTTTCAGCAGCAACGGTTGGCGGCGCAACGGCTCTCGGTCGCAGCGACATCGGGCGGCTGGCACCGGGTGCCAAAGCGGACCTATCCCTCGTGGATCTGAGCCACCCGGCCATGCAGCCGGTTCATGATCCGCTACGCAATCTGATCCATTGCGCGGCGGAGCGCGCTATTCGCGATGTCTACGTGGACGGCCGGTCTGTCGTGAAGGGCCACCGTATCGTCAATCTGGATTACGAGGGAGCGGTTCGCGAGTTGCAGGATGCCCAGAAGCATGCCTGTCGGCGGGCTGAAAAGGGCGATCCGCAGGGGCGCCCTCTCTCCGTCTTGGCACCCTACTCGCTCCCTTTAGCGGCTCAGGAGTGAGACGACCATGGGACCCGCGGTTTATGTGATCAACCCGAACTCCTCACAGGTCGTTACGGCGGCCATCGACAAGGCGGTCGTCCCCCTGAGAAGTGCTGATGGGCCGGACATCGTCTGCATGTCCCTGGATGAGGGACCGCCCGGGATTCAATCCCAACGGGATGTAGACGGGGTGATCATGCCGATGCTGCGCAAGGCATCCGAGTTGGAAGACCGCGCAGGGGCGTTCGTCATTGCATGCTTCTCCGATCCAGGACTTCACGCCCTGCGGGAACAGAGCCGCCGTCGTGTGTTTGGGATTGCCGAGTGTGGTGTGCTGACGGCGCTCACTCTCGGACAGCGATTTGGGGTAATCGCCATCCTGCCGACCTCTGTTCCAAGACATCTCCGTTACTTCGGCGCGATGGGCGTCATGGAGCGCTTTGCGGCCGATCTGCCGATCGGGCTCGGGGTTGCGGAGCTCTCCGATGAGACACGAACGTTCACTCGCATGGTTGAGGTCGGGCATACGCTGAAAGCAGCCCATGGAGCCGATGTCCTTGTCATGGGATGTGCCGGCATGGCTCGCTATCGCGCTGCCCTGGAAGAAGCCGTTGGGATCCCGGTCGTCGAGCCGACCCAGGCGGCCGTTGCCATGGCAGTCGGCCATGTTCGCCTCTCTGCACCCGCCACTTATTAAGTTTTCGGAGCCCGAAATGACCTCTGATGCCGCCAAGACGACTCTGTTTCGGAACTGCGACTGGATTGTCGCCTGGGACGAGACGGCCCGGTCCCATGTCTATCTCCGCAACTCGGATTTCGTGATCCGGGGCGCTGACATCGTCCATGTCGGGGGCGGCTATACCGGCCAGGCGGATGTGGAGGTTGATGCCAGCCGGATGATGATCATCCCGGGCTTCGTGGATATCCACAGCCATCCCGGCCATGAGCCCGGCTGGAAGGGCATGCTGGAGGAATTGGGCAGCCCGCGTCTTGGCCAAAGCTCGCTCTACGAGTTCATGCCGGTCTTCCAGATCGGCCCGGAATACACCCGTCCGGCCTTGCGTGTCGCCGCATCGGAGCTCTTGAAGAGCGGTGTCACCACCATCTGCGATCTCGGCAGGCCGCGCGAGACCTGGGCCGACGAATATGCAGAAACCGGCATCCGCGCCGTCCTGTGGGGAATGTTCCGGTCCGGCCCCTGGAAAACCACCAATGGCCATTCGGTGGAATACAACCTCGATCCGGCGACCGGCGACCGTTTGCTGCGTGAGGCCATCGAGATCGCCGATGTTGCCTCGAAGCATCCCAGTGGGCGCATCACCGGCTATATCGGTCCTGCCCAGATCGATACCTGTACGGAGGGCCAGATCCGCGATGCGCTGGACGCGGCCCGCGAGCGGAACCAGCCGATCCAGATCCACGCAGCCCAGAGCATCGTGGAGTTCCAGGAGATCATGCGCCGTTACGGTTGCACGCCCATCGAATGGCTGGATAAGATCGGAGCCCTTGGGCCTGACACGATCATCGGCCACTGCATCTTCCTGAACGACCACCCCTGGCTGCATTGGCCGCATGCCAACGATTTCGAGCGCCTGCGCGACAGCGGGGCTCAGGTCGCCCACTGCCCGGTTGTCTTCGCCCGGCGTGGCATCGCCTTGAACACCCTGAGCCGCTATGTGAATGCGGGCATCCGTGTCGGCATAGGCACGGACAGCTTCCCCCATAACATGCTCGATGAACTCCGCATGGCCTGCTATGCGGGCCGCATCATCGCCGGGAGTTTCACGGCATCGACCACAAGGGATGCGTTCATGGCAGCGACGGCCGTCGGCGCCGACATGATCCGCCGGCCGGATCTGGGGCGTCTTGCTCCGGGCTGCAAAGCGGATTTCTCGGTCGTTGACATGAGCGACCCCTATATGCAGCCCGACTACGAGCCCATTCGCAGCCTCGTCTACTCGGCCAACGACAGGGCCATCAAGGACGTCTATGTCGACGGCCGCCAAGTTGTCCGTGACGGGGAGGTGCTGGACTTCGACATCAGCGATGACATCGAGATGCTGCGTCGCGGTCAGGCCGAAGCGATTGCCGCAGCGCCTCAGCGGGACTGGGCAGGCCGCACTCTTGAGCAACTGAGCCCGCGCGTATTCCCTATCCGCAGCTGACGGGCGGGTGAGACCGGCCCCACCTTCCCTGCCGTTTATCCATGAGATGTGAAGGACCCGAGGCCAACCCTTGGGTCCTGCCTATTGTCGGGCGCTCCTGTCCTCAGCGTAACCAGGATCAGCGGCCCGTCTCCCCGTGGCGGTCGAAGACGACATCACCGCCACGGATCGTGAGATCGCAGCGGGTGTCATGGAGGATTTCCTCGGGAGAGGCTGTCAGGAGATCACGGGAGAAGACCGCAACGTCCGCTGCCATGCCTGGAACAAGGCGGCCCCATTCGTGCTCGGCCTTGTTCACGTAAGCCCCGAATTCCGTGAAGGCCGTGATGGCCTCCTCGATGGACACCACCTCCCGCTCATCCATGACGGTGCCATGGGAGGTCTTGCGGGTGAGCATCGAGAAGAAGTTCGGGAAGGGATTGATGTCGCAGACAGGGGCATCGCTGCCGGCTGCTGGCTTGAAACCGAGATCGATCCAGGTTTTGAGTGGATAGGAGGGCTTTGCCCGCTTTTCGCCCACAACGGAAACGTACAGGTCACCGAAATCGTATATGAACACGGGCTGCGGCACCGGCTGAACGCCGAGACGCCTCATACGGGTGTTCTGGTCGGGTCTTGCATAGCCGGCGTGTTCGATTCGGTGGCGGCGGTCAGGATCCGGCATCGCCTCGAGAGCGCGCTCAAAGGCATTCAGTGTCTGCTCGATGGCCGCATCGCCGATGGCGTGCACTGCCAGTTGATAGCCTTTCGCATGGTAATCATGCACAAGTTCGTTCATCTCGTTGTCGTGCAGGAGCATCAAACCGGTGGTCTTCGGTTCCCCGACATAGGGCTCGCTCATGGCTGCCGTCCGGCCGCCGGCGCTGCCGTCGGTGAAAATCTTCACGGGGCCGACGCGAAGCATGGAGTCACCCACGCCCGTCACCACCCCGTCCGCATAGGCCTGTTCCACGATGCCTCCCGGTCCCCCGAGCAGGCACTGGGTCGTCCGCACAGGTAAGCGGTCGAGACGTTGGGCAGTGCGGTAGGCCGCCACCTCGCGGTAGCCGGCCCTCATGCCGACGCCTGCATCCATCACGCTGGTGATCCCATAGGACAGGCATGCTCGGCCGGCATCATCGATGGCCTGAACCAGTTCCTGATCCGTCGGCTCCGGCAGAACCGCCTTCAATCGATCGCGCCCGGTCTCGGCCAGCAGGCCTGTCAGCCGCCCGTCCCGCTGCTCGATGGAGCCTCCCTGTGGAATGGGCGTCGTCTCATTGATGCCTGCCAGCTCCAGGGCCTTGGAATTGCAGATCGTTACATGCCCGCAGGCTCTCACGATGGCGACCGGATGATCGGGGGCAGCCGCGTCCAGTTCTTCCCGAAGAGGGTGGCGACGGACATCAAGCTCGAACTGGTCATATCCGCGTCCCTGGATCCATTGGCCCGGAGGCGTGACCACTGCGCGTTGCCGAACTCTTTCGAGCAATGCCGCAAGTGTTGGCGCAGAAGCAGGTCGCACGTCCACATGGCCCATAATCACGCCATATGGGAGAAGATGCATGTGCGAGTCGCACAGCCCCGGGGTAGCAAGCCGTCCGGCGAGATCGATCACACGGGTCTTCGGACCGATGAGAGGTTCCATGTCCCCTGCCGACCCGGCGGCTAAGACCTGCCCGGCCCACAAAGCTACGGCCTCCGTCACCTGTTCGCTGAAGCCTCGAAAGACGCGCCCGTTCGTGAGGACGATGTCGGCTGTGGGGAGGATGGGCATAAGCGTCTCTCACAAAGAGCGGAGTTGCGGCAACGGATGCGTTGAGGAGAGGCAGGTTTGCATACCTTTTAGTTAGTCATCAAGTTCTCAGACGCTTATCCGTGGGAAAATCCGCCCTTGAAACTCCAGTTGTTTCAGGTCTAGCTTTACCGGGTAGCGGCCACATAAGGCGCACGGAAAGAGGGAATACAATGACACAATCCAGATCTTTGACCCGCTGGCTTGCGATGGGCCTTATCGCCGGTGTTGCCGCCGTGTCGGCCGCACCGGCCTCTGCCCAGGCAACACTCGATACCGTCAAGAAACGCGGCAAGATTCTCTGCGGCGTCTCACCTGTCGCTCCCGGATTCTCCTATGCCGACGACAAGGGTGTCCGACGTGGCTTCGACGTCGATATCTGCCGTGCCGTTTCGGCGGCGATCTTCGCCGATCCTGATAAGGTCGAGTTTGTTCCGCTCAATACTAATGTTCGCTTCCAAGCCGTTCAGTCCGGCGAAGTCGATATCCTGTCTCGCCAGAACACATGGAGCTTCTCGCGCGATGCGTCCCTCGGCCTCGATTTCGGACCTGTGGTGTTCTACGACGGGCAAGGTCTCATGGCTCCCGCTAAGCTCAACGTGAAGAGCGCAAGCGAACTTGCAGATGCAGCGATCTGCCTGCTGCCGGGCACGACGACGCTCCAGAATTTGGAAGATTTTTTCCGGCCTAAGAACATCAAGTACGAGTCTGTGGTGTTCGAGAATTCCGACGAGTGGCGCAATGCGTTCTTCAACGGACGCTGCGATGCCATCACGACTGATCGCTCGGATCTCGCCTCCGTGCGTGCCATCGCCAATGATCCTGCACAGTATGTGGTGCTCCCGGAAACGATCTCGAAGGAGCCGCTAGCGCCCACGATCCGCCAGAACGATCCCAATTGGCGCGATATCCTGAACTGGTCCGTCTATCTCCTCATCGGCGCCGAGGAGAAGGGTATCACCCAGGCGAACGTGGATGAGTATCTTAAGAGCGAGGATCCTGAGGTTCAGCGCATGCTGGGCGTGAATGGCGACTTCGGCAAGATGCTCGGCCTCGACAACAAGTGGGGCTACAACATCATCAAGTCCGTCGGAAACTACGCTGAGGTCTTCGATCGCAATCTCGGACCCAAGACCCGTCTGGGCCTGTCGAGAGGCCCCAACGAGCTCTGGACCAAGGGCGGCCTGCTCTACGCACCACCTTTCCGGTAGTCTGAGATCAGCGGGCGGCCGCAAGGCCGCCCGTTCCATCCTCGGCATTCTCCGGAAAGGATCATCATGCGCATCGATGCGTTGAGTGGAACGAGCCTCCTCTACAACCTTCGCTTCCGGGCGATCCTTTACCAAGTGCTCGCCGTCGGGAGCATTGTCCTTCTAGGGTGGTATCTTTTCACGAACGTCTCCCAGAAGCTGGCAGAGCAGAACATCGCGACGGGTTTCGGATACTTGAGCCGCGAGGCCGGATTCGTCATCAGCCAGAGCCTGATCGACTATAAGCCGACTTATACCTACGGCCGGGCCATCCTGGCCGGTATCGCCAACACTGTCTGGGTTTCGGCCTGGGGTGTCGTGCTTGCGACCGTTCTCGGTCTTGTCGTCGGCATCGCGCGCCTGTCGCGCAATCCCTTGCTCGCTCTTCTCGCCTTCCTCTACGTGGAGGCACTGCGGAACGTCCCTCTCCTGCTCTATCTCTTCCTATGGTATGCTCTGATCGTCACCGGCCTGCCGGCCGTCAGGGAAGCGTGGGAAGTGCTACCCCATGTGTTCCTGAGCAACAGTGGATTGACGGTTCCATCCCTTGTCTGGACCAGTGATTATACGATCATCATCGGCGCGCTGGTTCTCGGAGCAGTTCTGGCATTTGCCATTCGCCGCCGCATGACAGCTGAGCGCATCACAACCGGCAAGGAGCGGACCTCCTGGCCCTTGATCGGCCTTGCTCTCCTGATCCCGCCAGCCCTCGCGATTTTGATTCTCCAGCCAGATTTCACAGTCAGTCTTCCCGAAAAGGGACGTTTCCGCCTGACCGGCGGCTCACAACTCACTCCGGAATTCACAGCTCTGCTCGTCGGCCTCGCCCTCTCCGCCTCTGCCGGCATTGCCGAGATCGTGCGAAGCGGCATTCTGTCGGTTCGCAAGGGCCAGTGGGAAGCATCGCGGGCCCTGGGTCTGAGAGACGGGCAGGCCATGCGGCTCGTCGTTCTTCCCCAAGCATTGCGGGTCATCATCCCTCCGCTCACAAGCAGCTATTTGAGCCTCTTCAAGAACTCGTCGCTCGCGATCGCAATTGGATACCCGGATCTCGTAATGGTTTCAAACACCACCATGAACCAGACGGGGCAGGCGATCGAAGGCATCGCAATCTTCATGCTTGTCTATCTTGGGCTGTCGATTGCGATCTCGCTGTTCATGAACTGGTACAACAGTCGCGTTGCTCTGAAGGAGCGCTAGGACATGACGACAGCAACCGACATAGCCGAAGCCCAACTGAAGATGCCGGTCCGGCGCGACCCGGATGTGGGTCGCCGCCTGCTTCATCGCACCCTCAAGCCCCTCATCGGGACTCCGCTCAACGCGGTGATCACCCTGGTCTGCTTGTGGATCATGTGGCTTGGAGTCAAGGGTGCCTATGGCTGGCTCGTGACCCGTGCGGTCACCGAGGGAGGCGCGCAGGCCTGTAAGGTGGGGCAAGGTGCGTGCTGGCCCTATTACGAAGCCAAACTTCGCTTCATGGTCTTTGGGGTCTATCCTTACGATGAGCATTGGCGCGTTGCACTCGCCATGGTCCTGTTCCTGGGCGCGATCGCCGTTACGATGATCCCGCGCTTTTGGAATCGAAAACTCCTCATGCTCTGGGCCATCACGATTGTGGCCACGGGAGTGCTGATCGGGGGCGGTGTCCTCGGCCTCTCTTATGTGCCTACGACGCAATGGAGCGGCCTGCCGCTTTCGTTCCTTCTCTCGGCCGTCGGGCTGGCACTCGGCTTTCCCCTGGGGGTCGTGCTGGCATTGGCCCGCTCTTCGAAGCTTCCTGCCATCCGGGTGATCGCCATCGTCTTCATCGAGGTGATCCGAGGCGTGCCGCTCATCAGCATCCTGTTCATGGCCTCGGTCATGCTGCCGCTCTTCATGCCTAGCGGGATCACGGTCGACAAGCTGCTGCGCGCGCAAATCGCAATCATCATCTTCGCAGCCGCCTATATCGCAGAAGCTGTCCGCGGAGGACTGCAGGCGATCCCGCGAGGACAGCACGAAGCGGCCAGTGCCATGGGGTTGCATTACTGGCAGTCCATGCGCCTCGTTGTTCTGCCTCAGGCGCTGAAGATCGCAATCCCGCCGCTGGTGAACATTTCCATCGGCTTCTTCCAGGATACGACCCTGGTTACGATCATCGGACTTCTCGATTTCCTCTCCACCGTGCGTACGGCGATGACGGATCCGAACTGGGTAGGCATCGCCGTGCTGGAAGGCTACGTCTTCGCAGCTGTCGTGTTCCTGGTCTTCTCCTATGGAATGGGCTCCTACAGCCGATTCCTGGAGCGTCGTATGCGCCTCGGGCACGATTGAACCATTCAAGGGACCTCTGATCGAGGTGCCCAGAATGCAGAGCTTGCGGGCGACACTCTGCGTCAGGAAGCGCGTGCCGCGCGATGCTCCTTGGCAAAATCCATGGCTTGGTAGGTCCAGTAAGTGAGCTGTGCTGCGGCAATGCCAAATGGACCACCACTCCATGTGAGACCAAAAGGTTCGTAGAGACGGTAACGGTCACTCGATCCGAGGATTCCCTCTGCGATCACGCGCCCTCCGATAGCCGTCGTGTTCATGCCACGCCCGCCGAAACCGAACACATACCAAACCCCCGGTTGGAGCTGTCCGATAAGAGGCATCAAATGGCGTGCATAAGCCATGAGGCCCGACCATGCCGTTTCCACACGCACATCTTTGAGCTGCGGATAGGTGGCGACCATCGTCCTTTGCATCATCTCCGCAAGACGGCGCGGTTCCGTTGTCCGTGTTGTGATACGCCCGCCCCAGAGCAGGCGCCTTCCTTCGTCGACAAGGCGGTAATAGTCCCCCGCACGACGATTGTCGCTGATCGCCATAGGCGTGCGTACCGCCTCCGCGATCCTCTCAGGTGCCGCCTCCGTCAAGAGCACATAGGTCGCGATCGGCAAGATGCTGCGGCGCAGGCGAGGCAACAAGCCATCTGTGTACCCTCCCCCTGCCAAGATCACGTCTTGCGCCCTGACCTCACCTTGGGCAGTTCTGACGATCTTCCCTGGCCGATCCAGATCGCATCCTAGGACGCGGGACTTCTCGAATATCTGCCCACCTTGGGCTTCGATAGCCTGTGCGAGTGAGCGTGCGTAGTTGAGGGGGTGGAAGTGAAAGCTCGCAGGGTCATAAACCGCCTGATAATACTTCGTAGATTGGAGAACAGTTCGCACGGCATCGGTCTGCATCACTTCGAGGCGATAGCCGAACTCCCTCTGCATTGTCTCGCACTGCCGCCTGAGGCCATCCGGATCGTCATATCGAAGCACACTTATCTTGCCGTAGACCCGCGGATTGTCGGTCATGGCAAGACTGTTGATGTTCTCCTCGACGATACGGGCACCTTCCATCGAAAGACGGTATAAGGACTGAGCCCTTTCGGCACCCACCATGCGAGTGATGTTAGCAAGGCTCGTTGCATAGCCGGGACCGACGAACCCGCCATTGCGACCGGACGCTCCCCAGCCGACCCGCTCAGCCTCCAGCACTACAACAGAGCGACCGGATCGCGACAACTCGAGAGCAGCTGTGAGCCCTGCGAGCCCTCCCCCCACAACGACCACATCAGCATTCACCGTTCCATTGAGGGATGAGCGCTGTGACGTATCCGTCAGGGTTCGAGCGTAGTAGGTATCCCCGTACCCGGTCATGAAAGGCCCCTGATTGTTCTGATCTCCTATTTATAATCCTAGCCTAATCTTGATGAACTTAGAATGGCTTAATCCGGCGGCGAAGGGCATATGCTCCCGCAACATGCAACTCCTGGCAGAAGGTAGCGAAGGCAGCAGAGTTTTCGTTGCCGGACTGTGTCATTATCCTGCGGCAGGTACCGCACCAGACCGTACATGGGATTGGCCTGACCATTTCTATCCAGGCGATTGGACAACAGTGAACGCCCCTCCTGCAGGGCGTCAGAGCGGGTAATGCCAATCGCCTCCGCCTGGTCGAGGGCCCACTCGAAGATGTCGGCTGCATTGTTCCATAAAAGGCGGGGCGACACTCTGAACAGCCCGGCGAAGTTCCGGATCAGAGGTTCAACATGGCTCTGAAAGAGACTTGAGAAGCAGCCATCGGAGTCAAGGATTTCTGAGGGTTCCGCATTGGGGAGAACGATGGCTGCGGTCTTCCCTTTTTCGTCTACGGCAAGGCTGATCCGGTCCAGTTCCACTTGTAGACCGCGACCCAGCAATAGCATAGCTGCGGTCGTTGGGATGATGAGAGCCCCAAAATGCCATTGTGTCCACATGGACACGATTGCCCGACGGTCACCTCCCACGTGAACCTCCGCAAATCGAGCGAGAAGGTTTTCTGAGATGCTTTGGTCGAGCAGGTCGCGGCCAGAGATGACGGAGCTATGCTCTCCCGGAAGAGCCAAGGCATCCTTGTAGTGAACGAAAATTCCGGTGAAGCATGGTGCAAGCGAAGGAATCATAGCTGTCGCGCCACTGCCCCTGAAGAGTGGCTGATCCCATTTTCCTCAGAGAGAGAAGGAGGTCGCTGGCCTAGCAAGACAACGACGGGAAGAGTCAATGCCGTAAAGGCTGCTGCGGCTCCGAAACAGGCACCATAGCCGAAATGCTGTGCGATCCATCCCGATCCGACGCCGCCTATCATGCTGACGAGAGCGTCCGTACATTGAAAGAGCGTAAAGTCGACGCCCCCTTGGCGTGGATCGGAGAGCTCCATAAACCTAGCGTAGAGCCCAACGAAGCCAATTGCCATGATCCCGGATGAACTTGCCAGGGCCAGTGGGATCAGGAGCGATTGCGTCGTATTGCCCGTCCATGCCGCCAATCCGAGACCTGACAAAGCAACTGTCTGCAAGATGAGCGCCAGGATCATGATCCCCCGTGAGCCCCACGCTCTGACACAGGCACCTCCCGCAATCGCGCAACCGAAACCGACGATCATGCCGCCTGCTCCATTGATCGTTCCAAGCGACCCCAGATCGACACCTGCATCGATAAGAAAGGGTCCGAGCATGAAGAGCCCCCATTTCTGCGATGCAGCATAAAAGGCGGCAAGAACGAGGCCCTTGCGCATCTCGACACGCCTGAGGGCGTTCGTAACTGATGGTCGTTGCAGACGCGCAGCTTCTGGCTTCGAAGAAGGTGACAGCAGGAATGGCAAGCCGAGCAAGCTGAGGAGCACAGCCATGGAGATCATCGCCCAGGCCCACTCCACCTGTGCAACGAGCAGGAGGAACAATCCCGATCCGATTGCCGCACCAAGATAGGCTCCTCCAACTTGCGCGGAGTTAGCCCAACCGTGGTGCCGCTGATGGAGGCTCTCGACGGCATGACCGTCACAGGCGATGTCGACGGTCGAAGCCGCGAAGGCAATCACCATGAAGGTTGCCATGATCGGCCAGATATTCGTCGGGCTGATCAGGCCGGCCAGGACGAGACCGGATGCGGAGATCAGCCCGCCAATCAGCACAATCGACCGCGAACGGCTTGGGCCGTTTTCCGGCAGGCGAAAGCGCTCAAGCGCGGGTGCCCACGAAAACTTCAGAACCCAGGGCAGGACCGCAAGATAGGTCATGCCGATGTCGTCGAGAGATACTCCTTGCTCACGAAGAACACTCGGGAGCGCGGTGAACGTCACTCCGCTGATGATGCTCTGCCCGACATACAGCCCACCGACAGCCAAGACGATTGCTGCGGGTGATGCGAGACCTCGCCCTCTGGCGTTCTGAGACATGACTCTGCTCACCACCGGTAACGCAAGCTCGCGATGAACTTGCGGCCTTCGTCGAAATAGCAGTAGTTCGACGTGCAGACCTGCCCATCCTCATCGAGGAGGTTGGTGGCGTTCACCTGGAACCGCAGCCCCTTGAGGCTGGGATTGATGTTCTCCAGATCGTAGCGGATGGCCGCGTCGAGATAGGCACGGGCATCATTTTCGATCACAGGACGATTGAGATTGTCGCCAAAGCTCTCGCCGACGTAGCGGATGCCACCAGCGATACCGAGCCCCCTCGCTGACCCGTCCTGAACCGTATAATCAAGCCAGAGCGAAGCCATGTGATAGGGCACGCTCGTCAGCTGATTTCCCTCCGTTTCAGGAGTGAGCCTCAGGATGCGTGCGTCCGTATAGGAGTATGAGGCTTGGACGCTCAGACCTTCAGCCAGAGTGGCGACGCCTTCAAGTTCGAATCCCCGGGAGCGCAGATCGAGCTGAACCTGCTGGTTGGTTGCGTCAACGACCTGATAGATCACTGCATTATCTTGGCGAAGATCGAAGATCGCAGCGCGAAGGGATGCGTTCATGCCAGGGATGTCATACTTCACGCCGGCTTCAATCTGTTCGCCAGTTGTCGGCTCGGCGACGCCGCCGTTGAGGACGGTGCCGGGATTGGGCGTGAATGAGGTTCCATAGCTCACATAGGGAGCAAGGCCGAAGTCCGTCACATAGCCGAGGGCGGCTCGGCCGGTGAATTTCGCATCGCTCCGGTCATACTCAAATCCGGCAGTGTCATACTCGCTCGTCAGCCAATCGTGACGACCGCCGAGGGTCAGGCGCCACTTCCGCCACTTGAGCTGATCCTGGATGTAGATCCCGGTTAGGGTCTGTGTTTGCTCTTCCCGATAGGAGAGAGCCGGGTCCACTCCAATCGGAATGGTGGCATCGAAACCCTGCTTGGAGATATAGCTTAGGCGGCTGATGTCCAAGCCAGTCAGGATCGTATGATCGATCTCTCCGGTCCTCAGGTGGCTTTCGAGATGGGTATCACTGACGATGCCCCAGTTGTTCTCGCGGGTCAGTCCCGAGCCTCCATAGACGTATTCCTGATTTGTGCCGAGTGCCGAGAAACGTGTGCGCTGGCGCAGAGTGAACATGTCGCTGAAGCGATGCTCGAACTCGTAACCAATCCGACCTTGCTGCTGCCGGAAGTCGTTGTAGCGACGGTCGCCAGCGTAAACCCTGGTCGCTCCGATCGAGAGGCTGGTAGGATTGCCGGACGCATCCGTCGCATAGTTGTTAATGTAGGCTGCAGTACCGCCCGTGTTCGAGTCCATGTACTCGCCGAGGATAGTCAGGGTCGTTGCGTCGCTCGGTCGCCAAGTGAAGGCTGGGGCAATGAAGACGCGATCATCGGGAACGGCAGCGATTTCGGTTCCAGCATGCCGGACGAGACCTGTCAGCCGGTACAGGAGAGTATTGTCGGATGCGACCGGGCCGGAGAGATCGAAGCTGCCCTGCAGGCGATCATATGATCCGGTCTGAATTTCGACCTCCCGGAACGGCAGGAAGGTGGGACGCTTCGAGATCAGATCCACAATTCCGCCCGTACTGCTTGCCCCATAGATTGAGGCGGCAGGACCTCTCAGGATCGTAATCCCCTCAAGGCCGTAGGGCTCGAGACGAAACAGGCCGTTAGGGCTGTTGACTTGGCGCAGACCATCGCGGAACACGCCGGTGTAGGTGACATCGACGCCGCGAATGGAAAACGCATCATATCGCGGGTCGAACCCGTAATTTCCAACCCGCGTTCCTGGCGTATAGGAGACAGCATCCAACAGTGTCTGCGGCTTGCGATCCTCGATCTGCTGCTGGGTGACGGTTGAGATGGATTGCGGCGTCTCAAGAAGCGGTGTGTCGGTTTTTGTTGCGCTGCGCGATGACGTGGCGACATAGCCGCTGGCCGTGATCGGGCCGCCCTCACCTTCTCTCTTTCCCTCGACAGTCACCTCCTCGAGCTGGATGACCCGCTGCTCACTGGTCTGAGCGAGCGTCTTTTCTGGGATAAATGCAAGGGCAGTGGATGCAAGGAGCACAAAAGGGAGCTTCACAGTGGAAACCTTCATTACACAACGATAGTTTCCGCCTAGCAGTGACAGTTAATATGAGTCAAATACTTTAGTTTTTAATTATTATAACTTGAGATATCAAATTTATACACATTCTAAATTTAAATTAGAAGGGTTCTATATTCTAGCGATCTGGCCGCATACCCTTAAACGGTCCAACCGCCAACTCAGTGCTGTTTCTAAAGAGAGCGGCATTCAAACATCAGGAAGAAATACACAAAGATTTTTAGGCCGACTGATGAGCGACGACCCACTAGTCAAGCGGGCTCAGAGGGGCAGCCCAGTGTAGTTCTCGGCCAGCGAGCGTGACGCAGCCGTGGAGCTTCTGAGGTACTCGAACTCCGCTCTTTGAATGCGCCTGCCAAAGGCATCCGTATCCGGAAAGGTGTGGAGAATGGATGTCATCCACCAGGAGAACCGTTCAGCCTTCCAAATCCGTGACAGCACACGGGCGGAATAGCTATCGATTCCGGCTGAGGATCGCTCAGTGTAGACCTCGATCAGGGCCTCGGCTAAAGCGGCAACATCACTGGCGGCGAGGTTCAAGCCTTTGGCTCCCGTCGGCGGCACGATATGAGCTGCGTCCCCTGCAAGGAAAAGGCGGCCGAAACGCAAGGGCTCGGCCACGAAGCTTCTCAAAGGTGCAATGGATTTTTCGATTGACGGACCTGTCAGGAGCTTATCGGCCGTTTCTTCGTTAACGCGCCGTCGCAGTTCGTCAAAGAAGCGCTGGTCCGACCATTCCTCGACCCTGTCGCTGGACGGTACCTGAATGTAGTAGCGGCTGCGGGAGGGGGACCTCATGGAGCAGAGGGCAAAGCCGCGCTCGTGATGGGCATAGATCAGTTCATCGGCAACTGGCGGCCTGTCGACGAGAATCCCGAGCCAGCCAAAGGGATAGACTCGTTCAAACGTTCGCAGCGCGTCCTGAGGAACACTGGCGCGGGAGACCCCATGGTATCCATCACAGCCAGCAATGAAATCGCAGGCAAGCTGATGCTCGACACCATCCTTGACGTACCGTAGCTTCGGCGCGTCTCCATCGAAGGCATGCAGAGAGACGTTCTCCGCTTCATAGATGGTCGTCAGGCCCGAGCTATCACGGGCCTGCATAAGGTCGCGGGTGACCTCTGTCTGTCCGTAGACGGTGACCGTGCGGCCGATCAGTTCCCGGAAGTTGAAGCGGTGCCGGTTGCCATCGAAGCAGAACTCGACGCCGTCGTGGACGAGACCTTCCGCATGCAGCTTGTCGCCGACCCCTGCCCTATCCAGGAGTTCGACCGTGCCCTGTTCCAGAACGCCGGCCCGGATGCGACCCAGGACATATTCCTGACTGCGGCGCTCTAGGATGACAGTTTCGATCCCGGCATTCTCCAGAAGCCTTCCCAGCAGGAGCCCGGCCGGGCCCGAGCCGATAATGGCAACCTTCGTACGCATGGCAATCTCCCCTGCGGGTCACTGAAACATCCATTTCTGTTAGTTCAGGATGAACCTCTACAGTCCATTGGCCAATAGACAAAGCACGCATAGGGTTGGACATTTCGAACATACGGCGGAACTTGACGGAGCGAACGTTCGTGGCCAGCGGCACCATTCCAAGCTATGCTCTCTATGGAGAACCTGGTGACGATCCTAGTGCCGAGTGGGTCCATTGCGAGGCGATTCAGACCCGCAGTCACTTGCACAATTACAGGATTCAGCCTCACCGGCACGAGCAGCTATTCCAGATCCTTCATCTCACAGGCGGCATGGCCGAGATCCTCATCGACGGTCGGAGCACCGAACTCAGCGGCCCCTTCGCCATCACCCTGCCGCCGATGGCTGTGCATGGCTATGCGTTCTCGCCCGACGTCAGCGGCACGGTTGTGACACTCTTCGAAAGCCGCCTATCGCAGATCCTCGCCGACATGAGCGGCGTCCGGGACATCTTTCGGTCGGTGCAACTGATCCGTCTTCACGAACATGAGCACCTTGCGCAAGCCTTGGCAGCCGATATGGCATCTCTCGCGGCGGAATTTGCAGGTCGAGCCTCTGGACGCCTGGAAGCGATCGAGGCACGACTACTGCTCATTCTTATCGCCTTGCATCGGATCCAAGGTTCAGGTCAGGGTACCCTTTATGGGCCGGGTCAGAGGGCTCGTGGACATGCTTGGCGTTTCCGCGAACTCATTGAGAAGAACTACCGCAGCCATCAGCGCGTGGAGGTTTATGCCATCAGGCTGGGCCTGACCCCGCCTCACCTCAACAGGATCTGCCGCGAGCATTTCGGTGACACGGCGCTGGGCATGATTCACCAGCGGCTTATCCTTGAGGCCAAGCGCTACCTCACCTTCACGACCTTGACTGCTAAGGAGATCGCACTTGCACTCGGCTTCGAGGACCCTGCTTATTTCACGCGCTTCTTCAAACGGCAGACAGGCGTTTCGCCTTTGGCGTTCCGGTCAATGCAGCAGAACACGACGGCTGAGGCGCCTACCCGGTAGAAACCCCCGGAGCCAAATGACGTTACCTCCGCGAGGAGGTGCCCATGTCCGATACAGATCGAAAGAACCCCGGGGATGAGGATGCGCCGGGCACGAAGCAGACGGGAGAAAACATCTGCCCGAGCTGCAGCGGATCCGGTCGCCAGGGTGAGAAGTCCTGTCTGGATTGCGGCGGTTCAGGTCGGATTATCGCTATCGTGGGCGATGCTTGAAGGCCGTCAGTTCTTGGCCTTCGAGGCGGAGAAGCTCATTGAGCGGACCACTGCTTGGGCGTTTCTCAAGCCTGCGGCCGCCGTAACAACCATCTGCGGCAGAACCATCCATTCGAGAGTCCAGGAGGCGCCGGACCGCTCGTTCTCATGGACGAGAGCCTGATGCAGGGTGCCGAGAAGGCCTGCATTGAATCGGGCCAGGGTCACGAGTACCTCTGCCAGAACGGGATTGGACTTGTGCGGCATCGCCGAGGAGCCGCCGCCCGTTGCGAGACGCACCTCGCCCACCTCATTTTGCGCCATCAAGGCAATGTCCTGTCCGATCTTCCCCAGGGTTCCGGACAGGAGTGAGATGAGGGACGCGAATTCGCCGATCCGATCGCGTTGAGAGTGCCAGGATGGCGCCGAGCGTAGATCGAGGATCTCAGCCATTACGTCTGCAACGGCATCGCCATGTCCCTTCAACTCAGCGCGGGTGCCGACAGGCCCGCCGAGTTGAATCGCCAGAAACCGTAGCGCAAGCGCCTCAAGGGCATCCCGGTGCCGTTCCAGCGGATGGAGCCAAGTTTCGAGCTTGTCGGCGGCGGTAAACGGAAGTGCCTGCTGCATACGGGTATGCGCCATCAGGAAGGTCGCACCATCACGATCCTTCAGCCCCCGAAGGGAATGAATCAACACATCGAGCCGAAGCCCGAAGATCTCGATCACCCGTTTAAATCGGAGCATGAGAGCCGTGTCGATGATATCCTGGCTCGTCGCTCCCAGGTGCACGGCCTTGGCGTGAGTCTCGCCGACAGCGGCTCGAAGCTGCCTGACGAAGGCCGGAACAATCACTCCGTCCTGTGCCAGACCTGCAGCCAACGCAGGCCAATCGGCTTGAAAGGAGCCGCAGACTTCTGCAATTCGCCTTGCCGCTTCATCGCTGATCAATCCGGCCTGCGCCTCGGCCTGAGCAAGAGCAGACTCGACGCGCAGCATCGCCGAGAGCTCGGCCTCATTAGAAAACAACGCCCCCACCTCCTCGTCACCGACGAGAGCCTGCAGCAAGGGGTATGGGAGCGTCGTTGCCATCATGATGTGGAAGCTTAAACAGCCTCGAGGGCGATGGAAATGCCCTGCCCTACGCCAACGCACATGGTGGCCAGAGCGCGCTTCTTGCCTCTGAGCTTCAGTTCGAGCGCGGCCGTGCCGGTGATGCGGGCGCCCGACATGCCGAGCGGATGTCCTAGGGCTATGGCGCCGCCGTTCGGGTTCACATGCTCGGCGTCCTCCGGGATGCCAAGTTCGCGAAGAACCGCAAGGCCTTGGCTGGCGAAAGCTTCGTTCAGCTCAACCACGTCGAAGTCCGTCGGCTTGAGGCCCAGGCGGGCGCAGAGTTTCTTCGTGGACGGTGCCGGTCCGATGCCCATGATCCGCGGCGGCACACCGGCCGTCGCTCCGCCGACCACGCGGGCAATCGGCTCAAGACCGAACTTCCTCACCGCCTCCTCGGAGGCGACGATCAGGGCTGCCGCACCGTCATTGACTCCGGAGGCATTGCCGGCCGTCACCGATCCTTCCTTGCGGAACGGAGTGGGGAGTTTCGCCAACTGCTCCAGGGTGGTGTCGCCGCGGGGATGCTCGTCCTTGTCGATCACAACCGGGTCGCCTTTCCGCCTTGGGATTGTGACCGGCACGATCTCCTGCGCCAGGCGTCCATTGGTCTGGGCCGCTGCAGCCTTCTTTTGCGAGCGCAGGGCGAACGCATCCTGATCCTCGCGCGAGATGCCGAAATCCGCCGCCACGTTCTCGCCGGTCTCCGGCATGGAATCGATGCCGTATTGCTGCTTCATAAGCGGATTAACGAAGCGCCAGCCGATGGTGGTGTCGAAAATCTCGGCATTACGGGAGAAAGCCGTATCCGCCTTGGGCATCACGAATGGCGCCCGCGACATGGATTCGACGCCGCCGGCGATCATGATTTCGGCCTCACCCGCCTTGATCGCGCGGGCCGCGGCAATGACGGCATCCATGCCCGAGCCGCAGAGACGGTTCATGGTCGTGCCGCCGATGGAGCCAGGAAGCCCCGCGAGCAGCACCGCCATGCGGGCCACGTTGCGGTTGTCCTCGCCAGCTTGGTTGGCGCAGCCATAAATCACATCGTCGACCGCCTCGAAGTCGAGTTTCGGATGGCGCTCCAGCAGTGCCTTCAGGGGCACCGCGGCGAGGTCGTCGGCCCGCACGCTCGACAGGGCACCACCATAACGACCGATCGGCGTGCGCACATAGGCGCAGATATAGGCTTCACGCATCTTAAGCTCCCTTCTTGCGCCCATGCGCCCGCTCGGTTCTGGCCTGAAGCTCGCGCAAGGTGGTGAGTTCGAGTTCGGAGGGTGGAGGTGTCTCCTCAAGGCGCTCGGAGAAGCGCACCTTCCAGCCGCAGGTCTCCTGGACGATATCGCGGGTCACGCCGCGATGCATCGACGCGACCGTGAACTCCTTCGTCTCCGGGTCCGGCTTCCAGATGGCTAGATCCGTGATCAGGAGCGTCGGCCCTTTCGTGGTGATGCCCAGGCGCTCGCGATGATTGCCACCCTCGCCATGGCCGAAGGAGGTGTAGAACTCGATCTTGTCGACCATCCCGCGGGTCGTCTGCTTCATGGTGATGAAGACCTCTTTGCAGGAGGTGGCGATCTCAGGGGCCCCACCGCCACCGGGCAGGCGCACCTTCGGCTTATGATAGTCGCCGATGACCGTGGTGTTGATGTTGCCGAAGCGGTCGAGCTGGGCGGCTCCCAGGAAGCCGATGGAAATGCGCCCACCCTGGAGCCAGTACCGGAACATCTCGGGCACAGACACGGTGGTGATCGCCGTTTCGCAGAGTTCGCCGTCGCCGATGGAGAGCGGCAGCACGTTGGGCGCTGTGCCTATAGTACCGCTTTCATAGATCAGGGTGATGTCCGGCGCATGGGTGAGCCGCGCCACGTTGCAGGCGGCCGACGGAGCGCCGATGCCGACGAAGCACACGTCGTCGTTCGACAGGGCGCGCGCCGCAGCAATCGTCATCATCTCGTTGGGGGTGAAGCCGGAGAGGTTCGTCATTATTACAATCCCTTCACCCGGTTCGCGAAGGCCTCGGGCCCAACTTCCAGCACGTTCTCCTTCATCCAAGCCGTAAAGAGGTCACGGTCGGCGGAGATCTTGTCCCACTCGAGGTAGGCCGCGTTGTCGCGGTCGTAATAGCCGTGCGTGTAGGATGGATGGGCGCCGCCTGGAACATGAGCAATGGACGATACGGTCCAGTGCGGCAGCACGCAGAGGTTCGGGTGGAGGTCGTCGAAATCTTCCACGATCTCCTCGACCGTAACCACCGAACGCTTGGAGGCCAGCACGGCTTCCTTCTGCACGCCGATGATGCCCTCAATCAGCACGTCGCCGCGCCGGTTGGCCTTCTGGGCGTGAATGATTGCGACATCGGGCCGATGGGCCGGCACCACCGCGAGTTCTTCGCCGGTGAACGGACAAGTGATGCTCTTGATCGAGGGATTGACCTCCTTCAGGCCCGCCCCGCGATAGCCGCGGAAGACGGCGCAGGGCAGCCCTGCTGCGCCCGCCTCATAGGCGTTAGCCATAGCTGCGTGGCTATGCTCCTCGGTTCCGATGGCGCGGGGCCAGCTGTTCTCGATGGCATCACGCATCCGGCGCAGGAGGCCGACACCCGGATTTCCCGCGTAGGAGAAGATCACCTTCTTGGCCAAGCCCATGCCGATCATCTGGTCATAGATGATGTCGGGGGTCATGCGGATCAGGGTGAGATCCTTGATCCCCTGTCGGATCACCTCATGGGCGGCGGCATGAGGAATGAGATGGGTGAAACCCTCGAACGCGACGGTATCACCGTCGCGCAGGTTCTCAGTAACAGCCTCGCGGAGGCTCTGAAATTTGGCCATGATGAGCTTTCGGGATCGATGGTCAGATGTCGAAGAACACGGTTTCCTTCTCACCCTGCAGGTGGATGTCGAAGGTGTAGGTCGGCAGCCCGTTCTCCTCGCTGCGGGTGGCGATCAGGGTCTGTACCCGATGCTTGTGCTCGATGCGGGCGAGAACCGGGCATTGCGCGTTCGCCGCCTCCTCGTCGCTGAAATACATCCGGGTGTGCAGGCCGATGTTGATGCCGCGAGCGACGATCCAGAAGGTGATATGCGGCGCCATCGGGCGCCCGTCCTTGTAAGGTACAAGACCGGGCTTGATCGTCTCGAAGCGGTATTCGCCCGTGACGCCGTCCGTCGGCTGCCGCCCCCATCCGACGAAATTGGGATCAGCCTTGCCGCGCCTCTCCTCCGGGCTGTTGTAGAGCCCATCGGTATCCGCCTGCCAGATTTCGATCAGGGCGTCCTTGAGCGGCGTTCCGCTGCCGTCGAACACACGTCCCTTGATGATGACCCGTTCACCCTTCGTGTCCGGGCCGACGATCATGAGCCCAAGGTCCTCCTCCCAGACGCCTGTGATCTCGACCCAGTTCGGGGTGGCGCCGATATGGATGTAGGGACCTGCGGTCTGCGAAGGGGATTCCCTCAGCGTCGTGAGCTTTTGAACCATCAGTTCCCCTCCATCCGGTTCTCGAACATGGTCGAGCGGCGTCCGCGCAGTACGATGTCGAACTTGTAGGCAAGCGAGTCCATGGGCAGTGTCGTATTGCGGTCGAGCGCGGCGATGAGCTGTTCAATGCCTGCCTTGTCGGGAATGGTCGAGACGATCGGGCACTGCCAGATCATCGGATCGCCTTCGAAATACATCTGTGTGATGAGACGTTGGGCGAAGGCATGGCCGAAGATCGAGAAGTGGATATGCGCCGGGCGCCAGTCATTGACCCCGTTCGGCCAGGGATAGGCACCGGGCTTGATGGTCCGGAACCAATAGCGACCTTCCTCATCAGTGATGGCACGCCCGCAGCCGCCGAAATTCGGATCGATGGCGGCCAGATAGGTTTCCTTCTTGTGACGGTAGCGCCCTCCGGCATTGGCTTGCCAGAACTCCACCAATGCGCCTGGAACCGGGCGGGCATTTTCGTCCAGCACGCGGCCATAGACGATGATGCGCTGCCCGATGGGGTCACCCGTCTTCGCGAAGTTGCGGATGAGGTCGTTATCGAGCGGCCCAATTTTGTTGTGCCCGAACCGCGGCCCAGTCATTTCCGAGATGGTGTTGTCCAGCGACAGCAGGGGGTATTGCGGCGAGCGCAGCACCGACGTCTTGTACTGAGGCGTGAACGCGGCCGGATGCCAGCTCCGATCGCGCTGATAGAATGATCCCTGATCCGACATTCCTGGCTCTCCCATGCTGCGCCAGCAAGGCACAACGCCACCGACCCGACCCGTTATTCCCGGTGATCGGAATCTGATTCCATTTCCGCGTAGGTTTTCTTGACAATTTTGATGGCGTGGTTGGCCGCGGGCACGCCCGCATAGACGGCTACGTGCATCAATGCCTCTTTGATGTCGTCCTTCGTCGCGCCCGTATTGCGCGTGGCGCGGACATGCATCGCAACTTCATCGTCCTGCCCGAGAGCGGCCAGGAGCGCGATGGTCACAATGGAGCGCTCCCGCTTGGTGAAGTGCGGCCGCGACCAGACCGAGCCCCAAGCCCCCTCGGTGATGAAGGTTTGGAAGTCGGAGTCGAAGTCCGTCATCTGGGCCGTCGCCCGATTCACATGGGCATCGCCCAGCACCTGGCGGCGAACGGCCATGCCGGCCTTGTAGCGCTCGCTCTCGTTCTTCTCAGACAAGTCCGGCCTCCTGAAGATGCTGTTTGATGAGCCTTGAGAGTTCAGCAGGCTTCTCGACGCAGGGAATGTGTCCCGCCCCCTTGATGAGGGCGAACCGCGCGTCGGAAATCAGATCGGCGGTTCCTTTGACGACGTCTGCCGGCGTCGAACCGTCCTGATCCCCTGCCACGCACAGCGTCGGCACTGCAATCCGTCCAGCATCCGACCTCAGATCCGCATCGCGGATTGCCGCGCAGGTGCCCGCATAGCCGTGGGCCGGGGTGCGGACCAGCATGTTGTGCCACCCGGCGATGTCATCCGCCCGTGTCTCGTGGAACAATGGGGTGAACCAACGCTGGAGGACGGCGTGGGCAATCGGCTCGATACCGCCCGCTTCGACGGCGCCGATCCGGTCGGCCCAGAGTTCGGCTGTGCCGATCTTGGCCGCCGTGCAGCAGAGGGCGATGGACTGCACCCTGTCGGGCACCCGCACGGCCATGCGCTGTGCGATCATACCCCCGACGGAGAGCCCGACGAGAGATGCCTTAGCGATTTGAAGGTGGTCGAGGAGCGCGAGGAGATCGTTCGTGTGATCGTCGATGGTGTAAGGCGCCGGCGGCGCATCGGAGAGACCGTGTCCTCGCTTATCGTAGAGAACGACCCTGAACCGATCCGTGAAAGCCGGAACGACCTCCTGCCAGATCCGCAGGTCACTTCCGAGAGAATTGATGAAGGCGAGAGCCGGTCCATGGGACGGTCCGAACACTTGGTAGTGAAGAACGATGCCGTTGACGCGTGCGAATGCCATTTCTCACCTCATGCAACGAGCCGACGCGTAGCGAAGCCAGTCTGTACACAACCCTTCAGCACAACACGGTTCAACCCTATCAGGGATTGGAACCTCACCCAAAAGTTCAAGGTTGTGTGCGCCATGCGAACATTGAATATCATATCGCACATGTAGTACGATCCTAAGACAGGCTGTCAAGGCTACCAAAGTCCAGCCGCCGCATTTGGAGAGTGAATGCAGGACTTTTCGATTGATGTTCAGGCTGGTGCGGACCGGGATTTCGTTGCAAGTCTCGAGAAGGGACTGCTCGTGATCGAGGCCTTCGATGCCGCCCGGCCGCGGCTCACCCTGTCCGATGTCGCCAAGCTGACCGGCATGACCCGCGCGGCTGCCCGGCGCTATCTCTTGACCCTTACCAAGCTGAACTATGCCGAATCCGACGGTCGCTACTTCAGCCTGACCCCACGCATTCTACGCCTCGGTTATGCCTACCTCTCCTCCGCCTCGCTCTCAATGCAAGTCCAGCCTTTTTTGGAGCGGATATCCGAAGAGACAGGAGAATCCAGCTCGGCAGCGATCCTTGATGGCGATGACATCGTCTACATCGCCCGCTCGGCCACGCGCCGGATCATGTCGATCGGGCTCGGGGTGGGAAGCCGGCTCCCCGCCTACTGCACCGCTCTGGGCCGCGCGATCTTGGCTCACCAGCCGGGCGACGTGCTCGGTGCCTATCTGCATCGTGTTCACCTCGAAGCTCGCACGCCCAAAACCGTTACGGACAAGGCCGAGTTTCAGGCCCTCCTCGAAGAAACCCGCGCCCAGGGGTATGCCGTGGTGAACGAGGAGCTTGAGTATGGGCTTCGCTCCATCGCGGTGCCGGTCGTTCAAAGGAACGGCAAGGTGACCATCGCGCTCAATCTCAGCGCCCAGGCCGGGCGTATCTCGGCCGAGGAGATGGAGGAGCGGTTCCTGCCTCTTCTCAGATCCGCCAGCGAGACGCTGCGCTACATGCTCTGAGCCGCAGCGATCGGGCGGCATGCCAGGAGCATCCGCGCCTCGTCGGGCGTGGCGGCGCGGTGCCCATGCCTCTCAACAGCGAGCACCGCATGTTCCACCAGTTCGGCATTGCTCACCGCAAGGCGGTCCTTGGTGATGCGAATGTTGTCTTCGAGGCCGGTGCGGACCGCATCGGCGCTACGGGCAAGAGCCCAATCCATCACCTTGGCTTGGTGCCGGCCGATGCCCGCGGCCGTCCAAGTGCAGGTTGGGAAAAGGTGTTTGGCCTCCTTCAGGAGAATATCGAGCAGTCGTTCCTCGGCGGGCAGTGCATTCTGCACGCCCATGACGAACTGGATATGCGGCTGCTCGTCCATGAGCCCCTTGTCGGCGAGGCGCCGTGCCGCGTGGAGGTGGGAAAGGTCGAAAATCTCGATCTCCGGCCGAATCCCGAGATCTTTCATCTTGCCGGCCATGTCCTCAACGAGGCTCGTGTGGTTCTCGTAGACGATGGTCGGGAAGTTGACGGAGCCGGTGGACAGGGAAGCCATGTCCGGGCGCAGATGAAGCGCACTGCTGCGCTGGCTCGGATCCCGCCCCCGCCCGCCGGTTGAGAATTGAACGATCATGCCAGGGCACCGCTCGGCGATTCCGGCCTGAACGGCTGCGAAACGCTCGGGATCGGAAGAGGGCGTCTCGTCGTCGTTGCGCACATGGATATGGACGAGCGTGGCACCGACCTCATAGGCCTGCCGCGTCGATTCGATCTGCTCGGCCGGCGTGATCGGCACGGCCGGGTTGTCCTTCTTGCGCGGAACCGATCCCGTGATCGCGATGGCAATGACGACAGGTTTCACGCCCTTTCTCCGACCTCAAGTTCCAATACCCCATCAGGAGACATAGAGCACGGAAGCCCAAGGAGAACAGTCTCCCGCCAGTAGGGTCAGATCTATCCCTGCAGATCATCGCCTTGGGGCAGATGACCGGTTTGATCTGCATCAATGCTCCCTACCGCCCCCCCTCCTAAAGGAGTCTACTGACGGTAAAGCTCACGGCTTTGCCGATAATCTCAAAAGGTCGAAGCCTATGGCTCAAGCGGTAGCACCCTCAAAGGGAATGACCTTCGGCGAAGCGGGCTCAGCCCTTGCCTTCGCCGGATTGGCACTTCTCAGCATCATCATCGCGGCGAAGGCCTATACGCCTGAATACGCCTTCCATGCCTATCTTTTCGCAGCGGCCAGCGTCGCGTCCGTTTTCGCGATCGTGAACCGGTACTATGAACGTCCCGCTCAATTGCCTCCGCAGACCATTGGCGGCAAGCCGAACTACAATATGGGGCCGGTCAAGTTCGCGACCATCGCGTCCGTGATCTGGGGAGTCGCCGGCTTCACCATCGGCCTCCTGATCGCCCTCCAATTGGCGTTTCCGGCTCTCAACTTCGACACGTCGTGGCTGTCCTTCGGCCGGATGCGACCGCTGCACACCTCGGCGGTGATCTTCGCCTTCGGCGGCAACGTGCTGATCGCCAGCTCCTTTTACGTCGTTCAGCGCACCTGCCGCGCCCGCATGGTCGGCGACATCGCCCCCTGGTTCGTAGTGCTGGGCTACAACTTCTTCATCGTGATCGCGGGCACGGGGTACCTGCTCGGCATCACCCAGGGCAAGGAATATGCCGAGCCCGAGTGGTATGCCGACCTGTGGCTGACAATCGTCTGGGTTGCATACCTCCTGGTCTTCCTCGGCACGATCATGCGCCGCAAGGAACCCCACATCTATGTGGCCAACTGGTTCTATCTTGCCTTTATCCTGACCATCGCTGTCCTGCACCTGGGCAACAACGCGACCATCCCGGTTTCGATCTTCTCGCCCAAGAGCTACATCGTCTGGTCGGGCGTGCAGGATGCCCTCGTGCAATGGTGGTACGGCCATAATGCGGTCGGCTTCTTCCTCACCGCGGGCTTCCTGGCCATCATGTACTACTTTATCCCGAAGCGGGCCGAGCGGCCGGTCTATTCCTACCGCCTCTCCATCATTCACTTCTGGTCGCTGATCTTCATGTACATCTGGGCAGGTCCTCACCACCTGCACTACACCGCCCTGCCCGACTGGGCTCAGACGCTCGGCATGGTGTTTTCAGTCATGCTGTGGATGCCCTCCTGGGGCGGCATGATCAACGGCCTCATGACCCTCTCGGGTGCCTGGGACAAGCTCCGTACGGATCCCGTACTCCGCCTGATGGTCGTGTCGGTCGCCTTCTACGGCATGTCGACCTTCGAAGGCCCGCTCATGTCGGTGAAGGCCGTGAACTCCCTGTCGCACTACACCGACTGGACCATCGGCCACGTTCACTCCGGCGCTCTCGGTTGGGTGGCCTACGTGTCCTTCGGGGCGATTTACTGCCTCGTTCCGTGGCTGTGGAACAAGAAGGAGCTCTACTCCATGAAGGCCGTCTCCTGGCATTTCTGGATCTCGACCCTCGGCATCGTCCTGTACATCTCGTCGATGTGGGTCGCCGGCATCCTTCAGGGCCTTATGTGGCGCGCCTATACCGGCCTTGGCTTCCTTGAGTACTCGTTCATCGAGACGGTCGAGGCGATGCATCCCTTCTATGTCATCCGTGCACTCGGCGGCGCGCTCTTCGTGGCCGGCTCTCTGATCATGGCCTGGAACGTCTGGAAGACGATCTCGGCCGGGCAAGAAGCTGAGGAATTGTCGCACGCCACACAGCCCGCGCTGATCGCTGCGGAGTAAAGGAAACGACCATGTCTTTCTGGTCCCGTCATAAAATCTTCGAGACCAACTCGATTATCCTCGTCCTCGGCGTGCTGATCGTCATCTCGATCGGCGGTCTCGTGGAGATCGTGCCCCTCTTCTACCTGAAGAGCACCATCGAGAAGGTGGAGGGCGTCAGGCCCTACACCCCACTCGAGCTGGCCGGACGCAACATCTATGTGCGCGAAGGCTGCTACAACTGCCACAGCCAGATGGTTCGTCCTCTGCGTGACGAGGTCGAGCGCTACGGCCACTATTCGCTCGCGGCCGAGAGCATGTACGACCGGCCGTTCCAATGGGGCTCCAAGCGCACCGGCCCGGATCTCGCCCGTCTCGGGAACAAGTATTCCGACGACTGGCACCGGGATCACCTGAAGGATCCACGCGCCGTGGTTCCGGGTTCCATCATGCCGAGCTATCCTTGGCTCGAGCAGAACGAGCTTGATGCAAAGGCCATCGCGCAGGATTTGAAGGTTCAGGCGACCCTCGGCGTTCCCTACTCCGAGGACATGCTGAAGAAGGCCGAGAGCGACATCCGCACTCAAGCCAACGCGGATGATCCGAACACGACCGATCTCGCCCAGCGCTATCCGAACGCTCAGTCGCGCAATTTCGACGGAAATCCGCAGAAGGTCACCGAAGCGGACGCCCTGATTGCCTACCTGCAGATGCTCGGCACGCAGGTCGACTTCAAGCTCTACGACAACAAGGCCAACGTGCGCTGAGGACCGACGATCATGCCAGCCGCATACAAGTTCTTTGCTGAATTCGCCCAGACCTGGGGGCTCCTGTACTTCGTGGGGGTCTTCCTGACAGTGCTGATCTACGCCCTCGCCCCCTCACGGAAGGACCGTTTCGACGCGGCCTCCCGCATGCCTCTCCAGGAGGACTGATCCCATGGCCCATGAGACACATGAACAGGTGGACGCCGTCACAGGCGTCACCACAACCGGCCATACCTGGGATGACATCCAGGAGCTCAACAACCCATTGCCACGCTGGTGGCTGTGGACCTTCTACCTGACCATCTTCTGGTCCGTGCTATACGCCATCGCCTATCCGGCGATCCCCATGGTGTCGACCTACACCAAGGGCGTACTCGGGTGGCAGTCGCGAGAGGCCGTTGAGGTGGATCTCGCGGCCTTGAAAGAACAGCGCTCCGGCATGACGGCAAAGCTTGCCGCGAGCTCGCTGGACGAGATCAAGCAGGATCCCGAGATGTTCGCCTTCGCGCGGGCTCAGGGCAAGGCTTCCTTCGGCGACAACTGCGCGCCCTGCCACGGCGCAGGCGGTGCAGGTGCCAAGGGCTACCCGAACCTGAACGACGACGATTGGCTCTGGGGCGGTTCGCTTGCCCAGATCGAGCACACGATCCGCTACGGCGCCCGCTCCACCAGCGACCAAGGCCATTCCGGCACCATGCCGGCCTTCGGCCGTGACGGCATGCTCAAGCGGGAGGAAATCTCCCATGTGGCGGACTACGTCCGCTCCCTGTCGGGCCTACCGACTGACAAGACAGCCGACCTGAACGCCGGCGCCAAGGTCTATGCCGACAACTGCGCCGCCTGCCATGGCGACAAGGGTCAAGGCATGCAGGAACTCGGTGCTCCCAACCTGTCGGACAAGATCTGGCTGTTCGGCGCGGATAAGGCCACGATCATGGAAGGGCTGCACAATGGCCGCGGCGGCGTGATGCCGACCTGGCACGGTCGCCTCGACGACACGACCATCAAGGCCCTGACCCTCTACGTCCATTCTCTGGGGGGAGATCAGCGCCCCTGAGAAGTCCAGGTACTGCTGAATGGACAGGCGGCCGGGGGGCAACCTCCGGCCGCAGCTTGATTTGAATCAAGGCGGCCTTGGCGGTGCCATCGTATCCCAGCGTCATCAATATTTTGGTGATCGCGACGGATTCGATGGCTGACGCCCTTCTTCCCCATCCTCTTGGAGCTGTGGCCTCTGACGTGGACGCGCCGCTCTATGCTCCTCGCAAGCAGATCTATCCGCAGGCCGTGAAGGGCCGTTACCGCACGATCAAGTGGGTCGTGCTCGCCATCACCCTCGGCATCTATTACTTCCTGCCCTTCATCCGCTGGGATCGTGGTCCTAACGCCCCGGACCAAGCTATCCTGGTCGATCTGGCCAACGGCCGTTTCTACTTCTTCTTCATCGAAATCTGGCCGCAGGAAGTCTATTACATAACAGGCCTCCTGGTTCTGGCCGCGCTCACGCTCTTCCTGATGAATGCCGTCGCTGGCCGGGTCTGGTGCGGCTATCTTTGCCCTCAGACCGTCTGGACGGATCTGTTCTATGCGGTGGAGCGCTGGATCGAAGGCGATCGCCGCGAACGTATGCGCAAAGACCAGCAGAAGCTCACCCTCAAGACCGCCAGCCAGAAAGGCCTGAAGCACTTCATCTGGCTCATGATCGCCTGGTGGACCGGCGGCGCCTGGGTACTTTACTTCGCCGATGCTCCGACGCTCGTCTATGAACTGGCGACGCTTCAGGCGTCGGTCGTCGCCTATGTCTGGATTGGGATCCTCACCTTCACGACCTACACACTCGCTGGATTCATGCGCGAACAGGTCTGCACCTATATGTGCCCCTGGCCCCGCATCCAGGCTGCACTCACGGACGAGTACGCCCTGAACGTCACCTATCGCTACGACCGGGGCGAGCCTCGCGGTTCGGTCAAGAAAAATGAGGTTCTGAAGCTGCAGGGGCTGCCTGCGGGTGACTGCATCGACTGCAACCAATGCGTCAATGTCTGCCCCACCGGCGTCGATATCCGCAAGGGCCTTCAGCTCGACTGCATCCAGTGCGGCCTGTGCATGGATGCCTGCGACAATGTGATGGTCAAGATCGGCCGTCCGCAGGGGCTGATCGCCTACGACACGGACATGAATGTCCAGGCCCGCATGGAGGGCCGGCCGGAGGTGCGCCGCATCGTGCGTCCCCGCACCCTCTTCTATGCCGGGCTCATTGCCGTGGTTGGTGCCATCATGATCACATCGCTTGCCATGCGGCAGAACATCTATCTGAGCGTGATGCACGATCGGAATCCGCTCTTCGTGCGCCTCTCGGATGGCGCGATCCGCAACGGCTTCACGGTCCGCGTCGCCAACAAGCATCTCGACGAGCGCCGCTATGCCCTCACGGTCAGGGGGCTGACGGATGCTAAGGTCGACGTGGTGGGCGGCGAGGTTGATCAGCAGGGGCGTGCCATCGTCACCGTCGGACCGGATCAGACCTTGGAGGCACGGGTGCTCGTCACGGATACGGCTTCAGTAGCCTCTTCATCGACCGATCTCGAATTCATCCTGACCGATCTCTCCAACGGCGACAAAGCCGCCACGAGCGATCACTTCAAGGCTCCCTAAGGATTGACGCCATGTCCTCCATTGCCACCACAACTCGGGCTTCTAGGCCGATCACCGGACGCACCGTCCTGATCTACTTCCTCAGCTTCTTCGGCATCGTCTTCGCCATGAATTTCTACATGGTGCGGGTCGCCGTATCGAGCTTCAGCGGCGTCGAGACTGAAAGCTCCTACAAAGCCGGGCTTTCCTTCAAGAACGACATCGCCGCCGCTCAGGCCCAGGATGCCCGCCATTGGTCGGTCGAAGCTAACCTTCAGCGCGGCGACAATCCGGGTGTGATTATCACCGCGCGCGATGCCCAGGGACAGGCGCTGGCGGGTCTGACCGCCGAGGTGCGCCTTGCTCATCCTACCGATAAACGTCGCGACCTGATGGTGGAGCTCGTGGAGCTGACACCCGGCCAGTTCAAGAGCCTCAGCCCCATGCCGAATGGCCCGTGGGATCTTGTTATCGGCCTCAGGCGCGAAACGGAAACGGTCTTCCGCTCGAAGAGCCGTGTCTCGCTCTAAGGATCCCTTCCCGATGACCGAAACCCTCGATCTTTCCATCTATGTCAAGCGCCAGGACGACGGCACATCCCACCTCGATCTCGCCATCGAGGGGATCGACTGCGCCGCTTGCATCGATGAAATCGAGGGCGGGCTGTGCCGACTGCCCGGTGTGGTCGAAGCACGCTTGAACTACACCAATCACCGCCTTGCCGTGGAATGGCGGGATGGAGAGCTGTCTCCCGCTGCTGTGGTTGAGGAGTTGCACCGGCTCGGCTATCGGGCTCACCCGTTCCAGTCCCGTCTCGTTGAGGAAGAGGAGACCCGCCGCGCCAAGTGGTTGCTGAAGTGCCTGGCGGTGGCGGGCTTTGCCTCCATGAACATCATGCTGCTGGCAGTGTCGGTCTGGTCCGGAAACGTCACGGACATCACGCCCGAGATCCGGGACTTCTTCCACTGGCTTGCGGCTCTCATCGCCCTGCCGGCGGTGGCCTATGCGGGGCAGCCCTTCTTTCAAAGCGCGATGGGGGCCCTGCGCAACGGCCGGACCAACATGGACGTGCCGATCGTCATCGGCATCCTGCTGGCGCTCGGTATGTCCGTGGTTGAGACCATTAACTCCGCCGAGCACACCTATTTCGACTCGGTGGTCATGCTCCTGTTCTTCCTGCTGTGCGGCCGCTATCTCGATCAGGCCATGCGCCGCAAGACCCGTGCCGTAGCAGGCAATCTCGCCGCTTACAGAGCCGAGGTCGCGCACAGGATTGAAGATAATGGCGAGGTCGTCCTGGTTCCCACAGCCGCGCTCAAGACCGGCAACCGGGTTCTCGTCCGTCCGGGCGAGCGCATCGCCGTCGACGGCGTCGTCATCTCCGGCTCCTCTGAGATCGACGAGAGCCTCGTGACCGGCGAAACGGCCCATCGGGCGGTTAGGGCCGAGAGCCAGGTTTATGCTGGGAGTATGAACTACAACGGCACCCTGACCCTGCGCGTGACTGCTTCGGGCAAGGGCACCCTTCTCGACGAGGTCGAGCGCCTACTTGAGAACGCGGCCGCGGCGAAATCCCGTTACGTGCAGCTCGCGGACCGCGTGGCCAAGGTCTATGCCCCTGTCGTGCATACGGCGGCGGTTCTCACCGCCATCGCGTGGATCTCGAGCGGCGCTTCGGTGCACGATTCACTGATCATCGCGATATCGGTGCTCATCATCACCTGCCCCTGCGCCCTCGCCCTTGCCGTGCCTGTGGTCCAGGTGGTGGCCTCAGGGGCTCTCTTCCGCGCTGGCGTGTTCCTCAATGCGGGCGATGCTTTCGAGCGGCTGGCGAAGGTCGATACCATCGTGTTCGACAAGACCGGCACCCTGACCCTCCCGACCATGAGTGTGGTGAATGTGGGGGACCTGGAGCCCGCTCTCCTGCAGGCCGCAAGTCGCCTGGCCCTTTCGAGCCACCATCCGCTGGCCGCGGCCGTGGCGCAGATGGCTCAGGATCGGCGCCCTTATGATGCCGCCGTAGAGGAGCCCGGTCAGGGTGTTCGAGCCATCGTCGGTGAAGTCGAGATGCGCCTCGGCAGCCCCGTCTTCTGTGACGCCGAGGGTGTGGCAAAGGAAGCCGCCGAGGCCGATCCTACCGCTTCTGCCATCGCCTTCTCTTGGGGAGATCAGCGCGCCGTGCTGCTGGTTCGCCAAGCCCTGCGACCCGATGCAATTGCCGTCGTCACGGAACTGCGCCAGCGCGGTTTCGATTGCCGTATTCTCTCCGGCGACAGACCCGAAGCCGTGGCTCCTATCGCAGCGGCTCTCGGCATCACGATGTGGAACGGGGGCTGCAAACCCGCCGAGAAGATCGAGGCGCTTGAAGCCCTGAAGGGGGAAGGTCGCAAGGTGCTCATGGTCGGCGATGGCCTGAATGATGCTCCGGCCCTGGCCGCCGCCCATGTGTCGCTGTCCCCGATCAGCGCTGCCGATCTGACCCAGGCTCAGGCCGACGCGGTGTTCCTCGGCGACAGGCTCAAGCCAGTACAGGAGACCATTGAGATCTCCCGCCGTGCCCACAGCCTAATGCGACAAAATCTGGGGATCGCGCTCGTCTACAACCTTATCGCGGTGCCGCTCGCCTTCTTCGGTTACGTCACTCCCCTCGTGGCGGCACTTGCCATGTCCGGGTCCTCGACTCTTGTGACCCTCAACGCACTTCGAGCCAGGGGCCGCACGCCTGCTGCCCCGGCTGAGCAAACTAACCCTGCCGATGCCGTTCCGGCGCCCCAAGGAGCCTGATCCCATGGACGTTCTGATTTACCTCGTTCCCATGGCCCTGCTGCTCGGACTGACAGGGCTCGCGGCCTTCATGTGGTCGCTCAAGAATGGTCAGTATGACGATGTGCAGGGTGCGGCCCTGCGCGTCCTGTCGGATGACGATGTCCGGAAATGAACTCCCTGGCCGCCATGCCCCGGGCGGGGCAGCTCGAATGCATCTGCGAACCCGGAGCCTTGGGTGAGAATGCTATGGACCGCCGGGGCACGCTGCTTCTGGCGACCGGCTTCGCCTTCTCCGTGCTCGCCCAGGTCCTGACCCTCAGCATCCTGCCTCTGGCGGGCCTGTCGCTGGCTCCCAGCCAGGGTTTGGCGAGCCTGCCCTACGCTGCCTTCTATATCGGGGCCGCCCTGGCGAGCCTCCCCGCCTCTCTCCTCCTGGACTCCTTCGGCCGCCGCGCCGCATTCTCGCTGGGTGCAAGCCTCGGAGCTGCCGGTGGCCTGGTGCTTGTCTGGGCACTCGTCTCCATGCATTTCGGCGCCCTGGTGCTTGGCGCCTTCTGGCTTGGAATTGCAGGTGGCTTCAGCCTCTTCTACCGCCACGCGGCCGTGCCAGTCGGAAGCCGGGGTGTCACTGCGCTCCTGATCGTCTTCGGAGCGGCAACCCTGGCTGGCCTAGCGGCTCCCAGCGTCGCTGGCTTGGCCGAAGCAGCAGGCCTTTCTCGGACTTTCGCCGGCACAGCCGCGGCAGCGGCATTGGCCCATGTCGCTTCTCTCGCGGCGACCGCAGCTCTGCCCTATCAAAGCCGACGGGAGCAGAAGACTGAGGCTGCTGTCCAGTTGGGCTGCCGCTCGATCCTTCTTCCTACCGCAATCGGTAGCATCGGATGGTTTGCCATGACAGCCTTGATGGGCGCCACTCCCATCGCGGTGATCGGCTGCGCTCCCTCGGAGGCTGTGGTCGGCACTGTAGCATGGCATGTCATGGCCATGTACGCACCGTCCCTGTGTCTAACCTTTCTTCCCCGGGCTGCCCGGCCTGTTCCCCTGTCCGCGGGAGGCTGCCTTCTTCTGGCAGTCGGCGCCATCGCCTTTGCCTTTTCGAGTTCAGTCGGCGGCTTCTCGGCCTCAGCCGCTCTGGTTGGAGCCGGGTGGTCTTTGATCATGCTCGGCACCACGCTCTGGGTGAACGGCCATGGTCCCGTCCCCCGCTGGCTCCTTGGCGCCCATGACGGCACACTCCTGGCAGGAGCAGTTCTAGGTGCTTTCGCGGCCAGCGCTTTGGCATGATCTTTTGAAGTAAAGGAGGCCCGAAGGCCTCAAGACCTCACCTCCGGTAAACCCCTTAGGTATCAGACCTGAATTTTAGCCCAGCCTGTTCAGCAGTACCCATGATCCAACGTCACTACACGAGATCACGAGGGTTCGATGCAGACTGCGCTCCTCACCAAGGCTTCCTCTTCGGCCCTTCCGCTCTTCACCCTGGAGGCTCCGCAGTTTCGCAAGGCTGGCGATGCCGCCACTCCGGCCGTTGGCTCGGTCCATTCCTATGCCAAGGAGGAGGAGATTTTCGCCGAGGGTGACCGCGCCGCTTATGTCTACAAGGTGCTCTCAGGTGTCGTTCGCACCTCCAAGCTCCTGAGCGATGGCCGCCGTCAGATCGATGCCTTCCACTTGGCGGGCGATATCTTCGGCATTGAGGCCGGTGACGAGTACCGCTTCTGTGCCGAGGCGGTCGGTGAGTGCGTCGTCATCGCTTACCGTCGCAACAATCTCAGTGCAACGATGGGCAATGATGCGCAGCTTGCGCAGGAAATTACGATAGGGATGATGCGCTCTCTCGTCCGGGCCCAGAATCACATGCTTCTGCTGGGCCGCAAGTCGGCTATCGAGAAGATCGCGACGTTCCTTCTCGAAATGGTTGAACGCACATCCGGCGATGATGCCCTTGACCTACCCATGTCACGCACCGACATTGCCGACCATTTGGGCCTGACGATCGAGACCGTCTCACGCTCGTTTACGCAGCTGGAGCGCCAGGGGATCATCGATCTTCCCTCCGCACGCCACGTCGTGCTGAGCAACAAGGCGGCCTTGGAGCGTCTGAACGCATAGCCCGAGAGGCGCGTTTCTTTTCCAACTCTGATGACACCAACAATATCAAGAGCCCTGCAGCCGCTAGAATGCTGCAGGGCTTACGTGTTGTCATAGCAGTTCGATTTTACGTGCTGGGCCATCCTTGCCCACTCGAGCAGGCCAGGAAAGTCTCAGGCTTGCTTCTTGAAGTCACGCTAGGGCAGCATGAATGCTGTCGAGCAGATCGCTGTCGTGGAGGGGTTTCTCGATAACCCTGCGAAAGCCGGACTTCTCCGCCCGGCCATGAAGATCATCGCTGACTTGGGATGCGATGAGGATCGCCGGGCTGTCAATGTGGCGCTGCCGCAGCCTCGCGACGAGCTCGATTCCAGTCATTCCCGGCATGTTGTAATCGATGACAAAGCACCCGTTCTGCGGCAGATCGGTCGCAGCCAGGAGTTCGGCGCCGTCCTTGAACAGGCGGACGGACAGGCCCTCTAGCTCCAGGGCAAACTTCAATGAGTTTCGGACCGCGGCATCGTCGTCTACGACGATGACCGGTCCCGTGAGCTGGGACATCGTTAAGAGCCTGACTGATCCTCGAATGTGGACAGAGCCGAGCGCAACCTGCCACATCCGTATTATGTACGAAGTGGACCAATTCTCTATTCAGGAATATCCCTTAAGGGCTTAAGCCACATCTATGAGCATAGCCAGGCGGACCAGTTCGGAGAGGCTTCTGGCCTGCATCTTTGCCATAACGTTGGCGCGGTAAATTTCCACCGTCCTGGGGCTGATGCCGAGATCGTAGGCAATGACCTTATTGGCCTTGCCAGCGACAAGCCCGTCTAGAACCTGCCGTTCTCGCTCCGAGAGGGCCTCAAACCGGGATTGGATCTCGGCTGTCTGAGCGCCTTGGTGGCTGTTCTTCTCATAACGTGAGAGGGCCTCACGCACGGTGGCCAGAAAGATATCGTCACCGAAAGGCTTTTCAAGAAAGTCGATTGCTCCTTCCTTCATGGCTTCGACCGCCATCGGCACGTCAGCGTGCCCTGTGATCACGATGACCGGCAACGCAATGGCTCGTTCCTTCAGGTGCCTGATCAGCTGGATGCCATCAAGGCCGGGCATTCGGACGTCCGTGACGATGCAACCTGCCTCTGCGCCTGCAACCTCGTCAAGGAAGGCCGATGCCGATTCATAAAGGCGCACAGGAAGGCCTTCTGATGCCAGCAGGAAGGCGAGCGACTTACGTACCGCAACGTCATCATCAACCACATGCACGGCCACATCACTCGGCATTCGTCATCTCCTCTCGCTTGATCATCCTGAGAGTAAAGTGAAACGTCGTTCCCTCACCCTGTTTCGAATCCGCCCAGATCTTCCCACCATGCGACTCCACGATGGTCCGGCAGATCGAGAGCCCGACGCCCATGCCGTGCTTCTTTGTGGTCACAAAGGGCTGAAACAACTGCGCGGCAACCTCAGGAGCAAGCCCTGGCCCTGTATCCCCCACAATCAGCTCGACGTGATTATCATCGACCAAAGCCGTCGCAATCCTCAGCTCCCGCCGCGCGCTCTCCTGCATGGCCTCGATGGCATTCCGGATCAAGTTGAGCAGAACCTGCTGAACTTGAATTCGATCTGCCAGGACGTAGGGAGCCTCCGGGTCGAGCTGGAAGACGACCCGCACACCCTGCTCCTTGGCCCCGACGAGGGATAATGCGCTGGCTTCCTCGATGAGCTTGGGCAAATTCTCGACATGGCGCTCACTCTCGCCTCGAGCGACGAACTCGCGCAGATGACGGATCACCTGCCCCGCTCTTAACGCCTGTTCGCCGGCTTCGTTGACCGCATCACGAAGCATGGGAACCGCGTCCCCGTCCATCCGCTCCAGGATCCGGCGGCAGCCTTTGAGATAGTTGGTAATTGCCGTCAGTGGCTGATTGATTTCGTGGGCCAGCGTAGAAGCCATCTCGCCCAGTGCGGTAAAGCGTGACATATGGACAAGTTCGGATTGAAGCTCCTGCAGCCGCGTTTCTGTCTGCTGCCGCTCGGTCAAATCCCGAATGAAGCCCGTAAAGTAGCGGATGCCTCCGGATCGCATCTCCCCCACGGCCAATTCCATGGGAAAGGTAGAGCCGTCCTTGCGTTGCCCGACCACGACACGCCCGATCCCGATGATCCGTCTTTCCCCCGTGCTCAGATATCGATGCATGTAGCCGTCGTGCTGTTCCCGATAAGGATCCGGCATGAGGATCTTGATGTTTTCGCCAATCACCTCCTCCGGTTCGTAGCCGAAGAGGCGAACCGCCGTCGCGCTGAACGATTGGATGCGAGCCTGCTCATCAATCACGACCATGGCGTCCGGAACCGTCTCCAGGATCGAACGTAGATGAGCTTCTCGCGTCCTCAGAGCCTCCTCGGCCGTGATCCACTCCGTTATGTCGCGGGTGACCATGGCAAAGCCGCCGCTCGCGGCGTCGCGCCCTGTTACCGGAGTGAGCGTAACCCTTGCCATGAAGGTGGAGCCGTCCTTGCGTGATCTTAACCCTTGAGCCTCGTAGCGTCCTCTTTCCCGGATCACCTGGAGTTCCTGGAGCAGCCTGTCAGGCGATGGAGCTTCATTTCCATAAAGAAGGGTGATCGGTTGCCCGACCATCTCACCTTTGGTCCAGCCATAGATGAGCTCCGCTCCCCGGTTCCACGTGGCAATCATTCCATGAGCATTCAGGGTAACAAGAGCTATGTCCGTGACCGCATCGACGATGAGCTCGGCAGTTACATCGTTGGGATAAGATTGAGTGGCGGGTGGCAGCGTCAATGAAACCTCATATCATCCGTGCGGGGCGTAGTTGCTTGGCTGTGTCCCGAAAGGCGGCGAGCGGTTCGCTCTATAGCATACCTCCAGCACGACATCTCCCGCACGACAGAACCTCATCATGCTCCTACTCGAACGCACTCCGAGGAGTGGATCAGGCGTTGAGGCAAACCCTACATGTACACAGAGAAACACCATATCCCTTTAGGGGTTCAACCGGAACTCCCAAGCGCTCACGTCCTGCCCTTTGGCTCCTTCCTCTGTATTTTCACAAAGTCCTTGCAAAGTGTGGTGGGGTGTTTATATCGGCGCTTCCTTTGGGCTGATTGGGGTCTGAGGGGCTTTCTCCTGCATGGCGGGCATGGTGGGTCTGGGGCTTTGCGCTTCGGGCCGGGTGTGCTGTGCGGGGTGGGCCTGGGTTTCATCCGGGTTTGTCCAAGAGCTTTGGCGGTTCGACGGGGTCGGGCGCGCTGGTGTGGCTCCTCTGGCGGTTCTTGTCCGGCATGGGCTGCGGGTTTTGGCCTGGCAGCAAGGTCAGCGCAGAAATGATCTCATTTCTGTGAACGGGAAGACTGTATCTGTACTTGTGCGGCCACAGCATTCTCTCGAAAAGAACTTCGGAATTCTTTTCGAATGCTGTTGACAGCGGCCGGGCCTTGGACTAGAACATCTTCATCGACGGCGGCCACTGAGTGGCTGGCCTGACGGGGCCTTGAGGATCCTGAGCGCTTTGGGCGACTGGGATGGTTTGAGGTTCTCTTCTTCGTCTTGTGGCGGGGAATTTTGCTCTTTGACATTGTTGAGAGGGGAAGAGAAGCGTAGGCGGCGGTGTCCTTGCGCCGGTTCTTTGGAGCCGGGTGAATAGATACCGACCTGATC
>NZ_JACHWB010000004.1 GCF_014191055.1 Microvirga lupini
AAGGTGTTGTGGGGGGCAAGCTGGGCGAAGCGGGCCTCTTTCAGGCTGGTGTCGTAGTAGGGGGTGAAGCTGTCGACGCCCACCACCGGGTGCCCATCGGCCAGAAGTCGCCGCACCACATGATAGCCGATGAACCCGGCCGCACCAGTGACAAGAATCGGAGACGACATGAAGGGGCCCGCCTGATGATGTGGCGGGCACCATAGTGGATTTTTCGGCAAAGGGGAGGGCATCCGTCGCGCGGCGGACGCCGCACGCTTTGGCCGGGCTCAGATCACGAAGAAGTCGTGGTAGGTGAGCTTGGTCTTGTTGGAGATGGTGGCGATCTTCACCTGGGCTTTCGAGCCGGTGCCGTCCTGGTCGTAGTAGAGGTTGCCGGTCTTCTTGTCGTAGACGATTCGGTCCTCCCGGTCCTGCGCCTTCTTGCCCTCGACGAACATGTCCGATTTGAACTTCTTCGGCTTGGAGAAGGAGCCCGAGCCCAGCTTGGTGAAGTACTTGTTGTCGAGATAGAAATTGTCGTTTTTGGACTTGAAGTCGTAAATTCGATCCACGTTCGTGCTCTTGTTCGGCCGCGTGTCGAACATGAACACGTCCTTGCCGGAGCCGCCATACAGCCGGTCGTTACCAAGTCCGCCATAGATCTTGTCGTTGCCGGAATCGCCGTAGAGTCTGTCGTTCCCGGCATCGCCATACAGCATGTCGTTGCCGCCCTGGCCCCGCAACGTGTCCGCGTAGCGCCCGCCCTTAAGGACGTTGTCGGCGGCATCGGCGGTGAGGTTCTCGTTGTTCACATCGGCAATGTTGACCGTGACCCACTGCTCATAGGTGACGTTAAAGGCATCAGTGACCCGCACCTTGATCATGTGCGACGGCGCCTGCTCGTAATCGAGCCTGACGCCGTCCACGACCGTGAGCGTGCCGTTCGCAGCGAGCGCGAAGCGCCCGCCCGCATTGTCGAGCAGCTCGTAGGTGTAGCTGCCGCTCGGATCGAGCGCCTGGACGGCAATCGGACCGACGGCGCTCGTCGCCTGGGCGCCCTCGCTCACCGCTGCCGAGAGGCTCAATCCCATCGGCGTATCGGGGCGTATCGGCTCGCCGGCAGCGCTGAAGATCTGCTGGTAAACATCATATTGACCATCACCCTCGGCCTGCCACGTGATAATCCAGCCGCCATTGGCCAACCCGGTGACGTGAGGTTCGAAATCATCGCTGTCGGTTGCGGTATTGGCGCGAATCTCGCCGCCGATTTTCTGCCCGGAGGCGCTGTAGCGCTGCATGAAAACGCCATTACCGCCCCAGATGACGACCCAGCCTCCATCCGCCAGAGTTGCGACCTGTGGCTGGCCCTGTTCGGTGGCGATCGTACTCACTCTGGTCTCGCCGTCTCGAGCTATACCGTTGGCATCGAAACGCTGCTGATAGATGTTGTTGGCAGAATGCCAAACGACGACCCATCCCCCATCGGACAAAGCGGTCACGGACGGCTCTATTTGCCCCCCAGCCGCGGTGCTATTGACCCTGACTTCGCCACCACGGGTGCTGCCATCGGCGTTGTAACGCTGCTGGTAGAGATCCACATCTCCAAAGAAATCTTGGGCGGATTGCCAAGTGACGACCCAGCCCCCGTCCTTTAGTGCCACTACCGAGACATTGGTTTGGCTATACTCCGTCGTTGTGTTGATCCTGACCTCACCGCCACGTGTCGTGCCGTTGGCATTGTAGCGCTGCTGATAAACATCGTAGATTCCCGTGCCGTGATCGGATTCCCAAGTGACGACCCAGCCTCCGTCTGACAGGCCTGTTACCTGCGATAGGGTCTGGTTGCCAGCAACTGTGCTGTTGACTGGGATCTCACCACCTTTCAGCGTGCCATTGGCGTCAAAGCGCTGCTGATAGAGGCCACTTCCATTGCCATCCTGACCGAAGGAATTCCAAGTGACCACCCATCCGCCATCTTCAAGCGCGCCCACTGATGGTCCGCTTTTATTGGTGATGTTGTTGGTGCTGACGAGGAACTCCTGGCCGATAGGGCGCCCATTGGCGCCGTAGCGTTGCTGGTAGATGCCCTCGTCCGCCTCGGATTCCCAAGTGACCACCCATCCGCCGTCCTTGAGGAATGTAATCGCAGGGCCTCTTTGATTATCAGGGGTCGTTGTGTTGACGCGCGTCTCGCCGCGCGTATTCAGGATCACGCTCATCGCTTCCATTCCCTTGAGACAGTTCCGTTTGTTCGAAACGGTATTATATAGCAATTACAGAAATCTCAAGGTTGCAGCGGCCGCCAAGGGTTGAGATTGCATCCAGTGCGACAATAGATCGGTCAGCTCCACCTTAGGAAGGAGCGCATCGTGCGAATCCGAAGCTCCGTCTGCGAGCGGCGGGCCCGGTTTTCACTGGCGTGGCCTACCGGCCCGCACGATGCGCTCTTTGGAGAGTTGAGCCCTGCCTGAGCAGGCAGGACGGCGTGATCTACCTTAAATGACGAAGAAGTCCTTGTGGGTCAGGGCGAGGTTCTTCGAGAGGCTGGCGATCTCGACCGCCTTGCCCTTGCCCGAGCCGTCGGCGTCGTAGAAGAGCTTGCCCTTCTTGTCATCGTAGATGACGTAGTCGTTCTTGTCCTTGGCCTTGGACCCGATGGTGAAGTAGCTGCTCTTCAATTGAGCCGGCTTCTTCTCCGTGCCGGACTTGCCGAGCTTGGTGAAGATCGCGTTGTCGAGCCAGATCGAATCGTCCACCACCTTGAAGTCGACGATCTTGTCCTTGTTGGTCTTGGTGTTCGGCTTGTAGTCGAACGCGAAGACGTCCTTGCCTGTGCCGCCGGTCAGCGTGTCGTTGCCCGAGCCGCCGAAGAGCTTGTCGTTGCCGCCGTTGCCGGAGAGCTTGTCCTTGCCGGCATAGCCGTAGAGCTTGTCGCTGCCGGACTTGCCCTTGAGCGTATGGGCACGGTTGGTCCAGAAATCCGTTTCGAGCGTCGCGACGGTGTTGCGATAGTAATCGCTGGCGATGATCTTGAAGGAGACGGGCGCAAGGGCCGCCGACTTGCCTTCAAGGTCCGGGGACTGGGTGAAGACCAGCTTCTTGACCGCCGCATTGACCTGCGCCGGAGAGCCGGTGATCGTGTAGACGCCGGTCACGGGATCGTAGGTGCCGCCGCCGAGGCTCGAGGCCAGGAAGCCTCCCCGCTTCGGATCGCTGACGACGATGGTGACCGAGACGTTGTTCCCGTTCGCGTCGCCGATATTGACCCCTGAGAACGGCATGGCCATGTCCGAGATGGTCTTGCGCTTCAGATCGCCGGTGATCTCGGGAGGAAGGTTCCAGCCTCCCGTCCCGCCGCCCGCGTTCCCGCCATAGCCACCCGGCTGATAGGGCATCCACTTGGTGAAGCTGATGTAGCTCTGATCATTGCCTTCATTGTTATTGCCGCCGCCCCAATTGTCGATCGCGACATAAACCTGCCGGTAAAAATCGTCTGGGAGCGTTTCCGAGGTATTCTTGTAGATGATCGACTGGATGAATTTCGCGGCAATGGTGCCCCGAGGAAACTCCACTTCCTCATCGTAAAATTCACTGAAGGAAAGGTGGATGTTGTATTTGGTGCTGCCCGCTCCGATGACGCCCTTGTAATTGCCGATGGTAATGACGCTCCCGACATTCAGGCCATTGCTGGCGGAGACGCCCATTGCCGTATCGATTTCGAGACGGTCATGAGCCTGGTCAGCCATGAACACGGCGATCTGGATATCGGTGATGCCCCAGCCGCTGTTGACGGTGGAATTGGACCCCCAATCGATATAGGTGCCCACATTCGGGCTGATGCGGTGATAATCGCCATCCAGGTTCGTCGAATAGATGGTTGTGCCCATTGAAACCCTCGCAATTCATTTATTCGGCGCCAACCGCTCGTTCCCGAAACATGAGGCGCTCGCATCAGAATCAGCCGAATGCGGCATGATATAACAAATGAAATATAATAATGCTCAGACGATGGATAGGACTATTCTTCCCTATAGGAAAGATCCCTCACGAAATAACGTGCTGGTTGCATCGCCAATAAAATCGATCAGGAGATCCAAACAAGGACGAGAGGCGATTTCGGAACGCCTGCTGCGAGCCGAGGGTGGGAAGATGGGCTCTGGTCCGACGCTCTAGGTGGCGAAGTCCTTGAGGGAGACGGGCTTCTCCCTTCCGACCTGGGTCTTGAGAGGGTCCGCGCAGCCCGTGTCGAAGTCGTCTTCCACCGGCTCGAACCTGAAGGATTGCCGCTCGCGGGCCATGAAGGCGGTGGGCATCACGGCCTGCATTTCGGCTTCGGCGGCCTTCAGGAAATCATCGTCGTGGCCGGGATAGAGGTGGAAGATCGCCAGTGCCTTCACGCCGGCGGCCTTCGAGAGCTCCACGCCCTTCTGCCAAGTGGAATGGCCCCAGCCGCGGCAATACGAGTATTCGGCATCCGAGAACATGCCGTCGAAGATCATGAGGTCGGTGTCGCGCACGAAGGCGGCGAGATCCGGATCGGGCCAGGGGTCGCTGTGCTCCACGTCGCTGATGTAGCAGACACTGCGGCCCCGGTGGCTGAGGCGGTAGCCGGTGGCGCCGCCCGGGTGGTTGAGAAGATGGGTGTCGATCCGGGTTCCGTCGTCGAAGGTGAGCGGCTCGCCGGCCTTGAAGCCGTGATATTCGAACTGGGCCGGAAGCTGGCCGAGGCGCACCGGAAACAGGGGCGGTGAGAAGAGCCTGCTCAGGGGCTCCATGGCGCTCTCGCCCTCCAGATGCCCGCAATAGGTGCGGATCACGCGCTCCTTGGCGAGAAGCGCCGGCTTGAAGAAGGGCATGCCGCTGATGTGGTCGAGGTGGAGATGGCTGAGGAGGATGTCGATCTTCTCGGGCGCGCTCGGGCCGAGCTCCATGCCCAGGGCCGAGAGGCCGGTGCCCGCATCGAGAATGAAGAGACGCTCGCCGCATCGGACTTCGACGCAGGGGGTGTGCGATCCGAACTCGACGAACTGAGGCCCGGATGCGCAGGTGGAGCCGCGAGTGCCCCAGAACCGGACCTGCAATGCGTCAGAGGATGCAACTCGCCTTACCATGGCAGGATCATGATGTAACGAAAACCCCTCTTATGTGCGCTGGCGCACATGAACCGCGATAAGCTGCCCCTGACATGCACAGTGGGTCAAGGCAGAATGTGTCACGCACTTAACGCCTCCAGACGCCGGGTGCGGCGCTCCATCACGGGCTCGCCCCGCTCGAAATGGATAACCGCATCGAAGGGCGGTTGATCCATGGCGGGCGAGATCGCGGGCGTCACGAGGATCAGGCCGCGCCCGACGAGCGCCCGGCGCAGGTTCATCACCAGCTTGTCGGCTGCCGGTCCCGGCAGGCCGTCGAGGGCCCGCTGGACCACCAGGATGCTCGGCCGGCGCACCAGGCCGCGCACGAGATCGATTGCGGCCAGCTCGGTGAGGGTCAGGTCATCCCCTTGCGGATCGACCGGCGTGTCGAGCCCGATGCGCGAGACCTCGCCGTCGAGGCCGCGCTGGGTGAGCACCCGGCGGGTCACCTCCAGCACCGCCTCGAGAGCGCCGGCCTGATCGGCCGCGATACGGCCGAAGAGCAGGTTGTCCTGAACGCTCGCCGCCGCGCAGAAGCGCGCCTCGTCGTAGAACTCGATCGAGGATTTCAGGCTCACCGGCAGCATGCGGGCGAAATCGGCGCGGGCCACCAGGATGCGCTCCTCCAGGCCCGGCTCGAGCAACCCCAGGCGATGCCGGCTCTCGTTGTAGCGCAGCGCCAGGCCGATCAGGCGCTCCTGATCGCGGGAGGTCTGGTCGCTCCGGCGCTGCTCGTTCCTTCGGTCGACGAGATCCTGGAAATAGGGCCGGTCCGCCGCCGAGAAGAAGGAGAAGCGGTCGAAGAGCGGGGAGCCGTCCGGGATCTCCGCGAAGATCTCGATCATGCTGGTGGCGATGGAGAGGCCCATGCGCGCGAGCGGCTTGGTCAGCTCGTTGGCCTCCAGGATGGCACGCACGAAGGGATGGCTCGCCAGCCGATCCTCCTCGAAGGCATCGCCGATGGGCTTCCCGAACAGGAGGTTCTCGCCGATCGTGGCGTAGCGGTTGTAGCGCGTGGCGCTGAAGGGATCGACGAAGCGGTCGAGATCCTCGGTGGCCAGCGCCGCCTCGACGGCACGGCGCGCCTCCACGATGGCGGCGGCGAGCTTCGGCTCCCTGGCCGGATCGATGGTGCCGGACAGGCCGCGGGCATGGGTCAGCCGGTCGAGCCCGGCGATGGCGATGGCCTCCGACAGGCGGTGGTTGAGTTCGCCCGCCGGTGCGGAGCAGCCATAGAGCAGGTTGTCCCGCAGGCTGCCCTCGATCAGAATCGTCGATCCCGTCAACGCGATGCGCTGGCTGCGCTCCACGGGGTTGGCGGCCGCGAGATCCACGCCGCCATAGGTCAGGCGGCCCATGGAGGGCGGCAGCTGGCCGCTCATGAGCGCCGCAAGCAGCCTCGGGCCCGCATCGCCGTCGCCGACCAGGGCCACATGGGACGGGAAGGCGAGCGTGAGATTGACCGATGCAACGCGCGCCCCGCTCGCAGGATCGTAGGCCGAGACGCCTTGGGCCACGAGCGCGCCGTTCTCCGGCAGGCTGGCTTTGCCTTTGAGGGCCGCACGCAGCTTCAGCGGCGCCAGACCCCTGCCGAGGTCGATGAGCAGCGCCCTGGCCCGCAGGATCAGCCGGTGCCACTGCACCACCTCGCGGGTGCCATAGGCGGCGAGCGCCGCCGCGAGCACGCTGGCCGCGACCGTTCCGGCCGTCAGGGGACGCGTTTGCGAGAACCAGGCGCCGAGCGCCAGAACCGCCAGAGGCGCGATCATGAGCACGGCCGCGGAGGCGGCTTCCATGATCGCCAGGCGGTATTCCTCCCGCATCACCGGGCGGTGGCCGCTCATGAGAGCCTGGCGCACCCGGTCGCGCTCGAAAGGCCCGGTGCCATGGGCACGCAGGGCCGGCAGGCGCTGCTCCAGGTCCGTGAACACGCCCTCGGCCGCATCGCCTTCCCGGCTCCGGGCGGCGGCGGCGTCGAAGCGCAGGAGCGCCCGGCGCGCGCTCACGATCATGCCGAGGGCCAGCACCACCGCCAGAACCGCGCCCAGGTGCCAGTCCATGACGAACACATAGGCGCAGGCCAGCCCGATCATGCCGCCCAGCTTCACCGGGATCAGGAGGCTCGCTCCCAGCACGCCGTTTTCGCGCGCCAGCCCCCGGGAGGCGAGCGCCGAGATCATGGTGATCTCGTCGTGCGAGGCGGAGGGCACTTTCAGAATGATGTCGAGGGCAGCCGACTGGGCCCGCATCAGCATCCGCCCGCCGATGCCGGCCGCCACCCATTCGAGCGCCACCAGGATCAGCCCGAGAGCCAGCGGAACGGCCAGCACGCCGATGACGGCCGCCAGCGCAAAGGTCTCGGGATCGAGGGCAAAGCCGGGAAACAGCACCAGCGATCGCGGCCACAGGTCGGCCGGCGGCGTGAGGGCGATCCGCAGGAAGGCAGCGGGCGCATTCCAGGCATCGGGGCCGCCGGTCGCCCGGTCGACCATCTGCCGGACCAGATCGAGGCCGATCAGGACCAGAAGGCCCGCCAGCATCAGGAGGCCGAAGCCGACCAGATGTCGGACGGGCGAGGTTTTCCAGGCCAGACGCAGCGGGTCGCGCTCGATGACGGCTCCCAAGGGCAGCTCCAATGATCGTTCAGGTTCAGTGACGTTAGCGGAACCTAGAGCATCGGCCCCGAAAGTGAAAACCATTTTGGAACTCACCCGATGCCCGCTTCTCGAAACAGCGCACCGTGTCGGGCGGACCCGAAGGGCCGCGCCAGCGACCCGAAGGGCCACGACAGGGAAAATCGGAACCACTTTTTCGCAGGATGCGCGAGCATTTTTCGACCCGACAGCGGGGAAGCGCGTTCAAGACGTGCGCCCAAACACAAACGAGCTTTCGCCAGGGTCCGGCATCGGGGCGATTTGCCCTCTCGCCATGCCGCGCCTCGACTCTATGTCACCTGCCTTGGCTGCCTGCCATGGAGGATCGGTGAGCCCGCCCATGACGTCCCCTTTGCCGTCCCCCCTGCCGATCGATCCGGTCTTTCAGCTCGTTCTTGAGGTCCCGGTGCGCACCCCATGCCCGGATCTGCCGCGCCGGCTGACGAATCTGTTTCAGGAACTCGCCCTGGAGGAGCCGCCCAGGCCCGTGGAGGAGATCGAAGACCAGATCTGGGCTCTGTGGAGCTCGCACGAGGACCGGATCGCCGAGGAGACCATGGCGGCGGCCGTCGAGTCCTTAAGCTCGGGATCGCTCAAGACGGCCCGGCCGCTGCTCGACCATCTGGTGGCCATGTATCCGGACTGGCCGGAGGCCTGGAACAAGCGGGCGATGCTGGCCTCCATCGAGAAGCGCGATGCGGACAGCCTGCTCGACATCGCCCAGACCCTGCGCCTGGAGCCGCGCCATTTCGGGGCCGTCGCAGGTTTCGGCAATCTCTGCCTGCGCCACGGCCACCTCAACGAGGCGCGTGCCGCCTTCCAGATCGCGCTCGGCATCAATCCCCACATGGAAGACCTGCGCGACATGCTGGAGAACCTGTCGCCGCATCACCTGATGCTGCATTAGAAAATCTTCATCCGCCTTTGCGATCATGCCGCAGGATCGCCGGTCGGGGCGAAACCCTCCCCACGATCATGCCAGCCCCCCGTTCCCGGCATTTGCAACATTCCCCACAGCCGAGCTATCCAGCACTATGGCCCTGCGCGATCTCTTCCTGATGTTTCTCGTCTGCTTCCTGTGGGCGGCCCATACCATCGTCAGCAAGATCGTCGTGTCGGGCATGGAGATCCCGCCCCTGTTCTATGCGGCCGTGCGCTTCGGCATCGTGGCCATGCTCGCTCTTCCCTGGCTGCTGCCGGCGCCGCGGCCGCGATGGCGCATTGTCCTGGTCGGGTTTCTGATGGGCGGCGGCGGCTTTGCCCTGTTCTTCCTCGGCATCAAGAGCGCGAGCCCGTCGAGCGCCGCCGTGGTGAGCCAGCTCGGAATTCCGATCACGGCGCTTCTGTCCATGCTGATGCTGGGCGAGCGGCTCGACGGCCGGCGGGCGCTCGGCATCGTGCTGACCTTCACCGGCGGCGTGCTCGTCATGTGGGACCCGGACGGCGGCTTTCCGCTCTCCGCAGGCCTCCTCCTGGTTCTGGCCTCCACCTGCATCGGATCGCTTGCCGCCGTGATGATGAAGCAGATCAAGGGCGTGAGGCCCCTGCAGTTCCAGGCATGGGTCGGGCTGGCCTCGGTGATGCCGATGGTGCTCCTGACGACGACATTCGAAACGGGCCAGATGACCAAGGCTTTTGAAGCGGGCTGGGGGTTCGTGGGCGCGCTCCTGTTCTCCGCCCTGATCGTGTCCCTGCTGGCGCACACGATCTATTACGGCCTGATCGGGAAATATCCCGCCAACCTGATTGCCCCGCTGCTGATCATGAATCCTCTGCTGACGGTCACCCTGGGCATTCTCGTGACGGGCGACCGCTTCGACGCGAAGATGGCGCTCGGTACGGGCCTTGCCCTCTGCGGGGTCCTGGTCATCGTGCTCAGGCGCAACGGCGCCATGCGGCTGGTTTCGGCGCGATGGAAGCGCTTTCGGTAGCGGGAATCTTTCTTCAGCAAGCGCGACAACGGAGCCGTTGCGGCACGGCCGCGAGGGGATGATACCTTAGGCGCCATGTCCGATTCGTCCGCAGCCCTTTCCCGTCCCATCATCCTGCCCGTCGACGGCCGACAATCGCCGGTCGCGGCCGGTGTTCAGCGCGGCGTGCGCCGCCTGTTCTCGCAGCTCGGCCATGTCACGCTGCCGGAATTCACCCTCGCCAACGGCCGGCGCGCCGATCTGATCGCGCTCGCGCCCGACGGGGCGCTCACCATCATCGAGATCAAATCGAGCGTGGCCGATTTCCGGGCCGACCGGAAATGGCCCGATTACGAGGATTTCTGCGACCGATTCTATTTCGCCGTGCCTGAGACCGTGCCCTTCGACATCCTGCCGGAGGATCGCGGCCTGATCATCGCCGACAGCTTCGGGGCGGCGATCCTGCGCGAGGCGTCCCACCACCCACTGGCGGGGGCGCGCCGCAAGGCCGTGACCCTGCGCTTCGCACACGCGGCCGCATCCCTGCTGCATACGCTCGCCGATCCCGACAGGATCGCCGACGGCAGGCTTTGAGGCCTTCACCTTCTCTCCCAATCCCATCGCCATTTGACGGTAATCTGAGCAGGACATAAAAAGAGCCGGGTTCACGGTCCCGCTATGGCTGAAACGGCAGATACCGCTCACGTCATGATCCGGCCGCCCCTCGCATGGGGGCTCGCCGTCGTTGCCGGATTCGGGCTCGATCGGCTCATGCCTTTGCCGTTCCTGCCGGTCGATTGGCCCGCAGGCTGGCTCGGCGCATTGGTGTTCGTCCCTGCGCTGGCGCTGGTCGCATGGGCCATCGCGGCGATGACCGGAGCTGGCTCGAACGTCCCCACGAACCTGCCGACCACCACCATTGTCGAGAGCGGGCCGTATCGCTTCACGCGCAACCCCATCTATCTCGGCATGTTTCTGGGCCTGATCGGCCTGGGCATCGCATTCAACACTCTCTGGCTGCCGCTGATGCTGGTGCCCTTCGCGCTCGTCATCCGCTACGGCGTCGTGGCCCGCGAAGAAACTTATCTCGACCGTAAGTTCGGGGATGTCTATCGCGTCTATCGCTCGCGCGTTCGGCGCTGGCTGTAGCGATTGTGGGGGCAATCATGGATCAGGTCATCAGGTTTCTGCTCAGCAATTTCACGCTGACGTTTTTCGTCCTCGGGCTGATCGCATCGCTCATTACGCTATTGCGGCAGCCCCGGCCCTGGAGCCGCCCTGTCGTGACGGAGGCCCTGCTGTCCTGGTTCCTGTTCTTCTCGCTCGGAGTCAGCTTTCTCTACAACTTCGTCATGCACGTCTTATTCTCCGAGGTGGCGGCCGCTTTCATCGGATGGCAGACCAGCCCGTTCCAGAAGGAGGTCGGCTTCGCCAGCCTCGGATTCTCCGTCGTGGGATTCATGGCCCTCAGGGGCAGTTTCGGCATGCGCCTCGCCGCGCTCGTGGCCCCCGCCTTCTTTCTCTGGGGCGCCGCCGCAGGCCATGTGGTCCAGATGGTAAAGGTGCACAATTACGCGCCCGGCAATGCTGGCGTGATCTTCTACACGGATATCCTGCTGCCGCTCTTCGGATTGATCGTGCTGTGGATGCAGAGAGGGGCCGGGACCACGCAGTCGCGCATTCAGAGAGCGGCGTTTCCTCGCTGAGGGATCAACGAGGCGCGCGCTTGGCGAGGATGCGCTGCAGGGTCCGGCGGTGCATGTTGAGGCGCCGGGCGGTTTCCGAGACGTTGCGGCCGCAGAGCTCGTAGACCCGCTGGATGTGCTCCCAGCGCACCCGGTCGGCCGACATGGGATTTTCCGGCGGCAGGGCCCGCTCGCCCGGCTGGGCCATGAGAGCGGCGTGGATCTCGTCCGCATCGGCGGGCTTTGCCAGGTAGTCGAAGGCTCCCATCTTCACCGCCGTCACGGCCGTGGCGATGTTGCCGTAGCCCGTGAGGATGACGCCGCGGGCGTCCGGGCGGCGGTTCTTCAGGCGCTCGATCACGTCGAGGCCGTTGCCGTCGCCGAGCCGCATGTCGATCACGGCGAAGGCCGGGGCCTCGCTTTCGATGGCCGCAAGGCCGTCCGCCACGCTTTCGGCCACGCGCACCTGATAGCCGCGGCCTTCCATGGCGCGGGCGAGACGGGTCGAGAACGGCCGGTCGTCATCGACGATCAAGAGACTCTTGTCGGCGCGATCCTCGAATGCGACAGGCGCATCGGCCATCAGACTATCTCCTTGCATCTTCAAGAATTTTCCTTGTTGAGGCGAGCCTTTCCGGCTCCTTCCTCATATGGGAATTCTTGCCCTAACCTTTGAGAGGCTCCAGCGAACCTCCCTGCGGCGAAATTGCCGCACCTCGTTCAAACGCGTGACGCGGCCAAACGATCCGCGCAATGGCGCCCGAGGCCGGCGGGGCAGCGTTCGTCAGGGTCAGTTCAGCCCCCGATCGCTCGATCAGGGTCTTGGCGATGAACAGGCCTAGGCCCAGTCCGCCGCCCTCCTCGCTGTCCTCCGAGCGCTCGGCGGCGCTGCGCGTGGTCACGTAGGGCTCGCCGACCCTGAGCAGAATATCGGGCGCGTAACCGGGGCCGTCATCCCGGATCTCGATGAAAACCTCGTGAGGAGACCAGCAGGCCTCGATCGTCACCTGGCTCTCGGCAAAGTCCGTGGCGTTGTCGAGGATGTTGGACAACCCGTAGACCACCCCGGGATTGCGGCGGCCCATGGGTTCTGGTCCGTCGCCCTTGGTGATCACCTTCACGTCGAAGCCGACCGCCCGCTGCGGCTCGACGATGTCCTCCACCAGATGGCTGAGGGAGATGGTCTCCAGGAATTCTCCCCCGTCGTCCTCGTCCATGGACGTGAGCTTCGTCAGGATCGTGCGGCAGCGCTCCACCTGCTCCTGCAGGAGGCGCAGATCCTCGCCCACCGGGCCTTCCTTGGGCATGGCATGGCCGAGCTCCTTGGTGACCAGCGCGATGGTGGCAAGGGGCGTGCCGAGCTCATGGGCCGCCGCCGCCGCGAGGCCGTCGAGCTGGGACAGGTGCTGCTCCCGGGCGAGCACCAGCTCGGTGGCCGAGAGCGCCTGGGCGAGCTGGCGGGCCTCCTCGGCCACCCGCCAGGCATAGATGCCGGTAAAGGCCGTGCCGAGCAGGATCGCGGTCCAGATCCCCGTCACATAGAGGAAAGGCAGGGAGAAGGTCTGCCCCGGAAACCAGGGCAGGGGCCGATGGATGAGCACGAGAACGGTCGCGCAGCCCACGGCGAGGAGCCCGAGGCCCAGAGTCCGCTCCGGCGTGAGCGCTGTGGCCGAGATCAGCACGGGCGCCAGAAACAGCATGGCGAAGGGGTTTTCGAGCCCGCCGGTCAGGTAGAGGAGGCCGGCCAGCTGCAGGATGTCGAAGGCGAGCAGGGCCGTGGCGACGTTGTCGCTGAGCCGGTGGCTCGCCGGATACTGGATGCGCAGCAGCAGGTTGACCCAGACCGAAGCGACGATCACCAGAAGGCACAGGGCGAAGGGCAGGGGGAACCCGAGGCCGAAGCGGACCCCGATCACCGCCGCCGACTGCCCCGCGACGGCCAGCCAGCGCAGGCGCACGAGGGTGTCCAGGCGCAGGTGCCGGGCGTGGTGCGTCAGGGTCTTCGGCTCGATTCTGGACATCATCGAACAGAATAGGGCTTCGCCCCTGTTCGCCAAGCAGCCTGGTTCAGCCTATTTTCCTACCCACGACTTGGCGCACGACTTGGAACAGGGCCAGAAAGCCCCGGGAAATGCTCTGAAACCAAAGTATGGTGCCCGTTTTTGCAGTGGACGGACAAGTTTGTTGCAATAGGCTGAAGGAACTTTAATCTTAAAATTACGGTTGAGGATAAAGCCTACCGCATTGTGCGAGAACCAGGCACCCGGCCCTTGGGGACACTTAGATGAACTTTTCTTATGTTTGGTACGATACCGCGCACTGGCTTTTGAGCCCCGCCCGTGCGGCCTCCGATTTGACGAAGCATTTCTTTGACAATCCTGGCAATCCGCTCAACAACACCCCCTACGGCCGGACCGTTTCCGCCGCCTGCGAATTGTTCGAACGCACCACCCGCCGCTACGGCAAGCCCGCCTTTAACCTGCCCACAACGGTGATCGACGGGGACGAGGCGGCGGTCATGGAGCGGATCGTGTGGGAGCGCCCGTTCTGCCGAATCATCTCCTTCGAGCGCGATCATCCCGCCGCCCGAAACCAGCCGAAGCTCCTCATCGTGGCGCCCATGTCGGGCCATTACGCCACGCTGCTGCGCGGCACGGTGGAGACCTTCCTGCCGACTCATCAGGTCATGATCACCGATTGGGCGGATGCCCGCATGGTGCCGCTCGCCGAGGGGCGCTTCGACCTCGACGACTATATCGACTACGTCAAGGAGATGTGCCGCGCCTTCGGCCCGGACCTGCACCTGATGGCCGTGTGCCAGCCGGCCGTTCCGGTGATCGCCGCGGTGGCCCGCCTCGAGGCCGAGAACGATCCCTGCATTCCGCGCTCCATGACCCTCATGGGCGGGCCCATCGACACCCGCCGCTCCCCCACGGCCGTGAACCGGCTCGCCGAGGAGCGCGGCATCGAGTGGTTCGAGCGCCACTGCATCACCAAGGTGCCGCCGTCCCATCCGGGCTTCTGGCGCGATGTCTATCCGGGCTTCCAGCAGCTCTCCGGCTTCATGGCCATGAACATCGACCGGCACCTCACCGCCCATTACGAGATGTTCAACCATCTGGTGGAGGGCGACGGCGATTCGGCCGAGAAGCACCGGGAGTTCTATGACGAGTATCTCGCCGTCATGGACCTGACCGCCGAGTTCTACCTCCAGACGGTCGAGAAGGTGTTCGTGAACCACGAGCTGCCCAAGGGCGAGATGATGCACCGGGACCAGCCGGTGGATCTCATGGCCATCCGGCGCTGCGCCATCATGGCCGTCGAAGGCGAGCGGGACGACATTTCAGGCGTGGGCCAGACCCTGGCGGCCCTCGACCTGACCCCCAACCTGCCCTCCGACAAGAAGCTCTATCATCTGCAGGCCAAGGTCGGTCACTATGGCGTCTTCAACGGTTCTCGGTTCCGGTCTCAGATCGCTCCTCGAATCGCTGAATTCATTGAGAATCACGATCGAGAACCAGCCCGGAAGAAGGCGTCAAGAGGCTGATCCTGTTCTTGATACGTTCCTAGGAGCGGCAAACGGCTGCGCTGACAGAATCAGCGTGACAGGGCAGATTGCGGGCATGAAATCCGCCCTGTTCCGCCGCGTTCCTGCGGACCCGCCTCATCTCAAAGTTCTCCATGAGGGGCAGACCTTCAAGGTCGCCCTCAAGCGCCGTCCCACGGCCAAACGGATCACGCTGCGCGTCTCCAACGCGACCGGCGAGGTCGTGCTGTCGATCCCCGAGCGCACCGATGTGGGCTTGGCCCAGAAATTCGCCGACAGCCACAGCCAGTGGATCGCCGCCCGCCTGGCCAAGGTGCCCGAGCGGGTGATCTTCGAGCCGGGCGCGCTGGTGCCCGTCCGCGGCGTCCTGCACCGGATCGTCCATTGGTCCTCGGTCCGGGGCGTGACCCAGGCGACGAAGGGCGGCACTGGGGAGCCGATCATCGCGGTCGCCGGCGACGCGGCCCATGTGGCCCGCCGGGTGCGGGACTTCCTCGAGGCGGAAGCCAAAAAGGATTTCGCCCTCGCGGTGAAGAAGCATACGGCCCAGCTCGGGGTCCCGGCCAAGCGCATCACCGTGCGCGACACCAAGAGCCGCTGGGGCTCCTGCTCGGCCAATGGGGCGCTCAACTTCTCCTGGCGCCTGATCATGGCCCCGCCCTTCGTGCTCGACTACCTGGCCGCCCACGAGGTGGCGCATCTGCGCGAGCTCAACCATTCCCACCGCTTCTGGAAGATCACCCACCAGCTCTGCCCGCGCACCGATGAGGCGGAGGCTTGGCTCAAGACCTACGGCAGCGCCCTGCACCGGATCGGGTGAAATCCCACATCATCCTCCTTTTTGAACCACCAACCTCATCCTGAGGAGCAGACGAAGTCTGCGTCTCGAAGGAGGGTCCAGTGCTCTCTGGACGCTCCTTCGAGACGGGCCTGCGGCCCACTCAGGATGAGGTCGGAGGGAGAGCGGACGGGATGAAGGGTCGATGCCGGTGATGCCATGGAAGGCCTCTTAGTGAGTGACACGCCCCTTGTTTCGGCTTAGTCGGAACCTCCCGTCATCGCTGCTGTCCCGAAGAAATGCTCAAGCCCGACACCCTGGCTCTCACCGTCGTTCTGGCGCTGCTCACTGCGCTCGGTCCCCTATCGACGGACATGTACCTGCCCTCGCTGCCGGCGATCGCCGCAGGGCTTCAGGCGACCACGGGCCAGACGCAGCTCACGCTCTCGGCCTTTCTCCTCGGCTTTGCGGCCGGACAGTTCTTCTACGGGCCGATCTCCGACCGGATCGGGCGCAAGCCCGTCCTGCTCTTCGGTCTCGGGCTCTTCACGCTGGCGAGCCTCATCTGCGCCCTCGCCCCCAATATCGAGACCCTGATCGGAGCGCGCTTTCTCCAGGCGCTCGGCGCGTCAGGCCCCATCGTGCTCGGGCGCGCCATCGTGCGGGATTTCTACGAAGGGCCGCGGGCGGGCCGCGAATTGTCGCGCATGGGCACGATCATGGGCGTCGTGCCCGCAGCCGCGCCGATCCTCGGCGGCGTGATCGAGCGCGTCTCGGGATGGCGGGTGACCTTCGGATTCATGATCCTGTTCGGCATCGCCATGGCGGCCGTCATCAGCCTGCGCATGCCCGAGAGCATCCGCAAGAAATCAGACGTGCCGATTTCCTTCGCGGCGATCCTGCGTGGCTTCAAGCTGCTGCTGGGACACGCGGGCTATCGCACCTATGTGGGCCTCTCCATGCTCACCTATGGCGGGCTCTTCGCCTTCATCTCCGGCTCGTCCTTCGTGCTGCAGCAAATCTACGGCCTGGATGAGCTGTCCTACGCGTTCTCGTTCACCTTCGTGGTGATCGGCTTCATGAGCGGAACGTCTCTCGCGCAGCATCTCGTCGGCCGGCGCGGGCTCGACGGCACGATCCAGCTCGGCGTCACCTGCCTCGCCGTCGGCGGCATCGCCATGCTGGGACTGGTCCTTGCAGGCGTGCCCTCGTCGCTCGGCATCAGCGCCCCGATGGCGATCTACGGCATCGGCGTCGGCCTCACCATGCCGCAATCCATGGCCTCGGCCCTGATGCCCTTTCCCGAGCGGGCCGGCGCGGCCTCATCGCTGCTCGGCATCTGCCAGATGACGTTTGCCGCCATCGTGGGCATCCTGCTCGGTCGCAACCTCGGCGCCTCGGCGATCCCGCTGCCCGCCACCATCGCCACCACGGGTGTGCTGGCGCTGGTGCTGTTCCTCATGACGGGTCGGGCGAGGGGACATCAACCCAAGGGCTGATCCGCCGGGAGGCCGGCGAGGACATCTGTGGCCTTGTGATCGGCATCGACGCCCTCGATGAGGAAGACGTCGCCGCGCGAATTCCTGGTGCGCAGGGGCAGGATCTGCCGATAGGCGGGAGATTCATACCACGCGCGGGCGCTGTCCCTGTCCGGAAACGCGATCATGATCAGGTCTCCCGACCACGAGCCTTCCAGGATTGTCGCCGGCCCGCCGTGAATGATGAACCGGCCGCCGAAGGGCTCCAGCGTGGCGTCGATGCGCCGGAGATAGTCGACGATGTCGGGACCGACATTGACATCGTGCAGATGACCGATGGCATAGGTGGACATGACAGGCTCCTTCCTGAGTGAAAGGAGCATGCCGTGTGGAGATCCTTCTGACGATTACGTCAGAGGTAACGGAAAGCATCAAAGCCCGAACAGCTTCTCGAAGAAGTTCTTCTCGCGGCTCGCGCGCCGTTGCGGCGCGGGCTGAACCCAGCTGCCTTCGCCGTCCGCATTGGCGTAGCGGGGTGCGCCGCCGGCGCCGGCGACGGGAATGTCCGACGGGGCGCGCATGCGCTCGAGGCCCGGCAGAGGAACGGGCTGCTGGTCCTTGAGGGCCGCCGTCATGAAGTTGTGCCAGACTTCCGTCGGCAGGTTGCCCCCGGTCACGCGCTTGGTGAGCGCGCCGTCATCGTTGCCGAGCCACACGCCGGCCACGAGACTGCCGGAGAAGCCCACGAACCAGGCATCCTTGTAGTCGTCGGTGGTGCCGGTCTTGCCCGCAAGGGTCCAGCCCGGGATCTGCGCCTTCTGGGCGGTGCCGATGACGAAGACGTTGTGCATCATCTCGTTCATCTGGGCCACGACGCCCGGGTCGATGACGCGTCCGAGGCCGCCGGCATTCGGCCGCTTGTAGATGAGCTTGCCGTCGGTGGTCTTCACCTGGGCGATCACGTAAGGCGTCACGCCGATGCCGCCATTGGCAAAGGCCGCGTAAGCCGAGACGAGTTCGAGCGGCGTCACCTCGGAGGTGCCGAGCGCGAGCGAGCCGTTGGCCTGGAGCGGCGACGAGATGCCGAGCCGCTGCGCGGTCTGCGCCACGGTCTTGGGCCCGACCTCCATGTTGAGCTTCACCGCAACGGTGTTGAGCGAGAGCGCCAGCGCATCGCGGATCGTGATCGGCCCGCGATACTTGCGGTCGTAATTCTTGGGCGCCCAGCCCTTGTAGGCCACGGGCGCGTCCTCCACCACCATGTCGGGCGTATAGCCCCGCTCCATGGCGGCGAGATAGACGAAGGGTTTGAAGGACGAGCCGGGCTGCCGCCGAGCCGCGATGGCGCGGTTGAACTGGCTCGTCTCGTAATTGCGGCCGCCGACCAGAGCCTTGACGGCTCCGTCCGGCTGCATGGCGACGACGGCGCCCTGGCTCACGTTGAACTTCTGGCCCTTGGCGTTGAGCTCGTCGACCAGCACGCGCTCGGCTGCCGATTGCAGCGCGGGCTCGACGGTGGTGGAGACCACGATGTCGGACTCGATTGTACCGACGAAATCGTCGAGCACGTCCATGACGTAATCGGCCGCGTAATTGGCGGAGCCGGCCCTGTTCGGACGCACGGCCTCGGCCGGGTCGCCCAAGGCCGTCTTGGTCATGCCCGGTGTGATGAAGCCGAGCTCGTTCATGGCCGCGATCACAAGCTGTGCACGGGCCTGCGCCCGCTCCGGATAGCGGTTGGGGGCAAGGCGCGACGGTGACTGGACAAGGCCCGCCAGCACGGCGGCCTCCGAGAGCGATACGCTGCGGGCCGACTTGCCGTAATAACGCTGGGCGGCTGCCTCGACGCCATAGGCACCAGCGCCGAAATAGACGCGGTTCAAGTAAAGCTCGAGGAGCTGGTCCTTCGAGTAGTTGCGCTCGAGCCAGAGCGCCAGGATCGCCTCCTGGATCTTGCGCGAGGCGGTGCGCTCCTGGGTCAGGAACAGGTTCTTGGCGAGCTGCTGCGTCAGGGTCGAGCCGCCCTGCAGGCCGCCGCTGTTGCTCAGGTTACGGTAGAGTGCGCGGCCAATGCCGATGGGGTCGATGCCGAAATGGTCATAGAAGCGCCGGTCCTCGATGGCGATGAAGGCCTTCGGCAGGTAGGGGGGCAGCTCCTTCAGGGTCATGGTGCGCCCGCCCGTCTCGCCACGATTGGCGAGAAGCGAGCCGTCGCTCGCCAGGATGGCGATGTTCGGCGGGCGCTTGGGCACCGCAAGCTGGTCGATGGGCGGAAGCTGGGAGGCGTAATAGGCCACGATGCCGCCGACGCCAATCACGCCCCACAGGCAGAGCACGAGCCCGGCATAGACCAGCTTGCTGAACAGGGAGCGGCCGCCGCGGCGCTTCACCTTCTTGGGGCGTGAAGGCCTGCCGCCTCCCTGTTGAGAAGCTCGCCTGCGCGCCATCGTTCCCCCTGCCCGATCCTCGGGCGAGAGGTGAAAGTCCAGCTCCCCCGCCTGCCCAGCGGGCGCATCGAACACCGGCTCGCGCCGGTCACGTCCGTTCGCCACGTCTTAAAACCCCGCATTGATTGAGCCGGTATAGGGTCCGGCCTTCATGCTCTGAGGCACCCTAATTGTGGCGGTTTAAGGGGCGGTTAACGGGAGTTAACGGCTTCCCGGCCGGAACTGCCGAGTCTGGCCGGCGTTCGCTGCCTTATGAGCGCTTACATTGTCGTGCTGGCAGCATTCGGGGTGGTGGTCCTCCTGACCGCCTGGCTTCCCATGGTCCTGAAGGAATTGCCCCTGTCCTTGCCGATCTTCTGCGTGGGCTTGGGCGCCCTCATCTTCGCCTTTCCCGATCTGCCGGGGGTCTTGCCCCATCCCAACGAGGAACTCGCCATCGTCGAGCGAATGAGCGAGTTCGTGGTCATCGTGTCGCTTATGGGCGCAGGCCTCAAAATCGACCGTCCCTTCGGCTGGAAACGCTGGCGACTGACCTGGCGGCTGCTCGGCATCGCCATGCCGCTCACGATCTTCGCGCTCGCCTGGCTTGGGCAGAGTCTGCTGGGCCTGAGCCTCGCCGCCGCCGTGCTTCTTGCAGCGGCCCTCGCTCCGACCGATCCGGTGCTCGCCAGCGACGTGCAGGTGGGGCCTCCCGGCGACAGCGAGGAGGATGAGGTGCGCTTCACGCTCACCTCGGAGGCAGGCCTCAACGACGGTCTCGCCTTTCCGTTCGTTCTCCTGGCCATCTCCTTCGCGCAGGAGGGGAGCCTCACTAAGGTGGCCGAGTGGTTCGGCTATGCGGTTGTCTGGAAAATCGCGGCCGGCATCGGCATGGGCTACTTGATCGGCCGCGCGCTCGGCTGGCTGACCTTTCACCTGCCGAACCGGGCGAAGCTCTCCCGCACGGGCGCCGGATTCGTGGCGCTCGGCATCACGTGCATTGCCTACGGCGTGACCGAGATGGTCAGGGGCTACGGCTTTCTCGCCGTCTTCGTGGCGGCGCTGGCGTTGCGCGCCACGGAGCCCGAGCACGAGTATCACCAGAAGCTGCACGACTTCGCAGAGGAGCTCGAGCGCCTCATGATGATGGTGCTGCTCGTCCTGCTCGGCGGTGCCATGACGGGCGGAGATCTGTTCAGCGCCCTCACATGGCAGGCTGCCGTGTTCGGCCTGCTGGCGCTGTTCGTCATCCGGCCGCTCGCCGGATGGATCGGGCTGATCGGCACCGACCCGCCGCCGGGCGAGAAGGCGGCCATCAGCTTCTTCGGCATCCGCGGGCTCGGCTCGATCTATTATCTCGCCTATGCGCTGCATCACGCGAAGTTCGACAATGTCCACCTTCTCTGGAGCACGGCCGGGTTCATCATCCTGGTGTCGATCGTGCTCCACGGCATCACGGTCACGCCGGCCATGCGCCGCCTCGATCTGCGACGAAAGCTGGAGGCGAGAGCCGTAGCCTCGCAGCATCCCGGCATCGGCCTGATGTCAGCAGGTCGGGTGCCTTCGGCTCCTACTCGGCGGTCATCGGATTGATGATGGTCCGCACACGTGCAATGGAATCGGCCGGAAATCCCGCCTTTTGAGCGTGCTGACGGATCAACTCCTCATCCGGCGCCCGATAGACGCAGTAGATCTTGTCGTCCGTGACGTAGCTGTGAACCCATTGAATGTCGGGTCCGAGCTCGCGCAGGACATTGCATGAGGTCTGTGAAGCCTGCTGCATGTCTGCAGCAGATGAATTGCCGACGCCCGGCATGTTTCGCTCGATCACGAATTGCGGCATGGCCTGTTCGCCGGTTGCCCGGCGCCTCCCTTGGCCGGGCCAGATTCGGCACCGGCTCCGGCCACACTCTGCTCATCCCTGCCGGGTGGCAATGCCTCAAACGAGGCAGAGCAGTCTTTTGGATCTCGCCTCATCCGCTCGTGTGTGACGGCACACCTATTCCGCAGCCAGCGGCAATTCACCGGTTTCCAGGTCAGCCTGCGCGAGGTCGTGAATACGGCGCAAATCGTTCAGGAACGCCTCGTAGGCCTCCCGCTTCGTCCCCTCGTCGGGCAGGCGCAGCAGGTAGCTCGGATGCACGGTGACGTAGCCCTGGTAGGGGCCGAAGGTCGCGCGTCCCCGCGAGCGGGTGATCGGCGTCGCCTTGCCGGAGAGCGCCAACACGGCGGTGGCACCCAGCGCCACCACGAGCTTCGGCCGCACCAGCTCCAGCTCCTTCATCAGCCAGGGCCGGTAATGCTTCACCTCGCCGGCCGTGGGCTTTGCGTGGATGCGCCGGTGGCCGCGCTGCTCGAACTTGAAATGCTTCACCGCATTGGTGAGGTAGGCTTGGCTCCGGTCGATCCCGGCCTCCTGCATGGCCTTGGTCAGAAGCTTGCCAGCGGGACCGACGAAAGGCCGTCCCTGCAGGTCCTCCTGGTCGCCCGGCTGCTCGCCGACGAAGACGATCTCCGCATGATGCGGGCCTTCGCCGAACACCGCCTGAGTGGCGCCGGGCACCAGCGGTCCCGCCTTGGCGATGATGGCATTGAGCTGCTCGAGGGTCTTCGGTTCCTGATCCCACATGGCTTGAATCGCGCGTTCGGGCGTGCGCTTGGCGGGCATGGTCGCCTCCTGTTCGATCATCCGTTCAACGCGCTTGGCGGCGGTTTGGATCAGACCGGGGATGACGGCCGTCTCGGGCATGTTGCGCCAGTACTTCTTCGGCATCTCGGCCCGCATGGCCGTAGGGTTCACCCGGGCCGGGTTGAACACGCTCTCGTAATAGCCGCGCCAGCCCTCCTCGAAGCTGTCCTCACCGGGCGCGTCCTCGCGTTGCGCGGGCGGGCCGAAGGTCAGGGCGGTGCGATCCCAGCGCGCGGTGCCGATGGGCGTGAGGATCGTCCAGTCCATGGAGCGGAAGCGGTCGACGAAGAAGGGGGCCGCCGCTTCGAGAATGAAATGCTCCGGCTCGAACCATGCGGCGAAGCGCTCGAGAGCTTCACCTCCCATCCGGCGGAACCGCACGAAGGCGTGCATCTTGTGCAGGTCGCGCCGAACGGAGCGTGCCATCAGGTCGATGCGGTGGACCAGCGGGTCGCTCGCAATCTCCAGCAGATCGCGCTCGCCGTTCAGCACCCGCCAGACAAGGCTGTAGAGCAGGGCGTAGCGCTCAGGATCGGTGTGGCAGACCACCTGCTCGATGAGCCGCGACACGCCCTTCGGGATCGAGACCGGCGGTGCGTCGGCGAGGGCCTCGTCGCCGAAGAGGCCCGGCGCGTCGTCGACGGCGAACATCACATGCTGCGGCGCCAACTCCTCGGCGATCAGCCAGCGCACCGCCTTGCGGAAGCCGTGGAGATCCGCGCCGTTCTTCAGAGTGATGCGGTGAAGACTCATACGAACAAGCTCAGCTGTTCCGGCTTCTCGATCAGCCGCTCGCGCAGGTCGAGCGTGTCGAGCTTGGCCTTTGGATGATGATCGGCCGTGATGAGGAAGGGCTTGGCGCGCTTGAGCCCCGAGGTGAGGCGGGCGACATCCTCCAGGCGCAGTGTCGTGTGTTTTCGCGCCACCACGATCTTGTCGACGGCACGCGCCCCGAGGCCCGGCACGCGCAGCAGCATTTCGCGCTCGGCCCGGTTCACGTCGACGGGGAAACGATGACGGTTCTTGAGCGCCCAGGCGAGCTTCGGATCGATGTCGAGATCGAGCATGCCCTTCTCGGCGGATGATGCGATCTCGTCCACGTCGAAGCCGTAATATCGCAGCAGCCAATCGGCCTGGTAGAGCCGGTTTTCCCGCATGAGCGGCGGTGATTTCAGGGGCAGGATCGCGCTCGAATCCGGGATCGGGCTGAAGGCGGAGTAATAGACGCGCTTCATGGCATAGTGGCCATAGAGCTTGGCCGATGTGCGCAGGACATCCGTATCCGTTGTTTCGTCCGCGCCGACGATCATCTGCGTGGTCTGGCCGGCGGGCGAGAAATGGCGACGCTCCTCGCGCGCCTCCTCGATACGCTCGAACATCTGCGCCATGGCGGTCTCGATCGAGGCGCCGTCCTTCTCGGGCGCCAGCTGTTCCAGGCTGCGCTCCGTGGGCAGTTCGAGGTTGATCGACAGGCGGTCGGCCCACAGGCCCGCCTCCTCGATGAGCCAGGGGCTCGCCTCGGGGATCGTCTTCAGATGGATGTAACCGCGAAAGCCGTGATCGCGCCGCAGCTTCTTCGCCACCAGGATCATCTGCTCCATGGTGTAGTCGGGCGAGCGGATGATGCCGGAGGACAGGAACAGGCCCTCGATGTAGTTGCGCTTGTAGAACTCGACCGTGAGCGTCACCACCTCGTCGACCGAAAACTTCGCCCGCTTCACGTTGGACGAGCGCCGGTTCACGCAATAGGCGCAGTCGAACAGGCAATAGTTGGTCAGCAGGATCTTGAGCAGCGACACGCAGCGCCCGTCCGGCGTGTAGGCGTGGCAGATGCCGGTCCCGACCGTCGAGCCGAGGCCATCGGGGTCCGATTTGCGCTTGGGCGCTCCTGAGGAGGAGCAGGAGGCGTCATACTTGGCCGCGTCCGCCAGGATGCGCAGCTTCTTCGAAAGCTTCTCGTCCATGGGCTTTTCGGGATCTTTCGCAGAATTGTTCGTGTTTTGTTCTAGCATGAAGATGGGGCCCTGGCGAGAGCCTCGGGAGAGGGCGGGAGGTCGCATCTCATCTCGCGCGGAAGTCGCCTCGTCCGGAGAGGAAAGCGAGCGGCGTCGATTGTGGGGAAGAAATGGGACCTGGAAGGCCGGAACGTGATCTTTCAGGTCTAACTGTACCCTAATTCTCCTCCTGCACGTTGATGCTGGGCCGGGGCGTCCAGAACAACTTGGCTATCAAAGGAGGTTAGAATGCGCTTATCCCATATTGGAGCTTTGATCGCTCTCAGCTCCCTGCTCGCCTCGCCGGTCCTCGCGCAGACGGCGGCTCCGGGGATCTCTTCTCCCGGTTCCACGGCGAGACCGCCAATGACCGGTTCGGCTCCGCAAACCGGTGCCGCCAGGCCGATGCCCAGCACGACGGCCTCGACAAGCGCTCTGATCGACATCAATACCGCGCCCAAGGATCAGCTCGACAAGCTGCCGCAGATCGGCTCGGCCCGGGCGGACGCCATCATCAAGGGCCGCCCTTACAAGGCCAAGAACGAGCTCGTGGACAAAAAGATCATTCCGCAGAACGCCTATGATGCGATCAAGGACCGGATCATCGCGCACCAGAAGTCATAAGCAGCAAAAAAGGGGCCCGTCGGGCCCCTTTCTCATGCCGGGAAGCGAATTCAGCGGCTGTACTTGAATTCCGGTGCAGCTTTCAGCTGATCCTTGGTCATGTTCAGGAGCGCATGATCCGGCGCGGCGCGGTTGGCATTCGCATTGGCCGATGCGGTCGAGCCTGTGGTTGCCGGAGCCGTCGCGGTGTTGGTCGCCGTCGTTCCGGCTGTGCCGGCCGTACCCATGCCCGCCGTACCTGTCGTGGTGGTCGAAGCAGTTGCGGCGCGGCGCGGCTCGTTCATCAGCTTGATCTGGTCGAAGGGCACGGCCACGTCGTGTTCGCCCATACCCAGGAAACCGCCGACCCCGATGACCACAGCCTGGATCTTGCCGCTCTGATCCACGAGCAGCTCGCTGATGTCCCCGATCTTCTCGTCATTGTTGTTATAGACATCCAATCCCTCGAGCTTGGACGCACGCCATTGCCCCGGCTGCTCCTGGGTCATCCAGTTGTTCGTGCCCATGGACGAGGAGCCGCCTGCAGGGCTGGAGGGTTGGGCCTGCTGGGCCAGAGCCGGCACCGAAATCAAGGCTGTACCAAGAAGGGCCACTGCAAGATGTTTGAACAGCATAGGTTCCTCCTACGATCGGGACGCATATTCACGTCTCCCATTTTCAACGGAGAGGCCATGAATTGGTTCTGATGCGACTGGCGGCATTTCCCAAGAGACCTGCACAAGAGCTGAGCAGCCCAGATTGAGGAATTGCTTGCGCCTGTCGTGAATGCACCTAGACTTGGCCAAGCTTCCTGCCGAATACCCAAAACGGACCGTATGATCAGAACCCTCCTCGACGGCCTCTACCTCTTCGCCGGATATCTGGCAGGCCTTTTCCTGATCGTGATCTTTCTCCTGATGATGATCCTCTCGCTCGGGCGCGAGTTTGGGGTCAACATCGCCGCCGGTGACGATTATGCAGCCTGGTCGATGGCCGCGATGGCCTTTCTTGGTCTGGCCCATACTTTCAGGTCCGGCGAGCTGATCCGCATCGGGCTGGTGCTCGAGCGACTGCCCACCGGTGCGCGGCGTGGCGTCGAGATCGTCTGTCTTCTCATTGGCACTGCGGTGACCGGGTTCTTCGCCTGGTATGCCGTGCACATGACCTATGACAGCTGGCGTTTCAACGACATGTCCCAGGGAGCCGTCGCGGTGCCGCTCTGGTTCCCCCAGCTCGGCTATTCGATCGGCCTGACGATCCTTGCCATCGCCTTCATCGACGAACTCGTGCACGTCCTCAGGGGCCATGGGCCGCGATATGAAAAGCCACCGGCTGAAACGCCGGAGGAGATCGTCAACCGTGCAGCCGAGAGCGGGCTTTAATCGATGTTTCCAGATCTCGGCCTCGTTACCACTGCCGTCATTCTCTTTGGTCTGCTCATCGGTCTCCTGGCCTTCGGCGTCTGGATCGGCATCGCGCTGCTCATCGTGGGATTCGCGGCCATCTTCATGGTCACGCCCGTGCCCATCGGACCGGTGCTCGCCACCACGGTCTGGTCGAGTTCCGCCTCCTGGTCGCTCGCTGCACTTCCGCTCTTCATCTGGATGGGCGAGATCCTCTTCCGCACGCGCCTGTCCGAGCAGATGTTCCTCGGCCTTGCGCCCTGGCTCAACTGGCTGCCCGGCCGCCTGCTGCATGTGAATGTGGTCGGCTGCGGCGTGTTTGCGGCTGTCTCGGGCTCGTCCGCCGCCACCTGCGCGACCATCGGCAAGATCGCTCTGCCGGAGCTCAAGAAACGCGGCTACGACGACATGATGAGCCTCGGCAGCCTCGCTGGCTCCGGCACCCTCGGACTTCTCATACCGCCTTCGATCCCCATGGTGGTCTATGCCATCGCGGCGAATGTCTCGGTAATCCAGGTTTTTCTCGCCGGCTTCCTGCCGGGCCTTCTCGTGATGGCGCTCTATTCCGGCTATATCGGCCTCTGGTCGCTTGCGAACCCGAAGAAGTCGCCGCCGCCGGAGCCGCGCACGAGTTTTGCCTACAAGCTGCGGAGCTCAGCGAAGCTCCTGCCGGTCCTGCTGCTGATCGCCTTCATCTTCTCCGCGCTCATCTTCGGTTGGGCGACGGCCACCGAATGTGCCGCCTGGGGCGTGACCGGCGCCCTCATCCTCGCCTGGTGGTCGGGCACGCTCACCTGGGCGACGTTCCGGGACAGCCTGTTGAGCGCCACGCGCCTGACGGTCACGATCATGCTGATCCTGGCAGGTGCCGCCTTCACCACGGCCGCCATGGCCTATACGGGTATTCCCGCGGCGCTTGCCGCCTGGGTCGAAGCGCTGCAGCTCTCGCCCTACGTGCTGATCGCGGCGCTTACGATCATGTACATCCTCTTAGGCTGCCTCATCGACGGCATCTCGATGATCGTGCTCACCACCGTGGTGGTGCTGCCCATGATCAAGCAGGCGGGTTTCGACCTGGTCTGGTTCGGCGTCTTCCTCATCATCCTGGTGGAGATGGCGCAGATCACGCCGCCGGTTGGCTTCAATCTCTTCGTTTTGCAGAACATGAGCGGGCGCGACAGTTTCACGATTGCACGGGCGGCCCTGCCGTTCTTCTTCCTGCTCGTAGCGGCGGTTGCCATCATCACGGCTTTTCCGAACATCGCGCTGTGGCTGCCGCGGCTCGCCTTTCCGGGATAGATTTCAACATCACCAGAGGAGAAAAATCGAATGAAGCCCATGACACGATTGACCTTGAGCCTTGCCGGCGCGCTGCTGCTCGCAAGCCCCGCCCTGGCGCAGACCAAGTGGAACCTGCCGGCCGCCTATCCGACCGACAACTTCCATACCGAGAACCTGAACGCCTTCTCGAAGGACGTGGCGGACGCGACCGGCGGCAAGCTGCAGATCACGGTTCATGCCAATGCCTCGCTCTTCAAGGCGCCGGAGATCAAGCGCGCGGTGCAGACCGGCCAGGCCCAGGCCGGCGAGGTGCTGATGTCCCTGCACGAGAACGAGGACCCGCTCTACGGCCTCGACGTGGTGCCTTTCCTCGCCACCTCGTTCGACCAGTCGAAGAAGCTGTGGGACGTGCAGCGCCCGGCTGTCGAGAAGAAGCTCGCAGGCCAGGGCCTGATGCTGCTCTTCGCCGTGCCCTGGCCGCCGCAGGGAATCTTCGCCAAGCAGGACATCAACAAAGTCGAAGACCTTAAGGGCGTGAAGTGGCGCGCCTACAACGTGGGCACCGCGCGCATCGCCGAGATCGTCGGCGCGCAGCCCGTGACCGTTCAGGCCGCCGAGCTGCCCCAGGCGCTCGCCACCGGCGTGGTCACCACCTTCATGACCTCTGGCGCGACAGGCTACGACGCGAAGGTGTGGGAGTCGCTCTCCCACTTCTACGACACGCAGGCCTGGATTCCGAAGAACATGACCTTCGTCAACAAGGCGGCTTTCGACGCCCTCGACAAGCCGACCCAGGAGGCCATCCTGAAGGCCGCCAAGACGGCGGAAGAGCGCGGCTGGCGGACGGCTCAGGAGAAGACCAAATGGTATCTCGAGCAGCTGGCCAAGAACGGCATGAAGGTGCAGTCCCCCGGGCCTGAGCTGAAGACAGGCCTGCAGAAGGTCGGCGAGCAGCTCACGGCCGATTGGCTGAAGAAGGCCGGCTCTGACGGTCAGGCCATCGTCGATGCCTACAAGAAGGCGGGGTCGTAGCAGGCTGAAGGGTCAAGCGTCATCCCGGACGGCGCGAGCCGATCCGGGATCGCAAGCAGCATAAGGCGCCATTCTCGTCCAGCCATCCCGGGTTCTGCTACGCAGCCCCGGGATGGCGCGTTTGGAAGAGCCTCAAGCCAGCGTGAAGTTCATCGTGATCTCGGCGTTGAGCACCTTCGACACCGGGCAGGTCTTCTCGGCCGCGCGGGCGAGCTCCTCGAACTTGGCCCGGTCGATGCCCGGCACGTTGGCATTCAGCGTCAGGGCCGATTTCTTGATCGCAAACCCGCTGCCTTCCTGCTCGAGGGAGATCACCGCTTCCGTGGCAAGCTCCGTCGGCGTGAAGCCCGCGCCCTGGAGCTGGAAGGCGAGCGCCATGGTGAAGCAGCCCGCATGAGCGGCGGCGATCAGCTCTTCCGGGTTCGTGCCCTTCTCGTTTTCAAAACGGGTCTTGAAGGAATAGGGCGTCGAGGACAGAACGCCGGAATCCGAGGTGAGGTGGCCGGTGCCTTCCTTGCCCGTGCCCTGCCAGACGGCTCTTGCCTTGCGGTTCATCCTGATCTCCTTTTGCGGTGAGGCTTGGTGATCTAGAACAGAGGATGCCAAGCTCCAGAGGCCGCCTGCCATTGGCGGGAAGTGTTGAGCCATGATGCATCTCAAGGCCCGCCTGCGTCCGCGGCTTCTCGGCTTGGCTGCCGTGGCCTGGGTGGTCTTTGCCGCTCTGCCCTCGTCCTGGACCGAGAACTCACGCCTGCTCGCGGCCTGGGACGTCGGGGTCGTGTTTTACCTCATCCTTGCCGGGATCATGGCCCTGCGCTCCTCCACGGCCAAGATGCAGGAACGGGCGGCGCAAGAGGACGAGGCCGCCGTCGTGGTCCTTGCCCTGACGCTGGCCGCCTCTGTGGCGAGCCTTGCCGCCATCGCCGTGGAGCTGACCGGCATTCAGAACGACCCGACCGGTCAGCAGGCCTTCCGCCTTGGGATCGCGGCCGTCACCATCCTGTGTTCCTGGTTCTTCGTGCACACGATCTACGCCATTCACTACGCGCACGAATATTACGGCGATGGAGGCGAACGCCGCGGTCTGTCCTTTCCGCACGAGAATCGGCCCGATTACTGGGATTTTCTCTATTTCTCGTTCAATCTGGGAGCCGCCGCGCAGACCTCGGACGTGGTGATCGTCTCCCGACGGATGCGCCGCTTGGTGCTCGCGCACACGATCCTGTCCTTCCTGTTCAACACCACGATCCTGGCGCTTGCAGTCAATGTCGGCGCTGGACTGCTCTAGAGCTTATCTCATCCTACGAGCCCTCTCATGACCGGGTTTCCTGATGTCCAATCTCCTTTCGCTTGACCTTCTTGCCCCTCGCATCGAAACCAACCGTCTCATCTTGCGCGGGCACCGGCTCGATGACTTTGCCGATTACATGGCTCTCTGGACCGATCCGGAGGTAACGCGGTTCATCGGCGGCAGGCCTTCGACCCGCGAAGAGGTGTGGGGACGGCTGCTGCGCAATGTCGGGCATTGGGCATCCCTCGGTTTCGGCTATTGGGTCATCGTGGACAAAGAGACCGGACGCTTTCTCGGCGAGACGGGATTTGCGAATTTCCGGCGCGAGATCGAGCCTTCCCTCGACGACATGCCGGAAATCGGCTGGGCGCTTGCTCCCCATGCGCATGGCAGGGGCTATGCGACGGAGGCCGTGGGTGCTGCCGTCGCATGGGGCGACGCGCATTTCGGCTCCCGGCGCACGGCCTGCATCATCGCGCCGGAGAACGCGCCATCCATCCGCGTGGCGGAGAAATGCGGCTACCGGGAGTTCTCCCGCACGACCTACAAGGACAAGCCGACGATCATGTTCGTGCGCTAGAGCATCGAACGCAAAAGCGGACACCGGTTCTGCGTAAAAAGATGCGTCAAGCCAAAAACCTAAAGCATCGGATCGCCTTTGCCTTATGGGTTCGGTGCATCGTCTGCAAAGGCGGCGCCGGCCAGCCGCTCGGCATGGTCACGCACATCCTTGGGCCAGAGCCTGATCAGAGCCTCGAACAGCTTGCGATCCCCGGCAAAGAGCGCGCGCGAGGCTTCCTCGAAACCTGCCTCGTTCCCGGCGAGCGTGGACATGAATCGATAGAGCGCCTCCTGGGCCTGGCGCATCCGGTCCTTGGCCTCGTTGCTGCGACGAGCCTCTTCGACCAGCTTGCGCAGGGCCACGGAGGCTCCCCCAGGCTGGGCGTTGAGCCATTCCCAATGCCGCGGGAGCAGCGTCACTTCACGGGCCACGACGCCGAGCTTGGGTCGGCCCGAGCCCCGGGGCTCTGCCTTGCCGGAAGTCTGCCCCAGCCGTTTCACCACATCGTCCGCTGTTCCGCGGAAATCGACTTCGACGACCCGGCAGGTCTCGTCGTCGAGGATCAGGATCGAGACCCCCTCGTCATGGTCAAGGGAGGCTTTGGCCTTTGCCGCGACAGTCGCGAGATCGCCCGACGCAATCCGGCGCATTCCCGCGAAGGCCGTGTAGGTTTGGTTTTCGGTCGCCATGATCATCCCCTGGCAGCAACAAGCACGACAGAGTTTTATCCGGATTAAATAATCATGTCAATAATACCCGGATAAAATAGGCAGGTGCTAGAGCGCTTCGTTCTCGTCCTTCTCGCCTTCGACGATGCGCCGTGCCACATCGAAGCGGAAACCCGCGCGGGCCATGGCGGCGAGATCCTTGTCGCGGTAAGGCGCGCGATCCCCGGGTCGGAAGGGTCCGAGCTTGCGGCGGCGGGCAAAGGCGCGGGCCGCCTGCTCCTCGTCGCCCTCTTCTCCGTCCAGGGCCGCCGCGATCGTGCCCCGGTCGACTCCCTTGGCGGAGAGCTTCGCCTGAATGGCCCGTGCCGACCCGCCCCGGCGCCGCAGGGTGGCGACGCGGGCCTCCGCATAGCGGGTATCGTCGATGAGGCCGCTGCGCAGGCTTTTCGCCACCACCTCGTCGATCATCTCCTGGAACTCGGCCGGGTCCTCGCCCCGCAGGCGGCAGCGTTTGTCGACCTTGCGGCGAAGGACGCGCCGCAGGTTTTCGGCCGAGGAGGCATAGCGTTCGAGGTAAGACATGGCCGCCCGCTGCAGGTAGGCAGGCGTCACCTTGCGCGGCGGCTTGCGGGTAGGTTTGCCGGTCTCGTCCGTCATTCCGGCTTGATGTCTGATGGGGGCGAGGTCTCGCCCGGTTTCTCCACTTGGCCACGGCGCTGCAGCTGCAGGGCCACGAACCAGCACAGGGCCGCCCAGGCAGCACCCACGGACCAGCCGGCGACCACGTCGCTCGGCCAGTGGACGCCCAGATAGACGCGGCTCACGCCGACCAGCACGGTCATGATGATGGCAAGCCCCATGATGAAGGCACTGACGCGACGGCTCTTCTCCACACGAGCCAGCAGGGCGCCGAGCGTCAGATAGGTGATCGCCGACATCATGGCATGGCCGCTGGGGAAGCTGGCGGTGTAGGTCCGGGTGGCATGAGGCACGAGGTCCGGTCGCGGCCGCTCGAAGCCGAGTTTGAGGCCGGTGGAGAGGAGAGTGCCGCCGACGATGGCGATCAGCACCAGAAGGGCTGCTCCCCGCTTGCCCACCATGAGCAGATAGGTCACCGCTGCCAGCGTGAGAAGCGTCAGGATCGCGTAGCCGCCAAGCCCAGTGAAGTCCCTGGCCGATTCCTCCAGCCAGGAGGGTCCAAGCGGATTGGCCGGGTTCTGCGGATCACGCAGGGCCAGCAGGAGTTGGCTGTCGAGCGCATGGGTCTCACCCTCCTGTACCTCATCGGCAAGGGTGATGAAGGCCCAGGCGAAGAAGCCGCAGGCGGACACGGACAGGAGCGGGCCGATCTCATTGAGCCGCAGGCGAAACCACAGGCGGGTGGCGGGGGCGAGAAGCGTCTTCATGGCCTCATGACATAGGAGGATTGCGACATCTGGCGAGAGGTGCCTGCTGGCGGCACCCGTGTCATCCCCGGCGCGCCGCAGGCGCGGGAAGGGGATCCATGACGCAGCGCTGGGATCACACCTCAAGCCCCTTGCGCCATGCCTTCGGCGCGGTGATGCTCCCGAGGTTGAGCCACTCGGCCATAAGGCGCAGCTCGTCCCCCAGGGCGGGGGCGATCTCCTCCGGCGGAACGGACGATTCCGGGTGTATGGAGTGGACGATGAGATTGCCCGAGGCCCGGTCGGCCTTGAGATCCACGCGGGCGACGATCCGTTCGCCCAGCACAAAGGGCAGGCAGTAATAGCCGAATTCCCGCTTCTCGGCCGGGGTGTAGATCTCGATCCGGTAGCGGAAATCGAACAGGCGCTCCGTACGCGTGCGCTCCCAGACGATGGGATCGAAGGGCGACACGAGCGCTCTTGCCTCGACCCGGCGGGGGATTTTCGCCTGCGGATCGAGGTAGACCGGACCCCAGCCCTCGACCGTGGCGGGCAAGAGGTCCCCCGCCTCGACCAATTCGGGAATGCGCGCCTTGGCGTCCTGCGCCTCCAGGCGGAAATAGTCGCGCAGGCAGCGTTCCGAGGCGATGCCGAGCGCCCGGATGGACAGCCGCAGCAATTCCCGCTGCGCCTCCTCGGTCGAGGGCGTCGGCATGGTGAGGATGTCGGAGGGCAGCACCCGTTCGGGCAGGTCGTAGAGGCGTTCGAAGCCGCGTCGTGTGGCGGTGGTGACATGGCCTGCCCAGAACAGCCATTCGAGTGCCCGCTTTCCGTCGCTCCAGCCCCACCAGGAACCCTGGCCCTTGCCGCCGATGGAGAGCTCGCCGGCGCCGATCGGCCCGCGCGCCTCGATTTCGCGGCGCACCTGCTCGATGAAGGCGCGCTTCTCGCGTCCGAACCGGGCGAGCCCGCCATAGGTGCCCTCGCCCCGCGCGGCGCGCTCCATCCGCCAGCGGAAGAGCGGGTGCAGATCGAGCCGGATCAACGAAGCCTCGTGGCCCCAATACTCGAAGGCTTCCCGCTTTTTGCGATGATAGGCCGTCGTCTCGAGCAGCCCCCGGTCATAGGCGCCAAGCCGCGAGAACAGCGGCATGTAATGGGCCCGCACCAGCACGTTGACCGAATCGATCTGGAGCAGGTGCGAGCGCTGCAGCACACGGCGCACATGGCGCCTGGTGGCACCGGCTGGACGGCCTTCGTGAAAACCCTGAGCGGCCAGGGCGATCCGCCGGGCCTGGGGAATCGTGATATGGGTGCGGGACGGCATGGCGCGAACAATAGAGGAACATGCTCGCTTGTTGCCAGAGGCAGGGCTCCGAAACCGTCAGCGAAGGGTCGGAACCTGTGGACTGAGCCGTCACTTAGCTCAATCTTGAGCCGGAACGCATACCAGCCCTGCAGGCATGGGTTCGACACAGTTTCAGTTTGTCCCTTAGATGAGCCTGCCGAACACGATGGACCCGATGGACCAATCACCCGCAGCCCAGCCTCACAGCGGTGGGCGCAAGACTTTGTCCCACGCCGAGATCCGCACGATCATTTCCGGCGTGATGCTGGCCATGTTCCTGGCGGCGCTCGACCAGACCATCATCGCGACGGCGTTGCCGACCATCGGCCATGAGCTGGGCGACCTGGAGCACCTGTCCTGGATCGTGACGGTCTACCTTTTGACCTCCACTGCCGTGACGCCACTCTACGGCAAGCTCAGCGATTCCTACGGCCGGCGCACCATCATGCTGGTCGGCATCGTGGTCTTCATCATCGGCTCCCTCGCCTGCGCGCTGGCACCCAACATGCTCTTCCTCATCCTGGCCCGCGGCCTCCAGGGCATCGGCGGCGGCGGATTGATCGCGGTGGCGCAGACCATCATCGCCGATATCGTGCCGCCCAGGGAGCGCGGGCGCTATCAGGTCTATTTCGCCAGCGTGTTCATGACCTCGAGCCTGCTCGGTCCGGTGCTCGGCGGGTTCTTCGCCGAGAAGCTGCACTGGTCGGTGATCTTCTGGATCAACATGCCGCTCGGGCTCATCGCCTTCGCCATCGCCCATCGCAGCCTGAAGCGCCTGCCCCGGTTCGAGCGTCCGCACCGGCTCGACTTTCTGGGGGCGGCGCTGCTCGTGACGGCCACCGTTGTCCTGCTCCTCGCCCTGAGCTGGGGCGGCATCCGCTATCCTTGGGGCTCGCTGCCGATTGTCGGGCTCATCGCAGGCTCCCTCGTGCTCTGGGTCCTGTTCGCCCTGCGCATGCGATTGGCTCCCGAGCCCCTGATCCCGCCGGGCGTGCTGCACAATCCCGTCGTGCGCATGGCAACCCTCTCGGCCTGCTTCGGCATGGGCACCTATATCGGGCTCACCATCTATCTGCCGGTCTATTTCGAGGCAGTGCGCGGCCTCTCGGCGAGCCTGTCGGGCCTCGCGCTCATTCCCCTCATGGCCGGGACCGTGGTCGGCGCGACGCTGTCGGGCCGCACCATGGCGAAGGTGAAGCACTACAAGCGCCTTCCCACGGCCGGCCTCCTGGTGGCCATGGCGGCCACCGGTGTGCTCGCCCTCTACGGGCAGGCCCTGTCCATCACCGCCGTCGAAATCGTTCTCGGCATCATCAGCATCGGCCTGGGAACGGTCTTGCCCGTCACCATGGTGACGACCCAGAACGCGGTGGCGCCGCACCAGATGGGAACCGCCACGGGCACGGCCAATTTCTTCCGCTCGCTGGGCGGCGCCTTCATCGTGGCAACCTTCGGTGCCATCGTGCTCAGCGGCTCGGGGGTGACGGGGGCTGCCAGCTTCGAGGCCCTGGGCGAGGCGGCGGCCAAGAGCGGCATCAACCTGGCCGATGTGTTCAGCCATGTGTTCCTGGCGGCCATCGTCGGCTTCGGCCTGTCGCTTGCTTTCCTGCTCGCCCTGGAGGAGCGCCCCCTGCGCGGCGCTGCCGTGAAGGCTGCCGAGGCCGTTGTTGCCGATTGATCAGGGGCGGTTCCGCGAGCGCCGGTAGAGCAGCACGATGGCAAAGACGATGATCAGACCTGAGATCATCATCCCGAAAATGCCGAATGCGCCCTCCGTCTCCGCTGCGCCGGGTGGCGTGGTCTGAGAGGCCGGCGTTTGAGTACCGGGGGTCGTGCTCTGGGTTCGGACAATCAGGGCGTCGTCGTCGATTCGGGAGGCGGGAAGCGGCATCGTCCATCCTGGGTGGCTGTGACCCGGATCAATGATCCTTGAGCCCCAGGGTTTCCTTCATCCTGCGGCGTCGTGGCTGGGGATAGGGCATCTCCCCTGTGGAGAGCTTGCCCGCGAGCGGCACTTCCTTAAGCCTTGCCGTGTTAGGACCGTGCCGGATCATTTTCGAGCATCGCACGAGGGAGGCTGATGAAGGCTGGCATCGACATGGGATTGGCGTCCTCCGCTCCCGGCGGACAATCGGCCTTGCTCGACCTCGAGGAGCTTCTGGCGACGCGCCTGCTCGTCCAGGGCAATTCCGGCTCCGGCAAGTCGCATCTCCTGCGCCGCCTTCTCGAGCAGAGCGCCAACCTCGTCCAGCAGGCCATCATTGACCCCGAGGGCGATTTCGTCACGCTCGCCGACAAGTTCGGCCATGTGGTGGTGGACGCCTCCCGGTCCGAGGGCGACCTGCAGCGCATCGCCGCCCGCGTGCGCCAGCACCGGGTCTCGGTGGTCTTGAGCCTCGAAGGTCTCGATGCCGAGGCGCAGATGCGCTGCGCGGCCGCCTTCCTGGGCGGCCTCTTCGATGCCGAGCGCGATTACTGGTACCCGATGCTCGTGGTGGTCGATGAGGCGCAGCTTTTCGCGCCCGCCGCCGCCGGCGAGGTCTCGGACGAGGCGAGAAAAGTCTCGCTCGGCGCCATGACCAACCTCATGTGCCGTGGCCGCAAGCGCGGATTGGCCGGCATCATCGCCACCCAGCGCCTCGCCAAGCTCGCCAAGAACGTGGCGGCGGAAGCCTCGAACTTCCTCATGGGCCGCACTTTCCTCGACATCGACATGGCCCGCGCCGCTGACTTGCTCGGCATGGAGCGCCGCCAGGCCGAGATGTTCCGCGACCTCGAGCGCGGGCATTTCGTGGCCCTGGGGCCCGCCCTTTCGCGTCGCCCGCTGCCGATCCGCATCGGCGCGGTGGAAACCTCCACCCGCACAGGCACCTTCAAGCTCATGCCGCTCCCCGAGCAGCCCAAGGAAGACGCCCGCGACCTCATCTTCAAGGCCGGCGAAGACGAGGTGGCTGCCCGCCCCGTGATGCCGCGCCGCGCGCCTCCACCGCCGCCGGCGCCCTCAACCAACGATCTCCTGGCGCAACTCGCCCGCACAAGGCCGGCCGCAGCACCCGAGCCGCAAGCGGAGGAGACCGAACAGTCCAAGGCCGAGCGCGACGCTACCCTCGACGCGATCCTGCGCGAGATTTTGGACGATCCGGAGGCGGCCTTCCGCTCCGTAGCCGTTCTGTATCAGGATTTTCTCGTCCGCTGCCGCATCCGCCGCGTCGCCGGCGAGCCGCTGAACCTCAACGCCTTCCGCCGCCGCCTCGCGGTCGCCCGCGCGGGCGTCGACACGGCCACCACTGATGGCACCGAATGGGACCGCGCCGTCGCCTTCGCGGCGGATCTCGCGGAGGATATCCAGGGCATCTACCTGCTCATCGCCCGCGCGGCCATGGAAGGCTCGCCCTGCCCGCCGGACGGCGAGATCGCGCGTGCCTGCGGCAGCCGCTCGCCGGGCCGGGCGCGACGCCTCATCGCCTATATGGAAACCCGCAATATCGTCGTGACCCGCAACGACCCGCGCGGCCTGCGCATCATCGCGCTCCCCGATCTCGGCTGGGAAACCGCCCCCGGCGACCCGAACGCCTTCGAGGAGCCGCAGGGGCCAGAGACGCGGGATCTGTTCGCGGTGGGGTAGGATTGCTGATCGCGTGAGAGGGTCTATGGCAGAGGGAACGTGCAAACTTACTGGAAAGAAGGGTAAGTTCGTTGCTTCGCATTTAATTCCTAAAGCTTTGACCCGTCCAGCTGTATCAGGCGCTCCCTTGATTCAATTTGGGTCTGGACGAAAGCCCACTCGACGCTGGGATAGTTGGTATGATCGAAATCTTGTGATCAGAGAAGGGGAAGACATCCTAACGGATTTAGACACTTGGGCGATTACTGAGCTGCGAAAACATAGACTTGTTTGGAGCGGTTGGGGCCCAATGACAATGTTGAAGGATGATCATGATACGCTCAATGGAACACCATGGGGTATACGCAGGATTAAAACCATTGATACTCAACGGCTGCGCTTATTCTTCTTGAGCCTGTTGTGGCGTGCTGCAGCGACAAGCCGACCTGAGTTCTCCGAGATTGTCATGCCGCCAGAAGATTTAGAGCGGCTGCGATTGATGATACTTCAGGGAACCTCTGAGCCGCTCTCATTCTATCCGATCGCGCTCATTCAACTCTCTACTGTGGGTGAGATTCATAATCAGACGCCGCTTGCAGATGCGAAGCGTGTTCCTGCTACTGGTGACGAACCAGAGAGACTGATCCCGATTTTCCGATTCTATCTCGATGGTCTGATAGCTCACATTCATCGTCAAACTACTGATGATGGCTATGCAGATAGGCTTGGCCCTCTGATTTTGGGGAGCAGCAACGAGGTAGTGATCTCTACTGTGACTTTTGAACGTTCATTTCAGCTTGAGAATTTCCTCACTGTACTATCCGAATCTCTCTGAGATTCGTTTAAGCGGACTTTTTAGAAGAAAGCTCAATGTCTGTGTCTATGCCGTCTTCACAATAGCGTTGAAGTACAGTTGATTCGGCGGAATTGTCACTATCGGGTTAAATGTTGTTGCATCATTGCGCCCCCTCGCCCGTTGATTCGGGTTGAAGGAGGTCAGAGGCCCTGATGTTCCGCTTTTTCGAGACCCGCATCGATTTCCGAAAGAAGCCGCCGGAGGAATCGCCGCCGGATACGCTCTGGGGCTTCTACTGGCACTTCATCCGGCAGGCGAAGGGCTTATTTCTCGCGCTCTTCGCGCTTGGCTTCGTGCTGGCGGTTTTCGAGGCGCTGATCCCCTGGCTCATTGGCCGCCTGGTGAACGCTCTGTCGCACACCTCGCCGGAAGGCATTTTTGACGAGGCCGGGCCGCTGCTGATCGCCATGGCGGCGATCATCCTGCTGGTGCGGCCGGTGGGGACGATCCTGTTCCGGCTGCTCGTCAACCACTCGCTCGCCGTCTCCTTCACCACCATGGTGCATTGGCAGAACTACTGGCATGTGGTGCGCCAGCCTCTCGGCTTCTTCCAGGAGGATTTTGCCGGGCGCATCGCCAACCGGGTGCTGCAGACCGGGCGCCCCTTGCGCGAGACGGTTCTGTCCGTCGCACGCGCGGTCTGGCAGATCCTGATCTTTGGGGCGGCCTCCATCGGTCTCCTCGGCACGCAGGACTGGCGTCTCGCCATCCCCATGGCCGGATGGTTCGTGCTCTATGCCACGCTGCTGGGCTTTTCCGTGCCGCGCATCCAGAAGCGCTCGCGCGTATCGAGCGAGGCGCGCTCCGCCGTCACCGGCAAGGTGGTGGACAGCTTCACCAACATCATGACGGTAAAACTGTTCGGGCGCCGCAAGGATGAGGACGAGTACATCAGCGAGGGCTACAGCCGGCTCAACGACGCCTTCATGAGCCAGCAGCGCATCAACACACTCTACGTGGCGGGCCTCACCTTTCTCAACGCCATCTTCCTGGTCGCCACAGGCGCGGTGGCCGTGTGGCTCTTCAGCGCGGGCCGGGTCGATGCCGGCACCATGACCACGGCGCTGCTGCTCTCGACGCAGATCGTCTCCATGTCCGGCTGGGTGGCCTTCGAGGTCATGGGCATCTTCGAGAACCTGGGCACGGTGCAGGAGGGCATGAAGACGATCTCGCGCCCGCTCACCATGCAGGACAAGCCGAATGCCAGGCCGCTGGCCGTGCCGCGCGGAGAAATACGCTTCGAGAATGTCAGCTTCTCCTATGGCGAGGGCGACACGGTGATCGACCGGCTCGATCTGACCTTGAGACCCGGCGAGAAGATCGGGCTCGTGGGCCGCTCCGGCGTCGGCAAGACCACGCTGGTCAACCTGCTCCTGCGCTTCTTCGAGCCTCAAGGCGGCCGCATTCTCATCGACGGGCACGACATCGCCGACGCCCAGGAGGAAAGCCTGCGCGGAAAAATCTCGGTGGTGACGCAGGACACCTCGCTGCTGCACCGCTCGATCCGCGAGAACATCCTCTACGGGCGGCCGGATGCCAGCGAGGAGGCGATGCGCGAGGCGGCGCGCCAGGCGCACGCCACCGATTTCATCGAACGCCTCGTGGACGGACGCGGGCGGCGCGGCTTCGACGCCCATGTGGGCGAGCGCGGCGTGAAACTCTCCGGCGGCCAGCGCCAGCGCATTGCCATCGCGCGCGTGATCCTGAAGGACGCGCCGATCCTGATCCTGGACGAGGCCACCTCGGCGCTCGATTCCGAGGTCGAGGCCGCGATCCAGGAATCGCTCGCCACGCTCATGGAGGGCAAGACCGTGATCGCCATCGCGCACCGCCTCTCGACCTTGCAGCTCATGGATCGCCTGATCGTCATGGACGAGGCGCGGATCGTCGAGGAAGGCACGCACGAGGAGCTGCTGGAGAACGGTGGCCTCTATGCCGGCCTCTGGTCGCGCCAGTCCGGCGGGTTCCTGCTCGCGCGCAAGGGTGTGCGGGACGAGAGGGTTTGAACAGTAGCCGCGCTATATCCCCCCCCTTGCGGGGAGGGGTGGTCGCGCAGCGACCGGGTGGGATGGTATGACGGGGTGAGGGATTGCTGATGCAGGCGCTGTAGCAGCCTCGCACATTCACTACGAAGTGCTGCGCCTCAACTTTATGACCCCACCCTTAATCCCTCCCCGCAAGCGGGAGGGAAGAGCAACTCTTCCTTTCACATCAGCGCGCTCATGGACTATGGTCGCGCCATTCCCACAACCCCGAGTTATCATCCCATCATGCACAATGACCGTCTGAGCCTTGATTCCGTCGCCCGTCATGTCGATGCCAAGGCCGAGGATTACTGCGCCTTGAGCGACCGCATCTGGGCCACGCCCGAACTCGCCTTCGAAGAGCACCGGTCGGTCGCCGAGCAGATCGCCATGTTGGAGCGCGAGGGCTTTCGCATCACGAAAAACGTCGGCGGCATGGCCACCGCCTTTATCGCAGAATTCGGCAAAGGCGGTCCCGTCGTCGGGATCCTCGGTGAATTCGACGCCCTACCGGATCTCGCGCAGATCTCCGGCGTCGCCGAGCACAAGCCGACCGTGACAGGCGCGCCGGGACATGGCTGCGGCCACAACCTGCTGGGTGCTGGCTCCGCCCTGGCGGCCGTGGCGCTGAAGGATGCGCTTGAGGCGGAGGGCATCGCCGGCACCGTTCGCTATTACGGCTGCCCGGCCGAGGAGAGCGGATCCGGCAAGACCTTCATGGCCCGCGCCGGCCTGTTCGACGATCTCGATGCAGCCTTCTGCTGGCATCCGAGCGTAGTCAACGAGGTGCAGACCACCTCGTCGCTGGCCTGCATCCAGGCCTATTTCCGCTTCAGAGGCCGGGCCGCGCACGCAGCCGCGTCGCCTCATGTGGGCCGCTCCGCGCTCGATGCGGTGGAGCTGATGAATGTGGGCGTGAACTACATGCGCGAGCACATGCCCTCGGATGCCCGCGTGCATTACGCGATCACCAACACCGGAGGCGATGCGCCCAACGTGGTGCAGGCTTATGCTGAATCGCTCTATCTCGTGCGCTCGCCGCACCTGCCCGATGCGGAGCGCCTGTTCGAGCGCGTGAAGAAGATTGCTGAAGGCGCGGCGCTGATGACGGAAACCTCCGTGTCCGTGCAGATCACCGACGCGACCTCGAACGTCGTGCCCAACAAGGCGCTGCAGGAGGCCATGTACGAGAACATGCGCCGCCTCGGACCGCCTGCTTTCGACAAGGCTGATCTCGCCTTTGCGGAAAAGCTTCAGAGGTCGGCTCTGACGGAGGAGGAAATTCTGGCGAGCGTGAAGCCGCATGACATGTCGCTGAAGACCAAGGTGCTGCACGACGGCGTACTCTCGATGCCGACCCGCGAGGAGGTGATGATGGGCACCACCGATGTGGGCGATGTCAGCTGGATCGTCCCGACCGTGCAGTGCCACACCGCCTGCTTTGCCATCGGCACGCCGTTCCACACCTGGCAGCTCGTCACGCAGGGAAATCTGCCCGCCGCGCACAAGGGGATGGTGCTGGCCGCCAAGGCCATGGCGGCCACCGCCGCCGATTGTCTGCGCAACCCCGATCTTGTCGCCCGCGCCAAGGCGGAGCTGCGGGAGCGCACCGGCGGCCGTGCCTATCGCTGCCCGATCCCGGATGACGTCACGCCGGACGATCTGCGGGCGAAAGCGGCCTGAGTTTCGGACATACTCGATCATGCAAACGCCTCGGTCTCTGGCCGGGGCGTTCTTGCATTCAAGCAAAGTCAGCTTGGCGGTCGATGGTCTCGCCGCGGCAGCAAAGCGGGCTTATCTACGCTTCTCAGAAATGGAGAGCGTCATGAAGCTGACCGGAATTCATCATCTCACAGCCGTCACGGCGGATGCGCGCGGCAATCACGCCTTCTACACGCGGACCCTGGGCCTGCGGCTCGTGAAGAAGACGGTCAACCAGGACGATGTGAGCGCCTACCATCTGTTCTACGCGGACGCGAAGGCATCCCCCGGCACGGACATCACGTTCTTCGACTGGCCGGTGGGCCGCGAGCGGCGCGGCACCCACAGCATTGCGCAGACGGCGTTGCGCGTGAACGGCGAGAAAGCCCTTGCCTGGTGGAAGGATCGCTTCGACACCCTTCACGTGCGCAGCGATGAGATCGTCGAGCGTGACGGCCGGCTCTCCCTCGACTTTGAGGATTTCGAAGGCCAGCGCCTGAGTCTCGTCGACGATGGCGGCCAGGGCGACTCCCATCCGTGGGAGCGCAGCCCCGTGCCGGCCGAGCACCAGATCCGGGGCCTGGGTCCGATCCGGATCAGCGTGCCGAAGCTGGAGCGCACGGCCCGTGTTCTGACCGAGGCCATGGATATGCGGGCGGCCCGGGAGTATCGCGTCGGCGACACGCCGGTTCACGTGTTCGAGATGGGTCAGGGCGGTCCTGCCGCGGAACTGCATGTGGCCGTTGAGCCAGGCCTTGCACCGGCCCATCCGGGTGCGGGCGGCGTGCACCATGTGGCCTTTCGCACGCCGGACGAGCGGACCTATCAGGAGTGCTGGGAGCGCCTACAATCCTTGAGGGCGCCATCGAGCGGCCCGGTCGATCGCTATTACTTCCAGAGCCTTTATTTCCGCGAGCCGAACGGCATCCTGTTCGAGATCGCCACAGACGGTCCGGGCTTTGCCACCGACGAGCCGATGGACAAGCTCGGCGAGCGCCTCGCCCTGCCGCCCTTCCTGGAGCCGCGCCGGGCTGAGATCGAAGCGGGACTCAAGCCGCTCTAAAGCATCGGACGTGAATTCGAACTCACGTTCGATGCTTCAAGTTTTTGTTTGACGCATCTTTTCACGCAAAACCGGTGTCCACTTTTGCGTTCGATGCTCTAGAGCCTGAATTCCAGACATTCCGCCGCTTCGTGCAAGCCGCCCTGCTTCCTCAGGGCGGCTCTTCTTTTGAGGAAGGCACCCTCCTTTTGCGGCATTGCGCCTCAAGCGGGCGGCTGCGGATCCATGTAGAAGGTAGACTCTCCCGGGAGTAAGAGTTTATCAATCGTAATATTGTTGTCCTTAGTTTTTTGCTTCCGTTGCAGAGTTGTGTAAGACTTTGCTTAAATTAATCGGTTTCATGTGTTCACATTACTTCTTGTGTAGGGGTTTCCCATGTTTCGCGCCAAGGTGAAGACCGGCTTGGTGGGAGCGCTGTTTGCGCTGACCGCCTTCGTGGGCGTCGCATACGCGGCTTCGCTGGCCGTGCCGACTGACAGGCCGATCCTGACGATCTCGGGCAAGATCGCCGTGACCAACAAGGACAACACGGCCCAGTTCGATCGGAAGATGCTGGAATCCATGGGCTTGGTGACGGTCGAGACCACGACGCCGTGGCATGAGGGCAAGGTGAAGTTCGAGGGCGTCCCGCTCGACAAGCTGATGAAGCAGGTCGGTGCGTCCGGACAGCGGGTCATCGTGGCTGCGCTGAACGACTATACCACCGAGATCCCAATCGATGATTTTGCGAAGTTCAACGTGATCCTCGCCATCAAACGCAATGGCGAATACATGTCCGTGCGCGACAAGGGACCCCTATTCGTCATCTATCCCTATGACAGCAATCCGGACCTGAAGAGCCAGACTTATTATGCACGTTCGGCTTGGCAGGTTGCCAAGATCGACGTCCGGTAGCCGAGGCCAGGCGGAGGCCTCCCATTGTCGCTGCGCGCATTCAAAACGGTGATCGCCCTCGTGATCGGTGGGTTCCTGATCGCCGCCGTCTACATCTCGGTGCTGGTCGTCCAGCGCCAGGGTGCGCTGCGTCAGATCGCCGTGTACAATCCGGCCTGGGAAGCAAGCCAGGCCTCCTCCGAATTCATCCGGCTGGAGCACCGCCTCGCTGAGTTCGCGAGACCTGCAAGCGGCGTCGACAAGGACGAGGTGGCGCTTCGCTACGATATCCTGGCCGGTCGGGTGAAACAGCTGAACGAGGGTGACTTCCAGGCTCTGCTCCAGCGGGATCCTGAGCATCAGGCCATGCTGCGGCGGCTCGAGCTGGCGTTGGAGGGCATGGATCCGCTCATCCAGAACCTGGACCAGCCGGGCAATCTCCAGAAGGTGATCGACGGTCTGAAACCATTCGACGGCGCTCTGGCCCAGATCGCATCGACCGTGCTCATCTATGGGTCCGAGACCGTTCAGAAGGATCAGCAGGAGCTGATCCGCCTGCATTGGCTCTTCTCCGGCATCGCGGCCAGCCTCGTTCTGATCGGGATCGCGTTGATCGTCCTTCTCGACAGGCACAACCGGCTGCTGGGGCGGGCACATCAAGAGCTGCATGTCCTGGCGCATCAGGATGCCCTCACCGGCCTGCCCAACCGCGTCGTGCTCCGCAACCAGCTCGAACATGCGCTGGCCGGGCTCAAGCCGAACGGCCGAACGATCGCCGTGTCCTATCTGGATCTCGACCACTTCAAGGACGTCAACGATTCCTTCGGCCACGAGACGGGCGACGAATTGCTCAAGGCCGTGGCCGAACGTCTCCGGAACTGCATTCCCGCGAGCGAAGGCCACGTCCGGAACCTTATCTCACGGTTCGGCGGCGATGAGTTCGCGATTCTTCAGACCGGAATTCGCAAACCCGGCGAAAGCGCTGCCCTGGCGTCGAAGATCGTCGAGGCCCTGCGGGCGCCGTTCACCGTGAACGGCCAGGAAATCTTCATCGGCACCAGCATCGGCATCGCGCTGCCTCAGGGACATGTCACCCCGAGCCAGATCCTGAAACACGCCGACATGGCCCTCTACCACGCCAAGGCCGATGGCCGGGGCACGTTCCGCTTCTTCGAACCGCACATGGACGTTCAGCTTCAGGCGCGGCGCGCCCTGGAGGTCGATCTGCGCAAGGCCGCGACCAACGGCGATTTCGAGCTGTTCTACCAGCCGCAGATCAACATCGACGACAACGAGATCGGCGGCTACGAGGCTCTCCTGCGCTGGCACCATCCCGAGCGCGGGCTTGTCCCACCCGCCGAGTTCATCCCGGTCATCGAGGATACGGGCCTCATCGTGCCCCTGGGCGACTGGATCCTCGAACAGGCTTGCAGGGAAGCGGCCAGATGGCCGCGCAACATCCATGTGGCCGTCAACCTGTCGCCTGTGCAGTTCCGGAACCGGGGTCTGGTGCAGAGCGTCAGCCGCGCCCTCGTAGCATCGGGTCTCTCCCCCAACCGGCTGGAGCTGGAGATCACCGAGTCGGTGCTGCTTCAGGACAACGAGGTGACCGTCTCGATGCTGCACCAGTTGCGCCAACTCGGCGTGCGCATCGCCATGGACGACTTCGGCACCGGCTATTCGTCTCTCAGCTATCTGCGCAGCTTCCCGTTCGACAAGATCAAGATCGATCAGTCTTTCGTGCGGGAAATGTCCCAGCGGGCCGACTGCCTTGCCATCGTGCAGTCCGTGGCCAATCTGGGCAGCAGCCTCGGCATGCCGACCGTGGCCGAGGGCATCGAGACGGAGGAGCAGCTGCGCCAGATTCAGGCGGCCGGATGCACCGATGCGCAAGGCTATTATTTCGGTCGTCCGCGGCCGGCGCGAGACCTGGTGCATACCCTGGCAGCCCTCAGGCAGGAGGCGCGCGTGGCCTGAGGGCCACCGCATTGATCGGTCCAAGCGTTGCCGGGCATCCTCCTGTTAAGAAGAGCCTCATGAGAAACATCTTCGAGAGCGCCCTGCAGGGCATTCCCCTGTCGGAGCAGGTCACCAACCCGCACATCATCGTCGGGCGGTACAGCTACTACTCCGGATATTATCATGGGCATTCCTTCGACGATTGCGCGCGCTACCTGCTGGCCGACGAGCCCGAGGCCGACAAGCTCATCATCGGCAGCTTCTGCTCCATCGCGACCGGCGCGACCTTCCTGATGCACGGGAACCAAGGCCATCGCCGGGATTGGATCTCGACCTTTCCGTTCTTCTACATGAACAAGGACGGCGCATTCGGCGAGCCGCAGGATCCGTTCCTGCCTGCAGGCGATACGGTGGTGGGCCACGATGTCTGGATCGGCACGGAAGCCATGATCATGCCGGGCGTCCGGATCGGCCATGGGGCCGTGGTCGGAAGCCGGGCCGTCGTGTCCCGCGACGTGGCGCCCTACACCATTGTGGTCGGCAATCCTGCCCGGCCGATCCGCAAGCGGTTCTCCGACGAGGAGATCGCCATGCTGCTGGAGATGGCCTGGTGGGACTGGCCGGTGGAGCGGATCAGGGATGCGATGCCGTTCATGTGCAGTTCGGATATCGCGGGGCTTCACCGCTTCTGGCGTGAAGGATGAAACTCCTGCGGCGGCCCAGAGTCAAATGCCGCATGACCACGCGGTCCTAAGAGAAAATACCTTTCCGCTCTTTCCCGATCCTGATCACCTATGTTACGCAGGATCACATGCCGGAGCGTCAGGCTGGCAGGAGAGTTTCAACAATTCAATTGGGAGCAGGGGGAATGAAGACGTATTGCGAATTCACGTTCGATGCCGCTCACTCGGTGGCTCCCTATTCCGGGCTGCATGGCCACACCTTCATCGTCAAGCTGACCTTCGGCGGTCCGGTGGACGAGGTCTATGGTTGGCCGGTCAACCTCTACGACGTTGAGAACTACATCAAGGAGATCAAGGGCGAGCACGGATCCGGCCTTGATCACGGCAATCTCGATCTCAACCCCGCCATTGGCGTCGCCTCGCTGGAGAACGTCACCAAATATGTCTGGAAGCTGGTCAAGGAACGCTTCCCCGGTCTTGAGGAAGTGGAGCTCAAGCGCGGCATGTCCGGCTCGCAGGAAGGCTGCATCTACCGCGGCGAGGGTGCTGCTGCGGGCAAGAGCTTAGCCGCCTGAGGGCACCACCGCTCAAACACGAGAGCCGCCCCATGGGGCGGCTCTTTTCGTTTCAGCATGAATTGCTGCGATCAGGGCGCATAGCCGAAGGAATAGGAGACCGTGAGGCCGAAGCCGAACTGGTTCTCCGAGCCGAAGCGCTTGACGATGGGGCTGTCGGCGGCATCGCTCACGAGACGCTTATAGGTCACGAAGGCGGTGGTCGACCATTGCTGAGACCAGTCGTAGCTGACGGCGCCGGTCGCGCCCACCGAGGTGATGCCGCCGGAGGGACGATAAGCCGTCACCTGTCCGTTGAGCGCCGCCTCCTCGGGCGTCACACCGAAATAGGTGCGGGTGAATTCGCTGTCACCAAGCGCAAGCCGAGGACCGAGGGACAGGGTGACGGCGCCGAAGCGCTGAACCGCGTCGAGGCCGAAATCGGCCACGAAGCCCTCATGCCCGCCGAAGCCGCGCCGGATCTCGGCACGGGCGCGCAGGAACTCCAGAGGCCAATATTCCACGAACACGCCGGGCTCCACCGCCCAGTCGACCTTGTCCAGGCCGACGAGTTCCCGGTTGTCCTGGTAGTAGCGTCCGCCCACGAAGCGGCCCACCACGCCGACGCGGAAAACCGAATCGTCGAGGAACGAGAAGCTCAGGCCGTCGTCGGGAGCGCTGAAGCGCTCGACCGTTCCCGCGCGGCGGAAGCTCAAGGATGGATAGCCGATGAAGCTGAAATCGTCCGAGCCGGGATAGGACGGTCCCACTCGCAGGTTGCCCTTTACGGTGACGATCCAACCCGAGGAACTCTGGATGGGTTCAGGCGAGAACACGAGGTCTGCGGCCTGAGCCAGGGTCGTTCCGCCGACGAGGAAGGCGAGAAAGGCGAGGGATCGGGCTGTGCGCATGATTCTTCCGGCTCGTTATTCCACCCAGCCGTCGTGACCGCAAAAGGACGTAAGGTCAAGCCAAAGGCTTGCCCTATGGTTTCGCGAGTCTGACCGGCCATGCGGATTTTGCGCAGCGTTGCGTGAGAACCTTTCCCGGAGCTGAGCGGTTGTCAGGGACAGAATACAAGGAGGGCGACTTGTCCCCGAACCGTGCCAGCAGCCGTCCGCAGCCGGACGAATTCTATCCCAAGCCGCCCCCGACGGAGCCCCTGCCCACCATGCCGATCCCGCCGGAGACGCCTGCACCATCCGTTCCGCCCAGCGTTCCATCGTCTCTGCCGGAACAGCCGCCGGAGCCGGACAGGCCGGTCCTTCATCCCATGCCCCCGCCCGAGGTGCCGTGAGACGGCGGATCGGTATTCCTTCAGCAGGGCTGCCCTGGAATTCACACGCCCTGCACGCGAAGATTGTTCTGAACGTGTGAGACGCCCGAAGCGAGTTCGGTCAGATCCTCGGCACGGCGCTTGAGGCCGCGGCTCGTGACGGTGCCGTTGAGGGTGACCTCGCCGTCCTTCACGAGGACTTCGACGTTCGAGGCATCGATGAAGGGGTCCTCGGTGAGGCGCTCGCACACATCCTCATGGATGCGCTCGTCGGACCGCCGGTATCCCTTGGGCCCGCGCCCGCGATGCTGGCCTGTCGCCGGACGCTCGTCATCCCGGCTGGTGCGAACATCGGCATCGTTCGGATCACGATCGCCGAAGGCGCCGTAGCCGGAGCGGGGCCGGCTGTAGCCGGGATCGAAGCCTTCGTCGTCGCGCGGACCGGCCCGCCCATCGTCGATCACGCCACCAGAGAATTCATTGGCGTCGCTGCCATAGCCGCCGGGATATTCCCGGCCTTCGCCGCGGAAGCCCACGGCGCCCTGGGGCACGTCACCGTAGCCGTTGTCATCGTCGAAGGGGTTCCGGTTCCTGCGGCGGGTGTCTACCATGGTGGTTGCTCCTGTGATTGCAGGAGCAACCACCCGGCTTGCCCGTAGTTCCACACGACAATTGTAACGAACGAAGAGCATCTCAGCCCCATGAAAGCTGCGCAGCGCATCAAGCTTTTTGAGGATGTCTATGCCCGCGACGGCGGGCGCTGCGTCTATTGCGGGATCCCCGCGCGACGTCCCGGTCCCGGTGCGAAACGTGGTCCCGATCTTGCGACCCTCGATCATGTGCACCCGAGATCCCTCGGCGGTCCGCTCACCCGCGACAACCTCGTCCTGGCCTGCTCCGCCTGCAACAATGAGCGCGGCACCATGGAAATTGAGGCGTTCCGGGCGCTCAAGGCAAGCAAGCCGACGGCCTGAGCACCCAAAGCCGACGTGGAACAGGGCTGTCCGCGTCGACGTTCGACAGCAAGAATTACCATTCGAACGGAGACAGCGATGAATATCGAAAATCAGGTGCGCGAGGCCATCATCGCAGAGCTGAAGCGCCAGTCGGAGGCTGGCCAGCAGGGCCTTCGCGTCAGGACCGGAGAGGCCGAGACGATCACCATCGAAGGTCAGGTCAATCTCGACGAACTCACCATGGCGGTGGTGGGGTCGCTCGCCGGCGGGCCTTGAGGGTCAGAGCGACGCTATATGTGAGTTGCGCCTGATCGTCTAAGCATGCTCGTAGGATACCAAACGGCGCAGGGAGACCGGCATGGCCAAGCAGGACATCGCGATCAAGACCCAGGATGGAATCGCCAGAGCCAGCCTGTTCCAGCCGAGCCGCCGGCCTTCCTCAGAGGTGCCCGGTGTGATCCTCTACATGGATGCCTTCGGACCGCGTCCCGCGCTTGACGCCATGGCCGAGCGCCTAGCGGATGAGGGCTATATGGTTCTGCTGCCCGATCTCTTCTATCGCCATGGCAATTACGCTCCCTTCGATGCCAGGACGGCCTTCAGCGAAGAGCCCACACGCACGACGTTGCGGGGTATGATCGACGATACCACTCAGGACATGACCCGGCGCGACAGCGCGGCCTTTCTGGAGGCGCTGTCACAAGCAGGAGCCACGGGCCGGATCGGCACCGTCGGCTATTGCATGGGCGGCAGCCGCGCCATCAATGCGGCGGCCGCCTACCCGGACCGCATCGCCGCTGCCGCGAGCTTCCACGGCGGGCGTCTCGCCAGCGACGCGCCCGACAGCCCGCACCTGAATGCGGCATCGATCAAGGGCCGCGTCTATGTGGGCAGTGCCGGGCTCGACGCGAGCTTTCCGCCCGAGCAATCGGCGCGCTTGGCGGAAGCCCTGCGCCGGGCCGAGATCGACCACATCATCGAGAACTATGTCGGCATGGCGCATGGCTGGGCGGTGTCCGACCACAGCGTCTACGACGAGCGCGGCGCCGAGCGGCACTGGAAGCGTCTGCTAGCCTTCTTTGATGAAGCGCTTCGCTAGCTTTGGACTGAGCATCGGATGCTCTAAGCCGGCTTTGAAACCTTCGGCGGCAGGGGGAACAGGCCGATGAAGCGCTGAGCGAGAGCGCGATCGCCCTCAATCTGGAGGGCGCCGGCCTGCTCCAGTGCCTCAAGCGGCTGACCGCCATAGATCGCACCTGCCAGCACAGGCGGTGTGCCTGTGAAGATCAGGTCGGCGTCATCGAGGCCATTCCGGGCGATCTCGATCCTCCCGCCTGCCAGTTGGGCCAGGAAGGTTTCCTCGCCGAGGCGGAAGCCCACCCGCGCGTCCAGTCCCTTCGCCCGCTCCGGGCTGAACATCGTCCTCAAGGACAGCACCAAGGACGCCGTGCTGAAGGGCAGGGTTGGGTCATGCAGGGGCGAGCGTGCCGCCCAGCGGCCGAGCGCCTGGAAGATCGGCTCGCTCTCGTAGCCCCATTCCGTCAGTTCGTAGACCTGGGCGGCAGCCGGCGGCGGCAGCTTGCGCCGTACGAGAATGCCCGCCGCTTCCAAGCCTTCCAGGCGCTGGGTCAGAACATTCGCGCTGATGCCGGGGAGGCTTTCGCGCAGGTCGCTGAAGCGCTTCGGACCCAGCATGAGCTCGCGGATCACCAGAAGCGCCCAGCGCTCGCCAACGAGGTCCATGGCGTGGGCCGTAGCGCAGGCGTCTTCGTAATGGCGCCTGGAGCGGGCAGATGAGTTTCCAGTTATTTTTTCTAACTTCATAGTTGCTATTTATAACTCGCTATGGAATCACTGTCAAAACAAAGCCAGAGGGAGAGACCCGATGTCCAAGCTGATCTTCGTCAACCTACCCGTCAGCGACCTGCCCCGGTCGATGGCGTTCTATGCGGCCCTGGGCGCCACCAACAACGAGCAGTTCACCGACCACACCGCCGCCTGCATGGTCTTTTCCGAGACCATCCACGTGATGCTCCTGACCCATGACAAGTTCCGCCAGTTCACGCCCAAAGCGATTGCCGATGCGAAGAAGACCACGGAGGTGCTGATCTGCCTCTCCGCCGAAAGCCGCGAGGCTGTCGACGACATTCTCACCCGGGCTAACGGCGCCGGCGGCACGGTCGATGTCGGCCCCAAGCAGGACTACGGTTTCATGTACGGACGCAGCTTCGAGGATCTCGACGGTCATATCTGGGAAGTGATGTGGATGGACCTCGAGGCGGCCAAGGAGACCATGGGCGAGATGGCACCGGCCTGACGGTCAATCGACGAAGGTAAAACTGGCAGGCCGATGAGAGCGGCGCGGAACAGGGGAGAGAAGACGATGCGCGTGATGGTGCTGGTGAAGGCCACGAAGGACAGCGAGGCGGGCATCATGCCCACGACCGAGCTCCTCGAGTCCATGGGCAAGTTCAACGAGCAGCTGGTCAATGCCGGCATCATGCAGGCCGGCGAGGGGCTGAAGCCTTCGTCCCAAGGCAAGCGCGTGGCCTTCGACGGCCCGAACCGCGCCGTCATCGATGGGCCTTTTGCCCAGACCCATGAGCTGGTTGCCGGCTATTGGCTCTGGGAGGTCAAGGACATGGCCGAGGCGGTCGAGTGGGTGAAGCGCTGCCCCAATCCCATGCCCGGCCCGAGCGAGATCGAAATCCGCCCAATCTATGAAATGGCGGATTTTGCAGAGGTCATGACGCCTGAGGTTTCCGAACTGCACGATCGGACAAGCGAGAAGCTGGCAAGCCGCTGAAACACCTGTCGGCTGCTGCCGGGTAAAGAGGGAGGGAAACGAATGACCACGATGCCACATACAGCCACGGCAGAGGCCGCTTTCACGAGAAGCGGACTTGTCTGGACAGGACGCGTTCTGAGCGGTCTCGTCGTTCTCTTCCTCCTGTTCGACGGCGCCATCAAGCTGGTGCCGCTTCAAGTGGTGATCGACACGGTGGCGCCACTCGGCTGGCCGACGGATCCCGTGACTTGGCGGGCTCTCGGAATGGTGCTCATCGCCTCCGCCCTTCTCTACGCCTATCCGCGAACGGCATTCCTGGGAGCGGTCCTGATCACCGCCTATCTCGGCGGCGCGGTTGCCACCCATGTGCGGATTGGCAGCCCGCTCTTCAGCCACAGCCTGTTCGGCGTCTATGTGGGCATCGCCCTGTGGGCCGGGCTCTGGTTGCGCGATCCGCGCATCCGGGCGTTGCTGCGCTGACAACCCAACATCTCCCAGGGATCACGTAGAAGGATCATCCGATGTCGAAGATCACCCCTTGCCTGTGGTTCGACGGGAAGGCCGAGGAAGCAGCGCGGTTCTATGTCTCGCTGCTGCCGGATTCCCGCATCGATGCCGTGCTGCCCTACACGGTCGAAACCCCTGGCGGAAAACCGGGGAACATGATGCTGGTGGAGTTCACGCTCGCAGGCGAGAGCTACATGGCCCTGAACGGCGGTCCCTATTTCCAGTTCACGCCGGCGATCTCGCTGTTCGTGAGCTGCGCCGATCAGGCCGAAGTCGACCGGCTCTGGAACGTGCTCCTGGACGGTGGCACGCCTCTGGAATGCGGCTGGGTTACGGACCGCTACGGCGTGTCCTGGCAGATCGTGCCGGCGGTGCTCAGCGCCATGATGAAGGATAAGGACGCCGCAAAGGTCCGCCGCGTCACGGAAGCGATGCTGCAGATGGTCAAGCTCGATGTCGACCAGCTTGAGAAAGCCTTCAACGGGGCCTGAAAGCAGCGTCCGATCAGGCGACAGCACTGGCGAGCTGAATCTGCATCCCGTCGATGACCACGCGGTTGCGGCCTGCCGCCTTGGCCCGGTAGAGGGCCGAGTCCGCCCTCTCGATCACCTCCTGAACGTCCTCGTCGCTGCGGCGGGCCATGGCGCCTCCGACGCTGACCGTGACCGCAATCCGGTGGTCCTGATGCTCGATGGTGAGCGCCTCAATGGCCCGGCGCAGGTTCTGGGCGACGGTGATGATTCCGCCCGCATCCACCTCGTGCACGAGAACCACGAATTCCTCGCCGCCGAACCGCGCCACCTTGTCGGAGGTGCGAAGGGCTTTGGTCAAAGCCGCTCCCACCGACCGGATCACCGCATCGCCGGCAGCATGGCCATAGGTGTCGTTGACGGTCTTGAAGAAGTCGATGTCGAGGATCAGCACGGCGAGAGGACGCTCATAGCGTCGGTAGAGGCTGAACGCGTCATCGGCGAGAAGACTGAAGCCCCGGCGGTTGAGCAGTCCTGAAAGGGCATCCGTTTCGGCCAGGTGGCGAAGGGTGGAGACGTCCTTCGCATGCCGGGAAGAGGTTTCGATCACCTGCTGCTCGGCAGCGCCGGCTCTGCGCAGGAGAGAGCGCAGGGCCGAGGAGAGCTGCACGATCTCCAGCGATCCCGTCACGCGCGGCAGCTGCGTGATGGCCGGGTCGCGGCCGATCCTGTTGGCGGCTTCGATGATGGTCTGCAGGGGGCGAACCACGCTCTTGCCGATGAACAGAGCGCAGACGAGCCCGATGGCCGCGATGGCACAGCCGAGCCCCATGATCATCCAGACGATACCTCGTGTTGCCGCATAGGCGATGCTGTCCGGCTGCCGCGAGATGACGATCCAGCCGAGGCCCGGATAATCCCTGTAGCCCTCGGCGGCGGCAAAGCCCGTCAGCATGGACCCCGCGCCTGATCCGTCTTCGAAGGCACCAGCCTTCGCCTGGCGCATGGACAGCACCTGCTCCTCCGAGAAGGGCTTGCTGCCGATCTGTGGTCCCAGGAGCATCGTTCCATCAGTGGACAGGATCCAGATGGAGCGCCCCTCTCCATAAAACTGGCTGCCCAGGATGGACTGGCGTGTCTCGTCGGCCCATGTCCAGCTCAGATGGACACCGATGACGCCGATGACAAGGCCCGCATCGTCGTGAACCGGAGTGGCCACATCGACGAACCGGAAGGGTTCGTTGTTCGGCGCCGGGCCGAGCAGCTTTGCCAGGAGCTTCGCCTCGTGCACATCGCCTACAGCAGGCCCTTTCAGCCCGTCCTGAAACCAGGGCCGGGCTTGCACAGATTGACCCTCCAGCATGCCCTGCGTGGCTGCCTGCACCGTTCCGTCGGGCGTGGCATATCCGATCCAGGCATAATCCGGGTAGGAGGCCTGGATCCGCTCAAGCGTCTGGCGGATGCCCGCGGGATCTCCGGTCCAGATCGTCTTCAAAGCCGGCATCGCGGCGAGATTGCGGGCCTCCCGGTACCGCTCGAACATGCCACGGTTCAGGATGTTTGCGATCATGGCAGCTTGCTGCGCCTCGTTGGCCATGACGATGCCGCGAACGCGGCTCTGGGCAATATAGGCGGCGCCAGCCGCAACGATGCAGACGAGCCCGAAGCACAAAAAGCCGACCAGCAGGGTTACCTGCTGCCGGAGCGATCGATGGCGCATGGCCAGCATCGCGGCTGTCCGCCGAAGATGGATCATGGGCGTCGAGCCTTACCCTGTCCTGCCTTATCCCAGGACATCTTTCCGGCAGATCGGTTAAGAGAGTCCTTCCGCAGCGTCAATGTGCCTTGAAAATCAAAGCTGAATCTGTGTCGTGGCACTTGGCACGAAATGAAAAAAGGCGGAGCGGTGTTCGACCGCTCCGCCTTTCATAGGATTGGTGGGTTGGTGTTGGATCAGACGTCCAGGTTCGCCACCGAGAGCGCGTTCTCCTGGATGAACTCGCGGCGCGGCTCCACCACGTCGCCCATGAGTTTGACGAAGAGATCGTCGGCGTCGGTGGTGTCCTTCACCTTCACCTGCAGCAGCGAGCGCACGTCGGCATCGAGCGTGGTTTCCCAGAGCTGCTGCGCGGTCATCTCGCCGAGGCCCTTGTAGCGCTGGAGCTGCAGGCCCTTGCGGCCGGCGGCGATCACCGCATTGAAGAGCGAGAGCGGACCGTCGATCTGCATCTCGTCGTTCTTGCGCACCAGCTTGGCCGGTTTCGCATAAACGTCCTGCAGATTGGCGGCGCGCTCGTCGAGCTTCTTCGCCTCCTGGCTGGCGATGAGGGCCTGATCAAGAACGGCCGTCTGCGTCACGCCGCGCACGGTGCGCGAGAAGACATAGCCGCCCTCGCGAACCTCGCCGGTCCAGCCGCGCTCCAGCTCTTCCGAGATCGCATCGAGACGCTGCGCGATATAGGCCGCAGCCGCTGGACCGCGATCCGGGTCTTCGACCACGTCGGGACGCAACGCGCCGGCGGTTGCCGCCTGCTCCACAGCCTTGCGGTTGTAGCGCGTGTGAAGGCTGTTCAGAACCTGCCGCACGAGGCGTGCTTCGTCGATGAGGCCCTTGAGCTGGTCACCCTGGAATTCGACACCGGTTTCGAGACGCAGCGAGGCGTTCTCGATTCCCTCGCCGATGAGATAATCTTCGAGCGCGCGCTCATCCTTGAGGTAGATCGAGGACTTTCCGCGGGTCGCCTTGTAGAGCGGCGGCTGCGCGATATAGAGATACCCGCGATCGATCAGTTCCGGCATCTGCCGGAAGAAGAAGGTGAGCAGCAGGGTGCGGATGTGCGAGCCGTCCACGTCCGCGTCCGTCATGATGATGATGCGATGGTAGCGCAGCTTGTCGAGATTGAACTCCTCGCGGCCGATGCCGGTGCCGAGCGCCGTGATCAGCGTGCCGATCTCCTGGCTTGAGAGCATCTTGTCGAAGCGCGCACGTTCCACGTTGAGGATTTTTCCGCGCAAGGGAAGAACCGCCTGGAAGGCGCGATTGCGGCCCTGCTTGGCGGAGCCGCCGGCGGAGTCGCCCTCGACGAGCAGGAGTTCGCACTTCGATGGATCGCGCTCCTGGCAGTCGGCGAGCTTTCCGGGCAGGGACGCGATGTCGAGTGCGCCCTTGCGGCGGGTGAGCTCGCGCGCCTTGCGGGCGGCCTCGCGGGCGGCAGCGGCTTCCACCACCTTGCCGATCAGCGTGCGCGCTTCCTGCGGATGCTCCTCAAGCCAATTGTTGAGTGCCTCGTTGACCACGTTCTCCACGGCGGGACGCACCTCGGAGGAGACGAGTTTGTCCTTCGTCTGCGACGAGAATTTCGGATCCGGCACCTTCACGGACACGACGGCGGTCAGGCCCTCGCGGCAATCGTCGCCGGTGAGGGAAACCTTTTCCTTCTTCGTCAGGCCGGAGGATTCTGCATAGCCGTTCACCTGGCGGGTGAGCGCCGCGCGGAAGCCCGCGAGGTGCGTGCCGCCATCCCGCTGCGGGATGTTGTTGGTGAAGCAGAGCACGTTCTCGTGGTAGGAATCATTCCACCACAGGGCCACTTCCACGCCGATGCCGTCCTTCTCGGAGCGAATCATCACCGGCTGCTGGATCAGCGGGGTCTTGGCGCGGTCGAGATAGCGCACGAAAGCCTCGACACCGCCTTCGTACATCAGCTCCTCGCGCTTGTGCTCCGCATGGCGCTTGTCGGTGAGGATGATGCGCACGCCGGAGTTCAGGAAGGCGAGCTCGCGCAGGCGGTGCTCCAGGGTGTTGTAATCGTACTCCACCATGGTGAAGGTCTCGGTGGAGGCCAGGAAGGTCACTTCCGTGCCGCGCTTGCCATCGGCGTCACCGACGACGGCCAAGGGCGCGACCGAGTTGCCGTTCCGGAATTCGATTTCGTGGGCCTTGCCGTTGCGGTAGATGCGCAGCTTGAGCCAGCTCGAGAGGGCGTTCACCACGGAGACGCCCACGCCGTGCAGGCCGCCGGAGACCTTGTAGGAATTCTGGTCGAACTTACCGCCCGCATGCAGCTGGGTCATGATGACCTCGGCCGCCGAGATGCCTTCGCCCTTGTGGATGTCGGTGGGAATGCCGCGGCCGTTGTCGGTGACGGTCACCGAGCCGTCCGCATTGAGCGTGACCGTGACTTCCGTCGCGTGACCGGCGAGTGCCTCGTCGATGGCGTTATCCACCACCTCGTAGACCATGTGGTGGAGGCCCGAGCCGTCATCGGTATCGCCGATATACATGCCCGGCCGCTTGCGCACCGCATCAAGGCCTTTGAGCACCTTGATCGATTCCGCGCCATAGGCGTCGGCATTCACGTTGATAGCAGGTTCGGCCATTTGGGATCCTTCAAGGCGCGACGGAACGGAAGGAGCGCGCCAGGGTTTTGATTCGTCAGATCAGTTATTTAGGTGCGAATGGTTGAAATTTCACCCCCACGCGCATACGCGCGCGTGAAAACGGGCGGAAAAATCCACCAAAAACTGCCGAATCAGGGCCCTGAAGGGGTGGCTTGTTGCCTCAGGCTCAGGAGGGGCTCACCGTGACGCAACGGCCGCCGCAGCACCGGCCAGCATGGCGCCAGTGGTCCGGTTCAGGATGCGGATGGCCTTGGGTGTCGTGAAGAGCCGTCGGGCACGGGTAGCGAGCACGATATAGCCGGCAAAAACCATGCCCAGAACCGTCAGGGTCGCGGCAACAAGTTCCGCATAACCCAGCGCCGTGATCCGGGTGAGATCCAGAATGGTCGGCAGGAGCGCGAGATAGAACACGATGGTCTTCGGATTGCCCAGGGTCAGGGCAAGCCCGCCGAGCACGAGCTTGGCCGGGTGTTCCCCCCTGGTCTCCGCCGCCACGTCCCGGGCCACAGCCGGCGCCGACCAGATCTTGTAAGCGACATAGAGCAGATAGGCCGCGCCGACGTACTTAACGACCAGGAACACCCCATGGAAGGCTTGGGCGAGAGCCGCAAGGCCGAGGATCGCGAAAGTCAGCCAGACCACGTCGCCCAAAGCGACCCCGATGCTGAAGGCTACTCCCTCCTTCGGCCCGCGCCCCAGCACCCGCGCCACGATGGCGGCGATACCCGGCCCCGGCGAGGCCGCGGCGATGAAGAGGGCGGAGGAGAAGAGCAGAAGGCCTGCGAGGTCCATGGGTCTCACCCGAAGACGGAAGCGTCGGTGCCGTCCAGCATAGAGCAATCGGGCCGGCGGTACTATTCAGCTCTTGTGATGGGTTCGATCACGCCGGGAGAGACCTGCAGCACGTCGGCGCGGCCCTGGAGTTCGGCGAAGAGGCTCGGATCCGCTCCCGTCATCCAGACCTGTCCGCCGAGGGATTCGAGGGCCGCGAAAAGGCCGGCCCGGCGGCGCGGGTCGAGATGGGCCGCAACCTCGTCGAGGAGCACGAAGGGCGCGATTCCGCTCATGCTGGCCACCAGCCGCGCATGGGCGAGCACGAGGCCGATGAGGAGCGCCTTCTGCTCGCCGGTGGAGGCCGTGTTGGCCGGGATGTCCTTGGGGCCGTGCCGCACGAGCAGGTCGGAGGCCTGCGGCCCCACAAGGGTGCGTCCGGCGGCCCGATCGCGCGGCCGGTAATCCCGCAGGATCGCTCGGTAGCGGTCCTCGGCATCGACGGCGGGGAGCGTGGCCACCAGGGTGTCGAGATCGCCCTCCAGGCCCATCGTGGCGAAGGGAAAAGGGGAGTCCTCCTCACGGGTTTCCAGGATGAGGCTTGCCAGGCGCTCGACCGTCTCGCGGCGGGCGGCCGCGACCGCGATGGCGAGCTCCGCCACCTCGCGCTCCAATGCATCGAGCCAGAGGCGGTCGTCGGGGTTCTCCTCCAGCACGCGGTTGCGCGAGCGCAAGGCCCGCTCCAGCGCATTCACCCGCGTGCCATGCTCGGCATCGACGGCCAACACGAGCCGGTCGAGAAAGCGGCGCCGGTCGCCGGCCGGGCCGCGAAACAGGGCGTCGAGATCGGGGGTGAGCCAGACGATGCGCAGGTACTCGGCAAAGGCCGTCGGCGAGGAGGCCGCCATGCCGTCGATGCGGCAGACCCGTGAGGCACGCGCGGCCTCGCCGGGCGGCTCCAAACCCGTGCCGAGCCGGTGCTCGCCGTAAGGCGCATCGAGGGTGACGGACACGGCGAAGGAGCCCGGCCCCTCCTTGCGCGCCATCTCGGCGAGTTCAGCGCGCCTCAGGCCCCGTCCGGGCATGAAGAGCGAGATCGCCTCCAGCACATTGGTCTTGCCCGCCCCGTTCTCGCCCACCAGCGCCACCAGCGGACGCGAGACGGAAAGATCCAGGCTCGCATAGGTGCGAAAATCCTGAAGGATCAGACGGGCGATTCGGGAAGCGGCGACAGGGGCGGAGGACATGCGCCCCCTTCATTCAGGAGAGGGGGCGAAAGATCAAGCCTCAGAACATGGCGACGCCATAGTAACGCTTGATGATCGTTGCCACCGTGGCCAAGCCGCCGACAAGTCCGCAAGTGGTGAAGACCGATACCTTAAGACCTTCCGAAATGGGGAGCTTCGGTTTTGGGATCAGGAACACGAGGAACGGCAGAATAGGCAGGAAATAGCGTCCTTGAACTCCTTCGATGGGGCCGCGTGAGCCCAGCGGATTCCAGATGAGGTAGAGACTCAAGAAGATCAGTGCGACCGACGAGGTGAAGCCGGCAAAAGTAATCCAGCGCAAAAGCGGTTGGAGAGAGATTCCGTCCATAAGCAGAATGGCAACGAATCCAAGCCCCAGGATGATGTAGGCGGCGCTGGGAAGAGGAGCATCCAACCACCCGAGGACCCCAATAATCTGGGCCAGGTAGGAATCCAATAGCTCATAGAGTGTAGAAAAGGCGAGGTTTGGAATTTCGAGCGGATGGGTCAGAAGAAATGCAAGCTGATCGGCAGGATTGGTGTGGATCAGAAGGCTGTGCTTCACGGCGCCGGCATTGCTGATCTTTGTCCAGATCAGTGGAACGCTAACCATCGCCATGCAAGCGATAACGTACTTCAGAATGAACCGACCACGCTGCGGCTCAATCCACCAGAGCATAGTGAGTGCAGCCAAAGCGACCATGAGATAAGGCAGCTTGGTTGCGGCAGTGAGCGCACCAAGAACCACAACACCAAGAAGGGTCGAGGGGCGGACTTTCGACTTCATGAGTGCTGTTAGGGTCAACGAGAACATCAGCAAGGATCCGGCAATGAGGATCCCGTCCGGCGAAACTGACGCAATCTGATGAAGGGTCATCGGCAGAGCGCCGATCAGAGCTAAAAAGTATTTTCCCGCTGCGGCAAGATGGATCGCCAAAGCGATGGCGATAAGGCAGATCGCTGCATTCAGCAGGCTTGCAAGCTGAAGCGACTGAACCAGGTTGAGATTCAATGCTCTGGCAACCTTGAGGCCGACGGCTTGTGGGAAGAAGACCGCGGGGAAATAGACGGAGGAGTTGAACCGCCTGAGCTTGTCCTTGCCTGTCCAGGCAAAGCCCTGAAAGACTGGCAGTGCTGTGTCCAAAGTTTCGAAGCGCCGCTTGTTGACCTGCGATCCAAGGAGGAACCAGGCCTCATCGACCATGCCTTTGGGATGAAGGCCTGGGACAGCTTCCTCGGTCAGAAAAACCCCCTTCGAGACCTGATAGGCCCGTGCCACGTGCGAGGTCTCATCTGGGTTGCCTAGAGGCTGCCGAAAGAAAATGAGGAACAGAACTGTCGGGACGCAGATCGCCAGATACAGCAGGGGCAGGAAACGAGGAAAGTAAGTGCTGCCTCTCACCATTCTGTTCAAGATCCAATGGACCTGAAAGCCAAAGTTCCCGTTCCTGGGCAGGGGCGAGACAAATGCGGTGCTTTGGTCGCCTGACTTCACATTCGTCATTCTGGGCTACTTAATCGTGATGAGATAAATTCCGAGCGCAATCGATGCCAAGCCCGGGAGAAGAAGGCGCGGTAATTGCTCACCGAAGAACATGGCGCTGACGATCGGGATGAAGGCGAAGGCCAACGCGTTGAACATGAAGGCGACGGAGAGCGGGATGGTTCTCAATGCCGTGATCCACGCTACCGTCGAGACCATATAGAGCGAGAGCGCGCCCGCCACGGCGGCTAGCGGCACGACATTCTGTTGAACCCATTCAACGATCGTCTGACCGGCAGTGAAGGTGAAGCGTAGCGCGGAGTACTTGAAGATCGATTGCCCGATGGCAATCACGATCACGGAAAACAGGGCTAGAGCATAAGCCGTGACGTTCATGCCGCGGCGCCTTCGCGATGTCTCAATGCTTTCGTGGGCCGTTTGGATTTCTCGAGCCGAGGATGAAGAGCGGTGCTTGGGGCCGATTGGATGTCATAGTTGAGAAAAGCCAGCAAAAGCTGCGTACCGATGATGATCGGCATGGCTGCCAGCATCACGGTTCCGGCGCTTGCAAACGTCTCGCTCCGCCAGTTCGCCAGCCCGAAGATCGTCCCGAACGCAAGCAGGGTGAGGCCCAGGAGGAGTTCGATGGACGCGACGCTGAAATCACGCAGGAAATACCTGTAGAAGATTCTCTTGATGAGGTTCTTCGCATGGCCCTTTGTGAAGCGCCAAATCTCCTTGTGCGGCTGCATGCTGCTCTGCTCGTCGGCATAGTGCGCGTGCATGGGGATGTCTACGACCCTGGCCTCGATCACATTCAGACGGAACAGAAGGTCCGATTCGAAAAAATAGCGCTTGCTGATCTTCTCGACAGGCAGGAGGCTCATGAGGCTTGCGTGAATGGCGAAGAAGCCGTTCGTCGGGTCGAAGCTGTGCCAATAGCCGGTCGAGAACTTTGCCATGAAGGAGAGGCCGGCATTACCGATCAGTCGAGCTCGCGGCATGGTCATCACGCCTTCCGGTTCGAAGAACCTGTTGCCCTTGGCGAAATCGGCCTCGGACGACATGATGACGGCGGTAAAAGCAGGGATGAGATGCGGATCCATCTGCCCATCCCCGTCGATCTTGACGATGATGTCCGCCCCATCCTCGGCCGCTTGGACCATGCCAGCGAGCGTCGCTCCACCCACGCCGAGGTTCGTTTCGTTGAAGATCACCTTGATCCGTGGGTCCTTGATCGTCTCACTCACGAATTGGCCCGTCTTCTCAGGGCAGCAATCATCAACGACATAGATGGAATCGATCTCCGGACCGATTTCATCGATCACGGATGCGATGTGCTTCTGGACGCGGAAGCAGGGAATGACCACCGCAATCTTCGTGTTACCGTGAAGCTTGCCTGAATACATCAACGATACTCTGTGAGAAGTATCATCCGTGTAGCCAAAAATCAGACGGGCTACAACAAGATCCGAGCCCATGGGCTCCGAGCTGCGCCAAGGGAAAACGGGCATCCATGCCGACGAATCTTCCCGGAAGATGCCCCCTCAGAGGCCATGTCCATCCAGCCTTGAAACTTGGAGGAATGCCGGCCGCGATGCCGGGACAGATGCTTCCTTCTTGGATGAGAGCATTGTTGGGTGTGGCCCGCTGGGTCCGCACGATGGTCTGGAGAGATGAATAAGGCCAGAAAAACGCCAGGATCAGAGACCCGGCGTCCTCTGGCCTGTTTCCTGCCTGTCAGGGGAGTGGCGTCAGATGGCGGCCTGATGATCCCGGAGGGACGCCAAGCTTCGTCCGGGATCAGGCGGCATCACACCCGCATCGGCATCAGGACGTAGAGCGCGGCAGCGCCGTCGCGGTCCTGGATGATCGTCGGGGAACCGGGATCGGCGAGCTTGAACAGGGCGGTGTCGCCGTCGAGCTGGGCCGCGATGTCGAGGAGATAGCGGGCGTTGAAGCCAATATCGATCGACGCCGCGTCGTAATCGACCTCGAGCTCTTCCGTGGCGCTGCCCGAATCCGGGTTGTTGACGGTGAGCGTCAGGCGACCGTCGCCGAGGGCCAGCTTCACGGCGCGGCCGCGCTCCGACGAGATCGTCGAGACACGGTCCACGGCCTTGGAGAAATCGGCGCGCTCGACCACGAGAACCTTGTCGTTCCCCGCCGGGATGACCCGCTGATAGTCGGGGAAAGTGCCGTCGATGAGCTTGGAGGTCAGCACCACGCCATCGAAGGTCAGCCGCACCTTGGCGGAGGACAGTTCGATGGTGATGTTTTCGGAGCCATCCTCCACGAGCTTGACGATCTCGGCCACGGCCTTGCGCGGGATGATGACGCCGGGCATGCCCTCGGATCCGGTGGGAGCCGGGATCTCGACGCGGGCGAGGCGGTGGCCATCGGTGGCGACGGCCCGCATGACAATGGTGCCGCCCGCATCCAGTGTGTGGAGATAGATGCCGTTGAGGTAGTAGCGCGTCTCTTCTGTCGAGATCGCGAACTGCGTCTTCTCGATCAGGCGCTTGAGGTCGGAGGCGGGAAGGGTGAAGCGATGCGGCAGATCGCCGGCAGCCAGATCTGGGAAGTCGCTCTCGGGCAGGGCCTGCAGCATGAAGCGCGAGCGGCCGGAGCGGATCTGCATCTGGCCCATGTCCGGGCTCATTTCGAGGGAGACCTGCGCGCCGTCCGGCAGTTTGCGCACGATGTCGTAGATCATGTAGGCCGGCACGGTGGTGGACCCTGCCTCCGTGATGTCGGCCGGGATCGTCTCGGTCACCTCGATATCGAGATCCGTGGCCTTCAGGCGCAGGGAGCCCTCTCCGGCCCGCAGCAGCACGTTGGAGAGGATCGGAATGGTATTGCGACGCTCGACGACGCGGTGCACGTGCCCCAGCGCCTTCAGCAGAGCGGCGCGCTCAACGGTAACTCTCATAATCCAGCACCTGATTTCGGTGAATTTCTTGGCCGTTCCCGCGAAGGACGAACTTCCGGCGGGACAAGCAGGGCAGCAAGATTGGCTTTTGTCGGCCGAGAAAGCAAGGCCGGGGCCTTTTCGGCCCCGACGCCAGGGCACTTCCCAGCCCCGTCCGCTTACTCCTGCAGCATCCGCTTGAGGAGTTCGACCTCGTCGGAGAGCGCGTGATCCTCGCCCAGAGCCTTCTCGATCTTGCGCACGGCGTGGAGCACCGTGGTGTGATCGCGCCCGCCGAAGCGGCGGCCGATCTCGGGCAGGGAGCGCAGGGTGAGCACCTTGGACAGGTACATGGCGATCTGGCGCGGTTTCACCACGGCGGCGGTGCGGCGCTCCGAGAGGATGTCGGACCGGGAGACGTTGTAGCGCGAGGCCACCAGCTTCTGGATGTCCTCGATCTTGACCCGCTTGGGCTCCCGATTGCGCACGAGATCGCGGATCGCGGTCTCGGCCGTCTCCAGGGTGATGGCGGAGTTCGTGAGCGTCGCATGGGCCAGCAGGCGGTTCACGGCGCCTTCGAGGTCGCGGCCATTGGCCGTGATGGAGCGGGCCACATAGGCGATCACGCTCGGGCCCACCTCGAAGGTGGGATGGATGGTCTTCAGGGCTTCGATGCGGGTGGTGAGGATCGAGGTGCGGAGCGCCTCGTCGAGGGCGCTGACCTCGACCACGAGGCCGCCGGCGAGGCGCGAACGTACCCGCTCGTCGAGATTTTCCAGATCCGCCGGCGGACGGTCGGCAGCGATGACGATCTGGCGGCCCGCATCGATGAGAGCGTTCAGGGTGTGGCCGAATTCCTGCTGGATCTGCTTGCCCTGGATGAACTGCACATCGTCGATGATGAGCAGGTCGATGCCGCGCAGACGCTCCTTGAAGGCGAGCGACGTCTGCGCCTTCAGAGAGGCGACGAAGCCGTACATGAAGCGGTCGGCCGTCAGATAGATGACCCGGCGTCCTTCAGCGCGCACCGCATGACCGATGGCATGCAGAAGATGCGTCTTGCCGAGGCCGACGCCTGCATGAAGGTAGAGCGGATTGTAGATGGCCTGCCCGTTCTGCGCATGGGCGACGCGGTCGGCTGCCGCATGGGCAAGCGCATTGGAGCGGCCGACGATGAAGCTCTCGAACGTCAGACGGGGATCGAGAGGCGCCCCGCCAAGATCGCCGGCCTCGCCCCGCTCGTCCTGAGAAGAGGGTGCGGAGGGAGCCTTGATGTCATGATTCATGCTCGGCACCGCCATGGAAGGCGCGGGAGCCGGACGCGGAGCTTCGCTCGCCCGGCGCTGAGCCGCAGGATCGCGCCCGAGGGTGCTGCGCACGCCGATGGACACGCGCTCCACGTCACCAGCCTCGGAGCGGTAAACCGCCAGCACCCGGTCGGCATAGTGGGATTCGATCCAGCTCTTCAGGAAGCGCGTGGGGACGGTCAGGTAAGCGCAGCCCTCGATCACCGAATCCAGTTCCAGGCGGCCAAACCAGCTGGCGAAGATATCCTCGCCCAGCTCTGCCCGGAGGCGGCGCTTGACCCGCGTCCAGACCTCAGACGCCGATTGCTCGCCCGGAACATCCATGCCGTTCTCGCTTGGAGCGGCAAAGGTGCGGTGGTCTTCGCTGCGATACATCAATGTCCCTCCACGAGGCTTCCCCTTGTTAAGGTCGGAAACCCCCACGCATGTCCCGTTCTGAACACCAAGGCACAGATGCCTCACAGGTTATTCAGAACGTGGCGCCCCCAATTGTACTAAAGATTATTCGTTCGCTTTTAAGTGGAGATGATCGTCAACTGTCATCCCCTTGGTCTTCACCCAAGAACCTTCAAGTCTTCCCTTGGTAAAGGATGAGCCTTCGCTTGCTTCTTGTGAGAACGAAACAACGACTGATCCCCGCACATGTTGTCTTTGATTCAGGCTTTGAGTGAATGACTTCACGGCGAGCCGTTGAAGCAGGTTGACCTTACACAGGGTGCGGGAGCGCGTGCAATATACCTGAACCGACTCGCCATCTCTCGGATGCACTCGGCTGCGTTCACAGGCTCGTCCACAGGTTTTGAATCTGGGCTGTAAATCGCTGACTCTTCAACTGATTCACTGTGTCATCACAGCCTGTGCGCAGGCACAAAAAAAGAGTTTTTGCGCAACCTTGATTCAGAACCGATTCGCCTCGAATCGAGGGTGATTCTGATGCTTCGCGATGCTTTGCCTGCTAAGATGTTGAACGTGCTGGATCTTTTATGTGCGCTTTGAATCTGGGCTGTGGAGCCTTCACCCTGTCTTGCGGGGATAAAGTCAAGCTCCCGTGTGGATAAAATTTGGGCGTGGATTCCAGCCTCAGAGCACGAAAAAACCCGGCCTCTCGGCCGGGTCCAATCAGTCGTCAAAAGACAGCTTCAAGGAGCTGTTGTTTAGGCGCTCAGCGTCTTGATGCGGCTCGCGAGGCGCGAGACCTTCCGGGACGCGGTGTTCTTGTGCACGATGCCCTTCTGGGCCGCGCGCATCATCTCCGGCTCGGCGGCGCGCAGGGCGGCTGCGGCCTCAGTCTGGTTGCCGGCGGCGATGGCCTCTTCAACCTTGCGGACGAAGGTCCGCATGCGGCTGCGGCGCGACTTGTTGATCGCGGTGCGCTTCGCGATCTTGCGGGTCATCTTCTTGGCGGACACGGTGTTGGCCATGGCCCATCCTCGTTCTTTTTAAAATCCCGATGGCCAAGCTCAAGCCCATTGGAGAGCTCCGGCAGCGATCGGTTGATTGCATGGAAACCGAAGAGCCCGCGGGACGCGCGGGCTCATGTGAGGCGGCTTATAGACGTGATGCTCGCGAACGTCAACGACCATAGGCCTTTGCGCGTCAAAAAAGCGCCAGGGAGGCCTTCTGTAGGGCCTGTCGCCAGGGATTGGCCGGGTCGAGCAGGAGCCTGAGCGCCATCAGGCCCGACACCAGAACGAGGAGTGGCCGGATGAGCCGGGAGCCCAGCCGCATGGCCAGTCGCGATCCCAGCTGGGCCCCGAGCAGGGAAGCCACGGACATGGCAAGACCTATGGGCCAGACCACCGCGCCCGTCGCCGCATAGAGAAGGAGGCTGCCGAAATTGCTCGCAAAATTGACAAGCTTGGTATGGGCGGTGGCCTTGACCACCCCGTAGCCCAGCAGCGTCACGAAGGCGAGCATATAGAAGGAGCCGGCACCCGGCCCGAAGATGCCGTCGTAAAAGCCGATAGCAACAGGAGCGGTGAGTCCGAAAGCGAGAGCCGTCATGCGGGCATGGGCGTCCTCGTCCCTCATCTTGCGCGACAAGGCGAAGTAGACCGCCATGGCGATGAGCATGACCGGGATCAGCACCTCGAGCACGGAACGTGGCAGGAACTGGACGCAGAGCGCGCCGGCGACGCTGCTGAAGAACGCCACCAGGGTGAAACCCCAGGCCTTCCGCCACTCGATCAGGCCTTTACGCCCGAAAGTGTAAGTGGCCGAGGCCGCCGCCACCGAGCCCTGCACCTTGTTGGTGGCGATCGCCTGCGCCGGATCGAGGCCAGCGAGCATGAGAGCCGGTACGGTGAGAAGCCCGCCGCCGCCGGCGATGGAATCCACGAAGCCCGCGAAAAAAGAGATCGCGGCGAGCGCCGCGATCATATCGAAGCCGATGTCGAACACGGATTATCCGTTCTTGAACTCAGGGGCGCGCTTTCCGACGAAGGCCGCCATGCCTTCCTTCTGGTCGGCGGTGGCGAACATGGCGTGGAACAGGCGCCGCTCGAAGCGGATGCCCTCGGAGAGCGACACCTCGTCGGCCCGGTTGATGGTTTCCTTGGTCATCATGACGATGGGCAGTGACATGGACGCGATGGTCTCTGCCGTCTTCAGGGCGTCGTTGAGGAGATCGGCCAGCGGCACCACGCGGGCGACGAGCCCGGAGCGCTCCGCTTCATCGGCGCCCATCATGCGGCCCGTCAGGCACATCTCCATGGCCTTGGCCCGGCCGATGAGCCGGGTGAGGCGCTGGGTGCCGCCCATGCCGGGCATCACGCCGAGCTTGATCTCCGGCTGGCCGAACTTGGCGTTGTCGGCCGCGATGATGAAGTCGCACATCATGGCGAACTCGCAGCCGCCGCCGAGCGCAAAGCCCGCCACCGCGGCGATCATGGGCTTGCGCCGTCCCGACACCTTCTCCCAGCCGGAGAAGAAGTCGGCCATATAGGTGTGCGGATAATTGAGCTCCGCCATCTCCTTGATGTCGGCGCCGGCGGCAAAAGCCTTCTCCGAGCCGGTGATAACGATGCAGCCGATGTTCGGGTCCGCCTCGAAGGCGTCGAGCGCCTGGTTCACTTCCCCTAAGAGCGTGGAGTTGAGGGCGTTCAGGGCCTGGGGCCGGTTGAGGGTAATCAGGGCTACCTTGCCGCGCGTCTCCGTGAGAATCGTCTCAAAAGCCATGGGACATCTCCTGCTCGATGATGGGACACCGGTAGGCGAGGGCGCATGACCCGGCAAGTGAAAATCCGAAATGTACTGCCTTGGGATCAGGAGCGCTTCTGGCATTCCGGGCAGTAGAAGGTGGAGCGGCCGGACTGCACGAGGCGGGTGATCGTCCCTGTGCAATCGGGCGTCAGGCAGGGCTCGTTCTCCCGGTCGTAGACCCGGAAGGAGTGCTGGAAATAGCCCAGCGATCCATCCACCTGCGCATGGTCGCGTAAGGTGGAGCCGCCAGCCTCCACCGCCTCGGCCAGCACATCGCGGATGATGTCGGCGAGCTGATGGGCCTTGTCGGTCGGCTCGCCTGTCTTGTTCACAAGCGACCCCGCCGGGGCCTCCGGGTGGAGCCCGGTGCGGAACAGGGCCTCGCACACATAGATGTTGCCCAAGCCCGCTATCAGGCGCTGGTCCAGGAGGGCGGCCTTCAAGGGCGTGCGCTTGCCCGCGAACAACCGGGCGATGGTCTCGCCCGAGAGCTCGTTGCCGAGGGGCTCGATCCCCATGCTGGCGAAATGCTTCGAGGTCTCGATCTCCGACCGGGGCACCAGATCCATGAAGCCGAAGCGGCGGGCGTCATTATAAGTAACGGTGGCGCCGTTGGAGAGTTGGAAGATCACATGATCATGGGCGCCTAGGCCGCCGTGCTCGTGGTGGAACTCGCCCGGCACCCGGGTCGCTCCGTCCCTCGTCACGAGAAACCGGCCGGACATGCCCAGATGCATCACCAGCACCTCGCCGGAGGAGAGGTCGGCCAGGAGATACTTGGCCCGGCGTCCGAGCGCCTTGACCTCCTGCCCCTCGATGCGTTCGGAAAACCGCTCCGGGAAGGGAAAGCGCAGGTCGGGACGGCGCTGAGTCACTTTCGTGAAGCGGGCTCCCACCATGGCGGGCTCCAGGCCGCGGCGCACGGTTTCGACTTCAGGCAGTTCAGGCATCAACCATCTCTCGGCTTCTTGAGGGCTCTTACATAGCCTTTGGGCCCCGCTTCCGCTATGGATCGCGACACTAGCGCATCGTGCGGAAAAGTGGTTTCCGGTTTTCCGCGCCCAACGATGCGCATTTCAAAGGGTGGAGCATCGGATGGATCCCAAAAGTGCAGGTCCACTTTTGGGTCCGATGCTCTAGGTACGGGAGGTTTGACCATCATGACCGACGAGAACACCCATTTCGGGTTCCAGTCTGTGCCCCTGGGCGAGAAGCAGGGCAAGGTCAACGAGGTCTTCCGCTCGGTGGCCGGCCGCTACGACCTGATGAACGACCTCATGTCCGCAGGCCTCCACCGCCTGTGGAAGGATGCGCTCATATCGACCCTGCGCCCGCCCCGCGACCGTCCTTTCCGCCATCTGGACGTGGCCGGCGGCACCGGCGATGTTGCTTTCCGGATCCTGGATGCGGGTGGGCCGCAGACCCGCGTGACCGTGCTCGACATCAACGGCGAGATGCTCAAAGTCGGCGCCGAGCGGGCCGGTCACCGCTATGAGGGCCGCATCGACTTCGTCGAGGCCAATGCGGAGGAGCTGCCGCTCGAATCCAAGACCTATGATGCCTACACCATCGCGTTCGGCATCCGGAACGTGCCGCGCATCGATGCGGCCTTGCGCGAGGCACACCGGGTGCTGAAACCCGGCGGCCGCTTCCTGTGCCTGGAATTCTCCAAGGTGGACGTTCCGGTGCTCGACAGGATCTATGATGCCTATTCCTTCAATGTCATCCCACGGCTGGGAGGGATGGTGACGGGGGATGCGGAATCCTACCAATATCTTGTCGAGTCCATCCGCCGCTTCCCGCCGCCAGCGGCTTTCGCGCGGATGATCGAGGAGGCTGGCTTCAAGCGCGTCACCCATCGCACGCTCACCGCAGGAGTGGTCGCCATTCACTCCGGCTGGAAGATTTAAAGCGTGATCGGCAGCCTCTTTCATCTTGCCCGCAACCTGCGCGCCGGCTTCGTCCTGGCGCGCGAAGGCGCGTTGGCGCTTGTCGATCCAAGCGCGCTGCCGCCCGCGGCCCGCTTCGGCCTGAAAATAGCCCGTCTTGTCGAACGGCCACAGGCCGGCGACGGCGCGGCTCGGCTGTCCAAGGCGCTGACGCGGCTCGGGCCGTCTTACGTGAAGTTCGGCCAGTTTCTGGCCACCCGCCCGGATATCGTCGGTGTGGCGGCTGCTCGCGACCTGGAGCGCCTTCAGGACCGCATGCCGCCCTTCCCTCGGGCGGAAGCCGTGCGCATGGTCGAGATCGCGCTCGGCCGTTCTATTGACGAACTCTTTCTCGAATTCAGCGAGCCGATTGCGGCTGCTTCCATCGCGCAGGTTCATAAAGCGCGCATCCGCACTGCAGAGGGCCAAGAGACCGTTGCCGTGAAGGTGGTGCGGCCCGGCGTGCGCGAGGGTTTCGCCCGCGACCTGCAGGCCATGCGCGCCGCCGCCCGTCTGTTCGAGCGCGTGGTGCCCGATGCCAAGCGCCTCAAGCCTCTTGAGATCGTCGAGGCCCTGGCCCGTTCCGTCGCCGTCGAGATGGACCTGCGCCTGGAAGCCGCCGCCGTCTCGGAACTGGCGGAGAACACCAAGGACGACCCCGATTTCCGTGTGCCCAAGCCCGAATGGGACCTCACCGCCCGCGATGTGCTCACCACCACCTGGATCGAGGGCATCCGCCTCAACGATCTTGCAGCGATTGAAGCAGCTGGCTTTGACCGGGTGGCGCTCGGGCGCGCGGTGATCCAATCCTTCCTGCGCCATGCCATCCGCGACGGCTACTTCCATGCCGACATGCATCCCGGCAACCTGTTCGTGGACCCGGAAGGCCGCCTCGTCGCCGTCGATTTCGGCATCATGGGCCGGCTCGGCATGAAAGAGCGGCGCTTCCTGGCCGAGATCCTTCTCGGCTTCATCCGCCGCGATTACCTGCGCGTGGCGCAGGTGCATTTCGAGGCCGGCTACGTGCCGCCGCACCACTCGGTGGAGGACTTCGCCCAGGCCATCCGGGCCATCGGCGAGCCGATCCACGATCGCCGCGCGGACGAGATCTCGATGGCGAAGCTGCTCACGCTGCTCTTCGAGATCACGGCTCTGTTCGACATGGCGACGCGCATCGAGCTCGTCATGCTGCAGAAGACCATGGTGGTGGTGGAGGGCGTCGCCCGCAACCTCGATCCGAAGCTCGACATGTGGACCACCTCGGAGCCCGTGGTGCGCGACTGGATCGAACGAAATCTCGGCCCTCTCGGCCGTGCCGAGCAGGCTGGCCGTGGCTTGTGGACGCTGGCCGGCGTGATCGGCGACCTGCCGGAACTGGCGCTGCGTGCCGAGCGTGTGCTCAACCAGCTTGAGGACGTGACGGCCCGCGGCGTGGCCCTGAACCAGGACAGCGTCGCGGCCATCGGCCGGGCGGAGGCCCGCGGCAATCGCTGGGGTGTGGCGGCCTTGTGGATCATCGCCGCCTCGCTGATGATTATGCTGTTCAGAGGCTTCGCATGACGGCGCTTACAGGCAAACGCATCCTCCTCGTCATCGGCGGCGGCATCGCGGCTTACAAGTCCCTCGACCTCATCCGCCGCCTGCGCGAACGCGGCGGCTCCGTGCGCTGCATCCTGACCAACGGTGCACAGCAGTTCATCACGCCGCTGGCGGCTTCCGCCCTGACCGGGCAGCGCTCGCACACGGATCTCTTCGACCGGGAGGACGAGGCTGATATCGGGCATATCAAGCTCGCCCGCGATGCGGACCTCGTCGTGGTCGCACCGGCCACCGCCAATCTCATGGCCAAGATGGCAGGCGGCCACGCGGACGATCTTGCCTCCACGGTGCTGCTCGCCACCACCCTGCCGATCCTGATCGCGCCGGCCATGAACGTGCGCATGTGGCTGCACCCGGCCACGCAGCGCAACCTGAAGGCGCTTCAGGCCGATGGCGTTCACGTGGTCGGGCCGAATGAAGGCGCCATGGCGGAGGCCGAATTCGGCCCTGGCCGCATGGCAGAGCCGCTCGAAATTGCGGCAGCCGTCGAGAGGCTGCTGGCTCCTTCCGGGCCGCTGGCCGGCAGGCATGTGATCGTCACCTCCGGCCCGACGCACGAGCCCATCGACCCGGTGCGCTACATCGCCAACCGCTCCTCCGGGAAGCAGGGCCACGCGATTGCGAAGGCCGCTGCCGAGGCCGGTGCGCATGTCACCCTGATTTCCGGTCCCGTGACCTTGCCCGATCCGACGGGCGTGACGGTCGTGCATGTGGAAAGCGCCCGCGCCATGCTCGAGGCCGTGGAGAAGGCGCTGCCTGCCGATATCGGCATCTTCGCCGCGGCAGTTGCCGACTGGCGGGTGGCGAATGCCGGCGAGCAGAAGATCAAGAAAAAGGACGGTGCCCTGCCTAACCTGTCGCTCACCGAAAACCCGGACATCCTCGCGACGGTCTCGCACCGCACGGACAACCGCCCACCGCTCATGGTGGGCTTTGCTGCCGAAACCGAGCAGGTGGTCGAGCACGCCAAGCAGAAGCTTGCCAGGAAAGGCTGCGACCTCATCGTCGCCAACGATGTTTCGGCGGAAACAGGCGTGATGGGTGGCGACAGCAATACCGTGCATCTCGTCACAGCCTCGGACGTGGAGACCTGGCCGACTCTGTCGAAAACCGATGTGGCGAAGAAGCTCGTCGAGCGCCTGGGCGCGATGGTGGGGAGCGGCAAGTCATGAGCCGCTCCTTACGCATCCAGCGCCTTGCCCATGCGGACGGTCTGCCGTTGCCGCGCTATGAAACCGCCGGCGCGGCAGGCATGGATCTCATCGCGGCCAATCCGTCCAATGCGCCGATTGTCCTGCAGCCGATGCAGCGCGTGCTCGTTCCCACCGGCCTTGTGATGCAGCTCGATCCGGGTTTCGAGGCGCAGGTGCGGCCTCGTTCCGGGCTCGCCTTCAAGCACGGCGTCACGGTGCTCAATGCGCCGGGCACCATCGATGCGGATTATCGCGGCGAGGTGCAGGTGCTACTCGTCAATCTGGGGTCCGAGCCCTTCACCGTCGCGCGTGGCATGCGGATCGCTCAAGTCATCGTTTCGCCCGTCATCCAGGTGGAGCTACTGGAGGTGACGCAGGTTGACGAGACACCCCGCGCCGCCGGCGGTTTCGGCTCCACGGGACTGGGGTAGAGCATCGTGCGGAAAAGTGGACCCGGTTTTCGCTTGCGCGGCCCGCTGGGTCCGCCCGAACGATGCTCTCATTCAAGAAGAAAGCATCGGATGGATACCAAAAGTGCAAGTCCACTTTTGGGTCCGATGGTTTGGGGAGCATCGCCATGAACTTTCTCTCACGCCGTTCGCTTCTCGCCATCGCGGCCGTCACCGATATTGCGCTCCACGCCCGGCCCATGCCGGTTTCCGCCAAGGCACTGGCGGCCCGGCACAACCTGCCGCCACGCTATCTCGAACCGGTTCTCCAGGCTCTCGTGCGCCAGGGCATTCTCAAAGGGGTGCGTGGGCCGCGGGGCGGGTACGAGCTGGCCCGCGAACGGCGGCGGATCACGGCGGGCGACATCGTGCGCATCGCCATGGCGGCCCTGGAGGAGGACGGCTCGTCGCCGATCCCCGAATCGCGTCTGGCCGAGGCCGTCGTCAGCCCCCTGGTCCAGCGCGGCACGGAGGCTTTCCTGAGCGAACTCGACAAGGTCACCGTCGAGGACCTCTGCCAGAAGGCGCAGGCGGAATCGGCTGTCGAGGCGGTCACGACGGTTGATTTCACGATTTGATATGTGAATTATTCCAAATATCGACACTTGCTGCAGAAAAAGATAAGCTTCCTCCGATCTGAAGGAGGATCTCATGGCTGACACCCTCAATGCATCCAGCGCCGGCACGAAGCCCGGACGCGGACGCATCTACGGCTCGATTACGGAAACCATCGGCAACACTCCGCTCGTGCGTCTCAACCGCCTGCCGCAGGAGCACGGTGTCGACGCGGAGATCCTTCTCAAGCTCGAGTTCTTTAATCCGCTTTCGAGCGTGAAGGACCGCATCGGCGTCAACATGATCGAGTCCATGGAGGCGGCCGGTCACATCAAGCCCGGCGCGACCCTGATCGAGCCCACCTCCGGCAACACGGGCATTGCGCTCGCCTTTGTGGCGGCAGCGCGGGGCTATCGCCTGATCCTGGTCATGCCCGAGACCATGTCGCTCGAGCGGCGCAAGATGCTGGCCTTCCTCGGGGCGGAACTCGAACTCACCCCCGGTCCTCAGGGTATGAAGGGCGCAATCGCCCGCGCCGAGGAACTGCTCCGCGAGATCCCCGGTTCGGTCATCCCCCAGCAGTTCAAGAACCCGGCCAACCCTGAGATCCACCGCAAGACGACCGCGGAGGAGATCTGGAACGACACAGAAGGCCAGCTCGACGCCTTCGTGGCGGCGGTGGGCACTGGCGGCACGATCACCGGCGTCGGACAGGTGATCAAGCCCCGCCTGCCGAACCTGAGGGTCATCGCCGTAGAGCCGGAGGATTCGCCGGTGCTGTCCGGCGGCCAGCCGGGCCCGCACAAGATCCAGGGCATCGGCGCAGGCTTCGTGCCGGACGTGCTCGACCGCTCCGTGATCGACGAGGTGGTCACGGTGGGCAACCAGACTGCTTTCGACATGGCGCGCAAACTCTCCAAGCTGGAAGGCATTCCGGGCGGCATCTCGACGGGTGCCAACGTAGCGGCCGCCCTCGAAGTGGCCTCGCGGCCTGAGTTCAAGAGCAAGCGCATCGTGACGGTCGCGTGCTCCTTCGCCGAGCGCTACATCTCGAGCGCACTCTTCGAAGGGCTCTGAGCTGTTCATCCAGCGGAACGATTCAAGGGCGGCCTCCGGGCCGCCCTTTTTGTTGGCGCAGGCTCCAAGCTTGGCCAGAACTTCCCCTGATTCCTCGGGTTCTCCTTGCGACATACGCATTCAAACGATGTTTCCAAGAATATCTGATGGAGTTCATCATGGCGGACCGCAAAGCTCCCCATTCGTTAAAGGACCAAGACGCGGACCAGATCCGCAACGAGCAGCGCGGTGGGAGGGACAGCCCGGTCGATCCCAACCGGGACGGCGGCATCGAAGGCAACGCCACCTTACGACGTGTGTGGAGCCAGCCGGGCGGTGAGGCCGAGGCCTATCGCCAGGGCCAGGCAGGCCAGACCAGCAAGGCCGGGCATGACGGCCATGACGAACTCACGGCCGCCGAAACACCCGAGGCCACCAAGCACCTGAGCGACGCCACCCTGTCGCCGGACGACAAGGACGCCACCGCCGAAGCCATCGAGCGGGCAACCGCCGTCAACGGCAAAGAACAGGGCTGACAGGAGAGTGCCATGGGCAATGCAGGTTACGGCAATCACACCGAAGACACGCAGCAGGATGTCGATTCCAAGCGGCGCGATCCGCAGGGTGATCGCAAGGCTTCCTCCGACAAGCAGTCTGGCGGCAACCAGCCGGCGGCAGGACCTCACAGCAAGCCGTCGCTGACGAATCCGGACTCGACCCCGGGCACGGGCGCTCTGCCTGATGCGGGCGACCGGGATGCGACCGATTCCACGAGTTCATGAGGGACAAGCAGCGATGGCGACACCGGACAAGAAGTCGAACAAGGCAACCGACGAGGATATCAGCGCACCGCGCCTGACACCGCAGGGCCGCGAGAACCCAGAAGCCTCGGGCGAGGATTCGACGAACCCGATGGGCGAGGGGGCTAAGAAAGGGCAGAGCGACAAAGCCGAGGGCTAAAGCACAGGCTCGCCAGCACAGACATCGAGATGGAGCCGCACGGCTCCTCTCTACAATCCTCCGTCTCTCCCATAGACCCGAAAACCTTCACGCTCGCAAAGACGATTGTAGTAGCACTCGATCTCCTGCAGGTTCGGGCGTTCGAGCGGAATGCTCTTCCAGCGGTGGATCGACAGGCCGATGACGATGTCGGCACAGGTGAAGGTTGGTCCGGCGATATAGGCGCCGGTGCGGGCGAGTTCCCGGTCCAGCACCTGAACGGCGGAGCAGAATGCGTTCCAGGATGAGACAATCTGCTTTTCGTCCTGGAAGTGCGGGTTCTTGCGCACGGTTGCCTGGAAGACGTAGCGCCAGGTGTTGTTGAAGTCGGAAACCTGCCAGTCCATCCACTTCTCGACCTGCGCCCGCTTGGCGGGATCGGCGGGAAGCAGGTCGTCACGGCCCTCTCGCGCCGCCAGATAGCGGACGATGCTGTTCGATTCCCAGAAGAGCTGGCCAGCATCCTCAAGCACCGGAATCATGCCGACAGGATTGAGCTTGAGAAAGTCAGGGTCGGTGACGGGCCGCGTTCCGCCACCCCAGTCGATGCGCTCGAACGGCAGACCAAGCTCCATGCAGGTCCAGAGCACCTTCCGCACATTGATGGACCCGGCGTATCCGTGAATCTTCAGCATGCTCCCTCCCGATCTCCGTTCATGAAAAAGGCCGCTCCGGAGAGCGGCCCTTCGAGTGTTGCCAAGGCGCTGTTTTTAAGCGCTGAGCGCTTCCTTCTGCTTCTCGGCGCGCTTGCGATCGTTCGGATCGAGGATCGCCTTGCGGATGCGGATCGACTTCGGCGTCACCTCGACGAGCTCGTCGTCTTCGATCCAGGCGAGCGAACGCTCGAGGGTCATGCGGATCGGAGGCGTCAGGCGCACCGCTTCGTCCTTCGAGGTCGTGCGGATGTTGGTAAGCTTCTTGCCCTTCAGCACGTTCACCTCGAGGTCGTTTTCGCGGTTGTGCTCGCCGATGATCATGCCCTGATAGACCTTCCAGCCGGGCTCGATCATCATCGGGCCGCGATCCTCAAGGTTCCACAGGGCATAGGCCACGGCCTCGCCTGCGTCGTTGGAGATCAGCACGCCGTTGCGCCGTCCCGCAATCTCGCCCTTGTAGGGCTCGTAGGCGTGGAACAGACGGTTCATGATCGCGGTGCCGCGGGTGTCGGTGAGAAGCTCGCTCTGGTAGCCGATCAGGCCGCGGGTCGGAGCGTAGAACACGAGACGCTGGCGGTTGCCGCCGGACGGCTTCATCTCGACCATGTCGGCGCGGCGCTCGGACATCTTCTGCACGACGACGCCGGAATGCTCCTCGTCCACGTCGATGACGACCTCTTCGATGGGCTCGAGGAGCTGGCCGTTCTCGTCCTTCTCGAACACCACGCGGGGACGCGACACGGCGAGCTCGAAGCCCTCGCGGCGCATGGTCTCGATCAGGATCGCGAGCTGCAACTCGCCGCGGCCCGACACGTAGAAGCTATCCTTGTCGGCGGCTTCCTCGATCTTGAGGGTCACGTTGCCTTCCGCTTCCTTGAACAGGCGGTCGCGGATCATGCGGCTTGTGACCTTGTCGCCCTCGGTGCCGGCGAGCGGCGAGTCGTTGACGATGAACGACATGGTTACGGTCGGCGGATCGATCGGCTGCGCCTGGATCGGAATGTCGTTCTCGGGCGCGCAGAAGGTGTCGGCCACCGAGCCCTTCACGAGGCCCGCGATGGACACGATGTCGCCGGCCTCGCCGACCTCGATGGGCTGGCGCTCCAGGCCGCGGAAGGCCAGGATCTTGGACACGCGGCCGTTCTCGACCAGGTTGCCGTTGCGGTCGATCACCTTGATCGTCTGGTTCGGCTTCACCGTGCCGGAGGCGATGCGGCCGGTGACGATGCGGCCCAGGAAGGGGTTCGCCTCGAGCAGGGTGCCAAGCATGCGGAACGGGCCTTCCTCGGTCTTGGCCGGGGGCACGTGCTCCAGCACGAGGTCGAAGAGCGGGGCCAGGCCCTCGTCGCTCGGGCCTTCCGGGGACTTCGCCATCCAGCCGTTGCGGCCGGATCCGTAGAGGATCGGGAAGTCGAGCTGCTCGTCGGTGGCGTCGAGCGCCGCGAACAGGTCGAACACCTCGTTGATGACCTCCGTGTGGCGGGCATCGGGGCGGTCGATCTTGTTGATGGCGACAATCGGCTTGAGGCCGATCTTGAGGGCCTTGGAGACCACGAACTTGGTCTGCGGCATCGGGCCTTCGGCCGCGTCCACCAGCACGATGGCGCCGTCCACCATGCTGAGGATTCGCTCCACCTCGCCGCCGAAATCGGCGTGGCCGGGGGTGTCGACGATGTTGATGCGGGTGTCCTTCCAGACGACCGAGGTCGCCTTGGCCAGGATGGTGATGCCGCGCTCCTTCTCCAGATCGTTCGAGTCCATGGCGCGCTCTTCCACGCGCTGGTTCTCGCGGAAGCTGCCCGATTGCTGGAGGAGCTTGTCGACCAGGGTCGTCTTGCCATGGTCGACGTGGGCGATGATGGCGATATTGCGTAGTTTCATAAGGGGTCTCTCAAAGCAAAGCGGCCCGGCACGCGGCAAGCGTGGCCGCGCCCCTGGCTCGTACCGGGCGGAAATCTGATGCGCTGCAATATAATGATAACAGAGCGGCCGCAATAGGGCAGCTTGGCTCATGTCATTCAAAGAACCAGCACCTTCGGGCCCGCAGCGGGTGGGCTGCGAGCCGTCAGGTGAGATCGAGGGAGGCGTGCTGGGCAGCCCGGCTCGATGGGTGTGGTGAGAAGTGAAGAGCCGGACCTGCTCGTCACGCGCGGTTTGTTTCAGCGGACCTGGATCTGCGCCAGGATCGGCCACCCGCGATCACAGGCGTGCGAGACCTGCGGCGGGACCGCGCCTCGTCCCGCATCTGCGACGCCTCGCGAGCGCGCCCCTCTGTGGACGAGGATGAACCATGATATAGCCCAGCTTAGGACCAAAGTCAAGAACAAAATGAGAACAAGACGTAGCCTCACACCCGCAGCCCTCATCCTGAGGAGGTTGCCTAGGCGACCGTCTCGAAGGAGGCACCAGTGCTCTCTGGACGCTCCTTCGAGACGGTTGCTGCGCGACCTCCTCAGGATGAGGGCAGAGAAACACGAGTCGTGAATCCCCGGCACAAGCTCGGTCATGACAAGCGGGGCGTTATCGCCGTCGCGCTTTCCCTCCAGCGACAGAAGGCCATCGCTTGCCGCCTCGATATGCTCTACACAATGATTGAAGTCATTGGGCGAACGCCTAAATGGCTGAAAGCCCCTGCCATTTCCAAAGCTCAGCATGTCTTCAACAATATCATCGAACGCTCCTCGCATGCTCGGGCCTGAAGCTCTCGCGGCAGCCATAGGGCCATCCAGTCACCGCCAAAGCGCGGGCGGCATCGGATATGCTGCGCGCAAGCCTCCCGTCGGGAGGCGCAGGCTCCATGCACGATAGGCTCGTCCCCGGCCCGGATTTTCTCACCGGCGGCGGTGAAATGGGTGCGCTCATGCGTGCCCATGACTGGTCGTCCTCGCCTCTCGGCCCGCCGGAACATTGGCCGCAGAGCCTCCGGGCCGTGGTGAGCCTGATGCTCACGTCGAAATTTCCCATGTTCGTCGCCTGGGGGCCAAAGCTCGCGTTTCTGTACAACGACGGCTATGTGCCGATCTTCGGTGCCAAGCACCCGCATGCCCTTGGGCTGCCGTTCCGCGATGTCTGGTCGGAGATCTGGCCCGATATCGAGCCGCTGGTGACCAAAGCGCTCGCCGGCGAGGCGACCTTCCACGAGGACCTGCACCTCGTGATGGAGCGCCACGGCTACCCGGAAGACACGTGGTACACGTTTTCCTATTCGCCCGTCCGCGATGAGACCGGCGGGATCGCCGGTATGTTCTGCGCCTGCACGGAGACCACCCAGGAGGTGAAGCTGCGTGCCGCCCTGCGCGCGGAGCAGGACCGGCTTCGCGAGCTCTTCCAGCAGGCTCCGGGCTTCATGGCGATGCTGGGCGGACGGGAGCACGTCTTCGAGCTGGTGAACGATGCCTATCTTCAGCTCGTGGGCCATCGCCGCGACATCATCGGCAAGACAGTCCGCGAGGCCCTGCCCGAGATCGAGGGCCAGGGCTTCCTTGACCTGCTCGACAAAGTCTACGCCGAGGGCAAGCCTTTCACGGGCCGAAGCCTGCGGGTCGGGTTGCAGCGGGAACCAGGGATCGAGGCCGAGGAACGTTTCGTCGATCTGGTCTATCAACCGATTACCGACCGCGAAGGCAGAGTGACAGGCATTTTTGCGGAGGGCTATGACGTCACCGAGCGCGTTCAGGCCGAGGAAAGCCTGCGCGAGAGCGAGGCGCGGTTCCGCAATCTCGCCGACAACGCCCCGGTCATGGTCTGGGTGACGGAAGCCGACGGCACCTGCACCTACCTGTCCCGGAGCTGGTATGAGTTCACCGGCCAGACGCCCGAGACCGGCCTGGGCTTCGGCTGGCTCGATGCGGTGCATCCGGACGACAGCGGCTGGTCGGGCGAGACATTCCGGGCCTCCAATGCCAGGCAGGAACCGTTCCGCGTCGAGTACCGGCTGCGTCGGGCCGACGGCACCTATCGCTGGGCCATCGATGCGGCCGCGCCGCGCTTTTCCGAGGACGGCACCTTCCTGGGCTATGTGGGCTCCGTGCTCGACATCACCGACCGCAAGCAGGTGGAGGAGCATCGCGAGCTTCTCATCAACGAGCTGAACCACCGGGTGAAGAACACGCTCACCATCGTCCAGTCCATGGCGTCGCAGAGCCTGAAGCAGATGAGCGAGGAGAACCGTCCCAAGGTCCAGGCCTTCGAGGACCGCCTCTTCGCCCTGGCCCGCGCCCATGACGTGCTCACCCGTGAGAACTGGGAGGGCGCGGAGCTGCGCGAGATCATCGACGAGGTGGTCGAGCCCTATCTGCGGCAGAAGACGAAGCATTTCGAGATCGAGGGACCACGTGTTCGCATGATCCCGAGAACCGCTCTCGCCATCGCCATGGCGATCCACGAGCTGGCGACGAATGCCGCCAAATATGGCGCGCTCTCCGTCTCGTCGGGATGCGTGTTCATCACCTGGACGGTCACGTCGGACGAGAGCCCGCACCTGGAACTGCGCTGGCAGGAGCGGGACGGCCCGCCGGTTTCACCGCCGACGCGAAGAGGTTTCGGCACCCGCCTGATCGAGCGCAGCCTCGCCACCGACGTGGGCGGCGACGTCCGCCTGACCTACGAGCCTGCCGGTGTGGTGTGTGTGATGAACGTGCCGCTGAATGATGAATCCGGGATGCTGGAGCACCATCCGCGCCATTGAGCGGAATGCTCCCCGTGCGCTGGCAAAGAACATGCAACGCAAACGAAAACGGCCGGGGCTAGCCCCGGCCGTAATGCATTCAGGGTTTTCTCTTACAGCCCCAGCTTCTTCTTGCGCTGAGCCAGGGTCCGCAGCCGCAGAGCGTTGAGCTTGATGAAGCCGGCGGCGTCGCGGTGGTCGTAGGCGACGGCGCCTTCCTCGAAGGTGACGAGATCCTGATCGTAGAGGGTGTAGGGGCTCTGGCGGCCGATGAGATGGACGCCGCCCTTGTAGAGTTTCAGCGTCACTTCGCCGGTGACAAATTCCTGGCTCTTGTCGATCATGGCCTGGAGCATTTCGCGCTCCGGCGAGAACCAGAAGCCGTTATAGATGAGCTCGGCATATTTCGGCATGAGCTCGTCCTTCAGGTGAGCCGCGCCGCGATCGAGGGTAATCGACTCGATGCCGCGATGGGCGAGATGCAGGATCGTGCCGCCGGGAGTCTCGTACATGCCGCGGCTCTTCATGCCCACGAAGCGGTTCTCGACGAGGTCGAGACGGCCGATGCCGTTGATCCGGCCCAGCTCGTTGAGCTTCGCCAGCAGGTCGGCCGGGCCCATCTTCTTGCCATCGATGGCGACCGGGTCGCCTTTGAGGAACTCGATCTTGATGACCGTCGGCGTGTCGGGCGCGGTCTCGGGATCGTTGGTGCGCGAATAAACGTAATCCGGCACGTCCATGGCCGGATCCTCCAGCACCTTGCCCTCGGAGGAGGCGTGCAGAAGGTTGGCGTCGACCGAGAAGGGTGCCTCGCCGCGCTTGTCCTTGGCGATCGGGATCTGGTGGGCTTCAGCGAACGCAATGAGCTGCTCGCGGGAGCGCAGGTCCCATTCGCGCCAGGGGGCGATGACGGTCACGTCGGGCTTCAGGGCATAATAGCCGAGCTCGAAGCGCACCTGATCGTTGCCCTTGCCGGTCGCCCCGTGGGACACCGCATCGGCCCCGACCTTCTCGGCGATCTCGATCTGCTTCTTGGCGATGAGCGGACGGGCGATGGAGGTGCCGAGCAGGTACAGGCCCTCGTATTGCGCGTTGGCGCGGAACATCGGGAACACGTAGTCGCGCACGAACTCGTCGCGCAGGTCCTCGATGAAGATGTTTTCCGGCTTGATGCCCAGAAGCTCGGCCTTCTTGCGGGCGGGCTCCAGCTCCTCGCCCTGGCCGAGATCGGCGGTGAACGTCACCACCTCGCAGCCATAGGTGGTCTGCAGCCACTTGAGGATGATGGAGGTGTCGAGGCCGCCCGAATAGGCGAGCACGACCTTGTTCACGCGCTTGTCGGCCATGGCAAAGGTTCCAGAGAGAAAGGGTACTGGCGGCTTAGCGGGGAAGCCCTTTTTGCGCAACGGGCAATTAGCACGCCGCCATGATCGTGCTGCATTCCTGCCCGGAAAGCCAAAGGCTGCCGTAACCCAGGGGAATGCATTAGGCCTTCATGCGGAGCGAAGAGCCGGCTTCGGAAGTTGGCCTCGCTCTTCCAGGTTTTGTGGTTGCGAGGAACGCTCATGCATCGTCGGCCGGTTCTCGAATTCTGGTACGAGTTCGCCTCGACCTATTCCTATCTCGCGGCCATGCGCATCGAGGCGGCGGCGGAAGCCGCCGGGGTGGAACTCGTGTGGCGGCCGTTCCTGCTGGGGCCGATCTTCAAGGCGCAAGGGTGGGAGACCACGCCTTTCAGCCTCTACCCGGCCAAGGGCCGCTACATGTGGCGCGACATGGAGCGGGAAGCGGCCCGCCTCGGGCTGCCCTTCTACCGGCCCGCGACCTTCCCGCAGAACGGGCTCCTGGCCGCCCGGGTCGCCCTTCTCGGCGCCGACCGGGGCTGGACGCCCTCCTTCACCCGGGCCGTCTACACGGCGCAGTTCGGGGAATGCCGCGACATCGCCGACGCGCAGGTGGTCACGGACATCCTCACCGGCCTCGGCCTGAACCCCGAGGCTATCATCGCCGAAGCCCAAGGGGAGACCAACAAGCTGCGCCTGCGCCGGATGGGCGAGGAGGTGCAGTCGCGGGGCCTCTTCGGCGCCCCGACCTTCTTCGCCGAGGACGGGGAAATGTTCTGGGGCAACGACCGTCTGGAACAGGCCCTCGATTGGGCGGTAACTCAAGGCCGGCGCGGGGAATGGCCGGACTGAGAGCCAGGACAGGCCCCAAATCCTTGAAACCCTTGTGATGCGGGGCCAATTGGGTTAAGACAACCCCTATCCGACAGGTCAGTAACGGTTTCGATTGTCAGGGTGCGTGTTCCGCGCCCTCGCGGTGTTCCGAAAAAACCTGCCGGATCAAGCGTTTCCATCCGTCGATGATACGCCGGCCCGCTCGAAGAGCGGCATGCCTCGGACATGGCCCTAGAAGGGGCGTCCTCAGGCAGCGGCGGCTGGAAACGGCCCGTTAACACGAGCCGCCGGCGTTGCCCCTTTAAACGAGGGCCATTCAGGAGAACCTATGTCTGCAGCTTTGCAACAGCCGAGCCGTGAAGATTTCGCGGCCCTGCTCGAAGAATCCTTCCGCACCTCCGAGATCAGCGAAGGCTCGGTCGTGAAGGGCAAGGTGGTCGCGATCGAGAAAGACGTCGCGGTCATCGATATCGGCGCCAAGACCGAAGGTCGCGTCGCCCTGAAAGAATTTGCCGGCCCGAACCGCGACCAGACCGTGGTTGTCGGCGACGAGGTCGAGGTCTATGTCGAGCGCATCGAGAATGCGCTGGGCGAGGCCGTCATCTCCCGTGACAAGGCCCGCCGCGAGGAGTCGTGGGTGAAGCTCGAGAAGGCCTTCGAGGCCGGCGAGCGCGTCAACGGCACGATCTTCAACCAGGTGAAGGGCGGCTACACGGTCGACCTCGACGGCGCCGTGGCGTTCCTGCCGCGCTCGCAGGTCGACATCCGCCCGGTGCGCGACGTCACCCCGCTCATGGGCGTGGCTCAGCCGTTCCAGATCCTCAAGATGGACCGCCGCCGCGGCAACATCGTCGTGTCGCGCCGTACGGTTCTCGAAGAGAGCCGCGCCGAGCAGCGCTCCGAGCTCGTGGCCAACCTCGAAGAGGGTCAGGTCATCGACGGCGTGGTCAAGAACATCACCGAATACGGTGCGTTCGTTGATCTCGGCGGCATCGACGGCCTGCTGCACGTCACCGACATGGCATGGCGCCGCGTCAATCATCCGTCCGAGGTCGTAACCATCGGCCAGACGGTGAAGGTGAAGATCATCAAGATCAACCACGAGACGCACCGCATCTCGCTGGGCATCAAGCAGCTGCTGGCCGATCCGTGGGAGGGCATCGCCGCCCGCTACCCGGTCCAGGCGAAGCTGAAGGGCCGCGTCACGAACATCACCGATTACGGTGCGTTCGTCGAGCTCGAGCCCGGCATCGAAGGCCTGATCCACGTCTCCGAGATGTCCTGGACGAAGAAGAACGTCCACCCGGGCAAGATCATCTCCACCTCGCAGGAGGTTGAGGTCGTGATCCTCGAGGTCGATCAGGTGAAGCGCCGCATCTCGCTGGGCCTGAAGCAGACGCTCCAGAACCCGTGGGAGGCCTTCGCCGAGAAGCACCCTGTCGGCACCGAGGTCGAGGGCGAGGTGAAGAACAAGACCGAGTTCGGTCTGTTCATCGGCCTCGAGAACGACGTCGACGGCATGGTCCACCTCTCGGATCTCGACTGGAACCGTCCGGGCGAGCAGGTCATCGACGACTTCAAGAAGGGCGATGTCGTGCGCGCCCAGGTTCTCGACGTGGACGTCGAGAAGGAGCGCATCTCGCTCGGCATCAAGCAGCTGGCCGGCGACCCCTTCGCCGAGGCCGGCGAGCTGAAGAAGGGCCAGATCGTCACCTGCGAGGTTCTCGAGGTGAAGGACGGCGGCCTGGAAGTGAAGATCGTCGACACCGACCTCTCCACCTTCATCAAGCGCAACGAGCTTGCTCGTGACCGCGCCGACCAGCGCCCCGAGCGCTTCGCCGCCGGCGAGAAGCTCGATGCCCGCGTCACGCAGTTCGACCGCAAGGCCCGCCGCGTGACCGTCTCCATCAAGGCCCTCGAGGTCGCTGAGGAGAAGGAAGCCATGGCTCAGTACGGCTCGGCCGATTCGGGTGCGTCGCTCGGCGACATCCTCGGCGCCGCCCTGAACAAGGCCGGCAAGAAGTAATCGGTTCTCGATTTTTTCGAGAATCCTACGGATCCCCGGGCCAAAAGCCCGGGGATTTTTTGTTGGGGTATCCAACAGGTGGATGAAGGTGTCATCCCCGGCGGTCCGTCAGGACCGGGAAGGGGATCCACTCACACGCGTGGCGCTATGGATTCCCTTCCCTTCCGCTGCGCTTCGGCCGGGAATGACACTGAGCCTGACGAGATCCCCGTACAAGGCCGGTGGCGCGGTAGAGGCGGCTTGCGTCTCGAAGCCGATGCAGCAATCCGGCCTTCGCGGATCGCGCCGATTATGCCGGAACATATGTCAGCCTGATCACGTCCTCGCCGATTCGGTCGCTCGCCACGAGGCGCAGCGGCGGCCGCGGGCCGGCGAAGAACGGCTTGCCGCCGCCGAGCACAACGGGGTGAAGGTACAATCGATACTCGTCGACAAGGCCTAGATTGGTCAGGCTTCCTGCCAATGTCGGGCCTGAAACTTCGATGACTCCATCGAGCCGGCATTTCAGCTCGCGGATCGCTGCCTCGACCTCATCCGCAACAAGAGTGGCGTTCGGACCGACCGACGTCATCGAGCGCGACACGACCCACTTCGGTTGGGCCCGCCAAGCCGCCGCATACTCGCGCTCGGCCTCGGTCCACTCGGGGCGATTCTCGTCCCAGTATCGCATCGTTTCGTACATGCGGCGGCCGTAGACAGTTCCGGTCAGGCTTCGCACGTCATCGATGAAGTGACGAAAGATCGCCGGTTCAGGGGCAAAAGCCATGTGGTCGACATAGCCGTCCAGCGACTGGTTCAATGCATAGACGAGCCTCGCCATACAGGATCTTCTCCTCGCTCTCTCAAGAAACCGCCGAGGTTACGCGGTGCCGGGGCGGGCTACAATCCGGCTACCCGCCTGCCGCCGTGACCGAGGACCGGAAGTCCTCTTTCCGGCCGTTCCCTGTACGAGAAGGGAAGGGTGCGCAGTCATCGCAGGGTTTTTTGTTGGTCCCCTGTCTTGCCGCCCTATCTGGCTTCGAACTAGGTTGCTCCCCCGCATCCAACGCGAGACGAGTTCGAGAGACCAGACGATGTCCATCGATGCCGAAGCCATTGCCGACCGCCGCCGCCTGCGCCGCAAGCTCTCCTTCTGGCGGGTGGCGGGATTCTCCGGGCTGATCGCCGCCGTCGCGGCCCTCGGCTATGCGGCCGCCGACCGGGCCGGATACGGCGCGATCCAGAGCCAGATTGCCCGCATCTCCATCGACGGCGTGATCACCGGCAACCAGCGCCTGGCCGACCTGATGCGGCGGGTGGGCGATTCGAGCGCGGTCTCCGGCGTGGTGATCTCCATCAACAGCCCCGGCGGCACCACCACGGGCTCGGAGGAGCTCTTCCGCAACATCCGCCGGCTTTCCGAGAAGAAGCCGGTCGTCACCTTCGTGGACGGCACCGCGGCTTCCGGCGGCTACATCACGGCCATGGCGACGGACTACATCGTGGCCCGCGAGACCTCCATCGTGGGCTCCATCGGCGTGCTCTTCCAGTATCCCGATCTCTCCGGCCTCATGGGCCAGGTCGGCGTGAAGCTGGAAGAGGTGAAGTCGACGCCCCTCAAGGCGGAGCCGAGCCCCTTCAAACCCACCTCGCCGGAAGCGCGCGCGGCCATGCAGGCGGTGGTCAACGACACCTATGACTGGTTCAAGACCCTGGTGCGCGAGCGCCGCCGCCTGAACGAGGGCGAACTCTCCACCGCCTCCACCGGTCAGGTTTTCAGCGGCCGTCAGGCCGTGCCCCTCAAGCTCGTGGACAAGATCGGCAGCGAGCGCGACGCGGTGGCTTGGCTCGAGCAGACGAAGGGCGTGACCAAGGACCTGCCGATTCGCGACTGGAAGCCGAGTTCGGATCGGGATCTTTCGGTCTTTGCCATGAGCGCCACAATGGCGGATCTCTTCGGCTTCGAGCGTGTGGCCGAGACCTTGCGCCGGGCATCGGCCCAAGCCGAGATCGCGCGGCTTGACGGCCTCCTGGCTGTCTGGCAACCTTTGGAAAAATAAAGCAACGTCAAAGATATAGCTCATCCATGATAAAATCCGAACTCGTGCTCAAGATCGCTGAGCAGAACCCGCATCTTTACCAGCGCGACGTGGAGAAGATCGTGAACGCGATCCTCGACACCATTGCGGATGCGCTGGCCCGGGGCGACCGGGTCGAGCTGCGCGGTTTCGGGGCCTTTTCGGTCAAGAAGCGCGACGCCCGCACGGGCCGCAACCCGCGCACCGGCGAATCCGTTTCCATCTCGGAAAAGGTCGTTCCGGTCTTCAAGACGGGCAAGGAAATGCGTCAGCGTCTCAATGCTCCGGCCCCGAAGGTGATGAAGGCGGCGGCTGCCCAATAACTCTTGAGAGGTGTTCGTGATTCGCTTTCTGAAGGCGCTCATTCTCCTGCCGGTCGCCATCCTGATTGTCCTGCTCGCCGTGGCGAACCGGGCTCCGGTGACCCTGTCCCTCGACCCGTTCTCGCAGGAAGCACCGGAATTTGCGTTCCAGCTGCCCCTGTTCGCTGTCATCTTCGCGGCCGTGATGCTGGGCGTCCTGATCGGCGGCACGGCCACCTGGCTCGCGCAGGGCAAGAACCGCAAGTCGCGCCGGCAGCTGCGGCGCGAGACCAGGCAGCTGCGCTACGAGACCGAGCGCCTGAAGGCGCAGACGCCCTCCACCACCACCACCCTGCCGGCAACGGTTTCGTCCGCGCCCGCCCGCAGCTTCTGAGACCACCTGAACCATGCGCGTCGTCACCTCCGCCGAGATCGATCGGGTTCTCACCTTTCCTGTCCTGATCGACACCCTGGCCGAGGCCTTTCGTGGCGACATGGTCACGCCCGTCCGCCACCATCACGAGGTCGAGCGTCCGGGTTCCCACGGCACGCTCCTGCTGATGCCGTCCTGGACCGGGCCTGCGATACAGGACGGCTTTCTCGGCGTGAAGGTCGTCACCGTGTTTCCCGAGAACGGCGCCAGGAGCCTGCCCAGCGTGATGGGCTCCTATCTGCTCATGGACGGCACCACCGGTGAGCCGGTCTCCGTCCTCGATGGGACGCGCCTCACCGTCTGGCGCACCGCCGCGGCTTCGGCGCTGGCGGCCCGCTTCCTCGCCCGTGAGGATGCCAGCCGCATGGTGATGGTGGGAGCAGGGGCGCTGGCGCCCTTTCTCATCCGCGCCCATATGAGCCAGCGGCCGATCCGCGAGGTGGCGCTGTGGAACCATCGACCCGAGAGGGCCGAGACTGTCGCGGCCGAGCTTCGCGCTGAGGGCTTGCCGGTTACAGCCGCGACCGATCTGGAAGCTGCGGTGCGCGAGGCCGATCTCGTCTCCTGCGCGACCCTGTCGACTGCGCCCATCGTCAAGGGCGTCTGGCTGAAGGAAGGGGCGCATCTCGACCTCGTGGGCGCCTTCAATCTCAAGATGCGCGAGGCCGATGACGAGGCCCTGCGCCGGGCTCAGGTCTATATCGACACCCCGGCCGCCAAGGTCGAAGGCGGCGACGTGGCCGTGGCCCTGCACCGGGGCGCCATCACCGAGGATCACATCCGCGGCACCCTGACGGATCTGTGCCGCAGCGCCGCGCATCGCGGGCCTGCCGTGATCACGGCCTTCAAATCCGTGGGTGCGGCCCTGGAGGATCTGGCTGCGGCGATGCTGGTGTGGCGCTCGCTGGCAAAACCGTTGTAAACTACCCCCTATGGATAACCTGGTGAAAATCTGCGGGCTCTCTACGCCCGAGACCCTCGATGCCGCCCTGAGCGCAGGCGCGGACATGGTCGGTTTCGTGCGCTTCCCCAAGAGCCCCCGTCATGTGAGCCTCAACCTCGGCCACCGTCTCTCCCTGCAGGCCAAGGGTCGGGCCCAGCGCGTCGTCCTTCTGGTCAATCCGGGCGACGAGGACATCGCCCAGGCTGTCGAGGCCATCAATCCCGACCTGATTCAGCTGCATGGAAGCGAGACGCCTGAACGCGTGGCCGAGATCCGCTCCATGGTCAAACGGCCGGTCATGAAGGCGCTGGGCGTGGCGGAACCTTCCGATCTCCAGGCTCTCACCCCCTATGCCGGCGGCGCCGATCACCTTCTGCTCGATGCCAAGCCGCCCCGCACGGCGGCGGCTCTGCCCGGCGGCAACGGGATTTCCTTCGACTGGGGGCTCCTGAAGGGGCTTGACCCTAAGGTTTCCTTCATGTTGTCAGGAGGCCTCAATCCCGAGAACGTGGCGGAGGCGATCCGGCTGACGAAGACGCAGGCCGTTGACGTCTCGTCCGGGGTGGAAAGCAGACCGGGTCTCAAGGATCCGGCCAGGATCGAGGCCTTCATCAGGGCCGCCCGGTCAGCCTTCGCGGCTGCCCATCACTAGTTAGATCTGCACGTCCTTTTCCAGGCGTGCTCTCATCCTGAAGGCAGGACAGGCCGTGTCAGCTCAAGCTCAACCCAATTCCTATCGCACCGGTCCCGACGAGCGCGGGCATTTCGGCCAGTTCGGCGGCCGCTTCGTCGCCGAGACCCTGATGCCGAACATCCTCGAGCTGGAAAAAGCCTATGAGGAGGCGCGGAACGACCCGTCCTTCCATGCCGACATGGCGTATTTCTCGACGCATTATATCGGCCGTCCGAGCCCGCTCTATTTCGCCGAGCGCATGACCGAGCATCTCGGTGGCGCCAAGATCTACTTCAAGCGCGAAGAGCTGAACCATACCGGCGCCCACAAGGTGAACAACGTGCTGGGCCAGATCCTTCTCGCCCGCCGCATGGGCAAGAAGCGCATTATCGCCGAGACCGGCGCCGGCCAGCATGGCGTTGCCACGGCCACCCTCTGCGCCCGCTTCGGACTTGAGTGCATCGTCTATATGGGCGCGGTCGACGTGGAGCGGCAGAAGCCCAACGTGTTCCGCATGAACATGCTCGGCGCCAAGGTGGTGCCGGTGCAGTCGGGCACCCGCACGCTCAAGGACGCCATGAACGAGGCCCTGCGCGACTGGGTCACCAACGTGGCCGATACCTTCTACTGCATCGGCACGGTGGCGGGTCCGCATCCCTATCCGGCCATGGTGCGCGACTTCCAGTGCGTGATCGGCACCGAGACCCGCGAGCAGATGATGCAGGCGGAAGGCCGCCTGCCGGACTCGCTCGTCGCCTGCATCGGCGGCGGCTCCAATGCGATCGGCCTGTTCCACCCGTTCCTCGACGACAAGGACGTGGAGATCTACGGCGTCGAGGCAGCTGGCCACGGCCTCTCCGGTCTCCATGCCGCATCCCTGACAGGCGGCCGTCCCGGCGTGCTTCACGGTAATCGTACCTACCTGCTCATGGATCGCGACGGTCAGATCGCCGACGCGCATTCCATCTCGGCTGGGCTCGACTACCCGGGCATTGGCCCGGAGCATGCCTGGCTGCACGAGATGGGCCGGGTCAAGTACATCTCCGCCACCGACGAGGAGGCGTTGGACGCCTTCCAGCTCTGCTCGCGCCTCGAGGGCATCCTGCCGGCGCTCGAGCCCGCCCATGCGCTCGCCAAGGTGATCGAACTCGCGCCTAAAAAGCCCAAGGATCACCTGATGGTGGTCAACATCTCAGGCCGCGGCGACAAGGACCTGTTCCAGATCGCCGAGCACCTGGGCAACCAGATTGTGTAAACCCTTGGCATCATGGCCGGGCTCGTCCCGGCCATCCACGTCCTCAACCAGTGAAAAGACGTGGATGCCCGCAACAAGTGCGGGCATGACGACGGAGATTCCGCCCCGCTCCGGCCGGGAATGACACGCGTGTCATTCCCATAGTCCCATGCTAAAGACGCAGCCCATGACCCAACGCATCGAAGCCCGTTTCCAGAAGTGCCGCCAGGAAGGCCGCGCCGCTCTCGTCACTTATGTCATGGCAGGCGACCCGGATCCCGAGACCTCGCTCGCCATCCTCAAGAGCCTGCCCAAGGCGGGAGCCGACATCGTCGAATTCGGGCTTCCCTTCACCGATCCAATGGCCGACGGCCCGGCGATCCAGGCGGCGGGTTTAAGGGCGCTGAAGGTCGGCCAGGACACGGTCAAGACCCTCGACCTCATCCGCCGCTTCCGGGCTGAGGATGCGGAGACGCCCGTGATCCTCATGGGCTATTTCAACCCGATCTATGTCTACGGCGTCGACCGCTTTCTGGCGGATGCCAAGGAGGCCGGCGTCGACGGCCTCATCGTCGTCGACCTGCCGCCCGAGGAGGACGACGAGCTCTGCCTGCCGGCCCTCAAGGCCGGCCTCGCCTTCATTCGCCTCGCCACCCCGACGACCGATGACAAGCGCCTGCCGGCGGTTCTCACGAATACGGCGGGCTTCGTCTATTACGTGTCGATCACTGGCATCACCGGTGCCGCGACGCCTGATTTCGGCAAGGTCGCCACCGCCGTGGAGCGGATCAAGCGCCACACGTCCCTTCCCGTCGTGGTGGGCTTCGGCGTGAAGAGCGGCGCGCATGCGGCCGCGGTGGCGCAAGGCGCCGACGGCGTCGTGGTGGGCTCGGCCCTGATCGATGCCCTGAAGGGCACCCTCGATGCGGAAGATCGCGCAACGGCAGGGTCCGTCGAGGCGGTCACGAAGCTGGTGAAGGAATTGAGCGAGGGCGTGCGCTCGGTGGCAAAACGCGCGGCGGCCTAATACATAAGGCACGTCAGGCCGGCTCAGACCGGCCATGACGAGAGGATTGAAGCGATGAACTGGATTTCCGAAGTCGTCCGTCCGAAGATCAAGACGCTCTTCAATAAGCGCGAGACGCCGGACAATCTCTGGATCAAGTGCCCGGAGACGGGACAGGTGGTGTTCCACAAGGACGTGGAAGCGAACCAGTGGGTGATCCCCGGTTCCAACCACCACATGCGCATCTCCGCCACCCAGCGCCTGCAGCTCATGTTCGACAACGGAACATGGCTCGACGTGGCGCTGCCCGAAGTGGCCGTCGATCCGCTCAAGTTCCGCGACGAGAAGCGCTATGTCGACCGCCTGAAGGACGCTAAGGCCAAGACCGGCCAGCAGGACGCGTTCAAGGTTGGCTTCGGCCGGGTCGAGGACCTGCCGATGACCATCGCGGTGCAGGATTTCGGCTTCATGGGCGGCTCCCTCGGCATGGCGGCGGGCGAGGCCTTCATCAAGGGCGCCGAGACGGCGCTCGAAAAGAAGACCCCTTACGTGCTCTTCGCCGGCTCCGGCGGCGCCCGCATGCAGGAGGGCATTCTCTCGCTCATGCAGATGCCCCGCACCACGGTGGCGATCCGCCGCCTGCGCGATGCGCGCCTGCCTTATATCGTCGTGCTCACCAACCCGACCACTGGCGGCGTGACGGCGTCCTACGCCATGCTGGGCGATGTGCATCTGGCCGAGCCGGGCGCACTCATCGGCTTTGCCGGCCCGCGCGTGATCGAGCAGACCATCCGCGAGAAGCTGCCCGACGGCTTCCAGCGGGCCGAATACCTGAAGGAGCACGGCATGGTCGACGCGGTCGTGCACCGTCACGATCTGAAGCCCACCGTTGCCCGCCTGTCGCGCCTCTTCACCAAGGCGCCGGCTGCTAGCGCGACCGCCATTCCCGCTCCGGCCACCACCGAAATCACGGCTGCGGCTGCCGAGTAAGCGAGAACAGGGCGATGGATTCCTCCGATGCGCTGATCGCGCGCTTTCTCGCCCTGCATCCGAAGACCATCGATCTGTCGCTCGGGCGCATCCAGCGCCTGCTCGCGCAGCTCGGCCATCCGGAGCGCCGCCTGCCTCCGGTGATCCATGTGGCGGGCACCAACGGCAAGGGCTCGACCATCGCGTTCATGCGGGCGATCCTGGAAAGCGCGGGGCTCGCCGTCCACGTCTATACCTCGCCCCATCTGGTGCGCTTCCATGAGCGCATCCGGCTGGGCCAGTTCGGCGGGGGGCGGTACGTCACGGAGGACCGCCTCGTGGAGGCCTTCCGCCGCTGTGAGGCGGTGAATGCCGGAGAGCCCATTACAGTGTTCGAGATCACGACCGCGGCGGCCCTGCTGATCTTCTCCGAAGAGCCTGCCGACGTTCTGCTGCTGGAGGTGGGCCTCGGCGGCCGGTTCGATGCCACCAACGTCATTGACCGTCCGGCTGCGGCCGTGGTCACACCCATCGGCCACGACCATGCTGAATATCTCGGCACGACGCTGAAGGCGATCGCCGGCGAGAAGGCCGGCATCTTCAAGCGTGGCTGCCCGGCGGTGATCGCCCCGCAGGATTATCTGGAAGCAGACCAGACCCTGCGCGACGAAGCCGGGCGCATCGGCGCCTCGCCGCTCCTCGTGGGCCAGCAGGATTTCTCCATCCATGAGGAGGGCGGTCGCCTCGTCTACCAGGACGAGAACGGCCTCCTGGACCTGCCGCGGCCCAAACTTATAGGCCGCCATCAATTCGTGAATGCCGGCACGGCCATCGCAGCCCTTCGCGCCGCCGGCTTCGAGCAATTCGAGGCGCAGGCTTTCGAGGCGGGACTGACCCGCGCCGAATGGCCCGGGCGCCTGCAGCGCCTCAACCGGGGCCGCCTACCGGAGATCGCGCCGCCAGGCTGCGAGATCTGGCTCGATGGCGGCCACAACCCCGACGGCGGCCGGGTGCTCGCCGCCGCCATGGCCGACCAGAGCGAGCGCTCGGATGCGCCCCTCGTGCTGATCGCCGGCATGCTCGGCACCAAGGATTCCGGGGCCTTCTTCAAGAACTTCTCCGGCCTCGCCCGGGAGGTGGTCGCCGTGCCGATTGCCGGCCAGATCGCCGCCCGCCCGGCCGAGGAAGTCGCGGCGATCGCAGGCAGCGTCGGACTCACCACATCGATCGCCTCAAGCGTCGAATCCGCCCTCGCGTCGCTTCACAACTACGTCTGGGATCGCCCGCCCCGGGTGCTGATCTGCGGCTCGCTCTATCTGGCCGGCGAGGTGCTGGCGGCCAACGGGACGCTGCCCGAGTAGCTCACCGTCATCCCTGGACTTGTTCCGGGGATCCACATCTTTGAGGGCATAAAACGTAGATGGCCGGGACAAGCCCGGCCATGACGTCGAATTTGATTGTAGCGACAGCCTCAAGCCGAAGCCTGGATCCAGCGGGAGAGTTCGCCCTTGGGGGCGGCGCCGACCTTCTGGGCGACGACCTTGCCGTCCTTGAACATCATGAGCGCCGGAATCGACCGGATGCCGAGCTGGGAGGAGATCTGCGGATTCTCGTCCACATTGAGCTTGGCGATCTTCACCTTGCCGGCCATCTCGTCCGAGATCTCTTCGAGAGCCGGACCGATCATGCGGCAGGGACCGCACCACTCGGCCCAGAAATCGACCACGACGGGCTCGGAGGATTGCAGGACATCCTGCGCGAAGCTTGAGTCGGTCACCTTTACGGTCGCCATACCATCACCTTTGACGTTGAATGCGACTCATCCGAGCCGCTCGGCTATAGGGCCAAGGTAAGAACCGGCCTGCAGGGAATCAAGCAAGCGCACCGGCCCTCACGCCGCTTTGATGAGGGTAAGTGCCGATTCCAGCTCCGGTTCCATCAGCTCGTGGATGACCGGACCTGCTGTCCAGACCAGAAAGGTGCGGATTTGCCTTCCCGGATAGATCTCGGCGAGCAGCCTCCGGTAGAGGGCGAGCTGCGCCACATAGGATCGCGGCAGCGGCTGGCCTGCCTTAGGCGGTCGGGCCGTGGTCTTGAAGTCGGCCACTAGGATTTCGCTGTCCAGCACGGCGAGGCGGTCGATCTGGCCCGAGACCATGAGGTCGCCCCCGGCCGTCAGCACGCGTCCAGCAATGGGCGCCTCCGCCCGCGAAGCGTTGCCGAACAGAGGCTTCAGGTCTGGATGACCGAGGACATCCAGGGCATTGGTCAGGATCGATTCCCTTAACTCCGCGGCGAGCCGCGGGGCCCGAGCTGTCACGTAGGATCGTGCCATGCTCTCCCGGTGCTCCGGCGCCAGGGCCGGCAGGCGCTCCAGCAGGGCATGGACCAAGGTGCCGCGTAAGCGAGCCTCGGGCGCATAGGGCCCATCGCCCGGCCGTGTCATGCGATCGGCGGCGCCCAGCGCGCTGGACGGGCGGATCGGCGGCAGGGGCTCAGGCTCGGAGGCTGCAGTTTTAGTCAGCCAGTCCGGCACGGCGATGGGATCGAGCGGCGCAACATCCGCCTCAGTCGCCAGCGTGCGCGCCAGGGGCGAGCCGTCGCGCCACACGGAGATCGGGCCATAGGGAGCCTTGTCGAGCTCCAGGCCGCCGGCCTTGGCGACGAGACCGTGGCGGATCATCTCGCACCAGGCCTCCTGCGGCGATTCCTTCTTGCCCGTGAGGTAAGGCGCGATCACCAGCCGGTCCTTGGCGCGGGTCATGGCCACGTAGAGCAGGCGGTTGTGCTCCTCATGGCCCTTGGCGTGCAGGATCTCGCGGGCCTGGGTCATAGCGCTGGAGTCGGACGTCTTGCCCGGCGCCCAGACGGGGATTTTGTCGCCGGTTTTCGTCTGCAGCTGCAGCAGCGGCGGATCTCGGCCCAAGACCTCGCAGCCGTCGATGAGCACCACGACGGAGGCTTCCAGACCCTTGGCGCCGTGCACGGTCATCACGCGCACCTCGTCGTTCACGGAATCGAGGTCGCGCTTGATGGTGTGATCGGCGGATTCGAACCGGCTCAAGAAGTAGGTGAGCGACGGCGTCTCCGTCATCTCGAACTGATGCGCGAAGCACAGGAAAGCGTCGATGGCATCGCCCGCCTCGCTCCCCAGCCGCGCCACGAGCAGCGAGCGCCCACCGCGCGGGCCGAGCAGGGTGGCGAAGAAGCCGAAGGGGCCATGGACTTTGGCGAGTTCGCGCCAAGCGCTGAGTGCCTCGCATCCGCGCATTGCCTTCGCGTCGCCGGCTTCTGCATGACGCGTCAATGCCGCGTGGAGCGATTCCTCTTCCGCGCGATCGGTGGCGATGCGGATGAGATCGTCGTCGTTCAGCCCCACGAGCGGCGATTTCAGCGCGGTTGCAAGGGTGAGATCATCGTCCGGCAGCAGCGCCGCGCAGCCCGCAGCCACGAGATCGAGCACGGCGATATGCTCGCCGATGTTGAGCCGGTCGGCGCCCGCCACCGGCACGCCTGCCTCCTTCAGCGCGCGGATCACCGCTTCAAACGCCGCGCCCCGTTTTCGCACCAGCACGAGGATGTCGCCAGCCTTCCACAGGCGGCCCATTTCGTCGCCCCTGGTGGTCCAGCATTTGACGGCTTGCGCGATGCGCCGCGCCACCACCACGGGGGGCGATTGCTGCTCGGGCTCGTCGACCGGCAGCACCCAGGCCTCGGGTTCTTCTTCATCCGCGGGAGTCTCGACGGGCCACAGCTCCACGAGGCCGGGCGCATGCGGGCGCGCACTCTCGTGTACGGTGCCGATCGCCTTGTCCTCGAAGGACAGGCCCTTGAAGTGACGGTCGACCGCAAATGTCGCGTCCACGGCCGAGAGCACCGCTCGGCCTGAGCGGAACGACATGGTGAGCGACACGTCCTCGAAGGCGAGTTCGGCTTCGCGCACCTTCTGCGACCAGCTGCGGCGGGTCGTCTCGAATTCCTGCGGGGCCGCTCCTTGAAAGCCGTAGATCGACTGTTTGGGATCGCCCACAGCAAACAGCGTACGCACGCGTGTAGCCGCAGCACCGGCGCCGGAAGTGAAATCTTCCGTGATCTTGCGCAGGATCTCCCACTGTTCCGGATTCGTGTCCTGCGCCTCGTCGATCAGCACGTGATCGATGCCGCGATCGAGCTTGTAGAGCACCCAGGCCGTGTCGCCGCGCGAGAGCAGCGCCAGCGTCTTGTCGATGAGGTCCTGGAAGTCGAGAGCGCCAAGACGCATCTTCGCCTGCTCGACGCGCGCGTGGATCTCAGCCGCCAGCGTGAACAGCGCCGTCGTGCGCTCGGCGGCGCGCGCCGCCTTGCGCTTGTCGATGAGCGAGCACACGCGGTCCTGCTCGCGCAGCAGCTCGTCCTTTAGGCTCTCGCTCACATCCTTGGTGAGGAAGGCGGAGCCCTTGCGGGGCGTGCCGCCATCCGTGAGGAAAACCGAGAGATAGTTTTCGAGTTTCTCAGGCAGGTCCTTGGCCTCGGCGGCTGCGATGAGGGATGCGGCGCGCTTCTGATCGGTCGATTTTCCGCCAAGCAGCTCCTGGGCGATGGCCGGCCATGTCTCCGGCTTGAGACCGCCTTCCAGCATGGTGCGCTCGATGGCTTCGAGCGTTTCATCCGAACCCAATCCCAGTTCCTTGCGCAGCCGCGCCGAACCTTTCGGATCGTGCAGGAACGCCTTGCATTTCAGGGCCGCATTGATGGCTGAGGCGAGGGCATCACCCACTGCGTCGACGCTGATGATGTCGAGGGCCTCGGCCAGCGCTGGAAAGTTGCCGCTCGCGGCATCGGCCATCACGTTGGCGGTGGCCTGGGCCAGCATCTCGTCGGTCTGGCTCTCGTCGAGCACGGCAAAGCGCGCCGGCACGTTGGCCTCGAAGGGCACGAGGTGCAGAAGCCGTTCGCAGAAGGCGTGGATGGTGTCGATCTTCAATCCGCCAGGCGTTTCCACCGCGCGGGCGAAGAGCGTACGCGCGAGCTTCACCTGTTTGCGGGTCGGCCTTTCGCCTTCGAGTTCCGTGAGCTCCGCGACGAGGCTCTCCTCGTCGAGCGTCACCCAGCGGCCCAAACGCTCGAAGACGCGGATCGCCATATTGGCGGCGGCCGCCTTGGTGAAGGTGAGGCACAGGATGCGGCCCGGCAGCGAACCGCTCAGCAGCAGGCGCACCACACGATCGGTCAGCACCTTGGTCTTGCCGGCACCCGCATTCGCCGACACCCAGGCGGAGGCGCGTGGGTTCGCGGCGCGGCGCTGCGCGTCCTTGGTGTATTGCGGGATGACGAGATCGGTGCTCATTCGAAGCCCTCAGCCCCGCCGGCACTGGCGAGCGACCATTCCTTCACGCGCGCCAAGTGATCGTATTCCGAGAAGCGCCGCGCATATTTCGGGAAAGGCCGCGAGAGATAAGCGGCTTCACCCTTGGCGTAGCGTACAATCATCCCCTCAAAGCGGCGGCGATGCTCTTCCACGATCTCCGCAACGGGACGCGTTTCCTTGCCCGACGGCCCGATCTCGCGGGGCTTGATCGGTTCGCGTCCGCCGGTGGTGTGGACGTAGATCAGATCCGGCGTCTCCTTCGCCTTGGGCAGGCCTTTGAAGGCGCCTTTCATCAGCATCATGGCCTCCAGCGTGAGCTGCGGCGAGAAGCCGGCATAGACTTCCCGAATGCCGGGCGGCTGGCCGGTCTTGAAATCGATGATGGCGAAGCCGCCGTCGCGGCGGTGCTCGATCCGGTCGGCGCGGGCGCGCAGATGGAAGATGGAGCCATCCGGCAGCGGTACCGACAGCGATCCCGAGCGCTCCGCATACACATCCACAAGCGTGGGACGGCGGGCCTGCTCCCACACCACGAACTCGGTGGCAAGCCGCGTGAAGCGCGGCCACCATTCGGCATAGAGTTCGGGATAGGCTTCGGCGATGTCCGCGAAGGCGTCGGCGCCGAGCGCGAGCAGGATCTCCTGCGCATGTGCGGGCAGGGCCTTCGGATATTGCTCGGCGAATTGGCCCAGCACCTCGTGAATGATCGTGCCGCGATCCGCAGCGCTCGGCGTGACGGCAATCGCGTCGAGGGCGTCGAGCTTGAGGATGTGGCGCGCGAAGATGGAATAGGGATCGCGCACCAGCGTCTCGATTTCCGTGACGCTTAAACTGCGCGGGAACAGCGCCGGATCGGGCTTCGGCCGTGGGCGCGGTAGGGGCGGCGCGGGCTCGGGCGTGTCGAGGGTACGGGCGAGGCGGCGGTAAACCTCGCCGGCCTTCGTCATCTGCTCCCACGTCTCCTTGCCGGTGAAGGCCTTGAGCCGCTGCAGGAAGCGCGAGGGCACCATGGGCGATCCATCGCGCTTGTGGGCGCGCGTGATCACGACGTCGTGGGTGCCGAGCGCCTGCACGAAATCGTGCGCGGTCTGGCCGATGCGCCGCTCCGGCGGCATCAGCCCGACGCGCGAGCGCATGGGCCGGTTGAGGAACGCATCCGTCACCGTGCGCGGCGGCCAGGTGCCTTCGTCCAATCCGCCGAGCACGACGCGATCAACGGAGAGCAGGCGTGCTTCGAGCAGGCCGAGAATCTTCAGGCGGCGATGGGTCGAGCGCGGCGAGGGGCTTAGACTGCGCTGCTTGGCCAGCGCGTTGAAGAAGGTCGGGTAATCGACGAAGCGACCGCTAAGCGGATGGCCTTCCTCCGCGCGGATATCCGAGTGCTCCAGGTCGTCGAAGAGCGCCGCGAGCGCTTCCTTGGAGGCGTCGTCGGCGGATTCCTCCGCGTCGTCTTCAGGGCCAGCCCAGAGCTGCTCGACAGCCCGGCGATGGTGCTCCACCAGGCCCATGAGATCGAGCTTGCCCTCGCCGTGCACGGCAGGTGTGAACGTCTCGAAAGCAACGCCGAGGCGCTGAAGCAGGTCGTCGGCGAGGTCCCAGTCGGTCTCGGTGAGGCGCTTCACCGGACGTGGTGCACGACGATCATTCTCAGAGCGTCGGCTCGCGAGCGCCGCGCGGATGCCATTAATGCCGAGAGCGGGCGCGGGCCCGCGCAGTACGCCGATCTCGAGCACGCTGGCTGCATGTTCAACGGTTTCACGCGACAAGCCCAGACGCACCATCGGATGAGCGAGCAAAGCGAGCAGCCGCACGGGCCGCAAGTCATCGGCCGCCGCTTCGGCGGCCAGTCGCGCAAGACGTCCGGCCGGGGTGTCGGAGAGCGGGATACCGGCGGAATCCTCCACGCTCAGGCCCCAGCGGGCGAGTTCCGCTGTCACGCGCGCGGCAAGAGCGCGATCAGGCGTGACGAGAGCTGCGGTCTTGCGGGGATGAGCGATGGTTTCGCGCAACGCGATGGCGATGGACAGCGCCTCTTCGCGCTCGTCCATGGCCTCGATGATGGCGAGGCCCTCGCAGCCGTTGCGGCTCAAGGAGACACGATCCTCCGTCGAGACCAGCGACCAGCGGTCCGTGGTGTCTGCCGGGCGGAGCGCTTCCGAGAGCAGATGATTGCGCGCTCTCGCCGCCTCCGGCAGCTCACCTATCACGGTGACTGCGGAGCGCAGGATGCGCAGGTGCTTGTCGAGAAGGCGTCGGAGCGAGGCCTGCGGATGACTGTGCACGGGATCCGTCTCGTCGTCGCCGTGGCCGCCGATGGTGGACCAGCTCTCCTCGTCGAGATCGGTGTCGAGGCCGGGCAGCACGATGGCGCCTTTGGGAAGCCGCGCGATCACGCCCATGAGGTTTGCGGTGGCCGGCATGGAGCCGGTGGAACCTGCAACGATGATCGGATGCTCCGGCCGCTCGCGGGTGAGGCGCCGCGCTTCCGCCTCCAGCAGGGCGTTGCGACGCTGCGCCGGATCGCTCGCCTGCCGCTCGGCCAGAATGTTCGGCCAATTCTCGCTGGCGATCTGCACGAAGTGGCGGGTGATCTCGAAATACTTGGAGTAGTCGGCATCCACGGCCAGCTCGAGGGCATGCCAGTCGATGCCTTCCGTGGTGAAGGCATCCATTAGGGTTTCGAGATCGCCCGCGAGGTTCACCGCATCGGCCGGCGAGGCCGGCACCATGAAGGGCACGTCGGGGCCGAGTTGCAGCAGCGCGCGGTCAACTTGAGCCGACCAGCGCTGCACGAGCCGTGTGAGGATGAGACGGCGCTCCAGGGGCGGAATCGGGGGTTTGAGGCTTGCGGCTTCCTGCAGCGGCGTGCCTTCCAGGCCCGTCAGTTCGAACTCGGCCTCGTCGGTTTCCCCCAAGGGCACGATGCGCGGCAGGAGCTGGGCCCGGCCGTCACCGCGCTCGGCAAGGAGCGCGATCAGCGCCCGGGTGGCGCGCCGGTTGGGAACATAGATCGTGATGTCGGCGAGAGCCGCTGGATCGTCGCTTAAGGGACCGACAAGACGGCCGTCGAACAGCGCGTCCACCAGGGTCGGCAGGAATGCGCAACCCGGAGGAATGGAAAAAACGCGCGGATCGGCTGGCACCTCACACTCTCACTGCTTGCTGGCGGCAAGGCATCGTTCGGCCTCGGCAATCGCCTGAGGCTCTCCAACATGCAGCCACTGCCCCTCCAGGCACAAGCCGTAGAGACGGCCGTTGGCGATGGCGCGGTCGTAGAAGGCATTGGCCGAGAACGGTCCGTCCGGCGTGCCGTGCACCAGTTCCGGCTTCACGATGGCGACCCCCGCGTAGGCGAAAGGAGCGCTATCGTCGGACCCGCGACGGCGCAGACGGCCGTCCGGATCCTGGTGAAAATCGCCCCGGCCCTCGAATCCGATGCTTGTGGATAACGGGGCCACGAGCATCAGGATGTCCATCCTGTCCGGATCCCAGGCCTGCACCAAGCGTAGCAGATTCGGCTCTTTGCCTTCGATCCAGAGGGAGTCGGAGTTGAAGGTTATGAAGGGCTCATTGCCCAACAGGGGCAGGGCCTTCTTCACGCCGCCACCGGTTTCCAGCAGCTCGCCGCGCTCGTCCGAGATGACGATGCGGGGCGTCTCGCGGGTGCGCAGGTGCTCTTCGAGCATGTCGGCGAAGTGGTGGACGTTCACCACCGCCGTCTCGACGCCCGCCTCGTGCAGCTTGTCGAGGGCGAAGTCGATGAGGCTCCGGCCCGCCACCTTCACCAGGGGTTTCGGCATGGTGGCCGTGATCGGCAGCATGCGCTTGCCCAAACCTGCGGCGAGGACGATGGCTTTGCGGGGCACGCGCGGAGGGGTCTGGGACAAAGGATTGGCTCAGGATTCGGGAGGGGCTTCATCCGCGGGCGGGATGAGCCGCGGCAGATGGGTCTCATACCAGCCCTTGAGCTTCCCCAGGGCCGGATGGGCGAGGTTGCGGATGAGGTAGGATTCGATCCGCGGCAGGTGTTTGAGGTAATGCGGCTTGCCGTCCCGCCGGTCGAGGCGGGCGAAGATGCCGAGGATCTTGGTGGCGCGCTGGCCCGCCATGATGGCGTAGGCGCGGGCGAAGGCCGACACGTCGAAACCCGGATCGGCCGCCTTCCGGTCGCGGGCATAAAGCCCGATGAGCTTCAGTTCGAGTTCCGGCGGCACCGTCACGCGCGCATCCTGCAGCAGCGAGGCGACGTCATAGGCGGGCGAGCCCAACACCGCGTCCTGGAAGTCGATCATGCCCACACGCTGCAGGCCTTCGCGCCCCGGCAGCCAGATCAGGTTGGGCGAGTGGTAGTCGCGCAGGGTCCAGGTGACAGGCGCGGAGAGAACCTCGCCCAGGGTCTCGGTCCAGAGATTGACGAACTCCGCCCGCACCGAGCCCGAGAGCTGCGTGCCGATGATGTGCGGCACGTACCAGTCGAGCAGCAGTTCCACCTCGATCAGAAGCGCCTCGAGATCATAAGCCGGGATCGTGTGGTCGATGCCATCACTGACGGGCAGCACCTGCGGCAGGGTCTGGCCATGGAGCTGGGCGAGGAGGCGCGTGGCCTCCGCATAGCGGTCCGGGATCGGTCCGCTCTCGTCGGCGACGGGCTCGGCGCCGAGATCCTCGATGAGGAGCAGGCCCGCCTCCAGATCCTCGCCGTAGATATAGGGTGCGCTGAAGCCCAGCGCCCGCAGGCCCTTGTCCATGGCCACGAAGGCGTGAACCGTTTCGGCAAGCTTGGCGATGGTCGTGTAGGGCTTGCCGCGCCGCACGGCGGGCCCGATTGGGCGCGGCGGCGAGATCATCAGGAGCGCGGTCGAGCCGTCGGGCTTCACGAGACGCTCGTAGGAGCGGATCACCGAGGCGTCGCTCATCATGGGCTGGCGCTTGGCATCACCCCAGCCGCAGCGCTCCACCAGGTTGCGATAGGCTTTCATGCGCTGGAGCCGGGACGCGAAGGCGCCCGTGCCGGTCAGCATGACGAGCCGGCCCTTGCCCTGGCCGCCAGGGGCGAAATCGAGGCGGATGTCGAGATGCTCCGGCTTCAGCGCGTCCTCGGCTCGCTCCGGCCATTCGACGAGGGAGATGGCGTTCTCCGTCATCTCGTCCCAGCCCAGCTCCACCAGCTCGTAGCCGCCGGACAGGCGGTAGAAATCCGCATGCACGATGGGGCTGCGCGGGCCGTCATAGACCTGCATCAGGGTAAAGGTGGGGCTCGGGACCTCAAGCTCCGGATCGCCCGCGAGAATGCGCACGAGGGCGCGGGCAAGCGTCGTCTTGCCGGCTCCCAGGCCGCCCGACAGGGTCACGAGATCGCCGGGTTTCAGCTCCTCGGCCAGGATGCCGGCGAAGCGCTCCGTCGCCTCGTGATCGGGAAGCGTCACGATCCATGCGGCCTGCATAAGTTCCTGATCGGGCATGAGGGCCAATCCATTCACCATCGCTGTTCCTACTCGGCTGCGATGGGAGTTAGCGCAGATTGCGCGGATCGGCCATCGGACGGGGTCTCATACCTCTCGTTCGGGAAGATGCAGGTGACCGTGGTGCCCTGGCCTGGCGCGGACGCGATGTCGATGCGCCCGCCATGCAGCTCCACGAAGGAACGCACGATCGATAGGCCGAGGCCCACCCCGCGATGACGGGTGCCGAGCGTATGGGTCTCGAACCGCTCGAAGATTTTCGCCTTGATCTCCGGTGGAATGCCGCGGCCCTGGTCCTTCACCTCGAAGATCACCTCAGCCCCGCGCTTGCGGGCCGAGACGCGGATCGTCTGGCCTGGCGAGGAGAAGCCAACCGCGTTGGAGAGCAGGTTGAACAGGATCTGGCGCACGCGCTTGCCGTCGGCGACAAACGTGCCGATGTCGTCCGGCGTGTCGATGACCAGGTGCAGCGAGGACTCGGCGAGACGATCCTCCAGCCCGCGCATCGCCGCCTCGATGGTGGAGCGGATATCGACGATTTCGGGGCTGAGTTCGAGCGAACCCGTATCGATGGAGGCGAGATCGAGAATGTCGTTGAGGATCGCGAGCAAAGCTGCCGAGGAGCGCATGATGTGGTCGGCGTAATCGCGCTGGCGCGGATTGAGCGCGCCCACGGTCTCGTCGCCGAGAAGCTGCGTGAACCCGATGATGTTGGTGAGCGGCGAGCGCAGCTCGTAGGACACGTGATGCACGAACTCGTCGCGCAGGCGCGAGGCGCGCTCCAGCGCCTCGTTGCGCTCGGTGAGCGCGCGCTCCACGTTCACGCTCGCGGTCACGTCGGTGAAGCTCAAAAGCGTCGCGCCGTCGGGCAGGGGTTGCGCCGTGCAGTCGAGCGCCGAGCCGTCATGCCGCTCGATGCGGCAGGAAAGCCCCATGCGCATGTCGGCGAGACCCGCCACCGCGCCGCGGATGTCGATCCAGGGCTCGTCGCGGGTCGCCAGCGGACGGCAGGCCTTGATCACCGTGTCGATATGCGGATTTGCCGCCGTCATCTCGGCCGCGAGACCCCACATGTCGGCGAAGGCGCGGTTGTGCAGCTTGAGGCGTCCGTCCGAGCCGAACACCGCAACGCCTTCCTTCAGGGTGTCGAGCGTCTCGCTCTGCACGCGGGTGAGCGAGTGAACCTGCGAGGCCAGCTCGAAACGCTCGCTCACATCGTCGAAGAGATAGGTCACGCCGCCCTGAGGATTGGGATTGACGACTACGCGCAGGGTTCGCCGGTCGGGCAGGTGCCACCAGGTCTCCTGCTGCTCGACGGAACGGTAGCCTTGCAGGAAGTCGGTCTTCCAGGCGCGGAAATCTGCCTGTTCGGGGAGTTTCCTGGCCGCGCGAAGGCGGTCGAGAACCTCGCTGTCCGATGGACGCGACGCGAGGAACGCGGCATCGAGGCCCCAGAGACTCTGATAGGCGGAATTGCTGAAGATGAGGTTCTGCGCGCCGTCGAAGATTGCAACCGCCGTGGGCAGCTGATCGAGGGTGCGCACGTGGGCGTCCATCTGGCGCTGTAGATCGGTGCGCACAGCCTCCAGCTCCGACACATCGACCGCGATGCCCGCGCTGCCGCCGGCCGTCGGGCGCTCGATGACGTCGAGCACGGCCCGGTGGCCAGCGACCACAGCCGTCACACGACCGGAATAGGTGGTGCCGGAGAGGCGTTGGCGCCGCGCCTCGTCACGGGTCGGCGCGCTGAGGAGCTCGAGGGAGCGGCCGATGGCATCGTCGAGGTCGCGCGCCTCGACCGAGCGCAGATAGGCCTGGTTCGCCCAGAGGAGCCGGTCGTCCGCATCGCGGATCCAGAGGGGATAGGCGACGTCGTCGAGCAGCATCGTCATGGAGCGCAGATCGCTGCGCGCCGTCGCCAGCTGTCCTTGCACCTTCAGGAGTTCGGCCCGATCCCCGGTCACGTCGCGCAGGCGCAGGATCGCCCGGCCGCCGATGGTGCGGCCTTCCACGTCGATGAAGCGTGTGCCGGTGCAGCGCGCCGTGAGGCGGAAGGCTTGGCCGCGGAGCTTGAGCTGCTCGAGAGCGCCTTCCACGGCGGCCGCATCGGCGGGGCTGAGCCAGGTGCCGAAGGCAAGCGCCCGCTGGGCCGGCGCATTCTCGCCGATGATGGACGGATCGCCCTGGAAGCGCGGTTCGCCGTCGCGACCATGCCAGCTGATCAGGAGCTGGCGCTCCGAGCCCATGAGGAGGGCCGCCAAGTCATCTGCGCCGCGCAAAGCGCTGAGCTCATTGCGCAGGGCCCATTCCACCCGGGCAGCGCGCTTGCGCTCCTGCCACAACAGGAGGGCCACGACGGTCGTCGTCGCGACAAGCCCCATGGACAGGCTGAGATAAACGGTGTTGTGCAGGTTGAAGCCGTGCAGAAAGCCGAGGAGATCGGAGGCTTTTTCGGACAGCGGCTGCAGGAGGTCGTTGGCGAGTGCCGCCTGGGACGTGCCAGTGAGCAACATCAGGGATAGGGACGCACGGGCAGACCCGACGAGGAGGCTTCCCCCGTCTCCGCTGCCATCGTGACGCTCCCCAAGCCCGGCCATGCCGTTGCTGCCCTTCCCGTGTTGGCGGCCTGACAACCAGGCCAAGTTGGATCAATCCCCGGCCGCGCCTTTCGACGCCTCCGAGGTCAACCGTCTACGCATGAACGGAACTGCCGGCGCAGGTTCGATGCCGAAGCACAGCCGGTCGATTCGTGTTCACCTTAGACCACCCCTGACTCCGCCAGGAAGAGGGTTAACACCGGCTTAAACTTCCTTTGGAGAACCTGTGCGCAATTCGTCGAACCATATTGCAATCGGGTCACACACATGCCGGTGCGACACTCTGTCGATTCGTTCGAGCATTGGACCTAAAAGTGGACTTGCACTTTTAGGATCCATCCGATGCGCCAGAGCCGACAGACAAAGAAAAAGCCCGGCGGAGAGCCGGGCTTTCGCAGCTCGTAAAGGTGAGGCCGATCAGTAGCGATAATGATCCGGCTTGAACGGGCCCTTCTCGGAGACGCCGATATAGGACGCTTGGTCGGGGCGCAGCTTGGTGAGCTTCACGCCGATCTTCTCGAGGTGCAGCGAGGCCACCTTCTCGTCCAGGTGCTTGGGCAGGGTGTAGACCTTGCGCTCGTACTTGCCCTGGTTGGTGAAGAGCTCGATCTGGGCCAGCGTCTGGTTCGTGAACGAGGCCGACATCACGAAGGACGGATGTCCCATGGCGTTGCCGAGGTTCACGAGGCGGCCTTCCGAGAGCAGGATGATGCGATGCCCGTCGGGGAACTCGATCTCATCCACCTGCGGCTTCACGTTGTTCCACTTCAGGTTCTTGAGGCCCGCGACCTGGATCTCGTTGTCGAAGTGGCCGATGTTGCAGACGATCGCCCGGTCCTTCATCGCCCGCATGTGGTCGAGAGTGATGACGTCCTTGTTGCCGGTGGCGGTGACGAAGATGTCGGCGCGGGGAGCCGCGTCCTCCATGGTCGTGACCTCATAGCCTTCCATGGCGGCTTGGAGCGCGCAGATCGGGTCGACTTCCGACACGAGCACGCGGCAGCCGGCCTGGCGCAATGAGGCGGCCGAGCCCTTGCCCACGTCGCCGAAGCCGGCGACCATGGCGACCTTGCCGGCCATCATCACGTCCGTGCCGCGGCGGATGCCGTCGACGAGCGATTCACGGCAGCCATAAAGGTTGTCGAACTTCGACTTGGTGACCGAGTCGTTGACGTTGATCGCCGGGAAGAGGAGCTTGCCCTCCTTCTCCATGATGTAGAGACGGTGCACGCCCGTGGTGGTCTCTTCCGACACGCCCTTGATCGACTCGGCGAGACCGGCGAACCAGCCCTTCGGCTTCTCGGAGAGCAGGCGCTTGATCAGCGCGAAGAACACCTCCTCTTCCTCGGAGCCCGGCTTGTCGAGGAAGGCGGTGTCGCCCTGCTCGGCGCGCAGGCCCAGATGAACCAGCATGGTGGCGTCGCCGCCGTCGTCGAGGATCATGTTGGGCATGCCGCCATCGTGCCAGTCGAACAGCTTGGCGGTGTAGTCCCAGTACTCCTTCAGGGTCTCGCCCTTGTAGGCGAAGACCGGAATGCCGGCGGCCGCGATGGCGGCGGCGGCGTGGTCCTGGGTGGAGTAGATGTTGCAGGACACCCAGCGGATGTCGGCGCCGAGAGCCTTCAGCGTCTCGATCAGCACCGCGGTCTGGATGGTCATGTGGAGCGAGCCGGCGATGCGGGCGCCCTTGAGGGGCTGCTTCGGGCCGTATTCCTCGCGAACGGCCATCAGGCCCGGCATCTCGGTCTCGGCGATCGAGATCTCCTTGCGGCCGAACTCAGCCAAGCCGATGTCTTTGACGATGTAATCCTGTGCCATGATGGCCTCTCTTTGCACCAATCCTGAGTGAATTGGCGCCGTCTCTACCAGAGAGCCGGGGCAGAGGCAATCAAGATATAAAGATGTCTTTATATGTTTTCCGAGGTCACTCGTTCTCGCCGAATTTATTGGCGAGGAGATCGTCGATGGCCTGCAGGCAGGCCGGTGCATCCGTCCCCTTGGCCGTAACCGTGATCGTGGTGCCCTGAGCGGCCGCAAGCGTGAGAAGGCCCATGATGGAGCGTCCGCCGACGGTCTCGCCGCAGCGGGTGACGGTCACATCGGCATCGAAGCGCTCGACGGTCTGGACGAACTTGGCCGAGGCGCGGGCGTGCAGGCCGCGGCGGTTGATGATGGGCAGTTCCCGCACCATGGCGCCTTCGGGCACGACAACCGGCGGGCAGTCCTGATCGAGGGGCCTGTCCATGCTGGTTACTTTCCCGAGAGGACGCGCGAAGCGATGTTGATGTATTTGCGCCCGGCTTCCTGGGCATGGGACACCGCATCGGTCAGGGGCTCCTCGTCGCGCACGCTGGCGAGCTTGATGAGCATGGGCAGGTTGATGCCGGCTACCACCTCGACGGAGCCACCATTCATGCACGACAGGGCCAAGTTCGAGGGAGTGCCCCCGAACATGTCCGTCAGAACCACAACCCCCTGGCCTGAATTGACCCGGCACACGGCGTCCATGATGTCCTTGCGCCGTGTCTCCATGTCGTCATCGGGGCCGATCGTGATCGTTTCAAGCTGCTCTTGAGGTCCCACCACATGCTCGAGCGCCGCTTTGAATTCCGTCGCGAGCTGCCCGTGGGTGACGAGCACCATTCCAATCATATTGTTACAGGTCCGAACGCTCCGAGAGCGGAGCCGCTATTTTGTGCACCGCGAAGCCAAGCGCAAGAGCAATAAGAGCAAAAGTTCATCACAGTGTCACGACCGTGTCGCAAACACCACTCAGGCAGGCCAAGGCGATGTCCGCAGAGACTGCTCCGGCCTGCATGCGAATGCGAGGGACCATGACGCCGCAGAGGACAACATGTCCATCCTGCTCTTCCGGATAGCGCGGCAGGTCCTCGGAAAGATCGATCACGAGGCGAATGACGGCGGCCGGCTCATGGGGCTGCCGGATGATCCCAAGGCCGAACACCTCGATGCACCCGCCGAGCGGCTCGACCGGCTGGGCGACGAGACGACCGTGCCGGGCCGCGATCCGGGTCCTGTCATCGCTGACGAGGCGCCCGAAACGTCTTGCCTGAAGGGCGCGGGACACCACCTCCCGGGCGAGAGTCGATTTGCCGGAGCCTGATGCGCCCCGGATCAGGAGGCCGGCTTCCCCAATCAGCACGCAGCCGGCATGGATGGTTTGCGGGTCGCTCACGACCCGGTCTTTCCTGCCTCGCGTCTGTCGCGATCCTTGCTCCTTCTTCCCTGCTCCTTCCGGGCCCTGGCACCCTCGACGGGAAGCCGGATGACGAAGCGGGCGCCCAGACGCCTGGGCTCGCCGCTCTCATCGGGCGCTCCAAGCCGGTTCTCGGCCCGGATCGTGCCCCGATGAGCCTCGATGATCTGGCGGGAGATGGACAGCCCAAGACCTGAGTTCTGGCCGAAGCCCTGCTCGGGCCGGTCGGTGTAGAAGCGCTCGAAGATGCGATCGAGAGCATCGGGCTCGATCCCGGGTCCGCTGTCCTCGACCAGGATTTCCACATCGTTCCGGCGGCGGCGCATGGAGACCCTCACCGTCTCGTCGGGTGGCGAGAATGAGCGGGCGTTGTCGAGGAGGTTGTTGAACACCTGGCCCAGGCGGCTGTCGTGGCCGAGCGCCAGGAAGGCATCCCGATTCTTGGCCGCGTTCTCGATGTTCAGCGTAATCAGAGGGTCGTGTTCCTGGCGGCGCTCATTGGCCACCGACACCACGGCCTCGAGCAGGCGCACCATATCTACGGGCTCGGCATCGGCGCGGGCAAGCTCCGCGTCGAGGCGTGAGGCATCCGAGATGTCGCTGATCAAGCGGTCAAGGCGCTTCACGTCGTGCTGAATGATCGAGAGGAGCCGCCCACGGGATTCGTCGCTGCGGGCGAGCGGCAGGGTTTCCACCGCGCTGCGCAGGGAGGTCAATGGGTTCTTCAGCTCGTGCGCCACATCGGCCGCGAAGCTCTCGATGGCGTCGATGCGGTTGTAGAGGGCCTTGGTCATGTCGCGAAGCGCCCCCGACAGATGGCCGATCTCGTCGGCGCGATTGGTGAAGTCGGGAATCTCCTGGCGCGATTTCGTGCCCCATCGCACCCGCTCGGCCGCCTCTGCCAGGCGCCGCACCGGGCCGGCGATGGCGCCTGCGAGGAACAGCGACAGCACGATCATCACCACGGCGGCCACCAGGAAAACCTGAAGCAGGGCGAAGCGCTCGGACGCGATGATCGCGTCGATGTCGCCTTCCTGGGTCGAGAGCAGGAGCGCACCCTGCACGGTGCGGAAGCGCTGGATCGGCACGGCTACCGACACGATGGTCTCGCCGCGGGCGTTGACGCGCACTTCGCTCGCCTGCTGGCCCGTATACGCCTGCTGCACTTCGGCCAAGGACTTGCCGTTGACCGGTCCGGCCTCCTCCTGCACCGGTCGCTTGGTGCGCCGGAACATCTTGCGGATGCTGTTCCAGGTGCGCTCCATGACGGTCGTCGTGTCTTCCACGGTGGCGACCGGAGGAAGCTCCATGCGCAGGATGTCGCCGCGGGAGTAGAACGACCGGGAATCGAGGAGGAGCATGCCCTCACGGTCGAAGATGCGGGCACGGGTCTTGGTCGGCGTTACCAGGCGCCTCAGGAGAGGCGCGACGCGTTCCGGGTTGATGGAGAATTCGAGGGAGGAGAGGGACTCGTCGTTGAACCGCTCCGTTTCACCGGCCTGCATCTGCAGCAGCTGGTCCGGATCGATGGTGATGGTGTTGGTCTCCACCGTGGCAGAGCTGGCGATGGCGCCGGCGATGATCTCGCCCTGTGTGAGCAGGCTCTGCACCCGGGCCTCGATGAGGCCTTCGCGGAACTGGTTGAGGTAGAGGAAGCCCACGAGCAGGGCCACGAGCCCGGCCAGATTGAGCACCACGATCCGGCGCGTCAGGCTGGACGAGGCACGCTGCACGAGCATGCGGCCGAAGAGCTTCAGCCGCTCCAGGGTGCTTTGGGGAGCAGGCGGATCGTCGAAACCCGCTTCGGCGTGGATGGGATCAGCCTTCATGCCACTCGCTTGACCCGTGACCCGATGAACGCACCGGGCCAAGGTCCTTCCAGGTTGCTCGCGCTTTCAGCGTCAGGCTTCCTTGAAGCGGTAGCCCACGCCGTAGAGGGTCTCGATCATTTCGAAACTCTGGTCAACCGACTTGAACTTCTTGCGCAGGCGCTTGATGTGGCTGTCGATGGTCCGGTCGTCCACATAGACCTGATCGTCATAGGCCGCATCCATGAGCGCATTGCGGCTTTTCACCACCCCAGGGCGCGTGGCGAGGGCCTGCAGGATCAGGAACTCCGTGACCGTCAGGGTCACCGGCTCGCCCTTCCAGGTGCAGGCATGTCGCTCGGGATCCATCTTGAGCTGGCCGCGCTCCAGGGCTTTCGGATCGGCCTCCTTGGGGGCGCTCTGGTCCTTGGGGGCGAAGCGGCGCAGAACCGCCTTCACGCGCTCGACCAGGAGACGCTGGGAGAAAGGTTTGCGGATGAAGTCGTCGGCGCCCATCTTGAGGCCGAACAATTCGTCGATCTCCTCGTCCTTCGAGGTCAGGAAGATCACGGGAAGGTCCGATTTCTGCCGCAGACGGCGCAGCAGCTCCATGCCGTCCATGCGGGGCATCTTGATGTCGAAAATGGCCAGATCCGGCGGGGCGTGCTTGAGCCCGTCCAGGGCCGAAGCCCCATCCGTATAGGTCTGGATGCGGTAGCCCTCCGCCTCGAGGGCGATGGAAACAGAGGTCAGGATATTGCGATCGTCATCGACAAGGGCGATCGTTGGCATGAACTCTTCCTTAGTTTGGCACAGACGAATGTCGTCTTTTTGCCCCGTCTGACAACGCAGAAGGCCCTAAAACGTCCCCAACTGCGCCTTTCTCGTGGCATAAATATGGTTTTCCCCGGGGCTATGACCAGGGAGGACCTGATAGTGGGGTTTAGGAACAGCCGCTTCAACCGGAGATGAACGGCGCATTACGGATCGGACAGATTTCCTTTGTGGCCCAGCACGAAGCGTGGCCTGGGGCAAGGGAAGGCCGGGGTTTCCCCAAAGGCAATCTGTCAATCATACGAAAGAACTCCCCTGAACCTCGTGAATCCTTGAAGTTGGGGCTGTCAGGCGGCTAGTTTTGACGAAAATAGAATGCAATGAAACGGCTTGAGTTGACGGCCTCGTCAGCTGACCTAAAGAAGGTTCTATGTTCAAGCGAGACGGCAAAGTTTTAGCCGCGTTGTTTGACCTATCCCATGTGACGGCCATCGGACGGCGGCACATTCGGCTGCACGGCGACTGGCGATCAGGAGACATCTTCCGTGGAAAATATCGGCGTCTTCAACAGCGCGCAGGGCGCTGAGGCCTTTGGCCTTCGCAATCTCAAACGGGTTTACTGGAATCTTGAGGCGCCCGCACTCTACGAGCAGTCCCTGACCCGGGGCGAAACCAAGCTCGTCAAAGGCGGCGCCCTCCTGGCCGAGACCGGCATCCATACGGGCCGCTCGCCCAAGGACAAATTCGTGGTGCGCGACGAGACCACGGAAAGCACCGTCTGGTGGGACAACAACGGTTCCATCACCCCGGGCCATTTCGACACCCTGCTGGCCGACTTCCTCGCCCATGCCGAGGGCAAGGAGCTGTTCGCCCAGGATCTCTACGGCGGTGCCGACCCAAGCTACCGGGTCAAGGCACGGGTCTTCACGGAATTCGCCTGGCATTCGCTTTTCATCCGCAATCTCCTGATCCGCCCCGAGCAGGGCGAACTCGCCGATTACGTGCCAGGGCTGACCATCATCGACCTGCCGTCCTTCAAGGCGGATCCGGCCCGCCACGGCTGCCGCACGGAGACGGTCATCGCCTGCGATTTCAAGCGCAAGATCGTCCTCATCGGTGGCACGTCTTATGCGGGCGAGATGAAGAAGTCGGTCTTCACCTATCTCAACTACGTGCTGCCCTCGCAGAACGTCATGCCCATGCACTGCTCGGCCAATGTGGGCAAGGAGGGTGACGTGGCCGTGTTCTTCGGGCTCTCCGGCACCGGCAAGACCACGCTCTCCAACGATCCGAACCGCATCCTGCTCGGCGACGACGAGCATGGCTGGGCCCCGAACGGGGTGTTCAACTTCGAGGGCGGCTGCTACGCCAAGACCATCCGTCTCTCCCGCGAGGCGGAGCCCGAGATCTTCTCGACCACCGAGCGCTTCGGCACGGTGCTGGAAAACGTGATCGTCGACCCGACCACGCGCATCCCCGATTTCGACGATGCGTCGCGCACGGAAAACACACGCTGCGCCTATCCGCTCGACTTCATCCCCAATGCGAGCGCCACGGGCCGGGCGGGCATTCCGAAGAACATCGTGATGCTCACCTGCGACGCCTTCGGCGTGCTGCCGCCCATCGCGAAGCTGACGCCCGCCGAGGCCATGTATCACTTCCTGTCGGGCTACACCGCCAAGGTGGCCGGCACGGAAAAAGGCGTGAAGGATCCTGAGGCCACCTTCTCGACCTGCTTCGGCGCGCCGTTCATGCCGCGCCATCCGTCGGTCTACGGCAACCTGCTGCGCGATCTCATCGCCAAGCACCATGTGGATTGCTGGCTCGTGAACACAGGCTGGACCGGCGGCAAGTACGGCGTCGGCCGGCGCATGCCGATCCGCGTCACCCGCCGCCTGCTCACCGCAGCGCTCGACGGCTCGCTCTCCCGCGCCGATTTCCGCCGCGATCCTTATTTCGGATTCGCGGTGCCGACCTCGGTGCCGGGCGTCGAGCCGCACATCCTCTATCCGGTCAAGACCTGGCAGAACAAGGCGGAGTTCGCCGAGACGGCCAAGCGCCTGATCGACATGTTCAACGAGAACTTCAAGCGCTTCGAGGGACACGTGGATTCCGACGTGCGCTCCGCAGGGCCCCAGACCTCGATCGCCGCCTGAGAAAAGTTATCTCTCCCCTGAAATCGTGTAGAAGGCGGCCAACGGCCGCCTTTTCGTTTGGTGCTTCCGATGACCGACACCCGATCCGATCTTCTGGATATCCTGACTGCAAGCCTTGGAGCCCAGCAGGTCATTCGCGACCCGGACGCCATGGAAAGCTATCTCGTCGAGGAGCGCAGGCTTTACCGCGGCGCCGCCCTGGCGGTCGTCCGCCCCGGCAGTACAGAGGAGGTTGCTCTCGTGGTTCGCGAATGCGCGAAGGCGGGTGTCGCCATCGTGCCGCAGGGCGGCAATACGGGTCTGGTCGGCGGAGGCGTGCCGTACGATGGCATCGTCCTGTCGCTCGCGCGCCTCGACCGCATTCGCGAGGTCGATGCCTTCAACGCCACCATCACGGTGGAAGCCGGCTGCATCCTGAAGGCGGTGCAGGACGAAGCCGAGAAGGTGGATTGCCTGTTTCCCCTGTCGCTCGCCTCCGAGGGCTCCTGCCGGATCGGCGGCAACATCGCCACCAATGCGGGCGGCGTGAACGTGCTGCGATATGGCAATACCCGCGACCTCGTTCTTGGGCTCGAGGTCGTGCTCGCCGACGGGCGGATCTGGAACGGGCTGAAGGGCCTGCGCAAGGACAACATGGGCTACGACCTGAAGAACCTCTTCGTCGGATCGGAGGGAACGCTCGGCATCGTCACGGCGGCGGTGCTGACGCTTTTTCCGCGGCCGAAGAGCAGGACTGTCGCCTTCATCGGCTGCGCCTCGCCCCACGCGACGCTCGACCTCTTCGACCGCCTGCGACGGCGCACGGGCGACCAGCTGACGGCCTTCGAGTTCATGCCCCGCTTCGCGCTGGAGATCGTGCTCAAGCATGCCGCAGGCGCCGTTCCTCCGCTTGGCGGTTGGCACGAAGCCTATGCCCTGATCGAGCTGTCGTCGCCGGATCCCGCAATCGATCTGCGCGAGCGTATCGAGGCTGTTCTGAGCGAGGCGCTGGAGGCCGGCATCGTCGAGGATGCGGTCATTGCTGCGAGCGAGGCCCAGGGCGAGGCACTCTGGCACCTGCGCGAAAGCCTGTCTCACGTGCAAAGGCTCGAAGGCGGGTCGATCAAGCACGATGTCGCCGTGCCCGTCTCGAAGGTGGCGGACTTCATCGTCACGGCCACCCGGGCCTGCGAGGAGGCCCTGCCCGGCGTGCGCGTCTGCGCCTTCGGGCATTTCGGCGACGGCAACATCCACTTCAACCTGAGCCAGCCCGTCGCCATGGAGAAGGCTGCGTTCCTCGCTCAGTGGGAGCGTTTCAACCGGATCGTCCACGACATCGTGCATGATATGAACGGCTCGATCTCCGCCGAGCACGGGGTGGGCCTCATCAAGCGCGATGAGTTGGTGCTCTACAAGGATCCGGTGGCCCTCGATCTGATGCGGACGCTGAAAAGCGCGCTCGATCCGCAGAACATCCTGAATCCCGGCAAGGTCCTGACTCTCGAAGCTGAATTGCCGCCGGCTCTGCCTTGACCGGCCCATGCGCATGCCTAGGATGGCGCGGCCGGTCCTGAGGGCCCGGCCAACGACGATTTGGAAGGAAGATCCGTGGCCTCGGTCGAGATTCGCAACATCCAGAAGAGCTTTGGACCGGTTTCGGTCATCCAGGGCGTGTCCTTCGATATCGAGGATGGCGAATTCGTCACCCTGGTGGGACCGTCCGGCTGCGGCAAGTCCACTCTGCTTCGTATGATCGCGGGACTTGAGAACATCTCCGGCGGCGAGCTGCGCATTGGCCCGCGGGTGGTCAACGACGTGCCGCCGAAAGAGCGCGACATCGCCATGGTGTTCCAGAACTACGCGCTCTATCCTCACATGACGGTCGCGGACAACATGGGCTTCTCCCTCAAGCTCAAGCGGGCGTCGAAGGCTGAGATCAAACAGCGGGTCGACCGCGCCGCCGAGATCCTTGGGCTCGCCAAGCTCCTCGATCGCTATCCGCGCCAGCTCTCCGGCGGCCAGCGCCAGCGTGTCGCCATGGGCCGGGCCATTGTGCGCGATCCCCAGGTGTTCCTCTTCGACGAGCCGCTGTCCAACCTCGACGCCAAGCTGCGCGTGGCCATGCGTACAGAGATCAAGGCCCTGCACCAGCGGCTCAAGACCACCACGATCTACGTGACCCACGACCAGATCGAGGCCATGACCATGGCCGACAAGATCGTGGTGATGCATGACGGCGTCGTCGAGCAGATCGGCGCACCGCTCGAGCTCTACGACCGGCCGGCGAATCTTTTCGTCGCGGGCTTCATCGGCTCGCCCGCCATGAACTTCCTGAAGGGGCATCTGCAGGGCGGCCGTTTCATCGCGCAGGACGGCACCGCCCTGCCGATTGACCATATGCCTGCGGCCTCCGATGGAAAGCCCGTGGTCTACGGCATCCGGCCGGAGCATTTCATTCTCGACGATGCCAATGGCCTGCCGGCGGAGGTCGCGGTGGTCGAGCCGACCGGCTCCGAGACCCAGGTCTTCGCGAAGCTCGCTGGTGCCGACGTTGTGGGCGTGTTCCGCGAGCGCATCGATGCCAAGCCCGGTCAGCAGATCCGCATCACGCCGGACCTGAGGCTCGTGCATCTCTTCGACGAGCAGACCGGCCAGCGCCTCTGACCGGCATCGCGGCGCATTGCAAAGCGACGGGAGGCTGTCATCGACGTTCTGGTGATCGGAGCCGGGGTTGTTGGCCTCGCCGTCGCGCGCGCGCTGGCCCTTTGCGGTCACAGTGTGATCGTGGCGGAATCCACCGGCGGTATCGGCAACGGCGTGTCCTCGCGCAACAGCGAGGTCATCCACGCCGGGATGTACTACCCGTCCGGCTCGCTGCGCGCCCGCCACTGCGTCGAGGGGCGACGCAGGCTCTACGCCTTCTGCGAGAGCCACGGCGTGCCGCACGCCAAATGCGGCAAGCTCATCGTGGCCACCAACGATCTCGAACAGGCCAAGATCGAGGGCATCTACGAGCAGGGGCTGGCGAACGGCGTCGAGGGCCTCTCATTCCTGACGGGCGAGGAGGCGCGGCGGCTTGAGCCGAACCTCTCCTGCACCGGCGCGGTGCTATCAGGTGAGACCGGGATCATCGACAGCCACGCATTGATGCTGGCGCTGCAGGGTGATCTGGAGGATGCGGGTGGCGTCATCGCCTTCCATGCCCCGGTCGAGCGCATCATGCGAAGCGGCGCGGGCTGGAATGTGCAGGTCGGCGGCGCGGAAGCGACAGAGATGACGGTTGATGCTGTCGTCAACGCAGCCGGTCTCGGTTCGCAGGCGCTCGCCCGCGCGACGGAGGGCTATCCAGCGGAGCGCGTGCCGCCGCTCGTGCTGGCCAAGGGCAATTATTTCGGCTGCCTCGGCAGGCCCGCCTTCTCGCGCCTGATCTATCCAGCCCCCGTCGACGGGGGGCTGGGCACCCATGTGACGCTGGACCTTGCCGGCCGAATGCGTTTCGGCCCGGATGTGGAATGGATCGACAGGGAGGTTTACGAGGTCGATCCCCAGCGGGCCGAGAGCTTCTACGCCTCGATCCGCCGCTACTGGCCGGGGCTGCCTGACGGAGCGCTCGTTCCCGATTACGCCGGCATCCGCCCGAAGCTCACCGGGCCGGGCGAGAAGGCCGCCGACTTCATGATCGACGGCCCGGCGGAGCATGGACTGTCCGGGCTCGTCCATCTCTTCGGCATCGAGAGCCCGGGGCTGACGTCGTGTCTGTCGCTGGCCGAGGATGTGGCGGGGAGGTTGAGCCCTTAGGATTTCCGCTGTCATTCCGGGACAAGCGAAGCGAGAGCCCGGAATCCATAACCACTACGCTTCAAGAAAGAGCGATGAGCGATACGCTTCTTCCTGCACCGTTAGCGTTTACGGATTCCGGGCTCGGCTCTTTCGAGCCGCCCTGGAATGACAGTGGTGCGCTTCACCCCCTGAAGAACAGCAGCGTGATCAGCAGGAAGGTCGGGATCAGGATCGCGCCCGACCAGAGCAGATAGCCGAAGAAGCTCGGCATCTTCACGCCGCCCTCGCGGGCAATGGCATAGACCATGAAGTTGGGCGCGTTGCCGATATAGGAGTTGGCGCCCATGAACACCGCGCCGGCCGAGATGGCCGCCAGCGTCATGGCGCCGGCTGTCATCAGCTGCTGCGGGTTGCCGCCGGCAAGTTCGAAGAAGACGAGATAAGTCGGCGCGTTGTCGAGGAACGACGAGAGGCCGCCGGTCAGCCAGAAATAAGCTGCGTTGTTGGCGCTGCCGTCGGGGTTGGACACGAGGGCAACCAGCGGTGCGAAGGCACCGTTGGCGCCGGCCTTGAGCATGGCGAGCACGGGGATGATCGCGATGAAGATGCCGGCAAAGAGCTTCGCCACCTCCTTGATCGGCCCCCAGGAGAAGCCGTTCTCGGCGCGGTTGGCCTTGGGTGTCACTTTCAGCGAAATGATCGTCACGGCGATCATGATGAGATCGCGCAACGCATTCGCCAGCTCGATCTCCGTGCCGAGCACCGTCATGCGCCCAAGATCCGTGGTAGCGCTCATGAGGATGGCCGCGATGATGATGAAGATCAGCAGGAAGTTGAAGCCGCCGATGACGCGCACCGGGTTGTCCGGTGTCGGATCGGGGCGCATGCGGCCTTCCCGGCGGTAGATCACCAGATCGATGACGAAGAACAGGGCGAGCAGGAGGGCGCTGGCGAACAGGGTTTCCGGGAACAGGTGGGTGGTGGTCCAGAAGAAGTCGACGCCGCGCAGGAAGCCGAGGAAGAGCGGCGGGTCGCCGAGCGGCGTGAGCGAGCCGCCGATATTCGACACCAGGAAGATGAAGAACACGATCACATGCACGTTGTGCTGGCGGTCGTCATTGGCGCGCATCACCGGCCGGATCATCACCATGGAGGCGCCGGTGGTGCCGATGAAGCTCGCCAGCACCGTGCCGATGCCGAGAAGGATCGTGTTGGTGCCCGGTGCGCCGTGAATGTTGCCGCGCACGAGAATCCCGCCTGCCACCGTGAACAGGGCGAGCAGGAGCAGGATGAACGGGATGTATTCGAGCAAGGCCGTGTGGGCCAACGCATGGACCGCCGTCATTGGCCCGAAGGCAAGCGCCATGGGGACCAGCACCAGCAGGCCCCAGAGGCCTGCGATCTTGCCCTGGTGATGCTCCCAGAAATGCGGCGCCAGCAGCGGGAAGAGGGCGATGGACAGCAGGATGCCCACAAAGGGCAGGGCCCAGACGAAGCCGAGGCTCGCCCCATCGAACTCGGCCGCAAAGGCTGCCTGCGGCAGGAGGGTCAGGGCGGCGGCGAGCGTCAGGCTCAGAGGGCGAAGCATGTTTTAAGGTCCCCAGCAGCCGGCGACCGGCTCGTTCTTCAAGATTTAAGAACAGCTTTTAGGGGAACGGATTCGCGCCTGCAACGGCGTGGCCGTTAACCGGCTATTCACCATAAGTCAAAGATAGTACAACATCGTTACAAAGCCTTGCTGTGCCGGGGGTGCTGAAACCGATGTGCCGCTTTCTCGCGTATCGGGGAGAACCGATCTTCCTCGACGAACTCGTTTGTGCCCCGGCCCACTCGCTGGTGCACCAGTCGCTGCACGCGGTCGAGGCCAAGACCGGCACGAACGGGGACGGATTCGGCATCGGCTGGTACGGGGAGCGCCCGGAGCCCGGCGTCTACCGGGAGGTCCGCCCGGCTTGGTCCGACGAGAACCTGCGCAGCCTGTGCGAACAAGTGCGCTCGAAGCTCTTCTTCGCCCATGTGCGCGCCTCGACCGGCACCTCGACCACGCGGGCGAACTGCCACCCCTTCACCCATGGCCGCTACCTGTTCATGCATAACGGCCAGATCGGCGGCTACGGGCGCATCAAGCGCCGCCTCGAAGCCCTGATCCCGGACGAACTCTACGACCGGCGCCTCGGCACCACGGACTCGGAGGCGATCTTCCTCACGGCCCTTGCCCGTGGCCTGGCCGAGGAGCCGGTGAAGGCCATGGCCCGGACGCTGAAGCTGGTGCGCGGCCTGATGGATGAAGCCGGCATACAGGAGGCCCTGCGCTTCACCGCGGCCTTCACGGACGGCGAGAACCTCTGGGCGTATCGCTGGGCCTGCGATGCCAAGCCGCCGACTCTCTATTTCCGCGAGGACAAGGGGAACCTGCTGATCGTCTCCGAGCCCATCGACGACAAGACCCGGGGCTGGCGCGAGGTGCCCAAGGGCTGCAGCCTCGTGGCCAAGGGTGATGGCGTCACGGTCGAATGCCTGAACGAGGCCATGGGCCGCCTGGCGGCCTGAGTTTACGTTCAAGATAAAAGGCCCCGACGGATCGGGGCCTTTCGGTGTGGCTGGGCTTGGCGTCAGCCGCTCAGATCACGAAGAAGTCGTCGAACGTGAGGGTGGTCTTGTTGACGATCGTGGCGATCTTCACCTGCGCCTTCGAGCCCGTTCCGTCCTGATCGTAGTAGAGCGAGCCGGTCTTCTTGTCATAGACGATCCGGTCCTCGCGATCCTGCGCCTTGGTGCCGGTCACGAACATGTCGCTCTTGAACTTTTTCGGCTTCGACAGGGAGCCGGATCCCAGCTTGGTGAACACCGCGTTGTCCAGGTAGAAGCTGTCGTCCTGACGGCGGAAGTCATAGATCCTATCGACATTCGTGCTCTTGTTCAGCCTTGTGTCGAATACGAATATGTCCCTGCCCGAACCGCCATACAGAAGGTCATTGCCCAGGCCGCCGTACAGTTGGTCGTTCCCAGAGGACGTCTCGATCATGTCGTTGCCGAGTCCGCCAAATGCCTTGTTGGCTCCTCCACTACCTGTGATCGTGTTGGCGAGGCTGTTGCCCGTCAGCGCCAGGGCTGCCGTGCCGTTGGCGATGAGGTTCTCAACATCTCCGCTTAGAGTGAAGCTGATCGAGGTTACCACGGTGTCGTTGCCGCTGCCTCCGATCACGCCATCGCCAGCATCGTCGACATAGAAGATGTCGTCGCCTGCGCCGCCGTCCATGGCATCTGCCCCAAGGCCGCCATCGATGACGTTCGCTCCAGCATTGCCGGTAAGCGCATCCGCAACGCGCGAACCCAGCAGGTTCTCGATGGAATTATAGGTGTCTCCTGCCGCCTCTCCGGTGTTGCCGCCCGGTGCTGCAAGGCTTGCCCGCACGCCCGTGATCGCTCCATCATAGGAAGCCCAGTCGATCCCCTGTCCGCCGAAGAGGCCGTCCGCCCCGAGCCCGCCTATGAGAACGTCATTGCCGGCGTCGCCTTGCAGATAATCGCGACCGGCACCGCCATTCATGACATTGTTGCCGCCGCTCCCGAGCAGCGCATTGCTGCCATCGGTGCCGAAAACTGCGGAATTGCCAGCGGCAGCACGCGTGATCTGGAAGGTCGAGCGGGCGACCAGGGCATCGTGGTCGCTCGCCCGCTGCTCCACGTCGAACTCGGAGTTGATGCGCAGGATGTCCAAAGCTTCCATGCGGTTCCGCATGGAAGCTGAGACATAGATGTGATCGAGCGACTGGGAGTTGCCCTCATAGATATAATCGGTACGGTCGCGCGGATCAGCGATGAACTCTTCCGCCATGTTCCAGAGAACCTGATTTCCGTCAGCCGTCCCATCGAGAGTCTTGAGCGGGTTGCTCCACGCGAAGTCGTTGAGGTCCCCGAGAACGACGATGTTCGCATTCGCGTTGATCCCTAAAAGGCGATCGACCTCAGCATTAAGAATTTTCGTCTGTTCAATGCGCTGTGCCTCCGTGTAGAGCACAGGCGGCTGAGTGGGGCCGAAGATGCCGTCGTCCTCGCCCTTCGAGTTCAGGTGGTTATTGATGAAGGTATACTCTTCCTCATTGAACCTGAAGGTGGCGACAAGAGGCTTGCGGCTATTCTCGAAAGCATCATTGCCGTCCTTATCTTCAATTCGCCTGAGAGAGCCTTGAACCAAGCTGACCCCTGCCTCGGCATTGTAGAGGAAGGCTTGGCGAATATTGCCTCCAGGCGCTCCGCCGTCCTTTCCGTCCTCCGGATTGAGGTAGGCGAATGAGTAGCGCGGGCCTCCTGCCTTGACGATTTCGTCAACGAGCTTCTGCAGGGTCTTCTTCGCGTCGACGACACCGTTGTTGGTGGTGCCGCTGTCGTCCTGAAGCTCCTGCAAAGCCAGAACATGCGGGGAGCCCATGTTCTTGACGATCTGGGCCGCGAGCTTGGCGAACTGGCCACCGTCCACGTCGGCATCGCCGTCATTGTCGTTGATGTCGAGGTTCTCGACATTGTAGTTGCCGAACGATAGGAAGAACTCGTTCCAAGCCGTGACCCCGGTTGTTTCCGCCTGAAGCGTCGATTGTGCCGTTACCGTAGGAGTCTCGCCGATCAGCACCTCATAGTTGTCGAAGCCATAGGACATGATGCCGGTGATGGCGGCAAGCCTCGCGCCGACATCAACCATCGGCATGTTGAGGGAGTCGCGGATGTTGTCGAACTGGATGCGCTCCGGATTGAAGTCCGATGAGGTCGCAGATAAGCCGCCACGGCCGTTGAGGCTCGCCGGGTCATAGGCGCCTTCGATGACCGTGTAGATTTCGCCGAAGTTGTTCGTCGCACCGACAACGCGAGTTGGCTCAACGGTGACGCGCATCCCTTCCAGGGCTTCATAGAACTTGATGGCATCCGCGACGGAACCTGTGGGCGGCTTGATCCCGTTCGGTCCGATGAGAATCGCCTCCGGGAGGGCATTGTCCTTGTCGATGACAGAAACCGACACAGGACTCGAACTGCTGACCTGGGTAATCTGCGTCAGCCCGAAATACTCGTCCACCTTTCCACTGACCACAACCTCATCGCCGACCTCGACATTGGGGGTCCAGTTCTGCCCCATATAGACGAAGATGCCGTCTGAAGTTCCAGCGTTGCCATCCCCCTGGGCATCCTGGATGAAGAAGCCGCGGGTGGTGCCGGTCATCTGGATTCCGGTGATGATACCCGTGGTGGTGACGGTCTGGCCTTTCAGCAGGGACTCGCCCTGGGCGTTCTGAGTCTGGATCTGGTAGATCCGGTCAAAATCATCGGCGATGATGCGCCCATTGGCGACTGCCGTACCGAGAACGCTGCCGCTGCTCGGGTTGGACAAGGTCACCGAGAAGCTCTCGTTGCGCTCCTTGAGCGTATCGCCCTTGACCCGGATCTCGATCGTCTTGGTGGTCTCTCCCGCGGCGAACGTAACCGTGCCCTCAATCGGGTCCACGAAGTCGTCGCTCGTCGCGCCGCCGCTGCCGCCAAGCCCCGTGAGATCGTAATCGATCGAGGCCGCTTCCCCTATCGAGTTGGTGCGGGTCACGGTGAAGGTGAACACCGTCTCGCCCGTATCGCCTTCGGTCTTGACGGTGTCCGTTGCGGCGATGGAGAAGCTCTGAGGGAGATCGTCGTTCTCGATGGTGCCGTTCGCAGTGGCATTCTGGATCTGCACTCCGGTCTTGTCGGTGCTGATGCGGACTCCAAACAGCTCGTCGGCCTCAAACCGCACATCGCCAGTAACCTGAATCTGGATCACGGCCTCGGTCTGGCCGTTAGCGAAGGTCACTGTGCCTGTGGTCGCGCCGAAGTCGTCGGGAGTCAGGCCGTTTTGGCCAAGACCCTCGATGGACCAAGCGACATCGGTCGTCCCGGCGCCATTCTGGCGGGTGACGGTGAAGGTGTAGATGGTGGAGCCCGGGCCATTGCCCTCTGCCTGGACGGCGTTGGTGGCGGCGATGGAAAGGATCTCGTCCGTGGTCGTGTCGTCGTTGTCGATCTGACCTTCCGCCGTGCCGGTGGCGATGGTCGCGCCGTTCGGATCTGACAGGGTGACCGAGAAGGTCTCGTCCGTTTCGAAATCCGTGTCCGCTTTCACACGAATCGTGATCGTCGCCGTTGTCTCATTCTCGGCGAAAGTGACCGTGCCGGTGAGGGGACCGTCGAAATCGTCAAGGGTCGCCTGGCCTGGAACCAACGTCCAGGTAGCGGTTGGTGAGCCCGTGGTCGATGAGCGCGTAACCGTAAACGTGAACTCGGTCGTCCCATCACTGCCTTCAGCCTTGTCGGCGCTTGTCGCAGCGATGGAGAGGGTCGGGAGAGGAGCGATGAACGTCTGACCTGCATTGAGGCTGTTGGACGTATTAGTCGACGCTACTGTCCAGGTGTTGAAGTCGCTCGAAGTTCTGCCCGTTCCAGCTCTCTGGATTGATCCACCGACTGCCCCGGTGCCGTCTTCGATCACATCAATTCTCGTGCTGGTATAGGCAACCTCGTTATAAATAACCGCCATGACCTGACCGGCAGCGCCTTCATAGCTGATGAACTCGACGATTTTCCCATCCTGATCCACGAGAGCGAAACCATCCGGCTCTGGCGTGCTCGCACTGCCTCCGTTCTGGAAGCTGACGGTGCTGCTACCTGTTACAGGAGTAAACTGCGATGCGGTGAAGCTGAAGAATCCGTGGCCAGTGCCGGTCGCATCGCTGATGGTGCCAGTCAGATCTAATGAAGCATATGGCGCATTGCCGTTCCCATTGAAGGCAATGATCTTCCAACCTGTGAGATTCGTGCCAGCGAGACCCGCAATCTCGATGAACTCTCCCGAATCCGTACCGACATTGTCATAGTGGAACTCGTTGATCCAGACATTCGCCATGATGGTCCCTCACGTTACGTCAGCACAAAGCAGCATTTGAAATGCTGTTATGCGAAACGATGTATTATCTAGGAGGGCCAGTGCTAACGCCCAGGCATGACAGGTATATGAAATGCCAAGCATGCTTTGTTTGGAGAGCCGGCAAAGGTCGGCTTTCCGCTCAGCTGGATGCAGAACGGTGAGGATCGGGCGATATGAGAGATTTCAGGCGTTCAGCCGTCCCATGGGTTGGGCAATGAGGGGCAGGAGCGCGCCTCTCAAAGCTTCCATCTGCAAGTCCGTCTCGGCCTGGGCGACGCTTTCGTCCGGGGCCTGAAGGGCCCGCAGGCGCGCATTCTCTGCCTCGAGCCGCTCGTTCTCCGCCATGAGGATCGCTACCTTCTCCTGAGCGATGCGGAGGCGGGCCTGCGCGTCGTTGCGCTCCTCCTCGCGCAGCTGCGCACGGTCGCGCCAGAGACGGACGGCAACGCTGCCTGCTTCATCACTCATGGCCGGCTCCTCACAGAATTGACGGTTCGTTGCGGAGGGCGATCCTAGCGGCCAGGTCTTAATCGATCGTTGGCAACCCGCCGGGCTATGGATCGAAGGCGGGCATGGCCGAGACGCTCTCGCTCGACAATGTCAGCCTCGCATGGCGCTTATAGGCCCTCTCGATCCAGTTCGCCGCGACGGATTGGTTGAGAAAGAACGGGGTCAGGCGGCCCTCCTCATGCGCCTTGAGAAAGTCGGCCAGGGCCGCATGCTCGATCCGCCTGTCTTGCGCGGTCTGCAGGCTACCGACCCGATCCTCGGAATGCTCCTCGGCCAGGAGGAAATAGGCGGGTGCATAATCGGGGTGCTTCTCGATCAGGGCATGGAGCCTCGTCTTCCGCTCCCCGCCGTCGAACTGCAGGGCATGGACGAGGGCCGTGGCGCGGGTCGGAACATCCTCGTTCAGCTCGGCATAGACCTGCCGCGCGATGAAACGTCCCTCGTGGGCCCGTACCAGCGCTGCGTAGCGCAGATGCGGGTCGACGAACTCCAGGCCCATTCGGGCCAGGGCGTAATAGGCCCGGTGGGCCGCGATGGACTCGCCTTTCGCCTCGAAGAGCAGGGCGTTGTGATAGAGTCCCGGCGCAGAATGCGGATCGTCGATCTGTCCTCCACGCTGCGCGTGTCCCGAGAACGCCTCGACCGGATCGGCGGGCAGTAGGGGCGTCTGAGTTCTTGGTGGGGCCGGAGACAGAACGCTGGCCTCTTCCGTCAGCTGCTCCATCGGTCTTGAAGGCTCGTCACGAGAGACAAGCCCTCCAGCAGCGATGAGAGCGACCAGGCAGATGCCTGCCACCGGCAAGGGGGACATCACGAGGGTCCGCAAGGAGAAACGCCGCGGCCGGGTCGGCAGGCTGGCCTCCGGACTGCCGATCGTGAAGGCATGGACCGGGAAGGGGATGTTCTTCACCTGCCGCTCGCCGATATCGATGAAGGGAACGGCGATCTGACCAGAGACAGCCTCATGCACGGCGCGCGACAGGCAGACGCCTCCCGGCGCGGCCAGCGTCTCCAGCCGGGCCGCGATGTTGACGGCCATTCCCAAAAGATCGCTCTGGCGCTCGACCACCTCGCCCACCGAGATGCCGATGCGGAACTGCACCCGCCTGTCCTGGGCGCAGGCGAGGTTCTGCGCCCGGATGTAGTCCTGAATGTCGATGGCCGCACGCGTGGCCTCAACGGCGCTGTCGAACTCGCACATGATCGAGTCGCCGGCCGTGTTGAAGACGCGCCCGCCATGATGGGCTACGAAATCGTCCAGAACGTTGCGGTAGGCTGCGAGCTGCCGCAGCGTTCCGTCCTCATCCTCCGCGATAAGCCGGGAGAAACCCACGATGTCCGCAGCCAGGATGGCAGCTACCTTCCGCCTCATGAGCAGACCTCGCGGCGCTTGAAGGCTTCAGAGAGAAGTTGCGATGCCACCTCACATCCCGGCAAGATGAGGCCCTGTTGTTTACATGTTACAATATAGCGATTGCCGAAGAGGAAGGAAAGAGGCTTCCCCAAAAATCTTGTTTCTGTGATTTTCGGCTTGCGGCTCAGCCGTCCAGCTCGGGATAGCGCCGAAATATGCCTTCCTCGTTGAAAGGAGTACGGCGTGGGCTCGCGAGGTAGGATTTGATCCGCGACCTTTCCGCTACGGCATCATGCAGAGCGGCGACACGGGGCGCCTTCTTCAGGGCGCGTCGCGTGGCTTTGGGGAAGGCGTATGACAGGCCCTCGACAACCTGAAAGAGCGACAGGTCGACATAGGTGAGCGATCGGCCGACGAGATAGCTGTCACCTGAGGGATTGCGGCCAAGGATGGTTTCGAACCAGTCGAGAAATTTCGGAACGCGGTCGTCCCGGAACTCCTGCGCGCGGCGGAACGCTTCCTGTTTCTGGTCTTCGTAATACAGGCCGATGCCCAAAGGATGGTGGGTGTCGTGGGCCTCCGCCACGAAGTCGCCGATGGTGAGCTGAATCTGGTGCGTCCACAGGCCTCCCGCCGGATCCTTCGGGGCGAGGCCGTGTCGGGCGCCGAGATAGAGCAGGATCGCCGCCGTCTGGCCGATGATCGTCTCACCGTGCTTGAGAAAGGGTGGCGCGAAGGGCGGGTGGTCCACATGCTCCATCATGCGCATCATGACGGCGATGCCCTCGGACTCCCTTGCCACGTCGATGTACTCGGCCCCAGCCTCCTCGAGCGCGAGCCGCACGAACTCGCCGCGTCCTTGGATGGTGGGCCAATAGTAGAGTTCGTAGGCCATGGGGTGCTCCCGGTCTTGTCGGCGACACTTGCGAGAAGGGTGGAGCACCCGACTGGGAAGTCAAAGGACAGAGGCTGCCAACTGGGCCAGTGCCTCGCCATCGAGCCGCATGTGCCGGTGATGAAGATCGTGCATGCCGATCGCCTCGTAGAAGCGGATGGCAGGCCGCTCGTCCTCGACGAAGAGTTCGACACGCACCCAACCTCGCTCCATGGCGATCTTCGCAACGGTCGCCATGAGGACTCGTGCCGCTCCTGTACGCCGCTCTTCCGGCACGACATAAAGCGCATGCACGATGCCCATGGGTTTGCCGCGCCAGCCGGCATAGCCGCGGAAGAACGAGACGAAACCGACAGGCTTGGCATCTCGCTCTGCGATAAGCGCTTCGAAGAGAGGATCCGGGCCAAAGCCATCAGCCTCGATCCGTGCTGCAGACGTCCAGGGTGCTTGGCCGGGCAGATGATCGTCGATCAGGCCGGACACGAATGTGAAGATCGTCTCCGCATCTTGAACGATGGCAGGTCGCACCGTCAGGCCGTGTGAGACGCTCTCGTACATGCTTTAGTGCGCCTCGTCCCAGTTCTGCGCGGCGCGCGCTTCCACAGCGAGTGGGACTTTCAGCGACACAGCCGGGAAGGGCGCTTCCGTCATGACGCGGGAGATCACCGGCAGGGTGGCTTCGACCTCGTCGTCCGGCACCTCGAACACCAGTTCGTCGTGTACCTGCAGCAGCATCTGGGCGGAGAGGCGCTCGGCTTTGAGCGCGTCCTCCATGCGCACCATGGCGCGGCGGATGATGTCGGCGGCGGTGCCCTGGATCGGCGCGTTGATCGCCTGACGCTCCACGCCCGCGCGCTCCGACGGATTCCCCGACCGGATCTGCGGGTAGTGGCAGATGCGCCCGAACAGCGTGGTCACATAGGTCTTCTCGCGCACGAACTTCTTCGTCTCGTCGATATAGGTGCGGATGCCGGGGAACCGCTCGAAATACTGCTTGATGAACGCGGAGGCTTCCGCATTGCCGATGCCGAGACGGACAGCCAGGCCGAAGGCCGAGATGCCGTAGATGATGCCGAAATTGATGGTCTTGGCCTGACGGCGCAGATCGCCCGTCATCTGGTCGAGCGGCACGCCGAACATGGCGGACGCGGTCGCCGCGTGAATGTCGACGCCATTGGCGAACGCCTCCTGCAATTGAGGAATGTCGGCGATGTGGGCGAGCAGCCGGAGCTCGATCTGGCTGTAATCGGCCGAGATGATCTTATGACCTTCCTGCGCCACGAAGGCCTTGCGGATCTTGCGGCCCGCTTCCGTGCGGATCGGGATGTTCTGCAGGTTGGGATCGGACGACGACAGGCGCCCCGTGGTGGTGGAGGCCAGCGAGAACGAGGTGTGCACCCGCTTGGTCTCAGGGTTCATGTGCTCCTGGAGCGTATCGGTATAGGTGGATTTCAGCTTGGAGAGCTGGCGCCATTCGAGGATTTTTGCCGGCAGCTCGTGGCCGGCCTGCGCCAGCTCGTCGAGGAGGGTTGCCGGCGTCGCCCATTGGCCGGAGGGTGTCTTCTTCGCGCCGGGCAGGCCCATGCGGCCGAACAGGATGTCGCCGATCTGCTTCGGGGAGCCGAGCGAGAATTTTTCACCCGCCATCTCATGGATCTCGTCTTCCAGGCGCGCCAGTGTCTGCGAGAAGTCGCCGGAGAGGCGGCTGAGGATCTGCCGGTCGACCATGATGCCGCGCATCTCCATGCGTGCGAGCACATCCACCATCGGGCGTTCCAGCGTCTCGTAGACGGTGGCGCGGCGCTCGGCGACGAGACGGGGTTTCAGCACGTGCCAGAGCCGCAGCGTCACATCCGCATCCTCGGCAGCATAAGCCGTAGCCTTGCCGATCTCCACCTTGTCGAAGGTCACCTTGTTCCGGCCCGTGCCGGCCACATCCGAGAAGGTGATTGGCGAGTGGCCGAGATGCCGGCGCGAGAGCTCGTCCATGCCGTGCGAGCCCTTGCCGGCATCGAGCACATAGGAGATCAGCATCGTGTCGTCGTAGGGCTGCACCTCGATGCCATGGCGCTTGAACACGATCCAGTCGTATTTCATGTTCTGGCCGATCTTGAGGACGGATGAATCCTCCAGTATCGGACGGATCGCGTCGAGCGCATCCGTGACGGGGATCTGCCCCTTCACGAGACCGCCGCCGAAGAGATCGGATTCGTCCCGGTGCTGCAGCGGCACATAGCAGGCTTTGCCCGGCGCCAGGGCCAGCGAGAAGCCGACGAGATCGGCGCGGTTGGCATCGAGATCGCTCGTCTCCGTATCGACCGCCACGTGGCCCTGCTCGCGGGCAAGTGCCACCCATTCCTGTAGCCGCTCCAAGCTCGTGACGGTCTCGTAGGACGTCACGTCGATGGGAACCGAAGAGGCTTCCGTCGCGCGCTTGCCGGCGAGCTGCGACGGCGTGCCGAGGCCCTCGACGGGCTTGCGCAGGGTTGCGGTCTCCGGCAGGTCGAGGCCTGCGAAGGGATCGACCTCGCCCGAGGCCGGGTCCCCTTTGCCGAAGAACGGCACCGCATCGTCGGTGGGGGCCGTGATGCCGGTGCCGTTGCCGGTCCAGCGGATCGCCTCGCCGCCCGGCATGAGGCGCGGGTCGGGCGGGATAGCGGACGGATCGGCCTCGTAGAGCTCCGCGACGCGGCGCGTGAGGGTGTTGAACTCCATGGCCTTGAGGAAGCCGACGAGCGTCTTCGGGTCGGGGTTCGGCACGCGCAGATCGTCGAGCGGCACCGGCACTGGCGCCTCGCAATCCAGCGTCACCAGCTTCTTCGACAGGCGCGCCGCCTCCATGTTGGCGATCAGCGTCTCGCGGCGCTTGGGCTGCTTGATCTCGCTGGCGCGCTCAAGCAGCGTTTCGAGATCGCCGTATTCCTTGATGAGCTGGGCTGCGGTCTTCAGCCCGATGCCGGGCACGCCCGGCACGTTGTCCGAGGTGTCGCCCATCAGGGCCAGCACGTCGCCGATCTTTTCCGGCGGGATGCCCTCCCATTTCTCGATGACGGCGGCCTCGTCGAGATTGCGCTCGGGCCGGTAGCCCGGCTTGCCCTTGGAGCCTGATTCGAAATCATAGAAGCACACCTTAGGGCCTACGAGCTGCATCAGGTCCTTGTCGGACGAGATGATGAGCACGTCGGCTCCGCGCGCCTTCGCCTGCTGGGTATAGGTGGCGATCAGATCATCGGCCTCATAGCGCTGCAACTCCACGGGCTCGAGCCCGAAGGCGCGGATCGCCTCGCGCATGATCGGCATCTGGACCTTCAGGTCGTCCGGCGCGTCCGGCCGGTGGCCCTTGTAATCCTCATAAAGCTCCTTGCGGAACGAGCCCTCGGATTTGTCGAGCACGATGGCCAGATGCGTGGGCTTCAGCCCCGCCGCCCCGTCGCGCATGAACTGCAGGAGCTTGGACACGAACAGCCGCACGGCCCCCGTGGGCATCCCGTCCGAGGACCGGGAATTGTACTTCTGGTCCTGGTTCATGGACTGGAAATAGGCCCGGAAGATGAAAGACGAGCCGTCGACGAGAAACACGTGATCGCCGGCTTGGACAGGACGGGAGGAGGGCATCGGGTCTCGGGGGCTTTGGGGCTGCTCTACAGGGGAAGAGATAGCGGGTCCGGGGGCGGATGGCTATGGCCTCTCCGGGTCGAGCGTCTCCATAGGCTGGCATGCCCGGTCCGGGTGATGGTGCCGCTGAGGCCAAGCGGCGCTCTTTCAAAAGTGACAGATTTCGAGAGGTCGCTAGAGAAGAGACCTTTTCCAGCAAAGTATTTGAAACTGAAGACTATTTTCCAGTGACGTAACGGATCCCGGCTCTCCGCGGCGGCTTCCAAGCTTTGCCGTGTGCGCCAACGCACCCGAGACCCCTTTACATGCAATAACCTTGCATTAAGTCTGCCTCCTGATATTACAACATCGCATAAGCAGTCCGTGATTCCGTTGCGGGGGCATGACATTGGCAGGTTTGGGAGAGACTGATGGCTATCGACGTTTGGAAAGCGGAATATTGGGTTCGTGACGGTCAGCTGGATGCCGGGCAAACGTCCGTAAATAGGGCGAACGTAGCGTCTCTCGCAAATGGCGGTTATGTCGTCGGCTGGCGTGAGGGCAACACCATCAAGCTCCAGATTCACGACGGAGCCGGCAACCGGAAGGGTAGTGTCTTCTCCATCGATGCAGGCTCCACGGCCAGCCAAAGCTACTTGAACATCCAATCTGCCGGAAGCGACGGGAGCTTCGTCGTAACCTGGACGGAAAGCGATCCCCTTCCTGGTGGCGTCACGAGTTTCGACGTAAAGGCACGCGTGTTCAAGCCGAACGTGGCTGGCGAGTTTACGCCGGGCGGCATCCATATTGTCTCAGATAATGGCACGGCAGAGCAGACAGACAACGCAGCCTTGGCCACGCGGGCCAATGGCGGCTTCGTCAGCGTTACTAAGCAAGGCAATAACCTTGTCTTCGCGATGCACGATGCGAACGGTCAGAAGGTGACGAATGGAAGTTTGACCGTTGATGCTGGCGTGCAGCCAGAGGTGGCGCGCATTGGAACGGACAGGTACGTCGTTTCATATCGGGAAGGCACTGGGATCAGTTTCCGTATCATCGATACATCCAGCGGCAGTCCCGTTTTCGACGGCGGAAAGGTGAATGCCGCGAGTGGGGGCATAAGCGGAGAGGTCGTTGCCCTCCTTGATGCCAATGGAATTCCCACCGGAGAATTCACGGTCGTTAGCTACAGAACTGTGTCGCAACCGACGGGGAACTGGGAAACGATCAGCTCGACCAAATATAATGCGAATGGGGTTGCTCAGGGTGCATCCACCGAGATTACGACGTGGGCTTATGGTAGTGAAGATATTCTGAATGTCACCGCGCTGCGTGGCGGTCGCGTCGCCGTGACATACACAGGCTCGAAGGCGGATAACGGCGGCGAAGATGAGTACGGCTTCGTCATGCTGAAGATCGTGGAGGCCAATGGATCCGTATCGGCTCCCTTTGTCCTCAGTGCCAAAGACGACCAGATTTTCCCCACGATCAGCGAAATGGCGGACGGTCGCCTCGTTGCGACATGGCAGGATCCGACACGGCCGCAGAGCGCTATCGTTTCCAAGATCGTCGATCCGCGCATCGTCGGCGTGACGGTCAATGGTACGGAAAGTGCCGATATCTATTATGGCACGAACATCGTTGATCAAGTGGATTTCCTGAACGGCAAAGGCGGCAATGATACTCTCTATGGCGGAGCCGGAGATGACTTCCTCAATGGCGGCGCCGGAGCGGATCGTCTCGAAGGCGGCGCTGGCTACAATTGGGCCTCCTACAGCACTGCTGCGGTGATCGGCGCCTCAACGGGCGTGACCGTCAACCTCAATAACAAAGCCGATAACACCGGCGAGGCCATTGGTGACGAGTACATCAACATCCATGCCCTTGAAGGATCGAATTTCGATGACAGGCTGATCGGCTACGCCACTATCGGCACAGCTCTCAATGGCGGAGGCGGTACTGACACGCTGATCGGAGGCACGGGGAATGACGACCTCCTCGGAAGTAACGGCGACGATATCCTGATCGGCGGTGGAGGAGACGATGGCTACTTCGGAGGCGAGGGCACCGACACCGTCAGCTATGAGAATGCCAGAGCTAGCATTGCTCTCTATCTCGCCGATTGGAGCAAGAACCAGGGCGACGCCGCGGGCGATCGCTTCGATTATGGTACGCTCGAAATCTATGTCGGCACTGCTTTCAACGACGTGATGTCTGCCTACAGCGACGCTAAGAATGATATTTTCTATGGAGGTAAAGGAGACGACATCCTCCTAGGACGCGTCGGCAATGATAAGCTCTATGGCGAGGAGGGGGACGACACTCTGGATGGCGGCGAAGGCGGTGACACCCTCGATGGTGGAGCCGGCTTCAACTATGCGACATACGAGACACACGGTAACGGCGTCAGGGCTGATCTTTCCGGCGGGGCTGGGACGGGTCAAGCTTCTGGCGACACTTACGTTAACATCCAAGGGCTGATCGGGTCCCGCTTCAACGACACGCTCATCGGCAGCGACGTTGAGGACGAGCTGAACATTCTGATCGGCGGCGGTGGGGCGGATCACCTCAGCGGCCTCGGTGGTTACGATATCGCCAGCTACATCACGTCGAAAGAGGGCCTGACCATCAATCTCGCGAACACAAGCGAGAGCACGGGCGACGCAAAAGGCGACACCTATGAGGGACTCTATGCTTTCCACGGCTCGAATTTCGGCGACGTGATCTCTGGTCTCGATGTTCGTGATGAGATCTCCGGCAAGGAAGGTGCAGACCGTATCTCCGGTCTTGGGGGCGATGACTACCTTGGGGGTGATGGCGGCAACGACACGCTGATCGGCGGAGCCGGCAATGACACGCTGGTGGGCGGCGATGGCATGAACACGGGCGTGTTCTCCGGTGCTCTTGCGGATTACACGATCACCCGTGCCGGCAATACCGTCACGGTTGCCCATAAGAACGGCACCGACACCGATACGCTGACGAATGTCCGCCTGCTTGAGTTTGCCGGCGGCGTGAAGCAGGTCATCAACGTTGCACCAACGGGGCTGTCGCTGTCGAACGCCATTATCGCCGAGAACGCACCGTTTCGAGCGGAGGTGGGCCGGCTGGCCGCGACCGATGCCGACGGTGATGCAATCCGCTATAGTCTGGCTCCTGGCTCGAGCAGCGCTTTCATCATCGAGGGCAACGTTCTTATGGCAACCGGGCCGCTCGACTTCGAGACGAAGCCAGTGCACGCGCTGACCATCGTGGCGAGCGATGGATACGGCGGCATGACGAGCATCAACGTCAACGTCACCGTGACCAACTACACGGGCGAGACGACACCGTTCACGATCCGGGGTTCGTCGCGGGCGGATCTGTTGCGCGGCGAATCCGGCAACGACACGCTCTACGGTAGCACCGGCAACGACACGCTCTATGGCGAGGCCGGCAACGACCGGATCTTCGGCGGGACTGGCAATGACAAGCTCTACGGCGGCTCGGGCAAGGATGTGTTCGTCTTCGACACCCGTCTCAACAAGAGCAGCAATGTTGATCGGATCTACGACTTCAGGTCTTCGGACGACAGCATCTGGCTCGACAATAAATACTTCACCAAGCTCGGCTCGGGCTCGCTGTCGAAGCCGAAGAAGTTCAAGTCGGACATGTTCACCGAGGGCAAGAAGGCGCAGGATCGGGAGGACCGGATCGTCTACGATAAGAAGACCGGTGCCTTGTACTACGACAAGGACGGCACCGGCGGCGCGGCCCAGGTGAAGATCGCCACCATCAGCAACAAGACCAAGCTGTACTGGCACGACTTCTACGTGATCTGATCGAACAAGCAGAAGCTTGAACCGGAAGGTGCCGCCCGGCGAAAGCCGTGGCGGCACTTTTCCTTGCGTGAAATCCCTAAGCCGCCTTCAATCGCGCGAGGTCGAGGTCGAGCTCGCGCAGGGCCTGCATCACCACGCCTTCCGTCAGCAGATCCATGGAGGATTCCACCACGTGGATGGTGGCAAGTGCGCGCAGTTCCGGAATGGTCTGGGATTCGAGCGCGGCCTCGAAGGAGGGGCGCAGCAGGTCCATGGCCCGGGTGCCCGGGCCGCAGAGCACGATGTGGTCGGGCTCCAGCGTCTGGATCAGGATGCCGACCGCATCGCCCAAAACCTCGCCGGCCGCGTGGAACAGGTTGAGCAGGGCGGGGTTGCCCGCTCTCGCCTGATCCACGATGGCTCCCATGGCTTCCTCGCCCGGCAGCAGCAGGGTCGGAGCGGGGCGGTGATCGATGAGCTGCGCGTCCCGGTGCAGGGCGTAATCGGCGAGATAGGCCTCGATGCAGCCGCGCCCGCCGCAGCGGCATTGCGGCCCGCTGCGGCGCAGGCGAACATGGCCGAACTCGGAGCCGCCGAAACGCGCCCCGCGGTACAGTTCGCCCTGGATGAGAAAGCCGAGGCCCACGCCATCGCCCACCATCAGGCAGGCGGTGCGGCCCGAGCGCAGATCGGCGTTGCGCTGCGCGATGGCGAAGGCCATGGCGCTGGCGTCGTTCTCCATGAGCACGGGTTTGCCGAGGCGCTGGCCGAGGCCCGAGGCCAGCGGCAGGTCGCGGGTGCCGAGCACCGGGCTCCAGGCCACGATGCCGTCGCGGGTGTCCACATAGCCCTGGCAGGCAAGACCCACCGCCTTCACGTCCCGTGCGCCGCTCTCCTCGGCGAAGGTCGCGACGGTCCGGGCCAGCACGTCCATCAGCTCCTCGGCCCCGAGATTGCGCAGGGGCCGCTCCACATGGCGGCTCGCCCGGGTGCGTCCGGCGCTGTCCACGAGCCGCAGTTCGATGCGGTTGAAGCCGGTCCAGACGCCGACGACGGAACCCAGGGTGTCGGCGAAATAGAGGCGGGTCTTGGGCCGGCCCCGGAGGAGGCCTGGGCTCTGGTCCGGGCTTTCTTCCGCCACCAGGACACCCTCGTCGAGCAGGCCTGCGGCAAGTTCGGAGACGCTGGCCGGGCTCATGCCGAGATGCTGGCCGATCTCCACCCTGGCCATGGGGCCTTCGCGGCGCAGAGCATCGAGCAGACGCCGACGGGCAGTTTCACGAGGAGAAAGGGGCAGCGGGGTCATGGCGCACTTTATTCACAGTTTGAATAAATCAAAACTGTGAGCTGCGGGTATCAGACAAAAATATTAGTGGGAAGGCGCTTGAAGGCAGCGAAGCCTCGTATAATTATTTCCGCGCTCGAACAATAACGCATGGCAGGTTGAGCCACGTCCGTCGGTCCCGTGGGGCCGACAGCTGCCATGAGCGCGGCGGTTTCCAGAGAAGCGCCGCCCAGGAGGAACACCGATGCTTTCGAAGAAACACGCTTTCATTTCGCTTGCCGCTCTGGCCCTGTCCGCTGGCGCCGCCTTCGCTCAGGGCAAGGGCCCGGTGGTCGGCGTCAGCTGGTCGAACTTCCAGGAAGAGCGCTGGAAGACCGATGAGGCCGCCATCAAGGCCGCGGTCGAGAAGGCTGGCGGCACCTATGTGTCGGCCGATGCCCAGTCGTCGCCCGCCAAGCAGCTCACCGACATCGAGAGCCTCATTTCCCGCGGGGCCAAGGCACTGATCGTGCTGGCGCAGGATGCGGACGCTGTCCGCCCCGCCGTCGAGAAGGCCGTGGCCGAAGGCATCGCGGTCGTGGGCTATGACCGTCTCATCGAGATCCCGCAGGCCTTCTATCTCACCTTCGACAACGTCGAGGTCGGCCGTCTGCAGGCCCGCGAGGTGCTGAAGGTGAAGCCCGAGGGCAACTACGCCTTCATCAAGGGCTCGGGCTCGGATCCGAACGCCAACTTCCTGTTCCAGGGCTCGATGGAAGTGCTGAAGGCCGGGATCGATTCCGGCAAGATCAAGAACGTGGGCGAGGCCTACACGGATGGCTGGCTCCCGGCCAATGCGCAGCGGAACATGGAGCAGTTTCTCACCAAGAACAACAACAAGATCGACGCCGTGATCGCCGCCAATGACGGCACCGCCGGCGGCGCCATCGCGGCCCTCGCTGCGCAAGGCTTGGCCGGCTCCGTGCCAGTCTCGGGGCAGGACGCCGACAAGGCGGCGCTCAACCGCGTGGCGCTCGGTACCCAGACCGTGACGGTGTTCAAGGATGCCCGTGAACTCGGCCGCAATGCGGCGGAGATCGCCCTGCAGCTCGCCGGCGGCAAGAAGCTCACCGAGATCCAGGGTGCGAAGTCCTGGAACCTCGGCCCGAAGAAGCAGAACATGACGGCCCTCTTCCTCACCCCGGTGGCGATCACGAAGGACAACCTCAACGTTGTCATCGATGCCGGCTGGGCCTCGAAGGACGTGGTCTGCCAGGGCGTGAAGGCCGGCACGGTGAAGGCCTGTAACTAACTCCAGCACTGTCATTCCGGGGCGCGCTACTGGCGCGAGCCCGGAATCCATAAACACGACGATCAAGAGGAGGCACTCAGCGTTGCGCCTCTTTCTGCAACGTCAGAGGCTATGGATTCCGGGCTCCGCTGCGCGGCCCCGGAATGACGCTTTTGCAAAACGAGCTATTCCGATGACCGCACCCGTTGCCAGTACCGCCCCGCCGCCGAGCGCAGCGTCCGGCTCATTCCTGTCGAAACTCGAGATCGATGCCCGCATGCTCGGCATGCTGGCGGCGCTCGCCGTCATCTGGATCGGGTTCGATCTTCTCTCGGGCGGTGTTTTCCTCACCCCGCGCAATCTCTGGAACCTGTCGGTGCAGACCGCCTCCGTGGCGATCATGGCCACCGGCATGGTGCTCGTGATCGTCACACGCAATATAGACCTGTCGGTGGGCGCAATCCTCGGCGTGACCGGCATGATCATCGGCGTCGCCCAGGTGCAGTGGCTGCCGGCCTATCTCGGGCTCGAGCATTGGCTGACGGCGCCGCTCGCGGTGGTGCTGGCCATGGTGATCGGAGGATCCATCGGTCTCTTCCAGGGCTGGCTCATCGCTTACCTGGGCATACCCTCGTTCATCGTCACGCTGGGCGGGCTGCTGGTGTGGCGCGGTGCGGCCTGGTGGGTCACAACCGGCCAGACCGTTGCGCCCATGGACACCCGCTTCAAGGCGTTCGGCGGCGGCGTGGAAGGGGCGCTCGGCGCCACCACCACCTGGGTCATCGCGGCCGTCGCCTGCGGGTTGATCATCATAGCGCTCGGCTTCTCGCGCCGCCGCCGCCTGCGCTTCGGCTTTCCCGTTCGTCCGGGCTGGGCCGACGCGGTGATCGCGGCGTTGGCCTGCGGCATCGTGCTTGCGGCGGCTACCATCGCCAATGCCTATCCGCTGCCCGCCGGCACCGCGCGCCGCTGGGCGGAGGCCAACGGACTCACTTGGCCCGAAGGCGGGTTGTTCATCCCGCATGGCGTCGCGCTGCCGGTGCTGATCGCCATCCTGGTCGGGTTGGTGATGACCTTCATCGCCACGCGCCGGCGCTTCGGCCGTTACGTCTTCGCCATCGGCGGCAATCCGGAGGCGGCGGAACTGTCGGGCATCAACACCCGCTGGACGCTCATGAAGGTGTTCGGCCTGATGGGCCTGCTCTGCGGCATCTCCGCCTGCATCTCGACCGCGCGTCTCAACGCCGCGACAAATGCGGCCGGCACCCTCGACGAGCTCTACGTCATCGCCTCGGCGGTCATCGGCGGCACGTCGCTGGCCGGTGGTGTCGGCACCATCGCGGGTGCGATGCTCGGCGCCCTTGTCATGCAGTCGCTGCAATCGGGCATGGTGCTGCTCGGCGTCGACACGCCGCTGCAGAATATCGTCGTCGGCGCGGTGCTCGTGCTGGCGGTGTGGGTCGACAGCCTCTATCGCCGCCGCATCAAGTAAGGAGAGGCAACATGCCAACGAACGGAACGACGCCTCTCGTCGAAATGCGCAACATCTCCATCGCCTTCGGCGGCATCAAGGCCGTGGACGGCGTATCGGTCGATCTCCGCCCCGGCGAGGTGGTGGGCCTGCTCGGCCATAACGGCGCCGGCAAGTCGACGCTGATCAAGATCCTGTCCGGCGCCTACAAGCCGGATGCGGGCGAGATCTACGTGAATGGCGAACACGCCGACATTGCAACGCCGCGCGATGCCAAGCGCTATGGCATCGAGACGATCTATCAGACGCTCGCGCTCGCCGACAACATCGATGCCGCCGGCAACATCTTCCTCGGCCGCGAGGTTCTCACCCCCTACGGCACCCTCGACGATGCGACCATGGAGGCCGAGACCCGCAAGGTCATGGCGCGGCTCAACCCTCATTTCCGCCGCTTCAAGGAGCCCGTGAAGGCGCTCTCCGGCGGTCAGCGGCAATCGGTGGCGATCGCGCGCGCCATCTACTTCAACGCCCGCGTGCTCATCATGGACGAGCCCACCGCAGCGCTTGGCCCCGCCGAGACGCAGCAGGTAGCCGATCTCGTGCTCCAGCTGAAGAAGGAGGGCATCGGCATCTTCCTCATCAGTCACGACATCCACGACGTGTTCGGCCTCGCCGACCGGGTGAGCGTGATGAAGAACGGCAAGCTTGTCGGATCGGCCAACGTGCAGGACGTGACGCAGGATGAAGTGCTCGGCATGATCATCTTGGGAAAATGCCCACCCGGAGCAATACCGGGGCCGGGCGCCAGCTAAAAGTGGTGTCATCCCGGGGCCGCGAAGCAGAACCCGGGATCGCATGACGAGTATGGCGCCTCATTCTGCTCGCGATCCCGGATCGTCGCTCCGCTCCGGCCGGGATGACGAATTTTTCTTTTGAAGCATGTGAGACAATTCATGACCCAGACGATTTACGGTTCCCTGAAAGGCAAGGCTGTTCTCATCACAGGCGGCGCGAGCGGCATCGGCGAGAGCATCGCGCGGTCCTTCCATGCTCAAGGGAGCAAGGTCGCCATCCTCGACTACAATGCCGAGGCGGGGCAGGCTCTGGCAAAGGAACTCGGTGATCGCGTGCATTTCGAGCACAGCGACGTGCGTGACATTCCAGCCTTCCAGGCGGCTATCCGGCGCGCGAGCGATGCCATCGGGCCGATCACGATCCTCGTCAATAACGCGGCCCGCGACGACCGCCACACCATCGATCAGGTGACGCCGGAATACTGGCGTGAGCGCTTCGCCACCAATCTCGACCACCAGTTCTTCGCGGCGCAGGCCGTGCTGCCGGACATGGAGAAGGCAGGCGGCGGCTCGATCATCAACATGGGCTCGACGAGCTACATGGTGAGTGACGACTCGTTTGCGGCCTACAAGACCGCAAAATCAGCAGCTGTCGGTTTGACCCGTGCACTGGCGCGGGAGCTTGGGCCGAAGAACATCCGCGTCAACTGCCTGGTCCCCGGCTGGATCATGACCCAGCGCCAGATCGATCTCTGGCTCACGCCTGAAGGCGAGCAGGAACTGCTCAAGCGCCAATGCGTGAAGCGCAAGCTCGTCCCCCAGGACATTGCCAACTTCACGCTGTTCCTCGGCTCCGACGATTCCAGTGCCATGTCGGCGCAGACCTATCTGGTGGACGGCGGCTGGGTTTAATCTCAGACCCATAATGCGTCATCCCGGACTGCGTAAGCCGATCTGGGGTCGCGATCAGATTAAGGCGCTAATCTTGTCAAATGATCCCGGGTTCTGCTGCGCAGCCCCGGGATGACTGCTTGACCTTATGCTCTTGAGCCAGCTCCAACGGCAGGCGCCACCTCCTCGATCACCTCGTCCTTCTCGGACACCGTCTTCATGGTATCCCGCCGCACCACGAAGCACAGGATCACCAAAGGAATTCCGATGCTGGCAGTGGCAGTGAAGAGGAGCGGATAGCCATAGGCATCCACCACCGCGCCGGACGCGCCGCCGATGAGTTTGCCGGGCAGAGCGTAGAGCGAACTCAACAGCGCGTATTGGGTGGCGGCAAAGCCCGGCGATGTCAGGCCTGACATGTAGGCGATGAGCGCTGAGCCCGCGAAACCTGCGGCGAAGTTGTCGAAGCTGATGGTCAGGGTCAGGTTGAACACCGTGGCGTTCCCTGACGCCAGCCAGGCGAACATCAGGTTGGAGCCGGCGGCGATGACGGCGCCGATCAGCAGCGTCCACCACAGGCCGAGGCGCGTGAGCGCCAATCCGCCGGCGAAGGCGCCGATGATGCCGACCCACACCCCATAGAGCTTCGACACGTTGGCGATGTCGGTCTTGGAGAAACCGAGATCGATATAGAGCGGGTTCGCCATGACGCCGGCGACGAAATCCGGCAGGCGGAAGCAGGCGATGAGTGCGAGAATCGGGATGAGGATCAGACCCTTGCGCCGGAAGAGATCGGCCAGCGGCTCGATGATCGCAGCTGTGAAGGGAAGGCGCTCACGCACGGCGCTCTCGTTGCCACGCGGGGCCAGGAGCGTGCCGACGAGACCGACGCCCATGAGAACGGCCATGGCGAGGTAAGCACTGCGCCAGTTCACGAACTCCGCGATGTAGAGCGCACCCGCGCCCGCGCAGATGAGCGCCAGCCGGTAGCCGAGCTGGTACGAGGCCGCCATCATGCCCTGCCGTTCGGTGGAGGCCACGTCGATGCGCCAGCCATCGACCACCACATCCTGCGTGGCGGAGGCGAAGGCGACGAGAAGCGCCGACGCGATGGTGAGGGGGAGGCTCGTCTGTGGATCGCTGGCGGCGATGCCGACGAGGCCAAGAGCCGTGATGATCTGGGCCAATGCCATCCAGCCGCGCCGCCGCCCGAGAAGGCTTGCAAGACCCGGCACATCGTAGCGGTCAACAATGGGCGCCCAGAGGAACTTAAAGGAATAGGCCAGAGCCACCCAACTCAGCATGCCGATCTCGGTGCGTGAGATCCCCGCTTCCCGCAGCCACGCCGACAACGTGCTGAAGACCAGCAGGAAAGGCAGGCCCGAGGAAAACCCCAAGGGCAGCATGAGCGCGATGCGCCCATCGGTCAGGATGTCGCGGAGCGAAAGACGGCGTTTGGTTTCGGCAGCCATGAAATCACTTTGTCACTCTGGAAAGGCCAGCACATTGGCACATGGCCGTGGCGGTGCCAATCAGACCCCCGTCTCGTCCTGCTCCACGGCCTTGCTGAGCTTGGCGAGAAATTTCTCAAGCGCCTTTTCCGGCGGGCAGTCCTTCTCCATCAGCACCTGAAGGCCCCATTGCTCCAGAACGGCCTGCTCGACCGGGTTGGCGCGCAGCATGAACACATAGGATTGCGGCCGGTCGCGCTCGTAGCCCGACCCGGCCCAGGTCTTCCAGAGCCGGTGCATCAGGAAGCGGATGTTGAGATCCGTCATGCTGTAGCCGATGAACAGGATGGTCTTGCCCAGCGCATCCGAGCGGAACTTGATGTCGAGGGGCGACTCGAAGGACAGCCGCTCCAGATAGTCGGTCTCTGCGATGACGATAGAGCCGTCATCGTCAAAATCGCCATGGTATTTCACGATCTGCGGCACGCCCTCGCGGACCCGGGCGATATCCTTGGCATTGACGATCTTCACGTAATCCTTTCCGTGAAGGTCATAGGAGGTTTCCAGGTTCCGGTCGAAATTCGTGGTGTAGAGAATGGGAAAGTCGAGCTTGCAGATCAGTTCGTGAACCCGGGACTTTTTCAGGGTATCCTCGGGAATGGTCCAGTTTCGATCCATCCAGCTGCGCAGGGGACCGATGCTGCCCTGCTTGAGCCGGTAATATTCCGCCAGCGTCAGGTGGTTGAGGTCCGTGCCCTTGAAGTCGGAGAGGTCGATCTTGAGCTCGTCCGCGATGTGCTCGATCAGGGTGCTCCAGGAGGGCAGGCCCACGGTCATGGAAACGCCGGCGCCAGCGAACAGGATCGCCTGCTTTGTCCTGATGGCGGAAACCAGATCCTCAAGCACCCCACTCTCCCTAGGTGTGTCCTGCCTTAACGCACGAAGCTGCTCTTAAGCTTCATCAGGAGATAAGGGACAACTTGAGCGTTTCGTGTGTTGTCATAGGTTGATTGGCATCGAGCACGAAAGAGCAGGACGTGGCAGGCTATAAGATCAAGCAGGTCGAAACTCTCTATGAGGGCTGGCGCAAGCTTCTCAAGCTGACGGTCGAGATGCCGGACGGCCGCACCATGGCACGGGAGATCCTGAACAGCGCCGATGCGGCGGCCGTGCTGCCCTATGATCCGGAGGCGCGAAACGTCATCCTGATCCGCCAGTTCCGCGCGCCTGTCATGCATGTGGAGGGGCATCACGATCTCCTGGAGACCGTGGCCGGGCTCCTCGATGAGGACGAGCCGGAGGCTTGCGCCAAGCGCGAGGCCATGGAGGAGGCAGGCCTTCGTCTCCGTGATCTGGAACGGGTCGTCACCGCATGGTCGACCCCCGGCATCACCACGGAACGCCTGCACCTGTTCCTAGCCCCCTACACGAGCGCTGACCGGGTGGGTGAGGGCGGCGGGCTTGCGGACGAGCACGAGGAGATCGAGGTGCTGGAGATCGGGATCGGCGAACTGATGGGTATGATCGAGCAGGGTGCCATCGCCGACATGAAAACCCTGGTCCTGATCCAAGCCCTCCAGCTCCGGCATCCGGAGCTGTTTGGGAAGACCTGAGAGCTCTACACACCGAGGCGCTGCGCGTGCCAGCGCAGATGGTCCTCGATAAAGGACGCGATGAAGAAATAGGAATGATCGTAGCTGTCCTGCATCCGCAGGGTCAGGGGCTGGCCAGCCTTGGCGCAGGCCTCCTCCAGCAGTTGCGGCTTGAGCTGGTGTTCGAGAAAGCTGTCGGCGGTGCCCTGGTCGACCAGGATGTCGGGCAGGCGGGCGCCGCTCTCGATCAGAGCGCAGGCATCGTAGTTGCGCCAGGCCGAGCGGTCGGGACCGATGTAATTCGACAGGGCCTTCTCGCCCCAGGGGCAGTTCATCGGCGACGCAATGGGTGCGAAGGCCGAGACCGCCTTGAAGCGCTCGGGGTTGCGCAACGCGATGGTCAGCGCCCCGTGTCCGCCCATGGAATGGCCGGTGATGCCCTGCCGGCTCATGTCGGCCGGCAGGTTCTCGCCGACGAGATCCGGCAGCTCCTTCTCGATGTAGGAGCGCATGCGGTAGTTTCGCGTCCAGGGCTCCTGCATGGCATCCACGTAGAACCCCGCGCCGAGGCCGAAATCGTAAGCGCCCTCTGGGTCGTCCGGCACAGCCTCGCCGCGCGGGCTGGTATCGGGCGCGATCAGCATCAGGCCGAGCTCCGAGGCGACCCGCTGCGCGCCCGCCTTCACGGTGAAGTTCTCCTCCGTGCAGGTGAGGCCGGAGAGGAACCACACAACCGGCACCTTCGCGTCCTTCGCCTGCGGCGGCACGAACACCGCCAGCCGCATGGGCGTGCCGGTTTCCCGCGAAGCATGGCGGTAGACGAATTGCGTGCCGCCAAAGCAGCGCGATTGCGAGACGGTCTCGAAGCTCAACATCCCTCTCCCGATCAGTACACGATCACCGAGCGGATCGACTTGCCCTCGTGCATGAGGTCGAAGGCGGTGTTGATCTCGTCCAACGGCATTTTGTGGGTGATCAGGTCGTCGATGTTGATCTTGCCCTCCATGTACCAGTCCACGATCTTGGGCACGTCCGTGCGCCCGCGCGCTCCGCCGAAGGCCGTGCCCTTCCAGACGCGCCCGGTGACGAGCTGGAATGGACGAGTGGCGATTTCTCGGCCGGCCTCCGCAACGCCGATGATGATGCTCTCGCCCCAGCCGCGGTGACAGCATTCGAGCGCCTGGCGCATTACATCCGTGTTGCCGGTGGCGTCGAACGAGAAGTCCGCGCCGCCGCCCGTGAGGTCGACGATGGCCTGCACCACCTTGTCGTTGCCGATCTCCTTCGGGTTGATGAAGTCGGTCATGCCGAACTTCTTCGCCATCTCGACTTTGGCCGGATTGATGTCGACGCCGATGATCTTGTCGGCGCCCACCATCCGCGCGCCCTGAATCACGTTGAGCCCGATGCCGCCGAGGCCGAACACCACCACGTTGGCGCCGGGCCACACCTTCGCCGTGTAGATTACCGCACCGATGCCCGTGGTGACGCCGCAGCCGATGTAGCAGATCTTGTCGAAAGGCGCGTCCTCGCGCACCTTGGCGAGCGCGATCTCCGGCAGCACGGTGAAGTTCGCAAATGTCGAGCAACCCATGTAGTGGAACACCGTCTCGCCGTCGCAGCGGAAGCGCGAGGTGCCGTCCGGCATCAGCCCTTGGCCTTGGGTCGAGCGGATCGCCGTGCAGAGATTGGTGCGGCGCGACAGGCAGGATTTGCAGTTGCGGCATTCCGGCGTGTAGAGCGGGATTACGTGATCGCCGGGCTTCAAGGTCGTGACGCCGGGGCCGACCTCGCGCACGATGCCTGCACCCTCGTGTCCCAGGATTGCCGGGAACTTGCCCTCGGAATCGAGGCCGGACAGCGTATAGGCATCCGTGTGGCACACGCCGGTGGCCATCACCTCCACGAGCACCTCGCCGGCCTTGGGCCCCTCGATGCGGATGGTCTCGATGGTGAGCGGCTTGCCAGCCTCCCACGCCACGGCGGCCCTGGTTTCCATGCTCGTGTCCTCGCTTGTGATTCGATGAGGGGACTATGTGAACCGTGGCAGCACAACGTCAAGCGAAGCGGCTTGGATGTCCGAGGCTTTCCAGATGCGCCAGCTGGTCATATGTGTCTCTTCGACAAATAAAGGATTAGCCCGTGCCAGACGTTCGCGCCGCCATTATCCCCGTGACGCCATTCCAGCAGAACTGCACGCTTTTGTGGTGCGAGAAGACCAAGAAGGCGGCCGTTGTCGATCCCGGCGGCGATCTCGACCGCATCCGCGAGGCAATCAGGCAAAGCGGCGTCACCGTCGAGAAGATCATCCTCACCCATGGCCATATCGATCACGCCGGTGGCGCCGCTGAGTTGCGGGAGGAGCTTGGCATTCCGGTGGAGGGGCCGCACGAGGCGGATCGTTTTCTGCTCGACAGGCTCGCGGAGCAGGGGCGGAACTATGGCTTTGAAGCTCGCCCCGTCACGCCGGACCGCTGGTTGAACGAGGGCGACACGGTCACGGTCGGGGATCTGACGCTAGACGTGCTCCATTGCCCTGGCCACTCGCCGGGCAGCGTCGTGCTCGTGTCGAAGGATCAGCGCTTTGCTCTTGTCGGTGACGTGCTGTTCCAGGGCTCCGTGGGCCGCGTCGACCTTCCCGGCGGTGACGGCAAGGCGCTGATCCGCTCGATCAAGGACAAGCTCCTCCCGCTCGGCGACGATATCGCCTTCATCTGCGGCCACGGTCCCATGAGCACCATCGGCCAGGAGCGGCAGAGCAATCCGTTCCTGCAGGGCGAGGGGTTGCTTTAACTTATAACACCCTCTGTCCTCATCCTGAGGAGCAGACGTAGTCTGCGTCTCGAAGGAGGATCCAGAGAGCACTGGAGACGCCTCGTCCTTCGAGACGCTACGCTCCTCAGGATGAGGCTGTGTTTTGTGCCTCTAAAGTGAAAAACGGCCCGGGATCGCTCCCGGGCCGCTCTCTTTTGCCCCTACGGCTTCTTGCTTATTCCGCAGCCTGGATCATCACGGCGCCCTTGAGGCCCATGCGGTCCGCCACGCCGAGGCCGTAGGCCTTGTCGGCGAGATAGAAGTGCACGATCTGGCGCTTCACGATCTCCTGCGGCACGCCCTGCATGGCTTCCGCGATGTTGTCCATGAGCCGGCTCTGCTCGTCCGGCGTCATGAGGCGGAACAGGTCGCCCGGCTGCTTGTAGTCGTCATTGCCGGCGCGGTGGTCGTAGCGGTCGGCGTCGCCCGAGATTTTAAGTGGCGGCTCGGCGGCGCGCTGCGTCTGAACCGGACCGTTGAAGGAGTTCGGCTCGTAATAGGCGGCGCCACGGTTGGGGATGTCGAACAGCATGCCGCCATCCGCATGGTAGTGATGGACCGGGCAGCGCGGACGGTTGACGGGCAGCGCCTCGTAATGGGTGCCGACGCGATAGCGGTGCGCATCCGCATAGGCGAAGATGCGGCCCTGCAGCATCTTGTCCGGCGAGAAGCCGATGCCGGGCACGATGTTGGAAGGCGAGAACGAGGACTGCTCCACTTCCGCGAAGTAGTGCTGCGCATTGCGGTTGAGCTCGAGGATGCCGACCTCGATCAGCGGGTATTCCGCATGCGGCCATACCTTGGTGACGTCGAACGGATTGTAGGAGGTTTTCTCCGCATCCGTCTCCGGCATGATCTGGACGCAGAACTTCCAGCGCGGGAACTCGCCGCCTTCGATGGCCTCGTAGAGGTCGCGCTGGGCGCTCTCGCGGTCCTTGGCCACCACGGCCTCGGCCTCGCGGTTCGTCCAGGTCTTGATGCCCTGCATGGACTTGAAGTGGAACTTCACCCAGAAGCGCTCACCCGCCTCGTTGATGAACGAGTAGGTGTGCGAGCCGAAGCCGTGCATGAAGCGATAGCCTTGCGGCAGGCCGCGATCCGAGAACAGGATCGTCACCTGGTGCAGGGTCTCGGGGCTCAGCGACCAGAAATCCCACATGGCGGTGGTGGAACGCAGGTTCGTGGCCGGATGGCGCTTCTGCGTGCGGATGAAGTCGGGGAATTTGACCGGGTCGCGGACGAAGAACACCGGCGTGTTGTTGCCGACGATGTCCCAGTTGCCTTCTTCCGTGTAGACCTTCAGGGCGAAACCGCGCACGTCGCGCTCGGCATCGGCCGCGCCCCGCTCGCCGGCGACGGTGGAGAAGCGCAAAAAGACTTCCGTCTGCTTGCCGATCTCAGAAAAGACTTTCGCCTTGGAATAGTGCGTAATGTCGTTGGTGATGGTCAGTGTGCCGTAGGCCGCCGAACCCTTGGCGTGCACCACGCGCTCCGGAATGCGCTCCCGGTTCTGGTGCGCGAGCTTCTCAATGAGCTGATAATCCTGCAGCAGCAGCGGGCCGCGCGAACCGGCCGACATGCTGTTCTGGTTGTCGGCAATCGGCGCCCCGGCCGTGGTGGTCATTGTGGTTGTTTTCGTCATGGTCGTCCCTTTAAGCGGCGCGACCATGCCGCGTTGGGGTGATCAGGTCCAATTGTATTGATTACAAAGGGCGATCAGATATTCTTATCACATGGTCACTCTCCGACAGCTCCGTTACTTTGAAACATTGGCTCGGACGAAGCATTTCGGCATGGCGGCCGATCAATGCGCCGTCACCCAGCCGGCCTTGTCCATGCAGATCAAGGAGCTGGAGCGGGAACTTGGCGTCGAGCTTGTCGAGCGCCGGGGCAATGCCATCGCGGTGACCCCGGCCGGGCAGGAGATCGCGGCGCGGGCCAAAGCCATTCTCAGCCAAGTGCGCGAGTTGTCCGATTATGCGCGCCAGCACCATGGGGTTCTCACCGGGTCCCTTCGTCTCGGGATCATTCCCTCGATTGCGCCTTACCTGCTGCCGGACATCCTGACCGCGGTCACACAGCATTATCCGCATCTCGACCTCCAGATCCGCGAGACGCAGACGAACGCCCTGGTGGAGGAGCTGATCCGAGGGGAGCTGGATGCCGTGATGGTCGCGCTGCCGGTGCAGCAGCCGCAGCTCGAAACCATGCCGCTCTTCGAAGACCGGTTCCTGATCGCCGTGCAGAGCCAAGCGGCTGCGGACTGGGTAGCGGGCGATCTGCGCACCCGCATCGGGCAGGAGCGGCTCCTGCTGCTGGAGGAGGGGCATTGCCTGCGCGATCAGGCGCTTCAGTTCTGCCAGATCGCCAACATGCAGGCCCGCCGGGCGCTCGGTGCCGCCTCGCTCACGACGATCATGCAGATGGTGGCGGCCGGCCACGGCATCACCTTGCTGCCCGAGCTCTGCGCCGAGACGGAAGTCGACCGCAAGCGGGTGGCGCTCATCGCGTTTCCCGAAGAGCCTCCCATGCGCATCGTCGGATTGGCCTGGCGCCGCAGCTCCTCGCGAAAGGGCGACTTCATGGCGCTTGGCGAACTGATCAAGTCTCTCAAGTATGATGAGGCAGACACGGCAAAACCTGCGAAATTCTGATGCGTTATCACGCAAGCTGATAACCGGTTAGGTCCAGGAAGGGAGCATGCCGATGCAAAATGACAATCCTGTCCGGATCCTGGTCTGGAGCGATTACGTCTGCCCCTTCTGTTATCTCGAACGGCCGGTTCTGGAGAGGATCAAGGCCGATCTCGGCGAGACGATCGAGATCGACTGGCGTTCCTTCGAGCTGCGCCCCGAGCCGGAGCCGACCCTCGATCCGAATGCGGAATATCTGCATCGGGTCTGGAAACAGTCGGTCTATCCGATGGCCGAGGAGCGCGGTCTCGACCTGATGAAGCTGCCGCCGGTTCAGCCCCGCAGTCGCAAGGCCCACGAGGCCGCCGAATACGCTCGCGAGGTGGGTTTGCTCGATGCGATGAACCATAGCCTGTTCAAGGCCTTCTTCGAGGAAGGACGCGACCTTGCCGATGTGGAGGTTCTGATCGATATCGGGCGCTCCGTCGGTCTCGACGAGGATGGATTACGCCAAGCCCTGGACAGCGGGCGTTATGCGGAGCGGGTGCTGGAGGATGAACAGCTGGCGCGGCAGGTCGGCATTTCCGGCGTTCCCGCCCTGATCGTCACTGCGGGTGCGCAGGCTTATCTCGTCTCTGGGGCTCAGCCTTATGAGACGGTGATGAGCGTCATCGCGCAAGCCAGAGGCGCGGCGGACGCTGCGAGCTGAAACCTGTCCGAAAACGAAGAGGCCTCCCAGGATGGACCGGAAGACCTCTTTCAATGCTGGTGAGTCGTTCAGCAGCCGGTGAGCTTCACGCGCTCCACCTCAAGGCCGAAGAGCGGACGTACGCGGGTGCCGAGGACATTTCCGGCGAAGGCCGCCACAAGCCAGACCCAGCCGTGCAGACTGCCGGAGGCGATGCCGGAGAAATAGGCCCCGATGTTGCAGCCATAGGCAAGGCGTGCGCCGTAGCCGAGGAGCAGGCCGCCAGCCACGGCCGCCACGGCCGAGCGCAGGGGAACCTTCCAGGCCGGTGCGAAGCGTCCGGCAAGCGATGCGGCCAGCAGGGCACCAAGGATGATGCCGAAATCCATCACTGTCGTGATGTCGTTGAAGATGCTGCCGGTGAGCTCTGCCTGACGGGCCGGCGACGACCAGTAGGGCCAGCTCGCCACATCGAAGCCGATGGCGGCGGCAATCTTCGAGCCCCACAGGGCGAAGGCCGATGTCACGCCCCAGGGACGGCCGGCGAGATAGAGCGTCACGAAATTCAGGAGAGCGAGCGCCACCGCGCCCGCCACGATGGGCCAGGGACCGCGCAGGAAGCGGGCGAGGCCCTGACGCGGCGATGGGTCGGCGGTGATGAGACGGCCGTGGCGGCGCTTCTCGAACACCACCGTGACGGCCGCGATGAGCGCGAAGACGGCGAGCTGGAAGGCAAGCGCCGTCCAGGGACCCCAGGTCTTGACGAGCGAGATGGCGGGCAGGCTCGGCAGCGCGACCCACCAGTGCAGGTGCGCGGCGCCGATGGCGGAACCCGCGATGAAGGCCGCAAGCGTGATCAGCATGCGGGTGGAGCCGCCGCCCACCGTATAGAGCGTGCCGGAGGCGCAGCCGCCGCCGAGCTGCATGCCGATGCCGAAGATGAAGGCGCCGAAGACCACGCCGATGCCGGCCGGCGACACGTTGCCGGCGACCGGCTGACCGAACAGGGTGCCCGCCGCGAGAGCGGGAAAGAACAGCACGGACGCGATGGCCAGCATCACCATCTGGGCGCGCAGGCCTTCGCCACGCCGGTCCGCGATGAAGACGCGCCAGGCCGAGGTGAAGCCGAAAGCGGCATGATAAAGCACGAGGCCGAGCGCCGCGCCGAGCACATAAAGCGCCGCCTGTCGGGGATTGATCACGGCGCCGAGCAGGGCTGCGCCGCCGATGATTCCGGCTGCAGCCGCAAAGGTCGCCGGAGCGTTGATGGTCAGGCTCGCGCGGTTTCCTGCGGAAAGAGGCGATGCCACTGCAGAGCTGGACATGATGGTTCCTAAAGCTGCGTGGGGTGGGGGTGCAGGTGCCTCATGCGCCTTGCGCAATCAACATGGCGTTCGGTATAAAGAACGTCAAGAGGTGTAATTTGATCAGTAATCACATAATTAAGTTGTCATTATAGGGCTGGGCTTTTATCGCGCAGTCTTTCACGAAGGGCTAAGAGCCTTCCTGTCCTGTTACGAGGTATGACCTGATGACGATCCAGCCCGACGTTCCCGCCGCCATCGGCAACACGCCTCTCATCAAGCTCCGTCGCGCTTCGGAACTCACCGGCTGCACGATCCTCGGCAAGGCCGAGTTCATGAACCCCGGTCAGTCGGTGAAGGACCGGGCGGCCCTCTTCATCATCCAGGATGCGGTCCGGCGCGGCGCGCTCCGCCCCGGTGGAGTCATTGTCGAGGGCACTGCGGGCAATACCGGCATCGGCCTGGCCCTCGTCGCCAATGCGATGGGCTTCAGGACCGTGATCGTGATTCCGGAAACCCAGAGCCAGGAGAAGAAGGACATGCTGCGGCTTGCCGGCGCCGAGCTGATCGAGGTGCCGGCGGTGCCGTACGCCAATCCCAACAACTACGTGAAGGTTTCAGGACGCCTGGCGGAGCGCCTAGCGAAAGAAGAGCCTAACGGCGCGATCTGGGCCAATCAGTTCGACAACGTGGCGAACCGGCAGGCGCATATCGAAACGACAGGACCGGAGATCTGGGCGCAGACCGACGGCAGAGTCGATGGCTTCGTCAGCGCGGTCGGCACCGGCGGTACGCTCGCCGGCGTCGGCATGGCGCTGAAGGAGCGCAACTCGAAGATCACGATTGCGCTCGCGGACCCCATGGGTTCCGCTATCGCCAGCTTGGTTCAGACGGGCGAACTCAAGGCGACCGGCACGTCGATTACGGAAGGGATTGGCCAGGGCCGCATCACCGCCAATCTCGAAGGCGCCCCCATCGATGTCGCGTTCCAGATCCCAGACGAGGAGGCGCTGCCGATCATCTTCGATCTCTTGGAGCACGAGGGGCTCTGCCTCGGCGGATCGTCAGGCATCAATGTTGCGGGTGCGATCCGACTCGCGAAGCAGCTTGGACCCGGGCATACCATCGTCACCGTGCTCTGCGACTATGGCACGCGCTACCAATCGAAGCTCTTCAATCCGGAATTTCTGCGCGCGAAAAATCTGCCCGTTCCCGCATGGCTCGAGACGAAGAGCACGATCGATCCTGGGCTGGTGTAGCGCAGCAACGTTGCGTGCCCGAATTCATGCGCCGCGCCTGAGGGTCAGGCGCGGCGTGTCTTCATCAGGCTGCGGACGACGTCGCCGTCTCAGGAGTCGAAGATACGTTGGCCGTCTCGTCGGAGCGCTGCTGCTGAGGGCGGCTCAGATTGGCGGGGGAGCGGCTCGTCGAAGGGGTTGCCGCTGTTGGCGCCTTGGCATGAAGCGAATGCAGATCGGCCTGGATGCTGTCGATCAGATCGACCAGCCAGGTTTCTCCATTCTGGATGCGCTCGCGCAGAGCCGACTTCGCGATATCGAGCTTCGCCGAGACCTCCATCGTGTTGCGCGACGGCAGATCGCTGAAATCCTGCTCGATGGTGGACAATTCGCGCAGCAGCTCATCCCGCAACGGCCGCTGTTCCTCGACCATGATCAGCGGCGAGTTCAGCATGCCGCGCAAGGCAGCCCACCGCAGGCCGAGGGCGCTCACCGATTGCGTTCCGTCGAGTCCTGACATGTTTGGGGATTCGGCCACGGTCATTTCCTTTTTGCGACAACTCAGAATCGAGACGTGCAGGAAGGAGCATGGTTGTGGCGTGAATCGGGCAGCAGCCGGCAAAAAGCCGCTTGAGATCGCACTCTTTCGAATATGGTTATCGAATTCAGCGGATAAAGAAATACAGTGTCAGTGCGGCACCGACCGCAATCACGAGCCAGCGGATGATGCTCGCCGGCAGACGGCGGCCGAAGACCACGCCGAGATAGCCGCCGATCACGGAGGCTGCGCCCACGATGATCGTCTCCGGCCAGCTCACGAGACCCGCAACGACGAACAGCACGACGGCGACGAGCTGGATCAGCGTGGAACAGAGATGCTTGGCCGAATTGATCAGATGGAAGTCGTCGCCCTCGGTGATGGCGAGCGCGGCCAGCATGACGATGCCCATGCCTGCGCCGAAGAAGCCGCCATAAATGGCGACGCCCGTCTGGAACGCGAGACCGGCAGCCCAGGCCCTGGTGGAGGGATGATGGCCTTCATGCTTGCCGATGGCACGCGCCAACGCGACGATCTTCGGGCTCGCGGCAAAGAGCAGGGTCGCGAACAGCAGCAGCCACGGCACGAGCTGCCGGAAGGCATCGTTGTTGGTGACGGTGAGGATATAGGCGCCGCCCAGGCCGCCGATGAGGCTGACGATCCCGAGCGCCGCGAAGCGCCGGGCATTGGCCGCGAGTTCCCGGCGGTAGGCCCATGCGCTCGCCAGGTTCGCCGGCGTGACGGCCACGGCGCTGGTGGCATTGGCCACGACCGGCGGAAGACCGGCGGCAACGAGGGCCGAGAAGGTGAAGAAGGTGCCGCCGCCCGCAATGGCGTTGACGAGGCCGGCCGCAAGGCCCGAGGCGGCCAAGAGCGCCGCAGTGGACAATTCCATGATGATCAGTCTGGTGGTGAATTCGGCAGGGTAGGATGGTTCGAGATGTCAGCCATAGGCCGGACGCCCGGCGAGCGCAATCATGGCCGTCGCCGAACCTTGGTCAGACGGCCGAAATCTGCTTGTAGAACACGGTCGTGTCGCAGAACCCGCCCTTGGGCCAGAGGGCATAGTTCGGGATGATTCCCGACTTCACCCAGCCGACCCGCTCATACAGGCGCTCCGCATCCCCACCGGTCACCGTGTCGAGCACGAGCACGGTCTTGCCCGCCTTCGCGGCTGCCTCTTCGGCCGCCCGCATAAGCGCCGCGCCGACACCCTGCCGCCGGGCCCGGCTGTGAACGAGCATCTTGGCGATGTCGGCCCGGTGAGGCTGGTTCTCAGGCTGCTTGAGGATCACCTGAACAGTGCCGACGATCATGCCGCTGGACGGATCCTGGGCGACGAGCAGGATCCGCTCCCCGGCCGCGACAGCCTCAGCCACACCCTGCCAGAAGGCATCGGCTCTCTCCTGCGTCAGAGGTGACATGAAGCTGACGGAGGCGCCGCCTTCGACGCAGTCGATCAGCACGGCCGACAGGGCGCCGATCTGCTCGCGGGCTTCCTGCGGGCTGAGTGGGCGGGTGGTAACGGATTCTATCATTGGGAGGCTCTCATGGGTTCAGCTGAGACCGGCGCGCGGATCGGTGGCCAACGCCACGACGTAGCGGGCAGGATTTTCGGTCGGATTGCTAAAAACAGTTGGCCGGTCGAGGCGCATGGAGAGGCAGTCGCCGGTGCCGAGACGGAAGGTATCCTCGCCCAGCGCGAGCATGATAGAGCCCTCGATGATCCAGATCTGCTGATGAACGGTCGCTGCCCGGGATCCCGTATCGTAGGCCACCCGTGCACCGGCCGGGAGCACCACTTCCACCAGTTCGACGAGAGAGGGGAAGCCCGGAGCGGACAGGTTGCGCCGGGTGTAGCCGCTCTCCGGGTCGCGCCACACGCGCTGATCCTCGCGTCGCGACAGGGGAGAGGCGGCTGCGCTTTCCTGCGCGGCGAACAGGGAGGCCAGGGTTACGCCGAGCCCTGCCGCGAGCTTGTCGAGAACGGCCGCCGTCGGGCTGCTTTCGCCGCGCTCAATCAGGGAAATCATCGAGCGGCTGACGCCGGTGCGCTCGGCCAAGCCGTCCAGCGTCAACCCCGCTCGAACCCGAAGGTCGCGAAGACGAGCGGCAAGGTGGGTGCCGATATCTAGGGGGCTATCCATTAAACTAGAATGCATTTCCAAAATAATGGAGTCAAGGCGAAGGTCAGAAGCTTCCGGAAGATCGACGGTTCAGGAAAAAAGGGCTCGCCAGCCAGCTTGGCTGGCCGTATGGCTGCGGTTTGCTGTGGATCACGCAGGGGCAGTCCATTGCCCTGGGCAGAACAAAAGAAGATTTTCAACCCATGTCGAACGTGATCCCTCTCGCCCCCCGTCTGAAGCCGGGCCGGTCCGCTGCCGCGGAGGCAGAGGAGAGGGCTGCGCTCGCGGCCGAGCTCATCGACCTGATCGAGCGGGTCAGGGACCTGACGGAGCATGTGGCCGGCCTGCCGGGCCCGCCCTTGCAGATCCAGCAGACGGCGCAGCAACTGCTTGATGCCGGCACCGCCCTTGAGCGAGCCGTGGATTCGCTCACCGAGGGCGGCGAGTGGGTGCCGTTCTAAAGCCCCTCACTTTCTCAGCTATCGCAAAGCTTCCAACCGTTCCCGAGCCTGAGCCATGCCTAAGGTCTTCGCCTGCGTGTAGAACTCCCGTGCTTTGGCTGCGTCACCCTTCATACCCAATGCCCCGATCTTTGAGAGCATGTTGGGATCGAAGCTTTCTGCCAGCAGGAAGGCCGCTCGGGCATGGCCGCTCGCGAGCGCGCGCTCAAGAAGGAGACGCGCGCCGCTCACATCGCCCTTGCGCAACAGTTCCTCAGCGCGGGCGACGAGACGATCGTCGGGTTTCGCAGCTTCAGGGGCTGCCGGGGTTTCGCTTCTGAGCGACGGCCCATTCATGAGAGGCAGCGGCTGGATGCTGTCCGGCAAGGCCGCGACGACCACCGGAGCGTAAGCTTTGACGGGCAGGGCGGGCGTGACGTCCTGCTCGGCCGGCGCAGTTTGGGGTGGCTGTGGACCCGCTTGGGCCGCGGGAGCCGGAACGGCCTCGGGCTGAGGCGAGCCCAGTGGGGGCTCCGCACCGGTTGCGGCGAGCCGGAACATCACAGGAGCCGGACCCGGCTGCCGGGGCTCTTTGAAAGCTTGCAGTTCATCGCTGGCTGCAGCCAGTTCCTGCGTCAGCACATCGCCTCGAGTTTGAGCACGCGCCAGAGCCTGCTCCAGCTCGGCCGTCCTGGAGGCCGCCGACGCCAAGATCTCTTCCTTGAGAACCTGCAACTCGCGCAGATCCTTCTGAGCGCCGGCGAGCTGGCGCTCGGTCCGATCGATCCGCTCGCGTTCCTGCCGGAGGCGCTCCTCCGATGCGGCGATGTCCGCCGGGGTGGGCGCTTGCTCCTTCGCAGCCTGAAGGGTGCGATACTCCTCCTGGAGCCTTTGCAGCTCCTGCTTCAGCGTTTCGCTACGCTCCTGCTCCTGTTGCAGGGCCTGCTGCATTTCGACCGACCTGACGTTCTGAGAGGCGGTATCCGACTCCACGCGAGCCACAAGGGCTTTGTGCTCCTGCATCAGGGCTGCCAAAGTCTGTGAGGTCATGCCGCCGTAAGATCGCTCCCGCTCGAGAGCGTCTTGGAGTTCGGCCAGATTGGCGGCGCTGGTGTCTGCGATTGCGGTGCAGGCTCCCGGCTGGTCCGCCGCAGGGGATCGCGTCAGGAATGACGGCTGGGCCGGGGCTTGAACGTTGAGATCCTGCAACGCCTTGAGCAGGTCCGGATTGTTCAGGTGGTCGGAGAGCACGATGGCAAGAGTGCCGACCTCGATCGCTTTGTTGAGGCTTGTCTCCGCCGCTTTCACATCACCCTTGCGAATTGAGGCTTCGAGATCGGCCGCAAGCTGACGCCGATCCGCCGAGGTCAGCAGCAGCGGAAGCAGATTCTGAAGATCCTTCTGGGTGAGGGCGCTGCCGAGGGGACTGCCCACCGCCCCCGCAGCGGGGTCGATGCGGGGAGAACCCTGAGCGAATGCAGGACCGAGAAGCGTGAGGCCAAGGAATGTCGTGGTCAGCAATTCAGCGATGAAATGTCTTGATCCAGATGCGGTGTACCCAATCATGTCGGACCTCCTGTTGTTATCGCCGAAGGCTTGAGGAGCAGCCTTCGGCTTTGGGTCCTGCGTGGCGCGTCAGTCCTGCCGGTTCACCTTCCGGAGAGCCTTCTCCCGGTCGCCCTGCCAGGCCAAGAACTCCCGGAACAGAGCTTCACGTTCCTGGGGCGAGACGTTGAGCCCCCGGTTGTTCATGAAGAACTCGAAGCTCTGAACCTGGGGTGAGGACGTGCGAGCGGCGGTCGCGCGATCCAGCCAATCCTGCGCCGGCTTGACGCGCTCCCAACCGGGCACGTCGGCCGCAAGATTGACCTCCTTCCATTTCGGATGCCGGCCGGGCTGCAGGAACTCGTCGAACCGGGAGAAGAACGCGTCCACGAAGCGCTTTACGCGGTTGTAGCGGTCGGAATTCTCAGGCCAGTTGAACACGGCGAGCAGGCTGCCGACGGCCAGGGTCTCAACAGGCTTCTCCGCATCGACAAGCTGGGGATAGTCGGCATTTGCAAACCGCGCCGGGAAGTAGCTCTCGGCAATCTCGCCCTCGAACGGTATCGGCAGAAGATGGAAGCGTCCCTCGGTCTGGAACTCCGCAATGGCGCGCACCGGCCGTCCGGCCACATAGACGGCGGCCTGGATCTCGCCGGACTTGAGCTTCGCATAGGAGGATGCCTGATCAAACGTCGTGACCTCGGGCTTGATCCCAAGCTTCTCGAAGATCAGGCGCGAGGTCAGGTTGGTGCCGCTGCCGGCCTTGTCGATATTGACCTTCTGGCCATCGAGCTGCCGGATATCCGTGATCTGCCGGCTGGCGATGATATGGACCTCCTCATTGTAGAGGCGGGTGATGAACCGCAGGCGCCGGACTGCGCTGTCCTGAAGCTTCTCGGCTTTGAGCTGTTCGCGGGCATCCATCTGCACGATGCCGATGTCGACACCGCGCAGGAACATGATGTCGCGAAGGTTCTGCAGCGAGCCGCGGCCGATCATCGGCAGCACGCGCAGATCCTCGCCATCAAGCACATTGGCGAGATCCGCCGCGATGCGGATGTAGGTGCCGTCCGCACCGCCGGAGATGACACCGAGCGTGCCTGCATTCGCACGGGACGGGTTGAAGGCCGGCGCAGTCTGAGCCGATGCGACGGTCAGACCGGACACGAGAAAGGCCGCGACGGCGGCCGTTTGAGCAATGGATGATCCGAAACAACGGGATATGGAAGTGAAAACCGAAACCCGACCCGACATTCTTGTCCTCCCCGGAGGAGCCTTATGGCTGCTTGTCGATCCGATCGTGTCGTTCTTCAGCGTTTATGAGTAAGATGAAATTGCAACAGTGAAAAAACGAAACGAAAGAACGGCCATCGTATGCTTGTGAAACGCATGGTCAATCGTGCTTTGCGTCCAGATCAGTACTCATGAAGGGATAGAGAATAATCAGAAAGTGATAGGTTTTATCTTTATATTCCTTGTGAAAGCTGAATTTCTTATCGCTCACCCTCGTTCGGGCAACAGGGCCTTCTCACCGGATCGGCCGCGACATTAAGAATTTTATGAGCGCCCGGTGCCTCCTTTAACCGTCCGTTAACCATAAACGGTCGAAATCATAGGGCATTAAAGGAATCTGAACTCCCGTGACCATTGCCGTTCGAAATCGTCCGTCTCTTCGCTTCCGCGGCAGGTCCTTCATGGCCCTGGTCCTCGCGCCGGAAGTGCCGCTGAGGGACTGGCTCGAGGATCTCGATGCCGTCTCCGAGCGCTCCCCCGGATTTTTCACCGGGCGTCCCATCATTGCCGACGTATCGTCCCTGAAGCCGTCGAAGTCCGAGCTGAAGTTTCTGCTGGCGGCCTTCAAGATGCGCAACATCCGCGTCATCGGGCTCGAGGGCGCCGCGCCCGAGAACGTCGATGCCGACATGCCGCCGCAGATCAGCGGCGGTAAGCCCGCAGGCGACATCGACGTGCCGGATGCGGCGAACGCCGCCGTCGCCGCAGCAGGCTCGCCCTTCGCCGATGCGCCCGTGCCGGAAAAGTCGCTTCTCATCGAGGGCTCGGTGCGCTCGGGCCAGTCGATCCTGCATCCCGAGGGCGACGTGACGGTTCTGGGCTCCGTCGCCTCGGGTTCCGAGATCGTCGCGGGCGGTTCGATCCATGTTTACGGCTCCCTGCGCGGCCGGGCGATTGCCGGATGCACCGGCAATGCTAAGGCCCGCATCTTCTGCCGCAAGTTCGAAGCCGAACTGATTGCGATCGATGGGCTCTACAAGACCGCTGACGATCTGGGGGGCAAATTCCTCGGTCAGCCCGTGCAAGTGAACCTGGATGGCGATTCCATCATCCTGAAAACAATGGATTGAGAGAAAGAGAGACGACAATGGCCAAAGTCTTGGTCGTAACTTCCGGCAAGGGTGGCGTTGGCAAGACAACGTCTTCGGCAGCTCTGGGCGCGGCGCTGGCGCATGGCGGCGACAAGGTCGTCGTCATCGACTTCGACGTCGGCCTGCGCAATCTGGATCTCGTGATGGGCGCCGAGCGCCGCGTGGTGTTCGATCTCATCAACGTGGTGCAGGGCGATGCGAAGCTCAATCAGGCGCTCATCCGCGACAAGCGGCTGGAGAACCTGTCGCTGCTTCCCGCTTCTCAGACGCGCGACAAGGACGCGCTGACGGAAGAGGGCGTGGCCAAGGTGCTCAACGAGCTGCGCGAAAAGTTCGACTGGATCATCTGCGACAGCCCGGCGGGAATCGAGCGCGGCGCCACGATGGCCATGCGCCACGCGGATGTTGCCGTGGTCGTGACGAACCCGGAAGTGTCCTCGGTTCGCGACTCCGACCGCATCATCGGCCTCCTCGATTCCAAGACCGAGAAGGCCGAGAAGGGCGACCGCATCGAGAAGCACCTGCTGCTCACCCGCTACGACCCCGCGCGCGCCGAGCGCGGCGAGATGCTGAAAGTGGACGACGTGCTGGAGATCCTCTCCATCCCGCTGATCGGCATCATCCCCGAGAGCGAAGAGGTGCTGAAGGCTTCGAACATGGGCTCGCCTGTCACCCTCAACAATCCTGCGAGCGCGCCGGGTCGTGCCTATTTCGATGCCGCGCGCCGGCTCAAGGGCGAAACCGTCGAACTCACGATCCCGACCGATAAGAAGGGGCTGTTCGGCAAATTGTTCGGACGGAGGGCTGCATGAGCCTTTTGAGTTTCTTCAACCGGCGCACATCCGCGCCCGTCGCGCGCGAGCGCCTGCAGATCCTGCTGGCGCATGAGCGCGGCATCGTCGGGGGCAAGCCCGACCTCGTCGCCCAACTGCGGGAGGAGATCCTGGCCGTCGTCCGCCGCCACGTGATGGTGGAGCAGGACAACGTTCAGGTGAAGATGAACCGCGACTCCGACATCTCGACCCTTGAGATCGAGATCGAGATCCCTGCTCCGGTTCCAGCGCGCGCCTGAGATGCCGTGCCATGAAGGATAAGCGGCCCCGCATGACCGGGGCCGCTTTTTCATGGCTGCTGCTTGCCCCAGACGCCGATCTTGGCCTCGCGGGCCTTGTCGGCCGCGGCCTTGAGTTCCGGTGTCGCATCGTCGGTAGGCCGTCCGCCGCCATTGAACAGCACGACGCGCGACAGATCCTGATTGCCGACCTGGCACCGGTAGACATCGTTTGAACCGGCCGGCTCGCAGGCGACCTCGCGGCCGTTGAGATAGCGGGTCAGGTCCTCCGGCTTGCCGCCGCCCGGAGCCCATTCGACGCCGAACAGACGCACCACTTCGCCCTGCAGGGACAGGGTGGCCGTGTCGATCACGTCCGGAACGCCGCGAAGCGATGCGGACGACGCTGTCGAACCCGTCGTCGACGGTTCAGGATCCTGGAGAGTACTGGCTGTTTCAGTGCTGGCCGCAGCCGGCGCTGCCGCGCTGGCTTGAGGAGCGGGTGCATCGTCGCCCTGAAACAGGAAGGCGCCGACACCGAGGAGTGCCAGGAGCGCAACGACCCCCACGGCGACGCCTGGGCGAGCCCAGGAGCCTGTCCGTATTCCACCGAACACGGCCCGCTCATGTTCGGCTGCTACAGGAGCAGCTTGGTCTGCAGGTTCATTTTTCGAGCCGAGCGTTGGCGCCAGAGAGCTCCTCAGGCTGCTGAACCGGTCGCGGGACCATTCGTGAATGCGCGGCGTCCCAACCGGAGGGTTTTGAAGGGGAGCAGGTTCCGCCGATGACGGCGACGCTTCAACCTCGGGCGGCTGCGCTTCAGCTTCCAGCTTGAGCCAGTCCCGCTGCGGCTTCTCACGCTTTTCGGGATGTTGACCCGACGGCAGGCCGGGGGTTGCGTCCGACTTTACCGACCTGAACAGCACTCCATACCGGCCGCGCAATTCTTCCAGGAGATCCTGAAGCGTGAACTCCCTCTGCTGCTCATTCCGGTCGACCGTGCGGGGCTTGCCGTCCTGGTCGATGATGGTGAGCTTCAGTTCGCCATCAACCTCCGAGGGACGCACAGAGGATTCGATGATCAGTTCGAGTGCACGTCTTGCATCGTCGGTCGGATTGATCTTGTCGAGTTCCGCGCGGATGGTATCGCGCATTTCTTCTCGCATCCGGTTCCAGTTGCGGCGGGGATCCGTAGACGGACCGAGAGTGGTGGTTTCGTCATTCATGTGATGCACCCTCCAGGGCAAGATTTCGCTTGCGCTCCTGACCGAGCAGCGTGCTGTGTTCTGCGACGATGACGGGCCTGTCGCCGATGAAGTGGACAACGAGCTGCAGGGCGCCCGTACCCTGCGAAACCCGCCGGCGCCGGGGATGAGACGCCGTGTAGTCGAACACCGCATGGACCGTGCAGATCTCGCCTGCCGGATTGCACACGGTGCCAATCCCATCCTCGCGCGGACGGTAATCCCGTTCCGGCCAGCGCTTCACGAAGCGGCGCTTCTCATCGAAAAGCCGCTTCATCGACACCTCGCGCCCGTGAAAGAGCACACGCGGCGCATAGAAGGCCGCAGTCGATTCGAGAGCGGCGTCGTTAGGAGCCGACCATGAACTCAGATAATCGACCGTGAAGCGTTTGGCGGTGGCAGCCCGCGCCTCCCGCTTCTCGCCGGCGGGATCCTGCTTCGGCTGAGCGGTTGCCGCAGGCGGCGGGGTCGCGGCCGGTGGAGCGGCTTCGGGCTGCTGCGCCTGGCGGGTCGCCGGCGCTTCTGGTCGGACGATGGGCGTCTGCGGCTGAGCCGATTGGGCCGGCGGTGTTGCGGGCGCTGGCGGTGGCGAAGCGGCCTGTGGCGGCGGAGACGCGGGAGGAGCCGGCCTGACAGCATCAGGCGCCTGGGACGGCGTCGTCGCGCCCTCGGCGGGAGGGTCGACCCAGGAGCGTCCCGTCTGCGCAACGGCCATGGGGCCCGCGATCATCAGCAGGGTCAGGAGAGCGGATTTCGTTGCGAGCGGCCAGCCGATCTGCATGCGTTTCCAAAGGCCTCTTCTCAGAAAAGGTGACTGGGGAAAAGCGGGTGAAAGGCATCCCGGTTCCATGAATATCCTGGCCGGAAGCTCCGGCCAGGATGGACGGCAATCAATAGGTGATGAAATGAACTTGGCTGAAAAACGCTCGGTCAGAGCTGAGCGAGGGTGACGGACCCCACGCCTGAGATCCCGATCGCCTGCGCGGAGGCTTTCGAGAGATCGATGACGCGGCCATGGGCATAAGGACCACGATCATTGATACGTACCACCACTGACTTGCCAGTCTTCTTATTCACCACCTTCACCTTCGTGCCGAAGGGCAGGGTCCGGTGGGCGGCGGTCAATTCGTTGGTGTTGAAGGTTTCGCCGCTCGCCGTCTTGCGTCCGTGAAAGCCGGGGCCATACCAGGAGGCGGGGCCGCTCTGAATGATCTTCTCGGAGGTATTTGCGGGTTCAGCCTGTGCCACGGAGGCAGAGATGAAAGCCGACCCGGCAATGAACAAACTAGCGAGTGTGAGCGTTGCCTTGCGTTGATCCACGATGCATTCCCTTGTTCGTTGTGTTGGGCGTGCAAAATGGAGGCTAATGGGGCAACAATAAGACGTTCTACATGGTAGAGGATCGATTGATATAGCCTCAGGCCATGCAGGCTCATATCATATCTTATATATGTATGTTGTAACAAATTGTAGATATAGCCTTAAAAACATTCGAAAATCATGAGAAAGTATGATCTGGACCCAATGCTAGGAAGCAGCTGAGTCTTGGTCCGTGTGGGTGGACGGCAGAGTCGTCAGCCATAGGGCGAGGGAAAGAGCTGCGAGGAGCAGGATGGCGACGAGACCGGCAACGCCTGGCCATCCCGCACGAGCCCAGAACAAGCCTCCGATGGTGCCGATGGAGCTGGAGCCGAGATAGTAGCAGAACAGATAAAGGGCCGAAGCCTGCGCCTTTGCACTCACGGCCCTGCTGCCGACCCAGCTGCTGGCAATCGAATGACCGCCGAAGAAGCCGAAAGTCACGGCCACGATCCCTGCGGTGATGAGCACGAGATGGTCGAAGAGCGTCAGCGCTACGCCAGCCAGCATGATCACGATCATGACCCAGAGCACCCGCTTGCGACCGAGACGGTCGGCCAAGCCTCCAATCCAGGCGGAGCTCCAGGTGCCGATGAGATAGGCCGCAAAGATGGCTCCGATGGCGCTCTGGCTCAGGGAATAGGGCGGTTCCGTCAGGCGGTATCCCAGATAATTGTAGAGCGTCACGAAGCCGCCCATGAGCAGGAATGCCTCGGCGAACAGAGCGCGCAGGCCCGGATCCCGCAGGTGCTCGCCCATGGAGCGCAGCAGGTCCAGTGGACGGGCTTGGCGCGGCTGGAAATGGGCGGAAGCGGGCAGGCTTCGCCAGGCGGCGAAGGCCGAAGCCAAGCCGATGACACCGATGAGACCGATGGCCAGCCGCCAGGAACCGAGATCGGTGAGTACGCCGCCGATGATCCGCCCGGACATGCCGCCCACCGCATTGCCGCCGATGAACAGACCCATGGCGAGGCCGATGGATTTCGGATCGACCTCTTCGCTCACATAGGCCATCGCCACGGCCGGCAGGCCGCTCAAGGTGATGCCGATCAGCATGCGGGCCACCAGCAGGCTGGTCCAGTTGGGCGCGAGGGCGGACAGGATGGCCAGGAGGGCCGAGAGCAGGAGCGAGGCCACCATGATCGGCTTGCGTCCCCACACCTCCGACAGGGAGCCGGCCACCAGCATGGCCACGGCGAGAAAACCGGTGGAGAGCGACAGCGACAGGCTGCTTGCGGCTGCGCTCACATGGAACTCGCGCGAAAATTCCGGCAGCAGAGGCTGGACGCAGTAGAGAATGGCAAAGGTCGAGAAGCCGGACGCGAACAGCGCGAGATTCAGCCGGCGAAACGCGGGAGTTCCGCTCATCAGGCGGCTCGGGGTTTTCAGCGGATGATCGATCATCTGGTCTTCCCGCGCTTTCTGCACTGGCGAGGCATCTTTGATGAGGCTCAGGAGCCCTGAACTTCAGCGGTCCTATGCTCTTGGCGCAAGTGCATGTGTGTCTACCACATCATCCATTCGCTGAAAGCATGCTGTCTGTGTCGAGTTTGCACTTCTCCGCCGCCGAAAACCGTAGTTGATACAGATCGATTATCCTCCAAACTTGAGATCCTCAGGCTCGTCGCGATCCCGCGCGAGCCTCTTTTTTGAGCGCTTCATGAATTCCGATCCCGTTGCCCGGACGAATGCGGCTCCCTCTCCTTTGCGGGGCATCCTGTTCCTGATCGCATCCACCGTCGTGTTCTCCATTGCGGACGTGATCACCAAGCAACTGACCTCCACCCTGCCGCCGCCGGAGGTGGCGTGGATGCGCTATGCGACCTTCGCGCTCGTGATCATTCCGGTCATGCTCCTGAAGGGAGGACCCGCGCTCCTGCGCTCCCGGCGTCCGAAGCTGCAGGTGCTCAGGGGGCTGGGCATGGTGGGATCATCGCTCCTGTTCATCGAAAGCCTGCCCTATTTGCCCGTGGCCGATGCCACGGCGATCTTCTTCGTCTCGCCGATCCTGATCATGGCCCTGTCGGTTCTCTTCCTCGGCGAGACAGTGGGCTGGCGGCGCTGGAGCGCGGCGGCAGTCGGCTTCATCGGAGTCATGATCGTCGTCCGGCCTGGAACGGGAGCCTTCCAGTTCGCGGCTCTCCTGCCGATGATGGCCGCGTCGAGCTGGGCGGTGGGGGCTGTCGTGACCCGCAAGATCGTCGGCGATCATGCCTTCACGACGCTGGCCTACTCAGCCCTGGTCGGCACCGTGGTGCTGAGTGCGCTTCTGCCGTTCAACTGGGTGACGCCGGATGCGACGGAGATCGGTCTCGGCCTGAGCATGGGCGTGCTGTTCGCCATCGGGCACTGGTTCATCGTGCTTGCCTACAGGCACGGCAATGCATCGATGATTGCGCCGTTCTCCTATGTCCAGCTCATCTGGGCCGGCAGCCTGGGCTATCTGGTCTTCGGGTCGGTTCCCGATGCCTGGACGATCACCGGGGCCGGAATCATTGCGCTCAGCGGCCTCTATACAGCCTATCGCGAGCGCGTGCGTGCCCTGGAGAAGAAGTTCCCGGCCTGACCGGGGACGGGACGATTCCTCAGGCTCCAGAATGGACGACCCGCAGGCGCGGGCGCGCTGTCCGGCTGAGGAAGTTGATCTCGACGAAATCCCCATCCTCGGAACCCTCGACGAGCCGGTAGCCGAACTGTTCCACCAGAGCACGCACCTGTCCCAGATTCTCACGGGAGATCTTGCGGGTGAACTCCGTCAGATCCTGGCTCATCAGCGCCGCCACGATGCCGATCTCGACCCCCTGGTCGAAATCGGCGCTGCGCGCCGGAAAACGAAGCCGCATACCCTCAGCAAGATGGATGTGGTGCATGGGATCCTGGTCAGTTCACGTCGTGTCGGGCGGTGTTTATCGGGCCAAAAATCCTACCGGTTACTTAAAACCGCAGGGGAGGCCCCAGGTCGCTCAAGGCGTGGTTAATCCTTTGTGCAGCGTGGATCCCGAAGCTGAGCTTTGCATTTATCCTGCACGAACCCTCCTCTGCCGGCATGAGCAGGACGGCAGGGCGGCAAGGCAGTGAGGCACAGCATGAAGCAGCTTTTGGTGGGAACGGTAGTCGCCACAGGTCTCTTGGGATCGGCGGCCTTGGCGGCGGACGTGACGACGATTGTCGGGGTCAGATCAAGCCAGGTCCCGACCACGCGCGCCATCGCTCGGCTCGCCGACCAGGGGCTCGGCTATTCGGTGCTCCATGACGTGCCGGGTGTTCCGCTGCGCGGCTATCGTGTGCATGTCACCTGCGCCATCGACGAGAGCTTCATGCAGACCTACTGCCCGACCCCAGTCTACGTCTCCTCTTGCCCCAGGGCTCGCATCACATGCGCGGGCGGCACGCAGGAGGTTCGGGCGCTGCGTCTGAAATACTGATGGCCTCAGAGTTTGCCCCGTGGGCTGGGGTGGACTAGAAGCCCTCGTTCAGCGATGGGCCAACAGATTGCACGACACGACACGAAGCGGCGTCTACGGGATGCCACCGGCCGAACTGGCTGAGACGCCGGACGGGGCCATTCAGTTCTCGCCCTTGCTTGCAGGCTCTGCGAAGCTCGAAGAGCAGCCGGAGGGCTCGCTCAGCGAGATGCTCGTGCTGGCGCCGCCCGGCACCGTGGAGCGGCGCTACACCACCGCGCTGGCCCTGCGGGCGCTTGCTCCCGGCAGCGTCCTGACCATCCTCGCGCCCAAGGACAAGGGCGGCTCGCGGATTGCCAAAGAACTCAAAGGCTTCGGCTGTGCGGTCTCGGAGACCTCCCGGCGGCATTACCGCATCTGCATCTGTGAGCGGCCCTCGCTACCGACGGGAATCGACGAGGCGCTGGCCGAGGGCGGGCCGCGTCTGGATGAGGGGTTTGGATTCTGGACCTGGCCCGGCGTGTTCAGCTGGAACCGCCTCGACCCCGGCAGCGTGCTGCTGGAGCAGAACCTGCCCGTGTTCAGCGGCCGGGGCGCGGATTTCGGCTGCGGCATCGGCGTTCTCGCCCGCGCGATCCTGGCCTCTCCCACGGTGGAGCATCTGGCGATGCTCGATATCGACCGCCGCGCCATCGAGATGGCCGCCCGCAACATCACCGATCCACGCGGTGACCCGCGCTGGGCCGATGTCAGAAACGGCACCGGGCTCAAAGGGCTCGACTTCGTGGTCATGAACCCGCCGTTTCACGACGGCGGCGCCGAGGACCAGAGCCTGGGCCAGAGTTTCATCCGCCAGGCAGCCGAGGCTCTGCGGGCTGGAGGCGTTCTGTGGCTCGTCGCCAACCGGCATCTGCCCTACGAAGGGGTTCTGAAACCGCTGTTCCGGCGCGTAACCCTGAAGGTGGAGGCCGGCGGATACAAGATCTACGAGGCGCTGAAATGAGCAAGACACCGACCCTGCGTCTCGACCGGCTTCTGGCCAATCTCGGCTACGGCTCGCGCCGCGAGGTGCAGCAGCTTGTCTGGGCCGGGCTTGTGACCCTGGACGGGGAGGTAATCGAGGATTCCGATCAGCGCATTGCCGTCACCCGCGACCTCTCGGAGAGGATGAAGGTTCAGGGCAAGCCTCTCGATCCGCCTCCGGGTCTGATCCTGATGCTGCACAAGCCGCTAGGGGTTACCTGCTCGCACAAGGAGGCGGGTCTCCTGGTCTATGGCCTTCTGCCCGAGCGCTGGCGCCGGCGCGACCCGGCCCTCTCGACGGTCGGGCGTCTCGACAAGGAGTCATCGGGGCTGCTGCTGATGACCGATGACGGCAATCTCCTGCACCGCATCATCTCGCCCCGCGCCAACATCTCCAAGCGCTACCACGTGACCCTCGACCGGATGCTGAAAGGGGATGAGGCCGAGATCTTCGCCTCGGGAACCCTGATGCTGGAGGGGGAGGACAAGCCGCTCCTGCCCGCGCAACTGGACGTGCTTTCCCCGACGAGCGCCCATGTCACGGTGACTGAGGGGCGCTACCATCAGGTCCGACGCATGTTCGCCGCCCTGGGCAACCACGTCACGGCCTTGCACCGCAACCGGATCGGCGCTTTGGAACTCCCGGCGGATCTGGAACCGGGACAGTTCCGGCTCATGAGCGAGGCTGACCTCGGCATGATCCTGCCGCCGGTCAACAAGGCTTCACATTGATATCCCATGATCCGGCCCTTCAAGCTGCAGGGATTTGTTCAGTTGCTCCTCAGATTCGGGTCCTATAGGAAGAACAACAGGTGGGATGCCGTTCAAGACATCACCTGGATCAGACGGATACCGCATTGGCCCGTTCGCGCCTCAACCGTTTTCTCGTTCAGGCCCTACTCGGCCTGCTTCTCTTCACATGGCTTCCAGCCATGGGGGCAGCCGATTTCACACTTCTGGATGATCTCGCGCATGTTCTCTCACTATCTGAGGGAGCTGAGGCAGACGATGCAGCATGCCCTGACACCTCCGAAGATGGGAGTGGGGTTGATGATGCCATTCCCTCGGGCTTGTTCTGCCGATCAATGGACGGCGGACTCGGGCAAGATTGGCGTCACAGGGTCTTAAGGGTTGCTGATATTTCCGGCCATCCCGGAGCCCCGCAGGCAACGGGTCCGCCAAGCTTGTCAAACTGAGCAGATCCGGGGGCTGTATCCCTCGGGCGTTTTCACCCGCTCCGCATCTTTCAAGTTTGCGCCCTTATTCCTTCCGAGACTGTCGCTAAGCCGCAACTGGCTTGAGCGCCTGTTCGCCTCGGCAGCTTTTGACAAGTTCATCATCATGGAAGCCCTTCTCCCACACGTTCTGAAACTCCTCGGTATCATCTGGATCAATATCATCCTGTCCGGCGACAATGCGGTGGTCATCGCATTGGCCTGCCGCGGCCTTCCGGAAGACAAACGCCGCATCGGCATGATTCTTGGGGCCGGCGTTGCCGTTGGCCTGCGCATCATCTTCACGATCCTCGTCGCAGCGCTCCTGGCAACACCCTTCCTGAAGATCATCGGCGGCTTGCTCCTGCTCTGGATAGCCGTGAAGCTTCTGAGCGGCGATGACGACGAAGGATCAGTGAAGGAAACCGATCGTCTCTGGCATGCGGTCTGGACCGTCGTGGTCGCCGATGCGGTCATGAGCCTCGACAACGTTCTCGCGATTGCCGCGGTCGCTCAGGACTCAACAGTTCTGCTTGCCGTTGGGCTGGCCATCTCGATCCCCCTCATCGTCGCGGGCGCCGCCCTGATCATGGCGCTCCTGGACCGCCTGCCCCTCCTGGTCTGGGCCGGTGCGGCCCTTCTGGGCTGGGTCGCGGGTGAGATGCTGATCTCCGATCCCTGGCTGCTTGAGCACCTCGGCCAGGAGTTGAGCCATAAGGCGGAAATTCCGAGCGCTGTCCTCGGGGCCGTCCTGGTGCTGGCCATCGGCTATATTGCCCGTCACCGAGCCGCAGGCGGCGAGGCTTAGACCTCTGAGGTGGCTCACTGGAGGTTCGGTCCTGCCACCATCTTGTCCTTTAGCTGAGCGGCAGGACCGAATCCGACATCAAGACCCAGATGAACTCCGCCAGAGGTTGCCCTCAAGCCCGTAATCGGGTAGGGAAAGTTCAGGCCCATCGCCTCAAGCACCCGTAGCTCAGCTGGATAGAGCGTTGCCCTCCGAAGGCAAAGGTCACACGTTCGAATCGTGTCGGGTGCGCCATTTCTCAACTCCTTCGGAGCAAGAGGTCGGGCGCATGGGTCAATCTCTCTTAAACTGATGGTCAGCACTCCCGGACACCGTGGTCAGCGGCCAGGAAATTGCGAGCCCGTTATTGTCCAGGCAATTCATGTCTGGTTGAAGAGACTACTTCCCGATGAAGGCGTTTGCGAGAATCGTCGTGGCGTAGGCTGACATGACGAAGAACGGGCCAAGCACGGACGCCGACACAAGCAGGACAAGCGAGTTCTTGAGGATACGCATCGTGAGGCTCCTTCACTGTGGGGCCTCGACCTTAAGGGCGATAGGGTTAACCTTAACCTAACCTTGGCGCATAGGTTGGCCGGGTATGGAGGAGCCCTCGCGCGTGCCTACGACAAGCCTCCATGCGAGGGCTCGGATGCTGTCAGTCGCAGCGACGAACACGCCGGGTGACGGAACCGCCCCAGCGATCCTCTTCCACGATCGTGACATTCCGGCACCGCTCTTCATAGGCACCATAGCGTCGCTCATCATGTCGGGCATCGCGCCGGCCCTGCTCATAGGCGCGCTCGGCTTCCCGGCGCTCGCGCCACCGTTCACGCCGTTCCCGCTCCTCCTGCTGAGGATCACGAACACCAATCTGCGGACGGCCATCGGGACCAATGCCGAACTGAATGCTCGGCTGAGCTATTGAAGGCGTGCCGGCAAGAAGACCAGAACCGATGGTGATGACAGCCAGAAGAGCAAATTTTCTCATGGGTTCAATTCCTTAGGTGATCGCGACGTAACGTCCGTTCACCAAGGCAGTTCCAATCCACGGCCGCGCCGCGGTGCCTTGCCTCACACTTCAATCAGGATTCTTACGTTCAGGCCGTCAGCGGTCTTTCTGAAAAGCTTATGCTCTGAGGGGCTTACGGGGAGGGTGATGAGTCGGCAGGTCAGAAGCTTTCGATTCTTCTCCTGCGCGCGATGTTTGGCCTGTATGAGCTTTTTGCTCTCCTTCGGTGAGGCATTCCCGCCTGGTAACCTGCTGATATCTCTTTCCTGAAAGATCAATCGTGATCTGACGGCCGGAGATGGGATCGAAAATCGTCATCGAGGTCTGCTCTCGTCGAGGCGGGAGGATCTCGCCGCCTGCACGAGAGGAACGGCCGAATCCGAACTCCGTTCGGACGACAGCTTCTGCAATGTGCGCTTGAGCACCAGGACCGGTGAAGTCTTCACCGATAGGGCTGAGGGTTCCGCCGCGCTATGATCCAGACTGCGTGGACGATGCCAGGGATGTAGCCCAGGATCGTCAGCAGAATGTTGAGCCAGAACTGACCGCCCAAACCCACGGTGAAGAACACGCCGACAGGCGGCAGGAGGATGGCAAGAAGAATGCGAAGCAGGTTTCCCATAAGCTCAGATCGCTGGTGAAGTCAGGAGTGGAACGGGAAGGCGCCCCTCCTGTTCCAACCCCATCATGCAATCGTGACCCCGCCATCCACGACCACGGTCTGGCCTGTCATGAAGCTCGAGGCCGGGGAGGCCAGGAAGGCAGCCACGGGGCCGATCTCGTCCGGCGTGCCGATCCGGCGCAGGGGCGTCTGGCTGTTGCGCTGCTCCAAGGCCTGCTCGTCCTCCCACAGCGCCCGCGCGAAATCGGTTTTGACCAGGCCCGGCGCGATGCAGTTGATGCGCACGTTCTTCGGGCCCCACTCCACCGCGAGATTGCGGGCCAGCGCAAAGTCCGCCGCTTTGGATATACCGTAGCCGCCGATCACGCCTGTCCCGCGCAGACCCGCGATGGACGAGACGATGACGACAGCGCCGCCGCCCCGCTCGGCCATCTCCGGAATGACGAGGTTGCAGAGCCAGAGATTGCTCTTCACGTTTGCGCCCATGATCTTGTCGAAGACCTCATCGCTGAGGCTGCTCATGGGGCCGTAGACCGGATTGACGGCGGCGTTGCAGACCAGGATGTCAATCGGCCCGAGACGCTCCCGTGTGCCGGCGACGAGCGCTTCGACTTCCGCTTTGCGTGAGATGTTACAGGGAATGGCGATGGCTTCGCCGCCTTTTGCCCGGATGCCGTTCACCACCGGCTCGCAGGCTTCGATCTTGCGGCTCGATACCACGACCCTGGCGCCGAGCGAGGCCATGGTTTCCGCGATGGAGCGCCCGATGCCGCGGCTCGAGCCGGTGACGATGGCCACCTTTCCGGAAAGGTCGAAGGGGTTGGTCATGCGGCGGGCCCTGCATTGTGCGGCCGGTCAGTCGGCCTGTATTTCGCAAGTTCGATCTTGGCGACAGTCTCGCGATGGACTTCATCCGGGCCATCGACGAGCCTGAGCACGCGGGCACGGGCATAGGCATAGGCCAGGTGGAAATCCTGGCTGACGCCGCCGCCGCCATGAAGCTGGATGGCCCGGTCCACGACCTTCAAGGCCGCCGCCGGAGCCGCAACCTTGATCATGGCGATCTCGGCGCGGGCCGCCTTGTTGCCGACCTCGTCCATCATGCGTGCGGCCTGGAGCGTCAGCAGGCGCGCCTGGTCGATCTCCATGCGCGACTCGGCGATCCAGTGGCGCGTCACGCCATGGTCGGCAACGGCCCTGCCGAACGTGTTGCGCGACAAGGCCCGCTTGCACATGGTCTCCAGCGCACGCTCGGCCAAGCCGATGGAGCGCATGCAGTGATGGATGCGGCCAGGTCCCAGTCGCCCTTGAGCGATCTCGAAGCCACGACCTTCGCCGAGCAGGATGTTCGATGCTGGAACGCGCACGTTGTCGAAGACCACCTCCGCGTGGCCGTGCGGCGCGTCGTCATAGCCGAAGACCGTGAGCGGCCGGACCACTGTCACGCCGGGCGTGTCCATCGGCACCAGAACCATCGATTGCTGCTGGTGCTTGGGCGCGTTCGGGTCGGTCTTGCCCATGACGATGGCGATCTTGCAGCGCGGGTCCATGGCCCCGGAGGTCCACCATTTGCGACCGTTGATCACGTATTCATCGCCCTCGCGGCGGATCTCGGTGCGGATGTTGGTGGCGTCCGACGAGGCCACCTCCGGCTCGGTCATGGCAAAGCACGAGCGGATCTCGCCCTCCATCAGGGGCTTGAGCCAGCGCTCCTTGTGTTCCTCCGATCCATAGAGAATCAGTGTCTCCATGTTGCCCGTATCGGGCGCCGAGCAGTTGAACGGCTCAGCCCCGATGGGCGAGCGCCCCATGACCTCGCAGACCATGGCGTATTCCAGGTTGGACAAGGAATCCGGGTAGTGGCGCTTGGGCAGGAACAGGTTCCACAGACCCTGAGCTTTGGCGCGCTCCTTCAGATCCTCCATGACTGCGGGAATGCCCCAGCGGTTGGGCATGGCGTTGAGCTGCTGCTCGAAGATTTCTTCCGCCGGATAAACATGGGCTTCCATGAATTCCGTGACGCGGTGGCGCAGGTCTTCTGCCCGTGGGCTTATGGGAAACAGCATCGACGTCTCCTGTCAGGCCGCCATCAGGCCGCCGGTTTCAGCAAGCTTCGACAGATGGTGATCGGCATCGCCGAACAGCGTGTCGATCATCGTTACGCGCTTGAAGAGGTGTCCGACCTTGTACTCCATGGTCATGCCGACGCCGCCGTGCAGTTGGATCGCCTGCTGGCCGACAAAGCGGCCCGAGCGGCCGATCTGTACCTTCGCGGCCGAGATGGCCTTGCGGCGCTCCTCCGCATTCTGTTCCTGCGCCATCATGGCGGCGAACATCGCCATGCTGCGCCCCTGTTCGAGCGCGATGAACATCTCGGACGAGCGATGCTGCAGCACCTGGAACGACCCGATGGTGGTGTTGAACTGCTTTCGGGTCTTCAGGTAGTCGACCGTGAGTTTGAGCATCTCGTCCATGGCGCCGATGGCCTCGGCGGTAAGCGCCGCGATGGCGATGTCGGTCACCTTTTCCACGACCGGCAGGGCGCCTTCCGGATTGCCGATGACGTTCTCGGCATCCACACGCACGGATTCCAGCGTCACTTCGGCGGCGCGCTGCCCGTCCTGCGTCGGGTAGCCGCGTCGTGAGACGCCCGGCGCATTCGCATCCAGGAGAAACAGGCCGATGCCGTCCCGGTCGCGGCGGGAGCCGGCGACGCGGGCCGTCACCAGGATCTTGTCGGCGCTGTCGCCGTGAAGCACGACGCTTTTCTGCCCGTTGAGAACGAAGCTGCCGCCGTCGCGCTGCGCGGCTGTTCCGACATCGAAGAGGTCGTAGCGCGACTGCCGCTCCGTGTGGGCGAAGGCGAGGCGAAGATCGCCGGATGCGATCTGGGGCAGATAAGCGGATTTCTGCTCCTCGCTGCCGCCATGCTGCAGCAGGCCGCCGCCGAGGATCACGGTCGCGAGATAGGGCTCGAGTGCCAGCGAACGCCCGAACGCCTCCATGATCGCCATGGTCTCCACAGGCCCGCCGCCGAAGCCGCCATGCGCCTCGTCGAAGGGGAGCGCGAGAAGGCCCAGCTCCGCATAGGCGCTCCACAGTTCCTTGCTCCAGCCCTCCGGCTCCTTGGCATAACGCTGGCGGCTTTCGAAGTCGTAGCGGTCCGCCATCAGGCGATCGACGCTGTCCTTCAGGAGGCGCTGTTCTTCGCTGAGATCAAAGTCCATGTCTTGTCTCCTTGTCATTCCCGGCCGGAGTGCAACGGAGGGGAAGGGAACACACCCGTATGCACACCGCTATGGATCCCCTTTCCGGTCCTTTCGGACCGCCGGGGATGACATTCATTTCAGAACCCCAAGATGGCCTTAGCGATGATGTTCTTCTGGATTTCGTTCGAGCCGCCGTAGATCGAGATCTTGCGCCAGTTGAAATAGGTCGGCGCCGCGGTGCTCGCCCAGTCCGGTCCGTCGATGGGCTCGTTGCGGCCTTCCTCCTCCGGGTGGTAGGGCATGGCGAAGGGACCGACGACTTCCATCAGCAGTTCGGTGGTCGCCTGCTGAATCTCGGAGCCCTTGATCTTGAGGATCGAGGAGGCCGGATCGGGTTTGCCCTTCTCGCGCCGGCTCTCAGCCGCCACCACGCGCAGCTGCGTCATCTCGAGCGCCTTCAGCTCCACCTCGACGGCCGCGAGCTTCTCGCGGAAGCGCGGGATCTCGATCAGCGGAACGTCTCCGATGCGCTCCAGGCTTGCGAGCTCGCGCACGCGCTTCAGGCGCGCCTTCGAGATGCCGATGCGCGCGATGCCGACACGCTCGTTGCCCAGCAGGAACTTGGCATAGTCCCAGCCCTTGTTCTCCTGGCCGACGAGGTTCTCGGCCGGCACGCGCACGTCGTCGAAGAACACCTCGTTGACCTCATGCCCGCCGTCGATGGTCTGAATCGGACGCACGGTAATCCCCGGCGTCTTCATGTCGATGAGCAGGAAGGAGATGCCCTCCTGCTTCTTCACGGCGGAATCCGTGCGGGCTAGACAGAAGATCCAATCCGCATGCTGGGCCAGCGTGGTCCAGGTCTTCTGGCCGTTGACGATATAGAAGTCACCCTCGCGCTTGGCCGTGGTCTTGAGCGATGCGAGGTCGGAGCCGGCACCCGGCTCGGAGAAGCCCTGGCACCACCAGTCGTCGAGATTGGCGATGCGCGGCAGGAAGCGGCGCTTCTGCTCGTCGTTGCCGAAGGTATAGATGACCGGACCGACCATGCTGACGCCGAAGGCCAGCGGCTCGGGGGCCGGCGCCTGCTGCAGCTCGTCACGGAAGATGTACTGCTTCACCGGGCTCCAGCCGGTGCCGCCCCATTCCACCGGCCAATGCGGTACGGCCCAGCCTTTGGCGTTGAGAATGCGGCTCCAGGTGACGAGGTCGTCTTTGCTCGGATGATGGCCCTCGATCATCTTGCGGCGGATCGAGTCGGGCAGGGCGGTGCGGAAGAATTCGCGAACCTCGTCGCGGAAGGCGAGCTCCTCATCGGTGAAGCGCAGATCCATGGGCGATATCCTCTAGGCAGAGAAATGAAGGAATTGGCGGTATCCGGTCATGACGTGACGTTCTCCGCCTTGCGTCGTTCGTCCTCGCGCAGCTCGATCTTCGACAGCTTGCCGACGGAGGTTCGCGGAAGCGCCTCGCGAATTTCGAGAGCCGCCGGCATTTCATGCTTGCCGATCTTGTCGGCCAGAAACGTCTGCAATTCATCCAGGGTGAAACCGGGAGCGCCATTCTTCAGTTTGACAAACACCTTGGCGGCCTCGCCGCGATAGGTGTCAGGAATGCCGATCACCAAGGCTTCCTCGACCTGCGGGTGCTCATAGACCGCCTGCTCGATCACCTGCGGATAAACATTGAAACCGCCGGAGATGATCATGTCCTTGCGGCGGTCGACGATGAAGAAGTAGCCGTCCTCATCCCGATAGCCGATGTCGCCGGTGAGAAAGCCGTCCGGGGTGAAGACCTCGGCCGTCTCCTTCGGCTTGTTCCAGTAGCCGCGGCTGACGTTGAGACCCCGGACGCGAAGCTCGCCGGTCTCGCGCACACCGAGCAGGCGGCGCGGCTCGTCGAGAGATACGATGTCGAGCTCAACCCCAGGCATGGGAATGCCGATGGAGCCCGGCTTCGGCGGTCCCTTGATCGGCAGGTTCGTGCCGGCGGGAGAGGTTTCCGTCATGCCCCAACCGCCGAGAAGCCGCTGCCCCGTCAGACGATGGAAACGCTCTCCGACCTCGACCGGCAGGGGCGCTCCTCCAGAGCTGCAATGGATCATGGAGGAGAAATCCCGGTTCTCGATCCCAGGATAATTGGCGAGTGCAATCCACATGGTGGGGACGCCGGGAAAGGCCGTTGCTCGCTTCACCTCGATGTCGCGCAGCGTCGTCTCGGGATCGAAGCGCAGGCGCAGCAGGATCTGGTTTCCGTTCCGGATCTGTCGCAGCAGGATCGTGGTCAGCGCGAAGATATGGAACAGCGGCAGGACGCAGATCACCCTCTGCTCGCCGGGTCGCGTGTTGAGCTGTGGGCCGAACCACGCCTCGTACATGGCAACCGCCGCCGTGAGATTGCTATGGGTGAGAATGGCACCTTTCGGCGTTCCCGTGGTGCCGCCGGTATATTGCAGCAGAGCGATGTGGTCCGGCGTGATCGCGGGCCATTGCGCAGGCGGCGCCGCATCGCGCGTGAAATCTTCGAAGGTGATCACGTCAGGCCGTTCGGGGATCGGCATCGTGGGCGCCGGGCATGGCCCCCACGCTGCATCCTCGCCGACGATCAGGCGATCCACATGGCCGGCATCAAGGAGCTTGAGCGCCATGGACAACATGCTGGCGAGGTTGGTCGTCACGAGAACGCGCGCGCCGCTGTCATGCAGCTTGTGCGCCAGTTCCCGTTCGGCATCGAGAGGGCTCAGGTGAGCGAGCCGGATTCCGGCCTTGGCCGCGCCGAAGAAAGCATAAGGATGATAAGGTGTGTTGGGCAGATAGAGTGCGACTGCTCCCGTGATATCGATTGAAGAGCGCAGGAGGGCGGCGGCGAAGGCATCGGCCTGACGGCCGATTTCCGTGTAGCTGATGGGCTGGTCGCGGTATTCGATGGCCGGTCTGTCACCATAGGCTGCCACCGCGTCATCGAGGAGTCTCGGCAGCGTGCTCGGCACGATGGGAGCATCCCAGCGGACGCCGGGTGGATAGGAGCGCTCCCAGGGAAAGGCCGTCCGGTTCATGCAGCGCCTGCTCCGTCCATGGTGACGACGATCTTGCCGAGAGCCTTGCGCGCGCTCAAGGCCGCGATGGCTTCGCCGGCGCGGGCCAGGGGTACGCGCTCGGAAATCACCGGCCTGATTTTCCCGTTCGCGTAGAGATCGAGAAGTTCTCTCAGATTGGCGGCGTTGGCCTTTGGATCACGTCTTGCGAAGGCGCCCCAGAATACGCCGACGATCTGGCAGGATTTCAGAAGCGGCAGGTTGAGCGGAAGCTTCGGGATGCCGGCCGGAAACCCCACCACGAGAAAGCGACCTTCCCAGGCGATGGTGCGAAGGGCGGCTTCCGAGTAATCGCCGCCCACGGGATCGTAGATCACGTCCGCGCCGTTCGGACCACAGGCCACCTTGAACTGCTCGGCCAGAGCCTTGACGCCATCCCGGTCGAAGGGACCGGGCGCATAGACGACGCTCTCGTCGGCACCATGCTGTTTCGCAAGAGCGGCCTTTTCATCCGAGGAAGCTGCGGCGATCACCTTCGCACCCATCGCCTTGCCGAGTTCCACGGCAGCAAGCCCCACGCCTCCGGCCGCGCCCAGCACCAGCAGGGTCTCGCCTGCCTTCAGCCCGGCCCGGTCCTTGAGGGCATGATAGGAGGTGCCATAAGTCATGACGAAGGCGGCCGCCTCGTCGAAGGGCATGGCGTCCGGCATCGGGATGCAGCGGTCGGCCGAGAGGGCCAGTTTCTCGGCCATGCCGCCCCAGCCGCAGGAGCCGATCACCCGGTCGCCGACTTTCAGGAAGGACACGCCCTCGCCCACCACCTCGACGATGCCGGAGACCTCGCTGCCCGGCGCGAAGGGGCGCTCGGGTTTGAACTGATAGCGATCCTCGATAATCAGTCCGTCAGGGTAGTTCACCCCACAGGCCTGGACGGCCAGCAGGACTTCGCCTGGACCCACGTTGGGCTCGGCCACGGATTCCAGCACGAGCGTCTCGGGGCCGCCCGATTGTTTGCTGAGTAAGGCCAGCATCCTTCGCTTCCTCCCCAGAAAGCGCGTGGTTGTTATGGAAAGTAGGGTATAGCCAGCTTTGTCAGATGCAAGCCGATTTTTCGAAAAAATTCACGTATGAGAATTTTGCGTATATTTTCAAAGGAATTTGGTCTGGACAAAAACATACCGGTTTTGTCATTAATAGCTTACGCTAAGATCAGAAGCCCTCGGCGCCGCCGGTGCCGGGTGGCTTGGAATGAAGGGGCTGCAATCGCCCCGGCGATCCAGGGAGGATCCCATAATGCGTGAAGCTGTCATCGTTTCCACGGCCCGCACCCCCATCGGCAAGGCTTATCGCGGCGCCTTCAACGACACCCAGGCGCAGGCCCTCGGCGGCCATGCCATTGCCGAAGCCGTGAAGCGCGCCGGGATCGATCCGGGCGAGATCGGCGACGTGGTGATGGGCGCGGCGCTTCAGCAGGGATCGACCGGATCGAACATCGCCCGGCAGGCGGCTCTGCGCGCGGGCCTGCCGACGAGCGTCGCCGGCATGAGCATGGACCGGCAATGCGCCTCGGGCCTCATGGCCATCGCGACGGCCGCCAAGGAAATCGTCGTCGACGGGATCGGCATCGCGGTGGGTGGCGGCCTCGAATCGATCTCCCTCGTTCAGAACGAGCACGCGAATCGCTACCGTGCCAAGGATCCCGCGCTCGTGGAGCAGATCCCAGCGCTTTACATGACCATGCTGGAAACCGCCGAAATCGTGGCCGACCGCTACGGAATCTCCCGTGAGGCGCAGGACGAATATGCTCTGCAGTCGCAGCAGCGCACGGCACAGGCTCAAGCTGAAGGGCGTTTTGCGGCCGAGATCGTTCCCATGACGACCCGCATGGTCGTGGTTGACAAGACCACCGGTGCCACCTCTCAGCGGGAGGTCACGCTTTCGCAGGACGAGGGCAACCGGCCGCAGACGCGGCTCGAAGACCTGCAGGCCCTGAACCCGGTCTTCAAGGATGGCCAGCGCGTGAAGGAGGGCCGCTTCATCACGGCGGGCAACGCCTCGCAATTGTCGGATGGCGCCTCGGCGGCCGTTCTGATGGAAGCGAAAGAGGCGGAGCGGCGCGGCCTGCAACCGCTCGGCGCCTATCGCGGCATGGCAGTGGCCGGATGCGATCCGGACGAGATGGGAATCGGGCCGGTTTTCGCCGTGCCGAAGCTGCTCAAGCAGCATGGGCTCACCATGGACGACATCGACATCTGGGAACTCAACGAGGCCTTCGCCTGCCAGGTGCTCTACTGCCGCGACCGGCTTGGCATTCCCAACGACAAGCTCAATGTGAGCGGCGGCGCCATCTCCATCGGCCATCCCTATGGCATGTCGGGCGCGCGCATGACCGGGCACATTCTCATCGAGGGCAAGCGCCGCGGTGCGAAATACGGTGTCGTCACCATGTGCGTGGGCGGTGGCATGGGGGCTGCCGGTCTCTTCGAGATCTACTAAGACACAGTTCAGACAAGCGCACCGAATCAGGGGAGGAAAGCAGCATGAGCAGCGCGGCCGAGACGAGTTCCGCAACCCGCATCAATCCGGTCGTCGAGTTGAGGCGCGACGGCGAGATCGCCGTGCTCGCCGTCAACTCCCCTCCCGTGAACGCGCTGTCCGCGCAGGTACGTGAAGGGATCGTGGAGGGCATCCGGCAAGCCGGCACTGACGCGAGCGTCAAGGCCGTGGTGCTTCATTGCGACGGCCGCACCTTCTTCGCCGGCGCCGACATCAGCGAGTTCGGCAAGCCGCCAAAGCAGCCGATGCTGCCCGAGGTCGTGGACTTCATCGAGGCCTCGTCGAAGCCGGTGGTCGCAGCCCTTCACGGCACGGCGCTCGGCGGAGGCCTGGAGACGGCGCTCGCCTGCCATTATCGCGTGGCCGTGCCCTCGGCGAAGTGCGGCTTTCCGGAAGTGAAGCTCGGGCTGCTGCCGGGCGCCGGCGGCACGCAGCGCTTGCCGCGTCTTGTGGGACCGGAGCGCGCGCTTGAGATGATCACCTCCGGCAGCCCGATCTCCGCGAAGGCCGCGAAGGAGATGGGCATTGTCGACGAAATCGTCGACGAGGGTAATCTTCTGGCGAGCGCCATCGCCTTCGCGCGCAAGGTAGTTGCTGAGAACCGGCCGCTGAAAAAGGTACGCGATCTCGACGATAAGATTGCTGCGGCGCGCGGCAAGCCGGAAATCTTTCAGGAATTCCGCAAGGCCAATGCCCGCAAGTTCCGCGGCTTCCAAGCGCCGGAATATAACATCCGCTGCATCGAGGCGGCCGTGAACCAGCCCTTCGATGAGGGCATCAAATTGGAACGCAAGTTGTTCCAAGAACTCGTGAGCGGCGAGCAATCGGCGGCCCAGCGCCATGTGTTCTTCGCCGAACGCCAGGTCTGGAAGATTCCGGATATCTCCGACGACACGCCCACCCTTCCCGTGAAGAAGGTCGGCGTCATCGGCGCCGGCACCATGGGCGGCGGCATCTCGATGAACTTCGCCAATGCAGGCCTGCCCGTCACCATCGTCGAGGCAAAGCCCGAGGCGTTGGAGCGGGGCCTCGGCGTCATCCGCCGCAATTACGAGAGCACGGCCAAGAAGGGCCGCATGAGCATGGAGGACGTGGAGCGCCGCATGGGCCTCCTCACCGGCAGCCTTAACATGGAGGATCTCGCCGATTGCGACCTCATCATCGAGGCCGTGTTCGAGAACATGGCGATCAAGAAGGAGATCTTCTCCAAGCTCGATGCCATCGCCAAGCCCGGCGCGATTCTCGCCAGCAACACGTCCTATCTCAACGTGAACGAGATCGCCGCGATGACGAAGCGGCCGGAACACGTGCTCGGCATGCACTTCTTCTCGCCGGCCAATGTCATGCGGCTGCTCGAGGTCGTGCGCGGCGAGAAAACTGACAAGCGGGTGATTGCCACCGCCATGCAGCTCGGCCGCCAGATCGGCAAGATCGCCGTGCTGGTGGGCGTCTGCCACGGCTTCGTCGGCAACCGCATGCTCGAGCCGCGCCAGCGCGAGGCCAACCGCCTGATCCTCGAGGGCGCGATGCCGTGGGATGTGGACCGTGTGCTCTACGAGTTCGGCTTCCCCATGGGCCCCTTCGCCATGGCGGATCTCGCCGGTCTCGACATCGGCTGGTCGCGCGAGACTTCGAAGGGCGAGACCGTACGCGAGATCCTGTGCGAGCAGGATCGCCGCGGTCAGAAGACCGGCGCCGGCTTCTACGATTACGACGAGAGCCGCAACGCCAAGCCGTCCAAGCTCGTGGAACAGATCATTCTCGATCTCTCGGCCAAGAAGGGCATCGCGCGGCGCACGATTTCCGATCAGGAGATCCTGGAGCGCTGCGTTTATACGATGATCAACGAGGGCGCGAAGATCCTGGAGGAGGGCATCGCCATCCGCTCCTCCGACATCGATATCGTGTGGATCAACGGCTATGGCTGGCCGATCTATCGCGGCGGTCCGATGTTCTATGGCGAGCAGGTGGGTTTGGGCAAAGTGCTCGACCGTCTGCGTGTGTATGAGGCGAAGCTCGGGCCCGAGTTCAAGCCCTCCGCTCTGCTGGAACGTCTCGTGGCTGAAGGCAAAGGTTTTCGCGATCTCTGATCAGGAGTTGCGCTAGCCATGAACGATACAGCTCCCAGCCCGCGGCGTCAGGCGCTGCTTGCATCGCTGGCCGGGGGGCGCCCAAGCGCACCGGATTGGTTCAGGCAGGCTCTGGCGGCTGCGCCGGAACGGAGCTTCACCGAGGTGGCAGGCGCCCGCATCGAGACGCTCACCTGGGGTGAGCGCGGTAAGCCCGGGCTCCTGTTCCTTCATGGGAACGGAGCCCATGCCGATTGGTGGAGCTTCATCGCCCCGTTCTTCTCGAACGAGTATCGCTGCACCGCCCTCTCCTGGTCGGGCATGGGCGGATCCGACCGGCGCGAGCGCTATTCCTTCGACATCTTCGTCGAGGAGGCGATGACGGTCGCTAAGGCGACGGGCTTGTTCGACGGCAGCGCCAAGCCAGTCTTCATCGGCCATTCCTTCGGGGGCTTTCCCATCATCCAGGCCGCCGCACGGCACGGGGAGCGCCTGGGCGGCGGGATCATCATCGACACGCCGATCTTCTCCCCCGAGCGGCGGCGCGAGCGCAAGGAGAAGGGGGCCGCCTGGGTGATGCGCCCCCATAAGATCTATCCGACGCTGGAGGATGCCTTGCAGCGCTTCCGGCTCGTGCCTGCCCAGCCCTGCGAGAACCTCTTCATCGCAGATTTCATTGCCCGAACCTCTCTGACGCAGGTCGAGACGCCCGAAGAATCCGGCTGGACCTGGCGCTTCGATCCGTATCTGTGGCGCGACTACGAATGGGAAGATCCGGCGCCGGCCCTGTCAGCTCCGCAATGCCCGCTCGCGGTTCTGCTGGGCGCCCGCTCCACGCTGATGCAGGCAGGAGACATCGCGCGGATGCGCAGCATCCTGCCGACTGGTACGCCGGTGATCGACATCCCGGAGGCCTACCACCACGTGCCGATTGATCAACCCCTCGCGCTGGTCGCAGCGCTTCGCGCCGTGCTGGCCGGCTGGGCCTCGGCCTCCGCCTCCGGCGAGAACACGCCGATGAACAACGGTCTGGCGTAGATATCTGCCGCCGATTCCCGCGTGACACCTGAAATCCAGCGCTCAAGCTCCACCGCCGCGTTGACGGCGCTGTCGACCACATGGGCGGCGACGAAAGGATCGAGCGGGCGGATCGAGCCATCCACCATGCCGTCGACTACGAAGCTGCCGAAGCGCTGGGCCAAGCGGTCCATGGTGCGCTTCGTCGGTCCCCTCAGGCCTTCAGGAAGGGCGCTGAAGGCAGAGATGCGCAGCAGCGGTCCCTGGTCGGAGAGCTGATAGCGGATCAGCTCGCTTGTTGCGGCGCAGAGACGATCCCAACCTGTCTCGCCATCCGCTTCTGCGGCCTGCTGTACCTGCCGCACCACCGCGAAAGTGCGCTCGAAGCAGGCGGTCACGAGATCGTCCTTGTTGTCGTTGTGGTGGTAGAACGACCCCTTGGTGACGTTCAGCCGGGCCGAGATCTTCTCCACGGAGGCGCCCCGATAACCCTGTTCGTTGATCAGGATGGTGGCCGAACGCAGGAATGCCTCGGGCGACACCTCCTCGACCGAGGGCCATGTCATCTGAGGCAGGACCGCGGGGCGCCACGCCGATTGCGGCGCGGCGAGCCCGTGAATGAGGATGTCGCCGATCCTGTCGGCCACGCGCCGGTAATCCTGAGGCTCGTAATGGTCGATCCAGTGACGGACACCGTGCATGACGGAGATCAGCAGATGGGCCCTGGCATTTTTCTGGGCGCGGCTTAAGGGCGGCGCGCCGTCGAGATCGTACAGGCTGCGCAGGTGTCGGAACATCTGGTTGTAGGTGTCGAACACCAGCTCCACATGCGGGCTGGTCAGCGACCGCATGTCGCTGAAGCTCATGAGCGGCGGCCGGTCTCCCGAGGCGCTCTCGGCCAGCCTCTCGCAATAAAGCCGCAGGATCGCCCGCAGGCGCTCCTGCGGTGTCTCCCGCTGCAGGGCGGTTGCGATGAGTTCGTCCAGCGCTTCGATGGAGCGCAGGAGGCAGGCCGTCGCCAGCTCCTCCTTCTTGCGGTAATAATAGGTGACGCTGTTGGTGATCAGCCCGACGCTCTGGGCCACATCGGCCAGGGTCGTCCCCTTCAATCCCTTTTGATTGAAGAGCTGCACGGCCCCATCGAGGATGGCCTGTCGCTTCTGCTCGTAGCGCTTGGTCTGGCGCGGAAGAGCGTTGGAGGTCGGCGTCATGGCAGTTTCGTGGCTCCTGGCCCGAGGGCAGGCCCAAGGCTGCCCATGGTTGAGCTCCTAGCACGAATCCGTGATCGGAGCGATGCCGCGCATGCAACAATTCGACTGTACCGGTTATTCTAAGAGGGAGTCGAGGGTGAATCCCAGGTCGCCGGAAATCGATGCAATTCTGCTTCCATGATCCGTTGACGAGGCCATGGTCTCGTGTCAGTCTCCTCCCACACACAGGACAGGGCCAATGAAGCCCAGCCGGCGGTGCGCCCCTGAAAAGGACCGTACCGTTCATTCGAGAGGAAACGATCCGAGGAGCCCGGTTCGTCCGGTTTGAGGGTCCGGTGGCGCAAGTCACAGGCTCTCAGTTCCTGCCCCAGCCAGGCAGGAAATCGCGGTCGAGCACGGGAGCCCGGAGCCCAGGAGGAGGACGCGGCTCCTTGAACATCTTTTTTCAGCAGGTTCTGAACGGGCTGACGCTCGGGAGCGTCTACGCGCTCGTGGCCCTCGGTCTCACGCTCGTCTACGGGATTCTTCACATCCCCAACTTCGCCCATGGCGCCCTGTACATGGTAGGGGCCTATGCGGCCTTCTATCTCGTGGGCTCGCTCGGTGCGAATTACTGGGTGGCCATGGCCGGAGCGGCGCTCATCGTGGCCCTTCTCGCGGTCCTGTCTGACCGCCTCATTTTCCACCGCCTGAGAAATGCGCCACCGCTGCATGACATGATCGCGGCAATCGGCCTTCTTCTGTTTCTGGAAGCCGGCATCCAGGCGATCTGGGGTGCGGAATTCCATCGCCTCGCGCCGCCTTATCCGCAGATCGTGCGCCTCTTCGATCTCGTGGCGCCCGCGCAGCGCCTGATCATCATCGCGGCGGCGTTCGGCCTGATGTTCGTGCTCCATCTCTTCCTCACGCGCACGCTCACCGGCTCCACGATCATCGCCATGGCGCAGAACCGGGAGGGAGCCTCCCTGGTCGGCATCGATGCCACGAAGGTTTCGGTTCTCACCTTCGCAATCTCCGGCGCCTTGGCGGCGGTGGCCGCGACGCTCTTTGCGCCGATCAACCTGATTTATCCGTCGATGGGCCATCTCGTGATCATGAAGGCCTTCGTGATCATCATCCTGGGCGGCATGGGCAGCATTCCGGGCGCTATCGTCGGCGGATTGGTGATCGGCTTCGCCGAGAGCTTCGGGGCCTTCTACGTCTCCACGAACTACAAAGACATCATCGCCTTCGCGCTGCTCGTCCTGATCCTGTCGTTCCGGCCTCAGGGCCTCTTTCCCAGCGGAGCCCGAGCATGACGTCGAAGACCTTGCAGAAGCCGCTTCTCGCCGTGCTGCTGGTGCTCGCCATCGTCTTTCCAATGGTTGCGGCAAACGACTACTACATCTACGTGATGTCGCTTGCCTACATCATGGCGATCGCCGCGGTGGGCCTGAACCTCATCCTGGGCTATACGGGCCAGCTCAACCTGGCACATGCGGGCTTCATGGCGATCGGCGCCTATACGGTGGGCATCCTGACCGTCGATTACGGGGTGCCCTACTGGATCGCCTTCGTTGTCGCCGGAGTCATAAGCGCGATTGTCGGTTTCTTCGCCGGCCTTCTCTCGCTGCGGCTGAAGGGGCACTTCTTCTCGATCTTCACCCTCTGCGTCGGCTTCATGATCTATCTCGTCATCGAGAAATGGGATGCGCTAACGCATGGAACGGTGGGCATCATCGACATTCCGGCGCCGACCGGGTTGGGCCCGATCCGGTTCGACAACACCTGGTCCCAGTACTACCTCGTGCTGTTCTTCCTCGTGGTGAGCCTGTGGCTGATGAGCCGGATCGTGCATTCGCTGCTCGGCCGCGCCTTTATTGCCATCCGCAACGGTGAGGACTTGGCCGAGACGCTTGGCATCAACCTGATGCGCACCAAGGTTCTCGCCTTCGTGCTCTCCACCTTTTACGCCGGCATGGCCGGTGCGCTCTATGCGGGCTTCGTACGCTTCATCGGCCCGGCCATGGCGCTGGAGAGCCACACCTTCGATATGATCGCCTTCATCCTCGTGGGTGGCATCGGCACCCTGTTCGGGCCGCTGCTCGGGGCGATCCTTCTCACATGGCTGACGCAGTCCCTGCAGTTCCTGCAGGATTTCCGGATGATCGTATTCGGCCCACTCCTGATCCTGCTGGTCATGTTCTTCCCGCAAGGGCTCATCGGCTATTGGCGCGAGAGGCAGGCACGGCGCGCCGCAGCCTCCATGCAGGACCGGCGCCTCCAGCGATCCGTGATCGGTCAGCAGCAGGAGGTCGGCACCAATGCTTGAGATCCAGGGGCTGACCAAGCGCTTCGGCGGCCTGACCGCCGTGCGTGACGTGACCACCACCTTTGAGAAGAACCGCATCAACGCGATCATCGGTCCGAACGGCGCCGGCAAGACCACGTTCTTCAATCTGGTGAGCGGCTACCACAAGCCGACCTCCGGGCGCATCATCTTCGGCGGGCAGGATGTGACGGGCCTCAGGCCCGATCAGGTCGCGAAGCTCGGCGTCGCGCGCACCTTCCAGTCGACCACCCTGTTCGACAAGGCGACGGTGCTCGACAACCTCATCGTCGGGCACCGGCTTCGCACCACATCCACCTTCTGGGACGTGGTGTTCAACACGAGCCGCCTGAAAGAGGACGAGCATCGCTGCCGCGCGAAGGCCGAGGAAGTGCTCGACTTTGTCGGCCTCTCGTCGGTAGCCCACCATTTAGCGGCGGACATCTCGCAGGAGGAGCGCAAGCGCGTCGCCTTTGCCCTGGCGCTCGCCACCGATCCGAAGATCGTGCTGCTCGACGAGCCCGCCGGTGGCGTCAACCCGGAGGAAACACTGGGGCTTGCCGAACTCATAAGGAAGATGATCCGCAAGGGCCTGACCGTGTGCCTGATCGAGCACAAGATGGACATGATCATGAGCCTTGCCGACAAGATCGTGGTGCTGGACCACGGCGAGATGATCGCCGAAGGGACGCCGGCGCAGATCCGGTCCGACCAGCGCGTCATTGAAGCCTATCTGGGAGCCGATTATGCTGCGGCTTGAGGGAGCACAGCTCAATTATGGCAGCTTCCGCGCGCTCGACGGAATCTCGATCCATGCGGAGCCCGGCGAACTCGTGGTGATGCTCGGCGCCAACGGCGCCGGCAAGAGCTCGCTGTTCCTGGCCATCAGCGGATTACGCAAGCTCAGCCGCGGCAATATCTGGTTCAAAGACCAGAACATCGCCGGGCGGAAACCCTCTCAGATCGTTCAATCGGGCGTGGTGCACTGCCCGGAGGGGCGCAAGCTCTTCCCCGAGATGTCGGTGCGCAAGAACCTGCTGCTCGGTGCCTATGTCCATCGTGGGGACAAGAAAGAATCCGAGAAGATCCTCGACCAAGTCTTCGAGATGTTCCCGATCCTGTACGAGAAGCGCCACGACATGGCGGGCTCCCTGAGCGGCGGCCAGCAGCAGATGGTGGCCATCGGCCGTGCCCTCATGGGGCGGCCGCAGGTCCTGCTTCTGGACGAACCGTCACTGGGCCTTGCGCCGCTGGTGGTCAAGCAGGTGCTCGGCGTCATCAAGGCGATCAACGACAAAGGCACCACAGTGCTGCTCGCGGAGCAGAACGCTTATGCGGCCCTGCAGATCGCCCACCGCGCCTACGTCATCGAGAGCGGCCGGATCGTTATGGAAGGCGACCGGGACACCCTGCTCAACGATGAGCGTGTTCGAAAAGCCTATATCGGCGCCTGATCCGGCGCCGGTTGTAGAAGCCTGCGAGCCCAAAAGGTTCGCCAACTAGAGAGACGGGAGCCGATCACGGTCGAACTCCCGCCCCATGAAGAAAGAACAAGAGGAGAGGAAAGCAAATGGCTCTTTGGAAACACCTGGTTCACACCGCAGGCGCAGTGACGCTTGCGGCGGGCTTCGCGTCCGTCGCCTCGGCTCAGGAGACGGTGAATATCGGCTATACCGGACCGCTCAGCGGTGGTGCTGCGCTCTACGGCAAGAACACCCTGGTCGGCCTCGAGATGGCCGCGAAGGAGATCAACGATGCCGGCGGCTTCGATGTCGGCGGCAAGAAGTACAAGTTCAACATCGTGGCGCTCGACGACAAGTACTCGCCCAGCGAAGCGGCCGTCAACGCCAAGCGCCTGAAGGCGCAGAACAATACCCCGATGGTCTTCACGCCGCATTCCGGCGGTGCCTTCGCCATTCAGGCCTTCAACGAGCAGGACAACTTCATCCTCGGCGCCTATACCAGCGTGCCGAACATGACGGAGCGCGGCAACAAGCTCACCTTGCGTATTCCGCCGTCCTTCGCAGGTTATGTACAGCCCTTCATTAGCGTTGAGATGAAGACCTTCGGCAAGAAGCTTGCCATGGCCGGCGGCGATCATGATTACGCCAAGGCCTGGGCCCAGCTCTTCGGTCCCGCCTGGACGAAGGCCGGCGGTCAGATCGTGGCCGAGAACCCGATGTCCTACAACAAGGACACGGACTTCTACAGCGGCGTGAGCCGTGTGCTGGCGGCAAGTCCCGACGTGCTGTTCATCGGCGGTGCTTCCGAGCCGACGGCTCTCGTTGCCAAGCAGGCGCGTGAGCTCGGCTTCAAGGGCGGCTTCGTCGTCATGGATCAGGCCAAGCTCGACGAGATGGCGGCCGTCACCGGCGGCATGGACATGCTCGAAGGTTCGGTCGGCGTTCTGCCGCTGATCTTTGACAAGCGTCCGGGCACGGAAGCCTTCATCGCGAAGTTCAAGAAGCTCTACGACCGCAACCCGGGCACGGAAGCCTCCTACCACTACTCGACCCTCAACGCCGTGGCAGAGGCCATGAAGCTCGCCGGATCCGTCTCCGACCCGAAGGCGATCCATGCCAAGCTCAGCGAAGCCTATGGCAAGCTGCCGCCGGAGAAGAATCCTGCGCGCATCACCAGCGTCGATGATCGCGGCGGCACCAACGCCAACATCGTTGTCGGCGTGGTCAAGAATGGCAAGGTCGAGACTGTCGAGGCGGCAAGCCTCGGCCAGTAAAAACCCTCGATGAACAGGGCCGGCCACAGAGCCGGCCCTGTTCCTTCCGCAAAGGGGCAGGCGTTCCACATGGATGCAATCCCATTCGAAAGCCGCGCCGCCGGCATCCGCGAGCGGGTAGCCCTGCAGGGCTTCATGCATCTTGTCGGAGCGCAGATCGACGAGCTGACCCCTGGTTTCGCGACAATCTCCGTGGCCCGTCGGGATGATTTGCTTCAGCAGCACGGCCTGTTTCATGGCGGCGTCACGGCTTTCCTGATCGATAACGGTACGACGATTGCGGCTGCGACCGCTCTGAAGCCCGGTCAGGGTGTCCTAACGGCCGAGTACAAGCTCAACCTGTTCTCGCCAGCCGATGGGGATCGGCTCATCTGCCGCTCGCGGGTGGTGAAGCCAGGCAGCCGCATGATCATTGTGGCGGCGGATGTGTTCACTGAAAAGGACGGGCGCGAGAAGCAGACGGCGGTGGCACTCGCCACCATCGCCGTCCTGGATCAGACCTCGATGCCGCCCCTGCGGCAGGCTGGACAAGTCGCAAGCGGCCGATAAATTCCTGACAATAAGCAAAAAACGGAGGGAAGAAACGATGCTGAAGGGAATGATGATGGATCGGCAGCTGTCGATCCCGGCAATCATCGATCTGGCGGCTGAGGTGCACGCCAATACCGAGATCGTCTCGGTCGCGACCGAAGGTGGCATCCATCGCACCACCTACAAGGATATTCATAGGCGCATCGCCCAACTGGCGCATGGCCTGCGCGCACTGGGGGTCAAGCCCGGCGACCGGGTCGCGACGCTCGCCTGGAATGGCTACCGGCATTTCGAGCTCTACTATGCCATCTCCGGCATCGGTGCAGTCTGCCACACCATCAATCCGCGCCTGTTTCCCGAGCAGCTCGTCTACATCATCAATCACGCGCAGGACACGGCTCTCTTCTTCGACATCACCTTCGCGCCTCTCGTCGCCGCCCTGCGGCCGAAGCTGCCCCAGAACATCACCTATGTGGCGATGACTGGACGCGAGACCATGCCGGCGCAGGATGGGCTCGACGGTCTCCAGTGCTATGAGGACCTGCTCACCGGGCAGCCCGATACCATCACTTGGCCAGACCTCGACGAGAACACCGCAGCGGCACTGAGCTACACCTCCGGCACCACCGGTGAGCCCAAGGGCGTGCTCTACTCGCACCGCTCGCAGGTGATCCACGCCATGACGTCGGTGATCGGCGCCTCGCGCTATTTTGGCATGGGGAAGAAAATCCTTCCCGTGGTGCCGCTCTTCCACGTCAATGCCTGGGCGCTGCCCTATTCTGCGCCTCTCTCCGGCACCGCGCTTATCTTTCCGGGCGCGAAGCTCGACGGCGCGAGTCTGTTCAACCTCATGGAGGCCGAGAAGGTCGACAGCAGCTGGGGCGTGCCGACTGTATGGCTCGGGCTTCTGCACGAGATGAAGCAGCGGGGGCGTAAGCCGGAGGGACTCGACTACGTGATCATCGGCGGATCGGCGGCGCCTCAGCCGATGATTGAGGCCTTCGAGCGCGATTACGGCATCTCTGTCTGCCACGGCTGGGGCATGACCGAGATGAGCCCCATCGGCACCTTCGGCATGCTGAGCCCGGAAATGGAGGAATTGCCCTTCGACGAGAAGATCGCCCTGAAGGTTCGCCAGGGGCGGCGTCTGTTCATGGTCGACATGAAGATCGTCGACGAGAATGGCAAGGAGCTGCCCAAGGATGGCATGGCTTTCGGCGAGCTCTGCGTGCGGGGCCCTTCGATTGCATCGGGTTATTACAACAACGAGGCCGCGACCGCTCAGGCGCTCGATGCGGAAGGCTGGTTCAAGACAGGCGATGTGGCCAAGATCACGCCGGATGGCTTCCTCCAGATCGTGGACCGCACCAAGGATCTGGTGAAGTCCGGCGGCGAGTGGATTTCCTCCATCGATCTCGAGAACGCGGCCCTGGGTGCGCCGGGGGTCGCCAACTGTGCCGTGCTCGCCATGCCGCATCCGCGCTGGGGCGAGCGGCCGTTGCTCGTCGTGGTGCCCAAATCGGATGCGAAGCCCGCGAAGGAGGACATTCTGGCCTATCTCGCCACCAAGGTGGCGACTTGGCAGGTGCCGGACGACGTGCTCTTCGTCGAAAGCATTCCGCTCACAGCCACAGGCAAGATTTCCAAGCTTGAGCTGCGCAAGCTCCTGAAGGACTACGTCCTTCCCACGGCCGCGTGAGCACCCGATGACTCAGGATTATCTCAGCTCCTTGTTCTCGGTCGCGGGCAAGACGGCGCTCGTGACCGGGGGCGCCACCGGAATCGGCCGCATGATCGCCGAAGCCCTCGTGCGGGCCGGCGCGCGGGTGCTGATCGCCTCGCGCAAGGGTGATGCCTGCGAGGCCGTGGCGCGGGAGCTGAATGCGCTCGATGCGCCCGGCACGGCGGAAGGCTTCGCTGGTGATGTGGGGTCTGAGGCCGGCGTGATGGCGCTGGTCTCCGAGGTGAAGGCGCGAACCTCGCACCTTAACATCCTCGTCAACAATGCGGGCAAGACCTGGGGCGAGCCGCTGGAGCACTTTCCGCACAAGGCCTGGGACGGCGTGTTCTCGGTCAATGTGGCGGGCCTCTTCACACTGACCCAGCAGCTGCTGCCCCTGATCGAGGCCGCAGCCAGCGACGACGATCCCGCCCGCATCGTTAATCTCGGCTCCGTGATGGGCGCCGCACCCATCGGCGACAATGCCTATTCCTATGCGGCGTCCAAGGCTGCCGTGCACCATCTCACGCGCATCCTGGCGAAGGAGTTCGCCCCGCGCCGGATCACCGTGAATGCCTTTGCGCCGGGGCCTTTCCAGAGCCGCATGACGGCCTTCGCCACAGGCGACGAGCACAAGCGCGCGTTGGTTGCCGCCAGCATCCCCTCCGGCCGCATCGGCCGGCCGGACGATATTGCGGGAGCGCTCCTGTTTCTCTGCGGCCGTGGCGGCGCCTACACGACCGGAGCGATCATCCCCCTCGACGGCGGCATCGGTGTGGAGACCGGGCACAGGATCTTCGGAGAGGCAGCTTTATGAACGTGCATGCGCCGCTGTCCGTTTCCATTGACGACCTGAAGAGCCGGATCGGTCAGGAACTCGGCGTCTCGTCCTGGAAGGTGATCGATCAGGACAGGATCGACCGCTTCGCAACTGTCACGGAAGATCTGCAGTTCATTCACGTGGACCCTGAGCGCGCCCTCGCGGAGACGCCCTTCGGCGGCACTATCGCGCACGGTTTTCTCACCCTGTCGCTCCTGTCCGCCATGGGGCAGGAGGCACTGCCGACGATCAGGAACCGGACCATGGGCATCAATTACGGCCTGGAGCGTGTCCGCTTTCTCTCGCCGGTGCCGGTGGGAGCCCGGGTGAGGGGGCGCTTCATCCTCTCCGAAGTGTCCATGCGCTCCGCCACGCAGGCTATGCTGCGCTATCAGGTGACCGTCGAAATCGAGGGTGCGGAGAAGCCGGCGCTTGCAGCCGAGTGGCTCACCCTCGCGGTGCTCGGGTGAGCGCCCATGACAGCGCAAGCGGCAGCCCATCTCGACACGGAGCGTCTCGGTCCCTATCTCGCAGCGCAGGTTCCGGGGTTCGGCCGGCTGGTCAGTGCGGAAAAATTCGCCGGCGGGCAGTCGAACCCGACCTTCCTGATCACGTCAACTGAAGGCCGGTTCGTGCTGCGGCGGAAGCCGTCCGGAGCGCTGCTGAAATCGGCCCATGCGGTCGATCGCGAATACCGGGTCATGGCGGCGCTTGCCCAAACCGATGTTCCGGTGCCGCGCGTCCTGCATCTGTGTGTGGATGAGACGATCATCGGCTCCATGTTCTTCGTGATGGATTACGTGGAGGGGCGCATCTTCTGGGACGGGAGGCTGCCGGAGCTCCAGCCTGCGGAACGCAGCGGGATCTACGATTCCATGAACGCGGCGCTGGCCGCCCTTCACCAAGTCGATCCCGCAGTCGTCGGTCTCGCCGATTACGGCAAGCCGGGGAGCTATTTCGAACGCCAGATCGCCCGATGGACAGGTCAGTACCGGGCATCGGAGACGCATCCGATCCCGGCCATGGACGAACTCATCGCATGGCTGGACGGCAACATGCCGGTGGATGACGGGCGGGTCAGTCTCGTCCACGGCGATTATCGCCTCGACAACATGATCTTCGAGTCGGCGGGAACGCGCATCCTGGCAGTGCTGGACTGGGAATTATCCACCCTGGGCCATCCTCTGGCCGATCTCGCCTACCAGTGCATGCAGTGGCGGCTGCCCTCGGAGGGCGCCTTCAGGGGGCTCGGCGGCATCGACCGGAAGGCCCATGGGATTCCGACGGAGGACGAGTACGTCGATCTCTATTGCCGGAGAACCGGCTTCGAGGTGGTCGGTCACTGGCCCTTCTACCTCGCCTTCAGCTTCTTTCGCCTCGCCGCGATCCTCCAGGGGGTGTACAAGCGCTCCCTCGATGGCAATGCCTCCAACCCGGAGCGCGCCCGGCGTATGGGTGAGGCCGTGCCCATGATGGCTGGAATGGCCCTGGAGGTCGTCGGCGCCCGCTGAGCGCGCAAATGCGCAGCAATATGATCTGGATCAAAGTACGGCCAGCCTGCCTGCGGGAGAATGGCTCCTCTGAAAAGGAGCAACACCGTGAATAAAGATCTCAAGCTTCCCCACGACGGACTGGTTATTGTCAGCGATGGTCGGAAGGCCCTCTTCATCAAGAACAAGGGTGATGATCTCTATCCGAACCTCCAGGTGGAGCGTGTTCTCGATGCGCCCGACAATCTGTCCACCCGCCATCAGGGTACGGACAAGCAGGGGCAGGCCGGATCGGCAGGCCATCGCAGCGCCATCGAGCAGACCGACTGGCACGATCTGGCCGAGCGCAAATTCGCCGGAGAGGTTGCTGATGCGGTCAATGCGGCCTGCTTGAATGGAACGGTGAAGCACATCGTCGTGGCTGCACCGCCTCGCACCTTGGCCGAATTGCGCCATCGCTTCTCGGATGTCGTGAAGCAGCGGATCCTGGCCGAGGTGAATAAGGATCTCACCAAGCACCCGGTCTATGAGATCGAGCGGCACTTGATGGCGAATGCCTAAGACCGATCCGATGCGGCGCTAAGCCGGCACATTGTATGCAGGAGAGGCGGTGTTCCAGCCTCTCCTCAGCGATCCCACTTGATGTTGAGCGCACTCGTCACGAGACGGTCGACAAGGACCGGCGCGTCGGCGGCCATGCGCTCGATGCCCGCCACGGCTTGGCGCGTCATGCGCCCGTTCAGGAACGCATAATCCATCACGATCGTGCTGATGAGCGCAATCGCGGTCTTGAAGGCGCGGGAGGCGAGATTCGACCAGAACATGAGGCCTCTCAAGGAAACTTTGTTCGCCTCATGCCCGAAACACGGGTGAGGATCAAGCTTTCGCCAGCATCCATTCGTGATCGGGATCGTTGTGGAACTTCCAGATCCGCTTCGGACCCGCCATTACGTTCAGATAGTAAAGCTCGTAGCCGTGCGGCGCGCCGACCGGATGGTAGCCCTTCGGCACCAGCACCACGTCTCCGTTAGCCGCCGCCAGGGTCTCGTCGAGGGAGCGGTTGTCCGTGTAGACCCGCTGCAGGGCAAAGCCCGAGGGAGGGTTCAGGCGATGGTAGTAGGTTTCCTCGAGCAGTGATTCGTGCGGCAGCATGTCCCGGTCGTGCTTGTGCGGCGGATAGCTCGACCAGTGGCCCGACGGCGTGATGACCTCGACGACCAGCAGGCTTTCCGCCGGTTCCGTTTCCGGCAGGATGTTGCGCACGTGGCGGGTGTTGGTGCCCTTGCCACGCGTTTCCTGACCGACCTGATCGGGACTGATGACGCGGGCCGGCAGCTTGCCTTCGGCAGGAGCCGTGCAGACGGCGATCTCGCAATCCGTCTCGGCCGTCAGCGACCACTCGGAGCGGGCCGGAGCATAGAGCGACCAAGGATCCGGCTCGAACGGCGAGGCGCGCCCGCCGATGGTGCCGAAATCCTGTCCCGCCGCGCTCACCCGTGCCTTGCCGGAGAGCAGCACGATGCAAGCCTCGCGGTCACCCGTCGCTTGCATCAGGCTCTGCCCGCCTTTCAGCCTGTAGACCTCGAACCCCACATAGGTCCAGCCGGCGGATTCGGGCGTGATGGCGTGGATGCGCCCGTTGCCATCGGGCTTCGACGGTTTGACGAGAAGCTTCGACATGACACCTCTTCCTTATCGCAGGCCGGCTTCCTTGAGGTACCGGGTGAGATTGGCATAGCCCATCTTGGCATAGGTGAGCGGATGCGCCTTCTTCGGATCCTGCTCCGCTTCGATCACCACCCAGCCGTTATAGCCCGGCAGCTCCCGGAACACGGAGACGAAGTCCACCATACCGTCACCAGGAACGGTGTAGACGCCTTCGATGACGGAATCGAGGAAGCTCCACCCTTCGGCGCGCGACTTCTCCATCACGGCTTTGCGCACGTCCTTGGTATGTACGTGGCTGATTCGGCTGCGATAGCGGTGGGCGAGCGCCGCCGGATCCGCGCCGCCCCAGGTGGCGTGTCCGGTATCGAGGAGGAGATGCACCGCCTCGCTCGTGGCATTCATGAAGGCATCGATATCGGCTTCCGATTCCACGATGGTGCCCATGTGGTGATGATAGACCACACGCACCCCTTCCTGCAGCGTACGCTCGGCAACTTCAGTGATGCGGCGGCCGAACTCGGCCCAGTCGCCGTCCTTCATCACTGGGCGCTGCGACAGGGGTTTGGAGCGGTCGCCATGGATGGCATTCGAGGTCTCGGCGAAGACGAGCACGTTCGAGCCCATGGCTTTCAGGAGGTCGAGATGCGGGCGCAGCGCCTCCATCTCCGCATCGGCATCGCGCTTCAACAGCTCGGCGGAGTACCAGCCCGACACGCAAGCCATGTTGAAGGGTGCAAGGGCCTTCTTCAAAGCCTCCGGCTGGCGCGGAAATTTGTTACCGAGCTCCATGCCCTCGAAGCCTGCTTCCTTGGCCTCGGCCAGGCAGACCTCCAGTGGGGTCTCGCCGCCGAGCTCGGGCATGTCGTCGTTGGACCAGCCGATAGGATTGGCCCCGATGCGGATCGTCATGTTCTTGTCCTTCTGTTGTGTCAGTCGCCCACCCGCTGTGCGGCGAGAGCTGTCTCATAGTCCTTGCGGGCGCTCTTTACCTGCTCGCGCACGGAAACCTCCGGCACCGCCACGTCCCACCAATGGCCGCCGGCATCGGTCGATGCGAGCGGATCGGTATCGATGACGATGACGGTGCTGTGCTCGGCGCTCCGGGCCTTCTTCAGCGCATCCTCCAGCTCGCCGATGCCCTTCACCTTCATGGCCTGTGCGCCAAGACTCGCGGCGTGGGCGGAAAAGTCGATGTCGGGCAGCGTCACGTGATTTGTATGCTGCAGGAGATTGTTGAAGCTCTCGCCGCCGGTGGCGCGCTGCAGGCGGTTGATGCAGCCATACCCGCGGTTGTCGAGCAGCACGATTGTGAGCTTTTGGCCCAACATGATGGAGGTGGCGAGTTCCGAATTCATCATCAGGTAGGAGCCGTCGCCCACCATCACGATCACCTCGCGGGAGGGATCGGCCATCTTCACGCCGAGCCCGCCGGCAATCTCGTAGCCCATACAGGAATAGCCGTATTCCATGTGGTAGCCCAGTGCGGTGCTCGCCTTCCAGAGCTTGTGCAACTCGCCCGGCAGACCGCCGGCTGCGCAGACCACCACGTCCGTCGCTTGCGAGGTGCGCTGCACGGCGCCGATCACCTGTGAGTCGGACGGCAGTTCCGCATTGGTCGGATTCGTGTAGCGGGCTGCAGTGTCGAACCAGCGTGCCTTCTCCTCGCGTGCTTTTGCCGTCCAAGCCTCCGGCGCCTTCCAATTGTCGAGCGCACGGCTTAGCTCCTCAAGGCCGACACGCGCGTCAGCGATGAGTGGGAGTGCGTTGTGCTTGGTCGCGTCAAAGGTTTGAACGTTGAGACCGACGATCCGGCGATGAGGGTTCTTGAACAGGGCCCAGGAGCCGGTGGTGAAGTCCTGCAGGCGCGTGCCGACCGCAATCACCACATCGGAATCTTCGGCCAGCGTATTGGCAGCCCCTGTGCCCGTGACGCCCACCGCCCCGAGATTGGCCTGATGGTCATGGGCTAAGCTCGACTTGCCGGCCTGCGTTTCGCCGACGGAGAGACCATGCTTCTCGGCGAAATCCGCCAGCGCCTTCTCTGCACCGGAATAGAGCACTCCGCCGCCAGCCACGATGAAGGGCTTCTTGGCGCTGCGGATGAGTTCAGCGGCCTTGGCAAGCTCTGCCTCGTCGGGACGGATGCGGCGTGGCGTCCAGATCTTTTTTGCGAAGAAGCTCTCAGGATAATCGTAAGCTTCGGCCTGCGTATCCTGGCAGAGCGCCAGGGTTACTGGACCGCACTCGGCTGGGTCCGTGAGCACGGTCATGGCGCGCTGGAGCGCGGGGATGATCTGTTCAGGGCGTGTGATGCGGTCGAAATAGCGCGAGACCGGCTTGAAGCAGTCATTGGCCGAGATCGTGCCGTCGGAGAAGCTCTCGATCTGCTGCAGCACCGGATCGGGCCTGCGGTTGGCGAAGACGTCGCCGGGGAGGAGGAGCACCGGCAGGCGGTTTACATGCGCGACAGCGGCGGCCGTCACCATGTTGGTGGCACCAGGGCCGATGGAGGTGGTGCAGGCCATCATGCGGCGGCGGCGCGACGCCTTGGCGAAGGCAATCGCCGCGTGAGCCATGCCCTGCTCGTTGTGGGCGCGGAAGGTGGGAAGCGTCTCACGAGCCCCATGCAGCGCCTCGCCCATGCCAGCCACGTTGCCGTGGCCGAAGATGGCCCAGACTCCGCCGAAAAGCGGCATCACCTGTCCGTCGATCTCCGTCTTCTGTGCCGTCAGGAAGCGGGCGATGGCTTGCGCCATGGTCAGGCGGATCGTGCTCATGGGTTTTCCTCTCGAATGGCGCCGACCTTGGACGAGGGGCGCAGCCTTCTCAAGCTGATCTTCAGGCTAACAACTCTGTCGAACTCATGCCGCCTTCGCGCGGCCGGATGCCCGCTGCCACGCATCGACGAGACGCTGGAACCGTGCGGCCATGTCGCTGACAGCGACCTCGTCCGTGATCTCGCCCTTCAGCCAGCGCCGCGCAGCATCATTGAAGATCGTGCGGCCTACCGCAAAGCCCTTCACCTGCGGCTCCCGGGCAGCAGCCGTGAAGGCCGCCTCCAGCTCGTTCTCCGGCGCTTCGAGGCCGAGCAGCACGATCCCGCGGCAATAGAGATCATTCTGGGTGATCACGTGACCGATGGCATGCCAAGCGGCCTCGTCTCGCTGCGGTTCGAGCTTCCACCAATCGGGCTTGATGCCGAGATCGTAGAGGCGCTGCAGAATGCCGGCGACTGTGTCGGTCTTCAGCTCCCCATGCTTGCCGGCGATGATCTCGACCAGCAACTCGCGGCCGATGCGGCGCGCGGCGTCATGGAGGCGCAGCAGATCGCGCTCCTGCCGCTCTTTCATCTCTGGCGGATCGTCCGGATGGTAGAAGCACAGGCACTTGATGGTGTGCCCGACCGGCCATTCCACGAGCTTGGCGCCGAGCGAGCCGCCGCCCTCGAAATCGAGCGGGCGTGAGCCGGGCAGCTCGACCGGACGACCGATCCAGAATGGATGATCGGCGGCGCGGAACAGGGCTTCGCGACCATAGATGCCGTCGATCAGCATGCCGAAGCCTTCACGGCCATTCGCCACCCGTGCCGCAGCCTCGACGGCGAGCACCTTGAAGTCCGGGATGCGCTCCACCGGCGCGCCGATCTCCTTCGCCATCGCTTCCAGCTGCATGCGGTGGTCGATGGCGAGCGCCATGAGGGTGTCGGACTGAGGTCGGCGCGTGGTCGCCCAGTGAATGTGGTTGATGTCTTCGTCGAAGCGCAGGGCCTTGTGCCGGCTGCCGGCTTTCAGGAAGTGCTGCAGCTCGGCGAAGGTCGGAATCTCGGGCGAACAGAGCAGACGCGAGACAGCGAAGGCGCCGCTCGCGTTAGCATAGGCGCAGCAGGTCTCGATCGGCTCGGCCTTGAGCCACCCGCGCAGGAAGCCGGACAGGAAAGCATCGCCGGCGCCGAGCACGTTGTAGACCTCGACCGGGAAGCCGGGGCCCTTCACGCCAGCGTCCAGCGAGTCCGGAATGGCGTCGGGAAATACCACGCAGCCCATCGGCCCGCGCTTGCACACGATGGTGGCTGTCGAGATCGCCCGGATGGCGCGGATCGCCTCCAGCGTATCCTCAGATCCGCCGGCGATGTGCAGTTCCTCCTCCGTGCCGACGATGAGGTCGCAATCGGCCAGGATCGGCTTCAGATGCTCCGTCACCGCGTCGGAGCGCACGTAGCGCGACTCACCCGCGCCATGGCCGAGAAGGCCCCAGAGATTGGGGCGGTAATCCACGTCGAACACAACCTTGCGGCCATGGGCTTTGGCGATGCGAATGGCCTTCTTCTGCGCGGCGGCGGTGGTCTCGCGTGAAAAATGCGTGCCCGTGACCACGATGGAAGCGGCGGAGGCGATGAAGCCCTCGTCGATATCGTCCTCGGTCAGCGCCATGTCGGCGCAGTTGTCGCGGTAGAAGATCAGCGGAAAGGAGTCTTCGTCCCGCACGCCGAGGATCACCAGGGCTGTCAGACGCTGCTTGTCGGTGATGATGCCTTGCGTGGAAACGCCCTCGCGCTCCATCTGCTCGCGGATGAAGCGGCCCATGGCTTCGTCACCGACGCGGGTGACGAGACCTGATTTGAGTCCGAGCCGCGCCGTTCCGATGGCAATGTTCGCAGGACATCCGCCGACCGCCTTGGAGAAGGAGGCCATGTCCTCCAGCCGTCCACCCACCTGCTGGCCATAAAGATCGACAGAGGAGCGGCCGATGGTGATGACATCGAGGGCTGGCTTCATGCTATTTTTCCCGCTCCCGGTTTTCACGAACCGTGTGAGAGCCGCGTGCGGCCCTTGCAGTTATAGAACGTTTATTCTATTAGCAACTTATACTGGAATATCAATTCCAAATTTTGCCGTAGCCGGCAAAGGATCAGAGGGGAAACATGATCAGGATCGCCGTTCTGGGCGCAGGTCGAATCGGCCGCATTCACGGGCGTAATGCCGCCAGCCATCCCGATGCCCGCCTCGTGGCGGTCGCCGATCCGCATGCTCCTGCGGCGCAGGAATTGGCGGCGGCCACAGGCGCCGAGGTCGCGTCCCTGGACGAGATCGTCGAGCGCTCGGATGTGGATGCCATCCTCGTCTGCACGCCCACCACAACCCATGCCGATCTCATCGAGCGCGGTGCCCGCGCCGGCAAGGCAGTCTTCTGCGAGAAGCCGGTCGATCTCTCGAGTGCCCGCATCGAAGCCTGTCTCGCCACGGTGGAGAAGGCCGGCACCCCGCTGATGATCGGCTTCAACCGCCGCTTCGACCCGAACTTCGCCTCTTTGCGCCGCCGTCTCGCCGACGGTGAAGTGGGCGAGGTGGAACTCGTGACCATCCTCTCTCGCGATCCCGGCCCGCCGCCGGTGAGCTACATCGCCACCTCGGGCGGCCTGTTCCGGGACATGATGATCCACGACCTCGACATGGCCCGCTTCCTGCTGCTGGGCGACGAGCCCGTGGAGGTGCACGCGGTGGGCTCCTCCCTGGTGGACCCGGCCATCGGCCAGGCCGGCGACGTGGACACGGCCGCCGTGATGCTCAAGACCGCCAAGGGCAGGATCGTGCAGATCTCCAATTCCCGCCGCGCCACCTACGGCTATGACCAGCGCATCGAGGTGCATGGCTCTAAGGGCATGATCCGCGCCGGCAACATCCACCGCACCACGGTGGAGGTGGCCAATGCGTCGGGCGTCACCGCCGATCCGGTGCAGGATTTCTTCCTGGAGCGCTACGCGGATGCCTATCGCGACGAGCTCACCACGTTCCTCAACGCCATCCGCGACGGCAAGCCGTGCAACCCCACCGGCCGCGACGGCCTCATGGCCCAGCGGCTTGCGGATGCGGCGACCGAATCGGCGCAGAGCGGAAAGCCGGTGAGACTGTAAGCAACACGCGTCATCCCGGACGGAGCGCAGCGAAGATCCGGGATCGCAAGATGAGCATGGCTCAGCCAGCCCTCCTCCACCTTGTGGGGAGGAGTTGGAGGTGGGGGGTGTCGGCACCAGACCTGCATAGGCTATCGCTCACACCCCAGCCTTAATCCCTCCCCACAAGGGGGAAACACGCGCCACATTCTGCACCCGATCCCGGATCGGCTTTGCCGTCCCGGATGACACCTGCCTTTATCCCTCCGCGCGCTTCTCTGCCGTGCCCACGGCTAACGCCATCGCCAGGGCAAACGACGCAGACAGCGACCGGAAGGCGCCGAAATCGGCCTCTGCCACCTCCAGCCACACATCGGCGCTCGTCACCAGCGGGCTGAAGGCTGAATCGGTGATGGCCACCACCGGCATGTTGCGCTGCGCGGCGGCCGCCGCGAGGTCGGCGGTGACCGGCGCATAGGGCGTGAAGCTGATGGCGAGCACCGCGTCGCGCCCTGTGGCGGTGGCGAGCTGCTCGGGGCCGAGCTGGCCTACATGGTCGATGAGGATCGCCCGTATCCCGAGCTTGCCGAAGGCATAGGCGCAATAGGCGATGACGGGAAACACCCGGCGTGCGCCGAGCAGATAGATCGTGTCGGCCTTCGCCAGCGTCTCGATGGCACGGGACAGCTCCTCCGGCCGCACGGAGCCGCGCATGCGTTCGAGGGAGACCGCAGCGGCATCGGTGAAGCCCTCGAGCAGGGAGGCCGCGTGAACGTGATGCCCCTCGGCGTCTCGCAAGCCCTTCAGGCGCTCGCGATAATCCGGAAAACGCTCCCGCAACCGGTCGCGAAAGATCTGCTGCAGATGGGAGAAGCCGTCATAGCCGAGGCTCTTGGCAAACCGCACCAGGGTGGAGGGCTGCACGCCGGCGTGCTCGGCGATTCCCGCCACCGTACCAAAAGCCATGTCCTCGGGATGCGCCAGGGCGAAGGCTGCGAGCTGCTTCAGCCGTTTGGGCATGGCATCATGGCGGCTGAGCAGAAGGGTCCGAAGTCCGTCGAAATCTTCCGGAACCTCTGTGGTGACCTCTGCCTCGTCCATGCTCTTGCCCGCTCTCATGCCTCGACCTGCGGCTCCAGATCGGGCCTTGACACCTATCGTACAAAAATGGAATAAAAATTCCAATATATAAACAAAAAGGTTCCGGCGTTCCGTTTAAGGGAACGACCGAATTGGTAGAGGGAACGCCAGGAAACGGACGATTCGCTCTGAATCATCTGGTGTTTCTCTGACAATTCATACCAGCGGCCCTGGAAGCCGCACCGCTCAGCCGAGCCAAATCTCTGGCAGATCGAGCGCATGAGATACCAGTTGGGAGGAAACAGATGAAATCACTCGTTACAGGTCTTGCCGCAGCCGCCGCTCTGACCCTTGCCGCGATCACCCCGGCTGCCGCGCAGCAGAATTCCCGCATCATCGTCGTCAGCCATGGACAGGCCAACGATCCGTTCTGGTCCGTGGTCAAGAACGGCGTGGCGGCGGCCGGCCAGGACATGAAGGTCCAGGTCGATTACCGCGCACCCGAGACCTTCGATATGGTCGCCATGGCCCAGCTCATCGATGCGGCCGTGAACCAGAAGCCCGCCGGTCTCATCGTCTCCATTCCGGATTCCTCGGCGCTCGGCCCGGCCATCCAGAAGGCCGTGGCCGCCGGCATTCCGGTGATCTCCATGAACTCCGGCTCCGACGTGTCGAAGAAGCTCGGCGCTCTGCTCCATGTGGGCCAGGATGAGGTTCAGGCCGGGCGCATCGCCGGAGCGAAACTCAAGGAGATGGGCGGCAAGGTCGGCCTGTGCGTGAACCAGGAGGTGGGTAACGTGTCGCTCGACCTGCGCTGCAAGGGCTTCACGGAGGGCTTCGGCGGCAAGGTGACGGTACTGCCGGTCACCAACGATCCGGCGGATATCCGCGCCAAGGTGAAGGCGGCGGTTGCGGCGGACAGCTCCGTCGACACGATCCTGGCGCTCGGCGCAGGCACGGCCGGCGAGCCGTCGGTGGCGGCCGTCAAGGAAGCCGGCAAGACCGGCGCCATCCGCGTGGCGACCTTCGACATGTCGGCGGGCTTCCTCAAGTCGGTGGCTGCGGGCGAAGCGGTTTTCGCCATCGATCAGCAGCAATACCTGCAGGGTTATCTGCCGGTGGTGTTCCTGGCCAACTACGCCAAGTACGGCCTCATGCCGGGCGGTGACGTGGCTTCGGGCCCGAACCTGATCACCAAGGACAAGGCCGCTCAGGTGGTCGAGCTGTCCGCCAAAGGCATCCGCTAAACCAACATTGAAAGCCCGCAGTCACACGGATTGCGGGCTTGTCATTTACATGCATTCGTTGGGGAGGCGCCCATGGTGAACACCACTCAGCCGACCGCAGATCTGTCTCCGGCGCCAACCGTCAAGAAGATCCAGGACGAGCGGCTGCGGGAGGTCTCCCTCGTGACCAGGATCATGCGGCGCCCCGAACTCGGGGCGCTGGCCGGTCTCATCCTGGTCGCGATCTTCTTCGCCTCCACGGCCGATCCGTCGATGTTCACGCTCGCCGGCATCATGAACATCCTGTCGCCGGCGGCGCAGCTCGGCATTCTCGCCATCGCGGCGGCGCTCCTGATGATCGGCGGCGAGTTCGATCTCTCCATCGGCTCCATGGTGGCCTTCACGGGCCTCGTCTTCGGCGCGTTCATCACGCTGAGCGGCTGGTCCCTGCTGCTCGCCATCGCGGCGACCCTCGTGGTGGCGGCGGTTCTCGGCGGCCTCAACGGACAGCTGGTGATCCGCACACGGCTGCCCTCCTTCATCGTCACGCTCGCCTTCCTGTTCATCCTGCGCGGCCTGTCGCTTGTGGGCTTGAAATGGGCCACCGGCGGCTCGACCCAGATGCGCGGCATCGGCGATCAGGCGGGCGAGGGAATTATCCGCGAACTTTTTTCCGGCGTCGCCTTCGAGGGCGCGTTCTCGTGGCTTGCCGCCAATGACATCATCGCCAAATTCCCGAACGGCACTCCGACCGTGACGGGCGTGCCGGTCTCCATCGTCTGGTTCGTGGGCTTCGCGCTTCTCGCCACCTGGGTGCTCCTGCGCACGCGGGCCGGAAACTGGATTTTTGCTGCGGGCGGCGATCCCAACGCGGCACGCAATTCCGGTGTGCCGGTCGACCGGGTCAAGACGGCGCTCTTCATGCTCACCGCCGCCGCGGCGGCGCTCGTGGCCATCCTGACCGTGCTCGATGCCGGCTCGACCGATGCGCGGCGCGGGTTCCAGAAGGAGTTCGAGGCCATCATCGCGGCGGTGATCGGCGGCTGCCTGCTCACCGGCGGCTACGGCTCGGCCATCGGGGCCTTCTTCGGCGCCATCATCTTCGGCATGGTGTCCATCGGGCTGACCTACACGCGCTTCGATTCCGACTGGTTCCAGGTGTTCCTCGGCGCCATGCTGCTGCTCGCGGTTTTGTTCAACAACTTCATCCGCCGCAAGGTGACGGGAGAGCGCTGATGGAGAACCAGGTTCCGCTCATCGAGATCCGCAACCTCGTCAAACATTTCGGCTCGGTGATCGCCCTGTCAGGCGTATCACTCAGCGTCCATCGCGGCGAGGTCATGTGCCTGCTCGGCGACAACGGTGCGGGAAAATCGACGCTCATCAAGACGCTCGCCGGCGTTCACAAGCCCACCTCCGGCGACTTCCTGGTCGAAGGAAGACCTGTGAGCTTCACCAGCCCGCGCGACGCGCTCGATGCGGGCATCGCCACGGTCTACCAGGATCTCGCGATGATCCCGCTCATGTCGGTGACACGCAACTTCTTCATGGGCCGCGAGCCGGTGAAGGGCATCTGGCCTTTCCGCCGCGTCGACTTCGATCATTGCGACGAGGTCACCCGTGAGGAGATGCACAAGATCGGCATCGACGTGCGCGATCCGCATCAGGCGGTGGGCACGCTCTCCGGTGGCGAGCGGCAATGCGTGGCCATCGCCCGGGCGGTCTATTTCGGCGCCAAGGTGCTGATCCTCGACGAGCCGACCTCGGCGCTCGGCGTGGCGCAGACCTCCATGGTGCTGAAATACATCCATCAGGTGCGCCAGAAGGGGCTGGGCGTCATCTTCATCACCCACAACGTGCGCCACGCCTATGCGGTGGGCGACCGCTTCACCGTGCTCAATCGGGGCAAGACGCTCGGTACCTACGCCAAATCCGAGATCGCCATCGACGAGCTGCAGAACCTGATGGCCGGCGGCAAGGAATTGCAGGCGGTGTCGGCGGAGTTGGGCGGGATGGTTTAGCGTGCCACTCCTGCTCGGGTCATGAAAGCGTGAGCGGAAAGAATGCATGATCAGGGGCATGCTTCTTCGCATCGCTGAGATACTCGCTTTCGCATGGTGGCTGTTCGCCTTCGGAGCAACCTTCCTGTTCACGGTCCATCTGCCGTATCACGAGACAGTGCCGCAGCAGGATGGTTGTTACCTGACGTCTGACTGGTTCATGAATGTCGATTGTGGATCGAGTGAGGGCACAGATCTGCTTGGAGGCTTGCTGACCTGGGCTATGCTGTGGACGAAGGATGTCGATGTCCTGATCAGCCTCTCGACGATCCCGGTTCTCGCGCCTCTCGTGCTTCTCTGGCTTGGTTCGGTCTTCCTCGCGGCCAGTTTCCTGCTTCGAGTGCTGCTCAAAATTCAACATCGGAGGTCAGCATGACTTCACTCGGCATCGGCCTCATCGGCACCGGCTATATGGGCAAGTGCCACGCGCTGGCCTGGAACGCCGTTGCGGCGGTGTTTGGAGATGTGGCGCGGCCGCGCCTTGCGGTGTTGGCCGAGCATTCGCAGGAGCTGGCTGACAGAAAGGCTCAGGAGCTTGGCTTTGCCCGCGCCACCGGCGACTGGCGCACGGTCGTCACTGATCCCGCCGTCGACGTGGTGTCGATCACCACGCCCAATGCCTTTCACCCCGAGATGGCGATTGCGGCCCTGGAGGCGGGCAAGCATGTGTGGTGCGAGAAGCCCATGGCGACGCGGCTTCCCGATGCGGAGCGGATGCTGGCTGCGGCATGCGCTTCGGGCAAGGTCGCGGCGCTCGGCTACAACTACATCCAGAACCCGATCATCCGCCTGATCCGGCATCTCCTCGACGACGGCGAGATCGGCGAGGTCAACCATGTGCGCCTCGAGATGGACGAGGATTTCATGGCGGATCCCGAGGCGCTCTTCTATTGGAAGAGCGAGGCGAGCTCGGGCCATGGGGCGCTCGACGATTTCGGTGTCCATGCGCTCAGCCTGATCCGAGTGCTGTTCGGCGGCGTGCGGCGCGTGTGCGGGCAGATGGCGAAGCCCTATGCGGACCGTCCGGTGCAGGGCGGGGGACGACGCGCTGTTGAGACTTACGACATCGCGACAACCTTGATCGAGTTGGAGACCGGCGCCTCCGGGGTGATCGCGCTCAACCGCTCCGCCTGGGGCCGCAAGGGGCGCATCTTTATGCAGCTCTTCGGGTCGAAGGGTACCATCGTATACGACCAGGAGCGCATGAACGAGGTGCAGCTCTACACGGTTGACGGGCTGACGGATCGCCAGGGCTTCCGCACCATCCTCACCGGGCCGCAGCATCCGCCCTATGACAGGTTCATCCCCGCTCCCGGCCATGGCTTGGGCTTCAACGATCTGAAGGTCATCGAGTGCCGCGAGCTGATCCGGCGCCTCGACGGCGAGCGCGCGCATTTGATCGAGTTCGAGGACGGCATTTGCATCGAACGGACAGTGGATGCGATCGCGCGCAGCGCGCATGAGGGGCGGTGGGTGGAGGTGGAAGGCAGATAGAAGAAAAGCGCGACATTGATCCACCTTGTCATCCCCGGCGGTCCGCAGGACCGGGAAGGGGATCCACTCACATACTCGATGTTATGGATTCCCTTCCCCTCCGCTGCGCTCCGGCCGGGAATGACACCCTTGTGGTTCTGACGCTCCTTGCGTTCTGACACCCTCTCCGTCATCCCCGGGCTTGTCCCGGGGATCCACGTCTTTCCCCCGCAAGTCACCCTCCGCCCTCCTCCTGAGGAGCAGCCGTTAGGCTGCGTATCGAAGGAGGATCCAGTGCTCTCTAGACCCTCCTTCGATACGCCGCTGCGCGGCTCCTCAGGATGAGGTTGAGGATGCGGTGAAGGGTCTTGAAGACGTGGATGGCCGGAACAAGTCCGGCCATGACGAGGAAGGTTGGCTCAACCCGCGTGCGCTTTCACCACGTCGAGGAACGCATCCGCATAGCGGTCGAGCTTGGCTTGGCCGACGCCATGAACTTCCCCGAAGGCGCGCACCGTCACCGGGCGCTTGGCCGCCATGTCGATGAGGCTCCGGTCGGAGAAGATGACGTAGGCCGGCACGCCCTCTTCCTTGGCGAGCCGCGTGCGCAGGGCTTTCAGATCGAGGAGCAGCGGATCGTCGGACGGCACCACGGAATCCGCCTCCATCCGGCCGCGCCGACGGCGTCGCTCGGCCGGTTTCATGAGCACGTCGGAGCGCAGCTCGATCTTCTCCTGGCCTTTGAGCACGGCGACACCCCGGTCGGTGAGGGTCCAGCGGCCGTATTCGGCGAGTTCCAGGCCGATCAGGCCCGCAGCATAGATCTGCCGTAGCAGCGAGCGCCATTCGTTCTTCGAGCGGTCGCCCCCGACGCCGAAGGTCTTCAGCTTGTCGTGACCGAAGCGGCGGATCGAATCCGTGGCCTCTCCCGTCAGGATGCTGATGAGATGCTCGGTGCCGAAGCGCTCGCCGGTGCGCACGATGGCGGAGAGAATTTTCTGGGCCTCGATGGTGCCGTCGAAGGACATCACGCCGTCGATGCACAAATCGCAGTTGCCGCAAGGCTCGGCGCTCTCGCCGAAATAGGCGAGCAGCGTCTGGCGGCGGCAGCGCGGCGCTTCGCACAGGGCGACGAGCGCGTTGAGGCGCTGGCGCTCGACGCGCTTCTGCTCGTCGGCCGCATCGCTCTCCTCGATCTGCAGGCGGCGCAGGCGCATGTCGTCGAGGCCGTAGAGGGTGAGCGTGTCGGCGGGTGCGCCGTCGCGGCCCGCGCGGCCGATCTCCTGGTAATAGGCCTCGATGGATTTCGGCAGGGCCGCATGCGCCACGAATCGCACGTCCGGCTTGTCGATGCCCATGCCGAAGGCGACGGTCGCCACCATCACGACGCCGTCCTCCTGCAGGAAGATGTCCTGGTTCTTGGCGCGATCCTGCTGGTGCATGCCCGCATGATAGGGCAGGGCGCGATAACCCGCCTGACTTAAGGAATCGGCGAGCCTCTCCGTGGCGTCGCGCGACGAGCAATAGACGATGCCGCTCTCGTGCCGGTGCTTGTCGAGGAAGCCGAAGAGTTGGCGCTTGGAATTCTCCTTCGCCTGCATGGCGAGCCGTAAGTTAGGCCGGTCGAAGCCGTGGATGAAGAGGCGCGGCTCCTCCTCGAACAGCCGGTGCATGATGTCGCCGCGCGTCGCCACGTCGGCCGTGGCGGTGAGCGCGATGGTCTGCACATTGCCGAGCCGCTGGCGCACCTCGCCGAGCATGGCGTATTCGGGCCGGAAATCGTGGCCCCATTGCGAGACGCAATGCGCCTCGTCGATGGCGAGCAGATTGACGCCCGAACGGGCGAGCCACTCGGTGGTGCCGGTATTGGCGAGCCGCTCAGGCGAAGCGTAGAGGATACGCATGCGCCGGTCGCGCACCGCGTCCACCACGCGGCGATTCTCGTCCTGGTCGTTGGCCGAGTTGAGGCTGCCCGCCTCGATGCCGAAATGGCGCAAAGCCGCCACCTGGTCGCGCATGAGGGCGATGAGCGGCGAGACCACGAGGGTCAGTCCCTCCCGGGCGAGCGTCGGCAGCTGGAAGCAGAGCGACTTGCCGGCGCCGGTCGGCATGACGGCCAGAACGTCCTCGCCAGCCAGCACCGCGCGCACGATCTCTTCCTGTCCTTCGCGGAAGGAGGGGAAGCCGAACACGTCGTGGAGGATTTTAACCGGATCGATCACGTGTGCCGTGTGGCCGATGAGGGCCTTGAGGTCAATGCGGCATCGGGAATCTGGAGCTGCGCCAGCACTCCCTTGGCGGCCGCGATGCCCGTGGCGAAGGTGGCCTGGAGCAGGTAGCCGCCGGTGGGCGCCTCCCAGTCCAGCATCTCGCCGGCCACGAATACGCCGGGCATCCGGCGCAGCATCAGGTGTTCGTCGAGTTCGCTGAACGGCACGCCGCCGGCGCTGGAGATCGCCCGGTCGAGGGATTTCGTGCCGGTCAGCCGCAACGGCACGGCCTTGATCAGGCGGGCGAGAGCCCCAGGATCGGTTGGCAGGGCCGGAGACGCCTCCCGCAAAAGCGCGATGCCGACCGGGCTTAAAGACGCTGCTTTGCGCAGGAAAGTCGAGGTGGACTGGCCTTTCCGGGGAGCATCGAGCTTCTTCAGCAGGGCCTCGGGGGAGAGGTCGGGCCGCAGGTCGATGTGCAGGAGGGCGCTGCCCTCCCGCTCGATGGCGTCGCGTAAGCGGGCCGACAGGGCGTAGACCGCCCCGCCCTCGATGCCGTCCTGCGTGACGATGGCCTCGCCCTTAACGGTGGCGCCCTCGAAGGACAGAGCGATTCGCTTCAAGGGCTCGCCCGCGAAACGGCTTCGCATGATCTCGGACCAGGGGCAGAGGAAGCCCATATTGGCCGGACGAAGCGTCGAGACCGCGATGCCGCGCCGGGTGAGAAGTTCCACCCAGCTGCCGTCAGAGCCGAGCCGGGGCCAGCTTGCGCCGCCGAGGGCCAGGATCGTGGCATCGGGCCTGGTCCGCACCGGCTCGCCGGCCGCATCGGTGAAGACGAGGGCGCCCTCATCGTCCCAGCCCTGCCAGCGGTGGCGCAGGGCAAAGCGCACGCCGAGCTCGTCCAACCGCCGCAGCCAGACGCGCAGCAGGGGGGAGGCCTTGAACGCCCGGGGGAACACCCGCCCGCTGGAGCCCACGAAGGTCTCTTGCCCCAAGCCCTCGCACCAGGCGCGCAGGTCGGCCGGGGCGAAGGCCTCGATCAGGGGGGCAAGATGTGGCCGGGCCTCGGCATAGCGGGCGGCGAATCGCTCGAACTCTTCCGAATGGGTCAGGTTCAGGCCGCCCCGGCCCGCCATGAGCAGCTTGCGGCCGACCGAAGGCATCTGGTCGTAGACCCTCAAGGACAGGCCCGCACGCGCCAGAACCTCCGCGGCGATCAGGCCGGCGGGGCCGCCGCCGATGATGGCGACTTCGGGATCTGTGGGGAGTGGGGACATGCGGTCAGCTGACGCGGGATGACGAGGAATCTGGACCCTCACGCTGCACCATGGCATTGAGCGGCATCGGGTTCATGGTTCGAAGCACATGAACGCCACAGGGTCTTTTTTCAAGGGGAGCGGCGCCTGAACGCCGCCCGAAGGGGAATGCGATGCGTGCTCTTACCGTCTGCGCACTGGTGGCGCTGGGTCTGGCCGGCTGCGCTGGCGATTTGGCCTTGACCCCCAAGGATGCCGTTCTGGCGAGTTCGACCAATGACGCGGCCGCGGCCGCGCGGCTGATCTCGGCCTATCGCGTGTCGAAGGGCCTGAGCCCGGTGACGGTGGATTCGTCCCTCAACAAGGCAGCCGAGCACCAGGCCCGCGCCGTGGCGGCGGCCGGCCGCCTCAGCCACGGCAGCTTCGCCAAGCGCATGGACGATTACGGCATCGTCGGCTACTCGGCCGAGAACCTCTCGGCCGGCCAGGACTCCATCGACGGCGCCATCGGCCGCTGGAAGGCCTCGCCCGGCCATAACAGCAACCTCCTGATGCCCGAGGCCCGTAAGATCGGCCTCGCCCGGGCGGATGCCAACAACCGCTATGGCCGTTACTGGGCGCTCGTGCTCGGACAATAGCGAAGGCACTAATGAGGGCGTGACGCGTTAGGACTCCGGTTCCTCTCGCTTCACGCTCCCCATGACCCATCAACAAATGCTTTCCTTCGCCATCGTCGCCGGGATGATGGCGCTCTTCGTCTGGGGGCGCTTTCGCTACGACCTCGTGGCGGTCCTCTCGCTCCTCGTGGCCGTGCTGGTCGGTATCGTGCCGGCCGACAAGGCCTTCGAGGGTTTCAGCGACGACATCGTCATCATCGTGGCAAGCGCGCTCCTGGTCAGCGCCGCCGTGGCGAAATCCGGGGTTCTCGAGGCGGGACTCAACCGCGTCGGGCCATACCTGCGCACCACGCAGATTCAGATCGTGGTGCTGGTGGGCGTGGTGACGGTGCTGTCCGCCTTCGTGAAGAATATCGGGGCGCTCGCCATGATGATCCCCGTGGCGTTCCAGATCGCCCGTCGCACCAACACGCCGCCATCGAGCTTCCTCATGCCGATGGCGTTCGGCTCCCTTCTCGGCGGCATCGTCACGCTGGTCGGAACCTCGCCCAACATCATCGTGTCGCGGGTGAGGGAGGAACTGCTCGGCCAGCCTTTCGGCATGTTCGATTTCACGCCGGTGGGCCTCGGCATCGCGCTGGCGGGCGTGGTCTTCCTGGCCTTCGGCTACCGCCTGCTGCCGCAGGGCCGGAAAGGGGCCGCTTCGCTCGATGCCGCCCTCGACATCAAGGACTACGTGACCGAAGCCCGCGTCACGCCCGAATCCGACGTGATCGGCCAGACGGTGGCGGATCTGCACCGGCTCGCCAATGGCGAGGTGAAGGTGGCTGCGATCATCCGCAACGAGACCCGCAGTTCGAGCCCGCTTCCGGACGCGACCATCCGCGAGAACGATGTGCTCATGCTGGAGGGGGAATCGGATGCGCTTGAGAGCGCCGTCGCTCGAGCGGGCTTAAGGCTCAGTCGCGAACACCGCCAGCCGGAAACGGACGAGGCCACGGATGAGGTCGGCGTCATCGAGGCGATCGTCGGGCCGAACTCGGTTCTGGCCGGCCTGTCGGCGGAACGCATCGGCCTTTACGAGCGCTTCGGCGTCAACCTCATTGCGGTGAGCCGCAGCGGCGAGCGGTTCAAGGAGCGCCTGCGCACCATCAGGTTGCGGGCCGGCGACGTGATCGTGCTCCAGGGCAACCTCAAGCGACTGCCCGATACCCTGCGCGATCTCGGCTGCCTGCCGCTTGCGGAGCGCGAGATCCGCCTGGGGAGCGCGCGCCGGAGCCTGATACCCGCCGGCATTCTGGCCGTCACCATGGTACTCGTCGCCTTCAACATCCTGCCCGTGGCCATTGCGTTCTTCGGCGCCGGCGTCCTGCTTGTCCTGTTCGGCTCGCTGACCCTGCGCGAGGCCTATGAGACCATCGAGTGGCCGATCATCGTGATGCTCGGCGCGCTGATCCCGGTCAGCGAATCGATCCGCACCACGGGCGGAACGGATCTGATCGCAGGCTGGCTCTCGTCGGCCGCCAACATGCTGCCGCCGACGGGCGCTCTCGTGCTCATCATGGTGGCGGCCATGGCCGTGACGCCGTTCCTCAACAATGCCGCGACCGTGCTGGTGATGGCGCCCATCGCGGCGAGCTTCGCCACGCAGCTCGGCTTCAAGCCCGATGCGTTTCTCATGGCGGTGGCAATCGGGGCAGCCTGCGACTTCCTCACGCCCATCGGCCACCAATGCAACACCCTGGTCATGGGACCAGGCGGCTACCGGTTCGGAGATTACTGGCGGCTCGGGCTGCCGCTTTCGATCCTGGTGGTGGTGATCGGCATCCCGCTGATCATGCTGGTCTGGCCGCTGACATAGAGCATCGGATCAACCCCAAGAGTGCAGATCCACTTTGGGTCCGACGCTGTCGCTTAGTTCAGGAAGGCGGTCAGCAGCAGGGTGGTGCCCGCCGCCGAGGTCGAAAGCGCTACGATCATGGCCCAGATGTGCAGCCGATTCCGCTCCTCCTGGTTGAGCAGCGGACGGTAGCGCGAATCCGAGCGGCCGAAGATGAAGGTGGTGGTCCGCGCCGGCCGCGGATCGTGCGGTATCACGCAGAAGCTCGATCTCGAGACGGCTCGCACCGGCTGGTGGTGCGGGCTGTAGGATGGTTCACGGGAGATCGGCAGATTCATGGCGCAACGCTACAAGGAACGAACTCGTGAGCCAGAGCCTCGCCCTGGAGGCATAAACGAAGGGTAAAGTCGCGGATCTTGTTCACAACGTCGTAAACCGAACCTTTCCGGGAGGAGCGACGGCGGCCTTGACCGTGCCAGGGTGGGGTACGCCATCTTGGCTTTTCAGACCATGCCTCTTGCGATACCAAGTATCGTAAAGGGTGGAGGGAGCCATGAAGGCATCAGCACTGGCGAGTCTTGGAATCTTGGTTCTGGTGCTGGCGGCCTGCAATCAGACAGGAGCCGGCTCCGTGGCCTCCGGCGTCGCATCGGCTCTGGATCCGACCGGCTTGTCGGGCGCGGCCGTGGACATGGCTCGCAATGCCGAGGCCGAGGCGGACGCCTCAAGGGTTGACTTCACCAATATTGCTCCGCGGCTGGCGGATATCGCGGCAGGAGACGTGTCGCAGCCGAACTTCATGGCCGCTTTCGATCAGGAGGCCGTGCGCATCATGGCCGAACAATCGGCCAAGATGGCCCAGTCAGCGGCTTACAATGCGGCCGATGCCGCCCTGACGGGCGGTCTCAGCCTTCCGGGTTCGGCATACAACCTCGCCATGCAGGGCGCTGGAAATGCCATGCTGGCGGGCCAACTGGCCAGCGTGCGGGCGCAGATGAGCGCCAGCATCGCCGCGGGAGAGGCTCAGCAGAGGGCCGAGCAACTCGTTCCCGATGCCGATCGTCCGTCGGAGGCCCGTGCGGTTCTGGCCATCCTGAACGGATCGGCCGGAAGCAGTGCCGCCTGGCAGAACCCGGCAACGGGAGCCTCCGGAAAGGTCACCCTCCAGAAAACCGACAGGAGTTCGTTCGGGGGGCTCGACTGCCGCTCCTTCGCGCGGGAGTGGCGCAGCGGAGAAACTGTGCGCAGAGGCGACATGCTGGCCTGCCGTGACAAGGGCGTGTGGTACGCTTTGTCCTGACCGCAGAAAACGGGTCGTCACATCGCACGGTGTATGCCATGTCCGTCAGGGCCTGTTGAGAGTGCGGATATGACACAAGCTTCCGTCCAGAAGACCATGACGGCGTCCGATTGGGCGCTGCTCGCCATCCTGTCCATCGTCTGGGGAGGATCCTTTCTTTTCAATGGTGTTGCGGTTCGCGAATTGCCGCCGCTGACCATCGTGGCGATCCGCGTGGCGACCGCCGCTCTTGCCCTGCTTCTCGTTCTCAAGCTGATGCGGGTGGACCTGCCGCGCACCCGTCAGGCCTGGACCGCCTTTCTCGGCATGTCGATCCTCAACAACGTCATTCCCTTCACGCTCATCGTCTGGGGGCAAAGCCATATCGCGAGCGGGCTTGCTTCCATCCTCAATGCCACCACGCCGCTCTTCACCGTGATCGTGGCGCAGTACTTCACCGATGACGAACGGCTGACGGGCCAGAAACTGGCCGGCGTCATCGTGGGCTTCCTCGGCGTCGCCGTGATGATCGGTGCCGCGGCCATGACCGCGTGGGATTCAAGCATCCTGGCGCAACTCGCCGTGCTGGGCGCAGCCTTGTCCTATGGCTTCTCGGGAGTGTTCGGGCGGCGCTTCAAGACCATGGGCATCCCGCCTCTGGCGACGGCGGCCGGACAGGTAACGGCCTCGAGCGCGCTTCTGCTGCCGGTGGCGCTGATCGTCGATCAGCCCTGGACCCTCAGCCTGCCGAGCGCGCAGACCATCCTGTCGCTGCTGGCTCTTGGTCTGGTTTCGACGGCCTTTGCCTATCTGATCTTCTTCCGCCTGCTCGCACGCGCCGGTGCCACCAATGTGGGTCTCGTCACGTTCCTGATTCCGGTGAGCGCCATTCTGCTCGGCGTGCTGATCCTCGGCGAAACGCTCGCGGCGCGGCACGTCGCCGGCATGGCGCTGATCGGCGCGGGCCTCATCCTCATCGACGGCCGCGCGATCTCGGCTTTGATGAGGCGGTTCAGCGCGAAGGACTTGGTGACGCGCGGAAACGGTTGAACATCATGTCCGGCGCGCTGGTGTTGTGGCGCGACGGCACGAGCCGGCCCATCCAGGCATCGGTGGCCTTGCCGCCCTGGAAATTCATGATCATGTCCTCGCGCCAGGAGCGGGCGCCTTCCTCCCGCACGGCCACGCGGGCCACGTCCGCATTGAACTCGGTCACGTACATGGACCGCAGGCCTGCGAAGGGCAGGCCGGAGACCGCCTGATCGAACGTGACGTCGAGGGTCATGCGCTCCTCGTTGAGCGCCTTCATGACAACGCTCGCCTTGCCGCCCTTGGCCAGGGTGAGCGTGAAGGTCATGGTTGCAGGGTCGAAAGCCACGTCCTTCAGGTTCACCACGGGTCTTTGATCGAACTCCACCGGACCGACCAGGAATGACGAGCCGTAGGAGGTCCAGTCGAGATGCTCCGGGGGAAGCGGCTTGATGCGCCAATAGCCGTCGCCCGGATAGATCACGAGCACCTCGACGGCCTTGTCGCCGCGCTTCTTCAGCAGCTGAAGCAGGTGGATCTTCGGCGTGACCTTGTCGCCGATGGTCACCGTCACGTCGCTCGGGCGCCAGAACTCGGTGAAGGACAGGCCCATGATCCGCACGTTCCCATCCTCGTAGAGGGTGGACATGGTCGGGTGCGGCTTGGTGGAGGTCGCCTCGGAGATATCCTCGCAGGCGGTCCAGTCCGGCTCCCAGCGATCCTGCTTGAGGGCGCCCATATAGGCCGGATGCACGGCCTCGATCTGGAAGTGCCGCACCTCCGGCGAAGCGAAGTTGATCGCCACGTTGTCCTTCTCGGCGCAGAGCACCGGCTCGCTGGTATTCGTCACCTCGACCGCCAGTCCGTCGAGTGTGGCGGCGCTGGCCGTGGTGGCAAGACCAAGGAAGCCAAGGGCGAGGAGCCTGGGAAGGAGCATGGAGATCGTCCGATGTTTGGCGGAAGCGGGGCTGGTAGATAGCGCGGACCCACTTTGCCGTCGAGCCAAGAAGGCTTTGCAGTGGGGACTGTTGATCCGGCATGGCAGACATCACATCTCTGGCATTAGGGATCGGATCAGGCCTGTGCTAGGGTGCGAACGAGCCTGAAGCTTGGCTTCAGATGCCGTCAGCCCGATAGACCTGATGTTCCACCGGATGTGAGGCTGTTTGCCCGAGTTTTCGATGATGCGCCTGACCTTGAGCCTGTCCGACAATCCCGCCACGACCCTGGTCGAGCGGGCGATCATGGAGTTCCGCAGCGCCCGGCCGGTCGTCATCGACGGTCTTGAGGGCAGCGCGCTCGTGATCGGCGTCGAGGACTTGGACGAGGCCAGGGCCGCCGAGATCGGAGCCGTTGCAGGCCCCCGGGGCCATCTGGTGCTTCCGGCCGCAAGGCTTCGCCGCCTCGGCCTCGAGCGGGATGTTCCCGGGCGTGTGGCCCTGCCGGTGATCGACCGCGCCCGCGTCGAATCCCTGGCCCTGAAGATCGACAGCCGCATCGATGCGCCGGTCCGTCCCGCCGACGCCCTCGACGAGGAGGCGCTGGAACTCGCCCGCCTGTCCCTTGTCCTGCCGGCCGTGATCGTGGTGCCGCTGGCCGCAGGGATCGACATCGACGCGTCCCTGATCCGTGTCTCGGGCGAAGCGATCCGCGGCTATCGGCGCGCCAAGGCGGCCGGTCTCACCGTCGTCAGCCGCGCCCCCGTGCCTCTGGAAGGCGCGCCCACCAGCGAGTTCGTGGTGTTTCGCGGCGGCGAGGGCCTGCGCGATCAGGTGGCGATCATCGTCGGCAAGCCGGACCTCTCGAAGCCCGTTTCCGTGCGGCTGCATTCGGCCTGCCTCACGGGCGATCTTTTCGGCAGCCTCAAATGCGATTGCGGCGACCAGCTGCGCGATACCGTGCGGTTCATGGCCCAGAATGAGGGCGGCATCCTGCTCTATCTCGACCAGGAGGGGCGCGGGAACGGGATCGCCAACAAGATCAGGGCCTACAAGCTGCAATCGCAGGGCTACGACACCTACGACGCCGACGAGGTGCTGGGCTTCGAGGCGGATCAGCGCCGCTTCGATTTCGCCGCCGTCATGCTGAAGGCGCTCGGCGTCGGCAAGGTCCGGCTGATGACCAACAACCCTGAGAAGATCGCAGCCCTCAGCCAAGCCGGGCTCGAGGTGATCTCCGACCACCGCGTGCTCGGCCGCCCCACGGCGGAAAACGTCAGTTATCTTGCCGCCAAGCGCGACCGGGCCGGGCACTATATCGATCTCGAGGGCATGCTGGCCTGCTCGAGCAAGGATTGAGGCCTCTCCCGGCCTGAGAGCCCATCTGATCGCTCCTCCAGGTCTGAAAGGTTTCTGTGGATTGGCCGCGCAATCCCTCACGGCGCCTATTGCATAAATCATTGTAAATCCTTGGTTTTGTGCCGCAAAACCTCCCGTTCTTGATGCTCGGATTGTCTGCGTATAGTATACTATACGTAGCTCATGAATGTGAGGAGACATCAACGAATGCTGCGTCAACTATCCATTGCCCTAGCCGTCGCCGGGGCCTTGACGAGTGCCGCCCAGGCTCACGGAATCTGGACGGCCCAACGCCACGGCGATCTCGCCATCATCTATGGCCACGGCGCCGGGGACGATGCCTATAAGCCGGAAAAGGTGAAAAGCGCCGTCTCGTATCTCGCCTCGGGCGAGAAGCGGGACAGCAAGGTCCTGCATCAGGCCAAGAACGCCCTGGTCGAGCCCGCAACGGACGCGGTCGCCCTGACGGTGATTCTCGACAACGGCATCTGGACGAAGGGCCCCGACGGCAAGTCAGTGAACAAGCCGAAGAGCCAGGTGACCGGCGCACAATCGGCGAGTCACTCGATCAAGATCAACACGACGATCCTGAAGAGTGGGGCCGCGCCGAAGCCGACCGGGCAGGGCCTCGAGATCGTGGCGCTGGCCGATCCCATGACATTGAAGATGGGTGACGATCTTCCCGTTCAGGTCTTTGCGGATGGCAAGCCGCTCGCGGGAGTTGCGCTCTATGTCGATTACGTCAATGACGGGCACGCCCAGAGCAACAGGACGGATCAGGATGGGAAGGTGACGCTGTTCGTCCGCAACGACGGGCTCAACGTGATCGGCGTGTCACACGCAAAGAAGACGCCGGACAATGCGGAGATCGATCAGGTGAGCTATTTCGCGACCCTGTCCTTCACCCTGCCGCACGAGGAGGATTGATTGCTCCTGACACGGTGAGAGGAGCCGGGAGGCTGATCTCGTGAGGGGTCAGCCTTTCCCGAGCGCGCTGTCTCCGCCCAGTATTGCCACCGTGTATCCCGGCCTTAGCTTTCCTTATGGCGGCCTGACCGGTCCGGCCTGACCGCTTTGCCATGTGCGCCGGCCGAGCCGGCGGATCCAGGGGAAAGCCATGTGGAACCAGGTCTATAATCCTTTCAGCAATACGGTGTTGTCGACCATCGCGGCCGCCATCCCCGTCGTCCTGCTCCTGGTGATGATCGCCTCCGGCAAGGTGAAGGCTCACATTGCCGCAATCATCGCCCTTCTTGCGGCCATTGCCGTCTCCGTCTTCCTGTTCACCATGCCGGCCGGACTTGCGACACGCGCGGCCCTGTTCGGCGTCGCCACTGGCATGTTTCCCATCGGATGGATCATCCTGAACGTCATCTTTCTTTATCGGCTGACGGTGGAAAGGGGATGGTTCGCCACCCTCCAGCAATCCGTCGGCGACCTCACGACGGACCGCCGTCTCCAACTGCTCCTCGTCGCCTTCTCCTTCGGGGCGTTCTTCGAGGGTGCAGGCGGCTTCGGCACTCCAGTCGCCGTGACGGGTGCTATCCTCATCGGGCTCGGATTCTCGCCCCTGGCAGCGTCCGGTCTCTCGCTCATCGCCAACACGGCGCCAGTGGCCTATGGCGCCCTCGGCGCTCCGATCCAAGGCCTTGCCTCGGTCACCGGGTTCGACCCTTACGTTCTCGGCGCCATGGTCGGACGTCAGCTGCCCTTTTTCTCGATCATCGTGCCCTTCTGGCTGATTTGGGTCTTCGCGGGCTTCCGCGGCATGCTGCAGATCTGGCCGGCCATTCTCGTCTGCGCCGTGTCCTTCGCGGTTCCGCAGTTCCTGATCTCCAACTACATCAACCCCTGGATCGTCGATATCGGGGCGTCCCTGATCTCCATGGCCTGCCTCGTCGGCTTCATGCGGATCTGGCGCCCGAGGGAGATCTGGACCTCTCCGGCCCTGCGCACACATGACATCTCCGCGACAACCCTGACACAGCCCGCACCGCTCGGCGCCGGCACGGCCAACGTGACGCCTCAGGCGAGCCGCAATGAGGTGATCTGGGCCTGGGTGCCGTGGATCATCCTGTCGGTGATCGTCGCGATCTGGGGCACCGGCTGGTTCAAGGCACTGGTCAATCCGATCTTCACCTGGAGCTATCCGATTCCGGGTCTGCACAACATGGTGCAGAAGGTGGCGCCCATCGTGGCCAATCCAACGCCGGAGCCGGCCGTTTTCGCGTTCACCTACATGTCCTATACGGGCACGGGCGTTCTGATCGCGGCGATCATCGCGGGCTTCGTCATGGGCTTCTCCCCTTTGAGGCTCATCACGGCTTGGTTCGAAACCATCTGGGTGCTGCGCTACTCGCTCATCACTATCGCGGCCATGCTGGCGATTGGCACGCTGACGCGCTTCTCGGGCCTCGATGCGACGCTGGGACTGGCCTTCGCCGGAACGGGGATTCTCTACCCGTTCTTCGGCACCTTGCTCGGCTGGCTCGGCGTGGCGCTGACGGGATCGGACACCGCATCGAACGTGCTGTTCGGCGGCTTGCAGAAGATCACCTCCGAGCAACTCGGATTGTCACCCATTCTCATGGCTGCGGCGAACTCGTCCGGCGGCGTGATGGGCAAGATGATCGATGCGCAATCCATCGTCGTGGCGTCCACGGCGACGAACTGGTTCGGCCATGAGGGAAGCATCCTGCGCTTCGTGTTCTGGCATTCCATCGTGCTCGCCTGCCTCGTCGGCGGCCTCGTGATGCTGCAGGCCTATGTCCATCCGTTCACGCAGATGGTCCTGCACTGACGGATGATCCACGACAAAGGAAAACGCCGCCGGAGCGATCCGGCGGCGTTTGTGTGACGACTAAAGCATCGGACGTAAAAGTGGGCTTGCACTCTTGGGATCGAGTCCGATGCTCTGGTCTCAGCGCGCCGGCATGCCGGTCTCGACGATCTTCGCCCACAGCGAGACGCCGTAGGGGCTCGCCTCGTCGTTGAAGTCATAGGCCGGGTGATGGACGCCGGCCGTGTCGCCGTTGCCGATGAAGATATAGGCGCCGGGCCGCTGCTCCAGCATGTAGGAGAAGTCCTCCGCGCCCATGAGCGGCGGGACGGTGGTGTCCACCGCGTTCTCTCCGGCGACCGCACGGGCGACGCGGGCCATGAACTCGGTCTTGTCGGGATCGTTCATGGTGACCGGGTAGCCGCGGTCGTAATCGACCTCGGCCTTGGCGCCGAAGGCGGCACAGACGTTCTCCACGATGGCGCGGATGCGGGTCTCGGCGAGGTCGCGCACCTCCGGCGAGAGGGTGCGCACGGTGCCGAGCAGCATCGCGGTCTGCGGGATCACGTTGAAGGCTTCGCCCGCCTTCACGGTGCAGACGGACACCACAACCGATTCGAGCGGATCGGTGTTGCGGGAGGCAATCGTCTGCAGGGCCGTGATCACGTGGGCGGAGATCACCACCGGGTCGACGCACTCATGCGGACGCGCCGCGTGGCCGCCCTTGCCTTCGATGGTGATGGTGAACCGGTCGGCGGCCGCCATCATGGCGCCGGGCCGGATGGCGAACTGGCCCACGGGAATGCCCGGCATGTTGTGCATGCCATAGACCTCCTGCACGCCGAAGCGCTCCATGAGGCCGTCCTTCACCATCTCGTTGCCGCCGCCGCCGCCTTCCTCGGCCGGCTGGAAGATCACCACGGCGGTGCCATCGAAATTGCGCGTCTCGGCCAGGTATTTCGCGGCGCCCAGCAGCATGGCGGTGTGCCCGTCATGGCCGCAGGCATGCATCTTGCCCGGCACCTTGGACGCATGGGGGGCGTTCGTCGCCTCCTCGATGGGCAGCGCATCCATGTCGGCGCGAAGGCCGATCACCCGTCCGGAATTGTTCGTGCGGCCCTTGATGACGCCCACGACACCCGTCCGGCCGAGGCCGGTCACGACCTCGTCGCAACCGAAGCTCTTCAGCTTCTCGGCAACGATCCCGGCGGTGCGGTGGACGTCGAACAGGAGTTCCGGATTTTCGTGGAAGTCGCGGCGCCAAGCGGTGATTTCATCGGCGAGGTCGGCGACGCGGTTGATGACAGGCATGAAGGATCCTCGAGCTGGGAAGCAGGAACCCTCAGCCAAGCAGAGGCGGGGGCCTCCCGTCAACCGTTACAGAATGGCACTAAGCATCGTGCGGACCCAGCGGGCCTCGCCAGCGACCCGAAAGGCCACGTTAGTGAAAAGCGGATTCGGGTTGTCGGCCCAGACGATGCGCTCATTCAAGAAGGAGCATCGGATGGATCCCAGAAGTGTGAGTCCACTTTTTACGTCCGATGCTCTCGACCTTAGAACTTCTTGCGCAGGATCGCCTTGGGCCGGGTGGTGCGGAACTGGCCCCGTTCGATGGCCACGAAGATCAGCACGAGCACCACGAGCGCGGTGAACCACCAGACCTGCGTGGTGCCGATGCCGAGGCAGCCCAGGGCATAGGCGCAGGCAAAGGCCGCCATGATGCCGGGCGCCACGGTGGCGCGGTGGCTCTGGATTCCGACGACGGCCCGGTAGAGCAGCAGGCTTGTCGCCACTGCCCCCACGACGCCGAGCTCGTACCAGATCTCGAACAGCAGGGTGGAGGGAGCGTTCCGGGGCACCAGGCCGAAATAGCGGCCGCGCAGGGCGGTTTCCAGCCCATGCCCCGTGAGCAGCCGCAGCGGCTCGTTGAGGACGATCTGGCGCCAGACCTCGAGGCTGGCCGTGACCGGCGCCTTCACGCCGAAAAGGCCTGCCACGACGGGCTTGAGGAGAAAGGGCAGGAGCGGCGCGAACAGCAGGAGACCCGCCATGGCCATGCCGGTCAGGCGCGGGCCGAGCCTGGGGCTTGCTGCCGTGAGGACGAACACGATCGCGCCGGCGGCAAGCCCATAGAGGGGCAGCCCCTCCCGGGTGAGAAGGGCCGCGACCGCAACTGCAAGCGCCAGGGCGACGGCTTCCAGATTTCTGCCGCGGGAATGGAGCCAGGCGAGCGCCGGCCAGACCAGCAGGGCCAGCATGAGCATGCCGCGCTCGAGGCTCAGGCCCTCAGGGTCGAAGCGGCTGCCGCCCTGGATCGCCAGGAGAATGCCGATGACCGCCGCCAGTCCCACGCCGACCGGCAGGAGATACAGATTGGCCGCACGCATCCGCTCCGGAACGGCCAGATAGCCGCCGAGCCCCATGAGAATCATGCCTGCGATGTTGAAGAGGCGCTCGGAGGCCTCGGGCAGGAACGGGGTCCAGACCAGGGACAGCCCGGCCCATAACAGCAGAACGAGCCCGGCGATTCCCCCCCTGGAGGTCGCAAGCGCCAGCATCTTCTCGCGGGCATGCTTGGCGCTGCCGTCCAGCACCGAGGCGAGGACCAGGAGAATGACCGCGAGCGGCGCCATCACCACGAGGGCGCGGCGCGTGAACAGGGCCGCCAGGGGAACGGCGAAAAACAGGATCGCGAAGCCGAGGCGCCGCAGCATGGCGGCGGCATCGGCGGAGGGGTTGGCCGTCTGGGACACGGGGCGGACCATGCGGGCGGGCTATCGACCTTGAGCGTTCAGGGATCGGGAGCCTAATGGACGAAACCGGCAAAAGCTGTAGGTGTCATGCAACACATCCCGTTCCTCTTCGTCCGGAGAGTACCGCCTCCATGGCACCGAGCGCCGCAACCGCCCGCAAGCGCCTCCTCCTGGTCGGCGGCGGGCACGCTCATGTTCTGGTTCTGGAAGCCTTTGCCCGCCATCCCGAGCCGGGTCTCACCATCACGCTGGTCAGCAGGGACCGCCTGACGCCCTATTCGGGCATGCTGCCGGGGCACCTCGCCGGCACCTACACGCGGGACGCGATCCACATCGATCTGGAGCGCCTCGCCCGGGCCGCCGGTGCCAGGCTGGTGCTGGATGAAGCGGTCGGGTTCGACAGGGTTGCCCAGCGTGTGCATCTGAAGGGTGGCGAGGAATTGTCCTACGACATCCTCTCCATCGACATCGGCATCGCCCCGGACCTGTCGGGGATCGCCGGGGCCGCCGAGCATGCACTCGCGGTCAAGCCCATCGGCAGCCTGCTCGAGAAGTGGGACCGGCTCTTCGAGAGCGCTCTCGCGCCCAACGGTCCGCGCCGGTTTGCCATCGTCGGGGGAGGGGCTGCCGGGATCTGCCTCGCCTTCGCGGTTGCGGCCTTTGTCGGGGATCGTGTGAGCGGTGCCATCCGTGTGTCGCTGATCGGTGCATCCGAGGCGCCGGGCATCAATAGCGGCATGCGCCGACGCATCGCGCGGGCGCTCAAGGACCGCGGGATCGCGGTTCATGCCGAGGATGCGGCCGTTCGCATTGATCAGGATGCCGTGACTCTCGCGAGCGGCAGGCGCGTGCCGGCCGATGCGGTGCTGGTCTCGACCCATGCGGCGCCGCCGCCCGTGCTCGCCACGACGGACTGGGCCAAGGACGAGGGCGGCTTTCTTGCCGTCGGTCCCACGCTGCAGATCCTGAACGACGAGGCCGTGTTCGCCGCCGGCGACTGCGCCACGATGAACGCGCATCCGCACCCCAAGGCCGGCGTCTTCGCCGTGCGGCAGGGGCCGGTGCTGGCCCGCAACCTGCGGCGGGCTGTGCGGGGCGAGGCTCTCGAAAGCTACATCCCACAACGCGATCACCTGCTGCTGATCGCCACCGGCGACGGACGCGCCATCGGCGGGCGCGGCCGCTTCCTCGCCTTCGAGGGCCGTCTCGCTTGGCGGCTGAAGGATTTCATCGACCGGCGCTTCATGCGCCGGTTCGCCTGAGTCCCTCGGACCTCATCCTGAGGAGCAGCGCAGCTGCGTCTCGAAGGAGCTTCCAGAGAGTACTGGATCCTCCTTCGAGACGGATTGCTCACGCAATCCTCCTCAGGATGAGGAAAGTGAGTTGTGAAAAGTGTGATCCGCCGATTCGCCGACGATCAACCCTTCTGCCCGCGTAGGAAGTTGACGATGCCGGAGAAGTCATCGCCGTCATGGCCGGCATTGGCGAACAGCGCGTAAAGCTGCGCGGCCTCGGCGCCAAGCGGCGTCGAGGCGCCGGAGGCTAGCGCCGCTTCCTGGGCGAGCTTCAGATCCTTCAGCATCAGGGCCGCGGCAAAGCCCGGCTTGTAATCGTTGTTCGCCGGCGAGGTCGGCACCGGGCCGGGCACGGGGCAATAGGTGGTGAGCGACCAGCACTGGCCCGAGGAGGTGGAGGCGACATCGAAGAGCGCCTGATGCGACAGCCCGAGCTTTTCCGCCAGCACGAAGGCTTCCGACACGCCGATCATCGAGATGCCGAGGATCATGTTGTTGCAGATCTTCGCCGCCTGACCGGCGCCGGCCTCGCCGCAATGCACCACCTTCTTGCCCATCTTCGACAGGATCGGCTCGGCGCGATCAAACGCTTGCTTGGCGCCGCCTGCCATGAAGGTGAGCGTCGCGCCCTTCGCACCGCCGACGCCGCCGGAGACCGGAGCGTCAAGGCTCGTGAGATTACGCTCCTGCTCCCGCGCCATGGTGTGCACCTTGCGGGCGCTCTCCACATCGATGGTCGAGCAGTCGATCAGGAGCGCGCCCTCCTTCACGGCCGGCAGAATGTCGGCCCAGACCGAGAGCACATGCTTGCCGGCGGGCAGCATGGTGACGACGATTTCCGCGTCCCGCACCGCGTCGAGCGTCGAGCCGGCGATGCTCACGCCGTCGTTCTTCGCCTGATCGCAGGAGGCGGGCGACAGGTCGAAGCCGGTGACTGTGTGCCCGGCCTTGACGAGATTGGCGGCCATCGGCCCGCCCATGTTGCCGAGGCCGATGAAGGCGATGCTGGTCATGTGAATCCTCCCTTGTTGTCGTGTGATGATTGCTTGAACAGCCAGAGCGCGGCTCCCGCCATGACGGCGGCGCTCGCGCCATGAAGCAGCAGATGGGCCGGTGCGCTCAAACCCCGGCTGATGAGAACGATCAGCACGTCACCGACGGGAATCACCAATGTGGCGGCGAAGATCCACGCCAGAATGCGCCTATTCGCCGTGAAGGACAGGATCAGCAGATAAAGCCCGAAGGCGAGATCGCGCAGCCCGATGGCGATGAGATAGCCCACATGGGTCCATTCAGGCGCCGGCAGGCCGAAAACCAGAGAGCCGATGCCCGGTGCGCCGAGAAAGAGTACTCCCAGGCCGATGAAGACGAGACTCAAGAGCCACACGAGCCAGGTGCTCGGCTCGTTTCCCGGCAACCCTCGCGGCCTGTCCAATGCCATCATCGGCCCCGTGCCCTCCAGAGCGCACCCGCCAGCGCAAAGCCGTAGAACCACAGCATCAGCGAGCCGAACACTTTGTCGAGGGCGGGATCGAGCCGCGGGAAGAACACGGCGAAATGCGAGCCGATTGCTGCCATGATCAGCATGCCGGGAACGGCAACGAACGCCATGGCTTGGGTTGCGGCTTTACGCGACACGCGCAGGACGCGGTCGAGAAGCAAACCGAACACCAGGCCGAGTGCCGCTCCCGCCGTGAAGTTGAGCTGAAACGGCCGCCGTCCATCGAGGAAGAACCATGTGCCGGCGAAGTGGAACAGCGCGAAGATCGCGGCCGCGAGACCGAAGCCCAGGCCGAGCGATTTCAAAGCCGGATTCATCAAACTCCCACCTCATCCTGAGGAGCAGCCATGGGCTGCGTCTCGAAGGAGGATCCAGAGAGAACTGGAAACGCCCTGATCCTTCGAGACGCTTCGCTCCTCAGGATGAGGGTTTTGGCGAAGCTCCCGCCATTCAAGGTCATCGGTTGCCGCGCCCCACGAGGTCGCGCGCCACGATCAGGCGCATGATCTCGTTGGTGCCCTCAAGAATCTGGTGTACGCGCAGATCGCGCACGATCTTCTCCAAGCCGTAATCGGCCAGATAGCCGTAGCCGCCATGGAGCTGCAGCGCGTCGTTCGCCACCTGGAACCCCACATCGGTGGCCATGCGCTTGGCCATGGCGCAGAGCTTGGTGGCATCGAGCGCCTTGGCGTCGAGTGCGGATGCCGCACGCCACAGGAAGGTGCGTGCCGCTTCGAGTTCGGTCGCCATGTCGGCGAGTTTGAACTGCAGCGCCTGGAAATCCGCGATGCGCTTGCCGAAAGCCTTGCGGTCGCCCGTATAGGCCAGCGCCTTGTCGAGGGCCGATTGCGCGCCGCCGAGCGAGCAGGCGCCGATGTTGATGCGCCCGCCGTCGAGGCCCGACATGGCAATCTTGAAGCCCTGGCCTTCGTCGGAGAGCCGGTTGGCCACGGGCACGCGCACGTCCTCGAAGATGACGGCGGCGGTGGGCTGCGCGTTCCAGCCCATCTTCTTCTCCTGCGCGCCGAAGGACACGCCGGGCATATCCTTCTCGATCACCAGGGTCGAGATGCCGGAGGGGCCGTCCTCGCCGGTGCGCACCATGGTCACGTAGATGTCCGAGGTGCCGGCGCCGGAAATGAACTGCTTCACGCCGTTGACCACGTAATGGTCACCGTCGCGCACGGCTCTGGTCTTGAGCGCGGCCGCATCCGAGCCCGAGCCCGGCTCGGTGAGGCAATAGCTCGCGATCAGCTCCATGGTGACGAGGCGCGGGATGTAGCGCTGGCGCTGCTCCTCCGAGCCGTAGCGGTCGATCATCCATGTGGCCATGTTGTGAATCGACAGATACGCCGAGACGGCCGGGCAGCCGGTGGCGAGCGCCTCGAAGATCAGCGCCGCGTCGAGCCGCGTCATGCCCGACCCGCCGACATCATCGCGGGTGTAGATCGCCGCCATGCCGAGGCTTGCTGCCTCCCGCATCACGTCCACGGGAAAATGCTTCTTCTCGTCCCATTCCAGGGCATGGGGTGCGAGGTTATCCGCCGCGAAGGCCAGCGCCATGTCGCGGACGGCGATTTGATCGTCGGTGAGGGAAAACTGGGTCATGGCCTCAATCGTCATACCAGAGGGGTTTGGGCAACCGTGACTTTCGACTTAGGGCAGTTACTAGGTACACCAAGCAATCTTGAAAAAGAGCAGTTCAAGGAGCTTGGGCAGGAAGCTTTTCAAGCGCCTCGGTCGTTGAAAGGAGAAACAGGAAGTACCTGTGGTTTAGTTGACCTCTACTAGATAGTTCCGCACTGATAGGGCGCATTGAGTCTCGGTAGGCGCAGATATTAACCGTGCCATCCAGGTCTTTTACGCTCTCTTCGAGAGAAGCGGGCTCTCCAATGTATATTCTCTCATCGGTTTGCCGCATAAAATCGGCAACGATTTCTGGACTATCGCATGAGCCACCACACCAAACTGAATGGAGAAGCTTAGCCTGCGATCCGCCACGCCCCTTTTTCCATGCTGCGACCTCATAGGTCAGCACGAAATCCTGAATATCACTCATATCGGATTGAGGTATGGGAACCGCAGAAATAAGCCGTCCTTTGAAAACAGCTTGAGCTTTTGAGATTTTCTCTTTGCCGAGTTGCACGATGAGGTCGGCAATTTGGGTGTAAGGTCTACTCGGACCCACCCCCATATCACGTGCGTCCAGGCACTGAAGCGCCTGAACCGGCCATGCGAAAACCGCCGCTCCCAGGATGAGAGCGGCGGCGAGATTTTTTCGCGAAGCGGCCTTCAAGCCATCCTCACTTCATCGTCGGAATGGAGAATTCCGCCCCTTCCTTGATGCCGGAAGGCCAGCGGGACGTGACGGTCTTGGTCTTGGTGTAGAAGCGTACCGCGTCCGGGCCGTGCTGGTTCAGGTCGCCGAAGCCCGAGGCCTTCCAGCCGCCGAAGGTGTAATAGGCGAGCGGCACCGGGATCGGCACGTTGATGCCCACCATGCCCACGTTCACGCGCGAGGCGAAGTCGCGCGCGGCGTCGCCGTCGCGGGTGTAGATCGCGACGCCATTGCCGTATTCGTGATCCGAGGGAAGGCGCAGGGCGTCCTCGTAATCCTTGGCGCGCACTACGGACAGGACGGGGCCGAAGATTTCTTCCTTGTAGATGCGCATGTCGGTGGTCACCTCGTCGAAGAGGCAGCCGCCCATGTAGAAGCCGTTCTCATAGCCCTGCATCTTGAAGTCGCGGCCGTCGACCACGAGCTTCGCGCCTTCCTGCACGCCGATATCCACGTAGGAGCGCACCTTCTCCATGTGGGCTCTCGTGACCATGGGGCCGAAATCGGCCGACGGGTCGGTCGAGGGGCCGACCTTGAGGCTTTCCACGCGCGGGATCAGCTTGTCCATGAGCGCGTCGGCGGTGGCGCGGCCCACGGGCACCGCCACCGAGATCGCCATGCAGCGCTCGCCCGCCGAGCCGTAGCCGGCGCCGATGAGCGCGTCCGCCGCCTGATCGAGATCGGCGTCCGGCATGATGATCATGTGGTTCTTGGCGCCGCCGAAGCACTGGGCGCGCTTGCCGTTGGCCGAGGCGCGGGAATAGACGTATTGGGCGATCGGCGAGGAGCCGACGAAGCCCACGGCCTTGATGTCCGGATCGTCGAGGATCGCGTCCACCACTTCCTTATCGCCGTTGACCACGTTGAGGATGCCGGCCGGAAGACCCGCCTCCATCATGAGTTCGGCGAGGCGCATCGGCACGCCCGGATCACGCTCGGAGGGCTTGAGGATGAAGGCGTTGCCGCAGGCAATGGCCGGCGAGAGCTTCCAGAGCGGGATCATGGCCGGGAAGTTGAACGGCGTGATGCCGGCCACCACGCCGAGCGGCTGGCGGATCGAATACATGTCGATGCCCGGGCCGGCGCCTTCCGTGAACTCGCCCTTCAGGAGGTGCGGAATGCCGGTGCAGAACTCCGCCACCTCGACGCCGCGCTGGATGTCGCCCTTGGCGTCCACGATGGTCTTGCCGTGCTCGCGGGCGAGCATCTCGGCCAGCGGATCCATCTCCTTGGCGATGAGCTCCAGGAACTTCATCATCACTCGGGCGCGGCGCTGCGGGTTGGTGGCGGCCCAGGCGGGTTGGGCGGCCTTGGCGTTCTCCACCGCCTGGCGCAGCTCGTCCTTGGAGGCGAGCGCGACCCGGCCCAGAACCTCGCCGGTCATGGGCTGGAAGAATTCGGTGGTGCGGCCCGATTTGCCGGCAACCTGCTTGCCGCCGATGAAATGTCCGACCTCGCGCATGGCGTCTCTCCTGATGGGTTTTTTCGTGCTCTTCTTCTATCATTGTTGAAATCGCACGACTATGGGTGAAGCTGAGGCACTGTTGTGCAAAAATACCAATATGAAGTGGAGCCATGAGCGCATTCGATTGGGACGATCTCCGCTTCTTCCTGGCCGTCGCCCGTGCCGGCCGGCTCACAGTTGCCGCTCGGCAGCTGGAGGCCGACCATACCACCGTGTCCCGCCGCATCTCGGCGCTTGAGGCCTCGCTCAAGGCCAAGCTGTTCGAGCGCAGCCCGCAGGGCTACACCCTCACCGAGCCGGGCGAGCGGCTGCTCGGGCATGCGGAGGCCATGGAGACGCAGGCGCTCTCCGTGGCAAGCGAACTCGGCGGCGCGGATCTCGCGCTCACGGGCACCGTGCGCATCGGCGCGCCGGACGGGATCGGCACCTATTTTTTGGCTCCCGAACTTGGGGCTCTGGCCGAGCGGCACCCCGGCCTGACGCTGCAGCTTGTGGCGCTACCGCGCACCTTCTCGCTCTCCAAGCGCGAGGCCGACATCGCAGTGACGCTTGAGCAGCCCACAGAAGGGCGGCTCGTGTCGCGCAAGCTCACGGATTACCGGCTGAGGCTCTACGCGTCGAAGGAATACCTTGAGCGACACGGGCCGGTGACGGAGGTGGCGGATCTCTCGGGCAAGACCTTGGTCACCTATGTGGCGGACCTGCTCTACAGCCCGGTACTCGACTATTTTTCGGCCCTTGAGAAGCACACCTCCCGCCGGTTCGAATGCGCCAGCGTGGTGGCGCAGGCGGAAGCGGTGCGGGCCGGAATCGGCATTGGTGTCCTGCATGATTACGCGGTGAGGCAGTTTCCTGAGCTTCAGGTGGTGCTGCCCGAGGTCTCCTATCTTCGCACCTACTGGCTCGTGACCCATGCGGATCTTCGGAACCTCCGGCGCGTGGAGGAGGTCTATTCCTTCATCCTGAGCCGGGTGCGGGCGAACCGGGGACTGTTCGTGTGAGCGCGCATTTCTTCCCTCCCCCTTGCGGGGAGGGGCAGCCGCGGAGCGGCCGGGTGGGGGTCGTAAAGTCGGAGCGCTTGCCATGTCCTTGAAGCGCTAAGGCCACTACAGAATGTGGCTGGATTGCTCGGTCACCTAGTCAAACCGCCCCCACCCCTGCCCCTCCCCGCAAGGGGGGAGGGGAGAGCGCACACCGAATGCCACGGCTTCCAGGGCTTCACGAAGCCGCCTGAACCCACTAAGTCAAACCCAAACGAAACCCACGGAGATCCCGATGTCCTCCAAGCTCGACCAATTGCGCGCCATGACGGTCGTCGTCGCCGATACGGGCGACCTCGATGCGGTGCGCCGCCTGAAGCCTCAGGACTGCACCACCAACCCGACCCTGCTCCTGAAGGCGGTCGAGACGCCGGCCTATGGCCACATCATCGACGAGGCCCTGGCCTGGGGCGGCTCCCAGGGCGGCTCCCGCGAGAGCGTGATCGCGGCAATCTGCGACCGTCTCGCCGTGGCCTTCGGGGCGGAGCTTGCCGGCATCGTGCCGGGCCGCGTCTCGACGGAGGTGGACGCGGACCTCTCCTTTGACACAGAGGCGACCCTCGCCAAGGCGCGGGCCATCATCAGGGCTTACGAGGCGCTAGGCATCGGGCGCGAGCGGATCCTCATCAAGATCGCCGCCACCTGGGAGGGCATCCGCGCGGCGGAAGTGCTCCAGAAGGAAGGCATCGACTGCAACCTCACGCTCCTGTTCAGCCAAGTGCAGGCCCAGGCCTGCGCGGAAGCGGGCGTGTTTCTGATCTCGCCCTTCGTCGGCCGCATCCTCGACTGGCACGTGAAGGCGGGCGGCGGTCCCTACACGGGCGAGACCGATCCCGGCGTGCTCTCCGTGCGCAAGATCTATGCCTCCTACAAGGCGCAAGGCATCGAGACCGTGGTGATGGGCGCGTCCTTCCGCAACATCGGCGAGATCGAGGCGCTTGCCGGTTGCGACCGACTGACCATTTCGCCCGCGCTCCTCGACGAGCTGGCCGGCGCGCCGGGCGAGCTGCCGCGCAAGCTGTCGGCCGACAATGTGGAAAAGATCGCGCCGCTGCCGCGCACGGACGAGAAGAGCTTCCGCTTCGCGCTGAACGAGGATGCCATGGCGACGGAAAAGCTCGCCGAAGGTATCCGCTCCTTCGTGAAGGATCTGCGCTCGCTGCGGACGCTGGTGGCGCAGCGGCTGGAGGAGGCGAAGGCGGCTTAAACGTCAGAAACGTCATCCCGCGGCTGTGCAGCAGAACCCGGGATCTCTTTCCGAGTATCCATCGTCATGGCCGGGCTCGTCCCGGCCATCCACGTTTCAAGCCGGTCATTCTATGCTCAACCTCATCCTGAGGAGATCGCGTGAGCGACCGTCTCGAAGGACCGTCCAGTGCTCTCTGGAGCCTCCTTCGAGACGCAGCTTCGCTGCTCCTCAGGATAAGGTCAGTGAAACGGAATGCGAAGCAGGACGTGCATCCCCAGCACAAGTCCGGGGATGACGCTTATGTCAGTGCGGTCTTACTTCTTCTCCGCCATGGCCTTCTCGCGGATCGCCGAGAGCGACATGGAGGGCGTGATCGCCTCAGGGTCGAGGATGCAGTGCAGGATGGCGGGCTTGCTGGAGGTGAGCGCCCGCTGGAGGGCCGGGGCAAAATCCTCCGTCAGCTCGACGCGCTCGCCATAGCCGCCAAAGGCGCGGGCATACGCCGCGAAGTCCGGGTTCTGCAGCATGGTGGCCGAGACCCGGCCGGGATATTCACGCTCCTGGTGCATGCGGATCGTGCCGTACATGCCGTTGTCGAGCAGGATCACCAGGATCGGCAGGTCGTACTGCACGGCGGTGGCGAATTCCTGTCCGTTCATGAGGAAGTCGCCGTCGCCGGCGAACACCACCACGGGGCTGTCGGGCCGCAGGCGCTTGGCGCCCACCGCCGCCGGCACGCCATAGCCCATGGAGCCAGAGGTGGGCGCAAGCTGCGTGCCGTATTCACGGAAGGGCCAGAAGCGGTGCACCCAGGTGGCGAAGTTGCCCGCGCCGTTGCAGAAGATCGTATCGGTAGGCATCACCTCGCGCAGATGCCGCATCACCTGACCCATCTGCAGGACACCTGGATGCTTGATCTCGCTCGGGTCGCTCCAGGCGAGATAGCTTTCATGCGCCGCCTTCGTGCCCTCGCCCCAGGGCAGCGAGGCCGGCGGATGCACGCCTTCAAGCGCCGCCGTGAAAGCGTTGGGCGAGGCGTTGATGGCGAGATGCGGTGCGTAGACCCGTCCGAGCTCGCTCGAATCGGGATGAATGTGCACCAAAGTCTGCTTGGGCGCCGGAATGTCGAGGAGCGTGTAGGCCTGGCTCGGGATCTCGGAGAGGCGACCGCCGACGAGGAGCACGAGATCGGCGTCCTTGATGCGCGCGAGCAGCTTCGGGTTCACGCCGAGGCCGAGATCGCCGATATAAGAGGCGTGGTCGGCGGGAAACAGCATCTGGCGGCGGAACGTGCAGGCGACCGGCAGCTCGAAACGCTCGGCAAAGCGCACGAAGCGCTGCACCGCCGTTTCCGACCAGCGGCTGCCGCCGAGCAGCGCGATAGGGTTCTTGGCGCCATGCAGCAGCTTCTGCAGCTCTGCCATCTGCGTCGGGCCGGGATGCGTCTCGATCACCTGATAGCGCGGCGCATCAGTGACAGCCGCCATCTCGGTAAGCACGTCTTCCGGCAGTGCGATCACGACCGGGCCGGGACGGCCGGAGGTGGCCACATGGAACGCGCGGGAGACGATCTCGGGAAAGCGCGCCGGATCGTCCACTTCCGTGGCCCATTTGGCGAGCGGCCCGAAGGCCGCGCGGTAATCGAGTTCCTGGAACGCCTCGCGCTCGCGCATGCCGCGCTCGATCTGGCCGACGAACAGGATCATCGGCGTCGAATCCTGCTTGGCGACGTGGATGCCGGGCGAAGCGTTGGTTGCGCCGGGGCCGCGGGTGACGAAGCAGATGCCGGGGCGGCCTGTCAGCTTGCCGTAGGCCTCCGCCATCATGGCCGCGCCGCCTTCCTGGCGGCAGACCGTAATCTCGATCTTCGCATCATGCAGCGCGTCGAGTGCCGCGAGATAGCTCTCGCCCGGAACGCAGAAGATGTGATCGACTCCGTGCAGAGTCAGCTGATCGACAAGAATCTGGCCGCCGGTGCGGGAGGGCGCTGTCATGGAAGGCTCATATTGTTAAGAGGCTGGATATGAAAACGGAGGGCATCTCTGCCCTCCGCTGGATGGTTTCAGATGGATCAAGCGTCCACGTCGAACTTCACGCCCTGGGCGAGGGGAAGCGTGTTGCCGTAGTTCACCGTGTTGGTGGCGCGGCGCATGTAGGCTTTCCAGGCATCCGAGCCGGATTCTCGGCCGCCGCCCGTCTCCTTCTCGCCGCCGAAGGCCCCGCCGATCTCGGCGCCTGAGGGGCCGATATTGACATTGGCGATGCCGCAATCGGAGCCCGTCGCGGAGATGAAGGCCTCGGCCTCGCGCATGTTGAGCGTGAAGATCGAGGAGGAGAGACCGGCGCCCACAGCATTGTGCAGCGCGATTACCTCGTCGAAGTCGGAGTAGCGCATCACGTAGAGGATCGGCGCGAAGGTCTCGCGCGTCACCGGACCGGTCTGGCTCGGCATCTCGACGAGAGCGGGACGGGCATAGATGCCGTCATTCGCTACATCGGTGTAGCGTCCGCCGCCATGCACCGTGCCGCCGGCCGCGCGGGCTTCGTCGAGCGCACGCTCCATGCCGTCGAAGGCAGCCTTGTCGATCAACGGGCCGACGAGCGTGCCTTGCTCACGCGGATCGCCGATCTTCACGCTGCCATAAACCTTCGCGAGGCGCGGCACGAGGCTGTCATAGACGCTCTCATGCACGAAGAGGCGGCGCAGCGTGGTGCAGCGCTGGCCCGCGGTGCCCATGGCGGCGAATGCGATGCCGCGCAGCGCGAGATCGAGATCGGCCGAGGGCGCGACGATGGCGGCGTTGTTGCCGCCGAGCTCCAGGATGGCGCGGGCAAAGCGCTCGGCGAGCTTGGGGCCGACCTGACGGCCCATGGCCGTGGAGCCGGTGGCGGAAAGAACCGGCACGCGGTGATCTTCCACGAGGATCTCGCCGACCTCACGGCCGCCGAGCAGCACCTCGCAGAGGCCTTCCGGCACACCGCCGAAGCGCTTGGCGGCGCGCTCGACGATGGCGTGCGTGGCAAGCGCCGTGAGCAGGGTCTTCTCGGAGGGCTTCCACACCACGCTGTCGCCGCACACGAGCGCGAGGGCCGCGTTCCAGGACCACACGGCCACGGGGAAGTTGAAGGCGGAAATCACGCCGCAGACGCCGAGCGGATGCCAGGTCTCCATCATGCGGTGATCGGCGCGCTCGGTGGCGATGGTCAGGCCGTAGAGCTGGCGCGAGAGGCCGACGGCGAAGTCGCAGATGTCGATCATCTCCTGCACCTCGCCGAGGCCCTCGGAGACGATCTTGCCGGCTTCGAGGGTCACGAGGCGGCCCAGATCCTCCTTGGCGGCGCGCAGCTCCTCGCCGAGCAGACGGATGAACTCGCCGCGCCGGGGCGCCGGGATCTTGCGCCAGGCCTTGAAGGCGGCGTCGGCCCGGCCGATGGCAGCCTTGGCCTCGTCCGGAGTGGTCTCTCGCACATGGGCGATCACCTCGCCGGTGATCGGTGAGCGGGCCGGGCGGCCACTGGACGCGAAGGCGCTGTCGGGCACGCCGAGGCGCGCGAGAATGGCGCGGGCCTCGTCCGCCACGGAGGCGGGCGCGGCGGATACGGGTTTCAGGCTCGCGGTCATGGTAATCTCCCTCGATGCGGGCTTGGGGCTTAGCATAAAGCCCCGGCCATCGTTTGTCCTTGGAACGAAACGACGGCGGCTGTCAGGCCACCGTCTTAGAGCATTTTCGGACAAGCAGTGAACTGCTTTTCCCGAATAGGGTCATGCGCTTTGGTAAAGAACTTGGCCGCTCCCGCCTCGGAAGATACAGGAGCCTAGTCCTTTTCGTCATGCCACCGCGTCGAGGCGGATGTTCTTCACCGCCGGCTCGTGGCCCTCATCCAGGCGCTCGCCCGCATAGACGCGGCCGAAGCGGTTGGCGAGGAACGTGTCGAGGTCGATTTCCTCCTGGCGGACGAAGCCCTGCTTCGGCAGCCGGCCTTCGACCAGCAGGTCGAGCATGGCGCAGATGCCGGCAGCGGTCGTCACCTGGATGGCGGTGCGCTGGGTGCCGCCGACCTTCTGGCCGTAGATGCTGCGGGCATAGGTCTCCTGCACGTAGCGTCCGCCGCGCTCGCCGGTCACGGTGACGAACACGATGACCATGTCCTGCATGGTGGCCGGCACGGCGTTCTCCAGGATGTCCTTGAGGACCTCGCGGCGGTTGCGCAACTGCAGGTCGTTGAGCAGCACCCGCATGAGGGCGCAGTGTCCCGGATAGCGGATGGTCTTGTAGTTCAGGTTGCGCACCTTGCCGTCCAGGGTCTCGCACAGGGTGCCGAGGCCGCCGGAGGTGTTGAAGGCCTCGTAGCGGGTTCCGTCGAGGGAGAACTCCTCGAGTTCCTCCATGGCCGGCACTTCACGGAGCTTGCCGTCGACCACCGCCTCGCAGCGCTCGATATACTCGTTGATGACGCCGTCCGTGCTCCAGGTGAGGTTGTAGGACAAGGCGTTCGACGGATATTGCGGCAGGGCGCCGACGCGCAGGCGCACCGTGTCGAGCTTGTCGAAATGGCTGGCGATGTCGTGCGCCACGATGGAGATGAAGCCGGGCGCAAGGCCGCATTGCGGAATGAAGGCCGTCTCGGCGCCCTCGGCGAGCTCCTTCACCATGCGGGTGGTGGCGACATCCTCAGTGAGGTCGAAATAGTTCACGTCGGCGAGGCGCGCGGCCTGCGCCACGTGGCCGGTGAGGTGATAGGGCGCGGCGCTCAGCACGGCGTAATGGCCCTTGAGGGCATTCTGCAGGGCGACCGCGTCATTGAAGTCGAGCTGGATCGTTCCGACGCCATCCTTGGCGACGGCTTCGAGGGCCTCGGGCGAGGCATCCGCGACTGTCACGCGATAGTCGCCGGTCTCGTGGAGCATGTCGACAATGGTGGAGCCGATCTTGCCGGCGCCGATGACGAGAATCGAGTTCATTCAAACCTCCCTATGATGGGAGCAGAAAAAGGCAAAGCTGCGCAGACCGCCATAGACAGGTCGACGGAAAGCAGGGTAGTTTCCGGCATATTGCCGTCCAGATTGGGCATAGTGATGCTTGATGCTACCGATCGCGCCCTGATTGCGCTTCTGAGGGAGAATGCCCGCATCGGCCATGCGGAGGCCGCCCGGCGCCTGAACCTCTCCCGCACGACCGTGCAGGCGCGGGTTGAGAGCCTGGAGCGGCGAGGGGTGATCGCGGGCTATACCCTGCGGCTCGCCGAGGAGGTCACCAGCCGCATGGTGCGGGCGCATGTGACCATCGTGGTGGCGCCCAAGGCCTCGGGCGGGGTCGTCTCGGTGCTGCAGCGCATGCCAGAATTGCGCGCGCTTCATTCGGTTGCGGGTGTCTTCGATCTCCTGGCGGTGGTAGAGGCTCAGGACGTTCCCTCCCTCGACGCCGCCATCGACAGGATCGGCGCGGTCGAAGGTGTGGAGCGGACGCAATCCTCCATCATCCTCTCAACGAAGTTCGAACGATGACCCCAGCCACCTCCCTTCAAGCCGATGTCGTGATCGTCGGCGGCGCCGTCATGGGCTCTTCCGCGGCCTATCACCTGCTCGCCGATTCCGGCTTCAAGGGGCGTGTCATCGTGGTCGAGAAGGACCCGACCTATCAGCTCTCGGCCTCCGCGCTCTCGGCGGCCTCGATCCGGCAGCAATATTCCAGCGCGGTGAACATCCGCATCTCGCTCTACGGCATCCAATTCCTGCGCAGCATCGGCGATCACCTGGCCGTCGATGGCGATCGGCCGGAGATCGGCTTGAGGGAAGGCGGCTATCTCTATTGCGCGTCGGATGCGGGCGAACAGGTCCTGCGCGAGAACCAGGCCCTGCAGGCTGCGGAAGGCGCCGACATCCTTTTCTTGCAGCCCGACGCGCTGAAAAGCCGCTTCCCCTGGCTCAATGTCGAGGATCTCGCGGCTGGCACCTGGGGCCGTTCGGGCGAGGGCTGGTTCGACGGCTGGGGCCTGCTCCAGGCCTTCCGCAAGAAGGCCCGTTCATTGGGCGCAGAATACGTGAAGGGCGAAGTGGCAGAGGTGGAGCGCGACGGCAGCGCCGTCACGGCCGTGCACTTGCGGGACGGCACGCGCATCGCCTGCGGGACGCTGGTGAACTGCGCGGGCTCCGGCGGGCGGGCGATCGCCGCCATGGCGGGCCTGAACATCCCCGTGCAGGCCAAGCGCCGCTACGTCTTCACCTTCGCGTGCAAGGAGCCGGTGGAGAATTGCCCACTGCTCATCGACACCTCCGGCGCCTATGTGCGCCCGGAAGGCGAGGGGCACTTCATCTGCGGTGCCTCGCCGGAAGCCGATCTCGATCCCGACTGGTTCGACGAGGATCCGGGATCCCAGGAGATCGACCATTCCTTCTTCGAGGAGTTCATCTGGCCGTCGCTCGCCCATCGCGTACCGGCCTTCGAGGCGATCAGGCCGGGCCGGGCCTGGTCCGGCCCCTACGACATGTGCCTCCTCGACCACAACGCCATCATCGGCCAGGCGGGCGAACTCAGGAACTTCTATCTCTGCAATGGCTTTTCGGGCCACGGCCTGCAGCAGGCTCCGGCCGTCGGCCGCGGTCTCGCCGAGCTGATCGTCCATGGCGGCTACCGCACGCTCAACCTGTCGGAGCTCGGCTACGAGCGGGTGCTCGCCAACCGGCCGCTGCTCGAGCGGAATGTGATCTAAACGCCGTCCTCGAACGTGCGATAGGCCCAGACCCGGCCACCGCGATTCATGTGACGCTGCATCAGCCCCGGCTGGTCGGGTAACGGACGCGTGTCGACGGCGAGCTCGTTCACACCTTCGCGATCGGCCCGCTCGTCGCTGCGGCGGGCGCCGGTGCCGATCGTCGATCTCGATCCCTGGCGGGTCTGGGCGAACTCGTCCGTCTGCAGGTCCGTGGTGCCGAGATCGTCCGCGCCTTCCGCCAGCAGGCCCATGCCGGGCAAGCTGCTCGCAGTGGTCATGCCGCCGCCCGAGCCGCCAGTGATCCCGGCACCCAGAGGTGCGCCCGCATCTGCGCCAGCCTGTTCGGACCCCGTGGAGGAGAGCCATTCCCGGCTGCCGCCGTCGAGATCCACGGGATCGAACATCTCCAGCACCCGCACGGCCTCCTCGGCATTATCCCGGTCGACCTGGGCCGCAATCATCGTATGGCCCCTGTGCAGGCCCTGCTCGAAGATCCGCCTGTCGGCATCCGGCAGGTGCAGGTCATGGAGCGCTTCCATGGAATCGTCCCGGGCCGAGAGGGTGCGGAAGCCCGAGATCGACGAGATCTCGCGGGCATCTTCGTTGCCCACGGCAACAATTCTGTTCTGGGCGATGCCCATTTCGAGCAGGGACTGAAGGGCCTGGCGCGCCTGGGCGGGGTCCCTGAACAGGGCTGTGATCATCTGGGGCATGGATCTTTTCCGTTGGGTTACTCCCTCAACGAAGAGGCGCTCAGGCCTGTTCCCATGGTGTGCCATTAAGCCTTTTGGCGGAAAGGGGCTTCCATTTTGGAGCCGGCTATGATTGTCATGTTTTCGTCACATAACCGTCATCCGGGCTTAATGCAGGGATGGTGAACGACAAGAACGTCCCAAGACGGGATGATACGGGAGAGATTAGAATGATGAAGAAGTCGCTCCTCGGCGCCCTGGCCCTCGGCCTTGCGACGAGCACCTCCGCCTTCGCCCAGACGGAGATCCAGTGGTGGCACGCCATGACGGGCGCCAACAACGACGTCGTCAACAAGCTGGCGGAAGAGTTCAACGCGTCCCAGAAGGACTATAAGGTCGTCGTCAGCTACAAGGGCCAGTACGCCGACACCCTGAATGCCGGCATCGCGGCGTTCCGCGCGGGCAACGCTCCCCACATCCTGCAGGTGTTCGAAGTCGGAACGGCGACCATGATGGGCGCCCGCGGCGCGATCAAGCCGGTTCAGGAGATGATGAAGGAAGCGGGCGAGAAGTTCGACCCGAATGCCTACCTCCCGGCCATCACCGGCTACTATTCCACGGCCAAGGGCGAGATGCTCTCCATGCCGTTCAACTCCTCCTCGATGGTCATGTGGATCAACAAGGACGAGCTGAAGAAGGCAGGCGTCGCCGAGATTCCGAAGACCTGGCCTCAGGTGTTCGACGCCGCCAAGAAGCTGAAGGCTGCCGGCCACGACACCTGCGGCTTCTCGAATGCCTGGGCGTCCTGGGCCAATGTCGAGCAGTTCTCGGCCTGGCACAACATCCCGATGGCCACCAAGGCCAACGGCCTCGACGGCTTCGACACGGAGATGAAATTCAACTCTCCGATCCACGTGAAGCACCTGCAGAACCTCGTGGATCTGCAGAAGGACAAGACCTATGACTATTCGGGCCGCGACTCGAAGTCCGAGGGCCGCTTCACCTCCGGCGAATGCGCGATCTTCCTGACCTCCTCGGGCTTCTACGGCAACGTGAAGGCCAATGCGAAGTTCGACTGGGCCAACGCCCCGATGCCGTACTACCCGGACGTCCAGGGTGCTCCCCAGAACTCGATCATCGGCGGCGCTTCCCTGTGGGTCATGGGCGGCAAGAAGGCCGACGAGTACAAGGGCGTGGCCAAGTTCTTCACCTTCCTGTCCGACACGGACCGTCAGGCGAAGCTGCACCAGGAATCGGGCTATCTCCCGATCACCAAGGCGGCCTACGAGAAGACCAAAGCTTCGGGCTTCTACGAGAAGAACCCCGCTCTCCAGATGGCGCTGATCGAGCTGACCAACAAGGAGCCGACCGAGAACTCCCGCGGTCTGCGCTTCGGCAACATGGTCCAGATCCGCGACGTGATCTCGGAGGAGATTGAGGCTGCTCTCGCCGGTCAGAAGCCCGCGAAGGACGCTCTCGATGCGGCCGTGACCCGCTCCAACCAGATCCTGCGTCAGTTCGAGCGTACCGTTCGTTAAGCTGACCTGATACTAGCCACAAACTCATCCCGGGGAGCTTGAAGACGCTTCCCGGGATGATCTTATAGATCACCCTCGCAGACCGGTTGATGCCGTCATCTGCCCATCACCGGACCAACGTTAGAGCGATGGAAAAACGAGCTCACATTTCAGGGTGGACGCTGCCGCTCCTGCTGATCCTTCCGCAGATGGCGATCACCGTCATCTTCTTCTACTGGCCGGCCTCCCAGGCCATCTGGCAGTCCTTCCTGCGGGAAGACGCCTTCGGCCTCGCGTCCGAGTTCGTCGGCTTCGAGAATTACGTCGCGCTGTTCGAGCAGCCCGAGTATTACCGGGCAATGGGCACGACCGCGATCTTCTCATCGCTCGTCGCCTTCTTCTCCCTCGCTGTCGCGCTTCTTCTTGCGACCCAGGCGGACAAGAACATTCGCGGCGGACACGCTTTCAAGACCCTGCTGATCTGGCCCTACGCGGTGGCTCCCGCCATCGCAGGCGTGCTGTGGATGTTCATGTTCCACCCGACGCTCGGAACGCTCGGCCGTCCGCTCAATGTCATGGGTTACAACTGGAACCCCATGCTTGACGGCAAGGATGCGATGATCCTGCTCGTGCTGTCCGCCACCTGGAAGCATGTCAGCTACAACTTCCTGTTCTTCCTCGCCGGATTGCAGGCGATTCCGAAGAGCGTGATCGAAGCCGGCGCCATCGACGGTGCGGGTCCGTTCCGTCGGTTCTGGACGATCATCTTCCCGCTTCTGTCGCCCACCACCTTCTTCCTTCTCGTCGTGACCATCGTGTACGTGTTCTTCGAGACCTTCGGCATCATCGATGCCGTGACGGGCGGCGGGCCTGCCGGGCAGACCACGACCCTCGTCTACAAGGTGTATGCGGACGGCCGCCTCGGCGGCGATCTCGGCGGTTCGGCCGCCCAGTCGGTGATCCTCATGGTCATCGTGATCGCGCTCACTGCCATCCAGTTCCGTTATGTCGAGCGCAAGGTGCAGTACTGATGGTCGAGAATCGTCCCTTCGCCCAATTCATGGCCTACCTGACGCTCGTGATCGGCGTCCTCATCGTGGCCTTCCCGGTCTATCTGGCCATCATGGCCTCGACCTTCGACACCGCCACCATCATCAACGGCAACATGCCGTTGATCCCGGGTGATCAGGCCGGCGAGAACTACAGCCGGGCACTGTTCTACGGCGGCAAGCTCGCCCGCGAGCCCGTCGCGATGATGATGGCGAACTCCATGATCATGGCTCTGGGTATCGCTTTCGGGAAGATCCTGATCTCGATCCTGTCGGCCTTCGCCGTGGTGTATTTCCAGTTCCCGTTCCGCAAGACCGCGTTCTGGGTCATCTTCATCACGCTGATGCTGCCGGTCGAAGTGCGCATCTACCCGACCTACAAGATCGTCGCCGATCTCGGCCTGCTCGACACCTATACGGGCCTGATCATGCCGCTGATCGCGTCGGCCACCGGCACGCTGCTGTTCCGTCAGTTCTTCATGACGATCCCGGACGAGCTGCTCGAGGCGTCCAAGATCGACGGCGCGGGCGCGTTCCGGTTCTTCAAGGACACGCTGCTCCCGCTCTCCGTCACGACCATCGCGGCCCTTTTCGTGATCCAGTTCATCTATGGCTGGAACCAGTATCTCTGGCCGCTGCTGATCACGACGCAGAGCTCGATGCAGACCATCGTGATCGGCATCAAGAAGATGATCACGACGACGGACGCGCTTACCGAATGGCAGATCGCGATGACCACGGCCGTGCTCGCCATGGTGCCGCCGGTGCTGGTGGTGATCTTCATGCAGAGGCTCTTCGTGAAGGGTCTCGTCGAAACGGAGAAGTGACGCGCCGATGCGCACAGCCCTCGCGGTTGAACAGCCGTGAGGGCTCCTTCTCGAAAAGCTTGAACGAATTTCGCCCGACGCCTTGAGCGGAGCGGGCCACGGTTAAAAGGAAGAGTACGATGGCAGGGGTGACGCTGGATACGGTCAGGAAGATCTACGCGGGCAATGTGGAGGCCGTGAAGGGCGTCTCGCTCGGCATCGAGGACGGTTCCTTCTGCGTGCTCGTCGGCCCGTCGGGCTGCGGCAAGTCCACGCTGCTGCGCATGATCGCCGGCCTCGAGACGATCTCCGGCGGCGAGGTGAAGATCGGCGACCGGGTGGTGAACCAGGTCGAGCCCGCCGACCGCGACATTGCCATGGTGTTCCAGAACTACGCGCTCTACCCGCATATGAGCGTTTACGACAACATGGCCTATGGCCTGAAAAACCGTAAGACGCCCAAGGACGAGATCGAGAAGCGCGTGAAGGAAGCAGCCCGCATTCTCGCCATCGAGTCGTTCCTCGCCCGCAAGCCGCGCCAGCTCTCCGGTGGCCAGCGCCAGCGTGTCGCCATGGGCCGCGCCATCGTGCGCAAGCCCCAGGTGTTCCTGTTTGACGAGCCGCTCTCCAACCTCGACGCCAAGCTGCGCGTGCAGATGCGCGTGGAGATCAAGCGTCTCCAGCGGGCCCTCGGCGTCACCTCGATCTACGTCACGCACGATCAGGTCGAGGCGATGACGCTCTCCGACAAGCTGGTGGTGATGTCCGGCGGCCAGATCGAGCAGGTCGGCACGCCGTCCGAGGTGTATCGCCGCCCCGAGACCCGGTTCGTCGCCACCTTCATCGGCTCGCCGCCCATGAACATCCTGCCCGGCACCGTGGAAGGACCCGGCCGCGTCTCCGTCGGCGGTCAGTCGATCGCCGTCACCGACATGCGCGAGGGCCTCACCCCAGGCTCCGCCATCGAGGTGGGCCTGCGCCCCGAGGACGTGCAGGCGGGCGGCACGGGTGCGAGCACGCTCTCCATGGATGTGGACTTCGTCGAGGAGCTCGGCGCCACCCAGCTCTTCCACGGCAAGGTGGCCGGCGCCGAATTCATCGTCCAGGCCTCCACCGGCCAGCTTCCGGCGGATACCCGCAAGCTCACGCTGGCGGTCGACCCGGCCAACGTCCACCTCTTCGACCCGCAGACAACGAAGCGTCTCGGGCGGGTTTGATCGCAGCTTCGATTGCCCGATGTGAACATGAGGCCCCGGCACAGCCGGGGCCTTTTTCGTAGTGGGAGCCCCATGTCGTCCCCGGACTTGATCCGGGGATCCCCGTCTTCAAGACCTGTGATCACATTCTCCGCCTCATCCTGAGGAGCAGCGCAGCTGCGTCTCGAAGGAGTGTCGAGCGTCCTCTGGAGCCTCCTTCGAGACGGTCGCCTCGGCGACCTCCTCAGGATGACATTGAGCCTTTGGACGGGCAGAGGCTGTCATCCCCGGCGGTCCGCAGGACCGGGAAGGGGATCCACTTGCACGCTCGGTGCTGTAGATTCCCTTCCCCTCCGCTGACGCTCCGGCCGGGAACGACACCGGAGGGCAGCAGCAGTCATGTTCTCATTTTGTTCTTGACAATTCTCCTAAGCTGGGCTATATCATGGTTCATCCTCGTCCACAGAGGGGCGCGCTCGCGAGGCGTCGCAGATGCGGGACGAGGCGCGGTCCCGCCGCAGGTCTCGCACGCCTGTGATCGCGGGTGGCCGATCCTGGCGCAGATCCAGGTCCGCTGAAACAAACCGCGCGTGACGAGCAGGTCCGGCTCTTCACTTCTCACCACACAATCGAGCCGGGCTGCCCAGCACGCCTCCCTCGATCTCACCCGACGGCTCGCAGCCCACCCGCTGCGGGCCCGAAGGTGCTGGTTCTTTGACAGGCCATCACACACGTCATCCGGGGGCTGCGCAGCAGAGCCCGGGAGCCATACACATTGACGGTGCAGACAGAGGTGCAACGCGGCTCGCCTTTTCTTGAAACGCCGTGGTTCTGGATCCTCGCCTGCGCGGGGAGGACAGCGTTGAGCTTCCGGTGCTCATTCCGCAAACGATCCCGGATCGGCTCCGCCGTCCGGGATGACGTCGGGAAGGTCGCCGTGAAGCGACGGTTGCACCGCGCCTGAAGCCCCGGTATCCCTTCTTGTCCAACGTGAGGAACAGCGATGACGGTCAAGCTCGACGGGGCCACTCTCGGCATTCAGGACGTGGTGCGTGTGGCGCGCCGCGATGCGCAAGGGGTCTACGCTCAGGCGGCCCTGGCTCCGGAAGCGCGCGAGCGGATCGCCGCGACGCGGGATTACATCGACCGCACCTGGATGCATGACGACGCGCCGCTCATGTACGCTTTCAACACCGGCGTCGGCCTGTTCAAGGACCAGCGCGTCCTCATCAGCGATATGGCGGCCTACCAGCGCAAGACCGTCTACGCGCACGCCACAGGCGTCGGCGAGCCCTTCGCCGAGGATGTGACGCGTGCCATGATGCTCCTGCGCGCCAATGCCTTCGCGTCGAACTATTCAGGTCCTCGCGTCGAACTGGTCGAGCGGCTCATCGCGTTCCTCAATGCGGGCCTGCATCCGGTGATCCCGCAGAAGGGCTCCGTGGGCGCCTCGGGCGATCTCGCGCCGCTGGCGCACATGGCCGGTGCTGTCTGCGGTTTCGACGAAGCCGATATGATCTATCAGGGCCGCGTCATGCCAGCCCGCGACGCCATTCGCCTCGCGGGCTTCGATCCCGATTTCGATCTCGGCGCAAAGGATGCCTCCGCACTCATCAACGGCTCGACCACGTCGCTGGCGCTCGGTGCTCTGGCAACGTACGACGCGCGGCGCCTGCTCAAGCACGCCGACATCGCCATGTGCCTGTCGCTGGAGGCGATGCGCGGCGAGCTCGCCGCCTTCGATCCGCGCGTGCACAAGGCGCGTCCGCATCCGGGCCAGGCGAAGGTCGCGCGCAACCTCCTGCGCATTCTCGACGGCACGAAGCGCTGCTCGCAATTGGCCCGCGACATCGTCTTCCCAGACGAGCCGCGACAGCCCAGCCAGCCTGCCTCGCCCCGCGTGCAGGACGTCTATTCCCTGCGCTGCACGCCGCAGGTCCATGGGCCGGTGATCGAGGCGCTCGAATACGTGGAGCGCATCATCGGCACGGAGATGAACTCCGCCACCGACAACCCGCTCATCTTCGACGATGGCCAGGGCGGCTACGTGTCGATCTCGGGCGGCCACTTCCACGGGCAGTACATGGCGCAGGCCATGGATTTCCTCGCCATCGCCATGGCGGATCTCGGCGCCATTTCCGAGCGGCGTCTCGCGCGCCTCATCGATCCCACCATGTCCTATGGGCTGCCGCGCAACCTGCTCGCCGGCAAGCGCGGCCTCAACACGGGCTTTGCCACCGTGCAATGCTCCATGTCAGCGCTGGTCATGGAAAATCGCGGGCTTGCGACGCCGGGCTCAGTCGACTCCATTCCCGGCAAGTCCAACGCCGAGGATCACATCTCCAACTCCACCTGGTGCGGTCGCAAGGCGCGCATCATCGTGGAGAACGTGGAGCAGATCGTGGCGGGCGAGCTGCTGATGGCCGCCCAGGCACTGACCCTCGTGGAGCCGCTCGCCGGCGATTATCCACTTGGCAAGGGCTCGCGTGCCGCCATGGAGGCGATCCGCGCCGTCATTCCGCCGGCCCTTGAAGGCGACCGCTGGTACGCTACCGAGATGCGCCAGGCCCTCGACCTCGTGCGCTCAAGCGCTGTCGTCCAAGCGGTTGAGAGCGTCATCGGCGAGCTGGAGTAAACGAAAAGGCCCGGTCATCCCGGGCCTTTGATTGTTGGAGGCGGTGCCGATCAGCGGCAGCGGCGGATGTTGCGAACGACGACGGTGCCGTTCGGTCGATAGACACGCTCCTGTACCGTACGGCAGCGATCCACCCGGCGCTGCCAGGCGGGAACGCCGCAGCGGCGCACTGTGCGATAGACCACGCGGCCATTGGGCTGGACGGTGCGGACGCGGCGGGTCACGCAGGCCACATTGTCCACGAGCGACGGCGCCTGGATCTGCTCAGGGCTGAAACGCGCATGAGCTGCTTGAGGAGCGGCGAAGAAACCTGCACCGAGAGCGAGGGCGAAAGCGGGGAGAATGATGGATCGCATGGTCCATTCCTTATGGTTCGAGAAGGGGCTGACGACAACGGCAGGTCTATGCCATGGTTCCTGAAGCCGGAATGAACCCCATGTTGTCACGCGTTACGATTCGCCCCGTTCAGGCCTCCGATGGCGCCGAGCTTGTGACGGCCAACCTCGCCAGCATTGCCCTGCACGAGCCCTGGGTGTCGCCCTGCCGCGACCATCCGAGCTTTCTCGGCTATCTCACCCGCTGCGACGGCGAGCGCTCCCTGGGCTTCATCGCCCGCGAGCGGGAGAGCGGGCGCATCGTCGGCGTGGTGAACCTGAGCGAGATCGTACGCGGCTACTTCCAGAGCGCCTATATGGGCTATTACGGCATGGCCGGCATGAATGGCCGTGGACTCATGCGGGAGGCCGTGAGCCTCGTGGTCACGCACGCCTTCCGCGATCTCGGACTGCATCGGATAGAGGCGAACATCCAGCCCTTGAACCAGCCCTCCCGCGCCCTCGTGCAAAGCCTCGGTTTTCGCCAGGAGGGGTTCTCGCCACGCTACCTGAAGATCAACGGCGAATGGCGCGATCACGAGCGCTGGGCGGTGCTGGCGGACGAGTGGGAAGGGTAGAGCATCGGACCCAAAAGTGGATTTGCACTTTCGGGATTCATCCGATGCGCAATGGACTTCAGGCTGTGGTCGAAAGCTTCTTCTGCAGGAAGAAGCGGCTGCCGCCGACAGGATAATCCTTGAGCTCGCCGAAGATTTCGTAGCCCAGGCGTTGGTAGAGTGTGAGCGCCTTGGTGTTCAGCGTGTCGAGCCAGGCCGAATGGCAATCGCGCCGCTTCGCTTCCTCCTCGGCCATGGCGATGAGGCGCGTGGCAAGACCCATGCCTCTGAAGGTCTCTGGCACGAAGATCAGTTCGATGGCGAGCCATCCGCCCGCCGTGCGGCCGCAGAGGCCTCCGACGGGCTCGCTGCGATCCGGATCGCGGATCGCGATGGCGAGGTTCCGGCCCGGCGGATGGTTGGCGAAGAGTGTCTTGTTGAAGCCTCGTACGCCTTCGAGAACGATGTCATGGAGCGCGGAATCGTCCTCGACGAACGCGAGTGTCGGCGCCTGCGTCATTGAGAGAATCTCACGTTGCGATCTGCTTGACCGCTGCGAGCAGCACGCGCGCCGCCGTATCCGCATCCTCGACCGTGATCGACTCCGCCGGGTTGTGGCTGATGCCACCCTTGCAGCGCACGAAGAGCATGGCGGAGGGGCAAAGATTGGCCACCGCGACCGCATCGTGGCCCGCGCCGGAGGACAGATGAAGCGGCTCGATGTTCAAGCCCCGCACCGCGGCCTCCAAAAGCTCGATCAGCCCCTTGTCCATGGGCGTGGCGGGCGAGTCCATGAACGGCTCGATGACGAGTTCGACGCCGCGCCTTTGCGCTGCCGCCCGGCACTCGGCCATAATGTCCTGCACCATGGCCTCGCGCACTGCATCGTCCGGCGCGCGGGCATCCAGGGTGAAGTCGACGCGTGCGGGGATCACGTTGATGGCCCCTGGCTGCACCTGGGCGACGCCCACGGTCGCCACCGTGTCGGTGCGCGTGGATCCTGCACGCTCCACGATCCCGATCATCTCGGCCACGGCCGCCAGCGCGTCGCGGCGCATGTTCATCGGCACGGTGCCGGCATGTCCCGCCTCGCCGATCACGTGAGCACGGGCCCGGGTGATGCCGTTGATGGCGGACACGATGCCGACCGGCAGGTCCTTCGCCTCGAGCAACGGACCCTGCTCGATGTGAACCTCGAGGTAGCCGCGATACAGCGCCGGATCGCGGGCCAGCACCGCAGCACCGTCTGGATCGCCCCCGAAGGCGATCAACGCATCGCGCAAAGCGATGCCGTCCTGATCCCGGCCGTCGAGCCAGGCCGGGTTGAATCGGCCGGCGAGCGCAGAGGATGTGGAGAGATTGGTCGGGAAGCGAACATTCTCCTCGTCCCCGAAGGCTACGACCTCGATGGGGCAGACCGGCGTGATTCCCTTCTGGCGCAAGGCTTCGACCACAGCGATGCCGAGCACCACGCCGAGATTGCCGTCATAGCGCCCGGCATCGACGACGGAATCGATGTGGGAACCGATGAGGAGGGCGGGCGCGTTGGGGTCAGTTCCTTCGATGCGGCCGATCACGGAGCCGAGCGCATCGATATGGGCATCGAGCCCTGCGGCCTGCATCAGGCCGAGCGTCGCCTCGGCAGCCTTGCGATGAGCGGTGGACAGATAGAGCCGCGTGATGCGGCCTGGCTCGTCCGTATGCTGGGCGAGATCCTCGATCATCGCCATCACGCGGCGGCCGAGGGTGAGATCGGATGAATGCGTCATCCGACGAGAGTTTCAGGAACCGGCCTGCTTCGCAAGAGGATGCGGGGTCATCGTCAAAAGCATTCGCTGTCGTGACGATCTTAAAACCTCATCCTGAGGAGCAGCGAAGCTGCGTCTCGAAGGAGGGCCCAGAGAGCACTGGAGCTTCCCTCGCGACGGTCGCTAAAGCGACCTCCTCAGGATGAGGTGGTGTTTATAACAGGTGCCTCAGGCGGCGACGCCGAGCTTCTTCTGCAGGCTCGTCGACGAGGTCGTGTATTGGAACAGGAGCTTCTTCTCCGGATACACGTAGCGGTGCACTTTCTGCGCCGCCAACGCGCCTTCGTGGAAGCCGGAGAGGATGAGCTTCAGCTTGCCCGGATAGGTGTTGATGTCGCCGATGGCGAAGATGCCGGGGACGTTGGTTTCGAACTTCTCCGTATCGACGGGGATCAGGTTCTCGTGCAGGTTCAGGCCCCAATCGGCAATCGGCCCGAGCTTCATGGTGAGGCCGAAGAAGGGCAGCATCACGTCGCAATCCACGGTGAACTCGGATCCGTCATCCTTGCGGATCACGGCGCCTTCCAGCACAGGCGCCTCGCCCTTCAACGCGCTCACCTGGCCGAGATGCAGGTCCATGTCGCCGGCGGCCACCAGCGAGCGCATCTTCTCCACCGTGTGGGGCGCGGCGCGGAAGGCGTCGCGACGGTGGAGCAGGGTCAGGCGCTTGGCGATGGGCTGCAGGTTCACGGTCCAGTCGAGGGCGGAATCGCCGCCGCCGACGATGAGCACCTTCTTGTTGCGGAACATCTCCATCTTCCGCACGGCATAGTACACGCCCGTGCCCTCATAGGCCTCGATGTTGTCGATCGGAGGCTTCTTGGGCTGGAACGAGCCGCCGCCGGCCGCGATGATCACCGACTTGCAGGTGAAGGTGGTGCCGTTCTCGGAGGTCTTGACCCGGAACAGGGGCGCCTCGGGCGTGCCGATGGATTCCAGGCTCTCCACCATCTCGTTGAGGTGGAAGGTCGGATGGAACGGCTCGATCTGCGCCATCAGGTTGTCGACCAGCCCCTGGCCCGTCACCATCGGGAAGCCCGGGATGTCGTAGATCGGCTTTTCCGGGTAGAGCTCGGCGCATTGGCCGCCCACTTTCGGCAGGATGTCGATGAGATGGCATTTGATGTCGAGGAGGCCCAGTTCGAACACGGCGAACAGGCCAACGGGCCCGGCACCGATGATGACGACGTCCGTTTCGATATGGTCGGTCATAAACTGGCTCCTTCGAGAGACCTTTCCGAAAGCATGGTCTCTCCGTCTTGGCAATGCGGCAGGCGGAACGAATGAGGATCTAGCGGATCCTCATCCGTTCCGCAGGTCTCTTATTGACGCATTTTCGGGCGGCGAACCGGGGTCCACTTCGCCTGAAAACGCTTGGGGGTCACGCCCCGGTGGGCGCTAACGTCACTTCCAGGCCGTCGAGTTCGGGGGTCCACAGAATCTGGCAGGAGAGGCGGGAATTGGGCTTCGTCACCACGGTGTCGAGCTGGTCCTCCTCCTCGTCCGTGGGAGGGAAGAGCTTGTCCAGCCACTCCTCGGCCACGAAGACGTGGCAGGTGGCACATTCGCAGGCTCCGCCGCACAGGCCCTCGATGGGCAGGCCCCAATCCCGGATGATCTCCATGACCCGCCAGCCCTCGATGGCCTCAAGGGTGTGGCGCTGGCCGGCCCGGTCGGTCACATGGATGACGCCCATGAAGCGGGAATTCCTTCGTATGAATTCTGGGATGAGGCGCAGGAGGGTGCGCCGGATGGGGTGCATATCGGCCTTTCGGCTCGCCCCGTCAATGGTTTAAGGGCGCCGTTTGTTTCCGAGGCTCGACCGTCCTAAACCCCCAGCGTGTCCGCTCTCAGCGCCTCGTTCGCCATAAGCTCGGCCATGGAGCCCTGGAAGCGGATTTCGCCGCGCTCGATCACGCAGGCCCGGTCGCTGATGCCGGCGGCAAAGGCCCAGTTCTGCTCGGAGAGCAGCACGGCCACGCCTTCCGCCTTCATTGCCCGGATGGCCTCGGCCATCATCTGCACGATCACCGGAGCGATGCCCTCGGAGGGCTCGTCGAGCAGGATCGCATCCGGGTTCCCCATGAGGGTGCGGGCAATCGCCAGCATCTGCTGCTCGCCGCCGGACATCTGGCTGCCGCGCCGGCCGCGCATCTCGGCTAAATTGGGAAAGAGCCGGAACAGCCGCTCCGGCGTCCAGGGCGAGCGGCCGGCAGGCGCGGGCCGGCGCCCCGTCTCCAAGTTCTCCTCGACGGTGAGATCGGTGAAGATGCGCCGGTCCTCCGGCACGTAGCCGAGGCCGAGCCGGGCAATCTTGTAGGTGGGCAGCCTGCCTAAGGAATGCCCCTTGAAGGTGGCCTGCCGGGCCGAGGCCGAGACCAGCCCCATGATGGCTTTCAGGGTGGTGGTCTTGCCCGCGCCGTTGCGGCCGACCAGGGCCATGACCTCGCCCGCCTGGAGCCGGAACGTCAGGTCGAACAGCACCTGGGCGCGGCCATAGAAGGCGCAGAGGTTCCAGACCTCGAGAATCGGCGCATTCATGCCGGGGTCATCCCTTTCGGCCTTTCCAACGCGTGCTCATCGCCCAGATAGGCGCGTTTGACCTGCTCGTCCCGCCGGACCTCGTCCGGTGTTCCGGACGCGATGATCTGACCGCGCAGGAGCACCAGCACCCGGGCCGCATGGCCGAAGACCACGTCCATGTCGTGCTCCGTGAAGAGAACGCCGATGCCCTGGGATTCGGCGATGGACGCGGTAAGGTCCATCAGCGTCGCCCGCTCGCGTGGCGCCATGCCGGCCGTGGGTTCGTCCATGAGGAGCAGCTTGGGCTGCCCGGCGAGTGCGATGGCGAGTTCCACCCGCTTGACGTCGCCATAGGCCAGCGCCGAGCAGGGTGTGTCCGCCGCCTCCTCCATGCCGACCCGGGAGAGCAACTCGACGGCTTTGTCACGGTGGCGGTCGCGGGCCGGAGCCCAGAGGCCATTGCTCTGCCGGTTGCAGCTGATCAGCGCCATCTGGACATTCTCGGCAGCGCTCATGGAGAGAAAGGTCTGCGCCACCTGGAAGGTGCGACCCACGCCACGGCGGAAGCGCTTCTGCGGCGATGCGCGGGTGATGTCCTGCCCATCGAGCAGGACCTTGCCGCGATCAGGCGTGAGCTGGCCTCCGACCATGTTGAACACGGTGGACTTGCCGGCTCCGTTCGGCCCGATGACCGCCAGCATCTCGCCGCTTGCAACCGTGAAGGTTACGTCGCGCGCCGCCATCACGCCGCCGAAGGATTTGTGCAGATCATCGACAGTAAGAAGCGTCATGCCCGCGCTCCCCACCAGTCGCGAACGGTGCCCACGAGGCCACGCGGGAAGATGAGCACCATGGCGATGATGCTCAGGCCCAGCAGCAGGCGCCAGAGCGACGTGAGCGGCATGATCCAGTCGCGTAAGCCATGCAGGGCCGCAGCGCCCACAAGCGGCCCCATGACGGTCTGGATGCCGCCGAGAAGCAGCATCGTGAGCGCATCCACCGAGGTCGAGATGCCGAGCAGGCTCGGATCCACCGAGCCGCGGGAAAACGCATAGAGGCCACCGGCGAGGCCCGCCGCGGCGCCGGCGATCATGAAGGCAAGCCAGCGGTGCTGGCGAACCTTCAGGCCGATCGCCTCCGCACGGGCCTCGGAGTCGCGGGCAGCCCGCAGGGCATAGCCGAACGGCGCTTCGATGATGCGCTTCAGAAGCAGCACCGTCACCACCGTGAGGGCGGCAGTGAGAAGATAGTAGGGGATCGGGCCGCTTGCCCAGGAGGAGGGCCAGACGCCGACGATGCCGTTGTCGCCGCCGGTCACCTCCACCCATTGGAACGCCACCGCATAGAGGATCTGAGCGGCAGCCAGCGTCATCATGGCGAGATAGATGCCGGACAGGCGCACCACGAAGGCGCCAACCAGACCGGCGCCGAGGGCCGCCAACGCCAGCCCGAGCGGCAGCGCCGCCTCCATCGAGACCCCGTACCATTTGACGCCAAGCGCCGCGCCATAGGCGCCGAGGCCGAAGAAGGCCGCATGGCCGAAGCTCACGACACCGCCGACGCCGATGAGGAGTTGCAGGCTGAAGGCGAAGAGCGCGAAGATCAGGATCTCGGTCGCGACCTTCAGGAGGTAGGCATCCGCCGCCAGCGGGAAGGCAGCAAGAATCCCGATCACGACCAGCAGGATGAAACCACGACCCGGAAGGGGGCTTCGGCTGGCGATGCCTACCGCATGGGATCCGCCGATGATCTCGGCCCTGCCGAAGAAGCCATGGGGTCGGATCGCCAGCACCACGGCCATGAGCAGGAACACGACGACAAGTGTGCTCTTCGGGAAGATCAGGATGCCGAAAGCCTGCAGCTGCCCGATCACGAGAGCGGCCAGGAAGGCACCCGGCACGCTGCCCATGCCACCCACGACCGTGACGACGAAGGCCTCCGCGATGATGGAGAGGTCCATGCCGGTATTGGCCGAAACGCGCGGGATCTGGAGCGCACCGCCGAGACCGGCGAGGAATGCACCGAGAAAGAGCGTTCCGGTGAACAGCAGCGCCTGATTGACGCCAAGCGACGCCACCATGTCGCGATCCTGCGTGGCCGCGCGCACCAGAACGCCGAAGCGCGTCTTGCGCAACAGAAGCCACACGAGACCGAGCACGATGGGGCCGGCGGCGATCAGCACGAGCTCGTAGGAGGGAAAGCGGCGCCCGAGGATTTCGACCGGCGCGCGCAGTCCGGGAGCGCGGGGACCGAGAATGTCCTGCGGGCCGAACACCTGCACCACGAGATCCTGCACCACGAGCACGATGCCGAAGGTGGCGAGCAGCTGGAACAGCTCCGGCGCGCCGTAGATACGCCGCAGGAGCAGGACTTCGATGATCACGCCGATAAGCCCGACGATGATCGCCGAGGCCAGGATGCCGGCCCAGAAGGTGACGGGGCCGAAGGAGAGTTCGAGCAGCTGCGGCACCAGGGTGGCGGCCGTATAGGCGCCGATCATGTAGAGCGAACCGTGCGCGAAGTTCACAATTCGGGTGACGCCGAAGACGATAGTCAGGCCGCAGGCGGTGATGAAGAGCGAGGAGGCGCTGGACAGGCCGCTGAGCGCCTGAACGGCCAGGAAGGCAGGGTCCACCGTTACCCTCCCCTTGAGGGGGAGGGTCGGCCATCAGGCCGGGGTGGGGTGGGAAGCGCAACGGCTTCCGATTGAGGCGAGCCATATAGGGTCGCGTAAATGGTGTCGAGAACGCCGCTCATGTTCTCGGTCAGTTCGGTGTTCCAGAAACGGACGACACGATAGCCTTCGTTTTCAAGCCACCGGGTCCTGGCTTCGTCCTTGGCTGCAATGTCAGCCTGCGAATGGTGGCCGCCGTCGAGTTCGATGAGGAGGCGCCCTTTCAGGCAGGCGAAGTCGGCAACATAGGGACCGATCGGCACCTGTCGGCGGAAGTGACTACCGTGGACGGGGATGTTCTTCAGAGCACGCCAGAGGGCCTGCTCCGGCTCGGTGGCATTCGAGCGAAGCTGTTTTGCTCTCTCACGTCTGAAGCGGTTGATGTTCGACATGACTGGTTTTCTGCTGTGGTGCCACCCCACCCCGGCCTGGCGGCCGACCCTCCCCCTCAAGGGGAGGGTGAAGGCGAGTCAGTCCTTCCGAACCGCCTTCACCTCGGCCTCGGTCGGCATGAACGAGGTGCCGTCCTTGTAGGTCCAGTCGGTCATGCCGCCGGCTGCGCCCTTCAGCACGAGCTTGCCGACCCAGGCCCCCATGGTGGACTGGTTGTCGATGCCGCGCATGGTGACGGGACCGATCACGGTGTCGAACTTCGCATCCTCCAGCGCCTTGATGATCGCGTCCGTCTCGGTGGAGCCGGCACGCTCGATGGAATCGCGGATCATGGTCATGACCATGTAGCCCAGCAGCGAGCCGAGGCGCGGCGTGTCGTTGTACTTGGCCCGGTAGGCGTCGATGAAGGCCTTGTGCTTGGGCTCCTTGATCTCGTCCCAGGGATAGCCGGTCACGGTCCAGCCCTCGGGCACCTCGTCCTTCAGGGGCAGGAGCCATTCCGGCTCACCCGTGAGGAGCGAGAGAACCGTCGCGCCCTCGAACAGCCCGCGGGTGTTGCCCTCGCGGACGAACTGGGTGAGGTCGGGACCGAAGAGCACGTTGAAGATGCCGTCGGGCTTGGCCTGCTCGATGGCGGACGCGGTGGCGCCCGCCTCGATCTTGCCGAGCGCCGGATACTGCTCGGCGACGATCTGGGCTCCGGGCACCCGCTCCTGGATCAGGCGCTTGAAGACGGCGGCGGCCGACTGTCCGTATTCATAGTTCGGCGCCACGATGGCCCAGCGCTTCGCCCCGGAGGCTTTCGCCTGGTCCACCAGCATGCCGACCTGCATGAAGTTGTTGGGCCGGATGCGGAAGGTGTAGCGGTTACCCTGCGCCATCGTCACGGCATCGGTGAGCGGTTCGGCCGCGATGTAGACGATCTTCTTCTGGTTGGCGTAGTCGGCCATGGCGACGCCGACATTGGACAGGAACGAGCCGAAGAGCAGCGACACGCCCTCTCGGCTCACGAGCTCGTCCGCCACCCGGGTGGCGCTGCCCGTGGTCGCTCCGTCATCGCGGGAGACGATCTCGATCTTGCGCCCGAGTACGCCGCCCTTGGCGTTGATCTCGTCCAGGGCCATCTGCCAGCCGTTGCGGTAGGGCACGGTGAAGGCCGCCCATTGCGCATAGGAATTCAGCTCGCCGATCTTGATCGGCGCCTGCTGCGCCTGAGCCGCCGGTGCTCCAAGGGCAAGCGCCGCTCCAAGAGCAAGCCAAGCCGGAGCCCGCCAGCGGATCATTGATGTTGTCGCCATGACGGCATTCCTTCAATCGAGATTGGGCAAGGATTTAGGGCCAACCGGGTCGAGAAGAAAGACACAAACTGCCAAGGTTGTCCAAATCCCGCCTTGCCCCCACCCGGGCGAGGATGACACATTCGCGGTCCTTTCCGTTTCGCAAACGCAGCAGAGCCATGCTTCTCGACCGTGACCCCGCCCATGCTTTCATGCCCTATCCGGCCGCTCCGGTTCTCCATGCGCCGGCAGGCCCGTTGTCCGGCCTGACCTTTGCCGCCAAGGATCTGTTCGATGTGGCGGGCTATCCGACGAGTGCGGGATCGCCCCACATGCTCGCCATGTCGGGCATCAAGACCCGCACGGCGCCGACCGTCCAGAAGCTGCTCGATGCCGGTGCGCGCCTCGTGGGCAAGACGATCACGGACGAGCTCGCCTTCTCCATGAGCGGCAAGAACGCCCATTTCGGCACGCCGGTGAACGGCGGCGCGCCCGAACGCATCCCCGGCGGCTCGTCCTCGGGCTCGGCGGCGGCCGTCTCGAACGGGTTGTGCGATTTTGCGCTCGGCACCGATACCGGCGGATCGGTGCGGGCGCCGGCCAATCATTGCGGCCTCTTCGGCATCCGGCCGACCCATGCCCGGGTGAGCCTCGAACTCTGCCACGACCTCGCCCCCTCCTTCGACACCTGCGGCTACTTCACCCGCGACGGTGCCACTTTCGTCCGGGTGGGCGAGGTGCTGCTGGGCGAGGACACGACGCCCCTGCCGCAGACGCCCCGGGTTCTCCTGGCGCGGGACGCCTTCGGCCTGCTCCACGGGCCAGTGCGGGAGGCGCTTGCGCCGGCCCTGCGCCGGACCGAGACCGTGCTGGGCGAGCCGCAGGAGGTCGATGTGGCCACGGAGGGTTTCACGGCGCTCTATTGGGCCATGCGCTATATCCAGAGCCGGGAGGCGTGGACGGTCGACGGGCCGATGATCGAACGCTACCAGCCGCCCCTCGGCTCCGGCGTAGCCGACCGATTCGAGTTCTCGCGGGCCGTGACCGACAATCAGGTCGCGGAAGCCCAGGTGATTCGCGCCGCCTTCCGCAAGCGGTTCAGTGCCTTGCTCGGCACGGATGCGGTGCTGATCCTGCCGACCATGCCCGACGTCGCCCCGCTCCTCACCGAAAGCGATGAATCGCTGAACGATTACCGCAACAACGCCCTGAACCTGCTCTGCCTGTCGGTGCTGTCCAGCCTGCCTCAGGTGTCGATCCCACTCGCCTCCCGCTCAGGCGCTCCGCTGGGGCTCTCGCTCATGGGGCCTGCCGGATCGGACCTAAGTCTCGTGCGACTGGCGCGGCGCATCGCCGAGAGTGCCTAACGCATCGGCCGTGAATTCGAACTCACGTTCGATGCTTTAAGTTTTTGGTTTGCCGCATCTTTCCGCGCAAACCTGGTGTCCACTTTTGCGTTCGATGCTCTAGCCTGGACCCAACGGACGCTGCCGGAGTTACCGGCAGAGCGAGAAGCAGACCACGAGCCTCACGAGGGGAAGCCATGACGCATCCAGCCGTTCACCCGGAAACGCCGCATGTGGCGGTAGCCAGCGCCTGCGTGCTGGGGGAGGGGCCGGTGTGGGACCACCGTTCAAACACCCTGTTCTGGGTCGACATCAAGAACCCAGGGGTGTGGCGCTACCGTCCAGACACGAAGGAACATTTCCGCGTCGATGCACCCGAGCGGATCGGCTTCATCGCCCTGACCCCTGACGAGGACGTGGTGATCGCCGGGTTCAAGTCGGGGCTTGCGCGCTTCAATCTCAAGACGGGCGATGTTCAGCCGATTGTTTCGCCGGACAAGGACAAGCCCAATAACCGCATCAATGACGGCCATGTGGGCCCTGACGGGGCGATCTATTTCGGCACCATGGATGATGAGGAGGAGAATGCCTCCGGGGCGTTCTGGCGCTGGGACGGCAAGGAGCTGACACAGTTCCATTCCGGCATCGTGGTCACCAACGGCCCGGCCTTCAGCCATGACGGGCGGAAGATCTACACGACCGACACAACAGGCCAGATGATCTATGCCCTTGATGCGGGCGAGGGCTCCATCGGCGAGCCGCACCCCTTCGCGCGCTTCGAGCAGGGGTGGGGCCATCCGGACGGCATGGCGGTCGATGCGGAGGGCCATGTGTGGGTCTGCCACTGGGGCGCCTCGCGCATCACGCGGTTTGCTCCCGATGGCTCGGTGGAGCGCACCGTGTCGGTGCCGACCGCCCAGGTGACGAAATGCGCCTTCGGCGGCCCCGATCTCACCACGCTCTACATCACCACCGCCGCCATTGGCCGCGACCCGCATATTGATGTGATGGCGGGCCATCTCTTCAAGGTGGAGACGGGCGGCATCCGCGGGCTGAAGACCAACATCTTCGAGGGATAGGCACCATGAGCATCGAGCGCTTCGGCTCCCTTAATGGGCAGGATGTCCTTCAGGTCTCGCTCACAGGTCCTGACGGCATGGTCATGCAGGTGCTGACCTGGGGCGCTGTAATGCGCGATCTCGTCGTGCCCTCCTCAGGCGGTTCGCAGGGGGTGGTGCTCGGGCTCAACTCCATCGAGGATTACGTCGCCCATTCACCCTATTTCGGCGCCATCGTCGGGCGCCATGCCAACCGCATCGGAGGTGCGTGCTTCACCCTGAACGGGGAGACCTACCGCCTTGATGCCAATGAGGGCCGCAACCAACTGCATGGTGGCACCATAGGGTTCGGCACGCGACTCTGGAGCATCATTGATCATACGGACACCAACGTCACCTTGAGCCTCGTGTCGGAAGATGGCGACATGGGCTATCCCGGCCGGCTCGTCGCCACCTGCACCTACACGCTCCTGCCCTCATGCGGCTTGCGGATCGTGCTGGAGGCCACCTGCGACGAGCCGACGCCGGTCAACCTCACCACCCACGGCTACTTCAACCTCGACGGCAGTGCGGATATTCTTGCCCACCATCTGATGATCGCAGCCGATTACACGACGCCGACCCGCCCTGATCTCATTCCGACGGGTGAGATCCGGCGCGTGGCGAATACCGGCTACGATTTCACCACCCTGAGGCCCATCGGCGCGGCCGAGTTCACGCAGGAGCGCATCCTCTACGACATCAACTACGTGCTTCATGGGCCCTACGGCGAGCTTCGCCACGCCGCAACGCTGGCGTCGCTCAAGAGTGGGGTCTCCATGGAACTCTGGACCACGGAGCCTGGCATCCAGTTTTATGACGGGCACCTGCTGAATATCCCGGTGCAAGGCCTGGGAGGTGCTAAGTACGGCCGCCACGGCGGGCTCTGCCTGGAGCCGCAGCGCTTTCCCGACAGCCCCAATAAAGCCCATTTTCCGTCGTCTATCCTGATGCCGGGGCAGGTCTCTCGCCAGGTCAGCGAGCTAAGGTTCGCTCGCTGACGGAAGGAACTTTGCTCAGGCATAGAGGTTCTTCTTTGTAGGCGTTGCGTTCTCAGACAAACACAAAGCAGTAGGGGAAGGCGCTCATGCCGGTGCTCGATGCCAAGGCCCTGGAGATTGATCCCAAGGGAATGATTTTCCTGAAGAATGTCCTGCGCCCGCTTGCCTCTTCCGAGGTAACCCCGAAGGATAGCCCGCGTACCGTCCGGATCCGGCTTCACATGCCGAGACGGACGCGCGAAGCCGCCTCTCTGGCGTGACGGGCCCTCTCGAGCCCGCCACTTTTCTCAATCAAGCATCCGCACCTGCCGCGACCAGACCACGCTTGGCCAGGAGAGCGTCTGCCGTGGGCAGGCGTCCCCGGAAAGCCGTGTAGGCCTCAGCCGGGTCGCGCAGGTTGCCGGCGGAGTAGATGAAGCGCTTCAGCTTATCGGCCATGTCGCGGTTGAAGGCATCGCCCGTCTCCTCGAAGGCTGTAAAGGCATCCGCGTCCAGCACCTCCGACCAAAGATAGCTGTAATAGCCCGACGAGTAACCGTCGCCGGAAAACACGTGCGTGAAATGTGGCGTGCGATGGCGCATGATGATCTCGCGCGGCATGCCGATTGTCCGCAATGTCTCCGCCTCGAAGGCTGAGGCGTCGAGATTGCTCAGGTCCTTGCGGCGATGAAGCTCCAGGTCGACGAAGGCGGAGGCAAGATATTCGACCGTCGCGAAACCTTGGTTGAAGTTGCGCGCCGCCATCAGCCGCTCGAGCAGCTCTTCCGGGATCGGCTCACCCGTCCGATAGTGGGTCGCATAGCGGCGCAGGATGTCCGGCTGCGACAGCCAGTGCTCGTAAAGCTGCGAGGGCAGCTCCACGAAATCCGTCGATACGGCTGTGCCCGCGAGCAGCGGATACGTCACGTTTGAGAGAAGGCCGTGCAGACCGTGGCCGAACTCGTGGAACAGGGTACGTGCATCGTCGAAGCTGAGAAACGACGGCTCACCCGCGCCGCCCTTCGCGAAGTTCATCACGTTGACGATGATGGGGCGGACGTCGCCGGTGAGCCGTTCCTGAGACCGGAAGGCGCTCATCCAGGCGCCGCTGCGCTTCGACGACCGTGCGAAATAATCGCCGATGAAGGTGCCTACATGCTGGCCGTCCGCATCCATGACCTGCCAGGCGCGGATATCGGGATGGTACTTGGGAAAGTCCTTCAGCTCCTGGAAGCTCAGGCCGAAGAGCCTTTGTGCGGTCTCGAACGACGCCTCGATGATCCGGTCGAGCTGGAAGTAAGGCTTGATAGTTGCCTCATCGAGATTATGGCGCGCCATGCGGACCTGGTCCGCATAATAGCGCCAGTCCCACGGCTCGATGACGATGTTGTCACCGATGGACTGCGCCTGAGCCTGCAGGTCGTCGCGCTCCTCCTCCGCCCAGGCGCGGGCGGGCGTCCACACGTCGTTGAGGAGCTTCATCACGTTGTCCGGATTCTTTGCCATGGTGTCGGCGAGCTTGAAGTCGGCGAAGGTCTCATACCCTAGGAGCTTCGCCCGCTCGGCGCGCAGGGCCGCCGTCTCGGCGATGATCGCCTTGTTGTCGGTCGCATTGCCATTGTCGCCGCGGGCGGCCCAGGCCTTGAAGGCCTGCTCGCGCAGGTCGCGACGCCTGGAGAACTGCAGGAAGGGCTCGATGCTGGAGCGGGAGAGCGTGATGACGTGTTTGCCCTTCAGGCCCCGTTCTTCGGCGGCCTGTGCGGCCGCTTCGCGCAGGAAAGAGGGCAGGCCTTCGAGATCCGCTTCGCCGTCGAGAACGAGTTGGTAGGATTTCTCGTCCGCCAGCACGTTCTGCGAGAATTGCGTTCCAAGGCTCGCGAGCCGCTCGGTGATCGCGGCTAGGCGCTTCTTCTCGTCAGGCTCGAGTTTGGCGCCGGCGCGCACGAAGATGGTGTGGTAGCGGTCGAGAACGCGCATCTGCTCAGGGCTAAGGCCGAGGCTCTCGCGCTTGTCGTAGAGCGCCGCCACGCGCCGGTAGAGCGCCTCGTTCATGAAGATGCTGTTGCGGTGCTTGGCGAGGATCGGCGCCATCTCGCGCTCAATGGCTTGCAATGCGTCGTTGGTGTGCGAGCCCGCGAGATTGAAGAACACGCCGCCCACTTTCTTGAGCGTCTGGCCGCTGCGCTCCAGGGCCTCGATGGTGTTGCCGAAGGTCGGGGCTTCCGGGCTCTCCGCGATGGCGGCGATCTGCGATTGCTGTTCGGCGAGGGCGGTGTCGAAGGCCGGCCTGTAATGCTCCGGCGCGATGCTCTCGAAGGGCGGAAGGCCGAACGGGGTCGACCATTGTGCAAGAAGGGGATTGCCCGCGAGAGCCGCGTCTGAAGCCGTCATGATCGCTCCTGCTGTCTGATCTGAGAACCTGAAGTCTTAGACGCCTCAGCCATCCACGGAAAGAGGGCCTGAACCCATGGAAGCTGTGTTGCCGGCGAGATGGCGCTGCAGGAACGCGAGGGCTCTGCGGGTCGCGTCTTCCTCCGCCGCACCCCTGAAGCCGTGGCCCTGTCCGGGATAGACCTTTACCTCGTGCGGCACGTTCTGCTGGCGCAGCAGGGCTTCCACCGCATAGGCGTTGGCCACCGGCACGATGGGATCGGCCGAACCGTGCAGCACCAGGGTCGGCGGCAGCCGCGACGTGGTGGCGATCGCGCCCTGCGGCAGGGGGCCGAAGTAGTTCACCAGCGCCTTCACGCGCGGATCGGTACTCGACACGGCGAGCCCCAGGGCTGCACCTAAGGAGATACCCACGATGCCGATGCGGCCAGGATTCGCGCCGGGATGATTCGCCGCGAAGGTCAGCGCATCCTGAACGGTGCTCATCCAGGGCATGAAGTTCTGGAACAGGGTGCTGAACGAAGCCCGCCTCTCGCCCGTGCGGTCGAGATAGTGGACCAGGTGAACCTGGTAGCCGGCAGCTGCCACGTCGCGGGCCGCTTCACGATACTGGCTATTGTAGCTCAGGCCGTCAGCGCCGTGCAGCATGAGGAGCGTGGGACGGGGCGAGGTGCCGGATCCCTGGAAGGTTTCGACGGCAATGGCCTTGCCGCCGCTCTTGAACGCGTTGCGCTGGGCAGTCACGGGCATCGAGATGGACTTGTCCTGTTGAGCTTGAGCGGTGGAGGAGGCAGCAATGGCTGCTCCGATCAGAAGATTTCGTCTGGTGATCGACATGGGGATTAAGGCCGCTGGGCGGGGATTCCGAACCCATGAGATGGGTTTGCATGCCTGCTGCTTGCAGATGGCAAAAGGTCCCAGCGTTTGCACCGGCCAAGCTTTTGGCCAAGGTTAAGGATCGTTTCAGGCTTGAGCACGTTGTTTGCAGGCCGGCGAGATCGTCTCGCGGCTATGCAGAGATTGACCGAATGCGTCCCGCGCCCACCCCCGAGCCTCCTCCAGAGACGGAAATCGAGCCGCCCGGCGTCCCAGGGCTGTCCGGCCTCCTGACCCTGGCCGTAGGCGTTGTCGTGCTGGCGGCACTTTATGTGGGGCGGGAGGTGTTTCTCCCCGTCGTGCTCGCCATCCTGCTCGCATTCGTGCTCGCGCCCTTCGTCGAGTTGCTGCGCCGGTGGCGCCTGAGCCGGGTGCCGGCCGTCATCATTGCCGTGCTGGTCGCCCTCGGGATCATCGTGTCCCTGGCGACCGTCATCGGCTTTCAGGTCGCCGGCCTGGCAACCGATCTTCCGCGCTACCAGAGCACTATCGAAACCAAGATCGGCCACCTGCGCGAGGGATCCCTCGGCAAGCTGCCGGCGCTGCTGAAGGATTTCGGTCGTCGCTTCGATCAGGCTGTCGCCGAGCCGCCGCCGGAGCAGCAGGCGCCAACGCCTTCCAATGCCACCACGCCTCCGCCACCCGAGGAGCCGAAGCCGCTCCCGGTGGAGGTGCACGAGCCGGATCCGACCCCGGCGCAGGTTGCCAAAAACGTTCTGCTGCCTTTGCTTGAGCCGCTGGCCACCACCGGTATCGTGTTTGTGGTTCTGGTTTTTATCCTGATGCAGCGCGAAGACCTACGTGACCGCATGATCCGCCTGTTCGGGGCCAGCGACCTGCATCGCGCTACGGCCGCCATGGATGATGCCGCGCGGCGCCTCAGCCGGTATTTCCTAACCCAGCTCGCACTGAACGCATCCTTCGGTGTCGTGGCGGCGGTCGGTCTCTGGCTGATTGGGGTCCCAAGCCCGATCCTGTGGGGCGTCTTTGCGGCCCTCATGCGGTTCGTGCCTTATATCGGCTCGTTTCTTGCTGCCGTCCCACCGATCTTGCTGGCTGCTTCCGTCGATCCCGGCTGGTCCATGGCCCTCATGACGCTCGCGTTGTACGCCATCGGCGAGCCCCTGATGGGTCATGTGGTGGAGCCCATCGTGTATGGGCAGAGCACGGGCCTTTCACCCTTCTCTGTCGTTATTTCGGCCATCTTCTGGACCTGGATCTGGGGACCTGTCGGCCTATTGATCGCAACGCCCCTGACCCTGTGTCTTGTTGTGCTGGGCCGGCATGTGGAGCGGCTCGAATTCCTCGACGTGCTGCTTGGCGACAGGCCGGCCCTGACACCGGCCGAGAATCTCTATCAGCGCATGCTCGCCGGCGATCCGGACGAAGCTCTCGAATCGGCGGAACTCCTTCTGAAGGAGCGCTCGCTGACGTCCTATTACGATGAGGTTGCCCTTCGGGGACTCCAGCTCGCGGCCAACGACGCGACGCGGGGCGTTCTCACTCACCGCCAGCTCGATCAGGTCAGGGACGTGATCCGGGCCCTGGTTCAGGATCTGGGCGGGCACGACGACGTTGAGCCCGAGGCGCACGAAACCAAGGACGATCCGGTGGCGGCTCCTGCCAGTGAGAAGCCTGCCAACAAGGAGCCGGCGGTGCCTGCGCCGATGCCCGAGGAGAGCCGGGTCCCGGAGGCCTGGAGGGCGGACGGCGTCATCCTATGCATTGCTGGCCGTGGGCCTCTCGACGAGGCGGCCTCCGAAATGCTGGCTCAGCTCCTGAGCAAGCACGGACTCGGCACCCGCGTGGTGCCGCATGAGGCCGTGTCGCGCCGGCAGATCTTCAACCTGGACATGACCGGCGTGCAGATGGTGTGCATCAGCTATCTGGAGATCAGCGGCACGCCGGCGCATCTGCGTTACCTGCTGCGTCGACTGAAGCAGAAGGCCCAGGCTCCGACCCTGGTCGGCCTCTGGCCCGCGGAGGATGCGGTGCTGAAGAGCGAGACGATGCGTGCCACGCTCGGCGCCAATTACTACGTCTCGTCCCTGCGCGATGCGGTGGTGCAGTGCCTGAAGGTGGCGACCGGCGAGGAGAAGCTGTCGGAGCCAGTCAATTCAGCGAGCGCTGATAAAGCAACGTCAGCCAAGCGGCTGCCGTTGCCTGCATAACGATGTCCTAAAGCATCGGACGTGAATTCGAACTCACGTTCGATGCATCTTTCCACGCAAAACCGGTGCCCACTTTTGCGTTCGATGCTCTAAGCCGCCTCTTCCTTCAGGAAGTTCTCGGCGTAGTGGCAGGCGACCTTCCGCCCGTCGAGTTCCCGCAGGGCTGGACGCTCAACCTTGCAGCGCTCGGTCACATAGGGGCAGCGGGTGGAGAACACGCAGCCCTTCGGCGGGTTGAGCGGCGAGGGGAGTTCACCCTTCAGCACGATGCGCTTGCGCTTCACGCCGGTGATGCCGGGCGTGGAGGAGAGCAGCGCCTGCGTGTAGGGATGCAGCGGACGGGCGTAGATCTTCTCCTTCGGCCCATGCTCGACTGCGTTGCCCAGATACATGACGAGCACGTCATGGGCGATGTGCCGGACAACGCCGAGATCGTGCGAGATGAAGAGATAGGCAAGCCCCATCTCCTCCTGCAGATCGGCGAGAAGGTTGAGCACCTGCGCCTGGATCGACACGTCGAGCGCCGAGACCGGCTCGTCCGCCACCACGAGCTTCGGCGAGAGCATGAGCGCACGGGCGATCGCGATGCGCTGGCGCTGGCCGCCGGAGAACATGTGCGGGTAGCGGTTGTAGTGCTCAGGCCTCAGGCCCACCTTCGCCATCATGGCTCGCGCACGCTCGGTGCGCTCCGAGCCTGAGAGCTTGGTGTTGATGGCCAGCGGCTCCTCCAGGATCGTGCCCACCTTCTTGCGTGGGTTGAGAGAGCCGTAAGGATTCTGGAAGACGAACTGCACCATGCGGCGCAGATCCTTGGCGTAATTGGCCGGCGGGTTGACCGCATCGATGCCGTCGAGGGTGAGCGCTCCCTCGGTCGGCTTCTCGATGAGGGTCACCATGCGGGCAAGCGTGGACTTGCCGCAGCCGGATTCGCCCACGACCGCAAGGGTCTTACCGGGCTCGATGGCAAAGGAAATGCCGCCAACGGCCTGCAGATTGGCCGGCTCCTTGAACAGGCCGCGCTTGATTTTATAGACCTGCTTGAGGTCTTTGGCTTCGACAACGGGAGCCTTCACGACGCAGCCTCCGTTCCAATGGGATGATCATGCTGAATCTCGGCGTTCCGGTTCGGGTCGCCGAGCGGATAATGGCAGCGGATATGGCCGCCGGCCCAGGCGCGCAGGTCAGGGCGCACGTTGCGCGAATGCTCCGTGGCATAGGCGCAGCGTGGGCTGAACAGGCAGCCCTTCGGACGGTCGTAGAGGCCGGGCACCACGCCGGGGATCGTCGCCAGACGCCCGCCTTCGCTGCGCTCGGGAAGAGCGGCCAGCAGGGCTGCCGTGTAGGGATGCTGCGGCGAGGCGAAGAGGTCGGCGGCGGAGCGCTCCTCCATGATCTGGCCGGCATACATCACCATCACGCGCTGTGCGGTGTCGGCCACCACGCCCATGTTGTGGGTGATCATGACAAGGCCCATGTTGCGCTCCTTCTGGAGCGATATGAGCAGATCGAGGATCTGGGCCTGAATCGTCACGTCGAGGGCGGTGGTGGGTTCGTCGGCGATGAGCAGCTTGGGATTGCAGGCGATCGCCATGGCGATCATCACGCGCTGGTTCATGCCGCCCGACATCTGGTGCGGATAGGCGGACAGCCGGCTTTCCGGCGAGGGGATGCCGACTTGGCCAAGAAGCTCGACGGCCCGGCGCTGAGCGGCCTTTCGGTCCATGCCTTCATGCAGGCGCAACGTCTCAGTGAGCTGGAACCCGACCGTGAAGGAGGGGTTCAGGCTGGTCGTCGGCTCCTGGAAGATCATGGCGACATCCTTGCCCGTGAGCTGGCGTCGCTCACGATCGGAGATCGTCAGGAGATCGCGGCCGTTGAAGGTCAGCTTGTCCGCTTTCACGCGGCCGGGGAACGGGATGAGGCCCATGAGGGCCAGCATCGTAACGCTTTTGCCGGAGCCGGATTCGCCCACGACGCCGAGAACCTCGCCCTCTTCGAGCCTGAGGCTCACGCCATCGACGGCCCGCATGATGCCGCCTTGGGTCGGAAACTCGACCGACAGATTTTCAATTTCAACAAGAGCCATGATCAGCGCTTCAGTTTTGGATCGAGGGCGTCGCGAAGACCGTCGCCCAGAAGATTGAAGGCAAGCACCGTGATGAGGATGGCGAGACCGGGGAAGGTCACGACCCACCAGGCGCGGAGCACGAACTCGCGGGCATCGGCCAGCATCGTGCCCCATTCAGGAGAAGGAGGCTGCGCGCCGAGGCCGAGGAAGCCCAGAGCCGCCGCATCCAGGATCGCGGTGGAGATGCCGAGCGACGCCTGCACGATCAGGGGCGCGGTGCAGTTCGGCAGTACCTCCCTGAACATCAGGCGCGTCGTTCCGGCGCCGCTCACCCGGGCGGCCGTGACGTAGTCCTTGGAGGTTTCGGTGATCACCGCCGCGCGGGCAAGGCGCACGTAATGCGGCAAAATCACCAGGGCCACCGCCAGCATCGCGTTCATCAGGCCGGGACCCAGCACCGCCACGATCACGATGGCGAGCAGAAGGCTCGGCAGGGTGAGGATGATATCCATCAGGCGCATGATGAAGATCTCGGTCAGGCCGCGGAAGAAACCTGCCACGAGGCCGAGAACGGTGCCGATCGCGATGGAGAGCGCCACCACGGCGATGCCGATGAGCAGCGACAGCTGCGCGCCGTAGATCAGGCGGGAGAGGATATCGCGCCCAATGGGATCCGTGCCGAGCGGGTAGGCAATCGACCCGCCCTCCTGCCAGAACGGAGGTTTCAGGGCGATGGCGGTGTTCGTGAGGTTGGGGTCATGAGGCGCGATCACGGGCGCCAGCAGCGCCACGAGCACCACGGCCACGATGATCACAAGCCCGGCGACGGCGCCATGATTGGCGCTGAAATAGCCCCAGAACTCGCGCAGGGGATGGGGAGGGGTGGCCGTCGGCACCGCGACGGCCGGAGCTTCCATGGTTTCAGTGGTCATCGCGTATGCCTGATGCGAGGATTGATGAGCCCGTAGGCAAGGTCGACGAGAAGGTTCACGCCCATGACGACGACACCGAGCAGCAGCGCGCCGCCCTGCAGGACGGGATAATCGCGCCGGAAGATGGCGTCGATGAGCCACTTGCCGACCCCTGGCCAGGAGAAGATCGTCTCGGTGAGAATCGCGCCGGTGAACAGCACGCCGATCTGCAGGCCGATCACCGTCACGACGGGAATGAGCGCGTTGCGCAGGGCATGCAGGGCGACAATCCGGAACCGGGAGAGACCTTTGGCCTTGGCGGTGCGGATGTAATCCTCGCCCAGAACCTCCAGCATGGCCGAGCGGGTCATGCGGGCGATCACCGCGAGCGGCACGGTGCCGAGCACGATGGTGGGCAGGATCAGGTGTTTGACCGCCGACCAGAAGGCCTCCGGCTCATCGGACAGGAGCGTGTCGATCAAGAGGAAGCCGGTGATCGGCTCGATGTAGTACAGCACGTCGATGCGGCCGGAGACGGGCGTCAGGTCGAACTGCACTGAGAACAGCAGGATGAGGATCAGGCCCCACCAGAAGATCGGCATGGAATAGCCGGCAAGCGAGATGCCCATGACGCCGTGGTCGAAGATGGAATTTCGCTTGATCGCCGCGATAATGCCGGCCGGAAGACCGAGCAGAAGCGCAAAGATGATGGCGCAGAGCGCCAGTTCGATTGTTGCCGGGAACAGTGCGGAGAACTCGCTCAGCACCGGCTCCTGCGTGATCATGGACTTGCCGAGATCGCCCTGCAGGACGCGGGACAGATAGATCCCGTACTGGACAAGGATCGGCTGATCGAAGCCGTATTCCTTCCGGAGTTGCTCATGGCGCGCAGGGTCGATTCCGCGTTCGCCGGCAAGAGTTTCAATCGGATCGCCTGGCACGAGGCGGATCAGGAAGAAGGCCAGCAATGTGATCCCGATGAAGGTCGGGATGATCAGGCTGACGCGAGTGAGGATGAAGCGGAGCATCGGCTGAATGTAAAAAGGCGGAGCGGCTTCAAAAAGCCGCTCCGCCGTAGGTTGAAGGGAAGTGAGCTTACTTGCTGTTGATGTCCACGCCGTAGAAGGTGTGGCGACCGAACGGCGAGAGCTTGAAGTCCACGACTTCCTTGCGGATCGGCTTCAGCTGCACGGCGTGAGCCACCGTGAACCAGGGAGCCTGCTCCTTGAAGATCACCTGAGCCTGCTCGTAGAGCTTCGTGCGCTCGGCCTGATCCGTCGTGACCTTCGCCTTCGTCACGATATCGTCGAAGGGCTTGTAGCACCACTTGGCGATGTTCGAGCCGGAAGCGCTCTGCGCCGAGGCGCAGCCCAGCAGGGTGTGCAGGAAGTTGTCCGGATCGCCGTTGTCGCCCGTCCAGCCGAGCTGAGCCATCTGGTGCTCGCCGGCCTGAGCCCGCTTGCGGTACTCACCCCACTCGAAGCTCTTGATCTCGGCCTTCACGCCGATCTTGGCGAGGTCGGCCTGCATGAGCTCCGCGATGCGGCGCGCATTCGGGTTGTAGGGACGCTGAACCGGCATCGCCCACAGGTCGGTCTCAAGACCGTTCGGATAACCAGCCTCGGCGAGCAGCTTCTTGGCGGCTTCCGGGTTGTACTCGTCTTCCTTCACGGAGTCGTTGTACGACCACATGGACGGCGGGATCGGGTTCTTGGCAGGAACGCCCGAGCCGAGGAACACGGCATCGACGATGGCCTTCTTGTTCATGGCCATGTTGAAGGCCTTGCGGACGCGAACGTCGTCGAAGGGCTTCTTCGTGGTCTGATAGGCGAGATAGCCGACATTCAGGCCGGCCTGCTCGAGGATCTGGACGTTCGGGTCCTTCTTCATGGCCTCGAGGTCAGCCGGGTTCGGATACGGCATCACGTGGCATTCGCCCTTCTGGAGCTTCGCCCAGCGCACGGAGGCGTCCGGGGTGATCGAGAAGACGAGGTCGTCGAGCTTCGCCTTGCCGGCCCAGTACTCGGGGAAAGCCTTGTAGCGGATGATCGCATCCTTCTGGTACTGCACCAGGTAGAACGGGCCCGTGCCGATCGGCTCTTGGTCGATCTTCTCCGGGGTGCCGGCCTTCATCATGGCATCGGCGTATTCCTTCGACTGGACGCTCGACCACATCATGGCGAGGTTGGCCAGGAACGGAGCCTCAGGCTTGTTGAGGGTGATGCGGATCGTGCTGTCGTTCACCTTCTCCACCGATTTCAGCAGGGCGGGCATGCCCATATCGTTGAAGTAGGAGTGGTTCGGGCTGGTGACCTTGAAGAAGGCGTTGTCTTCCTTCCACTGACGCTCGAACATGAACACGATGTCGTCGGCGTTCATGTCGCGGGTCGGCTTGAAATTCTTGTTGGAGTGCCACTTCACGCCCTTGCGCAGGGTGAAGGTGTACACCGTGCCGTCAGCGGAGACCTCCCACTTCTCGGCAAGGCTGGGGACGACCTTGGTGCCGCCGCGCTCGAACTCGACAAGACGGTTGTAGATCTGCTCACTGGCGTCGAAGGACGTGCCGGTGGTGTTCACGCCGGGATAGAAGTTCTCCGGGCTGCCTTCCGAGCAGTAGACGAGGGTCTTGGCGGCCAGGGGAGCGGCGGCCAGGAAGGCCGGAACGCAGATGGCTGCGAAAAGGGCTGATTTTTTCATTACCTTTGGTCCTCTGAGACGGCTCTACTCATGGCCGTTCTGTGACGGAGTTAAGGTGCGAAGCTCCGATATTGTCAATCTATCCATGCAACAATGGATAATTTTTAAAGGAAATTTACCATTTTCTGCAGGGGCGGCAGCGTGAATCACAGATTACGAGGGTCAATTTTCCGCGATTTCTCCTCATTCCGGACGAAAGGTCCCAAAATCCGGATTTGTCCACATCGCGGCGAAAGGTTGCCCGCCAGCTATCGTCTATCCATCACGTCTGCTTCCGGCTGGCTGCCTCGGTGACCTTTGCGGCAAGATCGGCGCGGTTGAACGGCTTGTGCAGCATCAGATAGCCGTCTGGAACGCGCTTGGGATCGGCATACCCGGTCACGAGCAGGATGCCGAGGCCGGAACGGACCTCACGGGCCTTGTCGGCGAGCTCGGTTCCCGTCATGCCCGGCATGGCAAAGTCCGCGATCAGAATGTCGAGCTGGTCGTCGGCCTTCAGGATATCGAGGGCTGAGGACCCATCGGCGGCTTCCACGACCCGGTGGCCCATCTCGTTCAGGTAGGCGGCCGTCACCGTGCGCACTTCCGCGTCGTCATCCACGAGCAGGATACGGACCTTGGGAGCATCGGGCGCAATGGACTGCTCTTCGGGAGGTCTGCCGTCCTGTGCCTTCGTGGCGCGTGAGAGATAGAGTTCCACCGTCGTGCCGACGCCGACCGTGCTGTGGATCGTCACCGTACCGCCGGATTGCTGCGCCAGGCCGTAGACCATGGGAAGACCAAGGCCCGTCCCCTTGCCCACCTCCTTGGTGGTGAAGAAGGGCTCCAGCACCCGCGCCAGAACCTCCGGTGGAATGCCGGTGCCGGTATCCGCCACCGAAATGACCACATAATCCCCGCCGGCGAGATCGGTGATTCGGCCTTCCTCGACAGCCTCGTTTCGCGTCGAAAGGGTCAGAACACCGTTCTCCGCCATGGCGTCGCGGGCATTGATGCAAAGGTTCAGAATGGCCAGTTCGAGCTGGTCCGGGTCGACCATGGCGGTCCAGAGCTCACCTGCGAGGTGCCGTTCGATCTGCATCACGCCGCCGAGCGTCCGGGTCAGCAGGTCGCTCATGCCGGCGATGACCTGGTTCACGTCCACGGCCTGCAACCGCAGGTCCCGCTGGCGGCTGAAGCTCAGGAGCCTCTGGGTCAGGGATGCGCCCCGTTCCGCCGCATAGGTGGCGTTCTGCAGGAGCCTCGTCAGGCGTGGATCGTCGGGGGCTCGGCGCGATGCGAGGTCCAGGCTGCCGAGCACGGCCATCAGCAGGTTGTTGAAGTCGTGGGCCACGCCTCCGGCGAGGGTGCCCAGAGCCTGCATCTTGTCGGCCTGACGCAGGCGCATCTCCATCAGCTTGCGCTCCGTGATGTCGCGCTCGATGGTGGCCAGATTGGTGACGCTGCCCTGCTCGTCCAGGATCGGAATGTGGTTGATCAGGAACCATTGCGTCTTGCCGTCGGGCAGCGTGCGCTCCTCGATCACCTCGTCGGGCTGGCGCGCTTGAATGGCGCGGCGCTCCGCCTCCTCTATCATCATAGCCCGTTCGGGCGAGACGTAATCCCTTTCCTTGCGACCGATGCAATCGCCGGCCCTATATCCCAGGCTCCTGGCCTTGCTGGCGTTCAAGCGCACGAAGCGGCCTTCCAGATCCTTGAACGAGATCAGATCGCCCGTGCTTTCCATCAGGCCGTGCAGGAGCGCCCGTTCGGTATCGAGCTCCCGTGCGAGCAGGCGCCGCTGATAGGCGGCCGCGACCATGTTGGACAGGGCGGCGGGATCCCAGGGCTTGGGCACATAGGCCATGATGCGGCCCTTGTTGACCGCTCCGATGACCGCCTTCAGATCCGCATATCCCGTGAGAAGAATGGCCTCGGCATCCGAGACGTTTCGGGCCTTCGCCAGGAACTCGTCGCCTTGCATCTCCGGCATGCGCTGGTCCGAGATGATGATGGCGACCTCCGGCTCATGCTGAAGGATGTCCAGGGCTTGGCTGGGAGACGAGGCCGTCAGCACCCGGTAGTCGTTCTCGAACAGGTCTTCGAGAGCGATCAGGATATCCGGCTCGTCATCGACGACGAGGATTGTGCCATTCGTTGAAGTCATCTCGCTCGGCAAGGTCATGAAACAATCTGCCTCGGGATCGTGATGATGAAACTGGCGCCGCCGGTCGGCCCTGCAGTCACCATGATCGATCCCTTGTGGGCCTGGACGACGCTATAGGCGATGGCCAAGCCAAGTCCAGTTCCAGACCCGACGGGTTTGGTCGTAAAGAACGGCTCGAAGATGCGCTCCCGCAATTCCGGTGGTATTCCCGGTCCCGTATCGGTGATCCTGATCGTATAGGTTGTCTCGTTGCTCTCGGTTTCAATGTCTATGCCGCCAGTTCCCTTGATGGCATCCGCGGCATTGCCGACGATGTTCATGACGACCTGGTTGAGCAGGGCGGGCGAGCAGTAGAGGTCGGGAACCGCGTTGTAGCGGCGTCGCACGTCGATTCGGGTCCCCAGCTTATGGCCCAGGAGGGCCAGCACGGTCTCGATCGATTGGGGCACGTTGACGGTTTGGAAATCGCCCTCGTCCAGACGCGAGAAGCGCCGAAGATTCAGGACGAGCTCCTGGATCCGGCCGAGACCCAGCTTCATGGCGCCAATGCGGTCACGGGATTTCTGGACCTGCCGCTCAAGGCCTGCATCAGGTGGCAGCTTGGTGGCAATTTCGGTGAGCAGCCGCTCCACCGTCCCCTGATGAGCCTGGATATACGCCAGGGGATTGTTGATTTCGTGGGCGATGCCCGCCACCAACTCGCCGAGAGAGGCCATCTTGGCGGCCTGAACGAGCTGGGCCTGGGTTCCCTTCAGGAGGTCATTGGCCTCTTCCAGCTCGCGGTTCGCCCTGGCGAGCGCCTCGGCCGAGGCGGCTTCGGCCCGAGCGCGGGCGAGGGCAAGTTCGCGCTCCCGCAGCTCGGCCTCGATGCGCCAGTTCTCATCCTGCATAAGCTTGCGCCGGACGAGCGCACGGATGCGCACCCGCATCCCGTCGGCTTCGATCCCTGTGGGAATGATGTCGTCCACACCCGCGGCGAAGGCCCGGGCGAGGAGCTGTCCGCCGTCCTCATTGCCGAGGCCCACGATTGCAAAGCTCGGAGCGTCTGCCCCCGGCAGGGGCGCCAGACCCCGGTAGAGGTTCAACTGGCGGCACAGCTCGATACCGTCGAAGCCCGGACTGAGCAGGTTGACCAGAATGCAGTCCCAGGTGGCATCCACCGAACGGACGAGCCGCAGGGCCTCGGCAGGATCCGGAGCTACGGTGACCGAATAACCCTCGTGGGCCAGGATGCCCTGAAGGTAGGTGCGATGCGTGAGGCTGTCGTCCACGATCAGGATGCAGGCCCGACGAAACGTTCCGAAGCTGGGAGACTGTCGCTCCTCCCGCTCATCGCTGACGGGCGATGAGCGCCGGCGCAGAAGCGCCTTGATCCGCAGGATGATCAGCTCCTGTTCGGCGGATTTGGAGATATAGGCGTCTGCTCCGCTCTCCAGCCCCTGCCGCTCGACGGTTCGCTCCCGGGCCTCCGTGAGCATGATGACCGGAATGGCCCGGGTGCGGACGTTCAGGCGCATCTGCCGGGTCAGCTCGTCCCCGTTCATGCCGGGCAGGTGATAATCCGCGATGACGAGATCGGGCAGCTTCTCGTTCAATCCGTCGAGGGCTGCCTCTGCGGTCGAGCGCCAGGACACGTTGAAACCGTTCGTCTCCAGCATGTGGCGCAGCTGCAGCGCCTGGGTTTCCGAATCCTCGACAAGGAGGATTTCAGCAGCCTGGGCCAGAGGTCCGGTGCTCATTCGCCGTCTCCTCTGGCCAGGCGCAGGATACGGGGTGCGATCAAGTCGAGGGGCAGGCTGACATTGACGCCGCCCAGGCGTGCCGCCGCCGCCGGCATGCCGTAGACGACGGCGGTGCTTTCGTCCTCCGCCACCGCATAACCGCCGGCCTGGCGCAGCTCGACGAGGCCCTGGGCGCCATCCTCCCCCATGCCGGTGAGGATCACTCCCAGACCTCGGCGACCAAGCGAGCGCGCCATCGACTGGAACAGCAGGGTGGCGGAGGGGCGTTGATTGGCGAGCGGCGGCTCGGCGCTCAGCTTCAGGGTGCCCGCGGAGGAGAGAAGCAGGTGCCGGTCGCCGGGCGCGACATAGACCCGGCCGGACCTCGGGATTTCCTGATCCTGCGCGAGGCGCACCTCGAGGGGGACCAGTCCGTTCAGCCAGGAGGCGAAGCCTTCCATGAAGGGGGCCCCCATATGCTGGACGAGGAGAATCGGAAGCGGAAAATCCTGGGGCAGGGCGCCCAGAACCTTCGCAAGCGCGGGCGGTCCGCCGGTCGAGGCGGCGATGCCCATGGTGCTCGGGCGGGCCACGCTCCATTCCGGGTCCTGCCTGGCTGTCGGTGAGGCCTGGGCCTCGCGCCAGGGACTGAACGAACGCTGCCGGACCACGGGCACCTGGCTCATGATGTAGAGCTGGGTGCAGATGGTGCTGGCGATCGCGGCATAGCCCTCGCTGGAGAGGCCGACGGGCTTTTCCACCACCGTGAGCGCACCGGCCCGTAGCGCGTTCATGGAAATCTTGAGCGAGGAATCCTCGATGCTGTCGGCGATGACCACGATGGGCGTCGGGTGCTCCGACATGATTCTGCGCGTCGCCTCCAGTCCGTCGATTCCGGGCAGGCGAATATCCATGGAGATCACGTCCGGCCGGACGCGGCCGATCTCCCGCAGGGCCTCCTCGGCCGAGTCGACGGCGGCAGCCACAATGAGGCGCGGGTCGCTGGAGATGATATGGACGAGCAGCTGCCGGACCACGAGGGAGTCCTCGACGACCATCACCCGAACCCGCAACTGAGGCGCCATACTCATCGCACGGAACTCACAACACCTGTCCGATCGTGGCCAGCAATTCGCGCTGATCGAACTTCTGCTTGGTAATATAGGCGCTCGCGCCGAGATCGAGACCCTTGCGCACATCCTCCGGGTCTGCGCGGGATGTCATCAGGATCACCGGCACGGCGGAGAGCCTCGGGTCGTTCTTGATCGCCTGCAGCAGGCCGAAGCCGTCCATGCGCGGCATTTCCACGTCGGCGATCACGAGGTCGATCATGGCCTCGCCCGAGCGCAGCACATGGAGGGCGTCGATGCCGTCGACGCTGAGGAGAACTTCGTAGCCCTGCGCCTCCAGAATGCTCTTCTCCAGGGTGCGGGTGGTGATCGAATCGTCGACCACGAGAATGGTCCTGGCTTGGCGCTCTTCCTCCGGAGCCCACCGGGTGAGACCCAGGCCGCCGGCCGCGAGACGGCCTTCGTTCCTGACCCAATGCTCGATCAGCCGGTCCGGGCTGAGCACCAGGGCGGGCATTTCGTCTTCCAGAAGCACGGTGCCCGAGACCAGTTCGTTCAGCCCGATGGCCTGGACGTCGCTGACGAGCATCGTCCGAACATCATGGAACGCGTTGACTGCAAGGGCGCAGATTCGGGAGCCGTGGCGGACGAGAACGGCCTTCACGTGTCCGGCCTCAGTGGGCAAGGGGGCATTGGAGGATCCTGTCAGAGCGGCGAGGCCGACAATTGGAACGACAACGTCCTGCCCCCCAATCTCGATCCGGATTGCCGGGCGGCCTTCCACACTCTCCAGGCTGTCCGCACGCAGGCGCAGAAGGCGCTCCACCGCATGGGCGGGCAGACCGAACATGCGGTCCTCGGCCTCGAGCAGCAGCAGGGGCTGACGGGCGGCCGTGAACGGCACGTTCAGCAGAACCTCCGTGCCCTGCGGGTAGCGAGGGCGGAGCAGAACGGACCCTTGCAGCTTACGGACCGCTTCCGCCACGACGGACAGGCCGATGCCGCGGCCCGACAGCCTGTCGACTTCACCCGCCGTCGAGAATCCTGGCGTGAAGACCAGGGCAAGCAATTGATCCATCATCGGTGGCGGATGGCCTGAAGCCCTGGGCTGGAGCAGCCCGCGTTCGATGGCGACCTGCTCGATCCGGGCGAGGTCGGGGCCGCGTCCGTCATCGCGGATGCTGATGGCGAGGCGGCCACCGCGCGAGGCCAGCTCGAGGGTGACCTCGGCCTGCTCGGGCTTGCCTTCGGCGATCCGTTCGTCAGGCGGTTCCGCGCCATGGCTCACTGCGTTGCGCAGGAGATGCATCACGGGATCCTTCAAGGCCTGAAGCACCTGCCGGTCGACCTGGATGTCGAGACCAAGGCTGCGCACATGCACATCCCGGCCGGCCTTGCGGGCGATCTCACGCACCATCTGCCCGAAGCCGCCGAACACCGTCTCGGCCGAGACGAGCGACACCCGGTCGATGTTTTCGCGAACCTGCCGGGCGGCCTGGTCGATGGACCAGCTCGATTGCCGCCGCTCGCGGGTCAGGGCGGAGACCTTGCGGAACAAGCCTTTCAGGCTCTGATCGAAATCGCGCAGGCGCGGGGCAAACGACGCGGGACCGCGCTGGGTTGAGGTGGATCCCTGCTGTGCGGTCGCGCCCAAGGCGTTCAACTGCTCATGCAGGTGATCCCAGCTGCGCCTCAGGCCACGGCTGTCGATCTCGATCTGCCGCAAGTCGTCATCCAGGCTTTCGTTCGTCTGCAGCACGGTCAGAAGCTGGTGCATGGATGAGGAGAGTTCCTCCATCTGCTCGGCCGATACGCGCAGATAGGAACTGCCGCCGGCCTCGCTCACCGGATCGGCTTTTGCACCCGATAGCTCCGGCTCGCCAGGGGCCGGCGCCGATGCCAGGACCGGCTGCACCTGCATGGCAGGCGGCTTCAAGACATCGGCAACAAGGTCTTCGATCGTATCCAGGTCCCGCCGCACCGTGGCGATAGTCGGTGCATCAAGAGATTGCTGCCCTTCCAGAACCCCCGAGAAAAGTGATTCAAGCTGATGCGCGACTTCTTCCACCGCAGGCAAGTCGACGGCCCTTGCCGCACCTTTGAGACTATGCGCACGTCGAAAGACATCCGTCAGGTCGATCTCGCCCCGGCCGGCATGATCGAGCGCGGATCGGATCGCATCGAGATGCTCCCGATGTTCCGCCTCGAAAGCCGCCAGCAGCTGTTTGCGGATATCCGTCACGATGCGCGCATCTCCATGTCCGCCGCTCTACAGACGATAGCGCTCGGCGAGGCCGAGGAGCTGCTGCGAGAGCTGGGACAGATTGGCCGCCGCCGTGTCGAGCTGGCGGGTGCCGGCGGCCGTCTGCTGGCTCGCCTGACGGATGTTCTGAAGCGCGCCCATCACCTGCTCGATGCCGAGCTGTTGCTGGTTCGTGGAGGCCACGATCTGCTGGAACGTCTGCACGCTTTCCTGAATCTGACCCGAGATGCCGGTGATCGTCTGCTGCGTGATGTCGGTGCGTTCCTTGCCGGCGGTCACGCGCTTGACGGCTTCCTCGGTCAGCATCACGGACGAGTTGATGCCACGCTGAATGTCGCCCAGGATCGAGCGCACCTGCGTGGTTGCGTCCTTCGCCTGGTCGGCGAGTGTCTTCATCTCGGACGCCACGACCGCGAAGCTGCGGCCGTTCTCGCCGGCCGCCGCCGCTTCGATGGCCGCGTTCAGCGCCAGAAGATGCGTGCGCTCGGAAATGTCGTTGACCGAGGTGATGATCTCGCCGACGGCCTGCGTCTTCTCGCTGAGCGCCACGATGTTCTCCGCCACCGCCTCGGCCTGTTCGCGGATCGCATCCATGGCGCGCGCCGTGTCCTCGACCGCCTGAAGGCCCGCCATGCTGGTCTGCGCGGCCGCTTGGGCGGAAGCGATAACCTCCTGTGCGCGCTTGCCGATCTGGGCGCCTGAATGGGTGATCTCGTCGACGGTCGCGGCAGTCTCCTGAACGGCTGCGAGCTGTTCCTCGACGGAGGCTGCCTGCTCCTGGGTCGAGGCGCGGATCTCTGCCGCGGCCGCATTCAGATTTTCGGTCGCTTCACGGCTTTGGCGCGCGAGCTGTCGCAAGCCCTCGACCATGGAATTGAGTGTGCTGCCGAGATGCCCGATCTCGTCCTTGCCGGTCACGGCCATCTGGCCGCCCAGCTCTCCGCGCCCGATCCGCTCGACGAACCCCATGAAGGCATTGAGTGGTGTTATGATGGACGAGCGCAGAAGATAGCTGATGATCAGGCTGAGCAGGGCCGTGCCAGCGATGGCAACGATGATGGAAGTGCGGCTTTCCTGGTAAATCTCGCTGGCTTGGCTCTGGCCGATCGAGTTTGCCGTCACCAGGACTTCTCGGGCCTCATTCAGTGTCTTGACCCATTCGCCACGGTTCGCATTCAGAGATGTCTGCGTTCTGAGAATGGTGGGAAGATCGGCGGTTTGCAGCTCGGCGAACTGCCGCTCGCTCGCTGTCCTCAGCTGGCGCAATCCTTCGCTCGCCTGACTTAAGAGCTCCCCGATACGGCGCCATGCCTGCCCTCTCTCGGCCGAGATGGATTGTGCCGCAAAACCGTTTGCCATGGCTGTGGCTTGCACGATGGCGTTTTCAGCAGTCACTGATTGGCGGCCCCATTCACGAATCAGGTCGTCGAACGACGTCTGCTGGCCCAGCGAGCGGAGCAGATAGCGGGCCATGATTTCCTCGCGCAGGCTGCGCATGCTGTTCTGCTGATCGTTGATCGTCTCAAGCTGACGCATCAGCGAGATGTCGCGCGAGACGATCCGCTCGGCCGTCTGCCGCACCTCGTCGAGCCGGTTGATGGAGTAGAAGCCCAGCCCGACCATCATGGCGAGAATGACGGCAAAGCCGAGAAGGATGCGGTTGGCGATCGAGATCGTCACGTCAAACTCCAGGAACAGGGGAAGTGGACAGGAAGGGGCGCAGAAGCCGCTCAGGATCGAGGAGGGACAGGGTGTCGGCCGGATCGCCAGCGGCATCCTGCAGGCGGGCATAGCCGATCACCGCATCGGTTCGAAAGCCTGTGGCCTCCTCACCCGTCAGCAGGCGGATGTCGGCGACCGCATAGGCACGCTCGACCCTGAGAGCCACCTGCGGCTGATCGCGGCGGAGCAGGATGAAATGTTGATCTTCACCCTCCCCGAAAGATTCGATTCCGAGGGCGAGCGCCAGATCGATCACGCTCACCAGTCGTCCGCCCCGGCCGAACAAACCGACCATTGCCGGAGGACCGTCCGGAACGGGCATGACTTTCTGGGGCGGCAGCACTTCGGCGACGGCCTCGATCGGAATCCCGAACCGCTCTCGACCTGAACCGCAGACAAGGGCGCGCGGCAGGACCTGGGCCGGAGATGCTTTATCCTTGCGCCGCGAGGCGAGGCTCTCGGTTCGTTCGTCCAGGATATGCTGCACCCGCTCCTCGGCCGAGCGAATCCTGCCCCTGTCGATCTGCCTCAGCTTGCGTCGAACGGATCTCGCCATGGTCATGCCTTCCGTCTGGACGGCGATGCCGCGTCGAGGTGGATGCGGACCAGGTCACGCAATTCCCTCGCCGTTACCCCATCGCCTTCGTCGAGCGGGTGATCATCTGCCAAAGCCGCGACGCTCTGAGCCGCATGGGTCAGGGAGCGACGTCCAGGGGCCGATCTCCTTTCGGCGAGCATCAGGAGTCCGAGATGGTAATGAGCCATGGCGAAGTTTTTATCGAGATAAAGACTTTTAAGGAAGCTTTTCTCAGCTTCATCAGGGCGCCCCAATGCCCGCAGAACGAGGCCTTGGTAAAAATGCAGCACGGCGTTCAGCGGCTCGGTGGCGAGGGCCTTCCGGCACAGGCTCGCTGCGGCGGTAAAGTCCCCTGCATTGGCGCGCGTCCTGATATCGCCGAGGAGATCGCCAGCTGGTTGAGAGGCGGGAAGAGGCAATGCCTTGTGTGAGACCTGCGCGAGGCGCGGGGGGGCTGGCCTGGGGGCTGGCGCTTCAGGTATCGGGTCAGGCAGGAGCGGTTTCCAACCTTGCAGGTCAGGCTTGGACTCCACCGGAGCGGGCATAGGCAGTAGCGCGGTGCCGGCTCCGCGCCGGTAGGCAACGGTCCCCGGCAGGTTCAGGGTCTGCATCATCGCAGAAAAGATGGGATTGGGCTCGGCATGGCCCAGCAGCATCCAGCCGTCGTCGTCCAGCCGATCGCGCAAAGCCCCGACGATCTGCGTGACCGTCTCGGGATGGAAGTAGATCAAGACGTTCCGGCACAGGATCAGATCGAAGTCGGTGAGTTCAAGCGGCGAGGTGCCGTCGAGAAGGCTCAGCAGGCTGTGCCGCTCAAAACGCACCAGGGAGCGGAACTCCCGCCGCACCTCCCACTGCTCCTTGCCTGCATCGACGAAATAAAGCTGCCGCTGTTCCTCCGGCATGGAACGAAGCGCCCATTTGCCGAACCGCGCCTGCTGGGCCGCCTTCAGGAAGCTGTCGTTGATGTCGGTTCCGAGAATGCTGACGCGCCATGTTCCAAGGCTATCCCCGAGGACCTCATTCGCGAGAATGGCGAGGGAATAAGGCTCGGCCCCTGTGGAGCATCCGGCGCTCCAGATCCGCAGCCGCCGCGTGGCCGCCTTCCTGGCGATGATCTCGGGCAGGATGGTCTCGCGCAAGGCCGCGAACTGCTCTGCGTAGCGGAAGAAGAAGGTCTCGCCGATGGTGATCTCGGCCTCGAGCTTACCCCATTCCGCCGGACCCGAGATCGGGTCATCCAGCAGGGTCAGATAGGCGCTGGAATCGGACAGACCCGTGGCGCGCAGCCGCTTGCGCACGCGCTCCCACAGGAGGTCGTCCTTGTCCTGGTAGTAGAAATGCCCCGTGCGCTCGATCACACGGCTCTTCAGGTGGGAAAAGCCGGCGTCGATCAGCGGAACGGGATGGGGCCGTGCGGCCATCAGGCCGGCACCGCCCATTCGTCGAGGCGGCTCTGCGCCTGGCGTCCGAGCTCTGCCAGCGCCTGCTGCTCTTCCGTGAGCAGGATCCGGTCAGCCGAGAGGAGATGAACGAGCCGGTCATCCCAGGTGACCTCCGCTTCCAGGCAGCCGTTCAGGGTCTCGGCCTGCCTGACATCCGAGATCTGCGCGGCATTCACCGTCGCCACATCCAGGACGCGGTCGACAAGGAGTGCGCTGGGGTCGGTTGAGCCACCGGCTCCGATCAGGATCAGGTGCCGGTAGAGATCACTCTCCGGATGATCCTCACCCTTCTGCAGACCGAACAGCACGTCGAGCCGGAGAACCGGAACCGCGTCTCCACCGAGATTGAAGAAGCCGGCTACCGGACGGGGCAGGGACGGCGGACGCCACAGGCGGGGCAGGGGCAGGAATTCGCGCACGGCGCTGCGGTGCAGGGCACAGGCGGTGCCGCACACGTCGAAGATGATGATCTGCAGGCTCGCCATGGATCAGATCGCTGGACGCCGGTTCCGAGTGAGGGATGAGAGACTTGGTGAGCATTAGATAGGCACCGGGCCGCCTCCGGCAACCGTACCGTCAGGCTACTGGGACTAGGCTACTGGGACACTTGGTCGGTGACCTCGCGAACGGCGTTCAGGCCGACGCTGGCCTCTTCCGAATGACCGGTCCGCTGGACGGCCCGGAAGACCTGCTCGGCATCCTTGTAGCGGCCGAGATTGAAATAGGACCAGCCGCGAATCAGCAGCAGATCGTTCTGCTCCGGCACGAGCCGCGCCCGCTCGCTCAGGGCGAGCAGGGTTTCGACGTAGCGCTTGTCGCGATAGGCTGCCAGCGCCCGCTGCGTCAGAATCGACGCTCCGAGCTCCACCTGGCGCGACCGGGTCTGCGGCGCCTCGGCGGCCGCGACGGCGGCCTCGGAGGTCAGGTTCTTGCGCAGATAGGCCAGGGACTTGCCGTAGGCCGCCTCTTCGCGGGCTCGGGTGCTGCCGGTGGCGATCGCCTGGTCGAAGGCAGCAACGGCCTCCATGGGCCGGTTGATCTCCATGAGGCACCAGCCCCGGGTGAGAGCCGCGTCGCCGGAGAGACCGGCGGGATTGCGCGTCATCGCGCAGCTACGCCCCAGGACGGAGCGGGCCCGGGTCTGGCGGAGCCGCACCCCTTCCTCTGTCCGGGCGAGGGGCTGTTCGACCTCGACGCGCTCCACGGTCACCTGACGGGGAACGGCACCGTCCGCCCTGGCGGGAGGCGCGACACTCATCTCAACCTGGGGACGAACCGGAGCGGATCGCCGCCCTGAGCCGGAATTGGTGCCGTCCGCGAGAGCGGCGATGCGTTCTGAACGGTTCCGCCATTGGGCGACGACGGCGTTGAACGCCGCGCGCTCGTTCAGGCGCTGCGTCGACAGGGCAAGCCCATAGGCCGAGGGTTCGTCCTCGGGCTTCCAGCCGAGAGCCGTGCGGAACCAGTCCCGCGCGGTCCGGATCTGCTCCGTGTTGTAGGAATACCAGCCCAGCGCCTGGGCTCCATCCGGGAAGCGCTCTGCCGTCACGACCCGCACGATCCGGGTGACCACCTGGGCATCGAGCCGCGGCGGCGGATCCTGGCTGAGGAGTGCCGTGGCGATGTCCAGGTAGATCTTCATGTTCTCGGGAGCGCGCTCGCGCCACTCATAGGCGAAGGCCTCGGCGTCCGTGAGCCGTTCGAGCGCCCGCAGGGACATGGCATAGCCTTCGGCCGCCTTGGCACCGCCGTTGCGGTCGAGGGCCGTCTTGAACAACTCGAGGGCCCGTGCCGGATTGCCATGATGGTAGTTGTACCAGCCGAGAGTCAGCACGGGGCCGGCCTCATTGGTGTTCCGGATCAGCCGCTCGACTGCTGCGAGGTCCTCCGCGGATGCGGTCATCTTACTGTCGAGGGAAGCGCGTTCGACTCTGCGGCGGGCCATCTCGTCGCGGATGGAGCTGAAATCGTCCGGGGTGTCGCCGGTCCGGCGCTCGAACTGGAGGAGATCGGAGACCTGCTGTTCGGGCAGAAGAGTGAGGGCCTTCTGCAGCGTCGCGAGCCGTTCGGCCGGGTTGGCGCAGTTCGTCAGGAGATAGGTGTAGACATCCCGGGTCCGGGTGGGCTGATCCGTCCGGGCGAAGGCCTCGGCCACGCGCCAGAGCACATCCACGTTCGTGCAGGTGAGCAGAGTGGGGGATTCGGTCGCCACCGACAGCACGGTCTGCCATTGGCCGGAATCGGACGCATTCACCAGGCGGCGACGCGCCTCCACGGTTTCAAGGGCCGTGACCAGTTCCTCCGGGGGCTTCCAGTTCGGTTCTGAGGCCTGGCGCTCGGCGATTGCGGCGCGAACTTCGGCAATCCGGTCCTCGCGGTAGAGGTTCCACAGGCGCTCGATGATCGGATCGGGCGGAGCGCTGCCGCCGCCTGCCGATAGCTGCGACAGGTCGCTGGGCGGCGTCCAGTTGGGATAAAGCGCGCGAAGCCGGGCGATCTCCGCATTCACCCGGCGCGTATCACCCTGTGATGCGAAGTAGCGAAGGGCTGATTCATCGACCTGCGGCTGCGAGCCATTGGCGGAGGGAGACTCGGCCGGTGGCGTTCCGGCGGGCGGCTGGGAACCGCCGGGGCCGGTCTGCTGCGCAATCGCTGCAAATCCCAGGATCAGGATCGCAGTCGTTATGGCGCTGCCGACGAGACGCATTGCGGATATTTCTCACCCAGCAGGGATTTCGCCAAAAGATACAGGGTGGACGGATAATAGAGGCTCGGCTCGAAGGTTCTCAGCGCTGCCGGAACGGATGTTCCGTCGAGCGCACAGGCCAGAGCAGCGGCAAGGAGGGCGTAACCCTGGTCCGTCAGCCGTTCCCGGATCTGTCCGGTCACCACGTTGACCACGGCAACCCCTTCGTTCTCCGCAGACCAGCGCTGCTTGAGAGCCCTCAGCCACTCCAAATCAGTCATCCCTGCTCTCAACAGGTAAAGCGGTATCCTTAAGGAGTTGTAACCGAACTCGGGCGGGAAGCCGTCGGCCGGCTTCGGCTGCAATCCGTTCTGGAGGGAAAGCCAGTCCGCCGGAAGCCGCACGCGGCCGGAAGTTGCCTGCTGAAGAAGCAGGACTCCATCGCGCCAGACGCGGTTCCATTCGTATTCCGGCGCGAGCGCCGCCATCACGGGAAAAGTCTCGAAGACCCAGTAGGAGAGGTTGACCACCGGGCCGTCAGGGCGATCGCCGGCGCCGAAGCCCTCCGCGCCGGGCAGGAGAATGAGGGAGCGGCCGCTGCGGCCGAAAGTGTTCTTTCCGACCGCCCTGGCGAGCTTCTGCGCGGCGGCGGTGTAACGGGGCTCCTGCCAGACTTCCCCGGCCTTTGCCAGCGCATAGGCGATGAGAAGATCACCGTCGGTGGCGTTGTTGCGGTCGGTCACCTTGGGCTTTGCGCCGGGATCCCACTTCCACACCGCCAGACCATCGTCCCGGATCAGGAGTTCGGTGAAAGTGAAGCTCCAGATCTGCTCGAAGGAGCGCCGGTCGGAAGCCGCCAGGGCGAGGAGGAGGCCGTATCCCTGCCCCTCGCTGTGGCTGATATGGCCGTTGGCCGTGTCGACAACACGGCCGCTGTCCTCGATGAAACGGGAGCGGTAGGCCTCCCACTCAGCCGACGAGAGGGTGCCCGCGATCTTCAGCGGCTGCACGGAGAGGTTTTGGGAGGATGCCATCGATCCCAGGACGAGGGAGAGCATGGCGAGGAGCCATGGCAGGAGCCGTGCAGGGCGCAGCCCGCAGCGCATCATGAGCGCCGTCCCAGCCGACTCAGGAGCAGGGCGGTGGCGATCCCGAGGAACGTGCAGCATGCCAGCATGACGAGAGCATATTGGAGAATGTTGGCCGACATCCAGTTCGCCGCGACGAGGCGAAGATTCGTCAGCGAAGGCGGCTGGGTCTGCACGAAGCGATAATCGTTGATGGGCTCGACCTGGAGCTTCATCTCCCTCGGATCCAAAGCGACGGCGCGTCCCGAGACCTGAGACCAGAGCGTGGGGTTGGCCAGACGGGCCATCTCGTCCGCCAGGGCACGATCCGTGCGGGCCGTCACCAGGGTCCAGACGCCGGATCCCTCGCTGCGGCTCTGCGCCATCAGCAGGGAGGCTCGCTGCGGCGGCTCGTAAGGCGCATCGGTGCGCTCCTCCAGCCGCAACGACGAGAGCGAGAGGCTGAAGGTCTTCTCCAGCCAATCCTGCACGGCGCCTATCGTCTGCTGAATGATGCCGCGGCGCTGGAACGTGTCCGACCAGCGCCGGCGGACCTCGTCGGTCGAGGCCGTGGTCGCACGGTCGGGCGATGCCTGGCTCAACGGCATGGTGAAATCCGCGCTTGCCGTCTGCGACGCTCCTTTGTTGTCTGTGACCGGCGTCGAGGGCCAGATCATGCGCAGATGCTCCGTGACCCTGACGCGGTTGAGCATGCCGGCCGGAATCTGGTCGACGGCGCCGATGAACAGAACGGATTCATCGTCGGCCGAGGCCGCATTGGCGAATTGCGCCTGCACCGGCTGGCCGGCGTTGCGCGCCATACGGGCCAGAAGGGTACCGGCGGCGGACAGGTTCAGCGGATCGGGGCGCGCGAGAACGACGGTCGTGGGGAGGTCTTCATCCGAGAAACGGCCGGCCCCGAGAACCGCCAGATCGGGCTGGCGTCCGATCCGGCCGAATTTTGGAAACTCGAGGTTGGTGGTGTCGAACAGCACGAAGCGGTTCGTCTCGGAAAGCGTTTCTCCCGGTGCGCAGCGTGCGTCCGCGTCCGTCATCAGGGCCGCCTCGAAAGTGATGCGGTTAAGGCCTGATTTGAAATTTTTCAGCGGGACCCGGACGGTATGCCGCCGGACGATGTCGCCCTGGGTGGTGATCGTCATCTGCGTGCTGATCTGGCCGTTGACGAACACATTCACATGGCTGCCGGGACGGACCGCCGACGTATAGGCCGCATCGAGATGCAGGATCGCTTCGCCGTACTCGGTGGCATAGAAGTCCGATGGAAGATTGATGGCAAGATCGGCTTTCAGCCGCCGGCCCGAAAACTCCTGCGTCGGCACGCCCAGATCGGCAAAGCGGAAGGACTGATCGCCGAAGGCTGTCGGAACCTCGGGCCAGTGCCAGGAGGCCGTATCGATCATTCCGCGCTCGGCATTGAGAGGATTGAGGGAATGAGCCCTGACGATCCCGATGGCGGTGTCGAGATCCTGCCAGGTCGGACCTGCGACCACCAGGGTCGAGCCAATGGAGCCCGGCTCCTGCATCATCATGGTCAGAGGCTGTATCATGGCGGCGTCCGGAATGCCGGGCACGAGACCGCGCAACTCGCCGGCAAGACCCATGGCGACCTTGATCGTCCCGACGGGCGAGGGGCCCGGATCCGATTCCATGACCTGGATCACGGGATGGGCATAGCGTCCGCGCAGGGCAACCGTCTGCACGAGGCGTAAGAGCCGGTCCCGCATTTCCGGCCTGTAGATCTTGGGTGCAACCACCCGGATCGTCGTGACGCCCGCGTTGTCGACACCGACGGCCGGCAGATCGTCCAGGGCGCGCAGGGTCTTGGTCGTACCCTCGGCGAAGATGAGGCGCGTAGATGCCGAATCCACGTCTGTCCAGAGCTCATAGGTTGCCCCGATGGTGCAGTCCGTCCGATGGCGCTGAAGGGCTTCCATGCGGATGATGTTCTGCCCCTGACGGAGAAGCCCGGGTCGGATCGACGCCGCCACGCGCTTGATGTCGTTCGCCGAGGAGATCGGCGTGTCGAGTACGGATTCCCCATTGATCGCGATCCTCAGGCGCGAGCCCTCGGGCATGACCACGACCGCGTTCTTGTAGCCCATGGACAGGGTGGCGCCGCTCGCCGCCTCGTCTTGAGTGAGATGGAAGGTCCAGGATTTGGCGTCTGTCTCACCCTCCAAACGGAGCATCTCGAACGGAAGGATCGGCCGCTCGATGCGCGCAACGTTGCGCGCCGCCGGAGTGCCGCCGGCGACCGGCGCCCGCGCAGACGTAGGAGCGTTTCCAGCCGCTCCTGCAGAGGGAGCTGCATTGCGCGGTCCCATGCTGAAGGGCGCGGCTGTGCTGGCCGGTGGCACCGTCTGCAGATCGGTCGGACGTGGTGCCGGTGCTGCAGCCGGCGGCGAGCCGGGCTGGCGCATGTCGAAGGGTGCGGCAGGCGCTGCCTGACTTGGCGCAGGAGCAGGGCCTGTCTGTGGCCCGCCCGACCCTCCAGGTGCCATGTTGAATGGCGTCGCTTGGGCGAGTGCGCTCGGTGCGCCGATCGCTTGCAGGCCCAGCAGGAGGGGGATCAGAACGCGGCGCACGACACACCTCTACTTGACGGCTGCGGCTACGGACGGAGCCGGAGGGGAGGAACTGCCGATCCGCTGCAGACCCAGGAAGTACGAGAGGCCCCGGCCGGTCTGATAGAACGCCACCATGAAGAACCAGAGCGTTCCGCGCAGCACGCCGATGTCGTAGTGCCTGTTCTTCTGAAATTCGCTCCATTGATCCGCATTGGCAAAGACAAGGTCCGCAATCATCTTCCGGTGCTCGGCCTTCTCGATCATGAAGCGGCATCCCAGCAGCAGCCCGTTGTCGTCCATGCCGACCTTGCGGATCTCCACCGGCAGATGCTGGATCGGGAGGTTGGCGAAAGGCTGGAACTCGAGGGTGCCTGCGGCTCCCTTCTTCAGCCTGGGCTCGACCGAGGGGGGCACATGAAGTCGTGCGCCGCCGACCGACACGTCCCGCAGCACGGCATCGATGACCTCGTCACCCATGACGAAGCGGCAGGGGCGCTCGACCCGAACCCGGTGGCTCTGGCGGCGCGTTGCGCGCTCCGACACGACGCCGAGGGCGCAGCCCGCAATGATCAGGTTGAGGATGTTCCAGGCTCCCGTGACGAGGGTCAGGTCGGCCTTGTAGGGTTCCGCCCACACCCGCACGCCCGTCGCCACGACTCCGAGGAGCAGGATGCCGAAGATGATGAAATAGGGCGTTCCCAATTCCGACACCCGGCTCTCGTCCATGGTCTCGTTCTTCGACGTGACCTTGAAGGTGGGCTTGCTCGGATTGGCGATCACCGACAGGACGGCGGGCAGAAGATAGATCGTCTGGACATATTCGTAGAGATCCGAAATCCACGGCCAGCGATAGCGGCCATAGAGATAATTCTGCATCATGAAGTTCACCATCATGTAGGTGAACGTATAGGCGAAGAACTCGCCTCCCGATGCTGTGAAGATTTCCAGCGAGAAGAACAGATAGCAGAGCGGCGAAACGAGAAAGCAGAACCGCGAGAACGGGAACAGCCAGAACATGCTGCTCGACATGTAGCACAGGCGCTGCGACAGCCTTAAGCCCCGCTTGAAGGGTGGAAACTTGTAGCGGATGATCTGCATCATGCCCTGGGCCCAGCGCGAGCGCTGGCCGATGAAGCTGGCGAAGCTGTCCGGCTGAAGGCCGGCGATCAGGGGCTTGTCCACATAGGCGCTCGTCCAGCCCCGGGAATGGAGTTCGAGGGCGGTCTCGCAATCTTCCGTGATGCTGACGCCGCTGAAGCCGTTGGTCTCCTGCAAGGCCTCGCGCCGGAGCACGGCGGCCGAACCGCAGAAGAAGGAGGCATCCCATTTGTCGAGGCCACGCTGGATGACGCCGTAGAACATCTCGTTCTCTGACGGCATGGTCTGGAACGTGCCGAGGTTTCGCTCGAGCGGATCGGGATTGATGAAGAAATGGGGCGTCTGGACCAGAAACAGGTTCTTGTCCGCGGTGAAATAGCCGACGGTCTCGGTCAGGAAGTTCCGGGCCGGGGCATGATCGGCGTCGAATACGGCGACCAGATCGCCCGTGGAGTGCTCAAGGCCATTGTTCAGATTGCCGGCCTTGGCGTGCAGGTTGCGGGCGCGGGTCAGGTAGCGGACGTCGAGTGCCGCGCACAGGGCCTGCAGCTCCGCACGGCGTTCCCGGGCCTGCTGGGAGGCGATGGCATTCTGAGAACTGCATTTCTCGTCGGTGCCGCCATCGTCCAGAAGCCAGACCGTGAGCTTGTCCTCCGGATAGGTCATCGCCTTGGCGGCCGCAAGCGTGGTGGCCAGAAGCTCGGCACCCTCGTTGTAGCTTGGGACGAAGACATCGACCGTGGGCAGGTTATGCGGGTCGATTTGGGGTGCCTTGCGCGAGGGCATCGGGCTGGAGACCACGAAGAGGCTCAAGAATAGCATCATGACGCTATACATCTCGGCCAGATACAGCAGGAAGCCGGGGATGAAGTTCGCCACTTCGGTGATCGGCGGGATGGTGCTGGTGGTCCGCCAGAAGACATAGCGCAGGACGATGGCGGTGCCCAAGGCCAGGGCAATCTGGCGCCAGATGCCTTGAGCCCGAAAGAATTTGATGATGATCATGCAGGCCACGACGGTAAGGCCTGCTACGAGATGTGCCTGAAGGCTGATGGGGAGAACGACAAGCGAGACAATCAGGATCGCCGCCACTGCCCAAAGGGCCACGATAAGACCTGCTCGCATCTGTCGGGATTCTCGGCTTGAGTGTTCGCGTGAGAGATTGCACGCTTAGTTCAACACTGAGGATAGGTCTATTAATATATCTCTATCGTTGCTTAGGCCTATTGTCACATCGGTAAATAAATCGATATGTGATGTAATAACATAAGATACAGTAAACTTGATTTTTACTCGCCGGGTGGGGGCGGCACTATGGGATAGCCCCCCAGCGGGGCTGTATTCTGCGGTGTCGTTGGCCCAGAGGGTGAAGGCTCGACCGTGTCCTTGTCGACGAAGCGCCTGGGTGTCTCAGTGGGGACGGCCATGCGCCGGCGGATCACGGTGGCATCCTCCCGCCTGTCGAGCCCCAGCGGGTACATGGGCGCATCGACCTGTCCGAAACCGGCCGGAGGTGATGGCGGATCACCATAGGGGTTCCAGGATTCCTGGCGATAGTAAGCCGCGATCGTGTAGCCGTACATGACCCGCAGGAGCTGATCGACGGTGGCATCGGCATCGCACAGGCGCAGGCGCACCGAAACTGCTCCGCCCGGAACCAGGATGGCGGGCTTGTCGGGTTCAATCTGCTGCCAGGCATAGAGGCAAAGGTCGCCTGAGGCGGAGCGCCCGGTGGCAAAGCCGAAGGGCCCGAACTTGTTCTGAACGTAGACCAGGGAGGTCTGCATCTCGACCCCAGGGATCCGCTCCTCCATCTCCCTCTCGATCCGGTCCGGCGTGAGAGGAGGCAGAGAGAGCGTCTCCGGAAGCTCCATGTTGCTCGCGGTGTTGTTGAGCAGGCTCACGTAGAAGGCATTCTGCCCACTCGTCAGCGAAGCGGTCGACAGGGCGATCTCCTGTGAGATCCCGTTCTGGTAGGCCTGCTGCAGAACCGCCACGATGGAGGGCCCTCCCGGAGGAGGGACGATGACGGCACGGGTTGCAGGAACCTCGGAATTCAGGCTCGCATAGCCAAGATCGGAGCGGCCTGCGCAGGCGGTGACGCTCATGAGAATCGTTGCGGCGGTGAGCCACTTCAGGAACCTGCCAGGCCCGCCTGCATGCCAGTGGTCACAGGCAATGCATGCCTCAGACGCCGTAGCGCCGAAGTGCATCTGATTCCTGGACATGGAAGAGATCATAAGGAACGTGAAAACTCTGGTGGTCAGCCGAGGCAGCCTGGCCCGCCGCAGGGACGGAGCCCTGGAGCGGATGGGACATTCGGCCGGATGTTTAATCAGCTATGACCATTCATGGTTAACGAATAGTAAGCCTCAGCGGATGTGCGGATTTTGATCCGGGTTCAAAAAGACTTCACCTTGACCTCCCTGCCGGACAGCATACAAACGGCACGCCGCCCTCAGGAACGATTGGCTCAGGATTGCGGCCGGATCTCCCGATGACATTGCTTGGTCCGTCCCCTGAAGCGGGCAGGCCGATTGCCCGGATCCGGACCTTGGGCCGGTTTGAAGAAAGCCTTTTTCGATGAAATCCGCCTTTCTGCGCAATGCGCTCGTTCTCGGCATGCTCTCAGCCGTCGGGCCTTTTGCCATCGACATGTACCTGCCTGCTTTTCCGGCCATCGCCCGGGAGTTTCAGGTCGATGTGAGCGGCGTGCAGATGAGCCTCATGAGCTTCTTTCTGGCGGTCGCCCTTTGCCAGAGCGTCTACGGGCCGCTCTCGGACCGGTTCGGGCGCAAGCCGCCGCTCTATGCCGGACTGGGATTGTTCGCGCTGGCAAGCATCGGCTGCAGCTTCGCGCCGAACGTCGAGACCCTCATCGCGTTCCGTTTCCTGCAAGGGGTTGGCTCCTGCGCGGCCATGGTGATCCCGCGGGCAATCATTCGCGATCTGCATACCGGACATGAGGCGGCCCGGCTGATGGCCACCAGCATGCTGGTCTTCAGCGTCTCCCCGATTCTGGCGCCGCTGGCCGGAAGCGCCCTGACGGCATTCTTCAGCTGGCGCGTGATCTTCTGGGCCATTGCCCTCATCGGACTGGGCGGCCTGGCCGTCGTGCTTTTCCTCCTGCCCGAAACTCACAAGTCGGATCAGGGCAAGGGCGGCATCGCTCAGGCCTTCCAGACCTATAAGAGCCTGTTGAAGGACCGGCGCTTTCTCGGCCTCACCTTCATCGGCGGCTTCAGCCAGGCGAGCTTCTTCGCCTATCTCGCCGGCTCCTCCGTCATCTTTATCGAGCATTTCGGCATGACGCCTTCGACCTACAGCATGGTCTTCGCGTCGAATGCCATCGCGTTCATCGGCAGCGCCCAGTTCAACAGCACCCTCATGCGCCGCTTTGGTGCCGAGCGGGTGGTGCGCATCGCGATCTCTTGCTTCGCCAGCCTCGTGACGCTGCTCTTCCTGCTGACCGTCTCCGGCGTCGACAATGTGTTCGTCCTGTGGGGGCTCCTGTTCGTGTCGTTCGGCTGCCTCGGCTTCGTCATTCCTTCCACGGCGGTGCTGGCCCTCGAGGAACATGGTCCCGTTGCGGGAACAGCTTCAGCGCTCATGGGCACCCTGCAGCTTGGCACGGGTGCCGTGATCATCGCGCTGGTTAGTGCTCTCTATGACGGCACGTCCGTCTCAATGGTCAGCGCGATCTTCTTCTGCGCCCTGGTGGCCCTCACTTTGAGCTTCAGGACCATGAAGCCGAAGCGGATCTATCCCTGACGGGTCTGGTCCAGGATCCAGTCGCGGAAGGAGCGCAGCAACGGCGTCTCCGCCTTGTGCTCCGGATAGACCAGGTAATAGGCGCCGCCGCTGACGAGACTGTTCGGAAAGAGGATTTCCAGGCGGCCTGAGGCTAGTTCATCATCGATCAGGAAATGTGGGATGAGAGCGGCCCCCAGGCCCGCAGCCGCCGCCTGGGCCACCATGGCGAATTGCTCGAAGCGCGGGCCGCGGAGCGGGTTGCTCACCTCTACCCCAACGCTGGCGAACCACTCCGCCCAGGCGGTGGGGCGCGTGCTCTGCTGCAGCAGGGTGGCCCGGGTCAGGTCCTGCGGTGAACGCAGGTTCTCGCGCTCCCGATAGGCCGGGCTGCAGACGGGGACCGCTTCTTCCGTCCGCAGCAACTCGCACACCGCTCCAGGCCAGTGCGGCTCGCCGAAATGGATCGCCGCATCGAAGGGCTCAGTGGAGAAATCGAACGGCACGAGCCGCACGCCGAAATTCACTGTCGCGCCCGGATGCTGGGCGAAGAAGCTGGGAATGCGCGGAATGAGCCAGCGGGTCCCGAAGGTCGGCAGGGTTGCGAGGTTGAGCACGCCGGTCGTGCCGGACAGCGCGATGGCCTGATGGGTTGCGTCGGATAGCTCAGAGAGGGTGCTGCGCACCTGGGACGCATACAGGCGCCCCACATCCGTGAGCACCACCCGCTGCCGGGATCGGCTGAACAGGGACACGCCGAGCGATTCCTCCAACTGCTGGATCTGGCGCGACACGGCGCTCTGCGTCAGGTTCAGCTCCTCGGCGGCTCGTGACACGCTGCCATGGCGGGCCGTGGCCTCGAAGGCCAGGAGATTGCCCACATTGGGCAGAAAGCCGCGACGAAACACCCGTTCATTCCGATTGAGAATAACCTGCTGCGAAGATGTCGATTTACTTTTAGCCTGTCCAGCGCGATTTTGCCGCTCAAATTCAATGGGTTTGCTTGGCCTGGCGCCGGCGCCCGCTCCATCATGGGAAGGATGATCATCATGGCCGGTGCTCAACAGGAACTCGCGAAGCTCAAGTGGGACGATCCGCTCCTCCTCGATGAGCTTCTGACCGACGACGAGCGCATGATCCGCGATACGGCCCGCGCCTATGCCCAGGATAAGCTCCTGCCCCGCGTGATCGAGGCTTATCGCGAGGAGAAGACGGATCGTGCCATCTTCAACGAGATGGGCGAACTCGGCCTCCTGGGCGTGACCCTGCCGGAGGATTACGGCTGCGCCGGTGCGTCCTACGTGGCCTACGGCCTCGTGGCCCGCGAGGTGGAGCGGGTCGATTCCGGTTACCGCTCCATGATGAGCGTGCAGTCCTCCCTGGTGATGTACCCGATCTATGCCTACGGCTCCGAGGAGCAGCGCCGCAAGTACCTGCCCAAGCTCGCCTCCGGTGAGTATGTGGGCTGCTTCGGCCTGACCGAACCGGATGCGGGCTCGGATCCGGCCGGCATGAAGACCCGCGCCGTGAAGACCGATGGCGGCTATCGCCTCACGGGCTCCAAGATGTGGATCTCCAACTCCCCCATTGCGGACGTTTTCGTGGTCTGGGCGAAGTCCGAGGCTCATGACAACCAGATTCGCGGCTTCGTGCTGGAGAAAGGCATGAAGGGGCTCTCGGCGCCGAAGATCGGCGGCAAGCTCAGCTTACGCGCCTCTATCACCGGCGAGATCGTCATGGACAATGTCGAGGTGGGCGAGGACGCTCTGCTACCGAACGTGCAGGGCCTGAAGGGTCCCTTCGGCTGCCTCAACCGCGCGCGCTACGGCATCTCGTGGGGATCCATGGGGGCTGCCGAGGATTGCTGGCACCGGGCGCGTCAGTACACCCTCGACCGCAAGCAGTTCGACCGGCCGCTTGCCGCGACCCAGCTCGTGCAGAAGAAGCTTGCCGACATGATGACCGAGATCACCCTGGGCCTCCATGCAAGCTTGCGCGTCGGCCGCCTCTTCGACGAGGGTCGCGTTGCGCCGGAAATGATCTCGCTGGTCAAGCGCAACAATTGCGGCAAGGCCCTGGATATCGCCCGCATCGCCCGCGACATGCATGGTGGCAACGGCATCCAGGAAGAGTACCACGTGATGCGCCATGCGCAGAACCTGGAGACCGTGAACACCTATGAGGGCACCCATGACGTGCATGCCCTCATCCTGGGCCGCGCCCAGACCGGTCTGCAGGCATTCTTCTAGGAGAGGGTAAGCACATGGCGCTTCGGATCACCCTGGCAGGATCGACCGGCTGGGTCGGCAAAGCCCTCGTGGCGGCAATTGCGGCTTCTGACGATCTCGTGCTCGCAGGCGCCGTCAGCCGCAGCGCGGCGGGGCAGGATGCGGGCGAGGCCGCGGGCTTTTCCCGCCTGGGTGTTCCAATCAGCGCAACCCTCGAAGAGGCGCTGCGCGAGCCGTCCGATGTGGTGATCGACTATACCAAGCCCGGCGCCGTGAAGGCTCACACTCTCACGGCCCTGGCTCAGGGCAGGCACGTGGTCGTCGGCACCTCGGGGCTGGGTTCCGAAGATTACGCCGAGATCGATGCGCAGGCGCTGAAAGCGGGGCGCGGCGTGCTCGCGGCCGGCAATTTCTCGATCACCGCGACGCTTCTGCGCCGCTTCGCTCTCGAGGCGGCCCGCTATGTGCCGGATATCGAGGTTATCGACTACGCGTCGGCCAAGAAGCCGGACACACCATCGGGCACCGCCCGCGAGTTGGCCGAGCTCTTAAGCGAGGCGCGCCAGCCTGCCACCTCGAAGCCCGTGAATGAGCTGACCGGCGTTCGTGAAACCCGCGGCGGTGCTCTGGGCGCCAAGGAGCCGGTGCAGGTCCATTCCCTGCGCATGCCCTCCTTTGTCCTGTCCTGCGAAGCCGTGTTCGGGGCCGACAACGAGCGCCTCGTGATCCGTCACGATGCAGGTTCGTCGGCGGCTCCCTATGTGGCCGGCACCCTGCTGGCCGCCCGTCGCGTCGGTTCGTTCACCGGCCTGCGGCGCGGCCTCGACACCATCATGGATTGATCCGCATGAAACCGCTCGAAGGCCTCAAAGTCCTCGAACTGGCGCGCATCCTCGCGGGTCCCTGGGTCGGCCAGTTGCTCGCCGATCTCGGCGCGGATGTGGTGAAGGTCGAGCGGCCGGGTGCGGGCGACGATACGCGCGGATGGGGGCCTCCCTTCGTGGAGGCGGACGATGGCGGTGATCTCTCGGCGGCCTATTTCCATTCCTGCAACCGCGGCAAGCGCTCCATTGCGGCGGATTTCGAGACCCCTGAGGGACAGGAGCTTGTCCGCAAGCTCGCAGCCCATGCGGATGTCGTGATCGAGAACTTCAAGGTCGGCGGCCTGAAGAAATACGGTCTCGACTATGAGAGCCTGAAGGCCGTCAATCCGCGCCTCGTCTACTGCTCGATCACGGGCTTCGGCCAGAACGGGCCTTATGCGTCCCGCGCCGGCTACGACTTCATGATCCAGGGCATGGGCGGGATCATGGACTTGACGGGTGATCCGGACGGCGAGCCGCAGAAGATCGGCGTGGCCTATGTGGACATCTTCACGGGCGTCTATTCGGTCGTCGGCATCCTGGCGGCCCTTCGCCAGCGCGATGCTACAGGGGAAGGGGCGCATCTCGACATGGCGCTCCTCGACGTGCAGACGAGCGTGCTGGCCAACCAGGCCATGAACTATCTGGCCTCCGGAAAATCACCTCGCCGGATGGGCAACGCCCATCCCAACATCGTGCCGTATCAGGTTTTCCCGGTCACGGACGGTCACGTGATCGTGGCAGTGGGCAATGATGGGCAGTTCGCCCGCTTCGTCTCCGTGCTGGGCAAGCCCGAGCTGGCACAGGACGAGCGTTTTAGGAGCAATGCGGGCCGAGTGGGCAAGCGGGCTGAGCTCGTGCCGATCCTGACCGAGCTCACCCTGAAAACCACCCGCGAGGCGCTGCTGGCGGCACTCGAGAAACAGGGAGTCCCGGCCGGTCCCATCAACACGGTGGCCGATGTCTTCTCCGATCCGCAGGTGATCGCCCGCGGTATGAGAATCGATCTTCCTGCCTCCGTGGCCAAGGGCGGGGCGATTCCATCCGTCCGCTCGCCCATCGTGATGAACGGGAAGCCGATGGCGGCCGATCGGCCTTCTCCCCGGCTCGGCGAGCACACGGATGAGGTGCTGAGCGACCCGTCCTGGATGGCCTGAACCCGGATTGGGTGTCTATTCGGCGATGCCCTTGGTCACGAGGCGCTCGATGGCCTTCACGATCCGGTCCCGGTCCTCATCGGAGAACGGGCTGAGGTTGTGCATCTCGAGGCTGCTCAGTCCTTCCGTGGCGAGCCATGCCAGCAGAGCGGCATCGAGGTCGTCTGAAGTCGCCTTGAGCTGCTCCAGCGTGGTGTGGATCACCTGACGGACGGGGTCGAGGAGGCGCGGGTTTTCGGCCGTGGCGGCCATCATCCCGGTTGCCATATCCTGCATTTTGCCGCCGCAGCAGATGTTCAACAGTGTCTTGGTGACGACCCGGGCTTCCAGGTTGGGGCCAGGCTGAGCCTTTTCCCGTAACGCTTCCTTCTCGGAGGCTACCTGGTCGATCATGCGCTGGATCATGGCCTGCAACAGTGCATCCTTGGTCGGGAAGTTGTAGAGAAGCCCGCCCTTGCTGAGCCCGGCCTTTTCCGCCACGGCCTCGAGCGTCAGCCGGCCGGCTCCGATCTCGCCGACAAGTTCTGCGGCCGCATCGAGAATTTTTTCTCGGGAACTTTTCCGGCCTCTGGTACAGGGAAACAGCATTCATAACTCTTGTTTTGTGCGTTGCCGCACTTGCGACTAAACCGTCCAGACGGTATATAAATTGTTCCACGGCATTGGCGTCAAGGAAAAGTCGCGTTAATGCCGCACCTCCTTAGTCTTAGATGAGCCCGTTGATATGGGTTCGCAATCTCGGAAGAAGCCTATGAAACGGCGCCTTGTAGTTGGTCTTGTGTTCATTCTCGCGGTTGGCCTGTGCGGCGGGCTGATTTGGTTCAACTTCTTCCGCGACAAGATGATCACGCAGTTCTTTGCCAATATGCAGCAGCCGGCGCAGACGGTTTCAGCCGCCAAGGTCGAGGCGAAGACCTGGACACCCAGCATCGGTGCCATCGGCACGGCCAAGGCTGCGAATGGCGTCGAGCTGGCCTTCGAGACGGCCGGCATTGTCAGCGAGATCAAGTTCAAGGCTAACCAGAATGTTCGCCAGGGCGAGGTTCTCGTTCAGCTCGATGACAGGGTCGAGCGGGCAGACATCCAGGATGTTCAAGCCAATGTGAAGACGGCGGAGAGCGCCTTCGAGCGTGCCAAGACCTTGTCGGCACGGGGCTACGGCACTGAAGCCAATCTCGATCAGGCGAGTGCTCTGCTCGCTGCGGCGCGTTCGCGTCTGGCGCGCCTTCAGGCCACGATTGAGCAGAAGGCTCTGGAGGCGCCGTTCTCCGGCGTCATCGGCATCCCACGCATTGATGTCGGCCAGTACCTGCAACCTGGAACTGTGATTGCTAGCTTCCAGGATCTCTCCTCCATGAAGGTCGACTTCACAGTGCCGGAGCAGCGGGCGAGCGAGATCAAGCTCGGCCAGGAAATCCGTGTCGGCATGACGGAGGCGGATCTGCCCTTTAAGGGCCGCGTCACCGGCAAGGATCCGCGCGTCGATCCGGCGACCCGTCTTGTGTCCGTTCAGGCGCTCATTGAGGACAACAAGAACGGGGCCATCCTCCCCGGCCAGTTCCTCCATGTCGAGGTGATCCTGCCGGAGCAGCCCAACGTCATGACCCTGCCGCAGACGGCGGTTATCACCAGCCTCTACGGGGATTACGTCTATACGATCGAGCAGGAAGAGCGCGCGGGTCAGCAGGTTCAGGTCGTCAAGCAGGTTTTCGTGAAGACCGGCCGCCGCCGCGGCGGGGCTCTCGAAATCGTGTCCGGTCTCAATTCCGGCCAGCAGGTGGTCGCCTCGGGTCAGAACAAGCTGCAGGCCGGCTCGACCGTCAAGATCGACAACACCATCGATGTGACCAAGCTCGACACGTCCAAGCTCGCAAGCGGGCAGTAGGCATCAGCCATGAGTTTCACAGAACTTTTCATCCGCCGCCCCGTCCTGTCGATGGTGGTGAGCCTCCTGATCCTGCTGCTGGGTGCGCAGGGTCTGATGAACCTCCAGGTGCGCCAGTATCCTGAGGTCGAGGAAACCACCATCACGATCACGACGGCCTATACGGGCGCGAGCGCCGACCTGATCCAGGGCTTCATCAGTACGCCGATCGCCAAATCCGTATCGAGCGCGGAAGGCGTCGATTACGTGACGACGCAGAGCCGCCTGGGCGTCAGCACGGTGTCCGTGCGCATGCGTCTCAACACGGATCCGAACGCGGCGCTCACCGAGGTGACCGCCAAGGTGCAGCAGATCCGCGCCCAGCTTCCCTCCGAGGCTGAGGATCCGGTGATCATGAAGGGCACCGGCCAGAGCTTCGCCCTTATGTACATCACCTTCGGCAGCACGGAGATGAATCCCGAGCAGGTCTCCGAATTCCTCACCCGTGTGGTGCAGCCGCGCTTCGCCACGCTCGAAGGCGTCGGCAATGCCGAGATTCTCGGCGGGCGCGACTTCTCTATGCGCGTGTGGATCGACCCCGTGCGCCTAGCGGCTCGTGGCGTCACGGCCGGCGATGTGGTGGCGGCCATCCGGGCCAACAACTTCCTCGCGGCGCCCGGAAAGACCCAGAGCGAGTACGTAGCCTACAGGCTCGATATGCAGACCACTCTGCAGACGCCCGAGACGTTCGGCACGCTGCCGATCCGCTCGAACGGCGATCAGGTCGTGCGCCTGCGCGACGTGGCGGATGTGGAACTCGGGCCTAAGAGCACGGACACGATCGTCAGCTTCAACGGCAGCCAGGGCACCTTCATCGGCATCGTGCCGACGCCGTCGGCCAACCCCCTGACCGTTGCCGAAGAGGTGACGAAGGCCATTGAGGGCATCCGCTCGACCCTGCCGAAAGGTATGACGGTCGAGATCGTCTACGATGCGTCAAACTTCATCTCGGCCTCGATCGAGGAGGTGTTCAAGACCATCGGCGAGGCGGCTCTCATCGTCGTGGTGGTGATCCTGCTGTTCCTAGGCTCCTTCCGGTCGGTGCTGATCCCGATCGTGACGATCCCGCTCTCGCTCGTGGGCGTGTGCTTCTTCCTCTACGCGCTGGGCTACTCGATCAACCTGCTCACCCTGCTGGCCATGGTGCTCGCCATCGGCCTCGTGGTCGACGACGCCATCGTGGTGTTGGAGAATATTCACCGCCACATCGAGGAAGGCCTCAAGCCCGTCGAGGCAGCCATCGTGGGCATGAAGGAGATCTTCCTGCCGATCGTGTCCATGACGGTCACCTTGGCGGCGGTGTATGCCCCGATCGGATTCACGCAAGGCCTGACGGGCTCTCTCTTCCGCGAGTTCGCTTTCACCCTGGCCGGAGCCGTGATCATCTCGGGTATCGTCGCGGTGACGCTCTCGCCCATGATGTCGTCGAAGCTGCTGAAGGCGCACGGTGGTCAAGGGCGCTTTGCCGCTTTCGTCGACCGCGTCTTCACACGGCTCGAGAACTGGTATGCCCGGCGCCTGAAGGGTTCTCTCGACTATCGCGGCGTGACGCTCGTCATCGTTGCCGTCCTGCTCGGCACCACGGCGTTCATGTTCACCAAGACCTCCTCCGAGCTTGCTCCGGAAGAGGATCAGGGTGCCTATCTCGGCATTCTGAACGCGCCGAAATACGCGACCGCCGATTACACCCAGGCCTTCTCCAAGCAGTTCACCAATGCGGCGGAGAAGATCAAGGAGATCGACGACAGCTTCCTGATCGTCGGCATCGACGGCGGCGGCGGCGGCTTCTTTGGCTTCAAGCTGAAGGAGTGGAGCGAGCGTGAAAAGAAAGGTGCCGAGACCAAGCAGGACATTCAGAACCTGCTGAATGAGAATGCCGGTCTTCAGGCCTTCGCTTTCGCGCCTCCATCCCTGCCCGGAGCCGGTGACGGCCTGCCGATCCAATATGTGCTGCGCACGATCGGCGACTCCTCCCAGGCCTATGAGGTCGCGGACGAAATCCGTAAGCGGGCCATGAAGTCGGGCAAGTTCATCGTTGTTCAGAACTCCATCTCCTACGAGACGCCGCGGGCCCGCATCACGGTGGATCGTGATCGCGCCGCGGCCTTGGGCGTGGCCGTGTCCGAGATCGGTAACACCCTCGGGGCTCTCGTCGGCGGCGCACCGATTTCGAAGTTCGACCGGGATAACCGGAGCTACGACGTCGTCAGCCAAGTCCGGCAGGAGGATCGACTCAATCCTGAGCGGCTTGCCGAGTACTATGTCCGCGCGTCCGATGGCTCCATGGTTCCCTTGTCGGCTCTCATCAGCATCAAGACGGATGCGGCGCCGGCGGCCATCGAGCAGTTCAACCAGCTCAATTCGGCCACCCTGTCGGCCCTGCCTCTGCCAGGGGTGACCACGTCGGAAGGTCTGGCCACTCTGCGCTCGATCGCCCAGGAGGTCATGCCGCAGGGCTTCTACGAGGATTATGCCGGTCAGTCGCGCCTGGAAATCCAGGAGGGCAACTCGATTTTCCTGGCCTTCGGGCTCGCCATCATCGTGATCTACCTAGTGCTGGCAGCGCAGTTCGAGAGCTTCCGGGATCCATTCATCATCATGATGTCGGTTCCGCTCTCGATGTTCGGCGCCATGATCTTCCTGAACCTGGGTCTGGCGACTCTGAACATTTACACGCAGGTGGGTCTGATCACCCTCGTGGGCCTGATCACCAAGCACGGCATCCTGATGGTGGAGTTCGCCAACGAGCAGAAGGAGAAGCACGGGATCAGCAAGCGCGAGGCCATCGAGGAGGCAGCCCGTGTGCGCCTGCGCCCAATCCTGATGACCACGGCCGCCATGGTGCTGGGCGTCGCACCTCTGCTCTATGCCAGCGGTGCCGGTGCGGCTGCCCGTTTCTCGATGGGTTTGGTGATCGCGTCCGGCATGTCGATCGGGACGATCTTCACGCTCTTCGTGGTGCCGATGTTCTACACCTTCATCTCACGGGAGACGGTCCGTGCCCACCGGGCAGAGGGTCGGACACCGGAGAAACACCACCATCAGCCAGTCGCGGCGGAGTGACAAAGAAAAGGCCGGGCAATGCCCGGCCTTTTTACATCTCATCCTGAGAAGCAGGGTCGGTGCCGACCCTGCCTCCTTTGCATCACTGCGTGATCTCGCCTTCGACTTCCATGAACGGGGAAACCGATTTGAATCCGGCCTGCTCCGCGGCCTTGCGAACGGCTTCGGCCACTTCGGTGGAATGAACCTCGACGGTTTCGCCGGTCTTCGAATCCACGAACATGATCTTCATCGCGTTCATGTCCGGCTGGCCATGGGAGATGACATAGGAGTTCTGGGTCGCCAGACGATGGACGAGGCCTGCATCGCGCAGGAAGTCCAGGGCGCGATAGATGGTCACCGGAGCGAGACGCTTCTTCTCGTTGCTGAGGCGGTCGACCAGATCGTAAGCCCCAACCGGGCCGCCGCTCTGGACCAACTCGCGATAGACGCGCTCGCGGATCGGGGTGAGCCTGAGATTGTTCTGCCGGCACAGATCGTCGGCACGACGGAGGAGGTTTTCCTCTTCTTCCTTCCTGAGGGCCTTGGTGCTCATGAGCCACACTCCTGTTATTACGGAACCTATATGAACATATAGGTAAAATGCGGCTTTGACAATGTGCTATCGTTGCGAATCGTAAAGGAACTACACATTTTCCTCAACGGAAGTAGGCGCTGAGGTCCATTTACTAGCCGATTTCATGTAATTAAACGTAATAACGTGCGAAAGATTCCAGGGTTCCGGCTGAACCTTACTTTTTGCAGGTGTCGCAAAGCCCCCGGATCTCCACCGTCACCTTCTTGGCCGAAAAGGCGTGATCGTCGCTCCAATGGGACAGGCGCTCGCTGATATGCGGATCGGTGAATTCCTTCACCAGACCGCAGCTTTCGCAGATCGCAAAGGCGGCCATGTCCTGATGATCATGAGGATGTTTGCAGGCGACGTAGGCGTTCAGGCTCTCAAGCCGGTGGGCAAGCCCCTTCTCGATGAGCTTGTCCAGGGACCTGTAGACCGTCGGCGGCGTAACCGAGCCCTTCGCGCGCATCTTGTCGAGGACCTCATAGGCCGAGAGCGGGTTCTGGGCGGAGCACAGAATCCGATGAACCCGCTTCTGGGTCTCGTTCAGGTCGTCGAGGCTGTGGTGGTGATGCGTATGGGCCATCTGAAATCGTCGTTCCGCCGGGGGTGGTCACCCTATACGTCATGATTGCGGAAGCGATTTCAAGATACCTGCTGTCCCTGCCGAGGACGTGTCGGCAGGGACATGCACAGGCTTAGAGATCAACCCAGGTGGCCTTGCGCTGCGAGGAGCGCACAGCCGCTTCGATGAAGCGCACGCCCCGAACGCCCTGGTCCACCGTTGGAACCTGCAGCGAGAAGGGACTGGGCTCCCGTTTCTCGATCCGTGCCGTGATCTGCTCGGCCACGTCCGTATAGAGCTGGGCGAAGCCTTCGAGATAGCCTTCCGGATGCCCGCCCGGGATGCGCGAGGCTGCACGGGAGGCGTCATCGGCGCCATAACCGTTGCGGCGGATGGTGCGGGGCGGCTCGCCCAAGGCTGAGAAGGTGAGATAGTTCGGGTTCTCCTGGTGCCACTCGAGGCCGGCCTTCTCGCCATAGACGCGGATCTTGAGACCGTTCTCGAGCCCGGCTGCCACCTGGCTGCACCAGAGCATGCCCTTCGCGCCTGACGCAAAGCGCAGCATCATATGGGCATTGTCATCGAGCCTGCGGCCATCCACGAAGGTGTGAAGTTCTGCTGAGAGCGACGCGACCTCGTCCCCGACGATGAACTCGGCGAGGTTGAAGGCGTGCGTGCCGATGTCACCCACGGCGCCGGCCGGACCTGAGCGCGCCGGATCCGTGCGCCATTCCGCCTGCTTGCTGCCGGTCTCCTCCATGCGGGTGGCGAGCCAGTCCTGTGCGTATTCTACCTGCACAACGCGAATGGCGCCCAACTCTCCCGCCTGGATCATGGCGCGGGCCTGCCGCACCAGAGGATAGCCGGTGTAGTTGTGGGTGACCGCGAAGATGAGGCCTGACTCGCGGGTGAGCTTGGCGAGCTGATCGGCCTCGCGCCGCGTGGTGGTCAGCGGCTTGTCGCAGATCACATGGATGCCGGCCTTCAGGAACGCGCGGGCGGCGGCGGCATGGGCGTGGTTCGGCGTGACGATGGCGACCGCATCGATGCCGTCCTTCAGCCGCCGCTCACGGCGCGCCATCTCGTTGAAGTCGCCGTAGATGCGGTCGGGCTTCAGAAGAAGATCCTCGCCCGAAGCCTTGGCGCGCTCCGGATCGGACGAGAGGGCGCCCGCCACCAGCTCCCAGCGGTCGTCGATGCGGGCGGCGATGCGGTGCACCGCGCCGATGAAGGCGCCACGCCCGCCGCCGACCATGCCAAGGCGCAAGCGGCGGTTCAGCTTCTGGTCCGGAGATCCTGCGATCGTCATATCCTGCCCCCTTGAACCTTATGCCGCGCCGATGCCGAGCATCCGGCGGTTCGCCGCCTCGTCCGTCCCGCCGGCGGCGAAATCGTCGAAAGCCTTTTCCGTCACGCGGATGATGTGGGCCTTGATGAATTCGGCGCCTTCCCGCGCGCCGTCCTCCGGAGCTTTTAGGGCGCATTCCCATTCCAGCACGGCCCATGAATCGTAGTCGTACTGCGCGAGCTTGGAGAAGATCGCGCCGAAATCCACCTGCCCGTCGCCGAGGGAGCGGAAGCGTCCCGCGCGGTTGATCCAGCTCTCATAGCCGCCATAGACGCCGATGCGGCCGGACGGATTGAACTCCGCGTCCTTGGCGTGGAACGCCTTGATGCGCTCGTGATAGAGATCGATGAAGGCCACGTAGTCGAGCTGCTGCAGCAGGAAGTGGCTCGGGTCGTAATTGATGCAGGCGCGGGCATGGCCGCCCACCGCATCGACGAAGCGCTCGAAGGTGGCGCCGTCGTGAATGTCCTCGCCGGGGTGGATCTCGTAGGCCACGTCGCAGCCCGCATCCTCATAGGCGTCGAGGATCGGCCGCCAGCGCCGTCCCAACTCGTCGAAGGCGGTCTCGACGAGGCCGGCGGGCCGCTGCGGCCACGGATACACGAACGGCCACGCAAGCGCGCCGGAGAACGACACGCTGACATTGAGCCCCAGGCGCTTCGAGGCTTGTGCTGCCATCAGCATCTGTTGAACCGCCCATTCCTGCCGCGCCTTCGGGTTGCCCCTGACTTCAGGCGCCGCGAACCCGTCGAAGGCTTCATCGAAGGCCGGATGCACCGCCACGAGTTGGCCCTGCAGGTGGGTGGAGAGCTCCGTGATCTCCAGGCCATGCGAGCGCACGATGCCCTGCACCTCGCCGCAGTAGGCTTCCGATTCCGCAGCCTTCTTCAGATCGAAGAGGCGCGCGTCCCAGGTGGGGATCTGCACGCCCTTGTAGCCAAGGGAGGCCGCCCAGCGGCAGATCGCGTCGAGCGAATTGAACGGAGCCTCATCGCCTGCGAACTGCGCAAGGAAAAGGCCGGGGCCCTTCATGGTCTTCATGGGTGAACTCCCGAGATGGCGTGAGGGAAGGCAGGAAACGGCAAGGGGAAGCCGCACGAAAAGTCGGGCGGCTTGCCGTTGCCTCGCCTCTCCCTGACGGAAGAGGCGAGAGCGACGTCATCCTGTTAGAACGGCGAGTTCGGGAAGTAGTGGTCCTTCGCGTTGTCCTTGGTGATGAGCTGCGCATTCAGCACGAAGGTGCCGCGCATCGGGGCCTTCGTGTAGAAGTTGGCAGCTGTCACGTGCATTGCGGTAGCGACCAGGGCGGGCGGATAAGTCACGTTGACGGGGATCATCTTGTCGCCGTCCATGACGCGCTTGACCATCTCCTTCATGCCGGCGCCGCCGACCACGAACTTGATGTCTTCGCGCTTCGCCTGACGGATGGCCTCGAGAACGCCAAGCGCCATGTCGTCGTCCGCGGCCCACACGGCGTCGATCTTCTGATGCTTGGACAGGAAGTCCTGCATCACTTTGAACGCGTCGTCGCGGTTCCAGTTGGCATACTGCTTGTCGATGACCTTCACGCCCGAACCTTCGATGGCCTTCTCGAAGTTGGAAACGCGCTCCTCGTCGAGCACGGTCGGAATGCCGCGCAGCACGACGATATTGCCCTGCTTCAGAGTGTCGGCGAAGTACTTGCCAGCAATGCGTCCGAAGCCCGGATTGTCACCTGCGACATAGATGTCCTGGATGGTCGGGTCCTTCAGGCCGCGGTCGATCACGGTGATGAGAGTGCCCTTCTTCTTCACCTCGCGGACGGGGTTCGTCAGCTCGTCCGAGTTGAAAGGCAGAACGACAAGAGCGTCGATCTTCTGGGCGGTGAGGTCGTCGAGCGCATTTGCCTGCGAAGCGCCGTCCGGCGAGGTTTTGACGATGACCTTGAGGCCAGGATACATCTTCTCGAGTTCCTTGGCAGTCTCCTGCGCATGGTAGACGGCGCCGCCGGTCCAGCCATGGGTCGCGGCCGGGATCGACACGCCGATCGTCACGTTCTTCTGCTGCGCCATGGCGCCGGTGGCGACGCCGGCCATCAGGCCCGCCGCCATTGCAATCTTCAGTACAGTTGCTTTCATCACTTTCCTCCCAGAGGGTTTGGCTTGGGGCCTTTATCCCTTGTCCGGTAGGCCCCCACCGGTTTCATCGCCCGCGGTGGACTGACCGCTGCACGAGCATGGCGATAATGATGATGGCACCCTGAACCGCGCCCACGAGGAACTCGGAGACAAAATTCGACAGCACCATGATATTCGCGACGACTTCGAGGATCACGGCGCCGACCACCGTGCCCCAGATTCGACCGACGCCACCTTTCAGCGCGGTCCCGCCGATGACGACGGCGGTGATGGCCTGCAGCTCCCACAACAGGCCCGTGGTCGGCGTGGCCGAGCCAAGGCGCGGCACGTAGACCAGCACGGCAATGCCGACGCAGATGCCCTGGATGATGTAGGTGAGCGTGCGCACGCGCCAGATCGGCACGCCCGAATAACGGGCGACATCCTCGTTCGAGCCCAGCGCGATTACGTGGCGCCCGAAGGAGGTGCGATACAGGATGAGCGCGCCGATGGCCGCAACCACGAGGAAGGCGATGATCGGAACCGGAACGCCGTAGATGTCGCCGAAATAGACCGGGCGGTACAGCTCGCGCAGATCGGAATTGCGCATGGTGATCGTGCCGCCGGCCGCCAGCCAGATCACGAGGGAGCGGTAGATGCCCATCGTTCCGAGGGTCACGATGAAGGGCTCGATCCGCCCGAAGGTGATGATGAGGCCGTTCGCCAATCCGCATGCGGCGCTGACAGCAATCGCGGCCAGCATGCCGAGCGCGAGGGTGCTCATATCCGCGTTGCCCAAGGAATTGAGCGTCAGAATCATGAGCCCAGCGGTCAAGGCGGCCATCGAGCCGACGGAGAGATCGAGACCGCCACTCGAGATCACGAAGGTGGCACCCACCGCGATGATCGCAATGAAGGCCGAGCGCGTCACCACGTTGAGCAGGTTCGAGGCTGTCAGGAAGTCCGGGTTGATCAGCGCGCCCGCGATCATGAGCACGATCAGCGCGATGAAGGGCGAGAGCGCCCGCATGTCGATGTTGAACCGACGCTTTTCAGGGCTGGAGCGAAGCACGGTTTCGGTCATGCGTGGCCTGCGGCGATTTCCGCCGCCCTTTCTTCGTGAACGCCAGTGGCGAGATAAACGATGGAATCTTCCGACAGGTCAGCCTGCGCGACCTCGCCCGCGACTCGCCCATTGCGCATCACGACAACCCGGTGGCAGAGGCCGATCAGCTCCTGCATCTCGGAGGAGATGACGACGACGGCTTTTCCTTCAGCGGCGAGCGAGGCGATGAAGCGGTAGATCTGTTCCTTGGTGCCGATATCGACGCCGCGGGTCGGCTCGTCGATGATGACGATACGCGGCTCCAGGAGCATCATCTTGGCGAGCAGCAGCTTCTGCTGATTGCCCCCGGAGAGCTGGCCTGCCAGCAGGTCGCGGCTCCGGGTGCGGATGTCGAAATCCTTGATCGCCCGGTCGAGCGCCTTCTCCTCGGCGCTCCCATCGATGAACGATCCGCGGCTGAACCTGTCCAAGGCTGCGAGGGAGAGGTTGATCCGCAGGTTCTGCTGCAGGAGCAGGCCCTTGCCCTTCCGATCTTCCGACAGATAGACGATGCCCGCCGCCATCGCCTCCCTGGCATCGCCGAAATGGACGTTCCTGTCGTCGAGGGTGATGGTGCCATGGCTTGAGCGCAGGCCCACGATGCCCTCGAACAGCTCCGTGCGGCCCGCGCCGATGAGGCCGCCGAAGCCGAGGATCTCGCCGCGACGCAGCGTGAAGGAGGCGTTCTCCACATAGCCAGGCACCGCAATGTCGCGCACGGTGAGGACGATCTGGTCCGAAGCGGTTTCCGGCTTTTCCGGGTAGAGCTTGGACATGTCGCGCCCCACCATGAGGCGCGCCATCTCGAGGGGCTCTAGCCCTTCGATGCCGCGGGTCGCGATGTGGCGCCCGTCCCGCAGCACGGTGACCCGGTCGGCGACTGCTTTCACCTCATTGAGGCGATGGGAGATATAAAGAACCGCCACGCCCTGCGAGCGCAGCTTGCGGATGATCTCGAACAGGCTCTCGGCCTCGATGGGCGTCAGAACGGCGGTCGGTTCGTCGAAGGCCACCACCTTGTGAGGCACGAGAAGCGCACGGGCGATCTGCACGAGCTGCCGGTCGGCGATGGAGAGGCGGCTGACCTCGCGGTCGGGATCGATATTCGTGCCGAGTTCGTGCAGGATCGCCCGCGTCCGCTCCCGCATGGCTTTGTCGTCCACGAAGCCGAAGCGACGGATCTCGCGGCCGAGGAAGAGGTTCTGCGCTACCGTCAGATCGGGCGCGAGCAGGATCTCCTGGTGAACCAGAACGATGCCATGCGCCTCGGCATCCACCGGGCCTGAAAAGGTAATAGGCTGGCCGTTGAGGTGCAGGCTCCCCTTCGTAGGGGGGAGGTGCCCCGACAGGATGCGCATCAGGGTCGATTTGCCGGCCCCGTTCTCACCGATGACGGCATGGACCTCGCCAGGCTTCAGATCCAGCGAAATGCCGCTGAGGACCTCGATAGGTCCGAAGGATTTCGAGATGTTTTCTGCGCGAAGAACGGAATCCATCACCTGCTCCGGATGAGCAAAATCGCTCGCCTTCGATCGTGGGAGAAGGCGGTCACAAGACGTTTCTATCGGGGCAGATCAGCTGGAAGGTATGGGAGCTGGCATTCATGTCCTCCTGCTTGTCGATCAGTCCTCTGGCGGGACCCTTCTCGAACTAGGGCTATCGCACGGCTCGACAACAGCCCTATGTAATCGATTACATGAAACTTTACCGAAATGGTGGCATCTGTCAAACAGAACCATAGTCGGGGGAGAACCATGGACGAACTGGGGCACAAAGACAGGGCTGAGCCGGAGGATACGCGGATCCGTGCCGTGCGAATCCAAGATGTGGCCCGTCTTGCCGATGTCTCGACTGCCACGGTGAGCCGGGCGCTCGCCACGCCGGAGCGGGTTTCTCCCGAAGCTCGGGCGAGGGTGCTGGAGGCCATCGCCAAGACCGGGTATGTGCCCAACCCGGCCGCGCGCACTCTGCGCTCCCAGAAGACCTATATGGTGCTCGTCGTCCTGCCGGATCTCGCGAACACCTTCTTCTCCAAGATCCTGCGAGGGATCGAGGAGACGCTCTTCGAGGCCGGCTACGGGATGATCATCAGCGATCTCGACGGCTCGCCCGAGAAGGAGGCCCATTTCGCGGCCTTCACGGCAGCCGGCCGGGTGGATGGCGCCATTCTGCTCAACGGCCACCTGTTCGGTCAGAGCCGGGACGGGGAGGGGCAGCCTGCCCGGATCACGATCCCACTCGTGGCGCTGTGTGAGGCCATCCCAGGTGCCGACATTCCACAGATCGAGATCGACAACCGCGCTGCCGCCTCACGCATGACCCAGCATCTCGCCTCGGCAGGGCACCGGCGCATCGCCTATGTGAGCGGGCCGACAAACAACATCCTGGAGCGCGAGCGTTTCCTGGGCTTCAAGGATGGGTTGGAGGCAGCAGGCCTCGCCTTCGATCCGGCGCTTGTGATCCCTGGCGACTACACGATCGAGGCGGGTGTAAGGGCCGGTCAGGACCTTGTTGCGCGATCCGCCCGCCCGACTGCCGTGTTCTGCACCAGCGACGAAATGGCCATCGGCCTCATGCGCACTCTTTTCTCCGCGGGGCTCAGAGTTCCGGAGGATATCTCAGTCGCGGGTTTCGATGATATCGAGTTTGCTGCCGTGGCCGAACCGGCGCTGACCACGATCCATCAGCCGCGACGGGAGTTGGGACAGGCGGCAGCATCGGCCTTGATCAATCTCCTGCAGGGCCGGTCATCACCCAAGCGGATCCGACTGGAAACGGAACTGGTGATCCGGGACAGCGTGACTTCGCTCTAGGTCAGACCCTCAAACTTGGCTTTTGAAGGAAAGGGACACCAGGCTAACCCCAAAAGGCCGTTCCGATTGGGGAGCCGATGCTTTACCATTCCTCGCTCCAGTCTTCGGAATTGAGTTCGACACCGCGCAGCCTTGCAGGAGATCGACCCGATGACCAAAACAGTCACCTCCCTCTTCCACAGCGAACGGCATGCGACGGCCGCAGCAGAGCGTTTGGAGCAGGCTGGCATCCCCAAAGATGAGATCGACATCTGGTCGACCCCGCATAACCTGGCTCCTCTTCTGGAGGATGATGGCGTCTCACGCCTGGACGCTTATGCCTATGTCGAAGGCGTCGTGCGCGGCGGGTCGGTCATCATCGTGAGATGCGACGATGCAGAGGTCGGCCAGGTCGTCAGCATCCTGGATCAGGAGGGCGTGTTGGACCTCGACGAACAGCAGGCCGTCTGGCGCTCCGAAGGGTGGGAGGGGGATCAAGCCACCGCTCAGCCGGGCGAGGCGGGCCATGGCCGGGTTCGGATCCAGCCTCGCAAGCAAGAGTCCCCGGGGCAGGAATAGACACAGATCAGAAGATCGAAAAAGCCCCGATGAACAGCACCAGCACGAGCGCGATGAATCCCACATAGCCGGCCAGCGCTTTGCGCGAGTGCCCGTGGGCATAGCTGTCCTTGTCGTTGCCGTTCTGCCAACGCGCCGACGTTTCCTGATGCCGGGCGATGTCGACCTGTTCCGGTCTCATCGGATTGCCGCCGGCCTCATCGTCCGTGCCCAGCGGGGAGAGGCCGGGGTCGAACACCTCGTTCTTGTCCCCCGTGCGACCGCTGTTGATGTCGCCCTTCAGCTGCGCGGTGGTCGATCCCTCGTTCATGGGCGGAGGGTCCATTGGCTTGATCGTGTGCGTCCGAGGAATGTCGGTGTGGTTGGGGTTGTCTGAGCGAGTGGACATGAAAGCTCTCCCGGGCTCCGCAGATGAGGAAACCTCCGGGGGAGTGCGAGGTTCCTGTCTCACCCTGTCCACTTGGCCCCTTGGTCGGGCCGGAAACCTTTGTCCAGGCAAGAAAAAAGGCCGTTGTTGCCAACGGCCCGAAGTTTAGGGAGGAAACGCCCTAGAAGGGCTGCAACAGGCGACGCCAATCGCCGTGTTGCACTGCAATAAGTAAGAAGTGTTCTGATCGGTTTCAAGACTAAAAGGTCAGCACCATTGCCCAATTTTTCGCCTCCCTGCCGCAGATGAGCATCAAGGAGGTCTAGACAGGTCGGCGGTGAGGACCAAGTGGAGGATGCCATGAGGTCCGAGATGCCGAAGCTGAACGCCGTGCTCGAAACCGCTCTCTATGTCGACGATCTGGCTCGCGCCAAGGAGTTCTATGAGAGCAGCCTTGGTCTGCCGCTTCTGCTCGCCAATCAGCGCATGTGTGCATTCGACGTGGGTGGCAGAAGCGTGCTCCTCGTCTTCCTCCGGGGTGGCTCAGCCGAGGATATGACGACTCCGGGTGGCACGATCCCAGGCCATGACGGACACGGCCCCCTCCACATCGCCTTTGCCGTTGCGGCCGAAGAGCTTGCCGCATGGGAGATGAGACTGGAAGAGCGCGGCATCCCGATCGAGAGCCGGATGTCCTGGCCCCGGGGTGGCACCAGCGTCTATTTCCGCGATCCGGACGGGCACGTTCTCGAACTGGCGACGCCTGGGCTCTGGACGACGTACTGATTGCCAGAGCCCGGGCCTATCGAGATCAGGTAATGACGCTGGGCTCATTCCGCCCTGTCCGGGCTGCGATCTCCGCAATCTCGTTCGCCGCCTGAACGACGGGAGCCAGAACGTCGGAGGTTGGGAGGTCGTGCCGGTCGGTATTCGGCTCGAAGCGTTCCAGATAGACCCGCAGCGTCGCGCCCGAGGTGCCTGTACCCGAGAGGCGGAACACGGCGCGGGCGTCCTCCTTGAAGAGGATGCGGATACCCTGCTTTGGCGTCACAGACCCATCGACAGGATCGGTATAGGCGAAGTCGTCACAAGCCTCGACTGTGAGGTTGCCGAAGCGTTGCCCGGGAAGGGAAGGGAGCTTCTTGCGCAGGGCGTCCATCAGCTCGTTGGCAGGCGCGGTCTCAAGCTCCTCGTAGTCGTGACGCGTGTAGTAGTCGCGGCCGAACGTGGCCCAGTGCTCGCGTACGATCTGATCCGCCGGCTTTTTCGTGACGGCCAAGATATTGAGCCAGAGCAACACGGCCCAGAGCCCATCCTTCTCGCGGATGTGGTTGGAGCCCGTGCCTGCGCTTTCCTCGCCGCACAGAGTGATGAGCCCGGCGTCCAGAAGGTTGGCGAAGAACTTCCAGCCCGTGGGGGTCTCGAAGCAATTGATGCCGAGTTTTTTGGCTACACGGTCGGCGGCGCGGCTTGTCGGCATCGAGCGCGCAACCCCGGCCAAGCCCTTCGCATAACCGGGCGCGAGATGAGCATGGCTCGTGAGGATCGCGAGACTGTCGCTCGGCGTCACGAACAGCCCTCGGGCCACGATCATGTTGCGGTCGCCGTCGCCGTCCGAAGCCGCGCCGAAATCGGGGGCGTCGGGGCCGAGCATCAGCTCCATGAGATCATGGGCGTGAACCGGGTTCGGATCGGGATGATGGCCACCGAAATCGGGCTTCGGTTCCCCGTTGACGACGGTCCCCGCCGGTGCGCCGAGACGGCCTTCGAGAATCGCCTTCGCGTAAGGACCGGTGATGGCGCTCAAGGCATCGAAGCGCATGCGGAAGCCCGAGCGGAACAGACCGGCGATCTTCTCGAAATCAACGAGCTGCTCCATCAGCTCGGCATAATCGGCCACCGGATCGATGACCTCGACACTCATCTCGCCGACCTTTGTCGGGCCGATACGGCTGAGATCGATGTCGGGAGCGTCGACGATCTTGTACTCGGTGATGGCGCTCGCCCGCTTGAACACGGCTTCCGTGAAGGATTCGGGCGCCGGTCCGCCATGGGACATGTTGAACTTAATACCGAAGTCGCCGTCCGGGCCGCCGGGATTATGGCTGGCGGAAAGAACCAATCCACCGATCGCCCTGTGCTTGCGGATCACGCAGGAGGCGGCCGGCGTCGACAGGAGCCCCCGCTGTCCGACGAGAACGCGGCTGAAGCCATGAGCCGCTGCCATCTTGAGCGCGGTCTGAACCACGACATCGTTGAAGTAGCGCCCGTCGCCGCCGATCACCAGGGTCGAGCCTTGCGCGCCCTCGACGTTGTCGAAGATCGACTGGATGAAATTTTCCACATACCGGGGCTGCTGGAAGACGGTGACCTTCTTGCGCAGGCCGGATGTGCCGGGGCGCTGATCGGAAAACGGGGTCGTCGGAATGCTGGTGGTCACCATCGGGGCTGATCACTTCCTTACGTGGCTCTTGGAGGCCTTTTGCAGGGTCCTCTCTGGTCCTGTGAAGGACCAGCGACATTCTAGGGTCGTTTCGCCCAGATGCCACTGCCAAGATGAAGGCAGGATGAAGGACGCCCTTGAGCCGCCCACCCAACCGCAGCCCGGCTCTGGTCGCGGCGGATGTCCTCCCTATGTGCTGGTCTGTTACCTGAACCATAACAGAACCGACCCCGGGAGAACGCCATGAGCCAGACCCGCCGCAGCCTTCTCGTGACGATGGCCGCCGCTTCCGCAGCCTCAGCCCTTTCACCATGGCGCGCCTTGGCTCAATCCGACTATCCGACGAGACCGGTTCGGGTTACCGTTCCTTACGCGGCCGGCGGCGGAACGGATTTCTTCGCGCGGCTCGTCTTCGGCGCCATGGGAGAACAGCTGCGACAGCAGTTCGTTGTCGAGAACAAGCCGGGGGCAGGCACCAATATCGGGGCCGAGGCCGTCGCCCGGGCGGAGCCTGACGGCTACACGCTCCTCCTAGGGGATTCGGCGACCTTCGCGACGAACCGCTCCCTCTATCGCAAGCTCTCCTTCGATCCGTACAAGGATTTCAGCCCGATTTCGCTCACGGGCCGCTTCGCGCTCGTGCTGCTCGTCAACACGAACAAGCTGCCAGTCAATTCCATTCAGGAATTGATCGCCGAAGCGAAGAAGACGCCTGGACGGATCAACTATGCGACACCCGGCTTGGGCAGCCCGTTCCATCTGGCGACGGAGCTGCTTTCGCAAGGCGCCGGCATCAAGCTCACTCATGTGCCCTATCGCGGTGCCGCTCCCGCTGTGCAGGATCTGGTGGCAGGACAGGTGGACATGATGTTCATCGATTTTGCGACCGCCCGCTCGCAGCTTTCCGGTCCCATCAAGGCCATCGCCGTGGCCTCTCCGAAGGAGTTCCCCGGGCTTCCAGGCGTGCCTCCTGTGGCTGCTGATTTTCCAGGCTTTGAGGCCTGGGCTTGGCAGGGCTTCGTCGGCCCGGCCCGCCTGTCGCCCGAGATCATCACCAAGCTCAACGACACCTATCGGCAGGTTGTTGCGAGACAGGACATTCGGGACAAGCTCACCGGCGCCGGGATCGACGTGCTCCAGAGTTCGCCATCCGAAATGGCCGCCTACATGCAGGAAGAGGGCGCCAAGTGGGAGAAGGTAATCAGGACAGCCAACATCACCCTGGAGTGATGCCAATGACAGCCTTGGGACCGCCTCAGTTGCGGTCCCAGCGATACATGCGCTGCTCGCCCTCGGCGCAACTCACGGACGGCTCGGCCTGAACCGTCTGGATCATCGGCTTTGCCGGCAGGGCCGCAATCTCACGGATGATCTTCGTCCGGATGGCATCGGCGAATTGCTGGCGGTCCCGCACCGGCACGATGAACGATCCTTCGCCGCCGATGACACAGTTTTTGTAATAGAGATCGAGATGCTCCATGTCGCCGAAGCCGCTCGGACGCTTGAGCATGATCGGAAGCCCGTTGATGGTGATCCCCTTGGCAACGGCTTCGTCCCGCGCCGCGACCACGCCCCGCCCGCTGCTGTTGGGGCCGTCCCCGGAGATATCGATGACCTTGCGGATCGGCTCGACGCCGGTCTGCTCCAGGAGCTTCACGCCGAAATCGATGGCACCGGAGATCGAGGTTCTCCGGACACGGCCGATCGGGTTGCTGCTCAGGCCATCGGCGAATTTGAGCGCTCCCTCGGGACCCTCGATAATGGTCCAGGGCACGATGACGTTCTGATACTCCACGCCCGACCATTCCACATAGGTGACGATGATCCGCCCCACCATGCCATTGCGGATGGCCTCATGCACCTGGGGGGAGCGGAAGGCTTCCATGAAGCCCTGGCGCTGAAGATCCTGCTCATCGGGATCCATGGAGCGCGAGACGTCGACGGCCAGCACCAGCGCGACATCGACCTCGGTCTCCGCCCGGGCGCCAGACGGATACAACCACAGGCCCACCATGACAGCCGCGAGAGCACCAAGAAGCCTTCGATCCATCTCCGCCTCCGTTCGCCAGACGCAAGAAGCTGACAGGAAACCCTCGGCAGGTAAGGTTTGGTGGGCGTGAGAAAAGCCCGTTGGCCGTCAATTTAACGTGACTTGCATGTGGAACGTCCGCGCCCAACTCCAGCTAACAGCCGGACTCGAGCGTCTCCCTGAACGGGCTTCTCCTCCCGACCTCGTGCTTTATATGGGCGACATGATGTTTCGAGCCGCCGTGGCTGGCGGCGCTCAGAAGGAAGTCTCGCCCATGTCGTCCACCCTCGATCGCTGGTCCCCTTACGCCTTGGCCTTACTGAGGATCGTCACGGCGCTGCTCTTCATGGAGCATGGAACGCAGAAGCTGTTCGGCTTTCCGGCTCCTCCCGAGGGCGGCACGCCGCCCTTGCTGTCCCTGTTCGGCATCGGGGCCATCCTGGAATTGGTCGGCGGCCTTCTCATCCTGGTAGGGCTGCTCACCAGACCTGTTGCCTTCGTGCTCGCCGGCGAGATGGCGGTGGCGTATTGGATGTTCCATGCCCCGCAAAGTCTCTATCCCGCTCTGAACGGTGGGGATGCCTCCGTCCTGTTCTGCTTCGTCTTCCTTCTGCTCGTCTTCACCGGCCCCGGGGCCTTGAGCATCGACGGAGCAAGGCAGCCCGCAGGACCGCGCCATTCATGGGAACGCTGAACCGGCAGGGCTCCGGGATTTCTTCCAGCGAATGTTTCAGAACGGCAACGCCGCGTCTTAACTCTTAAGAGTTAGGTAATACCCCCGACGCCTGTGACTGAGGAGTGGAACGGCTGCGGTCAACCCTATAATTTTTAAGTGCCGGCGCATGACTTTTGCGCCGGAAGAGCGTTAAGAGCATGGGCAAGTTGGTTGCGTAGGAGTCAGGGACATGGCCGAGATCATCGCCTTCAAGGATCTCAAGAAGATCGCCGACAGGTGCGAGGTGCTGACCCTTTTCGAACCCAAGCGCCCTTCCAGAGCCAAATCCCGCCCCGAGAGCCGGAGCTTCGAGTTTCCCAGTTCCCGCCCCTTCATCTCCGGCAATCTCACGGATCTGTTCGAGCAGGCCAACGCAGTTGCGATGCGCCACCACCATGGGGACCCCAAGGTCTCGGCTGTCGTGGCCGAGAAATGCTTGGAGCTCATCCAGGCCTTGGAAGATCACGCGCAGCCGGAATAGGTCCTCAGGATCGATTGCGCAATTATGGCATCAAGAAACTGCCTTCTGCACAAAGCGATCGTCGCCTGCTGGGCATACTTCCTTTGCGGAAGTTGACTTCGAAAAGAGCTGTTAACTTTATTTCTCGAAGCATGTTACCGCATGAATTCTTCCGTTGATTTTTGCTGCCGACTATAGAAATGATCATCGTTGCAACAGCACCTGTGGCAGGTTGAGTTCGCGCTCTGGTTCATGCGCCGCTCAAAGGCATGATGCCCTCCTGCCAGGTCGGTGAGAGTCCGGCAGGTTCGTTCCCAAAAATCCATTTGCTTAGGGTCGGTCGTTCGGCATGCCGCCGTTCGGTCGAGGTCCGGAGGCGTTCCGGTGCGGCTATGTTGAGTATTTTTCTGTCGTCCACCCGCGCAGAATGGCCCTTCATGCGCGGCGTTGTGTTGCCTGTTGTGCTGGCTGCCTTCACGACCCTGTCGATGGGGGCGGGCGCGATCTTCTGGGCTGTCGACAGGAGCAATGACATCTCTGCCGAACGTCAGCTTCAGACAACGGAGGCCGGCATACGGGCCGCTGTTCAGGAACTCGCTCAGCAGCAGGAAATGGTCGCCATTTGGGACGACGCGGTGGTTGAGCTCAACAAACGGTCCCTGGATCTCAAATGGATCGATGCCAATTTCGGCGTCTGGCTCAACAAGACTTTCGGCCAGGACGAAATCTATATCCTTGATGATCGCAACGAGCCGCTCGTCGCGACCATTGGGAATGCCCGCGTGCCCGCGCAGGTATACGAGCGGGTGAGGGCGAACGTCAGCGGTCTCATTGCGGGGATCAGGGGAGTTCCAGGTTCGCCACACAGATCTCACGTCGAGGACCTTGCGACTGCTTCCTACCTGAAGACCGGTCGGGCGGTTCACGACGCTCATCTGCTTGAGCTCAACGGCCGGCCGGCGGCTGTGAGCGTCATGAAGATCATCCCTGAATCCGAAGATGTTCCCTATCCCCATGGAAGGGAGTTCCTTCTGCTCAGTATCCGATTCCTTGATGGAAACTTCATCGCCGAGCTGTCCAAGCAGAACCTGATCGACGGATTGCGGTTCTCCAGCACCGACACGCCGCAGCTGGGTGAGATATCGGTGCCCGTCAAATCGGATGTCGGGCATTTGATCGGATACTTCATCTGGAACCCTGAGCTGCCGGGGGACCGCGTTCTCAGATCGGTAGGTCCCGTCATGGCCGCAGCGGCGGCCATGATCCTTCTCCTGCTCGGTGCTTTGGTGCGCCGTTTGAAGCAGTCCACGACGACACTGGAAAGAACAGTTCTTGAGCTGAAAGCAAGCGAGGCGCAGGCTTATCATCTCGCATTCCATGATGTGCTGACAGGCCTGCCCAATCGCGCCCTGTTCGCCGACCGGCTCGACCATGCCATCGCCCAGATGCAGGATGGCGAGCAGGTTGCCGTGATGATGCTTGACCTGGATCGCTTCAAGCACGTGAACGACACCCTCGGCCATCATGCGGGTGACAGTCTCATTCAGGAGTTCGCGGTCCGTTTGTCAAAGCTGGTGGACAATAAGGTCAGCATCACCCGATTGGGCGGGGACGAATTCGCCATCGTACAGACCTTCAAGTCAGGAACCGATGCGCCGCAGGTCTTATGCGACCGCATGCTTGCGGCATCCATGCAGCCCTATGATGTTCTCGGCAATCAGATCTTCGTCGGCGTCAGCATCGGACTCGTGCTGGCGCCCGAGGCGGGTGTGGATCGCATCGAGCTTCTGCGCAAGGCTGACATCGCGCTCTACCGCGCCAAGGGAGAGGGGCGGAACTGCTACCGTCTCTTCACGCCGGAGATGGATGAAACCATCAACGTCTCCAGGATCATCGAAGAGGATCTGCGCACCGCGCTGGCGACAGGGGAGGGGCTTGAGGTTGCCTATCAGCCGCAGATGTCCCAAACCGGCTCTGTTGTCGGCGTGGAGGCTCTTGCCCGTTGGCACCATCCGACGCGCGGGTGCATCCAGCCGAGCCAGTTCATTCCTGTGGCGGAGCAGACCGGCCTGATCGTCCCGCTCGGAGAATGGATTCTGCGCCAAGCCTGCAGGGCTTCGCGACGCTGGCCAGATCTGTTCGTATCCGTCAATCTATCGCCCGTTCAATTCCGGTCACGTGACTTCGCCAGCCGTCTCATCGCTATCGTTCGCGAAAGTGGTGGGCATCCTCAGCGGATCGAGCTCGAGGTCACGGAAGGCGTCCTCCTTGAGGAAGACGGAAGGACGACCGATGCACTGCGGAGGCTGCGGGAAGCGGGCTTCCGCATTGCCCTGGACGATTTCGGAACCGGCTACTCGAGCCTGGGCTATCTCCACCGCTTCGAGGTCGACAAGATCAAGATCGACCGGTCATTTACCCAGAGCCTGGGGCAAGGCGGCAAGGCCGCAACCGTGATCAAAGCCATCGTGGCTCTTGGGCATGCCATGGCGATCACCGTCACGGCTGAAGGCGTCGAGACGGAAACACAACGAAGCTTCCTGGATACGGCAGGCTGTAATGAAATGCAGGGCTTTCTGTTCTCGAAGGCCGTATCGGAAGAACAGATCATGCGATTGCTTGGCCGATCGCCAGCGAATCAGATGCAGAACCACGTCCATGCAGTGCCAGCTCTCAGTAAACATTAAGATGAATTTATCCTGTATGGCTAAGCTTGATTTGATAGCGAGCCCCTGGAGCTGAGATGATGTCACATAGTTCTCGTAACAGGACGGATTACCTCTTAGGTGACGTTATGGGAGAGGAACAAATTATTATGGCCCTCGTTATCGCCACGCACGATCCGATCGGATCAGATTCCTGGACATGGTTCCCGCCTCTTTTGTTCTAGCCAGCGTACTTTTGGATAGGCGGCGCCATGATCCTCGACCCATTCGATGAACAGAACCTGGGGGCTAGAGCCGGTATGGGCCATAACATCGTCTACAAAGAACAAATTCTCCCTATCGCTCAGGATCCCTTCCAGAACATCACGACGGTACTCATCTGCCAGAACATCCTTCTCCGAACGGGTATCAGCCATATCCTTTCGGGAACTCGCTTCGAGATCGCGGAGGAGACTGGAGCCCCTGCGACTCTGTCGGCACTCCCGGAAGGGGTCCCGGTGCTCTTTCTCATCTGCGACGGGCGCTCCCCTTGCGAGCATGCTCAGACAATCAAGGATCTCAAGGAGCAGAACCCCCATGCCCGGGTGGTGATCCTTGCGGATAATCTGGATCCCCAAGAGGTCATCCAGATCTGCAGGGAAGGGCTCGATGGGCTGTGCACGACGACGATGGGCCGTCATGCCATCGTCAAGGCTCTGGAACTTGTAATGCTCGGTGAAATCTTCATTCCGGGGGCGGTCGGGCTCACCCTGCTCGACCAGCTTCGGAGTGGCCAAGCCGGGGGATTGAGCCAGTTGATTACCCTCTCGCCTGCCAACGACCCGGCTCTCCTCATGAACAAGCTGTCGGAGCGTGAGGCGCAAATCCTGCGCTGCCTGACTCAGGGCGCCTCGAACAAGCTGATCGCCCGTGAACTCGGAGTGGCGGAGGCGACCGTCAAGGTTCATATCAAGGCTATCCTGCGCAAGGTGAAAGCAGTGAACAGGACGCAGGCCGCTATGTGGGCCGCCGCTCATTTCGCCTCGGCGCAGGAGAACAAGCCCCTGGTTCCGGGCGAGTAAGGTCTATCCGGATCGCTTGCTAAAGATCGGATCTTGCAGGACGATTGTCCCATCTTGAGAAAGGGCGCGGCAAGGTTTACGCGCCCTTACCTCTTTAGGGGTAGTCCAACTGGCGAGTTGCGGATCAGTCGAAACCAGCGCTAAGCCTGACAGCACCCTGGTGGTGCGCCGGATAAACAATTCAGTAAAAGCGTACTGACGCCCCAGGCTTGAACTTAAAATAAACATATAGACGATGCGGTGGGGCAATCATGGATTATCAGGTAGAGCTGGTGGCTCGTGCTTTTTTTGAGGCCGAGCACGAAGACTTCTCATGGGATGGCGAAGCGGAACTGGTCCGGGAGGAATTCCGCGAATATGCCCGCAATGCCATCAGTCTTCTTGACGAGGATATCGGCGTTCTTCTGCTGGCGCTTCAGCGCGCCACCGCTGAAGAGCATCCCGACCGTTCCAGGATGGCAGCCTGAAAAATCGTCCTCGGATCGAGCTGCTTGAGATCCCTCGCTCGCGGTGCGGATCTCAAGCATGCTCAGTCCTTGATATGCCCTATCATCAGAGCGCCTGTGATTAATGGGCGTCCGGTGGCAGATCGGCGATCCGCTTGATCTCGTAGACGACCAGCATCAGGACAACCGACATGATCACAAGCCCGAGCGCGCTTGTGAAAACGCTCGCGCTGACACCTGAAGCGGATGAGACGATCGCCAGCAGGATCAGGAAGGGCAATCCAAGAGCAATGGCGAGAACGGCAAGAAAGGACCGTGGCATAGGGCGGATCCCCTTCATTCTTGAGGAACGGATTTTTAAGAATTCAATAGCCTGAAAATCGTGGAGAAAATGAGATTGTGCGCGGGCTCAGCCTCTCTCAAGTCTCTTCGCTGAATGTAATCCGAAAGAGTCGTTCAGCTAAAAATCCCATCGCTGCGCCTTTGCGACGAGGAAGTCGCGAAAGACCTGAACCCGTGCGACGGAGCGCAGCTCCTCGGGATAGACCAGATAGCTGTCGAGCACCGGCATCTCCACGTCGCGAAGGACCTGCTTCACCCCTGGATTGCCGCTCATGGCGTAATCCGGTGCCATGCCGATGCCGGCCCCGTTCTCGATGGCCTTGCGGAGGGCCAGGCTGTCATTCACCACGAGACGGCTGGGACGGGGGTCCTTGGGGTCTCGCCCCAGGCTGCTCAGACGGTGCAGCTCCAGAATGAAGGCCGGCTGGTCGCCTCCCAGGCTAAGCAGGGAATGATTGTCGAGATCCTCGATCCGCTCAGGCTCCCCGAACCGCTCAAGATAGCTATTAGCCGCATAGGCGTGATACTGAATCGTGAAGAGGCGGCGCTGGATCAGGTCCGGCTGAGCGGGCCGACGCAGCCGGATGGCAATGTCGGCCTCACGCATGGCGAGATCCAGTTCATCATTCGTCAGGATTAGCTGGATGCGCACGTCCGGATAGAGATCGAGAAATTCGGTAATGCGTCGCGCCAGCCAAATCCCCCCGATGCCGACCGTTGCGGTCACCCTGAGGTCGCCGGCCGGGCGCTCGCTGGTTTCCGTGAGACGCTGACGGGTCTCGTCCAGGCGCAGGCGGATGTCCTGCGCGGCGCGAAACAGCACCTCCCCGTGCTCGGTCAGGATCAGGCCCCGGGGATGACGATGGAAGAGCGGAACCTTCAAGTCCTGTTCGAGGGCACTAATCTGGCGGCTCACCGATGACTGGTTGACTCCGAGCTTCTCGCCGGCCCGGGTGAAGTTCCCGGCATCGACCACCTCGTAGAACAGCCTGAGTTTATCCCAATCCAAGACAGATCCTCAAAATGGCAAGCGGGTTTGCCCTGCCAGATGGGAGGGCGCCTCACGCGACAGGTCAAGTGCTGCATGCCCCGAAATCCAATTCGAGCCTTCACCTCGCGAGGAATGATGTCCCGTTGGGCAGGCGCACCAAAGGATGGGCGGTCGCCCCATCTCCAAAGATGGATCCGGGCATCCACCGGTAGGAGGAGCATTCCGGCTGAGTATTGCATCCAGTCTGGTCAATGTCGTGAGGCATGTTCCATTAACTTTACCTAAGGGTAGTTCTGGCCGAACAAAGGCATTTATTGACTTTCCCAATCGTAATGTGAAAGTTCAATGTAGCGATACGCTATAGATATGGCGGGTTGGCCGGCGCACCTTAAGCGATGCGCGTCCAAAGGCATGATGCCGCCCCGCCATACCGGTGAAAGCCCGGTATGCTTCCCCAAAAAATCTCGAGCTTCTGCACCCCCGTGGCCGCATGGCCAAAGGTAGCGCTATGAACAGGTCTGCTGCCGCATCCGAGGCCCTGACGATATCCTCAGGCCCATGGCTGACACGCCCCTTCCGGGGGCTGATCGGCCGCTTCGGCATCGCCTTTTTCATGCCGGTGCTCGAGGCGACGCTGCTGATCACGTTGCTCGCCCTGGCTCTGCCTGCAGCCCTGCTGCAGGTCTACGACAGGATCCTGCCGAACAAGGCCACCGGGACGCTGGTCGTTCTTGCCATCACGGTGGCTCTGGCCATTGTGCTGGAGGCGCTGCTTCGGCACGTGCGCGGCAGGCTTCTGGCCCGCATGGCCGCAACCTCCGAGGCCCAGGCGCATCGCCAGGCCATGGAATGCCTCCTCCACGCTCCTCTCTCGGCTCTGGAAGCCAATGGCAACGGCTATTACGCGGAGCGTCTTTCCGCCATCGGAACCTTGCGTGAAGCATGGTCAGGCCCGGCCCTGCAGGCGATGCTCGATCTGCCTTTCGCGCTGCTTTATCTGGTCGGGATCTGGTATCTCGCCGGTCCGCTCGTGCTTGTGCCTCTGGCCCTGTTGGTTGGTATTACTTTGCTGGCAGCCATGACAGGCCGGCGCGTGCGCCGCGCGGCGCAGAACCTCGCGCTCGCCGAGGAGCGCCGGTTCAACTTCCTGTTCGACACGCTGAGCTGCATTCATCCGATGAAGGTTCTCGGTGCCGAGCCCCTGCTCGAGCGCCGTTATGAGCGCCTGCAGGGCGGCTCCGCACAGATGCGTCGGACTCTGGCGCAGGCCGTCTCGGCCGGGCAGGAGGGAGGGCACCTGCTGGCCCAGGCCGCCACAATCGGTGTAGCAGCCTTCGGCTGTCATATGGTGTTGAACGGGCAGCTCAGTGTCGGCGGCCTCGGAGCATGCACCATGTTGGTCGGGCGCACGATGCAGCCCCTGCTCGGCGGTGTTGCTCTCTGGTCTCGGCTCCAGTCGCTTGCGGAGAGCCGCCGGCGTGTCGCGGAGATTGCCCTGCTCCCGCAGGAGCGGCATCTCGACCGGCCCGCGCTCCAGGTTTCAAAAGGCCATGTGGTGCTCGACAACGTTCGGCTGCGGACCCCTCCGCACACGGATTGGCTGTTCGACGGTTTGACCCTGGAGGCAAAGCCCGGCGAGATCATCGGCATCACCGGCGCCAATGGCTCCGGCCGCTCGGCCATGCTGCGGCTGATCGCGGGCGATCTGCAGCCGACCGAAGGCCGGGTCGCGATCGACGGACAGGATCTCACGCAGGTCGAGATGGGACCGGCGCGGCGGCTGGTCGCGTTGGTGCCGCCCGATCCGGCTCTGGTGCGCGGCACGCTCCTGCAAAACCTCACGATGCATCAGCCCCACAGGGAGACGGCGGCTCTGCGCCTGGCGACGAAATTGGGCCTGGATCAGGTGGCCAGTGGATTGCCGGGCGATTGGCATACCCCTGTCGGCGTTGCGGCCACACCCCTGCCGCGCGGGGCTGCCCAGCGCATCGGCGTGGTGCGTGCCCTCGTTGAGGAGCCGCGCATCCTGCTGCTCGACGACATCACATCCCAGATCGATGGCGACAGCGACGCGCGGCTTGCTCAGCTGCTATCCGCGCTGCGCGGTGAGGTCACGGTCATCATCGTCACGCACCGTCCCTCGACCCTCGGCATCGCCGATCGGGTGTTCGCGATCCGCGACGGATCCCTGGAGAGCGTGTCATGAGCCTCGTGACGGATTGCTGCCCTCGGGCCCCGGTGCATGTGTCGGAGGATCTTCTGCCTCCGTCCGATTTGGCTCGCTGCCTGCCGGTTTGGCTGTGGCTGATGGAGTGGTCGGGCAGCGCGGACGATCTCCTCGCGGCCCTTCCGCACGCCAAACCCGACATCGATCTCACGGATCTGCGCAACACGCTGGCCGTTCTCGGCTACCCGACCCGGATGCAGGGCCTCAAGCGGGGAGGTCTCGACCTGCGGTGCCTGCCGGCCATCCTGCTGCCGCCTGGAAAGGCTGCGGTCGTCGTCTACCGCGACGAGGCCGGACAGGTTCTGGTGTTCGACGGTGCCACGGGTGATGCGAGGCCCTGTGCGCCGGAGGAGCTGCGCGGAACCTTGATCCTGAGCGCCGAGGCGAATGTCGGAGCGTCCCGTCAGAACTGGTTCAGCAGCATCGCGCGGCGGTTTCGGGGATCTCTGCCGCCCTTGCTCGCGATCAGCGGGCTGATGGCTGTGCTCGGGCTTGCGGTTCCGATCTTCACCATGGCGGTCTTCGATACCGTGGTTGCCGGCTACAGCCCGGAAACGCTGCCCATGCTCATCATGGGCGTCGCCGCTGCGGTTGTGCTGGAGATCCTTTTCCGTGTCATCCGGCAGCGCGCGCTTCTGCGCATCGCGGAGCGTTTGGACCGGCTGGTCCCAAGCGCTGTCTTCACGCAGTTGCTGTCCCTGCCCACAGCGCTCGTGGAGCGGGCCGGCACCGCGTCCCAGATGTCACGTCTTCGCGACTTCGCGGCCATCCGCGAGTTCCTCACCGGCAGTTTCGCCGTAGCGCTTTTGGACTTGCCGTTCACGATCCTGGTCGTGGTGCTGATGGTGGTGCTCGGCGGATGGATCGCACTCGTGCCGGTGGGCACGGCCGTCGGTTTCGTGCTTCTGTTCTGGATCTCCCGCGCACCCATGCGGCTTGCCATCGATCAGGCCGCTCGCGCCAACCAGGCGCGCGAGGCTCTGGCCGTCGAGGCTCTGGAAACGGTGCGCACGCTGAAGCTCGGAGGAGCCGAGGAACGCTGGATCGACCGCTATGCCGCAGCCGCAGCAGCCGCAGCCACGGCTTCGGCACGGGTGAGCGCCTTGACAGGATCGGTTCTCGCCACAAGCCAGGCGCTCGTCACCTTGTCGGGTCTGGCAGCGGTGGTCCTGGGCGTGCTCTCGGTTCTATCCGGCGCGATGACCGCAGGCGCGCTGATCGCCGGCATGATGCTGATCTGGCGAGTCTTGGGCCCGATGCAGACATGCTTCGTGATGCTCTCGCGTTGGGAGCAGACCCAGGCGTCGATCCGGCAGGTGGACGGATTGATGGCTCTTGAGACGGAGCGGCCTCCGCCGCTCGAGGCACGCATGGCGCCACCGGAGCAGGGCGCCATCGTGTTCCACCGCGTGACCCTGCGCTATCTGCCGCAATCCGAGCCTGTCCTGGCTGGCGCCAGCTTCGGCATTCAGCCCGGTCAGGTGGTGGCCGTGACCGGTGCGGAGGGCACGGGCAAGTCGACCCTGCTGCTGCTGACCGCAGGTCTCTATCGGCCACAGGGTGGCCTCGTGCGGATCGACGGGCATGACGTGCGCTCCTTCAATCCGGCCGTTCTCCGCCGGAGCATCGGCTGGGTGCCGCAATCGCCCGGATTGCTCTACGGCACGATCGCCCAGAACCTGCGCCTCGCCCGTCCCAGCGCCTCCGATGCGCAATTGCGCGCCGCCGCCGCCGAAGCCGGCGTGCTGGAGGCGATCGAGGCGCTGCCGCGCGGCTTCGACACGCGGGTCGGCGACAATCACAGCGGCCGTCTGCCCCGCAGCATCCTGCAGCGCATCGCGCTCGCCAGCGCGTTGCTGCGCGAGGCGCCCATCCTGCTTCTCGACGAGCCCGTTGCCGGGCTCGACGACGCCTGCGCCAAGGCTTTCACCGATGTCATCGCCTCCCGCAGGGGACGCTGCACGATCCTCATGGCAACGCACAGGCCGAGCCACATCCGGCTCGCCGACCGCGTCCTGCGCCTGCGTGACGGGCAGGTGGAGGAGGTGGATCAGCCAGCTCCCTCCGGGCCACGTCCGACACGCACACCCGTGGGCGTGCCGCTGGCGAACGCAGCCTTCGCAAAACTTTCCGCCGCTAGCAGCCCCAGAGTTGGTTGATGAGCACCGCCGCGACACCCGCCCCCGAGGCCGAAAGCCTGCCATTGGCCGCCCATCAGCACATGATGGCACCTCTGCCCCGCGCCAGCCGTCAGCCGCGCCCCGACAGCCATGTGCTCGCGCTGGAGGAGCTGCGCATCTACGGCTTGGAGCGCGCCGTCATTCTCGGCACCGGCTTACTGGTGGCGACAACGCTCGCCTGGGCTGCCCTCACCCATGTGCCCGAGGTGGCCATCGGCGTCGGTGATCTCGCCCCAATGGTCGCACCGGCGCCTGTTCAGCATTTCGAAGGCGGCATCGTCACGGAGGTGCTGGTCAACGAAGGCGACGTGGTCGAACTCGGCCAGCCCTTGCTGCGCATGAACGATGCGGCGGCTCAAGCCGAACTCTCTCAGGCGCGGCTGCGCCTCGAGTCGCTTCAGTTGCAATCCCAGCGCCTGACGGCAGCGGCCGAGGGCAACATCCTGACAGCGGAATTGCGCGGTCGCGAAGGAACCGCGAGCATTGCCGTCGCAGATGCGAGCGGGGAGGGCGGTGCGATACCGTCCCTGACCACCTCCCTCTTCGTTGCGCCCCAGCGCGCGGCGCTCGATGCGCGTCTGAGATCTTTGAGCGATCGGATCGCGGTGCTTCACGAACAGGTGGCGCAGCGGCGCAGCGAACTGGCAACTCTCGCGGGGCAGATCTCTGCCGTGCAGGAGCAGATGGCGCTGCATTCCAAGGAGCTCGGCATCCGCGAGGAACTCGCCCGCAATGGACTGACCACGCGGCTCGCCGTTCTGGAGGCGCAGCGCCTGCTGATGAGCGCGAAAGCCGAACATGAGCGGCTGAACGGCCAGCATGCCACGGCCCTGCGCAGTCTGGCCGAGGCCGAGGCCCGCATTTCAGAGATGCAGTCGGCCGCTGTGGACGAGGCCCGGCAGGAGGCCGCCCGCGTGGCGCTGGACATCGCCGAAACGGCGGAAGCCGTGCGCAAGCTGGAGGATCGTGCGGAACGGACGCTGCTGCGCGCACCGGCTCCCGGCGTTCTGCGCGGGCTGGCCGTTCACCGTCCCGGCACCGTTCTCCCGCCCGGCGGATTGATCGCGGAGGTGATGCCGCAGGATGCGCCGCTCGTGGCGGATGTGCGGATCATGCCGCGCGACATCGGGTTCATCGAGGTCGGCCAATCCGTGCACGTCAAGGTGCAGGCCTTCGACTACGCACGCTATGGCGCCGTGGAGGGCATCGTCGAGCGGGTCTCGGCCGGCACGTTCCTCGACGAGCAGCGGCAACCGCACTACCGGGTGCGGGTCGCGCTCAAGCAGCAGCATGTGGGTCGCGATCCCGGCAAGGCACAACTCGTGCCTGGCATGACGGTGCAGGCCGACATCACGACCGGCAACAAGACGGTGCTGCAGTACCTGCTGAAGCCGATCTACTCCGCCATGGCGGCATCATTCCACGAGCGTTGAGGACGCTGATCGCATGAGCCAGCAACCCGATCCGACCATCCCGTTCGACGCCAGCGTGGTTGACGAGGGGGCTCTGCGCGCCCTGCGGGCGGTTCAACGAAGCCTTCCTATGGGAGACGGGGGCGCCGCCGGAAATCTGGTGGGCGGAACGGAGGCGGTTGCGGCGTTCGGGATGGTGAGAGGCGGGCCGTCCGGCTCCATCGCCGTCGGGGCTCATGAGATCGGCCCACTTGCATGGAACCTGGCGCCGGCGCCACAGGATGAGTCGCTCAAGCCGCTTGACCTCACGCCGCCAGCCAAGCCTGCCATCAATTTGGATGAGGTGCCATCCGGTGCCGATCTGCCGTTGGCTGCGCCAACACCACTGATCGGCCCGAGGGGCAACTTTGCACGATCCTCTTCAAGCTACCTCGCGAATGAGTCGGACAACTCATCGGCTCGGGTGACGCCTCCAGTCTTCTCCGACACGTCCGACAATCCTGTCGTCCCAACGCCGCCCACCACCGTGAGGCCGGATCCGCAGGAGCCCATCGACATCATCGCTGATCCTCCTGCAGTCATTGCACGCGATGCTGCGGGTGAGGAAGATACGGCTATTCGTCTGGACTTGGCGGCGGCGCTGGTGGACCGGGACGGCTCGGAGACGCTCACGGTGCTGATCCTGGGCGTGCCCGATGGCGCGGTGCTCTCGCACGGCACCCGCCAGCCGGACGGCGCCTGGAGCGTGCCGGCCGCCGATCTCGCCCAGCTCTCCCTCACCCCGCCCCAGAACTTCTCCGGCCGCATCGACCTGACCCTGCGCGTCACCGCCCAGGAGGGCCAGGGCGGCAGCAGCACCACGGTGGAGAGCCGCTTCCGGGTGCAGGTGGAGGCGGTGGCGGATGCCCCTGTGGTGACGGTGATGGACGCCCGCGGGGCCGAGGACACGCCGGTGAGCCTGGCCGGCCTGGGCGGCGCGCTCGTCGACCGCGACGGCTCGGAGAGCCTCAGCTTCGTGCTCAGCGGGGTGCCGGGCGATGCCACCCTGAGCGCCGGGGTGCGCCAGCCGGACGGCACCTGGAAGCTCCTGCCAGCCGATCTGGCAGGTCTTGTCCTTCATCCCCCAGCCCACTTCTCGGGCCGCTACACGCTCACTCTGACGGCCATCGCCACCGAGGGCAGCAACGGCGTGCGGGCCAGCACCTCGGCCAGCTTCACGGTGGGGGTCGATCCGGTGGCGGATGCCGGCACGATCACGGGCGCGAGCACGGGCCAGGAGGACACGGCGATCGTGATCCGGCCGGCCTTTGCCACGCCGGATCCGTCGGAGACCTGGGGCGAGTTCAGCCAAGTGTCGGGGCTGCCGGCCGGCGCCCGTCTGAGCCATGGTCGGGAGCTTGCCTCCGGCACCTGGGAGGTCTCCACCGCTGACCTGCAGGCCGGGCGGGTGGCCGTGCATCCGGCGGCCCATTCGGATGCGGACTTCAGCCTGACCGTCACGGCGACGCTGATCGACACCGGCAACGGCACCAGCGTCAGCCGACAGGTGACGGGCGTGCATGCGGTCACCGTCACGGCGGTGGCCGATGCCCCGCAGGTGAGCGCCAGGGACGTGACCGGCCAGGAGGACAGCGCCATCCGGCTCGACCTCACGGCCGCTCTGATCGACACCGACGGCTCCGAGCTGCTCTCGGTGAGCATCCTCGATGTGCCGTCGGGAGCGGTTCTGTCGCATGGCACCCGCCAGACGGACGGGAGCTGGAGCGTTCCGGTGGCCGATCTGGCGCATCTGACCCTCACGCCGCCGCACGACTTCGCCGGCACCCTCACCCTCACCTTGCGCGCAACCGCACGCGAGAGTTCGAACGGCACCACAGCCACTACGGATCGTCCATTCCATGTCACGGTCACGGATGTCTCCGACACACCGCTTCTGACCACCCGTGACGCCTCGGGTCTCGAAGATACGTCCATCGCGCTCGACCTTTCGGCAAGCCTGACGGATACGGATGGCTCTGAGGTGCTTTCGATCCGTATCCAGGGTGTTCCGGCAGATGCATCACTGTCGCATGGCACACGCCAAGTCGATGGAAGCTGGCTCCTGACGCCTTCGGAACTTGATGATCTCTCCCTCCGCCCGGCGGAGCACTATTCCGGCACAATCAATCTGACAGTCGAAGCCATATCGCGCAGTTCGAACGGCTCGACGGCAACGACTCATGGCGCGTTGCGCGTGCAGGTCGAGGCTGTGGCGGACGCACCTGTCGTGACGGTGGCGGATGCATCCGGATCGGAGGACATGCCCGTGATCCTTGCCGGACTCGGCGGTGCGCTTGTCGACCGCGATGGCTCGGAGGGCCTCATCTTCGTGCTCAGCGGCGTACCGGGTGATGCTACCCTGAGTGCCGGCACCCGCCAGCCGGATGGAACCTGGCGGATCACCCACGCCGAGTTGGCGGGTTTGACGCTGACACCACCATCCAATTTCTCCGGCAGCTACAATCTCACTCTGACGGCTGTGGCGACGGAAGGGAGCAACAACTCGCAGGCCCGCACCTCTGCCAGCTTCACCGTCGGGATCAATCCGGTGCTGGACCATGCTACGATTGGCGGCACGACATCCGGATTGGAAGACACGGGGATCGCACTGAAGCCGGCCTTCAGTTCGAATGACAAGGACGGCTCGGAGACTTGGGGCGAGTTCAGCCAGGTATCCGGCGTGCCGTCCGGTGCTCGGTTGAGCCATGGAACGGAGCTGTCGTCGGGCGTGTGGCAGGTAGCGACCGCCGACCTCCAGGCAGGACGTGTGCTGTTGCATCCGGCCGAGAACTCGGACCAGGATGTCACGCTGACGATCCGGACAACGATCACGGATGCCGGCAACGGCAAGACCGTGAGCCAGGACGTGACGGGCACATACACGGTAACGGTTACCGCCGTGGCCGACGCGCCGACCGTCACGGTGGCCGATGCCCATGGTGTTGAGGACACGCCCATCAGCCTCACGGGATTGGGCGGTGCGCTGCGCGACCTGGATGGATCGGAGACCCTAAGCTTCGTGCTCAGCGGTGTGCCGGGCACAGCCAACCTGAGTGCAGGCACGAAGCAGGCCGACGGTACCTGGAAGCTCACGCCGGCCCAACTCACGGGCCTCACTCTCAATCCGCCTGCGAATTTCTCAGGAAGCCTGTCCCTCAAGCTCACCGCCATTGCCACGGAAACCCGCGACAATCATCCCACAGCCTCCACCTCGGCCACTTTCACTGTCGGGATCGATCCCGTTCTCGACAAAGCCACCATCAGCGGCAGCAGCTCAGGCTTAGAGGATACGAGCATTACCCTAAAGCCGGACTTCAAGCTGGACGACAACGACAGCTCGGAGAAGTGGTCGACTCTTACTGAAGTCACCGGAGTGCCTTTAGGCGCAACGCTGAACGGCGGCAGCGGAACGAAGGAAATCTCGCCGGGTGTCTGGCAGGTCAAGACGGACGATCTGATCCACAAGCGGGTGACGATCAAGCCGCCGCCGAACAGCGACGACGATTTTACACTGACCTTTACCGTGACCCAGACGGACAGCGGCAATGGCATTAGCGTCAGCCGCATTGTCACCGCAACCCATGCTGTGACTGTGAACGCGGTCGCGGACGCACCAACCGTCACGGCTCATGATGTAAAGGGCGACGAGGATACTGCAATCCCGCTCGACTTATCCGCAAAACTGACGGATCTCGATGGTTCGGAGACGCTGTCGATCATCATCCTGGGGGTTCCGGATGGCGCCGTCCTGATTCCCGGCGAGCGCCTGTCCGACGGTAGCTGGAGCGTCAAACCGTCCGATTTGGCCGATCTGACCTTCACGCCGCCGCAGGATTTCTCGGGATCCATTGCCCTCAGCATGCAGGTGACATCCAAGGAGATCCGTGGAGGCTCGGAGAGCTCCATCACCGTTCCGTTCGAGGTCCAGGTGGACGCGGTTGCCGACGCTCCCGAACTGAGCGTCAGCCGGGCCTATGGCGACGAGGATACGGCCATCCCGCTTCATCTGACTGCACGGGCCACCGATATCGACAACTCAGAATCCATCGTCTCATACCGGCTGGAGGACGTCCCGGAAGGGGCGATTGTTCGTGCAGGCGGTCTCGTTCTCGCGAGAAACGCCGATGACAGCTTCAGCGTGCCGGCCGGCGTGGTCGGCAGCCTGACCATCACGCCGCCACCCCATTCCGATAAGGATATGCACCTGAAGGTCTTCGCCATCTCGGCGGAGCCGAACGGCAGCACGGAAAGAAGCGCGCCGAAGGAACTTGTGGTGACGGTGCGTGCCGACGCCGATGCGCCCATCTTCGACGTCACAAGTGCCAGCGGTTCCGAAGACAGCGATATTCCCCTCCATCTGACCGCGACCCTGCCGGACAATGACGGATCCGAGTTGCTGAGCTTTGTCATCTCAGGGATTCCGAACGGCGCGCTTCTGTCCGTCGGAACCTATCGTGGTCCAGGCACATGGTCGCTTACGGCCGATGAAGCCAAGATCGTGACGTTGCGGCCCCCGGCAGATTTCGCCGGTACCATCAATCTGACCGTTACGGCCGTCACACAGGAGAAGGACGGCGGTGATCAGGCCTCCACCCGCATCACCTTCCCGGTCCATGTCGGAGCGGTGGTGGATGCCCCTGCGGTGGGGGGGCTCGACGGCAGCTCCGCAGACTGGGGTACGATGAGCGGCACGGAAGACGCGCCCATCAAGCTCAACTTCGATCCGGGCCTGCGAGACCGCGACGGATCGGAGAAGATTGTTGGTGACATCGTCATCGGCGGGATCCCTGCCGGCGCGGTGCTGCGTCTGGCCGACAACAGCATCGTTACGGCCGATTCCGATGGCTTCTACCGGATCGCCGCGGAGAATATGGCTGGCGTCACCCTGACGATGCCTCGCAACAGCGACGTAGAGGAGACCCTGACCGTCCGCATGACGATTCAGGATACGGATGGAAGCAGGACGGTCACGAAGGAAATCAGCGGGCACATGGTGGTGGATCCGCGCGGCGATGCCGACGATCCGACGTTCACAACACAGCCGTCAACCGGCACCGGACACGACAGCACAAGCGGAAGCACCGGTTGGATCGCGCTGCGTATTGCCGCCCTTCCCACCGATACGGACGGATCCGAGTCGCTGACGATCTGGGTGCGGGGTGTCCCTAAGGGAGCATCGCTCTCGCACGGAATTCCGGCCGGTGATGGCGTCTGGCTCGTACCGGTCGAGAATCTTCCCTCTCTTGCCATTCGCCCGAAGGCTAACGACAACAGCGCAATCGAACTCGATGTATCGGTAGTCGTCACCGAACGTGAAGGCGACCATACCATCCGCACTCAATCCGTCACGGTGACGGTTACACCTCCCTCGGGCGGCGGAGATCCGGGTGATGGATCCGGGGGAGATCCTGGCGGCGTTCCGCCCACAGCCCCAGTCGCCCAAGCTCCCGAGCTCATCGTTTCGAGCACGCCGGCCTTGGAGGACAACCGGGTCGCTCTGTCGATCAGCGCCAGAACGCTCAATACGGATAACGGCTCCGAAACCTTGGGAATCCGCATCGACAACGTGCCTGCGGGAGCGCGGCTGTCGGCCGGCGTGCGCGATCCCAAGACCGGATCCTGGGTGTTGTGGTCCGATCAGCTTGCCGGGCTGGAGTTGATTCCCCCGGCCAACTTCGCCGGCACGATCTCCCTGAAGGTCACCGCCATCGCGACGGAGAGAACGGGCTCGGAAGCGACCACGCCTGCCACGTTGAACGTCACACTCGAGGCGGTGGCCGACGGCGCATCGATTGCTGTGGCTCCTGCTACGGGAGCTGAGGATGTCGAGATCCCGCTCGATCTGAAGATCAGCCCCCGCGACAGCGACGGCAGTGAGACCGTCACGTCGGTAACCATCTCAAAACTGGAGCCTGATGGGCGAATCGCCGGGCCGGGCGTCACCGACAATGGCGACGGCACCTGGACGGTCGATCCTGCTCATCTCGACGGCGTGTGCGTGATCCCGCCGGCCAACTGGATCGGCGACCTGAAGCTGACGGTCACCGCAACCACGCGGGAAGCGAGCAACGGACATACGCACACTACCTCTCAGAATGTCTCGATCAGGCTTGAGGCTGTGGAGGACGCACCAACCCTGACAGTCGCGAATACGTTGGGCCAGGAAGACACGACCGTTCCGCTCAATATCTCCGCCGCCTTGGTGGACACCGACGGCTCCGAGGTGCTCTCGGTCGTGATCGGCAACCTGCCGGAGGGAGCCCGCCTCTCGGCCGGCCTGAACAACGGCGACGGAACCTGGACGCTCACGCCCGGCCAGCTGACAAACCTTAGTCTGATTCCTCCGGCGAACTGGAGCGGCACTGCTAATCTCTCCGTGCTTGCCCATGCCCGCGAAACCTCCAACGGCAAAGTCGCCACCACCGAGGCCACGCTGAAGGTCGACATCGAGGCGGTGGCTGATGTGCCAGTGGTCGGGTCGCGTGATGTTTCTGGTCTGGAGGACAGCGGCATTCGTCTGGACCTGGCGGCGGCGCTGGTGGACCGGGACGGCTCGGAGGCGCTCACGGTGCTGATCCTGGGCGTGCCCGATGGCGCGGTGCTCTCCCACGGCACCCGCCAGCCGGACGGCGCCTGGAGCGTGCCGGCCGGCGATCTCGCCCAGCTCTCCCTCACCCCGCCCCAGAACTTCTCCGGCCGCATCGACCTGATCCTGCGCGTCACCGCCCAGGAGGGCCAGGGCGGCAGCAGCACCACGGTGGAGAGCCGCTTCCGGGTGCAGGTGGAGGCGGTGGCGGATGCCCCTGTGGTGACGGTGATGGACGCCCGCGGGGCCGAGGACACGCCGGTGAGCCTGGCCGGCCTGGGCGGCGCGCTCGTCGACCGCGACGGCTCGGAGAGCCTCAGCTTCGTGCTCAGCGGCGTGCCGGGCGATGCCAGCCTGAGCGCCGGGATGCGCCAGCCGGACGGCACCTGGAAGCTCCTGCCAGCCGATCTGGCAGGTCTTGCCTTGCATCCCCCAGCCCACTTCTCCGGCCGCTACACCCTGACCCTGACGGCCATCGCCACCGAGGGCAGCAACGGCGCGCGGGCCAGCACCTCGGCCAGCTTCACGGTGGGGGTCGATCCGGTGGCGGATGCCGGCACGATCACGGGCGCGAGTTCAGGCCAGGAGGACACGGCGATCGTGATCCGGCCGGCCTTTGCCACACCGGATCCGTCGGAGACCTGGGGTGAGTTCGCGCAGGTGTCGGGGCTGCCGGCCGGCGCCCGCCTGAGCCATGGTCGGGAGCTTGCCTCCGGCACCTGGGAGGTCTCCACCGCTGACCTGCAGGCCGGGCGGGTGGCCGTGCATCCGGCGGCCCATTCGGATGCGGACTTCAGCCTGACCGTCACGGCGATGCTGATCGACACCGGCAACGGCACCAGCGTCAGCCGACAGGTGACGGGCGTGCACGCGGTCACCGTCACGGCGGTGGCCGATGCCCCGCAGGTGAGCGCCAGGGACGTGACCGGCCAGGAGGACAGCGCCATCCGGCTCGACCTCGCGGCCGCTCTGGTCGACACCGACGGCTCCGAGCTGCTCTCGGTGAGCATCCTCGATGTGCCGTCGGGAGCGGTTCTGTCGCATGGCACCCGCCAGACGGACGGGAGCTGGAGCGTTCCGGTGGCCGATCTGGCGCATCTGACCCTCACGCCGCCGCACGACTTCGCCGGCACCCTCACCCTCACCCTGCGCGCAACCGCACGAGAGAGCGCAAATGGTGATACCGCTACAACCGAAGCCACACTGAAGGTGGAGGTTGAGGCTGTGGCCGATGCACCGCGCATCGACGCGAAGAATGTGACAGGTCAGGAGGACACGGCGATTCCGCTCGATCTCTCCGCAGCCCTCGTCGACACTGATGGCTCCGAGACCATGGTGGTCAGCATTCTCGGCATTCCGGACGGCTTCACCCTGTCTGCCCCCACGGCCGTGCGCGACGGAGGCGAATGGCGTGTGCCAGCCGCAGATCTGCCTGGCCTGAAGCTGACGCCCCCGACGGATTGGAGCGGCGCGCTGAGCCTGACGATCCAGGCCACCAGCACCGAAGCTGGGAATGCGAACATCGCCACAAGCAGCAAACCCTTCACCGTGACGGTCAATCCGGTCAACGATGCGCCCGAGCTGACTCTGACCGCTGCAGGTCACGCGGAGGCCGGTGACCACCAGGCGGATGCCATCGGCATTGCTCACGCGGAGGATATCGATAGCACACAGCTCCGCGGCGCCGTGATCACGCTCTCCGGAGCGCAGACAGGCGACAGGCTCGATCTTGAGGGCTACACCCTGCACAATGAAAACGGCCACACGATGATCGGCAACACCGGCATCGAGCTGGTCGGGGGAGCCTATGCCGGCGAGACGCGCACGCTGACCCTCAGCGGCCATGCCTCGCCCGAAACCTACGCTACCGTGCTGCAATCCCTGATGCTCGAGAGCGGCGATCACTCGGGTCTGGCCGCCGGCACCCGCAGCATCGGTGTCGTGCTGTTCGACAGCGAGGGTGCCGCCTCGATGCAGCAATCCGTGGATGTGGTGGTCGACGCGGCGGAGCCTGCTGCCCCAGAGGGGCAGAGCTTGGAGCCGTCGCAGAATGGCGCCGGGTCGGACATCATTCTCCTGATGGCCGATGAAGAGGCCGAGATGGCTCACGCTGCGACTGCCTCATGGACGGAGCAGATCGACAGCGATCAATCCTCGACCGGTTCGGATACAATGACCGCTTTCGACCAGCCGACGGCGGACACCATCCAGACGATCGACGATCTGCAAGCCGACGCATCCCGGACGCACTGGTCCTGACGATCAGCGGGCAGGGCGGCGCCTTAACTGGCTTCACCCTGCCGAAGCTGTCTCATTGGGTGCCTGGCTGCACAATAGGCACATCCCCAGGAGGGAGCGGCTCGCCTGAGGGCGCGTCGTTCTCCGCAGGTTCAAGCGGGTCCAACGAGGGCAGCTCGGGCAACGGACCCGGGACATCGGGCGGCTGGTCGGAAGGCTTTGGCGTGTCGGACATGGGACCTCCATTCGTGGACGGCTTCCTTGGGAAAGCACAGCTGTCCCTTGCGTTCCCAATCCATGACAGACCAATGCTGATAAACCCCCGGTCACTTGCCACCCGGTGAAGCTTGCCGGAACCCAGGTCGATCTGGGCCGTTGGATCACGTTCACTGCCGAACGATGCATCCGTGTGGCTGCTGTATCGATGTCCTGTCGGCGGTTGTTTCACCTCAGCCTGATCGCTCTCCGTTAAGGGCGACCGGTCTCTGTCGCGCCGAGGGAGGTCTCGATTGAGTGCAAGCCAGAACTATTCATCGCCCGCGCTCGAAAAGATCCCGATCACCTTGATAGTCAACGGCGAAACCAGGACGATTGAAGTCCTGCCCTGGACCGTCCTTCTCGATCTTCTGCGCGATCATCTGCACCTGACGGGAACCAAGAAGGGCTGCGACCACGGCCAATGCGGCGCCTGCACGGTGATCGCCGACGGCAAGCGGATCAATTCCTGCATGGCTTTGGCCGTGATGAAAGACGGCGCGAGCATCACGACCATCGAGGGAATCGCCTCGGATGGAGCGCTGCATCCCCTTCAGCAAGCCTTCATCGATCATGACGCGTTCCAGTGCGGCTATTGCACGCCGGGCCAGATCTGCTCCGGCGTCACGCTCATCCAGGAGGGCAGGGCGCGCACGCGGGACGAGATCCGCGAATGGATGAGCGGCAACATCTGCCGGTGCGGCGCCTATACCAACATCGTCGATGCCATCGAGCAGGTCCTGGGCTCGAACCAGGAGGCTGGGCGATGAACCGCTTTTCCTACATGCGGGCCGGCAGCATCGAGGAGGCCGTGAAGGCGGCCTCTGCGGACTCATCAGCCCGCTTCATCGCCGGCGGCACGAATCTCGTCGACCTGATGAAGTACAATGTGGAGCGCCCGACCCGTCTCATCGACATCACGCGCCTCCCCCTGAACACCATCGAGGATACCAAGAGCGGCGAGCTGCGCCTTGGCGCCATGACGACCAATGATGAGGTGGCCCACGACCCACGCGTCCAGAGCCGCTATCCGCTCCTCGCCAGCGCAATCCTCGCCGGCGCCTCGCCACAGCTGCGCAATGCGGCGACGACCGGCGGCAATCTTCTTCAGCGCACCCGGTGCTATTATTTCTATGACACAGGCACGCCCTGCAACAAGCGCGAGCCCGGCACGGGGTGTCCGGCAACCTTCGGGCGCAATCGCATTCACGCGATCCTGGGCACGAGCGAGCACTGCATCGCGACGCATCCCTCCGACATGTGTGTGGCTCTCGCCGCCCTGGAAGCCATCATCCATATCGCCGGGCCTGACGGCGAGCGCGCCATCCCGATGTCCGAGTTCCATCGCCTGCCGGGAGACAGGCCGGAGATCGACACCACCCTGCGGCCTGGGGAGATCATCACGGCCGTCGAGCTCCCGCCAGAAGATTTCGTGGAGCATCACACCTACCTGAAACTGCGCGACCGCCTGTCCTATGCCTTCGCGCTGGTCTCTGTCGCGGCTGCGCTCCGTATGGATGCGGGCACCATCGTCGAGGCACGCATCGCCCTCGGCGGCGTCGCCCACAAGCCGTGGCGCGATCCGGCGGCCGAGGCCATGCTGCGCGGTCATCCTGCCAGCACTGAGCGGTTCGCGGCTGTCGCCGATCACATTCTGCGGGATGCGAAAGGCTTTCAGGACAATGCCTTCAAGATCGATCTGGCCCGGCGCGGAATCGTTCGCGCGCTCTCTCAGGCCGCTGCGGGAACGCCGCAATCCCAGACCGACAAGCGGATCAGGTAAGGACGAAGCGTATGCTGAAAGCTCAGGGTTACGTTGGCTCTCCGCAGAACCGGGTCGATGGGCGCGCCAAGGTCACGGGCGAAGCGCGCTATGCGGCGGAGTTTGATGCGCCGGACCTTGCCTACGGGATCGTCATCTCGAGCGCGATCGCCAAGGGGCGGATCGCCTCGATCGATATCTCGTCTGCTTTGGCCATACCGGGCGTGGTTCAGGTGTTCACGCATGAGAATCGCTCCGGCACTGCTTGGCTCGATCGCAATTACCGCGACGAGACCGCTCCTCCCGGCTCTCCGTTCCGGCCGCTCTATGACGATCAGGTGGTCTATAGCGGCCAGCCCATCGCTCTCGTCGTGGCGGACGAATACGAGATTGCGGCCCATGCGGCTTCCCTCGTGCGGATCGCGTACGAGACCGACACCCATATGACGGATCTCGACATCAAGCGGAGTGAGGCTTACGTGCCGCCGAAGAAGCGGTCCGGCGTCAAGGCGCCGCCAAGCCCGCGTGGTGATGCCGAGGAGGCCTTCACGCAGGCTCCCGTCAAGGTCCATGCCGAGTACCGGATCGCCATTGAGCACCACAACCCAATGGAGACGCATGCCTCCACGGTCATCTATGAGCAGGATGGCACGCTCACCATTCATGAGAAGACGCAAGGGCCGCAGAACAGCCAGAGCTATGTGTCGAGCGTCTTCGGTCTCTCCAGCGATCAGGTGCGCGTCGTATCGCCGTTCATCGGCGGTGCCTTCGGATCGGGGTTGCGCCCGCAATATCAGCTCTTCCTTGCCGTCATGGCAGCCCTGGAGCTCAAGCGCTCGGTCCGGGTGGTGCTGACCCGCGACCAGATGTTCACCTTCGGCTACAGGCCGCAGGCGATCCAGACTGTCTCCCTTGGTGCGAATCCCGATGGCATGCTCCAGTCCATCATGCACGACGCCATCCAGACGACATCAACCTTCGAGGATTACCAGGAGGTTGTCGTCAACTGGTCGAATCTTCTCTACCATTGCGACAACGTCAAGCTGACCTACAGGCTGGCGCAGGTCGACACTGCCACGCCCATCGATATGCGCGCCCCTGGCGCAGCCACGGGCGTCACGGCCATCGAGACGGCCATGGACGAACTCGCCTATGCGACCGGCATCGATCCGGTCGAACTGCGGCTGAGAAACTATGCCGAAGTGGACGAAGCCAACAAGCGGGATTTCAGCAGCAAGGAGCTCAGGGCCTGCTACCAGCTCGGCGCGGAGCGCTTCGGCTGGGCCCAACGCAATCCGGAGCCGCGCTCCATGCGTGACGGTCGGGAACTCGTCGGCTGGGGCATGGCGACGGGCGTGTGGGAAGCCATCATGCAGAAGACGGCCGCCCGCGCGGTGCTGAGCGCTGACGGCCATCTGGAGGTCTCGTGCGCAACCGCGGATATCGGCACGGGAACCTACACGATCCTGACGCAGATTGCCGCCGACATCATGGGCCTTCCCATGGAGAGGGTCACCACCCGGATAGGCGACTCGAGCCTGCCGAAGTCTCCTGTGGAAGGCGGCTCATGGACGGCGGCCTCGGCGGGAACGGCGGTGCAGATCGCCTGCCAGACAGTGCGCGAGTCGCTGTTCAAATATGCCCGCGAGATGGACGCCTCGCCGCTGGCGAACGCGAGCCTTGAGCATGTCAGCTTCGCGGATGGGCGGATCGTGCTGACGAACGATCCGGAGACAGGCGTCTCATTCACCGACATCATGCGCGCGCGCGGCGTCGACAAGGTCGAGGCGGAGGAGAAAGCGAGCCCGGGCATGATGACCAGCATGCGCTATTCCGGCTATTCGCATTCCGCTGTCTTCGCCGAGGTGAAGGTGGACGAGGAGCTCGGTATCATCCGGGTGACCAGGATCGTCAGCGCGGTGGCCGCCGGCACCATCCTCAACCCGAAGACCGCGCGCAGCCAGATTATCGGTGGCATCGTGTTTGGGATCGGCATGGCTCTGGAGGAGGAATCCATGCTCGATCACAACCTAGGACGGTTCATGAACCACAATCTGGCCGAATACCACGTGCCCGTGAACGCTGACATCCACGACATCGACGTGATCTTCGTCTCCGAGCACGATGACAAGCTCAATCCCATGGGGATCAAGGGGCTGGGTGAGATCGGCATTGTCGGCACGGCCGCGGCAATCGGAAACGCGATCTTTCATGCCACGGGCAAGCGGATCCGCGACTATCCGATCACCATCGACAAGCTCCTCGGATAGATCGTCTTACAAATCGGGTGGCTCAGCGCTCCAACGGGAGTGTTATGCTGACGGGATCTTACGGTTTCCGACGGAGACCGCACTATCACATGCCCGAAATCGGTCTTCTGCTCCTGATCTCCACATCCAGGCCATAGCCTCTCCCGTAGATGCCTTCACGCGCTGAAGAGTTCCGGGTGCTCCGCCTCGACTCGCGGCAGGGCTCGCAGAATCTCCGTGAGGTGTCGGCGCATCGCTTCTGCTGCCGCATCCTCGTCGCGGGCGTCGATCGCCGCCATGATGGCGCGATGCTGGTCGATCAGGGGCAGCATCGCCTCAGGGCCGGGCAAGGTGAGCTGGCACACCCGATCCATATGCGCCTTGATGTCCTGAACCGCCTCCCATGCCAGGGGACAGCCGGCGCCTTCCGCAAGGGCAATATGGAAGAGCTCGTCATAGCGCTGGAACGCCGCGTGGTCGTCCCGGCGGGCGGCCTGCTCCTGGAGTTCCAGAAGGTCGCTGATCCTTTCCCGGCTCTGCATGTCGAACGATGAGCAGGCCCGGCGCACCACGGCCGTCTCGATCGCTTCGCGGACGAAGCGCGATTCCATCATCTTCCGGACCGAGATCTTCACCACCGTCGTGCCGCGCTGGGGCTGGATTTCCACGAGCCGGGTCCTGGCTAGCCCAATCAGGGCCTCACGGACAGGCTGACGGGAAACACCATGGCGCTCGGCAATATCCTGCTCGGAGAGCCGGCTGCCCGGCGGAAGCTCGAGAGCAATGATCAGGCGACGCAGCTCGTTCTCAATGCGCTGGGCCGCAGAGCCATGACCGGTGGGGAAGGGGCTGTTCACATCGGATCTCATTCTTTTGGCGGGTTGCGTCATATATTAGTGTATACTACCATACAATCGTCGACCAAGTAAGCCGCGAAAGACGGCCGTCGGGTTTCTGCCAAGTCGCCAGGGATCTTGGGCAAGGGCTCTTTGGAAAGACAATGATCGGTCCGGAAGGGGCAGATCTGAAACAATAGGACATCAGAGGAAGCCTAAGGAGGAAGAGAATGCTGACAAAAAGGACATTCGCCGCTGCTGCGCTCGGGCTGTGTGCCGTCATGATGGCTGGCACAGCCAGCGCCCAGACAACACTGCGCTCGGCCGACATCCATCCCGATGGATACCCAACTGTCGAGGCCGTCAAGTATTTCGGCTCCCTGCTGGAGAAGAAAACCAACGGCCGGTACAAGGTTCAGGTTTTCCATTCCGCCCAGCTGGGCCAGGAAAAAGACACGATCGAGCAGACCCGTTTCGGCGTCATCGACCTGAATAGGATCAATATGGGTCCGTTCAACAATCTTATCCCTGAGACTCTGGTGCCCTCGCTGCCCTTCATCTTCCGGTCCGTCGACCATATGCGCAAGACCATGGACGGCCCGATTGGCGATCAGATCTTGAAGGCGTTCGAACCTCACGGCCTCGTGGCGCTGGCCTTTTACGACTCGGGCGCCCGGTCCTTCTACAACTCCAAGCGTGCCATCAACACGCCGGCCGACCTGAAGGGTATGAAGGTTCGGGTGATCCAGTCCGACCTCTTCCTCGACATGGTCAACGCGCTCGGCGCCAATGCGACCCCGATGCCTCCAGGCGAGGTCTATTCCGCGCTTCAAACCGGCGTGGTCGATGGAGCCGAGAACAACTGGCCGAGCTACGATTCCTTCCGTCATTTCGAGGTGGCGAAGTATTATTCTCTGACTCAGCATTCCATGTCGCCTGAGGTGCTGGTGATGTCGAAGAAGAGCTTCGACAAGCTCTCGCCCGAGGACCAGAAGGCGGTGCGTGAAACCGCCAAGGAATCAGTGGCTAAGATGCGCGAACTCTGGGAAGCCCGCGAGAAGGATGCCGAGAAGAAGATCCGGGCGAGCGGCAGCCAGATCAACGATGTGGACAAGCAGCCCTTCATCGATGCGATGAAGCCTGTCTACGAGAAGTACGCCAAGGACGCGAAGGTGAAGGACCTCGTCTCCCGCATCCAGGCGATGAACTGAGTTCGGTCCTCCTGAGCCAACCTGGGCCGGCTTCGGCCGGCTCTCTTTTCCGCTGGAGATTTTGATCGATGCGCGATGGTCTTGCCGCGCTGTCCCGAACTCTTGCCGTCATCAATCGTGCGGCGCTTTGGATTTCCGGGGTCGGGCTCGTTTTGATGACGGTCTTCGTCGGATGGCAGGTGTTCGGACGATATGTGCTGAACCAGTCGCCGAGCTGGACCGAGCCGGCCTCCCTCCTGCTGATGAGCTGGTTCATTCTGCTCGGCTCTGCCGTCGGGGTGCGGGAGGGCAATCATCTCGGTTTTGAAATCGCTCTTCACTATGCTCCTCAGGGACTGCGGCGCATCATGCTCGGCGTCACCGAGGTGCTGGTGATGGCCTTCGGTGTCGCCATGGCCTGGTACGGCACCGAGCTTGCCGTGGAGACCTGGTCGGCGGCCATGCCAGGATTACCGATCCCTCAAGGTTTCGACTATGTGCCTCTCGCCTTCGGCGGTGCTCTGATCGCCCTTTTCTCATTGGAAAAATTCGTTCGCCTCCTGTCTTTGGGAGAAGACGTACCCCTGGTGCGGGTGGACGAGCCTCATCTTGTTGCCGTGAAGGATTGACACCATGGAGATGTGGGTTCTGTTCGGCGTCTTCACGCTGCTGCTTCTCATCGGCACGCCAGTTGCATTCTGCCTCGGCATTGCGTCGCTCGCGACCATTCTCTACATGGATTTGCCGCCCGTCGTTGTGTTCCAGCAGATTAATTCCGGCATGAACGCCTTCGCCATGATGGCGATCCCGTTCTTCATCTATGCCGGAGACCTCATGATGCGAGGCGGCATCGCCGACCGCCTGATCCGACTGGCCGCCGGCTTCGTCGGCCATCTGCGCGGCGGGTTGGGCCAAGTCAACGTGGTTGCATCGACCCTCTTCGGCGGCATCTCCGGTTCGGCCATCGCGGATGCTTCGGCCATTGGCGGTATCATGATTCCGCAGATGGAAAAGCGCGGATACGCCAAGGATTACAGCGTCAACGTGACGGTGAATGCCGCTATCATCGCGCTTCTGATTCCGCCGTCACACAACATGATCATCTACTCCATCGCAGCCGGCGGCACGATCTCGGTGGCGGATCTCTTCACGGCCGGCGTCCTTCCCGGATTCCTGCTGGCGGCCGCCCTGATGATCACGGCCTATGTCGTGGCCGTTCGCCGCGGCTATCCCGCCGATCCGTTCCCCGGCCTGCGGATGCTGGCCTACTTCTTCGTCTCCGCCGTTCCGGGCATCCTGCTGATCTTCATCATCTTCGGTGGCGTGCGTTCCGGTGTCTTTACCGCCACGGAGAGTTCGTGCATCGCGGTAGTGTACGCCCTGCTTGTGACGCTTCTCGTCTATCGCGAGATGAACTGGGAGAATTTCGTCGAGGCGACCCTCGGTGCTGTGCGTACCACCGCGATGGTTCTCCTCGTCATCGGCACCGCCAGCGCCTTCGGCTGGCTCATGGCCTTCCTGCAGGTGCCGCAGGCGACGATATCCCTGATGAAGACCATATCGGACAATCCGATCGTCGTCCTGCTGCTGATCAACGTCATCCTGCTGGTGCTCGGCACCTTCATGGACATGGCCCCGATGATCATCATCTGCACGCCGATCTTCCTGCCCGTGATCAAGGCCTTCGGCATCGACCCGGTGCATTTCGGCGTGATCCTGATCCTCAACGCCGGCATCGGGCTCAACACGCCGCCGGTCGGCTCCGTTCTCTTCGTCGGCTGCGCGGTGGGCAAGATCTCCATCGGCGAAGCCATGAAGACCATCTGGCCGTTCCTCGGCGCGAGCGTCCTGGTGCTGCTCCTCGTCACCTATATTCCCGGGCTGTCGCTCTGGCTGCCGGCCCTGTTCCGCTGAACCATTCACTGAAAGAGGCAATGATGACCATCGAAATCCGGCAGGTATGCCATCCCGAGGCCGTGCGCCATTTCAGTTCCGCCGAACTGCGCCGTCACTTCTTGATCGAGACACTGTTCGTGCCGGGTGAGGTGAAGCTGACCTACAGCCATATCGACCGCCTAGTGGTCGGAGGAGCAACACCGACATCTGGTCCCATCAAGCTGGAATCGCACAAGCAGATCGGATCTCCCAACTTCCTCGACCGGCGCGAACTCGGCGTCGTGAATCTCGGTGGCGCGGGGCGCGTCCATACGGATGGAACCGTTCATGATCTCGGCCCCCGCGATGCCCTTTATATCGCTATGGGCACCAAGGACGTGCGCTTCGAGAGCCTCGACGCCGCAAACCCAGCGAAGTTCTATCTCGTCAGCACCCCGGCGCATGCGCGCTTCGAGACGGTGAAGATCGGCCTCGACCGCGCCCGTCGCGTGGATCTCGGCGACGCGGCGAACGGCAATGTCCGCACGATCTTCCAGATGATCCACCCGGAAGTCTGCCGTTCGGCGCAACTCGTTCTCGGCATGACGCAGCTCAAGCCGGGCAGCATGTGGAATACCATGCCGGCTCACGTCCACGACCGGCGCTCCGAAGTCTATGTCTATTTCGACATGCAGCCTGACACCCGCGTGTTCCACTTCATGGGCGAGCCCGCCGAGACCAAGCATCTCGTGGTGTCGAACGAGCAGGCGATTCTCTCGCCTGGCTGGTCGATCCATTCCGGTGTCGGCACCAGCAACTACACCTTCGTCTGGGCCATGGGCGGCGACAATCAGGACTTCACCGACATGGACATGGTGCCCATGGACGCTCTGCGCTGAGGACATGGCGATGACGTTCTCCTTCGATCTCACGGGCAAGACCGCTCTCGTCACCGGGGCCAATACGGGCCTCGGTCAGGGCATTGCGGTGGCGCTGGCCCAGGCTGGCGCTGCCATCGTGGCGGTAGGCCGCTCAAACATGGACGAGACGGAGCGCCTGTGTCGCGAGGCCGGCGCCGCGTTCCACAGCGTGCAGGCGGACCTGTCCTCCCTCGACCCGATTGAGCGCATCGTCACGGAGGCCAGTACCCTTAGTGGGCGGATCGACATCCTAGTCAACAATGCCGGTATCATCCGGCGGGCCGATGCCATCGAGTTCACGGAGAAGGACTGGGACGACGTGATGAACGTCAACCTGAAATCGACCTTTTTCCTGTCTCAGGCAGTGGCGCGCACGATGATCGCTGACGAGAGGGGCGGTAAGATCATCAACATTGCCTCGCTCCTGTCCTTCCAGGGTGGGATCCGGATCCCCTCCTACACGGCGAGCAAGAGTGGCCTTGCGGGCCTCACGCGGCTCTTGGCCTGCGAATGGGCATCGAAGGGCATCAACGTCAACGCCATCGCGCCGGGCTACTTCGTCACCAACAACACCGAGGCCCTGCGCAATGATCCGAAGCGCAGCAGCGAGATCCTTGGGCGGATTCCGGCGGGACGCTGGGGCGACCCGGCGGATCTCGGTGGCGCTGCCGTATTTCTCGCTTCGACCGCAGCAGATTACATTCATGGCATCGTTCTGCCCGTCGACGGCGGATGGCTTGCCCGATAAACCATTTCGGAGACGATCATGACTCGCAAAGGTTCAGCCTTCGCTTTTGACCGTGACATTGACTGGGACGCGGCAGGCGAGGGCATCCGCCGCAAGGTGCTGACCTACGATACGGGCGTGATGATGGTCCGCGTGGCTTTTGAATCAGGCGCCGTCGGCGCTGCCCATTCGCATCCGCATGTCCAGTGCAGTCTCGTCGAGCAGGGTGTCTTCGACATCACCATCGACGGCCGCACCGAACGGCTGCGGCAGGGCGACAGCTTCCTTGTCCCCCCGAATGCCGTGCATGGAGCGGTGGCTATCGAAGCCGGTGTTCTCCTTGATGTCTTCACGCCGATGCGGGACGATTTCGTTGCAGCAGAGGCATGAGGAGCTTCCGCTTCGCCGCCCTATAGGTTGGTAAGCCAACCCAGTCCGTCCTCCGTGCGGCCCCGCGGCCTATACTCGGCACCGACCCAGCCTTCGTACCCTAGGCTGTCGAGCGTTCGGAAAATTTCTCGGTAGTTCACCTCGCCCTCATCCGGTTCGCCGCGGCTCGGGACGGCAGCGATCTGCACGTGGCCGATGAGATCCAGGTGAGCGCGCAATCGCGTGATCAGGTCGCCCTGTGTGATCTGCACGTGGTAGCAGTCGAACATCAGCTTGATATTGCGGCGGCCCGCGTGTTCGATGATGGCGGAAGCCTGCTCCACAGTCTGAAGAAAATACCCCGGCCTGTCGCGATGATTCATCGGCTCGATCAGAACCGTCATGCCTGCCTGACCGGTCTTATCGGCGGCCAATTGCAGATTGGCGACGAAGGTGTGCTCGGCATCCGCCTGATCATTGGGAGAGACAATCCCGGCAAGACAGTGGATCGCCGAGGCCCGGATCGCCCTGCCATAGGACAGGGCCAGATCCAGAGCCTGCTCGAACTCCCTCTCCCGTCCCGGTACGGCACCCAGGCCGAAGTCGCCTGCGGCATCCCCGACAGGCATGTTCAAGCCGAGCATGGTCAGGTCGTGGGCTGTCAGCGCCTGGCGCATGTCATGCGCGGGCACCTGGTACGGCCAATGCATCTCGACCGCCTTGAAGCCATAGGAGGCAGCAGCGGCGATCCGCTCGATCTCAGGACGATCCGAGAAGAGAAATCCGAGATTGGCCGAAAAACGGGGCATGGTTCCTAGCTGCCTGTGCGTTCGGGATGCGGGGCATTCCTGCGGCAGTGAACAGCACCTCAGGGGCGCATTCAATGTTCTCCTGACATCCGCTTGGGTATGAAGAACGTCGAGGCAAGTCTCTCGACTTGCCTCGAGGAAGCGGTATTTAGTTCGCATGGTCTCATCACGAAGCTATACCATTCGCCAGTGCTTGATGGCTTTCGGCGCGGCCCTCGTGCTGCCGGGCCTTATCTTCGCGGCTATCCTGCTGTGGCGCTATGCAAGTGCGGAACGCCATCATTATGAGGAGGAGGCCCTCGGCACTGCCCAGCGCATCATGGCCTCGGTTGACCGTGAACTGGTGGGGATTCAGGCCGCCGCTCAGGCCCTTGCAACCTCCTCCACTCTGCTCGATGGCAACTTCGAGGCGTTCCAGCGCCAGGCCCAGATCACCCTTCAATCCTGGTCGCGGGAGAAGCCGGATGACTATGCCATCGTGGTCCGTGACACCACGGGCCAGCAGGTCGCCAACACGCGGCTGCCCTGGGGCTCGCCTTTGCCGAAGGGGGCCAACCTCCCGATCGACCAGCAGGTGATCGCAACGAAGCGTCCCGTGGTCCAGGATCTCTTCACCGGTGCAGCCGCCGGCCGGCCGATCATCAGCATCAGAGTGCCTGTTCTCAGGGACGACACCGTCACCCATGTGCTGTCCATGGCGGTCGAGCCCCGGCGGATTGCCGATGTTCTACAGGCCGAGGGACTTCCCGGCCAGTGGGTCGCAACGATCATCGATAGGGCAGATCGCGTCGTGGCCCGGTCTCGCCTGCACGAAAATTTCATTGGGACGCCTGCACCTGACGAGTTTCTCCAGGCGGCGCGCGATACCGATGGCACCTGGGAGGGCCGCAATCTCGAAGGAACTGAGGTTCTCGGAGCCTATGCCCGCTCCGCGCTATCGAGCTGGACGACCTTCGTGGGCGTTCCCACCGAGATCGTTCAGGCCCCGCTGCGCCGCTCCCTCTGGACCATGTTCGGGCTCGGGACGGGCTTGCTCGTGCTTTCCTTTCTCCTCGCCCGTGGGTTTGGGCAGCGCATCGCCGGTTCGGTCCAGGGATTGGTCAGCCTGGCGCAGCGTCTCGGCCGTGGCGAGCCGCTCACTGCAGAACCAATCGGACTGATGGAAATCGATCGCGTCGGTGAGGCCCTGACAGGTGCCTCGGCAGAGTTGCGCGCCCGGGAGGCCGCGCTGGCTCAAAGCGAGGCTCGCCTGCGAGCCACGCAGAACAACGCAGCCGTGGGCATCGCCGAGGTGGACAGGGATGGGCGGTTCGTGTCTGTCAACGAGGCCCGCTGCAGGCTGACCGGCCATGCCTATGAGGAGCTGCTCGGCCTGCACTTCGGCCACGCGGCCGATTCCTCGACTCTCGAACAGGACCTGGACCTGTTCAGGCGGCAGGTCGCAGGCGAGCTCGACACCTATACGACCGACAGCAAGTTCCGCCGCAAGGGCGGCAGCAGCGGATGGGCCCGCGTGACCAGCACGGCTGTCCGCGATGCCGGAGGAGACTTCCTCTATGCCGTACGAGTGGTCGAGGACATCACGGAACGCCGGGAGGCGGACCGGCGCCAGAGGCTGCTGATCGACGAGCTGAATCATCGGGTGAAGAACACGCTTGCAACGGTGCAGTCGCTGGCCTGGCAGGCTGCGCGTCATGGAGTGCCACCGCAGGTGGCGCAGCAGCGGTTTCAGGAACGTCTGCTGGCGCTCTCACGCACGCACAACCTCCTCAACGAGACACACTGGGAAGGAGCCTCCCTCAGGACGATTCTCGAAACAGAGCTCCAACCCTACGCAACGGCTCCCTTGCGCATTCAGCTCCACGGCCCTGAGATACAGCTTTCTCCAAAATCCGCCGTGGTGCTGGGTATGGCCATTCACGAACTCGCCACCAACGCCGTCAAGCACGGAGCCCTGTCTCTTGCGCCCGGTCAGGTGCAGGTGGATTGGAAGCTCAATCAAGCAGGCGATGAGGCCATCCTCACCATCGATTGGTGCGAGCGAGGCGGCCCCCAGATCGACGGTCAGCCAAGTTCCGGGTTTGGCTCGCGCCTCCTGCGGCAGACGATCATCCAGGAACTCGCAGGCGAACTGGACGTCAGGTTCGAGCGTGAAGGAGTGTGCTGCACGATGGCTGTTCCGACCGGATCAGCCAGTCAGCAAGCGGCCTGAGGGGAGAGGTACTGGCCGTCTGCCGACATTGATCTTGTCGGTAGGATTGCCGATACTGCCAATTCCGACTGTTCAGACAACCCTCAGGTCTACTGCCGGGCGTATTCGTGCCGCTCTGACCGTTGTTGGCGGATGCCTGTTATCATCCAAGGTTTTAGACCTTAATACATAACTGCGTTAAGAACTATATTGACAGGAGAACCCGCCTCGACCTGCGCGCTGCCCCGTGCCATCAGCCAACCATCCGCACGCTCCAAACGCGCAACGATCCGAAGCGTCTGCGAAGCAGCCGGGCTTGCGGGCGGTGACAAGGAAAATGCTACCGCCTTTGATGCACCATCGCTTGTGATACGGGTTGCCGCGGAACGACGCCGCGCATTATCCCGAATGGCAGGGTCCTCAAGATAAATTTCAAGATGGCCTTTTGGGACAGCAGCGCCGCCCTCGAACGTGACTGCGCCGCGAATGTCCTCCGGTTGCGCGGCGACCGCTCCCGCGGCCGCGGCGACAGCCCCAACTCCGGCAGTGAGCAGTATTGTGCGGCGGTTGGCCATGCGCTTCATCACACTCTCCATGATCGCTCCGTAAGATCAAAACTTTGGTGACATCTCTGCTCAGCCTGCAATTCGAAAGGTGCAGCCTACTGCAACTGCCGTATGAGGTGGGGCGCCTGAAGGCGCCCCACCTGGGGTCAAGTTAGATGATGATGAAGTCAGCTGCCGAGAGATTCAGTTTTGTGCTCACCCGAGCAAACTGAATGGCTGCGGCTTGCCCTGTACCATCGGCATCATACGACAAGGATCCGCTGTCGGTATCGTAGATGATGCGGTCGCTGGCGTCATGAGCAACGCCCGCTGCACTCTTGTGGAACGCCCCTAGGGCGAGAGCGCCATCACTCCCCAGACTGGTAAAGATGAGGTTGTCCAGAAGGATGGTGTCATCTGCGACCTTGAAGTCCTTGATCCAGTCGACATTGCCGTTCCCAAGAGCCGTCGAGAAGCGGAATGAGTCCTCTCCCGCGCCGCCGGTGAGGATGTCGGCCCCCAGTCCGCCATCGAGCAAATCGTCGCCGGTGCCGCCGTTGAGTCTATCGGACCCCGCAACGCCTGGCCGAGCCGGTTCAGGAGGAAACTCGACCGATACGTTCAACTCATATGTCGAGCCTGTCGGCACTGCCTCCGCCCAACCGTCGCCCGGTGCTGCCTCTGACCAGCTGCCTTCCACGATGTAGTAGGTTCCCGTCTCCTGGACAACGAAGACCGTGCTTGAATCCCGGTTGCTCGTCGAGCCAGGGTCGCCGCCGCCATCGTCGTTTTGAGCGACGATGTTGCCGTTGCTGTCGAGCAGTCTGACCCAGCTGTCGTGGACATCCGGATCGGCAATTCCGTCAATGTCGATCGTAATGACCGTACCAGCCGCCAGATCGATCTTGTAAAATCCGCCCCCGCCGTTTCCGGTGGCGTTGACGGTCGTATGAAGAATCGTGGTCGAGTCGAAGATGTCAGGGTCGCTGGTCAGGGAGAAATTGTTGGAGATGTCGAACGCAGTTGCAATCGAGTTATTCGTCGCGTCTGGTCCCAGCGTGGCGTAGCCGGTTCCCATGCCTGGGCGTGGCGGCGCATCGCCCTGATAGGCGAAATCGCCCAGCAGGGTGTCATCGCCGCGCCCCCCGTCGATCGTGTCGTTCCCGCCCTGGCCGGTCAACACATTGTCTGCGCTGTTGCCGGTCAAGCGGTCCTTGAATCCCGAACCTGCAAGGTTCTCGATGGAGACATACTTGTCTCCGCCTGACCTGCCTCCGGCAAGGGAGAGCCTAACGCCGCTCGTCGCGTTCGCATAGTCTGCCGTGTCGCTGCCGGCGCCTCCATTCAACCTGTCCGCGCCAGCACCGCCGGTCAGGGTGTCATTGCCGGCGCCGCCGGAGAGCTCGTTGGCCTTGGCATTGCCGATGAGGTGGTCATCATGAGATGAGCCCACGGCATTTTCGAAGCCGGCGAGAATGTCATGCCGAATGGTCGTGCCCCGGCCGACGATTTGCACAGGGCCATCACCATCGCCACCGATGGCCGTGCCGCGGGCAAGATCGATCGTCACACCGCCAGAGCTGCCTGCATAGACGACCGTGTCGGTGCCCGAACCACCATCCAGGTAGTCTTGGCCGGCGCCGCCAATGATCGTGTCGTTCCCGGCCTCGCCATACAGGATGTCGCCGTCGTTGCCACCGTCGAGGATGTCATTGCCGCCGCCGCCGTTGAAGTAGTCCCCGCCGCCGCGGCCCCAGAAATGATTGGCCGCGGAGGTGCCGATGAAGCGGTCGATACGGTCATCCGAACCAATCAGGTTCTCGATGCTGTAGAACGTGTCACCCGAAGCGGTGCCGCCGCTGGCGACGTTCGTGGCGAGGTTGACGAGCAGCTGGAAAGGGCTCTCCCTGCTGAAATCGACTGTGTCGATTCCTGCGCCGCCTCTGAAGACGTCAATTCCGTCCTGTCCGCTCAGCGTATCATTGCCGTCGCCACCGTCGAGAATGTCGTTGCCCTGGCCGCCAAGAATGACGTCGTTGCCGCCGCCACCGTAGAGCGCGTCGTTACCGTCGTCGCTCTCCGTCTGGTCTTCAAGATCCTCGACGTCGATCGTGTTATTGATGTCGCGGCTTGCGAGCGAGTCGCGGCCGCCGATGATCAGATCGTCACCCCCCTGTCCGAAGACCGTGTCATCCCCGGCACCGCCGTCAAGCGTGTTGTTGCCGTTGTCGCCGAAGATGATGCTGGTCCTGGTATTGTCGCCAACGATGGGCGGGCTCTCGCCGTCGTCGCCGGGCTGAAGCGTCGACGCGTCGGCGTAGATGATGTTTTCGACGTTGGCGACTTTCCTGATTTTCAAGTTCCTGGCGAGGATGATGATCGTGTCGTTACCACCGTTGGCTTCCTCACGAACGATGTCGTCCAGCGAATCAACGAAATAGATGTCGTCACCGCCGTTGCCGGCCATACGGTCTGCGCCGCCGCGGCCGTCCAGTATGTTTGCGCCGTCGTTGCCGATCAGGATGTCATCATGCCTGCTGCCGATGCCGTTCTCGACGTAATAATCGGTTGCATCCGCGTTATGCCCGGCGAAAATAGATACATTGTTGCTATGGCCGTTGACACTGGAGAACTGGCCGGCGCGCAAATCAAGGATCGTACCCGCCGTCGAACCGGAGAAGTCGATCGTGTCGGTTCCTCCGGTGTCATGAATCAGGAACCCGATATCGTGTTGCATGCCGGAGGAGGTTAAGCGGTAGCCATATTGTGTGCTGCCGAAGCCGTAAACGTTATCGCCTGTGTTGAGGTCGATGTGCTGATAGGTGCGCACTCCGTTTGCATCGACGGTCGAGAAAAAGCGACGAATGACGGCCTCAACGTCGGCCATGAGCGGTGTTGCCGCGGACCAGCGGCTGGTTTCGCCCACATCGATCCCGTCGAAATAGGACATGACGCTGTATTGCTGGCGGTCGTAAGTCCAGGTTGCATTGTTCAGATAGTTGATCTGCACACCGCCGGGACCACTGTAATTGTAGAGACCGGGATGGTTCAGGCCAAATTCATGGCCAAATTCATGGATGAAGGAATCGAAGACATAACCGCCGATATCTGTCTTGTTGGGCTCCGTGTCGTGGAAGCGCTGACCGATGCTGACATACCGATTGCTTGAATAGGCGCTGCCATCGTCCTCTTCGCCGAGTTCCGGGCTGACAACCTCCATCCAGTCCGTCGCGGCATTGTATGGTGCATCGTCAACGATCTCGAATTTCAGGGGAGTGACAGATGACCACATCTGTAGGGCGCCGATAGCGGCAGCCTTGTAGTCTGGATGGTCGTTAAGCTCGTAAACGTTGATCCTGAGCGTTCCCGCGGCGATCTCTGGCGTCAGGGTACGGCGCAATGCTCCAAGATAGTCGAGAAAGGACTCGTAGTCCTCGCTCTTGCCATAAGGGTTATCTGGCGTCTGATCGTTGACCCACCATTGATCGCTGGTTTGGCTCGGATTCGGCATCGTAGGGTTCCTCTCTCATGACTGTGCGCAGATTACGGTTAGGCCGTTCTGCAGCTACTAATCTTTTACCGGCACATCATGCACCGGCCCATCAGCGCCTTCACGCTTCCAAAGTAACTGGGCGGAATATTTGACTTGTCTACCCCCTAAGAGATACGCTTTTATCAGTTGAAGGCGAACAGCAGACGCTCGTGGCGTGTCACGTCGAAGCAGCGCCTAATAGAAGAGGAGCTGACGGATGAGTAAGTAACTGATCTGAAAAGCTTATAGTTGAATTTTATTCTTCAGAAGTCGGTTTAGGCTGGAGCAATCGCAACTTCCCTGAACCTCAGTTCAAGTCGCCGCGAATGGAGCACTGTCTGTCGCTGCTACATTAGAGCAAAGCGTCATGTCTAAGGTTAGGAGCGGCTCAATAAGCCTGCTCAACGAAGACCAAGAGCTCTGTTTCGCGCGCTGTTGATATGAGCTTCCATGGCTGCAACAGCTCGCAGCGGATCGCGCGTTTCTATTGCGTCTATGATTGCCAAGTGCTCCTGCATGACAGGCGTGACCAGAGCCTCGGACAGAAGTGTTTGCTCCTGCCGGATGAGACGCACCTTAATGGAGTTCACCCGGTAGGCATCGGCTATGATGGCGTTGCCGAGAGAGGCGATGATGGTCCAGTGCAGGTTCCAGTCGACGGCTTGAGCTCGTGCTACGAGGTCTGCCGTGACGCCTTCGCGAGAGTCTGCCAGGATGCTCTCATGCTCATACCTCAGCTGAGCGAGCGCCGAGGCTGTTGCTTCGGCGGTAAAGATTGCAACCGCTGCACTCTCCATAAAAAGCCGGAACTGAAACGCGTCCCGAATCAAGTTTAAGTCCACATGAGCAACCTGCATGCCCCGCTGCGGGACCGTCTTGATGAGACCTTCCGATTCAAGTCTAGGTATGAGTTCCCGAATGGCCCCAAGGGTTAGGCCCGTCAGCTCAACGAGCTGGCGCTGCGAGATGAATTGCCCGGGGCGGATGTCTCTCGCCAGGAGATGGTGCGTAAATCGGTCATAAGCCTTCTCCCGAAGCTTGTGACCAGTTCCACCTGAATCGACCTCGCCCATCTTTGCCTCGCTAGGCTCACTTTCGTTCCGCGAAGAGATGATCAAAAATCGAGCCGAGACGATCGGCGTCTGCTGCCGATATCCGGAGGAATGGGGATCTGACGTTCAACCACGCTGCATCTCCCGTTCGGTGAGCGACGAGCGCTTTCACCGCGGGTGTAACTGGATATTTCAATACTTCGTCGACAAGCCTGCTAATTCGTTCATCTCCTTGCCCGTTCATCGCCAGCGGTCGGAGAAAGTCAGGACAAACATTAGCGAGGCCGGAGATGGCTCCTTGCCCGCCTCTTCGCACGCCCTCTGCCAGGTAGCGCTCGTCTCCAATCAGGATCGCGAGATCTTGGTGTCTGTCGAGGAGGCGCTGCGTGTACTCCCAGTCACCTGAGGAATCCTTCACACCCGTGATGATGCCGGGGAACTGCTTCTTGAGCCGGTCGATCAGTTCAATGGACAGTGAGATCTGGGTGACTGACGGGATGTTGTAGAGAATGACCCCGCGTGCAACCGATCCCATCTTTTCCAGAACGGATGAAAACCAGGAGAAGAGCCCTTCATCCGAAACGCCCTTGAAATAGAAGGGCGGTGTCAACAGGAGACCACGGCAGCCGAAGTCCAGCGCCATGCGACCCTGCGCAAGGGCCTCGTGCACCGATGATGCTGCAACGCAATATACCACACTTTCACCAGCAATTCCCGCGCCGGCGAGTGCTCCCAACACCTGCTCTCTGCCTGATATCCCGATTGAGGCGCCTTCACCTGTCGTGCCAAAGACCGTGACGCTGGCGCATCCATTGGAAAGGCACCACTTCGCGTGCTCCGCCATTCGGGACAGGTCAACTGCCTCGTTTGAGCGGAAAGGCGTGGTCATCGCGGCGGAGAGGCCGAAGCAGCCGGCAGACACAGTCACATCAATAATCCCTGTTCTGATCCAGGTGACGAGTGTTTCCTGGAGCATTGCGTTGATTTCTGACATGTTAGTATGATGTCAGATATTTACAAGCGTGGGATTGCCGGTGCAGGATGTGAAAACAAGGGTGAGTCCGATAACACCCTGAAGCCGTCATGACCTTTGGGAGGACAACAATGTTCGCTTCGCTCTCGCGCCGCCTGTTCATTGGAACAGTCGCGACCGCCGCCATCGCAGCTTTAGCCCCGGCCCAAGCCGCCGATCCGATCAAGCTTCGCATCTCGACGCCTGCCGTAGAGGCCGACTGGCATGCCAAGATGCTCCCGGTGTTCAAGCAGGAACTGGAGAAGACCGCTCCTGGCCAGTTCGATGTGGAAATCCACCTGAACGGCACCTTGTTCAAGCAAGGCACCGAGCCCGCAGCCATGCAGCGTGGAAACCTTGAGATGGCGATGATCTCGGCATTCGACATCTCCAAGCAGATCCCGGAATGGTCTATCTTCACGGCCGGCTACCTGCTGCGGGATCCCGATCATCAGAGGAAGGTGTTCGGGAGCGATGTCGGCCAGGAGATGTACCGCCTCGTCGAGGATAAGATGGGGATCAAGATTCTCGATGTCGGCTATTTGGGAACACGTCAGCTGAACCTGAGGACGGAAAAGGAGGTCAAGACTCCAGCCGATCTCGCAGGGGTGAAGCTGCGTATGCCCGGGTCTGACACCTGGCTGTTCCTCGGCAAGGCCCTCGGCGCCAACCCGCTGCCGGTTGCATTTGGTGAGATCTACACGGCGCTGCAGACTGGCGCGATCGACGGCCAGGACAATCCGCTCCCCACCGTTCGCGCGGCAAAGTTCTATGAAGTCACAAAGCAGGTTGTACTCACGGATCATCTGGTGGATGCCATCTTCTTGTCGATGGCGGGCTCCACTTGGAAGAAACTCGATGAGAAGCAGAAGGCCGCTGTGACCAATGCCGCCAAGGCAGCCGTTCGATTCAACAACGAGAACCGGATCAAGGAAGAGACGGAGCTGGCTGACTTCTTCAAATCGCAGGGCTTGAAGGTCTACAAGCCCGATGTCGAGGCTTTCCGCGCCCAGGTGCAAAAGACATATCTCGAATCCGAGCTGTCGAAGGCTTGGCCGAAGGGAATGGTCGATCGGGTCAACGCGATCAAGTAAGCGGATCGTCCCGACCGTGCCTACGATGCTTCGGAGGCCCCGCAGCCTCCGAAGCAGCCGCCCAAAACGATCCGATCGCTCCCGTGAGTGCGGCAGCCGAAGGCCAGTCGCGCTCAAGCATCTTTCCGTGAGCTCCCATGCAAGCCCTCCGTTCCCGCCTGCGCTACTTCGCTGAACTGGTCGCCGCCATTCTATTCATGGCGATGTTCGGAGCGTTCCTTCTCCAGGTTTTCACTCGTTACATCTTGAATGATCCAGTGGCCTGGACGCAGGAGTTCGTGCTGATCGTTTACATCTGGATCGTGTTCTGGTGCGCGGCATTCTTGCTGCGGGAGCGGGAGCATATCACTTTCGATATGTTTTTCCTGGCTCTTCCCCTTGCAGGGCGGCGGGTGTTCGCCTTTGTTTTAACTGCGCTGATCGGCATTGCATTCATCGCAGCTCTCCCGGCGACGATCGATTATGTGACTTTCATGAAGATCGAGAAGAGTCCTGTCATTGGGCTTCGGTTCGATATCCTGTATTCAATCTTTGTCGTCTTTGTGATCGCAGTGGCGGTTAGTGCTCTGTTGCGTGTCTGGCGCCTTCTCAGTCGCTCGTGGCGGGACGAACTTCGGACAAGCGGAGACTTTGAACCATGAGCGCTGTCTTCATCCTCACGCTCGTGGCCTTCTTCGGCCTCGCCCTGTTAGGGATGCCTGTTGCCTTCGCAATGTTCGTGGCATCCATTGGGTACCTCATCGCCTCTGGTCGCGATGTTGGGCTGTTTGGCGAACAGATCCTCAATGGCCTTTACGATTCATTTGTGCTGTTGGCGGTCCCACTCTTCATCTTGGCGGCCAACATCATGAACGCCAGTGGAGTATCCGATCGCCTCTTCATGTTCTGTCAGGCGCTTGTGGGCCGCTTCCGGGGTGGCCTCGCCCAAGTCGACATTCTGGTCAGCATCATCTTTTCAGGCATGTCTGGCTCGGCGATCGCCGACGCGGCCGGTCCCGGCAAGCTCGTGACGCAGATGATGATCAAGCAAGGACGCATTCCGCCAGGATTCGCCGCCTCCGTTGCCGCGTCCTCGGCCACTATCGGGCCGATTATTCCGCCATCGATCCCGATGGTGATCTATGCGGTCGTGTCTGACACCTCAGTCGGGTATCTGTTTCTCGGCGGGGTCATTCCTGGATTGATCATGGGGTTGGCTCAGATGGGCCTTGTGGGTTTTGTCGCCAGAAAGCGGAACTTTCCCCGAGGGGAGGGGATCCCGCTGAGCGAGCTCCCACGAACGACATATCGGGCGTTTCCAGCGCTCCTCATGCCAGTAATCCTGCTCTACTGTATCTATGGTGGGGCGACAACGCCGACGGAAGCGGCTGCGATTGCGGCAGCCTATGCACTTGCGCTCGCCGTGTTCTTCTATCGTGAGCTCTCGTGGAAGGAAGGTTTCAAGGTTCTGGTGGAGTCGAGCAAGGCGACCAGCGTGGTGGCTCTTCTCATCGCCGGGGCCTTGATTTTTAACTATATAGTGGCTTCGGAACGTCTCCCCGAGCAGGTCGGTCGTCTCCTCGATGGCCTCAATGTCTCTCCCCTTGTCTTCCTGTTGCTCGTCAACCTTCTGTTCCTCGCACTCGGTTGCCTGTTTGATGCCACGACACTGCTGCTCGTCATCGTGCCGCTGTTCCTGCCAGCGGCCAGGGCGCTTGGTATCGACCTCGTCCATTTCGGTGTTGTCATCGTCGTCAACATCATGATTGGACTCATCACACCTCCATACGGCGTGCTGCTGTTCGTCATGAGCGGACTTACAGGCATTCCGCTGCGGGATATCATCCGCGAGATCTGGGCTTTTATCGGGATCTTGATCGCAGCTCTGCTGCTGATGATCTTCGTGCCGGAGGTCGTTCTCTGGTTGCCGCGGTATTTCGGCTACAAAGGCTAGACGCGAGGATAGCCTTTGCGTTGAAACGTCCTACAAGCGAGATTTTCCGCTTCTGACCTTCTTTGGTTATCCCTGAAGCTCCGGGCGTCAGGATAATCCATAAAAGTGTTGAGCCGTGCCTCCGAACAGGGCGTTCTTCTGATCCTGAGGCAAATGAGCGGTGAGTTCCTGCGCCCACTGCCACCATTGCACGTATGTGCTGCGCAAGGTGCAAACCGGCCAATCGCTGCCGAAAATCAGGCGCTCTGGCCCAAACAGAGCGAGAAGAGACTGGCAGACAGGTTCAAGGGCAGCCTTCGAGGTTCGTTCTCTGCACTCGGTTACTAGACCTGAGAACTTGCAGTGCACATGAGAAATAGCAGCCAATTGTGCCAGATCCCTGTGCCAGGAGCTTAAGTCACCTCCGATCGGCGGCTTAGCACCATGGTCGATGACGACTTTGATGTCCGGGTACCGTTCGATCAGCCGCAGAAGATTGGGAAGATGCCGTGGAAGAACAAGAGCGTCGAAGCGGAGGCCAAGATCGACGAGAGCCCGATAAACGGGAGCCAAGTCCGCTTTCAGCATCCAGTCATCGTCAGGAATGTCCTGCAGCATGGGGCGGATGCCCCGGAGCAGCTTGCTGGAGGCTAGTCGCTCCAGTTCATCAATGGCATGAGGAGCCATCATGTCGATCCAGCCGACCACTCCTTTGACCTTTGGTTCGCTCTCCGCAACCGATAGAAGATACCGGGTCTCTTCCAAGGTTGGCGCAGCCTGAACAAGAATCGCGTAATCGATGCCGGCCTGTTCCCAGGATGATCGCACATCTTCAATGGTGAAATCGCGATAGATCGGGGCAAGGTCAGGAGTGAGCCAGCCGTAGTCGCCCCGCGACAATCGCCAGACATGCATGTGAGAATCAATGCGCGGGATCGTCAAACGTGTGACCTCCGAAGAGCTGACTCTTAGATATGAATTCTCTATTCCGGCGACTGAGGACTGAATCGCTTTACAGCAGAGCAAGGGAGAGGGAATGATCCCTCTCCCGAGAACTGCGCTCAGTCGTAGAGAACGGCTGCAATCTTTGGATCGCTCATATTAGATTTGTCGTAATAGAAGAAGCCGGTGTCGATCACCTTTTCGAGTTTTTCACCTTTGAGAGCCTTCACGGCAGCTTCAACTGTCTTGTAGCCGATACCGACCGGGTTCTGGGTGATGGCTCCGGCCATGAGACCATCCTGGATTGCCTGCTTCTGCTGCTTACCGGAATCGTAGCCGATGATGACGATCTTGCGGTTCATCTCCTTGGCGCCGTTGACCACGCCGATGGCCGAGCCCTCATTGGCACCGAAGATGCCTTTGAGGCGCGGGTTCGCCTGGAGGATCGACTTCGTGATCTCCGTCGATTTGAGATGATCGCCGGAGCCGTACTGAACGCTCACGATCTTGATCTTGGGGTACTTTTCCTTGACTCGGTTCACGAACCCATCGCGCCGGTCGATGCCCGTGCGGCTGGTCTGGTCATGCACCACGAGAGCGATATCGCCTTCCCCACCGATCAGCTCAGCCATCTTGTCGGCAGCCAGGGCTGCGGCCGCAAGATTGTTCGTGGTCGCTGTCGTTACCGGGATGTCGCTGTCGACTCCAGAGTCGAACGCCACAACCGGGATCTTGGCGGATTGAGCCTTGCGCAGGAGCGGGATGGCTGCCTGGCTGTCCAGTGCCGCAAAGCCGATCGCCTTCGGGTTCTTGGCGAGAGCAGCCGAGAGCATGTCGATCTGCTTATCGACCATGGTCTCGCTGTCCGGGCCTTCGAATGTGATGCGCACGTTATGCTCTTTGGCAGCCTGCTCGGCTCCAGCCTTGACCGCTTGCCAGAACTGATGCTGGAAGCCTTTTGAGACGAGGGGAATATAGATATCCTGGGCCGCGGCGGGACCCGAAAAGCCGATGAGCGCTCCGATGCCGATGGCTCCGATCAGATTGCGTCTGCTCCACATCTGTTCCTCCTGGATGTCGTTCGTTGTCGGTCCCGTTTGTCCGGGGTCGGGGATTGTACTGAATGGGTGTTTGCTGTTGCGGTTGCTCCTTCATGATCGCCAGAGGTGAGGATGAGTTAGCTCCTGCGGCGCAGGATGTCGGCATAAACAGCGAGAATGATGATGATTCCCGTGACGACTGTCTGCCATTCCTGGGCGACCGAGAGAATGCGCAGACCGTTCGTGAGCACGCTGATGATCAATGCGCCGATGATCGTACCGAGAATGGTGCCGCGCCCACCGCTTAAGGAGGTGCCACCGATAACCACGGCCGCAATGGCATCGAGCTCATATCCTTGACCGAGAGCAGGCTGGGCGGAGTTCAGCCGCGAGGCGATGATGAGACCGGCAATGCCGCAGATCCCGCCCGAAACGGTGTAGACCATGATCTTCCAGAAGTCGGTATTCACACCTGAGAGTCGTACCGCCTCCTCGTTGGATCCAAGGGCGAAGGTATAGCGGCCGAACGCCGTGCGCGTGAGGACCAGGCTGGAGACGATTGCAACGACGAACAGGATCAGGACGCCGTTGGGAATCGGCAGGAAGGGCAGGATAGCTCCAATCAAGGACTCCTGCGAGATCATGGAAAAGTTCGGGGTATCGTTGAAGTAGATCGGCCTGGTTCCTGAGATCACGAGGGCCAAACCCTTCAGCAGCATCATCATGCCGAGGGTCGCGATGAAGGGAGGGATCTTCATCTTGGCGATGAGAGTGCCGGAGACCGAACCGCAGAGGGCGCCTGCAGCGATGGCCGCCACGATGCCTACGGGCATGGGAAGGCCCCAATAGGTCAGGAATACGCCTGCGATGACGGCACAGAACGTCATCAAGGTGCCGACAGACAGATCGATTCCGCCCGTGATAATGACGAAGGTCGCAGCCACCGCGAGAACCCCATTCACGGCAGTTGCCTGGAGGATGCCAATCAGGTTATCGCTCTGCAGGAAATTTTCCGACGCAACGCTGAAAACGGCCATCAGAGCAATCAGGCTTGCGAAGGCAAGGATCTTCTGCCAAGCCCCCTGACTCAGCACGGTAGACCTGACGATGGACTGCGTGTCCTTTTCTACGATGGTTGTCATGTGGGTGATCCCTCAAGCGCCAGGTTCGAGCTATCGGTCGTCAGGCTATGCCGCTGTGTTGCCAAACGCATGATGTCTTCCTGAGTCGCTCCCTCGGCGGGAAGCTCACCTGTGAGCCGCCCCTCGCACATCACGGCGATCCGGTGGCTCATGCGCAGGATCTCGGGCAGTTCGGATGATATCATCACGATGGCCCGGCCCTGAGCGGCAAGAGTGTTCAGGAGTTTGTAGATCTCGTTCTTCGCGCCGACATCGATGCCACGGGTCGGCTCGTCGAAGAACAGGATCTCGCAGTCCCGTGCGAGCCATTTCGCAATCACGATCTTCTGCTGGTTGCCGCCTGAGAGGAAACGGACCTCCTGGGCGTCCGAAGGCGTCTTGATCCGAAGCTGCTTGATGTAGGAGCGCGCTGTCTCGCGGATCGCCCGCGCCTTGAGGATCATGTTCAAGGAGAGAAACTTGCTCAGGCATGGCATGACGATATTCGCAGCCACATCCATGCTGGTTGCCAGTCCGAAGCGCTTCCGGTCTTCAGAAAGGTAGCCGATGCCAAGCCGCACGGCATCTTTCGGCGAGCGGATCGTCGCCAGCTGGCCCCTGACGATGATGTCCCCCCCGTCGAGCGGATCGGCTCCGAAGATTGCCCTCGCCACTTCCGTTCGGCCAGCTCCCATCAAGCCGGCGAAGCCGAGAATCTCACCCTTTCGCAGCTTGAAGCTGACATCCTGAATCGCGTTGCTTCGCCGCAAATTGCGGACCTCGAGCACCACATCGTGGCTCGACAAGTCGGGAACATCCGTTTTCGTCTCGGTCAGGCTGCGCCCGACCATCATCGAGATGATCGTATCGACGGTCGTGGACGCCGTTGGAACCGTGCCCACATACTCTCCGTCGCGCATGACCGTCACACGATCCGAGATTTCCTTCAGCTCGTCCATCTTGTGGGAAATGTAGACAATGCCGACGCCCTCGGCTCTGAGCTGCCGGATGATGCTGAACAGCTCCGCAATCTCCGCGTTGTTCAGGGCGGCCGTGGGCTCGTCCATGATCAAGACCTTGGACCTGAAGGACAGGGCCTTGGCGATCTCGACCATCTGCTGCTTGGCGACCGTGAGCTCGCCCACCTCGGCGCGAGGGTCCAGCACCAGATGCATGCGCGCGAAAATATCGGCGGCAGCCTGGTTCAGCGCCTCCTCGTCGAGCAGAAGCCCCATGGCCCGCTTGGGCTCGCGGCCGATGAAGATGTTCTGTGCGGCCGTGAGATCATTCATCAGGTTCAGTTCCTGATGGATGATGCTGATCCCGAGATCCTGCGCGACTCGTGGCGATGCAATATCGATGGACTTGCCGTCGATGAGAATGTCGCCTGCATCTTTTTGATAGATCCCGGCGAGCACCTTCATCAAGGTCGACTTGCCGGCGCCGTTCTCTCCCATGAGGGCGTGGACCTCCCCTGGAAGAAGTTCGAAATGCGCTTTCTTGAGAGCCTTCACGCCGGGAAATGACTTGTCGAGATCCCTGATCGTGACAAGCGGCGTCATGAGCAACGCCCCATTTGCCCGCGCGGCAGCTCACGGATTTTCGGCCGGGAGATCATACAAAGAACTGAGGCCGCATGAGGATCGGCAATGCCTGTGCGGTTGAAAGCCGTTGGGCAATCCAGGTCCCAAATCGCGGCGGACGCCAACAGGACCTCGTCCTGCACCTGCATCTGATCCTCCCGGCGCCCCTGTAATGTCCGTTCCCTGGAGCTATTCTGCGCGGCTCCTTCGGGTTTCGGATCCGGTTGAAAGCTCGAAGGCTTTTCTTGCAAGGATGATATTCATGATCATCAGAGGCAGGCAACTGAAAATGTCGTCTGGCGCACTGGTCAGATATAAACAGTGTAACAGAGTTTATCCCTCTCTAAGCGGTGCTCCAGACGTCTCATCGCTTGCCTGCCTGGAGGTGGCGCCATAGGCTTGAACCTATTCCTCGCCGGATCCGGATCGAAACTGTCGGGGGACGTGAATGGAGTTGTCAGATGTCCACCGACCCGATTGAGAAGACCACCCTCGGACGCACGGATCTCTCAGTATCCAAGATCTGCTTCGGCACATCCTCTTTGGGAGATATGCCTGGAACCTACGGCTATGACGTGAGCGAGGATCGAGCTCGGGAAACCGTACGTGCTATCTTCTCGGGTCCGGTAAATTTCCTCGATACGTCCCGCATCTACGGCCTCGGGCGCAGCGAGGAACGGATTGGTGACGTCATCCGTGAGCGCGGGGGATTGCCAGAAGGTTTTGTCCTCTCGACCAAGCTCGATCGCGATCCGCAAACCAACCGCTTCGATGCCTCTCAGGCGCGGCGATCTCTCGAGGAGAGCCTCCGGGCACTCGGCCTCGACCGCCTCGATCTCCTTCATCTTCATGATCCGGAGCATGCTGACTCGCTGGATGTGGCCACCGGTGCGCAGGGAGCCCTTCCTGAGTTGTTCAGGATGAGGGAGGAGGGGCTTGTGAAAGCGGTCGGCCTTGCCGCAGGGCCGGTCGATGTCATGATGCCGCTTCTGCGTGATTGGAACTTCGACGCGATGATCACGCATAATCGCTTTACTTTAGCCAACCGCAATGCAGAGGCCATGATCAGCTACGCGCATTCGAAGGGCATAGCCGTTCTCAACGCAGCGCCTTATGCAGGCGGTGTTTTGGCGAAGGGCTCTGACTCGTACCGGCGCTACGTCTATCAGGAGGCCTCGGACGACGTGCTGGACCCGATCCGCCGGATCGAGGCCATCTGCTCAAAGCACGGTGTTCCACCGGGCGCCGTGGCGCTGCAGTTCTCGATGCGGGACGAGCGGGTCACCTCGACGATCTGCGGGGTCAGCAAGCCGGAGCGGGTTGCCCAGACACTCGAATGGGCGCGTTGGCCGGTTCCACAGGCTGTCTGGGATGAACTGGCATCTCTTTCTTACTCGCTCGATGATCCCGAGGCGAGCCGCCAGTACAATCCAGGGTAGACCATGGTCGCTCCATCCGATCCTTCGCTGCTACGAATACCCTCAACACGGTGATCATCTTGATAACGGCCCGGCATTACGGAGTGCCGCATCACCCGCGAGAAAACACTTAGGGCTTCCTTTCGGCCATTACTTAGGTTCATCCGATCATGCTGAAGAATATCGATCCTCTCCTATCTCCAGATTTGCTGATGGTGCTGCGCTCAATGGGGCATGGCGACGAAATCGCCGTCGTCGACGGCAACTTTCCGGCCGCTGCCATGGCTCAGCGTCTCGTAAGGCTTGACGGGGTATCGGTGACAGCCGTGATCAATGCCATCCTGTCAGTGATGCCTCTCGATGATTTCGTGCCGGAGGCAGCATGGCGCATGGAAGTCGTGAGCGACCCTCGGGCGGAACAGCCGATCTTCGAGGAGTTCCGCACCATCATCGCCCGCCACGAGGGCTCGAAGTTGCGCCTTGGGTCTCTTGAGCGCTTTGCCTTCTACGAGCGAGCCAAAGCCGCCTATGCTATCGTTTCGACAGGAGAGAGCAGGCTTTACGGCAATGTCATCTTGAAAAAAGGTGTTGTCCGCAGCGAATGATAACGAGCGCGGGAAAGCCCTTTGAGTTGCCTGTTATCACTTATCTCGCTGATCTAGCTTCGGAATCGAACCCTTCTGCCTTACGTCGGTAGAGCGCTGACGCGGATCGGGGGGACTATACCTGAGCAAGTTATCGCGATAGCGGTCTGGGCGGCGGGAGCAGCTTCATGGCCGGCTCTCCTTGAGAGGGCGCGATTTACGCTCCTAAAGCTCTTCTCCAACTCGATCTATAGAATGGAGCAAAAGGAGGGCGCATCCCCCAATGTTCAGGTTGAACAAGGAGGAGAGGTGCTTTTGGACCAGAGGCTCAACACTTTTGGCGCGTCTTGCCTGATCGTCCAGGGCGATCCTTGGCCGTTGCTGATGGATGCCGCTGCGAAGGTGCGAACGATCATGATGCGAACCGCATCCTGGAGCTCCGCCACCTGATTCCCTACTTTTGGGCATTAGGTTCCGCAGCATGAACACTGGGGCCTTAGGTTCATCGACTTCGCCTAAGGCCTCTTATTAACTGGGATTCCCGTCCATGGCTCTACACTCAGCCATTGGATGTAGTCATAGGTTGTCGTAAGTCTCTGAGATAAGGTAACTTTTCCCTTGAGGCATAGGCATCGGCTATGATCTTAGACGCGGCCCCGGCGCGTATGTTGTGCCGCATTGATAAGTCCATGACCCCTTTTTGCGCGGCAGCATTCAGCCTCTCATTCGCGTCACAACCCTCTGATTTATTAACGAAAACCTAACATTTGGCATCGGCAGTCCCTGCGAGTGTTGGAATTTGGCCACAGTATGTCAAAGATCCGACATGAGTCAGGACGAAAGCGCGTCCATTCGCTTGATCACGAACTCGTGCTGGGTAATGTGGCTGCAGCGACGGGGGCACCCCAGTCGTGATCCTGGTGGGTTCGACCGAGAAGGCGAGCCGCCGGGTACTAGGGGAAAAGGGACGTGTTTAGGGCTTCGATGAAGTCACCGAGGCACAAAAACCCGGCCCCCCAGGGTCTCGAAACTTTGGAGGTTTAACCATGAAGCTCGTTAAGAGCCTCTTCCTCGGATCGGTCGCGGGTCTCGCGGCTGTCGCCGGGGCTCAAGCTGCCGATCTTCCCGCGAAGAAGGCCGCTGCTGTCGAATACGTTCGCGTCTGCTCCACCTACGGCGCAGGCTTCTTCTACATCCCCGGCACTGAAACCTGCCTGCGCGTCTCCGGCCGCGTCCGCGCTGAGTATCAGTACCTCGAGCCGGTGACCCGCGCCAGCAACGCCATCGGCTTCCGCGCTCGTGGCCGCGTCGCTCTCGACGCCCGTACGGCAACCGCCTACGGCCTGCTCCGCGCCTACATCCGCATGGAGATGGACCGCAACACCGGCGTGTACGCTTCTGGCGCCGGCATCGGGGCTGCCACTTCGCCGAACATGGCCCAGGCCTACATCCAGTTCGGCGGTCTGACCGCCGGTCGCACGACCTCGTTCTTCGCCAACGGCGACCTGCCGTCCGAGAACATCACCACGCTCCGTTTCTACGACTATCCGGACGTGAACCTGCTCGCCTACACCTTCTCGTTCGGCAACGGCTTCTCGGCCACCCTGTCGCTCGAAGACGGCGCCAGCACGGTCGTCAACAACGCCACTCTCTTCGGTCAGGGCGGCCAGCGTTACCCCGACCTCGTCGGTAACGTGAAGTACGCCGGCACGTGGGGTTCGGTGCAGGTCTCCGGTGCTCTGCACCAGGCCCGCAGCATTGACCCCGTGTATGACAGCGAGCTCGGCTGGGCCATCGGCACGCAGATCGGCTTCAACCTGCCGATGCTCGGTGCTGGCGACGCCCTCTGGCTTGCTGCCGCCTATGCTGACGGTGCCATGGGCTACCTCGGCTTCTCGGGCAACGTGACCAACACGAGCGACGCTTCCGCCTCGATCTTCGACGCCTACATCGGCGCTGACGGCAGCGTCGAGACGGCAAGCGGCTGGCAGGTCGCCGGTGGTCTGCGTCACTACTGGACGCCCACCATCCGTTCGGCCGTGCACGGTTCGTACGCCAGCGTTGAGTTCGACGACGCTCCGATCGGCCTCGCCGACTTCACCGAGTGGCGCGTTGGCGTCAACACCTTCTGGACCCCGGTTTCGGGTCTGAACATCGGTGTTGAGGCTCTCTACGCGAACCTCGACGTCGACGGTATCACCGCCGGCATCGACGACGATCGCTGGGAAGCTCGCTTCCGCATCCAGCGCGACTTCTAATCGGCTCGTCTGATTGGACAGGAAAACCCCGGTGGCAACACCGGGGTTTTTCTTTTTGCGATCAAGACCATGGGCATCGATCATCAGAGTTGTCATCGTGACAGGGATCAAGGAGGCCGCGGCAATAAGATGCCTCAGTAGGCGTTTGGCGGCTGGTGCCGAGATCGCGAACGGCGACGCACTGCTCCTGACTGGGCATCATTCCAGCCGGAGCGGTTGGCCAATAGCTCAAACCGTGAATCGTCACCGCGAATGGTCCGGAGAGCCCGATTCGCCTGAGAGGAACGTCGGTCCGACCCTGCATCTCGCCGTCACGACCTGTTACGATCTTCCGGCACTCCAGAAGGCCCGTAGGACGCGCCATAGACCAAGTCGCTTAAGAGCCAGCATCGCGGGGCCTTAGCGGTCCAGGATGGGCGCGGGCGGCTTCTCCGGCAGCGGGGGCATTGTCAGATCGAATGGGGTCGATGATCGCCCGGTGCTCGGCCGTCGAATTGGTTGGCATCGGACGAAGGTGAAGCGTCAGCGGCCGGGCCGGTGCGACTGGTCAGTGACTGTCGCGACTATCCGTTACACGCCATGCGTTGAGGTCTGCGGTCGGCAGGCCGAAGCCATCGCGTCGGTACTTGCCTGCAACTTGGCGGGGGAGCACAGGGTGCGGTCAGGTTCCCTGACTCCAGGAGTTCGGTCGCTACCCCTTCAAGAGCGAAGGGTGGCGGATTTGTTCTTTTGGGCTGGTTCGGACGCTCTGGCGGCCCTCGGCCTGAACCTCAGAGATCGCTATAGATCAACGGGTTGAATGGCGGAGAGGGGGAGACTCCACTTTTGCCACCCAAAACCCTGTGATTTCAAGGGCTTCGTGGTTGCCGTTGCCCCGCCTGTGTAGCACCCGTGCGGGGGCAGGGACAACAAGCATTGGGTATCAGATTTCTCTCTATTAGCGGTACTCCGGAGGCACCAATCATCCCCTCGCTGCATCGCGTCCGGCCCGGCCGCCGCTGGCCCTCAACCCGTCCCGCTGGGCTGCTGCGCGAGACCGAGGGACGTCAGAGGTCCACGTGAACTTGGGGCGCACGCTCAGGGATCCCACTGGGTTTGCCATCGACAGGAGCCCGCTGACGCGACCGGCGTCAGAGCGGGATATTGCCAGAACGCAAAACTAATGATATTAGTTTTAGCGCGAATGGTGATAGCAAAGGTTTGCAGATGCGTCTTCGACATAACGCCATTGGGGTGACAGTTGCTGCCGCAGGTGCAGTCGTCCTCATGCAACCCGCCGCCGCGTCCCCTCAGGACCGCAGTCGCAGCCTCAACGCTGGGTCGGAGACACACTTCTTGCAACGCGCCGACGGCCGGCTGGCCTATGATGATGTCGGCCAGGGACCGTTGGTTGTCATGGTGCCCGGACTTGGAGATCTGCGGACCGAATACCGCTACTTGGCACCGAAGCTCGTGACTGCCGGCTACCGCGTCGTGACGCTCGATCTGCGCGGGCACGGACAGTCCAGCGTCGGCTGGCCCGACTACACCTCGGCGGCCCTCGGCAGCGATGTGGTCGCGCTGGTGCGCCACCTCGATGCCGGGCCGGCCCATCTCGTCGGCACCTCAATGGGAGCGGCAGCTGTCGCCTGGGCGGCCGCGGAGGAGCCAGACCGCGTCGGCAGCCTTTCCCTGATCGGTCCCTTCGTTCGCGATGTGCCGCCCGCCTCGGCTTTCAGGGCAGCGCTGCAGCAACTGATGATGCGGGTCGGCTTTGCCGGTCCCTGGGCGCCACGCGCCTGGGGCCTTGCGTACGCGTCATTCCACGCCAGGAAGCCGGCGGACTTCGACGCCTACCGGGATGCGCTGGTCTCCAACCTGAGGGAGCCCGGCCGGCTCGACGCGGTAAGGGGCATGATCTTCGCGAGCAAGAGCGACGTCGAGGCCAGGCTGGCGGAGGTGCAGGCTCCAACGCTGGTGGTCATAGGCGAGGCCGATCCGGATTTCGCCGATCCTCGGGCCGAGGCCGAGACGGTTGCGCGCCTCCTGCGCGGCGCCGTTCACATGGTGCCGGGCACTGGCCACTACCCGCATGTCGAGGCTCCGGACGACGTCGCACCGGCACTCCTGCGTTTTCTTGGTGCGCGGGAGGGTGCGTGAGATGCCCCGAGCCGGATTGGACACCCAAACCGTAATCGACGCGGCAACGGAACTGGCTGACCGCGAGGGACTGGAGGCCGTTACTCTCGCGAGCCTGGCGAAATGCCTGAACGTGAAGCCGCCCTCGCTCTACAACCATCTTGACGGGCTGGAGGGGGTCCGCCGCGCGCTGACCCTGCGCGGGCTGCGGGAGGCCTACGCCCGCATCACCCGGGCGGCTGTCGGGCTGGCCCGGGACGACGCGCTCATCGCCATCGCCGCCGCCTTCCGGGAGTTCGCCCGGGAGCACCCAGGCCTCTACACCGCGTCTCTGCGGGCTCCGGCCCCGGACGATGCCGAACACGCCGCGGCGGGCAACGAGATCGTCGCCGTCGTCGTCACCGTGCTCGCAGGCTACGGCCTCAAGGGCGACGACGTCCTGCATGCGACGCGGGGCGTGCGGGCCCTCGTCCACGGGTTCGTCTCGCTGGAGGCCGCAGGAGCCTTTGGCCTTCCGCTGGACCTGGATGAATCCTTCAGGCGGCTTCTGCGCGCATTCATCGCCGGCCTCCAGAGCCCAAGCAGCGGAAGCCCCTCACCATGACCTGTTCCGGAGTGCAGTGCGCTTTTGCGCCCCTGTGACGCCCAAGCCAAACCGTATCCAGAGTTCAATCATGCCTGTCCTTCCGACCACGATCAGGCCCGCGACGCCGCGCGAACTGCCGGACCTCGCGCATTTCGTCGTCGATGCCTATTCCGAGTTCAGCACCCGGCTGTCGGTCGGGAACTGGGCAACGATGCAGGACAATCTGCGCCGCGCCATCATGAGCCCGGGAGGTGGCCTGCCCCTGGTCGCGGAGATGGGTGGCGCTGTCGGCGGCTTCGTCATGTACTACCCGCCAGGGCGATCCGACGGCGTGCTGTTCCCGCGCGAGTGGGCCTCCATCCGCCTTCTCGGCGTCAGCCAAGCCATGCGGGGACGAGGGCTCGGCAGGGATCTGATGAAGGAATGTCTGCGCAGGGCTGAAGCCGATGGCGCCGCAACCTTCGGGCTGCACACGAGCGAATTGATGGACACTGCCCGCGCCATGTACGAGCGCATGGGGTTTGCGGTCGTGCGCGAACTGGAGCGGCGTGTGGGCGCCAGGTACTGGCTCTTCAAACTCGATCTTCCAACCTCAGCTTCGGAGCCGACCAGAATTAAGGGGGCACAATGAACAACCGCTACGGCAGCCTGGCCGCTCTCGTGTACGATCTCGACAAGCCCGTGGGGCGCACCTTCGGCCGGGAGATCGAATTCTACCGTAGCCGCCTGGCGGATTGTCGCGGCCCCGTTCTGGAGCCTGGCGTCGGCAACGGACGGTTCCTGATCCCGTTGCTGCAGGCCGGCCTCCAAGTCGAGGGCTTCGATGCCTCCGAGGAGATGCTCGAACGCTGCCGCGCCCATTGCTCGGAGAGAGGGTTTTCCCCTCGTTTGGAAAGAATGCGATTCCAGGACTTCGCCTACGCTGACAGGTTCGAGGCCATCATCGTTCCGTTCGGATCGTTCCAGCTCATCGGTGACTTCGACGAAGCGCTCGCGGTGTTGGGGCGCTTCCATGACCACCTTATGCCCGGTGGCCGGCTGATTGTGGACCTCGATCCCATCAGCGACTTCTTCGCCAATCAGGTCAGGGTCCGGAGTTGGCCGACGGAAGACGGCGACCTGGTCACCCTGCAGGCTCAGCAGGTCGACATCGACCACATCGCGCAGCGCAAGGTATCGCATCTGCGCTACGAGCGCTGGCGCGACACGCGCCTGATCGAGACCCAGCTCGAATTGTTCACCCTGCGCTGGTGGGGACTCAACGAGTTCGAATTGGCCCTCAAGGCCGCCGGGTTCGGCGACATCGTCATCTCGGGGAGCCATGAGTACGGCCGCGCGCCCACCCGTGAGGATTGGATGATCACCTTCGAGGCAAGGAGAACCTGACCCCACCCAATCTCCTGAGCCGACACCGCCGGTGCCTCTGCCACTTGTGAAGCCACTAGATCAATTGCAGTGATGCCGCCGGAACGCCGAACATCCGGTGGAACGTGCGGCTGAAGTGGGCCGAGTCGGCGAACCCGGCGTCGTGCGCGGCCGCCGTCAGGGACGACCCGGCGGAGATCCGCTCGACCGCGAGCATGAGCCGCCGCCAGAGCAGATAGCTCCGGAAGGGCAGGCCGACCTCGGCGGCAAAGAGATGGCTGAAGCGGCTGTCCGAGAGACAGGCGATGGCCGAGGCTTCCGCAAGCCCGACACCCTCGCCGATGCGCGGCGTAAGCCAGTCGAGGGTGCGCGCAATCCGCGGATCGAGGGTGCTCGGCGGCAAGCTCTCGCCGACGATGCTCTCCACGATTTGCCGGCCGAGCGTTTCGACGATTTCATTGTCCGGCCGCGGCTCCGTCCAGAGGGAAGCCAGCCTGTCCTGTGCGTCCCCAAGGCATGGGGCCTCACGCCTGGTTACCGGCGCGCCTGCGAACCGGCCCGTCAGAGCCTGCCCCGCACGGCTTTCGGGCTCCACGAAGAGCAGGGCGACCTTGCCCTCCGGCTCAAAGGCGTGGGGCACATTCGACCCGATGATAACGGCAGGCCCATCCGTGCGCCCGTCCTCGGTCCGAATGGCAAAGCGGCCGCCGGCTGAGAGGGTGATCTGGATGGCGTGATGGGCGTGAAGACGGGTTGACGGCTGACCTTCGGGCGCGGGCGGCACGTCGAACGTCCAGAGGCCACCTCCGTCCCAGAGCACGATCCGCCCGCGAACCACATTCCTCATCTGCTTCTGCAAACCCCTTCGTCTCCGAGCGCTACCACACGCGATTCGGCGGCAGAAGTCAGCAGCTACGTTCAAGCGGAGCATCCGCCCGGCGCATAGGGTGCGCGCTTTCAGAACCCGCGCCGCAACGGTGCCGGAAGAGGACTGACGAATATGTTGACCCTGACTTCGCGCCGCGCGCTGCTGCTCGGCATTCCCGCACTTGTGCTTGCCGGCGGCATCGTCACGGCCGGGGCGATGATGCGCTCCGTTCCCAGCGACCTCGATCTCGCGCTGGAGAAGCCGACCGCGGCAGGCCTCTACAAGGCCGCCATCGCACCACAGACCAATCCCGTCAGTGTCGGGTCGATGCATGCCTGGACCGTGACCGTCCTGACCCCGACCGGTGCTCCTATCAAGGCGGCGAAGATCGGGATCAACGGCGGCATGCCGCAGCACGGCCATGGCCTGCCGACTGCGCCGCAGGTGACCAAGGACCTCGGCGGGGGCCGCTACCTGATTGAGGGCATGAAGTTCAACATGCGCGGCTGGTGGACGCTTGATCTCGCCATCGACGGTCCCAAGGGGGCCGACACCGTCACCTTCAACCTCGTGCTCTGAGGAGGCCGCGATGCGCCGGGCGGCTGCCATTCTCTCATCGGTGTTGTTTGGCGCCGGCCTGCTGGCGGCCGGGCTCCATGCCGCCTCCGCTCCGGCGGTGCGCTGGACAGAGGAGGAGCGTGCGATCATCCGGTCGCTCGCGCTCGACGCGCTGCCGCCGCTGCCTACGGACCCCTCGAACCGGGTGGCCGACGATCCACGGGCGGCGGAACTCGGCCGCGCGCTCTTCTTCGACGTGCGGCTCAGCGCGAACGGCCAGGTCGCCTGCGCCACCTGCCATCTGCCCGAGCGCCAGTTCCAGGACGACGTGCCGCTGGCGCGGGGTGTCGGCACGACCACGCGGCGCACCATGCCGATTGCCGGCATGGCCCACAGCCCGTTCCTGTTCTGGGACGGGCGCGCAGACAGCCTGTGGTCGCAGGCGCTGGGCCCGCTCGAAAGTCCCGTCGAGCATGGCGGCAACCGCACCCAGTACGCCCATGTCATCGCCGAGCACTATCGAGAGCGCTATGAGGCTGTGTTCGGGCCGCTGCCTGAGACAGTGAAGTTTCCGCCCCAGGCTGGTCCCGTTGCTGATCCGGATGCCACCAGAGCCTGGGAGGCGATGCCGGAGGCGGATCGCGAGGCGGTGAACCGGGTGTTCGCCAACATCGGCAAGGCCATCGCCGCCTTCGAGCGCACGATTACGCCAGCTCCGACACGGTTCGATGCCTATGCGTCCACGCTCGGCGCCGGGATCCTCAATGAGGACGAAGTCGCCGGGCTGCGCCTGTTCATTGGCAAGGGCGAATGCGTCAACTGTCACAATGGCCCGCTCCTGACGGACAATCACTTCCACAACACCGGTGTGCCGGCGGCTTCCGGATTGCCGAAGGACCTCGGACGGGCCGCAGGTGCGAAGCTCGTGCGGGAGGACCCGTTCAACTGCCTCGGCCCGTACAGCGACGCGGGCGAGGGCGACTGTTCCGAACTGCGCTTCATGGCGGCGGACGGGCACGAGCTCCTGCGCGCGTACAAGACCCCGTCCCTGCGCGGTGCCGCAGGCCGGCCGCCGTACATGCACGCGGGCCAGATCCCCACGCTGGCGGACGTGGTGGCGCACTACAGCGCCGCTCCGGCGGCTCCCGCCGGGCACAGCGAGCTTCGCCCGCTCAACCTGAGCGAGACCGAGCGGCGGCAGTTGATTGCCTTCCTCGCGACCTTGAACCCGGACCCCGACGACAAGGGTCGCAACGGCTTCTGAACTCCGTCACCGACCGCAACCTGAACACAAGGCGCGACGCCGCTGTCGCGCCGGAAAGGACCTGTCCCGATGATGACCCGACGCACCCTGCTCGCCCACGCCACTGCCACCGCCGCCCTCACACCGGCCCTGTCCCAGGCCGCGCCAGCCGACCCGCGCGAGATGGCCTCACACATCCCCGACTTGAGGATGCAAGGGAACGAGCAGATCGCCATGCTGGTCTATCCCGGCTTCACCGCCCTCGACTTCGTGGGCCCCTATCATTTCCTCGCCGGCATTCCGGGCGCGACGATCCACCTGGTGACCAATCAGCCGGATCTTCGCCCGGTTGCGAGCGATCTCGGCATGGCGGTGCAGCCCACCGTCACCATGGCCGACTGCCCGGCCGACCTGACGGTGATCTTCGCCCCCGGCGGCACGACGGGAACGCTGGCGGCAGCGCGTGACGAAAACACCATCGCGTTCATGCGCGACCGCGCCTCGCGGGCGAAGTACGTCACCAGCGTATGCACCGGCTCGTTGATCCTCGGGATGGCAGGCGCCCTGAAGGGCCGGCGCGCCACCTCGCACTGGTCCGTCGTGCCGCTGCTGTCGCAGTTCGGTGCCACGCCCGAGAGGAGCCGCATCGTGCGGGATGGCAACGTGATCACCGGGGCAGGGGTCTCGGCCGGCATCGACTTCGGCATCACCCTCGTCGCCGAGTTGCGAGGCCGCCCGATGGCCGAGGCCGGCGTGCTGATGGCCGAGTACGCGCCCGAGCCGCCGATCACCGGCGGCACGCTGGAGACGGCGCGTCCGGAGATCGCCGGACTCCTGCAGATGGGCCTTCAAAGGTTCGTCGAAGAGGCGAAAACCCTCAAGCCCATGTCCTGACCCGAACCGTGCCAGACAGGAATTGCCATGCCACAGACACCGCACGCGGGCGCCGTAAGAATCCGCCAAGCCATCCCCTCGGACACAGAGGACCTGGTGGCTCTTCTGCATGACAGCTTCCGCACGACCTGGGAGCCCGTCGTGACGGCCGCCGCGGCCCAGGCTTATTGGGAGAGCGACCGCGCCCGACGCTATGTCGTCGAGATGGGCTCCGAGTTCCGGGTGGCCGTCAGCGGCGACAAGATGGCGGGCATGGTGCATTGGCGCGGCGACTTCGTCCATGCGCTCCACGTCCTCAGCTCATGGCGGCGCAAAGGCATCGCGACGCAGCTGATGGACGAGGCTGAAACGCGCATTGCCGATGCGGGCCATCGTGCGGTGCGCTTGGAAACGGACACGTTCAATCAAGCATCCCAAGGCTTCTACCGCTCCCGTGGCTACCAGGAGGAGGAGCGATATCCCGACAGTGAGTGGGCAAGCGGGCTGACGACCTTGCTGCTGCGCAAGCCACTCTGAGTTTCGTGCCGCCATGCCGCAGCCGCGCGGTCTGCGGGTAAGTCCCAATCGAGGAGATGACGATGTCGACATTCGTGCTGGTTCATGGCGCTTGGCATGGCGCGTGGTGCTGGGAGCGGGTTGTGCCGCTGCTGGAGAGCCACGGTCACCGTGTGATCGCCCCTGACCTGCCGGGCATGGGCCAGGACCGGACGCCGTTTGCCAACGTGACGCTTGAAGGATGGGCCCGCTTCGTAGCCGACCTTGCGCGGCAGCAGGAAGAACCCATCATCCTGGTGGGCCACAGCCGCGCCGGGATCGTGGTGAGCCAGGCGGCCGAATACGTGCCCGACCGCATCCAGACCCTCGTCTATCTGGCCGCCTTTCTGGTGCCCGATGGGTGCACCCTGTTGGACACCATGCGGCGGATCCCGCCGCGGCCGGAGTCGAAGGACTCGCTGGTCTTCGCTCCCGACGGCGCGACGTCCACCATCGCACCCGACGCCGTGAAGCGCGTGTTCTACAACACCACCCCGAACGAGTGGGTGGCCCGTGCAGCGGCGCTCTCGGGGCCGGAGCCGATGGTGAGCTTCACGACGCCGCTCCAGGTGACGGATGAACGCTACGGATCAGTGGACCGGGTCTACATCGAATGCACGCAGGACCGGGCCATCGCGCCCCAGCTGCAAAGCATGATGGTGGCGGACATGCCGTGCCGCGAGGTCGTCACGATGGACACCGACCACTCGCCCTTTTACTCGGCGCCGGACCTGTTGGCAGCGCACCTGCTGGCCATCGCGGCGAACCGACCCCTGGTGAACCACGCGGGGTCCGCCGGGGATGATGATCTTTCCCATCTTGGAGCCCGTTGATGCCCTCTGTTCGCCTAGCCCGTTCCGAGGATTTGATCGAACTCGCGGCCGTCGAGCGCTCCGCCGCATCCGTGTTCCGGGATGTCGGTCTCGCTTGGCTGGCGGACGGCGAAACGATGGATTCGGGACTGCTAGCGGCGCTCTGCCACGACGGCACGCTCTGGGTCGCGACCGATGAGATGCATGAGCCGGTGGGTTTCCTTGCGGCCCATGAACTCGATGGCCGGTTCTACATCGCGGAGGTCTCCATCGCCCGGTTCCACCAGCGCCAGGGACATGGCGCCAGGCTGATCGCGGCAGCGGTGGATCACGCCAGGGCCGCAGGCTTTGGCGCGGTGACGCTCACCACCTACCGGGACCTGCCCTGGAACGGTCCATACTACTCCAGGCTCGGGTTTGTGGAGGTCGATCCGGAGGAGGCGGGACCGGGCCATCTCCAGAAGCTCCAGGCCGAGGCCGAAGCGGGCCATGAGCCGGCCCGGCGCTGCGTCATGGCGTTGTCCCTGGGATGATCCTCCTCAGCCCTGCCGCGACGTCTAGACTCTCATCAACCGTGTGCTTCCATGCATCGAACACATCCTAATGCCCACCATGACATTGAGCTGCGGCTCTTCTCGGAGGACGACAGGGCGAGTTGCCAAAGAATCGCAGCCCTGGCGGCGCTCAGCTCGTACGGGCCGCGCATGCCGGAGTTGCGGGGGCGGTTCGTCGAAGCGCAGCCGCTGGAGCCTGCGGACGAACGCATCGTCGCCGTCCGCGATAGCGCCATCGCGGGTTTCCTCGACCTGATCGGAAGCCACGTCTCCAACCTGTTCGTCGATCCGCAGCATCAGGGGCAGGGGATCGGGACGGCCTTGATGGCGGAGGCGGCGCGTCGGGTGGTCGGAGATCTGACGCTGTCGGTTTTCACCCTGAACCCTGATGCGCGGCGTCTGTACGAGCGCCTCGGTTTCCGGATCGAGGGAGTGAAGACGGCGCCGTTTGCGGGCTCCAGCGCTGAGGTCTGGATCATGCGCAAGCCGCGACCGGGGAAATGGCCCTCGGGAGACACTCCCGAGGGTTGACCTTGCCATGGCGGCAGCGCTTACCCGTCCGCCATCGGCTCGGTCCGACAGGTCGCATTCGCAAAAGAGAGTTCCGATCCAATCATGTCCCGACGCATCATTCTCATGGGCCTTCTTGTTTCGGTGCTTGCCCTTGGCGGCGCATATGTCGCGTGGCGGCGCCCGGACAGGCCCGCTTCAGATCATCAGGTCACCTCGGAGCGGAGCAGGGTGCCGTCAGACCAGGTCGAGACCGGACTTCTCGGCGGCAGGATCCCGTACATCCGCGGCGGCGCGGGGCCGAGGCACGCGGCCGTGTTCTTTGGCGGCAACGCCCTGTTCAAGCGCCTCGACCTGTCGTCCGATCCCGGCCGTTACGCAGGACAGATTGCGGCCCTTTTGCCGGAGGGTTTCCGCTTCACGATCCTGGGCTACGAGGAGACGCCGCCCGCAGATTACACCCTCGACACCATCGTGCGGGACATGGCCTCCGTGGTTCGGGCCGAAATCGGCAAGCCGGACTTGGTGATCGGCGTTTCTTTCGGGGGCTTCGTCGCGCAACGCTTCGCGGCGGAGCATCCTGACCTTGTGGACCGCCTTGTCCTTCTGGTCAGCGGCCACCGGTTCTCCGAGGAGGGCTGGGCGGCGATGGAGCGCCAGTTCAAGGCGCTTGGGACCGGCGACTTCCATTCGCTTGTGACTGACAACGTCCTTCTCTTCCGCCGGCCCTGGTACAACTGGCTGGTGCGCCTGAAACTGTGGAAGGACCGCGACCGGTTGGCGGCGGAGTTCAAGGATCCCACGCTCATCCTGCGGTCGTACCGCAGCCTGTTCTCCGAGGACTTTGCGCGCAATCCGGAATTTACAAAGCGGATCACGACGCCGACGCTGGTGGTTGGAGGAACGGCGGACCAGTTCTTCGGCACACGTGTCTTTGAGGAGACCGCGACGATGATCGTGGGTGCAGGCATCGCGCTGTACGAGGGCGAAACCCACATGCTGCCGATTGAGAGGAGCGGTGACGTGGCGGACGCCATCGCGGCGTTCCTGGCCGAGGGGCGGGATGCGGCCCCGTTGGCGGTCCGCTGAAGCCCGCCACGTCAGGTGGTCTCCCGAATTGGGAAGTCAGAGCGGACGCGTCCGACCGCGCTCGCCGCGACGCGAGGCTTGGTTTCCGACACCAGCCGTAAGCTTCGAGCCAATCGCGGGCGGAAGTGCTCTCACCACCCTCGAAAATGGCGGTTGCGTCATCGGAGTGCGGTTGCATGTCCTCACCAGCGAGAAAATCGCCATCCCGCCCCCAGACTGGTTTGCCCGCGATGGTCAGGGGCAACACCTCTCCTTCGGTATCGTCATCCGGAACGACGCCGTCCGGATGGACGACGGCGCCGGCCAACGGCTCGCGCGACCGGCTGGTGAGTTCGACCCGACCACCGGGGCAGGATCTCCATGCAGAGGTACTCGGTCCACTCATCAATGGATCCGCTGAAGGTACCGGATAACACCGAGGGGAACCGTCAGCGGAGGCTCCGGGCGGAAATCGGAATTTCTACCCTCTTCAAATCGGGTTTGCGTTCAACTCCTTCCGCCAACGGGATGCACGTTCCTTCAGATCCGCGTCACGCGTGTAGGATGATGGCCCATCTTCAAGCCTTTCCAGGATTTCGAAGGTGAACTGCGCCTCGCCGTGGCGACGCCATGACTCCAGCAACTCCTTCCTGGGGTGGGTGCCCTGTCGGAGTGTGAACCACAGGCGGGTCTGGATGGTCTCGATGTTGGGCCACTGCCCAACCCAGGTCTCGCCGGAAGCCACGCAGCGAACTACGTAGACCCCGCCGACGACCTTGCGTTCCTTGTAGGCGGCCACGGCTGCCCTGCGCGCCTCACCCTTCATCCCTCTACCCCTTCAACTGGTTGCGAGGCGACTTCGTATCGCCTCGTCGTCCGGAAGGACGCTATCTATGAATATTACACGGGTAATATTGACGCAAACCTTTTACCCGGGTAATAATTGGAGGTCAACTTGTGGTGCTGAACGTGTCCGATCCCCTTGCCAATCCCTGCACGGCCTTTGACGGCCATCGCTTGCTCCTCTCCGGTCCGCTTGTCGAAGTGGCTCTAGCTGTCAAAGCGGCCACCGAAACCGGCTTGTCGAACGCGATCCTCGTGTTCGATGATGTGACCGGCCGCGTCATTGATCTGGACCTGCGTGGGAGCAAGGCCGACATCATCGAGAGGTTGTCTCAGCCTCCTCGGACGCATGCTGGGCGCCACCGCCCCTGTGCGAATGAGGCGTCCAAACTTGCGACAGACGAGAGTTCCGAACTACGGGGCCGGGGGCGCCCGAAACTGGGAGTCGTTGCGCGGGAGGTGACGCTGCTGCCGCGGCACTGGGAGTGGCTGGCCGCGCAGCCGGGTGGCGCATCTGCTGTCCTGAGAAGGCTGGTGGATGATGCTCGGCGTAGCGGGGGAACGCGCCAGCAAAGGCGGACTGCCCAGGAGGCCGCCTATCAGTTCATGCTGGCGATGGCGGGCGATCTGCCAGGCTATGAGGAGGCCACACGCGCGCTCTTCGCGGATGATCGCCCCACGCTGGAGCAATGGATCGCAAACTGGCCGCACGACATCCGGTCCTACGTCCTGCGCCTGGCCTTCGGTCCGCAGGACGATCCAACCTCGCTCCGGGCGGAATAGCATCATGGCCATCGTGAGAACCAATGGGATCGATCTGGCCTATGACTGTTTCGGCGACGAGGCCGGTGAAGCGCTCCTGCTGATCGCAGGATTGGGTACGCAAATGATCCGGTGGACGGTTCCGTTCTGCGAGGCGTTGGCGGCGCGTGGCTACCGTGTGATCCGTTTCGACAACCGGGACAGCGGACATTCGACCCATTTCCACCAGTGCGCTCCGCCGGATTTTGGTGCGCTGGCGGCAGCGCTGATGGCCGGACGGCGGCCCGACGTTCCCTATACGCTCCACGACATGGCTGCGGACGCCATCGGATTGCTCGACGCTCTCGCCATTGACCGGGCGCATGTCGTCGGGCGCTCAATGGGCGGGATGATCGCCCAGATCATGGCGAGCGATCATCCCGAGCGGGTGCTGTCCCTGACCTCGATCATGGCAAGCACGGGTAATCCCATGCTGCCGCAGGCTGCCCCCGACGTCATGGCGCTGATGATGCGCCCGGCGCCGGATCCCGTCTCGGACGAAGCCGGCCTCATCGCGCACAAGCTTGCCTTCGCACGCCGCATCGCCGGCAACGGCCATCCGTTTGACGAAGATACCCATCGCCTCCTCATCATGGAGGAGACCCGGCGGGCCTATGATCCCGGCGGCTCCGCACGGCAGATCGCCGCGATGGCCGTGACCGGTGACCGTCGCCCGCGTCTGGCGACGATCTCCGCGCCGACGCTCGTCGTTCACGGGGCCGATGATCCGCTCATCCTTCCGGCTTGCGGCCGGGACACCGCAGCTTCGATCCCGGATGCAGACCTGATGCTGATCGACGGAATGGGGCACGACTTGCCGCCTGCGCTGGATAGCATGGTCATTGAGGCCATCGACCAGACGGCTGGGCGGTCATTCCCGCTCAGGACGTTTGGGAGGAGAAATCGATCATGAGCATGGCGGGTGACGCCCATTTCTGGGATCGGATCTCACGGAAGTATGCCAGGTCCGCGATTGCGGATCAGGCCGGCTATGAGCGGACGCTGGAGCGGACCCGGGCCCTGCTGGGACCAGGAGACAGGGTGTTGGAACTGGGCTGCGGAACAGGAACAACGGCCCTCCGGCTCGCGGGCGGCGTTCAAGACTATGTCGCGACGGACCTTTCCGCCGGAATGATCGCAATTGCCAAGGAGAAGCATGCCGCAGGCCCCGTCCCGACCCTTGCCTTCCGGACCGCGACAGCCGAGGCGCTTGCGCCTGACGCAGCACGGTTCAACGTGGTTTTGGGCTTCAACTATCTCCATCTGGTCCGCGACCTGCCCGGCACGCTGCGCTGCATCTACGCCTTGCTTGCAGCGGAAGGCCTGTTCATCTCCAAGACACCCTGCTTGGGACACATGAACCCGCTCATCCGGTCCGTGGCGTTGCCTGCGATGCGCGTGATCGGCAAGGCACCCTATGCGGGCGTCTTTCGGGTAGCGGACCTGAGCCAGCACATCCGGGCCGCGGGCTTCGACATCCTTGCCACCGAAAGCCATGCATCCAAGGGCAACGACAATCGTCCTTACGTTGTGGCCCGCAAGTGGTGACGGGAGCGGCCGTGACAGGAGCTGCCTGGCACCACCCTGCCACGGCGCGCCTCTGAACGGCCGTGGCAAGGAAGCCGCGTTACCAAATCAAGTGTTGATCAAGTGCCGCTGATCCTGGACGAACAGGATCGGCGAGGAAACGAGGCTCCCCGGATCGTTGGGAACGAACCGAAGCACTTGGGATCCAGAGGCCTGGATCACGTCACCCACCGTCGGCTCAAAGATCTCGTCAAAGCGACAGCAAAAAGGCTTGGCGGAGACTTGGCGGAAAGTGCCCCGAACACCCCCGATTTCGACTGTTTTCCCCGCTTTCAGCCCGTCGAAATCCGGCTCCTCCCGAGGGGGCCCGTCAGCGGAGCCTCTGAGTGGTGAACATGGCTCCAAGCACGGTGCCTGTTCACCCAGCCTGACCTGGGTCGGAAGCCATCAACGGGCGTGCTTCACAAGGAACTCCGATACGATCCTTCTGGCGATGGATCCGCACCTCGTTGGGGCTTGTTGGGAGATGAATGAAGTCCGAGATTTTGACTTAAGTGCTTGCAGGCTGCACCGCTTGTTGAGGGCCAAGGCCCCGAACATAGATTTCGCCCTTGTCCATCTCACAAAAATCTTTGGTCGTCATTCCGGCATAGGTCGGGATCTCAGCCACATAGGCCTCTCCTGAAATCCCGCTGGCGGCATGCTCGATGAAATTTCTCCAGGGGACTGGATCCTTCTGAACGGTGCGGGCGACGATGAGAAGCTTGTAATCCGCTTGGCCGGCCTTCAGCTTGCTCAGGTCTTCGCTCACCTTCGTTCCGTCCGGTTTGAGTTCTGATTCCACCTGCCAGAGGGTTCGTTTCAGAACGGGCACCTGTGATCGCTGGTAGGCGGTCTCAATCCACTGGACTTCCATGAGCGTCACGTCATGCATGAACTCCCAGCGTGGCCAATGCTTGAGACCGGACGGCAGTAGCTCCTTTTTGTCGCTGGCTTGGGGCCGGCCCCCGAATGCCGCAATCCGTGGCCGCCCTGGAATGCCGGATTCGCTTTGAGGCTTGTACCGTTCCCAGAACGCCTCTCGCAGCGCATTGAGCCAAGCGTCTCCGGTTTTCGCGTACCGTTCTGGCCCATAGTCCAGCATGATCTCAAAAGCCCTGACGATGACCTCGCCCACAAATTCACGGCCATCAATGAAAGGGTGGGAAACCCCTGTCTTCATCCGTACGCTCCAGCTTCGGTCTGCGGAGACTATATGCGGAGTGACAGAACGACCAGGGCACACCACAGCCTAGGTTTCAGGCAAGCGGCAGCAGGAGGTGATGGTCGATGCAGACGATACGTCAGGACGACAGCCTCATGTCTGGATGCGAGATAATCCGCTCGGACAGGCACAGCTAGGGAGGTGCACAAGGTGAACAGGCGAAGTAGCTTCACCACATCCGACCGAGTGTCCTATGCCGCGAATGGGGCGACCACTCTGGCTTGATTTTGAAAAGAGCGCCAGAATTGTCGCGAGGTCCATACGTCCGAATCCAGCTCGATGGGCGGGATCGACCTCAACCATTCTTCAGGGAACGGCAGGGCTGTCACGGCAGCGAGGGCGCGATCCGGTGCTGACGTTCGAAACAATCTGGCCGCTCCTTCAGCCCAAGTCCCATGAGGTGCCTGGCGGGACGGCGTGGGCTGCCCCTCGCGGGGCGCTCGTTTGCGCCCTGTCGGCCTGTTGCGGCCTGTGGCCGCTCGAAATCATCGAGCTTCCTCCGGCGCACTGGCGTCCTGGCGGCCGGGATGTTGTCCTGACCTCAAGCCTGCGGGGCATCCATCGCCGGGTCCCGCGGTACATCCCGCTTTCGCCGTTCGTCATCGCCCTCATGGAGGGGTATAGGCAAGCCCTTCCATCTGAGATCCTTGGGGATCATCAGACCCCGCTGATCAGAGGCGCGAACCTGAAGCCAATGCGGCAAATGGAGATCGATGACCATGCCCGGCGCACCGCCATTCGGGTCGGATTGAAGGGCGCGACCCTGGCCGTCATACGTGCGCGTTTCGAGCTGCTCATCCGGGGGCAGGACGACGGCAGTGGACTCGTGCCGTACCTCCTCGGAGAGATCCGGACCCACAGCAATGCTGCAAGGTGGCTGGCCGAGGATCCTCCCGACCCTGTGGTCAGGTCTTTCCTGAAGGGTGTTCATCCGCTCTGGGCACCGCCTCGGGAGCTTTGGCACAGGAAGAGTTCTCGTGGACGAAAACCGTCTTCGGCTTGAGGTATCCAAATACCTAAATTCCTGGTGGTCTGGCCCCGGAATGGCCCCCGGAACAGAGGGCATTTCCCTGAATTTCGGGCCCTCGGACTGCATCCGGCTGTGCGGGAGAGGACGAAAATCAACGGGATAGCGCGTCCTTCATCCTTTTCAAGCCACAGCGCATCCGCCCCATAACCCCTTGCGGCGCAAGGGGTTATGGGGCGGAATGGCCGCCAAATGGCCCCGCAATGGCCCCGCAATGGCGCCGGAATTCCGCCCGGACACGGCCGCGGGCGGGCCTCGCCGCCTCAGGCGCGCGCGCCTTCCCGCCACAGCCCCCACGCCCACGGGACGGGGCGGGTTCAGCCCTCCGAGGCCGTCCGGATATGGATCGTGCTGATGCGCGGCCGCCCGCGCCCGACGTCCCCGAAACCCAGACGCAGGAGCGGCGGCCCGGACGCCACGAGCAGGCTGAGAGGCTGGCCCGGCCCCGCCGGTTGCCAGCTCCCGCCCGGGCGGGGGACGCTCGCGAACGCCGCCAGGCGGTGGGAGCGCCGGCTGCCGATGCCGTGGCCGCGGATGTTGAAGCCGTCGTCGACCGCGGGGGCGAGCAGCAGGTCGACGAGCCTGGACCAGTCATCGGAGCCGCCCGGCTGCGCCGGCCGCCCGGCCCGTGGCCACCCCCCGACCATCCGCGCCATGTAGCCCCCGAGCGTCGGGCCGGTCAGGGCGTCCATGGCCGGCGCGGGCTGCACCGCGTGCCATGCGGCGCCCGGCCTGCGCCGGCCGCCTGTCCTGATCAGCCCGTAGCGCCCGCCCGGCTCGGCGGTTCCGGGCGATCCGATGCTGTAGGCCGTTCCCTCCAGGGTGAAGCGCGGCCATGTGCGGTACAGGTGCAGCTGGGTGGGGTCCGGCGCCCTGACGACCCCCGTCTTGTTCTTCTTCGCCTGCACCAGGACCGCACGCCTTGTCCTTGGGATGAAGGTCGGTCCCGCAGGGCCGCCCCTACGGGTCGCGAAGCCGTCGTCGTGGACGATCAGAAGGTCCGCGAGCTCGCAGGTCGCGTCCGGCCGGGCGCCGTGGCGGAACGACACCATGGGCTTGAGATGGCAGAACACCCCGGTCATGCCGACGAGGACGCCGGACGGCTTGAGGAGGGCGTCCCAGGCGCTTTGGATCGCTGCGAGCCCGTCGATGACAAAGCAGGCGACGATCTCCGGCTCGTTCCGGGGCGGGGTCAGGGGAGGTGTGCCGCGCGTGATCGCGGCGTGGACCACCTGATCGGCGGCCTGCTGCAGCGCCTGGACCGTCCGGGCGTCCATCGCGCCGGCTTGCTGGGGGGAGGACATCTCGAAGGATCCTTCACGGGCTGCCGATGACGGTCAAAGGAATGGCGTACGTCTCCTTCAGGTACGCCTCCGTCGCGGCGAGCAGGTCGAGCTGCTCGCGCGAGGCGTTCGCCTTCGACAGACCTGGTTGCACGATGAAGATGCGGAAGTCCGGGATGAGGAGCCGGGCCCGGTGCGCGAGCGCCGCGAGGTCGGCATCGTTGCCCACCTCGAACCGCGACACGCCGTGCTTGCGCTCGCGCTCGGCGCTCCGGCGCCGCAGGTGTTGGAGCAATCCCACCGGGTCCGCCTTCCACATGACGCTCTTCTGGGCTTGGCCGCACACGGCGTAGAGGTCGTCGACGCGGGCCCCGGCCATCCTCTCCTTCGAAAACTTGCAGTGGTAGAAATGCACGACCAGCCGCTCGCCGACGACCTTCAGCCCGACGATGTCGGCGGCCTCGTGGTGGTCGTCGTCGTCGAGCAGGAAACTGTAGTGCGGGTCGTGGGCGGGATCGGCAAGGACCCGCAGGGCGTGGAACTGGATCGAATGCGGCCGCTTGGCGACCTTCTGGGACTCGACGGTGAGGTCCACGTGCGCGGGCCAGGACCAGGCCTCCAGCCGCTCGCGCGGATACGGGGCGCGCTCGCCAGGGTTCCGGAGCCTGAACTGCTCGTTGTAGATCAGGAAGGTGTTGTCCTCGAAGCGCACGACGGGCGGCTCCTCGTCGAACCACTCCGACAGGGTCTTGATCCTCTTCCCGGCCTTGATCCGCACCTCCTGGCGCGAGAGCGGCTCGTAGCGGACATGTTCTCCCCTGAAGGCGATCCGGTACCCCGCCGACTTCGTTTCGGTGAACACCCGGAACTGGATCGGACCGTCGCGCTCATGCGCGATGAGCTCCAGCCCCGCCTCGTAGAACGGCGCGACCTCGCCGTCGATCTCGACGGTGACGCCTTCTTCGGGGCGGTTGTAGAACTCCTCCGACCACTCGATCACGAGCGGCACCAGCGCCGGGCGGTCGCTGACACGCTCGGGAAGGAGCACGTTGCGCAGGATGATCTCTCCCGGGTCGATGCTCTCGTCGATGAGCTTGCGCCCGATGGCCTGGCACCACTCCAGCCATTCGGACGGGTCATAGGCGATCTTATACGACCAGACGCGGCCCTTCTTCGAGCAGCCGACGGTCACCTTGCCGCCGTCGGCGTATCCCTTGCCGAACGTGTTCGACTTCGTCTTCGTCTCCAGGTCGCCCGACGTGACTGCCTCGGCGATGTCGGCGCCCACGAGCATCGTGAAACGGACCGCCTTGGACAGGGAGTGGCTCAGGCCGAGGTTCATCAGCACGAGCCGGTTGATGCCGTGCAGTGAACGGAACACCTCCTCGCCGCGGATCAGCGAGATGTCTTCGCCGGCGACGGACTTCGCGATCCCCTCATGCGTGCCGTCGTTGTTCGAGCTGTTGATGAAGAGCAGCCCGAGCTCGCGGTTCCAGTGCAGGACGTAAAGGTGGTAGGAGACGTTCGAGATCTCCTTGACGGCGCCCCAGGAGACCGGCTCGACCTCCCTGGTGACAAAGACGGCCATCTCGAACCGGCGGCTGATGGCCGGATCCGCCAGAAGGCTCACCCACTTCGTCTCGACATCGAGGTCCTCGGGCCGCCAGCGCTCGCAGGCGGTGCGGTAAACCACCGCCGACATCTTCGGCGCGATGTTGCGCAGGGCGATCTCGGGAGGCGCATCGACGAAGCTCTCGATGAGATCCGAGCGCCGCTGCTGGCGCCCCGTCTCACCCTCGCTCAAGCGGCGAAGGAGGACGTTCCAGTCCGCGTCCTCCGCATACAGGTCCCGCAGGCTCTCGTCGACACCGGGATCGGCGATGTTGGCCACCACCGTGGCGCGACCGAGATGAGCGGCCGTCCGGGTGAAGCGGCCCGTGAACTGGAGCGTGATAGCGAGGCTCTTGTGCATGTCGTGCAGCGCCGCGATCTTGAGCTCGGGAAGATCGAAGCCCTCGCCGAGCATGTCGACGCAGACGATCACCCTCGTCTCGTCCGCGCGCAGCGCGCGCAACGCCTCGCGCCGCTGCGCCTGGGGCATCTTGCTGTGGATCAGCAGGGGGCGGTGCCCGGGCGCAATCTCCGCATAGAGGGCATGCACCGAGGACGCGCGGTCGATGCTGTCGACGCGCGCCATCACGAGGTGGCGCAGGCCGCTCCCGCGGTCCGCGTCAAGGCGGGCGAGGGCCGCGCATGCGATCTCACGGTCGGCATCCCTGGTCCCGAAGACGTTGACCGGCCGGAAGTTGATGGGGCGGAAATAGCCCTCCTCCTGCGCCTTCCTCAGGGGATAGTTGAACACCACCTTTCCGTCGACGTGGCGGCCGTCGGTCCTGAAGGGGGTAGCCGTGAACTGAACGATAACCTTGGCCAGCATGCGCCGGCGGAACGCGTCCCATGTCCGGGCTGAGATGTGATGGGCCTCGTCGATGAAAAGGTGCGTGCATGCCTCCGCGATCCGCTCCTGGATGGCGGGCTCGCAACCGCCGACCACCTGCATGTTGGTGACCACCACGTTGCAACGTGCGAACAGTTCGTCGACTTCCTCGACGGTGCGCGGGCGATGCTCCATGACGCCCACGACCGGATGGTGCGCGTCGCGGCTGACGATGCCATGGTCCTTGAGGATGCCGAGCGTGATGAACTTGCGCGAGACCTGGTCGCGCAACGCGACGGTGGGGACGACCACGAGAAGCCGGTGCAGGCGTTGGCTGACCAGCAACGCCAGCATGGTCTCGGTCTTCCCGGTTCCGGTGGGCATCACGACGGTGGCGGGGGCCGTCGTGACCTTCCAGTGCGCCAGGATGGCATGCAGCGCACCGCTTTGGGGGCTGCGAAGGCCCGGGGTTCCCGCCTCGGGATCCTCCTCCTGGAATTGAAACCGGCCCCGCCACGATTTCCGGGCGTCGTCGCAAAGCGCCGCCGCCTCCTCGCGGCTGAGTTCCTCGGGGTCGCTCGACACCGGCTTGAGCCAACGAGGCTTGGCCGCCTCGTCGCGGGCCCTCTCCGCCGTGTCGAGCATGTCCAGGGAACGGAGCCGCAGGACGCCGTCATCCGTTTCGCGGGGCTGCACCCTGCGCTCCGTGACGAGCAGCGTCGTTCCGTCCCCCAGTGCGAAGCGCGTGCCGTCCCGCGTCTCCGCGAGCACTTCGGCCTCGATTGCAGCCTGAGGAATGGCGACCTGCCGGATCCTGTTGCCATGGATCTTGCCGTCGACGCGATAGCGCGCCGGCACATGGATGTTACGCGTTGGCACCCCGAATCCCCCACTTTTCGCGGAAGATTATCACAGGCGCCCGCGTGTGCAGCCAAAGGACATGCAATGTAGAGGAGGTTGACGGGCCTTGGGCGGGGCCGCGCCAGCCGCTTGTCGCACTCCTGTCGCGGCGCGGCCGGCGAAGGATCAATGCGCCCCCTCAAAAGAAAATGGCATTCGATCCTTTCACGTTCTTTGCAGATTGGAGCCACCAAATTGGAGCCGTCATAGACTGATGGTTTCATCGTCCTGTGAATACTATCCATTCCGCCCTTGACCGCCGGCTCCAAGGGCCGAAGCTTGCTGCAACATTCAAGAAAACGTGCAGGGGGCAATGTCGTCAGGATTGAATGGCCCGAGCCGCAAGCCTTTCGCCACGGTGGTCGCCCATTGCCGTCAGTGCGCGGATTTCGAGGACGCCGAGCCTCTCGGTGTCGAGGACGAAGCCGGCGAGCCGGATCGCTTCTGGTTTTACGAGGACCATCCCGACATCGGCTGGGTCAAGCGCCGCCGCCGCTGCCTGTCGTGCGAGCGGGCCTACGCCACCGGGGAGGTGGACGAGAGCCTGATCGAGGAGCTGCGCGAGCTCCGCGGGCAGGTTGCCAGCCAGGCCGCCCAGATCGCGAGCCTGACCGAGCAGCTGGCCGAGGCCAACCAACGGGCCGCGGCCGCGGCCGCGCCGCCGCAGGTGGCCGTGCCCGCATGGGCCGACGGGGCCGTCACCGCCGTTCCCCGCGTGGTCGCCGAACGGATCGTCAGCGAGAGCGCCTGGTGGCTGCAGCACCCGAGCGGAAGCGCGTGCCGGGCGCCGCGCATGGCGGACCGGTTGCAAAACACCCGGTGGGGCTGGGCCGTGTCCTATGGGGCGAACTGGTTCGCGGCCGCCCTGGCCGCCCATCGCTGTGCGAAGATCGCGAAGGACGTCCTCAACGATGCGGCGGCCGGCCGGCCCGTCGACGCCCAGAAGGTCAAGGCCGAGATGGACCGGGCCATCTGGTCAAGTGTGCTCAACCACGACCTTGAGCAATATCCCGCCTGCAGCTACCGGCGCGAGCAGAACGACCTGGTCTTCGGCGTGCATTCCATCGACATCGTCGACGTCCGGAAGGTCTTGCTGGAGGTCACGGGTCTCGGCGCGGTCCCGGGATTCGCATGATCGGGCGCCCGCGAACGCCGCGCGACTGCCGCGGTCAGTGGGTGTCAAACTCGTCCAGGGGAAGCTGCAGTTCGAGGCAGGCATAGAGCTCCAGCAGGTACTGCAGGACCGGATCGGTCACCTCCACGAAGCGCACCTGCATCGCCCTGACGGCCTCGATCTGCCGATGAAACTCCGCGCCGAACACGGGGTCCTTCGACAGATGGCCCCTGGATCCTTCGGTGGTGTAGGTCGCGGCCCGGGCGAGAGCCCGTCGGGCGCGCTTGAACGCGAACGAAGCCGAATAGTGGCTGCGGGTGATGTGCCCTCGAAGGCGGCCCCCCAGGTTTCGGGTCCGGCCGACATGCACCGGGACCCCGTCCTCGAAAAACACGTAGATGCCCGCCTTTCCCCGTTGGGCCGCAATGCCTTTCTGGTGGAATGCGGGGGACGACATGAGCTGGGCGAACAACACCGGAACCGCCGATGTCGCCGTGTGAAACATGGTGTTCATGCCGCTCACTTCAGACCCCTGTCCAATGGGGCCGACTTCCCCCGTTCCGGAACGCGGCACAGTTGTTCAGGAGCGGGATCCCGTCAAGGTGTCGGTTGGCGTGCCGACGCCCGCGGGCCGTGTTCCGCGGCCTGATCCACAAGACGCCGCCGCGGCATGCGCATGCCGCGGCGGGCACTGTCAAGCGGCGAGGGAGGCGGCGCGGCCGGGCCTGAGATCGAAGGCGGCCCGGGCTGGCAGGACGGTCGACGTCAGCTCCCCAGCCGCCAGCCAGACCGGCTTCGGCGCCGGACCCTTGGCCGGCTTGAGGCCGCGCGGGAGCTCCGTGCCGCCCATGACCCGGCGGTGGCGCAGGTCGCGGGCGTTGTCCATCGCCGCAGTGGCGGCGGCATGACCGTCGATGGTGCGCTGGCCATAGACCCGGATCAGCGTCACCGGATCCATGCCCAAATAGTCCGCGGCCTCCTCCAGCCGCACCCGGCTCAGCCGCAGCCAGGTCGCGCAGGTGTGCCGCAGCGCGTGCGGGATCACCTCGGGGTCGTCGCCGAACCCGGCGTCGGCGGCGACCGTGTCCCACAGGTGCTCTAGCCGCTGCCAGTAGGGCGTGCCGTCGGGCTTGTGGATGACGAAATCGGTGCCGAGCGCCTCGTCCATCGCGCGCCACCGCCTCAGGTGGCGGAGGAGACGCTCGGGCAGGTCAACCGCGGGCTGCCGCTTGCCCCGGTTTGGCGCCACGCCGAGGCCCTGGCGGTGAAGCACGCCGCCCTCGACGTCGATGGCGCCCGTGTCGCGGTTGAGCCGCCACCGCAGCGCGCGGACGGCCGCGTTCCGCGTGCCGGTGTAGAGCCCGATCATGATGAAGCGGAGCAGGGCCCGCCGGGTCTTCCGGACGGCGGGCGGGCGCCGCACGAGGCGCCAGACCCGGCGTCCCTCAACCACCCCGGCCTCGCGCTTCCAGGCGCCGGCCGCCGTGTCCCAGACAAAGCCGAGCGCGGCGCCGACCAGGCGCGCGCACTCGGACCGGGTCAGGTACCGGGTGCGGTGTGGCGAATTGCGCGGGACCCAGATCGGCGGCAGGCCGAACACCTTCCTGTCCTGCGCGAAGTCCGCGACCGCCTTGCGGAACGCGATGAGCTCCTTGCGGACCGTGCCTTCCTGGACCAGGCGGACGTCCGAGGCGCCCGGGCGGCAGGTGCCGAGCGGCTGGTCGAGCCGCTCGGCGAGGTACTGGCGCAGGGCGCGTTCGGTGACCTCGCCCATGGGCGTGTCGCCGAAATAGTGGTTGATGCGTCCGATCTCGCGGACCTTGCGGTCGTATTCGCGCCGCGCGTTGTCGGCCTTCCGGGCCTTCGGATCGCCCGGGTGGCGCGGCGCCATCCGGTCCGGCCTGCGGCCGAGCCGCGACAGGGCATGGGCGCAGATGGCGGACACGGTCACCGCGAGCGGCGAGACCGCGCCCAGCCGCGTCGCGAGCTTGATCACCGTGTAGGCGGCCTTGAACGCCTCCGCCTCGTCCCTCTGGGACTCCCGGAAGCCGGTCGAAAGCTCAAAGCCGCCCTCGTCGTGGAGGTACCAGATCGGTTCCGAGGGCCCGCGGACCCGCAGGTCCAGACAGGGAAGGTCCCGACTCGGCTTTCTTCCGCGGCGGGCCTTCGGCAGGGCGGCGGAGGCGCTGACGCCCTTCCTGAGGATGTCCTCCAGGAGCGCCAGGGGGACGTTGATGTCGGCCGGGCGCAGGGATGCGGTGGCCGTCGTGAACTCGGTTTGCTTGATCCTCGCCATCGGAGTACAGTTTCTCTGTCGGCACCCACTGCCTGTGGGTGGCCGGTTGCGAAATGGACCTGGTCGGGCTGTGTGCTTGCCGGCAGTGGCCCGATCAGGATCCCGCGGCGCTCCGGGGACGTCGTCCGGGCCGCCGCATGGACCCGGGTCCTTTCGGGGGCAGGCGCGGCGCCAGGGCCGCCTCCCGCTTCATCCCCTCCACCATGTCCCTTACGGCATCGCTCGCCCTCCTTGTCGGCTCCGCAGCCTCAGGGGCGGCGGGGCGCAGCACTTGGCAGTTTGACAGCGCCCGCAGCGCGAGCGGCGTCACGAAAAACTTGCCGGCGACGACGCTCACGGGCAGCCGCCCGTCGCGGATCGCCGTCCGCAGCGACGAGACGCTGAGCGGGCCGTCGGGCCAGAACAGGGCGACAGCCTCGCCGAGGCTCAGCAGCTCATCCTCCCGCCACAGCGCCGGGTCCGGCCGCGCCGCGACCCGGGGATAGTCTGTCCTGTGCATCGGACGTCCTCCATGAGAGCAGAAAATGCGGAAAAGTCGAATCCCTCCAGCCACTTCGGCGGGCGCCACGGTGGGCCGGGCCCGCGGGCCGCGCGGCGGGCTGTCGGTCCGACCTGCCGACGGATGCGCCTCTGAATTCTTTTGAATAGGCCTCCAAATCCTTCAGCCCCATTCCTGGAGGTCCTGGAAGGGCTTCGCGCCTGGCCGGGCGCGCGGGCCGCGCCGGACCGGGGATCCGGGGCAAAATGGGCCGGCTGATCCTTTGAAGGATTGGCGGTCCTGTCAGACACCAAATGGTTGTATTTCGCGCGCCAAAGCCCGCGAAAATTCGCGTTGGGGTTGCCGAACAATTTTTCGGCGGGCCCGGGGAACGAGGCTCCGACAGGGGGGCGGAGATGCAACAAGGGCACGAATCGAGGTCGGGGACTCCCGGCCCGGGGGCGAATCCGTGCCCCGGCGGGGACGGGTCGGCCGCCGCGAAGGCACCGCCGGGCCGCCGGCCCACCCCGCGGCCTGGTTTCGGCTGGCGCCTGCCGAGCTCCCCATGGCTGCGCGGCGGAAAAGGTCATGGTTCCCTCCCGCCGCCACGACGCTCACGGGCGAGCGGAAGCCGGATGACAGCGCCCCTCGCGATGGACCGGCGGCGCAGGCGCCGCGCGCGCCGCTCGGCCTCGGCATGGGCGGCCCGGGCGATGGCCACCCGCGCCCGTCCCGCCGCGTCCCGGAACGCTCGGGCTCCGAGCGCCGCCCGCACCGAGAGCAGCCTCTCGATGATCTCAGCGATATGAGTGTCCACGGCGGCCTCCCTTGCCCCGGCGCCTCCGGCCAGCCGTCGCGCGCGCATAGGCCGTGAACAGCCGCTGGAAGTCGCTCCCGCTCATATATCGTTCGGCGACGAGCACCTCGGCGATGGTTTCGACCAGCCGGCGGTGCTCGCGCACGACGGCGACGGCGCAGGCGTGCAGCCGATTGAGGTCGCCCTCGACGGCGCGGCGCAGGTCCGGGTCGAGGGCGAGCAGGGAGGACGCGTTCTCCGGCGCGGCGCGGTAGGCCAGCGTGTCCCCGAGGCCCAGGCTCGCGTGCAGGGCCGCCAGCCAGCCGGTGGCGAGCGCCAGGTCGGAGCGGGCGCTGCCGCCCGCGCCCGTCGTGGCCGCGCCGCAGATGACCTGCTCCGCCGCGCGGCCGGCGAGCAGGCCGATGACCATCGTCTCCAGCGCCGGGCGCGTCAGGACCGGCTCCACGGCGAGCGCGTTCATGAACCCGCCGCCGCCGCTCCGGTCGAGCAGGCTGATCTCCGCAACGGTGCCGGCGCCCACGAGGGACGTAACCACGGCATGGCCGGCCTCATGCACGGCGCAGCAGCGCAGGGCCTCGGGCGAGCGGGTGTCCGGCGGCAGGATCTCGGCCATGAGGTCGTGGAGCGCCATCGCCCGTCCGGCCATCCGGGCCCGGCGCCGGGCCGACCTGACCCACAGCGCGGCGTCAGCCCCGGTGGCCCCGGCCGCGATCCGGGCCAGCGGGCCCAGGTTAGCCCCGGGAAGGTCGTGCTCGCCAAGATGGTGCCGCAGGATCCCGGCGAGGGCCGCAGGATCGGGGATCGGAATCTCGATCACGCGGTTCAGGCGCCCTGGGCGCACGAGCGCGCTGTCGAGCCTTTGCGCGTGATTGGTGGCGCCGACGATGACCACCCGCGACAATGGATCCGAGAGCGTGCGCTCGATGTCCAGCAAAACCGTGGTGACCAAAACCGACCAGTAATCGCGGTTGCGCCCGTCCACGGTGGCGCGGTCGGGGAGCGCATCGAGCTCGTCGATGAAAAGCAGCGCGGGCCGCGACAGCGCCGCCGCGGCGGCCAAGGCCTTCTCCCACTCCCGGATGGTGACGTCCAGGTATCCCGTTCCCTGGGAGAACCAGGTTCCCACCGAGGTCGACACCAGGGGCATGCCCGTCGTCCCGGCGATGCTCCGTGCCAGTGTCGTCTTGCCGGTGCCGGGCGGGCCGGCCCAGACGCAGGCCCGGTCGATGGCCGAGAAGTCCAGGGCGCCGCGCCGCCAGGCCTCAAGGTCCTGCACGAGGGCTTCGGCCCAGGTCATCGCCTCGCCAAAGCCGTGCAGGGCGGACAGCGCCGGCGCCTCGGCCACGGTCGCGTCGACCATGGTTCGGGCGCGGGCCGCGGCCTGCAGCCGGCGCACGCACGAGGCCGGCGTCGTCCGGATCCTGACCGCCGAGCAGATGTCGGGGTAGTCCAGGCCGAGGCCCAGATCTGGCGGAACCCGCCGCGGGGCGGACCCGGTCGCGGCCCGGATCACCCGGCGCAGGACGGCCGGCGAAGGATGCGGGATCGTGATCTGCAGGTCGGCGGCGCCGATCAGGGCCGACGGGAGATGGCGGCGCGGATCCGGGGCGATGCCCAGAAAGCGCCCGCTCCGGCTGAGGTGGTCCATCGCGTGGTCGTTGCCCTTGGCGGGCTGGTGGTGGACGCGGTCCGTGCCGGTGCGGATGGCGACGCCGTCCCACGACGCGAGCGTGCGGGCGGCGAGATACGTCGGCTCGACCCAGGCCGGCGTCGGAACGCTGATCACCGCCGCGAGCGCCGGCGCCGCGGTAAACCGGCGCCGGGTGCGCCGGTCGAGCGCCGCCTCCAGGGCGAAGCGGGCCAGGGTCTGGGCCGCGGGGGTGAACGGGGCGGCGGCGGGCTCCGCCGGCTCCGTCGCCGCCTCGTCCTCCGCCGGCACCAGGAGATCGTCGAGGGTGACATCGATGTCGTCTGTGTTGGCCATGGGGCAACCTCGTGGGGCGAAGCGGCCGGGCGCGCCTCAGCGCGCGCCGGACGGGTCCGCCGTGAAACAGGATCGGGATCGGGGGCGATGGGCCCCGCGGCGGGGCCGGTGTCTGTCTCCGCGCGGCGCTGAAGGCGCGCCACGGACAGGGGGGTGGTCCCGTCGGCCGGGACGAAAGGGTGGGGAGGCGCTCCGTGGCCTCCATGGTCCCGCAGCCCTGCTGCGGTGGCGGCCCCGTCACGGCGGAGGCCTTGCGTGTCTTAGAACAAATAGGGAACAAGATGTAGGCTTGTCAATTACCTCCTTCGGAGGGGCGAAGGCGTCCTGCTCGGCGCAGGGGGCGCCGCCGCCGCACCGGGGTCTCGGGGCCAAGCGGGGCCGCCGCCAAGTCGAGTTCGACGAGGTCGCGGCAGGCCAGGGCCAGAATGACGGCGACGCCGTCGCCCTCGCGCACGGCCCTGGCCACCTCGGCCAGGGGGGCGGGATCGAGGCGCCTGAGCACCTCCAGCACCCTCACCTGGTCGGCGGCCAGAACCGGAACCCGCCGGCAGCCCCAGACGGAGCGTGCGTTCATGAGCAGGGGGGTGCCATGGACCTGCGGCGGCTCACGGCGCTCGTAGGCGACACCCTGGGCGGCGAACGCGGCCGCGGCGGCTTCGAACCGGCCGCGGCCGACTATGATTCTGGCCGGATGGCACACGTCGATGACCACGGTGCCGCTGTCGGTTTCGAGCTGGTAGTCGGGGACATGGGGCAGCGGAAGCCCCTCCAGCGTGATCGTGACCGGATCCGCCGGTGCGATGGCGCGCACGGCGGGGTCCAGGGTCGCGACCAGCAGGGCGTCGAAGACATGGCGGTCGCGCGCGGCGATGGGGCCGCGGGTCTTGGCGCTTTCGAACTGGCGCGCCGGCGGGGCGGGCCGGGTGGATTGGGGACGCAACATGGACGCACTCCTACGAATCCCCGCGCGCCCGGCCGCCGCAGGGACGGCCAGGGGGGCGGGGCGGCGCCGGGCCTGGCCGGTCGCCATGGGTTGTCAGATGATCCGCATCTGCGAACAAATAGGGAACAAAAAGCTTGGCCGTGTCAACGACTCGAAAGAGGTAGGAGTGAAGTCTTAGGCGCGTGCCTCTTGGGCTTGGGCTGTGGAAAACGCCCTGGCCGCTGAGATGCCGCTGTGCATGGCGTTCACCGGCTCGCGATCAGAAGGACGTCTCCGGCCAGGCGAATCTGAAGGTTCCGACATAGAACTTCTCGTACAGAAACCGGAGATCCTGCTCCCAGTGCTGGATGGCCGTCTCCATTCGCGCGTCGCGTCGGCGCTTAGCGTTTCGGGTGAGCGACGCGACGGTTTCAGCGAGCTTGCGCAGGCGGGTCGCCGTGCCCGGGGCATCCCATTCGTCGAGGTAGCGGCGCGGGAACAGAGGGGGAAGCTGGCCCTTGAAGATCTCGGCCAGGATCATCTTGCGCTGGCCAAAGGCGAGCCCCTCCGTCTTGCCAACCTTGTAGCCCATGGCCTGCAGCATGCCCTCGGGCAGCCAGCCCTTGGTGTCGATGCTGTGGCGGCCGGCCTTTGCGTCGGTCGAGGGCCAGGCAAAGTAGTCGTCGGGGTTGACCGGATCCAGGCGCCGGCGAACCCACTCCTGCCCGATGGCGTCCAACAGGAATCTCGCGTCGCCGTGGCGGAAGGCCCGGTCCGGATCGCCAAGCGTGGTGAGGCAATTGCGCCAGAGCTGGATCGTCTCGGGCAGGTCCATGCGCGGCAGGGCGTCGATCAGCCTGAGCGTTGCCTGGCCCGCCGCCTGCCGCGCGGGAGGGGCGGCTGGAACTGCGGGGCGCCCGGTCGGCACAGCCGCGGCGGTTTTCCCCTGTGCGCGGGCATGGGCCTGAAGGTTGCGCTCATGGGCTCGGAGCTTGCGAAGGGACGCCCCGCATTGGGGCGCCACGGGAAGGGCCTCGATCTGGGCGATGATCCCGCGCACGTGCTCCGGGGACGTGGCATCCAATCCTTGGATGACGAGCGTGCTCACGGTTCTGAGCGCCTGGTTGACCTCTTTGTTGGTCAGTGGGGTGGCTGTCTTCTTGCCTTTCCACCGGGTGTAAGGAGGAGCCATGGACGTTCCCCAGTTCGGTGCCCGTTCCTGAAACCCGCTGTCAGATGTCGGCCTCGGAACCTTCCGGCTTCCACTCATCGGCCCGCAGCGCCTTGATCCGTGGACCCAGGACCCGCACGTAGGCCTCCGCGGTGTTCGCAAGCCAGCCGTAGTACTCGGGCCACTTGTCCGTCCGGGCGAAGTCCGCCGGCTTGAGCCCGGTGTAGATGTGGCTCTCCTTCTTGCCGGGGAGCTCCTTCCACTGCAGCTCCATCCCGAGCCCGGCCTCGATGGCCGCCTTGTCCCGCGAGAGCAGGTGGAAGAAGGCCTTCGCCTGGTCGTCGCCCATGACGAGGTTGACCGCGATGCCCTGGTCCCGGACGAGGGCCATGGTGTCGAGGCGGAACCCGGACCGGCCGATGCTGAAGGACACCCAATGCTGCGGCTGCGGCTTGATCGGGCGGATCTTGCCGTTGCGCCCGGCCAGGTGCTTCATGAACCCGGTCCAGAATTCCAACTGAGTCTGCTTCGCCTCCGTCAGATCGCCGGCCTCGATCCTGTGGGCCGCCTGCGAGACCTGGCGGCTCCAGTCGTTCGGCTTGGACACGATGTTGAACTTGGGCGCAGGTTCGGATTGCCCGATCTTCCAGAGCTCGACCTCCAGGCCGAAGAACTGGAATTCCTCGTCGGTGATCCCGTTGAGCCAGTCGAGCGTCGCCCGGTGCTCCTCCGTGAAGCGCTGGGCGATCCAGACGATGGTGACCGCCTTCAGCCCGGAGGCGTAGACGAGAAGCTGGCCCAGGTGGGTGTGGTCGGTGCGCTCAAGCTGGTTCTCGATCAGCACCCAGTTGCCGGTGCGCAGGTCCTTGCAGAGGATGTCGGCCCGGAACGGCCCCACGTCCTTCTCCTGGGCCTCCAGCTCCAGGTCGAGGCCAATGGTCTCGCCCAGCACCTCCAGGTTTTCCGGCCTGGCGAGCCACGGCGTGAAGTCGGCCGACTCCGACGACCAGACGCTCCGAAGGTCGACCTTCTGCAGCCGCCCAAGACTGATGTTCATTCCCGCGCCCCCCGGCCTGTGTTTGGTCGCCGTTAACCGTGGCCATTCTTCGCAGCTTTGACGCCCAGGAGAACCCCAACGAATCGCCTATACGGTCATTGCGGATCTGGATTCGCGCAAGTCGGCGGGGCGAGCAAGGCCTTGGATCGATTGCTCGAATCCAGGGTTCGTGCACAATTCGGCAAAACCCAAGAACATGCGGGGGGCAACCATGGACATGCAGACGATCACCCGGCCCATCTCGGGGCGGCCTTCCAACCGGGCGAACGGGTAAACCGCCATGGCCCGTGGATCCCTTGTGGCGGGTGCCCGCATCCGTGTCCGTGACGCCGAATGGGTGGTCGGCCACGTCGAGCCCAGCCCCCTGTCCGGCAATGTGATCCATGCCGTCGGCCTGTCCGGCGTCGTGCGCGACAAGGCGGCGATCTTCGTCGAGACGGTTGAAAAGGTGCGGGGGCGCGGGATCGAGGTGGTCGATCCGGCCAACGTCACCCTCGTGGCCGACGACTCCTCCGGCTACACCGACACCCTGCTCCACCTTGAGGCTGCCCTGCGGAAGTCCGCCCCCACGGGCGAGGCGATCCAGGTGGCCGGCAAGGCCGCCATCGACGACCTGGATTTTCAGCTGGAGCCCGTGCGCCTTGCCTTGAAGGCGCCCCGCGCCCGCATCCTGATCGGCGACGACGTCGGCCTGGGCAAGACCCTGGAGGCGGGCCTGCTCACCTCGGAGCTGATCCTGCGCCGCCGCGCCAAGCGGATCCTGGTCGTCGCCACCAAGGCGATGCTGGCCCAGTTCCAGCACGAGTTCTGGACCCGCTTCTCGGTGCCGCTCGTGCGCATCGACAGCGACAAGATCCGCCAGATCCGCGCCCGGATCCCGCTCAACCACAACCCCTTCGACCAGTTCGACAAGGCGATCATCTCGGTCGACACCCTCAAGAACGACCTCCAGTATCGCACCGCGCTGGAGAAGGCGTGGTGGGACCTGATCATCATCGACGAGGCCCACAACGTCGCCGAGCGCCGGGGCGCCGGCGGGGTGAGCCAGCGCAACCAGCTGGCGGAGCGCCTGGCGTCCCGCTCGGACGCGCTGGTGCTCATGTCGGCCACGCCGCATGACGGCTCCCGCCGCAGCTTCGCAAGCCTGATGCGGATGCTGGACCCAACCTCCATCGCTGATCCCGACAGCTACGGGCCGGAGGACATCAAGGGCCTGTTCGTGCGCCGCTTCCGCACCACGCCCTCCGTCCGCGCCGCCCTGAAGAGCAAGGTCCAGAAGCGCGTCACCAACCGCATCAACTTTGCGCCGTCGCCGGCCGAGGAGGCCGCCTACGAGATCCTGGCCAATCTCGACCTGCAGCAGGACAAGGCCGCCCGGAACCGCGGGCAGCGCCTGTTCAAGACGCTCCTGGAGAAGGCGCTGTTCTCCAGCCCGGCAGCCTGCGCCGAGACGCTCGACAAGCGGATCAAGGCGCTCATCAAGGAGGGCAGCCCTGAAGCGGAGGCCGACGCCTCCGCCCTCGGGAAGCTGCTCGACGCGGTCCAGGCCATCGGGGCCGAGGACTTCACCAAGTACCAGCGCCTGCGCAAGCTGCTCGCCGACATCAAGTGGTCGCCGAAGAAGAAGGACGACCGCATCGTCGTCTTCTCCGAGCGCATTGCCACCTTGGAATGGCTCGCCGAGCGCCTGCGCGCGGATCTCGGGCTGAACGAGGAGCAGGTGAAGACCCTGCACGCCTCCGGTGGCGACGCCGACCGCAAGGCGCAGGAGGTGGTCCGCGACTTCGGGCTGGAGCGCTCGCCGATCCGCATCCTGCTCGCGTCCGACATGGCGTCCGAGGGCCTGAACCTCCACTACCTGTCGCGCAAGCTCGTTCACTTCGACATCCCCTGGGCACTGCTCACGTTCCAGCAGCGCAACGGCCGCATCGACCGTTACGGGCAGGAGCACCAGCCTCACATCTGGTACCTCGTCGCCGAGCCGGCCCAGCCGAAGATCCGGGGCGACCTGCGCGTCCTCGACCGCCTGATCGAGAAGGACGAAGCGGCACAGGACAGCATCAGCGATCCTTCCGCATTCCTTGGCACCAACGACGAACTGGAGCAGGAGGACGTCGTCGCGCAGGCCATCGAGAAGGGCCTGTCCGCGGAGCAGTTCGAGGCCGAGATGGACGCCCGGGCGGATGCTTCGGACGCTGCGGGCGACGACGCCTACGCCGCCCTGGAGGCGTTCTTCGAGATCGCCCAGCCGGAAGCGCCTGCCGTCCCGGCCGAGCGCGAGGCGGGGCGCCCGTCGGTGTTCGAGACGACCTTCGACTTCACGACGGCGGCGCTCGAACGGGTGAAGGCGTGGAAGCACGACCTGGAGTACGAGGTCGACCGGAAGGACCGGGTGATCACTCTGCCGATTCCGGACGACTTCCGCGAGCGTTCGGACTTCGGCGGACGGGCGGCCCGTGCGGTCGACGCGCGCTTCATGCCGCCCGAGGCCGAGCCACAGGACGGACGGGTCAGGCTGACCGACAACCGCTCGCTGATGAACGACCGCATCGTCGCCTCGCGCCAGGGCGCCGGCGGTGGCTGGCCGGAGTTCCAGTACCTGTGGGACGTCCATCCGGCGGTCGACTGGCTGGCGGACAAGATTTCGGGCGTGTTCGGCCGCCAGAACGCGCCGGTGGCGCGCCTGGTCGGTGTTCTTGAGCCCAAGCAGACGGCGTTCGTCTTCAACGGCGTTGTTCCGAACCTCAAGGGGCAGCCCCTGGTGGACGAGTGGCCCGTCGTCCTGTTCTCCGGATCCGAGTTCGCAGGGATCGAGACGGTGCGCGAGTTCCTCGCGCGGGCTGGTCTTGGCCGAACTGAGATCCCCAACATCGGCGCAACCCGTCTCGACGACGTGCAGAAGCTGGTGGAGGAGGCGGTCAACCGCGCCCAGACCTACGTGCATGAGGCCCGGAAGCGCTTCCAGAACGAACTCGATGGGGAGCTGCTGGCCATTGACGAGCGGCTTGAAAAGCTGCGCGCCCAGCACCGTCAAGCAATCAGAGACCTGTTCGGCCGCCTGGAGGACAACGCCATCCAGCGCAGCAAGAAGGCGCGCCAGGAGGAGAAGGTGGAGCAGATCTTCGCGTCGTGGTGGGACTGGATCAAGAAAACGCGCGAGACGCCGAACGATCCCAATCCTTACGTCCGCCTTGTAGCCGTGTTTCGGGGGTGAACCATGCCGATTGAACTCGCCGGTATTTCGAACGAAAACGAATTCTACTCCGAGCACTACCTCTCGACGATCTTCGAGGGGGACATCGAGGAGACCTTCCGCGGGTGGAAGGAGGCCGAAAAGGCTGGGGAGACTCCGCCGAACAAGCTCATGGAGAAGGTCGGCGTCCAATGGCGTCGCCTGTCCGCGGCCTACCTTGAGGAGCGGGACGACCGCAAGCGCCTCCTGATCGGGCGCACGTTCGCTCATGAGATGCTGACCGCCTTGGGCTTCGAGCGGCATTCGGAGCTCGTTGTCGACGCTGAGGGCAAGCTCATCCCCGTTCTGGCTCGCCGTTCGTTCCACGACGGCCGTGACGCCGTCTGGGTGGTCGAGGTGCCGTCGCCGGCCGGAGCCGACTTCGAGGTCGACCCGCTGCAGATCCGGTTCCGGTGCGAGCAGTTCGAGGGGATCGCAACCGCGGAGGAGGTCGAGAAGCGCCGCAAGGACAATGCCGAGGCGGCCCTCGTGAAGGGCATCTTCGCGCTTGAGGCGCCCCCACGCTTCGTCGTGCTCCTCAGCATGTCCCAGGCAGTCCTGATCGACCGTAACAAGTGGTCCGACAGCCGCCTGCTGCGTTTCCGCTTCCCGGAAATCTTCGGGCGCGGCGACAACGCAACCGTCGGCGTAACGGCGGCTCTGCTGCATGCCGCGTCGCTGGCTCCGGGATCGGGAACCTCGCTCATCGACCGGATCGACGAGGAAAGCCACCGGCATGCCTTCGGCGTCTCGCAGGATCTCAAGTACGCACTTCGGGAGGCCATTGAACTTCTCGGCAACGAGGCGGCGGAACTGATTGTCGCCAAGCGCCGGGCCAACAAGGAAGGTGTTTTCACGGGAGGGAATGCCCTCGACGCGGAAAAGCTCACGACCGAATGCCTGCGGTACATGTACCGCCTTCTCTTCCTGTTCTTCATCGAAGCGCGTCCGGAGCTTGGCTTCGCGCCCATGAAGGCGAAGGCATACCGCATGGGCTACAGCCTGGAGAGCCTGCGCGAGCTTGAGTTGGTTCCTCTGGAGACGGACGAGGACCGCAACGGCCATTATATCTCGGACACCCTCGACACGCTGTTCAGCGTGGTCTTCGAGGGAACACCCGGAGCCGGCGTGGCGAAGGGGGACCTCACCGAGGAGTTCACCTTCAACCCGGTCCGGGCGCGCCTATTCTCGCCGGAGGCCATCGGGACCTACTTGCGGGGACTGCAGTTCCGCAACGCGACCATGCAGCGGATCATCGAGCTCCTGTCGCTGTCGCGCGGTGACCGCACACGGGGGCGCGGCCGCATCTCGTATGCCCAGCTCGGGATCTCGCAGCTTGGCGCCGTCTACGAGTCGTTGCTGTCCTTCTCGGGCTTCTTCGCGTCCGAGGATCTGATTGAGCTCAAGCCCGCGGGCAAGCCGGCACCGGGGCCGCTGGAGGCAGCCTTCTTCGCCCCCCGGAGCCGGTCTGATAACTTCGACGAGAGCGAGATTGTCTACGAGGGGACGACGGCGAAGATCTTCCCCAAGGGCACGTTCATCTATCGCTTGGCCGGACGCAACCGCGAGAACTCGGCCTCATTCTACACGCCTGAGCCCCTGGCCCGCGTCATGGTGAAGTACGCGCTGAAGGAGCTCCTTGCCGGCAAGAAGGCGGATGACATCCTGAAGCTGCGTATCGTCGAGCCCGCGATGGGATCGGCAGCATTCCTGGTCGAGGTGGTCAACCAACTCGCCGACAAGTACCTGGAACTCAAGCAAGTGGAGCTCAAGAAGCGGATCCCGCACGAGCGCTATGCCTTGGAGCGTCAGAAGGTTCGCGCCTACCTGGCTGACCGGAACGTGTTCGGCGTCGACCTCAATCCGGTTGCCGTTGAGCTCGGGCAGGTGTCCCTCTGGCTCGATTGCCTCCATGAGGGTGGGTTTGCGCCCTGGTTCGAGGACCAAGTTCACGCCGGAAACTCGCTAGTGGGCGCCCGCCGGGCCGTATTCCCCGTATCCTCGCTCGATGCGCGAAAGGAGGAGGACCGCTGGCACAAGCGTGGGCCGCGCGAGATCGGATGGTCTGGGGAGGCTCGCAAGGCGGAAGAGGTCTGGCACTTCCTTCTGCCAGATCCCGCCATGAGCACGTACGACCAGAAGGTGGTTCGTCCGCTTGCGCCCCAGGCCTGGGCTACGTTCGCTGAGTGGCGGCGCGACTTCATGCGTCCACTTGATAAGGATGAGATCGCAACCGTGAAGCGACTGTCCAGCGTGGTCGATACCCTGTTCGAGGATGTCGCAGATCGCCTTCAGGAAGTACGCAAGGAGGTTAATGACGAGATCTCGATCTGGCCGGCGGAACCGCAGCCAAACGAGCGGCACGTCGACTTCCAGGAGAAAATTCGCCGTCTGGAGAGCTTCCAAGGCCAGGGCGTTAAGAATGCCGTGTCGTGGCGTCGGCTCCGCAGCGCGATGGATGCATGGTGTGCTCTCTGGTTCTGGCCCATCGACCAAGCCGACAAGCTCCCGTCGAGGACAAAGTTCTTCCAAGACCTTGACCTCCTCCTCTCCCAAGGTGTCGACAACCAGAAGGTCGTCACTGGCGCGTTCGCGACTGGTGCATCTCAGGGGCGCTTGTTCGAGACCGTCACGCTGCCTGGCGCTAAAGGTTCAGGGGCCCTGTTTAGGACGGAGGAGCGCGTTGTTGAACTGCGAAAGAACGATCTGTTCGAAGATGTGAACGTCGATCAGCTAATCAAGGCATCGCCCTGGCTGCCGACCGCGATGGACGTCGCACACCGTCGCCGGTTCATGCATTTCGATCTTGAGTTCGCAGATGTGATGCGTGAGCGAGGGGGCTTTGATCTTGTCATTGGCAACCCGCCATGGCTAAAGCCTGCTTGGATTGATGCACATATCCTAAGCGAGCACGAGCCGACCTTCGGTATTCGAGAGGTTTCTGCCGCCGAGGTCGAGAAGGCTAAACCGCGTCTGTTCGAGCAGAACTCTCGCCTCAAGTCGTCCTATCTTGATGACTACGTTGAAATCGGAGGATTGCAGGCGTTTCTGTCATCGCCAAACTGCTATCCCTTCGCCGGTGGAGGGCAAGCAAATCTGTACAAGTGTTTTATCGATCTGACCTTCCGGATCACCGCGAAGGGCGGCTTTGGAGCCCTCATCCACCAGGACAATCATCTCTCAGATCCGGAAGGCGGACCGCTGCGTCGTGCTTGGTATCGTCGCATTAGGCGGCATTATCACTTCCGGAATGCCATCACCCGGAGGATGTTCGCCGAGGTTAGCGACCGTAAAACCTTCAGCCTTAATGTTTACGGCGGGCAAGAGCAGGAAATTGGGTTCGACCACGCCGCCTCACTTCTGCTCCCTACAATGATTGATGAGAGCTACAGTCACGATGGTGTCGGCTCCGTACCTGGCCTCAAGCGGCCTGAGGGCGGGTGGGACACTCGCGGCCATCGGAAGCGTATCGTACGAATCGACGATGAGGTTCTTCAGATATTCGCCTCAGTCATTGAGGAAGAAGGAACGCCAGCCGACTGTACCCGCTTCCTGTTCCCATTTTCGACGGAAACTCTTCAAATATTCAAGTCGTTTGGATTTGAACGTAGCTCTTTCGCTGTAGCTGCGAGATCTTTCCAGTCAAAGGGGCTGTGGGACGAAGGAGCTTCGACCAAGCGAGACAAGACTTTGGAGGTGAGGCCTCACTTTCCTGAGTCTGACCTTGAACTTATACTTACGGGTCCGCTGATCTATGTGGCCAATCCCTTCTACAAGTGTGTTAGCTCAGCTGGATCAAAGGAGGTCGAAGTCGATCTGCAGGAGATCCCGAGTGAGTACATCCCTCGCGCAAGATATGGACGGATATGCAGTCGAGAGAGATTCCGACAAGGAATTCCCAGCTTGAGTTGGGATACAAAGAGATTGCATACAGATGTCTATAGAATTGCGTTTAGGAGGATGATGAGCCCTCCAACGGAACGGACATTAATATCTACGCTAATTCCACCTGGCGTATCCCATGTGAACACAGTGGAGAGCATCGCATTTGATGACGAGAACAATCTCGTGTCTGCCTATCCACTATGGATATCGCTTCCGTTCGACTTCCTCGTAAAAGCCACAGGCATGTCCGACTTCCGGGAATCCAGTCTTAAGTTTTTCCCTTGGGCTTCTGTTGCGGACACAGCCAAACATCGCGCACTGCGACTTTCCTGTTTGACCTCATCCTATTCGGAAATATGGGATCGATGCGCCGCGACCTTGGACGTCCTTCCATGGTCCTCGCGGGACCCGCGCCTAGCGGTCGAAACTGCGCATTCCGACCCAAGTCTGACGAAGTGGAGTCGTGATGCAGGCCTGAGGTCTGACTTCGCGCGGCGCCAAGCGCTGGTCGAGATTGATGTCCTTGTGGCCCAAGCGCTCGGGCTTACCCTCGATCAGCTCATAGAGATGTATCGCACGCAGTTTCACGTGCTGGACGAGAATGAGCGAGGCACATGGTACGACCGCAACGGCCGCATCGTTTGGACCTGCTCGAAGGGCTTGTCGGGTATAGGTTGGCGGAAGCTGGATGGTCGTAAGCCGAGTGCCAAGGAGTGGGTGGAGACTTACGCTAACCTAGGGGAGGGCGAGCGTCTGGAGTGCCACCTGCCAGTCGAGTTCCTGCCTGACGGGCCGAAAACTGTTCATCGTGTCTACGAGGCGCCGTTCGTCACGTGCGACCGCGAGGCTGATTACCGAACCGCATGGGCCTTCTTCGAAGCCCAGAACCAGAAGAAAGCCGCCTGAAGATGCTTCCCTCTATCCTTGCGCGGCAAGTCCGGGCCGGCGTTGAAGACCAGCTGCGTGCCTCGTTCTCGCCGTCGACGAAGGCCTTCGAGAACATCATTGAAAGCTTCCTTGATGAGCCGGAGGCACTCATCAAGGGACCATGGCTGTCGCTCGACATGCCCTTCCGGCGCAGTGAGCGGGCTGAGGAGTTCTTCCCGGACGTTCCGCTCGGGTTCAGGCCGTACAGGCACCAGGAGCGGGCGTTCGAGCGCCTCTCCGGGATACGCCCCAAATCGACCCTCGTGGCGACCGGAACCGGATCGGGCAAGACGGAGTGCTTCCTCCTGCCCGTGCTCGACAGCTGCGCCAAGGCCAAGGGCGAGCCTGGTATCAAGGCGATCATCATCTACCCGATGAACGCCCTGGCGACCGACCAGGCGCGACGGATCGCAAAGCTCATCGACAAGAACCCGAGGCTCAAGGGCCTGCGGGCTGGCATCTACGCTGATGAGCGTCCCCAAAACGCGTCGTCGGTGATGACGCCAACCTGGATCATCGACTCCCGCGATGCTCTGGTGAAGAACCCGCCAGACATCCTTCTCACCAACTACAAGATGCTCGACTATATGCTCGTCCGCCCGGAGGAGCGCGAGATCTGGGAGAAGAACCGGCCCGACACCCTCCGCCACCTGATCGTTGACGAGCTTCACACTTTTGACGGCGCCCAAGGTACGGACCTGGCCAGCCTGATCCGGCGCCTCAAGGATCGCCTGAAGATGCGCAGCGGCGATCTCTGCTGCGTCGGCACCTCGGCGACCCTCGGCGGGCCCGAGGCCATCGAGGACCTCGTGGCCTACGCGCGCGAGATATTCGACGAGCCATTTGACGCCTCGTCGGTGGTCCTGGAGGACCGCCAGTCGGTCAACGAGTATCTGGAGGACATCCAGATCACAGCGTTGGACGTGCCGGCCGAGGATCAGATCACCGCACTTGTGCGCAAGACGGACGACCTCACGCCTGAGGAGCTCGTGCGGCTTGCCTTCGGCTTCTGGCTCAAGGCCCAGCCTCCCAGGGATGTCTCGGCCACGGATTGGCGGGTGTCCCTCGGACACATGCTGGACGGGCACGTTTTCTTCCAGACGCTCCTGAAAATCCTGAAGGGACGTCCGCGGTCCTACACCGACATCAAGGAGGAGTTTCGCCGCAACAAGCTCTACCGGGGACTCGGCGACGACCACCTCGACGCCCTGATCGACACCCTGACGGCTTTGATCGCGCATGCGCGACGGATCTATCCGGACGCCGTCGACGAGTCCGGCAAGCCCATCCCGATGCCGTTCTTCAACGTCCGTCATCAGCTCTGGCTGCGCGAGCTCCGGCGCATGGTGGCCAATGTCGGAACGACGCCGCGCCTGCAGCATCACGATGACCTGGGCTTTGAGGAGCAGCAGCGCGCCCTTCCGGTCATCCATTGCCGGGCCTGCGGCGGCGCGGGATGGGCCACCGTCACGCCGAACGACGAACGCCGCCCGTTGGGGGCGGAACTCCAGGAGGTTTACAGCGCCTATTTCGGCTACTCGGATCGCCTCCGCTTCATCTTCCGGGAGTCGCCGGTTCCGCGGATCAAGCGCCGGGTTGTTGGCCAGACGCGGTCCGCCTGGCTCTGCACCGAGTGCCTGGTGCCACACTATGGCGAAACCTGCCCGGAGGGCGGCTGTGGGTCCTGCCGCGCATCCACGGACAAACTCATCGAGGTCTTCGTTCATAAGCCGGGGCGCCTCACCGACGAGAAGTTCCGGGTCGACCACGATTGCACCTTCTGCGGGGCTCCCAATGGCCTCGGCATTCTGGGGGCGCAGTCCGTCACGTTGGTGACGGGCATGGTGGCGACCATGTTCGGGTCGGACCACAACGATGACCCCAAGCTCCTGACCTTCTCAGACTCCGTGCAGGATGCCGCGCACCGGGCCGGCGTCCTGCAGGCCCGGAACGCCTCCAACGTGTTCAGGGCTGGCCTGTCCCGCTTCGTGTGCGAGGCCGTAGCGCCGAACATGGAGACCGTCGAGGCCGAAGCCCCCAAGGCGATGCAGAAGGCGCTGGGCGACAAGACGCCGGACGGCGATTTCGTTGCCACGTACCTGCCGGCCGACATGGAATGGCGCAACGACTACAAGGCGCTCCTTGCAACGGACGAGCTTCCGCCGGGAAGCAAGCTGCCGGAGTACCTTCAGCAAAGGCTCGCCTGGGAGAGCTTCGCGGAACTCACCTTCCGCTCGCGCCTTGGCGCCACGGTCGAAAGGACCGGACTCGCCGCCCCGCATACCGACCTCTCTCTGGTCGGGCCCCTGTGCGAGGAGATCGCCGCAAGAATGCGGAACGATCTTGGGATGGCCTCGGATGCGATCTCCCAGGAGGACCTGCTTCGTTTCCTCGTTGGCCTCCTCGATCATATGCGGGCCCGCGGAGCCGTCGCGACCGACATCACTAGGCTTTACGTGGCCCGGGAGGCGAACTGGTACGCGGTGGTGAGGGCGCATCCGCACGGGCGTTCGCTGCCGCAGTACGCCCCGGCCGCACCCAAGCCAACGTTCCCGTCCAACCGCGTCCTGCGGGGCTTCGAGCCCGTGGCCACTGACGGCATCGGGGGCTGGTATGTGCCCTGGTTCCTTAAGTGGTTCGAGCACAAGCTGGTTCTCACGGGCGATTTGTACCGCGATTTCTACAACCTGATGTTCAAGGTCCTGGAGAACCGCAACCTCGTCGAGCGCCTTCCCATCGGCGTCGGAAAGGATGTCGCGGCCACCTGCGCCTGGGGATTGAAGCCCGAAACCGTCCGGGTGCATGCCAAGTCCGCCACCGTCCGCTGCGACACGTGCGGCAACCTGCATCACATCCCCGCCGCCCAGGAGTTCGTCGACGTCTGGACAGGCATGCGATGCACCCGGGTGGGCTGCGAAGGATCCATGGGACTGGACGGCGATGCGCGCCGCAACCGTTTCCGCACCCGGATCCTCACCAAGGGACGCATCAAGCGGGTTATCGCGGCGGAGCACACCGGTCTGCTGGGGCGTGAGCAGCGGCAGGAAGTCGAACGGCGGTTCATGACGGATGACCGCAAGACCTGGTATCCGAACCTGCTCGCCGCGACGCCGACGCTGGAAATGGGCATCAACATTGGCGACCTGTCCACCCTGGTGCTGTGCTCGGTTCCGCCCGAGCAGGCCAACTATGTCCAGCGCATCGGGCGCACCGGACGCCGTGACGGCAACTCGCTCAACGTGACCGTTGCGACCGCCAGGCCACATGACATGTGGTATTGGGCCGATCCGGAGGAAATGATCTCCGGCAAGGTGCGGACCCCGGGCGTCCACCTGAAGGCGGTGGCGATCCTGAAGCGCCAGTTCGCCGCCTACACGCTGGATCGCTGGGTGTCGGAGGCTGGCGCCGGCGTGAAGAGCTACGGCAAGGTCCGCGATGCGCTCAACGCCATAACGGCGAAGAACCAGAATGCCTTCCCGCTGTTCTGGTTCAAGTTCGTCGAGGAGAAGGCCGAGAGCCTGTTCAACGATTTCTGTCGCCTGTTCCCACGGCTTCTGGAGGACACCGAGGCCTTGGAGGCCCTCCGGGCGTTCGCGTTCGGGGGTGAGAACGACAGTCTCGCCTATGCCGTCGCGAACGAGTTCGCCGGCGTCTCCGCCGAGATCTCCGCAATCCAGGAGCGCATGGACGCCGCATCGGCCATGGCGAAGAAGCTCAAGGCCGAGCAGCCGCCGCCCACCGACCTGAAGGAGCGCCTGGACGCGCTTGACCGCGAGAAGCGGGCCCTGGGGATGATCAAACGCGAGATCAACAGCGGCGACATCGTCGGCTTCCTCACGGACCGGGGCATTCTCCCGAACTATCTCTTCCCCGAGCAGGGCGTCACGCTAAAGTCGATCCTGTATCGCACGGAGGTTGCGAGCGAGGAGGACAAGGCCCCGACCATCACGGAGTACATGAGGCCAGCGGCGGCGGCCCTGGGCGAGTTCGCCCCAAGCGCGCTGTTCTATGCCGACAGCCGCAAGCTCAAGATCGATCAAATCGATCTTTCGGCCTCGCCCATCGAACATTGGCGGGTCTGCCCGGACTGCACCCACATGGCGCTCGCGCAGGCCGAGACGACGGAGGAGGGCTGTCCTTGCTGCGGCTCCAAGATGTGGGCCGACAAGGGCGCTCGGCGGCCCATGATCCGCCTGAAGCAGGTCTACGCCGTCGGCAACGACCGGAACACCCGAATCGGCGATGACGGGGACGAGCGTGAGACCCGCTACTTCGACCGCGACTACCTGCCTGCGTTCGAGCGCAACCAGATTGGAAACGCCTATGCGGTCGAGGACGGCGCCCTGCCGTTCGCCTTCGAGCATCTCCGGCGCTGCACCTTCCGCGAGGTCAACTTCGGCGAAAACGGCGACACGCCGTCCGGGCAGAAGGTGGCCGGCGAGCGCCGCCTCGGGCACGGGTTCTCCCTCTGCCGTTCCTGCGGACGGGTTCAGGATCCCGAAGAAATCCGCCGCATGCGCCGGGACGGCTCCAAGAAGGGGCTCCATCAACCGCGTTGCCATGAGGTGAATTCCGAGGATGACGACACCTACGTCTCGGTCGTCTACCTGTACCGGGAGTTCACATCCGAGGCGATCCGGTTCCTGCTGCCGCTCGCCTCATCCAAGGACCACGACAAGGTGAAGTCCCTGCGCGCGGCGATGGACCTCGGCCTGCGCCTCCACTTCAAGGGCAAGGTCGACCATCTTCGCACGTCGCTGGTGGAGACGGCCGACGGCCCGCTCACCCGGCGGTACCTGTACCTCTACGACACCGTCCCCGGCGGAACGGGCTATCTCAAGCAGCTCGCCACCAGGCCGGACGAGATGCAGGACGTGTTCGCGCTTGCCTTGGCCCACATGCGTGACTGCGTCTGCAACACGGATCCGCGCAAGGACGGCTGCCCGCGGTGCATCCGCTCGCATGCCTCGACGTTCGGCCGCGGGGAGGTGTCGCGCGACACGGCCAGCGGCATCATCGCCGAAATCCTGGCTGACTGGGACAAGCTGCGCCCCGTCGACAACGTCGATGGCGTGAAGCTGAACAAGGCCCTTGAGAGCGAGCTTGAGGCGATGTTCGTCGCCCGCTTCAGGGACAACGTGCAGGCTGCGGGGGGCAAGTTCATCAAGGCCGTGGTCAACGCACAGCCCGGATTCTTCGTGAAGCACGGGGATGGCGAGTGGCGGCTCCAGCCGCAGGTGGACCTCAGCAAGCATTTCCCGGGTGTGCCCAAGACCCGCGCCGACTTCGTCCTCTGGCCGGCCGTCCCGACGCCCGGCTCAAAGCCCGTCGCGATCTATCTCGACGGGTGGCAATGGCATCACGACAGGATCCCCAACGACCTGCGGGTGCGCCAGGAGCTCATCCGGTCCGGACACGTCCTGGTGTGGTCGCTGACCTGGGCCGATGTCGAGACCGCGTCCGGAGGTGAGGCGAAGAAGCACTTCTGGGATCCTTCCTCGTCGCTGCCGGGACCCATGCTCAATCGCCTTACGGATGGAGAGCAGACCCTGACGGACCTCAGGGCCGTCCTGGAGGCCGCGCCGTTCGATCAGTTCCTGCGGTACGTCCGCTGCCCGGACATGACCGCTTGGACGGGAAGGGCGTGCGCGCTCTCGACCGGTCTGTTCCTGTCCGGCATGCAGGCCGGCAAGGATCCCAAGGCCGTCATGGCGGCCACGGAAGAGTTCAGCGGTGACGCCGGGCGGGCGACGCTGGAGGCGATGCCGGGCACGCCACTCTATGGCTACAGGCTCGACAAGGGCGTGGGGTGCGTGACGGTCGCGGTCGAGCAGCCGTGGCGGCCGCCCGAATGGCCCCAGGGCCGCACGCTGACCACGGTCGTCGGGTTCGAGCACCGCCTGGCGGAGTCGCCGGAAGCCAAGAAGGCCTGGAATGGCGCCCTGCGGCTTCTTAACCTGCTTCAGTTCGGAGGCCCCTTGTACGTCGGCTGCACGGAGGAGATCGGACTTGATCCCGCTCCCCGGCCGGCGCCCGAGCAGGAGGATGCCTACAGCGAGGCGTGGGCCGACGTGGAGCGCCTAGTTCTCGCCGACCTGCTGCCGCTCGTGCGGAAGCTGAGGCAGAAGGTTCCGCCGGTCACGCCGCCGGAGGCCCTCTACGAGGTGGCGGATGCGGAAGGAAACGCCATCGGAACCTTGGAGCTTGCCTGGCCCGAGCAAAAGAAGGGGATCGTGCTTGAACCCGACCTCGCACGCCTCTTCCCGGGCTGGACGATCATCGTCTATGCCGGGCAGGACAACATCTTTGAAGACGATCCAGTGGGAGAGCCGGCATGACCGCGCGGAAGCCTGACGTTCACATCATGATCGACGCGCTGCTGTCGCAGAATCGGCTGCCCCGCGCGGTTCAGGACAAGGCGGCGAAGCTCATCCTCAAGCTCAAGAACGATCCCGCCGCGAACGGGATCAACTTCGAGAGCATCGAGGGTGCCCGTGATCGCCACATGAAGTCGGCTCGGATCGACCAGGGCCACCGCGCCATCGTGTACGACCGCGGTGGTGCCCTGATCGTGCTGTGGATGGACAAGCACGACGACGCTTACCGCTGGGCGCGTGACCGCATCATCGATGTCAACCCGCTCACCGCCTCGGTGCAGGTCACCGACATGAGCCTGGTCGAGGTTCCCCCCGCGGCCCAGGCCGCAGGGGCCGCCGAGAAACCCCGGTTCGCCGATTACAGCGATGCCAACCTGGTTGCCGTCGGCGTTCCCGAGGCGCTGCTGCCGGCCATCCGGGCCATCCGGACCGACGAGGAACTTGAAGCCAACAAGCCGGGTATCCCGGCCGACGCTTACGACGCCCTGGTTTGCCTGGCGGCCGGCTACTCTGTTGAGGAGACGCTGGAGGAGTTGGAGCGCACCACCGCTTCCAACATTTCCGCGGACGACTTCGCCGCGGCTCTCAAGACCCCGGAAAGCCAACGCTCGTTCTGGTTCGTCGAGGACGACCAGGAGCTCCAGAAGGTGCTCGACGAACCGCTGGAGTTCTGGCGCATCTTCCTCCATCCATCGCAGCGCAAGCTCGTGAACCGGCAGTGGAATGGCCCAGTTCTCGTCAGGGGTGGCGCCGGCACCGGCAAGACCGTGGTCGCGATGCACCGCGCCCGCTACCTGGCCGGCCGCCTGATCACCGCGAAGGACGCGTTGGGCAAGATCCTCTTTACGACCTTCACTTCCAACCTCGCGGCTGATGTCAAAGCCAACCTGATCAATCTTTGCTCTCAGGAGGAGATGGACCGGATCGAGGTCATGCATCTTGATGGATGGGTGACCGATTTCCTCCGTCGCCAGGGCTATCAGCGTGAAATCCTGTACGGGGATGATCCCCGCCAGACGGATGCATGGGATGCCGCCTTCCGGGTCCATGGCAAGGACATTGGGCTGAGCCTGGAGTTCCTGCGGGACGAATGGCGCCAGGTCGTTCAGGCGAACGGCATCTCCGACATGCCTGGATACCTCAGGGTGCAGCGGACCGGGCGTGGCACATCCATCGACCGGAAGACCAAGGAAAAGGTCTGGGCCGTGTTCGCGGCCTACCGCGCCAGGCTCGACGAGGAGCAGCTCTCCGAGCCCGAGGACGCTTATCGGCACGCCCGCGATATCCTGCGTGCCAAGCCGGCCCTGCTGCCCTACCGGGCCATCATGGTCGACGAGGCGCAGGACCTTGGGGCCGAGGCCTTCCGGCTGATTGCGGAGATCGCTCCAAAGGCCGATGGCGTCGCCGGCCCCGACAGCCTGTTCATTGTCGGGGATGCGCACCAGCGCATCTACGGCCGGCGGGCGGCCATGTCGAAGTGCGGCATCAATGTGCGGGGCCGCAGCCGCAAGCTCCGGATCTGCTACCGCACCTCCGACGAGATCCGGCGTTTCGCTGAGGCCATCATTCAGGGCGTTACGGTCGATGACCTCGACGACTCCACCGACGACCTGAAGGGCTACCGCAGCCTCTTCCACGGTCCGCGGCCGGACATCGCCATCACCTCCTCTCCGGAGGACGAACTGTCGGCGCTCGTGGAATGGATCGAGCGCTGCAAGGCAGACGGCATCGAGGAGAGCGAGATCTGCGTCCTTGCGCGCACGAACGATCTCGTGAAGGCAGCGGCCGACGGGCTGAAGGCCCTCGGCTTCAAGGTGAACATGCTCGCGCGGAAGAAGGCGGACGACCGGACCAAGGCCGGATTGCGCCTTGGCACGATGCATCGCGCCAAAGGGCTGGAGTTCGCGGCTATCGCCATCGTCGATGTCAACGACGGTGTGATGCCACCGCGCTGGCTCTTAGATGCCGCGCCTGATGCCGCGATCAGGCGGCAGGTCATTGAGGCGGACAAGGCGCTCCTGCACGTCTCGTCCACGCGGGCCAAGAAACGCCTTTTCGTAGCGACTTCGGGGGATGCGAGCGACCTGCTGCCAAAAGCAACGGCGGGTGATCGGAAGGCAGCACAGCAGGCGAGGGCAGCGTGATGAGTTCAAGCACTTCCGCTGCCTTTGCGGATCCGGCCATTGATGAGGCTCTGCAGCGATTCATGCTGCCGGCATTCTGGTCTGGCTTCAAGGACGAAGCTCCCTTCGTCCATCCACAGGATCGCCCGGTCATCGCCAAGTCTCCCCATGGAGGGTGGCTTGCGACGGCCGCCGCCGAGAACTTCGACACCGTCGTTCAGACGGACAGCCTCGGTGTCGGAGATGACCGGTTCTATTTCTCGCTTCTCCCTGTCCCATATGCAGGCGACCTCGCCCGGGCTGACATCTTCATCCTCCTGCTGAACCCGGGTGGTGGCGGCGTTTTCGACTTTCATGTCGAGTATCGCTGCCCCTCTTGGCGGGATCGTGTCCTGGGCAACCTCTCCCAGGCCGTCCACGGGATGGAGTTCCCCAACCTCAACCTGGATCCAGAGTTTTGCTGGACAGGCGGCTATCAGTGGTGGGAGCGCAAGCTGAGGGCCGTCGCCATGGAGCTTGTCCCTCTGTGTGGGAGCTACCGCAATGCGCTGCGCGAGTTGTCTCGACGCGTCGCATGCATTGAGCTTGTGCCCTATCACTCCACATCTTTTAACGGGCATAAACTCCTTGAGGTCCTTCCCTCGACCCTCCAAGCCCGGCGCTATGTTCGCGATGTACTCCTGCCGCGGGCGCAGGGGGACGAACTCAGCATCATCGTGACCCGCCAGAGCAAGACCTGGGGCCTTCCTGCACAGGAGGGGGTGCCAAGCATAGTCCATTACACGGGCCAACAGGCACGCGGGGTGCATTTCGGACCCACCACAACAGGCGGGCGCGAGATCCTGCGGCGGATCAGGAAAACGGGACCTCTCAGCTAGACCGGGAAAGTCATGAAGAAGCGTGAACCAAAGAAGCCATCCCGCCTCGGGTTGGAAATCGAGGCGGCCGTGGAGCGCGACCCGCGTTTCGAGCGGCATCAGCCCAACCGGCTCTACCAGTGCACCTTTCGCACCGTGGAGGGGCGCGAGGTTTTCGCTTTCGAGCGAGTCACGCTGGATGCGATCCGATTCTGGCTGCCGCCGACGGAGGCCGTCAAGAAGGCCGTGACCGCAGAGGGCATCGTGGTGCCGGAGATCAGCATCCCTTACCCGGATCGGAATGATCCTGAGCGCTATGGGCGGCTATCAAATCTCTTGGGTGTTCCCGAACTCAAGGATGAGCCGCTGCTTCCTGTTCCCATCATGTCGGCGGATCAGGCCATCCGCATCTTGGCGGCTCTGCCCTGACGCGGCGCCAGGACGACCGTCACCAAATAATCCGCGCCGCAATGTCGAATCGGTATTCTCGTTCTGGGAGGCCAGCCTAAGGAACCATCATGGACATCTATCGAAAAGGATCCATGAGTGTCGGTCCAAGAGCAGACGCCATTCCATCAAGCATCGGCCAAAACTGGAACCGCCGGGAGTTGCGCTCCAAATCAACGGGGGAGATGAACGTGAAGAGTTTTACTGCTCCACGGGTGGCAGCAGCGCTTTGGGTGCTGCTCATCCCAGGACATTCCTATGCCGGCGGCGACTTTCCGGTGGCATCCTGCAAGTCATGGAACGGCACGGTTGTCGAGCGCTTGGGCATCGACACGTCCGCCGCGACGATGAGGGGCATCATCACCAAGGCTGATCTTGAGGAATACTGCGAGCGGGATCCTGGCGGCGAGACGAAGCAATACGGCGGTAAGCTCACGACAGGGCAATGCGTCTCCCGATACCAGAAGACTGAGAGAAACATCGTGCTGGCAGCACAGGCCGACTGCCGTGCGGGGACCATCCAGTTCCGCTACGGCAGCCAGGCGCCACGGAAGGTCAGGTTTCCGCTTGGGGAGGAGGCGGACACGTCTTGCGCTTCCGGCCTGCCACCATTGATCGAGCAATTCAAGATGCTCTGCCCAACGGCGGCACGGCGTATGGGTGTCGAGTAGGGCTTGGATCGAAGATGCTGAATGCCATCCTGCACGGTAAGGGAAGAACCCTTCCAGACGACGTCAAACCAGGCGCATCCCTGAAGAGCACGTTCAAACGCTCGGAGGATCTGCTCACTGCAACCATCTTCGAGCGCTTGTCCTACTTGGACGGGGAGATCATATGGCAACTTCTCCGGAAGACCTTCAAACCGGATCTCCTTCCCAATCGCCGGCTGGCCTCTCTGGAGGAGATCGAATTCTGGCCACTTTGGACCAAGGCGAACTCGCGTCTGAAGAAGGATGTCGAACCCGATGTAGTGCTCCGGTTCGCCGTCGGTGATCCGGCGCGGACTGTCACCCTCATCATCGAAAGCAAGCTGGATGGGGTTCAGTATCCCGACCAATGGGCCCAGCAGTGGATCGCGCATGACGAGGAGTATTCCGGGGAGGACGGTCCGGACGAATGCTATTTCCTAGCCCTGGGCGGGTTAAGGGGCAGTGCCGAAATGACCGTCTCGACTTTCTCCGAGAGAATAGCCGAGCAACACGGCATCAGTGTCCAAGCCGCTGCCGCCGACTGGTCTGATCTTATGACCGCCCTGGATGAGGTTGACATCGAGCGCCGAGATGTCCGCCGCATTGTCACTGATCTTCAGGAGGCTCTAGCGCTTCATGGCTACCGCCGCGTCCGACCCCTCGCTGAGTTGCCCTCCTGTTCCGACCGTCTGCGGGGCAATTTCGAGCGGTCTGCAGCCCAGCTGCGCTCCTGGGCCGTCTCTGATTCCGAACCGGTGCCGATGACAGATCTCGGCGATTTAGCGGGATGGGCGGCAACCACCATGCGGTTCAGGCCGATCCTGTCAGACGGCCGTGTCCTTCGTAAGTTGGAGCTTTGATATGAACGAGATGGTTGAACTCTCGACAGCGTTGACCGATGTGCGGCGCGCTTACAGGCTGCTTTGGTCCTATCAGCGTCGGGCGCTGGACATCATTCGTTTGATCGCCGACGGATTCGACGGACATGAATTCTATCTCTGGGAGCCCGTGAACAATGATCGTCCCGTTGGGAGGCTGAAGGACCCGACCACCCGTTGGGCATGGGACATGCTGCCGATGGGAAAGATGACGTATCTTTGCCTTCCGCAGGGAGCCGAGCGGAACCATCCCAAGGCCGGTGAATGGATGCTCGAAATCACCCTGGACTCGGACACTGGCTTTTCGGATCCCGAGACGGGGGAGGAGCCGGACCCGCAAGACTTCACCGATGTTGCCAAATCCGTGTCGAAGATCAGGCTGGTAGCATGGCAATGCACATCATCAGCTGATCTCAACTGGTACGAGGATGTTTGGAACTCGACCGACTGGCCGGATCAGGACGGAGAGTTGGTGGAACATTCCGATCCGCCGTTCCGGGCATTGAGCAAGGAATACGATTTGAAGCATCTCGCGGACAAGAGCGCGGTGAACAATGCAGTCACCGAGTTCAAGGCCCTGTTGAAAGCTAAGATGGGCATAGAGGCCGCCTAGCAAGAGGGAGGCCGTCGTTGACTCCACCTTGCAGGCAGTCGCATGTGAACACCAACGAACCAGTTGCACTGCCTTCAGGCGCGAATTGCCGCCTGGGGCAATGCCCTTGATCAGCCTGATAGAGACAGAGACGGGTCAACGCCGCTTGGCCAGGATTTGGTCAGCCTTCTCCTTGACCGCTTTGTCCAGCTCGTCTTTCGCCTTAATCGCATCCCCATCGCAGGCTTCGACGAGTTTCGCCCATAAGGTATCGGTCACCCGCGGCGGCTTCTTCGACCGTGTCGTTCTTGCTGGGGCTCTGCCGAGCAACTGCATCGGGTCCTGTGGATCATCCAACCTCAAAGGCCGCTTGGGCTGTGCGAGTGCCTTCAAAATGTGACGTGCAAGCGACCTCACCTCTTCGAAATCAAGATCGGCGACGAGCGTGATGTTTCCGTCGTCGTCCTTGTTCCACACCCTCACACCACTGAACAGGCCGTCACGTTCCAATGGCAGAATATTGAAATGAGCGATGCTGTTGCGGAGAAGCCGAGGAAGGTTCTTGAGCGACCCCGGGTCGACCCTCTCCCTCTCCCCGTCTGCGCCCGTGATTTCAACGCCATTCTTAAGCTCTGTCGGGGATGGGTACACAATCCTGACTGCATCGGGCAGGGGCTTGTAACCCTTCAATAGCTCGCCCAATGCATCTGGAGCCCGCTCGTGTGGGAAGACCAGAACTCCCAGCAACGAGATCAGGAGCTGCGTATCAGAGTAGGGAGCACGGTTCTGATCAGGATCTCCAGGCTTTGGGGCCAGGGACTGGATCAGATCAAGGTTTGCAAGAATGCGCTCCGCAAGCGCCTGCAGGAGGGGGCCGATTGGATATGCCATGGGATATCACGCACCTTTGCGGTGTTTGCGAACTCGAACTTTCAGCAAGAGCGGTGAGAAGGGATCGCAACTAAGATCGGGGTTTTCTGATCAGCGCCAGGAGCCCTTCACAAAGTTCACGTTCAGTCAGGCACTCGGCTGTGAGATAGGCGATATACTCCAGGTCGCTTTCGGCGTCCGAATCCACGTTCCTGTTGCTCAGGTACGCGGCCACGAGGGTGTCGCCCAGGACGTCCATGGCCTGCAGATATTTGCGAAGCCCGCTCGCCTTCGAAAGCAGCTCCGTGCCCCGCGAGTAGTATGGATCGGTAAGTGCAAGCCTTGGCAGCCTTGCGACCTCGGTCAGGAACGCTGCCACGTGGCCCCAGCCGGATTGGTGGGCGCTCTTTGCCCCAATCTCCGGAATGACTTTGTTGTATTCGTAAAGGGGGGCAAACCGCCCATCCATCGCTTTCTCCAAGCGGGCCCTGGCACTGTCCAGGATGCCAGCCAAGGCGGGGTCGTTCTCGCTGAGGGGGCGGCCCATTTGGTCTGCCATGGTGCGCGCGTCGTCGATGATGCGTTTGCTCTGGCGCCCGATGAAGGCTTCTATGTCGCCCCCGATGGCAGCGACCAATGCCGTTCTTCCCTTCTGGTCCTCGTTTTGGAGCTCGGCCTCGAAGAGCGGCCTGGCGAGGGATGGAACCCACCTCTGCGCATCTCCCATCCCGAAGCTGAACTTCCTCAAAAGGGTGGAGCAACGCGTTTTTGCGTTTTCGATCTCCTTCAGCATCTTTTCGTCAGGCAGGATGTTTAGACGGTACTTTGACTCGCGTACCACGGTTCCCGCGGTGTCCTTGCCCTGCTTTTCAAACAGGGTCGGTGGCAAGGGCAGTCGTAATGGGGGCAGGCGGCTTGCCTCGTTGACGATGGCGATTGCGCCCTTCTCGAATACCCCGCTGAGATCCCGCTTCAACGGGTCTATGGGTGTCAAGATGCCGGAGCTGGTGAGCGTTGGTACGGGATTGCCTTCGTCGTCCTCGACTGTGACGTCGCCGGTTTCCGGGTCCACCGTGACCGTGTTCAGAGCCCCTGGCTGATCGTCGAGAAGCTCCTTGTAAGCCTCCCAGAGAAGCCGGCCCTCCTCGGTGCCTTCGGGATGAACCAGGCGAGGGATATCGCACACCTCGCGGGAGAGGCGGGTGGAGCTGCCTTGCACCAAGTCTATCCATTGGCGAAGGCTGTCTGCCTGCTGCAGGCTAAGAGGGAGACCAAGCGTCAGCCGCGTTGCTTCGGGGGCGTTCAGGAGAAAGTTCTGGTCGGCCCCAATCAGGACCGTTCCGCAATCGTCGTTCTCCCGCTGCACCCAGAGGACGTTCGTCGGCGAGGTGACGTTGTCGGTGTGGAGGTACAGATGGAACTCGTAGTCTCCACCGGATGCCACTTGGATCTCGTAAAGGTCCAGCAACACGTCCTTGGTCGTCGGGCAGGCTGCCGACAGCACGATGACCAACTTCACATACCTTGGAGCACCCTTGTCCGAGAGGACCTGGAGGTGTGCCGCCGCTCTGTGGTCCAAGCCTGAAACGACGCCGATCAGGGTGCGTGCGTCCTCAAGGGCGGGAGGGCCGCCCTGGGGGGTGTGGCCGCTGAGTTCCAGCGTGGAAGGACGCAGATACAAGTCCACGCTCTGGGTAGATTTGGAGGGCGAACTCGTCCCGTGGTCAATCGCCTTCTGGTCCATAGGGATTCCCAACATTTGTAGCCGCCCATCAGTAGCACGGCCGCTTAAGCTTAGCGATTCGGCCGCCTTCGGGGCATGGGCTGACTCGGCATGAGTGTGCAGGGCCGGAGAGCCAAGGCATCGGTCAGGGGTGTGGCGGGATAGGCATTGAATCGTCTATTCTTGTATTGGGTATATCTCGGTCCTGGGCGGCCTCTTGGCAGAGGAACCGCCCAGGATGATGCCGTGGTGTTCCCGCTGCCCTTCACGAACCCCTTTCCAACCAATGGATATGATGTCGCGAACACTACTCAGGACGCTGGCGATCTGCTTCGGCGTTACGCTGTCTCAACAGGCTGCCGCCGCCGATATCCGGACCGGTACTCTCCCGGATGGTTCGACAATCGTGATCGTGACGGGCGATTTCGTGGCTTCCGACATAGAGGTCTTCAAATCGAAGATCGCGGGGGTGCGAAAAGGGGTGGTTGCCCTGGACAGCAATGGGGGGAGCCTTCACGCGGGCATTCAGATGGGCACCGCAATCCGCCTGCGCGGGCTTGCAACTGTTGTGCCGGTCGGAAGCCAATGCGCCTCCGCATGCGCGATTGCATGGTTGGGTGGCACACCGCGGATGATGGGCAGTGATGCCAAAATCGGGTTCCATGCGGCCTATAGGCTGGAAAACGGCGCCGCCATCGAGACCGGGGTCGGAAACGCTCTCTTGGGCGCATACCTCAGCAATCTAGGGCTTTCAGACCAAGCCATCGTCTACGTAACCATGGCTGCACCAAGCTCCATGACCTGGCTCAGCCGGAGAGAGGCGGAAACTCTCGGCATTGATATATTAAACGAGACAGAAGATCGTCCTCCGGCCGTTTCAGCGCCGCGCCAGGAATCACCAGCCCCGGCGAGCCCGGCGCCGACACTGTCCGCGGAGTTCCTGGCCCGTCAGTTCGCCCATGAATATTTCGAGAAACTTGGATCGTACGCTGGGGCGACTTCAGAATTGTTTGAAGAATCCTATGCCGCATCCGTCTTCTATCACAACAAGACCGTTCCCCGGGGCCAGATCGTACGGGAGAAGGTTAACTACGGGGCACGATGGCCCAAGCGGTCCTACAAATGGCGTGAGGAGACCCTGAGCGTCTCCTGCGCCCCCGGCGGCCAAACTTGCACGGTGGAAGGCCTAGTCAATTGGACCGCCCGCAGCGACGAAAGGCGGAAATCCGCTGCAGGCGTGGCCAGCATGCGTCTGACCATCATGTGGGATGGTGTCCGCAGGCAAATCATCGAAGAGGTTAGTAAGGTCGTTGCGAAGGACTCTTAAGAGAGCCTCTCGGGAGCAATAATCGGCATTCTCAAGTCAGAGAGGCAAAGCCTGGCTGGCTTCGGTCGCCAGCGGGCCCGGGCTTGGGCAGCACCGCTCCATCGCACAGCTTTAGGCTTACGTCTCTACGAAAGACTTCGAATAGACTTCCCCAGGGCTTTGGGCTCGACAGATCCGGAGACCTGCTCCGAAGGGAGAAAGGCGACTGACCGAAATATTCCGCACCGGCACGTCGAATCGCTATCCTCGTTCCTATCAGTTGGCTGACGGATCCTCATAGGCCGTCTAAGACGAACACTTCTGCGAGGCAGTTTGAGAACGGGGCGGCATCCCGATATGCCGCGGCTCACGTTGAAGACGACACCGAGATGTTGTGCTCGCGTCCTGCGTTCGGATAGGCATTGAGAGGCCGTTATGGGGCGAGATGTTGAACAGATGATGCGCGTTGGGTTGAGGTCACTGCTGGCGCTTAAAAGGACCAGTGCTTCATTGCTGTTCTGCTCGGTTGTAGCCTTCCATTGCATTGGCGCTGCATCTGCAATGGAATTCAAGCTGGAAAACTCAAAAGATCACACAAGTGCAGCTGTGTTTGCTCGGGGCCCGATTGAAGCGGGCGATGCCCAAAAGATGCAGCAGCTTATAGGAAGTAGCTCGCTGCCAGTCGAGATCCTGTCAATAGAGAGTCCTGGTGGCAGTGTTGCCGAGGCAAAGAAAGTGGCAGAGATAGTAAAGCTCAGCCAGTTAATTGTGGTCGCCGATCACGAATGTGCGTCGGCTTGCGCCCAAGTGATATTCCCGGCAGGCAAGTACTCGATTCTTACAAAGGGTAGCCTTTTAGGTATCCACTCTTGTTCCAGTCAGGGGGTAAGGTCTGAAGTCTGCAATGAAGATATTGCGAATTTCGTCGTGTCGAATGGTTTTCCGCACGGGACAGTCGATATGTATATGGACCTGTACAATCCGTCTGACATGAAATGGATGGGCGAGATAGCTGCGCGTTGCTTCGGATACTACCATGCAATCGGAGAGCCCCTGCCCAATAACGGCGGGAAGAAAGCGTGCGTGGATGGATACATATTTACATCCAGTTCGGGGATCAAAACTAGACCCTACGGGCCGAGTTTCGATTGCACCAAAGCGCGAACCAAAGTGGAAAAACTGCTTTGCATGGACAAAGAGTTGATGGCTTCCGACAGCGTATTGGGGCGAGCTTATGATGCAAGACGCCAGAAATCGAATGATGACGAAAAGCCCCGTTTGAAGGCAGAGCAGATCGCTTGGATCAACAGAAGAAACGACAAATGTTCGGGGTTGATACCGGACGAGCTCGGCTATATCGACACGCGTGAAGCTGCACTTTGCCTCTTCTTAGCCAATGAGGCCAGAATTTATGAACTCATAGGGTTCGATCCTGCCAAGCCTTCTAGCTCCATCCGGCAGACGCCTTGAGGCGGAAGGACTCCTAAGGACTGCTGGCTCTCTCTTTGCTCCACCGGGTCCTCCGGCCGTCGGTCGTCTCGGCCGCCGTGACCTCGTACCGAGGGTGCTTGTCGATCTCGGGCTTCAGCGCGTCTGACGGGAATTCGCCGTATCCTCCGCCCTCGTTGGCCTGGGCATGGCCCTGGATCGCGTCCAGCTTCGCCGAATCCATGCCGCATCGGCGCCCCACCGTCTTGAACCGATGCCGCCATGCATGGTTGGGCAGAACATCGCGATCATCAATCCCAAGACCGCGGACCCACAAGGCGATGCTCTGGCCGACGCGGACGTAGGTGGGGTTCTGCCCCGAGACTCCCTCCTTCTGCCGCTCGGGCGCATAGAACAGCGGACCCTTGCCACGCTGCTGGACGAAGTCGATGAAGCCCTGCTCGACCAGGTGGTCGTGCAGGGGGATCATGCGGAACCGGCGGGTTTTCACGCTTCCGGCCTCGGGCGTGATCTTGATGGTGTAGAACGTCACCTCGACTTTGCGGCCATTCTCCATCCGGACCATCGAGTCCTCGAAGACGTCCTGGCCACGGAGCTGGGTGATCTCGTTGACCCGTGCGCCGGTGTAGGCGCACAGCCACGGCACCCAGCGCCGTGCGGCGGCATGCTCCGGCGTGATCAGCGGGCTCGGCGGCGCCAGCGCGGCCGACAGGATCATCCGCGCCTCTTGATCCGTGAACCCCTTCCCGCGGCTCTCCACCTTTTTCGGCACCGTGACCTCGATCTCGCCGGCCGGATTCGCCTTCACCTTGCCTTGTCCCTTGGCCCAGCCGTACACGGCGCTGGCGGCGGCGATGTAGACCTCCTTGACCGTCTTGGGACCGAGGGGCTTCCCTTTCTTGTTCTTGGAGTCCGGCTGCGGACTCTCCAGAAGGTGGTCCCGCCACCGCATCAGGTCCTCTTCCGTAACATCGCGCGCGTCCCTGACGCCGACGAAGGCCACCATCTTCTGGATGACAGGCTCCCAGCGCTTGACCGTCTTCGGACTGATCTGCTTGCTCTTCTTGTAGGCCTCCCAGAGCTCCTCCATGGTCAGCGGGGGCCCAAAACGCTGCGGCGCCGGGAAGCGCTCGGCCTGCGGGTCGGGCCGGTAATCGCCCTCGGCGTTGCGGCGCAGCTGGGCGTGGGCGTCCCGCATCGCCTCCGCAGTCGCGAGGATGATCCGCTTGCGGTCTTGCGGGCTGACCTGGAGGCCGTGCCTGGCGAGCAGGTCGTCCACCCGCGGGCCGTAGCGGTCGCGGGCCAGGGCCTCGGCCTCGGTCCAGCCGGTGGTGAGCAGGAGTCCGGACGGGATTTTGCGCTGCCGCTGCCGGACCGAGTGGATCAGGTTGTCGAAGGCGAGGGCAAAGACCCAGAGTTCGGTCCCGCCCGGATTCGCCCGGTGGGCCACGACCTCCTCGCGGTAGACCTCGCCGGCCAGGGCATGGACCTGCTCATGGCTGAGGGCGACCAGGCCTTGGCGCAGGCTCTTCCAGCGCTCCTCGAACTCCGCCGCGACGGCGGGAAAGCGCGCCCGGGCAACGGCCGGATCCTTGGTCCCGAGGCTGCGGACCACCTCTTGCTTGCCGACGACGGCCACCAGGTCCGCCGGCACGCGCTGGCGGAAGAGGTAGACCCCGGTCTTGCGGTGCCGCTGGGGACGGACCATGCCAAGCGCCATTGTGGAGCACCCTTGTGTAGCACAGGGCGCCACGAAGCCGTTGCACGGCTAGAATCCTATAGCAGAATCAAGGGATTGGGAAGGCAATGGCGGAGAGGGGGAGATTCGAACTCCCGATACGGTTGCCCGTATGCCGCATTTCGAGTGCGGCTCCTCTCAAGTTAAACCCGCTGCTCGTCGGGCTGATATTGTTTGCGACATCGAGGTATGACTTCAAGAAAGGATGCCAAATAGCATCGGCTCACATCTGAGAGACGTTTGAGAAGTACATGAACTGTACTTCCCCTATGAGTTGCTTTCACGATGCTCCCAAAAAAGCTTGTTGAAAAGTTCTGTTACGCCGAGGGATCCCGGCTCCACGGTGTCTAAAGTGTAGACAACGGAGATCTCGGTCTGATTTGATCGAGCAGGGGAACTTTCTAGGGGCGGGGCTGTGAATTTGCGTGGTGCTCTTGAGCACGTATTATCAGGATATAGAGATGCGGTTCTCGAACCCGTTGGCGGCCACCCGATGGCCTTCTTTGTTCGACGAGACCTCAAACAAGCTGTCCAAGACTCCCTTAGTAAAGAAGGGAAAGGCCTTATAGTTGAGGGTAGTGCCGGAGCTGGAAACTGGGCCACTGTGCCGTGGGTCTCAATCTTTGACCCTGTTGTAACGAAAGGTGCGACGACAGGATACTACGTTGTTTACCTGTTTAGTGCTTCCAAGCCGGTGGTTCATCTCTCTCTAAATCAAGGTACGACAGCCGTCCGAGCCGAGTTCGGAGGAGCAACCCGTGAAGTGCTTCAGGATCGAGCCGGCTTGATGAGGCGTCGCTTGCCTGAATTCAGTGCCAAGATATCCGCAAAGCCCATCTATCTTGGCTCCTCAAGAGTTTTGCCGGCCGACTATGAGGCCGGCCATGCACTAGGTTTCACCTATGAACTCGGATCTATGCCAAGTGAAGAACAGCTTCAGGCTGATCTTCAGGTGCTCGTGAGAGCATACCGGGCTTTGACATTCCGGGGTGGTTTAGATCCGTCTGCCGAAGGTGGAGCACATGAAGAAGGTTCTGGTACGGAGCCGACATCGCTCATAGAGACTAGACGCTATCGCTTTCACCGCCGTATCGAACGCAACAGTTCCGCCGCTCGTCTCGCTAAGAAGCACCATGGCACAAGGTGCCAATGCTGTGATTTCGACTTTAACGAGACTTATGGAGCTGTCGGAGCCGGATACATCGAAGCGCACCATCTTCGGCCAATTAGTGAGCTCGAAGAAGGAATAGCGGTCACTTACGACACAGCTAAAGACTTCGCTGTCCTGTGCTCGAATTGTCACCGAATGATCCACCGTATGGAAGATCCATCGGACCTCAATGCGTTAAGGGCGCTACTCCACACCTCTGTGAGCCCGCCTTCTGCGGCTTGAGTCCAATAGCGGATCGGATCTCATAAAGCAGGCCAACCACTTAAGCTAACTGTCGAACAGAACAAGAATCAGGTTAATTATAAATGGCATGGCGGGATGATGTCCAAGCGGCTCTGGAAGCGATTGGCGGCCAGGGAGCACTCCAGGTAATTTACAATGCTGTCGAACAAATTCGGCGCCGCAACGGGGGCACATTGCCACCGTCATGGCAAGCGGTTGTAAGAAGGGAGCTAGAGTACAATTCTTCGGACTCGGAGAGCTACCAAGGACGCTTCGACCTCTTTTACAGTGTTAACGGCATCGGGGGTGGCGTATGGGGTTTACGTGCACTGGAGCGCCTCACCCCTGTTGCGGTCGACTCGGCTGAACCAGATAGCCCTTTAGCTAGGATGGAAACGTACCGTATCTTGCGTGATACAGTGATGGCTCGGAGGGTGAAGAAGCTTCACCAAAATACATGTCAGATCTGTAGCACCGTCATTCAGCTGTCGGCTGGTCAATCCTACTCGGAAGCACACCACATTCGGCCTTTGGGCCGGCCGCATAATGGCCCTGATATTCCTGAAAACATCCTCGTGGTTTGCCCTACCCATCACGTTCTTTGCGACTACGGGGCAATCAAGCTTGATGAGGCAATGCTCACCAAACGTAATGGGCATACGATCGATCCTAAGTTTCTGAACTACCACAATACTTCGATCTTCGAATCGGTCATCGACGATGAGGTGTGATCCTCGCATGGGATGAGTTGGCCCTGCTAAAGGGTCAGGATACTTGAAGGCTGACGCCACAGGACAGTGCGATAGGGAAATGTACGAGCCTGCTGAATACGGGAACGTTGAGGAAAGCAACCATGCTAATAGGTTGGTGAATGGTCCTATTCATTGGTTTTCGAACTGGCCGACAGGTGATGTGCCAAATTTTGGAGCGATCACTTACACGATTTGGAACCGAGAGGGTTCATTCATCTATGCCGGCCATGCAGGTCGTAGCTATAAGGGAGGGAACGAAGGCAATGGGAAGGATGGCCCGTTCGGTCGGTTGAAGAGCCATGCAAGCGGCCGACGTAGCGGCAATCAATTCTGCATCTATGTTGCTGATTGGCTCGTTCTCCCTAATCTCCACAATCGTATATCGGAGATTGCCGACCGCACTCTGTCACTAGATGCAGCCACACGTGACTACATCAAAGCAAATTTGGGCTTCAGGTGGGTATCGATGGAGAGCGGAGGCCATGCCCGTAGCCTAGAAGATAGACTTCGACGAGGTGAGGTCGCTTGCGGGAAACCGCTATTGAATCCGCTCTAGAGATTGTTTGATCGACCGAAGATCTATCTGGTTTGATCGCTTTTGTTAGATTAGGGTCATGCGGGTCTACCACTTTGTAAATCAACAGTTCGGACTTGAGAATCTAGAACGGCGTCGACTCAAGATCGCCACGCTCAATGATCTCAATGATCCTTTTGAACTCGGTATTTACTCCACTAATTCAAAGCTTCGGAGTGACTTCAAGTCCTTGAAAAGTCGACTTGCTCAAGCGTTCGGTCTTCTCTGCTTTAGTCGAGATTGGAAGAACCCCGTTCAGTGGAGCCACTATGCTGACCGGCATCGTGGTTTGTGCCTAGGCTTCGATATACCAGACGAGCTTCTAACCCCTGTCATCTACAAATCGCAACTTCCAAAGCCCGATCTACCCATATTGATGGGGCCGGGAGGGCCGGCAACCGACCACGTTAAACAGATCCTCTCTACCAAGTTTCGTCACTGGCGGTACGAAAATGAGGTCCGGTGTTTCGTACCGATAGGGAATGAGGATGGAGAGAAGCCGGGATTATACTTTACACCCTTCTCAAATGATCTCCGGTTACGAGAGGTCATCGTTGGGCACAGTTCACACGTCTCACGTAGTCAATTGAGTAAGGCACTAGGAGATCTTCGATCCGAAGTCTCGGCCTGTAAGGCCCGCCTAGCGTTCCGCTCATACTCTATCGTCAAGCAGAGGCGAGGCGATCTATGGGAGTAAACTTCAACAGCGTGGAAGGAAGGACTCATTCTTCCCCTCTAAGAAGCCGGTAAACGGAGGCACGTCCTATCCTAAGGCGTTTGGCGATCTCTGATGCTCCAAGTCCTTGTGCTTTCAACGCCTGGATTTGACCAACATCAATCGAAGGCTTCCTCCCCTTGTAGACCCCATCAGCTTTGGCTTTTGTGATACCCTCCATCTGACGCTCTCGCCTTAGGTTCGTCTCAAATTCAGCAAAGACGCCGAGCATATCGAGAAACGCTTTCCCCGCCGCTGTGCCTGTGTCGATCGGCTGTTCCGTTGCTTTTAGAGATGCCCCCTTGGACTTAACCATCCGCACGATGTCTTGAAGGTCGGCGACTGACCGTGCCAAGCGATCAATGCGTGTGACGATCAGAACATCGCCAGCTCGTATAAAGTCGAGGAGCGTGGACAGCTCTGTACGTCCTTCACGAGTAGTGCCGGTAATCTTCTCGGAGCGGACGATCTCACATCCCGCCCTTTTCAGAGCCTCAATTTGAACGGTCAGATCTTGGTCGCTCGTTGATACTCTCGCATAGCCGTAGGTAGCCATAGTTCCTCAAACTGTCTCATTAGGCTCTAGACCACTCTACCATCATGTCTCGCAAATCAGGAGTCAACCCTAATGAGACGACGAGGGTGTCTCAAGGCTGTGTTTCGCTGAAGTACACCCAAGCGAGACGTCTACATAGAACAGTAGGAGCACGAAACGCACAGCGGGCATCGTGTGGACACAAGACTGAAACCAGATCGACCTACCGACTGGCACCGAAGTGGATAGACAAATTGATACCGTTCAGGACCTATTACGAACAGAACACAAAGGAAGATGGCTCGGACGTAGCATCGCTCGACCATGAAGATCTGCAACAGCAAGCACAGATCGAAGAGGACCTCTTCGGTCCAATCGATGAAGGCCTATCGGCGTATGCTTCGGCAACTCATCGGATAGACGAAGTTTCGTTTCGCCTAGCTCAACAGCAATATGACCGAGCAAAGTCGGATCGTGAGAGGCAGGATGCAATGAACAAGAAGTTAGATGTGATTGGACGAGTTCTCTTCAGGTTCAGCGCATAGCGGGAAGTTGTAGGCAAAGCCTCTCACTTGACACCGCATATGTTATGTTGTAATATAAAGGTGTCACAGCTCACGAGCAGCTGTTGTCTAAATACTTACAAGAACCGTGGACACTCGTCCCTGGCTTGAGGGAGCCAGCTTAATGAGCCCTCCAACAACAACTCCGGGTAACGGATGGCAACTGTTGATAGCCTAGCGGTCGGGCACTGTTCTGCGCTCTCCACGGAGCGAGAACAGCTTCGTTATAGAAGTCGAAAGACAGCATCGGTGCTCTGTGAACCATCCACAACACCTTATCGATCGGATTGTTGCCTCGTTAGCGCCGATTGACCCCGCCAGCGTAGAAATACGGAAAGCGGCACGTAAAGCGGAGACAGGCTGACGCCCCGTTACCTTGAAAAGGTTGTGCCAACGAGGAGTGTTTATCGGGACGTGGATCAAGACCCCGAAGACACGTTTCCCCGTGACAGGGAAAGTGTGTCTTCAAACATGGATCAAAACACTAGGATTTTGATGACGATCCTACCAACATGGTTCTACTTTAGGGTATGCGAAGCAACGGCCGCAAAGCGGCCGTTTCACTAACGTGAAGGTTCAAGTCAAACTTGATGCCAGCAAGCCCAAGGGCCGTATGAGTCTCGATCTCCAAGCCTTAATGTAGCTAGGTCATCAGCGATTTCCGCTTGGTTCACTTCGTTCACCAAGGTTCACTCGCTTCGCTCGTTCAAACCTCTAGCTCTGTTGGGATCTATTGATCACGACGTTCAATGGACTTTCTGGCACCTTCAGGGAGTCCATTGAACATAGAGTCGATCTGATTGGGTTGGGTAATCATCTGATCTGCAATCAAGTTTACCAGTCCAAATAACTTGATTGCTGTTTCCCGATCATCACGTAGATCCACCTGACCAGGATGAACTGCATTGTTCCCAATGACCCGGACGATATCCAACGCTTGCTGGATCCTTTGATTCAGACCCTTCTTCACCAATGAGGCAATGTCCTCATTGATGTTGTCGCCCTTTTCGCCAAGGTGTTTGAGGAGCCGTTGAATAGCGAGGCGGAGAAGTGCTGCCGCTCCACGTGGTGAGTGCTGAACTATGATCGCTGCCTCTTCAAAGTCAGCTTTCACCTCCAACGGGAGATCCTCGTTTGGAGCGACTTCGAACTTCACATCTGGATAGACGGTCTTGTCCCCAACCCACACAGTTATCCCTCGGCAACTAAAGCACCGAGATAGCCATAAATTACCGACCTCGCTTTGGGACCACATCCCGGAGTCAAGGCGATCGATGAAAGGTTGCCTTGATCTGGACTTCTCGGCCCATTTGAGAAGCGAGGCCTTTTGCTCTTCATCCAAGTTTCGGTTCTTGCGGATGTCCTCAATTGTGCCCTCATCGGTGACAAAGGGACGAACTTCACGCTCGAAGGGTTCTGCCAAAAGCTTATACCAATGCTGATGGGCCAACGCAGCACAATGAGGACAATTGAAAGAGTCAGTGCCTAATGTGGGAGGTGTATGCTTCGTCATTTCTTATGCTTCAGAAATTTCTTGGTTGATCGTCTGGAAAATGGTTACGTGGTCAGAGTAAGGCAAAAATAGACCGTTCCACGTCGACAGCTCTCCAGGGCCTCTTTGTTCCGTTAGTTTCCAACCAAGTGGATCCCTTTGCATTCAATTCCGCCGCTGTATCGATGCAAAACTCACACCACGATGTGTAGGCACTACCCTTCGATTTTGTATATCCGAGACCCACACTCACGACCCTGGATCCCCACGTGCGATCGAGTTGAGCAAGCCGAGCAATCTTCTCGGCTATCTTGCTATCGTAGATCACCGCTCGGCTCGGATCGAGGAACATCAGAACTTTTGATGCGAAAGACATGCCCAAGTTCGGAATGCCCATCAATGCTTTGAGGGCGTGATCGAGGCGCCCCTCTTTCAGATGAGTGCGCCCATCTCGTAGAGCTGCCTCTAGCGTGTTCATAGAGGGTTTCGGCTTTCCAGCTTTGCCCTCCACCATCCACTTTGTTCGAGCAAGGGCAAAGCCATTGGGACCCTTTGTAGGGTCGGAACCGGCGTAGTTGCCCCAAAACACTACCGATAAGAGTCCGTGTAAATTGTCCTCGAAGCCGTCGGACCAGAGTAACTTCGAGTGGAACTCGTCGAGTGTGTGTCTATCCGAGGTTGCGATAAGCGAGAGATCCTTGGTAAGCGTCAAGTTGCCGTGTTGAAATGAAGTTGCGCCTTCATCAAGCGTCCGGATGAGTCGGGCTGGTGGGTAAACGTAACAGTTTCGTGCTCTCTCCCAATCGGGTGCGCCCCAATCTTGTATGTTCATTTTATGCCCTGAATCTTTCCCATCTGTAATGTAGTTCAAGGTGCCCTTGAAGGTCCAGCTACACCTGCTGTCCTAAGAAGACACCGGGAGACGGGCTTTGTGAAACTCTTGTGGAGCAATCATTCTCACAACATCAATAAGAGCGGTGTTCCCCTAACCGGCTCCGATCTGCTTTCGAGAATGGAAAAATAGCTGTTCTGTATTACTGGAAGGAATCCGAACCATCATGCGGTCATCCATGCCACTGATCCAGAGTTCGACTGGATGGAGCTTGTGTTCCGATCGGGAGGGCAGGTGTTTCCCATTCGACTGAACCGCCACTTGGTTGCGGAGAAGTAATCGATATTCATTCTGAAGGTTGGCGGGACTTGATAAACGCCCCAAATTTCAGCCGTGCATCAACATGAGATAGATAATGCCTTTGCAGCATCTCAACACTCGTCAGCCCGTTAAGGGCAAGGGTCATGGGATCGATGTTAGAATTCACAAGGCGATCAACAAAGGCTGTGTGTCTCAAGCTGTAAAGCGTCCGGGTACCGTTGGCACCTCGCTTCATCCGGTGAAGATTGAGAGCGTGATCGAATAGTCTCCTTACCTCTGCAAGGGCATATGTCCGATTGGGGATCGTAGGAAGGAATACGTAATCATCAGAGCTATGGGCAATGCCTTCTTCTATCCTCCGTCGGAGCAATGCTCGATAGACTTCGGCGGCTCTCGGCATAGTCATGGACAGCCGACGTACTGTCTTCGATCGCACAGGGTCGATGAGAAGAACCTCTGTCTCGTCCTCATTGTGAAATCTGATATGGCCGTGCCGAAGGAGCTTCAAATCGCTTGGTCGTACAAAGCTGTTCACGGCAAAGACCACGTAATCCACGATGTCCTGATCCAGCCGAATGTATCGGAGGAAGCGGCCACTCCGCATGTACCGGATAGGCTCATCGGCCGAAACTAGACGCTGGAGAGTGGAGACGAGCGTGGCAACCTCGGAGTGTGTAAAGTGGTCTCTTGGCCGATCGTCACGACGAGACGAGGGGAGGGACGGTAAACCGGGAATTATACCCGCCTCCCAAGCGTGTTTGAGTACCTTGCGGATCACGACAAGGTACTTGTTCCGAGTGGTTGTCCTCACGCCTCGTTCATTGTGCAACCGGAGGAGGCAATCGTTCACGGCGGCTTTCCCAACCATATCGATAGGGAAGCAGCCTATAACCGGGAAGATATGGGATCGAAGCTTGAGGCCCTCCTCATAAATTGACCTTTCGGACACCTCACCGAGCGAAGCCCTGTTTTGCTCTGCCGCTAGATAAGTTCCGGCGACCTCCGCAAACGTCGGAGCCTTAGAGGTAGCTGGAAGCACTTTGGCTCCGATTTCGAGGTCTTGAAGGAAGGCACGAGCGAACTCAAAGGCCAAGTCTTGCTCTACACAGCCGGTGCTCCTCCTAACTGTTCGGCCATCGAGACGGGTATAGAGATACCAGTATGGACTACCGCTGACCTGGAAGATTGAGGCTCGTCCGCTTGAACCTGGAACAGGAAGGTAGCTGCCGAATGGGCCCTTCATCTCGCCAATCCACAAATTGATAGGAGGACTGAAACGAGACTGATTCCGATCAGCAGGCAACACCGCCGCTGTTCACTATCCGAGCCACCATGGCGGAGCGATGCCAGTAGTCAGAAGCGCAAATCAGGTGGAGAGCAGTATTCCCAAAGTTGCAGAGACTTTGCCGACTTTTGCCGAACAGTGTCCCAACTAACTGACATGTGGCCAACGGTCTTTGATAGTCTCGGAGGGTGAGGAGAGACGTTTGAGCCTTAATTGAATGCACCGCACTCGTTTGAAATACAACGAGATTTGGGCCGACTTTGCTCAAGTCGGGTCAATCACAAATGCATGGTCGTTAGGAAAATATGGCGGAGAGGGGGAGATTCGAACTCCCGATACGGTTGCCCGTATGCCGCATTTCGAGTGCGGTGCATTCAACCACTCTGCCACCTCTCCGGGTCGCGAAGGGCTGATGCCCCGCTGGTTGAGGCCGGGTGGATATCATGGGCTTGGCAGGTCTTCAAGCGCCAAAAGCAAGGTTTTTGATTGACAAAGACCAGGCTCGCCCGTAGATAGGCGTCCTCTATGGGCGGGCACGAGTGCCTGCGCATATCCGTGCGGCAGCTTGAGGCTGCCGTGAACCGAAGCCGGAAACTGCCAAAAAGCCAATCCGGCGGGGTGATCCCCGCTGAGAATTGGGTTTGAACACGAGGATCAAGATGTTCGCAGTGATCAAGACCGGCGGCAAGCAGTATCGCGTTGCCGCCAACGACGTCATCACCGTCGCCACGCTCGCAGGCGAGCCGGGCACCGCCGTCACGTTTGACCAGGTTCTCATGGTCACCAACGACGGCTCGACCCAGGTTGGCGCCCCCCTCATCGAGGGCGTGACCGTGGCCGGCGAAGTGGTGGAACACACCCGCGGCGAGAAGGTCATCTCCTTCAAGAAGCGCCGTCGCCAGAATTCGCGCCGCAAGCGCGGGCATCGCCAGGATTATACCGTGGTGCGGATCACCGAGATCCTCTCCGGTGGCGCGAAGCCCAAGAAGGCTGCGGCCAAGAAGACCACCAAGGCTGCGGCTGACGAAGCTGCGCCGGCCACCGCTGAATAAGCGCTCGGCTCAACACAGGACACGGGAGTAACCCATGGCTCACAAAAAAGCAGGCGGTTCGTCTCGCAACGGTCGCGACTCGGCAGGCCGTCGTCTGGGCGTCAAGCGCTTCGGCGATCAGCAGGTTGTCGCCGGCAACATCATTATTCGTCAGCGCGGCACCAAATGGCATGCCGGCGCGAATGTCGGCATGGGCAAAGACCACACCCTCTTTGCCACGGCCAATGGCCGAGTCCGATTCCTGACGCGTCAAGGCCGAGCCTTCGTATCGGTCGTACCGGCCCAAGAGGCAGCAGAATAAACGGCGAGAGCAAAACGAAGGAGCTCCCGCCGGCATCACACCGACCCGGCGGATCAGAAGCTCCGAAGTAGGCCCGAAAAGGCCAAGCTCAGATCCAAGAACCGACAGGGGAGGTGGGATGTCCACCTCCCCTTCGTGTTTTCCGGGCCCAGGGAGGGCCCAATGGATCGGAGCAAGACGATGTTTCCCGACCTCACCCGTGACGATGTTTTCCGCCTCGAGACCCGCAGCCTGTGGCTGCGCTGGGCTCGTCTTGCGGATACGCAAGCCATCGTACGCCTCGCCGGGGAGAAAGCGGTCGCGGAGATGACGGCGCGAATTCCGCATCCGTATCACCCGGACGATGCCGAGCGATTTATCTTCATGTCCCGGCGGTCCAATGCGGACGGCCAGGGTCTGCAGCTCGCCATCACGCCCAAGGGCAAGCCCAACAGCCTCATCGGCATGGTCGGCATCGGCCCGAGCGCGGAGACGGGCAAGCCCGACCTCGGCTACTGGCTCGGCACCCCTTATTGGGGCAAGGGCTATGTCACCGAGGCGGTGCGCGCCCTGATCGATGCCTTCTTCGCCTATGGCGAGGAGGACGAGATCACGGCCTGCGCACGGGTGATCAACCCAGGCTCCCGCCGGGTGCTGGAGAAGTGCGGCTTTGCCTATCAGGGCGCCGGGCTCTCCGAGCTGCCGGCCCGGTGCGGCCTCTATCCGGTGGATCACTTCCGGCTCGACCGGCGCACCTGGGAGAGCCTGAAGGCCTGGGGCCAGACCGGCTTCGTGCGCGAACCTCTCTCTCTGGAGGTTGAGGTGGAGCGCGAGATGTCGCTCGCCAGCTGAGAACATGGAAGCGCTTCCGAGCCATTTCGGGAGCGCTTCCGCTTGATTTTGCGTTGCTCCCGCACGGTTACCGTGACGGGAGCATTTTTTCACCGCGAGAGCGGATCGGCTTTTGCGAAAAATGCTCCGGTCCCGTAAAGGATGCGGGTTATGAAATTTCTCGACCAAGCCAAGATCTATATTCGCTCCGGCAATGGCGGTGGCGGCGCCATCTCGTTCCGCCGTGAAAAGTTCATCGAGTTCGGTGGTCCCGACGGCGGTGACGGCGGCCGCGGCGGCGACGTGTGGGCGGAGTGCGTGGAGGGGCTCAACACCCTGATCGACTACCGCTACCAGCAGCATTTCAAGGCCAAGACCGGTGGTCACGGCATGGGCAAGAACCGGCACGGCGCCAAGGGCGCTGACGCGGTGCTGAAAGTGCCGGCCGGCACGGAGATCCTGGAGGAGGACGGCGAGACCGTCATCGCCGACATGACCCATGTGGGCCAGCGTGTGCTGCTGGCGAAGGGCGGCAATGGCGGCTTTGGCAACGCCTATTTCACCACCTCGACCAACCGGGCTCCGCGCCGGGCCAATCCCGGCCAGGAGGGCATCGAGCGTACGCTCATCCTGCGCCTCAAGCTGATTGCGGATGCGGGTCTCGTCGGGTTGCCGAATGCCGGCAAGTCGACGTTCCTGGCGACGACCACCGCGGCCAAGCCGAAGATCGCCGATTACCCCTTCACCACGCTCCATCCGGGCCTTGGGGTGGTGCGGGCCTATGGCCGCGAGTTCGTGCTGGCCGATATTCCGGGGCTGATCGAAGGAGCGTCCGAGGGCGTTGGCCTCGGCGACCGCTTCCTGAGCCACGTGGAGCGCTGCCGGGTGCTGCTGCATCTGGTGGAAGGCACGAGCGAGGATGCGGGCGAGGCCTACAAGACCGTGCGCCACGAAATCGAGGCCTATGGCCATGGCCTGGACGAGAAGCCGGAGATCGTGGCCCTCTCCAAGGCGGATGCCCTGGATGAGGACACGCTGAAGGAGCAGCTGAAGAAGCTGAAGAAGGCCTGCAGGCAGAATCCCTACGTGATCTCCTCGGCCTCGGGCCAGGGTGTGCAGGAGGTGCTGCAGGCGCTCCTCGGCGTCATCGATCAGGCCAAGATCGAGGAAGAGCCGACCCAACCCCAGGAAGAGTGGCATCCGTGAGCCCGCAGATCAGCCAGTTCCGCCGCGTCGTCCTGAAGGTCGGCTCCGCGCTGCTCGTTGATCGGGCACGCGGACGGCTGAACCATGCCTGGCTCGCGGCGCTCGCTGAGGACATTGCCGATCTCCATGCCCAGGGCGCCGACGTGCTCGTGGTCTCCTCCGGGGCCATTGCCATGGGGCGCACGGTGCTGGGCCTCCCATCCGGTGCGTTGCGCCTCGAGGAGAGCCAGGCGGCCGCAGCCGTCGGACAGATTGCGCTCGCTCGCATCTGGTCCGAGGTGCTGGCCCATCATGGCATCGCCGCGGGCCAGATCCTGGTCACGCTCTCGGACACGGAGGAGCGCCGCCGCTATCTCAATGCCCGCGCCACCCTCCTGAAGCTTCTCGAGATGCGCGCCGTTCCGGTGATCAACGAGAACGACACGGTGGCGACCTCGGAGATCCGCTACGGCGACAACGACCGCCTCGCGGCCCGCGTCGCCACCATGATCGGGGCCGATCTCCTGGTGCTGTTTTCCGACATCGACGGCCTCTACACGGCCCCGCCTGCCGCCGATCCCAAGGCCGAGCACATCCCGGTGGTCGAGCGCATCACGCCGGCCATCGAAGCCATGGCGGGCGGTGCGGCCTCCGAATTGTCACGCGGCGGCATGCGCACCAAGATCGAGGCCGGCAAGATCGCCACCGCTGGCGGCACGCACATGATCATTGCGGATGGCCGCACGAAGAACCCGTTGAAGCGCGTGGCGGAAGGCGGGCGCTGCACATGGTTCCTCACGCCGTCCAATCCCGCCACCGCGCGCAAGACCTGGATCGCCGGCGCGCTCGAGCCGCGCGGCGCGCTCGTCGTGGACGAGGGCGCGGCCCGGGCCCTGCAGGGCGGTGCAAGCCTGCTGCCGGTGGGTGTGCAGCGGATCGAGGGCTCGTTCCATCGGGGCGATGCGGTGACGATCCGCAGCGAAGCCCGCGTGCTCGGCCGCGGGCTCGTGGCCTATGACGCGGAGGATGCGGCGCGCATCATCGGCCGTCCGAGCCGCGAGATCGAAGGCATCCTCGGCTATCCCGGTCGCACCGAGATGGTTCACCGGGACGATATGGCGCTCAGCGACTGATTCTCGTTGAGCAGCCTTAGTAAGGTCTGAGCGTCGCCGGGCGCGGCGCTCTTGATGTCGTTGTCGAAATATACATAGACGCTGCGCTCATCCTTCCGCCAATCGGCAATGCGCCCGGTCCAATCCTGCAGGGTCTCGGCCGAGTAGCTGCCCGCATAGCGTCCATTGGTGCCGTGGGCGCGCACATAGACGAAGTCGGCGGTCGCCTCCCAGGGTGCAGGCGCATCCGCATGATCGGAGATGCACAGGGCCGCGTTGTGGTCTCGCAGGATCCGGAAGGCGTTCTCCTCGTACCAGCTCGGGTGCCGGAATTCGAAGGCGCAGCGGCGTCCCTGCGGCACGAGCGAGAGGCAGTGCGCCACGCGCTCCCGCGTCTCGGCGTCGGCCTTGAAGGTGGGCGGCAGCTGGAACAGGACCGGGCCGAACTTGTCGCTTAAGCCGCGCATGCGACCGAAGACGAGATCGATGCTCTCCTCGATCCCTTTCAGCCGTTTCATGTGGGTGATGAAGCGCGAGGCCTTCCAGGCGAACAGGAACCGCTTCGGCGTGGAATCGTGCCAGGCCCGCACGGCCTGCTCGGTCGGGAGCCGGTAAAAGGAGTTGTTGATCTCCGCCGTGTCGAAGCGCTGGACGTAGTAGGACAGGAAATCCTTGATCTTCAGGCGCGCCGGGTAGAAAGGTCCATGCCAGGACCGATAGTGCCAGCCCGAGGTTCCGATCCGGATCTCAGGCAAGGTGGAGCGGCTTGGCTCTGAGGCCGCCTGCCGTGCTATGGGTTCCGAATGAGGCATTTCCCCTGAGGTCATCAGGGGCCGGGACTTGGACATGGACGACATTCGCGCCTTGATTTCAGAAGTGCTCGCCGACTATCTCAACGCACCAGGGGTGGCTTCAGGTGCGACTTCGGTCGGAGAGCCGGATGTCCCGGCACTCATGCGCGAGCTCGGCCGCAGGGCGCGGATTGCTGCCCGGCGCGTGGCGCTGGCCTCCACTGATGACAAGAACGCTGCCCTGCGGGCCATGGCGGCTCGCATCCGGGCGCGGGCAGGCACGATCCTCGCGGCGAACGAACAGGATCTGGCCGAGGCGAAGGCCAAGGGGCAGCCTGCCTCCTTCATCGACCGCCTCATGCTGAACCCCGAACGGCTTGAGGCCATTGCGGCTGCGGTCGAGAGCATCGCCGATCTGCCCGATCCGGTCGGGCGGATGCTGGCGCGCTTCGAGCGGCCGAACGGGCTGGAGATCGACCGGGTGGCGACCCCGCTCGGCGTTATCGGCGTGATCTTCGAGAGCCGTCCCAACGTGACGGCGGATGCGGGGGCGCTGTGCCTCAAGGCCGGCAACGCGGCAATCCTGCGCACTGGTTCCGAGAGCTTCCGCACGTCGCTCGCTATAGCCCAGGCGATGGGGGAGGGGCTGGAGCAGGCGGGCCTGCCGTCTGACGCCATCCGCCTCGTTCCGACCCGCGACCGGGCGGCGGTGGGTGCCATGCTGTCCGGGCTCGACGGCAATATCGATGTAATCGTGCCGCGCGGGGGCAAGAGCCTCGTGGCCAGGGTGCAGGAGGAGGCTCGGGTGCCCGTCTTCGCGCATCTGGAGGGCATCTGCCACGTTTTCGTGCACGGATCGGCCGATCTGGAAATGGCGAAGAGAATCGTGCTGAACGCCAAGATGCGCCGCACCGGCGTCTGCGGTTCGGCCGAGACGCTGCTGGTGGACCGCGCCTGTGCCGCGACGCATCTGAGGCCGCTGGTGGCCATGTTGATCGAGGCGGGCTGCGCCGTGCGCGGTGACGAGGCCGTTCAGACGGCTGATCCACGTGTGACGCCAGCGACCGATGAGGATTGGCGCACCGAATATCTCGATGCCATCATCTCCGTGCGGGTCGTCGATGGTCTGGATGAGGCCATTGCCCATATCGAGACCTACGGCTCCCACCACACGGATTCCATCGTCACCGACGACGATGCCGCCGCCGAGCGCTTTCTGGCCGAGGTGGATTCGGCCATCGTGCTCCACAATGCCTCGACCCAGTTCGCCGATGGCGGCGAGTTCGGCTTCGGGGCCGAGATCGGCATCGCTACGGGGCGAATGCATGCCCGCGGGCCCGTTGGGGTCGAGCAGCTGACCTCGTTCAAGTACCGCATCCGTGGCTCGGGCCAGACCCGTCCGTGAAGCCTGCGGCCTCCCGCTTTCGCATCAGGCCCTCCGGCCTGACCCGTCTGCCGCGGGTGGCTCCCGGCATGCGGATCGGCCTCTATGGCGGGTCCTTCAACCCTGCCCATGCCGGGCACCGGCATGTCAGCCAGATGGCCCTGAAACGGCTCGGGCTCGACCGAATCTGGTGGATCGTCACCCCGGGCAACCCGTTGAAGGACACGGGCGAACTCGCCACCACGGCCATGCGGGTGGAGGAGGCTCAGACTGTGGCCGATCACCCCCGCATCGACGTGACCGCCTTCGAGGAGGAGATCGGGGCCCGCTATACCGTGGATACCCTATCCTATCTCAGGCGCCGCTATCCGAATGTCCGGTTCGTGTGGATCATGGGGGCGGATAATCTGGCGAGTTTCCACCGCTGGCGCGGCTGGCGGCGCATTGCCCGGATGATGCCGATCGCCATCATCGACCGTCCCGGCTGGACCCTGAAGGCCGCCCGCTCCCGCAGCGCCCTGGCCCTGTCGAGGGCCCGGATCAACGAGGCCGATGCCCGTGCTCTGGCCCGCCTGAAGCCGCCCGCCTGGACCTTCCTGCACGGGCCCCGGTCCCATCTCTCATCCACAGAGCTGCGCCGGTTGCGACGAACTTCTCCCATCGGGGGACGTTGAAAAATGGGGCCTTCCCGCATTATCTTATGGGTCGGCACCTCCGAGTGCTGTTGAGAAAGGGTCTGAACCTGAACCGACTATCTTCCGTCGAAGCGGACATGAACCCGCTTCCACCTCTCTCCGGAGCGGACGCTCCTGCTGCAGAGGACATCCGGGCCGTCGTCCTGGCCTCCATCGAGGACATGAAGGCCGAGAACACGGTCGAGATCGACCTGGCCGGAAAGACCTCGCTTGCCGACACCATGATCGTCACCTCGGGCCGCTCCGACCGCCATGTCGGCGCGATCGCCGAGCGCGTGATCAAGGACCTCAAGGACAAGGGGTTCGGAAACGCGCGCGTCGAAGGCCTGCCTGCCTGCGATTGGGTGCTCATCGATGCCGGCGACGTGCTGATCCACGTTTTCCGCCCCGAGGTTCGTGGCTTCTACAACCTCGAGAAGATGTGGGGCGCCGACCGCCCGCAGGACCGCGCCAGCTAACCTAGGGCCTGCATTGTGCGACTGAGCTTGCTGGCCGTGGGCCGTCTGAAGAGCGGCCCCGAGCGGGAGCTGGTCGAACGATACAGGCAGCGGGTCGAGGGCATGTGCCGGGCCTTGGGTCTGGCCGGGCTCGACACGGTCGAGTTGCCGGAAAGCCGCGCGCGGCGGGATGACGACCGGCGCGCGGAAGAGGCTGCGGCCTTGCTCGAGAAGGCCGGTGCCTCCGTGCTGGTCGTCTTCGACGAGCGCGGCAAGAGCCCCTCCAGCGAAGCTTTTGCCGAGAAAATCAGACAATGGCGGGATGAGGGCCGCTCCGGAATCGCCTGCGTCATCGGCGGGCCCGACGGTCTCGATCCCAAGCTGCGCCAGCGCGCCGACCTCGTGGTGTCCTTCGGGGCGCTCACGATGCCGCACCAGATCGTGCGAGCGCTCGTGGCCGAACAGCTCTATAGGGCCCTGACAATCATCGCCGGTCACCCTTATCATCGCGCCGGCCATGATGATTCCTGATCGGATGTTCCGCTTCAAACCCTTTTCCCGCAAGATTTTTGGCCTTGCTGCCTTGATGATCGCCGCGAACCTGGGCTCCGCCTGGGCCCAGCAGCCCGCGCCTGCGGCGCCGGCCGTCTCGGCGGAATCGGCCGAGGAGAAAGCCCGCCGGGAGCAGGACCTGAAGGTCCTGGAGGAGGCGATCACGGCCAATGCCGATGCCCGCCGGCGCCTCGAGGAGGAGATCCAATCCATCAAGGCGGACCGGGCCAAGCTGAATGCGGCTCTGATCGGAACGGCCGAGCGCGTGCGCGGCACCGAGGACCGGATCCGGGGCTTGGAGCAGAGACTTCAGACCCTGACCTCCAGCGAAGCGGCCATTCGTCGCTCCCTGCAGAGCCGGCGCGGCGTCATCATCGAGGTCTTCGCCGCCCTGCAGCGCATGGGCCGGCGCCCGCCGCCTGCTGTGCTGGTGCGGCCCGAGGACATGCTGGAGGCGGTGCGCGCCTCGATCATGCTGGGAGCCGTCCTGCCCGAGCTGCGCGTCGAGGCCGAGATCCTGGCCACGGACCTGACCGAACTCGTGCGCCTGAAGGAGGCTATCACCGCAGACCGCACGACCCTGAATGGCGAGCTGACCGCGCTCACCCGTGAGCAGGAGCGCCTTGCCGCCCTCATGGAGGCCCGCCAGGGGCGGATCGCCGAGGTTGAGCGCGATGCCGGCGCCGAGCAGCGGAAGGCCGAGGAACTGGCCCGTCAGGCCGGTACGCTCAAGGAACTCATCGATCGCATGGAGGCGGAGATCGCAGGGGCGCAAAGAGCAGCGGACGAGGCCCGCAAGGCGGCCGAGGCCCAGGAGCGCCAGACCCGCGAGAAATTTGCCCAGCTGGCCTTCCGGGATCCGGCCAGGCTGGCCCCGAAGATCCCCTTCGCGGAGGCGCGAGGACTGCTGCCACGCCCCGTGGGCGGCGAGACTACCCTGGAGTTCGGCGCCTCGGACGGGTACGGCGGAACGACGCGTGGCATTTCGATCACGACTCGGCAGAATGCAACCGTGGTATCACCGGCGGACGGGTGGGTGGCCTTTGCGGGGCCCTTCCGTTCCTATGGTCGACTCTTGATCATCAATGCCGGTGGGGGATACTATATTCTTCTGGCCGGGATGGACCAAATCAACGTCGATGTCGGGCAGTTCGTGCTCGCAGGCGAGCCTGTTGCGACCATGGGAGAGGCTCCTCTCATGAGTTTGATCGGCGCCGCCATAGAAAAGAACAATCCCGTCCTCTATGTTGAGTTCAGGAAAGACGGCGGTTCGATTGACCCAAGTCCCTGGTGGGCAAAATCGCAAAGCGAAAAGGTTCGCGGATAATGCGCAAACTATCCCTCTTGATTCTCGGTGCGGCCATCGGTGCAGGCAGCGCGACCATGGTGTCGCAGACCAGCCTTCTGTCGGGCATGAGCGCAATTGCCGCCTCGGCCGACACGTACCGGCAGCTGAGCCTTTTCGGAGACGTCTTCGAAAAGGTCCGCACGGATTACGTCGAAAAGCCTGAAGAGGCCAAGCTGGTCGAGGCTGCCATCAATGGCATGCTGACCTCCCTCGATCCGCATTCGAGCTTCATGGATGCCAAGAGCTTCCGCGACATGCAGGTGCAGACCCGCGGCGAGTTCGGTGGCCTCGGCATCGAGGTCACCATGGAAGACGGCCTCGTCAAGGTCGTGACCCCGATCGACGAGACCCCCGCCTCCCGGGCCGGCATCCTCGCCAATGATATCATCACCCATATCAACGACGAGCCGGTCCAGGGCCTCAACCTGAACCAGGCGGTCGACAAGATGCGCGGTCCGGTCAACTCCTCCGTCACCCTCAAGATCCAGCGCAAGGAAGCCAAGGATCCGGTGGTGGTGAAGCTGACTCGCGAGACCATCAAGGTGCGCCCCGTGAGGGCCCGAGTCGAGGGCGACATCGGCGTGCTGCGCGTGACCCAGTTCAACGAGCAGACCTACGAGGCCCTGCGGGCCGGCATCGACAAGCTCACCAGCGACATCGGCGCCGACAAGGTGGCGGGCTTCGTCATCGACCTGCGCAACAACCCGGGTGGCCTGCTCGATCAGGCGATCATGGTCTCCGACGCCTTCCTCGACCGCGGCGAGATCGTCTCCACCCGCAGCCGGAACGCCGAGGATACCCAGCGCTTCAGCGCCAAGGTTGGCGATCTGGCCAAGGGCAAGCCCCTGGTGGTGCTCGTCAACGGCGGCTCGGCCTCGGCCTCCGAGATCGTGGCCGGCGCCCTGCAGGACCACAAGCGCGCGACGGTTCTCGGAACCCGCTCGTTCGGCAAGGGCTCCGTGCAGACCATCATCCCGCTCGGCGGCAACGGCGCCGTGCGCCTGACGACGGCCCGCTACTACACGCCGTCCGGTCGTTCGATCCAGGCCAAGGGCATCGATCCTGACATCGAGGTGCTGCAGGACATCCCCGAGGAGCTGAAAGGCAAGGATGAGACCAAGGGCGAGGCCGGTCTGCGCGGCCACCTGAGCAATGGTGGCGACAAGGAAGAGCGCGGCGGTTCCTCCGCCTACATTCCGCCGGATCCGACCAAGGACAAGCAGCTCATCGCGGCCTACGACCTGCTGCACGGTGTTCGCAAGGATGCCGCTAATACGGCTACGCGGCCGAATCCGAACTGAAAACGGATCGTCCTTTCGTTTGAGAAACAGTAATGCAAATGGGCCCGGCGGGATGGACATCCTCCGGGCCCATTTCTGTTGCGGCATCCACAGGTCTGCGGAAAGGCTTGTGCGCGAGCCGGTGAAGCGGCACTCTCTGATGCTTCGCGGAACCAGGACCAAGCGTCGGCAGTATTCAAGAACCGGCTGCATTCGAGTTTCGCAATTCAAGGGAGTGAGTGTCGGATGAGGAGCGCAAGAGGATCACAGGCCAGAAAGGATCTGCCCTACCGCTCCTGCGTCGGTGTGATGCTGATCAACAAGGATGGTCTGATCTTCATCGGCAGGCGCCGTTCAGAGTCCGATGCGGCATCCGATGGTTATTCCTGGCAGATGCCCCAGGGGGGGATCGATCCTGGCGAGGAGCCCTATCAGGCTGCCCTGCGCGAACTCTATGAGGAAACCAGCGTCCGCTCCGTGAGCCTCATGGCGGAGGCGCCCGAATGGTATGCCTACGATCTGCCCTCCATGGTCGCCGGACGCGCCTGGCGCGGGCGCTATCGCGGACAGAACCAGAAATGGTTCGCCTTTCGGTTCGAGGGCAGTGACAGCGAGATCAACATCCATCAGCCGGGCGGCGGCGGCCATAGGCCTGAATTCGACGAATGGCGCTGGGAAGAGATGCATCGCCTGCCCGAGTTGATCATCCCGTTCAAGCGACCTGTCTATGAAAAGGTCGTGACGGCTTTTGCGCCGCTCGTATCAGAGCAGCTGCACAGCACGGCTCATCCCTGACGATCCGCATCTCTTGCCAAACCGAGCATCACAAGATTCCATGACGTGGGCTCAAGACGACGGCTGCCGTGCGTGTTTCCAGGCGATGAGATGAAGCAGATCAGAACGCCAGCACGAAAAGAAAAACCCTGATTTTGCAGGGACTCTCGTTCATGTTCATGAACCGCAGATGTACGCTGCCGACACTGACGGGTAGGAACGGAACCCCCACTGAAAACCCCCGTTGATAGGCATTGCAGAGGGCCATTGTGGGCTCTCCATCATCGGGAGGTTTGATCCAATGCGTGTGACTTTACTGGCCGGCGTAGCAGCAGCAACTCTCTCCCTGAGCGTGGCTGCGATGGCACAGACGAGCGGTAGCTCGAGCGGCGGCACCTCCGGTGGCGCTTCGGGTGGCTCCTCGAGTGGCTCCACGATCATGACGCCTGGCGGCTCCTCTGGCTCGACCTCAGGCGGCGCATCCGGCTCGACGAGCGGAACGACCTCGGGCTCGGCGTCCAGCAGCACCAGCGGTTCCTCCGGCACTTCGACCACGGGCGGCAGCTCGACCGACAGTGCCCAGTCCGGCACGTCAGGTACCTCCGGCACCTCCTCCGGCACGGCGCAGGGTACGACCCAGGGCACGAAATCCGGCACGGCCTCCAGCGGCACGGGCGGCAGTTCGAGCGCCACGGGCAATGCGTCCACCACGAAGGGCGGCGCAGCCAACACCAACACCACCGGCAGCACGAATACGTCGAGTTCCGCCAACATCAATGTGACGTCGGAGCAGCGGACGGAGATTTCGCGCTCGTTCAGCAGTGTGAACGTGCAGCCGCTCACCAATGTGGAGTTCAGCGTCAGCGTCGGCTCGACCGTTCCGACCTCGGTCACGACCCTTTACGATTGCCCGAGCACGGTCGAGCGCATTCTGACCGGCCTGCCGGAGTGCAAATACATCGTCGTGCGCGATCAAATCGTGATCCTTGAGCCTCGCACCCGTCGCATCGTGACGGTGATCGAGCATCGCGGCTGATCGACGGCATAGCGACGACGCAACCCACGTGAGGCGCCCGCGGCTCTCCGAGCCGTGGGCGTTTTCTCATCGGTAGGTGATGGCCACCACGCCCGCATCCCGTGATGGCAGCGGCCTAGAGCATCGACCGCAAAAGTGGGCACCGGTTTCGCGTGGAAAGATGCGTCAAACCAAAAACTTAAAGCATCGGACGTGAATCCCAACTCACGTCCGATGCTTTAAGCCGCATAAGGAAAGGCAACGGCCTGCCTGTCGTATCGCTCCTGCCTGCGATGCTGCGCGAGCAGCGCCAGCGCGATCCGGGCATGCTCACGGAATTCCTCCTTGATGATCTCCGGCTCCTGCTCCCAGACCTGAGCATCGTCTTCGACAGAATACAGCGCACGCGCGACAGCTTCGATTTCAGATTCCATGACATGCCCCTCCCGGCTTGGAATGATCTGATCCTCGATGCGGCATGATTGTCTTGGAGCACCCTTCCATGCGAGGCCCCAAGTCCCCATTCGCATCCGGCGTCCCCAGCCCGGGCGCATTTGTTTCAAACCCAGCCAGCGATGCAATGTGGAAGATGGGGTAGCCCGAAAGCGATAATCCGTTGAGGCGGCCCACAAGGCAGCGATGCTGAACGCCCCGCCTGGGGAAGGGCTCAACGGTTTCGGATTTTATGAAAATGCATTGGCTTTTCGCCGTACCATCGAAAAAGGCGATGGTGCCCCTGGCCGGGATCGAACCAGCACTCCTTGCGGAACTCGATTTTGAGTCGAGCGCGTCTACCAATTCCGCCACAGGGGCAAGGACCTGCGACGTACCATGAGGCATGAAGGCTGGTCAATGTGCGAGATGGGAAGGGAAGCCGCATCGTCGAGCATCGGCCCGAATGTGGACGCTGCTTTCGGGATCCATCCGATACTCAGTTCTTGAAGCGGCGCATCGGGCAAACCTCTCGCCTTTCCGGACGTCGTGTGCTCAAAGGGCGCGGGACGTGAAGTCCTTCAACCGGTCGGAACCCTATGCTCAGACGCCTCTATGATTGGACCCTCTCCCTCGCGGCGCGGCCGTCGGCCCCCTACGCGCTGGCAGCCGTGTCCTTCTCGGAAAGCTCCTTCTTCCCGGTTCCGCCGGACGTGATGCTCGTGCCCATGATGCTGGCGCGGCCGGACAAGGCTTGGTTCTATGCCCTGATCTGCACGATCGCCTCGGTTCTCGGCGGCATCCTGGGCTATTTCATCGGATTGGGGCTCTACGATTCCGTCGGAGCCTGGCTGTTCCAGCTCTATGGCCTCGCGGAGGGGGCGGAGACGTTCCGGCATGCCTATGCCGACTACGGTCATTGGGTGATCCTGCTGAAAGGCCTGACGCCGATCCCCTACAAGCTCGTGACCATCACGTCGGGCTTTGCGGGCTATCACCTGGGCTGGTTCATTGCGCTGTCGATCCTGACCCGCGGCGCCCGGTTCTTCCTCGTCGCCCTGCTGATGAGTCAGTTCGGGCCGCGCATCAAATCCATCATCGACAACAACTTCAACCTGGTGGCGGCCCTGGCCATCGCGGCCTTCATCGGCGGCTTCGTGGCGTTCCGCTATCTGTTCTGAGGAGGGGATCGATGCGTCTTGCTCTCTCCATGCGTCAGGCCGCTCTGGCCGTGGCCCTGGGCGCTGCGGCTACCGTCGGCGGCGCGCTCGTGTTCGAGCATGTCTTCGGCTACGTGCCGTGCAAGCTCTGCCTCATCCAGCGCAATCCCTATTACATCGCCATTCCGCTTGGCCTCGCAGCGGCCCTCCTGCCGCCGCGCTGGACGCGGGCCGGCCTGTGGTTGCTGACTCTCGTCTTTCTCGTGAGCGCGGGGCTCGGCGCCTATCATTCGGGGGTCGAATGGGGATTCTTTGCGGGCCCCAGCGACTGCGGTGGGGGAGCGGGCCAGGGCGCGGGCAATGTGGGTGATTTCCTGAACCAGCTGCAGACCACCCGCGTGGTCAGCTGCACGGAGGCTGCGTGGCGCTTCCTCGGGCTGTCGCTGGCGGGATGGAACGTGCTGATCTCGCTGGGGCTTGCGGGTTTCGCGGCCAAGGCGGCCGCCGGCAAGGGGTTCTCCCTCGGACGCTGACAGACTGAAGGCGAGGGGCCTTACGGCTCCAGTTCGCTGTCCCAGTAGAGATAATCCATCCAGCTGTCGTGGAGATAGTTCGGCGGGAACAGGCGGCCGTTGGAGTGGAGGTCGTGGATCGTGGGGGCGAAGGGGCTCTGTCTCGGCCACATCTCCACCTCGCGGGGCAGCTTGTCCCCCTTCCTGAGGTTGCAGGGCGCGCAGGCGGCGACGACGTTTTCCCAGGTGGTCTGGCCACCCTTGGATCGGGGGATGACGTGATCGAAGGTGAGGTCCTCGCGAATGCCGCAATACTGGCAGCTGAAGCGGTCGCGCAGGAAGACGTTGAACCGGGTGAAGGCCGGGTGCCGTGACGGCTTGACGTAGGTTTTCAAGGAGATGACCGAGGGGAGACGGAATTCAAAGGTCGGACTTCGCACGACCTTGTCGTATTCCGACACGATATTGACCCGGTCGAGGAACACCGCCTTGATCGCATCCTGCCAGCACCAGATGGACAAGGGATAGTAGCTCAAGGGCCGGTAATCGGCATTGAGCACGAGGGCCGGGCAGGCCTCCGGTCGCACAACAGGCTGGACGTGTATCGTCACCTCACCTCCTCTTCCATTAAGAGAAGTACCCCGTCTGATTAGACTATAGGCTCTGTGACGCTGTTGTGAAGATCAAAGGCGGTACGTCTGTGACGCACCCACAAGGATGTGGATGCGCATTCAGGCTTGCCGCAGGGGAACTTTTAGCGGGTCGGAACCGGCTTCTCGCCACGGTAATCGTAGAAGCCGCGCTTGGTCTTGCGGCCGAGCCAGCCGGCCTCGACATATTTCACCAGAAGCGGGCAGGGGCGGTATTTGGAATCGGCCAGGCCCTCGTGCAGCACCTGCATGATCGACAGGCAGGTGTCGAGGCCGATGAAGTCGGCCAGCTGCAGCGGCCCCATGGGATGGTTGGCGCCGAGCCGCATGGCCGTGTCGATGGCTTCCACCGAACCCACGCCCTCATAGAGGGTGTAGATCGCCTCGTTGATCATCGGCAGCAGGATGCGGTTGACGATGAAGGCCGGGAAGTCTTCTGCGGCCGTCGAGGTCTTGCCGAGCTTGTGGATGAATTCCTTGGACGATTCGTAGGTCGCGTCGTCGGTCGCGATGCCGCGGATCAGCTCGACGAGCTGCATCACCGGCACCGGGTTCATGAAGTGAATGCCGATGAACTTCTCGGGGCGATCCGTGGCGGCCGCGAGCCTCGTGATGGAGATCGACGAGGTGTTCGTGGCGACCATGGCGTCCGGCCGGAGGGATGGGCAGAGATTGGTGAAGATCTTGCGCTTCACCTCCTCGTTCTCGGTCGCCGCCTCGATGACGATGTCGCAGGCGCCCAGGTCGTCATAGGAGCGTGCCGGCTTGATGCGCTCGAGCGCCGCCTGCCGGTCGGCCTCGGTGATGGCTCCCTTGGAGACCTGGCGGGCCATGTTGCCGTTGATCGTGGCAAGGCCGGTATTGATCCGCTCCTCGGCGAGATCGTTGAGCCGGACGTTGAACCCCGCGATCGAACAGACATGGGCGATGCCGCTGCCCATCTGTCCCGCGCCGATCACGCCAACCGTTTTGATCTCAATGCCCATCGATCTGCTGCCTGCATCCAACCGTCAAAGCGGCCGGGCGGAGGTTCCGCCCGGTCCGTCACTATTCCTGACCTTATTGACCGGCTTTGGTCAACTCCTCCTTGAGTTCGGGGAGGATAGTGAAGAGGTCGCCCACGAGACCGTAATCGGCCACCTGGAAGATCGGGGCCTCCTCGTCCTTGTTGATCGCCACGATCACCTTGGAATCCTTCATACCGGCCAGGTGCTGAATGGCGCCTGAAATGCCCACCGCGATGTAGAGGTCGGGCGCCACCACCTTGCCGGTCTGGCCCACCTGCCAGTCGTTGGGCGCATAGCCCGCATCCACCGCCGCGCGGCTTGCCCCCATGGCCGCCCCGAGCTTGTCGGCGATCGGCTCGATGTACTGCTTGAAGGCGTCGGCCGAGCCGAGCGAGCGCCCGCCCGAGATGATGATCTTGGCCGAGGTCAGTTCGGGCCGGTCGTTCTGGGCGATCTCCTCGCCCTTGAAGCTAGACGTGCCCGGATCGTCGGCGGCGTTGACCGTCTCGATGGTGGCCGAGCCGCCCTCGGCGGCCGCCGGAAAGGCCGCGGTGCGCACGGTGATTACCTTCTTGGCGTCGGTGGCCTGCACGGTCTGGATGGCGTTGCCGGCATAGATCGGCCGCTCGAAGGTGTCGGGCGCCACCACCTTGGTGATGTCGGAGACCTGCATCACGTCGAGCAGCGCCGCCACGCGCGGCATGACGTTCTTGCCCTTGCTGGTGGCGGGCGCCACCAGGGCATCATAGGAACCGGCCAGCGACACGATGAGCGCTGCGGTCGGCTCGGCGAGCTGGTGCTCGTAGGCCGGGCTCTCGGCCAGCAGCACCTTCTCCACGCCCTCGAGCTTGGAAGCAGCCTCGGCCGCCGTACGGGCGTTGGCGCCGGCGATCAGCACGTGGACGGGCGCGCCGAGCGCCTTCGCGGCGGACAATGCCTTGTGGGTGGCGTCCTTGAGGTGAGCGTTGTCGTGCTCGGCAAACAGCAATGTGGTCATTGTCTTCAATCCTCTTAGAGCACGCCGGCTTCGACTTTGAGCTTCTGGACCAGTTCGGCCACGGAGCCGACCTTCACGCCGGCCTTGCGGCCACCGGGCTCGGCGGTCTTGAGCACCTTCAGGCGGGGGGCGACATCGACGCCGAGCGTCTCGGGAGAGGTCTCGTCGAGCGGCTTTTTCTTGGCCTTCATGATGTTGGGCAGGGATGCATAGCGCGGCTCGTTGAGGCGCAGGTCCGTGGTGACGATGGCCGGCAGCTTCAACGCCAGCGTCTGCAGGCCGCCGTCGACCTCGCGGGTGACGTCGATGGAGCCCTCGCCGACATTCACCTTGAACGCGAAGGTGCCCTGCGGCCAGCCCAGGAGGGCTGCCAGCATCTGGCCGGTCTGGTTGGCATCATCGTCGATGGCCTGCTTGCCCATGATGATGAGGTCGGGCTTTTCCTGCTCGACCACCTTGGCCAGGATCTTGGCGACGCCGAGCGGCTCGACGGTGGCGTCGGTCTTGACCAGGATGCCGCGGTCGGCCCCCATGGCGAGCGCGGTGCGGATGGTCTCGCCGGCCTGCTGCGGGCCGATGGACACGGCCACGATCTCGGTGGCCTTGCCCTGCTCTTTGAGGCGCACCGCCTCCTCGACGGCGATCTCGTCGAAGGGGTTCATGGACATCTTGATGTTGGCGAGTTCCACGCCCGAGCCGTCCGGCTTCACCCGGATCTTCACGTTGTAGTCCACAACCCGCTTCACACACACAAGAAGCTTCATTCGTCCGTCCTCACCAAAGGTCAGAGCCGGATATGGCTGAAAACCAGCCCTCCGGACATATAGGAAAAAGGCGGATGGGACCCTAGCGGCCAACACCCGATTGTCAACGCGGCGCTTGCAGTTCCTGCGCCTGGACGCGGGCGAGCACGGGGTCGTAGCGGCGGCGCATGAAGGGGATGAGAATAGCGCCGACGAGGAAGCCGCCAAGATGGGCGAACCAGCCGACACTGTCGTCTCCACCCAGGAAGGCGGCGATGAACTGGAGCGCGAACCAGAAGCCGATGGTCCAATAGGCCGGCAGGTGCAGCGGAATGCCCTTGAGAAAGAGGCCCCAGATCTTCACCCGCGGGTACAGGATCAGGTAGGCGGCGACCACGCCCGAGACGCCCCCGGAGGCTCCGATCAGGGGCCGGTTCGGCTCTGGCGTTATGTAAGCATGAGCCAGGCTCGCTGCCGCTCCGCAGAGCAGGAAGAACGCGATGAAGCGCCAATGCCCCATGGCATCCTCCACGTTGTCGCCGAACACCCACAGGAACAGCATGTTGCCGATGAGATGAAACAGCGATCCGTGCAGGAAGATGTTCGTGACCAGTGTCAGCTCCACGGGCACGAAGGGATAGCCCTCGGGCAGCACTTCCGTGCCGAACAGGACCGCGGGGATGAAGCCCAAGCCGCCCACCATCGCATCAGGACCCGGCGGGGCATAGAAGGTGACGAGATAGGCGACGATGCAGAGGCCCATCAGGAACCGCGTCGCGAGCGGCGTCTTCATGTTCTTGAGCGGGACGCCGTCGTGAAGCGGGAGAAACATGGCGCTGTTTCCTACCGGTTCTGTCCCGGCACCCACAGAACGTCGAGCGCGCCCTTATCATTGACATAGCGGGATGCGACGAACAGAAAGTCGGACAGTCGGTTCAGGTATTTCACCGCTTCCGGTGAGACCTTCTCGTCCGGCTTCTCCGTCAGCTCGACCACATGGCGCTCCGCGCGACGGCAGATCGTGCGGGCGAGGTGGAGCGCTGCGGCGGCAGGCGTTCCGCCCGGGAGCACGAAGGAGCGGAGCACCGACAATTCGTTATTGAGGCGATCGATCTCCTGCTCGAGCCGGTCCACCTGGGCCTGCGTGATGCGCAGGGGCTCGTAGGGGAGGGGCTTGTCCGTCTCGACCGTCGCGAGATCGGCCCCAAGATCGAACAGATCATTCTGGATGCGGCCGAGCATCGGATCGATATCATGGCCGGAGGTATGAAGACGAACGAGCCCGATGCAGGCATTGGTCTCGTCCACCGTGCCATAGGCCTCGATGCGAAGGTCGTGCTTGGGGCGGCGCCCGCCGGCGGCCAGCGCCGTGGTGCCCGTGTCGCCGGTGCGGGTGTAGATGCGGTTCAGAACGACCATGAAAGGCCTGACAGATTAGGACTCGTTAAAACGAATACCCAACCCGTGCGCCGACATTCGTCAAGCCTCTATTCTCATCCGAGCAGGTTCCACCATCGGACAGGTGCTCGATGGTCGCCATCACGCTCCAGTTGGCGGAGAGCCGTACGCCCACCGAACCGGATTCCCGGAACAGGGGCGAGCAGCCCACGGACTGGCGATCCTCCGCAAGCGGATGGGAGGAATCCTTGCCGTTGTGGATAGCGCCGCCGAAGCTGCCCTCGACGAAGATGTTCGGCGTGACGTCGATCGTCCAGGACAGGCCAGCATAGGCGAAGCTGGTGCGATCGTCGAAATTCAGGCTGCCGCCGATATGCGGCCGGGGAATGAAATAGCTGGTGAAAAGGTCCGATGCGGTGAAAGGCTTGTCGAAAAGGATCTCGCCGGTCAGGTTGGCCGACCCGTCGCGTCCCTCTCGTCCCCATGGATCCTGAGCGGACAATCCGAACCGGAATTCCGATAGGATGCTCGATTGGTATGCCCCTGGGGAAGGGGTGGCCTGTCGGTTGAAATCGGAGCCCAAAGCGCCTGCCGATCCCATCAACAGGACCAGAAGGCTCAGGCCTAGGGCCGGGCTGGTGCGCATTAAAAGGTCCATAACTCAATAAAAATCAAGGCCAACAGGCTACGCCGTTATGGCTAACGATCTCTTAATACAAACCGTGGCGAAAAAGTGTCAATACGGAGAAGCCCGGAACATTATCCTGGCGGATGATGCCGGTTGTCCACGCTTATGAATGACACCGTGAACCGCATTGCGGGATCTCACGGATGGGAAAGCCTTTGATGCTCAAGCGGCTCTCCACCAGATCACGCCCATGATGATGATGATGGCTATGAATTGAAGCAGTACGCGCAACCGCATGAGATGCTGCGACCGATTGGCATTGCCGCCGCGCAGCATGTTGAAAAGGCCGAGAAGCAGGACGACAGCGACAGCGACAACGGCTATCGGCACAAGCAGATCGACAAAACCGGACATCGTGATTCCATGAGAAGGTTCGGGCGACCGTGGCCCGAACCTATCGGAGAGACAAGGGGCGCATTGACCCTGGCGTCAGTTTCTGCGCAGCAGCCGCTCGAAATATTCGAGTTCCTCCTGTGCACGGCTTGGATCGCCCAGCTTGCGCCGCAACTCCTCCAGGATCTTCTGAGCGCGCTGCGCCGGTGATGCGCCCGCGCTGGGCACCTCGACCCGGCCGTCTGAAAAGTCCCGGTTGCGCAAGGGGCGTCCCAGCGGATCGTTGTCGCGCTGGCCCGCCTGCTGGTTGCCCTGGGGATTGCCCTGGCCCGGCTGGTCGCCCGCCTGCTCGTTCCCCTGGCCCTCGCCCTGCTGCATCTGCTGCATCTGCTGGGCCATGCCCTGCATGCCGCGCCGGAGGTTCTCGAGCGCCCGGCCCTGGGCATCGACCGCCGGGCCGTCCTGGCCCTGGCCGAGAGCGCCTTCAGCGTCGCGCATGGCCTGCTCGGCCTCGCCCAGCCCCTGCTCGCCCTGCATGCCCATGCCCTGCATGCGCCGCTGCAACTCTTCCAGACGCTCCCTCAGAGCCTGCTGCCGCTGTCTGAGACCCAGGGGATCCTGGTCCGGCCCTGCCTGACCGTTCTCAGCCTGCTCCTGGCCCTCGCCCTGTTCGCCTTGCTGGCCCTGCTGACGCTGTCCCTGCTGGCGTTGGCCCTGCCTTTGACCCTGCTGGCGCTGGCCGTTGCGGTCGCCCTGCTGCATGCGCCGGTTCTGGCCCTCGCGGAAGGTTTCGTCGCGCAGGTTCTGCTGCTCGCGCGCCATGTCCTCCATGTCCTGCATGGCTTGGTTCATCTCGCGGCCGAGTGGGTCGGTCATGCGGCTGTTGGGCTGGGCGGTCTGCAGGTTCTCGAGAATGTTGCGCAACTGCTCGAGCAGACGCTGGGCCTCGGCCACGTCACCGCGGCGCATGGCCTCCTCCATCTGGCGCAGCATGCGGTTGAGATCGTCCTGCGAGATCATTCGGTCCGGATTGCGCTGGTTCTGGTTCTGCGACTGCTGCTGGTTCTGCTGCATGCGCTGGGCGAATTCCCGCAGGAACTTATCCATGGCCTGGCGCAGCTCCTCGGTCAGGCGGCGGATCTCGTCGTCCGTTGCGCCCCGGTCCATCGCCTCCTTCAGGCGATCCTGGGCCGCGCGCAGCTCCCGCTCCGCGTCCGAGAGCCCGCCATCCTCGATCTGCAGCGCCATGGCCCAGAGCCAGTCGGCCACATCGAGCAGATCCTGATCGGTCCTGGCGACCCGGAGGCGCTCCGCCCCCTGGCGCAGCCCCATGAACACGCCCCATTGCGGGGTGAATTCCTCCGGGGCGATCAGCAGGGCATCGAGGGCCACCTGCACGCGCTTGCGGTCGTCGGGAGCGAGCACGAGGTTGCGCCGCTGTTCCACCAGAGCCTTGGCGAGCGGGTTGGTGAAGGGGCGCTGCGGCAGGGTGAAGGCGATCTTCTCGCTCAGCGCTTCCTGGCCTGCCTCGTCCTTGGCCTTGAGCTGGATCGTCACCGGGGCCCCGGCCCAGGCATGGTTGGTGAGGTCGACCGGGGACTTGGTGTCCGGCGCGTTCTCCTCGTGGCTCGGGAGCGCCAGGGTCAGCTGAGGCGCGGCCACGAGGGAGCGGCCCCGGCTGTTGTCGGATTTCTCCACGATGCCTTCGAGCGCGGTGATGCCGTAATCGTCCTTGCCCTTATAGGAGAGCGTGAAGGTGCCGCGCGCATTCACCTCGGGCGGCGTCGTGAAGGCGATCTCCGGCAGCCGGTCGGGAATGGCCTCGATGGTCAGCGTCACGCTCTGGGCAAAGCCCGTGCTGACGGTGAGCTCGCTGGAGCCTTCGAGCTTGTAGCGCTCCTCGCGCATGTCGGTGCGCTGGCCGGCCTTCGGGGGCAGAGGCGTGAGGCCCTTGCCCGGCTTGACCTCCGCACTGCCTTCGCCGGCGATGCGGATCACCACCGTCGAATGGACCGGCGCCCGCAGGTTCTGCCCGCGGGCGAGGTCGATCATGAGCGGCGGGGTGCGGGTATAGAGAGGCGGATCGATCCAGCCGTCGATGCGGAAGGAGGCCGCTGCGGTCTCCGGATCCCGCCAGTCGAAGGCGGCGGCGAGGCGCGAACCGATCTCGGGACCGGCCACGAAGGCGCTCGTCACCAGGGCGAGCAGACCCGCTGCTCTGACGGCATAGCGGTCGCGCCGGGGCATGTCGGGCCGCGGCAGGCCCACCCGCATCCGGCTCACGGCCTCTTCGGCGCGCTTGCGGTGGAGCGCCCAGAGCGCCCGGGTGCCCGGATCGGTGGAGCCCAGGGCGAGGGAATCATCCAGAACCCTGGCCGGGCCGGTGGCAAGACCCGTCTCCCGGTCGAGGCGGTCGAGCGCCCGCGCCCGGTTCGGTATCCTCAGGCTTAAGACGGGCCAGAGTGAGAGAAGGAAGGCTCCTGCGAACAGGCTGAGCCCGATCGTCCGCCACAGGACAGGCAGATCGAGCCAGAGGCCGAACCATGACAGGGTGAGGAATGCCAGGACGATGGCGAGCGGCAGCCAGAGCCGGGGCCAGGCCTCCTCCCACCAGAGCGACCAGCGCGCATGAGTCACAAGGCGTCCGAACCGCTGGTTCAGGCGGCTCTGCCCAGGTGTCGGGTTCGGGCCTTCACTCATGCAACAAGTCTCCCGCTGCACCGGATGTGCAGATGACCCCCTAACGAAAAGCTAGCACGGAAGGCTCCAGGGACCAGCGGTCAATTGCGCGCGGCGCTTCAAGAAGAGGTGAGGGGGTGACGCGCTAACTTGATGGCTCTCCGGGGACCGCTCAGGTGGCCATTTCGCTTGACGTAAGGGAGTTTATAACGATACATGCAAAGTAATTTGAAACTCAATAACACTTTTCCCTGGGGCAGACCATGGCGACGATCGTTCTGACATCCACCACCGTTCCGGAAGACGCAACTGAAGGCCACCAGGTCGGTACCCTCAGCATCGTCGGCGGTGGAGAGAATGAGACATTTGCCTTCACGCTGGACGATTCACGATTTGAGATCGTCGATACGGATGACGATGGAATCTATGAACTCGTTGTGAAGGCAGGCGTGAGCTTCGATTTCGAGGACGGGCCGACGCAATTTGCTCTGGCCATCAAGGCGACGAGCACAAGCCCCAGCGGGGGCACTCCAGTGGATGATCTGTCAGCCCTCATCGATGTCACCGATGTGAACGAGCGGCCTTACATTGCTCCCGATGATAAGGAAGTCGTCGAAGGTGCGGGGCCGGGAACGGTCGTCTACACCCTCGTCGCGGACGATCCTGACAATGATATCGTGACCTACCAGCTCTCGGATGAGAGCGAGGCGATCTTCGATCTGATCGACAACAAGGATGGGACCTGGAGTGTCGTCGTCGATCAGTTGATTGAATGGCTCGAATACGGAAATGAGGCGCACGATCATTTCACCGTGGAGATCACCCACGGCTCCGAGACCTACGAGGACACGTTCGATCTGAACCTCGTCGAGAACGAGGAGCCTATTGTTAACTGGGTGAGCGTCCAACTCGGCAGGTTCGTTCGGGCCGGCACGATAGTTGGCCATGTTACAGTCGAGGATTCGGACAGCACGGCGTTCACTTACACGCTTACCGGTGAGGATGCGGGGCTCTTCAGTGTCGATTCGAACGGCGACGTCACCGTAAGAGCCGATCTGACATACGACGAACTGGATCCCCCGGTTTTTTCGGTTTCCGTGTCCGATAGGATCAATACGGTCACAGAAGAGTGCAGTCTCAGCATCGCCAACAGCGAGCCGGACGTGACCGTCACTGCAGTCAGTGTGCGCGAGAATGCGCGGGCAGGGACCATCGTCGGTACAATCGAAGCAACGGATGATGATGGGGACCCGCTCGGCTATAGCTTGGCGGGCGCCAGTGCCCACCTGTTTAAACTCGTCGAGGATACCGCCGGCAATCGGATCAACATCGTCCTGCGGGAAGGAGCTGTTCTCAACTATGAGAACGATGATCACCACTTCCTTAAGGTGCTCGTGTCCGACGGGATCAACGAGTCGGTGTCGGAAATCCTCCAGCTTGACATCGACGATGTGAATGACCGTCCGGTCGAAGCTTTCGCACCTATGGCAGTGAACGAAGGGGCTGGTGCCGGGACGGTCGTCGGGAGGCTCACCGGCATGGACGAGGATGGCGATGACGTCACCTTCACCCTGTCGGATGACAGCGCGGAGCTGTTCGATCTCGTTTCCGACGGCAGGGGCGGCTTCAACGTCGTGGTGGTCGATGATGTGAAGCTCGATTACGAGAACGCGGCTCATCGCTCCTTTCGCGTGACCGTGTCCGATGGGGAGAACTCGTTCTCCCGAAACTTTGCGCTCGACCTGAAAGACCTCGTCGACCTGGTCACGGGCACCAAGCGGAACGACAGGTTGAAGGGCGGATCCGGCAGCGATGTCGTGAAGGGATTGGCCGGCAACGATAGCCTGTCCGGCGGAGCAGGGGATGACTGGCTTTACGGGGGCGCAGGCAAGGATGTTCTGAAGGGCGAGGCCGGACGAGACATCTTCGTCTTCGACACCAAGCCGAACAAGAAGACCAACCTCGACGTCGTCTCGGATTACAGCGTGAAGGATGACACGATCTGGCTCGACAACAAGGTCTTCACCAAGCTCGGCAAGAAGGGCTCCGCCACCGCCCCGGCCGCGCTCAAGGGCTCGTTCTTCCGGGTCGGCGACAAGGCCAAGGACAAGGACGACTACCTGATCTATAACAAGAAGACCGGTACCCTGTCCTACGATGCCGACGGTTCAGGCGCGAAGGCTGCGGTCGAGATCGCCTTGTTGAAGAAGGGGCTCAGCCTGAAGGCCACGGAGTTCTTCGTAATCTAAGCCGAGGGCCAAACCATGACTGCATCGGTTGAAACAGGGGAGCCAGCCGGCTCCCCTGTCGCGTTACAGGAATAGGCTGGGCCGCAAGGATGAGCAGCCACAAAGCTTAATGTAACAATGTATAACTAAGTGGATGAGCGGAGTATCGGAGCATATCCGTGCTTCAAATGAAGGCGATCTCCGCTGCCTGGGCTGTAGCCCTGCACATCTCACCCCGCTTTCCGCGGAGCGCCTGCACATATTCCTAAAGTACTTGTTGATACGTTATATAGATTAAGCCATGTTGCTTGATAGGACTTCTGGCTGACACCGTCGGAAGCGGGCTTGAGAGCGGCACAGCTCGAATTGGGAAGCAGGGGGGTACCATGGCTTTTACGGTGCTACGCAGCGGGGACGAGCAGCAGGTCAATACGCTGACCCAGGATAATCAAACTCATCCGACCATCGCGCGACTGAGCGATGGAGGATGGGTGGTGACCTGGTCCGGACTGGATGGCAACGGAAGCGGCATCTACATGCAACGCTACAATGCCGCTGGGGAACCGCAATTCACGTCCGCCGGCGCTCCTGCAGACCGCCTGATCAATGCCCTGACGGAGGGAGACCAACTATGGTCGGCCGTCACGGGCCTCTCCGATGGCGGCTGGGTGGTGAGCTGGATGGATCTCGGAACTGATGCCCGAGGCGTGATTCACCAGAAGCGCTACAACTCACAAGGCGTGGAGCAGGCGATCACGTCAAGTGTTGTGAACCCCGGTTTTCCTGCCGAGGAAAGCAACAACATCGAAATGACCGCCTTGGCCAACGGCGAGTGGCTTGTCACCTGGCACGCTGGCGATGGAGCAAGCTACGGCATCTATCAGCAGCGCTTCAGCGCAAGCGGGCAGGCTCTCATCGCTGCGGGCAATCAGCGGGTGAACGAGGATCCGGCAGGGTCGCAGGCCTATGCCGACGTTGCAACCTTCGCAGACGGCAGCTGGATCGTGACCTGGGTCGACAAAGGTCCCTTCGACTCCACGGCGAATATCTCCATGCGCCGTTACAGCGCCAACGGAACGCCTCTTTCCACCGAGATCGTCACGGATGCCCGCGGCATGCAAACTGCGCCGCAGGTCGCGACCTTGCCCGACGGCGGATGGCTGGTCGTCTGGTACGGAGTCGGCGCCGACGGCTCGAACGACATCTTCTTCAAGCGCTATAATGCCTCCGGAATCGCGGGTGAAACGCAGGTCGTCAACGCGACGACAGAAGGACCGCAGGCAGACCCTCATGTAGCGGTGCATCAGGATGGAAGCTGGGTGATCACCTGGGCGTCAGGCAGTGACGTTCACCAGCGCCGTTATACGAATGATGGCTTGACGTCCGGACCCGACATGGTTGTGCCCGCGTGGCTGGGTAGCGCTAAGAATGAACTTGCGCAGGTCGTTGCATTGTCGGACGGGCGTTGGGTGGTCACCTGGCAACACATAAACCAGGGTGGCGACCCCGCAGCCGGAATATCCCAGAGAATCTTTACGCCAACCCTTGTCGAGGCGGTCACGAGTGCAGCGGAATTTGCAACGGGCACGATAGAGAAAGAAACCCTGCAGGTTGAACAGGGCGGCTTGTCCGAGGGCGACATCTTGGATGGAGGTGGAGAGGACGACACCCTTCAGATGACCTGGACGGGAACGATCGACCTGACGCTCCCCACAGAACTTCTCCGCTTCGAGGCTCTGGTCGGAACGGGCGGCAACGATCGCATCGTGACGAATATGGCACGTCTCGATCAGTTTCAAACGATCGATGGCGGCGCCGGCAACGACGACGTTCTGGAACTCTTCACCGGCGAAAATTACAGCCTGCAGAACATGACGATCACCGGGATCGAGAAGATCCTCCTGCCGGACTACGTCAACTACAACGTGACGGTCGACAGCGTCGCAACCGCTCTCCTCATCGACGGAAGCGCGAGTTCCGGCGACACGGTCGAGCTCGTGAACAGCCGGAACTTCACTCAGGACGAGCTGATCCAGCTTTTCAGCCAGGGTGTGGATACCGTTATCGACGGGAACGGCAATCACACCAATGCTCTGCCGCAGATTGCCGGCTTCAATGGCGACCAGAGCAAGGCGCTGGTCGGCGGCATGGCCCGGCTCGACACCGATGCGGCCGCCGTGGTCACGGAGGATCTCGGCCGGTTCAGTTCTCTTTCGGTCAAGATTACCAATCGCGTGGCTGGTGAGGACCGGCTCAGCCTTGTCGAGCAGGATGGCGTGACCGTTTCCGGAAATCAGGTCTTCGTGAACGGCGCGCTCGCCGGAATGCTCGATCGGGACGGTTCGGGGCAGAATGGCCTGCTGATCAGCTTCGAGGCTGACGCCACATCCGCCATGGTTACCGCGATCGTGCGTGCCTTGGCCTACGTCAACACGGCCTCTGGGAGCTTCGTCGCCAAGCAACGCGACATCATGGTGGCCCTCACCGATGCGGGCGGCGCGCAAAGCACGTTCGGCGTGCAGGTCGACATCGCACTCCCAACGGGAGGTGGCGAGAACAAGGCGCCCGTCATCGACGGAGTGCCGGCTGGCGCCCAGCAGATGGCCGACACGGGCCTCCTCTCGCCCTTCGCCGACATGGTCATCGATGATCGCGATACGAGTTCCCTCACGGTTACGGTGGCGCTCGACGACAAAGCCAAAGGCACGCTCATCGCACAGGCCGGAGGCACCTACGATCCCGGCACGGGTCTTTACACGGTCACAGGCTCGCCGCCTTATGTAAGAAACGCTTTGAACGCTCTTCAATTCGATCCGAGGGACAGGAGCGGACCTGTAGGCCTGGGCGAGGAGACAACCTTCACCGTCACCGTCACCGATGGCGGGCAGCCTGTTCATGCCGTGGTGAGGGTTAATGCCACCATCGCGGATCGGCCGCCGTCGCAGCCGACACTCTCCAACGACAGGATCGATGAACTGGCAGTGGACGGCACGCCCGTCGGCACGCTTTCGGCGCAGGACGGCAACGGTCAGGCGATCACCTACTCGCTCGTCGGCGCAGGCGACGCACCATTCGAAATCGCCGGCAACGAGCTCAAGGTGAAGAACGGCGTCGCTCTCGATCACGAGCAGACGAAAGCCTATACCTTCACTGTCCGCGCGACGGCGGGCGGCCTCTCCAACGATCGCGTCGTCACCATCACGGTGAATGATGTGGGGGTTGAGAGCACGAGCGGCAGCGCAGCCAACGACGTGATCAAGGGCGGCGTGGGTAAAGACACGCTCGGGGGAGGCCTTGGCCACGACACGCTCTGGGGCGGGCTCGGCAATGACACCCTCACGGGCAACAGCGGCAAGGATATCTTCGTGTTCGCGACCAAGACGAACAAGAGGACCAACGTCGACAAGATCAACGACTTCGTGGTCAAGGACGACTCGATCTGGCTCGACAACGCGGTGTTCACCAAGATCGGCAAGGGCTCTGAAGACAGGCCCGGCAAACTGGCGAAGAGCATGTTCTGGACCGGCAAGGCCGCTCACGATTCGTCAGACCGGATTGTGTACGATAAGGCCTCGGGTGCGCTCTACTACGATGCCGATGGCACGGGTCGCGGGGCACAGGTGAAGATTGCCACGCTCAAGAAAGGCCTTGGGCTGACGGAGAAGGATTTCTTCGTGATCTAGAGCTGCTTCCACTTGCGCGGAATCGTCTCTCCTTCGGGATTTGTCGCATTCTTTGACGGCGAACCGGATCCAATTCGCCGAAAGAGGCTCTAGAGTATCGAGTGCAAAAGTGGGCACCGGTTTCACGCGGAAAGATACGTCGAACCAAAAACTTGAAGCATCGAACGTGAGTTCGAATTCACGTCCGATGCTTTAGGGCAACGTCTCATGAAACAAAAACCCCGGCGTGAGGAACGCCGGGGTTTTTGTTTGAGTCTGAACGTGATGTCTCAGCCCAGCCAGCCGGGAACCCTGTCGAGCCCGATCAGATCCTCGTAGGTCGGACGCGGGCGCACCACCGCGTGATCGTCGCCGCGCACGAGCACCTCGGGCACGAGAAGACGGGTGTTGTAGGTGTTGGCCTGAACCGCCCCGTAGGCGCCAGCCGTCATGATGGCGATGAGGTCGCCGGCTTTCAGCTGAGGCATGTCGCGGGAGAGGGCCAGATAATCGCCGGTCTCGCAGACGGGGCCGACCACGTCGGCGACGATGCGCGGCGTGTCGGGGGAGGCTTCCACCACCGGCTTGATGTCGTGATACGCCTCGTAAAGCGTCGGGCGGATGAGGTCGTTCATGGCCGCATCGACGATCACGAAAGGCTTGTCGGCGCCCTGCTTCACGTAAATCACCCGGGCAATCAGCACGCCCGCATTGCCGGCGATCATGCGACCCATCTCGAATACGAGTTTGAGGCCGAGATCCCTGGTGTGGCGCTTGATGATCGCAGCATAGGCCTGCGGATCGGGTGGGGGCTCGTTGTCCTCGCGATAGGGCACGCCGAGACCGCCGCCGAGATCGATGTGATGCAGCTTGTGCCCGTCCGCCATGAGATCGCGGGCGAGCTCGGCCAGCAGCGCGGTGGCATTGTCGAAGGGCTTCAAGTCCGTGATCTGGCTGCCGATATGCATGTCGACGCCGGTGACCGCGATGCCCTTCAGGGCGGCGGCCCGCGCATAGACCTCGCGGGCGCGGGAAATCGGGATGCCGAATTTGTTCTCGGACTTGCCGGTGGAGATCTTCGCGTGCGTCTTGGCATCCACGTCCGGGTTGATGCGGATCGAAATGGGAGCCTGCATGCTCTTGGAGACCGCGACCTCGGACAGCGCCTCGAGCTCGGGCTCCGATTCCACGTTGAAGCACAGGATACCGCTCTCGAGCGCAAAAGCCATCTCGGCCTTGGTCTTGCCGACGCCGGAGAACACGATGCGCTCCCCCGGCACGCCGGCGGCAAGCGCCCGGCGCAGCTCGCCCTCGGACACGATGTCCATGCCGGCGCCTTGGCGGCCGAGCGTCCGCAGCACCGCCTGGTTGGAGTTCGCCTTCATGGCGTAGCAGACGAGGGCATCGGTGTCGGCAAAGGCCTCGGCGAAGACCCGGTAGTGCCGCTCCAGGGTGGCGCTGGAATAGCAATAGAACGGCGTGCCGACCTCATCGGCGAGGCGGCGCAGATCGACACCCTCCGCGTGGAGGACGCCGTCGCGATAGGCAAAGTGATGCATCGAAAAGGCCTAAAGCAGCGGATCGAGAATGAAGGACTTATTCGGAATCGTGTAGCCCTGGCGCGGCGAGGAGCGGGGCGTCCCGACGGGAGAGGGCAGGGCGGTGTCGCTGACCGTGCTCTCCGGCTGCGCCGCGGGTGCCGAGGCGCTTGGCGGCGCCTCAAGCGCGCCGCGGCGGCCGCAGGCCGAAAGGCTTAACGTAACAAGGCCCGCAACCATGACCATGCGGGCGAGAGACAGGCTGGACGACATCGAGAGGCTCCGAAACGTGGCGGCACCATAACGGGAAGCAGTTTCAGATGCGAGAGGGAAGGTGCGAAAGACAACAAGGCTTTGCCGCCACAGGATTGTGACCTGCCGTCGGATCCGCTCAACCATTCCGGGCTTGAGGCCGGAACCGAAAAGCGCCACATCACGGGTCATGTCGAATGCAGTGAAATCCAGAAGAACCTGGCTCATGGGCCTCGCCGCACTTGTCCTCGCCGGGGCCGGTGCAGCCTGGTATGGCCTTGCTCCCCGCGATCCCCTGGCAACCGGCGTGGCTGAGTGCCGGGCCGCAAAGGCCACGACGGAACGCCTGAAGCCTCTGGCCAGGGGCGAGGTGGCGGCCGTCGGGGTGAGCAGCGCTCCCAAGCCCCCTCCGGTGATCGCCTTCACGGGTCCCGATGAGAAGCCGATGAGCCTTGCCGACTTCAAGGGCAAGACCATCCTGGTCAATCTCTGGGCGACCTGGTGCGTGCCGTGCCGGGAGGAGATGCCGGCGCTGGACAAGCTCCAGGCGGAGCTGGGCGGGCCGGATTTCCAGGTGGTGGCCATCAACGTGGACACCCGCAACCGGGAAAAGCCGAAGGCCTGGCTCAAGGAGAACGGCATCGCGAACCTCGCCTACCATGCCGATCCCGAGGGCAAGCTCCTGCAGGTCCTGCAGAAGTCCGGCCATGTGGTCGGGCTGCCGACCACCTTCGTGGTCGATGCCTCCGGCTGCGAGATCGCACTGCTGAAAGGGCCGGCCGAGTGGGCCTCGCCGGATGCGGTCGCGTTCGTGAAGGCGGCGTTGAATCGCTCTTAGGCGGCGAAGAGCTGCACCGGCGTTTCGATGCCCTTGAGATGGTAGTCCCGCCCTTCGCCCCTGACGAGGTCCTGCCCAGCCCGTTCGCACACGGTCCCGGTCACCAGGATCTCGCCCGTTCCGGCCGCGGCCTGCGCGCGGGCGGCCGTGTTGACCACGGGCCCGATGGCGGTCAGGTCGCGATGCGCCCGGCCGAATTCCCCGAAGCTGGCCGTGCCAGCGTCGATGCCGATCCCGACCCCGAGCTCGCTTCCCTCGAGGCCTCCGTTCTCGGCCAGAAGGGTCTTGCGGCGGGCTTCGCAGCGGCGCTGGATCTCCCTGGCCGCCCGCACAGCGCTCTCGGCATGGTTAGGGAGCTGAATCGGGAAGCCGAAGATGGCCATGACGGAATCGCCGATGGTCTTGTTGAGGAGGCCGTCATAGTCCCAGATGGCCGTCGCGCATTCATCGTAGAAGGCATCGAGCAGCGCTGAGACCGCATCGGGCGTGAGCGACTGCGACAGCGCCGTATAGCCCCTGAGGTCCGCGAACAGCACGGAGACGTCGACCGGAATCTTGCGGGCCTTCATGATGCGCGTGAACATGAGCTCGCAGAATGTACAGGTGTTCGGGTTCATCCGGCTCGGGCGGATGCCGAAGGCTCGAAACGGCACGGAGGCCGGACCGCGCAGGGGCACGGGAATGTGCAATTGCTGCCAGCACCCCTTGCAGATTCGGGCTTGAACGGGCGCCATGGATGAGCCCTTTCAAATCGGAGCGGCCAGTGACGGGGTTTCTACGCCATCCCTCGCCATCAAAAGGCCAATACCACCTTGCGGAGAATATCACCTTGGATGGAAACGGCCAAAGGATAAGCCGGATTGTCCGGCTCTGGCGTTAGGTCGGGAAGGCTCCGCCGCCATCGGGAGCGCCGAGAGTACCGGAAAAGGCCGGCTTCGAAAGTCGCCACGGCCGGTCCATGGCGCCTTTGGTTTCCCCGCGCTGGAGTTGGCGCGTTGCGCCGTCCGCTGTGATCTCCTCGATCACCAGGAAGCCTAAGGCCTGCAGCATCACGGCCACCGCCTTGGTCGCGCGGTCGTCAGCCCTCAAGGGGAGAGAGCCAGCGGCATAGACCCGCTCCATGAGGCTCTTAGGGTGATGCGCCACGGCTGTGCGCGGCTTGAAGGCAACGACGTTCGTCTCCGGTTCCAGCATGGAATGCCCCCAATTCCAGCCGCTGCATTCTGGTTGTTGTCGGCAGCAGCTTCGATTCAGTCAGAAATTACATTCTGCCGGAAACGGAGCCATTTGAGGAATGCGACATAAGACGCCCCTGCTCTAGTGGGGCTAAACGAAAAAGGCGGGGCATCGGCCCCGCCTCAATCAATTCCTGCAGGTGGCGCCATCAGGCGCTCTGCTGAACCTGGATGCCCTTGTCGGCGAAGAGCTGCTGCAGCTCGCCGGCCTGGAACATCTCGCGGGTGATGTCGCAGCCGCCGACGAACTCGCCCTTCACGTAGAGCTGGGGAATGGTCGGCCAGTTGGAATAGTCCTTGATGCCCTGGCGGACCGTCTCGTCCTCGAGCACGTTGACGCCCTTATACGGCACGCCGAGGTAGTTGAGGATCTGGACCACCTGGCCCGAGAACCCGCACATGGGGAATTGCGGCGTGCCTTTCATGAACAGCACGACGTCGTTGGACTTCACTTCGTTGTCGATGATCTGGTTGGCGTCAGCCATGGGATGCTCCTTCACCCCCGGCGGTCAAGGCGCCGGGTTCGTGCTTCAATTGTCGGGTGCCAGCGTCGTCAATGCAAGGGCGTGCAGCGTGCCACCCATGTGGCCCTGCAGCGCGGCATAGACCAGCTGGTGCTGCTGAACCCTGGATTTGCCCCTGAAGGCCGAGGACGTGACGGTGGCGGCGTAGTGGTCGCCGTCGCCCGCCAGATCCTTGATCTCCACAACCGCATCCGGCAGGGCGGCCTTGATCATGCTTTCGATTTCATGGGCGTTCATTGGCATGAATCAAACTCCTCAGGACCTTCCGGTCACGCTTTGCCGGTCACGCTTTGCCGGTCATGTAGTTCGGCAGCCACGCCTCGTGGGCCGCCTTCAATTGCTTCACCGATATGGCCTGTTGCCCCGGCAGAATCAACGCATCGCCGCCGGTCAGCCCCAGGGTCACGGCCGGAATGCCGATGGCACCTGCCTCGTAGAGGATGTCGGCCGCCACGTCCTCGTCGACGGCGATCAGGTAGCGGGCCTGATCCTCGCCGAACAGGAAGGCGTGGAGGGGCAGACCCTCGGGGAAGGCCGTGATCTCGGCGCCCACGCCGCCCGCCATGGCCATTTCGGCCAAGGCCAGCGCGATGCCGCCGTCCGAGAGGTCATGGACGGTCTTGACCTGGCCGGAGCGGATGAGCTGGCGCACGAAATCGCCGTTGCGCTTTTCCTGGGCGAGATCCACCGGCGGCGGGGCGCCTTCCTCGCGGCCGCAGACGTCGCGCAGGTAGATCGACTGGCCGAGCCAGCCTTCTGTCGCGCCGATGAGGATGATCGCCTCGCCCTCGGCCTTGAAGGCGACGGAAGCGTTCACCGTCACGTCGTCGAGGAGGCCGACGCCGCCGATGGCAGGCGTTGGCAGGATGCCCTGGCCGTTGGTCTCGTTGTAGAGCGACACGTTGCCGGACACCACAGGGAAATCGAGCGCCTTGCAGGCCTCGCCGATGCCCTTCACGCAGCCGACGAACTGGCCCATGGATTCGGGCCTCTCGGGGCTGGCGAAGTTGAGGTTGTCGGTCAACGCCAGCGGCAGGCCGCCTACAGCCGTGATGTTGCGCCAGGCCTCCGCCACCGCCTGCTTGCCGCCTTCGAACGGGTCGGCCTCGCAATAGCGCGGAGTCACGTCGGTGGTAAGCGCCAGACCCTTCGGTCCGTCCTCGACCCGCACGATGGCGGCATCGCCGCCGGGTGTCTGGACGGTGTTGCCGAGGATCAGGTGGTCGTACTGTTCCCACACCCAGCGCTTGGAGCACTGGTCCGGCGAGCCGACGAGCTTCAGGAGCGCCTCGGCCTCGGACATCGGCGCCTTCACGCTGTCGGGTGCGATCACGGGCTGCCTGGGGCTCTCGACCCAGGGGCGGTCGTAGAGAGGCGCCTCATCGCCCAATTCCTTGATCGGCAGGTCGGCCTTCACCTCGCCCTGGTGTTTGATCACGAAGCGGAGCGTGTCGGTGGTCTTACCGATCACCGCGAAGTCGAGGCCCCATTTGTGGAAGATCGCCTCGGCCTCCTGTTCCATGCCGGGCTTCAAGACCATGAGCATGCGCTCCTGGCTCTCGGACAGCATCATCTCATAGGCCGTCATGCCCTCCTCGCGGCAGGGCACCTTGTCGAGGTCGAGCTCGATGCCGAGATTGCCCTTGGCGCCCATCTCGACCGCCGAGCTGGTGAGGCCCGCAGCACCCATGTCCTGGATCGCGATCACCGCGCCCGACTTCATGAGCTCGAGGCAGGCTTCCAAGAGCAGCTTCTCGGCGAAGGGGTCGCCCACCTGCACGGTGGGACGCTTCTCCTCGGACGCATCGTCGAACTCGGCCGACGCCATGGTGGCGCCGTGGATGCCGTCGCGGCCGGTCTTGGAGCCGAGATAGACGATCGGGTTTCCGACGCCGGTGGCCTTCGCGTAGAAGATCTCGTCCGTGCGGGCGAGGCCGACCGCCATGGCGTTGACCAGGATGTTGCCGTTGTAGCGCTTGTCGAAGCCCACGGAGCCGCCGACCGTCGGCACGCCGAAGGAATTGCCGTAGCCGCCGATGCCCGCCACCACGCCCGAGACGAGGTGCGGGGTCTTCGGGTGATCCGGCTCGCCGAAGCGCAGGAAGTTCAGCGACGCGATGGGCCGCGCCCCCATGGTGAACACGTCGCGCAGGATTCCGCCCACGCCCGTGGCCGCGCCCTGATAGGGCTCGATAAAGGACGGATGGTTGTGGCTCTCCATCTTGAAGATGCAGGCGAGCCCGTCGCCGATATCGATCACGCCCGCGTTCTCGCCCGGTCCCTGGATCACCCACGGCGCCTTGGTGGGCAGGCCGCGCAGGTGGATGCGCGAGGACTTGTACGAGCAATGCTCGTTCCACATGGCCGACACGATGCCGAGCTCGGTGATGGTCGGCTCGCGGCCGATCAGGGTCACGAAGCGCTCGTATTCATCGGGTTTCAGCCCGTGCTCCTTGACCAGCTCCGGGGTGATGGCGACGTCGTTGCGGATCATCGGGGTCTCGCATTGTTACCCTCTTCAGAAGAAAAGGGAGTGATCATCTTCTGCCCTCATCCTGAGGAGGTCGCTTCAGCAACCGTCTCGAAGGAGGATCCAGTGCTCTCTTGACCCTCCTTTCGAGACGCAAGCCTCACGGCTGCTCCTCAGGATGAGGGTTGCGGGGTGTTCATTCCCGCTGTTGCATCAAGCCGCTTTGGGGAAACTCGACACGAGGCTCTCGAATAGGCCGCGCCCATCGGTGCCGCCCACGAGATCCTCGATCAGGTTTTCCGGATGGGGCATCATGCCGAGCACGTTGAGCTTGTCGGAATAGATGCCAGCAATCGAATTCATGGAGCCGTTGCGGTTGGCATCCTGCGTGATGTGGCCTTGAGCATCCGCATAGCGGAAAGCCACGAGGCCTTCGCCTTCCAGGCGCTTCAGGGTTTCCTCGTCGGCCGTGTAGTTGCCCTCGCCGTGGGCGACGCAGACATCGATGGCCTGGCCCTTGGTGTAGTTGCGGGTGAACGCCGTGTCGGTGCGCTCGACCCGCAGGTACTGGCGGTGGCAGATGAACTTCAGGTTCGCGTTGCGCATCAGGATGCCGGGCAGAAGGCCTGCCTCGCACAGGATCTGGAACCCGTTGCAGACGCCGAGCACGAGGCCTCCGCAGGCCGCGTGCGCCCGCACCGCATCCATCACGGTGGCGCGACCGGCGATGGCGCCGCAGCGCAGGTAATCGCCATAGGAGAAGCCGCCGGGAAGCACCACGAGGTCGGTGCCCTTCGGCAGCTCGGTTTCGGCGTGCCAGACCTTCTGGGCGTCGGAGCCGGCCAATGTAAGAGCCCGCACCATATCGCCTTCGCGATTGGAGCCGGGGAAGACGATGACGGCGGATTTCATGCTGTTCGCCTCACGCGATCTCGACGCGGTAATTCTCGATGACGGTGTTCGCGAGCAGCTTCTCGCAGGCCGCCTTGAGCTGGGCCTCGGCCTGGGCCTTGTCGGTGGTTCCGAGCTCGATGTCGAAGACCTTGCCCTGGCGCACGCCGTCAATGCCCTCGACGCCCAGCGACTTGAGCGCGCCTTCGATGGCCTTGCCTTGAGGGTCGAGAACGCCGTTCTTGAGGGTCACTGTGACACGCGCTTTCATGGGGGCCTCGGGCTGTTAAGATTTGGCCAAGGCCATAAAGAATTTAGCCGCAAGAGACAACGGGTTCAGGAGCCTAATTCGCGGGCAGCGACCTCCTTGGCCGTTTCACGCACAGCATCCGCATGCTCGCCGATCACCAGCACCACCGACAGGGCCTCGCCTTCGCGCTTGCCGAAAGCCGCGCCATAGGCCGGGCGCTTGCTGCCATCGGCAGGGGAGAGGTCGATGGCAAAGCCAGGGAAGCGGTCGTCTGTCAGGCGCGCGACCGCGATGTTGGTTTTCACAGGCTTGCCCCTGCCAACGGGTGAGCGAAGCGCCCGGGCTAGGCGTTCCGGATCCTTCAGGACCGCTTCCGTGACGGCTGCGTCCTTACCGGTCAGGCGCACGATACTGACCGCGAGGCCAGGGGCGCATTCGGGTGGAGCGCAGAAGGCGAGCGCAACAGGCTCAGCCCGATCCTCGGCCAGCCATTTGCGCAGGGGAAGAGCATCCCAGGATGCATCGGCTGAAAGGCCCGCGACCTGCCGGGGGATGTAGCCGCAGCTTGCGACCGACAGAGCAACGGCCAGGAACAGAAGGCGGGGACGTAACAGGCGGAAGGACATGACTTTTATCTATGCGCAAAATGGGCCAGGAGGGGAAGAGCACCGATACCGACTGTGCCATCGTTCGTTTCATCCCCGGGCTCGGTCCGACCATGACGATGTGGAAATGACAGTGCGGCGGCAGGATTTGCGTTCCTGATTTGTTCTTGACAATCCTCCTAACCTGGGCTATAAGGCTGCTTAGATCTGCTCCTATCGAGGGGCGCGCTCGCGAGGCGTCGCAGTGTGGGAGCAGGCACGGTCCCGCCGCAGGGCTCGCACCCCTGTGATCGCGGGTGGCCGATCCTGGCTTGATCCAGGTCCGCTGAAACAAACCGTGCGCGAAGAGCAGTTCGGCTCTTACATCTTCCAACACAGAGCGAGCCGGGCTGCCCATCGCGCCACCCTCGACAAACCTGAAAGGCTCGCAGCTCACGCTGCGGGCCCAAAGGTGCTGCTCTTTGAGAGGCCAACCACCCGCGTCATCCCGGACGGCGAAGCCGATCCTGGATCCAAAGCCGCCGACGGCGCAGAAAGAGGCGCGATGCCGCTCGCCTTCTCTTGAGATGTCAGCCGTTATGGATCCCCCGCCTGCGCAGAGATGACAGCGGCGAGGGTTCGAGGGTCGCATCGCCGCCCTTCCGGAAGCAACAGGACGTTAGAGCATCGAACGCAACAGTGGACACCGGTTTTGCGTGAAAAGATGCATCGAACGTGAGTTCGAATTCACGTCCGATGCTTTAGGGTCCCGACCGGTCGGCAAAAAGCCCGGCACGGGGCCGGGCTTTGCATGTTCAGGCCGACAGGGTGCCTACTGGACCAAGCGCGGACCGCCCGTGACCGGGTTGTCGTTCTCGGACAGGATGCCGAGCCGGCGGGCGACCTCAGTATAGGCCTCCACCAGCCCGCCCATGTCCCGGCGGAACCGGTCCTTGTCGAGCTTGTCCTTGGACTTGATGTCCCAAAGGCGGCAGGAATCCGGGGAGATCTCGTCGGCCACGACGATGCGCATCATCTCGCCCTCCCAGAGGCGGCCGGTCTCCAGCTTGAAGTCCACGAGGCGGATGCCGACGCCGAGGAAGAGGCCGGACAGGAAGTCGTTGACCCGGATGGCCAGGGCCATGATGTCGTCGATCTCCTGCGGGGAGGCCCAGCCGAAGGCGGTGATATGCTCTTCCGAGACCATCGGGTCGCCGAGTGCATCGTTCTTGTAATAGAATTCGATGATCGAGCGGGGAAGCTGCGTGCCCTCCTCGATGCCCAGCCGTGTGGCGAGGGAGCCTGCCGCGACGTTGCGCACCACGACCTGCAGCGGAATGATCTCCACCTCGCGAATCAGCTGCTCGCGCATGTTGAGGCGGCGGATGAAGTGGGTCGGGATGCCGATGTCGTTCAGATGCTGGAACAGGTATTCCGAGATCCGGTTGTTGAGCACACCCTTGCCGTCGATGACTTCATGCTTCTTAGCATTCGCGGTGACATTGAAAGCGGTGGCGTCATCCTTGAAGTGCTGGATGAGCGTACCGGGTTCGGGGCCCTCATAGAGGACCTTCGCCTTGCCCTCATAGATGCGACGGCGACGATTCATAGGCGTGTACCGTGGTTTGAGAAAATCCATGTGCCGTGGCTCCTGGGATGGTCATTTTGTAGATCCGCGGCCAGAGCATCATGCGGAAAAGTGGATTCGGTTTTCCGGCCACACGATGCTCTTATCCAAGAAAGAAGCATCGGATCCGACCCCAAAAGTGCAAGTCCACTTTTGGGTCCGATGCTTTAGCGTTAAGCGCGGCTTCCCACCGGCGCTCCGCTTAGGGGCAACCTATCCGATCCCACGGGCAAGCACAACGCAGGGGAGAGTTGAAGGCGGGCAGCGAGATCGAAGCACCGATCTTAAAGATGGGGAGCGTCTGGCATCCGCGCGAGTGCGCCCTTATATCGCATGAAGGCTCAAGCTTAAGGAGAGTAACGGAATGACCGCTTTCGACGACCGCAGGAACGCCTTCGAGAAGCAGTTCGCCCATGATGAGGATCTGCGCTTCAAGGCGACGGCCCGCCGCAACAAGATTTTCGGGCTCTGGGTTGCCGAACGGCTCGGCAAGAGCGGAGATGAGGCCGAAGCCTATGCCAAGAGCGTCGTTCTGGCCGATTTCGAGGAAGCGGGCGATGGGGATGTCCTGCGCAAGGTGCGCCAGGATCTCGACGGCGCCGGCAAGTCGATGGGCGATGCCGAACTCCAGGCCAAGCTCAACGAGTTGACCGGACGGGCGATCGAGGAGGTCAAGGCGGGCCGGTAACGGCCCTCCTCACCTGCTCGTCAACTCCAGTCCTCTAAATCAGCCGAAAGGGCGCCATGCCGACCCATCCATCGTTTCCCAAGCGCCTGAAAGGCGGCACGCCCTTGTTCACCGCCTGGTGCGGCCTACCGGATCCGTCCATCGCCGCGACCCTGGCCCGCGAGGACTTCGATGCCGTCGTGCTCGACACGCAGCACGGCTCCATCGATTTCGCCGCCTCCGTTCAGGCCATTCCGCTGATCGCGGCAGCGGGAAAGCCGGCCATCGTCCGCATCCCCGTGGGGGATTTTGCTTCGGCATCCCGTTATCTCGATGCCGGCGCTTCGGGCATCATCGCGCCCATGATCAACACGGTCGAGGATGCCAAGCGGCTTGCCGCCTTCACGAAGTTCCCGCCGGTGGGCGAGCGGAGCTGGGGCGCCTATGGGGCGCTGGCGCTTACGGGGCTCGAGCCGGGCGAATATCTCCGGACGGCCAACGATCTGACCGTCTCCTTCGCCATGGTGGAGACCCGGGAGGCGCTCGCCATCATCGACGACATCCTGGCGGTGCCGGGAATCGACGGGGTCTTCATCGGCCCCTCCGACCTGTCCATCGCCCTCTCGGGCGGCAAAGGGGTCGAACCGACCAGCGCCGAGGTAGACCGGGCCCTGGACCATGCCCTCGCCAGGGTCAAAGCCGCCGGCAAGATCGCGGCCATCTATGCGGTTTCGGGGGCCCGGGCGGCCGAACTCTCCGCCAAGGGCTTTCACATGGTCTCCATCGGCAGCGACATGTCCATGCTGCGCACTGGCGCTCACGCAGCCCTGGCTGCCGCCAGAGCCTAAGTTTTCTCCGGGGAGGGCAGGCCGAAGGACTGGGTCAGGAAAAGGCCTCCCTGGCGGAGGCCCTCTCCGTCAATCCCATGGCCGAGTCCTGGTGAGATATGCCACTGGCATGGGATCTCCGCGGCGCCCAGGGCCTCCTTCGAGAAGAAGAACATCTCGACCGGCACCACATCGTCCCGGTCGCCGTGGATCAGCAGGATCGGCGGCGCTGTCCGCCTCAAGGCCATGAGGCCTTCCGGCCCTTCGCCATCCTCCAGCACAAGAAGACCCGAATAGCCCAGGATTGCGGCAGGAGGGGTTGGGCGGCGCAGGCCCACATGCAGCGCCATCATGGCGCCCTGGCTGAAGCCGACGAGAGCGAGCCTCGACGGCGGCAGGTCATGGCGGGCGAGCTCCTGGTCGATGAAGGCGTCGAGACCGGGCCCCGCATAGGTCACACCGCGCCAGAACTCCCGCGGATCCGTCAAGGTGAGCGGAAACCATTCCCGGCCCATCGGCACGTTGCTGCAAGGATCAGGCGCATGCGGGGCGACGAAGGCGGCGTCCGGCAGCCAGGCACGCCATTGTTCACCAAGCTCGATCAGGTCGTTTCCGTCCGCGCCGAGCCCGTGAAGAAAGACGACGAGCTGCTTCGCCACGCCTGATCGAGGAGAAAGGCGTGGACCGTCGATGCTGGCCATGAAGCGTATTCCCGTTCGTTGAAGGCGCCCGATTGCAGAGCGGAACGGCTCAACCGTCAAGCCGGCGCTCCCTCCCGCGCCTTGACCATCCGGTAGTAGGCCCAGAGCACCTTGGCGGCGACGCCGCGCCAGGGCCGCCAGCTTTCGGCCAGGGCGTTCAGCGCCTTGGCGTCAGGCCTCTGCTCCAGACCATAGGCGAGGCGGGCTGCTTCCTGCACGGCCAGATCCCCGCTCGGGAAAGCGTCCGGATGCCCGAGACAGAACAGGAGATAGACGTCGGCGGTCCAGGGGCCGATGCCCTTCACCCGCGTGAGGAGATTGTGAGCCTCGTCGGCTGGAAGATTATGGAGATCGTCGAGCGGCAGCCGCCCTTCGGTGATGTCTGTCGCTACGGCGCGAAGAGTTCGCACCTTGCCGGCCGAGAGACCTGCCGCCCGCAGCTCCTCGTCGGATAATGCGAGAAACCGCCGCGGGGTCGCTGGTTCGAGAATGGCCCGCAGGCGGCCCCAGATTGCCGTAGCGCTGGCGGTCGAGACCTGTTGGCCCACCACGATCCAGGCGAGGCCTTCGAACCCAGGTGGGCGCTTGCGCAGCTGCGGCGTGGCGCCCTCGGCGGCCAGCCGCGCCATGACCGGATCGGATTTCGCCAGCGCCGCGAGGCCCCTCTTGAGAACCGCGTCCGTTTCGAGGAGGGTGACCATTCCTTCGCGTTCCTTCCAATCGCAGGCTCCCGTGACGAAGCCCGTCTTCCGATTCGCTCCCAGCCCCAACGGCGGGCTTCACCTGGGCCATGCCTATTCGGCTCTGCTCAATGCCGATTTCGCCCGGCGCTTCGACGGGCGCCTGCTTCTGCGCATCGAGGATATCGATACCACACGCTGCCGTCCCGAGTTCGAGCAGGCGATCTACGAGGATCTCGCCTGGCTCGGGCTTGCCTGGGAAGAGCCGGTCCGGCGCCAGTCGGAGCATTTCGACGATTACCGCGCCGCCTTCCGCGCCCTGAAGGGGAGGGGAGGCGTCTATCCGTGCTTCTGCTCTCGCAAGGACATTGCCGAGGCGGTTGCCTGCCGGGAGGCCGAGACGGGTCAGCCCTGGCCCCGCGATCCCGACGGCGCTCCGTTCTATCCAGGCCTCTGCCGGCATTTATCTGAGGACGAAATCGAACGGCGCATCACAGCCGGCGAGCTTCATGCCTGGCGGCTCGACATGGGGACTCTGCAGAAACTTCTGCCTGGGCCTCACGGCTATTGCAGGTTTGATCGCGAGGGCGGTGAAGAGCGGGTAGCCGCAGACCCTTGGCGCTGGGGCGATGCCGTCATCGTGCGCAAGGATACGCCGACGAGCTATCATCTGTCCGTGGTGGTGGACGATGCGCTCCAAGGCGTCACCCATGTGGTCCGCGGCCAGGATCTCGAGGCCGCCACCGACCTCCATGTCCTGCTGCAGACCCTGCTCGGGTTGCTGACGCCCCTCTATCATCACCATGGGCTCGTGCTCGATCCCGAAGGCGACAAGCTGGCGAAGAGCCGTCAGTCGAAATCTCTGGCGGAACTCCGGGCTGCAGGCGTCACGCCGCAGGAGGTTCGGCAGCGCCTCGGCTTCGTCCCTCAGCCAACCCCCAGCACATAGAGCCAGACGAGAGTGCTCCCGAGGGCGAGGAAGGTCGAGAGCGTCACGGCGCTCGAGGCCAGGGCCACGCCCTCCCCATAGCGCTCGGCAAACAGATAGGCGTTGATGCCTGACGGGCAGGAGGCGAAGAGGACCGCCACGCCCGCCCAGACCGGCGGCATCTGGAAGACCTGCGTGGCGAGGAGCAGCACCACGAGCGGATGCACCACGAGCTTGAGGAATGAGATCAGAGTCGGCAGCTTCCAGCCCATCTGGAGGCCATAGCGGCGCAGCGCAATGCCCATGGAGATCAGGGCGCAGGGCACGGCCGCGCTCGCGAGCAGGTCCATGACCTGCCAGGCCGGTGCAGGCACATAAGAGACAATCGGGCGAAAGGCGGATCCCGCCAGGATGGCAACCACGATCGGGTGGGTCAGGAGGCGTCGCAGGATCACCAGGGGCGAAGCCTGCCGTCCCTCGGCCAGGATCGTCGCGAGCGTCATGGTCACGGGAAGATGCACCGCAATCAGCAGGAAGAGCGGCACGGCGCCCTCGTCGCCATAGGCCTTGAGGATCATCGGGATGCCGACGAAAACCGTGTTCGCCTGGCCGGCCGAAAACCCGGCCACGACTCCCGACACTCCTTTGATGCCGAAGAAGTGCCGGCCGATGCCGGTGGCCAGAAACCAGACCACGGCTACACCGGCGAAATACGAGATCCAGTAGCCCCAGGGTTGAACGGCCGGGATTTCGGCGCGAACCAGGGTGCGGAAGATCAGGCAGGGGAGGGAGAGGGTGAAGACGAACTCGGACAGCCCTTCGCCGACCCGCTCGGAGACGAAGCCCGTCTGGCGCGCGACATAGCCGATGCCGATCAGGCCGAAGACCGGCAGGACGATCGCGAACAGGTCAAGCATCAGGGTTTATCGGAGTTCGGCGCGCTGGGAGAGGCTGGCCGAGGCCACGCTGTGGGACATCAGCTCGTCGACCTGTTCGCGCTGCCGCTTGAACTCAACCAGACCGCGGCCCTCGAGCTCGCGTCCACGGGGCAGGCGGATCTTCAGCGGGTCGACGAAGCTGCCGTTGATGATCACCTCATAATGGAGGTGCGGGCCTGTCGAGAGGCCGGAATTGCCCACATAGCCGATGACCTGACCCTGCTGCACCCTCTTGCCGGGTGTAATGCCCTTGGCGAAGCTCGACATGTGGGAATAGGCCGTCACATAGCCGTTGGTGTGCTGAAGCTCGACGCGTCTGCCATAGCCGGAATCCCATTCCGACTTGAGCACGGTGCCATTGCCAGCCGCGATGATGGGGGTGCCGACCCTGTTGGCCCAGTCAACGCCGGTATGGGGGCGCGAATAGCCCAGGATCGGGTGGTAGCGCGAGCCGAAGCCCGAGCGCAGGATACCGTCGGCGATGGGCTTGCGGATGAGGAATTTCTTGAGGGAGCGGCCAGACTCATCGAAGAAGTCGATGGCACCGTCGTCGCCCTGGTAGCGGTAGACGCGGCGCTGCTCCCCACCCACCGTCAGGGAGGCGTAGAGCACCTCCGGCGTGCCGTTCTCGTCATCCGAGCCGAAAAAGACCTCGAAGGAATCGCCCTGCGCGACCCGGCGCTGGAAATCGACGTCGTAGCCGAAGATGCGCACGAGTTCATCCACGGTCTGGCGGGGAAGATCGTTCTTGAGCGCCGTCTCGTAGAGGCTCTCATAAAGGCGCACGCCGCCGCGGGCATCCTCCTCGTCTTCCTCCTCGGACGCGTCCGCGACCTGGCGTGTTGCCGGATCCTCGGGAGGGGTAACGGACACGAAGACGCCGCGATCGTTGGTGGCAGCAATCCCTTCGATGCCGCGCTCGCTGAACGCGATCACGCGCACGATCTGCCGGGGGTCCCCCAGGCGGGGGCCCGGGGCGATGAGAATGCGCAGACGCTGGCCCTCGGTCATGCTCTCTATCTTGAGCCGGGCCGAGAGGGCGGAGGTAATGGCGGCGATCTGCTCCGGAGTGCCACCGTAGCTGCGCAGGGCGGTCTCGAGGGTCTCTCCCTTGCGGAGAACCACGTCACGCTCCTCGATGAGAGGAGGCATGGCCTTCTGCTCGATCTTCGGAAGATCGGTCACGTTCTCCGGTACGACGCGGACCTCGATCGTGCTGAAGGGTGCATCGACCACCCGGGCATAGCCGAGGGCGTCGCCCAAGGCCTCCGGCGGCCGCAGCGTTCTCGACAGCATCTGCTGGGCGGGGATCGAAACCGTGGTTCGGCGACCGGCCTCGTTGAAGACCCGGCGCTCTTCTTCGAGAATCGCAAGCACGTCGTTGTCGGTCAGCGACGGGGCGCTCGCCTCGATGGCGACCGACGCAAGATCGCGCCTGAGAACCGATACATCGGCATCGGCGACCTCGGGGGCCGGCTCGACCCGCCCCTCCGTCTCTTCCGCGAACAGGCGCAGGGGATTGAAGGGCGGGATATCGGTCGCGTAGGTGCCGGCGCTGAGCGACAGGTTGGTGGCCACGCGCACGAACTGGCGAACCTTGATGGCCTCGCGCTCCCCGTTGCGGATCGTCATGGGAGCCTTGAAGCTCTGGCGCGCAGAGACCGTATTCTCCGTCATGTTCAGCCGATCGGCCTTGCGGGCCACGTTCGCCGCCCGATCCTCATCCCTGGCCGAGGATGCGCGGCCGCCAAGGGCCGCCCTCTCGGGAGGCAGCGCGGAGACGGTTGCGCCTTCGAAGGTGATGTAGATGGACGCTCCGATCAGGGCGGCTCCCGTGACCCCGGTCAGAACGCTGGCGCCGAGCCAGCGCAGGTTGACCTCCCACTTGTCGATCTCAGGAGCGGCGCTGCCGCTGCTGTTCAGCGGCGGCTCATGCCCGAGATCGACGCCGGACGACAGGTGCGGCGCGTTTCTGCGGGCGCCTCCGGCATGGCTGTCATCGGGGGGGAGATGGCTCATGGTCCCTGTCGAGTGTCGATGCGGGTGGGTTGCTGTCACAGACACCAGAAGGCCATCTAGCACAAGAGACGGCAACCGCACAGGTCAATAGATAAGCTTGTGCAGGACGCCAACTCCTTAAGGAGGGAGGCCTGCCGCGGCTCTGCTTCCTGCCATTCTGTGTCCGCAGTGAGGCAAGGGCCGGAAAAACCTGTGCGGCAGGCTCCAGAACAGGGTGCTTTCCCGAACCGTCAAAAAACTTTCATAAGCCCGTTGACAGGCCAAAAGGGTTTGGCCTATATACCGCCCATCGACGGCGGCCACTGAGTGGCTGGCGCCAAGAACTTCCACAGAGACCGGGCTGCTGGGCCTGACTTTAAGTCGGGAACGAGGTCTGTTCTGCGGAAGCTCTCTTGTGTCTCTAGCGGGATGCATGTGCTCTTTGACATTGTTGAGAGGGGAAGAGAAGCGTAGGCGGCGGTGTCCTTGCGCCGGTTCTTTGGAGCCGGGTGAATAGATACCGACCTGATC
>NZ_JACHWB010000005.1 GCF_014191055.1 Microvirga lupini
TGCCGCACAGGCCGAAGCCTCCGGCCATGATGGTCATACCATCCTTGACCAGGCCGGCCAGCGCCGAGCGGGCGTCGCTGTAAACCTTATCCATCGCCTCGCCCCTCTCTATCATTACCCAAAATACCATCCCAGAAATGACAGCCTGCTCCCCGTAGCGGCGAGAGCAAGACATAGTGCCCTCACCAATGGACCATAGGAAGACCAGCCACTGGCGAACAGAAATAAGGTATCCTGTTGCCGCGCAAGCTGCCGACATAGACGGTTCTCAGATCAGAACCTCCGAATGTGACGCTCGCGAACCAGGGAGCGATGGTGCCACCGCAGGCGAGCATGAGCTGCGATGTGGCCTCGTCACGCGCGAATGCCTCCATGAGCACACGCCCTGCGTCGCTGTTCTGGTCGTCGTCGAGGATGATGCGCAGGTCGCCTTCAGGTGTGATGGCGAAGATCCGGTCCGTCATCACATGTGTGCCCCAGAGGTTGCCGTGGGCATCAAACGCAATGCCGTCGATGAACGCGCCATGGTCAGCCGGCCCGAACACCTCGCGGTCCACGAGGCTTCCATCGTCGAGCACCCGCAGACGTGTGACTCGCCGGGCGCAGGTCTCGGCCACGTAGAGCCACTCCTCCTGGGCGTCGAGCCGGATTTCATTGGTGAAGTGGAACCCATCCGCGACGATGCGCAAACGCCCCTGATCATACAAGGCTACAAACCCATCGATGATGGAGGGGCTCATCGCCCGCATCCAGTTCTTCGTTCGGGTTGACACTGTAAGCCAAAGCCGATCCCGACTGTCGCGCAGCACGAAGTTGACCTTTCCGATCGGCTCGCCGTCGATCGTATCGACCAAGACCCGGGTCTCGCCGTTGCGCGACATCACCTCGAGCCGGTCGGTTCCGAAATTGGAGATGACGATGTCGCCGTTTCGTGCGAAGGCGAGGCCATTCGGAAGGGTGCCAGCGACGAAGCGCGTCTCTTCGTCGGGAGCGTCAGCGAAGGTCGCTTCAGCCCGCTGAGCGATGAGTGTTTGGCAGCCGTCGGGCTGAATGTGAACAACCCCACCCCGGGCGTCGGCCGCCCAGAGAGACCCGTTTTTCTCGGCCAGTATACATTCCGGACGCTGGAGATCCTGCCCGATATACATGATGGCGGACGGATCGACGGTGAACCCGTCGATTGGATTGGGATTGCGGCTCATGAGCGTACCTCTTAGAACCCCACGCGGTCGCCGCCCTTGAGGCCCAGCATGGCGCGGGCCTCCTCCGGGGTGGCGATCTCGTGGCCGAGTTCCTCCAGGATGCGGCGGATCTTGGAAACCTGTTCGGCGTTGGAGGAAGCCAGTTTGCCCCGGCCGATATAGAGGCTGTCCTCGAGCCCGACCCGGACGCTTCCACCGAGCAATGCGGCCTGCGTCGCAAAGTTCATCTGGTGCCGTCCGGCGGCAAGCACAGACCACCGGTAGTCTTCCCCGAAAAGCTTGTCGGCCGTACGCTTCATAAACAGCAGGTTGTCGAGGTCAGTTCCGATCCCGCCCAAGATACCAAAGATCATCTGGACGAAAAACGGCGGCTTCAGGAGCCCTCGGTCAACGAAATGGGCGACATTGTAGAGATGGCCGACGTCGTAGCATTCGTGCTCGAAGCGGGTGCCATGCTCTTCGCCGAGCATTTTAAGGATACGCTCTATGTCGCGGAAGGTGTTGCGGAAGATGAAGTCGTCGGTGTTTCGAAGATAAGGCTCCTCCCAGCTGAATTTCCAATCCTTGTACCGGTCCGCCATGGGATAAATGCCGAAGTTCATCGACCCCATGTTCAGGGAGCACATCTCGGGTTTGGCAATGAGAGGTGCCGCAAGGCGGTCCTCGACTGTCATGTTGAGGCCACCGCCCGTCGTGATGTTGATGACCGCATCCGTCGATTGCTTGATGCGCGGCAGGAACTGCATGAACACTTCGGGATCTGGCGTGGGCCGGCCATCCTGCGGATCGCGCGCATGCAGGTGAAGGATGGACGCCCCCGCCTCGGCCGCGGCGATGGCCTCCCGCGCAATGTCCTCAGGGCGATACGGGAGCGCATCTGACATGGTTGGGGTGTGAATACCGCCGGTCACAGCGCAGGTGATAATGATCTTCGACGACTGTTTGGTCGCCTTGGGTACATTCACGTCAGACAACGTGCTCTCCTCTGGTGGGATGGATCAGTCTTCGAAGATAGCCACGGCACGGGTGAATCCGGCCGAGGCGCCGCGGATCTTGAATGGGAAGCAGGAGATCATGAACCCGGTCGGTGGCAGACTTTCCAAGTTGGCAAGCTTCTCGATGTGGCAGTAGGCACGCTCCATCCCGGCTCGATGCCCCTCCCAGATAATAGAAGGGTCGTGCGACTCGGCGTAGCGCTCTGCGGTGTGTACGAACGGCGCGTCCCAGCTCCAGGCGTCGGTACCGGTGATGCGTACGCCGCGTTCGGTCAGGTACAGCGTCGCCTCGCGCCCGACACCACAGCCGGAGGAGACGTAGTCCGACTGGCCATAGTGAGAGCCTGCCGCAGTGTTGACCACAACGATGTCATACGGTTGCAGGGCATGCCCGATGCGGGCCAGTTCCGCTTCGATCTCCGCCGCAGTGACAACGTGGCCGTCGGGCAGGTGCCGGAAGTCGAGCTTCACACCGGGGGCGAAGCACCATTCCAGGGGAACCTCATCAATCGTGATGGCCCGCTGTCCCCCATCCATGGTCGAGTGGAAGTGGTAGGGCGCATCGAGATGTGTGCCGTTGTGGGTCGACACATTCAGACGCTCGACCGCCCACCCTTCACCTCCGGGAAGATCCTCAACGCTGGCACCGGGGAAGAAGGAGATCATGCCCGTTGCGGTTGCACGGTGATCGAGATACTCGATTGTGGGCAGGTGCCCCGGTGGGTCTGAGGCGATGCCGGCTTCGAGGGCAGCTGAAATATCAACAATACGACGCGGCATGATATGGTCTCCTAGAGATTTAGCGCCCGAGAAGGCCCGTCGCGAGGACAGGGAACGCGAGGATCAGGGCGAGCACAACGAGCATGATGGCCGCGAAGGGAAGCGCCCCGATGAAAATCTCGCCCAACTTCAACGCCCTGTCCGGCGAAGTACCCTTGATGACATAGACAGACAAACCGAACGGAGGGGTCAGGAGTCCGACCTCGACTGCCAGCACGGTGACGATGCCAAACCAGATTGGATCGATGCCGAGGGTCTTCATGATCGGCAGGAACAGCGGGATCACGATCAGCAGGATGGACGAACTGTCGAGGAGGGTGCCCATTGCGAGGATAAGAGCGACATAGGCAAGGATGACACCCCAGTATCCGACATCGCTCGCAGCCACTGCGGAGCTGAGATACTCGGGCAGCCCGCTGAGAGACAGCATGCGCGAGTACATGCTGGCGGCGATGATCAGAAAGCAAATCGCCGCGGTCACCTGTCCTGTGTCCGTGAGGACCCGCCAGATCTTTGACGTCGGCAGCGTCCGGCGCGCAAATCCGATCAGGATGGCGCCAAGAGCTCCAACGCCGCCGGCCTCCGTCGGTGTGAAAAAGCCGCCGTAGATGCCTCCGAGCACGAGGGCGATCAGAAGCATGATTGGAAGGGACTTCGAGATCATCGCTCCCGTCGAGAGCGGGGTCACCTCCTCCGAAATACCTGACCCGGCAAAGGTGGGCCAGCTTCGGGCCATGAAGTAGACGCCGATCCCGAACGCGATCGCCAGAATGATTCCGGGCACGACGCCTGCAAGGAACAGGTCGCCCACCGACTGCTCGGTGAGAATTCCATAGAGAATAAGAAGCAGGCTCGGAGGGATCAGCATACCGAGAACCGAGCTGCCCGCAACGATCCCGTAGGCGAACCGCTTCGTATAGCCATGGCGGAGCATCTCGGGGACCGCAACGCGGGTGAACACGGCAGCCGACGCGATCGAGATGCCCGTGATGGCCGCAAAGATGGCGTTGGCGCCGACGGTGGCGATGCCGAGGCCGCCCTTGATCTGACCGAGCATCCGGTTGGCCACATCGAAGGCATCACGGCCGATGTTGGCTTGAGAGACCACGAAGCCCATAAGGACGAAGAGTGGCACGACGCCGAAAACATAGGACTCGATCGACTCGGTGGCCGCCAGAGCCAGCATCCGGCCCGCAAGCGCCGCACTGCCCTTCATGGCAAGGACGCCGAGAAAAGAGCAGAGGACCAATGCGATGGCTACGTGCATGCCCGCGTAGATCAGGCCGACCATCCCGAATAGCGCAATGGAGCCGATGGCGAGATCACTCATGGCCGGTCCTTTCCGAGAAGCCGGCAGCAGCGAGGCCGGCGCGGATCGTGCGAGCCAGAAACTGGAGGCCAAGTGCCGCGGTGCCGATCAGCATGATCAGCCGAACGGGCCAGATCGGGGCGGTGAAGTCACCGATGGCTCCGACGAAGATGTTGCGGGTCCAGGCGCGGTCGAAGAGCGGCAGGAGACCGTTGAACAGGATAACGCACAGTGCGACGCCCACGAGGCAGTAAACTGTTTCCATGCCAGCCCGAGCGCGCGGCGGTAAGTGATCGAGCAGGATCTCAGCCCGGGTCAGGCCGCCAGTGCGCAGGGAGTGGGCGATCTGAAGGAAGACAATCGCCACGATCGACATGCTCACGATCTCCGGCACGCCCGATATGGGGCTGCCAAACAGTGCGCGGCCCATGACGTCGGCATTGATTGCCAGCATGATCCCAACAATCAGCATGGTGCCGAAGGCGTTCAGAACCGCCGTGCACCGATCGAGTACGCGGAGTGCCGGATGGCCGGCGAAGGGGAGAAAATCCCCTTCGTCGGTGGTCTTGGTAGGAGCGTCAGCCATGGTGCGCCTTGTGCCAGAGCGGGTTATCAGTTCTTGCCCCAGTCCCGGGCTGGGGTCGCCCCAGCAGCACGGAGCGTCTGCATATAGGCTTGCAGAACATCGCGCGCCGGAAGCTTCTGCTTCTCAAGCTCTGCCACCCAGCCCTTGGTGGGGTCTTCGACGGCATTAGCGTAAGCGGAGCGCAGGGCATCAGAGTCTGGGTTGATGGTGCCGCCCTTGGCGGCGAGCTCGGCGAGAGTTGCCGCGGTCGCCTTGCGCAGGTCATCGTGATAGGCCGTCTGGAATGCCTTGGCTCCGGCTTCCAGAGCCTTCTTCACTTGGTCCGGCTGCTCCTCGTACCATTCCTTATTGGCCGCGATACCGCCGGAATATTGCGCTCCGTAGCCGACGCGGGTAATATGTGGAGCAACCTCCTGGATCTTGGCCGGAAGGGCGGCCGTCGCAAAGGTGACGACCCCATCGTAGAGACCGGTCTGCAGCGCGTTGTAGTACTCGGTGAGATTGCCTGCGACGCCGACTGCGCCGGTACCCTTCATCCAGTTGATAGACGGGCCGGGGGTGCCGATCTTCCGGCCCTTGAGATCGTCGACGCTCTTCACGGGGAACTTGGTGAAGAGGAGGTAGTCGTCCAGGCCGAAGCCGCCGCCGAGATAGACAACGTCATTGTCATCCCAGGCCTTCATCATGGCCGGAACCTTCTTCTGGACCTCCTCAACGGCCTGCGTGACGAGGCTCGGGTCGGTCGAAACGAACGGCGTGTAGTAGGTGACGTTCTGGAGGGGCATCTTGGACGGCTCGAAAATGGTGGGCACCAGCGCGATGTCGGCGATGCCCTCCTGAACGGCCTCGAGCTCCTCACCGACCTTAGCGAGCGAACCTCCGTATTGCTGCTTCCATTCGATCTTGGTGTCCGTGCCTTCGAGCGCCTTGTTGACGGCGGGGACGAAGCTCTCCTGCAGGTGCTTGACCCAACGGAAGACCGGCGGATGACCGTTCACGAGGGTGACCGTGACTGTTTCGGCTTGAGCCATCGAGACCGAGGCAAGAAGGGCCGCGAGTGCGGCAGTCGGTAGTGTGCGCATGTACTATTTCCTCCTGAATGGGAACGTGGAGCCGGGTTGATCCCGGTCGTTGGAAGCTTGGAGAGGTATCGACCTGCGTCAGCGCCCCCTCGTCACAGCCCGCCGGGGCCGTGCAGGCGACCTGCCCTCCGAGATCGTCTCGCCGGCGGCCAGCGCCCTGATGCCCCCGGAAATGAAGGGCACGATCCGCGCCATGATCGCATCGACATCGCGATCGTCGCAGATGCCACCCGACAGACGCTCGGCTCGACCGGTCGCCGCCATCATGGTCATACCGACGCCGATCGCGAACATGTAGGACCAGACCGCGTCGGCGGGCTCCAGGCCAGGAATGACTCGGCGGAAGGCCTGGATGAAACGTTGGGCAATGGCGTCGTAATGCTCCCCGATCAGGGCACGCGAACGCTCGTCGTCGGCATTCGCGGTCGCCGCAAGAATGCGCGAGAACATGTTACCGCCCTGACCCTGATGACCGAATTCCACCGTCGGGCGGAACAGCGCTTCGATCAGATCCTCAAGGGATGGATGGCCTTGGTCGTCGGCTCCGAAGAGGCGCTCGATGCGTGCCGCCCGCTCCGCATTGATGGCGTCGGAGCGACGCGCGAACATCGCCTGAAACAGCTTCTCCTTGGTGCCAAAATGATAATGCAGGAGCGCCTGCGCGACACCCGCCTCTGTCGCGATCTGCCGCATGCTGGCTCCTTCGAAGCCGTGCAGGGCGAAGACTCGCTCTGCGGCGTCGAGAATTCCATGGCTGGCATTCTGCTCGGACATCTCGGCTCCACCTCGGGATATCAGGCCGACACGACTACCACTGACTGATCGATCAGTCAAACGAACGGATCAGTCAGGCGGTCGAAAGATAAGTCAGGAGCGTCTGGGCTGGGTCCATCTGAGCCCTCAACCGAGATCACGTGAGGTTCGCCTCGCAGCCCCAATGCGGAAGTACGGCTAGGGTTAGCCCTGTGCCAATTTGAGACCTTCAGGGCGTGGAGGCTTTTGCGTGCTCTATTCCGTCAATCGCTTGCGGCACGACTTAGGGCGGTGCCGCAGTTGAAACGAGTTGCAGGGCACGGACGCAACAACCCTCGATCCAACTCATTACTCCCGCGTGCCAGCACTTTGCGGTGCATTGAATTGCTGGCAGCTCGGTGCGGTGGGTACTGATACCCATCCCGTATCGTAACAAAATGGCGTTTCTCCGTTTTGACCCTTTAGGAAGCGTTGTTCAGTCCATCCCCGGTCCTGACCCTGCTACGGTCGCTTGCGGATGTTTAGAGGCTGATCCTGCTGCTGGCCTCAGGGCTCCCCTCTCCTGCTGGACGCTCCCTGGAATTCCTGCCACGCTGACGCTTCCGGCACCGGGCCGGACCAAACGAGAGCGCCGCCATCGCCTCAGGCGGAGCCGCCAGTGGAGAACAGCCTCATGATTCAAAACAGCGTCCTCATCCCTGCCTCGATCCTCCTTGCAGCCCTATCTACGCCCGCCTTGGCCGCTTCCCTGCGCTACGCTAACCAAGGTGATCTGAAATCCCTAGACCCCTATACGCTCAACGAGACCACCACCAACGCCCACCTCGGGCATGTCTACGAGGGTCTGACGCGGCGCGGGAAGGACCTCGCGGTTCAGCCGAGCCTAGCCGAGCGCTGGGAGATTAGCGATGACGGCCTGACCTGGCGTTTCTTCCTGCGCAAGGGCGTCAAGTTCCACAATGGCAACGACTTCAATGCGGATGACGTGATCTTCTCGGCCACGCGGGTGCGGGCTCAGGGCTCGAATTTCACGACCCGCGTGCCGACCAGTGCCGAGCTTGTGAAGGTCGATGACCATACGGTTGACGTAAAGCTGAAAACCCCCAACCCGATCCTGAACTCCCAGTGGGACACCTGGTACATTATGGACAAGGAATGGGCGGAGGCGAACAACGCCACCGCTCCGACGCCTGCGGCTGCCACAACCCCAAGTTTCTCGTCGCTGAATGCGAACGGGACCGGTCCGTTCAAGATTGAAAGCCATCAGGCCGGCGTGAAGACGATCTTCAAGCCGAACCCTAGCTGGTGGGACAAGCCGGAGCACAACCTCGATGAGATCGTCTTTACGCCTATCGCAAGTGATGCCACCCGCGTTGCAGCGCTCCTGTCAGGCGAGGTTGATGTCATCGAACCGGTCCCTGTACAGGATATCGCGCGCGTCAACTCTTCCCCGAATGCCCAGGCGCTCACAGGGCCCGAACTCCGGACGATTTTTCTCAACATGGACTCGGCCCGTGACGAGCTTCTGTTCTCGAACGTGAAGGGCAAGAACCCATTCAAGGACGTGCGGGTTCGGGAGGCCTTCTTCAAGGCGATCGATATCAATCTCATCCGCGATCGCGTCATGCGCGGGCTGTCGACCCCGTCAGCCCTGATGATCGCACCGGAGCTCTTCGTCCACGCGAAGGACTTTGTGCGTCCGAAGTATGATCTCGAGGGGGCCAAGAAACTGCTGGCCGACGCCGGCTACCCGAACGGTTTCGAGGTCGGCATGGACTGCCCGAACGACCGCTACGTCAATGATGAGGCGATCTGTCAGGCCGTCGTCAGCATGCTGGCCCGCGCCGGCGTCAAGGTAAACCTGACGGCCCAGCCGAAGGCCCTCTACTTTGGGAAAGCCGGTAAGTCAGGTGGCTACACCACCTCGGTTTCGCTGCTCGGCTGGACCCCTGGCACCTTCGACAGCCACAATGTTCTCTATGACGTCATGGGCTGCCGCGACGTTCCTGGATCAAGCCGGGGCGAGACCAATTACGGTGGGTACTGCAACAAGGACCTTGATGCTGTGACCGACCAGATCCTGGTCGAAACGGATCCGGAGAAGCGCAATCAGCTGATCAAGAAGGCATTTGAAATCGCCACCAAAGACTACGGCCATATCCCGCTGCACCAGCAGTCCCTTGCTTGGGGCGTGTCGAAGAAGGTCAAGCTCGTCCAGCGAGCCGACAACCAGCTCCTGTTCTATTGGGCAAAGAAGGACTAGGGAGCCGCAGATAATCGTGCTGTCGACCTATGTCAGCGCAGCGAGTCGGCACATGCTGGTGCCTTCATGAACATGCAGCCGTCCTTGGCCAATCTTAGGTCTAGGACGGTCCTTTCCGTTGTACGGCTGACGTCTTGTCGTGACCTGTGCGAACTCTCTCTCCCGGTGCTCGCCTGTTTTGTCGAACAGATTCTGAACCGGGGCCATACCTATCGGCTTGAAGGATCGCTGAGTTAGCCGTGAGTGCTCTGGCGCAGACCCAGGATCGGAGCGCTGTCCATCTTCGCGACAATAGTCTGGTATGGTCAAAAGCGGTAGCGCTGACGCGGCCGTCCAACCTCCGCTCCAAGCCTCGAAGCAGACATTCGCTCTCAGGCCGAAACAGGCGCGCCGTTTCCATGCGAAGGAGCTGCCGCTTGGTCTCCACCGGCAGCTCCCGCTTTCGTCAAGGCATGTACTGACCGCCGTTCACCTCGATGGTCTGGCCATTGATGTAGCCGCTCATGGCCTGCGAGGATAGAAAGAGGTAGACGCCCACGCAGTCCTCCGGATCGCCGATCCGCGCGAGCGGAATCGTCTTGCGCATGTTCTCCAGCCATTCCGGACTGGAGAACCGCTGGTGGAACGGCGTCATGATCACACCCGGCGAGACGGCGTTCACGCGGATGTTGGCGCCCGCGAGTTCCTTTGCCATGTTGCGGGTGATGTTGCCGACGAAAGCCTTGGCGCCCGCATAGAGGCCCGCGCCGGGCCCGCCGCCGTTGCGGGCTGCGATGGAGCTCGTATTCACGATGGCGCCGGCCCCTGCCCGCCGGAAGTGCGGAACCGCCGCTTTGGAAGCCATGACGACGGAGCGCACGTTGATGTCGAGCACCTGATCGTAGAGCTCGTCCTCCACCTCCGTGAGAGGAGCGCGTTTCACCATGGCCCCGGCATTGTTGATGAGCACATCGAGGCCGCCGAGCAGGGAGGCTGCCTCGTCAACGACCGCCTTCGCGGTCGCGCTGCTGGAGACGTTGCCGCTCACCATCTGCGCCTCGCCGCCCTGGTTGCGGATGGCGGCGACGACGGCTTCCGCTTCCGCAGCGCTGGAGTTGTAGTGAACGACGACACGGGCCCCGAATCTGGCGAAGCCCTGCGCCACGGCCGCTCCGATGCCTGTGCTGGACCCCGTGACGAGGACGCGCTTATTTTTAAGATCGCTGAGCATGATCGTCTCTTTCTTAGGCTGCTTGCGAGCCGAAGCCCGCATAAAGGCTCGGGAAGCTATGGCCAGCGTTCTGCAGCTCCACTCCCTTCGCCATGGCGGGTGCCTGATCCCACGGAGGGGCGAGCTGGTCGGTCAGGCGGTTGATTTCATCCATGTACCGGGCAGATTCCTCCTGAAGCCCCCTCTCCATGGCCGCGATGTCGGGATAAGATCCGAACGCCGTCCACCAGATCGCGCGGCCGGCGAGATAGCCGTTGGCTCCGGCACGATATGCAAAGGCGAGAACGCGGCGGAACTGCTCCATCCCGGCTCCGGCGCTGAGCATCACCCAGGGACGATCAATGATGTCGCCGATCTTGTTGAACCATTCCTGCGCCTTGCGGACTTCTTCCGTATTCTCATCAGGGTTCGGCAGGGAATCGGCGGACACGGGACTTTCGAGCTTGTAAATGTCCACGCCATAGGAGGGGTCAGCGAAGTCGCGCAGGCTCTGAAGGACGAGCTCCGGATACTTCTCCTTGTTCTCGATGTAATCCGTGGTGTGGTTCGCCGCGCCCTGGAACGGATAGACGAGAAGCTCGAGAAGAAAGGCGATGTCGTAGCGCGCGCATGCGTCGCCGACTGAGCGCACGAGCGCCTGCTGATGCGCCACCACATCGGGGCTGCAGTCGGGCCGATACCACAGGAGCAGCTTGACGCCGTCGGCGCCCATGCGCTTGATCTTGCCCACGTCCCATCCTTCCGGAAGACGCGTCTTGCGTCCGCCCGGCGTGTCCTCGAAGCGGAAATCCTCGAGGGTGATGAGCAATCCACGATCGGCCGGAATGCTGCCGGCGGCGAGGCTGAAGCCATAATCGGGGTCGATCAGCACGGCAGAGCCCATCGGTGTCAGTGATCGGGCGAGCATCGCCTTCACGGGAGCCACATCCTCATAGCCCACCTGCCGCGGCGCGATTTTCTCGCCGATGGCCTTGAGCATGGGCGGGCGCTGGTCAACGGCCACCATCTTGAAGCGTCCCTGGGGGTCTGACAGCCGCCGAAGTCCTCGCAGCTTTCCAGCCGAGATCTGCATTGCGATAGTCCTTTCCTAAATCATGAAGAGTGATGATGGTTAGAGAGAGGTGGTGCGCCCCATTTCCTGGGGCTGATCAAGAGCCGCAGACGGTGGCCGGGCCCTGCGGCTCGTCCTGAGAGCCAATCCCAGCAGAGGCATCGACCAGAAGAGAATTGCGGAAGCCCCGAGCACCGCCGCGATGGGACGCTCGAAAAAGGCCAGCAGGTTACCGTTCGCGATGGTCATGGAGGTGAGGAAGTTCTGCTCCAGCATGGGGCCGAGCACGACCCCGAGGATGATGGGCGCGATCGGGATGCGGGCTTCCGAAAGGGCAAAGGCGATCAGGCCGAACGCCACCATCACGATGATGTCGAACACGGCGTTGTTGATCGCGAACGAACCTACGACGCAGCTCAGGAGGATGAGCGCCATGAGCTGGGGCCGGGGCACGACCAGGATGCGGCTCGCGGCGCGAATGGCGAGCCAGCCGAGCGGCAGGAGCGCAAGGTTCGCGATCAGAAAGATCATGAACACCGCATAGAGCATGGCCCCTTGCGTCTCGAAGAGCCTCGGGCCCGGATTGAGACCCTTCATGTAGAGCACGCCGACCGCAATAGCCGTGACCGCATCGCCCGGAACGCCGAACACCAGCGCCGGAACCCACGCGCCGCTGAGGCCCGCATTATTCGCGGCTCCCGCCTCGATGACGCCTTCCGGGTGACCGGTGCCGAACTTCTCGGGCTCCTTCGAGAACCGGCGCGCGGTCGCGTAGGTGATCCAGGCCGCGATATCGCCGCCTGCGCCGGGAAGAATTCCGATGAGCGTGCCGATGATGGAGCCGCGGCCGATATTCGTGCGGTACTTGGCCATCAACGGCATGATCCCGCTGAAGATGCCGCTCACCTTCTGCGGCTTCGCGAAGCGATGCCGTGCGGTGCCGTAGACGAGACTGTGGAATATTTCCGACAGGGCGAACATGCCGATCATCGCCGGCACGAAACTGACGCCTCCCATCAGGTCCACCACGCCGAAGGTGAAACGGGGGGAGCCGCTGATCACGTCCATGCCGACGGTGGAAATCGCCAGCCCGATGAACAGCGAGATGATTCCAGGAAGATAACCGGAGGAACTGACGAGTGCGGCGCAGGTCAGGCCGATGGCCGCCAGCCAGAAATACTCGAAGCTCGAAAAGTTGAGCGCCACACGTGCCAGCGATGGCGCGGCGAAGATCAGCACGATCGCACCGAACAGGCCTCCGATCACCGACGAGACGAGGCTGGACCCGAGCGCCTGCGCCCCGAGCCCCTTCTTTGTCATCATGTAGGTTTCGTCAGTGTAGGCCGCGGAGGCGGGCGTTCCGGGAATACGCAGGAGGCAGCCGGGAATGTCGCCGGCGGTGATCGCCATGGCCGTGCAGGCAACGATGGCCGCCACGGACGACAGCGGGTCCATGAAGAAGGTCATCGGCACCAGCAGCGCCGTGGCCATCGTGGCCGTGAGGCCCGGCACTGCGCCGACGAACAGCCCGAAGAAGGACGCCAGGACGACGGTCAGAATGACCTGAGGATCGGCAATCAGCCGGAAGGCTTCGAAGATCGTCTGCATTCTCGCCTCACAGCCCCAGGTTCGCCAGGATTCCTGCCGGGAGCGGAACCATCAGAAGTCGGATGAAGACCAGATAGACGGCCACGGTGGCGACGACTGCCAGAAGCGCGGCACGCCAGAGCGCCACCTTCAGCAGCACCATGAACCCAGTCAGGAAAACGGACAGCAGCACGATGAAGCCGACGGTTTCCCAGAGGCGGATGATCACCCCAAGTCCGAGCAGAACCCATGCCAAGGCCGCGTAGTAAGGGCGGTCGGCAGGAGTCTCGCCACCCTCCTTGTCCACCGTCCCGAACGTGGCGGCCGCGGCGGGCTCGGGCTGCCGCAGAGCGTTGATCGCATAGGCGGCACCGCTGAGAAGCAAACCAACGCCGAGAATGGTCGGGAAGAATCCTGGTCCATAATCCTGTCCTGGAATGGTCGGAAATTGCGCCGCTCCCAGAACGATGCCCCCTCCCAATGCCGACAGGACGATCCCTGCGATGAATTCAGCTTTCCTCATGATGCCGCCTGCCTTTCACGTAGACTTACTTGGCGAGGCCCGCGGCCTTGATGGCCGTTCCGAACCGCTCGTCCGCATCCGCGAGGAATTTTGCGAAGGCCTCGCCGCCCGCATAGTCCTGGCCGAACTTGCGAGCCGTCATGAACGACTTGAATTCGGGCTTCTGAGCGACTTTCGCCATGGCGTCGGACAGACGCTTGGCAATGTTGTCGGGCAGACCCTTGGGCGTGGCGACGCCGCGCCAGGAGGACAGGAACCAATCGACGCCGGTCGCCTCCTTGACGGTCGGCACGTTCGGGAAGGACGGATCACGCTCGGCGCGCATGATGGCAAGCGTCTTCACCTCACCCGCATCCACCATGGATTGAACCTCCGGGAGAGTGGTGGCCACAACGCCGATGGCATTGGAGGTGAGCAGCTGGAGCGACGGCGTGATTCCGTCGGTGGGCACCCACGGAATGGTGTCGACCGGCAGGTTCGACGCCTTCAGGAGACCCGCAACCGCCAGGTGCGGAGCGCCGCCGCGATTGGCACCGGATGCCTTGTAAGTGCCGGGCTTCGCCTTGGCCTGCTCGAGCAGCTCCTTGAGATCCTTCGCACCGTCGGAGCGCACGTTGATGCTCTGGGCATCGGTGTTGTAGAGCGCGATCGGCGTGTAGCTGCGATAGTCGATGGGCGCGGTGCCCAGCCAGTGATAGAGCGACAGCTCGGTCGTGATGACGCCGAGCGTGTAGCCATCGGGCTTGGCATTCGCGATTTCGGTGTGTCCGACGATGCCGCCGCCGCCCGTGCGGTTGACCACGTTCACGGGCTTTCCGAGCTCCTGCTCGAGCAGAGATGCAACGGTGCGGGCGGTCGCATCGGTTCCGCCGCCTGCCGCCCACGGCACGATGAGCGTGATCGGACGCTCGGGGTATTCGGCCAGAGCCGGGGTCGACAGGGTTAGAGCGGCTACCGCCGCAAACAGAATTCGGCGTGTCAGTTTCATGGTTTCCTCCACTGTGTCTCGCACCTCCGCTTCGTGCGGATGGCTTTCATCAAGGATTTCAGTCAGTGAGCCGGGTTCATGAGAGTGTTGATCGCCCTCCCCTTGTTATTGTCCGCGCCGGATTGAGCGCTGAGAAATGCATCGAGCTCCGAGCGGCTCGGAATTCCGGCGCGGCCGCCCCAGCGGGTGCATTTCAAAGCGGCCGCAGCCGCCGCGAAACGACCGGTCTCTTCCAGCGAGAGATGCTCCGCGATGCCGAGCGCGAAGGCGCCGTGGAAGACATCGCCCGCAGCGAGCGTGTCGATCGCATCCACCGCGAAGGACGGCGTCTGCCTCAATCGACCGTCCTCCAGCCAAGCGAACCCGCGGGAGCCCAGGGTGACGCCCACCATGCCGTCCGTCCGTTCCTGCGCGCGCTCCAGGCCGGCCTCGAACCCCTCTTCGCCGGACAGGCGCTTGAGGGCGGGCGCTGAAAACACGGCGTAGTCCGCCAGATGAATCAGGCGCTCCACTGCATCGTCGGTGGTGAGGTCGGCGTCCAGCACCGTCTTGACCCCCTGCTCGGACGCGGCGCGCAACGCACGCTCGGATGCTGCGGGCCAGCGCACATCTCCGAGAACCACGTCAAACCCGCGGATTCCATCCAGCGGCAGCCAGGAGGAATCGGTATCGAGCTCCCTGTCCGCGAAAGCGGTGATGAGACGCTCGCCCTTACGGTCGACCATGACCGCGGAAACACCCGAACGTCGGCCGGGGATGCTTCTCACGTGGCTGACATCCACCCCGTATTCCGCGATTTCGGCGACAATGCGCGCACCGACCTGATCCTCGCCGACACGGGCCCAGAGGCTCGCCTTGCCGCCGAGGCGGCTGACGGTGACCGCGGCATTGGCGGCGGGTCCGCCGCCGACCTGGGTATAGTCTCGCGCGAAAACCTTCGTTGGCTCCGGGGGGAAGGCCTCGATGGCGAAGATGTTGTCGAGAACGGCGACGCCGACGCAAAGAACCCGCCCTGACACCATTACCTCCCAATTATTTTCGGATCTTTATTCCGTATATCGGAATTGATCCTCATTAAGAAGTTCCGCATTGCGGATGTCAATTCCGAAAATGATGACGGGCTCATGTTTTTTGTGGTATGCGATTTCGAAACTTCCACGGAATGGAGTTCCGTTCATGAACAAGCCCGCGCGCAGTACCGCGCCCAGACGGGAGGCATCCTCGGAAGCCCAGGATCAGCGTGGCTCCCTGAAGTCGATGCAGAAGCTCATGGCGGTTCTCGACTGCTTCTCCCGCTACGACCGCGCGCTGACCCTAAACGAGATCTCGGCCCGCTGCGGAATGCCGAAGACGACGGTGCACCGGCTCGTGACCAGCCTCCGCGAGGCGAAGCTGCTCGAGCAGGACAAGGAGCGCGACAGATACCGGATGGGGATCCGCCTGTTCGAACTCGGCAGCATCGTTCTGGCCAATCTCGACATCAACCGCGAGGCCCGTCCATTCGTCGAACGTCTCATGGCGATCAGCGGCGAAAGCGCTCATCTGTGCGTCTTCGACGGTACCAACATGGTCATCATCGAGCACCGCGAACCGGGAGCCCTCTCCGTCAACTGGACGACCACCCTTTCGATCTCGCCCTCTTACTGCACAGGCGTGGGCAAGGCGACCCTCGCCTTCCAAGACGAAGCCGTAATCGAAAAGGTTATCCGCAACGGGCTCGTCCCATACACGCCGACGACGATCACGGATCCGGACATCCTGCGTAGGGAACTCCGCGCCGTGCGCGAGCGCGGCTACGCCATCGACGAGGGCGAGCACCAGCCAGCCGTACGCTGCGTTGCGGCGCCCGTGTACAACGCCGCCGGCCGCGTGTTCGCCGCCGTAAGCGTGACCGGCCCGAAGGAGCGGGTCACGCTCGAGCGTGTGCCGGAAGTTGCCGAATACGTCGTTGCGACGGCCACGCAACTTTCGCGGCAACTCGGCTATGACACCACGCAATCCTGACACTGACAGAGGACATAATGACGACGCCTAGCGAGCTTCACGGCGTGATCGTTCCCGTTGTGAGCCCTTTCGACGAGAGCGGCACGATCGACATGGGGGCATTCGTCGAGCAGATCGATTGGATGCTGGCACAGGAGGTCGACGGGCTTGTTGTCGGGGGCAGCACAGGCGAAGGCTTTGCGCTCGAGCCTGACGAACTTCTGCTGTTGACGCGGCGCGCCGTCGATGTCGCAGCCGGGCGCATTCCGGTTCTGGCCAGCATCATCGCCGACAGCACGCGAAGCGCGGCCTCGCGCGCGACGATGCTTCGAGGCCTGCCGATCGCAGCTCTCCAGGTTGCGCCGCCTCACTACATTTTCCCACCATCGGAGGATGGCTTCGTCGACTTCTATCGCGCCGTCGCCGAAGCTGCCGGAATTCCCCTCGTCATCTATAACGTGATCCCCTGGGCAAAGGTGAGCCCGAAGCTTGCCCTGCGCATCATGCAGGCGGTTCCTCAAGTCATTGCCGTGAAGCAGAGCGACCGCGACATGGATGCATTTGCGGATCTTACCCGTTCGGTGGGGCCAAAGCGTGTTTTCGGTGCTCTCGATGGGTCGCTCAAGAGTTGCTACGACTTCGGGATTGCAGGCTCGATCGCGGCGATCGCATGCGCGGTCCCGAAGGAGAACGTCCGTCTCTGGCGCGCTGTCGGCGAGGGCCGGACAGCCGAAGCCCTGGCACTGCAGGCTCGGCTCTCGGACTTCTGGGCTGCCTTGACGGGCCCCAATCTGCCTGCGCGGGTCAAAGCCGCCCAACGGCTTCAGGGATTGAAAGTCTCCTGGCCCCGCCCCCCCATGGAAGCCGCGTCTCAGGCGGATGTCGATACCCTCAGCCGTGCGCTCCGGGACCTGCAGGAAACGTCGTTCGGATGACCATGGACTGGAAGCCCGGCAGCAGGTCAGGACGCGATTACTTCCTCGGTCTGGAATTCTCATAGCCCAGCGCACCGTGCGGACCCGACATTTCCTGCCTTCGATCCGAACTCCACGAGGCGTGTTCTGCGGCGCTACCGCCTCCCATCAGCGGCCGTGACGGGGTCAATCCAGCATTGTGACGGGACCAGGGTTCGCGGCTGTGCTACCATGGGCTCACGAGGTGTTTCATGAGCGATGCGAGCATGACATCGACGGGCCGTGCGGCAGGCGAGCTGACCGCAATCATACGGGGGCTCACGAGATAGGCCCTATGTATATTCTGGGGAGCCCCAAGTCAGAACCGAAGCTTCTGATCTACTTGCTCAGTAGATCGACACCACCGCAGGCCCTGAGAGAATGAGGAGCAGGGAAATTACCTGCTCTTTCGGATGTCCGCATTAAGCCTCTAAGCTGACCAAAGCGTTAGGTCTCAGATGTGCCAGCTTCGGACCTAAGGAAGTTCTATACCTCGGTCCTCCGGTCAGGATTGGTGGGAATGACGTCACAGGTGCCGGGGGGCGTAGGCCGGCGTGAGCGGTTCGGACAGAGCATGGCGTATCGCTGGTATCCGTAATTGCCAAGCCGTGGTCCGAAACGGTCAAGCAAAGGCCTACAATTCGCACCATTTATAACGGCCGAGAGAGAGCCACGAGGCCGCTGCATGAGGCTGCTGAAGGAACCGCTGCTGCATTTCCTTGTTCTCGGCGGCTTGCTGTTCGCCGCCCACGCCGCCGTCGCTCCAAGCGAGGACAAGGCCCCATCGGCCTCAGCCGTCAGGATCACCGAGGCCGATGCCGACTGGCTGAAGGAGATGTGGACGCGCCAGTGGCGGCGCCCGCCCACAGCCGAGGAGCTCACGCGCCTCGTCGCGGACCACATCCGGGAGGAGGTGCTCGCCCGCGAGGCGAAGGCGCTGGAGCTCGATGTCGGCGACACCGTCATCCGCCGCCGGCTGGCGCAGAAGATGGCCTTTCTCCTCGACGACACCCTTCAGGTGGCTGAGCCCCCCGAGGCCGAGCTGCGCACCATGTACGGGGCCCGTCCGGATCTCGTCCGCACCCCGCCGCGGGTGTCGTTCACGCAGGTGTTCTTCCGCCGTGAGCAGGGCGCCGACCGCGCCCGCGCTACCCTCGCCGCCCTGACCGGAGGATCCGCCATGCCGGAGGAGCAGGGCGACGGCATCCTGCTCGGCGACAGCTTCGCGGACCAGGATGAGCAGGCGCTCGACAATCTCTTCGGACCCACGTTCGCGGGGGCGGTCTTTGCCCTTCCGTTCGGGCGCTGGGCGGGACCTGTCGAGTCCAGCTACGGGCTGCATCTGGTGAAGGTCACCGCAGTGTCGCCGCCCGAAGCGCGCCCGTTTGCCGAGGTTCGCGGGAAGCTGGCTGAGGAGTGGCGCCGCCAGCGCCAGGAAGCGACCCAAGACCAGCTTCTCAAAGGGCTGATCCAGAAGTACCGGGTGGCCGTCGATCCTGCCGTGCGTCCGTTCCTGGGGCCTCTCGCCGGGCAAGTGGAGGTCCGGCCATGAGATGGCTGCCGATCCTCGCTGCCCTAACCGCATTGCTGTCTCCACTCTCCGGCCATGCGCACGAGGTCCGGCCCGCCTATCTCGACCTGCGCGAGGACCGGCCCGGCGAGTTCAGCGTGCTGTGGAAGACGCCGATGGCAGGCGAGATGCGCCTGGCCCTGGACCCTTCCTTCTCCGGTCCAGTCGAAGTGCTGGCCCCGGTCGCGGCGCGCCGCACGGGCGATGCCGCCGTGCAGACCTGGCGCCTGCGGGCGAACGGCCTGCGCGGCCAGACCCTGCGCATTGAGGGCCTGGAGAGCACGCTCACGGACGTGCTCGTGCGTGTCGTCTTTGCCGACGGTAGCACCTGGGTCGAGCGGCTCACGCCGCGGCGGCCGGATGCCCTGATCCCAGCCCGCTCCAGCATGTGGGGCGTGGCGGGCACCTATCTTGTCCTCGGCATTGAGCACATCCTCACGGGCGTCGACCACCTGCTATTCGTGCTGGCCCTGTTGCTGCTCACGACGGGAACATGGCGGCTGGTGAAGACCGTGACCGCGTTCACGGTCGCGCACAGCATCACGCTCGGACTGGCGACGCTCGGCATGGTCCATGTGCCGCCCAAGCCCGTCGAGGCGGTGATCGCCTTGAGCATCGTGTTCGTGGCGGCCGAGATCCTGCACACCCGCCAGGGGCGGGTTGGACTGGCGGCACGCATGCCGTGGGTTGTCGCCTTCACGTTCGGGTTGCTGCACGGCTTCGGCTTCGCCGGGGCGCTGAGCGAGGTCGGCCTGCCCGACGGCCAGATCCCGGTGGCGCTGCTGTTCTTCAATCTCGGCGTCGAGGCAGGCCAGTTGCTGTTCGTCGCGGGCGCTCTTGCCTGCGTGGCGCTGGCGCGGCGCGTCCGGATCGCGTGGCCGCGCTGGGCGGAGATGGTGCCGCCCTACGCCATCGGGAGCATGGCGATGTTCTGGGTGATCCAGCGTGTGGCCGCGTTCTGACGGGGACCGACACCGAGCCTGGACAGGTTGTTGACGGGAGGACGACATGAGAATGCCAACGATAGAGGGGTCGATTCTGGCAATGCTGACGGCGCTCGGTCTCATCTCAGCGGCGGGCGCCCAGGACGCTGGTGCTCCGTCCAGGGAGCAGATCGAGAAGGCGTTGCCGAAGCCACCGTATTCGCCCTATGCCAACCGCGACTTCCCCACGCGGCCGTTCTTCGGCGACACGCATCTGCATACCTCGTTCTCCTTCGATGCCGGAGCGTTCGGTGCCCGGCTCGGGCCGCGCGATGCCTACCGCTTCGCGAAGGGCGAGCAGGTCACCGCCTCGTCCGGCCAGCCCGCCAAGCTCTCCCGCCCGCTCGACTTCCTCGTGGTCGCCGATCACTCCGACAACATGGGCTTCTTCCCCGACCTGCTCGGCGGCAAGCCCGAGGTGCTGGCCGATCCAACGGGCCGCCGCTGGTACGACATGATCCAGTCGGGCCGCGGCGCCGAGGCCGCCATCGACATCATCTTCTCGTTTACCCAGGGAACGTACCCAAAGGATCTCATCTACGCCCCCGGCACGCGCGCCTATCGCGGCGCCTGGCAGGAGACGATCAAGGCCGCCGAGGAGGCCAACGATCCAGACCGCTTCACGGCCTTCATCGGCTACGAGTGGACCTCGACCACGGCCGGCAACAACCTGCACCGCAACGTCATCTTCCGCGATGGCGGGGACAAGGCGAGCCAGGTCGAACCGTTCACAACCACACCGCCGCTGGGGAGCGACAACCCGGCGGAGCTCTGGAAGTGGATGGAGGCCTACCAGAACAAGACCGGCGGCAGCGTCCTGGCGATCGCCCACAACGGCAATCTCTCGAACGGCCTGATGTTTCCCACCGTCGAGGCCTTCGGCCAGAAGCTCGACCGCGAGTATGCTGAGACGCGGATGCGATGGGAACGCCTCTACGAGGCGACGCAGACCAAGGGCGACGGCGAGACGCATCCGTTCCTGTCGCCGAACGACGAGTTCGCCAATTTCGAGCGCTGGGACTTCGCCAATCTCGATGCCAGCGTGCCGAAGACCAAGGAGATGTTGGAGTTCGAGTATGCCCGCTCGGCGCTGAAGAACGGCCTCAAGCTCGGGCAGACGCTCGGCGTGAACCCCTACAAGTTTGGCCTCGTCGGCAGCAGCGACGCCCATACGGCTCTCTCTGCGCTGGAGGAGGACAACTTCTTCGGCAAGACCACGCCCGGAGAGCCCAGCCCGGAGCGCCTGCACGCTACGTTTGTCGACAATCCGAAGACCGGCATCAAGATCATGGACTGGCAGGTCTCCGCCTCCGGCTATGCCGCCGTGTGGGCGCGGGAGAACACCCGTGAGGCGCTGTGGGACGCGATGCAGCGCCGTGAGACCTATGCCACGACCGGGCCGCGCATGCTCGTACGGTTCTTCGGCGGCTGGGACTTCGTCCCACAGGATGCGAACACGCGTCTGCCTGCACAGACCGGTTACACCAAGGGCGTGCCGATGGGCGGCGAGCTGCGGGCCGCCCCGCAGGGCAAGGCGCCTTCCTTCCTGGTGGCGGCCCTGAAGGATCCGCTCGGGGCGAACCTCGACCGCTATCAGATCGTCAAGGGCTGGGTGTCCAAGGACGGCAATGTCGAGGAGAAGGTCTACGACGTGGCTTGGGCCGATGCCGAACGGCGCAAGCCAGAGGCGGACGGCAGGCTGCCTCCGGTCGGCGACACCGTCGACGTGGCGAACGCCACCTGGACGAACACGATCGGCGCGCCCGAGTTGGCGACGGTCTGGACCGACCCGGACTTCGACCCGGGCCAGCCCGCCTTCTATTACGGTCGCGTGATCGAGGTCCCGACGCCGCGCTGGGCCGCCTACGATGCGAAGCGGTTCGGGGTGCAGCCCCTGCCGGGAACGCCCATGACCGTCACGGAGCGCGCCTACACCTCGCCGATCTGGTACACGCCACAATGAGCGGCCCGATGATGTTGGGTGCGAGAGGCGGCGGCTCAAGACCGAAGAGGACAGGGCTGAAACAGCCGATCCCGAAACCGACAAGCTCTTGATCGGCTGCATGGACATGCGCCAGCCTGGCTTCGGCCGGCCACACCCCCCAGTTCCCGCAGAAGGAGAACTCTTCATGTCGCCTCGCTCGATCCGGTGTCTCCTGATATCACTTTGCGCTCTTTCGGCGTCAGGCGGCGCAGGGCTCGCTGCCGACCTCGCGCCGCCCGCTCCCGTCCCGGAGGAGCCGACCGCCGCGCCCATGGGCTGGACCTACCGCGTCACACCGTACGGCTGGCTGACGTCGATCAAGGGCACCCAGACCGTGCGCGGACGCTCCGCGAAGATCGACGCGAGCTTCATCGACATCGTCGAGAAGAGCGACAGCCTCGTCGCGTTGATGGGCGCCTTCGAGGCGCGCAATGGCCCGCTTGCCCTCTACAATGATCTGGTCTGGACCAAGATCGGGATCGAGGGCAGCAACATCCGCTCCCGCTCGCTGGCGCCAGGCGTGACGGGAACGCTCGGCACCGCCACCAGCCTGGATTTCCAGATGGCCATCGTTGAGGTCGGGGCCACCTACGAAGTTGGACGCTCCGGCCCGCTGGCGTTCGACGTGCTCGGCGGCGCCCGCTACTGGTACCAGGAGGCAGATCTCTCGCTGGAGATCGCCGGCACCGTCGACACGGGCGACCTGGAACTCACCGGAGGCCGCGCGATCGCGCGTTCGGGCTCCGTCGACTGGCTCGACCCGGTGATCGGCGCGCGGATCCGCTATGCCGCGGCACCCGGCCATGAACTCTTCCTGCGCGGCGACATCGGCGGGTTTGGCGTCGGCAGCGACTTCTCCTGGCAGGTCATCGGCGGCTACAGCTTCGATTTCGGAACCTACCACGGCATCGCCTTCTCGGGCGTGGTCGGCTACCGGGCGCTCTCCGTCGATTATGCCCAGGGCGAAGGCCGGCGCCGCTACGAGTTCGACGCCATCCAGCACGGGCCGATCCTCGGCATCAGCGCGAGGTTCTAATCAGCGGTGGCCGGTCATCACTCACACTAGAGTGTGGTGTACGGAAGGTCTGGAAGGGGTCAATTTGGGATGTTCAGGCATGCCCACTGAAGGTCTGCTCACCGCGGAAGAACAGACCTTCCGGCCTGATCACAGGCCATTCTGTGATAGCACTGCGGATATGCTCCGAGTCAGTCAAAGTGCAGGTGTCATACGACTCACTTCGTCGTTCGCGCTCTCGGGCTCGACTTAGTTCTGATCCGAGCCGGCCACTCCTGCTTGAACGTCTGGCTACCTATTGGCTACCTGGAGAGAAATGGTTCAAAGGGCAGATGCCGGTAACCCTTTGATATTGTTGGTGAGCGCGCTGGGACTCGAACCCAGGACCCTCTGATTAAAAGTCAGATGCTCTACCGGCTGAGCTACGCGCTCCCAGGGTGAGCCCGAGATAGGGGGTCTTGTGCCTCAGGTCAATCGAAAAGCCCCACCTTAAGGACCTATTCCTCAGCTCCTGAGACCTCAAGTTGCTGTCGTCTGGGCACTCTTTCGCGAGAGGACCCCAGTACGACGGCCAAGCTCATCCCTCTGCCACCATGGCCGTGTTGTCGGCGTGTTGCCCGGCTTCCGTCTTGCCGTCCCGCTCGCCTCTGGCCCAGCCCTCCTTGACCTCGCCGATATAGCTCTCCAGGCGCCCTTCGGAGATGGCTTTGCGCAGGCCGGCCATGAGCTCCTGGTAATAGGCCAGGTTGTTCCAGGTCAGCAGCATCATCCCCAGGATCTCGTTGGAGCGGACGAGATGGTGGAGATAGGCCCTTGAATAGGTGTTGGAGGCCGTGCATTTCGATTCCGGATCGAGGGGACTGGTGTCCTCAGCGAACCGTGCGTTGCGCAGGTTCATGCGACCGTGGCGGGTGAAGACCTGGCCGTGGCGGCCGGCACGGGTGGGCATGACGCAGTCGAACATGTCGACACCCCGGCGCACCGCCTCGACGATGTCGTCCGCCGTGCCGACGCCCATGAGGTAGCGGGGCTTTTCCCTGGGCATGTGCGGCTCGACCGTCTCGATCATCCGCAGCATCACCTCCTGCGGCTCGCCCACGGCAAGGCCCCCGATGGCATAGCCCTTGAGGTCGAGGGCCGCGAGTTCCCTGGCGCTCTCGACGCGCAGCCGCTCCACCGCCCCACCCTGGACAATGCCGAACATGGCCTTGCCGGGCTGCTCGCCGAAGGCTACCCGGCAACGCTCCGCCCAGCGCAAGGACAGGCGCATGGCCTTCTCGGCCACATCGTCGGAACAGGGCAGCTTCACGCACTCATCGAGCTGCATTTGGATGTCGGAGCCGAGCAGACCTTGGATCTCGATGGAGCGCTCGGGCGTCAGCACATGGGTCGAGCCGTCGATATGGGACTGAAATGTCACCCCCGTCTCGTCGATCTTGCGCAGGGCCGAGAGGGACATGACCTGGAAGCCGCCGGAATCGGTCAGGATCGGATAAGGCCAGTTCATGAACTGGTGCAGCCCGCCCAACCGCGCCACCCGCTCCGCGCCGGGGCGGAGCATGAGGTGATAGGTGTTGCCGAGCACCACGTCGGCGCCGAGCGCCTTCACCTGATCGGGATACATGGCCTTCACGGTTGCGGCGGTGCCGACCGGCATGAAGGCGGGCGTACGGATGACGCCGCGGGGCATCCGGATCTCGCCGGTGCGTGCGGCCCCGTCGGTCTTGTTGACGCTGAAGGTGAAGGTCTCGGTGGTCATTCAGAAGCTCTGTCTAGGAGTGGATCCCCTTCCCGCGCGTTCCGCGCGCCGGGGATGGCATGGAGTATCAACGCCGAAACAGCAAACTCGCATCGCCATAGGAGTAGAAGCGATAGCCTGTTTCGATAGCATGAGCATAGGCCGCCTTCATGCAATCCAGCCCTGCGAAGGCCGAGACCAGCATGAACAGGGTCGAGCGCGGCAAGTGGAAATTGGTCATCAGCACGTCTACCGCCCTGAAGCGGTAACCAGGGGTGATGAAGATCGCCGTATCGCCTGAAAACGGCGCGATGGAGCCATCCTCCCGGGCGGCACTCTCCAGAAGGCGCAGAGACGTCGTCCCGACCGCCACGATCCGGCCCCCCCGTGCCCGTACCTCGTTGAGTGCCCTAGCGGTCTCATTGGATACCGAGCCCCATTCCGCATGCATCCGGTGCTCGGCGGTGTCCTCAGCCTTCACAGGCAGGAAGGTTCCCGCTCCCACATGGAGGGTCACGAAATGACGGGTCACGCCGCGCTCATCAAGGCGACGGAAGAGCTCTTCGGTGAAGTGCAGGCCGGCGGTCGGCGCCGCAACGGCCCCATCGTCCTTTGCATAGACCGTCTGGTAGTCCGCACGGTCCTTGTCATCGGTCGGGCGTTTGCCGGCGATGTAGGGCGGCAGGGGCAGCTCTCCGAGCCGGGCGATCACTTCGTCGAGATAGGCGCCGGCAAAGGAGAAGCGGAGCGCCACGTCACCGCCCTCGCCTTTTTCCTCCACCTCGGCATCAAGCCGCACGAGTTCACAGGCCGTGCTCTCGGAGGCTTCGCCGAAGCGAATGCGGTCACCGACATTCAGCTTCTTGGCCGGGCGCGCAAAGGCTCGCCAGCGGTCGGCGCTCTCGCGCTTATGGAGCATTACCTCGACACGCGCGGCGGTTTCCTCCCGCACGCGAAGGCCATAGAGACGGGAGGGGATGACCTTGGTGTTGTTCAGAACCAGCACGTCGCCCGGCTGCAGCAGATCCGGGAGATCGCGGACGATGTGGTCCTCGAGCCCTCTTTCAGGTTGGACAACAAGCATGCGCGCAGAATCGCGCGGCTCCACAGGGCGGAGCGCGATGCTGGTTTCAGGCAGCTCGAAATCGAACAGGTCGACGCGCATGGATACTTTCAGCTGTCATCCCGGACGCCGCCGGCGATCCGGGATCGTGTGACGAGAATGGCACCACATCTGTCAAGCGATCCCGGGTTCCGCGTTGCGGCCCGGGATGTCGCCTGATTGTTTTAAGCCGCGTCCGCCGCGACTTTCATGGAGACGATGCGGTCGGGATCGCGCACTGGCTCACCGCGCTTGATCTTGTCCACGTTCTCCATGCCCTCGGTCACCTTGCCCCAGACGGTGTACTGCTTGTCGAGGAAGCGGGCGTCGTCAAAGCAGATGAAGAACTGCGAGTTGGCGGAATGCGGAGCGTTCGTGCGGGCCATGGAGCATGTGCCGCGCACATGCGGCTCCGCGTTGAACTCGGCCTTCAGGTCCGGCAGGTCGGAGCCGCCGGTGCCAGTGCCGGTCGGATCGCCCGTCTGGGCCATAAAGCCCTCGATCACCCGGTGGAACGGCACGTTGTCATAGAAGCCCTGGCGCGAAAGCGTCTTGATGCGCTCGACGTGGCCAGGGGCGAGATCGGGAAGCAGTTCGATGACCACGCGGCCCTTGGTGGTCTCCATGATGATGGTGTTCTCGGGGTCTGCCATAGGTTTCTCCTTGGAATGGCACGTATCTAGGGGATGCGGCCGCCGGTCACTAGAGCCTCGGATCCGAAAGTAGGATCCGCTTCTCGCCGACGCGGACCTTCCGTCCCGCATGTTGCGCTAAAGGGGCTGTGGTTTTTCCGTTGCCGGGGAATCGACGAAGCGGAAGGTGAACGGGCGACCGGCCACCGCCGCACCGAGCTTGTCCGTGAACGGCATGGGCGAGCAGCGCACCAGGGCTTCCCGCACAGCCTGCGTGAAGGCCTCTCGGTTTGCCGCGTCGGGCTCGCCCTCCCGATAATGGGTGATCATGGGCTTGCCGAGCACGTCGCCGTTCCGCTTGAAGCTGATGCGGATCGTTACCGACTGGCCGGAATACTGCAAGCCCGTCGGCCGCCAGCAGGCCTGCATCGCGCGTGCGATATCATTGAGGGTGTCGACCTGCTTCGGGATCTCCTCGCCGCTTGGCGGATAGATGATGCCGTTGAAGCTCTGCGGCAGGGACGGAGGCGGCTCGCGCCGCTCGTCGGGATCGCCGAAGAGCCCCTGGGCGAGCGCCGGCAGCGTCGGGCTCACGCTCAGGAGACACGCGGCGATCCACGCTCCGTATGGTCGCAAGGTGCGCATCACTTCGCGTCGGCGGCGAGCTGCATCTTCACGATCTTGTCGGGACCCCGGACCATGCCGTTGGCAGCGGCGTCACCTTTCTTGATCTTGTCGACCACGTCCATGCCGGACACGACCTCGCCGAAAAGCGTGTACTGGCCGGTGAGCGGGCCGCAGCCGTCGTAGCAGATGAAGAACTGGCTGTTGGCCGAATCCGGGCTCTGGGATCGGGCCATGCCGACCGAGCCGCGCTTGTACTGGGTCTTGGTGAACTCGGCCGGGATGTTGGGCAGGTCGGACTTGCCGGTGCCGGTGCCGGTCGGATCGCCCGTCTGGGCCATGAAGCCGTCGATCACCCGGTGGAAGACGACGCCATCATAGAAGCCGCGCTTCGTCAGAGCCTTGATCTGCTCGACATGCTTGGGAGCAAGGTCCGGGCGCAGCCGGATGGTGATGCGGCCGTCCTTGGTGTCGAGGAAAACCGTGTTCTGCGGGTCGCCGGCCTGCTGGGCGGCGACGGGTCCGAGGCCGGCGAGCACAAGCGCTCCGGCTGCGAGCAAACGCTTCATGGGTGGAAGTCTCCCTGTGGATGATGAAACTTTATGGCCGCCTGAATTTGGCGGCCAAGTGCTCGGCGACAAGCCCCGGCACGAAAGCCGAAACATCGCCGCCCATCCCGGCGATCTGCCGCACAAGCGTGGCGGTGATGGGGCGCACAGTGGGGGATGCCGGAAAGAAGAGCGTCTGGACCTCCGGCGCCATGGTGGCATTCATGGAGGCCATCTGGATCTCATAGTCGAAATCGGTGCCGTCGCGCAGCCCCCTCACGATAAGGCTCGCCCCATGCCGCCGGGCTGCCTCGACAGCCAGATCTTTGAAGGTCACGACCTCCAACTCGACGCCCCTCGCCTTCAGCATGGGCCCGCAGACCTGGCGCAGCATCTCGGCCCGCTCCTCGGCGGGGAAGATCGGCGCCTTCGAGGAGTGGACCCCGATGGCGATTACGATCCTATCCGCCACGCTGCAGGCCTGGCGCAGGACGTCCAGGTGGCCGTTGGTGACGGGATCGAAGCTGCCGGTATAGAGGGCGGTGCGTGTCATGAGGCCAAGGCGTAGCCGGATTGTGGCTGCCCCGCAAGCCGTGCGGTGGCGCACGGCAGGCTGGGCGAGAGCGTGGAATAACCCACTCAACCTAAAGTCAAGGTTTCAGGAGAGACCCATGATTGTCCGCCTCTGCATCGTCTTCGTGACCGCCATTGCCGTCCTCAGCCCGGCGGCACTGGCGAGCTTCTCGTAATCCCCCGTCCCGGACGGTCTCCATTTTTGCGTCCCGGCCTCCTCATCGCCGCTCTTGTCCTGAATACAGGCTATGTATCTGCAGAGGAACTCAGCTGCCAGGGCCCCTTTGCCAAGGATACGGATCACAAGCGAATCGTGGCCGCATTCGGCCGCACGAATGTCAGGCAGGAGACGCTCCGTGAGCCAGAGGGCCTGGAAGTCCGAGCGAGCGTCGTCTTTCCGGATGATCCGGTCCGGCGTGTCGTGGTGCTCTGGTCCGATGAGAGGAGGTTCCGGCGCCCCGCCCGCATCGATCTGGCAGGATCGGGATGGACTGGCCCTAGGGAATTGCGCATCGGCGTCCCGATCGAGACCGTGGAGAAGGCCAATGGCAAGCCCTTCGTCCTCTACGGCTTCGAATGGGATTACGGCGGCAGCATCGCGAGCTGGGACGGCGGAACGCTCGGCAAGCTCCCCGGCGGCTGCACATTCTATCCGATCTTCGAGACCAGCGACACGGTGTCGGAGGACGCTCTGACCGCCGTAGCCAGTGACAGGCAATTCCCCTCCGACTCACCTGCAATGCGTGCCGTCATGCCGAGGATCAGGAGCATGTCCTTGCGGTATTCGCAGCCTTAGCCTGCGCGCGAAGTCCAAACGACCAGGATAGGACTCCCTGTCGTAACTTTGCTACGCTAGTCTGTTTGCAAAGAGGGGGGTCTATGTCACGCCTGTTACGTATTCTAGGTTCTTGGAGCCTCTATCTCGGTCTAGTCTTCGCGCCGATCTGCCCCTCATCCGGAGCGATTGCCGAGACTACGAAGAGCCCGATACCGGGTCATGTCAAACAAATCGACGGCTACCCCTTCCCGGGAGAGATTGCCGGCCTTCGAAGGGGGCAGAAGAGCGACTATGGCACTCCGGGCCTGGGCTTCAGCGTCCGCTACGAAAAGCCCGGCGAAACCTGGGCCGACATCTTCATCTATGATTTGGGCGAGACGCAGAACTTCACCGATAGCCGTAAGGCCTCCGACCAGCGCGATACAGCTCTTGGCGACATTGATCGGGCGGTCTCTTCCGGCTCCTATCAAATGGCAAAACTCATCGCGAAGAAGGAATCCGCTCCCTTTGCGAAGGCCCACGTGGCGATCACCCAGAACGGCAAGACCCGCGATTCATTCGTGTTCGTCACGATTCACAAGGGTAATTTCGTGAAGATCCGTCTCACGACGACAGCCGACAATCCTGGTCGATTGGCCGACCGCTTCGCTTCGGACTATTCCCGACTGCTCGGCAAGTGAAGAAACAAAAGGGCGCCCGAAGGCGCCCTCTTCTTTTTGGAACGGACCCGGAGGATCTTTACTCCTCCGCAGCCTCGCCGCCCTCAGCTGCGGCGTCATCCACGCCCTCGCCGTTCTCGTCGTCCTCGCCCTCGATGTGCTCCACCGAGACCACCTTCTCCTTGTCGCGGGTGGAGAAGACGGTGACGCCCTGCGAGTTGCGGCCGACGACGCGGATGCCGTCCACCGGCACGCGGATCAGCTGGCCGCCATCGGTGACGAGCATGATCTGGTCCGAGCTCTCGACCGGGAACGAGGCGACCAGCTTGCCGTTGCGGCTGTTCACCGCCATGGCCGTGATGCCTTTGCCGCCGCGTCCGGTGATGCGGTACTCGTAGGAGAGCGTCCGCTTGCCGTAACCCTTCTCGGAGAGCGTCAGGATGCACTGCTCCTGTGCGCTCATCTCGGCGTAACGCTCCTGCGAGAGCGAGAAGTTCTCGGCTGAAGCCTCCTCCGCCTCGTCCGAGGCATCGGCGTCCGAGCCCATCTGCTCGCCGGTGACCGCGCGGCGCATCTTGAGATAGGCCGCACGCTCCTCGCCGGTGGCTTCCACGTGGCGCAGGATCGCCATGGAGATGATGTCGTCGCCTTGGCCCAAGTTGATGCCGCGCACGCCCATGGAGTCGCGCCCCTTGAAGACGCGCACATCCGTGACCGGGAAGCGGATGCACTGCCCCTTGGCCGTGGTGAGCAGCACGTCATCGTTCTCAGAGCAGATCTGCACGTCGACGATATGCTCGCCCTCATCCAGCTTCATGGCGATCTTGCCGCCGCGATTGACCTGGACGAAGTCCGACAGCTTGTTGCGGCGCACCGTGCCGCGGGAGGTGGCGAACATCACGTCCAGCTTGTCCCAGGACGCCTCGTCCTCGGGCAGCGGCATGATGGTGGTGATGCGCTCACCCTGCTTGATGGGCAGCATGTTCACCAGGGCCTTGCCCTTGGCGTTCGGAGCCGCCAGCGGCAGACGCCACACCTTCTCCTTGTAGGCCTGGCCTTCCGAGGAGAAGAAGATCACCGGCGTGTGGGTATTGGCCACGAACAGACGGGTGACGAAATCCTCGTCGCGCGTGGTCATGGCGGAGCGGCCCTTGCCGCCGCGGCGCTGCGCCCGGTAGGTCGAGAGCGGCACGCGCTTGATGTAGCCGGCGTGCGACACGGTGACGACCATATCCTCGCGGGCGATCAGGTCCTCGTCGTCGAGATCCGACTCCCAGTCCACGATCTGCGTCTTGCGTGGCGTCGCGAAGGTGTTGCGCACCTCCGTCAGCTCGCCCTTGATGATGCCCATGATGCGCTCGCGCGAGCGCAGGATCTCAAGGTAGTCCGAAATTTCGGCCGCAAGCTTCGACAGCTCGTCGCCGATCTCGTCCCGGCCCAGAGCCGTGAGGCGCTGCAGGCGCAGGTCGAGGATGGCGCGGGCCTGCGTCTCCGAGAGACGATAGGTGCCGTCGTCGTTGATGCGATGGCGCGGATCGTCCACGAGCGCGATCAGCGGCGCGATGTCATGCGCCGGCCAGTCGCGGCCCATGAGGGATTCGCGGGCAGCGTTTGGATCGGGCGCAGTGCGGATGAGGCGGATGACCTCATCGATATTGGCCACCGCGATGGCAAGGCCGCACAGCACGTGGGCGCGCTCGCGAGCCTTGTTGAGCAGGAACTTGGTCCGGCGCGACACGACTTCCTCGCGGAAGTCGACGAAGGCCTGGATCAGATCCTTGAGCGTCATCAGCTCGGGACGGCCGCCGTTGAGCGCCACCATGTTGCAGCCGAAGCTCGTCTGCAGCGGGGTGTAGCGGTAGAGCTGGTTGAGCACCACGTCGGCCATGGCGTCGCGCTTGATCTCGACCACGATGCGCATGCCGTCGCGGTCGGATTCGTCACGCAGGTCGGCGATGCCCTCGATCTTCTTCTCGCGCACCAGCTCGGCGATCTTCTCGATCAGCGATGCCTTGTTCACCTGATACGGGATCTCGGTGAAGATGATCGCCTCGCGGTCCTTGCGGACCTCCTCGATCTCGGACTTCGCCCGCATGATGACGGAGCCACGGCCCGTCGTATAGGCGGACTTGGCGCCGGAGCGGCCGAGGATGAGCGCACCAGTCGGGAAGTCCGGACCGGGGATGATCTCGATCAGTTCCTCGGCGGAGATGCCGGGATTGTCGATGAGCGCCAGGCAGCCGTCGATGACCTCACCCAGATTGTGGGGAGGCATGTTGGTGGCCATGCCGACCGCAATTCCGCCGGCGCCGTTGACGAGGAGGTTCGGGAAGCGCGCCGGCAGCACCGACGGCTCGTCCTTCGACTCGTCGTAGTTGGGGGTGAAGTCGACCGTGTCCTTGTCGATGTCGTCGAGAAGCGGCATCGCCGCCTTGGCGAGGCGGGACTCGGTGTAGCGCATGGCCGCCGGCGGATCGCCGTCCACGGAGCCGAAATTGCCCTGTCCGTCCACGAGCATGAGGCGCAGCGAGAAGTCCTGCGCCATGCGCACCAACGCGTCGTAGATCGCGCTGTCGCCGTGCGGGTGGTACTGACCCATCACGTCGCCGACGATGCGGGCGGACTTCACGTATTTCTTGTCAGGCGTATAGCCGTTCTCGTGCATCGAGTAGAGGATGCGCCGGTGTACGGGCTTGAGGCCGTCGCGGGCATCGGGCAGAGCGCGGCTCACGATCACGCTCATGGCGTAATCGAGATAGGAGCGCTTCATCTCGTCGACGATGGAAATAAGCTTGATGTCGCTCGCCGGCTGGTCCCCGCCGGGGCCGCCGGAGCGGATATCGTTCGGATCGGTCAAGGTTGGTCTTTCTTAAAACGGTCTGCCCTTTCGCGAGAGGCGGCTTATCGATGCCGCTTCGTCAAGCCATCCGGCAGGCCCGCGAATCCAATTGAAATCAGGCTCTTACATGGGGGAGAACGCCGCCTTTTTCAAGCTTTTTGACGGGTTTTCCAGAGGCAAGGCGAGAGGCGAAATCCGTTTACGTTTCAGCAACTTATTGTCGGGTTGGGCCTGGTCGGCGGCAGGGCTGCGGCTGTGGCACTTTTGCAGGGTGCGCCGAGGGGCAAGAAACCGCTTCAGAGGCCTTCGTTAAAGCACTGATCCGATTGGACTTCATCCACTGATCTGATGCCATCTCGGACGAGCGGAGCGAGACCTGGGATGGCGTGCAGGACGAGGAACGAATACCTCAACTCCGTCATCCCCGCGCAGGCGGGGATCCATGATCATGACCACCATCGAAAAACCGCGACGGCTGCCTCGCTCTCCTCTGCAATGTCGTGGTGATGGATCCCAGGCTCTGCTGCGCAGCCCGGGATGCCGGGGCTGGACTGGTCTTTCGATCCCCGATTGGCTCACGCCGTCCGGGACGACACCGTTGCTGGCTTGTCAAGCAGCCAGCACCTTGGGGCCCGCAGCCGGTGGGCTGCGAGCCTGTGGGTGAGATCGAGGGTGGCGCGTAGGGCAGCCCGGCTCGATGATGGATGGTGGGAAGGAAGAGCCGAGATGCCTCTTCGCGCACGGCTTGTTTCGGCGGACAGGCGAGACCGGCCCGGTGACCGCCTCAGGCGGGGTCCGTCTGCTCGACGGGGGCCTGAGACCGATTCCGACCACCGGCCCACAGCCTGGGCCACCTGTCGGTGCGGCGTGCGAGGCTGCACCACAGGACCGTGCCTGCTCCCACACTGCGACGCCTCGCGAGCGCGCCCCTCGACAGGAGCAGATCTGAGCAACCTTATAGCCCAGGTTAGGAGAATTGTCAAGAACGAAAGAAGAACATATTCGTCTTACGATTGATCGTCGCACCTCGAGAGAGACGACCCGCAGGCAGCTCACGCCGTTTGACAAACGCGTCGAGGTGTAGGAGCCTCGGAGCATCATGTTGAGCCTCTTACGATACCGTCGTGGCCTGCATCGGGCAGGCAACCTCATCGCGGGCAAGTAGCCCCGAGCTCAACGCGCGTCTGCGCTCCGGGCTCGGGGCGCTCCCACACATTCGGACAGCCAGCTGACACCGTGAACGCCGCTCGTTCCGGCATGGCGTCATACCTTACGCCTCGTCAGGCGCGGCTCCACTCCGGATCGTGGACTCTGTCCGCGCGACAGATCACCAGGGCTCCCGCTCGCCGCATGCCAGCCGGTGAGCGACCGGCTCCTTGCGATGCGCAAGCGCGTCGCTCCTCCCCGCAATCCACCGGCATTCGACAACGATCCGGTTTCAGCCACGGCGTCTCGCGCTGCGGCACACTTGAGAACAGGAGACATCAAATGACCAGAAAAGCAGTCGGACCCGCAAAGCCGCGGATCACCCTGAAGGCCGCAGATTACGAGAAGCTTTCGACCCTTGCCGAGGCCGCCATGCACACGATGCCCGATGTGGCGGGAGAGCTCGCGGCGGAACTCGACCGGGCCCAGATCCTGGCCGAAGGAAAGCAGCGTGCAGACGCGGTGCACATGGGCTGCGAAGTCGATTTCCGGGATGACACGACGGGACGGGTGCAGACAGTCACTCTCGTCTACCCGCATGAGGCCGACATTTCGAAGGGACGGATCTCGGTTCTGACGCCGATCGGAACGGCTCTCATCGGACTTCCCCTCGGACAATCGATCGATTGGACGACGCGCAACGGTGAATCGAAGCGTCTGACGGTCCTGCAGCTCCGCAAGCCCGCCACGGTGGAATCCGAGCCCGCCTGAACCAACCAGGATCGGTGGCGGGCAGGCTACACCCTCAGCAGGATCGCCGTTGTGTCGTCACTGGTCTTGAACCGTGGGTACAAGGTTCCGCCCGGATCACGCCCCGTCTCGATCTCCCGCGCCAGACTCGCCAGAGGCTCCAATCCGGAAGCCAGGGCAGCCTCCATGAGGGCCTTGGCATCCATCGCCCGATAGAGATCGACCAGGGCCGAAAAGCCATCGGATGCGAGGAGGATCACGGTTCCCTCCTCGCAGGGCGCCGTCTCGTACCGGAGCCGGTCGGCGGCGTCCGGATTGACGCTCAGGAGAGCGGCCGGGATGCCACTCTTGCGCTGCCGTTCGCGGCGTTCTCCGAGCCAGGCGAGGAAGACAGGCTCGTCGAGAATGGCCGTGGGGCGGGAGCCCGCCTGCCGCATCAGCTCGGCGGCTTTTGCGGATTCAAAGTCCCGCAGGCCGGGCGCATCGCCAAGGACCTGCACCGTGCCGTCAGGCTGGCGGAGATAGGCCGTGGTATCGCCGAAAGTCCAGGCGTCGAGTGCGTTGCCCTGCCGGCGCACCAGGGTCATGGCTCCCAGCGGCCAGGCGACGAATTCCTCATGCCGGTCCGCCGGAGCGACGGCCAGGTAGGCCGTGCGGGCTTCCTCCATGACGTGACGCAGGAGGGTCACACCATCTTGCGCCTGAGGCGCAGGGTTCGAGAGCCGCTCGTTCACGAAGGTGGCGAGCCAGGTGGCATCGCTCGTCTCGTGCATGACCGGCGCCGTGCCGGGAAAAATCGAGGTGTCGATCACCCAGGCCCAGTCGCCCGAGACGCCGCAGATGTCCTCATTGGGCTTGTCCGGATGCCCCGGCCAGCTGATCCGATCCAAAACCGTGAACATCGTCGCCCTGCCCCTCGCCAAACATCCCAGGCAACGCCATAACGCAAAGCTTGAAGGAAGGTCCAGCCGATGCTCCTCGACTATATCTCCGCCGCCCTCGTGACCCTGCTCGTCACCCTCGACCCGCCGGCGCTTGCTCCGATCTTCGTGTCGCTGACCCGGGGTATGAACGCGTCGGAGCGGCGCCGGGTGGCACTCAGGGCGAGCCTGATCGCCTTCTGTATTCTGGCCTTCTTCGGCCTGGGCGGCGAGGTTCTGCTGCGCCTGCTCGGCGTCGGCATCCCGGCTTTCCGCATCTCGGGCGGCCTGCTCCTGTTCTGGATCGCCTTCGAGATGGTGTTCGAGCGCCGCAACGAGCGAAAGCAGCACACCGCCGACATCGCCATCACCGAGGACCACATCCGCAACGTGGCGGCCTTCCCGCTCGCCATTCCGCTCATGGCCGGCCCCGGGGCGATCACCGCGACGATCCTGCTCGCCGGCCGGGCGGACGGCAACCCGGTCTATCTCGGCTTTCTCATCGCCCTCATCGCCCTCGGCGTCGCCAGCTGCTTCGCCGTGTTCATGGCGGCCGATCGCGTGTCGCGCATGCTCGGCGTGACCGGCAACATCGTGCTGAGCCGTCTTCTGGGCGTGATCCTGGCAGGGCTGGCCGTGCAGTTCATCATCAACGGCGTAACCGCCCTGCTGCAGCCGGCGGCGCTGTAAGCGCCTTCAGACCTCAGCCAACGCCTGGAATTCCAGCGCGACGTGCTCGTAGACCTTGCGCTTGAAAGGCACCACCAGCGCGGGCAGACGGTCCAGCGCTTCCCAGCGCCACTCACTGAACTCGGGCTCCATCCCGCCGCGAGACTGCGTCACCTCGATCTCGCCATCGCTGCCCTCGAAGCGGAACGCCACCCATCGCTGCTGCTGCCCGCGGAAGGGAGACAGCCGATGAGGCGGCCCATCATAGGACGGGAAGTCATAGGTCACCCAGGCGACCGTCTCCGCCAAGTAGGACGCATGCGTGACATTCGTCTCCTCCCAGAGCTCCCGCCGCGCGGCCGCCACCAGATCCTCATCAGGATCAACTCCGCCCTGCGGCATCTGCCATTCATGCCCCGGCAGAACGATCTCGGGCCCGTCGTCGCGTAAGCGCCGCGCAATCAGCACCTGTCCGGCGCGGTTGAAAAGCGCGATGCCGACATTCAGGCGGTACAGGGGCTCAGTCATTGGTGTCCCGGGCCAGAATGAACATCCCGTCCTCGGTCTGCTCGATCACGGACCATCCGAGCCTTGCATAATAGGAATGCCGGTGGGGACCCGCGAGCAGGTAGACGCGCTGCGTACCCGTTCCGAAGGCGAATTCGACCGCCTTCTCGACAAGCGCCGCGCCGATCCGCCGATGCCGGTGTTCCGGCTCGACCCAGAGAGCCGCGACCCAGGGGGTGTATTGCGGGCGCGTGTCCTCGTCGCATTCGATGAGGGACACGGTGCCCAGGAAGTGCCCGCCTTCATGAGCCACGAGAGCCGTGGGAATGGGACCCGGTCCACGATTCTCCTGCACGAGGCCGGTGAGCAGGCTCAACGGGTGCCCCTTGTCCTTCCAGAAGGCGCGCCAGACGCGATCCGCGACCGCCTCGGCAAAGTCCGGCCTGTCGCGCAGATCGCTGATCGTGACGCCGCTCAGCGCAGGCTTTCCAGCAGGCGCGTCATGAGCTTCTGGCGCGGCGCGATGGAGGAGATGAGGCCGTATTCCTGCAGCGTGTGGGCGCCGTCGCCGTCGATGCCGAGGCCGTCGAGGGTCGGGATGCCGAGCGCCGCCGTGAAGTTGCCGTCCGAGCCGCCGCCTGCACGAGGCGCAGAGACGAGATCGAAGCCGATCTCGGCTGCAAGCGACTTGGCGTGGTCGAACAAGCGGGAGGTCGGCTCGGTCCGCTCGTAGGGCGGCCGGTTCATGCCGCCGGTGACGGTGACGATGAAGTCCGGGTTCTGGGGCTTCAGCCCGAGGAGCGCCGCCGTCACGGCCTCGCCGTCCGCCACGGTCTCGACCCGCAGGTCCACCGGGAAGCGGCAATGCTGCGGAATGGTGTTCACCGCCGTGCCGCCGGACACCATGCCCACCGTCGTGGTGATGCCACGTGCGTAATCGGTCATCCCCTCGACGGCGAGGATCTGGCGTGCCGCCTCGTAGACGGCGTTGCGGCCGTCCTTGTGCCGCGAGCCCGCATGGGCCGGCCTTCCCTCCACGTGCACGTCGAAGCGCCCGACCCCTTTGCGGGCCGTGACGATCTGGCCACCGTCGCGGGCGGGTTCGGTCACGAGGGCAAAAGCCGAGCGGCGGCCGATATCCTCGATCATGGGACGGGTGATCGGCGAACCGATCTCCTCGTCGGGCGTCACCAGGAAGGTGATGGGCCGCGCTGCCGTGCCCCGGCGCGCCACATCCTTGAACGCCTCAAGGCAGAACCAGGCGCCGCCCTTCATGTCGTAGATGCCGGGCCCGTAGAGCCGGTCGCCTTCGACCCGCAGCGGCAGGTCGCGCTCAACGGTGCCGACGGGATGGACCGTGTCGAGATGGGACATGACCAGAATGCCGGGCTCTCCCGTCTGAGGCCCGGCCCGCAGCACGAGCACATCGCCCAATCCGTCCGTGCCCGGAATGCGCTCGACCGCCACCGGCGCGTCCTGCATCTGCGCGACCACGAGGTCCATCATCAGGTTGACGCCGGCCCGGTCGGAGGTCGGGCTCTCGGTTCGGACCCAGGTGAAAAGCGTGTCGAGCGACGGGGAGGAGCGGCTCATGATGTCCTCATGCAGGGATCGTTTCCGTTGGCTAAGCATCCCTGACCGGAAACATCAACCCCACATATGCGCCCGCCTCAGTCCTAGGGTTTGGGAACGTATGTCCATATGACGCATCCGGGCCCGGTGGATACCTTGTAACGATACGGTAGTCTGTGCGCCTGCAGCTTGGCAGATGAATCAGGTACAGGAAGAATGGCCCGCAAGATTGGTTCACCCGGTAGAAATTTCCTCGAAGGCACCGCTACGTCAGACAGCCTTTACGGCGACACCGACGGCACCCGCAGTTCAGCCACCGCAGGAGCGGATTCGATTCACGGCTATATCGGAGCCGACTATCTCTACGGTGATGCAAGGACGCTCCGGCTGACGGCCCGTGGAGGGGCCGATTCGCTTTGGGCCGGGTTCGATGGCGATACGGTTTATGGCGATGCCTATTCCATGAGCTACTCCGCCAGGGGCGGCGCGGACAGGATCTGGGGCGAGTACGGCTACGACAAGCTCTATGGCGATGCCCGCACGATGTCGGGCTCCACCCGGGGCGGCGCCGACAAGCTCTATGGCGGCTACGACAACGACATGCTCTTCGGCGATGCCTATACGATGTCGTCGACGGCCATCGGCGGTTCCGACAGCCTTTATGGGGAGAGCGACAACGACACTCTCTATGGCGATGCGCACAAGCTGACCGGCTCCGCCAGGGGTGGCGCAGACCTTCTGTCGGGCGGCAATCACGAAGACAAGCTCTATGGCGACGCCTATAGTCTCGCAAGCCGCGCCGTCGGCGGCACCGATACGCTGAACGGCGACAGCGGCGAAGACATTCTCTACGGAGATGCCCGCTCCCTCATCAACTCTGCCACAGGCGGGGCCGATATCCTCAAGGGCGGCAGTTCGGAAGACGCTCTCTATGGAGATGGCTATTCCATGCGCAACTTCGTCATCGGTGGCGGCGACAAGCTCTATGGCGGTTCCAGCAACGATCTCCTCTATGGCGATGCCTATACCATGGCCGATTACGTGATCGGCGGCGCTGACTTTCTTTACGGCGAGAGCGGCAACAACATCCTGTACGGCGACGCCTACAGCATGGCCGGCGCGTCAATTGGCGGGAACGACTCGCTCTATGGCAGCACAGGCAAGGACACGCTCTATGGCGATGCCATGGCGCTGAACGACCAGAGCCGCGGCGGCCATGACTACCTGAATGGCGGCTCGGGCAACGACGTGCTCTATGGGGACGCTCAGATCACAGGTCCTTATGCCGGCTACGGCAACGACACGCTCTATGGCGGCGCCGGCAATGACCGCCTGATCGGCGACTCGTCCTATGGAGGAACGGGCGCGGACTACCTGAACGGCGGCAGCGGGAACGACACCCTGGACGGCGGCGGAGGCCGCGATCTCTTCGGGTTCGACCTCGCATCGGGCCGGGATACGATCCAGTACTTCCAGCCGGGAGAGGATCAGATCGATCTGCGCGCCTGGCGCTTCGCCGCGTTCGAGAGCCTCTCCATCACTCAGAAGGCGGGCTATTCCATCATTTATCTGTCGGGCACGAGCCATTACATCAGGCTCGACGCCGTGCTGAAGACGCAACTCACGGCCGCCGACTTCATTCTTTAAGGATGTCTCGCCTGCAGGAGTTGCCTACCCGACTTTGCCAAAAGATGCTCAACTCTGAAAAGGCCCGGACTGTACCGGGCCTTCCGCGGCCTTCAGATCAGGGCGTATTGAGACGCCGCACGTTTAATTTTGTCACGCCAGCAAGCTGGCTGCGCCGCACCGATCATTGCGGAAAATTTTAAAGGCCCACCTCTCAATGCTGCGCCATATCCAAGGGGATCGACAGCAGGACCCTGCCCGCTTCGTCGACGACTTCCAGGTGCCATCCGCGCCAGTCGATCTCGTCTGCTTCGTCCTCGTCGCGCAGTTCCTGGATCGCCTTGATGGCTTGATAATGGGCTGCTTCCAGATCCGAGACTTCGATGCCTGTCTCATCGAGGATCCGTTCATGCCTGTGCACGAGATGGAAGAAACAATGCACTCAAAAGCAGCCTTGGGAAAACTCTTCAACCGCCGGACTTATGTCGCTCCGGAGCCTACCTCTAAATGAGCAGCTTCCCTGCATTAACGCAAGGTAAGTTTTCCGTTTTGCTCGGAATTGAGACGAACTCTCCACGCTCGGGAGAAAGAGAAAAGGCCGCCGGCTGGCGGCCCTTCTCCCTATGGTCAATCTGGCAGATCCTAGAACGGAATATCGTCGTCCAGGTCATTGTAGCGGGAGCCCCCGCCTCCACCGCCGCTGCCCCCACCCATGGACGGCGCCGGGCGCCGATCCTGTGAGGGAGAACGTCCCCCGAAGTCGCCACCGCGGGAGATCTGGCCCGGCTCTTCGTCGCCGTACTCGGACGAGCCGCCGCCGCGGCTGTCCAGGATCGTCAGCTCGCCCCGGAACCGCTGCAGCACCACCTCGGTCGAGTACTTCTCCACCCCCTGCTGGTCGGTCCACTTGCGCGTCTGCAGCTGCCCCTCCAGGTACACCTTCGAGCCCTTCTTCAGGTACTGCTCGGCCACCCGCGCCAGATTTTCGTTGAAGATCACCACCGAGTGCCACTCGGTCTTCTCCTTGCGCTCGCCCGTGGCCTTGTCCTTCCAGGTCTCGGAGGTCGCAATCCGCAGGTTCACCACCGGCTCCCCGCTCCCCAGCCGACGCACCTCAGGGTCACGCCCCAGATTCCCAACCAGGATCACCTTGTTCACGCTGCCCGCCATCGGAGCCACTCCTCATTCACATGAGGCTGTTCTGGGGCCGGACAGCCTCCGGGGCAAGCCGGCCGGAAAGTTCTGCACAGGCCTGTCCCCAGAAAGGGGGGCGGCATGAGGCCGCCCTGCCCTGCACCTTAAGCTCAGACGACGAAGAAGTCGTGGTGGTACAGCTTCGTCTTGGTGGTGATGGTGGCGATCTTCACCTGAGCCTTGGAGCCGGTGCCGTCCTGATCGTAGTACAGCGCCCCGGTCTTCCGGTCGTAGACGATCCGGTCCTCCGCATCCAGGGCCTTGTTGCCCTCCACGAACATGTCGGCCTTGACCTTCTTCGGCTTGGAGGCCGAGCCTGAGCCCAGCTTGGTGAAATATTTGTTGTCGAGCCAGATGCTGTCGTCCCTGGACTTGAAGTCATACACCCGGTCCACGTTGCTGCTCTTGTTCGGGCGCGTGTCGAACACGAAGGAGTCGCGGCCATCACCGCCCTTCAGGCTGTCGTTGCCCGTTCCGCCCCATAGAATGTCGTTTCCGGAAGAGCCATCGATCCTGTCGCTGCCGTTCCGGCCGATGATCCTGTTCCCCCACAGATCTCCGTTGAGCCGGTCCGACCCGTGGCTGCCAGTGAGGGTGTCCGTCATCGCGGGATTACGCATCATCTGCCCGGACGCGAGATCCATCGTATAAGGCACGGACCATGAGCGGCCATCCTCGACAACTGTCGCGACTGCATTCTGAACTCCGCTGCTGGCGAAGACATGGCTGAAACCAGCGCTGCCGCCTGAGGGAGAAACAGTGTCGATTGCGCCGTCGCCCCAGTCGATGCTGATGCTGGAAGCCGAGCCGGTGCCGAGACGCAGCTCCACGTAGCGGCCCGCCATCACGGCCGGCGCGTGCTTCATGAGTGTCGCGTCGATGAGAAACGTGTCGTACATCCCGTTGGTATCGCCGGGCACCAGGTTGCTCGCCCAGCTGCCGACGAGAACATACCGCCCGTCGGGACTGACATCGATTCCATAGCCAGTGTGGCCATCCGCGGGCAGGCCCTCGGGAGAGGTCGACAGGCGAACAACCTCGCCGGTCAGGAGGTCTTTACGAAACAGGTTGTATACTGTCCCGTCGCCACCGCCCGGCACCACGTCGTTCGCGGTGCTCGCAAAGAACAGATAACGACCGTCCTGACTGAGGCGGGGCTCCTCGCTCCAGCCATGCACTTCAATTCCAGTGCCGCTCGTCGACAGCCGAACGATCGCTCCGGTTGCCAGATCCCTCTGAAAAACGTCGTAGTCGCCGTTGGTGTCTCCTGAAACGAGATTGCTTGCGCTGCTGGTGAACACCACGGAGCGTCCGTCGGCACTGAAGCGGGCCTGATAGCTGTAGCCATTCCCTTCGGCCCCGCTGATATCAGTGGATATGCGACGGATCTCACCCGTCAGGACGTCTTTAAGGAAGACATCGGCATTTCCGTTATCGTCACCCGACACGAGGTTGGATGCGCTGCTCTCGAAGAGCACGTAGCGCCCGTCCGGACTGATCTGCGCGGATCGGCTCGCGCCATTTCCGCCCTCTCCAGCTTTGCTCGTGGACAGACGGGCAACTGCGCCTGTGAACAGATCCTTGATGAAGATATCGTGCGCATTGTTCGTGTCGTTGGGCACCAGATCGGGCGCATCGCTTTCGAAAACCACGTAGCGGCCATCGGGGCTGATCAGCGCTTGGCCACTGTCGCCGCTGACCTGCCATCTGTTCCCGTCGGTAGAGACCAGTGTCACTTGGCCCGTGACGAGATCCTTGAGGAAGATGTCGGCCTTTCCGTTGACATCGCCGGCGACCAGGTTGTCCGCCCGGCTCGTGAATACTGCATAGCGTCCATCGGCGCTGAAGCGGGCACTGAAGCTATCGCCGTTTCCCATGTCGCCGGCAGTATTGGTCGAAATCCGGACGACCTCGCCTGTGACGAGGTCCTTTCGGAAGATATCCCAGTCGAGTGGTCCAGCCTCGGCATCCAGATTGCTCGCCCGGCTTTCGAAAAACGCATATCGGCCATCGGCACTGAAGGCTGATGCACCGCTCCTCTCGTTAGCCTCGGCTCCGTCCCCTGTCACCGAGACGCGCTTGACGATGGATGCGGCTGTAGGGCGGCTGAAGGATTGGATGGTCAGTGTCAGCGTCATGGATCACCGAAGCATATTGATACCATAACGTATCGTTATATGAGCCTGCGAAGCTCTAAGCTAGAGAATAGAGATCGTTCAAACCAGGAACGGCCAAGCTCCCGTGTTGCAGATTTTTGTGCCCACAGACCTTTCCCGGCCCATGCCCCATTGCCCCTCGTACCCTCTTTGTTCTAGGATCCTGCTCCTGGAATCATCCGCCGCATTGCACCGGCGGCTGTGGCATCACATATGCGGGAGCCGGTCTGGCGAGGCCGGCTCCTCTCAAAAGGCTTAAGCTGGGCAATGGCTAAACTCGACGATCTGTTCAACCGCGCCAAGGCGGGCGATCCGAATGCGCGCGTGATCTCCGTTCGGGGGGCGCGGGAGCACAACCTCAAGAACGTCGACCTCATGGTCCCGCGGGACCAGCTCGTGGTGTTCACCGGGCTGTCCGGTTCCGGCAAGTCGTCGCTGGCCTTCGACACGATCTATGCCGAGGGGCAGCGCCGCTATGTCGAGTCCCTGTCGGCCTATGCCCGCCAGTTCCTGGAGATGATGCAGAAGCCGGACGTGGACCAGATCGACGGCCTCTCGCCCGCCATCTCCATCGAGCAGAAGACCACGTCCAAGAACCCGCGCTCGACGGTGGGCACCGTCACCGAGATCTACGACTATATGCGCCTCCTCTGGGCGCGCGTCGGCATCCCTTATTCCCCCGCCACCGGCCTGCCCATCGAAAGCCAGACGGTTTCCCAGATGGTCGACCGGGTGCTGGAGCTGCCGGAGAAGACCCGCCTCTTCCTGCTGGCCCCGGTGGTGCGCGGCCGCAAGGGCGAGTACCGCAAGGAGATCGCCGAATTCCAGAAGAAGGGCTTTCAGCGCCTGAAGATCGACGGCGAGTACTATGCCATCGACGAGGCCCCTGCGCTGGACAAGAAGTTCAAGCACGACATCGACGTGGTGGTGGACCGCATCGTGGTGCGGGCCGACATCGCCGCGCGCCTGGCGGATTCCTTCGAGACCGCGCTCGAGCTCACCGACGGCATCGCGGTCATCGAATATGCGGACGAGACCGACGAGAAGGGCAAGCCGAAGCGCATCGTCTTCTCGTCCAAGTTCGCCTGCCCGGTCTCCGGCTTCACGATCCCCGAGATCGAGCCGCGCCTGTTCTCGTTCAACAACCCCTTCGGCGCCTGCCCCACCTGCGGCGGCATCGGGCACGAAATGCGCATCGACGAGGCCCTGGTGGTTGACGAGGCGCTCTCGCTCAAGCGCGGCGCTATCATGCCCTGGGCGAAGTCCACCTCGCCCTATTATGGCCAGACGCTCGAGGCGATCACCAAGCATTTCAAGGCTTCCATGACGAAGCCCTGGACCGAGCTGCCGGAGAAGGTGCGCGACACCATTCTCTACGGCTCGGACGGCGAGAACATCCGCATGGCCTATGACGACGGTCTGCGGGCCTACGAGGTGCGCAAGCCCTTCGAGGGCGTGATCCCCAATTTGGAGCGCCGCTACAAGGAAACCGAGAGCGACTGGGCCCGCGAGGAGATCGGTCGCTTCATGAGCGAGACGCCGTGCGAGGCCTGCGGCGGCAAGCGCCTGAAGCCCGAAGCCCTGGCCGTGAAGATCGCCGGCTCCGATATCGGCGACGCCACCGCGCTCTCCGTCAAGGACGCTCAGATCTGGTTCGCGGAGCTGTCGAAGAAGCTCACCAAGAAGCAGAACGAGATCGCCGGCCGCATCCTCAAGGAGATCCGCGAGCGCCTCACCTTCCTGGTCGATGTGGGCCTGGAATACCTGACGCTTGCCCGCGCCTCCGGCACGCTCTCCGGCGGCGAGAGCCAGCGCATCCGTCTTGCGTCGCAGATCGGCTCCGGTCTCACGGGCGTTCTCTACGTGCTCGACGAGCCGTCCATCGGCCTGCACCAGCGCGACAACGAGCGCCTGCTCGGCACCCTCAAGCGCCTGCGCGATCTCGGCAATACGGTGATCGTGGTCGAGCACGACGAGGACGCGATCCTCCAGGCCGATTACGTGTTCGACATCGGCCCGGGCGCCGGCATCCATGGCGGCCAGATCGTGGCGGAAGGCACGCCCGACGAGGTCATGCACAACCCGAAGTCGCTGACCGGCAAATATCTCACCGGCGAACTCGCCGTGAAGGTTCCGGCCAAGCGCCGCAAGCGCGACCCGAAGCGCATGCTGAAGGTGGTGGGCGCGAAGGGCAACAACCTGAAGAACGTGACGGCGGACATCCCGCTCGGGACGTTTACCTGCATCACCGGCGTGTCCGGCGGCGGCAAGTCCACGCTTGTGATCGACACGCTCTACAAGGCGGTGGCGCGCAAGCTCAACAACGCCCTGGAGCACCCTGCCCCGCACGAGCGCATCGACGGCCTGGAGCATCTCGACAAGGTCATCGACATCGACCAGTCGCCCATCGGCCGCACGCCGCGCTCGAACCCGGCAACTTACGTCGGCGCCTTCACGCCGATCCGCGAATGGTTCGCAGGTCTGCCCGAGGCGAAGGCGCGCGGCTACCAGGCCGGCCGCTTCTCGTTCAACGTGAAGGGCGGCCGCTGCGAGGCCTGCACCGGCGACGGCGTGATCAAGATCGAGATGCACTTCCTGCCCGACGTCTACGTCACCTGCGACGTGTGCAAGGGCAAGCGCTACGACCGCGAGACCCTGGAGGTGAAGTATCGCGAGAAATCCATCGCCGACGTGCTCGACATGACGGTGGAGGAGGCTCGCGAGCTGTTCAAGGCCGTGCCGTCGATCCGCGAGAAGATGCAGACGCTGGCCCGCGTCGGCCTCGATTACGTGCATGTGGGCCAGCAGGCCACCACCCTCTCAGGCGGCGAGGCGCAGCGCGTGAAGCTGTCGAAGGAGTTGTCCAAGCGCGCCACCGGCCGCACCCTCTACATCCTCGACGAGCCCACCACGGGCCTTCACTTCCATGACGTGGCGAAGCTCCTGGAAGTGCTGCACGAACTCGTCGACCAGGGCAATACGGTGGTGGTGATCGAGCACAACCTCGAGGTCATCAAGACCGCCGACTGGGTGATCGACATGGGCCCCGAAGGCGGCAGCGGCGGCGGCCGCATCGTCGCCCAGGGCACGCCGGAAGACATCGCCGAGTCCAAGGACAGCCACACCGGGCGGTTCCTGAAGGAAGTGCTGGAGCGCAGGCCTTTGAAGGAGGTGGTTCCGAAGGAAGCTGCGAAGAAGGAGCCGGCGAAAAAAGAGGCGACCAAGAAGGACAAGAAGGTGACGCGTCAGGCGGCGGAGTAAGGCAGCGCAGCCGTCTCACCTTAGACGGAACGCTGCCCGAGCTTGATCAATGCCTCCTGCGCCAACGTCCTTGTCAGCTCTCCAGCGGGAAGCTCGCGGGCGAGGCGTGCCGCCTGCCCCGACCAGAGGGACATGAAATCGCTCGAACCGAGAGGCTCCGCCTTCTGGCGCAGAGGCGCGAGCGCGCCGCCTGCGAGAGGAAACTGAGGCGCCACCGGTGAGATCGGGCCGACCTCGCGCATGATCCGGTTGACGATCCCACGCGCAGGACGGCCGGTGAAAACGTTTGTGAGCGCCGTCTGATCGTCCTTCGCGTTTTTGAGAGCCTGCCTGTGAAGCGGTGCGATCGTCGCTTCCGGCGTGAACAGGTAAGCCGTTCCGATCTGTACGGCCGATGCCCCCAGAGCAAGAGCCGCGACGATGCCACGGGCGTCGGCGATGCCACCCGCCGCGATCACGGGCACCCTCACGGCATCGACGACCTGCGGCACCAAAGCCATGGTGCCCACCTGGGTCGAGATGTCGTCGGAGAGAAAGATGCCGCGGTGACCGCCGGCTTCGAACCCCTGCGCGATGATCGCGTCACAACCCCGGTCCTCCAACCAGCGCGCCTCGTCGACTGTAGTCGCGGAGGACAGAACCTTGGCGCCTGTGTCCTTCACGCGCTTCAGCAGGCCTTGCTGCGGCAGCCCGAAATGAAAGCTCACCACCTCGGGCCTGAACTCCTCCACGAGGTTCAGGTAACTCTCGTCGAAGGGAGCGCGTGTCGAGGGAGGCGCAGGCGCATCGGGATCGAGGCCGAATTCCAGATAGTAGTCTTTCAGCCGCTGCTTCCATGCCGCCTCGCGTCCGGCATCGAACCCGGACGCCTCATGACAGAAGAAGTTGACGTTGATGGACTTCGATGTGCTCTGCCGGATTCTGGACAGCTCATCCCTGGCCTTATCGGGGCTCAGCAAGGCACAGGGGAGAGATCCGAGCCCACCAGCTTCCGAGACGGCAATCACCATATCGGAGAGGTTGGCTCCGGCCATGGGGGCCTGAATGATGGGAAGATCGATGCCCAGAAGATCCAGAATGCGTCGGTCGGCCCACATGACTGCCACCTTTCCTGCGCTGCGAGAATTTAGTGCTAGGCCTGATGGAAAGTCTGCACAAGTGCGCAGCCTTCGCAGGCTGACAATTGGTGAGGCTTCGACAAGGTCCGTATGCAAGGCAGAAGGATGCAAGAAGAGGGCCTCGGACCGTCAATCATCCGCCCGCACATCGAACAAATTCGGAAACTGCCTCGGCTGCGAACGCAGGTACTGGCTCGGGGCCTTCACGGCGGCGCCGAAATGGGCAGCCGCATGCCAGGGCCAGCGGGGGTCGTAGATGATGGCGCGGGCGATGGCGATGAGGTCGGCGTCGCCGGTGCTAAGGATCGCCTCGGCCTGCACGAAATCGGTGATGAGCCCGACGGCGATCACCGGCATGGAGGTGGCCTGCTTGACGGCCCGGGCGAGCGGCACCTGATAGTTCGGGCCGACCGGGATGCGCTGTGCCGGGGTCAGCCCGCCGCTCGACACGTGGATGCCACTGCAGCCTCGCGCCTCCAGCGCCTTGGCGAATTCCACCGTCTCCCCAATGGTCCAGCCGCCATCAGCCCAATCCGTTCCCGACACGCGCACCGTTACGGGGCGATCCGCAGGGAACGCGGCGCGGACCGCATCGAAGACCTCGAGCGGGAAACGCATGCGGTTCTCGAGCGAGCCGCCATACTCGTCCTCGCGCCGGTTGGACAGGGGCGAGAGGAACTGGTGCAGCAGGTAGCCGTGCGCCGCATGGACCTGCACCGCATGAAGACCGAGCCGGGCCGCGCGCCGGGCCGCATCGGCGAAGGCGTCCTGCACCCGCGTGAGGCCCTCCCTGTCCAAAGCCGTCGGTGGAACCTCGCCGTCGGAATGCGGAAGGGCCGAGGGCGCTTCCGTCTGCCACCCATGGGGACGATGCGGCGGGATCTGCGCGCCGCCCTTCCAGGGCACGTCGGTGGAGGCCTTGCGCCCGGCATGAGCGAGCTGAATGGCGATGGGCATGTCCGACCAGCGCCGGATCCCGTCAAGAACGCGCCGCATGGCAGCTTCGCATTCGTCCGAGTAGAGCCCCACATCGGCATAGGAGATGCGGCCCTCCGGGGTCACGGCGGTGGCCTCGATGGTCAGGAGCCCGGCACCTGACATGGCAAGCTGGCCCAGATGGATCATGTGCCAGTCGGTCATGCAGCCATCCTCGGCGGAATACTGGCACATGGGCGCGATCACGATGCGGTTGGCGAGCTCGAAGTCGCCGATCCGGAAGGGCGTGAAGAGTTTTGCCTGCGTCATGGATTGTCTCCCGGATCGGGGCGCTGCCGAGATTATGCGAGCCGCCTTCCCGCAAACGCGCGACAGGTCCGAAAGGTCGGCCCCGATGAGGTGTGACCGCGCGATAAGGGAGAAGACCGAGGGGACAGGCGAACCTTCTCCCCAGGACGAGGCATTATTACGGTGAAACGCTTGAAAGGCACACAGATGGCCCGCGAAGACGTCACCTACCCTCCCCTCGACGTGCTCAAGCCGGTGGCGGAGAACCTCTGGATCGTCGACAGCGGACCGCAGGAGGCGATGGGATTGAGCCTGCCGGTGCGGATGACGGTGATCCGCTTAAGCAACGGCGATGTCTGGCTTCATTCCCCCACGCGCTACAATGCCGAGCTGCGGCGGGAGATCGAGACGCTCGGACCCATCCGCCATCTCGTCGCGCCCAACATCGCGCATTGGACACATCTCAAAGGGTGGCAGGGCGGCTGCCCGGCCGCAAAGACGTCTGCTGCGCCCAAGCTTCGGCAGCGGCCGCAGGTGCGCAAAGCCGGCATCCGGCTTGATCGCGACCTGACGGATTCACCGCCCGATGACTGGGGTGGCGAGATCGAGCAGGCTGTCATCCCGGGCGGTGCGGGCTTCCATGAGGTCGCGTTCCTGCATCGTCCCACGCGCACCCTCATCCTGACGGACCTGATCCAGAATCTGGAGCCGGAGAAGCTGCCGCTGGGCACGCGCCTGTTCGCCCGGCTTACCGGCGTTGCCGCGCCCGATGGCGAGGCCCCGGCCTATCTGCGCTTCGTCGTTCGCCTTCGCCGCAAGGAGGCGCAGGACGCCGTCTCGCGGATGATCGCCTGGAATCCGGACCGCATCATCTTCAGCCACGGCCGCTGGTTCGAGCGGGACGGCACGGCAAACCTGAAACGGGCCTTCGCCTGGCTGATGGGTTGAGGCCGGGGCTGCCTCTTCTGCGCCCTTGCACGCCACGATGATCGGCGCGACCATCTCGGCCTTTCGGTGGGAGAGACCATGAGCGTCACCGATAGCGCCTTCGCAGGCTCCATTCCGGCTCTCTACGAGCAGTATCTCGCTCCCCTTACGTTCGAGCCCTTTGCAGAGGATTTGGCCGGACGACTGGCGGATATCGCCCAAGGCCGGATTCTGGAGGTAGCTGCGGGAACGGGCGTCGTGACCCGTGCCATGGTCAGGACCTTGCCGCCGCAGGTCGAGATCGTGGCGACCGATCTCAACCAGGCCATGCTCGATCATGCCCAAACGAAGCTCCAGGCGCCGAATGTCACGTGGCAGCAGACGGACGCCCAGTCACTCCCCTTCGAGGCGAGCAGCTTCGACGCGGTGATATGCCAGTTCGGCGTCATGTTCTTCCCCGATAAGCTGACGGCCTATCGCGAGGCTTTGCGTGTGCTCAAACCGGGCGGGCGCTTCGTGTTCGCCGTCTGGAACACCCTCGACCTCAATCCCGTCAGCCAGGTCGTATCCGCGACCGTAGCCAGGACCTTTCCCGATGATCCACCCCGGTTCTTCGAGCGGGTACCCTTCGGCTATTTCGATCCAGACCGCATTCTCGGCGAGGTTCAGCAGGCGGGATTCGAGAAGGTCGACATCGCCGTTGTCGAGAAGGTCACCCATGCGCCCTCTCCCAGGGAGCCTGCCATCGGCCTCTGCCAGGGGACACCCCTGCGGGCCGAGATCGAAGCGCGTGCCCCGGGATGCCTCGACGAGATCACCGCCAGGGTGACGCAGGCGCTCTCGGACCGCTTCGGCCCCTCATCCGTCGAGAACCGGATGAGCGCTCTCGTCGTGACGGCCTGGAGATAGACCCACCGCGCCTTGCCTCCGGCGCAACATCCCGGTCAGCCGCCCTTGACACTCTTTTGCTCTACTATATCTGCCGAGCCAGGCTCCCCTCGCGAAGGCATGGGAACCGACAGGTTTACCTTTCGAAACAGATCGCCGCTCAAGCCCGAGAACCTCTCGCCAAGCCATGCAAGGAAGGTCTTCGTTTGTGGGTCGCGTAACGCCGAAGAGCCGTACCGTTCTCTGGCCCTTGCAGCTGCTGGTTTGCGCAAGCCTGCTCGGCCCTGCGCTGTTCTTTGTCTACACGGCCTGGGACGATTACGGCCGGATCCGGCAGCACTCGGACGAGCGGATCGAGCGCGCACTTGACGTGGTGCAGGAGCACAGCCTCAAGGCGTTCCAGACCATCGAGCGGACCATGGCCGAAACGAACGAGGTGCTGCGCGGCCTCACGCCGGAGCAGATCCTCGCTGATGAGGCCCGCCTTCAGAACCGCCTGCGGCGAACACAGGATGCGCTCCCGCAGATCGAGGCGATCTGGGTCTTCGACAGAGCCGGGCGCCCGCTCGTGTCGAGCACCATCCGGCCCGTGCCGCGTGATCTCGACAACTCGGACCGCGGCTACTTCAAGGCACAGGCCGAGCAGGACGCAGGCACCTATATCGGCAGGACGATCACCTCGAAGATCGGCGACATCCGCTTCTTCGTGGTGAGCCAGCGCCGCCCAACGCAGGACGGCAGCTTCGACGGAATCGTCGCGGTCTCCGTGCGCCCCGAGCACTTCCGCGAGTATTATGGACGGATCTCCCGGGCTCTTGCCGATTCCATCAGCCTGATCCGAGCCGATGGAGAGTTCCTGGCGCGCTATCCTTCGCGCGGCAACGAGCCTCTTCAGCTCACCCCGGGCAATTCTCTCCTGCCAGCCATTCAAAGCAGCGCACAATACGGGTTCATCACCGCCGTATCCCAACTCGACAGCATCGAGCGGCGCATCGGTTACCGCAAGATACCGGGCTACCCTGTCTACGTGACAACCGGGATTGAAACCGCCAGCATGTGGCGGGAGTTGTGGTCTCGAATGGCCCAGCTCCTTGCTTTCGGCCTGCCCGCGACCCTGGGCCTGTTTGCCATCAGCCTGCTCGCCCTCCAGCGCACCCGCAGCTTCCATGCCGAAGTCGAGCGGCGCGAGATCGCGGAGACCGCTCTGAAGCAGGCGCAGAGGCTTGAGGCCGTGGGCCATCTCACCGGAGGTGTTGCCCATGACTTCAACAATCTGCTGATGGTCGTCAAAGGCAATGTGGACCGGTTGCGGCGCTACCCTATGGAGGAGCGGCAGAAGCGGTCCCTCGACGCCATCGACACGGCGGCCGGACGCGGGGCAAGTCTGGTGCGTCAGCTCCTGTCCTTCTCCCGCCAGCAGACGCATGAGCCTGAGGTCGTCAATCTGTCGCGATATCTGCGCGATCTGCAGGACATGCTTCGCTCATCCCTGCGCGGCGACATCGCCATCGACATGCAGCTGCCGCCCGGTCTGTGGAATACCAAGGTCGATCTCAACGAACTCGAGCTCGCCATCCTCAACATCGCGGTCAATGCTCGCGACGCCATGCCCAATGGCGGACGGCTGCTGATCGAGGCCTGGAACCTGAATTTGCGCGATCGGGATATTGTCGGCCTCCGGGGAGATTTCGTCGCGCTCAGCCTTACGGATACAGGCAGCGGCATCCCGCAGGATGTGCTGCCCCATGTCTTCGAGCCCTTCTACACCACCAAGGCTGTCGGCAAGGGAACGGGCCTCGGATTGAGCCAGGTCTATGGCTTTGCCAGGCAATCGGGCGGCACCGCCACCGCCCTTGCAGAGTCCGGGCGCGGCACCACGATCACGCTGTACCTGCCGCGCAGCCTGGAAGCGGCAGCCGGCAACGTTCAAACGCAGGAACTGCCGATCCGGAGCGGCCACGGCCATATTCTCCTGGTCGAGGACAATCTCGACATTGCCGAGGTCACTCGCATCAGCCTTGAGGAGATGGGATTTCAGGTTACGCATGCGGCCGACGCTCGCGGGGCGCTCGCTGCCCTTCGCTCGGATACGGCCTTCGACCTGATTTTCAGCGACATTGTAATGCCCGGCGATCTCAATGGCGTCGACTTGGCACGGATCATTCGCAGTCAGCATCCGTCTCTCCCGATCCTGCTGGCCACCGGCTACAGCGCGGTTGCCCAGACCGCCACGGACGAGGGATTCACCATCCTCCGCAAGCCTTATGACACGGTGGAACTGAACACGGCCATCGACAAGTTCCTGGGTGTGGTGGCGCTGAAGGCCAGCGCGTAGAGAATGCAGCAAAAAGGCGCGGGCTTCATCGGCGCCGCGCCCCTTCCTTTCGGCCGCTCCTTAATCAGCGCACGGACATGCGGCTCATCAGGCGGCAAAGGGTTTGCATGTCGGCCTCGTAGCTGTCCGGTGAGGCCACCACCATGGCGCAGCTGCGACGCAGCTGCATACGCTCGGCCGGGCTCATGTTCCGGATCTCCGCCTGAAGCTGTTGGACCTGAGGCGAATTGCCAGGCCGGTTTGGACCGATACCGCCTGTCGTGGGCGGGTTGCGGACAGAACCCACACTTGGCGCGCTGCCAGGACGCCCCGGATTGGCAGGACCACCAATCCCGCCGCCGGAAGTGCCTCCATTACCGATACCTACACCGACGCCTACATCGACTCCGTTGGAGCCGCCGACTCCGGCTCCGACTCCGGCCGTCACCCCACCGGATCCGCCGATGCTCGTGCCTGCACCGGCAGAAACCCCGTCGGAGCCGCCAATGCTGGCGCCGAGCCCCGCATTGACCCCGCTCGATCCGCCGATATTGGCGCCTGCCCCCGCGCTCACACCGGAGGAACCGCCCACGTTGGCGCCGGCTCCGGCCGAAACTCCCGTGGAGCCGCCCACATTGGCGCCAGCCCCCGCCGACACGCCATTCGATCCGCCGACATTGGCTCCGCCGCCGGCCGAGATGCCGCCTGAGCCTCCGACATTCGCGCCCAAACCAGCGCCGATGCCGCTGTCGCCGCCGATGCTGGCTCCAAGGCCTGCCGAGATGCCGCTTTCACCGCCGACGCTCACGCCGACGCCGGCACCGATGCCGTCGGATTGCCCGCTTTGATCGCGGGCTGAAGCCGGATCCCAGGCCAGTACCGTAACGAGGAGAACTGCCGCGCCAATCACTGAAGCCTCGCGGTAAAAGCTGACAGAATGTCCACGCGCAACCATTTGCCTACTCCATCGGAGTTACCCCTTATGGGGCTCGCATGAATAGACTCATGTCTCAGGAAATTAGTTCCACAACCAAGGGTTAATTAGACAGTTGTTTTTACAATTCGCGACAATATACGTTACATCGATACTCGTAGTGTGTAAGGCAAACCCACTGCAGGGCAAAGTTTCGCAGTAGACTGTTCGCTTGAGAGCAGCAGCATGTAAGCTTAATCTTCAGCTTTAAGCCTGCTGCGTCGGCGTGGTGGTTCAGTGGATGCTTTGCGTCAGCTGCACAGAATGGAGAAGGGTTCCGAGAGGGCAGACGATTTCGAGCCGCCATCCCGACCAGTCATGAGCCTCGGTGCCGATCTCGGCTCTCAGTTCCTCAATGGCAGTCTGAGCCTGTGCCTTGGCGCTCTCAAGGTCCTGAACCTCGATGCCTGCATTATCGATAATCTCGTCATGATTGCTCACGAGGTGGAAGAAGCAACGCATGTCAGACCATCCACCCCACACGGAAAGGATGGAAACTGCTAACGGGTTTTGCCAGCGAAGTGAAGAGACCTTACGGTCCCTCTCCCTATTCGCTTTTCGTAGCAGCCTCATCTCCGATCGGATGAAGGTTGTCCAAAGATACCCAACCGACATCCGGACGGGGTACGGGCACAAGATAGGCGCGGCCCTCCTCGATCCGCTCGATCCGGCATGTGATGGCCCTCTGATCGCCAGGGGGACGGTAAACCACAATGCCGCCCACCTGGATCTGGTCGGGCGGACGGGGAGCGGTCTCTGTCTGCGGGTGGGCTAGTGCCGGAGCCGCGTCATGTCCGGCCCTGACCCGATCGAGTGCAGCAATCGCCAGCTTCGCTCGGTCGCGGTAACGTTCGCTGACCGGCCTCAGGAGCGCTCCGCGCGTGCGCCCCGGGTACCATGAGACGCCGCCCGCTTTGGCCAGTTCCTCTGCAACGGCCTCAATTTCCTCGTCTGTCACACCTGCCCCCGCCAATGGCTGCCCCGAAAATCGTCGCCCAATCTGCCAGAGGAGAGCTTAACGCAGAGTAATAAGCAAGTTTCCCATCATCAGACGCAATCTTTTCGATCGCTTTTCTGTTTTCAATGAGAACGATATCAACGAAATAATCTCAAGGGACCATTAAGCGGGACAGGGCCATCGACACGGCTCTCTTTTCTAGAACCTGAGCTCAAGACGAGAAGCCTTTCGCCCTTAATCTCCCATGAGAAAGATTGCCTCCGCAAATAAGTCGGGCATATTCGTCAATCATTCATGGGATGACCGGTCGACAGTGAGAGGCTTCCACATGCCAATCATGCTTCTGCACAACAAGAAGCATGATTACTCCCAGGAGTATAAGTATATATTCCATTAAAGACCTTTTAATTACCCCTAATGACATTCTACAATCAATAATATCCATTCATTCCTTTTTATGAATTGCCTTATCCATGAGGCTCCATTGGTTCATCATTCTTTGTCCGCGTACGCTTGATCAGTAACACGCCATAGCCCGGCACGTTGGTCAGGCGGCAATACATAGAACCGTCGATTGACACGCTTGAGATGCGAAGAGGCGCTCCGGTGCCAGTGAACCCACACTGAACACCCGTGCATCTCGAATTCGCAAGGACACTGCCAATGACCACAATCTTTGTTAGCAACCTGACCGGCAATGCAGCGACCAATACCGCGAATATCCGAGCTGCCATCGAGCAAGCCCATCAACTCTATTTGAGCGATCCCGCCAAAGCCCAGGTGAAGGTTCAACTCGCGGCAGGCACTTGGGTGGTCACTGGAGACAAGAGCAATCCTTCCAAGGGAGCCATCGAGCTTCCGTCCGGCGTCGAACTCACAGGGTCAGGAACACGAGAAACGGTCATCAAGCTTGAAGACAACTTCAATGCCAGGATCAACGGCATCGTGCGCACGAAGGTTGAAACGGTCGACAAGGTCACCGTCTCGAACCTCGTCATCGACGGCAATCGCAGCAACAACACCGATCATCAGGCAGGCTTCATCTGCGGCGTCAAGGAAGACGGCTCCGGCCGCGTACAGTCCAACATCACTGTTGACGGCGTCGAGGTGAGGAATTGCACGGCCTACGGGATCAATCCGCATGAGATCACCTACAATATGGTGATCCGGAACTCGGTCTCCCATCACAACGGGCTCGACGGTTTCGTGGCCGATGCGGTCCATGGAGGCGTGTACAGCAACAACGTCGCGTACGAGAACGACCGTCATGGCTTCAACATCCAGAACGAGACGAGAAACCTCATCCTGCAGAACAACGAGGCTCACCACAACGGCCTCCGCTACATGTTCAACGGTGCATTAGCGGGAGGCGCTGGCATCACCATTCAAAGAGGAAACATCCTGCCCGCTGGCGAAACGACGATTCCCTGGGTGTCCGACATTCAGATCATCGGCGGCTCGTACCATCACAACGGCAAGGAAGGAATTCTCGTCAAGCTGTCGGAACGGATCAATATCACGGGCGTCGATGTCTACGGCAACGACAATCAAGGGGTGAGGATCGAGGGCGCAAAGTCCGTGACCCTCGCCGGAAGCCGCATCCACGACAACTCGCAGGAATTCGACGGCCGTTATGATGAGGTCAACATTCGTCTAAGGCTGGATACCGAGTTCTCTCAGCAAACCTACTATTCGGTCGATACGAGGATCATCAACAATCACATCTTCGCCCACGGCGCGACCGACGCACGCTACGGGATCCGCGAGGAGCCGACCAACGCTCAGGGTGGCCCCACAATGATCTTCGTCTCCGGCAACATCGTCTCCGAGTTCAGCTCGGGAGCGATCTCGACCTCAGTTCATCGATGGATAGGCAACGCGGCCTCCAATTATCGCCGGGGCACGAGTCAGGACGACGACCTGAACGGACGATCCGGCAACGATACGATCCGAGGCCTGGGGGGCAATGACCACGTCCATGGAGATCTCGGCAACGACAGACTCTTCGGCGGCGACGGCAAGGATATGGTCGTCGGCGGGAGCGGCAACGATCGGCTCTATGGCGGTCTCGGCAACGACACCCTCTTCGGCGAAGCCGGCCGGGACATTTTCGTCTTCAATACGAAGCTGGGAACGTCCGTCAGTGACCGGCGCGTGGCCTTCGACACTGTCGTGGACTATTCCGTGCGCGCCGACTCGATCTGGCTCGACAACGCCATCTTCCGGAAACTCGGTCCCGGCAGCGCCAGCAAGCCGCACAAGCTGGATGCCGACTTCTTCAACGGGGGCAACCGACCCAAGGATTCGGACGACTACATCAACTACAACAGGAAGACCGGCATCCTGTCCTACGATCCCGACGGCTCGGGCCCCCGGAAGGCGATGGAGTTCGCACAGTTCAAGAAGGGTCTCGCTTTAAACCACCACGAGTTCTTCGTGATCTGAAGCCAAACGAAAGAGCCGGCTCACGCCACCACGACGAGGTTCCGGCCGCTTTCCTTCGCGCGGTAGAGAGCTTGGTCGGCATGCCGCAGCAGATCCTCGGCTTGAGCGCGGGGTATCGTTGCGCAGCCGATGCTGACGGTCACCTCGTCGGTTTTCCCGAGGGCTGTCCCCCCGGCATCGGCAAAGGCGTGGCGGATCTTCTCCGCCAGGATGGCAGCGTCTTGCGCCCCTATGGGGAGGATCGCGGCGAATTCCTCTCCTCCGAACCTGCCGAAGGTCCCCTTCGGCAGGTGATCGGAGAGCGTGCGGGCGAAGACGCTGAGAATGCGGTCGCCAGCGGCATGGCCATGACGATCATTGATGGCCTTGAAGTTGTCGAGATCGAACAGAAGGCAACTGGCTGGCTGGCCGTTCAGCCGATTGAGCAGCCTGGACGCGGCCTGAAGGAACGCCCGCCGGTTGGGAATTCCCGTCAGATCGTCGACGAGAGCTGCCTGCTTGTACTCGAGCTTCAGGCGCTCCTTAGCCATGAAGAGGAACATGAAGGCGAGGGTCGGCCCCACCACCACGAGGAAGAGAGCCATTTCCGAGGACCAGCGTCGGGCAAAGGTATCGATCCACGGAACCGACGTAAGGGAGACGCCGAGCAGCCCACGGAAGAGGTTGAACACCGCAAGGCCGGACAGGAGGACGACCGCCACACGCTGCGAGGCAAGCGTGTGCGCCGCGTGTCGTCCCAGTTCCCAGGCAGACAAGGCTGAATACATCCCTGTCACCAGCGAGGCCAGGATGAGCCGGTACCCTTGCGAGTCGTAGATGAACGGAAAGGCACAGATCCAGACAGCGGCCCCGATGCCTCCGTGAAGCAGAATCACACGACGTCCGTTGAAGATCCGGCAGCCGACATAAAGGGCGCCGTAGGACAGGATACCGAGTGCGTTGGCCAGCAGGAGGACCCAATAACTTGGCGGCCCCTTCCCCAGATTAGCCCAGCCGATGCCGGTCGCGATCAGCCAGAAAGCGATTCCCCAGCAAGCCAGGGCCTTCAGCTTGCGATTCAACGTCCATGAGAAGATCAGCAGCGTTCCGAGCACGGCCGACAGCAGGATGAAGGCGACGGTAAGGGTAGCGGGATCAAGAACCATCGGAGCAGCAGCTGTCATGCGGTTGGCGAGACTGCCGCAGAGATGGGTCCCGCAGGACATTCCCCTGCGGAATGCGGGGCTACGCTATCCTCTATCGTCGGGCGAATGTCCAGCGCCAAACAGTGCGACGGATGACCCGGAATCGGAACGAAGGATAGGCCGAAGCATTTTCCTCAAGCCAAGCATGATGGGGGAGCTTTGTCATGGGTCGGTATCATCGTCATGGGGTGCAGAGCACGGCAGCCATTGCCGGCCATCCGCTCCATCACATGCTGATCGTCTTCCCGGTGGCCTTCCTGATCGGAGCCTTGGGAACCGACATCGTCTTCCTGGCAACTCAGACCCCCTTTTGGGCTGAAGCCTCTTATTGGCTTCTCATTGCCGGGATCGTCACCGCCCTGGTGGCCGCGATTCCCGGCATGATCGACTTCGTGACCATCGACCGGGTACGCAATCTCTGGGTCTCATGGGCTCACATGGTAGCCAACCTGATTGTTGTAGCCCTTGCCCTCGTGAATGTGGGTGTGCGTCTGGGCGATCCGGCTGCCGGGGTTCAGGGCTGGGGCATCTGGCTGTCCGGAATCCAGACGGCCCTGCTGCTGTTCAGCGGCTGGCTCGGCGGTGAACTGGCCTACCGCTATGGCATTGGGGCCATTCAGGATTACAGCCCGAAGGCCGAGCAGTTCCACGTGGAGGTCGACCGTCCTGACGTGGCAGAGCATTATGGCCGCCGGAGCGGATCGGGCGGGCTCTGAAGACATCCGCATTCCTGCCTTGCCTCCTGAAGCGGAGACGCTAAGCTCCGCTTTGCCATGAAGCACCTCCTCATCGCCGTTTCCCTGATCGGCTTGGCCTTGACGGGCCAAGCGCTGGCGGGATCTCCCTGCCCGCCTGGCTTTGCCGTGCTTCAAGCCTCGGACACCTGCGTGCGGATCAGCGGCAGCGTCCGTTCCGATGCTCTCGCCGGCTCAGGGCTACTCAATGGGTCGAATTCGTCACGCATTCAGTCGGGCGCACGCTTGCAGATCGACGTGAGGAAACAGACCGATTACGGCCCCTTGCGAGCCGTAATCGCTGTAGGAAATCTGCGCCGGTAAGGCCAAGAAGAAGGGCGCCCGAAGGCGCCCTTGGACCGGCCGATCAGTAGTCGTAACTATCGTAGTACTCTTCGCGGTAATAGGTACGCCGGGGAGCTTCGTAAGTCCTGTAGGCAGGCCGCTCATAAGTGCGGTAGGCCGGGCGGGCCGTCGCAGCGAGCGCGCCACCAAGGATGGCCCCCGTCACACCGGCGGCAATGGCCGCGTTATTATTGTTACGCCGCTGCACGACGTAGCGCTGAGCCTTGTGGCTTTTCTGATGTCCATAGGCATGGCCCTTGCCCTTTCCGGGCCGGGCGTCGGCAACACCAGTGAACGAGGTCGCAGCCAGAAGGGCCGCGCTTATTGCAACAAGAGCTTTCCTCATCGATCTACTCCAGTACAGTTTGGTATATAAAAAACATCTCAAAGAACGGTTCCAAAGATTATACTAAATCAGAAATACGTCGCAGTTTAATTCATCACCAACACAATGATTATCTTCTTATCAGTCACATCTGCTTCCAGATTATTCTTTGTTGCGACAATCAAACTTCTTGAGCAACACGTCGTGCGCAGAGCGACCACCCGAATAGCAAAAGAGGGCCGATCATCCGGCCCTCTTTGTTACAGCTTGGCGGCCAAGTTACTCGCTGGTGCTGGTGTTGCTCCCGGAGGAGGAACCGCCCTGCTGCGGGCGAATGGTCTTGGAATTGCTGCCAGAACCGGACGTGTTGCCGCTCGTGTTGCTGTTCACATCCGTACGGCTGCGGGTCGAAACACTGCCGGTCGTCTCCGGAGCGCTCGAACGGGTCCGGGTGGTCGAGACATTCACGTCATTGGAGCGGCGCTGCTCCACCGACACGCCGACGCTCGGCGAGGTATCCTGCGTCCGACGGATCGTCGTGCGGCGGTTGACGGAAACGCTCGGCTCATTGATTTCCTCGTAGCGGCGCACGGTCCGACGACGGACCTCCACCGGCTCGTCGACAACCTGATAGCGACGCTTCTTCGAAACGACTTTCTTGGTCTTCTTGGTCTTCTTAACCGCAACCTTCTTGGTGGGCTTCTTCTTGACCACCGTACGGTGCACCTCGGTGTCTGGCTCCTCGATGGCGGTCACGGTACGGCGACGGGTGACGGAGACGCTCGGCTCCTCGACTTCGCGCACCGTGCGGGAGCGAACGGACACGCCAGACCGCTCACGGGTCTCGATGCCGACGCCGACACGGGTGCTGCCCTCATTCCGGGTGCGGATGCTGGCCTGGCCTGACGACTCGCTGCGGGCTGCCCCGGTGGTTTCGGTACGATTGCCGACCCCGGACTGGTTGCGCAGCAGGTTGTTCGAGTCCGACGACTGCGATTGGGATGCCGTGCTGGTATTGGTCTGGGTCGACGTCTGGGCATAGGCCGCGCTACTCAACAAGAGAAGGGCGGCTCCAAGTGCTATTTTCTTCACGGAACCATCTCCATTACTGTAAAGGTGCGGTATGAACGCAGACCTTAGGAGACTGTTCCAACACTCATTAAGTAAATGCACTCGCTCGTTAATGTATGACTTAAGATGAACGTTTATTCAAAATGCTACATCGGCGCATTTCAATTTATCGCAACGTCCAATGCTGATTCTAAATCTCGCCTTCCTGTCGAGGATCAGCGAAAGCGAGGCTACATGGATCCTGGCCGATGCGAGACCGCCCTAGAGAGAAGGCATGCCCGGTGAGCACCCCCATTAACTTGGCGTTAGTCCGTTATGCTACTAAAGCATAACAGCCCTACATTATTACCACTCCTCTTCGGCACTGCACACACTTATATCCGCACTGCACACGCAAGAACAAAGGCCACCGGCCACAGGGGCCGGTAACTGACGAGGAGCTTCCCATGTTCGTGTCCTACATTCTGTCTAAAGTCCGCGCCTATATGCGTTATCGTGAGACCGTCCGTGAGCTTTCCCTGCTCTCGGACCGCGAGCTCGACGATCTCGGCATCTCCCGCTTCCAGATCGAGAGCATCGCTCGCGAGCACGCTGTCGCGTAAATTTCTGCTGCATCGCAGCATAAGGCCCTCGCCCGCCCCTCTGGCGGGCGTTTGCTTGTCTGGAGGTCCTCAGCGCCCGCCGGAAACGGGGATGTTGGCACCCGTGATATAGGCCGCAGCGTCGGACATCAGGAACAGCACCGCTTCGGCAATCTCCTCCGGCTCGCCAATCCGACCGAGTGGAATATTCGGCCTCAGCCGCTCCAAACGGCCGGCATCCTGGGTGCTGCGCTCATGGATCTCGGTCTTCGTCATACCGGGCGAAACCGCATTGACCCGGATGCCTTCGGGCGCCAGCTCCTTGGCCATCCCGAGCGTCAGGGAGTCGATGGCGCCCTTCGAGGCCGCATACCAGACATACTCGTTGGGGCTGCCGAGGGTGGCTGCAACAGACGAGATGTTGACGATGGTCCTGGCACCGGGGCTCTTCGGCAGCCGGCGCGCAGCCTCGCGTGCCACCCACAGGGCGCCCAGGACATTGATGTCCATGCAGGCCTGGATCGTCTCGGCGGAGGTCTGCGCCAGCTTGCCGGATTTGCCGGTAATGCCTGCATTGTTGACCACATGCGAGATCGGTCCCAGATCCTCCTCAGCCTCATCGAACAAGCGGATGACGTCGGCTTCGACAGCCACGTCGCCACGGCAGGCCACCGCTTTTGCCCCAGCCCTGCGGCATGCGGCAAGGACCTGCTCGGCGGCCCCATGCTCCGCGCGATAAGTGATGGCGACATCATAGCCGCGCTCGGCCGCGAGCTGCGCCACCGCAGCCCCTATGCCGCGGCTTCCGCCTGTTATGAGAACCACGGGACGGTGAGAAGTCATATCCAAGTTTCCTAGACTGAGGCCGGCATTGCAGGGACAGCCTACGCAGGGTCGGCAGTCTGCCCTGGTGACATTTCGCACAGACAGAACAGCTTGACCATGCGTGCCCCATCTTTGCGGGATTGGCCCCCTTGATTGAACATTTTGCAACTTTATTTCGCCACTGCTTTCGCAGCCGATACTCTGTTGCAGAAAGTAAGAACCTACATCTTCAAGGAGAGGACCATGTCCTACAAGAAGTTCAGCACCAAAGGTTACGAGCCGTTCGACATCAAGTTCGATGGCGAAGGCTTTTACTTCAAGGCCAACGCTGCCGACGACAGGATCACCGGCACCAAAGACGACGACCACCTGTCCGGAGGTGGCGGACGCGACGTCCTGAACGGAGGCGCCGGCAAGGACCTTCTGAGCGGCGGAGCAGGCGCTGACCTTCTCAGGGGCGGTGCCGGCGTCGACACCTTTGTCTTCAGCAGCGACCTCGATGTTGCCGGCGTTGATCGCATCACCGACTTCAACAGCAGGATCGGCGAGAAGATCATGCTCAATGCGTATGTCTTCGAAGCTCTCGAGGTCGGGTCGAAGCTCCCTGTGGATCCAGGCGCCAAGGATCGCGGCACCCTTGCGTCGTCCAACTTCTGCATCGGCAAGAGCGCCAAGGACGCTGATGATCATCTCGTCTACGACAAGGCGACGGGTGCCCTGTCTTACGATGCCGATGGCAACGGCGCCGGTGCCGCGATCCAGTTCGCGCAGCTGAAGGCTGGTACCGCTCTGTCGGCGGATTGCTTCATCATCTTCTAAGAAGAACTCCCACTCCTCGCGTGAGAGGAATGCCGGGCAGGCGTGGCCGTTCTGCGGCCGCGCCCTTTTTTGTCATAACTTGGCTTATGCGCTTGGTTTTCCCTTGTGAGATAATGGTTGATTGCCCAACCGGCGCTCGCTACTTCAAGCCCATGAGCAAACTCGATCCCATCCACGTCATCGGCGGCGGCCTCGCCGGTTCCGAAGCAGCCTGGCAGATCGCCCAAGCCGGTGTGCCTGTCGTGCTTCACGAGATGCGCCCCGTCCGCGGCACCGACGCGCACAAGACGGAGGGCCTTGCCGAGCTCGTCTGCTCCAACTCCTTCCGCTCGGATGACGCCGAGACCAACGCGGTGGGCCTGCTGCATCAGGAGATGCGCAGCCTCGGCTCCCTTATCATGGCCAAGGGAGATGCCAATCAGGTGCCTGCCGGCGGCGCCTTGGCGGTTGATCGCGACGGGTTTTCCCATGCCGTGACGGCGGCACTCGAGTCCCATCCCCTCATCACCATCGAGCGGGGCGAGATTGCAGGCTTGCCGCCGGAGGAATGGTCCTCGGTGATCATCGCCACCGGCCCCCTCACCTCGCCGCCCCTGGCGGAGGCCATTCTTGAGCTTACGGGCGAGACGTCGCTGGCCTTCTTCGACGCCATCGCGCCCATCGTGTACCGCGAGTCCATCAACATGGACGTCGCCTGGTTCCAGTCGCGCTATGACAAGGTCGGACCCGGGGGCACCGGCAAGGACTACATCAACTGCCCCATGACCCGGGAGCAGTACGATGCTTTCATCGATGCGCTGATCGCCGGCGACAAGACCGAGTTCAAGGAGTGGGAGGCCAACACCCCCTATTTCGACGGCTGCCTGCCTATCGAGGTCATGGCCGAGCGCGGCCGCGAGACCCTGCGCCATGGCCCGATGAAGCCGGTGGGCCTCACCGATCCGCGCAACCCCGACAAGAAGCCCTATGCCATCGTGCAGCTGCGCCAGGACAATGCGCTCGGCACCCTGTTCAACATGGTGGGCTTCCAGACCAAGCTGAAATACGGCGCCCAGACAGCGATCCTGCGCATGATCCCGGGCCTTGAGAACGCGGAGTTCGCCCGCCTCGGCGGCATTCACCGCAACACCTATCTCAACTCGCCGAAGCTCCTGGACCCGACGCTCCGCCTGAAGGCGATGCCGCGCCTTCGCTTCGCCGGCCAGATCACCGGCTGCGAGGGTTATGTGGAGAGCGCGGCCGTCGGCCTGATGACCGGCCGCTTCGCGGCTGCCGAGCGACTGGGCTGTCCGATCCAGCCGCTGCCCCACACCACGGCGCTCGGCGCCCTCATCAACCACATCACCGGCGGGCATATCGAGACCATCGACGAGGGGCCGCGCTCCTTCCAGCCGATGAACGTCAATTTCGGCCTCTTTCCGCCGCTGGCGCAGGCGCCCAAGTCCGAAGACGGCAAGCGCCTGCGCGGGCCGGCCAAGGCAGTTGCCAGGAAGAAGGCGCTCACGGATCGGGCAAGGGCTGATCTGGCTGCGTGGATGGCTGGTGGCGCACTGCCGGTGGCCGCAGAGTAATTCACCACTGTCATCCCGGACGCGGTAGGGCCGTGAGCCGGGATCGTGGGACGAGAGTGGCACCGTTCCCCTCCCTCCTTGTGGGGAGAGCGCTGCCGGCGCCCAATTCTGCTTACGATCCCGGATCTTCGCTGCGCTCCGTCCGGGATGACACCAGGAGAGTGGGCTGTTTAAAACGGCCCGCGCCAGAGCGCCCAGATGCGCCGCCATTGCGGCAGGTCTACAGGCGTGTGGAACGGGTCGTAATCTCCTCGCTCCATAGCCTTGAGATAAGGCTCGACCAGCGCCATTGGCTGGAACGCCGGCTTCGCGACATCGGGAATGGTCGTACGCAGCTTGCGCACCTGTTCGAGATGGTGGCGGGCGACGGCACGCATATCGGCGAGTGCGCTCTTGAGCCCCGGACCGCCGCGCCCCGTCACGATGTCCTCGCGCACCACGCCATGCTTCGCCAGAATATCGGCGGGCACATAGACCTGTCCCTGCCGCGCATGATGCGGAAAGGCGCGCAGCAGTCCTGCGATGGCATAGGCGACGCCCGCATGTCCGGCGGCGTCGGCCGTACCCGGATTCGTGCCGTCCGACAGGATGAGGCTCGAGAGCTGGATCAGGCTCGACGAGGTCTCGCCGCAATAGCCTTCCAGGTCGTTGAGGCTCGGCATGGGGTCTTCGTAGAGATCGAAGATCCGGGCATCGATCAGGTCGACCAGCGACTGGCGCGGCAGGCGGAACTGGACGATGGTATCGTCGAGCGCAGCCGCCACGGGATTGGCCCGCACATCGCCCCGCGCCTCGCCCTGCAGGGCATCGCGCCACCATTGCAGGCGGATCTCGCCGACGAGCGCTTCGCGCACCGCCTCGCGGACTCGGGCAATCTCGAAGTTGAAGGCGTAGAGCGCGTAGAGATGTGGCCGCTTGTCGGCCGGCGCGAAGAGGCTCGCCCAGTAGCGGTCCGGATCAGCCTCGCGCACGAGGGCTTCGCAATGCGCGAAGTTGGAAATCGCTTCAGCCATGTTAAGGGACGGCGATCAGGGCGGCACCGACCTTACGGTTCTCGGCGAGCAGGATGTTGTAGGTCCGCGCGGCCGCACCGGTCTGCATTACATCGAGCCCGATCCCCGCCTCGCGAAATCGCGTCCGGAACGCAACTGGCAGCGCCGCGATGTCGGCTCCCGTGCCGAACAGCAGGAGTTCGAGAGCATCGCCCTCGGCGAAGACAGGATCGAGCACCTCGTCCGTCAGATCTGCCATGGACGCGACCGGCCAAGCCCTGATTCCCGAAGGCAGCGCGAGCAGGGAGCCGCGATGGGACATGTCCGCGAAGCGAAAGCCGCCATTGCCGTAGGCATCGAACTGGTAGCGCCCCGGGAGGAACCCGTCATAGAGGCGGCCGGTGTTCATGAGCTTACTCCGCGGCTGCGGCCCTGCCCTCCGGAACCTTCGCGGCTTCCGAGCCGCGCAGGCCGATATAGATCAGCATGGGGGTCGAAATGCAGATGGCCGAATAGGTGCAGATGACAACGCCGAAGAGCATGACCTGGGCAAAGCCCTGGATCGCCTGACCGCCGAACAGCACCAGAGCCAGCAGCGAAAGCGCGGTCGTGGTCGCCGTCATGATCGTGCGGGACATGGTGTTGTTGATCGACAGGTTCAACAGCTCCTCGGCCGGCATGGTCTTGTAGCGGCGCATCAGCTCGCGGGTGCGGTCGAACACCACCACGGTCTCGTTGAGCGAATAGCCCACGATGGTGAGGATCGCCGCGATGGAGGTCATGTTGAATTCGTGGCGGGTGATGACGAAGAAGCCGATGGTGAGCACGATGTCATGGAGCGTGCCGATGATGGACGCCATCGCCAGCTCCCGCTCGAAGCGGAACCAGAGATAGAACAGAACGGCGATGACCGAGAGCACCACGCCGATGGTGCCGGACTGCACGAGTTCGCCCGAAACGCGCGGTCCCACGGTCTCGACGCGGCGGAAGTCGTACTCGGCGCTGAACGTATCGCGCGCCTTCTGCACCACGGCCGTCTGTCCAGCCTCTCCGCCGGGCTGGATCGGGAAGCGCAGCGATACCTCGCCGGCGGTGCCGAACTCCTGCACCTCGACATCGCCAAAGCCGAAGCCTTCGGCGGTCTGGCGGATCTGAGCGACGTTCGCCTGGCCGGACTTGGCCTGGATTTCCATGAGCGTGCCGCCCCGAAAATCGATGCCGAAGTTCAATCCGATGGTCACGAGCATCAGGGCGGTCAGGATAGAGATGACAGCCGACAGCGGGAACGACCAGCGCCTGAAGCGCATGAAGTCGAAATGGGAGTTTTCGGGCCAGAGGCGAACGAGGCGCACGATACGCACTCCTTAAAACGGAAGAGCTTTGGGACGCATCCAGTGATACCAGAGCGCGATCATCATGCGCGTCAGGGTCACGGCGGTGAGAACCGTCGTCAGGATGCCGAGAATGAACACGACGGCGAAGCCGCGCACGGGGCCGGAGCCGAGGAAGAACAGGATCACCGCCGCAATGGCCATGGTGCTGTTGGAGTCGACGATGGTGGCAAACGCCCGGTCGAAGCCTGCCTGAATGCCCGACACGATGGACCGGCCCGACCGCACCTCCTCGCGGATGCGCTCGTAGATCAGCACGTTGGAATCGACCGCGGTGCCGATGGTGAGCACGATACCGGCGATGCCCGGCAGGGTCAGCGTCGCTTCCAGTACCGACATGAGGCCGAAGATGAGACCCACATGGACGAGGAGCGCAATGTTCGCAAACAGTCCGAACAGGCCGTAGGTGGCGAACATGAAGATGATCACGAAGATGGCCGCCACATAGGTGGCCATCTTGCCGGCCTCGATGGAGTCGCGTCCGAGACCTGGGCCGACGGTGCGCTCCTCGACGATGGTCAGCTTGGCCGGCAGGGCGCCGGAGCGGAGCAGCACCGCGAGGTTGTTGACCTGCTCGACCGTGAAGCTGCCCGAGATCTGACCAGAGCCGCCGGTGATGGGCGACTGGATCGTCGGTGCGGAGATCACCCGGTTGTCCAGCACGATGGCGAGCTGGCGCCCGAGGTTTTCCGTTGTCGCCTGACCGAAGCGCTGCGCGCCGCGGATGTTGAAGCGGAAATTGACGATGGGCTGGTTGGTCTGGGTGTCGAAGGCGGGCTGGGCGTCCGTCAGATCGCCGCCCTCGGCGATGACCCGGCGCTCGACCGGAACGCGCTGGCCGCCTTGATCGTCCATGGGAAGCAGGTCGACATCAGTTGCACCCTGCTGAGCAAGGAGGCGAAACTCAAGGTTGCCGGTTTCGCCGAGCAGCGCCTTGAGCTGCTGCGGATCCTGAAGGCCTGGAACCTGGACGAGCACGCGGTCGGCGCCCTGGCGCTGGATGCTGGGCTCCGTGGTGCCGGTCGCGTCGATACGACGCCGAACGACTTCGATGGATTGATCTACGGCGCGGCGGACACGCTCGCTGATGCCGGCTTCCGTGTACGTCAGCGTGATCACGCCGTCCGGATTGGTGTTGATCTCGATGGTGTTGCCGCCGGTCTGTCCCAGCATGGCATTGCCCGTCGGCTGAGACAGCTCCCGCAGGCGCGGCAGCAGTCGGTCGCGGTCGGCGGCATCCGGCACGCGGATCTGCACCCCGCGCTGCACCGTCTGGATGCCGTTCTGCGACGATACACGGGTGTCGCGCAGAATGCGGCGGACATCGTCACGCAACAGGGTAATCTGACCGCGCAGCAGATCCTGGTTGTCGACCTCGAGGAGAACGTGAGACCCGCCCTGCAGGTCGAGGCCCAGCACGATGGCGCGGGATGGAACGAGCCAGGAAGGCACCCAGCCCGGAATGGCATTCAGATAAGCCTGACGCTGCTCACGGGACATCATGCTCGGAACCGCCAGGAGCAGGCCGATCAGGATGATCCCCACCGTGGCGATGATCTTCGATCTTGAGAAGCGCAGCATCGTCAGCTCAACCTTTCACACTCTCTGCCGCAGCGCGCTGCGGCGAACCGGCCCATCCGCGCTCGGCGGGCCGGCCTCGTCTTCATCAGGCCTTGACCGGCTCGCTCTTGGAGCGGACGTCGGAGATCATGGCCCGGGCCACCTTCACCTTCACGCCGTCGGCAATCTCGACCTCGATGTCGGCCGAATCCTCGGTTACCTTGGTGACCTTGCCGATGATGCCGCCCGAGGTGACGATGGTATCGCCGCGGCGCACATTCTTGATCATCTCCTGGTGGGTCTTCACCCGGCGCTGCTGGGGCCGAATGATCAGGAACCACATGATGACGAAAATGAGGATGAACGGGACGAATTGAAGGATCATCTCCATTCCGCCCCCCGCGGGGGCCCCTTGTGCGTAGGCAGGTGAAATGAACAAGCGGCTCTCCATGGATAAAGGCGCGTGGCAGGCCCTTTTGGGCCTACCCGCGCCGGACGGGATACAAAGCGTGGCGGACTATACCCATCGACTCGCCGAAATCAATGAAGTTGCTGGAGTTTCCAAAGGCCTCTCGGTGGACCCATTGACGCTTTCTGCGCTAAGCAATCCCCTCACCCACCCCGGATGGCCTTGATCATAATGTCCATAGACCTCAATTCCGCTGAATCCTTGGCGCTTTTGACGCGCATCGCCGACGCTCTGGAGCGGTTTGCGCCCGTCAGCATGGCTCACGCGGATGTGACGACTGCCGACGCTTTCGTCTGGCAGGCCGCCGGGCGCAGGCTCTCCCCCGTGCCGAAGGTGAACCGGGTCGAGATGAGCCTCCTGAGAGGCATCGACCGGGTGCGGGATCAGCTCGCGGAGAATACCGGCCGCTTCGCCAGGGGGCTTCCGGCCAACAATGCCCTGCTCTGGGGCGCCCGGGGCATGGGCAAGTCGTCCCTGGTCAAGGCCGTTCATGCGGAGATCAACCACACGCGGCCCGCCGATTCCCGCCCCCTGAAGCTGATCGAGATTCATCGCGAGGACATCGAGACCCTGCCCGACCTCATGGGGCTGCTGCGGGCCGATCCGCACCGCTTCATCGTGTTCTGCGACGACCTGTCCTTCGATGCGGACGACACATCGTACAAGTCGCTCAAGGCCGTGCTGGAGGGCGGGATCGAAGGACGGCCTGACAACGTGATCTTCTACGCCACGTCCAACCGCCGTCACCTCCTGCCCCGGGACATGATGGAGAACGAGCGCTCGACGGCCATCAATCCGGGCGAGGCCATCGAGGAGAAGGTGTCGCTCTCCGACCGCTTCGGCCTGTGGCTCGGCTTCCACAAATGCAGCCAGGACGAATATCTCGACATGGTCTTCGGCTATGTCGATCATCTTGGCCTGCAGGCTGATCGCGACGCGATCCGCGCGGAAGCCCTTGAGTGGGCAACGACCCGCGGCGCCCGCTCGGGCCGTACCGCCTGGCAGTTCATTCAGGACTTGGCCGGGCGTCTCGGGAAGGCGATCTGAAAGTAAACCCGCCTCGCCCAGAGGGGCGGTCTGGTTACCCCTCGCCCTCATCCTGAGGAGCAGCCGTGAGGCTGCGTCTCGAAGGAGGCTCCAGAGCTCTCTGGAACCTCCTTCGAGACGGTCGCTTAAGCGACCTCCTCAGGATGAGGGATCATTTATTCTCAAGGGAGTTGAAACGACAAAGGGACGGTGGCTGAGCCCACCGTCCCTTCATTTGATCGGCTTCGAAGTTAGAAGCCGATGCAAGCTTTGTGCGCGATCAGCCGCCGAGATACTTCATCGGATCGACGGGCTGCGCACCCTTGCGGATCTCGAAGTGCAGCTGCGGCGAGGTCACGTTGCCGGTCTGGCCGGAGGTCGCGATCACCTGACCGCGCTTCACCTGCTCGCCGCGCTTCACGCTCAGCGAGCCGTTGTGGGCATAAGCCGAGACGTAGCCGTTCTCGTGCTTGATCAGGACGAGGTTGCCGTAGCCCTTCACCTCGCTGCCCGCGTAGGTCACGGTGCCGGCTTCCGTTGCCTTCACCGGGGTGCCTTCGGGAACGGCGATGTTGATGCCCTCGTTGCCGCCATTGGCGCCGAACCCGGCGATGACGCGGCCGCGGGCCGGCCAGCGGAAGTCGCCCGACACGCTGGCGGTCGCCTCGGGCTCCGGCGCGGGAGCCTTCGCGACCTCCGGCTGCGGAGCCGGAGCCGCCGGCGCAGGAGCAATGGTCTTCACCGGCTCGGGCTGGCTGAGAGCCGCCACCTTGGGCTGCTCGACGACCGGCTTCGGCGCGGAGACGAGCGGCTTCGGAGCCGAGACGAGAGGCTCATTCGTGGCCGACGCGACCTGTATCGGGGGCGACTTTGCGGGGGCCGGAGCAGCGGGAGCCGGGGCCTGCGCGGTTGTGGTCGCGGTCATGCCGGGGCGAACACGTCGGGCGGGCTCAGCGGCAGCGACGGGTGTCGTGGCGGCCGGCACCTTAGACGTGTCGACGAGGCGGAACTTGGGCTGGGACGAGGCTGCCTGAACGGCCGGCGCAGGGCGCGACTGAACAGGAGCGGGAGCCGAGGCGATGCGGGTGGGCTGCGACAGGGGCTGGGCCTGTACAGGCGGCAGGGCCTGAGCCTGGACCGAAGCGGTCGGCATCGGAGCGGCCGCGTACGAGGGGGAGGCCTGAGGTTGCGACGGGGCTGAGGCGCCGGTGTCCATGCGCTCGCTGGCGGCGAAGGGGTTCGAGAAGGGGTTCTCCGCAAACCGCGCACTATCGGTGCTGCATGCGGCCGCCGCACTGCCGATCAAACCCACCAGAGCGATCCGAGACACCGCAGCCCAATGTCCAGAACTCACACGCAAACGCATCACTCAACCCCAACCGAACGCAACTCGATGGGGCTATTAAAAGCCTGTTCAGGTTAAGCAACGGTTGATGGCTCGCACTTAGCCGTAACCTTGTCGAAAAAAATTTCGATTCGGGCGAGCATCGGACCAAAAGGTGGCCTGCAATTTTTTGAATCCATCCGATGCTCCTCCCTCTATGGCGCATCGCTTGACGCGGAAAACCGGACTCCACTTTTCCGCACGATGCGCTAGAGAGTCGCCGCAATGCCGGTGACGAGGGGCGAAATCCGCAGTGGCGTCCCAAGGCTCTGCGTCAGTTCCCCATCGGCACCGCGCTCGACCTTCACGAGGCGAGGCATGCCCTCGACGGTCAGCGCTCCCACGAGGCGCCCTCCAGGTCCCAGGAGCGGCATCAGGGCTTCGGGAAGCTCAGGGCGCGCGCCATTCAGCAGAATACGATCGAACCGGTCCCGCACCCGTGTGGCAAGCCCGTCGCCCACCTCCAGACGAACCTTGCCCGCCTCTACGATCTTGAGGTGCTGGGCGGCCGCCGCCGCCAGGGTGTTGAAGCGCTCGACGCTCGTCACCTCGGCCCCGAGCCGCGCCAGGAGCGCCGTCACGTAGCCGCTGCCTGTGCCGACCTCCAGCACGCGCTGGCCGGGCTGCACGCCCAGCGCCAGCAGCATGGCGGCCACGGTCGCAGGGCCGGTCATCGTCTGGCCGCAGGGCAGAGGCAGGGCGACGTCGGTACGAGCGAGATCGGTGAAGCGGCGCGGGGCGAAGACCTCGCGCGGCACCAACTCCATGGCCCGCAGGAGGGCCGTGTCGCGGATGCCTTTCGCCCGCAACGATAGGATGAACGACGCGGCCCCGATCGCCGCCTGCTCGCCACGGGCATCATCCACCTCTGGCAAGTACGGCAGATCACGATTCATCGCGCCAGTACCCTCATCAGCCGAAGGCCTGCGCGTAGCGGGTGAGGGTCGGCTCGTCGGTCATGTCGATGCGCAATGGCGTGACGGCGATGCGCCGGTTGGCGATGGCCCAGAGATCGGTGCCGTTGCCGGGCGTGAAGGGACGACGCTCGAAGGCGATCCAGAAGTAAGGGTTGCCACGCCCGTCCCGGCGCTCGTCGAGCCGCAGAAGCTCCTGCGTGCGCTGGCCCTGATTGACGAGAGCCGTCCCCTCGACGTCCTCCGGCTCGCAATCCGGGAAGTTCACGTTGACCAAGATGCCCTTGTCCACACCAGCTTCGAGGATCTTACGCACCACCTTGGGGCCGTGATGCTCGGCGCATTGCCAGCGCGGCGCATCGCGCGTGGTGGGGCCGTAGGCCTGGGAGAGCGCGATGGAGGGAACACCGAGGATCGTGCCCTCGATGGCGCCCGCCACCGTGCCGGAATAGGTCACGTCCTCGGCCACGTTCTGCCCGCGATTCACGCCGGAGAGCACGAGATCGGGCTTGGCGTCCTGCATGAGGTGGCGCACGCCCATGATCACGCAATCCGTCGGCGTGCCCCTGACGGCGAAGTGCCGGCTGGAGATCTCGCGCAGGCGCAGCGGATCGTTGAGCGAGAGCGAGTGGGCGACGCCGCTCTGATCCGTCTCGGGCGCCACGACCCACACGTCGTCCGACAGCGCGCGGGCGATGGCCTCTAGGGTCTTCAGCCCCGGTGCATGAATGCCGTCGTCGTTGGTGCAGAGAATGCGCATGTTCTAAGCCTGACGCTCGATACGGGTGAGACCGCCCATATAGGATTGCAGCACAGACGGGATCGTGACGCTGCCGTCCTCGTTCTGGTAGTTCTCCAGCACCGCCACGAGGGTGCGACCGACCGCAAGCCCTGAGCCGTTGAGCGTGTGCACGAAGCGCGGCTGCTTCTCGCCGGCGGCGCGGTAGCGGGCGTTCATGCGCCGGGCCTGGAAATCCGAGCAGACCGAGCAGCTCGAAATCTCGCGATAAGCCCCCTGCCCCGGCAGCCAAACCTCGATGTCGTAAGTCTTGGTCGAGGCGAAGCCCATGTCTCCCGTGCAGAGCGTCATGGTGCGGAACGGCAACTCCAGCTTCTTCAGCACGTTCTCGGCGCTGGTCAGCATGCGCTCGTGCTCGTCGGCGGAAGTCTCAGGCGTGGTGATCGAGACGAGCTCGCATTTCACGAACTGATGCTGGCGGATCATGCCGCGCGTATCGCGACCGGCGGAGCCCGCCTCGGCGCGGAAGCTCGGGGTGAGCGCGGTGAAGCGCAGCGGCAGTTCCTCCTCTGAGAGAATCTGCTCGCGCACGAGATTCGTGAGCGTCACCTCGGCGGTCGGAATCATGCCGTAGCGGGTGTCCTTGATCATCTTGGCGACGGCATCGCGTGGCTGGCCTTCGAGAGCAGCTTGCATGACCTGTTCGAGCGAATTGCCCGGGAAGGCCCAGAACTGATCGTCCTCGAACTTCGGCAACTGCGCCGTGCCGAACATGACGTCGTCGCGCACCAGCAGCGGCGGGTTCACTTCCGTGTAGCCATGCTCGTTGACGTGCAGGTCGATCATGAACTGGCCGAGTGCGCGCTCCAGGCGCGCGAGCCCAGCCTTGAGCACGACAAAGCGCGAACCGGAGAGTTTCGCGGCCGTCTCGAAATCCATCAGGCCGAGGGCTTCGCCGATCTCGAAATGCTGCTTGGCGCTGTTCGACATGCGCGGCATGCCGACCCGGTGACGCTCCACGTTGCCGTGCTCGTCGGCTCCAACGGGCACGTCCGGCTTCGGGATGTTGGGAATGGCGGCAAGCGCATCGAACAGGGCCTTCTCGGCGACGCGCTCGGCCTCTTCCAGCTCGGGCATCGTCTCCTTGATCCGGCCCACCTCGGCCATCAGCTCACTCGCCCGCGCCTCGTCCTTTTTGGCCTTGGCCTGGCCGATCTCCTTGGACATGGCATTGCGGCGCTCGGTAGCGGCCTGCAGGGCCGAGATGGCGCTCTTGCGCTGGTCGTCGAGGGCGATCAGCTGCGCGGACAAGGGCTCCATGCCCCGGTTCCGGAGGCCTTGGTCGAAAGCCGCGGGATTCTCGCGGATGGAACGGATGTCGTGCATGGGATGAGGACCTGCTTCGTCAGGCGGCCCGCCTTTTCGACAAAGCCGCCCCTTCAACTCGTGCCGAGGGTGGCGGCTGGTGTTTAGAGCCCGCAGGCCCTACTCCTCTGCCGCGCGCGCGGCCTCGGCTTCCGCACGCTTCTTCTCGACCATACGGACAGAGAAGATGGATGCCTCGTAAAGAAGCAAGGTGGGGACCGCAAGGGCGAACTGGCTGATCACGTCGGGCGGGGTGAGAACCGCGGCAATCACGAACACGATGACGATGGCGTAACGGCGTTTGTCCTTCAGAAACTGCGAATCGATGATCCCTGCCCGAGCCAACAGGGTCAGGATCACCGGGAGCTGGAAGCAGACGCCGAAGGCGAAGATCAAGGTCATGATCAGCGACAGGTACTCGCTGACCTTCGGCAGGAACTCGATGGAGGGGCTGGAGTCCGTCGCCAGCTGCTGCATGCCCACGGAGAAGCGCATGAGCAGCGGCATGGCAATGAAGTAGACGCAGGCCGCGCCGATCGTGAAGAGAACCGGCGTTGCAAACAGGTACGGGACGAAGGCTCGGCGCTCGTTCTTGTAGAGGCCCGGCGCCACGAACTTGTAGATCTGAATGGCGATGACCGGGAAGGCCAGGAAGCCCGCACCGAAGGCTGCGACCTGGATCTGGGTGAACAGATATTCCAGGCCGTGGGTATAGACGAGATGGGCCTTCTCAGGCGAGCCGACGGCGAGCACGTAAGGCCAGACCAGGGCGTTGTAGATGTATTTCGCGCCGGCAAAGCAGACGAAGAACAGCACCACGAAGGCGACCAGCGCCTTGATGAGGCGCGAGCGCAGTTCGGTCAGATGCTCGATCAGAGGCGCGCGCGAAGCCTCGACCTCGTCCTGTTCAACGGCAGTGGTCATCCGACTTTCGCGTCCGGTTTTTCTGACAATTGTGCAGCAAGTGCAGCCTGCTGGGCTTCGTATTCTGCTTCCCGTCGCAGGGACTCGGCGATCTCCGTTGCCGGATCGACGGCTGGCGGAAGCGGCAGGTCGACGAGCGGATCGGCGGGCGCCGGCTCCCGCCCCTCGACCACGGCCTGCACCGAAGCGTCGGAAGGCGCTTGAGCGATCTCCGGGGCATCCTCCGAAGTGCTCGCAGGCTCGGGCGCTTTCTCCGGGGTTGCAACAGGCGCCTCGATGGAGGTCTTCAGCTCATCCCGGATCGTCTGGATCGGGTTGAAGCTCGTGTTGAGCGATGGAACGGACTCGTTCACGCTCTGGAGCTGCTTCTTGACCTCGTCGAGTTCGGCTTCCCGCATGGCCTCGTTGAACTGGCCCTGGAACTCCGACGCCATGCGGCGGACCTTGGCGGTCATCTGCCCAACAGTCCGCAGGGCCTTCGGCAGATCCTTCGGGCCGATCACGATCAGCGCGACGGCGCCGATCACCATGATCTCACCCCAGCTCATGTCCAACATGACGTGGCCTCGAACCTGCCTTTAGGTACTCACGCGTACTGAATCCACCGCATGAAGCGGCGGCTGACGAAAGCTTAGCCGACCTTGTGATCCGTCGTGACGGTCGTGGTGGTCGTGCCGTTCTGATGATCGATGGTCCGGACCGGCTCGGAGGGCTGAACCGGCTTTGCCGGAGTGTCGTCCTCGGACATCCCCTTCTTGAAGGCTTTGATGCCCTTTGCGACATCGCCCATCATGTCGGAGATCTTGCCGCGTCCGAACAGCAGGACAACGATCAGACCTACAACGATCCAGTGCCAAATACTCGTGCCACCCATGGCAATCCTCCTGCGCCCCGTAGGGCGCGGCGTTTCAGATTAGGAACTCGCCGTCAACCTATGCGTCGGACGCGGCGAAAACAAGGACATCCTTCGTATCGACATCGATGCCCACATCCTGCCCTTCCTTCACGTCCACAGGATCGTGAACACGGGCCTGGAGCGGACGGTCGACGCCCTGCACGTCGATATGGACCAGATCGACCTCCCCGAGGAACCGGCGCGAGACCACCCGTCCAGGCAGGCAGAAGCCCGCCGGCCGCAGTCTCACCCCCTGCGGACGCACGCAGACGATGGCAGGGCCATCCGCCAGATGCGGCGCCGGAAAGACGCCGACCGGACAACTTACCTGGCCATTGCGAACCACGCCCTCAAGCTCGTTGAAGTCGCAGAAGAACCGGGCCGCGAAGAGGTTTTCCGGCCGCCGGTAGATCTCCTCGGCCTCGCCCTGCTGGATGATCCGGCCTGCCCGCATCAAAACGATCCGGTCGGCGATCCGCATCGCCTCCTCCGGGTCGTGGGTCACAACAATGGTCGTAGCGCCGGTTTCTCTCAGAATTGCGACGGTCTCGTCGCGGATCGCATCGCGCATGCGCCGGTCGAGGTTGGAGAAGGGCTCGTCCATGAGCAGCACGCCGGGACGGGGCGCGATGGAGCGGGCCAGCGCCACCCGCTGCTGCTCGCCGCCCGACAGGGTGTGCGGGTACTCGTTGGCGTAATGCTCCAGGCCGACGCGGGACAGGGCCCGGCGGGCCGCGACCCCGGCCTCGGAGGCCGAGAGATCTTTTAGGCCGAACATGATGTTCTGCAGAATCGTCATGTGCGGGAACAGGGCATAATCCTGGAACATCAGCCCGATGCCGCGCTTCTCGGGCTCCAAAAAGGTCTTGGGCCCGCTCGCCTCCATGCCGTCCATGAGCACCCGGCCGGAGGTTGGAGCCTCCACGCCAGCCGCAATGCGCAGCAGGGTCGTCTTCCCGCAGCCGGAATGGCCGAGCAGACAGACGATCTCCCCTGGCTCGATGGTGAGCGAGACCCCGTCGAGGGCACGCTGGCTGCCATAGACCTGGACGATGTTCTCAAAAGTCAGCTGGGCCGGGATCGAAGCGCCCGCTGTGCCACGCTGGCCCCAGCGGGGCAAACGGAACCGGTCGCGGGCGAGGCCGGCGGGCCTGTCGGTCATTCCTCGCCGGCCTCGGTCTGGTGCATGTCCAGAGGCTGCAGGAGATCGTCCTCGAGAGGGTCCTCATCCTCGCGCAGGGCATCGGCATCGGACGGGACCGGCACCGAGAAGTCGGACGGAACACGACCCTCGATGAAGCCCGCGCCCTTCAACTCCTCGAGGCCCGGCAGATCCTCGATGGCGTCGAGGCCGAAATGCTCCAGGAAGGCCGGCGTCGTGCCGTAGGTGACCGGGCGCCCGGGCGCCTTCCTGCGGCCGCGCAGGCGGATCCAACCCGTCTCCAGGAGCGTGTCGATGGTACCCTTCGAGGTGGCGACACCGCGGATCTCCTCGATCTCGGCCCGGGTCACCGGCTGGTGATAGGCGATGATGGCCAGCGTCTCCATGGCGGCGCGGGAGAGCCTGCGCTGCTCGACCACGTCGCGGGCGAGCACGAAGGACAGATCGCTCGCCGTGCGGAACGTCCATTTGCCGGCCACCCTGACGAGATTGACGCCCCGCAGGGCATAAAGCTCGGTGAGGTCCTGAAGGATCTTCTCCACATCGGCGCCTTCCGGCAGGCGGCCGCCCAGTTCCTGGGCGCTCAAAGGCGCAGCGGCAGCGAACAGAAGCGCCTCGGCGATGCGCATGGCCTCGCCATGGTCGGGCACGTGACTGACCTCGGGGGCAACGTCGTCCATGGTCTCGGGGGCTTCGTCCTGCATGTCGGGCAGCATCCTAAACTCCTGCCTCGGCCGGATCGGCGACGGGTTTGACCCAGACCGGTGCGAAGGCCTCGTCCTGGCGGACCGTGAGCTTGCCCTCGCGCACCATCTCCAGGGTGGCGGAGAGAGCCGAGGCCAGAACGGTCGGGCGCATGGCGGGCTCGACCATGTATTCCACAAGATAGGTGTCGAGGGTCACCCAATCGTTCAGGTGACCGACCAGACGCTCCAAGGCCTCGCGGGCCTCGACCAGGGACCAAACATTGCGCTTGTGCAGGGAAACCCTGGCGTTGAACTGGATCTGCCGCTGCTGGGCATAGGCTTTGAGCAGATCGTAGAGGCTCGCCTCGTAGTGAGAATCCCGGTTGATGATGACCGGCTCCGGGGCGCCGCGGGCAAACACGTCGCGGCCGAGCCAGGCGCGCTCGCCCATCCTCTTCGCCGCCTCACGGATGGCCTCCAGGCGGCGCAGGCGCAGGGCCAAGGCCGAGGCGAGATCCTCGGCGCTCGGCTCCTCGCCCTTAGGCGGCTCGGGCAGCAGGAGACGGGACTTGAGATAGGCCAGCCACGCCGCCATCACGAGGTAATCGGCCGCAAGCTCCAGGCGCATGCGTCGCGCCGCCTCGATGAAGGTGATGTACTGCTCGGCCAGAGCCAGGATCGAGATCCGGTGAAGGTCGACCTTCTGGCGACGAGCCAGTTCGAGCAGAAGATCGAGCGGCCCTTCGAACCCGTCCACGTCGACGAGCAGAGCGGGCTCGCTTTCAGCCCGCTCGGTGCGCTCAACATCCTCGAAGGGTAAGGGGTTCGCCATGATCGTACTCAACTCACAGAGTTCGAAGCTTCATTAGCTTTACGCGATCATCGCAAGAGCAGAATCGAGCCGCGCCCGGGCATCCACAGGATCCAGAGGCTCCGGATCGTGGGTGATGCGCGCTAACGCAGCGTTAGCGCGGCGCAGGGCATCGCCCTCCAGGACGGGAGCGGCCTCGGCCACTGCGCTCATCTCCTCCATTTGACCATTGCAGTGCAGGGCCATGTCGCAGCCGGCCGCGAAGGCGGCTTCGGTTCGCCCCCGGAACGATCCTGAAAGGGCGTGCATGGAGAGGTCATCGGTCATGACCAGCCCGTCATAGCCGAGATAGTCGCGGATGATCTCCTCCATGACGATGCGGGAGGTGGTGGCGGGGTTCTCCGGGTCGAGAGCCGTGTAGACCACGTGGGCCGTCATCGCGAGCGGCATGTCGGTGAGCATCCGGAAGGGCGCGAAATCGTGCCGCTCCAGCTCCTCGCGGGAGGCCTCGACCACGGGGAGCGCCAGATGGCTGTCGGCCCCAGCCCGGCCGTGGCCCGGCATGTGCTTGACCACCGGCAGCACGCCGCCGGCCAGCAGGCCCTCGGCGGCAGCGCGGCCGAGCACGGCCACCTGAGCGGGCGTCCTGCCATAGGCCCGGTCGCCGATCACGTCGTGAGCGCCCGGCGACGGCACGTCGAGAACGGGCAGGCAATCCACGGTCACGCCGACGGATCGCAGATCGTGGGCGATCAGCCGCGCTCCGAGCCGGGTGATCTCCCGTTGGACGAGAGGATCGTTGGCGTGCAGCTGCCCATAGGTGCGTCCGGACGGGTATTTCGACCAATGCGGCGGTCCCATGCGCTGAACCCGGCCGCCCTCCTGATCGATGAGGATCGGGGCATCGGTTCGTCCGATCGTATCCCTCAAGGAAGCGCAGAGCGCCCTCACCTGCTCAGGGCTGCCCACATTGCGGCGGAACAGGATGAAGCCCCAGGGCTGCGCTTCCCGGAAGAAGGCAGCCTCGTCGGGAGTGAGCTCAAGGCCGGAGCATCCAGCAATAAAGGCGCGGGTGGTCATACCCGCGCCTTACGTCCCCTGCTCGGCAGGGTCAAGAAATCTTGGTTGCCAAGCTTGTTCAGTTCCAAACTTCTTCAGTTCTTGGCCACGAAGCACTGGCCGCCCTGGCCTTGGAGCTTGGAGCAGAGCGACGAGGCCTCCTCCTTGGCCATGGGCCCGACACGGACGCGATAGACCGTGCTGCCGTTCACCTCAGCCTTGCGGATCATCCCGGGCACGCCTCCGAGATCGGCATATTTGCGCTGGGCCGAGGCGAGGACCGACTGCGCGGCCGCCTCAGAGCCGGCGGTGCCGAGCTGCACGGCGAAGCCGCCGGTCGGGGTGGTTTCCGCAGCCGCCGGGGCAACCGGCTGGACTGAGGCGACCTGCTGCGGCGCCGGGGTGCTGGAAGGCGTCGCTGCGGCCGGAGCGGGCTTGGGGGTCGGGGCTGGCGTGGCGGGAGCCGCCACCGGGGTGCTGGCAACCGGCCGGGGCTGTGCCGCCGGAATTTGAGCCGAAGCCGTGTGAACCGGAGCAGGCTGGGCCTGCGGCGGCAGGGTCATGGCCGCCGGAGCCATGGGCTGGGGAGCCGGTGCCTCGCCGGCGACGGTTCCGTCGGGACGGATCGTGACGGTGCGGACCTTCTTCGGCTCGCCGAGGTTCAGGCTGGCGGTATGCTGCGGCTTGCCCGATGCACCGATGGCGCCGCCGGTGGCGTCCGCCACGGCATTGCCGTTCATGCGCACGGCCTGCTGCACGTCGACGGGCTGCTCCTCGCGATTGACCACCTTGGTGGCGCCGTCCTGGCTGGCGCGCTCGTAGATCTGCTTGTTCTGGTTCGGGATCTCGACCCCGCCCGGATTCTGCGGCTGCACCTTGGTGGGCTCGTTGTTCGCCTTGATCAACGGCGGCTCGCCGCCCGTGATCGAGGACGAGCCCGAGGCCAGATAGGCTCCGCCGCCGCCGAGCACCAGAGCGCCGATCACGGCCGCGATGGCAACAGGCCCCTTCCGCGAGCGGGTCTTCTCCACCGGCGGATACTGGAGGCGGTCGGCGTCGTCATAGCCCTGGTCGGGATACTGGGCAGCCTGATCCGAGTAATAGTCCTGAGCATAGGCTTCGTTGCCGTACGAGTCCTGCTCGTCATAGGCTTGGCCCTGATGGACAGGCTGATGGGCATAGGGCGGCTCGGAGGCTCGAGCGTGATCATACCCGCCCTGACCATAAGACTGCTGGGCCTGACCTGCGTGAGGCGCACGAACCGGGACCTCGCGGGTCATGGGCGTCACAGTGTCGCGGACGGCAAAAAGGTCGTCGACCGATGCGGTCTGCTGGCGGGGGCGCGACGAGCCGTCATTGGCTAAAATCGATTGAAAAGGATCGTCCTGCCCCACAATGCGGGCCAATTCCGCCAGCGGATCGTTCCGCGAGGCAGAGGCCTGATGGCTCTGCGGGGAGCCCGCCTGGGCGAGTTGCCTCTCGATCTCGTTGAGGTCGATGGCAAAACGGGGCTTCACTGATTCGCTCATGCGCCGGATCTCCAGTTACGCGACAGGAGCACCAACTGCTCCGCAGGCACGACGCGACAGGACCCGACGCGAAACCTCCTAAGCGCTTGATCCGCCTCAGGAAACACTATCGCATTTCGTCGGGTGCCGTAACGCCCAGGATTGCGAGACCAGATGCGAGCACACCCTTCAGGGCATGCACGAGAGCGAGCCTCGCCTGTGTTGAATCTTTATCAGTTAGATTAACAAAGCGTAATTGCGGCAAGTCTTTGCCCTTATTCCATAAGCTATGGAAGGCGCTGGCGAGATCATAGAGGTAAAAAGCCACCCGATGCGGCTCATGTGCTTCCGCCGCCGCCTCGATAACCCTCGGGAACTGGGCGATGCGGTGGATGATGTCCATTTCCGCTTCGTCACCCAGAATCGACAGGTCGGCCCTCTCAAGCTGAGCCGCCGAGAAATCCGCGCCCGGGAACGCCTCGGCCGCCTGCCGGAACACGGAGGCGCAGCGGGCATGGGCGTATTGGACGTAGAAGACCGGGTTGTCCTTGGACTGCTCGACCACCTTGGCGAGGTCGAAATCCAGGGTCGCGTCGTTCTTGCGGAAGATCATCATGAAGCGGGTGGCGTCCCGGCCCACCTCGTCGACTACCTCGCGCAGGGTCACGAAGTCGCCCGAGCGCTTCGACATCTTCACCGGCTCGCCGCCGCGCAGCAGCTTCACCAGCTGGCAGAGCTTCACGTCGAGGTCCGCCTGATTGTCGGAAACGGCCTTCACGGCCGCCTGCATGCGCTTCACGTAGCCGCCGTGGTCCGCACCCCAGACGTCGATCATGGAGGCGAAGCCGCGCTCGAACTTGGAGCGGTGATAGGCGATGTCGGAGGCGAAATAGGTGTAGGAGCCGTCGGACTTCAGCAGCGGACGGTCCACCTCGTCGCCGAAGGCGGTGGCGCGGAACAGGAGCTGCTCGCGGTCCTCCCAATCCTCGTCCTTCTGCCCCTTGGGCGGCGGCAGGCGGCCCATATAGACGAGGTCGCGCGAGCGCAGCCCCTCAATCAGCGCCTTGACCTGATCCTCGGCGCCGAGTTGCAGGGAGCGCTCGGAGAAGAACACGTCGTGGTGGATGTTGAGCACTGCGAGATCGTTGCGGATCATCTCCATCATGGCGTTGATGGACGCCTCGCGCACGAGCGGCAGCCACTCTTCTTCCGGTTTGTCGAGCAGGCTCTGGCCATGCTCCTTGGCGAGCAATTCGCCGACGGGCTTCAGGTAATCCCCCGGATAGAGTCCCTCCGGGATCTCGCCGATTGCCTCACCCAGGGCCTCCTTGTAGCGGAGATAGGCCGAGCGGGCGAGCACATCGACCTGCGCGCCGGCATCGTTGATGTAGTACTCGCGGGTGACCTTGTAGCCGGCGAAGTCGAGCAGCCCGGCGAGCGCGTCGCCGAACACGGCGCCACGGCAATGGCCCACATGCATGGGGCCGGTCGGGTTCGCCGAGACATATTCCACGTTTACGGGGGTGCCCGCCCCCTGGTCGCTCCGGCCGAAGCCGCTGGCGTCGACCACGGCTGCGCGCAGCACCTCGTGCAGCACGTCGGCGTTCAGGCGGATGTTGATGAACCCGGGGCCGGCGATCTCGACCTTGGTGACGCGTGGATCGTCCTGGAGATCGGCGACGAGCAGCTCGGCCAGGGCACGCGGGTTCATGCGCGCTTCCTTGGCCAGCACCATGGCGGCGTTCGTGGCGAGGTCGCCATGGGAGGGATCGCGCGGCGGCTCGACCACGACGCGGCTGAAATCCAGCTCCGATGGAATCTTCCCCGCCGCGGCCAACCGGCCAAGCGCATCTGCAACCCGCTTTTCGAACAGCCCGAAAATGTTCATGGTACTCTTCTCAACTGGGCGCAACGGCCCGACCACAGCCGGAAAACGCTTCCTGAGCCCTCATCCTGAGGAGGCCGTCAGGCCGTCTCAAGGTCCCGGACATATTGTCCGGGCGCGAGGGCGTCTCCAGTGCTCGCTGGACCCTCCTTCGAGACGCAGCTTACAGCTGCTCCTCAGGATGAGGGTTGCGTTTCAAGGCTCTAAAATGACTGAGCCGCGCCTAACGCAAGTCCGGCGTCACGTCAAACAGGCGCCGGTGTTCGAGGATCGCATAGCGGTCCGTCATGCCGGCGATGTAGTCCGCAACCCTTCGCGCCAAGCGGGGCTCGTCCTCCCTCGGCAGGTCGGCTCGCCATTCCTCCGGCATGAGTTCCGGCTCGGCCTTGAAGCGGCGGAACAGGTCCCGGAGCACGTCGTCGGCCTGGGCCCGGACCCGCATCACGTCCGGGTGGCGATACATGCGGGCATAGAGGAAGCGCTTGATCGAGGCGTCCGCCTCCACCATGGCCTTCGAGAAGCAGACCATCGTGCTCCCCGCCTGCCGGATGTCGCCCGCGCTCTGCGGCGCCAGGGCCGCGATCCTCTGCTCGCCCTCCCTCACCACATCCTCGACGAAGCGGGTGATGACACGTCGGGTGAGCTCGTGGATGCGGCGGGACAGGTCGAGATTGGGATAGCGGCTCTCGATCTCGGCCAGGAGCTCGGCGAGGAACGGCACCTCGCGCAGGTCCTCGATCCGGAACAGCCCGGCCCTCAGGCCATCGTCGATGTCATGGGCATCGTAGGCGATGTCGTCGGCGATGGCCGCGGCTTGAGCCTCGCCGCCGGCATGGGTGGCGAGTTCCAGGTCCTGCTGGGCGTTGTATTCGAGGATCGCCAGCGGCACGCCTCGGGCGACGTAGCGCAGGGTCGGCTTTCCTTCGGCATCAAGGAGCGGGCCGTTGTGCTTGACCAAGCCCTCCAGGGTCTCCCAGGTGAGGTTCAGGCCATCGTATTCCGCATAGCGGCGCTCCAGGCGGGTCACCACCCGCAGGGCCTGGGCATTGTGGTCAAAGCCACCGAAACCCGCCATGCACTCGTCGAGCGTATCCTCGCCCGTATGACCGAAGGGCGTGTGGCCGAGGTCGTGGGAGAGCGCCAGCGCCTCGGCCAGATCCTCGTCGAGGCCCAGGGAGCGGGCGAGCGCGCGGGCGATCTGGCTCACCTCGATGGTGTGGGTCAGGCGTGTCCGGAAATGGTCGCCCTCGTGATAGACGAAGACCTGCGTCTTGTGCTTGAGCCGGCGAAAGGCCGAGGAATGGATGATCCGGTCCCGGTCGCGCTGAAATTCGCTGCGGGTCGGGGACACCGCCTCAGGGAAGAGCCGGCCGCGGCTTCCCCACGGGTTGCAGGCATAAGGGGCTCGCCATCTCTCGCCAAAGGGCCGCACACATATCCCCGGGTTGAAGCCTTGTCAGGGCGCACTTACCTTGCTCTTAACACTTAGCGCAAGAATTGCGTCCTTCGATGGACTGGAAGTGACCATGACCGGTATCACCCTGACTGAGCGCGCGGCCCGCCGCATCAACGAGATCATGGCCTCGGAGCCGGACGGTTCCCACTTGAGAATCAGCGTCAATGGCGGCGGCTGCTCGGGTTTCCAGTATGCCTTCGACGTGGACCGTACCCGGCAGGACGACGATCTCGTGATCGAAAAGGACGGGGCCAAAGTGGTCGTGGACGAGGTGTCGATCCAGTACATGGACGGCTCGGTGATCGACTTCGTGGACGACCTGATCGGGCAATCGTTCAAGATCGAGAATCCCCATGCCACCGCTTCCTGCGGCTGCGGAACCTCGTTCTCGCTGTAAAACCATTACGTAACAGACCGATCTCCCCCAGCGGACATTTATAGGCTAAAGGATGCCGGCTCTGATTGGGCCTGCTTTGGGGGATCACATGCGACTTCGTTACCGCGCGGGCATCTGCGCGCTTGCTCTGATGGCAGGCTCGGCTGCTCTGCAGCTCGAACCGGCCGTGGTTCGCAACCTGGTCTCCGGTCACGCAGACCGGCACGTCTCCGTCGAGGCGATCCGGGTCCCGCTCTGGAGCGCGGCTTTCGCGCAATCCGCCGACAGCTTCAGCCTGGACAATGCGCGCTTCACCTGGGGCGACTTCACCTATGAGGCCAAGCGGATCGACTTTTCGGGTGTGACCGTCTCCCGCAGCGAAATCGAATCGCTGTTCTCGTCCGCCTCCGAGCCGCTGGCCGACCGCCTGATGCGGGTCGGCGCCAAGCAGGTCACGTCTCCCGAAATCAAGGTGACGCAGAAGATCGGCAAGGAGACGCAGACGATCTTCTACAGGAACGTCACCCTGAACGATGTCGTCCAAGGACAGGTCGCAAAGGCCGTTATCGGAACCATGGCGGTCGAAACGCCCGGCGGGAAGGGCAACCTGCTGTTCAGCTATGGCCGGACCACCATCAGCGATCTTAACACCCCGGCTTTCGTGAGGCTCTACGAGACGAAGGACGAGTCCGCCTCCGCGCCGATGACCAGGATCTATAGTGACTTCACGATCGAAAACCTCGACGTGGTCGATAATGCTGAGAACGTTTCGGTGCAGATCGCCCGGCTGAACGGCCGGGACGTCATGGCCCGGCCGACCAAGGATTCCTGGGGCGGCGCCATGTCGTTCCTGACCGAGATGGGCGGCAAGGAGAACCTGTCGCCTGAGGAAGAGACCCGCCTCACCACCGCGATGGTCGATATCCTGGGGGCCTTTGACATCGGCTTCATGGAAGCGGCCGACATTCGGATCAAGGCCACGCCTAAAAAGGCCGCCGCAGCGAAGGACCGGAAATCCAAAGATCAGAATTCACTCGTGGCTGGCCGCATCGACCGGATTGCCTTTACCGGCGGCACGGGAGGCCAGCCGGCGGAAACCCGCCTGGAAGGGCTGGAGATCGGCGATCAGGACGGTCGCGCGAAAATCGGCACGATCAGCCTGACCGGCTTCTCCTTCACGCCGATGCTGAACGGCCTGAAAGCGCTTCAGGGCAAGCGGATCGACGAGCTTGACCAGGAGGCGCTTCGCACGCTCATTCCGACGCTGGGCACCCTGCGCCTGTCGGGCATCGATGTGGATGTGCCGAACAAGACCGGTGAAAAGAAGACCGACCGGGTGAATTTCTCGCTCAAGGATTTCGAGCTGACGGCGGACAAGCCTCTGAACGGCCTTCCCACGAACATCCGGATCGAACAGCGCAACCTCGTCATAACGCTGCCTTCGAACAGCACGGACGATCTTGCCAAGCAACTCACGGCCTTGGGCTACAAGACGCTCGACTCGTCCTTCCTGGTCGCCGCCACCTGGAACGAGACGGCGAATGAGATTGCCCTCAAGGAGGTGTCCGTTCAGGGGCAGGACATGGGCAGCCTTTCGCTGACGGGCACCATTGGCAATGTCACCAGGGACCTCTTCAGTGCGGACGAAGCCACAGCCGCTGCCGCGCTGATCGGCGCCAAGGCGAAATCGGCCGACATCGTGGTCGAGGACAAGGGCCTGCTCGGGCGCTACCTGGCCCAAGCCGCCAAGGATCAGAAGACCACGCCCGAGGCACTGCGGACGATCTATGCGAGCGCCGCGCCGTTCGTGGTGTCAGCCATGATGGGCAATTCGGAACAGGCCAGCACCTTGGGCCAGGCCATCGGTCGCTTCATCGCCAAGCCCGGCAAGCTCACGATCAACGCTCAGCCCAAGAACCCGTCCGGCTTCGGCGTGATGGATGCCATGATGGCGTCCGACCCGAAGGAAGCGCTGGCGAAGCTGAACATCTCCGCGAAGGTGGAGTAGGCCGGCTGGCATTCTGACACTCGCCTCATCCTGAGGAGCAGCGCAGCTGCGTCAAGGAGGTTCCAGAAAGCACTGGATGATCCTTCGAGACGGTCGCTGACGCGACCTCCTCAGGATGAGGGCTCAGATAACCTTCAACAGTCTCAAATCAGCATCGGCTGATCCTGCTCGGCGGCCTGCGCCTCGACGACCGCGATGGCCGTGAGGTTGACGATGCCGCGGGCCGTCACGGACGGCGTCAGGATATGGGCGGGCTTGGCCGGGCCGATGAGGATCGGGCCGACGGGCAGCGAATCCGCCAAGATCTTGGTGAACTGGAACGCGATGTTGGCCGCGTCCAGGTTCGGCATGATCAGCACGTTCGCCTCGCCGGTCAGGCGCGAGTGCGGGTTCACCCGCTCGCGGAGCATCTCGGAGAGGGCCGTGTCCGCCTGCATCTCGCCGTCGACCTCGAGGTCCGGCGCACGCTCGGTGATGCAGGCCAGCGCCTCGCGCATCTTGAGCGCCGAGCGGCTGTCGGCGGCGCCGAAATCCGAATGCGACAGCAGCGCGATCTTGGGCTCCATGCCGAAGCGGCGCACATGGCTCGCGCAGGCGATCGTCATGTCGGCGAGCTGCTCGGCGGTCGGGTCGATCTGCACATGCGTGTCGGCCAGAAAGTAGGCGCCCTTCGAGGTGATGACCAGCGACAGGGCCGCCAGCTCGTTCACGCCGGGAGCGAGCCCGATGATGTCCTTTATGTGCTTGACGCGCGACTGGAAGCGGCCTTCGAGGCCGCAGATCAGCGCGTCCGCATCCCCTCGCCTCACGGCCAGCGCACCGATCACCGTGGAGTTGGTGCGCACCAGGGTTCGGGCTGCGTCCGGCGTGATGCCCTTGCGGCCCGCCGCCTCCACGTAGGTGGCGACGTAATCGCGGTAGCGCGGATCGTCCTCCGGGTTCACCAGCTCGAAGTGCCGGCCGATCTCCATGGAGAGACCGAAGCGCTTCATGCGGGCTTCGACCACGTTGGGACGGCCGATCAGGATCGGCTTGGCGAGGCCCTCCTCGACGATGACCTGCACGGCCCGCAGCACGCGCTCGTCCTCGCCCTCGGCGTAGATGACACGCTTCGGGGCAGCCTTCGCCTGCGAGAACAGCGGCTTCATGATGAAGCCGGAGCGGAACACGAAACGGCCGAGCGACTCGGCATAGGCCTCCAGATCCTCAAGCGGCCGCGTGGCGACGCCGGAATCCATCGCGGCCTTCGCGACGGCGGGCGCGATGCGCAGGATCAGGCGCGGATCGAACGGGCTCGGGATCAGGGACTTGCGCCCGAAGGGATGCGCCTCGCCGCCATAGGCGCGCGCCACCACTTCGGAAGGCGCCTCGCGGGCAAGACCCGCGATCGCCTTCACGGCCGCGGCCTTCATCTCCTCGTTGATCGTGGTCGCACCCACATCGAGCGCGCCGCGGAAGATGTAGGGGAAGCACAGGACGTTGTTGACCTGGTTCGGATAGTCCGAACGCCCGGTGCAGATCATCGCATCGGGACGGGCAGCCTCGGCCTCTTCCGGCATGATCTCAGGATAGGGATTGGCGAGCGCCATGATCAGCGGGCGCGGCGCCATCTGGGCCAGCAGCTCGGGCTTGAGAACGCCGCCGGCGGAGAGACCGAGGAACACGTCGGCGTCCGGGATCACGTCGGCCAGAGTCCGCGCATCCGTCTTCTGCGCATAGACCGACTTCCAACGGTCCATGAGCTCGTTGCGGCCCTCGTGGACCACGCCCTTGATGTCCGTGACCCAGATGTTCTCGCGCTTGGCGCCGAGCGACACCAGCAGGTTGAGGCACGCAAGCGCGGCGGCGCCGGCGCCTGAGGTGACAATCTTCACCTCCTCGATGCGCTTGCCGGCCAATTCCAGCGCGTTCGTCACCGCCGCGCCGACGATGATGGCCGTGCCGTGCTGGTCGTCGTGGAAGACCGGGATGCCCATGCGGGCCTTCAACCGCTCCTCGACCTCGAAGCATTCCGGCGCCTTGATGTCCTCAAGGTTGATGCCGCCGAACGTGGGCTCGAGGGCTGCGATCACCTCGACGAGCTTGTCCACGTTGGTCTCGGCCACCTCGATGTCGAACACGTCGATGCCGGAGAACTTCTTGAACAGGACCGCCTTGCCTTCCATCACGGGCTTGGAGGCGAGCGGGCCGATATCGCCGAGGCCGAGCACGGCCGTGCCGTTGGAGATCACGGCCACGAGGTTCTGGCGCGACGTGAGATTGGCGGCTTGCGCCGGATCGGCCGCGATGGCCTCGCAGGGGGCGGCGACGCCGGGGGAATAGGCCAGCGCCAGGTCGCGCTGGTTGCCGAGGGGCTTGGTCGGCTGGATCTCGAGCTTACCGGGGCGCGGATGCTGATGGTAGAACATCGCTCCCGATTTCAGATCCTGCGAGATGTTCTCTGCCATCCCCAACGCTCCTTGCACCAAACGTATGACTCAGGACCTTGTGAGCGCCCTGCCCTTCGCCGTCAACGTTCTTCTCTATCGGTTCGGAAAGTCGAGGGGGCGCAAGACAGGATCGCCAATGCTCGTCCCACCACGTCATCCCCGGACTTGTTCCGGGAATCCACGCTTTTCCTTTCCGCCTCTTCAGCGTCATCCTGAGGAGCGGACGCAGTCTGCGTCTCGAAGGAGGATCCAGAGAGCGCTGGAGCCTCCTTCGAGACGGTCGCTGCGCGACCTCCTCAGGATGAGGGTCGAGGGAGACGAAATGGCCGGAAAACGTGGATGGCCGGCACAAGGCCGGCCATGACGGAAAGGTTCACCCGATGGAGCGACCCGATCGTTTCTGAACGGGTCTTACTTCTCCGGCAGGTTCAGCCGGATGTGCAGCTCGCGCAGCTGCTTGGGCATCACCTCGGAGGGGGCGCCGAGGAGCAGGTCTTCGGCCTTCTGGTTCATGGGGAACAGCGTGATCTCGCGCAGGTTCTGCGCGCCGCAGAGCAGCATCACGATGCGGTCGACGCCGGCCGCCATGCCGCCGTGGGGCGGTGCGCCGTACTGGAACGCGCGGTACATGCCGCCGAACCGCTCCATGACCTCCTTCTCGCCGTAGCCGGCGATCTCGAACGCCTTCACCATCCGGTCGGGACGGTGGTTGCGGATCGAGCCCGAGGCCATCTCGTAGCCGTTGCAGACCATGTCGTACTGGAAAGCCGTGATCTTGAGGATCTTGTCCTTGTCGGACGGATCGAGCGCCATGAAGGCGTCGTGGTCGTAATCTGCCATGGAGAACGGGTTATGCGAGAAGTCGATCTTCTTCTCGTCCTCGTTCCACTCGTATTGCGGGAAGTCGACGATCCAGCAGAACTCGTAGCGGTCCTTGTCGATGAGGCCGAGCTCGTCGCCGATACGGGTGCGCGCCTTGCCGGCAAGCGACGCAGCCTTGTCCTCAGAGCCTGCCGAGAAGAACACCGCATCGCCCGCCTTGATACCGGCCTTCTCGCGGATGGCGGCCTGGGCGGCTTCCGGGATGAACTTGGCAATGGGGCCTTTGCCGGTGATCTGGCCGCCCTCTTCCTCGAACACGATGTAGCCGAGGCCCGGCGCGCCTTCCGTGCGGGCCCAGTCGTTGAGCTTGTCGAAGAAGGAGCGCGGCTGCGAGGCAGCACCCGTCGCGGGAATCGCACGCACGACGCCGCCCGACTTGATCACGTTCTTGAACGCGTTGAAGGTCACGTCCTCGCGGGTGAACACCTCGGACACGTCGGCGATGATGAGCGGGTTGCGCAGGTCCGGCTTGTCGTTGCCGTATTTCAGCATGGACTCGAAATACGGGATGCGCGGGAACGTCTCCGTCACCGGCTTGCCGTCCGCGAATTCCTTGAAGGTGTCGCGGATCACCGGCTCCATGGTCTGGAACACGTCTTCCTGGGTGACGAAGCTCATCTCCACGTCGAGCTGGTAGAACTCGCCCGGCAGGCGGTCGGCGCGCGGGTCCTCGTCGCGGAAGCAGGGGGCGAGCTGGAAGTACCGGTCGAAGCCGGAGATCATGATCAGCTGCTTGAACTGCTGCGGGGCCTGCGGCAGCGCATAGAACTTGCCGGGATGGATGCGCGACGGCACCAGGAAGTCGCGCGCGCCCTCAGGGCTGGAGGCGGTCAGGATCGGCGTCGTGAACTCGAAGAAGCCGCTCTGCTGCATGCGGGAGCGCAAGCTGTTGATGATCGCGCCGCGCTTCATGATGTTGGCGTGCAGCTTCTCGCGGCGCAGGTCGAGATACCGATAGGTAAGACGGGTCTCCTCCGGGTAGTCCTGGTCGCCGAAGACCGGCATCGGCAGCTCGGCCGCTGGACCCAGGACCTCGATATCGGTGATGTAGACCTCGATCATGCCGGTGGGCAGCTCGGCGTTCTCGGTGCCGGCCGGGCGCTTGCGCACCTTGCCGTCCACCCGGATCACCCATTCGGACCGGGCCGTCTCGGCCATCTTGAAGGCCGGGGAATCGGGATCGATCACGCATTGCGTCATGCCGTAATGATCGCGCAGGTCGATGAACAGCACGCCGCCATGGTCGCGGATGCGGTGGCACCAGCCGGACAGGCGGGCGACCCCGCCGACATCGGATTCGCGGAGCGCGCCGCAGGTGTGGGAACGGTAACGGTGCATGGAGGCGGACATGGACAAAAGCCTGCTGGTTCGGTTTGAGGCGCAACATCCATGGGAGGCCGGGGAAGTCAAGGCGGAAGGCTGAAATCGAGCCTGTGCGGGAGCGCTCCCTCCCCTGATCGGGGTGGCGGCTGTGGGCTTTGTCCTGGCTCGTCTCGGGCTGCTTTAAGGGAAGCGCGGGAGGCAAGGCGGCTTCGCTGCACTCCGGTGGAGCGGGCGAAGGATCGGGTCGGGACGGGAGTTCCGCCCGGACGGGAAGCACCTTGGCCTTCCGCGCACGGCTTTTCGACCCTGAGCCTCGCGCTCCGGCGGGATCAGGGACGGCACCCTCAGACCCGCTTCACGGCGCCTCTCGTGCGCAGCCCTTGATGAAGATCCTCGGGCTGGCGAGGCTTGGAAGGCGTGCGCATGGCCCTGCCCGAACAGCCGCCATGAACCTCATCCTCCACTCAGGGCCCTGGCATACGGGACCAGCGTCTTGTCCCGCAGCGGCCAGAACCGCATCCCGCCTCCACAACCGACGCCTCGGGCGCGTCCCCGTGAGACAGGACACCCAAGATATGGCTCAGCTTAGGAGAATTGTCAAGAACAAATAGTGAACATTAGATTCTTTAATTTATCATTGAGAGGAAAGGTCCCGATTGAGAGCAGCCACAATCTTTTCTGAAATCTCGACATGGATTTCCTCTCGTGACCGCTTACCGCCATCTCGGCAGATCACATCCTCATCGCCCCCTTCTTCCTTAAGGAGCGCAGGCCCTGCCGATGTACAGAGGCTGAATGCGCTGAAGGCGACGGCGTCTGCCACTGTGTCGTAGCTGGCGCTGGGGATATTCCTGCCTAAGCCCCGAGCCTCAAGGGCTGGGGGGATCTGACCGGGCTGTCCGAGATTGATGATGTGAACCGGGACCCTGATCCCCGCCAAACTCTCAGGGGCAAAGCTCTTGCTCAGTTCCGGGTCGACTGCGACAACGGCCTTGACGCGCCGATCCTGATGAGAGCGAGTGAGGTTTGCAGTTTCGATCCTTTTCAGATCAACGCCGTTCTTGGCAAACCAAGCGCAATCCACTCCTGCATCCGGCAAATCGCATGACTGCTTGTAGCTTGCCGCATCAAGACGGGCTCCTGTGAGTGCCAGTACGGATGTTCCACCAAGGAAGAATCCGACAGCAGCCACCTTTTCCGGAATGATTCGTGAAGAGAGCGCAGGATCGTTCTCAATGGTAGTCAGTGCTGCCGAGAGATCGGCGGGGCGCAACCAGATTTCCTGAACAGCCGCCTGTGCATCCCGGGGGCCAAGTTTCGGAGGCCGCGTCACACCCACAATGTACCCGCGAGCCGCGAGAGATGCGGCGATCCAACCCTCGTGGTTGGGGGCCGCGCGAAAGCCCCCATGAGCCAGCAGGATGACGGGATAGCGGCCTTCGGCAACAGAAGCATTCCGCAGGCCGGATGTTCCCTTGAAGATCTTGCCCTCTCCAACAGTCTGAGGCGTACCCGCCGATGCGGTGGGATACCAGACCGTCAACTCTATTGCTTGTCCGCGAGGGGAAGCCTGAGTGACCATCGAGCGAAAGCCGACTGCATTTTCAGCCGCAACATTGGTCGTGCCGACAATCGCATGAAACAGGACTGCGGCAGTCCAAATCCGGCTACGCATCATGGCTTCCCCTTCAACCCCAATACATACGTGATAACATACACTTTTGTAGCTTCGCAGTCACGTCTCCAAGAAGCGGTTACAAGCAATGTCATGAGCACTTGGCAAGCCCCGCCGAGCCATTGCGGCGCTATTGGCCAACCCTACCCCACCAGCCTCCGATACAGATGCCACGTGATATGCCCGAGCACCGGCAGGACCACGACGAGGCCCAAGAAAGCGGGCAGCGCCGCCGTGAACAGCATCAGCACGACGAAAGCCGCCCAGCCCAGCATGGCGGCCGGGTTGCTCACCACGGCGCGGACGCTGGTGATCATGGCGGAAATGAAATCCACCTCCCGGTCGAGGAGCAGCGGGAAGGACACGACCGTGAGCGAGAACGTGACGGTGGCCAGCACCGCCCCGACGATATGGCCGACCGCCAGGAAGGCCAGGCCTTCGGGCGTGGTGAAGAGAACGCCCGGGAAGCCTCCCGCGGGCATGCCGTGGAGGCCGAAGAACAGGGCGATCAGCAGCCGCACCTGATACATCCAGATGATGAACAGGAAGATGGTCACGAAGGCCATCCAGGAGATCTCCTTGCCGCCCTGCGCCCAGATCGCCCGGAACACGCCGGACCAGGATGGAACCTGCCCCTGCTCCCGGAGGCGGCTGACCTCGTAGAGCCCGACCGCCACGAAGGGCCCGACCAGCACGAAGCCGGCGGCAAGCGGATAGACGAGATAGAGCAGGTCCCACAGGAAGGCGCAGGCCAGAATGACGATACCGCCGAGGGCATAGACGCCCCCAAAAAACAGCCCGAAGGCCGGATAGGCCTGGAAGTCCCTGAGGCCCGCCGACAGGGCATCGACGATGTCGGCGCGCCCGATCCGGCGGATCACCGGCTCCTGGCGAGCCAAGGGGACGGTGGTGCGGGTGTCCTCGCTCATGCGACTGTCCCTTCCTGAACCGATCTTCGGCACCCTGAAATCATAGTTTCAGCAAGCGGTAGCGGCCATTCAGGAAGAATCCTTAGTCTTTCCCAGGGTGTTCGCCGCCCTCACCCCCAGCGCTTGGCCATCCAGATGCGGTCGTGGCCGGGCGGGCGGTCCTTCAGGCGGCCGATCTCGGCATAACCCTGCTTTTGGTAGAACCCCTCCGCCTGGAAAGTTGACGTGGTCAGGTGCGCCCCGATGGCGCCATGCATCCGGGCAGCCTCCTCGGCCATGTCGAGCAGGCGTGAGCCGTAGCCCTGCCCGCGCAGGTCCTCGTCGACCCAGAAATGGTCCACCTGCAGCCAGCACAGGGCGACGGCACCACGGATGCCGCCGCGCACCCGGCTCTCGTCGTCCCGCAGAAGCAGGGTGAGAGGGATCAGAGGCAGAGGGCCGGTCTTCTCGATCACGTGAGCCCGCAGGCCGGCCGTGACGTCGTCCGCGCCGGGCGGGCTGGCTTCTTCGAGAACCTCGATCTGCATCCGGTTGCCTTCGCATTGAGTGCCGTTGGAGGTCATTGCCTCTACCCGCAACACCGGCTCCCACGAGGCCCAGTCAGATCTTGCGTGATGGTGCATTGCGAGGCGGGGCCGCCTGCACAGGCTGCCGTGCAGTTATCGACGAACGCCTCCAGGCTGCTTTCGAGAGCGCGAAGCTCGATCAGTTTCCGCCGAACCTCGGCGAGATGCGCCTGGGCGAGATCGCGGGTCTCGTTGCAGTCGCGATCCGGATCCTGGGCCAGGGAGACGAGGGTTCGCACTTGCTCGACGGAGAATCCGAAATCGCGGCAGCGGCGAATGAACGTCAACTGCCGCAGGTCGTCTTCGGAATAAAAACGATGTCCTCCCGGCCGACGACGGGCTGGCGGCAGCAGGCCGATCTCCTCGTAGTACCGGATAGTCGGGACATTGCATCCCGTCTGCTCGGCCAAGGCACCGATGGTCAGAGCTCGTGAACACATATTCGTGTACTCGGAAAGTATGGGCTTGAACCTCAAGTTACTTGAGGTCGCATCCTCCAGCAACTCTGTCACTTGGATGTTGCGAGGATTGCGTGAAAACCACCTACAAACTTCTTGGACTCGGTGCTGCCTGCGTCGCCTGCTGCTCGTTGCCTGCCATCGGAACCCTGATGGTCGGCCTCGGCCTCGGCGGTCTCAGCGCGACATCGCTCGGTTGGGGGATCGGGTTTGCGTTCCTGGCCGGCACGGGTGTCGCTCTCTTGATGATGAACCGCAAGCGTCGGGCACCCGCATGCGAAACCACCGGAGCCGGGTGCGGCTGCGCCGGAACGAAGTCTGCCTCATCGCCGTCGTGACGGAAGGCGGTTCATGAGCATGCCTGAAGCCAGACCCATCGCCCAACGGGTCGCACGCCTCTGAAGCGGGATGGTGCAAACGGCCAAGATAGTGGATGGTCGCGCCATGACGACCATTCTTGCCTATTCGTTGGCCGCCCTGGCGGAGATTGCAGGCTGCTTTGCATTCTGGGCTTGGCTGCGCCTGGACAGATCCCTCCTGTGGCTCATCCCGGGAGGGCTCTCGCTGGCCCTGTTTGCGTATTTGTTGACCCTTGTTGAAGCCGGCGCCGCCGGCCGAGCCTACGCTGCCTATGGGGGCGTCTACATCGTCGCCTCGCTCCTTTGGCTGTGGACCGTCGAGGGAATACGCCCAGACCGGTGGGATCTCACGGGAGGTGCCATCTGCCTCATGGGAGCGGCCCTCATTCTGCTTGGACCGCGGGCCTAGAGCATCGAACGCAAAAGTGAACACCGGTTTTGCGTGAAAAGATGCGTCGAACCAAAAACTTAAAGCATCGGACGTGAATTCGAACTCACGTCCGATGCTTTAGAATTCGCGTCGTTTTCGCTCCTGAAAAGGCGGCAAAATCCTTGCGGAACAAAGGGTGAAACCCCATATTCTGCCTATGGTTACCACCCTTGCGACATCCCTGTTGAGGCCGGCCCGGAACGCTCCTGTCGAGGAGCGGATCGAGGGCAATTGGCACGTCTATCCGCTGGAGGGCGCGCTGGAGCTCGACTATGTGGATCAGGCCGGCAATGCGACCCGGCGCTGGGTGCTGGCGCGCGAGCTGAAGGTGGGTCCGGGCAAGATGCTTCTGGGCGGAATCGACATCCTCACCGAGGACGGCTATCGCGGCTTCCGGGTCGACCGCATCCAGCGCCTGGAGGATGCCGAGACCGGCCTCGTGGTCGAGCACAACATTCTCGACTGGCTCATGAAGCTTGCCGAGCGGCAGGCCCGGGCACGCCGGAAACATCTCGCCCGCCTGCAGCCCGGCGCTTAGCCCTCGTCTGCGGCAGAACAGCCGAACCGGCCCTCTCGACTGTCCCGTCCCTTGTGTCACCCCGGCCTTTCTGCAACATAGTGTCATAATAATGTTGCGTTGGGGGTTGGGGTGGCCCAGCAATCCTTGTTCCGGCCAAAGGCCGTGGTGGCGGCCACGGGCGAGCACTCGTCCGTGTCGCTGCCGGTTGCGCCCCTGTCCTGGCGGCTGCTCGGCGGCTTCATTCTCGCCTGTGTGGCCGTCGTGGTCTTCTTCCTCGGCACGGCCGAATATGCCCGCAAGGAAACGGCCGGCGGCTCTCTCGTGGCAGCGGGCGGCGCGGTGCGGGTCAGTGCGCTCCGCGGTGGCGTGGTGACGGAGCTTAAGGTGAAGGAAGGCGACCGGGTCACTGCCGGCCAGCCGCTCTTCACGGTGGCCTCGCGCCAGGGACTCGAGGTCGGCGGCACCCTGGATGCGGCGGTCCTCGCCTCCCTCGATACGCAGATTCAGGTGCTGAAGGATCAGATCGCGGCCGATCCGGCCCGCATGGACAACGAGATCCGGCGTCTTGACTCCGCCATCGCCTCCGTGACGGCCGAGCGGGACGCCCTCGCGGCCCAGCGCACGCTCATGATCGAACGCATCCGGGTGACGGAGGAGCGCCGCCACACCATCGCGCGGCTGAACGAGCAGGGCCATACGACACGCGCCGCCCTGCAGGAGCAGGACGAGGTTCTGCTCGCCCGCCGGCAGAACATGGCCGAGATAGACCGGGAGCTCGCGGAGGCCGAGAAAAACTTGAGCCAGACGCAGCTCCAGCGCGAGCAATTGCCGGTGCAGCAGGCCGAGCGACTGGCGGGCTTACGCCTCAACCTCGCCGACCGGGAACGGCAGCGGGCCGAGGTTCAGGCGCAAGGCGCGCAGGTGATCACCGCGCCTCTCGGCGGGCGCGTCACGGCCCTGCAGGCCGCGACGGGACAGATCGTCGATCCCAACAAGCCCTTGATGACCCTCCTGCCCGATGGCGCCAGCCTGCGGGCGGAACTCTTTGTCCCGAGCCGGGCCATCGGCTTCGTCGAGCCCGGTCAGCGGGTGCGCCTGATGGTCGATGCCTTTCCCTATCAGCGCTTCGGCACGCTGGGCGGCTCCGTCGAGACCGTGTCGCAGGCCGTTCTCTCGCCCAATGACGTGATCGGGAAAGTCAGCCTCTCCGAACCCGCCTATCGCGTCACCGTGCGCCTCGACCGGCAGGTCATCGACGCCTTCGGGCGCGAGGTGCCGCTGCAGCCGGACATGAGCCTCAAGGCCGATATCGTGCTCGAGGGCCGCTCCCTCGTCGCCTGGCTGTTCGAGCCGCTCATCAGCGTCAGGGGACGGATGTGAAGCTTTTCGCTCGTCTCGATTATTTCGGCGCCCCTCGCCTGCCGGCGATCATGCAGTCGGAAGCGGCCGAATGCGGGCTTGCCTGCCTCGCCATGGTGGCGACCTATCACGGGCGCGACGTCGATCTCACGGCCCTGCGCCGCCTGTTTTCAATCTCGCTCAAAGGCGTCACGCTCAAGGACGTGCTCCTCATGGGCCAGCGCCTGGGCATGAGCGGCCGGGGCCTGCGGCTTGAGCCGGAGCAGCTGAGAGACATCAAGCTGCCCTGCATCCTGCATTGGGACATGAACCACTTCGTGGTGCTCAAAGAGGTCGGCGTCCGGAAGGTGACGATCCACGATCCGGCTGTGGGCGTGCGCACGCTGAGCCTCGACGAGGTCGGGCACCATTTCACCGGCATCGCCCTTGAGCTGACGCCGACGCAATCCTTCGAGCGCAAGAAGGAAATCTCGCGGCTCGGCCTCTCGGCCCTCTGGGGTCGGATGCGCGGGATCAAGCGGGCGCTGGCTCAGGCGCTCGTTCTCTCCACCGTGCTGCAGTTCGCCGTGCTGGCGGCGCCCTTCTACATGCAGCTTGCCGTCGACGAGGCGGTGATGAAGGGCGACAGCGGCTTGCTGACGGCGCTCGCGCTCGGCTTCGGCCTGCTCATGCTGATCCATATCGGGGCCGATTGGCTGCGGTCGCACGTGCTGCTTTTCTTAAGCGGCGCGCTCAATTTCCAGATGGGGGCCAATCTCTTCCATCATCTCGTGCGCCTGCCGCTCGCCTGGTTCGAGAAGCGCCATATCGGCGACCTCGTCTCGCGCTTCCGCTCGGCGGAGCCGATCCAGCGGCTGATCTCGGAAGGCCTCGTCGCTGCCCTCGTCGATGGGGTGATGGCAACGCTCACCCTCGCGATGATCCTGATCTACAGCCCCAAGCTGTCGGGCATCGTGTTCGCGGCGCTGGCCCTTTATGCGCTTCTGCGCTTCGCCCTCTACCGATCGCTGCGCCAGCGGCAGGAGGAGATGATCGAGGCGGCAGCCAAGGAGCAGACCACCTTCATCGAGACCGCACGCGCCATCCAGAGCATCAAGATCTTCGGGCGGGAATCCGACCGGGAGGCCGTGTGGCAGAACCGCTATGCCGCTTCGATCAGCCGCTCCATCCGCCAGGGCCGCTTCACTATCGGCTTCAAGACGGCGAACGACCTGATCTATGGCCTCGAGAACGTGCTCGTGGTCTGGCTCGGCGCCAAGGCCATCATGGCGAACGACATGACCATCGGCATGCTCTACGCGTTCATGGCCTACAAAGAGCAGTTCCTGTCCAAGGCCACCAACCTGATCGAGACCGGCATCCAATACCGCATGCTCGACCTCCATCTCGATCGCCTCTCCGACATTGCCCTGACCGAGCGTGAGGGAGACCTGCACGGCGACAGCCTCGTGGCGCGGCCGGTTGCTGGAGCGGTGGAATTGAGGAACGTGAGCTTCCGCTATGCCGATACCGAGCCCGACGTGCTCTCGGGTGCGGATCTCAAGGTCGAGGCCGGCGAATTCGTGGCCATCACCGGGCCGTCCGGCGGCGGCAAGACCACGCTTCTCAAGATCATGCTCGGGCTGTTCAAGCCGCGCGACGGCGCGGTGCTCATCGATGGCACGCCCATCGCGCATTTCGGCATCCAGGGTTTCCGCCAGCAGATCGGCGTGGTGATGCAGGACGACCAGCTTCTGTCCGGATCCATTGCGGAGAATATCTGCTTCTTCGATGCAAGGATCGATCTCGACTGGATGCGGGAATGTGCACGGATTGCGGGCGTCGACGACGAGATCATGGCCATGCCCATGAACTACAACACGCTGATCGGCGACATGGGCACCACCCTGTCGGGCGGGCAGCGCCAGCGGGTGCTCCTCGCCCGCGCCCTCTACCGTCGCCCACGCATGCTCTTCATGGACGAGGGCACGTCGAGCCTCGACCTCGACAAGGAGCGGGAGGTGAACCGGGCGCTGGCCGAGTTGAAGATTACCCGCATCGTCATCGCCCACCGGCCGGAGACGATCCGCGCCGCGGACCGGATCGTGGTGCTGCGCGAGGGCCGGGTCTCCCCGCCCATGGACGGCGACGCGCTCGCCTTCGCCGAGGCGGCCCGCCAGGGCCTCGGCCGGACCTGACGTAGAAAAGGGCGCGACCGTGTGATCGCGCCCTCTTGCCTGACAGTCCGGGCGTGTGAGCGCCCGACGCGATCAGCAATCGGTTTGATAGACGATGATCCGGCGACCGCCCGCGACGCCGGCGAGTTCCTTCTCGCTCAGCTCGACGACGGCCTTGATGGCCTTCTTATCCGTCTTGGTCTGCGTCTTCTTCATGAAGACCTCCCCCACCGTTGAGGTGTTGTTAGGCACCAAACCCTGGCTCAGCGGCCAGTGATACAAAGTAACAAAGCTCCGGCTACGTAAGTCAATCGGTAATGTTTTACCTTATCTTAGGGCCGTTGGCGGATATCCTGACAGCGGACTCGCGGGCTTTTTCCCAATGGGTTATGAACGCTTCATGGACCTGATCACCTCCACCGACGCCCTGGCCGCCGCCTGCGACCGCCTCAGCCAGCACCCGTTCGTCACCGTCGACACGGAATTCCTGCGCGAGACCACCTATTACCCGAAGCTCTGCCTGATCCAGATGGCGGGTCCTGATCCGGCCGATGCCGTGCTGATCGACCCGCTCGCCGAGGGCATGAGCCTCGAGCCGTTCATGGCCCTCATGGCGAACCGGAATGTCGTGAAGGTCTTCCATTCCGCCCGGCAGGACCTGGAGATCGTCTGGAATCTCGGGGGCATCGTGCCCGAGCCCCTGTTCGACACCCAGGTTGCCGCCATGGTCTGCGGCTACGGGGACTCGGTGTCCTACGAGCAGCTGACCAACGATCTCGCCAAGGCGAAGATCGACAAGTCCTCCCGCTTCACCGACTGGTCGCGCCGCCCCTTGAGCGACGCCCAGCTCACCTATGCCCTGTCCGACGTTACCCATCTGGTGAAGGTCTACGAGGCGCTGGTCAGCCAGCTGCAGGCGAACGGCCGGCTCGAATGGCTCGGCGAGGAGATGGCGATCCTCACCTCGCCCGAGACCTATCAGGCTGATCCCGACAATGCCTGGCGCCGCCTCGCCGGCCGCCTGCGCAAGCAGCGGGAGATCGCCGTGCTCATGGAGGTTGCCTCCTGGCGCGAGCGCGAGGCGCAGAACCGCGACGTGCCACGCGGGCGCATCCTCAAGGATGACGCCGTCATCGACATCGCCACCTCGGCGCCGCGCAGCGTGGAGGCGCTTGGACGCCTGCGCACGATTCCCAACGGGTTCGAGCGCTCCCGCACCGGCGGCGAAATTCTGGAGGCCGTGGAGCGGGCGCTCGCCCGCGATCCCGCCACGATCCCGATGCCGGAGCGCAGTCGCGGCCGCAGCAACACCGGTTCCGTGGTCGACCTGCTGAAGGTCCTGCTGAAAGCGGTGGCCGAGCAGGAGGGCGTCGCGCCGAAGATCATCGCCACGGTCGAAGAGCTGGAAGCCATCGCCGACAGCGACAATGCCGACGTCCCCTCCCTCCACGGCTGGCGCCGCAAGCTTTTCGGCGAGAAAGCCCTGGCGCTCAAGAACGGCCAGCTCGGGCTGGTGCTGGAGCGCGGACGGGTGAAGCTCAGGGAGATTGGAGCCGCTTGAGCTGACGATCGTCAGCTCAAGCCAAAGCCTCCTACACGGCCGGCTACGCCGAGCCCCCTGCCACCATGCAATAAGGCGGCCCAAGCCGCCTTATTGTTCATCTCATTGCCGCCGAACACGGCAGGTCTGCGCATCAGATCACGAAGATATCGAGATGGGAGAGGGCCAGGCCCTTTTTGACCTGGGCGAACTCGATCGCCTTGCCTTTGCCCGATCCGTCGGCATCGTAGGACAGCACACCGGTCTTCTTGTTGTAGACGACGTAGTCGTTCTTATCGCTGGCCTTGGTGCCGGTGGCGAAGAAGTCCTTCTTCAGCGTGCCGGTCTTCTTCAGCTTCGTGAAGATCTTGTTCTCCAGCCGGATCGTGTCGTCCTTCGCCGAGAAATCGGCAATGGTGTCGAAATTGACCTTCCGATCAGTCGTAGAGGTCCCAAGCTTCGTGTCGAACACGAAGCTGTCCTTGCCCTTGCTGCCCGAGAGCAGATCGTTGCCGGAGCCGCCATGGAGCTTGTCGTCGCCCGACCCGCCATAAAGCTTGTCGTTGCCGTCCAGCCCCTTGAGGGTGTCCTTGCCCACATTGCCCTTCAGGGTGTTGGCGGCGCTGGAACCGGTGAGGCTGTAGGACTTCCGGCTCGAGACGTTGGCGAACAGAACCTCCTCCACCTCCGCGCCGACATCGAGCTGATAGCTGGTGCCGGTCACGACGACCTTGTCATAGCCGCCGCCTGCGGTCTCAACCACCTGATCGCGTCCGATGACATGATAAGTGTCATTGCCGCCGGAGCCCTGCAGCACCGCCGAGCCGTTGCCGTAAAAGGTGTCATTGTGGCGCGAGCCGATCAGGCGCTCGATGGATGAGTACACGTCGCCTGCCGCATCGCCGCCCGTGCCACCCTGCATGCTAGCCACAACTCCCGACGCGGCATGAGCGAAAGTGACCGTGTCGAAGCCATCGCCGCCTGCGATGCCATCCGCCCCGCCCCCGCCTTCGATCAGGTCGTTTCCTCCACCGGCATCGAAGACATCGCCAAAACCTGTCCCGATCCAGTCATTGCTGAGCGCCAGCTTTTGTGCAGTGAGCGTCCTGGACGAGAGCTCAATGCCCGCCTCGCGCGGATCGATGATCTTCACACGGATCGTCGGCTCGCCGTCATGCCACCAGCTGACCGCCACGCGGCCATCCTCCAGGGTCGTGATGCTCGGCATCCTGCCATTGTTCCATCCGTCAGGAGCGTGGATGGTGATGGCGCTACCGTCCGCCGTCCCGTCTGCTTTGTAAGCCTGGCTCTTCACCTTGTACCCAGGCGCACCGTTGTCGAGCTGGCCGAAATCGGCCCAGGTGACCATAAAGCGACCGTCCTTGAGAGCGGTCACCACCGGGTCAATTTCCACACCGGCCGGAGGGGTGATCTCGAAGGCAGTTGTCCGCTGCGAACCGTCGCTGTTGAACACACGAGCCCAGATGCCGTACTCATGGACAGGTGTGCTTCCTTCATCCAGTTTCCACGTTACGACGAAACCGCCATCCTCCAGTTTCGCGATCTGCGGATCGATCTGAACGGTATTCTCGCTGTCTGGGCGTATGTCGCCTATGATGAGATCGACGATCTTGCTTCCATCGGCGTCGATGATCCGCCCAGCTAACTTCACGGCATTGGTAACCGTCCCCTCGGTCCAGAGGATCACGGAGGATCCGTCATCCAAACCCTGAATAACGGGCTTTGCTGTCTGATAGGCCTGGGTCTGCCCGAGAGACGCTACCGGGCCAACACGGACACCATTGCTGTCGTAACGTGCAAGCCACATCTCGACGTAATCTTCATTCTCCGGAGGCTGATGGTCCCGCCATGTAATAGCGAACCCGCCATCGCTGAGTGTCGTGATCCCCGGCTGAACCAAAGCATGGGCTGACGGAATGCTGATCCCATCGTTGACCTGGAACTCAGTGCCTATCTTATTGCCATCGACGCTGAAGAGCTGCCCCCAGATATCGGCATTCTCGCTGTTGTCCAAATAGGCTCTTTGATCCGTCCAGACGGCCACGAACCGGCCGTCGGCCAGAGCTGTGATGTTCGGGAATTGCTGCTCACCTACCGAAGTTGTGTTGAGGGTGAACTGGCTGCCTCGGAGCGAGCCGTCTGCGTTTAGGATCTGCGCACGGACTTCCTGCGCGTCGTTATCGACCCAGGCCACCACGAAACGGCCGTCGGCCAAAGCCGTGATGTGCGGTTCATCGTTATCTCCGAGGCCGTTTACGTAGATGTCCGCGCCCCAGAATGCAGAAGTTCCCATTATGTTTATCCCTGTTGGTGATTCGATTACTGACTGCCTATAACAGGACGGCGAAGAAATGCTTTATCGTTTAAGCATACCTTCTTTGGTCAGACATAGTTTCCTTAGGGAATGTTGCATGTGCGCTACGGCACCTTGGCTGTAACATCAGCGTCTTGAGGGACTGTATTCAGAACGAAAAGGCGTAGCTGGTCAGATCGTCAGCCCAGGAGATGCGGCCAACGACGGATATGCAGCCCCGAGAAACGCTGCTCACCTCATCTCGAGATGGGTGGGGATGGCGCTAAAGCAGTCCCTTCAGCCGCAGCAGGCCCAAGGCTGCGACAGTCGCCGCGTCCTTGATCACCCCTTCGGCAATCATCGTGAGCACGCTCTCGACCGGAAATGCGCGGCTCACCATGTCCTGCTCGGACGGCTCGCGCTGCGCTTCACCCGCCTGAAGCCCGTGAGCGAGATAGATGTGGTATCCTTGAGTCGAGTGGCCGTAACACTCGAACAGATGGCCCACATGGGTCATGGTAGTGGCCGTCAGCCCCGTCTCTTCGCGCAGCTCGGCTCGTGCGAGTTCCAGCGGATCGGTGCCGGGCGCATCCTCCCATGAGCCTTGCGGCAATTCCCAATAGCGACCCTGCACGGGATAGCGATACTGCTCCACCAGATGGATCAGGCCATTGTGGAGGGGAACGATAACGGCGAAATCCGTCTTCTCAACCACGCCGTAGATACCGGGCGAGCCGTCCGGCCGCTCGATGGTATCCTCTCGGACTCGCATCCAACGGTTCTCGTAGACGACACGGCTCGAAAGCGTCTTGATGTCAGGACGGGTGAGCTTCGTCATACCGGCTATGCCTCACAGAAGCCGCGTGGAAGTCCTGTTCCCCGTCATGCCCGTACTTGTTCCGGGCATCCACGTCTTGAGGCCGATAAATGTGTGGATGGGCGCTACAAGCGTGCCCATGAGGTGAAAGCAGGCTCTTACCGCCCGAAGATGCCTTTGAAGAACTGGGCCAGCTTGTTGTGCTTCTTCTTGCGGTCCACGTCGGCCTGGCTCTTCACCCAGGCGATCTGGACCACCCGGCGCTCGCCGGCGAAGGGCAGATGGCCATGCCAGGAATTGTCGGAGCGCAGGAAGGCGAACATGGTGCCCATGGTGGGCGGCACTTCGAGCTTGTACTTGTCGTAGTTCTTCTCGTCGTAGAGAACGCGCAGGCGACCGCCTTCGTCCTGCTGCCATTCGTCATTCATGTAGACCAGCATGGTCATGACCTTGGACGGGCCATCCGTGTGGATCGAGCCGTATTTCGGCTGCGACTTCCTCATGATGGTGGTCAGGCGCGGATATTGGTGGAGATCCAGGCCGAACTTCCTGGACAGCTCCTCCGTCAGTTCGGGGCCTTCGAGCTCCTCGATGAGCTGCTTGAAGCGGCCATGGAGCTTGACCTCGTCGACGGTCAGGTAACCCGGCTTGTTGATGTCCGGAAAATCACGACGCAGGTCGTCGATGACGTCCGCCTTCAGGAGATTGGAAGCGAGAAGATAATCGTAAGGCTCCGAGGAGCGTTCTGCATTTCTTACGGCCGCGAGATCAATCAGCTGCATGGGCATCCCCAGGTGGTTGGGCACCTCTATGCCTTGAAAGTAACCGAGCAGAGGCGCCGGATAATTAACATGAATTAGCCCAAGCGGCATAGCTCCTCTCCAACAGCGGCTCAGCGGCTCCGTCAGAGGATCTCGATCACGGCTTCCATGTTCAGAAGCTTGCCAAGGCCACGCATGCGGCCCGTCAGGCGTTCGTTGGCCAGCGGCTCCAGATGGGCCGGCAACTGCAGCACCACCTGGCCGCCACGGGCGAGCAGCGGCACCTGGGGCAGCACGCCCTCCATGGCGACCGAGACCGGATAGGCCACGCGCATCAGGGCGGCGAGCAGGCGGGCCCGCTCCAGGAGGCGCGGGCCGGCAAGCGTCCTGATGCGCGAGCCCACCTTGTCCGGCGAGAGCCCCTCATGCCGGAAGAAGATCGACAGCGCCAGATAGGCACGGCCCGGATGGTCGAGCCCGGCGAAGGCCCCGTAGGCAATGAGGTTGAGGCTCTGCTCGCCCCGGTAATCGGGATGAGCGCGCCAGCCGATATCGGCGAGCAGGCAGGCCGCGCGGCGCAGGCGGACGTCGTACTCCACTTCGGGCAGGCCGAGGCTTCGGATGAAGGCCTCGGTCCATGCGCACAGCTCCTCTCCATGGCGCGGCGAGCGGGAGCGCAGGAGGTTGAGATCGCTGGCCGCTGCGATCAGCGGGTCGCGCTCGCGGGTCTGCGGGTCGAGCTTGTCGAACAGCACGCCCTCGCGCACGCCGAAGGCCGAGATCGCGACCTCGATCGGCTGGCCGAGGCGGATGATCTCCTCCAGGACCATGGCCCCGTAGGCGAGCAGCGGGCGGCGGGCTTCCGAGACGCTCTCGATATCCTTCAGGGTCTTGGCGTCGGCCTCTTCGACGAGGCGCAGGAAGTCGAGGCCGTCGTCAGGATCGATGAGATAGCCGTGCATCACATGGAGCGGGTAGTCCCGTGCCGCCTGATGCAGCCTGGCGAGGGCGCGCCATGTGCCGCCCACCGCGTAGAAGGTGCGGCCATGCAGGTTTTCGAGATATTCCGGTGCGCGTTCAAGGGCTTCGCGCACGATCCTCTGGGCCTTTCTCAACGAGCCGCCGCTGACGTCCTGCAGGGCGAGGCCGCCGAGCGGCATGGTGATGCCCTGCCCCACCTGCGAGCCGCGCACGTCCACCAGCTCCAGGCTGCCGCCGCCCATATCGCCGACCATGCCATCCGGATCATGAAAGCCGGCAATGACGCCGAGCGCCGAGGCCCGCGCCTCCTCGGCGCCGGACAATAGGCTGATCGGTTGGCCGCAGGCCTTGGCGGCTGCTTCCAGGAAGGCGGGGCCGTTGGACGCATCGCGCGCCGCCGCGGTGGCGAGCACGAAGATGTCCGACACGTTCATCGTGTCGCAGAGAACCCGAAAGCGGGCGAGCGCCCGAAGGGCCCGGTCGACGGCGTCCTCGTCCAGGCGGCCGGTGGTCGCCACATGACGGCCGAGACCGCAGAGAACCTTCTCGTTGTAGATCGGCGTGACGGCGCGGGAGAGGCCCTCATAGGCCACGAGACGCACGGAGTTGGAGCCGATGTCGATGATCGCAACAGGGCGGCCGAGCTTGAGCCGTCCGGGAGCCTCGAAGCTGAGGGCCGGCATGCTAGCGCTGCCCGCGCTTGGCGAGCGCTTTGGGGCTTGAGGTTTTGAGGGATTTGCCACGGCCAGACAGACTTGGGTTCGTCATGAAATACTTGTGCGCGTTGAATGGTTCCTCGCCCTTGGAGGGCACGACCCGCTGACTGGTTCCGTCGGGCAGGACCGTCCAGCTCTGCTCGTTGTCGAGCAGGTTGGCGAGCATGATCTGGTCGAGCACCTGTTGGTGCACGGTGGGGTTGACGATCGGCATCAGGGCCTCGACGCGGCGGTCGAGATTGCGGGACATGAGATCCGCGGACGAGATGTACACGTGGGCCTTCGTATTGGGCAGGCCCTGCCCGTTGCCGAAGGCGTAGATGCGCGTGTGCTCCAGGAATCGCCCGACGATGGACTTGACCCGAATATTCTCCGACAGGCCCTTGATGCCGGGCCTGAGGCAGCAGATGCCGCGCACGATGAGGTCGATCTGCACGCCGGCGGCGGAGGCATCGTAGAGCGCGTCGATGATGACGGGATCGACGAGCGAGTTGCACTTGCCCCAGATCGCGGCGGGCCGTCCGGCCTTGGCGTGGGCGATCTCCTCGTCGATGTGCTGGAGCAGACGCTTCTTGAGGGTGAGCGGTGAGACCGCCATGCGCTCCAGCTCCGCCGGCTCCGCATAGCCGGTCACGAAGTTGAAGATGCGCGACACGTCGCGACCGATGGCCGGATCGGCGGTGAAGTAGGAGAGATCCGTGTAGATGCGCGCCGTGATCGGGTGGTAGTTGCCGGTGCCCACATGGCAATAGGTGATGAGCTGGCTGCCTTCGCGGCGTACAACCATCGACAGCTTGGCGTGGGTCTTCAGCTCGATGAAGCCGAACACCACTTGCGCGCCCGCACGCTCCAGATCGCGCGCCCAGCGGATATTGGCTTCCTCGTCGAAGCGGGCTTTCAGCTCCACCAGGGCGGTCACGGACTTGCCCGCCTCGGCGGCCTCGGCCAAAGCCGCCACGATGGGCGAGTTGGACGAGGTGCGGTAGAGCGTCTGCTTGATGGCGACGACGTTCGGATCTCGGGCCGCCTGATGCAGGAACTGCACCACCGCATCGAAGGACTCATACGGATGGTGGACGATGATGTCCTTCTCGCGGATGGCCGCGAAGCAATCGCCACTGTGCTCGCGGATGCGCTCCGGAAAGCGCGGATTGTACGGCTTGAACTTGAGGTCGGGACGCTCCAGCGCCACGAGCTGCGACAGGTCGCGCAGGCCCATCATACCCTCGACCACGAAGACTTCGTCTGCGGATACCTCCGATTCCTCGGCCACGAAGAGGCGCAGGTCCTCAGGCATGGCCGCTTCGACCTCGAGACGGATCACGCTGCCGCGGCGGCGCTGCTTGAGCGCCGTCTCGAACAGGCGCACCAGATCCTCGGCCTCTTCCTCGACTTCGATATCGCTATCGCGGATCACCCGGAACGCGCCCTGCCCCTGCACCTCGTAGCCGGGAAAAAGCCTGCTCGTGTAGAGCACGATCATCTGCTCCAGGGCGATGAACCGGGTCGCGCCGGTCTCGGCGAAATCCGGCAGGCGGATGAAGCGCTCGCCCCGCGACGGCAGACGGATCAGGGCGTTCAGCACCTTGCCGTCGCTCTGGCGCACCAGCTTCAGGGCGATAGAGGAGCCGAGGTTCGGAATGAACGGGAACGGATGGGCCGGATCGATGGCGAGCGGCGTGAGCACCGGGAAGACATGGTTGAGGAAGTAATCCTCGAGCCAGGACGCCTCGGCCTTGGTCAGGCCCGCTCCTTCGACGAGAACGATGCCCTCCTCCAGGATCATGTCCCGCAGCTCGCGCCAGCGCCTCTGCTGATCGGAGGCGAGGTTCGACACCGCCACGGAAATCTTGGCCAGCTGCTCCTGCGGCGAGAGCCCGTCCTGGGACATGGTCGCGACGCCGGAGCGGACCTGGCCGCGCAGACCCGCGACGCGGACCATGAAGAACTCGTCCAGGTTCTCGGCCGAGATCGACAGGAAGCGCAGCTGCTCCAGGAGCGGATGATTGCCGTTGGAGGCCTCCTCCAGCACCCGCCGGTTGAACTGGAGCCAGGAGAGCTCCCGGTTGATGAATCGCTGCGGGAACTTCCGCAGGGCCGCGCCGTCGAACTCGATATCCGGCGGGGCCTTCGGCAAGGGAGCCTCGCTGACGGTCTCCACCTCTTTCAGGGCAATCGCGCTGCGCACCTCGTTCTCCGCCGCTTCTGTCTTCGGCGTCCGTTTTGCTCTGGGCTTCGTGACGGTTTCACGACGGTTCGACAACAGGGCGTTGTTCTCGGGCTTCACTCGTTCTCTTCCGTTTCCTGGTCTTCCGCTTCCTGCGCAGCGCCAAGGATCTCGGCCGCGATCGCCCGCGAGACGCGCCGACCCCGGCTCAAGGCCTCCCGGTCGAGGAGAGCCACGACCTCGGAGGCCTTCGCGAGCGAGCGTTCGATCCGCAGAGCAATATAATCGACAACGGAGGTATCGACCACGAGTTGCCTGTCGACGAACAGCTTCACCAGCACCGCCTTGAGCAGCGCATCGTCCGGCGCGTCCAGGGCGACGCTGGGCGCCAGCCGCAGGCGCGACAGGAGATCGGGCGTCTTCAGGGACCAGCGGTCGGGCGGCGTTTCGCAGGTTATGAGCAGCGACGCCCTCTTCTCCCTGGCCAGGTTCAGGAGATGGAACAGGGCCGCCTCGTCGCGCTCACCCCGGTCCATATCCTCGATGGCGAGCGCCCCATTCGAGACGAGGTGCGGGACCTTGTCATGGGTGATCGCACTGGCATCCACCGTCCAGGCGTGGGCGTTCGTCGCCCAGATGGAGGCGAGATGGCTCTTGCCGCTGCCGCGGGGTCCCACGAGAAGGAGGATCGTGTCCGGCCAGTCGGGCCAGCTCTCGATGAGGCCATAGGCCTGCTCGTTGGAGGGGCTGACGAGAAAGTCCTCGGCCCCGAAGCGGGGATCCAGGGGAAGGTCGAAGGCCAGCTGCTTGGGGGCCTCACGCATCGAGGTCGGCCTTGTGATCGATCTCGATGCGGGGCTTGAGGAGCACCGGATCCGCGCCCCGGTAAAGCGGGCTGGCGAGATACTGGCGCAGGCCAAAGCGGGCAATGACTCCGATGGCCGCCGCGAGCGGCACTGCCAGCAGCAGGCCGACGAAGCCGAACAGGGCGCCGAAGGCAACGAGCGCGAACATGAGCCAGACAGGGTGCAGGCCGACGGATTCGCCCACCAGCTTCGGTGACAGGATGTTGCCCTCCACGAACTGGCCGAAGATGAAGATGCCCAGCGTCGCGGCGATCATGGTCCAGTCCGGCCAGAACTGCACGATGGCGACGCCCACCGACAGGATGAGACCGGTGAGCGAGCCCACATAGGGGATGAAGCTCAGGATGCCCGCCGTCATGCCGATGAGCGCCCCGAAATTGAGCCCGATCAGCGCGAGGCTGACCGCATAGAAGGTGCCGAGGATGAGACAGACCAGAGCCTGCCCGCGCACAAAGCCGGCAATCGCCCGGTCGATGTCGCGGGCAATGGCGCGGATCGTGTCCCGGTGGCGCATGGGCATCCAGGAATCCACCGTCCTCACCATGCGGTCCCAGTCGACGAGCATGTAAAAGGCCACCACCGGCGTTACCACCAGCAGGGAGAAGATGCCGATCAGGGCCTGGCCGCCGGACCACAGCCCCTGCAGGAAGGTGGTCATCCAGGCGATGCCCTGGCTGATCAGATTGCCGACGGACGGGGGTGCGGCGGGCAACGCATCCTCGATGCCGAGGCGCCGGATGAGCGGCCCGAGCTGCTCGGCTCCCAGCTCCTGAAGCCGCGCCACATAGCCGGGCAGCCTCTCCACGAAAGCCCCCACCTGCTGGGCCGCGAAGGGCACCAGGATCATCAGGGCGGTGATGAAGACCAGCACGAACAGAACGAGGATCAGCAGGCTCGCGCCCAGGCGACCGACGCCCAGCTTCTGCATCCGGTCTGCCAGGGGGTCGAGCAGGTAAGCCAGCGCGAAGCCCGCCACGAAGGGCAGCAGGATGCCGCGCAGCACGAACAGCAGCAGCACCGCGACGACCAGCGCCGCAATCCAGAACCCGATCTGCCGTTGGACCGTCATCGGCACTCCATACCTAGCAATTCTGGCCTTCAGGTGGTCATGTGCCTCAGCCAGCCCCCGAGATAGGCACCCGCCGAGGCTACGGTCAAGGTGGCCACCAGCACCATGGCAACATCCTCAAGCCCCGCGAGTTCGGCCCCGAAAGCATTGGCGGCGAGCGCGAAGGCCGCAAAGGCGATCTGCGCGCCCGTATTCAGCTTGCTCACCAGGATCGGCTTGATCTCGACCGGGCGGCTCATGACCCAGGACAGGAGCACCGCCGCCACGATCATCGCGTCCCGGGATACCACGATGATGGCAAGCCAGCCCGGGATGGCGCCCACGATGGCGAGCGTCACGTAGATCGAGACCAGGAGCGCCTTGTCGGCAATGGGGTCGATATAGGCCCCGAACTCGCTCCGCATGTCGAACCGGCGGGCGATGAACCCGTCGACCGCATCCGAGATCCCCGCCACCACGAACAGGACAAAGGCCGCGCCCCACCGCTGCTGCATGATCATGACGATCACGATGGGCACGATGATGAGGCGGCCGATGGTGATGATGTTCGGAATGGTCATCGGGCCGATGATGGACGCTCAAAGGGCGGAGTTCAATCGGGCGACGGAGGGTTGGGGATAAGGGGAAAAGGCGGTCATCCCGGACGGCTAAGCCGATTCGGGATCGCTGGACGAGTGAGACTCTGTTCCCTCCCCCCTTGCGGGGAGGGGCAGCCGCGAAGCGGCCGGGTGGGGGTCGAAAAGTCGGAACTCTGCGGATCATAGTCATGACTCAAGAGCACTACAGCGTTGAGCTGGTTTGCCCGCTCACCCTGTCGGACCACCCCCACCCCTGCCCCTCCCCGCAAGGGGGAGGGAAACACGCGCTCCATCCTGAACCCGACCCCGGATCTCCGCTGCGCTTCGTCCGGGATGACGAGGTGTGGGCGCTTCGCAAAATGCGAAGTCTCCCCTTGCCTCCCGGTCCCTCCCGCCTTACTGCCCCCTCAACACGGGGTGAGCCATGACGACCGAGAAGCAGACGAACGGCCTGACCTATGCCCAAGCGGGCGTCGATATCGATGCCGGCAACGCCATGGTCGACCAGATCAAGCCCCTGGTGCGCTCCACGCGCCGGCCCGGAGCGGATGCGGAGATCGGCGGCTTCGGCGGATTGTTCGACCTCAAGGCCGCGGGTTTCAAGGACCCGATCCTGGTGGCGGCCAATGACGGGGTCGGCACCAAGGTGAAGATCGCCATCGATACGGGCATCCACGACACCATCGGCATCGACCTCGTGGCCATGTGCGTCAACGACATCATCGTGCAGGGCGCCGAGCCTCTGTTCTTCCTCGATTATTTCGCCACCGGAAAGCTCTCGCCCGAAGTCGGCGTCCATATCGTCAAGGGCATCGCCGAGGGCTGCCTCCAGGCGGGCTGCGCGCTGATCGGCGGCGAGACGGCCGAGATGCCGGGGCTCTACGCCAAGGGCGACTACGACCTCGCAGGCTTCGCGGTCGGCGCCGCCGAGCGCGGCACGCTGCTGCCGAAGGACGTGAGCGTGGGCGACGTGCTCATCGGCCTGCCCTCCTCCGGCGTTCATTCCAACGGCTTCTCCCTGGTGCGCCGGATCGTCGAGCATTCGGGCCTCGCGTGGGATGCGCCGGCTCCCTTTGCCTCCGGCAAGACCCTCGCCCAAGCCCTGCTGGAGCCGACCAGGATCTATGTGAAGACCCTGCTCGAGGTGCTCAAAGGCGGCGTAGGCATCAACGCGCTCTGCCACATCACCGGCGGCGGCTTCCCGGACAACATCCCGCGCGTCCTGCCCGACGGCGTCGGCGTGCGCCTCGACCTCGATGCCATCGCGGTCCCGCCCGTGTTCGGCTGGCTCGCCAAGACCGGCGGCGTGGCCGAAGCCGAAATGCTGCGCACCTTCAACTGCGGCATCGGCATGATCGTGGTCGCCTCGGCCGATCAGGCGGCGGCCGTCATGGAGCGCCTGCGGCAAGCGGGTGAGAGCCCGGTGCGGATCGGTGAGACGATCGCGCATACAGATGGCGAGCGCGTGCAGAATTCGGGCTCCTTGAAGCTCTGATGACCTGCCGCGTCGCCATCCTGATCTCGGGCCGCGGCTCGAACATGGCCTCGCTGATCGAGGCCACCCAGGCGGCGGACTTCCCGGCCGAGATCGCCCTCGTGCTCTCGAACCGCCCCGACGCGGAAGGGCTGGAGCGCGCGAAGGCAGCCGGGATCGCGACGCTTGCCATCGACCACAAGGCCTTTCCCGACCGGGAGAGCTTCGACCGGGCGCTCGATGCGGCGCTGAACGAGCACGACATCGCCTTCATCTGCCTAGCCGGCTTCATGCGCGTGCTCAGCGACTGGTTCGTGGAGCGCTGGGCGGGCCGGATGATCAACATCCACCCGTCCCTCCTGCCCCTCTATCGCGGCACCCAGACCCACCGGCGGGCGCTGGCCGACGGCGTCCTGGTCCATGGCTGCACCGTGCATTTCGTAGTGCCGGAGCTCGATGCCGGCCCGATCATCGCCCAGGCTGTCGTGCCGGTGGTGCCGGGCGACACGGGAGAAAGCCTCGCCGCGCGGGTGATCGTGCAGGAGCACCGGCTCTATCCGCAGGCCCTGCGGATGATCTGCGATGGCACGGCCCGGTTGGAGAATGGGCGGGTGGTGTTTTCGCGCGGGTGGAATGCGAGCGGCGCGCTGCACTCGCCGGGGTAATGCGCCACGCGCTGAAACTACAAAGACGATTGACACATACCCGGAACGGGCATGGAATCTGACGTGCTGGGGTGGCCTCTTTGACGGGAGGAAGCCATGAAACCGCTTAACCGTCGTCAGACTTTGCTCAATATTGCCGTAGCGTCTGTTATTCTTCCCATTGCCCCTGCTGCCGCTCAAACCTCCGGCTCAACCGAAGGCCGAGAAATCGCTCCGGGCGTTCGTCGGATAGACTACTCGAAGCGCGAGACGATGATCCCGAACTATAAAACGGTTTCGATGCGCGACAACATCTATCAACCGGGCGCGAGCACCAGCGGCGCGAGCATGGGCAATGATATGGTCTGCCACATGCTGGAAGGCGAGCTGACGGTGGATACGGGCTCTGGGGACAATGTCTACAGGAAAGGTGATGTGTGGTCGTGTGCCAAGGGCATGCCGGAGCGCAGCAAGAATACCGGCACCACGGTCGCCATCATGCGCGTGATCGACCTGCTGCCCGGTTAACACCGGATTGAGTTAACCTCATGTGTCAGAGCGAAGAAAGGCCGGGTTGAACCCGGCCTTTCTGCATCACGATTTCGGATATAGCTTAAATCTGCGGCCGCGGCAGCTTGCAGGCGTCGAGAGCGGTGAGCGCCTTCGCGCGAGCGGTGTCGTTGAACACGCCGGTGTCGCGATAGGCCTGGACTTCGTCGGCACTCAAGGAGCGCAGGATGCGCCCGGCATAGCAATCACAGGAACGGCTGAGCGAAGCCTCGCTGACGCCGCTCTGAAGCTTCGCCTGCGTAATGGCGCAGGCCTGACTCACGCGGGCGCGCAGCTGGCTGATGCTTTCGGTCTTCAGCGCCGGATCGGGCTGGTACTGCGTCGGCATGTTGGAGGCGGCGGCAAAGGCGGCTGTCGCGCTTAAAGAGACGGCGGCTGCGACGAGCAGCGCGCGGGCGGTCGAGATCATGGATAGCTCCCCAGAGATGAAATCACGTTCGGTTCTAAGAATAGGCTTGGCCGTTCAGGATCAAGGGGAAGCCGGAGATAGGCTTAAGAAGGTCTGACTATGCGCCTGCCTCCAGGCTCCTCGTCATGGCCGGGCTTGTCCCGGTCATCCACGTCTTGAGCCGGGTTGAAGACGTGGATCCCCGGAACAAGTCCGGGGATGACGTGAAGAGGCTGTAAGCCATCGTTTTCAACCGACCAGCGCCTCGGGCCTATGCTGCTTCCTCGCCACCAGCGGCTCTAGCACCGGATCGATCTCCGCCCTTTCCAGCGCCACGCGGTTGTCGTGGAAGGCCGCGCCGCCATAAGGCGCCACCTGATCGCCACCCGTCAATGTGTTGATACCACGACCGAAGGGGTGCGCCGCGTTGGGCCAGATGCCCTCGGCGATCAGCACGCCGCGCCGCACGCCGTCGAACAGCTTGGCGCGAAGATAAACCTCACCGCGCTGGTTCTTCAGCTTCACCCAGTCGCCGTCAGTTATGCCCTGCCGTTCGGCATCGACCGGGTGGATCATCACCTCGGGCCGGCGCTCCTTGTCCAGCGATGTCGGCGTCTCGGTGAAGCTGGAATTGAGGAAGTTGCGGGCCGGGCTCGTGGCGAGGCGGAACGGGTGTTCCTCGGTCGCCGCTTCGATCACGCCCCAATGATCGGGCAAGGCCGGCATGCTGGCCCAGGGGCCCATGGCGCCGTTGTTGTAGGACGGCACTTTGGTCCAATCCGGCTTGAAGCGGAACTTGCCGTCCGGATAGCCGAAGCCATTCAGGAAATGCGCCTCCTCGAAGGGCGGCTGGGCATCGAAGTGAACCTGCGCCTCCAGATTCTCGAGGCTGCCCCAGCCGGAATTCTGAAGCGTCCAGTCGATGATCTCGCGCGGTTCCATGGTGAACCCGCGATGCTTGGTGCCGAGGCGCTCGGCCAGTCCGCGGAAGACCTCGTGGTTCGAGCGGCACTCGCCAGGCGGCTCGATGAGCTTGGGGCCGACCTGGAAGTGCTGGTGCCCGCCGCCGGAATAGAGGTCGTCGTGCTCCATGAACATGGTGGCGGGCAGCACGATGTCGGCCATGAGCGCCGTCTCGGTCATGAACTGCTCGTGGACGCAGACGAAGAGGTCGTCGCGGGCGAAGCCCTGCTTCACCAGTTCCTGCTCGGGCGCGACGGAGACCGGGTTGGTGTTCTGGATCAGCATCGCCTTGACGGACGGGCCGTTGTAGAGCGCTTGCGGATCGCCGGTGAGCACGCGGCCGATCTGCGATTGGTCGAGCACGCGAATGCTTTTATCGATGGCGTCATGGCCTTCGATCAGGGCCTTGTTCCAGTGGAAGATGCCGCTGTTCGAATGAAGCGCCCCGCCGCCCTCATATTGCCAGGCGCCGGTGACGGCCGGGATCGACAGGGCCGCATGCATGTTGACCACGCCGTTGCGCTGGCGCGCGAAGCCGAAGCCGAGGCGGAAATAGGTGCGCTTGGTCGTGCCCACGAGCTTGGCGAAGGCCTCGATCTCCTCCACCGATAGGCCGGTGATGGTCGAGGCCCACGCCGGATCACGGGTCTTGAGGTGCTCTTCAAGCTCGCGCGGATGATCGGTGTAGCGCTCCAGGTAGTTCCAGTCTGCATAGCCGTCGCGGAACAGCACATGCATGACCGCGCAGGCGAGCGCGCCGTCGGTGCCGGGACGCAGGACCAGCGCCATGTCGGCCTGCTTCAGGGTGGCATTGTTGTAGATGTCGATGGCGACGATCTTGGCCCCGCGCTCCTTGCGGGCCTTCATCGCGTGGGTCATCACGTTGACCTGGGTGTGGACCGCGTTGGTGCCCCAGATCACGATGCAGTCGGAGACCGCCATCTCGCGCGGGTCGGCGCCGCGCAGATGGCCGGTTCCGGCCACGTAACCGGTCCAGCTCATGGCCGTGCAGATGGTGGAATACTGGCCGGAATACTTCTTCACGTGGCGCAGGCGATTGATGCCGTCGCGCATCACGTAGCCCATGGTGCCGGCATAGTAATAGGGCCAGACCGATTCCGAGCCGAATTCCCGCTCGGCCTCAAGGAATTTTCGGGCCACGATGTCCAGCGCCTCGTCCCAGGAGATGCGCTCGAACTGGCCTGACCCCTTCGGCCCGGTGCGCCGCATGGGATAGAGCAGCCGGTCCGGGTTGTGGATGCGCTCCGCATAACGCGCCACCTTCGCGCAGATCACGCCCGCCGTGTAGGTGTTGGACTTCGCCCCATGCACGCGGCCGATACTGCGCCCGTCGATCACCTCCACCTCGAGGGAGCAGACGGAGGGGCAATCGTGCGGGCAGACGGAGGCGCGGCGTTCGATGCGGGGAGCTTGGTTCATGGCGGGCGCATGATGGGGGAACAGGCCGAAAATGAAAAGGCCGCCCGGAGGCGGCCTGAACATGAAGGCTATGCCTTGAAGGCTTAGCCGACGATCTCGTTGCCCGAGAAGAACTGGGCGATCTCGATCTTGGCGTTGTCGAGGCTGTCGGAGCCGTGGACGGAGTTCTCGCCGATGGACTTGGCGTAGAGCTTGCGGATGGTGCCCTCGGCGGCGCTCTCCGGGTTGGTGGCGCCCATGATCTCGCGGTAGCGGACGACGGCGTTTTCGCCTTCCAGGACCTGCACCACGACCGGAGCCGAGATCATGAAGTCCACGAGCTCGCCGAAGAAAGGGCGTTCCTTGTGGACGGCATAGAAGGCCTCGGCCTCGCGGCGGCTCATGAGAATGCGCTTCTGGGCGACGATCCGCAGGCCGGCCTTTTCGATGACGGCATTGACGGCGCCCGTGAGGTTACGCTCGGTCGCGTCGGGCTTGATGATGGAGAATGTGCGCTCGATGGCCATGACAGCTCGCTTCTATTTGTAAGGGAAATGGTGAAGTGGGGCGCTTATAGCGGCGAGCCCCCCTGGCCTCAAGCGCCTTTTGCCCCGGCCCGCTGGAAAGCTTAACCTGAAAACCGGGTCCACTTTTCCGCACGATGCCCTAGTCTTGTCCCGGAGCGGTCCGGTGAAGACCGATCCAAAGGGAGACAACAATGAGAAAAGCTGTCCTTGCCGCCTTCGGGCTTGTCATGCTGGCCCTTCCGGCCCAGGCCCAGTCAGCCGATCCGAGCGGCACCTGGGTGACCCAGAGCGGCGACACCCGCGTCCGGATCGCCAAATGCGGGGCCGAGTATTGCGGCACCATCGCCGCCTCCACCTACCAGAAGGACACGAACAACGCCGACCCGAAGCTGCGGGAGCGCAACATCGTGGGCGTCCGGATGATCTGGGACCTCAAGCCGGAGGGGGACGGCTATACGGGCCAGCTCTACAACCCCCAGGACGGCAAGACCTATACGGGCAAGCTCAAGGTCACGAGCCCCAAAACACTGCAGCTCTCCGGCTGCGTCTTCGGCGGCCTGATCTGCAAGTCGCAGACCTGGACGAAGGTGAATTAAAAGATCGAAGAAAAACTCTTCTCACCGTCATGGCCGGGCTCGTCCCGGCCATCCACGTCTTTGAGCGGGAGTTAAGACGTGGATCCCCGGAACAAGTCCGGGGATGACGCCTTGGCAGGGCGATTTTACCGCGCCTTCTGGCCGAACAGCACCGCCTGGACGGCCGGGTCCGTCAGGTCGGTTTTGTTGCGGTCCTCGGAGCTGACCTTGATGCCGCGCAGAACCGCCGGGCGGGCGAGCATCGTCTCGAGCCAGCGCTTCACGTGAGGGAAATCCTCGATGTTCTGGCCCTGGCGCTCCCAGAGCTTGGCCCAGGGGGCGATGGCCATGTCGGCGATGGAGTAATCGCCGGCCACGAACTCCCGGTCCGCGAGGCGCTTGTTCAGCACGCCGTAGAGACGGTTCGTCTCGTTGGTGTAGCGGTCGATGGCGTAGGGCACCTTTTCCGGCGCGTAGATGCGGAAATGATGGGCCTGGCCGAGCATGGGCCCGAAGCCGCCCATTTGCCAGAACAGCCATTGATCGACCTCGACGCGTCCCCTCTCGTCCTGCGGGTAGAACCGGCCCGTCTTGCGCCCGAGATATTGCAGGATGGCGCCGGACTCGAACACGGAGATCGGCTGTCCTCCCGGACCGTCGTGATCGACAATGGCCGGCATCTTGTTGTTGGGGGAGATATCCAGGAATTCCGGCTTGAACTGGTCGCCCTTGCCGATGTTCACCGGGCGGATCGTGTAAGGCAGCCCGCATTCCTCGAGCATGATGGTGATCTTCCACCCGTTCGGTGTGGGCCAGTAATAAAGATCGATCGGTTGCTGCGCGGAAGCCGCCATGAAACGCCTCTCTTCAGGTGACAATACGAATTCGCGTGGGAACGTTAAGACATAAGATCGGGGCTGGCACCCTCGCCTGCAATGAAAATCCCCAAAATCGACGCATGGCAGCTCATCGGGGCTTGCATGTTGCCGCACAACGATTCAGAAAGTTTATAACATAAAGCAATCGCTGTGGGGGTGATTCGATGGTGAAAAGACTTGTGGGCGCGGCTCTTGCTGCCGTTGTGACCTTTGCCTTGACCGGCCCTGCGGCGGCCGAGACCAAGCCGAAGAAGGAGCCGAGCGCCGCCCAGGTGGCCGCCCGCGAGCGCATGAGCAAGTGCAGCCTCGAGTGGAAGGAAGCCAAGGCCGGCGGCAAGGTGGGCAAGGACATGAAGTGGCCGGCCTTCTGGAGCGCGTGCAACAAGCGCCTCAAGGACGGCACGAAGGCCTGAAGCCGGGCGAACGCCTCGATTGGACAGGAGCTCTCCATGAACTGGCTTTCCCGCATCATCGGCAAGCAACCCGCTTCCGGCGGCAACTACATTCCGCCCCAGCAGGCGCTTTTCATCCGCCTCGACGGGGAGTCGCTGCCCCGCGCGATCTACGAGGAATACGATCTCTCGGGTTTTGAGAACCAGCTGGAGATCGCCCTCGGGGAGCTTGGCGAAGTCGACGGCCATGCGGTCGGCGCGACTGACACGATCATCTATCTCTACGGCCCGGACGCGGAGGCGATGTACCGCGCCGTCGAGCGGGTCCTGAAGACCCATCCGCTGGCGCAGGACGCGAGCGTGACGATCCGCAAAGGGCCTCCTGGCGCGGCCCGGCACGAGATCTATACGCTCAATTGATCGCTTCGATGAGCCTCACAGCTTCTTCTTGAAGCCCTCGTGGCTGCGGGAGAAGCCGAGGCGCTCGTAGAAGCGATGGGCCTCCTTGCGGGTCTTGTTGGAGGTGAGCTCCATGGCGCGGGCGCCGTGGCTGCGGGCGTGGTCCTCCGCGAAGGCCATCATCCTGGCGCCGATGCCGCTTGAACGTCGCGCCGCCTTCACCTTCACGCTCTCCACCTTCACGCGCAGGGCGCCGCGTCCCGTGAGATTGGGAATGAAGGTGAGCTGGAACGTGCCGACGATCTCGTCGCGATCAACCACCACGAACAGCCGGTTCTCGGGGCTCGCCTGGATGGCGGCGAAAGCGGTCTCATAGGCCGGCCGGGTTTCAGGCGACCAGACGTCCCCATGCGAGCCCAGCTCGTCCTCTTCGTGCAGGCGGATGATCGCTTCGAGATCGCCGTCCTGCGCTTCACGGATCAGGAGATCGCTCATGCGGCTGCGCGGGATTCCATCGGAAGCAGATCCTTGCGCCCTTTGAAACCGGGCAGCGCCTCGAACCGCTTTACCCAGGCCAGAATGTTGGGATAGGCGCCGAGATCGAAGCCGCCGTCATCCGCGAAGGCGACGACGCCGTAAATGTCGATGTCGGCGATGGTGGCTCCCTCGCCGACGATCCAGTTGCGGCCGGCAAGATGCTCGTCGAGCACCTTCAGGGCGGCGTTGCCTCCGGCCATGCTGAACTCCAGCACCTCCGGTCCGGCGGGACGGATGCCGAGCTTGATCGTCCTGGCGCGGTACACATTCGAGGCGAGCCGGTCGAAATCCCAGTACATCCACTCGCGCGCCAGCAGGCGCTCGTCGAGATTGGCGCCGCCGAACTTGCCCGTCATGTCGGCGAGATATTCCATGATGGCAGCCGACTGGCACAGATGACGGCCGTTGTTGCGGTCGACGAGCAGGGGCACCTGCCCATAGCGCTGCTTGGACAGATGCGGAGGCTGCTTATGTTCGCCCTGCATCATGTTGACATGGACGTAATCGAACGGTTCGCCCGCCAGCGAGAGCAACAGGCCGACCTTGTAGGTCGGGCCAGAGAAGGCAATTCCGTGAAGTTCGAACCGTGCCGGCATGAGAAGCCCCCTGAGGCGATGCTGCTGGCCGCACCCTAGACGGCTCTTTTCCAGCAGGAAAGAACCTCACGCCAAAGATCTGTGATCTGGCGCCGGACACCGACAGAATATATGACAGGGTATTGCATGAGACGGCCGCACCGGGTCGATGGCAGGGGAACCCCAGTGCGCGTCAGGGACATCAGCTTCTTCGTCTCCCTCTTCTTCGCCCGCCTGGCGGATCAGATGCTGCTGTTTCTGGTGCCGCTCGTGGTGTTCCAGACAACGCAGAGCGCAGCCCTGTCGGGAATCGCCTTCTTCATCGAGACCCTGCCGCGCTACCTGCTGTTCTCGGTCTGCGGAATTCTCTGTGACCGCCGGTCGCCGGTGTCCCTGCTGGTCATCAGCCAGCGCTTCCGCCTACTGACCTGCGCGGTCGGCATTGCCGGCCACGAGCTTCTTGGGGGCATCGGCTGGCTGATCGCTCTCTCGGCGGTCTGCGGGATCCTCTCGACGCAAGGGTTTCTGGCCCGGGAGGTGATGCTGCCGCAGATCTTCAGGCAGCAGCGGTTCGAGAAGGTGCTGTCCTACTCGCAGCTGGGCGACCAGCTCGGGATGGTGATCGGCCCCATCCTGGCGGCCGCGCTGCTCGGCCTGTGGCCCTGGCAGATCGTGGTCGGCATCACGGCATTCCTGTTCCTGCTGGCGGATCTCGGGCTCACCCTGTGGCATCGGTCGAGCCGGATCGAACTCGCTCCGCCGGAGGCGGCCCATAACAGCTGGGTCGATCCTTTCCGCATCGCCCTCAGGCACATCTGGCATCTGCCCGGGCTGCGAAGAGCCGCCGCGCTGTCGGCCGGGCTGAACTTCGTCTTCGGCGCGACGCTGGCCACATCGGCCGCGATGGTGACCGGCATCCATGGTCAGTCCGAGCAGAGCTACGCGCTTCTGCAGACGGCCAGCGCTGTCGCGGCTATCGCGATCCTGGCCTTTCTGGCCCACGTAATCATCCCCTTGAGGGCGATGGGGGCCATCGGCTACACGGCGATCTTCATCGGCGGCCTGTTGACGGCCATCAGCCCTAATTATGGGGTCTATGCCGCAGGCTACATCCTCGTCCTCGGCTTCGACAGGATGTTCACCATCTACCTCAGAAGCTTGCGCCAGAAGATCATTCCGCAGAAGGATTTCGGCAAGACCACGGGTGCGATGATCACCGTCAACAACCTGTCGCAGCCGCTGGCCGGGCTGCTGGTGGGATTGTTCTCGGGCCCGGGAGGTCCGGGCTTGGTGATCGGCGGCATCTCACTGGTGATGGGGGCGATCGGCGTCATCGTCGCCATCGGTGCGACGCCTGTTTTCAAGCAGGCCAACAGATAGGAGATCCCATGCCCGGTACGGTACGTGAGCGCAAGCTTCTTCAGCAAGCCGTCGCCATCGTGGCGACCATCCCTGTCGCAACGGGGCTCTACGGCGTTCTGTTCGGGCAGGCGCTCACGGGCGATGCGGTGAGCATCTCGGCGGAGAGCCATTTCCGCTTCATGTCCGGTCTCCTCCTGGGCATCGGCCTGTGCTTCTGGAGCACCCTGCCCTCCATCGAGATTCACACGGGCCGCTTCAGGCTTCTGACCCTGCTCGTGGTGATCGGCGGGTTGGGACGGCTCATCGGCCTCGGGCTGACGGGTCTGCCCTCGCTCTTCATGGTCGGCGGCCTGATCGTCGAGCTGATCGTCGCGCCGGTTCTCTGCCTCTGGCAGACCCGGGTCGCCAACCGTTATGCGGAGGAATACGGGGTGGCTTGAGGCGCACGGCCTCCGCCCCCCTGCCCTGACATTGCCGGATTGCGGGCGCATCCTGACTCCCTTGAGACATGCAACCGGGGTGTGCCATTGTAAGGCGTGCCAGCGGGCGCTTCGCATTGCCATGATTCATGTTGCCATGATGCATGGCCCGGTTCGCACCTCGAAGGAGGTTGCACCATGAACGAACATGAAAAACTCCTCGTCATTCTTCGGCAATCCGCCGATGCCGATATCGTGGCTGCCATCGATCGCCTGATCCAGGATGCTCCGGATCATGAGCTGAACCGCATCAATGCGCTCGCCTTCGCGGCCAAACATGGCTTCGACGATGATCGTGTGATCGCCGCTTTCCTCCACGCGTCAAGGCTCGGACTGTTCGAGATGTCGTGGAATGTCCTGTGCCCGGGATGTGGCGGCGTGCTCGATACGGGCATAAGCTTGAAATCGGTGAACCGCGAGGAATACACCTGCGCCCTCTGCTCCGCGGGCTACGAGCCGACCCTCGATGAGATGGTGGAGGTGACGTTCACGGTGAACCCGCGGGTCCGCAAGATTGCCGCTCACGATCCCGATACCCTGCCGCTGCACGAATATGCGCGGCAGATCTTCTGGGGCTCTGGACTCAATCTGCCACAGGACTTCGAGCGCATGATGGAGGAAATCGTCCTCGACGCCGTCGAGCTGCCGCCGGGCGAAAGGGCGATCATGTCCCTGCAGCTGCCGGCAGAGTTCGTGATCGTTTTTGAGCCTGTCACCCACGCGGCTCAGTTCATCGACGTGCAGGGCGAGCCCACCCGCGAGCGGCAGAGCCTTTCACTCGTGATCAACGAGACGCATCCGCAGAACCAGACCCTCACCCTGCGGCCGGGCCCTTTGCGGATCTCCATCGAGAACCGCACGAACCGGCGCGCCCTGCCCTCGGTCTGGGTCGCAGGCGACGCGCTGCATGAGATGCTGAAACAGCGCCGCGCGTTCCTGACGGCAAAGCGCCTGCTCACCAACCAGACATTCCGCGATCTCTACCGGACCGACACGCTCGACATCGACCAGCGGCTGAAGATCACGAGCCTTACGTTCCTCTTCACCGACCTGAAAGGCTCGACGCAGCTCTACGAGCGCGTCGGGGACCTCGTGGCCTATGATCTCGTGCGGTCGCACTTCCAGGTTCTGAACGAGATCGTCGCGTCCGAATCCGGCGCCGTGGTGAAGACCATCGGCGATGCCGTGATGGCAACCTTCCCGACGCCGGATCACGCAATCTCGGCCGCTCTGCGGATGCGCGAGGCGATGCGCCAGCTCAACGAGGAGCGCGGGAGCGAGGACCTGCTCCTCAAGATCGGCATCCATGAGGGACCGTGCCTCGCCGTGACGCTGAACGACCGGCAGGATTATTTCGGCCAGACTGTGAACATCGCATCCCGGGTCCAGGGGCTCGCCATGTCGCGCTCGATCTTCGCAACCGGCGCCGTGGTCGAGAATCAGAGAGCCTCACAGATCATTGCGAAACAAGGCCTGCATCCGGCCCTGCAGAAGACGTCTCTGCGCGGGCTCAACGATGAGTTCTCGGTTTATGAAATTCCGTGAGAACCCACGCTACCGTCATCCCCGGCCTTGTGCCGGGGATCCGCGTCTTTGCAGCGGTTGAAGACGTGGATGGCCGCAACAAGTGCGGCCATGACGAGGAGGTTGAATCGACTGCTCTATAGGACCTTCTCGAACCGATACTCCGCCGATTGCGAAATATCCGCCAGTTGCCGCTGGCCCTCGCTCTGCACATAGCCCAACCGTGTGTAGAGCCGATGGGCCGTGACGAAACGTGTGTCGGACCACAGGACAAGGCGCGGTGCGCCCTTGCCGCGCGCATGCGCCTCGGCCTGGTGCACGAGGCGGGAGCCCAATCCCATCCCGCGCTGGTCCGGACGCACATAGAGCCGGTGCAGTTCCGCCGTTCCTGCTTCGGGAAAGTCCACGGCCACGCAGGCGCAGACGCGCCCGCGTTCGTCCTCGACGGCCCAGAAGGCGCCGCCGGTCTCATCATACGATGTGCTCGGCGCGCGCAGATCCGGCAGGTCGTCATGCGGATCGACGAAGCAGCCGGGATAATCCGCGTAGCAGATTGCGATCAGCCCATAGAGATCCTGCGCATCGCTGTCGCGGACAGGTCGGATGATCGGTTGTGTTTCAACTTGCAGCGCCAGGTTCATTGTTGCCCCTTCTTCATCATCACCGAGCCGACCGTCGCTTCGAGCACATCGTGCAGCTGGCGATAGGCCCCCACCGACAGATGAACGCCGTCCGTTGTAATCCCTTCGCGCGCCGCTCCCTCGCCGTCGCCGAAAGCTCCGTGCAGATCGACGATGGCAGCCGCGCGCCCATCCGCAATCTGCACGATCCGACGCCTCAAGGAAGCCATGGCGTCTGGCGAATAGAAGCTCGTGAGACGCTTGGCCCGCTCGATCGGCGGCGGGGTCATGACGATCACCGGCACGGCGGCGGCTTCGAAATGGCTGACGATCGTTTCGAAGTGTTCCGCCACGTTGTCGAGGGAACGCTCGCTGCAATCCTTCTTGGCATCGTTCGTGCCGACGAGCAGCACCGCGAGGCTGGGCTCGGCAGAGTTGAGCAGAAGCGGCACGCGCGGCTCCAGGGCCTCGGTCCAAATGCCGGAATAGCCGGCATTCAGCACAGGCAGCGAAGCGATGCGGTTCCAGTAGAAACCTTCGACAAGGGAATCGCCCACGAACAGCAGTCCACCCGGCCCAACGGCGGAGCGGTGCGAGGCGATCACGATATCGCGGATCAGCCAGTGCGGCGCGAAAGGATTGGGCTGCGAGGTCACGGGAGCGGTGCCTGCATGAGCCCCGGCGGGCGCGGGTGCGCTCCGCCGGGATGGCCGAACGGCCTTACTCGATCCCAAGCTTGCGCTTGAGGATCTCGTTGAGGGCCTGCGGGTTGGCCTTGCCGCCCGTGGCCTTCATGGTTTGACCGACGAACCAGCCGAGCAGGGTCGGCTTCGCCTTCGCCTGCTCCACCTTGTCCGGATTGGCCGCGATGATCTCGTCCACGGCCTTCTCGATGGCGCCGGTGTCGGTCACCTGCTTCATGCCGCGCTGTTCCACGAGTTCGCGCGGGTCGCCGCCTTCCGTGAAGACGATCTCGAACAGGTCCTTGGCGATCTTGCCGGAGATCACGTTCTCGCCGATGAGCTCGATGATGGCGCCGAGCTGGGCGGCCGAAACCGGCGTCTCGGCAATGTCCTTGCCTTCCTTGTTCAGGCGGCCGAACAGCTCGTTGATGATCCAGTTCGCAGCCGCCTTGCCGTCGCGGCCCTTCGCCACCTCCTCGAAGAAGTCGGCGGAAGCGCGCTCGGCCACCAGCACGCTCGCGTCGTAGGGCGAGAGGCCATAATCGGCCATGAAGCGTGCCTTCTTCTCGTCGGGCAGTTCCGGAAGGCCTTTCGCGAGATCGTCCACATAGGCCTGATCGAACTCGAGCGGCAGCAGGTCCGGATCGGGGAAGTAGCGGTAATCGTGCGCCTCTTCCTTGGAGCGCATGGAGCGGGTCTCGCCCTTGCCGGGATCGTAGAGGCGGGTCTCCTGGTCGATGGTGCCGCCATCCTCCAGGATCGCGATCTGGCGGCGCGCCTCGTATTCGATGGCCTGACCGATGAAGCGGATGGAGTTGACGTTCTTGATCTCGCAACGCGTGCCGAGCTCGTCGCCTGGGCGGCGCACGGAGACGTTCACGTCAGCGCGGAGATTGCCCTTGTCCATGTCGCCGTCGCAGGTGCCGAGATAGCGCAGGATCGTGCGCAGCTTGGTCACATAGGCGCGGGCCTCGTCGGACGAGCGCAGGTCCGGCTTCGACACGATCTCCATGAGGGCCACGCCGGAGCGGTTGAGATCGACGAAGCTCATGGTCGGGTGCAGGTCGTGAATCGACTTGCCGGCATCCTGCTCGAGATGCAGCCGCTCGATGCGGACCGTGATGGTCTCGCCGGTCTCCGGCACGTCCACGATCACCTCACCCTCGCCCACGATGGGGCTCTTGTACTGGCTGATCTGGTAGCCCTGCGGCAGGTCCGGGTAGAAATAGTTCTTGCGGTCGAAGGTGCTGCGCAGGTTGATCTCGGCCTTGAGGCCCAGGCCCGTGCGGATGGCCTGGCGCACGCATTCCTCGTTGATCACGGGCAGCATGCCCGGCATGGCCGCGTCCACCAGGGAAACGTGGCTGTTCGGGTCGCCGCCGAAGGCCGTGGAGGCGCCGGAGAAGAGCTTGGCCTGGCTCGTCACCTGGGCATGGATCTCCATGCCGATGACGATTTCCCAATCGCCTGTCGCGCCCTTGATGAGCTTCTTAGGGTTGACCGGAGCGTTCATGAGCCTTGCGCCTTTAATCTCTCGCTTTTGCTAAAGCATCGGACCCAAAAGTGGAATGCACTTTTGGGACCCATCCGATGCCTCTCCATAAATGAGAGCATCGTTGAGCGCGGAAAACCGGAGCCACTTTTCCGCTCGATGCTCTCGTTTCGAGTACGAGCGGCGCTTGAACCGGTCAACCCCCTTCGAGATGAACGGACGTTCAGATAGATAAACCGTTCGTTAAGATCAGAAATAAATTATGCACAGATTTCAAAAATAATTGCCACGCTCGAATGAAACCCCTCCGCACATTCGGCGTTGTTCGGGAGGTAAAACGGTCAAGGAGTTTCAAAATGGCTATGGATCCCATGGATCGCGAACCCAACGTCTACAATCGTGAGACGAATGTCTACGATAACACCGGCCGCGGTTCGAACACACTTGCTTACGTGATCGGCGGTCTTGTTATCGCCCTGGGCCTTCTGGCCTTCCTCTTCTATGATGGCGGCAGCAACGAGCCGAGCACCACGGGCTCGACCGGCACCCAGACGGAAACCACCGCACCGCGCACCGGTTCCGGCGCAACCGGCGGTTCCTCGACGGCTCCGGCGACTCCGTCGGCCCCCGCTACTCCGTCGTCCCCGGCTCCGGCCGCTCCCGCGGCTCCGGCCAACCCGCAGTAATCGCGTCTCGCGTCACACTGCGCAGGATGGGCCTGACCTCACGGTCGGGCCCATTCCTTTTGCGCCTTCACTCCCAAGGAACCAACCGCAAGCTTGAGCGGTTTCGCCTGAAAGCCCCCACACGGCAGCACGTCAGGAGCCCCAAGATGGCGAATAAGTCGAGCTTCACCCCGGAAGAATGGTCCCGCCTCGTCGCAAGCCCCGTGGTGGCCAGCATGGCGATCACCGCGGCGGATCCGGGCGGGCTCTGGAGCCTGCTGCAGGAATCCATGTCGAGCGGCTGGGCTTTGCTCGAAGCCAAGCAGGACGCTCAGGCCACGCCGCTCGTCAAAGCCGTGGCCGATGACATCACCGATACCGAAACGCGCAATGCCGTGCGCGAATCCTTCCAGAAGCAGTTCACAGGCAGCCAATTCGCCGATGTGAAGCGCAAGGCCGTCGAGGAGCTTCACGCCGTCTCGGGTCTGCTCGATGCCAAGGCTCCCGACGAGGCGGCTGCCTTCAAATCATGGCTGTGGAGCGTGGCCCGGAAATCGGCCGAGGCCGGCAAGGAAGGCGGGTTTTTGGGATTCGGGGGTGTGGCTGTCAGCGATGCCGAAAAGGCCACCCTGGCCGAGATTGCCACGGCACTCGGCAGCCCGGCCGGTTCCGGCGCGGGGCTGGCCGAAACCTAGTACCGAGAGCTACCCTCTGGCCAATCGACGGGCGGCATAGGCGCCGCTCGCCCAGAGCATGGCGGCCACGAAGCGCACGGGAAACAGGGTCAGCCCCTCAGACCGAACCGGCGCGATCCAGGGGATCCCCAGACTGCTGATCGCCCAGGATACGAGCACGGAGACGGCCAGGGCCACCATGCCGATGATCAGCACCTTGCCGAACTGGTCGGCCTTCCAGCCGAGCCAGACCGCAATCAGGATCAGCACCGGATCGAAGGCCGCAGGCAGCCAATCCCACAGGGTGACGACGGGTACGGTCGGTCCCACCGGGTTCAAGCCCACCAGGCCTGGGGCAGCTTGATGCGGCCGGCCGCATCCTCGATCACCTGACCGGCAGCGAAGAGGGTCTCCTCGTCGAAGGCGCGGCCGATGAGCTGGAGGCCCAGAGGCAGCCCCTGGGCGTCCAGACCGGCCGGCACGGCGATGCCCGGCAGGCCCGCCATGTTCACCGTCACGGTGAAGATGTCGTTGAGGTACATCTCGACCGGATCGCCCGAGCCCTTCTCGCCGATGCCGAAGGCCGAGGACGGCGTCGCCGGCGTCAGGATGGCGTGCACGCCCTGGGCATACACCTCCTCGAAGTCGCGCTTGATGAGGGTGCGCAGCTTCTGGGCCCGGACGTAATAGGCGTCGTAATAGCCCGCCGAGAGCACGTAGGTGCCGATCATGATGCGGCGCTTGACCTCGCGGCCAAAGCCGGCGGCGCGGGACTTCTCGTAGAGTTCGACGATATCCCGGCCGTTCTCGCGCAGGCCGTAACGGACGCCGTCATAGCGGGCGAGGTTCGAGGAGGCCTCGGCCGGCGCCACGATGTAATAGGCGGGCAGCGCGTATTTGGTGTGCGGCAGCGACACCTCGACGATCTCGGCACCGGCGGCGCGCAGCCATTCGGCGCCCTGATGCCAGAGCTTCTCGATCTCCGGCGACATTCCGTCGATCCGGTATTCCTTCGGAATGCCGATCTTGAGGCCCTTCACGCCGCGCGAGACGGCGGCCTCGAAATCCGGAACCGGCAGGTCCACGCAGGTGGTGTCCTTCGGGTCGGGGCTCGCCATGGAGCGCAACATGATGGCCGAGTCGCGCACCGTGCGGGCGATCGGGCCCGCCTGATCCAGCGACGACGCGAAGGCGACGGTGCCCCAGCGGGAGACGCGCCCATAGGTCGGCTTGATGCCGACGGTTCCGGTGAAGGCCGCTGGCTGGCGGATCGAACCGCCCGTATCGGTTGCCGTGGCACCGAGGCACAGGTGCGCCGCGACAGCCGCCGCCGAGCCGCCCGAGGAGCCCCCGGGAACCAGATGGGTTCCCTCGATGGCGCCCGAAGCGCCCGCGCTCACGTTCGAGCCCTCGCGCCGCCAGGGCGACACGACGGGACCGAAGGCGCTGGTCTCGTTGGACGAGCCCATGGCGAACTCGTCCATGTTGAGCTTGCCGAGCATCACAGCGCCGTCGTTCCAGAGGTTCCGGGTGACGGTAGACTCATAGGGCGGGTTGAAGTTGCCGAGGATCTTCGAGCCGGCCGTGGAGACCACGCCCTCGGTGCAGAACAGGTCCTTGATGCCGAGCGGAATGCCCTCGAGGGCGCGGGCCTCGCCCTTGGCGATCTTCTCGTCGGAGGCCTTGGCCATGGCGAGCGCCTTCTCGGGCGTCTCGAGCACATAGGCGTTGAGCGCCCTCGCCTTCTCGATGGCCTCCACATGGGCCTGTGTGAGCTCGGTGGCGGAGAAGGTCTTGGCCTTCAGGCCGTCGCGGGCCTCGGCGATCGTGAGATGGGTCAGTTCGGTCACGGGACTGGATCTCTTGTCTGAACGTCATGGCCGGGCTCGTGCCGGCCATCCACGTCTTAATTCCTCAGGGAGGGTGGGCAGGCTTGCGCCTTACTCGACCACCTTGGGCACCAGGAAGAAGTTGTCTTCCGTGGCAGGGGCGTTCTGGACGATCTTTTGCGGATAGCCGCCATCGGTCACGCCGTCCTGGCGCTTCTTCATGACCATGGGCGTCACGGAGGTCATGGGCTCGACGCCCTCCACGTTCACCTCGTTGAGCTGCTCGACGAAGGCCAGGATGGCGTTGAGCTCGCCCTGGAGATGGGGCACCTCCTCATCCGTCACGGCAATGCGCGCCAGATGGGCGATGCGGCGGACCGTTTTCTCATCGACCGACATGAATGGTCATACCCCTTGGAAATCTGCTGGCCGGGCTATAGCACCCGCCCGCGCCGGGGAGCAACGGCGGATGTGGCGCCCTTGGTGTCATTCCCGGCCGGAGCGTCAGCGGAGGGGAAGGGAATCCATAACTCGCGTGTGTGGGCGGATCCCCTTCCCGCACTTCGTGCGCCGGGATGACACCCTCTCCGTCATGGCCGGGACAAGCCCGGCCATCCACGTTTTAAGCCGCCAAAGACGTGGATCCCCGGAACAAGTCCGGGGATGACGTGCAGGGTTATGCTCAGACCGTCACGCCCACGGTCTTGTGCGGCACCACCACCTGTATGCCCTTGCCGTCGAGGGCGGCCACGAAGCGGTCCGCATTGGGCACCAGCGGCGGGAAGGAGCCGTAATGGCAGGGGATGACGGCCTTTGCGTTCTTGAAATAACGCTCGACGGCGAGCGCCGCGACCTCCGGGCCCATGGTGAAGCGGTCGCCGATCGGCACGATCACCACGTCGGGCTGATGGATTTCGGCGATCAGGGCCATGTCGCCGAAGATGTCCGTATCGCCCATGTGATAGACGGTCGGCTCGTTCATGGCCTTGACGATGACCCCGTTGGCGCTGCCAAGAGGAAAGGTCACGTCCATCTCGACGAGGCCGGACGAATGGTCCGCGCGCACCAGGGTGACGGTGAACCCGCCCTGCCCCGTGGTGCCGCCGGTGTTCATGGGATCGAAGTGCTCGAGGCCCTGCTTGGCGAGGTACATGCACAATTCGAAATTCGTCACCACCTTGGCGCCGGTCGCCTTCGCGATGTCGAGGGTGTCGCCCACGTGATCCCCATGGCCATGGGTCACGAGAATATGGGACACGCCCTCATTGATCCTGGCCCTGTCGCCCTCGAAGGCCGGATTGCCGGTGAAGAAGGGATCGATGAGCACGGCCTTGCCGGCGAAATCGAGCCGGAAGGCGGAATGTCCGTACCACGTGATTTTCATGGAAAGTCCCTCGTGTTTGGCCAGATGAAATGGAGCGGCTTCAGCCCCTGACCATGTTCCAGAGGAACAAAACGGCGGATCGGGCTTTAAGAAGCTAAGCAATAAACATCAAGCCTGCAGGAGGATAGCCATGCCACGCCTCATCGCCAGCCTCGGCCTTGCCGCCGGGATCCTCGCCTCGACCAGCGCCTGGGCGGTGGAAATCTCGATCTCGTGCAGCGCGCTGGGCAAGGAATACGAGATCTGCAAGCAGGGCGTCGATGCCTGGGCGAAGAGAACCGGCAACACGGTCAAGATCGTCTCGACGCCGAACTCCGCCACGGAGCGCTTGGCGCTCTACCAGCAGCTTCTGGCCGCAGGAGCGTCCGACATCGACGTGTTCCAGATCGACGTGGTCTGGACCGGCATCCTGGCCGATCATCTCATGGACCTCACCGCCAAGGGTCAGGCCGACATCGACGACCACCTGCCCGCCATGGTCGAGACGAGCCGCGTCAACGGCAAGCTGATGGCCATGCCCTGGTTTGCCGATGCGGGCCTGCTCTATTACCGCCAGGACCTGCTCGACAAATACAAGCGCCCCGTGCCGCAGACCTGGGCCGACCTGACCGAGACCGCCCGCATGATCCAGGACGGCGAGCGCAAGGACGGACGCGGTGACTTCTGGGGTTATGTCTGGCAGGGGCGGGCCTATGAGGGCCTGACCACCAACGCGCTGGAATGGGTGGCCTCCTTCGGCGGCGGCGCCATCGTCGACGACAAGGGCGAGATCACCATCGAGAACCCGAAGGCCACGGAAGCCCTGAAGGCCGCCGCCGGCTGGGTCGGCACCATCACGCCAGAGGGCGTGCTCAACTACACGGAGGAGGAATCCCGCGGCGTCTTCCAGGCCGGCAACGCCGCTTTCATGCGCAACTGGCCCTATGCCTGGGCGCTGGCGCAGGGCGCCGACAGCACCATCAAGGGCAAGGTCGGCATCGCGCCTCTTCCCAAAGGCGGCGCCGACGGGCGCCATGCGGGTACGCTCGGCGGACAGCTTCTCGCCGTGTCCAAATATTCCAAGAATGCGGACGCTGCGACCGACCTCGTCCTGTACCTGACCAGCCAGCAGGAGCAGAAGCGCCGGGCCGTCGAAGGCTCCTTCAATCCCACCATCGTGGCGCTCTACAGCGATGCGGACATCGCCAGGGCCAACCCGTTCATCGGCGATCTCGTCGACGTGTTCACCAATGCGGTGGCGCGCCCAGCGACCGTGACGGGCCAGAACTACAATAAGGTCTCGACCGAGTTCTTCAACGCGGTGCATCAGGTGCTGTCGAAGCGCGCCGAACCGGCCCAGGCGCTCAACCGCCTCGACCGAGACCTGAAGCGGATCAAGCGCGACGGCTGGAAGTAAGGATGACCAGCGCGGTCGCCCAAGGTGACGTCCCCGTACCGCGCCGGGTTCGGGGACGCCGCTCGTCGCTGACGCGGTCGCGCGTCAGGGCGGCATGGCTGTTCATCGCGCCGAGCCTGATCATCCTGGCGCTCATCGCCGGATGGCCCTTGGCGCGGACGATCTGGTTCAGTTTTACCGACGCCGACCTGAACAATCTCAGCGACTACGAATTCATCGGCTTCGAGAACTACCTCGCCAACTACGATGGCGAGTGGCTTGGGCTGCTGACCGATCCCGACTGGTGGCGCTCCGTGTGGAACACGGTGTGGTTCACCCTCGTGTCCGTGTCCATCGAGACCGTGCTCGGGATCGTCGTGGCGCTGATCCTCAATGCCGCCTTTCCCGGTCGCGGCCTCATGCGGGCGATCATCCTCATTCCCTGGGCGATCCCGACCGTGGTGTCCGCCCGCATGTGGAACTGGATGCTGCACGATCAGTTCGGCGTCATCAACGACATGCTTCTGCGCCTCGGCCTGATCGCTGCGCCCATCACCTGGACGGCCAATCCCGATACGGCGCTCTGGACGGTCGTCATGGTCGACGTGTGGAAGACGACGCCGTTCATGGCGCTCCTCATCCTGGCTGCCCTGCAGATGCTCCCCGGCGACATCTACGAGGCCGCACGGGTCGACGGTGTCCATCCCGTGCGCGTGTTCTTCCGGGTGACGTTGCCGCTGATCCGGCCGGCTCTGATCGTCGCCATCGTCTTCAGGGCGCTGGACGCGCTGCGCGTCTTCGATCTGATCTACGTGCTGACTGCCAATTCGCGCGACACCATGTCGATGTCCGTCTATGCCCGCCAGCAGCTCGTGGATTTTCAGGAGGTGGGCTTAGGGTCGGCCGCCTCGACGCTGATCTTCCTCATCATCGCCCTTCTCGTCGTCATCACGCTGGCCGCTGGCCGCGTTCGGCTTGGGGAGGATCCGCGATGAAGGTGCTCTCCCGAATCGGCTTCTGGCTGCTCGTGATCGCCATCGGGCTTTTTGCCCTGTTTCCGTTCTATTACGCGATCGTCTCATCCTTCCGCTCCGGCGCCGAGCTGTTCTCCGTGGCCTATCTCCCGGAGCGTTTCGACCTTTCGAACTATGCGGCGGTCTTCGACCGTCAGCCCTTCGGCCGGAACATCCTGAACTCGATCATCGTGGCCGGCGCCGTGGTGGCCGTATCGCTGGGTCTCGGCATCACGGCGGCCTATGCCTTCGGGCGCATCGCGTTTCGCGGCCGCGCGCTCCTGCTCATGACGATCCTCGCGGTCTCCATGTTCCCGCAGGTGGCCGTGCTGTCGGGCATGTTCGAGCTGATCCACAGCCTCGGGCTCTACAACACCCTGCCGGGCCTGATCCTCGCGAATCTCATGCTCACCCTGCCCTTCACCATCTGGGTGCTCACCACCTTCATGCGCGAGCTGCCGAAGGAGATCGAGGAGGCCGCCTTCGTCGATGGGGCGACGCCCTGGATCGTGGTCAGGCGCGTGTTTCTGCCGCTGATGGCGCCGGCCGCAGTGACGACGGGGCTTCTCGCCTTCATCGTCTCCTGGAACGAGTTCCTCTTCGCCCTCACCTTCACCCTCACCAACGAGCGGCGCACGGTGCCGCCCGCCATCGCGCTCATGACCGGCTCGACGGCCTATGAGCTGCCCTGGGGCACGATCATGGCGGCTTCCGTCATCGTGACCCTGCCGATCATCGCGCTCGTGCTCGTGTTCCAGCGCAAGATCGTCGCGGGACTGACAGCGGGCGCCGTGAAGGGCTAATCCGGGAAATCATGCATGGCTGATGTCATCCTCAAGAACGTGCAAAAAACTTTCGGGCGGGCGAAAGTCATCCACGGGGTCGATCTCGACATCCGCGACGGCGAGTTCGTGGTCTTCGTCGGGCCTTCCGGCTGCGGAAAGTCCACGCTGCTGCGCCTGATCGCGGGCCTCGAGGACATCACGGCGGGCGATCTGTTCATCGGCGGCGATCGGGTGAACGAACTCGTGCCCGCCAAGCGCGGCATTGCCATGGTGTTCCAGTCCTACGCGCTCTATCCGCACATGAACGTCTACGACAACATGGCCTTCGGGCTGGAGCTGGCGAAATCCTCGAAGGCCGAGATCGACCGCAAGGTGCGGGAAGCCGCGCGCCTCTTGCAGATCGAGGCGCTGCTCGACCGCAAGCCGCGCCAGCTTTCCGGCGGCCAGCGCCAGCGCGTCGCCATCGGCCGCGCCATCGTGCGGGATCCGAAGGTGTTTCTCTTCGACGAGCCGCTTTCCAACCTCGATGCGGCTTTGCGCGTGCAGACGCGCATCGAGATCGCCAAGCTCCACACCGACACCCGCGCGACCATGATCTACGTCACGCACGACCAGGTGGAGGCCATGACGCTGGCCGACCGGATCGTGGTGCTCAATGCGGGCCGCATCGAGCAGGTGGGCACGCCGCTCGAGCTCTACCACCGACCGGCCAACCTGTTCGTCGCCGGCTTCATCGGCTCGCCGCAGATGAATTTCATCGAGTGCCAGGTCGCCGGTGTGGGACCTGCCGAGGTTCTGGTGAGCCTGCCCGGCGGCGGCACCCTGGCTGTCCCGGTCCAGCCCGACGGCTTGCAGGCCGGGGAAGCCGTCACGCTCGGCGTCAGGCCGGATCATGTCAGGATCAGCCCTGAGGGAGCGCTGAACGGCCGGGTCGAGCTGGTCGAGGAACTGGGAGAAAACCATCTTCTCTACGTCGATGCGGGCCAGGGCCGCCGCCTCACCGTCCGTGAGCCCGGCGACGCAAGGCACGAGGCGGGCAGCACCGTATCCCTCGATCTCGCCCGAACGTTCTGCCACCTGTTCCGGCGCACCGGCGAAGCGCTGCAGCCGCAGGCAGGCGCCACGAGCCCCACCTCCCCCGATCTGACCAGCAGCGTGGCCTGATCTCGACGCCGGGCGACTTCCTCTATACTGCCTGTGATCTGCCAAGCAGGATGAGGAGCAAGCCCATGATCTCGCGAGACGACGAACTGGTCGCCTTCATCGACGGCCTGCCGCCCCGCGCCCGCCTCATGGGCCTGGACCTCGGCACCAAGACCATCGGCCTTGCCCTGTCCGACGTGGAGCGCCGGATCGCGACGCCGCTCGAGACGATCAAGCGGGTGAAGTTCACCCCCGATGTGGGGCGAATCAAGGATCTTGCCGCCCGCTACGAGGTCGGCGGGCTCGTCTTCGGGCTCCCGCTCAACATGGACGGCACGGAGGGCCCCCGCTCCCAGGCCACCCGCGCCTTTATCCGGAACATGAAGCCCCTGCTGCCCCTGCCCGTCCTGTTCTGGGACGAGCGCATGTCCACCATGGTGGTGACCCGCACGCTCCTCGACGCGGACGCCTCACGGGCGAAGCGCGCCGACGCAGTCGACAAGATGGCCGCCGCCTACATCCTCCAGGGCGCTCTCGACCGCTACGAGCGGATTGCGGCTGACGCAGCGGATGCGGAAGACGAGGCCGCCGCGAAAGCAGGCCTCGACACGGAAACGCCGCCCGAAGGCGGCGCTATGGATGAGTAAGTTGTAACGTCGGCCAAAGCTGGCTGCTGAGCGGAGCCGCGTTCCGACTTAAATCCCGCCGAAGTCCTTGTAGGTCAGCTTCAGATTCGCGTCGAGTTGGGCGAACTTTATCGCGGCCTTAGCGCCTGTTCCGTCCGGATCGTAGTAAAGGGCGCCCGTGTTGTTGTCGTAGATGATCCGATCATTCGAATCGTGAGCGCTTGAGCCAGTCCAGAACGCGCTGGAGGACATAAAGCCTTTGGAATTGACGGGAACCTTGAAGGTTATCTTATGAAGGACAATCGTGTCGTACTTCACGTTGAAGTCTTCAACGGTGTCCACGTTGCTGGCCGACGGCTTTTCAAAGGCGAAAAAGTCGTATCCCGCACCTCCGACCAGGGTATCCCGCCCTAGGCCGCCACTCAGAAAATCGTTCCCGCTCTCGCCGTAAAGCTTGTCATTGCCATTGCCGCCATCGATGATGTCGGCGCCACCGCGTCCCCAAAGACTATCGTTGCCCCCTAATCCAGCGAGCACATTACTCCGGCCGTCGCCGTAAACCTTGTCGCTGCCCGCCGTTCCGACAGCAACACCGTCCTTATTCGGCCTTCTCGTCGCCATTGTACCCTCGCAATCGCCTAACGTTTCGTCATTTCCTAAGAATACTTGCAATAAAATCCCAAACCCCGAAAGGCAACAGTATACTGACCCTAGGATTCGGATTTTCAGGATAAGGATCTATTGCGTCACACCCATCGGTATTTTCCTAGTCTTGTATCTATCTCACCGCTCCGGTCCGTGCGCATGCGCACAACTGATCGATATATGGGCAAACCGAAGCGTGGCTTAGAGCGAGACCGAAGGCCTCGGTTGGCATTTGGACTGATTTTTCCCATGACCATCGCCTGAGCAAGACGAGGTGGCGTACGCCTTTGAGCACCGTACATTTCAAGGCTTGACGGCGCGTCAAAAGCCCCCTATCTCAGCGCCAACCGCGAGCCGGTTTCGAATCCCTGCCTTTAATGCTGAGTCAAATTCAGAAAAGGCGAAGGATTTCAATGGTTTCGTTGGGGGATAGTTTAATGGTAGAACAGCGGACTCTGACTCCGTTAGTCTTGGTTCGAATCCAGGTCCCCCAGCCACCTTACAAATCAAAGACCTAGCGGCGTTTCCTGAAAATTCAGACTCGGGGGTTAGACACCTCGATCCGTCGAAGTTAGACAATCGCGCCCCTCTTTCTGCTGGGGGGGCGTCATGAGATATTTCCTTGATACCGAATTCAATGGCTTCGGTGGGGACCTCATAAGCCTAGCCCTTGTAAGCGAGGATGGCCTGCGGTCGCTCTACCTTGCTACTGAGTGCAAAAGCCCTGAACCATGGGTCGCAGAAAATGTCCTGCCAATCATCGATGGCGGCACCGATCCCATCATGGTCCAGCCCGACGAATTCGGAAAAGTGATCTGCTGGTTCCTTCAGCACGATAGGCGCCCACACGTCATCTCGGATTGGCCCGACGATATCCGCTACTTCTGCCAAGCTCTCATCACAGGGCCGGGGCAAATGGTGCCTATTGGGGCCATCGCCTTTGAAATGGTTAGGATTGACGCTTATCCGACGCCACTAGAGGGCGCGGTCCAGCACAATGCCCTATGGGATGCCAGAGCCCTTCGCCAAGCGGTATTGGCTTCGACCCCTTCCAGCATCGGGAGGGCGTCATGAGCCCTGAACACGCACGATCCGTCACGCTCGGCGTCCTGCCTTATGACGACAATTCCGGCTTTCGCTTCGCCATAGAAGCCGCGTCCGATGGCAGCCTAAGGATCTCTCAGGGCTCGGACATGGTCTACATCGATGCCGACCAATGGGAAGCCGTCAAACAGGCGGTCGAGGAAGCTTTGCGCTTCACCGCCCTCTCGCCCCCTCTCAGCGATGGGAGGACGGGGGATGTCTGAGATGATCGAACGGGTGGCCGAAGCTCTGATGAAGGCTCGGCATCCAGACGCACCCCTCACCTATGCCGAAGTCGTCTTTGCGGTTCAGACCGGCAGCGACTCGTCCGTTCTTGATGGGTTCCGCAGGGACGCCCGCGCTGCCATTGAGGCCATGCGGGAGCCTACCGTTGCCATGCTCGTGGGCGGGAACCACTGCCAACCCGGCAGCTATTCGGCCGAGAAGATCTGGGCTGAGATGATCGATACCGCCCTCGCTGAGACTCTGTCCGGAAACACCCCTTTCCCGATGAAGGCGAAGCCTGAAGGAGGGCACCTCAATGACTAGCCCCATGAAAGAGCAATCCATGTCAGAGCAAGAGGGGATGGTCGAACCAGACTTCTTGTCTCAGTCCGGCGAGACCACGACACCGCAAGAGCGCAGAGAGTGGTTCAAGGCCCGCGCTCAGGAGGCAGAGACTAGAGGCGCGACTTGGCATCGTTTCTCGCATCATGAGGACGTTGAGCTAATCTTGTATGAGGGGTGGAAGGAACGCCCCAAGGATGAAGGACCGGTCCGCTGGCAGTTCGTCCTTATTCCGACAGAAGGGTCAAAGCCATGAACGAAGATGAAATCCAAAGGGTGGCTCAAGCCATCAACGAGCAATATCAAGGGCAAACGATCCCGCCCGATGAACTCCGGGAGATGGCCATTGCTGCCATCAAGGCTATCCGCTCTCTGCCCGAAAACGATCTTTCCCGAGGAGCCAACGGCGACGGAGGGCACCCCTCCCTCTCTCTGGAAGGAGAGCGGGGATGAGCGTGACCGAGGCACAGAAGCGGTATCTGGCCGAGATCCCAGACTCGCTGCCGGGGCGCCGGGCGATGACGCCACCTCACAAGCGGATGTACCGGAAGCTTGAGCGCCAGGGCTTGATCGTTGCCGCCCGCTATGCTGATGGCCTGAAGCTATTCGAGACGGCCTATTTCATCAGGACGGATGCGGGAAGAGCTGCCCTCCCCACCCCTCCCTCTTCTCTTACAGGGGAGTAGAGGTGCCCTCCGCTTCGCTCGGGAAAGCATGTTTACGGACTGAACCTAGCCGCTATGGTGTGAGAGGAGAGTGAGATGACAGCTTTTGACTGGAACCCGATTACTTCCGCCCCGAAGGATCGCATGATTCTGGGCCGCTCATTTGTCGACGGGGCGCAACAGGATGTGATCATGAAGTGGGACGAGGCGCGACAGTCCTGGGTTCATGCAGGCGGCGGGGCGGAATATACAGCCTACGATCCAGAGCTTTGGATGGAGATCCAAGAGGATGTCATCCGAGACATCAAAGCATTCGCCGCTCCGATAAAAGAAGCTTGACGCGGCATAACGGCTAAGCTACCGTAATATATAGATGCCGAAGTTTTAAGAGCATCCAACCGGCCCGCCACGCGCGGGCTATTTTTTTGGCCCGCAGTCTGCTGGGCCCATCGTCAGCCGCTCCCGTCCGGGGCGGCTTTTTTTGTTTCTGGAGTACATATGAACCCTACCAAGCGCGCTAACACCGTGGTCGCTCTCGCACGTCTTGCAACGGAGGTTAGGAGGATTATTGAAATTCTCGTACGGGCCGGGTTTCTCGACGCAGAAAGCCTCCGTTCACTCCTTAATGCGATATTCGGCCCATGACCTACTCCCGCGACATTTCAAAGATCTGTCGTTGCGGACTTCTCGCCATCAAAACCAAGAGACTTAATACATCAAATGAGCGAACTCACAACAAACAACTCAAAGGATGACGCTGCAAGCATATCCATATCTGCAGAAAGAGCTCAGGAAACAGAGGCAAATATACTAGCAGACCATTCGAGAAACTCCAAAGTTCTTGGATTTTTCCTACTAGCCTACTTTATCGACAAGCCCATAATGACTTTGCCGATTGTGGGAGAGCTAAATATATACAATTCAACTCCAGCTACGTTCGCGGCGGGAATTGCCATTGGATTTGGCCTAATATTCACCTTTATACGCTGGAACTGGTTCGCTGAATTTTCAGCTTGGGGCTACTATGGGATTGTCGGTCGGACAGTTTATGAGAACTGGGATTTCGGCACCGGGCTTGAAAAGATTTCGTATGGAATGCTCTCGTCAGCTAAAATTAGCTGGTGGTTAGCTGTCCCTATTGTCGCGTTCTTACTCATCGATTGCTCGAAATCCATGGCCAAGCTGTTTATGCACTTACAGAAACCAATTTGGTAAACTGCCGCTTTGCATGCTGGCTATGATACGAGTCGGGTAAAACGAAATATTCTACTGAAGTCACTCTGCCTTATACTTATCACGAACTACATTACAGTATGACCTACTTCCGCAACACCACCGCTATCTCCGAACTCAACGGCCTACCCGTCAACACTTGGTCTGAGGAATGGCGGATCGAGACCGAAGCCAAAGCCGTCCTGAAGGTGTCCAAGCAGGAGCGGGACGTGTTCTTCAACGGTCGGAAGGACGAGAACGGGAAGACCATTGACCGGGGCTTGGTCGGGATCCGCGGACCTCAGGCGGCCGAGAAGATCATGGAAACGGCCCGACAGCTCCAGGCCGTGCGTGAGGTAAGTGGACGTAAGGCCTTGAGAAGCTAGCTTGTCATCTCTCGACTAAATCCATTTTTAATACACTTCGCTGAGTGTCCCAGCCATTCATTCAGGAACAAGGCCGTGCAGCAGCTTCATCAGCGCTAGCAGTGGCCCAAAGGAATCGGGGGACCAAGTGGCTTTCAAGACTCAATCCTTCAAGTATTCGTACCAAGGAACCATCTTCTCTTTCGGAACCGGCGACTTCAATGGCGATGGAAGCCTTGACCTGATTTTCGGGGGACCTACGACGCCTTTCGAGAACAAGCCGATGCCGTTCAACGCGATTAGCGTGAGCAAGAAGGGCGTCATCACCAATATCACGACAAAGCTCTTTGCCACTACGCCGTATGCGGTTCAGGCAAGCGAAGGCGTCGTAGCCGACTTCAACGGTGACGGGGTCGACGACTTCTTTTCAGGGAACTTTGGGTACGATAGCCATCCGTTTCCGGGTGAGTACAACACCCTTATGTTATCAGGACCGGGGGGAAAGCTCTACGACGGTTCATCCGAACTCCCCCTAAATTTCGATGGCGAACCCGATCTTGTTCATACTGCAACTGCTGCCGACATCGACAATGATGGTGACCAAGACATCCTAAGTGGAGACTTAAACCTTCCTTTCATTATGCGAAATGATGGAAAGGGCAATTTTAAGGCTGATTACAATTCAATGCCTGGCGCCGGCGCGTACGGCGGTGATGATCGGATGATCTCAGAATGTAAATTTGTTGATATCAATAACGATGGCTGGCGTGACTTGATTACCGTTTACGCTGACAGAGGCTCGGTGGCTGGACACACCTTCCTGAACAATGGCGCCGGAGTCTTCGCGAGAAGCGGTGAGACGGCACTTCCTGTTGGCATTTATGGTGCGCAGAATACCAATGTTGTAGACGTGCTAGATCTCGACATAAACGGCGACGGCTTCATGGATTTGGTCCTGGCCGCGACTCCAGGCAAACCCTATTACCAGGGCCAAAAAGTCCAAATTCTTATCAACAACACGGACGGCACGTTCCACGACGAGTCTTCACGCATCAAACAGGATGGCAAGGGATTCTGGTTCCAGGAGATCGAGGCCATCGACTACAACGGCGATGGCTTCATGGACCTCGTGGGAACGAGTGACTACAGCGAGACCAAGAAGCAGACAATCGTTTGGATCAACAACGGTTCAGGCAGATTCACTCCACTCCCTAAATCAGATCTGAACGGTTTTGAGAGTTCAATCATACCGCTGGATTTCAATAAAGACGGAAACATGGACTTCCTATCGTTCCGTCAGGAGGGGAACTATTTCACTTCGAATGGCAAATGGGTTTTCAAGACTCACCTGAACGTTTGGAATACAATCAAGCTAACGAACCGCAACGACACAAAGACCGGCACAAAAGACCGTGATCTCATGTACGGATATGAGGGCAATGATGTCCTCAAGGGCGGGTCTGGTAACGACAACATCCAAGGCGGCAGCGGTAGGGACAAACTCTACGGTGGTGTTGGGCGAGATGCCCTGAGCGGGGGCTCTGGTGCAGACGTGTTTGTATTTCAATCCATAGCAGACAGCACTCTGTCGGCGGCTCGCCAAGACACGTTGTATGATTTTTCCGGGCGGGCAGGAGACAAGATCGATCTGAAGGCAATAGACGCTAAGGTCGGGATTAGTGGCAATCAGGCATTCACCTTTATTGGCCAGCAAGCCTTTCGACAGAACGTTGGTGAGTTGCGCTATGAGAAGGTTTCTGGTGGCGCATCCATAATTGGGGATGTGAATGGCGATGGCAGTGAGGACTTCGCAATCTATCTAAAAGGCGTCTCTACTCTCTCGAAAGGCTACTTCATTCTGTAGCCACCTGGTCACTGGATAAGACATGACAGGACGCCCCAGTACTGAACAACTCCGCTTCCGGGATCAAATCCGGGAGAACAGCCGCCGGCGGGCTGAATATGGTGGGATCGCCATCAAGGCGGCATTACTGGCCCTAGGCATGTTCGCCGCCTGCTCGCTGTTTTATGCCGCGCGGGCCGAGACGGTCGACGGCCGCTGGGTCGTCATCATCGACGGCGATACAATCGACGTCCAAGGCGAGCGCATTCGCATCCTGAACATCGACGCCCCTGAAAGCTTCCGCTCGAGATGTGAGGCGGAGCTGAAGCTGGCATTGCGGACTAAGGAGAGGCTTGGTCAGCTCCTGCGCTCCGGGTCGGTGGAGATCAGGCGAGAGGGACAGGATCGCTACCGGCGCACGCTGGCAACGTTGTCGGTGCGGGAGGGCGATGTAGGCCAGATCCTGGTTCGCGATCGGCTTGCCCTCCCCTGGAAGGATGGCCGTGAGGACAAGGAGCGCCGGTTGAAGGTCTGGTGCGGCCCGTGGGCGACATTGCCCTAGCGCGGGTACTTCTCGGGACGAGTCGATAGATAATGCCGGTAGCAGGCAATGACCTGCCGGCCTGCTTCGACCCTATCGGCCTCTACGCCATTGGTTGGTGAGCCATAGCGAGGCCCTGGAAGAGCGACCGTCATCGACCATTGCCAATGTCCGCTCTGAGGCCCGCCCGTGATCTGATGGACATTCCCGATTGTCTCGTCTCCACGCTCCATGTGAAACCGGGGGAAGCGCACGTCAGGATCGAACGCCATCCAGAACGTGTCATCGTAGCCGCCGTCAGGGTAGACCTCAGCGGTTCGCTTCCAATAGATGCCCATGAGATCCCCAATGAGAACATTGAGGGAACATAATCACCGGGCGAGAGTCAAGGCGGTCGGCACCTTCACCTCAGGAAGCTCCTGCCAGATCGTCCACAGCCCATGCCTGAGGGCATAGTTCGCCTGCCCTCTAACCGTCAGGTCAGGGACGTTCATCAGCTCGAGCGGGATCTGAGCGCAGAGTCCATTCGAACCCGGCCCAAGGGTGGCAGTCCGGAACTCCCGCAACACCTCGCCGTCGCTTCGCCGCGAAACCACAGCCGGATAGGCCACCGCAGTCCCGTCCACGACCAGAGACCAGGCGATGACCGTTGGCTGGGCGTACCGCTCCTTGTGCCACCACCAGCGCCAACAGACCCGCGTCGGCTCCCGGACGGTTACCTCTACTTTTTGATCCGTCAGGACCGGGGCGAGCTCGGCTTCCAGGATTGGGCTGAGGTAGTAGAACAGCCCCATCCCGAACATGCTCATGAAGAGCCACACGGCAGCGCCGGCGATGAACTTGGGTCGCGTCATTTGCCACCTGACATTCTGAACCAGATGAGGGTGCACATGCCTGTGATGAACAGGATCGTCATGGACAGGAAGCCCTGCTTGACCATGGCCTCCTTGATTTCGCGCCAGGAGCGCAGGGCATCGAGGTCTTTCCGCAAGGTGCCGATCTCGCTGGGATTGACGCCGATGCGTTCCAGAAACCGCTCAATGGCCTTGTCGGCAGCCGCCTCGGCCGCATCGACGGCGGCCGTCTTGGCGATCTGCTCCACCTCTTCCTTGGAAGGAGCCCGCGCCAGGACTTGAGCCGCGGCGCGGTCAGCCGCCTGCCAAGCAAGGTTCTCCAATTCCTTCAGAGGAATAATGGCCGGCGGATCCTTGCCAAGGTCGAGGTGGTGATCCTTCATGCGGCTAGGCCTTTTTCTCAGCCGCGAGCATGGTGCCGATCAGTGCGCCCGCAGGTCCGAACTGCCCAAGCACCTGAGGAAGATGGGTGTTGGCGATGTCCACGAGGTTGCCATCGGGAACTCCGAGTTTCTTCAGGGTGTCCGGCACAGTCTGCTTCACGTAGCCGGCCGTTTCCGCCAGCACCCTCGCCTTAACCTCGGGGGGGATAACATCTCCGGCTTTGAAACCCCTGGAGGCGAGCGCTCCGATCAGGCCATTGATGAAGGCATTGATGACCGCCTGGCGCCGGTTTGCGTCAGCATCGGCGCCGAGCTTGTCGAGAAGCTTGATGACGAGGGGCGGGACGATAATCGGGATCATCAGCGTGATGATCGTGATGGCGATGTTCCAGAGGTCGTTGAGCATGCTGTTCCAGTCCATGGGGATCTCCTAGCGGTTCGGGAGGGTCAGGCGACTTCCTTCAGGAGTGCGCCGTATTCAGCGATGGCATTGAAGCAGGGGCAGACCTTCACCCACTCGTGGGGCTCGATCATTCCGTCTGCATCGAGGTCTGGAGAAAGGTCGCGGTGCCCGACGACAGCCCGCAGCGCGTACTTGGCTGCTGCCTCCCGGGTTAGCCGGATCATCGTCTGCATCTGCTCGGGGGTGCGGGTATCCTTGGGCTTACCCTTGGCGTCCAAGCCGCCAACGTAAGAGTAGCCGATGGTCCCGGTGTTATGGCCGGAGACGTGTGCACCGACCTGGGATTCCGGACGGCCATCAGAGATAGAGCCGTCGAGATGCACCAGCTTGTGGTAGCCGATGCCGGTGAAGCCGCGGGCCCGGTGCATCTTGTCGATGTCCGCCCGGGTGAACTCCCTGCCCTCTGGGGTAGCCGTGCAGTGCCAGACGAGGGTATGGATCGGGCGCCCCTTCTTCGGAGCCGATGGCGACTTGACGGTCATCTCAGGCGTCAGAGAAGCCAGAGCGCCGAGGGTCACAGGACCGGCGATACCATCCGCCTTCAGTCCGTGCTCCCTCTGGAAAGCTTCGACTGCCTTGCGGGTCTTCGGCCCTAGATCGCCGTCAATGGGTCCGGGGTCATAGCCACGCGCCAAGAGAGCGCGCTGGATCTCAGCGACGTTCATGGAAGTCTCCTGTGTGGTTGAGGAAGGCTGGCTAGAGGACCGTCAGGCGCACGAAAGCGCCCCCGAGTGTCTCGGTGGTGATGGGGTCCTCGTAATATGTGAAAAGATGCCTCAGAGAGGCGTTGTTGCCGCAGTCGCGGTTTCAGAATAGAGATCGAGGCTAGGGGATAACCCTACGTAAGGGGCATAGATGGCTAAGTTCACGTGGTCAGGAACCGAAGGGTTCAAGCTATACAATTTCAATCTGAGCTGGCTCGTGGAAGCAGACAGCTACGAGCGTTCTTCGACGACCTTCAAAGCTATATACGGGTCGCTCAAGCGCTCATGGGACAAGTTTGAAGGCCATGGGTTCACCTACGACGCCACCGGGATTCCAACCGGCGGAACGGTCACCAGCTACACCGGCGTTGAAGGTGGGCGCAAAACCGCCTCTTTAACTGGTGTCAAAATTTCAGTGTCAAAGCTGGTCGACGCTGCATCAACCTACTCGACCAGTGACGATCTAAGCGCCCTCAGATCTGCCTTGTCAGGGCGCGATCAGATTACGGGCGGTCGCTACGACGACAGTCTGAGCGGGTTCAACGGCAACGATACGATCGCGGGCGGCGGCGGTGCCGATTGGCTGTCAGGCGGCAAGGGAGCCGATAGGTTCGTATTCAAGTCGGTGTCTGAGTCCCGCGGCTACAACAACGACTACATCACGGACTTCTCCAGATCTCAGGGCGATAAGGTTGATCTTTCGAAGATCGATGCCAAGACCGGAGTCTCTGGGAATCAAGCCTTCATATTTATCGGCACTGCAGAGTTCTCAGGCACCAAAGGCCAGCTACGTTACGATGCTTATGCGGGCGATTCATATATAGAGGGTGACGTGAATGGGGATGCCGTTGCTGATTTTGAGCTGACCCTCGCGAACGTCTCTGTTGTCACAAAGAGCTATTTCTACCTTTAAATCGAACGGAGGGCGCTTCAACGAGCGCCCTCCTGGCAACCTGCGCCCTCCCTGCCCCCAAGCCCTCCGACACTGAAGGCTAAGCCCCTCCTCTTGGTGGTCGTGGTGTCCTCGTGATGAGGGGGAACTTGTCTCGATGGTTCGCCTGTGCCAGCATTGTGGCCATGCGCAATATCAGGATTGCAATATACGGGTGCGGAGGCTTCGGCCGCGAAATTGAGCCCCTCGCCTCCTCTATGGATGCTGATGTGGTCTTCGTCTCTGATATTCCGAGCGAACACGGCTCCGTCATCAATCATATCCGCGTCATCTCTTTCGATGACTTAATCTCTCCTCAGCATATTGACCGGGAGGTTGTTCTAGCCGTTGGCAGTAGCGATGGGCGCCGCAACCTAGCTGCCAAATGCAAAGCCGCAGGATTGCGGTTTGGCTCGCTTCAAGCCCCTACTGTTCGTCTGCTCCGCGATAACAAGATTGGAGAGGGCTCTGTCTTCTGCGATTATTCGATGTGCACCAGCAACGCCCGTATTGGCCAGCACTTCCAATGCAACATCTATTCTTACGTTGCCCATGATTGCGTTATAGGTGATTTCGTGACCTTCGCGCCGCGCGTGAACTGCAACGGCAATGTCACCATTGAAGATGACGTGTATGTAGGGACCGGCGCTTTTCTCAAGCAAGGGATTAGGATTGGCCGCGGCGCCACTATCGGCATGGGAGCGGTCGTCACAAATGACGTTCTTCCAGACGTAGTTGTGGTGGGGAACCCGGCTCGGGTGCTGGAACGATAGGATGTAAGAAGCTGACCACCCGCTCCGCCCCATCGGTGGCTCGGAGCGCGACCAGACCGATCCTCGTCATTAGCCACGACTGAAGCGACACTATTGCCTTAGCTAGTGGAACTCTCTAGCCCGAAAATTACCTGCTCCGCCACGGCGTCCACTTCGCTACAGGTCATATCCACGAAAAAGGGTAGACCTAATGTCTCTTTGGAGAGCCGATCAGTAGTCGATACGTCGAAGCGTTTCAGGTTCTGGAACGCTGATTGATTGTGGATCCCATCGCCCCACCAAGCTCGGGAGTCGATGCCTTTCGTTGAGAGAGACTTTGCAATGGCTTGTTGATCACGGTGCCTGAAACGAACAACGCAAACAGAGCCGATCCAGCTCTCGCCAAACCCTTCCTGAAGCTCGGCATATCCTCTTGCATGGAGGGTCGAGCGGTATTGTTGAGCAATACGTTTGAACCGCCCAACTGTATCGCCATAGCAATCCATCGAAGCGAGGCCCACAGCTGCATGGTATTCGCTCAACTTACCATTCTGCGCCTCCACTTGGGCATTCCTGGAGCCATAGAACCCGAAGTTACTTCGCTTCTTCACATCAACGATCAGTCGAGGGTCACGGCTCACAACGTAGCCACCCTCTCCTGCTCCAAGGACTTTCGTAGCATGCAGACTCACTACAGAGGGGCTATATCCAACCTGAACAGTGTCGTGGGCGGCAGCCGCATCAACAATTGTTGGAATTCCTGTAGTTGCTGTAAACTCGTCCCAGACATTCACATCCAGAGGCGCTCCAAACGGAGCGACAACCATCACAGCGGCAACACGTCCCTCAACCTTAGAAATTGCAGCGTGTACCGCATCAGGGGTAATCGCCCAAGTCTGCTCATCAACGTCCAGAAGAACAGGCTCCAGCCCAGCCGCAACAACAGCATGGGCCGTCGCAACAAATGTCCACGCTGGGATAAGACATATACCACTCTGGCCCTTTGCAACCGCTTGTAGCGCGAGGGTAAGACCCACCGTCGCGTTCGAAACTGTGACAATGCACTCAGGGGATATATCCAGCCGTCTCGCCAATCTCGTCTCAAGCTCGGTAACTAGAGGCCCAAAGTTGGTGTAAGTCCGATTAGCATCAACGCGCCTAAGGTAGGGAAGCAGCGCCTCAGCCGGAGGCATGAGTGGGCGAGCAACAGGGATCGGGCTCAACGGGCGCTCCTTTGCTTGACGCGAGTACGTTCCCATACCTCCGAAAGATGATGCTCAACCAATTTTGCCTGCTCTGTCATATTCCCAAACTTCTTCGCAATGTTTCCCGCGACTTCTCCCGCCTGTTCCCGCCTCATGTGAATATCGAGGCCGATCGCCAAGTGTACGTACTGCTGACCGTTTGAGGCGCTAAGGGCGTAATCGCGCTGCTCTGCAATTATAGCAAACCCTTCTTCTGTTTGGCTTGCCATCCAGACAACGGGAACATTGCGAGCTTGGGCCTCAATGCAAGACATTCCCCCCGGAAAGGGGAATGTATCAAGAAACACGTCGATGCATTCTGAGACGATATGGCCGTCCACAAATTCATTCAGAACAACCATTCTACTACCAACCGGAGATGTCTCTTTCTTCTCATAAACTGCAGAACTTACACCAGTTCCACCAGCAAAAAATATTGCGTTGGGTGTATTGATAAGAATTTGCTCGACCAGGCACATATACTCTTTGGTCACCTTGGCCATTCGGCCATAGACGCCATACACGGTACTCGGGGATGAGACGCCGGATTCGACTGCAAGGAAGTTCCGAAAGCTCTCAATGCTCTCACTAGGTCTAGCAATTCTCTGGAAGATGTGAGCCGTATTTCTCGGGGTCCGCACTGCCTGCACGTTTTCCGAAACCAATCCAGAGGCAGATTTGGTGATGCCAAGGAAGATCAGATCGAGCTCGGGGATAGCCCACGCCGCAAACCCGTTCTCATGAAAGGCCTGGACTGGGGCCGCTCGGCGTTGAAAAGCAATCGTTGCGACAGCGCTAGAATTGTCTGAAATGAGAATGTCGATTTCGTCCGCCATGGCCTGATCGATTACCGCCTCCGCGGTAGCTGTCGGTGTTGTACGCGCCATGTTCCGGACTTGGATCCCGTGCTCGGAAGCAAAATTTAAAAGGGATTCAAGTGGCTCATTGATACAATACAGATATGGCCAATTATTGCTCTCGCGAAGTTGTTGCTGCCCCAGGATCAGAGACACAGTGATGCGTCCAACAGCATTTGCCCCGTCCAGGTTGTTGCTTTCCGTAAGATACGCAATCCTCGGGGCGTTGCTCGAGCTTAGATGAGGAACCCGTTTCTCGAAGTTGTTGGAAATAAATTCGGCGAAAGGAGCAACGACGTCCACGTTAAACGTCTTGAGATTGGACAGGACTTGGGTCCTGCGCCATAACATAATGTAAAGAAGAGAATAGACTGCCGCCCCTCGATCCAGATCCGATCTCTCGGATATCAATTTCGGGTACAAAGCAGAGAACTCAGCATACAGCTTATCAAGCCTGTCGAATTCGCCCGAATTGACTGCAGCGTACCCGGCCGCCAACATGGCATCCGCGACCTTCTGCTTAATCTCACCTGACCAATGATCCTCAGGCACCTGGATATCAATCCAGTCAAAGCGATACTGCTCTATTTCATTAGCAGCGTGAACTCGATCATCCATTGGATCGATAGCCTTGGGCCGGAGAAACCTTTCGATTGGACGCTGAAACCACATAATTCTATCTCTAATCCGCCAACAATTCCTAATTCGATTGATCTCTTTTGACTAGGCGCGTGCGACGTTGTCCCTCGAGATCAGCCCTCAGGTCGCTAGCCAGTCCTATGATGTAAAGTTACTCGGGTCGATGCTTATTCTCCGGCGCCATACATCGAATTAGCTGGGCTTGACCAAAGGGTTGGCATACCAGCGGACGCTGGGAACTCCAAGATCCTTCGGCCGGTCTTTTCATGAGCGGCGACATGTCAAAGGTCGCTAAATTGCGCCTTGTCGGGCGGGGGTGCCGTAGAGTAAGCAACAGATATGAAGTCAAATCATGCTCTTGCCCCAACAACCCAGAAGCGCTTCATCGTAGCCTGCCGCTATAAAAAAGGTAGTGCTGCGGAGAAGGCCGCCCTGCAGCTTGAAGATAGCATGAAACTTCATGCCGTGGCCTCGGTCATCGAAGAGACCTCAGGAGATGAGACGAGGGCGGAGTTCGTCCGCCGGATCTGGCACAAGTTCGACCGGCCGATTGTGTGGCTGGATCCGGAAACCTTCATTGACCGTTTCCCTGTTGTATTCAGCCGGATCGATGCCGACTTCGCCGCTCGCCGCAAAGAGGGCGGCGCTATCCACACAGGCCCACTCTATTTCGGCAAGTCAGAAGCAGCCGGTGCGCTCTTGGACGCATGGGTCCGAAATGCTCGCGACTACCTTGATAGCTCGCGGGATCCTCTGCTCGATGCCTGGAACCTGCTAAGCCACCAAGGGAGCTTGCGGTCCTTCTGGCTTCCTTGAGGACCTCCATCATGCCGGCAGATTGGCGGCAGGAACGATTAATTCATTGAGTTGCTGGTCGCTGATCCCGACAGCCTGAGCCCGCATCCGCACAATAATTCAACCCTAGGCGCTGGTGACCTGGCTCCGAAGGGGCTTTCCTATGGACCTATGTGTTCCAGGGCACCCTGCCCTCTAAACGTCGTTCTGCTGCACGCCCTAGGCGGAGGTCAGTTCTACGCTGAGAACTCTCGGTAGTCATAGAGGCCTCATGATGTCTGAAACAGACGGAGTTGAACCTAGATCAACGGCTACAGATACGTTATTAAGGTACCAACCTAGAGGGAATTACCGTGATGGTTTCGAATATAGTTGAGCTGAATGCTTCCTCTGGCAAGACGAGGCAAAATGAGATTGCCCGTCTTAAAGCAGAGGTTGATGCGTGGAGAGTCGCAGCTAGAGTATTGAATGCAGGTATCTCAACACCGGAGGGTCTTCTAATGTACTTACGCGACCTAAGTGAGGCTGAAGCCTCGCGTTCCAAAGCCGCACTGGATAGGCACACGGCCACGCGGACGTCTGCCGAAGCTGCGCTGCACCAGATCAGGCGCTAGGCGATAGCAACTCCGCTGCCCGCTCTGCCCCGTAGGCATGCTCTGCCGCTGCCACAAGCGCCGGCCAGAACTCGTCATTCGATGACAGGTACTCCGCCGCGTCAAAGATCGCCTGCAGTCTTGGCGGGAAGCCTGCCCTGATCTGGAGATAGGCGTCATACTCCGCATCTGTCATCCTGCGGAACATGGGTGCCTTGTAGATGCGCGGCTTGGGCTGCTCTGGCAAGACTTCTGTGACGAGATTATCTGCGAAGCTCTCCGGCACCTCGACAAGTTCCTCACCTACATAAATAAGCATCAGCGTCCCTCCACGATAACGGTTGAGCCAGCGGCGATCTGCCCGCTGAGGGGGTAGAGCATGAGATGCGTCGGGCGGCCCGTTTGGTTTCGGGTGTAACCAGACGAGAGGTTAACGTTGTTGAATTGGGTCGAGTGGAACCCTGAGTGCTCGGAGCGCCAAGTCGTGCCTTTTGAAGCCGCTAGATCGTTCCATAGGTCAATCTCGATCGACGTAATGGCGGGGACGGTGGGGCCCGCTGCCGCGCCCACACGCATGTATGACTCAGTCACATCACCGCTTGCAAACCACGCTGCCCCGTTGCTGCCGCCGTAGCGGGCCCTATACTGATCAGCCGCCTGTAGATAGGTGGTTCCATTGTCCTGGCTGATACGACCCATCACGAAAGTATCGGCGACAGTCGTGAAGAAGGATGCCTCGATGTGCAGTTTATAGACATCGGATGGGATCGGAATGATGATCGCACCACCTACGGCCGTGGTGCGAATGTTGTAGATTTCTCGCCACCCTGATCCGGTCAGGGTAATAGAGCCAGTCGCCGTGTCGATCACCATCAGCGTGCGCCAGGCGCTGCCGGTCCAATATTTTCGCGTGATCTTCCCGGCGGCCGACGTATCAGCCCAGGTGGTGCCCACGACCTTGTAGATCGGCTCCGTGGCCCCTGAATGCTCTGACAGTAGAGCATTAAATGTCGCGTTCGCGCGTGCCGCGACTTGGGCACCACTCCCCGGCCCTGTCGGGTGCAAGCCCCATTGGCCCAAGGTCGGTTGGCTCATGACTCTCTCCTTCCATAACCCTTCGCCACGTAATCAAGCGTGCGCGAGACGGGCGTTCCTGCTGAACTGAAGAACCGGGCATCGAAGCCGGTCGTGTCCTTGTTGGTGATCTCCAGGCGATCCCCTGAGGCCATGCCCTGCCCCGTCGTCGCCAAGCCTTCGAAGCCGATGAACGGCGGCACGTATTGAATGCGCAGCCCCGCGGCCGGGACGGCAATATCGTCGCCGGCGATCACGCGGTCGGGCATATCGATTGACACCTCAAGGCGGGTCACGATGGGGGTGACACCAAACTCGTAGGAGGCCAGTTTCATCCTGAACTGGAACGCCCGGGCCGTGACATCGCCGATGACGAAGGTGCGCCATTCACCCCAGACCGGGGCTCCTGCCGGGTCGTCGTTCGTGACCCGGTATTCTAGCCAGGCGTCCCACAGCGATGCGGCAGCGGTCTGGTAGAAATCCTCCATAGCGTAGACATCGGTGACTGCGTAGATGTCGTCTGTGAGGTTGATACCGAAAGCGTCAATGACGGCTGTCAGGCGAGAGGTATAGACCCCGCCGAGGTCCAGAGTTTGGGGGAACGTATAGGTTCCCTCTGGTACAAGCCCTTCGGAGCCCAGGTACCAATCCTGTCCAGGCGCATACCAGTCTTCACGAGCGTACACGTCTTCGGAATAGGTGAGCTGAAGCCCTCCGAAGGTGGTGTTGATAACAAGGTCGGTCTTGGCCCCTGAAAAGCCCGGTTGTTCTATGAACCTCTCGACGGCATTGAGCTGCGATATTCCAGCAACGTCTGAGACCACGAAAGCGGCATGCGCACTCGTAATCCCCGCCCGGCTCACGGCCTTGACCAAATAGGTGCCGGAAGCCGCCGGCACCTGCGCCCCCGGCGTTGTCACGCGAGAGATCAGCGGCACCGCCGTGCCCCACTCAACACCGGACAGGTTTGGCGAGAACCGGAGCTCGTAGTGTTGAAGATGGATGTCGCTGACCGCGTTCCAGGCCAGCGTCATCAGATCGCCCAGAACGGAAGCCTCAAAGCCCGTCACATCGCTCGGTGGCGCGAGCACTCCGGCAATCTGGACGTTGTTCCGATAGGCCCATGAAGAAATGCCCGTGGCCGAGTAGATCGACCTGACGCGGATATCGATCTGAGACGCCGGGATATCCAGGATCTCGATGGACGTCCCGCTGGTCGCTCCCACCGGAACCCATTGGCCATCCGTCGCGGTTTCCTCCGGCGTCACTTCGGGATCGGTGTCGAAATCCGGCTGCCTGAAGTCGATCCGATACTCGACCTCGAAGGTGAGCGCTCGAGGATCGGTCCGCCGCCAGAAAATCATGGCGGCCGCCCGGATCTCGTCCGATTCCAGATACAACCGCTCGGCCACTGTGATGTTGTCAGGCGGAAGTGGATCCGGCGCGTCACTGGGGTCGGGGACATCGATGATCGGCTCATCCAGGATGTCCCAAACCTCCTGGCGGTCGATGACAGCCTCGATATCCATCCGGTCGCGGCCTGACGGCTTGGCGGTCTTGACCAGGAAGTGCCGGGTCAAGGTCGAACCCGCACCGATCTGCACCGTGGTTTCTTCCATGGTGTCGAGGGCGATGACCTTGTCCAACGTCAGGCCGGTGAAGGCCTCGACAGATGCCCGGCTGGCAGAGTTGAGCGTGATCTCGTCGGTGGTGCCCACCGTTTCGATATCCACCGGTCCCCATTGGCGGCCGCTACGATCCCGCAGAACGATCCGGTCGCTTGCCGCCACCGTAACGGACCGGTCGAGCAGCAGCGTGTCCCCCACTCGGTCCACAACCGAAGCAATCTGCATCTTGGAGGCGAACCACGTCTCGACCGAGATAGGATCGCCGCGCTTGTAGATGCGTCCGTCATACTCGGTCTGGAACCGCACGCTCTGCCGCCGATAGAAGGCGGACGAGGCGAGCCAGCGTGTGATGTGCTGCGCATGAGCTTGGTTCGTGATGCCGAAGAGGCTCCGGCGGGTTGGGGTCAGGCTGGTGTTGCCATAGACCACGTCATCCAGCTGCACCAAGCGGCGCGGATCGCCCCGGTCGTAGTACTCGGCAATGTAGTGCGACTCGCCGTTATCAGGGTCCAGATCGAAGGTCAGGCCGCTCGACCCGCCGACGATCTGCCGTGAGGTGATGACATGCGGTCGAAGGTCCTTGCGGTCGTCGCGCACAAGCGACCACATGCGCCCGAGCTGCACCGGTTCGGCCCGCAGAGGGAACAACACCGTGCTCGCGACATTCCACACACTGTCAGGCCCGCGGATGACGCCGTTGAAGGTATCGAAGCGTCCAAGGGTATCGGCATAGAATTTCAGGGTGTCGAGATCGAGGGAGGCGTCCGGGATGGCCGCGCCGTAAGTGGCGTTGCGCATGACATCGGCGTAGACCCAAACCGCTTTGTTCGTTTCCTCGTTGACCCAGCCCGCACCGTTCCACACCGGAAGGATGCTGGAGGCTTCTACCTCGATGTTGGCGAAGGACGTGACGCCGAGCGCTTCCGACGACTTGACCTCGATGGCGATCTCGGTGACGTGGGGGCGGACGCGCTTGTCATTGATGTGGCCGCGCAGTCCATCCCATTGCAGCGCATTGGCGATGAACGTTACCTTGTCGTTCGGCGGCTCATCCGACCTGAGATTGCGGCCCCGGACCATGTACCGCCCTTCCGGGACGTTCAGGATGTGTGTCCAGCGCAACGGGCGCTTCGACAAGATCCCGTTGTTTCTGGTCCAGGCGTGGAGGGTCTTCCAGTCGCCTACCCTGTCACCGAAATCATTGACTGCAGCATATTGGAATTCCCAGGCAATCGGGACCGCAGCCTCAAACCCGCCCTTGGAATTGACGCCTGAGTAATAGGCGCCCTGCGGAGCCGAGATATCGAGCTGGATCTTGTTGACCGTGACGTCAGGATCGGCGACCAGAAACGGGCCGGTCCAATCCGCGATGGGGCTGTCCGGCCGCACGAGCTCGTTGCCCTGTACGTTGGGCGAGGTCAGAACATCGCCCGGCACAAGATCGGACGTGACGCCGGGCCCGATGACGCCGACCTTCGAGCCTTCGAAGGCGGCGCGGATGCTCTCGCTCGGGAACCGGCCCGATGAGATGCCGGCGGGCCAGCGGGCCAGGGTTTGCCCGTTCACACGCACCGCATAGATCTTCGCCCTGCCGAGCGTGACAGTCATGCGTTTGCGCAGGATCTGGTGTTCGCCCTGGTACTCGAAGTAGTCGCTTTGGGAGAGGTCCGGCACCGTCCAGCAGCGGCCATACAGGCGCGGGATGCGGTCGCCCGGCCTTGGCAGGTTCCCGCCGCCGCTGACGCCATAGACTGGCTTGGAGTCTTCGCTAGGCTTGTTCGCCTTGGGCTTGAAGGCCGAACTGAGCAGCGCCATGCTGCCCATGATGATGCCGGTCGAGACGAGCTTACCGGCGAAGGTCAGACCGCCACCGACCGCCCCGAGCCCGGGGACCGCAGCCACGGCGAACGGCACGATGATGGATAGCGCAATGGCGGCAATCGCCATCAGGATCTGGCCGCCGCCGCCCTTCCCGCCCTGGGGCAGATACGTGATCAGAACGATATCCTGCGGCCCGACGAGTTTGTCCTTCCACTCGCCTTTGAGCACGACATCCACGCTGGTCGGAGCGACCGGCTGGCCCATGCGATGCACAGAGACGATGAAGCTGCGCGACCGGTCGGCGTGCCGCCTGACCAGCGTGGACAGCCGCCGGCGGCGCCGATCCTGGATATGATGATCCGGCCTGACCTCCGCGCGGGAGATCAGGGCACGTTGAGCGATAAGGGTCATGCGTGCCTGTAGAAGGTGAGCTTCCAGCGCCGAAGCTGGGTGACTTCCATGATCGTCTCGGAGACGAGGTTGTGGCCGATGTCGGAGTGCCAGATCAGCCCCCGGCTTCCGACAAGGAGCCAGATCCCGACGTGTAGGTCATGAGCCTTGGTCATGATGGCGAGATCGCCGTCCTGAGGTGTCTTGACCTCGATCCAATCGGAGCGGGCGGAATGACTATCGAAGATGGCTTTGCGGCGCTCGGGATGGCTCACGAGATCGGGCGCGATCGTCGGGAGATCATCGACGCCGAACAGGTCGCGGCGCACGCGCTGCACGAAATGCCAGCAGGTGTTCTCCTGCGACCACGGCAGCGAGCCGAGGGCGTTGAGATAGGCGAGACGGTCTTGAGGCATTATTGAGCTTCGTAGAGGCCCGGATAATGGTCTTTGTCGTAGGTATCGCGGGGGAAGGCCTGAGAACCGACGTCGTCGAAGCCGAACGCACCCTCGACACGGGTTTCTGTGACGCTTGCGGACTTGACCCTGAGATCGGAAATCACCTCGCCAGGCTCGAACCGGGCATCGGACCGATAATTTCTATAGATTGCCGTGATTGTGCCAGCCATAACGGCCGCGTTTTCAAGGACCTCGGCAAGCTCGCCTGACACGCCATCGATCACAAGCGTGCCATCCGTCGGGCCATCATTGTCGGCGCCGGGTGGTATCGCATCAAAGGCAGTGGCCGTGAACGGCACGGTCGCCCCGGTCTCAAGCGTGAGATACACGAGACCGTTAGCATCACCCTCATCACCGACAACAAAGCGAGCAGGTCCATCGTCACCGGGGATGTTCAGTTCAATCGTGTGCAGGAATACGACATCCTGCGGCGCGGAGGCATAGGCTTCCTCCATCGCCATCGTCAGACGATCTTTCGCCATGTCAGTAGTCGCGCGCTCTCAGAGGTAGGGTGACGTAGACCCAGGCAATCACGTCATCGACCTGAGGCTCATCAATGAGCATCACGGTCTTCTCCGGGTAAGGAGCCGACACGCCGGGCTTCCACACCGGCATCGTGAAGCGTGAGGCGCCATGGTTCAGGGTGTCACGGTGGAATGCCTGGAAGGTCAGGAATTCCGCGTGGGTGAGCTTCAGGCGGACGTTCACGTCGCTCCAGGTGGTCGTGGAGCGGCGGCGGGCGCGGCCTGGGCCGTCCTCCATGTCGGTCCTGATCGGAGGTGGCGTCAGGCGCACGATCCCGGTTCCGTCCTGCACGACCTCAATGGGCAGGCTCACGGGCCAAGCAACCATCAGCCTCTCCCGTTAAAGCCGGCGCCGAGCTGGCGCGATGTCGGTCCGTTGCGCATCGCGTCTTTGCGGACGGCGCCTTTGGCGGTCTCTTCGATGACCGTCACAATATCAATGCTGCCATCGTCATTCTCCCGGGCTTCGGATTTGACCGCAGCGCCCGAATTGTTGACGACGTTGTTGTTAACCGTAATCCCGCCTTCAGCGCCCTTCCCGCCGTTCTTGATCCCGGCCACATCGTCCTTCGACAAAACCCATTCGCCCTTTTGCAGGATGGCCGGCACCTCGTCAGGGCGAAGGCCGGAGTGATAGCGGGGAGCGTCATCGTAATAGGCCGGGTGAATGTAGCGCTTGAAGGAGTGATCCCGTCCCACGAGCCCGCCGCTGTGGAAGCCGAACGAGAGACCACTGAAGTCAAGGCCTGTAGAGAAACTGCCCCAGTCATATCCTCCTCCACCACCGAAGAGGCTGCCGAGCCCGCCGAAGCCACCGCCGCCGCCTCCAGCGCTCAGTGACTGACCAAGCTGGTTGATGGCCTGACCGATGCCATTGGCTCCCTGCCCGATGGTGGACGCCGTCCCTTCCAGGGCAGTTCCGACCATATCACCACCCTGCTGGGTAATGTTGCCGAGGCCGGTCAGGCTCTGCGTGATCTGCGGAGTCGCGCTGCTCATGCTCTGCGAGAGCTGATTGAAATTGCCGGAGAGTTGCTGCAGGTCGGCACCCATACCGCCCGCTAGATTGTCGGCGCCGGCCGAGCCGTTGAAGGCCTGAGGGCCATTTCGGTTGATGCCCTGCCAGCGGCTAACGCCGATGTCGCGGGCGCCGTACCACTGCCGCCATCCGTCCTTGGCGACGACATCCATGCCGAAATCAACCTGCTGCTGCCAGGTGGAGGGATCACGGACGTTAATGCCCTTCGCTAGGGCCGTATTCCCGAGCCCGCCGCCCGTGTAGAGCTGCATTGGGCCATAGGACATCCCGTTGTCGCCAAGTGCGTCGAAGCGGAACCCGCTCTCCTGCTTGATGACGCGAGCGGCCACATCTGGGTCAATGCCACGGATGGATGCTGCCTGCCTGACATAGCTTTCGACTGCGCTGAGGCCATTTCCAGCAATGGAAGCAACAGAATTGGCCGCGGTCTTGAGGGGCTCTACAGCCGAAGTGATCACCTCAGGCAGCTTGCCCATTCCAGCGAATGCCTGCGCAGGAAGCTCAGGGCCATAGCCACCCTTAGCCATCGGCACGTATGAAGGCGCGTTGCTGCCAAGGAAGCTGAACGGATTAGGGCCATTCCCCATTGCCCAGTTCAGGGTCATGTCGAGGAAACGATCAGCGATCCTCTCCAAAGCGTTCGCGAATGCGTCGGCTCCGGACTTCGCGCTCCGCAAATCCGATATGAAGCCTTTGAGCGTGCCAGTCGTGAAGTTGGACCAGTCCGCTGCCGTCTTGACCTTCTCCAGGCCCTCAGCCGCCTCACCTGCTCTGTTGGCTGTCGCCTGTATCCATCGCTGAAGGTCACCCGTCAGCGGGATTTGAGCCTCGATGGCCGCGTTGATTAGCTCCTGTTCCGCGCGGTACCGGGCCGCCTCCGCAGCACCCATACCAAAGGTAGCGGCTTGCTGCTCCAGAGCCCTGATCTGATCTTGAATGCGATCGGTCGACCGATCCCAGCCCTGTGAACGCCTCTTCGCATCGGCCTCAGCCTGCTTCTGCGCATCCTGGGCGATCTTCTCCGCATCGCGCGTGTTGGCCCGTTCGACCGCCTCGTCATAGGCCCTCTTGGCCCGGTTGCGCCCGTCGAAATCTTCATCCGCCAAAGCGCCGACGGCGCGACGGTATTCCTGAAGCGCCTTTTGCTGCTCGGTCAGGTTCGGCAAGCCAACCTTGGCGAGCGCCTCCATGGCGGAGGTGAATTCCTTGACGTTGCCAGCGCCATCTGCCGCCGCGCCGGATGTCAGGCGCATGGCTGCTTGCGATTTGTCGAGCGCCTCTGCGATCTTGAAGGCGGCTTCCGAGCCCTTCAGGAGTTCGCTGCCGAGAAGTTGCAGGGCCGTGTTGTCGGCCGCAGCCGCCATGATGCGGGCGACCTCTTCCCGGAAGAGCCGGATGTTCGGCTCCCCTCTGGCGACCGAGGCGTTGAAAGCCTCGAAGGCACTCTGGAACGCTGCGAACTTGGAATTGATGGCCGTGTCGGCGCCGCCGAAGGCATTGCCCATCGGGTCCGTGTAGGCTGGACCTGTCGTGACGGAGAAGCCGGCGTACATCTCACCGGTTATGCGCCCGAGTTCCGCCTTCAGGCGTTCGGTCTGAGCCCTGAGCTGGCCCTCCAGAACGCGCCCGCTCTCCGCCGCGTATTCCTCCAGTCCCTTGCCTGCCTCACCATAGGCCGATGCAATGCCCTTGATGAGATCAGCATGGGCATTGAGCTTGTCGTCGAGGCTTTCGACCTTCTCTTCGGCGCCGGTCATGTACTGGACCAGCGCACCGCCGGCGGCAATGGCGCCGATGGTCAGGAGGCTGACCGGGCTGATGACGGACAGGAACGCCGCACCAAGGGCCTTCACCGCGCCACGTGCGCCGCCCGGAGTATCGCCAAGAACAGCCGCAATCTGCGTGCCCTGCTGTAGAGCGATGGTGAAGGGGTTCGAGCCGGACTGCAGCTGGACGGCGATGTCCTGGAACTGTGCAGCAAGGTTGCCGGTCTGCCCGACAAGGTTATTATTTGCAGCCGCTAGGGGCGCGTATCGCTGCTGCATCCTCGCTAGGGATGCAGCATATTGGTCGTTATTGATGACGCCTTGTGCGAGCGCCCGATCAAGCATCGCCTGCCCGCGGGACATCTGCTGGAGAGCGCGGAACGCCGGGTCAACGGACGCCACGGTCCGCTCATAGGCCTTCGCTGCGGAAACTTGCGAGCGGGTGGCATCCTCCGTCACCTTCGCGGCAAGGCCAGCCGCGTCGATCACCTTCTTCTGTGCCGCAGCGGTCTTCTCAAGATCAGCCGCAACCTTATCGGCCCCTTCTGACCGATAGCGGAGCAGCAGTTCTTTGATAGCTTGGACTGTGGCCATTATGTACCTTGCTTGCCCTCAGCGGCTCGTTTGAGCAGCGATTTCACGGCGTCAGGATCCTGTGCGGAGATTTCGCCGGGCTTCATGTTCGAGACAGCGATGAACTCGGAATCCATGGCCCGGATGATCACCCGGAAGCGGTCGAAGGCGTCGATGTCAGGAAGGATGCCGTAGCACTCGGCATATTTGGCGATGGCCGTGAACGGGATGCGTCCAAGGCTCATGCCAGTCTCCCGGTCGGTGCTCAGCTCGCGCCATGCTGTCCAGTAGAACGCAAGGCGGGGGGGCACATCGGGCTTAGGAGGGACGGGCCCCGGGCATTCACGCCCGAAGCCTGCGTAGTAGGCTATCTTCTGGCCCCACGTCAGTTCCCAACGGAGGGCGCTGGCGAGTTTTTTGCGTCGGTCTCCAGGCTGTCGAGGCCGTGACGCCCAACGATAGAGGCTGCGTGTTCGACCGCTTCACGGAAGACCTTCATTTCCGGATCGGTTAGGAACTCAAGCGCCCGCTCCTTGGAGTAAGGCGCATCCTCGATGCCCAACCACTCCTCAAGAATGGTTTCATGCAGGAGACGAACATAGGTCTTTTCCTGCACCGCCGGGTCTTTGGCCTCCTCAGGGGTCAACTCTTTGCCGTACTGATCGAACAGGCGGCGGTAGTCGCTGTTGTTGAACGCCCTCACCTTCAAGGCGATCTCGGGCGGCAGGTTCGGGAGGTTGCGGACCCAGCCGCCGCTTTCCATGCGCCGGCTGATCGCTTTGATGTCGCTGATCTTCATGTCTCACCAATCGGGTTGATGTCGGATTGCCGGGTTTGATCGGGCTGGGCGGGCGACACCCGACGAGCCGCCCGCCCTCGCTCGCGAGCGATCTCTTAGGCGCCGGATGTCGGAGCGACCTCGGTGATGGCGCTATCGATGGCGATAACGAAGGTTCGGCGCACAGTGTCATTGACGGACGCGCCGCCGTTGCGCTTTGACATGACCTTGCCCATGAAAAAGTGCATCTCGTCTGTGCCAGTGGGGTTCAGCTTGTTCGGGTACTGGATCTTGAAGGGATAGCGGAAGTTCGTCCCCTCGGCAGCGACCATGGCCTGCTGGCCGACGTCAGAGGCGTCATGCCCGACAGTCACAGTCAGGTCACCGGCATCGCGGATGCCCTTGCCCTTGCGGACGCGGTTGTCGGAAAGCGCGTTGAAATTCACTGCAGCCGACTGGTCTCCATACTCACCGAAGCTCTCCACGAGACCGACTTCGGTCCAGGTGAGAGCCTGATAGGCGGCGGCATTCGCAGGCGTGGAAGCAGAGGCAGGCGCGATGAACAGCTTGGCGCCATTGGTGTCCGTGGTGTTACCCATCGTCTTGGTCCTTCAGTCTATGCGGCCTGCCCAGAGCCGCGGCGATGGCATGAAAAAGGCCCCTCTGGGCGGAGGGGCCGATCCGTCGAACGGAATTGATGAGGGCTTACTTGCCCTTGGCAGGAGCCTCGACAGCCACAGTTGCTTCGACCTTCTCGGCTACCTTTGCGGGCACGCTGATGGCGCCGGCGACGACACGGCCCTTGAACTGGGCGTCTTCCGGGTCGACATCGAGGTCTTCCACCTCGCCCGGGGCAATCGAGCCGGTCGGTGGGTGACCGTCCTTGGCCTTGCCCTTCAGGTTGAAGCTCAGGGTCTCACGGGTGTTATTTTGAATTCTCATAGTATCTATCCTTTCTATGCATGGTGATGCCGCAGATAATTTCGATATTCTTGCTCAACCTAAAGAATTGTTCCCTACCACTTAAGGGGCAATCCAGTAATCTGGACGTCATCTACGGGAAAAACTAGGATTTGCACAAAATTGGGGATGCCGATGAAGCTGAAGTTCTTCTTCATCTCTGCGATTGTCAGTCTCTTACCAGCTTGCGCTAATGAGAGAATCGTAAATCGAAGCGAATGGCTTGGTCAGGCGACCCGAAGTGCGACGCAGAACGAGGTCTTCGTTAATCTCAGCAGATCAATCATAAGTCCGTTTGCCATACCAACCAGAACGACGATCTCGCCAGAGATCAAAATGCAGATGGTCGACAACGGAAGCATCTCTGCGGCCATTCCAATCTTCAATGTTGCTAAGGCGTCGGGCGCTCTAGGCGTAGAGGTTGGAGACAACATCGATACCTACACTGCTAGTGTCGCCGCAGAAGCAAATCCCGCAACCCTGCGGTCACTGCGGGATTTGTATATGTACGCAGTCGATCCGAACCTCAGAACCGCACGAGGATCAGATTTCGCGAGGAGCTTCCCAGATCGGTGGCTGTTCTGGAAGAACCGCCAAGGGCAATCAGTCGGTGATGTACCACCTCCTCCTGGAGCGCAGTGGATTGGTTCATCCTCAGCACACGACTTCTACACGACAAACCCTCTAGCATTCAGCGAGTTTGTCCTTGCTACATTAGGAGGGGATAGCACGACTCAAATTCGGCAAAAGCCACCGCAGAAGGACGCTCGGCCGTCCAAGCCCCCGCCTCAACAGCCAGCTCCCCCACGATCATTGAGCCCTACAAACGTTCCTCCACCGAGCATCAATCCTACGCCACCTGAGCCACAGCAGCCCCTCATCCTCAGAGACAGGGGAAGGATCATATTCGATTAGCTCGTAGTCATCCTCAGGCATGGTATTCAAAGACGTAAGGCACCACGACTGAGAGCGAATAGAAGTTGCCTTCGTCATTGCTATCGTCGATGAACGGTGTCGTCGGCTGCAAGCATCGTACTCCGCCGACATTGCGGTCTCTATATAGACTGGCGAGCTCGTCCGCTCGTTGCATCATGAGGGCTCGATCACTGTCCCTAGTGAAAGAGAGCACGAACCGGATTCCACCTTCCTCACGGTAGATCCGGTTGCCGATACTGAGCCGAGTGGTGTTCGCCACCGGATACTGGATAGCCAAGAAGTCACCACTCGGGTCGGGACGTGGGCCGAGATAGATCATCCCTACGATTGGGGAATAATCCCAATTCGCAACGGCGTGCTCCTCTACGGCGTCGATAACCGCCTTGCTGGCCATTGTGTTTAAGCCCTATTCTCTCAGCGCGGCATCAGGAGATCAGAACATGGTCCAATATGATCTGACCGTATTTCAAAGGGGTCAAACATCCCCAATGTTCAAACCGTTTCCACTTTCCCCATCGCCCTACGGCTCGTTCAACAAGGGCGATATTCTTGATCTCCGAGGCGGGAACGCAGGCGTTTGGACGATTATTGAAGTTCGGCATGCCATCGTTCCGGGAGCGGGGGGATGGGTCAGCCGGACCTTGGTTTTCGTTGATAGATCGCTTGGGGTCACCGGGGAACCGGGGGATGACAACCCCACCCCATGGCCATGGTAGGGAAGATTACCTCAGGGTGATAACGATAGCGGGCGTGCGTAGCGAATGCTCGGTCTTCTGGGCAGTCCGGTCCGCCCCGGCCGCGGTGAAGCGCCCATTCTTTGCACGAGCGGCCGGCACTCCGACTGCCTGATACGGCACGATCCCATCTTCACCCAACGCGCGGTAGCTGAACTTGATGTTTGCCAGATTGCCGAAGCGCCGTTTGGCGAGCGCCGCCACGACTTGAAACACACCATCGGGGACCTGTGCCGAATGCCCCCGCTCAAGCTTCCGGCTATACGGCTGGCTGTTGAGGAAGACATACTCGTTAGCCGTGGGAGCTTCTGCCCCCATAGGCACCTCAGCACCATCCGCCAGGAACATGAACGAGCGTTGATAATCTCCTGTCAGGACCGGAGCATGAAGCACAAGCTGCTCTCCGATCCAGGCGAACACATCTTCTAGCAAGTCGAAGGCAAACAGGATCGTGCCGCCGTCCGGATTGACCGACTCCAGCGCTGCGCCACGCCGGCCATCCACGAAGGTCTCGTACTGCGGTTCGTAGCCGAGCGCCTGCCGATTGGCAGCCTGTGCCTTGCCGAGTTCCTCACGGGCAAAGGAGGCCATTGTGGCCTTCCGCGCCTCTGGGGATAGCTCCTCCTTCAGGAAGAGGGCCAGATCCTTGTCGATGGCGTCGATTTTGGCCGTGATCGCCATCAGCCCTTCACCTGAAGCTCGAAGCGAACCAGCACGTCGTTCATCTTCACCGGCTCGGCCGCCACGATGGAGCGGACACGCCCGTCGATAGTGATCCAATCGCCCTTGATAGGGGTGCCACCCGGCCAGCCTGCCAACCCTGACGGCGACAGAATGGCCTTGCTGTCGTTCTGGTCGATGCCTCCGATCAGCTCATCAGGCTTGAAGCCGCGTACATGAGCCTTCACAGTGGCCGTTGCGACCGGTGCGGCAGCCGTGCCCCTGCGAAGGGTCACCGTCTGGCCGGTCTTTGCGATCTTCCGGTCCAACTTGGCGATTTCGGATCGCGGGTTCATGTCACGCCAACGTCGGCATAACGAAGGGAGCCAAAAGGCGCTCGGCTTCGGGATGGTTCAGGAACGAACCCTGACCGGGCATCCAGTAATCGGTTCGACCGATGCCTTCGACGCTCTCGCTCTTCACGAGGATATCGCGCTGGCGATTGCCGAGCATCGTTGCGGCCACAAGGGCGGTTGCGCGCTCTACGTTGACCGGAAGGTTGCGATCATCCTCTTCAGGAAGGGCGTAGCCAGCCGTATAGACGACCACGACAGGCGAAGCCCGCCCACTCCAGATGTGCACGCGAGAAGCAGGCCTGATGATTCCAGCGCCCTTGTCGATCCGACATCCGCTGCCAGTGAAAGCCGCGCCGTTGATAGTCTCGATTTCCACAACCGGCGTGCGAGCCAAAATGATCGTTCCGGACCCATCATCGATAGTCTCTTCCACCGTCTCGCGAGCGAAGACGCGACGGCAATACACTGCCACCTGCCCCGATGCCTGATCGATCAGGGCTTCGATAGCTGCATCGCCCAGCCCTTCGGCTGCTGTGCCCGCCTCAGCCCGGACAGCGTCCATCGTCGTCAGGCGATAGTTCTCGGCCGGGGTGATGACTTCGACCGCCATCACTGCACCGCCTTTGCCGGAAGGCCAACGCGCACCGGTTCTTGAGGCTTTACTTCCTTCATCACGCCGTCGCGGCCGTCCCTGCCCTTCTTCACGGCAAGGCGGAAACCCTTCCCGCTATCAGGCTTCTCGGAAGTCTCTTCCTGGCAGATCCAGTAGCTTCCGCCCCATGTGACGCCATCGCCAGGACGATATGTCTTGCCTTCCTTGTAGACACCACGGTCAACGATGATCGGAAGCCGGAAGTCCTTGACATCCTCGCCGCGCATGAAGCGCAGGATCACACCCTCGTCGGTGTCGAGAAGGTCGATATCTTCAAAGCCGAAGCCGTCGCGTCCGTCCTTGCCAGGGTTGCCGTCCTTGCCGACCACTGGGCCGAGATTGCGCGTCTCGCCATTCGTCAGGGTCACGACAAGCTCGCCCGCCCGGTCAATTATGGCTCCGGCAAGCCCAATTCCATCTTTGCCGTCCTTGCCATCAGACCCATCTTTTGGTGCAGGAATGGCTGCAACCGCCTTCTCAACTGCATCCGATACAATCCGCTGAACGTCAGCAGGGTCAACGCTCTCGCCATCCTTGCCCGGCTCGCCATCTTTCGGCCTAGGAAGCTCGCTGACGCGTTTCTCGACCTCGGAGGTGATCAGGGGCGCCACATCTTCGATAGTGACGCTCTTGCCGTCCTTTGGTGCCGGAAGCCCGGCGATGGCCCTTTCGACCTGTTCGACAACCATCGCCTCGATGTCAGGCAATTCGGGCGCCTTGATGCCCTCCAAGGCTGTCTTGAGGCCATCGACCTCCTCCACGATGATCTGGCGGACCTCGCCAAGATCAGCATCCTTGCCGTCCTTCGGCATCGGCAGATCCTCGAAGCGCTTCTCCAGCGCCTCCATGCGGGACAGGATCGGCGCCAAATGGCCCTTTACGATCTCGGCAAGCTCTTGGCCGAAAGCTTTAGGGTCGATCATGCCGCGAGACCTTTCTGAAATGAGAGCATGGCCTCGGCTCGGAATGCTCGTTCCTCTGCTTCCCGGCGAGCAGCATCATCTTCCTCGGAGGGCTCACGTGGAGCCGCAGGCTTGGCGCCAAATGGGTCGTCCTGCGCATCGCGCTTGGCCAAAGCCTCAAGGCTGTAGTTCTGCTGCTGGAGATAGGGGCTGTTGCCGCCTGCCTTCGGGCCGAGGTTCAGCCGCTTGCGGGCCTCATTTGGGGCCTTGATACCAGCACCGACCGCTTCCTTCTCGGCATTGATCAGGGCCGTGGTGTCCATGCGCAGAAGATTGTCGACATCGAACTCCGTCCCGATGTTCTCTCCCATGCCGAGGCCTTCATCCAGGCAGAGCTCTATCGCCTCGATCAGCACCTGAAGGCATTGCGAGTAGTATTCGATATTGAGTGCTTCGACGTTGTTGTTGGTCGGTATCGTGCCCACGCCGATCTTGTAGGGCGGGACATGGTAGGTCGAACAGACGACCTCCGCAGACCATTTGAGCTGCTCGATGAGTTGCGAGTCGACGGCCTTTGCCCTCATGGCCTCGTACTTAAGACCATCGCCCAGAACAGCCACTTTGCCAGAGTTTTTGCCGGAGTAGCTCTGGTCCCAATGCTCCTTCAGGCGCTTTGCCGTATCATCGCTGATCGCTGCCGGCGCCGTCAGAATTCCGCCCGGCTGGGCCCCGTTCTGGAAGAACGTCGTGCTGTCGTTCTGGATCGCAAGGCCCTGCGTAGCGGCAAGGCCGCCTGCAAAGATCGGGGAGAGCCCGACGAGCGGGTGATAGAAGCAGTTGAAGCGGTCGTGGATGATCTCTCGGGAAGGAACGGTCACCGCCTGGGGCAAGCCAGCAAGATTGTCGGTGTTGAGCTGGTAGAACACGCTGCCGTCATCGGCCACAAGCGGCGTGACGAGGGTCCAATCCAGCACATAGAGGGCCTTTACGACGCCACGGCCGTCGCGCTGCTTCAGGATCACCGCATTGCCGCGCTGGAGCTTGGACAGAACCCAGCTTTCCATGAATTGCATACGGTTCTGGAAGTGGTTTGGCTTGCGGAGGACTGGCGAATAGGCGGGGTTGGCCGTCTCGGACCAGATGCCGCTCTCGTCCTTCTGAACCAGCTTGATCCGAAGCTTAGAGATATCCGAAGCGATCAGGGTGCGGCAGGCGAAATCCGCATGGTTCGACAGCACGTCGTCATATCGGATTTCAACGTTCCGCTGCCAGGCGCCGGCGAAGGCCTCGAGGATGCGATACCAGCCCCGGTTCTGGGAGATGGGCGCAAGCGCCTTCTCCTCCGCTTTGGAGCGGGATATGTTCAGGCCCAGAAGGCGCATTGATCAGGCCTTGGTAGCTTCGGCGATCTTGGCTTCAAGCGTCTTGGCATCCCAGCCGCCGAAGGGCTTCTTGCCGACCGCATCATGATACTGCTTGCGCAGGGCGGAGATGTCTTCCTTCTGCTTTGGAGCCCCGCCGGTCTTGCCATTTTTGTCGTGATCCCCCTTACCGTCGAACGGTTTCTTCGCCTGCCGGCCATCATCCGCAACCGCATCGGTTCGCTCATACCCGAGATCAGAGAGGATCCGGGCATAGCGGGGGTCGCGGGCTTTCATGGCCCGGGTCATGTAGGACGATTTCTTCATGGCAAGCTCCTCACGAGAGAACCGGCCCCGCATGCGGGGCCGGTCGTGATCATCGGACGCTTAGGGCGTTACGACGGGGTCACCCCAGGTGATGTTATCCATCCAGGCCACAGCGCTGGCGCGGCGGCGGGCCCAGTTCATGGTCCGCTCGGCACGGAAGGCCACGCTATTGGTCTGGAACATGGAGACTAGCTCGGCGTCGACCGGCGTAGAAGCGCCCGAGTCCTGGGTCGGATTGTCCGCCATCTCGAGCGAGGCTTCGGTCGACATGGCAATGTCGACGCCGCCCTCATCCGCCAAGTAGACATCCTCGGCATTGACCAGCGCGACATAGTCGCCGAGGTAGTTCGAGACGATGACCGGCAGTTCGAAGAAAGTACCACCCTGCATGGTGATGCCAGGGAATTCGCGCTGCCCGAGCGGGTTCAGCATCATCATGAGGCGCAATGCATAGGTCGCACCCATGATCCAGACGCCGGACTGAAGCGGGTTGTTCGCCGCAACGAAGGCGCCGATAAGCGCCTGAACGTCCTCACGGACGCCATCCGCACCGGTCGCATCGCTGTTGGTGACAGCCGTGACACCGTTCAGGATCGAAGCCGGCCGGACACCGCCGACCGCCGCTGAGGTCGGGTCGATGAACGAGATGTCCGAACGCTTGGCGATGGCCTTGGCCAGCGAGTTGCGCAGGAGCACGTCGGAGGACGGCGAGCTATCGCGGATGAGCTCCATGGTCTGCACTGCGATAGCCGCGATCTTCAGTGGCGTGATCTCGTTCCGGCCGACCGTGAACTTGGTCAGCGGCTTGCCCTTGCCCTCGCCAACCCACTGCGCCTCGGTCTCGGAGGTTTCAGTGATCAGGGGGACCCGAAAGGGAATTCGGGTCAGGTTCGGAATATTGCCGGTTCCGAACCGCCCGAGGATCGTCATCGGCCGGAGGAATATTTTTAGCTTTGATATGAATGCCTTACAGAGATTTGTCGCGGCCTTGTCGCGTCCAGGCTCGCTGCAACTGCCTCTGTTGTCGCAACCATGCGCGTATCGGTCGGGAAAAGATGACCGTAAATGTCCTTGGTCGTCTGTATCGAAGCATGCCCGATGAACCGCTTTAGGTTCATGTCGTCGAGCCCGGCTTCGATGAGCAGGCTTGCAGCCACATGGCGCAGGGCGTGAGGGGTGAACTTGTTCCGCTTGGCCTCGTGATCGTAGAGCCCGGCGGCATCCATCAGGCGCTTCCAGAACGTCGTCGCGCTGGCTGTTGCCGACATGGGCTTGCCGACCTTGGTTAGGACCACGAAGCCCCGGAGCTGAGTCGGATCGACGTTGACCACCTCGGTTTCCCACATGCGGGCGATGCGGCTAAAGATGGCCTTGGGGTGCGTTGAACCTCGGAACCGCTCTGGCTCGTTCGCCATCGTTCTGATGATCCAATATCGGGCGGCTTGGTAGAGCGCCCGGCGCACCGGCTCCGTGAGCGGCACGTCCCGGTAGCCTGCCTCAGTCTTAGGGCTCTTGAGCCCGTTCACCTTGGAGTGAGCGCGGCGGACATGGATCACGCCCCTTTCCCAGTCGATGTCCTCCCAGTGAAGCCCGTAGGTCTCTCCAGGCCGGAATCCGCAGAATACGCCGCATGCGATGACCACAGAGCGGTTTACGAAGGTCAAGAGGTTCTCTCCCCTCTCAAGCGTGCCCGCAGCCTCCAAGAGCGCCCGAATGTCGTCCTTGGTCGGGATCGCCTTGCGCTTGGGCTTATGAGGTAGCTTACAGGGTTCGTCGCGCAGGACGTTCCGGCGCACCCACCGCTTAGACACTGCGAATGTGAACAGGACATGCAAGGAGCCGTAGATCCCGCTGATGGTCGAAGGCGATAGCTTTTCGCGCAGTTCCTCGACATAGGCTTGCACCTCTGCCGCCGTGATCGAAGAGACGCGCCGGGTTGCGAACTTGGGAAGGGTGTAATGCTCAAGCCGGTACTCGTAGCCCTTGACGCCGCCCATGGTCAGATCGCCTAGCTTCTGGCGCCGGTGGCAGTCCTTAATGAACTCATCGACTGCCTTTGCGAAAGTAACGCTCTCATTATAGGCAGTATGAACCCCTTGGGTGATCTCGCCCTCTACTTGAACCCGAAAAGCATCCGCGTCTTTTTTCTTCTCGAACGTCTTCATGCGGCGGGTACCGCCCTGGTCGGTATAGCGCACCACCCAGGCTGTTTTCTTCTCGCCCTTATAGGTCCACTCTCTCTTGCTTACGCTTGCCACGTTGCTCTCCTTTCAGGGGAAGAGGCCCGGCCACGGGTGCAGCCGGGCAGGTTGGTCAGTAGCTTTCGGGGATGGTGTGATAGGTGCGCTCGACCGTCCCGACGATGACGAAACGGGCCACGGTCGCGTCGATGCCGTATTGCTCATCTAAGCCGCCACGGTCGCCAATTCCGTTGTCGTCGGTGTTGCCCTCGAAGTCCTCGTCAGGCTCCCGCCCGTCGTGCTCCTCCTCGAGGTCCTGGTCGGTGCCGTGAGCATATGTACCGGTCCACCCAAGGGAGGGCTCTAGGTCGGCATCGCTCTCTGCCTCGTCGACATAGCCAGGCATTACCGTGCCGAATGATGGCTCTAGATCCGGGTCGCCGTCGATGGCGTCAAGGATGCTGAAAAGCCGCTCAAGTTCGTTCTCTATGGATGTCCGAAGGGCGCGGAGATTGGCCCGCTCTAGCTCAAGGCCTAGAGACACTATTGGCCCGGTCTGGGCATTGAATTGTGATGTCATGGGTACTCGCGGAATAGAACCGGCTTCTCAGGGCCGGGGAGCGAGGTTCCGTTCGGGAACGTTGCTCCATGCCAGCGGTCGTCACTGGCACCGGGAGTCTGAGAACATATCCGCGAGAATATGCGCCACGGCCTTCGCACAAAGGCTATTGTATAACCGTGGCACTCCCGGCATAGTGAGCCGGTCGCGCCCACAGTTAAGGGGCACGTCAATTTCAGTAGGATCGGGCCGGCAAGCCAGATCGCTACCTATCGCAGATGCAGCGCTAGACCCGGCAAGGTCCCGCTGCGGAAGTTCTCAGGCTCCAAGCTCCAATATGACACGCGAACCCACCGCCCGGCAAGGCGGGAGGGGTTCTCGCGCGCATAGCGCCTTGCTCGCTAATGTCCCGGTGTGGCACACAGGTTACGGGGGGATCAGTTAAAATGAATGCACCTTTATGGGTTCGAACCCGCTTCACGGCACTTGTCCTAGGGGCGCTTCTGTTCATCAACCTTCTTCTCTTCGTCTCAAACGAGGCGACCGTTGCCAATACCCTAGCCCGCCTTCCGCAGCCTATCGCCACCCTGATCGCTGGGATTGTCGGCCTTGGAACTATCGCTTGGCAGACGCGCCGAGGCTTCCAAAATCTGATCGCCTCGCAAGAGCATCGCGCAGAACTAGACAGAGCGGCTAGGCTCCACCAGGCCGAATTAACGGACCTCCAGTCTGAGAAGCAAAGTGACCGGCAGAGAAGGACACTTGCAGCAGCTATTCATGCAGAACTCATTGCGCTGCTACCCCAGGTGCACAACACTCAACAATATCTATTGTTACAACAACACATCTTTCTAGAGATGGCAAAGATTGACAAAGACAAGAAAACCGACTTCCGGCTGCCTCAGTTTCGAACTACTGTTTTCGAGAGTGCTCTCCCAAATATCGGAATGCTTGGGCCTTCGACTGCTGGTGATGTTATCTCTGTCTATTCATTACTACGTTTGAATATGGACCCTCCCGTTATCAAGGATAGCCCGGTACAATTTCTTGCATCTCTCGTGGAAAGCTTGACAAAAACCTATTCAAACCTTGGGGGCGAGATCGTCCATGTCGGCTCACGGCTGACGCATGTCCAGTTTGGAACTGCCGACCCGGGAACGCTCTACGATTTTCGGAAGCAACGCGATGGTGCAGGCGAAGCTGAAGCCTCTGGCACCTAATAATCACCTTCTAAAGTCAGGCTTGTCAGTGGTTCCCACCACATGTTGAATGCCCTTTAACTAGCTGGGGAGCTATTCATGAAACTCGTATCTATCGCTGCCATTGGGGCAGTCGCCTTGGGGCTTGCCGGTTGCCAGACGACAGCTGATCAGCAGCAGCCCAAGAAAGTCTTCGTCCGCGCTGATGGACAGTCTATTCGAGGCAATCCAAGGCTTGAGCAGCAGGCTGAACTCGATAAGACCATCTGCATTGGTGAGACACAGAAGGCCGCCGTTGGCATGTCCCCAATCTATTACCGTGGTGTTGTCGGGGCTATCCAAGCTGGCATGATCGAAAACCAAAGGCAGAGCGCCCTTTTAGATGTCGCTATCGGTTGCATGGCTTCAAAGGGCTATGTCGTCTCGACTGAAGAAGAGGCAGCAGCTCGGCAAGCCGCGCGGTCTCGGCCACGTCGTAGCTAGAACGGAAGGCCGGGCAGCCTTGCGAGCTGATCCCGGCCTCTACCTTCCGCCCTAAGCAGGCAGCCCCGCCGCCTGCTCCATCAGCTCGTCGAGTTGCTCGTCTGAGACATAGACAGCCTGGGTCAGCATTGGCACGAAGACGCCGTCCCCGAAAAGGCCCGGAATCGGGCGACTGGACAGTTGAGCGACGGTCTTGCTAAAACCGTGCCATGAAAATTCTAGGCGGACGCTACCTCACCGAAGACGAACTCTTTGAAGCGGGTGTGCCGACTGTTGGGAAGGGCGTTCGCGTTCATTCAACTGCTGTACTTGTTGACCTCGAACGAATGTCTTTCGGCTCAAATGTCCGTATCGATCCGTACTGTGTCATCAGCGCAGCCGGTGGGTTCGTTCGGTTTGGCTCTTACATCCACATTGCCGCCCAAGCTGTCATGATGGGCGGTGAGGGAATCGAGATGCAGGACTTCTCCGGGATTTCCCAAAGTGTCTGCGTCTATTCAGTCAGCGACGATTATTCAGGCGAAACACTGACAAATCCCACTGTTCCAAGGCACCTACTCAAGGTCAAGCGTGGAACTGTAACCCTTGGTCGCCACGTCATAGTAGGCAGCCACTCTGTCGTTCTGCCGGGGGCAAATATTGCTGAAGGGTGTGCGGTTGGCGCCCTCTCGCTCGTAAACGAACCCCTTGCCCCCTGGGGAATTTACGCTGGCACGCCGGCACGCCGGTTGAAAGATCGCAGCCGCAACCTTCTCCACACCGAGAGGCAACTCTCAGCCGAGAGTGGGGCTTAGTAGTTCTGCGGCACGTTCCGGACCATAAGTATCTTCTGCGGCTGCCATGAGGTCCGGCCAGAACTCATCATCCGACGATAGGAATTCTGCCGCGTCAAAGATCGCCTGCAGTCTTGGCGGAAAGCCTGCACGGATCTGAAGGTACGCCTCGTACTCGGCGTCCGTCATCTTGCGGAACATCGGGGCTTTGTAGGTGCGCGGAAGGCCCATTGGAGGTGGGGGCGCTGCCTGATCGGCCTCGTATTGTGCCAACTCTTTTGTCGTCAGAGGCACCAGTTCCCCGTCATCGTATTTCATCATCATGGCACGCTCTCCAAGGTAAACTTGCCGGTGGCAATGTTCCCAGAACTCATAAGAAGGCGGATTTTATTTACCCGAGCGGCGTTCGTAAGACACTTCACGGACCCATTAAATATGGTCAGGTAATTCGTTGCATTGATGATCGCTTCGCTTTGCAGATTGACGGAGAACCGCTTTGAGGCAGACCCAGGATGAATAGTTAGGCAACCAGAGGCACCATTGAGAGCATTGGAGTTATCTATTGGCGCCGTGATGAGAGGCATGGTTTCAGTCGAGGCAGATATTGTCGCGATGCCAGAGGCAGTCGTGTTGTAATTCATCTGCTTCAAATAATCGCCCGAAGTGGAGCGGTAGCTTGCTCCATCATTCTCAGAAACGCGCAAAGCAAGCTGCGCGTTGTTCACAGCACCTTGAACTTCCGAGAAGGTTAGCCGGTACGATCGAAACCCTGGGGACAGTGTAAAGTCTACAAAAGGAGCGGCGACTGTGACATCTGTTGTTTGGGGCCCGGCATAGCTGATTACACCTGTCGCGGTGTTGATCGTCATCAGCGTGCGCCAGGCGCTGCCGTCCCAATACTTGCGGGTGATCACGCCCGCGACCGACGTATCAGCCCAGGTAGTGCCTACCACCTTGTAGCTCGGCTCGGTCGAGCCTGAGTGCTCCGACAGTAGAGCATTGAAGTTGTCTCTCAGTCGTCCCGCGAAGGTTGATGGAGTCATCGGCCCTATAATCGGGATCTGCCAATTGGTGGCTTGGCTCATTTGCTCGTTCCTTTCTTAGCAACGGTTAGCATTTGGGTGCGCACCTTGCTTTCTGCGCGCCTATTAAAAATCACTCTGAAAGCCTTGTCTTGATTAGGTTTCAGGGCCTTCGATTTGCCGGAAAGTGCGCACTCGCAAATCAAATCGGTAAGCAAAATTGTCTGCATGCGCACCCGTCCGGTAACGGCCCTCGGGTCTCCTCAAGTGTGAGGATACCCCCCCGGGTCTGCTTTCTTTCCGATCCCGAAAAAAACCTTTTTTCGGGGCGTTTATGAAAGGAAATACCCCCGACCGGTGGAGGCCCCGTTCATGGGCTCGCCGAGGTCTCCCCCCGGTCACTGTAGGCTCTCTCCGCCGCGTCGGGCGGTGCCGGTCGCTTCGGCCTTCACCCTGTCGAACTGCTGTCGTTGGATAGCTATCTCGGCTCGGATCTCTTCATCGGTCGCGCCCTTGCTGGACAAGAGTCGGGCCGTATCCTGCAGCCTCTCCTCTGTGATCTCGTCAAAGCAGGCTTCTAGGTCGGCAAAAGACTTGATCTTAAACGTGGTCATTCGCGGCCTTCCCGAATGGCTGTGAGGTGTTCTTCGATGGCAGTGAGGCGCTCGTCGGTCTTGCGGTGCTTTTCCCGCATCTCGTCGCGAACGGTCTTCACGCATGCGGCGAGCATTGCTCCCACCAGCGGCCCGAGCCCTTTGCCGCTGATCTTGCCAGCGTTCTCAAAGGCTCGGTCTAATTCCTCTAGGATCTTTTCGTCCCAAGCATCCTCATCCATGGTGCGGCCCTCAGTAGGAAGTGCCGGAGACATAGGCCACGGCACCGGGGTTGCGCATCTTCCAACGGATCGTGCGGATGCCCCTGAAGCCGACGCTATTGGCCTGAAAAAGGCTGACCATCTGCACCGCGCCATCAACGGGATCGTCCCGCATCTGAAGTGCGGCTTCCTGAGCGATGTCTAGTTCCACGGCGCCATCGGCCAGCATCAGTTCCGCCGCATCGAGGAGCGTGATTTGATCGCCCGCATTGGCAGAGACCAGAACCGGGATTCCCCAGATGTCACCGCCCAGGACGTTGACGTTCGGGAACACGCTGGCGCCCTGGCTGTTTCTGAGCGCAGCCAAGGCAAGCGCGTTCTTCGGGCTCATGATGAAGTAGGGAGCAAGGAACTGTGCGCCGGCTGCGCTGAGAGCACCGGTAAGGGCGTACAGATCCGCCTCGGGATCGGTGGACGGGATCGCCGTCAGGCCGTTGGTGATCGAAGCCGGGCGAATACCGGTTTCCGTCACGGTCGGGTCAAGGAGCTGCTCGTCGGTGAATTGGGCAATCCCGCCAACGAGGTCCCGCATGACCACGGCCTCGGCTGCAGGGTCCGACGACCTCACCAACTCCTTGGTGAGCACGATGATTCCGGCCACCTTGGAATGCTCGAAGTCGTCGACGCTCATATCGAGCTTGCCGACCGGGATCGGCTTGAACTCGCCAACCCAGCCCGCCGTTGCGCCGGATGTCTGCTTGTTGAACTTCACCCGGAACGGGACCGGGCGGAAACCGCGCATCCGGCCAAGGATCGTAAGCGGGCGGACCAGCTCAAGGAATTCAGTGGCAAAGCCCTGCACCGGGACGAGGGGATCACCCCAATTTCCCGTTGAACCAGCCGGCACCGCCGCCTTTTGTACCATGCTGATGTACTTCGAATTAGGCCACCGCTTCTCAAAGACTTCGGCGGTATCCATGCCCGCCTCGTAGCCGACGGCGCGGGCAATCGTGTATCTGACGAAGGCCTGAGCCTTAGCGTTCAGCTCGTATTGACTGGTAAGAGTGGCGAGTCGGTCCAAGGTTGTGCTCCGGTCATCTTGTGTTGTGATAGTAAAACTGCGGTGATACTGGCCGGGTCTCAATGGGCTTTGCGGGTTTGCGAGTTTCAGCCGCCCAAACTCGCAGGCTCTACTTTCCAGATGATGCCGTCTCTATCGCTGCCGACCTGCAGGACACGCCAGCCGGCAAGCTCCTGTTTCTCCATGCGTCGCAACAGCTTTCCGACTTTGCGCGGGCTCGTGCCGCCCGCTGCATGAAGGGCCGTGAGCAGCTTTTCAGGCGGTGCGGCCTCGGCAAAGTCTGCGAGTTCCGAGGCCGTAAACACGCGAGCCCCTACCGCTGAGGCGATGGCATCGAGCAAGGCAGCGAGGCTATCGGCCTGGACAGGTGCGCCGGCTTGCCGGGCAATATCAGCCCGAAGGCCTCGCACCTCGGATATGAGCACACGCAAGAGCGCGTCAGTGTCGGACATGCACACTTCATCCCCGAAGGGGATGGCCGAAACCCCCTTCCTAAACTTCATCGCAGTGCGAACGGTGGACCCCGGTCGGTTTGAGGGTCCTTGCTGGATGGGTCGAGAATGCCCCCCGGTCCTGCTCAGGTCAGGCGTTGCAGAATGGCCGTCTCAGAACATTAATCTGCAAAAACGAGAAGTTTTGCCCCCTGCCGGTGCAGGCCCCTTCGGCTCTCTGGGCGAGCCCCTTCCCCCTCTGCACCCTCAACATTTGAATTGTGGCTGCGTGCGAAGTGGATAGGACGCCGGTCCCTAGATCTTGGCCATACGTAGGCCGGAGCCCCCCTTGGCAGCGATCACGACATAAGGCATTTCAACTCTATTGAATGCCTGGGGGGCAGAATGATGAATAAGACGAGAATTGGCACTTGGATTGCGGCAATCGTCCTTGGCGTGGTCGGCTCCGGCGTATGGGAGAACGTAGTACGTCCACTTCTGTCGTGGGCCTCGGAAAAGCTCCTTTACATCGGAACGCTAGGAGCGACGTCTTACCTCAACAGCATCTATGTTGACATCGCGCGCGGGCAATATGAGAGAGCAGCGCTGTCTAACTATCTTCTTACAATGGGCTTTGCATCGGTAAGCATCGGCGGTCTCGTGACCTTGTATTTTCTAATCAGGTTCACACGGAAGCGCGAGATAAACCTAGAACAATCCGGCCCGTTATATCGGAGACTTGAACGTTTCAACTCCTTTTTCTCGATGCCGATATTCCTGTTCCTCCTCACCTTCCTATTCGTAAACTTTGCTCGCGACACGTATGCTGTGAGAGCCGCCAACCACCTAGTACAGGTGCAAACGATAGTGGCGCCCTATGTGGATGAGCGCACCCGTCTAGAACTCGCCTCTCGATCGGCGCAAATTCAGAACCGCGACGACTATGTCAAGCTTCTCAATGAGATCGATACTATTGCGACAAAGAACAAGCTATACACCCCGAAATTCAAGGTGTTCTAGTCGCGAAGGCCCTTGCCTTTCATTCTGATACTTTGCTGAAACTAAAAAGCCGGGGGCGTTCTTGCCCCTTATCCGGGGGCGCTATCGCCCCTTATGCCGGCCATGTGCCGGGGGCGTTCTCGCCCCTACAGTCCTGGGGGCGTTTTCGCCCCTACTTTCTAGATCTCGGGAGGGTGCAGCTTTAAGAGCCGCCACCACGGCAACCGCATGCTCGTCTGTGCTGATGCGCTGCCACTCGTCTGTCGGGGCCTGACTGCGGCCTGTCCCATGCACATAGGTGAGCCGATAGAGAGAGGGCGTCCTGAACTCGGCAATGGATCGGCGGCCCTGCCTCGTCACCTCCAGAAAGCCCAGGCCAGCACATTGACGGATGGCGAGGGCGATAGACTTCCTTCGGATGCCTGCCTTCTCAAAGTCGGCATAGGTGCAGGGCAGCCTCCCATTTTCGGCGCTGCCATGCCTCATGTGTTCAAGCTCCAGCCGGTCGAGGATGCGCCGGGCATTATCCGGCAGATGCCTCCAGGCTGGGGATTCCCGCATGTCGCGGCGATGGGCAATAAACTGCTGCCCAATGCTGTTGCGTCTCTTCTTTACGCTCATTCCGCGCCTCCGGTGCCGATGGCTTACCGGGGGGCGGGAGCGACAAGGCCGAGGCTCTCAGCTTGGTCTCTCGCCTCGCACATGGCGCGGGCAATCTCAGGCAGGAGGTCAACGCGAAAAGCGAGCCCCGACTTAGAGGGACGCATCGCCCCATCGGCAGCCTTAAACCATACCCTGACATGAGCGACCGTGTGGCCTTGGAACTCCCCTAGGCTGACCCGGATCTCTTCACGGCTGTTCTTGCGGATGGTGGAAACGAGAGTGTCGTCGGTCATGCCGCCACCTTCCCCGCCCGCGTGGCAATCCAAGCCCGTACGTCCGATTTCAGAGCGCAGACGGTGCGGCCCATTTTGAAGGTCGGCAGCCCGTGCTTTTCCTTCAGATGATAGACCTGTCTCGGCTTCCATTTGAAGGCCTCTGCGATGGCCGGTACGCCATACAAAAGATCCTCATTCTCAGTCGTCATTTTCGGTCCTTCCTTGTCGCGCCTCACATCCAACTCTTGCACCACTCTTGCACCACGGAGACGCCGGGAGGCTGCGGCAGTCAGCGGTAAGCTATTGATTTCATTGATACGGGTGTAAGCACGCCCGCGACATGAAAAAAGCCGCCCGGAGGCGGCTAAGTTGTTGTTCTGTTGAGACTAATTTACGCCGCTTGGCGCATGTCTGTTCTTGGCCGGAGGAACTCCACAAAGTCGGCGAAGCCGCCCTCGTTGCCGATCAGGGCATCCGTGTTGCTGGTTGTCATCGCAGATACCGCAGCCTTGACGATGTCGACAAGGTCTGGATCGGTCTTGCCATACATGCCTTCCGCGATGGCCGCCACGGGCTGATGCGTCTTGGTCGAGAGAGCCAAGCACTTTGCGTAGCGAGCGAAGCGAATCCCCTTCTCGGGGGCCGACTTCGGCAGGGCGACGCCAGAGCGGACGGCCGCACCTTCGGCACCCGTCTTGATCTGGTCGTGCACGACGGGCTTTGCGGAGAGAGCCTGCGCCTTCTCCAAAGCGCGGAGGCGCTTCAGGTCGCCGTCGATGGCCTCAACCTCGCCTTCCAGCGTGTCGAACTCTTCCTGCTCGGCCTGGTCGGTTGAACGGCCTTCGTCGATGGACTTCTGCATGACGGCTGCCATGCGAGCGGACTTGGCATTTCGCGAGGCCTCAAGCGCCTCGATCTGTTCTGCGATGGTCTTCATCTTAGTGCCCTCCTTCGGGCGCAAGTTCACGGATTTGATGGCTTTTCCCGAAGCGCCGGGGCGGACAGGCCGATCATCTGCCTTGGGCTCTTTGCCGGTCGCGGCGAGCAAGGGGGCATCAATCGACTTGATAGTGGAAATCACCGCGTCGGCATTGGCCGGCACAGAGACAAGAGAAAGCTCAAGAACCTCGGTGGCGATGAAGCGGATGCCGCCTTCGTCCATCCACGAGTATTCGAGAGCGCGGAAGCCAATGGAGACGCCCTTGACGAGGCCGGCCTTCACTTCGCCCCAAGCCGTTTCGACGCGGTCGCGCAGAGGTCCGGGCTCATCAATGATCGGGAGCTTGGCTTCGAACTTGATGCCGTCTTTGGTAGGTTTATCGAAGGTAACAGTGCCGACAGGCTTGCTGTGGTCGTGTTGATGCAGCAGTGGCATGGGGTTCTTGAACTGGACACCCAAGGGTTCCACGATGTCCCCTACCCGGTCAGGGTTAGGTGTTGTGGCCACGCCGCGGATAATACGCTGGTCCTCCTCGACCGCTTTCACGGCCAGGATCGAATACATGCGGTTCATATCAGGGGTCCTTGTCAGCCCAGCACGAACATCTGGAACTCTTTGGGCTTGGCGCCCTCGTAGGAATTCGCGGCACCAATCGCCATGCAGAGAGCCACAGCCGCGTCGATCTTGTTGACCGCTCGCTCTTTTGCGAGCCAGTAGTTGCCCCAACGGTCGTCGTCCGTGACCGCGCTCATCATGGCCGAGATGAGTACCGGGTTCTTTTTCAGGCGGATGCGCCCTTCAAGGATCGCATCTTCCAGTTCACGAACCGACCCAGGCATCCAAAGCCCTTCAGGGTCGCGCCCCGCGGCCTTCGCTGCCTCCGTCATGGCCTCGTTCGGCCTGCCCTTCTTCGTGCCGCCCTGCGGGTGCTCGACGAACTCGACACTGATACCCAGCGCCGCGCATTCCGGCTCAAAGCCACGGCGGAAGGCGTAGCGGTCATAGGCCACGCACTCGACCTTGAAGTCATGGGCGTATTCGGCCAAGGCCTGTGCAACGTGATCGTAGCGAATGCTCTCGCCTTTCGGAGCGTGGATATGTTCGGCATCAGCCCATTGCCGATACGGCGCCTTGTCCCTTAAAGACCGGGCGTCCAAGGTGTCGCCAGGGGTCCAAGCTTCGATCCAGGCGTCATAGGTCGGCTTGCGGACCGTCTGCGTTTGCCCGTTGCGCTCGGCCGTGACCTCGATCTCGCCAGTCTTCACGACGACCGCCAGAGCGGTGATGTCCCGGTTCTGAGACAGGTCGCAGCCGATCCAGACCGGCTTTCCGTGATGCTCCTCAGGCTCGAAATCGGCAATGGCCGGCTCAAGAGCCGCCCGGGTCATCCAGGCCGTGTCGGCATCCGTCCACTGACAGAAGTGCAGTCTCAGAATGCCATTGAGCTTTGAGGGCATCGCCTTCGCCTGAGCAACGACGCCTGCCAGATACTCCTCTGTGATCGTAACCCCGAGAAGCGGATTCGCCTTGATCCAGCAGGAAGGGTCATTCAGCGGATCATCGCCCGGATCAAGGGCGCACACATATGAAAACGTGTTGTCGTCCAGAACCTCGCCTAGATAATGGGCATCGTCGTCCTTGGCATCGATATTGCCGGCCGCGACCCTCACAGCATGTTCGTGCTCAGCCCAGCAGATCGAATTGCGGTCCGACCCGCTGTTGGTGATCATCAGCAGGAGTGGCTGCCGGCGAAACTTGAAGCCGCGCTCGAGGATCTCGATGATGCCACCGTCCGCGTGCTCGTGGACCTCGTCCACAAGCGCGAAATGCGGGCGCGGCCCCGAACCTGTCTTCTTGGTCTCCCTCGAGACCGGCCGGAAGAACGATCCCTTGGCGAGGTACGCCAGATTGTACTCCTTGCCAGGGCCTCCGCTGCGCTTCAGGCGCTTGTCGAGGTCCGGCGATTTGTCCACCATCTTCACGGCATCGCGAAAAAGGATGCCTGCTTGGTCCTTCGTGGCGCCGGCGGAGTAGATTTCCGCTCCTGCCTCACCATCCGCTGTCAGACCGTAGAGCCCAATCCCGCCCGCAAGAGGCGATTTCCCGTTGCCCTTGCCCTGCTCAATATAAGCCCGCCGAAACCGGCGTCGGCCATCCAGCTTCTTCCAGCCAAAAAGCGAACCGATGATGAAATCCTGCGCAGGTTGGGACTTGAACGCCCTACCCTCGAATTGTCCCTCGCTCAGCCTCAGCTTCTCTTCGAAGAACCGGAGCGCCTTGGCTGCGCTCGCTGGGTCGAAAACAACGTCCTTCCGCCGCAGATCGTCCAAATGCCGACGACAGGCGTTCCGAACGTGGGGGCCGGCGACGATCTCGCCCCTAACAACAGCCTCGGCATAAAGGGTCGCGCGGTCAGTCGTCGAAGAACTCGTCCTTGTCATCTTTCTCGATGTCGCCGCGGTTCCGCTCGTCGGTCAGACCGAGTTCGCTCATATAGGCCCGCATCTGCCCATGCCTGGATGCCGGGAATCCTGTCGGATTGAACCGGAACTCGTGCCACAGTTCACAGAACGCGATGGCCGCCGGCTCCCGTGATGCGTCCAGCCACGAGGCCGGCTCGATGTATCTCTTCCATGCCGCCAGAGCCTCACCCTTCAGGTGCTTAGGTCTGGTCAGCTTGCCGAAACTCTGTACGCTCGCCTCGACCGCCTCACGGATTTCCTTCTCGGTCCCGTGCCGCGTGACGTTGCGGGTCCCATCTATCAGTCGAAGGTGCGCTGGCTTCGGCTTTGCGCCGCGCTTAGCCATTGCGTGTTTCCAATCTCAAAACATTAATCTGCAAAAGCGAGAAGTTTTGCCCCCTGCCGGTGCAGGCCCCAATCGCCCTAGACTTCTGCCTTCCCCCCCTAGAGAGGCCACCCGTCGCAACCTATGGCCTGCCTGGGCTTGCCTCGCTCTTCCCTCTGCTTCCCGCTTGAATGGCATCGCCATGGGGCTGCGTCGCACAGGCTCTGAAGCTCGCCTTCCCAGAAGAGGATAGGATCGCCTCTATGGGGGACGACGTGGTCGGCTACTGTGGCCGGGGTGATGCGCCCCTGAGCCTTACACATGCGGCAGTGGGGCTCTAGCCTCAGCTGGTTCTTTGCCCTCTTGCGCCATCGGGCTGTCCAGTACCATCGACGCCAGGGCTTCTCCTGTGTCCGCTTGGCGTCGTGCTCCCGGTTGCGAGCTCTCTGGTCTCTTTGCGTCATTCAGCCAGCAGACAGCGCCCGGGCTGGGCAACGTCACTCAATGTTTGGGTGGAAACCTGACAACGAATGCAGATCTAGGGACGTCGCGAGGGGTTGACGTTGCGTAATTGCCCGGCAAAAACCAAGCTAAAGCCACAGGGGGCAAGTCATCCATGTATACGCCGACCAAACTCGAAATTTACTTCCTTAAGCTCGTGAACGAAACCCGTGCCAAGGTCGGAGCTAAGCCGCTCTCCTTCGACGGCGAGCTGCTGGAGTCCTCGGACGCCCACAGCCTGTGGATGGGCAAGACCAACATCTTCTCGCATACGGGCGAAGGCGGCTCGACCGCTGGCGCCCGGATGACCTCCGCAGGTTACGAATGGCAGGCATGGGGCGAGAACATCGCGTGGCGCTACGGCCCCCTCACGGAGGAGACCATCCGAGGGCTGCACGACCAGTTCGTCAACTCGCCGGGCCACTACGCCAACCTCATCAATGGCACCTTCCAGGAGATCGGAATCGGCTTGCAGGTCGGGAAAGGCGGCGTCTACGTGACCCAGAACTTCGGCTCGCCCAACGCGAACGAGCGCGCAGAGCCTAACGACGTGGGCACCGGCCGGGCCACTACCAGGGGCACGAGCGGCAAGGACATGCTGTATGGCTCCAACGAAGCCGACGACATGTATGGCGGGCTGGGCCATGACACCTATTACGTGGACCACAAGAACGACAGGGTTTTCGAACAGGTTGGGCAAGGCACCGATAAGGTCATCAGCTCTGTCACATTCTCTCTTGGGGGGCAGGACCTGGAAAACCTCACGCTCTGGGGTATGGGGAATATCAGCGGCACAGGCAACAGCCTGAACAACTCAATCGCGGGAAATTCCGGCAGGAACACACTCAAGGGCTCATCCGGAAAAGACACCCTCAACGGCAACGGCGGCAAGGACGTTCTTTGGGGTGGGACAGGTAAAGATACCTTCGTCTTCGATACCTCCGCGGAAGCTGACGGCGACACCATCCGCGATTTCACGCGCGGCGCCGACCGCATCAACCTGAAGAACATCGACGCGAACGCAGGTCAGGCGGGTAATCAGGCTTTCAAGTTCATCAGCGAGAAGGACTTTCACAACGTCGCCGGTGAATTGAGGGCTTTTAAGTCCGGTGCCACCACCTACATCACCGGCGACACCAATGGTGACGGCATCGCCGACTTCACCATCATGGTCAGCGGTCTGAAGGCATTCGCTAGCTCGGACTTCATCCTCTAACCAAGGTTTGGGCCTCGTACCTGTCGAGGCCACTCCCCCTCCGCTTGGCGTCGTGCTCTCTCTGCCTTGCTTTGTGGTCCAGGGACTTGGGCAAATGCGTGTCCCATTACTTCCCGACAACTTGCCGCATAAGTCGGGGCCACGAGTAAAAATTCAATGCCACGATGTTGCCTTATTCAAGTACTCACGTGACATCTCCTAACCAGAAAAGGAATATCCAGTGGGGCTTTACTTAGTCAGCTATGATCTACGCGAGGAGCGGAACTATGATCCTCTTTATGAGTGCCTTGCCGCATGGAACGCGAGCAGGCTCTTGAAGTCTGTTTGGCTCGTGAAGTTAGATGCCTCCGCGGCAGCAATAAGAGACCACCTCAACATGCTTATCGATTCGGACGACGGCACCGCAGTGATCGAGCTTAAACACGGCTGCCAGTGGGCCTGTCACAAGCCCGAAGAAGACGGTGTAGCTTGGTTGCGAGCGAACGCACGGCCTGCCTAACCTACCTCAACAGCCCCAGCCTCTCAGCGAGCCTAAGGGCGGCACGGGCCAGTCGCTACACTGGCTAGAGGGGCGAAGGTACAGCCGTGAGGCTGGGGCTTACATCCGCACTCCCTCGCAGGGCCCTTCTGCTGCGTGTCGATTTACCCGGTGCATCTCCGGTCCACGCCGCCGTGCCAAACTTATCTTAGCAGACCTAAGCGTTCTGCCATGCTCTCTTCTACGTAGAGGTTGGGGCTGATCTCTATCATGAGACAGCCATCGTCTCGGATGTAGAATTTGCGTGTGGGCATGGGTCTTGACGCTGAAGAGCCTCTGACAAAATAAGCTCAGCCGAAGGGCTTAGGCCCGCTCAACGGTTTGTGAGCTTGCGATGAAAAAGGCTTCTGAATACCGACAGCATGCCGAAGAGTGCTGGCAAATGGCCAATGGGGCTTTGAATGAGGAGCAACGCGCACAGTTGCTGGAGATGGCCCAAACTTGGGAGAACCTCGCAAGGGAGCGGGAAGCAAAAGCTCGGGAGCAGCCTGCCCGTTCGGTCCCCAAAGAGGCGGAGTAGCTTAGAAAAGGCCCTGCGCGATCAGCTCGCCGGGGCATCAACCGCGATCCCGAGATGAATACGGGCCTCGCTTATTATCGGCTTCACGCATTCCTCAAGGACCGGGGGAAGAGCTCGGGCCGCTTCGAAGGCGATGTTCGGATCCCTGCCCTCTTTCTTCATATGGTAGGGATCGAATATCTCACTTACTTTGGCTGCTGCTTCGACTGCCGCTAAACATTTCTTCGTGGCCGCATTCGCCTTATCTGTTCCGAAGAGCGGAGCCTCCCAAGCCGTCCGCTCAAACTCTTCATGCGCTATTTGCACCTGGCTCCACCAGTGCGGGTCGCCTCTGCCCTCTGCCTCCCAGACCAATGCACCTCGAATACGTTCATTAAGAGAGCGTACGCTCCTTAACATTCGGATGTACCAGTCGAGTTGGTTGTCGAATGCCTTTTGGGTCTTGTAACCCTGAACAGCGTGCATCGCGCCGCTCTTGGATCCGACGTAAGCAGCAATGAGTGCCGAGACAACGGCTCCTATTGCTCCGAGCCAGCCAGCCCAGATTGTCCCATCTTCGGCTACAGCCGGTGAGCAAATAGTCGATAGATACAACGTGGGCATTACCAAGCGCTTCATGGCGGCCTCGCATCATCGGAATTGCTCTGACGCGCTACGCTGATCGACCTGGAACGAAACCTTACTGAGAAATCGTGCAAGCTTCGCACTCTGAGAGACAGCGGCCTGGGCTCCGTCTCTCCTACGCGGTCGTAGCTCAAAGCCCAAGAAGACCGAGCACACTGTCACCACAAGTTCTGAATGGTATAACTACAGCTATGCCGCTCTAGTTTCAAGTGTCTCGTTGAAGTTTGTCAACAGTAGACGCTCGCCTTCCACAAGCCCTGACTGGATTGCTGGGAAGTGGCCTAGAACTTCTCCCCTGTACCAAAGCACAGCCACGAGCGCACCACTGATCTTCTCCGCAAACCGGGTGAGCTGCTTTGTCTTGAACGGTCCCATAACGCGATAGAAGGGGCGCTCTTGCACCATGCGAGCGTCATAGACGACCTCCCTGCCCTCCTCGTCTATGACGGTGAAGGGCTGGTCTCCGCTGACGACCTTGTCGTGATAGGCCCAAAGCTCTTCATGGCCGCACTTGTCTGGATCAACCCCGACGAAGAGATACCCAGCGGCAGGCCTCTGGCCAACCTCGTAGACCCTGTTCCTGCGGCGAACCAGGTCGGTGTCGACCGGACGATAGGTCGTGAAGCCAGCCTGCTCCAAGCCCTTCTGCACCTTCGCTTCGGCCTTGGCGTTCACGCGAACCACATACCAGCGCCGGCTCTCGTCGATGGAGACCTTGATCCGCTCAAGGCGGATGAAATGCGTCGGGGTCACCTTCGGCGTCTCAAGCCGTTGGCGGATGTGCTTCTTACGGCGGTTCTTCTTAGCCATGTGCGGGGATCTCCTGGGCTTTGGCAGACAGGGCGAAGCGGGGGAGGTTCGTCATGGCTTGCTGAGCTCCTTGCCCAGGAAACCGCATACTGACAGGCAGAACGTCGCAATGCCCGCGATGAACAAGCCAAAGGCGCCACCTTCATTCCAAGCCCACCAGAGAGCAGAGCTATAGATCAGCAGGACGCCGATGGTCGCCAAAACGTCAAAGAGCTTCATGCTGCTGCCTTCCATTCCATGCGAGCTGAGGGAGGGACACGCTTTGCGCGCTTCATGTCCTCGTAGAGGGCTTTCCGAAGAGCCTTCCAGAACTGCGCTTCCATGCAGGCCTGCTTGCCTTTGCGAACACTCATGGCGATGACTCCAAGCGAGCGATGGTTCGCGAGATCGTGCGGGACGGGACGCCGAGGATTTGGGCTACCGTGCCTTGGTGCATGTGAATGCCGTAGAGCCGGAGCACCTCGGCTTCATCGACCTGACGAGGGACGGGCTTGAACCGAATGGCCGGAGGCAGCTTCTTCTCGTGGTAGGCGATGGTCGCGTGGGAAACGCCATAGTCCTGCGCGATAGCTGAAAGCGTTTCCTTTGTCTGGCGCCTAGCCTTCAGCCTATCAGCGACCTCCCTAGCCTGCCGAGAGTTCAGCTTGTTCGGACGTTGCTCCCTCATGCTGCCTGCCCCTTCTTCATGTTCGGGAGAGTGGCGAGGATGGCGTCGGAGACCTGAACGTCTCCCCAGCCTTCAGCCTTGATGCGGTTGAGGGCGACCTGCGGGTCCTCAGGAGCCTTCGCCTGCCCCTTGGCGGACATCTGAGGGCGAACCATCTCGGTCCAGTACCGGTCGGCTCGCGCCCTCTGCTCGATCGTGGCGTCGTCATTCAGCGGCCGCATTCTCGGCCTCCTGCATCTCGTGAAGCCCTGCCAGGATACCCTTGCCGGGGTTGGTCAGGATTTGATCTTTGCGGGCAATCTCCTCAGGGCATTCGGGCCGGCGCCGCAGCGAGCCGGGGCCGCGGTCCTCAGGGCTTGCCGTGTTGACGATATTGCGCGTCAGGGCGGCAAGGCGCTCTCGCCGCTCGGCCATCTCCGCATCGGTCAAGGGCTGGTAGCCCTCGGCATCCAACACGAGTTGCAAGCCAACCCTCTGCCCGTTGGCAGCCATGGTCAGGTTCTTGGCAGCCTCGTAGAGCACCCGCTCTGGCGGAGGAAAGGAAGCGTCATGCTCCCTGCCGATCTCACCTTTGAGCCAGCGGGCGTAAGCCTCTCTGACGGCCCAGCCAGGGAAGTCTCTCAGGACGATCCGGTAGCCTTCCACACGGGCCCGAACCATCTCGTCATCCTGGCGGGCCGTCATGTAGCGAAGCATCAGGGCGCCGATGGTGGCGTCGATTTCCTTGACCGGACCCGGCTGAGGCATGAGCTCGAGCTCCGCAACCCTACGCTCGATATACGCCCGCTGCGTCGGGTTCGGCATCGAGGAAGCCGGAAGCGTGACGACCTTTCGGCCATGGCTCCCGATCCGGTAAGCGTCGTTCTTCCTCAGGTCCATGCACGTCTGGTTCAGTGTCATAGCCCATGATGGAAGCGATGCGAGATCCGGAGCTTCGGGCCTGAGGGGCGGGATAGGTTCGACCGTTGCGATTGCCTTGCTGGCCATTCGTGGTTTCCTCTTCATTGCGCTTCTTCCAGCGCAGGACCCAGGTTCTCCAGGCTCCATGCCAATCGACCATCAGGGAGCCGTTCTTGAGGTGGTAGGCGACGAACGCTTCCCATTCGTGCCAAGCCGTTTTCCCGGTGAGCCCGCGCTCGGCAGCGAACTCCCGGTCCCGATCTTCGGGCTTGCGGTCTGGGTCGATTGGTGTCTCGTCAGCGATGACCCGAGGCTTTCGACGAGCCGGTTTCGATTTCGTCGGGGGAGCCGAAGCGCCGTCAGGCGCGTCACCCTCTCTCGGAGCGTTAGCGGAGAGAGAGGTTTTAGGGGTTGAGTTATTATATCTTGGGGACCTTTGGACGAGTGTCGGATTTCCGTCGCTTCCGTCGCTATTTCCGACATTTCCGTCGCTGGTTGGGTTAGTGCTGTTTCCGTCATTTCCGTCGCTTGTTCCGTCACCTTGCCCATTCCCGGAGCGACGTGCCTGAACCTTCGCGATCTTCTCCTCACGGTGGTTCTCGTAGTAGCGGCGGTCACGAAGCTGCCTCTTGGTCAGGGCCGGTTGAGAAGCGGCCTCGATGCGCTCTAGTGCTGCGACAAGCCCCTCGCCTTCCAGACCGGCCGCCAAGAGTTCCCGCACGATGGCTGACGTGATGCTCATTCGCTCACCTGTGCGATTGCAGGCGTCGACGCAGCCCAGGCTTCAAACTCAGGCCAGAAAGTCTCAAGGATCCAGAGAATGTCTCCGCTCATGCCGCGCCTCGCTTGCTGAGTTCGGCAATGGCCTTGGCTTCTATCTCGTCGAGCCAGGAACGGACGCGGGCGCTGCCGAAGGCCTCCTCTGCCGTAGCGAGCTTCTTGACGCTCTCCGTCGCTGCCAGACGGGCCTCCACATAGTCCGGGTACTTGCTGGCCTCCTCCTCGCGCACGCTGGTGAAGTAGAAGAAGCCTTCGAGGGCATGTTCTTTGGAGATGGCGAGGGATTCGGATTGACGCTTGAAGGAGATCATCAGAACTCCTCGACCTTCCAGCCGCCTCCCTGCTTCTTCGGGAGCGCCTGCACAGCGATAAAACGGAAGGGGTATAGATCGGCCGCGACCTTGATCTTCACGCGGGCATCGTCGGTCCAGAAGCCCTTGACCTCGTGCATCTCAAGGCTGCCGTCGGTGAGCATCACGGCGAAGTCGATGGTCAAGAACGTGTTGTCAGCGAGACGAAGCTTGATGCCCTCGAACTTGTACCAGGCGACCTCGCCAGCGATCCGACGCAATTCAAGGTGAGCCGCATAGGCCTCCTCGGTCTTGTTCATCTGGCCGTTCTTCATGCGGCCGAGGGCAAGCATCGCCTGCTGGCCCTCGCGTGCACGTGCACGCACGTGTGTACGAAGGAATGCCATCAGACCATCCCCAGCGCGGACATATAGGTTTCGAGGATGGCATCCTCTTCCTGGCGTACGGAAAAGTCTTTCCGACGCAGGGCGACGATCTTCTTGATGGTTTTCGTGCAGAAGCCATTACCCTTTGCTTCCGCATAGATGTCGCGCTTGTCACCGTTCAGCCCTGCGATTTCCTCTTCGACGCGCTCAATGCGCTCGATGAAGGCCTTCAGCTGATCGGCGGCGACGGCTTCGGTAGTGAAAGCTGCGTCATCCATGCTCGATGCTCCTCTTACTTCCTTGGGCGTTGTCAGTTGCAGACGGAGTAATCCGCTTCCGCGGTCGACAGGCAGCGGCTGATGCTTAGCCTTAAGCCCAGCGCTCCGGCCGGCCCGTGCCCCCACGGTCGCAGGACCGAACGCTCGACGCCTCCGTTACGAGCTTGGTGCCACGCTCTGCGGAGGCGTTTGCGTGTCGGTACGACCGCGATGCCCGCCCATCTCGTTCCATGAAGGTACTTGCCGCTCATGCTGCACCACGGATCGGCGTGACTGTCCCGCGCTTCAGGTCATTCCGAAGCTCAGCGAGTTCCTTCTCCTCGGCAGCAGCAGCGGCATCGATAGCGGCCTTCTCGGCAGGATCGATCCGGCCATCCGACAGGGCATCGGCTATTGTGGTGGAAAGCGCCGCCTGGGCTCGCGAGGTATCAGCAAGGTGGCGGATGAGGTTGTCGCCCGCGGCCTCTGCGCTCTCACGGGGCACAAGTTTGAAGCCCGCTAGATCCGCCAGAACCTGAAGGGTCTCAGGCGTACCGCCTCGGCGCACGATCTCCATGGTGAGGTCAAGCAGAACGTCGGCCGGCACATGCGTGGTGACGTTTTGATCGGCGATCGAGGAATAGCGGGAGATGAGCGCCTGCCCTACCCGGCTCTTGCTGGCAGCGACGACCACGCCACCAAGGCGGTCCACGTCAGCATCGAAGGCGGCTTTGATGGCGGCATAGGGGTTGCGGGCGTTCATGTAAGGTTCGCCTATCGATTTGAGATGATTGCTGGACGGGGCTGAGCGATATTCCCAAGCGTGGAAGCGGGGGCTGAAACAAAAGCGCGGGCAGCCAGGGGCTCGGTTGAACCGCCCGCGCTCTTCACATCGGCGCCCGGGGAGGAAGCGGTCTTGCCGATGGAAGGGGAATGGGGAATGAAGCCGTCATGGCTGAGGAACAGCCAACGGCCAGAGGCCGTGAAGCGGTAGCGGGGCTTGAGACGAGAGCGGGGCATCAGGCGGCCTCCCCGCCGGAAGGCGAGGAGAATGCAACAGTGACACCCTCCTCGCCCTCGCCTACCATCGGGCTTGTCACAGAACCGATGGAGGATTCCATATGCCCAAGCTCAGCGACGAGATTACCTTCCCTATCGGATGCCCGAAGTGCGGCCATGAGACGGAGCAGACCGTCACACGGCTCAAGGACGAGCCGGAACTCACCTGCCCTGCCTGTGGGGAGCGATTTAAAGTTGAAAGCAGAGGCAGCGCGGGGGATGTCGCGGATGAGCTCGACAAGATCGACCGGCTTTTCGACAAGTTCTGACAGTGCGGTGAGCCGCCGGTTCAACTCGTCGAGGAAACTGATGGAGACGGCGTCAGCCGTGAGGGTGATGGTCCGCATCAGGCGGCCTCCCCTTGTCGGCGGACCTCAGGGCGAGGGATCTCAGAGGGCCATTCAGCGTCATTCGGCCAATGGTCCGAGAGCCATTGAAAGGCATCTTGGAGGCGACGCGATCCGATATCACCACCGCGACGGAGCAGCCCGATACGTTTGCCGTCATTGAAGAGCAGCATCGAGAGCCGGGACTCGGAGATCCGCCGCGCCTGACAGAACGGGCCGAAAAGAGTGAGAAGATGATCTGCGGTAAGCATGAAACGATAATGAGGGACATAGCCCCCATAAGTCAAGGGGATATATCCCCCTCACTGTTTCTCGTAGGTGAGGGTATCTTCCCTCGCATGACTGACCCTGTACGCGACCGCATAGCCGAGAGGCTGAAGCAGACCGGGAAGACCCCTCGCGCCGCCTCGCTCGACTCCGGGATGGGAGCGACTGCGATCAGGGATATTTTTCGGCGCCCTGAAAACTCACTTACTCTGGACACTCTGAAGAAGCTGGCTGTCGGCCTGGAAACGAGCCCTGAGTGGCTGATCTTTGGAGCTGAGGGCATTGGTTCCTTTGGCGGCACCTCGCCTACCGATCGGCCAACGCCATTAACTCAGCCCAGTCATGCTGAGATGATCACAGAGAAGATGGTGCCCGTCCCCATTGTTGGTGACGTGGAGGCCGGAGCGTTCAGGGAAGCTCCTGAGTTCGATATCGACGATATGGAGTACGTCGGGGACTACCCGGACCGGGAATTCCCCCACGCCCGGCGCATCGGCTTCAGGGTCCGGGGAGACTCGATGAATGACCTAAAACCCCGCCCAATCCTTGAGGGAGACAAGGTCATTGGCCTCGATTTCCAGGACATTGAGGGCCAGGTCGTGCTTAGGGACGGCATGATTGTTGTCGTGGAGCAGACCCGAGACGGCGGTCACACCCGGGAATGGTCAGTCAAGCAGCTCGAGATCTACGAGGATCGGTACGAGTTCTGCCCTCGGTCAACGAATAAGCGGCACAAGCCGATTGTAATCCCAAATAAGGTCTTTCGGGACCCCAGCGAGGGCGATGGGCGCCAAGTGAGGATCTTGGCCCTGGTCCGCCGGAGTATCAACGATCTGACCTACTAGCCCTCACGTGCGTGCAGGTGCGCTCAAAAATTTTGGGAGACCAGCAGGGTGCCGACTGAACCTGAAAAAGGGCTTTATCAAGAGATAGTTAAACATCTTGGCCCCCATGGGCCGGACGCCCTGCTAACTGCGATCTTATTTGCTGGGACAGCAGGACTGATCAAATATGGGCTAGACCCCTGGCTGGCCATAGGCTTTGCCCTTATTTTGTTGGGCGTATATGCTTGGCGGCAGACCCGCGCTGAGGGCCACAGAGAACGGATGGCTGAGATCCGGGTTAGAGAAAGAGAGGCGGAGATCAAGGCGCTCCGTGACAAACATAAGTTTCGTTTAGAGAAAGAGCGACTACAGAATTCAGCGGATACGCCGCGGATTGGAGGCAAGAAACGATGATAGCCAATTTAGAATTCAGCGTTTCCCCCCTAGTCACGCTTTCGAGCTTAGCGACTTCCATCTATCTTTGGAGTAGCCGAGTTATTGCCAAGCATCGGCGCCGGACTAGTGAGCTTGAGGCCACTGAGCGCCTACTCAGGCAGCATCACAAGGCGCTCGAGCGGTTCTTGGAGGATCCAAAGGCCCCGAGTGACATGAAGTGGGAGCTGATCGTCTTCAGCGAGCAGGTCAGTGACCGCGAGGCAGCTCTTGAGCTAATACGTCAGGTCTGCCAACCCGATCTGAGTAAGACGACGCGGGCGGATCTGAAGGCGGCCGAAGATTTCGAAGAGGCTGTCGAGCGCCTCCGGAAGACCGATCCAGATCTGGCCGAAGCCTTCACTGATGCGATAGCGAGCGGTGTTGCGGCGATGCTTTTCAGATGGTCGGAAGGCGCCACGATGTTCATTAGCTTTGTCGCGAAGGCAATTTCCGACCACAAGCGCGAAGCCGCTTTCTTCTCACGAGCGGTCCGGCTCGGCTCAAAGCGTACTGAGGACCGATCAGACAATGGGTTCAGTGGTCCCAAACCACTCCCGGCTTGATATTCAAACCCCGGCTTCTGGCCGGGGTTTTTGTTTGGCTGCCCCTCAGTCCCTTGACGGCACGTCGCCATGGCTAGCCAGGAATACCGGCTCGTCGAAGTCCCCCATCTCCGGATCCCCGGTCTGAGAGAACACGAGCACCCCGGCTTTGCTACCGGCCATACGCTCTGCCCTGAGTAGCGCCGCGTTCTCGCTAGGCGCCTGAATGGCCTGCTCAGCCTTCAGCCCTCCCCGCTTCCCTTTGATGAATGGCTGCACGACGTAGAACATCTTAGCTGTGGCTGACATGGCTCTGATCCTCTTTGTCTGGGAAGTAGCTGATAAGCCGGTAAGAGACGCTGTGACATGATGGGCATGGACGCTCAATGCGCTCAGCGAACTCCAAAACCCGTCGGCTGACCTCCACCGTCGAGAGACGCCGCACACCCATGCACGCAACTGGATAGGTGTCCGTGAGGCAGTTTGAGCAGCGCATTCTGAGCTTGTAGCGGTGCTCTCTGGGGAGAGGGCTTTCAGGTGTTGGTGGTATGAAATGAACCTGCAAGTTTGCCCCTCCGTGTTCGTTGTTCTTATTTTGTTCACCTTAGAGGCGGGAGTCGAGTCTTCATATCTGTGGATAACGGGGAGAAGCTCACATCCCCTATGAACCACAATAATGAGGGCTATGTCCCACAATCTTATTGACGGGGGCAATATCCCCCATTAGGGTCTTCTCATCCACTCAGAACGGATGAGCCCCATGCCCTCCCTCCGATCCCTTCCGCCTCTCAACGACAGGCTCCTCTACATCAACGAAGACGGATCACGCCGTGGGAGCGTAATCGAGGCCGCTATCGACGACCGCGCCCATCGTCTCGCTGACTGGAGCGCCCGAAGCTACATCGAGGCTCAGGTCGATGGTGAGATGCAGATCTACCAGGGCCGCGTCGAGATCCGCGACGCCGGTGACACTACCGTTTCCGACATGCTGGCCGCGAAGGCTGACGAGCGCCTTAGCCGCCTTGCAGAAGCGCAGGACAACGAGCCTGTCGCTTACCTGATCGCGGCGGAGTGACGCCCATGGGTGAGGTCGTCGCTTTCCCCTTCCGCCCTCGTGTCGTGCAGCCGTTCGTTGCCGAGCCAGTCGAGATAAACGCAACCGTTCGCGAAATCATGGCCGAGGGGCTGTGCCCTTCGTGCTTCGGACGCGGCGTGAAGCTTCGCCCTCGCAATCTGCGGATGCTCTACCCGAGCGACTTTGAGACTGTCCCCTGCCCCTGCGGTGGAGACGACGAGAACCGCATCGGCTGTGATGAGCCTGATTATCCGGGGGCAGCGTGATGAGCTTCAACACTCCCAAGTGCAAGGCCTACTCCCGCAAGATCGAGAACGGCCTTTGGATGCTCATCGGCGCCGTCGCCTTCGGCCTGTGGTGCTTCACGATGTTCAAGCTGGTGGAGGCGATGCTGCGATGAAGCGCGTCTCCCTCACTCCCCGCTATCGCGGTCCTCAGACCAAGCGCTCCGAGCGCCTCCGGGTCGCGATGATCGCCAAGCTCTCCGAAGAACTTGGATGGGCCAAGCCCGTCGTCAAACTCCCGAAGGATAAGCATCAATGAGCAACCAATCGAACGCCGTGGCCGTCCAAGAGCCGAATGTTCCTGTTCCCGTCGTGCCTGAGAGCGCTGCCATCATTCAGGTGATCGAGCGAGCTGCCATGAATCCTGCCGTGGACATCGACAAGATGGAGCGGCTTCTCCAGATGCAGGAGCGCATCATGGAGCGGAACGCGAAGGCGGCCTATGCGGCTGATCTGGCACGGATGCAGCCCGATCTCCCGGTCATCATCGAGCGCGGGGCCATCAAGGGCAGCAACAAGCAGGTTCAGAGCACCTATGCCCTTTGGGAAGACATCAACGACGCCATCAAGCCGGTTCTGTCCAATCACGGCTTCGCGCTGAGCTTCCGCACCGGACAGGAGGAAGGTCGGATCACGGTGACGGGCGTCCTGTCCCATCGCGACGGGCACAGTGAAGAGACGACCATGCATCTGCCCATCGACACCAGCGGCAGCAAAAACGCTGTCCAGGCCGTCGGTTCGTCCATCTCCTACGGCAAGCGCTACACGGCCGGCGCCCTGCTCAACATCACAAGCCGCGGGGAAGATGACGACGGCAACGCGGCTGGTGCGGGAGAGGGGATCTCAGACGAGCAGGTCATGAAGATCCGAGACCTGATTGAGGCGGTCGGGGCGAACGAAAAGAAGTTCCTCCAATACCTCAAGGTCGAGAGCATCGCCGCCATCCCGGCTAAGGACTACGAGCGTGCCATTGCCGCCCTGAACGCGAAGAAGGGGAAGCAATGAGCGAGATCGTCCAAGGCTCCGAGGAATGGCTCGCCATCCGCGTCGGCAAGGTCACCGCCTCACGCGTGGCGGATGTGATCGCCAAGACCAAAACCGGCTGGGGCGCATCCAGGGCGAACTACATGGCCGAGTTGATCGCGGAGCGCCTGACCGGCGAGCCGGCTGAGAAGTTCAGCAATGCGGCCATGAAATGGGGCACGGAGCAGGAGCCTGACGCCCGCGTGGCATACGAGTTCCGCGTGGACGCAGAGGTCGTACAAGTCGGCTTCGTGCCTCATCCCTCTATCGCGATGACCGGAGCAAGCCCTGACGGCCTGGTTGGTGAGGACGGGCTTGTCGAGATCAAGTGCCCAAACACGGCAACCCATATTGAGACGCTAATCAGCCAGACGGTGCCGGGGAAGTACGTCACGCAGATGATGTGGCAGATGGCCTGCGCAGGTCGTCAATGGTGCGATTTCGTCTCTTATGACCCAAGGATGCCGGAGCATATGCGGCTCTTCGTTAAGCGGATCGAGCGTGACGACGCCCTGATCGCGAGCCTTGAGGCGGACGTGGCTGGCTTCTTGGCAGAGCTCGCTCAGAAGGTTGCAGACCTGACGGCACTCTATGACCAGCGGGCTACGGCATGACCACGGCCCCTATTCTCTTCGAATGGACTGGCGAGGCGATGGTCCCGCACCGCCGCTTCCAGGCAGAGTGCGACCGCTCCTTCGTGGTTGGCGAGAACTACCGGCTTGTCGAGCATAACGACCGCTCGACTGCCAGCCATAACCACGAGTTCGCCTTCGTGGCTGAGGCCTGGGCGCAATTGCCTGAACACCTAGCGGAGCAGTTCAAGACGCGTGAGCATCTGCGCAAGCGGGCCCTGATTGATGCCGGTTACTTCAACCAGCAAGAGGTCGACGCCGGAAGTCATGCCGCGGCACTGCGGGTCGCCAACTTCGTCGCCTCCATGGACGAATATTCTGTGGTTGTGGTTCGCGGCCCGATCGTCGTCGTGCGCAAGCCCAAGAGCCAATCGCGTAGGGCAATGGGGAAAGAGGAGTTCCAGGCCAGCAAGCAGGCCGTGCTTGAGATCGTCTCTGCCTTGATCGAAGTGAAGCCTGAGACGCTCACCCGGAACGCCGGGAGGGCTGCATGACAGTGGACGTCGGCACCACTCCCCGTAAGCCTCTAACCCCGACGCAGCGCCTTGCCCTTTTCGAGCGGTTCAAAGGGATCTGCGTCCTTTGCGAGCGCAAGATCGAGGCCGGCGAACCCTGGATCGACGAGCATCTGCGGGCGCTCGGCCTTGGCGGGTCGAACGATCTGGAGAACCGCGGCCCGGCTCACACAGCCTGCGCTGATCTGAAGACACATGGCAAGGATGGCGACCTCGCCCGCATTGCCAAAGCGAAACGCCAAAAGATGCGTCACCTCGGCATCAGGACGCGAAAAGGTCCGCCTATCCCCGGCAGCAGAGACAGCGGCTGGAAGCGGAAGATGGATGGAACGCTTGTTCGGAGAAACGTCCGATGAGCGAACCGATCAATTCCCCGATCCGCCCCATCAGCAAGGCGCTGCAGGATCTCATCAACGAGCACAATCACCGGGTCGAGCGCGTGTGGATGCTCCGCGGCTCGAACTGCAAGCCTTTTCAGAGATCCACCCCTTCCACTGTGCCGCCAGCAGTTGTCTCGTCTAGCGTTCCTGCGGTCGAGCACGGTGGTTCCTTCAAGGAAGCCCGCTCATGACCCTACAGAATACGAGTTGCTCTCCTTCGGGCTCTGAGAGCCCTCATCGAGAAAGTTCAAGCAGCGACATCGTTCTACCTGAACGCCTGGTCACGGTGCGCCATCCCGACAGTACAATCGCCATTCTGTACTGCCGCGCAGTCGGAGCCCCGCCTGGCGAGTGCCGCGATGTTTACACGGTGTCCTGCCATACCCTTGAGGCTGCCGAGCGGTTCGAAGAGCGATTTGATAGCCGCATCCTCACAGCACTACCTAGCGACGGGACTGAAGCTGACTTGATCGTTCCCGACGAGGCGAAAGCCGAGGGAGGGCACACATCCCCTCCCGATCATACAGGACTAGTGGAGGATGTAGCGAGAGCGCTTTGCCGCAAGCACGTCATTTCCAACATCCGGTACAGGGAGACCTCTGACGAAGCATTCATTCGGCGCTGTGTCGAAGAGAGTTGGCGTTACCACACTGAAACGGCAGAAATTGCGATAGCCGCCGCACAGACCTTCCTCCTCGCCAGAGTAAAGGAGCTTGAGGAGCAGCATATGTGCCCTCCCTCGCCTGAAGGCTCGTCGGGACAGATCGATCAGCCAGAGCAGCAAGCCGCTATGTGGCAGCCTCCCTACCTGTTCAACCTCAATCACGAGGTCAAAGTGAAGCTGACCCATGTGGGGAAGCTGATCCTTGAGCGCGAATACTACGACATCAAGACGTCCGATGCCGATGGCTGGACCAAGTGGCAACTCTGGGAACTGATGAGCCTGTTCGGCAAGTATCTCTACAACGGCTGTGATGTGCCATTCGAGACAACAATCGAACTCCTCACACCACCCACCGGCTTGCCTGAAGGCGGATCGCGCTTTCCCGAGGGAGAGATCGAGCGACTGACCCGTTTGTTTGAGGAGAGAGCGGCTCGGTGCATCGAAGCAGACAAAACGATAGCGTCTCTCTCGGAAGAGGTTGCCGCGCTCAGAACCGGCATCAAGGCCCTTGAGGCCGAACTGACTACGGCGAGATCGCGCCAGCCATCGCCTGAATTGAGTTTTCCCGATGAGGCTGTGCAAGCAGCCGAAGGAGGGCACACAATCACCCCACAAACCGGGGGAGAGTATGTGAGGGTGCTTGCGACCGAAGCCCTCTATGCGGCCAACCCGGCTGTGCATTGGAATGGTGCCGAGATCGAGCGGGCTGCTGATCGTATAGCCGCCCTCCTCTCCCCATCCCATAACAGGGATTACGTTCCCCTTGAGGCAGCGATTGAGGCCGTTCGCGCAGCCTACACGACGCAATCCAGCGGTCGTTACTCAAGCTGGAATACAGAGGGCAATCCGGCCATCAAGGCCCTTGAGGCTCTCGCCTCCCCCTCCAGCAAGACGGGGGTAGGGACAGATGAGTGATTTGATGTGTCCTCCGTCGCTGCGCTCCTCGGAAAAGCAGGGTCCAACCGAGAGCCAAGCCGCGAAGTCGCGCCTGTTCATCAGTTTCAGCGGGGGCAGGACCAGCGCCTATATGACTAAGCGCCTACTGGATCTAGCGGCCGAGCGCAATGACGGCACGGAAATCGTGGTGCTCTTCGCCAATACAGGCCAGGAGCATGAAGAAACGCTGCGGTTCGTGGACCGCTGCGACAAGCATTTCGGGTTCAATGTCGTGTGGGTCGAGGCCGTTGTCGATCCCGAGCATGGCAAGGGAACCGGCTTTAGGGTCGCGACCTTCGAAACCGCCGCCCGCAGGGGCGAGCCGTTTGAGCCCGTTATCAAGAAATACGGCATCCCAAATAGCAGCTTCCCGCATTGCACGCGGGAGACCAAGGAACGGCCAATGACCGCCTATCTTCGCAGCATCGGCTGGGATGCAGGGACTTACGATACCGCTATCGGCCTACGCTCTGATGAAAAAGGTCGCAAAAACTCCAAGGCGAAGGAACTGAGGCTGATCTATCCACTGATCAAGTGGGGAGTGACGAAGCAGGCGGTTTTGTCGTGGTGGGCTCAACAGCCTTTTGACCTCAACCTGCCAGAGCATTGGGGCAACTGCCTTACCTGCTGGAAGAAATCTGACCGCAAACTGGCGACCATCGCCCGGGAGCGCCCGGAGTGGTTCGACTTCTTTCGCCGCATGGAGGCCACCTACCCCGATGCGGGGCCAGGCGATGGTCGCGACCGGCCGCGCCGGTTCTTTCGGGGAAAGAAGACCGTTAATGACATCTTCGCCATCGGAATGAGCAACACGTTCGTCCCCTACACGCCCGATACGGAACTTCAGTTCGAAATGGACATGTTCGGGTTTGTTGTTCTGGATGATCTCGACCTCGGCGGCGGGTGCGGCGATAGCTGCGAGGTCTTCTCTGACTCAGCAGGGGAAGCAGCGTGATGGATTTTCGTGAACGCGCCCGCCGCGTTATCCCGGACCGCTACGAGGGCGAAGGCTGGAACCAAGCCAGGAACCGGGCTGAGGCTGAGATCCGGCGTGCCTACGAGGACGGCAAAGCCCACAGCGACCGGGCGGGCGGCGGATTGATCTTTCCTGATGAGGGCGAAGCCCGAAGGAAGGCCCCCCAAACCTCCCATAAGGAGGGATAACATGGGACAGGCTCATGTGAAGCCCCCAGCCAAGCGCCTCCTGACCCGATCTGAGGCAGCCGCCTATTGCGGCCTCGGGTCTACTCTTCCTCCAGTCAGGCCCAAGCGGGTCCGACCTGGCAAGCAGGGGCTCCGATACGACGTGAAGGACTTGGACGCCTGGATTGATAACTTGGACCGCTCCGACGAGGCGGACGCTAACGACTGGCTGGGCAAGCTCGATGCCGAAGAAGAATAAGGTTCCGGGGATCAAAGCGTATGTGTCCAAGGGGATCGCTTACGCCTATGACCGGATCACCGGCACCCGCCTGACGCCGCCCCACGCTATGTATTCGGAGGAGTGGTTCGCGGCCTTGAACGCCGCCCGAGCCAAGGTGAAGCCCATTCAGGAGAAACCTGGCACCTGGGGTGGGCTCGTGGTCCTCTACCGAGAGAGCGCCCGGTTTCAGGATTTGGCCCCTCGCACGAAAGAAGACTACCTGAAGGTCTTGGACTGGACCAAGCCGCTCCACAGCATGCCGCTGGACAAGTGGACGCGCGGGTTCGTGGCAGGACTCAGGGATAAAGCCAAACTGAAGAAGGGCCGCCGCTTCGCCAACTATGTGCTGAGCGTGGTGTCCGTGGTCTTTGAGGTTGGGCTGGAACGGGAGTTCGTCGGGCTCGACATCAACCCGGCAGCCAAGATGAAGAAGATCCGCAAACCGAAGACGGAGCCGAGGGCCAACCGCCCGTGGACGCCCGAGGAATGGGATGCGGTTCTGGAGGCGGTGCCGGCTCACCTGAAGGCCCCGATCCTGCTAGGCGGCATTCTCGGCTATCGGCAGGGGGAAATCCTGGCAGCCCCGCTCGGCTCCTACAATGCCAAGACCGGGATGCTGACCCGGATCTCAGCCAAGAGCGGCAAGGAAGTGAAAGTGAAGGCCCCGAAGGCGGTTGCCGAGGCGCTGAGCGCTCTACCCGCTCACAAGGATAAGACCCTGTTCGTCAACACGCGGGGCAAGGCGTGGACGGAAGACGGCTTCCGGTCGGTGTTCTTCAAGGTCATTCGGAAGCTGGAGGCTGAGGGCAAGGTGGATAGCGGCCTCACCTTCCACGGGCTGCGCCACACGGCAGCCACCAAGATGCGCCAACTCGGCTTCGACACCCGGACGATTGCCGACATGCTCGGGCAAGAGACCGAGGGGATGGCAAGTCATTATTCGCGTCAAGCCGACCTTGTTCCGAAGCTGCAAGGTGTTGTGGAAAAACTGGACCAGGAAACGGAGGAAAAAGATGCCAAGTCGTTAGAAAAGATTGAAAATTCCTGAATAGTTCTATAGTCTGTTAGACAGAAATAGGAGGGGTTATATGCTTGGAACTACTACAAAAACATCTGCCTCTGACTCCGTTAGTCTTGGTTCGAATCCAGGTCCCCCAGCCACTCCGATTTTCAAGGGCTTAGCGCCTCTCTCACATCAGGGTCGAACCTTAGACATCCGTTCTACGGCTGTCTGGACGATGGGTTCACGGTTCGATCCCTCTAGGCGGCGGGAGGGCGGCATGAAACGGCGGTATGCTAGCCCTCCCTGTCTCCACCGGCAAAAGCATCACCGAGTCTCGCAGCCCAGCCTCCCTTCTGGCACATCCGTGTTCATGCATGCCTCAGCCGGTGCCACCCTGAAGACGTCCAAGCGTGATCGGGGTGCCTCTTCGACAGCCGACGGACGGAACGAGGGAACCATTGAATGCAGGCTGGTTGGAGTCCGCAGGTCTCAGTTTGCTGAAAGGATCATGGACACAGTGCGGGCGATCAGGAATGGGCAGGACCTAACCGTCTCGGGCCCGCGCGACATTTGTTCTCTTGCTCACCTGACCGGGGCCTTAATAAAGACGCTTTCCCATAGGAAGCGGCATCCATGGCAACGATTACAGTTTATACGGCTTTCGGCTTTGACCTGAAGAATGTCAAATTCTCAGGAATGCTACACGGCAATCCCTATCAGCAGACCTCAAGCTTGTTCTCCGTGACTTACGGCTCAGGGACCGCGTACCGCGACGAGTACAGAGGTACAGGCTTCACCTATGATGCAACCGGCATGCTGAACGGCGGGGCCGTGGAGAGTTTTGGCGGCTTCCAAAGCGGCAAACCCAGCCTCACGGTCAAAGGCATCAGCGTTCCGGCGGCTTCCTTTGTTGCGGCAGCCAGAACCTCGTCCAGATCCGATGATCTCGCTCTCTTGAAGAAAGCCCTTGCGGGGAACGACAAGATCACAGGCGGCAACGGCGTCTACTTGTTGGATAAGTACGTCGGAGACAAGTTGGAAGGCTTCGGCGGCAACGATGTGCTTTATGGCCGCCGCGGAGCGGATCGGCTTTATGGCGGCACCGGAGCCGACACCTTTGTCTTCAAGAGCGCCAAAGACAGTACCGTGGCGTTAAATGGCCGGGACACGATCTATGACTTCTCCGCCAGACAGAAGGACAGGATCGATCTGAAAGCCATGGATGCGAAGACGACCGTATCCGGAAACCAGTCCTTCACGTTCATCGGAAAGAACGGCTTTCACGAGAAGGCGGGCGAGTTGCGCTACAACAAGGTCTCAGGTGGGGCCGTTGTGAGCGGAGATGTGAACGGTGACGGGGTGGCGGATTTTGCAATGTACCTGAAGGGCATCTCCACCGTCTCGAAGAGCTACTTCATGCTTTAAGCGGCCAATCACCTCCGCTTGGAGGCTGGCAATTATTTTAAGGCTTGCTGTTGGCCCGCGCTCCACTGGAGTTGCGGGTACCGGCCGCCGGCAAAACCACTGGCGAAAATTCCTACGGCCGCAAAGCTCACCGCGCAGAAGAGCGTTACTGCTAGGACGAAGGCTATCCCTTGTTTCTGCTTTCGCCACATGGCCGACACGAACGGGGTCAAGAGCATCGATCCGAATATGATGAGCAGCAGGAAGAAAGCCTGGAGATCGGGGTCACCGTAGATCAGATCAACATGGACGCCCTTTTCACGTGGCGGCTCACCAAGGAAGAACCGAGCAAGTAACTCGAACATAGCATTGCCCCAAGGCGGGGATTATTCTGGTTTACTGTCGGATCGACAGATCTGCACCAAGACCACTCCCCTTGGCCCTGACGACAGCCTTCGCGTACAGGAAGGTCGCAGGGCATTTAACACAGCGATCCAAAACTTGGCCATATCCCGCTGAATTGAACTTAAGCAGCCGTGGCTGGAGAGCCGAAGTTCTCCGGACTCTATTCCTGAAGCTGGACTTCTCTACGCACAGATCTTCAAGAATCGGCTCTCGAGAAATGCGTTGCGGATCACGTCGGAAAGCCGGGCGGAATACCAATCTAACCTGCGTGGACAGGTTCGAAGGTGCTCCTGATGGGATGCGGGTTCCAGTCTCCGTTCGAGGCTGGCGCCGTGCGCGAGAAAGCCGACCATCGCAGTTCGAAGCTCCTGGCCGCCGCTTGATCCTTGAACCCCATGAGGCCGAAACCGGTCCGGATCTGAAAGAAGTCGTAGGGAGCGCCCGAGTCCTCGAGCCACCGGACGACTTGAAGATTGAGCGCTCGCCTGCTGCCGTTCCAGATGTCCCAATCATTGACCAGGAAGACGAATGGCCAGATCCGGGCATAGGCCTCGACTTCATAGCATGTCGACGAAGCCAATTCCTCATCACGGGTGACACTCGCAATGGCCTCTTTGATCTTCTCCAGCTCCATCACTGCCTCATCTCACGTTCGTGACACACAGTGGCGCGGTCGAACCGGATGCGGACGCCGCCAAGCCACAGGCATACCTCACTTGGGTAAACGATAGGTCATTTGGGCAGTTCCAAAGGGATGGTGCTTGAAAGGCACGGAGCCTGCGCTACTCGCGAGCCACTCCGATTCTCCTGCTATCGGCGGCCTTCTCAGGCTGAGGCTAGCGGCTGGGTGACGCACCTGTCGCCGGGGCGCAGGAAATAAGCCGTTAGTCGCATAGGGATCGAGGTTGACGCCGGCGCGTCTTGCCACACTTAGATCAACTTATGTTAATCGCATCGAGAGCTGGATTGTGATCAGGCGAGTGATCAATCGCAAGGCGATGCCCCATGATCCGGTCGACAGCGGCCTCATGGTTACGGCTCTTGTGGCTGCCCTAACGGCACTCCTGATCTGCAGCCAGCTTCCCTGAAGCCCGGCTGCGCGCCGGAAGCGCCCTGAGACTCCTTTTATTCCCCTGCAGATCCTGACGCAAAGGTAGATACCCTTTTGCCCTAGCTCCTGGGATGGGACGTTCGAAGCCCGACACTGTTATCATTCATGAAGTGAGCCGATACTCACACCATGAGCACCAATATGCGTTTATTGACCTTGTATGTCTTTGCAGCAGCGACTCTCGTCTGTGCGAATGCTTACGCGCAGGAGGGAGGATGGGCCTCTACCCCCGAGGGGAAAGCACGCTGGGATGCGTGCTACAAGGAGACCCGGCTGATCCACAGAACCCGCAACATGTCCAGCCAGGATTATCGGGAGATCATCAAGGTGGCCCGCCAGGAGCACATGCGCGACTGCATGACGAGGGCGCAGCCTCCTGCCCCGGTGCAGCTTGCAGTGCCCACCGACAGGTTCCCCGAGACCGCTCTGTCAGGGTGGGCCAGCAACAACTAGCTGCTTTGGGTCTTCTACTCAGGCTCTTCGATGAATGATCCGGTGACGCTCAGCTCTTCACCGTTATCACGTCGGAGCATGGGATGATCAGCACCGGGCGAAGATCTTCACCGATGATCTCGATGAAGATCGCGTCGCTGTAACCCGGCGGCATCGCGGCCCAGTTGCCCAGGAGCACTTGAAGCATCTTCAGAGCTTCGGACCTGGCCGCCGCAACATCCGGCAAGTCGACACCGCTCGGATCCTCATCGATGCCGAAATGGCTTCTGATATCGATGTAATAGCGGGGCACAGCCGATCCCCTCGATAACTCTGGACCTGAGGGGTCACCCCTCATTATATAAATCTATGTTAAACGACAGCGCGCATCGCTGAAATTCACTCTGAATCGCCCTCCACTCTTTCGAGCAGATCCGGCTCTCCGGAGCGATGCGGTCCGACTTTCGAGATTCGAGAGGATCAGATGCCGGCGCTCGATGTTGTCCCTTGAGAGAAGCGCCTCAGGAGTTCCGATGCTCTTACCCTGGATGAAACTTGCAACAGACACCACGATGCTGGCCTTTGAGGCGCAGACGGTGATCTGGACCCGCCTGTCACAGGCCGCGATGGGTCGAGGATCCCACGCCGAGAACCTGCTCATGGTGACGGAGAAGATCACCGCCTTCACCGAGGCCGCGGCCGTCGTCGCGGCCGGTGGCTCCGCTCACAAGATCGTCAAGGGATATCGCAAGAAGGTCCGTGCCAACGCGAAGCGCTTGAGGCGATAGGCACGGCGAACGCCACCCGATCAGCGCGGGGTGACCGTATCCGGATTGGATGGGATCGGCTTGATGGTTTCCTGACTGGCGGCCCGGCCTGGTGCGCTGTCCGGATCCGAATGAGTCTCGCGCAGAGCGAAGAAGACGACGACAACGGCAAGCGCGACAAGAGCGAGCGCCGTCCAGCTTCGGGTGTTCATAAGGAGCTCTCCTTCAGGAAATGTCAGAGGGCTGAACTCGGTCGCTATCCGCATGTTCCTGCCTCAATGTGCCACCCTCCGGATGCGGACCAACTCAGCCGAGCACAGGGAAGGAAGGGCAGCATGCTCCTGTCGGTGGCGGCCCTACCGCCAGAGGCCCCTTCGATCAAGGAGGTGCGACATTTTGCGCAGCGTTGGCCACCGCACATCCTTTCGAAGCGTATATTTCCACTGGCACCCCGAGGCGCTCGGAAGGCACAGGACAAAAATCCCTTAATTTGCAGGACTTATGACTTTATCTTGCGACCGATCGAAACGAATAGCCAAGTTTACTCGGCACTGCTTTCATACCGAAGTATAAGCTTGGCCATAGCGGCCTACGTAATTTCCACTATTCCATTCACCAGCCAAATCAGCGTATAGATTTTTTCATTGATGCGGAACGATTATATACAAAATTACCAAAGATATACTTTATAAGACTACCGTGTTGGCGGGGGCAGACACGGCTGAAGCCGCGAATCAGTTGAATAAACTGAACGCGGCTTCTCTTTTTTTGTTTTATACCCGAAAAAGGCAAAGCTCAGTGTTGAGAATAGCGGCCCAATACTGTCTCAAGGCGCTGCCATTCTGCTTCATCGCGAGGAAGTCCAAACCTCAATAGATGCGGACTATACTGGAATCGCCGCACCCAGATGCCATGCTCTCCCAGAACCTGAAACAGTTCAGGCGCCCGTATGCTCTCCAGCAGACGATACAGGATCGTGCCTCGCAAAGGCGCCCCCGCAACCGAGCTCAGAAGGGCATCCAACCGGCTGGCATCGGCCGCGCGGGCACCCCGCGCTGCCTCCAACCACTCCCGGTCGCGTAGTGCCGTCCGGCCCGTCTCGATGGCAGGGCCGGAGACCGCCCAAGGGCCGAGTGCCGATCTTAAGCTCGTGACGACGGGTTCCGGCGCCAGCGCAAAGCCGATCCTCAGTCCTGCAAGGCCATAGGTCTTACCGAAGGATCGCAGGATGATCACGTTCGATGGCAGCACCGGCACAAGGCTCTCGCCGGCATCGAAATCGGCGAAGGCCTCATCGACCACGAGCCAGCCGCCCCGTGGACGAAGATCCTCGGCAAGGCGAAGCAAAGCCTCGCGCCCAATGAGCCTGCCATCCGGATTGTTGGGATTCACGACCACCGCAACATCGCCCCTGTCGAGCAGGTCCAAAGACTGAACCTCGACCACATCATGCCCTGCCTTGCGCCACGAATGGGCATGCTCCGCATAGGTTGGCCCGAAAACAGCCACTCGACCACGCCCTCGCAGATGGGGAAGAAGGCTGATCAGAACCTGCGTGCCGGGCGCCGCAACCACCATCGCGGCATCTGTCGCTCCATAGGCTTGGGCAGCGGCCGCTTCGAGATCCAGGTGATCGGCCGGCGACGGCAGCCGCGCGAACAGGGAGGCTGGCAAGGCGGGTACCGGATAGGCTATGGGGTTGATCCCCGTCGACAGGTCGATCCACGGCTCGGGCGCCCGCGGAAACAGCCGCCGGGCCTCGTCCAGATCGCCCCCGTGCCAGACCCGCGCCTCACCCATTCGATTCACCCATGGCCCTTTCCGACAGCCTGCTCACCTTAAGCCTCGCCCTCGCGGCGGAGGCCGCTGTCGGCTACCCCAACCGCCTTTACACGGCGATTGGCCATCCCGTCACCTGGATCGGCCGATTGATCAAAGGGCTTGACCGGAGCTTGAACAGGGAGTCTTGGCCTTTCCGACAAAGGCGCATTGCTGGCGTTCTGGCCCTGCTGGTTCTCCTCACCGTAACGGGGCTGATGGCTTGGACGCTGGGCGCCCTCCTCCGGCCGCTCGATCTCATGGGCCTTCTGCTCCTGGCGATTCTCGCCAGCAGCCTCATCGCCCAGCGCAGCCTGCACGAGCATGTGGCGGCCGTGTCGAAGGGGCTGCGGGAGAGTGGGATCAAGGGTGGGCGCGCGGCCGTCTCGATGATCGTCGGCCGCAACCCGCAGAGTCTGGACGAGGCAGGCGTCTCCCGCGCGGCCATCGAAAGCCTCGCGGAGAATTTTTCCGACGGGATCGTGGCCCCGGCCTTCTGGCTCGGTCTCGGCGGCCTCCCTGGCGCTGCCCTCTACAAGGCGGCGAACACCGCCGACAGCATGATCGGCCACCGCACGCCGCGGCACGAAGCCTTCGGCTGGGCGGCGGCGCGCTTCGACGATCTGGTGAACCTGCCCGCCTCACGCCTCTCGGCGCTGCTCATCATCATGGCAGCCGCTCTGCATAGAGAGGCTTCGCCACAAGACGCGTGGCGCGCCGTCCGACGTGACGCCTCGCATCACCGCTCGCCCAATGCCGGCTGGCCCGAGGCCGCAATGGCGGGAGCGCTGGGCTTGAGGCTCGCGGGACCGCGCGTCTATGGCGACGTGCGCGTGGAGGACCGCTGGATGGGCGACGGGCGCGCGGAAGCAAAGGCCGACGACATCGACCGGGCGCTGGCCCTCTATCGCACGGCCTGCGCGCTGCTCTTCTGTCTGGCTGCCGGATTGGCGTTACTGGCGTGGTTCATCGCACACTGATCGCCAGCAGCCGCTTGCAATCGAGATGCGCTTCAAGGTGATCGGCAAAGCCGTCGAGGATGTTGTCAATGAAAGCCTCGTAGGCGAGATCGCTCGTCTCGGCCCCGAGCAGCGTGAGCCACCGTGCCCGCTGTCGGTCGTCCGCAAAGAGGCCATGCACGTAGGTGCCCACCACGCGACCGTCCGCCGATGCGGCGCCGTCGGCCTGCCCATTCGCCAGACGGGCGAAGGGCTGCCGCAACGTGTCGGGTCCCGAGGTCTCGCCGATATGCATCTCGTAGCCGGAGAGCGGAACGCCGTCGGGGATCGTCGCGCCCGTCACCGCCTCCAAGTGTTTCTTCGCTGTCAGCGTGGTCGTCACGTCGAGGAGCCCGAGGCCCTCAACGGAGCGCCCCGCCTCGCCCTCGATGCCGAAGGGATCATCGATGCGCATCCCCAGCATCTGATAGCCACCGCACAGGCCCAGCACCCGCCCGCCCCGGCGCACATGAGCCTTGAGGTCGATGTCCCAGCCCTGCTGGCGGATGAAGAGGAGATCGTCGACGGTGGTCTTCGAACCCGGCAGCAAGACGAGCGCCGCCTCGGCCGGCAAAGGCTGGCCGGGCTCGACCAGAACCACCTCCACGCCCGGCTCCTCCCGCAGGGGATCCAGATCGTCGAAGTTCGAGATCCATGGCGTCACCGGCACGGCGATGATGACCGCCCCCTTACGTCCCTCGCGCCGCAGGCCCAGTCCGTCTTCGGCCGGAAGCCGGGCGGCATCGGCGAAGTGCGGCACGAGCCCGAGCGCCGGCCAGCCGGTGCGCTCGGCGACGAAGCGCATGCCGCTGTCGAACAGGGCCGGATCGCCCCGGAAGCGGTTGACGATGAAGCCGCGGATCATCGCTGCATCCGCCTCGTCGAGCACCGTCCTGGTGCCCACGAGGCTCGCAATCACGCCGCCCCGGTCAATATCGCCCACCAGCACCACCGGCACGTTCGCCGCGCGGGCAAAGCCCATATTGGCGATGTCGCCGGCCCTGAGATTCACCTCCGAGGCCGAGCCTGCCCCTTCGACGAGAACGAGATCGGCCTCGTCCGAGAGGCGCCCGAAGCTGTCGAGAACGGCTTCCATCAGGCGCGGCTTCCAGGTCTGGTATTCGCGCGCCTTCGCCGTGCCGACGACGCGGCCCTGCACCACCACCTGCGAGCCGATCTCGCTCTGGGGTTTCAACAGCACGGGATTCATGTGGACGCTGGGCGCCACACCGGCAGCGCGCGCCTGAAGCGCCTGGGCGCGGCCGATCTCGCCGCCATCGGCGGTGACGGCGGCGTTGTTCGACATGTTCTGCGGCTTGAACGGGCGAACCCTCAAACCTTTCCGCGCGAAGACCCGGCACAGGCCCGCCACCAAGAGCGACTTGCCCACATTGGAGCCGGTACCCTGGATCATCAGCGCACGCATCAGAACTCGACGCCTTCCTGCGCCTTCACGCCGGCGGCGAAGTGATGCTTCACCAGGGTCATCTCGGTCACGAGATCGGCGGCCTCGATCAGCTCCGGCTTGGCATTGCGGCCGGTGACCACGATGTGGAGATCGGGCCGGCGCTGCTTGAGGGTTTCGACCACCTCGGCAAGCGGCAGATATTCATAGCGCAGCGCGATGTTGAGTTCGTCGAGCACGAGGAGGCGGATATCCTCGCGGGCCATCAGTTCCTTCACCTTCTCCCAGGCGCGCTCGGCCGCCGCCACGTCGCGGGACCGATCCTGCGTCTCCCAGGTGAAGCCCTCGCCCATGGTGTGCCACTCCACCTGGTCGCCGAACCGGTCGAGTGCCATGCGCTCGCCTGTCTCCCAGGCGCCCTTGATGAACTGGACCACGCCCACCTGAAAGCCGCGCCCGAGGGCCCGCAGCATAAGGCCGAAGGCCGCCGTCGACTTGCCTTTGCCGGGACCTGTATGGACGATGAGGAGCCCCATCTCGACGGTTTTGGAGGCAACCTCCCGGTCCTGTACTTCCTTGCGCTTGATCATCTTGGCGCGGTGGCGCGCCTCTTCGTCCTGGGACATTCCGGCCTGCTTTCCTGTGGAAGGGCGCACCATGAACAGGGCTCAGGCAGATTTCAAGGCCGGCCATGCCCGATGCGTGAGGCTTGAAACATCCCCCCCGGCCAGATAAGCATGGAGACGATGGTGCCCCGGCAACGGGGTGAAAAGGGAATGCGGTGAGACACCGCGGCTGCCCCCGCAACTGTAAGCGGCGAGCCTTCGCTCCGGATGCCACTGGGCCATGAAGCCCGGGAAGGCGGAGAAAGGCATCGACCCGCGAGCCAGGAGACCTGCCGTCAGCCTTTGCTTCTATCGGGTCTGTCGGACGGGGTGTGCCGACGGTGACCGTAGTCGAATGACCCCCGTCGTTCGGTTCCGTCCGTGGAAGCTCAACAGACTCTAACCACGAGTCTCCCGACGGAGAGAACGATGACTGCACCGAATCTGCCCAAGACCCGCCTCCTCGCCCTGACGCTCGCCGGCCTTGCCGCCGCGACGCCGGCCCTCGCCCACCATCCGATGGGCGGCATGACGCCGGCGACCTTTACGCAGGGCCTGCTCTCGGGCTTCGGCCATCCGGTCATCGGTCTCGATCACCTCGCCGCCCTCGTGGGCGTCGGCCTCGTCGCCTCGCGCTTTGCCCGCGGCCTGACGCTTCCGGCCTTCTGGATGGTTGCCATGGCGGCCGGCGTCGGCCTGCACCTCGCCAGCTTCGACCTGCCTTACACCGAAGCGCTTGTGGCGTTGAGCGTCGTGGCCATCGGCCTTGCGGCGACGATCCGCACCACCCTGCCCTATAGTCTGATTGCGGCGCTCTTCGCCGCCGGCGGCGCCGTGCACGGCTATGCCCTGGGCGAGTCGATCATCGGCGCGGAAGCCACCCCGCTTGCCGCCTATCTCGTCGGCCTCGTGGCGGTTCAGACCGCTCTCACCACGGGCGTGGCTTTCGCTGCCCGCTCGATTGCGAAGGGCTCGCTCGCCGCTCCCGCCCTGCGGCTCGCCGGTGTTGCGGTTGCCGTTACGGGCGTCGCGGCCCTGGCCCTGCCGGCCTTCGCCTGAGCGGATCGGCTTTACATCGATGACCTCAACCCCTGAGGAGATCTGCCTTCATGTCTGCGTCACCTGCCGTCAGGCAGGTGGCCCGGACGACAAGGCGCTCCGGCCCGGTGCGATCCTTCACCGGGCCCTGATCGAGGCGCTTGAGCATCCCGACGCACCGAAGGTGCGCGTGGAGCCGGTCGAATGCCTCTCCGTGTGCAAGCGGCCCTGCACCATCGCGGTCTCCGGTCCCGGCCGCTGGACCTACATCTATGGCGACCTGAGCGCCGACACCTCGGTCGAGACCATTCTCGACGGGCTGCGCCGCTATGCGGGAACCTCCGACGGCCTCGTGCCGTGGCGCGAGCGGCCCGAAGCGTTCCGCAAGGGCGTCGTCGCCCGCATTCCCCCGTTCAAGACAAGCAGCGCGGCCTGAGACACGCCGCCGAAAGGCAAGCCTTCATGAGCGATCTCTCGAAGATCCCCTGCACGATCATCACCGGATTCCTTGGCGCCGGCAAAACCACCCTGGTGCGTCACCTGCTCGAGAACGCGGGCGGGCGCCGCCTCGCCGTTCTCGTGAACGAGTTCGGCGATCTCGGCTTCGATGGCTCTTTCATCGAAGGCTGCGGCATCGAAGGATGCACGCAGGACGATATCGTGGAGCTCCCCAACGGCTGCATCTGCTGCACGGTGGCCGATGATTTCGTGCCTGCCCTGAACACGCTGCTCAACCGGCCCAACCCTCCTGAGCACATCCTGATCGAGACCTCGGGCCTCGCCCTGCCGAAGCCGCTGGTCCGCGCCTTCAACTGGCCCGACATCCGCTCCCGTGTAACGGTCGACGGCGTGATCGCCGTGGTCGACGGCCCGGCGGTTGCTTCCGGCACCTTCGCGGACGATCCCGATGCGCTCGAAGCGCAGCGCAGTGCCGATGCTTCCGTCGATCACGAGAACCCGCTGGAAGAAGTTTTCGAGGATCAGCTCCTCTGTGCCGACCTCATCATCCTCAACAAGACCGACCAGATGCAACCCGGCGACAAGGGCAAGGTTCTGGCCGAGATCGAAGAGCACCTGCCCCGAGCCGTAAAGGTGATCGAGGCCTCACATGGCAAGATCGACCCGACAGTCCTGCTCGGCATGAATGCGGCGGCGGAAACTGATCTCGACGCGCGTCCCTCGCATCATGAGACGGAAGAGGATCACGACCACGACGACTTCGACAGCATCGCGATTCCCGTCGATCCCGTCGCCACGCCGGAGGCGCTTGTCGCCCGCGTCGAACGCGCGGCAGAAGCGGCCGGCGTGCTGCGCATCAAGGGCTTCGCGCCCGTGAACGGCAAGCCCATGCGCCTCGTGGTGCAGGGCGTCGGCCAGCGCGTCGCGCACCACTTTGATCGGCCGTGGAAGGCGGGCGAAGCGCGCGACGGACGCATGGTGGTGATCGGCCTGAAAGGCTTTGACGTGAAGGCTGTCGAAGCCGCCTTGCGCGCGGGATAGCATGCACCTCCTTCCGGTCACAACGATATCCCTTGAGGATGGCCAGGAGGCTGTTGACCTCCAGCAACCTCCTGGGGATATCGTCGTCCTGTCGTTTGCGGACAGTGACCTCGGCGCACTGGCGGCTGCCCATCGGCTGAAGGCGGGCGGACCATCGCTGCGCCTCGCATCCTTGCGCCGCCTGCGCCATCCTCTCTCGGTCGATCTCTACATCGACAATACCGCCGCGAAAGCACGCTTCGTTCTCGTGCGCTGTCTCGGCGGGCTCGATTACTGGCGCTATGGATTGGAGCGGCTGTCTGAAGCATGCCGCGTCCACGGCATCAAGCTCGCCGTGCTGCCGGGCGACGACCGACCCGATCCCCGGCTTGCAGCCTATGCCACCGTTTCGCCAGCGCTCTGCGACGAGATTAAAGCCTACTTCCAGGCCGGCGGCATCGACAACATGGGCCACCTGCTCGCACGAATCGGTGCGGAGATCGGCGAAGCAGATGCTGCCATCGAGCCGCCGCGCGCTGCACCTCGTGCCTTCGCGTGGTTGGCAGGAGGGATACTTCAAAGCAGTTCTTCCATTCACAGCCCTCATTCTGAGGAGCGGCCATCAGGCTGCGCCTCGAAGGAGGTTCCAGTGCTCTCTGGGCCATCCTTCGAGACGGCCGCTCCGCGACCTCCTCAGGATGAGAGCTGTGGGCAGAGATCCAGTAACATCGTCGAACCGGAATCCTTACTTGCGGGCCTCTCCCACGAACGTCCCCTTGCCTACCTTCTCGTCTATCGCTCCGCCATTCTCTCGGGTGATACGCATGCCATCGAAGCGCTATCAGCGGCCCTGCACGTGCGCAGCATCGAGCCCCTCGTGCTCGCGGTGTCGAGCCTGAAGGATCCGGACGCGGTGGCAATCGTCCGCCGCGCGATTCAGGCACGCCGCCCCGACATCATCATCACCACCACGGCCTTCTCGGCACGAGACGACGAGAGCTTCGTGCTAGACGAAGCCGACTGCCCGATCCTTCAGGCGATTCCCGTCGGCAGCGCCAAGGACGCCTGGGAGGCTTCGCCGCGCGGCCTCTCCGCAGCCGACCTCGCCATGCAGATCGCGCTGCCTGAGTTCGACGGCCGGATTGCCACGGGTGCCATCTCGTTCAAAGCCGAAGAGCCTGCTGACTCAGCGCTCGCCTTCTCGCGCCGGGTGCAGGCACCAGATGAAGCCGGCATCAATGCCGTCGCGGACATGGCAGCCGCATGGGTGCGCATTGCGCGGACGCCGCGCCATGAACGGCGGCTCGCACTCGTTCTCTCCGACTATCCGGCACGCGGCGGCCGGGCCGGCTTTGCGGTCGGACTCGATACGCCGGCGAGTGCCTGCACGATCCTCGACCTGCTGCGCGACGCCGGTTACGAGGCCGAGCGGGATTTCACGGCGGACGACCTCATGCCCCGCCTCACCGAAGGGGGAGAAACCTTCGAGGTTCCGCTCGCCACTTATCGCGCATGGTTGGAGACGCTGCCAAGCGAGCATCGTGGTGCCATTGATGAGCGCTGGGGCAGCGCCCAGAACGATCCTGCCTTGTCGCATGGCGCTTTCCGCTTCCGTGCCCTGCGCGCCGGCAACGTGCTTGTCGCCCTGCAGCCCGATCGCGGTCATGGCCTTGATCGCAAGAGCTCCTACCACGATCCCGAATGCCCCCCGAGCCACGGCTATCTTGCGTTCTATTGCGGCCTGAAGGCTCTGGAGAACATCCACGCGCTCGTTCATCTGGGCACCCACGGCACCACCGAATGGCTGCCCGGCAAGGCAGTGGCCCTCTCCACCGCATGCTGGCCGCGCCTCGTCATCGGAGCGATCCCGGTAATCTACCCGTTCATCGTTGATGATCCCGGCGAAGCCGTCCCCGCCAAGCGCCGCATTGGCGCGGTGACCATCGGCCATCTCACGCCGCAGACATCGGAGGCAGGCCTACACGGCGAGGCCGCTGCCTTGCGCGAACTGGTGGAGGAATTCTCCTCAGCTCAGGTGCTCCACCCCGGACGTGCGGAACTGGTCGCGCAGGAAATTCTCGAGCGTGCACAGGCGAACGGACTTTCTGCCGCCTGCGGTGTCGATGCCGGCACACCGATGGACGAGGCTTTGACCCGCCTCGACGCGCATCTCTGCGATCTCGGCGAAGTGACGATCCGCGACGGGCTGCACGTGTTCGGCCATGCACCTGAAAGCTTCGAGACCTGCAGCGAAGGCGAGCTCACGGGATTGCTGAGAGCACTCGACGGGCGTTTCGTCGTGCCCGGCCCTTCCGGCTCTCCGTCGCGCGGGCAGAATGAGGTGCTGCCCACAGGCCGCAACCTCGCGACCCTCGATCCCCGTGCAATTCCCACCCGCGCCGCCACCGAGCTCGGTTGGCGCGCGGCGGCAGAAGTGGTGCGCCGCCATCTGCAGGAACAGGGCGATTGGCCGCGCCGGATCGTGATGGACCTGTGGGCCTCGCCCACGCTCCGCTCCGGCGGCGAGGACATCGCCCATGCCCTCGCCCTCATGGGCGTGCGCCCAACCTGGGACCATGCCTCCACCCGCGTGACCGGGTTCGAGATCGTGCCGCAGCCGCTCCTCGATCGGCCTCGCGCCGATGTGACGATCCGCGTCTCCGGCGCTTTCCGCGACACCTTCCCGGACCAGATCGCGCTCCTCGACCAGGCGGCCCGCGCGGTCGCGGCGCTCAACGAGGATGACGAGTGGAATGAGCTCGCCGCCGCCCGCCGCCGCGGTGAGGCACTCTCCCGCGTGTTCGGGTCCGCACCCGGCACCTATGGCGCAGGCGTATCGGCACAGGCGCTCGACGGGGAATGGTCGAGCGGGAATGATCTCGGCCGCACCTATCTTGAAGGCACCTCCCATGCGTTTGGGGCCGGCGGCGAGGCTCGAGCCGATGAGAGCTTCCCGCAGCGTGTCGAACAGGCAGAAGCCTTCGTGCATGTGAGTGACGTGGCCGAACGCGACATCCTCGACGGCGACTCCGCAGCGGATGCCATCGGAGGCTTCGCGGCGGCGGCACAGGCGCTGGGAGTATTCCCGGCGCTCTACAGCCTCGACACGAGCCGCCCCCAGACCCCGAAAGCCCGCACTCTCCCGGAGGACGTGGACCGCCTTGTCCGCGGCCGTCTGACGAACCCGCGCTGGATCGCCGGCCAGCTGCGGCACGGTTGGCGCGGCGCGGCCGAGATCGCGCAAGGGGTCGATGCGCTCTTCGCCTTCGCGGCCACGACGGACGCCGTTCCGTCAGCGACCCTTGATCTCGTCTTCACGGCCCTGATCGCCGACGAGCCTGTCTGGCAGCAGATCGCCTCCTCCAATCCCGCCGCAGCTCAGGCTATTCGCGACCGCCTGAGCGAGGCCCTCCGGCGTGGCCTGTGGGAGAGCCGCCTCAATTCCGTTGTAGCTCTCTTCGAGGATGGCCGGAAGGAGGCCGCCGAATGAACCCTCACGCCCACATCACGCGCCGAGGCTGGTGCCCGGGCGTGCGACGCCCGATGGCAACCGGTGACGGCCTGCTCGTGCGTCTTCATCCGTTTGCCGGGAGGCTCGATGCGCGTCAGGCACGACTCATTGCCGAGGCCGCCCGCCGGCACGGCAACGGCCATCTCGACATCACCGCCCGCGGCAATTTGCAGATCCGGGGCGTGAGCGACGAGACCTATCCCGATCTGCTCGCGCTCCTCGACCGCGAAGGACTGGCCGAACCGGAGGGCGATGGTCCGCACCGCCTCACGGTGCTGTCGCCGCTCGCCGGTCTCGATCCGCTCGACAGGTGCGATACACTTGCCCTGGCGCAGGCCATTGAGACTGCGGCAGGTGGGATCGAGGGTCTGACCGCGAAATTCTTCATCGCAATCGACGGCGGCGGCGCAATGCCCCTCGCTGAGGTGGGGGCCGATCTTCGTCTGGTGGCGAGTGATAACGACGCCGTCACATTTGCCATGCCTGCTTCAAACGGCCAGCATTGGATCGGCTCATCGCCCCTCTGCCGCGCGCCGCAGGCCGTTCATGCAATCCTCTCCGGCTTCGCGGATCTGCGGCGCAAGGGCGTGAGCGAGGCGCAGCGTCTGCGGGATCTCGCGCCTGACCTCGTGTGGGAACTCGCAGCACGCGCAGCGCTCGATCCTGCCATCGAGCTGCCAGCCGGGACCGCAGCTCTCCGTGCAGGCGTCCTGGCTCTCGACAATGGATCGGCTGTTCTCCTCGCCCTGCCGTTCGGCCGCTGCAATGTCGGGCAGCTGGTTCAAGTGGCGGATAGGAGCGAGCGCTTCGGCAGCGGCGAGATCCGCCTCTCCTTCACGCGCGGCATTCTGCTGCCGATGATCGCGGAGGAGCGCGTCCCAGCCTTGATCGATGAGGCTAACCGCGCCGGTTTCATCACCGCCCCGGACGATGCACGCCTGTCTGTGTTCGCCTGCCCCGGTCGGCCGAATTGCGGCAGCGCCCAAACCATGGCTCCCGGCGATGCGCTGCGCATTGCGGGGAGCTGCGGAGACCTGCTCCGAGAGGGCGCAACCCTTCACGTTTCAGGCTGTCCGAAAGGCTGCGCCCATCCGGGCAAGGCGGACCTGACGCTGGTAGGCCGGGAGGATGGCCGCTATGAGGTCGTGCTTCATGGCTCCGCCCGCGATGCTTCATCCATTCATCTATCCATTGACGAGATCATGACCCGTCTGTTGCCTTTGAACTCTGTGGACGACCTGCGGCCCGCCTTTGCGGAGGCCCCCCGATGAGTACCTCCCGCGATTACGTCCGCGAAGGCGCAGAAATCTATCGCCGCTCCTTCGCGATCATTCGCACTGAAGCCGATCTTTCGCGCTTTACCGGCGCCGCCGAGCGCGTGGTCGTGCGCATGATCCATGCCTGCGGCATGACGGATCTGCCGCGCGATGTGGAGCTCTCACCCGATTTTGCGGAAGCCGCCGAGGGTGCCCTGAAGCGCGGCGCACCGATCCTCTGCGACGCCAAGATGGTGGCGAATGGCATCACCCGCTCGCGGCTGCCGGCGAACAACGAGGTGATCTGCACTCTGGACGATCCGCGCGTTCCATCATTGGCGGCGGAACTCGGCAACACCCGCTCGGCGGCGGCCATGGAGCTGTGGCGTGAGCGTCTGGAGGGCGCGCTCGTGGTGTTCGGCAATGCGCCGACCGCTCTCTTCCACCTGCTCGAGATGCTCGATGCAGGCGCACCGAAGCCCGCCGCCGTCATCGGCATTCCGGTTGGTTTCATCGGGGCGGCGGAATCCAAGGAGGCTCTGGCCCGCGATGGGCGCGTGCCGCACCTCGTGGTCCATGGACGGCGCGGCGGCAGCGCCATGGCGGCAGCGGCCGTCAATGCCCTCGCGAACCCGGTGGAGTGAGACGAGCATGACGAAGCATCCTATTCGCTTCTTCGGCTTGGGGTTAGGCCCCGGCGATCCCGACTACATGACCGTGCGCGCCCGCAAGGTGCTGGAGAGCGCCGACCGGCTCGTCCATTTCTGCAAGCGTGGACGCCGCGGCAATGCGCGCACGATTGCTGATGCCGTCGTCGGCCAGAACCCCGAGCGGGAGATCCCCCTCGTCTATCCGGTAACGACGGAAATTCCCGCCGATCACCCGGATTACGCCGCCGCCCTTAACCCCTTCTACGAGGAAGCGGCAGCACGGCTTCTCGCCGAGATCGAGGCTGGCCGCACCGTCGCGGTTCTGTGCGAAGGCGATCCCTTCTTCTACGGCTCGTTCATGCACCTCTGGTGGCGCCTCAAGGACAAGGTGCCGACGGAAGTCGTGCCCGCCGTGTCCGGCATGTCGGGCGCCTGGACCCGCGCCGGCGCACCGATCACCTGGGGTGATGACGTGCTCACGGTGGTGCCCGGAACGCTGCCCGAGGCAGAACTGACCCGCCGTCTCTCTGGAACTGATGCCGCCGTGGTGATGAAGCTCGGGCGCAATCTGCCGAAGGTCCGCGCGGCGCTCGCCACCGCAGGCCTTCTGGAGCGCGCGATCTATGTGGAGCGGGCCACCATGGCGGAGGAGAAGATCGTGCCCTTGCCCGATCTGCCCCAGGATTTCGACGCCCCTTATTTCTCGCTCATCATCGTGCCGGGGCAAGGGAGGCGCGTATGACGGGCCTTGTCACCATCGTCGGCCTCGGCCCGGGCGATCCGCGCCATCTCACGCCCGCCGCCTCTGAGGCGCTTGCTTCCGCCACCGATCTCGTTGGTTATGGACCCTATGTGGACCGCGCACCGGAACGGCCCGGCCAACGGCGCCATGCATCGGACAACCGCGTCGAACTCGACCGCGCGCGCTTCGCGCTCGACCTCGCCGCGAAGGGCGCCCGCGTCGCCGTGGTGTCCGGCGGCGATCCGGGCGTGTTCGCCATGGCGGCAGCCGTGTTCGAGGCTGTCGACGACGGCGATCCGGCGTGGCGCAGCCTCGACATCTGCGTGGAGCCCGGCATCACGGCGATGCTCGCAGCCGCCGCCCGCGTGGGCGCGCCGCTCGGCGGCGACTTCTGCGCCATGTCGCTGTCGGATAATCTGAAACCATGGGAGGTGGTCGAGGCGCGGCTGCGGGCGGCCCTTGCGGCTGATTTCGTCATCGCTCTTTACAATCCGATCTCATCAGCCCGGCCCTGGCAGCTCGGTGCGGCATTCAAGATCGTGGCGGAGACGCGCGGACCCGACACGCCAATCACCCTCGCACGAGCCGTCATGCGGCCGGACGAGCGGATCAGGATTGTGCAGCTCTCTGAAGTGGAGGCATCCATGGCCGACATGTCGACTGTCGTGATCATCGGCGCCAGCACCACCAAGCTCATAGAAAGATCCGACGGTGAAACGCCTTACGTCTATACGCCGCGCTTCTATGGGGTGAAACCGTGACGGCGCTCAAGCCAGTCCAGGGCGGCGTCCGCGCTCGCGACCTCCTCGACGCCGCGAGGCTTCTCCGGACGCGCCACGACGATGACGGGAAGCCCGAGCGCCCGGGCCGCCGCGATCTTCGGATAGGTCGCAGCCCCGCCGGAATTCTTCGTCACCACCACCTCGACGCGCTCGCGCGCGATCAGCGCCCGCTCGGCTGCTTCATCGAAGGGTGCGCGGTCCTGGACGGCAATGACCTTCGGCACCGGCAGAGCCTCCCCGATGGGCTCGATGGTACGCACGAGATATGTGTGCTGAGGCGCTGCCACGAAGGGCGGCAGTTCGAGACGACCGACGGTGAGGAAAACGCGGCGGGACTCGTGACCCAATTCGCCAACAGCCTCCTCCATGGATTCGACTTCAATCCATCGATCACCTTCCTGAGCGGTCCAAGGTGGACGGCGCAGGGCGAGCAGCGGGATGTGCACTTGAGCGCAAGCTTCCGCCGCGTTGCGCGACATCACAGCCGCGAAGGGGTGGGTCGCATCGATCAGCGCCTCGATCCGCTCCTGAACCAGGAAGCGCGCAAGCCCCTCCACGCCGCCGAAACCGCCGATGCGGGTCGGAATCGGCAGGGGACGCGGGTCGCTGGTACGACCGGCCATGGACAGAAACGGGCTGAACTCGGAGCGACCGGAGAGACACCGCGCGAGTGCGGAAGCCTCCGTCGTGCCGCCCAGGATGAGAATGCGCATGTGCCCCTTTTCCCCGAAATCTGAGACGGAGTCGAGCGTGACCAAAGCTCCCTGGCTCACCATCATCGGAATCGGCGAGGACGGACGCGCGGGGCTCTCCCCTGCGGCTTTGGCGGCGCTCGACCGGGCGGCCGTCGTCATCGGCGGCGCGCGGCACCTGGAGCTTGCAGCCCCCTTGTCGGCGCAGATGCAGATTTGGCCAAGTCCGTTTGCAGAGGGCTATCCACTGATCCTCGCCCGCCGAGGGCAGCCTACCTGTGTCCTGGCGACGGGCGATCCGTTTCATTACGGCGTCGGGGCTGAACTCGCGCGCCTGATCCCGGCGAGTGAGTTCGTTTGCCATCCGCAACCTTCCGCCTTCAGCCTCGCGGCCGCGCGCCTGGGATGGTCACTGCCGGATTGCGATTGCGTGAGCCTGCACGGACGGACGCTGGAGCGGATTGTTCCCTATCTGCAGCCGGGCGCCCGCATTCTCGCTTTGTCGTGGGATGGTTCGACGCCGGGGAAGCTCGCGGGACTGCTGAAGGTGCGGGGCATGGGTGCTTCGATGATCAGCGTGCTGGAGGCTATGGGGGGCCCGCGCGAGCGCATCCGCAATGCAGATGCGGATCTGTTCGATATCTCCGACATCGACCCGCTCAACATCGTCGCCATCGAGGTCATGGCATCGCAGGACGCCAACGTTGTTCCTCTCACATCCGGCCTTCCCGATTCATGGTTCGAGAATGACGGTCAGCTCACCAAGGCAGAGATCCGCGCACTGACATTGGCAGCCTTGGCACCGAAGGCCGGCGAGCTGTTGTGGGATATCGGCCTGGGCGCGGGCTCCGTCGGCATCGAGTGGTGCCTGCGTCACCCGCGCAACCGCTGCATCGGCATCGAGGAAAGACCGGAGCGGGCCGAGCGGGCACGACGCAATGCGCTCGAACTCGGCGCGACCGCGCTGGACGTCCGCATTGGGCAGGCGCCGGGAGCCCTTGCCGACCTGCCGGCGCCTGATGCGATCTTCATCGGCGGCGGCGCATCGGAGCCCGGCGTTTTTGAATCCGCCTGGGCCGCGCTCAAACCCGGCGGGCGCCTCGTCGTCAATGCCGTGACACTGGAAACCGAGACCCTGCTCGGCACGCTCTATGCACGGCATGGCGGCACGATGCGGCGCTTGGCGCTCTCGCGCCTCGAAGCCGTTGGCGGCATGCACGGCTGGCGGGCGGCGATGCCCGTGACGCAATGGGTGGTGACGAAGCCATGATCGTGGCCGGTTTGGGTTTCAGGCGCGGTGTCGAGGCCGACGAGATCGTGTCGCTCGTGGAGCAGGCGCTGGAGCGTGCGTCGCTCGCGCGTACGGCCTTGAGCAGGCTCGCGACCATCGAAGCGCTCGCTGCTCTGCCCGCCTTCTCAGAGGCCGCCCATCGGCTCGACGCTATGGCGACACCGGTTGCCGCGCCTGCCTTGTTGGCGGCAGCGCCGCGCGGGCGCACGCAATCGGCACGCTCCATCGCTGCCCACGGGGTCGGATCGGTCGCGGAAGCAGCAGCGCTCGCCGCCGCAGGATCGCACCCGAGACTCATCCTGGAGCGCATCGCCTCAGCCTCCGCCACCTGCGCCCTGGCGCGTTCGGAGACCGGCTCATGACCGTCCATTTCATCGGGGCAGGCCCCGGCGCCCCCGACCTCATCACCGTACGCGGCCGCTCGATCATCGAGCGCTGCCCCGTCTGCCTCTATGCCGGCTCCATCGTGCCGCCGGAGATCCTGTCCTGGTGCCCGCCCGGCGCGCGCCTCGTGGATACGGCACCTCTCGATCTCGACGCCATCGCGGCGGAATACGTACAGGCGCACGAGCGCGGTGAGGATGTGGCGCGGCTCCATTCCGGCGATCTCTCGATCTGGAGCGCCATGGGCGAGCAGCTGCGGCGGCTTGATGGCTTGGGCATTCCCTATACGATCACCCCCGGCGTTCCCGCCTTCGCGGCAGCCGCCGCTGCACTTGGAAAAGAACTCACGGTACCGGAGATCGGGCAATCGGTGGTGCTCACGCGTACCTCCGGTCGAGCCTCCGCCATGCCGGAGACGGAGCGGCTTACAACCTTCGCGCGGACCAAGGCGACGCTCGCCATTCATCTGTCGATTCATGTGATCGAGCAGGTGGTCGAAGAGCTTATGCCAACTTACGGCGCGGATTGCCCCGCAGCCGTGGTCTGGCGTGCATCCTGGCCAGATGAGCGGGTCATCAAAGGAACGCTCGGCACAATTGCCGCCATGGTGCATGCCGAGAAACTGGAGCGCACGGCACTGATCCTGGTGGGGCGTACTCTGGACTCCAGGGATTTCCGCGACAGCGCCCTCTACTCCACCGGTTACGACAGGCGCTTCCGGCCCAGCGCCCGCGAGGGCAACCAATGATGCGTTGCGCTTCAGGCGACTGGATGGAACGGTACGCGGCCGACGAGCCGGCCGTCGCGGTCGAACACCGTAATTTCGAGCGCGATGTCGCTGTTGCGCAGAGCTCTGGAGGCCGTCTGCCAAGCATACTGCGCCACCACGTCAGCCAGCGGGAGGCCAAGGCCCTTGGCAATTTCCAGCACCTCGAGCGCCGTGTTGGCGCCACGCGCCTGCTCCGCAAGGGAGGGCTCGGCACCGGCTTCGAGCAGGCGTTCGGACAACCATGCGAGATCAACCGCGCCGGAGCGCGAATGCAGGTCGAGGAGGCCTTGGCCGAGCTTGGTCATCTTGGCGAAGCCGCCCGCGATGGTAACCTTCGGCACAGGGTTGCGGCGCAGGTATTTCAGCATGCCGCCGGCAAAGTCGCCCATGTCGATAAGGGCATGGTCCGGCAGGTTGTAGAGCGCCTGCACGGCCTTCTCGGAGGTGGAGCCCGTAGCGCCCGCCACATGATCGAGACCACCGGCGCGGGCCACGTCGATGCCGCGATAGATGCTGTGGATCCAGGCCGAGCAGGAATACGGCACCACCACGCCGGTTGTGCCGAGGATCGACAGCCCGCCCAGGATGCCGAGGCGCGGGTTGAGGGTCTTCTGGGCAATGGCTTCGCCGCCGGGAATGGAGATCTCGACATCGATATCCATGGGCCCATCGATGCCGCGTGCAGCCTTTTCCAGGTTGTCGCGGATCATCTGCCGCGGCACCGGATTGATGGCGGGCTCGCCCGGCGGCAGGGGGAGGCCTGCGCGGGTGACCGTGCCGACGCCTTCACCGGCCCGGAAGGTTACGCCCGAACCCGGCTGGCCAGCCCGGACAGTTGCAATTACCAGAGCGCCATGGGTCACGTCCGGATCGTCGCCCGCATCCTTGACGATGCCGACCCGAGCGCCGCCTTCAATCATTTCCGTAAGCGCGAGGGAAAAGGCCGGCCTGGCTCCGCCCGGCAGCACGATCTCGACGGGATCGGGGCATTCGCCCGTCCGCCAGCCCAGATACGCCGCCTTGGCCGCCGCCGTGGCGCAGGCGCCCGTGGTCCAGCCACGGCGCAACGGTCCGGCGGGTTTACTCTCGTCCATGAGCCCTCTTACAACGTCCCTATGAATTTCAACAGCCACATCACCACCGGCTCGGCATGGAGGCCGGCATGACCGTCCTCTCCCGCCTGACGCCGCCCTTCGCGCCCGGCACGGTCTGGCTCGTCGGCGCAGGCCCGGGCGATCCCGGCATGCTCACGATCCATGCCCTGAATGCCCTCGCGAAGGCGGATGTCATCGTTTACGATGCCCTTGTCGATCCGGCCGTTCTCTCCTTCGCCCGCGAGGGGGCTTCTCTGGAATTCGCCGGCAAGCGCGGCGGCAAGCCTTCGGCGGTTCAACGGGATATCTGCGAGCGGCTGATCCAGCTCGCTCGCGAGGGAAAGCGGGTGCTGCGTCTCAAGGGCGGGGATCCCTTCATCTTCGGCCGCGGCGGCGAGGAAGCGCTGGCCTTGTCCGGGGCCGGCATTCCCTTCCGCATCATTCCCGGCGTGTCGAGCGGCCTTGCCTCACTTGCCATCCATGGCGTGCCGGCGACCATGCGCAAGACGAACCATGCGGTCATCCTCGCCACCGGCCACCCTGCCCCGGATGCAGAGATCGAATGGGTCTCGCTTGCCCGCACAGGCGCACCCATCGTGCTCTACATGGCGGTATCCAACCTCCCCTCCATCGTGCAGGGCCTCATGGAAGGCGGCTTGTCGGGCGATACCCCGGCGCTTGCCGTGCATGGAGCGACGACTTCCAAGGAGAGCATCGTGGAGGGAACGCTCGCGACCCTGCCGCGGCTTGCCGAGGACGGGCTCATCCGCTCGCCAGCCATCGTGGCCATCGGAGCCATCGCGGCCTTCCGGTCGGCCATTGCCAATCATCTGCTGGAGTTCGGCAGCGAGGCGGCCCAGTGAGCCTCGGCCCCGGCCTTCTCGTCGCCGCGCCCCGTTCGGGTTCGGGCAAGACCACCATCGTGCTCGGCCTCCAGCGGGCGCTCGCCCGGAGAGGCCTCAACGTGCGCGGCGTGAAATGCGGCCCCGATTACATCGACCCGGCCTTTCACGCGGCGGCCACCGGCGCTCCGAGTTTCAATCTCGACAGCTTCGCCATGAACCGGCCCCTGCTCGGCGCCATTGCCTCGCAGGCTGCCGGCAAGGCCGATCTCGTCATCGCCGAAGGCTCCATGGGCCTCTTTGACGGTATCCGCCAGGAGACCGGCCGCACCGGCGCGAGCGCGGACATCGCGGCTCTCTTCGGCTGGCCGGTGATCCTGGTGCTCGACGTGTCGGGACATGCGCAATCGGCCGCCGCCGTCGCACTCGGCTGTTCCCGCTTCGACCAAAGGATCCATGTGGCCGGCGTGGTGCTGAACAAGGTCGCAAGCGACCGCCACCGCAGACTGGTGGAGGATGGCATGGCCCGCATCGGCCTTCCCGTTCTCGGCGCCCTCATGCGCAACCCAGATCTAGCCCTGCCGGAGCGCCATCTCGGCCTTGTTCAGGCAGGTGAGACCGAGCAGCTCGACGCCCGGCTGGAACGCTTGGCGGATGCGGTGGAAGGTGCTGTCGATCTCGACCGGCTCATGGCTCTCGCCCGCCCGACGCAGCTCGAGAGCCGTGATGACGCGCTCCCCCTGCCACCGCCAGGCCAGCGTATCGCGCTGGCGTCCGATCGGGCCTTCTCCTTCATCTACCCGCATGTGCTCGCCGGCTGGCACAAGGCAAGGGCCGAGATCGTGGCCTTCTCGCCTCTCGCCGACGAGCCTCCGCCGCCTGACTGCGACGTCTGCTGGTTACCCGGGGGCTACCCGGAACTGCATGCGGGCCACATTGCGAACGCCGCTCGTTTCCTCGGTGGCCTGCGGAGCTTCGCCAAGAGCCGGCCGGTTCATGGGGAGTGCGGCGGCTACATGGTCCTGGGCCAGTCGCTGGAGGATGGCGATGGCCATGTCCATGCGATGGCAGGCCTGCTGCCGGTCGAGACGAGCTATGCCAAGCGGCGGATGCATCTCGGCTACCGGGTCGCAGATCTAATCCACGACGGCGTGGTTGGACCGGCCGGCACGCGTCTCGTCGGCCATGAATTCCACTATGCCTCCGTCACGCAGAGCGAGATGTCCGGAGACGCAGCCTTCGCCAGGATCGAGGATGCGGAAGGCAACGATCTAGGCACCGCCGGCCATCGCAGGGGGCTCGTGACGGGCAGCTTCTTCCATGTGATCGCGCGCAGTGGTTAGCCAATACCAAGCCTATCCGTGAACCACCTGGGAGGGCGGGAGTTGAACAGGACCAGACAAGGAGTTCATCATGCGCCTGAAACTGATCCTGCCCCTGGCCGCCCTGCTCGCCCTGTCCGCCTGCGGTGACGACGGGCCGGATGAGACCGGAAGCACGGACGACACCACCAATCAACCGGCCCAGACGATGCCCGCCAACCCCACTGCGCCGAGCCGCCCGGCCGGACCGCCGGCACAATAAGCAGAGTGCTGCTTGCCGAAATCCCGAATACCCCGAGGCGACGACGCTGAGCGCGCCTCGGTCATATCCCATGTTAATGCGCCTGCGACGGCTCCGCAGTTTATTCAAATCCGTGACGGCCGTAATGGGACGGCATGATGCCGCGGCAGGGAGCAAGGGACAAAACCGTCATCCTTTTGCCTCAGGCTTCCGGCTTCATCAGATCAACGCGTAGAAGGAAGCAAGCGGGGATCCGAGCTTGACAGTTGTAGACGGCAGATCGCGTGGCGATCCTGCTGGTATCACGCTCCCCTGCTTCGAAGATTGTGGAGGCACTCATGAACGAGGCATTCCATATCGGACAGCTTGTCCGGATCAGCAGACCCGCCTCAGGCTATGCGGATCACCGCATCTACTGCATCGTCTGCCTGGTTTCAAAGGCGGACGGATACGCCGTCTTCCGGGTCAAGAACACGGTAGGGGTCGAGCGCCTCGTCAGGGCCGATGAAATCGAGCCTGCCGCCCTCACGGCCGTTCCTTAGACGAACCACCTGAAATTCTGGTCAGCAGACGCACCTGCCGGGAACAGATCTCCGGCGGCGTATTAGCCCATGGTAGCGGATGATGGCACCTTGCCCTCCCTGGACCGGCGCGACAGAATGCTTCCTTAACGAAGTCCGGAGACGGACAGCCGGCAAAAGACCGGCAGGTGCATGCGCCGATACGGCCATGCATCAAGAGGGAACGTAGCCATACCGCGCCGGAAGACGCGTGGATGCCAGGGAGGTTGACGTCTTTGACGACGGCAGCAGATGCGCGCGCGGATACATTTCCAAAACTGCTCGTGCGCAACGCGCGCACGCGCCCGAACCGCACGGCGTTTCGGCACAAGGACTTAGGGATCTGGCAATCCTGGACATGGGCCGAAGTGCACGAGATCGTGCGGGCCTATGCCAGTGGGCTGCAGTCGCTCGGCCTGAAGCGTGGCGGCAAGATCGCCATCATCGGCTACAACCGCCCCTATCTCTACTGGAGCATCGCCGCGGCCCAATGGATTGGCGCGATCCCGATCCCCGTCTATGCGGATTCCGTTGCCGACGAGATGGCCTATGTGCTCGCCCATGCGGAAGTGACTCATGCGGCCGTGCAGGACCAGGAGCAGGTCGACAAGCTTCTTTCCGTGTCCGAGCAACTGCCCCAGTTGCAGCATGTGCTCTATGACGAGCAGAAGGGCCTGAGGGATTACGACCACAGCCGCCTCCACTCCATCCAATCCGTCGTCGAGGAGGGCCGTGCCCGGCTGGCAGAGACTCAGGAGGCTGAGGCCATCGAGCGGGCTCTGCAGGAGGGTAAGGGCGCGGATCTTGCGATCATTCTCTACACCTCCGGCACCACGGGCCGCCCCAAGGGTGTGATGCTCACCTCCGATGCGGTGATCGCAGCAGCCCAAATCGGTTGCGATTTCGACAAGCTCGACGAGAGCGACGAGATCATGGCCTATCTGCCGATCGCCTGGGTGGGCGATCACATCTTCTCCTATGCGCAAGCCTTCCTCGCCGGCCTCTGCGTCAACTGCCCCGAGAGCCCGGAGACGGTGGCGGATGACCGCCGCGAGATCGGCGCCACTTACGTCTTCGCTCCGCCGCGCATCTTCGAGAGCATGCTGACGCTCACCATGGTGCGCATCGAGGATGCCGGCTCGCTGAAACGGCACATGTTCCACACCTTCATCAATCACGCCAACAAGGTCGGTGAGAAGATCCTGAACCGGGAGCCGGGCGTCGGCTTGTGGGACCGCTTTCTATGGCAGCTCGGCAACGTGCTCGTCTATGCGCCGCTGCGCAACCGCTTCGGCATGACGCGCGTGAAAGTGGGCTACACGGCGGGCGAGGCCATCGGTCCCGAAATCTTCCGCTTCTACCGCTCCATCGGGGTGAACCTGAAGCAGCTCTACGGACAGACGGAAGCTTCCGTCTACATCACCATGCAGCCCGACGGCGAGATTCGCGCCGACACGGTGGGCCGCCCCGCTCCCCAGGTGGAAATCCGCATCGCGGATAACGGCGAGGTGCTCTACCGCTCCCCCGGTGTCTTCGTGGGCTATTACAAGGACGACGAGAAAACCGCAGAGACCAAAACGCCCGACGGCTTCGTGCATTCAGGCGATGCCGGCTTCTTCGACCAGAACGGCCATCTCAAGATCATCGACCGGGCGAAGGACGTGGGCAAGATGCGGGACGGCGCGCTCTTTCCGCCGAAATACGTCGAGAACAAGCTGAAGTTCTATCCCAACATCAAGGAGGCGGTCTGCTTCGGCGACGGCAGGGATTATGTGGCGGCCTTCATCAATATCGACCTCGTGGCCGTGAGCAACTGGGCCGAGCGGAACGGCGTCACCTACGCCTCCTATCAGGAGCTTGCCGGTCATCCCCGCGTCTACGACATGATCGAGAAGCACGTGGACGAGGTGAACCGCTCGCTGGCTTCCGAGCCGCGCATGGGCGGCGCGCAGATCAAGCGGTTCCTGATCCTGCACAAGGAACTCGATGCCGATGACGGCGAGCTCACGCGCACGCAGAAGGTGCGCCGCGGCTTCATCGCCGAGCGCTACAATCCCCTCATCCAGGCGCTCTATGACGGCTCCACCGAGGCAGACATCTCGACGGAGGTCACCTTCGAGGACGGCCGCAAGGGCGTGATCTCCGCACGGGTCAAGATCAAGGACATGAAGCTCTATCCGGCCGAGAACGGGCATGTACTGGAGGCCGCGGAATGAGAGCGCCCGACAACCCCGTCTTCGCCAAAGGCGACGTGCTGCTGGCCGTGGAGAACGTCTCGCTCGGCTTCGGTGGCGTGAAGGCGCTCACGGACGTGTCCTTCGACATCCGCAAGAGCGAGATCCGCGCCATCATCGGTCCCAACGGCGCCGGCAAGACCTCGATGCTCAACTGCATCAACGGCTTCTACTACCCGACGGAAGGACGCATCACCTTCAAGGGCGTGAAGCGCCCGAAGATGCGCCCCTACGAGGCGGCGCGAGGCGGCATCGCCCGCACGTTCCAGAACGTGGCCCTCTTCAAGAGCATGTCGACACTCGACAACATCATGGCTGGCCGCTCCATCAAGATGGATTCGAACTTCTTCTGGCAGCTCTTCCGCCACGGCCCGGCCATGAAGGAGGAGGTCGCGCATCGCCGCTTCGTGGAGGAGATTATCGACTTCCTCGAGATCCAGCACATCCGCAAGACCCCCGTGGGCCGCCTTCCCTACGGCCTGCAGAAGCGGGTCGAGCTCGGGCGCGCGCTTGCCATGGAGCCGGAGCTGCTGCTCCTCGACGAGCCCATGGCCGGCATGAACCTCGAGGAGAAGGAGGACATGTCGCGCTTCATTCTCGAGGTGAACCAGCAATACGGCACCACCATCGCGCTCATTGAGCACGACATGGGCGTGGTGATGGACCTCTCCGACCGAGTCGTGGTGCTGGAATACGGGCGTAAGATCGCCGATGGCACGCCATCCGAGGTCAAGGGCGACCAGCGCGTGATCGATGCCTATCTCGGCGTGGCGCATTGAGGGCGGGCGATGGACATTCTCTATAAGGTTTTCATCGAGCCCTTCGTCTTCATGGGCGAGGCGCCGGATCTCCTGATCCAGACCCTCTGGGAAGGCCTCGTTTCCGGCGTGCTCTACGCGTTGATCGCGCTCGGCTTCGTGCTGATCTTCAAGGCCTCGGGCGTGTTCAACTTCGCGCAAGGCATTATGGTCGTGTTCGCGGCCCTGACTCTTGTGGGCCTCTATGAGAAGGGCGTACCGGCCTTTCTAGCGCTGATCCTTGCGGTGCTCGTCATGCTCGTTCTCGCGGTCGTGGTGGAGCGAGTGGTGCTACGACCGCTGGTCAATCAGCCCGACATCATCCTGTTTATGGCGACCTTCGGGCTCACCTACTTCCTCATCGGCTTCGGCGAACTCATCTTCGGCGGCAATCCGAAGGAAATGATCACCGATGCCTTGTTCCTGCCCCAGGGCACGACGGAACTGGACATGCTGGGCGGAATGGTGCGCTTCCAGCACCTCGACATTGCGGCCGCCATCATTGCGTCGATTATGATCGGCTTGCTGGCGGTGTTCTTCTCCAAGACCCGGATCGGCCGGGCGCTGCGCGCGGTGGCGGACAGCCATAAGGCGGCGCTCTCCGTCGGCATCTCGCTCAACCAGATCTGGGTCATCGTCTGGTTTGCCGCCGGCATCGTGGCGCTGGTGGCAGGCATCATGTGGGGCGCCCGCTCCGGCGTATCCTTCTCGCTCCAGATCATCGCGCTGAAGGCGCTGCCTGTTCTCATCCTCGGCGGATTCACCTCCATCCCCGGCGCCATCATCGGCGGGCTCATCATCGGGGTGGGCGAGAAGATCGGCGAGTTCTACTGGGGCCCGCTCGTGGGCGGCGGCATCGAGACGTGGCTTGCCTATGTGATCGCCCTGCTCTTCCTGCTCTACAGGCCGCAGGGTCTGTTCGGCGAAAAGATCATCGAACGGATTTAAGAGGGGTCTTTCTGTGCTCTACCGTGAGGCCGGCCAGTTCAAAACCAACTATGTGGCAGACAGCGCCATCTTCCCCCTGCGCCAGGACAGGATCGGGCTCGGCCTCATCATCATCGCCGCCTATGCCCTGGCCTTCATGGGAAGTGACTTCCTGCTCCAAGCGGTTCTAATTCCATTCTTGGTGTTCTCGCTTGCCTCCATCGGGCTCAACATCCTGACCGGCTATACGGGCCTCTTGTCGTTGGGCACCGGCGCCTTCATGGGCGTGGGGGCATATGCCTGCTACAAGCTGATGACGGCCTTCCCGGAGGTGAACGTCATCGTCTGGATCTTCGTCTCCGGCTTCTTCTCCGCCGCCATCGGTGCCCTGTTCGGACTGCCCTCCTTGCGCATCAAGGGATTCTATCTGGCGGTTGCGACGCTTGCCGCGCAGTTCTTCCTGCAATGGTGCTTCATCCGCATTCCGTGGCTGGTGAACTACAACGTCTCGGGCGCGCTCGATGCCCCGCTGCGCACCCTGTTCGGCACACCGATCATGGGTCCGAACGCCACGCCGCAGACGCGCTATCTCGTGGTGCTGACTATCGTGATCCTGCTCACCTGGCTCGCCTCGAACCTCGTCCACGGTCGTATCGGCCGTATGTGGATCGCGATCCGCGACATGGATCTGGCAGCCGAACTCATGGGCATTCGGCCCTTGCAGACCAAGCTGCTGGCATTCGCGGTATCGTCCTATTATTGCGGCGTTGCCGGCGCGCTCCTAGTGTTCCTGTGGTATGGCGGCGCGGAATACGACGTGTTCAACATCAACCAGTCCTTCTTCATCCTGTTCATGGTGATTATCGGAGGACTGGGCAGTCTCATCGGCTCGTTCTTCGGCGCAGCGCTCATCTTCATCCTGCCGATCGTTCTCGGCATCGTGCTACCGGCCATGCTGTCACCCTTCGGCATCTCGGTGGGCGCGGACGTAATCGAGCACCTGCGCTTCATGATCGTGGGCGCGCTCATCATCTTTTTCCTGATCGTCGAACCGCACGGCCTCGCGCGGCTCTGGCAGATCGGCAAGCAGAAGCTCCTGGTGTGGCCGTTCCCCTACTGACGGTGAGCCCCAAGGAGACGAAAAGACGGAACAAGAATTCGGCCACCGGTCGATACAACGGGAGGAAACGCAATCATGTCGTTTCGCAAAATTGGTCTTGGATTAGCCGCCGCGACGATGCTCGCCGGCATGGCCCTGCCTGCGCTGGCGCAGGACTCGGTCTATGTTCCCCTCTTCACCTACCGCACCGGCCCCTTCGCCGGTTCCGGCACCCCCATTGCCGACGGCATGCACGATTACCTGCGCATGCTCAATGAGCGCGACGGCGGCATCGGCGGCGTGAAGCTCGTTCTCGAGGAATGCGAGACCGGCTATGACACCAAGAAGGGCGTCGAGTGCTATGAATCGGTGAAGGGCAAAAATCCTGTCATCGTGAACCCGTGGTCGACCGGCATCACCCTGCCGCTCATTCCGCGCGCCTCCGTGGACAAGATCCCGATCCTGTCCATGGCCTATGGCCTCTCGGCCTCGGCCCGCGGCGACATCTTCCCCTGGGTGTTCAACCCGCCGGCCACCTACTGGGACGGCCTCTCGATGATCGTGAAGTACATCGGCGAGAAGGAAGGCGGCCTGGAGAAACTGAAGGGCAAGAAGATCGGCTTCCTGCATCTCGACGCCGCCTTCGGCAAGGAGCCGATTCCGCTGCTCCAGGAACTGGCGAAGGATATCGGCTTCGAAGTCGCCCTTTACCCGGTTGCCGCGCAGGACATGCAGAACCAGTCCTCGCAATGGCTAAGCGCCCGCCGCGACCGCCCCGACTACATGATCATGTGGGGCTGGGGCTCCATGAACGGCGCGGCCGTGAAGGAAGCCGTGCGCTCGGGCTATCCGATCGACAAGTTCTACTCGGTCTGGTGGCCGGGCGAGGATGACGCCCGTTCCGGCGGCGCTGGCGCCAAGGGCTTCAAGATGCTCAACTGGCACGCGGTGGGAACGAACTTCCCGGCGATCCAGGACATCCAGAAGCATGTGGTCGACAAGGGCCTCTCCAAGGCTCCGAAGGACAAGGTCGGCGAGCTTCTCTACAACCGTGGCGTCTACAACTCGCTGCTGATCGCGGAGGGTATTGCTACTGCGCAGAAGCTCACCGGCAAGAAGGCCGTGACCGGCGAGGACGTGCGCCGCGGCATGGAGAACATCAAGCTCGATCCGGCGCGCCTGAAGGAGCTCGGCCTCGAGGGCTTCACCGACCAGCTCGTGCTGTCCTGCGCCGATCACAATGGCCACCGTGCCGCCTTCATGCAGGAATGGGACGGCACCAAGTGGGTGAAGATCTCCAATCCCATCGAGCCCATGACCGACCGCGTGAAAGGGCAGCTTGAGGCCGCAGCGAAGGACTATGCCGAAAAGAACGCCGGCTGGCCCAAGCGCACTGAGGCTTGCGACAAGGCGAGCTGAGAACCTAACCCTCTCCCCTTCGCGGGAGAGGGTGACCCTTGTGTCAACAAGGGTCGGGAGAGGGACCGAGTTTGCTCGATGACTGCCCCTCTCCCGGCTCACTCCGTTCGCCACCCTCTCCCGCAGAGGGGAGAGGGTTGAGAGGCTTTCATGACCGCCGCTTTACAGCCTGCTCCTGCCCAAACCGTCCTCACGGTCAATAACATCGAGGTCGTCTACGACCACGTGATCCTCGTGCTCAAAGGTGTCTCGCTCACCGTGCCCAAGGGCGGCATCGTGGCGCTCCTTGGTGCGAACGGCGCTGGCAAGACAACGACCCTGAAGGCCATCTCCAACCTGCTGCGGGCCGAGCGCGGCGAGGTGACGAAGGGCTCGATCCAATTCAATGCCGAGCGCGTCGACAAGCTCTCGCCGAACGAACTCGTGCGCCGTGGCTGCATCCAGGTGCTGGAGGGCCGCCACTGCTTCGGCCATCTCACCATTGAAGAAAACCTGCTCACCGGCGCCTTCACGCGCAAAGACGGCAATGCCGCCATCCGGCGCGACCTAGAAGCGATCTACGAATACTTCCCGCGTCTCAAGCAGCGGCGCACATCCATGGCGGGCTACACTTCCGGCGGCGAGCAGCAGATGTGCGCCATCGGCCGGGCCATGATGTCCAAGCCCTCGATGATCCTGCTCGACGAACCTTCCATGGGGCTCGCACCACAGATCGTCGAGGAGATCTTCGAGATCGTGCGCAAGCTCAATGCGACGGAGGGCGTGTCCTTCCTGCTCGCGGAGCAGAACACCAACATGGCGCTCAAATACGCCACCTACGGCTACATCCTTGAGACCGGACGCGTGGTGATGGACGGGCCGGCGCAGATGCTTCGCGAGAACGAGGACGTGAAGGAGTTCTATCTCGGCGTGTCGGAGGGCGATCGCAAATCCTTCCGCGCCGTGAAGAGCTATAAGCGGCGCAAGCGCTGGTTGGCTTGAGCTTGGTATGTGCCGAACCGCACTTGACGCAACGTCATAGCTTTTCTTAGGGTCCGTTCCCGTGAGAGGTGAATTGCTCACGCTATACGTTACTGGGGGCACTCCATGGACTTTTCTCAAGCAATCAGAATCTGTCTCAACAAATACGCCACCTTCTCAGGACGCGCCCAGCGTTCGGAGTACTGGTACTTCTTCCTGTTCATGGTGGTCGTGAACATCGTCGCCAGCGTTCTGGACTCTGCGATCTTCGGCGACATTCCGGTCCTCTATTTCATCGCCACTCTGGCTCTTCTGGTCCCCAGTATTGCGGCTGGCGTACGCCGCCTGCACGATACCGACAAGTCGGGCTGGTGGCTGCTGCTCGGCCTCATCCCAGTGGTTGGCGCCATCGTGCTGATCGTATTCTTCTGCCAGCACGGCACTGTTGGACCAAACCAGTTCGGACCGGATCCGCTGCAGGCGTCGATTGCGAACGCCCATATGGCCCGCGCCTAAAACTCTGTCTGGACTGGCATGTTACGGGAGAGATCATCGGACAGCACCGGCGATCTCTCCAAACACCATCAAGTTGAACGAGGGACACGCTCTTGGCAGATCATTATGATGCTCTCGAAACCCGTGATCCCGCCGAGCGCGAGGCTTCGCTCTTCGCGCGGCTTCCTGGAATCCTGAAGCAGGCTATGCGTTCGCCGGCCTATGCCGAGCGGCTGAACGGCATCGATCCCGCCGGTATCGTGAGCCGCGAGGCTCTCGCGACCTTGCCCGTGCTGCGCAAAGCCGAACTGCCGGGGCTGCAGAAGGCCGCCCTCCCCTTTGGGGGCTTCGTGGGCGATGCGCCAGGCTCATTCGGCCGCCTCTTCACGTCACCCGGTCCGATCTTCGAGCCGGAGGCAGCTGTCGCCGATCCATGGCGATCCGCGCGCGGATTGTTCGCCGCAGGCTTTCGGCGCGGCGACGTGGTACTCAATACCTTCAGCTATCATCTCACTCCCGGCGGCTTCATCATGGATTCCGGCGCGCGGGCCCTAGGTTGTGCCGTCATTCCGGCCGGTCCCGGCAACACAGAGCAGCAATTCGAGCTGATCGAGGCCTACCGCCCGGTTGCCTATTGCGGCACGCCGGACTTTCTCAAGATCCTGCTCGACAGCGCTGCGGTGGCGGGACGCGACATGTCGTCGATCAGGCGCGCGCTCGTGTCGGGGGCAGCCTTCCCGAAGTCGCTGCAGGAGGAGTTCTCCTCCAAGGGCATCGAGGCTTATCAGGCCTACGCCACGGCTGATCTCGGCTTCATCGCCTATGAGACCGCCGGGCGCGAAGGGCTTGTGGTGAATGAGGACATCATCGTCGAGATTGTCCGGCCAGGAACCGGCGACCCTGTTGCTGAAGGCGAGGTGGGCGAGATCGTCGTCACCACCCTCGATCCGCACCACACCTTCGTTCGCTTGGCCCTTGGCGATCTGACCGCCGTCATGGCGGGTGCGAGTTCCTGCGGGCGCACCAATATGCGCGTCAAGGGCTGGATGGGCCGGGCCGATCAGGCCACAAAGGTCAAGGGCATGTTCGTGCGCCCCGAGCAGGTGGCGGAGATCGGCCGGCGACATCCGGAGCTGGGGCGCCTGCGCCTGATCGTAACCCGCGAGGGCGAGACGGACGCGATGACCCTGGCGGCGGAAACGGCCAAGCCCAGCGATGACCTCGCCGCTGCCGTCGGCGCGACGTTGCAAAGCGTCGCCAAGTTGAAGGGCATCGTGACCCTTACCCCGCCCGGGGCGCTCCCGAACGACGGGAAGGTCATCGCCGATGAGCGCAAATACGATTGAACCGCTCCGCTTTCATCCCGGCAATCCGGCTTTGCGTGAATGCAATGACAGCCAAGCTTACCAGCCTTGAACGCCTGACTCTCAGTTCATAAGCTCAAGCTCGACGGTGATTCGGAAAAACCGGAAAAGATGAGGAATCACAAAAAGAAAGAGCACCCCAAAGGGTGCTCTAAGGTGTCCGGCCGTAGGGGCAAAAATGACCGGAGATGCCTAATAACGCAGGTGCCAAAAGTTAGTTCCAAAGTTTTTTGAAAAATTTTTTGTAGCCGGAACAGCGCCTCAATGAGGTCACGTTTTCCGGGTCTAGAGCTGAGCTTCCCGTGGGGGCAACTACGGGCCGGGGCCGCGACCACAGATCCTCCAAGGACGGGTCGCGGCCATTCTCCTCTTCAGCACCTGCCACTGCCCCTTCGCCCGATCCTACGAACAAAAGTAGGCCCGGGTTGCCCCGGGCCAGTTCTGTTGATGATGCGACGATATCAATAGGTGCCGAACTTGAAGTTCAGCTTGGCACGGGCAATGAAGAAGTCGTTGTCGTCGTTGCCGATATCTGGCGCGAATACGTCGACCGCCGGCCCGCCTCCGCTAGGCGTGAACGTTCCGACGAAGCCGTCGCCGTTGTCATTGTCGTCGTCGAAGCCGAGCCAGAGCCCCTCGACGCCGAATGTGACGGCTGAGGAACCGAACCAGTTCACCGGCAATGCCCATTCGACACCGCCGCCAGCGACCCAGCCCGTGTTGTTATCCGTATAGGCCAGACCGCCGGTGGCGTAGATCAGGACCCGATCGAATGCGACACCCGCACGCACACGCAACGTGCCGAACCAGTCTGACAGGTCATCTCTGAACTCACCGGGCACGAAGGTCCCAGGAGCCGCGGCCGGCACGAAGCTGACCCGCACGTCCTGATTGGTGTCGGCCCACTGGATATCGGTCTCAAGACCGAGCACGAACGATCCGATCTGGTAGTTGTACCCGATCTGGGCGCCGCCCGTGAAGCCGCCGTCATTGTTGTTGTCGAAGAACAGCGTACCAGGGGCCCCGCCGCCGATGATTACGGACTCACTATCATCGTTGCGCCAGCCCCAGCCGGCATTCACACCGGCATAGAAGCCCGTCCAGGTGAAAATGGGGGCAGCCGCGATGATCGGTGCTGGAGGAGCGGAGCGGACGGGAAGGTCGGCAGCTGAGGCAGCGGCTGCAGCAAGCGTCACGCCTGCAACCCCTGCAAGGAGGTTAATTACGCACTTTCTCATAACCGTAACCCCTTTATGTGAGGACTCACGGGAGAAAACTACGCTTATTTCCAAAGCCAAGGCTATGACAAAGACGCAACACCAGGAAAATCTGTAAGTATTCAATAGGCAAAATAGTAGTACTACTTTTGATATAAAGAATATTATCCAAGCAAATAGAAAACAATTCTCCTAGTAAGAACTTTAAATCGAATTGACAATACTTATTTCACATGCGCTAATAGTCATGTTTTCGGCTTGACAACCGAAGGCGAGGAGATCACTCAACCCTGCCCTACCGGGCGGGGTTTTTTCTGGAAGCATCGCCTTTGGCGCCCGCTGGATCCGAACGATGCGCCAGCCAAAAGTTGAATCATCGGATTGGATCCCAAAAGCGGATCCAATCCGATGCTCTAGAGATCGCCCAGCAGCAATTGAGCCTGGCCGCTTGCCTTCGGGTTCGGACGCTTTCTGTCGGAAGGTGCCGCGGCCCTAATCTCGCGGTTTCCAGTTCGCTTCCGATCGTTTGGAGTGGCCATGCGCGCTTTGGCTTGGTCCCGTGCGATGGCCTCCGGGGCGGACGGGTTGTCGTCCAGCCACTTGCCGCGCTTGATCACCTCGTTCACGCGGCCCTGGTTGACACCGAGCTGAAAGGCGATTTCCTGCTGAGTCATCTCCGTCGTGGCGTGAAGCTCCAAGATGCGCCGCGCCAGTTCCGGCGTCATCTTCTTCCCGGCGATCCGTCGCGCTGGTGTCACTGAACGCTTGGTGCGATCCCGCTCCCTAAGCTTCTGCAGGATCGCGAGCGCCATGTGCATTCCCTGCTCACGCAGGGCATCCTCGAATTCCTTGAGCGTGGTCAAATCGAACGCACTCCTTCAGCGATAAGGAAGGCCTTCAAGGAAACAGGTACCCGGCTCCCAACCCGAAAACCCTTCGATGAGATAACGGCTACGCTCGGGGTTGGTTTCAGCAACGGCCGGGCGATCAGTCCTCCTCTTCCTTGCAGGGCCAGGATTTCGGCTGAGATAACCCCTCCGGAAGTTTGGTCTGAGCCGTGCCACAGGCAATGTCGATCTGAGCCTGGGTGAGGCCGACAGCGCGGCTCAGGTCCGAACCGCCGACCTGAGCCAGGAACATGTATGTCCCGGTGAAATTTGCCCCCTGAAGATCAAGTCCGCTGAGACCCGCGCGGGACACGTTGGAGTAGCTGAAATCCACCCCTGTCACTTTGGCGCTCTGAAAGAGCACACGGGCGAGTTCGGCCTTGGAGAGGTTCGCCCCCGTCAGATCCGCGCCGCTGAAATCGGAGCGGTTCAGCTCGGCCTTGTTGAAATTCGCCCCTGCGGCCCTGACCTGGGCGAAATTGGAGCGGTTCATGTCCGACAGGACGAACATGGCTCCGGTCAAATTGGCCTGCCCGAAATTGGCGCGCCAGCCGAGGGCCTTGGTGAAGTCGGCGCGCGACAGGTCCGCTCCCTCGAAGCGGGTGCGGCTCACCTCGGTCTCGCTCAGGTTGGCCCCTGCCATTTTCGATGCTGCGAAGTCGCTCAACGTCAGCAGGGACCGTCGGAAAATGGTCCCGGTCAGATCCTCACCGGCGAGGACGAGGCGCGCTTTGGAGCATCCGGACCAGTCGGCACCCGGACCGGGCGCGTCCTGACATTTGGCCGCTGCCGACCCTGTGCAGAGGACAAGGAGGATCAGGCCTCCCATGATCCGGCTCCCTGCTCCCACCGTTAGCGCTGACGCCCGCATATGCACGAACTCACGGTCCTCCATGGGCCCCTCTCAAGGCTGTAGACAATAACTAGGCTTCACGGCCCTGCCGAGGAGGCCCGAACTGCAACTTTCCTAAGTCCGCACAGGACTCGACTTCCCTTACGTATGGTCTAGCTTCTCCAGCGATTCTTGTGGAGCCAAACATGCGTATCATCACCGTTCCCGCACTCATTCTTGCCGGCTTCACCCTCGGCGGCTGCGTTGCCTCCACGGGCCCTGTCGGCGTTCTGCCGCGCGATCCTGTTCCGCCCCCGCCGTCGGTTTCGGGCCAAGCCCCAAGGGGCAACGCTACCAGCCAGAGTGCCCGCACGACGGTTCAGCGCCGCACGTTGAGCGTCCCGGGCCAGGCTGCCCCCCGCTCCTGATCCCCTAAGACACAGGCCGCTTACCCGATCGGCTCAGAGATCCTCCTTTCGAGGCCGCCACACTGCGCCAATGCGTAGCTGGCGCAGATTCCTATTCCGGTGGTATATGCCCTAACGGGATATAAGAATGCGGGCGGGATTTTATGACTTGGTCCATAACCTGGTTTGAAGCCGTAGGCTGGCTGGGGGCAGCTCTCGCCATTGCGGGCTGCGCGATGAAAACGATCATCCCGCTGCGCTGCATCGGGATCGTCGCCAATATCTGCTCCCTGATCGTCGCCGCCCATCTGGGCAATACTGCGGGCGTCGTGGCTAATCTGATTTTGTTGCCGATCAACAGCGTGCGTCTGTATCAGATGCTCGGCCTGATCAAGCGCGTGAAGCAAGCGTCCAAGAGCGATCTGTCGATGGAGTGGCTCAAGCCCTTCATGACCCGCCGCAAGACCAAGGCCGGCGAGGTGCTGTTCGCCAAGGGCGACGTCGCCACCTGCATGTTCTACACGATCTCCGGCCGCTACCGCCTGAAGCAGATCGGCATAGAGCTGGTTCAGGGCCAGGTGGTCGGCGAGATGGGCTTTCTCTCACCGGACAACACCCGCACGCAGACCCTGGAATGCATCGAGGCAGGCGAAGTGTTGAGCATCTCCTATGACGAGGTGCGCCAGCTCTATTTCCAGAACCCGCAATTCGGCTTCTACTTCCTGCGGCTCGCCAGCGAGCGGCTGTTCGCCAACATGGAGAAAATGGAAGAGGAGATCATCCGTCTTCGTGCCGCTCTGCCGGAGGTCGAGACGGTCAGGAAGGCAGCCTCAGCTTAGAAGAATTATAAGATCCTGCAGTTTAGAATTCTTATAAGTTATTGATTTCAATCTGGTTTTTGATTGACCGCAAAGTCCGATCATGGTTCTTGCAGCATCAATGGGACACGGCACTACGCCGCCATAATCGATTGTGAAGGAACCTATGATGGCGAACATCTCGTTTGCGCGCGGCCTGCTCTGCGGAGCGGCTGCTCTTGGTGCTCTGGCCGGATCGAGCCTCTCCGCCTCGGCTGAGGAAGTACTCAACATCTACACCACCCGCGAGCCCGGCCTGATCAAGCCCGTCCTCGACGAGTTTACCAAAGAGACCGGCATCAAGGTCAATACGATCTTCATCAACAACGGCCTTGAGGAGCGCATCCGCACCGAGGGCGCGAACAGCCCGGCCGACGTGATCATCACGGTCGATATCGGCCGCTTGGCAGCCGCCAAGGACTACGGCGTGACTCAAGCCGTGAAGTCGGAGGCGCTGGAGAAGGTCATTCCGGCAGCCTATCGCGATCCCGAGGGCCACTGGTTCGGCATCGCCCTGCGCGGCCGCGTCGTCTACGCCTCCAAGGAGCGCGTGAAGCAGGACAAGATCACCTACGAGGAGCTTGCCGATCCCAAATGGAAGGGCAAGGTCTGCATCCGCTCGGGCCAGCACCTCTACAACATCAGCCTGATCGCCGCGATGATCGCCCACAAGGGCGAGGCGAAGGCCGAGGAATGGCTGAAGGGCGTGAAGGCAAACCTTGCCAAGAAGCCCTCGGGCGGCGACCGCGAGCAGGCCAAGGACATCCTGGCCGGGGTCTGCGACATCGCCGTCGGCAACACCTACTACGTCTCGCTCATGCTCAACGGCAAGGACGAGGAGCAGAAGAAGTGGGGCCAGGCGATCAACGTGATCCTCCCGACCTTCGAGGGCGGCGGCACGCACGTGAACGTCTCCGGCCTCGCGCTGGCGAAGAACGCTCCGAACAAGGCCAACGCCGTGAAGTTCATGGAGTACATGGTCTCCGACGCGTCCCAGCAGATCCATGCCGAGCTCAACTCGGAATACCCGATCAAGGCCGGCATCAAGATCCACCCGACGATCGCCTCCTTCGGCGAGCTCAAGGCCGACAACGTGCAGATCGCCGAGATCGCCAAGTTCCGCAAGAAGGCCAGCGAGCTGGTCGACAAGGTTGGCTTCGACCAATAAGACAATGGGCGGCTCATTCAGCCGCCCTCTTCTTTTTCAGAGAGGCGCTGCCGATGACGGTGGCGCCGTTTCCATTTGACCGTGATCGCCAAGACCCACTCTGCCATCGGCTCATCGCCCAGGACGAAAACAAAGCGGATTCCGTGGTGGCTCTCCGCCGCCGTGGTCGCTGTCGGCCTGCTGGTCGTTCTGCCTGTCGGTGCGCTCATCGGCATTGCGGCCGAGGGCGATGCAGAGATCTGGCCGCATCTCATCGCCAACGTGCTGCCGGCCAGCACGATCGACACGCTCGCCCTGCTCATCGGCGTTGCCATCGTGGCGGGTTCCATGGGCATCACGACCGCCTGGCTCGTCACCGCCCACCGTTTCCCCGGACGCGGCATCCTGGTGTGGCTCCTGCCGCTGCCGCTCGCCGTGCCGACCTACATCACGGCCTATATCTACGTGGAGATCTTCGACTCCGCCGGCCTCGTGCAGATGGCGCTTCGCGACCTCATGGGCTGGCGCTCACGGGCCGATTACTGGTTTCCTGAGATCCGCTCGCTGCCCGGCTGCATCCTCGTTCTGTCCGTGGTGCTCTATCCCTACATCTACATCGCAGCACGGGCGATGTTCCTGACGCAGAGCGCCAGCATGCTGGAAGTGGCGCGCACCCTGGGTGCGAGCCGCATCAAGCTTTTTCGGATCATCGCCCTTCCACTGGCCCGGCCAGCGCTCGCGGTCGGCGTATCGCTGGCGCTGCTGGAGGGGCTCAACGACATCGGGGCCAGCGAATATCTTGGGGTGCGCACGCTGACGGTCTCCGTCTACAACACCTGGCTCAATCGCGGCAGCCTCGCAGGCGCGGCACAGATTGCCTGCGTCATGCTGATCTTCGTCGTCAGCCTGATCCTGATCGAGCGCTACGGACGGCGGGACAGGCGCTATGCCCTCTCGCCGAAACGTCATCGCACGGTCCATCCCGTTCCACTCGTTGGCGGACGCGCCTGGACGGCGACCCTGCTCTGCGCCCTGCCCGTCCTCATGGGCTTCATCCTGCCAACGGGATTCCTGCTGCGCGAGACCCTGCGCGGCAGCCTAGTCGATCAATTCGACAGCGATTTCCTCGCCCATTTCATGACGACCATCGGCCTCTCCGTGGTTGCAACAATTGTGGTGCTGGCTATCGCAGTTCTGCTGGTGTCGGCAGCCCGCCTATCCAAGAACTCCCTTACCAAGGGAGCGCTCTTCGTGGCGGGACTCGGCTATGCGCTGCCGGGTACTGTGCTGGCGCTGGGGCTCATGACGCCCTTGGTCGGATTCGACAACTTCATTGGCACGATCTGGCGTCACCTGACCGGAGAGCGCCTGGGCCTCCTGCTCATGGGGGCCGCCGGTGGCATCATCATTGCCTACGTGATCCGCTTTCTGTCGATTGCAACGGGCTCCCTCTCGGCGGGTCTCGACCGCGTCTCCCCCAGCCTGGAGGATGCGGCTCGTACCCTCGGCGCCTCGCGGCGGGAGATGGTCTGGTCCATCCAGATTCCGCTCATGCGCCCTGCCCTGGCGAGCGCAGCCCTGCTGATCTTCGTCGACTGCATCAAGGAGCTGCCCGCGACCCTGCTGCTGCGGCCTCTCAACACGGAGACGCTCTCGACGCTTGTCTACACCCATGCCTCGCGCGGGCGCTTCGAGGACGGATCGCTAGCCGCCCTGGTCATCGTACTGGTCGGGCTCATTCCAGTGATCCAGCTGGTGCGCAGCGCAGAGACACGGCCAAAGGTCGCGGTGGAAAGCACGAACTCGTCGGACACCTCCAGCCCATAAGAAAAGCGGCCCTTCCAGGCCGCTTTCCATTTGCACTTGATGAGCCTTATGCCGCGTTCGACTGGCCGCCATTCAAGGCGACCTTGAAGTCCGCCGCCGTCTTGGCCTTGATCTCCTCGACCGTCACGCCGTCGGCGAGCTCGAT
>NZ_JACHWB010000006.1 GCF_014191055.1 Microvirga lupini
ACGTACAGTACCAGCGCACACACAGCAGGATGATCTCAACCGGAAAGCGACGGCGCTTGAACAGAGACACGGGAGCGGATCCTTGATGAACCGCTCCTCGCTATACGGCCGAGGTTAATGCAACATGGGGTTATTCCGGGCCTGGTGCCCTTCGACGGCAAACTGAGGTCTGATGCGATCAGGCCGAAAGTGGAAGCCAACGGAGAGTATCCTCATGAAGCAATATGTTGGGTTGGATGTATCGCTGGAGCAGACGGCCGTCTGCATCATCGATGAGCATGGGAAGGCGCTCTGGCGTGGCAAATGTGCCTCGACGCCGGAAGCCATTGCAGCAGGGTTGCGTCGCAAATTTCGAGCAAGGACAGGAAGACGGCCGAAGCTCCGTCACAGGGTCAGGCAGCAAGCAGATCGAACTGCTCTGCCAGTGAAGGCTGCGGCTTGCAGGCATACTTCGCCTGTCCTTTCCGCATCATGTGAACCATCTCAATGCCGCTCAAGATCGTCCGAGCAGACGCCATCGACTTAAACCCGAGCATCGGACGAATGCGCCGTTTGACGGCGCGATGATCCTGTTCAATGCGGTTATTGAGATATTGGCTCTGCCGGATCCGGATCGGCTTCAACTGGCGTCTTGACCGATCCTGGAGCCGGTGTTCCGTATCGCAGGACAGGACCGCTTCACGATTGGTCTGACTGCCGTCGATCACAATCCGCTCCGGCCGGCCATGCCGCTTAAGCGCTTTGCGCAGGAAACGCTTAGCCGCAGCGAGATTGCGCCTCTCGCTGAACCAGAACTCGACCGTATCGCCGTTGCTGTCGACCGCGCGATAGAGATACATCCAACGCCCGCGGACTTTGATGTACGTCTCGTCCATCTGCCACCTCCCGGTGACGGCTCTCTTACGCCGATTGAACTGATCGAGCAGTTCGGGCGAATAGCGCACGATCCATCTGTGAATGGTCGCATGATCGACTGAGATACCGCGCTCGGCCATCATCTCTTCCAAGTTCCGGAGGCTCAGGCCGTAAGCGAGATACCACCGGACACACAGCAGGATTACCGAGCGATCGAAATGGCGGCCTTTGAACATCATAATCCTCCGGAGCTTGCCGGACGCGTAGGCCGAACTCAGTTACTGAACAGTTTGCGACAGTTCCGGAGAAGATCCCCGGGACCATCATGCTCTGGCCGGGCGTGGCCGAGGAGCTTCTCGGGGGCAAGGCCTACATGGTCCGCGACGGCGTGTTCAACGGCGTGGACGCGGTTCTCTTCACCCATGTCGGCAACAATCTCGAGACCACCTGGGGCCAGCCCCGCGGCACGGGCATGGTCTCCGTCGAGTACACGTACAGCGGCGAGTCCGCCCACTCCGCCTCGGCTCCCTGGCGGGGACGCAGCGCACTCGACGGCGTCGAGCTCATGAACATCGGCTGGAACATGCGCCGTGAGCACCTGCGCCCTGAGCAGCGCTCGCACTACGTCATCCCGGACGGGGGTGACCAGCCCAACGTCGTGCCGTCGGTCGCGAGCGTCTGGTACTTCATCCGCGAGCAGGACTTTGCGAATATCCGCAAGAACTTCGACATCGCCAACACCATCTCGGAAGCCGCGGCGAAGATGACGGACACCACCGTCACCCGAAAGGTGATCGGCACGGCGGCGCCCCGTCACTTCAACAAGCCGATCGCTGAGGCTGCCTATGCCAACATCCAGCAGGTTGGGCTGCCGCAATGGACCGAGGACGAGCAGGCCTTCGCCAAGGCCGTGCAGCGCACGGTCAAGGACAAGGAGGAAGGGCTTGCCGTCGAACTGAAGAAGCTCGAACCGCCGCTGGAGAAGCCGGAGAGCGGCGGCTCTGATGACATCGGCGACATCTCCTGGACGGTCCCGACGATCACGCTGAACTACCCGTCCAACATCCCCAACCTGCCGGGGCACCACTGGGCGAACGCTATGTCGATGGCGACGCCCATTGCTCACAAGGGCATCGTCGCCGGGGCGAAGGTGATGGCGATGACGACCATCGACCTGCTGTCCAAGCCGGAGCTTCTGGTGCAGGCCAAGGGGTACTTCGCCAACGAGCAGCAGAAGAACCAGAAGTACGTCCCGATGATCTCGGCGGAGGACAAGCCGCAGATCCATCTCAACGCCGACATCATGGCCAGATACCGGCCCGAGATGAAGAAGTACTACTATGACCCGTCCAAGCACGCGACGTACCTGGACCAGCTAGGGATCAAGTTCCCGGTTCTTGAGAAACCGAAGAACTGAAACTCGCAACCGCACCGAGGCCTCTACACGAGGAGCAATGATGCGATCGGCGGCGGTCTCCGGAGACCGCCGTCACACCCTCACCCAGATGTACGAATTCTTCTTGAAAAGCCGAGACAGGCCGCAGCAGCCACACATATTCCAACCTGAACAACAAAGGTCGGTAAAGGGTCGAGGCTGGGTCAAAACGCGGAAGGGTCTCTCCGTAAAGCAATTTAATTTCCCGCAAAGCCTAATAGACCGGAAGATCCTCGGTGCACGAGCGTCGACTTGTACAAATAGTTCGTCGAGACTGAGGGTGTTCGAGTTTTGACACAGCCTCGGTCACGAGCAGGAGATCAGTGCAAAGAGCGGGACGTCGGACTTACCCTGGTAAGCTGACAAAGACTCTCCGGAGGAACACCAAGTCTGGGTTTCGTCGGCAGAACAGCCGAGGTTCATTGCGGGGGCTTCGCTTCAGGAGCACTGCAATGCAAAGATCTATCGCTGACCATACTGGCCGAACCAACGCCCCTTGGAACCGGGGCAAGCTGATCGGACCCAAGCCGCCTTTGAAAGCCAAGGAAATCTGGTCCATTCGGGTCAGGCTCCAGGTTGCCAATTCCACCCGGGATTTGGCCCTGTTCAACCTCGCTCTCGATAGCAAGCTGCGCGCCTGTGACCTGGTTGCGCTCCGGGTCGATGATGTGGCGCTCAATGGGCGGGTACGGTCCCGCGCCACTGTCATGCAGCGGAAGACAGGCCGACCCGTCCAGTTCGAGATCACCGAGCAGACCCGCGAAGCTGTGGGACGCTGGCTCGAGAAGAAGGGCCTGCATAAAGGCGAGCCGCTATTCCCGAGCCGGATCAATCGGCAGAGGTCGATGACAACGCGCCAGTACGCCCGCCTGCTGGCATCCTGGCTCCGTGCCATAGGCCTCGATCCTCTCGCCTACGGCACCCATTCCCTACGGCGAACCAAAGCATCGATGATCTATCGGAGAACGGGCAACCTCCGAGCCGTCCAGCTCCTGCTGGGGCACAGCAAGATTGAGAGCACCGTGCGGTATCTTGGGATTGACGTCGACGATGCCCTTCTAATCGCGGAGCAGGTTGAGATCTAAGCGCCTGAGGCGGCCTCCCGACGAGCCGCCTCAGAGCTATTTCGTGTCAGGGAACAAGGTCCGGACCTGAGGCTCAAGCAGCCACAAGACAACCGACCGGCGCGTCCCAAATTGAGCCGTTTGGCATGGCCTTATCAAGGTCCGCTTGCCCTATACCTGCGGAAGTCCGGCTTTCGTCAGCCCTGTGCCATTTCCAGACCTTCAGCAGTTGGCGAATTCCAATCCACTCAGGCACGCATGAACGCCAGATGCCTGAACTTGGTTCTACAAACCTTCGGGCTGTCCCCACATTCCACAAACGCCGAACAAAGCACGAACATTTCGGTAGTGTCCCAGCCTTGGAATCAGTAACCTCGCTCTCCATGATGGAGGTGACAATGACTGACCAGACACAGACCGTATTCGACACGGACGAGATGAACGCTCAAGTCATAGCCGTGATCGAAGCTTGCGAAGGTGACCCGAAACTAGCGATCAGGGCCCTCCTCGTCGAGCAGGAGATCCTGGAGCAGCGGATCGCGCGTTTGGCATCGGCACTCTCGTTCGGATACGTCCGCGGCCGAACCGGCATCAATCCACGGCATCCCGGCTGACGTGCCGCCCCGCCCCGGAGGTCCGATCACATGCAGCATGGTCATTAGGGACGGTCCCGGCGCATGATGACCAGTGATATCGCCAGCAAGCTGCTCGCGGCCCTGCGCCCTACCCGGCATCTTCTCACCCGGGCGTTGGCCCACATCCTGATCGGCTGTGCGGAGTACTGACTTCGGCGCGGCGTCAACAGGCGATGGTTATGGTTTCGCGAGGCCCTCCGAGAAATCGCAAAGCTCCCGCATTAGCTCCGCGAGCGCCCCGATGAACTGCGAGGGATGATCTTGCCGAAAAATGGCTAGGTATGGAATCTCAGGCAGCAGTGGCTTCGTATCGATGATCCTCAGCCTTCCATCGTCGATCAGGTGCTTAAAGCAGAGCCGTGGCAAGTGGCTGATGCCGAGACCGGATACCGTCATGCCAACAACTGCCATCAAGCTGTCCGTGATCAAAACGCGTTCAAATACGAGCCGCTCGGACAGGAGCCACTTGGCCAGGTGAGATCCCGCTCCGGAACGGCCTCCCTGCAGCAGCAGCGGATAAGATACTAGCTCCTGCACGGGAAGAACCCGGCTTTGTCCTGTAAAGCCCGGCTTTTCCATCCACCCGAAGTCGACCTTCGCCAAGTGGACTGTTTTCACGTTAGGTTCGTTGAATACATCGGGACAGACAATGATATCAAGCTGGCCGCTCTGAAGGCTCTCATACAGCGTGCGACTGCTTGAGACTTCAAGATCGATTGTGATGCCCGGGTACCTTTCTTGAATTGCGAAGATCAGCTGAGGCAGCCAAGTGATGGCGGTCAGCTCGGTGACGCCGATCCGCACCCGGCGCTGGATCCTCGCGCGACTGCCGGACTTGATCGCTGCGACCTCATCCCGAAGCTCGAGCATCTTGCGCGCGATCTCGAGTACTTCCTCGCCACGTTGCGTTAGCTTTGAACCGCGCTGGGACCGATCAAAAAGCGCGAAGCCGACGGTAGCCTCTAGCTCGTTCATGCGCTTCGAAATTGCTGACTGAGTTGTGTTGAGTCTGGCAGCAGCACGTTCGAACGTTCCGAGCTGAGCGACCCAGACCAGTGCTTCAACTTGCCGGAGCGAGAGCATTATCATGCCAAAAAGTGATGGATCGACATGATTTAATATCTCTTTTTTCAATAATTGGTCAACACTAGCCTGACGTTCGTCCAAGTCCTTCTGAGGGGGAGACGTGAGATGACGATCGGGCTTGCGGAACGCGTGATCGCGTTAAAACCTTCGGCAAGCATTGGTGCCAAGCAGAAGGTCCTGGAACTGCAGGCCACAGGCAAGACGGTCATCGACCTCACCATCGGCGAACCCGACCTGGATACGCCAGCCCACATCGTCAGTGCGGCCACGTCGGCCGCGGAAGGCGGGGACACGCACTACACCGTTCCGATGGGTACGCCGGCTCTCCGCAAGGCGATCATCGAGAAACTCAGACGAGACAACACCCTGGACTACGCCTTGAACGAGGTGATCGTCGGCGTCGGCGCCAAGCAGCTCATATACGAGGCCTTCGCCGCGACCCTGAACAAGGGCGACGAGGTAATCGTCCCGGCACCTTACTGGGTCAGCTACCCCGACATCGCCACGATCCACGACGGCAGGCCTATTATCGTGCCCTGTCCGGAAGGGAACGGCTTCAAGCTCACGCCGGAGGCCTTGAGGACTGCTATCTCGCCCCGGACGAAGTGGCTGGTGCTCAACTCACCGAACAACCCAACGGGCGCGGTCTACTCCCGAGAGGACTTGTCGGCGCTGGCGGAGGTGCTGCGCGGGTCGCCTCACGTGTCGGTCATGACCGACGAGATCTACGAGCACCTCACCTACGAAGGAAAGGCTCTGAGCCTGGGCGAGGTGGCGCCGGACCTGAAGGACCGTCTCCTGATCATAAACGGCGTGAGCAAGGCCTATGCGATGACGGGCTGGCGCATCGGCTACGCGGCCGGTCCGGCCGCTCTGATCGCCGCCATGAACAAGCTGATCGGCCAGAGCACGTCGTGTGCGAGTTCCGTGAGCCAGGCGGCTGCGGCCGCTGCCCTTTCCGGCGACCAAGCCTGTGTGGCAGAGGCGACCAAGACATTCCGGAAGCGCCGCGACCGCATGTTCGAGCTGCTGGACGGGACTCCCGGCATGGACATCCGCAAGCCGGAAGGGGCGTTCTACTTCTATCCGTCCGTCGCCGGACTCATCGGGAAATGCACGCCCGACGGCAAGGTTCTGACGTCCGACCTCGATGTGTCTCTCTATCTGCTCGACGGCGCCCATGTGGCTGTCCTCGACGGCGGCGCCTATGGCATGTCTCCCTACCTTCGGATGTCGTTCGGCGGAGCGATGGAAGACATAGAGGCCGGCTGCCGGGCCATCCGCAAGGCCTGCGAGGCGCTCGTTTAGGACAGGTGGTCCGACGCAATTCCGAAACAAGAGGACAACGATGTCGACAGCTGCAGTCCACGATGATCTTTCCGATGCGTTGCTGTCCGAGTTCCGCACAGCGGCGACGGCGGTGATCAGTGACAATCTTGAGCGCCTGCCGGGCGCGGTCGGCCTGCATCCGTTCCATCGCGTCGCCGGCACGATGGTCGGCCGGGCGCTTACCGTCAAAGTCGCCGCAGGCGACAACCTCTTCATCCACAAGGCACTGGACCTAGCTCAACCGGGCGATGTTGTCGTGGTGGACGGCGGAGGCGAGACGTCCCGTGCGCTCATCGGTGAAATCATGGTTGCGATCGCCAAGAGCCGGAAGCTCGCTGGCTTCGTGATCGATGGCGCCATCCGCGACAGCGACACCATAGGTCGCGACGATTTCCCTGTCTTCGCGCGCGCGGCCATCCACCGGGGGCCATACAAGCACGGTCCGGGAGCTATCGGAGAATCGGTCTGCATCGGCGGAATGGTTATCAACCCAGGCGACATCGTCGTGGGTGATGCCGACGGGGTGGTCGCGTTCCCGGTAACGGCAGCCGGCGAGCTCCTCCAGGCGGTCCGCATCCAGGAGCGCAAGGAAGAAGAAATGCTTCGGCAGATCGCCGAAGGAACTTATGTTGGAGCCTACGCAAGGGCCTGACAACTGTAGGCTTTCAGCCTGTCTAAGCCGAAATGACAACGTGAGGGAGATGCAACAATGAAACTCAAGTGCTTCACCATTGCCCTAATGGCCACGGCGCTGTCCGTCGCCACCGCCGCCGCCGACCAGCTGGCCGACATCAAGTCCCGCGGCACGCTGATCTGCGGAACGCTGGGAACGGCCGAGCCGTTCAGCTTTGCCAATCCCAGCACCCGCGAGATCGTCGGCTACGACATCGACCTCTGCAAGGCGATTGCCGATGACATCGGCGTGAAGCTGCAGATGAAGCCGATGTCGGTCGAGGCGCGCATTCCCGAGCTCGTTCAGGCACGCGTCGATGTCCTTGCCGGAAACCTCGGCTACACGCCTGAGCGCGCCCAGCAGATCGCCTATACCACGGCGTATTTCGTCAGCCTTCAGAAGCTTCTCGTGAAGGCCGATTCCGACTTCTCCAAAATCGACGATCTTGCGAAAAGCCGGATCAGCGCGCCCAAAGGGTCAAGCTCCGAACGTTATGTGCGTGAGGCTCTCCCCCAGGCGACGCTGCTGACCTTCCAGGATCCGCCATCGGCGTTCATGGCGCTTGCTCAATCGAAGGTTGATGCAATGATCCTGTCCGAGATCAACGCGGAGAAGTTCGTCGCGCAGACCGGCCAGAAGTTCAAGTTCATCGACCAGCCCGTGGCGGAAGAGTTCTGGGGCCTCGGCATTCGCAAGAACGAGCCAGCTCTTCTGGAGCAGGTGAACGCGACGCTGAAGCGCCTTGAGCAGAGCGGCGAAGGGCAGAAGATCTTCGACAAATGGCTTGGCGAAACGACCGCCTACAAAATGAAGAAGCCGTTCAAGTTCGACAAGGCTGTCAGCGATCCGGTCCTGCGCCCGGCGTCTTGATACAGGTATCGTGAGCGTCAGTTCCCGGTCCTGTGACCGGGGACTGACTGCATCCAGAGGATCGCCATGGGCTATGAGTTCGATTTCTCGGCCGTCCTAACAGACCAGTACATCGACTGGCTCCTGGCGGGTCTTCGTGTCACGCTGCTGCTGACGGCTGGCGCATGGGCGCTTTCATTCGTCGTAGGCACAGCCTTGGCGGTCCTGAGGGCGACGGGTTTCCGGCCCGCTGTCTGGTTCGTTTCCACCTTCGTCGAGATCCACCAGAACATCCCGCTACTCGTGCAGATCCTGTTCTGGTACTTCGCCATGCCGGAGATTCTTCCGGAATCGTGGCGTGAATGGCTGAACCGCAACAACAGCGAGTTCATTCTCGCGATGATTGCAATCGCACTCTGTCACGCCGCCTACATCTCCGAGGCGCTCCGGAGCGGTCTCCGTGCGGTGCCGGTAACGCAATACGAGGCTGGGCGCTCGTTCGGCTTCAACTACATTCAGACGATGGCGTACATCGTGGTGCCGCAGGCCCTCCGGCTATCGATACCGCCGTTGGTCAATCACTCGCTCCTGCTCTTCAAGAATACTTCGATCGCAATCGCGATCGGCGTTCATGAACTGACCTACCAGACGCGTCAGATCGACAGCGACACGTTCCGGACCTTCGAGATATTCCTGGTCGCGACGGTCCTCTACCTCGTTCTCTCCTTCATCATCATGGCTGTCGGCAACCTTGCCGAACGCCGCCTTGGCATGGGGGTACGGTAACCATGCTGGAGATCATTCAGAACAACTGGATGCTGCTTCTCATCGGCCAGTACCCGAACGGTCCGCTGGGGGGCATCGTCGCGACGCTTCTGCTCGCGATCGCCGGACTTGCACTGGCGTTTCCCGTGGCGGTGCTTCTTGCCGTTGCCCGTATCAGTCCGTTTCGCTGGGTGAGCCTGCCAGCAGCCGCCATCGTTCACGTGGTGCGGGGCACTCCCTTCCTGATGGTCCTCTTCTGGAGCTACTTCGCGCTGCCGGTCCTCATCGGACGGCCGCTCAGCGGCTTCTGGACGCTTGTCGGAGCGCTGGTGCTCTACGAGAGCGCCTATCTGGCCGAGGTCATCCGCGCAGGCATACAGGCGCTGCCGAAGGGGCAGGAAGAGGCGGCTCGCTCGCTGGGCTTCGGCTACTTCCGGACGCTCGCGCTCGTGATCCTGCCGCAGGCGCTCTACAATTCGCTCCCCGCGCTCATCGGCCAGTTTGTCTCGCTGATCAAGGAGACCTCGCTCGGCTATGTGATCTCGGTCAACGAATTCACTTATGCGGCCGCCCAGCTGAACAGTCAGCTCCTTGTCCAGCCTGTGGAAGTCTTCACCATCCTCGCCATCACCTATTTCATTATTTGCTTCACGCTTACGCAATCGGCACGCTGGCTCGAACAGCGTATCGCGCGCAGCCGCCAAGGCAGGCCCGGGAGACGCGAGGCGCAACCCCAGACAGATATTCTGGCCACGGAACCGATGCCATGATCCGCTTCGACAAAGTCAACAAATGGTACGGGCCGGATGTTCAGGTCCTCAATGACATCACCGCCGAGGTCAACAAGGGCGAGGTGGTTGTCCTCTGCGGCCCCTCAGGGTCGGGCAAGACCACGCTCATCCGCACCATCAACCGCCTGGAGCCGATCAACAGCGGAACGATTACGGTCAACGGACAGGAGACCCATGCCAAGTCGGTTGACGTCAACCGTCTGCGCAGGGACATCGGATTCGTCTTCCAGCAGTTCAACCTCTTCCCGCACATGAGCGTGATGGACAACATCACCCTCGCTCCGCGTAAGCTCCGTGGCATGAGCCGCGCCGAGGCCGAAGAAAAGGCGCGGACGTTGCTTGTCCGCGTGGGCCTGGAGGACAAGGCCGGAGCCTATCCCAGCCAGTTGTCCGGCGGGCAGAGCCAACGGGTCGCCATTGCCCGGTCGCTCGCCATGGATCCGCCGATCATCCTGTTCGACGAGCCGACCTCGGCGCTCGATCCGGAAATGGTCGGGGAGGTGCTAGCCGTCATCAAGGGCCTCGCGCACACGGGCATCACCATGATGTGCGTCACGCACGAGATGGGATTTGCACGTGAGGCGGCGGACCGTGTCTGGTTTCTCGATAAAGGCGTCCTTCTGGAAGACGCGAAGCCGGACGCGTTCTTCTCCAGCCCCAGGCATCCGCGCGCGCAACGTTTTCTCGCCGACCTGCGGCACTAGCCGCTCCGATTTGGGCTGCTAGAGCATCGGACCCAAAAGTGGGTCCGATGCTCCACTTGTTGAAGAGTGCATCGTTGAGCACGATGCGCTAGGTACTCAAGCGTACCATAAGCCGTTTGCCCGCGTCTGAATTCTCAGGCTTCTATGGGATCCACCGCCGGGCAGAGAGAACAACCTTATTGCCTTCCTGTTTGGCCTCTCGGCAGCAAAGCCCAAGCGCAGGGTCAGGCTTCATGCCCTTACTCGCCCGAGCGGAAGTTCTGCGGTGTGTGAGGTGTCAGGAATGCGCGTGGTCCGGCAGCAAGGAGAGCATGGGATGGAACGGAGGGTGGAGGGCCGGACGGAGAGCCGCTTGGCCGGTGCCGAACGAGCCGAGTTGATCCTGATCCCTGGCCTGCTCAACGATGCCGAACTCTGGCGCGATCAGGTCAGCGGGCTTTCCGGGATCGCGACGTGCCATGTTGCCGACATCACCGAGGGCCGGACCCTCAGAGAACTCGCCCAGAGCGTGCTGGCCGACGCACCGGCGCGCTTTGCGCTTGCCGGGTTCTCCCTTGGGGGATATGTGGCTCAGGAGATTGCCCGCCTTGCCCCTGACCAGATCACGCGCCTCGCCCTCCTCGATACATCCTTTCGCCCCGATACGCCGGAGCGGCTGGCGGGTCGGCATGCACTCAACAAGGCGGCCCTTGCGCCGGGCAGGTTCCACGGTTTCGGCGATCGCCTTCTGACCACCTACCTCGATCCTTCCCATGTCGCAGATGAGCGGATCGTTGCCACGATAAGGGGGATGACGGAGCGACTCGGCGTGGAGACCTTCGTCCGGCAGAACGGCATCGAACGAAAGGACGGTATTGATGTCCTTCGGTCCCTAACATGCCCCGTCATGATCCTGTGCGGCGAGAACGATCTGGTGACGCCCCTGGCAGACCACGGCGAGATGGCCCGCCTGGTCCCACAGGCGAAGCTGGTCGTCATCCCCGGGAGCGGGCACATGACTCCGCTTGAGAACCCTGCCGCCGTCACCGAGGCACTTCGGGACTGGCTGCTCGAACCGAACCAGGGCCCGTAGTCGGATTTTCCTCTGCCGAGGACGCGCACGGACCTATCGCTGAATCTGGCGGGAAATGCAGCGCCTCGCAATGGTCTGGAATGGGTCACTTGGCGAAATTGCGAACGCCTCGGGAATGTCTGTAGTCCCGTTTGTTAGCAGACCTTCAGTCTAGCTCGCGTATGTGCCATCAGCAGCCCTTCCGCTCCAGGCCCGCAGGGCATTAGATATGCGAGGCGGGCCCGCGGTCCTGAGGGCGGGTTGAGATCGCTTCCTGTCTGCTTTTTCCCAGCGGGCATATATATATAACCTGGAGTATAAACAAAGGGGCATCTCAGACGGCTTCGGGTAGGCGGTCGATGAGCTTATCGAGCGTGAGTGGATAGTCGCGGACCCGAACACTGGCCAACCTGACAGAACCAGCCAGAAAAAGAACACCTGAACGTCTTCTTCGGGTGCAGCCTGTGTGGGAACGCTTTGATCTGCTAGGCTGATCATGGTGAGCGGAGGTCGAGATGAGACGTTTCGTTGATCGTGAGGACCGTCGGCAATCGACCCTGTTTCCTGACTGCCTGGATGACTACTCTGCTTTGCCGCCCTGGCGTCTGTTCGGCGAAACTGGCTGAGGACCATGGATCATGGCCGGGCAGCATCTCCGAATCCACGGTCTCTTCCAAAAGTACTTCCTCGTTCTGTTTCTGGCCGTGGTCATGCCACTCACAACCAATGGCCTCAGTGAGGCTTGGTTCGGCTATCGCGATCAACGGACGAGGCTCGAGCAGCTTCTAGGCGTCGAGGCTAGATCTGCGGGAGCCAAGATCCAGGGCTTCGTTGACGGAATCACTGATCAGCTGGGCTGGCTGGTTCAACTCCCTTGGACCGGAGAACCGGACGAGAGGCGGCGCATCGATGCTCTGCGTCTGCTGCGACAGGTGCCGGCTATCGTCAGTCTAACCCTGATCGACGGCAATGGTCGCGAACGTCTGTATGTCTCGCGCATAGGCCTGAACCGGAACGAGAGCCGGGTGGACCGCTCAGCCGATGTGGCGGTCGCAGGAGCCCGCTCGGCCGGGCTCTGGTACAGTAAGGTAAACTACTATCGAGATTCTGAGCCCTACATGACGATTGCAATGGCCGGCAATCGGCCCTCCGTCGGCGTAGTAGTTGCCGAGGTGAACCTGAAGCTGATCTGGGACGTGATCGCGGCCATCAAAATCGGACAGACAGGCTACGCCTTCGTGCTCGATGAGTTGGGACGGCTTGTCGCTCATCCGGACATCAGCCTTGTGCTGCGGGGTGCCGATGAAACCACACTCGCTCCGTTTCGGGAGGTCTGGGAGGCCGTCAGGCGCGCTGGCGCAGATGTGGCGACGAGCCGGAACGCAAGCGGTATCGCCGTTGCAGCAGCCGCCGCTCCTGTAACAGGCCCTCATTGGACCGTTGTCATCGAGCAGCCTCTCTCCGAAGCTTTCCGTCCGATTTATGCAGCTCTGTGGCGGACGGTCGGGTTCCTTCTCGTCGGTGTCGCCATCGCAGGTCTAATGGCCTATGCTCTCGCCAGCCGGATGATCAAACCAATCCACCTGCTCGAGGAAGGTACCGAACGCATCGGTGCCGGACAGTTCGGTCATCGGATCGACATCAGGACAGGAGACGAGCTTCAGCGGCTGGCCGAAAGCTTCAACGCAATGGCGGCTGGACTCGCAGAATCGCAGGAACGTCAGGAGCGGATTGCCAAACTCAAGCGGTTTCTGGCGCCTCAGGTGGCGGAGTTGGTTGACCGCACCGGCGACGACGACGTGCTCGAAGGCCGCCGAACCGAGGTGGTGACGGTCTTCTGCGATTTGAGGGGCTTCACGGCTTTTTCGGCAAGAGCGACCCCCGAAGAGGTGATGTTCGTCCTGTCGGAGTACTATGATGCTCTGGGCCAGATCATCACAAGGTATGCGGCCACTCTCACGAGCTTTTCGGGTGATGGGCTGATGCTGCTGATCAACGCCCCTGTTTCCGTCGCCGAGCCGGCCCTGCGGGCTGTCGACCTTGCGGTGGAGATGCAGATGAGCGTGCAGAAGCTCATCGTCGGCTGGCAGGAGCGAGGCTACCGGATCGGTTTCGGGATGGGACTTGCCATGGGGCCAGCCACGGTCGGGCGGATCGGCTACGAGAGCCGGTTCGACTACACGGCCATCGGCAGCGTCGTAAACCTCGCCGCCCGCTTGTGTGCGTCGGCTTCGGATCGCGAGATCCTCGCTGATGCAACCGTTGCGGAAGCGGTCAAGGACAAGCACCAAGTCCACCCGATCGGCATGCGCCTGATGAAGGGATATGATGAAGCGTTCCTAGTGTACCGCGTCGCCTTCGCCGAGCGGCCTGAGGCTTCTTGATCGCCCCCTTCCAGAGCTCGCTCAAATCAGTTTCGTGAGACGGCTGTTGCGGCTATGATGGCGCCAAGTCGTCGGATGCCCCTGAACACACAGGATGACCGGATGACACCAGCTGGAACGAAATCTCATCTCGCGTATGTTCCTGGCCTTCACGCCTGGATACCTATGCGATGAGACGGCGGGACGCCCTCGCATGGCTCGGCAGCGCGGCAGCATGGACGCTCCCGGTACGTGCCCAAACACCGGCCATGCCCGTCATAGGCTATCTCGCGCCGGAATCGCCCGGACCGTTCGACAGTCGCCTCAAAGCGTTCCGGCAAGGCCTTGCTGATGTCGGCTATGTCGAGGGCCGCAATGTAGAAATCGAATACCGGTGGGCGGAGGGTCAGTATGACCGCTTGCCGGTGCTGGCGGCCGATCTCGCCAGCCGACAGGTCGCCGTCCTTGTCGCATCCGGCGGCGCACCGGCCGCGCTCGCGGCGAAAGCGGCGACAAAGACGATCACTATCGTCTTCGAGATGGGAGGCGACCCCGTCGCGCTCGGCGTGGTCGACAGCCTGTCGCGGCCAGGAAGCAATCTTACCGGCGTGTCGAGTCTGAGCGTTGAAGTCTCGCGCAAGCGGCTGGAATTCATGCATGATTTGCGTCCGGCTGCGTCGTCCTTCGCCGTTGCCGTCAACCCGACTAGCCCAACCTCAGGGTCGCAGGTGCGGAACCTCCAGACGACCGCCGAGGCTCTCGGGATTCGGCTCCATGTCATGAATGCTAGCACTGCAGGCGAGTTCGAAGCGATGTTCCTGGCCGCCACGCGGGAACAGGCAGGAGGACTCGTCTTCACCTCGGATCCTTACTTCGCCTTCCGCAGTACACAGCTTGCCGATCTGTGCTTTCGCTATTCCATGCCCGCAGTCACGCAATCTCGCGACTTTCCTATGGCAGGAGGGCTGATGAGCTATGGCGGCGACTTCGCGCAATCCCATCGCCGTGCCGGCACCTATGCCGCGCAGGTCCTGAACGGCGAAAAGCCTTCCAATTTACCTGTCCAGCTCGTCACGAAAGTCGAGCTGGCGCTCAATTTGAAAACCGCGACGGCCCTCAGCATCGCCATCCCGCCCTCACTGATCAGCGGTGCCGATACGGTCATCGAATGATGGCCTTGTTCGACATCCGAATAATGCTTTGGGAGTGACCTAGCGCGTTGCGATGCAACCGGCACTGTTGCAGTAACCTCGGCAGTATAATCCAGAGCGGCCAATCGAGGAGCCGCCCTGTTGTCTTTGTTCAAGCGCCGCCGTTTCCCAGTCGCGATCATCCTGCTGTGCGTGCGCTGGTACTGCAAGTACGGGATCAGCTATCGCGATCTGGCAGAAATGATGTCCGAGCGCGGTGTTAGCGTCGATCCGAGCACAATCTTTCGCTGGGTTCAACGCTATGCCCCGGAGATCGAGAAGCGGGTGCGTCCCTACCAGGGACATCGATCAGGCTCATGGCGCGTGGATGACACCTATGTGCGAGTGGGCGGGCGCTGGCTGTACTTGTTTCGAGCAGTCGATAAACATGGTCGGTTGATTGCCTCTATGCTGTCCGGTCGGCGTGATACCGGAGCGGCGTATCGCTTCCTGCGCAAAGCCCTGCGAGCGGTGAGAGATTATCCTCCCTCATCCATCACGACGGACAAACTGGCTTCGTATCCGAAAGCCATCCGACGCTTGCAGGACGAAGGGCTGCTGCCGCAGGATGTCGAACACCGCACCTCGAAATATTTGAATAACATCATCGAAGCCGACCATGGCCCGCTCAAGCGCGTGATCCGGCCGACGCGTGGCTTCCAGACGATGAAAACCGCTTCCGTGACCCTGATGGGCTTCGAAACCATGCGGATGATCCGCCGCGGTCACTGCATCCAGCGAAAACGTCAGGCGACAGGCGAAGTCCGTCTCATTGATCAGCTCTTCGGTCTGGCAGCCTGAATGATCTGATCGACGGGGTTCGTTTGTCGTTTTAAGTTACTGCAACGGTGCCCTCTGGCGCGCCCTCGGTGACATCTGCAATCTCTTCGAGCCACAGGAGTGCTGGAACTTCCTCAAGGCCGCCGGATATGCGTCCCTGTAATCGTCCGATGCTTTAGCGGCTGAGCAACGTGGAGAGGCAACCGGAGGGAGCAGTTGCTCCTTGCAAGCATCGAAGCGAGCGGGTTGACCACCGTTATTTGAAGTGAAACGTCCGCTTCCCTGTTATGACGCCACCGAACTCCTCGAGGATGAAACTAGCGCATCCCACGCAGATATTGCTCGTCACCACGCCGCGCACGGGAGTTAGGCCTAGTTCGCCGGCACCGAAGACCAGCGTACCCTCGGCATGTGTATAGGGTGCGGGAGGAACAGCCGTCAGGCCAAGAGACTCAGCCTTTGCGATCTGTGCCGCCGAGAGGTCACTTGCGCCACCGGCAACCAGGATCGGCCCCTCCTTTGTGGTCGACACGGCAATCGTTCGGAAATATCGGAAGGGAAAGCGCTCAGCGTTCTTCACCTGATTGGCGAGTTGCATGAGTTCGGCATCCTCGGCCGCCAACGCGACACCCGGGCCGCCGACCTTCCCAGCCGCCAGTGCAGCGATAACGACGCCGACGCCTCCGACAATCTGGCTCTTATCGTCCTTGTCCTCCGCAACGTTCATCATAAAGGGTTTGTAGACGTCCACACCGCCCAAGTTCTTCAGCAAGTCGGCGTAATGCAACGGATCGAGCGTGCTCAAAACCGTCCCGGTTACGGCGTTCACGGTTACCTTGCGGAGGCCGTTGGGCGTGAAGTAGGCCCGATCAGTGCCCGGGATCGGAATACGCGCTGTACCAAGGATCAGGTTCTTCGCCGTAATCTGTCGGCTGGCCAGCTTTTCTGCATTTGATGCACCAATTTCCGCATGGGCTTCGGCCCTTTCAAGTTGACGCTGGCCAATAATGACATCCGGCTGATCGCTGAAGTCATAGCAGCCATCCCCGCAGCTTGTGACGAAGCCATGGAGATCAACGCGTCCCAGCGGGCGGTTGCTAGCATAGTTGTAGGGATTACCGTTGCCGAGAGCGCCATGTACGACCAGAGGATCTGGGCTCATGAAGCGTCCAAGATACGGATGATAGAACCGGGCACCGAAATCAATCAGTCCCGACTCGGTATCATCCTGCTTGTGCGAAAACCTATTCGGTGCACGGTACTGGCCCCACCTGCCCGGCCGGTAATCGTTCTCTACCGCTCCGAAGGGAAAGTAGGTGGTGCGCTCGACGAGCTCGCTCGTGTCTCGGTCCAAGGTGATGGCATTCGAGCCGAGCGCGTCGGGCAGATGTAGGAACGTATGGACCAGGCTAGTGGTTCTTCGCGGCAACACGCCGTTGCGGTCATAGGCTACGGTCGCAAGCCCCCCGAGAGATGCGCTCACTTTGTCGGGGGAAAGATCGTACTCGCCACCGGCAACAGGCACCCCTCTGAATTCGAGTGTCGGCAGAACGTCTACGTAATTCTCTGCGGGTCCACCTTGCTTACGGAGGGCGCTGATAAGCCGTCGTCCCGAGCTGAAGAAGTTTGTCCGCTCCCATGTAGGCACCGCTGTTGGAACGTCCGTAATTGCCGCAGGAATTGGAGCACCGTCGGGTAGGTCCCACCGCCGTGCCCGCGACAATTGTCCAACCTCGTCCCAGTCAAATGCGAACCACTGGTCACAGACGCTTCCGGAGCCTGTGTCGCAACGGCCGGTGCGGTCGAGGGCAAGTCGGGTGAGTTGTCCCGCGGCGTCAAAGGCTGTCCGCACCCCCGAAGCGGAGATAAGCTGGCCAGTGGCGCCGTTCGCCCCATTGGTCAGGGTGCCGAGAGAACGGTCGAACGGAAGCATCAGATCGTCGGCTGACCGCTGAAGGTCGTTAACGGCATCAAAGTCGAACTCTTGACGTCGCGGCCGGGTCTGAGCATTCGCCAGCGGCAGGGGCTGGCCCGTTGCGGCCGTAATCTCGGGCAGAAACGGCGACTGCCACGGCGCTGCGCCTGTTGGCGTAGCGTATTGCGTGTCGATGCTCCGCAACCGGCTTCCGATGCCATAGGCGGCAGTCCGCTGTCGCTGGGGAGCCGCGACGGCTGGCCACGTTGATGTGGTGAGGTCCTCGATATTGATCGGGTTGCCAACGGGATCATAAGCGTATTTAAGGTTCATCAAGTCAGTCTGGGTGGTCTCGAATCCAGGGAGCGTGTAACCTTGAACCGCCTGCGACCAGATAGCCGGCGCATTTCTCGAGAGGGTGTATCTCTCGAGACGCCGGCGTGCGTCATAGGTGAGTGATGCGGTCGTTGCTGCGGCGTCTCCGTAGACAATGTTCCGAAGCATGCCGTCAGGATCATAGGTAGCGTACTGAACTAGAGAACCATAGGAACTCGTCACGCTCTTGACTTGATCGCGCAGCGTATAGGACAGGTTCATGCTGCTCGTGCCGCCGATGAGGAACTCGGTTAGAGGCACGCCGGTCGTGCGCCGGGAAAGGCGGTTTCCGTTATCGTAGTCCAGCCGTGCCTCGTAGCGGCGCGCCGTATAGGAGAGCGTGGTGGAGGTGGGATCCGCCAAGCGGCGGTCGATGCGCCGGACGCGGCCGCGATTGTCGTACGAGAAGCGGGTCTCTGAGCCACGGTCGCGGCGCGCCACAAGACGCCCAGCAGCAAAGGCTGGATCATCCAGGAAGAGGCTGTCTGCGGCACCTTGCCCTGGCTCATAGGCGTCATAGTTGTACGCAACCTCGAAGCCGGCCTTGGTTGTCTGATCGGGCGCACTGTAGGTCCTGTGGTGCGCCGCGCAGGGCGAGTAGTCCTCGCCGATCAGCCGATCCATGCCGTCGTAATGAAGATTAACCCCACAACCTCGCGGATCGCTCGTGCCGACAAGACGTCCTCCGTTATCCCAGGCATAGGTCCACTTGCCGGAATTCGGCTCGCTCTGAGCTACAAGCCGGCCCATGCTATCGAAGCTACGGGTCTTGACTGTTTGCTCGGAGCCACCTGCTTGCTGACGGCTGATTTTCAGCAGCTCTCCGGTTAGCGCATAGGTGAGACGCGTCCGGACGTCCGTTGTGCCAAGGAAATCCACCCACTCACTGATCCGATCGAAGCCATCGTAGCGAAGGAGAGTATAGGATGTGGCGCCCGGTTGAAGCTGCGCCGCGTCGCGAGCCTCGATTTCGTGCGGGCGATAGCGGAATGACGCAACATCCGTGGAGCCATTTTCTCGGATAGTCGCCAGCCTGCCGTAAATATCCTCGAAAAAGTCGAGACGACGTGGCCCCAATCCTGGGCTGTTTGCTGCCATCAACAAGGGGCGTGGGTCCACAGCAACAGCGAATGGCATGTAGGTGCGCTCGCTACGACCTGCCTGGTTGGTCTCACGCCAGCCTTCGACCACCCAACGCCCCTCATCCTCTACGAACCGCACAGGGCGCTCGCCCAATCCGTTCATCACCTCGATGATCGTGGAGTCGGATGAGCCGAGACGGCGCCGGATCTCGACCCAGCTCAAGGGAGCGCGGTCGGTGTAGGTGAATGTCAGCGCCTCAATGGAAGAACGTAGGTCCAGATCGTCGGGCTTGGGCAGACGCATTGCGGCCACGCGGCCAAACGGGTCGAGTTCCACAACCGTAGTCGCGCCGGAGGGATCCTCCTGCCGCGTTATAGTCTCGAAGCCCCTGTCATGGGTCAAACGCGTCACGAGTGATGCGCCGGTGCATCCGTTGGTGTGAGAGGAGATGCGCTCGGGGAGATGTTCAAAGGCTCGGTCGTATCGGATCGACGTGCAAGATGCGGGCGAGCCGGGCCGCTCAGTTTGGAGAGCTCCACCAAAACTCGGGTCGAAGGCGTAGCTTGCAAGCTGGCGCCAGCCAAATCCTGATGCAGCACCAGGCGGCAGCGGCGCCACGGCGCCGCCAGCAGCATGAACCCGGTTTAATTGGTCGAATGCAGCATTGAGCCATCCCTCGACACTCGTCAGATCGCCCTGCGGAGTATAGGTGAAGCGGAATTGCCGCTCCGTCAGGTATCCATGATCGTTGGTCTGGTCCGTGGTAATTGTGACCCGGTCGACGAAGCAGCGCCAATGTTCGGGATCGCACCTGTACGGCCCCGGAATATCACCTGCGCCGTTGCTCCCCATCCAAGTCACAACCACGTTGTCGAGGCTTGCGGCACCTGTGAGGTTTGCTGCGAGGCCATCGCGCTGCCGGCCATGCGAACGCACCCTCGTTATATTGCCATACTCATCGGTGTCGTAATCGACGGTGATCGGGATTTGCTCATCCTGGATCGGCGAAGGCATCCGCGGGTCGCCAGCTGTACTGGCTTCGGGCCGGAGCGTCACCGTTTTCTGAGGATCGTAGTCGTAAGTCTCGGTCGCCGTAACATGCGCGGAGCGAACGTCGCGCCTGCGGTCGAACAGCAGGCGATTGTCATAAAACAGTTCCGTCGAGGACAGCCATTGCGCCGGGCGTTCGCCAATGGCGGGCAACAGACGGTCAATTCTTACCGGCAGGCCAATAAGCGGCTTGTACTCGTCGTTATCGCTGCCCTTCAGGCAAGTGTTCCGAATGGTATCCTGCTGGCATGGACCGAACCAGTGCGTCGTCCGTGTGACAGCCATCTCACCGCCGATTTGAAGATCGACCTGCCGGAATCCGACAAAGCTGCGCGTCCAATTGTCGTAGGCGGGATCGCGGTACCGGTAGGTTGTCGTACGCTCATAATCGTAAGGCTTTGGCAGCGTGGTATTCGCCGTTGGATTGTTGTGCGTGCGCACACGGGTCACCACATTGGCGACTACTGGCACGACATGACGCCAAGCCTCGCCACGTCCAGCCGCTTCCCGCATCAGCTCCTGAATCGTTTCATAGCGAATGTCCGTAACCCCACCGAGACCATTGTCGACCTGAATCAAGAGGCCCGGGTGGGGAGCCCGCGAGTTCGTTCCATAGCCGGGAGCCGTGAGGCTTGCGACTATGATGCCTTGGCGGGCGAGCACCACCACGTCGTCGACTCCGTTGCCATCCATATCGGCGAACGCCACGCGATGGTCGCCGATAACAGTGCTATTGTGAACATTGTCAACCACGCGCCCGACAGCACAGGGAACGGTACCGGTGGGATCTGCGCAGCGGAAGGTGTGCCCATCGACGTTCACCCACAGGCGCAGTATGCTCGACAGGTTGAGGTTGGAAGGATCGTCCTTGTAGGTGATGATATCCGCCAAGCCATCACCCGTCACGTCGTGCAGGAAGCGCTCTTCGCGATCGTCCCAGGAAGGGCCGTTGATTGGCGTCCAAGGCGTGATCGTCGATCCCGTCGTTGCTTCGTACTCAGCCCCGTTGCAGCCGAGCGGCTCACGGGCTGTCTGGCATTCGAACCTGCCGTAGCCGTCGCCGGGGCGGACCACGAGCGCGCCGGACGGCCGGAAATAGGCCAAGTCCACCAATCCGTCGCCATTGACATCAGTGTAGAAAAAACGTGTTCCCGCCGGTGCATCCTTATCCGGTACGACGCTGACCGGATCTCCTGGAGAGATGAACGGGATCTGTGCTGGGCCGGCACCGCCCCCCGGAAGATTTTGGTCTGTGCCGTAGCGGCGGCTGAAAAATGGAGTTGCTTCCCTGAGAAAAACGTTCAGGCGCTGAGCTGATCCTGTCCCGAGGGAGTCGATCAACCCGTCGCCATCGATATCCGTGTACCAGCGCGGACCGCTGACCGGATCCTCGGGAGTGATTGCGCCCGTGCTGTGCGGCCATGCGAGCCCATCGTGTGAACCGGTGGTCCAGCGCCATCCGGGAGAGGTCATAGGTGTGGGGCAGAACGCTGCCTCAGATGCAACTGGCTCTGCGCGGAACGGCCGGAATCCAGCCTCTCCTCCGCCCCAGATCAGAACGCCATCGCCATAGCTGCCCACGATCGTCGGAGCACCCTGGCTGGTCAGGAAGTTCGCCAGACGCGGGCCACCCGGTAGGCTCTGACGGACGAACCATGGCACAGTGCCTGGCGACCCGTCCCCGGCATCCATGCACTGGTGGGCGAGGGCTAGGGACCAGATTGACGTGCCGGCGTTCAGCCATCCCGTCATCGGTCGCGCGCTGCGGATCGTCTGAGGATTCTCGCCCGGCTGGTAGCACACGAGGGTCGGGTCAGCCGTTCCGTCATTGCGCTCGACCAGGATGCGCACAGCGCCCGGCGCGTTGAAGCATTGCGGCTCCGCTTCCCAGCTTTGCACCACGTCCGGAAGTCCGTCGCGGTTGAAGTCCAGAACGGAGGCGCTGCTGAGATAGGGAAGCACCCCGTAGTTCACATCGAGGTTTGGTGGACCGCCCTGCAGCGGCGTCAGTATGCCGAGACCACCAAAGGTCGATCCCTGATATTTGAAGGTTACGGCCGGCAGCGTCTGGCACTCGGCCCCTCCTGGGATGCTGCCGGATTGCGTCTCGCGGACGCGGCAGCGTCCCTCCCGGTTGATCTGGCTCAGGAATGACCGGTGGAAAAGCGGCGCTTGTATATCTGGATCGTAGGGAAAATCGCGATTGAAATAGTAGCCCAGACGATAGATACGCGTGACCTCACGTGCGTCCTGCGCCTCCCAGTCAGCGCTCGCCGTCGCAACGCGCGCAAGGCGCATGTCGGGAGTGGCTTTGTGAAGAGGTGCATATGAGGCGGTCGAGAACGGCTGTGACTCCCAGGTCAGCTGAGTATGGTGGGCGAAGCGGATGAGCTGCAGCGCTTCCCGTGCTCGTGGCGTATCCCAAATGTCGGTGAGATAGAGCAGTCCGCGCTGTCCCATCCGATCCCATGCATACACGACTAAGTTCTCGGGGCGAGCCGATTCCAGAGCCCGTACGAGCCGCCACCGATAGATCGTGCCATCCCGTTCCTCCAAGGCCTCGCGCGCGAGCTCCGGCGCAGTCAGGGGGGCCCCAAATTCCTGAAGAATGCCGCCTTTGCGTTGCGCCCGCCATGTTCTCCGGTCGGGGCTGAGGAAGTAGCGCGTGTAATCAGTATCCGTTTGGGCGCGATAGTAGACCCAGCCTCGGCCTACTTGGGGAGCCGCCCAACTCGGTAGGTCTATGTTAGCAGCAGAACACACGGGGACGGCTGCATCCATCTGCGCTCCAGTTGTACAGACAGCAACCAAGGCTTCCCCATTCGCAGCAAAACGCTCCTCGATCGCCGCACCATTGGGGGGAGACTCAGGCCATCCCGATAGAGGACTGACTTCGATAGAGGGCAAATCGAGGCTCCAACCATATCCGGCGTCGGAATCTCCCGTAGTTGACCGATAGGTTAAAGCCAGGGAAGGCTGCGCGAGACCGCGCGCCGCTGGCATCTCAAATCGGTAGCTATACGTGAGTGTTCCTCGCACAGGCTCTACGGCAGCCTGATTGGCGACGGAGGAGCCGAAGACCCCTGCTGCCGCACCGCTCGGTGCTGTAACGGGATCGGCCTGAGCACTTGCGATACAACCTAGCACGAGAACGCATGCACTGGCTGAGATACGCATGGCGTCTACCCCGCAATTCAATATGCAGCGTAAGGATTACGCACTTGTCTTGGATCAATGTCAATATCTTCGCGATAGATGATGTATTTTCCGGAGATACCTCGTTCTGATCAGAATTCGCTTGCTTGAATTACTTAAGGTGGGACCACAGTCGGATCTCAGTTCGTAGATCGTGGATGAGTGAAAGTGTTGAGGGATATGGTTTGATGGAGGCTGTCGACCATTTGCGACAATCTGTTTGCAATATAGCTCCTGAAATCCTTGCGCCTTATGCCAGCCGCACCTCGAAAGGTGGCAACACGGTACGGCCTTTCTTGTGAAAGAACAGCCGTGGGGGATTGATAACAGCCCCTCGCGCTGACGGCGTGCCGTCGAGCGCAAGCCAGCGTACGTTTTCCGCAAGCTCAATGATGATACGATGCCTGTAGAGATCTGGGTCTACATAGAAACGCGGGTCGAGAGGGCCTTTAGGCGTGTCGTCTATGAACTCACGGAACGATACCTGAAAATAGCGCGCGCTCTCGGCACCCATCACTCCATGTATGGTACTGTAGGGGAAGTACAAAGCCTGTGGATCCTGCGGACCAGGGCCGTCGCGGTCGATAATCTGACTTCTCGCGAACGAGATTCGGAAAGCTTTGCCAAAGTCAGCTATGTCGGGGTGTCCGATGCTCTTGGGCCACCGGATCAGTCCATCAACGTACGACCATAGAAAAACAGCCTTGGCACGCTTTACAACCTTGTCCAGCAGAAAATCTTGGCCAACAAACTTAGCAATTACAGCCTTGTGCGAGGGCATTACTGCGGCCTCCCATGGGAATTGGCGGACAAGGACCAAATTGGCTGAAAGCAGTCGAAGCTAGCATGCCCCTATTCCGAAAATTTTAATGAGATGATTCGAGGTAATCCCTACGTGCCCGTCTGTTTGTATATTTCCAGACAACTGCCTTTAGCCCTCCAAAAACTCCGGTGCGCGGCTATACTCAACTTTGACCTGACTGGGTGGAATTGGACCAGGTTGATTGGGTGTTGTCACGTTAACTCGGGTTTGACTGCGACCGTGTAGATGGGTCGGCATGATCAAGTCCGTCAGTTACAAGCGCCACCGCTTTCCACCCGAGATCATCGCTCATGCGGTCTGGCTGTACTTCCGATTTCCTCTGAGTCTTCGACTGGTTGAGGAAATGCTGCTCGAGCGCGGTATTCGCGTCTCCTACGAGACGATCCGCCGCTGGGCTTTGAAGTTTGGGCCGGACTACACTCGCCGCGTCAGGCGCAAGACTCCAAGTTGCCGCAACATCTGGTACCTGGATGAGGTCGTGGTCACGATCTCGGGCCAGAAACACTGGCTGTGGCGAGCGATTGATCAGGACGGCTATGTGCTCGATGAAATTCTCCAGAGCCGACGCGACACCAAGGCCGCCAAGCGCTTGCTGAGGCGCCTGTTGAAGAAGCAGGGCTGCCTTCCACGACGGATGATCACCGACAAACTCGGCTCCTACGCTGCTGCCCGGCGCCAGATCATGCCGGCAGTCGAGCACCGCTCACACAAGGGGTTAAATAACAGAGCAGAGAACTCACACCTGCCGCTGCGTCGGCGCGAGCGGGCGATGCAGGGCTTTCGATCGCCGGGCGGGCTACAAAGATTTGTCAGTGGGTTCTCTGCCGTCCGCAACCTGTTCGTTACCCCTCGCTCCCGCCGCTCTGCCGTTGCCACCCGCCTTCACCGCCTCAATGCCATAGCGGCGTGGAAGTCTGCAGCCTGCATTGCACAGTGAGCCCAACATGTGACCGCGCTTGCCTCGCTCCGCCCGAGTTCCGTTAACGTGACATCACCAAAAAAAGAGCCTGAGAGCCGCCGAGCAGGACCGGCCCGATGTGGCGCGCGAGCGACGACACTGGCGCGTGTGGCAGCGCTTTATGGATCCGGCCCGCTTTGTGTTTCTGGACGAGACCGGCACACCCACCAACATGGTGCGCCGCTACGGGCGCTGTCCCAGAGGCGAGCGGCTGGTGGATGCCACGCCGTGGGGTCATTGGAAGATCACCACCTTCGTGGCTGGCCTGCGCGCCAGCGGGTTGATCGCCCCGATGGTGCTGGACGGGCCCATGAACGGCGAGGTGTTTCGCGCCTATGTGGAGCAGGTGCTGGTGCCGGAACTCCAGGCCGGCGACGTGGTGGTGCTCGACAACCTGGCCGCTCACAAGGTGGCGGGCATCCGCGAGATGATCCAGGCCGCGGGAGCGAGCCTGTTGTACTTGCCGCCGAACTCGCCCGACCTGAACCCGATCGAGCAGGTGTTTGCCAAGCTCAAGGCATTGCTGCGCAAGGCGGCAGCCCGCACCAAGGAGGCGCTCTGGACAACCATCGGAGAACTGCTCGACAGCTTCCCCGCCGAGGAGTGCCAGAACTATCTCAGCAACTGCGGATACGAGTTCACCTAAATCGAATCCGCTCTAGCCAGGCATTCTGCAGTTCCGACCGGGCGATTTGGCGGATGGCACCCGGCACGAAAAAGGAGCAGGAGCCCCCTTTCTGCTACGGCAGAAACATTGCATATGATCTGTCCTGTGCTTAGGGCCCGGACACGACGTGGACGTTGTCACGGTTCCATTCCGCAATACACATCATTCCCTCACGCAGCCATTTACCGTCCAAGCTGGGAACGCGGACGCGGAGGTTGGTCTGTCCAGCCGTGCCGATTACGAGGATGTTGTCACCGTAGTTGACCATGGACTCGATTGTGAATTGGCATGAGTGAACATTCGGATCCTGGTGACTATCTTTCCGAAGTCGGATCATCTCGGGTCGAATGAGAAGGCTTACTCGCTCACCAGGCCGGTGGTCGCTCAGATCCACATTGAACTGACCAAGGTCGCTAGCCTTGACGGATCCATCCCTTCCAACGACGTCGGCGTCGATAAGATTGCTATCGCCAACGAATGAGGCGACGAACTTTGTCTTCGGTTTGAAATAGACATCGAGGGGTGTGCCTACCTGCTCAATCCTGCCCGAGTTGAAGACAGCAATTCGATCCGACATCGTCATCGCCTCGGTCTGGTCATGGGTCACGTAGATCATGGTCACGCCAGCCTCGCGGTGGATCCGCTTGAGCTCGAGTTGCATGTGCTCTCGAAGGTTCTTATCCAAAGCGCCGAGCGGCTCATCCAGAAGGATCAGATCAGGCTCGAAGACCAGAGCACGAGCAAGGGCAACGCGCTGTTGTTGTCCGCCGGACAACTCACCTGGATGGCGGTCGGCAAATCCCTGCAACCCCACGCGAGCCAGGGCATCCTTGGATTTTGGCTCCCTTTCCTTTTTACCCACCCCACGCATCTTCAAGGGGAATGCAACGTTGTGCTCCACGGTCATGTGGGGGAATAGAGCGTAATTTTGAAACACGACGCCAATATTTCGCTCGTATGCCGGGATATGCTCTACTGAGCGGCCCGCGATGTTGATCTGTCCACCTGATGGCTCCTGGAAACCGGCGATCATCATCAGGGTCGTCGTCTTGCCCGATCCTGACGGGCCAAGGAATGTGATGAACTCGCCTGGGGCGACGTCAAGCGATACATCATCTACGGCTCGCTGAAGTCCGCCGTAGTGCTTCATCAGGTTGGTAAGGGAGAGAGAACGGGCAGTCATGGTGTGAGAGCCTTTGGTCGGCGTTCAGGAAGCAATGGTGGAGGGCCGAGTGTTCAAGGCCCGTCGAACCGAGTTTACGGCTGTGGGGACCATGACGCCAACGAGCGCCGCGGCAAGCAACAATGAAGATGCCACCGAGATGACGGGGTCTGCCTCCATCCGGAAGCTGTTGAACATCTGGCGTGGCAGCGTTGCCACGTCCCGCCCGGAGATGAAGAGAGCAACGACGGTTTCATCGAACGAGTGGATGAATGCAAACAGGCCAGCGATTACGAAGGCAGGGGCGAGGATCGGCATCGTAACGAGACGAAACACGGTAAGGGGAGGAGCGCCAAGACTCATGGCCGCCCGTTCCAGGGAGAGATCGAAGCCCTTTAGCGCAGCCGTAATGATCAGCATGGCAACAGGGATCGAGAAGCAAGTGTGCGCGAGAATGACGCCGAGATAGCTTTGGAGCAGTCGCAGCTCTCCGAAATAAACATAGTAGCCGAGTGCCATCACGATGTGCGGCACGATAAGGGGCGTCATCAGGAGGAGATTGAACATGCTTCTCCCGGGAAACCGGTAGCGGACGAGAGCGAACGCAGCCGGGACGGCAACGACCATGGTCAAGCCTGCCGTTGCTGCGCCGATGAGAATGCTATTGAGGAGCGGACCGGTCCAGTTCGGGTCCGAGAAAAACCGCTCGTAATACCCGAGCCAGAGGGCAGGCGGTGGGAATTGGAGCGATGGCGCGGTGCTGAACGACATTGGCACCACTACCAGGAGCGGGGCAGCCAGGAAAACTGCGATAAGAATGGCGGCGAACCGAACCAGCATCATGCCCTTCCTCCCCACAGACGATCCATCCCGAAATACCGGCTGTAGACAGCAAAGAGGCCGAGCGAGACCGCCAGGAGGATCAAGGCCATCGCTGCAGCCCCACCGAAGTCGAGGACCTGCTCCATACGGTCTCCGATGAGACCAGCGATCGTCTGCTCACGCGGGCTCCCGAGCAGCACCGGCATCACATAGAAGCCAAGGCAGGTGATGAAGACGAGCGTGATACCGTTGATGATGCCTGGTGCGCTTAGCGGGAGGTAGATGTGCCAGAATACCCGCCACGGCTTTGCGCCGAGGCTGCCGGCGGCATCCAAAAGCCTGGGGTCGATACGCTTCATGACTGCAAAGAGTGCCATTGTCATGAATGGAATAAGACCATGGGTCATGCCGAGTGTCGCCGCAAAATTCGTGAAGAGAAGACGCGGGGGAGGTGAGTAGCCGAAGACCGCGATAAAGGCCGGAAGGGGTCCCTGTACTCCAAGGATCACCATCCATGCGTAAGTCCTCACGAGATAACTGGTCCAGAAACTCAGCGCAACGACAAGAAGGATAGTTCGACTGATTGTTCCTTTGGATGTCGCCGCGACATAGGCAAGAGGATAGGCAAGGAGGAGGCTTAATCCAGTGACAAGGATGGCTGTCCAGAAGGTGTTCCCCAACGTGGCCAGGAACAATCGGGAGTTAAACAGATCCCGATAGTTACCTATTCCCCATGATGGTTCGGTGAAGCTCAAGAGGGTGACGTACCCGAGTGGGACAATGAAGAACGCCAGCAAGAAAATGCCTGCGGGCAAGCCGAGCAAAAGTGGGCTCGTATGGATCCACCGTTTCCGCCTCATCGCGGTCACCCTCCCGTTCCAGGTCGCCGCTAACTTGCGATCCAGCGATCAAAGCGTTGATTGAGCTCGTCGAGTTGTGGAGCGATCTTTTCAGGATCCAGAACGATCGCCTGCTTGAAGTTCGGCGGGTATGTCGGCATCAACTTCGCCTGCTCCGCGCCGATGAAGTCAAAAGCCTTGGGATTGAGCGGGCCGTTCTTGTCTCTGATGCAGAACTCCGCGAGCCGCTCTGGCCGGACCGCCGACTGAATGAAGCGCCAGGCGTTCTCCGCGCGCGGGGTCCCCTTGGCGACCACCCAGAACGCCTGATCAAGGAGCGCCTGATTCCATACGATCTCGACTGGCACGTTCGCCTCGACGAGTTTTCCTGCTTGCCCGGTCCACATTCCGATCATCTCGACCTCGCCGTCACGGACGAGCTGCGCGGACTGGGGTCCTTGGGTCCATAGGACACGTAGATCCGGCTTCAGTCGGTCCAGGGCTGCAATGCCCCGGTCGAGGTCGTATGGAAAGAGGTTCTCGGGTGCAACGCCATCGGCAAGAAGCGCGAATGCCATGGTTCGGGCAGCATAACGCTGCAGTGACCGCGAGCCCGGGAATTTCTGGACGTCCCAGAAGTCCCGCCAGTTTTGCGGCCCTCCGCTCGGAAAATGGTCTTTCCGGTAGACAATTGCGTTGGAAAAGGCGTGGGACTTCACGCCATTCATCGCCACAGCGCCATCCCAGAGGCTTGACCGGTCAAGAGCGCTTCCTTCGACCGGCTCGATGATCTTCGCTGCATAAGCTCTTCCGAGCTCCGCTACACCGAGAGTTGTCACGTCAAACTCGTAGGTTCCCGTCCGGGCTTGCGCGGCCAGTTTCGCGAATGAAACCGGGGAGACGGTCCGAATTTCGATTCCAGTCTCCTTAGTGAAAGGTTTGAACCAGACATCCCGTGCAACCTCTTCCCAAAGGCCGCCCCAGGTGTTGACGTACAGTACCTTCTCCGATGCCTCGGCCCGTTTGACGAAGGGCATGGATAGCACCGCCCCTGCCCCGGCCGCCAGGAACGATCGGCGGGATATCTCAGCTTTGGTCCTGATTGAACTCTCTTTAGTCATCGTTGTCCTCCCGTACCGTGATATGGCATCCCCTCTCGGCGCCTTCCGGAACCGATCGTTCTTCACCCGAAGACCGCGCCGTAAACCCGCAGCCAGTTCCCTGATGTGATCTTCTGAACCTCTTCAGCAGAAAAACCGACAGCTGCCAGCCCGTCGCGGACAACACCGAGATCGCCCGGCGAGGACAACCATTCAGGCTTTGCGACTTTACCGGGCCTCGCCTCGGAGCCGGCGCCATATTGAACCCCTCGGGTCCAACGGCCTTTTCTCATCCAGTTCAGGTCTGCCTGAGTGGTGTTGTGACCCTCATCGGTTCCGATTGCGACATGATCGATTCCGGCGATTTCAACCGTTCGGGCGACCATTTCGCACCAGCCCTGAACGGTCGCGCACGCGTCCTCCGGCGTGATATTGCGGTATGTGGCGCATCCGATGACGCCGCCATTCTCCTTGAGGGCCTTCAAGACCGCGTCACTCTTGTTCCGCTTGTGGGGGAAGATGCTTGCGGCATTAGCATGTGTAATCACGACCGGCCGATCCGAGAAACGGACCACGTCAAGGGTGGTTCGGTCACCAACGTGCGAAAGATCGATAAGAATCCCGGTTTGGTTCATCTCACGAACAACCTCTCGTCCGAACCGGGAAAGACCGCTGTCGCTCTCTTCGTAGCAGCTGCCGCCGAGTTCATTCTGGTTGTTGTAGGTAAGCTGAACAACCCGAACCCCGAGGTCCGCGAACAACTCGACGAATGCAATGCGATCTTCGAAGAGATTGGTGTTCTGGAACCCGAGCAAGACCGCCACGCGCCCGGTCTCGTGGGCTTTCGTGATGTCCGCGACATTCTTCGCGATCAGAACGAGATCGGATGAAGATCGCTCCAGCTCACGCCACTGACTAATGGCGTCGAGGGACTCGATTGTACCTTCCCAGAACCCCAAGGTCGGGGTCACGCATGTGAAGCCCCCGCGTTTGAGATCTAAGAACACTTCACGCGTGAAGTGACCGCATTGAAGTCCATCTATCAGCATCGTTGCTATTCCGTCCTCTGAGAAGGTGTAGCATCCTGAACAGAACCTCTCATCCGCTCGGCCAGCAGGGAAAGGTCCGTGTCGTCTTCGTCTTGTCGGCCGATGACCCGGCCGTCGGCTTCGACGATAATTGCGCCTGCGTGCCGCCGAGACTCGAACGAATCTGGCGCCAGGGCTTCGTTGGATAGTTGGAAGAGTTCCCACCAGAGCGCGTCTTGGACGAGTAGGCCATTCCGGCGAATTTCATCAACCACATTGCGGTCTTTTTCTGAAGACAGCGGCTGTATCGAAATTAGAAGCTCATCAGGGCCGGGACCTAGGGTGATCACCCCCGTGAACCCCTGACGCTGCAGGAATGCCTCGACCACGGGGATCTCGTCCCGAGCCGTTAGGTCGACGACCTCTATTCTTCCAATTTTACGACGCCGATAGGCATCGACCAGCAGGTCAGCCAGCAGAGGCGCGACAATCCAGGCGTGTTGGCCGGCGCAGTCGAGTTTCATCGACTGCTCATCCGTTTCCAATGTAACCGCCCAGGCTTTTGCGGCTTTCAACTGCTCGACGTTGTAGCGCAGGTTTGCAAAGCCACCTAAACCCATTGCTGCCGAATATAAGGCGCTTTCACGCGTCGATGCCACTTGGCCCGGGTCAAGATTGGCAACATGCATGAGACGCTCGAGCACCATTCGGCATTCCCGGAGGCTGACGCGGAGATTTCTGCTGTTCTCAAGAGCTTCGGTCATAGAACTGGCTCCGCGGGATAAAACCATTGCGTGTTGCTGTCGCCTTTGATGAGATCCTGTGCCGTCGGTGCGCCATGGAATAGGACGCCGCGGAGGTTCCGGTTCAGGAAGTCACGTGCTTTGTCGATGCCGTGTATGCCGACATTGAGGAGGCGAGTGATGTGGGCGGGAACGAAGTCCTCGCTCATGATGTCTGCGTGAACCGAGTGGTAGGTTAGTCCGGCGAGCGCCTGGACCCTTGTGATGATCGCCCGGTGCCGAGGATGGGCGAGAAGGAAGCGCGCCACGCTCCCCTCAGGGTCTGAGGTGGCAAGGTCGGCGTCGAGCCGTATTATCAGTCTTGGCAGATCAAGGCCGAGGTTGACGACCTGGCCGAGCTCTTCTCTTGGCCCCCGCCGCGGCTCTTCGGCGGTCTGGGACTTGTACCAGACGTATCGTCTCGATCGCTCCGAGTGCAAATCCATTCGGAAGGCCCAGGCGTAGTCATTGTGGACGATCTCGCGAAGCCGTCGGACATTCATTTCCGGCCTGATCGTCTCCTCTTCGTCCACCACCAAGGTCTGAACGAGTTCGTCGGCGACATCGGGGACAAGTTCAATCAGGAGAGAGTGCAGAGTTTCTAGCGCCTCGTCGTGGATGCGTCCTTGCAGCGTTCGGCAGAGTTCCGCAAAGGGCAACTCCGGCGTTTTCTGTTGCCTTGCATAGCGGGTGAACAAGAGTTCCGCTTCTTGCAAAGCGATTTCCAGATTGTCCGCAACGACATCGCTTTTCGTGAATGCCTCATAGACAACCCGGTCCTCCCTGCGGAATTGGATGGCCTTTCGCAGAAGGGCGATGAGTTGGCCCACTTCCCCGCCATCCGAGTTCGGCCGGAGCATCTTTGCTCGCGCCAAGGCTTCTTCCCTGATGAAAATCCAGCGATCGATAAGCCGCGGGTGATTGTTGACGAAGAGCATGAGCCCAAGAGCAGAGCCGTTGCCCACGCCCAAATAGCGGGCAAGTTCTTCCGCCATCGGCACAGCTTTCGGGGAACGGAGCCTTGCCAAATGGTTCAGCAGGTCCTGCGCAAAGACCCGCATCATGTAAGCGGAGAGCATCTGTGCTGCCAGAGACCACCTGAGTGGGTGGCCGCGCTCAAGCGTCAGGAAGCTCCGCGTACCGAAAGTCCCATTTCCATCGAGGCCCGTATTGCGCATGAGGTAGCAAGTCTTGCCCAATGGGGCGACTTCCGGCTGGCGGCCGGATGAAAGAGCGTCGAGCGCATAGTCGAAGAACCGGGCACTGCGATTGGAGCGGCACCAAGTCAATGTGCCGGGCGTCGCCCGGCCTTCGTAGAGCTTTGGAAGCTCCCTTCGCGTCGTCTCTAGATCCTCTGAGCTGATCTCGCCCTCGATCAGGGCTCCCATCATGTCCCATGCGCGTCCGATAATCCGCCCGCTGCGCCCTTCGGGCGACGGTTCAAAGGAGTAGACAGGGAAAGAGAACCGGTACCCACCGGCCTCAATCAGATAGAGAGCAGTGCCTCGAGCGCGCTCGTCGATGTCGAAGCGCTTGCACTTGATTTGCCAACGCTCACGAACCGCTTGGTTCATGAAAGCGCGGGATGCACTCACTCGAGACGGTTGGATCGCCGCTAATCGATCGGGCGTCATCAACTCCGAAGCGGTCCGCATTAGCTGATGGAGGAGATGGTTCTCCCGATGATCGAGTTTCAAGGCTGCAGTCACTCTTTGGCTCCACGGATTCGGGCTGTGGCTCTGGATGCGGCTTGCGTGACAATTCTCGAACTCATGTCATAGTCGAAGCCGTTGGTTGGACCGGAGATTGAAAGGGCAGCGATACAATCACCCCGGGCGTCGAAGATTGGCGCGGCTACAGCCGTTACTGTTCGTGGACCTAGCGGACCGGATACGGCGAACCCGCGCTCGCGCACTTCAGAGAAGACCGCAGGATCGCCAAGTTCAATACCCGATCCTTTGAGGCGATCCAGGGTCATTGGCGAGGCATATGCAACCAGAACTCGCCCTGTCGCCGAGTCGGAGAGCGGGAGTCGGGTACCGATCCGAAGATCCGCTCGCAGCAGTCCTCGTGACTCGACCCGATTGATAATGACGGAATCTGTCCCGTCGAGTACAGCCAGGGACGCGGTCTCGCCACTGTCGGCGACCACCTCCTGCAGAACGTCCAGGAGGCGTGTACCGATTCCTGCCTGCTCTAGGGCAATTGCAGCATGGTGAAGAACCTTCAGGCTGAGCCGATAGCGGCTGTCCTCGCTCTGTTCGATCCATCCCGCTTCAACAAGCGTTACTAGCCGTTGGAGTGTGGTTGCTCGGGCCTCTCCGAGCCTGCGTGCCACATCAGCTAGGCGGAGAGGTTCATTGGACGAAGCAATGATGTCCAAGGCAGTGAACGCCTTCAGGACGGAGGATAGTGGACGAACACTCAACCCGTTTGTCTTTCATTAGAATACTGCGTATTCTATAATCGCACCGATCTTTTGCGTGTCAACGGCAAACTTGCCGGCTCAATAGTTCGCGCGCGTCGGTTTTCGTGATGCCGATCGATAGTGCTGCCACGATATTTCGTACAACAGAGTAGACGCCGCGACCTAAAGGGGCCATTTTTTTGTTCAGGCTTCCGGTGCGCCGGGCAACCGTTCGTCCATCCTGTCACATCCTTCTCGCGAACCTCGGCAGGATTCTGTTGCGGTGACTGGCTCAGGCTGTGCGGGTCGCATACTCCGCGTCGTAGCCGCACCCGCGATACAGCACGCCCCAAGCGATCCGCGCGAGCTTATTGGCGAGCGCCGCGGTGAGAACGTTCCGGTGCAACCGCGGGCCTGCTGCCTGGAGCCAACGCCCAAAGCCGTGCCCTCCCCAGGATTGCGGACGCTGCAGGAGAGCTTGTGCGCCGCTGACAAACAGGGTGCGTAAATAGCGGTTCCCGCGCTTGGACAGGCCACCCAGGATCGTCCGGTCACCGGTTGAGATCTGCTTAGGCACCAACCCAAGCCAGGCAGCAAAATCGCGCCCTTTAGCAAAAGCGGCCCCGGTCCCTACTGCCGCTACCATGGCGCTGGCGGTGATCACCCCAACTCCTGGGATCCCATCAGCCAGCGGCAGCCTGTATCCTGTCGCGCCAGAGCCGTGATGTCACGGCTGAGCGTCCCAATGCGCTCATCGAGCCCTTGCCAGTCGCCCGCCAGATCTTCGATCAGGTGGATCATCCGCGGCGAGAGCACGTCCGTGCGTTGAGACAGGAGCGTGGGAAGCGCCTCGCGCAAGCCCGCAAGCCCCTGCCGCACCGGAAGGCCGCATTCGAGCAGGAAGGCGCGGATCTGGTTGATCACCGCCGTGCGCTGGCCGATCCGGCGGCGGCGCACCCGATGAAGTTCTTGGAGATCAAGTTGTTCGGCCGACTTCAGCGGCACCGGCCGCATGGTCGGGCGCTGGACCGCCTCGGCAATGGCCTCGGCATCGCGGTAGTCGTTCTTGTGTCCTTTGAGGAACGGCTTCACGTACTGGGCCGGCAGCAGGCGCACGTCATGACCGAGGGCAGCGAGCTGACGCCCAACATGATGGGCGCCCGCGCAGGCCGCCATTCCGATCAGGCAGACCCGGACGTTGGCCAGGCAGGACTGCAGCTGCCCGCGCGATCTTGCGGCGCAGCAGGATCTTGCCGCGGGCATCCATGCCGATCAGGTGGAAGATGTTCTTGCCCAGGTCGATGCCGATCGTGGCGATGGCCTCGGTTGTGGTCTGGTGTGACATGGCATGGCTCCTTGCCTGCGGGACAATCCCGCCCTCCCATGCTCCACCCGGGAGCACGGCCGGTCCATGCCATTAGCGGTAGCTCGTTTGAGAATTTCCCGTTCTTGGCGCAGGATTTCGTTCTCTCGCCGCAGCCGCTTCAGCTCGGCTACCATGTCCTCCTGCCGATCTGCCGGTGGATCGTCGATCTGGCGCTCACGGCGGCGGTCGATCCAGTTGCGCAGAGTCGACAGGCCGACGCCGAGATCCTCAGCAATCGCTCGTCGGCTGCGGCCGCTGGTCAGGGCGAGCCGAACAGCCTCATCCCGAAACTCTTTCGTAAAGCGTGTCTGGGGCATGGAGATCCTCCTGCTTCATACAAGAAGTGCTCTCCATTTTTCCGAAACAAGACCATGCGCTGGTTGTGCCGCACGTAGTCCAGCCATGTCGGGTTATGGTAGCGCTCGATCCAGATCTCAGGATTCTCCAGATCCCGCAGCAGCGTCCAATGACGTGCACCGTCCCGGCGCCGGATCCGCCGCCGCTCTTCCATCACGGCAAGGAAAGCCACCACATCGGCTTCCCGGATCGCGTACTCGATCGTGATCACGACTGAGGGGAAGTCCCACGGAAAGCCGTGCTGGTCCGCGATCCCCCTGAAGGCATCGAAGATGATGCGCCCGCAGGCCTCGGCATCGGCGGGCGTGGCGGGGCGTAGCTCTGGGTTCATGATCGCCTCCCCTCTCCGGCAGCCTCGGTTACTGGCCGCTGGCTAACCGCGCTGCGTCGCTCAGACTCTCGCAGGCACGCCCGTCAGGCAAAAGAGAGTCCGAGCCAGAGCGTGATGAAGGCAAGGGAAGTGACAACAGCAGCCCACTCTGATGCCCTCAGTCTGCCTGACGGTGATGCTGATGTATCGCCCGCAGCCATGGTACCCCCCTCGCTCGATGTGCCCTCGACGGCGCCGAGGACGTGTAAGGCGCTTGATCGCACCTGTCCCAAGGTACGGCGGAACGCTCAGCCTGAATGTGTCGGGTAGCACACCTTTTGCCGTGCCAGCCTTCATCCTGGAGGAGAGTGCCGGCCTGCGCCATCACCGACATCAGAGTCTCCACCCGACCACCCTGCTCAGGAGAGGGAGGCCCACAGGACCGCAAGGCAGGCGCCAAAGCCAAGCGCAGTGCGCCCCGCATGAAGCGAACCCCATTGCTCGATCATCGCCCGGCTCTCGGGACCAGCGCCTGCCGGGTCAGTGGCCATGAGCCTGTTGTTCGTGGGCATGGTGGCGAAGAACGTCACAGGCCAGTTCGCGATCATGAGCAGAGCGCCAAGAATCCAACCGCCATGCCCTGCCTGCCACCACGCGGCGAGCCCGAGCAGGAACCCCACGATGGCCAGGGGCGCCTGCATGGCCAAACCATGCTTGTAGGCGGGCTTCCACTCGGCCAGCAGGGCGCGGTCGTCCAGCCCCAGGCGAGCCGGCTGCTCGGCTACGTTGATGTATAAGGCGGCGCCCGAGAACACGGCGGCGACAAGCAGTGCAAGCTGGCCCGTGAGCATGCTGAACTCCCTTGGGTGCTGCCCACCAACACTCCGGCTGAATTTCCCTTTTTCTGAACTGGGGGCTCCCTCCCACAGACCTCGCGGCTCTGTTGCAGCGACGCTGTGATTTACAATCAGTCCTCCATAACTTGAACCGCCGCCTTCTCAGCTCCAGGTCTGGCGCCCGGCCCAATCACGAAAGCGGGTCGGGCGGATGCCGTACTGCGCCTCCTGTGCGGCAATGTCTGCGTTGTAGCCGACCGCGTCGAACCACTCGAGCATGAGGGCAAAGTCTTCGCTGAACTGGCGCACCTGCTCCAGCGGAACCGGCTCGAACGTGATGGTCCGCCCCGTCACCTCGCTGAGGACCACAGCGGTCTGCGGCATCGTGAGCTCATCGCCTGCGATGTCGATAGCCTGGCCGTTCAGCTCCTGATGGCGCTCGAACGCCAAACGCCCGTAGCGGCCGATGTCCTCGACCGCAATCATCTGCAGGACAGTGTCCGGCTTGAGACCCACCATGAGCTTGCTTTGGTCGATGCCCGGCTTGAACCAGGGCGAGAGCCAGTTCTCCATGAAGAAGACCGGTCGCAGGATCACGTAAGAAGGGAAGCCGAGGCTGCGCACCACCTCTTCCACGCGCCACTTGTTGTCGAAGTGGGGGATGCCGGTGGAGCGGTGCGCCGAGCCGACTGAGGAGTAGACGTAGTGCTGAACGCCCTGCCGCCGGGCGAGGTCCGCAAGGCGCTTGCCTTGCTCCTCCTCGCGCTCAACCCCAGCCTCCCAGGTGTTCTGCACGGCAAAGATGCCCCATGCCCCGGCGAGGGCCTGCTCCAACGAGGCCGCATCGTCCAGGTTCCCTTGGACGATCTCGGTGCCTTGCGCCGCCAACGCCCGCGCCGCTGTCCCCTCCGGTGAGCGGGTCATCGCCCGGACTTTGTGGCCGCTCGCAAGCAGCTCCCGCGCCACGGCGCCACCCTGGTTGCCGGTCGCGCCAGTAACAAGAATGGTGTCGGTGCCCTGTGGCATAGCCGTGTCTCCAGAAAGCCGTCGCCTTCGCAGTTCTGGCTGAGTGATCCATTATCGCGCTGCCACCGGAGCCCCACAATGTATGTGTCCGAACTCTTTCGGGGGTAGCCGAAGCCCAAATCGGCCTGTCGATGACTGCAATCCCATCTGCCTCATTGGGCAACCCGCATCAGGCAGCGGTGTTAGTCCATACAATGTGCACCTGTCTCCAGAACGACCGCTGCTTCCACACACCGAGCAGCGTCTCGCTGCGCAAGGCCCTGCGCCTGATCTCCTGCACGGTGGTTGCGCCAGCCCTGTCGGGCTGTGACCGGATTGCTCCGTTCGTCGTGTCAGAGGCGCCCGTGGAACAACTCGGACTGGAAACGTGGAGTATCGCTACGCTGCGAATGGCGACAGCACCTCCAGCTCCTGATCGGAAGCCCGCGAGATCGTTGCGGATGTGAGCACCGTTAGTTCGGCTCCACACACGGCGCAGGTGCCGATCGAAGGGGCTGCAATCAGCTGCGTGGTCCCACATGCCTCGCAGCCGCACAGCGCCGGGAACAGCGTCTCGGAGCTTCGTTCCGCGGCTCTTCTCAAGGCCTCGCTTGTTTGCACGATACAATCGAACATGGTCTTCCTTCCTGATGTTTCGTCGGGGGATGCGCTTGCTGGCGTGCCGCCTCGCCAATGCGGGGGTTGTAACGAGCATTCTTTTCCGTGGCTCTTGGCAGAAGTTGTCTGTATTTTCCGAAAGTTGCCCGACCATTTTCCGGGAGCCCACAAGCAGGCGGGGTGATGCTGGACGACAGAAAACAGATTGCGGCCGTGATCAGGGACTACATCGCGCGGGAACGCATCTCGCGCGAGCAGTTCGCGTTCAAGACGAAGTTGGGCAAGTCGACGGTCGACAAACTGCTGACAGGGCACTTCTCGGACAAGACGCTGTCGATCGTCGAAAGCCAGACGCAGCTGTCCCTGCGGCCCATGAGCGGTGGATCGATCCGGCTTCCGGACGACACGACCCGCCAGCTGCCCAGGGTCGCAGACCTGAAGCCCCTCGACAAGCCATCCATCGCCGTTCTGCCCTTCGTGCACATGGGGATAGATCCAGAGCAGGATTTCCTTGCGGACGGCATCACCGAGGACATCATCACGGCTCTCGCACGTCTGCGCTGGCTGTTCGTCATCGCCCGGAACTCCACCTTCGTCTACAAGGGCAAGGCCGTGGACGTCCGACAGGTCGCCCAGGATCTGGGGATCCGGTATGTCCTGGAGGGCAGCGTCCGAACCGTCGGTTCGCGCATTCGCGTCACCGGCCAGCTCATTGACGCGGCAACGGGCAAGCATATTTGGGCCGAGAAGTACGACCGCGAGATGCAGGACATCTTCGCCGTTCAGGACGACATCGCCGAGCGGGTCGTTGCCGCGGTCGAGCCGCACCTTTATGCCGAGGAAGGATACCGCGCCTCGACGCAGCAGCCGGACAGCATCGATGCCTGGGGCCTTGTGGTCCGGGCCATGACCCTTCTCAACGCGGTGGAGCGGACGCAGAACGCGGAGGCCCAGCTGCTCCTGCGGCGCGCGATTGGTCTGGAGCCTCGCTATGCGCGGGCGTATGCTCTCCTCAGCTGGGCGATCTGGTGGGCCTCCATGTGCCTGTGGACGCCCGACGTAGAGGCTGGCTACGAGCAAGCGGCCACTCACGCCCAGGACGCTCTTGCGCTCGATCCTGGCGAGCCCTGGGCCAGAATGGTATCAGGGCTGTGCCTCAGCACGGCCGGTCAGCACCAGCGGGCACTGGCGGAGCTCGGAAGCGCCCTGACGCTCAACCCGAGCTTTGCGCTCGGTCACACCGCGCTCGGATGGGCGCTCCTGAGAGCAGGCAGGTTCGAAGATGCGCTCGTCGAGACCGGATGGGCCCTGCGCATGAGTCCGCTCGACAGCTTCTCCGGGTTCTACACGACCACCCACGGCCTTGCTCTTCTGGCGGCGCAGCGCTTCGGGGAGGCGCTCCCCTTCCTCAGGGCGTCCGTTTCCAGCTTCACGGATTACACCGGACCCTTCAACACCCTGATCAGCTGCTGCGGCCATCTGGGGTTGATTGAAGAGGCCCGGGAACTGATCGCCGTTCGAAACCGTATGGGTGGGGCGCCCCTGAGCCTGAATCTGGTCCGCAGGCATATGCACAGGTTTGCGCATTGTGACGTCTTCGTCGACGGCCTTCGCAAAGCAGGCATACCAGAATAGGAGTCCTGAGCGTCGCCTTCATCATCAATCGAGTATCGTGTCCGCTCAGGAGCAATCGGAAACGCCTCACCCGGTTGAAGGTTAGTTCCGGGTCAAAGAGTAACGAACAGCAAATGGAATGGCGGTCCGCTTGCCGCGTCATGAACTGACCAAAGCGTTACTTCAGCTTCGTGCCGCGGTCGGATCTTCGCCGAAGCGTGGGGTCGATTGGCGCTGGATGCGCGCGTGTTTTAGCCGAAGAGAGCTCGCGCGAGCTGCCCCATGGTGTTCCTGACAGGTTTGTTGCACTGGAGGCCGCCAGCGCCCTTGTCTCATTGCCCATCGGGAACACCATCCGCACACCGCTCCCTTAGGATGTAGGCTACTGGCCCGGCGAGCTCGCTGTCTTGGCCCGCCAGATCATTGATCAGCGGCTGGCGTGCTGGTGGCTGCCACCGCGGTGATCCTGGCAGGTTACGTGGGGGTTGAATGGAGCAAAGACCCCATTGGGGTTCGCCCGGTAGATCCAGACATGCCGGTCGTAGTGCGGTTCGAACAGGTGGGCCTCGTCAACGGCTGTTGCCGGATCATCCGCCATGGTGTCGTAAGCCACCCCATGGAAGGCCGGGAGTTCGCGATGGCCGGCGGCATGCCAGGCCTGGCGGAAGACGAGATTCTCGACCGCCACTAACTCGAGCGATCCATCCGCCTGCGGCTCGTAGATCAGAATCGCGGGATTACGGAAGTCGGTATGGGTCCCAGTCCCGTCGACGCGCGGGTTAGGCGGGGCGGTGATGCCGAGCAGATCCGGGCGGAAGAAGTGGATGCCCATGGCCCCCAGCGCCGCAGGCTGGCCCATCATCTCGGCCGTGTCGCAGAGATCACCGGGGTCGCGGACGTAGCCTTCGGCAAGCGCGACCTTGACGTCCCGGAAGCGTTCGGTTGCCTGGCGGACCGCGGCCAAGTCAGGCTCGCCCGGTGCCGGCCCGCCGCCAGCCGCATCATAGGCCGCCGGCGCCCGAGGCTCCGTGTGATCGTGGCCGTCATGCCCTGCGGCGGGGAGCACTGAGGCCTCAACGAAGGCAAGAAGACTGGCGGCGACGGCCGCGCGGCACAGAAGATGGCTGGTCATGGAAATATCCCTCGGTGGTGGATGGCTCCTTCCTCATCCCGGCCGGAGAGGCCGCTCAGGTCCCGCCTGCCAAGAACACGAGAAGCATAGCGAAGCGGGCTTTCCGGAACTCTCGTCGGAAGTTGTCTTTCTTTTCCGGGAAAGAGCCAGCACCATTCCGGTGCGTCTGCCCGCACCTGGGCCACGCAACGATGTTGGATGACAGAAGGCGGGTCACGGCCGTGATCAGGGACTATCTCGCCCGTTGACGAAGCACAGGAGTTCCTTGTGGCTGTGGATCGGCACCGAAACAATGAACCCTGTCAGAGCACGTGTAACCGACTGAAGATGCGAAACAAACAGCTATGACAGAGGGGTCACCGTCGGCGCCGCTCGTGACCCTCGCGCTCTGAGAAATACCTCAAGTCACTGAGACGCTTACGTTTGGCAAGCGAAAGGGTCTGAGTTCAAAGCCGAATGACAGAAACGCCCATGTGAAGCGCTGACCTGTCTGTTCCCAATGGCCCGGCCACTCCCCCGGCTTGGTGCGGGAGGCATCGAAGACGTAGGGGCTCACCTCGCTGCCCTCCATCTCGCCACCTCCCACGCCACCGCCAGGGTAGAAGGTGACCACGAACTGGGACTGATCGGATGCACGAGTGCATCGCCAGAGAGAGCCTGCAAGACTCATGCCGTCGGCAATGGCTGTTGGTGACGCCAGAGCAATCCCGATCGCGGCAAGCGGGAGGCCTCTCATGGTGCTGTCTCCGATCCGACCGAGTGAGGGAACAGCTCGTTAGACCGCCGTTTGTTACCAAACTTTGCGGCTGCTTCCGCTGATAATGACAGAAGGAGGAAGGAGGGTCAGGATGCGGGGTTGGAGCGGTCGGTGTTGTTGCCGCTGGATTCGAGCAGGCACACCAAAGCAAAGAGGCTGATCACCGCCACCAATTCCGCCCCGGACAGGAGCCAGGATGGCGAGCTCCCGCGTAGGGGCCCCACCGCCAGGAGCGAAAGGAAGAGTGCGACGACTGTGCCCCACATCAACATGCGAAACTGTCCCTTGAGAACGGTGTGCAGCCCTATCTCATGGAAGATGAACCGCCAATGACAGACCTGCATCTGCGTTAAGGAGAAGCTTACACGATGCCCCAGGCGCGGTAGCGGGTGCGTCCGGTGAGCTCGCGGGGCAGCGCGCCGCCGAGCTGCGCCAGCATCAGGTCGACGGCCTTGGGCGTGACCTTGAGCAGCTTGGCCCCGAGCGGCACCGTTACCAGCGGGCGGGAGAGAAATAGCTCGACGAGCCCCGGCAGCTTGGAGTTGCTGCGGCACTCCTTGGTGACCCGGCTCATGAGCTCGCGGGCGAGGATGAGCCGGTCAAGATCCTTGTGGGCAAGGACAAGCGCCTCCTCCAGCACCTCGCAGAAGCCCTCCAGCTTCTCGGCGGCCCCTTCCCTGCCCTGCGGCCGGAACCTAGATTGCTTGAAGCCAGCCGCCAGCGGCAGCAGGTGGCTGGTGAGTCCCCTCGCCCGCAGGATGGAGGCGGCCATGATCAGGCCGAGCCAGGGCAGGCGGGTGTAGAGGTTGAGATCCAGCCACGCGTTCCAGGCCACCGCGGCCGCGGCAATGGCCGGCCAGCCGCTGGTGCGCTTCACCAGATCGAGCCACAGGTCCTCGGCTTCAGCCTCGTCCTGGTCCGGGTCATAGACCAGGGGCGAGCGGCTCCTGGGCAGCGGGGTCTCGCCGGCCAAGACCTTGCCGGTGCGCTCGAGCAGGGCGTCGATCTCGGCAAAGTGCGCCTTCCACGGATCGGCATCGTTGGCAAAGAGCGGGTAGGCTTCCTCGTTCTCCGGATCCGGCTTCTTGCCCTTGGCCCGGGCGGGCTTGTCCTCGGCCACAGGGCCGATGCCGCGCAGGGCGGCCAGGCCGTCGATCGACAGCGGCCAGGGTGCCTTGCGGGCCAGGGCGGTGCGGCGGGCGCGGAGAGCCGCGGCGGCCCGGGTGAGCTCATGGGTGGGATGGCGCACGTCCATGCCGGCATCGTGCAGGACCAGATCACCGACATCGACCAGGTGGCCGTCGAGCAGCAGCGCCCGCACGGCCTCGGTCATGTCGCAGCGCGACTGCCAGCCGGCCGCAAGACCCGAGGCCTCCAGCCGGGCATCGAAGCGCAGGATCGCAATCGTGATCGGCTCAAGCCGGCCAGCGATGGTCTGCCACGGCAGCTCCGGCAGAGCGTAGGTACGGGGCACCAGGAACGGCTCGTCGTCGAAGTCCCCTGCCCTGCTGCCGAAAGCCACACCTGCACCCTCAAGCTAAGTCATTGATGAAGCAAGCTATAGCTTAGCCTGAGGAAGCAAAGCAAGGGATTGCTACGATGTGAGGTGAGGCTGGTCGGCATGCTGCAAAGCGGAGGGCCCAGAGGTCGGGGCCGTCGTGTTGGCGAGCTGCTCCGGGTGGAGCTTCGGCACTCAATGATGGCGCAAGGTGGCCGTAGAAGCTCTTATTTTAAGCCAGTTTCAAAGAGCTTAGGAAAGCCCTCCTCTGCCAAGGCGGTTACAAAATGGCTTAAAAGACATCTGCAAACGATCGGTTGAGTGCCGCTCCCATCTTTGTACAGCCCTCTGGGCATGATTGACATGGCTGCGGCGCCCTCTCCTATTGCGCCTGCAGTTAGGTTGGTGGTCACCTACTGCTGCTCGGATCAGTCCCACAATTTTGATAAATCAGCGCATTTCGCAATGACAAGAAGACCTTTGAGGACGGGCGCAACGCAGGAGGGGCAGAACACTGAGGTCCTGCCCCAAGCCATCACTGCTTGTTCGCTTTGTAAGTTGCATAGAGTTCGTCCAGCTTTGAAAACACGAATGAACCGAACTCCGGGTCTATGCTTTTATCGATCTGCAGGGTGTACTTCGTCTCTGTATCATTGACTTTCGCGAGACGACGCCCATCCGGGTCTTTCCAGAAGCTGAACTCTGAGGGCAAATTTTGTGGAGCTACACGCTCCTTCTTTGACAGCTTCGCGAAGAGCGTCAGAAATCTCTCGTCGGATTCGAGTTTCAGAAAGTCTGGTTTTGTGATGATTTCACGGGCTCGGTCTACGCCATTAGCTTCGAGAATAAGTGCAAGGAAGTCCAACCACCTCGGCCTACCAATGCCTGGTGCACGTCCAATTGCATTGATGATATCTGCAGGGATCTTGGTTGCGATAGACACAAGTGACGATAGATCACCCTTCCTTACAGAAAGAGCTGCCATAATCGTTGCGCGTGTGAACTTGCGCTCCTCAAGGGTCGCCGCAAAACGTGCCCGCTCAATGTAGGACAGATCCAGACGCTCGTTGTTCTCCTGCCCTTGGGCAATCACTAGATCTTCATCGCTCAGATCTTTGATGACGGCTCTGACCTTGATACCCAAGGCTGCAGCGGCGGCAACGCGGCGATGACCAAATGCAATCTGATACCGCCCGATGATCTCTGGGTGAGGTCGTACAAGGATGGGGACGATTTGCCCTTGGCTCTTAATCTGCTCCTTCAGACTAGCCAAGGCGTCATCTGATCTGTCCATTCGGTCAGATACAAACGACTCATCGATCTTGTCAGTTTCGATCTCGACAACGGTGTGGCCGGACTCGATCTGAGCTTTGAGAGCTGCAATCTCAGCCTCTGATTGCCCCTTCATGTTCTCAAGGGCAGCTCCCATTGCGCCTACAGGGGCGCGGCCTTCAGACATCATCGCAGCGAACCTTGAACGTTTCTCGTCAACGGTCGGCTGCGGTTGCTTTGGCATCTGGACAACCGCCTTGAGGCTTTCTCCCTCGTCGGTTTGTTCCAGGCTAGCTTTCAAAATCGCCTGCAAATCCCGTGCCATTAGACCCTCCCCCAGGCCTGTTTAATAAGTGCTTCAATCTCGCTGTTCACATTGTTCATCGCATCGATCGCGCGGTCGAACGTGGATTTCGTGAATTGCTCCCGCGACACCTCATAGATGGTTTGCTTCGTCAGACCGGCGTCCGAAATCGCGGTGCTCTTTAGCATAGCGTTCGTCAGAACGTGCTGTCCGAACATCGTACGCATGAAGTCGACCATTTGGCTCTGAGGCCCGTCGCCTGGTTCAAACCTCGTGATCAGGTAGCGAGTGAAATCGTACTTCATGCTGCTGCCATTTTCCCGAACGACGCGAAGCATTTCGGAGGCCATCGTCAGGAATTGGCACATTGACATGACATCGAGCATCTGGGGATGAACAGTAACGACCATCGACGTGGAGGCGCTGAGCGCCGCAAGCGTTAGGAACCCGAGTTGCGGTGGGCAATCGATTACGACAACGTCATACCTCTCCTCCACTGCTTTGAGGCTCATGCCTATGCGCTTGAAGAAGGGCGTTGACGGGTTCTGCCGGTCCAACAGCGCCTTAGGTGTCTCGTGCTCGAACTCCATAAGTTCAAGATTTGCCGGGATGATATCGAGGCCAGGGAAGTAGGTTTTCCGGATGATCTCCTCCGGATGTCGCTGTTCCCCATCGTAGCGTATAGATCCGTAGAGAGTCTGGTTCGGATCCAGGTCCAATTCTGGCTGGATTCCATGGAGTGCCGAGAGGCTTGCCTGAGGGTCGAGATCGACAGCCAAGACCCGATAACCTTGCAGGGCAAGGTATTGAGCGAGATGAGCAGAGGTGGTGGTCTTTCCGCTTCCACCCTTGAAATTTACGCAGGAAATGACCTGCAGATGCTCGCTTCCGGTTCTGTGCTTCATGTAGCGCCGGTCGGATTTGCCCGTCTCATCAAGGTACTGCCGAAGTGCGTGGAGGTCTTCCAAGCTATACTGCCTCCTCCCATTCGGCAGCATCTCGGCCTGAGGCCCCTTCCCTTCCAAGGAGAGTTGACGCAGGTACGCATCGGCAACACCAAGAATCTTGGCAGCCTCGCCAGACGTGAACTTTCGAAGTGTTTTGCGCGCGAGCGGCGGATAGAGAGCAAGACGTTGGGATTGAAGCTGCTTGGAAAGATCCCTTGCATGAATGCCAATCAGTTCATCTACCCACTGGGACTCACTGACAAGTCCCTCAGTTTTCTGCTGCGCGAGAGCCATGGCATTCCTCATAGATACGGAAACGGGCCAAAAAATTAGCTGTTTCCGTAGATGGCCCTGAAATCCTTTCCGATTTGTTAACACTGCCAGTCTGGCTGAGAATTTTTTTATCGAGACGTCATTCTATGCAAGCGTTGGGGACGGATTGGCAGTTTGTAGCTGCAAACTAGGTCTTCCCAGCTTGTCACGAGAGTTGAAGTTTAGGCCCTCTGCAAGCCGCCTTTAGATCAGACGTGACTAGCGGACCAGATATGACAACTGCGACGCATATTGAAACGTTGTTTCTTAGAAGGAGACAAGGTGGGCGTGCAGCAACTGGACTTGGTTTGCAGCTGCAAACTACCGAGTCTTCGACCTACCGATAATGATCTAGAAGCCACCCTGCCTGCTAAATCGATGCATTATCGATGGCCACGTTGCCGGTTTGCACCTACAAACATGGAAATGTCCGCGACCCAAACCGCTAGAACTCCTTGGAGGGCTGACCAACATTTGTGGCTCTGCTAGAAATTCTTCCGCGCCACTAGATCTCGTTTGCAGCTAGAGACTTCCTAGGCGTGCCGCCAAAATCCTACCCTGTGGATTCATCCGTAGTCTCATGGTGCGCAACTTCTAGACCTATGATTGGTCCACGGCGCAGCTTACAGCTGAAAAGCTTATCGAGGCTATGGAACGTAGGTCGTTCAGACACATCTGAAGCTTAGGGCCTATCGAGATCAAATCCCAATGTGCCCTCGCCTCTATGGCTGGTTTGCAGCTACAAACTTGGTTCCCTTGATTAACGTTAGCTGTCTGACGAATGAAGATCTCTTCTGGCAGATTTGCTTTGAGCATGCTCCTGCTCATCGTAGTATCTGGCTGCCTGTGGGATCGATTCGTGAATTGATTGGCGCAAGGTCCAGTGGCGAGATCCCATCCGGTTTGAGTTCCAAAGCCTGGCCTCAGCACACGGGCGCTGAAATCCGCTAGATCCTCTGCGACCATCCGAAAACGCTTCTTCAGGATGAGATTGACCAGTTGCTAGTTGAGAGGATTCGCCTCAACGGAGCCGACCTTTGGGACGTTGCGGAAGATTAACCCTGAAGTGAGCTCGGCGAACTACCTCCACCCATGAGGGGCCATAGCCGCCTGCCCTGGCGCCAAGACAAAGGCAACCCTGCCCTGCCGTGATCGTCTTTGTGCGACATGCGCCCTTGGATAATAATCGGACAATGTCTGAATTGATTAATCAAACGGCTATACGGGTTCGAGTAGATCAGGTTCTGCGCTGACTAATGCTCGACTATTTCAAGTACTTGTCTCAGGTTTAGGACCCTGTGTTTCCAGACGAGGCTCCCTATCCTGAAAAACCTATCGATGCCTTGAGTCCTTTCTTCGTTGATCGATTTCTTATTTGAACTGGACCATGTCGCACACAGACGCGACACTGGAGTATGCCTGACGACAAGATCCAATATCTGGTGCTTGACCGTTGCAACTTAGATGCCAACATGGCCCGGTTCTAGGTACTTTCCATTGAAACGAGCCTTTTCGACGATGCGGCTTTATCCGCGAGTGGGGCCGCCGTATCGGCACTTCGGGACAACGCAAGATCGAACTGTACGAAGGCGCGGGCAGAGCGGTCGAAGCTCTTGAGACCTGACTGCGCCGCAAGCAGAGACGGGGCTACGTCACGCGGTACCGCTCCCCCTAAATGAACGTTCACACGGCACAAACACAGCCCTTGAGCGTTGGAGTATTTGACAACACACCTGACTGTTGGCATAAACTCCAACATGAAGGCTGAACTCCTGCTCCGTCAGCGCCACCAGACTGCGGACAACGCTTTTGTCGAATTGCGCGTCTGGCGGGTCCCACACCCGGTGTGCGGGTCGGAGCACGAGTACAAGTACGCGCTGGCCTATGTCGTAAAGGGAATTTGCGTGCTTCGCTACGACAACGAGGCCGGGAAGGGCGATCACAAGCACGTCGGACCGATTGAGACTGGCTACCGCTTCACCACCCCAGCCCAGCTGCTCGCTGACTTCTGGCGCGACGTCGACCAATGGAGGCCCGAATGACCACAGTGACCCTTTCCGTCGCATCTCGTGAGGACGTAACCCAGCGCGCGCTTGCCGCCTTCGGGGGCGAGGCTCAGGGGGCGCATATCTCGTTCGCTTCCGTCGAACTCCTCTGGCAGACGCTGACGAAGAAGCGCTGGGAGATCCTCAAGGTCATGACAGGGCAGGGCCCTCTAAGAATCCGCGAGATCGCCCGCCGCGTCGATCGTGACGTGAAGGCCGTGCACGGGGACGTTCATGCGCTTCTCGAGGCCGGCGTCATCGACAGAACGGGCGAGGGACTGGTCGTGTTTCCCTACGACGCCGTTCACGTCGACTTTATGCTAAAGGCTGCTTGAACCGACTGAAGAACTGGCGACGCCGGCGCGATCGGGGCTCGCGGAGCCTCCTGGATCAGTCGGCGTTGGGGCCTCAAGATCGCGGCAGTCCAGCGGACGAACCCGGTAGAGACCGACGATCCCGTTACGCTCATCATGTCCAAGGAAAAGTCCTCCGGAAGAGTGAGGGGATATGCCAATTCTTCTCGTCGCTCGCGCCGCCTTGATCATCTTTGCCTACGCGATGAGCTTCGTCCCTCCAGACTGGCTGAAGCGGGGAGGATGTCAGCTCTCGCCCTGAGCCTCTGGCGGGAGCGCAAGCCCGTGTTTCTTCGCCAAGTCGAGTTGCTTCTTCACTGAGGAGGCTGACCATGTGAGGCCGCCGCGCGGCGGCCGCTCGCGCATGCGCTCCAGTTGCGCTCCGATGTCCCGCAGCGAGAGGCTCGGGTCAGCTATGGCGATGCCGGCGATTAGCGTCATAAGGCGGTCCTGCGGGCTCTTGCGTGGGGCAGGGCGGAGGAGGGCAGGGTCCGCCATATGCTGTGACACGAGCCTGCCAACAGCGCGCCGCAGCCGGGCCACAGTCCACGATTGGCCACTGTTGCCGAGGACGCGAACAACATCCTCCCAGGGCTGCTGCGGGCGCATGCGGCGAACCGTCGGCATCCAACGATCCGCGCCGGCAATCAGATCGTCCAAGTAGACCTTCTCGCGGGCGAGGGCGACCTTCCGGATCGCCTCCGGCCGGCGCTCGCGCATGCCCGGATTGCCCGGCCGCTTCCCTCGTGCCTTCGCGGCCTTAATGCCGGCTCGTGTCCGCTCTGAGATGAGCGAGCGCTCGAGCTGCGCCACCGCACCGAGCACCTGTAGGGAAAATATACCTTGTGGGGTTGAGGTGTCGATGGGATCACGGAGGGATCGGAAATGGGCTTTCCTGGCCTCCAGCGTCTCAATCACCTCCAGAAGGTGGCTCACCGACCGGGCTAAGCGATCAAGGCGTACCACAATCAGGACCTCACCCGGCCTGATCTCACGGATGAGCCGCGTCAGCACCGGCCGGGCACGGCTTGCGCCGGATCCGTGCTCCTGATGGATCACATCGCAGCCCGCTGCGCGCAGTTCGTCAAGCTGAGCATCGTGTGCCTGATCCTCAGTTGACACGCGGGCGTAGCCGATCAAGCGAGCTTTCGAGAGGGGAGGGGCCATTAACCGGTTCCCGGAGCCATTTTCAGGCCCTTTGTACACTTTCGCTTATTGCGAGCAACTGATCGTTTGGAGACGTTTCTCAAGCCAATTTGTTAATTACTTGTGGAGGGGAGGGCTTCCTGAAAGCCGGCGAAAATGCATTGAACTCAATGGCTTTAGCGAGTTGGCTCACAATGAAAAGCGGGCATAGGTGCTCGCACTTAGATCGCCAATAAAACAGCCCGCACACCCATCCAGCAAAACAGCGCGCCTCCACCTATCAGACCGTAGCTATTATCGTTTTATCTCTTATTGTTCAACTCTAGCTCTTCTGATTCAGTAGCTTAGCTTACGCGCTAAAGCGTGGCATTGGCGTAAGCGGGGCAGATTAGGGGGCAAGGGCCCCCTGCAGACCGGGATTCGTGATCCAACCGATGGATGATCGTGCCCACTCGTAGCTCCGGCTCTCCACCTGAGCCGATGGGAACCCTCCCGGGCCTGACGTTGCCCCATACCCGTAAGCGATCATCACAAACAGCACGGCGGCCAGGGTATTGCGCGACAATCTGGATCGGAGGACCATCGCCGTGCGGGTGGTGGGACTGTCCTCGTGCATGATGTGTCTCCTTGCCAGGCTGATCAGCGGATAACGCCTGAACGGCAGCAGGGCAGATTGTGGGCAGCGGGGACCTCAGGCTGCTCGGGCCACAAGAACGGCCAACGGCGGGATCTTCGGCTGCCCGGTGTTCAGTCCGAGCCGGTCCCCAAGGTAGGTGAAGAACGACACAACCATCGCTTTTTCCGTGGAGCGATCTAATTGTACTAAACGACTTCTAGGATCAGGAGGAGCGGATGGGGTTTGGAGACCAACCTTCCGGTACCAAAAACCTGAAGGGCATCTCTTGAACCTCAGCGCGATTCACGGACCGATGCGGAGTTCGATCGCTCCGCCTTTGGATATGACACGCTGAGAACCACATTCGTTTCAACTGCCGGAAACCACCGAAGGAGGCGGCAGATGAACGATGTGGGTAGTAAATCCCCTAACCGTAAAGGCAAGCCGCCGTCCGAAGTGGCGGGTGTGTCTCATGTCGTTACCGGCCGGATCATTCAAGAAAATGGCAGCGGTGTCGGCGGGCTCCTAGTCGAGGCGCTCGACATCCGCGGACGCGATCAGACGGTTCGGTTGAGCTCAACGGCGGTCGAGCCGCAGGGCACGTTTTCGATGTCCCTCCCCGTCGAGATCGCATCGGCCGCAAAGCCGATCAATCTTCGGCTGCGGGTTTTCGCGCCGGATCAGCCCGGCGTCGAGCGTAAGCAGCGCCTGCTCTTCGAGACCGAGGTCCGCGATCATGCAGCGCCACGCGAACATTTTATTATCGAGCTGACACAAAAATCGATCGAGCGAGCGGGTCTCGCCAGAGGTCGCCCGGCCAGAACCGGTCGCATTGAGCCCGCCGCGGCGGCCGCCGATAACGCGCGCCGCGCCGCCCTGCGCAAGGCAGACGAAGAAGCGTTCGAGACGCAGCTCACCGAGGTCAAGGAACGGCGCGACCTGTTCCGCGAGAATATCCGTAGCGCACTTGAAGAGTCGATGTCGACGGTGACGCCGCAAGAGCGCCAACGGGGCCGCTTCGTCCCGACGCCGGATGACATTCCGACGATCAGCGAAAACGCCATCAAGATGGATCTGGGAGTTCTCCTCGGCCAGCGCGACCCGGAGGCGGGCGGGCGAGCGCCGGTCGAGCGCGTCGCAAGGCTGCTCCTCACCGAAGGGCAGATCGCAAAGCTGCCCGGCGGCGGCACCCAGCCCGTTGAAATAACCGAGGCGGAGTTGGAGGAACTCCTTGAAGTCTCGATGGACAAACCTGCGTCGATCTTCCGCCGCTCGCTTGTCGACGATCCGTGCCGGCCAAAGACCGAGGCCGAGGCCTGTCTCGATGGCGAGGACCATCATCATGAGCCTGAGACTCCCGTTGATCCCGAGGAAGAGGAAGAAGGCTCGGCGTCGACCTATAGCAGCCGCAAGGCGATCGATGCGCTGATGGAGCGGCAGGCTTCCCCCGAAGACCCGCTTATCTTCGGTCCGGGACTCCATGAGGAGGACCAGTTGCTTGAACCCGTGCTCAAGGCCGATGGCATCTCAAGTGCTATCGCCAAACTGACCTTCGCGCCGGGGCCGGCCGAAGTTCCTGCGGTGCATTTCTTCAACGACCTCCAGGTCGCCTTCGAGCCGATCTGGCAGGAGGCGCTGGACGACCGCTTCCTCAAGGATGTCGAGGCCGCCTACGATAAGTTCGTGGAGCGAGGCGGGGCCCCTGCGGTCAACCGGATCAAAAGTCTACTCGGCCTTTCGGGGGTCCTCAATCCGAACATCTTCCTCAACGAGCTGCTCGATATTGGCACGGTAACGGACACGGCCTACGACAATGTCGCCAGCGTCGTCATCATCACGCGCGAAGAATGGAACGCGCTGCCCGCGCCGGCCAAGACCTATCTGAGCCAGATCTCCGCCCAGATGGCGCAGCTGCGCACCGACATCGTCGAGAGCATCGACGGCTCCATGTCGCCCCTGGAGCTGTTGCTGGCCGGAGGCTCGACCTCATCGCTGATCAAGGCTGGCCTCGCGCCATTCCTTAGCCCGACCACGATCGAGCTTCGCGCCAAGCTCCAGCTCCTGAAGTCCGACGCCGAGGGAATCGTCGCCCTAGCACGACGGCTGGTCTTGGAGGTCGAAGCGGGTCGCCCCTTCCGCCCCACCCACACCATCATCGAGGAGCTAAAACAGCAGCACAGCAAGGCCTATCCGTTTCGCCATTTCGCGGCGAGTTCCCGCTATCGCAGCGTCAATTTCGGATTGCTCGTCACCTACAAGCAGATCTGGACGCTGAAGGCCTATCAGGTGGGTGAGCTGGTCGGCACCATACCCATGGCCCCGGACGAAGAGCGCAAGTATTCGCGCCGGACAGTCCGCAAGACGAAGCGCGCGGTCCAGGAAGTCGAATCCCTCTATGAGCGGCGCACCGGCGAGACGGAGTCGCGTTCCCGCGTCGAGGCCGAGATCATTCACCGCGCCACCGCCAAGACAAACTTCTCGATGAGTTCGACCGGAACGGTGAGCTACGGCGCCGGCGGCGGCGGCGGGGGTGGCGGCGAGCAGAGCAGCGGCGGCGGCATGGGCGTCAGCGGATCCAATACGACCACTTTCTCGCGCGACGTCGAAAAGCATTCGAGCGCGGTCAAGAAGGAGTTCAACGAGTCGATCCGCAAGGCGACCGACGAGATCAAGAACGAGCGCAAAACCGAGATCACCACTGAGGATACGTTTGAGGAGGAGGTGACCCAGTCCGGTGTGCTCAAGAACCCGAACAACCAGATTACGTGCACCTACCTGCTCTATGAACTGGAGCGCCTGATCGGCATAGAAGAGAAGCTGCACGGCCTCCAGTCGGTTGCCCTAGTCGCCATGGAGGTACCCGCTCCGAGTGAGCTCACGTATGCCTGGCTGATCCGCCACGACTGGATCTTGAGCCGCGTGCTACTCGATCCGTCTTACGCACCTGCGCTCGGCTACGTCTCGACGACGCTGATTAGCGACGACGTCACCCTTCGTGAGATGCGCGAGGCACTGTTTCGTCAGCGCAAGCTGGTTGAGGAGCTGAAGCAAGACCTGGCCGACCGACGCGTACTCGCCGGCCTGCGCTACGCAGCCCTGCAGAAGCAGATTGAGCGGACGGCCGAGTCATCCGAAGGCGGCGGCGGATTGTTTGGCGATATTGTCGGCGGGATCGGCAAAATTGCGGGCGGCGTCCCAATCGTCGGTGACATCGTCGAAGGCGCGCTCGACATGATTACGGGTGAAGGCCAGGTCAGCCAGGCCGACCAGCTGCGCGAGGGCGCAGCGCGGGACGCCTATGAACGCGAGCAGCGCGAGGAGCAGGATCTCGCCTCACGCATGCTGAGCGCCACTTCCACCTTGGAGACGATGCAGCGCGACTATACGGATCGACTTTCGCGGCATCTCTCGCAGCTCGGCCAAGTGCACCGGCTGATCGATCATATCTGGCAGAACATCCTCTACTACATGCAGGCCATCTGGGCTCACATACCCGACGACCAGCTTTTCCTGATTCTCAAGGATGTTCCGGTTCCAGTCTTCGAGAAGGACAAATCGAAGACGATCAAAATCAATCCTGCCGTCCACGCGGCGGCGACGGACCTGTCGGCGATCGACACCAAGTGGGTCCATGCTAAGAGCGGCCTGGGGATCAAGCAGCCGCCTGTGAGTGAGGCCGACAAGATCAAGACCGTGCCGCTTTCGCAGGTCGCCAACATTTACAAGAGGCTAGGATGCTGGGCCAACTTCCTAATCTTCCCGATGTTCGAGGCCAATCCCATCACCGACTTTATGATGGAACCCTATGTAAAGCTGGCCGAAGGCGAGTATGGCATTTCCGACCCCGACCCGATCGGCAACATGACCCTGAGTGAGTTCGCCGATTATGTCTGTTGCCTCAAGAAACATTATGAGGAGCAAGATCGGCCGGAAGTGTTCGAGAAGCTGAAGCCGGAGCTCCAAGAGGCGCTGAGAAAACTGCTCCAGAGCTCGCGACGCGACGAGGACATTGTCATCCCTTGCGAGGACGGCCTCTATATCGAGGCCCTACCTGGTACCCATTCAGTGATGGAGCAGTTCAAGCAACTGCATCGCATCATCGACGTGAAGAGCGCGCAAGCGGACCTGCGCACGAAAGAGCTCAACAATATCCGACGTGCCGAGATGATCCTGAATGAGGACCTCGCCGATCCGGATATCGAGAGCGTCAAGAATGTCTACTATAACGGACCAGCGCCACACGATGGCGACGAATGACGGCGCCGGCTGAGCCATGAGCCCGCCACCGCCGCCGATTGTTAATCGTAAGTATTACGGCCCTCGCGCCACGATCAATCGGGACGAGTTGGAACAGGCGCGGAAGATCGTCGGATACGACAAGCGCGCGGTCGCCAACTACAGCGAGGCGCTGGTCGGCGAGGTCGTCGCCCGCGACTGGGTCACTTCCGCCTACAAGGGCAAAGCCAAGCTCCGGGCTGTCATGGTGCGGCCGGGCGGCGTCCCCGTGCTCGACTATCTGTTCGAAACCGCCAATGGTGAATTCGTCGTCGTCGAGGCGAAGGCCGCGAAGTCTCAGCTGGGCTGGACCAAGGGCCGGGTCCTTATGATCGAGCCCGGCGGCGGCGCCTATTTCCTGGAAATTCCCGGGGACGTTCAGCAATTCTCGCCGACCTGGTTTGAGCAGCGCCTGGCCGAGATGAGGGGCCCGAAGGGTGATCCCGCATCGCGGCGGCTCGCGGCGGAACTCGAAGCGAGCTGGCGCACGGGAAAGATACGGGCTTTGGTCATTCGCGCCCCCGAGGGCGCCCGCACGGCCGAAGTCGCATTGGAGATCCTCGACCATAGCGATGAATGGAACGCGCACCGCGGCGTTACTGCGAACCATACGATACCTAAGGGGAGCGAGGTGGGATCGGTGGTGAATGGTGCTCCCGTGAAGACAGGCGTTACGGAACAGCGACCACCCGTCGAACGAATGCTCAAAATTCACCAGTCGGACGAGACGCGTCTTAAGAAGGAGTTAGACCGGCTCGATACGGAACGCGGGAAAGCCAACTCCGAGTTGAACCGGGCGAAAGGACGTCTGAAGACAGCCGAGAAGAACAAGCTCGCAGCTGACCAGAAGCCAAGAACCTGGCAAACGACAAAGGACAAGCTGGAGGCCAAGGTAACTGCCGAAAAGGCCGAAGTGACTCGCCTGGAAACCAGGGCAAAGGATGCCAACCAGGCCGTCGACGACATCAAGCAGAAGCTAGTTGAGGTTCGTCAGAAGATCAGGGAAGTGGGCGCCGAAGTTCGCAAGCTGCGGGCGAGCACCGCGGCCCAGCCTGTACCGTCCGCTGCGGCGCAAGCAGGCATAGTCGCCGGACCCAAGGCAAGTCGCGCAACGGATCTGGACGCCGGCCGGGCGGCCGCAACGGCTGATCCCGGCACGAAGGCCGGCGAGCTCGTCGAGGCTCGGGCAAACACGGCAAGGGCCACCGAAGGCGCAGTTGACGCGACGAAGGCTAGGGCGATTGAGGGTGGCCGGCCCGTGCGCGAGCTGGCGGCGGGAGCCGCCGATGTCGCGAAGGTTGGGAAGCTCGCGCGCGTCCTATCCCTAACGAAGACGATCGGCAAAGTTGCCGTCGGACTGTTCATCCCTCTCACCAAGCTTGAGATCCTCCTTGAGCTGGCCTTGTGGCTCTACGATTGGGATCAGCGCAGGCGAAAGGCCGACGAGCGGGAGTGGCGGCGCATCTATGCCTTCCTCTTCGAGAGCGCGGCCCCCATCGCCGATCCTTTTGCTGGTCAATACCAGCCGGCGATCGGGGGATGGATTTGGGATACAATGAACGCACGTCTCAACAACGAGCGCGATCCACAGAACTTCGTTCAATGGGTCCGTGAGTGGGACCGCAATCGGAAATGGCTGGGGTTTGTCTATGTTGGCGTCGCAGGAGGCCTCACTCGTCAGGAGCATGTGCCGCGAATAAGCTCGGCCGACAAAGCGCCTCATCCCATCCGCTATTGGGCCGGAGAGATGAAATTCGACTTCAAGACCTGGTCGAAAGAGGACAACCGTTCGAAGAAGGAAGGGCCTACCCGGGAGTTGGGGCCAGAGCATCCGGATAATCTTTTCACCCTTGGTGAGTTCGGCGATCCATTCAAGAAACCTGAAAACAAGGACATGACGCGATGGGCAGCCGCGAACCAATCGCGCAGCGACTATCTCTATCGGGATGTCGAGGAGCGGCGGATGAGCATAAGCGTCACGTCACCCACGCCGATCCTCACACCGTTCGACTATCTGTCTTTCAAGTGCAAGGATCTGATGGTCGAAATATTACGCTTCATCAGCAGGTTCGATGAATATTTCCAGATCATGGCCCCCTTCAGCCGGGAAACGTTCTTCACAAAATACTGGTACGAAGGCGGGACGTTCCCGGATCCAATCGATAGCGATTCGGCGCATTATTGCCTGAAGAAGCTCTATGCCCTGATTACGGCGCTGGAAGCCCACACACCACAGCAGAAGGAAACGGCGCAGGCCGGTTTGGAAAGGCGCCGCCAGATCATCGCAGATATCGTCCGTCCCAACCGGACGAGCAACGATCTGTCCGACATCGACAAGCGGCTCTATCGCCTCGCACGCGATCTTAATTATACGAGCTATCGGCCGGTCCAGGATCCTGACCTCGCCTACCTGACCAACGAGCATCTTTCCGCTCTGACATCCGACATTCTGGGCGACGCCCGTCGCATCTATGCCGACATCACGTCTGGCAAGGATTCACCGCGATCTCTCGAATATCGCTACATTGGGTCAAAGAGTTCCTGAGCTTCCACTCTCAGGCGGGCTCTTCTCTATTCGGCGGTTTAAGGTCAAGCACTTTCGGGCTGTTTTACCGCTCCGATGTTTCACGTCACTCGCGGGTCTTGCTTCTCGTCGGGATCAGCTCTCGGGCTCTCCCATGATGGGATCAGAAGGATGAGGTGGCCCAATCTGTTGCGCTGTCACTTTGCCTCTAAAGGCGAGATGAAGAACTCGATAAAATCAACGGCGACCCTTTGCCGTCAAATGTGAGATTTTGCCTTTAAGCTCGAGATTTTGCCTCTAAAAGTGAGACAGAGTTTACAGGAACGTGCGGCTGGCTGCAGTCCTGTGTCCGCTTGCTCCAGACTTATCACAAGGAGGCTCGATTGCTCGCCTCTGTCGAGCGTATTGCGTGCCGGAGACAGCACCGAGTTCACACCACGGGATCAAGGAGCAGAGAACAAACCTGATCGGCATCTCATCTTTAAGGGCTAAGAATTTCTCATTTCGGCATCCAACGCGACGAATCTTAGATTTAAAGGCAAAGCGACACCGGCCATTGCCGCGGCCGCTGTGGCGTGGAATGCGTGGCTCGATCTCAACCTCTACACCCGCCTGCCCTGGCTCGGTCTGATCATGGCGGCATCGATCCTGCGGGCGAGGGGCCTCACCCACCATCTGCTGCCGCTGGCGGCCGGGTTCAAGCAGTCGAAGTTCCGGCCGCAGGGGCGGGAAGGGGCGGCCGAGACGCTGGAGGGCTTCTGCCAGGTGCTCGAGGAGGCGCTTGTGATCGCCCACAAGGACCTCGACCGCCTTGTGCTCGCCCGTGAGCTGATGATCCGGGTGACAGTCAAGACCCGCTCGAACTCCAGGCTGCCGGAGCTGGTCGAGCTGTTCCTGTCGCGCCCGCTGGTGACGGTGCCGCTCGGGGCCAAGCTGCTGAAGGTCACGCCCAAAGCCATTGATCTGATGCTGGCGCAGCTCGGCGGCGCGCTCCCGCGGGAGCTCACCGGCCGAACCCGCTACCGCGCCTGGGGCATCGTGTAAGGCTACCCGACCACACAACTAACGCCTCTTTTGACGCCTCTTTGTCGCCGTACTGCCATGGTCCAGAGCTTCCCGGTGAACCTTAACCGGAGGAGTCGGCTTGTTCGAGGATCACGGGAGCACACGGATCGATCTGGCCTGTCCTCACTGCCAGCAGCAGTTCAAGGTCCGGCTGCGCAAGCTCCAGTTCGGGGCGGATCTGACCTGCCGCCTGTGCCGGCACGAGTTCTCTGCCCGAGAGGTTTCCAGCCGGCCCGACGTTCAGAGCGCGCTGGCGCGCATGCAAACAATCGTGAGGCCGAGGACACAGAACAGGAAGCCCCGTCAGCCAAGTGGTGTGGCGGCCTCTTTGCAGGCCAAGCAGCCAAACCGTCTCCAGCACAAAGGCGAGGAGCTTCGTCCATTGATACCCCAGCGCCGTGGCGAGCAGGGCTCCTCCGATATCTAAGGCGAGGAGGTGAGCGCCCTTCCAGCGTCAGCTATCTCCAGCGTCTTGGCTCCCACCTAGCAGGCCCCGCTGCTAGCCCTACTTAGTCGCCTATGGGCTGGCTCTGGCCCTGCCCTCACATCGAGTTCTTCATGCCGCCACAAGATGCTGAAGGACCGGACAGCCAACCATCGGCTTTGGCGCCGTTCCGGCACCGCATCTTCCTCGCTGTCTGGATTGCCAGCCTCGCCTCCAACTTCGGCGGACTGATCCAGTCGGTGGGCGCAGCCTGGCTGATGACGTCGATCGGCGCCTCGGCCGATCTCATCGCCCTGGTGCAGGCCTCGACGACACTGCCGATCATGCTGTTCTCGCTCATGGCTGGCGCCATCGCCGACAACTTCGAGCGGCGCAAGCTCATGCTCGCCTCGCAGCTCTTCCTGCTCGTGGTGTCAGTGGCCCTGACCCTGTGCACCTACTTTGGCTTGGTGACGCCCTGGCTCCTGCTGGCCTTCACCTTCCTGGTCGGCTGCGGCACAGCGTTCAACGGACCCGCCTGGCAGTCGCTGGTAGGCGAGATGGTGCCCCGCTCCGACCTGCCGGCAGCGATTGCCCTCAACAGCATGGGCTTCAATATCGCCCGCAGCGTCGGCCCGGCGCTCGGCGGCATCATCGTCGCAACTGTGGGCGCCTTCGCGGCCTTTGCCGTCAACGCGATCAGCTATCTCGGACTGATCGTGGTCCTGGCGCGCTGGCAGCCCGTCCGCCCACCCAGGGCTTTGCCACCCGAAACGCTCGGATCGGCCATGGCGGCCGGGATCCGCTATGTGGCCATGTCGCCCAATCTTGGTGTGGTGCTCCTACGGGGAGCCGTGTTCGGCATCGCGGCCATTGCCGTCCAGGCGCTAATGCCGCTCATCGCGCGCGACCTGATCCAGGGTGGCCCGCTCACCTTTGGCCTCCTGCTCGGGGCCTTCGGCGCAGGGGCGGTCGGTGGAGCCCTCTTGAGTACGCGTCTGAGGCAGGCCCTGTCCCTTGAGGCTCTGGTGCGGATTGCGTTCCTCAGCTTCGCCGTCTGCGCAGCGGTTGCGGGATCGAGCCCCTTTGCACTCCTGACGATCGTCGCGATGGCTCTGGGTGGGGCCAGCTGGGTGCTGGCGCTCTCCAGCTTCAACGCCACCGTGCAGCTGTCCTCGCCCCGCTGGGTGGTCGGACGGGCTCTGGCGCTCTACCAGATGATGACCTTCGGCGGCATGGCCTTCGGTAGCTGGATCTGGGGCGTGGCAGCCGAGCGGTATGGAACGGGGGACGCTCTGCTGATCGCAGCAGGGGTGCTGGTGGCTGGAGCCGCCCTTGGCCTGCGGCTTCCCTTGCCCGAGCTGAAGACGCTGAACCTCGACCCTCTCAACCGCTGGACCGAGCCTGATATTGCGGTAGACATTCTCCCGCGGAGCGGCCCCATTGTGATCACGATCGAGTACGCGATCCGGGAAGCCGATGTGGTGGCCTTCCTTGCCGTGATGGCAGAGCGGCGGCGGATTCGGCGCCGGGACGGCGCACGTCATTGGACGCTGCTGCGGGATCTAGAGAACCCTGAGATCTGGATCGAGCGCTACCACAACCCGACATGGCTGGACTACGTGCGGCACAACCAACGCATCACGCAGGCTGACGCTACTGTGGGAGAACGGCTCCGGGAGTTGCATCAGGGGCCAGGTCGGCCACGCGTGCGGCGCATGATCGAGCGCCAGACTGGCGGGCCAGCCCTGGGTCCTGGATCTCAGACCCATGACCTCACCGAACCCCTGACGGATCCAACCCGCTCGTCCTGAGGGCTTGCCGTCACCGCAGCAGAAGATTTGACAGCTGTCATGCGAAGCCGGGTGCCAGTGGCGTGCATTCACCCTGCCGGAACGGACATTCTGCTCGACATATCGCGGCCCATCATCCTCAGCATTTTGTCATCAGCCTTTGTAGTCCCACTACAACGGATAGGACACTGACGTTGGCCACTACTGCTTGTTGACAGGTGAGGCGCCGGAGGATCACGATCCTTGAGTGGGAACTCCACAAGGAGCGTCACAATGGACAGCTTCGGCCACATTCTGAACTGGCGACTGAAACACGGCTCGCACACGTTTCCCGGGCAAGACGGCGGAACCTGCATCAACGAAGCCGCCATCGTGGCGGCCGGCTTCCCGTATCAGCCGGTGCGCTCGGTGGAGGACATGCCGGCGTGCTTCTCGCGTCCGATCTGCCGGCTGGCGATGCAGCTGAACGACCAAGCCAATGACGAGCAGCGGCAGCATCTGCTGCCCTTCGTCACGCGCTTGGCCTGTGCTGACACGCCGGCTGTGGAGCGGGAGCGGGAAGCTTACATCGCCTCGCGCATGAGATGGTGTCTCCCGTTCCGGGAAGGTCTCAAGGTTCTGGAGGGCGCACTGGCCATCGGACGGCAGGCGAACGACCTCCCGACGGAGGAGGTGAGAACCCGAATGGAGTCTGCTCAACAGAATGCACCGAGGCCCACGTTTGAAACCGACAACTTTCTGTTCTCGAAGTTTCAGGGATGGTTTGTTGGTATATTCTAGGAGCAGGCCGATCCTGGTGCCGCGTGTTACTCGACCTTGAAGGCAGTCGGACCCCGCTTATTCGCCTAACAGCAAGCTGCGGTTTAGGCAGACCTCTGCCTGCTGAGCCAGCTTATAGAATGAGCCTTGAGCTTTCGTGGCTTCTCACCTGGAGATCCTCTGACTTTTAATCAGAGGGTCCTGGGTTCGAGTCCCAGCGCGCTCACCAATAATATCAAAGGGTTACCGGCACTTGCCCTTTGAGCGATTTCATTCCAGGTAGCCAATAGGTAGCCAGACGTTTCAAACGGGCGGGGCTCGAGCGCGTCCTAAGTCGAAGCAACCTCCGAGCTGGAAGGCCGAGGTGAGTCGCTCCGCGCGTGCGTCGTGTCCACTTCGGCTAGATCTGTAGATCTTCGGCGGGGCCACCTATGATGAGGCCTGAAAGGTCCGGTCTCTCGCCGTGAGCAAACCTTCACCTGACACTCCTGAACTTCCCAGTTTGACCCGGTCCAGACCTTCGTTCGTCTGCCTTGGCGCACCAAGGCCGTATCTTCGGCGAAGTTGAGACGTCATCGGAGACCAGACGGGATAAGACTTCAATCAGTCTGCAACATACGGCTTACTATTAGCCCTCGCCGCGTACGAAGGTCGCTACAGTCGGAACTGTGCGCATCGGCCCAGCCCCAGTCTTGCCGTTTGAAGCAGCTTCACCCCAAGTCAGTACGACCACGATGTTGCCTCTGGAACGGAAGCGGTTTGGGATCCGTTGGATTTGGAGTAGGGAAAGGGGAGAGGATTGTGGCTCGCTTCGTTGACAGGCCGTTTGACTGGGTGACGGTACTCGCTGTTGCTGCGGGCGCCGCGGTGATGGTGCCAAGTCTCGTGGCTCTCAGCATGACGCTGGTGTCTGTGATCATGGCCCTCGTGTGACAGAGAGGCTACGCACCACACCCGACTGCTAAATTCCCAGTAGCAAAATCATCGTAACCTCTTCCTTCGGGCTGTCCCGCCTTCTCCGCCATCCGCTAACGCGGATCGGAGAGGCGGGGATTGTCTCGTTTCCTGACGGTCCTCTCCTGTTACATCGGGGTCCTCTTCGAGTAGGACCCGTTCCGCCGCCCCGTCGAGATCATCGTACTGCCCGTTGCGGAGAGACCACAGAAAGGCAGCCAGGCCCGCCAGGCCCATGGCGAGCGCAATGATGATCAACCACCACATGGAACCCATCCGATCTCTCTTCGGGTCCTCGACGTCATGAGACCCTGCGGCCCGTGGTCAGCCTCATTGCGTTGGCGACAACGATGATCGAGGACAGCGACATCGCAATGGCCGCAACGAGCGGCGTTACATAGCCCAGTACTGCAATCGGCACCGCCAAGGCGTTGTAGCCGACAGCCAGGGCGAAGTTCTGGAAGATCAACCGGCGCGACCGGCGCGAGATCCCGAGGGCGTCCGTGACTGCCGAGAGACTTTCGTTCAGGAACACGAAGTCCGCAGCGTTCCGGCCGATGTCTGCCGCCGTAGCCGGTGCCATGGACACGTGAGCGGCTGACAGGGCGGGCGCATCGTTCAGCCCGTCCCCAACCATCAGGACCTTCCGGCCCTCCCTTCCAAGAGCCTCGATCCTGTTCACTTTCCCGGCGGGCAGGAGTTCGGCCTTGCTGTCACGCATGCCGAGTTTTGAAGCCAGACCGCTGACCACTGCGTCCCGATCGCCCGAAAGGATCTCCACCCCTAGGCCATGGCCCACCAGATCGCCTACGGTTTCCCCTGCGTCGGGACGTATGTGATCCTCCAAGATGAAAGATGCCAAAAGCTCGCCGTTCCTCGCCAGCAAGGACATAGACGCGGCGGGGGCAAGCGTGGGGCTCCCACCCTCCAGTGCCCATTCCGGCCTGCCAAGCCGATACCTGTCACCATCCTTGAAGGCCTCGAGGCCAAGGCCGGGCACCTCCTCGACGCGATCGAACGCCATGATCGGTTCCGGGCCCCGGGAGGCTGCGTCCGCTACTGCCTGTGCTGCCGGATGTCGTGACCCAATAGCAATCCCATGCGCGATTTCCATGGCTGACTGTGGAATCTCCCCCGCATTGATGAGGGAGGGGCGTCCGAGCGTCAGGGTGCCGGTCTTGTCGAAGGCAACGGAATCGACTTCGGCGAGGCGTTCCAGAGCCGAGCCGTCCTTGACCATGATCCCCCGTTCGAACAGGCGCCGCGCAGCCATGACCTGCACGATCGGGACAGCCAGCCCCAAGGCACACGGGCAGGTGATGATCAGTACGGCAATGGCGATGGAGATGGACACATGCCAGTCCCCGGTGAGGAGCAGCCAACCCAGAAAGGACAGCAGGGCCATGGAATGGACAACTGGCGAATAAAGAGCGGAAGCACGATCAGCCAGTCGCCTATAACGGGCTCGCCCGCCCTCGGCAGCCTCCATCAGGCGGACCATTTCCGCCAAGAAGGAATCCTCTGCCCTTGCCGTCGCTTGAACCGTCAGCGGCCCGGTAAGATTCATCACGCCCGCCTGCACAGGTTCACCAGGAGCAACGCGCCCCGGGGCGGATTCGCCGGATACGAGCGAGCGGTCAACCTCTGATAATCCATGCGTGACCAAGCCGTCGACCGGGACCCGCTCTCCGGCGACGATCAGCAAGGACGCACCGGGCTCGATCTCAGACACCGGGACATAGAGCGGCCGACCGTCGTGGATGACGGTGGCGCCAGCGGGAGCAAGCCTTGCAAGGCCTGCCACAGCGGAGCGAGCCTTCTCGCGCATCATATGATCGAGCGTGCGCCCGATGAGCAGGAAGAAAAGCAGGGAGGTCGCGGCGTCGAAGTAGGCATGCGGTGCGTTGTGGACCGTATCGTAGAGGCTGAGCGCAAAGGCGAGCGTCACGCCGATGGAGATCGGCACGTCCATGTTGGTGCGTCCGTGCCGCAGCGCCGACCATGCCGAGGCATAGAAGACCCGGCCGGAGTAGATGAGGGCGGGGAGGGCGAGAAGAGCGGAGATGAAATGGAACGCTTGCCGTGAGTCGGCGTCGGCTCCCGACCAGACCGAGACCGACAGCATCATGATGTTCATCGCGCAGAAGCCCGCTAACGCGAGAGCCTTGATCAGACGCGCGAGCTCTGGATCCTTTGCGTCCTGGTCGAGCGCGAACAGGTGCGCCTCGTAGCCGATGCCGCGCAACGTGGTGATCAAGTCGGGAGGCATACCATCGTCGGTGCGCCAGGTGACGGCGACCCTCTTCATGGAGAGGTTGACCCGTGCCGCCACGACGCCGGGCAGCTTCCTCAGCGTCCGCTCGACCGCTGCGATGCAGGCGGCGCAATGAACCCTGGGCACCGACAGGTCGGTCTGGCGCGTGCCGCCGCCGAGATCACGGCTGGCGAGCCTGATCTCCGCCAGCGAGGAGCCGGGTTGCCCGGCGTCCCCTAGCGCTGCCTGCACGTCGATGGGTGCGCAACAGGTCATGGCCGTCCGTCGCCGTGTCGGTCTTGCCGGGTCCGCATTAGCGCATGGCCCGGTAGGCGTGCCAGGTGGCATGGCCCAGCAGCGGGAAGATGACGATGAGGCCGAGGAAGCCCGTCATGGCGCTGGCCGCGAATAGCGCCATCACGACGGTACCCCATGCAATCGTCGGGGTGAGGTTGTTCCACACCATGGCCATGCTCGTGCCCATGGCCGTCAGGGCATCGGTGCGCCGGTCGAGCAGCATGGGGATCGAGAACACGCTGATCGCGAACCCGAAGGCAGCGAACAGGCCGCCGACGAGCGTTCCCACGACCAGCATGGCCCAGCCGACCGGGGTCGTGAGAAGCATCGCGACGATCCCGTCGAGTCCCGGGAAGGGACGCACGCCGAAGAACAGAGCGTAGACCAGGACCGCGGCCCGGTTCCAGAGGAGCATCAGCAGGCAGAGCAGCAGCCCGGTATAGAAGATCTGCGCCCCGGCCCTGGGCCGCACGAGCAGCATGGTGCGCAGCGTCGGGTTATCCCCGGCCTCCAGGGCACGGCTCTTCTCGTAGAGACCGATGGCCAGGACGGGAGCGACGATCAGGTACCCGGCGATGGCGGGGAACAGGATGTAGTCCCGCCCCGAGGCGAACAGCGACCAGGCGAGGAAGAGCGTGACGGTGAAGACCGCCACGCCGTAGGCGATGCTAAGGCCGGGCCGGACCATCAGGTCGCGCCAGCCCGCCTTCAGCCAGTCGAGCGCCGCCTGCGCCGGGAGATGGCGTTGCAGGGACGGGTTGCGCGTCTCCTCGATGCCGGAGGTCTGGGTCAGCAAGCCGTAGGATCTGTCCGTTTCACTCATCTGTCTTCCCCGAAATCGCGCATCACTCGAACATCATCAGCAGGCTGGCTTCGCCGCTCTGAAGGCGCCTTCCCTGGAGCCGGCCTGCTTCAGGTGGGCGACGCAGTCGGGCTGCGAGGCCACCGCGACGTAGACGAGGTGCGCGTTGGCGACCGCCACGATGAGCACTACGGCCGCCGCCAGGCTCCAGGCCACAAGGGGCCACCTCGTCCGCTTCAGTGCGTTGGCTTCCGTCATGGCTTCACGGCTCCCAGGGAGTTGACGTAGAGCGCCAGGATCTTGATCTCTGCCGGGGTCAGGCGCTCGTCCCAGGTCGGCATGTGCCCCTGCCGCCCGCCGTGGATTGTGTTGATCAGGGTCTGCATGTCGCCGCCGTAAACCCAGAACTGGTCGGTCAGGTTGGGGGCGCCGACCTCCCGGTTGCCCTTGCCGTCCTCGCCGTGGCAGGCAGCGCATGTCGTGAGGAAGATTTCCCGCCCGGCCTGGACCTGGGGGCCGTTCTGCGGGGTGGTCACTGCCGGATTGGAAAGGGATTGCACGTAGGTCGCGACGTTCGCGACCTGGGTCCGGTCGAGCATCGCGTCGCGTCCGAAGGCCGGCATCTGCGCGACCCGGGTGTTCTGGTGCCGCGAGTTGATGCCCAGACGCATCGTCTCGGCGATCTGCTCCACCTCACCGCCCCAGAGCCAGTCGTTATCCGTCAGGTCGGGATAGTTGGCGCGGCCCTTGCCGTCGGCCCCGTGGCACGCGGCGCAGTTGTCGCCGAAGAGCTGGCGCCCCGTCGAGCGGACGACCCTCATCAGGTTCTCGTCGGACTGGATCTGCGCGTAGTCCTGCGTCTCGATGGACTTCAGCCAGGACGCCCGCTGGGACTGGGCCGCAGTGAGGTCCTGCTCCACGATCTGGCGCTGGTCGATGCCCAGGATGCCCTTGGTATAGGTCGTGACCATCGGCCACGTCGGCATCAGGAGCCACCAGAGCACGGCCCATACGTGCGTGACGACGAGGAACATCAGCACGCCGCGCGGCACGGCGGTGTCGAGCTCCTTGATGCCGTTCCACTCGTGCCCGGTGGTCTTCTGACCGCTGACCGGATCGCGTTCCTCTACTGCCATGGCCTGTCGTCCCTATCGAGAATGTTGCGCTTGGCGTCGTCGAACTTCTTCCGGTTCGAGGGCCAGAACGCGTAGATCATCACGCAGACGCTGAACGCGATGAAGTAGAAGAGACCCCAGCTCTTGGCGAAGCCGACGAGGGTGTCGTGATCGATGTCCATCAGCCGTCCTCCTTCGCCTTCGTCAATTGGTGGGATCGGGCGCCTGTTCCGGGGCGGCCGTGTTCGAGTAGGCGGCGTCGGTCAGACGTCCGAGCACCTGGAGATAGGCGACCAGCGCGTCCATCTCGGTGAGCTGCGTGACCACGCCGTCGAAGGCGCTGACCTGGGTCTTCTCGCCATAGCGTTCGGTCACCCCGGCCGCGAACGGGCTGTCGGGCGCGGCCTGCCCGAAGGCGTCGGAGGCGGCATTGGCAATCATCGCGTCGGTGTACGGCACGCCGAGCGCCTGTTGTGCCCGGAGGTGCCGCTGGAGATCGCCCGTGTCCAGGGCCGTCCGGGCGAGGAAGCGGTAGGCCGGCATGTTGGACTCCGGGACCACGTCGCGCGGGTTGTTAAGGTGTGCGACGTGCCAGAAGTCGGAGTACTTGCCGCCGACGCGGGCGAGGTCCGGCCCGGTGCGCTTCGAGCCCCACAGCATCGGGCGGTCGTACTTGGACTCCACGGCGAGCGAGTAGGGGCCATAGCGTTCGACCTCGTCGCGCAGGGTGCGGATCATCTGGCTGTGGCAGGCGTAGCAGCCCTCGCGGATGTAGATGTTGCGCCCCGCCAGCTCCAGCGGCGTGTAGACACGCATGTCCGGCGCCTCCTCGACGGTCGTGTGGATGGTGAAGAGCGGCGCGATCTCGACGATGCCGCCGACGCTGGCGGCCGCGATGATCGCGACGACGAAGCCGATGGCGGTGCGCTCGAGCTTGCGATGGAACAGTTCGGCCATGATCTCACTCCGCCGGGGTTGCTGCGGCGCCGGGCGCCAGTCCAGTATCAGGGACGTCCGACTGCCTCTCGGCGGCGGAGGCCGGAACGGCGCGCACGGTCATCCAGATGTTGTAGGCGGCGACGATGGCGCCGAGCAGGAAGAGCAGCCCGCCGCAGGCGCGCGCGATGTAGTACGGATACATGGCGACGAGCGAGTCGAGGAAGGAGTACGCGAGCGTGCCCTCCTGCGTGTAGGTGCGCCACATCAGGCCTTGGAGGATGCCCGAGTTCCACATCGAGAAGACGTAGATGAGGGTGCCCGCCACCGCGAGCCAGAAGTGGACCTCGACCAATGCCGGCGAATACATCCGCTCGCGCTTCCAGAGCGAGGGCACCAGGGTGTAGATCGAGCCGAAGGTGATGAACGCTACCCAGCCCAGCGCTCCCGCGTGGACGTGGCCGACGGTCCAGTCGGTGTAGTGGGAGAGCGCGTTCACGGGCCGGATCGCCATGAAGGAACCCTCGAAGGTCGACAGCCCATAGAACACCGCGGCCACGAAGATGAACCGCAGCGTGGCGTCGTCGCGGACCCGGTGCCAGGCGCCGTTGAGGGTGAGCAGGGCGTTGCCGGCCGAGGCCCAGGAGGGGACGAGCAGCATCACCGAGAAGGTCATGCCGAGGTTCTGCACCCAGTGGGGCAGGGCGGTGTAGTGCAGGTGGTGCGACCCGGCCCACATGTAGAAGAAGGTGATGCCCCAGAAGCTGAGGATCGACAGCCTATAGGAGAAGATCGGGCGCTGCGCCCGGACCGGGAGGTAGTAATAGAGCATCGCCAGGAAGCCGGCGGTGAGGAAGAAGGCCACAGCATTGTGGCCGTACCACCACTGCACCATCGAGTCCTGGACACCCGCCCAGATCGTGTAGCTCTTGGCCTGGCCGAACGAGATCGGCAGGGCGAGGTTGTTGACGATGTGGAGGATCGCCACCACGACGATGAACGCCATGTAGTACCAGTTGGCGACGTAGATGTGCGGCTCCTTGCGCCGGGCGATGGTGCGCAGGAAGAGCACGAAGTAGGTGACCCACACCACGACCAGCCAAAGGTCGGCGTACCATTCGGCTTCCGCGTACTCCTTCGACTGGGTCACGCCCATGAAGTAGCCGGTGACGGCGAGGATGCAGAACAGGTTGAAGCCGAGCAGCACAAACCAGGGACTGACCTGGCCCGCCAGGCGGGCGCGGGAGGTGCGCTGCACGACATGGAAGGAGGTGGCGATCAGGGCATTGCCACCAAAGCCGAAGATCACGCCCGTCGTGTGCGTCGGGCGCAGGCGTCCGAAGGTCGACCAGCCCGCATCGAAGGAAAGGTCCGGCCAGGCCAGTTGGGCAGCGGTCCATACCCCCATGAACATGCCGAAGATTGCCCAGGCCAGCGTCAGGGCGACCCCGGCCTTGATCGGATCGTCGTAGTAGTGGGAGAGGCGGTCCGGGTCCGGCTGGCGATCGTAGTACGAACGCATGACGAGGGCGCCGAGGCTCGCGCCGAAGAGCATGACGATGACCCCGTGCATGCCAAGCGGATCGGAGCCTCCGGCTGCGGCCATGGCCAAGCCCGCGACGAAGACGCAAAGGAGGATGATCAGGGCGTTCTGGCGTTCGCCGGAGGTTAGCTGCTGAACCATGCCGATCTCTCGTTGTGGACGTGAAGCATTCGCGCCCTCGGGGTTATCATTAAGTCTGCGCGACTACGGACGATGTTGTCATGTTTCGAGTCGGTTGCTTAAGCTTCCACAATCGGAAGCTATCGGCGAGACGTCAAGCGTACATCAATTGTCTCCAATGCAATGACAATCTGGGAGGCTATTTGGTTCTAGCATGGTCTGGTACAGGACCACCTCGTCGCGAGGCGCTCCATCATGTTGGAACTCCATAGTGCGAGAACTCCGCGCCGCGAGGAGCATGAGCCTATCCGTGGATCCACCCAACTCAGGGAAATCCCTTAGCTGGCCGTCCCGATCAGAAGCTGTCCAAGTCCCGTTGGCATCACGGCGAGAAGGCTTCCACCGACAGACGGACTCGACCCGGAACGGGAGAGAGGACAGGGCCGCTCGTCGAGAACCGAGCGTGCGCCGCGTGGAGGGCCATAGCCTTCGTGGCTTGGACTCAGTTTGTCTGGCACTCTCGGCGGCTGGCCTTGAGGACACAAGGCGCACGCATTCCGGACGGCTTGGCCGCCTTCGGCCTTGATCCAGCCCGAACCAATCGAGCGGAAGGCTGCTATACTCGACACGATCCCGTGAACCATGGGCGGCAGCAATCTCCTGTCGCGCCGCTCGGACGTGCAGAACGGCGCCATAGCGACCATGGTCGCCGCAGCCGGCCATGGCCTCGTGACCTTTCTCGGATTTGCCCCGGCAGATCCCGTTCCGCTGCTCGCCTATCTGCTTCCGTGGCTCGGTGGCGTGCGGTTCGCGACGGCAACGGCGCTTGCCCTCGTCACGCTGTTCGCGGTCGAGGCCAGCCGCGCCTTCTTCACCGGACGCTGCTGGATCGGCTCGGGCTGGAGATACTCGTACGGCACTTGTGGGGGCGCGGCTTAAGGCGTCGGTGCCCTCGGAGCGGCAATCATTACCTAATGGACCGTCTGGCAGGAGCCTGCTCCTCGAGACACGTGTCCGCAGAAAATCACTGCCGCTGCGGCCCCATGAGGGCGAAGGCGTGCTCGGCGCAGAATACATGGCTGTGCAGGTTGGCGATCCACTGCCGACCTGACGCCGTGACGTTCAGATAGCCGACGGCTTCCTCCAGGTGTGGCGAGATGCGGGTCCAGTAGAAGTCGGGATAGCGCTCGACAAGGTCAGCCGGGGAGGCATAGCCGAGCTGGCGGTTCAGCCCGATCTCCTGAAATTCGTAGAACAGCGCGTTGGCCTTCTTCAGGTACAGCGGATCGCCAAGCTGGCCGATCAGGTCGGCGGCCTGGACCAGCCGCCCCTCGCGATCCTTGGGTGCCTCCACCGAAGGCTGGCAAGTGGGGAAGCGGGTGAACTCGATCGCCCGCGCCACCCGCTCGGCATCGATCGTCGGCGATGCCCCCAGCCGCTCCATGACGAAGAGCCTGGACCGATCGACATGGTAGGGTGCAAGCGCCGCATCCGACGCGCCGCGTTCCAGGGTGACGGTCCGGCCTTCCGCATCGACGACGAAGTTGTCCTTGCCGTGGCCCTTGAGGATGCCCCTGACATAGCCGATGTCGTGCAGCAGGCAGGCGACGATCAGGTGCGAGTAGTCCTCAGACTCGAGGCGCTCGGTCAGCATGCGCCCGCGGAGGATATCCCGACCCACCTGGGTGACCAGGAAGGTGTGCTCGACGTTGTGGTAGAGGGCATCGCTCTTACCGAGGCATTCCAGCGCCACCCGCGCGATGCCGTCGAGCCGCTCGGCCTCATCCCGGTGCGCGGCTCCGAACAGCCGACGGAAGTCTTCCGCGAGGTGCTTGCCGAGTTCATCAGCCATGATCGCGGGCATCGTCATCATGCGAGCCTCCCTTGATGCCATCCATCCCCATCTGGCGATCGGGACCGGAGCCCTCGCGGAGCTGCGACAGGAACCGCCCGAGTACCCCGAAACGCATCCGCGAATTCCGGCGACCGGTCAAAGTCTACCGCAAACCGTGCGTGATAGCCGGTTTCCGGGTAAGCATCCTTGATCCAACGCAAGAACTGGATATCCGCCGCGCTCCCTTAAGGACAATACCTGACTGGAGCCCATGGGTCATCTTCGCCATGGTTCTCCGGCAGCGGACCGCATCCTGCGGACACCCGTGCCGAACGGAGGCAGGGAGGCATGCCCGGAATCGCCGAATGCGTCCTGGTGGTGGACGACGACCTTGCCGTGCGCGAGTCGCTGAGGTTCGCGCTCGAGATGGAGGGGTTGACCGTCCGTACCTATGGCGGTGGAGCCGAACTCCTGGCGGACCCGGACCTTGCCTCGTGCGGCTGCCTGGTGATCGACTGCAACATGCCGGGGATGAACGGGATCGAGCTGGTGGAGCGGCTCGAGGAGCGTCACCAGCACTGTCCGGTCATCCTGATCACGTCGGGGTCGGCGCGCGGTGTGGCGGAATGCGGTGTCCATCCGGACATCATGGAGGTGCTCGAGAAGCCGCTTGAGGACGATGCGCTGCTGGACCACATCCGGGCCGCCCTGGCTGCGGCCCGGACCAGGACACGACCACGGGGCAACCCGTGAACGGACAGCCTCCCGTTCGGCGTTCGCGCAAGTGGGCCGTGGCTTTCGGCAGCAGGCGTGCTAACGCCGGGCGGCGGATGGCTCAGATGCCGCCACTCGGCTCGTGACGCATGAGGTGATCCTTCACCGCCGCGGTCACGCCGGGCATGTTCTCGGCCGCGATCCGCAGGGCCCGGCGCTCCTCCTCGCGGCGCACGAAGCCGAACAGATGCACAACGCCGTTCTCCACGACGATGTTCTTGGTCAGCAGGTGCGCCCAGGGCTGGGCCTTCAACTCGGCAGTGAGCCGCTCCCGGATCGTCCGGTCGTCGGCGTTCACGTCCTTCGACACGTCGGCGGCGGTCAAGGCATGTAGCAGGTTGCCGCGCGAGACGATGCCCACCAGCCGTCCGTCCCGCACCACGGGCACGCGCCTGATCCCGTGCTGCTCCATGAGCCGGGCGATGTCGGCCAGGGACGCGGTCTCCGGTACGGTGATCACCCGGGGGGCATGCCGTCCCGGACGTTCCGGCCGTGGGTCTTGGCGTAGTCGCGGGCCAGGGCGTCCTCGCCGGTGAGCAGCCGCAGCCACCAGGAGCGGCGCTGCTCGCCGATGGCCGCGGCGTGCCCGATCAAGTCGCCCTCGCTCACGATGCCGACCACCTTCCCGCCCGCATCCTCCACGGGCACGCCGCTGATGCTGCGCTCGTGGAGGAGGCGGGCGACCGCGGGGACCGGGGTCTCGGGAGACGCGGTAACGACGGTGGTCATGACGTCGGCGGCGGTGAGCATGGGCAACTCCAGGACGGGGGCGAGTGCGACGCGGCGGACACGGTTCAGTGGCCGGCTACGGTGATCGCGCCTTCGGCTGCCGCGGCCTTCTGGCCGGCGGCATCGAACTGCTTGAGGTAGGCGATCAGGTCAGCGATGCGCTTCTCGTCCTTGAGGCCCGCGTAGACCATCTTGGTGCCGGGCACCTTGGCCTTGGGATCCTTGATGTAATCGGTGAACGTCGCCTCGTCCCAGGTCAGGCCGGAGTTCTTGTTGGCGGGCGAGTAGTTGTAGCCCTCGACCGTTCCGGCCTTGCGGCCAATGACGCCGTTGAGTACGGGGCCGACCCCGTTCTTGGCGGTCGGGCCGATCTGGTGGCAGGCGCGGCACTGGGCGAACACCTTCTCGCCGTTGGCGGCATCCTGGGCCTGGGCGAGCGACGGGCCGAAGGCCAGGGCGAGGGGGAGGATGAGGGCGAAACGCATGGACGGCTCCTTGCTGGCTGGTCGGACCCTGGGATCGATGGAGGCATCCCGGGCCGGATCCGACACCTGAACCCGGGAGGGGGACGGGGTCAGTCCGACTTCTTCTTCGGGTCGGTGACGGTGCCTGTCGCGGTCGGCTGCCCGTTCGGTGACACGCTCGCGCTCTGTAGGATCCTTTGCGCCTCCGAGAGCTGGTCCTTCATCTCAGGGACAGCCGTGGATGCGAGCTCGGCGAACTGGCCCTGCTGACCCAGCTTCTCCAGGTCGCCGATCGCCTGCGGATAGGACTGCACGACCCACTGCGCGACATTAGCCCCGAACTGCGTCTCGTCGGCATCACGGGCCAGGCTGTCGAAGGTGCCGCGCTCCTTCTCCGGGATCTGCACGTTGCCGAGCTCGGGCGCCGTCGCGGTCAGGGCCCGGTTGATCCGGCTGTTCGTGAGCACCATCCTGTCGCCGAGATCGTGCACGGCGCCGCTCGTGTGGCGCTTGGAGGCGAGGTTGCCGTACTGCTGCGCCGTGACCGCGTTGCGGGCGAGGCTCTCGGCAGTCGGCTTCATGTCAGCCGGAAGCGGTGTGGCCGCGTTGGCCTGGGGCGCATGGACGGTTCCGCCGTGGCTCTCGGGCCTGCCGCCGTCCTTGTGTGGATCCGCCATAGGGTTGCTGGTAGGCGTTTGCTCGGCCTGAGACGGCGTCGTGGAGCGGGGCTGCTCCTGCTGGGCCGCAGCCGGTAGGGCCATGAGCAGGGTACAGAGTGCGGTGGCCGTGAGGTGTGCCTTCATCGTCGAATCTCCTGCCGTTGGGGTGGGTGGTCAATGATCCCGCAGCGGGCCCGGTTCCTGGCCCGCTGCGGGATCAGGCCTGGAGCATGACGGCGTCCCCCGATACCGTGAGCAGGTGGACCTGCCCTTCGCCAAGCCGCTGGATGGTGTGCCTGATGTCCTCGGGAGGAAGCAGGCTGAACGCGGTCGACAACGCATCAGCGGCTGTCGCCGTCGGCAGCAAGACGGTCACGCTGCGGTACAGGCGGCCCGATGTGCCCGTCCGAGGATCCAACAGGTGGTTGAAACGGCCGTCCCGATCAAAATGGAAGCCGTAAGCCCCGGAAGTCGCGACGGCTCGGTCAGTTGCCTCGAGGACGTCACCGACCAACTCCGGATGCTCCGGATCGGCAACCCCGACGCGCCATGGCTCGCCCGAGGGGCGCGAGCCCACCGCCCGCGGCTCGCCCATGTCGACGAGGCTGCTTTCAATGCCCCCCGCGCGCAGGATGTCCACGACCCGGTCAGTGACGTAGCCTTGGGCGATGCCGTTCAGCGTCAGGCCCATGCCGCGCCGGGGAAGGACGATCCTGTTCGCGTCGAACGCCACGGGGCCGAAGCCTACCCGATCCAGTGCCTCGCGGAGCGCAGGGGCGGGCGGTCCTGAAGGATCGGCATCAGGCCTGGAGAAGTGATCCCGGTACAGCGTCCACAGCGCCTGCACCGTCGGATCGAAGGCACCCTGCGTCAGCTCCCAGCAGCGGCGGCATTCGGCGAGGAGCGCGACCAGGTCTGGCGGCGGGGCGACCAGGATGCCGTGCCGGTTCAGCGCCACCAGGGCGGCGTCCTCGCGGTAGAGGCTGAACACCGCCTCCAGGCGGCGCACCTCCGCGAGGGAGCGCTCGACCAGGCGCACGGCGACGGCACGGTCATGGTGATGCACTTGCAGCGTGGCCACCGCGCCCATTGCCTGGCCGTGCCAGGTCACGAGGTGGGCGTCGGCCATTGCCGCAAGTCCGAACGGCACGAGGCCCAGGCCCGCCGCAGCGGCCGTAACCCCGATGAAGCGCCTGCGGGAGAGGTGAGGGGACATCGTGGTTTCCTAGTGAGCGTGACCGTCCTTCGTCGCGGCAGGGGCTCCATGGCCGTCATGCTGCCCATCCGAACCTGGGTTCTCCCCGACGGCGCCCGTCATCTCGGCGGTCGCGCCCAGCACATAGTCCTTCGGCACCTCCGCGAAGGCGACGACCTTGCCGCCGTTCTCGGCCGCGAACTTCTCCGCGGCTGCCTTGTCGGAGAACGGCACCGCCTCGTCGCCGCCCATGCCGCCCTTCATGCGGCTGCCGATCACGAACGTGGCCTGCCTCGCATCGACCCAGTTCGTCGTCCCGGGCTTGTCCCAGTCCGGGGCCTTGGCCATGTCCGACACGTAGATCGCCCGAATGTCCTTTGGCTCCTCCGGCAGCATCGTGAAGGAGATCGCGTCCCGCGCCGACGAGAACCACACCGGCTCCTTGCGGCTGGCCAGGATGATCTGCCCCTTCGGTCCGGTGTGTTCCATTACGTTCATGCCGCAGTAGTGGCCGATGGCGGCGGCCGTCATCTCCTGTGGGGGTGGCGGGGCTTCCGCGGTCTTCTCGTCGTTGCACCCGGCAAGCGCGAGCGCGCCCGCGAAGGCGGCGAGAAGGAAGGTCTTTCTCATAGCTCTCTCCTGGAGAAGGCCAGTGCGGCAAGCGCGAGCGGCACGAGGGCCCAGGCGGCGAGCGCGGCGAGGAGGGTGGAGGGGTTCAAGGTCGCGGTCTGCGCCACCCCGGCCATGCCGGAGAATGCGCTGACCCCTGCGGATCCGGTCAGGTTGAACAGGCGGTAGGCGTCGGCGGGGTTGACGAGGAGCAGGGTGTTGAGCAAGCCACCCGAGAGAACCTGCCCCTGGTCGACCACGAGCAGCCCGAGCAGGGCCATGTCGTAGATCAGCACGAACACCAGCCAGATGCCGATGGCGATGCCGGCTGCTGTGCCGCGGTCCCGTACCAGCGCGCTGACCAGGTAGCCCACCGCAATGAACGCGGCGCCGAGCAGGATCGAGGAGCCGATCATGGTGGCAAAGGCGGTCCAGCTCTGGGCGTCGATCTCCGCACCCGTCGCGGCCAAAGCGCCCGCCGCCGCGCCATAGCCCAGCAGCGTCGCGAAGGCCAGGATGGACAGGTGCCCGACGAACTTGCCGAGCAGCACCTGCCAGCGCCCGACCGGATAGCTCAGGAGCAGCAACATGGTGCCGCGCTCCATCTCGCCCACGATGGCATCGTGCGAGATCAGCAGGGCGATCAGCGGCAGCAGGAAGATGGTGAGGCTGGACAGGCTGACGATCACCACGTCGAGCGCACGCACGCCGACGGTGCCCGTGGGCGCGCTGCCAAGGAAGGTCAGGGACAGGGCAAGACCCGCGAGCAGCAAGGTCGTGGCAAGAACCCAGCGGTTGCGCAGGCCCTCCTGGATTTCCTTACGCGCAACGATCAGGATGTTCTTCATCGTGCGGTCTCCTGAGACAGGAGGAAGTGGGCATAGAGTTCGTCGAGGGTCGGCGGGATTACGTCGAGGTCCTCGACGGGCGCCCCTTCGTCGGTCGCACGGCGCAGGACCTCGATCTTCCTCTCCGGCGAGGCGTCGATCTCGACCATGTGGCCGTTGACCCGACGCCATGCCTCCACGGGACCGAGCCAGTTCGGCACGTTGGCAAGCCCAGCATCCGTGACCTTGAGGCGGATGCGGGTCGGCAGGCGCGCGATGCGGCGCAACTCGTCAAGCGTGCCATCGGCGACCTTCACCCCGCGGTTCATGATGACGACGCGCCCGGCCCGCTCCTCGAGCTCGGTCAGGGCGTGCGAGGACAGAAGGACCGTCGCGCCTCGCCCGCGCAGCTCCTCGACGATCTCGTAGAAGCTCTGGCGGAGCGCTGGATCGAGGCCGGTGGTCGGCTCATCAAGGAGCAGAACCCGCGGCTCGCCCAGGAGCGCCTGCGCGAGACCAAGCCTCTGGCGCATGCCCTTGGAGTAGGTGCCCACACGGCGGTCGGCCGCATGGGTGAGGCCGACACGATCGAGGAGGGGCGCGACGGACTGGCCCGGCTCCCGCTTGAGGCGGGCATAGAACGCCAGCGTTTCGGACCCTGTCAGAGCGGCGTTGAACGACACGTTCTCGGGCAGGTAGCCGAGCCTGCGTCGTCCCCCAAACTGTCCCGCCGCCGGATCATCGCCGAGCACCGCGATGCTGCCGCCCGTCGGCCGGATCAATCCCAGCATGAGCTTCATGAGGGTGGTCTTGCCAGCGCCGTTGTGGCCGACGAGCGCCACCGTCTCGCCTTCCAGCAGGCTGAACGAGACGTCGCGCACGGCTTCCACCTTGCCGAAGCGCTTCACGACGTCGCGGATGTCCACCGTTCCGGTCATGGCCGGCCTCCTTCCGCGACGGTCTTCGGACGCGCGGGCGGCGCCATGAGGGGATGGCTGTCGACCACGCCGCCTGGCAGCAGGGCGGGGAACTGCGCCTGCGCCCACCGGATCACCTGCACGGCGGGGCTGTTCATCAGCACCTTGGCCTGCGGAGCGGTCCAGAGCACCTTGTCGACAAGGTCGTTCGGGCGGTAGGCGCTGTCGCCCAGCCCGTCGCCGTTGAGGTCGAAGGCCGGGTTGTCGCTCCAGTAGTTGCCGCGCCCGTCCTTGGACCAGTCGAGATAGCGCGTGCTGACGTACTTCACCTGGTTTCGGTTCCTGATGAAGGCGTTATTGACCATTTCGTTGCGCTCGGACCCGGCGGTGAAATGGATGCCGATCTCGCAGCCCTCGAACCAGTTGTCGCGGAACTTGTTTTGGTTGGCGTTGTAGATGAAGACGCACTTGGTGGGACCGGGTCGTGCGTCGGATCCCTGTGCGACCTCGCCCGCGTCCGGCGTCGGCAGGCCGTGCTCCTTGTCGTCCTTACCGCGCGTGCCGCCGGTGGTCCAGCGCTCGGCGGGCTGGAGCCGGCCCAGCACGGTGTTGCCGGTGATCTGAGAGGCATTCGCGTAGTTGAACAGGAAGCCGTGGTCGCGGTCGCCGTCGGAGACGTTGCCGGTGATCTTCAGGCGGCTCGAGAACATCATCGCGAAGCCGACCGCGTTGTTGACCGACACGTTGTCCGTGATCTCGCTGTCGTTGGTGTACATGTAGTGGATCGCGAAGCGTACATCCTGGAAGCGGTTACCTGAGAACACGTTGCGCTTGCTGGTGATCACGTAGATGCCGTCGCGCCCGAAGCGGACGCTGTTGTCGAGCACCTTGGCTCCCGGGGCGTTCCAGACCGAGATGCCGTTGCCGGCCTCGTTGAGGCGGCCCTCCTCGATCCCAACGATGGTGTTGCCGCGCGCGATCGAGTTCTCCGCCCCGTGCAGATAGACGCCGTAGAGGTTGCCCTCGATCCGGTTGTTCTCGACCAAGGCACCCGTGGCCGTCTTTTCGACGAAGACACCGGCATCCATCTTCTCCAGGTTCGTGCCGGAGCCGCGGATGGTCAGGCCACGCACGACCGCCCCGGGGGCCGAGACCGTGACCACGCTCCCCTGGCCCGGCCCGATCAGGATGGCGCCCTTCTCCCCCTCGACCGTCACCCTGCGCGTGACACGGATCGGTCCGCGATGCTCGCCGGCCTTGAACACAACCACGTCGCCGTCCGCCGCCACCTCAACGACAGCCTGCGGGTTGTCTCCCACGGAAACCGCGATCCGCTCCGCCCAAGCGGGCATGGAGAGACCGGCGGCGAATGCCGTCGCCAGTCCCAGACGTACCATGGTACGATTTGCCATCATGGCGTCAGGTCGCCTGCGGCTCGACGAACATGCGGCCCTTCATCTCCATGTGCATCGCATGGCAGAACCAGGAGCAGAAGTACCAGTACACGCCGGGCCGGTCGGCCTTGAACGTGACCGAGGCCGTGGCCTGGGGCGCAACCTCCATGTTGATGCCGTAATTGACGATCGCGAAGCCGTGGGTCAGGTCCTCGACCTCGTCGACATTGGTCACGAACACTGTCACCTCGTCGCCCTGCTTCACCTGGAAGCTCTCCAGCCCGAACGCCGGTGCCGACGAGGTCATGTAGACCCGCACCTTGTTGCCGTCGCGAACCACCTGCGAATCCGTCTCCAAGGTGATGCCATCGGCCTTGGCCTGCTGCACTGCGTCGGCGAAGAACGGGTCGTCGCGCTTCCAGGTGTGCAACGGATTGATCTTCGAGCGATGGACAATCGTGGCGTCGTGCGGCTCGGCGAAGCTCGGACTGTCATGCACGAGCACCATGCGGTCGCCCGAGATGTCGATGAGCTGGTCGTTCTCGGGCTTGAGCGGGCCGACGTTGAGGTAGCGGTCCTTGGAGAACTTGTTCAGCGAGATCAGCCATTTGCCGTCGGCCTCCTTGGTCTGGCCCATGGAGGTGTGGTTGTGGCCCGGCTGGTAATGCACGTCGAGCTTCTGGATGACCGGATTGACCTTCTCGCCCTTGAACGCCCGAATCGCCATGTCGATGTTCCACTTCACCACCTGGCTGTCCAGGAACAGGGTCGTGTAGGCGTTGCCCTTGCCGTCATAGGCAGTGTGCAACGGACCGAGGCCGAGTTCCGGCTCCGCCACGATGACGTCGCGCGGCTGGATCCTATCGTCGAACAGGTCGTCGAGCTTGCGCACGTCGAACACCGAGACGGTGGGCGAGAGCTTGCCGTTGACCACGAAGTGGATGCCGTCCGGCGCGGTGTTGATGCCGTGCGGGCTGTTGGCGACCGGAACGTAGCGGGTATAGGGCGAGCCCTTGCGCCCGTCGAGGACCGGCACGCCGCCGATCATCTCGGCCTTGCCGGCCTTCACCGCCTCCTCGATGCGCTTGAGGTTGAAAATGACGACCCAGTCCTGCTCCTTGGCCATCATCTCGGCCAGCGTCACGCCCTCCTCCGAGTTGTAGCAGGTGGCGAAGGAGTACTTGCCCTGGTAGTCCGCGTCGGTGTTGTCAAGGTTGCCGTCGACCCTGATCTGCCAGGCGACCTTCATGGTGTCGCCGTCGACCGCCGTATAGATCGACGAGTACTGCTTCGGATCGTCCAGGATCTTGCCGTCGTTCGGGATCGGAACGCGGTCCTCGCCGTTGCAGAACACGTAGCCCGTGCGCGGGTACTTCTGCACGCGCAGGCCATGCACGGTGTGCTGGTTCGGGAGCTGAATGATCTTGTCGCACTTCATGACGTCAAGGCGGATGCGGGCGACGCGGGTGTTCAGCTTATCGTTCACGAAGAGGTAGCGCCCGTCGTATGTGCCGTCGGTGAACGACAGGTGCGGGTGGTGGAGGTCGCCGGCGGTATAGACCCCGCCCTTGTCCTTCAGGTACTCGACGCTCTGCGGCGTCAGGCCCTCGGTGAGGATCTTGCGGCTCTGGTCGGTCTGGCCCCAGCCGGTGGCGCTGTCGCGGTTGAAGACTGGGACGCGCATCAACTCGCGCATGGAGGGCAGGCCGACGATGCGGACCTCGCCTGTCTGGCCGCTGGAGAAGAACACGTAGTACTCGTCGAGTTCGCCCGGCTTGACCTCGTACTTGTTGGCGACGGCGGGCCGCGCGGCCGGAGCACCGGGGGCCGTCTGAGCCTCGGCGGGGGTGATCACGCCCGTGTCCTTCAGTGAAACTCCGCCCGCCACGCCTGCCGCTCCGGCCACCGCGACCGCAGCCGTGGTGCCGAGCATGTCGCGGCGACTCAGTCCATTCTTCTTCTCTTCGCTTGCCATGGGAGGCTCCTCTGTCATGAAGCGGTTGTCGGGAAGTCGGCCGTAGTCGGCTCGTCCGTGGGCGTGCCGACAGCCTTGCCCTTGTGGGTGATGATCGGTTTAGCAGGTCCCTTGCCGCCGTCCTTGTTCTGGCGCATGGACGGGGACGAAAGGGCTTCGCGCTTCTCGCGCTTGAGGCGGACCTGGATCATGTGCGGGCAGCGCTGGTCGTCGTGGTACAGCTCCTGGCAATGCATGCAGTAGATGCACTCGTTGACGTTGATCTGCCCCTCCGGATGGATCGACTGGACCGGGCATTCCTTGGCGCAGCGCTGGCAGGGCGAGCCGCACTCGGGCCAGCGCTTGAGCCACTCGAAGGTGCGGATCCGGCCCGGAATGGCAAGTGCGGCACCGAGTGGGCAGAGATAGCGGCAGAAGAAGCGTTCGATGAACAGGCCGGCCGCGAGCAGCGTCAGGGCATAGATGACGAAGGGCCAGTCGCGGACGAACTTCAGGATGATCGCGGTCTTGAACGGCTCGACCTCGGCGAAGACCTCGGCCAGGGCGACGGAGTAGAACGACAACCCGAACAAACCGAGGAAGATGATGTACTTGATCGGCCACAGGCGCTCGTGCAGGCCCCAAGGCACGGTAATCTGCGGCACCTTGAGCCACTGCGCGATGTTATTGGTGAGTTCCTGCAATGCGCCGAAGGGGCAGAGCCAGCCGCAGAAGGGACCGCGGCCCCAGAACAGAAGCCCGGCCGCGACCGCCGCCCAGAGGATGAAGATCAACGGCGCGGCGAGGAAGAACTCCCAGTTGAAGTTGGTGATCAGTGAGTTGGTGAAGGTCAGGACGTTAACGACCGAGAGCTGTGCGTTGGCGTACCAGCCGAGCCACACCAGCGTGAAGGTGAGATAGGCACGCCTCACCCAGACATAGACCTTCGGGCGCTTCACCAGGGCATCCTGGAAGAAGAAGATGGCGGTGAGGACGAGAAGGGCGAAGGCGGCGATGCCGATGGAAACGGTGTTGGTCTTCCAGATCTTGAGCCAGAGTGGCTCCTCAATCTCCCCGGCCGCGAGCGCGTCAGAATCATTCAGCGACGGCTCGGCAGGCGGTGCCGACTGCACAGGTGCATTGGGCTGACCTTGAACCTGGGCCTGCTGCGATGGCGGCGGGGCAGGCGTTGGTGCCGGCGCGGTGGGCTGCTCGATCCGGAGATACGGGTCAGGCAGCGTGTATTCGAGAGTGTAGGTCAGGAACGCCCGGTCACGGGCACCCACGTTGCGTTGAACGAGCAACTGAATCTGCCACGGCTCGGTGAGGTCGAGATCGAAGTCCTCGGGCACCACGAACAGGGCGATCTCGCGCAGGGCCGGGGCGCCCTCCGCGGCAAGATCGCCGAGACGGGTGTGGTTGCGGTCGCGGAAGCGGACTCCCTGGCCGTTCTGGAGCAGCTCGATGCGGTCGAAGATGCCGCCCCGGACATAGCCCGAGCCCTTGAACGAGTAGACGCCGTCACCGGCCACGACGATGGCCTGCTGGCCGGGCTTGAGCCGGGCCTTGAGCTGCTCGTAGGCGGCGTTCCCGAGCAGGCTGCGCCCGATCGTGGGCACGCTCACGGGGGCGACGTACATGTCGATGAAGGTGTCGTTCGGGTCGCCCGTTTCGGCGTTGTTGGCCGCCTCCTTGTTGCCCGCCTTGGCATAGGCCTCGTTGATCTCGCCGACGGTCAGCGACAGGCGGCGGACCGAGCCGTCGCCAAGGAGCGTCTGCCAATCGCGGACCTCGCTCCTCGAAAGGTCGACGGTCCTCGTGGGGGCGGGAGCAGGCGTGGCCGCTCCGGCGGCTTGCGCTCCGCCCGTCCCGAGACGGCCGCTGCGGATGAGGCGCACGGCGGAGCGCACGACGCTGTCGCCCATCACGAGCACCGTCACGGTGGCGCCGCTGACGATGTCAACCTGGGGCGGGCGCTCGGCGCCGCTCGAGATCGGCTTCATGTCACGCCCGATGAGGGTGTTCATGGCGTCGACGATGCGCCGCTCGGGGATGCCGATGAGGACGATGGGTTCCTTGTGGTCGACGAGCTTGATTCCGGTGATCACACCGTTCGGATCGATGCCGACCAGGAGATGGATCGGTTTGCCGGAGTAACCGGTGGCGCTCGTGATGTCGGAGTTGAGGTAGACGTAGCCGAGAAGGCGGTCGCCCTGGTGGACCGGGACGAGGGGCGGATCGCCCTGCGGCGCGCCGAACCGATCGGCGCCGGGGAAGAAGTCGGCCGGCTGGGCCTTCGGGAGGAACTCCTGCACCCGGCCTGCCGCCATGCCGGGAGACACCCAGAGGAGAAGCATCATGGCCCCGAGCAGGACCGCAATCCAAGAAAACGTAAAACGAGTATTCGCAAGATGTCGGGTGGGACCGGGCGAATGGGTTCTTGCCACCAGGGGACCGTCCAGAGTTGCGCTTGTGCTTCTGAACAGAAAAACGCTAACGGTCTCCAGCCGGAATTGGTTCCGATGGAAGGTCGCGATCTTTCCGGGGCTGTTGAAATCGATCTCGCGAGGCCCAGAACGATCATGTCATTCGGTGTTCGGGCGGGCATTGATCTGCGTCAAACTGGCCGAAGCGAGACTGCCCTGTCAACCCTTCATGCCGATTTCCTGCGTCGTGCGGAGAGTGCCAATGTCCCTTCTGAAATCCGAACCCGGCGGTTCCGTGAAGTCCCTGGAGGAACTGTTCGCGATCGCGGCGGCGATGGAGCAGGAGGCCGCGACCCGCTATGCCGAGATCGCCGCGCGCATGCGGCAGGAGGGCGATCCCGCACTGGCGGAGGTGTTCGAGCGCCTGTCGGCCGACGAGCAGGGCCACCTCGACAGCGTCGTGCATTGGTCGGAGCGAACGAAGGGCCAGGCGCCCGATTCCGCCCGGATCCGCTGGGAGGCTCCCGAGACCTTCGACGACGAAGGCGTCGCCACGGCTCACCCACGGCTTCTGAGCGCCTACCGCGCGCTCTCGATGGCGGTGCGCAACGAGGAGCGGGCCTTCGCCTTCTGGAGCTATGTCGCCGCCCATGCGGAGACCGACGAGGTCCGGCAGGCGGCGGAAGCCATGGCGCACGAGGAATTGGGACACGTGGCGACCCTCCGCCGCGAGCGGCGGAGCGCCTTCCATGCCGAACGCAGGCAGGTGAACGACGGGGCAGGGGACACGAATGGTGGCCCGGACGCCGCGGCCCTGGAGCGGCGGCTTGCGGACCTGCTCGAACCTCTCGCCGCCAAGGCCCCACCGCAGGAGCGCGCCCGTCTCCAAGGCTTCATCGAGGAGGCAAGGAGTCACGCGGACGAGCTTGGGCGGTCGCCCATCGCCATGGGGGCGTCAGGGCCTGCGAAGGGAACGTCCAGCGATCCGGTGGCCCTGGCCGAGCACCTCACCGACCGCTACCTCGAGGCCGGGGATGCCCTGCTCGACGAGAAGTCCCTGCATCAGGTCCAGGCCCTGGCCGGGCGCGCCATCGCCCGCTTGGCGTGGCTGAGGAACGACCTTCCGGAATTGCAGCGGCGCTAGCGGCGGGACTTAGGGGCGGACCGTGATGCTCCCTTCGAGGCTCGCCTTCTCGAAGTCGTCGACGAGGATGTCGACCTTGACCTGCCAGGCGCCGGCCTGCGGTAGGACAAGGCCGACGACCAGCCATCCCTGCCGGCCGTCCTGACGTGCCGGACGCGCGATGGCCTCGATCCCGGCCTCCGGCTTGGCCAGGACGAGGGTCACTTCCTTCGGGCTGACCGGCTCGGCGCGTCCGGAGGCGACGACGATCCGCGCCCGCGCGGCCCCGGCCCGCCCGGGCGACAGGGTGACCTGCGCCATGACCCGCGGCGAATGCAGGTGGACGCTGGCGGATGCGGCGGCCTCGGTAGCCGCTGCCAGCGCCCGCGGCGGCGGGGTGAGCCGCCACAGCCCGACCACCCCGAGGATGCAGGCGGACACGACGATCTCGGCGGCGACGGAGCGGACCAGCCACGTGCCGCCGGAGCCTCCCGGCACCGCCAGCGCAGGTGTCAGCCGCATGCGGTTCAGTGCCGCCAAACCGATCAGCATGATCACGAGGAGCATCTTGGCCATCAGGACCCGCCCGTACTCCGTCTCCGTCAGGTTCGCGGGCGCCTCGACCTGGATCACCGCCAGCACGAGCCCGGCCAGCGTCAGCAGGGCGACCGCGACGAGGGCGCCGGTGGAGAACCGGCGGACGACCGGAAGCGCGTTGGCGGGATCCTGCCGGACCGCGAAGGCGAGGGGGATCAGCGCCCCGACCCAGTAGGCGACGCCCACCGCATGGAGGAACACGGCCGGGCGCGTGAGCCATTGCGGGGCGGCGGCGCTGGCATGGCCGCTCCAGGCCAGCGACAGGCCGACCCCGGCCATGGCGGCAAGGCTGCATCCCCGCCGCCAACCCGTGGGTCCGTACAGGCCTGTTCCGGCGAGGAGGAGAGCGGCAGCCCCGATCGCGGCCGTCGGTCCGAACGCGGTCCGCCACCCGGCCACCCACACTGCGGCGGTGCCGAGGGACGCGGGCGTCTCTCCGAGGGCATCGATGCCCTGGAGGCCCAGCGACGTCGCGGCCGCCAGGACGCCGAAGGCGACAAAGCCGATCAGGACGCGCTTGGTCCGGCCTGCCTCGAGGCCGGGCGCGGGCCAGGCCAGGAAGAACGCGCCTCCCACGCCCGCGAACAGCCCAAGGTAAAGGGCAACGCGCGCCAGCCAGAGACCACGGCGGACTGCGTCGTTTCCCCCGAGGGGAGGCTTGGTGCCGGGTCCCGTTGCGGCGCCGACCGCGAACACGATGGACCCGCCGATCGGATGGCCGTCGCCCGACGCGACGCGGTAGCTCAGGACATGGCTGCCGCGGGGAAGGTCCCCTGGCATGGCCACCTCCAGCACCTCGTTGCGTGCGGCAACGTGAAGGCCGCGATGCACCTGACCTCGGGCATCGGTCAGGCTGACGACGATGGGCGAGACGGGCTCGTTGAAGTGCAGGCGGACGGTGGACGGAACGTCCTCCACGACGGCACCGTCTGCGGGATGGGACTCGACCAGCGCCGCGTGGGCGAGGGCGGCATCGCTGCCCCACAGCCCTGCGAGCGCCAGCCAGAGCATGATGAGAATGGCCCGGAGCATGGCGGTACGCGGAGCCGCGTGACGGCTCCCCGCTCCCTTGTCAGTGGGTGGCCTTGGCCGGCAGGAGCTTCAGCCCCGGTGCCGGATACTGGTAGTCGTCGGCGCTCTTGCCCTCGGCCGGAATCTCGATCCAGCGGTCGGCCTTGCCTCCGCTGCATTCCTGCACGACGGGGATGTAGAGCATGGTGTCGGGCTTGAGGCTGTCCGTCAGATAGGCACGGAAGACGAACTCGTCGTAGTGCTCGTCGAGCAGCTTGCCCGTCCAGACGATCTCGCGCACGCCCTCTGACATCGCGGTGCCGTAGTAGTCGGACGCCTTCGCGTAGGGTGCCTTGACGGTCTCCATCTCCCAGCCCGGCTTGGGCATCGGCTTGACGTTGATGACGCCCTCGGGAATGCGCACGCGCAGCTTCAGGGTCGGGGCTCCCTCGCAGCCGTGGCCGACGCGCAGCACCGCCTTGTAGGTCGAGGCGATGGGGGCCTGCTGCGTTTCGAGGGTGGTATGGGCCTGTACGGGTACGGCAAGCGAAAGGAGGGCGGCAGCAAGCGCCCCGCGGGCAAGCATCGTGATCATGGTTCTGTCCTGCGTTCGGGATCGGTCGGGTGTTGACGATCAAGCCAACGCAGGTGGCGCACGGGCACCGACAGGATAGGACGTGAGGGATCGCGCCGCCCCGGACGGGGACCGGTCCTCGAAGTCAGGAACGGATGGGATGGCGTACGGCGGGATCGGGAGACTGGCCGCAGGCGGCGCAGGCATGCCGTTGACATGGCTCAGGATGCAGCACGGCTTCGCATGGCCGGCCGTCGTCCCGGGCCTGTCGTGATGCGATCCGTTCGCGTCGCCGGAATAATGCACGTGCCGCGCGAAGTCGGCCCCTCCGAACGCCGGAAGTGACGGTGGTTGCGTCGCGAGGGCCATGAGGCCGACGTGCAGGATCAGGGACAGGGCCGCGACCAGCGCGGTCGCCTGCCTGCACCAGCTCCTCACGTTCCGCCGACGGTCCATCGCCTTGAACCTAGGTTCCTATGCCGCGGGATCAACGCTCGGCACTTCCGAGCGGCCTTGGCGGCGGGAAGGCTCCCCGTCACGGCGGCGGGCCATGACCAGAGCGCCGACGAACGTCACGAGGGCGACGACCGTAAGGATGCCGCTTCCCTGGCGTACCGCTTCCCATCCGGCCAGTCCGCCGCCGACGCGCAGCGCAACGGAGAGGTGCAGCAGCATGAGTGGCAGGTAGAGGAGGGGTGCGTAGCGAAGCCCGACGCGCGCAACCGCAGGCAGGATGATGAGCGCGTGCCCGAACACCATCGAGAGCACGAACCCGATCAGCACCGCATGGAGCGCGACGTCGTATCCGAAGCTGCTCTCGCCGGGAGGGAAACCGATCAGCGAGACACCCGCAAAACCCATCCAGGCGTAACCCGCGAGCATGCAGGCCGCCATGAAGCGGGGTTGCCCGGTCCTGCGGACGTTCCGTAGGGCGATGTCGTGCCGCAGCAGCCACAGGGTGGTGACGATGAGGGCGATGCCGAACAGGATCGCGCCGTTCTCGGTCATGAGTTTATTCTGGGCGCCGACGACGAGCAGTCCGACGGCGAACAGGAACAAGGCCTCGCTGCCGCGGCGCTGCGGCATGAGGCGGCTGAGCTCCAGGCGCTCGCCCGCGATGGTCAGGACCAGGAAGGCGAGCCACCAGCCCACCAGGTCGGGCACGGGCTGCCCCGTCAGCCAAAGGATGTTCCCGGCAAGCCAGGCGAGCGCACCGAACAGGAGCGCACCGGTGAACACCGCAGGCTGCTGGATCGTGATCAGCAGGGATCCGCCCGCAAGCACCGCCGCCGCGATCGTGTAGGCGCCTGCGCCCACGGCCTCCGGCACTCCGGCCAGCAGGGCCAGCGTCCCGAGGCCGGAGAACGCGGGAGCGGCGTAGCTCCAGCCACGATCGAGCGCGACGGCGCGCTCGAGGCCAATCAGCGTTCCGAACAGCCCTGAGATCATCAGCGGCCCGTGCAGGGCTGCAAGGGAGGAGCCGTGCGGCAAGTCCCAGCCCAGCCGTGCCAGCGCGCCCCATAGGCCGCCCAGCAGGGCAAGGATGCCGAAGGAAAGGAGCATGGCTCTCATCCCCGTCCGTGAACCCAACGGCGAGGGGACAATGGGAGAGGGGGCTGACGCAGCAGTCGGGGTGCTCATCAGGCTTTCTCCCGAGGGCAATGGCCCAGAAGCTCGAGTCCCCTGTCCGTGATGCGATCCGGGTTCCAGGGCGGGCTCCACACCAAGCTCACGGTGACCTGCGGCACGTCCTGGAACCGGCGCGAGAGGCGTTCGCGCGCGTCCTCCACGATCATCTCGCCGAGCGGGCAGGCCCTTGTTGTCAGGGTGAGCGCTACCTCGATGCCGTCGTCGCCGCGCACTGCCCGGTAGACGAGGCCAAGGTCGACCACGCTGAGGCCGACCTCCGGATCCATCACCTCCAGAAGGCAGTCGAGGATGTCGGGATCAAGCGCTTGGTTCTTCGTCGAATGTCCGGTCATGGCTTTCCCTCCGTCGCTGGTCCTGACCTTCGCCCGTCGGACGATGCCGCTCCTTGCCCTGGCGCAAGCACCGCAGCGAAATCCGGCATCGCCCGACAGCATCGTTGCGCCGGGACAAGGACCGATGCGGGGAGGCGGCTTAGACCTGATGTCCGATCGTTACCGCCGGAGGCTCACATGACCATCGCATCCACCCACCTCGTCGACGACGTCATGCGGCGATGGCCCGCGACCATCCGCGTGTTCCTGGATCACCGGATGCGCTGCGTCGGGTGTCCCATCGCCTGCTTCCACACCGTCGACGACGCCTGCGACGAGCACAGGGTCGATCGTGCGGCCTTCCTGGCCGAACTCAGGGCGACTGCCGCCTCCGATGACATCGCAGGTCCGGCGCGGCCGTGATGGGACCAGTCAAGGCAGTTCGGCGGTCGCCGCTCCGTCAGTCAGGCAAGCCTTCGGCGAGCAGGAACAGCTTGTGCGGCTCCCGGATCACGATCCGCTGACGGCCGCCCGCGACGAGGCCCTGGCTCTCCCAGGCGCTCAGGACGCGGCTCACGGTGGGCATCGTGGCGCCCGTCATCTCGGCGATGTCCTGGCGCGTGATGGGGAAGTCGATCTCCACTCCGGCCTCGACCTTGCGCCCGGACTGCCGCACGAGCCGGAGTACGGCATGGGCAATGCGGCGCTCGACCTGCTCGGTCGACATCTCCACCACACGGGTATGGGCGTCCTGGAGCCGGCTGCCCACGGTCTGGAGCGTGTTGACCGCCAGTCCCGGATGGGTCGCCACGAGGCGGGGCCATGCGGCGGAGGGCCAGACCAGGGCGATGCTGTCCACCACCGCCTGCGCCGTCGCCGGGTAGGTCGTGCGGCCGATCGCCATGGCGACGCCGAACACCTCGCCGGGCGAGACGAAGCGGACCACGACCTGCTGCCCGTCGGGCGTGAGCTTGAACACCCTGAGATGGCCGTGCAGCAGGATGAAGAAGGAATGGGCATCCCCGTCCTGCTGGAACACGTTCGTTCCCTTCGGGTAGCGCACCGACTGCGCCTCCTGGAGCAACTGGTCGACCTGCTCCGGCGCAAGGCCGGCGAACATCGGAAGGTCCGCCACGAGGGATTGATCGACGCCGGCCATCCACCTGCCTTTCATTGAAACGGTCCGCGCCGGGACAACGGACGAGCGCCAGGTTCCGTTCGAACGGGCCAACCGTCTGCCGAGGGGATCGACGGGATGCCTGTACCTGCCTGTTTGCCGTGGCGCAACCAAGTCCCTTGTCTCTCATCGGGTTCTAGGCAAATGCGCCAACTCATTGCGCAAGCGCAAGTACGGTCGGATCGGCGGGGCGTATCACCCTCTCAAGAGCTTCGGACAGAGGCTCAGGGTTTCGCATAGCAACAGGAGACAATCATGCGGAAGATCATCGTACTCGGCGCTCTCGTGGCGGCCTTCGGCTTCGCAGGTGCGGCCAGCGCCGCCGAGGTCGAGGTGAAGATGCTCAACAAGGGCACCGAAGGCGTCATGGTGTTCGAACCCGCGCTGGTGAAGATCAATCCGGGCGATACCGTGAAGTTCGTGGCCTCGGACAAGGGCCACAACGTCGAGACCGTCGACGGCATGCTGCCGGAAGGTGGGCAGAAGTTCGTCGGCAAGGTCAACGAGGAACTCGCCATCACCTTCGACAAGCCCGGCGTGTACGGCTACAAGTGCAAGCCTCACTACGGCATGGGCATGGTGGGCATGATCGTGGTGGGTGAGCCGACGAACGCGGACCAGGCGAAGGCCGCCACGCATCCCGGCAAGGCCAAGCAGGCCTTCACCAACCTGTTCGACAAGCTCGCGGCGACCCAGACCGCCGCGAAGTAACACTCACGTATGACCCATGGGCCGCCGCGGCAGCATCGTCGCGGCGGCGCCAATGTCTTCGCGCGGTCCAAGCCGCGACCGGCTGCGAGAGCTTGAAAGGAGATCGGTAATGGCTCCCATTCCCCGCCTGCGGGATTACAAGGGCCCCGCGCTTCTCTCCTACGGCTTCCGGCCATTCTTCCTCTTCGGATCGCTCTATGCCGGCCTCGCGATCCTGGCCTGGCTGCCGCTGTTCTACGGCGAGCTGGAGCTGTCGACGGCCTTCGCGCCACGCGACTGGCACATCCATGAGATGCTCTACGGCTACCTTCCTGCCGTGATAACCGGGTTCCTGCTGACGGCTGTCCCGAACTGGACCGGGCAGATGCCGCTCCAGGGACGACCGTTGCTCGTCCTCGTTCTGGTCTGGGCGGCGGGCCGGATCGCGGTCACCACGTCCGCCTGGATCGGCTGGGAAGCGGCCGCCGTCATCGACGGCGCATTTCTGGTCCTTGTCGCGGCCGCCATGGGCCGCGAGATCATCAGAGGGAAGAACTGGCGCAACCTCAAGGTCCTGATCGCGCTTGGGGTGCTCACCGTCGGCAACATCGTCTTCCATGTCGAAGCGCATCTCCTCGGCGCCGCCGACTACGGCATCCGCCTCGGGATCGCCGCCACCATGATGCTGATCATGCTGGTCGGCGGGCGCATCATCCCGAGCTTCACCCGCAACTGGATCGTGCGCGAGAACCCGGGCCGCCTGCCGGCCTCGTTCGGACGCTTCGACGTGGCCTCCTTGATCGCAGCGGGCGTCGCGCTCCTGGCCTGGATTGCCGCTCCGGACTGGAGCGTGACCGGCGCAGCCTTGATTGCCGCTGGCGTGCTCCAGGCTGTTCGGCTGGCGCGCTGGGCGGGCGAGCGCACCTGGCGTAACCGCCTCGTCCTGATCCTGCATGTCGCCTACGCGTTCGTGCCGCTCGGCTTCATCCTGGTCGGCCTGTTGGCCCTAGGGCTGTTGCCGTCTGGCGCTGGCATCCATGCCTGGACGGGCGGGGCCATGGGCATCATGACCTTGGCGGTGATGTCCCGGGCAAGCCTCGGTCATACGGGGAGGGCGCTCGTTGCAACGGCATCCATGCAGGGAATTTACCTGTTGCTCGTCACGGCCGCGCTCGCGCGGGTCTGCGCCGCGATCCACCCGGCCTGGAGCGACGCGCTGCTGCATGTGGCGGGCGGCGCGTGGGCAGGAGCGTTCGTCGGCTTCGCCCTGGCCTACTGGAAGGTGTTCACCGGCCCGGGCTTGGCCGCTTGAGACCGGAAAAGCGGTCTTGAGCTTGCGCTGGATCAACGTCCGGACCCGTGGCCTCCGGCATCCTCGCCCGGCAGCATGGAGGCGAACATGGGTTTGGCAGAGACGATCAGGCAATGGCATTCAAACCGGGCACGGGCGCACGAGCTCGATGCCCTCGGTCCGGACCAGAGGGAAGCACTGGCCCGCGACATCGGGGTGGCGGAGGACGTGGTGGTCCGCCTCGTGGCACGTGGCGCCCAAGCCGGCAAGGAGTTGCCGCGGCTGATGCAGGTACTCTCCCTCGACCCCGAAGGGATCAGGCACGAGCGGGCCGCGCTGATGCGCGACATGAGCGTGACCTGCTCGGAATGTGCGGTTGCCGCCCGCTGCCGACGGGACCTCGATCAGGGACAGGCGTCGCTGACCTACCGCGGGTACTGCCCCAACGCCGAGACGCTGCGGGAACTGCGCGGTGAACGGCCCGTCGATCTCCGCTTCTCCTGAGGCCGGGCCGACCCGGGAATGTCGGAAACTGGCACATCTGAGACCTAAGGCCTTGGTCAGGTTAGAGGCATAAAGCGGACGTCCGAAAGGGCAGGGAATTTCCCTTGCTCCTCCTTCCCTCAGAGGCCTGCGGTGGTGTCGCTCCACTGACCAATTAGATCAGCAGCTTCGGTCCTGACTTGAAGGGGCTCCCCAGAGCACGCATAGAGAGCTACTTCGTGAGCCCTCGTATGATTGCGGTCAGCTCGAGGCCTGCTCGCCGGGTTGAGTCGCTGTCGTAATGCTCATCCCCGACACGCGTGCTGTTGTGCTGCAGTACCCCTCGCGTGAGGCCGCGATGCTCCCCGCCAGAATACGTCACGGTTGTTCTTACAGCGCGGCGGAACGCATGCGGGCTCAGCCGGACCCCAATTGTGGCTTCGACGGTGTCGGTGATTGCAGCGCCGACAGCCGAGTAGGTGAGGGGCTCTCCCGTGACTGCGATCCATAACGGGCCGGACATGACCTCTAATGAGCAGTCCAGAAGCAATCGCGTGGCTTTGGCCTGCGCCCTTTCACAGTCAGAGGTGGCAGCCTGTCGGGCCAGCAGAATAGGCCGGTAGGTGGCGAGATATCGCTCCACCAGCAGGTTGAGATACTCCGGCACCTGCCTCTCGTCCACTCGGCCGGCTTTTGTGTCCTCGGCCTCGAGGATGATCCACCAGCTACCCTCAAGACGGCGGAAGCTGGTTCCCAGCGTCAATTCGCCAAAGTTCTTGTGCCGAATGGGGCCGACTGCGAGCAGGGCCACCATCAGCCCATTGCGCGCCAGACACGCGCGTTTCTTCGGACTGAAGTGGGAGGCATTCTCGGCTTCCTGGAACAGCGCTTCCCCGGCCTGCAGCAGCTCATTGGTCGTTACGTTCTCGCGTCGGCGCTTCGGGCGTGCCTCGGACCGCAGATCCGCCTCGATCGCACGCAGCCAGACCAGGTCTTTTTCGGGCGCCAAGATCTCGGTCATCCGCCGCAGTTTGAACACGGACTGAGATCGGGTGACGCTGCTCCAATGAGGTTCGACCCTCGCGATGAATTGCGCCACGGCCTCCGAAGTCACCTGAGCGCCTCGAGGGGCATCCAAATCGAGCTGCCCTGTCTGCATCAAGGTCCAGAGGAAATAGCCATAGCGCCGCGCGAGATCGTTCTGGGACACAGGCTTCATATGCGATGCACGGCCACCAAGACGAAGCCGCTGTGTCGGACGGCACGCCTCAGCCCAGGCCCGCTGGTCGTCGTCTGGCCAGGAGGAGAGGGGGAGCGAACGGATCATCTCAGTCACCTCATGCCAGCTGAAGAGAGCACGTGTTCTCGCGAACGAGCGCCGCAAAAATCTGATTGGCCTCAAGCGTCTCAAGGCCGATGTAGCTGTTCACGGACGTCACCACACTCTTGTGCCCGAGCACCTTCGCGACGAGCGGATAGTTGCCAGGAAACTTCTTGAGCAGCATCGCCGCCGCGACGTGCCGGAACTGGTGGGCCGTGATCCTCAGGCCGGTACGTTTCTCGACCATATTGCGGATCTGGGCACTCAGCAGGTGAGGGGCCTTGAACCGTCCCCTTCTCATCCCCGGAAAGAGCCAGCGCTCGTTTGAACCACGCAGTAGGACCGGTCGGTGCATCTCGATGTATTCGGTCACGAGAGCCGTCAGTTCAGCATCAAACGTGAACTCGAGATCCATGTGGTTCTTCACCTCATGGGCTTCGTACAGCAGCCAGAAGAGCCCTTTAGGCCCGCCGACACGGACGAGATGCTGATCGAGTTTGGTTGCTGCGAGATTGCCGATGCGCACCGGCGCCATCGTCAGGATGGCAATTGCAACAGCGATCTGCGCTTTCAGGGCAGCCTTGTAGGGGCTGCTGGCCTTGTGCCGCCGTGCCTCCCGCATCAGGATCGCCGGCAGCGCTCCGACCCGCGCCCAGACATCGGTTGACTTGACCGATCGGATGACACTCCGGTTCTTCTCGGTCAGGCCACGTGGCTGCTTCTTCTGTGCTGCGGACCGGATCTCCGACAGTTCCCTCAGGGCCTCTGGCTTCAAGCATTGGGTTCCCTTGGCAATGACGAGAAGCCGCCAGGGCAGGTCGACTGTGTAGCGCTTAGGCTTTTCACCGTCTTCCGCCCAATACGCCTCGACCACATCGCGGACCAAGGCCGGGTCCAGGAGGACCGACAGGGAGGTGAGGGTCTTGATCGAATATCCGATTGAGACCGCTTTGCCGGCAAAGGCAATGAGCTCCCGCCGCCGGGTCTGGATGGTTCTGGGCGAGCAACGTCTTGCATTGCCTGTTCCAAGCCGCTGCGGATGGCACGTGATACCATCAAAGTAGGCCTCGACCTCGGCCCGGAGGCTATTGGGAAAGTCGGTCCAAGCTGGCCCCTTGTAGCGCCGGTCAGGCGGCACGATGAGTTGCTGCTGGGGCCAGCCTGCGATGGACTGGGCACAACGGTTCCATGCCCGGGCGATCTGCCGTCGCTCAGAAACACCGAAGGCTTCTGGCGTTTCCTCCTCTCGGTAGCGCATGTGGGCATCGAGAACCGGTTCACCAACGTCCTCAGGCCGAATGTCCCGGGCCGAGCAGTACTTGATCAGCGACCCCAACCGCTTCTTCAGGGTCTCATCCGCGAGGTGCGCCCAAACCGCCGCCCATGCTGGAGTAAGTGTCCTGCCCGTCTGCTGAGACGTAGGGTTGGGCTGGAACCACTGCAGGGCCTTGCGTAGGCCGGAGCGGTGATTGGCGGCCGTCTGAGGAGTCCACCCGAGTTCGGCCGGGTGGATCTGCTCAACACGAGAGCGCACCCTGCTCCAGGAAGCAGGCAGTTCGTCAGGCCTGCGATCCAGGGCCTTTGCGATCCTCCGAACGGAGCAAGTCAACTGGCGCCGCCGCGGCAGCGGGAGTGTCCTGTCATTGGTGAGGGCGGTAATTAGATCCTGGAAAGATGGCTCCTGGGCAGGGCTCATTATGATCTCCTGAAGATAGCTGGGTGTTCCCCAAGATGTATTACGATTGACGATAGTTCGTATTGTGAATACGTCAAGTGAATACCATTGCATGGTACTGTAGTAAAGAATACTAATCTTAATTTACTGAAGTATACGTTCGTATATCTTGTTAGATCGCGATGGATGGTTATGCGCAGACACTTTAATTTTCACGAGAACGTGACGTTGCCATCTTGCGCAGTGCGATTTAGGTCAGCCTTGGGAAGTCGAACTCCGCGTACACGAGCGCAGAAAATCGTCGAGATCTGTTGCACGATATCGAACTGAGCGGCCGATCTTCATAAAGCGAGGGCCTGTGCCGTCCATCCTGGCCTTCGCCAGGTAGCTGGCGCTCATTCCGAGATACTTGGCCGCTTGTGAAGTAGTGAGGGAATCCTCAGAACCTTGCGCGGCGCCATATGCCTTCACCATCTCACTCTCCTTGATATGAACTGCTGAGAAGCTGCCGTTCTGCCCTGAGGAGTACCCGCGTTTGAGATGGCGGTCCTTGAAGAACCTAGAGGAACCTGGAACAACTCGGTGACGTCTGGGGAGGGCCCCTGAGTGCTCCGGAGCCCTGTCCTTTCCGCGACGTTCCCCCGCGGTGAGCCGTCACAGGATTTGAGTCATAATTGCAGGATGTGGAAACTCTTCCGGTCTCGTACCCCATCGAATTACATCTCTTTGCGAGAGGCTTCGCAAGAACTTGCGGACGCATCACCGCTTTGGCGGAATGAACCCATATTGGAGAACCGATCAACTTCCCATGTGGATATCCTTGAACCTTCCCCTTCAGACAGGCAGAGGAGTTGGGGCGAGGGAAGGCTTCGTGAGTCTCCAGCCCAAAATCAGATTAGACGTTTGCCTCAGAGTATACCAACTCTGTTACGGGAGTTGCTGCTCAAAGGCGCGTTGCAGGGGTATTTTGAGAACGAGAGTGGCTCACTAAGTTCGCTCCCGCCTGAATTCTGGGATGAGCGCCCCACCGTTGAAGTCACCGAAACGCAGCGCATCACTGATCAGCACATTGAGTATCAGCTTTCCGGAAAGGTGGTCGTCCCGCGGAAGCAGATCACAGTGCTCGCAAAGCTCTCAGCTGACTATGAACGTAGGAATAGCGTATACGATCAGGCTCGCAATCGAGGTGGAGCTCCTACCAAGTACGATGCAGAGGCTTTTCTAATGGAAGCCTTTAGAATTTTGTATGAGAGTAATCCAGCTCCTAAGACAGAAGCTGATCTTCGGAGACGTGCACTCGATGCATACGTAGAGGCAAATTGTGCAGGTGGAGCTCCCTCCGAAGACTGGGCGCGCCCAAAAATTAGAAAGCTTTGGAAGCGACTGCGAGCTGGATAGGTTGTTGGAGCTAGCCTGGGAATTTGAAGCAGCTAGCCAATCGAAGTCGCATTCCACGTCGTACTTAGACGGTATTTACACATTCTTAACGAGTTCAAGCGGCGGAAGACAAGCATCATCGATAAGTGGTATGTCGAACTCCAAAGAAGGAACGATGAGCTTCATATGTCGCCGACACCTCCCCATCCTGAGAGGCCTATTCAGAAAACACCTGACGATAGATTAGATCGCTCACGCTTCATCGGGAGACTAGCGGCGGCGTTGGTCAATCCAACCACCCGGAAGGCTACAGGTGTCGTCGTCGGTGTCACAGGCCCATGGGGCAGTGGTAAATCATCTATCCTTAACCTTCTGCAGGATCACCTCGAAACCCAATATGAGGATGCTCTAATAGTACGCTTCGATCCCTGGCTTGTGTCGGGGCGTAACGACCTTATCGGGGAATTCCTTGGGGAACTTATCGGCACCATCAGGGCTGACGCAAAACGGCTGGGTAAATACAAGAAGCTAGCAGCGAATTTGGCAGACTATGGGGCGCAACTCGCTCCAATAGGCAATCTCTGGAAACCTGGCTTCGGAACGATCCTCGCGGGAGGGTTGCGTTCACTCAAGGATGCGCTTTCACAGAAAGAAAGCCTGGACGTCCTACGTCGTCGCTTGATAGACGATCTTGATGCGATCCAAGGTCCGATTGTGGTCCTGATCGACGAGATAGACCGCGTCGAAGATGATGAAATTCGCACGGTTGCACAACTCGTGAGATCTGTGGCCGACTTCCCAGGAATTTCCTACGTACTCGCCTATGATCCCGACCGAGTTGTACAGGCACTCGGCTCTGGGGCTTCACCGGAGAACCGGGAAGAGAGAGGCAGGGCATACCTTGAGAAGATCGTCCAGCTTCAGTTGCCGTTGCCAATAACGTTTGCCGATGAGATAACCCGACTGCTTAATGCTGAGATTGCGACGTTAGCGTCGGAACTATCAATTCCAGAGGCCTTTGATCAAATTGACCGCTATAGGGAACTTGTTCAGCTCCTAATAGAAGATGTCATTGACACCCCCCGAGATGTCCGACGTCTGGTAGGAACTTACCATGTCCTTGCTGGAATGCTCCAAGGCGAGGTCGATTGGATCGACCTTCTAGGTTTCTCCGCCCTATCGATAAAGGCTCCTCGAACCTGCGAGAGCATTCGGAGGGAACCCGACCTTGTTGTTGAAAATCCCATCTCAGAACGCGGCATCCTCCGGCACATCAATGATGGGACCAAGTCTCGCGAGGACCGTATTGGCGAAATCGTCCCGAGTTCAGAACGACATGTCGGGACCACGGCTCTTCTTGGATTTTTGTTCCCGTATTTTGCTGAAGATCCTGGGAATCGGAGTAACCACTCTGATGCGATCAGATTTCGTCGGCCGTTGCTTACGACCTTGCGACTCGGCCTACTTCCGGGAGCAGTTTCACGAGACGACATTATCGCGCTAACAAGCGGTTCACCTTTCGAAGTCGAAGGACGGCTTCAGCGGGCATTCTCGGACGGTACTTTAGAGCATCTGATAGATCGTCTTGATGACGTCTACGTGGATCTAGCATCATCTATCGATCACGTCGCATTCTGGCATGGGATCGCCAAATTTGTGAGGAAGCCCGACTGCGAGTGGCAAGCTGCCTACCAGCCGATGTACGAAATTATTCGTAGCCTCGCGTCAACGCTTGACCGCTCTATGAGGCGGAGGAACGAATTGCGGGCGGAGGGCGCTGCAGTTTTCAAAGCACTTGCCGATGCAGGTGAAAGCGAACTGACCGCGCAATGGTTGCGACGCCACATCTTCGTCTATGGCCTATTTGGTAGAGAGAAACGTGGTGGCGAAAAGTGGTTCCTGACAGCTGAGCAGACTAGTGAATACGCACTTGAACTGACACAAAAGTGGCAGCAGGCCCATCTATCTGGGAAGCTCATTCCATGCCACTGGAGCCTACAACAGGTTTACGCCATGATGGATACTAAGTTGTGGGATGATGAGTGCCGCAGCCAAGTAGGAAAAATGTTGGAGGATAAGCGCGCGGTCGATGGCCTTGCCTTAATGTTATTCGGGGCAAGTTTCAGTACCGATGAGCCTGGCATTGAAAAGTTGTATAGCTATGAAGCATTTATACGAAAGGCCAAGCAACGGCTCGCAGAGGATGACCAACAACTGCACGAGACAGTACGTCTTGCTCTGCAAAAGGCTGTCAACGGTGGATGGTAAAGTATAGTGTCTTGCGCTGGCCAAATACTCATTTTGCCGTGGGTAACGCTACCCGAACCTATTAGCGTAGGAGGTTTTCGGTTCTCACCAATAACGGTCAACGATCCAGCGGCAGTAGTCTCTGCGGACATCGCTGATACGGTTGCATCAGTTCTCCGGCTCTATGTCGACCGTAAGGGCTACCCGATCAAGGCATGTACCATCCTTCTCCGGTTGCGGCACCAGCAAGCTTGGAACGTTCCCGAGCGAATGTGGAGGCGAGCGCAGACTGCGGCGGAAACTCTGGCTTTAGCCTGCTTGGCAGAGCAGCGATTTTTAGATGGTCATGGCAGTCCGCACCTCAACGCTACGATGTTTAATCTCATTGGTCACAACATTGTAGCTGGCTCAGACAAGATAGGATTGTTCTATTCTAGGCGGGATGGCGGGCTACGTGTCGGGGGCGCGCGCTTCAAGGATGTAGTCTTTCAAAGGCCATCTCAAATCGAAGGCACGGAATGCAGGGTAGTCGGCGTGCGCCTTGCGAAGGCGCTAGATAAGGCCAAAAGCGCCAAAATTGAGCTTTCGGAGCGGATCGCATCGTCTTTGGAACTGTTCCTCCTTGGTCACTCGGAGACGCCTGAGCTTAGTTGGGACACCTGCATAATGCTTTCCGCAATGGCTTTTGAGAGACTGCTTGAGCCAAAGCGGGAACAGGGAGAGGGCACTGCACATGCCTTAGCGAGGACCTTCGCAACTGTATGGGAGCCTTTCACCGGACAGACGATTTCCGATACGAAGGGTAGGATCAAACCCGATAACGATCCGAAATTCGCTGGCGCGCAGCAGAACTGGCCACTGCATCGGAAGTGGATGAAAGAGCTTTACGAAGCGCGCAGTTCGATGGCTCATCGAGGCAATCGCCCGAAATTCAGTCAGAACTGGAAGGATTGGCAGCATCTTGTGATAGCTGCCTTTGTGTACCCATTCACCGTTAAACTAATGCTCGCTAAGGAAGGATTGTATCAACTGGGCGATAGGGAGCTTGGCGCTTGCGAGGCTTTAGATAAGTTACTTGGAGAACGGAGCACTTGGGGTAGAGGTTGGCGACAGCCTCCAGAATGGCCCACCATCCTATCATTGTCCGAAGCAGATCGAGTCATCCAGACGTGGGTCGAAAAGGCCTACGAGGAAACGATGCAGCCTCGTTATCCGAAGGGGGGCGTAGCTCGTCCCAGCCGCAATAAGCACGCACAATACGATTAGAACCTTTGACTCAGGCCTCTCGAAATTTCTGCCGTGTTATGAATTGTTGTATCTAATGGCTGTGCCCAAAACGCTGACGGTTCGCTTTGTTAGGGTCAATATCGGGGTGACCAGGACGACCCGAATAGATGGCCATGGATGACAACGGATTAGGCGTTGAGAGTGGGAGCCGAAACTACGATATTTGGTTGAAAGTCATGCTGCTACTGCTTTTGGGAAAAGCCCTGCGACGTGTCTTCCCCAAAGATGAAGGGCATCTCTGCGCTCTGAAATGAACTCATGCCGCTGGTACACGGCAGCAACCCCTGAGATGGTTCCGGTCTGGTGGTTGAGGATTTTGTCAGCAACGTGAGGTGCTACTCCGAGTCGAGCCATACCGGAGACAACAGTGCGCCGCAGATCATGCAAAGTCCAGTCTTCCACCCCGGATATCTGATCCAAGCGTCTCTTGGCCTTCGAGAAACCTTGGAAGACGACCTTGCCATTGACTGAGAAGACTAAGTCTCCTGTTTGGGGAATGCTCCTCAGAACTGAAAGGCAGGGCTGGTTCAAGTGCACGATGTGTGGTTTCCCGTTTTTAGCGTGCTCGCCCGGAACCAACCAAATCTGTCGCTCAAGATCCAGATCCTCCCGAGTCATCCGTCCAACCTCATCTCGGCGTTGTCCTGTCAGGATGAGTGTCTCAACGATTGAACCGAATGGAAAGCCGATCGACCGTGCGGCCTCAAGCACTGCAGCAAGCTCCGAGTCTGTCAGAGTGCGATGACGTGCTTGCTCTCGAGCTGGAACTGCAATGCCGGCGCAAGGTGATATGTCTAGGATGCCGCGTCCTATGCACCAGTTGAAGAACTTGCGTACGGCGGCCAGCACCCGATTGGCCATGATGGGTGAGCCTCGCTCGCGAACACGGTCGAGTAGGGCAATGACGTCCCTCTTGCGCACCTCGGCGACCGTCCAGGAGCCCCAGTAGGGTAGGACCTCCCGGTCCAGAATGCGGGTGGTCTCGGCGGCCGTCCGGTTCTGTGACGCGTGCCTAGCGATGAATTCCGCAGCAAGGTCTGCCACCTGTTCAGAGGCGATCCGGCGCTTCGCGATCTGCTTCTCAGCCTGAGGGTCACGCCCGGCCGCCCGTTCGGCCAGGACCCGATGGGCCTCGACGCGGGCCTGATGAGGCGTGGTCGGGCCATATTCCCCAATCGTGTACTTGCGAGGATTGCGGCGATCGCCAGAGGGCCGGTACTGAACGAGGAAGACCTTGCGCCCTGCTGGAGTGATCTTCAGGCCAAAGCCCTTCAGGTCTTCATCCCACCAGATCTCATCACGACCGACAGGGGCGGGGAGGGTATCGATGGTGCGCTTGGTGAGCTTGCAAGTGGGCATGGCGGATGGGCTCGTGTATGGCTACCTGGACAGCAAATAGGTAGCCAGAATTTTGCAAGCAGAGCCATTGCCAGGAATGATCAACCCACAGAAATTTAAGGATATCAGCTATTTATGCTCACTGAGCTATCATCATCAATCGCCGGGAATGCGCTGCTGCCTGACTTTTAATCAGAGGGTCCTGGGTTCGAGTCCCAGCGAGCTCACCACATCAAACCCTTAACAGGCAAGGGTTTCGTGGATTTTCTGTCTCTGAGGGTCTGGGCCGACTTTTCTCTCGGGTAACGCCACGGGTAACAGCAGACACAATTCGCGCAATTCCCGCCTCAGCAGCGCTGGACAGCAAAAGTGTCTGCAACTGCGCGATGAGCTGACCTTCACACGGCCAAGCTTAAGGGCCGATTTTGACCCATAGGAGACGTGGGAGCAGAACAGCTGCCATGAAGTCACAAGGTATAAAATGACCATCACGATCCGTTTGGCACAGAAGACCGATGTTCTGCCGATTGCGCGGCTGCATTTTCATACGTGGCGGGAGACCTATCGCGGTCTTGCTCCGCAAACTGCATACGACGAGGTGACGGAGGAGGTCAGGCTGGCCCGTTGGCAGAGTATGCTTTCAAACGCCGAAAGCGAGCGGATCGTTATGGTTGCCGAAGCGGAGAGGCAAATGGCAGGATTCGGTGCAGCCGGACCAGCCTCCGACGACATCTTTCAGGGCCGAGCCGAGGTCAAGTTTCTCTATGTGGCAGCCGCCTTCAACCGCAAAGGCGTTGGCCGTAATCTGCTGCTTCACCTTGCGCGCCACATGATGGAGGCCGGCTACAACGGCGTCGGACTTGGTGTGGTTGTCGGGAACGATCCGGCCATCGCGTTCTACGAACGAATGGGAGGAGAAAGGGCCGGGAGCTATACCGATCCGGGTCCTGTATGGCGCTCCCAGAACTATCTTTATGTCTGGGATGATCTGCCGGCGCTCATGGCCCAGGAGCGGAAGAGCAATCATTGAATGCGCAGCGATGTTCGCTGGCGTGAACCGAACATGAGGAAAAGGCTCACGCAGTGATGCGTGAGCCCATGTCCAGATTTAGTCCGTGCCTTGATTGATGCCGATGGGCGTCAGCTTGTTGGATTGGAGACCATATTTCTTGACGATCTCATCATAGACGCCTTTCTGCTGAAGGCGCTCAAGACCTTCCTTGATCGCATCACGCAGTTGGGTTTCGGTCTTCAGAACGGGAATGCCGGAAAGGGAAACCGTGAAGGCCTCGCCGATGAGAACATAGCTGTTGGGTTCCTGCGACTGGAAGTACGGCAGGGTCTCGTTGCCCTGGACGGCAGCATCGAGGCGCTGCGTCTTCAGCTGCGTGCGGGCATCAGCCGATCCCTCGGTGCCGATGGCCTCAATGGCCGGCTTTCCCTTCGCCACGCAGTTGGCCTGGCTCCATTCGCCGATCTGGCGGGGCCAGTTGGTGGAGCGGCTCGCGCCGACTTTCTTGCCGCACAGGTCCTCAGGCACCTTGATGGTCGCCGCCATGGCGGGTGAAGTGTAGAACTGCGCGCCGGATTTCATGTAGTCGACGAAATCGACGATCTCGCGGCGGGCCGGGAGATCGCTCATGCCGGCGAGCGCGATGTCGACACGTCCGGTCTGAAGCGATGGGATCATCTGAGCGAAGGCGATTTCCTGCCATTCGATTCCAACGCCGAGCTCCTTCGCGAGAGCCTCGCCCAGATCAATGTCAAAGCCCGTAAGCTTGTTCGTAGCCGGATCCTTGAAAGTGATGGGCGCGTAATTCGGCATCGTCGCGACGACGATCTTGCCAGCCTTCTTGATGCGATCCGGTAGCTCCGCTGCGTGGGACGGGGCTGCAAAGCCCAGAGCGATCACGCTCGCGAGCAGACCTGCTGTCAGTTTCATTGTCGTCTGTCCTTTCCTGAGGGGAACATTTGTCAAGCGAGAACCGCGGCGATGAAATCGCGGGTTCTCTGTTGTTGCGGGTGCACCAGCACCTCTTGCGGTGAGCCCCGTTCCACAATGGCTCCCCGATCCATGAAGACAACTTCGTTCGCGACCTCGCGTGCAAATCCAAGCTCGTGCGTCACGACGATCATCGTCATGCCCGAACGCGCCAGATCTTTCATGACAGCAAGAACCTCGCCGACCAGCTCCGGGTCGAGCGCCGAGGTCGGTTCGTCGAACAGCATCAGCTTGGGCTTCATGGCGAGTGCGCGGGCAATGGCGACGCGCTGCTGCTGACCGCCGGAGAGCTCTGACGGATAGGCATCGCGCTTTGCCGAGAGCCCCACACGTTCCAGAAGCACCATTGCTTCGTCAGTGACTTCGTTGCGGCGGCGCTTCTGCACCGTCACCGGGCCTTCAATGATGTTCTCAAGGGCCGTCATGTGCTGGAACAGGTTAAACCGCTGGAAGACCATGCCGCTCGTTAGCCGTTGGCGGGCAATCTCTGAATCTGTCAACTCATAGAGCTTGTCCCCGACACGGCGATAGCCGACGAGTTCGCCATCGACCCAGATGGCTCCGGAATCGATCCGCTCGAGTTGGTTGATGCAGCGAAGGAGCGTGCTCTTTCCCGACCCAGAGGGGCCGACGATGCAGAGCACCTGTCCGGCGGGGATTTCCATCGACACACCATTGAGCGCCTGAACGGACCCAAAGGTTTTGCGCACATCAGCTGCGACGACGATAGGCATCATGGCTCAGCTCTCCACAGCCGAGGGCGCGGCAGGACGAGACCGCCGGCCCGAGCCCCTCGCGAAGTAGCGTTCAAGGAAATGCTGGCCGATGCTCAGGACCGTAACGATGATCAGATACCAGCCCGCGGAAACGATCAGAAGCTCGATCACCCGCGCATTGGCATAATAGATCGTTTGCGCGTTGCGCAAAACTTCGGCGAAGCCGATCACGCTGGCGATAGACGTGAGCTTCACCATGCTGATCACTTCGTTGCCCACCGGCGGAATGATCACCCGCATGGCCTGGGGAAGGACTATGCGGCGCAGGGTGGTCAGGCGCGTCATGCCGATGGCCTTGGCTGCCTCTGTCTGGCCTGCATCCACCGACAGGATGCCTGACCGGACGACCTCGGCCGTGTAGGCACCCTGATTGATGCCGAGGCCGAGCAGGGTTGCCACGAAAGGCGTCATCACATCGACCACGCGCGCCTCGAACAATCCAGGGATGCCGATGCGCGGAAAAACGAGAGCAAGGTTGAACCAGAGCAGGAGCTGAAGGAGGAGGGGTGTTCCGCGAAAGAACCAGATGTAGAAGACGGCGATGCCCTTCAGGACCGGGTTGGGCGACATCACCAAGATAGCGAACAGAACGCCGAGCGTGATGCCCAGGGCCATGGCGCAGATCGTCATGATGATCGTGTTGCCGAGGCCGCTGATGATGGACTGGGCCGTGAAGAACTGGCCGACCACGGCCCAGTCGATCTGTCCTTCAGCGAATGACTTCACCACAAGGGCGAACGCCGCGAGGATCAAGGCGCTGGCGATCCAGCGTCCGTAATGGCGGCGCGGTACATGGGTCAGGTGCGCGATCGACGGATCGAAGCGCGCGGTCTGCCCCGTACCGATTGAGGAGGGTGCGGTGGTGCTGCTCATTCCGTTTCTCTCCATTCGTGCCTGTTCAGACCCGAGGGCCGTCGTAATGCATCGCCCATTCGCGCTGTTTAACAAAATCCATGCGCAGGCGGGCAAGCTGTTCGGTGACCCGAAGCGGCGCCGTCCCGCCATAGCCGTCTCGGGCCCTGATGGCGGCATCCGGCGTTAGGTTCGTCATAAGGGCTGCGTCCAGGCGCGAATCCACGATCGATAGATCCTTGGCGCTCAGATCCTCAAGGCCGATATTGCGGTCCTCGCAATATCGAACCAGTCGGCCGGTGATCTCGTGGGCCTCCGAGAACGGAACACCCTGGCGCGCAAGCCAGTCAGCCACTTCGGTGGCTAACGTGAATCCATCGGTCGCTTGGCGGCGCACTTCATCCACATCGACCCGCATCGTCCGAACCATTCCGGCCATGGCCGGAAGTACTAGGGCGAGGGTATCGATGGCTTCGAATGCGGCCCGCTTGTCCTCGACGAGATCGCGATTGTAAGCAAAGGGCAATCCCTTGAGGGCCGTCAGCATCGTCCCGAGTGCACCGATGAGGCGCGCGGCCCGGCCGCGAGTCAATTCCGCAATGTCGGCATTCTTTTTCTGCGGCATGATGGATGAACCGGTGGCATAGGCATCGTCGAGCGCGATCCAGCGAAACTGGCGCGAGGACCAGAGGAAGATCTCCTCGGCCAAACGGGACAGGTTTACGCCGGTCATCGCGGTTACGAAGAGAAACTCCGCGACATGGTCGCGGCTGCCAACCGCATCAATGGAGTTTTCGCAAGGTGCGTCGTAACCGAGCTCACGGGCGGAGGATTCCGGCGATTTGGCAATGGCCGATCCGGCAAGCGCCGCCGCCCCGAGCGGAGAACGCGCCGCGCGCCGATCCCAATCCTGCATGCGCTCGATGTCGCGGGTGAAGCCCTGAGCATGAGCAAGGAGCTGGTGCGCAAAGCTCACCGGCTGCGCGGGCTGAAGATGGGTGAACCCGGGGGCTATAGTTTCGAGATGCTGTTCCGCCTGAAGCGCAAGAGCATCCTGCAGGGCCAGCAGATCGGTGACGATGCGGCGAGCCTGATCGCGCAGATAGAGCTTGAGATCGTTGGCCGCCTGATCGTTGCGGGAGCGTCCGGCCCGGAGCTTGCCGCCGAGGGGGCCGAGCCGTTCCGTGAGCTTACGCTCCAGAAAGGTGTGTACATCCTCATCCTGTTCCGATGGAATGAGGGTTCTAGCGTCGATCTCGGCCCTGAGGTCTCCAAGGGCCGCCTCGATTGCCTCACCCTCCTCCTGGGTGAGGAGCTTGGCTCTCACAAGCTCGCGCGCATGGGAAAAGGAGGCGGCTAGATCATAAGCTGTAAGGCGGAAATGGCTGGCATCGGATCGCGAGAGGGCCATGAGCTCTGAGGCAGGGCCCGAGCGGAAGCGTGAGGCCCACAGAACGTTGGTTGATGTCATGCCAATCTCCTTTCCTTCGGTTTCCCAAGGGGAACTTCGGCTGGCAAATGAAATTATGTCGTCTTGATATTCTATTTTAGAATAGAAGGAGCCCTCGGTCTTCTTCTCTCCTCGGTTATTTTGTTCCATGTCGATCCAGCGCCTCCCAGGCTCCATGACCGCCCTGCGCGTCCTTCTCGCCGTTGCCGAGCACGGCACGGCCTCCGCCGCTGCGGCGGCCGTCAACCTGTCTCAGAGCGCGGTGAGCAAACATCTACGCGGGTTGGAGGAGACATTGGGAGTTTCCCTGTTCGCTCGCGGCAACCGTGGTCTCGTGCCGACGGAGGCCGGGCGGATCTACGTGAAGTATGTTCGCCGGGCCCTAGCGGAACTCGAAGCGGGCAACGCGCAGGTCTCTGCCCTCAAGGCTTCGCCTTGGTCCGTCAGGCTCCATGTGCTGCCGATCATTGGCGATCGGTGGCTCGTACCGCGCTTCTCGCGCTTTGCGGAACGCTATCCAGAGATCGACGTGCAGTTCACGACTTTCGTGACGACGGATACGGAGGAAGCGGCCGATGGGGTTTTCCGGTTCGGGGAGGGTGAGTGGCCGGGGCATCGAGGCAGCTACCTATTCGGCCGCGATGTTGCCCTCGTTGGCGCAGCCTCCTTCGTTGCGCGTTTGGGCGGCATCGAAACGGCGGAGGATGTGCGCCGCTATACCGTACTCGATCATTTTCAAACGCCCCTGCGCTGGAGCGAGTTTGCCGAGGCCCATGGGCTCGATGACTTCACGCCCGTGCATACGACTCGGTTCGGGTTCTATTCGCTCGTCATCCGTGCGGCGATAGCCGGCCAGGGCCTCGCACTTGTTCCGCGCCGACTCGTGCAGGAGGAACTCGAGGCAGGACGATTGGTCAATCCAGCAGGTCTCGGCTTCAAAAGCCGCAACGCCTATTGGTTCACGACACCGGAGGATCGCCCCATGCGTCCGGGGCTGGAGGCTTTCCGGAATTGGCTATTGGAAGAGGTGCAGGCGTCCTGAAGGTCAAATCCGCCGAACTTCGAACCAGAAAGCCATGTGACTGGGACTTCGCCATTGCCAGCAAGGGGCTGAATGACCGCAGTTGGCACTTGTCGGAAGTAAACCGAACTTCTGCACCGAGGCGGTAAGCCGACCTTCATGGTACGTAGGCCATCGATAAAATTGGTGTGAATGCACCGAACGGTTGGAAAATGATGTTCGGGCTGCTGAGGCTGCCAACGTCAACCTGATCTGATCAGCCTTTCACATGCGTCCCGCAAGAAGCTGCCGCATCCTGTCCACGTGGTCGGGCTGGTTGATCCAGTCCTTCACTTCGAAGTCCGCAATCCGCAGCGTCGGCGAGAATCCGTAGCGGGGCGCGAGGATGTCGGTCAAAGCGTCTCGAAAGCTACGCTGCCGATGCCGACCTCCATCGCCGGGGAACAGCGGCGGCATGGACCGGCCGCAGCTGCCGCCGTCGAGCCTGAGCCCAGTCAGCTCCGAATAAATCGTGCAGTCGAGTGGCCAGCGATCGCCGCACTCGACCCGGCGGGGACGCACTAGCCATTCGGACGTTGCCGTTGTGGAGGCTCCAAGAATGTCGGTCACCAGCCCCACGACCGCGTATCCGATCTCCTTAGGCATGTGAGTTGACCGCGGTTCGTTCACCCTCGAGTTGATCGGATCGAGCGCCTTCCGCGACGATCTTGAGCATGTCGTCCGGCAGCGGCCGCTGCAGTTTGAGCGCGACTTCCGCCGGTGCGGTGAGCCAGGTCTCGTACTCCTCTGGACTGGTTAGGATCACCGGCATCGCCTTCGGATGGACTGGAGCCACGACGCTGTTCGGCTCGGAAGTCAAAAACGAGTAGAGCAGATGCTCGCCCTCGACCGGTTCGGACTTCGTGCCGCGAACGCCCGTCCATGGTCGCCAGATGCCTGCGAAGGCGGCTAACGGGCGATCCTGGCTCAAGGCGAACCACACGGGAGTCTTGCGTGGTTTGGTGTCCTTGTATTCGGAGAATGAGGTCAGCGGCACCAGGCACCGATACTGGGGCTTGAGCCAGGCGCGCCAGAACGGCGAGGACACATTGCGGACGTTCGTGACTGGCTGCGTGCCGACCTTCGGCGGCGGCGGGAAGCCCCAGCGCATCCGCATCAATTCACGCTCACCCTCGTGGAGACGGACAATGGGGGCCATTTGGTCGGGAAAGATCGCTGGCAACGGAGGCATGTTGCCCGCACTGTCGCGACTGACCTCGAATGCCCGACGCATGGCCTCCTGAGTGGTATAGGAGGAGTACAGGTTACACATATAGTGCGCTCTCCTTCGTCGTATGAGCCTTGCGTTTAGAGGAACGTAGGGCAGGCTCTGTGATTCGCTCCCGTTGAGGGCTGTCACCGAAAGTCTCTGACTGACAGCCGGATCGTCGGCCTACTCACATGTTCCATTACATCTTCATCTGGCTGATCTATCATCTCCTTGGCTCCCGGTCGCAGCCTGTCACGGGTTCCGATCCTGGCTTGGTCGCCACGCCCAGGCTGAACCAGGAAAGCTTCATCCCGGTTGCTGAGGCCGCGCAACAGAGGTGACAGGTCCATGAGGTGCTCAGCGATGAGATGCGTTACGCCGCCATCACGCTGCAGACGCCCCCGGCAGGCGATTATTCCCGAGGACAGAATGAGCCAGCGCTGCCTTTCGAAGAGGGAGGACCAGATCACAAGGTTGGCGACGTCCGTCTCATCCTCGATTGTCATGAACATTACGCCCTTGGCCGAGCCCGGCTTCTGGCGCACGAGGACCAAGCCAGCGACCGTCACGCGATGACCGTCTTTGATGCTCCGCAGAGACGAGCAGCGGTGGATCCGGCGCTCCCGTAACTCCTGCCTCAGGAAAGCAAGTGGGTGCTGTCGAAGCGTCAATCCCTTTGCCCGGTAATCCTCCACGACCTCGCGTCCTTCGGTCATTCGAACGAGCTCAACGCCTGGCTCTTCTCCCTCGGGCCGGATGACCGTGTCCCGTGCGTCCGCAGCGGCAAAGAGCGGCAACGGCTCGTCGGACAAGCCCCGGATCGTCCAGAGAGCGTCTCGTCGGCTGATGCCGATCGAACCAAAAGCGTCGGCGTCCGCCAGGCGCTCCAGAGCCGAGATGGGGATTCCTGCACGCCGCCACAGATCCTCGATCGAGGTAAACGGGTGCTCAGTTCGGGCCAGCGGGATCATCGCGCCATCGGCATTCGCGAGACCTCGCACCAGGCGCAGCCCAAGACGGACGGCAAAGCGCCTCGGGCTGCGGGTCGGCTCTAGGGTGCAATCCCAGCGCGAATGGTTGATATCGACCGGCCGGACCTCCACCCCGTGGTTGCGTGCATCCCGGACGAGTTGTGCCGGAGCATAGAAGCCCATGGGCTGCGCGTTCAGGATGGCACAACAGAACACGTCCGGGTGATGGCACTTCATCCAGGACGAGGCATAGGCGATCTTGGCAAAGCTCGCTGCATGGCTCTCCGGAAAGCCATAGGAGCCAAAGCCCTCGAGCTGCTTGAAGGTGCGCTCGGCAAAGGCCGCGTCATAGCCGCGGGCGATCATGCCGCGAACCAGCTTGTCGCGGAACTTGGTGACGCCGGCTGTCAGCTTGAAGGTCGCCATGGCACGACGAAGCTGATCGGCCTCGGAGGGCGTGAAGCCGGCGCACTCGATGGCGACCCGCATGGCCTGTTCCTGGAAGAGCGGCACGCCGAGCGTCTTCTCCAGAACGCGTTTGAGTTCAGGGCGTGGATATTCGGGTGCATCGTGACCCTCTCGGCGGCGCAGGTACGGATGCACCATGTCACCCTGAATTGGACCGGGACGCACGATCGCGACCTGGATCACGATGTCGTAGAACTTGTCCGGTTTGATCCGCGGCAGCATCGCCATCTGGGCGCGGCTCTCGATCTGGAATGTGCCCACCGTGTCAGCCTTCTGGATCATCTGATAGGTTGGGCGATCGTTGAGCGGGATCGTCGACAAGTCGCGGTCCTCACCCTTGTGTTCGCGCAGCAGATCGAAGGCTCGCCGCATGCACCCCAGCATGCCGAGGCCGAGCACATCGACCTTCATGAACTTCAGGGTATCGATGTCGTTCTTATCCCACTCGATCACCTGACGGTTCTCCATCGCCGCCGGCTCGATAGGCACGAGATCATCGAGACGATCCTGGGTGAGCACGAACCCGCCCGGATGTTGTGAGAGATGGCGCGGCGCGCCGATGAGTTCGCGCGCGAGCTCCAACGTCATCCGCAGGCGCGGATCATCGAGATTGAGATTGAGTTCCTTGGCCTCTTTCTCTGACACGCCATCATTGCCCCAACCCCAAACAAGTCCCGAGAGACCGGCCGTGACATCTTCGGGCACGCCCAGCACCTTACCGACCTCGCGGACGGCGCCACGGGCTCGGTACGTGGACACAACGGCCGTGAGCGCCGCCCGATGCCGGCCGTAGGTGTCGTAGATCCACTGGATCACCTCCTCCCGCCGCTCGTGCTCGAAGTCGACGTCGATGTCAGGCGGCTCGCGGCGTTCCTGAGAGACAAAGCGCTCAAACAGGAGGTCGTGCTCGACAGGGTTGATCGATGTGATGCCGAGCACGAAGCAGACGGCGGAGTTCGCCGCGGAGCCGCGTCCCTGGCACAGGATGCCCCGGCCTTTGGCAAACTGGACAATTGCATTGACAGTCAGGAAGTAGGGCGCATAGCCCAACTCTTCGATTAGGTGAAGTTCATGCCGGATCGTACCGGCGACGCCATCGGGAATGCCGTTGGGGTAGCGGCGGTTCGCTCCGTCCCAGGTCAGCCGCTCCAATTTCTCCTGAGCTGTCTCGTTCGGCCCAGTTTCGCTTGGGTACTGGTAGCTCAACTCGTCCAGAGAGAAGGTGCATCGGTCCAGGATCTCCTGGATGCGCTCGAAGGCTTGCTCGTGCCGCTCAAAAAGGCGCCGCATCTCGACCGGCTCCTTGAGGTAGCGGTCGGCATGACGCTCCAGCCGGTAGCCCGCCTCGTCAATGGTGCAGCCTTGTCGGATGCAGGCAACCACGTCCTGCAGGCGTCTGCGGTCGGGATGATGGTAGAGCACGTCGCCCATGGCGACTGTCGGAACGCATGCCGCTTGGGCCATCTGTTCGATGTAATAGAGCCGGAGATGCTCGTTGGGAGCAAAGCGCCGGATCAGGGCCATGTAGGCGCGATCGCCGAAGGTGGCTCTCAGGCGAACGAGGTTGGCCTTGAGTTCATGACCCGCCTCGTCGCCCAGCAGGATGGCGATCATCCCTTCGTTCCAGGCAACCACATCGTCCCAAGTCAGGAGGCACTTGCCTTTCCCACCTCGGCTCTTGCCGATGCTGAGAAGGCGGCACAGGCGGGAGTAGGCGGCGCGGCTCTTTGGATAAACAAGCAGGGACGTTCCGTCTGTGAGGTCGAGCCGGCAGCCGATGACGAGCCGAACTCCGGTCTCCTTCGACGCCTCGTAGGCGCGCACGATCCCGGCCAACGAATTGCGGTCGACAATGCCGAGTGCGGTGATGCGGAGTTGCTTTGCCTGCGCAAACAGCTCGTGGGGGCTCGAGGCGCCATGGAAAAACGAGAAATGGGTGGTGACCTGCAGTTCCGCGTAACTCATTCGGCAATTCCTTCACTCACTCGAACAACCCGTGCAGCCACCAGCGCCCGCCCTGGTCGGCCGGCGCGTCACGGAAGATCCAGAACCGCCCGCCCTGGTCCGTCTCAACCCGGTAGTAGTCCCGTGGAGCCGCGCGCTTGTCGCCGTTCCACCACTCCGGCGTGATTCGTTCCGGGCCATCGGCCTTGGCGACTTTGTGACGGAGCCTGCGCCAGATGAAGAAGGCCGGCGGGTGATCCGGGAGGAGGGCGGTCGCCACGACCGGCTCCGGCGGATCAAGCAGCCGTGTTGGCCTCAACAGAGTTTCGGGCCAAACAGAACCGGTGGGTGGTGCAAGAGGCGAGATCTTTCGCGCCATACGCTCCGGCACCAGGGTTGGGATCGGAGCAAGACGGTAGACGCGATGGGCACCCACGCGCGCGCCGAGACGGTCGACGAGCCGGCTGATGTCTGCATCAACGGTGTCGTCCTGGGCGATACCAGGAACCTCCGTCTGCTGCTCGACGAGCGGCTCGGTGTGGCTGGCGATGAGAGCCGCCTCCTCAATGCCAAAGCCTGGATCGACCGTCGGCAAGCGCTCGTCGAACAGCCTTGCCAGATGAACATGATCCCGCGTTACTTTCGCCGTTCCCACACGCAGGGACGCTCCTTTCTCGTCAACTCGGCGGACCACCAGATCGAGCCGGCGGATGCCTTCTCCCCGCTGAGTCAGCTTGCGGCAGAGATCCTGGGAGAGCCGGCGCACCACCTGCTTCAGGTCCTCAAGCCGTGCGATCGGCTCAGCGAAGGTGAGGGTGGCGATTGCCGTCTCCTGTGGGATCAGCGGAGAGATCGGCTCAAAGGCATGGCCCATCGCCTGATCGAGCCGTAGCCCGACCTCCTTGCCGAACCGCCGCACCATGGGGGCCCGCGGCATGGCGGCCAGCTGACCGACCCGCTCGATGCCAAGCCGGTGCATGGCATTCAACGTCTCGGAGGACAGACGGAGGGCGGCAACGGGAAGGGGAGCCACCGCATCGACGGTACGCCCGGACGGCACGACGCAGCCCTTGCCGTAACGGGCTATGGCCCAGGACGCTCCGGGTGCGTCAGCGACAGCAGCCCGCGCAGCGATGCCTCGATCACTGAGACGAGTGGTTAGATCGGCCAGCAAGGCCTCCTCTCCGCCGAGCAGATGGTCTGCTCCGGCGATGTCGATCCAAAGACCGTCAGGCGGATCGGGCGCAACCACAGGCGAATAGCGAATGGCCCAGCAGGCGAGTTGCCGCAGCGATGTCTCGTCGTCGTCAGGCGTGGCATCACACACGCGCAGGTCAGGCACGAGTGCCTGCGCCTGAGCGAGTGGCATACCGACGCGAAGCCCTAGATCATCCGCCGTTGTGTCAACGGCTGCGATCAGGCGGCGGGATCCCGTGGCACCCACGGTCACGAGTGGCTTATCGCGTGGCGGTTCGCCGAACCTGCGCCGGATCCGGTCGGTCGGCCAAGTCGGCAGGTACAGCGAGACGACCCTTCGCATCGCAGGCCTCCAGGATCCAGGATCGGGGTTCAGCGCCACGGCAGCGCACGAGGTCGACCTGCCAACGGGCCCGGCCGAGACCAGGAGCTGGCAGGAGTTCGGATTCCACCGGCGCTACACGCCAGCGGGAGGACGCGGCGGTGGGCAGCCGGGTCAGGTCCTTCTCGGCAACGGTCCACCAGCGCCGCAGCAGGAGAGCAGTGACGCCTGAGGCCTCCGCTGCCAGCTGCAGTCGGCGTGAGGCGGTGAGGCCGAGCCGCGTGACCTCGCCAACGACAGCTCCAAGGCCTCTCTCGTGCAGGCCTTCTTCAACGAGGGGCAGGACATCACGGTCATGGGAGGTCTCGACATAGATGACACGATCCGGATGCAAGCCGGCCCGCAGCAGGCCCGGGGCGAAGAGGTCGCGCCGGGTCAGGCACCAGAGTACTGGCCCCTTGAGCCGGGCTGCGATGCCGGCCGTGAATAGCGTGGCTGCACCAGCAAACTCGGAGGCTGGTCCTGCCTCGATGATCTCGTGCAGGGTGCCACGGGCCAGGCCATGGCCGGGCAGGTGTTCGTCGATGGGTGGCACGCCGAAGGGCAGGGGCTTGCGGCGCTCCGACCCACGCTCGAGGTGCGTGATCTGCCGGCGTAACTCCGCAATGGCCTCTGGGGGCTTGGCATGCATGGGTCCTGCTCATGCCGGCATGGCAGCGAGGCTCAGGGGACGGGCGGGCGACGAGGAATTTGGGGACACCGTCATGCTCCATGACTCACTGCGACAAAATGGAACAAAACATGAACATACTCTCACGGATCGAGTCAACGTGAGGGGTCCGATCCTGGGCTGTGGATAACGGGGAGGAACTGTGGCAGCAGCCATAGCAATAGTGACGGGAACCGACTGTCTTGGTGGGTCAGGGCGCTGCTGCTGCGCCAAACCTCAGAGCGCCAGAGCCAGTTGTGGACTCACCTGGTTCTTATCCGCCTCAAGTGCCGACAGGGTGATCCCAAGCAGACGCACACCCTTTGATACGGGCAGCAGGGGTTTCAGAAGCTCGACGCTTGCGTGTTCCAAGGCAGCCTTGCTGTCCACCGAGGTTGCAAAGGAACGGCTGCGGGTGACTTGCTGGAAATCCGCGTACTTGACCTTCAACGTGACCGTGCGCCCACGGACACCTGTTCCCTCGCAGTACCGCCAGACCTTGTCGATGATCGGTACGAGGCTTTGCGTCATCTCTTCGAAGGCAATGAGATCGTTCGAGAAGGTGTTTTCCGCTCCAACCGACTTGCGGATCCGGTTCGGTTGCACGGGACGGTAATCCACGCCCCGGGAAATCCAGTAGTAGTAAGATCCGGCCTTGCCGAAGTGCTCCTGCAAGAACGGAAGGGACTGGGATCGCAGGTCCAAGCCGGTGTGAATCGCCAGCCGGTTCATCTTTGCCGTGGTGGCAGGTCCGATGCCATGAAACTTGCCCACCGACAGAGACTCGACGAAGGCAGGGCCCATCCGAGGTGTGATCACGAAGAGGCCATCCGGCTTGCGGTAGTCCGAGGCGAGTTTGGCCAGAAACTTGTTGTAGGACACTCCAGCTGAAGCCGTCAGAGCCGTCTGCTCGCGGATCGTCGCCCGGATCTCCTCTGCGATCTGCGTGGCCGATGTGACGCCTTTGAGGTTCTCGGTGACGTCGAGATACGCCTCGTCGAGCGAGAGCGGCTCGATGAGAGGCGTGTATTCGGCAAAGATCGTGCGGATCTGCTGCGAGATCTCCCGGTACACCTCAAAACGTGGTGGCACGAAGATGAGGTCAGGACACTGACGCCGCGCCGTCGTCGAGGCCATGGCAGAGCGGACACCGAACTCGCGGGCCTCATAGCTGGCAGCCGCCACGACGCCCCGCTCACCTGCTCCACCCACTGCGACGGGTTTGCCGCGCAGCTCCGGGTTATCGCGCTGTTCGACTGAGGCAAAGAACGCGTCCATGTCGATGTGAATGATCTTGCGCTGCCGTCCGGTGAGCGCTGACGGCTCGCCAAACACGTGAGAGGCTTGCCTCTGAGATTCTTCCGGGTCGGGGACCGGCCTTACCATTTGATATGACCTCCGCTTCGGCTCGTTGGTGCCCGAGGTGGCAACGTGAGCATCCATCTTGGCAGCCCTGGCTATCGCCACATGCCACGCATCTTTGCGCCGACATCCACGCGAATGCTTTTTGTCGCAGCAGGGGACGTTGCCGGGTCCGGCACGGCCACAGGCCATGACACCCGTTCGAACAGCTTCAGGAGACTACTCGGGATGAAGCGGGTGCGGGCAGCGTAAACATGACGGTCGCCCGTGGCGGATTGTTGATGGGTGAAGAACCGCTGCGGCACGATCAGATGCAGGTGGTCCTTGGCCCGGGTCATGGCCACGTACAGCAGCCGCCTTTCCTCCTCGATCTCCGCCGTGGTGCCGGTGCCGAGATCGGACGGGATGCAGCCATCGACCACGTTCAGCAGGAACACCGACTTCCACTCCTGGCCCTTGGCGGAATGGATTGTCGACAGGATCAGGTAGTCCTCATCGCGCAGAGGCACGCCGGCCTGATCGCTCGTGGCATCCGGTGGATCGAGTGTAAGCTCGGTCAGGAAGCGCTCGCGCGAGGGATAGCCTCCCGCAATCTGCTCCAACTGGATGAGGTCGGCTTTGCGGGGCGCGGCATCATCGTGCATACGCTCGAGGTGGGGCTCGTACCAGGTCCGCGCGAGTTCGAGCTCTGCCGGCCATCCGGAAGCACCAGCGCGAAGCTGCGTGATCATATCGACGAAGGAGCGCCAGTCATCTCCTGCCCGGGGCGGGGCAGGAGCTTCTATCAAAGCACCGATCGGATCGGCGACGTCATGCATGCGATCGAGCACGCGCTGGGCCGAGGTTGGGCCGACGCCGGGCAGAAGCTGCATCAGCCGGAAGCCGGCCAACCGATCGCGTGGGTTCTGGACAAACCGCAGCAAGGCGAGCAGGTCCTTGACGTGAGCGGCATCGAGGAACTTCAGGCCTCCGAACTTCACGAAGGGTATGTTGCGGCGGGTCAGCTCCACCTCCAGCGGCCCGCTGTGATGCGAGGTCCGAAACAGCACCGCCTGCTGCTTGAGGCTGATGCCATTCTCGCGGTTCGCCAGCACCTGCTCGACCACATATCGGGCCTGATCGGTCTCGTCGCGGACGGCCACCAGCTGCGGCCGCTCACTGGAGGCGCGAACTGTCCAAAGATTTTTGGTGAAGCGTTCCGAGGCGAGCTCGATTACCGCATTGGCGGCGGCCAGGATCGGCTGGGATGAGCGGTAGTTGCGGTCGAGCGTGACGATCTCGGCCAGCGGGCTGAACTGAGAGGGGAAATCCAGGATGTTGCGCACAGTCGCGGCGCGGAAGGAATAGATCGATTGGGCATCGTCCCCGACCACGGTCAGACCCTGGCCGCTTGGCTTGAGGGCCAGCAAGATCGAGGACTGAATCCGATTGGTGTCCTGGTACTCGTCGACAAGGACATGGTCGAAACGCCCGCCGAGTTCGGCGGCGATGGATGGCTCAGCCACCATCTGGGCCCAGTAGAGCAGGAGATCGTCGTAATCGAGGACGTTCTGGCGCTGCTTGGCTTCGACATAGGCGGCGAACAACTGCCGCAACTCGGCGGCCCAGCCGGCGCACCATGGGTACGAAGTGCGGAGCACCTCCTCAAGGGCCGTCTCGGCATTCACGCAGCGGGAGTAGATCGCCAGGCAGGTTGCCTTGGCTGGGAAACGGCTCTGGGTGGTGGAGAACCCAAGTTCGTGCCGGACGAGGTTCATCAGGTCGGCCGAGTCCTCGCGGTCATGGATCGAGAAGGCCGGGTCGAGACCGATCTCGGGCGCATAGTCGCGCAGGAGCCTGGCGCCGATGCCATGGAACGTCCCGGCCCAGCTGAGGGCATCGGTCATCGCGCCTGCGCTCAAGCCCAGAACTTGGCCCGCGATCCGCTCGACCCGGCGCGCCATCTCGGCCGCGGCCCGACGGGAGAAGGTCAGCAGGAGGATGCGGCGCGGATCGGCGCCCTTGACGATCAGATGGGCTACGCGATGGGCCAGGGTGTTGGTCTTGCCTGATCCTGCCCCTGCAATAACCAGCAACGGCGGAGCCGAACGTGAGCCTTCGGCCAGGATACCGTGTTCGACCGCCTGACGCTGCCGCGGGTTGAGTTGGTCAAGGTAGGCAGGGTTCGCAGACACAATCGAATCATCCCTCTCTGGACTGGTATAGATCCTCATTCCTGTTTTGTTCGCAATGACTCAGCTTGTCGCCGCAGGATCAGGTCGCGACAATATGTTCGCTCTTTGTTCTTTCTTTCGCCACACAAATCCTTAGGGTCCGGCTCTTCTGTTTAGCACTGGATTCGGGATGACCACGGACAAGACAAAAGCAATCGAGACTGCCGTCAGTCAGATTGAGCGGGCCTTTGGCAAAGGGGCCATCATGCGCCTGGGCGGCGATCATGTCGTAGAAGTGGAGACCATCTCCACCGGTTCACTCGGCCTCGACATCGCGCTCGGTGTTGGCGGTTTGCCGCGCGGTCGGATTATCGAGGTCTACGGGCCGGAATCCTCAGGCAAGACAACGCTCGCGCTCCAGACCATCGCCGAGGCTCAGAAAAAGGGGGGCGTCTGCGGCTTCATCGATGCCGAACATGCCCTGGATCCGGTCTATGCCCGCAAGCTCGGGGTGAACCTGGACGATCTCCTCGTGTCTCAGCCGGACAACGGCGAACAGGCGCTTGAGATCGCTGACACGCTCGTGCGCTCAAGCTCTGTGGATATTCTCGTCATCGACTCGGTGGCCGCCCTGACCCCAAAGGCCGAGATCGAGGGCGAGATGGGCGAGAGCCGTCCTGGTTTGCAGGCCCGCCTGATGAGCCAGGCGCTGCGCAAGCTCACCGGTTCGATCAGCCGCACCAAGACGATGGTGATCTTCATCAACCAGATCCGCATGAAGATCGGTGTCATGTACGGAAGCCCGGAGACCACGACGGGTGGCAATGCGTTGAAGTTCTATGCCTCCGTGCGCCTCGACATCCGTCGCACTTCGACTCTGAAGGAACGCGATGAGCCGATCGGTAACCAAGTGCGCGTGAAGGTCGTCAAGAACAAGGTTGCTCCGCCCTTCAAGCAGGTGGAGTTCGACATCATGTTCGGTGAGGGCATCTCGAAGATGGGCGAGCTCATCGATCTCGGGGTTAAGGCCAACGTGGTGGAGAAGTCCGGCGCTTGGTTCTCCTACGACAGCCAGCGCCTCGGCCAGGGTCGCGAGAACGCCAAGACGTTCCTGAAGGACAATCCGGAGGTCGCGGCCGAGATCGAAGGCAAGATCCGCCAGAATGCCGGTCTTCTGATCACGGAGTTGCAGGGGAACGACGTCAGCGCATCGGAAGACGCAGCCTGAGGGTTTTCCTGCCGCATAACGCTGACCTTATGCGGATCGGACAGGTCCGCATCACCTGGAATGTAAAAGGCCGCCCTCTGTGGGCGGCCTTTTCGGTAAGTGAAACACTAAGGCGAGCTCAGGCCGCCTCGGCGACAGGGGCTGGATCTGCTTCATCCATGGCGCGCATGTAGACGTCGAGCAGGCTGTCGTGCTCATCCCGCTCGTCCTGGTCCTGCTTGCGCAGCTTGATGATCTCCTTGAGGATCTTCACGTCGAAGCCCTCTCCCTTGGCCTCGGAGAAGACTTCCTTCTTGGCTTCGTTCAGGTCCTTGATCTCATTCTCGATCTGCTCGATGCGCTCCACGAACGAGCGGATCCGGTTGCCGGGAATTCCAACGACGTCACTCATGGCTTCTCCTTTGCCGTATGTAGACCGGCACTATCGGGCAGGGGAGTAAGCACCGCGTTAATCCGAAGCTTCACTCCGGAGGAACAGCTTTAACAAGACCGCATCGCATGCGCACGAACCGGTGACGAGGGTTAGGAATGAATGTCAGGTGCGCTTCGTGATATCCCGAAGAGTCATGAGGCCGCCCTGAATCTCTCGAAAGCGGTGATCCGCTGAGTAAACGGCTCCACGTCCCGCCGGTAGATCTCCTGCCGCAGGAACTTCATCTCCGCCTCGTACGTATCCTCGGCAATCTCGATGAACCATGATTTCGGCTGGCCGTTCGTGCCATCGTTCCAACGGTACCCTCGCTTCTTGAGGTTGTCCTTCATGTCGAAGGGCGAGCCTTCCGCCCAGATCCGCAGCAGGGCCTTGCGGGCTGAGGCCAGCAGATGGGTCATGGCACAAGCTGTCTCTCCTTGGAGCGGAGCCGCCAGGACTTCCAGCAGGGCATGGCAGTCCTCGACGGCACGATGACCCTGGTGGAACCACCCGCACTGAGACAACAGGTATCCGAGCTTTGAGCCTTCGAAGCCGAAATCCGACCAGGAGACCTCCGCATGAGAGCAGGCCCAGGCCTTTAGCGAAAAGCCATGAACCAGACGTTCACAGAAGGGCCGGTCGAAGCGGGCGTTGTGGGCGATCACCAGGTGCGCCGGCTGGATGAACGCCTCGACGGCAGCTAGGTCAATCGTATGCCCCTTCACCATCTCGGGCGTGATCCCGGTCAGGCGCGTGATGTCAGTGGTGATCGGGACTGTTGGCTCCCGCAAGGCATTGTAGGTGCCGATGACATCGCCGATGCGGCCGTCCTCGTTATACGAGAATGCCACCATCCCGAGCTCGATGACCTCATCCCGGGTGTGGTCGAGACCGGTGGTTTCGGTATCCACGATGACGGCGACCCTTTCGCCTGGAACCGCCATGCGGGCTGTGGCAACGGGACGGGGCTGCAGGCGACGCAGGACGCGGTACTGCCCACCGGCTTCCAAGATGTCGGCTGCAGCCTCAAAGTCGGCAGACCTCAGCTGGAAGGTCCGCTTCTGCTCCCGCGGCCTGACCTGGATGGTGGAGGTGAGGGGCCTCTGGATGGGCGGGGCAGTCTCGTCCAGTCCAAGAAACAGATCGGCCTGTCCCTGCATTCATTCCCACTCCTGCGGCAGTCTCGGGCGGCTGTGATGGAAGCCGCGAACGTTAGGGCAGGATCCGTCGCTGTTAGGTTAACGACAGGATTGCAATGCTGGACGAATGGTGGTGGCTCGCAGGTCAGGAATGCAGCAGTGACCAGATCGTCATGTAGCTGCACCCGAGGGTCGTCTGCTCCAGGGAGCAGACCTGAGATATCGGCCCTGGGCGGCTCGCCACCGAAACGGTCGGTTAACCCAGCAAGGGCACTCTCACTTCATGTGAATCAGGGACTGGGTGGGCCCCTCTTTCGGAGATGAATGCCCATGACGGAGAAGACCCTCGATGAAGCCATCCACGAGAAGCTCAACCTGATTGCTCCGACACTGAAAGCCATCCAAAGCGGCGGAGAGCAGGCTTACCTTGGCGACCTGCAGACACTCCTGAGAAAGAACTTGGCGAGCCTGCTTGCCTTGTTTGAACGCGACCCGGGTCTGGATGCCGCAACAGCCGATCTTTACGCCGCCGCGGCTGCCATCGTACAGGACGCAACGGCGGCAACCCAGCCGTACGCGCGGAAACGGCGCCTGCTTCAGGAGGCGCAGGCACGTTTCGAGGAGCGGATTGCGCTGGCAAGGCCTCGAGAGCGGCGGTCGTCCGCCTCATGGCGTCAGACGGAACTGTTCCGGGCGGCCTGACGGGTGCTCGGGTCAGGTGCCGGCCGAGGATTGCCCAAGCTCGGCGGCGATGCCGCGCAGAGCCTGCTCGAAGGCTCCGGCCGGCTGGCCGCCGGAGATCAGCCATGTCCCGTTGATGACGATGGCCGGGACCGATCGAATGCCGCGGGAGATCCATTGCCCCTCGGCATCGCGGACCTCCTGGGCAAAACGCCCCGACGCTAAAACCTCGCGCGCCTCATCCCCATCGAGACCCGCTGCGGCGGCCGCATCCACCAGCACCCCATGGTCCGACACGTTAGCGCCATCCGTGAAGTTGGCCTTGAACAGGGAGTGCTTGAGCTCCTGCTGACGCCCGACGGTCCCGGCCCAGTGCAGCAGGCGGTGGGCATCGAACGTGTTGTAGATCCGGCTCTCCTCCGACATGTTGAACGTGAAGCCAACCTCGCCCCCGCGCGCTCGGATCATCGCGCGGCTCGCAGCCGACTGCTCTGCCGTGGAGCCGTACTTCTCGGAGATATGCTCCCCGAGGTTCTGTCCCTCTGCAGGCATTCCGGGATTGAGCTCGAACGGTTGGAAGGTGATGTCGGCCTCCACCGCATCGGCAGCATTGGCCAGTGCCTGCTCAAGTCCCCGCAGGCCGATGACGCACCACGGGCAGGCCACGTCGGAAACAAAGTCGATCTTCAGGTGCTGGGTCATGGCGCGGCTCGTGGTTGTTCTTGCAAAGCTTAAGGTCGCGGGATCGCTGAGTTACCATAGTGTCGAGACGTCCAGAGATGAACCTTCAAGGCGCTCGTTCACTTTCAAGAGATTTCTACGGCGGGTTCGCGCCACCAGATGCGAGACCGAGGCTTCACAACTTCACCGATGAAGGCGCAAGGCCTCATCGTGCGTTACAACCGTCCGGCCACGGGGTTCGTCGATTCAGACGAATGCCCCCAGTTTCAGGAGCAGCAGGAATGACCGATTCATCCGACTACGTGCCGCCGAAGGTCTGGACCTGGAACAGGGGCAGCGGCGGGAGTCCGGTTACAAGCCTCAACCGCCCGACCGCGGGGGCCACCCACGAGAAGGAGCTGCCCGTCGGCCGCCACCCCTTGCAGCTCTACTCGTTGGGAACGCCCAACGGCCAGAAGGTCACCGTCCTGCTGGAGGAGCTGCTGGCGCTGGGCCATTCCGGCGCCGAGTACGATGCCTGGTTGATCAGGATCGGCGAGGGCGACCAATTCGGCAGTGGGTTCGTGGCGGTGAACCCGAACTCCAAGATTCCTGCCCTGGTCGACCGCTCTGGCCCTAACCCGATCCGGGTTTTCGAGTCCGGTGCGATCCTGCTCTACCTCGCGGAGAAGTTCGGAGCCTTCCTGCCGAGCGAGGCCGGCCCGCGTGCCGAATGCCTGTCCTGGCTGTTCTGGCAGATGGGGAGCGCGCCCTATCTCGGCGGAGGCTTCGGGCACTTCTACGCCTACGCCCCAGTGAAGATCGAGTATGCGATCGATCGGTTCGCGATGGAGACCAAGCGTCTGCTCGACGTGCTCGACCGGCGGCTTGCGGACAACGAATACGTAGCCGGGCCCGAGTACACGATCGCCGACATGGCCATCTGGCCGTGGTACGGCGGCTTGGCTCAGGGGCGGCTGTACGAGGCGGGCGAGTTTTTGTCCGTGCAGGACTACCGGCACGTCCGGCGCTGGGCCGATGCGATCGGAGAACGCCCCGCCGTCAAGCGGGGGCGGATCGTGAACCGCACCTCGGGCGAGCCCTCCGAGCAACTGCACGAACGCCATGACGCCAGCGACTTCGACACCATGACCCAGGACAAGGTGGCCGCGCGGGATTAGCAACCGGGAGGGGCGTCGCCTACTGGCAGATGCGGTAACGGTCGCTCGATCCGTGTTGCTCGATGTCGACGTGGAGGTGATCGTGATGCGCCTCGTCCGAACCGGGACCGAGGATCGTCGTGAACCAGCCGCAGGCTGCTGTCCGCAGGGCCGTGAGCGCCGGATCCGGTGCGGCATCGGGTTCAGGCTTGATCCGCAGGATAGTTCCGTTGGCGAGGTCGAAGCCAGCGATATCGATTGCGAGCCCTTGCGCATGGGCCGAGAGCTTGCCCGTCGCCGCCGGGTTCCGGTTGCGGCATTCGAAGCCGGGGCCGGTCTGCACGGCTTTCAGGTCGCTCCGCTTGATACCGGCGACGAGCGGAGCCACGAGATCACCGATCCAGCGGCCGAACGGTCCGGCGAACCGGCAGGCCAAGATGGGCTGATTGACCAGCCGGACAGACGTCTCGGGTTTGGTTGGAACCGGCACGGCCTTGAGCCGCACCGGTGTCACGATTCGGCAGAACTCGTTCGAGACCTGGGGTGGCTCCGCAGGCTCGATCTCGAACCCGGCCGCCTTCAGGCCGGCTAGGCAATCCTCGGCTGCCGGGACGGCTGGCGGCGCTTCTGCCGTCGGCGCCGGCGGAGCCTCAGGCTGTGGGGCAGCGGGCGTTGCGGGAGAAGGGGTCTCGATGGGCCGTGGAGGCGGAAGAGGTGGCACAGGCTGTGCCCAGGCGACTTGAGCCAGCATCACGGGAACGATGACCGCGACGGATCTGATCAGCATTGGCTCCTCCAGGCCCCACCGAGTAACGCCAAGCTAAGCTGAAGGGTTGCGGGCTGTCCGGCCGGGCCTCGGATCCCCACATAGGGTGCATGAGCCAAGACCTTCGCCGTCAGGAACCGCTTCCAGCAACCACAGGCCATGCCGCGGCACCGGAGGTTGCCCTTTCGGACGAGGACCGCGAGGCCTTGCGGCAGGCCGTGCTCGCGCTCGAGGGACCGAGCTACGTCGCGCGGCTGTCGGCTTTGGCGGGCCGGCCGATCGAGCTGCTCGGGCAGACACTTCCGGTGCCGGTCTCCAGCCTGATCTCAAAGGCCACGCAGGCGGCGCTAACCCGCGCGTTGCGCTACGCACTGAAGACAATCCCGAAGGAGGGCAGGCATCCCGAAACCCGCATCCACAAGGCGCTCGCGGCTCTGTCCGGCGCCATGGGCGGGGCGCTCGGCATCTCGGCGGTTTTGGTGGAGCTTCCGGTCTCGACGACGATCATGCTGCGCTCGATCGCCCGCATCGCCCAGAGCGAGGGCGAGAACCTCGAGGACTCCGAGACGGCGCTGGCCTGTGTCCAGGTCTTCGCCTTGGGCGGGCATTCCGGTTCCGACAACCTGCACGAGGCCGGCTACTTCGCCGTGCGGGCCGCCATGGCCAAGTCCGTCACCCGCGCCCTGCAGCAGATGGCCGGGCGCGGCGTCGTCGACGAGAGCACCTCGGCCATCGTGCGCCTGCTGGCCCAGATCGGAGCCCGCTTCGGCGTGGTCGTATCGCAGAAGGTCGCCGCCCAAGCGGTGCCGGTGCTCGGTGCGATCGGCGGCGCGGCCGTCAACGCCGCCTTCGTCGATCATTTCCAGATGCTGGCCCGCGGGCACTTCACCGTGCGGCGGCTGGAGCGGATCTACGGCAAGGGGACGGTGCGCGGGGCCTATGACCGGATCCGGGCCCAGGAAGGCCTGTGAGCCCGTGCGCATGCCGAAGTCACTGCCGAAGTCCGAGATCCTGTCGGCGGCGTTCTTCGCCCGGGATGCCGTCGCCGGCGCCCAGGATCTTGTCGGGGCAACCCTGCTCGTCGATGGAGTCGGCGGTGTGATTGTCGAGACCGAGGCCTACACGGGCGACGATCCGGCCTCGCACAGCTTCGGCGGCCCAACCGCCCGAAATGCAGCCATGTTCGGCCCGGCAGGGCATGCCTACGTGTACCGGTCCTACGGGATCCACTGGTGCCTGAACGTCGTCTGCCTGCCGGGGAGCGCTGTGCTGATCCGGGCCCTTGAGCCCATCATCGGGCACGCGGCGATGATGGCGCGGCGTGGGCTCGACGATCCTCGCCTTCTCTGCTCGGGTCCCGGCCGGCTCTGTCAGGCCTTAGGCGTGACGATCACCCATAACGGGCTGCCATTGGACCAGGCGCCCTTCCAGGTCTTCGCCCGGGAGGAGCCGGTCGAGTTGACCGCAGGGCCGAGGATCGGGATCACGCGCGCCGCCGACTTACCGTGGCGCTTTGCGCTCGCGGGATCGCGCTTCGTCAGTCGGAAGATCTGATCGGGATTCTTTGCCGGCCCGGTCACCACCGGGGCCGCGGCTCGTCCCGGCGCGGGTCGCCGGTGAAGTCGGACTGCGGCCCATAGGGCTCGCCGCGCCGGGTGTGCTGCGGCTCCTCCGGCCAGCGCGGCTCCCGCTCCGGCTCCGGTTCGGAGATGCCATTCAGGAGGGCGAGGCTGCCCCGGAGCACGGAGCGGACCGCGTCGACCGCCATGTCGGCGATGTCGTGCAGGCGCAGGTCGCCGATGTCGGCGGAAGGGCGATGCTGGGCCTCTCCGTAGGGCGCATAAGGCTCGGCGACGGAGCGCTCCGGCATCAGGCCGGAGACCACGCCGGCTCCGCCCAGGAGCACGAGCACGGCCAAGGGAACCACGACGCGGAACGCCAGGCCGACGATCCTCGACACGATGACGTAGCCGATGATCAGGACGATTACAGTCGCGACGATGCCGGTGCTCAAGGACCTTGTACCCCCATGATGGTTGATGCGGAGCGGGGTCCATCCAAAACATCGACGGCTTGTTTATGAGCCTGAACGTATCAGCTCCGGGAAGCCCGCTGCAGAATAGAGGCGTCGCCTCTAATAACGCGGCATCGAATTATTGTGCCCTGGGGGAATGTCTCACTCTGGCACTTCTCTGAAGTTGGTCGAAGATCCGCACTAGCGCGGTGAGCGGACGTTTACCTACCCACTCGAAGGCCCCTCTTCGACCTAATGCTGAGCTTTTGCACTCGGCTCGAAATACCTGTCGATAGCGTCGGGCATATGCCGTTACGATCGCCGTAAGCTACTCTTTCCACTGACATTCAAATGTGATCTTCTGTCCCGATAAGAGACGCAAAAAGCGCATTTAGGGAGTATACGGGACCGTGGATAGTTCTGTCTTGACCGCGATTGATGTCGATCATCTTCAGGTCAGCTATGGCAGCCAGCAAGTCCTGCATGGGGTCAGCCTTTCGGTCGCGCCCGGCGAGTTCATCGCCATTCTGGGTTCCTCCGGCTGCGGGAAAACGACGTTGCTGAGGACTATTGCCGGATTCCAGAAAGCGTCCGGCGGAGCCATCCGGTTGTTTGGCCGGGATGTGGTTCGCACGCCTCCCGAGAAGCGCGGCATGGCGATGATGTTCCAGTCCTACGCCCTCTGGCCGCATATGACTGTGCTCGGCAATGTTGGCTACGGCCTTCGTCTGCGTGGTGTGCCGAAGACCGAGATCCGGGGGCGTGTCGCCACGATTCTGACGATGCTGAATCTTTCTGGCCTCGAAGATCGCAAGGTGACGAACCTTTCGGGCGGGCAGCGCCAGCGTGTGGCCCTGGGGCGAGCGCTGGCCATTGAGCCGGAAATCCTGCTGCTCGATGAGCCCTTGTCCAATCTCGACGCCAAGGTGCGCATTCAGCTTCGATCCGAGATCAAGGCTCTCCAGAACCGCCTCAAGTTCACAGCCATCCATGTCACGCATGACCGGGAGGAAGCCATGACCATGGCCGATCGGATCGTGGTCATGGATGCTGGCCAGATCGCGCAGATCGGGGCACCTAAAGAGGTTTACGATAGTCCCAATTCGCCCTTCGTCGCGAGCTTTATGGGGGCCGAGAACACGGTCAGCCTCGATATCCGGCCTTCCGGATCAGGTGTGGAGGTCCGGGTTGGGGAGGGCAGTGCGGTCTCTTATAACGGAGAGGTGCCGATCGGACCGGTCACCGCCTATTTCCGCGACGATGTCGCGTCGCTTGTCGATCCGGATGCACGGATCGACGGCTCGATTGTCCTTCCCGGCAACATTACGCAGAGAACGTATCCGGGAGGTCATTACAGGTACGTGGTCGCAATCGGCGACCGTCATTTCACCGTGACGGACGACCGCTATCACGAACTCGATCGCCCGGTCGGCCTGCGCCTGCCGCTGGCATCGTTGCACCTGTTCTCCAACACCCAAACCACGGGAGGAAACCATGCATAAGAGCCTATTGGCTGCGGGCTTCGCAGCACTTCTGATGACCAGCACGGCGAGCGCGCAAACGCTCAATGTCGCGACCGCAGGCGACCAGAACATGGTCGACTACATCAAGGACTATCTCGGCCCGATGTTCGAGAAGAGCCATCCGGGCGTGAAGGTGGTGGCCGTCGGCACTGGACCGGGCGACGGCGGCTCGCAGAAGATCTTCGAGAAGCTCGACGCCCAGACGAAGGCCGGCGCCAATGCCGATTTTGATGTGGTGGTCATTCATCAGAAAGCCGCCGGCACCATGGTGCAAGACGGCTTGATCAAGAAGTACCGGGACGCTCTTCCGACCGGGAAGCTCGTGACGCGCGATACGGCAACGAACGCGCTCGGCACCGACGTGTCGGGATACGTCATGCCTATGTTCCATTCTCAGACAGCCATCGCCTATAATCCGGATCTGATCAAGACTCCTCCCAACAGCTATGTCGAGCTGCGCGACTGGGTGAAGAAGAACCCCAAGCAGTTCGGCTACAACGGCATCAAGGGCGGTATGTCCGGGGTCGCCTTCGTGACCGGGTGGGTCACGGCTTTCGCCGGCGAGGCGGCGAAGCTGGAAAAGGGGCCGTATGATGCAGCCACCAAGGCCACTTGGGACAAGGCCATGGCTGACTTGAAGGAGTTCAACCAGAACGTCGTCATCACCCCCGGCAATGCCGGCACGCTCGACATGCTGAACCGTGGCGAGATCGCCATGGGACCGGTCTGGGTGGATATGTTCTATACCTGGAAGGCCGAGGGCAAGCTGCCGCCGAACATGCGCCTGAAGCTGGTTTCGCCCGGCATGCCCGGTCAGCCGATGTACTATGCCATCCCGTCCAAGACGGCGCAGGAGAAGCTCGCTGCTGAGTTCATCGCACTTGCGACGAGCCCCGACGTGCAGGCGGAAGGCATCGTGAAGCGCTTCAACTGGTATCCGGGTATCGATGCCAAGAACCTCGAAGGCAAGCTCGATCAGGCTGTCTGGAACCAGCTCTTTGCAGATATCCCGCCGGACGCACTTGCGGCCAACGGCAAGCCATTCCCGATCGGCCCCTACTTCAATGATATTCTCGAGACCTATGAGAGGAAGGTCGCGAACTAGCCTAGCGCTTGCTCGTGCGGGCGGTCTGCTGACAGGCCGCCCGCATCCCTTTCCCGCTCTTTGCGGTGAACCCGGACCGTTCCAGATCATGGCAAGACCTTCCTTCTTCGGCCTTCTTCTCATTGCGCCGGCATGGGCGATGATCGGTGGATTGTTCTTGTATCCGCTCGGTTTCTCGCTGATCGCTGCCTTCACCGAGCCGGGCGGCGGCCTGTCGCTCATGCACTTCCAGAAGGCCTACGAGCTTTATTCCACAGACATCCTGTTCACCATCTTCATAGTCATTGTCTCGACGCTGCTGACGGGCTTGTTCGCCATTGTGATTGCTGGAATCCTCACGCTCAGTGAAACCCCCTGGCTTGTTACCGCTCTGCGCAATCTCTACCGCTGGCCGCTCTTCATCCCGTTCATCGTTGCGGCCCAGTGCATGCGAACCTTCTTGGCCAAAAATGGCCTCATGAACAATTCCTTCGTGGCGCTCGGGTTGATGGAGCCGCTACAGACCACGAGCCTGCTCGACTGGCGCGGCATCATCATCACGTTCGTATGGAAGCAGGTGCCTTTCGTGACGCTGATGCTGGCCGGAGCTATGGCATCCGTTGATCGCGCTACAATCGAGGCTGGGCGCAATCTCGGCGCTTCCAGGTTGCGGGTGCTGATCGAGCTGGTGCTGCCGCAGGTCGCGCAGACGCTGCTCGTGGGTCTCGTCCTTTCCTTCGTGACCATGCTCTCGGTCCTGTCGGTTCCGATGATGGTTGCAGGTTCGCAGCCCACCATGCTGACGGTGGATATGGCCTTCCGCATCAACTCCTATGGCGATTACGCGACAGCCAATGCACTTGGCGTCATCTCGTATGTGATCGCCGGAACGGTTGCTTGGATCTATCTGCGGCATAACATCAAGCGCGAGGTGCAGGCATGAGTGGAGAGGCCCCTCTATTGCCTGCCCGTGCCGAGCCGCTGACCCTGGTAGATCCAGCATCGGACGTTCCTCGGCGTTCGGCTTCCTCCGGCACTAGGGCAAGGTTTTGGAGTCTGGGCTCCACGGGTCTCAAGATCGTTGGTCTTGCGATCTTTGCCTTCCTGCTCTTCGGACCTTTGGCCAATCTGGCTCTGTGGTCGGTTGCCGAGCGTTGGTATACACCGTTCAAGCTTCCTGTCTCTTATGGCATGCGCTACTGGGAGGTGGTTTTTCGCCCCACGGGTGACGCCATGGCGTCGCTTGCGACGAGCATCAGCATCGCCTGCCTGACGGTTCTTGTGGCGCTCACCGTTTCCGTCCCGGCCGGCTATGCCTTGGCGCGGCTCAGGCTGCCCTGGCGGACGGCTCTCATGATCCTGTTCCTGCTGCCTCAGGCTTTCCCTTCGGTGGCCATCTACATCAACGTGGCGCGCGTCTTCTACAGTCTCGGGCTGACCGGAACGATCACGGGCGTCGTTCTCGTCCATGCGGCTCACGGCCTAGTCTATTCAGTCTGGATCGCTGCCGCTGCTTTCGCAGCGATCGACCGAGATCTCGAACTGGCCGCGCGCAACATCGGGGCCTCGCCGTTGCGCACGTTCTTCACCGTCACCTTGCCGCTTGCTGCGCCCGGCATAATGGCAAGCGCGATTTTCGTCTTCCTGGAATCGCTCGACGAATTCACTGGCACCTTCTTCGTCGGCGTGCCCCAGGTGACGACCCTGCCGCTTCTGCTATACAACGCGAGCATGGGCGGCAATTACCAGATCGCTTCCATCACCGCTCTCATACTTCTCGTGCCTTCCGTCCTGTTCATGATCGTCATCGAGCGCTTCCTGAAAGCCGACGTGCTGAGCAAGGTAGGCCAGTAATAATATCACGGACTTCATGATCAGAATCATCACCTGGAATACCCAATGGGGCTTGGGCGTCGACGAACAGGTCGATCTCAAGCGCCTCGTCGACGAGGCACGCGCGATTGCGGATTTCGATGTGCTCTGCCTGCAGGAGATTTCAGACAACTTTCCCGAGCTGAAGGGCAACAACGGCGGAAACCAGTTTGCCGAAATCGCGGCACTGCTGCCGGACTACACCGCTATCGAGGGCGCGGCGCTCGACATTCCGGGCAGGTCAGGGGGGCGAAGCCGGTTCGGCAACATGATTCTCTCACGTTTCCCAGTCGCGCAGGTGCTGCGTTACACCTTGCCATGGGAGGCCGCGGCAACTCGCAACATGCCGCGCCTGCTGCTCGAAGCCGTTGTCGAGATCCCCACCGGTCCACTTCGGGTCATGACCACACATTTGGAATACTCGTCGGATGCACTGCGCCAAGCACAGGTCCGGGGGATCCGCGAGGCTCATCGCACAGCGTATGAGCGCACTGTCACGCTGCGCGAGAATGGCCCTGGGACCTATGCCCTGTTTCCAACCTCGCCGGCGGCCGTGCTGACGGGGGATTTTAACATGCGGCCGGACGATCCGGTTAAGCAGCGGATTTCAGAGCCTTTCGACAATGGAGCGCCCGCTCTCTTGGATGCATGGCAAGTCACTCATGTACCAACACCTCATCCCCCCTCATTCTGTCTCTTCGAGCAGTCGAATGGTCCTCCACATTGCTGTGATTTCATATTTGTGACGGAAGATCTGGCACCCAGAATCAGCAGGATCATCTACGATCAGAAGACGCGGGCCTCCGACCACCAACCTGTGCTGATTGAACTCGATATGTGAGTGAGGCTTTGGTCATCGAATCCGACCTGCATGAGCGGCTTGTATCTGGGCAAGTTCGTGAGCAGCCTTGGAGTGCAGCTCCCTCTCAGATTGGATAGTCGCGAATGGCAGCTAAGCCCAAATGCCGCCTTCGGGCAGGCTTCGAAGATGAGCCGGACTTCCGAAAAGGCGCAGTGTGCGGACCTTCACACGGCTAGGCTTAAGGGCTGAGTTGTGACCCTCTGCGGACATTCAGCGCAGGACATTTACGGTCCCCTTGTTCTTCTTTGGGGAATGCCGTTAACGTACGAGATGCGGGGCATTGTTCTTGTATCCAAGCGCCGGCCGCTGTTCGCCCGTGCTTGGATACTCATTGCACCAAGGAGGCTGGGTTAACCACTGATCCGCACTGTCAGCTTTCCCAGCCTGTCGATGGTGCCCACGAGTTCACTGCCAGGCACCACCGGGCCAACGCCAGCAGGGGTTCCTGTCAGGATGATGTCACCTGGCTGCAGCGTGAAATACTTGGACAGGTTCGCGATGATTTCCGGCACTTTCCAGATCATCAGCCTGAGGTCCGAATCCTGCTTCGTCTCGCCATCCACGGTGAGACGGATGGAGCCTTCTGAGATGTGTCCGACCTGCTCGACAGGGTGAAGGGGGCTGCACGGACATGATTCATCGAAGGCTTTCCCAGCCTCCCAGGGGAGGCCGCTTTTCCCGAGGTCCATCTGAAGATCGCGGCGAGTCATGTCGAGGCCGATGCCGTAGCCGTAGATATGGTCAAGTGCATCCGCTACCGAAATGTCTCGTCCGCCTTTCTTGATCGCGACGACCAACTCAAGCTCGTAGTGGTAATTGCTCGTCATCGGAGGATAGGGGATCGAGCTCCCATCCTGAACAATGCTATCGGTTGGCTTTTGGAAGAAGATCGGCGGGTCCCGCGACTCGTCGCCTCCCATCTCGCGAACATGGGCCACATAGTTTCTGCCGACGCAGTAGATCCTTCGAACCGGGAACGTCTGGCTTGTGCCCACAACGGGCAGAACAGCTTGAGCCGGCGGTGTTATCACGCTGGAACCTGCGTCCATCATTGTCTTTCTCCAAAACTGCACCTGTCTCCGAGGTGTCTGTCTGCGCTGCGATATTTCGGACCGACCAGGCATAAAATGTATTTTACGATTCTTTTGCGAGTTAATATTTAGTATAATTATGTTGTACTATAACTTATATTTGAAACGTAATTTACTGCAGTGCACATCAGTAATCATTATATTTTTAAGTATCATTTGTGCTTTGCAGCAATGATCCAAGCAGATAAATCCTTTTATCGAGAAATATGATCATACATTTTTTGACATTCTAATGAACTGCATACATCATCAATCGCCGCATCAAACGCCGGCGCTGCCAATGAGCAGCAGAGTGCAGGAGAGGAAACGCCGATGAAGATGAGCAAAGCTCTTGGATTAGTTGTAACGCTTGCTCTTGCCCCTTGGGCGATGAGCGTCGCTCACGCGCAGAACGCGCCCACGAAGATAACCGTGGTCCTTCCGAATCCCTCGGCCGTGAACAACTTCCCGCTTTACGTCGCGATCGGCGAGAAGATGTTTGAGAAAGAGGGACTTGATGTGAAGGTCGAGGCCGTAGACGGCTCTTCGCAGGTTCTTCAGGCAATGTCCGCCGGTCAGGCGCAGATCGGACAGCCCGGGCCGGCACCGGTTCTCGCTGCACGGGCGCGCGGCGTCGATGTGGTCTTCATCTACAATCATTTTGCGAAGTCGGTTTTCGGGGTGGTCGTTCCTGAGAAGTCCGCGATCAAAGCTCCGGCCGATCTCAAGGGAGCCGTCATCGGCGTTGGCACGGCCGACGGCGCGGAGGTCGGGTTCACCCGTGCGATTCTCACGGATCTCAAGATGAGCGAAGGCAAGGACTTCACGTTCCTGCCGGTCGGTGATGGTGGTCTTGCCGCGGCGGCCTTCCTGCGCGGCGACATCAAGGCCTATGCGGCGGCTGTCAGCGACGCAGCCATCATGGAAACGAGGGGGATCGATCTGCGGGAAATCACGCCCGAGCAATATCTGAGCTATTTCGGCAATGGCTATGCGGCCATGAAGTCCTTCATCGACCAGAACCCGCAGGCCGTCGAGAAGTTCGGCCGTGTCCTCGTTCAGGCGACGGAATTCGGGCTCAAGCCTGAGAACAAGGCGAAGGTTCTGCAGCATACTAAGGCCGGAAACCCGCAGGAAGGCGAGGATACCAAACTGTCGACAGCCTTGTTCGAGCAGGTCAAGGAGCGGATCACGCCGCTCGACAAGTCGAAGGGCTGGGGCTACCAGCCGCCGGAGCACTGGGAGCTTTGGCACAAGAGCGCTGTGGCCTCGGGTGTTCTGAAGGCTCCGCTTCCGGATCTGAAGGCTGCCTACACCAATCAGTTCGTCGATGCCTGGAACAAGGGTTCGAAGTGATGGCAGTGCTATCAATGGCTGGAGAAGCTGTTGCTCCGGTCGGCCTTATGGGCCGACCGGTGTACGAACTGCGAGGCGTGAGCAAGACCTTCGCCAAACGCAATGTGCGGGCCCTTGACAAGGTGGATCTGGCGCTGAGGGAGGGCACCTTCTCATCGATCATCGGTCCGAGCGGGTGCGGGAAGTCCACTCTCCTCAAGATCATGGCCGGCCTGCAGCCGCCGTCGTCGGGCAGCGTCGTTCTCGAAGGCAAACCGGTGATGGGTCCGCGACGGGACATCGGCATGATGTTCCAGCAGGCAACCCTTTTTCCGTGGCGGACGACGCTCGAGAACATCGTGCTCCCGATCGAGATCCGCGACGGCAAGGCTGCAGCCCGTGCCAAGCATGATCAAGCGCGTCAGCTCCTCGATCTGGTCGGCTTGCAGGGCTTCGAGAATGTCTATCCAAGCGAGCTTTCCGGTGGCATGGCGCAGCGCGCGGCAATCTGCCGGATGCTGATCACGGAGCCTGCCGTCCTTCTGCTCGACGAGCCGTTCAGTGCCCTCGACGAATTAAGCCGTGACTTCATGAACATGGAGTTGCAGAGGATCTGCCTCGAGCGCAATGCCACGACCTTCCTCGTGACCCATTCGATTCCCGAGGCTGTGATCCTCTCCGATGTGGTGTACGTGATGTCGCCCCGGCCAGGACGCTTCATCGAGGCTATCACGGTCGACCTGCCCAGGCCGAGAACCCTGGACATGATGACAGACCCCCGTTTTGGCGGGCTTGTTCACCGCATCCGCAGTCACCTCGACAAGGGAGCGTTCCAATGACGCAGGCACAAGTTCTGGCTTCGGCCATTCCCGAACAGACCGTTTGGGCGGAGCGCGTGTCCTGGATCGATCGGGTTCCGCGCTGGCTGTCGATGCTGGCTCTGCTGATCGGTTTCCTGATCGTCTGGCAGATCGTCTACCTGATTGAGCTTGTCTCGCCGATCATCCTGCCATCTCCCCTCGAAACGATCGAGGACCTGTTTGTCGTGGGCAGAAATCTGCTGACGGGCGATTACATGCTCATGGCTCTCTGGATCACGACGCAAGAGGTTCTCCTAGGCTTCGTGATTGCGGTTGTGCTCGGCTTCGGACTGGGCGTTCTTGTGGGTGAGACCGCCTTCGGAGAGAAGGCTGTCATGCCCTACCTCGTGGCTATCAACACCATGCCGAAGGTGGCATTCGCACCTCTCTTCGTGTCATGGCTGGGCTTTGGCATCGCATCCAAGGTGGCGCTTGCAGCCTTCATCGCCTTCTTTCCGGTCATCGTCGGGACGGCGGCAGGCCTGCATGCTGCCGACCAGAACGCCCGCATGCTGTTCAAGACGATGGGAGCAAGTCGCTGGCAGACCCTTGTGCAGCTGAAGCTCCCCATCGGAATGCCTCATTTCTTCTCAGGCCTGAAGAACGCTGCGGTGCTCGTCGTCGTCGGTGCGGTCGTCGGTGAGTTCCTGGGCGGCGGCAAAGGTTTTGGCGAACTGATCCGCGTTGCGGCCGCGCAGCTCAACACGCCGCGCGTGTTCTCGCTGATCATCTACTTGAGCTTGCTTGGGCTGGCGACCTTCTGGATCGTGGCTTGGGCCCAGCGCCGGTTCGTTTTCTGGCACAAGGAGAGCGTCACAGAGGAGACTCTTGCGCAATAAGGGACAACACAATGCCCTGGCTGTTGACCTTCGTCCGCGGCTAGGACATTCGGCTCCCAGCCAATAGCTTGCGCGGGTTGCGTCATGAACAAGATTGAAAAGATAACTGCGGCAACCTCGGTATATGAGAGGCTTCGCCAGGACATTCTGAACGGCGAATTGCGGCCAGGGCAAAAGCTTCTGATCGACTTCGTTTCCGACCGGTATGGCGCCGGCCTTAACCCGGTCCGGGAGGCCCTCAACCGCCTCTCTTCGGAAGGCTTGGTCGAGCGAAAGGATCAACGTGGCTTCTTCGTGCCTCCAGTGAGTATTGAGGGCTGGCGCGAGCTGGTGAAAACCCGCTGCTGGCTCGAAGGCAAGGCGCTCGAAGAATCCATCAGGAATGGTGATCAAGCCTGGGAGGAGCGGATTGTCGTATGCTTCCATCACCTCTCCCGCACACCATGGAAGCTGTCCGAGGAGGATACCAGCACCAACCCGGCTTGGGAGGAGCGGCATCGGGCTTTTCATCTTGCCCTCATCGCCGCCTGCGGCTCTTCAATCCTGATCGGGATCTGCAAGGACCTGATGGATCAGGCGCAGAGATACCGTTTCATCTCCGTGGCTTCCTCAAAACGCTACCGGAACACTCTTGAGGAGCACCGGGGGCTCATGGAGGCCGTGCTCGATCGCAAGACTGACTTGGCCGTCGAGCGGCTCGTCGAGCACTACCAGACAACGCTCAGGCACATCGAGGATCAGATCCAACCACCGCCGAAGGTTCGGTTCGATCCGTCCATGCCCAGCTAATAGGATTGGGACGCGGCTAAACAGACCGCGTCTTGAGCCACAACTGACCACGTTCACCTTCAAAAGTTCAACAGAGCAAGGAAGCCCCCATGAAGCTGCTGCGCTACGGCCCACCCGGCCAGGAAAAACCCGGCATTCTCGACCGCGATGGCAATATCCGCGACCTCTCCAGTATCGTTCCTGATATTGCCGGAGATATTCTGTCGTCCGGCGGCCTCGCGCGGCTGCGCAGCATCGATCCTGCCACGCTCCCGCGCGTCGATGGCGATCCGCGCATCGGCCCCTGCGTCGGGCAGGTCGGCAAGTTCATCTGCATCGGCCTCAACTATTCCGACCATGCAGCCGAGTCCGGCATGGCCGTCCCGCCCGAACCCATCATCTTCATGAAGGCGACCAGCGCGATCTGCGGGCCGAACGACGGCATCGAGATGCCGCGTGGTTCCGAGAAGACTGATTGGGAGGTCGAACTCGGCATCGTGATCGGCAACACCGCCAAGTACGTGGACGAGGCACAGGCACTTGAGCATGTCGCAGGCTACTGCGTCGTCAACGACGTCTCGGAACGCTCCTTCCAGATCGAACGCTCAGGACAATGGACCAAGGGCAAGAGCGCGGACACCTTCGGCCCGATCGGCCCCTGGCTCGTCACACGAGACGAAATCCCCAACCCGCAGAACCTGGGCATGTGGCTCGAGGTGGATGGCAACCGCTACCAGAACGGCAGCACGGAGACGATGGTCTACGGGGCTGCGTTCCTGGTGAGCTACCTGAGCCAGTTCATGAGCCTCCAAGCTGGAGATGTGATCGCGACCGGGACGCCGCCGGGCGTCGGCATGGGCATGAAGCCGCCAGTCTACCTGCGTTCCGGCAATTGCGTTCGACTGGGCATCGAAGGCCTTGGCGAGCAGGAGCAGCTGGTCAGGAGCTGGAACGGCCAAGTCTAGCTTTTCCCCCGCGGCAGGATCGAGAGACGGCATCGCGTTGTCATGTTGCCTCTCCGGCATGGGTTTATCACCGAGGGCGAAGATCAGGAGACGTTGATGAGGATTGGTGTCATAGGACTTGGACGCATGGGCGCTGCTCTTGCGTTCCGACTTCAGAGTTGCGGCCACGAACTCGTGATCTGGAACCGCACGCCTGAAAAAGCTGAGAGCCTTGTTGAGGCTGGCGCGGCTCTTGGGGAATCTCCGGCTGCGGTTGTCGAACAGGCCGAGGCGATCATCACGTGCCTTTTGGACGAAAACGCCTTGGATGAGGTATTCAATGGCGATCGAGGCATTCTGTCCGCTGACCTGACCGCGAAGCTCTTCATCGAGATGAGCACGGTTCAGCCCAGAACCCAGCGAGCCTTAGACGAACGGGTCAAAGCAAAGGGTGCGGACTATGTGGAATGCCCGGTGAGCGGATCAACGGGTCCGGCTCGTGAAGGGCGGTTGATCGGCCTCGTCGGTGGGACCCCCGAGGATGTCGCCCGCGCACGCCCGATCATCGAACAGTTATGCCGTCGCTTCGAGCATGCTGGCCCGGTTGGCGCAGGGGCGAGCCTGAAGCTTGCCGTGAACCTTCCCCTGGTCGTCTATTACCAAGCCCTCGGGGAAGCCTATTCTCTCTGCCGTCATCTTGGCATCGAACCCGAGCGGATTGTCGACCTCTTCTCGGACACGTCCGGCGGCGCCAACATTCTTAAAGCGCGTGGAGCCATGATCGCAAAGGGCATGCGTGGGGACGGGCCGCAGCCGGTGACTTTCGACATCGATTCCTTCCGGAAGGATCTTCGAACCATGCTTGCGGAGGGCGCCGAGCTGGGCCTCTCACTTCCTGTCGCCGAGCGTACTCTCTCGGTTTACGACGAGGCGAGCCAGCAGGGGTGGGGCTCTCGGGATGGGACCAGTCTAGCCGGATACTGGCCCACCCGTGCATCAGACAGAGCTGCGGAGGAATGAGGCAGCACCTGAGTGACATACGCTCCTGCGCGACAATCGGCTGAGCGCCACGCTCATTGGCTAAACGCCCGCTCGTGGCACCACGCGGAAGTAAGGCGAATGTCTCCTCAAGCGAGGAACACCGGACGTTCCTGTGAAGACACGGATCATCGCCCCCTGACCCGAAGCTGACTCTAGCTCTTTCAATTACAGGGAACGCGGTCAGCGTATCGAGGCCCCGCAAGGCAGTCATTCGAGTGGTGAAATTGTGGCCGACCCACCAAGTTCCTGATGAGAACTGGAGCCTGGGGCCAGCTCCGGTTTCTGCTGGATCTTCGGATTAGGAAGGCGCACTCTAGGTCTGTGCCGTCGAGCGACCCGGCGGTTGTGTATACATTGGGTAGATGGGTTCCGGATGGAGCCACACGCTCGCACCACGGCTCGTCCGGCACAGGAGGGTTGTGAGATGAAACGCAAGCTCTTCGCAGCATTGATCCCGGGATTGTTGATCCTGTCCGCGCCGGCATGGGCGCAGCAGGGCTTCTTCGTGAAGCCCTTGGTCGAGCAGAAGGTGACGGAGTTGCCTCCCGGCGACCTGTTCTGGCATCTCGCCACCTTCGCGACCAAGGACCAGGCGCAGGCGGCGGCCGGTCCCCTCGGGCTGGTGGCCGAGTACGACGGCAAGGTCTGGCTGTTCAGGCTTGGTCGGGCAGGTGAGGGCACGGCGGGCGGCACAAGGGTTGCGGAGATTGGGCCGATTCCCAGGATCACGGCACAGGAGTATCTGCTGCGGGTCAACGAGGCCGGCGGGCCGAAGGGCAGTGCCACGGCTGCGCACACGCACCCGGGCTCGGAGGCGTTCTACGTACTCAAAGGAGAGCTGTCCCAGAAAACGCCACACGGGGTGGCTCGCCTCACGGCAGGCCAGAGCATGGTGGGCCATGGGACGGACACGCCGATGGTGGTGTCGAACAGCGGCTCCGATGACCTGCGTGAGTTCGCGCTGTTTGTGGTGGATGCCAGCAAGCCGTTCTCGTCGCCAGCACAGCTACAATGATCTGGGTCTTAGATTGGACCGAATGTGGTACGTTGTAGGAAACGGGTATCTTAGGCCATGGATCAAGCCCAAGTACCGGGCCAGGGGCCTCTGCCGATTGACACGATCTGAAAAATAGCAGCTCGCCCTTATGAAGGCGCCTGCTCTTCAGGATACATTCTACAGCCTGGCGCGTCTGGTCGGTAATCTCGACCAGACAGGAGGGTGGCTTAACCAGAGCAGGCTGTGATTCCATTAACCGGCTCCCTTGCCCACAAGCCCGAGAACTCCATTCTTCTTAGCAAGAGGAGACCGGGACAAAGCGGTCAATGCGCGCCAACGCAGCCTCGCAAGAACTATTCGGAGGAAACATATGGTGGGATTGTCGCGCCGGAGCCTGCTCGCCGCCTTGGCGATGTCGGCTGCCGCCCCTGGCCTGACCCACGCTCAGGGCCTGTCTGATCGGAATATCTTCATCATCGTCCCCTTCACTCCGGGCAGCGGGCCCGATGTGCTGGCGCGCATCGTTGGCGAGGAACTGCGCAAACGCTGGAACCAACCCGTCATCATCGACAACAAGCCCGGGGCCAGCGGCAATATTGGTGCGGCCGCTGCGGCTCGCATGGAGCCCGACGGTCATACCATCCTGCTCAGCGTCAACACGTTCCTGATGAATGCCGCGCTCTCCAAGAGCCTGCCCTACGATCCCGTGAAGAGCTTCGCACCGATCGTTGAACTCGCCACGGGCTCGCTCGTTCTGGCCGTGCATCCCTCTATCCCGGTGAAGAGCACAAAGGAGCTGATCGACTATGCCAAGGCCAATCCCGGCCAAGTCACCTACGCATCGCCCGGTCGCGGAACGCCGCAGCATCTTGCGATGGAGCTGTTCAAGCTTACAGCCGGCGTGGATCTCCGGCACGTCCCCTACACAGGTTCCGCCGGCGCCGTGAAGGATCTGGTGGGCGGGCATGTGGGGGCGATGTTCGTCCCGGTGCACACCGTACTGCCAATGGCGGCCGAAAACCAAGTTCGCCTGTTGGCGCTTGGCAGCGAGAAGCGATCCACCCTCGCGCCGAACGTGCCGACCCTGACGGAAGAGGGGGTCAGCGGGTTCGAGGTTGACCTCTGGTATGCCTTGAGCGCGCCAGCCGGCACGCCGAAGGACATCATCGACCGCTACAACAAGGTCATGAACGAGATTCTGGCCTCGCCCGATGTGCGCGACCAGTTCGCCAAGCAGGGGCTCGTGCCGGTCGGCGGCTCGCCGCAGCAACTGGCGGCTCTCATTGAGAAGGATCTGCCCCGCTGGGCGAAGGTGGTCAAGGACGCGGGCATCGCTCAGGAATAGGCGCCCGAACCGCTTCCGCGTGCAAGGCGATCGAGCGAACCCTGAATGCGAGTGGTGTCCTGGCCCACGGCCAGGACGTCATGCCCCCTTCTACCAGAAATTCTACAAGGAGATTTCGATGAAGCGGATCGATGCGTTCACGCACTTCTTTCCGAAAGGCTACTACGATCTGATGGGAGAAGTGGCGGGCCACATGGGAGACATGGTGCGCCGTGCCCGCGCCATCCCGGCGATCCATGATCTCGATGAGCGCTTCCGCGTGATGGATAAGTTCCCCGACTACGCACAGGTCCTGTCGCTGCCGGCTCCTCCGCTGGAGATCATCTCGGGCGGCAACCCGGATACGGCGCTCGAACTTGCCAAACGCTGCAATGACGGGCTTGCGGAACTGTGCGCCAAATACCCTGAGCGCTTTCCTGCCTTCGTGGCCCAGACGCCTCTAGCGACGCCGGACGCCGGCGTTGCGGAAACCCAGCGCGCCATCCGCGATCTCGGCGCGATCGGCACTCAGATCTACAGCAATGTGGCCGGCAAGCCGCTCGACCGGCCGGAATTCGAGGCCTTCTTCGCGGCCATGAACGAATTATGCAAGCCCATATGGCTGCATCCGTCCCGGGGCGCCAATCATCCGGATTATCTCGATGAGACGAAGTCGCTCTATGAGATCTGGTGGACTTTCGGTTGGCCCTACGAGACCAGCGTCGCCATGGCGCGGCTCGTCTTCTCGCAGACCCTCGACAAATATCCGAACCTCAAGATCATCGCGCATCACCTCGGCGCCATGGTCCCCTATTTCGAAGGGCGCGTCGGACCAGGGTGGGATCAGCTCGGCAAGCGCACTTCCGACGAGGACTACTTCTCCCTTCTGAAGAGCCTGAAGAAGCGCCCGCTGGACTACTTCAAGCAGGACTTCTACGCTGACACGGCCGTGTTCGGCTCAAGGGCCGCAACCCTATGCGGCCTCGAATTCTACGGCGTCGACAATGTCGTGTTTGCCTCCGACTGCCCCTTCGATCCCGAGCAGGGACCCGGCTACATCCGCGAGACGCTCCAGATCCTGGAGGGCCTGAATCTGTCCCAGGAGGATAAGGAAAAGATCTACTTCAGGAACCTGGAACAGCTCACCGGACATCGCTTCTCAAGCTGACCATGAGCGACGCAGAACAGGACGACGCGCAGGTCGTCATCGTCGGAGGCGGCCCTGTCGGCATGGGGCTGGCGGTCGAGCTCGGGCAACGCAGCATCCGCTGTGTTGTCGTCGAGCGCTACACGTCTCCGCAACCTATCCCCAAAGGGCAGAATCTCACCCAGAGGACGATGGAGCATTTCCATTTCTGGGGTGCGGAGCAGGCGCTGCGCGCAGCGCGAACCATTCCACGCGAGTATGGCATCGGTGGATTGACGGCGTATGGGACCCTGCTGGGGGACTATACCTACGATTGGCTTCAGCGGGAGCTCGTCAGGCCGTTCTATTTCACGGACAATGAACGGCTGCCGCAATATGCGACGGAGGCCGTGCTCCGGCAGCGCGCCGCCGAGATCCCGTACGTGAGCACATTCTACGGGTGGAGCGCCGAGGCGATAAACCAGGACGATGATCGCGCGCATGTGGTCATCGCGAAGCATAAGCAGATGAGCGCCGGGTCCTGCGGGCCCGGTACGTCATAGGCTGCGACGGCAGCCGGTCCTTGGTGAGGGAGCAGAGCGGCATCACCCAGACCCGCTCGGACCACGACCGCCTCATGGTCCTTCTGGTGTTCCGCTCGAAAGGCCTGCATCAGCTCCTGGAGTGGTATCCCGGCAAGTCATACTACAATGTCCTCGATCCGGAACTGAAGGGATACTGGAAGTTCTTCGGTCGTGTGGATCTCGGAACGACGTGGTTCTTCCATGCGCCGGTCCCCCTCGGGACGACCAAGGACAATTTCGACTTCAGGCAGTATCTTCATGCTGCGGTCGGGGCGGAGTTTGATGTCGAGTTCGAGCACATCGGGTTCTGGGATCTGCGGGTCGCTACAGCAGACGCTTACCGGAAGGGTCGCGTGTTCATTGCCGGCGATGCGGCACACAGCCATCCACCCTATGGCGGCTACGGCATCAACACTGGTCTTGAGGACGCAGTGAACCTTGGATGGAAGCTTGCCGCCACATTGCAGGGCTGGGCTGGAGTCAGGCTCCTGGACACTTACGATGAAGAACGAAGGCCGGTCTTTCAGTCGACGGCGCGGGATTTCATCGAGCGGGCCATTGCGGCCGACAGACAGTTCCTGGACGCGTTCCATCCCGATCACGACCGGAGCACGTTCGAACGTGAATGGCAGGCCCGGAGCTCCGGCGCAAAGGCCGAGATCAATGCCTTCGAGCCAAACTACCGCGGCTCCTCGATCGTGTGGGGTGATTCCGGAGGCGGCTGTAGTGCTCTCGGTTCACACAGTTTCGAGGCAAGGGCGGGGCATCACCTTGCGCCTTTGCTTCTCTCGTCAGGTCGCAACATCTTCGAGGATCTGGGGCAAGGCTTTTGCCTGCTGGCCTTGGACGCCGCTGATAGTTTTCTGGGACGTTTCGAAGCAGCCGCCAAACAAAGAGGCGTACCTCTTAAGATCATCAGCGATACCTGCCAGGACGGTCGCGGGCAGTATCATGCAAGGCTGATCCTCATTCGCCCAGATCAGTTCGTCGCGTGGGCTTCCAGCGACAGCGGCACCGATGCAGCTGAGGTCCTGGAGCGAGCTATTGGTGCAGAACAACGGCAGGAACCGTCTATCGGCCAGCAACCGTGATCCCGCCTATGGCGGATGCGGTCTTCTGGCCGGAGGCATCGAACTGCTTGAGATAGGCGATCAAGTCCCTGATGCGCTGCTCGTCCTTGAGGCCTGCATAGACCATCTTGGTTCCCGGCACCTTCGCCTTGGGATCCTTGATGTATTCGGAAAAGGTCGCTTCGTCCCAAGTGAGGCCCGAGTTCTTGTTAGCGGGGGAATAGTTGTAGCCTTCCACCGTTCCAGCCTTCCGGCCGAAGAGGCCACTAAGCACCGGACCAACCGTGTTCCTGGCCGTAGGACCGACCTGATGACAGGCCCGGCATTGCGCAAACACTTTCTCGCCGGCCGCCACGTCCTGGGCCTGAACCATCGTGGGGCTGAATGCCAATGTTATCAATGCGAGAAGAGAAATGCGCATCGGAGAGCCTATGAGTGGTCACGGTTGCCAAAGCACAACCGGAGAATGGCGTAGCGGTTCCATGAACATAGCCTTACTATTCTACTGAGAACAAAGGGACTGGAGAGGGCGCTTAGACTCAAACGACCAAAACCTTTTTGCTGTTGCTGAGATTGATGCATCGCACAATTGTTGTGTGCGATGCATCAGCATGCTCGATCCTGTTGTAGATTTTTCATCTGAGCTGTTCAGGAATTCTTATCTCATCGGTAATCTGACGAAATTGATCACGGTCAGAGGTGAGATACAGGATGATTGAATATCTGTTCCATTCAGTCACGAATGATTGACTGGAAATCTGACCGTTCTAGGATTCATAGTTTAGTTGCGCGTGAAGATGCACCCATAAACAAAATCGGGAGGAACGAGATGGTCAGCCTGACGATCAATGGAACTGTTCATCAAGTCGATGCTGAACCAGACACGCCTCTCTTGTGGGTCATACGCGAGCAGATCGGACTCACTGGGACGAAGTATGGCTGTGGCGTTGCCCAATGCGGCGCCTGCACCGTTCATGTGGATGGCGTTGCCACGCGTTCCTGCAGTCTCCCGATATCGGCGGTTACGTCTGAGCAGAAGATCGTGACGATCGAGGGTTTGTCTCCGGACGCGTCGCATCCGTTGCAGAAGGCATGGCTCGAACTCGATGTTCCGCAATGCGGCTATTGTCAGACAGGTCAGATCATGGCCGCTGCGGCACTCCTTCAGGCCAATCCCAGCCCTTCCGACGGGGACATCGTGGCCGAGATGACGAATATCTGTCGATGCGGAACCTATAACCGCATCAAGGCGGCCATCAAGCTCGCTGCCTCAGAAAACCGCGGCTGACCGGGATCAGGAGAAACCTATGACTGCTGCACTCGATGTATCTCGCCGCTCATTTCTCGTTGGTTCCGCTGCTGCAGCTGGAGGACTGGCGCTGGGCTTCAATATTCCCTTCACCAGGGAAGCGCTTGCGCAAAGTGCCCCCGAGATCAATGCGTGGGTGATGGTGAGGCCGGATGAAACGGTGGTGGTCCGGATTGGTCGCGTCGAGATGGGGCAGGGTACTTTGACAGGCCTTGCCCAGCTCGTGGCTGAGGAGCTTGAATGCGATTGGGCGAAGGTCACGACCGAGTATCCGACGCCGGGTCAGAACGTTGCCCGCAGCCGCGTCTGGGGCAATTTCCAGACGGCCGGAAGCCGGGGCGTACGCGATTCGCATGATTACATGCGAAAGGGAGGTGCCGCCGCCCGGCAGATGCTGATCCAGGCTGCCGCCAATGAGTGGGGAGTTCCGGCCGGCGAGTGCACCGTCGCAAAAGGCGTGATCACTCATTCTCCATCAGGCCGCACGACAAGCTATGGAAAGGTCGCCGAGGCAGCCTCGAAGCTTGAGGCTCCGAAGGACGTTCAGCTCAAGGACCCGAAGGATTGGACGATTGCCGGGAAACCCGTCAAGCGGCTCGACACGGCCGAGAAGCTGAACGGCTCCCAGATCTACAGCATCGACGTGAAGCGTCCGGGAATGCTCAACGCTGCCATCAAGGCCTGCCCCGTGTTCGGCGGGAAGCTCAAGAGCTTCGATGCCGCACAGGCCCAAGGTATGCCCGGCGTCAAGAAAGTCGTCGCCGTTGGCGACAATGCGGTCGCAGTCGTTGCCGACACATGGTGGCGGGCCAAGACGGCGCTCGATGCTTTACCCATCGAGTGGGATGAGGGGCCGAATGCCGCTCTCTCCAGTGAGGGCATCGATAGGATGCTCAAGGAAGGGCTGACAGCGGAGCAGGCCTTTGTCGGCAACCAAGCCGGCGACGTCAAGGCAGCCATCGCGGGTGCAGCCAAGAAGGTGGAAGCCGAGTACGGCTTCCCGTACCAGCACCACGCCACCATGGAGCCGATGAACGCCACGGCTCTGTGGACCAATGAGAAATGCGAGGTCTGGACGGCCACTCAGAATGCCGAGGCTGCTCTCGCCACGGCAGTTGCGGCCTCAGGTCTGCCGATCGAGAAATGCGATGTCTATCGCCAGAACCTCGGCGGAGGCTTTGGCCGGCGCGCCACAAGCCACGACTATGTCCGTCAGGCGGTCCTCATCGCCAAGGAGATGCCGGGCACGCCCGTGAAGCTGATCTGGTCCCGTGAGGAGGATATGCTGCACGGGCACTATCACCCCATCACACAGGCCAAGATGGTCGGCGCTCTCGATGCGGATGGGAACCTGACTGGGCTGCACATGCGCATCTCGGGTCAGTCCATCCTGGCGGGTGTCAATCCTCAGGGCCTCCAGAACGGACGGGATCCCGCCACGTTCCAGGGTCTGAACCCGAGCGGGACCGAGGGTGTGCTCGGCTATACGATCCCCAATCTGCTGATCGACCATGCCATGCGCAACCCACCCATCCCTCCGGGTTTCTGGCGCGGCGTAAACAACAATCAGAACGCCCTCTATCTTGAGTGCTTCATGGACGAACTGGCGCAGGCTGCCGGCAAGGATCCGCTCGAGTTCCGGCGCAAGCTGCTCGTCAACCATCCCAAGCACCTCGCCGTGCTCAATGCGGTGGCCGAGAAGGCAGGCTGGGGCACGCCGGCGCCGCAAGGGGTCTACCGCGGACTCGCCCAGCATATGGGCTATGGCAGCTACGTTGCGGCCTGTGCAGAGGTCTCGGTCGGAGACAATGGCGTGCTGAAGATCCATCGCATCGTGGCGGCGACGGATTGCGGCCATGCAGTCAACCCCCAGCAGATCGCAGCTCAGATCGAAGGCTCCTTTGCCTATGGCCTCACTGCCTTGCTCTATGGCGAGATCACCCTCAAGGACGGCAAGGTGGAGCAGGAGAATTTCGATTCCTACCAGATGATGCGCATGGACGAGATGCCTGCAGTGGAATCCATCGTGATGCCGTCGGGAGACTTCTGGGGCGGAGTCGGCGAGCCGACGATCTTCGTGGCGGCACCGGCGGTGCTGAATGCCATCTTCGCCGCAACTGGAAAGCGGATTCGCTCCGGTCCTTTGACGAAAGCCGACCTACGCAAGGCTTGAGGTCCTGAGCATGGCGCGTCTGGCATCTGTTCTCACGATGGGAGGCATGATGTCCGTAGCTGTCGTCGTGATGGTCAAGACGATGCCGGCGGCAGCTCAAGGCGTGGCACCTCCCGGCGCCACATCCTGCTCAGGCTGTCATGGTCCAGGCGTCTCCGATGCGGCCGTTCCTCCACTTCACGGCCGTCCCTCAGAGGAGATCGTTGCCGCGATGCAGGAATACCGAAATGGCCGGCGTCCGGCAACGGTCATGGATCGCGTTGCCAAAGGCTTCACGGACGAGGAAACCCGCGCCATCGCATCCTGGCTCAGTCAGCAACCTTGAGAGGTGGGCATGTCTCTAGCCTTTACCCGAAGGGCGCTTCTGAAAACGGCAGCGGCGGGAGCTGCCGCTGCTGCATTATCCCGCCGGACGGCTGCCCAGGCCTCGGGCAGGGTGGTCGTTGTCGGAGGCGGCTTTGGAGGGGCCACGTGCGCTCGGGAACTGAAGCGGAAGGGACTGGCCGTAACCCTCGTCGAGGCGAACGCCGTCTACACCGCCTGCCCCTTCAGCAACGCGGTACTCGCCGGCCTTCGACCCATCGAGACGCAACAGTTCAACCTCGATGCCGTCGAGAAGGAAGGGATAGCCATCATCCGACAAAGGGCAGTCCGCGCCGATCCGCAAGCCCGGCGGGTCGTTCTCGAGGATGGCTCGTCACAGGATTACGACCGCCTCGTCCTCTCTCCGGGAATTGACATCAGGTTCGATGCCTTGCCCGGCTACGACGAGGCGGCAGCCGGGACCATGCCGCATGCATGGAAGGCCGGAGAGCAGACGATCCTCCTGCGCCGCCAGCTGGAGGCCATGGATGATGGCGGTACATTCGTCATGGTAGCGCCTGCCAATCCATTCCGCTGCCCACCGGGGCCATACGAGCGGGCAAGCCTGATCGCGCATTACTTCAAGACCCATAAGCCGCGTTCCAAGCTCCTCATCCTGGATGCGAAGGACAGCTTCTCCAAACAGCGTCTGTTCCAGGCTGCGTGGCAGGAACTCTATCCCGGCATGATCGAGTGGGTGTCCCTGTCGTCCGGCGGTAAGGTCATCGAAGTCGACGCGAAGACCAGGACGCTGGTCACCGATTTCGGACGGCATACCGGCGACGTCGTCAACGTCATCCCGCCGCAGCGTGCCGGCCAGATTGCGCAAGCGGGCGGTGCTGCGGATCGGACCGGATGGTGCCCCATTGATCCTGTGACCTTCGAATCCCGCCTTCAGCCGAATGTTCACGTGATCGGCGATGCTTCGATTGCGGGCGGCATGCCAAAATCGGCTTTCTCTGCCAATGCTCAGGGTAAGGTCTGTGCGGCTGCCGTCGCGAGCCTCCTCCGAGGTGAGGCTCCAGCTGAGCCCAAACTGATCAACACCTGCTACAGCCTCGTGGCGCCCGACTACGGGATTTCCGTCGCCGGCGTGTACAATCCGCGCAACGGGGTTCTGACCGATGTGGAGGGGGCCGGCGGCACGAGCCCTGTGAGTGCACCGCCTTCCTTCAGGGCCCAGGAAGCCGTCTATGCCGAAGCTTGGTTCCAGACCATTGCCCGTGAAGTCTACGGCTGAGGAACTCCCTGTTATGGCGGCGGCTCTGACCCTTCTCGCCATCATCCCCGGCCAGGTGTGGGCGCAGGCCCTGCGCCCTTATGAAATCGTGGGTGACGCCATCCCGCAGTCGCTGACCGGGGCCAGAGGTGATCCAACCCGCGGTCGCGCCATCGTCGTGGATCGTCAGAAGGGCCTATGCCTGCTGTGCCATACCGGTCCCTTTCCGGAGCAGCGCTTTCAAGGAAACCTCGCTCCCGACCTGGCAGGGGTTGGAACCCGCTGGTCGGATGGCCAACTGAGACTCAAGATCGTCGACAGCAGGCGGCTGAACCCTGCGACGATCATGCCGCCATATTACACCTTGGATGGTCTCGCTCGGGTCGGACGGAACTGGCAGGATAAGCCCGTGTTGAGCGCAGAGCAGGTCGAGGACGTGGTCGCGTTCCTTACAACGCTAACGGAGACACCATGAGCCGGAACTCAGGATCCGCTGGAACGTCAAGACGTGAGATTCTCGCGGCAGGCGCGGGCGCTCTGGCGCTGATCCTTGCACGCCCCGCTCGGGCGACGCCTGAGAGCATGGCTGCCGCCATCAAGGCCTTCGTCGGCGAGGCGGAGGTCCGCGAGGGGAGGGTAACCCTTGAGATTCCCCCACTCGTGGAAAACGGCAATTCCGTACCCCTGACCGTAAAGGTCGACAGCCCGATGACCGCTCAGGATTACGTGAAGAGGATCGCCGTCTTCAACGAACGCAATCCTCAGCCGAACGTGGCCCTTTTCTACTTGAACCCACGCGCCGGACAGGCTCTCGTCTCCACCCGGATCCGCCTGGGAGACTCCCAAAACATCGTCGCAATCGCTCAGCTGAGCGACGGCACATTCTGGTCCGACAAGGCCGAGCTCATCGTAACCCTACCGGCCTGCGTGGAGAGTTGACCATGGCACGCGCGCTCATCAATGTTCCCGCCAAGGCCAAGCGGGGCGAGATCATCGAAATCAAGGCCCTCATCTCGCATCCGATGGAGACGGGGTATCGAACCGGGCCCGACGGTGCGCTCGTGCCGCGCGACATCATCAATCGCTTCATCTGCACGTATAACGGCGTAGAGATCTTCAGCGCGGACCTGTTCCCGGCCATCGCCGCCAACCCGTTCTTCTCCTTCACCACCACCGCAACGGAAAGCGGACGCATCGCGTTCCGCTGGATCGACGACCGGGGACAGGCGCACCTGGAAACAGCCGAGATCGCGGTCGAATGAGGAGGGCGCTGACGGGCGTTGTGCTGGCCGCCGGGTTCGGAGGCGCACTAGGCCTTTGCATCTCGCTTGCCCTTGCTCAGTCGCCGCCGTCCGAGCACAAGTCCGGATTCGAGTTCATAAGCCCGGAATCGCAGGCGACCCAGCAGGATGACTTCTCGAACCCAGGCATGCTGTGGGTCGCCGAAGGCGAGGCGCTCTGGAGCGCGCAGGCTGGTGCGTCCGGGCGCTCCTGCGCCGGGTGCCATGGGGATGCGGCCGTGAGCATGAAGGGCGTTGCCGCGCGCTATCCTGTCTATTTCGCTGAGAGCGGACAGCCGATTGATCTCCAGAGCCGCATCAATGTCTGTCGGAAGGTTAACCAGAAAGCGGCTCCTTTTCCGCTTGAAAGCCGGGAACTCCTCGCGCTCTCGGCTTTCATCGGAAAGCAGTCACGCGGCATGCCGATTACGACGGGTGAAGACAAGCGTCTTGAGCCGTTTCGCGCGCGGGGGCAGGAGCTCTATGAACAGAGGCAGGGCCAGCTGAACTTCTCCTGCGCTAATTGTCATGATGACAACTGGGGAAAAAGGCTTGCCAGCAGCGTAATCCCTCAATCCCATCCAACAGGCTATCCGCTTTATCGCTTGGAATGGCAGAGCATGGGCTCCCTTCAAAGGCGGCTGCGAAACTGCATGGTGGGGGTACGGGCGGAACCGTACCCCTACGGCTCGCAGGAATATGTCGAACTCGAACTGTTCCTGATGACGCGTGCCAAGGGTATGCCTCTCGAGACGCCAGCCGTCAGGCCCTGACGGGTCTCGGGACTCAGGTCAGCCGCTCGTCGGCTTATCCGCCAGTTTGGGACCGATGGTCAGGGAGATGGCCTCCCCCTGCTTGAGCCCGTAGGCGGCAAGTGCCCGGCTCAACTCCTGTGCTGCGTCACCGGCCCTGACCTGATCGCCAGGGATTTTCTTGTTCCAATTGTCGGACTCGTTCTCCGGCGGCATCCAGCCGAAGCGCTTGAGCGCTTCGGGGGTATCTTCCTTCATGAGCGGGTAATTAAACTTACTGACGGCCTCTGCGAGCAGCCCATCCTCCGTTCGAATAATGCTGACGAAATACTTCTCCTTCTCACTGTATACCTTTGCCGTCATATCCGGCTGCGAGGCCACGAAAGTCACCAGATCAGTCAGGCATTTTTCGCTGAAGCGTCTCAGTTGCTGAGTCATCGTTCCTGAGCACGAGGTCTCGTCGCTCTGCTGAGCAATCGCTCCCCCCGAACCAGCAGCCGAGGCGAGCAGCATGAAGGTTGCGACCCGACGAGTCTTCTGCCAGCCAATCATTGGGCTCCTCCGATGCAGGCTATACCAACCAACAAAGCCCAGGATCTTCGGTTCCCCAAGATTGATCTCAGTCGGTAACCGACACTGGGCGGACCTTACCCTGACTCGTATCGCGCCTCCGTGCCTTCGTCGCTAAGGACGGTACTATGATGAGAATAGCGGTACTCTGCTGTTATGATTGAGCACATCAATTGCCGCCGAAACTCGAGCGAAGTGAATGGCCGGTCTTGGCACTGGGCGGTCCTTACCCTGATTTCAGCAATGGCAAAGAGGAGCGGACATTCAGGCGCTCTCGCGCTTCAACTTAAATTGACCCGGAGCTGACTCTAGCTGTCCCAACCAAGTTCGCATCCGCCACGGCTCGGTAACGCCCGTTAACAGAAATTACGCCTTCGGCTTCGGCGTCTCGATCGGGGCAACCTGTCGGACCTTCTGCTCCTCGATCTCAGCCAGCACCTCCAAGTGCCGAGCTGTTTCAAGCAGGTGCGTCTTTGTATCGATCAGCGAGATCAAGCGAGCCATCGCGCGGGCCTCCTCCGCCCGCCGACGGTAATCGGCAGCTTGGTGGAACTGAGGAACACGCACCGTCAGCCCCTTTGCTAGCAATAGGCCTTATCAACAATCCGCGGCCGCTTTTGTTACTGCTCCCTAAAGGGGATTACGCAAAATTCGCGTCCTTGTTTGGACTTCTGAGCCGAACGGGCGCATAGTGGCGCCATCACCCGCCGGTCCCGACCCGTAGGCGCTGGTGGCCGAGAGACACGACTGTGCTCCCGCCTGCAAGGCAGAGGAGCGCCATCATGGCCGATACTCCCAAACTACGCACGTATGCCGATCACGAAGCACGGCTGATCCAAGCCTCGCTGGAGGCGGTGGAGCGGTCACGCGCACTGCTCGAGCAAACCAAGCCTTTGGTGAGGCTGATCGAGGGTGGCTGCGTGATTGGAGCGCGGGTTCCTAACCTAGGTGATGGCGATCCGGCAGAGGATGTGCAACAGCAGCCCGATGGATGATCCCGCTTTCACCGCCTGCTTTGAGGCTTGCTCCGCCACGAGCCGCAGGGCCAGTATACTCCTTTCCGACCATCAAGACTGCATGCGTTGCAGCCGGGAGCGGTTGGCCTTGTCACGACAACTCCTCGCAATGGGAGTTTGGCCCGACAACGGCGGGCCGCCGCACAATCCGTTTGATTTCAGTGGATTGAAGGCCAGAGAGTAGGTCACGACCGCGCCCACCGGGTTCCATACACGGCCTCCACGCTCGGAATGTCTCAAAATGGCACGACACGGATCATCGCCCCCTGACCCATTCCGGACCATTGCCCGAGCGACGCGAAGTCATTTGCGTCAGCCCTAGCCCGGATCGCCTGTGCTGACCGACGCCGCACCTCCACTTGATTGGCAAGCCTTGACAACTAGATGCCCTCTCTCGCTGGATCCTCCCGCTCATGCCCACCGACCAGACCCGCAACGTCTCCCTGACGGCAGAGTTGAACGCGTTCATCCGCGACCAGGTCGCCTCCGGCCAGTACCAGAACGCCAGCGAGGTGGTCCGGGCCAGCCTGCGCCTGCTCCAGCAGCACGAGCAACGTCACAAGCGCCGGCAGACGCCTTCCACGGCGGGTCAGACCCATGGACGGTAATATGAAGCCCATAACCGGCTCCGGCTCCCAGGCCGGCGGTGAGATGGGGGCGCTGATCCGGGCGCACGACTGGTCGGCCTCACCGCTCGGGCCATCCACGACATGGCCGCAGTCCCTCAGGACGGCTGTGAGCCTGATGCTCCAAGCCCGCCAGCCGGCCTACATTGCCTGGGGCCCCGAGCAGATCTCGCTCTACAACGACGGCTACATTCCGATCCTCGGCACCAAGCACCCGGCCAGCCTGGGGCAGCCCGCGGCACTCCTGTGGGCCGAGATCTGGGACACCCTCGGCCCGATCAATGCGGCCGTGCTCGCCGGAGAGGCGCAGTGGTTCGAGGACATGCCGTTCGCGCTCGCCGGACGTGAAAGGGACCTGAGTTGGTTCAGCTTCTCCTACACACCGCTGCTGGATGACAAGGATCGGATTGTCGGCATCTTCTGTATAGCGCAGGAGACCACCGACAAGGTGCTGGCCGAGCGCCGCGCCGGGGCCGAACGCGAGCGCTTGGTCCTGATGTTCGAGCAGGCGCCAAGCTTCGTGGCACTGCTGGAAGGGCCCGAGCATCGGTTCGGGTTCGTCAACCCTGCCTATAGCCAGTTGGTCGGGCACCGCGAGGTCCTGGGCAAGACCATAGCCGATGTGCTTCCGGACGCGGTCGCGCAGGGTTATCTCGATCTGCTCGACAAGGTCTACCGCAGCGGCAAGGCATTCAGCGCGATGGCGGCGAAGTACGTGGCCCAGGTGGCGCCGGGCGAGCCTGTCGACGAACGCTATGTCGACTTTGTTTACCAGCCGATGATCGATGCGGCCGGTGCCGTCACGGGCATCTTCGTCGAAGGCTACGATGTCACGGATCGAGTACGGGCCGAGATCCACCGTCGGGCACTCGTCGAGCTCGGGGACCGGATCCGCGGCATCAGCGATCCCGATGACCTGTCCTTCGCCGCGGCGGAGATCCTGGGCAAAACCTTGGAAGTCAGTCGGGCCGGTTACGGTACGGTCGACAAGGCCGCGGAGACGATCACCATTGCGCGCGACTGGAACGCGCCTGGGATCACGAGCATCGCCGGCGTGCTGCACTTTCGTGACTACGGCACCTACATCGAGAACCTGAAGCGCGGCGAAACCGCCGTGATCGCCGATGCCGACGAGGACCCACGGACCACGGCGACCGCGGACATGCTGAAAGCCATCAGCGCCCATGCCTTTGTCAACATGCCGGTGACGGAGCGGGGCAATTTCGTGGCCTTGCTGTTTCTCAACCACGCGACCGCCCGCGAATGGCGGGACGATGAGCTTGCCCTCATCCGTGAGGTGGCTGAGCGCACGCGAACCGCCGTCGCGCGGCTTGAGGCCGAGCGGGAGCTGCACGCCCTCGCGTCATCCCTGGAGCGGCAGGTCGAGGAGCGCACGGCTGAGCGCGACCGGGTGTGGCGCAACTCGCGTGATCTTCTCGTCATCGTCGGCGCCGACGGTATCTTCCGGGCGGTTAACCCCGCTTGGACAGCCATCCTCGGACACATGCCGGAGGAGGTGGAAGGTCATAGCTTCCTGGACTTCATCTGGCCCGACGATGCCGCTCTGACCCAGGACGGACTCGACGAGGCGGCTTCCGCCCATGATCTCACCAACTTCCAGAACCGGTACCGGCACAAGGACGGCAACCCGCGCTGGATCTCGTGGCACACCTCCGTTGAGGGCGATCTCGTTTATGCCTACGGCCGCGACATCACTGCCGAGAAAGAGGCCGCTGCCAGCTTGGCGCAGGCCCAGGAGGCGCTGCGCCAGTCGCAGAAGCTGGAGGCGGTGGGGCAGCTCACTGGTGGCGTGGCGCATGACTTCAACAACCTGCTCACCATCATCAAGTCGTCGACCGACCTGCTGCGCCGACCGGATCTTCCGGAGGAGCGGCGCCGACGCTACGTCAACGCCATCTCTGACACGGTTGAGCGCGCTGCGAGGCTGACGGGACAGCTCTTGGCCTTTGCCCGCAGGCAGGCGCTGAAGCCTGAGGTGTTCGATGCCGGCGAGCGCATCCGCGCCATCACCGAGATGCTCGGCACGGTGGTGGGTTCGCGCATCCGGATTGTGCATGAGATCACCCGCGAGCGCTGTTTGGTCGAGGCCGACGTGAGCCAGTTCGAGACCGCTCTGGTCAACATGGTGGTGAACGCCCGAGATGCCATGGATGGCGAGGGCACGCTCACGGTGCGGGTGGAAGAGGTCTCCCACATGCCGGCGATCCGCGGGCACCAGGGCGGAGCAGGCCCGTTCGTGGCGATCTCGCTCAGCGATACCGGAGACGGGATCGCGCCCGACAAGCTCGTTCAAATCTTTGAGCCATTCTTCACCACGAAAGAGGTTGGCAAGGGAACGGGGCTGGGTCTGTCCCAGGTCTACGGCTTTGCCAAGCAGTCGGGCGGTGATGTCGCGGTGGAGAGCGAGGTCGGCCGCGGCACCACCTTCACGATCTATCTGCCACGGGCGGAGAAGGTCTCGCATGAAGACGCGTCAGACGAGGGGAGATCTCTGGCTGCCGTCAAGGACGGGCGGGGCCGCCGGGTGTTGGTGGTGGAGGACAACATCGAGGTCGGGCGGTTCTCGACACAACTGCTTCAGGATCTCGGCTATGAGACCACGTGGGCGGCCAACGCCGCCGAGGCGCTGTCGTGCCTGGAGGCCGGACAAGCGTTCGATGTGGTGTTCTCCGACGTGGTGATGCCGGGCATCAACGGCATCGAGCTTGGGCAGCAGATCCGGCTGCGTTACCCGGACCTGCCAGTGATCCTGACCTCGGGCTACAGCCATGTGCTGGCGGAGAAGGGCCGTCACGGCTTCGAGCTTTTGCAGAAGCCGTATGCCGCCGAGGAGTTGTCCCGCATGCTGCGTCGTGTGTCCCGGCATCGGAGCGCCCGTTAGGTCCTGTACTTGGCAGGGCGAAATCGAGTGGTCGGGGCAGGTGTGATGGGCCAAATGGCGGATTATGGAAAATCTTCTAATTAGGTCGAATGTTCGTTACACTGGGGAGCAGCAGATCTTAAAAACTTCTGTGATTTTCCTGTACAGTCCAAACGGGACGTTTACCGCCGTGGTTGGATAAGCTGTATGACCGTGTCGGACGGCAGCTTTCCTGATACGGCCTCGTCAACCTTCGCAAGAAACGCCTGCGGCTCGTAGGGCTTCGTCAGAAGGAGGAATCCTTCCTCAACGGCAGCACCTGCGGCGTCGCTATAGCCGCTCATCAGCAGCACAGGGACGTGCGGCCACCGCTCACGCATTGTGCGGGCAAGATCAAGTCCGTTCTGGCCACCCGGCATGACCAGATCGGAACAGACCAGGTCAAAACCTTGCGACTCCAAGACAGCCAGGGCCTCTGCAACCGATCCGCACACCCGTACGTCATGCTCGGCTTCGGTCAGCAGCATCCGTCCGACCTCAGCGACCGGAGGATTGTCCTCGACAAGCAGCACGCGCAGCTTGCGCTGGACACTATCCTGCTGCTGCTCACGCGCGCTGGGGAGCGGATTGTCGGCAGGCCGCGCTGCCCGAGGCAGATACAGTGTGACTGTGGTTCCTCGGCCGGGCTCACTGCGGATATCTACTGAGCCGCCAGATTGCTGGGCGAAGCCATACACCTGCGCCAATCCAAGACCAGATCCTTTCCCAACTTCCTTGGTTGTGAAGAATGGTTCAAAGACCCGCGCCAACACCTCACGCGGGATGCCGGCTCCAGTGTCGCTGACGGAGATCGCAACAGCCTCGGTCAGACCGCCGTCACGGAGCACAAGATTCTGGGCCGACACATGGAACGAGCCACCCTTCGGCATTGCATCGCGAGCATTGGCGGCCAGATTGATAAGGGCGACTTGGAGTTGAGAGCCGTCCGCCTGCACGGACCAGAGATCCTCTGCTAGATCCAGCTCGATGGCGATATCCCCGCGCAGGGATTGTGCCAGCATGTCGTGAGTGGCTGCCATGAGGGACGGGATCTCAATGACCTCGGGCTTGAGCGTCTGTCGTCGGCCGAATGCGAGAAGCTGCCCGGTCAATCTCCGGGCCTGATCGATCGCCTGAATGGCGTTCTCAATCAACCGGGGCTTGCGATCCTCCTTCGCTCGGCGGGCCAGATCGAGATTGCCCATCATGATCGTCAGCAGGTTGTTGAAGTCATGGGCTACACCGCTCACCAGAGCCGCCAGTGCTTCCATTTTCTGAGCGCGCCGTAACTGCTCCTCCATCTCGCGCGCTTGGGTGACGTCCATAGACGTGCCGAGCAGCTTCGTGACCCGTCCTGCCTCGTCGAGGATCGGGCGAACGACCGCATGTCGGATATAGGGTCCGGCAGGCCCTTCGCCCTCAACCTCATACTCCACGGGCTGCCGCGACGTGAGGCACTCCCGGTAATGCTTCTCGATCGTGGCTCCCATAGCACCTGGGAAGGCGTCTCGGGGACTTCTGCCGATCACCTGCTCGCGCGACAAACCCGTGATCCCCACGAGCGCTGGGTTCATCTCTTCGAATGCCATCGAGCCATCCGGGTTGACCCGGGTCAGCAGGAGGCCGACGGGCGCCTCCTGGAACAAGGCATGGAGGCGGGCCTCACTCTCCCGTAACCGCGCTTGTGTTGCAAGCTGCTGACGGGTCTGCCGAATGGCCAGGAACGTGATGCCTGAGAGTGAACCGGCAACAGCGAGCGCGAGACCCGCGTAGAGCAAAAGATCCTTGTACCAGCCGGCGAGCACGGCCTGGAGGGAGCGCCCATACGAGACATAGACAGGGTAGCCTGGCAGCTTCTTGTTGGCATACAGGCGCTCGACCCCATCGAGCTGGGCTACCTGCCGGTAGGGCGTGTTCGCTCCCCTCCGGATGGCCTGCATCAGGCCGCTCTCTGCTGTCAGCCGCGTGGGCTTGCTCAGAGGTTGGGGTCCTCGGGCCAATGCCGTCCCGTCGTCCCTGATGATCGAGAACGAGTCCTCGGGGCTGAAAGACAGGCTCTTCAAGGCCCCGGCAAAGTAAGCCGGATCCAGGGAGGTCACGATCAGCCCATCGAAACCCGCCTCAGCCGTTCGGCGCCGCGCGACATTAAAGAACAAGCCGGGGGTGGAGCGTCCGGGACGCGGTTCACCAATGTAGGTTCCTGATGGTCGGTCCTTGAGCGCCTGGAAGTAGTCGCGATCTCCGACGCGGGAGGTGTCAGGGGCTGGAAAGTACCGGCTGCTGTTGCGGCCTTGACCCCGTGAGTCGATCAGCCAGATCACATCGACGATTGGGAGGTTCTGGTCGAGTTGCAGCAGCCAGCGATGCAGCTCCTCGGAGGCGGCGATATCGTCCCAGGACATCCCATGGACACGATCATCCACCCGGCTGATGAGCAGTTCCTGCAACTCGAACACGCGAAGCGCATGCTCGGCCAAAACATCTGTGGCTCGCCCAACCGTCGCTTCGGCTTCCCGCAGATGCTGCCGATAGCTCTGCCATGCGCCGAAGCCGAAGAAGAGAAGAGGGATGATCACTGCCGCGGCCGCAAGCGCCCGCAGTGCTGGAAGAGACAGCCCGTCCGGTTGCGGGCCCTGTGCTCGTGCCTGTGCCGGAGGGGTAGTGCCACTCACGACTGGCCGTTTCGTAGCAATAGCATGTCCATCCGGAGTCCCTTCGGCCAGTTGATGGCCCATAGTTCCTGATACCCGCCATTCAGGCTGCTGTAAGCATCTCTGAATGGCCGAACCTTGGCTGATCTTCAGGTCTTGTAACCTGAGAAAGGGCCATGCTCAGGAGGTGGGCTCCACTCTCGTCAACGACCATCAGCCGCCAGTCGGCCCGGCTGAGGGCCATCCAACTCTCCGACAGGGCTTGAGCATCCTGACGGGCATGAGCCTTTGCGGCCTCAGCGAGGGGAGGGCAACACCCAAGGGGTCAGGGTAGGTGCGCCGTCCGTCCGAGATGTGAAAGAAATAGCGCGGCATGGCGGATCCTTAGGGCCGCGCTTACAACGTGAAGCAAGCGCTAAGGTTCCGGCCAACGCCCGATGATACAGCGTTCGCCTCCGGGCGCCCGAATTTGGCACCTCAAGGCAGAGGAAATTGGAAGCTAGCCTCATGGCGCAGGGCTGACCTTAGCCCTATTTCCGCAGTTGAGCTGAAAGGCGGCTTTCACGCGACCTCGGTTGAAAGCTTAGTTCGGCCCTAAGTAGCCTTCCAGGATCGTCAGCATCGGGTTGGATCCAACTCATATCCAATAACGATATCCTGTTATATATTACGGGCAGGGGCACCAGATACAGTTGTTAGGCTTTCATCCTGGATCCAGGTCGCTTGCCGCCCGCCTCGACCTTCTGAGCCGAACTCTCTTCGACCGTTGGATACACGCCTGTCAGCACTTGGTCGAAATGCCGGCGCAACGCGGTGTTGCAGCCGCATGACAAGGCATCCAGAGCGTCCAGATCGCGAACCCGAACGCCACCCCTGCGCGTCTCCAGCAGGTGTCGGCGCTTCAGGGACTGGATGACCCGGCTGACATAGCTTCTGCCAACACCCATCATGCTGGCCAACTGCTCCTGGGTTAGAGGGATGTCGTGATCGCCCGTCCGATCGATCGCGGCCAGCAGCCATTTCACCGTTCGCTGCTCAATCGTATGGATCGCGTTGCACGCCACCGACTGGAACACCTGCGCCAGCATGCAGTCCGCATAGCGGGCGAAGAGATGCCTTAGGCTCGGCGACCGGGTTTCGAACTCCTCCAGGTCGGCGGTGGACAGGCGCAGGAAGGGACCCGGGAACTGGATCTCGGAGCGGGCAAAGGCCGGCAGGCGCCCTTGGCTCACGATGCCGCCGACCGCCCCCTCACGTCCGATCAGGGCCGTCTCGACCGTGAGGCCATCCTCAAGCTCAACCACGAACGAGACCAAACTAGGACCGCAAGGGAAGTACACGAACCTGACCTCGTCCCCCGGTTGGTACAGCCTGGCTCCAGCCTCGCCCTCCCATTCCTGAAGCGACGGGGCCACGATGGCGAGGTCTTCCGGCTTGAGAGCGCTCAGCAGGTTGTTGCTGGCAATCCTCTCCCTGAGGCGTGACGGGATCATGGGAAGGTGCATTAGGCGTCTTTTCTCCACCGCTTCGGTACGTCCAACGTCGAAGAGCAACTTACGTTCAATTGTGAACATAAGCTGGACCATGTGTGCACATGTAGACAGACAGATCGAAAGCTCCCGTCTACAAGGACACCCAAGTGCCCTTCAAACGACGATCTACCGGCCTGTGCGACGGGCTCAGACCTGATGCGCAGCATACGGGTTCGATCGCCAACCCAACCGAACCCGCTTACCTGTTGAGACTGTCCATGACGCTTTCGTCGCCTTCCGATGCCGCTCCGATCCCGACAGGGATTCCAGGCCTCGACGACCTCCTGGCGGGTGGGTATGCCGCCAATCGCGCCCACCTGATCGAGGGCCGGCCGGGCTCCGGCAAGACCACGCTGGGGATGCAATTCCTCATGGCCGGTGCCAAGCTGGGCGAATCCTGCCTCTACATCACCCTATCCGAGAGCAAGCGCGAGCTACTGTCCGTCGCCTCCCGCCATGGCTGGTCGCTTGAGGGCATCGAGATCTTCGAGCTTGTCCCGCCGGAGCTGAGCCTCGATCCCAAGCAGCAGCAAAGCCTTGTCTATTCCTCCGATCTGGAACTCGGCGAGACGGTCCGCATGGCGCTGGCCGAGATCGAACGGGTGAAACCCAGCCGGGTGGTGTTCGACTCGCTCTCCGAGATCCGGCTTCTGTCCCAGGGGTCCCTGCGCTACCGTCGACAGGTGCTGGCGTTGAAGAGCTACTTCCTGCTCAATGATGCAACCGTCCTCATGCTCGACGACCTCACGTCCGAGCAGGACGACCTCAACCTGCACTCCATCAGCCATGCGGTCATCCGTCTTGAGCAGATCGTCCCGGCATACGGCTCAGAACGGCGCCGGATCACGGTGACGAAGATGCGGGGCACGGCCTTTCGGGGTGGTTACCACGACCTCATCATCGAGCGGGGTGGCTTGCGGATCTTTCCGCGCCTTACGGCGGCTGATCATCACAGGGAGTTTGCCTTTGACGCGATCCCCAGCGGCATCGTGGAACTCGACACCATCCTGGGTGGTGGCCTGAGCCGCGGCACGAGCACCCTTGTGGTTGGCCCGTCGGGGGCGGGCAAGTCCACGTTGGCGCTGGGCTATCTCTGGGCCGCCCTGGAGCGCAGCGAGCCTGCCCTCATGATCAGCTTCGACGAGACCATCGGTATTCTTCTGCAACGAGCCAAGGGCGTCGGCTTCGACTTGGCGCCTCACGTTGAGGCCGGACGGCTTCGCATCGAGCAGATCGACCCGGCCAACGTCTCGCCCGGCGAATTTTCTGGCCGTGTGCGGGAAGCCGTCGAGCAAGGCGGCGCGAAGGTCGTCGTCATCGACAGCCTGACCGGGTACCTGAACGCCATGCCGGAGCAGCCCTTCATCGTGCTCCAGATGCACGAGCTCCTGACCTACCTGAACCAGCAAGGCGTGGTCACGATCCTGATCCTGGCTCAGCACGGCATGATCGGCCAGATGGTCTCGCCGATCGACTTGACCTACCTCAGCGACACCGTCGTCCTTCTGCGTTTCTTCGAAGCGAACGGCCGCATCCGGCGGGCGCTGTCGGTGGTGAAGCGGCGCACGGGCTCGCACGAGGACACGATCCGGGAGTTCCGGATCGACAGTCAGGGTTTGCGCGTTGGTCCGCCGCTGGAGCAGTTCCGGGGTGTGTTGACAGGCGTACCGACGTTCGAGGGCCAACGCGCCTCGCTTCTCGAGGAGCGTGAGAGCGACAATGATGCAGGCCGATGAGGTGTCCGTACTGATCCTCGCCCCTCACGGGAGGGATGGCACGGTGGCAGCGGCCATTCTTGGCGAGCTCGGGATCAAAGCCACGATATGTCCCGGCCTTGAGGCACTTGTCGCCGAGTTGGATGGGTCGGCCTGCGCGGTGATCACAGAGGAGGCGCTTCTCAGCGCCGACCGGCGGGAGCTTGCCGAGTGGATCAAGGTGCAGCCGCCCTGGTCCGACTTTCCGTTTATCCTGCTGACCCAGCGCGGCGGCTCACCCGTCGAGCACCTGACTGACCTACTCGGGAATGTTACCGTGCTGGAGCGACCGTTCCATCCGGCTGTGTTGGTGAATGCCGTACGATCCGCCATGCGGGCGCGGCAGCGGCAGCGGGAGGTGGAGGCGCATCTCAAGGAGCGGCAGCAGGCGCACGAGCGCCAAGCGCTGTTGATCCGCGAACTGCATCACCGGGTCAAGAATACCCTTGCGACGGTCCAAGGGCTGCTCGGAGCCACCGCCCGCTCGACACATTCAGTCGACGAATTCTACCAGTCCTTTGCGGATCGCATCGTCTCGCTAGCCAACACGCATAATCTCCTGACCGAGGACTACTGGCAGACGGCACCGCTGGTCGAGATGCTCAGGAATGAGCTGGCTCATTATGACGATGGCGCGCAGCGACGGATCTCCCTTGACGGACCGTCGGTTGAACTCTCAGCGGATCTAGCTGTGCCGATTGGGATGGCTGTGCATGAGCTGACCACGAACGCAGCCAAGCACGGGGCACTTTCAGTTCCGGGCGGGCAGATCGCAGTGGCTTGGACGGTCCAGGATGTTGAAGCAGGGCGTCGGCTTGCGATTGACTGGGTCGAGCGTGGTGGTCCTCGTGTGGAGCCGCCGCGGCGCAAGGGTTTTGGCTCGACGCTGCTGCATCGGGTGCTGACCCATCAATGCCACGCAACGATCAGCATCGCCTATGACCCAGATGGCCTCTCCTGCCACATGGATATTCCTCTGGTCGAGGAGCGATTGGTGCCGGAGTATTGATCGCCGAGGCATGTGCCTGGCCCGGGTGCACCTCTCCTGCTGCATCTTGTCCGTGTCTTGCTCTGGAGGGCTACACCGCCCCTGACTTCACGCTCAAGTGGATCTTTCAGAGCTTTGGCCATCGGCGCGACCGCCAGTCTGAATAAAGGTCAGGAATTGGCACAAGGCAGAAGAACGAGTGTCTGCTCCAGCAAGAAACAGCAGACGTTCCAGGAGCGTAAGGGATCGGCGTAGAATGACCCAAACCGGACCACAGTGCTCTTGCGGCAATTCCTCAGACAATGGTCCGTCTCGCTGGAACTGTCCTGCGCAGCACTAAAGCTCCGGCGATGCCGACCTACACGTCAATATTTGGCTTGCAGCCAGTAACCAAACTGGCTGCGTTCCACCTGACGATATTAAGTGAGGCCGATCAGGACATGCGTGGTGGGACACCGCCTGCAGACTGAACAGACAATCCCCCCGCTTCTATTCCAGCCACCAAACTTCTCTCTAGGTCTGAAGTGCTGAGCCAGGAGTGCAGAAAGCCAGCATTGAAGGCATCACCCGCTCCTGTTGTATCGACCACCTTCACCCGAAGCGCTTCAGCAGAGACGCAGGTCGATCCGCAGGAGGCCATGGCACCGCCCTCGCCGCGCTTGAGCACCACCAATGGAAATCTCTCCCGCAGGCTCTCCAGAATCGCATCGTCCGCGCTTTCTCCAGTCAGCGCCTCTCCCTCCTCGGCGTTCGGAAGCAGCAGGTCGATACCCGCGCAGATCTCGAAGAAGTCCGAGTCGCGGCGGATCAGTTCATCGTCCCAACTCGGGTCAAGGGAGATCGTCAGGCCAAAACTGCGAGCCAAGGCGATCACCTCCGGAGTGTCCTTCAAGGTGGCAAATTCCGCGATGTGCAGATGGGTGACACCATCGGCCGAGAGAGCCTGTTCGAGGGTCGCCGGGCGTGACCCACCTGCACGCCGGGACACGAACGCTCTTTCCCCATTTTTGACCAGAGCCACCGTCGGCTGAGGGCCGGCGTCATGTGACCGCTCGACGAACGACAGATCGATCCCGCTGGCTTCGAGTTCCGGGTTGAGGCTCTGCGACAGTGGGTCCGAACCAAGGCGGGTGACGAGGGCAGCCGGTCGCCCTAGGGAGGCGAGGTGCGCCGCCGTGATATAGGCCCCACCGCCGGCCGCGATAGTGACGTTATCTGCAAACCTTTCGCGTCCCAGCACTGGCATCTCGTGCAGGCCCGTGAAGATGATGTCGCAATAGGTCCGCCCAAGACATAGGACCTTGCTGCGCTCCATAGGCGTTCCGGTCATCGGGCTGCCAGCGCTTTCTCGGTGGCCTCGTCGAAATAATAGAGGCGCTCTGCCGGGGCATGGAGTGTCAGATGCTCGCCAATCTGCGGGATCTGCCGACCCGGCGCGGAGCCGATGACGGTCTGGCCAGCGCTCTCGATGTGCACGAGGGTCTCCGAGCCGAGGGTTTCCACAACCACTACCGTGCCCGACACGGTCAGTCCTGGCACGCCGGGGCTGCTCGGGACAAGATCCTGCGGTCGTGCGCCAACCAGGATGTCCGCGCTGGTCGCTGCGGCTGACGGAACCTGAACGGATCCACCAAGCGCCAGATCCGCTCCTCCATCCCGTAGGGATGCCGGCAGCAAGTTCATCGTCGGGCTGCCGATGAAGCGGGCGGTGAATATATCGACCGGGTTCTCGTACAGCTCGAGAGGCGTACCCACCTGCAGGATCCTGCCATCGCGCATTACCACGATTCTGTCGGCCATCGTCATGGCCTCGACCTGATCATGCGTGACGAACACCGAGGTGGTGCCGAGCCTGTGGTGGAGTCGTTTGATCTCGATCCGCATCTGGGTGCGCAATTGGGCGTCGAGATTGGAAAGGGGCTCGTCGAACAGGAACGCGGCCGGATCGCGCACCATCGCCCGGCCTATGGCGACCCGCTGGCGCTGGCCGCCCGACAGCGCCGAGGGGCGGCGATCGAGGAGCTGGGAAAGGCCGAGGGTTTCGGCAGCCTGCTCGACGCGCTGACGTTTCTCGCTCTTTGAGAGGTTGGAGCGATAGAGGCCGAAGGCAATGTTGTCCGCGACTGTCATATGCGGATAAATGGCATAGTTCTGGAACACCATGGCGATGTTCCGATCCTTGGGCTGAAGATCGTTGACGACACGTCCGTCGATCCGGATCTCGCCGCCGCTGATTTCCTCAAGCCCGGCAATCATCCTGAGGGTCGTCGACTTGCCGCAGCCCGAAGGGCCCACGAGGACGACGAATTCGCCGTCGCGGACTGATAGATCGATGCCGTGGACCACAGTCGTATGCCCGTAGCGTTTGATGAGGCGATTAAGGTCAATGGTGGCCACTACTGGGCTCCCATAAGTGCTGTGAAACGGGATTGAAGGTCATGTGCAGAGGTCTGCTCGCGCTGCGCCGCGTTCTGCATGCGTTTGCGAATGCCAGATGTTTCATCATTGTAGGCGGCGATGGCCTGGGAGAGCGCCCTAGGCGCCGGTCCACCGAACCGGTCGCGTACAGCGACGAAGTTCTCGGGCGAAACAATCTTAGCAAAGTCATCCTCGTTGATGTTCGCTGGACGTCCAGTGCAGTGCTCGAAAGACTCCCGGAAGACCTTGTAGCCGTCGATCCCGATGTCACCTTCTATGGCCACGACCGCGCGAGCGACGGCTGCTGCAATCTCGTGGGCCTCCCGGAATGAAAGCCCCTCACGACGGACGAGGCTGTCGGCGAGCTCGGTCACTGTGATGCAGCTGCGGCGGATGTTCTGACGCACCCGGTCAGCATTGATGCGTAGCGCCGGAACCAGCGCCGTGAGCAAGTCGAGCACGCGCCCGCCGCTCTCAAAAGCGCCATATCCGAAGCCCTGACTTTCGCCCTCGCTGTCGTTCATGTCGGTGAACGGAGTGTTGTGCATGATCGTCAGCATGGCCTGCGCCCGACCGACCGTCTGGGAGGCAAGGTGGCGCATGTGCTCGATGGGCACCGGATTGCGCTTCTGCGGCATGATCGAGCTGATCTGCACGAAGGCGTTGGGCACATAGACTTGGCTGACCTCGAAGCTTGTCCAGAACTGCAGGTCCTGGATGAAGCGCCCGAGATGCAGGAAGATCAGCTCGATGGCTGAATAGGTCGAGGTGACGTAGTCGATTGCCGCGATGCAGCCATAGGAGTTCTGCAGGGGACGGCTGAAGCCGAGAAGCCGCGCCATCAGGTCTCTGTTTATGGGAAAGCCGCTTGTGGTAATGGCCGCGGCTCCCATCGGGCTGCGGTCCACGATATCACGGGCCGCCTCCAGCCTTGTGATGTCACGCAGCAGGGTCTCCAGCACCGCCGCAAGATAATGCCCAAAGACGGTCGGTTGGGCCGGCTGACCGTGGGTATAGGCGACGATGAGTGTACTGTTCTCCCGCTCGGCAACCGACGCTAGGGTTTCGGCAAGGCGGACGAGACGCTCCAGCAGCGAATCGATCCGGTATTTAAGACCGAGCTTGAACAGGGTATGATCGATGTCATTACGCGAGCGTGCGGTGTGAAGTCGACCTGCCAGATCCGGACCGAGCCGTGTGCGCAGCTCCTTCTCAATCAGGAAGAAGAAATCCTCGACCTCTCCAGTATAAGTGAGGGCGCTAACGTCCAATTCGCGGTCGATCGCTTCAAGCGATTGAGCAATCGGACGGGCCTGCTCGATTGTCAGAATACCAGTCTCATGTAGCATCACGAGATGAGCCCTGTCGATCCGGCGGAAGGCCTCGACATGGTGATCCTTCGCGCCGTCGAAGAGCGGGCGCAGAACGGCTTCCTTGTAGACCGGATTAGGGAATATGGAGCTGTCGTTGTAGGAGCCTGCAGTCATCGGCTCAGCCTTTCAGCCCGGTGAGCATCACGCCTCGGACGATGTAACGCTGGAGAAACAGGAAGATGATGAGGGTCGGTAGGGTCGCGATACTCGCGCCCGTCATGATCTTCTCCCATTGGATCGATTGCTCGACCGCGAAGCTGGAGAGCCCGACAGGCAGGGTGTAGAGTTCAGCGCTCGTGGTCACGATGAGAGGCCAAAAGAACGCCGTCCAATTGCCGAGAAAGGTGAAGATGGCGAGTGCCGAGAGGGCAGGGGTGACGAGCGGCATGGCGATTTTCCACCAGATTGTGAACTCGTTGAGTCCGTCGATCCTCGCCGCCTCCAGAAAGTCGTCCGGCACACCTTCGAAAAACTGCTTCATCAGGAAGGTGCCAAACGCCGTCATCATCCCTGGGAACATGATGCCCCAATAGCTATCGATCCAGCCGAACTGGCTCGCCATCAGATACCAGGGCAGGACCAGCATCTCGGTCGGGATCATCAGGGTGGACAGGATCGCTATGAAGACGATGTAGCGGCCTCGGAAGCGAAACTTCGCCAGCGTATAGCCGACGAGGCTATCGAAGAACACGTTCGACAGGGTGACGATCACCGCCACGATGGTCGAGTTCATGAGCCAGCGGGTGAAGCGCCCGTCACCGAGGATCTCGATGTAGTTGTCGAGGGTCGGCGTCTCGGGGATCACGCGCAGGTCATAGACCTGCGAAGCGTCCTTCAGGGACGTCGAGAGCATGAAGAGCAGGGGTGTCACCATGATGACGCCGCCAATAAACAGCAGCGTCCAGCAAAGGATCCGGCCTGGCCGGATATGTGGCATCATAAGGCCCGGTGGGAATGCGGCGGCTTTCATCAGCGGTCTCTCATGAGGCGCAACTGAACAAGGGATATCACGAGAAGGATCACGAACAGCACCACGGTCTGAGCAGCCGCATATCCCATCTCATAGGAGCTGAAGGCAGTCTGGTAGATCATCAGCACCAGGGGCTTGGTGGAGTTCAGCGGCCCGCCGGGATCGTTCGTGTTGATGTTGTAGACCTGGTCGAAGATGCGAAGGAAGCCGATGGACGAGAAAACGACGAGAAACACCAGGGTCGGCTTCAGCAGCGGCAGGGTGATCTTGCGCAGGATAGCGCCTTCAGGAAGGCCATCAATGCGCGCGGCTTCGTAATAGGTGACGGGAATAGCCCTGAGCCCCGCCAGGAAGATGATGATCTGGAAGCCTAGGCCTGCCCAGACCGCGGGCGCAAGCACGGCCGGCAGCGCCTGCGAGGTGGAGCGCAGGAACGGCTGCTGCGGGATGCCAAAGCTGGAAAGAACGTCGTTGATCACCCCGATGGGAACAGGCTGGTAGAACCAGCGCCAGACCCAGGCCATCGCCGCTGCGGTCGTAAGGAAGGGAAGGAAGTACAGCGCGCGGATGAATGAGTGCATGAACCGCACGCGGTCGAGGTAGTAGGCCACCACGAAGGAGATCAGCAGACTGATCGGCGTGCCGAGGATCAGGTACAGGAAGGTGTTGCGGAACACCTGCCAGAACAGCGGATCCCCGAGCAGCCTCCCGTAGTTCTCTAGCCCGACGAAAGCGGCAGGCTTGGTGATCGTCCAATCGGTCACCGACAGGTAGAAGGCTTGGAAGGTCGGCCAGAAGCGGATGACTACGTAGAAGACGAGCGGAACCGCGAGAAAGCTCCACGCCCAGATCACCTGCTTCTGACCGAGGCTCATCCTCGACCAGAGGCCGCCGGAGGCGACCTCCCGATGTGAGACGGTGGACATGCGCTGCTTCCTCGCGGGCGTAGATTAGCGCTTGGCGCGGTCGATGATTGCCTGTTCGGCCTCCGCGGCCTTTTCCAGGGAGGCCTTAGGATCCTCGCCGCCGATCAGGACGCGGTTGGCCATGTCGATGGCCACCTGACGCTGGGCCGCCTCGTCCTTGAACAGGGTGGTATGCGCATATTCGAGGCCTTTGAGGAATGGGCCGTAGACCGGATGCGCAACATTTTCGGGCGTCAGGGCCACTTCACGGCGGGCCGGCAATTCGCCCACGACTTCCATCCAGACCTTCATGGCCTCGGGTGAAGTGACGTATTTCAGGAACTTCTCGGCCGCTGCCAGCTTCTCGCCTTCCGCTTTCGTGGTGACGGCGTTGGCGAAGTAGCTCGCATAGTTGCTGCGCACGCCTTGAGCGTTGGCGGGAAGCTCGGTCACGCCCCATTCGAAGGCCTTGATCGTACCGAAGGAGCCGAGGCGGAAGGTGCCGTCGATAGTCATGGCGGCAAGGCCTGCACGGAAGGCTGCCTGTCCCTCATCCATGAAGCCGGCTTGACCGACCTTATGCTTCTTCTGCAGGTCTGTGTAGAAGGTGAGCGCTTTCAGGCCGGCCTCATCGTTGTAGGCGACCTTTGTGTCATTCTCCGTGTAAGGAACGCCACCGAACTGACGGATCAGCACCTCGCGCCACCACTGATGGTCCTGCCCGCCCATGTCGAGCGTCATACCGGCGGAGACGATGTTCCCGCTGCCATCGCGCTTCACCGTCTTTTCAGCGGCAGCCACGAGCTCGTCGATCGTCCTCGGTGGGCTGTTAGGGTCAAGACCCGCGTCCTTGAAGGCCTTCTTGTTGTAGAAGAGGGCCAGCGAGCGCACCGCGGTTGGTAGACCATAATAATCATTGCCGCGCTTCATGGCGCTTACGATCGGGAAGAAATCGCGCTCGATTTCAGCGGCCGGGAAGGCTTCTGCGCGCAGAGGGCGGATCATCTTGCCGGCAATGAAATTGTCGGTCCAGCCATAGAACAGCTGCACGACGTCAGGTCCCTGGCCTGCCAAGATCGCGGCGGCAACCTTGGTCTGGTAGTCCGCGTAGGGGAATGTGGTTTGCTTGACCTTGATGTCCGGGTTCGCTTCCTGGAACTTGGTGATGAGCTGGTTCATCGCCTTGACGCGTGTGTCGAACACATATTGCCAGTACTCGATCTCGACAGCCTTGGCGCCGGTGGAGGCCAGGGTGGCGAAGCCCAAGGCAACGCTCGCGAGCATATGACCGAAACGCATGTCCCTCTCCCTTCTTGCTGGCGCTGCGCGCCGTTCCATCTCTGATGCCGGCCTTAACGACCGATCCATCCTCAAGGCTCACCTAGAGTTAACGAGCTGTCAATAAGATAATCCACTTGAGTTATTTTATGGGCCGGGGCATCGTGGCGGCCTGGAGTTTGGATATGCCGAGAAAATCCAAGGCCGGGGTACGCTCAACGATCGGCAGCAATCCGGAGCGCAACCGTTCCCACAACCGACGCGTGGTGCTCGACGTCGTGCGCCAGCTCGGTCCTGTGGGGCGCACCGAGATCTCGCGCCACGCACATCTGAGCACGCAGGCCGTCTCGAACATCGTCGATGACCTCGTCGCCGACGGCCTTCTCATTAAGACCGGGCGGCTCAGGGCAGGGCGCGGACTGCCGCCGATCCAGTTCGCGGTCAATCCGGACGGCGGTATGACGGCCGGAGTCGAGATTGCGGCCGATCACATATCCACCCTTCTGGTCGACATCGGGGGGCGCGTCCGGGCACAGCGCACGATTGCAATCCCGCGCAACGACCCTGATAGCGTGCTGCCTGTCATCAAAGCCGAGATCGTCGCTGCACAGGCTCAGCTGAAATCCTCCGTGTCGCAGCTTCTCGGGGTCGGGGTGGTGATGCCGGGCCCATTCAACGTGGAAGGCATGACCTCCGTCGGACCCACAACGCTGTCGGGGTGGGCAGACTTCGACGCGGTGGCAACCATCGGACAAATGCTCGGAGCGCCCGTCACGCTCGAGAACGACGCCACTGCCGCAGCTGTTGGGGAACGCCTGCACGGCGCAGCCAAGGATCTGAAGAACTTCTGCCTGATCTATTTCGGGCAAGGGCTCGGCCTCGGCATCCTGATCGACGGGCGCCCTTACCGTGGCGCAAACGGCAATGCGGGCGAGATCGGGCATGTGCTGATCGAAAGGGACGGACGCCTTTGCTCGTGTGGCCAGCACGGCTGTCTTGAAGCTTATGCCTCCGTGCAGGCTCTTGCTGAAAAGCTTTCCGCGGCAGGAATTCTGGGGATCGACTACACTCGCCTGGAGCAGTTGCACCGCGAGCGGCACCCGATGATCGCAGAATGGATCAAGGAGGCGGCCAGCTACCTCGCGCCTCAGGTTGCGATGCTCGAAAACCTCTTCGATCCGGAGGCTGTCGTCCTCGGCGGCGCTTTGCCGCCAGGTCTACTGGAGGATCTCACGAGCGCCATGCAGCCGCTGCCTCTGTCCGTTGCACGCCGCAGGAACCGGAGCGAGGCGCGCCTGATCCATGGCCGCACAGGGCGGTTCACAGCGGCACTCGGCGCCGCAGCGCTGCCGATCCTCGAAGCCATGACACCTCGGCTCGACACTGCCCAGGCAGCCGTCCGCGAACCGATGAACGAGGAGATTGCACTTGTTGGATGATCACAGCCGTCTGGCTCACGCCGTCCATCAGCCTGCCCTTGTCCGCCTGCATCGAGCCCTCAGCCGGTTGAAGTCCGTTCTGACGGTCATGAACACCGGTGCGCATCCGGATGACGAGATCAATGGAATGTTGGCGGCCCTGCGCTTCGCTTACGGTATGCGGGTCGTGGTGGCCTGCTCCACCCGGGGTGAAGGAGGGCAGAATGCACTCGGGCCCGAGCGGGGCGGCGTTCTCGGCGTGCTGCGAACGGCTGAGATGGAGGAGGCAGCGCGCCGCATGGATGCGGATGTGGCTTGGCTCGGCCATGGCCCCGATGATCCGGTCCACGATTTCGGATTCTCGAAGAACGGCGATGATACACTCCATCGCTGGGGCGAGGAGCGGATCGTCGAGCGCCTCGTGCGCGCCTATCGCCGCTACCGTCCGGACGTTGTCATTCCGACTTTCCTGGACGTGCCGGGTCAGCACGGCCATCACCGCGCTATGACTCGCGCGGCCGAGACCGCGCTTGCCCTCGCGGCCGATCCGTCGGCTTTTCCGGAGCATGCCGCGTTCAGCCTTCAGCCCTGGCGGGTCTCCAAGTATTACCTCCCGGCTTGGTCGGGCGCGGGCTACGCCTACGATGACGAGGTGCCCCCGCCGCCCGCGACGCTCAGTCTTGAGGTAGCCGGTGGTGACGAAGTCACGGGCCTCGCCTACAAGCAACTCGGCGAGTGGTCGCGCGCCGCGCACGCTTCCCAGGGCATGGGCGTGTGGCGGGACAAGCCGGTCGATCGGTGGAGCCTGCACCTGAAAGTGCGAGCCGGTGGCGAAACCGGATCTGAGAATGACATTCGCGATCACGTGCCCGCAACGCTGGCCGACATCGCGGCCATGCCGGGCATGAACGGTTCGGCGGCCACAGCCTTGCGAGAGGCCCAGACGCAAGTCGATGCCGCCATAGCGGCTTTCCCGGACCGTTCCCGGATTGTCGAAGCGTTGAACGGTGCGGCGCGTTGGATCGAAGAGGCTCGGAAGGGATTGGACGTGGAGGCGCAGCGCCAAGTAGGCCATCGCCTCTACCGGAAGCTACGGGAAATCGATGCGGCTCTCTTCGAAGCCAGCGTCAACACGGCCCGGGCCGTTTTCACCGGGCCGGCGTATCCGGGCGCGCGACTTTCCTTGCAGGTGCATGTCGACGGGCGCGAGCTTACAAAGATCACGACGGCGCTCCGCCTTCCGGAAGGCGTTGACGCCACTGTGACGCGTGACGAGCCAGGTCACGTGCAATATGAGATTGCGATCTCTGAAGCGGCGCCCCACACGGGGAACTATCCCGAGTCCTTCGATCCGCTGGGCGGCAACGGCGCGTCCGGCCTTCGCATCTCGGGAAAGGTCGGAGACCGCATGATTGACGTCGATCTCGATCCAGAAGAGCCCCTGAAGATCGGGCCACGTCACTCTCTGTCTCTTGATCCTGCGGTAGCACTCATCAGGATGGGAGAGCCTACCTCTGGAATCCGGGTGCGAGCGGTCGGGGCTGAGCTGGCGGATTGGAAGGTACCGACGGGGTGGACAATTCGCCAGGAGGGAAGCGACTGGGTTGCCGTGCCGCCCCGTGAGGTCGGCGCTGGCCTTGCAACGTTCGTTCCCATCGTGAACGGCAGGCCGGCGAGTTCTGCGGGGACCATCGCCTATCCGCACATTCGGCCGACATCGATCATTGAACCGGCGGAGATGAAGGTCCTCTCGCTCAATGTCACTCTCCCGGCGGGGGCCAGGATCGGCTATGTGGGCGGCGGGAGCGACAATGTCGGCGCCCACCTGCGCCGCCTCGGCCTCGACGTGACGGATCTCGGGGAAGCCGAGCTGAAGGCTGGTTCGCTTTCCGCCTTCACGACCATCGTCATCGGCATCTTCGCCTTCGGTCTCAGGCGCGACCTCCGAGATGCGACGGTGTTATTGCATCGCTTCGTAGAGGAGGGCGGTCATCTGGTGACGCTCTACCACCGTCCGACCGATGGGTGGGACCCTACCGCCACACCGCCGCGCCGCCTCGTCATTGGCTCGCCCTCGCTGCGCTGGCGCGTGACCGATCCCGCCGCTCCCGTCAAGGTCCTGATGCCTGAGCATCCTCTGCTGACCTCCCCGAACAGCATAGAGGCAGGTGACTGGCAGGGCTGGGACAAGGAGAGAGGCCTCTACTTGGCGGCGGAGTACGATCCCGTCTACGAGGAACTGCTGGCCCTGAACGATCCAGGCGAGAACCCGCTCAGGGGCTCCCTGATCTCCGCTCGGATCGGGCTCGGGCGACACACGCATGTGTCGCTCGTGCTGCACCACCAGCTGGACAAGCTGGTCTCCGGCGCGTTCCGCCTGCTGGCCAACCTCGTTCAGCCTGCCTGAGTCGATGGTTGTTGAAGCCGAAAGCCGATCCGCCGGTTCCGCAGCCTCCCTGTGGAGCAGCGCGGCATGGCTGCTGCTCGACATGAGCCTGGTGACGGTCATGCAGGCTATGGTCAAGGCGAAGGGTGACGTCTACCCGGCTGTTCAACTCGTCTTCCTACGCTCCCTCGTCGGGTTCCTGACGGTAGCGCCGCTCATGTGGCACCACCGTGCCAAGCTGGCGAACCTGTCGAACATCCGCAGCCATCTCGTGCGCGTTGCCTTCAACTCCACGGCACTGACCTGCAATTTCGCAGCCTTCGCGGCTCTCCCGCTCGCTCTCGTTACTGCTATTGGCTACACCCGTCCCCTGATCCTGCTGGCCATGGCGGCAGTTATGCTCGGGGAGAGGGTGAGCCGGATCCGTTATGCACTTACAGCCGTGGGTTTTATCGGAGTTGTCATCATGCTGCGGCCCGACGAGATTCCCTGGAGCATCGGGCTTCTCGCTGCCTTCGGGTCCGTGTTCTTCGGCGCGCTCTCCGTGGTGCAGACCCGCCGCCTAGCCGGCGAGGACACGATCGTTCTGATGCTCTTCTACACAGTAGGCCTCACACTTCTGACATCAATTCCAGCGGCCCTCGTGTGGGTGCCGATCCCTTGGGCTGAGGCACCGAGCATCATCTTGATCGGGATTCTGGCCCAGGTCGGCCAATATTGCTGGCTGCAGGCCTATCAGAAGCAGGAGGCGCGGCTTCTGGCCCCTATCGGTTACCTGTCCATCATCTTCTCGAGTTTTGCAGGCTGGATTTTCTTTAGCGAAGTTCCATCATTGTCGTTATGCATCGGTGCAGCCGTCGTCGTTCTGAGCACCACACTCGTAACACCTGTTGAGCAATGGCTTAAGAAAAGGGTAGGGAGGAAAGGCCTGATCTGACGTCTAGGCCTTCGATACCATGTCAGCTCCTGGCACATCGGCGTAGTAGGCCGAATACCCGCTAAAGCGAGTAGCAGACTTTCCAAGGGCACCTGCAATTCCCCTTGATTGATCCAATCCCGACGTTAGCTTGAAGGTGAAGATTTACAGATTAGGGGCGTTCACGGCCTGACATCAGGGACTGCGCTAGCGCACTCGGCCCCGAAATCAGGACAATACCCTTGCCGGCACATTCTCAAGACTCCTAGCGGCTCAGCTTTGTGGCATTCAGGTTGAACCTCTTTAGGCAGCGAGCCGTTGTTGAGTGATCCGAAGCCGGTCGCGCTCCCGCGAGCGAGGCCACCTGCGGACTGCGGCAGGGTGGAATTTGCCCCGCTGTAATCAGAGAAAGAGACCGACATGGCGCATCCTAGTGAGCTGAATGTGAATCGGCGCGAGGTGATCGCTGGAGCCGGAGCTTGTGCGGCGGTTGCGGCAGCGCCGCTACCGGCAGGGGCGCAGCGGAGTCGCGTTGAAACGCCTGTGCTGACCCAGGTCTCGTTCAATGTGAATGGGCAACTTCATACCCTGGAGATCGATACTCGTACGACCCTGCTTGACGCTCTGCGGGAGCACTTGCATCTCACGGGCACCAAGAAAGGCTGTGACCACGGCCAGTGTGGCGCTTGTACGGTTCTGGTTGATGGGCGACGGATCAACTCTTGCCTGACCCTAGCCGTGATGCACCAGGGCGACACCGTCACCACCATCGAGGGGCTTGGCACTCCAGACAACCTGCACCCGATGCAGGCAGCGTTCATCAAGCATGATGGCTATCAGTGCGGCTACTGCACACCCGGACAGATTTGCTCGGGTGTAGCGGTGCTCGACGAAATCAAAGCTGGGATCCCAAGTCATGTCACGGCTGACCTCACAGGCTCGGTGCAACTCAGCGAGGCGGAAATCCGCGAGAGGATGAGCGGCAACATCTGCCGGTGCGGCGCCTATTCCAACATCGTCGAGGCTATGACCGAGGTCGCGGAGAAACAGGGATGAGATCCTTCACGTATGAGCGTGCGAACACCCCTGGTGAAGCCGCAGCCGCCGTCGCCCGCACGCCGGGCGCGAGGTTCATTGCGGGTGGCACGAATCTGCTCGACCTGATGAAGCTGCAGATCGAGACACCCACGCACCTCGTCGACGTGAACGGCCTGAAGCTCGATACCATTGAGCCGGCCCCGGAAGGTGGGCTCCGGATCGGCGCACTTGTCCGCAACACTGATCTTGCCGCCGACGAACGCGTTCGCCGCGACTATGCTGTCCTATCCCGGGCTCTGCTCGCTGGCGCATCCGGACAATTGCGCAACCGGGCGACAACGGCAGGGAACCTTCTTCAGCGCACCCGCTGCCCTTACTTCTATGACACCGCTCAGCCCTGTAACAAACGGCAGCCCGGCAGCGGCTGTTCGGCCTTGGACGGGGTCAGCCGACAACTCGGCATCGTTGGGGTGAGCGATGCCTGCATAGCCACTAACCCGAGCGACATGGCAGTCGCCATGCGCGTGCTCGACGCCACGGTCGAGACGGTGAAGCCCGGCGGGGTCAGCAGAACGATCCCGATTGCTGAATTTCACCGCCTGCCTGGGGATACCCCCCACGTGGAAACCGCGCTGGAGGCGGGGGAATTGATCATCGCGGTAACCTTGCCGCCACCCCTCGGCGGTCGGCAGATCTACCGCAAGGTACGTGACCGCGCTTCATACGCCTTTGCTCTCGTCTCCGTAGCGGCTGTCATCCACCAGGACGGCACGGGACGCGTGGCTCTCGGCGGGGTGGCGCATAAGCCTTGGCGGATTGAGGCCGCAGAGGCAGATTTGCCGCGCGGTCCCAAGGTGGTCACTGAACAGCTTCTGGCCGATGCCAAGCCAACCCACGACAATGCGTTCAAGCGACCACTGGTGGAGCGTACGCTCGGAGCCGTGATATCCCAAGCGAGGAACTGAGGCATGCGGTTCGACACTCCCGCCACAACCAATCCCATCGACCAGCTCAAAGTTGTTGGGAAGCCCACCGACCGGATCGATGGCCGACACAAGACAAGCGGCACGGCACATTATGCCTATGAGAGGCACGACGTAGTGCCGGATCAGGCTTATGGCTTTGTGCTGGGTGCTGCGATCGCCAAGGGCCAGGTTGCTGCCATGCACCTGGAGGAAGCGAAAACGGCGCCAGGCGTTGTAGCGATCGTCACGACGCTCGACATGCCACGGTTGGAGCGCGGCATGATGAATGCCGCCTATCTGTTCGGCGGACCTGTTATTCAGCATTACCACCAAGCCATCGCCGTGGTGGTTGCAGAAACCTTTGAGCAAGCACGGGCTGCGGCCTACCTGATCCGCGTCGACTATGAGCCCGAAGCGGGCAAGTTCGACCTAGCCGCTGAGGCGCCGAATGCTCCGCTCGTTGGGGACGATAGCGGCGAGGGCAGCAGCGGGCCTCCCGAGGTTCGCGTCGGCGACTTCGAAGGCGCGTTCGCAGCGGCGGAGATCAAACTCGACGAGAGCTATACGACGCCCGATGAGAGCCATGCCATGATGGAGCCGCACGCCACGATCGCGGCGTGGGACGGGGATCAGCTCACCCTCTGGACTTCGAACCAGATGATTGCCTGGGGCAAACGCAGCATTGCCAAAATCCTTGGCATTCCGGCACAGAAGGTTCGCCTCGACTCGCCCTATATCGGCGGCGGCTTCGGAGCAAAGCTGTTCATCCGGGCCGATGCCGTGCTGGCAGCGCTCGGCGCCAAAGCGGCACAGCGGCCGGTGAAGCTGGCGCTCGCCCGCCCATTGATCGCCAATAATACGACACATCGGCCTGCCACGATGCAACGCATTCGCATCGGTGCGAACCCTGACGGCATCATCACGGCCATCGCGCACGAGAGCACTTCTGGCAATCTGGCCGACGGCAAGCCTGAGACGGCGGTGTCACAAACGAGGCTGCTCTACGCGGGCGCAAACCGCCTCATGGCCATGAGGCTCGCGCCGCTTGACCTGCCAGAAGGCAATGCGATGCGTGCCCCGGGTGAGGCGCCCGGCATGATGGTGCTTGAGGTTGCCATAGACGAGATGGCTGAAAAGCTTGGACTTGATCCTGTCCAGTTCCGGATCCTCAACGACACCCAAATCGACCCGGAAAACCCCGACCGGCGCTTCTCCCACCGCGATCTCGTCGGCTGTCTCCGGCTGGGTGCTGAGCGTTTTGGCTGGGACCAGCGCAATCCTCAGCCTACCCAGGTGCGGGATGGACACTGGCTTGTTGGAATGGGCGTGGCAGCGGGCTTCCGCAACAACCTTCTGACGAAATCCGCAGCGCGCGTTCGGCTCGACCGCGAGGGAGTTGTCACGGTAGAAACCGACATGACCGATATCGGAACGGGGTCCTACACCATCATCGCCCAGACTGCGGCGGAAATGATGGGTGTGGCCTTGGATAAGGTTGTTGTCCGGCTTGGTGATTCTTCGTTCCCCGCCTCCGCAGGCTCCGGCGGACAATGGGGCGCGAACAACGCGACGGCTGGTGTCTATGCCGCCTGTGTCAAGCTTCGCGAAGCCGTCGTGCAGCAGCTCGGCTTCAATTCTGCCGATGCCGTATTCTCAGGGGGCGACGTGCGGTCGGGCAATCGCAGCGTGCTACTGGCCGACGCCGCAAGTGCGGGTGACCTCGTTGCCGAAGATCTCATTGAGTACGGCAACCTCGCCAAAACGCATCAGCAATCGACCTTTGCGGCGCATTTTGTCGAGGTTGGGGTCGACGCAGCAACGGGTGAGGTTCGGGTTCGGCGCATGCTCGCCGTATGCGCGGCGGGACGCATCCTCAATCCGAAATCCGCCAGGAGCCAAGTGATCGGCGCGATGACGATGGGCGTCGGCGCGGCTTTGATGGAGGAACTGGCCGTGGACAAGCGGCGCGGCTTCTTCGTCAACCACGATCTTGCGGGTTATGAGGTGCCGGTCCATGCCGACATCCCACATCAAGATGTCATCTTTCTTGACGAAGTCGACCCGATGTCCTCACCTATGAAGGCAAAGGGGGTAGCCGAGCTCGGCATCTGCGGCGTTGGGGCGGCTGTCGCAAACGCGGTCTACCATGCCACTGGCATTCGTGTCCGCGACTATCCAATCACGCTCGATAAGCTCATCGACCGCCTACCCGAAGCCGTCTGAGATGCCCCTTTGTTTATACTCCAGGTTATATATATATGCCCGCTGGGAAAAAGCAGACAGGAAGCGATCTCAACCCGCCCTCAGGACCGCGGGCCCGCCTCGCATATCTAATGCCCTGCGGGCCTGGAGCGGAAGGGCTGCTGATGGCACATACGCGAGCTAGACTGAAGGTCTGCTAACAAACGGGACTACAGACATTCCCGAGGCGTTCGCAATTTCGCCAAGTGACCCATTCCAGACCATTGCGAGGCGCTGCAGGCCTTCAAAGTTGCGTGAATTGGTGCAAGGATACCCCCGACCGTTGCCTCGTAGCTTAACGTGGTGGAATGCTGGTGCTCAATCCTGACCCGACACTTGCTGCAGCACAGCACCTTTGTCAGTATTGATGGCCGCAAGGCCGCAATCCAAGCCTATATTGACCAGACCAACCGGGATCCCAAGCCGTTTGTGTGGATACAGTCCACCGACGAGATCCTCGCCAGCGTCAAGCCCTTCGTCCGACGCTCTTCGAACGCGCATCCCCAGCATTATAGGGACAATTGTCACCGCGGCGGGAATGGCACACATTGCTAAGCAATCTAGTACATGCGCCCCTCGGTCGTACTTGCCTGAGAATTGGGGCACACTTAGCTTTGCAATCAAGGGAAGGATAAGCAATGAGTGGCGATAGGCGATTTCAGGGGCGCAGAGCCGTTGTGACTGGAGGCGCATCGGGCATTGGCTTTGCTGTAGCCACGAGGTTCGTGTCCGAGGGAGCGCAAGTGGCAGCTTGGGATATAGGCCCAAGCACGCTTGCGGACGCCCGCAGCAGAATCGGTGACAGCTTGACGAGCATCCACGTTGACATCACGGACCCCGCGGGTGTGCACGCTGCCATGGAGCAAACACTCTCTGCGCTCGGCGGCGTCGATATTCTTGTGGCAAGTGCCGGTATCACAGGACCGAATACGACGACGTGGGAGTATCCTGTCGATGCTTGGCGGAGGGTAATTGACGTCAACCTCAATGGCCTGTTCTACTGTAATCGCGCTGTCGTCCCAACGATGCTGGAGGGCGGCTATGGCCGCATCATCAATGTGGCTTCCATTGCTGGCAAGGAAGGCAATCCGAACGCCTCGGCCTACAGCGCATCCAAGGCTGCCGTGATAGGTTTGACAAAATCGCTTGGCAAGGAGCTTGCCAAGAACAACATCACGGTGAACTGCGTGACGCCGGCAGCAGTCCGCACACCGATCTTTGACCAGATGAGCCAAACCCATATCGACTTCATGCTATCGAAGATCCCCATAGGGCGGTTCGGGACAGTGGAGGAGGTGACCGCCTTGATCTGCTGGCTAGCGAGCGAGGAATGCTCGTTCACCACTGGCGGCGTTTTTGATATCTCCGGCGGGCGTGCAACGTACTAACACACTTATTTTCTATCTACTTCAAAGTGCCAGCGCGCGAGCGAAATCAAAGAATACAGCTCTTAGAATTACTCAGACACCCCTAAGGAGCTTGCGACGTTGCCTGCTGTTGGATGCAATAAGAGTTGACCGGCGGTACAAATGCTCAGGCTGCATTGCCTGCTATAGTTCTCCATTCCGGCAAGGCATCAAGGCGATGCAGACGGGTAGCAGGGGACGGAGTAGCGAACTTCTCACCCAAACGAGGATCGCCTCGTAGGACACGACGATACCGCGCTCGAGCAGCCCGGTAGACCTACGACCGTTCAGCTTCCTAATTTGGATCTAGTTCTTACAACGCATGTTCCTGCCGTCGTAGCCGGAATCGCCTCCATGACCAGATGAATGCAGGCCATAGTAGGGCAGAAATCGTCATCGCTGCCAAAACAGCGGAAACCGGACGTTCGAAGAAGGGCAGCAAACTCCCATCGGATTTGATCAGCGATGTGACAAAGCTTTGCTCAACCATGGTGCCCATCACGATGCCAAGCACCATCGCAGCAACCGGAAAGCCGTTATTCTCCATCACATAACCAATGATGCCGAAAACTGCGACCAGGATGACGGCAAACAGGTTGTTGCCGGTCGCAAAGGCTCCCACCGCGCAGCAGACCAGGATGACCGGCATGATCGCTGCGCGTGGAGCTCGCAGGATGGAACTCGCCGCACGGATCATCATGATCCCGAGCGGGATCATGATGATGTTGGCGAGGATGAAGATGATGTAGAGCGCGTACATGCTCGAGGCTCTCTCCGTGAAGAGAGTCGGGCCGGGATTGAGACCCTTCATGTACAGGACGCCGATGGCGATTGCCGTGATAGTGTCTCCAGGAATGCCGAACAGCAGCGCCGGCACCCAGCCGCTCGCCAGGCTCGCATTGTTGCTCGCTCCCGCTTCGACGAGACCCTCCGGATGCCCGGTGCCGAACTTCTTCGGTTCCCTGGAGAACCGCTTTGACATCGCATAGCTGACCCAGGCCGCCATATCTGCGCCTGCCCCCGGCAGAACGCCGATGATGATGCCGACGACGTTGCCCCTGGTCATCTGCCGCCAGTACTTGCGGGTGAGGGCGAGTTGACCGGCCAGGATCCTGCCGAATTTGCGAGCCGGCAGGGGAGGCGGTTCCGGTGAGACGATGGCGCGGATCACCTCCGACACGGCAAAGACGCCGACCAGGGCCGGAATAGGCTCGATTCCGCCGAGAAGCTCCGCGACTCCGAATGTGAAGCGGGGCACGCCGCCGGGGTTTTCCATGCCGATGCAGGCAACGAGAAGCCCAATGAGCATGCTCGCAATGGCTTTTACCGGGGATGACCGCGCCACGAGGGTGGCGCACATCAGGCCCAGAAAGGCGAGCCAGAAATACTCGTAGGTGGAGAAGTTCAGCGCCAGTTCCGCAAGCACAGGGGCCATCACGACGAGTGAGATCGTGCCTGCGATGCCACCCAGCGCGCTGAACCAGAGCCCTGCTCCAAGCGCAACCTCCGCCTGGCCGTTGCGGGTCATCGCATAGGCCTCGTCGGTGTAGGCGGCCGAGGCGGGAGTGCCGGGAATGCGGAGCAGGCAGCCTGGAATATCGCCGGAGAAGATCGCCATCGCGGAAGCCGCGATGATCGACGCTACTGCGGCGATGGGCGACAGATAGAACGTCACCGGCACCAGCAGTGCCGTGGCCATCGTGGCCGAGAGCCCCGGCAGCGATCCGACGACGAGGCCGTAGATCGAAGACAGCAGGATCGCGATCAGCACGTCGGGGGCGAGAACGAGGCGGAAAGCTTCGAGGAGTTCGTTCATGATCACCAGGGCATCGGTAGAAGGCCGGGAGGCAGTGGGACGCGCAGGAGCTTGTAAAAGATCAGATGAATCGCGATTGGGGCGAGGGCGGCGAGCGGAAGGGCTACGCGCAGCCTGGCGCCGAAGGCGAGGGCCGAGGCGAAGATCATGAGTGCCGCAGTTGGGACGAACCCGATCCGGTCCACGGCATAGACATAAAACAGGAGCAGGCCGGGCGGGAGCAATGCCCAAAGCCTGGACCCCAGAGGGCTTGCAGGCTCCGCCTGCTGCGATGGTCCCTGCACGGCGGCAAGGTCGGCCTCGGCTTCGTCTTCGTAGCTGTGCCCGATCCCAAGGGCGATCATGAGCCCGCATAGGATGAGGCCTATGCCTATCACCATCGGAAATACGCTCGGCCCGACATCCTGGCCCGGCACCGGAGGAAATTGTGAGCCGCCATAGGTAGCTAGCACGCCTAAGGTGGCGACGAATGAACCGGTGACGCGGTCGGACAGGCGCATGAGCGGGGGTCTCTTCCGGCAGATGAGCAGGGTGAACCCGGGCGCCCCATCGAAGCAGCGGCGCCCGGGCAGTTGGAGGCGGCCTTATCCTGACCCGTCTATGCCTTCGCCAGGCCTGCGGCCTTCATGGCCTCGCCCATCTGCTTGTCGGATTCATCCATGAACTGGCCGAATGCGGCTTTCTCGGCCCATTGAGTGCCGAAGCCTCGGTTGCTCATGAAGTCCTTGTACTCCTTGGACTCGTAAACATCCTTGAGCACGGTGACCAGCTTGTCCTGGACCTCTGCCGGGAGCCCCTTGGGACCGGCGATGCCGCGCCACACGCCAACCGATTTGTGAGGCCCCATCTGCTCGTTGAGCGTCGGCACGTTCGGGAACTGCGGATTCCGTTCCGCCGCCAGGATGGCTAGGCTCTTGGCCCGGCCCGCGTCGATCATCGGCCGCGCTTCGGGCAGCGAGCAGGGCACGATATCGATGCCGCCGGCCGCCAGGTCCTGCATCCCTGGTGCGGCTCCGTTGGAGGGCACCCAGGCGACGTGATTGGGTTGAAGACCGAGAGACTGCAGCCATCCCACGAGGGCTAAGTGCCAGATGCCGCCCTGGCCAGTCCCCGAAGCTTTCAGCTTGCCGGGAGGCGCCGCCTTGATGGCGTCGGCGAGTTCATTGATGGTCTTGTAAGGACTGTCCGCCTTGACCTGAATGGCCGGCGCATCGACGTTCATCAGCGCCAGGGGAGCATAGTCTTTCGGCGTCAGGGTCGTTAGGCCCTGCCAGTGCATCATCGCAATTTCGACCGTGAGCAGACCGATCGTGTAGCCATCCGGCGAGGCGGTTGAAATGGCCGTATGACCGACCACGCCGTTTCCGCCGGTTCGGTTCACCACATTCACGGGCTGACCGAGCTTCTGCTCCATCACCTGCGCAATGATGCGGGCCGTTGCATCGGTGCCGCCGCCTGCCCCCCAGGGACAGATGAGCGTTATCGGCCGGCTTGGATAATTGGCTTGCGAGAAACCTGGCTTTATTCCGACGATCGAGCTTGCAAGTAAGGTGGACGCCGACGCGATAACACCGCGTCTCGTGAACGAAGACATGCATTTCCTCCCGGCTAGTCCCCAGCCATGGCTGCGCCTGTTCCCGGCGCTTTACCATGGGTATTCTACGTAGGCTTCCTTTCAGCGCAACTGTGTTTGCCCAGAATTGTTTCGAAAGTGCCCGGAGGGAGGGTGATGTCAGCAGGAACGGATGCCGCTATTTGGCACATTTGCGCAGTAGAACGAATGTCTGCTGACAAAGAGGACAACAGATATTCCCGAGGTGTTCGCAATTTCGTCGGATGACCCAAAGGTGAGCTTTAGGAGCACGCTCTTAGGATGGACTTGATAGCTTGGCAGGCGGATTGGTCGCAGTTCGGATGGCTAATTGAAGCTGCCTATCAGAACTGTCTTCTGAGCACTTGGGGAGCTCAGAGACGGATTCGATCTGCCACAGGATTATGGGCAAGCTGCAACCCTGTGGCGAAGTGAGCCTTGTCAGAAGCGGCCCCTATCAACGTGTTCGACTGACACAGCCCAACGACTAGCTGGCGGCCTGCTTCACGAAGCGGTTGTCAAACGTTGCGGAGAGATCGACCTTGGCATCTTTCAATTCGGGGTCGAGCTGCTGCAGCATATCCATGACGCTCTTCATGCCGTCGGGTGGCACAATGCCGTCACGGGAATAGCTCTCGAGAGAATTCTGTACAGCCTTGAGGTACAGTGGACGGTCGCCGAGATGGTACTCTGGCGGCACTGTTGCAGCGACATCTTCCGGCTTTGCTGTCTGAAGCCATTTGAGCGACTTCATGAAGGCGTTCACGAGGCGCTGGGTCGTCACAGGATTGGCGTCGATGAAGTCCTTCTTGGTATAGAGGGTTGCCGCCGGGTTCGAGCCGCCGAAGAGCGCTCGCGTTCCAGCTTCTGTGCGCGTATCGATCAGGATCGTGATATCTCCTTCCGACTCGAGCTTGGAAATGACTGGGTCGAGATGTGAGATCACGTCGATCTCACCCTTCTGCATGGCGGCAACAGCGCTCGCACCTGATCCAACACCAATGAAGGCTGCGTCAGTCGGCTTCAGTCCTGCCTTCACCATGGCGTACTGTGCCGTCAGCGCGGTGGAGGAGCCCGGTGCCGTCACGCCGATTTTTAGGCCCTTGAAATCGGCCGCGGACTTGATCTGACCGGCTTTGTCTTTCTTGGCTGCGATCACGATGGCTGGGAAGCGGCCTAGTTCGGTGATGGCGCGAACATCCTGACCTTTGGCTTGCATGCGAATGGTATGTTCATAAGCCCCGGTGACGATGTCGACGGAGCCACCGATCAGGGCCTGGAGCGACTTGGCGCCGCCGCCAAAATCGTTGATTTCCACCTCAAGCCCTTCTTCCTTGAAGAACCCCTTTCGTTCAGCAATGGTCAGCGGAAGGTAATAGAGTAGTGGCTTGCCGCCCACGCCCAACGTGACCTTGCTCTTTTCCGGCTTCGTCTGACCGAAGGCGTTGCGGCTGAGTCCGGTGGACAGAGCAACGGCGCCTGTCCCAATGAGAAATGTACGGCGTTCCATCCTCTTTCTCCCTGCTTCGATGCAGATTGTGGACGGGAAGGATTGCTCAACCTTGCCCGTTTGTCGATGGGGCAGGGCGCCAGACCAGGAGGCGCCTCTCGATAAGGGTCACGACGAAATCGATGAGAATAACGAAGATCGAAAGGATCACCATGCCGGCAAAAACGCCAGTGACGTCAAACACGCTCTCTGCCTCATGGATCTTGTAGCCGAGCCCCGCAGACGAGCCGAGATACTCACCCACCACTGCACCAACAAGAGCGAACCCTACAGAGGTGTGCAGAGACGAGAACATCCATGTCAGCGCTGCCGGCCAGTAAACGTGCCGCAGAAGCTGACGTTCGTTCATGCAGAGCATCCTAGCGTTAGCCAACACAACCGGGCTCACCTCGCGCACGCCCTGGTACACGTTGAAGAAGACAATGAAAAAGACCAGCGTAAAGCCGAGGGCTACTTTGGACCAAATCCCCAGGCCGAACCAGAGGGCGAAGATCGGCGCGAGTACCACGCGCGGCAGGGCATTGGCGGCCTTGATGTACGGATCGAATACGGCAGCAAGGAGCTCGCGGCGGGCGAACAGGAAGCCAAACAGGATCCCGCCGCCCGCCCCAAAAGCGAAGGCCAGGATCGTCTCCATAAGCGTGATCCAGAGATGCCGCCATATCTCTCCGGAAGCGAATTCCTTCCAGACCCTCGCCAGCACGTCGAGAGGAGTCGAGAAGAAGAACTGTGTCTGCCGCGTCGGGGCAAGGATAGGGTAGTTGGTCAGGACATGCCAGAGCAGCAGGAAACCAAAGCCTACCGCAACCTGCAGCAGGATAAGCTTCAAGCGGTTCATTGCGTGGCTCCCTCTCCCTGGGCATAGGCCTTCTGCACCTCGGTGCGAAGGCTCGCCCATATCTTCTTGTGGATGTGATGGAAGGCAGGCTCAAGCCGCACCTCCGCAATGTCGCGTGGGCGTGGAAGCGGCACGGGGAACTCCCCGATGATGCCGGCCGCGGGACCGGCTGACATGACCACCACCCTATCGGCGAGCGCTATTGCCTCCTCAAGATCGTGCGTGACAAAGAGAACGGCTTTGCGATTGGCAGCCCAGAGCTCCAGCAGCAGGTTGCCCATAATCTGGCGGGTCTGCGCATCAAGGGGACCGAAGGGCTCGTCCATTAAGAGAATCTCGGGGTCGCGGATCAACATCTGCGCCAGAGCGACCCGCTTTCGCTGACCGCCCGACAGCATATGCGGGTAGCGGTCAACGAAGGCAGCGAGCCCTACCCGCCGCAGCCAATCGCGGGCCATTGCCTCCGCCTCCTTGCGCAAAACACCTTTGGGCTCCAAGGCGACGGCCACGTTCTGAAGGGCCGTTTTCCAAGGCATCAGGGCATCCTGCTGAAAGAGATATCCCGCGCGGCTGTTGAGGCCATGCAGAGGCACACCGAAGATCTCGACCTTACCATCGGATGGCTTGAGCAGCCCCGCAGATGCGTTGAGCAGGGTGGATTTACCGCAACCAGTCGGCCCGACAATGGCAATGAACTCCCCTGGCGATACGGAAAGGTCAATGTTCTGAACGGCCGTGTAGCCACCCACCTTTGGCCCGAAGGTGATGGCCACACTGCGAAGCAAAACTGCTGGGGCGATCTGTGATTCAGGCATGAGAATTGAGCGGTTCCTACGCCTGTGAACGGCGCTTAGAGCCATCCTAAAGGCTCGCACCTCTATATCAAGGGCAGGCCGGGCTGTGGACAACTATCCTATTAGCCTCCTTCCAAAAGCATAGTGATTACTGTTGCTCCATCAAAGGATGAACGCATTCAATGAACGCTCAGGAATGCCAACGGCTGCTCGTGCCATGCCTGCGACGTTAGCGGAGGCGTTGCGTTCAGGCGGAAAGTTGACGGCTACACAGCCATACCGATAGCCCAGGTTTGTGCTTTAACACCTTCGCGCTGATGTGCCGATATTCTTTGAGAATTCATACGACTGAGAGATCTGGATCCAGCCGCGGGTCGCTTAGCTAGGCCTTGACGCTCTCCACCGAACCCACGCTCATTAACTGTCGAGGAAAAGGCTCTATAAAAGGCGTCAGTTTGAAGCGACTTTATGGAAACAGTACAACATTTTCCGGTCGCTCATGGAATGATAGCCCCAGCTCTCGCCAAAGGACCAAGTGCAAATTGATCCGGTCCATGGGTATGCTGTCCTTGGACGCCCTAGTGGCGAGCCCAATTATGTAGACATATTGGAGGAAGCTGATGCTACGCCATTCCGTCGCCGCGGCGGTATTGATTGGCACTGCCCTGTTCACGGGCACTGCCATCGCTCAGTCTGGCAAGGTCACTATTGTGACCTCATTTTCTAAGGACGTCACTGATCCGTTCAAGCAGGCCTTCGAGAAGGCGCACCCTGGTGTGACCCTCGACGTGCAGAACCGGAACACGAATGCAGGCGTGAAGTTCATTGAGGAGACGAAGGCCAACAACCAAGTCGACATCTTCTGGGCCTCCGCTCCGGATGCCTTCGAGGTTCTGAAGGGCAAGAGCCTGCTCCAGAAGCACAAGCCGAAGGCCGAGGGCATTCCGGACAAGATCGGCTCCTATCCGATCAACGACCCTGAAAATTTCTATTCGGGCTTCGCGGCATCCGGCTACGGGATCATGTGGAACGACCGCTACGCTAAAGCGAACAAGCTGCCCGAGCCCAAGGATTGGCAGGACCTCGCCAAGCCGGTCTACTTCGACCACGTCGCCATGGCGGCGCCGTCACGTTCGGGCACGACCCATCTGACCATCGAGACGATCCTCCAGGGCGAGGGCTGGGAGCAGGGTTGGCGTACGCTGAAAGAGATGTCCGGAAACTTCCGCCAGATCACGGAGCGCTCCTTCGGCGTGCCGGAGGCGGTCAATTCGGGGCAGGTCGGCTTCGGCATCGTGATAGACTTCTTCGCCTTCTCGGCTCAGGCCTCGGGCTTCCCGGTGAAGTTCGTCTACCCGACCGTGACGACGATCGTGCCGGCGAATGTCGCTGTGGTTGCCAACGCTCCCAACAAGGCCGGGGCCGAGGCTTTCGTCGACTATCTCGTCTCTCCCGCTGGGCAGGAAGTTCTGCTTGAGCCGAGCATCCGCCGCCTGCCCGTGAACCCAGCGGTCTACGCCAAGGCTCCGGCGGATTATCCAAACCCCTTCAAGGATCCGTCCCTGGGGGCACGGGTGAAGTTCGACGTGAATGTATCGGAGAAGCGCACGAACGTCGTCGATGTCCTCTACGACCAGACTGTGACCTTCCAGCTCGACGCGCTCAAGGCCGCTACCAAGGCCATCCACGACGCTGAGGCCGCGATCGCCACGAAGGATAACGCGGAGGCCAAGGCTCTAGTGAAGGAAGCCCGCGACCTGGTAGCCGCCATGCCGGTCACCGAGCAACAGGCTTCGTCGCCTGAGATCGCTGGCGCCTTCACCGGCGGCAAGGAGAAGGGCGCGCGTCAGGCCGAACTCGAGCAGCAATGGGCGAGCTTCGCCAAGGAACGTTACCAGCAGGCTCAGTCCAAGGCTGAACAGGCCTTGAAGCTGGTACGCTGATCGTTCCGGCGGGCGGCTCGCACGAACGAGCCGCCCGCAAAGACCATCTTCGGATTTTAGGAGAGCGTCCATGGCTGGTGCCACGACCGCCGGGCGAGCGCATGTGCCGTCCGCGTCTTCCAGGCATTTCTTGAGGCTGTCGGCGACGCCGGGGCAGATCGCCCTTGCCCTTGGGATCATTGTCTTCCTCGCCCTGTTCCTCATCGTCCCGGTCGGCACGGTGATCTATGTCGCCTTCACGGAAAAGGGGACGGGCGAGTTCACCCTGGTCAACTTCCTCGACTTCGCCCGAACGGACCTGTTCATCCGCTCGTTCTGGAATTCGGTCTATGTATCCGCCATGTCGGTGGTTGTCGCGTCGGTCTTTGCGCTTCCGCTTGCCTACATCACCACGCGGTTCGAATTCCGCGGCGCCATGCTGATCCAGACGCTGGGCTTCCTACCGCTGATCATGCCGCCCTTCGTCGGCGCGGTCGCGATGCTGCTCCTGTTCGGCCGGAACGGCACGGTGAACCTGCTTCTCGACGAGTGGTTCGGCATCAAGATTCCCTTCATGGAGGGCCTGAACGGGGTTATCTTCGTTCAGGCCGTGCATTACTTCCCTTTCATCCTGATCAATCTCTCGGCTGCCCTGCGCAACATCGACCGATCAATGGAGGAGGCGGCACAGAATCTCGGCAGCTCAGGGTTCCGGCTGTTCCGCCGCATCGTCTTCCCGCTAGCCATGCCGGGCTACATCGCAGGTGCATCGCTGGTCTTCGTCAAGGTCTTCGATGATCTTGCGACACCGCTTCTCCTGAATGTCAAGGACATGCTGGCGCCGCAGGCGTACCTGCGCGTCACTTCCATCGGCATCGCCGACCCAATGGGATATGTGATCTCCGTCGTGCTGATCTGCATGTCGGTTCTTGCCATGTGGATCTCGGCCCGTGCCATGCGCGGCAAGGATTACGCCACCGTGCAGCGGGGCGGCGGCGGCCTGGCGAAGCGCCGCATGCGTCCCTGGGAGAGCGTGCTCGCCTATGCGGCCGTCCTGCTCATTCTGCTGCTGGTGCTGGCACCTCATATCGGATTGCTGCTACTCTCCTTCGCGACGATCTGGTCCTTCAGCCCGCTGCCGGACGCCTTTACTCTGGCCCATTACGGCCGCGTGTTCGGCGAGAGCTTCGTGTACGTCAAGAACACTCTCCTCTACGCCTCCATCGCGGGCCTGATCGATGTGGTTCTCGGCACTGCCATCGCCTATCTGGTTCTAAGAACGAAGCTGATCGGCCGCGAATGGCTCGACTGGGCCGCGACCGCGGCCCTGGCCATCCCTGGGGTTGTGCTCGGCATTGGCTATCTACGGACGTTCTACGGTGTGCAGCTGCCCGACGGCACGCCGCTCGCCACCCTGTGGATCACGATCGTGCTGGCGCTGGCAATCCGACGTCTGCCTTATGCTCTGCGCGCCTGCTACGCAGCCCTGCAGCAGATTTCAGTCTCGCTCGAGGAGGCGGCGGAGAATCTTGGCGCCACCAAGGTGCGCACGGTCCGGCGCGTGGTTCTGCCGCTCATGGCTGGTGGCATCCTGGCCGGCTTTGTCACGAGCTTTGCGACAGCCGCCGTGGAGCTTTCGGCGACGCTGATGCTCGTCCAGTCGAACGCAGATGCACCTCTCGCCTACGGCCTCTACGTCTTCATGCAGTCAGCGGCCGGGCGTGGCCCTGGGGCAGCGCTGGGCGTCATCGCCGTGCTGCTCGTCGCTGTGTGCACCTTTGCATCCCACATGATCATCGAGAAAAGCCAGAAGGCAAAAGGAGCCGGACGCTGATTGCGGCCCGACCCGAGGAAATGACACCTATGAACCAGCCTTTTCCCATCTCCGAGCTTGGCGCCAGTGCCGTCGATGTCGACATTCGTAACATCGGTCTGTCCTATGGCACCAACCATGTCCTCAAGGGCATCACTCTTCACATTCGTCCGGGGGAGTTCTTCGCCTTCCTCGGCCCGTCTGGATGCGGAAAGACCACTCTGCTGCGCCTCATCGCCGGATTCAACGAGGCTGACGGGGGCGAAGTCTTGATCGGCGGCCAGGACGTGTCGCACCTGCCGCCCTGGAAACGGGATGTGGGCATGGTGTTCCAATCCTACGCCCTGTGGCCCCACATGACAGTAAGGCGTAACGTTTCATTCGGCCTAGAGGAGCGAAAGGTCCCACGAGCGGAGGTCGACAGGCGCGTCGCGGCGGCCCTTGAACTCGTCGGGCTCGCGCACCTCGCGGACCGTCGTCCGTCCCAGCTCTCCGGCGGCCAGCAACAGCGCGTCGCGGTTGCCCGCACGATTGCCATCGAGCCGAAGGTTCTCCTTCTCGACGAGCCCCTGTCGAACTTGGATGCCAAGATGCGTGTGCAGGTGCGGCGGGAACTGCGGGATCTCCAGCAGCGGCTGGGCCTAACGACGATCTTCGTCACGCACGATCAGGAAGAGGCCAACACGATCTGCGACCGGATCGCCGTCATGAACGACGGTGTGGTCCAGCAGGTCGGCACGCCTATGGAACTCTACGAGAAGCCCGCGAATCTATTCGTGGCGAACTTTCTCGGCACGGCGAACATCTTGCCAGGTCGCGTGGTGCGCGAGGGGGGGCAGCGCTTCTTCGACATCGACGGCGGGGTTCGCGTGCCGATCCCGGCGCATGTCGTCGTGCCGGAGGGCGCCAAGCTCGTCTTCCGACCGCAGCACGCGTCCCTGACCAGAGGCGGCGCGGGCGACGTCCTGCTGCCGGGCACCATCGTGCATAGTGAGTTCCTTGGCTCTACGCTACGCTATGTAGTGAGGATTGGTGCTGCGGAGGTCTCCATCGACACGCCGTTCCATTCGGGAGAGACGCTCCACCAGACGGGCTCCGCCGTGGAGGTCAGCCTATCCCTGCGCTCGGTGCTCTGGCTGGCCATCTGAGGCGCCACGCCGCATAAACTCGCTCTCGGACGGAAAGGAAGATCATCCATTCTGTCGTTGTCACCCTGTTTCGCGAAAATTGATACGACCCCATGTCTTCGCTAAAAGCCATCATCTTCGACTTGGACGGAACCCTCGTCGACAGCGCACGCGACCTACGGGATGCGGTGAACGTCCTCTTGGCAGAGGAGGGCCTCCGGCAGATCGACCTCGATGAGGTAAAGTCCATGATCGGCGACGGGGCAGCCAAGCTCGTCGAGCGGGCCGTCTCCGCGACCGGAGGGGACCTGTCGCGCCTTCTTGAGCTGGTGGCCCGCTTCCTGCCGATCTACGAAGCCAATGCAGCCCGCCACACAGAGGCCTACCCGGGTGTCGTGGAGACCTTGTCCAGTCTGCGGGGGCTTGGGCTTCCGCTGGCAGTCGTTACCAACAAGCCCTACACCGCCACCATCGACATCCTGGAGGCGCTCGGGCTGCGAGCCTATTTTGATGCGGTTGTCGGAGGTGACACCCTTCCCGAGCGCAAGCCGCACCCGGCCCCGATCCTCGCGGCGCTGAAGCATCTCGGCGTGGCGCCTGAGGCGGCGCTCATGGTCGGGGACAACTACCACGACGTGCGGGCGGCCCGGGCAGCCGGCGTGCGCGCCTTCGCGGTTACCTATGGATACAGCCACAAGCCCCATGCGGAACTCGGTGCAGACCGCCTGATCAACACCATGTCCGAGTTGCTGCCCATCGTGGCGAACGCCGCTGCTGTGTGAGGATCCGATGAAGGTCGACCTTCGCGCAACACTGGCTAATGTTCCGAGATGGCACTCCTCCGAAATAGGCTGAGGGACTGCTCGCGCCAGGAACACCGCACGTTTACAGAAGATCGAGGATCGTCAGTGCGTGACCCAAAGACGACCTTCCGAAGCATGCCCCTGCGGAGGTCGACGGCTTAGAAATCATGGCTGGCGGGTTTATCGGCACTTGGACCGCTGAACCAATCATTGGAATACAATTGGTTTTGCGAGTCGTTAGGAACTCGTTGGACGTCCGCTCGGGCACCGTCGCCCCGGCAGCCGTCAAAGTCGCTTGCGTCGCGGGCGGAGCCCTCCTCAGAGTGAGACGCCGAACCGGCCCGCAGCCGAGCGGATATGGCTTTGCATGGCCGCTTCCGCCGTGTCGGGATCTTGGCTGGTTAAACCCTCCAGAATGGCTTCGTGTTCACGCACGGTTTCACTCAGGCGATCAAGTTGTGCCATGGGAAGGCGTTGACTCTCGACTAGCAATTCACGCACTGGCCTGTACATGGCGGCCAAAACCGGGTTGCCGGAGAGTTCAAAGATCAGATCGTGGAACTCCGTGTCATTGACCGCGAGGCTGATCACGTCGCCTACTTTGAGAGCCTCATGCATAGAGTCGGTGCACCGCCTGAGGCGTTCCTCGGCCGGTTTGTCGATGCGAGCGGCTGCGAGTCTGGCGGCGTAGCCCTCCAGTCCCAGGCGCGCCTCATAGACATCAGCGGGCGTGCAGCGGTCGGAGTAGCGCCACAGCGGCCGACGTGCATCGGCTTTCGCGACGAACACCCCGCTACCGGCCCGCACAGTCAGAAGACCCATCGTTTCAAGAACGGTCAGTGCCTCTCGCACTGACGGCCGGCTTACCCCGAGTTGCTCCGCCAGTTCCCGCTGGGAAGGAAGGCGCTGGCCAGCCTTGAGGCCGCCTTTCAGGATCAGGCGCTGGATATGTTCAACAATGCCGCGTGGCACGGGAGTGCGGTCGGCGAGTTCTAATTCCAACAGGTTCACTGGATCAGTCGTCATCTGCCGTCCCTGCTCCATTATCACATCGAAAGGGCGTGGTGCATCGGATCGTGCCTACAGGCCTCATTTTTCATCAGCTCCGAGCGACATTGATCTTGACCATGCGTCAGGATAGCTGCACGATCAACTGGTCAGATTGGTAAGACCAGTTTGACCAATATTGCCGGCCTACACAAGTCTCCAAAGAGCCGGCTACCAGATGGCAGCATCGAATCGATCGCCGGCCATGGGCCCGGCGTGCAAGATGGAGGACCAGATGTCAGCGAAAATTACCCGACGCGGCACATTCGTCGCAACAGTAGCCGCCGTGTTGGTCATATCAGCAGGGACGATGGCCTCTGCTGCCGACATGAAGGTAGGAGCGAACGTCGGCAACGTTCCGTGGGAGTTCCAGAACGAGAAGGGCGAGATCGTCGGTTTCGAGATCGACCTCGCCAAGGAAGCCGGCAAGCGCCTGAACATGAACGTGTCCTTCGTAAACATCCCGTTCAACGGATTGTTTGCTGCGGTCCAATCGGGTCAGGTTGATGCCGCTGTGTCCTCGATCACCATCACCAAGAAGCGTCTCGAGTCGGTATCCTTTGCCCAGCCCTATTACGATAGCGACCAGTCGCTGGCGGTGCGCGCCAACTCAGGCATCAAGAACCTGGAAGGTATGGCGAGCAAGGTGGCTGCAGTCGATACCGGTTCGACCGGTGACATGTGGTCGACTCAGAACCAGCAGAAGTACAAATTCTCCGATATCCGCCGCTACGAGGGCCTGGCTCCCGCGATGCTCGACCTCGCAGCGGGCCGCATCGACGGCTATGTCAGCGACATCCCGGCCGTCCAGTATTACATCAAGGACAAGCCGATCTATCAGGTGGTGGAGCGCATTCCGACCGGCGAGCAGTATTCGATGATGTTCGCGAAAAACAGCCCCCTGGCGGAAAAGGTCAACGCCGAGATCACGAAGATGAAGCAGGACGGAACCCTGGCGAAGATCCACGAGCAGTGGTTCGGCGCGAAAGCCGAGCCGACCTCGGCGACCATCAAGGTCATGGAGATGCCCAAGCTCTGACAGCAACTCTCCCCGAGCGTCTGGTATCCGTACCGGACGCTCGGCATGATCACGAATATCGAGGTGCTGCCTGTCATGTCCATCTTCGACACCTTCCTGAACTGGAAGGTTTTCGTTCAAACCCTTCCGCTCCTGCTATCGGGTCTGACCACTACGCTGACTCTTGGAGTGACGGCCATAGCCCTGGGCTTCATCGGTGGCCTAGTTCTCGCGTTGCTCCGGCTTTATGCCAGATCACCCCTGAGGCAGATCACCGTCGCCTATATCGACGTCTTCCGTTCCATCCCGATCCTGGTCCTGCTCGTCGTCATCTATTATGCACTGCCTTTCGTCGGGTTGCGGCTTTCCCCCTTCGGAGCCGCCGCTTCAGCGCTAAGCCTCGTGTCTGCCGCTTATTCCGCGGAGATCTTCCGGGCCGGCATTGAGGCCGTGCCGAAGGGCCAGTTCGAGGCCGCCCGCGCCCTCGGCCTCAGCCCTTGGCGCCGAATGAGCGACGTGGTGCTGCCGCAGGCGCTTCGGATAGTCATCCCACCGATCACATCCAATTCCATCAACGTGATGAAGGACACGGCTCTCGCATCCGTGGTGGCGATGCCGGACCTGCTCAAGCAGGCGACGCAGGCGCAGGCGCTGGCCGCAAACCCGACGCCCCTCATTAGTGCGGCCGTCATCTATATCCTGATCCTGATGCCGCTTGTGCGTCTCGTCGGGGTTTTCGAAAAGCGACTTGCGGTGAGGGGACGATGACGCGCGCGATTATCGAGATGAAGAACGTCGTCAAGTCGTTCGGTCTCTTCATGGCGCTGCATGGCGTCGACCTCCAGGTGAAAGAAGGCGAGATCGTCGTCGTCATCGGTCCGTCCGGCTCGGGCAAGTCAACGCTGATCCGTTGCATCAACCAGCTTGAGGAGCACAACGGCGGTGAGATCATTGTCGACGGAGCGGAGGTCAGCCACGACCGCAAGAGCACCGTGCTCACAGAGGTGGGCATGGTGTTCCAGAGCTTCAATCTCTTTCCCCATATGACCGTGCTCCGCAACGTCGCGCTCGGCCCCGTCCGCGTGCGCGGCCTGTCTTGGGCGGAAGCGGAGGAGCGCGCTCAGCGCCTTCTGGCCCGTGTCGGGCTCGCGGATCAGGCGCCGAAATATCCGGCGCAACTCTCCGGCGGACAGCAGCAGCGCGTCGGGATCGCAAGGGCGCTCGCCATGGAGCCGAAGGTTCTGCTCTTCGACGAGCCGACCTCGGCACTCGACCCCGAGATGGTGGGTGAGGTCCTAGATGTGATGCAGCAACTCGCTAAGACTGGGGTCACTATGGTCGTCGTGACTCACGAGATGGGGTTCGCCCGCAGGGTCGCCGACAGGGTGGTTTTCATGGATGGGGGACGGATCGTCGAGGAGGGGCCTCCCGACGTGATCTTCAATGCGCCCCGCGATCCTCGCCTGAGAAGCTTCCTTCAGGCCGTCCTATCCCACTAGGCTTATCTATCCGTGCTGACCCTGCTTCCCAAACGCCTGACGCCTTCGGCCTTCCGCCCATTCGGGGAGGTGCTGTTTTTCGATTCTGACCGCAGCCGCATGGTGAACGATGGCCGGGCGCTGCGCTTCGACACCGATACCCGCTTCGATCACGCATCTCCCGAGGGCGATCCCGTGCTCGCGGTCTATCGGGCCAAGGGCGGGCCGCTGCCGATGCCGCTCGTGATCTTCGAACGGCATCCCTTGTCGTCTCAGACCTTCGTCTCTCTTTCGGCCGAGTGCTTCCTGATCGTCGTAGCGCCGCAGGATCAGGCGGGGCTGCCCGACCTCGCCCGTGCGGAAGCATTCGTCGGGTGTCGGGGGGAAGGCGTCAATTATGCCCGCAACCTCTGGCATGCTCCGATCGCAGCAATTGGCCCGGACGGCGATTTCCTCATGTTCATGTGGGAAAGCGGCTCCTCCGAGGATTGCATTCTCCATCACCTCCAAGAGCCGCTCGTCGTCGGCCAACCCCAACCTTCTGCAGAATAGGTGCATCCATGTCGCTCGATCTCACCTTCGTCCGCTCGCAGTTCCCAGCCTTGGCGGACGGGTTCGCCTATTTCGACAATGCTGGCGGCTCTCTCGTCCTGCGCAACGTTGCCGAACGCATCTCGGAACATCTCCTGACCACGAGCGTGCAAACTGGTGCCAGCTACGAGCACTCGCAACGGGCCACGAGCCGGCTCATGGAGGCGCGTGCCAAGATTGCGCGCCTGCTCGGCTCAGAACGACCGGAAGAAATCGTGCTAGGGCCTTCTACCACTGTCCTCGCCCAGTTCCTGTCGCGCGCTGTGGAAGGGAGCCTCAAGCCGGGTGACGAGATTGTCGTTACGAATTTTGACCACGAGTCGAATATCGGTCCTTGGCGTGCCCTGGAGAAGCGTGGCATCGTCATCAAGGAGTGGTCCATCGACCGCGAGAGCTGCGAGATCGACCTGGATGAGCTCGACCGCCTGATGACCGAGCGGACCCGGCTCGTGGCGGTGACGCACGCCTCGAACATCCTGGGCACCATCAACCCGGTCAAGGAGATCGCACGCCGCGTGCACGAGCGGGGCGCCGAAATCGTCGTCGATGCCGTCGCCTATGCGCCTCATCGGGCGGTGAACGTGAAAGATCTCGACGTCGATTATTACATCTTCAGCTTCTACAAGACCTACGGCCCCCACTTCGCCGTGATGTACGGCAAGTATGAGAAGCTGCTCGAGCTCGACGGGCTCTATCACTATTTTTACGGCCGCGAGAAGGTGCCGATGAAGCTCGAGCCTGGCAACACCAATTATGAGCTCGCCTGGGGCTCGGCCGGCATCGTGGATTACATCGACACTCTCGGCGGCGGAACCGGAGATCGCGGCGCCATCAACCGCGCCTTCGATAAGATCGCAGCGCACGAGACACTGCTGGGAGAAAAGCTCCTGGCCTATCTGCGCGACCGCAACGACGTCAGGATCATCGGCCGCCGCGGCAGCGCGACGGATCGCCGGGTGCCAACCATCGCCTTCAAGGTCGACGGGCGGGATTCGGCCGAGATCGTGCGCGCGACCGAAGCCGACAGGATCGGCATCCGCTACGGCGATTTCCACTCCCGGCGCCTGATCGAGCATCTCGGCCTTGCCGACGGCAATGGCGTGGTGCGCGTCTCCATGGTGCACTACAATACGCCGGAGGAGGTCGACCGGCTGATCGGAAGCCTCGACCGAGCGCTTGGCTGAGGAGGATGGGAGATGGATCTCGATCTCGCGATTCGCGGCGGCACCGTCGGTACGGCGTCCGATACGATTCGTTGCGACGTCGGAATCAAAGGCGAGCGCATCGTCATGCTGGGTGAGAATCTTCGCGCTCCAAGAGAAATCGACGCCACCGGGCTTCTCGTGCTTCCTGGGGGCATCGACAGCCATGTGCACATCGCCCAGCCGTCCGGACCCGGCGTCGTTATGGCCGACGACTTCGCCACGGCCACGGCCTCCGCTGCAGCCGGCGGCAATACGACGGTTCTTCCTTTCGCGCTCCAGCAGCGAGGCAAGTCCCTGCGGGCCTGCGTCGAGGAGTATAGGCGGAAGGCCGAGAGCGAGTGCTATGTCGATACGGCCTTTCATCTGATCATATCTGATCCGACGCCCGAGGTTCTGGGACAGGAGCTCCCCGCGCTGCTCAAGGATGGCTATACGTCGTTCAAGGTGTTCATGACCTATGACGATCTCGTGCTGAAGGATCACGAGCTTCTCGACGTGTTCGAGGTTGCCCGCCGGGAGCGCGCCCTCGTTATGGTTCATGCCGAAGGATATGATGCCATCCGCTACATGACCGAGCGCCTCGAGCGGGCGGGCCGGACTGCACCCTATTACCATGCGGTCTCCCGACCCGAAATCGTCGAGCGTGAAGCGACCCATCGGGCGATCAGCCATGCGGAGCTTGTCGACGTGCCGATCATGATCGTGCATGTATCTGGACGCGAGGCAATGGAGCAGATCCGATGGGCACAATCCCGTGGCCTCAAGGTCTATGCGGAGACCTGTCCGCAATACATCACGCTCACTGTCGAGGATCTGCAGGGTCCCGACATGGACATGAGCGGCGCTAAGTACGTCTGCTCGCCTCCGCCACGGGATGTGGAGAGCCAGGCGGCCATCTGGGAGGGACTGCGCAGCGGCGTGTTTCAGACCTTCTCATCGGATCATTGCCCGTTCCGCTATGACAGCCCAGCCGGCAAGCTCCATCCGAAGGGCAAAACCTCCTTCCGGTGGGTGCCGAACGGCATTCCAGGCGTCGAGACCCGCCTGCCGATCCTGTTCTCCGAAGGGGTCTCGAAGGGCCGGATCTCCCTCAACCGCTTCGTGGAGCTGACGGCCACCAATCACGCCAAGATCTATGGCCTCTATCCGCGCAAGGGCTCCATCGGCGTGGGCTTCGATGCGGATATCGTGCTGTGGGATCCGAACCGTCGCGAGACGATCCGCCAGGAGATCCTGCATCATGGGGCCGATTATACACCGTGGGAAGGCTTCGAGGTCACCGGCTGGCCGGTGACGACGCTGCTGCGCGGTCAAGTCGTGGCCGAGGGCGGGCGCATCGTCGGTGCCAAGGGGGCCGGGCGGATCCTCGCCCGCGACGTGTCTGCCTATGCCGCGCCCGACCGCACCTGAAGGATGGCCTGCGTCAGTCCCGCTTGAGATGCGACAGCACATAGGCAGGCGCCGCGGCCCGGAGGCCGGCCCAAGTGCAGCCTGCCGTGATCAGAACCACCATGACGGCCGGCCCGAGGAGCGTGTCTCCGCCGCTGCGCAACATGCCGACCGCGAAGGGGCAGAGGGACGCGCCGAGATAGCCGATACTCTGCGACATGCCCGACAGCATCGCCGTGACATCGGCGCTCGGAGAGCGCAGCGACACGAACAGAAGCGCGAGGCCGAACAGGCCGCCCTGACCGAGACCGAGAACGAGTGCCCACAGGAGGCGTGAGGCGAGCGGCGCATAAAGCAGGCCGAGAAATCCCGTGCAGGTGGCCAGGAGAACCAGCACCACCAGAAGGCGGGCCGATACCCGTCGCGTCGCGAGCGAAGGCACCAGCAGCGCCGTGGCGGTCTGCGACAGGATCGACACGGAGGTGACGACGCCGGCATCGAGCACATCGAGACCGCGGTCGCGCAGCAGCGTCGGCAGCCAGCCGAGAACGATGAAGGCCAGTCCCGCCTGAAGCCCCATGAACGCCGTGACCGACCAAGCCAGTCGGTCGCGCAACAGGAGCGAGAAACGCGGCAGGCGCCCCGTTGAGACCGAAGGCGGCTCGACGGCAGCAAGAGCAGCCCACATGATGCCGGCAGCGAGGGCGAGGACGCTCCAACTCGCCAGGGCCAAAGTCCACGAGTGCCATGCTCTTTCGAAAACGGGCGTCAGTCCCGCGGCGCTAGCGCCGCCAATGCTGAGGATCATCGTGTAGAGACCCGTCATCGAACCGATCCGCTCGGGAAAGCGCCGGCGGATGACCACCGGGAGAAGCACGCCCGCCATGCCGATGGACGCCCCTGCCACCAGCGTGCCGGCGAACAGCGCGAGGCCCGTCGGCAGCGCGCGCAGGGCGAGCCCCGCCGCGAGCCCTGCGAGAAGAGCCGCGATGGTCCGTTCGAGGCCAAGCCTGGCGGACAGGAAGGGGGCGAGAGGCCCGAACGCGCCGAAGCACAGCACCGGCATGGTGGTCAGGACGCCCATCCACACCCCACCGAGGCCCAGCCCCGCCTGGATTTCGGCCACCATGGTCGCGGTGGAGGTCAGGGCCGGGCGAAGGTTGAGCGCTGCCATCACGACGCAGGCCACGACGAACCCGGCCAGAAGGAACCCGGCCCGCCCGCCGGCGCGCAGCGTCCGCGCCTCGGTGGTATCGTGTTCACGTACAATCAGCATGCTCTGCCCTTCCAACCGCATCGGCGCGGTCGGCACAGTGGTGGTGAGGAGCGGCGCGACAAGGACCGGATGGATCCCGTCGCCCTAGGCCCATCAGCCCTCGATCTGGTCGGTTGCCCTCACGTGGCGCCAGAACATCTTCGGGGTTTCCAGCGTGGACCGGAACCCGGTGCGGTCGAGCATCGCGTCGGTTTCGCGTTGGGCGTCGTCGAGGATCTCGTCCTCATCGACCAGGACGGCCTTGCGATCCTGCATGGCGATGCGGCCGTCGACGATGACGGTATCGACATCGTTGCCGTTGGCGAAATAGATCAGGCGGAAGACCGGCATGTTGAGCGGGTAGAGATGAGGCCGCCTGAGGTCCAGCAGCACCACGTCCGCCTTCTTGCCGACTTCGAGCGAGCCGATGTCCTTCTCCATCCCGAGCGCCTTCGCGCCGTCGATGGTGCACATCTCCAGCACGCGCCCCGGCGGCAGCCAAGTGGGATCCTTGAAATAGGTCCGGTGGTAATGCATGCATTGCTGCATGTGCCGGAACATGTCTCCGGAACGGTCGGGGGCCGTGGCATCGGAGCCGAGGCATACATTCGCGCCTGCTTCCAGAAGTTCGGGCACGGGGCAGCGGCCGAGGATCGAGGCGATCGCGCTCGGATTGTGGGCGATGTTCGTTCCCGTGTCGGCCACGATCCGGATTTCTTCCTGGGACAGGTTCGTGGAATGCGACAGCAGCGCGTTCGGTCCCAGGATGCCCAGTTCGTTGGCATAAGCCACGCTGCCGTTGGTATGGCCATCCTGGGTGAAGACGAGGCCGGCCTCGCGGGCGAGATCGGCGGTCATGCGCGCCTGGCGCCGGGCTTCCTCGAGGTTCTCCCGTCCAAGCTCCTCGACATGCTCGGCGCGAAGCGTAGGCGTGATGAGAGCGATGTTCAGGCGGCCGCCATGCTTGCCATGCCAGGTCTCGATCAGCGTCTTGCAGGTTTCGAACTGCTCCTCGAACGTCACAGGACGTTCGACTGCCTTACCATCGACGAAGCGCGCATAGGTGCGTGGATGGGGCGGACGTGTGGGCCCGACAGCGACGACCGACCGGGTGCCGACCTCTCGCACGCCTTCGCAATGGGCATCGCCGTATATGGGCTCGTCCGTGCGAAGGATGGTGTCTCCGCCGCCCAGGAGGGAAACGCCCGTGGTCACGCCGAAGCGCAAGCGCTCAAGGGCTGCGAGACGCGCCTCGGCGCGCCAGAACTCGGGAGTCGACGCCACCGTATAGGCCTTGTGGCAGGCCTCATACCAGGCGTCGCTGTCGCCGCCGCCCATGGTCTTGATGAGGCCGTGACCCGCATGGGCATGGCCGTCGATCAGGCCCGGCATGACGATCTTGCGGCTGGCGTCGATCGTCGTGGCCGCCCGATGGGCTGCCAGCACCTCCTCGGTCGTTCCGACTGCGACGATCCGGTCCTTGTCGATGGCAACGGCGCCGTTCTCGATGACCCTGCGTTGCGGGTCCATCGTCACGACGATGCCGTTGGTGATGATGATGTCGGCCATGCGGTACACTCCGGTCGGTCAGGCGGCTTGGGTTTCGCCGCGGATGCGGTCGAGGGTCGGAACGAGCGACAGCAATTCCTGCGTGTAGGGATGCTGCGGGTTTTCGAAGAGGGTTTCGGATTCGGCCTGCTCGACGATCTGGCCCTGTCTCATCACCGCGACGCGGTCGCACATCTGGCGCACCACCGCGAGGTCGTGGCTGATCAGCAGAAGGGTCAGCCCCGTGGCATCGCGCAGGTCCTTCAGCAGATTCAGGATCTGCGCCTGCACCGATACGTCGAGGGACGATGTCGGCTCGTCGCAGACGATCAGCTTGGGCCGCGCCCCGAGCGCCCGCGCAATCGACAGGCGCTGCCTCTGGCCGCCCGAGAAAGCATGCGGAAAGCGCTGGGCCGCGTCCACTTCCAGGCCGACGGCCTCGATGAGGCGGGCGACATCGCTCTCCGCCTCGGCGCGGGATCCGGCGAGGCGGTAGAACAGGATCGGCTCGGACAGGATCGAGCCAATGCGCATGCGGCTGTTGAGCGACGAGTAGGGATCCTGGAAAATCATCTGGATCGCCTGGCGCAGCGGCCCGACCCGATGGGTCGCGCCTTCGCCTGCAATGCTTTGACCCCGGTAGGTCACACGGCCCGCCGTGGGTCGCACGAGGCCCGACACCACATTGGCGATGGTGGTCTTGCCGCAGCCGGATTCGCCCACGAGGCCGAACACCTCACCGCTGCGGACGGAGAAGGAAACCCCGTCTACGGCGCGGAAGCGATGGCCTGCCGAGCCCGGAAGCCAGCCGCTGGTGGTATAATCGACGCACAGGTTCTCGACCGACAGGATGGGGGCTTCATCGACACCGGCCTCCTGGCGCTCGGCCTTCGCGCGCAGCTCCGCGCGGGCCTCCTCGGCGCGTCCTTTGCCTTCGTCGCCGAGAACCGGGAAGCGATCAAGACGCTGGTCGATGCGCGGCACGGCGCCGATCAGAGCCCTGGCGTAGGTGGCCTTGGGGTGGCGCAGAACCTCTTGCGTCGATCCTGTCTCGATGACTTTGCCGCGATGCATGATGGTGACGCGGTCGGCGATCTGGGCCACGACGCCCATATTGTGCGTGACGAGCAGAATCCCGATGCCTCGGCTATCGGCCAGGTCGCGCAGGAGTTTGAGGATCTGTGACTGAACCGACACGTCGAGCGCCGTCGTCGGTTCGTCGGCGACCACGAGCTTGGGATTGCACGATAGAGCGGCGGCGATTACGACACGCTGGCGCTGGCCGCCGGACAATTGGTGGGGATAGGCCTTGAGGCGTCGCCTCGGTTCAGGAATGCCCACGGATTCGAGCAGTTCCAGCGCGCGCGCGCTGGCCGCTGCCTTGTCGAGCTTGAGATGGAAGCGCATGGCTTCCATAAGCTGGTCCTCGATCGTGAACAGCGGGTTCAGGCTCGTCATGGGATCCTGGAAGATGGCGCCCACGTCGCGGCCGAGCACGATGCCGGCGGCGGAACCTTTGGTGGCATCGAACGCTTTGCCGTCGATCCGGATGCTTCCGGAGGCGATGCGTCCAGGCTTCTCGAGCAGCCCCATCACCGTGTTGCCGATGGTTGTCTTGCCGGCGCCGGATTCACCCACCAGCGCGTGGATCTCGCCAGGCTGGATGACGAGGGACGCGTTCTCGACGGCGGTGAAAACGCTGCCGTTCGCGAGCGGGTATTCGACCCTGAGGCTGTCGATGGCGAGAACCGGGGTGGAATGCGCGTTCATCGTTTCACCCTCAGCTTGGGATTGAAGCGATCGCGGAGCCAGTCGCCGACGATGTTGACGGCAAGCACGAGGGTCACGAGGGCAAGGGCCGGAAAGAGGGCGATCCACCAGATCCCCGAGAAGACGAACTCGTTGCCGATGCGGATGAGCGTGCCGAGCGACGGATAGGTCGGCGGCATCCCCACTCCGAGGAACGACAGGGTTGCTTCCGTGAGCACAGCCGCCGCGAGATTGATGGTGGAGATGACCAGAACCGGGCTCATCACGTTCGGCAGGATGTGCCGCAGCATGATCCGCCGCACTGGCAGGCCGATGACTTTGGCCGCGCGAACGTAATCCTTCGCCGTCTCGACCATGGTGGCGGCCCGCACGGTGCGGGCATACTGCACCCATTCGTGGATGGCGATGGCGCAGATCAGGATGATCGGCGCCCATTCCGCCGTTGCCGCTCCCGGAAAGATCGCTCGCGCGATGCCGCTCACCAGAAGCGCGAGCAGGATGGTGGGAAAGCTCAGGATCACATCGGCGACCCGCATGATCAAGGCATCGACCCTGCCGCCGAAATAGCCGGCGAGAAGGCCCAGCGTGACGCCGAGAGTGGCTGCGAGCAGGACCGCGCCGCCGCCGATGGCAATGGACACGCGCGCGCCGTAGAGCATGGCCGACAGCAGGTCGCGGCCCTGGTTGTCCGTGCCGAGGAGGAACCGTGGATCGCCATCGGCCGTGAAGGCCGGCGGGAGCTCGGCGTTGATGAGCTCGAAGGAAGCGAGGTCGGTGGGGTCGTAAGGTGCGATCCAGGAAGCGAGCAACGCGCAGGCTACAAGGAACAAGGCCAAGACGGCGGCGAGGATCACCGAGATCGGGGCGCCAAGTCGGATGAACAGACTGGGGGTGGAGGCGAGCGTTTTCATGCGGACCTCGCGCGCAGGCGGGGATCGACGACGGCATAGAGGATGTCGACGACGGTGTTGATGAGGACGAACAGCAGGCCGACGAAAAGCAGGTAGGCTGCCATGACGGGAATATCGACGAAGCTTACGGCCTGGATGAAAAGAAGGCCCATGCCCGGCCATTGGAAAACGGTTTCGGTCACGATGGCGAAGGCGATGAGGGAGCCGATCTGGAGCCCGGTGACCGTGATGACCGGCATGAGCGCGTTTCTCAAGGCGAGCCGGAAGTGGATGTAGCGGGTCGGCAGGCCGCGCGCCTTGGCGAAGCGGATGTAGTCGCTCGACAGCACGTCGATCATCTCGGCCCGCACCAGGCGCATGATGAGGGTGAGCTGGTAGAGAGCGAGCGTGATGCCGGGCAGGATGAGCGATTTCCAGCCGCTCACCGTGAGAAAGCCCGTCGACCACCAGCCGAGATCGACCACCTGGCCGCGCCCGAACGAAGGCAGCCAACCGAGCGACACGGCGAAAACCAGGATGAGCACGATGCCGGTCACGAAGGTCGGGGTCGAGATGCCGATGAGAGAAACGGCCTGAACCAGTCGCGCGGCGATGCCGTCCGGCTTGAGGGCGCACAGCACGCCGAGCGGGATGCCGAGCGCGAGCGACAGGATGGTCGCGACGATCACGAGTTCGAGCGTCGCGGGAAGGCGCTCGGCGATCAGCGCCGTCACGGGGCGCTGATTGCGGTAGCTGATGCCGAGATCGCCGCTGAGCGTGCGCGTCAGGAAGCGTCCGTATTGGACCGCCAATGGCTGATCGAGGCCGAGGGAGCGCCGAAGTTCCGCCTTCTCCTCCACGGAGGCGTTCTCGCGCGACATAGTCGCCACGGGATCGCCGACATAGCGGAACATCACGAACGAGACGGCCGACACGACGAGCATCACGAGGGCCGCTTGGCCCAGCCGGGAGAGGAGGACTTTGAACATGGGCGTTTCCCCGGCGGCCCGCCGGGATCGGGCGAGCCGCCAGTCTCCTGCTGCTGGTTTACTTGACGGTGGCGAACCACAGGCGGACGTACTCGTCCGGGAACTGCGGAACGTCGACACCGTCGCGGACGGCCCAGGCTACGGGCTGCTGGTGGAGCGGAATGTAGGCCACGGTGTCCCACGCGACCTTGAGCGCCTCGGCGAGCATGGCACGGCGCTTGGCTTCGTCGAGTTCGACGGCCGCCGCACGGGTCAGCTCCTCGACCTTGGGGTTGCTGTAGGTGCCGGCGTTGGAGCCGCCATAGCCATCCTTCTGCTCCGTGAGCAGGGAGGAGAGCACGCTGAACCCATCCATCGGCGGCAGGGTGGCCCAGCCCACCATGGACACGTCGAACTCGCCCCGGTCCTGGCGCGGGAAGTAGGTTGCCCGGGACTCGCTCTGGAGTTCCGCCTGAATCCCAACCTTCGCCCACATGGATGCGATGGCGACGCAGGTCTGCTCGTCGTTGATGTAGCGATCGTTCGGGCAATTCAGCTTGGTCTTGAACCCGTTCGGAAACCCAGCCTCGGTGAGGAGCTGTTTCGCCTTGGCCTGGTTGTAGGCGAGCGGAACGTCGTTGTCCTTCGCATAACCGGGAACGGGCGGAGCGACGAGCGTGCCGGTGTTGCGCGACTTGTCGCGCATGACGCGCTTCTTGATCGTGTCGAGGTCGATGGCATGCCACATGGCCTGTCGCACCTTGACGTCGAGCAGCGGGTTCTTCTGCCCCGGCATCGCCTTCAGCTCGGGACGGAAGTTGAGCGAGAGCATGATCAGGCGCAGGGACGGCTCCTCGATGACCTTGAAGCCCTGCGACGAGGAAATCCGCTGAAGATCCTGGAGAGGGGCGGGCGCGATCAGGTCCAGCTCCCCCGAAAGGAGAGCTGCGACACGGGTGGCGTCCGACTTCACCGGCTTGAACTCGATGCGGGTGAGGTTGTGCTGGGGCTTGTCCCACCATTCAGGATTGACCACGAAGGTCGTGCCGGCATCCGGCTTGTAGGATTCAACCTTGAAAGGTCCGGTGCCGATGGCTGCGGTCGACGCCGCAGTGGTGACGCCGGTGGCGATGTTGCCGGGCTTCAGAGCCCCGTTGGCTTCCATCCATTCCTTGTCGAGAATGTAGATGCCGGCAAGATCGTTGAGAAGAAGCGGGTAGGGGCCTTTAGTGACGATGTCGATCGTAAAGTCGTCCACCTTTTCCGCCTTGACGACGGTCGCGAGATTGCCGCGGGCGCGGGCGCCAGGATCGAGAATGCGATTGATCGAGGCGACCACGTCGTCGGAGGTAAAGGGGTTGCCATTATGGAATTTGACGTTCCGGCGGAGTTCAAAGCGCCAAGTATCTGGCTTCACTGTCTTCCAGCTCACGGCCAGTGCGGGTTCCAGTTCCAGAGCACGGCTGCGGCGCACCAGTGGATCGAAGACATGGTGCAGCATGCTCGTGGTGAAGCTCTCCGTATGGGCATACGGATCAAGCGTGGTGATGTCCGTGGGCGAGGCCCATCTCAGGGTTTTGGCTTCTGCCGGCATTCCCATCAGGGCGCCGGCGGCGACGGTCAGGCTGGCGAAGAGTCTGGCTTTCATGTTCGGCCTCCGAAGATCCTCTGGAATGGATTCTTTATTGGATACAATAATGGAAAAACTTGCATACAAAGATAAATGCGTCAATTCCGTTGGTAACGAATTCAGGCGACTGGAAGCAGCGCCTCACAAATCTCGCATTATAACGGGGCCTGCTATCGCTGACCCGACCTGCTGGGTCGGGTCCAATGCCCTAGCGGGCAAGCAAACGCGGGAGAGAGCCGTCGTGTCGGATTGCCGACAGACGCCTGCGACCGCCTTTTACGAAGCGTAGCGGTCGAGAATGGACCGAATATCCCGGTGCTTGTCGGCAGCCGAAGAGAGCAATGCTCGATCCGTCACCGCTTTGAGGTGGTGGTCCATGGCGTCGATGGCCGCTTGGCTGTTCCCTGCCCGAAGGGCATCTACAATCTGTTGATGCTCGTTGATCGAGCAGTCGGAGGAGTGCGGCCGGCTGTAGAGCGCCAAGATGAGTGAGCAGCGCGAAACCATCTCGTCGACGTAACGCGCAAGAACCCCGTTGCCGGAAAGAGAAGCCAAGAGAATATGGAACTCTCCCGCCAGACGGATGGCCGCAGGGCCATCGTGCTCATTGGCCTTAATTTCTAGCTGGACATGCCGCTGCAGGCGCTCGATATCGTCCGCCGTGACCTTTTCGGAAAGTCGGGCAAGGACTTGGCGCTCCAGGCACATCCGGGTCTCGAAAACATCATGGGCTTCCGACAGGCTCGGCTGCGCAATCGTGGCACCCTTATTGGGCTGCATGTCAACGAGGCCCTCGGCATTCAGGCGCGCGAGAACGGTCCGCACGATCGTCCGGCTCACGCCGAACCGCTCCCCGATGACATCTTCAGTCAGCTTGTCCCCTGGCATCAGCGCCTGCTCGATGATCGCACGGCGAAGTCCGGCGTAGACGGAATCGCTCCGGCTGCCGGCGGCTGATTTAGGTTTTCTGACAGGAGCGTTCATCGAAGATTACAAAGGAACGTGTGAGCCGAACTATGTTCCACAAAAAGCATGGCTCAGGAAGGCGAATTTCGCTGATTATATGTATGCATAATTGTATACAAAAGTATCGTCAATGCAATACAATATGCTCATATGGCCGTGTTTGGGCCGAATAAGGAGGATGCTCATGAACAGCCTGACGATCCGCAACGTGCGCCCAATGGGTGGAGAAGCAACCTCGGTGATACTCCGCGACGGACGGATCGCAGCCTTCGGTGACGAGGTCCGGGAAGGTGAGGAGATCCTGGATGGCGCCGGGGCCATCCTAATCCCCGGACTCGTCGAGGCCCATACGCATATGGACAAAACCCTTCTTGGCATGGGCTGGTACCGCAATGAGGTAGGACCTCGCCTGATCGACAAAATCGACAACGAGCGGATGCAACGGCGCGTTCTTGGCATCGATCCTGCCCGGCAGTCCGCTCGGCAGGCCGTGCTCGCAGCTTCCCTTGGCACGACGCATATCCGGACGCACGTGGACGTGGACACGGAAGTGGGCGTCGCCGGCATCGAGGGCGTTCTCGAAACCCGGGAGCACTACCGTGACATGGTCGATATCGAGCTCGTGGCCTTCCCGCAGAGCGGCATGCTGATCCGGCCTGGCACCGTTGAACTCATGGAAAGGGCTCTGCAACTCGGCGCCCAGGTCGTCGGGGGGCTCGATCCTGCCGGGATTGATCGCGATCCGAAGGGCCATCTCGATGTCGTGTTTGGCCTCGCGGAAAAATATGGCGTCCCGGTCGACATCCATCTCCATGAGCCCGCTGAACTGGGGGCGTTCTCCATGGAGCTCATCATCGAGCGCACGAAGGCTCTGGGCCTCCAGGGCAAGGTCACGATCAGCCATGCGTTCTGCCTCGGCATGACCGATCAGGATTACGTGGCAACGCTGATCGACGCATTGGCTCAAGCGCAGATTCACATTTTGACAACGGCGCCCTCCTCAAGGCCGGCACCCGCTGTCAAGCGGCTGATGGAGGCGGGGATCGTCGTCGCGGCTGGCTCCGATGGGGTGCGCGACACTTGGGGTCCCTATAACAACCCCGACATGTTGGAGCGAGCCGTGCTCGTCGGTTTGCGCAACAACCTGCGTCGCGACGATGAGGTCGCCTTGGCTCTCGACACCTCCACCTACGGCGGTGCGCGGATGATGGGCCTTGTCGACTATGGCCTGGATCCAGGCTGCAGGGCGGATCTCGTTTTACTTGATGGGGAAACCTTGGCTGAGGCCGTCGTGGACCGCCGGCCGCGCAGAATGGTGATCAAGAGCGGTAAGGTAATCGCTCGTGATGGTACCGCGTTGATCGCTGCGCCTTAATCCTTTTCCACGTCCCTAAGCGAATCAGTGGCTCGGCTTTGAGAATTATGAATGTCCCCTTTTGGCACTCTTGAGACGTATGAGCTTGGTCAGCTTCGTAACCGGAGAGCCGACGTTTGCTGGACAGCCGAAAAGTGAAAGATTGACCCGAAGCTACCCTTCAGGTTGGGACTGATCAGAGGTCCAGAGGTTATAAAAAAAACCAACGACACAGAGCCTAGATCTATATCGGCTTCGGCACTGGCGTGGAATTCGGGAAGGGTAATTGGTTGATCGTGCTTGGTTCTGACACATGGATGCGCAGCCAGCCGAAGGTCATTCGTAGCACTGCTAGCGCCTGGCCGACGGGCGCTCTCGCTCATCAATCTCTTGGCCAATCAGTGCGATGGCGCGCTGGTAGACGGAAGCGGCATTCCAAGCTTGGATCGCACTGAAATTGGGCTCCCCGGGCTGGTAGCCTGCACCGGCACGCCAGCCATGGGCCTTGAGGAAATTGGCCGTCGAGGCGAGTGCGTCAGCGGCATTGTTAAGGTCGCCGCCGGTGCCGTAGTTCAGGATGCTCTTGGGCAGGAACTGGGTCTGGCCGATCTCGCCGTGCATGGAGCCGCGCGTGCCTGCCGAGAGAATGCCACGGTCGATCAGGGTCAGGGTGGCGTAAAGCTGTTCGATGAAGAAGGCTGACCGTCGACAGTCATAGGCGAGCGTTGCCACAGCCGACAGAGTGTTCTGGTTGCCACGTTGGGCCCCGAAAGCCGTCTCCATGCCCCAGATCGCCAGGAGCGGCCCTGGCGGGACGCCATAGCGCTGTTCAAGAGAGGCAAAGAGCGCCGCCTGAGATTGCTTGAGTGCACGCCCTCGAGCGGTGATCATCGGGCCGCCCCGCTTTGCTAGAAACTGATCAAGCGACAGGCGGAAGCTCCTCTGGCCTCGATCAGCCGCGATGGTCGCTGTCGCATAGGTAGCGCCCATGAGAGCTGCGATAGCCGTGGTGCTGGCGCCTCTCCCCCTTGCCTCATCGGCAAACTGCTGCTTCCAAGCCTCAAAGCCAGTCGCCGTACTGCCGCACTGCGCTGCGTCCGCCGTATTGGGTATTCCCACGAGTGACGCCAGGGCTACGAACGCGATGATCTTAGATTGCCGGGCCACGAACATTCGTACATCCTTTCACACTGAGATGAGGTGCGACGACTGGCTTTCGCGCCCGTCACATTGCGCCCTTTCCGGCGGTGGGGAAGCTGCCAGCAGGACCAAGGCGCAGGTGCGTTAAGTGCTATTCCACGTTGATCGCTCCCAATCCGAAGCCCGCCTTATCGTGAGTAATCCAGACCTCTCCCTCGCCAAGCATCATCCCCTTGTCCCGAACGAAGACTGTCTCAAAGGTGGATTTCGCGGCGACCTCTCGAAGGCGGGGGTTCAGAACTGTTTCCTTCGCCGCCATGAGCTGATCACGATTGCGAATGCTTCGTCTACTCTTTCCCGTCACCACTAGAGGATAGTGGATCACCCTAGCGAGAAGTTGGATGTCGTTGGATCGAAAAGCCGCCTTGACGCGCCTGAAGCTGTAGTAGGCTTCCAGGGGATCAAAATTCAGGCTGCGGAAATCGGCCTCAATCTCAGGTGACAGCTTTGGCCGGGAGAATCCAGCCTCTGGTGTCCTCACCGGCAGATCCATAGACCCGCGCAACTCCCGCACGAGGAGGTACAGAGCCCTGTGGCGATCGGAGAGCTTCTGCACCTCCGGTGAACGACTCTGCTCTGCTCCGGCCGCAAGGGATCCTGTCACTTCCGTAGCGTTCGTCCCTGCGCCTCGTGAGGGGGTGGTCTTCTCTGATGCTTCATCGAGTTGGGTGCGCGCGATCCAGACCCGTTCCTCGACTTCAGCGAGCACCTGCTCGTGCGACGGCTTGAAGCCAGGACCTTTCGCAAGGTCAGAAGGAAGGGCTTTCATGGCCTCCTGCGGCTTTGGACCTTTGGGCTCGCTGGTCGGATATCGAGGGTCAATCTTGTACGTCCTGCCATAGACCCGGACGAAGAACGGGTCCGCATGGCCAGGAGCAGCGCAAAGGAACACCGGCAGCCACGCGAGCAGTCCGAGAACCTTTGCGGTGAAGCGGGCCATCGCCGCCTCCATTCTCAGGAAGTTGATTGGCTCAGTGTACACCTCAGCTTCAAAGCTGGAAAATCGATAGGGCAGCTTTCGAGCCAGCCACCGCGACTGGTCTCGGTCTGGTTCTCTCTCTAATGAAGCGGAGGATCGGAAACCACATCTCTGGCATGAACCAGCTTCCATCATCTCAACGTTGGTGAGCAAGCTCAAGCCCGTTACGGGCAGGGGAGAGCCGCTGGTTCATCAGTGGAGCCGGCTGCGAGTCTTCCGGCCTGGCTCGCGGCATCCGCCGGAGATCCCTCTCGACGGCCACAACGGAGGTGAGGTATCATTGTGGCCAACCAGAGAAGCGTTCCTGCGTCGGACCTCGGCTCGCGATGAGCCTGCTTTGATCGACACCTCTGTCGACGTCGCTCCAGTCCCCGAGTTGGTTTGCGTGACCCACGGGAGGAGCCCATGCACAGCAGCACCATGCATAAATGCGCCGCCGAGGCCATCGGCACCTTCTGGCTGACGTTTGCCGGCTGCGGCAGCGCTGTCATCGCGGCGGGCTTCCCCGACGTCGGCATCGGCCTGCTGGGCGTGTCGCTTGCCTTCGGCCTGACGGTGCTGACCATGGCTTACGCCATCGGCCACATCTCGGGTTGCCACCTCAACCCCGCCGTCACGGTGGGACTCTGGGCCGGCGGTCGCTTCCCGGCCAACTGCATCGGACCCTACGTGGCCTCGCAGGTGGTGGGCGCCGTCATCGCCGCGGCGGCTCTGTACGCCATCGCGACCGGCTCGCCGACCTTCGATCTTGCTAAGGGCTTTGCCGCCAACGGCTACGGCGCGCACTCGCCTGGCCAGTACAGCCTGATCTCGGGCTTCGTCGCCGAGGTGGTGCTCAGCATGATGTTCCTGTTCATCATCATGGGGTCCACGCACGGCAAGGCGCCCGTGGGATTTGCCCCCATCGCCATTGGCCTCGGACTGACCCTGATCCACCTCGTCGGCATCCCGATTACCAACACCTCCGTGAACCCGGCCCGTAGCACCGGCCCGGCGCTGTTCGTCGGCGGATGGGGACTGGCGCAACTCTGGATGTTCTGGGTGGCGCCCCTGATCGGCGGGGCGCTCGGCGGCATCCTCTACCGCTGGCTCAGCGAGGAACCCTCGGCGCAGGTCACCGGCATCACGCCACCCGCGCCGGCCGAGTGAGTGCGGTTCGCGATGGCGACGCGGGAGCGAACCTACCGATGCGTGGGAGGCCCATGCGACGGCATGCTCCACACCACGATCGATGAGAGGCGAATTCGCCTGTCGGCGCCGACGGACGTCGTTGCCATGTCTCCGGCGGACAGGGCTTCGGCCCCGTCAAGAGAAGCATCGGCTGACTATGACGTGCGACGGCTCCTGGCGCCCGACGGCCACTGGCACGAGTTCCTGGTCCTGTCGGCCTGGACGAGCATGCAGGCCACGGTTTGGCTCAATCGCCAGCCACGGCGGTGACGGGGTCCGCCTGCGCTGTCCGGCAGCATTGGCCGATCGGAAGGTCTGTCGAAACCGCGCCTGGACGGCGGCCGTTGCCCTGGCTGAGATCGGCTCTACTTCCTTGGCCACAGGGCAGCCTGTGGGAACGCAGTTCAACGGAAAGAAACGATGAGCATCTTCAGCAGGATCAAGGACGCCATCTTCGGATCCGCGACGGCGCAGGAAGCGCCTCAGGCGCCATCCGCCCCGGCACAGCCCACCCAGGGAGCTGGTGCAGCCCCTGCCGGGACGACCGCTTCGACCACGCAAGGGACAGCGAGCACGCCGGCATCGGGCAGCGCGCCGATGTCCCAGGTCGACGTCGAGGCCGTGCTGACCGGCCTCGCCGCGAAGAAGGGTCAGAAACTCGACTGGCGCAAGTCGATCGTCGACCTGATGAAGCTGCTCGACCTCGACAGCAGCCTCGATGCGCGCAAGGAGCTCGCCAAGGAGCTGAACTACACCGGAGACACCTCCGACTCCGCCTCCATGAACATCTGGCTTCACAAGCAGGTCATGGCCAAGCTCGCGGCCAGCGGCGGCAAGGTGCCTGACGATCTGAAAAGCTAGGCGGCTGTGGATTTACCCACGCGAAGCGGGGTCTGCCGGAGCAGGCCCCGTCGCCAAGCTGAAGCAGCTAGGGCGGCTGATGACCCGCAAAGGTGCCGCGAACCCGACGATCCCCCTCTCTGCTGGATTAAACCTCGAGGGTGCCGCGCGCCCATGGCTCGTCCGAGCGGCGCGCATGTTCGGGCCATCCGGGTTGAGATGCGTGGCAAGATCATGTCATGATACCTGGGCCACGCCGGGTCAGGCACTGCGCCTCCCCGCAGGGTAGCCATCTTGCCTGTGGGACGTTGCCGACCCTCCGCCGGCAAGCAGGCTCAACAGGATGCAACGCCTGTTGTCCCAGGCTACGGCCGTTTCTTCGTGTGGCCACGAGATCAATGTCGTCCGAAAGAACCAGTGCGTTGCCGGTGGCGGGCCAAGCCGGGCCTGCTACATTAACCCATGTTGCACCTCCACCCCGACCTTGAGGGATTGCTGCATGAGATCAAGGTCCGTGAGATTGGCGATCCCGCTCGCTCCGGCCGCACTTCTGGCCCTTGGCATCCTCCTGCTGGCGGGGCTGGAACTCCGCCAAACCTACGGCGAAGCTGCGAGGCGCGGCGAGGAGGACGCCCGGAACCTGGCTCATGTGCTGGCCGAGCAGACGGATCGGACCTTCCAGGCGGTCGACTTCACCCTCCTGGGGATTCGGGATGCCCTCAAGGCTGCTCCCGGCATGACCGACAACGACGTTCACTTCCAAAACAGTTTGAGGGAGCGGTTGGCGGCCCTGCCGTATGTACGCGCGCTCTACGTCATTGGTCCGGACGGGTTCATCACGCACGATACCGATTACCCCTCGACACCGAGGGTCAGCCTGGCGGACCGGCCCTACTTCAAGGCGCACCAGGAGGATCCCGGCCTCGGCCTGCATGTCGAGCAGCCTCTCCGAAGCCGCTCGGTCGGGGTCTGGTTCGTCGGCTTGAGCCGCAGGATCAACCGACCCGACGGCAGCTTCGGCGGGATCGTCGTCGCGGCCGTGGAGCCGCGTTACTTCGAGCAGTTCTACCGCGGGCTCTCGGTCGGCGAGGGTGGCTTCATCGCGCTCCTGTTGCGCAACGGTACCCTTCTGGCCCGCAGCCCGGCCGCCGAGGAAGCCATCGGGAAGTCCTTCGCCGCCGTGGAACCGCTCAACACCAGCCTGACCCGAAGTCCCCAGGGCGTATTCTGGGGCACGAGCCCGATCGACGGCTGGACTCGTGTCATCGGGTACCGGGCCCTTGAGACCGTGCCGGCCGTGGTCAACGTCGGGCTGGCGCAGCGGACCGTCTTCCGGCCCTGGCGGGAGCATGCGATCGTGGTGTCCATCTCGGCAGTCGTCCTGCTGGGCCTGATCGGCGCCCTGATGGTCCTTATCCAGAAAAGCCTGCGCCGTGAGCAGGCGGAGCAGCTCCGGTTCAGCCGGGCGCAGCGGCTCGAAGGGCTGGGGCGGATCGCCGGCGGCATCGCGCACGATCTCGGCAACACCATCAGGATCATGCAATCCACGTTCCGGCTGCTGCGGCCCTCCCTAGCCGACCGTCCGGACGCATTGTCGCTGATCGTTGACGCCGACCAGGCCCTCACCGGCGCAAGGTCCATGATCGACCGCCTGCTGGCCTTCGCACGGCGGCAGGAGCTCCGGCCACAGATAACGGTGCTCGACGAGCGTATCGAAGGATTTGCTCCGATCCTGCGGCAGGCGACCGGTCCCCGGATCGCTCTCGACCTGAGGCTCTCCGCCAATGGCCGTGCCGTTCTGCTCGATCCGGTCCAACTCGAGGCGACGCTGCTCAACCTCGTGCTGAATGCCCGTGATGCCATGCCGGACGGCGGCACCATCATCGTGGAGACGAACGACGTCGGCCAGTCCAGCAGCCCGAGTGGGAATTTCGACTCCTCCGCTGTCGAGCGGTGGGTCCAGGTTACGGTGACCGATACGGGCATCGGGATGGCTCCGGCGGTGCTGGAGCGTGCCTTCGATCCGTTCTTCACCACCAAAGGGCAAGGCAACGGCCTCGGCCTCAGTCAGGTGTTGGGCTTCGTCCAGCAGAGTTCCGGCGATGTGGAACTGAACAGCCAGGAAGGCCGCGGCACGACGGTGCGTCTCCTGTTTCCGGTCGTTTCTCTGGAAGAGCAACTTGACGGAGACGCCGTTGCAGAGGCAGCCGGGTCCGGCGAGGTGCGGCCTCGTCCCGAAGCGTCTCTCAGGGAAATCCCGAGCCACCCCTCCGTTCCCGACCGGATAGGCGCAAGGCGGCAGCGGAGGTAAGCCTTGTCGGAACCTGAAGGCAAACCATGACCAAGAAGCTCCTCATCGCCGACGACCACGCCATCGTGCGCCGGGGCTTGCAGGCCTTGCTGGAGGCCGAGGCCGGCTGGCAAGTCTGCGCCACCGCCGAGAACGGGCAGGAGGCGGTAGACCTCGCTACGCAACACCGGCCGGACGTGGCCATCCTCGACTACTCCCTGCCGGGGCTGAATGGCCTCGAGGCCACTCGCCACATCCGCCTCGCCAGCCCGGGCACCGAGGTGCTGATCTACACCATGCACAACAACGAGGACGTGATCCGGGACGTGCTGCGGGCGGGCGCGCGCGGCTATCTGCTCAAGACGGAGGACGATGCCGAGGTCGTCAGGGCCGTGAACGCGCTGCTGCGGAAGCAGCCCTACTTCTCGCCACGGGTGGCTGAGACGCTGCTCGACACCTTCGTGAGCGGCGGCAAGGTGGTGGCGTCGCAAACCCTGAGCTCGCGCGAGCGGGAGGTGATCCAGCTCGTGGCGGAAGGAAAGAGCAACCGCGACATCGCCGAACGCTGGAAGGTCAGCATCAAGACCGTCGAAAGCCACCGAACGGCCGCGATGCGGAAGCTCAACCTGCGTTCCGGCGTCGAGCTCGCCCTCTACGCCGTCCGCAACAAGCTGATCGAACCCTGATCCTCCCGCCGCGGAAGGCAGGACAATCCCGACCCTTTCCTCCGGTCCTCACCCGATTCCTCTCAAGATCCTGCCGGTGTTCCCTTCACGGCGCTGCTTTTCGGGATCCGCAGGCCCAAGGCCTTCCCTCCGGGCCACAACCGGGTAGGTGACATGCCACGTTTCTACTTCGACATTCAAAAGGGAACAGAACTCATCCCGGATGCCGACGGCTTGGAGATCGACAGCCTGGAGGCGGCCGAGAAGGAGGCGACGCAGGCCGCCATCGAACTCGGACGGGCTTGGCTGCCATTTGCGCGGCAGGTCCAGGTCAGGGTCAGGGATGAACAGGGCTGGTGCCGGCTGAGCCTGAGCATTGCCCTGACCGTCGAGAGGATGGGGTGAACCGGATGGTAGGGTAATCCTGACCCTCTCCTCCGGTCCTCACCTGATTCCAAACCGAATTGCGATGCGGTTTGCTGATCGGTGACGACGTCCCGTCAGGAAACGGAACCGGCCGGGGAACGAGACAAGGGGTATGGCAGTGCGGATCTGGAAGCGGCTGGCTTCCTGGTGGCGATCGGCAGGAGCAAGGATCGACAAGGCGATCCTTGCGTCCGTGGTCGGGACCACTAGTGCGGATTCGGAACGGGTTAACGCCGCCAAGCGACGGTTGAGGACACGCGATGACTGTGGTGACAAGGACCCCCACTGGCTTCGACGGGATCGCCATGAATCCTGACGAGATCGAGCAGCGCGTCATCCGCGCCTACATCCAGCTTGTCTACACACCCGAAACGGACGGGACCCGCATGGTGACCGTTGCCCAAATCGGCGCGCTGGAGGCGAGGCTGATGGAAATTCCGGAAGCGCAAGTGCTGCCGGGCCTGCCATCGTGCTGGCTGGAACTTTACTCGCATGCCAAGTGCACGGTGGTCGACAGTTGCGGATGTAACGAGCTCGACGAGGACGAGTTGGATCGGGCGGTTGAACTCATCGCCAGCGCGCAGCAACGGGTACGAGACCTGCACTAGGACAAAGGGGCGCCATAGAGGCGGAAGCTTCCCGCCATTGAGGAGAGGGACTATGCCGAGCAGGACGGAGATGGTGCTGAGGGTCCCTGTTCACGGATACGCCAAGCGCGTCGATGACGCGGTCGCGCGGGCAATGGCCATCCTTCGGGCGCGGGACGACCCTCACCTGGGGGAGGCCTCGCCGGTGCCGACCGTGCCCATGTCTCAGATGAAACGCAGGGTGTCACCACGCGACACCCGTTGAACGGCCTCATGCTCTCCGACAGTCTTGGACCTTAGAAGATCGAACGCCCTCAACCCCACGCTTGCGACAGGGAAGGATAAGGATATGGCACTCTATCCACGCACGCTCCTGGTTCTGCTGATCGCCACCTGCATCGGGATAATCCTGATGGGGTCCGCCCAAGCGAGCGATGCAGGGGGTGTCCCGCGAGCACCTCGCGAAGCGTGTTCCGCGTCCACCGAAAGCAAGATCCCGCCATCGATCATGTACCACGACCAATGGAGCCTGACCCATGCTTGAGGAGTTCAAGAAGTTTGCCCTGCGCGGCAACGTGGTCGACCTCGCGGTCGGCGTGATCATCGGCGTGGCGTTCGGGGCAATCGTCACCTCGCTGGTCGAGGACATCATCATGCCGGTCATCGGCGCGGTCACGGGCGGGCTGGATTTCTCGAACTACTACCTGCCGCTGTCCGCGGCCGTGCAGGACGGAGCCTCCTACGCCGACGCCAAGAAGCAAGGGGCGGTGGTCGGCTACGGCCAGTTCATCACGGTGGCCCTGAACTTCATCATCGTGGCCTGGGTGCTGTTCTTCGTGATCCGGGGGATGAACAAGCTGAAGCGGCAGGAGGATGCGAAGGTCGACGTTCTCAAGGCTCCGGAGATCCCGGCCGACGTGAAGCTGCTGTCGGAGATCAGGGACCTGCTGGCAACTGGTCAAGAGGCTGGCATCCGGCCGGTGAGAGGCCCCTGAACACCGACCCGAGCGGGGTCATGGGGCACCCATGGCCGTGAAGCGTTCGTGTGCGACGGTGGGAGCGTCGCGAACGCCGAAGGTCCGACGATACTCCCGCCGGGCCAACCCATCCTGAGGAGCAATGAAATGAGTCGCGGATTTCCATCGATGACGGCCCTGCTGGGGCTTCTTGCCGTCGCAGGCTTCCAGAACAGGGACAAGATCGCCGAGATGCTGAGAGGGGCGGGATCGAGCGCCGGGGGCACTCCGGATCAGGGTGACCAACAGGGTGGGCTGGGTGGTCTCCTCGGCAATCGCGGCGGAAGTCTGGGGGGAGCGGGCCAGGGCGATCCACAGTCCGGCTTTGGCGGGCTGCTCGGAGGCCTTGGCAGCGGCGGGCTTGGAGGTTTGCTGGGCGGTGGCCTCGGTGAGTTGATGGAAAGCTTCAGGCAGCAGGGTCAAGGCGACGTCGCCGAGTCCTGGGTCGGCACCGGGCCGAACAAGCCCATCGCTCCCGATCAGCTCGAACAGGCCATCGGCCCCGAGGTGCTCGCGACCTTGACCCAGCAGACCGGACTGTCGCGGGAGGAACTCCTGTCGCGGCTCACGACGATGTTGCCGGAGACCGTCGATAAGGTCACCCCCGACGGGCGCCTGCCTGACGCGACGGACCTGCCGCGTTCCTGATCAGGCATCCAAGGGGTGTCGTGGGAATGCACCAGCTCACCTTTGTCGATGTGGGAGGAAGCGATGGCTGAAGACTGGGCGTTGGACGTGAAGAAATACTCCGCGAACGCGGACCAGAATGCGATCAACGGGATTGTCCGTTACTGCGGGATCTCCTTGCAGAAGCGGGATTCATCGCTGGTCTCGCTGAGTGACAGGGAGGAGGTCGCCCGGGTGCGGGAGAGTTTTCTGAAAAAGAAGCTCGGTCTGGCCGAGCCCGATGCTGATCTCGACAGGGCGATCATGGCTGTCGGCGAGAAGATGAAGGGTGACCGGACGAAGAACAGGGTCACCCTCTACTATCTGTTGGCCGAGCATTTCGGCAAGCTGTCGATGTTCGGTGACCCGAACTCCGCCACGGGAACGGGCTGAGCTCCCGGAAGTCTTTTCTTTCCTGATCGCGTTTGCATTCAACGGGCGCGCAACGTTCCTGATTTGACGGGAGAGGCTTCATGCGCCTGCTGTGTATCGTGTTGATGTCCTTCGCGCTGTCAGCGTGCGTCTCGTCAGGCGAGCAGCGAGCCACACCCATGCCGCCCGCGAACCTGGGGTCGACGCAAGCGACGCCCTCAACGTCCCCGGCGCCGACCTCCGCACCCACGTACACGAGACGCGTCACCTACAGTGACGGCAGGTACACTTTGCCCGACGGCACGACGGTGGCCGCGGAGCCGGGTGGCGGTTTCACTCTGGCGAACGGGGAGGTCGTGCCGCCTGATGGCTCGGGCGGGATCATCCTCCCGAACGGGGCACGGTGCGTCTCGGACGGCAACCGCGGCTATCTGTGCCCCTGACCGTCCTTGAACTCGCGAGACTCTAATGCCGAGTCGCAATCAGCAAGGCCGTGCCATTTAACGAGCCTTGCGCCGGGTCACGCTTCCGGTCGTCGCCACATCGTCGGTGCTGACGGCCAGCTTGCCGCCGGACCTGACCGCATCCGTGCTCCACGCAATGTTTTCTGCCGGGAGCAGATGCTTGACCAGCTTTCGTGTCTCACGCGAGAGGAGCTTTCCGGCCTGAGCGACAGGCTTGAAGTCGGTGAGCTTGTGCGGCCCGCCAGTCCGTCCCGCGAAGACCCGCAGCCCGTCGGGGAACATCACCATGTCGCCCCGGCGCAACGTGCCGTCAGCCAGGAGCGCCGGAACGGGGTTGTCGATCTCTCCCATGGGTTTCGGCTCGATTGGTTTCCTGACCTCCGGCTGCGCGACGGCCACAGGCTTGGGACGCGGGCGGGCTTTGCGCCGGGGCCTCTCGGATCCTGGATCGGGTTGGTAACCGGACGGCTGCGGTGCCGGCGCAGGGGCTGTCGGCTGGGAGAAGGCCCTGAACAACCCGAAAATGCCCTGCGCCTGGGCAGGAACGGCGCCGATCGCGAACGGGAGGATCAGGGCTGCGGCCAGGACGCTGCATGATCTCGCCAATGACGCGAGCCGGCTCCGGGGCTTTGACATTCCCGTCTCCCTTGATGAGGAGCAACGTAGCCCAGCTTGCTGGGTTCCTGATCCATCCGGAGTAGAGGAAGCAAACCTGCGTTGCCGGGCGGGACCGTTCGGCGGGGGCGCCGTCATGGGTGAGCGCACGATGTCCCTCGGGCGTGGACGGGCAGGGCTGGAGGACGAGGGACTGGGCTCGCCTTCGCCGACGGCTGCGAAGGCTTCGATCCAATGACGGGCGTAGGCTGAACGACAGCGGCCCTGCGGCTGATATCCTCAGAGTAGGGGAATCGTCCTGATGCCAGGATGCCTGAAGCCGGCTATGGTTGGATTACCCTGGAGATGTGGCAAATCCCTTGGTGTTCGGGACCAGGCGGAGAGGGGTCGGAGCGTGGCGTCGCCGACCTCTCCTCTTGGTCCCGCTGAAACGCGACCAAGCCAAAAGGCTTATGGAAGACTATGCCTCGCTTTTTCTTTCATATCCGGTGCCACGGCGAGATCCTAAGCTGCGACGATCTGGGCCTCGACTTCCCCGACGTCGTGACGACCCACAACGAGGCCCTGCGCGCGGCCCGGGATCTCGACTAATCGGAGTGAATTGCGCCCATGGGATCGAAGCCGCCGGACAGCCTGTTCAGCCCTCCACGTCTTGTCGTGCTATACTCATGTGGTCCCTTAGCAGAGGGGTCACATGAGGCGACGCGACATTGTCCAACTCCTTGGCGCAGCAACATGGCTCTCCTTAATGCCATCGCAGGCACTTGCAGCCGATCGGGTGCGCCGGATCGGCTGGGTCGAGGCCCATCGGGAGCGCGGGCCACCCAGCACCAACAACTGGACCGCCGTTGCCGAGCAGCTCCGGCCACTCGGATGGATCAGGGGCGACAACGTCCGGGCTGACATTCACGTGCCGACCAGTCTTGCTCAGCTGCCGGCAATCGCCAAGGCTGCCGTTGGCGGCAATCCTGATGTGATCGTGACGACCGGAACACCGGCGACCCTTGCAGTGCGTGCGGAGACGCGCACGCTTCCAGTGCTTTTCCTGGAAGTTTCCGACCCGATCGGAAACAGGATCCTCAACAACCTGTCGCGTCCGGAAGGCAACGTGACCGGCTTCACCACCTTCGAGCTGTCCCTGACAGGGAAGTGGCTGCAACTCCTGCGGGAGCTTGATCCACAGATCCAGCGCGTTGCCATCTTGTGTAATCCAGAGACGGCTCCTAACCGGGCCTCACCTTATGTCCGCGAGTTCGAGGCCACGGCAGCGATGCTCTCGGTCGAGCCCATCCTCGCCTTTGCGCAGGATGTTTCCGGGATCGAGCCGGTGGTGGTTGGCCTTGCCGCCAAGCCCGGCGGTGCGCTCCTCGTCCTTCCCGACGAGTTCACCCTCACGTACCGGCATACGATCATCAACCTCACGGCCCATCATCGGATTCCGGCGATCTATGGCACCCGTTTTGCAGTAACAACAGGAGGGCTGATCAGCTACGGTCCGACCATAGAGGGACTGCATCGCAATCTGGCCTCCTATATTGATCGGATCCTGAGGGGCGCCCAGCCTAGTGATCTGCCGGTCCAGGCTCCCACCACCTATAGCCTAAGCGTGAACCTCAGAACGGCGAAGGCCTTGGGTTTGGCCGTCCCGCCGACCATCCTGGCAGCTGCCGACGAGGTGATCGAATGAGACGACGGGAGTTCCTGGCCGGGTGTGCGGCAGCCACATGCCCGCTGCCTCTTCGTGCCCAGCAGGGTCTGCGTCGGATCGGCTTTGTGAGTTGGTGGCCCCCTGAAGTGGCGGTCCATGCGGAACAATTCCGCAAGGGACTGCGCGACTTAGGCTACGTCGAGGGTCGCGACATCACTGTCGAGGCTCACTTCACGGATGGCAACCGGGATCGCACCCGCGCAGTCGTCCGCAAGCTCATCGAGGACAAGGTCGACATCCTGGTCGTGTCCACAACACCCGCCATTGCCGTTACCAAGGAGGAGGCTGGCTCGTTACACATCGTGATATCGCTGGTCTCCGACCCGCTTGCCGCGGGTTTTGCCGCGTCCCTGTCGAACCCCGGCGGCAATCTCACAGGAATGACGACGTTCAGCCCCGGCCTCGTTGCCAAACGTGTCGAGCTGATGAAGGAGATCAGGCCTGAGCTACGCGTCATCGCGTTTCTCGGGTCGTCAAGGGACGTCAATACCGGCACGTTCCTGAGAAACATGCAGACCGAAGCCGACAGGAGCGGCTTGAGGCTCATTCCATACCTCATCGATGGACCAGCGAGGATCGATCGGGCGGTGTTCGAAGCCATGCGGCACGAGGGAGCCGAAGCGGTCATCGTCCAGCCAATCTTCATGGGCCATCAGGAGAGGATCATCCACCTCGCGAACGCGGCAGGGCTGCCTATCGTAGCCGATTACTCCCTCTTCGCTCACGCCGGCGCGATGTTCACCTATGGCATCGATGACCATGCCCAGATGCGGCGGGCGGCCTACTTCGTCGACCGGATCTTCAAGGGGGCGCATCCCGGTGACCTGCCGATCCAGCAGCCGACCGAGTTCCGGCTGGTGGTGAATGCGGGGGCGGCCAAGCGCTTTGGCTGGGCGATCCCTCTCAGTGTCCTTGCTCGGGCAGACGAGGTGATCGAGTGAGGCGGCGTGATCTTCTGATCCTTGTCGGGAGCGGCGTCGTGTTGTCGCGACCCGCCCCAGCCCAGGAACACGAGCGTATCCGGCAGGTGGGATTGTTGATGGCCAGCGGGGAGAGCGATCCGGACGGACAGGCCCGTGTGCAGGCGTTTCGGGATGCTCTCCAGGGTCTGGGTTGGATGGAGGGTCGAAATCTCCAACTCCATCGACGTTGGGCAGCCGGGGGCGCGGATCGTTTCCGGGCGTATGCAGCAGAGTTGGTCGCCTTGGCACCAGACCTCGTGCTTGCCGACGCGACGCCTTCGGTTGCCGCGCTCGTTCGGGAGACAAGCGTCGTTCCAGTTGTGTTTTGCAGGGTTGGCGACCCGGTCGGATCCGGTTTCGTGACCAACCTAGCCCGACCCGGAGGGAACGTCACAGGCTTTACGGCCTTCGAGATCTCTATGGGCCCGAAGTGGCTGGAACTGCTCAAAGAGGCGTCGCCAGGTCTCGCCCGCGTCAGCCTCCTCTTCAATCCGCAGACAGCCCCGCACGTGGAGTCGCTGTTCCTGCGCTCGATCCAAGCTACAGCGTCCTCTCTCGGGATCGTCGTTGTGCCCGCCCGCGTGCACAGCAGCGATGAGATCAAAGACGCTGTCCGCGCACTCGACCACGGGAGCGGCAACGGGCTCGCCGCTATGCCCGACACATTCCTGGTCGACCATCGTGAACTGATCATCGAGGTGACCGCCCAGCACCGTGTGCCCGCGATCTACACGAACCGGATTTTCGCCGTTGAGGGCGGCCTCATGTCCTATGGATTTGATGTGCTGGACATGTATCGCCGCGCGGCATCCTATGCTGACCGCATTCTGCGCGGCACTCGCCCAGGTGAGCTTCCCGTCCAAAACCCCACGAATTTCCAGCTCGCGATTAATCTCAAAACCGCGAATGCTCTCGGGGTCTCAATCCCAACCCCACTGCTTGCTCGCGCCGACGAAGTGATCGAATGAGGCTCGCCCGCCGACAGAGCACAGCGTCTAGGCGGCGTCAGACCGGCTCTCGAAGAGGATGCTGAAAACGGGCAGTTCGTCCTCGTAGCCCTTGATGGCACGCGGTCCGAGCGGAATAAGGGAGCACTTGTCTTTCACGACATCGGCGACGGCTGCATCCGTCAGGATCTCCCGATCTGCCGCGGCGGCGCACAGCCGGGCAGCGAGGTTCACAACGCTGCCGATGGCCGTGTAGTCGAATCGGCTCTCGTAGCCGATCCGCCCGACAGTGGCTGGCCCCATGGCAAGGCCGACTCCGAAGCCGATGCGGTGACCGCGCGTCTGCCAGTCGACGATCAGTTCCTGCACACTCCGCTGCATCTCTACCGCCAGATCCACAGCTCGGAGCGCCGGCTCCGCGACTGGCACAGGGGCATTGACCAGCACCATCAGGCCGTCACCCGAGAAGCTGGTGAGCGTTGCGGCATACTTGGTGATGATATGGCCGAGTGCCTCGTAGTACTCCGAGAGCACGCTCATCACCTCCTCGGGCGTCGCTCTGGCCGAGAAGGCAGTGAAGCCGCGCAGGTCGCAGAACACCACCACCACCTCGGTGCGGTGGCCCTCGAGAAGCGTGTCGTCCCCGACATGGTCGACGAGTTGGGCGACTTGCGGGGCCAGGAAACGCCTGAGCTTGGCGATCCGCTCCTGCCGCTCCTGCGATAGGGCGAGTTCGGCCACCATGGCGTTGAAGCTGTCGGCCAGCCGCTGGAGCTCGTCACCGGTCCTAATCTCGATGCGGTGCTCGAACTGCCCGGCGCCGATGCGCTCGGTGCCCTCCTCGAGCAAGCGGATCGGCTCGGTCATCCGGCGGGCTAGAGCGAAGGCAAGCAGGCTGGCAAAGGCTGCACCGCCGAGAAGGAGGGCTGCTGTCCGCCACAGGGCGGCATAGATGGGTCCAAATGCTTCCGAGAGCGGCTGCTCGACCACCACCGTCCAGTCGGGCCCCGCAATGGGCGCGGCGGCGACCGCGATGTGGCTGCCCTCGGCGTCTCGGCTGGTTACAAACCCTGTATTGGCGGATTGAACTGCTTGTCGGGCTGCTTGGAAGGGAGCCAGTGTGGCCTCATCCGACCCGCGCAGGACGAGACTGATATCTGGATGAGCGACAAGCCGGCTTGGCCTATCCATAACGAAGGCAAAGCCTGTCTCTCCTACCCTGATGGCCGAGATCACGTCCCAGATGAGCTTGAGGTTGACCTCTGCCACAACTACACCAACGGAGGGACGGTTGCCGGAGATCGCGACTGTCAGATAGGGCTCGGAGCCGCGGTAGTAGCTGACCTCGCTATACCAGATCCGCGCCGAGCGCGCTCCAGTGACGGGTGCTTCAGTGGAGCGGTCGGTACGGCTCTCGGTTCGGTTCAGACCGACGCGTGACACGTATAGCCGCTCCCGTCCGGTTCCGTCGACCAAAGTGAGACTGACAATCGCGGGCACCTGACGCAGCAGACGCAGGGCATCGATGCGCCGGCGCTCGTCCGGCTCCTCGGTCCAGGGGAGCTGCACCAGCCAACCGAGTTGGCCCGTGATGCCGTCGAGGAAGCCTTGGATCCTGGCGGCGGCTGATCGCGCCTCGACGCCGAGCAGTTGGTCCAGTCTCGCCCGCTGGTCGCGGTAGCCGAACCAGGCTTCGCTGAGCCCATTGGCGGTAAGTGGGATGACCACAGCCAGGAACAGCACAAGGAAATATTTCTGAAAGAGGCCATGTGGTCGAAGCCGCCCCCCAGTCATAGCCAGGGTCCCTGACCAGTCGTGGTGGAGGATGAATGGGAGCCGCACCGCCTCATTCAATCACCTCATCGGCTTGTGACAGGAGCGAAGACGGCACCGTCAGCCCAAGCGCCTTGGCTGTCTTGAGGTTGAAAATGAGGATGTATCCTGTCGGCTGCTCCACAGGCATCTCGGCCGGAGAGGCCCCTCGCAGGATGTGGTCCACGTAGTGCGCGTGGCGGCGGGCGATTGCAACAACATCCGACGTGTAGGAGATCAACCCTCCAGTTCGTACCGCCTCGGTATTCGAGTAGAGCGCCGGAAGTAGCGCTTGGGCGAGGAGTTCAGGCATGCGGTTTGGGGGAGTGTTCAGAATTGCGTCGCCCAGAACCAACACCCCGTCTGCACCAAGGGTCTTTGCTTTGTCGACGGCAGAAGGGACTTCGTCGCGGGTGCGAACCTCGATCACCTCAATCTGCAATCCAAGTTGGGCGGCCAAGGGCACTTCGCGCGACAAGGCCAGGCGATAGTCATCGTTGGCTGCGGTCGCCAGCACCGCGACCCGTTTTGCTTGTGGCAGCAGCTCCCTCAAGACCTCAAGCTGCTTTACGAGGAATGCGCCGGGTGTGATCGCGGCCACCCCGGTAACATTGTGCCCTGGACGGGCAAGGCTTTGCACCAGACCGATCTCGACAGGATGAGCGACGAAGGAGAAGGCAATGGGGATGTCTGATGTGGCCTCCTTGAGGGCACGGGCGATCGGCGCGCCTGGGCCAACGATCAGGTCAGGTCTTAACCGAACGATCTCGGCTGCAAGCTCAGACACACGTTCATAGCGGCCCTCCAGGGCTCGCCGCTCGACCGTGAGGTTACTGCCCTCGACCCAGCCGAGCCTGCGGAGTTCGTCTTCAAAGGCAGCGTAGCCGGCTCCAATGCAGCGGACGGGGCACAGCATCGCGATCCGGGCTGTCTTCGTCGAAGGCTGGGCCTCAGCGGCGCAGGTGAGCAAGAGGCAAATCGCCATAGCGTAGGTGCGGGAGCGGCCCATGGCACGCCTCCTTTGTGGAGCGAATTTTATCCTTGATTTGCTCGGGTGACGAGTCCAGTTCCGTGAAACCGTTTTTTGCAGATTGCGCCGTAGTTTCCCGTTTCTACTCGATGACCTCATCAGCCTGCGCGAGGAGCGTGTTTGGTACGTCGATGCCCAGGCTTTTGGCAGTCTTTAGGTTGACGGCGAGCTCGAACGTGGTCGGGTCCTCAATGGGCATTTCACTCGCGGGTGCGCCACGAAGGAGGCGAGCAACAAAGTCGGCAACACGCCTCTGGAGCGCGGCACGGTCCACCCCATAGCCAATCAGGCAGCCACTCCTCGCCATGTCAGGCCACTCGCAGATCGTCGGCACCCCGGCCTTCAATGCCAACTCTGCCAGACGAGCGGCGTCGTTGGCAAAGATCGGCCCACCTGCGATCTGCAAAGCGTCTGCACCGGATGAGCGGATCGCATTGAAGGTCGCCTCGTACTCGTCCGGGCCTGACGTGTAGAAGCTCTGAATAGCGATCCCAGCCTTCTGCGCTACCGCTTGGACTGATCGATCCGTGGGGGTGTTCCGGGAGCGGCTATGGAAGAGCACTGCAATCCGCCGCCTCGAGGGGAAGGTGTTGTGCAGGAGGTGCAGGCGCTTGCCTTCCAGTTCCGGGTTGAGCAGAACGACACCTGTGATGTTGCCGCCAGGACGGGAGTAACTGTGTGCCCATCCTGCTGCGACAGGGTCCTCGCCTGCATAGGCCATCACGATGGGGATGGTGCTGGTCGCCGCCCGAGCGGCCCTGATCGCAGTCGGAGCAACGGCAATGATGACATCAGGCTTCGTCGCGACGAGGTCGACCGCCAGAGCAGGAAGGCGCTCGTAGGCATCATCGGCGGAGAAAACCTGAACGCTGAGATTACGCCCTTCCACGAACCCGAGCCTCGCCAGTTCCGGGAGATTCAACTGACGGAAGATGCGTGCGCCGAACTGGTTGGGAGTCAGCAGGCCGACCCGCCAGACCTTCTCCGGCGTCTGTGCAAGGAGCGAAGTAAGGAGTAGCGGCACGGCAAGCGCACCAAGCAGGAGGTCTCGTCTTCTCATCGGATCACCCTCACTCCGGATGGCCCAGAGGCGATCATACTCGCTGCTAGGGGAAGTGACGAGGGTCGTTCCATTAAAAGCCTTCTGCGAAATTCGCGCTCATATGCCTGGAACGTCTGAAAATGGCACGAGGCAGAAGAAAGCCGAACTTCTGTAATCACAGGGTAAGCCGACGTTCATAAGACCACGCCCAACGGCTCAGTTCGGCAGGTGGCGGAAAGGAATAGAAATAAACCACCAAGCTTCATCGCGACCCCAGCCCGCATCATCACTGCAGTGTTTAAGTCGGCGAGTGATCGAAGATCTAATTTCAGGTCGTAAGTTGCGTACCAGATGCAGACGCTAGATGGCAGGCAGCGCTGCGCCCGGGGCGTACCTCGTCGAGGCGAGGCTCCTCCACGCGGCAGCGGTCGAATGTGTAGGGGCAGCGGGTGTGAAAGCGGCAGCCGGCGGGTGGATTGGCAGGGCTGGGGACGTCACCCTTGAGAACGATCCGTCGCCGCTGCAGTTTAGGGTTCGGTACAGGCACAGCCGAAAGCAGTGCCTGTGTGTAGGGGTGGAGCGGCTCGGCGAGGATCTGTCTGCGCTCTCCAATCTCTACGATCTTGCCGAGATACATCACGGCTATGCGATGGCTGACGTGTTCGACCACCGCCATATCGTGAGCGATAAAAAGATATGATAGTCCCAGTTCGGCCTGCAGGTCTTTCAGCAGATTGACGACTTGCGCCTGCACGCTGACGTCGAGGGCCGAGACCGGCTCATCGCACACGATAAGCTTCGGGTTCAGGGCAAGTGCCCGGGCGATGCCGATGCGCTGGCGCTGGCCGCCGGAGAACTGATGTGGGTAGCGGTCGATCGCATCGGGGCGGAGGCCCACCTTCGTGATCAGATCGCGGACCCGTCCGCGGATCTCATCCCTTGATGCGACGCCGAAGTTGCGCAACGGTTCGGCGATGATGGCACCGACCTTGAGCCGCGGGCTTAAGGACGAGTAGGGATCCTGGAAGATCACTTGCAACTCGCGGCGCATGGACCGCAGGCCGGCCGGAGGCAGATGGTCGATCCGGCTACCGTTCAACATGACCTCGCCGGCCGTCAGCGGAAGAAGCCGCAAGATCGATCGACCGACCGTCGACTTGCCGCAGCCGCTCTCGCCCACGAGGCCCAAAGTCTCGCCGGGCGCGATCGTAAAGCTCACGCCGTCCACGGCCTTCACTTGGCCGGCAGTCCGACGCAGCAGGCCCTTTCGGATTGGAAAATAGGTTTTGAGGTCTCGCACCTCAAGCAGCTGAGTCATGCCCTAATCCCCTTTGCTGGGCGAACGCCGATCGTCCGATGAACACCCTGAGCATCATGCCGCAACGAGTTCGCTGAAGTGGCAGGCGGCCGAATGGCCCGGTACCTTGGGCTCAAGCGGCGGCGCGACATGGCGGCAGAGATCCTGCGCAAGTGGACAGCGCGGCGCGAAGGCGCAGCCGACGAGGGATCCGTCGAGGGCCGGCACCAGGCCCGGAATCTCCTGCAAGCGACCGCTCTCGCTCTCCAACGAGGCGCCGAGTCGCGGCACGGAGTTGAGCAGGCCTTTGGTGTAAGGGTGCCGCGGATGCTCGAAGAGAGCGTCGACGCTGGCCTCCTCGACCTTGTGGCCGGCATACATCACCACCACCCGCTCCGCCATTTCGGCCACAACGCCAAGGTCGTGGGTGATGAGCAGGATCGCGGCGCCGACCCGCGATTTGAGGTCGCGCATGAGCTCAAGGATCTGCGCCTGGATCGTCACATCGAGAGCCGTTGTCGGTTCGTCTGCGATGAGAAGCTTGGGTGAGCAGGCGAGCGCCATAGCGATCATCACCCGCTGGCGCATGCCGCCGGAGAGCTGATGCGGATACTCGCGCACGCGACGGGCGGGATCGGGAATCTGTACGAGGCGCAGCAGGTCCTCGGCCCGTCGCATCGCCTCGCCCTCGCTTATGCCCTCGTGCTCGACCAAGACCTCCGCGATCTGACGCCCGACGCTGCGCACTGGGTTGAGCGACGTCATCGGCTCCTGAAAGATCATGGCAATCTCGGACCCGCGGATGGCCCGCATTTCGGCTTCCGGCAAAGCGAGTAGGTCGCGGCCCTGAAAGCGGATGGACCCGCCGACGATGCGGCCGGGCGGGTCGGCCACGAGGCGCAAGATCGACAGCGACGTCACCGACTTGCCGCAGCCGCTCTCGCCGACGACCGCCAGTGTCTCGCCGGGATCGATTGAGAAGGAAACGCCATCAACCGCGCGGGTCACACCCTCTCGGGTATAGAACCAGGTTTTAAGATCTTGGACCTTGAGGAGTGGCGTTACTGCTGCGGGAGCGTCCATTGCTTGTTCCTAGTGCCTGCTTGCGAGCCGCGGATCGAGGAGGTCGCGTAGCCCGTCTCCCAGAAGGTTTACGCCGAGTACTGTCAGCGACAGGAAAAGCGCCGGAAAGAAGATGATGTGTGGCGCCACCTGGAAGTAGCTGCGCCCTTCCGCGATGATGTTGCCCCAGGTTGGCACCGTCGGCGGCGTACCGGCGCCAATGAAGCTGAGGATCGACTCGGCGATGATCGCAGCCGCGCAGATATAGGTGCCCTGGACGATGAGCGGAGCGAGTGTATTGGGCAGGATGTGGCGCACGAGGATCACGGGAAGGCGCGTTCCTGTGGCATAGGCGGCCTCGACGAAAGGCTGCTCGCGCAGGGTGAGCACGACCGATCGGACGAGCCGGGTGACCCGCGGGATCTCCGCTATCGTGATCGCGATGATCACGTTCTGCACGCTCGCTTGGGTGAGCGCCACCAGCGCGATGGCGAGAAGAATCGCGGGGATCGCCATGAGGCCGTCCATGATCCGCATCAGGATGCCGTCGACCGGGCGGATGAAGCCGGTCACGAGGCCGAGAAACAAGCCGGCCGCAAGGGCCAGGGTCGCCACTGTGAACCCGACGAAGAGGGAAATGCGCCCGCCGTAGAGCGTTCGACTGTAGACATCACGACCGAGAAGATCCGTTCCGAACCAGTAGGTCTCCGATGGCGGGCGCAGCCTGCGAATGGGAGAGAGCTGGGTCGGATCAATCGTTCCCAGCCACGGCGCGAGCAAGGCCGCCAAGACCATGACGGCGAGGATCACGGCGCCCGCGAGAATCGTGGGATGCCGGCGCCACAATCGCCGGCGCACCATTGGTGGCGTCACTCGGATCGGAGCTGCAGCGGTCTCGATCGCCATGTTTCAGTACCTGATGCGCGGATCGAACACCGCATAGGAGATGTCGATCATGAGGTTGATTAGCACGTAAGCGGCTGCGAACAGCAGGATGACCCCCTGAATGATGGGGTAGTCGCGCCGCAGGATTGCATCGACGAGGAGACGTCCAAGACCTGGGATGGCGAACACCGTCTCGGTGACGACCACACCGCCGATGAGAAGCGCAATCCCGATGCCCACGATGGTGGCGATCGGTACTGCCGCATTGCCAAGGGCATGACCCAGCACCTTGCGGTCACCGAGGCCCTTCGCCTTGGCGGTGCGCACATAATCCTGGGCCAGCACCTCCAGGAGGCTCGCCCTGGTGATGCGGGCAATCAGGGCGATGTAGACGGTGCTGAGTGAGAGCATCGGAAGCACAAGATTGGCGAGCCAGGGGCCCACCCCTTGCGAGAGAGGAGTGTAGCCCTGCACAGGCAGCCACTGGAGCTTGATCGCGAAAAGCCAGATCAGCCCATAGCCGAGGACGAACACCGGAATCGAGAAACCGAGCACGCTTACCACCATGACGAGGCGATCGATGAGCGCCTCTGCTTTCCAGGCCGAGAGCGTTCCGAGCGGAATGGCCACGGCGATTGAGAACAGGATCGTGACGGTCGCAAGGGCCAATGTCGGCTCGATCCGCTGCGCGATGAGATGTGTCACCGGCAAGTTCGAAAAAATCGACGTGCCGAGATCCCCGGTAAGAAGCTGTCCTAAGAAAATCGCGAGGCGCACGAGGAACGGCTGATCCAGTCCCAGAACGGACCGGATGCGGGCGATCTCCTCGGGCGTTGCAAGGTCGCCCCCGATGATCGTTGCCGGATCGCCGGGAGCGAAGTAGAGGAGCGAGAAGACCAGGATCGTGACGACCGCCAACACCGGCACGGCGGCCATCAGACGGCGGAGGATGAACGTGATCATGGCAGCCTCGCCCCTTGCTCCAGGCTTACGCCTTGCGGATGTTCCAGACGAAAGGTGCCGATGCCGCGACGAGGCCCGTTAGGTTGCGGCGCAGCGCCGTGGGGAGCTGGTACTGGCCGATTGGCACATACGGAGCGGCCGTGAACGCCTCCCGCTCCATCTGGGCCGCGATAGCGCGTTGCTCGTCGAGGCTCCCGGACTTGATCCAATCCTGTCTCAGCTTCTCAATCGTCGGGTTCGTAGGCCAGCCGGGCCAACTGGCGCGACCATGGCCCCGAAGCGCGAGGTGAGAGGTCGGGCTCATGAACTCAACGCCGACGGCCGTTGTGTGAAAGATATTCCAGCCGCCTTTATCGGGGGCCTCCTGCGACGCGCGGCGGGCAAGCACAGTCCCCCAGTCGGTCGCAACGAGTTCCACGTTCATTCCGAGCCGTTTGAGGAGGTCCTCGGTGACAAGGCCGAGAGTGTGGAGATAAGCGAGATCCGTCGGCGAGATGATGACAACTTTCTCTCCCTTATACCCGCTGTCCCGGAGCATGGCCTTAGCCTTGTCGAGGTCAGCGACCATCGCCTCGCCCCCCGCACCTGTCGACATCGGCGTGCCGCACGGGAAGAACGACTTGCACTCCCGGAACAGCTTGGGATTGCCGACCATTGCGGTCATGTAATCGTTCTGGCTGGCGGCAGCGAGCACCGCCTGCCGGACCTTGGGATTGTCGAAAGGAGGATGCAGGTGGTTGAAGCGCAGGAGCACGACCGTGCCGATCGGATCATAGCTTGTGATCGTGATGTCCTTGCTCTGCTCCAGAACCGGTAAAAGATCCCCTTGGGGCTGCTCAAGCCAATCGACCTCGCCGCGCTGAAGGGCTGCGGTTGCAGTCGCTGGGTCGGGGATGATCACCCATTCCACCCGATCGAAATGCACTACCTTGCCGCCCGCATGGCCGTCGATCGGCTCGTTGCGAGGCACATAGCCTTCGAAGCGCGCATAGGCGGCGCGGCTGCCGGGAACCCACTCATTGGCAAGGAACCGGAAGGGCCCGGAGCCGATCGCCTCCTTAATCGGGGTTGTCGGATCAGTCTGGGCGATCCGTTCCGGCATGATGAAGGGCACGGGGCTCGACGGCTTGCCTAGCGCTTCGATCAGGAGCGGGAACGGCTCCTTTAATCGGAACTGGAAAGTCCGATCATCGACGATCGGCATCTCGTCCGTAAGCGCCATGACGGTCTGGCCGAAACCATCACGGGCCGCCCAGCGCTTGAGGCTCGCGACGACGTCGCGTGAGCGGACGGGCTCGCCATCATGGAACTTCAGCCCCTCCCGCAGGCGGATGGTGTAGGTCTTTCCATCTGTTGAGACCTCATGACCTTCGGCCATCTGAGGCTTCGGCTTGAACTGAGAGTCGAACGAATACAGCGTGTCGTAGACCATGTAGCCGTGGTTGCGCACGACGTATCCCGTGGTGCCGATGGGGTCGATCGACGACAGGTTGGCGTGGGGGATGAACTTCAGGGTTCGGTTCGCCGCCTGAGCGATCGCCGGAGCCCGTCCGTTCAGAGTAAAGCCGGTAGCAAGCGCCGCTGCGCTGCCTTTGAGAACCGTTCGCCTCGATAGAGTCATGCTTGTCCTCCACTCCGTTTGATTGGCCTACGTGTTGCTGGTCGTTCTCGCCGTCTTCTCAGACTCCAAAGGGGCCCGCGAACTCGCTCCGGTTCGCCTCAAGGAAGGTTCGTTCCCGCAAACGGGTCCGCAACCTTGGGCCAGTAGGGCGTCGTTCGCTTCGTGTACGGGATCTTGTCGTACTCGGGCGCAATCGCACCAGGCGCCGCGACGTAGCGGATTGCGCTCGCGACCGGTGCGAAGGCCGCATAGAAGTGCTGCGTGGATTTCACCACGACGAGCCGCTTGTCGTCCAGCGTACAGCCGAGCCCCGTGAACGCGTCGGGAGCGAACGTCTGCTGCCGAATCGACATCAGGATGATGTGAATCCCGTCGGCCTCCACATAGGCGCTCGGACCCAGCTGGGCCCGGCCGCCGCTCAGGCCACCCTGCGTGTGGTCCTCGGCGAGGCCACGCACGGTGACGCGCAGGTCAACTGGATCGCCGGATGCCACACCGCACTTGCCGCCGATGCGCAGATCGAAGGTCGAGCCGATCCCGGCTTCGAAGCAGATCCGCACGGCGACCGGATCCCAGTAGCACCCGGTGGCTACATTGCGTACACCTCGATCAACGAGGCGTCGCAGGATCGCGGTGTTGTCGGCGGGTGCACCGCCGCCGGCGTTGTCGGCTACGTCTGCCAGAACGATCGGCCGCCCGCCCGATGCCTCTTCGCCCGCGGTGATGCCTTCGTCGATGCTGTCGTGCCGGGTGGTGGTCGCCTCGCGCATGGCCCAGACCTCCTGTCCGAGCTGGTATGCGAGGGCCTGCGCCTTCGCCTCGTCACCGTCAGCGATCACGAGCATCTTAGCCCCCACATCCGGCACATCGCCCCAGGGGAAGCCGTGTCCGAAGGAGATCGACAGGATGCCGTCCTTGCCCTCGAGCGACTGCATCCGCTTGACGAACGACTTCATGGGCTCGTCAGGCGTGCGCCACATGCTCACCATTCGGCAGTCGTAGTAGGCCATGACGGGGCGCACCCGACCCTCTTTCGCGGCGATGCAGAGCGTGTAGAGTTCCTGGGCGCGGTCGCCGATGTCGGTGTGTGGATACTCTTTGAAGGTGATGATCACGTCGGCCGAAGTGCGCATCAGTTCCGTGAGGTGGCAGTGGAGGTCAAGCTCGATGCCGATCTTGGCGTCGGGCCCCACAATTTCGCGTACCCTGGCGAGGGTGTCGCCCTCACAGTCGTCATAGCCGTCGGCCACCATCGCGCCGTGCATGAAGAGCAACACGACGTCGATCGGCATGGCCTTCCGGAGATCGTCGAGGAGAGTGTCCCTGAGCTCCTCGTATACATGGCGCAGGGTCGAACCCGCCGGTTGCGCGAAAGTTGAAATGCTCTCGGCGACCGTGTGCCCCTCAGCCTCGGCCATGCGGCGCCACTCGATCAGTGGGATGTTTCCAAGGCGCGCCGCCTGCCGGCTTCCGTCGTTACGGAAGAACTCGCGTTCTACGAAGGCGACGCGGCCTGTCGGGAGGGGTGAAAAAGTGTTTGTTTCCGTAGCCAGAGCGGCAATGAAGACGTTCACGCGGTTCTCCTTGCTTGGATGGGCCTAAAGCGATCGGGGCTGAGGGCAGCGGCCGTGACCCCGCAATCCTGAATATCGGAAGGAAGGGACTGGCCCAAAGCGAGCGCAGCGGCAGAACGAGCGAGCGCCGGTGCGGTCTGGAACCCGTAGCCGCCTTGGCCAGCCAGCCAGAAGAACCCTTCGGCAGACGGATCATAGCCGACCACCGGCGTCCGGTCCGATGCGAAGGTGCGAAGGCCAGCCCAACGGCGGGCGACGCGACGGACCGGCAGGTCGGCCGCGGTCTGGATGCGCTCGATTGCGACGGCGACATCCATGTCGTCGGGCTGGACATCGCAGGGAGGAGAGGGGCTTTCATCGGCCGGCGAGGCCAGCAGCATGCCCGCATCGGGCTTGAAGTAGAAGTCTTCGTCGGCGCCGATGACAAGCGGCCAGTCGTGCGACTGAACGTCTGCTGGCGGTTCGATCAGGAAAGCCGTGCGACGCAGCGGACAAAGCCCGATGGGGGCGATGCCAGCCTTCATGGCGACAGCATCGCACCAAGCACCGGCAGCATTGACGAGCGTCGGCGCGCGCACGGCTCCCGCCTTAGTTTCGATTAGCCAGCTATCGCCTCCCGTGCGCGCAACACCGATGACCTCGGCATTCATCAGGCTACGGCCACCGCGCTCCCTCATGAGGCGCAGGAAGCCGTGCAGGACGGAATTGGTATCGATGTCCCGCGCATCTGGCTCGAACACGCCTTGCGTAACCCAGGACCGACGCAGCACCGGAACGATAGCTTTGGCTTCGTCTGCCGACACCGCTCGGACGCTCGGCACCAGGGCTCGAGCGGCTTGAAGAAGGCTTTCAAGCGTCTCTTCATGGCCAGTGCTGCCCACGTGCAGCGCACCGCGAGGCGATAAGAGGGGATAATCGGAGAACCCCGAGGGAGGCGCCTCGAGAAAGGAGCGACTCGCTACTGACAGGCCACGGATAACCGCGTTGCCGTAGGCCTCCGAAAACAGCGCAGCGGAGCGACCGGACGTATGATAGCCAGGGTGGCTCTCCTGCTCGAGGAGCAGCACGGACCGCTCGATCGCCAGATGCGCAGCGACCGATGCACCTGCGATTCCTGCTCCGACGACAGCAACGTCGACCTCGATCACATCGGCCCTCACCGTTCTCTGCTGCGAGTCCGTTCAGCATGGCGGCCTTTTTACGCTTCGTCAAATAATTTTCGTATAGGAAACAAGCTTTCAACTCAGCGCTGAGGGCGCTGCGCAAAGGAAGCTCTCCATCAAGGTGCGAGAAGCCTGGCTATATGAAGACCACTCAGCCCAATAGCGCGAACGGTGGATTTGGTTTACGATCAAGCCAAGTTGTTTGCGCAAAAGAAACATGCTGATACTGCCGCGATGATTTGCATCAACGATCAGGCATGGAGAATTCCGAGTCTAAATTGAGGAAGCAGTGGTGACCTATCCAACAGGCGCCACACTCGTTTTGAAAGAGAGTTTTACGATGCAGAAAGCTGCAGGTCGCCGCCAAGCCAAAGGCAGCGACGCTTCACGGGCCCGCCTGGGCGAGCAGCTGCGCTTGATTCGTCAGGGTCGGGGGTTGACACTGCGTGACGTAGCCGAGCGTACGGGCCTCGCCATCTCGACGCTCTCCAAAGTCGAGCATGACCAGATGTCGCTCACCTACGATAAGCTGGTTCAGCTCGCCCACGGGCTCGAGATCGGATTCGCGGAACTCTTCGCACCGCCCGAGCATCCCGCGATGGTGACGGCTCGGCGGTCCATCACGAGGAACGGCGACGGTGTACTGCAGAGAACGGCTAACTACGAGTATCGCTATCTCTGCACTGAGTTGGCCGCCAAGCGCATGGTCCCTATCGTCACACGCATCAAGTCGCACACGATCCAAGAATTCGGCCCGCTCGTTAGCCATGCGGGTGAGGAGTTCATCTATGTCCTCGAAGGGGCGATCACTGTCCACACGGAGTTCTACGAGCCCGTGCTCCTGCACAGGGGCGACTCGATCTATCTTGACAGCACTATGGGGCATGCCTACCTCGCAGCCGGCACTGAGGACGCTTTGGCATTGGGAGTTTGCTCCAGCGAGGAGTCGAACTTTGACAAGCGGCTTCAGGCAATCGTCGACAGTCGCAGCAGGGGCGAAACTGCTGCCGAGCCTGTGAAGCTGCCACGCGGCTCTAAGCGCCGATCATTCGGAAGCGATCCGGCATACTGAAAGCCACTCTGCTCTATCAGTCGACGGGGCGTGCGCCGTAGGGCCCATCGTTGTTTTCGCATTGCACGCTTGTGGAGCCCTCGCCTGATCATAGCCGCCGATCGTGAAGCGGCCCTCGCCAAGGCTTTCGAGTGGATTGAGGAGCAGGATCGCTCCGGAAAGCATGTACGATGACGTACCGCCTGATGCAACTGGCGCCCGGCGCCTATGATCTCCTCCTGCACGACACCATCGTGGCCAGCGTTGTCAGGAATGGCTCGCGCCAGCCGTACACCTGGACGGCCGAACTGCTCGAGGATTTGCCACGGAGCCAGCGACCCGCTCCCTTCCGGAACATCGAACACGACTTCCCGTCCCTGGACGAGCTGTGTGCCTGGCTAGGTCACCCGAAGGTGAAGACCAACAATCGGCATACCGCCGCGCAAGGCTTGTGAGAGCAAGGCAGCGGGTTCGCGGCAAGCATTCGAGGCGCATAGAGAAGGGCTGAGGTCATTTCAGCACTTGTGCGGTATGCGCAGATGACAGACATCGCCGCAGCCGCGTGATAACTTTCCATGCGCCCGGCGCGGGGGTGCCCCGCGCAATAGCACGCATTCAGTTCACGCAACTTTCAGCAGTGTCGCGTCCATCGTGCTGGCTGACCAGAAAGCGTGAAGCCCCACGCCCCGCCGAGATCCTCCCAGCCCACATGAGCCCTCCTCCCTCTGCTTCCACTGTCGCGAATTGTTCCTCCATCACCGAAGCGGGCCCCCTGAGACCAGGAAGGAGCACCGCTCCTGCCAAGGACGCGACCTTCGCCGCCATCGGCCTGGCCCTCCTGTCGACCGTGTTCTTCGCCATGGGTGACGTCGCCGCGAAGGTGTTGACGGATACGCTGACTGCCATCGAAGTCACCTGGCTGCGCTACATCGTGTTCTGCGTCGCTGTCGTTCCAGCTGTCTTCGTCGCCCGTGGCGCCAAGGCAATGCACACGCCGCGCCTGCGCCTCCAGACCATCCGGGCGCTGGCCGTGGCCGGCTCATCGGTCCTCTTCATCCTCGGACTGGGACACCTTCAGGTGGCCGAGGCGACGGCGATCAACTTCATCTCGCCGATCTTCATAACTGCCCTCTCGATCCCGCTCCTCGGCGAGAAGGTGGGCATCCGGCGCTGGGCCGCGGCGGCAGTGGGCTTCCTGGGCGTGATGCTCGTCGTCCAGCCTGGCGGTTCGGCGTTCCAAGTGGCTGCCCTGCTGCCGATCGGCGCGGCGCTTTCCTGGGCCGTGGCCGCCATTGCCACCCGGCTGATGAGTTCGGAACGGCCCGAGGCGATCCTGGCGTGGTCGGCCGTGATCGGGCTGATCGCCCTGACAGCCTTTGTGCCGTTCCACTGGCGCACCCCCACTGCCGGGGAGATCGGCCTGGCTGTGTTGATGGGCAGTTTCTCGACCGTGGGTCACTGGCTCATCATCCTGGCCTACCGCAAGGCCGCGGCCTCCACCATCGCGCCGTTCTCCTATGTGCAGCTCCTGTTCGCCGGGCTGCTCGGCTTTGGCGTGTTCGGCACCGTCCCGGGAGCCATGACCCTCGTCGGTGGGGCTGTCATTGCAGCAAGCGGCCTCTACACGGCCCATCGGGAACGCATCAGAGCCAGGGAAGCGAGGCTTGCCGCTGCCGGGATCCGGCGACCTTAAAGGGCGAGGTACGGCATCTGGTAGCGCTGATCGAGAGGCTTGATGCAGCGGAGCGTCAGGCGATGTGAGCACGCCAGTGCTGAGGTCCGACGAGGAGCCCGGGAGGGCAGTACATCCGTGCCCGGCCCGGGGCTCGTCGACAGCTGTCGGTGTAAGGCAGCTGAGGTCAGAGTGAGCTGATTTGCTGAACGGCACAAGCAGCCCAAAAGGGGCGCGGCCGCGTGGCGCAGTGCCCGGCAGGTCAAGCCCTGTGGGAAGCGCCCTGGCCAAGGCGCTGTCTGAAACCTCAACCAGGGCGCTGGTGTGCCAAGGGAATGACGCACATCTTGAATGTAGGCCACTCAAGATAGGCGACAATCCTCAACTCCAGTCCCACGCCGGCGGGCCTGGCGCAGTGCCATGAGCGTGCTAAGAGCGGCAGCCGTCCCGCATCGTTCACATAATTTGTTGGAATGACCGATCCTCAGATCTTCGCCTTCTTGGTGATGCCGTTCCTGCTCGTCCTATCCTGCAGCATGGTGTTCTTCGGCAGTCGGACAGTGGAATCGAAGAAGCCCGCAGATCCGCCTGTGCCCTCGACCAGGCCGAACTCCTACGCGCGTAAGCCACGCCAGGGATCACCGTCAGCCAAGCAGACTGGCGCAACCGAGGAGTAGGCAAGGTTCGTCCGGCTCCAAGCCTTTGGCGCTGTTAACCCCTGGAAGGCAGGCAGACCCATGCTCATGTCTGCGGCCAGGTCGTTTCTGCTCCCAATGAGCCAGACCTGCCGGCGAGCAGCCGTATCTAGTCCAGCCGTGTGTCCGGCCGGCTACAGACATAGGCGTGTAAATCGGACAGAGAAACACCCGCCAAGCGGCGTGATTGCTCCTCCCTTTGGCACTTTTCCAGAACCAGCCGATTTCCTGAAGGTCTTTACGATGCGCCAGACCGATGTCGCAGTGCCGGATTTTGCTCCTGTGCCGGCGCCAACGTTCACCTCTGCCATGATCAGATTTGTCGCCTCCCTTGGCATGCTGATCGGCATCAGCCTGCTGCTGGCCAGCCTCTGAGGGCGATCTTCCGGCGCCTGTGCTCTTTTCGGCACAGCCAGACGCTCATCCGTCAGCCATTCTGATGTGGTCCATGATGGAGCGGCTGGGGGGCTGGTCCTCCCTGGAACTCAAGCGCCTCTGCACACGCGGGGCGCTTCTCTTTGCCGGGAGGGCAGACGGCCGCCTGAAGTACCTTTTGCTTTTTCTCTCAAGGCTGTGCCCTAGGTTTGTGGGCAGGGCAGACGCCCGTCCATGAGAGAGGCCCGCCACGTGCCCGTCCAGCGCCTGTTCGTCATCGCTCCGTCTGTGGCGCGCCTGATCCGGCAGGAGAGGGGAGGCGAGCTCGTGATTGAGGGCTACTTTCCCGATCAGCCACACCGCAGCACCTTCGTCCAGATCGAGGAGACCCGCAGCAGCCTGATCCTTGAGGCGGGAGCTGATGAGGCGTCCGAGGAGCGGGCCGACCTGCCTCCGGCTCATGCGCAGGCCCTGCTCGCCGTCAGCCAGGGCCAAGTGGAGTACCTGCGCAGCAGCCTCTCGATTGGCTCACGCGAGATCCAGGTTCTTCACTTCATCAGGCCCGCTCCCCTCGACCTGATGGCAGTGGCCGTTCCATCGGAGGACGACCAGGACTTCCATCCTTTGCCTTGGTTCGGCCCGGAGGTCAGCGCCGAGCCGGCCTACCGGCGCCGGCGCCTGGCTCTCGCGGGTGTTCCGGATGCACGGGATGTGGATGTCACGAACGGGGCTCTCAACAGCCTGCTCGATCTGCTGGAGGATCGGTTCTCCACGTGGCCAGGGCCGCACGAGGCTACGATCTCAGACGCCTCGGCGGCTGATGTCACTCCACGCCCCAAGGCTCCTGTCCCCGAACCGGAACCTGCGGTGGATGAGGAGATCGACGACCTCCACATTGAGAACGCAGTCATCCGTGAGCTGGCCCGCTCGCTGCAACCACGGCGCAGCGGATAGATCGTGGGCCATCCGTCAGGGTCAGCGGCTGCCTTCTTATTATGGCTGCTCGTACGCATCTGGGCCTTGTTAGACAGCTCTCGGAAGCCTTGCTAAAGGGGCACATGCGCAGGCCGTGCACGCCCCGCGACCAGAGTGGGGAACGAGATGTCCGACTGTTTGCACTGTGAGATCAACCAACTCGTGCAGGAACGCTTTGAGCGCGGCAACACAGACCTCGTCGAGATGGCATCCATGATCGCCGAGAGCCTCGCCGACCTGATCCTGCTCGCACCCGAGAGCGACCGGTCCAATCTGATGGCGCATGCACTTTCCGCCTTCGGGCAGATCGTCCTGGAAAAGAGCGGCGCGCTTGACGGTGGCTCCAACGCCACGCATTGAGGGTCAGGACGCCCCCAGCTTCCCGGCGCAGCCAAGCAACTCCTCACAATAGGGCATCTCTGCACCCACTCGCATCGACTCCAGGCCCGCTAGAACGGCACCGTTGCAGTAACTTGAAAACGGCATAACGGACCCAATTTAACGGGCCGCTCAGGCAGCAAGACCGAAGAGCTGATTGATCAGACGGATTT
>NZ_JACHWB010000007.1 GCF_014191055.1 Microvirga lupini
GGGCGGATCACCCGCGTGCACGGGCCGTTCTGCTCGGACGAGGAGGTGGAGAAGGTGGTGGCGCACCTCAAGCGCCAGGGCCGGCCGCAGTACCTGGAGGCGGTCACGGCCGAGGAGGACGAGGGCGGGGCTGCGCCCGACACGCCGGTGTTCGACCAGGGCGAGTTCGGCTCCCCCAGCGGCGACCTGTACGACCAGGCGGTGGCCGTGGTCTTAAGGGACAAGAAGGCGTCCACCTCCTACATCCAGCGTCGGCTGCAGATCGGCTACAACCGCGCCGCCTCGCTCATGGAGCGCATGGAGCAGGAGGGCATCGTCGGCCCCGCAAACCACGCCGGAAAAAGAGAGATTCTTCTTGAATCCCATGGGGCGGGGGAGGATTAACATTCCTTACCTGGAACCTTGACCGCGGCCCTGCGTCATTGTTGAGCCATGTGCAATGGCCAAGCCGCAGGCATAATCGTTCCGGTCAGGAGATTCTTCGGATGCGTCCCCTCCCCCTCGTCACGCTGGCCATGGCCTTGTCCGCCTGTGCGGGCATCCTGCCGGCCATGGGGCAGACGCTGCCGATCGAGATGATCCTTCCGCCCGCGCGCCCCGCCGCTCAGGGCTTCAGCCGGTCCTCCACGCCCCTGCCGACCGCCTCCTTCCGACACGCGGGATCCCCACATCATGCGGCCCGGCCGGTGATCGCCAGACCCGCCACGGCGGAACAGGTGCTGGCCGCAACGGCGCCCCTGCCGCCGAGCCGACCTGTATTCGATGAGCCCGAGACTGCTCCCGAGCCGATTTCGATCACGCCCAAGCCCATCGTCACCGCTTCGGCGTCGGCAGTCCCCGTAGTCCTCAATCAGCCGCTGCCCAACAGCGTCGTGGTGGAGCGGGCCAATGCCTTCTTCACCAACTTGAGCACCATGGTGGCGGACTTCACGCAGGTCGGCGGCGATGGGCGCCGGCAGGGCGGCACGCTCTATCTCCAGCGGCCCGGCAAGGTGCGGTTCGAGTACGATCCGCCGGCCACCCTGCAGGTGGTCGCCGACGGCCGCTCGGTGGCGGTGCGCGACCGCAAGCTCGCCACCCAGGACCTCTATTCCATTTCGCAGACGCCGCTGAAATTCCTGCTGCGCGAGCGGGTCAATCTCGGTCAGGACATCAAGATCACCGGCATCACCAATGACGGCAACGCGGTGCGGATCAACCTGGAGGATACGTCGACGCTGGGCGGCACCTCCCGGATCACCCTCTTCTTCGACCCGCAGGTGGAGAGCCTGAATCAGTGGCGCATCATCGATGCACAGGGCTTCCAGACCATGGTGGTGCTCGACAAGGTCGAACGGGGCCGCCGGATCGACCAGGACCTGTTCAACATCCAGTACGAGGCGATCATCGGCGCGGGCAACAACCGGTAGCGTGTTGCCGTTCTCGCGGCTGCTTCTGCACCCGACAGCCTCATCCTGAGGAGGCCTTTAGGCCGTCTCGAAGGACGAGGCGTCTCCAGTACTCTCTGGACCCTCCTTCGAGACGCCGCTACGCGGCTCCTCAGGATGAGGCTGTGTTAAGGAGTTCGAGGGGCACCCTTCCCTCCGGGCGAAATCTGTCGTAGCCGGAAAGGGTCTTCCAAGGGGCCTTTCTCCGTGCAACTCACCGTCTCGACCTGGAACATCAATTCCGTTCGCCTGCGCCTCGATCAGGTGGGCCGCTTCCTGAAGGAGCGCCGCCCGGACATCCTGTGCCTGCAGGAGACCAAATGCCCGAACGACAAGCTGCCCTTGAAGGACCTGCAGGCCTTCGGCTATCCCTTCGTCGTCCATATGGGCCAGAAGGGCTATAACGGCGTCGCCATCCTGTCCCGCTATCCGTTTGCCGAGACCAGCGTGATGGAGATGTGCGGCCGGCAGGACGCGCGCCACATCACCGTGACCCTCAGCCGCGAGGCCAAGGCCGCCGCGGGGCTGACCATCCATAACTTCTACGTCCCGGCCGGCGGCGACATTCCTGATCCGGATCTCAATGAGAAGTTCAGGCACAAGCTCGATTTCATGGCCGAGATGCGCTCATGGGGCAGCAAGTCGAAGCCCACGGCAGGACCGGCGATCCTTGTGGGCGATCTCAACGTGGCGCCCCTCGAGCACGACGTGTGGAGCCATAAGCAGCTCCTCGACGTGGTGAGCCACACCCCAGTGGAGACCGAGATGTTGGAGGAGCTGCGCCAGGAGGCGGATTGGATCGACGCCATGCGGGTGCTGCGGCCCGAACCGGAAAAGATCTATTCCTGGTGGAGCTATCGCTCGCCCGACTGGGCCGCCGCCGACAAGGGCCGGCGCCTCGACCACATCTGGCTGTCGAAGGGCCTGAAGGACACCCTTCGCGCCATCGACGTCACCCGCGACACCCGCGGCTGGGAGCGCCCCTCCGACCACGCGCCGGTGACGGTGGTGCTGGAACTGTAAGCCACGCGTCCAACCCTCAAACCCTCCTGGCGGATTCTCGGATATGTACGGCATTGGAATTGTCGGCCTCGGCACGATGGGGCGGCGCCTCGCGGAAAGCATCAGGGCGAATCCCGTCTTCACGATCGTGGCGGCCTACGATCCCGTGGCAACGGATACGACAATTCCGATGGCCGGCAGCGTCGCCGAGCTCGTCGGCAACCCGGCGGTCCGCTGCGTGTATGTCGCCACACCTCCGCTCACGCACGAGGAGATCGTCAGGAGAGTGGCAGGCGCCGGCAAGGCGCTGCTGTGCGAGAAGCCGCTCGCCGCCTCGCCGGGATCGGCCCGGGCCTGCGTCGATGCGGTTGCGCGGGCGGGCATCCTGGCGGCCGTGAACTTTCCCTTCGCGACCGCTCCCGCGGCCGTCCGCCTCAAGGAGCTGGTCGACACCGGAGCCCTTGGCGAGAATCTGTCCGCCCATCTGACCCTGCGCTTCCGGCAATGGCCCAGGGAATGGCAGCAGGGCGCCGCATCCTGGCTCGCCGGTCCCGAGCAGGGCGGCTTCACCCGCGAGGTTGTCTCCCACTTTGCTTTTCTGGCCTTGCGCCTGTTCGGGCCGGGGCGCCTGACGGATTGCACCATTGAGCACGGGCCCATGGGAACGGAAACCAGCCTCCGTGCCGTGCTCCGGTTCGCATCGGCCACCATGACCATCGATGCCGCCGTGGATGGTGATCAGGACGATTTCAACCGCTTCGAGGTGAAGGGCTCGAAAAGCGCGGCTATCATGAGCGAGTGGTACCGCCTGACCCATGAGAGCGGCGATATCGCGCCCGCGCGGGCCGATGCCAACCAGATTGCGGAGCTTGCCCTGCTGCTGGAAGGCCGGCCCAACCGGCTGGCCACGTTCGAGGAAGCCGCCCAGGTCGTTGCGCTCATCGAAGAGATCCTGGGACCGTAGGGTCTCGCGTGAGGTCGCCTTTGACGGGTTGTTAACCTCGGTTTGCGAAACACGCTGCACAACTTTCCCTAAGGTCAATAGTCGTGCAGTTCCTCGCCAACCGGAAGCTTTCCCACCTCACCACGGCCGCCATGGTGGCCTTCGTCGTGCTGACCGCCGCCGCTCTCTTTGCGGTCGTTTCCTTGCAGACCCGCGCCGACGTCGAGAGCAAGGCGCTCGCGCAGCTGCAATCCAATGTGCGGACCTTCGTCGGCATCCTACGCGGCTCCATCGACAGCCTGACCGTCAAGAAGGACGGCACCGGCGCCGTCACCGGGATCACGGTGAAAGACGATGCGGTGTTCTACAGCGATGAGCTCGCCGACCGGATCGCTGAGGCGACCCAGGCGCCCGCGACCCTGTTCGTGAAGGACGGAAATGGGGACTTCATCCGACGCGCCACGAACATGCGCAACCCCGATGGAACCCGCGCGGTCGGCACGGCCATGGACCGCAAGGGCGTGGTCTTCCCCATCGTCTCGAGCGGCGGCACCTATGTGGGCCAGGCCAAGATCCTTGGCGGCGACTACCTCCTGGTGAATCTGCCCGTCTTCGGCCAGAGCGGACAGGTTCTTGGCGTCCTCGGCAGCGGTTTCCAGGTCACCGCGCTGGAAGCCTCGGCCAGCCGCCTCATGTGGCAGATGGGCATGGTTTCGCTCGCGGCCGTCCTCGTGCTGACCCTGGCGGCGATCCTCTCGGCCCGGATGCTGTTCCGGCCGATCCCGAAGCTCGCCGCGACCATGAACGGCCTCGCCCATGGCGACACCTCCGTGACGGTACCCTACCTCGCCTCGAAGAACGAGATCGGCGAGATGGCCCGCGCGGTGGAGATCTTCCGCGAGAACACGGCTGAGCGTCAGCGGCTCGCCGTCGAGCAAGCGGCCGAAAGCGACGCCAAGCTGCAGCGCGCCCTGAAGCTCGATGGCCTGACCCGTCAGTTCGAGGCCAATGTGTCGGCCCTGACGCAGGGGCTTGCCGCCGCAGCCTCGCAGATGGAGGCTACCGCCCAGACCATGACGGCTACGGCCGAGCGCACCAACCAGCAATCCGTCAGCGTGGCGGCCGCCGCCGAGCAGACCTCGGGCAGCGTGCAGACCGTCGCGGCCGCCACCGAGGAGATGTCGATCTCGATCAGCGAGATCGCCCGGCAGGTCACCCAGTCGTCGCAGATCTCGTTCGAGGCCGTCGAGAGCGCCAAGCGCACCAACGGCATCGTGCAGGCGCTCGCCGACGGCGCGCAGAAAATCGGCGAGGTTGTCGCCCTCATCAACAGCATCGCAAGCCAGACCAACCTCCTGGCCCTCAACGCCACCATCGAGGCGGCCCGCGCCGGCGAGGCCGGCAAGGGCTTTGCCGTGGTGGCCTCCGAGGTGAAGAACCTCGCGACCCAAACGGCCAAGGCTACCGAGGAGATCGGCTCGCAGATCGCCCAGATCCAGGGCGCCACGCAGGAAGCTGTGAGCGCCATCCACGGGATCCAGACCGTTATCGACCAGATCTCCAGCATCTCCACCGGCATCGCCGCCGCCATGGAAGAGCAGGGTGCCACGACAAGCGAAATCTCGCGCAGCGTCCAGGAAGCGGCCCATGGCACCGGCCAGGTGACGGAGAGCATCGAGAGCGTGAAGCACGGCGCAGGTGAGACGGGGGCGGCGGCGGTCCAGGTGCTGGACGCGGCGCAGGAGCTCGCCCGTTATGCCGAGAATCTCAGCCGCGAGGTCGATGTCTTCCTGTCCGACGTCAAGGCGGCGTGAGGGGGCAAACCCCTCACTTCTCCTCCTGCCGGACGGCCGGAATGTCTTCCCCGTCGATGGCAATGAGCTGCTGGCGCACGCGCTCCAGGCCTTCCGTGAGGCGGGTCAGCTCCTCGGCCATGGCGTCGTGGATCGCCGCGGCGGCCTCCGGGAATTCCTCCAGGACGCGCCGCATGAGGCTCGGCGTCACGCGGATGATGGCGGAGGGTTCCTGCGCCGTCGCCGTGGCCCGGCGTTCGATGCGAGCGAACAGGGCGGCCTGCCCGATCAGCGCGCCGGTGCCGGCCACGAAGGCCGCAGGCGAGCCGTCCTCGGCGGCATCGAGCGCGATGGCCCCACGGGTCACCACATAGCCGCCGTCGGAGCGGTCGCCCTTCTTGAAAAGCACATCGCCCTCGCGGTAGCTGCGGGTCTCCGACGCGAAGGCCACAAGCCGCAGGGCATCCTTCTCCAGCAGGTTGAACAGCGGAGCCTGACTCAGGATTGTGATGTCGTCGTCGAGGGCCATGGGCTTGTTTTTACGGGATCAGCTTGTAGCCGCCCGGCTCCGTCACCAGGATGCTGGCGTTCGACGGATCGGTCTCGATCTTCTGGCGCAGGCGGTAGATATGGGTTTCCAGCGTGTGGGTGGTGACGTTGGAATTGTAGCCCCACACCTCGGTGAGCAGGGTGTCGCGCCCGACCACGGCTTGGCCGGCGCGGTAGAGATAGCGCAGGATCGCCGTCTCCTTCTCCGTAAGCTTGAGCTTTGAGCCCTTCTCGGTGGTGAGCAGCTTGGAGCCCGGCCGGAAGATGTAGGGCCCGATCTGGAACACCGCGTCTTCGCTCGCCTCGTACTGGCGCAGCTGCGCCCGGATGCGGGCGAGCAGCACGGCGAACTTGAAGGGCTTGACCACATAATCGTTGGCGCCCGCCTCCAGGCCCATCACGGTGTCCGTCTCCGACCCCTGGGCGGTGAGCATGATGATCGGGCTGCGGAAGCCGTTCTGGCGCATGACCTTGACGGCCTCGCGGCCGTCCATGTCGGGCAGGCCCACGTCCATGATGGCGAGATCGATCCGGTCCCCTTTCACGGCCTCGATGGCACCATTGGCCGTCTCGGCCGTGGTGATCTGGAATTCGTCATGGAATCCGAGCTGTTCGGCTAGGGTGTCGCGCAGATCCTGATCGTCATCGACGACGAGGAGGCGGCTGGCATTCGACATCTGAAACCCTTCACACGATGAACTGCATATTGGCTGGAGCGGCCTTCAAAAGCAAAGAACCCTCAAGCCTCGAGCCGGTTCGTTCGCCCCTTGCGCCGCTCAAGATCCGGATCGAAAATCGCAATCTGGCTTTTTACGGCCGTGCGAACCTTGAGCCTCTGGATCATGCTCGACGCATAAGAGTAGTCATTCCCAGCTTGACAACAAGGGGCGTCCGAGGCCCTTCCACTGCCGATGAAACACTCTCGCGTCAATGTTATCCGTGTTTTCCGCTCCCCGCTCGACCACTGGCGCGGGCGCCTGGAGGCGGGCAACCTCGTGATTCCCTGCGCGCTCGGGCGCTCAGGCACCCGGCATAGCAAGCGTGAGGGGGATGGCGCCTCGCCGGTGGGGCGGTTCAAAATCCTGCAGGCTTTCTACCGGGCCGACCACGGTCCGCGCCCCCGCACCGGCCTGCCGTTGAAGGCTATCCGGCCCGGGGACGGCTGGTCCGACGACGTGCGGGACCGCCGCTACAACCGCCTCGTCCCCCTGCCCTGCCCCACGGGCCACGAAAAGATGTGGCGGGACGATCATCTCTACGACGTGGTGCTCGACATCGCCTGGAACCGCCGCCCCATCGTGAGGGGCCGCGGCAGCGCCATCTTCCTCCACCTCGCCCGCCCGGGCTTCCTGCCCACGGAAGGCTGCGTTGCCGTGGAGCCCCGCATGATCCGGCGGCTCCTGGAGCGGATCGGGCCGAACACGCAGATTGAGATCATAGGGTGACGAGATGATTTTGGTCGCGACCTGCTCGGCAAAATAACAGCCCACTTTGCCTAACGGCAGCGCGATCGGCGAGTATGCATCCACAATCAGATCAGGAAACCGCGCCTCTTCTTTCCTGTCGAATGGTGCCTGCGCGAACGTCACGCTAGATCCGCATATTGGATAGCATGAAGGCTTGCGCCTCAGGGGCGAAGAAGCCGCGAACCATGTACCCATTATTGACAGGAATTTGCTTCTCAGGTGCCCAAGACAAACGGTCTGGCGTTACGCGTACGTCGACCTCCTCCCCGGCGTAACCCAATGCGGAAACAATGTCTTCTAGCGATGGTATCGACGGGGCAATGATGTCGAGTAGGGTCATTGATGGCCCGTCTCGGTCTATGACCACAACGACCGCATCTAGGTCGAGAAGGTGGAGCAATTCTATTTCGGACGTTTTGGCCACCTTCAACATAAACAAGGCTGGGTGGTCGCACGCCGACGCTACCAGCGAAGTTGGAGCTCGGCGGGAAAAGATATTCTGTAGAAGCGCGACATCCTTGTCCTCATCCAAAGATAACGCGCGATAATTTGGCAAAGTCTGCTTCCGGATCAATCTAGCACTAAATGTGGTTTCTTTGATCTGACGAAAGCCAAATGGCCTGTAGAGGCTTGGCGTGTCAGTTGCGAGAATAATGAGGTTTACCCGAGCATCGGCATAACTGAGTGCTCGCCCCATCAAATCACGAAACAGACCTTTCCCGCGCCACTCTGGCCGAACCGCGACGGATTGAACGCCAAAGGCTGTTACCTGTTCTCCCATGAGCCATAACTGGCGCTTATAAAGGCTGACATTAGCGACCAGCTCATTGTTAGACCACCACCCGAATGCGACGACACTCGGGTCATGGCCTAATCTATTCAGCGGCGAAACATCGACCTTAAACACGTCGTATATGAGCCGTGTCAGTTCAGACAGTCCCTCACTGGAATGTGCATAGTCCGAACGGAATTCGAGCGGATTCATCCATCACCTTGCGTACTGGGACGAGAGCGGCTGTGATACAGAATACTGTCTTCCAGATTTGAGACAAAGTTCCCAGTTGGCGGAAAGGCTATCGTGAGCATTTTTAGCGGCTTGGGTAACCATCAGCCGTCATGGCCGGGCTTGTCCCGGCCATCCACGTCTTTTGCATCCTTCAACCTCATCCTGAGGAGCCGCTGAAAGCGGCGTCTCGAAGGAGCCTCCATTGCCCTCTGGAACCTCCTTCGAGACGGTCGTTTCGCGACCTCCTCAGGATGAGGTTTGTGAATCGGAATTCGAAGGAAGACGTGGATGCCCGGCACAAGGCCGGGCATGACGTATTGCGTTCGGCAAGCACCGGTTATCCGAGAATGCTCTCGTAAAACGCCTCCGGTCCATCAATCTCCCGCAGCCTTCCCTTATCGATGAGCAGGAAGCGGGTACCGATGGCGGTCACAAAGCTGCGGTCGTGGGAGACCACGATGCAGGTGGCCTCAGCCTCGAGGATCTCGGCCTCCAGCTGCTCGCGGCCGGGAATATCCACGTGGTTGGTGGGCTCGTCCATGAGGTAGAAGTTCGGCTCGGAGAGGCGCAGCGCCAGAAGCCCGAGCCGTGCCTTCTGGCCCGGCGACAACCTTGCGATGCACAAAGCCTGCCGCTCGATGGAAAAGCCAGCCTCCGTCAGCACCGCGCGGCTGCGCTGATCGCCGAGGCGAAAGCGCGACAGAATGAAATCATGCGCCGTCGCCTTGTCCGGCAGCTGCCGCATGTCCTGATCCACATAGCCCAGCGCGAGGCTCGGGCTCACCCGGATACCGGGCAAACCGTCGGGTGCCAGCATTGCCCGGTGCAGCAATTGCACCAGCTGCGACTTGCCTGCGCCGTTGCGGCCGAGCACCACGATCCGGTCGCCCTGCGCCACCTCGAGCTTGGGAATCATGAAGAGCCTGCGTCCGTCCGGCGCTTCGACCGTTACGTTCTCCAACGCGACGAGCAGCCGCGCGTGGGTGCCGCGATTGCCGAGCCGGATCTCGCCCGGCCGTTCCCTGTGCAGGACCCGTGCGGTTTGCTCCAATGCGTCGGCTCGGCGCTTGATCTGCGCCGACTTGATCTGCGCGGCGTCGCTGCCGCTGTTGATGCCTACATTGCGCAGCTCTTGCGCGCTCTGGCGCAGTCGCTTCACCTCACGCAGGGTTTTTTCGCGCTGCGCCTGGGCTGACGCATCGTGCGCCTCCAGCAGATCGCGGGCGCGCCGGTAGGGATGCGCGAACGCGATCGATTCCTCCGGCCTTAAGAAAAGCGTTCTGGTCGTGCAGGCATCGAGAAAATCGCGGTCGTGGCTCGCCACCACGATGGGCGCCGTATAGTCCGCCGTATTGATCCAGGATTCGAGCTTGAACAGCTTCTCAAGGTCGAGGTGGTTCGTCGGCTCGTCCAGCAGCAGCATGTCGGGCTGCGTGATCCAGGCCCGCGCAATGAGCGCAAGCCGCTGCCAGCCGCCGCTGAGCGCCCGCATCGGACGATTGCGCAGGTCCTCGGGCGTCTCGAATTCGTCAAGCACCATGTCGACGCGCCATTCCTGGCCTTCCCGCTCGTCTGCCGGGAGCGCCCGGTGCAGGACATCGTGGAAGGACAGGTCGAGGAGCGGTGCCGGCACGTCCTGCTCCACGAGCGCGACGCTTAAGCCCCGCGAGCGGACGATGTCGCCGTGCGTCGGCTCGATCACGCCTGCGAGGCATTTGAGAAGCGTGGATTTGCCCGCACCATTCCCGGCCACGAGGCCGAGGCGGTCGCCCTCGCCGATGGCGAGGTTGAGGTTCTGGAACAGGGGCGTGTGGGCAACGACGCCGACATTGCGAAGATTCAGGGAAGTCATGGATCAGGTCTCTGATGCAGCGCGCTCGGGCCTTGGCCTCAAGGAGCGCGAAAAATCGTGAACGCGTCAGGCGCGCCGGATCCTTGCGGATGACAGGCGCGATAAGCCGTTCAGAGCTGACCAGAAGGGAGATGGAGGCGGTGGTTTAAGAGACCGTCAGATCCGTTCGATGGTCGGCCCTGCAACAAGCTGCTGCAGGGCGAGCCCAGGGCCGAACGTGCGTTGATGCATCGCTTCAATCATGCAGCCCTCCCCGGTTCGAATGGTGATCCAGATTTTATGCTTAACCGGGATGCGTCGCGGATGCAACGCCGCGCAGGCCTGGCTCGGGCCGGCGCTTGATGAAATCTACGAAGGCGCGCAGGGGTGCCGGCATGTGGCGGCGGCTCGCATAATACAGGAAAGGCCCGGAGAAGGGCTGCTGCCAGTCCTCCAGCACCGGTTGCAGCGCACCGCTTGTCAGTTCCTGCGCCAAAAATTCCCTGAAGGTGGCGATCAGCCCGAGCCCCTCAACGGCGGCGGCGATCTCCAGGTCGATGTTGTTGGCGATCACCCGGGCCGTGGGGCTGATCTTCACGATCTCCCCATCGCGCTCAAACTCCCAGGCGTGCATTACGCCGCTGGCGAAGCGGTGGCGGATGCAGGAATGATTGAGGATATCCTTCGGGTGCGAAGGCCTCCCATGGGCGGCCAGATAGGCAGGCGCAGCGGCGACCACGAAATGTTGAACCCGCGGGCCGATGGGCACGGCGATCATGTCCTTCTCCAGCCGCTCGTCATAGCGGATGCCCGCGTCGTATCCGGCCGCCAGCACGTCGACGAAGCTGTCGTCGGTGGCGACCTCCAGGCTGATGCCCGGGTGAGCCCTCAGGAACGGGCCAATGATCGGCGGCAGAACCAGGCGGGCCACGGCAGTCGGAACATTGAGCCGCAGGGTGCCGGTCGGGGAATCGCGAAAATCGTTCACGGCCTCGAGGGCCGCGCTCACCTCGCCGAGCGCCGGGGCCAGACGCTCCAGCAGCCGCTGGCCTGCTTCCGTGGGCGTGACACTGCGGGTGGTGCGGTTGAGCAGACGCACGCCAAGCCGCGCCTCCAGCCGGCGCAGCGCTTCGCTTAAAGTGGAGGCCGAGACCCCGCGCAGCCGCGCCACGCTGCGGAAGGACCGGGCCCGCGCCACAGCGGCGAAGACATCGAGATCGTCCAGATCCACATCACTCATTGTTCGAAAATCCAAACAGCCTGTTCCCGTTATGGCGGATTATCGCACGAACGGGAAGCGGGCATGATCCGGTCATGCCAGCAGACAGGGCTGGCCCGACATCTGAGGAGATCCCATCATGCAACAGCGTCGTCTCGGCCGAACCGGCCCTTCCGTCTCAGCTCTCGGTCTCGGCTGCATGGGCATGTCCGGCATGTACGGACCCGCCGACCGGCAGGAGAGCCTCAGGACGATCCATGAGGCGCTGGAGGCCGGCGTTACCCTGCTCGACACGGGCGATTTCTACGGTATGGGCCATAACGAGATGCTGATCGGCGAAGCGCTCCAGGGCCGCCGCGATCAGGCGCTCATCAGCGTGAAATTCGGTGCCATGCGCGAACCGTCCGGCGCCTGGCTCGGCTACGATGCGCGTCCGCAGGCGGTGAAGAGCTTTCTGGCCTATACGCTGCAGCGCCTGCGGGTCGATTACATCGACATCTACCGACCGGCCCGGCTCGATCCGAACGTGCCGATCGAGGACACCATCGGGGCGATCGGTGACATGGTGAAGGCCGGCTATGTGCGACATATCGGCCTGTCCGAAGTCGGCCCCGACACCATCCGCCGCGCCGCCGCCGTGCATCCGATCTGCGACCTGCAGATCGAATATTCCCTGATTTCCCGTGGGCCCGAGGAGAGCATCCTGCCCGTCTGCCGCGAACTCGGCGTCGGCATCACGGCCTATGGGGTTCTCTCCCGCGGCCTGATCAGCGGCCATTGGAACGGGCAGGCAACCGGCCCTGGCGATTTCCGGGCCCACAGCCCACGCTTCCAGGAGGGCAATGTGGAGAAGAACTTGAGCCTCGTTGAAGAACTCCGCCGGCTGGCCGAGGCCAAGGGCGTGAGCGTGGCCCAGATCGCCATCGCCTGGGTGGCGGCGCAGGGCGAGGACATCGTCCCGCTCATCGGCGCCCGCCGCCGGGACCGGCTCAGCGAGGCGCTCGGGGCATTGGAGGTGACGCTGACGGCAGAGGATCTCGCCGCCATCGAGAAGATCGTCCCGAAAGGCGCCGCCGCCGGCGAGCGCTATCCCGCTGCCCAGATGGCGATGCTCGACAGCGAGAGGGCTTGAGAGACGGGGTGAATAGCCGCTCCTGACAGTCTCTCACCTCATCCTGAGGAGGGATCAACGACTTGAGTGGCGCGGTCTCGCTCCGAAAATCGCGCTGCCCACCCGCACATGCGTCGCACCGAGCTGGATGGCCGCATCGAAGTCCGCGCTCATGCCCATGGAGAGCACGTTCAAGCCATTCCGCTTCGCGATGGTGTTGAGCAGCGCGAAATGTGGCGACGGCGGGTCCTCCGCTGGCGGGATGCACATGAGGCCCTCAACCTCCAGGCCGTATCTCGTGCGGCAGGCCTCCAGAAACGCGTCGACCTCGGCAGGGATGACGCCACCCTTCTGCGGCTCCTCGCCGGTGTTCACCTGCACCAGCAGGCGCGGCTTTTTTCCCTGCTTGGCGATCTCCTTGGCGAGCGCCTCGGCCAGCGACGGACGGTCGAGGGTGTGGATCACGTCGAAGAGCTCCACCGCCTCCTTGGCCTTGTTGGACTGGAGCGGACCGATCATGTGCAGCTCCACGTCCGGGTAACTCTCGCGCAGAGCGGGCCACTTGACCTTGGCCTCCTGCACGTAATTCTCGCCGAAGATCCGCTGGCCCGCGGCCAGCACCGGCGCGATGGCGTCCGCCGGGAACGTCTTCGAGACGGCCACCAGTGTGATGGAGGCAGGGTCACGGCCATAATCGGAAGCCGAGCGCTGGATGCTCTCCTGCACCTGCCTCAATCCTTCGACGGCATCGTTCTCGCTCATGGGACCCTCTCCAGATCATCTCGCATGCGCGAAACCGTTGACCGCGCGGGAGAGCTGTGTCCTAGTCCGCCGCAACCCGGCGGCGCAAGCCGCTTCGCACCATTACGACGGATATAGAAGAGACATGAGGCCCGAGCGCTACAACGCCAAGGAAGCCGAGCTGAAATGGCGGAAGGTCTGGAACGACCGCGACCTGTTCAAGACAAACAACGACGACCCGCGTCCGAAATACTACGTGCTTGAGATGTTTCCCTATCCGTCGGGGCGCATCCACATGGGCCACGTGCGCAACTACACCATGGGCGACGTGGTAGCGCGCTACAAGCGCGCCCGCGGCTTCAACGTGCTCCACCCGATGGGCTGGGATGCCTTCGGCATGCCGGCGGAAAATGCCGCCATGCAGAACAAGGTCCACCCGAAGGAATGGACCTATGCCAACATCGCGACCATGCGCGCCCAGCTGCAGAGCATGGGCCTGTCAATCGACTGGAGCCGCGAGATCGCCACCTGCGATCCGAGCTACTACCGGCACCAGCAGAGCATGTTCCTGGATTTCCTGGAGGCCGGGCTCGTCGACCGCAAGACCGCCAAGGTGAACTGGGATCCGGTCGATCATACGGTGCTGGCGAACGAGCAGGTGATCGACGGCCGCGGCTGGCGCTCAGGCGCGCTGGTCGAGCAGCGCGAGCTCACCCAGTGGTTCTTGAAGATCACCGATTTCGCCCAGGATCTCGACGACCGGCTGGACACCCTCGACCGCTGGCCGGAGAAGGTGCGCCTGATGCAGCGCAACTGGATCGGCCGCTCGGAAGGCCTGCTGGTCCGTTTCGCCCTGAATCCTGAGACCGTCCCGAACGGCGAGACCGAGCTGCATATCTACACCACGCGCCCCGATACCCTGTTCGGCGCGAAGTTCATGGCCGTTGCACCCGATCACCCGCTGGCGAAGGCCGCGGCCGACAAAAACCCGGAGCTTGCCGCCTTCATCGAGGAGGCCAAGCGCATGGGCACGGCCCAGGAGGCCATCGACAAGGCCGAGAAGCTCGGCTTCGATACGGGCGTGCGCGCCGTGCACCCGTTCGACCCGAACTGGACGCTGCCGGTCTATGTGGCGAACTTCATCCTGATGGAATACGGCACCGGCGCCATCTTCGGCTGCCCGGCGCACGACCAGCGCGACCTCGATTTCGTCAATAAGTACGGGCTCGGCAACACCCCGGTGGTGTGTCCGCCCGACCAGGATCCCGCCACGTTCGTGATCACCGACGAGGCCTATGACGGCGAGGGCCGGATGATCAATTCCCGCTTCCTCGATGGCTTGACCATCGCGGAGGCGAAGGAAGAGGTCGCCCGCCGTCTGGAAGCCGAAACCCGCGGCAACCATGCGGTGGCGGAGCGCAAGGTCAATTTCCGCCTGCGCGACTGGGGCATCTCGCGCCAGCGCTACTGGGGCTGCCCGATCCCGATCATCCATTGCGATGAATGCGGCGTCGTGCCGGTGCCGAAGGATCAGCTGCCGGTGGTGCTGCCGGAGGATGTGTCCTTCGACGTGCCGGGCAACCCGCTCGACCGTCACGCGACCTGGAAGCAGGTCGACTGCCCGAAATGCGGCGGCAAGGCCCGGCGCGAAACGGACACCATGGACACCTTCGTGGATTCGTCCTGGTACTTCGCGCGCTTCACCGACCCGACCCTCGTCGACAAGCCGACGGATCGCGCGACCGTGGATTCGTGGCTGCCGGTCGATCAGTATATCGGCGGCATCGAGCACGCGATCCTGCACCTGCTCTATTCGCGCTTCTTCACCCGCGCGATGAAGAAGACCGGCCATGCCGGCTTGGACGAGCCGTTCGCCGGCCTGTTCACGCAGGGCATGGTGGTGCACGAGACCTATAAGGATGCGAGCGGCGGCTGGGTGCTGCCCTCCGACGTGCGCTTCGAAACCCAAGGCAATGCGCGAAAAGCCTTCCATGTGGAGACCGGCGCTCCGATCGAGATCGGCTCGATCGAGAAGATGTCGAAATCGAAGAAGAACACGGTCGATCCGGACGAGATCATCGCGTCCTACGGCGCCGACACGGCCCGCTGGTTCATGCTCTCCGACTCGCCGCCGGAACGCGATGTGATCTGGACCGAAGAAGGCGTGCAGGGCGCGGGCCGCTTCGTGCAGCGCGTATGGCGCCTGATCGGCGAGATCGCCGATCGCATCGGCAGTGCCGACGGCATGGGCAGCGGCAACGGTGCCGCCACCGAGGGTCCGATTGCGCTCGCCGTGCGCAAGGCCGCCCACAAGGCGCTCGCCGCCGTTGAGGAGGATGTGGAGCGCCTGCGCTTCAACCGCTGCGTCGCCCATCTCTACGAGCTCGCCAATTCCCTGCAGGACCTGGCGAACCAGGCCAAGGCCACGGACGAGCCCGGCGTCGGCGCCGCCTTCGCCGAGGCCGGACGCATCTTCGTGCAGCTGCTCGCCCCCATGATGCCGCATCTGGCGGAGGAATGCTGGGAAGCCTTAGGCCAGCCCGGCCTCGTGGCCGACGCCCCGTGGCCGCAGGTGGACCGCTCGCTGCTGGTCGAGGACACGGTCACCCTGCCGGTGCAGGTGAACGGCAAGAAGCGCGCCGACGTGACGGTTGCCCGTGACGCGGATCAGGCTACAGTCGAGGCGGCCGTGCTGGCCCTCGAGGCCGTGCAGAAGGCCATGGACGGCAAGACCGCCCGCAAGATCATCGTCGTTCCCCAGAGGATCGTGAATGTCGTCGCTTAACCTGAAGGGCCTTGCCCACATTGCACTTGTGGCAGGCCTCTCTCTGGGCCTGTCCGCCTGCTTCCGGCCTCTCCACGGGCCGACGGCCTCGGGGCAATCGCTCCAGACGGAGCTTGCCGCCATCGAGGTGCCTGAGGTCGAATGGCCGCCCCAGCTGGCCAATGCGGGGCATTACCTGCGCAGCGAACTGGTCTATGCGCTGAACGGCTCAGGCTCGGCGACGCCGAAGCGTTACAGGCTGCGTCTCGCTTTCACGAAATCGCAGACAAGTCCGGTCGTCGACACGCGGTCTGGAACGGCCAGCTCCGTCATCGTTGGCGGAACGCTGACCTATACGCTCACGAGTCTCGACGGGAGCACGGTGATCACCCAGGGCACCGCAACCTCCTCGGCGAGCTTCGATCGCTTCCCGCAGCGCTTCGCCAATATCCGGGCCGCGCGCGATGCGGAGATCAGGCTCACCAAGGATCTTGCCGACCAGGTGCGGACCCGGCTGTCGGCGGTGCTCGCCACCCGAACCTGATCCATGGTCGCGGTCAAAGCCGGCGACGTGGAAGGGGCGCTGCGGCGCCCCGATCCGCGCATCGGCGTGTTCCTGTTCTACGGACCCGATATGGGTCTCATCAACGAGCGCGCCCGGATGGTGGCCGAACGCTCGGTTGATGATGCATCCGACCCGTTCCAGCTGATCCGCATCGACGGCGACGACATTGCGGCGGATCCCGGACGCTTGGCCGACGAAGCCGGCACCATGGGGCTGTTCGGGGGCAAGCGCGCCATCTGGGTGAAGTCCACCTCGCGCAACATCGCGCCGGCTGTCGACGCAGTCCTGAAAGGCGAGTTGCAGGACACGGTGATCGTCATCGAAGGTGGCGACCTGCAGAAATCCTCACCGTTGCGCACCCTGTGTGAGCGCTCGCAGAAGGCGCTCGCCCTGCCCTGCTATGCGGATGAGGCCAGAAATCTCGGCACGGTGGTCGACGAAACCCTGAAGGACAACGGCTTTTCGATCCAGCGCGACGCGCGCACGGCCCTGATCGCGAGCCTCGGCGGCGACCGCCTCGCCACCCGCGGCGAGCTCAACAAGCTGATGCTCTATGCCCATGGCCAGCGGGAAATCACGCTCGCCGACGTGGACGCCATCATGAGCGACGTGTCGAGCCTAGCCATGGACGCGGTGATCGATGCGGCTTTTGCCGGCGAAGGCACAGGACTCGAGACCGGATCCCGGCGCCTGGCCGCCGAGGGCGTGAACGCGAGCGTGCTGCTCGGCGCCGCCCTGCGTCATGCCCTGATGCTGTTGAATGCCCGGCTTTCGGTCGAAGAAGGCCGCCCGATCCCGGCCGTTATCGAAACCCTCCGCAGCCTGCATTTCCGGCGCAAGCCCCTGGTCGAGCGCCATCTCCAGCGCTGGACCGGCGACAGCCTGAAGAACGCGATCACGCTCTTGCAATCGAGCCTGCTCCAGACCCGCCGCATGGCCGATCTCGACGATACGATTGCAGCGAAGACCCTGCTCGATATTGCAAGAGCGGCGCGGCGGTAGAGTTCAGGGGCTTCCCTTCTACGGGAAAACCGCCCTCATCCTGAGGAGGTCGCTTCAGCGACCGTCTCGAAGGAGGCTCCCGCGTGCACTGGATCCTCCTTCGAGACGCAGCCTCACGGCTGCTCCTCAGGATGAGGTTGAGTGGAAATGAGGGCATGCGCCTATGGATTCAACCGCCGGCACAGGCCGTCGAGCTGGTCCAAGGTCTTGTACTTGATGCGCAATTCGCCGCCCTGGCCCTTGTGGTCGATGCTGACGGTGAGGCCGAGCACGTCCTGCAGGGCCTTTTCCAGGGCGCGGGTGTCGGGGTCCTTCTCCACCGGGCTGGGCTTGGCCGCCTTCGCAGCAGCCTTCGATGAACCGCCTGAGTCCGCCTGGGCGATCTCCTCCACCTGGCGCACGCTCATGCCCTCGTCGAGGATGCGTTTGGCGACGACGACCGGGTCGTTCACGGAGAGGAGTGCCCGGCCGTGGCCGGCGGTGATCTGGCGGTCGATCAGGAGCTTGCGAACCTGCACGGGCAGTTCGGTCAGGCGCAGGGTATTGGCGATGTGGCTTCGGCTCTTGCCGATGATCTTGGACAGATTTTCCTGCGTGTAGGAGAACTCGGCCATCAGGCGCGAATAGCCCTCCGCCTCCTCGATGGGGTTGAGGTCGGCGCGCTGGACGTTTTCGAGGATGGCGTATTCGAGCGAGGTCTTGTCGTCGATATGGACGACGACCACCGGGACCCGGTGCAGCCCGGCCTTCTGGGCAGCGCGCCAGCGGCGCTCGCCGGCGACGATCTCGTACTGGTCGGTGCTGTTCGTAACCGGGCGCACGACAATAGGCTGGATGATGCCGCGGTCCTTGATCGACTGGGTCAGCTCGCTCAGGTCTGTATCATCGAAGACTTTGCGCGGGTTGCGCGGGTTCGCGCGCAGGAATTCCACGGGGACGGATTTCGGCGTGAAGCCTTTCCGCTCCAGGGTACCCATCTCCTCGCCGACCTCACCGATGAGGGCAGCCAATCCACGGCCCAGACGCGACTTTCCTTCTTCAGCCATTGTGGTCTCTCAAACTCTCAAGCGGCGCGCAGCGCGCGTTCGCGCTGGATGACTTCGGAGGCCAGCCGCAGATAGGCCTGCGAGCCGGCGCATTTCAGATCGTAAAGCAGAACCGGCTTGCCGTGGGACGGCGCCTCGGACACGCGCACGTTACGCGGGATCATGGTCTCGTAGACCTTGGCGCCCATGAACTGGCGCACATCGGCCACCACCTGTCCCGACAGGTTGTTGCGCGGGTCGAACATGGTCAGCACGACGCCATGGATCGTCAGCTCCGGGTTGAGAGCCGAACGCACCTGCTCGACTGTCTTGAGCAGCTGGCTGAGGCCTTCCAGAGCAAAAAATTCGCACTGGAGGGGGACCAGAACCGCGTCAGCAGCAGTCAAGGCATTGATGGTCAAAAGATTGAGCGATGGCGGGCAATCGATCAGAATATAGGTAAAAGGTTCATTTACCTCGGAGGCCGAAAGGCTCTGAATCGCCGAGCGCAGCCGATGAGCCCGATTCCGCTCGTTGGCGATCTCCAGCTCGACGCCGAGAAGGTCGAGAGTCGAGGGGGCAACCGACAATCCTGGCACCACCGTCTCGGTGATGCTCTCCTCCAGCGACGCCTCGCCGGCGAGCACATGATAGGTCGAGGTCTGCCGGTTCTTGCGGTCGATGCCGAGACCGGTGGAGGCGTTGCCCTGTGGATCGAGATCGATGATCAGTACCCTCTCGCCGATGGCCGCGAGCGCAGTGCCGAGATTGATCGCCGTCGTGGTCTTGCCGACACCGCCCTTCTGGTTGGCGAGCACGAGAACGCGCGGCTTCGCCCCACGCGCGCCTGCTTCGGGTCCGTTGCGGTCGGTCATCATGAATGGCTCTCGATGGAAGTTATGCGAAGAATCCTGGCGTCGGAATCGGTCAAGCTCGGCAGGGTCTCCGCCTCGAATGTCCACTTTTTCCGAGCCTCGGTCAATTCGGTCTCGACGTCGCGACCTTTGGGAAAGAGGCCGATTGTCCCCGCTTTCAACACAGGGGCGGTCCAGTCCAGCAGCTGGACCAGCGATGCCAGAGCCCGTGCCGAGACTACATCGGCCTTGCCGACGAAGCCGGGAATAACGGTCTCAAGCCGCGCTTCATGGACCGTCGCGGCTGATTCCGTCAGCCGCGCGATGTGCCGGAGGAAGGCGCATTTGCGTGAATTGCTCTCGACGAGATGGACCTTCAGCCCCCTTGCAGCCCCCGCGATGGCAAGAACGAGGCCGGGAAAACCGGCCCCGGAACCAAGGTCGAGCCAAGTTCTGGCGTCCGGCACAAGGTCGAGAAGCTGGAGCGAATCGACAATATGCCGCTCCCAGATCTGGTCGAGCGTGGCCGGACCGACAAGGTTCTTGATTGCCTGCCAGCGGCGCAGCTCGCGCTCCAGCAGCGCCAGCTTCTCGAATGTTTCACGTGAAACATTCAGCTCCGATGCCGTCCTGCTTGCGCTCATGCCTGCACCGGATCGGCTGAACGGACCGCCCGAGCAGGCACCTTGCGGGCGTGGGCGGCGAGAAGCGTCAGGGCCGCAGGCGTGATCCCCTCGATGCGAGCCGCTTGGCCGATGGTCTTCGGGCGCACCAGATCAAGCTTGGCCTTGATTTCATTCGACAGGCCTGGCAGTCCCCGGAAGTCGATACCCTCCTCCAGCACCACGCTCTCGTCGCGGCGGTAGGCGGCGATGTCCGCTTGCTGCCGGTCGAGATAGACCGCATAGGTGGCGTCCGTCTCCAGTCGCTCACGGACGGAAGCGCTCACCGATGCGAGGTCCGGCCAGATCCGCAGCAGGTCGGACCAGCCGATATTGGGGTAGGAGAGGAGCTGATAGGCCGAGCGGCGGATGCCGTCCTGGTTCAGCTCCAGCCCATGCCGTGCCGCTTCCTGGGGCGTAAGGGCGAGGATCTGGAGCCGCTGCCGGGTGCTGCGGATTTCGTCCTGCGCGTGCCGGAAATGTGCCTCGCGCTCCGAGCCGACACAGCCGATCTCCAGCCCCTTGCCGGTGAGACGCTCGTCCACATTGTCGATGCGCAGGCTGAGCCGGTACTCGGACCGGGAGGTGAACATGCGGTAGGGCTCGCTCACCCCACGGGTGATCAAGTCGTCCACCAGCACGCCGATATAGGATTCGGCCCGGTCGAACACGATACTGTCTCCACCGGCTGCCAGACGGGCGGCGTTCAAGCCGGCCACCAGCCCCTGGGCGGCGGCCTCCTCATAGCCGGTGGTGCCGTTGATCTGACCGGCCAGGAACAGCCCCTGCACGGCCTTGGTTTCAAGCCCGGCCGTCAGGTTGCGCGGATCGACATAATCGTACTCGATCGCATAGGCGGGCTGGAGCATGTGCACCTTCTCCAGGCCGGGAATGTGCTTGAGGAATTCAAGCTGCACGTCCTCCGGCAGGGAGGTGGAGATGCCGTTGGGATAGACGGTGATGTCGTCGAGGCCTTCCGGCTCCAGAAAGATCTGGTGCCCGTCCCGGTCGCCGAAGCGCACCACCTTGTCCTCAATGGAGGGGCAGTAGCGCGGCCCGGTGCCCTGGATTTCGCCCGAATACATGGCCGAGCGGTGCAGGTTGTTCCGGATGAGGTCATGCACCTTGGCTGTGGTCCGGGTGACGCCGCACTCGATCTGCGGATTGGTGATGCTGGTTGTGAGCAGGGAGAATGGCACCGGATCGTCATCGGCCGCCTGCTTGTCGACGCCGGCCCAATCGATGGTGCGGCCATCAAGGCGGGGCGGTGTGCCGGTCTTGAGGCGGCCGCGGTTGAAGCCGAGCCGGGCAAAGGTTTTGGGAAGGCCGAGCGAAGGGCGCTCGCCCATGCGGCCGGCCGGGATCTTTCTCTCGCCGATATGGATCAGGCCGGACAGGAAGGTACCGGTGGTGATGACCACGGAAGCGGCCCCGAGCTGACGCCCATCGGTGAGCAGCAGACCGGCGATCCGATCTTCCTGAACGATCAGGTCGTCCGCCTCGCCTTCCACAATGGTCAGGTTCGGAGTGTTCAAGAGCTCCGCCTGCATGGCGCGGGCATAAAGCTTGCGGTCCGCCTGGGTACGAGGGCCACGGACGGCCGGACCCTTGCGGCGGTTGAGGAGGCGGAACTGGATGCCGGCGCGATCGGCGATGCGGCCCATGACGCCGTCGAGCGCATCGATCTCGCGAACGAGGTGCCCCTTGCCGAGCCCGCCGATGGCCGGGTTGCATGACATGGCGCCGACGGTCGCGAGCTTGTGCGTCACGAGAGCCGTGCAGGCGCCCATGCGCGTAGCGGCCGCAGCCGCCTCGGCCCCGGCATGGCCGCCTCCCACGACGATCACATCGAACGAAGAACTCATGTTGGTTTCCATCAACAGGGGTCTACGCAGCACCGGGTCACAGGTCAAAAGGGCAAAATGTTTCACGTGAAACATTTTGGGCGATCCCCACCTCTGCACACCCCGTCCACAGCCTGTGCAGAGGGGATTCAGCACCGTTCCACCGATTCGTGAACAGCCGAAACCGGGAGTCTCACAGATTCGCGAAAGGGTTACCGCGCGTCCGGCTCTTTCTATTTGCCGATACAGAAGCTGGAGAAAAGCCTGTCGAGCACGTCCTCCACATCCACCCGACCGGTGATCTCGCCGATGGCACGGGCCGAGAGCCTCGCCTCTTCCGCCGCAAGCTCCAGCGGTCCCCGGCTCGCCAGCATGTCTCGTGCGCGGACGAGGCACTCATGAGCACGCTCCAAGGCTTTTCGATGGCGCTCCCGGGTGATCACAGCATCGCCCTGCCCCATCAGGCTCGCCGCCTCCGCCTCCAAGCGGGAGATCAGCTCCGGCAGCCCCTGGCCGGTCGCCGCCGCGATCATCACGTCACAATCAAGCCGGGCGCCGCCGATATCCGCCTTCGTCCCGACCTTCAGCAGGCGCCGGGCCGGAGGGGGCGCGCTCCCCTCCCCGTCCGGCGGCACGAGCCAAAGGACGAGGTCGGCGTCCTGCACGCGAGCGCGGGCGCGGGACACGCCCTCTTGCTCGATCAGGTCGGCGCTCTCCCGCAGGCCCGCCGTGTCGACGACGATCACCGGCAGGCCACCGAGATCGCAATGGACCTCGATCACGTCGCGGGTGGTGCCGGCAATCGGCGACACGATGGCGACGTCCCGCCGAGCGAGCGCATTGAGCAAGGTCGACTTACCGGCATTGGGCGGGCCGGCGAGCACCACGGTGAGGCCCTCCCGCAGCCGCTCGCCGCTGCGGTTGGCCAAAGCTCGGCCGATCTCTCCCTGGACGCCGTCGATCATCCGGAGGATGTCCTGTTCCAGATCCTCCGGCACGTCGCCCTCGTCGGAAAAGTCGAGGCTCGCCTCAAGCAGCGCCAGGACCCGCAGGATGGACTCGCGCCAATCCTCGGCAGCATTGCCGAGACGCCCGCCGAGCTGGAGCATGGCCTGCCGGCGCTGGGCTTCCGTCTCGGCATCGATGATGTCGGCGATACCCTCGACCTGGGAGAGATCCATTCGCCCGTTGAGAAAGGCCCGACGGGTGAACTCGCCGGCCTCGGCTGGGCGGCAGTTCTCGATGGAAGAAAGAGCCCGCAGCACGGCAGCCCGGGTGGCGAGGCCGCCATGGATGTGCAGCTCGGCCTGGTTCTCGCCGGTAAAACTTCGTGGTCCCGGCATCCAGAGCACGAGGGCCTGATCGAGGGGATCGCCGGTCGTCGGTTCGCGCAGGGTCCGCACCACGGCTCGCCGGGGCTCCGGCACCCCTCCGGTCATCCGCTCCAGGAGGTTGCGGCTCTCCGGCCCGCTGATCCGGATCAGACACACGGCGGCCCGGCCGTGACCGGAGGCGATGGCGAAGATCGTGTCGTCCGAGCGCATGCGGGTGAACCTCGTGAGCAGAAGAGGACTTAACTCTGGCAAAGCCCTAAAAACAAACAAGCATGTAGGATCAGGCTGACGAGCCCCGCCGGGTTACCCCGGAGTCAGGAGCAGGATTCATGAACCGCCTCAAGGACGCCTCGTCCCCCTATCTCCTGCAGCACCGGGACAATCCTGTCCATTGGTGGGAATGGGGGCCCGAGGCCCTGGCCGAGGCCACGCGGCAGAACAAGCCGATCCTGATCTCCATCGGCTATGCCGCCTGCCATTGGTGCCATGTGATGGCGCACGAGAGCTTCGAGGATCCGGACACCGCCGCGGTCATGAACGAGCTCTTCGTGAATATCAAGGTCGACCGGGAGGAACGGCCCGATGTGGATCATGTCTATATGAGCGCCCTGCACCTGTTGGGCGAGCCCGGCGGCTGGCCGCTCACCATGTTTCTGACTCCGGAGGGCGAGCCCTTCTGGGGCGGCACCTACTTCCCCAAGGAACCGCGCTTCGGCCGCCCCGGCTTCGTGGCGGTGCTCCGCGAGATCAGCCGCCTCTATCACGCGGAGCCCGAGCGGGTTCTGAAAAACCGCGATGCCATCAAGCAGCACCTCGCCAAAGTTGAGGCGGGCGACGGCGGCGGGCTCGATCTCGCCGATCTCGACCGGATGGGTTTGCGCCTGACGGAGCTGATCGACACGGAGCATGGCGGGCTGAAAGGAGCGCCGAAATTCCCCAATCCGCCCATCCTCGAATATCTCCTGCGCTATGCTGGCCGCACCAACGACGGCGCCGCACGGCATCGCTTTCTTCTGACCCTGGAGCGGATGGCGCTAGGCGGCATCCAGGATCATCTCGGCGGCGGCTTTGCTCGTTACTCGGTCGACGAGCGCTGGCTCGTGCCGCATTTCGAAAAAATGCTCTACGACAACGCGCAGCTCCTGGAGCTCTATGCTTTAGGGTTCGCGGAAACCGGCCGTCCCCTCTTCCGGCAGGCGGCCGAGGGCATCGTCACTTGGCTCGAGCGGGAGATGACCACGCCGGAGGGCGCCTTTGCCTCCAGCCTTGATGCGGATTCGGAGGGTGAGGAAGGCCGGTTCTATGTCTGGAGCCTGCCCGAGATCCGCGAGAGCTTAAGCGAGGAGGACGCCGCCTTTTTCAGCAAAGTCTACGACATCAGCCCGGAGGGCAATTTCGAGGGCCACAACATCCCGAACCGGCTCATCTCCGGCGAAGCCCCCGCCCCCGTGGAACAGCGTCTTGCTGCCCTGCGCGAGAAACTCCTGGAGCGGCGCGCCTTGCGGGTGCGGCCCGACCTCGACGACAAGGTGCTGGCCGATTGGAACGGCCTGATGATCGGCGCCCTCGTGCGAGCCGCGCCCCTTCTCGGGCGTCCGGATTGGATCGCGCTGGCGCAACGGGCCTATCGCTTCATCTCCGTGACGATGAGCCGCGACAACCGGCTCGGCCATTCCTGGCGCGGGGGTTCCCTGATCTTCCCGGGCTTCGCCCTCGATCATGCCGCCATGATGCGGGCCGCGCTCGCTCTTCATGAGGCGACCTCCGACACCGCCTACCTGCGGGATGCTGAAAAATGGCGCGACGTCCTGCTCCGGGAGTTCATGGTCAGGGAGACCGGCTGCCTCGCGATGACCGCTCAGGGAGCGGACCCTCTCGTTGTGCGACCGCAGCCGACCCATGACGAGGCCGTGCCCAACGCCAACGGGGTCTTCACGGAGGCGCTCGTGCGGCTGGCCCAGATCACGGAGACGACCGATGACATCCAGAAAGCTGCCGATGTCCTGAGCCGGCTCGTGGGCGTCGCCCGTGGCTCCCCGCTCGGCCACACCTCGATCCTCAACGCCCTCGACCTGCACTTGCGGGGCTTGAGCATCGTCGTCACGGGAAACAATGCAGCATCCCTCCACGAGGCGGCCCTGCAGATCCCCTATCCCGACCGCAGCGTGCGCTGGTTGCGCGGTGACGAAACGCTGGACGACAATCATCCCGCCAAAGCCCTCGCCGCCTCCGGCACGCAAGCGCAGGCCCTTGTCTGCGCCGGGCAGCGCTGCTCGCTGCCCGTCATGGATGCGGAAGGGTTGAAGGCGCGGGTGCGGGAAATGCTGGCGGAGGAACCCGGCAGCCCGGCATGATGCCCTGCCTCAGCAATCCGGCTCCGATTTAATCCCTTCCCGCTTCAGATGCGTCAGCGGCAGGGCTGCATCGGATTTCACGCGCGTCAGGGCAAAGTTGGAGCGGATGTCGCCGATCATCGGCAGGGTCAGGAGCTTTTCGGTGAGCAGGCGCTCATAGGACTTGAGGTTCGGCACCACGATCTCGGCCATGAAGTCGGCGGTTCCGGATACCATGTGGCAGGCCACCACCTCGGGCATGCCTAGAAGCGCCTCCTGGAGGGCCTGCGCATTGTCGCGGGAATGCTTTTCGACCTTGATCTCGACGAAGACGGTGAGGCCCAGGCCCACCGCTTCCCGGTCGAGCACGGCTCGGTAGGTGCGGATGAAGCCGTCCCGTTCGAGGCGGCGCACCCGGCGCAGACAGGGTGAGGGCGAGAGGCCAACCTGATCGGCCAGTTCCTGATTGGTCAGGCGCCCGTCTGACTGCAAGGCATTCAGGATCCGCAGGTCGATGCCGTCGAGATCGATATAGGGCATGAGCTCACACGAGATGATTTGGCGCAATCTTCTGCCAATTACACGTCCCCTTCAAGATGAACTTTGCAAGGACATGCCCTGCCCCGCAAGTCTATGCTCAAGGCCATCGAAGGAGGCCTGCCATGTCCGATCTTGCTGGCACATCGCCGCACCCCACCGCCCGACATGTCCTCGTCGGCTGGCTGGCAGCGCTCGCCACCGTGACGATTTGGGCGCTCTGGGCCGTTGCCACCCGTCATGCGGTCACGCACGATCTGCCGCCTGCCGCCGTAGGCCTGCTGCGCTTTGGGGTGCCAGCCCTGGTGCTCGCCCCGATTGCCTGGCGCATCGGTCTTTTCCCCAAAGACTTGAGCCTCCTGAAAGGCCTCGGCCTTCTCGGATCCGGCGCTCCGTTCTTTCTCATCGTGGCGTGGGGCATGCAGTTCGCGCCTGCGGCGGAGATCGGTCCGCTCCTGCCGGGCACCATGCCGCTTTTCGTGGCCCTCATCGGCTGGCTGCTTTTCGGGGAGCGGCTTGCGGGTGTGCGGGTCCTCGGCTTCGTCCTGATCCTGGTCGGCATCGCGGGCATCGGCGGCTATGGGGTGCTGTTTGCCGCTGATGGCGTCTGGCGCGGTCATCTCCTGCTGCTCACCGGCGCGGGCCTGTGGGGGATCTACACCCATGCCTATCGCCACTCCGGATTGTCGGTCCTGCAGGCCGCGGCCCTCATCGGGCTCTGGTCCTTCCTGATCCTCCTGCCTTTCGGCATGCCGCCTCTCGTGCAGGCATTCGGCAAGGGCCTCGCCGGTCCGATCGTCCTGCAGGCGCTGCTCCAAGGTCTGCTCTCGGGCGTTGCCGGGATCATTCTCTACGGCATGGCCATCGACCGCCTTGGCGCCTCGCGGGCGGCGGCCGTGTCGCCCCTGGCGATCGTGCTCGCGGCGCTCATCGCCATTCCGGTCTTGGGAGAAATCCCAAGTCCCGCCGCGTGGGTCGGCATCATCCTGGCGACCTCGGGCGTTGTGCTGGCGAGCGGCATCGTCAGCCGATAATGCGGCAATCCCTGAGGCACAGGAGCACGGATGTTCTTTTTCTTCTCGAACCGACTGGGCTGTGCAGGCTCGCTCCTGATCTCCGCCGTGCTGACCCTGATCGTGTTGGCGTTGATGGGGGTGTTCTGAGCGCAAAGAAAAACCCCACCCTCTGAGGAGAGGATGGGGCTGATGATCGGAGCCGACGTTCGGGCTCAGGTGTTCATCGAATCGAAGAAATCGCTGTTCGACTTGGTCTGACGCAGCTTGTCGAGCAGGAACTCGATGGCGTCCACCGTGCCCATCGGGTTGAGGATGCGGCGCAGCACGTACATCTTCTTGAGCGTGTCGGCCGGAACAAGCAGCTCTTCCTTGCGAGTGCCGGAGCGGGTGATGTCGATGGCCGGGAAGGTGCGCTTGTCGGCGACCTTGCGGTCCAGGATGATCTCCGAGTTGCCGGTGCCCTTGAACTCCTCGAAGATCACCTCGTCCATGCGCGAGCCGGTATCGATCAGCGCGGTGGCGATGATCGTGAGCGAACCACCCTCCTCGATGTTGCGCGCCGCACCGAAGAAGCGCTTCGGGCGCTGCAGGGCGTTGGCGTCGACACCGCCGGTGAGCACCTTGCCGGAGGACGGCACCACCGTGTTGTAGGCGCGGCCCAGGCGGGTGATCGAGTCGAGCAGGATCACCACATCGCGGCCGTGCTCCACGAGGCGCTTGGCCTTTTCGATCACCATCTCGGCCACCTGCACGTGGCGGGTCGCCGGCTCGTCGAAGGTGGAGGCCACAACCTCACCCTTCACGGAGCGCTGCATGTCGGTGACTTCCTCCGGCCGCTCGTCGATGAGCAGCACGATGAGGTAGCACTCGGGATGGTTGGTGGTGATCGACTGCGCCACGTTCTGCATCAGCACGGTCTTACCCGTGCGCGGCGGCGCCACGATGAGCGCGCGCTGGCCTTTGCCGATAGGCGACACGATGTCGATGATGCGCGGCGAGAAGTCTTTTCGCGTTGGATCGGCGATTTCGAGGTTGAAGCGCTCATGCGGGAAGAGCGGCGTCAGGTTGTCGAAGTGAACCTTGTGCCGGATCTTCTCCGGATCCTCGAAATTGATCGTGTTGACCTTGAGCAGCGCGAAATAGCGCTCGCCCTCTTTGGGCCCACGGATCGGGCCGTCCACCGTGTCGCCGGTGCGCAGGCCGAATTTCCGGATCTGCGAGGGCGACACGTAGATGTCGTCCGGTCCGGGCAGGTAGTTCGAATCGGCCGAGCGCAGGAAGCCGAAGCCGTCCTGCAGCACCTCGACGACGCCCGCGCCGATGATCTCCACCTCGCGCGCCGCCAGCTGCTTGAGGATCGCGAACATGAGCTCCTGCTTGCGCATGGTGCTGGCGTTCTCGACCTCGAGCTCCTCGGCGAAGGCGATGAGTTCGGTGGGCGTCTTGGATTTCAGATCTTGAAGCTTGATTTCCCTCATCGGGGAACACTCTCGGGGTAAGGTCGCGGGCAGGATGAAGCTGGACGCGGGGAGATTGAGAAAAACGTTCGACAGGGCCGCCGGGTTCACGAACCGTGACTGGAGAGCCCTGAGGGCCCGTGCAGCGCACCTGACTTGGAGGAAGGAGAATTCTTATTTAGCGGTTTTCTTCGGCGATCACAAGAGCCTTCATCGCCTGTCTCTGGAACGGATGGTTTCGGAGGGAGGTTATCGCTGGCCGATCAAGGAGAAAACCGCCGTGAGCCAGCTGACCCTCGCCGACCTGTCCGACAAGATGCGCGACATCGACTTCGCCATGCTCTCGACCCATGCCGAAGGCGGCGAGATCGCGGGCCGGCCCATGAGCAACAACGGCGATGTTGCCTATGAGGGCGATTCGTTTTTCTTCTCCTACGAAGACACGCGGACCATCGACGACATCAAGCGGGATCCGAAAGTGTCACTGGCCTTCCAGGGCAGCAAGAGCCTTCTCGGCAAGCCCCCGATCTTCATTGCGGTCGAAGGGCGCGCCGAGCTGATCCGCGACAAGAAAGCCTTCGAGCAGCATTGGACGAAGGATCTCGAAATCTGGTTCAAGGACGGTATCGACACACCGGGCCTCGTCCTGATCAAGGTCCACGCCACCCGCATCCATTACTGGCACGGCATGGATGAGGGCGAGATCAAGCTCTGAGCATCATCCAAACGGCTTCACGATCACCAGGATCACGATGCCGATCATCAGCACGGTCGGCACCTCGTTGAGGATGCGATAATATTTCGCCGGACGTGTATTCTTGTCGGCGGCGAACTCCTTCAGCCGGCGCACATAGACGCCGTGCAGGCCGGACATGATCAGCACCAGGGCGAACTTGGCGTGCATCCAGCCGGAGGTGTACCAGCCGCCGTCCCAGACGAGGTAGAGGCCGAGCACCCAGGTGACGATCATGGCCGGGTTGATGATCGCCTTGAGCAGGCGCCGCTCCATGATCTTGAACGTCTCGGACTGGATCGAGTCCTTCGGTGCATCGCAATGATAGACGAAGAGGCGCGGCAGGTAGAGCATGCCGGCCATCCAGGCAATGACGGCGATGAGGTGAAACGCCTTGAGCCACAGATACAACATTATGTTTTAAGCCCCCCGCACACGGGCGATCATCTGCGCCACGTGGTCGATCGGTGTCTCCGGCAGAATGCCGTGCCCGAGATTGAAGATATGCGGGCGGCCGCGCACGGTGCTGAGGATGTGATCAATCCCCTGCTCCAGCGGTTGGCCGCCGGCGATCAGCGCCAGCGGGTCGAGATTGCCCTGCGTGGCCAGCGTGTTCGGCAGTGTCGGCAGCACCAAGGCCGGATCGAGGGTCCAGTCGAGCGCCAGCCCGTCGCCGATCCCGGCTGCGGCGAAGCGGTGGAGATTGGCCCCGCCACCGCGCACGAACACGATCACCTTGGCGTCGGGCCGTGCGGTTTTAAGACCTTCCACCATGCGGCGGATCGGGTTGAGCGACAGCCGGTCGAACAGGGCCGGCGGCAGGGCCGAGCCGAAACTCTCAAAGATCTGCACGGCCTCGGCGCCTGCATCGATCTGGCGAATGAGATAGGCCGTGGATGCCCGCACCAGGCGGTCGATCAGCTGGTCCATGAAGGCCGGGTCGCGATAGGCGGTCAGACGGGCGGGCGCTTGGTCCGGGGTGCCCTTGCCGGCGATCATGTAGCTCGCCACCGTCCAGGGCGCACCGCAAAAGCCGAGGAGTGTGGTCTCCTTCGGCAGGCTCTTGCTCAGGCGATCCAGGGTCTCGAAGACCGGATCGAGCCGCTCCAGCGGCAGCTCGTCGGCGAGCCTGGAAAAATCCTTGGCCTCGGTGACCGGATCGAGCCGGGGTCCCTCATTCTCGACGAAGCGCACGTCCTGTCCGAGTGCATGGGGGATGACCAGGATGTCGGAGAACAGGATCGAGGCATCGAAGCCGAAGCGGCGGATCGGCTGAAGCGTCACCTCCTCGGCAAGCCTCGGATTGTAGCAGAGGTCGAGGAAGGAGCCCGCCTGCTTCCGGGTCTCCCGGTATTCCGGCAGGTAGCGGCCGGCCTGACGCATGATCCAGATCGGCAGAGGCCAGACCGGCTCGCCGTTCAGCACGCGCAAAATCGCCTTGGTGGAACGTGTGCTCACAGGGCCTCTCTTAAAAGAAGAATCTTTGAATCTTAGAATCTGATGTTTCTCTTGGGCCGTGAATCACAAAGCCGCAACCCCGTCCACAGGCGGTCCACACGGCCCGGGGCTTTAAGGGTTCATTAACGGATGGGGCGGGCTCGCCACAATCCTTTCCGAAATCTTAAAGCTTAACAGCCCGTTAACGAAGCTTAACCAAACCTGAATCAAATTCTTGGCGCTGATTCGTGCCGGATTCTCCCAGAAGGCCGATTCCAGACTCGCACAACCGGGAGCCCTGTTGATGGTTTGCAGGGAATCCCACAGGGCCTTTTGCTGGACCTCTCAGCTCAAGCGTTTTATCCACACTCATCGACTCCTCTTCATGGAGAATTCGGGCCGTGGGACGCAGCTATTTTCATCTCCATCTCGTCTCCGACTCCACGGGCGAAACCCTGATCACCGTCGCCCGCGCGGTAGTGGCGCAATATGAAGGAGTGGCGGCCATCGAGCATGTCTATCCACTCGTGCGCTCCAACACCCAGTTGGAGCGGGTGATCCACGAGATCGAGACGGCGCCGGGCATCGTGCTCTACACTCTGGTCGAGCAGGAGCTCTCCAGCCGGCTGGAGGAAGTCTGCCGCGCCACCGGCTCGCCTTATCTCTCCGTGCTCGAGCCGGTGCATGCCCTGCTCTCCTCCTATCTCGGCACCCATTCGACCGCGCGGCCCGGTGCGCAGCACATGCTGAACGCCGAGTATTTCAAGCGCATCGACGCCATGAACTTCACACTCCTGCACGATGACGGGCATCTGCCGCACGATCTCGACGAGGCGGACGTGATCCTGGTCGGCGTGAGCCGCACCTCGAAGACCCCAACCTCGGTCTACCTCGCCAACCGGGGATTGAAGACCGCCAACATCCCCCTCGTGCCCGGCGTGCCGCCGCCGGCAGTGCTGGAGACGGCGAAGACCGCGCTGATCGTCGGCCTCGTGGCGACCCCTGAGCGCATCGTGCAGATCCGGCAGAACCGGCTCTTGAGCCTGAACGCCGATGACGACACCTCTTACGTGGACCGCGAGGCGGTGGCCGAGGAACTGGCGGCGTCCCGGCGGCTCTTTGCCCGCAACGGCTGGCCGGTGATCGACGTGACCCGCCGCTCCATCGAGGAGACGGCGGCCGCGATCATCGATCACTACCGCGACCGTCGCCAGCGCCTGAACGCGAGTTGAGCCATGCCAGCCCTCTGGACCCCTTCGGAAAAACTGCTGCTCGCCTCCACCAGCGCCACCCGCCTCGGCCTGCTCGTGAGCGCGGGACTTTTCGTCGAGACGCAGAATGCCGGCATCGACGAACGCGCCATCGAAGAGGCAGCCGCTCATGAGGCCCTCGACCCGTTGTCGCTCGCGGGGCGGCTTGCGGCGGAAAAGGCCCTGGCGGTCAGCCGCCGCCATCCGGACAGGGTGGTGCTCGGGGCCGATCAGGTCCTGGACTGCGACGGCGAGGTGTTTCACAAGCCGGCTGACCGGGCGGCCGCCCATGCCCAGCTCAAGCGCCTCGCCGGTCGGCAGCACAATCTTCATTCCGCAGGAGCCCTTGCCATCGGCGGGCAGGTGGTCGAGCGCTTCTCGGGAACCGCCCGTCTCACCTTGCGACCCCTGACGGACGAGGCCATCGACCTCTATCTCGACCTCGCGGGCCCCGATGTGCTCAAAAGCGTCGGCGTTTACCAGCTCGAAGGCTTTGGCATTCATCTCTTCGAGGCGGTGGAGGGAGACCACTCCACGATCCTGGGGCTGCCTCTCCTGCCGCTTCTCGCTGCCCTGCGCCGCCTCGGCTGCTTGGCGCTTTAAAGCCTTCGACCCAAAAGTGGATTCCACTTTTGGGATTGAATCCGATGCTTTCTTCTTGAATGAGAGCATCGTGTGTCCGGAAAACCGGATCCACTTTTCGCTGACGCGGCCCTCCGGGTCCGCACGATGCTCAAGGACTAGAATTCATGACGAAGGCCTTCGTCGTCGGCCATCCGATCAAGCATTCCCGCTCGCCGCTGATCCATGGTCACTGGCTGAAAGCCTATGGGCTCGACGGCTCCTATGAGCGCATCGATGTGGCGCCTGTGGATTTCGGGGAATTCTTAAGCGGCTTTCACGCGCAAGGCTATGCCGGCGGCAACGTCACCCTGCCCCACAAGGAGATGGCCTTCCTCGGCGTCGCGCGCAGGACCCAGCGGGCGCAGCGCGTGGGCGCGGTCAACACCCTGTGGGTCGAGGACGGGGTGCTCTGGGGCGACAACACGGACGCCCTCGGATTCATCGGCAATCTCGATGCGACGTTGGGGATAGGCTGGGAACAGGATGTGGAAACCGCCCTCGTGCTCGGCGCCGGCGGGGCCGCGCGCGCCGTGGTGGCGGGCCTCCAGGACCGGCCCCTCAAGCGCATCTTCGTGGCGAACCGCACGGGACTGAAGGCGGAGGATCTCGCCCGGGATCTCAGGCCGGGTAGTTCGGTTCCCATCGAGACCGCCGCCTGGGAGGCGCTCGGGCGGGTGGTTCCCCATGCGCAACTCATCGTCAACACCACGTCGCTGGGCATGGCGGGTCAGCCGCCACTCGCCATCGACCTCTCCCGCGCGCCCCGCAATGCCGTGGTGGCGGACATCGTCTACGTTCCGCTGGAGACACCTCTCCTGGCGGCCGCGGCGGCCCAGAATTTACGAACCGTCGACGGTCTCGGCATGCTGCTGCACCAGGCGGTGCCGGGCTTCCGGCGCTGGTTCGGCGTTACCCCGGAGGTCACGCCGGATCTGCGGGCGCTGATCCTGGCCGATCTCGAGGCCTCGACATGACCTTCGTGCTCGGACTCACCGGCTCCATCGGCATGGGCAAGTCGGCCACCGCCGATCTCTTCCGCAAGCTCGGGGTTCCGGTTCACGATGCCGACGCCACCGTGCACCGGCTCTATCGCGGCCGCGCCGCGCCGTTGATCGAACGCGCCTTTCCCGGCACCGCGAGAGACGGCGCCGTTGACCGGGTCAAACTCGGGGCCGCCGTTCTCGACAGCCCGGAGCGCCTGAAGCAGCTCGAGTCCATCGTGCATCCCCTGGTGCGGGAGGAAGAGGAGACTTTTCTTCAACAGATCTCCGCACTCGCGCCCATCGCCGTGCTGGACATTCCCCTGCTGTTCGAGACGGGAGGCGAGGCGCGCTGCGATGCCGTTCTCGTGGTCACGGCGCCCGCCGAGGTCCAGCGCCAGCGCGTGCTTGCCCGGCCCGGCATGACGGCGGAGAAATTTTCTGCCATCCTGGCCAAGCAGATGCCGGACGCCGACAAGCGCGCCCGGGCGCATTTCCTGGTCGACACCAGCCGCGGCTTTGCTTCCGCCGAGGCTCAGGTGCGCTCCATCCTCGTTTGCCTCGCCGCCCGTCCCGGCCGGCGTCACCGTTTTTGATGAAGAGTTTTTGCGATGTCGCGTGAAATCGTTCTCGATACCGAAACCACCGGCACCGACCCGGCCAAGGGCGACCGTGTCATCGAAATCGGCTGCGTCGAGATGCTCAACCACATCCCCACGGGTAAGAGCTATCACGTCTACATCAACCCGGAATGCCCGGTCTCGCCCGGCGCCTTCGCGGTGCATGGGCTCTCGGACGAGTTCCTGGCCGACAAGCCGGTCTTTGCGGCGATTGCGGACGAGTTCGCGGAGTTCGTCGGCGATGCCCGGCTCGTCATCCATAACGCGGCCTTCGACATCGGCTTCCTGAATGCGGAATTCGCCCGCACCGGGCACCGGCAGTTCAACTTGGCCGACGCGGTCGATACGCTCAGTATGGCGCGGCGCAAGCATCCAGGCGCGGCCAACAACCTCGATGCGCTCTGCGCCCGCTACGGCATCGACAATTCCCGGCGCACCAAGCACGGGGCGCTCCTCGACGCCGAGATCCTGGCCGAGGTCTATATCGAGCTCATCGGCGGCCGGCAGGTGGGCTTCGACCTCACGCTCCAGCCCTCGGCCCGCCGCAGTGCCGCAGCGGCGGAACAGGCCGCCCGCAATGCCCGGCCGCGCACCCTGATCTCCCGCCTGACGGAGGCCGAGCGCGCGGCGCATGAGGCCTTCATCCAGTCTCTCGGATCGAGCGCGATCTGGCGCGAGTACCTCGGTGAGACGAAGCCTGAGGCGTCGTAATCGATCCTGGAGCGCTTTGCCGTCTCAATGCGTGGCGAAGCGCCAGACGAGATTGCCTTTGAGGGAATGATCCTGCGCCCGCGCACCGATCTGGCCCGCATAGGCGACACCGAGGCTCAGGGAATCGGAAGCCTTCCAGTCGAGCCCGGCTTCGATAGCCAGCGCATCCCGGTCCACCGGAACGCCTGACACCGCAAAGCCCGCGGCGCTGCCCGCAAAGGCAAGGAGCGCCTCGGGCTCCACATCGCCGAAGGCATGGCGCCAGCCCAGCATGCCGCGGATTGCCAGCGGAACGTCGGCGCTCAGACGCGCCTGAGCGCGAAGGCCCAGGGTGGTGGTGGCGAGATCCTGGTCCTGCCCGAAGCCGGTGAGTGCGGCGGTCCCGCCCTCTTCCTGGAAGGCACCCGTGTGCAGGCGCAGGATCGAGCCGCCGATGAAGGGTTCGAACTGCACACCGGCGAGATCGAAACGGTAGCCAAGTTCGGCGAAACCTTGAGCCGACCATCCATCGTAGGAGGTCTCGGTCGCGTCGGCGAAGCCGGGGAACAGCACTCGACGCCGGATATCGACATCATGCCAAGCGTAAGCCGCACCGAGCCTTAAGGAGAAGGCGCCCCAGGAGCCTGATCCGTAAAGCGCGCCGAAGACGCTCTCGTTGGTGCCCGAGGACAGGCGTCCGTTGATGTCGAAGCTCGTGCGGGTGAAGCCGCCAGCGAGGCCTAGGCGCCACACCGGGTCCAGCGCGCCATCGGCACCGAGGATGAAGCCGCCGGTGGAGGTCTCGAGGGAGGCGGCGTTGCCGTTCGAAGCCACCTTGGCCCAGGATCCGAAACCTTCGCCCCAGAGCGCGAAGCGGTGCGGATCGAGGCCCATGCTTGGCACGGCGATGTCTTGCGGAGCGGCCCCCGGCCGGTCGGCGGCATAGGCGGCGGCGTAGGAGCCCTGCGCCAAACTCGGCAAGCCCGCACCCATCGGCTCGCGCAGGCGGGTGAGGATCGCCTCCCGCACCAGGCGGCTATCCTCATAGGCCACGCTCATGGCGGAGGCATGCGCCTCACCGGACAGAGCATCGAAGGCTTGGCGCGCGGCACCGTCGCTCGATCCCAGCACCGCCTGAAACAGGTGGTTGCCGGATCCCAGCGCCTCGACTGCATCGGCGGTGCGGTACTGGTTGACGGTCTCGGCGACCGAATGGAAGCGGATCGGTCTGGGCTCGTCCGGATCCGCGGGATTGTCCGGCTCATCCGGATCCATCTTGCGGACAAGAGTGAGGGTCACCTTGTCGTCGTCATAGGCGAGGGTGGGTGTGACGAAGGCGAAATTGCCGCCGCTCGTGCCGGCGAATGTTCCCTTCACGCCGTTTCGCGCGGTCAGGATGAGGTAGGGAGAGTTCTCCGCATAACCGGTGCCCTGATCCGGAAGAATCCGTACCGTGCCGCCGGAGAGCGTCGCCGCGCCGCTGGCGGCGATCCGGTCGGCTCGTCCGGCCTTGTCGATCTCGAGCGCGTAAGTCGAGCCGGGCGCGAAGGAGACGTTGCCGTTCACGGTCAGGGTGCCGATGGAATTGCCCGGCGCCACCGTGCCGCGCGACAGAACCGACAGGCTGCCGACGGTGCCGGTGCCGCCCAGGGTGCCGCTGCCATGGGTGTCATGGCTCACCGAGACCGGAGACGAAGCCAGGGATCCGTTCACCACCAGAAGACCGTTCAGAACCTGCGTCGGTCCCGTCAGCGTGTTCCTGCCGTTCAGGGTGAGCGTGACGGGCGTGATCTTCTTCAGGGTGGTGTTGCCGCTGATATTGCCGTCGAAGGCGCCCTCGCTGATCGAGAAGGTCGCGCCGTTGCCGGTCAGCGTGCCCCGCCCGCGCAGGTCGAAGAAGGTGGAATCGTAAGATGCCAGATCGACGGTGGCGTTCTCGCGGATGGTCAGCGCCTGTGCGCCGCCGCTGAGAAGCGTGCTGAGCGCCCGGGACCCCGCTTTCAGCGTGCCGCCGGCCACGTCGATCCAATAGATTCCATAGCCGCCGCTCACCGTGCCGCCAATGCTCACCGTTCCGGTGTCCGATGCGGTGCCGAATTGCAGGACCGCGCCGTTGCCGACGAAATTGAAATTGATGTTGAGCGTCTGGCCCGCCGCGGCCGAGATCGTTCGGACGGGATCGCCCGCTCTGACGACGATGGGGTTCGCGAGCGTCGCCGTGCCGGCGATGTCGGAGCGCAGGTGACCGCCCTTGAGCGTAACGTTGCCGCTGCCGAGCGCGCTGGGGTTCTGGATCTCGAGGGTGCCGGCCTCGATGGACGTGCCGCCGGTATAGGTGTTGGCGCCTGACAGCGTGAGCGTGCCGGCGCCAACCTTGATCAGGGAGCCGCCGGTGCCGCCGCGGTTGCCGCCATCCTGAATCGTCCCACTGACGGTCGTGGACAGGCCATTGCCGCCGACCGTCAACGCTTTCGAGCTAATGTAATAGGTGCCTGACCCCTCGATCGAGCCGACGCTCATGCCGGAACTGGTGAGCCACGAGATGTCGACCAGTCCAGACTGGGTGATGAGTCGCGCTTGGCCTCCGCTCGCCTCTTCTCCGAAGAAGATCGATCCATTATCCGTCGTGGTGATAGTGGCGGCGGCGGCCGTGCTGGTATTCCTGAATCGAATATGTCCGCTGTTGGCGATGATGGCGCTGTCAGCCATGCTGGCATTGTAGAAGAACATCTGTCCGCTGTTGGCGATCATCAGACGATTTGCCGAATGATTGACGATGCCGGCGCCAGTGATCTCGAAATACCCACCTGGACCGTTCGTGAGCGTATAGGCTGGAGCTGCCGCATCGAACCGCAGCGTTCCAATATTCACGTCAGTGACGTTCAGAGACGTGACGTCGGATTCACCGAAGATCGCGGTGCCGAGCGGCGCGATGCCGGAACTCCAGTTCGCTCCCAGGCGCCAGTCATTCGAGATAGGCGTCGCCAGCCAAGTGGCATCCTGAGCTTGGACCTCTCCTGAGCAGATGATGAGCCCCAGCGGCAGGGCTGCCAACGCCGTTCCGGCCAGCAGCAGATGCTTGTGCAAGCGGATCGGTCTTTCGCCTCGATCGTTGCGAGCGAACAACATGCCAATCTCCCCCAGCCGGACATATTTATGCGGGGCGGCGCGAAGCACCCCGGTGCATAGGCTACCTCATACAAGGAATTGCTTCTTAAGGGGCGTGGCCTGAAGGCAAACGGCGAAGCTTTTGCAAGGGTGTATTATTACCGCAACATGTCTGCGGATCCGATGAAACGCGAATGTCGTCGTCGAGCAGCTTCAAAAAAGAAATCGGGCGAGGCAGTCACCTGCCTCGCCCGATCTGGGAAATTCGAAAATCGTCCGAGCGCTTACGACAGCGTCTGGCCGACGCCGTTCTCCTGCCCCTGCACCTCGGCGGCGCGCTGGCGGTAGAGGGCCACGAAGTCGATCGGGTCGATGTAGAGGGGCGGGAAGCCGCCGTTGCGCACCGCATCGGCCACCATCTGGCGGGCGAAGGGGAAGAGAAGGCGCGGGCACTCGATCATCACCACCGGGTGGAGCTGCTCCTGCGGGATGTTCTGGATGCGGAACACGCCCGAATAGGTGAGCTCGAAGGCGAACAACACGTCCTTGCCACCGATCTTGGCATCGCCCTCGAGGGTCAGGTCGACCTCGAAATCGGCCTCGGCGAGCTGCTTGGCGTTCACGTTGACCTGCAGGTTGATCTGCGGGCCTTCCGACTGCTGCTGCAGGGAGCGGGGGGCGTTGGGGTTCTCGAAGGAGAAATCCTTGCAGTATTGCGCAAGGGCGTTCAGCGAAGGCGCTGCGTTGTTTGCCGCATTCTCGGCCATGGTGTGGTGCTCCCTAGGGGGTGTCTCGTCGAGCCCGGGCGGAACGCCTCGTCGGATGAGGCGTCTGCGGCGGCGGGCCATGGATCTTCGCGCTACCATGCTTCACATGCGGGAAGCAAGATTTTGAGCCAACTCATTCGCTTGTCGGGGGCAGAGGTGGATGTTACGACCTCAAGACCCCATATGCGAAGGATGACACCTTCACCTCCTCGACACAACGCCCGGCCGCAACCGGGCGCGGGCAGGCTCACAACGGATCGACGATGCAGGATTCCTTCGACATCACGACCCTCATTTTCATTGTTCTCGCCGTATTCGTGATCTGGCGTCTCCGCTCGGTGCTGGGACAGAAGACCGGAAACGAACAGCCGCCTTTCGATCCGATGTCACGCCGGGATGCCCCCCTGCGCCCGGGCAACGCGCCGGCCGAGCCCGATCACAATGTGGTGCGCCTTCCCGGGGCCAATGGCCCGCGTCCCGCCGCCGAGGCTCCCCCGGCCGAGCGCTGGAAGGGTATTGCCGAGCCCGGCACGCCGACGGCTCAGGCGCTCGATGGCATCGTTCGCATCGAGCCGGGCTTCAATCCTGCCGAATTCCTGGAAGGCGCCAAATCCGCCTATGAAATGATCGTCACGGCTTTCGCCCAGGGCGACCGCAACACCCTCAAGGATCTTCTCTCACGCGAGGTCTATGAAGGCTTCGAGCGGGCGATCACCGAGCGCGAGCGCCGGGGCGAGACGGTGGAGACCACCTTCGTGTCCATCGATAAGGCCGAGATGGCCGGAGCCGAGCTCCAGGGCAAGAATGCCCAGGTGGTTGTGCGCTTCCTGTCCAAGCTGATCACCGCCACCCGCGATGCCTCCGGCACCGTCGTGGACGGCGGCCTCGACACCGTGGCCGACGTCACCGACGTGTGGACCTTCGCCCGGACGCTCGGCAGCCGCGATCCCAACTGGCTGCTCGTGGCGACCGAAGCGGGGCAATGAGAGATGCCGGACGGGTCCTTGTCGCCTGTCTCTTCATCTGGACGCTGAGCATGTGCGCTGCCGCGGCCGGATCGGCCCTGAAGGACCTCGCGCGCCTGGAGCCCCTCGCCTTCGCGGATCTCGCCGGCTGGGAGGCGGACGATCATGCGACGGCCTTCCGGGCGTTCCTGCGCTCCTGCCGGGCGCTCGAGGCCGCCTCCGCCGAGCTGCGGCCCGCGCAGGCGCCGCAAGCGGATCTTCTCGCCGTATGTCGCGAGGCCCTGAAAACGCCTCAGGCCAACATGGCCGAGGCGAAACGCTTCTTCGAGACGCATTTCCAGCCCCATCTGGTCGTTCCCCATACGGGTGGCGGCTTTCTCACCGGCTATTACGAGCCCGAATTCCAGGGCTCGCGCAGTCCGGATGCCGCCTACCGGGTTCCCCTGCTCGACCGGCCGCAGGACCTCGTCACCATCCCGCAAGGCGAGACCCTGCCGGGGATCGAGAAAGGCCTTCAGGCGGCACGGCGCACCTCGAACGGTTATGAACCTTATCCGGACCGTGCCGCCATCGAGGACGGTGTCCTGGGCGACCTCGCTCGGCCCATCGTCTGGCTTCGCGAGCCGGGCGAGGCGTTCATCCTGCATGTGCAGGGCTCGGCCCGCATCCGCCTCACCGACGATTCCGTGATGCGGGTGGCCTATGCCGGGCGTAACGGCCGGCCTTACACGTCCATCGGCCGGGTGCTGGTGCAGCAGGGCGCGATGGACCTGGAATCCATGACGCTCGAAAAGCTCATGGGCTGGCTGAAGGATAACCCTGAGCCGGCTAAGGCCCTGATGCGGCAGAACCAATCCTACATCTTTTTTCGCGAAGCCGCGGAGCTGGCGCCGGAGGACGGCCCCATCGGCGGAGCAGGCCATCCGCTCGTGCCCGGCCGCAGCCTCGCCGTCGACCGATCCCTGTGGGCCTATGGCCTGCCGATCTGGCTCGACGGGCAGTTGCCCCTGACGCTTGAGACGGCGGAGCCTCTTCAGCGTCTCATGATCGCGCAGGATACAGGCTCGGCCATCGTCGGACCGGCCCGGGGCGATTTCTTCTTCGGCAGCGGCGAGGATGCGGGCCGTCGCGCCGGGCTCATGCGCCATTCCGTGCGCTTCGTGGTCCTGCAGCCCAAACCCCGTTCATGACCCGTAAAAGCCGCACCCGCCAGCTCAGCCCCGAGGAGAAGCGGCTCTGGTCCCATGTGGCCCGGCATGTGAAACCCATGCAGGGCAAGACCCTGCCGCCCGAGCCGGAGCCCGAGGACAACCCCGCCACCGCCCCTGCCCCGGCGGTGGCGAAGCTCCCGCCGGCCCTGCCCCCTCTCCCGCCGCTAAAACCTCCCATGCCGCCGCTCGCGCCTGTGGAGCGCAAGACGCTCCAGGCCCTGCGCCGCGGCCGCAAGGATGTGGACAGCGTCATCGACCTGCACGGAATGCGCCAGGAGGAGGCGCATTTCGCCCTGTTGAGCTTCCTGCATCGCGCGCAGGGCTCCGGCCATGCGCTCGTCCTGGTGATCACTGGCAAGGGCGGTGCAGCGGTGAGCAACGGCCTGTTCGAGGAGCGCGGCGTGCTGCGCCGCATGGTGCCGCACTGGCTGCGCCTGCCCGACCTGCGCCACCTGGTGATCGGCTTCGAGGAGGCCTCTGCCCAGCACGGCGGATCCGGTGCACTCTATGTCAGGCTCCGCCGGCGGCGGAGTGCGGGATGATGAGCCAATGACACCCTTCGGTGAACGGGTGCGGCAGCTGCGCCAGGAGCGCGGGCGCATGTTGAAGGACATGGCAGCCCATCTCGGCGTGTCGAGCGCCTATCTGTCGGCCTTGGAGCGCGGCGAACGCGGCAAGCCCACTTGGACGCTGATCCAGGGCGTGCTGCAGTATTTCCACATCATCTGGGACGAGGCCGACGAACTCACGCGATTGGCCGACCTCTCCGACCCGAAGGTGAAGATCGACACGGCCAACACAGACCCCAAGGCGACGCTGCTCGCCAACCGTCTGGCGCGGGAGATCCGCGGCCTGACCCCGGAAGAGCTCGACGCCCTGCTGGCCGTTCTCGACCAGGCGCAGGAGCGGGAGCGCGGGGCCGGTTGTGCCGTTCCAAGCGATGCCCAAGCACCTGTTTCTCCCCGGTAAAAGCTTGACCTCCCCTGCCCCGGATGCGAAAGCGCCCCGTCATTTCATAACCCCGGTGGCTCATGTCCCAAACCCGCATCGACGTTCTCACCCTCGGCAACGCCATCGTTGACGTGCTCGCCCATACGGACGAGGCCTTCCTCCTGCAGAAGAAGGTCCACAAGGGCGCCATGCAGCTCATCGACGAGGCGCGGGCGGAAGAACTCTACGGCGATATGGGCCCGGCCATCATCGTGTCGGGCGGCTCCGGTGCCAACACGGCGGCGGGTGCGGCCTCCCTCGGCGTGAAAGCCGGCTTCATCGGCAAGGTGAAGAACGACGAGACCGGAAAACTCTTCGCGCACGATCTCAAGGCGATCGACGTCCATTACGACGTGGCGCCGGCGCAGGACGGCCCGGCCACCGCCCGCAGCTTCATCCTGGTGACGCCGGACGGCGAGCGCACCATGAACACCTATCTCGGCGCCTGCCAGAACCTCACGCCCGACGACGTGAACCCGGATACGGTGCGCGCCTCTCAGATCGTCTATCTCGAAGGCTATCTCTGGGATCCGCCGGCCGCCAAGGAGGCCTTCCGCAAGGCCGTGACAATTGCCCACGAGGCCGGCAACAAGGTGGCGCTCACGCTCTCCGACGCCTTCTGCGTCGACCGCTACCGCGACGAGTTCCTCGGCCTCATCCGCGACGGCAGCCTCGACATCCTCTTCGCCAACATCCACGAGCTGCAGAGCCTCTACGGCACGTCGGACGCCGACACCGCACTCGCGGCTCTGCGCGAGGAGAACGTGCTCGGCGCCATCACCCGCTCGGCCGAGGGCGCGCTGATCGTGAGCCGCGACGAGACCAGGGCCGTGCCGGCCTTCCCCGTGGAGCGCGTGATCGACACCACCGGCGCCGGCGACCTCTTCGCTTCCGGTTTCCTGGCCGGTCTCACCCTGAATCTCGATCTGACCGACTGCGCCCGCCTCGGAGGACTGGCCGCCGCCGAGATCATCAGCCACCTCGGCGCCCGCCCGCAGGTAAGCCTCAAGGAGATGGCCGAGCAGCAGGGTTTGCTGGGGTGAAGCAGCAGGGAAACAGCGCCGCAGCCTCCGGCTTGTGGCGCTACCTGCCTTCCGCTTCTTCAATCTTGGCGGCCACGAGTCTTTGCAATCTCCAGAGATTGCTGTCGTGGATGCCGTGCTCTTCCAGATGCATAACCGTGTTGTGGAGATATTCGGCCCCTGAGCCCCAATGGCCGCAGGCTTTGGCGAGTACGTCAGCCACATCATTCAGGGTCAGCCGTCCGACATAGGCAGACGACTGACGATTCATCACGAAGGCGAGGGCTGTCACCGGGCCCTCGTCCGTCATGACCGTGATCCAGCGCGGCATGCTGTTTGCCGGTTTTGCGGTAAATTCACGCCGGAACAGCTTTCCCAATTGGGCTTGCAGGGATTGGCCGGGAAGCCGGTAGAGGATTCCTCGGCACTGGCCTCCCCGGTCGAGCGCCATCATGAGGCCCGGCTGATCCTTCGTGGCCCGAAAGCGGGTGATCCTGAAGCAGAAGGAGCGGTGCCATCCATGAGCCCTGCCCCGTCGCGCCTCCACATGCTCCACCTCCGGCTTCCAGATCAGCGAGCCGTAGGCAAAGAGCCAGGCATCCTCTCCCGCAGGGTGCGTGGCGAGGATGGTCTCCACGATCGCATCGTACTCGTCATCGGAGTGATAGACGAGACCCGGTTCGGGCCCGGGGTCCTCGAGAGCACGATGAACACGCGCCACGTGATCGCACGTGAGCGCCATCTGCCGGCTCCGCATCGGATCGTCCTCCCGGCCTGAGACCCCAACCGGCAAAGACTAGCTCAGACCGAGTCCTTCGTCCAAGACACCAAACATCCTGCCTCAATCCCCACTCGTCTGCCCGAACCACAGTCCGAACAAAGCTGCGAGCGAGACGAGCGCCAGAAACCCGTTGAACAGCACGAGCAGGAACGGCGGAAGGCGCTGCACATCCGGGTGCGGCGGCTGCGAGCCGGTGAAAACCTGGCGCCAGACAGCGGCGGCGAAGCAGAAGGCGCTGAACAGAATCAAGACGGACCCGGTAGAGAGGATCATCCAACCCGGCACCACGCCCGCGAGCAGCTTCTGTGCGCCGATGCCGGAGGCGAGCGAGGCGAGGCCCGTACGCACCCAGGCCGCATAGGTGCGCTCGGCCGCAAAGACCGTGCGGTTGGCGGCGAGCTCCGTGCGCCGGTCGGCGGAATCTTTGAGTTGAACGGTCGCGGTGGCGGTCGTCTTCGCGGCAGCCCGCGTATGCTCTGCCGCTTGCTGGGTGTTTTCCGCAGCCTCTTGCGTCTGCTCGGCTGCTTCCTGCGCATGCTCGGCGCTGCGCTTGAGCTTTTCGTCGACCGGTGGCGTGGCCATGCATCCTCCTCTTCGGAGGCACAACGCTCAAGATTGTGAATTGGTTGGCCTTAGTTGGGGCTATCTAACACCATGGCGAGCAGCCACGCCATGCAAAGCCAGGTGATTCCGCCGAGGACGAACAGGGCTCCCGTCGAAATGCCCGATGCCTTGTCGCCCCAGAGCGCATCCATCATCCGGCTAGGCTGATCCGCTGCGCTGGCGGCCATGCCCGTCGAGGCACTCGACCCGGAGGTCGAGCCCACGAACATGAGGGCGCCCAAGGCCCCCATGCCGAGGCCCACATAGGACGCAATGTCGAGCATTTCGACGACGGAATTCCGGCCCATGAGCCAGACAAGTGCCGACGTGCCGATCAGCGCCAGACCGTTGAGAACGGCCAGTCCTTTGACGATGTCCTTCATGCAGGTCAGAGCCGCCGCAACGCCACCGTCTCGATCCGGTGGCTCGCGCCCTTCTTCAGGATCAGGCTCGCGCGCTGGCGGGTCGGGATGATGTTTTCCTGAAGGTTCAGCAGGTTGATGCGGTTCCACAGGCCCTCGGCGATATTGATTGCCTCGGCCTCGGGCAGCTCCGCATAGCGCCGGAAATAGGAGAGAGGATCGCGGAAGGCCGTGTGACGCAGGCGCAGGAAACGGTTCACATACCAGCGGTGCAGATCCGCCTCGTCGGCGTCGATATAGACCGAGAAGTCGAAGAAGTCGGACACGAAGGGGATGGCCGTGCCGTCCTTGGGCATGCGCGCCGGCTGGAGCACGTTCAGCCCCTCGACGATGAGGATGTCCGGCCGGTCGACAGTGGTCTCCTCGCCGGGCACCACGTCATAGACGAGGTGGGAATAGAGCGGTGCCTTCACGTTGCGCTTGCCGGCCTTGATGTCGGCCAGGAAGTGCAGGAGCTTGCCGGTGTCGTAGCTCTCCGGAAAACCCTTGCGCTCCATGAGCCCGAGCCGCGTCAGCTCCGCATTGGGCAGGAGGAAGCCGTCCGTGGTGACGAGGTCCACCTTCGGAGTGTTGGGCCAGCGGGCCAGCAGCGCCTTGAGCACGCGGGCCGTGGTGGACTTACCCACCGCCACCGAGCCTGCCACGCCGATGATGTAGGGCACCTTGGCGTCCTTCTCGGCGAGCAGGAAGCGCTGGGTCGCCTTGAACAGCCCTTGGGTCGCCGCAACGTAGAGGGAGAGCAGACGCGAGAGCGGCAGGTAGATCGCCGCCACTTCGTCGAGGGAGATCGGATCGTTGAGGGATTGCAGCTGCACCACCTCGTCGGCGGTGAGCGTCATGGGCGCGTCGGCACGCAGCTTCGCCCATTCGTCGCGGGAAAAGACCCGGTAGGGCGACAGGCCGTCATCGGTCTCAGGGGCGGAAATCACGTTGGGCTGGTCCATGCGAACCACCTTTTCCGTTTTAGGTCTTGCGCGCGGCCTTCTCCGCAAGACCCGACTGCGCCGTGCGGCGCTCCAGTTCGGCCATGACGTCACTTAGAGGAATATCCGCGCCCTGCAACACGACCAAAAGATGATACAGCACGTCGGCGGCCTCCGCTGTCAGGTTTTCGCGATCGCCCTGCACGGCCGCGATCACCGCTTCCACCGCCTCCTCGCCCAGCTTCTTGGCCGCCTTGGCGGGTCCGCCGCCGACGAGCTTGGCCGTATAGGATTCCGATGCTGGAGCGGCGGCGCGCTCAGCGATGATGCGGGCGAGATCGTCGAGGGTGAAGGAGGTCATGGGTGAACTAGCCCGGCAGGGTGACGACGAGGGGACCGTTGCGGGTGGCAACGACGGTGTGTTCGTATTGGACGGTGGGCGCGCGTGGCTCGCTGAACAGGGTCCAGGGATCGTCGCCATCCTCGGCCCATTCAGCCCCCAGGGACAGAAACGGCTCCACGGTGAAGACGAGACCCTCGTTCATGATCCGGCGCTCCGAGCGGTCTGGCCAGGTCGAAATTTCCTTCGGCTCCTCGTGCAGGGAATGGCCGATGCCGTGGCTCGCGAGATTACGCACCAGGGTGTAGCCGTTCTTTTCGGCAAATTGTCCGATGGCCTGACCGATGCCGGCCAGGGGCTTGTTGGCCCCGACCTGGCGCAGGCCGATCCACATCGCGCGCTTGCCGTCGCGGCACAGGCGCTTGGTGGCGTTCGTGATCGGTGGAACGGCGAAGGAAGCGCCGGTATCGGCAAACAGGCCGTTCTTCTCGGCCGAGATGTCGATGTTGACGAGATCGCCCGCCTGAATCCGCCGGGAGCCGGGAATGCCATGGGCGACTTCCTCGTTGACGCTGATGCAGGTGGCACCGGGAAAGTCATAGACAAGCTCCGGGCCGGACCGGGCACCGGCCGCCTCGAGAAGCTTGCGCCCGATCAGGTCGAGCTCAGCCGTCGTCATCCCAGGCTCGAGCGCCGCCGCCATGGCCTCAAGCGTATTGGCCACGATCCTGCCGATCTCCTGGAGCTTGGCCAGATCATCCTCGTTGGAGACCGTCATGAATGGGATGCCTTCAAATAGCTTTGCCAATCGACAGGGAACCGGCGGTCATAAGTGCCCCGCCACGAGGCGATACGCAACTCGTGATCGCCTGCCGGGACATCAGAGAATTTGGTGAGGTCGCCAGGATGAGCGGTCGAGCTCAGTCTCATTCTGTCTTCTTTCCAGACGGATGCAATAATGATGTCTTCATTCAGCAAGGCTTGCAGAAAGTCTATTATCTGGCCGTAGCTATCAGATCCATCAAACCCCTCCGGCCATGAAAAATGGGTGTGAAAATCACCAAAGAAAACGGTGATCTCCTCGCCCCAAGTGGAGATTTCGAGCGGATGTTCATGGGTGATCCCGGAAGGATCAGGAATGGTGAGTCCTAGAAAGTCCTGGCCAGCATCTTCGTCGCGTAGGATGCGGACATGCTCAAGCCATTGCGGAAAATGCGCCTTCAGAAAGTCGAGAAAACCGGCATTGAGCGCTTGAGCATTTTCCTTTGACAGAGCCATTGCCGTTTACTGAATAGCATCCAGCCGCATCTTGAGGCCCTTGCCGGCCATGTATCCCTTGGCTTCCGAGATCGTATGCGTGCCGAAGTGGAAGATCGAGGCCGCGAGCACCGCGCTGGCATGGCCCGTCTCGACGCCGTCAACAAGGTGGTCGAGATTTCCGACGCCGCCCGACGCGATGACCGGCACCGAAACCGCGTCCGCGATGGCGCGCACAAGCGCGAGATCGTAGCCGCCCTTGGTGCCGTCGCGGTCCATGGAGGTGACCAGAAGCTCCCCTGCCCCGAGCGCCGCCACCTGCTTGGCGAACGCGATGGCGTCGATGCCGGTGGCATTGCGGCCGCCATGGGTGAAGATCTCCCAGTGCGGAGGTTCACCCTCCCCTGATACTTTCTTGGCGTCGATGGCCACGACGATGCATTGCGCACCGAACTTTTCCGACGCCTCGCGCACGAAATCCGGGTTCTTCACAGCGGCGGTGTTGATCGACACCTTGTCGGCGCCTGCGAGCAGGAGCTTGCGGATGTCTTCCACCGTGCGCACGCCGCCGCCGACGGTGAGCGGCATGAAGCACGCCTCGGCCGTGCGCCGCACCACATCGAGCAGGATCCCCCTCGCCTCGTGGCTCGCCGTGATGTCGAGGAAGCAGAGTTCGTCGGCGCCGGCCGCGTCATAGGCCTTCGCCGCTTCGACCGGATCGCCCGCATCGACGAGATCGACGAACTGCACGCCCTTCACGACGCGCCCGTCCTTCACGTCGAGACAAGGAATGAGACGGACTTTGAGCATCGGACGGTTTCCACAAACGGGGCCAGCAAAAAACAAGAGCCGGTCCAGGGCACATGGAACCGGCTCCCATCAGATGCCAAATTTCTCCGCCGATGTCACCCGGCCTCAGATCACGAAGAATTCTGCGGCCGTCATGGTGAGCTTGAGCTTCTTCTCGAAGGTGGCGATCTGATACGCCGCACCCTTGCCGGAGCCGTCCGCATCGTAGAGCAGGACTTTCTTCTTCGGATCGAAGATCAGGTAGTCGTTCTTGTCCTTCGCCTTGGAGCCGACCGTGAAGAAATCCTTGTTGAGCTTGCCTTTCTTCGTCAGGCTGCCCTTGCCGAGCTTCTTGAACACCGCGTTGTCGAGCAGGATCGTGTCGTCCTTAGTCTTGTAATCCGCGATCCTGTCGAGATTGGCCTTCCAGGATTTCTTGTCGACCTTGGCGGTGAAGACGAAGTCGTCCTTGCCGGCACCGCCGGTCAGTGTGTCGTTGCTCACCCCACCATTGAGCTGATTCTTGCCCGCATTGCCGATGAGGATGTTGGCCTTGGCATTGCCGGTCAGGGTGAGAGCCGTTGCTGCGCCGATCTCCCGCGCCAATAGGTTCTCGACCTCCGAGAGCGCGGCAAGGCTGAAGCTCGTGTCGGTCAGAACCGTGTCGGTTCCGCCACCGATTGCTTCGACGATCACATCGCCGGTTTCCGCCAGATAGGTATCGTCTCCTCCTCCTCCGACCATCGTGTCGGCCCCCGCGCCGCCGGACAGCATGTCGTTGCCGAGATCGCCCGAGAGATGATCCTCGCCCTCGCCGCCCTCCAGGCCATCGTCGCCGCCAGCGCCGATCAGGGTGTCATTGCCAAGGCCTCCGCTGAGCCTGTCGGCGCCCTCGCCGCCGACGAACCTGTCCGCTGCGGCCGTTCCCGTCACGGTCTCCGGATTCACGTCGGTGACCGTGATCGTCAGATCCTGCTCCAGGTCCTTGCCGCCCGCATCCGTCACGCGCACCCTGACCCGGTGGGACGGTGCCTGCTCGAAATCGAGAGTGAGGCCGTTCTTCACCAGGATCGCATCGCCGGAGAGCATGAAGCGTCCGCCTGCGTCATCGAGAAGCTCGAAGGTGAAATCCTCGCCCTCGTCCTCATCGTCGGCCAAGAGCGTGCCCACTCGTATTCCCGGTGCCGAGAACTCACCGATGCGCGCGTTATCGAGCCCGATCGCGGTCGGCGCGGCGTTGGTATATGTGCCCTCGGCATCGGTGATGGACTCGATCCCCTGGCGGAACAACTGCCTGCGTTCGGCCAGCGAGAAGATATCGTCGATGTCGAGGATGACGCTGTCGTTGTTGCTCGCCGCGCCACTCAGAAGGAGCGCCGTCTCCTTGTCGGCAACTCTGACTTGGGTGCCCGACGTTTTCGTCAGGACGATCTCTGAAAAACTCGCGATCGTGAGAGAAGACAAGTCGAAAGAATTTTCACCCACGAGGCGCAGGACATTCGTGCCGCCCCTCCCGCCGACAGCCCAGAGTTCTGAAATCTGGGCATTATCGGCGATGATGGTATCGTCGCCGTCAGAACCCTCGACGATTTCGAATCCTTGGCCGACCGTTAAGTCGTAGGTACCGGCCATGGCCAACTGAAGCGTATCGAAGCCACCTTTTCCGTTGATGGCCGTCAGCCCGGGAAGCCGACCGGCGCTGATGATGATGGTGTCGCTGCCGTCCGATCCTTCAACGACTTCGAATCCTGCAAAGATGGCCGGAGCCGAGAGGTCGATCGTGCCGGCCCCCACCATCAGCAATGTGTCCTCACCTCCGCCCGCATTGAGCACGTCGCCGGCATTGAGTGTGCCCGGCATCGCGTACAGCGTTTCATCGTCATGCGTTCCGGTTGCGGTGTCGACGCTGATGGTCAGGAACTCGCCGGAGGTGCGCTGCTGGTAGATGTCGGCGCCAGCGGCCGATCCGCTCGAGGTGAGAGACGACCACCACGCGGTGACCCAGGAGCCATCCTTCAGCACCGTGACGTCAGGCGCATACTGCCGTCCGGCCTCCGTCGTGTTGACCATGGTCTGGCCGCCGACCTTGTTACCGTTTTCGTCGTAGCGCTGCTGAAGAATGGCGTCTTTGGAGCTATCCACCCCGTCGGCGTTCCATGTCACGATCCAGCCGCCGTCCGGCAGGGCCTGAAGATCCGGGTTGCTGTGAGCACCCGCCTTGGAAACATTGACCTTTTCAATTGTCCCTGCGGTCCCGTCGTATGCGAATTTCTGTTGCTTGACGTTCCAGCGTAATCCTTCGAAATCCGACCAGGCGATCACCCAGCTCCCGTCCTTCAAAACCGTGACCTTGGGAAACTGAAGGCGGGCTCCCCCGATGGTGACGGGATCTCCATGCGCCGTGCCATCTGCTTTGAAGCGCTGGTGAACGATCTTGCCCCCATCCGTGGTGCCGCTTGTCCAAGTGGCGATCCAGCCGCCGTCGGGCAGGCCGGCAGTGTTCACCGAGAGGTGGAAGCCGGGTTCGGTCGTGGCCTGAATTGCGACGGCATTCATCGTCATGGGATTGCCGCCGGGATCGTAGCGCCGCTGATAGATCGTGGTGTCGTTGATGTCTCCCGACAGCCAGCTCACGACCCAGCCGCCCTCGTTCTCGCCATGCAGGGCGGTGACGGTCGGGTAGTCCTGGGATCCAGAAAGCGTACCGGTGACGAAGATCTCGCCATCGACCTTCTGTCCGTTGCCATTATACCGTTGCTGGTAGACGCGCTCGTAGATGGAATCACCATCAGCATCGGACATCCACATCACGACCCAGCCCCCATCGGACAACGCGGTCACCTGAGGGGCTTCCTGATGCCCGTCGACCGTGGTGTTGACCTGGGTCTCAGCACCCACCATGGAGCCGTCGGCCGCGTAGCGCTGCTGGAAGATTCCGTTGCCGTCGCCGTCCTTGTGGGTGTCACGCCAGGTGACGATCCAGCCGCCATTATCGAGGGCGGCGATGCTTTGTTCGAATTGGGTATTGTCCGTCGTCGTGTTGACGCGGATCTCGCCGCCCTGAACCACTTTGAATGCCACGGAAGCCTCCGGTTCGCAACGTTATCTCAGGTATATTTACCCAAATTAACGTCACGAGGGAAGAAGCTTCGCCGTTGACAGGTGGATGTTGATGGGGCGGATCGTCCTGCAGCCTTTTAGGCGTGAATCGATTTCAACAGCGCCAGCGCCTCCTCCGGATCGATGCGTCCGTCATAAAGCGCGCGGCCGGAGATGGCACCGTTGAGGACGGCGCAGTCGGGTTGGGTCAGGCGCTCGATATCGGCCATGGAGGCGAGGCCGCCGGAGGCGATCACCGGGATCGAGACGGCGCGGGCCAACCCTAAGGTCATCGGGAAGTTGAGGCCCTTGAGAATACCGTCACGGGCGATGTCCGTGTAGATGATGGCGGCAACGCCTGCATCCTCGAATCTCCGGCCGAGCTCTTCGGCCGACAGGGTCGAGGTCTGGGCCCAGCCTTCCACGGCGACCAGCCCGTCCTTGGCATCGATGCCGACCGCGATCTTGCCCGGATGGAGGCGGGCGGCCTCGCGCACGAAGGCGGGATCACGCACGGCAGCCGTTCCGATGATCACCCGGGACACGCCCTTGGACAGCCAGCCCTCGACGGTCTTCATGTCGCGGATGCCGCCGCCGAGCTGCACAGGAATGCTCACCCGCTTGAGGATCTCCTCGACGGCCGCCGCATTCATCGGCTTGCCGGCAAAGGCTCCGTCGAGATCGACCACGTGCAGCCACTCGAACCCTTGCGTCTCGAAGGTGGCGGCTTGGTCGGCGGGATCGTCGTTGAACACGGTCGCCTGGTCCATGTCGCCCTGGATGAGGCGGACGCAGCGGCCTTCTTTGAGGTCGATGGCAGGATAAAGGATCACGGGCGCCACCTTAAGAAATTGGCGATGAGCTTGAGGCCGAGCGCCTGGCTCTTTTCGGGATGGAATTGCGCGCCGACGAGGTTGTCGCGCCCGACGATGGCCGTGACCGGCCCGCCGTAATCGGTGGTGGCGACCACGTCATCGGGGTTCGCCGGCGTCAGGGCGTAGGAATGCACGAAGTAGGCGTGCAGTCCGTCCGGTCCTGTCGGAATGCCGTCGAGGAGCGGGTGGGGCTTCGCCACCTCAAGCGTGTTCCAGCCCATATGCGGGATCTTGAGAGACGGATCATTCGGCTCGATGGCCTTCACGTCGCCCTTGATCCAGTCGAGGCCGTAGCTCGTGGTGTGCTCGAGGCCCCGCGTGGCCATGAGCTGCATGCCGACGCAGATGCCGAAGAACGGGCGCTTGTCCTCATGCACGCGCCGCTGCAGCACCTCCACCATGCCGGATACGGAATCGAGGCCGCGGCGGCAATCGGCGAAGGCGCCGACGCCCGGCAGCACGATTCGGTCTGCCTTGGCGACAAGGTTCGGGTCGGACGAGACCGTCACGGCGAGGTCGAGCTCCGCCTCCCGGGCCGCCCGCTCGAAGGCCTTGGCAGCCGAGTGCAGGTTGCCGGACCCGTAATCGATGATGACGACGCTCACCGGGGACGCTCCGCATCGGGGAAGAGGCCGATCACCGGATCGAGCCTCCGAGGGGTGGACAGGACCGGCGACGATGCCGGGCGGGGCAGGGGGGCGGACTTCGCATCGAGCCAGCGGGCGAAGGCCTTGGCCTCCGCTTCGTCCTGGTCGGCGGCCGCGATCGCGTCGACGGCCGAGCGGCCATGACGGGCGAGCGTCCAGCGCCGCAGGCTGTTGGCCTCAAGGCCGATCAGGCTCTGCAGCAGGAGCTGCGCAATGGAGCCGGCGAGCGGATGCACGTCCAGAAGGGCCATGAGGCCGCCGAAGGCGAAGACGACGATCAGCACGGCAAAGCCGGCGAGCCACAGCCGGTGGACGAAGAACCACAGGAAGGTGAAGAAGAAGGCGCCCCAGGAGAAGGCATCCTTCACGAACTCGGATTCATCCAAAGCACTCGGGTCACCCGGCCGCGCATCGCGCGGGAGGTGTAGGGTATAGGTGGTCATGGCGACGTTTCCTCAGGCCTCGTCCGGTGAGGTGACGCTGGCGTGCCCGCCGGACAAGGTGCCTCTTGATCGATTTAGAGCGTACCCTTGGTAGAGGGAACGCGGCCCTCTTCCCTTGGGTCCAGTGCCACGGCCTGACGCAAGGCCCGTGCCAAGCCCTTGAAGCAGCTCTCGGCGATATGGTGGCTGTTCTCGCCGTAAAGCGTCTCCACGTGCAGGGTCAGGCCCGCATTCATGGCGAACGCCTGAAAGAACTCGCGTACCAGCTCGGTGTCGAACACGCCGATCTTTTCCGTCGGGAAGGCGGTCCGGAACACCAGGAAAGGACGGCCCGAGATGTCGAGGGCGATGCGCGTCAAGGTCTCGTCCATCGGCAGATGGATGTCGGCATAGCGCGTGATGCCCTTTTTGTCGCCAAGCGCCTTCAGGATGGCCTGACCGAGCGCGATCCCGGTGTCCTCGGTGGTATGATGCTGGTCCACATGCAGATCGCCGGTCACCTTCACGGAGAGGTCGAAGTGACCGTGTCGGGCGAACAGTTCGAGCATATGGTCGAGGAAGCCGACGCCGGTGGAGATCTCGGCCTTGCCGGTGCCATCGAGGGCAATCGACAGGACGATATCGGTCTCGGCGGTACGACGGCTGACGCTCGCGGAGCGCATCATCACAATCCTTTGCGGAACAAGAGACGGGGCGTTCTAGCACATTGTGCGGAAAAGTGGATCCGGTTTTCCGCAGCCAACAATGTGCTCATAAAAAGCGGAGCATCGGATGGATCCCAAAAGTGCAAATCCACTTTTGGGTCCGATGCTCTAGCAAGCCGCGCGGAGAATTGCCACCCGCGTTGCTTTTGGCCGATCAATGATTAAGTCAGCCGGATAACGGCCCATGGCCGCCCAGTTCTTTCCCGCCGGAGCCCTGCCTTGTCCGAAGACGCCCCCCCCCGCATGCATGCCACCACGATCCTCATGGTCCGAAAGGGCGGCCGCACCGTCATCGGCGGCGACGGGCAGGTGAGCCTTGGCCAGACGGTGGTGAAGGGCAATGCCAAGAAGGTCCGGCGCCTCGCTAAGGGTGGGGTGATCGGGGGCTTTGCGGGATCCACGGCGGACGCCTTCACCCTGTTCGAGCGGCTCGAGGCCAAGCTCGAGCAATATCCCGGCCAGCTCACCCGCGCCTGCGTCGAGCTCACCAAGGATTGGCGCACCGACCGGTATCTTCGCCGCCTGGAAGCCATGATGCTGGTGGCCGACAAGGATGTCGGTCTGCTCCTCTCCGGCGCCGGCGACGTGCTGGAGCCGGAAAACGGCATCATGGCCATCGGCTCCGGCGGCAATTATGCGCTCGCGGCAGCTAGAGCGCTGGCCGAGTACGAGACCGACCCGGAGGCCATCGTGCGCCGCTCGCTCGCCATTGCGGCCGAGATCTGCGTCTACACGAACGCGAACATCGTTATTGAGACATTGGATACCTGATTGCCCGTCATGGCCGGGCTTGTCCCGGCCACCCACGTCTTGAGAACCGCCACGTCACAAGACGTGGATCCCCCGGATCAAGCCCGGGGATGACGCCAAAGAGCCAAGAGATCCCATGACCACCTTTTCTCCCCGCGAAATCGTTTCCGAACTCGACCGCTACATCGTCGGCCAGAACGACGCCAAGCGCGCGGTCGCCATTGCGTTGCGCAACCGGTGGCGCCGGCAGCAGCTCGAAGGCGCCCTGCGCGAGGAGGTGGCGCCCAAGAACATCCTGATGATCGGCCCCACGGGCTGCGGAAAGACCGAGATCTCGCGCCGTCTCGCCAAGCTGGCGAATGCTCCGTTCCTCAAGGTCGAGGCCACCAAGTTCACGGAAGTGGGCTATGTGGGCCGCGACGTGGAGCAGATCGTGCGCGACCTTGTGGAGATCGGCATCGGCCTCGTGAAGGAGGAGCGCCGCCGGCAGGTACAGGCGAAGGCCCATGTGGCCGCAGAGGAGCGCGTGCTCGATGCGCTCGTGGGCACCACCGCGAGTGCTGCGACCCGTGACTCGTTCCGTCGCAAACTGCGCGCCAACGAACTTGATGACAAGGAGATCGAGATCGAGCTGCAATCCGGTGGAGGGCAGGGGATGCCCATGTTCGAGATCCCCGGCATGCCGGGCGCTTCGGTGGGCGCGATCAATCTCTCGGACATGTTCGGAAAAGCGTTTGGCGGACAGCGCAAGACGCGCCGCACCACCGTGCGCGAGGCCTATGAGCCGCTGGTGACGGAAGAAGCCGACAAGATGCTCGACCAGGATGCCATCGTGCAGGAGGCCCTGCGCCAGGTGGAGAACAACGGCATCGTGTTTCTCGACGAGATCGACAAGATCGCCGGCCGCGAGGGCCGTACCGGCGCGGACGTGTCGCGCGAAGGCGTGCAGCGCGATCTGCTGCCCTTGATCGAGGGCACCACGGTGTCGACGAAATACGGGCCGGTGAAGACGGACCACATCCTGTTCATCGCATCCGGCGCCTTCCACGTGTCGAAGCCGTCCGACCTCTTGCCCGAACTGCAGGGCCGCCTGCCGATCCGCGTGGAGCTCTCGCCGCTCACGGTCGAAGATTTCCGGCGCATCCTGACAGAGACGGAAGCGAGCCTCATCAAGCAGTCGGTCGCGCTGATGAAGACAGAAGGCGTCGATCTCGTCTTCACCGACGATGCCATCGACGCGCTGGCTGAAGTGGCCGTGGAGGTGAACAGCACCGTCGAGAACATCGGCGCGCGCCGCCTCCAGACGGTGCTGGAACGGGTGCTCGACGATGTGTCCTACACGGCGCCCGACCGCTCCGGCGAAACGGTGAAGATCGATTCGGCTTACGTGCGCGGCGAGGTGGAATCACTGGCGAAGAACGCGGACCTGAGCCGGTTCATTTTGTAACGCGAAACAACTCCGTCATGGCCGGGCTTGTCCCGGCCATCCACGTCTTGAGAACCGCAGCGCTGCAAAAACGTGGATACCCGGCACAAGGCCAGGCATGACGCCGACGGCATGGAACCACCCCGCTGATTCGCGACTTGCCACGGGATGAATCCGGACCTGCAGGATCTGAAAGCGAAGGCGCTCGTCATCCACGAGCGGCTCTGCGCGATCTATGGCTGTCCGATCCCGTATTTCCACACCCTCGATCCGCTGAGCGAGCTGATCTCCTCGCTGCTGTCGCACCGCACCCGCAACGCGGATTCCGGCCGTGCCTTCAAGGCGCTGCGGGCACGCTTCAGCGATTGGCGCGCGCTGATGCATGCACCGACAGAGGAGGTCGAGGCGACGATCCAGGGCGTGACCTGGCCCGAGCAGAAAGCGCCGCGCCTCCAGGCCGTGCTGCACGCCATCGAGGAGCGGCACGGCAGCCTCTCGCTCGACTTCTTGAAGGACATGCCGGTCGAGGAGGCGCGGGCCTGGCTTGAGAGCATTCCGGGCATTGGTCCGAAGACCAGCGCGGCGGTACTGTCGTTTTCGGTGCTGCGCAAGGCGGCTCTTCCGGTGGACAGCCATCACCACCGGGTGGCCCAGCGCACAGGTCTCATTCCGCAATCGACAGCGGTGGGACCATCCCATGCGGCGCTCGCTGCTCTTCTGCCGCAGGATTGGGACGCGCAGCAGGTTTATGACAACCACGAAGTCATGATGCTGCACGGACAGCGCTGCTGCTTCTTCAAGAATCCGGCCTGCCACCGTTGCGCGATTCTGGATCTCTGTCCGACCGGGCAGGCAAGGGTGGAGGGGAGGCGGGTTTCATCGACCAGACCCGAGACCTCCCCCGATGATCTTCGTTCCTCACGTTCGCGCGAGAGATAATCTAAAATTCCCAAAATGCGGAACGAGATCCGCCTTTTCGCGTTCGCCTCCCGACATTGGAGGAGTGATTCCATGCGTAAGTTCTTCATGGCTGTGGCCGCTACGGCCGCTCTCGGCACCTTCGGTCTTGCTGCTCCGGCCTCTGCCGCCGAGACGCAGACCGCGCCGATCAATGAGCTTGTATCCGCCGTTCAGAACGGCACTGTGAACGCCGACTACGTGCAGTACCGCCGCTATTACCGTGGTGGCCCGCGCTATGTGGAACGCCGCTATTACGGCCCGCGCCGCTATTATGGCGATCGTCGCTACTATCGTCGTGATTACGGCTCGGCTGCGGCTGCCGGCGCGATCGGTCTTGCCACCGGCGCCATCATCGGCGGCGCCATCGCTCAGTCGCAGGCTCAGGCCGCTCCGGTTTATGGCGGCAATCACGCCTACTGCGCACAGCGCTTCAAGTCCTACGATCCGGCTTCGGGCACCTATCTCGGTTACGATGGCATGCGCCATCCCTGCCCATAAGCGCGACGCAGCTTAAGATAAAAGAAGCGGGCCTTTCGGCCCGCTTCTTTTCTGCAGAATTTACTTCGCCGCGATGACGGCGATCTCGACCTTGAAGGCCGGGGTCGCGAGCTTGGCCTCGACGGTGGCGCGGGCCGGCGTGTTGCCGGGAGACACCCAGGCATCCCACACGGCGTTCATCTCCTGGAATGTGCCCATGTCGGTGATCCAGATATTGGCCATCAGGATCTTCGACTTGTCGGTGCCGGCCTCGGCCAGCAGGTTGTCGATGATCGAGAGGATTTCCTTGGTCTGCTCGGTGACGCTCCCGCCGGCGCTCTGGCTGGCAACCTGACCGGCGAGGTAAACCGTGTTCCCGTGAACGACGGCGCCGCTCATGCGCGGGCCGGGCTTGATGCGTTGAATCGTCATGATGTGCCTCTCTTCAGTCGATGAGGCTGCTCTTTTGGCTGCTCCGGGGCGCAGCGTAAAGAGCCCGGCGCAGGCTCCCGTGAATAAGAGGCCTCCTCGGCGGCAGGGAACTGGCTTGCATTGCAACCGTTCCCCAAAATCCTGTGATGCGTAACCAAGCCATCGTTTCGCACGAGGTGCATCATGTCCAAGAGACTGATCGTCAGCCTGGCCGTTGCCGCGGTCCTCGCAGGACCGTCCTACGCTTTAGCGCAGAGCAAGCCGAACGAGGCCTTCCTCAAGAAGGCCATCGAGGGCAATCTCGCAGAGGTGGCCGTGGGCAAGCTGGCCCAGCAGAAGGGCAACAGCGACGGCGTCAAGAATTTCGGACGTCAGCTCGAGACCGACCATTCCGCCGCCAATCAGAAGGCCATGTCGGTTGCGACTTCGGTGAACATGACCCCGCCCACGGGGCCGAACAAGCAGCAGCAGGAGACCTACCAGAAACTCTCCAAGCTCTCGGGCGCCGCCTTCGACCGTGAGTTCATCAAGGACATGGTGGCGGATCACAAGAAGGACGTGGCGGAATACGAAAGGGAAGCCAAACGGCAGAACGATCCCGTTGCGTCCTACGCCAACGAAACTCTTCCGACGTTGAAAAACCACCTGCAAACCGTCGAAACCCTGTCGACGGCGAAGACGCAATAGGGCAGCGCCTTTAGTAGAGCGTCGTCTTCTGCCGCTCGGGCAAGGCCCTGTCATAGGCCTCGCCTCCCGCCTCGTTGTTGGTGATCGCCGCCAGGATCTGACCGGCGCTCGGCAGGCTCTCGCGCGGCACGTGGCGGGCCGGGTTCCACAGTTCCGAGCGCAGGATCGCGCGGGCGCACTGGAAGAACACCGTATCGACAGTGATCGCGATCACGGATTTCGGCACCTTGCCGTCCACGGCAAAACTCTCCAGCAGCGCCGGCTCGACGGAGATCACCGCACGGCCGTTCACCCTTAAGGTCTCGCCGATGCCGGGGATCAGAAAGAGCAGGGCCACGCTCGGGTCCTGCACGATGTTGCGCAGCGAATCGATCCGGTTGTTGCCGCGCCGGTCCGGCAGGAGCAGGGTCTTGTCGTCCCGAATGCGCACGAAGCCCGGCCCGTCGCCCCGGGGCGAGCAGTCGAGCCCCTGCGGCCCGCGCGTGGCGAGTGCTGCGAAGGGCGAGGCCTCGATCAGGGCGCGGTATTCCGGCACGATGCGGTCCGTCTCCTTCAGGAGCGAGGCTTGGCTGACCTCGCCATAGAGGGCTTCGAGCTCGGAGAGGCTGGTGATGGTGTGAGGCATGATTCGGGTTCTGCTTGTGCGGCGCTCAGGAATATACGGTTCGCCGCCTCGGTCCAGCAGCTGTGATTTGACATTGGCGCGTGCGGCTGCACCTGCATAGCTGACCATACGCCTTCTACAGGATCGGGATTCCTCACTCGCCCATGAAGCTATCGCGTACAAAGCAGGCATCCGAGACGGGCTTGCCCGGAGCCCCGATCCCCTGGCGGGAAATCCGGCTGGCCTCAGGGCTGGTGCTCGCGACATTCCTGCTCACCCATTTCAGCAACCATGCCCTGGGGCTTGTCTCCGTGGACGCGATGGAAGCCGGCCGGGCCTGGTTCAACCGCCTGTGGCGCAACCCGGTGGGCACGATTCTCCTCTACGGCTCCCTTCTCCTGCACTTCGGGCTGGCGCTCCAGGCCCTCTACCGCCGCCGCACCCTGCGCATGCCCGTCCGCGAGGCGGCGCAGCTGGCCTTGGGCCTGAGCCTGCCCTTCCTGCTGATCGGTCATGTGACGGGAACCCGCATCGAATGGGCACTGACGGGGCACGATTCCGGCTATCCCGAGGTGGTCAGGAGCCTCTGGCTGTTGAACCCTGGAATCGGAATGCGCCAGGCGATTGCGCTTATCATCGCGTGGCTGCACGGCTGCCTCGGCGTCTATTTCTGGCTGCGTCCGAAGCCCTGGTTTCCCGCTTGGGCGCTCCTTCTCTATACGGGAGCCATCCTGGTTCCCCTTCTGGCCTTGCTCGGCTTTGCGGAAGCCGGCCAGGAGATCGCCGACGCGCCGGAGTTTTTTGCCCTGCGCGTGCCGCCCGCATCCGATCTCCTGCCTCTGATCGGTCCAGCTCTCTATGCCTTCTTCGGTGGTCTTCTGGCCCTGACGATTGCCGGCCGCATCTTGCGCAGCGCCAATCTCTGGTCGCGCCGGGTCCGCATCCGCTATCCCAACGATCAGGTGGTGACCGTGCCGGCCGGGTTCAGCGTGCTGGAGGCGAGCCGCACGGCCGGCATCCCGCACATCTCCGTCTGCGGCGGCCGCGGCCGCTGCTCCACCTGCCGGGTGCGGGTGATTGACGGCCTGGAGCACCAGCCGGCGCCGACGGCCCAGGAGCGGGGTACGCTGGCGCGTATCAAGGCCGGCCCCAATGTGAGGCTCGCCTGCCAGTTCAGGCCGGTGGGCGAGATCGCCGTCGTGCCGATCCTATCGACGGGCCGCAACGGCGTAACCGCCCTGGTGCGCGGCGGCCGGGCCCAGGGGCAGGAGCGGGAGGTGGCGGTGCTGTTCTGCGACCTGCGCGGCTTCACGGGCCTCACCGAAAAGCGCCTGCCCTTCGACACGGTCTTCATTCTCAACCGCTATTTCGAGGCGGTGGGCGAGGCGGTGGAGGATGCGGGCGGCTACATCGACAAGTTCATCGGCGACGGGGTCCTGGCCCTGTTCGGCCTGAGCACGAGCCCGCAGGAGGCGGCCCGCCAAGCGCTCGATGCCGCTTTGCGGATCAAGGCGGGGCTTACCCGCCTCAACGAGGATTACGCCAGCGAGTTCGAGCATCCCCTGCGCATCGCCATGAGCCTCCATGCGGGACCGGCCATCGTCGGCCAGATGGGCTACGGCCAGGCTACCAGCCTCACGGCGGTGGGCGACACCATCAATGCGGCAAGCCGCCTGGAGGGGCTCGCCAAGGAACTCGATGTGGAACTGGTGATCTCCGAGGATCTCGCCACCCGCGCTGGCCTCGACCTCTCAGACCGCAACCGCCAGATCGTCTCGATCCGCGGCCGGGCGGCGCCGTTGGGCAGCTGGATCATCCCGGAGGCAGGAAGCTTGGCGCGGCTGTAGAAGAATCGCAGGATTTGTCAAAGGCATCACGCTTAAGGTTGGATCAACAGCCTTCAGAACGGATGCCTCAATGGAACAAGCCACCGCAGAGAGTTACGCCAGCCGCCTCACCCGCGTTTCCTCCTACATCCACGATCACTTGGACGAGGAGCTCAGCCTCGATGTGCTGGCCGGGATCGCGTGCCTGTCGCCCTATCACTGGCATCGCATCTACCACGCCCATTTCGGCGAGACCGTCGCGGCGACCGTCCGGCGCTTGAGATTGCAACGGGCCGCTGCCCACTTGGCCCATACCAACATGCCGGTCCCGAAAGTGGCGGAACGGGCGGGCTACGACAGCCAGGCCTCGTTCACCCGCGCCTTCAGCGCCGCCTTCGGCCTGCCGCCTGCCACCTATCGCGAGGTCGGCAGCCATTCCGTCTTCAAAGCCCCTAGCCACCAAGAGGTTCACGCCATGTACGATGTCGGCATCACGCATGTTTCCCCGAAAAACCTGATCGCCGTGGAGCATCGCGGCTCCTACATGGCCATTGGCAAGAGCTATGATCTGCTCTTCACGACGCTGGCGCAGCGCGGCCTGATCCGGCCGGATCTCACAATGGTGGGTGTCTATCTCGACGATCCGACGAGCGTTCCGGAAGCCGAGTTGAGATCGCACGCCGCTGTCGCCGTGAATGAACCTGTCTCCGTCGACGGGCCGCTTTTCACGACCCGGATCCGAGGCGGCGATTATGCCGTGCTGAAATACAAGGGACCCTACGGCGACATGCGCGCGGCTTATGACTGGCTCTATGGTCAGTGGCTTCCCGCGTCGGGACGCGACGTCGCCGACGCGCCGGTCTTCGAGGAGTATCTCAACAGCCCGCGCGACACGCCGCCGACCGAGCTGCGGACGGATATCTACCTGCCGTTGAAGTGAAACTCTCCTGTGATGCTGGTCATACACTCAGCCTCATCCTGAGGAGCCTGCGGAGCAGGCGTCTCGAAGGAGGCTCCAGAATGCGCTGGAGACGCCCTGACCCTTCGAGACGGTCACTGAAGTGACCTCCTCAGGATGAGGGCTCAGGTTTGTGCCAGTCTTTGAGACAATAAAAAGGCGCGGCCGGAGCCGCGCCTTCTGTTCTTCCGTCAGGCTTAACGCCAGTTACTCGCCGGCCTGCTTCTGCTGGTCGCGCTGGGCGCGTTCCGCATCGCGTTCGGCCTTGAGCTGCTCTGTGATGTCCTCACCGGTCTCCTGGTTGACCACCTTCATGGAGAGACGGACCTTGCCGCGCTCGTCCATGCCGAGGAACTTCACCTTCACCTTGTCGCCTTCCTTGACCACGTCGGTGACCTTGCCGACGCGGTTCTTGGCGAGCTCCGAGATGTGCACGAGGCCGTCGCGCGAACCGAAGAAGTTCACGAAGGCGCCGAACTCCATCACCTTCACAACCGTGCCCTCGTAGATCGTGTTGATCTCGGGCTCGGCCACGATGGAGCGGATCCAGTTGTAGGCCGCCTTGATCGACTTGCCGTCGGCCGACGCGATCTTGATGAGGCCGTCGTCGTTGATGTCGATCTTCGCGCCGGTCTTCTCCACGATCTCGCGGATGACCTTGCCGCCCGAACCGATGACTTCGCGGATCTTGTCGACCGGGATCTGCATGGTCTCGATGCGCGGGGCATGCTCGCCGAGCTCGGCGCGCGGCGCGGTCAGCGCCTTGTTCATCTCGGCGAGGATGTGCGTGCGGCCGGCCTGAGCCTGGTCCAGCGCCACGCGCATGATCTCTTCCGTGATGCCGGCGATCTTGATGTCCATCTGGAGCGAGGTGATGCCCTGCTCCGTTCCGGCCACCTTGAAGTCCATGTCGCCGAGGTGATCCTCGTCGCCGAGGATGTCGGACAGAACCGCGAAGCGCTCACCCTCGAGGATGAGGCCCATGGCGATGCCCGCCACCGGACGGCGCAGCGGCACGCCCGCATCCATCAGGGCGAGCGAGGCGCCGCAGACGGAGGCCATGGACGAGGAGCCGTTGGACTCGGTGATCTCGCTGACGACGCGGATCGTGTAAGGGAACTCGTGAGAGGCCGGCAGCATCGGGTGGATGGCGCGCCAGGCGAGCTTGCCGTGGCCGATTTCGCGGCGGCCGGGCGATCCCATGCGGCCCGTCTCACCGACGGAATAGGGCGGGAAGTTGTAGTGCAGCAGGAAGGTTTCCTTGCGGGTGCCCTCCAGCTCGTCGATGAACTGCTCGTCCTCGCCGGTGCCGAGCGTGGTCACGACCAGCGCCTGGGTCTCACCGCGGGTGAACACGGCCGAGCCGTGAGTGCGCGGCAGGACGCCCACTTCCGACTGGATCGGACGGACCGTCTTGAGGTCGCGGCCGTCGATGCGCGAGCCGGTGTCGAGGATGTTCCAGCGCACGACCTTGGCCTGGGCTTCCTTGAAGACCGCCTTGACCTTCTCGGGGTCGAACTTCGGCTCGCCGTCGGCGGGAAGAAGCTCGGCCATCACCTTCGCCTTCACGGCGTCGACGGCGGCGTAGCGGTCCTGCTTCTTGGTGATCTTGTAGGCTTCGCGCAGGTCTGTCTCGGCGATGGCGAGAACGGCCTTCTCCACCTCGGACACGTCGGCCGGCTGGTAGTCGCGCGGCTCCTTGGCGGCCTTCTCGGCAAGGCGGATGATCGCCTCGATCACCGGCTGGAAGTGCTTGTGGCCGAACATCACGGCGCCGAGCATCACGTCTTCCGCCAGTTCCTTGGCCTCGGACTCGACCATCAGAACGGCGTCGGCCGTGCCGGCGACCACGAGGTCGAGGGAGGTCTGGTCCATCTCCTGCAGCGGCGGGTTCAGCTTGTACTGACCGCCGATGTAGCCGACGCGGGCGGCGCCCACGGGACCCATGAAGGGCACGCCCGAGAGGGTGAGGGCAGCCGAAGCGGCAACCATGCCGACGATGTCAGGATCGTTCTCGAGATCGTGCGAGAGCACGGTCACGACAACCTGGGTGTCGTTCTTGTAGCCCTCGACGAAGAGGGGGCGGATCGGGCGGTCGATGAGGCGGGAGACGAGGGTCTCCTTCTCGGTTGGACGGCCTTCACGCTTGAAATAGCCGCCCGGGATGCGGCCGGCGGCGTAGGTGCGCTCCTGGTAGTTCACCGTGAGCGGGAAGAAATCGAAACCGGGCTTCGGCTCCTTGGCCGACACGACGGTGGCAAGAACGGTGGTCTCACCGTAGGTGGCGACGACGGCGCCGTCGGCCTGGCGGGCCATCTTGCCCGTTTCGAGCACGAGCTTGCGGCCGGCCCAGATCAGTTCTTCGCGTTGAATATCGAACATGCTTTTTCGTCTTTCATGACAGCAGGAGCGGGGGCTCGATGCCATGAGCAAGACGGCAAGAAGCTCGTGCCGGCGGGCAAGCCCACCTCATAAGCTCCTTGCGATCCTGCCATGGTCATCGCGTCGGCCGTCTCCTCAGAGGACACCGGGACTTGATCGTCGACCGGTGTAGAAACCGTCCGGAGCCGGGCTCCGGACGGAAGTCGTTTGAAAAGCTTAGCGGCGGATGCCGAGCTTCTCGATCAGCGTGCGGTAGCGGCTCTCGTCCTTCTTCTTCAGGTAGTCGAGAAGCGAACGGCGCGACGACACCATCTTCAGGAGGCCACGACGGGAGTGGTTGTCCTTGTTGTGGCTCTTGAAGTGACCGGTCAGGTTGTTGATCCGCTCGGTCAGAATGGCAACCTGCACCTCGGGGGAGCCGGTATCGCCAGCCTTCTGGGCGAATTCCTTTACAAGCGCGTTCTTGCGCTCAGCCGTAATCGACATCGTGTGTCCTTTCAGGTTGGTTTTATAAGGAGACCTTGGCCTTCAGGGCTTCGGTCCGGGGCATCCGGAAGGGCCGGGCCGGGATGTCGTCCAGCGCGGTCCGAACTCGGACGCGTCTTTCAGGGCTAAAAGCCTGCCAAAAGATGGCGCACCATACACGAAATGCGCCCGAGTGCCAGAAAAATCGTTTTTCTCAAGCGGGGCAATAAGATGCGCCGATTTGGGCCATTCCCTGGCGGAACAAGTCTTTCAGGTCACGGTTGGTGAACGAGACACCCCCAACACAGGAAACCGATATCATGACTGCCACCACAGGCATGGCCGATTTGACGTCCTCGGAAGACATCCGGAACATCTTCATCACCGGGCTGGAAAACGCCCACGCCCTCGAGAAGCAGGCCATTCAGCTCATGGAGCGGCAGGTCGAGCGGTTCGAAAACTATCCGGAGATGTCCGACCTCCTGCGCCGGCACATCGTCGAAACGGAAGGCCAGATCCGCCGCCTCGACGAGGCTCTGCACAGCTTCGGGGCGGACCGCTCGATCTTGAAGGACATGGCCACCCAGTTCATGGCCAACCTGGCGGCGGCCGGTCATATGCCGATGGCCGATGAGGTTCTCAAGAACACCTTCGCCAACCATGCCTTCGAGAATTTCGAGATCGCATCCTACAAGTCGCTGATCGCCATGGCCGAGGCGTCCGGGAACCAGAAGTTCATCCCGGCCCTCCAGGAGAGCCTGCGCGAAGAGGAAAAGACCGCTCAGGCGGTCTACGACATGATCGTGCCGATCACCCAGAAGTTCCTGATGCGCTCGGCGCAGGGGCTGAAGGCCGACCGGTAAGGTTTGCATTCCTCTGACGTCATGGCCGGGCTTGTCCCGGCCATCCACGTTTTGGAAGGCTAAAGACGTGGATCCCCGGACTTGTTCCGGGGATGATAGGTGAGGGTATGCTAAGCCCCTAGATTGAACACCCGGTGCGGCACCAATTCGCCGCGCTCCACGTCGCCTACGGCGATGAGCACGCCGTTGCAGGTGGCGTACACCTTCCCCGAGAGCGGCGCCTCGCGGCCGCGCAGGATGATCGACTGGCCGCGCATGAGGCGCCCGGCCATGTCGCGGCTCACCGCGATGGATGGGATTTCGCTGAGCGCCGCCTCCACCGGGCGCAGGGCCGCCGGATCGGTGGCGACGTCGTCGACCGTGACGGCGTCGTGCTCCGTGAACGGGCCGACGCGGGTCCGCCGGAGCGCCGCGATATGGCCGAGACAGCCGAGCGCCCGGCCGAGATCGCGGGCGATGGCCCGGACATAGGTGCCCTTGCCGCAATCGGCCTCGATGATCGAGCGGTTGCCGTCATGATGCACGAGGGCAAGGCGGTCGATCTCAACGGTGCGCGGCTGCAGCTCCACCACCTCCCCGTCACGCGCTAGGTCATAAGCGCGCTCGCCGGCGATCTTGATGGCGGAAAAGCGCGGCGGCACCTGCTGGATCGACCCGGTGAAGCGCGGAAGGAAGTCTTCGATGTCCGACGGATCGGGCAGCCTGTCCGTGCGCTCGACAACCTCGCCCTCAGTATCGTCCGTGGTGGTCTCCGCCCCCCAGGCGACGGTGAACACGTAGGATTTGCGACCGTCCATGACGAAGGGCACGGTCTTGGTGGCTTCGCCGAGCGCAATCGGCAGGATGCCGGAGGCGAGCGGATCGAGGGTGCCGGCGTGTCCGGCCTTCTTGGCCGAGAGGCCGCGCTTGACCACCGCCACCGCATGGGTCGAGGTCATGCCGACGCCCTTGTCGAGAATGATCCATCCGTTGACGTCGCGCTTCTTCGGTCGGTCCCCATGGGGCCTCCGCTGCGGGCGTTCCTCGCTCATCACTCTTGCTCGTTGTCGTCGTCGGAAAGGTCGGGGCCGGATCGGCCCGTGTCGCGGGCCACACGCTCGGTGCGCAGGAGCGCGTCGATGCGGGCGGCCTCGTCGAAGCTCTCGTCGCGGCGGAAGCGCAGGTCGGGGGCGAATTTCAGGTTCACCCGGCGGGCGACCTCCTGGCGCAGCAGCTTCTTGTTCTTCTCCAGAGCTTTCAGCACCGCGTCCTCATCCTTGCCGCCGAGCGGCATGATGTAGGCGGTAGCGAGCTTGAGATCCGGCGACATGCGCACTTCCGGAATCGTGATAACGTTCCTCGTCAGCACATCGTCCTGCAGGTCGCCGCGGGAGAGAACTTCTGCGAGTGCATGGCGGACAAGCTCGGCCACGCGCTGCTGGCGCTGGGAGGGTCCAGTGGTTTGTTCGAAACGTTTGGCCATTGTTATATCTCCGGGGTTGGACCGGATCGTTCAAAAGGGGTCATGGCCGGGAGCGACCCGGCCATGACATTGAAGAGAGATTGCGGTGGGGCGAAGACGGAGGCTGCTTACAGCGACCGCTTCACCTCTTCCACGCGGTAGCACTCGATGAGGTCGCCGACGCGCATGTCCTGGTAGTTCTCGAAGGACATACCGCATTCCTGACCCGAGGTGACCTCGCGGGCATCGTCCTTGAAGCGCTTGAGCTGCGAGAGCTTGCCCTCGTGGATCACAACGTTGTCGCGGATCAGGCGGACATGGGCGCCGCGCTGGACCACGCCGTCGAGGACGCGGCAGCCGGCGATCTTGCCGACCTTCGACACGTTGAACACCTCGAGGATCTGCGCCTCGCCGAGCCGCTCCTCGCGGAGCGTCGGAGCCAGCAGTCCGGACATCGCCGCCTTCACGTCATCCACGAGGTCGTAGATGATGTTGTAGTAGCGGATCTCGATGCCGGCACGCTCGGCCGCCTCGCGCGCTTCCTTGTGGGCACGCACATTGAAGGCCAGGATGATGGCGCCCGAGGCTTCCGCCAGGGTGACGTCCGATTCCGAGATGCCGCCGACGCCGGCCTGGACGATACGGGCGGCCACTTCCTCGTTGCCGACCTTCTCAAGAGCACCGACGATCGCTTCCGCCGAGCCCTGCACGTCCGCGCGAACCACGAGCGGGAATTCCTTGCGGCCCGCTCCGGCCTTGAGGTCGTGCATCATGTCGGCGAGCGTGCGCCCGGCCGAACCCATGCGGGCCGCCTGACGCTCGCGCTTCTGGCGGGTGCGGTATTCGGTGACCTCGCGGGCGCGGGCCTCCGACTCGACCACCGCCACGCGGTCGCCGGCCTCGGGCGTGCCGTTGAAGCCCAGAACCTCGACCGGGACGGAGGGACCTGCCTCCTTCACGTTGGCACCGAGATCGTTGATCAGGGCACGCACGCGACCCCACTCGGCGCCGGCCACGACGATGTCGCCGGTGCGCAGCGTTCCGCGCTGCACGAGCACGGTGGCCACGGGCCCCCGTCCGCGATCGAGCTTGGCCTCGATGACGGTTCCTTCCGCCGAGCGCTCGGCATTGGCCTTGAGCTCGAGAATTTCCGCCTGCAGCTGGAGACCTTCGAGAAGGGTCTCGAGACCGTCGCCTGTCTTGGCCGAGACCTCGAACTCGAGGGTCTCGCCGCCCATGGACTCGACCACGATGGAGTGCTGCAGCAGCTCGGTTCGCACCCGCTGCGGGTTCGCGTCGGGCTTGTCGATCTTGTTGATCGCCACGATCAGGGGCACGCCGGCCGCCTGCGCGTGATTGATCGCCTCGACGGTCTGCGGCATGACGCCGTCATCGGCCGCCACCACCAGCACCACGATGTCCGTCACCTTGGCGCCGCGGGCGCGCATGGCCGTGAAGGCCGCGTGACCCGGCGTGTCGATGAAGGTGATCTTGCCGCCGAGCGGCGAGGTCACCTGATAGGCGCCGATATGCTGCGTGATGCCGCCGGCTTCGCCGGACACCACGTTGGTCTTGCGGATCGCGTCGAGCAGCGAGGTCTTGCCGTGGTCGACGTGGCCCATGATGGTCACGACCGGCGGACGGGTGACGAGGTTCTCGTCCACGTCCGGGGTGTCGAACAGGCCTTCCTCGACGTCCGACTCCGCAACGCGCTTCACCGTGTGGCCGAGTTCTTCCGCCACGAGCTGCGCGGTATCGGCATCGATCACGTCGGTGATCTTGTGCATCTGTCCCTGCTTCATCAGGAACTTGATCACGTCCACGGCGCGCTCCGACATGCGGTTGGCGAGCTCCTGGATGGTGATCGTCTCCGGAATCGTCACCTCGCGGGCGATCTTTTCCTTCTGTTCCACCTGGCGGTGGCCCATAAGCCGCTGATTGCGGCGCCGGAAGGCGGCGAGCGAGCGGGTGCGCTCCTCTTCGCCCGAGGTCGCGTTGGCGAGCGTCAGACGTCCACGGCGCTTCTCCTCGCCGGGAGCAGCCTTGGGAGTCTTCGGCAGGGCTGCGGGCTTCGCGGCAACGCCGGGACGACGGATGGTGCGTGCACCCTCCTCGTCATCCACCAGGGCAGCGCGGGCGGCCATGGGAGGAGCCGTGCGGGCATGGGGCTTCGCCGTTTCCGGATCGGGTACGACCGGGGCGGCAGGGCGGGCCATATGGTTGAGGCTCGGCGGACGGCCACCCGTGGTGCCGACGCCGGGACGGCTGAAACCACCCGGACGGGGACCATCAGAACGCGGGCCGCTGGGGCGCGGACCGTCGGAACGAGCGCCGGCGGGACGCGGCCCATCCGTGCGGGGACGATCCGGGCGCGGACCCTCGAAGCGGCCACCTTCCTGGCGCGGAGCACCGGTGCGGGCTGCGGGAGCGGCGCCCTGAGCGGAACGCGGAGCCTCCTCGCCGAGACGGCGGCGGGCTTCGTCCTCGGCGCGGCGCTTGCGCTCCTCGTCCTGACGGCGGCGCTCGTCCTCCTCGCGCTTGCGGGCTTCGGCGGCTTCGCGCTCCTGGGCCTCGGCGGCCTCGCGCTCGGCGCGGCGGGCTGCCTCTTCGGCCTGTCTCTTGCGGTCTTCCTCGTCGCGGCGGCGCGCGTCGACGAGCGCGTTCATGCGCGCATCGCGCTCCTGCTCGGAGAGCGTCTGCAGCACCATGCCGCCAGACCGGGGGGTGTTCGGAGCGGACCGCTGCGGGCGGCCACCCTGGGCGGGCGCAGCCGGCTTCGGCGTTGGAGCCGCAGGCTTGGGCGCAGCCGCGGGGGCCGCTGCCTGTTGTGGCGCGGGCCTGCTGTCTTCCTTGGCCCCGGCAGGGCCAACGGCAGGGCGACGCTTGACCGTCTCCACCACGACCGACTTGGAACGGCCATGGGAGAAGCTTTGGCGCACCGTGCCTTGCTCGACGGGTCGCTTCAGAGACAGCGTCTTGGACGACACGTGAAGAGTCTTGTCGCCCTGGTTTTTCGTATCAGTCATTCCGCCTCAGTTCCTGCGGGTTTCATAATCGTGGGTTCGCCGGTCTCGTCGCCGAGGCCAGTTTGATCGGCGCCGATGCCGCGAAAGACGCGGTAACGTTGCCAGCGGTTCAGAAAGCCGTCGCTCCCAGCGCCCGCGACGAGGGCAGCATGTATCACATGTGACCGGCCTAATGCCAAATCCAATTCGTCATTCGACAATTCTTGGATGACCGGAAAGCTAGATATTGCCTCGCCGAGGCGTTTTCGCAACTGGTTCGCCAATTTTCTTCGCCCATCTTCGGCCGCCTCTGCGGCATGAATAAGGGCAACGATGGGCTTATCCGTGATCGCCGACTCGACTTTGTGGAAGCCGGTGATCACCGATCCGGCCTTGTTGGCGAGCGACAGGCCCTGGCGAAGGTCGTCCCGGAGAAGACGTTCGATATCCTGCGCCAGGGTCTCCGGCACCCTCGCGTCGGTCTTGAATGCGCGGGAGAAGAGGCGACGTTTGGCCGCCTCTTCCACCATGTCGTAGCGAGCCGTGACCCAGGCCCCCCGGCCCGGCAGCTTGTTCCTAAGATCGGGCACGACCTGCTGGTCGGGCCCGAGGACAAAGCGGATCAGTCCCGCGGGGCTGTTCGCCTCGCGGGTGACGATGCAGGTGCGCTCCGGTTCATGCCGCGGCACGGGTGCTGACCTCGCTTTGCCATAACCGGATTTAAGACGGCTGAGCCTCGGTCTCGGCCTCTTCGGCCGATCCCTCGGTCTCAACAATCTCTTCCGGCTGCTCGATCCAGCCCGCCTTCACGCGGGCGGCCATGATCATGTTCTCGGCGTCCGCACGGGACACGTCGAAGCCGTCGAGCGCACCCTTGTAACGGGTGGCCTCGGGACCGCGGCCTTCCGTCCAGCCGACGAGATCGTCGGTGGCGCAGCCGGCCAGGTCCTCGACATTCTTGATGTCGTTCTCGCCCAGAGCCACCATCATGGCGGTCGTGACGCCGTCGATCTCCTTCAGGTCGTCGGAGACGCCCAATTCCTGGCGGCGGGCGTCGTTCTCGGCCTCGATGCGGGCGAGGTAGTCCTGCGCGCGGCTCTGGATCTCGGCGGCCGTGTCCTCGTCGAAGCCCTCGATGGCGGCGACTTCGCCGGCATCCACATAGGCGATTTCCTCGACGGAGCGGAAGCCTTCGGAGGCCAGGAGCTGGCCTACGACTTCGTCCACGTCGAGCGCGTTCATGAACAGCTCGGTGCGCTCGGCGAATTCCTTCTGACGGCGCTCGGATTCCTCGGCCTCGGTGAGGATGTCGATGTCCCAGCCGGTGAGCTGCGAGGCCAGACGCACGTTCTGGCCGCGGCGGCCGATGGCGAGCGAGAGCTGGTCGTCGGGCACCACCACCTCGATGCGGTCGGCCTCCTCGTCGAGCACCACCTTGACCACTTCGGCAGGCTGGAGCGCGTTGACGATGAAGGTCGCTTGGTCGGGCGACCACGGGATGATGTCGATCTTCTCGCCCTGAAGCTCGCCGACCACCGCCTGGACGCGGGAGCCGCGCATACCCACGCAGGCGCCGACCGGATCGATGGAGGAGTCGCGCGAGATCACGGCGATCTTGGCGCGGGAGCCGGGATCGCGGGCCACGGCCTGAACCGTGACGATGCCGTCATAGATCTCCGGCACTTCGGACGCGAAGAGCTTGGCCATGAACTGCGGATGGGTGCGCGACAGGAAGATCTGCGGCCCACGGGCCTCGCGGCGCACGTCGAAGAGATAGGCGCGGATGCGGTCGCCCGGGCGGAAGGTCTCGCGGGGAATGAGCTCGTCGCGGCGGATGATCGCCTCGCCACGGCCAAGATCGACGATCACGTTGCCGTACTCGACGCGCTTGACCGCGCCGTTGACGATCTCGCCGATGCGGTCCTTGTATTCCTGGTACTGGCGGTCGCGCTCGGCGTCGCGCACCTTCTGGACGATCACCTGCTTGGCCGATTGCGCCGCGATGCGGCCGAAATCGAAGGGCGGCAGAGTGTCGGCGATTACGTCGCCCACCTGAGCGGCCGGGTTGTGGCGGGTGCGGGCCTCGGCCAGCGTAATCTCGCGGGAATCGTTCTCCACCGCGCCGTCCTCGACCACGAGGAGGTGCCGGGACAGGCGCAGCTCGCCGGTCTTCGAGTTGATCTCGGCATGAATGTCGGTCTCGGCGCCGTAGCGCGACCGGGCCGCCTTGGCGATGGCATCCGCCATGGCGTCGAGAACGATCTGCTTGTCGATCACCTTCTCGCGGGCGACCGCATCGGCGATCTGCAAGAGTTCAAGCCTGTTGGCACTGATAGCCATCGAGGTCGCTCCTTAGTTTGGTTTCTTCTGATCGGACGGGTCCTGCGGCTCATCGGGCGCATCCACCACATCCGTGTCTTCATCAAGGTCGTCCGTGGTCGGCGCCGTTCCCCGGCGCAGCGATTCACGGATCAGGTCATCGGTCAGAACGAGGTGAGCCTCGCCTAGATCCGTCAGGGGCAGGCGCGCGATGGGGTCGAGACCCTCCTTCACGTCCGGCAACTCGACAACGAGCTTTCCGTTCTCGACGCCCCGGAGAAAACCCCGGAACCGCTTGCGGCCTTCGAGCGGCACGGCCATCTCGATCTTGGCATCGTAGCCGGTCCAGCGCTTGAAATCGCTCTCACGCACGAGCGGCCGGTCGATCCCCGGCGAGGAGATCTCGAGGTGGTAGGCCGTGTCGATGGGATCCTCGAGGTCGAGCACCGGCGAAATCGCCCGGCTCACGGTCTCGCAATCGCTCACCGACATGGTGCCGTCCGGCCTCTCGGCCATGATCTGCACCGTGCATCCATTCGCGCCGGTGACCCGCACCCGCACGAGGTTGAAGCCCAGATCCTCGATCACAGGCTCGACGATGGTCGCCACTCGGGCTGCCACGCCGTTCTCGGTAATCAGCCGCTTGTCGCGTTCGTTTGTCATGGCTCTCCGCACGCTCCGGCATTCAGGCAATAAAAAAGAGCGGACCCGGCGGGGCCCACTCTTGACCAGCAGCTTGACGCTGCAACCAGAGCTGACGTCGAACTTATAGCGATTCAAGTCAAAAAAAGCAAGAGTCCTGCAAAAGGACCGTCGGGCACCGCCCTCGGTCACGACAAGGGACCTCCGGAAAGGTCGTCAGTCGCCGCCACGCTTCGCTTATGATAAGGGATCGGTGTTCTTGGAGCCGTTCCGTGAAGCTGTCCCGCCTCATCATTGTCCTGGCGCTGCTGCTCGCGGCGGGAGCGGCCATTTGGCGCTTCAGCCGGCCGCAGGAGGTGGCTCTCGTGTCGCCTCGGCGCGGCGAGGCCGCCGAGATCGTCTATGCCACGGGCATCGTCGAGCCCCGCACCTGGGCCAAGGTGACGCCCCTGCTGCGGGAGCGGATCATCGAGCTGTGCAATTGCGAGGGCGAGGCAGTGGAGAAGGGGGCCGTGCTGGCCCGCCTCGACAGCCGGCAGCCGGAGGCGACCCTGGCCGAATTGCGTGCGCGCCAGAAGCTGAACGCGTCCGATTACGAGCGGATCGCCGCCCTCGTGGAACGGCGGGTGGCGAGCGAGCAGGCTCTGGACCGGGCCCGCAGCGAGCTCGGCCAGATCCAGGCCCTCATCGCCGGCCAGGAGACGCGGCTCGAATCCTATGTCCTGCGAGCGCCGGTGAGCGGCGTCGTGCTGCGCCAGGACGGGGAGGTCGGGGAGGTGGCCGAGCCCGGAACGGTTCTGTTCTGGGTGGGCGAGCCCAAGCCCCTGCAGATCGAGGCCGAGGTGAACGAGGAGGACATCCCCCGCGTCACGGTCGGGCAGCGCGCCGTCCTCAAGGCCGATGCCTTTCCGGATCAGGCGCTGGAGGCGAAGGTCGACTCGATCACCCCGAAGGGCGATCCGGTGGCCAAGACCTACCGGATCCACCTGGCCCTGCCGGATAACACGCCGCTGCGGATCGGCATGACCGTAGAGGTGAATGTGATCGCCCGTGTCGCGTCCGAGGCTCTCCTCGTGCCCACCAATGCCCTTCGCGGCGCCAGCCTCTTCGTGGCGGAGGACGGCGTGGCGAGGCGCCGTGACGTGAAGGTGGGGATCCGCGGCACGGGCAACACGCAGATCCTCGAAGGCCTGAACGAGTCCGGCCGGGTGATCACGCCCTTCCCGGACGATCTCGCGGACGGCACGAAGGTCTCGGAAAAGGGGAGGTAAGCGTGCGCCTCATCCTCGAACTCGCCCTGACCCATATCGCCGGGCGCGGCCGCCAGACCATCGTGGCGATTCTCGGTGTGGCGCTCGGCGTGGGCTTTTCCATCGCCATGGCGGCCCTGATGCAGGGCACCGAGAAGGATTTCATCGCCCAGCTCGTCGACACCATGCCGCATGTGCAGATCTCGGATGAGCGCCGCACGGCGCGCCGGCAACCGGCGGAAGACCTCTTCGCCGCGGCCCAGTTCGAGGGTCTGCGGCCCAAGGAGGACCGGCGCGGCATCCTCAATCCGGCGGCCGCTTTCGCCTCACTGCGCTCCTGGGTGCCCGGCCGCATGGCCCAGAGCCTGCGCACGCAGGGCGTGGTCCGCTATGCGGGTCGCGATGTGGGGGTGTCCATCATCGGCATCGAACCGGAAACCGAGGCCCGGGTCTCGTCGGTGGCGGGCGATTTCGTCGAGGGCAGCTTCGATTCCCTGCGGGCGGGAGGCAACAACATCCTGATCGGTGACAGGCTCGCGCGCCGGATCGGCGCCTCGACGGGCACCACGATCCAGGTGGTCGCACCCACCGGGCAGTCGCGGGGCTTTCGCATCGTCGGGCAGTTCCACACCGGCAACGTCGCCCGCGACGAGGGCGAGGCCTATGTGCTCCTGAAAAGCGCCCAGATCCTCTCCGAGCGTCCCAACGCCATCAACGACATCCGCCTGCGCCTGGACGATCCGGAAGCCGCACCCCGTGTCGCCCGCCAGGCGGAGGCCGAACTCGGCTACAAGGCTGTGCCCTGGCAGGAGGCGAACGAATCGCTTCTGGAGGCGCTCGTGGTCCGCAACGTGGTCATGTACACGGTGGTGGGCGCGATCCTGCTGGTGGCAGGCTTCGGCATCTTCAACATCATCTCTACCATTACTCACGAGAAGGCGCGCGACATCGCCATCCTGAAGTCGCTCGGCTTCACCCAAGGCAACATGCGCCGACTGTTCCTCCTCGAAGGATTGGCCTTGGGGCTGGCCGGCTCGCTGGTGGGCTGGCTTATCGGCTTTGTGCTGTGCTTTGTCCTGTCCCAGGTGGAGTTCAAGGTCTCGGGCGCCGCCATCGGGCGCGAGATGACCAACCTGCCGCTGTTCTGGAGCCCCTGGCACTACGCCATCGCGTCGGCCTTCGCGCTGATCTCGTCGGGGGTCGCCGGCTATCTTCCGGCCCGGCAGGCAGCGCGGCTCAACCCGGTCGACATCATCCGGGGGGCCACATGAGCCTTCTCATCGAAGCCGATCATCTCACCCGCGTCCTGCCCGCCACCGTGCCGGTGACCCTCGTGCGGGACGTGTCGCTGAGTGTGGACGAGCACGAGTTCATCGCCATTACCGGCCCGTCCGGCTCGGGCAAGTCGTCGCTGCTCTACCTGCTCGGGCTCCTCGACCGTCCGACGAGCGGGCATTTGAGGATCGCCGGGCAGGATACGTCGTCGCTGAATGACGATGCTCTCGCCCACCTGCGGCTCGAGATGCTGGGCTTCGTGTTCCAGTTTCACTTTCTCCTGCCGGAATTCTCAGTGCTGGAGAACGTGATGCTGCCCATGCGCAAGGCGGGACGCCTGTCCTCCACGGCCATGCGCGAGCGCGCCGCGAGCCTGCTGGAGGAGCTCGGCCTTGCGGGGCATCTCGACAAGCGCCCGGACCAGCTCTCCGGCGGCCAGCGCCAGCGCGTGGCCGTCGCCCGTGCGCTCGCCAACGATCCCCATGTGGTGCTGGCCGACGAGCCGACGGGCAGCCTCGACAGCAAGAGTTCCGAGCAGGTGTTCCAGATCCTGCGCGACCTCGTGAAGAAGCGCGGCAAGACGGTGATTGCCGTCACGCACGACATGGACATCGCGGCGCGCGTGGACCGGCGCATCCATCTCGTCGATGGTCGGGTGGTGAGCGACGAGCGCGTGGCTCAGGCGGCTGTCTGACGACTAGACCCGTACGAAGGTCAGGTAACTCGGTACGCGGCCTTCGCGGATGGCCTTGGCCTCGTAGCGGGTGCCCGGCCAGCCTTCATAGGGCTTGCGCCAGTCGTCGGCCCGGGTGGCGGTCCAGCGGAAATGCGGGGAGCGCAGGATCCGGGCGAGCACCCAGCCGATATAATCGTCGATATCGCTGGCAAAGCGCAGCTCGGCGCCCGGCTTCATCACGCGGGCGAGCATCTCCAAAGTCTCGTCGGAGACGAGGCGGCGCTTGCGCTGCCGGCGCTTGGGCCAGGGATCGGGATAGAGGATGTAGACCCGGTCGAACGAGGCGTCGGGCAGACTCGGCAGCAGATCGGTGACGTCTTCGTCCCAGACCCGGACATTGTCGAGATGCTCGTGCTCGATCACGGCCAGGAGCTTGGCCATGCCGTTCACGAAGGGCTCGCAGCCGATGATGTTCACGTCCCGATGGGCGCGGGCTTGCGCCGCGAGATGCTCGCCACCGCCGAAGCCGATCTCGAGCCAGGTTTCGCACGCCTGGCGGTTCGGGAACTGGCCCGCGGGGTCGCTGCCCGGGACCACGCGGATCGCGGGCAGCAGGTTCTGAACGAGATCGTCCTGTCCGGCGCGAAGCTTCTTGCCTTTCCGGCGACCGAAGAAGGCACCGGCGCGTTCCGAGGCTTCGCTCATGGGACAAATGCTCCTGAAAACAGCACGGCGCTTTCGTGCAGGACCATGCATTTAGAGCCGGCCCTCCTTCCGGGGAACCGGCTCTCTCTGATGAGGCTTACAGTGGCCGAATTGTCGCCGGCCCGTCGACGCTCCTCCTAGCGGAACGCCGCCTTGAGCTTGTCGGCGAGGTCCGTGCGCTCCCAGGAGAAGCCACCGTCCGCATCCGGCTTGCGGCCGAAATGGCCATAGGCGGAAGTGCGGGCATAGATGGGCCGGTTGAGGCCGAGATGCGTGCGGATGCCGCGGGGCGAAAGGTCCATGGCGTCCATGAGCACGGCCTCGAGCTTGCCCTCGTCCACCTTGCCGGTGCCGTGCAGGTCCACGTAGATCGACAGGGGCTTCGCCACGCCGATGGCGTAGGAGAGCTGGAGGGTGCAGTTGTCGGCGAGACCGGCCGCCACCACGTTCTTGGCCAGATAGCGGGCCGCGTAGGCCGCCGAGCGGTCCACCTTGGTCGGATCCTTGCCGGAGAAGGCGCCGCCGCCGTGGGGAGCCGCGCCGCCATAGGTGTCGACGATGATCTTGCGGCCGGTGAGGCCGCAATCGCCGTCGGGGCCGCCGATCACGAACTTGCCCGTGGGGTTCACGTGCCAGATGGTGTCAGCCGAGATCCAGCCTTCCGGCAGGGTCTGGCGGATATAGGGCTCGACGATCTTGCGCACGTCGTCCGACGAGAGGCTCTCGTCGAGGTGCTGCGTCGAGAGAACGATCTGCGTGGCGGCAACCGGCTTGCCGTTCTCGTAGCGAACGGTGACCTGGCTCTTGGCATCGGGGCCGAGCTTGGCGGCATCGCCCTGCTTGGCCTTGCGGGCCGCGGTCAGGTTCTCGAGGATCTTGTGGGCGTAGTAGATCGGCGCCGGCATGAGGTCGGGCGTTTCGGTGCAGGCATAGCCGAACATGATGCCCTGGTCGCCCGCGCCCTCGTCCTTGTTGCCGGAGGCATCGACGCCCTGGGCGATGTGAGCCGACTGGGCGTGCAGGTACACGTCGATCTCGGCATTCTTCCAGTGGAAGCCTGCCTGCTCGTAGCCGATGTCCTTGATGGCCTCGCGGGCAAGCCCGATCACCGTGTCCTTGGTGATGGAATCAGGGCCGCGCACCTCGCCGGCGATGACCACGCGGTTGGTGGTGGCGAGGGTCTCGCAGGCGACGCGGGCTTCCGGCTCTGCGGCCAGATAGGCATCGACGACGGCATCGGAGATCCGGTCGCAGACCTTGTCCGGATGCCCCTCGGACACAGATTCGCTGGTGAAAAGATAGCTCGAACGCCGCACGACGGAATTCCTTCAGGCAATAGAGAAGGCGGAGCCTGCGGATCCCCGCAGGTCTGAAACCATGCTCATGCCGCAGGCTTCGAGAAAGGTCAAGCGAACGTGTTCTTTATGACGAACGCTCTACCTCTTCTTGGACGGCGAGGGACGCGACAAGCTGGACGATGCTTTTGCGGACTTTGGGGTTCTTGATACCCGTGAAATTCCGGACGAGCTGCAGGCCCTCCGGGGTCGACATCATGTCTGCCACGTAAGTGGGTGGGTTCTCCTCGGCAAAACCGGGTGTAGGCTTCGTGCTCTCGATGCCGTTGAGAAAGAAATGAATGTCGACCCCGAGGATCTTCGCGATCTCGATCAGACGAGCGACGCTGATCCGGTTCATGCCTTTCTCGTATTTCTGAACCTGCTGAAAGGTCAGGCCGAGCATGTCGCCAAGCTTCTCCTGGCTCATCCCGATAGACACGCGGCGCATGCGCACGCGGCTTCCCACTTCCTTGTCGATAGAGCCCGTCGATTTCTTCATTGGCCCCACTTCCTTACCGGATTCACTGTCACGCAAGGTCATGGGTTACTTAAGGAAAAGTTGAATGGCGCCCACGACGTACAACCAGCAGCATTAAGCAGATGACAAGCGTAACCGTCAAAGAAAACTTGCCCCATTTGCTGTAAACAGTGGCAGGTTCCGCAACTGGAAGAGTTGAATCTAGAATGCCTTCAACTGAGAGTGGAATGCGATCCACTATGCGGCCGAAAGGATCGACAATGGCCGAGATCCCCGTGTTGGCGGCGCGCACCAAAGGCAGTGCTTCCTCGACGGCGCGCAGGCGGGCTTGAGCAAAGTGCTGGTAGGGGCCCGGAGTCTCACCGAACCAGGCATCGTTGGTCACATTCAATATGAGATTGGGGCGAGGGCCATCGCTCAGAATCTCTCCCGGAAAGATGGCTTCGTAGCAGACCGTGGCGGCCACCGGCGGCAGACCGGGGATGGATAGCGTCATGCGCTTCCCGGCGGGCTCGAACCCACCCGGGATATGCACGAACTGGCGCAGACCCACCGCCCGGATCACGGCATCGAGCACCTTCGGCACGTACTCGCCGAACGGCACCAGATGCACCTTGTCGTAGGAGCCGAGGATCGTGCCCCGATCGTCGATCACCTGGATGGCGTTGTAGAACTTGCCCACCGCCTCGCCGGGCAGTGGTTCATCCATGCGGGCCGCTCCTGTGATCAGGACGGAGCCGGGCTCAAGGAGGGCAGCAATCTGGGCGAGCGAGCCCGCATCCCGATGGAGGAGGAACGGAAAGGCCGATTCGGGCCATACGATGTGCGTCGGTGCAGCCCCATCGCGGGCCGGTCTCGCACTCAAGGACAGGTAATGCCGCATGATGGCGTCGCGGTTGCGCGGGTTGAACTTGGCGTCCTGGGGCAGGTTCGGCTGCATGATGCGCAGGCGGACATCGGGCACACTGGCGGAAGCCTCCGCCGGCACACGCCAGAAGCCGAAGCCGGCGAGGCCCAGAAGCAGCACGGCTGCGAGAACCGGCGCCATCCAGCGGGCGCGGGTTGTCTGTCCGCTGGCCAGGACAGCCGGAGCCGCGCCGATGCAGAGGCTCAGAAAGGTCAATCCATAGAGGCCGACCAGGGAGGCGGTCTGCATCAGCCAGAGATTCTGGCCGAGCGCCATGCCCGGACTGTTCCAGGGAAAGCCGGTGAAGAGATGGCCACGCAACCACTCGGCCACGGTGACGCCGAGCGCGAAGGCCAGGATGCGCCGGGCGTCAGGCAGCCAGAGCAGGCGGGCGAGCGCAAAGCCGAAGGCGGGGAAGAAGGCCAGAAGCGCCGGCAGGCCCAGGACCCCGAAGGGCATGGCCCAGGCGAACTGATCGGCCTCGACCAGAAAAGCCGCGCCGAGCCACCAGAGCCCGGCAACGAAAGTGCCGAAGCCCCAGAACCAGCCCAGCAGGGCCGCGGCCTTGAGGGGAGCCCAGCGGGACGGCCCCTCCTTCATGGTTCCGTCGAGGAGCCAGATGGCTGGTACCAAAGATAGAACAAGCGCCGGCAGGAATCCGAAGGGCGGCATGGCCAACGCGCCAGTCGCGCCAGCCGCGAAGGCCGCAAGCCATCGGCGCCAGCCTCGCAGGAGGCTGGTGCGCTTTGCCAGCAGGATCATTCGGCGGCAGCGCTTTCAGGGCGCGCGGCGACCGGTTTGCCCTCGGTGATTTCCACTTCTGTCGAGGCCACGGCGCGGCGATGGATGCGAAGCCGCTTCACGCGCCGGGGGTCGGCGTCCAGAACCTCGAATTCGAGGCCGGCCGGACCGACGATCACTTCGCTGCGGGATGGCACGCGGCCGGCGAGCGTCACGATGAAGCCGCCGATCGTGTCGATGTCCTCGGCGCCCTCCTCCTCGGTGAGGTCGACGCCGAGCGTCTCCTTGACCTCGTCGAGGCTCGCGCGGGCATCGGCGATGGTGGTGCCGTCGGCGGCCTGGGTGATCGTGAGCGTCGCATCCTCGTCGTGCTCATCCTCGATGTCGCCCACCACCATCTCGACGAGATCCTCGATGGACACGAGACCATCGGTGCCGCCGTATTCGTCAATGACGAGGGCCATGTGGGTGCGCGTCGCCTGCATTCGCACCAGGAGGTCGATGGCCGGCATGGAGCGCGGCACGAACAGCACCGGGCGCAGGATATTGGCGGAGGCCAGCATCATCGACAGGTCGATCTGTCCGAGGCTCGGCGCAGCCGCCTCGTCACCGGCGCCGGCTTCCGAGGCGCCGCCATCGGCCCGCATGGCGATGAAGTCGAGGAAGTCCCGGATGTGGACCATGCCCTTGGGATCGTCGAGCGTCTCGCCATAGACCGGCAGGCGCGAGTGACCGGCCGTACGGAACAGGCTGAGCAGCTCCCCGAGATTGGTCTCGGCCGCCACCGCCACGATGTCGGCGCGGGGCACCATCACGTCCTCCACCCGGATCCGGTGGAAGGACAGCACGTTCTTGAGCATCGCCCGCTCCTGGGGCGAGAAGTCCGTGTCCTCGACGGTTTCCGCGAGAACATCCTCAAGATCATGGCGGATGGATTCGCGGGATTTCAGGCCCAGCCGGGTCAGAACCCGGTCGTACCAATGGTCGCGTGTGTCGTCTGTCTCGGTGAGGGTTCGGACAGGGCGTTCGCTACGACTTCGATCTTCGTTCATTGCTCTGGGTTGTCAGCCGTTCAAGCTGCCATATCGCGATAGGGATCGGCGATGCCGAGGGTGGCAAGCGCCTTGACCTCAAGACCTTCCATGATCTCCGCCTCCGCCTCGACCTCGTGGTCGTAGCCGAGGAGATGCAGGACTCCATGGACGATCAAATGGGCAAAATGATGCGCGAGCTCCTTGGATTCCTCCTCGGACTCACGCACCAGCGTTTCGTACGCTAGAGCAATATCGCCCAAATAGCGAGGGCCTGTCGCACCAGGCTGCTCGGGGGAGGGGAAAGACAGCACGTTGGTGGGCTTGTCCTTGCTCCGCCAGGTGCGGTTCAATTCCCGGATCTGGGCGTCGTCGGTGAGCATGACGCTGGCCTCGAACGCGCCATCCGCCTCGTAGGTGACGGCAAGCGCGGCCTCGGCGGCCTTCTGGGCCAGGGCCTCCGCGTCTTCGAGGCGGTTCCAGTCCCCCGCCTCGATCATGATGTCGAGGGTGATCACGGCCGGCGGTCCCGATAATCCTGGCGCGGCGGTTCCGGCGGCGCTTCGCGGGCAGCCTTGTCGTAGGCAGTCACGATGCGGCGCACGAGATCGTGGCGCACCACGTCCGCCTCCTTGAAGGTCACGCGGGCGATGCCTTCCACCCCGTTCAGGATACGCGTAGCCTCGACGAGCCCGGATTTCTGCCCCGGCGGCAGGTCGATCTGTGTCGGGTCCCCGGTGATGATCATCCGCGAGCCCTCGCCGAGACGGGTCAGGAACATCTTCATCTGCATCGACGTGGTGTTCTGGGCTTCGTCCAGCAGGACCAGGGCGTTGGTCAGCGTGCGTCCGCGCATGAAGGCGAGCGGCGCGATCTCGATCATGCCGGTCTGCAGGCCCCGGTCCACATGGCGCGCTTCCATGAAGTCGTAGAGCGCATCGTAGATCGGGCGCAGATACGGATCGACCTTCTCGCGCATGTCGCCGGGCAGGAAGCCGAGGCGCTCGCCCGCTTCCACGGCAGGCCGCGAGATGATCAGGCGGTCGACTTGGCCTGCTTCGAGCAGCGACACCGCATAGCCCACGGCCAGCCAGGTCTTGCCGGTGCCGGCCGGGCCTTCGGCGAAGACGAGCTCGTTGGTCTTAAGCGCCTTGATATAGGTGTTCTGCGAGGCGTTGCGGGCACGCACCGGCCCGCGCCGGCGCGTGGAAATCTGATCGAAGGCGGTCAGTCCCGGAGCGGGCTGCTCCTCGGCAGCCGGGAAGAGACTGCCCTGGAGGGTGCTCTCCTCGATGGCGCCGTCTACGTCGCCGGTGCCGAGGGCTCCGCCCTGGCGGGCGCGCTCGTAGAGGCCTTCCAGCACGCGCCGGGCCATCTCGGAGGCTTCCGGCGTACCCTTCACGGTGACCCGGTTGCCGTTGGCGATGGCCGTTACGTCGAGGCGCCGCTCCAGATGGGCGAGGTTCTGGTCGTATTGTCCGAAAACGAGGCTGGCGAGGCGATTGTCGTCGAAGGTGAGGATGATTTCGGCCTCTTCGACGACGCCGGGATGCAAGCCGCTGGGGTTACGTCCCTTTTGTGCACGTGCGGTCGCGTTGTCCGCTGGGCTCAAATGCCTCTCCTCTGATGATCCGCTGCCGGTGTGGCGACGGACGAATATGGGGTCTCGCAGGGAAAGGATCTAGGCCGCGGCCTGGTTGCCGGGCTCGGATATTTCCCCGAACAGGCTGTTCGAGCCTGCTTGAATAATCCGCACCGTCACGATCTCGCCGATGGCATGGCGATCGCTCTCGAACTGCACGGGCTGCAGATAAGGCGACTTGCCGGCCATCTGGCCCGGGTGACGACCCGGCTTCTCCAAGAGAACGTCGAGGGTCCGTCCCACGGTTCCGTGGTTGAAGGCCTGTCTTTGGATTTCCAGCAGATTCTGCAGCCGCGCCAGACGCTCGGCCTTCACGGCCTCGGAAACCTGGGTTTCGATATCGGCCGCTGGCGTTCCGGGGCGCGGGCTGTACTTGAACGAGAAGGAGCTGGCAAAGCCCACATCGGCGATGAGCCGCATGGTGTCCTCGAACTCCGCATCCGTCTCGCCGGGGAAACCCACGATGAAGTCGGAGGAGAGCGCCAGATCGGGCTGCGCCTTGCGGATGCGCTCGATCAGGCGGCGGTACTCGTCGCCCGTGTGCTTGCGGTTCATGACGTCGAGGATGCGGTCGGAACCGGACTGCACGGGCAGGTGCAGGTAGGGCATCACTGCCGGCAGGTCGCGGTGGGCGGCGATCAGTTCATCGTCCATATCGCGCGGGTGGCTGGTGGTATAGCGCAGCCGTGCGATTCCGGGGATCTCGGCGAGGCGGTGCAGCAGCCGTCCGAGCGACCACACGGCGCCGTCAGGTCCCTCGCCGTGATAGGCGTTCACGTTCTGGCCGATCAGGGTCAGCTCGCGCACGCCCGCATCGGCGAGCCGCAAGGCTTCATCCACGATCTTGGCCACGGGACGGGAGACCTCGGCCCCGCGGGTATAGGGCACCACGCAGAAGGTGCAGAACTTGTCGCAGCCTTCCTGGATGGTGAGGAAGGCGGACACGCCCCGGTTCCGGATCGCCGCCTTGGAGGGCTTGGGCAGATGGTCGAACTTGTCCTCGACCGGGAATTCCGTGTCGACCACGCGCTCGGAGCGCGGCTTATTCAAGAGGCTCGGCAGGTTGTGATAGTTCTGGGGGCCCACCACCACGTCGACGGCGGGCGCCCGGCGCAGGATCTCCTTGCCTTCCGCCTGGGCGACGCAGCCCGCCACCACGATCTTGGTCTCGTAGCCTGCAGCCTCGCGCTCCTTTTTCAGTTCGCGCACCCGGCCAAGCTCGGAATAGACCTTTTCGGCGGCCTTCTCGCGGATATGGCAGGTGTTGAGGATGACGAGGTCCGCCTCCTCCATGGCCTTGGTTTCGCTGTAGCCCTCGCTGGCCAGCATGTCGGCCATGCGCTCGGCGTCATAGACGTTCATCTGGCAGCCATAGGATTTGACGAAGACTTTTTTCACGAGGTCGGCCTGTTCTGCTTGCAATCGGGCGGGCGAAGATGAGCGCCCTTTTAAGCCTTTTATGCGTGCAAGAGAATAGCGGCCGTTTGGCTCAAGGATTTTAATGCCCTGTGTCATCCCCGGCGAGCCGCAGGCGAGGGAAGGGGATCCATAGCCCGGCGCTTGATCGTGGCTTCCCTTCCCCTCCGCTGCGCTCCGGCCGGGAATGACACCAAGGCTCTACTCCCGGAAAGCACCCTCGACCGGGGCTGACAATTCCGCGTCCGCTGCGAGGATTTCGGACACGACTTTCGCGAAGGCTGGTCGGCTGCTCAGCCGCTCATACCAGCCGGCTAGGTTCTCATACCCCCTTAACGAAGGCCCAGCGAGGCGCCGCGTCCAGAACACCGTCATGAACACTGCGATATCCGCGGCGGAAAACGCTCCGCAGAGATAATTCCGGCCCTGGAGCTGACGGTCGAGCGTGGTGAAGTGGTCGGCCAGCACAGGCTCGGCCTCGCGGGCCTTCAGCTCCTTGGCCTCCCAGCGCTCAAGATCCTCCGGCTTCGGCTCGGTCCGGTGCATGAGGAAGCGCAAGGGGGCCAGCATCACCTCGTCGGCGAAGAGATCGAAAAGGCGGCAACGGGCGCGCTCCCGGGGATCGGCAGGGTAGAGGGCCGGCTCGGGGTAAGCGTCTTCCAGGTATTCGACGATCACGGTCGAATCGTAGAGAGACAGATCCCCGTCGACGAGGACCGGAACCTGTCCCTTCGGGTTGAGCGCCTGCACGTCCGGGTGCTTGGGCGAGTAGCCCCTGGTCTGGGTGAAGGCGACCTCGATGCGCTCGAAGGCAAGCCCCTTCTCGTAAAGGGCAATCTCGACCTTACGCGAGAAGAGGCTGACGGGACCGGAATAGAGCTTCATCGAAAGCCTTTCGAATTGTGCTTAGCGGCCAAGGGACGGCGGCAGATGATCCTGCCAGGAGGCCTCATTCAAGCCCTCCACGTCGGCCCGCGACAGACCGATATCATGCAGCGCATGGTCGTCGAGTTCGTACAGGATCTTGGAGGTCCTGCGCCGGTCGAGCCAGGCCTCATAGCGCAAAAGCAGATTCATGAGCGTGTTCCCATGATTGCGGTGGGTGGTGTGGAACCCAAGATTTGCTGTGGCATAACCGGTCGCCATGACGGTTCTCCTTCAATGGCGTTTTACTGGAGAGAAATGTGCTCCTGTGATAGGTTATAAGCAAACGAGAAGTTCTTCAGTTTAGCCCAAGCAAATCTTGGGCAAAGCACCTCAAGGGCCTGCCATGTCCCGCCGTCGTTTCCCGCCCCTCAACGCTCTGCGCGCCTTCGAGGCTGCCGCCCGTCATCTCAGTTTCGAAAAGGCCGGTGGCGAGATCGCCGTCACGGCGAGCGCCGTAGGCCAGCAGGTCAAATCCCTCGAAGCCTGGCTCGGGCGGCCGCTTTTCGTGCGCCAGCCGAGCCGGGGCGTGGTGCTGACGCCCTTGGGCGAGCGCTACGCCGCCTCGCTCTCCGACATCCTCGACCGCCTCGACGAGGCAACGGCCCAGGCCCTGCGATCCGACCGGGCCAACGTGATCACGGTGAGTTCCATGCCGAGTTTCGCCTCCGGCTGGCTCATTCCACGGCTCGGGTCATTGAAGGAGCGGCATCCTGACCTGGAGGTGCGGGTCTCGGTCGACACGCGGCTGACCGACTTTGCCCGCGAGGACGTGGATGTGGTGATCCGCTTCGGACAGGGGAACTATCCAGGCCTGCGCACCGATCTGCTGATGGAGGAATTCTTCTTCGCCGTGTGCAGCGCATCGTTGCTGAACAATCCGAAGCGTCCCTTGAGAGAGCCTGCGGATCTGCGCCACCACACCCTGGTGCACGAATCCGTCTACAGCATCCCGGATTACACCACCTGGGACCGCTGGCTGGCCGCCATCGGTGTCGAGGGTGTGGACACCTCCCGCGGCCCGAGTTTCCCTCACACCTATCTCTGCCTGCAGGCGGCCGCCTCCGGCCAGGGCGTGGCGCTGGCGACCAGCGTCCTCATCGGCGACTATCTCCAGGCGGGCCGCCTGGTTCAGCCCTTCCCGCATCAGGTGAAGGGAGCCTACCGCTACTACGTCGTCTGCCCCGAGGCGATGGCGGACCGGCCAGCCATCGCGGCGTTCAGAGCCTGGCTGCTAGACGAGGCAAAGGCGCAGGAAGCGGAGGGTCGTAGTGTCATTCCCGGTCGGAGCGAAAGCAGAGAGGAAGGGAATCCATAGCGTTGCATGTGCGAGTGGATCCCCTTCCCGGTCCTGCGGGCCGCCGGGGATGAACCTGCTCACGCCGCCCTCAGCGCCCGCCGCACCTCGGCCTCGGCGAAGGCGGTCGCCTGCTTGCGGCTGCCGTTGAAGGGCATCGGCTCGCCCCAGGTCACCACCACATCGAGCGGGATGCCCCGGATGAACATTTTCAGATGGGGCGCGAGCTCCATGTCGCCGTACCAGGCGATGAAGGGGCGGTCGCGCCGGGTCACGGGCAGGCCGAGGCGATGGGTGTAGGTGATGGCGAGCGGCTGCAGGAGCACGCGCTCGACGCTGTCATGCATGAGCGCGGTCTGGGCCGCGCCCACCAGGGAGGAGCGGAAGGGCAGGAGCCGGTTGCCGTCGCCCGTGGTGCCTTCGGCGAACAGCACGATCACCTCGCCCTTCACCAGCCGGTGGGCCAACGTGTCGTTGACCTCGGCCGTCGCCTTGCGGCGCTGGCGGTCGATGAAGACGGAGCGCTGGAGCCTTGCCATAGAGCCTACCACGGGCCAGCCCTCGATCTCGGATTTCGCGATGAAGGAGAGCGGATGGAGCGACCCGATCACCGGAATGTCGAGCCACGAGACGTGGTTCGACACCACGATGGTCGCCGCCCGGCCGGGCGGCGTGCCCCGCTCGATCACCCGCACGTTGAAGATTTTAAGAAGCGCCCGGTGAAACCACACGGGCAGCACGTGCAGGGTGGCCGACCAGCCGAGGCGCAGGGCCAGCATCTGCAGGGGCACGAGCACAAGGCTGCACAGACCGAGCAGCGCCAGCCTGAAGGCGACGGCGAGTGTCGTCACGCGTCGTCCTTGTCCAGCGGTACCGCATAGAGTTCGAGCCGGTGGTAGACCACCTTGTAGCCGAGGCGTCTGGCGATCTGGTTCTGGAGCGCTTCGATCTCCTCGGAGCGGAACTCGATCACGTCGCCGGTCTCGAGATTGATCAGGTGGTCGTGGTGCTCACGGGCGGCCTGCTCATAGCGCGAGCGTCCGTCGCGGAAATCGAGCCGCTCCAGAATGCCTTCGGTCTCGAACAACTTCACCGTGCGATAGACCGTGGAAAGCGAGATGCGGTCGTCGACCTGTGCCGCGCGCCGATGCAGTTCCACCACATCCGGGTGGTCCTCGGCCGAATCGAGCACCTGCGCGATGATCTTGCGCTGCCCCGTCATGCGAAGGCCCTTCTCGCGGCAGGCGCGCTCGATGGCGTCCGACCGGCGCGTTCTGGCGGATGTGCTGTTGCGTGTGGCCAAGGCTGAAAGGTCTCCTTGGGCAGCCTTATACGGGACAGAAACGAAGCGGGCTATAGGTCCAGGGCCATGGTCAGCGCCGAAGCCCGCGTGCCATCGGCCTTGTGGTAATAGCCCTCCCGCCGTCCGGTCTCGCGAAACCCGGCGCGGCGGTAGAGGGCGATGGCCGGCCCGTTCCCCTCCTCGACCTCCAGATGCACGCGGGCGACGCCGCGACGGGACAGAGCGTCGAGATGGTGGGTGAGCAGGGCGCGCGCCTGGCCCTTCCCCCGCGCCTCAGGGACGATGGCCACCGTGATGATCTCCGCCTCGTCCAGCACGGTCCGCGACAGGATGAAACCCGACGGCTTGGTGGTGCGGCCGAGGAAAAGCCCGTCCGCCATGACACTGCGCTCTCCGAGCAGGCGCTCGAAATCGAGGGTGCTCCACGGCCGCGGGAAGGCCGAGGCGTGGATCGCCGCGAGTCGTGCGGCGGCCTCGGTGCCGACAGGCTCCACATGGGGCGCAGGCGGATGGAGGAAGCGATCGAGAATGCTCATGGCGAGAATTCTTACTGCCTGGCGATTCGCGCCCCGTCCTGCGGCTTGGCGTCGGGATCGCGCAGATAAAGCGGCTTCGGCAGGGCTTGGGCCGGGTCGGCGAGCGCCCCGAGGCGCGCCACCCAGGCGATGTCGGGGAAGGCCGACACATCGCTGATATGCGCCTCGACTCCCTGAACCCGGGCCTCGGCGGCCAGCATGGGGGCGGCCGATCCGGCCACGATGATCGGCCCCGAGCCGAGAAGCCGCATCGCGTCGCGGTAGGTCATCAGCCCCGGCGGGATGATGGTGCGCCCGCCCGGCGCGATAGCCTGGATGTAGAGGTGGCCGTGCTTGGCGTCGATGGCGGCGGTAAAAAGCCCGCGTCTGTCGCCGGTCATGAGCGGCGCCAGGAACGCCGACAGGGTGGCGACGCCCACAACCGGAATGCCGGCCGCCAGGCCGATGCCGCGGGCCGCGCTGATGCCGACCCTCAGGCCCGTATAACTGCCGGGACCGACCGTCACGGCGACCCGGTCGAGACTCTCGAAACCGCCGTCCACCTGGGCGGAGAGGCGGTCGAGGAGCGGCATCAAGGCCTCCGCATGGCCGCGCTCCATGGGGATGGTGTCGGCCGCCAGGGGCACGGTCTCGCCGGCCTGGACGATGCAGGCCGAGCAGGCGCCGAGGGCGGTATCGATGGCAAGGACGCGCAACGTCAGTCTCCGTCAGGTCGTGCCGTTTCTTTAGAGCATGACCGGGAGGAGTGGGAACCCGGTTTGTGGCTTCCCTGTAATTTTGAGCCTATGCAGATCCAAGGAAGAACCCAAAGCTCTGATCAAACGAAAAGCGCGGCTGCAGGAGCCGCGCTTCGGTCGCAAAAACAGGTTGGAATCGACCGATCCTTAGACGGCCTGCACCTCGCGCACGTCCGGCAGGAAGTGGCGCAGCAGGTTCTGGATGCCGTGGCGTAGGGTGGCGGTGGAGGATGGGCAGCCCGAGCAGGCGCCCTTCATCACGAGATAGACCGTGCCGTCCTTGAAGCCCCGGAAGGTGATGTCGCCGCCGTCGCCGGCCACGGCCGGGCGGATGCGGGTCTCGAGCAGTTCCTTGATGGTCTCGACGGTGGCGGCGTCCGCATCGTCGAAGAACTCCTCGCCGTCCTCCTGCGTGGCGCCATAGCCGTTGGCGAAGAGCGGCGCGCCGGTCATGAAATGCTCCATGATCGCCCCGAGGATCGCAGGCTTCAGGTGCTGCCACTCGCCATCCGCCTTGGTGACGGTGACGAAGTCGTAGCCGAAGAACACGCCGGTGACGCCCGGCACGGCAAAGAGGCGCTGGGCCAGCGGCGAGACTTCGCCCTGCTCGGGGGTCTTCGCCTCGAACGTGCCTTCGGGCATGACCACGCGGCCGGGCAGGAACTTCAGGGTAGCCGGATTGGGAGTCGCTTCAGTCTGGATGAACATGGCTTTTGGGTCCTCTGCGCCGGTTCAAGGCCGGCCGAGCGGGGGATTTAGAATTATTCTAACAGATTCCTGTCCCAATGTGGATCGAATCGGGTCGAATTCCAAGAGGAGAAGCAATCCGGGACCGCCATGCGGGGCTGCGGGAGCGGCATCCGGGCTGAGAAGTCGCTGATTACCCCGCCAGCGCGTCGATCTGCTCGTCCGACAGGCTCCCGGGCACGATCACGATGGGGACCGGGAAGGAGGCGGCGGCGCGTCCGCCAAGGGTGGAGACGAGAGGGCCCGGCCCTTCCTTGGCACTGCCGGCGGCGAGCACCAGGAAGGAGATGTCCTCGTCCTCCTGGATCAGCTTCATGATCTCGTCCGCCCGGGTGCCGACGCGGATCACCTGCTCGGGCTCGACACCGGCCGCATTGCGGGCTTCGCGGGCAGCAGCATCGAGGAGCTTCTGGGCTTCCTCGCTCGCCTCCTCGATCATGGCCTCGCCCACGCCGATCCACTCGAAATTGTCGGGTGGATCGACGACCGCCAGCATCACCATGCTGGCGCCTGTGCGAACCACGCGGCGGGAGGCGAAGTGCACCGCGCGGGCGCATTCCGGGGTCTTGTCGACCACCACCATGAATTTCGGCCTGTGGCCCGATTCGTAGGATCGGCGCTTGTCGCTCACGGCACGCTCTCCTGATGAACCCGGATGCTGCCCTGCCTTTGGGGCAAGGGCAAGCGGGTCTCACGCCGCTCTTTTAAGCAGCCCATGTGGTCAGCGGGCGCGCACGAAGCCCACGATGTCCTTCACCGCATCCATGGTTACGGAGGCGAGCGCCCGCGCCCGCGCGGAGCCGTCCGCCAGCACCGCGTCGATATGGCCGGGATCGGCCATGAGGCGGCGCATCTCGTCGGCGACCGGCGAGAGCTTCGTCACCGCCACGTCCACCAGCGAAGCCTTGAAGCCCGAGAACTGCGCGCCGCCATGCTGGCGCAGCACCTCCTCCGGCGTGGTGTCCATGAGCGCCGCATAGATCGCCACGAGGTTCTCGGCCTCGGGCCGCGCCTTCAGACCCTCGACCTCGGAGGGCAGAGGCTCGGGATCGGTCTTCGCCTTGCGCACCTTCTGGGCGATGGTGTCGGCGTCGTCCGTGAGGTTGATGCGCGAATAATCGGAGGGGTCCGATTTCGACATCTTCTTCGAACCGTCGCGCAGGGACATCACCCGGGTGGCCGGGCCCTGGATCATGGGCTCCGTCAACGGGAAGAACGCCTCGCCGAAGCCGTGCGCCGCGATCGACTCGGCCCAGTCGTTGTTGAACTTCTGGGCGATGTCGCGGGTGAGCTCCAGGTGCTGCTTCTGGTCCTCGCCCACCGGAACGTGGGTGGCGCGGTAGACCAGGATGTCGGCCGCCATCAGGCTCGGGTAGGCGTAGAGGCCCACCGACGCGTTCTCCCGGTCCTTGCCGGCCTTGTCCTTGAACTGGGTCATGCGGTTGAGCCAGCCGAGACGGGCGACGCAGTTGAACACCCAGGCGAGCTCCGCATGCTGGGGCACCTGGGACTGGTTGAAGACGATGTGGCGCTTGGGGTCGATGCCGGCGGCGAGGAAGGCGGCGGTCACCTCCCGGATCTGCCGGGTGAGGTCGGCTGGGTTCTGCGGCACGGTGATCGCGTGCATGTCCACGACGCAGTAGATGCAGTCGTAGTTCTCCTGCATGGCCACGAAGCGCTTGATGGCCCCGAGATAATTCCCGAGATGAAGGTTTCCCGTGGGCTGAACGCCCGAGAATACCAGCTCTTTGAACTGCGCCATCGCCTTGAACTCCCGCGGGACATGCATGCGAGCCGAAGGATCCTCGCGCTGCCCCAAACCAATTTTCAATGCATCGTCTCGACGGAAGGCGAAAGACCCGCCTTTCCGGAACATGCTTCTCTGCGGCGCGGGTTATGACAGGCCCGCGTCGGGACGCAAGGGTTGTGACGATTTTTTCGTGAGAGAGACCCAATCGTCGCGGGTCAGGGCGCCAGTCGCGAAGGCGGCAAGCGCATAAAGCACCAGGCCGCCGAGGCAGAAAGCCGCCAGCACGAGAGGCTCGGCCTCGGGAAGCATATTTTGAGCGCCCAGGAGCCCAAGGCTCATGAGGAGGGCAGCAAGTGCGGTTCGCACGAGACGGCTGAGGGTGTCCAGGCCGGGAGACCAGAGGCCGAATCGGAGCAGACCCAGGATCACCGCGCCCGCATGCCCGAGGCAGCCGAGGCTGACCCCCAGGGCAATCCCGGTCTGGCCGAGCGACCAGGCGAGGAGGAGGGAGGCGGTCACGGTCACGACGAGGCCGAGGGCCGCCGCCGCGAGTGCCGCTCTCAAGGAGCCCAGGGCGAAGAGGGTCTGGCTCAGGACCTTCCCCACCGTTGCGAAGGGAAGCCCCAGGCTGAGGGCCATGAGCACCAGGGCGGTGCCCTCGGCATCGGCCGCCTCAAAGGCGCCGCGCTCGAAGAGAACCGTGCTGATGGGACGCGCGAGGAGGAACAGGGCGGCGCTGGCCGGCAGGGCGAGCAGCAGCGCCACCTCAAGTGCCCGGTTCTGGGCCGTGACGAGAGCGAGCGTGTCGCCCGCCTGGTGGCGCCGGGCCAACTCCGGCAGGAGCAGGCCTGCGCTCAGGCCCGCCATCAGGCCGAGCGGAAGCTGCATCACCCGCTCGGCATAGTAGAGCCAGGAGACGCCGGAGGGCCAGAACGAGGCGATCTGGGTGGCGGCGAGAAAGAAGATCTGCACCGCGCCGCTGGCTACCAGGACGGGCAGCCCTGCCAGGAGCAGGCTCTTCAGAAGCGGCGACCAGCGCGGTCGGCGAAAGCGCACGAGTCGGGGTCCGCCTTTCAGGAGTGCCACGGCCACGATGGCGAGCTGGATCAGGCCGGCGAGGGATGAGGCGGCGGCAAGCCAGGCGGCTTTTCGGGCGAGCGGAAGATCGAAGCCGCTCTCGAGCGCGATGAGCGCCAGGATCAGCCCGCCATTGACCGCCAGCGGCGCAAGCGCCGTCGCGGTAAAGCGCCCGCGCCAGTTGAGAACGGCCGCCGCGATGGAGGCAAGCGTCACGCAGATCACGATCGGAAAGGACAGGCGGGTATAAAGCGCGACCAGCGCCAGCGTCTCGCCATCGTCGTGAAGGCCCGGCGCGAGGAAGAAGGCGATAAGGCCCGCTCCGATTTCCACGAGACCCGTGAGCACCAGCAGCACAAGGGCGAAGGCGCCGAGCGTATCGCCTGCAGCTTCCGCTGCCTCGTCCGCTCCCAGACGGCTCAAGGTCGGCACGAGCGCCGGATTAAGCCCGCCCTCGCCGAGGATGCGACGCACGAGGTTCGGCAGACGGAAGGCCGCCAGAAACGCATCCGCCACCGGGCCGGCACCCAGGGCCTGCGCGAACAGCACGTCGCGCGCGAAGCCGAGGATGCGCGACGCAATGGAGCCGAGGCCGACCAGAAGGGAGGAGCGGATGAGCGACATGAACCTCGGACTTAGCCAGTTCGCGTCGCATCGTGCAACTCTCCCACTGGTTCCAGGGTAGGAAGTGCTGCCTGGTGTCATCCCCGGCGCACGAAGTGCGGGAAGGGGATCCACCGGCACGCTCAGCCCTATGGATTCCCTTCCCCTCCGCTATGCTCCGGCCGGGAATGACACCGAGGATGAATTTGCGAAGTGGTTGATCAGCCCCTCGCCTGTGCAATGGCCTCGCGCTTCTGGGCCAGCGTCATGCCGCCCGCATAGGATTGCGTGGCGACCAGGAAGGACGGGGTTGCGACGAAGCCCAGGGACTCGCCGAGCTTGAGCGTGTCCTTCATCCACTGCGCCGTGCGATCCGTGTTGGCGGCTTCCTCCAGGCGCTTCCGGTCGCCGCCGAGGCGCTCGGCTTCCGCGAGCACCCGCCCGCCATCCACCGCGCCGCGCAGGCGGAACAGGGCGAGGTGCAGGTCGAGATAGGGCTCGGGGCCGTGGAGCTGGAGATAGGCGAGTGCCGCCTTGTGGGCCGTGACGGACGGGATGCCGAGTACGGCGAAATTCACCAGCACGTAGGAGAGGTCGGGCTCCGCCTTCAGGAGCGCCGGCAGGTCCCCGGCCGAGCGTTTGCACCAGGGGCAGTTGTAATCGAAATACTCGATCATGATCACGTCGCCATGCTTGTGACCAAGCCGCACGGCGGACGGCAGGTTCAGCGTGTCCTCGACCAGCTCGATGGGGACGAGCTGCGGCTCCGGCCCGGATTGCGCGAAGGCGGGAAGGCCGGTGCCGGATGCGGCGAGACCGGCCAGAAGGGTGCGGCGGGACAGGATCATGACAAAGCGAACTCAGCGGGATGGAGTCTCCTCGTGCCGTTCGATCATGGCGATGGCAAGGCCAAGGTTTGCCCACTCGCACACTCGTGAAAGATCGCGTCCGAGCACGAAGCCTGGCTATTGAGTTGCATCGGGCATCGATCCTGCCGACAATCCGTGCACCATGTGAGGAAGCCCGATGAGTCCCGTGTTCAGCCACAACGCGTTGGCCTTGATTCGGCTCGCCTATGCGAAGCAGATCCTGGCGGCTGCCGGAATCGGGGACGATCACAGGCTTGAAGAGGCATTCGCAGCGGTTGCGCGCGAGCGTTTCCTCGGTGCGCCGCCGTGGGTGATGTCGCGCGGTGCAAGGGGTTACGAGACCGTGGCCTCGCACGACCCGGTTGTGCTCTATCAGGATGCGCTCTTCGCGCTCGCGTCCGACAAGGGTGTCAACAACGGCAGCCCATCCCTCCATGCCCGCTGCCTCCACGTCTTATCGCTGCGTGCGGGTGAGCGCGTGGCCCATATCGGCGCGGGAACGGGCTATTACACGGCGATGCTCGCGCATCTCGTTGGAGCACAGGGGCATGTGCTCGCGGTCGAGTTCGACTCCGTTCTCGCCGAGCGCGCGCGGACGAATCTGGCTGACCTGCCCAACGTCACCGTCGTGCAGGGGGACGGGGCCGAATGGCCGCGCGAGGATGTGGATGCGGTCTATGTGAATTTCGCCGTGGAGCGACCGGCCGAGACCTGGATCGAGCATCTGCGACTGAACGGACGTCTCATCTTTCCCCTCGGCGTTCCGCGGCCGAAGAAGAGCCCCTGGGGAGGCACGCACTCGCTTCACGGCGCGGGGTTGTGCGTGACGCGCAAGAGCGCCGGCCTTGCCGTGCAATGGCTCGGCCACGTGTCCTTCGTCTGCGCGGAAGGGTGTCTGTCGCAGCCGGGGGAAGACAGGCAGGCGCTGCAGGCCGCCTTCGAGAGCGGCGGCATGGAGTTCGTACGCAGCCTGATCTGGCGGCAGAGCGCTCCGCCGGGACGGTCCTGCTTCACCGGTTCCGGCTGGGCCCTGTCCTATGACGAGGTGCCGGAATGATTCGGGGTCACGCCCCCTGCCATGAAATGATGAAGGAGGGCACGTCGCTCGCCGGCATCGGGCGTCCGAAATGGTAGCCCTGGACCAGGTCGCAGCTCATGCGCTGCAGGAGAGAGGATTGGAACGCCGTCTCGACGCCTTCCGCCACCACCTCGATGTCGAGATTGTGTCCGAGGCTCAGCACGGCCTTCACGATGGCCGCGTCCCCCGCGTCCGATTCCAGGCCCTGCACGAAGCTGCGATCGATCTTGAGCGTGTTCACCGGAAAGCGCTTGAGATGGGACAGGGAGGCATAGCCCGTGCCGAAATCGTCCAGCGCAATGGTGACGCCCTCGGCGCTCAACGTGCGCAGGGCCCGCTCGACCAGCTGGGTGCTGGACCCGAGGAATACGCTCTCGGTGACTTCCACCTCAAGGTAGCGCGCCGGCACGCCTGTTCGCCTCAGCTCCTCGAGCACCCGTTCGGCATAATCGTCGCGCCGGAACTCGGCCGCCGACGCATTGATGGCGATGCGCCCGATGCTCAGCCCGGCATCGAGCCAGCCGCGCATGTCGGACAATACGCAGGAGCGCATGCGTTCGCCGATGGCGGTGCCGAGTTCGGTGTCGTTGAAAGCCGGGGCGATCTTTTCGGGCGATTGGATGCCGCCGCGCGGGTGCTGCCAGCGCAACAGGGCCTCGAAGCCGCCAAGAGCGCCGGAGGCCAGCACCACCTTGGGCTGGTAGAACGGCATGATCCAACCGGATTCGATCGCTTTCGCTGCCACCTCCAGGGCCGAGGCCGTCCGCTGCGCCTCCTGGCGCAGGGCCGGAATAAACATCTTGAACGCGCCGCGCCCGGAGCTCTTGCTGTGATAGAGCGCCAGATCCGCCTGCTTCTGGAGATCTTCGGGGCTGGTTCCGGCCCCGCATGCGACGGCACCGCCGATGCTGGTGCGGCAATCGAGTGCCTTCCCGCTCCGCTTCAGCGGCTCCTGCATCCGTGACAGGATCGTCCGGGCGATCTCGGCAACCTCCTCCTCGCCGGCGACGTCGGACAGGATCACGGCAAACTCGTCGCCACCCAGGCGGGCCACCACATCGGTGCTCGCCACCCCATCGCGCAAACGCTGGGCGAATTCCTTCAGGAGATCGTCGCCGGCATCGTGGCCGAACCGGTCGTTGATCTGCTTGAGATGGTCGAGATCCATGACCAGGAGGCCGACGGCCCGTGAATCGTCAGAAACCCCGTCCAGGGCGTGCTTGAGGCGCTCGCGAAAGAACCGCCGGTTGGCGAGGCCGGTGAGGTCGTCGTGGTATGCGGCCCGGTGCAGCTGCTCCTCGGCGACCTTGCGGTCGTGGATGTCCTCGACCGTTCCGTACCAGCGGATCACCGTGCCGTCCTCGGCAAAACGCGGGATCGCCCGGCTCCGGAACCAGCGGTAGCTTCCATCCGCAAGGCACCCGCGACATTCCACGTCCAGTGCACCACGGGTGCGGACAGCCTCGAACCAGTTCTCCCGAACGAAGGGGAGATCCTCGGGATGCACGGCCGTGGCCCAGCCAGATCCTTCCGTTTTGTCGGTCGTGCCCCCCATGAGCTGGCTCCAGCGGGAGGAGGTGGAGATGACGTTGCCCTTTGCATCCGCCGTCCAGGGAATCTGCGGGTTCAGCTCGACCGAATAGCGGTAATGCTCCTCGCTTTCGCGCAAGGCGGCCTCGCTGCGCTGCCGCTCGATGGCCAGGGCCGCCAGATGCGACACTCCATCGATGCTCGCCATCTCGCTTTGGGTCGGGGACCGCGGCTCGGCATAGTAGAAGCCGAAGGTGCCGAGCACATCGCCGGAGCGTGTGAGAATCGGCTTCGACCAGCAGGCCTGCAGGCCGTGCTGCAGGGCGAGATCGCGCCAGGGCGCCCAGAGCGGATCGCTCGCGATATCCGAGACGATCACGGTGCTGCGGCGGTAGGCGGCGGTGCCGCATGATCCGACAGCCGGCCCGATGGGCAGGTTATCGATGGCCGCGTTGTAGGCTGCCGGAAGGTTGGGTGCTGCTCCGTTCCGGAGCAGCTGGCGCAACGGATCGAAAAGAAGGACCGAGCAGCGCGCCCCGTTGATCTGGTCTTCGGCCAGCCGGCAGAGAGCCGTCAGCACTTCGCCGAGCGGGCGTCCGGCAGCGATCATCTCCAGAACCCGCGTATGGCCCTGGTGGGTCAGCTCGGCAAGCTTGCGGTCATGGATGTCCTGGGTGGTGCCATACCAAAGCATGACCGCGCCGTCCGCATTTCGGCGTGCTCCGGCGCTGGAGCGGAACCACCGGTAGCTGCCGTCGGCTGTTCTGATCCGATATTCGCATTCGTAGGAGGCGCCTGATGCGAGGGTGTCGCGGCGGGCCTGCTTGAGGCGTTCGGCATCATCCGGATGCACGAATTTCATCCAACCGAATCCCAGCAGGTCTTCGAGAGGGTGGCCGACCATGTCCGCCCAGCCCGGCCCGATATAGAGGATATTGCCTTCTGTATCCGAAACCCACGGAGTCTGGTGGCTCAGCTCGATTGCGTAACGGTATAAATTCTCTGTTTCGGAAAAGCTACCCTCAGGCGCTTCAAATACTTTCTCGCGGTGACTTCTACCTCCTGGGAAAGGAGTTATGAATTGGCTGCGCTGCATATAACGGACTTAAAAATACTGCCGAAGGAAGACCAAAATCTTGGCTGACATCAATTCTCCTGTCCATCCATACGAAGATCCATAAGGTCAGAAAGGTAAACCGGATCAGTCATGGCTCCTTCCGGTTGAAGCTTCACAAGCATAGCTTGAGCAGAAAAATATTCGTGCTGCAGAGACGGGTGCATCCTTGAGCGGCTACGCGAAGGAACCGTTAACGATATTCGCCAATCACCCCGAAGATCTTCTCCGCCTCATGCAAAAGACCGGCCAGCTTGCGCTGACCGGTCTCGAATTATTCGGAATGAGTGATGTTCGAATGCAGGAATCCGGAGTTACTCTTCCTCGCCCGTCACGCCGGCCGCATCCTGGGCCTTGAGCACCTCGGGGCGCGGCATGGAGATGATGTTGTAGCCAGCATCCACGTAGTGGATTTCGCCCGTCACGCCGCTGGAAAGGTCGGAGAGCAGGTAGAGGGCCGAGCCGCCCACATCCTCGATGGTGATGTTCTGGCGCAGGGGCGAATGGGCCTTCTGGTAGGTGAACATCAGGCGCGCATCGGCGATGCCCGCGCCCGCCAGGGTCCGCACGGGGCCGGCCGAGATGGCGTTGCAGCGGATGCCCGTCGGGCCGAGGTCGTTGGCGATGTAGCGCACGGAAGCCTCGAGCGCCGCCTTCGCCACGCCCATGACGTTGTAGTTCGGCATGACCCGGGTGGAGCCGCCATAGGTCAGAGTCAGGAGCGACCCGCCCTTGCGCATGCGCTTGGCGGCGCGCTGGGCGATCTCCGTGAAGGAGAAGCAGGAGATCACCATGGTGCGGGAAAAGTTCTCGCGGGTGGTGACGTCGACGTAGGAGCCCTTGAGCTGCGACTTGTCGGAGAAGCCAATGGCGTGGACCACGAAGTCGAGCCCGTCCCAGGCCTTGTCGAGGGTGTCGAACACCTGGTCCACGGAGGCGAGATCCTCCACGTCACAGGGAACGACCAGGTTGGAGCCGAGCGACTGCGCCAGTGGGGTCACGCGCTTGCCGAGCGCCTCGCCCTGATAGGTAAAGGCGAGTTCCGCGCCATGCTGCGCCAGGGCCTTGGCGATGCCCCAGGCGATGGAATGGTCGTTCGCGACGCCCATGATGAGGCCGCGCTTTCCTTGCATCAGACCGCTCACGTGGGTCCCCCTCTGCATCGGCTCCAGAGTGCGACGCCAATTGTTATGAAAGTGTGCATCGCGAGCCGGAATTGTGGTGTGATTGAGCGTATCCATGCGAGGTCCCCTTGAAATCACCGGGGCTTCGCATGGTGCCGTCTCAAGTTTGTGACAATGTCTTACCCGTTGTAGCGGCTGAAGACGAGTGTGGCATTGGTGCCGCCAAAGCCGAAGGAGTTCGACAGGACGGTGTCGATCCGGGCGTCGTCGACCCGCTTGCGCACGATGTTCATGTCGGCGAATTCCGGATCGATCTCGTCGATATGGGCGCTCTCACAGATGAAGCCGTTGTTCATCATGAGCAGCGAGTAGATCGCCTCCTGCACGCCGGTGGCGCCCAGCGAGTGGCCGGTGAGCGATTTCGTCGCGGAAATCGGCGGGCACTTGTCGCCCGAGCCGAAAACCGTGCGGATCGCCTCGATCTCCTTCTGGTCGCCCACGGGGGTCGAGGTGGCGTGCGGGTTGATGTAGTCGACTGGGTTATGGACGTCTTTGAGCGCCATGCGCATGCAGCGGATCGCGCCCTCGCCGGACGGCGCCACCATGTCGTAGCCGTCGGAAGTCATGCCGTAGCCGACGATCTCGCCATAGATGCGGGCGCCGCGCGCCTTGGCGTGCTCCAACTCCTCCAGCACCAGAACCCCCGCGCCGCCCGCGATGACGAAGCCGTCGCGGTTGACGTCATAGGCGCGAGAGGCGCGTGACGGGGTGTCATTGTACTTGGTGGACATGGCCCCCATGGCGTCGAAGAGGTTGGACATGGTCCAGTCCAGATCTTCGCAGCCGCCGGCGAACATCACGTCCTGCTTGCCGTACTGGATCATCTCGTAGGCATTGCCCACGCAGTGGTTCGAGGTCGCGCAGGCGGACGAGATTGAATAGTTCACGCCCTTGATCTTGAACCAGGTGGCGAGCGTCGCGGAAGCCGTGGACGACATGGCCTTGGGCACCGCGAACGGACCAATTCGCTTGGGGCCCTTCTCGCGGGTGATGTCGGCCGCTTCCACGATGATGCGGGTGGAGGGGCCGCCCGAGCCCATGATGATGCCGGTGCGCTCGTTGGAGATGTCGCTCTCCTCGAGGCCGGCATCGCGGATCGCCTGGTCCATGGCCACATGGTTCCAGGCCGTGCCCCGGGCGTGGAAGCGCATGGCGCGCCGGTCGACGATCTCCTCCGGGTTCAGGCTCGGGGCGCCCTGCACCTGGCAGCGGAAGCCGTATTTGGCGAAGTCCTCGGCCTTGCTGATGCCGGATCTCGCTTCGCGCAGAGAGGCCAGCACCTCCTGGGTGTTGTTGCCGATGGACGAAACGATGCCCATTCCGGTGACGACGACGCGCCTCATAGCCTACCCTCTATCTAAGGACCTTCACGGCCTGCCTTAACGATTCAACACGTAAGGCCGACGATGCGCATTCTCAACAGTGAGCCATGCGAATGGGATGAAGCGTGATCCCAAGAACGAAGGCCCTGCCGTGGAACGACAGGGCCGGTTCTTTAAAAAAGATCGCGCTTTGTCAACAGTTTGGATCAGAACTACCCGCCCGCCGGGGCTTCGGCCTGGAACAGCCCGACGCGCATGTCCTTGGCCTCATAGATCCGGCGACCATCGGCTTCGAGCCAGCCGTCGGCGATGCCGAGCACGAGCTTAGAGCGGAAGACGCGCTTGAGATCGACGCCGTAGACCACCTTCTTGACGGTGGGCAGCACCTGATCGGAGAACTTCACCTCGCCGACGCCGAGCGCCCGGCCGCGGCCCGGAGAGCCGCCCCAGCCGAGGAAGAAGCCGGTCATCTGCCACAGGGCATCGAGGCCAAGGCAGCCCGGCATCACCGGATCGCCCTTGAAATGGCAGGGGAAGAACCAGAGGTCCGGCCGCACATCGAGTTCCGCCACCACATGGCCCTTGCCATAGGCGCCGCCGTCCTCACCGATGGAGGTGATGCGGTCGAACATCAGCATGGGCGGGAGCGGCAACTGCGCATTGCCGGAGCCGAACAACTCTCCGCGCCCGCAGGCAAGGAGCTCTTCATACGTAAAGCTGGACTGGCGGGCCATGCCGGATGCCGATCCTTTCATGATGTCGCACGAGCGGCCGCGGGATACCCCAGGGCCATGGATGCGGCTCTGGTAGCACAGGCTTGGCCATCCATCAAAGCACCTGCGCGAGGATTCTTTGCAGCCTCAAACCTGATCCCAACAACCTTGCCAAGAACCCTGCTTCCCATGAGCCATGTGGGGGCAGCCTTGCGGCAACCCTCTCGCTTTCCTATGATGGTGATGTTAGAAGCGCGCATTCGTCCATTCAGTTCCGTGACATGACCGATCCTTTGTCCGCCTACATCGCATCCACCACCGCTCCGGCTCACCGGAAGGGTTGCCCCGTGTCCGAATTGCGGGACAAGCTGCGTCGCGTGGGTCTGCGTCCGACCCGTCAGCGCGTGTCCCTGGGCTGGCTTCTGTTCGGCAAGGGCGACCGGCACATCACGGCCGAGATGCTCTTCGACGAGGCGTCCCGCGCCCGCGTTCCGGTGTCGCTCGCGACCGTCTACAACACCCTGCACCAGTTCACGGAAGCCGGCCTCCTGCGCCAGCTCGCGGTGGACGGCGCCAAGGCCTATTTCGACACCAACCCCACCGAGCACCACCATTTCTTCCTGGAGGAAGAGGGCGAGCTCGTGGACATGCCCTCCTCGGGGCTCAGCGTCGCCGACCTGCCCCAGCCGCCCGAGGGCATGGAGGTGGCGGGCGTCGAGGTGATCGTCCGCCTGCGCCGCAAGGGCGCCTGAGAACCTGCATCCTTTTCGGGAGAGCGGCGTCCCCGTTTAGCCCATCGCGCGCGGAAAAGTGGCCCCGGTTTTCGCTAGCCCGGCCCGCTGGGTCCGCCTCAACGAGGCGCAGCTTAAGGGATTGAGCATCGGATCAATCCCAAAAGTGCCTTCCACTTTTGGGCCCGATACTCCAGATGCCGCTCAGCCATAGCCTCATTGCCCTCTTCGTCACGCTCCTCTGGGGCCTGAGCTTCGTGGTCATCAAGCTTGGGGTCGGCACCACGCCGCCCCTGCTGCTGGCAGCCCTTCGCTTCCTTTTCGCCGCCGTCCCGGCGGTTTTTTTCGTTCCACGTCCGAAGACCCGCTGGACGAACGTGGTGGCTTACGGGTTCTTCCTCGGCGTCGCCCAGTTCGGGCTGCTTTTTGCCGCCATCGCGTTCGGCATGCCGGCGAGCCTCGCCTCCGTGGTCATGCAGGCGCAGGTCTTCTTCACGATCCTCTTCGCCGCCATCCTGATGAACGAGCGGCCCGGGCCCCATCAGGTCGTCGGCGGCGTTGTTGCCGGCCTGGGTCTCGTCCTCATCGCCTGGCCCCGCATGACCGGCGGGGGCGCCGGGCCGTTTCTCATGACGGTGATCGCCGCCGGTTGCTGGGGCGTGGCCAATATCGTGTCCAAGCGGGCCGGGAGGGTCGACATGCTGGGCTATATCGTCTGGTCGAGCCTGGTCGCGCCGCTGCCGCTGCTGGGGCTGTCCCTGTGGCTCGACGGTCCGGATCAGGTGATGGCGGCGTTCACCCGGATGGATGGCGGGACGCTGGCGGCGGTGGCCTATCTCGCCTATCCGACCACGATCTTCGCCTTCGGGATCTGGGCCTATCTGCTCTCCCGCCACCCGGCCGCCACGGTGACACCCTTCGCGCTCTTCGTGCCCGTAGCCGGCATCCTGGGCTCGGTTCTGATCCTGGGCGAGGCCGTGCACCCGATCGAGGCCGTCGGCGGAGCGGTGATCGTGCTGGGGCTCGCCTTCAACGTCTTCGGCCTGCGCCTCGTGGGGCGCAGGGCGGTTTAGGACGAGCCGTAGCCCTCAGCGGATGAAGCCGAAGCCCACGAGCCCGTAGACGATCAGGAAGATCGCCACGAAGACGTTGAGGAAACGGGGCGCGACCAGGGAGGCGATGCCCAGCACGATGGCAAGGATCGGGAGCAGCTTGAAGCTCAGGTTCAGACTCATGGAAGAAGGCTTTCGCGCATAGGGTTACGATGTTGCCTTCTAGCCCTGCAATTCTTGAAAAATCGGTAAAGGCCTACTCGACCGTCTCGTTGGGATAGACGCCCCAGAGCTTTTCCTGCTGGATGAAGCCATCCACGTCCCGGGCACCGTCCATGGTGATCATCACCCGGCACCATTTGCCGTCGCAGCCCTTGATGTTGGTGATCACGCCCGGCTGAAGATGAGCCACCACGGCGCTCTTGTCGTCGGCGCGGTCGAACAGGCTGATCGGAGGCTGGTTGCCCTTGGCCCAGGGCATGGCGAGGGCCGTGCGGCGCCCCGACAGGAGCGAGTGGAGAACCCAGCCCTCAGTGCCCTCCGAATCGCGGATGCGGCGCCAGGTCTCGTATTCGGCGATGATCTCCACGGGGAGACCGGCGCGCTGGAACACCCAGGCGGTTCGGTGGTCCTTGGACGGTCCCTCGCGCAGGTTCACCCGGTCGGTCTTGAGGCTGACATAGCGGGGCACGGGCAGGCCGGTGCCCAGGCGTCCGCCCGGAGGCTGCTGCGCAAGAGCCGCGCCAGTGCTCAGGCTCGCGACAGCAAGGGCAAGGATGATCTTGCGCATGGTTCCTCCGAACATGACTTTGTCTTGGATGGCCGGCTCTGGTAGATAAGCTTGACGGATGCCGCCATGTGGCGGGTCGTCCCCTTTGATGACTGAGCCAGGGTTAAGAGAGCGTGAAACTCGTTACAGTTCGCGGTTTTTTCGGTGTTGGGGGCATGTGAGCCGATGAAAAAAAGACCCGTGGTCGTTGTCACCCGCCGCCTGCCCGACGTGATCGAAACGCGCCTGCGTGAATTGTTCGACACGCGCCTCAATCTCGAGGACAAGCCGCTCTCAGCCGAAGAGCTTAGCGAGGCCGTCAAGACGGCCGACGTGCTGGTTCCCACCATCACCGACGAGATCGATGCGGGCGTCATCGGGCAGGCCGGACCCAACCTGAAGCTCATCGCCAATTTCGGCAACGGCGTCGACAACATCGACGTCTCGGCCGCGGTGGCGAAGAGCATCACCGTCACGAACACGCCGGGGGTTCTCACCGAGGACACGGCCGACATGACCATGGCGCTGATCCTGGCGGTGGCCCGCCGCATTCCCGAGGGTGCCCGCGTGATCCCCGACGGAGACTGGGCCGGCTGGTCGCCCACCTGGATGCTGGGGCGGCGCATCACCGGCAAACGCCTCGGCATCGTCGGCATGGGTCGCATCGGCCAGGCGCTGGCCCGGCGTGCGAAAGCCTTCGGGTTGTCCATCCACTACCACAATCGTCGCCACGTGCCGCCGAAGATCGAGACCGAGCTCGAGGCGACCTACTGGGAATCCCTCGACCAGATGCTGGCCCGCATGGACATCGTGTCCGTGAACTGCCCGCATACGCCCGCCACCTATCACCTGCTCTCGGCCCGGCGCCTGAAGCTCATGAAGCCCGACGCGATCCTGGTGAACACCGCCCGCGGCGAAATCATCGACGAGGGGGCTCTCACCAAGCTCATCGAAGCGGGCGCCATCGCGGGTGCGGGCCTCGACGTGTTCGAGGAGGAGCCGGCCGTCAATCCGCGCCTCGTGCGGCTGGCCAAGCAGGGCAAGGTGGTGCTCCTGCCCCATATGGGCTCGGCGACGCACGAGGGGCGCGTCGCCATGGGCGAGAAGGTGATCGTCAACATCCGCGCCTTCGTGGACGGCCACAAGCCACCGGATCGCGTGCTGCCCAGCATGCTGTGACATCAATGCCGAACCCCGCAGCAAGGGCGACTCGGCGGCGACGATCGAGGCTCTTCTGATCTGACGTTCAAGAGGGGCGGCTTTGCGCCCCTATCCGTGTTTGGACGGCATGCCTGACACCCACAGCCCTCACCTGGATGTGAACATGTGGGCTGCGTCACGATGCAACTGAAAACCACCTTGAGCATAAACATATGTGAGTGCGGCTAAGAACGGAGTTTGGCCAGAACAGGGCTGCTCTTCTCCTCAGCAACGATCTGTATGACCAACCCCCTGATTTTAAAGCTTGAACAGCGCGACCAGCTCTCCGACGAAGAGAAGAGGACGCTGGAAAACGCGATCTCGCGCATTCGGGTGGTCGAGGCCGACGAGGACATCGTGCGGGAGGGCGACCGCCCGGCCGAGAGTTCCCTGCTCCTGGATGGATTTGCCGCCCGCTACAAGATCGTGTCGAACGGACGGCGGCAGATCTCCGCGCTCCATGTGCCCGGCGACTTCCTCGATCTGCACAGCTTCCTGCTGAAGACGATGGATCACGGCGTTCTGGCGCTGACCACCTGCCGGATCGCCACCGTGCCGCACACGACTCTTGAGAAGATCACCGACGAATATCCGCACCTCACGCGGTTGCTCTGGCTCAATACGCTCATCGATGGGGCCATCCACCGGGAATGGCTCACCGCCATGGGGCGCCTCTCGGCGACCGCCCACATGGCGCATCTGATCTGCGAGCTTTACCTGCGCCTCAGGGCCGTCGGCCGCGCCGAGGGGGACACGGTCCAGCTGCCGATCACCCAGGCGGAGCTCGGCGACACCCTGGGGCTTTCGACCGTCCACGTGAACCGCGTGCTGCAGGAGCTGCGCAAGGAAGGGCTGATCCGTTTCCAGGGCGATGCGCTCACCATTCTCGACTGGGAGCGGCTGAAGACGGTGGGCGAGTTCACCTCCACGTATCTCAGCCTGCAGAACGAGGACCGCTAAGCTTGGCGGCGATCTCGCCGGCGGCCCGCTCGCCCTCCTCCCAGGCACCGCCCGCCGTGCCCCATTGAGCGCGCGAGAGCGCCTCGCCGGCAAACCAGATCCGCTCGCCCACTGGCGCCTTCAGGGTGTCGCGGATGGCGGAGAGCCCCGGTGGCACCACCGCCCAGGAGGCGCGCGACCACGGATCGTTGCGCCAGGCGGTGCCGTGCAGGGCCGTGAGACTGCGGATGGCCCGGTGGCCGAAATGCTCCGCCAGAACGTCGCGGGCGAACCGGAAAGGCGCGTGGGCATCCCGCCGGTCGAAGCTGGCTGCGATAGGCTGGTCGAGCTCAAAGAAATGGAACGGCGTGCTGTCGATGCAGGTGAGAAGGCCCGGCGGCTCCCGGCGCGTGCCGGTGAGGCTGGCCAGCCGATCCGCGCCGCGGAACGGCGAATCCGGCCAGTGCAGCACCACATGCTCGTAGACGCCCTGCGTGAAGCCGTGGATTGCCTCGTGGACGGCCTGCGGCAGGGCGGGCGCGAAGCGGATCGCGTCCTGCTGCAGCACCGCCATGGGGGTGGTCACGATGACGGCTTTTCCGCGCAGCGTTCCGACGGCGGTCTCGACCCGCACGCCCGATCCCGACCAGTCGATGGCGCGGACGGGAGCTTCCAGTTGAATTGGCAGGTCCTTCCCAAGCCTTGCCACATAGGCGCCGAGCCCTCCGGCGATGAAGAGATTGTCGGCATATTCCATGCTCGGGAAATCGTGCAGGCTGACCTCCTCGAGCGGCCGCCCTGAGACCAGCCCATGGATGGCCGCCACCCGGTGCCCCTGCGGCCCCATGGGAGGCAGAACCTTCGCGGCTGCCTGGTCCTCACGGGCTTTCGCCGCCTGAGTCATGGCCCTGTCGGCCATGGCGAAGGCGCGGTCGAGCGCTGCTCGCTCAACCCTGCGGCCTGCCCGGCCCCGCACGAAGAAATGCCCGTCCACGGGAGCCCGGCGCAGGGGCTCGCGCCGCTCCCGACCGAGCTTCACCAGCGGGTTGATCGGGCCCGCATGAAGCCAGTGGGCGCCAAGATCCAGCGGATGGCCCTTGAAGCGTCGCGTCAGCGTGCGACCACCGATGCGGTCCCTAGCCTCCAGGAGCGTGACCGTCAGCCCGTGGGCCATGAGATGCCGCGCCGCCGCAATGCCGGCGCTGCCCGCGCCGACGATGATCACGTCTGGATCCGCCACAGGGGCAATCCACGATTCGATTTCCAACGACACAGGCTCCACACCCCTCGCTTTGCGACGGCTTCGTTCATAAGTAAGCTCCGCGCCATACAGCAAGCTTGGCCTTGAAGTTCGAGGAGACGAAGGACAGATGCTCATCCAGTCGGTTTTCGCGGCGGCCCGCGAGGTCTTCTCGCCCGCGCTGCGGCGCATTCTCTGGAAATCGATCGGATTGACCCTGGCGCTGCTCGTCCTGGTCTGGCTTGGCCTGACGAAGCTCTTCGACATCTTCCTCACCAATCACGATCTCAGTGCCACCTATCCGATCATCGACAGCTTCGCGTTCTTCCTCGCGGGCTTCGGGCTCTTCGTGGCCCTGGTCTATCTTCTGCCGGCGGTCTCGGCCGTCGTGGCGGGCTATTTTCTCGACGACGTCGCCGAGGTGGTGGAGCACAAGGATTACCCGGCCGATCCGCCGGGCCGGGCGCTGCCCTTCGGCAAAGCGATCCTCTACGGCATCCGCTTCGCCGGCCTGTCGCTGCTGGTGAATCTCGTCGCCCTGCTGCTGTTCTTCATCCCCGGCATCAATATCGGGGCGTTCTTCGTCGCCAACGCATATCTGCTCGGGCGCGAATATTTCGAGCTCGCGGCGGGCCGCTTCTGGCCGGCCGAGGATGTGGCGCGCCTGCGCGTCGAACACCGGGGCACGGTGCTGGCCGCCGGCGCTGTCCTGGCCGGTCTCGTGCTCGTGCCGGTGGTGAACCTCATCACGCCGGTCTTCGGCGCCGCGATGATGGTTCACCTGCATAAGAAGCTCACCCGCGGCCGGGCGGCGATCTAAGACCGCCGCGAAGGGCAGGCCTCCCTCGGCAGCCGCTAAAAGGACGGGCTTCTCAGTTCAGCGGCTCGCCTGCTGGCCGACGGCCGGACCGGAGGCCCGTTCCGGGTGGAAGTCGGAGGCAGACCCTCCTGACCGGGGGGCGAGCAGGTCTGGCGTTGTTTGCGTCGCATTGCGCTTGAGGTCGAACTGACCGGTCTTGCGGAAGCGCACCAGATAGCTCGGCACGATGGCCTCAATGGTCGTGGGCGTGATGCCCAGGCCCTGGAGCGTGCGGCCCTCGGCGACGGCTTTGTCCGACACCACGTTGTCGCTCTCGAGCAGGATCGCCTGGTCGCGGGTGGTGACAAGCTCGTTCGGCAGCAGGCCGAGGGTCAGCCAGTCGAGCGTGCCCAGGACGCCGCCCATGGCCCGGGCGGCATTGCCCGGCACGGGCACGATAGCGCGCTTGCGTTCGGTGACCTCGAACACGAACTCCATCATCTGGCGCATCGTGCGGATCTCAGGTCCGCCGAGCTCATATGTGCGGCCGGTCGGGACCCGGCCGTCTACCGCCGCCACGATGGCGGCCGCTACGTCGCCGGCATAGACCGGCTGGAAGCGGGTCTCTGCGCCGGGCAGGGGCAGCACGGGGAGCATGCGGGCGAGCGTCGCGAAACGGTTGAAGGAGCTGTCGCCCGGTCCGAACAGCAAGGAGGGGCGCAGGATCACCGCATCCGGGCGCTCCCGGAGCAGGCCCGCCTCGCCCTCGGCCTTGGTGCGGGCATAGGCCGATTCCGAGTTCGCATCCGCCCCGATGGCCGACACATGGGTGAAGGAAACGGCCTTCTTGGCCAGCCGCGCGATCATGGCCGGCGCCTGAGCCTGCAACGTGTCGAAGCGCTGACGGCCGGTTTCCTGAAGGATGCCCACGAGATTGATCACATGGTCGGCCCGGGCGACCGCATGGGCGACCGAATCCTCGTTCCGCAGGTTGGCATGGATCGGGTGGATCTGCCCCACCTTTCCCAAGGGGAGGAAGTTCGCCATGTTCGGCTGCCGGGTCGGCACGAGCACCCGGTAGCCGCGCTGGGCGAGAAGGCTCACCACATAGCGGCCCAGGAAGCCCGACCCGCCGAAGACGGTGACGATTTGCTGCTCAGGCGTGCGAAGGGCACCGATCATGAAACTCTCCTGCCCGGATAAGAACGTGGTCCAGAGCTTGGGTGTGAAATTTTGAATCTCTCTAGTCAAACGCCGTTGACCTGTGAAGAGGTGCAGGCTGAAGAAAGCACATCTGCCGCGTTTTCAGCGATTGACGCGCCGCCAGAAGCACCGTAAACGAAGCCTCGCCGGTAAGGCATGCCCAGGTGGCGGAATTGGTAGACGCACTGCTTTCAGGTAGCAGCGGGTAACACCGTGGAGGTTCGAGTCCTCTCCTGGGCACCAACAATCCCTTAAGGGGTTGATCCGCAAAGACTTCTCAGTCAATCAAAGGCTTGAAGGCGCCCGAGTGATGCACACGGGGCTTCTTCGCCCATCACATGGCATCCGTCATATTCAAAAGCTGAAAGCGAGCGGCCTTCACAGGTCGCCTGAAGACCTGTCTCGGTTGGTCCAGGAAAGGCGGAGCCTCGTTCCGTGAGCAAGGCTCCTGAAACAACAGGGTGCGGCGTGTAGAGGCTTCAGCGTCCCGATTGCGTCACCAGCTTGGTGATGAGGTAGGGCTCGACGGCATCCGATCCGCCCTCGGAGCCGTATCCCGAATCCTTGATGCCGCCGAAGGGGAGTTCCGGCAGGGCGAGGCCGTTGTGGTTGATGGTCGTCATGCCGGCCTCGATCCGCATCCCGAGCTGATGAGCCGTATCGGTCGACCCGGTGAAGGCGTAGGACGCCAAGCCGAAGGGCAGGCGGTTGGCCTCCGCGATGGCATCTTCCAGGGTCGAGAAGGGATTGACGATAGCCACGGGTCCGAAGGGCTCCTCGTTCATCAATCGGGCGTCCTTCGGCACATTGGCGATGACCGTCGGCTCGAAGAAATAGCCCTTGTTGCCGATGCGCCGGCCGCCGGTCTTGACCTCGGCTCCGCGCTCGACGGCATCCTGGATCAGGCTCTCCAGCGCCGGGATGCGGCGCTCGTTGGCGAGCGGGCCCATCTGCACCCCGTCCTCCAGCCCGTTGCCGACCTTGATACCCTTGGCGGCCGCGGTGACAGCGTCGAGGAAGGGCTCGAAGCTTCCTTCCTGAATTAGGAACCGGGTCGGGGAGACGCAGACCTGGCCGGCATTGCGGAACTTGGAGCCGGCGAGAACCCTCACGGCCTTCTGCAGATCGGCATCGTCGAAGACGATTGCAGGCGCGTGGCCGCCAAGCTCCATGGTGGAGCGCTTCATGTGCTGCCCCGCAAGGGCAGCGAGCTGCTTGCCGACCGGTGTCGAGCCGGTGAAGGAGATCTTGCGGATGACCGGATGGGCGATGAGATATTCCGAGATCTCGGCTGGATTGCCGTAGACGAGGTTGATCACGCCTTCCGGAACGCCGGCCTCGACGAAGGCACGGATCAGCTCTGCCGGCGAGGCCGGGGTTTCCTCGGGAGCCTTCACGATGATCGAGCAGCCGGCCGCCAACGCCGCCGAGAGCTTGCGCACCACTTGGTTGATGGGGAAGTTCCAGGGCGTGAAAGCCGCAACGGGGCCGACCGGCAGCTTGACGGCCATCTGCATGACGCCAGGTGCCCTGGCCGGGATGATCTGGCCGTAGGTGCGCCGGGCTTCCTCCGCGAACCAGTCGATGATGTCGGCGCCGGCCCCGATCTCGCCTTTGGCCTCGGCAACCGGCTTGCCCTGCTCGCGGGTCATGATCCAGGCGATCTGGTCCTTGCGCGTGCGCAGGATGTCGGCGGCCCTGCGCATGATCGTGGAGCGGTCATAGGCCGACAGGCTGCTCCAGGTCCTGAAGCCCTTCTCGACGGCAGCCAACGCGGCATCGAGGTCCTCCCGGCGGGCATGGGCAACCGTCCCGATGGTTTCGCCCGTGGCCGGATCGAGAACCGGAATGACGCCACCCTGGGCGGCAGGACGCCATACGCCGTCAATCAGGAGCTGCGTGTCGGGATAGGCCTGGGTCATCGCATTCATGGCTGGATCGGTTCCGTGGAGTGGAGGAATGGCCTGTATCAGGTGGGGAGGCCTATGGCGAATTCAAAAGGCCGAGAAGGCTGCTTCGACCGCCTCTTCCAGAATGTCGAGCCCTTCAGCCAATGTCTCATCGGCAATGGTCAGCGGCGCGAGCAACCGGATCACGTTGAAGCGGGTACCGCAGGAGATGAGAATGAGGCCGCGCTTTTCGGCTTCCGCCACGATGCGGGTGGTCAGTTCCGATGCCGCACGCTTCGAGGCTCGATCCTCGATCAGCTCGAAGGCCACCATGGCGCCCAGCCCGCGGATGTCGCCGATCCGCTCCATGCCCTGGCGCTGAGAGAGGGTCTTCAGGCGAGACGTCATCCGCTCGCCGATGTTGGTCGCGCGCTCGCACAGGCTCTCCTCCTCGATCACGTCGAGAACCGCATGGGCTGCGGCGACCGCGAGCGGATTGCCGGCATAGGTGCCGCCAAGACCGCCGGGATGGGCGGCGTTCATGATCTCGGCCCGGCCGACGACCGCGGAGAGCGGAAAGCCGCCGGCCAGTCCCTTGGCCATGGTGACGAGATCGGGCCTCACGCCGGAATGCTCGATGCCGAACATTTTCCCGGTGCGGGCCATGCCGGTCTGCACCTCGTCGGCGATCAGAAGGATACCGTGCCGGTCGGCGATCTCACGCAGCCGGATCAGAAACTCCGCCGGCGCGACATGGAAGCCGCCCTCGCCCTGCACCGGCTCGACGATGAAGGCGGCGATGCGCTCCGGATCGATGTCTGAGGAGAGAAGCCGCTCGATCTCGTCGATGGCTGCTTCCGTGGTGATGCCCATGAAGGGGTTGGGGAAGGGGGCATGGAAGATCTCGGCCGGGAAGGGGCCGAAGTTCTTTTTGTAAGGCGCGACCTTGCCCGTGAGCGCCATGCCCAGCATCGTGCGGCCATGGAAGGCGCCGCTGAAGGCGATGATGCCGGAGCGTTTGGTGTAGGCGCGTGCGATCTTGACGGCGTTCTCGACCGCCTCGGCTCCGGTCGTGACCAGCATGGTCCGGTTCTCCGCGCCTGTGGGGGCCAAGGCGTTCAGCCGCTCGGCGAGACCGATATAGCTTTCATAGGGCGCCACATGAAAGCAGGTATGCGTGAAGCGAAGCGCCTGCTCTTGAACGGCCGCCATCACTTTCGGGTGCCGGTGGCCCGTGTTGTTGACCGCGATGCCGGCGGCGAAGTCGATGTAGCGCTTGCCGTCCACATCCCACAATTCCGCATTCTGCGCCCGGTCGGCAAAGATGCCGCGCGTGGACACGCCACCGGCGACGGCGGCTTTCTGGCGGGTTTGCAACTGTGCGGAAGCAGGCATGACAGGCACCTTTGTCTGAAATGATGTTGGATCGATTGCGTCACATGACGTTCTGTTTGACGGTTTCACACACTTCCCAGAATGCGCCTTCCGCAGCCTGTGACACGGCTGCATGGCCCATGAAGTTGTGAATGAGAGAAGGCATGCAGCGATAGGCGACGGGCACGCCGTCCCGCTCGAGCCTCTCGGCAAAAGCATTCCCCTGGTCGCGCAGAATGTCGTTCTCGGCCGTGAAGATTGCCGTTTTCGGAAGATCCGACACTCGCGTTGCAAGAAGCGGCGAGACGCGCGGATCTTCGGCCAGCGCGGGATCGGCGAGATACTTCTCGCCAAACAATTTCATGAGAGCATGATCGAGGCCGAAACCCGTTCCGAACGCGTGATCGGACGGAAAGCCCGGCGAGCGGTCGAGATAGTGCCTGAAGTCCGTGACCGGATAGAGAAGACAGAGGAAATGGAAAGGCTGGCGGCTTGCTCCAAAATGGAGCGCGACATTGATCGCAAGATTTCCTCCGGCACTGTCACCCATGAGACTGATCCGTTTGGGATCAAGGCCGAGGCTTGCGGCATTCTCAAGCGTCCAACGTGCCGCCAGAAGAGCATCGTCCAAGGCAGCCGGGAAGGGATGCTCGGGGGCTCTTCTGAAATCGACGAAGATCACGGCCGCCTTGCAATGCCGGGCAATGTTCATCGACTGTCGGCTATAGGCCTGAGTATCGCCCAGGACGAAGCCGCCACCGTGGAAGTAGAGGAGGGCAGGCAGGGGCTTGAGCCCGTCGTTCGGCCGGTAGATGGAGATCGAGAAGCGGCCATTACCTTCCGGAAGTGTCATCGTTTCGGCATGAACGCCACCGGACGGTTCAAGGCTCCGTTCAAAATATTTCTGGCTGTAGCCGGCCCGCATGACGTCGACGGGAATCTCGTTCACGGGCACCGTCCGCGCAGCCCTGCCTTCCTCCAGCATTCTGGCTATGCTCGGATCAAGCTTCATTCATTTCCTCTCAAATCGGATGAATGACCATTGCATTTTTGCGCAAAAAGTCAAACGATGTGTCGAGTAGGGGGAGGATTCTATGTTTGTGCCTGCGCAGTATGTAGCAAAAAATCCGCGAGCCATTGTCGAGGCCTACTCCTTTGGGCTTCTGGTGACCACGGATGCCAATGGGCTGCATGCCACCCAGACCCCAATCTTCTTCGAGACTGATGATCCGGAGGAGATGCGGCTCGTCGGGCACATCGCGCGCCGCAATCCGCAAGCCGCTGGCCTTGCCCATGGGCAGCCGGCGCTCGTCGTCTTCACGGGGCCGCACGCCTACATCTCCGGCAACTGGTACCAGAGCAAGCCGGAGGTCCCGACCTGGAACTACGTCTCCGCCCAAGTCTCCGGGGTTCTGGAGCCGCTCGACGAACCCGAGCAGAAGAGGGCCGTGCTCGAAAAGACCGCTCAAAAATTAAGTGCTTACGGAGAAGGGGCTTGGGCGATGGACGATGCGCCTGAGGGGCGGGTGGAGGTTCTGCTGCCGTATATCCGCTCGTTTCGCATCGTCGCCCACAGTATCCAAGGCGCGTCCAAGCTCAGCCAGTCTCATCCGCAGGATGATCGGGATCGGGTGATCGCCCGATTGAAGGAAAGGGGGCACAACGGTGATGCGGAGATCGCTCGGGTGATGGAATTGAAGGATCCATTCTGAACCGCTTCATTCACAACAGCCTATTGCCAAGGCGTAAGATTTGAAATAATTTATGCGCATAAAATTGAGGCGCATTAATGCAAGTCACCCAGTTCCCCCTTGTTGAAATCAGCGGATCGCCGCGGGAGCGTGGGCGGCAGTATGGCGTTGCTGCGGCAGACCGGATCGCCGAAGGGATTCGTCACTATACTCAGCAATTTTCCAGCTTCGGCCTAGATGCTCGGAGCATCCATCGTCACGTTTCCGAATACATCGCGCGTATCCGCGAGTTCGATCACAGGCTGGTCGATGAAATGTACGGCATCGCCGAAGGAGCCAAGGTCGAGATCGATGCCATCCTGCTGCTGAATGCCCGCACCGAATTGCTGCATGAAGCCCGCGTCATCGCAAAGAAGGTGCGAACCAAGGAAACGCCTGATGGTTGTACGGGCGTGGTGATCCTTCCGGAAGCCGCGGAGGGCGGGCGCCTCATTCATGCTCTGAACTGGGACTGGAAGGCGGAATGCGCCACCACCGGGGTGGTGCTGCGAATCGTGCAGGATGACGGACCTGATATCCTCACATTCACCGAAGCGGGATCGCTTGCGAGAACAGGATTGAACTCCGCCGGCATCGCCATCACGGCCAACTACATCGAGTCCGATCAGGACTTCAAAAGCCCCGGCGTTCCGCTTGCGCTCATCCGGCGAAAAATCCTTGAATCCGCCAACTATGCCAAGGCGATCGAACTTATCGTCTCGACGGACAAGCTGATCTCGAACAATCTCATTCTCAGCCACAAGGATGGTGTCGCGATCAATTTCGAATGTGCTCCGGCCGAGACCTTCGCGATCTATCCCGAGGACGGGATGATCGTGCATGCGAACCACTGGACCAGCCCGGCGGCTCTGTCAAAGTACAAGGATGTGGGCATCCTCAATACGCCTGACAGCTTCTACCGCGATTACCGGGTGCGTGAATTGCTGAAGAGCAAGCGCATGCCGCTGACGCAGGCCGATGTGGTGAGCGCCCTGAGCGACGATTTTGGAACACCCTGGTCCGTCTGCCGTCCGCCTCGCCCCAATGTTCGCGGCGATTTGACGGCGACCGTCGCCATGTTCCTGCTCGATGCCGCGACAGGCTCGATGAAGGTGACGCCCCTGCCGGCGCTCAACCCTGTCGGCAGCACCTATACACTTGCACGAGAACCAGCTCTGGCAGCATGAGATCGGAGGCGGCATGGCAACATATCTGGCCCGACGTCTGAGCATGATGTTGCTCACGCTGTCCTTGGTGGCCGTCACAGTCTTCGTCCTGGTCAGGCTCGTGCCGGGCGACAGCGCCAGTTTGATGCTCGGCGAAGCGGGGTCTCTGGAACAGCTTGCCATTCTGCGAGCCCGCTGGGGTCTCGACCAGCCCTGGCCGATCCAGTTTCTCTACTGGATCAAGGGCCTGCTGTCGGGAGATTTCGGCGTCTCCACCCGCACGGGCGAGCCGGTCTTGGCCTTGATCCTGGCACGATTTCAGGTCAGCGCCGTCATCGTGCTGGCCGCCATGACCATCGCGGTCCTGGTCGCCGTGCCGGTCGGCCTCTATGCGGCCTGGAAGCAGAACAGCTGGGCGGATCTCGCCGTTGTTTCCGTCGCGACGCTGCTGCTGTCGATTCCGAGCTTCTGGCTCGGCCTTCTTCTGCTTGTGGTGTTCGGCCTCAAGCTCAGTTGGCTTCCGATTCTCGGCTATGTCGGTTTCGGAGAAGATTTTTCGCGCGCCCTGTCCTTCGTCATCCTGCCGGTTGCAACGCTTGCTCTCATCGAGATCGGAGTGCTGGTGCGCATGGCGCGGGCCAGTGCGATCGAGGTTCTTCGCCTCGAATACGTGACCCATGCCCGCGCGAAGGGCATGCCGGAATGGCGCGTCCTGGCGTTCCACGTCTTTCCCAATGCCTTCGCGCCGACGCTGACGCTGATCGGGTTGATCCTGGGCAACCTGCTCGGCGGCATCGCCGTGCTCGAGACGGTCTTCACCTTGCCTGGTATGGGGCGGCTTCTCGTGGAATCGATCTTCGCCCGCGATTATCCGGTCGTGCAGGGATGTCTCCTTCTCACGGGCGTGATCTTCGTCCTCATCAACCTGATCGTGGATATGCTCTATCCGATCTTCGATCCCCGTGTTGCGAGGGCTTGAGGGATGCCGATGAAGCTCAATCTGATCATCGGGCTGCTGATCGTCCTCCTGCTTGGGGGCGCTGCCCTCATCGGTGCCGCCTGGACTCCCTATCATCCGATGCAGCTGGATATGCTGAACCGTCTTGCGCCGCCTTCGTTTGGGCATTGGCTGGGCACCGATGAGTTCGGCCGCGATGTCCTGAGCCGTCTCATGGCCGGTGCCACGACCAGCATCGCCATTGCCGTGACGACGGTTCTAATGGCAGTCTCCGCCGGCATGATCATCGGCCTCGTCTCGGGCAGCGTTCGTGGCTGGACCGATCGGGGCCTGATGGCCGTCACCGACGCGCTCTTGGCCTTTCCAGGAATCCTTCTTGCTCTGGCGTTGATCGTGATCCTGGGTGCGGGCCGCACGGGAATCATCCTGGCACTCTCTCTCGCCTATCTGCCGGCGGTGATCCGGATCGTTCGCAGCGCGGTGCTGTCGATCCGCGAGAAAGAATATGTCGAGGCCTCGCAAGTCATCGGCAATTCCCAAGCCTATACGATGTTCGTCCATATCCTGCCGAACTGCCTCGCGCCGATCTCCGTGATGGCCACATCCATGTTCGGCTGGGTGATCCTGGCCGAGAGCGCGCTCTCCTTCCTGGGGCTCGGCGTCGCGCCGCCTGCACCGACCTGGGGAAATATGCTCTCGGCCAGCCAACCCTATTTCGAGCGCGCCTTGTGGCTGAGCCTCGCGCCGGGGGCATGCATTGCCCTGGCCTTGCTGGCAACGAACCTGATCGGCGATGCCCTTCGGGATCGGTTCGATCCACGGAGGCTCCAGGCATGACCGCCCAGATTCCTTTGCTGGACGTCAGAAATATCGAGATCCAAGCAGCAAATTCCACGTCCATCGTGAAGAGCGTCAATCTGACTTTGGCCCATGGAGCGATGGCTGCGCTTGTCGGCGAATCCGGCAGCGGAAAAACCATGGCGTCACGGTCCGTTCTTCGCCTGCTGCCACCGGGCGTCAGGATGACCAGGGGCGAAATCCTTCTGGAAGGCGAGAATCTTGCCGAAGCGTCCGAGAAGCGGATGCGGCAGCTGAGGGGGCGGTCTCTTGGCATGATCTTCCAGGAGCCCATGGTGTCTCTCAATCCTGCCATGAGCGTCGGCGCCCAGATGGCGGAAGCGCTGCGCCTGCATACCTCCCTGTCTCGTCAGGAGATCAGGCAGCTTTGCATCGAGATGCTGGAGCGCGTGCGGATCAGCAATGCGGCAGGCTGCCTGACCGCCTTTCCACATGAGTTTTCCGGCGGCATGCGCCAGCGGATCATGATCGCTTCCGTGATGCTGCTGCGGCCCAAGCTCCTGGTCGCCGATGAGCCGACAACGGCCCTGGACACCCTGGCCCAGCGCGAAGTGCTGGATCTGCTGACGGAGCTCGCGCGCGATTTCAACACGGCGGTCCTGCTCATCACGCACAATCTCGGTCTTGTCGCGCGCTACACGGAGAACATGACGGTGCTGCGCGAAGGTCGTGTTGTCGAAGCCGGAAAGACCGCGTCGATCATCGCGCATCCCTACCAGACCTACACCCGGAAGCTCATCGCAGCCGCAAAGGCGAGTCAGGGGCTTGCTGATGATGTGATTCCGCCTGACGCGCCGGCTGTGCTCCGCGCCACTGACGTATCCGTGACCTATGGTGCGCGAACCCATGGCCGAGGTCATGGCGCGGCGGCAGTTTCCGAGGTGAGCCTGGATATCCGCAAAGGCGAGACCGTTGCAGTCGTCGGAGGTAGCGGCTCCGGCAAGACGACCCTCGGTCGGGCGTTGCTGGGATTGGTTCCGCTCTCCTCCGGCCGCGTTGAGTTCGAGGGCAGAAATATCATCGACGGCAAGGGAGCGATCCGCCGTGAGGCCCGGCTCGGCTGCCAGATGGTATTTCAGGATCCCTATTCCTCACTGGATCCACGCCAGCGGATCGGCTCGATCGTTCATGAGCCGCTCCGCCACGTTCAGGATATGGCACCGGCCGACAAGGAGCGGCGCGTCAGCGAGGTTCTTGCGGAGGTGGGCCTGTCCGGGCTCGAGCGGCGCCTGCCTCACGAACTCTCGGGAGGGCAGCGTCAGCGCGTGGCTATCGCACGGGCGCTTGTGCGGCGTCCGCCCTTGGTGGTCGCGGACGAGCCGGTCTCCGCTCTGGATATGACGATCCAGGCACAGGTTCTGGAACTGATCCGCGACCTTCAGGCGAGCTACGGTTTTGCATGCCTGTTCATCAGCCACGATCTGACGGCGGTCCGCCGGGTCGCCCATCGGGTGATCGTGATGGAAGCGGGTCGCATCGTGGAGCAGGGAGCGACCGAAGATATCCTCGGCGCGCCGCAGCACCCTTACACCGCGCGCCTGATCGAGGCCGCTCCGATGATCGGTGATCCTGCCGGACTCCGCCCGGCCGCCGATCGAGCGAAGGTCCTTCCCTGACTTGGCCAATGAAGTCGCTTGCCAATAATCAATTTTATGCGCAAAAATATGATAAAGAATATGCCAAAGGGAAAAACCAGCAGGAGAGCGGACATGGCTCAAGATATGGGTGCGAAGAAGGTTATGGGTTGGACGTTAGGGCAGGTTGGTTTATCGGCGGCCATCGCATTATGCCTGCTTTCAAGCCAATCTTATGCGCAAAAGACGAGCAGCCGGATTACAGTTGCCCTGGAGGAAGACCTCCGAGGCCTCGATCCGCGCCGGGATCGGGACGGCATGTCGGATCCGGTCCATATGCATGTGGTCGAGGGTCTTCTGGGCTATGTGGACGATCTGAGTGTCCGTCCGATGCTCGCCAGCTCCTTCACCATCGGCGACGACGGTAGGTCCTATACGTTCAAGCTGCGCGAGGGCGTGCGCTTCCATAACGGCAAGCCTTTGACCTCCGCGGAGGTGAAATGGTCCTGGGACTATGTCATGGCGGCAGATTCCATCTGGCGCTGCAAGGCGGTGTTCGACGGGCCGATCAAGGTCGCCGGCGTCGAGGCCCCGGATGCCCGGACGATCGTCTTCAGGCTCGATCAGCCGAACGGGAGCTTCATCTATAATCTCGCGCGAACCGATTGCGCGGGAACGCCGATCCTGCATCCGGAATCCGTCGATGCGGATGGCAAGTGGAGGGGCGTGATCGGGACCGGCCCATTCCAGCTCGGCGAGCGCCGCATCGGCCAGTACACGGAGGTCAAGCGCTTCCCTGACTATGCCCTCAGCAATGCCGAGCCGAGCGGGCGCGTGGGCAAGAAGGAAGCGCTGGTCGAGACCGTTCGATTCACGGTCGTGGCGGATCCATCCGCAAGGCTGGTCGGCCTGCGTTCCGGCGATCTGGACATCACGCCCCTGACGGCAGAGGTGGTGGATCAGATCGAGAAAGATCCGAAGCTCCATGTCACCTCGTCCGATACGACCGTGTGGTATGCCCTGCTGTTCGGTATGAACGATCCGCTCCTGAAGGACGTGCGCATGCGCCGGGCCATCGCGGCGGCCATCGACCGGACTGCCGTGGCGCAGGGCGTCTCGTTCGGCCAGTGGTCGGGTTCGGCAACGCCGGTGCCGGGCGCAAGCCTGCTCTATACGCGCCCTTCGTCTGAAGACGAGGTTGCTTCCCTGACCCGCGCCAAGGCCCTGCTGGCCGAGGCGAAGTATGCCGGACAACCCATCAGCATTATCGCCAACAAAGCCCTGCCGATGATGTTCAACCAGGCCGTCATTATCCAGAGCATGCTGCAGGCGGCCGGGATCAACGCCAATATCGAGACGCTGGAATGGGGATTGCAGCTTGATCGGTATACGAAAGGCACCTATCAGGCGCAGTCCTTCGCCTATTCCGGCCGCTTCGATCCGATGGGCGCATGGGAGCGCATCGTCGGGCCGGAATCGCGCAAGGTCTGGAAGGACGAAGAGGCCATCACCCTGCTCAACAAGGGCATGAAGACCGCCGATCCGGCGGAGATGAAGCAGATCTCGGACCAGCTTTACAAGAAGTTCATCAACGATGTCCCGGCTGTCAGCCTCTACAACGTAAAGGTCTTCTATGGGGTCAGCGACCGGCTGGCAGGCGTCAAGGCATCTCCCCTGGAGGTGGTGAGGGTCTGGAACGTTTCGATCAAGTAAGATCGAACAGCTGATCATTCATGAATCTGCCGGCGCTCTCGCGGTGCCGGCAGATTCATGATAAGTCCCTCCGAAATAATCGTAAGGTTGTTATGGCAAAGTCACGAGAATCAGCGGAGCAGTTGGCTCGTCTTACGCATGACATCCGCAACGACATTGTGTTCGGTGCCTACGAACCTGGAACGTGGCTGAAGCTGAGCGATCTTCAGGATCAGCATAAGGCGAGCGCTTTTCACATCCGCAGGGCGCTCGATCAGCTGAAAAGCCTGAAGCTGGTCGACCATGTCGCCAATGCGGGATTTCGTGTCGCCACGCCTGACGAGGCAGTGCGCCAGGAGACGCGCTTCGTGCGCACTGTGCTGGAGCGCGGCGCGGCCCCGCTGATCGTCGCGCGGGCCACGGAAGAGGACATCAGCGAACTCCTTGGCCTGGCTCAGGCGTTCGATCAATCCATCGAAGCGGAAGGTCGGCGCGTCCAGTCGCGGATCAACCATGAGTTCCATGACAAGCTCTATGGCATCGCCAAGAACGCGGTGCTCAGTGAGATGATCAAGGAATTGCGCAGCCGCAGCCATCACACCACCACAGGCCGCTGGCGATCGATCGAAGGCCTCAAGGCCAGCAGCCAGGACCATTTCCGAATGGTCGAGGCGATCAAGGCTCGCGACCCACATGAGCTGGAGCGTCTGATCGTCGGGCACATCGAGGCATTCTGACCGGATTGCCGCTGCTCAAAAAGGTTAGCGAATGCCATCCCAGCAGGCGCGCGATAGCTCTGCGATGCGCCGCGTGGCTGCCGCATGGCCGGGAAGGCCGTCCGGCATGGTCTCGGGCACGTTGTCGGTGATGGCGCACAGGATGTAGAGCGGCTGATCGTTTCTGAACACGATGCCCGCGTCCATCCATCCCCGCTGCCCGCGTCCGGTCTTGTTGGCGACCTTCGTGGTCAGAGGCAGAAGAGCGGGAATCATGTTCCTGAACCGCTGCCAGCTGAGGAATTGCAGCGCCATCGCGCAGAGCTCGGTGGTGACGCCGAGACGGGCTGCGACACTGGCATCGGACGTTCCGCGAAGGATCAGATCGAGGAGGAGAACCTGATCGCGGGCCGTTGTCGTGGTCACGGCCTCGAGGGCATGATTTCCAGGCAAGCCGACGGGAGGAAGCTTGGTGCGATGAACCGTATCCTTCATGCCGATGCGAGCGCAGTACCGGGTCAGATCGTCGAGATCCAAATCCTTCATCACCTCATAGGTGCAGATATTGTCGCTGGTGATGATCATCTGGAGGATGGCATCCCTCATCGGGATGAGAAGGCCCGGCGTCATGTACTGGCACACGCCGGACACGATGCCCTTCTGCAGATGCTCCTCGATCACGACCGGCTGGTCGAGATCGAGCCGCCCTTCATGAACGGCATTGAGGGCCGCCATCATCACGGAGGTCTTGCGCACGCTCGCTGCCGGCAGGACCCGGTCTCCATGCCGGCTGAACTCCTCTCCTGTCCGGAGATTCCTGACATGCCAGTAGATGTCGAAGTCAGGCGTGTCGGACACTTCGTCCAGACGGCCCTTGAGCGTCTCCATGGTTCAGGATCTCCATGAGTGAGTTTTGCGCAAAAGATGAGGTGTTCTTACCGGATTGTGAGAACAGCCTCAAGCTCATCAAGAGGGCAAGTTGCCGAACAAAAGTGCTTTTAACACGAATTAAAAAGGAAATTCCAAGTTCTCAAGCGTCAAGTTAGGCTTATAAGGATCGCTTGCGTCTTTAAATTTTATGCGCATAATGCGGCCGCATGATCCTTCCGCATTCGAGCCAGGGTTCCCATGAAAGCCGTCTTTGCGCCAGCCAGCCAGCGTCATGACCCTGGTTCCTTCCTGTGCCGGGGCGCTCTGCAAACGATCCTGGAGCAGCCGGCGCGCGTGCGGAACCTCCTCAACGGCGTGCAGGAGAGCGGTCTCGCGATCGTTGCTCCGCGCGATTTCGGCCTTGATCCGATCCTGGACATCCATGCGGCGGATTATATCAACTTTCTGCGCACGGCTTATGCGGATTGGCAGGCGATGCGCGCGAGGGGCGTCTCTGCGAGCGAGACCGTGCAGTCCAGCGGCTTCTCATTGCGCCATCGCCATGCCCGTGTTCCGAACGCCGTTTCCGCTCGTGCCGACTACTATCTGTCCGGCGGCTGGGCGCCCCTGGCCGAAGGCACCTTTGAGGCGGCTGTTGCCTCGGCGCATTCCGCCGTTGAGGCCGCCGAAATCGTACTGGCGGGCGGTGGTGAAGCCTTTGCGCTCTGCCGTCCCCCGGGGCATCATGCCTATGCCGATCTCGCTGGCGGCTTCTGCTATATCAACAACGCTGCCGTTGCCGCGCAAAGGCTCGTCAGGGATCTGAGGCGCGTCACGGTTTTAGATATCGACGCCCATCACGGAAACGGCACGCAGGGTATCTTCTATGAACGCAGCGACGTGCAGTTCGTCTCGCTGCATGCGGATCCGACCCATGTCTACCCGTTCTATTGCGGCTTTGCCGATGAGACGGGCCATGGCTCCGGTGCGGGCTTCAATCTCAATCTGCCTCTGACCATTGGTTCGCGGGACGATGCTTTCATCGACGCCCTGAGACATGCCCTTGGCGCCATCCGCGATTTCCGTCCCGGCGCCCTCGTGGTGTCGCTCGGCCTCGATATCCATGAGGACGACCCGACGAAGCTTCTGAGCATCTCCGGCGACGGTCTGGCCCGGATCGGAGCCATGATCGGCGCCGAGCGCCTGCCGATCGTGGTGATCCAGGAGGGTGGCTATGACATCGGCAAGCTCTCCGGAAACCTCCGCAGCTTCCTGGACGGCTTCGTCGGTGCGCGATGAAAGCCTTCAACTCTCAACGATCCATCGCATGATAGAGGAGACGGTTCGATGAAAATGCCTGACATGTCCGATCTCGCCAGCTGGCAGTCGATCGACCGTGCCCACCACATCCATCCGTTCACGGATCAGAAGGCGCTGCGAGCATCCGGATCCAGAATCATCTGCAAGGGTGAGGGCGTCTACCTGCAGGATGTCGAAGGCAACCGCTATCTGGACGGCATGGCCGGTCTCTGGTGCGTCAATGTCGGCTATGGCCGGCAGGAGCTCGTCACCGCGGCAACCCGGCAAATGGAGGAGCTTGCCTATTACAACTGCTTCTTCAACACCTCGACGCCCGCCGCAACGCGCCTGTCCCAGCTTCTGGCCCAGGTGACGCCGGACGGCTTCAACCAGTGTTTCTTCACCAATTCAGGCTCAGAGGCCAACGACACGGTGCTGCGCTTCGGGCGGCATTACTGGGCGCTTAAAGGCAAGCCGGAAAAGACGATTTTCATCAGCCGCCGCAATGCCTATCACGGCAGCACGGTCGCGGCCGGGAGTCTCGGCGGCATGGCCTGGATGCATTCGCAGGGCGGTCTGCCGATCCCCGACATCGCGCATATCGATCAGCCCTATTGGTATCACGAGGGTGGTGACGAGACGCCGGAGGAATTCGGCATCCGCGTCGCCCGTCAGCTCAAGGCCAAGATCCGCGAACTCGGACCTGATCGCGTCGCCGCCTTCATCGCGGAGCCGATCCAGGGATCTGGGGGCGTCATCATCCCGCCGTCCACCTACTGGCCGGAGATCAAGAGGATCTGTGCCGAGAACGAGATTCTCTTCATCGCCGATGAGGTCATCTGTGGGTTCGGACGTACCGGAAAATGGTTCGGCTCCGAGTTCTACGACCTGAAGCCCGACATGATGAGCATGGCGAAAGGCCTTTCATCAGGATATGTACCGATTGGCGCCGTGATGATGAGCGACGAGGTGGCCGACACCCTGGTGGCCAACGGCTTCCTGTCCCACGGCTTCACCTATTCGGGCCATCCGCTCGCCTGCGCGGTTGCCGTGCGCAACATTGAGATCATGCTCAACGAGAGGCTGGTCGAGCGGGTGGAAAGCGACATTGGGCCCTATTTCCAGGAAAAGTGGGCTTCATTGAAAAATCATGCTCTTGTGGGCGAGGCTCGCTCAATCGGCCTGATCGCGGGTCTGGAGATGGTCAAGGATAAGTCTCGGCGTGAGAAATTCCCCACGACCGCGCGTGTCGGCCTTTTCTTCCGCGAGGCCGCCTTTCGCAATGGGTTGGTGCTGCGCGCCATCGGCGACACCGTCGTGGCCTCGCCACCCCTGGTCATCACTCATGCCGAGGTCGATGAGCTGATCGAGAAGCTCGGGCGGACCCTGGATGAGACGGAGCGCTACGTGCGCACTCTATAACCTGCCGGAGATCCTCGTCGGACGACATCCACGTGGGCATTCCAGCAGGATCAGCAACTTCAGGCCGCTCGGGTGATAAACACGGGTGGTATGGATGGGCTTGTCCATGATGCCCCTCCGGAACCCGGTATCGATCGGTTTCGCAAGATCACCCTGCCGGCCTTCGCCTCGTCACGGCCAGCCGAAGAGAGGTCGAGTCTCACGATTCGTGATTCACCGGCGGCCTCTCTCGATCCCTTGCGCTGGATCAAAGCATTTCTCCAGCTTCAAGCGCATAATATCCGCGATTGATGGTCCGGCGACCACTCGCTGGGGCAAGCAGAGGGAGACGGCGATGATCAAGGACATCATGGTGCATCTGGATGGAAGCCCGGACGACGAGATCCGGCTTGAATATGGCCAAGCCATTGCCGCCATCGATCGGGCCCACCTGATCGGCGTCTTCACCAATCCGCTGCCGGATCTGTCGATTGCCATGCCGTTCGACGGAGGTGCTGCCGCCGTCGCGCAGGTTGTCTCCGACCTGGAAGAGCAGGCGCGCCGGGAGGGTGATGCGACGGCCAAACGTCTGACCGAGAGGCTCACCGGGCTTCAGACCCCAAGCGAGCTGCGCCGTTTCGACGAGACCCCCGGCACCATGCCGATCAAGGTTGCGGAACAGGCCCGGTATGCCGATTTGTTCGTGACGACACGCCCGTATGGTGCAGGCGAGGAACCTGTCTGGCTGGACCTTGTCGAGACCGTCCTGTTCGGCAGCGGGCGCGGCCTCATGATCGTGCCTCCCGGCCGTCATCGTCAGGGGCCGGTTCAGACTGTTCTCGTGGCCTGGAACGGCAGCCGCGAGGCCGCTCGGGCGGTGAGCGAGGGATTAGATTTCATCGAGAGGGCCACTCGTGTCGTGGTCCTTATGATCGGGCATCGAACCGGGGCGGAGACCGGATCAGAGATCAAGGCCCACCTCAATCGACATGGCATCATGCCCGAGATCATTGCCGTCGAAAGCGAGGGGCGGCGGGTTGCGGACATTGTGTTGGAGGAGGCCAAAAGCGTCTCGGCCGATCTGATCGTCATGGGCGGGTACGGCCATACCCGCCTGCGGGAACAGATCTTCGGTGGCGCGACCCTCGATATGCTGACGCTTTCGGATCGCCCGGTCTTGCTGGCACATTAAAGTATCGGACATGAATCCGAACTCACGTCCGATGCTTCAAGTTTTTGGTTTGACGCATCTTTCCACGCGAAACCGATGCCCACTTTTGCGTTCGATGCTCCAGCTTTCAAGCTGCTCTGAGAACCCGGCATGACACGGATCGTCATCATCCAGGGACATCCAAGCTCCGACAGCCGGCATTTCTGCCATGCTGTGGCCGATGCCTATGCTCAGGGTGCTGCAGAAGGGGGACATGAGGTCCGCCTCATTTCCGTTGCCGGGCTCGATTTCCCGCTGCTGCGCTCCAAGGGCGATTGGGAGGGTGCGCCGCCGCCTCCTGCCGTTGCAGACGCTCAAAAGGTGCTGGCCTGGGCCGAGCACTTCGTCATCATCTATCCTCTCTGGCTCGGTGGAATGCCGGCGCTGCTCAAGGGTTTCATGGAGCAGGCGTTCCGACCAGCCTTCATGACCGGCGGAGGTGGCTCAGGGGCGAGTTGGAAAACGGCCCTCAAGGGCCGCTCGTCCCGGATCATCATCACCATGGGCATGCCGGGCCTCGCCTACCGTTGGTACTTCGGCGCGCATAGCCTCAAGAGTCTCAAGCGCAGCATCCTGTCCCTGGTCGGCATCGGTCCAAACCGCCATACCCTGATCGGCATGATCGAGGGCATGAGCGATACCAAGCGCAAGGCGTGGCTCAGCGCCGCCCGTCACCTCGGGGTCAGAGGCCGGTAGGCGTCACCTTCGCTCCTGCAGCAGCTCGATCTGCAATTCCTGTATCTCCGCCAGGCGTTCCCACTGCCGCGAAATAAGGTGGTCGATTTTCTCGTGCAGATGTCGGATTTCGAGCTCGGCTTTCAGATTGACCTGATAGTCGTTCAGGGAGCGTAGCCGATCCTTTGCCTCCTGGCGTCTCTGGCTCATCATGATGATTGGAGCTTGGACGGCCGCTATGCACGAGAGCACCAGGTTGAGCAGAATGTAAGGGTAGGGATCGAAGGCCTCAGATCCTCGCGCCGCATTGATGATGATCCAGACGCCAAGGCCAAGAGCGAAGAAGATCAGGAAAGGCCAGCTCCCGCCGAACCTGGCAAGCGCGTCCGACAGGCGCTCGCCCAGGGTGCGGGTCTCGTCGAAGTTCTCTTCGATGTTTTCCGTGACGGTGATCCCTTCGGCGAGACTGCGTGCCACCTCCCTGTCGAGCCTGGTGAGGTCGCCTCGCTCCTGGCGCAGGAGCTCCTCCACATAACGGAGGCGATACTGGTCGACGGCTGCTCGGCTGATCCGGCTATGGGCGTCCAGACCGGGATGATCCCGCCTGATCCTGTCCGCGAGAGCAGGGTGCAGCTGATCGATAAGGAGAAGATCCTTTTGTGGATATGCTTGGCCCGTGATCGGACAGACCGTATGGGAGGACGCTGGGTTGGAGGTCATGATCGCCATTTCCGATGATTTGGCATGGATCAAACTTAGCCGCTCGACGATGATGTACCAAGGTGCCATTGTCGTGCCTGATCGTTTCCTGCATCCAGGAGATCCCCTTGTCGCTTCGCCTTCACTTTTACGGTGCTGCCCGGACCGTGACCGGCTCCTGCTTCCTGCTTGAGACGGATGACGCCCGTGTCCTGGTCGATTGTGGCATGTTTCAGGGCTCGAAGGAGGAGAGGGAGCTCAACTACCAGCACTTCCCGTTCCGGGCTGCCGGGATCGATGCACTCTGCCTGACCCATGCGCATATCGACCATAGCGGCCTCGTGCCGAAGCTCGTGAAGGCTGGCTTCGACGGCCCCATCTACGCGACGGGCGGAACCGCCGATCTTGCGTCCATCATGCTTCCGGATTCCGGCTACATCCAGGAGATGGAGGTCAATCAGCTCAACCGTCGCAACAGCCGCCGTGGACGGGATACGGTATCCCCGATCTATACGGAGGAGGACGCCCTCACGTCCCTCAGGCAGTTTAGACCTGTCGCGTATGGCCAGTGGCAGGAGGTCGCCGTCGGCTTCCGGGCCCGCTACTGGAATGCGGGTCACCTGCTGGGATCGGCTTCTATCGAGATCGAGGTGACGTCCGGCGACAAAGAGGAGCCGACCCGTCTTCTGTTCTCCGGCGATATCGGACCCGATCACAAGCTCCTTCAGCCCGATCCGGACGCGCCGCGCGATCTCGATTACGTGGTCCTCGAATCCACCTATGGCGACACGGACCGGGCTGGCACCACCATCGAACGCCGTCGGCGGATGCTGCGGGACGAGGTGCGCACGGCCATGCGCCCGGGCGGGGCTCTTCTCATTCCGTCCTTCGCGGTGGAGAGGACACAGGAACTGCTCGTCGACCTCATGGAGCTGATGGAAGCGGGCGAGCTGCCGGATATCCCCATCTTCATCGATTCTCCCCTCGCCTCGAAGGCCAGCGCCATCTTCAAGCGCCATGCGGGAGAACTCAGGAATGGCGCCGATCTGGTGCAGGCGCTCGGGTCCCGATGGGTGCGTTTCACGGAGACGGTCGAGCAAAGCAAGGCCATCGACCGCATTCACAGCTTCCACATCATCATTGCGGCCAGCGGCATGTGCGAGGCCGGGCGCATCCGGCATCACCTGAAGGCGTGGCTCTGGAAGGACGAGGCGACCGTTCTCTTTGTCGGCTTCCAGGCGCAAGGCACCCTTGGGCGCATCCTTCAGGACGGCGCGTCGAAGGTCAGAATCCATGGCGAAGAGATCAAGGTCCGCGCCCGGATGAGGACACTCGACCTCTATTCCGGCCATGCGGATGGGCCGGAGCTGAAGACATGGCTCTCGGAACGCTTGCCCGTCCGCCGGGGCGTCTTTCTGGTCCACGGAGAGGATCCGGCCCTGAAGGCTCTGCAATCTTCGCTGGCCGGCCTGGAGCGGACACCGGACGCGCTGATTCCTGAGATTGACGACGTTTATGATCTGAGCGGCGAACGCCCCATGCGCACTGATCGTCCTGAGCCGCGGCTGCCGGGTGCGAACGCCGGACACCGGGATTGGCATAATGACTATGCGGAACTGCTTCTCGCCATCAACGAGGCCGTTGAGGCCGCCGCCGACAAAAGGGCCAAGGGAGTTATCATCCGGCGCATTCGGGAGGCCCTGAGGAGCGGAGTTCGCGAATAGCCTCGGATCAGCTTTCCGAGCTTCGTCACAATCCGGCTTGATCAGGATCAAAGCGTCAGGGTGCGTTCCTCCTAAGCTCTGACACATTGGCGTGGCTTATTAGAGGCACGGCCGTTTCGGGAGGGCCCCATGCTCCATCACATCACGCTCCATCTGGCCCGCAGCAAGCAGTTCCCCGAGGGGAGCCCGCGCTATGGCTACGAGATCACCGCACCGCTCGACGAGCGAGGCCACTTGGACCAGGAAGAATGGGCGGACAAGCGGGCTTATTGTCGTGTTCGCCGCTTCTGGGCCGATGAGGGGGAACGCCAAGGCGTCCTGGTCCACCGTCCGGGCGGGGCCGGCGGAGCAACCTGGATGATCGACTACAACCAGGGTCGTCCGGGCGACGAGGAGGCCGGCTATCACCTCCATCAGCACCGCTTCGCTGAAGGCGAGTACATCACGATCCAGGATGACGATGAAAAGCCCTATACCTTCCGGGTCGTCTCCGTGAAGCCGGCCGAGCCCGTCAGAGCGGAGGAGCATCGATAATGAAGCGTCTCACTCTCCTCTGCATCGCGCTGGCGCTCGGCTCATCGGCCGCGCTGGCGCAATCGGGCCGCGTGCAGCGCGGCTTCACCTTCGCGCAGACCAACTGCTCGCAATGCCACGCCATTGGCCGCTTCGGCGACAGTCCCATTCCCGAGGCACCGCCGTTCCGGACCCTCCACACCCTCTATCCCATCGAGGATCTGGCAGAGGCTTTTGCCGAAGGCATCACCACGGGTCATCCGTCGATGCCACAATTCGAACTCGATCCGGCCCAAATCAACGATCTGCTCGCCTATCTGCAATCCATTCAGGGATAGGGCAGCTGTTGAGGCGAGGCGCTTCTTCACACAAAGGTCTCGCCCTCTGATGCTCAATAGGAGAGGAACAGGGGAACAGGGCCATTCTTGAGCAGGGAGTGGGTCGTGCCGCCGAGCGTCATCTGGCGCAGGCGCCAAGATCCCTTCGCCTGAACCGCCGCCTTAAGTCTTGCTGAAAGCCAAGGCTCGCTGGGATCTGCGTGGAGCGGGTTGCTCACTGGACCAAATCTGGGCAACGCTACAAATCACTTTCCAAGCCTCTTCGCACAGTGCTGGACACCAGGCTTGTGATCGTCAGCCGGAAGGAGCGCCCCCGATGCATGTCACGGTCTTCAGCACCAAGCCCTATGACCGCCGCTTTCTCGAGGCGGCAAACGCCACGGCTGGGCATTCCCTGTCCTTCCTCGAAGCCCGGCTGTCCTTTGCAACGAGCGGTCTGGCCAGCGGTGCCAAGGCCGTATGCGCCTTCGTCAACGATGAGGTGAACGCGAGCGTCCTGGCAAGCCTCGCGGCTGGAGGCGTGAAGCTCGTGGCCCTGCGCGCCGCCGGGTTCAACAATGTCGATCTGGAAGCGGCGCGGCGCGAGGGCATCACGGTGGCGCGGGTTCCAGCCTATTCGCCCCATGCGGTGGCCGAGCATACGGTTGCGCTCATCCTCACCCTGAACCGCAACATCCATCGCGCCTACAACCGGGTGCGGGAGGGCAACTTCGCCCTCGACGGGCTTCTCGGGTTCGATCTGGCGGGCAAGACGGCCGGCGTCGTGGGAACGGGCAAGATCGGCGAGCTGGTCTGCCGGATCCTTACGGGCTTCGGGTGCACCGTGCTCGCCTACGATCTGCAGCCCAATTCCGCCTGCGAGCAGATGGGCGTGCGCTACGGGCCGCTGAAGGAACTGCTCTCATTGTCCGACATCGTGACGTTGCACTGCCCTCTGACGCCTGCCACGCATCACCTCATCGATGCCAAGGTTTTGGCGCGAATGAAACGGGGCGTGATGCTCATCAACACAAGCCGCGGGGCGGTCATCGATACCAGGGCGGTGTTGCGCGGGCTGAAGGACGGCACCATCGGGTATCTCGGCCTTGATGTCTATGAGGAGGAGGCGGACTTCTTCTTCGAGGATCTGTCGCAGCGCTTCATCGACGATGACGTCTTCGCCCGGCTGCTGACCTTCCCCAACGTCCTGATCACCGGCCATCAGGCTTTCTTCACTCAGGAGGCGCTGGCCAACATCGCCGAAACGACCATCACCAACATCACGTCGTTCGAACGGACGGGGCATGCGGTGCACGAAATCTCGGTGGAGAGGATTGCCCGGTAGGGATCAGGCACAATCGTGACATGAAGGCGCTCTCAGGGATCCCGTTTTGGTGCCCGTGCTGGCTAATAATGAAAACGAAACCTCAGGCTTAGGATCTGATGTATCCGGGGTACTTGGCCTTGATCTCATCCACATGAACCAATGTGCCGGAAAGGTGATCCCGCAGATGCTGCTGCGCCTCGGTGGGTTTGCCGTCAGTGATGGCCTGCACGATCAGCCGGTGATGATGCACGATGTTCTGAGCCTTGCCCGGAGTGGGAAGGTGCAATCGGCGCAGGCGATCGATGTGTCCGCTGCGACTGCGCACGAGAACCCAGAGTTCCTGCATCTGCGCCGCCTCGTAGAGATGCTGGTGGAAGTCCTGGTCGGCTGCGGCGAAGGCTTCGAAATCCCCGGCTTCCATCAGCGCCTGCTGCTGGGCCAGGAAGCCTTGGAGCCTTGCGATCAACCTTTGATCGGGCGCAAGCGCCAGGCTCCTGACGATTTCGAGTTCCAGTGAACGGCGCAGGAAGTGCGCCTGATGAGCAAGCGTCAGGTCGATCGGGCTGACCACGGTCGCATGCTGCGGGAAAATCTCCACCAAGCCTTCCTCCTGGAGCTTCAGGAGGGCGTCCCGGATCGGGGTCGAGCTCAAGCCGAATTCCTTCTGGAGGGTGAGGCGGTTCAGCACCGTTCCCGGAGCGAGGGTAAGAGCGAGGATGGCCTCTCGCAAATGCTCGAAGACCTGAGGCGCCGCATGGCGCGATCTGTCCCGGGGCCGCAACGAGCTGACCGTCAAGGTGTCCATCTCTCTATCCTTTCGTGGGCGTCAGCCCACCTGCCGAGGCAGCATTACATCAGAAAGTTGCATCAGGTTACAAGTTGACAGACTAATGCATTAGCGTTTTAGTCGCCAATGTTCCCACTGGGGCATCCAGCCGCAAACCCGCGAAGACGGGTGGTCAAAACCCACGCACATCATAGGAGGAAGCGCATGAAGGCGCTGAAGCTGTTATCCCTCGCGGTCCTTGGCATGGCGATCTCTGCGCCCGCGTTTGCTGCCGGCTATCCGGAAAAGCCCGTGACGGTCGTCGTGCCGTTCCCGGCTGGCGGTGCATCCGACATGACAGCCCGTGTGACCACCCAGAAGATGCAGGAAAGCCTGGGGCAGCCCATCGTCGTGGAGAACAAGCCAGGCGCGAACGGCTCCCTCGGAGCCGGGCAGGTCGCAAAGGCCAAGGCCGACGGCTACACCCTCATTGTCGGTTCGATCGGCGTCTATGCCATCAACCCGGCTCTCTATAAGAGCCTGCCCTACGATCCGGCGAAGGATTTCGACCTGCTCACGGTGGCCGTGCGCACGCCGAACGTTCTCGTGGCCAACCCCAATTTCCCGGCCAACAATGTCAAGGAACTCGTCGAGCATCTCAAGAAGAACCCCGATAAGGTGACCTTTGCCTCGTCGGGCGCGGGCTCCTCCGACCATCTCACCGCAGCCTTGTTCTGGCAGAAGACCGGCACCACCGGCGTCCATGTTCCCTACAAGGGCGGCGCGCCTGCCATCACAGACCTGATCGGCGGCCATGCCGACGTGTCGTTCCAGAACCTCGGCGCCGTGTCGAACCACATCAAGGCCGGCAAGCTGAAGCTTCTGGCCGTCACGGCTGAGAAGCGGAACCCCACCTTCCCGGATGCGCCGACCATGAAGGAAGCTGGCGTCGAGGGTGTCGAGGTCTATTCCTGGCAGGCTGTTGCAGCCCCGAAAGGACTTCCGGCCGACGTGAAGGGCAAGCTCGAGCAGTCGCTGACCTCCGCGTTGAACTCTCCCGAGGTGAAGGGCAAGTTCAACGACATCGGCTTCGAGGTCGTGGCCAATACGAGCGGCCAGTTCTCGGAGTTCCTGAACCAGGAAATCACCCGTTGGAAGACGGTCGTCGAGACCGGCAAGATCACGGCTGACCAATAAGCCAGCCTGCTGGGGCAGCCGTGTTGGCTGCCCCTTATCCTGAATATTCGAAATTGCTGAGAGCGGCGCCATTCGTCCCGGTACTTGTGCGGTCATTGCGCCCGCTGAGATGATGGCAGAACGGCTCATCGTCATTGCACCAGGAGGACGCTCGTGATGTCACACGTGCTCCAGAAGAAAGATTTTTGGGCTGGCGTGCTCTACATCGCTATCGGCGCTGCTGCCTTCTGGATCGGCCGCGATTATCCGATGGGCACGGCCGGGCGCATGGGAGCGGGCTATTTCCCCGCCATCCTGAGCGTCATCCTCATGCTGATCGGCCTGCTCTCGGCGGCGCGCGCTATAGCTCAGGAGGGTGAGGCCGTCGGCGCCATTGCCTGGAAGCCCTTGGCACTTGTCGTCGGCTCGACGGCTCTCTTCGGATTGCTGCTCCCCGGCGCGGGACTTGTCGTCGCTCTGATTGTGCTCATCCTGGTCAGCGCCGCTGCGAGCCAGCACTTCCGCTTCGAACCGAAAGCCGCTGCCGGGCTGATCCTTCTGGTCGTGTTCTGCACGCTCGTTTTCGTCAAGGCTCTTGGCGTTCCGATGCCGCTCGTCGGCTCGTGGTTTGGCGAGTAGGGGCTCAGGCGATGGAAACGCTCTCGAATCTCTGGCTCGGCCTGGAAACCGCCCTGACCTTCTGGAACCTGGCCTATTGTATGGTCGGCGTGCTCCTCGGCACAGCCATCGGCGTGCTGCCGGGGCTCGGTCCCACAGCAACTATCGCCATGCTGTTGCCGGTTACTTTCGGTCTGCCGCCGGTTTCGGCGCTGATCATGCTGGCGGGCATCTACTATGGCGCGCAATATGGCGGCTCCACCACCGCGATCCTGGTGAATCTGCCGGGCGAGTCCTCGAGCGTCGTGACCGCGCTCGACGGCTACCAGATGGCCCGCCAGGGCAAGGCGGGGAGGGCGCTGGCGACAGCCGCCATCGGTTCCTTCTTCGCCGGCACGGTCGCAACGGTTCTTCTTGCCGTCTTTGCTCCTCCCCTGGCTGATCTGGCCTTGCAGTTCGGCCCCGCCGAGTACTTTTCCCTGATGGTGCTTGGTCTCGTCGCATCGGTCGTCCTGGCACATGGCTCTCTGCTGCACGCATTTGGCATGATCATCCTCGGGCTCATCCTGGGGCTGATCGGAACCGACGTGAATTCCGGGACGACCCGGTACACCTTCGGCTTCCCGGAGATCGCAGACGGCATCAATTTCGTCGTTGTCGCCATGGGCGTGTTCGGCCTGGGAGAGATCATCGGCAACCTGGCGAATGAGTCGACGCGCACGGTCATGGCGAAGACCGTCACGGGTCTCATGCCGACGAAGGATGACCTCAAGCAGATGGCAGCGCCGGTCCTGCGTGGAACCGTCCTCGGCTCCATGCTCGGCATTCTTCCCGGCGGCGGGGCCATGCTTGCCTCCTTCGCGGCCTATACGTTGGAGAAGAAAGTTTCCAAACATCCCGAACGGTTCGGCAAGGGAGCCATCGAAGGTGTCGCCGGGCCGGAATCGGCCAACAACGCCGGCGCGCAGACATCCTTCATTCCCATGCTGACGCTGGGCATCCCGTCCAACCCCGTCATGGCTCTCATGATCGGCGCGATGATCATGCAGGGCATCCAGCCCGGGCCGTCTGTGATGACCGAGCAGCCGGTGCTGTTCTGGGGCCTCATCGTCTCCATGTGGATCGGCAATCTCTTCCTGCTTGTCCTCAACCTGCCGCTCATCGGCCTTTGGGTGCGCATGATCTCGGTGCCGTACCACTTCCTGTATCCGGCCATCCTGGTCTTCTGCGCCATCGGCGTGTTCAGCCTGAACAACGCGACCTTCGACGTCTACCTGATGGCGATCTTCGGGTTCCTCGGATACATCTTCCGCAAGCTCGATTGCGAGCCGGCCCCGATGCTGCTCGGCTTCATCCTCGGCCCCATGATGGAAGAGCATCTGCGCCGCACCATGCTGATCTCCAAAGGCGACGCCACGGTGTTCCTGAGCCGCCCGATCAGCGCGACGATGCTGGTCCTGGCGCTCATCCTGCTCGCGACGGTCCTTGCTCCGGCCGTACGCCAGAAACGCGAAGAGGCCTTCCAGGAGGAGGCTTAAGCCTCCTTACCCATGAACCTCGAACAAACCGACATCACAGGCATGACGTGAGTCCCATGACATCGAAGACAAAAAAGCCGGAAGACCTTCGCAGCGCCCGTTGGTTCGCCCCCGACGATCTGCGCGGTTTCGGTCACCGCTCCCGCATCATGCAGATGGGCTATGCTCCCGAGGATTGGGTGGGACGCCCGGTCATCGCGATCATCAACACTTGGTCGGACATCAATCCCTGCCACGCCCATTTCAAGCAGCGTGTCGAGGACGTGAAGCGCGGCGTGTTCCAGGCCGGCGGCTTCCCCATCGAGCTGCCTGCGATCTCGCTGTCGGAGAACTTCGTCAAGCCGACCACTATGCTCTACCGCAACATGCTGGCCATGGACACGGAAGAGCTCATCCGCTCCCATCCGGTCGACGGCGTTGTGCTCATGGGCGGCTGCGACAAGACCACGCCCGGCCTGCTGTTGGGCGCAACCAGCGCCAACCTGCCGACGATCTACATCCCGGCCGGTCCGATGCTGCGCGGCAACTGGAAGGGCAAGACCCTCGGCTCCGGCTCCGATGCCTGGAAGTATTGGGACGAGCGCCGGGCCGGCAACATCACCAAGGAGGATTGGGTGGAGGTCGAGGGCGGCATCGCCCGCAGCCATGGGCATTGCATGACCATGGGCACGGCGAGCACCATGACGGCGATCGCCGAATCCATCGGCATGACGCTGCCGGGTGCGTCCTCCATCCCGGCCGCCGACGTCAATCACATTCGCATGTGCGCGGAGGCGGGCCGCCGGGCCGTCGAGATGGTCTGGGAGGATCTCACGCCGGGCAAGATCCAGACCCGTCCGGCTTACGAGAACGCCATCGCGGTCGCCATGGCCATGGGGTGCTCCACAAATGCCGTGATTCACCTCATCGCCATGGCCCGCCGGGCCGGTCACGACATCGGCCTCGACGATTTCGAGATTGCCAGCCGCAAGGTCCCGGTGATCGCGAATGTCCGCCCGAGCGGTGCGGCCTACCTGATGGAGGATTTCTATTTCGCCGGCGGACTGCCGGCCCTCATGACGCGCATCCGCGGGCATCTGCATCTCGACTGCCTTACGGTAACGGGCAGGACGCTGGGCGAGAACATCGCACGCGCGGAGGTCTACAACGACGATGTCATTCGCACCATCGACAACGCCATTTATCAGGAAGGTGCGTTGGCTGTGCTCAAGGGCAATCTCGCGCCCGACGGCTGCGTCATGAAGCCGAGCGCCTGCGAGCCTCGCCTGCACAAACATTCGGGACCTGCCCTCGTCTTCGACGACTATCCCTCCATGAAGGCCGCCCTCGATGACGATGATCTCGATGTGACGGCGGACCATATCCTGGTCCTGCGCAATGCAGGCCCGCAGGGCGGTCCCGGCATGCCGGAATGGGGCATGCTGCCGATCCCGAAGAAGCTCGTGAAGCAGGGCGTGCGCGATATGCTGCGCCTGTCGGACGCCCGCATGAGCGGCACGAGCTACGGTGCCTGCATTCTTCACGTGTCGCCGGAGGCGCATGTGGGCGGACCGCTCGCCCTCGTGCGCACGGGCGACATCATCACCGTGGACATTCCGGCACGCCGCATCACGCTTGAGGTTTCCAACGAGGAACTCGAGATGAGGCGCGCCCTGATGCCGGAGCGCAAGCCGCGCTTCGAGCGCGGCTACGGTTGGATGTTCACGAAGCATATCCGTCAGGCCCATGAGGGCTGCGATTTTGACTTTCTCGAGACGAGCCACGGCGCGCCCGTGGCCGAGCCCGATATTTTCTAAGTTCCAGGAGATGCACCTATGACCGGATTGAAGCCCGAAACCCGCGAGAAGCTCAAGAAAGTCGCGACCCCGACGCTGATGACGGCGCTCTACAAGCGCGGCCTGCGCAACCAGTGGATACAGGATGTTCACCGCATCAACCGCGACGCCGGCCCGATGGTCGGGGAGGCCTTCACCCTGCGCTACATGCCGGCCCGTGAGGACCTGAACCAGCTGAGCGTCTTCCGCGACCGTGAGCACCCCCAGCGCAAGGCGGTGGAGATCTGCCCTCCCGGAGCGGTTCTCGTCATGGACAGCCGCAAGAACCCGCGTGCGGCCTCGGCGGGCTCGATACTGATCTCCCGTCTGATGGTGCGTGGCGTGGCCGGTGTGGTCACCGACGGCGGGTTCCGCGACACGCCGGAAATCGAAAATCTCGGCATTCCTGCCTATCATAACCGCCCGTCCGCTCCGACGAACCTGACCTTGCATCAGGCCATCGACATCAACGTGCCGATCGGCTGCGGCGATGCACCGGTGTTCCCCGGTGATGTGATCGTCGGCGATGCTGAGGGCGTGGTGGTGATCCCGGCTCACTTGGCCGATGAGATTGCCGACGAGACCACCGAAATGACCGCATTCGAGGATTTCGTGACCGAGGAGGTCTTGAAAGGGCGCTCGATCCTCGGCCTCTATCCGGCCACTGACGAGCAGACCAACGTCGACTTCGCAGCCTGGCGCGAGAGAACTGGCCGCTGATGGGTGGTTGACGAAGAGCCACGACACCACGAACCTGCAATCTCTCTTGCGCTTCAAAGCGCAGGGTGAGGGTTGTTTGGAGGTACAATGAAGGCGAACAGGATCAAGTCGCTCTGGGCGGATGGCAAACCGGTTCTGAATGGCTGGCTATCGATCCCGAATGCGTTCACCGCCGAGATCCTGGCGGAGCAGGGATACGATTCCATCACGATCGATCTCCAGCATGGGCTCATCGACTATCAGGCTGCGCTCGGCATGCTGCAGGCCATGCGTGCCAGTGAGGTCGCGCCTCTCGTGCGCGTTCCGTGGCTTGATCCTGCCGCCATCATGAAGGTGCTCGATGCAGGCGCCTGCGGGGTCATCTGCCCCATGATCAACACGGGCGCGCAGGCCGCCGAACTTGTGTCGTACATGCGCTATCCCCCGTCGGGGACTCGCAGCTTCGGCCCGACCCGGGCCGTGTTCTCCGCTGGCCCGAACTACGGAGCGGAGGCGGACGGCAACGTTCTCTGCTTCGCCATGATCGAAACGGCGGAAGGCTTCAACAATCTCGATGAGATCGTTGCAACTCCTGGCCTGGACGGAGTTTATATTGGCCCGTCCGATCTGACCCTTGGGCTGACCGGGCGGCGATATCCCTTCGGCTTCGATCGGGAGGAGCCGGAGATGGTGGACGCGATACGCAAGATCCTGGATGCAGCCCATCGAGCAGGCATCCGCGCGGCTCTCCATTGCGGCGGCTCGGCCTATGCCGCGAAGGCCATCGGCTGGGGCTTCGACCTTGTGACGCTGCCCAACGATGTCCGCCTGCTTGCCGCCGCATCCGGTGCCAGCGTGGCCGACACGCGAAAATTGATCGCAGAAGGTGCAGGGGCAGCCTCTCAGAGATGATGGACCCGGCAGCCTCGCATGGCCGGAGCAGGCTTATCTCTTGGTCAGCTCTTGTCCGATCTGATCGACACTGGCCTGCAGGGCGGTTGCTCCGGCACCGATAAGGTACCAATTGGCCGGGTCGAGATAGACCACCTGATCCTTCTTCCATGCGGTCGTCTGGGCAACGAGATCGTTGTTCAGAACCTGCCTTGCTGATCCGCCTGCCTGACCGACGGCGGCATCGCGGTCGAGAACGAAGAGCCAGTCCGGGTTGGTCTTGAAAATGAACTCTGCCGAGATCGGCTGCCCATGCGTCGAGATCGTTAGACCTTTTGCTGCCGGCTCGACGCCGAGTGCGTCGTGGATCAGCCCGAATCGCGAGCCCGGCCCGAAGGCGCTGACCTTTCCACCGGTGGTCAGAACGATCAGGCCCGTGCCGGCGCGCTGCCCCGCCCGTCTCACCTCCGCAATGGATTGCTCCAGCTTTGTGACGAGGCCTTCCGCGAGAGCCTCCTTGTCGAAGATGCGGCCGAGGAGGCGAATGTTCCGGATTACATTTTCCAGAAAATCCTTCTGATCGACCGAGAGATCGACCGTCGGTGCGATCTTCGACAGTTCGGCGTATGTCAGGCGCGATCGATCACCGACAATGATCAGATCCGGGGCGGTGGCGTTGACAGCCTCGTAGTTGGGCTCGAACAACGTGCCGATCTTCTCGTAAGCCACCTGCTCATACTTTGCGAGGTGGGCAGGAAGCGCCGCTTTGGGCACGCCGTGCACGGGAACGCCCAGGGCATCGAGAATGTCCAGGGCAGCCAAATCGAATGCCAGAACGGTTTCGGGCTTGAGCTTTAACTCGGTCGTTCCCTGTGCATGGGTCGCCTCAATGGTTTGCGCCGAGGCCGGGTTGAACCCTGCCCCTAAAAATGGTGCGGCAAGGACGGTGGCAATCAGGCCCGCGCGCAAGATCCGTGAAAACGACATCTTTCATCCATTTTACGTTGGGAGAACTGAGGCCTACTGGCGGGTCCATACGATGGTGGGCTTCTCCCTGAAGGCGAAACCTTCCAAATGCTTGTGCACGATATCCTGCACCCGCATGAGGGCGGTTTCATCGTCTCCACTGCATTGCAGGATGAGCTGCGTCTCATCCGCCCTCATGGAGCATGTGCCGAAGACAAAATTCGCTTGTCCGTTGTGAGCGTCGTACTCGACCTCGATCTTGTGGGCGAAATGCTTGCAGAGCTGAATGAGGTAACGGCCTGCGTTCGGCGTCTGCACCTGGGCCTGGGAGCGCGTCATGCTGATTTTCTCCTGAAGCGACCACGATTGCGATCGATGGCGTACCTTCACGGCAAAGGAGAGAGACGGTTCGCGCTGCCTCTCTCCTCGCATTGATGTCGCGGCAGGTCAGAACTTGACGTTCGCCGACAGGTAGACGGAGCGTCCGGGCGAGTAGGCGGGAGTGATCATGTCGGTCTGCCCATAGCTGCCGCGGCTGTAGTACTCCTCGTCGAAGATGTTGCGCACATCGGCCCGGACTGTCACGTTCTGAAGAGCCTTCTGGGTCGGAGCCCATTCGAGGAAGGCGTTGATCACGTTGTAAGCCTCGAACGGATAGAAAGCCTCGGCCCGAAGGGCCGGATCGTCGATTTCAGGTGCAAATTCCGCCGAAGCGCCGAGCGTCAGGCCGTATTCCTGCCACGTATAGGCGCCGCTAAGGGTGAAGATGTCCCCGACGGTTATGCCGTTGTTGTAGTCGCCAGGCAAGGCGATCCGGTCCCCGTAACGAACATCGGCATGGGTGTACTTCGCGCTGATGAATGCGTTCGCCCAGTCATAACGCACGCTGAGGTCAACGCCCTGGCTGCGAAGGTTCTCTCCATTGATGCGCATGGCATTGGTGAAATCATAGGCAACGGGGTCCAGCATCAACGTATGGAAGTAAGCGGCTTCCGCGGAGAAGCCGTGATAGGCGGCAAGCCTGACGCCGGCCCGGACATTGTGTGCCTTGGTCGGGTTCAGGTCGCCGGCATAGGTATAGTCGCGAGCGTGGAAGAGAGCTGTTTCCGCCAGCTCGATGCCGCCGAAATTATAGCTGTAGCCGCCGAAGAGGCTCACATGCTTCGTGAGGAAGTATTCCGCCGATAGATTGGGGCTGAGACCGCTGTTCTGCAGTTCCTGCCCATCGACGGCCTTGTACCATTGGTGGTCCAGGCGCAGGCCCGTCGAGATGATCAGGGGCCCAATCGGCCGAAGGCGGGCCTGGAGATAGGCGCCGAGATTCGTGGATTCCTCGCGAACGTCGTCCGGGAAATAGAAGCGTTTGACGGAGGCGCGCGTATTGACGAAATCAAGGCCGGTCGTGAGGCTACCGAAGCCAAAGCCGAAGGTGTTCTGAACCTTGCCGCCCATGCTCTTCGTGCTTGACTCGAAGTCTCCCGCCGGACGTCCGTAATTGCCGAACGGACGGTCGAGATCATTCTGATTGTAATAGAACAGAACCTCCGGATTGTAGTCATCCGTCGGCTTCGTCATCAGGTAGCGGAACGTGGTCGTGTAGCGGCGCGCCTCGTTGTTGTTGAAGAGCGGATTGACGAAGCCGAGATTGGGTCGAAGGCGACGATAGCCCTTATCCTGGATGTATTCCTGAGACACCTGGAAGCGGTGGCCCTCCGGAGATTCATAGGCGAGCTTGGCCAGCCCGCTGACAAGGTCGGCTGCCGTTCCGGCCTCTTCCTTGCCGAAGCCGTTGCGGTAATCCTGTCCTTCTTCCCGGGTGAGAAGGCCAAGTGCCTCAAAGCCGTTATGCATGCCGTATCCCGCGCCCGTGACATTGACTGTGCGGGAATTGGTGTCGAACCCGGTCGACAGGAAACCGCCATGGGTCCGGCCGGGGAGAATCAGGTCCACCACATCCTTGGTTTCGAATCTGACTGTTCCGCCCAGTGCTCCCGGGCCGGCATCTGCCGGAGATACGGCGGAATCCACCTGCACCGCCTTCAGGACCAGCGGGTTGATGATGATGTTGCCGTTATGGTGCCAGACGTTGCTTTTCTGCTGGGCGCCGTCGATCTGGACGTTCAGCTTGTTCTGATCGATGCCGTGCAGGTAGAATTTCTGGGACGCGACGCTGCCGCCGGCAACTGTGATGGCCGGATCGTCAAGGAAGAGCTGCTTCAGGTCCTGCGGGTTTTCGCGCTCGATATCCTCGGCGGTGACGGCCAGCTCCGCGTTCGGATCGGCCCTCCCGGCTCCCTCGACTGTAATCTGGTCGAGAACGAGCGGCTGCTGAGCAACACCCGGCTGAACCTGACAGAGCAGCAGGACAGGCAGGCTGACTGCCGAGCAGAGAAGATTAGACTTTACCATGACGAGCCCCAGCCCATTGTTGGATGATTGCGGCATTGGACGCATCTGAGCGTCATGCCGGTACGGTCGAGCTGGCTTACCGTCTTTCGGAATGGCCTTCCAGAATCATTACTTTTGAGCGGAAGCAAAAAACCTTTTATGAAGCGTCAAAAGGTTGAGCGCATGTGAAATGGGGTCACTCTCACTGTTTAGAATTGTTATATTCTAGAGTAATCAATAGTTTCAAAATATTCTAAGTAACATAATTTACTCATTTGACTTGAGAGAAAGTGCTAAAAGACATAATCAAGAACAATGATTATGAACCAGATATCCTCTGATCGATCAATAAGCCGCTCCGAGCTGGTTACGCTGACAGAGGGGAGCAACTCTGGGTTCAAGCTCGTCGAGCCGCTAGAACTGGCCGATTCTGACGCCGTGGTGAGAGGCGATATCCGATATCTCCGCCTCCGCTCGGGTTTGACGATGCATTGCTCCGACACTCTGGAGATCTGCAACCTGACGACACAGGTCGTTCAAGAGGCTGGCCTGTCATGCTTCCTGTTTCTTGAGGGAAACGTCGAGATGCGGTTGGGATCCCGCTCCTTCAGGTTGGGCTCTTCCACCGATGCCTCGGGGGCGCATTCTCCCGGCGGGATGATCATCAATTGCGTCGAGCCCGAAATCCTGACGAGGGCATCCGAGAAGGGAAGACATATCCGAAAGCTTGTCATCTCCGTGCCGGCAGATTGGCATGAGGGCGGGACAGGTCTGGAAGCCTCGGACGAGAGTGCTTTTCTGCGCTTCTGCACCACGCATCTTGCCTCATCCGTGTGGAAACCTTCTCCCAGGGCTGTCTCTCTTGCGGAGCAGATCCTGCGCTCCTCGGCCTACCCGGATGTCCTTCAGCGTCTTTTGATCGAGAGCCGATGCCTTGAGATTATTGGTGAGGCCTTTTCCTCGTTGATATCGGAGGCGGGACTTCATCAGTATCCGCTCCGCACGAGGGATCATGACCGCGTTCGTATCATCGCCGAGCAGCTGAAAGCGGGCAATTTTCTGGCTGGCTCGATAGAAGAGATTGCCCGCGAGGCCGGAATGAGCACGTCTTCGCTCCAACGGCATTTCCGGGCCGCTTTCGGGATGACCGTTTTCGAGTTCATCAGGAACGAAAAACTGAACGAAGCCTGGCGTCTCTTGATGCAAGAAGGCATCAGCGTCGGTGAGGCGGCCTACCGTGCCGGCTATTCCAGTGCGGCCAACTTCACGACGGCTTTCAAACGCCGTTTCGGCGTTCTGCCCAAGCATCTCAGAGGCTAGCTTTTTCCTATGATCGCCTTTTCGCCCGATGGAAGGAATGGCGGCAGGATCTTGAGGGGAATTACCTTTGTCCCATCTCGTCCTTGGACATGCTACATTCGGCTCGTGCACGTGCCCGGTGCAGCAGCATTGCACCCCGAACAACAAGGAGCAGCGAGACCGATGGCAAAGGATCCGTTCCTGCCTGTTGATGACGAGGCCCGTGGGCTGGCCAAGAAGCTGATGCGCACGGCGCGGTCCGGTGCGCTCGCTACCAATGATGCGGAGAGCGGTATGCCGTTCGCCAGCCTCGTGCAGGTGGGAACGGACCTCGACGGCTCGCCTGTCATCCTCACCTCGCAGCTCTCGGTCCATACCCGCCTGCTGGAGGCCGATCCGCGCTGTTCGCTGCTTCTGTCCTCCACGGGCAAGGGCGATCCGCTGGCTCACCCGCGCCTGAGTCTCCTGGCGAAAGCTCACAGGCTTGAGCGGGAGAGCGATGAGGCGCAGAACATCCGCCGCCGCTACCTGCTGCAACATCCCAAGGCCGAACTCTACGTGGACTTTCCCGATTTCGCCTTCTGGCGCCTCGATGTGGCATCAGGCAGCCTCAACGGCGGCTTCGGCCGGGCCTATCGCATGGCCAAAGAGGATCTGCTGGCGGATCTCTCCGAGTTCTTCGATTTCTACGATTTCGAGGCCCAGGCCGTGGAGCACATGAACGAGGATCATGCCGACGCGGTGGCGCTCTACGCCACGCAGCTCTGCGGCGCCCGCGAGGGTGCGTGGCGGATGATCGGCATCGACCCGGAGGGTGTCCAGATAGCACTTGGCGATGAGATCCTGCGGCTGCCCTTCCCAAGGGCGCTCACCGGCCCGCACGAGGTGCGGCCGATGCTCATCCGGCTGGCGAACGAGGCGCGGGGCCGGATCGCTTAAGGGATCGTCAGGAGGCCTGTGGCAGAATAGACCTTGCCTTGAGCGTTCGGGCACCGCATCAAGGCACCGGATCGCGCAACACAATCCGCCCGGTTTGCCGGTCCAGGAATCCCAAACCGACCATGCGCTTCACCGTTCTTCCACCTCGCGTCCGTTCCCTCCTTGCGGCCATCGCAGATGCAGGCACGCGGTTTTCGCGCAACGACGGCTTGGCCATGGCGAGCCACGTCGCCCTCTCCCTGGTGATCGCGCTCTTCCCCTTCCTGATCTGCGTCGCGGCCCTGGCTGCCCTCCTCGGAGCGGGCCGCATTTCCACGCATATCATCCACCTGCTCTTCGATTTCTGGCCCGAAGGAGTTGCGGGCCCCCTGGCCAGGGAGGCCGACAAGGTTCTCATCCCCCGCCGGAACGTGCTGACGGTCAGCATCGTCGTCACCCTGCTGGTTGCCACGAATGGCGTGGAGAGCCTGAGGATTGCCCTGTGCCGGGCCTACGGAATCGAGCGGTTCCGGCCCTGGTGGCAGGCTCGGCTGATCGGTGTGGGCTTCGTCCTGATCGGGGCAGGCGCGCTGGTCGCATCCGCGGTTCTGGTGGTGCTGTGGCCGTCCTTCTGGCGCGCCGCTGTCGTATCCGTGCCTGACCTGAAGGCTTTAGGCCTCACCTACAACGTGGTTCGCTACGGGCTGGCTTCCGTCGTCCTGGTGGCAGGCCTCGTCGCCACTCATCTCTGGCTGCCGGATGTCCGGCCCCGCGCATGGAACGTGCTGCCCGGCATCGCCGCGACGCTGATCCTGTGGCTTCTCGGCGCCAGCCTCTACGGCGAGTTCCTGGCAAACATGACTCATTTGAAGGCCACCTATGCGGGCCTTGCGGGAATCCTGACGGCGCTCATCTTCCTGCAGATTTCAGCGGCGATCTTCATACTCGGGGCCGAGCTCAACGCCGCCCTAGGCCGACGGACGGTTCCAGCCGACGATGGAGCTTCAGCCATCATGGAAGCGGAGCCCGCTTCCGCGGTGCAGGTCTAGCTCACGCCCTCGTCCTGCTTCCTCTCGCAATCCCGTTTCGGGGTCTGCTGCGGAGGGCGCTGCTCCTGGGCGACGACGGTGCTGTCGGTGGATGTCTCCATCGCGGAGACCGGAGCGGTGAAGATCGCCAGCAAGGCGAGGGAGAGGATGCGCAGCATGTCGGTCATTCCCTGGTCGAGGCAGGTTGATGCTAGAGCATTTTTCGGCGAAGTGGATCCGGTTCGCCGTCAAAAAATGCGACAAATCCAGAAGGAGAGATGATTTCACGCAAGTGGAAGCAGCTCTAGGGCTTTGTGGACATGATGGCTAGAAGAGCCTGAGGCAGGACAACAAGGCTGTGCAGATCGGGCACCGCAAGGCTGCGTAATCTCGATGTGCTGTATGAAAGGCGCCGGCAGATTGCCGGCGCCCGGCGCCAATCGGTGATTGGACGCCCTGCTATGGCGAGGCGTGCATGAACAGGGCGGCCCTGACGAGGCGGTCAGGGCCGAGGTCGTCGTCCGCATCGAACTTCATCAATTCGGCCAAACGGTTGCGGGCTCGGTTGATGCGGCTCTTGATGGTGCCGATATTGGTGCCGCAGATGCGCGCCGCATCCTCGTAGGACAAGCCTTCCGCACTCACAAGGAGGAGCGCCTCGCGCTGATCGACGGGAAGCTTGCCGAGAGCCTTCAGCATGTCGGTGAAGTCGAGCCGGGCGCCCTGATCCGGCATGACCGCGACCTTCTCGGCCCAGGAGCCTTCAGGATCCTCGACCTCACGCTTGCCTCTGCGAACCTGGGTCAGAAAGTCGTTGCGCAGAATCGTGAAGAGCCAAGCCTGCATGCTGGTGCCGGGCTGGAACTTGTCGAGATGGGTCAGGCCCTTGAGCAGAGCGCCCTGCACCAGATCGTCCGCCCTGTCGACGCTGCCGGAGAGGGAGATGGCGAAGGCACGCAGATGCGGGATGGCGGCAAGCATCTGCTCCTTTGAGGAGTTTTCGACTGACACTCTACTAACCCCTTCCGATTCGAGCCTTTCACCAAACCCTGCCTGACAACCTCCTGCATTAACCTATGCGAAGCTTGACAATATTCCGTGACGGAGACCGGGGTCCTGCTGGTAACGGACCTGCTCTCTTCCGATCTGATACCGGACAAGGACTATCATGACCCAAGCCCTGCAATGGCTCAAAGATAGCTTGCCCGACGTCGCGGTGCTGGACGTCATGATCAAGGACGGCATCATCGACAATGAAAAAGCCCCGCTTCTGCGCGGCTTTCCTCATCCATTGAAGCGGCTGGCCAGACGGGTTAAAGCCTGTCTCACCAGATTTTGGATGCTCCATGACCGTACGCTTTCATCGCGGCGACCTTCCCGCGACCTACATCCCCGGCGCCGCCATCGCCATCGACACCGAGACGCTCGGCCTCAACCCGCACCGGGACAGGCTGTGCGTGGTTCAGATCTCCACCGGGGACGGCACGGTGGACGTGGTGCAGATCCTGAAGGACGGCCCTCTGCCGGAGAACCTGATCCGGGTGCTGTCCGACGAGAGTGTGCTCAAGATCTTTCATTATGCGCGCTTCGATCTCGCCGTGCTCTTCCATACGTTCGGGGTCATGCCGCGCCCGGTCTACTGCACCAAGGTCGCCTCGCGCCTCGTGCGCACCTACACGGACCGCCACGGCCTGAAGGATCTGGCGCGCGAGCAGCTCGGCGTTGAATTGTCGAAGCAGCAGCAATCCTCCGATTGGGGCGCCGACACGCTCACGCCAGCCCAGCTCGATTATGCGGCTTCCGACGTGCTGCACCTGCATGCCCTAAGGGAAAAACTCGACCGCATGCTGGAGCGGGAGAACCGCCTCGGCATCGCCCATCAATGCTTCAGCTTCCTGCCGACCCGGGCGCAGCTCGATCTCCTCGGCTGGTCCGAGACGGATATTTTCGCCCATTCTTGACGGGCGCTTAAACTTTCCCGCATAAAACCCATATCCGTCATAACATCGCCATGACCCTCAGGCATGGCGCGGGGCCGATTGTGAGGCGGAAGGGGTTCAGAAGTGGCGGTAATCCAGGGCACCACGATGCGTGACGGCCCGGCCTTGAGGCCGGCCGCCCGGTCGACGCGCGCCTACACCAAGGCCCGCCGCCATTCCCGCTGGGTCCGCTTCGCCAAGATCGCCATCCCCCTGGGCTCCCTGATCGGCATGGGCGCCGTGGGTTTCGTGGCCTATTACGATCCGTTCCGGAAAATCGAGAATCTGAGCTTTGGCTCCATCGGGGTGAGCGGTACCAACGTCACCATGTCGAGCCCGAAGCTGAACGGCTTCAAGAACGATAACCGCCCCTATGAGGTGACCGCCAGCGAGGCCACCCAGGACGTGCGCAAGCCCGATCTGGTGCAGCTCAAGAATCTGAAAGCACGCGTCGTCACGGACGACCGCGGCAGCGTCGCACTGCTTCAGGCCGCCAGCGGCACCCTGGACACCAAACGGGAGCAGATGCGGCTGCGCGACGACATCGTGGTCACCACGGATGCAGGCCATGAGGTGAAGCTCCGTTCGGCCTTCGTGCAGTTCAAGTCCGGCAACGTGACGTCCAACGAACCCGTCTCTGTCTCGTTCGGCAACGGCTCCATCGAGGCCGAGAAGCTCAAGGTGACGGACAACGGCAAGGTCATGAGCTTCGAGGGCCGCGTGCGCACCGTTCTCGAGCCGTCCCGCGCCGCCCCATCGTCCAAGGATTCCGCCGGCACAGGCTCCGCCGTGCCTGCACCCGTCACCGCGCCCCAACAGACAAGTACCCGTCCATGATGAGTTTCTCACGCGCTGCCCTCACCGTCGCGCTTCTCGCCTCCGTTCCCCTGCAGGCCGCCTGGGCCCAGGCTAGCAAGGAGCGCGCGGTCGGCTTCGGCAATTTCGGCTCCAGCAAGGAGCCCATCAAGATCGATGCCAACAAGCTCGACGTTTTCGACAAGGAGGGCCGCGCCGTCTTCACCGGCGACGTGGTGGCGGTTCAGGGCGAGAGCACCATGAAATGCACGGTCATGACCGTGTTCTATGAGCAGCGTGACCAGAACGGCGGACAGGCAACCCCCGCCGCGCAGGGCGCCGACGACAGCGCGATCAAGAAGATCGACTGCAAGGGCCCGGTGACCATCGTGTCCCGGACCCAGGTCGCCACGGGCGAGAACGCCACCTTCGACCGCGGCTCCAGCAAGATCATGCTCACCGGCAATGCCACCTTGAGCGATGGGCCGAACGTCACCAAGGGTGAGCGGGTGCTCTACGACATCAACACCGGCGTGGCCAATATCGAAACAACCCCCGGCGGCCGTGTGAGAGCGCTGTTCGTGCCCGGCAACGGCGGCCCGGCTCCGACGGGTGCAGGTGGAGGAGCGAATGCTCCCGGCAACGCCAAGCCGAAGCCTCAGCAACGGCCGGCCACCAACTAAGGCGGGCAATTCTCGTCCTGCTTCCTCCCTTCCATCATCAGCGAAGATCCTGTGAAACCGCTTTTCAACCGTTCTCAACCCGGTCCTTCGGACGTAAGCCTCCTGGAGCCCCATGCGGCCGGGCCTGTCGCCCATGGTGTCTCCCGGACCGAGGGCGAGGCTGTCTTCGGCGGCGCGGGCATTCTCGCCGTGAAGGGCCTGCAGAAGAGCTATCGCGGCCGCACCGTGGTGCAGGATGCGGGCCTGCAGGTGCGGGCCGGCGAGGCTGTCGGACTGCTCGGGCCCAACGGCGCGGGCAAGACCACGATCTTCTACATGATCACGGGCCTTGTTGCGGCAGATCGTGGCGTCATCAGCCTCGACGGCCACGACGTGACGAGCCTGCCCATGTATCGCCGCGCCCGCCTCGGCATCGGTTATCTGCCGCAGGAGGCCTCGATCTTCCGTGGCCTCAACGTGGAAGACAATATCCGCGCCGTGCTCGAGATCGTGGAGCCCAGCCGCAAGGAACGCGAGCGCAAGCTCGATGCCCTTCTCGACGAGTTCAACATCACGCGCCTGCGCAAGTCGCCCTCGATCGCGCTATCGGGCGGCGAGCGGCGGCGCTGCGAGATCGCCCGGGCGCTTGCGGGCGAGCCGACCTTCATGCTCCTCGACGAGCCCTTCGCGGGCATCGATCCCATTGCGGTCGGCGACATCCAGAACCTCGTGCGGCACCTGACCCGCCGCGGCATCGGCGTGCTCATCACCGACCACAATGTCCGCGAGACCTTAGGGCTCATCGACCGCGCCTACATCATCCATTCCGGGCGCGTGCTCACCGAGGGCACGCCGGATGCCATCGTGGCGAACGAGGAAGTGCGCCGCCTGTACCTGGGCGAGGATTTCCGCCTCTACTGAGACGCTCTGCTTTTTTGACGGATCGCTCACGATCCCGCTAGAAATGGAGGCATGCAAGAAGCATGCCTTCATCAGGTGCTCTCATGAATGCGATGCAACGGCTGGAGCTGCGCCAGGGCCAGTCCCTGACCATGACGCCCCAGCTCGTTCAGTCCATCAAACTGCTTCAGCTCTCCCATGCGGAGCTTGCGGCTTATGTAGCGGCGGAGCTCGAGCGCAATCCCCTCCTCCAGGAAGGCGAGATCCGGGCCGATGCGCCAGGCCTGAGCCTTGCCGACTTCCTGCGCGCCAAGCAGAAGGCGCAAGCCCTCGGCCCTCGGATCGTTCCCGGTCCTCCGCCCTCACGGAGTCCAGCGGTTTCAGGTGCGCCGAGCCCTCCCGGCGCGGTTCACGGCGAGATCAGGCCCGAACTCGAGGAGACGCTGGCCCGTGCCACGAGCCTGACCGAACACCTGGAGGCGCAGCTCGATCTCGCCAGCTCCGATCCTCACCTCCGCACGATCGGCGGGCACCTGATTCACAGCCTCGACGAAGCCGGCTACCTCAGGGAGGATCTGGCGGAGATCGCCGCTCATCTGGGAGTGCCGCCCGCCGATGTGGAAGCGGCCCTGCGGCTGATCCAGACTTTTGAGCCGGCCGGCGTGGGTGCGCGTAACCTCGCCGAGTGCTTAGGCATCCAGCTGAAGGAGCGCGGTCGGCTCGATCCGGCCATGCAGGCGCTGCTCCAGAACCTGCATCTCGCCGCCCGGCAGGATTTTGCCGCCCTGCGGAGCCTGTGCGGCGTCGACCGCGAGGATCTCGCCGATATGCTGGCCGAGATTCGCCGTCTCGAGCCGAAGCCCGGTCTTGCCTTCACGCCCGCCAGGGTCGACGTGCTCGTGCCGGACGTGCTGGTCCGGGTCGGCCCCGACGGCAGCTTGGCGGTCGAGCTCAATTCCGAGACCCTGCCCCGAATCCTGCTCAACCGTGCTTATCAAGCGGAAGTGGCCAAGGTTCTGCGCAAGGATGAGGACAAGAGCTTCCTGTCCGAATGCGTCCAGGCGGGGAATTGGCTCACCCGCAGCCTGGAGCAGCGCGCCAGAACCATCCTGAAGGTTGCCGCCGAGATCGTCCGCCAGCAGGAGGAGTTCTTCCGCGAAGGCATCGCCGGCCTACGCCCGATGACGCTCAAGAGCGTAGCAGCGGCTATCGACATGCACGAATCCACCGTCTCCCGGGTGGCGGCGAACAAGGCCATCGGCACCGACCGCGGCACCTATCCCATGAAGTTCTTCTTCGGCGCCGCCACGGGGGAGGGCGAACATGCCGCCAAGGCGGTCCGGCATCGCATCTCTCAGATGATCAGCGCGGAGAGCCCGGACGATGTGCTCTCGGATGAGGCAATTGCCCAGAAATTGAAGCTGGAGGGAATCCAGGTCGCCCGCCGCACGGTGGCGAAGTACCGGGAGGCTCTGCGGATTCCGTCCTCGTCCGAACGCCGCCGGCACAGACGCGAAGCTTGACCGCTCAGGCCTGCAATTTCAAGACTTGCATTGAGCCCCATTCGGATCATCATCTCCAAGCGTCACCCCTGAAGGATCGCGACAAAGCGACGGCGCCACAGGTGAGGAGAGTGCGATGACATTGAGAGTGTCGGGGAAGAATCTCGATATCGGCGAAGCTCTCAGGTCTCAGGTCCAGGCCCGCATGGCCGGCGCGCTGGCGAAGTATTTCGACGGCGGCTATTCCGGCCACGTGACCGTGACCCGCGACGGGGGCGGATTTCGCACCGACTGTGTCCTTCACCTCACCTCCGGCATGACGCTGGAGGCCTCCGGGGCCGCCGGCGATGCCTATGCCAGCTTCGACCAGACCGCGGACAGGATCGAGAATCGCCTGCGCCGCTACAAGCAGCGGCTCAAGGGCAAGTCCGGCGCGGGTGCACGCACCGGCGGCATGGAGGTTCCTTACGCGGTCTTTGAGGCGCCAACCGACGAAACTGTGGACGACGAGGGCTATCATCCAATCGTCGTAGCCGAGACCACGAAGCCGCTTCACACGCTCTCCGTCAGCGACGCCGTGATGCAGCTCGACCTCACGGGAGCGGCCGCTCTCGTGTTCATCCACGCTAGCACCGGACGCGTGAACGTCGTATATCGCCGCGGCGACGGAGCAATCGGTTGGGTTGATCCGCCGCTTGCACAGGCTTGAGGAGAACTACCTCTTTTGGCCCAGTTCTTGCGTGGAACGGTGAGAGGCCTTCCAGGCTTCACATCAAGAATGCAGCGTGATCGATGCCCTTGCTGGACTTTCTAGACCCTCAGGCCGTCCTGCCCGCCTTGCGCGTCAGCGGCAAGAAGCAGGCTCTTCAGGAACTGGCCTCCCATGCGGCCCGTCTCACGGATCTTCCCGAGACCGCCATCTACGAGGCTCTCCTGCAGCGCGAGCGCCTCGGCTCGACCGGGATCGGCGAAGGCATTGCCATTCCCCACGGCAAGCTGCCGGGCCTGACCCGGATCTTCGGCCTCGTGGCGCGGCTCGACAAGCCGGTGAACTTCGAGGCCCTCGACAGCCAGCCCGTGGACGTGCTCTTCCTGCTCCTGGCTCCCGAAGGCGCCGGTGCGGATCACCTGAAGGCCCTGGCAAGGGTCGCCCGCGTTCTGCGCGAGCCCGGGCTGATCGAGCGGGTGCGCGCCACGCGGGATGCCGCGGCCCTCTACGCGATCATGACCGAAATGCCGAAGGCCGCCTGAAACCGGCCAGGTCCGTTTCTGACCTAACGTAAAGATATCTTTAAGACGTGCCCCGCAATCTTGCCGCAACGGTATAAGAGGGATTCGGGGCAATGGCGTTTCTGGCTCGGTTGAAGCAGCCGACGGTGCGGATGCGCGTCGCGACGTTGAGCGGCGTGATGGTGCTTGGCTTTGCCGTTATCGGGGCGGTATTCCAGACGGGCCGCTCCGAGGTGGAGCAGGCCTTGGCAGCCCAGCAGACCTACTCGGCGTTGGCCGAAAAGGCCAATGGGTTCCGCGGCCGGGCCGATGGCCTGAAGGTCGTGGCCGGCGAATGGACCACCGGCCGCCTCAGCCATCACGGCCAAGCTTTTTTGGACCAGCACAAGGCTCTGGCTGCCCAGCTCGACGAGATGAGCGCCGCACCGGGCGCTGCCCTGATCGAGTCCGAGATTGCCGCCCTGAGGCAGCACGCCGCCGCCCTTCTCAGCCAGGGCAAGAGCCTCGACAAGCTCTATACCGGCATCGGCACCAAGCCCGACGAGGGAGCTCAGGGGCGTCTTCTCAAGGCGGAGGCCAATCTCGAGAAGCTGGTGCGTCCCCTGACGGGCAGCGGCGAGACCATCGCCTGGCGGCTGTGGGCCGCCATGCTCGGCATGTTCAACCAGGAGGCCCGCGCCCGGATCCTGCTCGAGGAAAGCATCCTGGGGGCCTTCGAGGTCGAGCAGGGCCGTTTCACCCGTGCCCTGGCCCAGCTCTCCGGTGACCTTGCCAAGGAGAAGGCTGCCGTCGAGAGCGCCGGCGTGTCGTTCCAGGAGGCCTTCCATGCCTGGGGCGAGCTGGAGCGGGAGGTCTCGGGTCAGAGCGAGAAGCTGATGGGGCAGTTCGACCTGCTCGTGCCGGTGCTCGACCAGTTGCTCGCCAAGGTGCGCGCCGAGGCCCATAAGACTGACGAGCAGCTCACCGCCTCTCAGAATCGCACCTTCTCCCTGATCCTCTGGGCCATGGGCGCGACACTCCTGTTCGGCCTTGTCCTGAATTTTATCGTCGGGCGCTCGATCTCCCTTCCGCTCACCCGCCTGCAGCAAGCCATGCGCCGGCTCGCCGACGGCGATGCCTCCGTGGAGATTCCCTCCACCAAGGGGACCGACGAGATCGGCGCCATGGCCCGCACCGTGCTGGTCTTCCGCGACAATGCCCACGAGCGTGAGCGGCTGACCCGGGAGCGCGAGGGCATGGCGGCTCTCGATGCGGAGCGCGCCCACGCGATCTCCAACGCGATCATGGACTTCGACGCCACGGTCGAGCAGATCCTGACCGAAGTCCGGGAGGTGACGGGCGATCTCGCCAGGGCCTCCAGCCAGCTGGAGGGCTCGGCGAACCATGTGACTCAGCAGGCGCAGATCGCCGGTTCGGCCTCCATGCGGACGGCGCACAACATGTCGGCTGTGGCGAGCGCCGCCGAGCAGCTCGATGCGTCCCTCTCCGAAGTGGCCGCCCAGACGAATGCTTCGGCGCAGGCCTCGGAGCGCGCCGTGGCGGAGGCCCGGGACGCTTCGAGCAGCATGACGATGCTCTCGGCCGCGACTGCTCAGATCAGCGAGGTGGCAGGGCTTATCCGCACTATCGCGGCGCAGACGAACCTGCTGGCGCTGAATGCCACCATCGAGGCGGCCCGCGCCGGCGAGGCTGGCAAGGGCTTCGCGGTCGTGGCCTCCGAGGTCAAGGAGCTCGCCGGCCAGACCGCCAAGGCCACCGAGGAGATCGCCCGGCAGATCGAGGCGGTGCAGGCCGCCTCACGGGAGACCCTGGTGGCGCTCGGCACCGTGCAGGCCTCCGTCGAAGATCTGGCCGGGGTCGTGTCCACCGTGGCCGGAACCGTGAGCCAGCAGACGGCAGCCGTGTCGGAGATCGCCCATTCGGTGGCTCAGGTCTCCTCGGAAGCGCAGGCCGGCACCTCGGCGATCGAGACCACGCAAGGCGTCGCCCTGCAGTCTCTCGAGGCGGCGCGGACGGTCGCGGATCTCTCCGTGGCCCTGGAGAGCCAGGCCCAGCGGCTCGGCGCCGAAATCCACCAGTTCCTCAACAGCGTCAAGGCCGCGTAGCGAGACCTGTCGGCCGGGGGCTTCAGGGCTGCCCGGCCATTTCCCAGACGAGCTGGACATTGGCCGTGTAGCGGATGGTCGCCGGGGGGACGATCGGCACCGATTCCGCTCCCTTGGCCATCGCCATCGACATGCGCATGTCGGGCTGCGGCTCGAAGGGCTGGGCGGAGCCGTCCCGGATCTCCAGGAGGCGACCCAAGGAAACGCCCGCAGCGGCGGCGTAAATTTCGGCCTGCCGCTTGGCATCGCGGACGGCGGCCTCGCGCGCCTTGTCCGCGCCCTGCTCCTGCCGGTCGAGGCCGAAGGAGACCGACTGGAACGTCATGTCGCCGCTCGCCAGGATCTCGCCTGCGAGGCGTCCGACGCCGTCGAGATCGCGGGTGGTGATCTGGAGCCTGTGATGGGCGGAGAATTTCGGGGTCTTGATCTCCTTGCCGTCCGGGCCGACCTGCTGCGGCGTCTGGAACACCTGGAAGTTGGCGGTCCGGATGTCCTCCCGCTTGACGCCGAGACCCTGGATGCGGGCGAGCACCCGTTCCGTCGCCGTGCTGTTGGCGGCGCTCGCCTGCGCCACCGTCTCGGCCTGCGTGGCCACCGTCACATGGATGCGCGCGAAGTCGGGCTTCAGCTCCGCCTCGCCGGTGCCCATCACGCTGATCGTGGGCTGGCGTGGCGTGGGCGTTTGAGCCAGGGCCGGAGCGGCAAGGCTCAGGGCGAGGAGTGCGACGGCTACGGAACGCATGACGAAGAATCCTTCTACCGAAAACAAAAGCTCCGCCCGATCGGGCGGAGCTTGACGGGCACCGGGACGATGCACAAACGAATCTGAGCGCCGGATTAACGGCCGGTCTTCACCCGGGTCCAGAGCCGGGTGACGGTGCGCTGGGAGCGCTCGTCATAGGCCGTGTTGGTGAAGAGCCGCTTCATGGTGGCGTCGTCCGGGTAGATGCCGGGATTGTCGAGAATAGCCTTGTCGATGTCCTTCTTGGCCGCGAGGTTGCCCGAGGCATAGGACACGAAGTTCGTGTTCATGGCGGCGATCTCGGGGCGGAGCATGAAGTTGATGAACTCATGCGCCTCGGCGACGTTCTTGGCGTCCGCCGGGATCACGAAGCTGTCGAACCACATCAGCGCGCCTTCGCGCGGGATGACATAGCCGACCTCGACGCCGTTCTTGGCCTCTTCGGCGCGGCTCTTGGCCTGGATCATGTCGCCCGAATAGCCCACCGCCACGCAGATGTCGCCATTGGCGAGCGCGTTGATGTACTCGGAGGAGTGGAACTTCTGGATGTTGCCGCGCACGCGGAACAGGGCATCGCCCGCCTTGTTCAGATCCTCGACACGCTTGGAATCCGGATTGAGCCCGAGATAGGCCAGCACGCCGGGGAAGAGATCCTCAGGGCTATCCAGCATGTAGATGCCGCAGGCCTTCAGCTTGGAGGAAACCTCGGGCTTGAGCACCAGGTCCCAGGTGTTGAGCGGCATCTCGGGCCCAAGAATCTCCTTCACCTTCTTCACGTTGATGCCGATACCGGTGGTGCCCCACATATAGTTGACGGCATATTGGTTGCCGGGATCGAACACGGCCAGGCGCTGCGTGACCTCCGGCCACTGGTTGGCGAGGTTCGGCAGCTTCGCCTTGTCGAGCTTCTGGAACACCTTGGCGCCGATCAGGCGCTGCACGAACGGGCCCGACGGCACCACGATGTCGTAGCCCGACTTGCCGGCTAGAAGCTTGGTCTCGACGATCTCGTTGTTGTCGTAGGTATCGTAGACCACCTTGATGCCGGTCTGTTTCGTGAACTCGTCCAGCGCCTTCGGGTCCACATAATCGGACCAGTTGTAGACGTTGACCACACGCTGCTGCTGCGCAGCGGCGCCGGTCACAAGCCCCAAGGTGAGGGCAGCGGAAGCGAGAAGACGGAACATTTAGGGCGGCACTCCTGCACAATGAGAGAAGCCTTGATCGGCCAGGCGCTCAATTGAAATCCTATTGCCCCGCGCGTCAAGGCTGTTTGGGCTGGGCTGCGCGCCACTGAAGAAGGCGCTCATGAACCTCAACGGCTTCCTCGTAGCCGGCGGAGCTGCGGATCCTGCTCGGGTTGCCGAGGGGACGGCGCCGTTTCGTGTCGAAGCTCACGCCGTCGAGGCCGGCGCTTGCGCCGCAATAAAGCTTTCGGCAGGCTCCCTCGGCGTCGTCGAACACGATCCTGCTGGCCTGAAGCTGTATCGAGAACGTGCAGGCCGGCCAGGGATCGTCCTCACCCGGAACGCTGCGGTAGACCAGCCGGGAGCCTTCGACCTCCGCGATGCCGGACAGGGTGCAGGCGTGATGGCCGTTGATCTGAGTATTGATGTAGAACTTCCCCTGCTCGTAGGGAACGATCTCGAGGATGTGCTCGGTTCTCAAAGGGCGCTTGGGGTAGAGGAAGTCGACCCTGGCGGGAACACGGTAGAGGCCCGCCAGATCACGGATCGTCAGGGGCTCGGCCTGGGCCGTTGCCGGGCCGAGCCACAGACAAGCGGACAGGAGCGTGATGAGGCGCATCGCGCATCCCTGTCCGATCATGGCTCAGCGCGCTTTCCTGATCGCATCCGCCAGCCGCTCCAGCCCGGCATCGAGCGTCGAGTCCTTCTTGGCGAAGCAGAAGCGCACCACGTTCTTCACCGCGCCTTCCGCATAGAAGGCCGAGACCGGGATCGCCGCGACGCCGTGCTCCATGACGAGGCGGCGACAGAAGGCGACGTCGTCTGTCTCGCCTAAGGGGGCGATGTCGATATTGACGAAATAGGTCCCCTGGCTCGGGATCACGTCGAAGCCGAGCGTCCTCAGGCCATCCGTGAAGCGGTCGCGGCTGCGGGCGAAGTTTTTGCGCATGTCCTCGAAGTAAGCATCGTCCTTGGCAAGCCCGTAGGCCACGGCGTGTTGCAGGTTCGGCGCCGTGGTGAAGGTGAGGAACTGGTGCGATTTCGCCAGCACCTTCATGATATGCGGCGCGGCGCACACGAAACCGACCTTCCAGCCCGTGAGACTGAAGATTTTTCCGGCCGAGCCGATCTTCACCGAGCGCTCACGCAGACCGTCGAGGGCCAGGATTGGCCGGTGGGGCCTGCCGTCGAACACCACGTGCTCCCAGACCTCGTCCGAGATCGCGATGGCGTCGAACCGCCGGCAGAAATCCGCCAGCAGGTTCAGGTCCTCGTCCGAGAACGTGGTGGCGGTGGGATTGAGTGGGTTGTTGAACACAACCGCCTTGGTCTTGGGCGAGAAGGCCTTTGCCAGCGCCTCCTCGGTCAGGCGGAAATGCGGCGGCTGCAGGGTGACGAATTTCGGCACGCCGCCGGCGAGCCGCACGAGGGGCAGGTAGGCGTCATACATGGGTTCGAACAGAACCACCTCGTCGCCCGGCTCCACGATGCCGAGGATCGCGCCCGCGAGCGCCTCCGTAGCGCCGGAGGTCACCATCACCTCCGTGTTCGCATCGAGATCGACGCCCTGCCAGTGCTGGTAGTGTGTGGCGATGGCCGTGCGCAGCTCCGGAATGCCCATCATCGAGGGATACTGGTTGTAGCCGTTGACCACCGCATCCGCCGCCGCCCGCCGCACGTCCTCCGGTCCCGGATCGTCCGGAAAGCCCTGGCCGAGATTGATGGCCCCGGTCTCCCGGGCGAGGCTCGACATCACTTCGAAGACAGTGGTGGGCAGGTTGGCGAACAGGGGGTTCATGCCGCTTTCTCTCGTATGGGTTCCGGGGCGCTGATCGCTTCGTATCATGGAGCGGCGGGAGATCGAACCCGCATTCTCGCAACGGCACATCCAGCACCTTCGGGCCCGCAGCGGGTGGGCTGCGAGCCGTCAGGTCAGTCGAGGGAGGCGTGCAGGGCAGCCCGGCTCGATTGTGTGGTGAGAAGTGAAGAGCCGGACCTGCTCGTCACGCGCGGTTTGTTTCAGCGGACCTGGATCTGCGCCAGGATCGGCCACCCGCGATCACAGGCGTGCGAGACCTGCGGCGGGACCGCGCCTCGTCCCGCATCTGCGACGCCTCGCGAGCGCGCCCCTCTGTGGACGAGGATGAACCATGATATAGCCCAGCTTAGGACAGAAGTCAAGAACAAAGTGAGAACATTGCTCGACCGCCTGACCTCATACCCGCAGCCCTCATCCTGAGGAGGTCGCTTCAGCGACCGTCTCGAAGGAGGTTCCAGTGCCCTCTGGACGCTCCTTCGAGACGCAGCCTCGCGGCTGCTCCTCAGGCGGCTGCTCCTTAGGATGAGGGCGGAGGGGTGGCACAGAAAGACGTGGATCCCCGGACCAAGTGCGGGGATGACGTCGAGGGTGTCATTCGCGGCCAGAGCAAAAGCGGAGGAGAAGGAAATCCACGGCTCCCCGCCAGATGATAGATCCCCTTCCATCGCTCCGCTCGCCGGGGACGACACCCTCTCCCGCAGAGGGGGGAGGATTTACGGGCCTCATTCTGCACGCGATCTCGGATCGGCTACGCTGTCCGGGATGACGATGTGTGGAGCGCTTTGCCCTCACCGCGTTTCATGCTCTATCGATGGGAGCAACAACAACGCTCCCTCATGTCTCGACGCCGCTCGCCCCTCATCCCCGGCCTGATAGCCCTCATCGGCGTGTTGAGCCTCGCATCGCTTGTGATCGGCCCGGCGTCGATCTCGATTCCCGTAGCGCTGAAAGCCCTCGTGTCGGATCAGGGGGCGGCCAGCATCGTCGTGCGGGAGATCCGCCTGCCGCGTACCCTTTTGGCTCTTCTCATCGGCTGGATCTTCGGTCTTTCCGGCGCAGGGCTGCAGGGGTTGCTGCGCAATCCGCTGGCCGACACGGCGGTGTTCGGGGCGCCGCAGGCGTCGGCCTTCGGGGCCGTGCTCGTGATCTATTCCGGGCTCGTCGGTACCCTGTCCTGGGCGCTGCCCTTCGCGGCCATTGCCGGGGCGCTGCTCTCCATTGCCCTGGTGGTGGCGGTGGCCGGGCGAAGTGCCACCATCGTGGTGCTGGTTCTCGCCGGGCTCGCGGTCGGGAGCCTTGCGGGCGCCGGCACGTCGCTCGCGATCAGTCTCTCGCCCAATCCCTTCGCGGTTACGGAAATCGTGTTCTGGCTGCTGGGCTCCTTCGAGGACCGGTCCATGGTTCATGTGGGGCTGAGCCTGCCCTTCATTCTCCTGGCCTCGGGGCTGATCCTGAAGGCTGCACCCGGCCTGCGGGCGCTGAGCCTCGGGGAGGAGACGGCCCGCAGCCTCGGGACCGACGTGGGCAGGCTCAGGGGCCTCATCGTCGCCGGTGCCGCCATCGGGACGGGCGCGTCCGTGGCGGTCGCCGGCTCCATCGGCTTCGTCGGTCTCGTGGCGCCCCATCTGGTGCGCCCGTTCACCGGCTACGATCCTGCGCGAACGCTGGTGCCCGCGGGCCTTGCGGGAGCGGCCCTGCTGCTGGCGGCGGATTGCACGGCCCGCCTCATCCCGTCCGGCGCCGAGGTGAAGGTCGGCGTGCTGACGGCGCTCATCGGCGTGCCGTTCTTTCTCTGGGTGATCGCCCGCCGCAAGGCCGAGCTGGTGGAGACGCCCGCATGATGCCTTTCGAGATCCGCTCCCTGTCGGTCGATCTTGGGGCCCGCCGCGCGCTTGAGAGCATCGACCTCTCCCTGGAGCCCGGCCGCCTGACGGCGCTGATCGGCCCTAACGGCGCCGGAAAGACAACCCTGCTGCGGGCGATGGCCGGGCTGGTGCGGCCCTCGGCCGGAGACGTGGTTCTGGACGGAACCCCCACGGCCCTGATGCGGGCCTCCGCCCGGGCGCGGGCGATCGCCTACCTGCCCCAGGGCGGAGGGGTCGCCTGGCCCCTGCCGGTCGAAGGCGTCGTCGCGCTCGGGCGTCTCCCCCACGGGGAGGAGCCTGACCGCCTGCCGGCGGAGGGCCGGACAGCCGTGGAAGCGGCGCTCCGTTCCGTCGGGCTTCAGGGCTTCGAGACCCGTCCCGCCACATCCCTGTCCGGCGGCGAGCGGGCCCGCATGCTGCTTGCCCGCGCTCTCGCGACGCAGGCGCCGGTGCTCCTGGCCGACGAGCCCGTCGCGGCGCTCGATCCGCGCCATCAGCTCATCGTGCTCGAGGTGCTCAAGGCCCGTGCCCGGGCCGGCACCACCGTGGTGGCGATCCTGCACGATTTGAATCTGGCGGCCCGCTTCGCCGACCATATCGTCCTGCTCGATCAGGGGAAAATCGAAACCTCGGGCTCCCCCGAGGAAGCTCTCACCAAGGCCCGGCTCGCCGCCAGCTTCGGAATCCAGGCCCGCGTCTCACGCGGTGAAGACGGGCTTCTGGTGGTCGCGCAAAGCCCTCTGCCTTCTGCGTGAGGGGCTTGCGCCGGAGGTATCAGTGTTGCGATAGAGTTACATTGACAAAGAGGTGAGCCCATCCGATACCCCGAAGCAGCAGACGGCAGGGCCATGAATCGGCAGGATTTCAAGAAAACTCTCATCGTTGTGCATGATCTCGTGATGACCGGCGTGGCCGTCCTCGCGACGTTCGTCGTGCGTTTCGAAGGGACGCTTCTGAGCGAGCGGCTCGTTCACCTGCCGATGTTCCTCCCGCCCTTCATCGCCTTCGCGGGCGTGGTCTACTGGTTCTCCCAGCTCTACCGCTCCAAGTGGCGCTTCGCCTCCCTGCCGGACCTGTTCAACATCTTCCGGGCCTCCAGCATCCTGGCCATGACCCTGCTGGTGGTCGATTACGTTCTCGTCTCGCCGCAGTTCCTGGGCACCTTCTTCTTCGGCAAGATCACGATCGCCCTCTACTGGCTGATCCAGATGTTCCTGCTGGGCGGACCGCGGCTTGCCTTCCGCTACCTGAAATACGCCCGGTCCCGGAACCACCTGCAGCGCGATGCGAGCACGCCGACCCTGCTGCTCGGGCGCGTCGCCGATGTCGAGGTGATCCTGAGGGCCATCGAGGCGGGCACCGTCAGGAAGATCCAGCCCACGGGCATCCTCTCCTACCGTGGCGACGATCTCGGCCAGTCCATGCGCGGCGTCCCGGTGCTGGGCACCTTCGCGGATCTCGATCAGGTGGTGCAGGACTTTCAGGAGCGGGGCGTGCCGATCCGCCGACTGCTCGCGACCCCGAGCGCGCTGACCCCGGAGGCGAACCCGGACATGCTGCTCGCCCGCGCGCGGCGCCTCGGCTTGCCGCTGGTGCGGGTGACGAGCCTCGGCGAGGGCATGCGCAACGCCGAGCTCGCGCCGCTGGAGATCGAGGACCTGCTCCTGCGTCCCACCGTGCAGATCGACCGGCAACGGCTGGAGACCTTCATTCGCGGCAAGCGCGTGCTCGTCACGGGCGGCGGCGGCTCCATCGGGTCGGAGATCTGCACCCGCGTGGTGGCCTTCGGGGCGAGCGATCTCCTGATCCTGGAGAGCTCCGAGCCGTCCCTGCACCACATCCTCGAGAACCCGACGCTGCTGTCCAGCGACACCAATGTGGACGGCGTCATTGCCGACGTGCGCGACCGCGAGCGGGTGCGCGAGGTCATGACCGAGTTCAAGCCGGAAGTGGTCTTCCACGCGGCCGCCCTCAAGCACGTGCCCTATCTCGAAAAGAACTGGACGGAAGGCATCAAGACCAACGTCTTCGGTTCGGTGAACGTGGCCGATGCGGCGGTCGAGGCCGGGGCCGACACCATCGTGATGATCTCCACCGACAAGGCCATCGATCCGGTCTCGATGCTCGGCGCCACCAAGCGCTTCGCCGAGATGTACGGGCAGGCGCTCGATGCGGAGTTCATGGGCCGCAACGGCGCCACCCGCACCATCGCGGTGCGCTTCGGCAACGTGCTGGGCTCCGTCGGTTCCGTGGTGCCGAAGTTCAAGGCGCAGATCGCCCGCGGCGGACCCGTCACCGTCACGCATCCGGACATGGTGCGCTACTTCATGACCACCCGTGAGGCGGCGGATCTGGTGCTCACCTCCGCGTCCCACGCGGAGGAAAGCCGGTCCCTGACGGAGCGCACCAACGGCGACGAGCGCGCCTCGGTCTATGTACTGAAGATGGGCCAGCCCGTACGAATCTACGAACTGGCCGAGCGCATGATCCGGCTCGCCGGCTACGAGCCGGGCGAGGATATCGAGATCGCCGTCACGGGTGCCCGGGCCGGCGAGCGCCTGCACGAGATCCTGTTCGCCCGCGAGGAGCCGCGCACGGAGATCGGCATCGACGGCGTCATGGCGGCCAAGCCCATCTTCGCCGATCGCGACCGGGTCGAGCAATGGCTCAGGATTCTGGACCGCGCGCTCGTGGAAGGCGACCGGGCGCTGGCCGAGCGGGTATTCGAGGAGGCGATCCCGGAATTCAAGCGCCGGAAGCCTGCCCCCCCGCTTGCCGCGCCAGCTCCGCAAGCGCGTCTCGCGTCGAACTGACCGGCTGCCAGCCGAGATTCCTCAGGGCCTCCGGGCTCGCCACGAGCGAGCCCGCCAGCCGCTGATAGGCCTCGCCCTTTCCTGCCAGAGCCGCTGCCCCTTTGAGAACGAAGGACGGAACCGGGATCAACCCGGGTCCGCGTCCCAGGCCGTCGCGCAGGGCCGCCAGCATCTCGGGGATCGTCACCGGTTCCGGGTCGGCCACGATGAAGGGGCGCCTCAGGGGCCCATCGGCCTTCAGGACCGTGTCCACCGCGGCCTCCAGATTGTCGAGCGACAGGAGCGAGCGCCTCGCCTTGAGGCCGCCGAGCGGCAGGGGCCAGGGCGACTGCGCCAGGGCCAGAAGGGCTGCCATGTTGCCCTTCACGCCGGAGCCGTAGACGAGAACCGGGCGCAGGGCCACCCAGTCGAGGCCGAGCGCGGCCAGGCCCCGCTCGGCTTCGAGCTTCGAGCGGCCATAGGCGTCGGTAGGCCGAGGCTCCATGGCCTCCGTCACCACGCCCTCGGCCGAGGGGCCGGTCTGGGCGCGGATCGACGAAAGGAACACGAAGCGCTTCACGCCGGCCCGCTCGGCGGCTTGCGCGAGCTTCACCGTCGCGTCCGTGTTGATGCTGCGGTAATCGTCCTCCGGACGGCCCGACATGGCATGGGCCAGGCCCGCCGAGTGGATCACCATGTCCACGTCGCGCAGGGCCGCGGCCATGTTGTGCGGCGAAGCGATGTCGCCGATCACGGCACTGGCGGCGCCTGCCGGCACCTCGGAGGGGCGGCGCAGCAGCACCCGGACCCGGTAGCCGCGCTTGGGAAGTTCGGTGAGGAGATGCTGTCCGATGAAACCCGTTGCGCCCGTCAGGGCAATCAGGGGTGCGTTCATCGGGAAACCTCCAAAGGAATGGTCTGGCGTGGTGTGGAAAAGCGCCTGAGGATCAGGACGACGAGGGCGGCCCCCAGGACAAGCGCCGCGATCTGCACGGCGCCCGAGGGCCAGATCAGTGTCATAGCGGCGAGACCGGCCAGGACAAGGTTGAGCCCGAACACATGGGCGCTGACCTGGAGCGCCGAGAAGCCGTTGTCGGTGGCCTTCTGGTAGAAATGGCTGCGATGCGCCTCCCACACCTTTTCGCCGCGGCGTAAGCGCCGCAGCAGGGTGATGGTGGCGTCCATCAGGTAATAGAGCGGCAGCAGGATCGCGGCCGCCAGCGCGCCGGTTCCGGCAAGCTGCAGCAGCATCCAGCCGACGAGGAGCCCGATGGGAAGCGAGCCCACATCGCCGAGGAAGAGCTTTGCGACGGGCTTGTTGAAGGGCGCGAAGCCGAGGAGGGCGCCGCAGAGAAGAGCCGCGATAACCGTTGCATCTGTGGGCAAAAATCCCAGAAACGGGATCAGGGCGATGAATGCCGTGACAGGCACTATTTCAGCGACGGTGATCCAATCAAGGCCGTCCATGAAATTGACGAGGTTCACGAACCATACACCGCCAAGGATTAGAAAGATCTGCTCCACCCCAATGGGCAGCCACTCCGGAAAAACGCGGGTTTCATTGACCAGAATCACCGCTGCGACGGCGACGATCTGCAGAACAAGGCGCACGATTGCAGGCAAAGGTCGGATGTCGTCCAGCGCTCCAACGATTGCGAGACCGGAAACGGACAGGCTCAGAACCTGAAGCTGGATGGATGCGTCCACTGCAAAGAAGAGAATGCCCACCAGGAAGCACGCACCGATGACAGCAATCCCGCCACCCTGGGGCGTCGGGATCTTATGACTCGAGCGTGCGTTGGGGCGCGCCAGCGCATAACGAATGAGCAGCGGCTTCAGCAGGAGGATGAGAAAAGCCGAGACAACAGCTCCTCCGAGCAGGGCGACCGATAGACCCATGAGCAACAGGATTGGACGCTCTTCCATCTCACGCCCCGTGATAGTCGCGATACCACGCGACGAAGCGCCGAATGCCCTCGTCCAGGGGTGTGGCGGGGGCAAAGCCCACGTCGCGGCGCAGGTCCGTGACGTCGGCGCGGGTCTC
>NZ_JACHWB010000008.1 GCF_014191055.1 Microvirga lupini
TTGGGGTCGACCATGATCAGCCGGCACTCGGCCGGGGTGAGGCGGTAGACCAGCGACAGGATCATGGTGTTGATCGCCACCGACTTGCCTGAGCCTGTGGTGCCGGCCACCAGCAGGTGCGGCATGCGGGCGAGGTCGGCGATCACCGGCTCGCCCCCGATGGTCTTGCCGAGGCAGAGCGCGAGCTTCTGCTTCGAGGTCTCGAAGTCCTGGGAGGCGAGGAGCTCGCGCAGGTACACGGTCTCGCGCTTGTGGTTGGGCAGCTCGATGCCGATGGCGTTGCGGCCCTGCACCACCGCCACGCGGGCCGAGACCGCGCTCATCGAGCGGGCGATGTCGTCCGCCAAAGAGATCACCCGCGACGACTTCGTCCCAGGCGCAGGCTCAAGCTCATAGAGGGTTACGACAGGGCCGGGATTGACCTTGGTGATGGCGCCGCGAACGCCGAAATCCTCGAGCGTGCCTTCGAGCAGGGCAGCGTTCTGCTCCAGGGCCTCGGCCGAGATCGTCGGACCGGCCGGACGCTTGGGCTCGGCGAGCAGGCCGAGCTGCGGGAGCTGGTAGTTCTCCTCATCCAGCAGCGAGGGCTGGGCCTCACGGGCCATGCGCTTGCCGGGCTTCGGCGCCGTATGCGCCGGCGCGACCCGGGTCGGGGCCGGCTCGGGCCGGGCGGCCGGACGGGCCGGCGGAACATCGTCCTCGTCCCAGGGAGCCTCGTCGTCATCGTGCATCGGAACGGCCGCGGGGGCCGGCCGCGGGCGTGGCGGAGCGCCGTCGAGGACGGGCTCGCGGCGAATCCCGGGCTGACGGGCGGAGCGCTTCACGGGTGCTGGCGTATCCTCATACTCCTCGTCGGGGGCGGCATGGCGGCCTTCCCGCCAACGACGGGCGGCAGCGCGCAGGCTCATGGCTCCGTGGGCCAGGGCCCCGAGGGACACGATGCCCCAGCCCGGCTCGTCGTGGCCGATCTCCTCCGCTTCGTCCCAGTCCTGGATCTTGCGGCGGCGCACCGGCACGGGATCCTCGATCTCCTCCGGCTCCTCGCGGTGCTTCTCGTCCGCAGATCCCAGGCCGCAGGCGGCCGAAAGGGTCAGGATGGCGACGCCCGCAAACAGGAAGCCCAGCACCGCGCTGGCCGGGCCGTTGGACAGCCCGGTGATGGCCTTGGCGCCGGCCAGGATCGCATCGCCGACCACGCCACCGAGACCCGTAGGCAGGGGCCAGCTCTGGGTCGGGGGCAGGGCGCTCGCCAGCGCCGTGGCGGCACCCGCGCCAATGACCCAGAGAGCGAGGCGCAGCTGCAGGCGGCCGAGCTCGCCCGATTTCATGAGCCGCCAGCCCCACAGCGCCAGGGGGAGCACCGCCGCGATGGCGCCCAATCCCAAAAGCTGCATGAACAGATCGGCCACGATGGCGCCGGGCCAGCCGATGAGGTTGCGCACGGGCAGATCGGTGGCGTTGTTCAGGCTCGGATCGTCCACCGACCAGGTGGCGAGCGCCACGGCGACCGCGCCCGCGAAGGCGATCAGGCACAGGCCCGTCAGCTCCTGGGCCCGGCGGGCCAGGAAGGCTCTCAACGAGCTGAAGAGGCCATCATAGGCGGAAGAAGAACGGCGGGCCGCGCGCATCAAACCACTCTAAAAAACCAACAGGACGAGACAGTATTGCCTGGATGCTAGCGCGGGCGGGTTAAGGGTCCTTTAACCGTAAGTGCATCGGGTGGGGAAAAGTGACCCCGGCAGTCCCGCAGCGTCAGTGGCCTTTTGCGCGGTTGACGCGCGCCGAGCAAAGGACCAGTGTCCCGGCCATGAGACGCAGGATTTCGGCACAGGGCTGGATGCGCGCCGTCATCGCGGCGGTGATGGCCTATGCCTTCGTCCTGCAGGCCCTGCTCATCTCCGCGAGCGGCGCCGTTCATGCGGCAGCAGCGGGCGACCCGCTCGGAATCATCTGTCTCCAGGACGGCTCCTCGGCGCCTGACCACTCCCCTGGCAAGGCCCATCAAAATCTCTGCTGCACGTTAAGCTGCCACGGCTCCGGGCCGGCAGGTCCGGTTCCGCTGGCGGTTCTCCTCGACCGGCTCGCACCCCTCGCCGTCGCAAGCGACCGCCGGGCGGATCCGCCGCAGCTTCGCCTCACCTCCAACGTCCTGCCCCTGGGATCACGCGCGCCGCCGCGCCTCGGCTGACCGCCGCCTTCGATCTCCCATTCTGCAAGGACTTCTATCCATGACTTCGTTTCGCCTCGGCGCGCTTGCTGGCGCGCTCATCGCCGTTTCCTTTCCCGCTCTCGCCCATGTCTCGTTCGAGAACGGCCAGGCGACGCCCAACTCCACCTACAAGGCGACCTTGCGCATCCCGCACGGATGCGGCGGCAAGCCGACCCTGAAGCTGCGCGTGCGGATCCCGGAAGGGATCGTCGCCGTCAAACCCATGCCGAAGGCCGGCTGGAAGCTCGAAACCGCCAAGGGCGCCTATGTACGCGCCTATCAGGTCCACGGCGAAGCGGTGTCCGAGGGCGTCACCGACATCGTCTGGACCGGCTCCCTCGATGACGCCCATTACGACGAGTTCGTGTTCCAGGCCCGCTTCACCGATGCCTACCAGCCGGGCGCCACGGTGTTCTTCCCCGTCGTGCAGGAATGCGACGGCACAACCGAGGAATGGACCCAGGTACCCGCCGAGGGCCAGGATCCGCACAGCCTCACATCGCCCGCACCCGGCGTGAGGATCATCGCGGCCACAGGTGCTGCACCGACCCCGGTCAAGGTTGGGTCGCTGACCCTCGAGCAGCCCTGGTCGCGGGCCACTCCGGGCGGCGCCAAGGTGGGCGGTGGGTATCTTCGCATCACCAACACGGGCACGGCGCCCGACCGTCTGATCGGCGGTTCGTTTGCCCTGGCCTCGAAGGTCGAGGTGCATGAGATGAAGCTCGAAGGCGACGTCATGCGCATGAAGCCGGTGGAGGGCGGGCTCGAGATCAAGCCCGGCGCCACGGTCGAACTGAAGCCGGGTGGGCTCCATCTCATGTTCATGGACCTGAAGGAGCCGCTGAAGGAGGGTCAGGTTCTCAAGGGAACGCTCACCTTCGAGAAGGCAGGTCCCATCGAGGTGGAATACAATGTGCGCGGCATGGGCGGGGCTGCTCCCGCCGAGCACAAGCACTGAGGAGGGAGCGATGAATCCGAGACGTCTTCTCATCCCGCTCCTCGTCTTCACGACGGGGCTACTGGTGCTCGTCGTCACGGCGGGCCTGCTTCTCTTCCCATCGGGGCCGCAGCAGAGCGCCGGCAAGGTGCCGATCGGCGGGCCGTTCAAGCTCACGAGCCATGAGGGCAAGCCGTTCACGGAAGCAGACCTGAAAGGAAAACCCTTCGTGGTGTTCTTCGGCTTCACCCATTGCCCTGAGGTCTGCCCGACGACGCTCTACGACCTGACCCAGGACATGGCGGCGCTCGGCAAGGACGGCGAAAACCTGCAGGCCGCCTTCATCACGGTCGATCCCGAGCGTGACACGCCGGAGCTGATGAAGACCTATCTGTCGTCCTTCGATCCGCGCATCGTCGGCCTCACCGGCACGGAGGAGGAGATCGCCGCGGCGGCGCGCACCTACAAGATCTATTACCGCAAGGTGCCGACCGACGGCGGCTATACCATGGACCATTCGGCGACGCTGTTCCTGATGGACAGCAAGGGCGAGTTCTACGGCACGTCCAACTTCCAGGAGCCGGAAGAGACGCGGCGCTCGAAGCTGCGGCAGTTGATCAAGAACGGGTGACGTCGTCTCATTAACACCCTCTCGTCATCCCCGGGCTTGTCCCGGGGATCCACGTCTTAACCCCGTGCAAAGACGTGGATGGCCGCAACAAGTGCGGCCATGACGGACAGGGTGTCATCCCCGGCGCACGAAGTGCGGGAAGGGGATCCATAGCGCAGAATGTGCAGGTGGATCCCCTTCCCCTCCGCTGACGCTCCGGCCGGGAATGACACTGAATGAGAAAAGCCCCGGCCGTATGACCGGGGCTTTTCCGTTTTGTGCCTCTGGAAGGCCGTTCTTCAGTAGTTGTAGGCGCGCTCGCCATGGTCGGCGAGATCGAGGCCTTCGCGCTCCTCGTCCGGCGTGACGCGCAGGCCCACGATGACGTCGGTGATCTTGAAGAGCACCACCGATCCGATGCCCGTCCAGACCAGGGTCACCACAACGGCGATGATCTGCGTCACCACCTGGCCGCCGATCGCGTACTCGCCGACGCCGTAACCGCCGAGCGACGGAGCGGCCACGATGCCGGTACCGATGGCCCCGATGATGCCGCCGACGCCGTGGATGCCGAACACGTCGAGCGCATCGTCATAGCCGAGCGCATTCTTCACGCCCGTCACCGCGAAGTAGCAGACCGCGCCGGCAACGAGGCCGAGCACGATGGAGCCCATCGGGCCGGCAAGGCCCGCAGCCGGCGTGATGGCAACAAGCCCTGCGACCGCGCCAGACGCGATGCCGAGCAGCGAGGCCTTGCCCTTGGCGAGCGCCTCCACGGTCATCCAGGCGAGGCCGGCGGCGGCCGGCGCCACGATGGTGTTGAGGAGCGCAAGAGCAGCGCCGCCCGTGGCCTCAAGATTGGAGCCCGCGTTGAAGCCGAACCAGCCGACCCACAGCAGGCAGGCGCCAACGAAGGTGAGCGTCAGCGAGTGCGGGGCGAGCAGGTCGCGGCCATAGCCGATGCGCTTGCCGATGAGCAGGGCGCCGACGAGGCCGGCCACGCCCGAGTTGATGTGAACCACCGTGCCGCCCGCGAAGTCGAGAGCCCCGAGACCGAAGAGATAGCCTTCCGAGAACCACACCATGTGGGCGATGGGCAGGTACACGAAGGTCAGCCACAGGCCGGTGAACAGCATCACGGCCGAGAACTTGATGCGCTCGGCGAAGGCGCCGACGATCAGCGCCGGCGTGATGGCAGCGAAGGTGAGCTGGAAGGCGATGAAGGTGAATTCCGGAATCGCCACGCCCTTGGTGAAGGTATCGGCGGTGGAATCCGTGGTCACGCCGGTGAGGAACGCCTTCGAGAAGCCGCCGATGATCGAGCCGAGCACGCCTTCACCGCCGGACGTGAAGGCCAGGGAGTAGCCATAAGTGACCCACAGGATTCCCACGAGGGAGAACACCGCGAAGATCTGCATGAGCACGGAGAGCATGTTCTTGGTGCGCACGAGGCCGCCATAGAACAGGGCCAGGCCTGGGATCGTCATGAGGATCACCAGAATGGTCGAGACGAGCATCCAGGCGGTGTCGCCCTTGTTGACCGTGGGAGCGGCCGCGGCAGCGTCCTGTGCCAAGGCCGGGTTGAGGGCCAGGAGACTTAAACCCAGCGCACCGAGCGCGGGCAGGAGGAGGGGACGGAAGGTCATCGGATCGAACCTCGGAAAATTCAGCAAAAAGAGGATTAAAGGGCGTCGCCATCGGTCTCGCCGGTGCGGATGCGGACCGCCTTTTCGAGCGAGGTGACGAAGATCTTGCCATCGCCGATCTGGCCCGTGCGTGCGGCCGCCGTGATCGCGTCGATCACCGGGTTGACCAGCTCGCTCGGCACGGCGACCTCGATCTTCAGCTTCGGCAGGAAGCTCACGGCATATTCGGCCCCGCGATAGATCTCGGTATGGCCCTTCTGCCGCCCGTATCCCTTCACCTCGGTCACGGTGAGGCCGTGCACGCCCAGGGTGGTGAGCGCGTCGCGCACTTCCTCGAGCTTGAACGGCTTGATGACCGCCATCACAATTTTCATGGGTTAGGCCCCCTTTGAACGTCTGCCCGAAAGCCCGGGCAGCGGTTTCCAGTGCGAACCCGACCTCAGGGACGGGTGTCGGGGGGCATTACGCAAGAAGCGTGCCAAGCCTTGCAGGACATGGCGAGACGCCGCTGCCTCTTTTCGAGGCACCGGAGAATTGGCTGGAAAATGGCTCTAGTGATGAATTTTTGGGCAGACGTCGTCAGCGCCGCCGCTCGCGGATGAGGCCTTCCTGGGCGACCGAGGCGATCAGGGTGCCGTCCTGACGGAAGATGAGGCCGCGCGACAGGCCGCGGGCGCCGCCGGCATTGGGCGTGTCCTGCGCGTAGAGCAGCCATTCGTCGGCCCGGAACGGCCGGTGGAACCACATGGCGTGGTCGAGGCTCGCCGGCTGGATCTCGGGCTCGAACACCGTCCGCCCATGGGGGATCAGGGAGGTGTCAAGGAGCGTCATGTCGGACGCGTAGGCCAGCACGCTCTGATGGATCGCCGGATCGTCCGGCAGGCGGCCGGTGGTCTTGATCCAGACGTGGAAGCGCGGTTCGCCCGGATCGCGGGACATGTAGCGGTTGAGCTCCACGGGGCGGATCTCCAGCGGACGCTCGCGCTCGTAATAGGTGCGCATGGGCTCCGGCATCTTGAGGATCAGTCCGCCCTTCACCTCCTCCTCGCTGGGGAGTTCGTCCGGCCCCGGCACCTTCGGCATCTCGGCCTGATGGGCGAAGCCATCCTCCTCCAGATGGAAGGACGACGACATGGAGAAGATCGCCTGACCGTGCTGGATCGCCAGCACCCGGCGGGTGGTGAAGCTTTTGCCGTCGCGGATGCGGTCGACCTCGTAGATGATCGGAACCTTGGGATCGCCCGGCAGCATGAAGTAGCAGTGGAGCGAATGGGGGTGGCGCCCCTCCACCGTGCGGGTAGCGGCCACCAGCGCCTGTCCGATGACCTGACCGCCGAAGACCCGCTGCCAGCCGCTTTTGGGGCTCTGGCCGCGAAACAGGTTCACCTCGAGCTGTTCGAGGTCGAGGATGGAGAGCAGGTCGGTGACGGCGCGGGACATGAGCCTCAAAAATCCTGTGATCGCGAAAGGTCATCCATCGGGGAGCGGCTTCGTCACGTCAAGCTTGACGCTGGTCAATGATTGGCTGACACCCACCTATAACGTCCAAGTCGGAACGTTTCTTCGACGAATGCACGGGAGAGGCTTGATGAGCGCAGCAACAGGTGTGGAGCGACCGCGCATCGTCATCGCCGGCGGCGGGCTCGCCGGATTGTCCCTGGCGCTGGCGCTCAAGACAGCGCTCGGTGGCGGGCTCGACGTTACCATGTGCGACCCGGCGCTGAAGCGCGATCCGCACGGCGACAAGCGCTCCTATGCGATTGCCGCGGCCGCGCGCCGGATGCTCACAGCCCTGAGCATATGGGATCAGGTGGCGGAGCGGGCGCAGCCCATCCTCGACATGGTGATCACCGACAGCCGCCTGCAGGATCCGGTGCGGCCAACCTTCCTGACCTTCGCGGGCGAGGTCGACGGCAACGAGCCCTTCGCTCACATGGTGACGGCCGGCGACCTGACGGCCGTTCTGCTCGAAGCCTGCCGTGCAGCCGACGTGGATTTGCGGCCCGAGGGCGTGAAGGGCTTTGCCGTTCAGGGCAGCCGCACGGACGTGACACTCACCGGCGGCGAGGTGCTGCCCGCCGCCCTGCTGGTGGCGGCCGATGGCGGGCGCTCGCGTCTGCGCGAGCAGGCGGGAATCGGCTGGATCTCCTGGCCGTACAAACAATCCGGCATCGTCGCCACCATCGCGCACGAGCGCGATCACGAGGGCAGGGCGGTCGAGCATTTCCTGCCCTCCGGTCCCTTCGCGATCCTGCCGCTGAAGCCCGAGGCGCAGGCCGACGGCAGCCTGAAACATCGCTCCTCCATCGTCTGGACCGAGCGGGCCGAGAACGTGCCGGCCCTGCTGGAATCGCACCCGGAAGATCTCCTCGTCGAACTGGAGCGGCGCTTCGGGCTGCAGCTCGGCAAGCTCGCCTTCGAGACGAAGCCGCAGGCCTTTCCGCTCTCCTTCGGCGTGGCGCGCTCTTTCGTGGCCGAGCGCCTCGCGCTGCTCGGCGACGCCGCCCATGTGATCCACCCGATTGCCGGCCAGGGGCTCAATCTCGGCCTGCACGACGCGGCGGCGCTCGCCGAGATCATCACCGATGCCATGCGGCTCGGCCTGGACCCGGGCGCGGCCGACGTGCTCGACGGCTATGAGCGTGCGCGGCGCACCGACATCACCGCCATGGGGGTGGTGACGGACGGGCTCAACCGGCTCTTTTCCAACGACGTGCTGCCCGTGCGCCTCGTGCGCGACCTCGGCCTCGGCCTCGTGGACCGCATGCCGGGCCTGAAGCGCTTCTTCATCCGCGAGGCGGCGGGACTGACCCGGCAGGAAGCCCCGCGGCTGCTCAGGGGCGAGGTTCTCTAACTCACCTTGCCATGCTCATGCCGGCACTGATCGTGATCGGCCAGCACCTGGATGATCCGGCATTCCCGCATGGGCCCGTGCCGGCACTCCTCCAGCATGTGCCGCAGCTCGGAACGCAGGAGCGTCAGCTGCGCGATGCGGCGCTCGACGCTCTCCAAATGCCGCAGCACGATCTGGTCCGCCGGATGGCAGGACTCGTCGGGCTGCGTGCTCAGACTCAGGAGCTCACGGATCGCCTCCACGTCGAAACCGAGATCCCGTGCATGACGGATGAAGCTGAGGCGGGACACGTCATCCGGGCCGTAGCGGCGCTGGCGCCCTTCCGTACGCGGCGGGGCATGCAGAAGCCCGATCTGCTCGTAATAGCGGATGGTCGGCACCTTCACGGCGACTCGGCGCGACAAATCCCCAATCGATAGATCCGTCATTTTTTCCTCTTGAACCTCTAGTCGCTAGAGATTGTAGAGATCACATCCGATGACGAAAAGGAGATTCGGATGAGTGAGGCCTGCGATCACCAGCACGGGGCATGCTGTACGTCCCACGACCACTCTGCGCATGAGGCCCATTTGGCGAAGGGGCATGCTCGTGCCGAGGAGGCCTGCGGCTGCCATGGCGGCGTGCCGGTCTTCGACGGGGTCGATCCGCGCTACAAGCGGGTGCTCTGGACGGTGATCCTCATCAATGCCGCGATGTTCGTGATCGAAATCGTGGCAGGGCACCTAGCCCGCTCGCAGGCCCTGCAGGCCGATGCCCTCGACTTTCTCGGCGATACGGTGACCTACGGCCTGAGCCTCGCGGTGATCGGTGCATCTCTACGCACCCGCGCCACCGCGGCCCTGTTCAAGGGCGTGAGCCTGTCGCTCATGGGCGCCTGGGTGCTGGGTTCGACCCTCTACCATGTGCTGGTCCTCGGTCTGCCGCGGGCCGAGATCATGGGGGTGATCGGTATTCTCGCGCTGGCCGCGAACGTCGCCAGCGTGCTCCTGCTGATGCGCTACAAGGACGGCGACGCCAATGTGCGCTCGGTCTGGCTCTGCTCGCGCAACGACGCCATCGGCAACATCGTCGTGACCCTTGCGGCCGGCGCCGTCTGGATGACGGGAAGCGCCTGGCCGGACCTGATCGTGGCAAGCCTCATGGCGGGGCTGTTCCTCTCCTCGTCCGCGCAGATCCTGCGACAGGCCTGGGCGGAATACCGGAGTGTCGAGAATGCGGCCTCTGTTCCGGCGGCGTGACAATACAGGAATTCGGCGCTGAAAATTCTAGCAACCTTTGCGTTCGCTCTCTTGGCCTCAAGGTCGCATCGGACTATTTCCTAGAGTTACGTAATAATATATATTTGAGGAGAAAGCCGTTCAAAGAACCGGATCACCTATGCCTAACATCATATACGACTCAGCCAACCATCTTCCGCCCACAAGCGGAACAAATGCCAGGCTCGAGTTGACTGTGGCGGGTCACCTATTCATCGACCTTGCCGTCACCAGCGACACCCTATCAGCCATCCGGGCGACCGCGACGCAAAGAATCTTCATCGGCAAAGACGGGAGTGCCATCGGCCAGCTTTACGGGATCGAACTCCTCGGAACTGCAAATGCGATCTACAACGAAGGCAAGATCGAATCGAAAACCAGCACCGCGATCAAGTTCTCGGGCGGCGGAGCGAATTCCGTCGTCAATTCCGGAATGATCATGGCCGTCGGCATGGCGATCCAGGGGAACAGCGGCAGCGATCGCATCACCAACACCGGCACGCTGCAAACGACCTCCGGGGCAGCGGGCGCCGTTCTCCTGGATCTCATGGGTGGAAACGATTTCTACGAGGGCATTGGGGGAAGCGCCATCGGCGGCATGATCAAGCTCGGGAGCGGAAACGATACCGCTTTCGGCGGGCTGGGAGACGAGACGTTCTCGGGTGGTGAGGGCACTGACTATATCGATGGTGGCGCCGGAAATGACATGGTGGATTATTCCGAAGCCACAGGCGAGGTGACCGTCAATCTCAGCCGGACGACATCACAATCGATTGGCAGCGGACAAGGCAGCGACACTCTCATCAACATCGAGAACGTGACCGGAAGCGCTCACGGCGACGACATCATCGGCAGCACGGGCAACAACGTTCTCTATGGCGGCGAGGGCGATGACATTCTTGAGGGCGGGCTCGGCAGCGACACGCTCGATGGAGGGACAGGAAACAACACGGCCCGGTATAGCGGCGCTGCCGCGGCCAAGGTCGATCTCAGAATTCAGGTTGCCCAAAGCACCAGCGGCTACGGCTCCGATACCCTGATCGGGATCGCGAATCTGATCGGCGGTACCGGTGCCGACCACTTCATCGGAAATGATTCAAACAACAAACTGGAAGGCAAGGCCGGCAACGACACGCTCGAAGGCGGCAAGGGCAACGATGCTCTCGATGGCGGCAGCGGGCAGAACACAGCCGTCTTTTCGGGTGTGCGCTCCAGCTACACGATCACGCACAACCAGGACGGCACCGTCACCATCGAAGATGGTCAAGCAGGAAGAGACGGTAAGGATACGCTCAAGGATGTGCGGTTCGTGCAATTTTCGGATCAGACCATCGCTCTCGTCAACAGCAATCCGGCCAGTGTCTCCCTGTCGAGCACGAGCATGTCCGAGAGCACGGCGGTGGGATCCTCGGTGGCGGATATCTACGGCAACGATCCGGACAGCGACAAGCTGACCTATCGCATCACGTCGAATCCGGATGGGCCGTTCGGCCTGGACAGCACCGGCAAGGAACTCGTCCTGGTCCGGTCTCTCGATTATGAGAAAGCCACTCAGCACGCGATCACCATCACGGCCTATGACGGCTATGGCGGCGAGTTCGCCAAAAACTTCACCATCAATGTCCGCAATGTCGTTGAGACGACCCCGTCGATCCGCACTGGCACGGCGCGGGCGGATTATCTGACGGGGGAATCAGGAAACGACCGGCTGTTCGGCCTGGGCGGCAACGATCAACTCTCAGGCCAGATCGGCAACGACACGCTCAGCGGAGGCACAGGCAACGACATTCTGACCGGCGGCTCCGGCAAGGACGTCTTCGTGTTCGATCAGAGGCTCAGTGCAAAATCGAACCGCGACTATGTCCAAGACTTCGTCCCGAAGGACGACACGATCCATTTGGCGAAGAAAGTGTTCTCGAAGCTCTCCAAGGGGACCTTGTCGAGCAAGGCCTTCGTGGTCGGTGATACCTTCAAGGATAAAGACGATCGGATTCTCTATCACAAAAAGGGCGGCGCCCTCTTCTATGACCCGGATGGATCCGGCTCCGCGAAGGCGATCCAGTTCGCCAGCATCTCGAAGAACCTGAGTATCACTCACAAGGACTTCTTCATCGTCTGATGTCGTGGGGCTGAAGCAGAAGAAAACCCGGCTCAGACATTGAGCCGGGCTTGATCTGAGAGGTCGACGAAAAACCGATCTCTTTCACTCAAAAGTGGATCACTTCCCGGCCTTCGCCCGTTCGACTGCCTCGACGATCAGGCGCCGGGCTTCTTCGGCGTCGCCCCAGCGGATGATCTTGGCCCACTTGCCGGGTTCGAGATCCTTGTAGTGCTCGAAGAAGTGCTCGATCTGCTTGATGGTGATCTCGGGAAGATCCGTGTAGTTCGCCACCCGGTCGTAGCGCTGGGTGAGCTTGCTCGACGGCACCGCGATGATCTTCTCGTCCTGGCCGCCGTCGTCCTCCATCACGAGAACGCCCACGGGGCGAACATTCATGACGGCGCCGGGGATGATCGCCCGGGTGTTGGCGATGAGCACGTCGCAAGGGTCGCCGTCACCCGACAGGGTATGGGGGATGAAGCCGTAGTTTCCGGGATACCGCATGGCGGTATAGAGGAAGCGGTCCACCACGAGGGCTCCGGATTCCTTGTCCATCTCGTACTTGATGGGCTCGCCGCCGATCGGCACTTCGATCACGACGTTCACGTCGTCCGGCGGGTTCTTTCCAATCTTGATCGCGTCAAGGCGCATAGAGCTGTTCTCCGGAACAAGGCTTGAGCATCCTCGCAGGCCGGGCGCCCCTGAGTGAAGGGGACACCGTGACGCCGGTGAAAATGCGGCAGAAGCTGGATTTGGGAGCGGCTTGAGCCCGATCGTCGGACGGCCACTCCGGAAGCTTGGACGCTTCACTAGCCGGAGCAGGCCCCGGCAACAAGGACCGGAGGTTGAATTTTTTGAGGTTTTGGCAGGAACGGGGCCCCGCCCGAGGCAAGCCGGCGTCAGCGGAAGAGATAGGCCACCTTGGCAAGCCGCGTTCCGCCGATGCGCTCCTCGACGCGGGCGACCGACTGCCCGCCCATGCCCTCATAGAAGGCACAGGCGCGGGTGTTGTCCTCGAGCGCCCAGACGACAATCCTGTCGAGTTCCTGGTGCCGGAGGTCGTTGCGCACCGCCTTGAACAGGCGCCGCCCGAAGCCGATGCCCTGGTATTCCGGCAGCAGGTAGAGCTCGTCGATCTCGCCGTTCGCCGGCAGGGACCGGTCGCGGCAGCGTCCGTAGGAGGCATAGCCCACGGCACCCTGGCCGAGATCCAGCACCACGAGCGGCCGCCCCCGGGACACCGTGGAGCGCCACCAGCGCTCGCTGCGCCGGGAGAACATTTTTTCCAGGGTCACACCCGGGATGATGCCGGAATACGCCTCCCGCCAGGCCGCGTCGAACACCTTCGACAGGGAAGCCGCATCGTCGGGCTTCGCATGACGGATATTGACGAGAAGGTCGCTCATGGCTGTGGCAAGCTGGTCAAGAGAGGCAATGGAAGCAGTTTCCGGGTGAATGGGTTAATGGGGCCTTAACAGCCCGGAAGTCGGCTCAGGAAAGCGTAGCATTTTCAAGGCCGGTCGGGGCGGGCCAAAGTGACGCAAGTCCTTATTCGGACATCGGGAGGGACAGCATCGACTACGGCGCGGATTGATGAGCGATCAAGCCGCATTGCGGGTTTCCCTTATTAAGGACGAGCCCCAACCCGTGGTAGGCCCTTGCGGTCAGCTCTTAAGATTTGGGCATTGCTGACAGGGGTAAAGGGGCATGGATACGCGTGGCATCGGGCAGGAAACTCGTCCGGTCGAAAACATTCGGCCGACTCGATGGCCGCATCGTCAGTGATCGCAATCGACGATCGCTGCCTCTCCTGAAGACGTCCTCGAACTCAGCATCCTCTGCCGCTCCCGGCCTCTCCGGTGAAGCCTGGAATGGCCCTGTGCCCATTCAACTCAACCAAGAACAGTAAGTCACATGGCAAACGTCGTCGTCACCACACCAAATGGATTCAACCCGTACTACTTCAACAACATCGTCCCTGAGACCCTCGTGTTGATCGACACGGAAACGGTGACGGTCCATGTGGACCTGGAATCCGGGTATACGATCCGCTTCGTCGGAACCGATCTGGTCATCGACATGGACATGCTCAACCCGTTCATCTCCGGGACAGTGACGGCGGTCTACATCGAGCACCTGGAGAACGACGAGAACGGAGTGACGACCGTCGAGGACGTCGCCATCACGGGCATCAGCGTTGACCTAGCCGATCTCGGCGGGCTCCTGGTCGCCGATCCATCGAGTGTCGAATACGGCTACAGCATCATGCGCTTCCTGATGTCCGGGAACGACAGCTACCTGGGCAGCAACGGGCAGGACGTCATCCTCACGGGTCTCGGCAATGACACGGTCGAGGCCGGCGGTGGCATAGATCTCATCTTCGTGGGGCCGGGTGCCGCGACCATCGATGGCGGCGATGGAGAGGACACCCTCAATCTGAACAACATCTTCAGCGGCAATCCCACAGCCGCCGCTGGTGTGAACATTGATCTCGCCGCCCTCAAAGGGACGAACAGTGACGGGTCGGCTCTCGTCATCTCGGGCATCGAGCATGTGAACGGCGGTGTCGGCAACGATACCATCACGGGTAATGCCCTCGACAACATTCTCGGCGGCAATGCTGGCGACGATTTCATCAAAGGCGGCGACGGCGACGACATCCTGCTGGGCGACGAGGGCAACGACACGCTCGACGGCGGAGCCGGCGATGACCTTTTCTACATCGGCGAGACGAGCCAAACGGCGTTCTACACCGGCAACAAGGTCCTGATCGGTGGCGCCGGCCGTGACCAAGCGATCCTGAATGGTGAGCTCTCCGAGTACACGTATCGTTTCGACGATGCCGGGCAGCTCGTCTTCACCCATAAGGCGTCGGGCGCCACTTACGCGCTGAGCGGGATCGAGACCATCTTTGACGGAATCGTCGAGCGTTCCGTTGACGATTTCCGCCCGGTTGTCACTCCGTCCAACACCGCTCCGACCTCCTTGACCCTCACCAGCGGCTGGGTCTGGGAGAACACGAACGGGAACAAGCCCGTCGGTGTGCTGGGTGCGAAGGATGTCGATGGCGACAAGCTGACCTACAGCCTCGTGGACGACGCGCGCGGCCGCTTCAAGATCGACGGAAACAAGCTGGTCGTCGCTGAAGGCGCCAATCTCGACTACGAGCAGGCCAAATCGCACATCGTGATCGTTCAGGTCTCCGACGGCCGTGGCGGTGCCTCCACGCAGACCTTCACGATCAGCGTTCGCGACGTCGCCAAGGAGAATGTGACGGGCGGCACGGGTGCCGACATCGTCAAAGGCGGTTCCGGCAGCGACAAGATCGGCGGCGGTCTCGGCAAGGATGTGTTGACGGGCGGCAAGGGCAAGGACGCATTCGTGTTCAACACGAAGGCATCCAAGACCAACGTCGACAAGATCACGGATTTCAACGTGAAGGACGATTCGATCTATCTCGACAATGCCATGTTCTCGAAGCTCGGGAAGAAGGGCAGCCTGTCTTCTCCGGCCAAGCTGAATAAGGATTTCTTCGTCACCGGATCGAAGGCCAAGGACAAGAACGACTATCTCGTCTACGACAGCAAGAAGGGCGTTCTGTCCTACGATGCCGACGGCTCGGGTAAAGGCAAGGCGGTGGAGATCGCCACGCTGTCCAACAAAGCCAAACTGACCGACGCGGACTTCTTCGTGATCTAAAACAAGAAGGGGCGCTTCATCGCTGAAGCGCCCCTTCTTGTTCAGCGCCCGCGCCTCGTCCGAAGCGCGGGCGCTTGCTTTTCCGCTTACACCGCGAGCCGGCCCAGGACGTGTGCAGGGTGCCGCCGTTGAGGAAGTATTCAATCTCCTCACGCGGCCAGTTTCCTTTAGGAAGTTTTGGAAAGGGGAAGAGTGCAACGGCGCTCTATCGCAAATTCCAAAAGACTCGCTTCATTGAAAACTAGAAAAATCGAGCATCATCTTATATGTTACATAGAAACATATAAGATGATTGCCTTCAACAGAAGCTTAGCCTTGTGCGGAAACGCACGTCATATCGTTAGGTCACCATCTATTCCTACCTCCGGCCGCAGGCACTGACTCTACGTCACACACCTTGTGAATCCACGCCTGCCGCTTTGCGTGACGTTTCATCACTGGAGGAAGAAGAATGACATTAGCGATCTGGGGCAGCGAGAAGTACGCGCGCCTGGGTGAAGATGGCGGCGCGTCGGTCTACCGACCGGCCCTGGCCACACTGCCGAACGGCGGCTACGTGATCGGCTGGCGCGAAGGCAATGCACTGAAGATCAAGGTCTTCGATGGCGCGGGGGATACGACCGGCACGGTCTATTATGTCGACCAGGCTGGCGCTGCATGGTCGCAGAACTACCTCGACATTCAACCGGTCGGCGACGACGGAAGTTTCGCCATCACATGGAACGTCACGGCGACGCATCCCAACTACGATCTCAAGACGCGGGTGTTCACGCCGGATGCCAACGGCAACCTGACGGGTGGAACCGTTCACACGATCGGGGCTGCCTTCTCGACCAGCAGCGTCTCGAACGCGTCGATGGCATCGCACGACAACGGTTACGTCGCCACCTACATGCAGGGGACGAACGTCGTTTTCGCCGTGCTGGATGAGAGCGGCGCAAAGGTTGCAAGCATCGACAGCATCGACAGCGGGTCTAATCTCAGATCCCCGGAAACCACGCGGATCGGGCAGGACAAGTATGTTGTCTCCTACGTGGAAGGCGACAACGTCATCTACCAGATCATCGACACGTCCCAGGCCCAGCCGACGGCTGTCGGAGTGCCCACGATAGCCGGACCTGGCACGGTCGCCGAGGTGGTCGGCATGAAGAATGCAGACGGAAGCCTCAATGGGCAATTCGCCATTGTCCGGCATATCGTCAACAGCAAATTCCTCTATGCCACCTTCTACGATGAGAATGGCGCGGCTCTTCCCGGGACGCAGCCGGTCCAGGTCACGGACGGTGCCTGGAACGAGAACGACTTCATGAGCATGACGTCGCTCAGCGGTGGCCGTGTTGCCGTCGCCTATACCGGTCAGGGCCCCAACCGGTATGATTGGATCGTCCTGAAGGTCGTCAGCCCGAACGGTGATGTTCAGACCCTCAACGTGAGTGGCAAGGGCGGGCAGGGCGAGCCGCGGCTGATGGAGATGGCCGATGGCCGGCTTGCGGTCAGCTGGGTCGACTCCACCGTGGGGCAAAGCGACGTGAAGACGATCATTGTTGATCCGCGCAATGCAGCCGTCACTGTGAATGGCACCGCGGGCAAGGATGTCTATGCCGGCACCGATTACAACGGCAATGTCCTCAATGGCGCAGCCGGTGACGACAAGCTCATCGGCGGCAGTGGCACCGACCGGATGAACGGCGGCGCCAACACGGACACGGTGTCCTACGAGAAGTCGAACGCCGCCGTGACGGTGAACCTCGCGACCCAGACCGGAGCCGGGGGACATGCGGCGGGCGATATCTACGACAGCATCGAGAATGCCATGGGCTCCGCCTACGGCGACGCCCTCTACGGCAATGCCGGCAACAACGCTCTCTGGGGCCTGGGCGGCAACGATGTCCTCTCCGGCGGCCTTGGCGCCGATACGCTCAATGGCGGTGCGGGCGACGACGTCTACTACCTGACCGATGCGGCCGACACCGTCATCGAGCAGGCCGGCGGCGGCACCGACACCATCGTGGCGAGCGTCAACCTGTCCTTGAGCGCCTACGCTCACGTCGAGAACATCGTCATGACAGGAACGGCCGGCCTCCAGCTGGTCGGGAGCGATTCGGCCAATGCGATCAATGGAAATGCCGGCAACAACACGCTCTATGGCGAGGGCGGCAACGACGTGATCGATGGCGGTGCCGGGGCCGATGCCATGTATGGCGGCAGCGGCAATGACACGTTCTACGTCGATCATGCGGGCGACAAGGTCATCGAGGCGAAAGGCGGCGGAACGGATGCAGTTTACACCTCCGTCAGCTTCGCTCTGGCGGCCGGCAACGAGGTGGAAATTCTCACCGCCACCGGTCGGTCGAACATCTCGCTGACCGGAAGCAGCACGGCCAACATCCTCACTGGCAATTCAGGCGCCAACAAGCTCTATGGCGGCCTGGGCAACGATCAGCTCAGGGGCGGCTCGGGCAAGGACGTGTTCGTGTTCGACACCAAGCCGAACAAGAGCACGAACGTGGACAAGGTGCTCGACTTCAAATCGAAGGACGACAGCTTCTACCTCGACAACAAATATTTCACCAAGCTGGGCTCCGGTACGGCCTCGAAGCCGAAGAAGTTCAACAGCGACATGTTCGTGGAGGGCAAGAAGGCGCAGGATCGGGAGGATCGGATCGTCTACGACAAGAAGACCGGATCGCTCTATTACGATGCCGACGGTACGGGAAAGAGCGCTCAGGTGAAGATCGCCACCATCGTCAACAAGGAGAAGCTCTTCTACCACGATTTCTTCGTGATCTGACGCGAAACGGAACAGGGCGCTCCATCGCTGGAGCGCCCTGTCGGTCTTTGACGCCCGCTCTCACATGAGAGCGGGCGTTTCATTCTGATTACGCTTTACGCCGCGAGCTGGCGCAGGACGTAGTGCAGGATGCCGCCGTTACGGAAGTACTCGACCTCTTCGAGCGTATCGATGCGGCACAGCACGGGAACGCGCTTCACCGAGCCGTCGGCGGAGGTGACCTCCATCTCCATGCGCATGCGCGGCTTCAGGTCGCCGGCGAGGCCCTTGATGGTGATGGTCTCGTCACCCTTCAGCTCCAGAGTCTCCCACGAAGTGCCCTGCTCGAACACGAAGGGGGCCACGCCCATGCCGACGAGGTTCGAGCGGTGGATGCGCTCGAAGCTCTCGGCGATCACGGCGCGTACGCCGAGGAGGTTCGTGCCCTTGGCCGCCCAGTCACGGGACGAGCCGGTGCCGTATTCCTTACCGGCGAGGATGACGAGCGGAACGCCCTCGTCTTTGTAGCGCATGGCGGCGTCGTAGATGAACATCCGCTCGCCCGACGGGTGATGGATCGTGTAGCCGCCCTCGACCACGTGGCCACTCTCGTCCTTCACCATCTGGTTCTTGATGCGGATATTGGCGAAGGTGCCGCGCATCATGACTTCGTGGTTGCCGCGACGGGTGCCGTACTGGTTGAAGTCGGCCACGCGCACCTGATGCGACTGCAGGTATTCACCGGCCGGCGAGGCGGCGCGGATGTTGCCTGCGGGCGAGATGTGGTCGGTGGTGATCGAGTCCTGGAACAGGCCGAGGATCCTGGCGTTCAGGATGTCCGTGACCGGCTTCGGGTCCTTGGTCATGCCTTCGAAGTAAGGCGGGTTCTGCACATAGGTCGAACCCATGTCCCACTCGTAGGTGAGGCCCGGCTCGAAGGTGACCTTCTTCCAGTTGGCATCGCCCGAGAACACGTCGGCGTAGCGGGTCTTGAACAGCTCGCTGGTGATCGTGCGGTCGATGAACTCCTGCACCTCGGCCGAGGAGGGCCAGATGTCCTTCAGGTAGACCGGCTTGCCGTCCGAGCCCGTGCCGAGCGGATCCTTGGCGAGGTCCACCAGCATGGAGCCGGCGAGCGCATAAGCCACCACCAGCGGAGGCGAGGCGAGGTAGTTCGCACGCACGTCCGGGTTCACGCGGCCTTCGAAGTTGCGGTTGCCCGAGAGCACCGACACGGCCACGAGGTCGTTGTCGTTGATCGCCTTGGAGATGTTCTCCGGCAGCGGACCCGAGTTGCCGATGCAGGTGGTGCAGCCGAAGCCCACGAGGTTGAAGCCGAGCGCATCGAGGTCGCCCTGGAGGCCGGCCTTCTTGAAGTATTCCTCGACGATCTGCGATCCGGGTGCCAGCGAGGTCTTCACCCACGGCTTGGACTTCAGGCCCTTGGCGACGGCGTTGCGGGCGAGAAGGCCGGCGCCGATCATCACGCTCGGGTTCGAGGTATTGGTGCAGGAGGTGATCGCCGCGATTACCACGTCGCCGTGGCCGAGATCGTAATTGGCGTTTTCCACCTTCACGCGCTTGCCGATCTCCTGCGCTTTACGGAACTCCTTCTCCATGGCGCCGAGGAATTCGGGCTTGGCGGTGTCCAGCGTCACGCGATCCTGCGGGCGCTTGGGGCCGGCGAGCGAGGGAACCACGTCGCCGAGATCGAGCTCGAGGGTGTCGGTGAAGACCGGGTCCGGGGTCTCAGGTGTAAGCCACATGCCCTGCGCCTTGGCATAGGCCTCGACGAGGGCCACGCGCTCGTCGGTGCGGCTGGTGGTGCGCAGGTAATCGATGGTCTTCACGTCGATGGGGAAGAACCCGCAGGTGGCGCCGTATTCGGGAGCCATGTTGCCGATGGTGGAGCGGTCGGCCACCGACATGTCGGTGAGGCCAGGGCCGTAGAATTCCACGAACTTGCCGACCACGCCCTTCTTGCGCAGCATCTGGGTGACGGTGAGCACGAGGTCGGTGGCGGTCACGCCTTCCTTCAGCTTGCCGGTGAGCTTGAAGCCGATCACCTCGGGGATGAGCATGGAGACCGGCTGGCCGAGCATGGCGGCCTCCGCCTCGATGCCGCCCACGCCCCAGCCGAGAACGGCCAGTCCGTTGACCATGGTGGTGTGCGAATCGGTGCCGACCAGTGTGTCCGGATAGGCGGTTTCTTCACCCGTCGCCGTGTCCTTGCGGGTCCACACGGTCTGGGACAGGAATTCCAGGTTCACCTGATGGCAGATGCCGGTGCCCGGGGGCACGACAGAGAAGTTCTCGAAGGCGGTCTGGCCCCACTTGAGGAAGCGGTAGCGCTCGCCGTTGCGCTGGTATTCCAGCTCGACGTTGCGGTCGAAGGCCTTGGGCGTGCCGAACTCATCCACGATCACCGAGTGGTCGATCACGAGATCGACGGGCACGAGCGGGTTGATCTTGCGCGGGTCGCCGCCGAGGTTCTTCATGGCGTCGCGCATGGCGGCGAGATCCACCACGGCCGGAACGCCGGTGAAGTCCTGCATCAGGACGCGGGCGGGCCGGTAGGCGATTTCCTTCTCGGCCTTGCCCTTGTTGTCGAGCCAGGCGGCCACGGCCTCGATATCGGCCTTGGTGACCGTGCGGCCGTCCTCGTAGCGGAGCAGGTTCTCGAGCAGCACCTTCATGGAGAAGGGCAGCTTCGAGGCGCCTTTCAGGCCGTTCTTCTCGGCCTCGACGAGGGAGTAATAGGTGTAGGACTTGTCACCGACCTTGAGGGTCTGGCGGGCATTGAAGCTGTTGTTGAGCGTCACGGCGAATCCTCGCGTGCATTTGGGTTACGAACATGTGTTCGGCCGAAAGCGCGATAAGCGCGCGCCGCTCCGGGGGTGCCCGGACAGGGGAGAAGCGCGCGAGGCGGATTGGACGCCTTGGCGCGCGGCGCAGCCAGGGGTGCTATAGATCATTTCCAACCATCCCGCTACACGGTTTAGAACGGTTCTGGGGTGCAAAGAGGGCAGGGGTATCGGGGTTTGCGTCTGAGCGTTAACAATTTGGCGTGCGAGCGGGGGGAGCGGCGCATCTTCGAGGGCGTTTCGTTCACGCTCTCAGCCGGCGAGGCCCTGGTGATCACCGGCCGCAACGGGGCGGGCAAGTCCTCGCTCCTCGACATCCTGGCCGGGCGACTTCATTCGGCGGGCGGCGCGATTCTCTTGGATGATGCCGGCGAGCGGGCTTTGCCCGAGTGCCTGCATTATGTGGGCCACCGCGATGCCCTGAAGGCCGCGCTTACGGCGGAGGAGAACCTCACCTTCGCCCGCGACTTCCTCGGAAACCCGGCTCTGAGGCCCCGCGAGGCCCTGGAGGCTGTGGGGCTGGCCCATGCGGCTCGCCTGCCGGTGGCCTATCTCTCGGCCGGCCAGCGCCGCCGGGTGGCGCTCGCCCGCCTGCTGGTGGCGCATCGGCCCCTCTGGCTCCTCGACGAGCCGACTTCGGCCCTCGACACCGCCTCGCAGGAGGCGCTGCGGCTGATTCTCGAACGTCACCGGGAGAGCGGCGGCATGATCGCGGCCTCGACCCATTCGCCGCTGTTCCTCAAGGATGCCAAGGAGATCCGGATCGAGCGCACCCCAAACCTTCCCCCCTCCGTGGGGGAGGGTGCCGAGCATAGCGAGACGGGAGAGGGCTGATGCTGAAATCCTTCAATGCCCTTCTCGTCCGCGACCTGAAGCTCGCCGCCCGCGTGGGCGGATCCGGCGTCATGGGGCTGATTTTCTTCCTGATGATCGTGACGCTGATTCCCTTCGCGCTCGGTCCCGACCTCAATCTGCTCTCGCGCATCGGCCCGGCGATCCTCTGGATCGCGGCCCTGCTCGCCACCCTGATCGGCCTCGACCGGCTGTTCCAGGCCGATCAGGAGGACGGATCGCTCGATCTCCTGCGCCTGTCGCACGCGCCACTGGAGATCGTGGTGCTGGCCAAGGTCATTGCCTATTGGCTCGTCACAGGCCTGCCGCTCGCCCTCGCGGCGCCCTTCCTCGGTTTTCTCGTGGCCCTGTCACCGGAGGCCATGCTCGCCATGGTGGCGACCCTGCTGGTGGGCACGCCCGCGCTCACCTTCATCGGGGCAGTGGGTGCTGCGCTAACCTCTTCCTTGAGGCGCGGCGGCTTGATTCTCGCGATCCTTGTGCTGCCCTTTATGATCCCGACCCTGATCTTCGGGGTCTCGGCCGCCAATGCGGCTCTCGGCGGGACGATTCCCTTCATGACGCCGTTCCTCGTGCTCGTGGCCCTGTCGCTGATCGCAGCGGTCGTCGGCACGGTAGGCGCGGCGGCAGCCCTGAGATCCGGAGAATAACAAATCCCATGGCCGAGCAACTCGTCATCCGCATGAAGCGTCCCCTCACCAAGCCCATCAGCGAGCCTGTCTGGCCGGCAGGGATCCGGCTGGTGCCGTTCGACCCTGATCGGCACGTGGAGAGGGTCCATGCGCTGCTCGTTGCCGCTTATGCGCAGGGGGGCGGCTTCATGGCGCCCTTCGAGGTCTGGTGGCCCTATGTGAAGAACAATCCGGAATACGATCCCGCCCTGTGCTTCATCGCCGAGACCGAGCCTGGAGAGGTCGTGGGCCTTGCGCTATGCTGGACGGACGCCTTCCTCAAGGATCTTGCCGTCGCCTCGGCCGTCCGTGGGCAAGGACTCGGCTCTGCCCTGCTGTGCCATGTCTTCCAGGTCTTTCGCGAGCGAGGAGCTCCCTTCATCGAATTGAAGGTTCATGCGGATAATCCGTCCGGGGCGGTGCGGCTCTACCGGTCCCATGGGTTCGAGGACGTCGAAACCTTCAAGCTCGCCATTCCGGCTTAAGCTGCCTCCGCCTCCTTGCGTGGCGGCATGAACGCCGCCTCGAAACCCTTCACCCCCTCGCAGGTGAAGGTGAGGACGCGCCCGGTCTCGCGACGGACCCAGCCTTTGTCGATCATGCGGGACAGGATCGCGGCCCCCAACGCGCCGCCGAGATGGCTGTGGCGCTCGCTCCAGTCGAGGCAGGCGCGGCAGACCGGACGGCGGCCTTTTTCGAGGGCCGCCAGATCGATGCCGAAACCGGCGAAGAAGGCGCGGCCCTTCTCCGTCAGGGCCAAGTCCTTCTCCCCTTCGATCAGGCACCGCTCCCGGGCTCCTTTCAGCAGCGCGACGCCGCGCTCGCCGGCGAGGTGGTCGTAGCAGATACGGGCGGAGCGGAGCGCCACGTCCTTCGGACCGGTGCGGACCCGCGTCGCGCCCGTGCGCTGGGCAAGGCCCATCAGGGCCTCCAGCACCTGGGCCACGTCGGAGCCTGAGAGCCGGAAATAGCGGTGCCGCCCCTGCTTTTCGGCCGTGAGCAGGTTGGCCGCATCGAGCTTGGCCAAGTGCCCGCTCGCGGTCTGGAGCGTGACGCCGGCCGCTTCGGCGAGTTCGCTCACGGTGAGCGCCCGCCCGTCCATGAGAGCGGTGAGGATGTTGGCGCGGGCCGGATCACCCAGGAGCGCGGCAACGGACGCAATGACGGGACCTTCTTTCATACTTCGATCATAGCCGAAGCATCGGAGGCGATCCATCGGCTAAGACCGAACTGTCTTAGTCAAAGGATGCCTATCGATGATCACCTGCTTCATCCGCTACGAGATCGACCCGTTCAAGGTCGAGGCCTTCAACGAATATGCCCGCATTTGGGGCCAGGCGATTCCCCGCTGCGGCGCCGATCTCATCGGCTATTATGCCCCGCACGAGGGCTCCAGCACATTGGCTTACGGCGTGTACACCATCAAAGACCTGGCCGCGTACGAGGCCTATCGCGAGCGCCTGAGGAACGATCCGCAGGGCCGCGCCAACTACGAGTTCGCCAAGCGGGAGCAGTTCATCCGCCGGGAGGACCGGACCTTCCTGCGCCTCGCCTCGGCGCCCCATGCGGAGTTGATCAAGCCATGATCGCAGTGATCTTCGAAGTCTGGCCGAACGGGGATGATGGGAAGCGGGATTATCTCGGCCTCGCGGCGGCGCTCCGCTCCGACCTCATTGCCATGGACGGCTTCATCTCCGTCGAGCGTTTCCAGAGTCTCACAGACCCGGGCAAGCTCCTGTCCCTGTCGTTCTGGCGCGACGAGGAGGCGGTGCGCGCCTGGCGCAACCTGCCCTCCCATCGCACCACGCAAGGGGCGGGCCGTGATGGCGTGTTTCGCGATTACCGTCTGCGGGTCGCGAGCGTGATCCGCGATTACGGCTTCAACGAGCGCGACGAGGCGCCCGCGGACAGCCGCACGGCGCATGAAGGCATCACGGGCGCAGGCTGATAGCGAAGGCCTGCTCGATGGCAGGCTTGCCGTCCCGCTCCACCCGGTAGACCGCCCGGTAGAGGCCGGGGCGGAAGCCACCCTCCGGCTGCTTCACGCCCGAAAACGCCATCCACTGCGCCTTGGCGCGGTCGAGGGGCGGGGCCTTGTTCTCGGCGAGCGGCTTGCCGTCGGGATCGAACAGGGTCAGCGTCTGCACGTCGCCGCCTTTCAGGCCGATGGCCCGCACATAGGCCACGAGGGCAGGGGATTTCGTGGTGGGCGTCTCCCGCTCGGCCGCTCCCGATTCGATGGCCGCCATGGTCACGGGGCCGGAGGCAAAGCCCTTGTTGAGCACCGTGCCGGCCTGATAGGCGAGCGCCCGCTGAGCGGAAGCCTCCCACAGGGACTTGCCGCCGCCGCAGGATTTGTCCGGCGCGCCATAGGCGAAGGGGTCGACCGGCTTGCCGTCCTTGATCACCGTGAAGTGCAGATGGGGATATTCGGTCAGGCCCGACAATCCGATCCGGCCAATCCTGTCGCCAGCCTTCACCTCGCGGCCGGACCGCACGGCGACGCTGCCCTTCGCCATGTGGCAATAGGCGGTGCGCCACCCCTGGCCGTGATCGATCACCACGGCATTGCCGCAGCCGATCTGGCTGATCTTGTCGCGTGTCTCCTCCGTGACGAAAGCGTCGGGCACGCCTTCGCGGGTGCTCGCGACTTTGCCATCGGCCGCGGCCACCACATCCACGCCAGCCTGCTGCGCCAGCATGTTCGGGATCCGGATGTCGGTGCCGTCATGGTCCTCATAGGTGAAGGTGCCGCATTGGTAGTCGCTCGCGGCCGGGGAGGGATCACGGTCCAGGTAGTTCTGGATGAAGCAGGTGCGCCCGATCTCGCAGGCGACCGGCAGGCGCAGGCTGATGTCCTGCGCCGAGACCGGGAGCGCGAGAGTGAGGCTGAACAAGCTTAAAAAGCCAAGGCGCATGATCGCTCCGTAACAGAGATGCACGAACTATAGGCTCCTTCGGATGGCGATTGAAAGGCGGAGAGGTCTCAGCCCCAGTGTCATTCCCGGCCGGAGCGTCAGCGGAGGGGAAGGGGATCCACCTGCACACTCTGCGCTATGGATCCCCTTCCCGACCTGCGACCGCCGGAGATGACACCCACTGCGTCCTGGCCGGACTTGTTCCGGCCATCCACGTCTTCGGAACCTCGGCGGCGACAAGACGTGGATCCCCGGGACAAGCCCGAGGATGACGTGAGAGGGTTATTGGTTTGCTGAAATGCTAAAGCCAAGATCCTACGCACATTTCCGGAATGCCCACCCGCTTTCAAAGCTTCTAGAAGCTCTCAATCTGGCGAAAACGTTATGCGGCTTGCGGCGATGACTCCGTTGCAGGCACAATCCAAGACCGCTACATCGAGCCCATGATCCGAGAGCTTGCCAATCCGACCCGCTTCATGAGCCTCAGCGGCACGCTGCTGCCGTGGGTGGGGGGCTTGGCTGCGCTTCTTGTGGCCGTGGGCCTCTATCTGGTCTGGTTCGCCGCGCCGGCCGACTACCAGCAGGGCGAAACGGTCAAGATCATGTATCTGCACGTGCCGGCGGCCTGGCTGTCCCTGTTCTTCTACATGATCATGGCGTCGTCCGCGCTCGGCACCCTGGTCTGGCGCCATCCGCTGGCGGACGTGTCGCAGAAGGCCGCCGCTCCCATCGGGGCGGCCTTCACGCTGATCTGCCTCGTCACCGGCTCGCTCTGGGGCAAGCCCATGTGGGGCACCTACTGGCAGTGGGATGCGCGGCTCACCTCCATGCTGGTGATGCTGCTGATCTATCTCGGGATCCTGGCGCTCTGGCGTGCCATCGAGGAGCCGAACCGGGCGGCCCGCGCCGTCTCGATCCTCACGCTGGTGGGCGCCGTGAACGTGCCCATCGTCAAGTTCTCGGTCGATTGGTGGAACACCCTGCACCAGCCGGCCTCCGTGTTCCGCATCGACGGGCCGACGATCCATCCCTCTATGCTCGTGCCGCTCCTGATCATGGCGGTGGCCTTCACCCTGATGGGTGTCGCGCTGCATCTTGCGGGCATGCGCACCGAGATCCTGCGCCGGCGCGTGCGCACCCTCACGATCCTCGAGGCCGAGCGCCTCGATGCACAGGCGGCCTGACCCTCATGTCGCACACGTTCTTCATTGCCTTTTCCTACATCGTGACCGCCCTGGTGATCGCGGGCCTGATCCTGCGCGCCGTGATCGACCACCGCATTCAGGTGCGCACGCTCGCGGACCTGGAATCCCGCGGCATCGGCCGGAGGTCCCGCCGTGGCTGAGGCAACGGAGCGCCCGCGGTCGCGCCTGATCTTCATCCTGCCCGGGCTCGTCTTTCTCGCCCTGGCGGGGCTTTTCTCCGTGCAGCTGTTCTCCGGCCGCAACCCGGCCGAGCTGCCCTCGGTTCTCATCAACAAGCCCGTTCCCACCTTCAGCCTCGCGCCGCTCGAAGGGCTTGTCGCCAACGGCCAACCCGTACCGGGCTTCTCCAACGAGGACCTGAAGGGGCGTGTCACGGTGGTGAACGTCTGGGCTTCCTGGTGCGGCCCCTGCCGCCAAGAGCATCCTTTGCTCGTCGATCTCGCCAAGGACCCGTCGATCCGGGTGGTGGGCATCAACCAGCGCGACAACCCGGACAACGCCCGCCGCTTCCTCGGCGCGCTCGGCAATCCATACGCTGCCGTCGGCGTCGACCCCAACGGCCGCGCCTCCATCGACTGGGGTGTCTACGGCGTGCCCGAAACCTTCATCGTCGGCCCCGACGGCACCATCCGCCACAAGCATATCGGCCCGCTGACGCCCGAGAATTTTGCGGGGTTTAAGGAGCGCCTGAGGCAAATCCCGCGCGCTTGAGGCGGTTGATCGCCACGTCCAACGCCGACAGGAAGGCCGAGCGGTCCTTGGGCGAGAACGGCTTCGGCCCGCCGGTCACGTCGCCCATGGCGCGCAAATCCTCCATCAGGTTGCGGGTCGCGAGCGCCATGCCGATGGAGGCCTCCGTGAAGGGCTTGCCCGTCGGGCCGATCACGTCGGCGCCGGCCGTCACGCAGCGGTGGGCGAGGGGAATGTCGGCGGTGATCACGATGGCGCCGCGCCGGGCGCGCTCGGCGATCCAGTCGTCGGCCGCATCGAACCCTGAGCTCACCACCACGCGCTCGATCAGCGGGCTCGGCGGCACCTGCAGGAACGCGTTCGACACCACGAAGACCTTCACCCGGTGGCGTTCGGCGACCTTGTAGATTTCCGCCTTCACCGGGCAGGCATCCGCATCCACATAGACGGTGATCGGTTGGACGGGATCGCTCATGAACTATATTCCTGTGGGATGCGGAGGCGCTGCTCAGCCTTGCCGTTAGGTCACGATCGCGTAACGGATCGGTAATGGAGGTTGAGGCACGTGCACTCCCTTAACGCATCAGCCCGCCCGAGAGCAAAAGGACGCCCGTGACTCCTCGATCCCGCATCCGCGCCGCTCTCGGCCTCCTCAACACCCTGAGGACCACGCCTTCGCTGAGCGATGCCACCCACCGGCTGATTCGCGAGGCCGATACCGGGGCGCTGCAGCGGGCCGGCATGGCCCGCATGGTCACCGGGGGGCTTCTGCTGCTGGCCGTCGTGGTCGCCACGGCCGGGGTCGAGCTCGACAACCCCGTGGCCCGCAAGCAGATCGCGGCCGCGGAGCTGACCCTCGCCCTGTTCGGGGCTTCCGGGTGGTTCGGCGCCTGGCTTGCTTCGAAGCGGATCGGTATTGCGCAATTGCCGGTCGTCACGGCGGTGACCGACGCCCTCCTGGTTCTCGGCAATCTCGCCTACAGCCACTGGGGCGCGGGGATTCCCGGCAGCCTCTTCGCGGCGTTTCCGGTGGCCTGGGTGGTGCCGATCACCATGGCGGCGGCGGCGATCCACTATCAGCCGCGGCTCCAAGCCTTCGTGGCCGCCATCTATGTGGTCGGCCTGACGCTGATCGCCTTCAGCGGCGGGTTCATGAGCATCGAGGAGCGGCAGCAGGATCTCGCCGCCATCGCGGGCCTGTTCTCCATGCAGACCAACATGGTCCGCATCGTCATGGTCTTTGCCGCCGGCCTGATCCTGATCCTCGTGGCGCGCCAGGGCCGGCTCATGCTGGAGCGGGCCGTGCGGGAGACCACGCTCAGGGCCAATCTCACCCGCTACCTGCCGCGGGAGCTCGCGCCCATTCTCACCGATCAGGCCTTCGCGTCCTTGCGCCAGGGACGGCGCATCCCAGTCACGGTGATGTTCGTGGACATCCGCGCCTCGACCAGCTTCGGCGAGACCATGGAGCCGGCCCAGCTTGCCGTCTTCATCACGTCCTTCCGCCGGCGCGTGCTGCGCGCGACCTCCCGGCACGGCGGCGTCATCGACAAGTTCACCGGCGACGGAGCGCTCATCCTCTTCGGCGTGCCGGGCGCGCGGGACGGGGATGCCAGCCGCGCGCTCGCCTGCGGCCGCACCCTTCTGACGCTGATCGAGCGCTGGAACGCCAAGCGCGGCTTCAACCCGCCCGTGCGGCTCGGCATCGGCATCCATACGGGCGACGTGTTCTGCGGGGTGGTGGGCGACGAGAGCCGACTCGAATTCACCGTGGTGGGCGAGACCGTCAACATCGCGTCCCGCATCGAGCAGGCGACGAAGGGCGCCGGCTGCGAGCTGCTGGCCTCGCAGGAGACCGTCATGGCGGCGGGCGAGGAGGCTCTCTGGACGGAGGTGGAGTGCGATCCGCTGCCGGGGGTCACGCGCAGGATGGTGCTGATGAAGCCGGTGGGGTGAGCTTCGTCTCACACTCGTCGTCATGGCCGGACTCGTTCCGGCCACCCACGTCTTCAGCAGGGTCAACATATACTCCAACCTCATCCTGAGGAGGTCGCGCAGCGGCCGTCTCGAAGGAGGTTCCAGTGCTCTCTGGAGGCTCCTTCGAGACGCAGCCTGACAGCTGCTCCTCAGGATGAGGTCTGAGGGTAAGAAGACGTGAATCTCCGAGACAAGCCCGGGGGTGACTTTGCGGGGCCTCAGACCTCTTCCGCCTTCTTCACCTCATGCTTGAGCAGCAGCGGCGTCTGCGCCAGGGCGAAGGCGATGGTCAGCGGCATGATGCCGAAGACCTTGAAGCTCACCCAGAAATCGGTGGTCTGCGTGCGCCAGACGATCTCGTTGAGGGCCGCGAGCGCGAAGAAGAACAAAGCCCAGCGTAAGGTCAGCTTGCGCCAGCCCTCCTCGGTGAGGTCGAACACGCTGTCGAGCACGATCTGCAGCAGGGGCTTGCGGAAATAGAGGCCGCCGAGCAGCACCAATCCGAACATTGTGTTCACGATGGTGGGCTTGAGCTTGATGAAGGTCTCGTCCTGCAGGAACAGCGTCAGCCCGCCGAACACCACCACCACAATGCCCGACACCACCGGCATGATCGGCAGCTTGCGGGTGAGCGCGTAGCTGATGCCCAGCGCGATCACCGTCGCCACGATGAAGATCCCCGTGGCGGCGAAGATACGCTGGTTCTCCGCGAAACCGAAGCGGTCGCCATAGGCGTTGCCGATGAAGAACAGGGCGAGCGGCCCGAGTTCCAGGGCGAGCTTGAGAAGGGGAGGGAGGCGTTTTTCGTCGGTCATGAATGTGCTTCTAACCCGGCAATGGCTTTAGCGAAATCCCGTGCGGTGAAAGGCTCCAGGTCCTCCACCCCCTCGCCGACGCCGATGAAGTGCACGGGGATGCGGAATTTTTCCGCCAGCGCCACCAGGATGCCGCCCCGTGCCGTGCCGTCGAGCTTGGTCATCACGAGACCGGTCACGCCCGCGGCTTTCTGGAACAGCTCGACCTGGCTGATGGCGTTCTGGCCCACGGTGGCATCGAGCACGAGGAGCGTGGCATGGGGCGCGGACGGATCGAATTTCTTCACCACGCGCACGATCTTCTCGAGCTCGGCCATGAGCCCGGCCTTGTTCTGCAGGCGGCCCGCCGTGTCGATGAGCAGCACGTCCGAGCCGTTGGCCTTCGCCTCCTGGAGCGCGTCGTAGGCGAGGCCCGCCGCATCCGCGCCCTGCTCGCGGGACAGCACCGGCGCGCCGACCCGCTCGCCCCAGACTTTGAGCTGCTCGATGGCAGCGGCCCGGAAGGTATCGCCGGCCGCGAGCATCACCTTCAAACCCTGGCTGCGGAACTTCTGGGAGAGCTTGCCGATGGTGGTGGTCTTGCCCGCCCCGTTCACGCCGATCATCAGGATGACGAAGGGTTTGTGCGACCGGTCGACGGTGAGCGGCTGAGCGACCGGCTGGAGGGTCTTCTCCACTTCGCCTGCCAGGATCGCCTTCACCTCCTGGGGCGAGATCTCCTTGTTGTAGCGCCCGGCCGAGATCGCCTCCGTGATCCGCATGGCGGCCGGAACGCCGAGATCGGCCTGGACGAGGGCATCCTCCAGCTCTTCCAAGGTGGCGGCGTCGAGCTTTCGCTTGGTGAAGAGGCCTGTCACGCTGTCGGACAGGGACGACGAGGTGCGGCGCATGCCGTCCGTGAGACGCTGCCACCAGCCGCGGGCCCCGGCTGGCGCGGGTTCGGGAACGACTTCGGCGGGGGCAGGCTCAGGCGCCGGCAGATCCGCGGCGGTGATGTCCGGGCGCAGCTCGGGACCGTGATCGGTGACGATGCGTGGCAGCGGCTCCTGCGGGTTGGTGCCCTCCGGATCCAGGCCTTCGACCGGCTGGAGATCGGCGCCGGCCAGCTCCGCCGGCGCCTTGTTCTCCTCGGGCGTGTCCGGGGAGGCGGTGGTCACCGTCGAGGGAGCGGCCGCGAGATCGTCCGCACCTGTCGTGGGCGGAGAGGGCATGGCCTCCGGTTCGCCGCCGGCCTGCGGCATTTCCGGCACGGGCTCGGGAGCCGTGGGTGCTTCAGCCTTGCGCCCGAACAGACGGGAGAGGAATCCGGGCTTGTTTTCGGCCATGCTCTGCGTGCCTTATGAATGCTGGTGCTTGATTTAGAATCGCTGCCTCGATAGCCGAGGCATCATGAATGCGGAAGAGATAGTCAACCGATTGCTGTATCGCGATGCCCTGATGCTCGTGATCGACAAACCGGCCGGCCTGCCGGTGCACCCGGGCCCCAAGGGCGGCGAGACCCTGTTTCATCATCTCGATTCCCTGCGCTTCGGTTTGCCGCGCCGCCCCGAAGCCGCGCACCGCCTCGACAAGGACACGTCAGGCTGCCTCGTGCTGGGGCGGCATCCCAAGGCCATCGCCCGTTTGAACGAGCTGTTCCGAAAAAATGAGGTCGACAAGGTCTATTGGGCCGTGGTCGAGGGCGGGCCGGAGGCGGAAGAGGGCGAAATCGATCTGCCCCTCGCCCCGAAATCCCCGGATCGCGGCTGGTGGATGAAGGTTGATCCGAAAGGCCAGCCCTCTCTGACCGAATGGCGGGTGCTGGGGCGGAGCGGCGGTCTCACCCTGCTCGAACTGCGCCCCATCACCGGACGCACCCATCAGCTGCGCGTCCATTGCCAAGCCTCGGGGTTTCCGATCCTCGGCGATCCGATTTACGGCACGGCCCCGCGCTTCGGCGGTCCGGGCCTGCACCTGCACGCCCACAGCGTCACCGTGCCGCTTTATCCGAAGAAGGACCCCATCATGGTGGAAGCGCCGGTGCCGGAGCATATGCGGGAGCGGGTGGAGGCGTGCGGCGTGCGGCGTGCCTTAAGCCGCCAATAATTCCTTGCCGTCGTGACCGGCGATCGTCGCCGGCACGATCTCGCCTGGCGTCATCGGTCGGTCAAAGCGCACCAGCGTGAACCCTTCCGTGCGGCCGAGCTGGTTGGACTCGATCAGCACGTTGCGCTGCGCACCAATCTCTTCGGCGAGATGCTTCAGCAGCGCCGCCTCGCCCTTCTCACGCAGCCTGCGCGCCCGCTCCTTCACCACGTCGCGGGCGACCTGCGGCATGCGGGCGGCGGGCGTTCCGGGGCGGGGGGAGAACGGGAAGACGTGGAGATGCGTGAGGCTGCATTCCTCGACGATGTCGAGGGAGCGGGTGAACATCTCCTCGGTCTCGGTCGGGAAGCCCGCGATGATGTCGGCGCCGAAGACCATGTCAGGACGCAACCGCTTCACCTGCTCGCAGAACGCGATGGCGTCGGCCCGCAGGTGCCGGCGCTTCATGCGCTTCAGCACCATGTCGTCGCCGGCCTGCAGCGAGAGATGCAGATGCGGCATCAGGCGGGATTCATTAGCGATCACGTCGAGCAGATCGTCGTCGGCCTCCACCGAATCGATGGACGAGATGCGAAGCCGCTCAAGCTCCGGCACGTGGCGCAGCAGACCCTTCACCAGGGTGCCGAGCTTCGGCTCGCCGGGCAGGTCCTTGCCGTAGCTCGTGATGTCGACGCCGGTGAGCACCACCTCGCGGGAGCCGTGCTCCACCAGGGTCCGCACCTGCTCCACCACCGCACCCATGGGCACGGAGCGGGAATTGCCGCGGCCGTAGGGGATGATGCAGAAGGTGCAGCGGTGGTCGCAGCCGTTCTGCACCTGCACGAAGGCGCGGGTGCGCCCGCGCATGCCGTCGATGAGGTGAATGGCGGTTTCCTTCACCGCCATGATGTCGTTGACCAGAACCCTTTCCGTGAGAGCGACGCCGAAATCGCGCATGCCGGCCCAGGTCTCGGCCTTCATCTTCTCATGGTTGCCGACGACTTGGGATACCTCCGGCATGGCTGCGAAAGTTTCGGGCTCAACTTGAGCCGCGCAACCCGTCACGATGATGCGCGCACCGGGCTTCTCGCGGGCGAGCTTGCGGATCGACTGGCGGGCCTGGCGCGTGGCTTCGCCCGTGACCGCGCAGGTGTTGACGATCACGACCTCGCCGAGGCCGGCTTCCTCCGCGTGGCGCTGCATGGCCTCCGACTCGTAGGTGTTGAGCCGGCAGCCGAAGGTGACGACCTCGACCGCCATCACGCCACCTCGGTGAAGAGGGCCAGGGGGAGGATGCCCTCGTGCTCCAGTTCGGTCGGGCCGGTCATGAGCACGTGATCGTCGCTCTCGCGCCACTCGATGACGAGGTCGCCGCCGGGCAGCGCCACAACGGCCTTGCGGCCGGTGAGCCCTTTTCGGGCGGCGGCCACCAGGGTGGCGCAAGCGGCCGAGCCGCAGGCGCGGGTGGCACCGGCGCCGCGCTCCCAGACGCGGAGCACGATGTGCTCGGGGCTTGTGACCTGGGCAAACGAGATGTTGGCGCGCTCCGGCAGGGCCGGATCGTGCTCGAAGATGGGGCCGATGGCGGCGAGGTCGTAGGCGAGCGCGTCCTCGACCCAGAAGATCACATGCGGATTGCCCATGCTCACAGCGGACGGCCCGTGCAGCTCAGGCGCGTCGGGCAGTCGGGTATCGAGGGCGATGGTGCGGGTGTCCGGATAGGGATCGCGCAGGGGGATCTCGTTCCAGGCGAGCCGCGGCGGGCCCATGTCGACGGTGAAGACCCGGTCGGAGACCCGCTCCACGGGCAGAAGCCCGGCCTTGGTCTCGAGCACCAGATCGCCTTCCACCGGCCGGCTCATGACAGGGTCCACCGTCATCGCCCAGGCGACGCAGCGGGTGCCATTGCCGCAGGCGCCGGATTCCGAACCGTCCGTGTTGTAGATGCGCATATAGGCATCGGTGCCGGGGGTGACGGGATCGTGCAGCACCATGAGCTGGTCGAAGCGCGAGCGCGGATCCGCCGCGATGGAACGCGCCTCCGCGGCGCTCACCCGATGGGGTGAGCCGCGCAGGTCGAGCACGGTGATCTCGTTGCCGAGACCGTTCATCTTCAGGAAGCGGCTGTTCGAAAGAGCACTCATGGGGCCGTATATGGCTGAAAACGCGGGGAATCGCGAGAGGCGTTGAAAAGCCCTGCGGCAATAATGTCAGAACGCCGCCAGGATCCGCGGAATGCTCGTGGCGATGATGAGGAGGCCGACAGCCACCATCAGCGGCCGGGTCGGCACACGACTCACCACCAGCCCGCCGAGGGGTGCTGCCAGCACGCCACCGACGATGAGGCCCGCCGCCGAGCTCAGCTCGGACCAGCCCAGGGTCACGATGAAGGTGGCCGAGATGACCGTGGTGACCAGGAATTCGGTGAGGTTCGTCGAGCCGATCACCTGCCGGGGCGCATGGCCCCGGCCGATCAGGGAGCTGGTGACGATGGGGCCCCATCCGCCGCCGCCCATGGCGTCGAGCAGACCGCCGCCTGCACCGATGAAAGGTACCAGTCGGTCGCTCACCTCCCGTGGCCAGAGGGGCCGGAACGCCTTGAAGAGGATGTAGAGGCCGATCGCCAGGAGATAAGCCGACACCAGGGGCTGGATGGTCTTGGCGTCGATACTGGCCAGAATGAAGGCCCCGATGCCGCCACCGATCATGCCGGCCGGCGCCAGCCGGGCCACGAGACGCCAGTTCACGTTGCGATGAGCCACATGGGAGGCTCCGGAGGCCGCCGTGGTGAAGATCTCCGTCACATGGGTGACGGCGCTCGCAGTGGCGGGCGGTACCCCGAAGGCCAGGAGGCTCGTGGTGGACAGCACCCCGAAGGCCATGCCGAGGGCCCCATCGACAATCTGAGCCCCGAAGCCGATCAGCGCAAAGATCAGAAAGTCTTCCGTCATGGATGAGCCCACAGGCGAGGGGACGAAGCACGAGCATATGGCATCGGCCCCAGCTTCCGGGAGAGCCTTGCGCTGTCAATCAGACCAAATGTTGGGCAGCCCTGCTGCAATCCGTCTCTCCACAGCGGCGCGGAGATGCTCTCGCGGCTGCTTCGAAAGCCTTCTATGTTGCAGCACGATATCCCTTCTTGATTCGCGGGTAAGGCGTTCTTCTCATGCGGCTGCGCTTCTTCCATCCTGTTCTCGTCCTGGCCCTCTGCTCCGGGGTGGCGCTGGCGCAGACGCCTCCGCCCGCAAGCCCGCCCCCGGCCGCGCCCGAAGCGGCCGCGCCTGCGCCGGCTGCCCCTCCACCGGCTGCGTCGCCGGCCCAACCTGCTCCGGCCGCTCCGTCGGAGAATCCGGCCCAGCCGCAGCCTCCCGCGACGGCTCAGCCCGCACCCGTCGTTCCGGCGCCGACGGCTCCCGCCAGCCCGGCTCCGGTGCAGGATGCCGCCCGCTCGACCCTGTTCCCGAACCCGAGCGATCCGACCGGCGTAGAGGAGGGTGTGCTCATGCCCAAGACCACGGTGGTGCTCGCCGGCATCAGCACCTGGGACGAGGCCTTCGACAACCTGAAGAACGCTTTCTCAAAGATCGACGGCGAGATGAAGAAGGCCGGGATTGCGCCCGCAGGCCGGCCGCTCACGATCTTCGTCGACACCGACGACAACGGCTTCAAATACGAGGCCATGGTGCCGATCGCCAAGGTGCCGGAGGGTAAGACCGAGCTGACGCCTGAGATCAAGTTCGGCCGCACGCCGGAGGGCAAGTCCTTCCGCTTCGTGCACAAGGATGCCTATGACGAGATCGACGGCACCTACGAGACGATCACGGCCTATCTCGACATCAAGGAGATCGTGGCCAAGGACGCGTTCATCGAGGAATACGTGAGCGACTTCACGGATTCGCAGGACACCAATTTCGAGGTGAACATCTACGTTCAGCCGAAGGAATGAAGCCTGCGATGATCGCTCTTTTCGACCTCGACGGGACCCTGACGGATCCGAAAACCGGCATCACTCGCTCGGTCCAATATGCGCTTGAGCGAATGGGGCGTCCCGTTCCGGAAGCGGACGAGCTGACCTGGATGATCGGGCCGCCGCTGATTGCGGGCTTCACGAAGCTTTTGGGTATGGCCGACGAAGCGCCGGAGGCCGTTCGGCTCTACCGTGAACGGTTCAGCGATGTCGGGCTGTTCGAGAACGAAGTCTATGCCGGCATTCCGGCTGTGCTCCGGATTCTTCAGGACAAGGGCATCCGCCTCTACGTCGCGACCTCGAAGCCGCATGTCTTCGCGCGGCGGATTCTCGATCATTTCGAACTGTCGCGCTTCTTCGTTGGGATTTACGGCTCCGAACTCGACAACCGCAATGCCGACAAGCGCGATCTCATCCGGCACATCCTCGAGCAGGAGCGCTTCGACCCGGCGCAGGCCGTCATGATCGGCGACCGGGAGCACGATGCCATCGGGGCAAAGGCCAACGGCATCATGAGCATCGGCGTCACCTGGGGCTACGGCTCCCGCGAGGAACTGCTGGCCGCAGGAGTTGCCTGCCTCGTGGACGATCCCCAGGCGCTGGAGGAGCTGGTCGTCACGCTGACGGCTCCCAAGCCTCACCGGGCCGCAACGCTCTGAATCGGTCTTCCGGAATCTCAGCCGTCTGCAAGGCGACGGCCAGTTCTTGCGGCGGCTCCTCGATGCCCTCGTCGGTGAGCCGGAACGTGCCCCAATGGTGGCCTAGCGCCTGATCGGCTTCGACGATGCGCAGCACCTTCACGGCATCCTCCGGGTTCATGTGCTGCGGCTCCATGAACCAGCGCGGCTCATAGGCGCCGATGGGCAGATGCGCGAGGCGCGGCCTGCCGAAGCGCTCCCGAACGCCGTGAAAGATCTTGCCGTCGCCGAAGCCCGTATCGCCGATATGGTAGATCACGCCCGCCGGCGTCGTGAGCACAAAGGCGCACCAGAGCGCCATGCGCCGGTCGTTGATGCCGCGCGCCGACCAGTGATAGGCGGGTTCCAGATGGGCCGTGACGCCGTTACCAAGCTCGACCGATCCGCCCCAGTCTCGCGTCTCGACCGGGATCTCCGGATGCTCGGCCCGGATCACCGCGTCGTTGCCGAGCGGTGCCACGAATTTCGGCCGGTGCCGCTGCCAGAGCCTCCCCAGGGTCTCGGTGTCGAGATGGTCGTAGTGGTTGTGCGTGATCAGCACCACGTGGATCGGCGGCAGGTCGTCAAAGGCGATACCGGGCGGGTTGACCCGCGTCGGGCCGGCGAAGGAGACGGGGCTCGCCTTCTCGGAAAAGACCGGATCGACCAGGATGTTGAGCCCCGCCACCTGGATCAGGAACGACGCGTGGCCGATGAGCGCCGAGCGCAGGCCGGCCACCTCCGCCGGGGGCTTGTCCCGGAAGGGACTCGGGAAGCTCTCGGGCCAATCCCTCCGACCGCCCTGAAGCCGCCAGCGCGCCAGTTCGAGCAGCCCCTTGTCCTGCGGCTGGCCAGGCGTGAAGAACCGTACCCCGTCGAAATGGTCGCTGACCGGACCGTCGTAATAGCGGTTTTTCGAGCGCGCGGCGGTCATCCAGCCCAGGGCCCCGGTAACGGTGACGACAGGAAAGCCTAGCGCTTTGATCAGGGTACGACGGTTCATCGGTGCAGGGATCCTCGGCGAAGCTTTAAGCGTGGGGATGCGAAGGAGGATCGGCAAGTGTTTGTGTGTTTCCCTCCCCCTTGCGGGGAGGGGCAGGGGTGGGGGTGGTTCGGCTAGGTGAGCGGCTAATCTACCTGGATGCTGTAGCAAGCCGCACGCTTCCTGAATAAAGCACGGCGCTCTGACTTTGCGACCCCCACCCGGCCGCTTCGCGGCTGCCCCTCCCCGCAAGGGGGAGGGAAAGGACGCGCCGTCTCAGTCCAACGATCCCGGATCTTCGCTACGCTTCGTCCGGGATGACCGCAAGCTTGCTTCAATGGCTCTTTTCCTTGACTCTGCTGCCCTTTTCCCTTAAGCGCTGGCCGCAAATCTGTAGAGCGAGCCCATTTGAGCCGCCGACCAGCCCGAGAGGCTGGAGGTCAACGTCCGACAGCGCGATGCGCCCTCGGGCGCGCTTTCATTTGGGTTTCTCCACACACAGACCCTCATCCTGAGGCGCCTGCACAGCAGGCGTCTCGAAGGAGGGTCCAGCGTGCACTGGAGACGCCTCGTCCTTCGAGACGGCCTGACGGCCTCCTCAGGATGAGGCTAGGAAGGTGCCAAGGGATGAACGGATGTCGGACAAGACTTTGCGCATCGAGGACGCGGTCAACGAGACCTGCCCGTGGTCGGGGCAGCCGATCGCGGCGGATTCGCTCACCCTCTATCGCGGCGAGGTGGTCGGCTTCTGCAATCCCGGCTGCCGCGACAAGTTCGAGGCGGCCATAAGCCACTTTGAAAAAGCCCTCGAGGATCGCGATGTACCCCTCATCGCAAGAGGAATTGAGTGATCATGTTCGAAGGCCTGTCCGATAAGCTTTCCACTATCCTCAACGGGCTGACGCGCCGCGGCGCGCTCACCGAGGAGGATGTCAACGCGGCCCTGCGTGAGGTTCGCCGCGCCCTGCTCGAGGCCGACGTGGCCCTCGAGGTGGTGCGCTCCTTCACCGATAAGGTGCGGGCCCGCGCGGTCGGCGCCGAGGTCGTGAAGTCGGTCTCGCCGGGCCAGCAGGTGGTCAAGATCGTCCACGACCAGCTCGTGGAGATGCTAGGCGCGGACGCCGAGATCATTGATCTCAACGCCGTGCCCCCCGTGGGCATCCTCATGGTCGGTCTCCAGGGCTCGGGCAAGACGACCACGACAGCCAAGATCGCCCGGCGCCTGAAGGATCGCGAGAACCGCAAGGTGCTCATGGCCTCCCTCGACACCCGCCGCCCCGCCGCCATGGAACAGCTCGCGGTGCTGGGCAAGCAGGTGGGCGTCGATACGCTGCCGATCGTGGCCGGCCAATCGGCGGTGCAGATCGCCCGCCGCGCCATGGAGGCGGCTCGGCTTGGCGGCTACGACGTGGTCATGCTCGACACCGCCGGCCGCGTCACCGTGGATGAGGCCCTCATGGTGGAGGCCGCTGAGGTGCGCACCGCCACCGGCCCGCACGAGGTGCTGCTCGTGGCCGATGCGCTCACCGGCCAGGACGCGGTCAACACCGCGCGCGCCTTCGACCAGCGTCTCGGCGTTACCGGCATCGTGCTGACCCGCATGGACGGCGACGCCCGCGGCGGCGCGGCCCTGTCCATGCGCGCCGTGACCGGCAAGCCGATCAAGCTCATCGGCACGGGCGAGAAGGTCGATGCGCTCGAGGAGTTCCATCCTTCGCGCGTCGCCAACCGCATCCTCGGCATGGGCGACATCGTCTCACTCGTCGAAAAGGCCGCCGAGAACTTCGACGCCGAAAAAGCCCAGCGCATGGCCGACAAGATGCGCAAGGGCAAGTTCGATCTGGAGGATCTGCGCGACCAGCTCGCCCAGATGGAAAAGATCGGCGGCATCGGCGGCATGCTCGGCATGCTGCCCGGCATCGCCAAGATGAAGTCGCAGCTCGAGAACGCCAATCTCGACGACAAGGTCATCAAGCGTCAGCGCGCCCTCATCGACTCCATGACCCCGGCCGAGCGCCGCAACCCGGACATCCTCAAGGCCTCGCGCAAGAAGCGCATCGCGGCCGGTGCCGGCATGAAGGTCGAGGACATCAACAAGCTTCTGAAGATGCACCGCCAGATGGCCGACATGATGAAGATGATGGGCGGCGGTAAGGGCAAGGGCATGGCCGGCCAGCTCGGCAAGATGTTCGGCCTCGGCGGCGGCATGGGTGGCATGCCCCAGCCGACGCCGGAGCAGATCGAGGCCCTGCAGAAGCAGATGGGCGGCAAGCTGCCCGACTTCCCCGGCGGCGCCGGCGGTCTTCCGTCGATGCCGAAAGGCGTGCCGGGCCTTCCGGGTCTGGGTGCTGGCAAGATCCCCGGCCTGCCAGGCATTGGCAGCTTCCCGTTCGGGAAGAAGAAATAGGTTTCGTCGTTCCCGCCTGCGCGGGGATGACACGAAGGCAAGTTTGATCACAGGACACCAAAAGGAGTATCCCATGTCCCTGAAGATCCGTCTCACCCGTGGTGGTGCGAAGAAGCGTCCCTACTACCGCATTGTTGTCGCCGACTCGCGCTCCCCGCGCGATGGCCGCTTCATCGAGAAGGTCGGCACCTACGACCCGATGAAGCCGAAGGACGATGCCGGCCGCGTCGTTCTCGAGACCGAGAAGATCCAGGCTTGGCTCGCCAAGGGCGCCCAGCCGACCGACCGCGTCCTGCGCTTCCTCGATGCCGCCGGCCTTCTGAAGCGTCCGGCCCGCAACAACCCGCAGAAGGCGGTGCCTGGCAAGAAGGCCCAGGAGCGCGCCGACGCCAAGGCCGCGGCTGCTGCCGCCGGCGAAGGCGAGGCTGCGTAAGCTTCGATATGAAGCGGGGGCGCAATCCATCCTCCCCTGGAGGGGGAGGGTCGACGCTGCGTGAGCAGCGGCGGGGTGGGGTGGAAACACCTCGCCCTGCAAGGTCGCGCTCCCACCCCGCCCCGGACCGCAGCGTCCAGCAACGAAACGATCTCGTCCTTGTGGGCGAGTTCGGCCGCGCCCATGGCCTGAAAGGCGAGGTGCGGCTGAAATCCCATACGGGCGAGCCACAGGCGATTGCCGATTACCGGCCGCTGATCGCCAGCAATGGCAAAACCTATTCCTTGAAGAATGTGCGGACCGCTCCCGGCGGCGCACCCGATCTGCTCATCGCGGTCGTCGATGGCGTTTCCACGCGCGAAGCCGCTGAAGCGCTCAACCGCGTGCAGCTTTACGTCGAGCGCGACAAGCTTCTTCCGCCCGACGAGGACGATGAATTCCTGCTCGCCGACCTGATCGGCCTCACCGTTCACAACGAAGCCGGCGAGATCATCGGCACCGTAGTGGCGGTGCCTAATTACGGCGGCGGCGATCTTCTCGAAATCGCGCCTGTTCCGAGCGGCCCAACTGCGCTCCTGCCTTTCACCAAGGCCTTCGTGCCGGTGGTGGATGTCGCGGCAAAGCGCATCGTGGCCGCGCCGCCCGACGACCTGTTCGAGCCCGCCAAACCTCAGCCCGAGGATGAGGCGTGAGCTTTTCTGCCACCATCCTGACCCTCTATCCGGACATGTTCCCGGGCCCGCTCGGAATGTCGCTCTCCGGCGATGCGCTGGCGCGGGGCGTGTGGTCGCTCGAAGCGAAGAACATCCGCGATCATGGCCTCGGCCGCCACCGCACCGTCGACGACACGCCGGCCGGCGGCGGTCCCGGCATGGTGATCCGCTGCGATGTGCTGGCCTCCGCGATCGATGCGAATGTGCCCCTCGACGATCCGCGCCCGAAGCTGCTCATGAGCCCGCGCGGCCGGCCACTGACGCAATCATACGTGCGCGAGCTCGCGGCCGGTCCCGGTGTCGTCATCGTCTGCGGCCGTTTCGAGGGCGTGGACGAGCGCGTGATCGAGGCGCGTGGCTTAGCTGAGATCTCCATCGGCGACTACGTGCTCTCCGGCGGCGAGATGGCCGCCATGATCGTGCTCGACTCTTGCGTGCGGCTCCTGCCCGGCGTCATGGGCAAGGAGGCGTCGGGCACCGAGGAGAGTTTTGAATCGAACCGCCTCGAATACTCGCACTACACCCGTCCCCGCGAGTGGGAGGGAAGGCCCATTCCCGACGTGCTGCTCTCCGGCAATCACGCCCTGATTGAGCGCTGGCGCCGCGAGGAATCGGAGCGCATCACCCGCGAGAGAAGGCCGGATCTGCTGGAGCGCTAGAGTGTCTCCGGTGCTGGACGTCCGAAGGACTCGATGCGGCGCACCTGCGGAACGGCAACGGCCGTCAGGGGATTGATGGAACGGGGCCCTCGATCATGGGAGATCGGCATGGTCAGTCGCATCATTCTCGGCACGACACTCGCCTTCGTGGTCATCAGCCCCAGCCTGGCCGGACCCTGCACGCAACGGCTCGCCGACCTGGAGAAATCCATCTCGGCGCGGCAGGAGGGAGGCGGCCCCGCGCTCGATGCACCGGCAACAACGGGTTCGGCCGCCCAGGGTTCGTCGTCGGCGTCAGGACAAGGCGCGAACGTTACGGCCCAGAGCCAAGGCCACAACCAGGCCATGCAGATGATCCAGCAGGCGAAGCAACTCGACCAGCAGGGCAAGGAAGCCGAATGCATGGACATGGCCGGCAAGGTCCAAGCCATGGCTCCTCCCGCGACCAAGTAGGCAGCGGATTGTTCCCGCGATCGATGCCGCCGTGTTTCCTGGTCCACGGCGGCATCGAAACACCTCACGTCTTGGCAGGCTGCGCGTGCTGTCCCGTGCCGGAGCGGCTCATGCGAAGACGCCACTTGAGATTCACGCCTGCGCTGCCGAGCAGGATCAACCCGATGCCGCTCCACTGGCCGAGAGACAGATCGCGGCCATAGGCCAAGTAATCCACCAGAATGGCAACGGCCGGGTAGGTGAACGACAGCACGGCGATCACCGGCGTCGGCAGCTTCTGGAGCGCCGCGTACAGGAAGATGTACATGATGCCGGTGTGCACGACGCCGAGCACCACGAGGTAGCTCCATTGCAGGGAATGCGTCGGCAGGCTGGAGAAGTCCGCCAGCGGCAGAAGCATCGCGGTACCGAGCACGGCCTGTACGAGCGCGATCACGTGCGGTGGAATGCCTTTGAGCTGCTTCACGATGACTGATGCCACCGCATAGAGAAAGGCTGCTCCGAGCGCCTGCAGCAGCCCGATCCCATAGCCGCTGCTCCAGGAGAGGCCGCCAGCCTCGACCTGGGTGACCATGAGAAGCCCCACAAAGGCAAGGGCGATGAAGCCGAACGCGTCTCCTGTCGGCCGCTCGCCAAACAGGATCATTCCGAGCAGGATCAGGAAGAAGGGCTGGGTGTTGTAGACGGCGGTCGCGATCGAGATCGAGGCGTGCCCGTAGGACGAGAACAGCAGCACCCAGTTGAGCACGATGGCCGCACCGCTCAAAAGGGCGAGCATCAGCGTCCGGGTCGAGAACGGCCAGGGCGCGAGCAGGCCCTTCGCCCAGCAATAGGCGAACAGACTCAAGGCCCCGAACAGGCAGCGGAAGAACACCACGTTCCAGACGATCTGGCCGGATTCGACGACGAAGTACCCGATGGTGCCCGACAGCGCCATGGCGGCGATCATCTCCAGCCGTCCCGAAAATTCCACCTGCGATTTCATCGCTGCACCTCCTGTGACGAGGGCAGAACTTTATCTTTTGTCGCGAGAGGCGTACTCTCAGGATCGAAAGCGGTTCAACCTTTTGGCCTTCGAAGCAATGGCGATTTCAGCAAAGAACCTTAAAAGCAGAAACTCGGCTCTGGACGAGATCGACCAGGCGCTGATCGCGCTGCTCAGCGACAACGCCAGGCTCTCCAACGCGGAGCTCGCCCGGAGCGTGGGCCTGTCGGCGCCGAGCGTCGCCGAGCGGCTGCGGCGGCTGGAGGAAGACGGCGTGGTCAAGGCCTACACGGTCGAACTCGACCCGAGGGCCCTGGGCTACACCCTGACGGCCATCGTGCGCATCCGGCCCCTGCCGGGGCAGTTGCACCACGTGGAAAAGCTTCTGGTCGATAGCCCTGAGGTTATCGAATGCGACAAGGTCACCGGAGATGACTGCTTCGTGGCGCGCTATCTCCTGCGCTCCATCGACGAGCTCGATCCGATCCTGGAGCGGATCGCGCAGCGCGCCCAGACCAGCACCTCCATCGTCAAGGCATCCCCGATCAAGCGTCGCCTGCCGCCCATTCGCTGAACGGGGCTTCAGTGTCAGGAATGCTTGTCTGCTGTGAGCCTTGCCCCGAAGGTCTTCAGGTACTTCATCCCCGTGTCGCACATGACCGTCACGATGGTTGAACTCGGCCCAAGTTTTTCCGCCAGCCGCAAGGCCGCAACGACATTGGCGCCTGTGGAGGTGCCGGCGAACAGGCCCTCCTCGCGGGCGAGGCGGAAGGCCATCGCCATGGCGTCTTCCGTCGAGACGCGTTCGATCTCGTCGGCGGTTTTCTCCTGCCAGAGCGGCACCACATAGCCCGCACCGATGCCGTCGATCTTGTGGGCACCGGAAGGGCCGCCGGAGAGCACGGCGGATTCAGCGGGTTCGACGGCAACAGTCTTTATCGCATCGCGATGATGTCTCAGACGCTCGGTGATGCCGCGCAACGATGCCGCCGTGCCCACGCTCTGGACAAAGCCGTCGATCCAGCCTGCCGTCTGCTCCCAGATCTCGTCCGCCATGCGGTGATAGGCGGCGAGCTGATCCCGGTTCCTCATCTGATCGGTCCAGAAGGAGCCTTTTGCCTCTGCGATGATGCTGGCCTGCTCGATCATGTCCTTGGTGAGCTTTTCCGTCATGCGCCCGCTGTCGCTTTCCACGATGTGCAACGTCGCGCCGAGCAGCTGCATGTGGTCGAGCTTTTCTTGGCTGAAGGCATCCGATGTCACGATGTCGAGCGGGTAGCCTTTCACAGCACAGACGAGCGAGAGCGAGACGCCGGTGCTGCCGCCGGTATATTCGACCACGGTGCCGCCGGGCTTCAGGCGCCCATCCGCTTCGGCCGCCTCGATCATGGCAAGCGCCATGCGGTCCTTCATGCTGCCGGTGGGGTTCTCGCTCTCCAGCTTCAGCAGGATGCGGGCGCCATTGGCCGGCAGGATATGGCGCAGGGCAACCAGCGAGGTGTTGCCGATGCGATCGAGAATGGTGCGGGGCAGTGGGGTCATGGTTTCCATCCAAGAACTCTGTCTTCGTTAAGCCGAGGCCGCCGGCCTGTCAGGTCCGGAATCCGGACTTCTCCAGCTTTCCTCGCCATGATAGCGCTTGGTCCATGGCAGATTACGGTCAGTTCTGTTCCGTGGCCCGCGCCCATGAGGCCATTGGCGGGCGCTGGACCCTTCTCGTGGTGCGCGAGCTTTTGTGCGGCAGCCGCCGCTTCAACGACATCCGCCGCGGCATCCCGCGCATCTCCCGCACCATGCTGTCCGAGCGCCTGCAGGCGCTGGTGCATGTCGGGGCCGTGTCGCGCATCGAGGGCGAGCACGGTCCCGAATACGCGCTGACGGAGTCAGGCCGGGAGCTGATGGGCATCGTGAGCGCCCTCGGCACCTGGGGCCAGCGCTGGCTGCCGCGCCACGCGGCGGATGAGGATCTCGACCTCGAACCCGTCCTCGTCGACATGCAGCGGCGGGTGCGCACCGAGGCCCTGCCGCCGGAGCCCATGGTCATCCGTTTCGAGGTCGAGGGGCAGCGCCAGCCGCGTTTCCTGCTGCTGAAGGAGGCCGAGGTCTTGCTCTGCACGCAGAACCCCGGCTTTCCGGAGCCGCTCTGCGTCAGGACCCCCCTGTCCGCCTTGGTCGCCTGGTGGCGGGGCGACGTGACATTTGGCGAGGCGCAGCGGATGGGCCTCGTGGTGGAAGGGCCTCGGGCCTTGGCAAAGGCGTTCCCGAGCTGGTTCGAACGCTATCTGTTTGCTGAGATTAAGCCTGCTGCGAAGGCTTAAAGACTGGTCATCCCTGACGGCGCAGCCGATCCGGGAACGTCTGTAGGATATAACGCTGGCCTGCCTCTCCCTCAGGGAGAGGTGAAGGAGCCACTCTGGTCCAGCGATCCCGGATCTCCGCTACGCTCCGGCCGGGATGACGGAAGGCGGACAGGCTCGACAACCCACCCAAACTCCTGTATAGGCGCGGCCTCAACTTAAAACAGGACGCCGAAATCCCGCGGGCTTGGGGCTTGCCTTGAGACCTTGCAACGGCAGGAGTTAAGACCATGAACATCATTCAGCAGCTCGAGCAGGAGCAGATTGCCAAGCTCGCCAAGACGATCCCCGATTTCCAGCCCGGCGACACCGTCATCGTCAACGTGAAGGTGAAGGAAGGCGAGCGTTCGCGTATCCAGGCCTACGAGGGCGTCTGCATCGCCCGTTCGGGTGGCGGCCTCCACGAGAGCTTCACGGTCCGCAAGATTTCCTACGGTGAAGGCGTCGAGCGCGTGTTCCCGCTGTACTCGCCGAACGTCGACTCGATCAAGGTCGTGCGCCGCGGTGCCGTCCGTCGCGCCAAGCTCTATTACCTGCGCGACCGTCGCGGCAAGTCGGCCCGTATCGCCGAGCGCGCCGAGAAGAAGACCCAGGCTGCAGCCGAGTAAGGCTCCACTTCTCAGGCAAAGTTTTCCGAAAGCGCGGTGCAAACCGCGCTTTTTTGCTGATGGACGAAGCTTCGCGAGAAATCCGACGCGACAAAAATATAATTGCGCGTTCTATCCTGTCTGCTATGCGATCATTTCAAGGCGGTGTGCGCTCAGGGTATCTTCTCCGGAGGGCGGCAAATCGCTAAACACGCATAAATCACCTTTGTCGAGACCGTTGGAAGAGCACCATGGCCAAAGCCCGCACCCTCTATGACAAGATCTGGGACGATCACGTCGTCGATCAGCAGGATGATGGGACGTGCCTTCTCTACATCGATCGCCACCTCGTCCATGAGGTGACCAGCCCCCAGGCCTTCGAAGGCCTGCGCATGACGGGCCGCAAGGTGCGCCAGCCGCAGAAAACCCTGGCCGTGGTCGACCACAACGTGCCTACCTCCGACCGCTCGCACGGCATCGAGGATCCTGAAGCTGCCACCCAGGTGGCCGCTCTGGCCCAGAACGCCAAGGATTTCGGCGTCGAGTACTACAACGAGCTCGACACCCGTCAGGGCATCGTCCACGTGGTCGGCCCCGAGCAGGGCTTCACGCTACCGGGCATGACCATCGTGTGCGGCGACAGCCACACCTCGACCCACGGCGCCTTCGGGTCGCTCGCCCACGGCATCGGCACCTCGGAAGTCGAGCACGTGCTCGCCACCCAGACGCTGATCCAGAAGAAGGCCAAGAACATGCGCGTGACCGTGGACGGGCAGCTGCCCGCCGGCGTCACCGCCAAGGACATTATCCTGGCCATCATCGGCGAGATCGGCACCGCCGGCGGCACCGGCCACGTGATCGAATATGCGGGCGAGGCCATCCGGTCCCTGTCGATGGAAGGCCGCATGACGATCTGCAACATGTCGATCGAGGGCGGTGCCCGCGCCGGCATGGTGGCGCCCGACGAGAAGACCTATGCCTATCTGAAAGGTAAGCCCAAGGCCCCGAAAGGCGAGGCCTGGGATGCAGCCGTGCGCTACTGGGACTCGTTGCGCACCGACGAAGGCGCGTTCTTCGACACCGAGATCCGCCTCGATGCCGCGAATCTGCCGCCTATCGTCACCTGGGGCACGAGCCCTGAGGACGTGATCTCCGTCACCGGCGTGGTGCCGAACCCGGACGACATCCAGGACGAGAACAAGCGCCGCTCCAAGTGGCGGGCTCTCGAATATATGGGCCTCACCCCCGGCACGAAGATCACCGACATCACCCTCGACCGCGTGTTCATCGGCTCCTGCACCAACGGCCGCATCGAGGACCTGCGGGAAGTGGCCAAGGTGGTCGAGGGCAAGCGCGTGGCCGAAAGCGTCAACGCCATGATCGTGCCCGGTTCCGGCATCGTGAAGATGCAGGCCGAGGCGGAAGGTTTGGATAAGATCTTCAAGGCGGCCGGCTTCGACTGGCGCGAGCCGGGCTGCTCCATGTGCCTGGCCATGAACGCCGACCGCCTCGCCCCAGGCGAGCGCTGCGCCTCCACGTCGAACCGCAACTTCGAGGGCCGCCAGGGCTTCAAGGGCCGCACCCACCTCGTCTCGCCCGCCATGGCGGCGGCAGCGGCGATCGCGGGCCGCTTCGTGGACATCCGCACCTTCGGCTGAGCCACTGCTCTGAACAAACGAAAAGGCCGTGGCTCGAGCGACCCACGGCCTTTTTCCATTGGCAAAGCCTTTCGCCCTTAGTCCACATAGACCCGGCGGCCAGCCACCACCTCGCGGCAGCGCTCGACCGGACGGCGGACGACCACGCCGTTCCGGCGGACCCGCTCCTCCATCATCGTGCGGCACACGGTGCGGGTGCGGGCGGGACGCACCACGCGGCGCTCGATGACGCGCTCGCGATAGGCGGGGCGGTTCTGCTCCAGGCGAACGCCGTTCGGGCCGATCCGCACATCAACGCCCTGGGCTGACGCCGTTCCGGCGCCGAGGACAGTCAACCCGGCTACAGCCAGGACACCAAGAATCGTACGCATTGTTGCCTCTTCAAGAATTGGTTATCCGGGGCTGTTAACGGCTGGGCGCCGGAGGCGTTCCGTTGCGAAGTTGCCGATCAGGCGTCATGGTGAAGCCAATATTAAGCCGGGAGAGACCGATGAACGACCGTGAGCGTGAGGCTCGCGAAGCCGCCGAAGCCCGCGCGGCCCTGGAGCGGGTGCAGCGGGACACGGACACGCTGGGCTCCTCGGCGCTCGCCCGCATGGGCCGGCGGGCCGGCAATCATTTCGGTGCCAGGGATGCCGTGGGTACGGGCGAGGACGGCAGTACCGACCTGATCGAGCTGTGGGGCCGGCGCATCGGGCGCTCCCTCTCCCTGATCGGCGTCGTGATCCTCGGCTTCTGGCTCCTCGTTCAGCTCGATATCCTTTAGGTCATGGCCGATCTCGCCACCCTCCAGGCCCCCTCCCTCGACGACATGGAAGCCCTGGCCCAGGACGCCTATGCCCGCCTGCCGGCGGAATTCCGCGCCCTATGTGAGGGTGTGGTGATCCGGGTCGAGGATTTCCCCGATGACGACACGATGCGGGAGATGGACTGCGAGACGCCCTTCGATCTCCTGGGTCTTTTTCGCGGCATCGGCCTCGCCCAGGGCGGCGCCATGATGCAGACGGGCCAGTTTCCCAACATGGTCTGGCTCTACCGCCGCCCGATCCTGGATTACTGGGCCGAGCACGAGGAGGCCTTGGGGTCCATCGTCACCCATGTGCTGGTCCACGAGATCGGTCATCATTTCGGCCTCTCCGACGAGGATATGGAAGCCATCGAGGCGGCGGCCGCTTGAGCCTCATAAAATTGCGTCTCAGAACCGGCAGACGACAATTCTTTGCGTGCCGCGACCATCGTTGCCCTAGCCGTGTTCAAAAGCCTTTGATATGAGGCCTTGAAAGCGGCTCAGGCGCTGCCCGAAGGAACAGAGGATCATGGATAAGTTCACCGTGCTGGAAAGCGTCGCGGCGCCGCTGCGGATCATTAATATCGACACCGATATGATCATCCCCAAGCAGTACCTGAAGACGATCAAGCGCACGGGGCTCGGCACCGGCCTCTTCTCGGAGATGCGCTACCGCGAGGACGGCTCGGAGAACCCGGATTTCGTCCTCAACCAGCCGGCCTACCGCAACGCCAAGATCCTGGTTGCAGGCGACAATTTCGGCTGCGGCTCGTCGCGCGAGCATGCCCCCTGGGCGCTGCTCGATTTCGGTATCCGTTGCGTGATCTCGACGAGCTTCGCCGACATCTTCTACAACAACTGCTTCCAGAACGGCATCCTGCCGATCAAGGTCTCGCCGGAAGACCTGGAAAAGCTCTTCGACGATGCCAGCCGCGGCGCCAACGCCACGCTCACCATCGACCTGGAGAACCAGGAGATCCGCGGCCCCGACGGCGGCAAGATCACGTTCGACATCGACCCGTTCAAGAAGCATTGCATGCTCAACGGCCTCGACGGCATCGGGCTCACCATGGAAAAGGCCTCCGCCATCGACTCGTTCGAGAAGAAGCTCTCGGAGCGCGCCTGGGCTTAAGCTATCATCCTCACCCTCATGAGGTTGAGCAATGACTGACGGAAAGCCACGGGTTCTGAACCGCGCCGATTGGGCGACCCATCCCAGCCTGTTCTGGAAAGGCCATGTCGAGGGGCATACCCTCGGCACAGGCGCGACCGTGCTGTTCTATTCTACGGAAGAGGTCGGCGGCGGGCCGAAATGGCACGTTCACCCCTATGACGAGATCTTCATCATCCGCGAGGGGCGGGCGCTCTTCACCGTAGGCGAGGAGCGCTTCGAATGTGAAAAGGGCCAGGTCGTTTTCGGACCGGCCCATGTTCCGCACAAGTTCGTCAATCTCGGCCCAGGGCGGCTGGAGACCACCGACGTTCATGTGAACGACCGCTGGATCCAGTGCAATCTTCCCGATCCGGAGATCGAGGCAGTTTGAGCCAAGGCCCGTCATGACGAAAGCGTGAGGTGCGGCTCCGTTTTCACAAGATTAACCAAATTCCCTGCAATCTGCCCGGCATGAAAAAGCTTCTTGCCCCCGCTCTCCTCGTTCTCGCCGGCCTCTCTGCCGCCTCGCCGGCTGCCGCCCAGGCCGATTTCGGCTCCTGCCTTGCCGGTCTGAGATCCCAGGCCGCCGCCAAGGGCATTTCCGGCCAGGCTTTCGATGTTGCAACCCGCGGTGTCGCGCCGGATCTGACGATCCTCGACCTCATGAGCAACCAGCCGGAGTTCAAGACGGCGATCTGGGATTACCTCGCGGCCCTCGTGGACGACGAGCGGGTGCAGGACGGCCGCACCGCCATGCGCCAATGGGGTCAGGCCCTGGCCTCGGCGGAGGCGCGCTTCGGCGTCGACCGCCATGCGATTGCGGGCGTCTGGGGCGTGGAATCCAACTTCGGCAAGGATATCGGTGGCCGGCCCCTCGTGCAGTCGCTCTCGACCCTTGTCTGCTATGCGCCGCGCCGCAACGAGTATTTCAAGGGCGAGCTGATGGCGACGCTCAAGATCGTGCAGGACGGGGACATCAACCCGGCCAATCTGCGTGGCTCCTGGGCCGGCGCCTTCGGCCACACCCAGTTCATGCCCTCTACCTTCCAGCGCCTCGCCGTCGACGGTGACGGCGACGGGCGTCGCGACATCATGAACTCCGTGCCGGACGCGGTGCATTCCACGGCCAACTTCCTGAAAAAAGCCGGCTGGGTGAACGGGCTGCCCTGGGGCTACGAGGTGCGCCTGCCGGAAAACTTCAACGCGAAGCTCGCCGGCCGCAAGAACAAGAAGCCGCTCGCCACCTGGGCCGCCATGGGGGTGCGCCGCCTCGACGGACGACCGCTCCAGGGCGGCTATTCGGCCGGCATCCTTATTCCGGCGGGCGTGAACGGCCCCGCCTTCATCGTCACCAAGAACTTCGACGCGGTCTATTCCTACAACGCCGCCGAATCCTATGGGCTCGCCATCGCGCTTCTCGGCGACCGGTTGAAGGGTTTGCCCGGCATCCAGGCCGCGTGGCCGACCGACGATCCGCCGCTCTCCCGCGCCCAGCGCCGCGAGCTGCAGCAGCTGCTTACCGCCCGCGGCTACGATGTGGGCGAGCCGGACGGCAAGATCGGCTCCAAGACCCGCGAAGCCATCAAGGACGTGGAGCGCCGCATCGGCCTCGAGCCGCGCGGCCGGCCCGGCGGCAAGGTGCTGGAGGCGTTGCGGGGGTAAAGCATCGGGCCCAAAAGTAGACACCACTTTTGGGATCCATCTGATGCGTCTTCTTTAATCCTGCCGCCCATCGGCCAGCTTGCGGTGGCGATGCGTTTGGAGTTGAACTGCTCCCATGCTCATCGCCATCCTCACCGACATTCACGGCAACCGGGAAGCACTCCAAGCCTGCCTCGCCCATGCGCGCCTGCTCAAGGTCGATCAGTTCGTCTTCCTCGGCGATTATGTCGGCTACGGGGCCGATCCGGCCTGGGTGGTCGATACGATCAGGACCCTCGTGGACCAGGGCGCCGTCGCGCTGCTGGGCAACCACGATGCGGCTATCGACGGGTCGGACGAGGACATGAACAGCACGGCCCGCGAGGCGCTGCGCTGGACCCGCGGGCAGCTCGGGCCCGAGCAGCGCCGGTTCCTGGCCGATCTCCCGCTCATCCATGAGGACGGCAACGTCCTCTATGTCCATGCCAACGGCTATGCCCCAAAGACCTGGGACTACATGGACGGGCCCATGGCGGCGATCCGGCATTTTTCCCGGGTCGAGGCGCACATCACCTTCTGCGGCCATGTGCATGTGCCCATGCTCTACCACATGAGCACCACCGCGAAGGTGGGCACCTTCTCGCCGGTGGCGAACAACGACATCCCGCTGCTGCCGACCCGCACGTGGCTTGCCGTCATCGGCGCCGTCGGGCAGCCGCGGGACGGGGTGGCGGCGGCGAACTACGCTGTCTTCGACACGGCCCGCCAGACCTTGCGCTATCTGCGCGTGCCCTATGACACGGCGACCGCCGCCCGCAAGGTCAGGGAGGCAGGACTGCCCGAAAAGCTGGCGCTCCGCCTCGAGCAGGGCCGCTGACGCATGCGCTGGCGTCTTGAACCCGGCCAAGTGATCGATGGTTTCACGCTGCAGGAGCACATCAGCACGGGCGGCATGGCGCTGCTCTGGATCGCGACCCGTGAGGATGATCCGACGCCGCTTGTCATGAAGATCCCGCTGCTCCTCGACAGCGACGATCCATTGCCCATCGTCTGCTTCGAGACCGAGCAGATGATCATGCCTCGCCTGACCGGTCCGCATGTACCGCGCTTCGTGGCGGCCGGGCCTCTCGACCCCATGCCCTATATCGTCATGGAGCGGATTCCCGGCGAGTCCCTCAAGAGCCGCCTCGACGAGGTGCCGCTGCCCTGGCCGGAGGTGGTCGCGACGGGTGCGAAGGTGGCCCGTGCCCTGCACGACCTGCATCTGCAGAAGGTCATCCATCTCGACATCAAGCCGAGCAACGTGATGATCCGCGAGACCGGCGAGGTCGTGCTCATCGATTACGGATTCGCCCGGCACGAGCAATTGCCCGATCTTCTCGCCGAGGAGTTCCGCGAGCCGTTCGGGACCACGCCCTATATGGCGCCCGAGCAGGTGCTGCAGGATCGCGCCGATCCGCGCAGCGATCTCTTCGCCCTCGGCGTGATGCTGTATTTCTTCGTCACCGGCGAGCGCCCCTTCGGCAACCCGCGCGGCGGCCAGATCCGCAAGCGCCTGTGGCGCGATCCGGTGCCGCCGCGGGCGCTTGCCCCCGACTGTCCGCCCTGGCTGCAGGAGATCATCCTGCGCTGCCTCGAGGTCGATCCGAAAGACCGCTACGCCACCGCCGCCCAGCTTGCCCTCGACCTGGACAACCCCGATCAGGTGAAGCTCACCGAACGGGCCGAGCGCCTGGAACGCGATAGCGGAATGAAGACGTTCCGGCGCTGGCTCAAAGCCCGGAAGGCACAGCCGCTGGAGACGCCCAACATCGCCGGCCAGCTCTCCCGCGCGCCCATCGTGCTTGCCGCCGTGGACCTCTCGCCCGGAGCTGAGGATCTCGCCGAGGCCCTGCGCCTGATGGTGCAGCGCGTCCTCTCGCTTGAGACGGAGGCGCGCATCGCCTGCGTGAATATCCTGAAGACCTCACGCATCGCCGTCGACATCCTGGAGGATGCGGAGGGCAACAGCCTCCACGTCCAGCGTCTCGTGCAGCTCCAGCACTGGGGCTCGTCGCTGGAGATCCCGGATGAGCGCATCTCCTACAGCGTGCTGGAAGCACCCGATCCGGCAGCTGCGCTCGTCGATTACGCCCGCCACAACAATGTCGATCACATCGTGATCGGCGCGCGCGCCTCCTCGGCGCTCAGGCGCTATCTGGGGAGCGTGTCGTCCCAGGTGGTGGCGGAGGCGCCTTGCTCGGTGACGGTGGTGCGAACGCCCAGGGATCGCAGGGAAGCGAACGGTTGATCGGCTGTCTTTCCGGCTCTGGCCGGGGCTGGGCTCCAGAGCCTTGCGCGCAGTCAAACCATATTGCTACGCTTGTTCCGACATCAGGGGACCGTTCATGACGCGACAGCTTCTTTCCTCCGGCTCTCCCATGGAGAAGGCTTACGGCTACTCGCGCGCCGTTGTGCAGGACCCTTGGATCTTCATGGCCGGTACCACCGGTTATGATTATGAGACGATGCAGATTCCGGACGATGTCGTGCAGCAGACGCGTAACTGCTGGAAGACGATCGAGCATTACCTCAAGGAGGCGGGCTCGAGCCTCAAGGATATCGTGCGCGTGACCTATTATGCGACCGATGAGGCCGATTCCGAAGCGATCCTCCAGATCTGCGGGGAAATCCTTCGCGATATCCGTCCGGCATCGACCTATGTGATCATCAAATCGCTCGTCCTTCCCCAGATGAAGATCGAGATCGAGGTCACCGCCCTGAAAGGCTCCGCCTAACGGCCAACGCGATCAGCGCTTGCCAAGCAGCCTGTTCGGGCTTTTAAGAGCCCTGCATTCGATCACAGCAGAACAGGGGTCTTCCCATGGCAACGCACAAGCTTCTCCTTCTCCCCGGCGACGGCATCGGCCCGGAGGTCATGCGCGAGGTCGAGAAGATTGTGGGCTGGTTCCGCAAGCGCGGCGTGGGCTTCGAGACCGAGACGGATCTCGTCGGCGGATCGGCCTATGACGCCCACGGGGCGTCGATTTCCGAAGATGCCATGAAGCTGGCTCAGGCAGCCGATGCGGTGCTCTTCGGCGCGGTCGGCGGCGCGAAGTGGGACAGCGTGCCTTATGCGGTCCGCCCAGAAGCGGGCTTGCTTCGCCTGCGCAAGGATCTCGGCCTGTTCGCGAATCTTCGCCCGGCGATCTGCTATCCGGCGCTGGCGGACGCCTCCTCGCTCAAGCGCGAGGTGGTGGAAGGCCTCGACATCATGATCGTGCGCGAGCTCACCGGCGGCGTCTATTTCGGCGAGCCGAAGGAGATCGTGACCCTGGAGGACGGCTCCCAGCGCGCGGTCGACACGCAGATCTATCACACGCACGAGGTCGAGCGCATCGCGCGCGTGGCCTTCGATCTCGCCAGGAAGCGCCGCAACAAGGTCTCGTCGGCCGAGAAGTTCAACGTGATGAAGACCGGCGTGTTCTGGCGCCAAGTCGTAGGCCGCATCCACAAGAACGAGTTCTCGGACGTGGAGCTGGAGAACGTGCTCGCCGATAACTGCGCCATGCAGCTCGTGCGCTACCCGAAGCAGTTCGACGTGATCGTCACCGACAACCTCTTCGGCGACATTCTGTCGGATATCGCAGCCATGCTCACCGGCTCGCTCGGCATGCTGCCCTCCGCCTCGCTCGGCGCGGAGGATCCGGCCACCGGCCGGCGCAAGGCGCTCTACGAGCCCGTCCACGGCTCCGCGCCGGACATCGCCGGCAAGGGATTGGCCAACCCCATCGCGATGATCGGCTCCTTCGGCATGGCGTTGCGCTATTCCTTCGGTCTCCTCGACGAGGCGGACCGCTTGGACCGGGCCATCGCCAGCGTGCTGGCCTCCGGCACTCGCACCAAGGACATCGCAGCCCCCGGCGCGAATGCGGTGGGCACCCAGGATGTAGGCGACGCTATCGTCAAGGAGCTGGAGGCCCAGTCCTAACGGCAAAAGCCCGGGTCATGCCCGGGCTTTTCGTTTCAGGAACGATCTATCGGATCGAGCCTGTCGCCTCGACATCCGGAACGCCGAACATGGGGAACGGGTTGCTCGCGCCGATGAACGGTCCGCCGATCGGATCAGGGAGCGATCCCTCCCCGAAGCGGTCGCGCTGGTAACCCCAAGGCGGGTTCGCCACGGCGGAGATCATCGGCGCCGTGACGTAGCGGTTCATCGAGCCGACCGGCGCCACCGGACCCGGATCGAGAAAGCTGCGGGGCTGCACGCGAAGAACGAGGGGACGGTCCTGTGCCTGTGCGTCCGCCACCGGGACGGTCGCGAGCGCAGCCAGGGAAGCCAGACCCAGAAGGGCAAAGCGGCGCATGGTAAAACCTCCAGAAGGGCGCCCGATCTCGCCATCGATGCGCCGGCGTTGTTACGCTTGAATACTGTCAGAACAAGCCGACCACCGTTAAATTGGTTCCGTCGCAGGCGCATCGTGCGGACCCAGCGGGCCGCGATAGCGAAAAGTGGACCCGGTTTTTCCGGTCCACACGATATGCTGCTTAAGAGACTGAGCATCGAACCCAAAAGTGGTGTCCACTTTTGGGTTCGATGCTCATAGCGTTCACTGCAAGGTGAGAAGGACAGCGTGCGATGCAGCACAAGCGTGAAGGGCGAAAAGGCCTCGAAGGCAAGGATGGCTTGAGCCTGCTGGGCGACGTGCCCCTCGTGGCCGAAACGCCCGAGGAGCTTCTCGACGACGAGACGACCCCCATCGCGCGCTTCTTCGTGCGCAACAACGGCCTGCTGCCCCAGCCCGTGACAGATGTGGACGGCTGGACCTTCACGGTCGACGGCGAGGTGGAGCGCCCGCTCACACTCTCGCTGGCCGACCTGAAGAGCCGCTTCCCGCAAAAAACCTTCCGCATGGTGCTGGAATGCGGCGGCAACGGCCGCTCGTTCTTCGAGCCGAAGGCCGAGGGCAACCCCTGGACCAACGGCGGCGTCGGCTGCGCGGAATGGACGGGCGTGTCCTTGGGCGACGTGCTGCGCGAGGCGGGCCTCAAGGAGACCGCGCTCTTCACGGGCCATTTCGGCGCCGATCCGGATAAGACCGGTAGCTTCGAGCAGCAGGCCATGTCCCGCGGCGTGCCGATCGCCAAGGCCCTGGAGGAGCACACGCTCCTGGTCTGGGCCATGAACGGCGAGGCGCTGCCCTTCCTCCATGGCGGGCCTTTGCGCCTCATCGTGCCGGGCTGGCCCGGCTCGCTCAGCCAGAAATGGCTCAAACGCATCTGGATCCGCGACCGCGAGCATGACGGGCCCGGCATGACCGGCCTGTCTTACCGCCTGCCGGTGCGCCCGCTGGCCCCCGGCGCGGACGGCACGGACGTCGAGATCCGCATTCTCGAATCGATGCCCGTGCGCAGCATCGTCACGGCGCCGGCGGACGGCAGCCACTATCCAGTAGGCACGCGCAGAATCGAGGTGCGCGGCGCGGCCTGGGCGGGTGATGATGATGTAGCGCGGGTCGAGGTCACCCTCGACGGTGGCGCCACCTGGATCGAGGCCACGATGGCGGGGCCGCGCAACCGCTACGATTGGGCGCGCTGGCAGGCATCTCTGACCCTACCCGGCGAGGGCTATTACGAGATCTTTGCCCGCGCGACCGACAGCCAAGGACGGGCCCAGCCCTTCCGGGCCGCGAACTGGAATCCGAACGGCTACGGCTGCAACGTTATGCACCGGGTGGTGGTTAAGGTCGGGCCGGCGGCCTGACGGCCACGGAGGCAGTGCGGGCGCCCGGTCCGCAGGCTTCGGTCCGGCTGCGCTCTGCGCGGACGAAAGCCGCCTTCAGGGAGGGGCTCGCGCTGCCGGCCAGCGTGATGCCGTCGATGAAGCAGGCCAGCTGCGCATCGTCCGGCGCCGAGGAACCGCAGAGCCAGCCTTGGAAGCTGAAATCTGCCTCTGCATCGGACAAGCGGAAGGCCTGACAGGCCTGCTCGCCCCTGGCCGCCAGGGTCATAGAAGCAACTTCCAGGGTGCCGAACTTTGTCGCCACCGTCCGGCCCTGGCCCTGATGCGCGACGGCGAGGCCCGCGCGGGCGGCTCGGCGCACGATATCGATATAGAAGCTTCCCGCCGTCTCGGGCTGTCCCTGCACGAGCGACACCTGAGCATAGCGGAAGTCGCCGAAGCGGCCGAGAACCATGGTATCCTCCCGGGCGCCATTCGTGTGCTGGCGCGCCTCCGTCGCTGAGGCGCCCGCGAGGGCATACGGGGCAGGGGTGGCCGGGACCGGCTTCCAGGCCGGGGCAGGTGCGATCAGAACGGAGGAGGGCACCTCCTTCGAGCGCTCAGCCGGGCGGTGAGTCGGTTCCTGCTGCAGGGCCAAGTAGGCGAGACCCGCGATGCTGCAGGAGCACATCACGATCAGCCGCAGCCAGGACCCACGCCTGCGCCTTACGCGACGGGCCGGACGCTCGTCGATCCAGTCGGCGAGATCCTCCTCGTCCCATTCGGCATAGGCCGCCCTCGGCATCGCTGAAATCCATCAAACCCGGTGATTGCTCATCCCGTGTTCTATCGTGACATCGCGAGGGCTTCGAAAGCTTTTGCTAAGCAAGGTAAACCGAAGGTTAAGCGATCTCGGAGCTCTTAGACCAAGTGCCGCAAAGAGAATGCTTGACGCAGGCGAACCTTTGGTGTGTTGGTGAAGGCATCGAGGCCGCAAACAGGCTTCGGATGGACGATGGCAATGGCGCTGCTCACTCAGACGACGAGCAAAACGAAAACCGCCACGACGGCTGTGAAAACAGCCGAATAAGCCTCGTCGTCCCCGGTCCTCTCTCCCACGGGGCGAGAGGCGACACCCGAACAGGGTTTTCACGTTTTCCGGGGAGAGCCGCAACAGGAGAAGTCACATGGGTTTCAAGATCGCCGTCGTCGGTGCGACCGGCAATGTGGGCCGCGAGATGCTGAGCATCCTCGCCGAGCGGGCCTTCCCGGCCGATGAGGTGGTGGCGCTGGCCTCCCGCCGCAGCCAGGGGACGGAAGTCTCCTACGGCGACAAGACGCTCAAGACCAAAACCCTCGACACCTATGACTTTTCCGACGTGGATATCTGCCTCATGTCCGCCGGCGGCGAGGTCTCCAAGGAGTGGTCGCCGAAGATTGCCGCTCAAGGGGCGGTCGTGATCGACAACTCCTCCGCTTGGCGCTACGACGCCGACGTGCCCCTGGTGGTGCCGGAGGTGAATGCCGAAGCCCTGCGCGACATGAAGAAGGGCATCATCGCCAATCCGAACTGCTCCACGGCCCAGCTCGTGGTGGCCCTCAAGCCACTCCATGACCGCGCCACCATCAAGCGCGTGGTGGTGGCCACCTACCAGTCGGTCTCCGGCGCCGGCAAGGACGGCATGGACGAGCTCGACCGTCAGACCAAGGCGCTCTACTCGCTCCAGGACGTGCAGGAGAAGAAGTTCCCCAAGCGCATCGCCTTCAACCTGATCCCGCAGATCGACGTGTTCATGGAGGACGGGTACACGAAGGAAGAGTGGAAGATGACGGCCGAGACCAAGAAGATTCTCGACCCGAAGATCAAGCTCACCGCCACCTGCGTGCGCGTGCCGGTCTTCATCAGCCACTCGGAAGCGGTCAACGTGGAATTCGAGAACCCGATCACGGCGGATGAGGCCCGCGACATCCTGCGCGCGGCCCCCGGCATCATGGTGATCGATAAGCGCGAGCCCGGCGGCTACATCACCCCGCACGAGGCCGCTGGCGAGGACGCCACCTACATCTCCCGCATCCGCGAGGACATCACGGTCGAGAACGGCCTGTCCTTCTGGTGCGTGTCCGACAACCTGCGCAAGGGCGCGGCCCTGAACGCAATCCAGATTGCCGAAGCCATGGCCAATCGCGGCCTGCTGAAGCCGAAGAAGCAGGCGGCGTAAGCGACCTGCTCATCAAAACGAAAAGGCCGCCTCCGGGCGGCCTTTTTGCATCAAGCCCCGGACGTATCTTCGCGATAGCTGAAGAAATCGAAATCCGCCGGCAGGGCGCGGCCCGTCATGTCGTGGGCGGCCATGCCGACAAAGGCTCCCGTGAACGACCCATGGGCGCCAGGACCGGCCTCGTCGGACAGGATGCTCGCATCGAGAACCGGGCCGACCGGTGTCCAGGTCACGCCGTCCTGCGACCAGCGGAACTGCAGCTCCGCCAGACGCACATCAACGCCGAGATGAACCGGGTCGGTTGCCGGCAGGGGCAGGTCGCCCTCAAGCGCATAGGTCATCAGCGCGTCCGGGTGATCGCCCAGGCAGGAGATGACCTGCAGCACGCGCCGTCCGTCGTCATCGGCGGAGACAGCCAGATAGTGGAAGCGGGCGCGGTCGTAATAGCAAATGAGGCCCGCCAGCTGCTGATAGGTCTCGGGCCGGAACTCCATCGAGGTCTCGGCCGAATAGACCCAGGCGGTCTGGCGGCGGGCCACCAGCGCCTGCTCGAACCAGCTGCCGATCGACTCGCGCCCGTAGAGCCGTAAGTGGCCGGGGCGCGCCGAGAGCGAAAAGATCCGTTCCGGCTCGGGCGTGCGCAGCCACTGGAACGAGGAGGGGAGTTCGGCCTCGTCGAAATCGTGGCGCTCGGGCTCCGGCGGGAAGGGATGGGACGGAAGGTTGGGGCCTTCCACCACGATGGCCGGCACCTGGCCGCCCTGCGCCAAATAGAGCCAGCCGTCCTCCCCCCAGACCACCCGCTGGATCGCCGTTTCGCGGCCCAGCGGCGAGCGCCGCGTTCCCGGCAGGGGGCGGCTGCACAGGTGGGTGTGGAACACCTCGCCCGTGGAGGTCTCCACATAGAAGCCGTGGCCCGCGCGCTGGAGCGGCGCGTCCGGAGCGTCCTTGCTGGTGATGAGATGGGTGTTGGGGTGAAGCTCGTAAGGCCCGTCGATGGTGCGGGAGCGCGCCATCGTGACCGCATGGTTGTAGGCGGTGCCGCCTTCGGCAACGGTCAGGTAGTACCAGCCGTTACGCTTCCACAGATGCGGGCCTTCGACGAGCCCGAGCGGGCTGCCCTTAAAAATGTTCTTGATGGGGCCGACGAGGCGCTGCTCGGCGGGAGAGTATTCCTGGAGCAGGATGCCGTCGAACGAAGAACGGCGGCGGCGGTGGTCCCACACCATGTTGACGAACCACTTGCGGCCGTCCTCGTCGTGGAACAGAGACGGGTCGAACCCGGAGGAGTTCATATAAACGGGATCGGACCACGGGCCTTCGATGGACGGTGCCGTGACCAGATAGTTGTGCGTGTCCTTGAAGTTGCCGAGGCGCCGCTTCACGTCGGTGTAGATCAGCCAGAACAGGCCGTCCGCGTAATTGAGCGCCGGCGCCCAGACGCCGCAGCTGTCGGGGTTTCCGCGCATGTCGAGCTGGGACGCGCGATTGAGCGGGCGGCCTGCCAGCCGCCAGTTCACGAGATCGCGCGAGTGGTGGATCTGCACCCCCGGATACCACTCGAAGGTGGAGGTCGCGATGTAATAGTCGTCGCCGACCCGGCAGAAGGCCGGATCCGGGTTGAAGCCCGGCAGGATGGGATTGCGGATGGTGGCCATGAATTCTTCCGGTGAACCGACGGGACGGCGAAGGATCGCAGAGGTGGCCGGAAGATCCTAGCCCTCCACCTCCCGGGCGGAAAACATCGACACGCGCTCCGGCATGGTCTCCACCGCCGGCTTGAACTCGCCGGTCTCGGGATCGCGCACCAGCAGAACGCCATTTGCGACGCCGAAATAGGCGCCGTGAAGCTGAAGCTTGCCGCGCTCCACCAGGATGCGCACGCAAGGAAACGTCATCAGGTTCCGAAGGCTGTGCTCGATGGCGGCGAATTCGAGGCGGGTCACATACTCAGACAATTCCATATCGCCGCGTGGGCCGACGCGCTCGCCCGCAGGGGCGATCATGCTCATCCAGCGGCCGATGAAATCGCCCGGCGACAGCGGGGCCGTCTCGTCCGCGAAGGCCCGGATGCCGCCGCAGCGGGCATGACCCAGCACCACGATGTGCTTCACGCGAAGCGCCTGCACGGCGAATTCGAGCGCCGCGGACGTGCCGTGAAACTCACCGCCCGTCTCGAAGGGGGGAACGAGATTGGCCACGTTGCGCACTACGAACAATTCGCCGGGGCTCGCGTCGAAGATGACTTCGGGCGACACGCGGCTGTCGCAGCAGCCGATCACCATCACCTCCGGCGACTGGCCCTTCTCGGCGAGTGTCTCGAAGCGGTTCTTCTCGCGCGGGAAGCGGTCATCGAGAAACGCGCGGTATCCTTCGGTCAGGCGGGTCGGGAACATGGGTCGTCCTTACGATTACGGATGCACGAGTTCGGCGAGCTTCTGGAGTTCGACATTGGCTCCGCACAGCAGCACGCCGATTCTTTCACCTGATCGTGGCATATAGGCGCCTGACACCAGCGCGGCCAGAGCCGCCGCGCCGCCGGGCTCGGAGGCGATGCGGTAGTCGCGCCAGAGCAGCCTTTGCGCATCGCGGATGGCCGCGTCCGCGACGAGCGCCACGTGATCGACGCTCTTGCGGCAGACCTCGTAGACCAGATCGCCGGTGTTCTTGGCGCCGAGCGAATCGGCCGCCACCGAATCGATCTCCACATCCACCGGGCCGCCGGCTTGAAGCGCTGCATGGAGCGCCCGCGAGCCTTCCGGCTCCACGCCCACCACCTTCACGCGACCGGTCCACCAGCTCGCCACGCCGCTGATGAGGCCACCGCCGCCCACAGCCACGAGCACTGTGTCGAGGGCAGGAGCATCCTGCTCCCATTCCAGCGCTGCCGTGCCCTGGCCGATCATAGTGCTTTCCGCCGCAAAGGGATGAATGCGCAGGGCACCCGATTCGGCCACGTATTGGTCGCAGGCTTCCTGGGCGTCCGCATAGCGCGCGCCGCCGATCACCACCTCGGCCCCGTGCGAGCGGATGACCGCGATCTTGGCGGGGCTCGAGATCTCCGGCACGAAGATGCGCGCCTTCACGCCAAGCTGGCTCGCCGCATAAGCGACCGCCGCGCCGTGGTTGCCGCCGGAGGCCGCCGCCACCCCGGCGGACGGCACCTCCTGCGACAGGAGGGCGTTGAAGGCGCCGCGCGTCTTGAACGAGCCGGCATGCTGCAGGAACTCGAGCTTCAGGCTCACCGGCCCGTCATGGCCGAAGGCGCTGTCCTGGTTCAGGACCGGCGTGCGGCGCACGTGCGGGGCGATGCGGGCATGGGCGGCTTCGATCTCGGCACGAGTGATGGTCATGATCTGCGGAGCGTCCAGATGGCGACCGGCAGGCCGTGGACGTCGCGGCCGGGCGGGTCGGGAAAGGGTTGTCCTCCACCTCTCGCGATATCGAGCGCCACGGTCAACCCCGCCAGAGCATCGAGCAGGTCGTCCGCAGCCGCACCGCGGGGAGGAGGTGCGTGGATCAGATGATCGGGCAGGAGGCCGGATTGCTTGAGAAGTCCGCGCCGCAGGGCCATGCCCGGTCCATAGGGCACGCCCTTGACCTTCTTCGGCTGATCGAGCGCCTTAGCATTGTTCAGGGCCCAGAAGGCGAGTTCCGGATGCACCTCGTACACCCGCGTCACCAGATCCGGCCGGGCGCGCAGCAGGGCATCGATCTCGCGGATCTTGGGGAAGATCGCAAAGCCCTGGCGCGAGACTTTTCGCGATGGCTCGGATGTGGCGGCCGCGATTGTGCAGGCCTCTCCATAGTCCTCGGCCTCCACGGCGCGGCGCGAGGGAATGGCGAAGACGGAGGATTGCCGCTGACCGAGGAGGGGACGAATCAGCTGCTCCGGCAGCCTGCCTGAGCCTTGCGTGCGCTCCGGCAGGCCGATGGGCATGTCAACGGCGATCACCTCGGGCTTTTCGGGCGCGTCGGCGATGGCAGCAAGGGTGGGCACCGTCACGATGCGGTACGCCTGCGGCTCGTCCACCCGCATGAGCACCGCGATCCAGCCGGCCCTGCAGCCATCGACGCCTGCCACCCACATTCCTCTCACCTCCACCTGTCGCCGCTGGGCTCGTTCCGGAGATTCCTGTCTTTACGCACTCTCACCTCATCCTGAGGAGGCGCGCAGCGCCGTCTCGAAGGAGCCTCCAGAGAGCACAGGAACCTCCTTCGAGACGCAGCCTCAAGGCTGCTCCTCAGGATCAGGGTGGAGCCAAACAGGCCGGGAATGACACTGTTCTTCGAATGGGACCACGATTAAAACCGATCCGCATCGTGAGGAAGATTCCATGACCACCATTCGCCCGCGCCGTTCCGCGCTCTACATGCCGGGCTCCCATGCACGCGCCATCGAGAAGGCCAAGACGCTCGCCGCCGACGTGGTGATCTTCGACCTCGAGGACGCGGTGGCGCCGGACGTGAAGGCTGAGGCGCGCGAGCGGGTCTGCACGGCGGTGCGGGCCGGCGGCTATGGGAAGCGGGAACTCGTCATTCGCATCAACGCTCTTGAGACGCCTTGGGGTGAGACGGATCTCGCGGCCGCCATTGCGGCGGCGCCCGATGCGATCCTCGTCCCGAAAGTGTCGTCCGCCGAGATGCTCGCGGCGGTAGGGTTGCGCCTGCGCCGCTTAAGCGCCGCGGAACGCACCCGCGTCTGGGCCATGATCGAGACGCCGCTGGCGATCCTCAATGCGGAGTCAATTGCGAGCGCGGCGCGGGACGTCGACACGCGGCTCGACTGCCTCGTCATGGGCACGAACGATCTCGCCAAGGACACCCGTGCCCGCCTGCTGCCCGGACGCGCCGCGATGCTGCCCTGGCTCATGACCGCGCTTGCCGCCGCCCGCGCTCATGGGATCGACATCCTCGACGGGGTCTATAACAGCCTGTCCGATGCGGACGGCTTCCGCGCCGAATGCGAGCAGGGCCGCGATGGCGGCTTCGACGGCAAGACGCTGATCCACCCGGATCAGATCGCCGCCGCGAACGAGATCTTCGCGCCGTCGGCTGAGGAGGTCGAGAGTGCGCGTGCCATCGTGGCGGCCTTCGAGCAGCCGGAGAATGCCGGCAAGGGGGCGATCAATCTGGGCGGCCGCATGGTCGAGCGGCTGCATGCCGAGATGGCCAAGCGCGTGCTGGCGCTGACGAACGCGATTGCGGGAAAAGCAACCTAAGCGTCAATCCCCCAGCGGCCGCGCCTCTTCCGGCAGCATGATCGGGATGCCGTCGCGGATCGGATAGGCGAGCTTGGCGCGGCGGCTGATCAGCTCCTGGCGGGCGGCGTCGTATTCCAGCGTTTCCTTGGTCAGCGGGCAGACGAGAAGCTCCAGGAGCTTGGGGTCGATCCGCGTCGCCTCCACAGGCTGGGGCGTGTCCGGTTGAGGCGTATCGGGTATCATGGGACCGTTCCTATTGCATAGTCGAATCGGAGCCGGCGCTGCTGCGGGCGAGCTCGATCTCGGTGAGGGCGATGAGCACTTCCGCGCGCGACTTGAGATCGGGCGCCTCCAGCAGCGCCTGCTTCTCGCGAATTCCGAAGGGGCTCATCATGCAGAGCGCATTCACGAGGGCCTCGTTGGGCGCTTCCTCGATGCCGCGCCAATCGACCTTCACATGCACGGCGTCGACGAAGTTCCGCAGGGCCTTCACCACGCCGGCACGGTTGACTTCCGTCTCGCCGGCGCGGGCCGTGAAGTCGGACGCGAAGGGCTCGAAACTCACGCGGCAGCGGCGGAAGAGATCGATCGGCGGCAGCTCCTCCTCGATGCGGAACCGCGCGATGCCGATCAGCGTGATGAGATAGCGCCCGTCGCCGGTCTCGGCGAATTGGGTGATGCGGCCGGCGCAGCCGACCCGGTAGAGCTTCGGCACCGTCGTGCCGGGATCGTTGTCCGCGTCGGGCTGCACCATGCCGATGATGCGGTCGGTCTTGAGCGCGTCGTCCACCATCGCGAGATAGCGCGGCTCAAAGATGTTGAGCGGCATCTGTCCGCGCGGGAGAAGCAGCGCGCCGGGAAGGGGAAAGACCGGAATGACCGACGGGCAATCCTCCGGCCCTCGGTATGCCGCGTTCATTCCCATTCCGATCTCCCCAAACTAAGGGCGCGTCAGGAGAACAGGAGCGAGGAAAGCCTCCGCCGCCCTGCCAGCGTCATCTCGTCCATCGGGCCCCAGGCCTCGAAGAACTGAACGAGCTGCTTGCGCGCGCCGTCCTCGTTCCAATTGCGGTCGCGCCGGACGATTTCAAGGAGGTGATCAACAGCTTCTCCGCGCCGCCCGCGGGCGTTCAGCCCGATGGCGAGATCGAAGCGCGCCTGATGATCCATGGGATCGCCCTCGACCCGGCGCTGCAGGTCCGCGAGGTCGCCGAGCGAGCCCGCCTGCTCGGCGAGTTCGATGGCGGCGCGGGCGCCGGCGATGGCCGGGTCATTGGCCTTCGCCTGAGGCGCCATGGCGAGGAAGCGCTTGGCGCCCTCCAGATCGCCCACCTCCACATGGAGCTTCACGAGGGCCGCGAGCGCCGTGAGGTTCTCCGGGTCCTGAGCGAGCACGGCCGAATAGAGCTCGGCCGCTCCTCCGATATCGCCTTCAGCCAGCAGGCGGTCGGCCTCGGCAAGGATCTCCTCTGCGGCGCTTGGGCCAAGCGGGCCGACGAGGCGTTCGATGAAGCCCTTGATCTGGCTTTCTGGCAGGGCGCCCATGAAACCGTCCACCGGCTGGCCGCGCTGAAAGGCGAAGACCGCGGGAATCGACTGCACGCCGAGCTGGCCGGCGATCTGCGGATGCTCGTCGATGTTCATCTTCACGAGCTTCACCTTGCCGCCGGCCGCCCGCACGGCCTTTTCCAGAACCGGCGTCAACTGCTTGCAGGGGCCGCACCAGGGCGCCCAGAAATCCACGAGCACCGGCTGCTGCATGGACTCGGTCAGAACGTCCTGGCGGAATGCCGCCGTGGTGGTGTCCTTCACCAGATCGTCGGAGGGGGCGGGGTTGTCGGAGAGCATGCGATCCTCGAATCGAGAGAAGAACCAGCTTTAGATGGGAGCTTAAGCGCTGTCTGGCAATTCCGCCGGTGGCTCCGGCAGGCGCAGGATCAGCGGATCATGTCCCGTGGCGCGCAGAAACGTCACCAGATCCTCCCGGGACACCCCGGTGGTCATGGAATTGATGAGCGGATGGAAGTTCACCCGCTCGTGTTCCATGAGGTTGGCATCGAGCACCATCGTGACCTTGCCGTCCGTATCGTTCACCACCGCGAAGGCCGTGACGGAACCGGGCTCCACCCCGAGCAAGGCACGCAGCTGCTCGGCGGAGCCGAAGGACAGACGGCCCGAGGCGCCGAGGACCTCGTGCATTCGCTTGAGGTCGATCGCCGTATCGTGCTTGGCGGAAATCAGGAAGAAGCGGCCCTTCTTGTCCTTGACGAACAGGTTCTTGGAATGGGCGCCCGGGATCCGCTCCTTGACGGATGCCGATTCAGCCACCGTGAACACGGGCTCATGCTCCACGGTCTCGGTCTTGATGCCGAGCGAGGACAGGCGATCCAGGAGTTCCTGCGGGGACAGATGGGCCAAGCTTGCAACCTCCGTGTCGGCTCGCCTTCTAGCGACCGGATGAAGCAGGCTCAAGGGTTAGCTCGAAAAGATCGGCATGCCCCTCTTGCAATGCGCGTCGTTTTGGGGCAAATCACGGGCCTCGCAACGATGCCACGGCATCGCGGAGCGCGGGTGTAGCTCAGGGGTAGAGCACAACCTTGCCAAGGTTGGGGTCGAGGGTTCGAATCCCTTCGCCCGCTCCAATTTCTCTCAGATACTGAGAGATTTACGAAGGCCCGCCATCAGGCGGGCTTTTCGTTTTTTCAGCCTCTCTTCAAGATCCTGTCCGAACCTGGGGCCTCGCTTCGGAAAACCATTGGGCGTATATCTCGGCAAAACCGGGAGGGACCCTATGGCTGACGCACGGCACCTGAGCATCTTGAAGGAACTCGAGCGCAAGGTGCTCTGGCTCTCCACCTGGACCATTCATAACGCCAATCATCTGCGTCCCAATGAGGACGGGATGAAGATCGGCGGGCACCAGGCTTCCTCCGCGTCCCTCTCGACCATCCTGGCGGCGCTCTACTTCTCGGTGCTGCGCCCCGAGGACCGGGTGGCGGTGAAGCCCCATGCCAGCCCGATCTACCACGCGATCCAGTATCTCTTCGGCCGACAGACCCGCGAGAAGCTGGAAAATTTCCGCGGCTACAAGGGTGCGCAATCCTATCCGTCCCGCACCAAGGACATCGACGACGTCGATTTCTCCACCGGCTCGGTAGGACTGGGCGTCGCCCAGACGCTGTTTGCCAGCCTCGTGCAGGATTACGTGAAGGCCCATGGCTGGGCGAAGGACAAGCCGGAAGGCCGCATGATCTCTCTAGTGGGTGATGCGGAGATGGATGAGGGCAACATCTTCGAGGCCCTGCTCGAGGGCTGGAAGCACGGCATCCGCAACACGTGGTGGATCATCGACTACAACCGCCAGAGCCTCGACGCGGTGATTCGCGAGGGCCTGTGGCAGCGCTTCGAGGCGCTCTTCCGCAATTTCGGCTGGGACGTGGTGGTGCTCAAGCACGGCTCCCTGATGCAGGAGGCCTTCAAGGAGCCCGGCGGCGACAAGCTTCGCGACTGGATCGATTCCTGTCCCAACCAGCTCTATTCCGCCCTGACCTATCAGGGCGGCGCCGCCTGGAGGAAGCGCCTGCTCGACGATCTCGGCGACCAGGGGCCGGTCACCCGCCTCATCGAGAAACGCTCAGACGAGGAGCTGGCCGAGCTCATGGCCAATCTCGGCGGTCACGACCTCCCGAGCCTGCTCGACGCCTTCGAGAAGGCGCGCCAGCATGATCGCCCGGTCTGCTTCCTCGCCTACACCATCAAGGGCTTCGGCCTGCCGCTCGCCGGCCACAAGGACAACCATTCCGGCATGCTGACGCCTTCCCAGATGGAGTCCTGGCAGAAGACGCAACGTGTGCGCCCCGGCCACGAATGGGACAAGTTCGAAGGGATGAAGACATCCCAGGCGGAGATCGAGCGCTTCCTGAGCGAGGTCCCTTTCATCCAGAAGGGCACCCGCCGTTATGCCGCGCCGCCCGTGCCGGTGCCCGAAAAGCTAGCCTTCCCGGCCAATCCGGCCATGTCGACCCAGCAGGGTTTCGGCCTCATCCTCAACGAGCTGGCGCGCGCGGACAGCCCGCTCGCCGCGCGGGTCGTCACCACGGCGCCGGACGTGACCGTCTCGACCAATCTCGGCGCCTGGGTGAACCGGCGTGGGCTCTATGCCCGCGAGAGCCTTGTCGATACCTTCAAGAAGGAGCGGATTCCCTCCACCTATAACTGGGAATTCTCGCCATCCGGCCAGCATATCGAGCTCGGCATCGCCGAGATGAACCTCTTTATCGTGCTCTCGGCCCTCGGCCTGTCTCATTCCCTCTTCGGCGAGCGGATCCTGCCCATCGGCACCCTCTACGACCCGTTCATCTATCGCGGGGCCGACGCCCTGAACTATGCCTGCTACCAGGATTCCCGCTTCATGATCGTCGCCACGCCCTCCGGCGTGACGTTGGCTCCGGAGGGAGGGGCGCACCAGTCCATCGGCACGCCGCTGGTCGGCATGGCGCAGGATGGGCTGGCCTCCTTCGAGCCCGCTTTCGTGGACGAACTCGCCGTGATCATGCGATGGGCCTTCGACTACATGCAGCGCGAAGGCGAAGGTGAGCCGAACGAGAGAACCTGGCTGCGCGACGAGACCGGCGGCTCGGTCTACTTGCGCCTGTCCACCCGCACCCTGGAGCAGCCGCAGCGCGAGATGACGCCGGAATTGGCCGACGACATCATGGCCGGCGCCTATTGGCTCCGGAAACCCGGCCCGAACGCTCAGGTGGTCGTGGCCTATACGGGCGCGGTGGCGCCGGAGGCGATTCAAGCGGTGGGGCTCATGGCCGAGGACCGGCGCGACGTTGGGCTGCTCGCCATCACGTCCGCCGACCGGCTCAATGCCGGCTGGACGGCGGCGCACCGCGCCCGCGAGCGCGGCCTTGTTCATGCCCGTTCCCATGTGGAGCGTCTGCTCGCCGACGTGCCGCCCCATTGCGGTCTGGTGACGGTGATCGACGGCCACCCGGCGACGCTCGCCTGGATGGGCTCGGTCATGGGCCATCGCACCCGCTCGCTAGGCGTGGAGCATTTCGGCCAGACCGGGACGGTCAAGGACCTCTACCGCCATTTCGGCATCGACGCCCAGGGCATCATCGCGGCCGCCGAGATGATCGCTCCCGGCCGCCCGATCCGGCATTTGAAGGCCGTGTGACCGGCTTCAGCCTTAGGTCTGCCCTGTGCGCAGGGCTACCGCTGCAACACCGGCGCCTATCAACAGGCTACCGCCGGTTCGGTTGATCACGCGCATGGTCCGGGGGCTCTGCACCATGCCGCGCGCCCGTGAAGCGATGAGCGCGTAGGTGAAGGCGTTCGCAACGGCCAGCGTCAGGAAGGTTGCCGCGAAGATGCCGACCTGGGGCAGGAGAGGCAGCCCAGGATCGATGAACTGGGGCAGGAACGCCACGAAGAAGGTCAGGCCCTTCGGGTTGAGCGCCGTCACGATCCAGGCATGGCCCAGCATCCTGAGAGATGAGGCCGCATCGGCGCGCGGCTTGGCATCGAGGGTGCCGCCGGCCCGCCAGAGCTTGATTCCCAGCCAGACGAGATAGGCGGCACCGCACCATTTGAGAATCGTGAACAGAGTGGCCGATGCGGCGAGCACGGCTCCGAGGCCGAGGAGCGACAGGGCCATGGCGGTGAAATCGCCGAGCGCCACTCCCACGGCCATGGGCAGAGCCGTGCGCCAGCCCTGGCCGAGGGCATAGGATACGACCAACAGGATCGTCGGCCCAGGAATGACCAGCAGGATAACGGAGGCCGCCGCGAAGGCGAGCCAAGTCTCGAATGTCATGATGGCCTCTTCCTCTCCTAAGATCCTGCCATACAGCCATGGGAAAGGATGGATTGTCGAGGGGCCGCAGCGCGCTGCCCGGAGAGCGGCAAAGCATCGCTGAGGCTCTGAAACTATTCCGAAAGATTTGCGGCCGAATGGTTCACATGCTAACCGCGGGCCTTACCAAATCAGGGGTTTCACAGAGTCCATGGCGTCCAAGAGCATCCTTCGGGGGGATACCCTTCCCTTGATCAGCCGTCTGTGGCGGGACTGGATGCGTCCGCATCGGAAGACGCTCGCCGTGGTGGTCCTGCTGGTCGCCCTGGTGTCCGGCTCGACCGGCCTCTACCCGGTCCTGATCAAGGCGGCATTCGACGCTTTCGACGTCAAGGATGCGCAGGCCATCATGCTGGCCCCGCTCTTCGTGATCGCCGTGACCTCCGTGAAGGGCTTTTCGCTGCTGGCGCTTACCGTTCTGACCAACAAGGTGGTGACCCGGATCGAGGCCGACATGCAGACGGCCCTCTATGGGCACATGATCGATGCCGATATCTCCCAGATCGATCGCGAGAGCCCGGCGGCCCTCACCCAGCGCTTCACCACGGACTTCTCCTTTATCCGGGAGGCGCTCACCCGCCTCTCTACGGTGTTTCTGCGCGAGTCGACGACCCTCATCGCCCTGATCGCCGCCATGCTCTGGATCGATCCGGTCCTGACCATCGTGGCGGCCGTGATCGCGCCCTTCTTCGCATACCCGGTCAGCAAGATCGGCCGGAAGCTGCGCCGGGTGGCCGCCTCGACCCAGGAGCAGACCGGCGTCATGGCGAGCCTCATCACCGAGAGCCTTGCCGGCACCCGCATCGCCAAGACCTATGGGCTCGAGGGCTATCTGAAGGCCAAGGCCGCCAGGACCTTCGACGACGTCCGCGGCCTCAAGATGAAGGCGGCCAATGCCCGCGGACGGATGGATCCGGTGCTCGAGACGGGCGGCGGCCTCGCCGTGGCGATCGTCCTGATGCTGATCGGTCAGCGCATTCTCTCGGGCGCCAGCTCCGTGGGCGATTTTACCGGCTTCGTCAGCGCCCTCGTCATGGCGGCGCATCCGGTCCGGGCGCTCGGCAACCTCAACGCTATCGTCCAGGAGGCCGCGGCCGCCCTGCAGCGCACCTTCGACGTGATGGATCAGGCGCCCCGGATCCAGGACAAGCCGGGCGTCGAGCCCCTGCGGCTGACCGGCGGCGAGATCCGGTTTGCGGACCTGTCCTTCTCCTATGATGGAGAGGCGGCGGCCCTCGACCATGTCGATCTGGTTGCCGAGGCCGGGCAGACGACGGCCCTGGTGGGCCGCTCCGGCTCGGGCAAGTCGACGCTCCTGTCCCTCGTGCCGCGCCTGTACGACGCGACGAGAGGCACCGTGCTGATCGACGGGCAGGACGTGCGCGACGTCTCCCTGGCGAGCCTGAGGCAGGCTGTCGCGGTGGTGAGCCAGGATGTGATCCTCTTCGACGATACGATCCGGGCAAACATCGCCTTCGGACGGCCCGGCGCCTCCGACGAGGAGATCGTGAACGCCGCCAAGGCGGCGGCGGCCCACGACTTCATCATCCGGATGCCGGAAGGCTACGACACGGTGGTCGGGCCGGGCGGCGGCCGCATGTCGGGCGGTGAGCGCCAGCGCATCTCGCTCGCCCGCGCCTTCCTGAAGGACGCGCCGATCCTGCTCCTCGACGAGGCGACGAGCGCCCTCGATTCCGAATCGGAGCGGCTGGTGCAGGATGCCATCCGCAAGCTCATGAAGGGCCGCACCACCCTGGTGATCGCCCACCGCCTCTCGACGGTCCGCAATGCGGAGAAGATCGTCGTGATGGAAAAGGGCCGGGTTGCGGAAACGGGTACGCACGAGGCTCTCATCGCCAAGGCGGGCGCCTATGCTCGCCTGCACCGCCTGCAGCTGTCCGACGACAGCGAGCCCAGCCTGGCAATGTCCTAAACAACCTCCTGCGGCCTATTCGCGCCGCAGGATCCTGTCGACGAGCAGATGGGACCAGAAGCCGGGGCGGAAATTGCGCTCCAGATCGTCCGCGTCGTACTGCGTCTCGATCCAGGTGAGGAACGGGATCCCCTTGGCTTCGCCCTCGCGGCGGTAGAGGTCGAAGAACGCGTCCAGGATGCCGGTCTTCGAGAACCGGAAATGGCCATAGCGCATGGACAATTGCTGCTGGGCCTCGTCGATGGACTTGCCCTCATAGACGATCAGGTAGAGAGCGGCCACGAAGCCGGCCCGGTCGGCCCCCGACTTGCAGTGCAGAACCGCCGGGTATTCGATCGTGTCGAAGAAATCCTTGGCACTGAGCAGGGTCTTGCGGTCCGGGGCGCCCCGGGAACGAACGACGAATTCGACCAGGTTGATGCCGAGGCGGTCGCACATGTCCTTCTGGAGCTGCCACGAGCCGTGCTCCCGGCCGCCGCGCAGGTTGACGATGGTCCGCACGCCTTCGGCCTTGAGCGCCGCGATCTGATGCGGAGCGGGTTGGGCGGAGCGCCACACTCGCTCGGTGACCCGGTGCTTGTTCAGGTAGAAGAGGCGAAAGACGCCATGATCGACCAGCAGCATGTTGGTCCAGGCCTGCAGACGGCCGAACGTACCCTCGATCGGCCTATTCCATCGGGCAATGCGGGCCATGCGTCGCGCGCGGCGGACGGCAGGTCGGCGGAACCTGTTGAGCACGTTGAATCAGCAATCCGTTAAAATGTAAGGTAATTCAGGTCGAGGTTCAGGGCGGTCCTTATCGACGATGAGTAAGGATTAATCAATCACCCGCTCCTCTGATCATCGCCGCGGGTGAAATTTCCCGAGCTTCACCTTCAGGGAGCCCACGGGAATGCAACCAATCGGTTGCCGCCCTGCGGCCTGTCGTGTAAGGGGTGCGTTTCGAAACAACCCTCCTTGGCGAAAAGAGCGGCTGGATACCGGGCTTCAGGGCTTCCCGGCGCTGTATCGTTGAGACCAATCACTTCAGGAGAGCGGCGTCATGTCGTCCACCTTCGAGACCGTCGCCGGCATCATTTCAGAGACCGCCGATATCCCGCGCGAGCAGATCACCCCCGAGAGCCACGCCATCGAGGATCTGGGCATCGACTCGCTCGCCTTCCTCGATATCGCGTTCGCGATCGACAAGGCCTTCGGGATCAAGCTTCCCCTGGAGCAGTGGACCCAGGAAGTGAACGAGGGCAAGGCTCCGGCCGAGGAGTACTTCGTCCTGAAGAACCTCGTGGCGCGCATCGACGCGCTGGTGGCCGCCAAGCAGGCTTAAAAGACAAGACAACTATCCCGGCGGGCCGGCCGATTGAAGCCGGTCCGAAGAGGCGATCCATCAAGCGCCCCGCCTCATGGATTCTCTTCCCATTGAACTTGCCGGGAGCAAGAGGGTAAGAGAGCCGGATGCGCCTCGAATATTTTGAAATGATCGACCGGGTGACGAGCCTCGACCGCGAGACCAAGCGGATCGAGGTGACCTCCGTGGTCCCGCAGGAAAGCCCGGTTTTCGAAGGGCATTTCCCCGGCCACCCTCTCGTGCCCGGCGTTCTCCTCACCGAAACCATGGCCCAGGCCTCCGGCTATCTCGTGCTGGGCCTCATGGGCTTCACCCACATGCCGTTCCTCATGGGAGTCGACAAGGCGCGCTTTCGCACCTTCGTCGGACCGGGTACGGTGCTCACCGTCACGGCGCAGCTGGAGCACGAAGGCTCGGGCTATGCGGTGACGAAGGCCAGGATCACGGCCGAGGGCAAACCGATCTGCGACGCGGAGCTGCGTTTCCGGATCATGCCCTTTCCTGACGGCATGGACGGTCTGATGCGCGCTCAAGCCAAGCGCATCGGCCTCCTGGAGGAGAGTGTCTGATGCGGGATGTCGTCATTACGGGAGTGGGCCTCGTCTCCTCGGCCGGAGAAGGCCTGGAGGCGCATCTGACGGCGCTTGCCGGCGGCGCTCCGAACACGGATGCGACCAGTTTCGAGCCTTTCCCGGTGCACCCGGCGGTAACCCTCGAATGGGACCGGCAGATCCCCAAAAAATCCGACCAGCGCCAGATGGAGCCGTGGCAGAAGCTCGGCTGCTATGCGGCTGGCCTCGCCCTCGACGCCGCCGGCGCCAAGGAGGATGCGGCCTTGAAGAGCCGCATGCAGCTCATCGTCTCGGCCGGCGGCGGCGAGCGCGATTACGCCGTCGACGGGCAGATCCTGACCGGATTGCGGAAGGCCGACAATCCCGGCGTCTTCCTCAACGAGCGCCTGATGGGCGACCTGCGCCCGACGCTGTTTCTCGCGCAGCTCTCGAACCTCTTGGCCGGCAACATCTCCATCGTCCATGGAGTCACGGGCGCCTCCCGCACCTTCATGGGCGAGGAATCGAGTGGCGTCGATGCCATCCGCATCGCCCGCGAGCGCATCGCCTCGGGCCAGGACGACATCTTCCTCGTCGGCGGCTCGTACAATGCCGAGCGCCCCGACGTGCTCCTCATCTACGAGATGGGCGGTTTCCTCTGGAAGAAGCCTTACGCGTCCGTCTGGGAGCGTTCCGCGGAGGGCGGCATGATCCTCGGATCGGGCGGCTGCTTCCTGGTGCTCGAATCCCGCGAGCACGCCGCCGCGCGCGGCGCAAAGCCCCTTGCGGTGATCGCGGGCGTCGCCTCCGACCGCAGCCGCCGTAAGCCGGGCAGCGTCGAGGGCGCGCTTCATGGCCTTTCGCAGCAGCTTGGAGCCAAGCCCGATCTGGTGCTGTCCGGCGCCACGGGCATCAAGGGCATCACGGACGAAGAGCAGGCCGCCCTCAAGGACATCGCGCCGGGCGCGGCCGTCCATGCAACCGGCGATCTCGTCGGCCACACCATGGAGGCCCAGGCGCCCATCGGCGTCGCCCTGGCCGCGGGCCTGATCGCGGGGGGCAAGGCCGGTGAAGTGCTCGTCACCTCCATCGGACATTGGCGCGGCGAAGGCGCCATCCGGCTCACCAAGGCTTGAGGAGAAGGCTATGGCGCTTCGCGACACGAAAGGCCGCCCGCTCGTTGCCGTCACCGGCATGGGCGTGGTCACGTCCCTCGGCCAGGGCAAGGACGACACCTGGGCCGCTCTGACGGCTGGCCAGTCCGGCATTCACCGCATCGAGCGCTTCCCCACCGAGGGCCTGCGCACCACGATTGCCGGCACCATCGACTCGGTCGATGTGGAGCCCTTCTGCGCCCCCATGCTGTCCGAACGGCTCGCCATGCTGGCGGCCGAGGAGGCGGTAGGGCAGTCGGGGCTGGCCTCCAGCGACTTCCCGGGTGCCCTCTTCATCGCCGTGCCGCCGGTCGAGATGGAATGGCCGCAGCGCGAAGCGCTCGCCAAGGCCTCGGGTCAGGAGGGTGATGTCACCTACAAGGACCTGCTGAAGGCAGCGGCCTCAGGCGAGTTCAAATCCTGGCACGACCTGTTCATCTTCGGCACGGTGGCCGACCGGGTCGCCGACCGCTTCGGCACCAGGGGCTCGCCGATCTCGCTCTCGACCGCCTGCTCGTCCGGCGCCACGGCGATCCAGCTCGGCGTCGAGGCGATCCGCCGGGGCGAGACGGATGCGGCTTTGTGCATCGGCACCGACGGCTCCGTGAATCCGGAATCGCTGATCCGCTTCTCCCTGCTGTCGGCGCTCTCGACCCAGAACGAGAACCCCGAGGGCGCGTCAAAGCCCTTCTCCAAGAACCGCGACGGCTTCGTCATGGGCGAGGGCGGAGCGGCCCTCGTGCTGGAGAACGCGGAATCCGCCAGGGCGCGCGGCGCCAAGATTCTCGGCTACGTGCTCGGCTGCGGCGAGAAAGGCGACGGCTTCCACCGCACCCGCTCCTCGCCGGACGGCATGCCGGCCATCACGGCGATCCGCGAAGCCCTGGCCGATGCGGGCCTCGCGCCGGATAACATCGACTATATCAACGCCCACGGCACCTCGACGCCGGAGAACGACAAGATGGAGGCCATGAGCTGCACCGCCGTGTTCGGCGAGCGCATGGCGAGCGTTCCGATCTCCTCCAACAAGTCGATGATCGGACACACGCTCACCGCCGCCGGCGCGGTCGAGGCGGTGATGTCGCTCATGACCATCGGCACCGGCCGCATCGCGCCGACGATCAACTATCAGGTGCCGGATCCGGCGATTCCCCTCGACGTGGTGCCCAACGTCGCCCGCGACGCCAGCGTGTCCTACGTGCTCTCCAATTCCTTCGGCTTCGGCGGCCAGAACACCTGCCTCGTCTTCGGGGCCGAGCCGAAAGGGGCTTGAGATCATGACACGGGTTCTGGTGACGGGCGGGGGCAAGGGCGTTGGCGCTGCCATCGTGCGGGCGCTCGTGGCCGCCGGCCACGACGTCGACTTCACCTACCGCTCATCCGGCGATGCCGCGAAAGCATTGGCCGACGATCTGATGCAGGCCAATCCCGCCCGCACCATCAAGGCCCATGAGGTCGATCTCGCCGACAAGGCCGCCCTCGAGGCCTTCTGCGAGATGCTGGAGGGCGATAGCTTCTTCGGGCTCATCCACAATGCCGGCCAGCCCTACGATGCGCTCGCCGCCATGATGCAGCAGGACAAGGCCGAAGCCGCCATGCAGGTGAACTTCTGGTCGCTCACCCGCATCGCCAAGGCGCTCATGCGCGGCATGATCCGCGCCAAGCAGGGCCGCATCGTCGCCATCGGGTCGGTGGCGGCGCTCCAGGGCAATCCCGGCAATGCGGCCTATGCGGCCTCGAAAGGCGCGCTGATCTCCTACTGCCGCACGCTCTCGGTCGAGACCGCCAAGCGCGGCGTCACCGTCAACGTGATCGCCCCGGGCTTCATCGATACGGACATGATGGCCCCTTACGCGGCCTATCGCGACAACATGGAAAAGCAGATCCCAGCCGGGCGGTTCGCCAAGCCGGAGGAGATTGCGGGCCTCGCGGCCTTCCTGATGAGCGAGCCCGCCGCCTACATCACCGGCGCGGTGCTGCCCATCGACGGCGGGCTGACGTCCATGCTGGGCGTGCATCGGTAAAAACAGTGTCTTCCCGGGGCTGCAGAGCAGAACCCGGGATCGCACGACGAGAATAGCGCCTTGCTCTGATGGCGATCCCGGATCGCCTGCGGCGTCCGGGATGACGCGCGATGTCGGCAGGAAACTTGCCATACGCTCTCGCGCCCTTTAAGCCGCCGCAAACAATTTCTCCGCGTCATGGCCGGGCTTGTCCCGGCCATCCACGTCTTCCAGCAAGGTTAAGACATGGGTCCCCAGAACAAGTCCGGGGATGACGATGAACAGGATCATTCTTTCATGCGCTCCCTCCAGCTCTTCGGCGACCGTGACCTTCGCATCACCGAGATCGACGCCCCGTCGCCGCCCGGTCCGGGCGAGGTGCAGGTGCGGGTCAAGGCGCTGGCGCTGAACTTCCTCGATGTCTGGGGCTTTCGCGGCATGGCGTTCGCCAAGCGAAAGATGCCCCAGGCCGTGGGCGTCGAGGCTTCGGGCGAGATCGCCGCGGTGGGCGAGGGCGTGACCCGGTTCAAGGCGGGCGACCCAGTCACCATGTACGGGGCCGAGACCTGCGGCCATTGTGCGGCCTGCCGCAAAGGCTGGGACAATCTGTGCGAGAATGTCGCCGGCATCATGGGCTTCCATATCGACGGCTTCGCCCGCGAGCTGATCAACCGGCCGGAGCGGCTCGTGATCCCGGTCCCCAAGGGCGTCAGCTTCGAGCAGGCGGCCTGCGCGCCCATCGGCTTCGGCACCGTGCAGCATATGCTGTTCGACAACGCCAAGCTCGAGCCCGGCGAGTCGATCCTGGTCCATGCGGGCGGGTCCGGCATCGGCACGGCGGCGATCAAGATGGCCAAGGCCATCGGCTGCACGGTCTATACGACCGTGGGCGACGACGAGAAGGGCGAGAAGGCGAAGGCCTTGGGCGCCGATCACGTGATCAACTACCGCACCGAGCGCTTCGAGGGCGAGGTGCGCAGGCTGACCAAGCGCAAGGGCGTCGACGTGGTGTTCGAGCATGTGGGCGCGGAAACCTGGAACGGCTCGCTCCTGTGCCTCAAGCGGGGCGGCCGTCTCGTCACCTGCGGGTCGACTTCGGGCGTGTCCGCCACCATGAACCTGATGCAGCTCTTCCAGCAGCAATACCGGATTTTTGGGTCCTTCGGCTGCCGGATCGAGAACATCAGCCAGTCCCTGGACAAGATGGCTCAGGGCATGACGCCGGTGATCGACGCCGTCTTCCCCCTCGACGAGTTCCAACAGGGGCTTGAGCGGCTCGAGGGCAGAAAGGTTTTCGGCAAGGTGATCGTGACGTTCTGACCCGCCATAAGGCCTTTAGAACAATTCGCCGCGACCCCAGATCTTGACGAAACGGGCTCCCCGCGAAAAAGACGCGGGGCCTTTTCTTTTCAGCCGGCCTTTAAGCCAGCTCCCCATCGCAGGACAGATACCACGTGCAGCAGCCCCACCGTCCCCGCAGCCTTGTCTCGCGCCTCACGGAGACGGTCATGGTCGGCGTCGTGCGCGGCGTCTTCGGCCTGGCGCGTGCCTTGGGTCCTGAGCGCTCCGGTGCCGTAGGCGCTGCGATCACCCGTACCTTCGGCCCCCTGCTCAAGGCACACAAGACGGCTCTGAACAACATCCGCGCCGTCTACCCGGAGAAACCGGAAGCCGAGATGAAGGCGCTGGCGCTCGCCGCCTGGGACAATCTCGGCCGAACAGGCGGTGAATATCCGCATCTCGGGCGCCTGTTCGATTTCGATCCCGACAGCGAGATCCCCGGCCGCACCGAGGTCGATGGGATCGATCACTTCCTTAAGCTTCGCGACGACGGCAAGCCGGGTCTGATCTTTTCGGCGCACCTCGCCAACTGGGAGCTGCCGGCCATCTGCGCCGCCCGCTTCGGGCTCGACACCACGGCGGTGTTCCGCGCGCCCAACGACCCGGCCATCGCCCGCGTGCTGCACGAGATCCGCAGCGAGACCATGGGCAATCTGGAAGCGGCCCGGCAGGGTGCGGCCTTTGCCATGCAGGGGGCGCTCGAGAAGGGTGGGCATCTCGGCATGCTCATCGACCAGCATTTCACCCGCGGGGTGATCGTCAACTTCATGGGCCGCCCGGCCCTGGTGAACCCGATCCTGGGAAAATTCGCACGCCGGTTCGACTGCCCGGTTCACGGAGTGAGGGTGATCCGTTTGCCGAACCATCGCTTCCGCCTCCAGCTCACGCCGCCTCTGGAACTGCCTCGCGATCCGGATGGCCAGATCAACGTGCAGGGCGCCATGCAGGCCATGACCTCGGTGGTGGAGGAATGGGTGAAGGAATATCCTGAGCAGTGGCTGTGGATGCATCGCCGCTGGCGGGTGCCTGCCAAAGCATCGGACCCAAAAGTGGAATCCACTTTTGGGATCTGATCCGATGCTCCGATCGTTGAAATGCGCATCGTCGTGCGCGACCCGAAGGGCCGCATCAGCGAATAACTGGATCCACTTTTTCGCACGATGCGCTGGCGCTCAAGGTAACGTGAGTTCACCTTGAGGCGGAATTCGTGTTCGATGGCGGCATCATGGTGTTCCGATTGAGATTGACGCTGGCGGCTCTTGGATTGGCCGCGTTCCTGCAGCCCGCTCTGGCAGAACCACCACGCGCGGTGGTCGAGCTCTTTACGAGCCAGGGCTGCTCCTCCTGCCCGCCGGCGGACGAGCTTCTGGTCGAATATTCCCGCCAGTCCGATATCGTCGCCCTGTCGCTGCCGGTGAATTACTGGGATTATCTCGGCTGGAAGGATACCCTTGCCCACGTGGCCTTCACCGAGCGCCAGAAGGCCTATGCCCATTCCCGCAACGACCGGCAGGTCTTCACGCCGCAGATGATCGTCAACGGCAAGAAATCCTCCATCGGGTCCGACCGGGCGCAGATCGAGAAGGCGATCCAGGTCACCACCAAGGGGCGCAGGACCCTGCCGGTGAACGTCGTCCTGAACGAACAGAACGGCACGGTCTCGATCGCCATCGAGGAGACCCCGGACACCACACAGCGGGAGGCCGAAATCTGGATCCTGCCGGTGCTGAAATCCCAGACGGTGCCGATCGAACGCGGTGAGAACAAGGGCAAGACGATCACCTACGCGAATGTGGTGCGCGGCCTGAACCGGGTCGGCGAGTGGCGCGGCGGTTCCGCTCGCTTCCAGGTGCCGCTCGACATGGCCCGCCAGGGCGGCGACACCTATGTGGTGCTCCTCCAAGGCACGGACGCGGCCCGGCCCGGTCTTATCCTTGGCGCGGCGAAGGGGCCGGGTCTGTAGCATCGGCCCCAAAAGTGGAAGGCCCTTTTGGGATCCATCCGACGCTCTAATCCAGCAGAATGACCTTGTTGGGCAGCTCGTCCACGTCGTCGAGGCGGGGAGGGGCGTGCCGGGCCAGGATCGCGCCCGTGCGCCGGAGGGCCTGCTCCAGCCCCTCGATCATCCGGCCGTTGCGGATCGCTGCCGTCAGGTCCGCGACGATGCCGGCCCAGATCCCCGGATCGACGCGGTCCGCCACGCCTGTATCGGCCAGAATCTCCGCATGGCGCTCGGCAAGGGCCAGATAGATCAGCACGCCGGTCTTCCCCCGCGTGCGGGTCATTCCACGCCGCAGGAACTCGCGCGAGGCCGCCTCATGGGCCTGGTTATGCTTGAGGGAGCGCGGCACCAGGGCAAAGCGCAGCTTCGGCCAGGAGAGGACGAGGCTTAAAGTGAGCGCCACCGCGAGCTGGATCAGGAAGATGCGCGAGGTGCCGATGCCGGTCAGCCAGATCAGCGGCCAGGGCGTGACGAGCGCCGCGAGCATCGCCCAGAGCAGCGGGACGGCGCGGTAGTGCCCGGCCTGCTCGGCGATCACGAGAACGATCTCGCCGGAGGTCTCGTCCTCCACGTCCCCGATCACGCCGGCCAGTCGGGCCTGCTCCTTGGCTGAAATCATCTACCAGCTCCCCGAAGCGCCACCGCCGCCCGACGAGCCGCCTCCTCCCGAGAAGCCTCCCCCGCCGGACCATCCTCCACCACCGCCACCCGACCAGCCACCGCCGCCCCACCCGCCGGTGGTGACGATCCACGGACCATGGCGGCCTCGCCGGATCCCCTGCCTGCGGCCCGCGCCCATCAGGCGCGAGATCAGAAAGAACAGGATCAACAGGATGATAAAGGCGATAACGGGATCGATGGTGGTGGTGTTGTCCTCACGCACCTGGGCCCGGCGCTGCCATTCTTCCGCATCGCCCGTGAGGATCGACAGGATGGCATCGGCGCCCGCTTCGATGCCGCCCGCGAAATTGCCCTTCTGGAACTGGGGCGCGATGGCCGTGGTGATGATGACCTTCGAAAGGGCGTCGGTGAGGGCGCCCTCAAGCCCGTAGCCCACCTCGATGCGGACTTTCCGCTCCTGCGGCGCCACCAGGAGCAGGGCGCCGTTGTCCTTGTCCTTCTGGCCGATCTGCCAGTGCCGGAACAGGCGGTTGGCGTAATCCTCGATCTCATACCCCTCCAGCGAGCGCAGGGTCGCGACCACCACCTGGTCCGTGGTCTTGTCCTCATGCGCCTTGAGCTTCGCCTCCAGCGCCGCCCGCTCTTCGGGCTTCAGGAGGCCCGCTGCATCGACCACGCGGCCGGTCAGCGGTGGGAAAGTCTGAGCGAGGGCAGGGAGGGAGAAGAGGAGGAGCAGGGCGATGAGGAGCGCCGCCCGGCTCTCCCTCTCACGCAAGCGGAAAGACAACGCGCCTGACATACCGTCAGAATTTCACTGGCGGCGGGCGGTCCGATCCGGCAGTCGCGGCAAAGGTCTCCATGGGCTTGGCTTCGGGGTAGAGAATGCCGGCGATCCAGCGTCCGGGGATCGTGCGCAGCTCCGTGTTGTAGGCCTGCACGGATGAGATGTAGTCGCGCCGGGCAACGGCGATGCGATTCTCCGTGCCCTCCAGCTGCGACTGCAGGGCCAGGAAGTTGGCGTTGGATTTCAGCTCCGGATAGCGTTCGACGGTGGCGAGCAGCCGGCCCAGCGCCCCGGAGAGCTGGTTCTGCGCCTCCTGGAACTGACGGAATTTTTCGGGGTCCGTGACGGTGGAGGCATCGACCTGCACCTGCGTGGCGCGGGCGCGGGCTTCGGTCACCTGGGTCAGCACTTCGCGCTCCTGCTGGGCGAAGCCCTTTACCGTCTCGACGAGGTTGGGAATGAGATCGGCCCGGCGCTGATACTGGTTCTGTACCTCGCTCCAGGCTGCCTTGGCCTGCTCCTCCAGGGTCGGGACGTTGTTGATGCCGCAGGCCGACAATCCGAACGCCAGGATCAGGCCCATGAGGCCCAAGCGGATCCGGGCGGCTGAGAGCAATGCGGTCATGTCGGTCCTTTTCGCGATCTTCTGGGTTCTTCTTACCCCACCCGGATCAACACATGGAGCAGGGGCGGCGTTTCAACAAGCGGCTTTGGGGTGGCCGTGCACACCGGATTGAGGCATGATCTTGCCGTTTTCGCCCGGAATCGCCCCATGACCTTCCTGCCTGACACAAGCACTCTCCTCGCCTACACGGTGGCGGCGATCCTGCTTTTCATCACGCCGGGTCCCGACATGAGCCTGTTCCTGGCGAAGACCATGGCGGGCGGGCGCAAGGCCGGCATGGCCTCGATGCTGGGCGCAACGGCGGGATGCTGCATCCATACCTTGCTCGCGGCGTTGGGGCTTTCGGCCCTCCTGGCGGCTTCCGTGACCGCTTTCACCGTGCTGAAGATCGTCGGCGCGCTCTACCTGCTCTGGATGGCGTTCGATGCCGTGCGCCACGGTTCGGCTCTGAATGTGAAGGAGGAGACCCGGGCGGAGGTCTCGTTCTGGAAGACCTTCTTCATGGGAGTGGGCATCAATCTCACGAACCCCAAGGTGGTGCTGTTCTTCGTGACCTTCCTGCCGCAATTCGTGGACGCGAGCGATCCGCATGCGGCCGACAAGCTGCTGTTCCTCGGCCTCTACTTCGTCGCGCTGAACACCCCGATGGGCGCGCTCATGATCCTGGGCGCCGACAAGGTGATCTCGCTCCTGCGCGGCCACCCGAGGTTCATGCGCGGGATCGATTATTCCTTCGCCGGCCTGTTCTCGGTCTTCGCCGTCAAGATCCTGACGACGGCGCGGTAGGCTCGGACCGTCTCGGCTCGCGCCCGCCGATGATCGCCCAATAGACGAAACCGGCGACGGCGCCGGTAAGCCCCAGCACGAAGCTCACATGCAGCTCCTCTGGGCTGGCGATCCGCGCCTGTCCGCGCAGGATCCACGGCACCGCCGCCGTCAATATGCCGGTGGCGAGCATGTGCCAGAGAAGGCTGCGCATCCCCAGCACCTCGCTGACGATGGCGACCAGCAGCGGAGGGAAGATCAGCAGCGTGAACATGATCCGGCCGACGGCCAGGAACGCGTCCTCCACGATAGGGCCGGGATCCTCGGCCGCAAACACCGCATCGATCAGCGACCAGAAGCCGACGAAGAGCGTGTCGCCGGTCAGCAGCGCCATCACCGGATCGAACACCGAGGCGACGAGGAAGAACGTGCCGCTCGCACCGACGGCGATGAGGAGCGCGAAGGGAATGAGGATGAGCCAGCGGATCATGGGCCGTCTATAGCACGAGGCTTTCCGGAAAGCTTTCCCAAGCGTGGCCCGAGAATGGCCGTCTCCGTCCCGAGCCCTAGTTTCCAAGCTGAACCGCAAGGGAGGGGTCATGGACGTCGATTGGGCCGCCATGTTCGTGCCGGAGCATTCTCTTCTGGAGATCGTCGCCCGGGGCACGATCATGTACATCGTGCTGTTCACGATCCTGCGTTTCTTCATGAAACGGCAATCGGGCGTCATCGGGATCGCCGATCTGCTCGTCATCGTGCTCATCGCCGATGCGGCCCAGAACGCCATGGCGCACGAGTACAAGTCGATTCCCGAAGGCGTGCTCCTCGTTCTCACCATCGTATTCTGGAACTTCGCCATCGACTGGCTCGGCTACCACGTCCCCTTCATCCAGCGCTTCACCCGTCCGCCGCCGCTGCAGCTGATCAGGGATGGACAGTTTCTGCGCCGGAACATGCGCCAGGAGATGATCACGGTCGAGGAGCTCATGAGCCAGCTGCGCCAGCAGGGCATCGACGATCCGTCCGATGTGAAGAAGGCCTTCATCGAAGGCGACGGCCGGATCAGCATCATCCGCCATGACGGCGGAGAAACGGGCGGAAAGAACGACGACCCGCGCGCGGTGACATGAAAAGGCCGGCGAATCCGCCGGCCTCATCAGCAGGAGTTATTCCCCGATCCCCACCGCGTAGACGCCCTCGGCGCCGATGCCCTGTTCGGCCATCATGCGGGCGCGGGCCCGCAGCTTCTCGGTCTCGCTCTTGAGCTGGCCGCAGGCGGCCAGGATGTCGCGGCCGCGGGGGGTGCGCACGGGCGAGGCATAGCCGGCCCGGAATACGATCTCGGAGAAGCGCTCGATCCGTTCCCAGTCCGAGCACTCGTATTTGGAGCCGGGCCAGGGATTGAAGGGGATCAGGTTGATCTTCGCCGGAATGCCCTTCAGCAGCTGGACGAGCTTGCGGGCGTCGGCGTCCGAGTCGTTCACACCTTTCAGCATCACGTATTCGAAGGTGATGCGGCGCGCGTTCGACAGGCCGGGATAGGCCCGGCAGGCATCGAGCAGCTGCTTGATGTCGTATTTGCGGTTGATCGGCACCAGCTCGTCGCGCAGCTCGTCGCGCACGGCGTGGAGCGAAATCGCCAGCATGGTGTTGGCCTCGGCCCCGAGGCGCTCCATCTGCGGCACGACCCCGGAGGTGGAGACGGTGATGCGCCGGCGCGAGAGGGTCAGGCCCTCGCCGTCCGACATCACGTCGATGGCGGCGACCACATTGTCGGTGTTGTAGAGCGGCTCGCCCATGCCCATGAACACGATGTTGGACACGAAGCGTCCACCGTCACTGGGAACGAAGGCGCCTTCCGGCGGGGTTGCGCCGGGCCAGTCGCCGATGGAGTCGCGGGCGACGATGAGCTGAGCCACGATTTCGGCCGAGATCAGGTTGCGCACGAGGCGCTGGGTGCCTGTGTGGCAGAAGGAGCAGGTGAGCGTGCAGCCGACCTGGCTCGACACGCAGAGCGTGCCGCGGTCGACCTCCGGAATATACACGCACTCGATCTCCGCGCCCTTGTCGAGGGGGCCGGTAGAGGCCATGCGGATCAGCCACTTGCGGGTACCGTCCTTCGAGACCTGCTCGGAGACCACCTGCGGACGGGCGAGCGTATAGGCGGCTGCCAGCTTCGTGCGCAGCTCCTTGCCCATATTGGTCATCTCGGCGAAATCCCTGGCGCCGCGGAAATAGATCCAGTGCCAGAGCTGGGCCACACGCATCTTGAGCTCGCGCTCCGGCACGCCGATCTGGCTAAGCGAGTCCTTCAGCTGGTCGCGGGTGAGGCCGACGAGCGAGGCGCCGCCGGGGGCAGCTCCCGCCGCGACGGTCAGTTCCGCGGTCTTTTCGATGAACCCGGCCGCGCGCGCGGCATCGCTCACGGCAACAGGAGCCGCATTGGGGTTGCGCTTGGCGATGTCGAGCACCGTCGCCATAGGAGATCATGCCTTCGTTGTTGGGAGTTCGGCGGTCTTATAACACGATTGCGCCGGAAAAGTGAGCGTCGAAACGCAAAATCCGGGCCTCAGGCCCGGAGATGCTCATAGAAGGATCGATTTTCAACCGTGCAAGGGCCTTACGAGGCACATTCCTTACGGGCGTGCTCCAAGGCCTTGGTGAAGCCGTTGAGGGAATAGCGGTCGGTCAGGTTCGAGCCGCGGGCCGACTGCGTCTTCACCGTCATGGTGCCGCTCTTCGCCATGGTGGCGATGGCCTGGCCTTCCTCGGCCGGGTTCTTCAACCAGGCGTTGGTGGCCTTGGCCACGAGGGCGTAGGACGTGTTACCCACGGAGACTTCGGCTGGGCCGTTCTCCTTAGCCGTGAAGCCGAACTCGAACGCCACTTCGTTCTTCACGTTCTCAGCCGGCCGGAAGGAGACGAAGAGATAGGCCGGATCGCGGCTGACGCCCTTGGGCGTCCAGTCCTTCGGGCGGCTCAGCGCATAGCAGATCTTCGAGCGGCCGCTCTGGGCCATGTAGACCTCCCAGTCGCCATAGGAGGTGACAAGCGAACCGCCGGGACTTGCGGCCCGGGCCGGCTTGGCCGCGGTGGCGGCCGCCGCCGCTCCGGCCGCTGCCGCTGCGGCAGGCTTGGCGGGCGTCGACTTGGCCGGTGTCGTTTTGGCGGGAGACGGCTTGGCCGCGCTGGCTGCCGGCTTGGCGGCAGGCTTAGCCGGAGCAGAACGGGTCGAAGGCTGCGTCGAACGCTGGGCCTGAGCCAGGGCTGCAGGTCCGGTGCCGATGACGACGAGGGCGGAAAGGATGCCCGCGGCGATGCCGCGCTGGAAAGATGCAGGAATCATGGGGCGGACCATAAAGGCGGATGGTTAAGAACTTTTCACCATCTCCGTTAGGACGGTGCCGGGACATTGGCGATGCGTCGAAACGTGGCGGTTGCTTCAAGAATGTCTGTTCCGGCTGAACCGCAGCCCAATAAAAAGGGCCGCCTGAGCGACCCGTTCAGTAATCTTCAAAGCTTGTTCGTTTTTGAAATGCCGGAGGAGTTGAAATCACTTTCTTGCTAACGGGAATCACTTATATCGACATGCAGTAACATTGCAATAAGTATATATTCTCTTTCGGCTTCGCGGCACAGCACTGTCGCTGAGCTTTCACTCCTGCGTCTCGGCCAAGGTCTTTCTCGCCTTCTCCCTGTGCTCTTCCGTGATTGAGCCGGCGACCTGCGTGATGGCTGCGGCGAGCACGGCGGCATCGTCGGCGAAGCCGATCAGGGGCAGAAGGTCCGTGATCGCGTCGGTCGGGAATACGAAATACGCGATGGCGCCCAGGAGAATCAGCTTCACGCGGCTGGGGGTCGACGGGTCGGTGGCGCAGTAGAAGGCGGCCACGAGATCCTCCGCAAAGGGGATCTTGCCCGCGACGTGCTTGAACTTCTGCCAGAAGCGGCGCTTGAGGCCCTCCTCGTCGCGAGTCGCCTGGCGCATGGCCTCCATCTCGGCCTTGGAGAAAGGCTTCATGAAGGGTTCGCTCATCCGGTCTGTTCCTTCCATGGTCTGCGTTCCCGTTCCGTCGAGGATACCGTAAGACGTGTCCCGACACAGGGAGAAAAGCGATGAAGCTCGACAAATTGATGGCAGCCGTCGTCACCGGAGGCGCTTCGGGCCTCGGCGAGGCCACGGCCCGCATGCTTGCTGCCAGCGGCGCGAAGGTGGCCATTCTGGATATGAACGCCGAGCGCGGCGAGCAGGTTGCCAAGGAAATCGGCGCGGTCTTCTGCCGGGCCGACGTGACGGACGAGGCGTCCATCGATTCGGCGCTGGCTCAGGCCCGGGCCGCGAACGGCATCGAGCGCATCCTCGTCAACTGCGCTGGCATTGCGCCGGGCAAGCGCACGGTCTCGAAGAAGCGCGAGACCGGCGAGCTGATCCCGCACGATCTCGCGAGCTTCCGCCGCGCCGTCGAGATCAACCTGATCGGCACCTATGCGATGATCTCGAAATGCGCCGCCGCGATGGCGGGCCTCGATCCCGTGACGCCGGACGGCGGGCGCGGCGTCATCGTCAACACCTCGTCGGTGGCGGCTCAGGACGGGCAGATCGGGCAGGCGGCCTATTCCGCCTCCAAGGGCGGCGTGCTGGGCCTGACGCTTCCCGTCGCGCGCGATCTCTCGGGCTTCGGCATCCGGGTGATGACCATCATGCCGGGCCTGTTCCACACGCCGCTCTTTGAAGGCATTGCCGAGGATTACCGCAAGGCCCTGGAAGCCAACGTGCCGTTCCCGTCGCGTCTCGGCCGCCCCGAGGAATATGCGAATCTCGTCAAGGCGATCATCGAGAACGACATGCTCAACGGCGAAGGCATCCGCCTCGACGGGGCGCTGCGCATGCAGCCGAAGTAAGTCAGCATTCATAGGCAGGCTGTCGTTGTGACAGCCCGCCCGCTCCAGCGGTGGTGACTATAGCACGAAGTCAGCATGAGTCAGGTTGAGGCCCTTGCCGAGCTTCGCCACTTGGATGGCGGCCTGGGCTCCCGTGCCATCGGCATCGAAATAGAGCTTCCCGTTGTCCACATTGTAGAAGATGCGGGTGTCCGCATCGCGGGCCAGGGCTCCGATGTGAAAAGCCTTTTCGGCCAGGAAGCCACCCTCTTTGGAGCTGCTGAGGCCAGGCCCCAGCAAGCTGATCTTGTCCTGCCCTGCCGCGAAGTCAGTGATGGTATCGATGTTGCTGCGGCTCTTCGCCGACTTGAGAGCGAAGGCGAAGGTGTCACTGCCGCTGCCACCGGTGAGACGATCGTTGCCAAGCCCACCCGTCAGCAGGTCGTCGCCATCGCCGCCGTTGAGCAGGTCGTTGCCGATGCCACCATCCAGCACGTCGTTGCCGGCCCGGCCCCAGAGCGTATCGCGGCCTGCGTCACCGAAGAAGCTGTTGTCGACATCGTTGCCTTTGAGCGTATCGGCCTTGAGAGTGCCGATCAGGTTCTCGATCGACACGAAGGTCTTCGTGCCGACGCGCGTGTTCTGAGCGCCGGTGAGGGCGAAGTCCACCCGGGCGCCGCTTCGAGGCATCCACATGACTGTATCGGTCGACAAAGCGGCCGTATCGATGCCCTCGCCGCCATCGAGCAGGTCGTTGCCAGGACCGCCGATGAGCGTGTCGTTACCGGCGCCTCCATAGAGTTTGTCGTGACCGTCGGCTCCGCCGCGATTGCCGAGACCGAAGAGAAGGTCGTTGTTTGCGCCGCCATTGATGGTGTCGTCACCGCGGGTTGCAAACAGCACGTCCTTTCCGTCAGTGCCGTCCATGACGATGCTGAATTTCTCGGGTTCCGGCGGTGTTTGAGTCGGCTTTATCTTCTTGGGTGTGAGGATCGATTTTGCCATTGGATTGCTCATAACTTCATAAAGCATTGCATAATTAGCAACAAAGTTACATTAAATGATGATAGTGGGATTCAGTCAAGTTGAAATTGCAGAAAATGTTCTTTAATATTGTAACAACACAGAAAAGAGAGTAAATTTTGGAATATAATCGTATTAATTACTCTCTAAATTTAATTACTCTCTAAATAGAGAGTGAGAAGCCAAGATATCTCAACAATTCAAGAAAATATTCTATTGATAGAGAGTATGATCTTTGAGTGACGATAGTCCTCAGGCAACCTTGCCCCGATGCTCAGTAAGGCTCCTGACATCCGAGATGCAGAGCCAGCGCTCGCGGCGCTTGGCACAGGCTTCATAGGTGGGCGTGAACAGGTTCGGCTCGTCGAAGGCGCCGAGCTTGATCTCGATCTCGTCGCCCGCATCCCGGTCGAACACCTGCGAGCCGCAGACGGGGCAGAAGCAGCGCTCGGATTCCGGCGTGGCAGACCAAGTCTTCGTTTCACCCGTGATCGTCACCTGATCGACAGGGTAGATCACGAACCCGTTGAAGGGCGCGCCGCTGATCTTGCGGCAGGTCATGCAATGGCACAGGCCAACGCGCTTCGGTTCGCCTTGAGTCTGGAACGTCAGCTGGCCGCAGGCGCAGCCGCCCGTCAGGATGCGGGGCTCAGCCATGGCCTACCTCTTCGTCAGCCCGGCGGCCATCTGGTCCATGCGCTGCGCGAGTTCGACATCGCGACGCGTGAGGCCCTTGGCATCATGGGACGCGAGGGTGACCTCGACCCGGTTGTAGGTGTTCGACCATTCGGGGTGGTGGTTCATCGCCTCGGCGGCGAGCGCCACGCGGGTCATCCAGCCGAAAGCCGCGCTGAAATCGTCGAAGACATAGCGCTTCGTGATCGCGTCGCGGCCTTCGACCATCGCCCAGCCGTCGAGGGCGGGCAGCAGTTCCTGGCGCTCAGAATCGGATAATCGGGGCATCGGCGGTCTCACCTTGAGAAAACATGTCTCCTAAAGCATCGAACCCAAAAGTGGATTTGCACTTTTGGGGTCCATCCGATGCTTCCTCCATGAATGAGAGCATCGTTCGGAGCGGAAAACCGGGGCCACTTTTCGCTAGCGCGGCCCGCTGGGTCCGCACGATGCTCTAGTGATGACGCCGCAACGCACAGTTTCAAGGGCATCACGCGATGCCGAGCAGCCGGATGAGCCCCAGGCTGATCGCGATCAGCACCAGAAGAGAAAGCGTCACGGCGAGCGTCACCCGCCCGCCGACCTTAGCCAGCACCTTGAGATCCACGCCAAGCCCCAGGGCCGCCATCGAGATGATTGTGAGAAGAGTTGCAGTCGGCATCACGACCTGCAGGAGCGCCTCGGGAATGGCACCGAGGGAGCGCAGCAGTGCGAGGCCTAGGAAGCCGATGATGAACCAAGGCACAAGCCGGCCAAAAGCAAGGCTTGGTTTCGCTCCTTCCGCCTGTCGGCCTACCACGACCGATAGCGCGATCACCACCGGACCCAGCATCAGCACACGCACGAGCTTCACGAGGGTGCCGAGCTGTGTGCTCACAAGGCCGACCGGCACCGTGGCGGCGAGCACCTGCGGCACGGCGTAAACGGTCAAGCCCGCCAGCACGCCGTACTGCGTCATCGACAGGCCGATGAGCGGCACCAGCACGGGCAGGGCGAGCACGACGATCACGCCCAGAATGGCCGTGAAGGCGATGGAGGAGGCCACATCCGCAGGTCTCGCGCCGATCACTGGCGCAACCGCCGCAATCGCCGAGTTGCCGCAGATCGCGTTGCCGCAAGCCACCAGCACCGCCATGCGCTTCGGCAGGCCGAGCACCCGCCCGATGGCATAGCCGGCGCCAAGGGCCAGGACCACCACGACGGCAATGCCCAGGATGAGGCCAAGGCCCGCATCGAGCACCGCCTGGAAGCTGATCGAAGCGCCAAGCAGCATCACGGCGATCTCGAGCAGGGTTTTGGCGGAAAACCCGATGCCGGGAGCCCAGCGCCTGTCAGGGCTCCATAGGGTTCGAACAATAGTGCCGAGCAGAATCGCGATGACGAGAGCCTCAAGCCAGGGCCGGCCGGTCCAATGCTCCTCGATCCACTGGAGACCCATGGCGGCGAACGCAATCGCTGCGCAAAGGGCAACGCCCGGCGCCAGTTGCGCGATGCGGTTGGAGATCATGGGATCGGTTCAGTCCTGGTGTCGTGAGAGGGGCTATTCCCAAGACATGACGGATGCAAGTGTGAAAAGCGGCAGTGTCATCCTCAGGACAAGCCGAAGGCGAGCCCGGAATGACAATGGGGATTCTGGTGCACACTCAAACTGCGAACCCGTCCTCGATCGCGCGCCAGTCCTGCGTCAGCGTGAACGTGCTGCGATCGATGACGATGAAGCATCCGCCGCCGGGATGCTGCGGGCGGCTTTCCTGCCCGATCTCGACCTGCTGCAGATGAGCGGTGAGCAGGCAGCCGACGGCGCCGTGGGAGACGACTACGATGTCACCGGAGGTCTGGTCCTCCCGCAGGATTCTGCCGACGGCGGTCACGATCCGTGTCTGCGCGTCGATGGCGCGCTCCCAGCCGCGAATGCTCTCGTGCGGCCGCCCGAAGAATTCACGCACCACCGTCCAGAATTCCGGCGGGGCGATGAAGCCCGTGGACGAGCGGTCGTTCTCGCCGAGATCGTCGTGCGCTTTGTAGGAAAGTCCGAGCCGCTCGGCCACGATCGCGGCACCATCCGTGGCCTTGCGCTCCGTGCTGGCATGGACGGCCGTGACGTTGCGGTCTGCGAGCAGATCCACGAACCGCTCCATGCGGGCGCGCCCAATGGCGTTCAGAGGCCATTCGGGGATCGGTTGGCTTGGATCGATGACGACTTCCGGATGGGTGATGAAGATAAGAGACGCCATGAGCAGGCTGTAACAGGCCTGCATCAGGAGATCGAGGCCTAGCTTAAGGGATAAGCCGCCTCGATCACGTAGGGCCCACCGCCCACGGAGGCGCGGGACGAGTAGAGCACGAACCGGTCGGCCGTGAAGGTGAGCCTGGGAAAGTGGCCGCGGGTTGCGATGTAATCCGCCACATCGACAGGTGAGACGTGTTTCAGGCGCGCCAGGGTGATGTGCGGGGTGAACTTGCGCGTCTCAGGGTTCAGGCCGACCTGGCGTAGGAGGCGTTCCTGCTCCGCCTGCAGCTCGTTCAGCTCGCCGTTGCCGGAGGTTCGGGCGAAAACCGCCCGAGGCTTTCCCCCGCCGAAGCTGTCGAGCCCATCGATAGTGATGGTGACCGGAGCCCGTTGGCGCCTCTCGCCGAGAATCGACGTGACATCGTCGGCCATGCGCTCATCGATATCGCCGATGAAGCGCAGGGTCAGGTGGTAGTTCTCAGGGTCGATCCAGCGTGCACCGGGAAGCCCACCGCGAAAGCTCGACAACGCCAAGGCGATCTCGGGCGGAATCTCGATGCCGGTGAACAGGCGTGGCATGCGGCACCTCCCGAGGTTGCTGATGTCGATTCAGACGATTGGTGCGAGGGGTTTGTTCCGGATCCTCAGGTGTCATCCCCGGCGGTCCGTAGGACCGGGAAGGGGATCCACGATCATCCGCAGCGCTATGGATTCCCTTCCCCTCCGCTACGCTCCGGCCGGGAATGACACCGGGGTGTCGTCACGGACACGGATTGCAGTGCTCGACGTGGATGGCGTCGATGCGCTTCTCCAGTTCCGGCGTGATCGTGACGTCGATGGAGGCGATGTCCGTCTTCAGCTGCTCCATGGAGGTGGCGCCGATGATGTTGGACGTCACGAACGCGCGGGAGTTGACGAAGGCCAGTGCCATCTGGGCCGGGTCGAGGCCGAATTCCTTGGCCAGCGCGATGTACTTGCGGATCGCCGCCTCGGCGGTCGGGTTCTCGTAACGCTGGCCGCGCTCGAACAGGGTCGTGCGTGCGCCGGCCGGGCGTGCGCCGTCGAGATACTTGCCCGTGAGATAGCCTTGAGCCAACGGCGAATAGGCGAGCAGGCTCACGTTCTCATGCATCGTCACCTCGGCCAGAGCCACCTCATAGGTGCGGTTGAGGAGGTTGTAGGCGTTCTGAATCGACTGCACCCGCGCCAGTCCCTTGGCGTCCGCGTGCTTGAGGAAGGTCATGGTGCCCCAGGCACTCTCGTTGGAGAGGCCGAAATGACGGATCTTTCCTGCCTTCACCAGGTCGGTCATGATCTCGACCGTCTCGGCGATGGGATGGGAGGGGCCGTCCTGATGGCGGAAGATCGTCGGATTCGAGCCCCAGGGCATGGGCCGGTCGGGCCAGTGGATCTGGTAGAGGTCGATGTAGTCGGTCTGGAGCCGCTTGAGGCTCTTGTTCACCGCCTCCTCGATCTGCTTGCGCGACAGCTCCGCCTTGGAGCCGTCGTCGCGGAACCAAGTGTTGTCGGACCGCCCCACCACCTTTGAGGCGAGGATCACCTTGTCGCGGGTGCCGCGGGACTTGAACCAGGAGCCGATGATCCGCTCCGTCGAGCCTTGGGTCTCCGCGCGGGGCGGGATCGAATAGAGCTCGGCGGTGTCGAAGAAGTTGACGCCCTGGTCGAGGGCATAATCCATCTGCGCGTGACCATCGGTCTCCGTGTTCTGCTGGCCCCAGGTCATCGTGCCAAGGCAGATGAGGCTGACATTGAGGTCCGTGCGGCCGAGGCGGCGGTATTCCATAGGCATAAGCTCCTCACGACGGTAATCGCCGCCGCGTTCAGGCAGGAAGGGGGCGCCGACCGGGATCAGCGCTGGGCAAGACGGGCGAGAAAGCTCTCGACGGTGGGCAGGATGCGCTCGACGATGATCTCTACGCCCTTGGCCGTCGGGTGCAGGCCGTCGGGCAGGTTGAGGGACCGCTCGCCGGCGACTCCGTCCAGAAAGAACGGGTAGAGCACAAGGTCGTGCTTCTTCGCAATGTCCGGATACACGCTGTCGAACTTCTGCACGTAGTCCGGCCCGAGATTGCGCGAGGCATACATGCCGGCCAGCATGACTGGGATGTTGCGGCTTTTAAGCTGCTCGACGATGGCTTCCAGGTTTTTGCGGGCGAGCGCCGGGTCGAGCCCGCGCAGCATGTCATTGGCGCCGAGTTCCAGGATCACCCCATCGGTGCCGTCGGGAACCGACCAATCGAGCCGGTCGAGGCCGCCGGAGGTGGTATCGCCGGAGACGCCTGCATTGGCGACTTCCACCTTGTACCCCTTGGCCTTGAGCGCCCGCTCCAGCACCACCGGGAAGGCGGCCTCCTGCGGCAGGCCATAGCCTGCGCTCAGACTGTCGCCCAGGGCCACGAGGCGGATCGGCTGGCTCTGCGCCTGAGTGGCCGGAAGAGGGGCGATCATGGCGGCAAGCGCCGCCGCACACGCAAAAATGATCGTCATGAATGGGCCGGATTGGCGCTTCATCGATAGGCTTCCCATATCTGCCGGACTAGAACCGGGAAAATTTCAAGTTTCCAACAGATCGGGTGAACGGGCATGCAGGACAAGGCCATCGCGCTGCACGATGTCGATTTGAGCCTCGGGCGCGGGGCCGCGCGGGTGCATATCCTCAAGGGCATCTCCCTCGATATCCCCAAAGGCGAGGCGGTGGGGCTCGTCGGTCCTTCAGGCTCGGGCAAGTCGACCCTGCTCATGACCATGGCCGGCCTTGAGCGCCCCGATTCGGGAAAGGTCGTCGTCGACGGCACCGATTTGTCGGGCCTCGACGAGGATGCGCTGGCGCGGTTCCGGGGCCGGCGCATCGGCATCGTGTTCCAGTCCTTCCACCTCGTGCCCACCATGACGGCCCTGGAAAACGTGGCGCTGCCCCTGGAGCTTGCCGGGGAGGACGACGCTTTCGAGCGGGCTGAGGCCGAACTGCAGGCCGTAGGCCTTAGCCATCGTCTCCATCACTATCCGGCGCAGCTCTCGGGTGGCGAACAGCAGCGGGTGGCGATTGCCCGCGCCATCGTGCCTAATCCGGCCATCCTCGTGGCCGACGAGCCCACCGGCAACCTCGACGAGAACACGGGCGGGTCCATCGTCGATCTGCTCTTTGCCCTCAAGCGCGACCGCGGCGCCACCCTGGTTCTGGTGACCCACGATCTCAACCTCGCCCGCCTCTGCGACCGCATGGTGCGCCTGCGCTCTGGCCAGCTGGAGGCCGATGCCGCCTCCGCCGTGGCGTAAGGAAAAACCCATGCACGGCACCCTTCCGGCCACGCCGCAGAAGCGCTCTCCGTCGTCCCGCCTGCCGCTCCTGCTGCGCCTGGCGCTGCGCGAGCTGCGCGCAGGCCTCAAGGGCTTCGGCATCTTCCTCGCCTGCATTGCACTGGGCGTTGCGGCCATTGCCAGCGTCTCGTCCCTGTCCCGGTCGCTCACGGAGGGCATTTCCCGCGAGGGACGCCGCATTCTCGGCGGCGACATGGCCTTCTCTCTGATCCAGCGCGAAGCGGCCGGACCTGAGCGGGCGTTCCTTGAATCGAAGGGCCGGGTCAACGTGATTGCCACCATGCGGGCCATGGCGGTGGCGGGCGACAAGGGTTCCGGGCTCGTGGAGATGAAGGCGGTCGACGCCGGCTATCCCACGGTCGGCGACCTCGAAACCGATCCGCAGCTTCCCCCCGCCGAGCTCTTCGCCGAGCGGGGCGGCGCCTTCGGAGCGGCGGTGGATCCGGCGCTCCTCGCGCGGCTCGACCTCAAGGTGGGTGACCGGGTGACGGTGGGCGCCGCCAATGTGGAGCTGCGGGCGCGTCTCGTGTCCGAGCCCGACAAGATCGCCGACGGCATCGGCTTCGGACCGCGTCTCCTGCTCTCGCAGGAAACGCTTGCCGCCACCGGCCTCGTTCAGCCCGGCAGCCTCGTACGCTGGACCTACCGGCTCACCCTGCCGCCCGAGCAATCGACGGAAGAAGGCCTGAACCGGATCGAGGCCGAGGCCGGCCGCGTCCTGCCGGAGGCCGGCTGGAACATCCGCACGCGGCTCAACGCCGATCCGCGCTTTGCCCGCAACATCGAGCGCTTCACCCAATTCCTCACGCTGGTCGGCCTCACAGCTTTGCTCGTGGGCGGTGTCGGGGTCGCCAATGCGGTGCGCGGCTTCGTCGACCGCAAGCGCGCCTCCATCGCCACCCTCAAGAGCCTCGGTGCTCCCGGCGGTCAGGTGGTGATGCTCTACCTGACGCAGGTGATGCTGATCGCCATCGTGGGCATCGGCATCGGCCTCGCCTTCGGGGCGGCCCTGCCGTTCGTGATCACCGGACTGTTCGGCCATCTCCTGCCGATCCCGATCCAGCCGACGCTGGCCTGGAGCGAGCTCGGCATCGCGCTGCTCTATGGAGCGCTCACCGCGCTGGTCTTTGCCATCGCGCCCTTAGGGAGAGCCCATGACGTGCCGGTCTCCGGCCTGTTCCGCGACCAGATCGACCCGGAGCGGCGCTGGCCGCGCAAGCGCTATGTGACGGCGCTGGCGCTGTCCGTCGTGGCGCTCGTGGGCCTGTCGCTGCTGGCGGCGTACGACCGGCGGATTGCCCTGATGTTCGTGGGTGCGGCCGCCGGGTCGTTCCTGCTTCTGCGGCTCGTTGCCATGGGAATCATGGCACTCGCCCGCCGCCTGCCGCGCCCCCGCAGGACGGCACCGCGGCTCGCGCTCGCCAACATCCACCGGCCCGGTGCGCTCACGCCCTCCCTGGTGCTGTCGCTGGGGCTCGGGATCACGCTTCTGGTCACGCTGGCGCTCATCGACACCAACCTGACGCGCCAGTTGACGCAGAGCCTGCCGCAGCGGGCGCCGAGCTTCTTCTTCCTCGATATCCCGAACCAGCAGGCCGATGCCTTCGAGAGCTTCCTGAAGCAGCAGGCGTCCGACGCCCAGATCGAGCGCGTGCCGATGATGCGCGGTCGTCTCGTGACCCTGGGGGGGCGGCCCGTGGCCGAGATCAAGGCTGGCGAGGACATCGTCTGGGTGCTCTCGGGGGATCGCGGCATCACCTATGCCAAGGTGCCGCCGGAGGGCTCGAAGATCGTCCAGGGCGAATGGTGGCCGGAGGATTATCGCGGCAAGCCGCTGGTCTCCTTCGACCGGAAGATCGCCGAAGGCTTGGGCCTCAAGATCGGCGACGAGATCACCGTCAACGTGCTGGGGCGCAACATCAGCGCTACGATCTCCAACCTGCGCGAGGTGGAATGGCGTTCCATGGGCATCAACTTCGTCATGGTGTTCTCGCCCAACGCCTTCGCGGGAGCGCCGCACACGCATCTCGCCACCGTCACCTTCCCGAACGGCTCCGACGCGGCGCTCGATGCAAGAATCCTGCGCAGCTCCGCCCAGGCCTATCCCATGGTCACGAGCGTGCGGGTGAAGGATGCCCTGGAGGCCGTCAACGACGTGGTCTCGCAGCTCGTCATGGCGATTCGCGGCGCCAGCTCCATTGCGTTGATCGCAAGCCTTCTGGTGCTCGCAGGCGCGCTCGCCGCCGGCCACCGGGCGCGGCTCTACGATGCGGTGGTGCTGAAAACCTTAGGCGCCACCCGGACCCGGCTGCTCTCGGCCTATGCGCTCGAATACGGTCTCTTAGGCGCCGCAACCGCCGTATTCGGCCTGTTGGCAGGATCGCTCGCCGCCTATTTCATCGTCGACCGCGTCATGAACCTAAGCTTTACCTTAGATCTCTCGGGCGCCATCTTGGCTTCAGCCTTGGCCGTTCTGGTGAGCGTCGGATTAGGGCTGGCGGGAACCTGGCGTATCTTAAGTCAAAAACCGGCCCAGTATTTAAGAAATCTTTAAGCGGCGCGCAGCCGGTCGCGTTACAAAGGAGCGCGAAAAGCTTGATGAGGAGCAGCATCAACTCTGCTCTTCATTTTTCTTGGTTCACGAAGATTTGAAGCTTGACCTTGCCCCTTGCGGAAAAGGGGGCGTCCCCTCATATTTTGCATGTCGCCGACAAACGCGGCGGCCAAGGGCTGATTTCCAGCCCTTCGAGGGAACAACGGGATACCGCGAGGAAAGGACTTCGATGCAACCGTATGAGCAAAACCAAAACGCCTATGGCACCGGCTTTGCCCGGACGGCGGCTCAGGTCGATCAGGGCCTGCGCGCCTTCATGCTCGGCGTCTACAACAACATGGTCCTGGGCCTTGCCATCTCGGCCCTGGTCGCGCTCGGCATCAACATGCTGGCCACCACGAGCGATCCGTCGCAAGCGGTTGCCCGGATGGGTGGTGTCGGCCTAACCCAGTTCGGCGCGACCCTGTATGGCTCGCCCCTGATGTGGGTCGTGGCGCTGGCGCCTCTGGCCTTTATCTTCTTCTTCTCGTTCCGGATGGACCGGATGACGGCGGCCGCTGCCCGCGGCACCTTCTTCGCCTTTGCGGCGGTGATGGGTGCTTCGCTGTCGACGCTTCTCATCCGCTACACCGGCGCGAGCGTCGTCCAGGTGTTCTTCATCACGGCCGCGGCCTTCGGCTCGCTGTCGCTGTGGGGCTACACCACGAACCGCAGCCTGTCCGGCATGGGCTCGTTCCTGATCATGGGCCTCGTCGGCCTGATCCTGGCCTCGATCGTGAACATCTTCGTCGCGTCGAGCGCCCTGCAGTTCGGCATCTCGGTGATCGGCGTGCTGATCTTCGCGGGCCTCACGGCCTACGACACGCAGAAGCTGAAGGAGATGTACCTGTACGGCAACTTCGACTCCGAGGCTGCCGCCAAGGTCTCCGTGTTCGGCGCCCTGACGCTGTACCTGGACTTCATCAACATGTTCCAGTTCCTCCTGGCTCTCGTGGGCAACCGCAACGAGTAAGGACGAGCGGATCGTTTGATCACGAAGCCCCGGCCGAAAAGCCGGGGCTTTTGTTTTAGCGGAGCTCTAGGATCCTGGCGGGCGGTATTTGACCGACTTCGCCTTCCCGAGAGCTGACATCAATTCCTCGACGCTGAGGAGGACTGTCGTCTCGGTGGAACGGAGCGCGCCTCCTGCTCCGATGGCGAGCACGACCGCCGCCATCGACACGTTGTCCGGTGCCTCCCATAGATTCCAGCCATCGTGTTCGCCGAAGGCGTACCAGAATCCGTGCAGCTTTCCCCCGACCGACTCGATATACGAGCTCGCCGCCGCGCGTCGGTCCTCGGGGTTCTCGATCAGGCGCGCCCAGGTCTCGGGCGTGTAGCTGAAGCGTGTGAGATACATGGCCATGGCTCACCTCGTCCGTCAGAGTTTGGCCCCAGCAGACGCAGTTAACCCTCAAATGAAAGGGGTGGCGAGTCACTTGCACAACGATAGCCGAAATAGGCGCTCACCGCCGCCGCAGCGGCGCAGATCAGCGCGACCAAGCCGAACCCGCCGATCATGGCCGTGGCATAGATCTCTCTCACGCCATTGGACGGCGACACCGACATTGGCGGCGCGGTGCCGAAGGTCGCCTGCGTGAAGAGATCCGCCATCTCCGGGCTGGCCCAAGAGGCGGCGTACTGGAATCCCAAAGTGGCGACGACGCCGAGACCGGCGACGGCGATCAGGCCTGCGACGCGGGAGATCGCGTTGTTGATTCCCGAGGCCACGCCGATCCGGTCGTCGGGCGCGGCATTCATCACCGTGGTCGACAGGGGCGCGACCGTGATGCCCATCCCCAAGCCCATCAGGGCCATGACCGGCACGACTGCGAGCCAGTAGCCGCCATGGACGACGGCAGGGGCCAGAAGCGCGAAGCTTAAGGAAGTGATGAGCGGCCCAACCGTGAGGAGCATGCGGGTGCCGAACCGGTCGGTCATGACGCCGCCGAGGCGGGAGAGCACGGCCATGACGAGCGTAAACGGCAGGAACACAGAGCCTGCCCGCGCGGCGGAATAGCCATGGGCTTCGATCAGCACCGTGGGCAGGAAGAACAACGCCCCGCTGAGCGCGAAGTAGAGCAGCAGGGTCAGCGCATTGACGTTGGCGAAGGCGGGAACGCGGAACAGGTCGAGCGGCATCATCGGGGTGGCGCTGTGCCTTTCGTGAAGCACGAAGAGGACGAGGATCACGGCGCCGGTCATCGCCGGCAGGAGAGCGGTGCTCCGCTGAGCATCCCGTTCACCAAGCGCCGTCAGCCCATAGGCGAGGAGGCCGAGCCCCAGGACCGCAAGGACAGCGCCGAGCCAGTCCATGGTGGCATCTTCCAGGGTCGGGCTTTCCGGCACATGCCTCCAGCAGAGCCAGAGCGCCAGCACGGCCACCGGAACGTTGATCCAGAAGATCGCCTGCCATGGGCCGATATCGATCAACCATCCGCCGAGGATCGGCCCGAGCGCCGCCGCGATGGCGGACGCGGCCGCCCAGGTGCCGATGGCCTTGCCCCGGGCATCCGGCGGGAAATGGGCGCTGATGAGCGCCAAGGAGCCCGGCACCAGCAGGGCGCCGCTGACACCCTGACAAGCCCGGGCCACGATCAGCATCCCGGCGGACTGCGATAGGCCGCACCACAGGGATGTCAGGCCGAAGCAGGCGATGCCGATCATGAAGATTCGTCGCAGACCATAGGCATCGCCGGCCGCACCGCCGAGGAGCAGGAAGGCGGACAATGTCAACGCGTAGGCATTGGTGACCCATTGCATCTCGGCCAGCGACGCCTGCAGGCTCTCGCGCATCTGCGGGATCGCGACGGTCACAATGGCCCCGTCGGCAAACACCATGCTGGAGCCGAGGATCGCGCTCCAGACGACATAGTTCTGCGCACGGGATGTGACGGCCGGCTGCATTTCGCCTGGGCTGAGCTGGTTCACCCGCAACCCCTTCTCATGATGTTTCATGCTAATCCTGAGGAAGGAATAAAGACAGCCCTGGCGAGCCCGCGCCACTTCCAAGGCAACCTGAAAATGGTCTAGAGAAGGGGCATGAGCTTCGTCATCCGTCCTTCTCGCGAAACCGATATCACTGCCATCACGGCGATCTATGCCCATGCGGTGACGCATGGCACGGCATCCTTCGAGCTTGATCCTCCCGCAGACGCCGAGATGACGCGCCGCCGCGATGACATTCTGAAAGGCGGCTATCCCTATCTCGTGGCGGAGCGGGAGGGGGAGCTTCTTGGCTATGCCTATGCGGGCGCCTACCGCACACGACCTGCCTATCGCTCCACGGTTGAAGACTCGATCTATGTTGCGCCGTCAGCACAGGGCCAGGGCATCGGGCGCGCTCTCCTCGTGGCGCTGATCGAGCAATGCGAAGCGCTGGATTTCAGGCTCATGGTGGCGGTGATCGGCGATGAGGAGTCGCACGGCTCCATCGGTCTGCACAGAAGCCTCGGCTTCGAGCCCGCCGGCATTCTCAAGGGCATCGGCTACAAGCACGGACGCTGGCTCTCCACCGTGCTGATGCAGCGCCCGCTCGGACGCGGAATGGGCGAGCCGCCGACCCGACCTATCCCTGCAAACTAATTCGCCACCACCTTGGGCTTGTCGAGCACGCGCAGCACGCGGTCGAGTTCGTGCCCGCGCTTGAGGATCAGGCCGGTCGAGACGATAACCGAATACGCGCCCTGTTTCTTGGCGAGTTTCGGGTCTTTTTCGATGCGGTAGAGAGGCATTTCCGACGTGCGGCGGAAGATGGAGAACACGGCCTTGTCCGGCATGAAGTCGATGGCGTAATCGCGCCATTCGCCGGCAGCCACCATGCGGCCGTAGAGGTTGAGAATGGCCTGCAACTCGGAGCGGTCGAAGGACACCTGTCTCGGCGCGGCGGGGAAGGGCACGATATGGGCCGAGCCCTGGCCCAAGCCGCCGCGCAGCGGCTCTGCGATGTCACCTTCGCTCATGATGCCTCCCATGGCTGTTAACATCACCTGATGATGGGCTGAGGCGGCTAACGGATCAACCCGTCAGGACACAATGAATCACCGCCTCCTTTGCAAATCTTATTCCTGCCTCATTCGCGCCGAAATGGAGCCGCACTGAACCCCGTAAATACTCAAGTTGCCTCGACGGCCCGGCTCATCGAATGGCCTGGACACGTCAGCCCCCCAGCCCTCCGGGTCGTTTGGAGAGCCGGGCCACAACAGTCGAGACACAGGGCTGCCTTACGGGGCAGCCTTTTCTTTTCAAGGGTTTGCGATCTGATGGATCGCGAACCCTTCTTTTCTCGCGAAGCGATTGAGCAAGAGCTCATACTCTTCCACGTTATGGCCGGGCCTGTCCCGGCTATCCCAATGTGAAGAGCGCTGCGTCTTCCAATTGGGATCACCGGCACAAGGCCGTGATGACGAAAAGCGGATCGGAGGATCCTCAGAACCCCGACAGCACGATCTTGCCGCGCGTGCGGCCGCTCTCGATGAGCGCGTGCGCCCGCTTGAGGTTGGCCGCGTTGATCGGTCCGATCACATCCGAGAGTGTCGTCCTGATCGTTCCTGCATCCACCAGCCGCGAGGCCTCGGTGAGAATCTCGTGCTGGCGTGCCATGTCGGCGGTCTGGAAGGTCGAGCGGGTGAACATGGATTCCCAGTGGATCGACCCGCTCTTTCCTTTCAAGAGGCTGATGTCGAGGGGCGCCTTCGGGTCGTCGATGAGCGCGAAGCGCCCTTGAGGCGCAATGGCTTTGGCGATTTCTGGAAAATGCGTGTCCGTATGGGTGATCGAGAACACGAAGGCCGGTGCGCCGATGCCGAGGGCTTCCACCTGAGCGGCCAGCGGCTGGCTATGATCGATCACATGATGAGCCCCAAGTTCTTTGGCCCAAGCCTGCGTCTCGGGACGCGAGGCGGTGGCGATCACGGTCAGGTCCGTCAGGTGGCGCGCCAGCTGAAGGGCCACGGAGCCCACGCCGCCGGCCGCGCCGACGATCAGAAGAGCATGAGCCGCGCCCTTGACCGGGCGCTTCACGTCCAGCCGGTCGAACAGGGTCTCCCAGGCGGTGAGCGTGGTGAGCGGCAGGGCGGCCGCCTCCTCGAAGCTGAGGGATTGGGGCTTTCTCCCCACCAGCCGCTCGTCGACCACATGGAATTCCGCATTGGTGCCCTGACGCGTAATCGCCCCGGCATAGAACACCTCGTCGCCCTCCTTGAAGAGGGAGACCTCCGCGCCCACCCCGCGCACGATGCCGGCGGCATCGAACCCCAGTACCTTCACGCCGCCCGGCTCGGGTTGGGCCCGCATGCGGACCTTGGTGTCCACGGGATTCAAAGACACAGCCTTGATTTCAACGAGCAGATCGCGCGGGCCCGGCTCGGGCCGGGGCAGCTCGACGTCGATGAGGGAGGCATCCTGGTCGATGGGAAGGGATTGGTGGTAGCCGACGGCACGCATGGCTTGTCTCCTGTTCGCGCATCGTGCGGAAAAGTGGACCCGGCTTTCCGGTCCACACGATGCGCCTTTTAAAAGCTAAGCATCGAATAGATCCCAAAAGTGGCCTCCACTTTTGGGTCCGATGCTATAGAACCATAGTTGAGCATAGTGTCTGAGGGCGCAAGAACGCACAAAAACAGCCCATAGTGTCAAAAAGGATACCGTAATGCCAAAGGTGTCTTCGAAGGTTCCGGGGGTCCAGGGATGCGCTGTCGAGCGCACGCTCAGCCTCATCGACGGCAAGTGGAAGATCGTCGTGCTGTACAAGCTCCTGCGCGGAACGCTTCGCTTCAACGAGCTGCGCCGGCTCATCCCCAACGTTACGCAGCGCATGCTCACGCACCAGCTGCGCGAGCTCGAGGCCGACGGGCTCATCGTCCGCAGGGTCTATGCCCAGGTTCCGCCGAGAGTCGAATATTCCCTGTCGGCCCGCGGCCGGAGTCTTGAACCGGTGCTCATGGCCATGAAGCAATGGGGTGATACGAATCTTTCGTCTCAAGGTGCTCAGGCAGCCTAAAGTGTGCGCGCGCGGCAAGAACTTAACCCTACACGGCGCACCTTCGCAGGCTGTCCTTGCGCCGCCTGCCGCTCTGTGGCAACGCTCCCGCAACAACGACAATCAGAGGATACGCGCATGAAGCTGGATACACCGACCAGCGGAAGCGAGTTGACGGCCGAAGCCGTCGCCGTGCTGGAAGCCGGGCACAAGGCCACCCCTCCCACCTTTGTGCGCGACCTCTATGGGCGGGTGCCGTCCGAGGATCTTGCCTTCTACTCGCCCAAGTCCTTGGCTGACCTTGCGGCGGAAGCCTTCGAGCATCTCAAAGCCTCCCGCACTGCCGAGGGCGCGGATGTCCGCCTCCTCGACGTGGAGGTCGAGCGCGACGGCCGGCGCCAGGACGTGACGGTGCTGGAGATCGTCAACGAGAACATGCCGTTCCTGCTGGATTCGACCCTGGCCGAGATCGTCGACCAGGGTTACGATCCGCTGCTCGTGGCCCATCCGATCCTGGCCGTGGAGCGCGACGCGAGCGGTGCCCTGGTCCGCCTTGTGGGCGAGGCCACGGCGGCCCTGCGGCTTGGCGTGAAGCGCGAGAGCTTCATCCATATTCACCTGCCCCGCATCGACGATGCCGACACCCGCACACGGCTGATCGAGGCCATGCGGCGGGTCCACAGTGACGTGTCCCTGGCCGTGCACGACTGGCCGGGCATGCGCGCCCGGGTCACCGAGATCGTGCACAATTACCGCCTCAACCCGCCGCCGCTGCCGGACGACGAGGTGAAGGAGGCCATCGCCTTCCTCGACTGGATCGCACGGGACAACTTCACCTTCTTAGGGTTGCGCGAATACCGCCTGCCGTCCGGCGATACCGCGGCCGATCCGGTGGAAGGATCGGGACTGGGCCTCCTGCGCGACCCGAACGTGCGCGTGCTGCGCCGCGGGAGCGAGCTCGTCGCGATGACGCCGGAAATCCGCGCCTTCCTGGCGCGTCCCCAGGCGCTCATCATCACCAAGGCGAATGTGAAGTCCCGCGTCCACCGCCGGGCGCATCTCGACTACATCGGCATCAAGCTTTTCGACGGCAACGGCCATCTGCAGGGGGAGCTGCGCATCGTCGGCCTGTTCACCGCGAGCGCCTACACCAACACCACCGGCGAGGTGCCGTATCTGCGCCACAAGGTGGCGAAGGTCACGTCTCGTGCGGGCTTCGATCCAGCGAGCTATGCGGGCCGCGCGCTTCTCAACGTGCTCGAGAATTATCCGCGCGACGAGCTGTTCCAGATCGACGAGGACACGCTCTACCACTTCGCCATCGACATCATGAATCTGTCGGAGCGCCCTAGAGTGCGCGTGCTGGCGCGGGCCGACGAGTTCGACCGCTTCGTGTCGGTGCTCGTGTTCGTGCCCAAGGACCGTTACGACACGCAGGCGCGCCTGCGTATCGGACAGTTCCTCGCCGGCATTTATGAGGGACGCGTCTCCGCATCCTATCCGTCCTATCCGGAAGGCCCGCTCGCGCGCACCCACTACATCATCGGGCGCGATGAAGGGCACACCCCGCAGGTCACCCGCGAGACTCTGGAAAAGGGCATCTCGGCCATCGTGCGCACCTGGAGCGATGCGCTGCGCGACGCGCTCGACGCCTCTGTCGGCGGCGCAAAGGCGCGCGCGCTTGCATCCCGCTATGGCGAGGCCTTCAGCGCTGCATACCGCGAGGCCTTCGGGGCCGAGCAGGTGATCCAGGACATCAGCCTGCTGGAGCAGCTCTCGGAGGCGCGCCCCCGCGCCGTCGATCTCTACCGCCGCGAGGGCGATCCCGAGACCCGCGTGAACCTGAAGGTGTTCTCGCTCAACCAGTCGATGCCGCTGTCGGACCGCGTGCCTCTCCTGGAAAATCTCGGCTTCCGCGTGGTGAACGAGCGAACCTATCGCGTGGCCTTCACGAGTGCGGACCGGGTGTGGCTCCACGACATGACCCTGGAGCGCGCCGCAGGCGGTACGATTGAGATCGACGAGATCCAGGCGCTCATCGAGGCGGCGCTGCTTGCGCTGTTCCGTGGCTTGGCCGAGTCCGACGGCTTCAATCGTCTCGTGCTCGAAGCCGGTCTCGGCTGGCGCGACGTTGCCATGATCCGGGCCTTCGGGCGCTACCTGCGCCAGATTCAGGTCACCTACGCGCAGGATTACATCGCCGAAACGCTGGCGCGCCACGGCGCGATCGTGGCCGATCTCGTCAAACTCTTCTATGCCCGCTTCGACCCACGGCACGAGAAGGGCCGCGAGGCCGCCGAGGCTTCCATCCGCGAGCGGATCGAGGAACAGCTGAAGCAGGTCACCAGCCTCGACGACGACCGGATCCTGCGCCGTTTCATCAACCTAATCGACGCCGCGACCCGCACCAACTTCTTCCAGCTCGAAGACAACGGCCTGCCGCGCCAGACCATCGCGTTCAAGTTCGAATGCGCCAAGGTGGAAGGGCTGCCGCTGCCCCGGCCTCTCTATGAGATCTTCGTCTATTCGCCCCGCGTGGAAGGCGTGCATCTGCGCTTCGGCAAGGTGGCGCGCGGAGGGCTTCGCTGGTCCGACCGGCCGCAGGATTTCCGCACCGAGGTGTTGGGCCTCGTGAAGGCGCAGCAGGTCAAGAACGCCGTCATCGTGCCGGTGGGCGCCAAGGGCGGCTTCGTACCCAAACACCTGCCGCCCGCAAGCGACCGGCAGGCTTGGCTCGCCGAGGGCACCGAGAGCTACCGCATCTTCGTGCGCACCATGCTCCAGCTCACCGACAACATCGTGGGCGATCATATCGTCCCGCCGCCGGATACGGTACGCCACGACGGCGACGATCCCTACCTCGTGGTCGCGGCCGACAAGGGCACAGCCACCTTCTCGGACACGGCGAACGCGCTCTCCATCGAAAAGGGCCACTGGCTCGGCGATGCCTTCGCGTCCGGCGGCAGCCAGGGCTACGACCACAAGAAGATGGGCATCACGGCCCGCGGCGCCTGGGAGGCGGTGAAGCGCCACTTCCGCGAGATCGACATCGACATCCAGACCACCCCGGTCACCGTGGCGGGCGTGGGCGACATGTCCGGCGACGTGTTCGGCAACGGCATGCTGCTGTCGCGCGCCCTCAAGCTCGTGGCGGCCTTCGACCACCGCGACATCTTTCTCGATCCGAACCCGGATCCGGAAAGCTCGTTTAACGAGCGCGAGCGCCTGTTCAATCTGCCCCGCTCCAGCTGGCAGGATTACGACAAGGCGCTGATCTCGGCGGGCGGCGGCGTGTTCTCGCGCAGCGCGAAATCGATCCCGCTGTCGGATGAGATGCGCGCTCTGCTCGACCTCGACAAGCCGCAGGCAACGCCGGCCGAGGTGATGAACGCCATCCTGAAAGCCCGTGTCGACCTGCTCTGGTTCGGCGGCATCGGAACCTATATCCGCGCCTCGACCGAGACCGACGAGCAGGTGGGCGACCGCGCCAACGATCCGATCCGGATCACCGGGCCGGACGTGCGCGCCAAGGTGATCGGCGAGGGCGCCAATCTGGGCATGACCCAGCGCGGGCGCATCGAGGCGGCCCAGAAGGGCGTGCGCCTCAATACGGATGCCATCGACAACTCGGCGGGCGTGAACACCTCCGACGTGGAGGTGAACATCAAGATCGCGCTCACCACGCCGGAGCGCGACGGGCGCCTCTCCGAAGATCAGCGCAACGCGCTGCTCGTGGACATGACGGAAGATGTCGCAGCACTCGTGCTGCGCAACAACTACCTGCAGACCCTGGCGCTCTCGCTCTCCGAGCAGAACGGCCTCGCCGATCTCGGCTTCGCCCGCCGGCTCATGCACATGCTGGAAGCGGATGGCCGTCTTAACCGCGCCGTGGAATACCTGCCCGACGACTCGACCCTCACGGAACGCGCCCGCCGCGGCGAAGCGCTGACGCGACCGGAGCTCGCGGTGCTGCTGGCCTATGCCAAACTCTCCCTGCATGACGCGCTGCTGGAAAGCCCGGTGCCGGACGATCCCTATCTCGGCAAGGAGCTCGACCGCTATTTCCCGGCCGAGATGCGCGAGCGCTTCCCCGATGCCATCGCCAGCCATCGCCTGCGGCGCGAGATCATCGCCACGCAGCTTGCGAATGCCATCATCAACCGGGGTGGCCCCACCATGGTGGCCCGTCTCGTGGATCAGACCGGCGCGGACGCGCCGACCATCGCGGCGGCTTACGCGGCCACCCGCGACTCCTTCAACCTCACCGAGATGAACCTCGCCATCGATGCCCTCGACGGCATCGTGCCGGGCCAGGTGCAGCTGCGCCTCTACGGCGAATTGCAGGATCTGCTCATGAACCGGATCGTCTGGTTCATCCGCAACGTGGATTTCGCCAACCATTCCCTCGACCAGATCATCGGCACCTACCAGGCTGGAATCGCTGAGGTCGAGCAGAGCCTGCACAATGCGCTCTCGCCCGAAGCCAGGGCGGTGTGGGAGGCGCGCACGAAGGCGCTGGTGGACGAGGGCGTTCCCGAGGGGCTGGCGCGGCGCATCGCGTCCCTGCCCGATCTCGTGGCTGCGCCCGATATCGTGCAGACGGCGCAGAAGACCGGCAAGCCCGTCGCCGACATCGCCTGCACGCACTTCGCGCTCGAGGCCTCCTTCCGTCTTGGTGCACTCATCGGTGCCGCGCAGGAGATCAGCGTCAGCGATTACTTCGACCGTCTGGCGCTGGACCGCGCCGTCGACAGCATCGCCTATGCTCACCGCGGCCTGACAGCAGAAGTGGCCTCCCAGGACATGTCGGGCATCGAGGCGGTGCGCGCCTGGAGCGAGAAGCGCGGCCAGGATGTCAACCGCATCCGCAGCGCGGTCGACGGCATCGTATCGTCGGGCCTGACCCTGTCCAAGATCACCGTGGCGGCAAGCCTTTTGGGCGATTTGGCGCGCACGACTTAAAACGGTCTGCTCGAGACGCATTAAGCTCTCCTCCCCCTTGCGGGGGAGAGGCAGAGAGGCGCAGGTGTCATCCCCGGCGGCCGTAGGCCTGGAAGAGGATCCGCGACTGGGTGCAGCGATATGGATTCCCTTCCCATTCGCTGCGCTCCGGCCGGGAATGACAGAGAAGCATCGAAGTGGGAAGCAAAGCCCCGTGAGAGACACCGACACCCTCGCGCCCTCACGGCAGGCTTCGCGTCCCGCGATCCTGGGCTGGCTCCTGTTCGACTGGGCCTGCCAGCCCTTCTTCACGCTGGTCACCACCTTCGTGTTCGCACCCTATTTCGCGTCGGCGCTGGCCTCCGATCCGGTGACCGGCCAAAGCCTCTGGGGCTATGCGACGGCGGCGGCGGGCCTCGTGCTCGCCATCCTGTCGCCGGTGCTCGGCTCCATTGCCGATGCCACCGGACCGAAGAAGCCGTGGATCGCATCCTGCGGCCTCGTGCTGATCCTTGCCTCCTTCGCGCTGTGGTATGCCGCGCCCGGGCAATCCTATGCCATTCCCATTGCGCTCGTCGGCTTCGCCTTCGGCACGGTGGCCGTGGAAGTGGCTGCGGTGTTCAACAACGCCATGATTCCGCATCTCGTGCCGCCGGAGCGCTACGGCCGCCTCTCCGGCACCGGATGGGCCATGGGTTATCTGGGCGGGCTCGTGTCGCTCGTGATCGTGCTGGGCTTTCTGGCCGCCGATCCTGTGTCGATGAAGACCGTGTTCGGCCTGGGCCCGCTCTTTGGCCTCGATCCATCGACGCGCGAAGGCGACCGCATCACCGGACCGTTCTCGGCTTTGTGGTTTCTTCTCTTCGTGCTGCCGCTGTTTCTGTTCACGCCGGATGTTCCCCGCTCGGGCATGAGCCTGAAGAATGCCGCGCAAAACGGGTTCTCGCAGGTGAAAAGCACCATCGCGGATGCGCGGCGGCACCCGAGCGTCGGGCGCTTTCTCCTCGCCAACATGGTCTATCAGGATGCGCTCGTGGCGCTCTTCGCCTTCGGGGGCATCTACGGGGCCGGCGTGTTCGGCTGGCAGGCGATCGAACTCGGTCTCTTCGGCATCATGCTCACGATCACCGGCACCATCGGGGCACTGATCGGCGGGCGGCTCGACGACCGCCTGGGCGCCAAGCCCGTGATCCTCGGCGCGATCGTCATCCTGGCGTTTGTCTGCGTGGGCGTTCTGTCGCTGGGGCGCGAGCACATCTTCTTCGGGGTGCCGACCGCGCCGCCCGCACCGGATGACGGCCTCTACGGCTCCGCGCCGGAAAAGGTGTTCGTGCTGCTCGGCCTCGTGATCGGCTCCGTGGCGGGGCCGCTCCAGGCCTCGTCCCGCAGCCTGCTCGCGCGTCTCGTTCCGGCGCAGGAGGCGGGCCGCTATTTCGGCCTGCTGGCGCTTTCAGGCAAGGTCACGTCGTTCCTGGCACCCTTGGCCGTTGCCGTCGCCACGGCGGTCTTTCAGACGCAAGGAGCAGGACCGGCGGTGCTGATCCTGTTCCTGATCGTCGGATTCTGGCTGTTGAGCGGGGTGAAGCGGGTGTGAGCGCTGCTCACTCCAGCGCCACCGCCGTGCCGCTGACCGAGACCATCATCATGCCTTCGTTCTTGCCGAGCGCGCCGTAGTCCAAATGAACGCCCACGATGGCGTGCGCGCCGAGGCGCTGGGCTTCCTCGATCATCTCCTGCAGGGCGGTGTCGCGCCCGTCGCGCAGCACGCGCTCATAGGACCCCGCACGCCCGCCGACCACGTCACGGATCGAGGCGAAGAAGTCGCGGAACACATTGGCGCCGAGGATCGCCTCGCCCGAGACGATGCCGCGATAGGACGCGATGCGGCGGCCTTCGATGGTCGGCGTGGTGGTGATGATCATGGGCTTCTCCTTCTGCTCCGCTTCATATGGGGAGCAATGGGAGATCCGTCATCCCGGACGAAGCGCAGCAAGATTCGGGAACGGGTGCAGAATGGGGCGCCGTTTCCCTCCCCCCTGCGGAGGGAAGAAGAGTCGAGGCTCAGTGCCTGAAATGCCGGTGTCCCGTGAACACCATGGCGAGCCCCGCCTCGTCGGCGGCTTTGATCACCTCGTCGTCGCGCATGGAGCCGCCGGGCTGGATCACCGCGGTGGCGCCGGCCTCGGCTGCGGCGAGCAGGCCGTCCGCGAAGGGGAAGAAGGCGTCGGAGGCCACCACCGAGCCCTTGGCGAGGGTCTCCGGCAGGTTGGCGGCCTTCGCGGCTTCCGCGGCTTTCCAGGCGGCGATGCGGGAGGAATCGACGCGGCTCATCTGGCCGGCGCCGATGCCCACCGTGGCGAGATCCTTCGCATAGACGATGGCGTTCGACTTCACGTGCTTGGCGACCCGGAAGGCGAAGCGCAGGTCGGCGAGTTCCTGCTCCGTGGGCGCACGCTTCGTCACCACCTTCAGGTCCATGGCATCGACCACCGCGTTGTCCCGGTTCTGCGCCAGGAAGCCGCCGGCCACTGTGCGCAGGGTCAGGCCCGGTGCGCGCGGATCGGGCAGGGAGCCCGCAAGCAGCAGGCGCAGGTTCTTCTTGGCGGCCACGATTGCGATGGCTTCCTCGCTCGCGTCAGGCGCGATGATCACCTCGGTGAAGATCTCGGTGATGGCCTTGGCGGCCTCCGCATCGAGCGTCCGGTTCATGGCCACGATCCCGCCAAAGGCGGAGACCGGATCGCAGCGCAGGGCCTTCTCGTAGGCCTCGCGCAGGCTTGCGCCTTCCGCCACGCCGCAGGGGTTGGCGTGCTTGACGATCACAATGGCGGCGGAGCGCTCAGGGTTGAACTCCGCTACGGCCTCATAGGCCGCGTCCGTGTCGTTGATGTTATTGTAGGAGAGCTGCTTGCCCTGCACCTGGCGCGCGGTGGCCACGCCCGGGCGGTTCTCCGGCGTGCGGTAGAAGGCGGCGGACTGGTGCGGGTTCTCGCCGTAGCGCATCACCTCGGCAATCGAGCCGCCGAGCGCCCGGAACGGCGGGGTGGCGTCACCAAGCTCATTGGCAAACCAGTTAGAAATCGCGGCATCGTAGGCGGCCGTGCGGGAATAGGCTTTCTGGGCCAGGCGACGGCGCAGGGTGAGGGTCACCGAGCCGTCGTATTGCTTGAGATCGTCGAGGACGGCCGCGTAATCGGCGCCGTCCACCACCACGGCCACGTCGCCGTGGTTCTTGGCCGCCGCGCGGATCATCGCCGGGCCGCCGATGTCGATGTTCTCGATGCAGTCGTCATAGGGCTTGCCGGCCGCGACCGTCGCCTCGAACGGGTAGAGGTTCACCACCAGCAGGTCGATGGCCTGGATGCCGTGGGCCAGCATCGCCGCCTGATGCTCCGGGTTGGAGCGGATCGCCAGCAGGCCGCCATGAACCGCCGGGTGCAGCGTCTTCACGCGCCCGTCCATCATCTCGGGGAAGCCCGTGAGCTCGCTCACGTCCTTCACGGGCAGGCCCGCCTCGCTCAGGGTCCTATGCGTGCCGCCGGTGGAGACCAGCTCGATGCCGCGCTCAACGAGCGCCTGGGCGAAGTCCACGAGACCCGTCTTGTCGGATACGGAAAGCAGAGCACGGGACACGCGCTTCAGGTCGCTCGGCATGACGGCCGCTCCATCAAAGGAAAATGATGCGGGCGCGATAGCATGGGAGGCTAAGGATGGGAACCGGGCCAAGTGGAGTTTCAGGATGCTCCTTTAAGTACAATTCCTGAATAGGGCTACCGGCCCGATACGAGCATGGTACCGCAAGAATGATGGAGTTCCATGACGATGGTCAAAGTGATTGAAACGATCTTTCTCGGCCCAGGTGACTTCTGCTGCAACCTCCTGGGAGTTGGCCAGGAGAATAACCGCGACTTGGTTCGGATGCTGATCAACTCGTTCTTCTGGATGGCGGTCGGCAGCATCTACATGGCGATTGTGGTCTAGCCGAAAACAAGGGTCCCGATCCGGCCTAACCGCTCTGTTGCAATGGGTTCATCGACCACTGGTCAGGATTTGGGTCTTCACGCCCACAATCCGGATAATACCCGTGCCGCAAACGATTGAACCTCCCACGTGGGCATAGGGCGGCAGTTTCGCGGGATCGTTCACAAATCAGCGCCGCCTGTTCCTGGGCCTGCTCCAACTCGAACGTGCGCCAACGTTCAAAGAACTGGCGCTTGCTTCAAATCCAAAGTGCTTGGCGGATGATATAACGTCTGCTAGGATTTCTGTCATGATCAAGCGCGCATCCTGGCTTACTCATCAATTCACGTACCTCAAAGGGTGCGCGGGATGGGTATTGCGCTGATGCGTGCGTGATCATTCCCGAGGACCCTCCCGAGGCGGGTAGGGTCCTGACGTTCTCTGCTCTCCTCATGCCGATTGTGGAGAGCAAGCATGAACACCCTTTTCCATACGCCAAGACACAAGCCCCAGCTCCACCCAGCCATTCGTGCCATCAGGATTGTTGTGTCCTGGGTGACGGGAATTGCTGCATCGTGGAAGCGATTCACCGAGCGGCGGGCTTTGCAGAGGTGCGAGTATCTCAACGACCACGCACTGCGTGACATCGGCGTGTGGCGCGAGCCTGAAACCAAGGTCGATGAATGGTGGAAGATGAATCCGCCGCCGTGAGCAATCGGGACTCAGGGGACTGGAGTTCCCCTAAGTCCTAGCCAAACTGGGGTGGGCGGGCGGATTACCCCGTCACCCACCTGAAGCCTATCCACCCCAGTGCTGGAATACTGACGAGCGCAACCAAACCGCTGCGTCGATCTCGCGAAAAGAATGGAGCCAGAGCCGCTATCCCGAGGACAAGCACCGCCGCCCCGCTCGCAATCAGATAATTGGCCTTGCTGCTGTACCCCCAACTTCCTCCCTCCATAGGACCCTCAGTCATGCCCCACGGATAGCAATCCGGGCTGCGGTTGGGACTGGAGCAGGCGGTGGCGCTGAGCGCTTGGAGGAAGTCCATCACCAGCAGAACCAGAAAGGCTCCAAGCAGACCCTGGATCACAAGCTCGATTGCCGTGGGAACCCTGATCCGCATTCAAATCAGCTCCGCCTGCTCCTGCGGCTGGTTCGGCTCGAATGTGCGCGCCAAGCGCTCGAAGCGCCAGCGCACGGATGGGGTTTCGCCGGGGCGGACCGTCAGCACGATCTGCTCCGTGCGGCGCAGGCCGTCGGCGGTGGCGAGGAACACGCTGTCCTCGACCTCCGCCGCGATGGGAACGGCCGAGAACTGCCAGGCCTCGCGGTTGGGCAGCACCAGCATCACCACGCGGCCGCCCTGCGCGACGCTCGCCTTGATGCCGGGCGCGAGATGGAAGCGGATGATGGCTTGGGCGCTGCCGGAATGACCGGTTTGGCCGCCCTCGCTCCAGAAGTTGTCCTCGCCTTCGAGCACGTTGCCCTTGGGCGCGAGCTGCCAGCGCCGCTCGTGGGTGAGGCCGAAGCGCGCCTTGTAGCCGTCGTGGCTGGCGGCGAGAAGCTGCGCGTGCTCGCGCTCGCTGCGCTCCGCAATCACCCGCTCCGGCCCGCGGAGGACAACCGGGCCGATGCGGCGCAGAAGCCAGGCGGACATGCGGCGCTGGAGCCAGCCGCCCTTCTTGTCGACGATCTGGCACGACGAGACATCGTTGATCGAGGCGGTGGAATGCGCCGCCGTCGAGCGCGACGCCTGGATGATCGGATCGGCGGCGATCTGCGGCATGCCGCAATTGACCACGATGCGCTGCGCGGCGCTGGAGAACTCGAACGACAGGCAGCCGGCGGCCGCTTCCTGCGACAGGGACCGCGGCGGCGGCGCGCCCACATCGGCAATGAGCAGCGTGCGTCCGGCCTCCAGGCGCTCGTAGCCGGAATGGGGCGCGTGGTGGATCGGCTGGCTGCGCATGTCGTCATAGGTGAGCAGCGTCGCGAGATGATCGGCGGCCGTCACGCCCATGCCGTTGAAATGCGACAGCGTGCCGTCACCATGCCGGAACAGGCGCACCATGGGCAGCATGCGGTCGACCGAGTGCAGCAGCGCCTCGGGCGTGTCGACCTCGCGGCTGGCGAACATCTGGCGCAGAGGCAGAAGATCGAACAGCAGCTCGACGACGATGCGCGGGTTGCGGCTCGCATGCCCGCCATCGGCCAGGATCTGCCGGTCGAGCTCGCGGGCAAGCAGGCGGCTCGCGCGGCGCAAGGAGCGGTCGAGGCCTTCGCAGCACAGGCCCGCATAGCAGAGCGCAATCGCCGCCATGAGCTGCTGGTAGGGCAGGGCGCCGGCGCGGACCTGACGCTCCAGGATGCGCACATGCTGCCCGATGATTTTCAGGAAGCGCTGGTAGAAGGCGTGGTCGGCCCCTTCCAGGATCAGCGGCGACTGGCTGATGAAGGACATGAGCCGGCGCGCCGTGATTTCGGTGCTGCAGGCAATCCGCCTGTCGCCGAGCTTGGATGTGACGAACTCGTCCACCAGCGAGCGGGCATTGGCCTGGGCGAGCGCGGTGCCGGCGGCGCGCAGGTGGCGCAGCCAGCCGAAGCCGTAGAGCGCCTCGCCCCAGGCGCGGCTCGGCGGCGTGAACGCGAAGGGCGAGCGCCCGCCCGTGGTGATGGCGCGACCCGAGAAGGCGAAGAAGCCGGAATAGATGTCGGTCGCGACCGTGGGATCGGCGGTGCGCAGGTCCTGCGGGGCGAAGAGCAGCCGCGTGGGCACGGGCGCGCTGGAGAGCCGGGACAGGCTCCAGACCATGCTTTCACGCGTGGCACGGCCTGCCTCACGAAGGCAAAGCCTGTACAGACGCCAGCGATCCGGCCCGAAATCCACCCGTGGCGCTCCTCTTGTTTGCTTAAATCTCAGCCAACTTAGGTGAGGAGTTCCTGCTGACCGGTTAACAACCGGTAAGGGACGATTCACTATGGTCACGGTCCTTTGTGCACAAACCGTGCGACAAAGAATCCGTCGAGGATGGTCACGGTCCTTTGTGCACAAACCGTGCGACAAAGAATCCGTCGAGGCCGGAGCGGTCGTGCTCTGCAAGAACCTGCTGGCTCGGCAGGGTCCGTAGGTCCCCCTCCGGGGTGATGCATTCGCTCCAGCCGCCGATTTCGTCCGGCGTGACGGGCACGCGGGTGAACGCCGGATGACGCGCCAGGAATTCGGCAGCCTGCCTCTCGCCTTCCTCGGCTTCGAGCGAGCAGGTGCAATAGACGAGCCGTCCGCCGGGCTTGAGGAGGCCTGCCGCCTTGTCGAGGAGACGGCTCTGGAGGCCTGACAGCTTGCGGATGTCCTCCGCGGCTTTCGTCCAGGCCACGTCCGGGTGACGGCGGATGGTGCCGGTGGCCGAGCAGGGGGCATCGAGCAGGATGGCGTCGAAGGGCCCGGCCTCGAGCTTTTCCGCATCGATGGCACGGGTCTCGGCCCTCAGGTTCAGGCGGGCGAGGTTTTCCTCCAGGCGCTGAAGCCGCTTGGCCGAGCGGTCGACGGCGAGGACCTCGGCGCCGGCGGCGGCCAGCTGGGCGGTCTTGCCGCCGGGCGCGGCGCAGAGATCCGCGATGTGCTCGCCGGGTTTTGCCTGAAGCAGGCGGGCCGGCAGGGCGGCGGCGGCATCCTGCACCCACCATTCACCGGCCTCGAAGCCGGGCAGCTCGCGGATGGCGGTGCGCTCCTTGAGGCGGATGCTGCCGGTGGGCAGGAGAACGCCGCCCAAGCGCTCGGCCCAGGCTTCGGGGTTGTCCTTGACGGTCAGGTCGACCGACGCCATGGCGCGATGCGCCTCGGCAATCCTCGTCGCCCGCTCCTCGCCGTATTGCCCGATCCAGCGTTCCTCCAGCCAGGTGGGCGTGTCGAGCCAGGGGTCGCTCTCAGAAAGAATCGCTTCGCGCTCGCGGGCGACCCGGCGCAGGACGGCGTTGATGAAGCCGCCCGCGTGATGGAGCTTGGGGTCGCTTTGCGCCAGCTCAACGGCACTGTCGACGGCGGCATGGTCGGGCACATCGAGAAACAGGATCTGCGCCGCCCCGGTGGCGAGCAGATGCATCAGGCGCTCGTCCTTGGGCGGCTTGTTGAGCCGCTTCCTCAAGGCGTGTCCGAGGGTGCCAAGGCGCCGGAAGGTCACGATGGCGATGGCACGCGCCAGCGCCTCGTCGCGGGCGGAGAGGTTTTCCGCGCGGGCGAGTTCCTCCATCACGTCGTCGAGGGGCACGCGCCGCTTCAGGGTCTCGGTCACGGCCATCCAGGCAAGGCGGCGGGGCCCGAGGCCCGTTTGTTCGTCCGACTGACTCAAAATCTATCCCCAAGGCCCGCGGCGGGTGCCGGTCGAGCCGCCCATAGAGCCCCAGGGGCTCGCTGAACTCTGCTGAAAGAAGCCGCTTTGCGGCGTGGAGCCCATCTCCTGCGCCAAAGCGTGGAGCGCGGCAATCCGGTTTTCCGTCGCGGGATGGGTGGAGAACAGGTTGTCCACGCCCTGGCCCGAGAGCGGGTTGATGATGAAGAGCGGGGCGGTGGCGGGCCGGCGCTCCGCATCGGGGTTGGGAATCTGCGCCACGCCGCCGGCGATGCGGGCGAGCGCCGAGGCGAGTGAGAGCGGCTGACCGCAGATCTGCGCGCCCATCCGGTCGGCGTCGTATTCGCGCGAGCGGCTGATCGCCATCTGGATAATCATGGCGGCGAGCGGCGCCAGAAGCGCGGTGCCGATCATCACGATGGGGTTCGGCCGGTTCTCGCCGCGCCCGCCGAACAGAAAGCCGAACTGGGCCAATGTCGCGATGGCACCGGCAATGGTGGCGCTGACCGTCATGATCAGCGTGTCGCGGTTCTTGATATGGGCGAGCTCGTGCGCCATCACGCCCGCCACCTCGTCATGAGAGAGCATGTGGAGAAGGCCCGTGGTGGCGGCCACCGCGGCGTTCTCCGGATTGCGCCCGGTGGCGAAGGCATTGGGCTGCGGATTGTCGATCAGATAGACCCGCGGCATCGGCAGGTTTGCGCGCTGCGCGAGATCGCGCACCATATGGACGAGCTCGGGCGCCGTGCGCTCGTCCACCTCGACGGCATGATGGGCGGCGAGCGCCAGCCGGTCCGAGTTCCAGTAGGCGAAGAGGTTGGTGGCCAAGCCTAGACCTAACGCAATCATCATGCCGGTGCCGCCACCCAGGAAATAGCCGACGACGCCGAACAGGGCCATGAGGCCAGCGAGCAGCATTCCGGTCTTGACGGTGTTCATCGGGGTCTCCACCTCGTGGTCAACACGAAATCTTCCTTCGATCCCTATGTGGGAATGGTCCAGCTCCCTCCCAAGAGGAGGGTGATTCTGGCATAAGGCATTTCATGAGCACGAACGACAACACCTCCCCAGATCGTCCCATCGAAGGCGCTGCCCCCGGCAAGGCCCTCTCCCCCGCCGCCCAAAGGGCTCTCGAAGAAGCGGCCCAGCGCCGCCTCGAGATCGATGCCCGCGCGGCCGAGATCGCCAAGCAGAAAGAACTCCAGGGCCGCGGCGGCCTGGAGCCCGTCCGCTACGAGGATTGGGAAGTGAAGGGCTTGGCGAGCGACTTTTAGAATATTTTTCGGGTCTCATGTCACATCCGGCATCACCGTCTCGTCTTAGCATCGTCAGCAACACGACAATGAGGACCAAGACGATGAAAGCCCGGTTGATTCCCTTCCAAGTCGCTCCCGGCTCCTTGAAGCCGATGATCGAGCTCGAAAAGACCCTCAAGAACAGCGGTCTGGAGCACAGCCTGCTGGAGCTGGTGAAAACCCGCGCCTCGCAGATCAACGGCTGCGCCTATTGCATCCACATGCACACCAAGGATGCCCGCGCCAGCGGCGAGACCGAAGAGCGGCTCTACCTTCTCAGCGCCTGGCGCGAATCGCCGCTCTACAGCGACCGCGAGCGGGCGGCGCTCGCCTGGACCGAAGCCCTGACGCTCGTGGCCGAGACCCATGCTCCCGATGAGGATTACGCGGAACTTAAGCGGCACTTCACCCCTGAAGAGCAGGTCAACCTGACCCTGATGATCGGCGCGATCAACACCTGGAACCGGCTGGCCATCGGCTTCCGGTCCATCCATCCGGTCGAGGCCAGCCGTGCGGTCGCCTGACGGCGATGCCGCGGACCGGTTCCAGCCCCTCAGGCCGGGGCTGGTCCGCCTCGCCTACCGCATGCTCGGCTCCGTCGCGGAGGCCGAGGATGTGGTGCAGGAGGCCTATATCCGCTGGCACCAGACGGACCGCTCGGCCGTCCGCGAGCCGGGCGCCTTCCTGTCGAAGACCGTCACGCGCCTGTGCCTCGACATCCTGAAATCGGCCAGGGTGAAGCGCGAGACCTATATTGGCCCCTGGCTGCCCGAGCCGGTTCTGGACATGGACCAGGAGGAGGGCAGGGCCGAGGACCTGTCACTGACGCTGATGATGGCGCTGGAACGGCTGTCGCCCCTGGAGCGCGCGGCCTTTCTGCTGCACGACGTGTTCGGGCTCGGTTTCGACGAAATTGCTGCGACCCTCGACCGGGATCCCGCCGCCTGCCGCCAGCTTGCGGCGCGCGCCCGCAGGAACGTGCGGGCCGAGCGGCCTCGCTATGCCATCGACCGGGAGGAGGGCGAGCGCATGAGCGATGCGTTCTTCGCCGCCTCGCGCGGCGGCGACCTGACGGCTTTGCGCAATCTCCTGGCGGAGAACGTCGTGGCTCAGACGGATGGCGGTGGCATCAGGAATGCGGCCCTCAATCCGCTCTTCGGCTTCCGCAGGGTCGCCGGCCTGTTTCTGGGCGTGGCGCGCAAGAGCGGGGGCCAGCTGCCGCCTGTTCTATACAAGGGCCTGATCAACGGGTTGCCCGGCTTCGTCACTCTCGAACAGGACGGCATGGTCCAGACCACGAGCCTCGACATCGAGGATGGCCGCATCGTCGGCGTCTATATCGTGCGCAATCCCGAAAAGCTCCGGCACCTGGCCGATCTGACGGACTGAAAAGAGCCGCAAGGAGCGCCCAGCCCCTCCGTTCAGAGAGGGAAAACATCCACGTCATATGGATGCCGCGACGTTGCGGAACGGCATCGCCGGTTCTAGCCTGCTGCTGACGCAGGGAAGGGCAGCATGGGCGGGACGGCACGGCTGGAGCTTTTTCGGGAGCTGTTGAGCGACGCGCATCGCGCGCTCGACCTGCAGTTCGGCTTTGAGTTGTGGGACGGCTCGATGATCCCGGCGGACCTGCCGTCCTACGCTATGCGCCTCGTGATCCGGCGCGAGAGCGTGATCGCGGCCCTTCTGCGCCGGCCCAACCTCGACACGATGCTCAACGCCTATGTGGCCGGCCTGCTCGACCTGAAGAACGGCACCATCTTCGACCTCGCCGACCAGCGCCCGCAGAAAGTCGGGCGTCGGCTGAAAGCGGTGAGCAAGGCCAAGGCCCTGAGGGCCGCCTATCATTTCCTGCGCGCCCCCGCCGACATGCCGCGCCCGCTGGCCCGCGTGGCGAAGAACCCCGATGCCCGCGACGGCAAGCCGTCCACGAACAAGGCCAACGTTGCCTATCATTACGACGTATCGAACGAGTTCTATCAACTCTTCCTCGACCCAGAGATGGTCTATACCTGCGCCTACTTCCAGCCGGACTGGCACGACGATATCGCCCGGGCGCAACGCGACAAGCTCGACATGATCTGCTGCAAGCTGCGGCTGAAGCCGGGTGAGCGCCTGCTCGACATCGGCTGCGGCTGGGGCGCCCTCATCTGCCATGCCGCGCAGCACTACGGCGTGAAGGCGACAGGCGTGACGCTGGCAGAAGAACAGGCGAAGCTCGCCCGCGAGAAGATCGCGGGGCTCGGGTTGCAAGACCGCGTCGAGGTGCTGCTGCAAGATTTCACCCAAATTGAGGGAGAGTTCGACAAGATCTCCTCCATCGGCATGTTCGAGCAGGTAGGGATCGCCAATTACCCGTCCTATTTCAGCGCCGTGCATCGCCTGCTGCGCCCGCGGGGCCTGTATCTCCACCACACCATCGCGCGCCGCGCCAAGAAGAGCGAGCGGGCGTTCCGCAAGCTCAAGCCGGAATACAAGGCGCTCACCCGCTACATCTTCCCCGGCGGCGAACTCGATCATCTCGGCATGTCGGTCTCCAACCTGGAACGCTACGGCTTCGAGGTGCACGACGTGGAGGCCTGGCGCGAGCATTACCAGCGGACGACGAGACTCTGGTGGGAGAATCTCAACGCCCGCCGCAAGGAGGCGGAAACTCTGGTCGGGCCGGAGAAAACGCGCATGTGGCTGCTCTACCTCGCGGGCTGCTCGCTCGCCTTCGAGCGCGGGGCGGTGGGCGTGAACCAGACGCTTGCCTCCAAACGCACCCGCGGGGCATCAGGCCTGCCGCCGACGCGGGCGGATTTGTATGAGCCGCATTCATCATAAAACTCTCACCTCATCCTGAGGAGCCGCTGCAAGCGGCGTCTCGAAGGAGGCTCCAGTGCTCTCTGGAAGCTCCTTCGAGACGGATTGCTCACGCAATCCTCCTCAGGATGAGGTCGCGATGGTGAAAGGACGACGCCTCGAACAGTCTTCTCGGTTTACGGCACCACCACCACCCGCGTGCCCACGTTCACCTGATCGTAGAGATCCACGATATCCTCGTTGAGCATGCGGATGCAGCCGTAGGACGCGTAGGTGCCGATGGAGGCAGGGCGGTTGGTGCCGTGGATGGCGTATTCATCGAGGTTGAGGGTCAGCGCCCGTGCGCCCATGGGATTGTTCGGCGCGCCGCCGGGGATCACGTCGGGCAGGCGCGGGTTGTCGCGCTTCACCTCCGCAGGCGGCGACCAGGCTGGGCGCACATACTTGCCGTCGATCCGCGCCTCGCCGAACCATTGCTTGCCGGGCTTGCCCACGGCCACCCGGTAGCGAAGGGCCGTGCCGTCGCCGCGCACGTAATAAAGCCGCCGCTCACCCGTCTTGATCACGATGGTGCCGGGCGACACGCCGGCCTGGAACGGCACGACCTCGCGGGCGGATGCTGCTGTGGTGATGGCGATGCCGATGATGGCGGTGGCGGCCAGGATGCGCATGTCTCGAACCCTCCTGCGGAAAACAGTGAAGGTGAGACGCGAGAGATAAGGCTACGGTTCCTAGGATGGCGAAAACATCATCGCTGTCATCCCCGGCGAGCGTAGCGAGGGAAGGGGATACACTTCTACGCTCAGCGCTATGGATTCCCTTCCCCTCCGCTGCGCTCCGGCCGGGAATGACACCTCTCGTCCTGACACTCTCTCACGTCATCCCTGGGCTTGTTCCGGGGATCCATGTCTTGCAACGCTGCTGTTCTCAAGACGTGGATGGCCGGGACGAGCCCGGCCATGACGAGGAGTTTTGGAATGAGGTTTTAGGTCTTAATCACGCTGCCTGCGTGCGCTTGTTCTGCCTGTTCGTGATGAGATCATCGACCACGCCGGGATCGGCGAGCGTCGAGGTGTCGCCGAGCGAGCCGAACTCGTCCTCGGCGATCTTGCGCAGGATGCGGCGCATGATCTTGCCCGAGCGCGTCTTCGGCAGGCCCGGCGCGAACTGGATCAGGTCGGGCGACGCGATGGGGCCGATCTCCTTGCGCACCCAGGCCACCAGCTCCTTGCGCAGCTCCTCCGAGGGCTCTTCGCCCGCCATCAGGGTCACGTAGGCGTAGATGCCCTGGCCCTTGATGTCGTGCGGATAGCCCACGACGGCCGCTTCCGACACCTTCGGATGCGCCACGAGCGCCGACTCGACTTCCGCCGTGCCCATGCGGTGGCCGGACACGTTGATCACGTCGTCCACGCGGCCGGTGATCCAGTAATAGCCGTCCGCATCCCGCCGGCAGCCGTCGCCGGTGAAATACTTGCCCGGATAGGTGGAGAAGTAGGTCTGCACGAAGCGCTCGTGGTCGCCGTAGACCGTGCGCATCTGGCCGGGCCAGGAATCGGCGATCACGAGATTGCCCTCGGCCGCGCCTTCCAGCACGTTGCCTTCCGCATCCACCACCTGCGGCTTCACGCCGAAGAAGGGTTTTGTGGCGGAACCGGGTTTCAGCTTGGTGGCGCCGGGCAGCGGCGAGATCAGGATGCCGCCGGTTTCCGTCTGCCACCAGGTGTCCACGATGGGGCAGCGGCTGTCGCCCACCACGCGGTGATACCATTCCCAGGCTTCCGGATTGATCGGTTCGCCCACGGAGCCGAGCAGGCGCAGCGACTTGCGCGACGTTTTCTTCACCGGCTCCTCACCCGCCTGCATGAGCGAGCGGATGGCGGTCGGTGCGGTGTAGAAGATGTTGACCCCGTGCTTGTCGATCACCTCCCAGAAACGGGAGATCGACGGATAGGTGGGCACGCCCTCGAACATCAGCGTGGTGGCGCCGTTCGCCAGCGGTCCGTAGAGGATGTAGGAATGGCCCGTCACCCAGCCCACGTCGGCCGTGCACCAGTAGATGTCGCCATCGTGGTAGTCGAACACGTATTGATGCGTCATCGCCGCATGGACGAGATAGCCGCCCGTGGTGTGCAGCACGCCCTTCGGGGTGCCGGTCGAGCCCGAGGTGTAGAGGATGAACAGAGGATCCTCGGCGTTCATCTCCTCGTAGGGGCACTCGTCGGAAACGAGCTCCGCCGCCTCGTCGTAATAGACGTCGCGGCCCGGCAGCATGTTCACGGCCGAGCCCGTGCGGCGCACCACCAGCACGTGATCGACCACGCCCGCGCCGACGCGCTCGAGCGCCGCGTCCACGTTGACTTTGAGCGGCACTTTTCGGCCGCCGCGCAGGCCCTCGTCGGCCGTGACGATGAAGGCGGATTTCGCATCCTGGATGCGGCTGGCGAGCGAATCGGGCGAGAAGCCGCCGAACACCACCGAGTGGATGGCGCCGAGCCGCGCGCAGGCCAGCATGGCGTAAGCCGCTTCCGGAATCATCGGCATGTAGATCGTGACGCGGTCGCCCTTGGCGACGCCGCGGTTGCGCATGATGTTGGCCATGCGGTTCACTTCCGCGGCGAGCTCGCGGTAGGTGATCTTTTTCGACTCGGACGGATCGTCGCCTTCCCAGATGATGGCCACCTGATCGCCCCGGGTGTGGAGGTGCCGGTCGACGCAGTTATAGGCCACGTTGGTGACCCCGTCCTCGAACCAGCGGATCGCCACGTTGTCGGGGCCGAAATTGGTGTTCTTGATCCGGGTCGGCGCCTTGAACCAGTGGATGCGCTTGGCTTCCTCGCCCCAGAAGGCCTCCGGGTCCTTGATGGACGCCTCGTACTTGGCCCGGTAGCCCGCCTCGTCCAGATAGGCGCGGTGGGTCCACTCGGACGGCACGTCGTAGATCTTCTCTTCCATGGCGCTTCTCCCAGACGCTTGCGGGATAAATTTAGCGCTAGATGTACGGAAAGAGCCAGGGGTGGGGCAAGCGGGGCCGGGATCGGACTTTGGTCGCTGGTCATTTTGGGGAAGGGATGGATTGCAGGATAAAGAATGTTACATGTTATAAACAAACATGCATTTTGAGTTTGAGCACGATGGAAGACCTATTCTCGGTTAAGCTCACCGAAACCGAAGTAGCGCGAGCGAAATCGGCGAGTAGAAAATTCGCTCTGCTTGCGCTTCTGATGTTCTGCGCAGTTCCGGTGTCTTTTTTCATTTCGCTGGTCTTGAGAGGGAAGGTAAGCAGCTTCAACCCAATCGTTGACGCTTATCTTATGCCGGCGCTTTACAATCTTAATCCGAATTTATGGCGTTTCATCAATTATGGCTTTACGACAAATTTGCGCTATGGCGCCGAGTATTTGCTGATCGGATGGAGTGCATCCGTCCTGATTGGCGCCGTCACGGCCTTCGTAGCTGTGTCTGTGGTTCGGAAAATCGACTTGGGCTACTTCATCTTCAATTCGCAGGAGCAAAAGCGCCGGCTCATCCACGGATTAGGATACGAGTTCCTGATATTGCTCTTTTGTTTGGGACTCGCGGCCTTTTGCCTATTCATCACGCACGAAGGAGATTTTGTCGCTCACTATCGACGCAATGGCAGAAAATGGGAGCTTATTTATGTCTGGATCCCAATTGCATACCCGATAGTTGTTTTGTTTTTACTGATATCAGCAATCCAAATGAAGAAAATGTACCTTCTAGTAAGGCAGCGTTTAAAGCGAAATTACTAGATATCTAGGTTGTCCTTCGGATGATGACTTAGAGCCCGCCCATCCGGCACACGATGGCCCATTCCTCGTCCGTCACCGGCTGCACCGACAGGCGGGAATTGTTGACCAGAATCATCTTCTCGAGCCCGGGCTCCTTCTTGATGTCGTCGAGGGTCACAGGCTTCGGAAAAGCCTTCACGGCCTTGATGTCCACCATGCCGAACTTGCCGGTCTCGTCCGTGTGGTCGGGGTAGTATTCGCGGGTCACCTCGACGATGCCGACCACAGCCTTGCCTTCGTTCGAGTGATAGAAGAATCCCTGCTCGCCCACCTTCATGGCCATCAGGTTCTGCTTGGCGACATGGTTGCGCACGCCGTTCCAGTGGGTGCCTTTCGCGCCTTCCGCGACCTGCTGGTCCCAGGACCAGACGGAGGGTTCGGACTTGTAGAGCCAGTGGGCCATGGTTCTTCGACTCGCTACTCAGTGTTCGGATTTGATCGGACGGTTCATCAGCGCATCGACCGCCTGGTCGAGAGTCCATGCGCCGGACAGGATCTGCTCGACGGCCTCGGCAATCGGCATGTCGATGTTTTTTGCGCGCGCCAGCGCCACGAGGGCGCTCGCGGTCGTCGCGCCTTCCACCAGCTTGCCGCCGGCGGCTTCCTCCACGCTGAGGCCCTGGCCGAGGCGCTGGCCGAAGGCGAAGTTGCGCGACTGCGCCGTGGAGCAGGTGAGCACCAGATCGCCGAGGCCGGAGAGGCCCATGAGGGTCTCGGGCTCTCCGTCATAGGCGCGGGCAAAACGCAGGAGTTCGGCGAAGCCACGGGCGATCAGCGCCGCCTTGGCGCTCTCGCCCAGCCCCCGGCCAGCCACGGCCCCGCAGGCGATGGCCAGCACGTTCTTGGCCGCGCCCCCAATCTCGACGCCGCGCACGTCGCCGCGATGATAGACGCGAAACGTCGGGCCGGAGAGAGCATTGGCCAACTCTTCGGCCAACCCCGCATCGCGGCAGGCCAGCGTCACGGCGGTGGGCAGGCCGCGGGCCACGTCATGGGCGAAGCTCGGACCCGACAGCACGGCCACGGGCGCGCCGGGGCGCTCCTCCTTGACCACGTCGCAGAGAAAAGCCCCGCTCCCACGCTCGATGCCCTTGGCGCAGAGCACCAGCGGCGCTGCCACGGGCAGAACGGAGGCAAGGGCTGCGGTCACCTCCCGCGTGGTCTGCGCAGGCGTGACGAGGAGAACGGCGCGGGACGCGGCAAGCTCGCTCAGATCGGCAGTCGGCGTGATGCGCTCGTGCAGTGCAATGCCCGGCAGGCAGCGCTCATTCGTGCGCGTGGCTGCCAGCGCATCTGCCTGCTCAGCCGAGCGCATCCACAGCACCACGTCGTTGCCCGCAGCGGCGGCCGCATTGGCGAGCGCCGTTCCCCAGGCGCCGGCGCCGGCAATGCCGATGGTTTGACTTGGTACCGTCATGAGAAGCATGCCTTGTCGGGATTTTCACCCTCTAACCTCATCCTGAGGAGGCGCGATAGCGCCGTCTCGAAGGAGGCTCCAGTGCTCTCTGGATGATCCTTCGAGACGCAGCTGCGCTGTTCCTCAGGATGAGGTGAGAGGTTGGTAGACCCGCTTCTCAGAAGCGTCATGTTAGGCCTTCGCTCCCGCCTCGTCGCGGCTGGTGTCGAGGGGCCAGCGGGCGCGGGCAGGCGCCCCGATGTCGTCGATGAGGCCGAGCCGCATGCGCTCGAGGCCCGCCCAGGCGATCATGGCGCCGTTGTCGCCGCACAGATTCACGGGCGGCGCCACGAGCTTGAGCCCGGCTTCGACCGCGAGCCGCTGCAGGCCCTGGCGCATGCCTTGGTTCGCCGCGACGCCGCCCGCCACCACGAGGGCCGCCGGATGGCCGGCGATCTCCCGGAAGGCGCGCAGGCCCACGCGGGTGCGGTCCACCACCACGTCCACGATGGCGGCCTGGAAGCTGGCGCAGAGATCCGCGATGTCGCTGGCGGTGAGCGGCGCGATCTTTTCCGCTTCGATCCTGACCGCCGTTTTGAGGCCCGACAGCGAAAAGTTCGGCTCCTTCCGGCCCTGCATCGGGCGCGGGAAGGCGAAGCGCTCAGGGTTCCCTTTCGCGGCCTCGCGCTCCACATGCGGGCCGCCGGGATAGGGCAGCCCCAGCATCTTGGCGACCTTGTCGAAGGCCTCGCCGATGGCGTCGTCGATGGTGGTGCCGAGGCGCACGTAATCGCCGACGCCGCGCACCGCCACGAGCTGGGTGTGGCCGCCGGAGGCGAGCAGCAGCAAGTACGGGAAGCCGATACCATCGGTGAGCCGCGCGGTGAGCGCATGCGCTTCGAGATGGTTCACCGCCATCAGGGGTTTGCGGGTCACGAGCGCGATGGCTTTGGCCGTGGTGAGCCCCACCAGCACGCCGCCGATGAGGCCGGGGCCAGCCGCCACCGCGATGCCGTCGATGTCCTTCACCGTGCAGTTCGCGGTCTTGAGGGCACGGGCGATCAGGCGGTCGATCACCTCCACATGGGCGCGCGCCGCGATCTCCGGCACCACGCCGCCATAGCGGGCGTGCTCGGCGATCTGACTCAGCACCTCGTTGGACAGGATTTCGCCCCGCCCGTCGAAGCCGACGCCGACCACGGCGGCCGCGGTCTCGTCGCAGGTGGTCTCGATGCCTAGAATGCGCATGGTCGATGGCTGCTCGATTTAAGGTGTTGTCCGGGGTTTCGGCCCGGCGCTCCTCCCCCTATAGTCCGCCGCGCCGCACAAGATCAAACGCAGATCGTTCAAGACAGGAGTTCACGGCAGGAATGGCCTCTTCACCCACCCTGGTCATCGGTACGCGAGGCAGCCCCCTGGCGCTCGCACAGGCCCACGAGACGCAAGACAGGCTGGTCGCCGCCCATGGCTCGACCGGGGATGGCTGGACCGTGGAGCACCTGCCCCTGTCGATCATCAAGACCACGGGCGATGCCATTCAGGACCGGCCGCTCTCGGAGGCCGGCGGCAAGGGGCTCTTCACCAAGGAGCTCGACATCGCGCTGCTGGAAGGCTCCATCGATCTCGCGGTCCATTCGGCCAAGGACCTGCCGACGACCCTGCCGGAGGGCATCGTGATCGCCGGCTTCCTGCCGCGCGAAGACGTGCGCGACGCCTTCATCAGCCACCGCTTCAAGAGCATCCGAGATCTGCCGCAGGGCGCGGTCGTGGGCTCGGCCTCGTTGAGGCGCCAGGCTCAGATCCGGCGCCTGCGGCCGGATCTCCAGGTCACGCTCCTGCGCGGTAACGTGCAGACCCGTCTGGCGAAACTCGAACGCGGCGAGGTCGATGCGACGCTCCTCGCCATGGCGGGCCTGCGCCGCCTCGGGCTCACCGACCATGTGACCACGACTCTGGAAACGGACGACTTTTTGCCCGCCGTCGGGCAGGGGGCCATCGCCATCGCGATCCGGGCCGAGGACGAGCGGGTGCGCGCGGCGCTTCAAGCCATTCTCGACATACCGACCGCCCAGGCGCTTGCGGCCGAGCGGGCTTTTCTGACCATCCTCGACGGCTCCTGCCGCACGCCCATCGCGGGTCACGCGCGGCTCATCGGCGGCGAACTCGAGTTCCGCGGCCTCGTGCTGCGCCCCGACGGCTCGGAGAGCTTGGAGGCCGTGCGCCGCGGCTCGCCGGATGATGCGGTGGCGCTTGGGCGCGATGCCGGCAGCGAGCTACGCGCCAGCATGCCGCCCGACTTCCTCAAAGCCTGATGCGGTTCCTCGTCACCCGCTCCCCCGAGGACGCTGCGCGCACGGCGGAGAAGCTCATCGCCCGCGGCCACGAGGCATGTATCGCTCCTGTCACTCGGATCCTGCCGACCGGCGATCCGATGCCCTCGGAGCCTTACGATGCCCTGATCGTCACCAGTGCCCATGCGGAGGCGGCCTTGGCGGCTCTCGACCGATTGAAGCCGGTCTTCGCCGTGGGCGAGCGCACCGCTGAGCCGCTCCGCGCAGCAGGCTTTTCCGACATCACCGTGGCGGAGGGCGATGCGGTCTCCCTGGTGCGGCTGATTCGCGGCACCTTGGCGCCCGGCCCGACCCTGCTCCACGTGACGGCGCGCCATCACAAGGAGGAGCCGGCCCTGTCCCTGCGGGCTGCCGGCTTCACGATCCTGCAATGGGAAGCATACGAAGCCCAGGCCGTCGAGAGGCTGCCGGACAGCGCCGCCGCGGCCCTGCGCTCTGGCCAAATCGGCGCCGCGCTCCATTATTCCCGAAGGAGCGCGGATCTCGTCATCCGGCTGGCCGGGGAGGCAGGTCTGGCATCGAGACTTCTGGGCTTTCCCCATCTCTGCCTGTCGGCCGACGTGGCCGCGCCGTTACGATCGGCAGGCGCCGCCACCCTGGTTGCGGAGGAGCCATCGGAAGAAGCGCTGCTGAGGCTTCTCGACAGGGTCCCATGACCTTCGCCGTGGCTTCGGCTACGATCCCCGCCGGGGATCTTCGTCATGAGGAGAGAATCATGGTCCCACGGGTCCGCCGTTCCTGGACGATTACCTCTTGGACAATCACCGGCTCTTGAGGGAACGAAATTCTGCGCCCAAGCTTGCCTCAATTGCCTATCACACTGCCCTTTTGAAGACCTCGCCCCAGAGAAATCTTTCCCTGGCGACCCTGCAAGAGAGACCCGTGACCGATTCATCTGATCCCCGACGCTCGAAATCCTCCCGCAAGAAGCCCTCGCGTGAGCCGGCCACCATCGACCTGAAGGCCTTCGTGATCGACGACGGTAGCGCTCGGCCCGACCCCGCGGCCGCTGCTCCGGAAGCCGCCGGCGAGAGCACTCTTAGGCAGGAGACCCTTGGGCAGGACACCATTGGGCAGGGCACTGTCGGCGAGGAGACCCCGGCGGCTGATTCGGGAACAGGCGCGCAGGCAGACGAGACCATCGCCAGCGGCAGCGAACCCCCGGCCGAGGATGTGGTCGCATCCCCGGAGGCCACGCTTGATTCGGGCGTGGGCACCGATACGCTCCCCTCGGAGGTCTCCCTCGAGCAAATGGCAGGGCAGGATACCTCTTCAAGCGGCACCCCCTTCCAGGAATCTTCCGGGGAATCTTCCAGTTCGGAAACGCGCGCAGACCCCGTACCTCCACCGCCTGCTCCCGAGCGCCGCAGCTCCGCCGGAGCCCTGATCGGATCCGGTCTTCTCGGCGGCCTCGTCGGCGCAGGTCTCGTCTATGGACTGCAGACCTGGCAGGGGGCTTCTCCCGCCCAGGACGATCCCCGGATCGCCCAGCTCGAGCAGCGCGTGAATGCGCTGCGCCAGCAGCCGCCGCCCGCCGGCCAGCCGCAGGGTGGCACCCAGGCCCTGGAAGAGCGGATCCAGGCGCTCGAGACCGCCAGGGGCGAACTCGACCAGCGGCTTCAGGGAATCCAGGACACGGCCCAGAAGGCGGTGTCTCAGGCCCAGGAGGCCCTGAACCGTCCCGCGCCGGAGGCGGCTCAGCCTCAGGCTGCTCCCGAGACCGAGGCGGCGCTCGCCGATCTCTCCACCCGCCTCGGGGCGCTCGACGAGCAGCTGCGGGCGAATGCCCAGAACGCCACGAACGCGGCGAATGCCTCGCAGGAACTCGACCGCCGTCTGGCAGACCTCGATCGCCGCTTCGGCGAGCGTGAGCAGCGCTTCCAGGACACCGACCGGCGCCTCGCCGATCTCGACCGCCAGCTGACCGAAAGCAACAGGCGCTTTGCCGACGCGGACCGTCGCTTTGGCGAGCAGGAGCAGCGCCTCGCCGCCCTGTCCCAGCAGGCGGCCGAGAACACGAAGAATGCCGCAACGGCAAGCCAGACCGGCACCCGTGTGGTGCTGGCAGGACGTCTGAACGACGCCCTGCAGAGCGGTACGCCCTATGCCGAGGTGCTCGACGGCGTGAAGAAGGCCGGTACCGATCCGGGGCGGGTGGCACCTCTCGAGCCTTTCGCCCAGGAGGGCGCCCCGACCCCGGCGGAACTTGCCCGGAGCTTCGAGCCGGTCGAGACGGCGATCCTGCGCGAGAGCCGCGGCCCGGCCGAGGGCTGGACCGACCGCATCCTGCGCATGGCCGACAGGGTGGTGACGGTCAGGCCCGTGAGCGAACCGGGCGGCAGCGGCGTTTCCGCCCTCGTCACCCGCATCAGGCAGGCCCTCGAGCGCGGCGACGTGGTGGAGGCGGCGGCCGCCTGGGATGCCCTGCCGGAGCCGTCGCGACGGCAATCCGAGGACTGGGGCCGGCAGGTCAAAGCCGTCGCCGAGGCGCATCGGGCGGCTCAAGCCATCAGCACGGATGCCCTCGCCACCCTCAACCGTACGACGCAGTAAGAAAAGGATCAGCCCAGCATGTGGCGCGCTTTAGTCTTCATCGGTCTCCTCTGCGTCGCGGCCTTCGGCGCGGTCTGGCTGGCCGACCGGCCGGGCACGGTTCTGATCACCTTCGCTGGCTACGAAATCCAGATGTCGGTCGCGGTCGCCGCTATCGCGCTCGTGGCCCTCGCGCTCTTCCTGGCGCTGCTCTGGTCCCTGGTGTCCGGCCTCCTGCATCTGCCCTCCCGCCTGACCTTCGCGTCGCGGGCGCGCCGCCGCTCCCGGGGCTACCAGGCCATTTCCCGCGGCATGGTGGCCGTGGGGGCGGGCGACACCATCGCGGCCCGGCGCTATGCCAACGAGGCCGAGCGTCTGCTCGGCCGCGAGCCCCTGACGCTGCTGCTCAAGGCCCAGGCGGCCCAGGTCTCCGGCAACCGCGAGGCGGCCGAGGCCGCCTTCAGCCAGATGATGGAGGAGGACGAGACCCGGGTGCTCGGCCTGCGCGGCCTCTTCGTCGAGGCGCGGCGCCGGGGCGACACGGGAGCCGCTCAGCAATACGCCTCGGAGGCGGTGCGTCTGGCGCCTGCCGCCGCCTGGGCGAGCGATGCGGTTCTCGAGGCGCGCTGCGCCGATCACGACTGGCGCGGGGCCCTGGAGGCGGTCGAGCGGCGGGCCTCCCTCGGTCTTCTGAACAAGGCCACGGCCAAGCGCCATCGGGCCGTCCTGCTCACGGCCGATGCCCTGGAGCGGGTCGATCACGATCCCGATGGGGCCCTCAGAAGCGCCCAGGACGCAGTGAAGCTCGCGCCTGATCTCGTGCCGGCCGCCGCAATGGCCGGTCGCCTCCTGTCGCGCAAAGGCGATCTGCGTAAAAGTGCCAAGGTGGTGGAAGCGGCTTGGCGCGGCCTGCCGCATCCTGATCTGGCAGACGTCTATCTCAACCTGCGCCCGGGCGATTCCGGGCTCGACCGGTTGAAGCGCGCCGATACCCTCATGAGACTCTCCGGCGGCGCGCCGGAAGGGCGGCTCGCTGTGGCCCGCGCGGCTCTCGAGGCGCGCGAGTTCGCCCGCGCCCGCGAGGCCCTGGAGCCGCTGCTGCAGGAGAGGCCGAGCATGCGGGTCTGCCTGCTGATGTCCGACCTGGAGCAGGCCGAGCACGGCTCCACGGGCCGGGGCCGCGAATGGCTCGCCCGCGCCACCCGCGCGCCGCGGGATCCGGCCTGGATCGCCGACGGGGTCGTGTCCGATCACTGGCTGCCGATCTCGCCCGTCACCGGTCGCCTCGATGCCTTCGTCTGGCAGGCGCCGCCGGAGGTGCTGGTCGCTCCCGAACTGAACCTGCACGACGATGTGACGGCGGATCTCGATGATGCGCCGAAGCCATTGCCTGTCGTGCTGGCACCTGAGCCTGTCCCCGAGCCTGCTGCCCCGAGCGAGCCGCCCCTTGAGCCGAATGAGGACGTTCTGAAGAGCGAACTGATGGCGGCTTTGAATTCCGAGGAGCCCGTGAAAGGAGAAGCGCCCCTGCCGCCACCGGAGCCCGTGGTCTTCCCGGCCACGCCTCCGGACGTCCCGAAGCCGAAGGAAGAGGCGGTCGCGCGCCGCAGCGTTTTTTCGGTCTGGTAAGGCCATTCCCGCCTTGCCTGCCCTTGCCAAGCGCCGGACGAGGGGGTAAGAGGGCGGCCTCTCGGATCGCAACATTTGCGATGCCGCAATAGCTCAGCTGGTAGAGCACCTCATTCGTAATGAGGGGGTCGGGGGTTCGAATCCCTCTTGCGGCACCATTCCCATCCTTGGCGGTAAGCATCGCTGGAGATCGGGAAGGAAGGGCAGGGGGCCATAGCTCAGCTGGGAGAGCGCTTGCATGGCATGCAAGAGGTCGGCGGTTCGATCCCGCCTGGCTCCACCATCCTGCCGAAGTTGAGTGATGAGACGGAGCGTGCGGGTGTAGCTCAGGGGTAGAGCACAACCTTGCCAAGGTTGGGGTCGAGGGTTCGAATCCCTTCGCCCGCTCCATTTCCTTCGAACGAGGAAATCCATCGACAAGGCGCCTTCGGGCGCCTTTCGTGTTTTTCAGGCCCGTCCATGCAAACGGGCCCCTCTCTATGAGACAGGGGCCCGCGGTGACTCGAGGTCACACGTCATCGACGTTCATCCGGGTAAACCGGTCAATTCTTCGAAAATGTCGAGCCGAAGATGCCTCGACGCTCAACGCATGATCGTGGAGGGAGCCTTCAGCCCAGGCGAAATCGCGATGCGAGCCTCCATCCGTTCAGGCCGGGGCGGGTGCCCGGCTCATCGGTTTGCAGGATCGGCGCCTGTCAGGAACCCGCAAGGGCATGATGCCGATCCGCGCTTGTCGACGGGTGATCCTTGAGGAGTGTGATCGCGACCCGTCAGGAGCAAAAAGCACTGGCGGCACGCTTGTTTCAGCGTGGCGGCAAAGAAAAAGACCCGGCTAAACGTTGCCGGGCCTTTTTGTTTCTTTCAGACAGCAGGTGGTGCCTCAAGCGGCTTTGACGCCTTGGAGGAATTCGGAGACCTCGCGGGAGAGGTCGGAGGAGTGGCGCGAGAGCTCCTGGGCGGCGCCCAGCACCTGCGAGGCGGCCGAGGTGGTCTCGCCGGCGCCCTGCTGCACGTCCACGATGCTGCCGGTCACGGCCTCGGTGCCGCGCGCCGCCTCCTGCACGTTGCGGGCGATCTCGGCCGTGGCCGCGCCCTGCTCCTCCATGGCGGCGGCAATCGAGGTCGAGATCTGGCTCATCTCGGTGATCGTGCGGGCGATCTC
>NZ_JACHWB010000009.1 GCF_014191055.1 Microvirga lupini
AAATCCGTCTGATCAATCAGCTCTTCGGTCTTGCTGCCTGAGCGGCCCGTTAAATTGGGTCCGTTATGCCGTTTTCAAGTTACTGCAACGGTGCCCGCCTCAGGGCCTGAGTGGCTCTTGGGTCAGACCCTTGAGGACACGGCATCCTGGAAGCAGGAGGTGTTCGCGCTGAGCAACCAGATGGCCACAGCCGATAAGCCGCTGATCGCTGATCTCACAGCCTCTTCAACCATTCCTGTTCGGCGGGCATCCGTGAACGAAAAAGCCCCAGCCGAGAGGTAAGGGCTCTCCGCTAGGGCCGGGCTCCATGCGTTGGGGGTGATGGAGAGTGTACGGGCTGATACGCAACGCGCCCGTTGCCCGCAGCATGAAGCAGCTAAGCTTAACAATTCGTGCAGGCTCAATCAGCCTGCTTGTTCCGACAACAAGTCTCAGGAGAGATGGTGAGCGAAGTGCTTGTTCATCTCGAACATGCTGACCTTGTCCTTACCGGCAAACACAGCCTGAAGCTTCGCGTCAGCCGGGATCTCTCGCTTGTTCTCAGGGTTCTGCAGGTTGTTGGCCTTGATGTATTCCCACACCTTGCTCACCACTTCCGTGCGAGGCAGCGGGGATGAGCCGACAACGGCAGCGAGCTCAGGGGAGGGCTGCAGCGGCTTCGCCAGAGCTGGGTTCAGTTTCTTGGTTTTGCTGGCTTCTGCCATTGTGAAACTCCGTTGTTAGGCTCCATAACCCGTTTACAGGGGCAAGGGGGCGCGACCATGACGAGCAAAAACCTAACGCTCCTTAACTGCAGGTTCGCCACTCAGAACCGCCGTTTGCCTTGCGGCTTTGCCATCATCTGGCGCATGGCCTCTTCAGCCCGCGCTCTCGCTTCGGCGTCATGGCTCAGATCCCGCACCTCTGCAGGCTCGTCCTGCTGTTGCAAGCCATTCTTGCGGGCCCGCCACTGCTTGGCCTGCGCCGCTGTTGCGGCCGCACTGGCAAGCCTCTCGAGCCGATCGAGTTGGGGCGTGCTGGCCGGTGACCCGCTCTCCGATTGATCTTCCTCGTCCTTCTGACCCATCGTTATAAATCCTCTGCTCTTTGGGTTCGCGCACTACCATGCTGTTTGTGTTGAGGCCACGCGAAGGTTACATCGTACTCGTTGCCTCCGCCCCAGGTAACGTGGGCTTCAACCTTCAAGTCCAGACTCGGCACCATCAACATGAAGTCGGAGGGAGGCACGACCGGAGTGTTGAAAGTCGATTAGGGGTCGTCGGCCGATACGTTGCCTATCGTATCGCTCAGAGCCGGAAATCGGCGTTCAGCCCAAACCCGAGCCCTGATAGCCGTGCACGCCAGTAATAGAATCTAATTCAAGTATCCGGGTCTGGCGGAGGTTCCGTTAGCAGTCATCCACCTTTCCATCCGGCACATCCCTGAATCGTGACGCTGGATTGCCGGTCGAAGCTCGGCACGATTACTACGCAGCATCGAATCAAGTGCGTAACTCAGAATCACTCGGAACCTAGCTTTTACATGCGAATTGACTCGGCCATTTCAGCTAAATGATTCTGGCTAAAGAAGTTTCCCACCGCTGAATCGATCTATTGTGAATGGATTCTTGACGCGCGACTCCACAGCCAACTCAGAATCGGGCATCTCTCGGAACGGTACGAGTGTAACGGGTGAATGCCATGCCTGACGCTAAACGGACCGAGCGCGTTCAACGCTTCCGCAAGTCTCGCCGGGAACGGGGAGATCGGGAGATGAACGTCTGGGTTCCTGGGCTTCTTGGAGCTGCGATCGATGAAGCGGTCGCGAGTGGTCGCTTCAAGTCCCGTGAGGCAGTCATCACCCATGCCCTCGAGGCCATGTTTGCCCAAAAGGATCGAAATGTCGTGACGTAAACTAGGCAAAGCAAAAGGCCCACGAAGCTGGAAACTTCGAGGGCCTTTGGAGACCCACCGAGGGGTGGGCATAGAGAATTGATTGGCGTCATTCTTATGCCATCCCGACAAACTGGCTGTCAAGAGCATCGGTTTCGGTGAGCGTTCCCGCTTTGCCCTCACATAGGAGGGTACGATGCAACTCGCATCGTCAGGAGGCCGACGGCTGAGACATGCCGCTCTGGTCGCGAGAGAACTTGCGCTCGAAACGGGGCGCACGGTGACACGAAAAGAACTATCTGCCGCGGCCCGAGACGCCGGGAAAGCCTTGGATCTTCCAACCACTCCCCGGGTGGTCCTGTCGGAGCTTGTCGCCTGCTGGGGCGAGCAGGACTGGGAGCGCCTCCTGGTCTGGCCATCCAACGACTATCTCGTCGGCCGGACAGGGCTGACGGATCGCGCCATCAGGAAGTCCATCCGCAGGCTGATTGATCTGGGGCTCATCATCCCCAAGGACTCCCCAAACGGGAAGCGCTATGCCGTCAAGGATCTAGCAGGTGAGATCATCGATGCCTTCGGCTTTGATCTGACGCCGGTCTATGCCCGCCGGGGTGAATGGACGAAGCTGTTGATCGAGCAGAAGCAGTTGTGGCAGATCCAGAAACAAGCCTTCGATGAGGTCACCATCTGCCGCCGGGCCACTGAAGAAGCAATCAGTGCCCTTGCCGAGCATTATCCGGAGATCGATCGGGCCGCGCTGGAAGAGGATCTGAAAGCCCTCAAAGCCAGGACCCCAGCTCGGTCGAAAGCATCTGTTCCCGCAGGCCTTATCGACGATTGGTCTCTGTTGAGAAGCCGTGCCGAACAAGCCTTTTTAGATGCGGGCAATGGAGGAACTAGATTCCGGCACACTAATAACAACAACGAATCTCCTAGTGAGCCTTGTAACAAGGGCTTTCCGAAGAAAGCTGAGGCGGTTCGTTCAACCGAACAAACCTCGGAGCAGCTATCACCGGAATTGATCCTTGAGGCTTGCCCCACCCTCAGCGATTACGGCCAGCCCGTGCGGGACCTGGCGGACGTCGTTGCAGCCGGCCGCTACCTGCGCGCATCCCTCGGGGCCCATGAAAGCGCCTGGGCCGAGGCAGTGGAGGAGATCGGCACTGTCAGGGCGGCTATCGCGGTGATCTATGTCCTGCAGCTCTACGAGGACGACGCCGCCAAGAACGGCGGGGAGAGCCGGATCAAGAACCCGGGCGGCTACTTCCGCGCGCTCACCCGCATGGTCAAAGCCGGCAAGATCGACCTCGCCGTCGAGCTCCTCGCCATGAGGAGGCGACGAATGTCATAGGGAGACGAACCGTGCGCGACGAGATAGCGACTGGCCAGCGAACCTGGGCTCGGGAGCGGCAGTAGCAGGGTACATCACTGCTGTGAATCGTTCATGCTCAATGGATTCAGGACTTTGATTGGACCTCGCCCTTGGGCCTGCGCAACACTGGCGCATGGCTCAAGACACGATCCAATATCTGGTCCTGCACAGGTGCGATCCAAGCTGCAACATGGCTCGCTACTATGTCCTGTCGATCGAGCCGAGCTTGTTTGGGGATGCGACCCTGATCCGCGAGTGGGGCCGCATTGGTCGACCTGGGCAGCGCAGGGTCGAGCTCTACGAAAACCAGTCCTGCGCCGTGGAAGCGCTCGAGACATGGCTTCAGCGAAAGCGGCGACGCGGCTATATGCTGCGAAGCAGGTAGGGAGGAGCATAGAGAAGTCTGGATTGCTCTCAGCGCAGGATCTTGAGCAACTCTTCGACGGCTTCAGCCTCCATGAGACTGCCTCTCTCGTACTGGCGCAGCACATCCCTGATCTGGGCGCGCTTTGAGCGTGAGCTGCCGACGCACTCATCGGGGGCAGTTCAGGCTTGCGGAAGTAGGTTTGAGCTTTTTTGCAGCAGTCTCATGGTCAGCATTCGTGGTAGAGGACTCTGATGATCGATAGGAGCTCTTGAGGCCGGTTCGTCGCCTCCTATCCTTAGCAACCGGGTAGATTGAGGAAGACAGACTTTGGTCGAAAGCTTCGGAGCGGGAAAGCCGCACTTTGATCTTTGTTACGGTATGATCAGAGCTTCGACAGTGCTCGTGGCTGACAGGATCGGACGGGCGCTGAGAGGATGACACCAAATGGACGAGAGCTTCTCGCCGACCATCTTCCTTTATGGCATGGCCCTCATACTCGCCGTGGGAAAGGCCTTCACGCTGACGATCTGGCGGAACCTTCCGAAGCCCAGACCAGGGCTGAGGCAAGAGATGTTGCAGGCCTGGAAGAACCGTAGGCTTCAGAAGCAGGCCGCGACAAACGCAGGTCAGCCTCTTCGACGCGAGCCGGCGGCGGACGATCCATCGAGGACCGCTGAGGGGTCTAACAGGGAGCCACACGCCACAATGCCCGCTCCCATAGACCGGCGGCTTACTTCCGAGCCGCCATGAGGTCATGGGTAAGGACAGTGAGCTTGCCGATCAGCGATGCCATATCGCTTGGATCACATGACCACTGGGTGCCGATCGCCGCCCCATCGGAGGATACGGACACGACGGCAAGCGAGCGCAGCTTGCCCTCGCGGGCGAGCCGCAGATGCTCCTGCAGGAGGTCGATCATCGAAGCTGTGTTCTCGTCGACGGGCGGTGTGTTGACGGGACGGAGCTTGGCCACCGATCTACGTTCGCTCGCTTGCTTTTCGCTCATGGTGCACCCCTCAATCATTCCCAGGCTCTTGCAGACCTCTCATCGAGAATGCGCACTAGACATAAACCAAGTGTCAACACTAGGTCGACATAGTAGAAACATTGATCCTGTCGTATTTCGACAACAGTGCTAAGTAAGCTTAGCCAATACGATAGGAAACTCCGCTCATGAGGAGCCTCTACAGTCGTGGGTAAGCAGTCAGCAACTGCGCGGATGAAGACACAGGTGGGTGACGGCTTACGTGAGGAATGCGCAAACAACACTTGGCTCAACATTGTGAGGGATAAGGATTCGCGTGAACCCGGCCTCCAGGTCGACCGTATGTCAGAGGCTGAAGTGGCCCTGCACCTGGCCGACTTCATCCTGTCGCTTCCTCATTCGGGAGCGATGGCAAGTGTCGCGATCGATGGAGCCAGCATCAAGGTCGGCGACGCGATCGTCTTCGACGTCGGCCGCTTCATGGCTGGGATGGGATGGGAGCAGATCAAGGAACCGCAATTCGGCCGGAACGCGCGGGCTGGCGCCTACCGGCGCAACGGCAAGATCGTGCGGGTGCATTCGCGGCCAGGTGAGGGCGACGTAGTCACCACAATCGATGGCCGCCGCATCGTCGCTCGATGCAAGAGAGGTACGCTGGTCCGAAAGCCGGGAAGTCCGGAGTACGCATTGCTCACCGACGCTCTCGGAGAGGCGCTGTTGTTCGACGTCTCTGCCGATGACATCGTGGTCGCAGCGGTTCCGGACACGCCTGTCTTCCGCAAGCTCGCGGAAAGCTGGCAAAGCCGTCCGCTCGTCAGGCGGGCCGGCATCCGGATCGCCCTCGTGGCCCGCGACGGCGCAGTCTCTGGGCTGGACTTATGACAGTGGCGCTAACCTGTTGATCTCGCAGCTGGTGATTGCAGCCCTGTCAATATGGGCAAGCAGCATCGAGCCCGCGATTGGACCAGCGGAATCGTGTATCAGCGGGAGCCTGCCCCGCTGGTTACAATCAACTCAAGCTTGGGCAAATCTGCATGGTGCATCAGCAGTACGCTGTTCTTGTGTGCGAGCTGATGGGCTGACTTGGTGAAGACCGAGTTTGTGACCACCACGGCATGATGAGCGTCCTGGAAGGCGGCGGCAGCGTAAGCTTCTTGGACCGCCTTGTTGCCGACGGTGCCATTGTAGAACTTGCACTGGATGACAACCCGGCTGCCGTCCTTCTCGGCAATGATGTCGGCGCCCTGATCACCTGATCCAGGAGTGAGCGCTGCATGCCATCCGGCTTCCTGCAGGATCTCCCGGCAGTAGACTTCGAACTCCCTGCCGGTCATGAGATCCTCGACCTCGGTGTCTGACGGTGCGGTCGGCTGGTGCCGGTCAACGATGCGGTCGATCCGGCTCCTGAGGCGACCGAGGTGCCGCTTGGGGTCATTGGCTAGAAGGTGATCGATCTTCCTGCGCTGAAATTCCGGCAGCAGCGTCTTCCTGATGAAGGTGTTCAGGTGCTTGTCCCAGGCCTACTCGGACACGTTCCCATACTCATCCGGTGAGAGCATATGGGCCCGCCTGGTCGCCAACGTTCTTACATGCTTCAGGGCAGCGCGGTCCGTCAGGTCCAGAATGACAAGATGGGAATGGATCTTCGTCAGCCGCAAGAAGAGCAGAAGTCCCAATGCTGACCAAGCCGCCACCGGCTGGAGATACAGTCCTATGACGAAGGCCGCGACCAACGCGAGGCTGAATAGCTTGTGTCTCCAGAGGTAGCGAAACATTCCCTTTTCCGCGCCTGTGGCGGTTGTCGACGTGACTGTCCGTCCTTTTGGTAGCCGAGCGGGGTTACCAGCGGCTTCCCAGAGAACTGGGATACTGAGAACCCACAGGATTATTTCCGCTGCTTCTGCTGGGTGATCCGGACTCGGTCGAGGAGGTGACGGGCGAACTCCCGCAACTCATCGGCAGTGCTGATCTCGCCTCGCTTGATCAGGAACGGCCCCATGTGGAGCAAGATCATCGAATCCTCAGCTGGCTGCTTCTCGCCGGCGGCTGGCACAACCTTTGCCGACTTGCCTCCTATGAGGGCAGCGCGGTCCAGGATCTCTGTGAGACGGGGGCGCCGCTTCTCCTTCCAGTGAAAGCCACGAGGGTGCTCTTTGATACGCTGCTCTCACCAAAGAAATCAGATGGTGCGGCCCCCATGGTGGGAATGCTCCATTACGTCAGGCACAACGAAAAGGTCGCCCCACAATTGGCGCGGCTCGTGATAAACGCGGAGCAATCCGCGATATGGGCAGGGTCTTAGACCTGCAGATTGGTCGCAGATTCCTTGCCGGTGCGCCGATCTGATTCAACCTCGTACGAGATTTTCTGCCCGTCTTTCAGGCTGCGCAGGCCTGCCCGCTCAACCGCGCTGATGTGCACGAAAACATCCTTGCCGCCATTGTCAGGCTGAATGAAGCCATAACCCTTGGTCTCGTTAAACCATTTAACAGTGCCAGTCGCCATCTCGTCTCAAGTCCCTCGTTGTTTTCTCTGGCGGAGCATTATGTTCCACCGCTGGCTGACGTTGCCGTCAGAAGGAACCTAGTTGGGCAAGACAACCGTGGCAATAAAGAGGCGAGTAACTAACGTTAGGCTCCGCATGCAACGGAGGGAACGGCTGATCCATTACAGGCGCCTGAGCTGATCGTAGCTGCGGTTGCCTTGATCGGCCGGATTGTGGCTGCACCCATTCTCCAGAGGATGTAGTCTCCTGTCGCGATTTTGGCGCAGCAGTAGAATGCCTCAAGGAACCGCCTCCACTGCGCGATAGCTCACATCGACTGGCGGGAGCGGATACACATGTGAACATGGTTCCGCCGCTTAACCATTCCGCAATCCGTGCGAGCCAGCCTGCAGACCGATGAGTTTGCCGATTCGAATTCTGGACGGGACAGCCATGACGGAAACCACATTCGAGAATGCAGTCGACGAGATGGTCGGCCGGCTTCACTCCATCCTGCTGACAATCCAGCAGGGAGGCGGGGAGGAGACTTTGTGCAGCCTGCAGCAACAACTGATCGACCTGATGGGACTCGTTGAGCGCAATCCAGGCATTGAGGCCGCGACCGGGGATCTCTATGCCGCCGCGGAGGCTCTGGTGGCGGACCGAGCCACGCGTTCACAGCCGATCGCACGAAAGCTGCGTTTGCTGGCTCATGCGCATCAGCGCTTCCGTGAGCACCTGTCCGCCGCCCAGCCGCTCAAACCAGGTCGGCGAAGCATCTGGCTGCACGGGAATCTCCGGTTCGCCGCCTGATGGAGCGAGAAGCGGGATCTCGCGCCAGTTCCTCCCGCCTTGATCACCGCATCTCGTGGTTTCGGGGAGCTTCCTGCCCACGATACGGAACCAGGTTCTGGATCGATCCGGAGCAGCCTTGCAGGCAAACCGGCAATGCCTCGGTGATCTCCAGAGCCATGGGGTCACAGCCCATCGCAACAGCAATCCGGCGCCAGAGCGAATAGCCGCTCCTGACCAGAGCCAGGATCTCGGCGGCCTGATAGGCGTCCCACGCCGCAACAACCGCGCGGGCTCGGGCCAGTGCAGCGGGAACAAGGAGTTGGCCGAGTGCTGCCGTCCCCGGCAGAGGCGGCTCGCTGGAACGGCACAGGGCCATGCGCAGCTGATCGATGTCGGCGGCACTGTAACGGCGACTGCGCCTCGGCTCATCTTCCTTCCCCAGCGACAGGCCAAGAGCCGCATCCTGCGGCTGTACCGCAAGAGCTCGGGGTTTGATCGGGCGGAGCGCTTCGTACTCGAACTCTGCTTCCTTCAGAATGGTGGTGATCGCGCGCTGCGGGTCGCGCAGAGGCTGCCAGTGGCCGGAGAGCGTCACAAGGATCCGGTCGCCCTCTTCTGAGACGCTCGGCCAGACGAGTTCCATTCCTGCCGGCGAGCGGCGCCAGCCGATCTCCGGTGCACCGAACGGCGAAAGCTCGGCCAGCGCGTCACACCAGATCGCCGAGGTGGTGCGCAGATGCAGGCCGAGGTTGGACCAGAGGTGTTCGCGGCGGGCAGGGAAGGGCAGGAGAGTTGTCATCGGGAGTTCCTTGACAGGGTTGAAATTGGAAGGAGATGCGGCAGCGAGAGTGGGCCTCAGCCGGGCAGGGTGATCTCCCCGAGGCTGCCATCGAGCGGATCAGCGCAGCCCGTCTCCGCCGCGCTGGCGGAAATGCCATCGATCCCGGTTGCGGAGGGCGTGTGGGTCTCCATCAGAGCTTGCACCTTCGCTCCCGATAGCACCCGGTGAGCGATGAGTGCCTCGGCCACGGCCAGCACTGCAGGCTGATGCTGAGTTACGAGCATGATCGCACGGTGCATCAGCCGCTGCAGATCGGTTTCGATGTTGTAGGCAAGGCGACCATCGACACGCACCAGTGCGCTGGCATCATCGACGCTGCCCCGATGCAGCAGCCTGTCACCCAGACCATAGCTCGCATGGAGGGCGGAGAGCTCGCGTGTGGCGACCGCGAGATCGCTCATCGCTCCGGCGCTCGCCCCGGCACCCAGCACAACATCGGCCGCCCGACCGGCGAGACCGATCACCACGGTGTCCTCGATCACGGCGCGGGTCGGGATGAAACCGGGATGCACCATGCGGGTCATCCCACCGCTGGCGCCGGCCACCTGCAGCGAGACGCCCTGAAGGGTACGGCCGAGGGCTACTGCCGCAACGGCATGGCCGGCTTCGTGGATGGCGCAGGCCCTCATCTCAGTGGGGCTGCGTGGATCCGGCGGGCTGGCCTCGGCGAGGAGGTCATCGAGCGTGAGGGCGCGGCCCGCAAGCCGAGCGCGCCGGCGGGCGCTGTTCACCACCTGTACAACATCGGCGCCGACGCGCCCCAGCAACAGCTGCGCCACATGAGCAAGATCAGCATCAGCGAGGTCGCCCTTGAGGTGTGCCCGCAGAATACCGGTCAACCCTTCAACACCCGGCGGAGCGATCTCGATTAGCCGGTCGAACCGGCCCGGGCGACGCAGTGCGGGATCGATCCTGTCGACATGGTTGGTCGCGGCAATCAGCACCACATCGGGGCAGGTCTGGCGCAGAGTATCGATGCCGAGCAGCATGCCGGTGATGACCGGACCCCAGAAGTCACCGTGTTGCGATCCGCTTAACGACTGTCGGCTCGGTAGCGCGTCGAGCTCGTCGATAAAAGCCACACAAGGCCGGGTCGCGCGCAGAGTGGCAAAGAACTTTTTCTGCTCCTTGACCACTGCTCCGAGATGCCCGTCTGAGGCGCCAAACCAGTCGGTGACGCTCGTCATCACGAACTGCAATTGTAGCTTGCCGCTCAGAGCTTTGGCGATAGAAGTTTTACCGGTCCCCGGTGGTCCGTATAGCAAACAACTTTCCAGCGCTGCCGTCGAAGCGTGGCCAGCACGCCTGTGCTCGACCTCGCGGACGATCTCCTCGGCCCAGGTGCGTGCCTCACCGTAGCCGGTGAGCGTCTCCAGGGGCGGAGCATCCTCGGCGAATGTCACGCCGATGCGCGCTCCGGCAGCGCGAACCAGGCGAGCCGCAATGGCTTGGCGGGTCGAGCCCGGCCGGAAGGCGGCGCAGTAGTCAGGCCAATCGAGGCCGGCGAGATCGCGCGCCGACAGCGTTACAGGCCGGCCTCTGCGGCTGAAGGCGCGGATGGCCTGCTCGACCAGAGCAGCACCGGGCACAGGCACGATGACGGTGGCGTCTGCCGCGGCCAGCAACACCTGCGACAGCTCGCGGCCAGGATCGGCGGCGACCCCGGCGATCGTCACGCCTCTGGCCAGTGCTTTGCCAGCCTCTTCGGCGCGGTAGAGCTGCTCCTGAGGACGGTTGAGCCGCTCCGACGGGCTGATGATCTGAAGCCCCTGAAAGGCCACGTCCCTGAGCACCTCGGACAGCGGGGAAACCCAAGCAGGCGAGGGCGCCGCCACGACGAGCGCAAGGGTGCTGTCACCACGCTTGAGCCGGCGCAGGAGATCGGGTCCAAGCGCCTGCTTCAGCAGCGGCTTGGCGAGCAGCTCCCGCAGGGAAAGCCGCTGCCGGGACCTTGCCTGAGCCAGGAGGCTCTCATAGCCCGAGGGCGCCGGCAGATCAGGGCTGCTGTCCTGATCGCCTTCCACATCGAAGTCATCGACGGTGCTGGTGCTGGAGAGAGTGCGAATGCTCATGATGATAATCTCCGACCAGAGGGTCAGCGCCAGGCAGCGAGGCTGACCTCGCTCTGCAGTTCGATTGGCCGATCGAGGGCAATCGTCAGCACGCGCTCGGCGACCAGCCGCAGCACGGCTCCGGCCGGATCGGGGCTACCCGTCAGCCACTCGGCGCAGACCTCGAGCGAGGCGCTGCCGCCGACCTCAGCGAGGTGGGAGAGCAGCATGAGGCGCTCGCGCGGAGTGACGTGCACGCCGTCACAGGCCGACACGAGCAAGGCATTGGTCAGCCGCGGCTCGGCCCGGATGACGCTCTCGGGCGCCAGCACAAGACGGCGTCCGCTGAATTCGACCGCCCACTTCAAGTCGAGCACGCGGGCATGCAGGTCCGGGTCACGCCAGCAGGCGCTCGGCACGGCAACGAGGCTGACGGTGCGACCACCCGAGAGCCGGACCGAGCGCAGGACAAGCCCAATCTGCGCCAGACCGAGGGTGCGCGCGAAGGTCTCACATTGCGGGTTGTCCGAGACGGAACGGACGCCGGACTTGACATTCAGCAGCGCATCGACGGCATAGGGCAGGGGAGCTTCGCGCCCGAGGCTGGCGACCACGGCGGCACACGAGGAAGTGTCAAGTGCACCGGAGGCAGTGACGGCAGAAACGTAATTCATAGGCATAGCTTTCCTGTTCGCCAGCGCGACGGCGTGGCGGTGATGATGAGTAAGGGACGGGAGAAAGGCGCGCAGGCTCCTGAGCCTGCGCCGACCTGGATCAGATCCGACGAGAGGGATCGATGGTGCAGGTTCGCAGGACTGCGCCGGCACCCTGGGTCGAGCCCGTGAGGCATTTGGCCAGCCTGCTTGGGTTCTCGAACGACTCGTCACGGGTGAAGACGAGTTTCGTCTCATCCGTCGGATGAGGCTTGAGGACGCCTGTCTTCAGCAACGTCGCCCGGTGCTGGCGAATGTAGCGCTGCAGCGTCGTGGCCCCGATCGCGCTCACCTCGCTGCCCTTGTGCACGAGCAACGTGCCGTCAGGCAGCTTTTCCGCCGTGGCCTGAAGGTCGCCGTAGTGCAGCCGGTAGTGCGTCCCGATCGGATCCTCAGCTTTGAGGCTCGGGCCACGTCCGCCCTCCACTCCGGTCGAATGAGTGAACGGCTCCTGAGGCATCATCGGATCAGGGGCTAAACTGAGCCGGGATGGCTTCAGGAACTCACTGAAGTCAAAACGCGATGCCGCCGGAGCAACCATGTGCGGGACAGCGTCACGCTCGAGGACGGGTGGCTCAAGGAAGCGATGCCCCATCGACACCAGCTGACGGCGAGCCTCGACAAGATAGGCGTCGAGCGCGCGGCGCTCCTCCTCGGACACATAATTGCGCCAGGGAGACACGCCGATCACCAGATCGAGGTGCGGGGCATGATCGAGAAGGCCATTGACGCGCCACTCCAGATGCTTGCCTGCTGCTTCGAACCAGCCCGGCTGCTCGCAGCCGAAGATGACGACCCAGTGCCACGCCCGGTCGGAGTCGCGGAGCTTGCGCATCAAGCGTTGGCCCACGTTCCTCCCCTCACCGCACATGACGTAAGGGCGTTGATCGCTTGCCTCGGGCAAGCCGATCGCAACGTAGCAGCCCGTCGAATTGAGGACGGGCAGGGAGAGCTCCTGAGGGAGATCTTCGACGCGCATGACCATGACGGTCGGAACCCAGATGGACGCGCGCTGTTTGACCGGGCCACTCAGATTGATGAAGGACATGATGGGCGCTAAAGGCGAAAAGTTGTTTGACATGAATGCAAACCTTTGACGATGGCCCACGCCGCTCCGTCTGCAGGACAGTGCCGTGACTGAACCCGCCAGTTAGCCAGCAGAGGAGGGGCGTTAAGGCCGGAGAGATGAGGGGTGAAACGGCTCAGGCGCGGCAGCCGGACGGCTGCGGGCGCAAGACCTCACCGCACGGGATCGCCAAGATCGCGCACGGACGGTTCATCTCAGTTCGACAAGGGGCTTTCAATGCGCGCACAGGCGCGCTACTGCATACAGCAGCCATAGTCGGGTCTCCTCAGGACACGTACTGTGGTCAGGCCCTTTGACGGTGTTACCAGCACCGGCTTGGGGCCGCCCCGAATGGGCGGGCCGTCACCACATCGGCTTGGCTGTAAGATAGCGGAATATTGGATTATTGCAAGTATAAATTCCAATAAACAGAAACGTTAAAAATCTATTAACGGATGCGGATAAGTTAATCCCCTCCGACACACGCCGAAAGTGGAGCTGTTTTGAAGGGCTGAAGGAATTCAGCCCCGCGGATTGTCCTGCTGGAGCGTAAAACCAGTGCGTCCACCGCTCTGGCCACACTGACATCATCTTTACTGGTGGGTTGCTCTTTCTGGAACCGCCACACTCCGCAAGATCCATCAAGAAGGCAGTGATCACTCAAGACCAACTGGTTGCCGCTCTGTGCGCGGGCCGATGGCAAGCCGTGATGGATCCGCAAAGGCAGTTCAGGTCCTGCGGCTTCCCTCAACAGGTCGCGGTCGCCGAAGGCTTCTGCTCGAAAGCACAGGATTGCTGGCTTGGATCCTTCAGCACTCTGCACGTATCGCGTAACGATCATGTCTCCGAGCGTTTGCGCCCGGCGGTCAGGCGCAAAGAGCCGTTGGCGCCTCTGACCTTCAGCTGATCGAAGTTGAGGTTGCCGAGCTTCCAGGATTGCAGAACGACGGAGGTGTCACCGATCGACTTCGGCTTCACGCCGCCCTCTGTGGCGCGCTCGATGGTCAGGGCCTTGCCGCTCCAGTCGAGCAGCAGGCGGTCGTCCGGCCCGAAGCCCGCACTGTCCCACAACGCCCGCGGCAGGCGGATGGAGGTGTAGAACCGATCCGGGCGCTTGGCGTCCGCAATGGATTTCACCACAACCACGGCAGCCGCGATCTGTCCCTCTTTGGGCTCGGCCTTCCGCTTACGCCCAGCCCGCCATGGCGCCTCCTGCACCTCCAGTTCTGGCACAGGCGCCGGTTCGGCATCGACGCTTGGCGTCAACTCAGGGCTGGCCTCAGCCTTCATCACAGACGGCTGATCAGCGACAGGATTCGCAACGTGCGGCATCGCCTGGATGGCGCCGATAATCTGCCGAAGGCCGCCTGAGAGACCCTCCGTCGACCGGGTGAAGGCAGGAGCCAAGCGTGCGAGGGCTTCGATCTGCTGACCACTAAGTGTTACGAGTTGGCTCACCTGATCCGCCATGAGCTCCACGGCTGATCGCAAGCCCTTCAGGTCCGCTGCCATTCCGGCCAGAGCCTGCTCAACCTCTGGCGAAAGAGCTAGCGTGGAATGGGTTGGCTGCAGTGCCTTCGGTGCGGAGGATTGGGGCGGTTTGGCTTCCTTCGGGCGGAAGACCTCGGCGGCCAGAGCGTCCGGCTTGCCCAAGTGCCGGGCTAGAATGTCGGCGGTGTCCTGGTGCCGCTTGTCCGCAGCTCTGGTCTCGGGACGCGGGACTGCCGATTTCATCTCTTGAGCGTGCCGTGGTCGGGCCAAGCAGGCCGAGCAGAGGTCAAAGGAAGGAGCACGACCGAGCAGCCAGCCGCGCTCGTTGAAGTAGCCTTTGACGGCATCATTGCTGGTGGGCTTGGAGGCCTCGTAAGTGTCTGCACTGGCACAATCCGAGCACCGGATCGTGAAGCGGAACTTGGAGGGAGCACCACCGCTACGGGTAATTTGCGGCTCGAACTGACGTGCGATGCCGGGCATCTGGCAATCCTGATCGTTGAAAAATGTTGTTAGGCCGAGGACGATGCTGCGTCCTGATCTCTCGGCTCGGAAAAGAGGTGTAGGGAACGGGTAGGGGATTAACACCGGTCTCGCCAAATTCCAACCCGTCGGTGCGGGTCTGCTCCATCCGTCAGGCGGGAAAGCAGAACAGGCCCGCTTTCAAGCGTACCTGAAGCCGCTATCATCACGGGATGGACTCTCCTATATCCAGGTGTCAGCAGATACGGGAAGCGGTGGAGGCTGAGATGACCGAGACATTCCAGGGAAGGGCCATCGCCGGCCGGGGTGATGCCGAGAGTGTCGCCATCCAGGTCCTGAACTTCATTGTTTCAGATGTTGATCGGATCATCCAGTTTCTGAACGTCACCGGCCTTCAGCCGGAGACGATCCGCGCGTCAGCCACTTCATCGCATTTCCTGTTGGGTGTGCTCGAGTATGTCGCGAAAGACGACGAACTCCTGAAGGCAATCGATGAGGAGCTGAAAATCCGGCCAGCCGCCATCCTGGCGGCCATCGTGCATCTGTCGCCAGAGTCCGATATGAGGCCACTCAATGGGGATAAGAAAATCGAGGCGGCCCCTCAACTGCCGAGGCGCAACCTGTTCCACTAAAGAGACAGGCCTCCTCACCCGCCGTTGCCAGGCCGATGAGAAGGCCTCCTGTTTCGGAAAGCCAGGATTGGAGTACCAGCTTCCACTCGGAGTAATGCTCGAATCCGATGACAGTTTCGGTGTAACGCGAGAAAAAGCCGTGGCCCACGGCCGAGGCTCCCCGTCACAGCGGCCAGGCTTGAAGGTCAGGATACCGACAGATAGGCTTCCTTGAGCGGCCCGCGTGGCGTGAAAGCTATTGTGTCACCGAGGCCGTGTGAGTTCTCAAAGCCTGAAGGGTCGCAGTTCCAAGCTTGCCAGTGACAGGAAGACCTTTGGATCGTTCAAAGGCTTCAACGGCTTTGCGGGTAGAGGGTCCTAACGACCCATCGGCTTTTAGTTTTCCATACCCGAAGTCGACAAGCGCTTCTTGCGCTGTGCGGATCTCCTGCTTGGAAAGGCGAACCGCTGACGTCGTGCTGACTGTGGGACTTTCCGTCATGGCTGCAGGCTGATCTGACGGTCCGGTGAACTGAAGGCGGGTTTGCTCAATCGCCTGACTAACGCTCGCCCGCAGAGAGTCCAGCTGCTGGAGTTCTTCGGTTGCTGCTTCGATCCGCGCCAGCATCGTGTTCAGATCTTGGCCCGCCAGAACCTTTTGATCATTGGCTTTCGCCAGCTGATCGCGCTCTGCGGTGATAGTCTCAATCTGCTGCCGAAACTGCCGATTCTCACTCTGGAGCGTGTGCTCCTCAAATCCTGTAGACAGGACGGAGTACACGAACAGGCCCCAGCCGATCGCCGTCGCTGCCAGGAGACCTGTGCCTGTTGCACCGAGCTGCAGCCTAACTTGGGTTTTCACATAGCTCATGAGCTTACTCGCGGATCGTTAGCTGAATGTCTGAGAGCGTTGTGTGCTCACATCAGCTCCGCATTGGGTCGAGCTTGTGACGCAAATAGGACGCTGCGAGGCGTTTGGCGACGCATGGTTAACCAAACGTGTTCGTCTGCAGCTGGAAATCAACACCAAACTGCTGGCTTCAGCACAGGCCCAATTTGGTAAAGATCTCGTTTTCAGTTGCGGCGCCGGAAGTCAGGTGCGAGTAACGATGGTGACCGGCGAAACTTGTTGTGACGGCTACACGATCCGGTAGACTTGGCCGGTGTTCGCATTGCGGTAGAGATCAACCGTCGTGCCGTTCCAGTGATAGTCGAGATGACGACCCTGAATGGGATTTGCGGCGCAGTCTGGATAAAACACACCCACGCACTCGCCACCTGGATAGCGAACGCTCGGGTAAACGACACCGTTGGAGCCTGTAGCACGAAGCTTATACCCTAATGCTTGACTCGCTTCGTAGTTGTCGGGCCGGAGCAGCCCCGACTGATCAGCTGTACTGCTCCTGAGCTCATGCAGTTGTGCATTGATGTCGAGCAAGATCTCGCGGAATTGAGAGGTCCAACCAGCCGGTTCATCCGTGCGGGCCATAAACTTGCCATGGTGGTGGATCGTCTCGAACAGGGCGACTTCAAAGGTGTTCCCCGCGTAGAGGACGCCAAACGTACCATCGCTGAAGCGACTGGGCCGATCAGTGCTCACATGTGTAAAAGGAGCCATGAGGTAACTCGCCCCCGGGCCGGCGACGCGACGCTGTTCCGGGACGAGGTCGAGATTGCCGATGGTCTCCATCAAGCGGGGATTGGTCTTCTGTTCCGCCGAGATAATCAGGGGCCAATCGGCTGGGTCAGCAATGTCCTCGAAGAGGTCGATCGGTGGAAAGATGCTTCGGATGATACGAATGGACCTGGGCCACCTGATCTCTGAGATGGAAACCAAGTCTATATCAATCACCAAGTGCCCCGCTCGGCGTCGAGATAGCGGCGGACGCGCATCAAGTCCGTGAGTTCGCCGCCGAGCATCACCTCAAGGGCCGACCTGTTCGCAAATGCGGAGTTTGGCTTCTTGATCCAAGCATAACCGCGCTGCGGTTCGCGGAAGATAATTCGCAAGGCTTTATGAATGCCCATAAGGTTGGACAGCCGGGCCTTGCTGTCGCGGTCGATGCGGCCGATATCACCCGCTTTCCAGCGCCGGTACGTTCGCACTGGCAGATCGAGCAGGGTGGCCGCCTCCTCATCATTAATGTCCCACAAGCGGAACAAGTTGAGCGCTGCGCGAAACATCGCGGCGGCCTCGTCATCGGTGATCGGTGAGGGCCGGAAGTCTTTGGGTGCGGTGTCGACGGGCAGTAAAACAGCCATAGCAGCATCTCCATTATGGCATTATATACTAATTTTAATGCCAAATGGCAAGATGCTGTTCCTTACATCCGCATAGATGAAACGGAGTTTTATCATTGCAGTTCAGCTTAACGACGAGATTATGTTGGACCCCGCTGCTATAGCGAGAACCTTAGATCGAAGCAAGAAGAAAGCTTTCAATATAACATTTTGCTTAATAAGCGTTTTGACAAGAAGTCTGTAGCCAGTGCTCCAAGCTCAACGCCAGATCTTTGCAAGGAACGGGTTTGACCACCTGAGCCGCATCACATGGTAAAATAATGTAATATTGATTCTTCTGCTGTAGGTAGCAGGAACTTCAACATCGATTGTGGCCTCGCTTAATAGATCTGCCTCGGATTAAGGCATGGGCTCCTAACCAGTTACACATGGAGCTACGCTGACCATTCAGACCAACAGAAAGAGCATGGCACTTGTCGACTTCTGATATATCAAATATCGTGACTGTAGCTGGAGCATCATTGCCTGCTGAATATCATAGCCGGATCCGCTTCAGGGTGTCAGCGTGTCCTGCGGGCGTCGAGGAATGTCAGCGTGCAGAAATTGAAGGGCAAAACAGCCGTCGTTACCGGCTCCTCCAAAGGAATCGGCGCTGAGATCGCGTTGCAATTCGCCGCCGCTGGGGCAGCTGTCATTGTTAACTACTCATCAAGCGCTGAGGGAGCTGATCGCGTTGTTCAGACGATCGTCGAGCAGGGCGGCCGCGCCGTAGCGGTTGGAGCCGACGTCAGCGATGCAGAACAACGGCGGAACTTGTTCCTTCAAGCCGAGGCGATTCTCGGCCACGTCGACATCCTCGTGAACAATGCTGGCGTGTTTCGATATTTCCCATTGGAGGAGATTACTGAGACAAGCCTACAATGGATGTTTGGCCTCAATGTATTCGGACTTTTGCTGACCACGAGGGATGCGATCGCGCTGATGCCTCCAAGCGGTGGCTCTGTCATCAACATCAGCTCCCTTGCGAGCACATCTTCGCCCATGCACGGAACGGTCTATAGCGCGACCAAGGCAGCAGTCGATTCGATTACGCGCTCTCTGGCAAAGGAGCTCGGCCCTCGGAAAATTCGCGTCAATGCAATACGGCCCGGCGCTATCGAGACGGAAGGTACCGTGTCGGGAGGGCTGATTTCAGGAGAGCGGCTTCGCACGTTCCTTGAAACGACACCGCTGGGTCGGATAGGGTGGCCTACGGATATAGCGCCCGCCGCGACGTTTCTCGCTTCCGACGAGGCTTCCTGGATCTCTGGCGAAACTCTGCTCATCGCAGGCGGCCGAGGGATCTGAGTGATTGCTGGTGTCTCCTGAGCTGTTCCTCATCCTCAAAACAGGTCTGTTCAATTCTCCGATGGAGCATACGCCATGCAGCCGTGCTGGGTTGGCTCTGAACGCCGCCATCAACTTAACCCAAGAGTGACGGAATGCGCGTCCGTGCGGGAACAAACCGGCACATCGTCCCTGCTGCTCCCGCCCGTAGAGGGTGCTTCCTCGCCACCGCCCGCGCCGGCAGCGCTTAATCCGTGTCCCAACCATCGCAAGGATTGCCGATGACCTCCAAGCTGTTTGAATTTCCCGAATTGGGAACGCACGCGATCAAACCCCGGACCGTGCGCAAGGCGCATCCCGACGACCACTTCTCCTCGGACTTCCGCTACCAGTTCCCGCGGGAGGACCGGGACCTGCCTGAAGTCTACGTCTACACCGACCAGATGTCGTACGACCCCGGCGAGACGGTCGAGTTCCGCGTCTCGACTACGGCGGACAGCTGGAACATCCAGATCTACCGCGACGGCTATCGCCCCGAGATGGCGCATGAGGCGTTCGACCTGAAGGGCGAATTCACCAAGACCTCGGAAACGGCCTATATGGACGGCTGCGACTGGCCGGTCTTGCATAGCTGGAGGATCCCGACGGATCAGCGCTCGGGATTCTATCGGATCGTCTCGACTTGCTTGCGCAGGGACGGGCAGCGCTTCGTGCAGCACCATTTCGTCGTCGTGCGCCCGACGGAGGCCACGCGGCGCGGCAAGATCGTCTTCATGCCCTGCACCGGAACCTGGACCGCCTACAACGACTGGGGCGGCGGCAACCATTACTTCGGCACCTGGGGGCCCGACAAGAACCATGCCTCGCCGATCCTCAGTCTGAAGCGGCCTTGGTCGCGCCCGATGCTCTGGCTGCCCAAGGGCGGCGCGCGCACCACGGTGGACCGTCTGCCCGCCATGGGTGACGGGCCGCGCTATCCGGCGCGCGAATGGGGTTATCAGCAGGGCTTCGCGCAATTCTGGGTCTCGGCGGGATGGGCGCAGTACGACCGGCATTTCCTCGTCTGGGCCGAGAAGGAGGGCTATGAGATCGATGTCATCACCCAGACTGACCTGCATTACCGCCCGGAGTTGCTGGAGGGTTACTCCTGTCTGGCGGTTGCCGGTCACGACGAATATTGGTCGTGGGAGATGCGCAAGCACGTCGAGGGCTGGGTCGAAAAGGGCGGCCATTTCGCTCGTTTCGGGGGCAACTTCCTGTGGCAGATCCGGCTGGAGGAAGAGGGCGCGCGCCAGATCTGCTACAAGACGCTTGCTCCCACCCACGACCCGGTCCGCGACGATCCCGAGCGCAAGCACCTGCTGACCTCTATCTGGGACGGCGAGGCGGTGAACTGGCACGGCTCCTCGACGGTCGGGGTCAGCGGGTGCCACGGGATGTATTCCGGTTTCGGCGGGCATGCGCCGCGCGGATCGCGCGGCTTCACCGTGTACCGCTCGGACCACTGGGTCTTTGAAGGCACGCAATTGCGCTATGCCGATGTCTTCGGAGCCGAGGCCGGGATCTTCGGCTACGAAGTGGATGGCCTCGAGTACACGTTCCGCGACGGGCTGCCCTATCCAGTCGACGGATCGGGCGCGGCGCCGGAAATCGATATCCTGGCCATGACCCCGGCCACCATGTTTGAAGAGGAACATCCGGGCGAGGGGCGGCGCTTCTCGCTGCGCGACGGCGACCTTCATGACATCGCCACTCTAGCGGGCGGCGATTACGCGACCAAGCGACGGAAGATGCAGTATGGCTCGGGAATGCTGGTCGCCATGGCACGCGGCGCAGGCGAGGTCGTCACGGCCGGCAGCTGCGAGTGGGTCATGGGCCTAACCCGGCGCGACGAGTTCACCGAACAGATCACCCGCAATGTGCTGAGCCGCTTTACCGCGGATTGATCGAAAAGCCGCCGATGGGGACGACGGCTCACCATCGGCGGACAGACGGCGCGTTCTTCAACAAGGGAAGAACGCGCCGTCCCGGCACTCCGGTCCGCCCTCGCAGGAATTCATCTGATCGTTCTCGAGGGAAGCTGCGTTGACTGTCGGCGTCGGTATTGCGCTTGGAACAGCACGGCTCCTGTCCTGATGCCTGGTGCAAGACTCTTCGGCAGCAGGTCTCCTTCTGACGACATGCCCATCCCGCAGCCGCACTCGGAACACGCCTATCCTGAACTGGTCCGAAACCTCTTGGAAAGCAGAAAATAGTATATATCATGTATGGAGTGGTGGGTTGTGGCGGCTTGTCGACTGCTCAAGCACCCATACGCGTGAGGAAGGCTTACGACTGCGGATGCCGACTGGGTGTTCGGGAGTCCCTAGGAGCCCGTCCGCCAGCTGGAGCAAACGCTTTGCAACTCGGCAAGCCCAGGCCCCGTCTACGGACCCGCCTGATCAGTCAACCGGCCGAACACCGGCCCATTCAGAGGGGAAGAAATTGATGAAGCGTCTCAACTTCCACGAATTGCCCTATCGCCTATGGGTCATGCATTCCAGCCGTACGACAGCCATGCTCGCACTCGCTGCAGGCATCGCATGTGCTTCTCCATCTTCTGGCTACGCCCAGGGAGCGAGCAGACCGCTCGTAATCGCGCGTAACATGGACCTCAACTCACTCGACCCGCACCGCTCATTCTGTGACACCTGCCAGATCTACAATTCCACCGTTTATGAAACGCTCCTCACGCTAGACACCAACAACAAGCTCGTTCCGCTGCTGGCCGCCAGCTGGGAGGCGAGCGCGGATCAGACCAAGTTCACGTTCAAGCTCGACCCGAAGGCCAAGTTCAGCGATGGATCTCCGGTTGAGGCCAAGGACGTGAAATGGTCGTGGGAGCGGCTGAAGAACCTGAAGGGCAGCGCAGCCTTCCTGGCGGAGAACATCACTCAGATCGACACGCCGGATCCGCAAACCGTCGTCGTAACCGTGGCCGCGCCCAACTCCGAGTTCCTGAACATCGTTTCGGCCCCTTATATGGCCGTCGTAAACAGCAAGGTTGCCTCAGCCAATGGCGCAATGGCAGCCGCCGATGCCGCCACCAAGGACAATGCCGAGGGCTGGTTTCTCCAGAACTCCCCTGGCAGCGGTCCTTATGTCCTCACATCCTACAGCCCCAACAACGAGCTGCGTTTGAAGCGCAATGCGCAATACTGGCGCAGTGCACCGGCGATCGAGGATGTTGTCTTCCGCCAGGTCAAGGATGCTGTCGCCCAAGCACAGATGCTCGAGAGCGGGACGGCGGACATCGCCATGCAGATCGACCCGGACACAGCCAAAACAATCCGGAGCAAGGACGTGACCGTTCAGACGGTGCCGTCCTACAACTTCATCTATCTCGCCCTCTCTCCCGGAGCGAAGGGCAACAAGGTGAAGATGACGAAGGAGGTCCGAGAGGCGATCAGCCTCGGCCTCAATCGCAAGGAAATCCTCGAGTTCACGCTCGGCAAGGAGGGACAGCTCATCTCCGCTCCGATCCCGCTCGGCTTTCCCGGAGGCAGCGGCTTTCCGGAAGAGCCCTACGATCCGGCCAAGGCCAAGGATCAGCTCGCCAAGGCCAATGCCGGCAACCTCGAGCTGGATGCCGCATTCCCGAACCTCAATGCTTACGGCGTCGATCTCTCGCTCCTGATGCAGAAGGTTCAGCAGGAGCTGAGCAAAATCAACGTGAAGGTCAATCTTCAGCCCATGACCTTCTCCAACTGGCGCGAGCAGGTGAGCGGCAACGGCATTCCGCTGACGGCCGTGTTCTACGCGCCCGACTATTTTGGCTCGGCCCAGTACGTGGAGTACTTCGGGATGATGCCGGGATCTCCCTGGGCCAAGCGGGCCGGTGCGGCGAACGACCCGTCGGTGATCAACCCGCGGGAGTCGGAGCTGTTGAAGAAGGCGCTTGCATCCGGAGGCGAGGAGGCCGCGACGATCTATCACGAGATCGGACTTGAGATGATCAAGGACAAGGTCATTCTGCCGCTGGTGAGCCCCAACCTGATCCTTGCCTACAACAAGGGCGTCAAGGGCGTGCGCTATAGCGCCTGCTGCAACCTGCCCATTGCAGAGATCAGCCGCTGACGTTTCACCGGGAGACGCTATAGGCGTCTCCCGTCCTTCTCCCATCATTGATTTTTTGGTTTGAGGCTGGGATCTGGTACTTGCATGACGAAGCTAATCAACTCCATCGACCGGTCACTGCGGAGCCGGGCCGAACAGGTGATCCCAGGTGGCATGTGGGGTCACATGAGCACCCGCTATCTGGGTGACGCCTACCCGCAGTTCTTCGCACGGTCGGAGGGGTGCCGCCTCTGGGACGTGGACGGCAACGAGTATGTCGACCTCATGTGCAGCTGGGGCCCTATCGTTCTCGGCCACCATCACCCTGCCGTCGAGGACGCGGCGCGCCGGCAGCGGGAGCGTGGCGACAGCATGAACGGACCTGGTGATGTTCTCGTCGAGCTGGCCGAGCTGATGGTCGACACCGTCCCGCATGCAGACTGGGTCATGTTTCAGAAGAACGGGACAGACGCCACGACTGCCTGCGTTACCCTTGCCCGTGCGGGAACCGGGAGGCGCAAGGTCTTGGTGGCGCGGGGATCCTATCATGGAGCCGTGCCGTGGTGCACCCCGTCTCTCGCGGGAGTGACGACCGAGGACCGGGCGCACCTCATCCATTTCGACTACAACGACGTTCAGAGCCTAGAAGAGGCTGTCGACCAAGCCGGCTCTGATCTCGCCGCGATCATTGTCACCGCTTTCCGGCACGATATCGGCCGGGATCAGGAGATGCCGACGGCCGGTTTTGCCCAGCGGGCTCGCCAGCTGTGCGACCTTCAAGGCGCTGCGCTCATCGTCGACGACGTACGCGCGGGCTTTCGCATCGATCTTGGAGGAAGCTGGGAGCCGCTCGGGGTTCGTCCCGACCTCAGCGCCTGGAGCAAGGCCATCGCCAACGGCCACCCTCTGGCCGCCGTCACAGGGAGCGACCGGTTCCGTGAGGCTGCGACGAAGGTCTACGTCACGGGATCGTTCTGGTGTGGCGCGGTCGCCATGGCGGCTGCGGTGGCGACTATCAAGACTCTGCGTGACACGCAGGCGATTGCACATATGAGGGACATGGGGCAGCGCTTGCGGACGGGAATGGAAGCCCTCGCTTCGCGGCACGACCTCAAACTGCGTCAGACCGGTCCAGCACAGATGCCTATGGTTCTGTTTGAGGGCGACCCGAGTTTCGAGAAGGCGGCATTGTTCTGCGCATCGGCACTGCGAAACGGCGCCTACTTCCATCCCAAGCACAACATGTTCCTGTCGGCAGCGCACGCCCCGGCCGATGTCGATCGCATCCTGGCGGCGGCCGAGGCTGGCTTTGCCGCCGTGGCCCGCGAGGCGGCGGCAGGCTGAGGATACGTTGGGCGGCGGACGAGCCCTGCCCGTATGCGCCATGCCGTCCCATGCGAGCCTGGTTCGGCGCCAGGCCCCGCGTTACGCTGCAGGGTACCCGGGCCGGCCTAACCATGCTGGAGGATTTCGCTCGTGTCAGGCTATTTGATCCGACGCCTCGTGACGATGCCATTTCTCATTCTCGGCATCATCACCATCACATTCTTCCTGTCGCGGGTGACGAAAGGCGACCCACTGACAGCCATCATCTCCGAGCAGCAGATGAGCAATCCGGAGGTGGTCGCAGCAGCCAAGCAGCGGTGGGGGCTGGACCTCAGCCTGCCCGAGCAGTATCTCGTCTATACGGGCAAGCTCCTCACAGGCGACCTTGGAACGTCGTTTACGACCAAGAGGCCTGTCCTGCAGGACCTGCTCGAACGCCTGCCAGCCACGCTGGAACTGGTGATTGCGGCAATGATCATCGGCACGGTGCTCGGGATCGCTCTCGGGGTTCTGGCCGCCTATTACAGGAACGGCTGGCTCGACCACGGTTCACGTCTGTTCGCCCTTGTCGGATCATCGCTCCCCGTCTTCTGGTCAGGGCTCGGCCTGCTCTTCATCTTCTCGGTCCAACTGGGCTGGCTGCCGGGTCCGGGGCGCCTGGATGCTCGTCTGCAGCCGCCACCCATGATCACGGGGATGATTACCCTCGATACCCTGCTCGCCGGCGATCTCGCTGCATTCGTCGATGCGCTCCATCACCTCATTCTGCCGGCCTTTGTGCTTGGCTGGACGGTGACGGGAACGATCTCCAGGCTTGTGCGGGCCAACATGCTCGAGGTGCTCAATCAAGAGTATGTGCTGACGGCCCGAGCGAAAGGTGCAGGAGAACTGAGGGTTCTGCTTCATCATGCGCTGCGCAACACGCTCGTCCCGACACTGACCGTCATCGGCCACTCGTTCGCCTACCTGATTACCGGAGCGGTGCTGACGGAGACCATCTTCGCGTGGCCGGGCATGGGATCCTATGCGGTCGAAGCGGCGCGCGCGCTCGATTATCCGGCCATCATCGGCGTGACCGTCGTCGGCGGCGTGACCTTCCTGGTCACAAACCTTCTGACAGACATCGCCTATATGCTCGCCAACCCCCGAATCCGCCTCAGTTAGGACGAAGCATGGCCTCATCGGCAAGTGTCCCCCGTCGCAAGGCTCCGGAATGGCTGACGATCCCATTGCTGGTCGGCGCGCTCGTCATTCTGTTTTGGATCGTCGTGGCAGCCACAATCGACTTCTGGGCGCCTTATGATCCCTTGGCTCTAGTGGGCCGGCGACTTCAGCCGCCCAGCATGGCCCATCTGCTCGGGACAGATGCTCTGGGCCGGGATGTGCTCACACGAACGCTCTATGGGGTTCAGTACTCGCTGCCTGTCGCCTTGGGCGTTGTCGTGGCGGCTGTGGCGATTGGGTCCCTGCTCGGCGGAATCGCCGGGTTCTTCGGAGGTCTCATTGGCGCCGCCATCATGCGGCTCGTCGACATTACCCTTTCGTTTCCTCCGGTGCTTCTCGCTATGGCAGTCGCTGCCTCGCTTGGGCCGGGTCTGACCAATGCCGCCATCGCAATGGTTCTGGTCTGGTGGCCGGTTTATGCACGGCTCATGCGAGGCCAGGTGCTCGAGATACGAGAGCGCGAGCACGTGGAGGCGGCTGTTGCCGGCGGCGCAGGCCGCACCCGACTGTTGTTCACCCACATCCTCTCACTGTGCTGGACGCCTGTTCTGATCAACGCCACGATGGATTTCGGACAGGTGGTCCTCCTTGCTGCATCGTTGAGCTTCATCGGTCTCGGAGCAACCCCGCCAACGCCGGAATGGGGCTCCATGGTATCGGATGGCGCCATTCATTTCTATCAATGGTGGATCGCCTTCGGGCCGGGCTTCGCGATCCTGACGGTCGTGCTCGGATTCAACTTTCTCGGGGACGGACTGCGCGACATGCTCGATCCGAGAACCCATTAACAAGGCGATGTTGGCCCTGAGGTAGTCAGTTCCAAGTCGAGACCCATGATGCTCAAGCACCAAGACAAGTCTCTCCTGTCGGTCCGCAATCTCACCGTGGGCTTTCAAGTCGGCGGCGTCACGCTCGACGCCGTGCGCGGCATTGATCTCGATGTCGCCCGCGGCGAGGTCGTTGGCGTCGTCGGTGAATCCGGATCGGGCAAATCGGTTGCGATGCTGGCTTGCCTTGGTCTTGTCCCGCGAACGGCACGCGTCGCAGGCTCGGTGCGGTTCCAGGACAAGGAACTCGTCGGAATGCCACAGTCCGAGATGCGTAAGCTTCGCGGATCGCGGATCGGCATGATCTTTCAGGACCCGCTGTCCTCGCTCAATCCGGTCTTGACCATCGGCTCGCAGATCGTCGAGGCCATCCGCTTGCATCAGCCGGGAATTTCCCGCAAACAGGCGTATGACCGCGCCGTCGAACTGCTCGACCTCGTCTCAATCCCCCAGCCCGATAGACGAGTCTCTCAGTATCCGCATGAATTTTCAGGGGGCATGCGCCAGCGTGCAATGATCGCCATGGCCGTCGCGAACGGTCCTGATCTGCTGATCGCCGACGAGCCGACGACAGCCCTCGATGTGACCGTGCAAGCTCAGGTCCTCGAGGTGCTGAAGAGCCTGCGCGATCGCCTCGGCCTCGGCATCGTGCTCATCACTCACGATCTTGGAGTGGTTGCCGGGAACGTGGACCGTGTCGCCGTCATCTACTCGGGACGGGTGGTCGAAGCGGCGGAGGTCGGCGCCCTCTTCCGCGATCCGCGGCATCCCTATACGCGCGGGCTCCTCTCCTCGATCCCAAAGCTCGACGAGAAGCGAGAGCGGCTTTTCTCCATTGAGGGGACGCCGCCACCCCTCGGACGCCGGCCGACCGGTTGCGCCTTCCATCCCCGCTGCATCTATGCGAGGGAGGTGTGCTTGAAGGAGGAGCCGGCCCTCCGGCTTGCTGGCGCAAGCCTTTCAGCCTGCCACTTCGCCGATAGTCTCGAGCAGATGCCCGTTCATCAGGCAGCAGCCGGACCTGAGACTACGGAGGTGCACCAATGAGCGGAAACGGCATGGAACCGAGCGAGGCGGTCGCGGGCGCACCAGTGCTGTCGGTGCGCCACTTGGTGAAGGAATTCCCGGTTCGAGGCGGGCTGCTTTTCAACAGGGTCGTGGCACATGTGCGCGCCGTCGCTGACGTTTCCTTCGATCTTGCTTCAGGCGAGACGCTGGGCCTCGTTGGAGAGTCGGGCTGCGGCAAGTCCACCCTAGGCCGCTGTCTTCTCAAGCTCATCGAGCCCTCTAGCGGGCAGGTTATATTCCGTGGCGAGGATCTCGTTTCACTGAGCGGCGAGAGGCTGCGCCACAAGCGGCGGCATATCCAGCTCGTGTTCCAGGATCCCTATTCGTCGCTGCATCCGCGCATGCGGATCGGTGACAACATTGCCGAGCCTCTGAGAAATGCAGGGTTTTCGAAACTGGATCGTGAGCGGCGCGTCGACGAGCTGATCCAGCTTGTCCGCCTCGGTCCGGAACACAAGCTCCGCTATCCGCACGAGCTCTCCGGCGGCCAGCGGCAGCGGGTGGGCATCGCGCGCGCGCTGGCACTGCAACCGGACGTCATCGTGCTGGATGAGCCCGTCTCCGCGCTCGACGTGTCGGTCCAAGCCGGCGTGCTGAACCTTCTGAAGGACATTCAGCAGGAGCTTGGGACAGCCTACGTCTTCATTGCACACGATCTGTCTGTCGTTCGTCATATCTCACATCGCGTCGCGGTGATGTATCTCGGGAAGATCGTTGAAATCGCCGAGGCGGAGCAGCTCTATCGCGGCGCCCGTCACCCCTACACGCAGGCGCTGTTGTCTGCGGTTCCCATCGCCGATCCGGAGAAGGAGAGGGGGCGCACGCGGATCGTGTTGAAGGGTGATGTTCCAAGCCCGCTCAATCCTCCTTCGGGTTGCCGTTTCCGCACCCGGTGCTGGAAGGCGCAGGGAATCTGCGCTGAACAGGAGCCGCCCCTGGTCGAGTACACACTAGGTCACCGTGCGGCCTGCCATTTCGCCGAGCCTGCACTCGATCCGTCACTTTCCGGGTCATTGACGGGTTCGACACCAGTCCCTATCGCCTGACGGCTGCAGCCGAGACGCTATCCGGAGATCCCATCATGTATCCTGACGTTCAACTCTACATCGACAACGTTTGGGGCCCCGGCAGTGGCAAGCCCATCCCAGTCCTCAACCCTGCGACTGAAGAAGTGATTGGCACGGTCGCTTGCGCGGGTCCGGACGACCTCGACCGCGCTCTCGACGCCGCTTCTCGCGGCTTCGCCGCCTGGAGTAGGGTCCCGGCCTTCGACCGATCAAAGCTGATGCGCCGGGCCGCCGACCTGCTGCGGAGCCGGACCGAGGATATTGCCCGGCTCTTGACTCTCGAGCAGGGAAAGCCGCTCGTCGAATCGCGGGCCGAAATTGCTGCCGCTGCGGATATCATCGACTGGTTTGCCGAGGAGGCGCGGCGCACTTACGGCCGTGTCATTCCCGCGCGCGCCGCCAATGTGCAGCAGCTTGTGATCAAGGAGCCTGTCGGCCCCGTCGCGGCATTCACGCCATGGAACTTCCCAATCAACCAGGCCGTTCGCAAGATCTCCGCCGCGCTTGCCACCGGTTGCTCGGTCATTCTCAAGGCACCGGAGGAGACGCCTGCCGCCCCAGCCGAGCTGGTGCGCGCTTATGCGGATGCAGGACTGCCAGCTGGGGCTCTGAACCTCGTCTATGGGAGCCCGGCCGAGATTTCCGGGCATCTCATCCCCCATCCGACAATCCGGAAGATCTCCTTCACCGGCTCGACCGCGGTCGGAAAGCAGCTTGCCTCCCTCGCAGGGCTTCATATGAAGCGTGCCACCATGGAACTGGGAGGCCATGCTCCAGCAGTCGTCCTCCCGGACGCCGATGTGGACCGAGCCGCAAAGACTCTCGCGGCTAGCAAGTTCCGCAACGCCGGCCAAGTTTGTGTGGCGCCAACTCGGTTCATCGTCCATGCCGACGTGCATGATGAGTTCATCAGCCGCTTCACTGCGGCTGCCCAGGCGCTCAAAGTCGGCGATGGGCTTGCGGAGGGAACCGTTGTGGGGCCGCTCGCCAACGCTCGCCGAGTCCACGCCATGGAGGACTTGATTCAGGATGCCGTATCGAAGGGCGCGCACATTGCGACGGGCGGCCGCCGGTTGGGCAACAAGGGATATTTCTTCGAGCCGACCGTCCTCACGGGCGTTCCGCGCGAAGCACGAGCAATGAACGAAGAGCCCTTCGGGCCTCTTGCACTCGTGCTACGATACGAGTTCCTTGACGAGGCGATCATCGAGGCGAACCGCCTCGACTACGGCCTCGCCGCCTACGGATTCACGCGCTCGGCCGAGCACGCAAGCACCCTCGCGTCCTCTATAGAAAGCGGAATGGTTTCGATCAACCATTACGGTTTGGCACTGCCCGAAGTGCCATTCGGCGGCATCAAGGATTCTGGCTACGGCTCTGAAGGCGGCACAGAGGCAATGGAAGCTTACCTCAACACGAGGTTCGTTTCCCACGCGAACTAATCGGGCTGCCGTGGGAATGGGTTCGATTTGCCATCCGAGTCGTCTTGGAACGGAAGAGGCGCCTCTCGCGGCATCGCGCGAGGAGGCACCGACTGATGGTCCTGCCTCACGCTTCTCGGCCTAGGGGGGCCTTTCTTATCGCTCGAACTGCAGGCAAGCTACCAACGATTTCTGTGTCACCGTCTCGCTTCTTGGGCGGGTGCTATGGATCCCCAGATATAGCTTGGAAACTCAGCACCTCGTGCTGCAAAGGACAACGAGAGGTGCCCAGTGCAATGTGAATTCGGTTGCTCCCAATCACCTGAAGGTTTAGACGTCCTTTGCAAACAAAGTCCGTTCGCTATATTATATATTAAAGGGGCTGTGGCACGCTGAGTTCTTAGCGGGAAGGCCCATCTAGGATACAGCATGGCCGATTTTGACCAGATGCCTGGCGACACCGGTGTAGGTCCGGTCACCCGCGACAGCCTGACCGGCCTTGTCTACAACAACCTGCGCCAAGCGCTCATGGAAGGCAGGTTCTGGCCCGGTCATAGATTCAAAATCCGTGATCTTGCGGCGACGATGAATGTCTCCGAAACACCTATCCGCGAGGCGTTGATGCAGCTCGTGCGCGGACGAGCCCTGGAAATGCAGGCAGGCCGTTCGATCATCGTTTCTCACATGACCGCGAAGCAGTACATCGAACTGAGAACCGTAAGACTTTTCCTTGAAGGCTTGGCGGCAGAGCATGCGACCACGCGCATTTCGGAAGCTGACATCGACAAGATGGCCGCATACCATGAGGAGCTGATTGGCGCGGAGAAGGAGCAACGGTGGTCGGATGCGGTACGCGCCAACTGGCAGTTTCACCACTGCCTCTATGATGGATCAGACCTCCCAGAGGTTCTCGCCATTCTCGACGATATCTGGATGCGCAACGGACCACTGCTGAACTTCCACTATCCATATGCTCCGCCGACCTATCCGAACGAGCACCAGCACCTTTCCGTTCTCAAGTTTCTGCGGCAGCGGCGGCCAGACCAGGTTCGCGAAGCGATTCAAGCGGATATGATGGAGGGGGGGCAGAAGCTGGTTCGTCTGCTCGAGAGGTATGGCAGCACTCGGACCATACCTCTGCCGGGTCTTTGAAGACTCGGCCGGCTGGCATCATTTCCTTCCTTCGACGGTGTGGCGGGCATGGGCATCCTTCACCGCATCGATGAGCGACTGCTCCGACAAGCCGTATTTCTGAAACAGGTAGGGAGTCGAGCCGCCCTCGGCGAAGGTATCTCGAACCCCGACGCGCCGGAATTCAGCACGCACGCCTCGTTCCATTAGAAGTTCGGCTACGGCGCTGCCAAGCCCGCCGATGATCGAGTGATTTTCGGCAGTGACGATCACAGGCAGGCCTCGCGCTAACTCGGCCAAATCCGGATCGAGCGGCTTGATTGTCGGCATGTCGACGATTGTGAGAGATAGGCCTTCCCGACCGAGCGCCGACGCAGCGCGCAGGGCAATGTCGACCATCATCCCGCAGGCAACGATCAGCCCATCCCGCCCCTGCTGTAGGACGCGCATCCGACCGATCTGGAACGCAGATGCCGGCTCCGCCGGTGCCTCGGCGCCGTCGGCGCGCTTGAGCCGCAGATAAACTGGCCCTTCGTGGGCGGCGATCGCCACGACAGCAGCGCGCACCTGCTCCGGTGTGCTAGGCTCGATCACCGTCATGTTCGGCAAGGCCCGCATCAGGGCAATGTCATCAATCGCCTGATGCGACACACCGAGCATCGTCGTGAGTCCGGGAATGACGCCGACAATTTTCACATTCGCCCGCGGATAAGCGACCTGCATGGCGATCTGATCATAGCAGCGCCGCGTCGCGAAGACGCAGAAAGAGTGAACGAACGGGATCTCTCCGGATCTCGCCAACCCGCCCGCGATGCCAATCATATTGGCCTCGGCAATACCGACCTGATGAAAGCGATCCGGCAGTGCGTCGCGGAACAGGTCCGTTTCGGTGGGAAGGGTGAGATCCGCAGTCAGGCAGACGATCCTCGGATCGCGTCGCGCAGCCTCGAGCAGAGCCTCGCCGTAATGTTTAACAGCACCTGCCGCGGTTTTGCTCCGCGCATTGAAATCATGAACCTCGAGCGAGCTTCGATCAGGCTTCGGCTGCATTTGCTCCCTCCATCCTTTCCGAGGCGGCCAGCGCCTGCAGTGCCTCTTGTGCAATGTCCGGTGGCAGCTTCAGATTGTGCGCGAGCAAGCCTTCAAGGGAAGGCACGCCCTTGCCTGCAAGGGTCTGGGCTACGATGCAGGTTGGCCGGTCCCGCCCGCGCGCGCGCTCGAGGCAGGCAAGGAGTGCAGGGACATCGTGACCATCCACTCTCTCGGCGACCCAGCCGAATGCGGTGAATTTCTCGTCGATCGGCGCGACCTTCACGACCTTATCGATATGCCCCTCCACCTGCATTTCGTTGTCGTCGACGATCAGGCAGAGGTTGGAGAGGTGCGAACTGCCAGCAAAAAGTGCGGCCTCCCACAGCTGCCCTTCCTGCAGTTCGCCGTCGCCAAGCAGGACATAGACACGTGACGGCGAATGGCGCCGCCGGGCTGCGAGTGCCATGCCGATGCCGACCGACAGTCCTTGGCCGAGGGAGCCGAGGGTTGCCTCGATCATCCGGCCAGCGCGCTCGGAGGCGTTGACTTCAAACGGCGATCCATCCTTGCAGTAGTCCTCGACGGCAGCCGGATCCGCGATTCCCCGCGCAGCCAGTGTGGCGTAGAAGATTGCCGTGTTATGGGCCGTTGAAAGCAGGAAGCGGTCGCGGTCCATCCACTCGGGATCAGCCGGGTCGAGCCGCAGCTCGGCAAAGTAGAGGACTGCGAACAGATCCGCCGCCCCAAGCCCTTGCTGCACATAACCCTGCCCCGTCGGCGCCACAAGTCTGATGACGTCCTGCCTGAGACGCCGCGCGATACGTGCGAGTTCAACGGCATCGGTCGTTCGGGGCGCCGGCTGGCGCTCGGCTACTTCCTTCTCGCTCATTCCTCGCATCCTGTCCTGACGTACATCGAACTCTCCCTTTCAACCTGACCTTGCGAAACGCCACCTATATGGAACGCATCTCAAGCGGCGGTGAATCGGTCGAGAACGTTGCGGGTAATCCGTTGGGTGAACGGATCGCCGCGTTTGAGGCCCATCACCCATTCGCAGGTCGCCGCTGTCAGCACTTCGCCCTTCCCGCGGGTCATGTGCACCATCATGCCGGATCCATACTTGTATCGAGCGAGCCCTTCAGGCGTGATCTCGCCGGTGACGCATTCTACCAAGCCCTCATGGTCGCTGCCGCGCACATAATAGCGGAACCCATCACCCTGTGGCTCGTCCTCAGCCAGAACGGCCGGAGCCATGGCAAGAATCTGTATTGTCTCCGGCTGGCCCTCTACGGTGACCGGATAGGGGAGGCCGTGGCGAAAGGTATAGTCCAGCCCGTCCACCTCGTATGCAAATATGCGCTGCTTGTCGCCGAAGATGTCGGCGTAGTGCAACCCCGTGCCAGCGAAGGCCCAGTGCTCCGGCCGATAGACCGTAAATCCCTTCTGGCCATTAGGAGCAAACCCTCCCCAGGAGGCATAGAGGCCATGGACGCCGTTGACGCCGACGGTCGATGCGCCCGGCCGGCGCACATGGCGATCTTCCCATGCAGTCGTCAGCAGGTGAGCCTTGTCCGTTCCCGCGACAGGATCGTTGTGAGCTGCCTTGAATTTGTAGCAGACCTGCCGCTTTCCTTCATCCTCCAGCCGGATCTGCCACAGGAAGTTGGCGCCGAAGCGGGCAAGCCGGCCGCCGCGCTCGACATAACGCTCAACGGCGTCGCGCATTTCCCAAGTCCAGTATTCATCATGACCGACGATGGTCACGCATGGGTACGCATCGAGGAGCTCCGGCCTATAGTGAAGGTCGGTCTGAGTGATCATATCGAGCTCATAGCCCTCCTTCTCAGCCCAAAGCACGAAGTGGCGATCGAATTGAGCCCATCCGGCCGCTGCGTAGTACTGGCCAAAGCCGTTGGCAAAAGCCCATTCCTTCATCGGATAGCGCGGTGCATCGCCCATTTCCGGCTCGGGATCGGCACAAATGCGTGGCGCGCCGGCAGGAAGCCAAACTACGCCGCGCGTCCAAGGCCGCTCCAGGGACAGGACCGGCGAGGCCTGGTCCTGGTTCTCGCCCTCAACACCGAAGTAGTGATTGGCGCCACCGAAATCGTTGTAGGCAGTCCAAGTGGCGGTCGGCAGGACCACGAGGATCCTGCCTCGCCGCGTAGCCCCGGTCGGGCGCACGACGAAGAAGTGGTGCTGGACGAATCGGGTGCCGTTCGCGCGCTCGCAGGAGGAAACCACACGGTAGAAGCCTGAGCGAAGGTTGGAGGGCAGCTTCAAGCGGTAGCTGACCGGCCATTTGCACCCATTGCGATATGCGTCGGCCGGGGTCGGGGCGAACACGCCTTCCAGGGCGTCCGCCTCGTGCAGCATTTCCGGCTCCAATCCATCAAGATAGATCTGCAGCCGCCAGGTCTTCGCTGTTGCGCTGGAATGGAAGGTTACCTCGTCGCCCGGGTCATAGGATATCGCATCGGTGTAAGTGTAGACCTCGGGAACACGAGGGTCCTCGCGAGGCGCCTCGTACCATGGTTGGCTGTTCCAGTGCTCATCCGCATGCATCGGCCTTGTCTTGCGGGCGGCGACATTGATGGAACCCAGTTCAGGAGACAGGAATGAGTGCTTTTCTGACATGACTAGGCGTGATCCATTGGCTGATCCTGTCATAGGAACCCTCAACACAGGCGGCCGCGATCACGGCCGCCTGTATCGGATAACTGCACGACGAGGCGACTGCCGGGTCAGCGAGTGAGCCAGGCAGTCCAGCGCTGGCGAAGCTCATCGCGGTGAGCGCCGATCCACTCGAAATCGGGTTTTACCAGCTTCTCATAGTTCGCAGGTGACGTAGCATAGAGATCCCGCTCCTCCGGCTTCATGAGCTCGATCGCCGACTTGCTGGCTGTTGCATACTGGACGTCGCGCATGAAGGGCACATGGGTGTCCGTGCTCGCATAGAAGTAGTCGAGATAGGCCATAGCCGCCTTTTTGTCAGGCGCGCCCTTGAGGATCGACATGTAGCCTGTGTCACGGATAGCACCCTCCCATGACATAGCCGCTGGGACGCCCTCTTTGATGATGGCCAGAGAGCGTCCCGAATAGCTCATGGTCATGACGACATCGCGCGACCGCATGATCTGCTGCACTTGATCGCCGGTCTTCCACCAGACGGCGACATGCGGGCGGATTTCGTCCAGCTTTTTATAAGCGCGGTCGAGATCGAGCGGGAAGAGCTGCTCGGGCTTGACGCCATCGGCCAGCAGAGCCGCGACCGGCACCCACCAGTCACGATCCCCGGTGTCAGGCAGGCCGCGAGGCCCCGGAAACTGCTTCACATCCCAGAAATCTGACCAAGTCTTGGGAGCCTTCCCCTTGAAGGCCTCGGTATTGTACGTAAGCAGCATGCCTCCTGTCGTTCTGGCAACGCCGTAGGGCGTGCACGCATCGGGCACAGCGTACTTCTGTACATTCGGGAGCTGCGAACAGTCGATTTTCTCCAGCATGTTCGTGCGGGCCACTAGGTCAGGACCCGTTGCTGTAACAATGTCGAACTCTACGTTCCCAGTCCGCATCATGGCCTCGGCACGAGCCCACTGATCGGGAACTTCGATCGCTACGGGAACAACCTCGACATCCTTGGCCTTGCCGAAAGGCTCGTAAAAGTACTTGTTGAGGGCATTGCCCATGAGGCCGCCGGTTGTGGCGATGACCAGTTGATCCTCAAGATCCTGCGCCGCACTCGGCAGCGAACCGGCAACCACCGCGGCAAGCGCGATGGTTGCGGCGGTGCAGTTCAACACGATTTTCGGCATCAATATTCTCCTCTGGCTTTGCTGTTCTGTGTAGGACTCAACTAGCTCCTCGCGCGCGAACGCATGGCATAGGCGCCGAGTAGGATTGCAACGGACAGGACGATGAGCAGTGTTGCAATGGCCGGAATGACAGGGGTGAGGTTCTGCTCGATATCCTCAAACATCCGGCGGGGCAGGGTCTTCTGACGGACCCCTGACAGAAAGAAGGAGACCACCGGTTCGTCGAACGAGATGATGAAAGCGAAGAATGCGCTGCTCACGACACTCGGCAGGATCAGGGGCAGGGTGATCAAGCGAAACGCCGTCCACCGCGTCGCGCCACAACTCATGGCAGCGGCTTCGAAATTGGCGTCGACCTTGCCGAGAGCCGCTGCAGTGGTGAATACCACGAAGGGCAGGGCGAGAACGGTGTGAGCCAGAACAAATCCCGGAACCGTGCCTGAGAGTCCAATGGTTTGGAAGAAGAGATAGAGTCCGACCGCCAACGCAATGTGCGGCACGATAATCGGCCCGATCAGCAGGATTTGGAAAAGACTGGCGAGCTGTCCACGACCCCGCACCATGGCGTACGTCGCTGCTGTTCCAATCAAAGTGGCGCATATTGCAGTGAGGAACGCTACCTGGATGCTCAGCCAGGTCGCGTTGCGCCATCCACGACTCGTGAAATATTCCGCATACCACTTCAGCGTGAAGCCGCTCGGTGGGAACTCGAGATGATCATTCTGGCCGAACGACATCGGAATGATGATCACCAGCGGAATGATGACGAAGGCTAGCACCGTATAGACGTAGGCGCCCAGCGCGAGTGATCCCCTGTCCAACGCCGGCTTCATGTTTGGGCCCCCATCAGGCGGTCGAAGCGCAAAGTCTTACTGAAGATCAGTGCGAGCAAGGTGACGAAGAGCGTCAGCACGCCGACCAGCGCAGAGGCAAACGGCCAGTCGAGCACCTCGCGGATCTGCTGGGAGACAAGTGTCGCAACCATCAGTTCCTGCGGGGACCCGAGCAGCGCTGGAGTGATGAAGAAGCCCAGCGCCGTCAGGAACACCAGCAGGGAGCCGCTTGCGACACCTGACATGCTGAGCGGAAGGATGACCTCAGTAAAGGTGCGCAGCCGAGTGGCGCCCAGAACGGCCGCCGCTCGCATATAGTCGTTGGGGATGCTGCGCAGGGTGCCATAAATCGGCAGGATCATGAACGGCAGAAGGACGTGGGTCATTGCGATGACCACCGCACCCTGAGTGTAGAGCAGCTTGATCGGCTCGGAGGTGACTCCCACTGCCATCAGGGCAGAGTTGATCAAGCCTTCGCGTTGGAACAGGAAGGACCAAGCTGCAGTTCGAACCAGCACGCTCGACCAAAGAGGCAGTATCACGCAAACACCGACGAGCGCGGCAAGCGCACCCCGCACGCGGCTCATGTAATAGGCTACTGGAAAGCCCAGGATGACAGACAGCCCGGTAACGAGCATCGCCGTCCAAAGCGTCCGTAGGAGCACGCGCGTGTAAACCGGATTCGCGACGACGCGTGCGTAGTTGTCGAGGGTCGGCTTCGGCTCGAAGAAGCTGATGAAGAGCAGCTGGGCTAACGGATAGATGAATACGAAGGCAATGATGGCGAAGAAGGGCAGAAGCAGGAGCAGCGTCGCGAGTCCGCTCAGCCGCCGCCCGTCGGAGTGCCAGAACCGGGAGCGTGTGGCAGTCGTCATTGAGCCGCTCCTGGGTAGAGAAGAATTGCCTCCTTCGGGATGGTGAAGACGGCAGTTGATCCGAGAGCAAGGGCACTGAGGTCGGATGCCCCAGGCAGCCGAGCGCGAATCTCCGTGCTGTCGGGGAGGGTTCCAATCAGAAGGGACGCGGATCCGGCGTAAACGACGTCGTCGACCTTGACACGAAACGTGAACCCATTGTGTGCATCGCCGAGCTGAAGGCGCTCCGGACGAACTGCAAGCACAGCCTTTTGGCACCCTGTCAATGGTTCGACAGCGGCGCTGGCGGGCAGTTGCCAGCGCTCGCCAGAGGGGAGTAGTACGGAGATGTTCCCGCCGCTTCCTTCAGCCGTGACATTGATGAAATTCATTTCCCCGATGAACCCCGCCGTGAAGAGGTTGGCTGGGCGCTCGTAGAGTTCACGTGAGGGGCCGATCTGCTGAATTCTACCGTCCTTCAGCACCGCCACGCGATCCGCCATAGTGAGCGCTTCGCTCTGGTCATGGGTGACAAAGATGACCGTAATGCCAAGCTCTGCATGAAGCCGCTTGATTTCCAGCTGCATTTCTTCGCGTAGATTCTTGTCGAGTGCGCTGAGTGGCTCGTCCATCAGCAGCACACGGGGGCGGTACACGATCGCGCGGGCAAGCGCCACGCGCTGCTGTTGTCCTCCCGAGAGCTGATTAGGATGGCGGCTTCCATAGCCTGCCAGGCGCACCGTTGCGAGCGCCTCTTCCGCACGGGCATATCGCTCAGCCTTGGGAACGCCGCGCATCTTTAGAGGGAAGGCAACATTGTCGAGGACCGACATGTGGGGAAACAGCGTATAGTTCTGGAACACCATCCCAAGATTGCGCTTGTTGGCTGGGACGTAGGTCAGATCTTCGGTGCCCACACTGATGCTTCCACTTGTGGGAAACTCGAATCCAGCCACACTCATGAGGATCGTGGTTTTGCCAGAACCGCTCGGGCCCAGCAGAGCAAGGAATTCACCCGCAGATACATCGATATCTACGCCATCAACGGCGATTACGCTTTGAAAGCGCTTTTCGAGGCGCCGGATGCGAACTGCGGCACCGGCCGCCTGTACCTTGTCGCTTGGATAATTCACGTTCAAGATGTTCCCACCGTTCGTATGGGCCCCGCTGACAACCCGCGCAACTCACCGAGCGAGGCCTGCTCTTCGCTATATCACATTTGATATATCATCGAGCTTACGGTGGTTCCATCATCAGCGCAAGGGGGATCTCCTTACCCCATATAGCTCTGCGCCGGCGGTCCAACCGCCTTCATTTCGGCTCACGCCGCTCAATGGTATTCTGTCTCTCCCTCGTATGTCGTGACCGGATCACCGTACCATGTGGTTTCTATACGCAGTGAGCCATGTGTTCCAATCCACACGCACCTGAGATCGCACGTCCGGCCGCCACTTTCTGAAACGACCGGCGCTCCTGTCGCGGCCGCCGGAAGAGCCGGGTGCTTATGGAAGGCCTTGGGATCGGCAGATACCGTGATGCCCCGAGCTGCAGCACCGCCAGTGCGTCCGATATTCAGGCCAAGGACCGTGGCGCCTGGACGAGCATGAAGCTGGAAGGAGCATCCCACCGAGACCTGCCACGCATATAAGGCTGAGCCGTTGCCGGATCTCTGGGGATCTAGGCTGGTATAGATTGAGCTGCCCGTCTCAATCGTTGCATGACTACCTGCCAACTCCCGACCTGCTCTGATCTTCGCCGGCATCCCTTCGGTCTGCACACGCTTGTTCGGTCGACAGCGGGCTAACGGCCGGGCCCATGTTCTCCACCTCTGGGCTCAGCGTCAGCAAGCCTATTGAAGACACTGTCTATAGGATACTGCAAGGCCTGAAGATGCGGCTTGCGAGTTGAATGCCGACGGTTCAGCGGCTCGACACAGGGCAGCACAACTGCAATACAGATGCAGGCGCGAAGGTGTTTCGCCAATTTCGGGCGCTGTTGCATCCAGAAATGCTCCAGGCCGACTCGAGCCGCATCTGGTGCCTGCGAAGTGTGCACAAAGGCACTCGAGGGCTCACCTGTGGGACAAGTGCTTGATCACGGCGCAACCTTCAACGGAGACCACGAGTGGCAAGCCGCTCCAGATCTCACTCCGCTCTCGGGCGGAGACCAAGAAACTGGGCAACAAGCTGCGGCTGAGGCTTGAGCATCGCGTCTCCGGGAATTGTTATACAACCTCGGTCTTGCGCGGCCTGAAGCAGGGGCGTCATCGCCGGGCTGATGATGACCTCGGCGACAGTCGTCGCAGCACTCAGCCCGTCAACGGCGAGTGGGAGGGGGTCTCCCTCGTGCATCCCGAGCGACGTGGCGTTCACCAGGAGATCAATGTCCTCGAGAGCAGCGGGATCGTCAAGGTCGACCGCTTTGCTGTTGCATGCAGGGGCGATGGCCGCGCCTTCGCGCGCAAGTGCTTCAGCCTTCGCGAAAGTTCGATTGGCGATGGAAAGGCTGCTGACACCTGCCTCCGTGAGTGCAAGCGCGATTGCGCGTCCGACGCCGCCTGCCCCTACAACCAAGACTTTTTTTCCAACAGGAGCGAACTCGTGTGCCTTCAGGCCTCGGATGAAGCCTTCCCCGTCAATGTTGTGGCCCACCAATGTGCCGTCTGAGTTTCGCCTCACGAAATTGACAGCCCCCATGCGCTGCGCCGCCTCAGTCACCTCGTCCACGAGTGAATACACAGGGATCTTGTGGGGGATGGTGATCCCCAATCCCGCAACATTGCGCATGCGCCGGATGGCATCAAGACAAAAAGGCACATCCTCCGGCAGTACATGAATAGGAGAAATTGCAGCATCCAAGTTCATCTCCTTGAAGCTGCTGTTGATGAGTGCTGAGCCCCGGATATGTGAGACGGGATCAGCCAACATTAGCAGGATCGCAGTTTTGCCCGTGATGGCCGTCAACATCGTGCTCCTGTAAACGGGATTTCCTTGTAGCCGTCTCGTTCCGACATCCGCCTTGCCGTACAGCGCTCGTGCAAGGACCTTGGAGGGCATCGATAGCCATTTCGTTCCAGCAAGAACCCCGCCTCACTTAAGCCGGGAGCGGAGCTCGGCCGTAGCTGTTGTAGCGCTCGAGTACCCGGGCCATTTCATTGTCAGAAATGATGACGGGCGCTCCGCCCTGACACGCAAGCAGATACTGCCGGGCGAGCGTTTCGAGCTTCACTGTGAGGTCGAAGGCCGCGTTGAGGCTCTGGCCCACGGCAATCATTCCGTGGTTCGCAAGCAGGCAGGCTTTGCGGTTCCTGAGGGCTGTGACGGCGCTCTCTGCGAGCGAATGCGTGCCGAATGTAGCATAGGGCGCACAAGGCACGTCGTTCCCGCCAAAACTCGCGATCATATAATGGAATGCCGGAATCGGCTTGCCCAAGCAGGATAGAGCGACACAGCAGTCCGAATGGGTATGGATCACGGCATTCACATGAGGATGGGCGTTCATGATAGCGAGGTGCATATGCCACTCGCTCGAGGGGATCCCGCCTGAAACTATTGTTCCGTCCGACCTGAGCAGCACGAGCTCGTCGACCGCCATGTTAGCACTATTGCCGCCGGTAGGGGTGATTACGATATGGTCGCCGATGCGGCAGCTGACATTCCCGCTTGTGCCGTGATTAAAGCCTTTCGCTTCAAGGCGCGCCACGATGTCCAGCAGAGACTGCCGCAGTTCAAGCTCGGTCATAAGGGTTCTCCGGATGTAGCATGGCTTCGAGCATTGTCATGAACAGGTCGACGGGGCCCAGTTTTCCGGACTTGAGGCAAAGGGCTACCGGCTCTTCGTCTTCGGTGACTGCTGTGCCAATGCCTGGTCCACCATAAGAACCAACTCTGAGCTTGCGGATGCCGAGGTGTCCGACGATGGAGCCGGAGCTCTCTCCTCCCGCCACGACAAAACGGCGGACGCCCGCGTCGCGCAAGGCGACAGCGATTCCCCCGAGGATCCTTTCGGCCAGTTGGGCAGCGCCCTCTCGGCCGTAGCGATCCTGAGCCAGTTTGACCGCGTCTGGAGAAGCCGACGTTGCGATGGCTACCGGTCCGCTTTCCAACTTTGGCAGCGCCCAGTCGAGTGCCGCGCGAACTGCTGAGTTGGCACCGTCGACGGACAGAAGATCCATGCGCAAAACCGGCCGGGACCTCTCGAATTCTGCAAGCTGTTCAAGCGTTCGCTCAGCGCAGCTGCCTGACAAAACCGCTCCCGGTCCACCTACGGACGGCAGTGGCCTCCGCTTGTCGGCCGCTGGGATCAGCCCCTTTGCCTTCCAGACTCTCGGGTAATGCTGTACAAGCGTAGCATTGCCCGTCATCAGCTTCCAGTCGCTGGTGAGCGCAGCGAGAGCGTCGAGGTCCTCGCCGCAGATCGTATCTGTTATGAAGTAGCGCGCACCGTCCGCCGCTTGGCTTGCCACCTGCTCCCGCAGCCGCTCGAGCCCAGCGCGAATTGCCGAATGGGCCAGCAACCCGACTTTCAACTGCGTCTGCCGCTGCAGAACGCGGACGAGGTCGGGATCCGTCATCGGCGTGAGCGGATCGTTTCGCTTAGGCGACTCGGAAACCAGCTGGGTCCCGAGAAAGAGATGCCCATTGTAGACGGTTCTGAGGAGGCTGGGTGAGCCGGGGCAAAAAGCCGTGTAATCAGCGCCTGTGAGGTCCATCAGCATATCGGATACGGGGCCAATATTGCCTTTGTCCGTAGAATCGAACGTGGCGCAGTATTTGAAGAAAATCTGCCGTGTTCCGAGAGCGAGCAGGGCCCTTGCCGCCTTCTCCATCTTCGTCACGGCTTCGTCCGCCGCTACGACACGCGTTTTCTGCGCTATTACGAGAGCTGGCGTCTCGCCCATGTCGACGACCAACTCCGGGTCGGTTACAAACCCGCAATCGATGCCTAGGGCGATCAGCATCGCTGCTGTCTCCATCCCGCCAGTCAGGTCATCGGCTACCACACCAAAAATTGGCTTTGTCATTGGCCGCAGCGCGCCTCAATATCACGTGTAGCATAGCTGATATATCAAATATCGCAATCTAAATGATTGCGCTCAACACTTGGTTGATCGGAGTTCCGATCAACCGCCCCTTCTCTTTGCAGTATCGGCCCGGCTACATCTCACCCCGTCTACAGTCCCCAGGGAGAGAACGCGATCGCCCTGCGCTCTCATGGATCCTACCGCTGGACGTCTTCAAGATCTGCTCACGAATCAACGGAATGACTCCCGCGCTCGCGACACAAAATAGTCCGATCACGCCAAGCGGATCCGGATATTCATTGAAGATCAAGGCACTGAAAAGCACGGCCCAAACGAGTTGCGAGTAATGCATAGGCGCAATCTGGTTGGCGGTTCCGTAGCGCGTCGCAAGAATGAAGTCCCGCTGTCCTAAGCCGAAGCAAAGACCGGCAAAGGCGAGGACGGCAAGTTCCAGCGCACGTGGTTGCTGCATCCCGCGATAGAGCAGGATCGCACCATTCGTGCAGATGAGATACAGAAACAGCGTTCCAAGAATGCTGCTTCTCTTCGCATGTGCGCCCACCATCCTGAGAACAATCACTGCGGTGCCAGTCGAAAGACCAGCTCCGGCCGCGCTCAAGTGCCCCCACTGAAGATCGCGGAAGCCGGGCTTGACGACGAGAAGAACCCCAGCAAAGCCCAGCACGACGCCCAACCATCGCCAGATGCCGACCTTCTCCTTCAAAACTAACACGGAGAGGATCGTGACGAAAAGCGGCGCGAGGAAGATGAGAGCATAGGCGTCGGTCAACGGAACTGAAGTGAAGGCATAGATCCCGAGAAGACTGGCGGCGACGCCACAGATCGCGCGCCCCTGAACGGCGAACGGCCGCTCCATGCGCCAAAAATCATGCCAGCGTTCATCGGGATGCGGGATCATGACCAGGATCAGCCCCGCAAAGAGATTGAGAAAAAAGCCTATTTCGAAGATCGACAGATGCTCGCCTAAGGCCTTGACCGATGCATCCGCAAACGAAAACGCAGCATAGGCCAGGAGGGCAGGAAGATAGCCGTTCGTCATCTGCAACTCGCTGTGCTAGGACTCTCAGGCGTCACGCTTACCCATCCAGGACCGACGTAGCGGGTCGGAACCGGCTTCTCACCGGGGAACCGTCGAAGCCGCGCCTGATTTTCCAGCCGAGACAGCCGGCTTCTAGATGTCCTGCCGGAAGCAGGCAGGGACGGTATTTAGAATCGGCCAGACCCTCGGGCAGCACCTGCATGATCGACAGGCAGCTGTCGCGGCCGATGAGATCGTTCAGGCGCCTCGCGGGCATACGGCTGCCGTATGCCCGCGAGGCGAAGTCTTTCCTGCTGCATGCTCGCGCAGCGAAAGACACGTCGGCCACGAACTCAGGCTCGGTACTCGGACGCTAGGCGAGCCAAGGCAACGTCGGTTACCTCCAGCGTTTCATCAATATCGCTCTCCGTGTGCGCGAGCGACAGGAACATGTTGTGGCGCGGATGCATATAGACTCCGCGCTTGATCGCTTCAGAGGCAAACCGTGCGCCCTTTGCGAATGACGGATCGTCATCGAACAGGATGAGCGGCATTTGCACCGGACCGGTTTGCCGAAGACGGATCCCATGGCGCATGGCCTGTTCAGCAATGCCGTCCCGCAGTCGCGTGCCGATGCGCTCCATATGGGCGATCCCGTTTGTGGCAAGCAGTTCGTCGATCGTGGCTATCGCCGCGGCCATGGAAACAGCGCCCATCCAGAAGGACCCCGTCACATAGATCCGGCTGGCGGCGTCTCGGAACCGATCGTTGCCCGTTAGCGCAGCCAAAGGGTAGCCGTTCGCTATCGCCTTGCTCCAAGCCGCCAGGTCGGGGCGTATGCCGAGCTTCTCCCAGCTTCCGCCAACAGAAAGCCGAAAACCAGCGCGAACCTCGTCAATGATCAGAGCTGCGCCCACTTCATTGCAAATTTCACGAGCGCGCTGAGCGAACGGGGGATCAGGCAGCATCTGATCCACACTGAGGTCATGCTTGAACGCTGCGACCAGAATTGCAGCAATATCGCCTTTTGCAGCCTCGGCCGCAGCTTCAAGACTCTCGATGTTGTTGAACTCGAAATGGACGAGATGCGCCCGATCTTCGGCGGTGACCCCTACAACCGACGGCGTACACCAGGGGGCCGCGCCGTGGTAGGCCCCTCTGGCGACCAGAATCTTGCGTCGACCGGTACCCGCACGAGCTACGGTGATTGCCGACGTCGTCGCGTCCGTGCCATTTTTCTGAAACATGGCCCAGTCGGCATGGGGGATGTTCGCCACCAACTTCTCAGCCAGTTCGACCATGCGCTCGGTCGGCCCATTGAGGCAGTCGCCCTGCTGGCGCTGGCGCTCGACCGCTTCTTCGACCGCCGGATACTTATGCCCCAGCAAGATCGGACCCCAACTGCACATGAAGTCGATATAGCGACGCCCGTCGACATCCCACAGATGACATCCCTCGCCCTTCGCGAAGAACTGCGGATAGCCGGGCGGCAGGGGGCGGGCGTTGAGATGACCGTACATGCCGCCGGGAACAACCTTTTCGGCGCGTGACCGGAGCTGCTGGTCAAGCGACGTCACAATATTCTGGTTCATAAGATTCGCGTCTCCACTCGAGCAGCACGCTGTTTCCCTTGTCGAGCAAAAGATATTTGATATATCCTATTTCGGCAAGCCGTTACGCATAGACGGTGGAGGCTTTTTATGAGTTCTGTCGTTTCAGCGGGCGCCTATCTCTCGGGAAACTCGCTCCAGCCTTATCCGTGCAACAAACCGGTAAGAGGCTCCGTCAAGCCCATTCGTCACTTGCAACCTACGGACGGGAGACGCCGGCGCCCCGCGCTCAGCCCCGCGGCAGCCGATTTCCCGCCGTCGCAGGTGTCCCACAAAGATCTCGCCGCCGACCGTTACGAGGGTGAGTGGCGTTTCCAGACCGCTTGAAGCACTCGGGTAACGGATACGATCGACAGGCCTGCTTGCCGCTCCAGCCCATCGCTCGATTGAACGGTCAAGGAAGCTGTGCCAGCCTCATGAAAATGGAACGATCATCTTAAGCGGAGGAGGCGGATGATCCGCGACATGGAACCACTGAATGCTCTGGCGCAAATCGCCTGCGAAACGATCAACTCGTGAGAGACGCAATGGCACCAACCCTCGGCATCATCGCAGATGACTACACAGGCGCCCTCATGGTGGCATCCTACCTAGAGGGAGCCGGCATTCCCTGTCCAGTCGTGTTCGATCCATCCGCCGTCGCAGGCGATGCTCCTGTCGTCATTGCAGGCACGCGGACCCGAACGGTGGCAGTTCAGGAGGCTCTGGCCGAACTGGAAACCTTTGTGAATGCTTTTGCACAAGCCGGCTGCACCCGCTTCGCCTACAAGGCGTGCGCGAGCTTCGATTCGACATCCGAGGGCAACATCGGTCCTGCGGCGGACTTCCTGGCGGAGCGAACGGGGGTTCGACCCGTACTGATGGCGGCAGGGTTCCCGCTCTTCAACATCACTGTACACCAAGGCTATCTGTTCTACCGTGGCCGCCTCGTCTCCGAGTCCATCAAACGTCTCGATCCACTAACGCCGATGTCCGATCCCGACCTGGTGCGCTTTCTGTCACTACAGACGAAGGAACGCATCGGTCTCGTCAATCATTCGGTGCTGCGCAAAGGCGCCGCGGCGGTTGCAAAGGCCGTCGATGAGCTGAGCGCCCAGGGTAATGGTCATATCTTCTTCGATGCCAGTGACGATGATGACATCGCGACTGCAGCGAGCTTCGCGGCTACAAGAAATTGTGCAGTCGCCGCCAGCGATCCGTTCCTCATTTCTTACGCGAGACATTTCGTCGCCGACAAGGTGGCAGGCAGAGCGGCTCCACGGCATGCCGGCGGCCCGGCTGCCGTGCTTGCCGGAACTGTCGGCCCTGTCATCCTCGAGCAGCTCGAGACTTTTAGGACAGAGTTCCCTGTACTTTCGCTTGATCTCCTTGACCCGCGCTCAGAGGAAGCGGTGGTCGCGGACGCAGTGCAATGGGCGGAGCCACTCGTAGGAAGGAAGCCGTTCGCCATCTCGACTGCGACCGACGCAACCGGAGTCGAGCGTGCTCAGTCCGCTTTCGGACCCCTCGGTGCGGCACGACGTGCAGAGCGTTTGCTCGGAGGAATCGCGCGCGGACTCCGTGAGCGCGGCATCCGACGCTTCGTGGTTGCCGGGGGTGAGACGTCCGGTTCTGTCGTATCCGCTCTAGAGGTGCGTGCTGTCCGAGCATTCCCGGAGGGGGCGCTCGGCACTGGCTTCTGCGTGACGGAAGAGGCTGACCCGATTTCATTCTACCTGAAGCCGGGCAAGCTTGGCGGAGATGACATTCTACTTCGTGCGCTGGAATTTATGAACTGCTGAGGAAGGGCATGCCTTGTTGATCAGATGTCGAATCCCGAGATCGTTCGGATCAATCTACCCCGCACCCAATCTCCACTTGCCGAACAAGGTAGCTCGGAACCGCCGTTGACTCGTGGTGGTCGGGGCGACGATCACTTCATCGAGCGCTGCTTTGCCAATCCACTCGAGCCGGCTCTGTCGGCCTGCACTCGCTGCAACATGGGGAGAGAACATGACTGAGCAGACACTGCCATTGCAAGGGATCCGCGTTCTCGACTTGACCCGAGTACTGGCTGGTCCGTGGACGACAATGAGCCTGGCCGACCTGGGGGCCGAAGTCTGGAAGATCGAGAGCATCAAGGGAGGAGACGACACTCGCGCGTGGTCTGTTCCGAATTACAAGGGCGTCAGCACCTATTATCTCTGTGCAAATCGGGGCAAGCACAGCATCGCGGTGGACCTGAAGGCGCCCGAGGGCCGCAAGATCGTCCTGGATCTCGCCGCAAAAGCCGACGTACTCGTCGAAAATTTCCGTGCGGGCACAGTCGAGCGGCTGGGGATCGGCTACGAAGATGTCTGCAAGATCAACCCGGCGATCATCTACTGCTCGATCTCGGGCTACGGTCAGTCGGGCCCTGAGCGGGATCGACCCGGCTATGACTTCATCATGCAGGCTGAAAGCGGGCTCATGTCGATCACCGGCCAAGTCGATGGTCCTCCAACCCGGCTGGGTGTCGCGTTCACCGATGTGGTCGCCGGCATGACCGCGACGCAGTCGATTCTCGCCGCGCTCTATCAGCGGCGAGAATCCGGTCTCGGGCAGCATATCGACGTCGCGCTGCTCGACTCGGCGCTGAACATGCTGATAAATATCGGCACGGGGTATCTGAACGCCGGCGTCGAGCCGGTCCGTTATGGAAATGCTCACCCTACAGTCGTACCCTACCAGATATTCGAGACTGCCGACGGCGACTTCGCGCTTGCGGTTGGCAACGATCGCATGTTCATCGATTTCTGCGAGCGCGTGATCGACAGGCCCGAGCTTGCCCGCGACCCGCGCTTCGTCACCTCTCATAAGCGGGCCCTGCATCGCGACGAGTTGCTGCCTCTCTTGGCTCAGATCATTCGCCAGAACACCTGCCAGCATTGGATCGACGCCTGCCAGGCAGCGAGCGTGCCGGCAGGGCGGGTGAAGAGCGTCGCTGAAGCCCTGCAGAGCCCGAGCGTCGTAGAACGCGGTGTCATCGAACGAATCGAGCACTCGACGCTCGGTCCGGTGTCGCTCATCCGTGCCGCACATGGCATCGCCGCCCAGAAAGCACACGCGGCCAAGGCTCCGCCTTTGCTGGGTGAGGACACCCGCGTCGTCTTGCGAGATGTTCTCGGTCTCGACGATCCTCGAATCGACAGCCTCGCGGCCGCCGGTGTCGTCGCCTGCTTCGACGTCGGCGACACGGCAATTGCACGGCAGAACGGAACAGGGGAATCACAGGATTGATATGAGGAACCAAACCGAAATGCGATGAGTGGGGTACTGGGGATAGCCTCTCACCCAAGGGCTCCCGGGGCTGCGCTGGTCAGGGGTGCGCAGCTCTGGCAGCCAGGGATCCAGAGCGTTCATCAGAACCTCTGCCGGTGTGCGGTAGCCCAGACACTTGCGCGGCGTCTCGTTGAGCCGCTCACAGATGTCGATCAGCGTCTCATCCGAGAGTGTTGGCCGCCGGGATGAAGAGACCACGCGGCTTGCGTTGGTAGCGGATCCGCCGCCGGCGCTGAGCCATGGGCAGATCCAGGGACAGCCCGAGATGCTGCCCCTGGGGACCATAGACAAACCGGTAGATGGTCTCATGTGAGACGCGCTCGGGCGCGCCTGATACCTGCAAGCGGCCGGCGATCTGTTCGGGCGACCAAGCTGCCTTAAGACAGTCGATCACATGGATGGCCAGAGCGGGATAGCGTGAGAGCTTGCCCAGGCGCTGACGCCTGGCTCGGGCCTGCATGTCGGCTGCCCCATGGAAGTAGCCTTGGTAGAGTGGCTCGTCATCATGCATCCAATTGCGGGAGATCTTGCGGTAGATGGTCGAAGGATGTCAGTCTAGGCGCTGGGCGATCACAGCCACTGGGATCTGAGCCCAGCGCAGGCGGTAAATCTCGCGGCGCTCCGCCAAGGTCAGATGAGTATAGGGTAGGGTCATGCAGCCTCCGTGCGAATGCGGGCTTTGTACTTGTAACAGCATTTGCAATTCAGATTAGAATTCGCCATAACGCGATAACATTTCGCATAATAAGCCTTTTGACAAGAAGTCTGCTGTTGCTCTGCGGGATGGCGGCACAAACCTATCTGGCATGATATCGGTCTGGCGCGCATCAAAAGCTACGACAAGGATATAGTAGGAACAGGGTCCATAAAATTGCCACGGTTGAACGGCCAAGGTTGCCTCGTGCGGTTTCAGCCTCCTTGAGCCGCATCAGCCCTGGCTGAGGATCCACCCGATTTCCTTGGCTGGGGCTCCAACCGCCCTCAGCCGGAGGTCTGTCACGACCCCACGGTGAGGGCGTTTTGCTGCCTGCCCGGCAGTAAGGCTCCGTTAACCATACCCGCGCGACGATAGATGGCCTGATCAAGACCGGGGGAAATGGCATGAATGTCGTGGTTTTCGCGTCCCGCAAGGGAGGTTCTGGAAAGAGCACCCTTGCCGCGCATCTCGGGAGCTATATGGCCGAAAATGCCCGGCCGACACTCCTGATTGACGCGGATCCGCAGGGATCCCTGACCCTCTGGCACCGGGTTCGGGGCTTACGGGACCTTGGACTTCATGTTGGCACCAAGCATCTCGCGGCTACCTTGGCGAAGGCGCGGCGCGCCGGGGCTGAATGGGTTCTGATCGACACACCGCCGAACGCGGAAGCACCTGTGGCCGAGGCGATCTGGCACGCGGATCTTGTCGTGATCCCCATGCGCCCGGGTCTGTTCGATGTCGATGCTGTTCAGGCCACGATCCAAATGTGCCGTGACCTCAAGAAGCCCTACGCGGTGGTAATCAACGCTGCACCGGCCAAGAACGGCTCGGATGACCTGATGGTTAGGGATGCGCGAGGGGCGATGCAGGCGCTCGACGTTCCCACATGGTCGGGTCAGATCACGCATTCCCCCAAACTGTCGCTTTCCCTGGCTCATGGAGCCGGTGTGAACGAGTTCAGCTCCGGGTCGCCTGCATCGGAGGAGATCGGCAGCCTTTGGCGGGCGCTTACAAGGAGCTTCGAGGCGATAAAGGCGATGACAAGCAATGAGCCTCAATCGGCCTGATCGGCATTGAGAAGGGCTTCACAGGTCCGTGTAGCCCTTCTCCCGCTGGGTTTCAGCCCAGCCTTCAAGCGCCCGAGCAGCTGCGGCCTCATTCGGGTAGAGATCGACCTTCTCCTGGCCCTTGGAGCCGACCGCTCCCCAATTCCGCACCAGTCGGATCGTCCCGAACAGGTCGCGTTCAATCATCAGGCTGAAGAAGCGTGCCCTGCCCTGCTCCAGATCACGTCGATAGAGCACTAGGTGGTGTCGTATGGGTGAACGGGCATCGGGCATCGGGCGGGTCGTCCCTTACTCGCGCTTGCCCTTCTGGAGTGTATTCTCGATCTCGCGCAACATGGCCTGCTCGATCTCGTCGAGGTTAACTTGGACAACTTCGGCACTGGCTTGTGCCTTGGCCCTGGTCACCGCCAACTGCTTGGCCTTGGGCTTGTTGCTGGCCATCCGCGCCTGAACAGGGAAGCGGTTTTCCAGGGTATCGATCAGGCTGTTGAGCGCCGCATCGGACACCGAGATCTCAGGAGCGTCATCAAGCCCTCGAAGCGCGATGGACTGGTGGGTGTAGCGCCGCTCTTCCGTCACCTCCGGCCCGAACCATTCCAGCGGGCGAAAGGCGCTCGCCTCCCCTTCAGATGCGAATTCTACAGTGACCAGATGCAGGACACGAGGACGGATAGTCTCGTCGACGAAGGCGTGCGCCTCGCTGATCGGCACGGTGGTCCGGGTGTAGTCGATCTCGCCGGCGCAGACATCGAGCAGCGCGTGAGCATGGGCGACCGGGATTTCGGTCTGGTCCTCGACCTCGCCGTCAAGGCCAGGTGTCTTGAGGATCAGCAGGCCTTTCCCTTCTTTGAGGCGAACCCAGGAGGAGCGATCCCGCTGCTCGGGGAAGAAGCCCTCGACGTGGCGCAGCCCACCCCGCTCGCGCTGGATCAGGCGGGCGAAGGAAGGGGCGAGCAGAAAGCGGCGACGAGCAGTCATAAAAACCCAGAGGATCTAAGGAATTGAGGACGCCTGCCTTTGGTACAGGGCGGAGGAAGGCGATGGCAACCCTGAACCTCGGAATATGATTTCCGCTCAGCCTTGCCCGAGACCTCTCCTTACGGATCTCTTTCTACAGTCACATAAGCTTGATTTTGGAGAAACAGTCGATCAACGTAGGCGTGTCGGTGCAGTCTGGCAGGATGCAACGACGTGTTGGTAGTCTGGGGGCCACATCCTGAGTACGCGCTCCCCACCCATGAGAGCATGGCTCACACAAATGACAACGCCCTGACAGAGTTAGCCGTGCGGCGTTCGCTGTCAGGGCGCTTCTGTGATGCCGGTTGCAACACCACCCTATCACAATGCGCCATGATCGCTGGAGATGCAACTGAACGCTGTGCACAAACACGATGCACGCTGGCGAGAGGCTGAGCACCAGACCTCTCACCAGGGCACGTGCGATGTATTCCGGCATCGCATAATCCATGTAGATGCCGGCACGAGAAATCGAACTGTGGCGACGCACACCATCAGTTCGACGCGAGGTGACCTAACAGAATTGCAACCGGAATGTTAATCCCTCGGGCTGCGGTAATGCCGATGTCTCGCAGGATGTGAGGACTCACCTCCGCGTCGCAGAGCTTCTACAAACTCAGATATCAGAACAGTGTGCGGCGATCGAAGATGGATCAACTGTTGTTGTTGAAGATGCGGACGCTACCGGATGGCTCCTGGAGAATCGTTCTGCCCTTGGGCCAGTATTGTCGAACACTGACACGCGGAAGGATCTGTCACTGTGTCGTGACCGCCTTCGAGGCCCGCTTGACCATCTCCACTAAGTCCGTGAGGGGGTAAGGCTTAGCGAGGAAAGGAACTCCCACTGACGCGCACATACCGTGGTAGATCCGGGAACGGCCTGAGGTAAAGACAATCGACAGGAGTGATTGGCAAGACAAAACGGCCTGTGCGAGTTCAAAGCCGTCTTGCCCGCCTAGATTGTTGTCGGTGAACAAAACATCCACGGACATGTCCCTCAGAATGATCTCGGCCTCCTCGGCGCTGGCCGCAGTGAACACCTCGTAACCCGCATCTGTTAGAGCTTCGGCCGCGATTTCTCCGATGATCAACTCGTCTTCCACGACGAGAACACGCTGGCGCAGGGATTTCGGGGCTGATTTCTTCGCCTGATTGGGACGAGCCAACGGGGACAGAATAGGTCTCATCTACGCAACCTTATTGAACACAACTGCGTGGTTAACGGCCAATTGTGGCGAGCGTTCAAGACACGACTTGGCAAGAGTTGGTTATGGTCACCAGATAGTTAATGTCTTATTCGGTATTCTTGAGCAGTGAGGCACCAGCCGACAGATCATCGGCTGACTGACTACGATCAAAATGCTTTACAGGTTGCGGGAACTACGTATCCCTTTTTCCTCTCGGACTGGTAGTGTTTATCAAGTTCGAAGAACGACACAATCTGACCCGGGGCGCTCGATCAATCATGTCAGGCCTGCCGTCCTTTTCCTTCGACGGATCTACAGCCTCATCCACTGAGGAGGCATTCTGGTCATGGCGCAGCATAGCCTCTCCTCTGTTCGATGTGGCGTTGCCAGATCTTAGAGCAATCGATACTTTCGAAGTTGAAGTCGACAGCTACCATCTCGGGCCTCTCGTCCTTGGGAGTGTGTCGGCGAACGCTCAGCAGTTTCGTCGTTCGCCACTCACCGTCGCCCGCAGCGGCGTCGATCATTACCTCGTCCAGCTTTACTTACAGGGCGGCTATGCCGGCGAGGTCGAAGGCCGGCCGATACAGGTCAGGCCGGGCGATGTCAGCATTCTTGACCTCTCCCAGACATTGCAAACGCAGGCCGACAACTTCCATAATTTAAACTTCATCGTTCCTCGGGCCGTATTAGAGCCGCTTCTAAAGCATCCCGACGAACTGCATGGGATTGTGCACTCAGGCCAGACAGGACTCGGCCATGTGCTCGCCACCTACATGCAGACGATCCATAAAACGGTTGGTTCGTTGACTGCGGAGGATGGTGCAGCCATCTCCGAGGCGACAGCGAGCCTGATCGCCGGCTGTTTCGGCCCTTCGGCGGATACACAGGAGATAGCCGCGGCGGCCAGGAGGGGCGCCCTGCTCCTGACCATCAAGCGCTACATCGACGTCAGCCTGGCCGATCCAGGTCTGACCGTCGATCGCATCACCCGTGAGTTCCACGTGTCACGGGCAACCCTTGTGCGCATGTTCGAGCCGCTCGGCGGGTTGAGCGGGTATATCCGCGAGCGTCGGATGTTCCGCTGCTTTGCCGAGATCACCTCCCCCAGTCACGCCCACCGCACTATCTCGGATATTGCCTACTCGTGGGGCTTCGGCAATGAGGCCGCCTTCAGCCGTGGTTTCCGGCGGGTATTTGACATGTCGCCCCGGGATGCTCGCTCTGAGGGAACACTGGCTCAGATTGCCGTTCAACGCGGTCGGTCTGGCTCAAATGGCCCAGTCGTAGCGCAGTGGATTCGCGATCTTCGGGTGTGATTAACCCTACGACCTTTGTTCCTCCGCTTGAGGCAAATGGCACAGAATTTGCGCCGTCCGGCAAAGTAGGCGGGTTTCCCTAACGTTATGATAGGTTGGAATAAGCACTGCAGGGGCAACTATTATGACCGACAACCTGATTTGCCTATGTGGGAAGCGGAAGCGCCGGCCCGATGCAAAGCCGAACGGGGGTGCATGCTTTCCAGTCCTATCCCAAGAGGAGGCAGATGTGCTTTGCCTCCTCGCGAACGGCAAAGGGAGCAGCGGCATCGCACACGAGTTGTCGTTAAGCGAAGCTACCATCAAGGAGCATGTCAAGTCTCTGTTCTACAAGGCGCGGGCCAGAAGCAAACCGCATCTAGCATTAACCCCCGCGGAACAAGTACGCTTCCTCGAAACTACAGTGGCTTTGTGACCACATTCCAGAGCAATCAGGATGCTCCAGTCAAAGCATCAGATAAGCTCTAAGAGGCAGGGCTGAAGATTATTTGCAAGTTGCTCGAGTAGGACATTCTAACTTTGCAGCTACAACATCAGGACTGGTAGCAAAGATTTTGACAAGAACTCGGTAACGGATGCCGTGGCAGTGTCCTCCCACAGGAGGATTTCATGCGCACCAATCAGAGGCTTGCCCAGCTCTGGCTCGATGCCCTGGCCACAGAACTCGGGGCCTCGGCCGGTACCATCGACACCTACACCGACGATCTCAACTGCTACCTTGTTTGGCTGGATGAGAACAGCCTCGGCTTGGACGAGGTCGGCCTGGAGCAGATCCGCGACTACATCGCCACTCTTGATCAGCGCGGCTATGCCGGATCCACCATTGCCCGACGCATCACAGTGGTCCGCGGCCTGCACAAGTTCCTGATCGCCGAGGAACTCGGCTCGCGCGATCCCACCTCCCATCTCTCGGCCATGAAGCGGTCCCGCAAGCTGCCCTTCGTCCTCTCGATCGCCGAGACCGAAGCACTCCTAGAGACCGCACATCGGCTTGCGGCCGACCCGTCGGTCGGGCTGTACCGGCAGGCCGGCTATGCGCGACGGGCTGCTCTGTTCGAGACCCTCTATGCCTCCGGGATGCGCATCAGCGAAGCCCTGTCCCTGCCCTCCAATGCGGCTCCCCCGGGTACCCGCATGCTCTTGGTGCGCGGCAAGGGCGACAAGCAACGACTGGTGCCACTACACGAGCGGGCGATCGAGGCCATCGCCCTGTGGCAAAGGCTGGGCAGCGCCTACTCCGGCGGCAAGCCGAGCCCCTGGCTGTTTCACGCGGTGCGTAACGGAGCGAAGGCTCTGACGCGACAGGCGGCTCTCCTCGAGATCAAGGAAGCGGCTGTGGCGGCCGGGCTGGCCAGCCCTGAGCGGGTGTCGCCGCACGTGCTGCGGCATGCCTTTGCCACCCACATGCACTCAGGTGGCACTGACCTGCGCGTGCTGCAGGAGCTCCTCGGCCATGCCGGCATCGAGACCACCCAGATCTACACCCATCTCGACACCTCCCGCCTTCACCAGATGGTCCGCGACCTTCACCCGCTGAATGAGGATGAACGGGAGGAGCGCACGACAGCCGCTTGAGCCATATGGGCAAGGGGCTAAGAGGCCGCGCTTGATCCGAAGTCCTGCGGCGATACACTGAGCTTGAAGCGCTTCTCCTGCCACTCAACCAGGATCGAAGGATCATGCTCGGCAACCACTCCCTCTCCGGGCTGATGAAATGGCTTACACACGAGGAATGGCGCGAGCCATTTTCGGAAGTTCTGGATCTGCACCTTGGTCCAGCGTGCGAAGACTATGAGATGGACTTCGAAGACATCGCCGAGGTGATCGGCGATTACACCGCCATGACCCTGTGGAGCTGCGCCTTTGAGGATTTCCTGACTCAGTCCCTCGAACCGGACGGGCGCAACATCGTCGAGGACTATCTCAAGCGCCGCGGCTGGAAGGAGAGCGCCGGCAACCGGCGCTACATGGAGGCCCTGCGAAACTCCTGCATGAGCCTGTACGAGGTCAGCGAGATCGTGCCTGGCCAGTCCTTCCTGGCACGGGATCTCTTACGCGGCGGTGAGCCGATCCGGGTCAGCGAGCACTCCGCCACCAAGAAACTCAAGGTCTGGGACAAGATCGGTGCCCGGATCGTTGAGGTCTCAGGCAAGAACATCTTGGCCGGTGGCCTCCTGCCCTTCCGTCCGAGCGCCGCCACTCTGCTCATGGACGAGCTCAAGGCGGCCAAGCAGCAGGCCCGGCGTGAGTTCCGCAAGCTGACCAAAGAGGCGCAGCTGCCTAAAGCGGCCCGGGAGGATGGCCAGATCGCCGACCTGCTGTTCATGGCGACAGTCGCGCCGACTTCAGCAACATCTGGCTGGAGGATGCCTTGGCCTCAGCGCTCGATCAGAGCCTACCGACCATTCTCAACGGCGATGGCGACGAGGTAGTCTTCTGCCGGGTCCGCTTTCCCTTGCGCTCAGAAGGCGCCGCTGAAATCCGGGAGCGCTTGCGCACCATTCCGGCTTTCCAGGAGGAGAATGGGGGCTTCTGGAACTGGATCGAGCGGCAGCCTGCCCAACGGAAGTCCTCTGGCAAGCCGGCGAGCCGGTCCGCCTCAAAGGAAGGTCGGTCGGTGCGGGTGACGCTCGACACAGGCGAGACAATCCTGGGCAACATTGAGCTGACCGATAAGGCATTGGTGCTGGAGGCGAACTCCCGTGAAAGGGCCGAGCGTGGGATGGCCATCCTGGCTGACTTGGCCGGGGCGCTGGTCGGGCCGGTTCTGACCGAGATCGAAACGCTCGAACAGGCCATGGCTAGGCGAGATGGGGACGTTCATCAGGACAAGGCCAGTGACCTTCCCGCCGAACTGCAAGCCGAACTGGTCCATGAGGCTCTGACCGCCCACTATCGCAAGGCCCTGGACGAACCGATCCCGGCGCTTGGGGACCTGAGCCCACGGGCCGCCGCAAAAACCGCCGTGGGCCGGCGCAAGGTCGTAGACTGGTTGAAGCACATCGAAAACCAGTCGAAGAGCGGGAGACAGCCCGACGATCCGATGGTCAGCTACGACTTCGCCTGGCTCTGGCGTGATCTGGGCCTGGAGAAGCTCAGGCGATAGCTCTGCAACGACAGCATCGGTTCCGCCCGAGCGGGAGTGTGTGTTAGAATTGCGCTCCGGAGAGCTGATCCGGGAGGTGCGCGATGATCCGGGCTTCGTGCCATACCGCCGACAATGCACTCGCTCTCGAGTTCGACGCGACACCGTGGTTTTGCGAGGCCGATCCGCAGAGCATCCTGCACCTTGCCGGGCAGGACTGGTCCAGCGTCTGGGTCGCCGATGCTCTTAAGGCGCGGCCCGGCTACGCGGGCCTTCATCGGCTCATCGACTATGCGGCCACCCGGCTTAAGGAGGAGTCACTCGAGGACCCCACCTGGGCCGCGATCGAGTGTGTCGTCAGCCAGCCTGATGCCACCCAGTGGCTTAGGGAGAACAGGCCCGAGATCGCATTGATGCTTCAGCGCCAGCAAACGGGGTCGCAGGCGAGTTAAGTGATAGCCGGCATGCGGCCTCACTCTTAACCCTAGCAGGGAGATCCATCGATGCATCCCTTGGGAGCCTTGGAGCTCGACATCCAGCCCGGAACACCGGACAACCCGGCAATCGTGAAGATTGCCCTCCTCCGCTACAGCCGGGGCGCGGATGGACGCCTGTTTATCACGCCCGAGTGCACGTCCTTCGAGGAGATCCAAGGGCAGATCAACTCCCTTCAGGACGAACTGGACGAGATCCGCGAGCGAGCCCAGCGCGCATTCCAAGTGACCTGAAGCCAACAACTTGGGACCTTGTACCCCCTTGGAGCGGCGGAGTTACCCCTTCGGGCGAGAGCCTGGATCAGGTAGGCAACGTACACTCACCGAAAGACTTCGGAGGGGAGGCTACCAGATGAGGGTTGTCCTTTCTGCTTGCACCAACAAGACGTTCTCGTGTGGCCCCATGCCGTTGGCGCACCTAAACCCCAGGCCACTGATCGCGGTAAATGATAACAACGCTGTGTTCAGTCCCCCAAAACGCTGCCTCCCCTTTCACGGCAAAAGAGCAGCCTATAGGCGAGCCGAGTTCATCATCGCCGTGCTTGCCGTTGTTGCTGGCATCATCGCGCTGCCTCTGCTTCAGGGCCTTGCCGTTCCCGTCATGACGGCCAGTGAGGAGAGGCCCAAGGTTCTCCGCGGCAGCCCAATCGCCCCTACCCTTCTGCAGCCACAGGGGAACGGGTGAGATGATTACCAGGAGCGACTTGCGCGCACTGTGAAGCAATTGCCTTGATGTCTGAGGCAGGTACCAGACTTGTGCGCGCTTCGGCATGGAAAGAGCCCCGTCGGGATTGGGCTGAACGGGGCTCAAGTCTACGGAGGCTGGTACAAAGAGAGCACAGGGGCTGTGGAACGCCTCCGCCATAGGATAACTCTCAGGCGTCGGGAATGTTGCGCTACAATGCCGGAACAAGGTGGCAATGGTGCACGATCAGGAGGGGCATGTGGGCGAGTGGAAGACGGTCTACGAAGATGAGGTCGAGGAGCGCTGGGTCACGCTCAAAGTCTACGAGAGTGAAGATGCCGAGGATGAGGATTACAGCCCGGTTGTGCGCGTCACGATAGCGCCCATCGACGACGAGGCGAATGAACCGGAGCAGATCGGCGACGAGTCGAAGCATATTTCAAAGGTAGCTGCAGAGGACAACTCGATCACTCTTGATCCTGATGCGGTTGAGGATCTCGAAGAGGAGTTGATCGAGATCGGCTTCAGTCCTGAGGCGGTCCGGTGGATCCTCAGCAAGATCCCTGATTGAGGGGCTCGGCAAGCGTAAACGAGGCGTAAATTCTCCCGATCCGTTCCATGCTCACTCCGCATGGCAGGGGCGAGATCTTTCAGGTTTGTCGTGTGCCAGCCGCGCTGTAGATGATCCCTCCTCCGCCACCGCCTCCCGGTGGCGGGTTTCCTCCCTGAACTCGGCCACCCCAAACGGTGGCCCTTTTTTCTCGCTGTCCGTGCGCGGCGCCTATGCGTGTGGGCTGGCTCATCATTGAGGTTGCGTCATGTTTTTATCAGTTGTTCTGGCAAGCCTGCGTCGCTGGCTGCGTGCCCGTGAAACCGCACGGCCGTTGCATGCTCTCTCTGACCGTGAGTTGTCCGACATCGGCATCGCCAGGCACGACATCGCGCAGGTGGCACGCCAGAGCCGCTGAAGCCTGCCCTGAAGTCGCTGCGATCGATGAGATTGGGTGAGGGGTAAGGACGGCAGTGCATCCGTGCCTGTCCTTACCCCTCGGGCCAAGCGGCCACGGGGCTCACCTAAAGCGGCTCGATGACGTCCATCTGACGGCGTTGCGATTGATCTCCCTGCGTCACATCCATAGATCCGCGGCCTATCTTCCGAAATCTGTTGTCCAAGGACCATGGACGTCTGGCGGGATGTCCTTGCCGGACAACTTCACCTGACTGAGGGTTATCGATCTATTCTGGCGCACACGGATAGGATCTCTCGTTCCACCCTACGAATACCGTGCTGTCGATGTCCACCGATTGTTCACCTGGGTCGGACAGCATGAGTGTGTCGGGCGCGTTGCGTACCAGCCCGAACAGATGCGGAGCTCCACGCTCCGCTGAGCGCCCTGGGGTGAGGTTATCCTGACAGCACCTCAGCCGGGGCGCTTGCCGTTTGGTACGGACCATGTCCGACGCCGTTGTGCTGGCCCAGAGGAGATCGCCGTGGCCTGCTACTACTTTGACATTCAGAATGGTGCACAGAGCGTCCGTGATGACGAAGGCGCCGAGTTCGACAGCCTCGACGCTTCGGTGCATGCAGCCACCCGTTCGGCGGCCGAGATCGGAACAGGCCGGCTGGCGAAGGGCGATTCCCGCGATGTTGTCATCGAGGTTCGAGATGAGCGCGGCCAGCGGGTCTGCACCGTCAGAGCATCGATGGAGATCGAGTGGCACGTCCCACGCTCTCAGGGTCCGCATCCATGGAGCGCATAAGTGCAGGAGGCAGCATGGCCAAAAAGAACCCGGCACAGGGCCGGGCTCTCTACGTCTGCTCATCAACGCTGACGCCCATAGTGCCGTTCCAGAGCTGTCGCTCTGGAGGAATGGCTCTCTACAGTTGATTGCGGCCGCGACTGCGGGAAAAGTACCAGATGGCTGCGGCGACGATGACGACCAGCAGGATGATCCACCAGTAGTCCGCAATTCCACCCCCAGTGGCTGTGGTGCCTCCGGCCGGAGGAGCGCCAGGCGTAGCGGGCGGAGGAGTCTGGGCCCAGGCAGACGAAATCGCCAGAAAGAGAAAGCCCATCAGTGCTGTGAGTGTGCGCATGGCTTTGCCTCCGTTCGAGGGTGCCCAGCGTTGATGGGCTACGGAACTGCTAAGCTAGGCTTACGAATGAACGTTCCTCGCGGGGGCATGTTCCTATGCAAGCCCGACGTCTGCCCGTAAGCTTCAATCCAACATGACGAATACTGGAGCAGTTGGGATGGTGTTGAAGCGGCAGATGCTCGCGATCCAGGATGTCTATGTGCCGGTGAAGCGGCGCCAAACTCTTGATCCGCAGAAGGTTGACGCCCTGGCGGAAAGCATCCTGATCAAGGGGCAGGAAGCCCCCGTTCTCGTGCGGCCAGACGGCACCGGCTTTGTTCTGGTAGAGGGGCTGCATCGGCTGGAAGCCTGCAGGGCACTCGGCGAGACAACGGTCCCAGCCTATCTGGTTCAGGCTCGCAAGCATTGATCTGCGCCGAGGGTGTTGCTGGAGTCAGATCGGAAACCAGACGCGGGATGGTGGAGGACCCAGACGTGGGAAGCGGGAACGGCCCCAAAAAGCTTTTGTGAAACGGTGGGCGGCTGAACTAAGTATCGGGTGTCTTCAGCGCGTGAGTGACGACAATCGCCACGTTGATGCCGGCGCGTCGTCGTTCTGCCGCTCGTGCGAACGTGGCCGAGAGCGCCTCCTCTTCGGTTGGGAAGATGGCAAACGTCTCTCCATCGTGCGACACCGACCACAGACCTTTCCTGGTTCGTGTGACCACAAAGCGCTCCATGCCCGTGGCTCCCTACTGTGACCCACACTCAAGCTTAAGCGTCGGACCGTGCCGTCACATTAGGCCTAAAGGAGTAGACCAGCACCAAGAGGTGGAACCGCTCCGCAGAAGCCTCGCTTAGATTATTGAGCTCCGTCGTGCTGCAGGATTGTTCAAGCGTGAGGTCATCGATGCCGCTTAGCCAAAACCCCGTCGTGGAATGGCCAACAGAGGGCCGTCATCTGCTTCAAGGTTTGCAGATCACAACCGGTCCTAACGGCACGCGCTTTGGCCACCTCGACCTCGACGTAGACGCGGAAACCCTGTTCTTGCTCAACGACTTCGAAGCCCGGGTTCGGCACCGCCAGGTTCGGCTCAGATTGGCAGACGATGCTGCATGCCTCGTGGGCGAGATGAACGTTTTGGTTGGCCTCGGGGCAGCGGCTGATGCGACCGGGCATATTGGCCGGATCCGTATCAGCTTCCACGACCTGCGGGATGACAGTTGTGTTGATCCAGTCTCTCAGGGGTGAGCGGTACGGCAATGCCTACTGGCCTGCATACCACATAGCAGGATCAGGACATTTTAACTTTGCGACTACACATGATTTTCGTTGAACATTTTTCATGGAACCAGCTGTACGATCTGTCCTCATGTCAACGACGTCATCCACGTACCGCCTTAGGGAGTTTGCCGCCGTGACCACCAGCAAGCCCAAGGCCGTGACAGTTCCTTCCAGCGTCACGATCTCTAAGGGAACGGTGTTGCCTGAGACGGTTGAAATCACGCCCTTCCTGTCTGATGTCGGTGTGACCGAGTACCGGTACGCTGTTGTGGGGAACCAGACTGTGCTGGTTGAGCCCAGCAGCCGCAGTATCATTGAGAGGATCGACTAACCGGTGCTTAAGGCAACGTGCGCAGCAATGCACCGTTGACCTGGAACTTCATCTGACCTCTGCTTGGCCTCGGCGCGATCCGTCGGGGCCATTTTGTCAGGCTGTCCGGAGCCGGATGAGAGGGTGCTTGATCGCGGAGCGCAGATCATCCGATACTGCTGGGCATGGGATTGTGTTGAGCTTGCGAGAGCTTCTCATCGGACCCGGAGGATGGAAGTGGACGCCAACCTCGGCACCAATCGCGATCTTCAACTCAGCCGCCTCAGGCACTCATAGGTGCTCGACCGTGCTGCGGCAGGCGCTGAGAGGCCCACATGGCTGCTTGGGTGCGATTGGATGCGCCGATCTTGCGCAGGATGGCTTTGACGTGGACCTTGATGGTCGCCTCAGTGATGTCGAGCCTGCGAGCGATGACCTTGTTGGGCTCTCCCTTCGTCAAGCAGCCCAGGATTTCCGCCTCACGCATCGAGAGCTTGCAGTCTTTCAGATCAGAAAGCTTCGGCTCTGTCGTGCTGTCCTGAAGTGGCTGGCTGTGCTTCCGGGGTGCCGCATCGATCAGTGAGCGCAGAACCTCGAAGGGCAGAACACTCTCGCCCAGCATGACCAGTTCCAGGGACTTGATTAGAACCTCAGGGCCACCGGCGGTGAGACAGAAACCGCTCACGCCAGCCTCATGGGCCGTCCGCACAAAGCTGAGGTCGAACTGATCCGCCAGAGCCACGATCCGGGTCTCGGGCGACCGCTCCCTCACCTGCCTGACCACCTCCAGCACCCGACGGGTGTTCTGGCTGGCCTCGATGATCACCAGGGCCGTGTTGACGGCACAATACTGGAGCCGCTTTGGACCCGTGACGGACGCTGCCTCAGCAATCGCAAACGGCGTGTCGCGCAGGCTGTGCTGAAGTGCGGAGCGGAAAAGGGCGCTGTCGCAGATCAGAGCGGTTGAAATCGTTGGAATGGAACTGCCGGACAGAAGGTCAGGGTCCGATGAGCAATCATGTACAAGCGTGAGCGTTTGCGTAGTCATCTGTGCCCCTTGTCCAGGAATTCCCGTTAAGAAAAAGTAAACAGCTGGTAGGATGTTTGTCTGTCGTAAATCCGACAAAGCAAGGTTAGACAAACGTCCTAAGCCTCACCTTTGATCACGATGGTATGGTCAAGCTTACCTGTAAGTCATATCGATGGCTAAGCTTGGTTAACACCACTGGAACACGGTGATCAGAGTGTTCCTCCGGTTCTAAAAAGCCGCCGAGATGGCGCCGACTACAGGTCGGTTCTCCGCGCCCGGAGGATCTCGGCCATGAGCCGACCCGTGAGAACCGGTTTCCGAAGCGCCACGAGCTCGGGATGTCGCGCCCTGACCTTCTCCGGCAGCTCGTCACCGCTGTAAACGATGGTGGGGGCCCGGCCGGCGTGGAGCGCTTCCAGGATCGGCGTGACGTCGCCGCCAGGCAGATGAAGATCCAGCACCGCGGCGTCGAAGGTGAGCCGCCTGATCAGCTCGCGGGCCTCGCTCACGCTGCGGGCCACGCCCACAACCTCACCCCCGGCATTCTCCATCACGTCGGACAAACTCGCGGCCACCAAGGCCTCGTCCTCGACGATCAGGACCTGGATGCCGCTGAGCATGATGAGGCCTCTTGCGATGTCGCACTGGTCAACAACGGCTGCGCCTGGTTGCACGCCTGAGAGCCAAGGGAACCCTTTCTCAGGTGGGCGCGTCAGATAGCATGGTAAGCGGTAACGGCAAGGCCGACCTGCGACGGGTATTCAGGCCGCTTGAACAGGAGGTGCCCTGCAAGGTCATGATCATGCCTTCAGAAGAAGGACGCACGCTCTCCGGAGCCTCCGGCCCCCGGCCAGATCACCGGGCCAACCGGTTCCTCGCCGCGCTGGAGGCCGAGGACTTCGCTCGGCTTGAACCGCACCTCGAGGCCGTGATCCTGCCACGCAGCACTGTGCTGTACGAGGTGGGCGATCCGATCTGCTACACCTACTTCCCGCATGACGCCATCGTGTCCCTCGTCGATGTGATGGCGGACGGCCGTCTGGCCGAAGTGGCGATGTTCGGGCGCGAGGGCTTGTTCGGCCTGCTCAGCGCCTTTGTCAGCCGCGAGGCCTTCGGGTGCTATGTGGTGCAGATCCCCGGCAGCGCCTCCCGGGTTCAGCTGGACCACATGCATGCGGCCATCCAGGCCCGCCCGGCGCTGCAACGGCAGGTGCTGGCGTACAACGAGGCCCTGCTCGCCCAAGCGTATCACACCGTGGCCTGCAATGCGGTGCATCCGGTCGAGGCTCGGTGCTGCCGCTGGCTTCTGAGCACCCATGACCGCCTGGATCAGGACGCCCTGCCGCTGACCCATGAGTTCCTGGCCGAGATGCTCGGCGTGCAGCGCTCCACCGTCAGCACCGTCCTGCGCGGCCTGCAAACATCAGGCCTGATCGAGCAGCGCCGCGGCGGCATCGCGGTGATCGACCGCGCCGCGTGTGAGTGCTACCGCAAGATCCACTTCCGCTTCGACAAGCTGCTGCCGGCCACCTTTGCCGATGCTGCTCGCCCCGGCGAGACACAACCGGCCCAGCGCTCCCGCCGGCCACCTCCCCGCTCAAGCTGCGCCGCTGACTTTGTTGAGTTTGCCTGGAGGCTGGGTGCCAATGTGGTCCTGCTGATCTATCTGCCTGCTCGATAGATCGCTTCCGTCGGAAGCGAGTGGCCCGGATCATGGCAAAGCCTGCGAGCCGATTAGATCATCGTGCCAACCAGCTTCTGGCGGCGCTGGCGCCTGAAGACTTCGCCGCCCTTGGGCCACATCTCGAGACGGTCAGGCTGTTGAAGGGGATGATCGTCTACGAGACCGGCGACCAGATGCCCCATGTCTACTTCCCCCAGGATGCGGTGGTCTCGCTCCTCACCATTCTGGCCGATGGCAAAACCGTCTAGATGACGGTGTTTGGACACGTGGCCCTGTTCGGCCTCGCCAGTGCGCTGGCGACCCGTCGCTCGCTCGGGCGCTATGTGGTCCAGGTCAGCGGCACCGCCTCGCGCCTCGACACGGAGGTCCTGCGTCAGGTGTTCGAGGCCCGGCCGGCGGTGCGGGGGCTCTGCCTGCAGTTCATCGAGGCAATGCTGGCACAGGCCCTGCAGGCGATGGCGTGCAACACCGTGCACAGCGTCGAGGCGCGCTGCTGCCGTTGGTTGCTTACCCTGCACGACCGGATCGGCCAGGATGCCCTGCCGCTCACCCATGATCACCTGTCCCAGATGCTGGGCGTGCAGCGTTCCACCGTCAGCTTGGTCACTGGCGCATTGCAGACCTCCGGGCTGATCGAGCAGGGGCGCGGCGTCATCACGATCACGGATCGGCCGGGCCTCGAGCAGGCGGTCTGCGGCTGCTATGGCATCATGCGCCAGCGAACCGAGCAGATCCTGCGGTCCCCTCAGCCCCCGTGATCGGCAACTGGGCCTGCCGCCCGCGAGACGCGTGTCAAGCGAACCGAAGAATTGACCTCTTGGGCGAATTGAGGATTTGACCCCCTCTCATTGCTTTGCATTTACCTCAGCTTCGAGTGCCGATCCGGCCTTCTGCAGCAGGCCGGATCGGCGCTTTTCGCGCAGCCGATAGCTGTCGCCGCGGATGGTGATCACCGTCGAATGATGAAGCAGGCGATCCAAAATCGCCGTCGCCACCATGGCGTCCCCAAAAACCGATCCCCATTCGCCCACGGAGCGATTGGAGGTAATCAGGATTGAGCCGCGCTCGTAGCGACGGGACACCAGCTGGAAGAACAGGTCGCGCTCGCCGACGATTAGCCGGTAGGCGTCGTTGACCAGGGCATAGACGTGGTCCGGCCCGCGTAGCACCGCCATGTGGCCGGGCGCCTGCTGGAACAGGGCGCGCAGGGCGGTCAGCTCAGCTTGGAGAGCATAACGGGAGCTCCTGTTCTGTTGGGCAAAGAAGGACTAGGGAGCCGCAGATAATCGTGCTGTCGACCTATGTCAGCGCAGCGAGTCGGCACATGCTGGTGCCTTCATGAACATGCAGCCGTCCTTGGCCAGTCTTAGGTCTAGGACGGTCCTTTCCGTTGTACGGCTGACGTCTTGTTGTGACCTGTGCGAACTCTCTCTCCCGGTGCTCGCCTGTTTTGTCGAACAGATTCTGAACCGGAGCCATACCTATCGGCTTGAAGGATCGCTGAGTTAGCCGTGAGTGCTCTGGCACAGACCCAGGATCGGAGCGCTGTCCATCTTCGCGACAATAGTCTGGTATGGTCAAACCCTGCCGTACAGCATGGCTGTTTAATGGTCGGCTTTGCGGCCGAATGCGGACGTGCGGCTCACTTCTGCTTCTCGTGTGTTTGCAGGCATTAGGGCTAAGCCGGCAACTTTGACGATCAGCGGCGATGATGTGCGAGAGCGCAGCAGGCAGGAAGCCCAGGATCCGACATGACCTGCAGCTGCTTCGCGTTTGTGCAGCGAGCCCCAGCTGGTAGTCCTCCCTACCGGCGTTCAGGTCGGGCATCTCGATTCCAGAATGCGATGCTGGAGAACATCGCATGCACCCTAGTGGAAGGCTTGGTGCTCAACCTCCTACCAGAGAGCTTCTCGGTCCAACGTTGACAATCAATGGGATGATCTACCCAGTCCTTGTCCAAAGGCGAGGTGATGGGGTCCTTGGGCTGGCAGCTGAAAGCAGTGATTAACCCTGTCGAACGAGCCCAGACAGACGGTTTGTGGATAAGGGCGGGGAAAAGCGAACGCATCCCTTTGAGGTAAGCAAAATCGTCAAAAGTTCCGGGCTTGGGAGTCCAATTTTTCGTTGCATCAGAAAGGTTTGATTCAGGATCTAGGGCTCAAAACCCGCGCCTGTTTTTGCGTACCCAGGTGCTTTCGTGCCCCCATCGAAGCTTCATATTCTCTTCACGATCATCGCCTTGATCACACTCGGGAAGGCTCCCGTCGTTGCCCCTGTCAGAAACCCTGATACTCAAATGGCCATAAGGATGTCCGTTACGCGTGACCCGGATGCCTAAGGCTTCTGACCACCGTGCTCTCGTCCTTTGAGGCATCCAGGGAAAAAGCCACGGTTGAACGGCCAAGGTTGCTAGTGCGGTGATGCCCCACAATCGCTGACGCCCTGGCTGAAGGTTCAAGAGCGGATGGCTGCGCTTGGCGCATGCCAGCTCAGCCTTCGGCCAGGTAACACACGCCCGTTCGGCGCACCATCTCAAGTGAGACGCGATCATTCCTCCCGTTCGCGTCGTTCCCTCTGGAAGGACGTATGTCCCACCTTCGGGCCGCTGATCCATCGGCGGCCTTTTTTCTTCGTCCGGCGCGACATCGGTAGCCAGCCTATCCGCTTTACCCCTTCTTAACCCTGCTTCAAACCGGATCCCGCTGACGCGGAGCTTCTAGCCGCTGGAGCGGTTTTCCTATCGTCAGGCTCCACGAGGATGATTAAATGATCGGGAAAGCTCTCTGCCTTACCGTCCTGCTGCTACCACTCGCACGGCAGCCCTCTGAAGCCGCCAGCTTCGACTGCTCAAAGGCTGTAGCGGCGGACGAGAAAGCCATCTGTTCTGATCACCAGCTGAACGATGCGGACGTCGAGATGGCGGTCCTCTATACCCAGTTAAAACCATTGCTTGGGATGGGCGCCCACGGTGACATGGAGGATGAGCAGGCCGTCTGGCTCAAGCGACGCGCCGGCTGCGGCACGGATAACGACTGCCTCATGAAGGCCTATGAAGAGCGTGTCCAGCAGCTCCGACGCGGCTTTGAGGCGCTCGCCAAGCGGGGGCCCTCCTAGCCTCTCCGCTGTACGGCCCATCACCGTCTCGTCACAATAGATCGGCAGGATACTCTCCGCTCATGCTGGGGAGATGATCAATGGCCACACGACGGTTTACTGAGGAGGAGATCACAGCCCGAGCACGTCAGCTCGCTAATAATCAAGGACCAGGTTGGGACGCTATCACGGCTGAGGAGCAAGTCGGAAAGGACACGGCCGAACTGAGGTACTGGAGAGATCGCGCTCTGAAGGAACTTGAGGCTGAGCAGCCGACGGTTTTGGAGGTTGAAGCCAGCACACCTAAGACGGTGGGATTGGATTAGGCTAGCTTTGACCAAGTGGTCTGAGCATCCCGACAATGTGAAGCTTGCTGAGACGGACGCGATACTTGCATCCGAGACGCCAGTGATTGCGCTTCCCTGTCACGTGTCGAACCCGCCAGCTGCCTCTCTTGGAGCGGGGATGCAGTTGATGCGGATGAAGATGAGGGAGATACAGCCGCTTATCGTGACTTGAGGTTTGTGTCCAGAAATGGCGACTTCTGGATTGGGAGCGGAAGTACGGCTTTCGTCTGCCTCGTGCCATAAGCTGACCAATCGCCGTGCTTAGCCTCGCACCAAGTAGATGCTACGCGCCCCTCACGATGTTAGCGCCGTAGATACCTTGAATGCTAGCGGTATTCTGCACGAAACATAAATCTATAGTCCTGTCGCCGATCGGGATCTGCCACTGACCCTTCGAAGCGGCCGACGTTGCGCGGCTATGAAGTGCAAGTACTTCGAAGGACCCTGCCATTCTCCGGGGCTTGATGAGCTGCTGGGACTAAGCCACACGATTATCTAGACTTCGACGGCATTTCGGCGTTCGAGCTCAATAAGGAGGCCGCTGTGATCGAGATCGCCCGCATTCTCGATGAGGCCCCGGAAGAGGTCCGCCGTCAACGCGGTGTAAGGCAGAGCGTCAAGCTCGATCCGCGCCGCAGCATCCAAAGCATTGTCGAGATCTTTGAGATGCGTGACCGAGCGGCCTTTGGTGACAAAATCGCGCTCGACCATGCGCTGACCGTGAAGTTCGAGAATGCGGCTTTCGGCAAATCCCCCACGAAGAGCCTCACGCACCTTGGCCGGATCGGCGCCGCCCCGCTGGGCCAGCAGAAGTGCCTCGGCAACGGCTCCGATGGTCACGCCGACGATGATCTGGTTAGCCAGTTTCGCGAGCTGCCCTGCTCCGTGCGGTCCCACATGAACAGGCCTGCCCATGACCTTCAGGATCGGCTCGACACGGCCGAAGACCTCGGCCTCGCCGCCAGCCATGATGGCCAATGTCCCCTGCTCCGCTCCAAGTGTGCCACCGGAGACAGGCGCATCGATGTGATGGACGCCCCGCTCCTTGAGATGCTTCGCATGTTCCTGTGCCTCAGCAGGCCTGATGGAGCTCATGTCGACCAGGATAGCACCCGGCCGCAGGGCCTCCGCCACGCCTTGCGAGAAGAGCACGTCCGTGACGATCTTGCCATTCTCCAGCATTAGGATCACAACGTCAGCGTTACTCACGGCCTCGGGCGCGGTATCCACCACACGAGCGTCAGGAGCCGCAAGAGCCTCGGCTTTCTCGCGTGACCGGTTCCAGAGCGTTAACGGATAGCCGGCATCCAGCAATCGTTTCGCCTGGCGCGAGCCCATGAGGCCAATGCCAAGGAACGCCACGTTGACCGACATTGATGGCGACATCGAAAACTCCTTCAAGGTGGCCCACACGGATACAGAGCGGACCATCTGAATATCGGATTCAGGCGACCGCGGACGAGGTCTTCGGCTTCAGCAGGCGGCCGAGCGTGCTGCTCAGCAGCGGTCCGAAGGCAAGAGCCAATCCGATCAGCATCAGCGTCGCGACGAGACCGTTGGACCAAAAGATCGAGAGCGATCCTCGGGACATGATCATGGATTGGCGGAAAGCATCCTCTGCCTTGTCGCCGAGTACCATCGCTAGAACAAGCGGCGCAATCGGATAATCCAGTTTCTTGAACAGATACCCCACACCACCGAAGGCCAAGGCCAGCCAAAGATCGAACGGACGGCCAGCGACCGTGTAGGCGCCGATGAAGCATACGACCACGATCACGGGTCCGATGATGGCGAAAGGAATACGCAGGATCGAGGCGAAGAGCGGAATGGTGGCGAGCACCATAAGCACGGCCACGATATTGCCGAGATACATGCTGGCGATCAGGCCCCAGACGAAGTCTGGCCGTTCGACGAACAGCATCGGTCCCGGATTAAGCCCCCAGATCATCAGGCCGCCCATCATCACGGCAGCAGTTGCAGATCCGGGAACACCGAGGGCGAGCATGGGCAAGATAGCGCTGCTTCCGGCGGCGTGATCTGCCGTCTCCGGAGCAACGACCCCTTCGGGCTCGCCTCGTCCAAAACCTTCCTTGCGACGGGAGAGGCGTTTGGCGAGACCATAGCTCATGAAGGAGGCTGCGGTGGGACCACCTGGGGTGATGCCCATCCAGCACCCCACGGCACTGCTTCGCAGGAGCGTCACCCAGTAGCGCGGCAGGGTCGCGACGGTCTTGAAGACGTCACGGATCTTGACCCGAGCGCGGATGCCGTCGAAGCGCAGCCCTTCCTCCATGGTGAGCATGAGCTCGCCTATGCCGAACAGGCCGATCACCGCGATGAGGAAGCTGATGCCGGATAATAGCTCATTGAACCCGTAGGTCAGTCGCAGGCCGCCCGAGACCGTATCCATGCCGACCGCCGCGAAAGCAAATCCGAGGCCCATCGAGACGATGGTCTTGAATGGCGATGCGGCGCCAAGTCCGATGAAGCTGGCGAAGGCCAGGAAATAGACGGCGAAATATTCCGGCGAACTGAACCGGAGGGCGAACTTCGCCACCCAAGTCGACAGCACCGTGATCAGGATCACGCCGACCAAAGCGCCAAAACCGGCCGACAGGAATGCGAGGGTCAGCGCCTGTGTCGCCTGTCCCTGCCGGGCCATGGGGTATCCGTCGAACGTTGTCGCAACGGATGATGGCTCGCCTGGAATGTTGAAGAGGATCGAGGTTGTCGATCCGCCAAAGAGCGCTCCCCAATACATGCTGGTGAGAAGGATGATCGCAGCGACCGGATCCATCGTAAAGGTCAGCGGCAGCAGCAGCGAAACGCCATTGGGAGCCCCGAGGCCCGGCAGAACGCCGACGAGAATGCCCAGAAGCACGCCGATCATCATCAGCATGACGTGGTAGGTTGTCAGCGCGACGCCAAAACCGTGAAGGAGTGATGCGAAATTTTCCACGACCTGTCTCCGTCGGGATTGCCGGCTAGTAGAGGCCCAGAGCGGCTTCGAGCGGACCCTTCAGGAGAGGAACCTGGAATGCCACTTCGAGAACGAAGTAAAAAATGACAGCGGCAGCGATGCCCGAAGCGATGGATATGACGAGCCGATATTTGCCTTGCACCGACATGACGAATGCGAGATAGAGCGCCGTCGCCACATATAGACCGAGAAGACGCGCCACCACCACGAAGGCGAGTATCGGCAGGAAGAACGAGGCCACACGCTTGGCCTCTTCCTTATGAAGGAAGACTGAGTGCAATCCATGTCGACCGACGGTCGCCTGGATCAGAGTTCCGATACTGGCGCCAACGACCAGCAGGCCGATATAGAATGGAAAAGCTCCTGGCTCTGGTCCTGCGTCGCCCCAACCAATCCCGAATTCCAGAGCACCGACCACAGCAGCAAGCCCCAAGCCTGTCGTGAGAGTCGCAGTTCCGATCTCAGCCGTGTAACGAGAAATCATGGCGTCCGTCCCGGTCTGATGAATGCCGCATGGAAGAGAGGCTGACGGAGAGAAGCCCGTCAGCCTTGGAGTCGCGCCAATTAGCGGGCAATCCAGCCTTCTTGTTCAAAGACCTTGCGGTTCTTGGCGTCGTCCGAGGCGATGAAGGTCTTCAGGTCCTGACCGGCCAGAAACCGATCAGTTTGAGATGTGCGCTCGATGTATTCCTTCCACTCGGGCGTCTCGCTCACTTTCTTTAGAACATTGGCATAGAAAGCGACAGCGTCTGCAGGAACGCCACCCGGCAGCCACACGGTGCGGGGCATCTGGAATTGGTCGATCGGAATACCGGCTTCCTTGCAGGTCGGGATGTCTGACCAGCCCATTGTGGCCGTTACCTTGACCCCACCTTGCAGACGCGTCGGGCTGAACACGCAGAGCGGGGTGATCGCTCCGGCCTTCCACTGGCCCGCATTCTCGTTCGGGTTGTTGGTGTTCGAGTCGATATGCCCGCCCGCGAGCTGCACACCGGCGGCACCGCCGCCCTGGAAAGGAACGTAGATGAACTTGGCACCCGTCGCATCCTGGATCAGGCTGGTGAGGGTCTGATCCGTATCCTTGGACTGGCTGCCGCCCATCTTGAAGGTATCGGGCTTTGCCTTGACCGCCTCGATATAGCTCTTGGCGTCCTTATAAGGAGTGTCGGCTTTGACCCAGAGCAGGAACTCGTCGAGGGCCATGGCCGCCACAGGGGTCAGCTCATCGGGCTTGTAGGCGAGCTTCGCCACATAAGGCAGGAGATAGGCGTTGTTCGTGCCGAAGGTGAGTTTGTGGCTGTCGCCGGCTGCGACCTTCGTATAGATGAATCCTTCAGCGCCGCTGCCGCCACCCTTGTTCGTAACGACGATGGGCTGTTCCATCAGCTTGTGCTTGGCAATGATCGACTGGACGACGCGGGCGAAGTTGTCCGTGCCGCCGCCAGGGGACGACGTGACGATGAATTCAACGGGCTTCGCCGGCTTCCAATCCGCCTGCGCCACGCCGCCGAATGTCACCGCGATGGTGGTGGCGAGCAACCATGAAGTTTTCTTAAGCATCGTTCTTCCTCCCTGTGGTGTTTCCAGCCGATAGCGTCGGCTCTTGGAACTGGCTGTTTAGGAATTGACTGCCGACAATCTGGGCTGCGATATCCCGGAGCGACGTGCCCGCACCTCCGAACCCATGCGGATGGCAAGAGAAAGCGCCTCACGGCTCGCGCCGAGATTGGCAATGCCGCGACCGGCAATCTCGTAGGCTGTGCCGTGGGCCGGGGTGCAGATCGGGAATTCGAAACCGCCGATGAGCGTCACGCCGCGATCGAAGCCCATCAGCTTCATGGCAATCTGACCCTGATCATGGTACATGGTGAGAACGGCGTCGAAATCGCCGTTCTTGGCACGCAGGAACACAGTATCCGACGGGAAGGGTCCTTCGACGGTGAAGCCCTGCGCCTGCGCCTGACGGACGGCCGGTTCGATGACGTCGATCTCCTCCATGCCGAAATTGCCGCCGTCGCCCGCATGAGGATTGAGACCTGCGACAGCGATGCGCGGCGGATTAAAGCCGGCGGCGCGCATGCACTGATCCGCCAGCGTGAGGGAGCGCAGGATCGCCTTCTCGGAAATGGCGGAAGCTACCTGCGACAATGGAATGTGCGAGGTGACGCGGGCATTCCAAGTCTTGCCCAGAACGTTGAACTCGCTTGCGGCCACCGATGTCTTGAGAACATCGCGCACAAAGCGGATCTCGTCGTCATATCCATCATAAGCCAGCCGCATGGCCTTCTTGTTGAAGGGTGTGAAGAACACCGCGTCCGCCCGACCGGATTGGGCCAGCAACAGGGCGCGCCGGAAGTTCTCAGTTGCGAACACACCGCCTTCGAGCGTGGCCGTGGCGAGAACGACTTGATCGGGGCTGAGACTTCCGAGATCAATAAAGACCGGACGGGTCGGGCGATCCGGAATTGCGTTCTCGGACGCAACAACATCCAGATCAACTCCAGTTCCCGCGACCTTGGCACCTTGCTCCAGGATCCGAAGGTCGCCGAAGATCACGAGATTTGCGCCGGAACGAAACTCGTCGGATGCGATGAGCTTGGCAGCCAATTCTGGGCTGATACCTGCCGGATCGCCCATAGCGAATGCAACAGTCGGCTTTGCTGACGGGATCGATGACGATTGAGCGCTCACAGCAACCTCTTCTCGGGATGACGTAAGGAACGTTAACAGCCCTAAATTTCGTACACAAGTATTCTGCATACAGAATTTTGTTTGCGGCGGTTTAGGAAAAAGTTGTATACGATGATCAATCCGCGCCAGGATTTGTGGAAAGACGACACAGAACGGAACGAACCATGGCATCTGAGGCAGCAGCCCTGCTGGTTGACGACTTCGATTCGCGCGGCCCCATCGCCCGCCCCACGCTCCACGATGCCATCGTGGCCCGGGTGCGCGACATGATCATTGAGGGCGAACTTGCCCCCGGGACCCGGCTTCACGAGGGCAATCTAGGCAAAATGCTTGGCGTTTCCCGGACACCGCTGCGGGAGGCCCTCAAATTTCTCGTTAGCGAGGGGTTGCTGGAACTGTCACCCGGACGGGGCGCCGTGGTCCGGCAGTTTTCCGCAAAGGATGTCCATGACAGCCTGATCGTGCTCGGCAATCTTGAGGGACTGGCGGGACGGCTCGCCTGTGAGCATGCCACGGATGCCGAAATCCGGGAGGTCCGGCGGCTGCATGACCGCATGATGGACATGTATGAGAAGCGTGACCGCCTGCCCTATTTCAAGCTGAACCAAAGCATCCACTCGGCCATTCTCCGCCTCTCTAAGAACGAGGCGCTGGTTTCAGTGCACAATGTCCTGCAGGCTCGCCTGAAGCGCATCCGCTACATCGGCAACGAGGGACCTGAGAAATGGGCCGGCGCGGTTGCCGATCATGAAGAGATGATCAATGCTCTGGAAGCGCGCGATGCCGACCGCCTGTCGAAGGTTCTCACCGACCACATGGCAGAGACCTGGGAGCGTGTGAGAAACGCTATCTGATAGCAGCTACCAGTCAGCTTCCTTTTCAAACATTTCCTATTTTACAAGGCCTCGACATGAACGATGAGAGCCGGCTTCGCGAGACGATCTGCCTTTTCGGACGGTCTCTTTTCGAGCGCGGCCTGACGGCAGGATCGTCCGGCAACATCTCGGTTCGGTTGAGCGACGGAGGCTGGCTGACGACACCGACCAACTCTTCGCTCGGCTTTCTCGACCCTGCCCGCCTGAGCAAGCTTGATGCCGATGGGCGCCTTGTCTCGGGCGATGCACCGACGAAGGAATTGCCTCTTCACACGGCACTTTACGCGACCCGCAGGGATGCAGGCGCGATCGTTCATCTGCACTCCACCCATTCGGTTGCCGTCTCGATGCTGCCCGACATCGACCCCGCCAACGCATTTCCGCCAATGACAGCCTATTACGTCATGAGGGTCGGCCGCACGGCTCTCGTTCCCTATTATCGGCCGGGAGATGCCGCCGTTGTGGATGCGATCCGCGGGCTCGCAGGCAAATACAGTGCTGTGCTCCTGGCCAATCACGGCCCAGTGGTCGCTGGCAAGGATCTGGAAGCTGCTGTCTATGCCACGGAAGAGCTGGAAGAGACTGCGAAGCTGCGCCTTCTCCTCCATGGCCTCAACCCTCGCCTGCTGACCCCTGCGCAGGTTCGGGATCTGGTGACTCATTTCGATCTTGATGGGTCGATTGTGGAAGAGTCCGCTGACTGCTCTCAGGAATGCTGCTCCGCAGCTCATGACCATTCACACAAGTGCGGATGAATCGATGCCCCGTTTTTCGGCCAATCTAGGCTTTCTCTTTACTGAGCATTCCGACATCGACCGGGTTGCGGCGGCCGCCGCTGCGGGCTTTCGCGCCGTCGAGATGCACTGGCCTTATCAGGTGCCCGCCGCCGAGATGCGCCATGCCCTGAGCACCAGCAAAGTGACCATGCTCGGACTGAACACTCCGGTGGGGAATGCCGCAGCCGGCGATTTCGGGCTCGGAGCCCTGCCGGGCCGCGAAAGCGAGTTTCAGAAGGCCTTCGAACAGGCTGTTTCCTATGGGCACGCCATCGGCGCAACGACCGTTCACTGCATGTCCGGATTGGTCACGCTCGATACCGCCTCGGCTGCCGAGCGCACGTTCGTCACGAACCTGAAGCTTGCCGCCGACAAGGCGGCTCAGGCCGACATGACGGTCCTGATCGAACCGATCAACCATCGGGACAAGCCAGGATATTTTCTTCACACAGTCGAGCAGGCCGCAATGATCATCGATCAGGTCGGTCGCCGGAACGTGAAGATCATGTTCGACTGCTATCATGCCCAGATCATGCAGGGCAATCTGACGCGGCGGCTCAAGCAGTATCTCGATCTGATCGGCCATGTGCAGATCGCTGCCGTTCCGAGCCGGGCCGAGCCTGATGAAGGCGAAATCGATTATCGCGAGATCTGCCGATCCCTTGATCGGCTGGGATATGCTGGCTGGATCGGAGCCGAATATAAGCCGCGTGGACGGACGGAGGACGGCCTCGGCTGGCTCTCGGCCTGGACGCAAGATCAGTCCTCCCCTGCCCGTGGAGCCATAGGATGAAACTCGGATGCATCGCCGATGATTTGACAGGGGCAACGGACCTCGCCCTCATGCTGGCCCGTGAAGGGCTCCGAACCATCCAGACGATCGGCGTGCCGAGAGCGGATCTCGACCTGTCGGGTGCGGACGCTGTCGTTGTTGCGCTGAAATCCAGGACGATCCTCGCGCAGGAGGCTATTGCTCAGTCTCTGGCCGCAGCCGAATCTCTCAAGAAAAATGGGGCGCAGCATCTTTTCTTCAAATACTGCTCCACCTTCGACTCCACGGACGAAGGCAATATCGGGCCGGTCACCGAAGCTCTCCTTGCCTTTACAGCCAGCGACTTCACCTTCGCCTGCCCGGCCTTTCCGGCCAACGGCCGGACTGTCTACAAGGGCCATCTCTTCGTGAACGGCGTACCGCTGCATGAAAGCAGCATGAAGGATCATCCGCTGACTCCCATGCGGGATTCCAACCTCGTGCGGGTTCTGCAACGCCAGACGAAGCTCTCGGTCGGCTTGGTTGCCTGTGAGGATGTGGAAGCAGGTCCAGATGCCATTCGGCATGCCTTCGCGCGTGAAAAGGCGGTAGGCCACCAGATCGTTATCGTCGATGCGCTGAACGATTCACACCTGCGCGCCATCGGCCTTGCAGCTGCCGACCTTCCTCTCATGACCGGCGGGTCGGGTGTCGCCATGGGCCTGCCTGCAGCCTATCGGCAGAGCGAGGGCCGGGAAGCACCCTCGTCCTCAACGGGCTTCGATGCCCCTGCCGGGCGCAGCATCATCCTGGCCGGATCATGCTCCAGCGCAACGCAGGGGCAGGTCAAGACGGCTCTTGATGCGGGTATTCCTGCCCTCCGGCTCGATCCGCGGGACCTCGCGTCGGGGGCCATGACTCCACAGACGGCTCTCGACTGGCTGGGATCACAGCCTTCACAGGGACCTGCTCTGATCTACTCCACGGCAAACCCCGACGACGTTCAGGCGGCCCAGAGCAGGCTCGGGCGGATGCATGCGGGCGAGATCGTTGAGAACACCCTCGCGGAGATTGCGAAAGCGCTTCCGGCCCTTGGCTTCACCCGCCTCATCGTCGCCGGAGGCGAAACATCCGGCGCTGTCGTGAATGCTCTCGACGTCGATGCGCTGGCCATCGGGTCTGAGATCGACCCAGGCGTTCCCTGGACCCGCTCACTGGCGGGGAACGACCTCGCCCTTGCACTCAAGTCCGGCAATTTCGGAACGCCTGACTTCTTCCTGAAGGCCTGGAACATGCTTCGATAGGGCTTCAGCTCAGGGTACCTGCACTTTCAGCAGCACAATAAACCGGCGGCGCGCGCCGCCGGAAGGGGAGAGATGCGCGATGAACTATCATGATTACTACGCGACGGCCGATCGCCCCGTGGAAACCTGCGTCGTCGGTACCGGCGGCTTCGGTCAGAGCTTCCTCGCCCAAGCTCAACGCGTTCCTCTGATGAATACACGCATTGCCGTCGATCTCACAGCCGAGAGCGCGGCATCGGGGTTGAGAGCCGCCGGCATCGATCCCCGCCAGATCCAAGTCTGCGAATCGGCTCGCGATGCTAAGACCTCATGGGAGCGTGGCGACTACATCGCAACCCACGATCTCGCATGCGTTTCCGACCTTCCTTTCGATGTGGTCGTCGAAGCAACCGGGCAGCCCCAGGCGGCAGCCCGTCACTCCCTGATCGCTGTCGAGGCCGAAAAGCATCTTGCTCTCGTCACGAAGGAGCTCGACAGCGTCGTCGGGCCGGGCCTCAAGGCCCTCGCCGCCGAACGCGGACGAATTGTCACGACCGTCGATGGGGACCAGCCGAGCCTGCTGATCGGCCTCGCCACTTGGGCTGAGGTCATGGGCTTTCATCTGGTTGCCGCCGGCAAGTCCAGCGAATACGACTTCGTCTTCAACCCCGCCTCCCGTCGCCTCACCAGCAACGAGCGTTCTGCGGAGAACGTGGATCTAGAAGGTCATTGGACTCTTGGTGAGCGGGATATCGGCGAGATCCTAGCTGCCCGAAACAATGCCATTGCGGGTTTCCCACAACGGGCAGTGCCGGATCTGTGCGAACTCATGGTCGTTGCCAATGCCACCGGTCTGCAGCCCGACCGTCTCGATCTTCACGCGCCGCTCGCGCGGATCCATGAGGTTCCAACCATCTTCTCACATCGGGCGGATAGCGGCATCCTTGAGGGCGACCGGCGTCTCGACGTGTTTCACTGTCTGCGCAAGCCTGATGAGATCAGCTTCGCAGGCGGCGTCTTCGTCGTCGTTCGCTGTGACGATCCGAAGAGCTGGGACATACTGGCTCAGAAGGGGCATATCGTCAGCCGGACGGGTGCGAACGCCATGATTTTCCTGCCACGGCACCTCCTTGGGCTCGAGGCGGCCACAAGCGTTCTCGATGCCGCGATCCATCGGACATCAGGCTACGGCTCCGACTACCAGCCGCGTTACGACCTCATCGCCGTTGCGACCGAGGACCTGCCGGCCGGCAGGGTTCTCGCGATGGGTGGCCATCATCACACGATTTCCGGAGTGACCGCCGAGTTCCGGAGTGCCGGACCTCTCACTGACTCCGCCCCCGCCCCGTTCTACCTTGCGGCGGATTGCCGTCTGACGGCTCCAATCTCCAAGGGGCAGGAGATCCGCATGAGCGATCTCGAGCTGCAGGAGGCATCTGACCTGATGAAGCTCCGCCGGGAACAGGACGCACGATTCTTCAGCCATCGGCTTTAAGAGACGCACCCGGAGCCCAGATTCGATGGCCTTTCTCTCACTCCTGTATCCTGACCGCTTCACCCTTGCCCTTGTGGCGACAGCCATTGCCGCGACGGTTCTGCCTGCGACGGGTGCCGCAGCCCCCATCCTGAAGATGGTCATCGTCGGCTCGATTGCGCTTCTGTTCTTTTTGCAGGGAGCCCGTCTTTCACGGCAGGCTATCATTCAGGGCGCCATCCACTGGCGCCTTCACGTCATGGTGTTCGCCGCGACTTTCATCCTGTTCCCGGTTCTCGGCCTGCTCACGAAAACCTATCTGCAATCCTATCTCGCGCCCGGCATTGCGCTGGGCATTCTCTACCTCTGCCTTCTTCCCTCCACCATCCAATCCTCCATCACGTTCACATCGATTGCGGGTGGAAACGTCGCCGCTGCCGTGTGCAGCGCGTCGGCCTCTAATGTTCTGGGCGTCTTCCTCACCCCGCTTCTCATGGGACTGTTCATGCAGACTCAGGGCGGTGTTTCCGTGGGCGCCATCGGGGAGATCGTCTTGCAGATCCTCGTCCCCTTCGTTGCCGGACACCTGATGCAACCCTGGATCGGCCAATGGGTGGAGCATCGCCGAACACTGACGGGGATCGTAGATCGCGGGGCGATCCTCCTGGTTGTGTACTATGCCTTCGGCGAAGCGGCCATCAACAACCTGTGGGCCCAGCTGGAGCCGGGAGACCTCCTCCTGCTGACGCTCCTCAGCTGCGGTCTTCTGGCCACCGTTCTTGTCATCACGACCATGGCCAGCCGGCTGCTAGGGTTCTCTAAACCAGATGAAATCGCCCTCGTATTCTGCGGCTCCAAGAAGAGTCTTGGCAGCGGCGTTCCGATCGCAAGCATTCTTTTCCCTGCAAGCATGATCGGGGCCATCATTCTCCCGCTGATGCTCTTCCATCAAATCCAGCTGCTAGTATGTGCAGCTCTGGCACGCTCCTATGCGGAGCGGAATGTCTAATGCCGCTTCCCTCAGATGTCCGCTAATGGGATTTAGGAGACGTCCAAGATTGACGAAGTCTTGGACTTCGTCACCGACGAAGCACCCAAGCCGGCCGATTGCTACGTTTTCAGATTCTGCTCGGCAATGCTCATACCGCTTCCTACAGGCCTAGGCAGGTGGCCGAAAGGCGAATCAGGAACATTTGTCGGAATAGGTTTCTGAGTGCCTTTCGGAATGCAGGTTCGAAGCAGCGGCTAAGTTATTGAGAAAATTGGGTGGTGAGCAAAGATTCTAACCTAGGACCCGCTGATTAAGAGCAGCGAAAAGCGCATATCTCATTGTATCAATGAATATCATGCTGATCGGCCATCCTATTGTAGAATATACTTTTTACAGTCCGGTCATCTGTGCGTACGTGAATCTTTGGATCCTTAATCAGACCACGGGGCTGAGGAGGCAATCCTGACGCACCGCGTCCTGAATTTTATAAGTTTGCATAGCATCTTCGAAGCCCGCTCACTCTATCTTGGGAACTGATACCCGGCCGGCGAATGGGGGATATACAGTTCCTCTAGGGCGAGAATTTCCTCGGCCTTAAGGGTCAGTTGCGTCGCGGCCACAGCGTCCTCAAGTTGGCTCATCTTCGTTATGCCTGCAATAGGGCATGTCACACCCGGCTTCTGAAGGAGCCATGCCATGGCGACTTGCGCCCGCGGCAGCCCGCGTCTTTCGGCTATCTCGCCGACCCGGCCAATGATATCCCTATCGGCGTCCTCGGCCGCGCTGTAAAGCACCTTCGCAAAACAATCCGTTGCTGCTCGAGCTGTCGATGCTTCCGTTGTCCAGGGGCGAGTCAGGCGCCCACGTGCCAGAGGAGACCAGGGCATCACAGCCACTCCCTCCGAACGGCAAAGCGGCAGCATCTCCCTCTCCTCCTCCCGGTAGAGGAGATTCAAGTGAATCTGCATGGAAACGAAAGGCGCCCAACGGTTCGCACGTTGGATCCCGAGCGCTTTCATAAACTGCCATGCCCACATGGAGGAAGCTCCGAGGTAGCGGACCTTTCCGGAGCGGGCAATGTCGTTCAGCGTTTCCAACGTTTCTTCGGCAGGCCTCTCGTCGTCCCATCGATGGATCCGGTAGATGTCGATGTAGTCCATGCCCAGACGCTGCAAGCGCGCATCGACCTCGTGCAGGATCGCCTTCCGGGAGAGCCCCTTCCATTGGGCTTGTTCCGCATCTTATCGTAGACCTTCGTAGCCACGACGACTTCCTCCGGGGGGGGCGAAGTCATTCAGGGCCCGCCCGAGGATCTCTTCGCTTGCTCCGAGCGAGTAGGCATTGGCGGTGTCGAAGAAGTTAATTCCCAGATCCAGTGCGCGCTTGATGATGGGGCGGCTGTCGTCCTCGCTGAGAACCCAACTATGAGTGCCGGCATTCGACGCGCCGAAGCTCATGCAGCCAAGACAGATCCTGGAGACCTTCAAGCCCGACGAGCCAAAATTCACATATTCCATTGTCGCTACTCCTGTCCCGAATGGTTCGGCGGTCCACGCACCCTAGCCTGCCTCACTACCTCAGGCGGAATCGATGAAAACAGGCTGAAAACCGTCGTCTCCTTCTACGATCCGCATGCCGGCGGAGTGGCGTATGTGAGACGGGAGCAGGATCGTGCCGTCGGCTTGCCGAAGCAGTGAGCGTCGAGTCTCTCTTGCCGTTTCCTTGTCCGCGCAGAAGACGCTGGTCCATTCCGGCATCCAGACCTGTGCCGGGGAATGAAGGGCATCTCCGCACAGCAGGAGCTTTCCGTCGGTGGTGTCAATCTCGACTCCGAGCTGTCCTACCGTATGCCCGGGCAAAGGCACCAGCCTCATGTTGTCAGCAATTTGGTCCCCGTCCCTGACCTGATCGACCAGCCCAGCCTCCAAAAGCGGGATAGTGCTGTCCTCGTGTGCGCCATGATTGAAAGTACCAGGTGCGGCATTGTCCCGGATTCTCTCCCAGTAATCGAGTTCACCCGCTGGAAGAAGGTAACGTTCGAAAATGTCGGAGTCCATCGATCGGCAGCAAGGCGGGTGTTCCAGCCAATGTGGTCCGCATGTAGATGCGTGCACAGCACAAGATCTATATCATCGGGACTAATCCCAGCAGCTTGAAGACGTACCAGGTAACCCGAGTCTTCACGCCGATTCCAGATCGGAAGCCGAGGACGCTACTTGTTCTCCCCGACACAGGTTTCGATCAGAATTTTGAGATCGGCGGTTTGCAGTAGGAAGCTGTCGCAGCCGAGGAGAACTTCAGCGTGATCAAAATCGATACGATGCCAGCCAAGTAGGCTGCGCTGCGGCGCAGCCAGGTCAGAAAGCTCTGCGCCAGGGAACATGAATCCAATCGGTAGCGGAAACGGATCGAGATCCATAATTCTATCAATCCGCAGATCGTCAAAGTTGAACATGACGACTCCTGATGAAGGTTCGGACCTCGAACTGCTGGAATGACGGCCCCCGAGGTGGTCGGAGAGCTGCTGGCCTCTCCAACCTTGCGGGCAACTCACAAATCCTAAGCCAGCTTATCGACGCGCATGAACACCTTCAGAAGCGAAGCGTGAGAGCACGACATCTCTAGGCCAGCGACACAGCGGCCGGTCGTTCTCTCCGGGTCATGACCACATGCGCGGTGATAAACACTACTCCAACAGCCGATACCGCGAACTCAACCAATGGCGATGCCAGCTGATCGAGCGGCGCGATCGTCGCGAAACCGATCACGGTCCAGACAAAGCGCATCAGCGGGACCAACGGCGCCAAGGCATAGCCGAGGATACCGCCGGTCACGAGCACGAGAGCGACAATAGAGCTGGCGAACACATACATGATCATGATGAAGCTATCTTCGAGGAGCAAACCAGGCTTGTAGATGAACAGGAATGGTAGAATGTAGGCAATCCACCCGAAGCGGAAAGCCTCATTGCCGGTGCTGATCTGATCAGAGCCGGCGATGCTCGCTGCTGCAATAGCCGACATGGCAATCGGAGGGGTGATCATCGACAGCATGCCATAGTAGAATACAAACATGTGCGCTGCGATAGGTTTGATGCCAAGCTGCACCAGCGCTGGCGCTGCAAGTGCGGCCAGCAGAAGGTAGACAGCGGTCGTGGGAAGGCCGAGGCCTAGAACGATGCCTACTATGCCGGTGATGATAAGCAGCCCAAACATGCTCTCACCGCCAAAATCGAGCAGATAGATCGACAAAGCGAAGCCAAGGCCGGTCGTGGTCATCAAACCGATGATCATGCCTGCGGCGGCCGTAATCAGCATCACGTCGGCGACGGACGATCCTGTATCCACGAAAGCGGCGAGGACGGCACGCGGCGACATCTGCCCGTTCTTGACTTTCATTCCCCATGCGAGGAGACCGAATATCGCAATGGCGAGAACGGTCCAGATCGCAGCCGCTTCGGCACGCATCTGGAACTGAAGAATTGCCACCATCAGCACGGCGAAAGCGATGATACAGACCCAGCCCCTGATCAGGACATTGAGGATCGGTGGGCGCTCTCCCTCTACTAATGAAGCGATGTTGTCGCGGCGTGCCATGAAATCGATCTGAACGTAGATCGACAGATAATACAGGATGGCCGGCAGGGCTGCCGCAAGCATGATGTCCCGATAAGGGATCTGCAGCAGTTCCGCCATCAGGAACGCGGCAGCTCCCATGACCGGAGGCATTAACTGTCCACCGGTCGAGGCGACAGCCTCGATCGCGCCGGCTTGCGAAGGCTTGAAACCAGCCCGCTTCATCAGTGGGATTGTCATGACTCCGGTTGACATGACGTTGGAGACGGCGCTGCCAGAGATGGTTCCAAACAGGGCAGATGCAGTCACCGCGACTTTGGCTGTGTTTCCAGGTCCATTACCGGACACACGAGATGCAAGTTGGGTGAAGAAATCTCCACCGCCCGTCGCCATCAGGAAGCTGCCGAAAAGCACGAACAGGACCACAACGAAGGCTGCAATCTGAAGTGACTGCCCCCAGGTAGCCGTCGAATCCGTGCCGAGGAAGCGCAGAATGTCCTCTATAGGCTGCGGCCGGCCCACCAAAGGACCTGGCACGTAATCGCCAAACAATGCATAGAGCAGCAGAAGGGCAAAGATGATAATTAACGTCCATCCGATGACACGTCGCACCCCCTCCATGACGAGAGCAACCACAAAGATCCCGAGCACGAGCGCTTCCGTCGGAAGACGATGCGTATTCTCCGAAAGGTCGACGAAGCGCCAGTAAACGTAGAGGCCTAGCAAAAAGGATGCCAATGCCAGGAAACCGTTGAGCAGGGCCATTACGCCTGTCGTCCGCTCAACGTCGCGCAGGTAGACTACGGTCAGCGAGAAACCCAGCATCAAGGCCGCAATCTGCTCGGGATATATGAGAATGCCAAATCTCTGGGGCACGGACAATGTCCAGATCACCGCGAGGACCGGCACGAATATAGCGAGAGCAGCTGCAATCAGATCGAGAGCGCGGTTGGCTTGTGGTTCTGGCACTGGTCTAGTCCTTGCTTTGACGGCTGACTGGTGACACGGCTTGAGGGAGCGGCGGGGACTAACCCGCCGCACCGGGCTCAAACGGCGTTACTCACCTTTCCAGACGCCGACGCTCTTGTAGAACTCGACGGCTGCAGGATGGTAGGGCAACGAGGTCACGTGCGCTAGTTTGGCAGGATCGTATTCAGCCCAAAGGGGACCAGCAGCCAGGAACACATCCTTGTTCTCGTAGAGAGCCTTCACCACCTTCGTCACCACGTTGGCGGGCACGTCCTTATGCGCAAAGAGCGTGTAGTCGTAGTACAGAATCGTGGTGCTGTCATCGGCGCCCGGCGCCGGCGGGCGGCCCTTCCACGACTTGAGCAGCGTACCCGGAAGATATTTGTCGAGTGTCTTCTCGTCGCCGTTTTTGAAGTTCAGGTAGTGCAATTTTCCGAGTGTAGCCTCGATCTCTAGTGTCGACTGTGCTCCAACGGAACCGATCGTCACTTCGGTCACGCCATCCTTCATGTTCTGGAATTGCGCCGGGAAGTTCGCCGTCGGGACTGAGACCACGTCGTCGTAGGTCAGGCCTGCGGTCGCCAAGGACGCACTGACGAAAATGTCACCAAGCGAGTTCTTTGGGAAGCGAGGCACCTTGCGTCCCTTGAGGTCGGCCATTTCCTTGATGCCGGACGATTCTGCAACGAGAAGGCCGGCGTTGAACGGGATGATCGAGGCGATCATCACCAAATTCGGATGAGGCTGGCCGTCCGACATGCCAACGCCTTTAACGGCATTGGATGTTTGAGGATAGTTTGCAATGCCGAATTCAACACGACCGCTGTTGACCAGTGGGAGATATTGCGACGTGTTTCCCAAGACTTGAGGGCGAACCTTCAGGTCTGTCCCCTGCGCGATTGCCTTCGCCAAGTTTGTGGCTAGTTGCTCGGTAGCACCGCCCTGCGTAGTCGCAAGCCCAATGGTCTGCGCCTGCGCACCGCCTATACAGGCAAGGATAAGGCCGGCGGCCACGGTCATCGATCTCAGCATGAATCTTTCCCTCGCTTCTGAAGCCCGTCTAAATATTCGTGAGGCGGGACTGCCCGCCGCCCCGAGGAGCGGCGGGCAGTCACTTTACTTGCAGGTATCACCGGCGGCCTCGGCGAACTTGGTCCACTGGCCGTCCTTGATTTCGATGACGAAACCGGGAAGTTCCGCATCGTTGCCGGCGAAGCAGATGTTGTCGCCGAGAATACCCGTGAAGCGGATGCCCTTCATGGCCTCGACCAATGCTTCGCGCTCCTGCTCCAGCTTCGACGGGTTGCCGGTCACGCCAGCCTTTTCCATTGCCTGCTTGAGCAGAAACACGCTGTCGTAGGCCTGGGCGTCCGAATGGTGGGCACCAAGCCTGTGAATGCCACGAGCTTCGGCTTCCTTCACGTACTTGTCGTTGAATTCCTGAGCTTCGGGAGTGCGACCGCGCCAGAAGCCGGCGACCACCATCGTGCCCTCACCTTCGGGACCGAAAAGCTCCACGACGTTCGGATCAGCGAAGATCTGCGAGCCGATGATGCGCCCCTTATAGCCCTGACGGCGCAGTTCCTTCGTTACCTTCGAGGCCGATTCGGGCAGCGCCGCAACGGCCACGAAGTCGGGGTTGCTCTGCAGGATCTTGGCGGCCTGCGCCGACATGTCGAAGCTCTTGTACTGGATCGCCATTGGCTCGCCATGCTTGATGCCAGCCTGAGCCAGCAGGGCCGGATAGAGCTTGGTTCCTGCGGTGTTGGAGACGACCTCTTCCGAGATGTAGACGATTTCGGCGGTCTCGGTCTTAAGCCCCTTTTCCTTCATCGCCTTGAGCAGGCGGCTGAACTGCTTGGTCTCATCCTCCGACAGGCGCCAGCCATACTTGCGGCCGTCGGTGAGGCCAGGAGTGGAAGCGGAGGTGGGGATCGTCAGGATCTTTAGACGCTCGGCATCGTTAAAGGCCACAGACGACTCGCCCGACGAGAAGGGGCCCAGGATGGCCAGAACTTTATCGTCCTGCGCGAGCTTGCGCACACCAACTGAGGCCTGCTTCGGATCGGAGCCAGTATCGAAGCGGATCAGTTCGATCTTCTTACCGTTGATTCCGCCTGCGGCGTTGATCTTCTCCACAGCGAGATCGAACGCGACCACGGCCTGGCTCGCGACGCTCTTCAGGGGGCCAGCGGTCGCAACGATATTACCGACCTTGATCGTCTCTTGGGCGAGCACTGTGCCGGCCGTCATGGTAAAGGATGCAGCCGCGGCAAGCAAAAATGCGTTCTTCCTCATATAGGCTCTCCTAGTCCGTTGGTTGTTCCCTTTGGTTTTCAGGCATGGGCATGAGTGCCTCCGGCAGCGGGCCCATGTCCGCCGCCGAGATAGGCTTCCGTCAGCGCCGTGTTGTTCGACAGTGCCGCCGCATCGTCTTCGAGCACGGCGGATCCGAGTTCGAGCACATAGCCGCGGGATGCAACTTCGAGCGCCATCGTTGTGTTCTGCTCGACAAGCAGGATCGAGATGCCGCTCTTGTTGAGTTCGAGGATGAGTTCGAAGAGCTTGCCGACAAAAAGCGGCGAGAGGCCGAGCGAGGGCTCGTCAAGCATGATCAGCCTCGGTCGTCCGACCAGCGCGCGTCCGATGGCAAGCATCTGCTGCTCGCCACCCGACAGGACGCTAGCCTTCATGTTCCGCCGCTCGGCGAGGTTGGGGAAGCGGTCGTAGATCGCCTCCATGTCGCGGGACACGTCCGCGTCCGCGCGCATGTAGCTTCCCATCAGCAGATTTTCATGCACGGTCATCGAGACGAAGATCTGCCGCCCCTCCGGAACGAGCATCATTCCGTTCCGGACACGCGCCGATGGTGGAGCCTGAGTCAGATCGGTGCCGTCGAACAGAATCTTTCCGCCGGCGGGACGGACCGCGCCCTGAAGCCCGCGCAGCAGAGACGTCTTGCCGGCTCCGTTGGCGCCGAGAACCGTGACGATCTCACCCTCGCGAACGGACAGACTGACCTGCTTGACGGCTCGTGTGCGGCCGTAGTTGACGTCGAGCCTGGAAACATCAAGCAGCATCGCCCGCCACTCCGTTGTTGGTCACCGCACCTTGCGCCACATTGTGGCGCGGGCCGAGATAAGCCTCAAGGACGAGAGGGTCTTCATGAACGGTTTGCGTCGAACCTTCGTAGATCTTGCGCCCGAAGTTCAGCACGACCGCGTGGTCACACAGGCTGCGAACGAGCCCCATATCGTGCTCAACCACGAGGAGCGTGACGCCGCGTCGCGAGATGCCCATCAAAAAGTCGCGCAGGCTCGCAGTCTCGGTCTGGTTCAGGCCCGCTGCCGGTTCATCGAGAAGCAGGAGCTGAGGTTGCGCCGCAAGAGCCCGCACGACCTCAATCTTCTTGCGGATTCCGTAGGGCAGCGTCGCGACCACTTCGCCTGGATAGGTATCGAGCCCCATCTCGCCGAGCAATGTTTCCGCTTCACGACGCCATCTCGAACCGCTCAGCGGCATCGCCATATCGGCGAGGCTTTTCGTCCGCGCCTGCTGGCCGAGCATCACGTTCTCGATCACCGACAGGTGCGGCATGAGGCGGATGTTCTGGAACGAGCGGGCCATGCCGAGGCGGACGCGCTTGCGGGAGGGAACATTGGAGATGTCGTGCCCGCGCAGCCGGATCGCGCCTGCGGTCTGACGATAGACGCCGGACACGAGATTGAACATCGTGGTCTTCCCGGCACCGTTAGGCCCGATCAATGCGACCCGTCCACCTTCGGGAACCGAGAAGCTGACCTCGGATATCACCGACAGTCCGCCGAAGTTCTTCGACACTCCCTCGATCGACAGCATATCGGTCGTCATGCGGATACCTCTGCAGCGGCTCGGGATGGGGATCGGCGGAATTGCAGCCGCTCCATCATCGTGCGGGTGATCAGCCCTTCCGGACGGAACGCCATCATGAGAACGGTGAGAACGCCGAGGATCACCAGGCGCCAGCTCTCGTCTGGCGGAGCCACGGGTTCGGTAATGCCGACGAGGGTCGCTAGCGTTTGCTTCACCGTCGGTAGGGTCTCCCGCAGGACTTCCGGCAACATTGTGAAGAACGTCGCACCGACGATCGGCCCCCAAGCCGTCTGCGTGCCGCCGAGCAGCACGTAGAGCAGAACGTAGATGGACACGACCGCATTGAAGCCCTGAATCTCGACGAAGCTGAAGGTGTGTGCGTAGAGACCGCCCGCCAGACCCGCGAGAGCTGCTCCAAGACCGAACGCTGTCACCTGCGTCTTGCGGATGTTGACCCCCATCAGATCGGTGACAACTTCGTCGTCATGAGCGGCGCGCATCGTCAGTCCGAATCGCGTGGACATCAAATAGAAGACGAACAGAGAAACGAGAACCGCTACGGCCACGGGAATCTGCCAGTCTATGAACGCCGGGACCGAAAGTCCCATCGCTCCGCCGAGCGTCTCCGAATTGAGGATGGAACCCGCCACCACCTCGGCGAACGCGAAGGTGGCGAGCACCAGATAGACGCCGCGCGTGCGCAGTATTGGGAACGCGATCAGCGCACCGATTGCCCCAGCCAGCAGAGCGGCGAGCGGTATCGTGACATAGACCGGAAGGCCGAACGATGCCGACGCGTAGGCGGCCGCGTAGGCACCGAGTGCCTGAAATCCGGCACCGCCCAGATTGAGCTGACCAGTCGCGACCGGAAGAAAGATCCCGTAGGCGAAGACGATGTTGATCGCCAGGATCGAGAGAATGCCTGCCCAGTATCCGCTCATAATCAGAGCTTCCCCTTGCCGATGGCGCTGTGGCCGAAGAGACCTTGCGGACGGATGAACAGCGTGAGCAGCAGAAGCCCCCAAACCGCGACCTGCACCGTATCGGCGCCGAAGAGATGGATCGTCATCACTTCCGTCAGGCCGACGATGAGTCCGCCGAGCACGGCACCCCAGATGGATCCCAATCCTCCGACCACCATGCCAGCGATCGCCTTGGTGCCGATGTCCTCACCCATCTGGGGCGAGACCTCGCCGTAGTTGATGGCGAAGAGAGCCCCCGCGAGGCCGCACAGCAATCCGGTCAACATGAACACGACCGGCACGATGCGGTGCATGTCGACGCCCAAAATGTTCGCCGCATCGGGATTCTCCGCAATGGCCCGCAGGCCACGGCCGAGGCGGCTCGTGCGCAGCAGCCAGTTCAGTCCAATCACGATGACGACGACGAACAGGAGACTGACGAACTGGGGCACTCTAACGAAGATGCCCCCAATGCTCATTGTCAGATCAGCCGATGGTCCGGGGAAGCGTTGTGCATCCGTGCCGTACCCAATGCGAACAAGATTCTCGATTATGAGCAGAAATCCGAGCGAACTGACCAGCGGGATCGCATGCTCTGTAGAGTCGCCATACTTCGTCTTCATGATGCGGAATGTGAAGCGCTCGACCACCAGCGAGACGATCATCGAGGCAATGATGCCGACGGCCAAGGCCACTGGCCAGTAGCTCGGTCCCGTTAACCCGCCAGGAAGGCCCCAATAGGCCAGCGCCCAGCCAATCATGGCTGCAAACATGAAGAGCGTCGGGATCGTGAAATTGAGGAAGTTCAGAATACCAATCGTCAAGGTGAAGGCCACGGCAACCGTGACGTAGACGCTGCCCAGCATGAGGCTGTTGACGATTTGTTGTAACAGAAGCATGCGCATGCACTCCCGAGCGACCGAGGAATCTACGTCCCCTCGGCACCAAAAAGGACGAAGCGTCTGAGCTTGTGTATACAATCGAGATGCGGAGTGGCAGCCTAAGGCGCACTTTACAACTCGGTCTCCACCAGACTTACGCCGAGGGCGTTCATCTCTTCAGACAAGCCGTCAGTCGAAGTTCCCTCGCAAATTGGCCATTTTAAGCCGCCTTGCTCCATCTCTTAACCGGTGTCATTGGCCCGCACTGGTTTGGGTTGCCGAACCTATCAACCATTGATCCAAACAAAGTTGGGAAACGCGGTTGATATGTCCTGACAACTTGTGCACAGTGCGACTGGCTACATTAGATGTCAAGCCAAACTTCGGAGGCCAAACCGGCATGTCACAAGCAGCAGATCGGGTCGTCATTGTTGGCGCGGGGCCAGTCGGCCTCGTGGCCGCGAGTTATCTCTCGCAAGCAGGAGTTCCTGTCCTGATCGTCGAGGCCCACCGTGAACTTCCGCAGGATTTGCGCGCTTCCACGTTTCATCCTCCTACACTCGATATGCTGGACCGTTTCGGGATCGGCAGCAAGCTTGTGGAGCGCGGCCTCGTCTGCCGGCAATGGCAGTTCCGCGACCGGAACGAGGGAGTTGTGGCCACGTTCGACCTCTCATTGCTCGAGGGACTGACCAATCATCCTTACCGCCTGCAATGCGAACAGTGGAAGCTCAGCGAGGAACTGCGCAGCCTTCTCGAAGGCAATGACCTCGTCGAAATCAGGTATGAGGCCGAAGCTGTCGGCGTCACCCAGGATGATTTTGGCGTGACGCTCACCGTCCGCCGTCCCGACGATGCGCTGGAGGAAATCCGCGGCCGCTACCTTATTGCATCCGACGGCGCCCGCAGCGTCGTACGCAAGACGCTGGGAATTCCGTTCGAGGGACAGACGATCCCCGAAATCTTCCTGTCGATGTCGACCCATTTCGATTTCGCCAAAGCGATCCCGAATCTCGCGCCCATCGCCTACATCACCGACCCTCAGGAATGGGCCGTGCTGCTGCGCACGCCGAGCCTCTGGCGCGTTCTCCTGCCGACCGATCCGAACCAAACCGAGGAGCAGATCAAGGACCCCAAGGCCATGAACGCCCGGCTCAAGGCGCTGTGCCCGAATGATAGGGATTATGACATCGTTCATGCCACCGCCTACCGCGTGAACGAGCGGGTGGCGACCCGATACATGGAAGGCCGCATCTTCCTTGCGGGCGACGCCGCGCATGTCAACAACCCCCTCGGCGGAATGGGTATGAATGGCGGCATCCATGATGCCGTGAACCTTTCCGAGAAGCTGGTGCAGGTTTGGAACGGCGCTGCCAATCTCGACCTAATGGGCCGCTACGAGCGCCAGCGCCGCAAGGCAGCCGTCGAGGCGGTCCAAGCGCAGACCCTGCGTAACCGCGCGATGATGAACGAAACCGATCCGTCCGCCCGGCGCGCCTATCACGATGAGTTGCGCGCGACGGTCGCCAATCCCGAAAGACACCGCGCCTATGTGATGCGCTCCTCGATGATCCAGTCGCTCAACGATCTTCGGGAAGTTGCCTGATTTCGGTCTCCTCCTTGGCATCCCAAAACGTAGTTCTCCAGGAAAAGGAACAAGTAAGATGGTCGACAGCCTAGGCTATCGCATGAAATTCGGTGTCATCGCGCCTTCGACGAATACATCGGTTCAACCCGAGTTCGATTCGATGCGCCCGGTCGGCGTAACGAATCATTTTTCGCGCATCGTCATCCCTGACAACTCGGTGGGCAGCGACGCCGACTTCAACCAGCTCATCGCCAACATCCGCAAGACCATGATGGACTCCGTCGACTCCGTCATGACCTGCAGCCCCGGTCACCTGATCATGGGCATGTCGGCGGAAACCTTCTGGGACGGCAAGCAGGGATCGGTGGATCTTCAGCGCCGCGTCGAAGATCGCGCAGGCGTCAAGGTCACGATGGGATCGGACGCCTGTCAGGCGGCCCTGAACGCATACGGCAATATCAAGCGTATCGCCGTCGTCACGCCCTACATGCCCGTCGGCGACGAACAGGTTCATCGCTTCTTCACCGATTGCGGCTTCGAGGTCGCCAAGATCAAAGGCTTGAGGTGCCCGAGCCCGATGCTCATCGCCCATGTTTCCGAGGGGGAGCTGCGCGACGCGATCAACGAGCTCAACGACCCATCGGTCGACGCCATTGTTCAGGTCGGAACCAACCTCGCCATGGCGCGCCTGGCCGGTGTCGCCGAGTTCTGGCTCGACAAACCCGTGATCGCGATCAACACCGCGACCTACTGGTATGCCCTACGCCAGAACGGCATCAACGATAAGGTTCAAGGCTTCGGCTCTCTTCTATCGAAATTCTAAGCCGCCGTGCGCGGACCGGAGAGCTCCAGATGAAATACAATTTTATCCCGATCACGCATCGAAAGCCTCTGCGTTGGCCGAACGGCAAACGTCTGGCGATTATCCTGACAACTAATCTGGAATATTGGGATCCGGTCCGTGACACTGCCAAGCCGTTCTACCCGGGCGGGCCGAGCATCGTCGGCGGCGACCTCCCCGGCAACGTCTACGACAATGCCAATTACACATGGCGCGAGTACGGTCAGCGAGTCGGTGTCTGGCGCATGTTCGACGTGTTCGATGCCGAAGGTGTTCAGACCAGCTGCACGATGAACGCCAAAATGGCATTGGAACGGCGGCCGGCCGTGGATGCCGCGCTGGAGCGGGGATGGGAAATCGTCGCCCATAACTACGTGCAGTCCGAATTGCTGACCGACTACATGTTCGATGAGGCGGCCGAACGGGAGATCATCCGCAAGACGCTGGACATATACGAGGAGGTGTGCGGCAGGAAGGCCAAAGGCTGGCTCTCGAGCTCGCTGCGCTCGACCCTCAACACGATCGATATTCTGGCAGAAGAAGGCCTGATCTTCGTCACCGACCTTCTGAACGACGATCAGCCCTATCTCGTCGAGACACGCAGCGGCAGGCCGATGGTGTCGATCTCCTATACGTCAGAGGTCAACGATTTCAGCTTCCTGCGACAGGGCTTGAGCGCCGAGAGTGGCCTGCAGATGTTCAGGGAGCAGTTCGACTGGCTTTATGCCGAAAGCGCTACGAGCGGGCGCTTCATGAACATCGGGCTGCATCCCCACGTAATCGGGCAAGCCTATCGCATCCGGGCGCTGCGCGATTTCATCCGCTACGCAAAGCAATTCGACGACGTCTGGTTCGCGACCCGTGAGGAGATAGCCGAATGGTATCTGCAAAACCACTCGAGTCACATCTGAGCTCGCTCAGCCTTGTAGGCGCGGGGGAGTTCGCTCTCGACGAGTTGAACCTCATTGACGACGACAGCGGCCGCGGGCGGCCAGCCGACAAGGCCTATCTCGGTATTCGCCGCGCAATCCTGAACGGAGTTCTGAAGTCCGGCGAGCATCTGCGCGAGGAGCCTCTCGCGCAGATGACGGGCACAAGCCGCACACCCGTGCGTGACGCACTTGGGCGCCTCGTCGCCGAGGGGCTTGCCGTGCAAGTGAACCGGCATCGTTTCGTTGCCGATTTCTCCTTCGAGGAGATCACCGTCGTTTTTGGCCTGCGCGCCAAGATCGAGGGCTACGCGGCGTCTCTGGCGGCCCAGCGGATCACGCAGCCGGAACTCGATGCGCTTGCCGACAGCATCTACAAAATCGACCAGTTGTCTGGCCTCGATCCGGAAATCGCAGCGGAGCGCTTCCTGAGGTTGAACGCCGAGTTCCACAGCATCATCGTTCGCGCGGCGCGGTCCAGCCAGCTCCAGGCGCTGGTCGCCCAGACCGTGGCCGTTCCTCTGACGACGATCAAGAAGTTCATTTGGGACCAGAAGCTGAACATCGTTCGCTCGAACGCTCACCACCGTGACATACTGGACGCGTTGACCCAGCGGGACAGCGATTGGGCGGAGGCTTCGATGACGGGCCACATTCTCTCGACGCGGCCAAAGTCACCACCGTTCAAACGGGAGCCGTCGCGCAACCAGCAACCCAAGGAACAGCATTCGCATGACCAGCAAACGTGACGCGCTGACGGATAGGCCGCTCCATGTCGGTGGACATATCGGCGGCAGACCTGTTCCGCTCGACGGCGCCGAGATAGAGATCCTCGATCCAACGACGGAGAAGACGATTGCTGTCCTGCACGAGGACTCGGTCGAGAATGTCGACCGAGCCGTACGGGCTGCACGCGCCGCATTTGACCACGGACCGTGGCGCAAGACTACGGTTGCTGAGCGTCAGGCGACCCTGATGGCGATCCATGACGCGATTATGGCGCATTCCGAAGAGCTGTCTGAGCTCGAGGCGATCAACACCGGCATTCCGGCAGGCCTCACCCGTGCCTTCCACATCCAGCGCGCCGCCCACAATTTTCGATTCTTCGCGGAGTATATCGGGCAGGCCGGCGGCGACGTTTATACTCAAGAGCCCGGCATCCTCAGCCAGGTGACTTACGAGCCGCTCGGCGTCTGTGCCTTGATCGGCCCCTGGAACATGCCGCTCGGCCTGACCGCGATGAAGATCGCCGGCGCGCTGGCCTTCGGCAATACCTGCGTGGTCAAGCCCTCGGAATTGACGCCCCTGACAGTGGCCCGCCTGTTCGAAATCATTGGGAATGGCGTTCTGCCCGAGGGTGTGCTTAATCTCGTCAACGGCTCGGGCCAGGTAACCGGCTCCGCGCTGAGCGCGCATTCCGGCATCGACATGCTCTCGTTCACGGGCGGGACGCAGACAGGAGCCAACATCCTGGCCGCTATGGCGAAGGGCATCAAGCGGCCGGCCATGGAGCTCGGTGGAAAATCCGCGAATATCATCTTCGCCGATGCCGATTTCGATACCGCGCTTGACGCTGCGCTCCTGAGCGCCTTCATGAACAATGGGCAGATGTGCCTTGCCGGCAGCCGCATCTTTGTTCAGCGCCCGATCGCGGGCCGCTTCCTCGGCGCTTTCGAGCAGCGTGTCAAAGCCCTGCGCATCGGCGATCCTCTGGTCGCCGGCACCGAGATCGGTCCCATGATCAATGCCGCGCAACGGGACCGCCTGAAGCGCTATGCGGCCTCCGGTCTTGGGCAGAACGCCACGCTTCTCGCCGGCGGCAAGGATTTCGAAGGCTTCGACAGGGGATTCTTTGCCGAGCCGACCGTCATGCTCGCTCCCGACAACAGCCTGGCGATCTGCCAGGAGGAGATTTTCGGGCCGTTCGCGACGATCCAGATCTTCGACGAGGAGGAGGATGTCGTTTCGCGCGCCAATGACAGCGTCTTCGGGCTCGTCGGCTATATCTGGACGCGCGACCTCGAACGCGCTTTGCGGGTCTCCGCCGATCTGCGCACCGGCACCGTTTTGGTCAATACGCCGATCATTCGCGATTTGCGGACCGGGTTCGGCGGCTACAAGCAGTCCGGCCTTGGGCGTGAGGGCGGCAACGGTTCGCGAGCCATGTTCACCGAAATGAAGAGCACCATAATCGCGCGCGGCAAGCGTTCGCTTCCCCGCCTCGGCTTGTCCTGATCGCCACCACGCAATGGAAACACCAAACAGCAATGACCGATTACCGTCCTTCTCTCCGCGACCGCGTGGTCATCGTCACAGGCGCATCGCGCGGCCTGGGTCGTGAAATGGCTCTTGAACTCGCGGCATCTGGCTGCAAGGTCGCGATCTGCGGCTCGGCCGATACGCCCGAGCTGCGCGCCACCGCGTCCGATGCCGAAGCCTTCGCGGGCGGCTCCATTCTCGTTCATATTGCCGATGTCGCAGACCCGGCTGCCTGCGACGGATTGGTGGCCGCCACGTTGGTGCGGTTCGGCAGGATCGATGTGCTGATCAACAATGCCGGCCGCGGCATGCGCCTCATCTCAGAGACGTTCAACACGGTCCCGACGAAGTTCTGGGAAGCGAAGCCGGACGACTGGCGCGCCATCATCGACGCCAACCTTAACGGCGCGTTCTATATGGCGCGCGCAGTTGCGCCGCACATGGTTGCGCAGGGCTTCGGCAAGATCATCAATATCTCCACGTCTGATCAGACGATGGTGCGCAGGGGCTATTCCCCCTACGGGCCGTCGAAGGCGGCGCTGGAGGCCGCCTCCCGCGTGTGGGCGCAGGATCTCGAGGGTACCGGCGTGGACGTCAACGCCTATCTGCCCGGTGGCGCCGCCGATACCGACCTGCTTCCTCCAAGCGGCGTCCGTCGTGGTGCGGACGGCAATCTGCTGCCGTCGTCGATCATGCGTCGCGCGATTGGGTGGCTCTGTTCCGACGCCTCAAATGGCCAGACGGGCGGCCGCTATATCGCTCGCCTGTGGGACGATGCCTTGCCCGCCACGGAAGCAGCCGCCGCATCGCGCTCGCCCCAGGTCGAGCGCCCCGCGATCATGTAGGTGCAGGATGGAAATCGGAAACGCCAAGCTTCACCGCATCGTGGATCTCGATCCCTTCGCGCTGCCGATCGACTTTCTGCTGCCTGAAGCGAAACTCGCGGAGATCCAGACCGAGGCCGCGACGCTCGCGCCGCATCACGTCGACTTCGATGCCGGCACCGTTCTGCTCGGCGTGCAGAGTTTCGTGCTCCAGGTCAATGGTCTCAACATCCTCATCGATGCCTGCATCGGCGAGGACAAGGAGCGTCCGCGCCGCCTGGATTGGCATCGGCGCACCGGCTCGGGCTATCTCGAGGCGCTCGCAACCGCAGGATTGCGGCCCGAAGACATCCATGTGGTCCTCTGCACCCATCTTCATGCCGATCACGTCGGCTGGAACACGCGCCTCGACAATGGACGCTGGGTGGCGACCTTTCCGCGCGCGCGCTATCTAACCGGATCGTCCGAGCTTGCCCATTGGCAGGAGGAGGAACGCATCGCACCCGGCGCGCACAACCACGGGGCCTATACAGACAGCGTGCTTCCGGTGATCGAGGCGGGCCAGATGGACACGGTGGACGACGGCTTCGAGTTGGCCGCGGGACTGTCCATCGTGCCGCTGCCCGGTCACTCCCCCGGACAGGTCGGTCTCGACCTCACCTATGGGGCCGATGAGCACATTCTGTTCTGCGGCGACGCGATCCATTCACCGGTCCAAGTCTTCAAGCCGCTCTGGTCCAGCCGATTCTGCTCCGATCCGGTCGAGGCTGCCGAGACCCGGACTCGCCTGCTGGAGCGCTCTGCCGACGAGGGCACCATCATCGTGCCCTCGCACATTCGTCACGCGAGCGGATTGCGCGTCCAGCGTTGCAGCTGCGGCTTCCGTCCTGTCTTCGTATGAGCACGCCGGCCACGAACAGCTAATCGGATGCTTGGGGACGCCGATGGATGCGCATGACGTACTTCATCTGCTCGGCCGGATGCCAGTTCACGGAGCTGATCAACATCCCGCTTTCCGTCGAGTAGCGCCGCAGCAATTGCAGCGCCAGCGCGTTCGGCCTGAGGCCAATGGCCTGCCCGATTTTCGGCGGCATGGCGACGGAGCGAATTTCCTGGATTACTTCGTCGATCGGCTCCCCCGCGTACTTTTCCAGAAGTGCGAAGAACGGTCCTTGATGGGAGTTGAGCTGCGGGACTACATCGGCGAACCGCGCAGGAATGTAGCACTGGATGTAGCAGATCGGTTTGCCGCCGGGCTCCGTCCAGCGTACACCGTCAAGCTGGAACCACTCCTCGCCCTGCCGACCGCCGGCAATCTCCGCAAGCTCGGCCGTCAGGGTGATGCGCTTGACTTCGTGGGTAACGAAGTAAGTCTCAAGCGCGATCTGGAAAAGTTCCTGCAGCGTGTTGAAGGACTGCACGTAGTTCGATTGCCAGCGGGTCGAAACCACGCGCGTGCCGACGCCCTGACGCCGCTCGACGATTCCAAGCCCCGTCAGGTGACGCAGGGCCTCACGGATCGTAAAACGGCTCGTTTCGAATTCCTTAGCAAGCTCGGCCTCGGTCGGGATGAGACTGCCGACCGCATAGGTGCCGTCGGTGATGCGGTCCTGCAAAGTTTTCTGGATGCGCAAGTAGAGCGGGCCGCCTTCCGGCGCCTCTTCGCTCACGGCAATCGCCGGGTTTGTCATAGACTGTCCTTCCTGAATTATGGGCGGTTGTTACGCAGTCCAGACAAAGCCGCAACCCTATCGTAGCGACATTAGGGGCCATATAGGGGCCGCTAGGGCACAAAGCAGGAATTTTCGACCGCCTCCAGATATTAATATGGACAATTTAGAATTTGATTGTCCTATTCGTCCGTACTAAAGATTTACTCATGAGCCAGCAGCGACATCAATCGACCTATTCCTCCCGGGCCAAGCTCGGGTTGATCGTTCCTCCGACGAACACCGTCAATGAGGCGGAATGGTCGCGGCTGGTGCCGGCCGGGGTGACGTTTCACACGCACCGGATGCCGTTACATCCGGGCGCCAACACACCGGAGGGACGCGCCGAGCTGATTCATGATCTGTCCGGCGCAGTAGGACTGCTCAAGCAGGCCCGCGTCGACGTCGTGGCTTATGCTTGTACCGCCGGCTCGATGATGAACCCCGTCAACGGGCTGCCGGACGAGATCGCGGCCCGCAACGGCATTGCGGCCGTCACCACCTCGGCGGCAATCGTTGCCGCCCTGAAGGCGCTCCACGTGCGCCGCCTATCGGTCGCCACCCCCTACTACGCGGCGCTCAACGACCATGAGACCCACTTTCTCGAAGAGAACGGCTTCTCAGTCGAGCGCCTGATCGGCCTCGGCATCGGCGCCGGCGGCCCATCGGAATACCCACTCATCGCCCAGACGCCGCTCGAGAAGGTGCATGAGACGGCGCGCGCCTGCTTCGTGCCCGGCAGCGAGGCCCTGCTCATCACCTGCACGGATTTCCCGACCTTGCCGCTCATCGCCGATCTGGAGGCGGAGTTCGGCGTGCCCGTGGTCACCTCGAACCAGGCGACCCTCTGGGCAAGCCTGCGGGCGGCCGGCATCACGGACAGCATCGCCGAGGCCGGAACTCTCTTCTCGCGATACTAACCAACGCCTCAAAGCACTTCGAAGAAACACAAGGACAACCACAATGGCAGACCCCATTCTCCGCCACGCCCTGCGCGACAAGGAATTCATTCTCGCCCCCGGCGTATTCGATCTGATCTCCGCCCTCATGGCGAACACGATGGACTTCAAGGCGCTCTATGTGACCGGGTACGGCACGGTCGCATCGTATCTCGGCCTGCCGGACGCGGGCATTGCGACCTATCGCGACATGATCGAGCGCATTGCCCAGATCGTGAAGCAGACCAACAAGCCGATCATCGCGGATGCGGATACCGGCTACGGCGGCCTTCTCAACGTGCGCCACACCGTGCGCGGTTACGAGGATGCCGGCGTCACGGCGATTCAGATCGAGGACCAGGAGTATCCCAAGAAGTGCGGGCATACTCCGAACCGCCGGGTGGTTCCTCTGGAAGACATGGTCAAGAAGATCGAGGTCGCGGTCGACAGCCGAAAGAGCGACGACTTCCTGGTCATCGCCCGCACCGATTCCCGAACCAGCCTTGGGCTCGACGAGGCGATCCGTCGTGGCAAGGCTTTCGCGAAGGCCGGCGCCGACGTGGTCTTCATCGAGTCTCCGGAATCCGAAGAGGAGATGCTGAGGGTGGCCGAAGCCATTGATGCTCCACTCTTCGCCAACATGGTCAACGGCGGCCGCACTCCGCTCCTGTCCGCCGCGCGCTTGGCCGAGATGGGCTACTCCATCGCCATCCACCCGGCTATCGGGTTCCTGTCGGTCGGCGCGGCCCTGCAGAAGGCCTATGCTGATCTGCTTGCCAATGGCGAGACGAGCCCGTCGATTGAACTGTACCCGTTCTCGGAGTTCAACAAGCTCATCGGCTTCGAGGATGTTTGGGCGTTCGAGAAGAAGTACGCTCAGGTTTCGTAAAGACCAGTACGGAGTGACAACGATGGCGGATCGCACATTGTATGAGAAGATCTGGTCCAGTCACGTCATCCGTGACTACGAGGATGGATCGTCGTTGATCTATGTGGATCGGCATCTGCTGCACGAGGTCTCAACCCCGCAATCCTTTTTAGCCATGGAGGAGAAGGGCCGCACCCTGCACCGCAGGAGCGCGAATCTCGCAGTACCGGACCATGCGGTTCCGACCGTCGACCGCCATAAGCCGATCGCCGATCCGCTCGCCCGAGCGCAGACCCAGCGCCTGATCGAGAACGTTGCCCGTCACGACATTCCGTTCATCCCGCTTGATGACCTGCGTCAAGGCATCGTTCACGTGGTCGGGCCCGAACAGGGATTCACCCTGCCGGGGATCACATTAGCGTGCGGCGACAGCCACACATCGACACATGGTGCGCTCGGCGCGCTCGCCTTCGGCATCGGCGCGTCCGAGTGCGGCATCGTCATGGCCACCCAGGCGATCCGCCAGCGCCGGGCCAAGACGATGCGGGTGACTGTCACCGGCACGCGTGCGCCATGGATCACCGCCAAGGATATCGCCCTGACGCTGATCGCGCGGATCGGCGCCAACGGAGCAAGCGGCCACGCCATTGAATACGCCGGGCCGGTGATTTCCGCCATGTCGATGGCGGAGCGCATGACGCTCTGCAACATGAGCATCGAGTCCGGTGCCCGCGTCGGCATGATCGCGCCCGACGAGACAACGTTCGACTACATTGCCGGCCGCCCACTGGCCCCGACCGGCGAGATGCTGGAGCGTGCTCTCGCCTATTGGAAGACGTTGCACTCCGATCCCGGCGCGGTGTTCGACCGCGAAGTCACCATCGGCGTCACGGGGCTCGCGCCGGTCGTGACCTGGGGCAACTCGCCCGAAGATGTGCTGCCAATCGACGGATGCATCCCGGCACCGGCAGCCGAGCCCGATGCCACCCGGCGCGGACGCCGTGAACGCGCGCTTTCTTATATGGGTCTCTCAGCCGAAGCCCCGATCGAGGGGACGCCGATCGACGCGGTGTTCATCGGCTCCTGCACGAATGGCCGCCTGGAGGATCTACGCGCCGCCGCCGCCATCGCGACGGGCCGTAAGGTGGCGCCCGGCGTGAGGGCTATCGTGGTCCCGGGCTCTGGCTTGGTTGGCCGACAGGCCGAGGCGGAAGGGTTGGTCGAGATTTTCCGCACCGCGGGCTTCGAGTGGCGCGCCGCAGGCTGCTCCATGTGCGTTGCCATGAACGGCGACCGGCTCGAACCGGGCCAGCGCTGCGCCTCCACATCCAACCGCAATTTCGAAGGCCGCCAGGGCGCTGGCGGCCGCACCCATCTCATGAGTCCGGCCATGGCCGCTGCCGCCGCGGTGACGGGCTGCCTCACGGACGTTCGCAAGCTTGTGGGAGCAGAGGCATGAAACCTTTCACCACCATCGAGTCGCATGCGGCCTACCTGCCGGCCACCAACATCGACACCGACATCATTTTTCCGGCGCGCTATCTCCTGCTGCTCGACCGCGAAGGACTGGGCCAGTACCTGTTTCGTGACCGGCGTTACGAAGACGACGGCACACCCGTGCCGGACTTCGTGCTCAACCGCGCGCCCTTTACTGACGCGAAGGTTCTGATCGCCGGTTCAGGCTTCGGCTGCGGGTCGAGCCGCGAACAGGCTGTGTGGGCTCTGACCGGCCACGGGATCTGTTGCGTGATCGCGCCGAGTTTCGGCGAGATCTTCGCGTCCAATTCGCTGAAGAACGGACTGCTTCCCTTGATCCTTTCGGAGGAGCTGACCGCCGATCTCGGCGCCCGCGCCAAGATCGGCGCGATCTTCACCATCGACCTCCAGAACCGGGTGCTCAAGGTCGATGGCGAGGCAGTTGCTCCCATCGACATTCCCGAGGATCAGAGGCAGGCTTTGCTCAACGGTTGGGATGAAACCGATATCCTCGTGAAAGAGGAAGGCGAGAGGATCGCCGCATTCGAGCAGAGCCACCGCGCCGCGCAACCCTGGCTATTCCTGGAGACCCGCCTGTGACGAGCGATCTTTCCGAAAACTACAAGAAGGCCTACAGCAACAGGGTCGGCTTCGGCCAGCGCCCGGCCCTCGTGCTCATCGACTTTGCCCATGCTTACTACGATCCGGAGTCGGAGCTATATGCCGGTGTCGATGCGGCGCTCGCATCCGCGCTAAGAATCCGCGAAGCCGCTCATGCGGCTGGCGTTCCGGTCGTGCTGACCGAGGTCACCTACCAGGAAGGCGGCATCAACGGCGGCCGCTTCTTCGAGAAAGCAAAGCCCCTGCACAACTTCATCAAGGGGCGCAAAACCGCTGCCTTCGCCGAGGGCCTCGTACCGCGCAACGACGAGATCATCGTGTCGAAGCAGTATCCCAGCGCGTTCTTCGGCACCTCGCTTGCCTCGACCCTCACGGCAGGCGGCATCGACAGTGTCATCCTTACCGGGTTGACGACCTCCGGCTGCGTCCGCGCCAGCTGCGTGGATTCCATGTCGCACGGCTTCCGGACCATTGTCGTGGCAGATGCCTGCGGCGACCGCCACCCGGCGCCTCACGAGGCCAACCTCTTCGACATGAATGCCAAGTATGCGGACGTCGTCTCGGAAGCCGATGTTCTCGCCTATCTCTCACGGCTGAAGGGCGGAGCACGCGCATGACCTCATCGGCACGATGCGTTGCGATCCTAGGAGGCGCCGGGGGCATCGGCCGCAAGCTCGTCGAGCAGCTGCACGCGCAGGGCGACGACGTTTGTGTGCTCGATCTGGCCACATCGCTGGAACGCCACAGGCTTGATGTTCCCAGCATCCCCCTCGACCTCCTCTCGGAGGGCTCGGTGAAGGCGGCCGCTGCCGAACTGAGCCGGATGTGGGACAGGGTGGACGGTTTCGTAAATCTAGCCGGTTACAACAGCCATCTTTTTCCGCTGGCCGACACCGAGACCGATTATTTTGATGACGTCATCGCCGGCAACCTGCGCGGAACGTTTCTGGCCACCAAAGCCTTTCTGCCTTTGTTGGGCGGGGAGGCACCCTCCTTCGTGAACGTCTCCTCCGGCCTCGCGAGCTTCGTCCGCCCTGGCTACGGCTCCTACTCGGCCGCCAAGGCCGGCGTGATCGCCATGACCAAGACCTTGGCGCTCGAGTGGGCTCCGAAGGTGCGAGTCAACGCGGTTGCACCCGGGCTTGTTGACACGGCCTTCCTGCGGGGAGGCACCGGTCGCTCGAACGAGGACGCGCCGGTGATCGTCAATGTCGAACCCTATCTTGCGGCCATCCCACTCAAGCGCCTCGCCCAACCCGAGGATGTGGTTGGACCGATCCTGTTCCTGCTCGGACGGAGCTCCAGCTATATGACAGGTCAGGTGCTGTGGATCAACGGCGGCGCCTACATGCCGTGACGGCGCATGACGCTGCCGCGCTCGACCAGCAAACCAGGCAGACTAATCGAGTTCGCCTGCGCCGTTGCAGAGGCCGCGACGGCCGCGACGGCACTGGACACCATCTCGCTCACCGGCTGACGAATCGTCGTCAGCCGGTAGGACGGCCAGGAAGCCATCTCGATATCGTCGAACCCGACCACCGACACGTGCTTAGGCACTTGGAGGCGCAGTTCGTGCCGCAATGCGTCCAAGCCGCCAAGCGCCAGGATGTCATTGGCGAAGAAGATGCCGTCGGGCTTCAGCGCTGCCGCCCTGTGCGCGGCGGCCGCACCCGCATTGAACGAATACTCGCCGGCGTCGATACGTCCGACCAATCCCGCATTGCGCTCCATCAGCCCTTCCATGAAGCCGTCCTCGCGGTCCCTGTTCGTTGACGTATTGCGTGGGCCCGCGACGTAAACCAAGCGTTTGTGACCGCTGTCGAGGAGGAGATCGGCGAGTTGTCGCCCTCCGCCGCAATTGTCACAGGAGATGCTGGCAACCGACGCGTCCGGCACGGTCCGGTTGATCAGCACGACACGCCGGTCGTCCCTGCGCCACTCAGCTGCGATCCGCGACGAGATCGAGGCTGAGGCCACGATGAGGCCGTCTACATTGTAGCGTCTGAGAGCCGGCAGTTGATCGTCAACGTCCTGTCCCGGCGGCACACGGAACAGCAGCGAACGCAAGCCAGCTTCATCAAGGGCCTGCGCCAACTGGTCGAGTACGCCCGTATAGAACGGATTCTCCATACTGCCCATAACAATGGCCACGATGCTGCTGCGCCGAGTCGCGAGCGAGCGCGCGATGACATTCGGCTCGTATCCGAGCGCCCTAGCAGCCTCGACAATACGGGTTCGGTTGGCCGGCGAGACGCTCGCGCGCGGGTCGAAGGCGCGCGAGATCATCGACTGGGAAACGCCGAGCAGCCGCGCAACGTCGCGCGAGGTCACCGGCCCTTTTTGCCTACCAGGCTGTTTCGACATCCGTTCTCCCATCACGATATAATTGTCTGAAATCAGATGCAAAAGATAGCCTGAACCACAAACAGATTCTCCTCTTAGTAGCCGATCTAGCGAGTTATTCAACTTGCTTCAGTCGGAAGACAGCGTTATGCATACGGATGCAAATGTGAAGCGGGAAACGACCATGGCTGTTTGGCTGAAGAAGGGTGCATTGGCTGGCGACGCCGCCAATCAGGACCGCAAGATCCGCGATACGGTCGAGGCAATCCTCGACGACGTGCGCGCGCGGGGCAACACGGCGATCCGAGAACTGTCGGTCAGGTTTGACGGTTGGGATCGGAGCGACTACCGACTCACGGACACTGAGATAAAGGCTTGCCTGAGCGAACTCACCGGGCGCGATCTCGACGACATCCGTTTCGCGCAAGGTCAGATTCGGAATTTCGCCCAACATCAGCGCGCCGCCATCACCGACATTGAAGTTGAGACTCTCCCGGGCGTTATACTGGGCCACAAGAACGTGCCCGTGAATTCGGTCGGCTGCTACGTTCCGGGCGGCAAATACCCGCTCCTCGCTTCAGCCCACATGTCTGTCATCACGGCCAAAGTCGCTGGCGTGCCGCGCGTGGTGACCTCTGCACCGCCCTACAAGGGCAAGCCCGCGCCGGCCATCGTGGCTGCGCAGCATCTGGCGGGTGCCGATGAGATCTACTGCTTAGGCGGCGTGCAGGCGATTGCCGCGATGGCGCTCGGCACCGATACGCTCGACTCCGTCGACATGCTGGTGGGGCCAGGCAACGCCTTCGTTGCGGAGGCCAAGCGCCAGCTCTTCGGCCGCGTTGGCATAGATCTCTTCGCCGGTCCCACGGAGACGCTCGTGATCGCCGACGAGACCGTCGACGGTGAACTCTGTGCCACCGACCTCCTCGGCCAAGCCGAACATGGCCCGGATTCACCCGCCATCCTTCTCACCACGTCCGAGGAACTGGCGCGCGACACCATGAACGAGGTTGAGCGCCTGCTCACAGCTCTGCCAACAGCTGAAATCACCCGCAAGGCCTGGGACAACTTTGGCGAGGTCATCGTCTGCGACAGCGATGACGAGATGGTCGCAGAAGCTGATCGTATCGCGTCGGAGCACGTCCAAGTCATGACTCGAGATCCAAACTTCTTCCTCGAGCGCATGACGAACTACGGCGCGCTCTTCCTCGGACCACGCACGAACGTCGCATACGGTGACAAGGTCATCGGCACCAACCACACCTTGCCGACCAAGAAGGCCGCGCGTTATACCGGTGGGCTCTGGGTGGGCAAGTTCCTCAAAACCTGCACTTATCAGCGCATCGACAGCGATGCCGCTTCGGCCATGATCGGCGAGTACTGCTCCAGGCTTTGCGCCCTGGAGGGCTTCTCTGGCCACGGCGAGCAGGCCAACATTCGCGTTCGCCGCTACGGCGGCCGGAACGTGCCTTATGCCGGTGTCGCCGAATGAACATTGCGTTGCCCAAAACGCCGTCGTTCCGGCTCGACGGCCGGCGCGCCCTCGTCACGGGAGCAAGCCGTGGCATTGGTCTTGCCGCGGCCACGGCGCTCACCGATGCCGGTGCGCATGTGACTCTTGTCGCACGAGCTTCCGCGGATCTCGACTCGGCTGCGGCTGCGATTGCCAATGCGGAGGCGCTCGCTATCGACATCACCGATGCATCCGCGATGCGGGCTGCTCTTGCCGAGCGAGATGGTTTCGACATCTTCGTCAACAGCGCTGGGACGAACCGGCCAAAGCCTTTCCTTGACGTTACCGAGGCGGATTATGATGCCGTCATGGATCTCAATGCGCGCGCGGCCTTCTTCGCCACGCAGGTCGTCGCGGCGCGCATGATCGAGACAGACCGCGCCGGAACGATCATCCAAATCTCGTCTCAGATGGGCCATGTGGGCGGCGCTCTGCGCAGCGCCTACTGCGCGTCGAAATGGGCGGTCGAGGGCATGACAAAAGCTCTCGCCATAGATCTCGCGCCCAAGGGCATCCGCGTGAACACCATCGCTCCGACCTTCATCGAGACGGCCATGACGGCCGGATCGCTTTTGGACCCGAGCTATCACGGCCACGTTTTGTCGAAGATCAAGCTGGGTCGTCTCGGTCAGTTGCAAGACATAATGGGCGCTGTGGTGTTTCTTGCCTCCGATGCATCCGCCCTGATGACCGGAACATCCATCGTCGTCGACGGCGGGTGGACTGCCGGCTGAACCCGCCTATCTGGAGCACGCCTATGGACACCGCCTCGACACCACATATCGCCATCGTGGGTGCCGGCCTCGTCGGCGCCGGCTGGATCATCGTGTTCGCCCGCGCAGGGCGCAAGGTTCACGTCTTCGATGCCTCCCCAGCCATCCGTGATGCCCTGCCCGGCCTGCTGAGCGAAGCGCTCGATGCGATGGCACGGCACCGCCTTATCGATGACGTCGAAGCCATCCTGGCCCGGATCGAGCTGGTGGAGACGCTTGAAGCGGCCGTAACTGGAGCATCGTACATCCAGGAATCCGTCCTTGAGATTGTGGAGGTGAAGCGTCAGGTCTCGGCGGAGATCGACCGGTTCCTCGCGCCCAACGCCATCGTTGGCAGCTCGACATCAGGGCTGCCTGCATCCTCGTTCACGGAGGACTGCGTTAATAGGGCCCGTTTCACGGTTGCACATCCGGTTAACCCGCCGCATCTAGTGCCGGTTGTTGAAATAGTGCCCGCGCCGTGGACCGACCCGGACACAGTGACCCGCACCCGCACGCTGATGGATCATGTCGGACAGGTGCCGGTGGTGCTCACCCGCGAGGTGCCGGGCTTTATCCTTAACCGGCTGCAAGGGGCATTGCTCGACGAGGCCTGGTCACTGTTCGAGCAGGGCTATGCCAGCACCGAAGACATCGACCGCACGATTTCGTACGGTCTGGGCCTGCGCTGGTCCTTCATGGGACCATTCGAGACCATCGACCTCAATGCGCCGGGAGGTATCGACGACTATGCACGCCGCTTGGGGCCAATGTACGCCGGCTTTGCGGCCGATCGCGAACCCTCAGGACACTGGAGCCAAGAGGCCGTCGCCCGGGCGACGGCAGAGCGCCGCGCGGCTCTTCCGTCTACCGACCTAGAGGCTCGACGGGCATGGCGCGACGAACGACTCATGGCGCTGCTCGCCTCTCGACGCTGAGGTTCACAGAAAGCCTCGGCTGCAGGTCGCGTGCAGGGACCGGACGCGCTCCAGGACGATTGGTGGGTGAAGCCTCAGCCTCCTCTCAAACTTCGCCCGGATCAAGGCCGACCCTCACTACGTACTCCGTCGGCGTTCAATCGAGAGCAGAGCTTGTGCTGACTCCACTATGCTATGCCGGACTGGACAGCCCCCGCCGCTCATGTACGGCTCAGACCCATGTTGTTGTTCATCCTCTCCCTGTGCGGTTTCTCGGGGGCGCTTGCCACCCGCCTCCTCGACCCGCTCATCACAACCATCGCGTCGGATTTCGCCACATCAGTGGGCGTCGTGGCTATCCTGTCCTCGGCGTTTGCGCTGCCCTTCGGTCTGAGCCAGCCGTTTCTCGGCCCAACAGGGGACGCGTTCGGCAAGGCTTTGGTGGTCAAGGTGGCTGTGACGAGCCTGGCGCTGTGCCTGCTCGCTTCCGCCCTGGCGCCCGACCTGACGGTGCTGTTCATCACCCGGGCTCTCGGTGGTGTGGCAGCCGGCGGGATCATGCCGGTGTGTATGGCAATAATCGGGGACAACTTCCCGCTTGCTGTCCGGCAAGTGGCGATGGGCCGCTACATTGGAGCCACGCTGATTGGTCAAATCGTTGGTGTCAGCGTCGGGGGCATGATCGCCGAATGGGTTGGCTGGCGCGGCGTTTTCGGGTGTGCCGCCGTTCTGACTGCGATTGCGGCTGGAGCGGCGATGATGCTTTTACCCGAGCCGAATGGTCAAAGGGCAGCGCCGCCGAGTATTGCGGAGGCCGTTGATCGCTATCGCATGGTCCTGCGTAACCCTCGATCCTTCGTGTGCTTTTCGATCGTTTTCCTGGAAGGCCTCGCGATCTACGGCATCATGCCTTTTATCGGGGAGCTCCTGCGCTCACGCGGAGCCGGCGGGTTGCGTGAGGCCGGGTTCGTGATCGGTGGCGTTGGTATCGGAGGGCTCCTGTATGCCATTGCCGTCCCCCTCATCCTGAAGTTCGCGAAGCGGCCTGCGATGATGGTCGCCGGCGGTAGCATTGCCGCCGTGGCTCTTGGGACTGTCGGATTGGACGTGAGCTGGGCCACACAGATGGCCTCGATGGCGGTGCTCGGGTTCGGCTTCTTCCTGCTGCACAATTCTGTGCAGACCGAGGTTACGGAACTTGCGCCCAGTGCGAGGGCATCGGCATTCTCACTGCACGCCTTCAGCTTCTTCATGGGACAGGCGATCGGACCGATAGCGTATGGGGCAGCGTTGCCGATCCTCGGGGCGACACCCAGTTGCGCTGGGGGCGCTCTGATTCTAGCAGTTACGGGCGTGGCAGCCAGCCAGCTCCTCAGATCTCCTCTGGGCCGTTCGGCTTAGGAGAGACCAGGATGCCGAAGCCTTCCCCAGCCCGAAACGGCACCGTTGCATTAACCTCGGCCGTATAGCGAGAAGCGGTTCATCAAGGATCCGCTCCCGTGTCTCTGTTCAAGCGCCGTCGCTTTCCGGTTGAGATCATCCTGCTGTGTGTGCGCTGGTACTGTACGT
>NZ_JACHWB010000010.1 GCF_014191055.1 Microvirga lupini
CACGTCCAAGTCACCCGCAGCCAAGCGCCCCATCGCCGAGGTCATCGCACCCAGAGGACGTGTGATGCCGTAAAGCGTGATCACAGCGATGAGGCCGAGAGCCACAATGATGCCGAGAGCAGCAGAGGAGATCAGCATCCAGGAGGTGCTGGAGGCAAGCTCATCCGCATCGTCAGCGGCCTGAGCCAGAGATTTCTTGGCCCCCTCGATGCTCTCCGTGAGGAGCCCTCGGATCTTGATACGGGCGTCCCGGCCTTCGCCATTGGAAATCTTGAGAGCGCCTGCGTCATCGTTCACACGAGCTCGCTCGATGCTCTTGTCCATGAAACCGAAGTAATTCGCAACCTGCGTCTTCACCTCGGTATAGTTGGCTTTCCGCTCAGCCGTGTCGGCGAGTGCCAGAAGCTCATCCGCATGCTGGAGTGCCGAATCCTTGTACTTATCGAACTGCTTTAGAGCCGAATTCATCAGGTCGCCCGGCTCGTAAAGAATGATGTTTTTCTCCTGGATCGAAGCTTCATTGACCTCGGCATTGATCTGGAGCGTCAGCACTTGACGTGCGACCTCCTGCTCAACCAGTTCCTGCGTGTCCTGTGCCATGTGGTTCAGGCCGAGATCCGCAAGAAAGATGAGACCCGCTGTAATCGCCATGAAAATGGTGACCGGGATGGCCAGCTTCGTGAGAAGCTTCAAATTATTGAGAAAACGCATCGTCTTTCGTTAGCCTGCCCGCATCGCCGCGGAGGGCGCGCACCCCCCTGGTACGCAATATTCAGGCAAGAAGACCATTGAACAGATAAGTGAATGAGGGATTAATCAAGCATCATAAATGGTACTGAATAAATTCTTTACGTATTCATACGTATGACAATGTTTATATCTGAACTTTCCATGCCCAAAATTTATTAAAGACAATACTGACTTCTTGGACCTGAGACGCACCTTCCCTTCAGGCATTGCTTTCTTCAGCCTGAGAGAGTGCCCACCCTTAGAGCTTCCCTAAAGCCTGTGCCACGTCCTGGACCTGATCGCCCACACGCCGGATCGCCTCGACGACCTGCCGGCGCGGGACGTTCCAGCGATCGGACCAATATTGGAGATCCCATGGCTCATGGATGTTGATGCGGGGCGAATCCTGCGGATGCCGCTTGCTGACGACCATGCCGTCCTCCGGGCTGATCTCAAGACCTGATCCTGTACGCGGCAACTCTTCAATCAGATGGGAGCAGGCGGCTCGATGTCAGCCACCTCGGGCAGGAAATCTTTTCACCGGGCCCGCTACTCCGCGGCTTCGCTGTGCTCCCGCTCGTTCGTGAACTGGAGCCGCGCGAGCCGCGCATAGAGGCCGCTCTGGGCGAGCAGCGCCTCGTGGGTCCCCTCCTCGACGATCCGGCCCTGATCCATGACAAGGATCCGGTCGGCGGAGCGCACGGTAGCTAGGCGGTGGGCGATGACGAGGGTGGTGCGGCCCTCCATGAGCCGGTCGAGGGCGCCTTGGACCTTGCGCTCGCTCTCCGCATCCAGCGCCGAGGTCGCCTCGTCGAGGAGCAGGATCGGCGCGTCCTTCAGGATGGCACGGGCGATGGCGAGGCGCTGACGCTGGCCGCCGGAGAGCGTGACGCCGCGCTCGCCGATCTGGGTCTGATAGCCCTGCGGCAGGGCCCGGATGAAGCCGTCGGCAGAGGCGAGCTCAGCGGCGCGGCGCACGTCATCCTCCGTGGCTTCGGGCTTCCCGTAGCGGATGTTGTCGAGAACACTCGCGGCGAAGATCGTCGGCTCCTGCGGCACGAGGGCCATGCGGGCCCGCAGAGCAGATGGATCGGCCTCGGCGATCGGCACTCCGTCGACCCAGATCGTACCGCCCTGCGGATCGTAGAAGCGCAGGAGCAGTTGCAGGATCGTGCTCTTGCCGGCGCCCGAAGGTCCGACGATGGCAACCCTTTCACCGGAGCTCACGGTCAGGCTCAGGCCATGAAGCGCCCTCTGCTCGGCGCGAGTCGGATAGGCGAAATGCACATCCTTGAACGCCACCGTGCCCAGAGGCGGGTTCGGCAGGAGCTTCGGGTTGCGCGGCGCCTCGATGGCGGGCTTAGCGGCCAGGATTTCGCCCAGTCGCTCCGCCGCGCCGGCCGCCTGGGCGAGTTCGCCGTAGACCTCCGAGAGCTGGCCGAGCGAGCTTGCGGCGAAGACCGCATAGAGGACGAACTGCGACAGCCTGCCGCCCGTCATGGTCCCGGCCAGCACGTCCTGGGCGCCGTACCAGAGCACGGCCACGACGCTCGCCGAGACCAGGAAGAGGCCGGCCCCCGTGAGGAAGGCCCGCATGGTGGTGGAGAGCCGCGCCGCGCCGAACGCCTCCTCGGCGGCGGCGGCGAAATGGGCCGCGGTGGCGCGTTCCATGCCGAAGGCCTGCATGGTGCGCACGGCCCCGACGGCTTCGGCCGCATAGGCCGAGGCATCGGCCAGGCGATCCTGCGCGGCCCGCGACCGCCGACGCACGGCGCGGCCCGAAAACACCAGGGGAAGGACGATGATCGGAATGGCGAGCAGCACCAGGGCCGAGAGCTTCGGGCTCGTGATGATCATGAGCACCGTCGCGCCCAGGAACAGGAACAGGTTGCGCAGCGCGATCGAGATGCTGACCCCGAAGGCCGCCTTGACCTGGGTGGTGTCGGCGGTGAGCCGCGAGACGATCTCGCCGCTCTTGGTCTGGTCGAAGAAGGCCGGATCGAGAGAGGTCAGGTGCCGGAACACGGCGGAGCGCAGGTCCGCCACCACCCGCTCGCCGAGGGTGATGACACAGTAATAGCGAAGCGCGCTGGCCAGGGCGAGCACGCCGACCACGCCGATCAGGAGAACGAAATAGGCATTGATGTAGTCGCGGCCCTGTTCCGAGAAGCCGAAATCGATCACCCGGCGCACCGCGATCGGAACGATGAGGGTCGCGGCGGAGGCCAGGACGAGGGCCGCGAGCGCCGCGGCGATCCTGCCCTTGTAAGCGAGGCCGTAGGGAACGAGCGGCTTCAGAGCGCTGAGTGCGGCCTTGGAGCGGGATTGGGCAGGGGGCAATTCGGCCATGTCAGCCTTCGTTGACGAAAACCACGGATCGGAGCTGCTTCCATTGGCATGAAACCAGCCCTTTTCTCTTGAGCTGTCTCAATTTTCGGCAGCGAACCAAGCCCACCCTGCCGAAAAGTGCTCTGGGACGGTTTAGCACCTTTGCCCCGGCTTGTTTCAACCCCTTAAGTGAGGTATAGGCGCGCATTCATCAATTCAGGCTCGATCTCACATTGCGGGCTGACCAGACTTGGCTGGCCGCGAGAAGGACTATGGCAATGGCGCGCAAAGAAACCGATCACCCCGACTACCACTTCATCAAGGTGGTCCTGACCAACGGCACCGAATACACCACCCGCTCGACCTACGGCAAAGAGGGTGACACCCTCAACCTCGACATCGATCCGAGCACCCACCCGGCTTGGACGGGCGGTTCGCAGCAGCTGCTCGACCGCGGTGGTCGTGTGTCGCGCTTCAACTCGCGTTTCGCGGGCCTCGGTCTTGCCGCCAAGAAGTAACCGGGCGCCTCGCGCCGGTTGGTTCAACCCTAAATGCAGAAAGCCCCGCTTCGGCGGGGCTTTTCGTTGTCAGCGGATTACTCTCACTCCGTCGGCCCAAACGCCTTTTCCAACATGCCGAGCTGGGCCGCGATCGGATTGGCCGCTGCCGGGCGGGGAGCAGATCCCGCCTCGGCGATCAGGCGCTCCAGATGGAGGATCCGGGCGTGGAGGCGGGTCGCAAGCCCCATGAGCTCCCGAAGGCGCTCCGGGAGGGCCTCGTACTCATCGACACTGGTTGTGGTCTCCGACGAGTTCAGCCGGACCCTGTTCTTCTCGGTCTGAGCCTGATCCGGTGAGATCTCCCCTTCGGCCACCGCCCGCTGCAGCAGGAGCCAGGAGGCGACCTGCATCAGGCGGGTGGTGAGCCGCATGCTCTCGCTGGCATAGACGAGGCTTATCTGGCGCTCCAGATGGCGGGACTCCTCCCGGCCCGGGCCATCGAGATAGGCGGCTGTGTCCTCGATCAGCTCCATGCCTTCCTGGAACAGGGCCCTGAAGGCATCCGACCCCACGAAGCTCTGTCCGAACCGGACAGGATCGACACCAAGCTGGATCACGTCGGGCTCGTTCACGCGGCTCTCCCAAAGACCTGTTCCCCGCCGGGGCGGAGGGCTGAAACTCATGAAGGGATTATAGAGCGGCCCGGGAGAACTTGCCTCGGTAACCTCTTCTTAAGGTTAAGCCGGCGCATCGGGCGAACCGGGCTCCGGTTCTTCGCGACAAAGATGCGCGAACGAAAACATGCGTCGGATGGATTCCGAAAGGGCAAATCCGCTTTTACGCCGATGCACGAAAAAATTGAGCCGCCCGTGGCGGCTCTGAAGTCTAACAGGGAAGCGTCAAACAGAGTGGGCCTCTTAAGCCACTCGGCATCCAGGGAGAGACCTGGATGCCTCATTCATGCTCGAAAATGGTTAATGCACCGTTAAGCCCTCTAGGCTTGACCAAGCTTGAAGAAGGCGCTCGCGGCAGCCATAGAGCTTTCCTTTTTGGCCCTTGCCTCCTTGAGGCGGGCGACCTCCCGCTCGAGCATCTCGACACGCTCGTCGAGTTCGTCGATGGAGAGCATCGACAGGTCCTGGCCGATTTCATGTCCGCTGACGATGCGCCGCGGTTCATCGGTGAAAGGATCGAGGGCCATGGCATTCTCCTCTTCAAGGTTGATCGTGACGTTAATCCTGCCTGCATTCCTTGCCAACGGGGCCTATATCCCGGGAGAGTGTTGACCAAAGGAGGGAAAAATGGGGCAGATTCCAGACATGATGCGCGCCGTCGTTGCGGAAGGCAGCGGTGGGCCCGAGGTCCTCAAGATCGTGCAGCGCCCCGTCCCTCAGCCTGGAGACGGTGAAATCCTGGTGCGTGTGAAGGCAGCGGGGGTGAACCGCCCCGACGTCATCCAGCGCCAGGGCGGCTATCCACCGCCGCCCGGAGCGCCGGATATCCTCGGGCTCGAAATCGCCGGTGACGTGGTAGCGGCCGGCCCCCATGCGGCGCGCTTCTCCATCGGGGAGCCTGTCATGGCCCTGGTGCCGGGCGGGGGGTATGCGGAATACGCGGTCGTGCACGAGCATAACGCCCTGCCGGTTCCTCCGGGCCTCTCCATCGAGGAGGCCGGGGCGATCCCGGAAACCTATTTCACCGTCTGGACCAACGTGTTCGACCGGGGCCGCCTGCAGGCCGGCGAGACCTTCCTGGTCCATGGCGGCACCTCGGGCATCGGCACGACGGCGATCCAGCTCGCCAAGGCCTTCGGCGCCACGGTCATCGCCACGGCCGGCTCCTTAGACAAATGCGACGCCTGCCTGCGGCTTGGCGCCGATGTGGCGATCAACTACCGGAGCCAGGACTTCGTCTCGGCCGTGAAGGAGGCCACCGGCGGCCGCGGTGCTGACCTGATCCTGGACATGGTCGGAGGCAATTACATCCCGCGCAACTACGAGGCAGCCGCCCAGGACGGACGGATCGTGCAGATCGCCTTTCTCCAGAGCCCCAAGGTCGAGGTCGACTTCCGCCGCCTCATGGTCAAGCGACTGACCCACACGGGTTCGACCCTGCGCCCCCGCTCGCCCGCAGAGAAGGCGGTGATCGCCCGTGCCCTCGAGGACAAGGTCTGGCCGCTCCTCGCCCAGGGGCGTTGCCGGCCGGTGATGGATTCAACCTTCGCCTTTGAGGATGTCGCCAAGGCCCATGCCCGAATGGACGGGGGCGAGCACATCGGAAAGATCGTGCTGACGCTCTGAGGCATCGGACCGAGAACTTTGAGACCAACTTCCGGGTCCGATGCTCAAATATTTGCAACATGGCGGCACGATCCCTATAATCATCCCGTTTCCCTCACATCGTGAGACGAGATGCTCCGGGTCCACACCGGTTCGGAGCGCAAGAGAGTTTTGCCGTGCGGCGCCGAACATCCGGCGCCCGGCCTGAAGGAGGTTCGCTTACATGTCCCAGGGACCGCTGATGCCGAAGGCGACAGCCGTTTGGCTCGTCGAGAATACATCGCTGTCGTTCGACCAGATCGCCGATTTCTGCAAGCTCCACCCGCTCGAGGTGAAGGGCATCGCCGACGGCGAAGTGGCTGCGGGCATCAAGGGCCTCGACCCGGTGACCACGGGCCAGCTGACCCGCGAGGAGATCGAGAAGGCGCAGGGCGACCCGAACCATCGCCTGCGGCTTGCCGAATCCCGCGTGAAGCTGCCCGAGCAGAAGAAGATCAAGAAGGGCCCGCGCTACACCCCGGTGTCGCGCCGCCACGACCGTCCCAACGCCATCCTCTGGCTGGTGCGCAACCATCCTGAGCTCAAGGATGCGCAGATCATGCGGCTGGTGGGCACCACCAAGACCACGATCCAGCAGGTCCGCGAGCGCACCCACTGGAACTCGGCGAGCCTTTCCCCCATGGACCCGGTGACCCTGGGCCTGTGCTCGCAGATCGACCTGGACTTCGAGGTGCAGCGCGCCGCCAAGGACCGTCCGCAGGTGGAAGCCCAGGATCATGGCGGCACCCTGATGCCGGCGGAAGTCTCCACGGCTCCCGAGCGGGTCGATCCCTTTGCCGACATGAGCCGCCCGAAGCCGGCCCAGGAGGAAGAGATCGACGTCAACTCTGTCTTCGCCAAGCTCAAGACGCTCAAGCGCGACGACGAAGACGAAGAGTAAGGTTTACGAAAAAGGCCCGGAGCGATCCGGGCCTTTTTTTCGTTTCTGCCAAGCGGTCATCCCGGACGCCGGTCCTACCCCGCCAGCCCCCTCGCCTTGAGCACGTCGCCGATCTCCTCGAGGATGATCGGATCGTCGATGGTGGCGGGCGTGGTCCAGGGATCGCCGTCGGCGATCTTCTTCATGGTGCCGCGCAGGATCTTGCCGGAGCGTGTCTTGGGCAGCCGCGGCACGGTGATGGCGATCTTGAAGGCCGCCACGGGCCCGATCTTCTCGCGCACGAGACCGATGAGATCCTTCTCGATCTCCTCAGGGGTCTTCTGCACGCCGGATTTCAGCACCACGAAGCCGCAGGGGACCTCGCCCTTGAGAGCGTCCTTCACACCGATGACGGCGCATTCGGCAACCGCCGGATGGGAGGCCAGGACCTCCTCCATGCCGCCGGTCGAGAGGCGGTGGCCCGCCACATTGATGATGTCGTCCGTGCGGCCCATGACCCAGACATAGCCGTCCTCGTCGATATAGCCGGCATCCGAGGTGTTGTAGTAGCCGGGATAGACGGAGAGATAGGCGTCCCTGAACCGCTCCTCCGCCTGCCAGAGGGTGGGCAGGGCGCCGGGCGGCAGCGGCAGCTTGATGACGATGGCCCCCATGGTGCTGGGCGGGACCTGCTTGCCGCCTTCGTCGAGCACCTGCACCGTGTAGCCCGGCAGCGGCACCGTGGGCGAACCGTGCTTGACCGGCAGCGCCCCGAGCCCCAGCGGGTTGCCGACCACCGGCCAGCCGGTCTCCGTCTGCCACCAATGATCGATGACCGGAACCTTCAGGATGTCCTCGGCCCATTTCACCGTATCGGGATCGGCCCGTTCGCCGGCGAGGAACAGGGCGCGGAAGGCCGCAAGGTCGTATTGCTTCAGGAGATCCGCGTTCGGGTCCTCCTTCTTGATCGCCCGGAAGGCGGTCGGCGCCGTGAACAGGGTCACGACCCCGTGGTCGGCGATCACCCGCCAATAGGCCCCGGCATCGGGCGTGCCCACGGGCTTGCCCTCGTAGAGGATCGCCGTGCAGCCCTGGAGCAGCGGAGCGTAGACGATGTAGGAATGGCCGACGACCCAGCCCACGTCGGAGGCGGCCCAGAACACCTCGCCCGGCTCGACGCCGAAGAAGTTCCCCATGGACCATTTGAGTGCCACCATGTAGCCGCCGTTGTCGCGCACGACCCCCTTCGGCTTGCCGGTCGTGCCCGAGGTGTAAAGCACGTAAAGCGGATCGGTGGAGGCCACCGGCACGCATTCGGCCTGCTTTCCGGCCTGGCGGGCGCCTGCGACCGTCTTCTGCCAGTCCAGGTCACGGCCCTTGATGAGGGACGCCTCGCATTGTGGCCGCTGGTAGACGAGGCAGGCATCTGGCTTCGAGGTCGAGAGCGTGATCGCCTCGTCCAGGAGCGGCTTGTAGGGGATCGTGCGGGCGCCCTCGATGCCGCAGGAGGCGGAGAGGATCGCCTTCGGCTTGGCGTCGTCGATGCGGGTGGCGAGCTCCTTCGCGGCAAAGCCGCCGAACACCACCGAGTGAATGGCCCCGATGCGGGCGCAGGCCAGCATGGCAAACGCCGCCTCCGGGATCATCGGCATGTAGATGACGACGCGATCGCCCTTTTGGACGCCCATGTCCTGCAGCACGGCGGCAAGCGTCGCCACCTCATCCCGCAGCTCGGCATAGGAGATGCTGCGCTTGGAGTTCGTGACCGGGCTGTCGTAGATGATCGCCGCCTGGTCGCCGCGGGTGGCCGCATGCCGGTCGACGGCGTTGTAGCAGGTGTTGCAGACCGCCCCGGCAAACCACGTGCCGTAGGCGCCGGCAGCGGCGTCGAAGACCTTGTCGGCGGGCTTGATCCAGTCGATCTCCCGCGCGGCCTCAGCCCAGAATCCTTCCGGATCGGCTTTCCAGCGGGCATAGACCTCATGATAGCGGCTTTGGGTCGATGACATGGCGTTTCCCCGTTGCGTTCACTGCATGAGACTTCAAGCGGCTGCTGTGGTAGCAGGCAGGGGCGTCGTGGTCAGCGGAGACTTTCGGCGATCCGACTTTCGGCGAGTTCCCGTGTGATTACCGATCCTCTCTTCTATGCTGCGGCCATTCCGGCCGTGACGCTCCTCGGCCTCGCCAAAGGCGGCTTCTCGGGGCTCGGGATGCTCTCCCTGCCGCTCATGGCGCTCGTGGTCTCGCCCGTGCAGGCGGCGGCCATCACCCTGCCGATCCTGATCGTGCAGGACGTGGTCTCGGTCTGGGCCTACCGGTACACCTGGGACAAGCGCAACGTCGTGATTCTGGTAGTCGGCGCCACGTCGGGCATTCTCACCGGCTATCTGCTGGCCGCTCAGGTGTCGGATGCGGCGATCAAGCTCGCGGTCGGGCTGATTTCCATCGCCTTCGCCATCCGCCGGCTGGTGCTGGAGCGCGGAGGACGGGAGCCGAAAGCAATTCCGGCCGACCTGCCCCGCGGGATGTTCTGGGGCTGGGTAACGGGGTTCACCAGCATGATCGCCCATGCGGGCGGGCCTCCCTTCCAGATCTATGTGATGCCGCAGCGCCTGCCCCGCGACGTCTTCGTCGGCACGGGCGCGGTCGTGTTCGCGCTGATCAACTGGATCAAGGTGCCGCCCTACCTGGCGCTGGGCCAGATGACGGCGGAGAACATGGCAACGGCCGGAGCCCTTTTTCCCGTGGCGATCGCCTCCACCTGGGCCGGGGTGCTTCTGGTGCGGCGCGTCTCCGGTCAGCTCTTCTATACGGCCGTCTACGTGCTGCTGGTCTTCGTAGGGGCCAAGCTCGTCTATGACGGAGCGGTTGCGCTTCTCTGAAGCGGCCAAGAAAAAGCCGCCGCTCTTTGAGGGAAGCGACGGCTTCTTGGGGTGGGAAATTGAGGATTGGACGGCTAGTGCACCGCCGATTCGGAGCTTCTAAGCCGGGCGATCTCGTCCTTGAGCTGAAGCTTCCTTCGCTTGAGTTCTGCCAATCTCATATCATCTGCCGAGGGTCTGTTGAGGGTGTCCTGGATCTCGCGCTCGAGAGCCCGATGCTTGCGTTCCAGTTCCGACAGGTGATTCTGCAGTGGCATGTCAGTTCCTCCTATTGTGTTGACTGACGCATGCATTGTGGACGCCCGAGTGTGGCGAGTCGAAGGCAAAATTTGCAGAATCGAGAGTAGAAGATGCTCCAGCGACCTTGCTCTCCACAGACCCTGAGAGCATACTTCCGCCCCTCTTGGCCTGTCGCCGAAAGCGGCTTGGCATCTTAGGTAATTTGAATGACCGAATTGGCTGAACTCGAAGCGGAATTGGCCCGCCTCAAGCAGGAACACCGCGATCTCGACATGGCCATCGATGCCCTGGAGAGCATGGTCGCCGGCGACCAGCTGCAGGTCCAGCGCCTGAAGAAGCGCAAGCTCGCCCTCAAGGACCAGATCATCCGCCTCGAAGACCAGCTCACGCCCGACATCATCGCCTGAGAATTCTGGTCCGTAGATCCGTATCTCCCTTGCCTGCCGGGGGAGCCTTCGCTATTCGGGCTGGATCTTGAAGGCCCTGAAGCCGGAGCCACGCCATGGCGGGAACCCCCATTGCCATCATCATGGGCAGCCAGTCCGACTGGGCCACCATGCGCCATGCAGCCGAGACCCTTGAGGCACTGGGCATCGCTTACGACGCCCGCATCGTCTCCGCCCACCGCACCCCGGACCGGCTCTATGCTTTCGCCAAGAAGGCCAAGGCCGATGGCTTTCAGGTGATCATCGCGGGCGCCGGAGGGGCGGCGCACCTTCCGGGCATGACCGCCGCCATGACGCCCCTGCCCGTCTTCGGCGTACCGGTGGAGTCCAAGGCTCTTTCGGGACAGGACAGCCTGCTGTCTATCGTGCAGATGCCGGCCGGCATCCCGGTCGGAACGCTCGCCATCGGCCGGGCCGGCGCCGTCAATGCGGCTCTCCTCGCCGCGGCCGTGCTCGCCCTCCATGATCCGGCACTCGCCGAACGGCTCGACGCATGGCGCGCACGCCAGAGCGACAGCGTCGCCGAGCGCCCTTCCGATGAAAGCTGACACGCGCATGATCCGCCCCGGCTGCACCCTCGGCATTCTCGGCGGCGGCCAGCTCGGCCGCATGATCGCCATGGCGGCGGCGCAGCTGGGACTGAGAACCCATGTCTATGCCCCGGACGACAACAGCCCCGCCTTCGAGGTGGCGGCCGAGTGCACCATCGCGCCCTATGAGGACGAAGCAAATCTGGTGCGCTTCGCCAAGGCCGTGGACGTGGTCACGTACGAATTCGAGAACGTGCCGAGCGAGACCGCCGCGACCTTGAGCGCCCACACTCTGCTGGCCCCCAACGCCCAGGCCCTGGCCGTGTCGCAGGACCGGTTCCTGGAGAAGAGCTTCATCGCGGGGCTGGGCATCGACGTTGCCCCCTTCGCGGCGTTCTCGGACGAGGCCGAGCTCGACGAGGCGCTGGAGCGCATCGGCCGCCCCGCCGTGCTCAAGACCCGGCGCTTCGGCTATGACGGCAAGGGGCAGGTGATGATCCGGCCAGAGACCGATCCTGCCGCCGCCTGGGCGGAGGTCGGCCGCGCCTCCTCCATCGTCGAGGGCCTCGTGCCCTTCGAGCGGGAGGTCTCCGTGGTGGCCGCCCGCACCGCCTCCGGGGCGTTCGCGGCCTACGATCTCTGCGCCAACGAGCACAGCCACCACATCCTCGACACCACGCGGGTTCCGGCGGGCGTCTCGCGGGAGACTGAGGAACAGGCCGTCCGCATCGCCCGCTCGATCGCCGAGGCCCTGGACTATGTGGGCGTGCTGGCGGTCGAGATGTTCCTGGTCACGGAAGGCGGGCGCGAGCGCCTCGTGGTCAACGAGATCGCCCCGCGGGTGCACAATTCGGGCCATTGGACCCTGGGAGGCGCCGTGACGTCGCAGTTCGAGCAGCATGTGCGCGCCGTTTGCGGCTGGCCCTTGGGCGACACTGCCCGCCTCGGGCGGGTCGAGATGAAGAACCTGATCGGGCACGATGCGGATGCCTGGGAAGACATCCTGGCCGAGCCGGGAGCGCATCTGCACCTCTACGGCAAGTCCGAGGCGCGGGCCGGCCGCAAGATGGGGCATGTGACCCGGGTTTATTCGGAGCGCGATTGAACCCTTTTCAGGGCTGCCCGTTGTTTCTCTTGTCCGGCGCTTTTCTTGAGGGGCAACCCTGGACAGGCAAGGCTTCTTCTGATACTGACGCCGGCCAGATAGAGGTGCGCCTGACGCGCCTCCTTTGTTTTTTATCACAATCGAAACGGTCCAAATACGAGGAATTCGCGTGCAGGTTCTTGTCCGGGATAACAACGTCGATCAGGCGCTCCGCGCTCTCAAGAAGAAGATGCAGCGTGAGGGCATCTTCCGCGAGATGAAGCTTCGTGGTCACTACGAGAAGCCGTCTGAGAAGAAGGCCCGCGAGAAGGCTGAGGCCGTTCGCCGCGCCCGCAAGCTGATCCGCAAGCGCATGCAGCGCGAAGGCCTTCTGCCTTCGAAGCCCCGCCCGACCCGCTAAGCTTTTCAGGCCCTTCGGGGCTTGGCCTATCGGTTGTGAACCAGCGCCTTCGCGTCAAGCGGGGCGCTGTTTGCATATCTGAGCCTTGCTTCCTGCGACGCGATGCACCGCTCAAGGGGCGAATTCTCCCCTGACATGCCTTTTTGATGCCTTGTTTCACGGCTGTTAAGGTTTTCCCGCCAGAGTGCCCCCTCCTGGTACTGAGTTAAGAAGCTGGAGACGAACGTGTTCGCCCCATCGATCCGCCGTTTTGCCCCCCTGACCCTGACCCTTGTCGCCCTCGGCCTCTCCGCCTGCGGCACGACGAGCAGCGGCCCTGCCCAGCGCATCGCCGTGGTGGAGGAAGACACCCAGGGTACGAGCACGGTCAACATCTCGTCCCTGTCGGACGTAATTCAGCGCAACCCGAACGATCCGAGCGCCTACAACACCCGTGGCGCGGCCTACGCCCGCGTGGGCAATTACAGCAGCGCGATGACGGATTTCACCAAGGCCGTGCAGCTCGATCCGAACTACGCGCCGGCCTATACCAACCGGGCCCTTGCCCTGCGTCAGACGAACCGCAACGATCAGGCGCTCGCCGACTTCACCCGGGCGATCCAGGCCGATCCGAATTACGGCCCGGCCTATATCGGCCGCGCCAACCTCTATCGGGCCCAGAACCAGTTCCAGGAAGCCCTCAGCGACCTGAACATGGCCACCCGCCTCCTGCCCGAATCGGCCGAGGCGCTGCATTCCCGCGGCCTTCTCTACCAGCGCCAGGGCATGCACCAGCAGGCGATCCTCGACTTCGACGCCACCATTGATCGCAACCCCTTCGTGGGCGCGCCTTATGCTGCCCGCGGCCAGAGCTTCGTGGCGACGAACCAGTACGACAAGGCCATCGAGGACTTCAACGCGGCCCTCAACGTCGATGCCAAGGATGCCAATTCCTGGGCGTGGCGCGGCGTGGCCATGGAGCGCAAGGGCGACAAGAGCCAGGCGCTCGAGAGCTATTCGCGGGCGCTGACCATCGACAACGGTAACACCGTCGCCCGCCAGGGCTCGTCCCGCCTGCAGGGCGGCGTCGCCGGCCTGTTCCGCTCGTAAAGCCGTGGAGGGCGCGGCGGCATGACCCCCGCCCCTCCCCTGCGGACGATCGCCGACATCGAACGGCTTCTCGAAGCGCATGCAGCCTCGCATGCGCTACTTTTGCATGTGGAGAGCATCCGGCTTCCCGACGCCTGGATCGGCGCAGGGTTCATCCGCAACGCCGTCTGGGATATACTGCACGGGCGCACCATCGACGTGGCGCGTCTGGCCGATGTGGACGTGCTCTTCTTCGAGCCCAAGGACACCAGCAAGGAGCGGGAGGCCGAAATCGAGCGCCGACTCCGTATCCTGGCACCGGGTATCCCCTGGTCCGTGAAGAACCAAGCGCGCATGCACCTGCGCAACGGAGATGCGCCCTACCGCAACACATTCGACGCCGTGGCCCATTGGGCCGAAACGGCGACCGCGATTGCGGCCCGCGCGGTGAAAGGCAGGGTTGAGGTGATGACGCCCTACGGGGTCGACGACCTCCTCAACCTGATCGTACGACCGACCCCGGTCTTCGGGCACAAGATCGATGTCTATCGCGAGAGGGTCAGGGCAAAAGATTGGCCCGCTCGCTGGCCGAAGCTGACCATCAATTTTGCTTAGACATTGCCCGTGATATTTGATCGCGGATCTGCGGCGGGCATGGTCCAGCAGGTAACTCTGCAAGGGTGTAGCCCTGCTTAACACCATGCATCATGCCCAATAAGGTCATTAGACGCCGATCATATTTCTTCGAATGGCGAAAGTAGGTCATCATCGGGAGATAGATTTGAGTATCCCATGAAAGATTACATTTTTCTGCCAGCGCAGATAACACTGATGAAATCACTATGCGCCGCGCCTCGGCGATGGAAACAGGAGCTTGATGCGGCTCGATAACTGTATTGATATTCCTCTGAAGGGTCCGGATGTCACTATCAGTTATGTATAAATTTGGATCGTAGGCTCCGGTCTGCGCCCCTGCATTCGTGGCGGCAATAGCGGTAGCAACCACTAGGCCCCACCGCAATTTCACTGTTGGAGACGTCACAAAAGCTCACCATATCTGCATCGATATAATAGTAAGCTGATTTAAGAACGTCTCACAACTCCTTCGACAGGATCGACACATAAGGCTTGAAGCCGAACGCCCGGTAGGTGCGCTCGGCCCGCTCGTTGGCCACGAGGGCCCCGATGACGAGGCGCTTGTGCCCGGCTTCTTTCGTCAGGCGCTCGGCCTCGTTCAGCAGCATCTGGCCGATGCCGCGTCCGCGCCAGTGGTTGTGCACGATCAGGTCCGTCACGGTGCCGTGGTTGCGGACATCGTCGATCACATAAGCCGCATCCTGATCGAGCGAGAAGCCCATCGCGGCGACGATGCCCCCCTCGGCCTCTGCCAGGATGACGCGGCCGTTGCGCCGCGACAGGCGCTGCATCAGCTCGTCGTAGTACTCCTCGGCCGCCCTATAGTCGCGACGCCGGTCGCCGACGAGATCGGCCTCGAAGACGTTGAGCTGGTGGATCAGCTCGACGACGGTGCTCCTGTCGGCAGGAAGAGCGGTGCGAAGTTTGATGGAAGGCATGGGAGAATCCGGCTGACGCGACAGGGACCGGGTTAAAGCAGATTTCTCATCTGTCGTCATCGCTCCCCGTCTGAGCGTCATGGCCGGGCTTGTCCCGGCCATCCACGACTTACGCCGTGCAAAGACGTGGATCCCCGGAACAGGTCCGGGGATGACGAAGGAGCGGCCAAAACAAAATGCCCGGCACGAGGCCGGGCATGAAGCACTTCTCTGATCGAGCGATCAGATGTTTTTGAGAATATCGTCGACCACCTTCTTGGCGTCGCCGAAGAGCATCATGGTGTTGTCGCGGAAGAACAGCTCGTTCTCCACGCCCGCATAGCCGGAGCCCATGCCGCGTTTGATGAAGAGCACCGTCTTGGCGCGCTCCACGTCGAGGATCGGCATGCCGAAGATCGGCGAGGCCGGATCGGTCTTGGCGGCCGGGTTGGTCACGTCGTTGGCGCCGATCACGAAGGCCACGTCGGCCTGGGCGAACTCGCCATTGATGTCCTCGAGCTCGAATACCTCGTCGTAGGGAACGTTGGCTTCGGCGAGCAGGACGTTCATGTGGCCCGGCATGCGGCCCGCGACCGGGTGGATGGCGTACTTCACCTCGACGCCCTCGGCCTTGAGCTCGTCCGCCATTTCGCGCAACGCGTGCTGCGCCTGGGCTACCGCCATGCCGTAGCCCGGCACGATGATGACCTTGGAGGCGTTCTTCATGATGAAGGCCGCGTCGTCCGCCGAGCCCTGCTTCACGGGCCGGGACTCGACCGCACCGGCGGCAGCCCCCGCGGTCTCGCCACCGAAGCCGCCGAGGATCACCGAGATGAAGGAGCGGTTCATGCCCTTGCACATGATGTAGGACAGAATCGCGCCCGAGGAGCCCACCAGCGCGCCGGTGATGATGAGCGCGAGGTTGCCCAGGGTGAAGCCGATGCCTGCAGCCGCCCAGCCCGAATAGGAGTTGAGCATCGACACCACCACCGGCATGTCGGCGCCGCCGATGGGGATAATGAGCGTGACGCCGAGCACGAAGGAGACCAGCACGATCAGCCAGAAGGCTGCGTGGCTCTCGGTTCGGATGAAGGCCACGAGCAGCACCAGCAGCAATAGACCGAGGCCGATATTGATGAGATGTCGGCTCGGCAGCATGATCGGCTTGCCGGACATGCGCCCGTCAAGCTTCAGAAACGCGATCACGGAGCCCGTGAAGGTGATGGCGCCGATGGCCACGCCCAGAGCCATCTCGAACAGCGAGCCGCCGTGGATGGTGCCGACCGTGCCGATGCCGAAGGCCTGGGGGGCATAGAGGGCGCCTGCCGCCACCAGCACCGCCGCCAGACCGACCAGGGAGTGGAAGGCGGCGACGAGCTGCGGCATCGCCGTCATGGGCACGCGCCGGGCGATCACCGCGCCGATGCCGCCGCCGATGGCCAATCCTAAGATCACCAGTGCCCAGCCGCCGAAGCCGCTCGGGGGCGACACGAACAGGGTGGTGAGGATGGCGATCCCCATGCCCACCATGCCGTAGAGGTTGCCCTGCCGGGAGGTGGTGGGGTGCGACAGACCCCGCAGGGCCAGGATGAACAGGACGCCCGAGACGAGGTAGAGGATCGAGGCTAGATTGGCCGACATCGCCTCACCCCTTCTTGCGATACATGGCGAGCATGCGCTGGGTCACCAGGAAGCCGCCGAAGATGTTGATAGCCGCCAGGATCAGGCCGATGAAGCCCAGAGCCCTGGCCCAGATCGGCCCCTCGCCGAGGCTGGGAGCCACGTTGACGCCCACCGCCAGGACGGCACCCACCACGATCACGGACGAGATGGCGTTGGTGACCGACATGAGCGGCGTGTGCAGGGCCGGCGTCACCTGCCAGACCACGTAGTAGCCGACGAAGATCGCCAGCACGAAGATGGCTAGGCGAAACACTGTCGGGTCTACGGCCCCGTGGGTGACGACTGCTGCGGCCTGGCCTGCCGTATCGGCCAGCTGATCGGCGATGCTCTGGGCGGCTTCTGCGGCGCGGCGGGCGACCTCGGCCGCCGCTCGGGCCTGCTCGACAGCCTGTTCGGGCGTGAGTGCCATGGTGTCCTCCCCTGGACGATTTAAGCAGACGGCTGGAAAGCGGTGTGAACGATGGCGCCGTCGCGGGTCAGGCAGGTGGCCTTGACCAGCTCGTCGTCCCATTTCACGGCCAGTTCCTTGGTGTCCTTGTTCACCAGCGTCTCGACGAAGGCGTAGAGGTTCTTCGCGTAGAGGCTGGAGGCCGTGGCGGCGAGCCGTCCGGGCACGTTGAGGTGGCCCACGATCTTCACGCCGTTATGCTCGACCACCTGCCCGGCCTCGGCCAGTTCGACATTGCCGCCGCGCTCCACCGCCAAGTCCACGATCACCGAGCCCGGCTTCATGGATTCAACCATGGCGCGGGTGATGAGCCGGGGAGCCGGGCGGCCTGGGATCAGGGCCGTGGTGATCACGATGTCCTGCTTGGCGATATGGGAGGCGACCAGTTCCGCCTGCTTGGCCCGGTACTCGGCCGACATCTCCTTGGCGTAGCCGCCGGCGGTCTCGGCCTGCTTGAATTCTTCATCCTCCACGGCGATGAACTTGGCGCCGAGGCTCTCGACCTGCTCCTTGGCGGCGGGGCGCACGTCCGTGGCGGTGACCACGGCGCCGAGGCGGCGGGCCGTGGCGACGGCTTGGAGGCCGGCAACGCCCGCGCCCATGACGAAGATGCGGGCTGCCGGCACGGTACCGGCGGCGGTCATCATCATCGGGATCGCGCGGCCATACTCGGCGGTGGCGTCGACGACGGCACGATAACCGGCGAGGTTGGCCTGAGAGGAGAGGACGTCCATCACCTGAGCACGGGTGATGCGGGGCATCAGCTCCATGGAGAAGGCCGCGACCTTGGCGTCCGCCAGGGCCTTGAGGGCAGCGTCCTGGCCGTAGGGGTCCATGATGGCGATCACGAGGGCGCCGGGCTTGGCGCCGGACAACTCGCCCTCGGCCGGACGGCGCACCTTCAGGATAACGTCGGCATCCTTGAGGGCATCGGGGGCATTCGCCGTCACCGAAGCGCCTGCGGCCTCGAACTCGGCGTCGGGTATGCCGGCCTTGGCGCCGGCGCCGGCCTGGACGACCACGTCGGCACCGAGGGTTTTGTATTTCTTGACCGTCTCAGGGGTGGCGGAAACACGGGTCTCCGCTCCATCGGTTTCGGAGAGAACGGCAATCCGCATTTTAGCCCCCCTGCGATCTGGTCAACGGCTTGAGATCAAGCTCTTGTCTCGTGTCTGATGGAAACTCCCGCTGCTCAGTAGAAGACGAGCGCCAGGAGAAGAAGAACGCCGACGGCCGCGGGAGCCCGCACCCCGATGGACGGAGCCATGGCCCCAAGTCCGCCTGCGGCCAGGGAGAGGACGACGCCGAAGATCGCCGTCAGCCAGCCGTGCTTGATGCCGCCGACGGCAAGCGCCAGCACGAAGCAGATCACGACGGCGGTGCTGATTTCAGCGAACTGAATGAATCCGCTGTAGGTCGCCTCATGAGTGCGGCCGTCCATATCCGGACTATAGCCCCCATGCGGCGCATGTTTTGTATCGGCCATGATTCAAAGCCCTGTTTGAGCGTCACGTGTTAATTGCTGCGTTTAACGCATGCGGTGAGGAGCCGCAATCTTTCGAATGGCTCCCGGCGGAAACTTTATCAATGTGTAGTGGAATTAATGGATCCCCAGGAACTCGCGCCACTGGGGCAGGCACACGGTTTCGTAATCGTATTTCGAAACGGCGATTCGGCGGGCCTCCGCGGCCATGGCGGCAGATTTCTCCGTCTCGGCCAGGGTCTCGCGCACCCGCTCGGCCAGGGCCTTCTCGTCGAAGAAGGGGAAGAGGCGGCCGTTGACTCCATCCTGGATGATCTCGCGCACCGGCTCCGTGTCGGACGCCACGATCCGGCATTCGAGCGCCATGGATTCGATGGACGACCAGGACAGGACGAAGGGATAGGTCATGTAGACATGGGCCGAGGAGACCTGCAGTACCTTCACGAACTGGTCGTAGGGCAGGTTTCCGACGAAATGGACCCGGGACCAGTCCACGGGCCGCTCGATCTTGGACTTGAACACGTCGAACCAGGACTGGCCGTTCGGCGCGGAGCCGGAATAGCTTGTGCCCTTGCCGCCGATGATCACCACCCGAAGCTCGGGATCGATGTCGAGCAGGTAGGGCAGGCTCTTGAAGACGATGTGCGCGCCCCGCATCGGTTCGATATTGCGGGTCACATAGGTGACCACGGGCTTCTCGCGGGTGAGCGCGGGCCCGTCCTGGCCGAGCCTGATGCGGACATTGCGATCGGGGACAAGCCGCTTGGTGTCGATGCCGTCATGGATGATGGCGAGCCGGTCATGCAGATAGGCCGGGAAGGTATCGCGCTGGTAACGCGTCGGCGCCACGGCCATGTCGGCCGCATCCAGGGCACCGAGCTGCATGGAGTTCTTGAGGCGCAGGCGCCAGATCACCTCCTCGTTGGTAACAGGGAACTCGGGGTCGAAGTCGAGATCCTGCCCCTTGGCATGGTAGTAATACTCGAAATAGGCGACGTGTTTGGCTTTCGGCCAGATATCCTTGAGGAACAGGTTCTCGCCCCAGCCCGTGTTGACCACCACCACATCCGGCTCGAAGCCCTGCTCGGCCAGCGCCTTGGCTCGGTAAGCGACGCCGTAAGCCCGGCGCAGGCGTGGAATGACGGGAGAATAGCGGTTCTGGAAGGGCGCATCCTCGGGCCCCGGCACGGCCTCGTAGGAGAAATACTTCACGCCCGGAATGGAGCATTGCTTGACCATCCCGAGGCCCACGACCTCATGTCCCTCGGCGGCGAAGGACCCGGCCAGGCGCAGGAACTGGCCCGGAAAGTTCTGGTGAACGAAAGCGATCTTCATCGGCTGCCCCTTACCCACCGTCATGCCCTAAGGCCTAGCGGCAAAAGATGCAACCTCATTACACAGGATTTGGTAAACCGGAAGCTGCCAGGACGTCTTCCTGTCTCTGCTCCAGCTTTTCCAGGGAGAACCGCGCGATTTCGTTCTCGAACAGGTGGTGGTAGTTCAGCTCGGCCTTCAGGTGCAGGAAGACGGCTCCCAGGCCCACAGCGGCCCGGTCCATGAACACGAACTCGCGCGGCACCGTGACAGGCCCCTTCTCCTTCAGGGCCTTGTGCACCTCGAAGGCCTGCCGGCGGCCGTATTCCCCGGGCTTGACGCCGTCCGCCACGGTGCGGATCCGGTCGTCGAGGAGCGGAGCGTAGATGAATCGTGCCCAGATGTTGAGGATGTCGATCAGCTCGTTCGACAAGCTCTTGAAGCCCCAGGTCTCATAAGCATGGACGATCCGGGCGCGGTCATCGGTCTGCAGGCCGCGGTAGAGATCGACCACGCCGCCTACGAACCGCGGGTGGAAGATGCGGATACAGCCGTAATCGAGGAGGTTGATGCCTCTCGCCTCTCCATCCTCGGAGAAGACCGTGTAATTGCCGAGATGCGGATCGCCGTGGATCACCGCCGCATGGCTGAACGGATGCCACCAAGCCTTGAACATGGCCACCGCCAGCCGGTTACGGATCTCGACCGGCGCTTCCGTGAAGCCCAAGATCTTCTCGCCCTCGAGCCACTGAAGCGACAAGAGCCTCTTGGTGGACAGCTCCGGATGGACCCGCGGCACCCGGACCTCCTCCACGTCGGACAGGGTCCGGGCATAGAGCGCCGCGTGCTTGGCCTCGCGCTCGTAATCGAGCTCTTCGCGCACCCGCTCTCCGATTTCCTTGGCGATCTCCCGCGTATCGATGGCCGGATCCATGCGGCGGTGGACGGCGAAAACCCATTCGAGCTGCTTGAGATCCGCCTCCACGGCCGATTGCATGTCCGGATACTGGAGCTTGCAGGCGAGCGCCTCGCCGTCCTTCGTGGTCGCCCGATGCACCTGACCGAGGGAGGCGGCCGCGGCCGGATTGAGCTCGAAGGAGCCGAACCGACTCTGCCATTGCGGTCCGAGTTCCGCCTGCATCCGCCTCTTCACGAAGGCTGCGCCCATGGGGGGCGCCTCGCTCTGCAGCTTCTGCAGCTCGGCGGCGTATTCCGGCGGGATGAGGTCGGGGATGGTGGCCAGCAGCTGCGCCACCTTCATGATCGGGCCTTTCAGGCCGCCAAGGGCCTGCGCCAGCACGGCCGCATTGGAGGCATCACGATCATCGCCCCCGAACAGGCGCGATCCTGCCATGCGGGCCGCCACTCCGCCCATATTGGCGCCGACCCTGGCATAGCGGGCAGCGCGCGCGGAGAAGCGGTTCGCTTCGTTGTCATGGTCGGCCATGAATCAGGCTCTTCCCCAACATAAAATGCGGCTAACGGCGGTCTGCCCCATGCAGACCGCCTCGACTTTGCGCCACAGCAAGTATCCTGCGGCTGATTTGGCCGGACATCGGGAGTTCGTTGTCAGGCACTCTGCTCCATGGCCTCGAGCTCGCCGATCAGCCGCTCGATCATCGACAAGCCGATCTGCCAGAAGGAAGGGTCGCTCGCATCGAGCCCGAAGGGCGCGAGAAGCTCCGAGTAATGCTTGGTGCCGCCCGCCGAGAGCAGCGCGAAGTAGCGGTCCACGAAGCCTTCGTTGGAGCGCTCGTAGACGCCGTAGAGCGAGTTCACGAGGCAGTCGCCGAAGGCATAGGCATAGACGTAGAAGGGCGAGTGGATGAAATGCGGGATATAGGTCCAGAAGCTCTCGTAGCCGGGGCCGAGGCGGATCGCCGGGCCCAAGCTCTCGTCCTGCACCGACATCCAGAGCTCGCAGAGCTTGTCGGCCGTCAGCTCGCCGTTGCGGCGCTCCAGATGGACCTTACGCTCGAAGGAATAGAACGCGATCTGGCGCACAACGGTGTTGATCATGTCCTCGACCTTGGCCGCCAGCATCGCCTTGCGCTGGACCGGGTCCATGGTCTGGTCGAGGAGGCGGCGGAAGGTGAGCATCTCGCCGAAGACGGAGGCCGTCTCGGCGAGCGTCAGGGGCGTGGGCGCCATCAGCGCGCCGTTGGGCCCGGCCATGACCTGATGAACACCGTGGCCGAGTTCGTGGGCGAGCGTCATCACGTCCCGCGGCTTGCCCTGGTAGTTCAGGAGCACATAGGGATGGGCCGAGGGCACCGTCGGATGCGCGAAGGCACCGGGCGCCTTGCCGGGACGGGTTGGCGCATCAATCCAGCCCTCATCGAAGAAGCGTCGGGCAATGTCGGCCATGCGGGGCGAGAAGGCGGAATAGGCCGACAGCACCGTGTCTCTCGCCTCGTTCCACGAGATGGTGCGCTGCTCGACCTTCGGCAGGGGCGCGTTGCGGTCCCAATGATCGAGCTTGTCCTTGCCGAACCACCGGGCCTTCAGGGCATAGTAGCGGTGAGAGAGACGCGGATAGGCCTCGCGCACGGCTGAGACCATGGCCTCCACCACCTCGCGCTCGACCCGGTTCGCCAGATGGCGGGAATCGGCCACGTCCTCGAAGCCGCGCCAGCGGTCGGAGATCTCCTTGTCCTTGGCGAGCGTGTTGGTGATGAGGGTGAAGGTGCGCAAGTTCGCCTTGAAGGTCTTGGCCAGCGCGTCAGACGCGTCCTTGCGCACGCTCTCGTCGGGATCCTGCAGCTTGTTGAGCGTCGGCTCGATCGGCAGTTCCTCGCCGCGCACGGTGAACCGCAGGGACGCGATGGTCTCGTCGAACAGGCGGTTCCAGGCGGAGCGGCCGGTGACGGATTTCTCGTGAAAGAGCTGCTCGATCCGATCGTCGAGCTGGAAGGGCTTGTCCTTGCGAAGATCCTCGATCCAGGGACGGTAATACTTGAGCGGCTCGTCGCTCATGGCGTGGTCGAGCACCGCATCCTCGATACGGTTAAGCTCGAGTCCGAAGAACAGCAATTCGGTCGAGGCGGCGGTGAGGCGCTCCTGGGTGTCGCCGTAGAACTTGGCCCGCACCGGGTCGGTGGTGTCGCCGGAATAGACCAGACCCGCATAGGACATGAGGCGCCCGAGCAGGTCCTCCAGGGCCTCGTAGCGCTTGACGACCTCGCTCAGCACCTCCGAGGCACGCTCGCCCCGTGCCAGGGCATCGAGCTTGCCGCGATAAGCCACGGCGAAGGACTTGCACTCGGCTTCGGCCCTGGCGAGATCGCGCTTGAACTCCTCGCTGTCCATGCCGGGATAGAGGTGAGACAGGTTCCATTCGGGCAAGGCGCCGAGTTCGGCCTGTGCCGCGCCGGAGGACAAGGGGAGATGCAAAGAGGAAGCGTTTTGAGAGGTCACGGGCGAAGGCCTGTCCGAAGTCGAGGGTCAGAGATACTGCACACATATTGGCTGCCGGCCTACCGGGATCAACCCGTACCGGAGGGGCACGGGGCGCAGAATCAGGCTCTCGTTCAGAGCCGATCCGCACACTTTTACGGGTGATTAACCCTTCCGGTTAAAACCTGATCCCGCCGATCAGGATGTGAGGACGACAGGCTTCGCGCTCCTTTGTATTTCAAGGACATATGTCGGCCATCCCGCCCTGGCTTGGAATCAAGCCGGTCAACTCTTTACAGAAAATTGAAAGAACTTGGCCTAGACGATGAAGCCGCACGGCGTTTTGCGCGTTAAGCGTAACAGACGTGTGCCCGCACACTGACGAAAATCATTTGATGGAGGATCTCTGAAATCCTCCACCTTCATTGCGACGAGGAGCATGGTCATGCGTGGGTTGCGCAAGACAGCCGTTTGGCTCGGTCTGATCGGATCGGTTTCTCTCCTGCCCCTCTCCGTTTCGGCGGATACCATCACCACTCCACAGGCCGATCGTCTCGAGCCCATCGCTGAAAGCCCGGCGCAGCCATCCTTCCACGATGTGGCGATCCAGGACGCCCCTGCATCGACGGACGTTGCATCACCGGTCATTCCGCTGACGGAGCCCGCTCCCGTATCGATCGAGGCGGCTGATCTGAAGTCTGCTCCTGTCATCGAAATTCCCTTGCCGGATGCGGCGCCCGTCACGGCTCTCATGAAGGCGGACATCGTGCGCATGGCGGTCGAAGGCCTGTTCGCCGACGATGCGGCCATGCGCGAGTTGCGCGTGGGGGCCAAGGATCGCGAGGCTCTGGCCGCCTATTATGCGCAGGCCGAGCGTCCGCTGGTCTGGTCGCAGGATGGAGCCTGGACCCCGGCGGCTCAGGCCGCGATGGAGCGCCTGAAGGCTGCTGACGAGGATGGCCTCGACCCCACCGATTATGTCCTTCGTGATGCGGGCCTGCGCAAGGATGCGCCGCTTGCGCAATGGGCCAGGGCCGATGTGAAGCTCTCGCTGTCCGTGATCCGCTATGCCCGCGACGCCAGGGGCGCCCGCATCGATCTTGCGCGCCTTTCGCCTCTCGTGACCCCGAAGCTCGCAATGCCGGACATCGGCGAAGTGCTGGGCAAGGTCGCCTCGTCGAAGAATGCCGGCGCAGCGCTGGCGGCCTACAACCCGCCGCATGCCGGCTACAAGGCCTTGAGGGAGCGGCTGGCGCAATTGCGTGAAAGCCATCCTTCCCAACCCAGCGTGCGCCTCCCCAAAGGGCCGATCCTACGTGTGGGCATGAAGGATCCGCGCGTGCCCTTGATCCGCGCGCGCTTTAATCTCGCCAAGGATTCCGACAACCAGACCGTCTACGACGAGCGCGTCGCCTCCGCGGTGGCGGCTTTTCAGAAGGAACGGGGCCTGCCCGATACGGGCGTGCTCAACGCCCAGACGGTGGCGGCGCTCTCCGGGCCTTCCGTGGTGCAGCGAGCATCGGAGATCATCGCCAACATGGAGCGCTGGCGCTGGCTGCCCGCGGATCTGGGCGAGCGGCATATCGCCGTGAATGTGCCCGAATACCGCCTGCGTCTGACTGAGGGCCGCAACGTGGTCCACGAGACCCGTGTGATCGTCGGCAAGGAACAGTCGCAGACGCCGATCTTCTCGGAGAACATGAAATATCTGGTGGTGAATCCGTCCTGGACGATCCCACCCTCCATCATGAAGAAGGAGATTCTGCCGGGGCTGGCCAACGATCCCTATTACGCCGCGCGCAAGGGCTACAAGGTCATCCGCAAAGGCGACCGCATCACGGTGCAGCAGCCGCCGGGTGAGCGCAATGCGCTGGGCTACGTGAAGTTCATGTTCCCTAACCAGCATGCGGTCTATCTGCACGACACGCCGAACCGCAACCTCTTCTCCGCCAGCAAGCGGGCCTTCAGCCATGGCTGCGTGCGGGTCGACAAGCCTTTCGAGCTTGCAGAGGAGATCATGGGCCAGGACGGCAAATGGACCGAGCAGAAGCTGCGTGGCCTCATCGGCAAGGGCGAACGCTATGTGCACCTGACCGATCCCCTGCCCGTGCATCTGACCTATTTCACCCTCTCGGTCGACGAGAAGGGCGAGTTGAAGCGCTTCGAGGACATCTATGGCCTCGACCGTAAGGTCCGTGCCGCCCTGAACCTGTCCGAATAGCTCCGTCTTTCAGCCACTTTCCTTCACGCACTTAACGGGAACGTAACCGTCTTCGGCAAAGATCCTTTCACTATAAGGATCGCTGCATCTGTGGATGCGGCCCGGTAAAGACGAGTATCACAGTGAGAGTATTGCGTAAGGACCGGCTCGCGTCTCGCGTCGGCATGGGTCTTGCGGCCTTTCTGGCCGTCATGGTGGGCGGGGTGCGCGGCACGCAGGATGCCGTCGCCAATGGCGACACCCGCACACTGACCTTTTACCACAACAACACCAAGGAAACCCTCACCGTCACCTTCCGGCGCAACGGGCAGTACGATTCGGGCGCCCTGCAGCAGCTCAACTGGTTCCTGCGCGACTGGCGGCGTGCCGAGTCGACCCGCATGGACCCGCGCCTGTTCGACACGGTGTGGGAGGTCTATCGCGAGGTGGGATCCGATGCGCCCGTCCACGTGAACTCGGCCTACCGCTCGCCTCAGACCAACTCGATGCTGCGCCGGCGCTCCAGCGCGGTGGCCAAGAACAGCCAGCACATGCAGGGCAAGGCGCTCGACTTCTACCTGCCCGACGTGTCCGCCTCCCGCGTCCGGGCCATCGGCATGCGGCTCCAGAACGGCGGCGTCGGTTATTATCCCAATGCCTACACGCCTTTCATCCATCTCGATGTGGGCAGCGTGCGCGCCTGGCCCCGCATGACCCGATCGCAGCTGGCCAGCATCTTCCCGGACGGAAAGACCGTGCACATACCCGCCGACGGCAGGCCCCTGCCCGGCTATGAGGAAGCCCGCGCGGAAGTGCTGGCCAAGGGCGGCACGGTGGCGGGCTACACGGCTTATGCCGATGCGGAAGAGGCCATTGCCAACCAGCCGCGCCGCAAGAGCTTCTGGGCCACCCTGTTCGGCCTCAACGACGACGAGGAGGAGGATGCCGAGGAGATCCGGGTCGCCTCGCGCCCCGGCCGTGCCATCATGGCCTCCCGCCAGCAGCCATCGGCGCCGGACAATTACGCAAGCGATTCCAACTCGTCGGTCTATGCGGCCATGCAATCCTACGGGAGCCCGACCCCGACGGCGCGCCGCGCACCGGTGGCGATCCAGCCACGACCCGAACCGCCTGCACCGGCTGTCGTGGCCTCCATGGCCCCCGCTCTGCGCGAGGAGCTGACGCCGCCTGCGCCGCCCCCACTGCCACCGACCCGGATCAACGGGGCACCTGGCACGGTCCAGACCGCATCCGGCCCGGCCCTGGGCTGGCAGCAGGGCCCGGGCGCATCGGAGATGTCCATCGCCAAGGGCATGGCTTTCGCCCCGATGCCGCCGCGCCGGCCCGACTCGGATGACACAGGCATCGAGGCTCTCGCCGGCACCGTCGCGCTGGCCTATGCGCCGCTTCCGCCGGCCCGTCCGGGCTCGCTCTCGGCCACGAACCCGATTCCCGTTCTTGCCGATCTGCGGGGCACGACGAATGCAGCCATCGCCTCCCCGGCGCCCCTGCCCCCGCCGCGTCCGGATCTGCGACCCATTCAGGTCGCCGCGGCGGCTCCTATCGATATTCCGGTCACGACCACAGGCTCCACGCCCAGGGAGGCCAAGCCGGTAAAGCCGCAACCCGCCATCGTTCCCAAGGCCCCGGCCGCCGCGGCGAAGCAGCCGCCTGCCACGGCGCTCACGGCCTTGATGACTGCGGAACCGAGCCTGCATATGGGTTTTTCCAAGAAGCCCGTGGCCGATCTGGCGACGAACCGGTTCACAGGACCGGCGGTCAAGCCGCTGAAAGTAGTGCAATAAGAAAGGGCCCCGTTGGGGCCCTTTTCCATTTAATCCTCGTGCCGGCGGCTGTAGCCGTTGCGGGGCGGGGAGGTCCACCCGGCAGGTGGGGCCTTGGGCCTGTAGACCTCCACCAGCAGCGGATGGCAGACGGCCACGTCGCTCGAATGCTCCGCGCTGCAATCGCCGCCCGGACAGGCGGAGAGCGCCCCCAGAAGATCGATCTCGACGAAGAACTCGAGATAATCGCCCGGCCGCACCGGGCTCGCCTTCATGAAATACTGCCCCGTGTCGCGGGTGAATCCGGTGCACATGAACACGTTTAGCACGTCGTGCACGGCAGGCTCCACCTCCTGCTTCGGCTTGCCTAAGCGCTCGCTCAGGGCTCGGGTCAGGTTCGAATGGCAGCAATGGTGGTATTCGGCTCCTGAGAGGAGCTTGTGGGTATAGGGGTCGCAACGCGTGCCGATCACGTCGTGCACCGAGCCGCCGAACGCGTCGAAGCCGTACCAGTCGAGGGTGTCGTGCGTGATCGTCGCCATGGGCCTCAGGTAAGGCAGGCATGACCAGAGCTGGTCGCCGGTCGAGACGTGCGTACCATGCAGGGCCCGCGTCTTGCCCGAGAAGAAGCGCTCGTTGATATCGTCCGCCGACCAGAGATTGAGGTCGCCCACCTGCGGCCCGTCGATGCTGACGATGCGAAAGAACGAGCCCGCCGGCACGTGGAAAGAGCGCGCCTCGCGCGGCGGCACCACGACCTCATCCACCTTCTCCCAGCCATCGCGGGCAGCCTGATAGGCGGCGAGGTCGGGTCGCGGCAGGGTGTCGACGGGGTAACAGATGACGGGCGGAATCCTCCGGCGCGCCTCCGCGTCCCGAGGTTCCGTGACTTCGTGTGCCGCGCGCTTCATGCATCCCTCCCCGCGTCGAATCTCTTAGGATCTATAGAGAACCGGGCCGCCCGGCGCGAGGGCGCGGGCTGCATGGCAGATCATTCGGGATGGAAAAAGGCTCCGATGGCAGCCCTCTCTCTTGAGCCACACGGCGTTTCGTATTCTATGGCCGCATGACAAGGATCGGACGATGAAAGACCCGAACGCCCTTCGCCCGCTGGAGGCTTATCCGAGCCGCACCTCCACCGATATCCGTTATGCGGATCTCGACCGACAGGGGCATGTGAACAATGCGGTCTTCGCCACCTTCTCGGAAGTGGGGCGTGTCGCCTTCATGTACGATCCGGCGCGGCCGCTCGCCTCTGAAGGCCGGAGCTTCGTCATCGCCCGGCTGCAGATCGACTTCCGGGCGGAGCTCTTCTGGCCAGGCCACGTCGAGATCGGCACGGGCGTCGTGAGGGTCGGACGCAGCTCGTTCACCCTCGCCCAGGGCATTTTCAACGATGGGCGCCTCGTCGCCACGACGGAAGCCACCATCGTCATGGTGGACAAGGAAACCCGCCGGTCGACGCCATTGCCGCCCGGGACGGTCGATGTTCTGCATTCCTTAAGTCTGGCAGACGCGCCTCAGGAATGACAAAGGCCCCGCAGATTGCGCTGCAGGGCCTTGGAGCGTCTTAGGACGGACAGGATCAATCTACGCCATCCCGAGCGCCTGCATGTAGAGTTCGAGGATCGCCTCCTCCTCCTGGCGCTCGGCGTAATCGCGCTTGCGCAGGGAGATGATCTTGCGCAGGACCTTGGTGTCGAAGCCGTTGCCCTTGGCCTCGGCGTAGACGTCCTTGATGTCGCCCGCGATCCCGGCCTTTTCCTCCTCGAGGCGCTCGATGCGCTCGATGAAGGCCTTCAGCTGGTCGGCGGCGACGGATTCGGTGTTGAAAGCTGCGTCATCCATGAATGAAGCCCCTGATTGATGGCATTGGCGCCAGTGTTATGGTCATTTGGTTGAAGCCGTTTTAATGCCCCGGCTTCGATTTCTCAAAATCTGCGAGCTGAGACGGGCTGGCCTCGCTCTGATGGAGCTGCTTCCACTCCTCGTAAGGCATGCCATAGACATGGGTCCGGCTGTCCTCCTTGGAGAGGGCGACGCCCCGCTGGTCGGCGGCATCTTTCAGCCAATTCGACAGGCAGTTGCGGCAGAAGCCCGCCAGATTCATGAGGTCGATGTTCTGAACGTCCGTGCGCTCCCGCAGATGCTCGACCAGTCGGCGGAAGGCGGCGGCCTCCAGTTCCGTGCGGGTCCTGTCGTCGATGTCCTTCATGGGCCTATCCTCCATGCTGGTGCAGGCGGTCCCGGGTGCGGGTCCCGAAGATCCTGGGCGCCCTAAGCTCCGGCTGGCTTGCGAGCGGCTCGAGCAGCCGGGCGAAGCGCTCGGCCCATTCCTCGGCGCCTTCGTCCGAAGCGATCAGGTCCTGTCGGATCTCGATAAGCGCATTGGCCAGGCCTCGGACCGTCGCATGGCGGTCGATCGTGTCGCCCGCCAGTGCCCCATCATAGGGCTCGTTGTCACCCACGACGAGTCCGTCCTCCGCCTGCAGCCCCTCCAGGAGCGGCTTGGCGAAGCGGTCGTCGGCATCCCAGAGAATGCCCACATGCCAGGGCCGCGCCCAGCCGCGCCAGACCGGCGTGAAGCTATGAACCGTCACGATCACCGGCGGATGGCCGCCAGCCATGGCCCGGTGGATCGCGTCCGCGATGGCATGGTCGTATGGGTCGTAGAAGCGGGCGATGCGCCTCTGCACGTCCGTGTCGTCCACACGGGCATTGCCCGGCACCACGGCACCGTCGGAGAGGCGCATGACCAGGGTGGGGTCGTCCCTGCCCCGGTTGGGATCGATGATCAGCCGCGAGAACCGGGTCAGGATCGCCGGAGCCCCGAGACGTCGGGCCAGCGACCGGGTCACGGCTGCGGCGCCGATGTCATAGGCGATGTGGCGCTGGAATTCGGATGCCGGCAGGCCGAGATCGCCGAGATCCGGCGGCACCGCGTTGGAGGCATGGTCGCACAGGATCAGGATCCCCGACTCGACGGAACCGGGAATGGTCTCGACCGGATGAGGCTCAAGAAACGACTTGTCGAGCTTGAGCGCGGCGGAAGCAGGCATGGAGTGATGGGTTTCGGATAAGGATGGATTGAACGGCGGAGGAAAAGCCTTACCCTGCCCCTCCATCCCTGACAACGCGACCATCCGCGCAACACACTTTCACATTCCACATGTCCCCGACATCCACCACGGCCCGCCTTGAGCCGGGCTTCGCCTCCGCTTTTGCCGCCCTCTGCCTGGGCGCCGTGGCGATGGGCATTTCCCCCATCTTCGTCCGCTTCGCCTCCGCCGATATGGGCGGGACACCGGCCGATGTGGGGCCCTTCGCCAGCGCCTTCTGGCGCGTCTCGCTCTGCCTGCCCCTGCTCTATGCCTGGATGCGCATCGAGGAAAAGCGGGCACCAGCCGATGTGCCAAGGGTTCGTTTTTCCAAGGCCAGTATTCTCGGCGGCATCGTCTTTGCCGGCGATCTGTTCTTCTGGCACCTGGCGATTCTCAAGACGACGGTAGCCAACGCCACGTTCTTTGCCACCATGGCGCCGCTCTTCGTCGTGCTGACCGTCTGGCTCGTGCTGCGCCAACGGGTCTCGCGGGGCACCTTTCTCGGCCTCGGCCTTTGCCTCCTGGGCGGCGCGGCCCTGATCGGTCAGAGCCTTCAGGCGGATCCAGCCCGAATCGTAGGTGACCTCTACGGGGTCGCGACGGCGTTTTTCTTCGGCATGTATTTTCTTGCCGCCAGCCGGGCGCGCAAGACGGCGGGCGCCGCCAGGGTGACCTTCGAGGCGGGGCTCATCACCTCGGCCATCCTCCTCGTCATTGCGGTCCTGTTCGACACGCGGGTGATCCCGCAGACGGCGCAAGGCATCGCGGCGCTGCTCGCCATGTCGTACATCAGCCATGCGGGCGGCCAGGGCCTTCTCGCCATCGCGCTCGGGCGGCTGCCGGCGACCTTCTCGTCCCTGGTGATTTTCCTGGAGGCGATTGCCGCTGCCGTGTTCGGCTGGGCCGTTCTGAACGAGGCGCTGACGCCGATTCAGGCCTTGGGCGGAGCACTGATTCTGTTCGGCATCTGGGTGGCCCGCCCGAGACCCGAGACGCAGGCCTGACAGCACGGCAATCCCCTCCCCGAACAGGGAGCATTGTCGGCCCTCGAGTCAGCCGCCTGTGACGAAGAGGCCATGCAGGTGGCAAATTCTTCCACCCACCGGCTCGAAGCTCTTGCTCCTGGGGCGCATCTGGCCGACAACGATTCGCCAAAGTTCTTAACTCATTGTGCGATTTCATTCCTTCCGATTCGACCAAACCATATCCATGACGGCCTTCACCCTCACATCGTCTGCTTTCTGCCGGCGAAGTCTTGCACTCGCGGCCTTCGTCATGAGCGGCTGCCTGCTGGCCGCCTCGCCCGCGAAGGCGGACCTGCGCCTGTGCAACATGACCTCGAGCCGGGTCGGTATCGCGCTCGGCTACCGGGACGCGCAAGGGTGGGTCACGGAGGGTTGGTGGAATCTCACCGCCCGCGGCTGCGAGACCCTGCTGAAGGGGCAGCTCGCCGGACGTTTCTACTATGTCTACGCCATCGACTACGACCGCGGCGGCGAGTGGAGCGGTCGCTCCTTCATGTGCACGCGGGAGCGCGAGTTCACAATTCGCGGAACGGAGGATTGCCTCGCCAGGGGCTTTGACCGCAGCGGCTTCTTCGAAGTCGACACCGGAGAACAGAAGAGCTGGACCATTCAGCTCACCGAAACAAACCGCCCAGGGGGGCAGCCATAATGAGACGCGCACGCCGCACGAAGATTCTAGCAACCTTGGGGCCGGCTTCCGAGAACCCGGAGATGATCGCCAAGCTATTCGAGGCGGGCGCCGACGTGTTCCGCCTCAACATGAGCCACCTGCCGCGCGAGAAGCTGAAGGAGCGGGTTGCGATGATCCGCGCCGTCGAGGCCAAGTTCAAACGGCCCATCGCGATCCTGGCGGACCTGCAAGGACCCAAGCTGCGCGTCGGCGCCTTCGAGGGCGACGGCACCATGCTGGTGCCGGGCCAGTCATTCACCCTCGATGCCGACAAAACGCCGGGTACCAACGACCGCGTGCACCTGCCGCATCCGGAGATCCTCTCCTCGCTCGAGCCCGGTCACACGGTGCTGATCGACGACGGCAAGCTGCGGCTTCGCGTGAAGAGCGTGAAGCAGGGTTCGGCCACGACTTCGGTCGAGGTCGCGGGCAAGATCTCGAACCGCAAGGGCGTAAGCCTGCCCGATACCACGATTCCGGTCGCGGCCATGACGGACAAGGACCGCTCGGACCTCGAAGCGGCGCTCGATGCCGGCGTGGACTGGATCGCCCTGTCCTTCGTGCAGCGCCCCGAGGATGTGGCGGAGGTCAAGAAGGTCGCCCGGGGCCGCGCGCTCGTCATGTCCAAGCTCGAGAAGCCCCAGGCCATCAGCCGCCTGGACGAGATCATCGAGATCTCGGACGCGGTCATGGTCGCCCGCGGCGATCTCGGCGTCGAGATGCCGCTGGAAAAGGTGCCCGGCATCCAGAAGCGCATCGTCCGTACGGCGCGCCGCTACGGCAAGCCCGTGGTGGTGGCGACCCAGATGCTGGAATCCATGATCACCTCGCCGGTGCCGACCCGCGCCGAGGTCTCGGACGTGGCGACCGCCGTCTATGACGGAGCCGATGCGGTGATGCTCTCCGCCGAGAGCGCCTCGGGCCAGTATCCGATCGACGCCGTGGCCACCATGAACCGCATCGCCGAAGAGGTGGAGCTGGATCAGAACTACTGGTCGATCGTGCGCACGCTCAATGCCGAGCCGGAGGCCACGGGATCCGACGCCATCGCGGCTGCCTCCCACCAGATCGCCGACACGCTCAATCTCAAGACGGTCGCGGCCTGGACCTTCTCGGGCTCGACGGCCTTCCGTATTGCCCGCGAGCGGCCGAACTCCACCGTGATTGCGCTGACCCCCAGCATCGACACCGCCCGCCGCCTCGCCCTGGTCTGGGGCGTGCATTCCATCCGCACGAAGGATGCGAGCGACATCGACGACATGGCGTTCCGCGCCTGCAAGTTCGCCGTGCGCGAAGGCTTCTCCAGTGTCGGCGACCGGGTGATCATCGTGGCCGGCATGCCCTTCGGCACGCCGGGCGCCACCAACATGGTGCGCATCGCCTTCATCAATCAGGAGCACGCCGCTCAGGCGTGATCGACATCCTCCCTGGCCGGCGCGACGACGCGTGCGGCCAGGATTTCGATGGCCGAGAGCACCGTCTCCTGATCCGCATATTGCGGCATGTGGCCGATGCCCGGCATCAGGATCAGCTCCGCGTCAGGCACTTCGCGCGCAAAGCAGCGGCTATGCAGGTCGGTCCAGACGATCTCGTCCGCATCACCCGCGATCACCAGCGTCGGCAGGCGGATGTCCTTGTAGCGCCCGCTCTGCTTGAGAACCCCGTCATACATGACGGCGAAGTCCTGCATGTTGACCTCGTAGGCCCTTGGCCGGAAGGCCAGTGGGATGAAGCCCTTCGTCACAATGCCCTTGGGAGGTCGCTGCGGCCAGAACGTCTTTTTCTTCATCCAGGGCCGGAGCACGAGCAGGATCGGCACGGCCAACGTACGGAACCAGAGCCAGCCGGCCCAGGAGTCGATCAGGCGGCGGTACCAGCCGATGGTGCCGCCGGGCCAGGGGGTCGTGATGCCGGAGAGCACGACGATTGCCCCGGTCACGTCGGCATGATCGAGGGCGAGACGGGGCACGATGCTTCCGGACCAGGAATGCCCCACGATCACTGCGTTGCTGACGGCGAGCTGGCGCAGGGCACCGGCCATCAGCGCCGCCTGCCGGGCCGGGTCGGCCTCGGCCAGTCCGGGCTTGCGCTCGCTCCAGCCATGGCCGGGACGGTCGATGGCAATCACCCGGTAGCGTCGCGCGAGCGCAGCTCCCATGCCCAGCATGGACTCGACGAGGTTCGAAGAGGCGCCGTGCAGAATGACGATGGTGCCACGCGGTGGAGTCTCCTTTGGCCCTTCATCCCGATAATGGATTCTGCAGCCCTCGACCTCGATGAAACGGCCGGTCGGCGGGAAGCGCCGTTCAATGCTCCAGGCATAAAGATAGGTGAAGGCGGCACCCAGGATCAGAAGAGCGAAGGGCGCCGCAAGGACGAGGAGCAGGGTCATCGTCGCAAGCTAAATCAGAGGTCCTGCCCGTCAACCTCCGGCTTGAGCCGTTCGATGATGGTTTTGACGTCATCCATCTGAGGATTGATCTCGAGCACCTTCCGGTAAGCCTGCATCGCCCGCTTCTTGTCGTCGGACGCCATCAGGATATGGCCCAGACCCGTCCAGGCATTGAAGTGCCGGGGCTCGATCTTCAGCGCCCGATGGAGATCGGCCATCGCTCCCACCGGATCATCGAGCTGGTAGAAGACCGTGGCGCGCTTGTACCAGGCCTCGGCCCAGTTGGGCTGAAGCGCCAGGACCCGATCGATCAGCTCGATGGAGAGAGGGAAATCCTTCTTGCCGAACGCTTCGGCGGCCCGGCTCAGCAGGAGATCGGCGGTATCGGATCCGGAGCGGGAAAAGCGTCGCTCGATGAGGGACGCGATGCCCTTGGCCTCCCGCTCGGTCTGGGCCTTGCCCAAACGCTCGAACAATTCATCGAGGCTCGACGCCCGCGGAGGATTAGGCTTGGCGGGCTGTGTCTGGTCCTTCGGGCCGTCCTTCGGACGCGCAGGCTCCTGCGCACCGAGAGGGTGAGAGACAAGGCTCAGCGATAGGATCAGGGCAGACGCGAAAAAGCGCATGCCGGGAGTTTAGGGTCCCGGCATGCGTGGTCAATTCAGATTCTCGTGTGCGGCAACGCCGCACCCGCCAACTCAGCCCTGGCGAGCCTTGTAGCGCTTCTGGGTCTTGTTGATGATGTAGACCCGGCCCTTGCGACGAACCAGCTGGTTGTCGCGGTGACGGCCGCGGATCGACTTCAACGAGTTACGGATCTTCATATCCGGTCTCCTGCGGCCCCTCGGGAAGGCCGGAAAAAGAAAAATGGTGGGCGCGGCTGGGATCGAACCAGCGACCCCTACGATGTCAACGTAGTGCTCTCCCGCTGAGCTACGCGCCCGGGAAACGGTGATGTTTGACGTCCCGTCTCGGCTGTGGGGGCGATATACCCACAAGCGGGCGCGGGCGCAAGCCTTCGGCTGGGCCTTTTTTAGGCCGCCATCATTTTATCGACTTCGCTCACCAGATCGCGCAGATGGAACGGCTTCGACAGGACCTTCGCATCGCGAGGAGCCTGGGAGTCCGGGTTGAGCGCGACGGCGGCGAAGCCGGTGATGAACATCACCTTGATGTCCGGATCGAGCTCGGTGGCCTTGCGGGCCAGCTCGATGCCGTCCATCTCAGGCATGACGATGTCCGTCAGCAGCAGCTCGAACGGTTCCTCACGCAGCCGGTTATAGGCGGAAAGGCCGTTGTCGAACGAGGCCACGTCGTAGCCTGCGTTCTCCAGCGCCTTCACAAGGAATCGGCGCATATCGTTGTCGTCTTCGGCGAGAAGGATCTTCATCGGTTGCCAGCCCCGAATCATGGCGAATGGGTTCAGACCTTCATGCCGGAACGGGAGTAAACAAGCCGTGAAAGAAGGACGCGGCCCTGATACGATATTGTCATGGACAGGCGACGGCGCTGCCTTACACTAGCCCAAAGACCGGCATTTCTTCCACCATAGTCAAGTTTATTTCCTGATGCGGCCAGCCATTGTCGATGAGTTCGACCCTCCCTTCACCGTCTCCGAACCTGCCATGCAGACGATCCCCTTCGTCTTCAACGTGCCGCATGCGGGAGCCGTCTATCCGGCCTCGTTCCTGGCATCGTCCAGGCTTGATGCCGTTGCCCTGAGGCGCTCCGAGGACGCCTTCGTGGACGAACTCTTCGCCTCCGTGATGGGGCTTGGCGCCCCTCTGATGACGGCGCATTTTCCGCGGGCCTTTCTCGACCTGAACCGGGAGCCCTACGAGCTCGATTCCCGCATGTTCGACGGGCGTCTGCCGTCCTTTGCCAACACCCGCTCCATGCGGGTAGCGGGGGGCCTAGGGACCATCCCGCGCATCGTGGCCGACGGCCAGGAGATCTACCGCTCGCGCCTGCCGGTGGACGACGCCCTTCACCGGATCGAATGGCTCTACAAGCCCTATCACCGCACCCTGCGGCAGCTGGTGCGCCGCACCGCTCAGCTCTTCGGCCACTCCGTCCTGATCGACTGCCATTCCATGCCCTCCTCCAGCGTCAGCCGCGAGGACGGGATCAAGGCCGATATCGTGCTGGGCGACCGCTACGGCACGAGCTGCGCCACGCTCCTGATCGATCTGGTCGAGGCAGCTCTCCGAGGGCGCGGCTATACGGTCGTGCGCAACAAGCCCTATGCCGGCGGCTTCATCACCGAGCATTACGGCGAGCCCGCTCTCGGGCGGCATGCCCTGCAGATCGAGATCAACCGCGCGCTCTATATGGACGAGCGCAGCATGGCGAAGAAAACCGCTTTCCCGGTGCTGGCCGATGATCTAACCCAGGCCTTTGCTCAGGTGATCGCGGATATCGAGGGCGAACTGACGACCCGGCCCATCGCGGCGGAGTGAGCCTCAACGCCCGCGATCAACTCCAGGCAAAGAAAAAGGCCACTGTTGCCAGCGGCCCGAAGTTTAGGGAGGAAACGCCCAAGAAGGGCATGCGATACAGCGACGCCATCGCCATATCGCACCGCAATAATTACGCCGCAGCGCACAATTTGCAACAGGAATTTCACTTCCAGTCATGACTTTGTTGCATATCTGCTCGGATGAGGATCGATAGCTCTGACGTAGAAGATCAGGCTGAGCAGAAGCGCCGTCGCCAATGCGCCGAAAACGAGACGATAGCCTTCGGGCCGGTAGAGCCCCTGCTCTGAGCGCCCTGCAAGATCGATCAGCATCCCGGTCACGCTCTGGGACAGGAAGGCGCCACCCATGGTGCCGATATTCATTAAGGTGATCCCCCGGCCCGTCAGGGATGATGGAAACAGCGATTTGCCGTGGCTTGTCAGAATTGGCGTGTAGGCGACGAACAGGCCGAACGGGATGAACCAGAGCGTCGCCCAGGGCTGAGGAAGCGGCACGAAGACCAGAACGGCGAGGAGCAGGATCGTCACCGTGCTGCCGATCATCACAGGCTTCTTGTAGCTCCCCCAGAACCGGTCCATCGCGCCCCAGATCAGCATGCCGCAGATCTGCGCCGACGCGCCAAGCAGCAGAACCTTGCCCCGCGTCGCGAGATCCGCCCCATGCACGTCGGACAGCCAGGACCCGGCCCAGAGGCCCACGACCGAAACGAAGCATCCATAGGTGGCCAGATGCATGAAAAAGACGGGCCAGAAGGACGGCACCTTCAGGGCAGCAGCGACGCCCTGGAAGGCCACGCCCCAGGTCTCCTTCGGCTTGTCCGAGCCCGCATCCCTGGGCACGAGGACCACGATGACGAGGGCGATCACCACCGTCAGGACGGCCACAACCAGGAACGAGGTCCGCCAGCCGAAAGCCGCCGCCGAGGCGGCCAGAGGTGCGGTGGCCGCCAGGGTGCCTGTGTTGGCCAGGCCCATCTGCAGGCTGGTGAGCCCGGCGAAGCGCTGCGGCGGAAAGCGCCGCGCATAGATCACGAGCGGGGCCATGAAGAAGGTGGAACAGCCGAGCCCCATCAGCACCCGGGCGGCAATGAGGAGAGGCGCCGAGGGAGCGAGCGAGAAAAGCACGGTGCCGAGAACTGTCAGCACGGCCGTTGCCAGCATGGTTCGCTTGGGGCCGTATCGGTCGATCAGGATGCCGATCGGAATCTGGACGGCCGCGAAGGAGAAGAAGAAGGCGCTGGAGAGAAGCCCTGTCTGAGTGGCGGAGAGATCGAGCTCCCGGGCAAGGTCGTTGGCGATGACCCCGATGGAGTTGCGCAGGAACTGGCTCACCGCATAGATCGAAACCAGCGCTGCGATCAGGAATACGGCGGCCTCGGAGCGGGCCGGACCAAGCTTGGGCGCGGAATCCATCTGTTCTCGATCCTTATTCGCCCCGGCTCTCTTGCCGCGCGACAGGCGCTTGATAAAAGCTCACTGCAAGCGGGCCAAGGCCGTCCGCATCATTCTTTCAGGGGATTGGGACGCCATGGGGCTCATCGACTTCACGCATTTCGTCAACGAGCTCGCGACCCAGTCAGGCCAAGCGATCCTTCCCTTCTTCCGCACCGCCATCGCGACCGAAGACAAATCCCGCGGCGGCGCCTTCGATCCGGTGACGGAGGCCGACCGGGCCGGCGAGGCGACCATGCGCCACCTCATCAAGCGCAGCTTTCCCACGCATGGGATCATCGGTGAGGAATTCGGCGCTGAGCAGGCGGAGGCTGATTACGTCTGGGTTCTCGACCCCATCGACGGCACACGGGCGTTCATTGCCGGTCTTCCAACCTGGGGTACGCTGATCGGTCTGACCCACAAGAAGCAGCCGGTGTTCGGCATGATGCACCAGCCCTTCACCGGCGAGCGCTTCTTCGGCGACGGCGGCAGCGCGACCTATCGCGGCCCCGGCGGCGAGCGCAAACTCAAGGTTCGTCGCTGCACCTCGCTCAAGGATGCGGTGATCTCCACCACGAGTCCGCGGCTCTTCGCCGGCGACGAGCTGCGCGCTTATGACCGGGTGGAGAGCGTGGCGCGCCTGGCCCGCTACGGCTGCGATTGCTATGCCTATTGCATGCTGGCCGCAGGCCACATCGACCTCGTGGTCGAGTCGGGGCTAAAGCCTTACGACATCGCGGCCCTGGTCCCGATCATCGAGGGTGCCGGCGGCATCGTCACTACCTGGGACGGGGGCTCCGCTGCCGAGGGCGGGCGCATCGTCGCTGCGGGCGACCGCCGGGTCCACGCGGCCGCCATCGAGCTGCTCAGCCGCTAAACCCACTTCAGCGAGATCACGCTTGGCGCCTACCTGCGGATCGGGCGTGCCGGGAATGAAAGCGTCGAAGGCAGCCCAGAACTGCTCCCGGATCACATCCCGCTCCATGAGGATCTCATGCCGGGCGCCCGGAATGACGATGACGCGGCCGGCCTTGAGCCGCGAGGCAAATCGCTCGGTGGCCGGCGTGGCGCAGACGGGGTCGGCGCCGGCCGCTACGATCAGCGTCGGCAGGCGGATCTTGATGGCATAGCGCGGATCGGCAAACCGCTTCATGAGGCGAAAGGCGCTGTCGAGCCACGCCACCGTCGGCGCCCCTACGGCACCAGCTCCAATGGCATGGGCCGCCTCCGCATTGCGGGCGTAGCGCCCGGGATCGCTCGTCAGGCGATTGCCCTTGAAAGGCATGGTGGAGATCGAGGTCTCACCGCCGCCCGGCACGAACGTCTTGCCCATCCCGAGGAAACGCAGGATCCGCGCGAAGAAGGCTGAAGTGCGGGTGCGCTTGACAATGCACAGCGCGATCATCGGGGTCGTAGTCACGAGGCGGCGGAAGGGCAACCAAGTCTCATAGGCCGCATTCAACGCAATAGCGCCGCCCATGGAATGGGCGAGGCCAAAATGCGGCTCGGGCATGTGCGGCACGAGGATCTGATCGCGTATGGCTTCCAGGTCGTGACGATAATCGGAGAAGCGCCGGACATGGCCCTTGCGTGCGTTGCTCACCTGTCGGCCTGAGAGCCCCTGCCCACGCCAGTCGAAGGCCACGACGGCAAACCCACGGTCGAGCAGCTCGCCCACCACTTCGAAATATTTCTCGATGAACTCCGCCCTGCCCTGCAGAATGCAGACCGTGCCCTGCGGCTGTTCCGTTTCCGGCATCCAGGTGGCGGTCCGCAGGGCAATGCCGTCGCGGGTGGTCACGCTGACCAGATTCGGCTCGCCGGGCACGGGATTGTCAGGGGTGGTGATGAATTCCACAGTGGGGTCCAACTCGGGGGTTCCAACTCGAAGGCGTGACCTCTTTATAGGGCATCCTGGGCTTAGAAAACGACCCTCTTGAAAGCAATCTTATCCGCTCCCACATCGAGGATGTGCCGGCCTTGACGGCGGCACAGCAACCCGGATCCAGCCTTTGAAGGTGGATCTTCCCTGACTGCATGTCGCTTCAAGCGGAGGATATGCCATGCGACAGTTTGATCTTGCTCCCCTGTACCGCAACACGGTCGGCTTCGACCGTCTCTTCTCGATGCTCGACCAGATGGTCGGCGTCGATGCAGCCCCGAGCTACCCACCCTATAACATCGAGCGCACCGGCGAGAATGCCTATCGCATCTCCATCGCGGTTGCAGGCTTCACCGATCGCGACCTGACGGTCGAGGTGAAGGAAAACACCCTTTCGGTGCGCGGTGAGCGCAAGCCTTCGGAAGAGCGCAAAGTCGACGTTCTCCACCAGGGCATCGCCGCCCGCAGCTTCGACCGGCGCTTCCAGCTGGCCGATGGCGTGCAGGTGGTGGGTGCAGCCCTCGAGAACGGCCTGCTCCACCTCGACCTCGTGCGCGAGACGCCCGAGGCCAAGAAGCCGAAGCTCATTCCGATTTCCACGAACGCTGCTCAGACCATCGAGGCAAAGGCTGCCTAAGGTTCTGAAGAGAGCTTAAACGAAGAGCGCCCCGGTCCATGCCGGGGCGATTTTTATTTTGAAGTCCTGGTCCTTGGTAAAATCCCGCTGGGGCTGGAGGGCTGCCCCGTGGTCAAGGGTCTCATGAGGTGACCATTCGCGCGGGAATGCGGCAGGGTTAGGGCAATCACTCCGCGGCTTGGCGCGATACCCCGGAAGAGGCAATTTCCAGAAGCTTGCGGACATCCTCCTCCCTGGTGGCCCAGGAGGCGACGAGGCGGATTAGAACTTCGGTCTCCCCGACCCGCTCGGCTTCCGGGAGGCTCAGTTCGGTCCAGGGATGATAGAGGATGCCGGCCGCCTTGAGCGCCTGATCCAGGGCCTGCGGGATGATGGGGAACACCTCATTGGCCTCGGTCGGCCAGGCGAAACGCACGCCGGGCACCTGCATCAACCCCTCCGACAGGAGCTTCGCCATACGATTGGCGTGGCGGGCATTGGCGAGCCAGTGATCCTCCGCGAAATAGCCCTCGAACTGCGCCGCGACGAGGCGGCCCTTGGAGATGATCTGCCCGGCGCGCTTGGACCGGTAGTCGAGCGCCTCCGCCAGTTCGGGCTTGAACACCACGATGGCCTCGGCCATGAGGCCGCCGTTCTTGGTGGCCCCAAAGGAGAGAATGTCGATGCCCTGTTTCCAGGTCATCTCGGCCGGGGTGCAGCCGAGGGCCACCAGGGCATTGGCGAAGCGTGCGCCGTCCATGTGGAAGGACAGGCCGTGCTCACGGCAGACCTGCCCCAGAGCCGCGAGTTCATTAAGGCCGTAGACGAGGCCGCCTTCGCTCACCTGCGAGATGGAGAGCGCCTTCGGCGGCATCTGCTTCGGGGCCTTGGGCAGGCTGGTCAGATAGGCCGCCACATCCTCTGCCCTCAGCTTGGCGCCGACGCCCGGCAATCCGGCGAGCTTGGCCCCATGCATGAAGAACTCCGGCGCCCCGCATTCATCATCGATGACGTGAGCCTCCCGATGACAGATGCAGAGGCCATAGGGCGGAACGGCCGATGAGAGGGCCAGGGCATTGGCGGCTGTCCCCGTGGTGGCGAAGAACACGGAGATCTCACGCTCGAAGATCTCATTGAAGCGCTCTCTGACGCGCTGGGAGACCGCGTCGTTGCCGTAGGCCGCCATGGCGCCGGCATTGGCCTGCACGATGGCCTGGAGAACAGGAGCACTGGCTCCCACGATATTGTCGCTGGCGAAGTTCATGGATGCTCTCCTAGAGCAACGGATCCCGGAGGGGAATGCCTTTTCAGGCATGGCTCGGATGCTCCTGCGGTCGAGCCGGAGCGGGCACCCACCCGCGCTCCCGGCGACATGTCAAGAACATTGACCCATTGGTGAAGACTTGCGTCCGAGCAAGCCGAAAGCTGCTTTTGTTACATCCGCAGTCGTCAGCTTGTAACTTTTGTCTAAAATTCTTCTAAACCCTCTTGTGCCCTGCAACAAACTCTGGCAGTTTGCAGTCATTAGGACAGCGATGCTGTCCCTTTTGGGGTGCCTGCACCCTGTCTTTGACGCCCTGGGGTTTTCTTGATGCTTCGCATGCCGCGAACGAAACGAGATACCACGAAAGCCGCCCGCAAAGCGTGGGCGGGACGGGCGACTCTGGGCTGAACTCAAGCCCAAAGGATGCCCGCGAGGAGCGGGCTCCCCTGCCGGACCCACCCCTCGAAGAAGACCGAAGAAGCGGCGGGCACCCGGACGATCCGATCATCCGGCGGGCCTCAAAGCCGCCTCAAAGAACCTTAAAGACCGCGTTCGGATGTAAGGACCTGCCATGAGCGACGTGCCGACCAAGAGCCTGGAAATCGAAGTGCCGAGCCGCACGGCCACGATGTCGGATGCGGTCAAAACGGTGCGCGATCCTGGCCTCCCGGAAGCCCAAGGCCTCTACAATCCTTCGAACGAGCAAGATTCCTGCGGCGTCGGCTTCATCGCCGACATGAAGAACCGCAGATCGCACGACATTGTCGAGCAGGGTTTGGCCATCCTGCACAACCTCGACCATCGCGGTGCGGTGGGGGCGGACCCCAAGATGGGCGACGGCTGCGGCATTCTTGTGCAGGTCCCGCACAAGTTCTTCGCCGCCGAATGCGCCAAGGTCGGCATCTGGCTGCCTGAGGAAGGACAGTACGGCGTCGGCCACCTGTTCATGCCGCGCAACCCGGAAGGCTTCAAGCTTGTGGAGGAGATCGTCGCCAAGGCGATTTCAGACGAGGGCCTGCAGGTGCTCGGCTGGCGTGAGGTGCCCGTCGACTCGAGCGATCTCGGCGAGGGCGTGAAGGCCACCGAGCCCCTGCACCGCCAGATCTTCATCGGCAAAGGCAAGGGAATGGATGACGCCGAGACTTTCGAGCGCCGCCTGTTCATCGCCCGTAAGGTCATTTCCAACGCCGTCTACGACATGAAGGACGAGCGCACAGCGGGCTATTACCCGGTGAGCCTGTCCTCGCGCACCATCGTCTACAAGGGCATGGTGCTCGTCACGCAGCTGCGCGACTACTACCTCGACCTTCAGGATCCGCGTTTCGAGAGCGCCATCGCCCTCGTGCACCAGCGCTTCGCCACCAACACCTTCCCGACATGGCAGCTCGCGCACCCCTACCGCATGGTCGCCCATAACGGCGAGATCAACACGCTGCGCGGCAACGTGAACTGGATGGCGGCACGCCAGGCCTCCGTCGACTCGGAGCTGTTCGGCAACGACATCTCGAAGCTTTGGCCGATCTCCTACGAGGGCCAGTCCGATACTGCCTGCTTCGATAATGCCCTCGAATTCCTGGTACGCGGCGGCTACTCGCTCTCGCACGCGATGATGATGCTGATCCCGGAAGCCTGGGCCGGCAACCCTCTCATGAACGACGACCGGCGCGCCTTCTACGAGTATCACGCCGCCCTCATGGAGCCGTGGGATGGCCCGGCTGCCGTGTGCTTCACGGACGGCAAGCAGATCGGCGCGACGCTGGACCGCAACGGCCTGCGCCCCGCGCGCTATCTGGTGACCGACGATGGACTCGTGGTGCTCGCCTCCGAGATGGGCGTGCTGCCGATCCCGGAGGAGAAGATCGTCGAGAAGTGGCGCCTGCAGCCGGGCAAGATGCTCCTCATCGACCTGGAGGAAGGCCGCATCGTCTCCGACGACGAGATCAAGCAGCAGCTTTCCAATGCTCATCCCTACAAGGAATGGCTGAAGCGCACGCAGATCGTGCTGGAGGACCTGAAACCCGTGCAGGCGCGCGAGTCGCGCACGGACGTGTCGCTGCTCGACCGCCAGCAGGCTTTCGGCTACACGGCGGAAGATCTCAAGCTCCTCATGCAGCCCATGGCCGTTACCGGGCAAGAGGCGGTCGGCTCCATGGGATCGGACACGCCGATCTCCGCGCTCTCCGACAAGTCGAAGCTGCTCTACACCTATTTCAAGCAGAACTTTGCCCAGGTGACGAACCCGCCGATCGATCCGATCCGCGAAGAACTCGTCATGAGCCTCGTGTCATTCATCGGTCCGCGCCCGAACATCCTCGACCTCGAAGGCACGTCGCGCCGTAAGCGTCTCGAAGTGCGCCAGCCGATCCTCACCAACGAGGACCTGGAGAAGATCCGCTGCATCGGCCATTTCGAGGACCGGTTCGACACCAAGACCCTCGACATCACCTATGACGCAGAGCTCGGCGCCACCGCTCTCGACGGCGCCGTCGACCGCCTCTGCGACCGCGCGGAAGCGGCAGTGCATGGCGGCTACAACATCATCATCCTGTCCGACCGCATGGTCGGCCCGGACCGTATTCCGATCCCGGCGCTGCTCGCCACCGCGGCCGTTCACAACTACCTGATCCGCAAGGGCCTGCGCACTTCGGTCGGTCTCGTGGTCGAGAGCGGTGAGCCGCGCGAGATCCATCACTTCGCCTGCCTTGCCGGCTACGGTGCGGAAGCGATCAACCCGTATCTCGCCTTCGAGTCGATCGCGGACATGCTCGAGAACGGCGAGCTGCCGGAAGAGGTGGACGCGGACGAGGCGATCAAGCGCTACATCAAATCCATCGGCAAAGGCCTGCTGAAGGTGATGTCCAAGATGGGCATCTCCACCTACCAGTCCTATTGCGGCGCGCAGATCTTCGACGCGGTCGGCCTTCGCTCCGACTTCGTGGCCCGTGACTTCTTCGGCACAGCCACCACCATCGAAGGCATCGGCATGGACGAGGTGGCGGAAGAGAACGTCCGCCGCCACCGCGACGCCTTCGGCGACGCCCCGATCTACCGCAACGCGCTCGATGTGGGCGGCGAATACGCCTATCGGACACGCGGCGAGGTGCATGCCTGGAACCCGGATACGGTCGCGACGCTGCAGCACGCCGTGCGCCTCAACGCGCAGGACCGCTACCGCGAATATGCCCGCCTGGTGAACGAGCAGGACAACGAACTGAAAACCATCCGCGGCCTCTTCCGCATCAAGAATGCCGAGGAGACGGGGCGTGCGCCCGTGCCGCTCAACGAGGTCGAGACCGCCCAGGAGATCGTGAAGCGCTTCTCCACCGGCGCCATGTCGTTCGGGTCGATCTCCAAGGAGGCGCACGAGACGCTGGCGCTTGCCATGAACGCCATTGGCGGCAAGTCGAACACCGGCGAAGGCGGCGAGGAGCCGGAGCGCTTCCGTCCCCTGGCGAACGGCATGTCCAAGCGCTCGGCGATCAAGCAGGTGGCCTCCGGCCGCTTCGGCGTGACGACGGAATATCTCGTCAATGCCGACATGATGCAGATCAAGGTCGCGCAGGGCGCGAAACCCGGCGAGGGCGGACAGCTTCCCGGCCACAAGGTCGACGCCAAGATCGCCCGGGTGCGCCACTCGACACCGGGCGTGGGCCTCATCTCGCCGCCGCCGCACCATGACATCTACTCCATCGAGGATCTGGCGCAGCTGATCTTCGACCTGAAGAACGTGAACCCGTCAGCCGACGTGTCGGTGAAGCTCGTAGCGGAAGTCGGCGTCGGCACCGTTGCGGCCGGCGTTGCCAAGGCGCGGGCCGATCACATCACGATCTCCGGCTTCGAGGGCGGCACCGGTGCCTCTCCCCTCACCTCGCTCAAGCATGCGGGTTCGCCCTGGGAGATCGGCCTCGCCGAGACCCAGCAGACCCTCGTGCTCAACCGCCTGCGCGGCCGCGTGGCGCTGCAGGCCGACGGCGGCCTGCGCACGGGCCGCGACGTGGTGATCGCCGCGCTGCTCGGCGCCGACGAATACGGCTTCTCGACCGCGCCACTGATCGCAGCCGGCTGCATCATGATGCGCAAGTGCCATCTCAACACCTGCCCGGTGGGCGTCGCCACGCAGGATCCGGTGCTGCGCAAGCGCTTCAAGGGCCTTCCGGAGCACGTCATCAACTACTTCTTCTTCGTCGCCGAGGAAGTGCGCGAGCTGATGGCCGAGATGGGCTTCCGAACGATCGACGAGATGATCGGCCATTCCGATCTCCTCGATAAGAACGCAGCCATCGATCACTGGAAAGCGAAGGGCCTCGACTTCACCAAGCTGTTCCACAAGCCGGATGTCGGCTCGAACGTGGCGATCCGCCATCAGGAGCGTCAGGTTCATCCGATCGCCAACGTGCTCGACCGCACGTTCATCGCGCAGGCCGGTCCCGCGCTGGAGAACGGCGAAGCAGTCACCATCGAATCGACAGTGAAAAGCTCCGACCGCACGGTGGGCGCGATGCTCTCCGGCGAAGTCGCCAAGCGCTACGGCCACGAAGGTCTGCCCGACGACACGATCACCGTGAAGCTGAGGGGCACCGCAGGCCAGAGCTTCGGCGCATGGCTCGCGGCCGGCGTTACGCTCAACCTCGAAGGCGAGGCCAACGATTATGTCGGCAAGGGCCTGTCGGGCGGCAAGATCATCATCAGCCCCTCGACCCGGTCCAAGGCGCTGCCTGAGCGCTCCATCGTGGTCGGTAACACGGTGATGTACGGCGCGATTGCGGGCGAAGCCTATTTCCGCGGCGTGGCCGGCGAGCGTTTCGCCGTGCGCAACTCGGGCGCCATCGCGGTCGTCGAGGGCACAGGCGATCACGGCTGCGAATACATGACCGGCGGCCTCGTGGTCGTGCTCGGTCAGACCGGCCGCAACTTCGCGGCGGGCATGTCCGGCGGCATCGCCTATGTGCTCGACGAGGATGGCACGTTCACCAAGCGCTGCAACCTGTCCATGGTCGATCTCGAACCCGTCGAGGAGGAGGAGGACCTGATGCGCCGCCTCCACCATCACGGCGGCGATCTGGAGACCAAGGGCCGCATCGACATCATGGCCAACATGTCCGGCCCCGATGAAGAGCGCCTGATGCAGCTCATCACCAATCATCACACCTATACGGGCTCGACGCGCGCCAAGGAGATCCTCGACAACTGGACGACCTACCGCACCAAGTTCGTGAAGGTCATGCCGGTCGAGTATCGCCGCGCGCTCCAGGAGATGGATCGTCTCCGGAACCTGCAGGCGGCGGAATAAGGATTAAGGGGCAAACCCATGGGCAAGGTCACAGGCTTTCTCGAATACGACCGGCAAGAGCAGAAGTATCAGCTCGCCGGTGAGCGCGTGCGCCACTTCCGCGAATTCACGCTGCCCCTCGACGACAGCGATCTGAAGAAGCAGGCGGGGCGCTGCATGGATTGCGGCATCCCGTTCTGCCACGGGCCGACAGGATGTCCGGTGCACAACCAGATCCCCGACTGGAACGATCTGGTCTGGTCCGACGATTGGGAGGAGGCTGCGCGCAACCTCCACACCACCAACAACTTCCCCGAATTCACGGGCCGCATCTGCCCCGCCCCGTGCGAGGAAGCCTGTACGCTCAACCTCGAAAACCAGCCCGTCACCATCAAGACCATCGAACAGGCCATCGCCGACAAGGCCTGGGAGATGGGCTTCATCAAGCCGGAGCCGGCCGACGTTTCGACCGGCAAGCGCGTGGCCGTGATCGGCTCAGGGCCTGCCGGCATGGCGGCTGCCCAGCAGCTCGCCCGCGCGGGTCACGAGGTGCATGTTTTCGAGCGTCAGGCGAAGCCCGGCGGCCTGCTGCGCTACGGCATCCCGGACTTCAAGATGGAGAAATACCACATCGACCGCCGCGTGAAGCAGATGGAAGCCGAAGGCGTCATCTTCCATTGCGGCGTCAATATCGGAGTCGACCGCAGCTTCGCGTCGCTTCACAACGAGTTCGACGCGGTGCTGTTCGCCGGCGGCGCGGAGGATCCGCGCAACCCGAACCTACCGGGACAGGATCTCGCCGGCGTCTATTACGCGATGCCCTACCTGACCCAGGCCAACCAGCGCGTGGGCCATGAGGAGGTTACCCAGGAGCCAATCCTTGCAGGCGGCAAGCATGTGGTGGTGATCGGCGGCGGCGACACGGCCTCCGATTGCGTCGGCACCGCGTTCCGCCAGGGTGCGCTCTCCGTGACTCAGCTCGACATCCGTCCCAAGCCGCCGGAGCGGGAGGACAAGCTCACCGTGTGGCCCTACTGGCCGACGAAGATGCGCACCTCCTCCAGCCAAGCCGAAGGCGCGGAGCGCGAGTTCCAGGCCGCGACACTCGGCGTCGTCGGCAAGAAGGGCCGCGTTTCCGGCGTGCAATGCGCCCGCGTGGACGAGAAGCGCCAGCCCATTCCAGGCAGCGAGTTCATCCTCAAGGCCGACCTCGTCTTCATCGCCATCGGCTTTGCCGGCTCGGTGAAGGAAGGCCTGCTGGAACAGTCGGGCGTGGCCATGGACCGCCGCGGCAACGTGGTGGCCGACGACAGGAGCTACAGGACCTCGAACGACAAGGTCTTCGTGGCGGGCGACATGCGCCGCGGCCAGTCGCTGGTGGTGTGGGCGATCCGCGAAGGCCGCCAGGCCGCGCGCTCCATCGACACCTTCCTGATGGGGTCCAGCACCCTGCCGGTATAGGTGCGCGCTCTTTCATGAAACAAAAAGCGGCGGCTCATCCCAGGGTGAGCCGCCGCTTTTGTTTCCAGAACAGTCCTTACGGATTCGGCCAGCGGAAATCATCCGCCCGACCGGGGCGTGAACTGGGGGCGATTCCAACCCGCAGGGCGCGCTGGACCGTATAAGCATTGTCGCCGGTCAGCTTCGGCGGAGCCGACACGAGGGTGCCTCCGGGTGCGACGTCCTGTCGGGTCAGCGGCAGAACCGGCCCGACCAGAGGCTTCTGCGGCAGGGCGACCGGAGCGGCGGCGTCCGGCGGAGGCGGCACGGCCGCCTCGATGGTCGGCGCGGCCGATCCATCGGCAGGGGCGATCTGCGCGGGAGCGGTTGCTGTGGCCGTACTGCCCAGGCCTAGGACCCGCTTGATTTCCGTATCGGCGAAGAAGGCCACTTTCCGGGCGCCGGCCCGGGTGAAGAACACCCCTTCGTTGGTTCGAAGTTTGGTTGGATCCCCGTCCACGTCCGGGCCGATATCGGTGTAGCGGTTATCCTCGTCCACGAAGCCCGGCCAGATGTCCACATAGACCCCGCCGTTGCGCTGGACGCTCTCCTTGTAGATCTCGTTCATGGCAACGAGATCGTCGGAAATCTTGCTGTTCTTCATGGGCGGCAGGCCGATCCAGACGAAGGGGATCTTGCGCTCCTTCAGAACGCCCGTGATCGCATCGATGCGCTGCCGGTAGAGTTCTTTCCAGCGGTCGGACAGGGGCTCGACGCTCTCCTCGACGTCCCGGATCGACTGCCGGTCGTTCGTCCCCAGCATGAGGACCGCGATGGAGGTTTTCTGCCCGCCGTCGAGGGTGGCCTTGATGAAGTTGGGCCAGTCGGCGGGGTCGCTGCGAACGAGATTTGTGTCGCTTCTGACCTTGGAGACGACGGCGACATCCTGGTCATCGCTGAAATGGGCATCGAGCCCCTGCCGGGCATAGCTTGCCAGGGCATCGCCGAACACCACCACATGGGTGCTCGGATTGACCTTCGGCTTCTCTTGCTTGGCAACGGCCGCCGGGGGAGGCGTGGACCTGCGGGGTCTCGAAACGGGCGCGCGCGCCGGCGGCGGAGGCTCTTCCTGAGCGCCGAAGAAACGCCTGAGACTGAAGCCCTGCTGCGGTTGAGCCGGCTGGACGAGCTTTCCAGGATAGTAGCCGGGCGGATAAGCCCGTGGATCCCGGTAGCCCGGCTGCTGGTAATAGCCGGACTGCGCCAAGGCCGCGTCGAACCCACCCGCCACCAGGAGCAGGGCCAGGGTCGTACGGTGAAGAATCGACGCGATTCTCATAGGCGGTTCCATTTTGGTCCGGACCGGCCTGGGGTAGAGCCGTCAGCGGGTCGCGCGCAGTTCGCGTAGGACAGCATAATCCGCATAGCCATCTGGGATCAAACCACGCCGAAGCTGGAAGTTCCGCACGGCCTCCCGGGTCTTGGAGCCGAACTTGCCGTCCGTATCGCCCTCATAGAAGCCGAGACGGGCCAGGCGCTCCTGCAATTCCTGGCGCTGATCCTTGTCCAGCATGGGCTCCTTGGGCCAGGCGGCCTGGATCGGCTGCCCGCCCATGAGCCGGTCGCCGAGATGCGCCACGCCCATGGCATAGGCGTCGGACGAATTGTAGGTCTTGATCACGTCGTAGTTCTTGGTGACCAGGAAGGCCGGTCCGTTCGCTCCGCCCGGCAGGAACAGGGAAGCCTCGCCCGCCCGCGGCATAGCCTTTCCGTCGGCCCGGCGCAGGCCGAGCGTCTGCCACTGGGCGAAATTCAGCTTCAAGTAGCGGAAATCGAAGCCCTTCGGCAGCTGGACCTCGAAGCCCCAGGGGAGCCCCGGCTCCCAGCCCTGCTTGCGCAGGTAATTGGCCGTGGACGCCATGGCGTCCGGCACCGACGACCAGATGTCCCGCACGCCGTCCCGGTTGCCGTCGACGGCGTACTTCATGAAGCTCGAGGGCATGAACTGAGTCTGGCCCATGGCGCCGGCCCAGGAGCCCAGCATCTTGGAGCGGTCCACATGCTCCTGCTCCAGGATCTGGAGCGCGGTGAGCAGTTCCTCCCGGAAGAAGTCGGCGCGATAGCCCGTATAGGCCAGGGTCGACAGCGCCCGGATGGCATAGATCGAACCGGTGAAGCTGCCGTAATTGGTTTCCATGCCCCAGACGCCGAGCACCACGGCGCGCGGAACGCCATAGGTCTTCTCGACCATCCCAAGGGTCTTCGACCATTCGGCGGCCATCTCCCGGCCGCGCTTCAGGCGCTCCGTGGAGATGGATCCATTGATGTAGTCCCAGATCGGGCGGACGAACTCGGATTGCTTACGGGTGAGCGCGATGATCTTGACATCCGGCTCGACGCCCCGGAAAGCCTCGTTGAAGGTCGCCTGAGAAACGCCCCTTGCCCTGGCCTCCGGCCAGAGCCCCTGCACGAAGCGCTGGAACCCGGCCTGGGACGCTTCCTGCGCCTGAACGGAGGAGGCTCCGAGCTCCACACCAGCGGTGAGGGTCAGACCGAGAAGGAGGGCGCCGGACAGGCGGCGCACCAGGAAAAGCGGCTGGCGCATGGGAGTCGCTCACGGAAACAGGACAGGTTGTCCCGCCATTGCGACACTACGAGAGTTAACAGCCGGTTGACACCTAGCCTTATAGGGAGGGTCCTATGCGGCTTTTCGACCCGCCAGAGCCTGCTCCCAACGCAGCGCCTGATCGACGATCGCCTCCAGATCGTCGTGCTGAGGCGTCCAGCCAAGGTCGCGGATCCGGTCGACCTTCGCCACGAGTTGGGCCGGATCGCCGGGCCGGCGCGGGCTCCGGCGAACCTCGAAATCGACACCGGACACCTTCTTGACCACATCCACGACCTCCAGCACCGAGGCGCCGTGACCGTAGCCGCAGTTCATGACCGTGCTCTCGCCGCCGTCGCGGAGATGCTGGAGAGCCACAAGGTGGGCGCGGGCCAAGTCGTTGACCTGGATGTAGTCGCGCACGCAGGTGCCGTCCGGCGTGGCGTAATCCGTGCCGAACACATCGAGATAGGGCCGCTGGCCGAGCGCCGCTTGGGCCGCCACCTTGATGAGGTGCGTCGCCTGCGGGGTCGACTGGCCGGAGCGGCCCTTCGGGTCGGCCCCGGCAACGTTGAAGTAGCGCAGGATGGCATAGCGCAGGCCATGAGCCGTATGGGCATCCTGCAGCATCCATTCGGACATCAGCTTGCTGCGGCCGTAAGGGTTGATCGGCACGAGCGGCATGTCCTCGGTCAGCAGAGGCGCCTCCGCATTGCCGTAGACCGCTGCCGTTGAGGAAAAGACGAAGTTTTTGATGCCCTTTTGAACAGCCGTCTCGATCAGCGCCCGGGTCTTCACGGTGTTGTTGAAATAATAGCCCAGCGGGTCGGTGACGGATTCCGGCACCACGATCCTGGCGGCGAAATGCAGGATGCTGTCGATGCGGTGCTCATCGATGAGGCTGGACACGAGGGCTTGGTCGCTCACGTCGCCGGTGACGAAGGTGGCCTCCTGCGGCACGGCCCAGCGGAAGCCCGTCGACAGGTTGTCAAGCACCACTACCGTCTCGCCCGCCTCCAGAAGCTCGAGCACCATGTGGCTGCCGATATAGCCCGCGCCGCCCGTCACCAGAACCGCCATGTCCTTCTCCCTGAAACTGCCTGCCCGGCAGGTTAACCACAACGCTTCAGCTTCAATTCAGGTCCAGAGCTTCAATGAAGAAGCACGGCGATGAAACAAGCCGGGACGTAGCGCGTTATGGGTCACCGAAGCTTGACCTTTGTCGGTTTCCTTTTCCGGGTCCTGTCTTAGATTATCCCTCCACCTTTCTGCTCAATCATGGCTCACTCAATGAAGCGTATCCGCAAAGCAGTCCTGCCTGTCGCCGGTCTCGGGACCCGGTTCCTGCCCGCCACCAAGGCTGTGCCCAAGGAGATGCTGTGCGTCGTCGATCGTCCCGTCGTGCAGCACGTGGTCGATGAGGCCCGCGCCGCCGGAATCGAGCACTTCATCTTCGTGACCGGCCGCAACAAGGCCGTGATCGAGGATCATTTCGACATCGCCTACGAGCTCAACCGCACCCTCGAAGGTCGCAACAAGACCAAGGAGCTGGAGACCCTGGCCAGGGACCAGCCCCAGGCCGGCCAGACGAGCTTCACCCGCCAGCAGGAGCCTTTAGGCTTGGGCCATGCGGTCTGGTGTGCCCGCGAGCTGGTGGGCGATGAGCCTTTCGCGGTGATCCTGCCCGATATGCTGAGCCGCGGCTCCATGGAGCAGATGATCGCGGCCTATGAGAAGCACGGTGGCAACATCATCGCCGTGGAGGAGGTGCCCGAGGACCAGACTCACCAATACGGCATCGTCTCGGTGGGCCAGGAGTTCGGCCAGACCTTCGAGATCACCGGCATGGTGGAGAAGCCCCCGAAGGGCACGGCGCCATCCAACTACATCATCTCCGGCCGCTACATCCTGCAGCCCGAGGTCTTCGACCTGCTCTCGACCCAGGAGCGCGGCGCCGGCAACGAGATCCAGCTCACGGATTCCATGATCCGCCTCATGAAGGAGCAGCCCTTCTTCGGCATGAAGTACCAGGGGAAGACCTACGATACCGGCTCGAAGATCGGCTTCCTCATGGCCAACGTGGCCTATGCCCTGGAGCGGGAGGAGCTCTCAGTCGAGTTCCGCCGCGAGCTGGAAGCGCTGCTGCGGCAGAAGTAAACACCCCGAAGGGTTCCGCATGGCCGCCCGCCTATGCTAAAGGGCGGCCATGGCACTCGCAAAACCCGCATCCCACTCGCCCGATCCGGCCATTCAATCGGCCCTGCGCACGCTCGAGACCGAGCGGGACGGCCTGACGATCCTGATGGAGGCCATCGGCAACGGCCTCGGCTCCTTCTTCACGGCTGCAGTCGAGACGATCGCGGCGGCCAAGGGCCGGGTAATCGTCACCGGCATGGGCAAGTCCGGCCATGTGGGCCGCAAGATGACCGCCACCTTCGCGTCCACCGGCACCCCCGCCCATTATGTCCATCCGGCGGAGGCGAGCCACGGCGATCTGGGCATGATCCAGACGGATGACGTCATCATCGCCCTCTCATGGTCGGGGGAAACGGCGGAGCTTGCCGACATCATCGGCTATTCGCGACGTTTCCGCGTACCCCTGATCGCGCTCACCTCGAACGCGGAATCGACGCTCGGGCGCGCAGCCGACATATGCCTGACGCTGCCGAAGGCCAAGGAGGCCTGCCCCAACGGGTTGGCGCCGACCACCTCAACCACGATCCAGCTGGCGCTGGGCGACGCCCTGGCGGTCGCCCTGCTGGAACGGCGCGGGTTTACGGCCGACAACTTCCGGGTCTTCCATCCGGGCGGAAAGCTCGGGGCGCGACTCAAGCTCGTGCGCGAGATCATGCACAAGGACGAGCGCCTGCCGGTCGTCGGCATTGAGGCACGCATGGGCGAGGCCATCGAGGAGATTGGCCGTAAGGGTTTTGGCGCCGTGATCGTGGTGAACGGCGACGGCACACTTGCTGGCATCGTCACCGACGGCGACCTGCGCCGCAACCTGAGGCCCGATCTCGCGACGCTGCCGGTCACCGCCATCATGACGAAGACGCCGCGCACCATCGCGCCGGATGCCCTCGTGGCCAGCGCCCTCGAGATGGAAGAGGCCTCCCGGATCACGGCCCTGATCGTGGTCGAGCACAACCGACCCATTGGCCTCGTGCATTATCTCGACCTGCTGCGCGCCGGTGCAGCCTAATTAAGGATCATCAACCACCAGTGTCGTACCTTCGATCCGAACCACGCGCACCTTGGCGCCGGCGAACCGGTCGGCTCCTGTCACGCGCCAGGAGCTGTCATCGACCCGGATGCGCCCCTCCCCGTCCTTGATGGGTGTTTCGAGGGTGAAGACCCGGCCCACAAGGGATTGGCCACGGCGGTTGAGCATCTCGGCCTGAGGCTCATCCTGTGTTCTGGAGCGGGTGACCGCCCGCCCCAGGATGACCGCTGCGACACAGAGAAGAGCAAAGAGCAGCGCCGAAGCCTGCCAGGAGAGTCCCAGCACCGCATCGAACAATCCGGTCACGATGGCGGCCAGCCCGAGCCAGATGAAGAACGAGCCCGGCGCTACAAGCTCGACCCCGATTAAAAGCACCCCGAGGATGATCCAGGCCCAGGCTCCGAGGCTGATGAAGGCATCCTGGATCATGAGCGCTCGCTTCCTCCCGTCACGGTTGGGACAGTGCGGGAGGGCCGGTTGGAGCTCGCCCCACCCTCACCGAACACCGACTTGGTGAGTTCGGCAATGCCGCCGAGCGTTCCGGCCAACCCGGCCGCCTCGATGGGCACGATCACTACTTTCTGGTTCGGAGCTGACGCAAGAGCGCGGATCGCCTCGATGTATTTCTCCGCCACGATGAAATTGGCGGCCGCAAGATCCCCTTTGGTGATGGCATCGCTGACCATGCCGGTGGCTTTCGCCTCGGCCTCCGCCTGCCGTTCGCGGGCTTCCGCATCGCGGAACGCCGCTTCCTTGCGGCCCTCTGCCGCCAGGATCTGCGACTGCTTTTGGCCCTCGGCGCGCAGGATCTCCGCCTGGCGCAGGCCCTCCGCTTCGAGAACGGCGGCGCGCTTCTCGCGTTCGGCCTTCATCTGCCGCGCCATGGCGCCCGCGAGATCCTGTGGCGGGAGGATGTCCTTGATCTCGACGCGGGTGACCTTGGCGCCCCAGGGCGAGGCGGCGGCATCCATGACCCGCAGGAGACGCTCATTGATCTCGTCGCGATGAGACAGCAGCTGGTCGAGGTCCATCGAGCCGACCACCGTGCGGATGTTGGTCATGGTCAGAACCAGCAGGGCCTGGTTCATGTCCGAAACCTCGTAGGAGGCGCGGGCGGGATCGAGGATCTGATAGAAGGCGGCCGCATCGATGGTGACGCCCGCATTGTCCCGGGTGAAGGCCTCCTGGCTCGGAATGTCGAGCACCTGCTCCATGACATTCACCTTTTTGCCGATCTGATCGATATAGGGCACGATCAGCCCGAGGCCGGGGGTGAGCGTCCGCGAATAGCGCCCGAACCGCTCCACCGTATAGGCATAGCCCTGCGGAACCGTCCGGATGCCCATGGCGATCGTCACCACGACCACCAGCACCAGAACGATGACGAAGATGTCGAAACCACTCACCAGCATGAAGCCCTCAAGGCAACGTCGTTGCAGAGGGCTCACGCTAGCGCAAAGAGGGCTGGAGTCCTAGAGCGTTGCCGCACGACGCGGCTGAGTAAGCCTTCAGCCCTCATCCTGAGGAGGTTTGTGATTTTCAGCTGATTAGAGCCAGCCTTGCAGCTCGCGCTCCACAATATGATTGATCACGCGCATGCCGTCATCGCTGTCATTGAGGCAGGGCAGATAGGCGAATTGCTCGCCGCCGTTGTGCATGAAGATCTCGCGGTTCTCGCCGTCGAGCTCCTCGAGAGTTTCCAGGCAATCCGCCGAGAAGCCCGGTGCCACGATGGCCATACGCTTCACGCCGCTTTTCGCGAGCGCCTCCACGGTCTTGTCCGTGTAGGGCTGCAGCCATTCCGCCGTGCCGAACCGGGACTGGAAGCTCATGCGGAACCTGTCCGGCGACCAGCCGAAAGCCTCGCGCATGAGGCGCCAGGTCTTCACGCATTGGCAGTGATAGGGATCGCCTTTCAGCAGGTATTCCTTCGGCACGCCGTGGAAGGAGACGAGGATCACCTCCGGCTCGAAGGGGAGCTTCGCCAGTTCCTTCTTCATCGAGGCAACCACGGACTCGATATAGACCGGATCGTCATGATAAGGCGGCGAGACGCGCACGGTTGGCTGCCAGCGCATGTCCATGAGGGCCCGGAAAGCCTGGTCGCAGGCAGTGGCCGAGGTGGCGGCGGCGTATTGGGGATAGAGCGGCACGAGAAGGATGCGGTCGCAGCCCTGGTCGAGGAGCGCCTGGATGCGCTCGCGCACCTCGGGCTTGCCGTAGCGCATGGCCCAATCGACCGTGATCCTGTCACCCGCGATGCTCTTCAGGTGCTGCGTCACCTTCTCCGCCTGGTTGCGGGTGATGGTCTTGAGCGGCCCCTCGTCGCGTTCGTTGTTCCAGATCGAGGCATAGTCGCGGCCTTTGGGACCGGGACGCTTGGTCAGGATGATCAGGTTGAGGATCGGCCACCACAGGAGACGGGGAGTCTCGATGACGCGCCGGTCGGAGAGGAACTCCTTCAGGTAGCGGCGCATGGGCCAGTAGCCCGTGCCCTCGGGAGTGCCCAGATTCATCAGAAGCACGCCGATCCGCCCGGCCCTCACGGGTGGATGGTCCACCGGGCGGACGCCCTGGCGCAGATCGGTCAGATTCACGGTCTCGTTCATAAAATAAAGCCCCTTGGCCACGGAATCCGCACCGAATTCCGCTCCCGATGCCGCCTAGATAGGAGTTTCAGGCCCATCCGCCAACCGAAACCGCCATCACATTGGCGCGCCCCGCCGCAAGCCGCGTTTGCAGAAAACCAACGCCTCTCAGAGCGCCGGACCCTTGTTGGGCTCGTTCTTGAGAACAGTGTCGAGCGCCACCTTGAGGCCTTCTGGCCGAAAATCCATGTCCACCTGGGCATTCAGCTGCGTCGCCAGCACCCGGTGAAGCAGGCGCGAGCCGAAGCCCTGTCTGGTCGGAGCCGAAACCGCAGGCCCGCCGCTTTCCTCCCAGACGAGCTTGAGCCTCGTGCCCTCCTCGGCTGGCTCCGTCTCCCAGGAGACGGACACCTTGCCGCGGGACTGCGACAGGGCGCCGTACTTGGCCGCGTTGGTGGTCAGCTCGTGAATCGCCATGCCGATGGGCACGGCCGCGTCCGACGGCAGTTCGACCGCAGGCCCGGTCAGGGTGATCCGCTGGCCTCTGACGTCGTTGTAGGGGCGCAGCTCCTTCCCCAAGATCTCGCGTAAGGAAGCCGTCTGCCACACAGCCTCGGTCAGCAGGGAGTGGGTATTGGCAAGCGAGATGATGCGCCCGACGAAGGCCTGATAGAAATCGTCGATGTTCAGAGCTGAGCGTGCGGTTGCCCCCACCACGGCCTGGACGGTGGCCAGCGTGTTCTTCACCCGGTGATGGAGCTCGCGGATCAGCAGGGATTGCTGGGTCTGGGCCTGCTTGCGCTCCTCGATCTCGGTCTGGGCATCACGATAGAGGCGGCTGTTCTCAAGGGCGATGGAGGCCTGCGATGTCAGGCCTGCAAGCAGGCGCTCGGACCGCGCATTGAAGATTCCAGACCGATCATGGCCGAAGACGAGAACGCCGTGGGTCCCGCCGTTGCGCAGCAGGATGGGGACCGCCATCAGGCTGCGGATCACCGGGTGGCCAGGGGTGGCATCCATCGTAAAGGGTGTGCCGTCATAGCCTTGCTCGACGGCGATGTTGTCCAGGCGGACCGTCCTGCCTTCCGTGAACGCTGGCGCACAGATGGCCCGGATGTCGAGGGCCGCGAAAGCCGCATCGAAACCCTCGACGGCAGACTTGCTGTAATGAGCCCTCCTTCCCTGAGCCGCCCCGCAAAAGAAGGCTCCTGCCTGCGCCTCGGTCAGCTCGATACCGGCATCGACGACACTTTCGATGATGCGATCAAGATCGAGTTCCGCCGCAAGAACACTGCCTGTCCGGTTGAGAATTTCCAGGGCTGCGGTCTCGGTTCGCAGCTCATGGGTGCGCAACGAAACCTGCCTCTCGAGAAGAGCTGCGTTCGCCGCCTGCTCGTGGAACTGCTGCGAGGCCAAGGTCGTCAGGGCCAGAAGGGCCAGCAAAGCGACCAGGGCGAAAGCGCCATAGAGCCGCGTCTGGACGAACCAAGGCGTCCAATAGGCATCCCGCGGCATGCTGACATTGATGTAGAGCGGCATTGCGCCGACCTGCCGATAGGCTCCAACACGTTCGCTGCCCAGGCTGATGAAGGAGTAGAGACCGGCCTGGGAAGTGGTGCGCAAAGCCGCGTCGAAAGCGGATTTGTCGATGGGGGCAAACGACAGCCCGTCGGGCGGTGGCGGATACTGGGCGATGACCTCTGCATCCGAGCCGCGCATGAGCACCACCCGGCTGCCACGGGGCAACCGCACCTTGGACCAATAATCGTAGAAGTAGGACAAGGTCACGGTCACCGACGCGATGCCGCCGAACGCACCATCGCTGCCCTGCAGGCGACGGCTGATCATGAAGGTCGGAACCTTCGTGACGCGCCCGAGGATCGGCTCACCTACGAACAGGCCCTGATCCCTGTTCATCTGGGCGGTGAATGCATCGCGCCCGGACACGTTCACTTCAGGGGTAGGAAACCGAGCGGACGTCAGACGCAGGCGACCGCTCGAATCATTCAGCAGAACGTCGTCGATATAAGGTAGCGCCTCCTCGACGGCATGAATCTGCTGCCAGAGAGGCTGCGATGCTTCCACCTGATCCCAACTCTGTCCCTGCATCAGCGCCATGGCCTGCTTCAAGGTCAGGTCCGTGACCTCCAGGAGCCTTGCGGTGTGATCGGCCAGGAAGAAAGCCGCGTTGCGAAGGTCATCCTCATTGCGCTGGATGAGGCGGTTGCGCTGTTCCCAGGCGATGTAGCCGAAGGTCAGGAGGATGAAGGCAACGCCGAACAGGCCCATGGCGAGAGTCAGCCGCCCGCGCGCAAGGGAGCGCCGACGGCGCTTCTGCGACAGGCTGATTGATTCTGAGCGTGGGTAAAACTGCAAGGAGAGGCCGCTTTTTAGTCCGAGATTCGCCGTTGCGTGCGAAGGATGGCACAGCAAAAGCCTTTGATGGAGAGGGAATTTACGGCTCGTCTTGCGATTGACCAGGGGGCTGCGACCTATCTTGCCTCGAGCACCAGGGGACGCGCCTGGACGTCGCGCAGGCCCGTCGGCTCATAAAAACGCCGGGACCCCTGTGGGCCCCGGCGCCAGGATGAAAAAAGTGCTTTCAGATCAGCGCAGGATAACGCGGCCCTCGACCTTCGGCGCCACCTTGCCGGCCTTCGCCACGTAGTCGATCACCTGGCTCGCCATCAGCTGGCTGGCAGACGTATCGATGAGCGACTTGGCACCAGTGAACGAACGATAGCCGTCACCGCCGCGGCCGACGAAGTCGTTGGTGGCGAGCTTGTAGGTCTTAGCGGGATCGAGCGGCTCACCGTTGATCTTGACCGATTTCACGCGGCTGCCGACCGGCTCCTTCACATCGACCTCGGCCACGATGCCGGAGACCTGCGGGAAACGCCCGCCGAGTTCGCGAACCTGGCTGACGCCGTTCTCAAGCGCGTCCTTGATCTGCGCACCGGTGACCTCAAGCAGCACGGTTGTGTTGCCGAAGGGCATCTCGGACAGGATGTCGCGACGGGTCAGCTTCTGGCCGGCCTGATACTGCTTGTCCGCCCGGATGCCGCCGCCATTGGTGAGCGCGACATCGGCCCCGACGGCAGCCTTCATGGCGTCGGCGATCAGGTTGCCCATGGCGGCCTCGCCCCCGCGCACGGTGGCGCGGCGGCTGTCGAGGGCCGTCTCCGTGGTGCCGATCTCGACATCGAGTTCCTTGGACAGCTTGTCCTCATAGCCCTTCACCACCGCCTCGATGTCGGGGTCAGGCTTCACGCTGACGGTATCGACGATGCGGAAATTCGGCGACCAGGTGACGGTGGTCTTGCCATCCTTCGTCGCCTTGTTCACGGAGAGCTCGACGACGTTGACAAAATTGGCCTGGGACTCGGCCTCCGACAGCACCACCTTGCCGTCGTAGAAGGCGAGCAGGTGCTCGTCGTGACCGCCGATGACCACGTCCACACCGGCGGAGCGGGCGATGATCATGTCCACCGCCAGCGGTGTGTGAGCAACGGCGACGACGAGATCGGCGCCCTTCTCGCGCAATTCCTTGGCCTTCGCGCGAGCGGTGTCGATGGTGGAGGAGAACTTGATGGTGCCGGGGCTCGACTCGATCGGCGTCGTCTCGGTGGTGAGCCCGAAGAAGCCGATCTTCACCCCCTGAACCTCGACCACCTTGTCGGCCTTGGTGTTAGCCGGCAGGCCGTTGCCGTCGATGATGTTGGTGGCGAGCACGTCGAACTTGGCCTCGGCCATGCGGGCCCGGAAGGCCGCATCGCCGAGATCGAATTCGTGATTGCCCGGCGCCATGGCGTCGACGCCCATGCGGTTCAGGATATCGATGATGTGAGCGCCCTTGTCGAAACCCGAGAGCAGCGAGGGCGAGATCGTGTCGCCCGCATGGATGAAGAAGGCATTGCCCTTGGCCTTCTCCTCCTTGACCACCGTCGCCAGGCGGGCGAAACCGCCGCGGCCCTTCTCAGGGCTCATGCGGTCGATATCGTTGGTATGGACGAAGCGGATCGTCACGGCCTCCTGCGCCAGGGCCGTGCCCGACAGCAGCAGGGATAGTCCAAGAAAGCCGGCGCGCAGGGCGGCGGAGGGGCGGCTCTGAAGCATCATGCAAGGTCCTCGTAGCAGGTTGGATCCATGGGTTGTGATCATGGAACCTAGACCGGCAACGTGTCACATTAGTAACATCCTGTCGATATTTTCACCGCCCCAATCGGCGGCATCCCTGATGTCTTTTTCATCGGTGGCCGCCAGATCCCTTAGCCGGCGCAGGACCAGACCTTGTGCCCCCCGAAAGGTTGCCTCATGAAAGGTCCCATCAGCCAAGCTCTCGCCGAGTTCCGCGCCAAGCCGAAGACCGCGGGATGGCTCAGGCTGCCTTTCTTTCAGGATGGAAGCGCCGAGGCTGTGGCGGCCAAGGTCGATGCAGTGATCGCCTCAGGCGCCCAGGTTCTTCCTCCACCGGACGCCGTGTTCACCAGCATCTCCCTCACGCCCCTGGAAAAGGTCAAGGTGGTCGTCCTGGGCCAGGATCCCTACCCCACGCCGGGTGATTCCCATGGCCTCGCCTTCTCCTATCGTGGATCGGGGCGCCTGCCTGCTTCCCTGCGCACGATCCTGCGTGAGATGGCGGAGGATCTGGACGTGCCGCTGCCCGTATCGGGTGATCTCTCTAAATGGGCCAAGCAGGGCGTGCTGCTCATCAACACGGCGCTCACGGTGGAGGCCGGACAATCGGGAGCCCACATGAAATTCGGCTGGTCGGCCCTGGTCGATCAGGCCGTCAGCGCCATCTCGCAGCAGCAGCCTGCCGTCGTGTTCCTGCTCTGGGGCGGTCCCGCCCGCAAGCGCGCAGCGCTCATCGACCGGTCGAAGCATCTCGTGATCGAGGCCGGACACCCCTCCCCGCTCAACCGGCTCAACGACTTCCGCGGCACGAAGCCTTTCAGCCAAGCCAATGCCTGGCTCGTCGAGAAGGGGCTGGAGCCGATCGATTGGCGGCTGGATGCCTGAGAACCCATGAAGCCGCTTGCCGAGGCCCCCTCGCAGGGTCTAGGTCTCGCGGCATTGACGATGCGTCGCAGGCAGGCCGCCGCGACAGGCTTGGAGATCAGCATGACGGAATCCCTGTTCGGACAGGTCGAAGCCTTCGCGGGCGACCCGATCCTCTCCCTCAACGACAGCTTCAAGACCGATCCCCGCCCTGAGAAGGTCAATCTCAGCATCGGCGTCTACACCGACGAGCAGGGGCGCCTGCCGGTGCTGGGCTCGGTCCGGGCCGCCTATGAGCGCATCGGCTTCGCGGAGCGGCCTTACCTCCCCATGGAAGGCCATGCGGCCTACCGCGAGGGTGTGCAGAAGCTCATCTTCGGCGCCGGGCACCCTGCCCTTGCCGAGAAGCGGATCGCAACGATTCAGACCCTCGGCGGCACGGGGGCTGTCGGCATCGCAGCCGACTTCCTCGCCAAGCACACGCCCGGCCGCACCGTTCTCGTCAGCGATCCGACCTGGGACAACCATCACGGCCTGTTCCAGCGGGCGGGCTTCAAGACGGCAACCTATCCGTATTGGAACCGCACAACTCGTTCCGTCGATTTCGACGGCATGGTGAAGGCGCTGGAGGCCGCGGAGGCCGGCTCCATCGTGGTGCTCCAGCCCGTCTGCCACAACCCGACCGGCGTCGACCTCGACGCGCAGCAGCAGGCGGCCGTGACGGACGTGCTCGTCGCCAAGCGCCACATCGTGGTGTTCGACATGGCCTATCAGGGCTTCGGCTCCAGCCTCGACGAAGACGCAGCCTTCGTACGCCGCTATGCCGAGCGCGCCAGCTGTCTCGTGGCCAACTCCTTCTCGAAGAACTTCTCGCTCTATGGCGAGCGCTGCGGGGGCTTGAGCGTCGTGTGCCGCGATGCTGACGAGGCCGAGCGCGTGCTCGGACAGCTCAAGCTCGCCGTGCGCCGCAGCTATTCAAGCCCGCCGATGACCGCCGGCCTTCTCGTTGCCACGGTGCTCGGCAACGACGATCTGCGCGCCCAATGGACCCGTGAGGTTGAGACCATGCGCACCCGCATGGATTCCATGCGCAAGCGCCTCGCCGAGCAGATCCGCTCCCTGTCGAACGAGATCGATGTGGGCTTCCTCACGAACCAGCGCGGCATGTTCAGTTACACGGGGCTGAACGAGCAGCAGGTCACGACCTTACGCGAGCGCGACGGCGTCTATCTGGTCGGCTCCGGGCGCATGTGCGTGGCAGGTCTCAACGAGGCGAACGTACGAACGGTAGCCAAGAGCTTTGTGGAAGTGAGCCAGACGCGCGGCTGAGAATCATTGCTCCGTCGTCATCCCCCGGCTTGTTCCGGGGATCCACGTCTTTGCGCCGCTGAGGTTCCTGATACGTGGATGGCCGGGACAAGCCCGGCCATGACGTGGACTGTAGGATACTCGGACTGGCCTTCCTACTCCGCCGCAACGGCCATCGGCTGCGGATCGGCGCGGAACTTGGCGAGGAGACCGGCCTCTTCCGCCTTGGCGGCCTTCAAGTTCCGCTCCTTGATGTGACCGAAGCCGCGGATCTTTTGTGGGATGCCGGCAAGCCCGACAGCCGTGGCATGATTGCCGGCATTCAGCTTCGCCACGATCTCTTCGATCAGCCCCTCGAACGCGCCGATGAGCTGGCGCTCGGTGCGCCGCTCGTGCGTGTAGCCGAACACATCGAGCGGCGTGCCGCGAAGCCGCTTGAACTTCGCCAGAACGCCCATGGCCTTGAGCATCCACGGCCCAAAGCTCATCTTGCGCGGCAGGCCGGTGATCGGGTCCTTCTTGGCGAGGATCGGCGGCGCCATGTGGAACTCGTAGCGCAGGTTCTCACCCTCGAAGGCGGATGCCACCTGCTTCTCGAAATGGCCGTTCGTGTAGAGGCGCGCCACCTCGTACTCGTCCTTGTAGGCCATGAGCTTGAACAGCGAGCGCGCCACCGCGTCGGTGAGCGCGGTCGCACCCGGCACGGCCTTGTCCTCCGCCGCGCGCACGCGCTCGACAAGGGTGCCGTACCGCCGGGCATAGCGCCTGCTCTGATAACCGGCCAGGAAGCCGACGCGCCGTTCGATCACCTCGTCGAGGGTCTCGGACAGCTTGCGCGACTCCGTCGGAGCCTTCAGCTCGCTCATCATGGCGGCGATGAGCTCCGGCTCCGCCGCCGCGCGGCGGCCCCAGGTGAAGGCGGCGAGGTTCATCTTCACCGCTTCGCCATTGAGCTCGATGGCCTTTTCGATGGCGGCACCCGAGAGCGGGACGCGGCCGGTCTGGTAGGCATAGCCCAGCATGAACATGTTGGCCGCAATCGCATTGCCGAGAAGCGCCGTGGCGACCGCCGTCGCATCGACGAAGGACGCGCCCTCATGGCCCGCCGCCGACTTGATGGCGCGCTTGAGGCGCTCCGTCGGCAGGGAGAAATCGGCATTGCGGGTGAACTCGCCCGGCATCACCTCGGCGGTGTTCACCACGAGCGCGGTCTGCCCCTGCTTCACGGCGGCCAGCACCTTCTTGGTGCCGGTCACCACAAGGTCGCAGCCGAGCACGAGATGCGCCGATTCCGCACTCACGCGGATGGCGTGGATGTCATCCTGGTTGTTGGCGAGGCGCACATGGCTGTAGACGGCGCCACCCTTTTGGGCGAGGCCGGCCATGTCGATCATGCCCAATCCCTTGCCTTCGAGATGCGCCGCCATGCCGAGGATCGCCCCGATGGTGACGACGCCCGTGCCGCCGACGCCCGTCACGATGACGTTGAAGGTGCGGTCGATGGCGGGGATTACTGGGTCGGGCAGCGGTGTGAGCGTCATGCCTTCCGTCGAGACGGTCTCCGGCACGGCCTTCTTCACCTTGGCGCCATGAACCGTCACGAAGGAGGGGCAGAAGCCGTTGACGCAGGAAAAGTCCTTGTTGCAGTTGGACTGGTCGATCTGGCGCTTGCGGCCGAACTCGGTCTCCACCGGCTGCACGGCCACGCAATTCGACTGCACCGAGCAGTCGCCGCAGGCCTCGCAGACGAGATCGTTGATGATCACGCGCTTGTCGGGATCCGGGAACTCGCCCCGCTTGCGGCGGCGGCGCTTCTCCGACGCGCAGGTCTGGTCGTAGATCATCACCGACACGCCCGGCACCTCCGCGAGCTGGCGCTGCACGGATTCCAACTCGCTGCGGTGATGGATCGTCATGCCCGCCGGCCAGCGGATCTCCTTCGGGTACTTGTGCGGCTCGTCGGTCACGAGGGCGACGCGCTCGACGCCTTCCTCGCGCACTTGGCGGGCGATCATGTCGACGGTGAGCCCGCCCTCATGCTTCTGCCCGCCGGTCATGGCGACAGCGTCGTTGAAGAGGATCTTGTACGTGACGTTGGTCTTGGTGTGGATCGACCAGCGCAGTGCCAGAACGCCGGAATGGTTGTAGGTGCCGTCGCCCAGGTTCTGGAACACGTGGCCGCGCTTCGAGAACGGCGCCTCGCCTATCCAGTTCGCACCCTCGCCGCCCATCTGGGTGAAGCCTTCGGTGGAGCGGTCCATCCACTGCACCATGTAATGGCAGCCGATGCCCGCGTAGGCGCGCATGCCCTCCGGCACTTTCGTGGACGAGTTGTGCGGGCAGCCGGCGCAGAAATGCGGCACGCGGTTCGCCACATCGCCCGTGGTCGCCAGCACGTCCTGCGCATGGCGAAGGCGCGCCACGCGGCCGCGCAGGTCGTCGTTGTTGTGGTAGGCCAGCAGGCGCTCGCCGATGGCGATGGCGATGTCGTTCGGATCGAGCGCGCCCTTGACCGGGAAGAGCCAATTACCGCTCTCATCCTTCTTGCCGATGCAGACCGGCTGATTGGCCGTGCCGTAGAGCTCCTCGCGCAGCTGCACCTCGATGAGGGAGCGCTTTTCCTCGACGACGATCACCTTGTCGAGGCCGCGGGCAAAGTCGACAAGCTCGCGCTGCGACAGCGGCCACGGGCAGGCGACCTTGTAGAGGCGCAGGCCCATGTCGTTGGCCTTCACCTCGTCGAGTCCGAGTTCGTCCAGTGCCTGGCGCACGTCGAGATAGGATTTGCCGACCGTGATGATGCCGATCTTCGGGTTGCGACCACCGGAGAGCACGATGCGGTTGAGGTTGTTGGCCCGCACGAACGCCAACATGGCGTCGCGCTTGAAGTCCTGCAGCCGCGCCTCCTGGTCGAGCACGCCGTCGCGGTTGCGGATGTTGAGGCCGCCCGGTGGCATCGTGAAATCGTCGGGCAAGATGATCTTCACGCGGTCGAGCGACGCATCGACGGACGAAGTCGACTCGATGTTGTCCTTCACGCATTTGAAGGCGACCCACGTGCCGGAAAAGCGGCTCATGGCATAGCCGTAGAGGCCGTAATCGAGGATCTCCTGAACGCCCGCCGGGTTCAGGATCGGCATCATCACGTCGACGAAGTGGAATTCCGACTGGTGCGCGACGGTGGAGGACTCAGCCGTGTGGTCGTCGCCCATGAGCGCCAGCACGCCGCCGTGCTTCGAGGAGCCGGCCATGTTGGCGTGGCGGAACACGTCGCCGGAGCGGTCGACGCCCGGCCCCTTGCCGTACCAGAGGCCGAAGACGCCGTCGTACTTGCCCTCGCCGCGAACCTCCGCCTGCTGCGCGCCCCAGATCGCCGTGGCGGCGAGCTCCTCGTTGAGGCCGGGCTGGAACACGATGTTCGACTGATCGAGCCACTTGCGGGCGCGCCACATGTTCTGGTCGAGGCCGCCGATGGGGGAGCCGCGATAGCCGGACACGAGGCCGGCGGTGTTGAGGCCCGCCAGCCGGTCGCGCTCGCGCTGCATCATCAGCATGCGGATGACAGCCTGCGTTCCGGTGATGAAGACGTGATCCTTGGTGAGATCGTACTTGTCGTCGAGGGTCACCTGACGAAGCGCAACAGAACCTTCGGCCATGATCCGTTTTCCTCCTGGGGCTTGGGCCCCGCTGCCGGTGATCCGGTCTCGTTGTAGGGAATATGTCAGTAATGCTGACATATATGCCGGAGCCCGTCAATCAACGCCTTTGTTTCGCCTCTGTTAACCATACAACGCTCATATCGCCTCTCATGACCGGCCTTCGCCGGGAGCGTTGCTGTTCCAGGGTCAAACGCATGACATGCCATCTCGGTCTGAAATCCGCCCTGACGGTCTTGATTGTAGGCTTATCCTCGCCGGTGCTCGCGCATCCGCATGTGTGGGTCACGGCCAAGGCGGAAGTCGTCTTCGCCCCTGACGGCAAGGTCACGGGCGTTCGGCATCACTGGACGTTCGACGAGGCCTACACGGCCTATGTCACGCAGGGGCTCGACAAGAACAACGACGGCAAGCTGACGCCGGAGGAGCTGCAGGAGCTCGCCGACGAGAATGCCGCCTCCCTCAATGAGTTCGACTACTTCACGGTGCTGAAGGCGCGGGGGAAGCCCCAGACCTTTGGCTCACCGCAGGAAGCCCGGATGACCATGGAGAAGACGCAAGTGTCCATGTCGTTCCTCCTGCCCCTCAAAGCGCCGGTGGCGCCCTCGGGTGCCGTGTCCGTCGAGATCGAAGACCCTACCTTCTTTGTCTATTTCAGCCTGACGGAGGGCCAGGCAGCCATCTCGCTGGCCAACGCGCCTCAGGGCTGCGTGACCAGCATCGCCAAGGCTAAGCCGCTGGAGGCCACCATGCAGCAGATCCTGCAGGACGAGGGCGCCATCCAGCCGCAGGACATCGGCATCGAATATTCCAACAGGGCCATCATCGCATGTCCCTGACCTCCGACGCCCCTGCCCTTCCGAGCGTTAGCCGGACGCCACTGTGGCAGCGTCTCGGCATCATGCTCGCCGCCATCGCGGTTGTGGCCGCTGCCATGGGCCTTATCGGGCTGTGGCTCGGACCGGTGAGCAAACCGCCACCGCGCAACCCCTTCGGTATGGGCCTGCGCGAGGCGGCTCCTTCGGGGGATGTTGGTGCGTGGATCCTCTCTATTCAATCGGGGTTCTATGCCAGCCTGCAGGCTGGCGTGCGCGAGATGAAGCAGAATGGTTCGGCCTTCTTCTCGCTTCTCCTCGTCGGCTTCGCCTATGGGGTCTTCCATGCGGCCGGCCCCGGCCATGGCAAGGCGGTGATCTCGGGCTATCTCGTGGCAGACGAGAAGGCCCTGCGCAAAGGCTTCATCTTGAGTCTGGCGGCCGCCCTTGTGCAGGCGCTGGTCGCCATCGGCATTGTGACTGTGGTCAGCCTCCTGCTGCGGGCCACCGCCTCCACCATGAACAAGCTTGCCCTGAACGTGGAGCTGGCGAGCTTCATTGCGGTCGCCCTGCTCGGTGCCGTCATCACCTGGCGCAAGGCCGGCAAGGTTCTGGGTGTCCTGGCGATGGCCCGCAACCCCTATGCGGCTGTTCAGGAGACCTGCGACCACGTCCACCTGCCGCCGCCCGACGAGGTCAACCGGCTGACGCGCTGGCGCGACATGGCCAGCGTGGCGATTGCCGCCGGCATCCGCCCCTGCGCGGGCGCCCTCATCGTCCTGGTTTTTGCCCTGTCGCAAGGCCTGTTCGCCGCCGGTATCGCGGCAACCTTCGCCATGGCTCTCGGTACGGCTCTGACCACCAGCGCCATCGCGGCCGTTGCAGTCTTCTTTAAGGCCATGGCCTTGAAGGTCGCCGGCGGACGCGGCGCCTCGGGAGCCATTGCTATCGTGGGGATCGAGCTTTTCGCGGCGGCCTTCGTGCTGGTGCTGGGCGTGAGCCTGCTCTACGGGCTTTGGACGACTAGCTAGAGCATCGGATCGATCCCAAAAGTGCGAGTCCACTTTTGGTTCCGATGCTTTAGAGCCCCAGCGCCCCGCCGTCCGAGCGGGGATCGTGCACCGCCTCGACCCGCCCGTTGCGCGGGTGCTTCACCAGCATGCCCGCATGGCCAAAGCGTCCGGAATAGGCTTCGTCCATCTCCTCGACCCTTTGGCCGAGCCGCGAGAGGCCGCTGATCAGGCCGGGGTCGAAAGGGTTCTCCACCTTGAGCACGGCCTCGAGCTCGCCGGGTTTCGCATCGAGCAGCCAGCGGGGCGCTTCCACCGCGTCCGCCAGCCCCATGCCCGCCTCCGCGTAGCGCGAGAAGATCTGGCTGAGGAACTGGGGCTGGGTCTCACCGCCCATCGCTCCGAAGGACAGCACCCGCCCGTCGTCGAACACCGCCATGGCCGGATTGAGGGAATGGAGCGGTCGATGGCCGGGCTCCAGCCGGTTGCGACTCGCGAGGTCGAGCGAGAAGGCCGTCCCGCGATTGTGCCAGAGGACACCCGTCGCCGGGAGCAGGCAGCCGGAGCCATAGGCCCAGAACACGGACTGGATATAGGACACGGCAAGTCCGTCCCGGTCGATGGCCCCCATCCAGATGGTATCCCCGTCGATGGGACGCGGCAGGGGAAAGGAGGCGGCCCGCTTCATGTCGATGAGAGCCGCTTCCCTCTCCAGCGCTTGCGGCGTCAGGAAGGAGGCCGGATCGTGGGCGAGGTTGCGCGGGTCCGCGACAACCCGGTCGCGGAGGGAGAAGGCGCGCTTGGCAGCCTCGATGAGCGCGTGATGATGCTCCGGCGTCTCGGCCCGCAGCCCCTTGAGCCGCCCGACCATGCCAAGGATCAGCAGGGTGGCCAGTCCCTGGCTCGGTGGTGGCAGGTTGTAGACGGTTGAGTTCTGCAGTTGGACCGACAGGGGCTCCACGACGCGGGCGCGATAGGCCTCCAGGTCGCGGCGGGCGATAGGGCTGCCGATCCGCTCCAGATCGAGGGCGATCTCCCGCCCCACATCGCCCCGGTAGAAATCGGCCAAGCCCGCATGGGCGAGCTGCTCCAGGGTATCGGCAAGGCGAGGCGTCCGCCTCTGCGTGCCCTCCGGCGCTCTCCTGCCCTCGACCAAAAAGGCTTCGGCGAAACCAGGGACCTCATAGAGGGCGGCTTCCTCGCCGGTCACGAACCGCTCCTCAGAGCGTGAGACCGGGTATCCATCGCGGGCATGGCGGATGGCGTCCCCGAGCAGCAGATCGAGGGGCAGCTGCCCGCCGAGCGCCTTGGAGAGTTCTAGAGCCAGCCCCCAGCCGCTGACCGCACCGGCGACGGTCAGCGCCGCGTCAGGCCCGCGCGGCGGGATGGCGTCATAGCCCTTGTCGCGGTACCGCCGGATGGTGGCGAGCGAACCGGCCGGTCCGGAGGCATCGAGACCATGGATGCGTCCTTTCGGCTCGCGCACGAGCCAGAACCCGTCGCCGCCAATGCCGTTCATGTGCGGATAGACCACCGCGATAGTGGCCGCCATGGCCACCATGGCCTCAATGGCGTTGCCGCCGGCAGCCAGAATGGTCTGGCCCGTCTCGGCGGCGAGAGTGTGAGGAGCCGCAACGGCGGCTGTCGAAAAGACAGGGGTCTCGGGCATGGGCTCTTGAATGAGAGGCGCGACAGAATGAGATTCGGGCAGAGCTTGCACCGGAGGGGGCGTTTAGGGTAGTCCCATCGGCAAGCGCATCGTGCGGAAAAGTGGATCCGGTTTTCGCTGACGCGGACCTCCGGTTCCGCTTCGAACGATGTGCCAGTTTGGAATAAGCATCGGATGGATGCTAAAAGTGCAAATCCACTTTTGGGTCCGATGCTTTAAACGGAGTTAACCGAAGTGGCCCAGGCGAAAAGCACCAATTGGCGCAGCATGATCACCATCATGAGCATTATGATCCTGGTGGGCGCAGAGGTTTTTGGCGTCGCCATCGCGGCCGGCTGGGCGATTGCCGGCCTGTTCGAACTCGGCGACTACGTGGGCTATGCCCTGATGGCTCTCTTCAGCCTCTTCGCCATCTACATCCTGGTGAACCTCTGGCGCCGCTGCGTGGCCGTCGAGCCCCTGACGGGCCGCGCCTAGGGCTTTTCACACACCTTCATCACGATTGGATCGGCTTGCGCCGGCACATAGGCTTCCATCGGGCGGCACTGGCCCGATATGCAGATCCGCCAATCCGCTGTGGCGCCTGAGCGGCGCATGACCACCTGGGCTTGAGGCGGCAGGCTCGGCTTCCATGACCAGACCCCATGGGCGAGTTCGGCCTCCGGCGGCGGCTCCATTCCGGCCCCGGAGCCGCGCACCCGCGCCTCGACGAGTTCCAAACCCGCAGGGCTTGAGCGCCAATCCTCCTCCCAGACGATCTTCTCGACCGAATGCGTCCAAGCGAGGGTGATCGCGCCCGCCATGAGGGGTGCAATCGCGGAGCCGGCCAGGAGGCAGATCATCAACTGACGACGGGCGTGGCGACCCGACGCGACTGCCAGATGTGGAAGCCCACGAAGAGGGCGGAGAGCACGAAGCCAATCTCGTCGGTGAGCGGCACCGCCGCCACGAGGAAGGCCGCCGCCACGGCGGCCCAGAGCCGCTCCCACCATGATAGTGGCTTGAGGAAATATCCGACGGAGGCAACGCCCCAGAGCACCATGGCAAGCGAGGCCTTGACCACAATGTAGGCCACCGCGAGCCAGTAGCTCGCGCCCTCCAGGCCCGGCACCGGCTGCAGCATCAGAGTGGGATCGTAGACCGCCATATAGGGAATGACGAAGCCGGGCAGGGCGATCCGCACCGCCTGCATGCCAATCTTTAGGCCGGACTCCTTCGCCATGGGAGCCGCCGCGAAAGCCGCCAGTGCCACCGGCGGCGTCAGGTCCGCCATGATGCCGAAATAGAACACGAACATGTGCGAGACGATGAGCGGCACGTCGAGCTGCAGCAGGATGGGAGCGGCGAGCGACGAGGTGATGATGTAGTTCGGGATCGTCGGGATGCCCATGCCGAGGATCAGGCTGAAGATCATGGTGAGCACGAGGGCCGCGAAGATGTTTTCCTTGCCGATGGAGATCATCCAGGTGCCGACGATGGTGCCGAGACCCGTGAGCGTCATGGTGCCGATCACGATGCCGACCACCGCGCAGGCGAGGCCCACGGGCAACGCCTGACGCGCGCCGTCCGCCATGGCGTCGACGCAAGCTTGAAGCGTCGTGCGGCCCCGACCCGTGAATGCGTTCCACAGGGAGAGGGCCGCGACAACCAGCACGACAAGCGTGACGGTTGATGCCAGAGAATAGGCAGCCACTAGGGCCAGACCGATCCAGAACGCGATGCGCAGGGCCGGCGTGCCGAGACCCGCCACGATGGCCGTTCCGAGGATCAGCGCCACGGTGAGCGAGAGGCCCACGGCACCGGCGAAGAGCGGCGTGTAACCGGCAAAGAGCAGATAGACGAGCACGCCGAGCGGTGCGAGGAGGAACCACTTCTTCTTCATCTCGGCCCAGGCATTCGGCAGCTCGGATTTTGGCAGGCCCCTGAGATGATTCTTGCCGGCCTCCAGATGCACAGCGAGGTAGCAGGCCGCGAAATAGAGAATGGCCGGGATGATCGCGGCCTCGACGATTTTTGAGTACGGCACGTCGATGGTCTCGGCCATGATGAAGGCGACGGCGCCCATGACCGGCGGCATGATCTGGCCGCCCATGGACGAGGTCGCCTCGACGCCGCCCGCAAAGGCGGACTTGAAGCCGAAGCGCTTCATGAGCGGGATCGTGAACTGGCCCGAGGCCACCACGTTGGCGACGCCGGAGCCCGAGACCGTGCCCATGAGGGCGGAGGAGGCCACGCAGACCTTGCCGGGGCCGCCTTGCTTGTCACCGAAGACCGCCATCGAGATGTCGTTGAAGAAATCGATGACGCCGGCCTTTTCCATGAAGGCGCCGAACAGGATGAACAGGAAGATGTAGGTGGCGGAGACCAGCGTCGGCGTGCCGTAGATGCCTTCCGTGCCGAACGACATGTGCTCGATCACCTGCTCCAGCGAATAGCCGCGATGATCGAGGGGCGCCGGCAGGTAATTGCCGAACAGGCAGTAGGACAGGAACAGGCCCGCGACGATCGGAAGGGCCGGTCCCATCACACGCCAGACGAGATAGAGGAGAATGGCAAGGGCAGCGATGCCGACGATGAGGTCCAGGGTCGTGAGCTCGCCGGCGCGAATGACCAGTTCCTCATAGAGCGCCCAGTGGTACAGCCCCACCAGAAAGCTCGCGACGCCGACGATCCAGCCGACCGCACGCAGGGACGACGAGTCCGAACGATGGTTGGCGATCATGGCTCCGGCCACGAGGCAGAGGAAGCCCACATGGAGCGTGCGCACCACCTGGCTCGGCATGCTGCCGCCGAACCAGAGGACAAGCCCGAACGCGACCGCAATGGCGATCCATGCCAGAACACCGTCGACGAGGCTGCGTCGGCGTACGGCAAGGCCGATCAGCCAAGCAGCCCAGGCCACCATGGTGACGGCGAAAAGATGCGTGAGGCTCAAGCCGGCGATGAAGGGTTGATCGAGGGGGATGCCGAAGGAGGTGATGATCTGGAAGGTGGAGAACGAGACCGCGATCCAGAACAGGAGCCTGCCGAGAAAACCTTCGCCGAAGCTTTCCGGCAGGCCATGCTCCGGATTCACGGCTTCAGAGGGTGCTTCCATCTGGGCGAGTTCGGAAGTGTTGACGCCCTGGCTCATCTGCGGCTCCTCACCGATCGTTCTTCTTGTCATGAAAAAGCCGGAGCAGTTGCCCTGCCCCGGCTTGATTGTCAAATAGGTCGATGGGTTTAGGAACCCTGTTTCTTCACACCCTTCTCGTCGAAATAGCGCTGGGCGCCCGGATGCATCGGGACGGGCATGCCGGAGAGCGCGCTTTCCAGCTTGATGTCCTTCGCGGCGGCATGGGCTGCGGCGAGATCCGGCAGGCTGTCGTAGATGGCCTTGGTCATCTGATAGACCGTCTCGTCCTTCACGCCGGAATGGGTCACAAGGTAGTTCACCACAGCCGCCGTCTGCACCGGGGCCGTCTGGCCGCCATAGGTGTTCGCCGGGATCGTGGCCTTCACATAGGGCGTGCCAACCTTGTCCACGACGGCAGCCGGGATCTCCACCACGACGATCGGCACGGAGGTGGCGAGGTCGCGGATGGAGGATACGCCGAGGCCGGCCGATTGCAGGGTGGCGTCGAGCTGGCGGTTCTTCATGAGCTCGACGGATTCGCCGAAGGGCAGGTATTCGACCTTGCCGAGATCCTTGTAGGAGAGGCCCGCACCCTGGAGGATCGCCCGGGCATTGAGCTCGGTGCCGGATTTCGGTGCGCCGACGGAGAGGCGCTTGCCCTTAAGGTCTGCCAGCGACTTGATGCCGGATTCCTGGGTGGCGACGATCTGAATGTAGTTCGGATAGATCGCCGTGATGCCGCGCAGCTTGTCGAGCTTAGCTTTGAAGCCTGCCTCCTCGTCGCCGGCCCAGCCCATGGCGAGGCTGTCGCCGAGGGTGAAGCCGATCTCGCCCTTGCCCTGCTGCAGAAGGGTGAGGTTTTCCACGGAAGCCTTCGTGGCCTGCACCGAGGGTCGGGAGCCCTGGACCTTGTCCGTGAAGATTTTCGAAAGGGCGACGCCCATCGGATAGTAGACGCCCGAGGTGCCGCCGGTCAGAACGTTGATGAAATCCTGGGCCTGGGCCGGGATGCTGGCTCCAGCAATGGCAATAGCGGCCGCAGCGCCGATGAGACGGCGCATGACTTTTCGATGCATAGCGTACTCCCTAATTTATGGCGCAGCTGTCGCCTCGCCTGTGTGTGGGGCTACTTTGACCGCTGACGAAGATTTCTCAAGAGGCTAAGAGGGACTTAATCCTGCCACCTTGGTCGGTAGGGGTGCGTCCCTCCACAGATACATGCGCTCATCCATGATCAATCGCCGCCAGTTCCTCCAGACCGCAACCGCCACGGCCGCCCTAGCCGCTCAGGGCTTTTCAGCCCCTGCCCTGGCGCAGCAGGGCCTGAAGATGGGAGCCCCCTCGCCCTTCTCCTTCGAAGAGCTGAAGAAGCGGGCGCAGGACATGGCCCGCTCCCCTTACATGGCGCCGCCGAGCCCCTCGCCGGAGGTGCTCTACCAGATCGACTACGATGCCCATGGCAAGATCCGGTTCAAGACCGATCTGGCGCTCTGGGCCAATGGTCCGAGCGAGTTCCCGGTCACCTTCTTCCACATGGGCCGTTTCTTCCAGAAGCCGGTGCGCATGCATGTGATCGAGGGCGGTCAGGCCCGCGAAATCATCTACGACAGCGATTATTTCGACATGCCGGCGGATTCACCGGCTCACAAGCTTCCTGACAATTCCGGCTTTGCCGGCTTCCGCTTCCAGGAGGCCCGCACCGGCAAGCTCGACTGGAAGAAGAACGACTGGGTGGCTTTCCTCGGCGCCTCCTATTTCCGCGCCATCGGTGAACTCTATCAATACGGCCTCTCGGCCCGTGGCCTAGCCGTGGACGTGGCCGTTTTCGGGAAGAACGAGGAATTCCCCGACTTCACCCATGTCTATTTCGAGACGCCTCAGCCGGGCTCGAACACGGTCACGGTCTATGCCCTGCTCGACGGTCCGAGCGTGGCCGGCGCCTACCGCTTCGTCATGCAGCGGGCTGCGGCCGTGATCATGGATATCGACAGCGCGGTCTACATGCGCCAGGACGTGAGTCGGCTCGGCCTCGCCCCGCTGACCTCCATGTACTGGTACTCGGAGAAGGCCAAGACGACTGCGGTCGACTGGCGCCCGGAGATCCACGATTCGGATGGTCTTGCCCTGTGGACCGGAACCGGAGAGCGCATCTGGCGCCCGCTCAACAATCCGCCGCGCATCATCACCTCGGCCTTTGCCGACGAGAACCCGAAGGGTTTCGGCCTGCTCCAGCGCGACCGGAACTTCGACCATTACCTGGACGGCGTCTATTACGACCGCCGCCCCTCCCTCTGGATCGAGCCGCAGGGCACCTGGGGCCGGGGCTCCATCCAGCTCGTCGAAATCCCGACTGATGACGAGATCCACGACAACATCGTGGCCATGTGGGTGCCGGCCGAGCCTGTCCGGGCAGGTCAGGCGATCGAACTACGCTACCGCATGCACTGGGCGGCGGACGAGCCCTACCCGACGCCGCTGGCCCGGGTGATCGCCACCCGTTTCGGCAATGGCGGGCAGGCTGGCACGGCCCGGCCGAAAGGCGTGCGCAAGTTCATGGTGGAGTTCATCGGCCAGCCCCTAACCCGGCTGCCGAGCGGCGTAATCCCCAAGCCGGTGCTGACCTCCTCGCGCGGCGAGTTCTCGAACGTTCTCACCGAGGCCGTGCCCAACAACGTGCCCGGCCACTGGCGGACCCAGTTCGATCTGACTGTGACCGGAACCGAGCCGGTGGAAATGCGCTGCTACCTGCGCAACGAGAACGAGGTCCTGAGCGAGACCTGGCTCTACCAATACCATCCTGCATTCTAGGGAGACGGATACTCTCAGGACATCGTGCGGAAAATGTACCAGTTTCCGTTAATGGCCCGGTAGGCTGCATAATCGTCCCCGGGCAACTCGCCCTCCACGGGCAGGGGCGGGTCGAGACTATCCACGAGCGGCTTTGGGGAATGGGCCGACCAGACATAGCCCTTGGTGGAGCCCGACACGACGATCCCGTACGACGTGGCATAAAGCGAGACCGCATCGCGGTTCCAGAACTCAATGCCCTCTTCCAGTCGGAGTTTGGTAAAGAGCTTGCGATAGTTGTTCCAACGCTCAAGTGTGAAACCTTCAGGAACCTGCGGATACTCGAAGGCCTCAGTTTCAGTCCTCAGGAAATCTGCCGCGACTCGCCGAACGGTGGATTCACTGCGTGCCATCTCGACAAGGCGGTTGAACAGGGTCTCATTTCGGCGAAACCAAGAGATCATCCGCCTGTCACTGGCATGCACCAATCCGCAAGAGCCTAAGGGAAAAGCGGATATTGCCGTGAGTGCGACAAGAAGACTGCGGCGATGCACCGGGAACCCGCCCTTCCAAATTACGAAACAACATATCTTGAACGATCTGAATACAGGAGTGCTCTGGCTCTGCCAAGGTGACTGTAACCCGTTGTTCAGCAATGGTTATGAAGCTCTCCACAAGGGGGCGTATAAAATACTATACGCCCCTGGAAATCCGAGCCCGATGGGTCTATGTAGGAGGCCATGTCACATGGCAATCACCACCATGCCCACGCGCATTCCCATAAGCATAGGGCGGTTGCAGGCGCCCCGACCTTCTCGCTCCTGCGCCTCTCGGTCGGGCAGCGCCTGGTCGGGTCTGCCGTCATCCTGGCAGGCTTGTGGCTATTGGTTCTAGGCGTGATGGGGTAACGCATGGCTCAAGCTTCCACCATCATCCGGTTCGACGAAGTGACCCTGGGCTATGGCCGCAGGCCAGCCGTGCATCACCTCGACGGCGAGATCCCGGCCGGCACCCTCATGGCCGTGGTGGGCCCCAACGGAGCCGGTAAGTCCACCCTGCTCAAGGGAATTGTCGGGACGCTCAAACCGCTTGATGGCCATATTCGCCTCAAAGGCACCGCTTCCGGCATCGCCTACCTGCCGCAGGCCGCCGAGATCGACAGGTCCTTCCCGCTCTCGGTCTACGATCTCGTGGCCATGGGACTCTGGTCCCGCTCAGGCCTGTTCGGCGGCATCGCGCGCCGCGACCGCGCCAGGATCGAAGAGGCCTTGGCCGCCGTGGGCCTGATCGGGTTCGAGCGCCGTCCCATCTCGACCCTGTCCGGCGGGCAGATGCAGAGGGCGCTCTTCGCGCGGCTTCTGCTCCAGGATGCCCCCGTGATCCTGCTGGACGAGCCCTTCACGGCCATTGATGCCAAGACCACCGCCGACCTGCTCGATCTCGTCCGCCGCTGGCATGACGAATCCCGCACAGTCGTGGCCGTTTTGCACGATCTCGACATGGTCAAACGCACCTTTCCGCAGACCCTGCTGATCGCCCGCGAACCGGTGGCCTGGGGCGAAACCGGCGAGGTCCTGAGCCCGGAGAATCTCCTGAAGGCCCGGCGCATGGTCGAGGCATACGATCCCCACGCGGATGTGTGCCACCGCAGCGCTGCATGAGACCGGCTTTTCCATGCTCGACCTGCTCTACGCCCCCTTCTCCGAATTCGAGTTCATGCAGCGCGCCCTCGTGGGCGTGATCGCCATCGCCTTGGGTGGCGGCCCGGTCGGCGTCTTCCTGATGCTGCGGCGCATGAGCCTCACGGGCGACGCAATGGCCCATGCCATCCTTCCGGGCGCAGCCGTTGGCTATCTCCTCGCCGGTCTCTCGCTGCCGGCCATGACCATTGGCGGCTTGTTTGCGGGCGTGATCGTGGCCGTCGCGGCGGGCCTCGTCTCGCGCTTCACGGCCCTGAAGGAAGACGCGTCGCTCGCCGCCTTCTATCTCCTGTCCCTGGCGCTCGGCGTCACCATCGTGTCCCTGCGCGGCTCCAACGTCGACCTGCTCCACGTGCTCTTCGGCACGGTTCTGGCGCTCGATGACAGCACGCTCCTGCTGCTGGCCGCCATCTCGACCGTCACCGTGCTGGCGCTCGCCGTGCTCTATCGCCCGCTCGTGCTCGAATGCGTGGACCCGGTCTTCCTGCGCTCGGTGAGCCGCTCTGGCACGCCGACGCACCTGATCTTTCTGGGATTGGTTGTCATGAACCTCGTCGGCGGCTTTCATGCGCTCGGCACCCTGCTGGCCGTGGGCATGATGATGCTTCCGGCGGCTGCCGCCCGCTTCTGGACCAGCGACATCACCATGATGATGGCCGTCTCCATCGTGGTCGGCATCGTGTCGGGCCTGAGCGGTCTGCTCTTGTCCTTCCATGCGGAACTGCCCGCAGGCCCGGCGATCATCCTCTCGGCCGGGGCCATCTACGTTGTTTCCCTCGTGCTCGGCCGCGAGGGCGGCCTGTTGTGGCTCGCCTGGCCCGGCCGGCATCTGGAAGCCTGACCTCTTAACAAGGATCGACCCATGCTGACGAGACGAACTGCCGTGTCCCTGCTGGCAGGATGCCTGACCCTTGCCGCGTCCTCGCTTCCCGCAGCCGCTCAGACGGCCGAGAAGCTGAAGGTGGTCGCCACCTTCTCGATCCTCGGCGACATGGTGCGCAACGTCGGTGGCGAGCGGGTCGACGTGGTCACGCTCGTTGGTCCCAACGGCGACGCCCATGTGTATTCGCCGACGCCGGCGGATGGCCGCCGTCTGACGGAAGCGAAGATCGTTTTCACGAACGGCCTGAAGTTCGAAGGCTGGATCGACCGTCTCATCAAGTCCTCCGGCACCAAGGCGGCCAGGGTGGAAGCCGCCAAGGGCGTGAAGCCGCTGAAGGGCGAGGAGGACGGCCATGACCATGGACACCATCATGGCCATGACGAATCCGATCCCCATGCCTGGCAGAGCATCGGCAATGCGAAGATCTATGTGGCGAATGTCCGTGATGCGCTGATCGCCGCCGATGCGGCGGGTAAGGACACTTACGAGGCCCATGCGAGCGCCTATCTCAAGCAGCTCGACGAACTGGAAGCCGAGGTGAAAGGCCTGGTGGCAAGCATTCCCGCCGAGCGTCGCCGGATCATCACGTCCCACGATGCTTTTCGCTATTTCGAGACGGCCTACGGCATCGACTTCGTGTCGCCCCAGGGAGTCTCGACCGAGTCGGAAGCCTCTGCCAAGGACGTGGCCCGAATCATCCAGCAGATCAAGCGGGAGACGATCGCCGCCGTCTTCGTGGAGAACGTCTCCGACGCTCGCCTGATGGAGCGCATCGCCCAGGAAACCGGCGCCAAGATCGGCGACAGGGTCTATTCCGATGCGCTCTCGGAGGCTGGCGGCCCTGCCGGCACTTACATTGACATGATGCGACACAATATAAGGGCTTTCAGCGCGGCTTTGTCGAGCTGAAAGCCCCCATCGCTGAATCGCTCGGTGTCATTCCCGGCGAGCGCAGCGAGGGAAGGGAATCCAGGGACGGCTTGACTGGAATCTGGATCCCCTTCCCGGCCTGCCGTGCAGGCCGCCGGGGATGACACCCAAACCTCAAGTCTTCTGGGAACTCCGATGACCGACAAGATCCCCGTCACCGTCCTCACAGGCTATCTCGGCGCCGGCAAAACCACTCTTCTCAACCGCATCCTCACCGAGCAGCACGGCAAGAAATATGCCGTGATCGTCAACGAGTTCGGCGAGATCGGCATCGACAACGAACTCGTCGTCGGCGCCGACGAGGAAGTGTTCGAGATGAACAACGGCTGCATCTGCTGCACCGTGCGTGGCGACCTGATCCGCATCCTCGACGGGTTGATGAAGCGGAAAGGAAAGTTCGACGCCATCATCGTCGAGACCACGGGCCTCGCCGATCCGGCGCCCGTCGCCCAGACCTTCTTCATGGACCAGGACGTGTCCGACACCGCCCGCCTCGACGCGGTGGTGACGGTGGCCGATGCCAAGTGGCTGTCCGACCGCCTGAAGGATGCGCCCGAGGCCAAGAACCAGATCGCCTTCGCGGATGTGATCATCCTCAACAAGATCGATCTCGTGTCCGAGCAGGAGCTCCAGGAGGTTGAGGCCCGCATCCGCGCCATCAATCCCTATGCGAAGCTCCATCGTACGCAGAACGCAGCCATTCCGATTTCCGAGGTGCTCGACCGCAAGGCCTTCGATCTCGACCGGATCATGGAACTCGAACCGAGCTTCCTGGAAGAGGGCCACCACCATCATCACGACGAGGAGATGCAATCCGTCGCCGTACATCATGACGGCGAAGTGGATCCGGAAAAGTTCATGCCGTGGATCTCGAACCTCACCCAGGTCGAGGGGCCGAACATCCTGCGCTGCAAGGGCATCGTGGCTTTCCCGAACGAGCCGAAGCGCTTCGTGTTCCAGGGCGTTCACATGATCCTGGACGGCGACGTGCAGGGCGAGTGGAAGCCGGGCGAGAAACACACCTCGAAGGTAGTCTTCATCGGCCGCGACCTGAACGAGAAGGCGATTCGGGAAGGTTTCCTCGCCTGTGCGGCCTGACAGGCTTCAGGGAAGCTGGAAAGGAGTGCGGCTCAACCGGCAGCCGCAGCTCCTTTCGCCATGCAATCCCTGACATGGGCTTTGCGGGCGGCCATCATCTGCTCGCGGACCTCAGGCAGCGTCCTGACGCCGGTCCTGTAGATCATGCGGGCGTCCCTCTCGCAGGCCGCCTTCAGCTCCCTCGTCGGCGTGCTGCCGCTCTGCTCCTGGGCCATAAGGCCCACGGGCGCGGTGATCGCGATGATGAGGGTAATCAGAGGCAAGATCTGCATAAAGTCGCTCCTGATGGAAGAACGCGCATCATGGGTCTGGCGTCCCGCGAGGTCGAAGACGCAAAGGTCTTAGCTCTTCCGGGCATAGGCAGAGACCAACCCCAGCGTCACGACGATCTTGCCCCCGCTTTGCGGTTTTGTGCTATGGGCAGCCCATCTGAAGGAATTGTGCGATGACTGCTGGCGCCGCCCCATCTCTGACTCAAAGCGTGACCTCCGTGGATACGGGCGCCCATGTGACGGCCGTCGGCTGGCTTAAGGGCACGGTGGCCTTCGGCCTCGGCGACGGCGGTGTCGTGCTGGCAAAGGATGGCGAGACCCATCGCGTCGAAGCCCATCCGAATGCGGGGATTCTGGTCGGAGCTTGCGACGGCGAGCGCTTCGTCACCGGTGGCGACGACGGCCGCGTCGCCGTCACGGGCCCTGACGGCTCCACCAAGACCCTGGCGGAGGCCAAGGGCGCCTGGATCGATGCGCTGGCCGTCAATGCAGGCGGCGCCTTCGCGTACGGAGTGGGCAAGCGCGTCATCGCCCGCGACGACAAGGGACGGGAGAAGACTCTCGAAGTGCCCTCCACGGCCCGCGGCCTCGCCTTCGCGCCCAAGGGCTACCGGCTGGCGATCTCGCATTACAACGGCGCCACCCTGTGGTTTCCCAACGTGGAGGCCAAGCCCGAGGGGCTCGAATGGAAGGGCTCTCATCTCGACGTCGCCTGGTCGCCGGATGCCCGTTTCGTGGTAACCTCCATGCAGGAGAACGCGCTCCACGGCTGGCGGCTCATTCCCGACAAGGGCCACATGCGCATGAGCGGCTACCCGTCGAAGACGCGCTCCTTCTCCTGGTCCGGCGACGGGAAATGGCTCGCCACCTCAGGGGCAGAAGCCGCCATCATCTGGCCCTTCGAGTCCAAGGAAGGTCCGATGGGCAAGGCTCCGCGGGAATGCGGCGTCAGACACGCCAAGGTCAGCCGGGTGGCCTTCCACCCGAATACCTATGTGCTGGCGGTGGGCTACGAGGACGGCTGCATCCTGCTCATTCGCCTGACGGACGCCTCCGAGCTTCTGGTGCGTCCCGCCGTCAAGAGCAGCGGCATCACGGCCATGGCCTGGGACAAGGCCGGCAAACGCCTCGCTTTCGGGTGCGAGGACGGGCAGGCCGGCATCCTGACCCTGCCCGCATGAGGTCGCCGGTGGCTCTCTTCGGTGCCTTCATGCGGGGGACCTTTGGTCTGCCCAAACCCGACAAGCAGGCGGTCGACCGCGTGAAGGAACTCGCCCGCTCGGCTTTGCAAGCATCACCGGATACCGCCTTCGCGGTCAACGAGATCGCCTGCAACGATCCCGGCTGCCCCGGCATCGAGACGGTCATCCTGGTGATGGAGCCGGGGCGGAAAACCAGGGCTCTGAAGATCCCCAAGACCCTCGACGAGGTGGTAGAACAAGATATCCTCGCCGCTCTTGACGGTTGAGGAGGTCGAGCTTGTCCCGGATCGTCCGCATCATCGCCTTCGGACTGGGCCTGCTCGGTGGAGTCACTGCCTCGCAGGGACCGGAATTTGCCCAGCAATACCGTCAGCGTCTCGGCGGCGCAGTGGACGAGCTGCGGCAGGTGATCACCCGCTTCGATGCGGACGCGCAGGTCAGCGGCGAGACGCGGGAGAGCGCGATCGCACGCCTGCGCTCCAATACGGACGATTTCGTCAGCCGCCAGGGCACGGCCATGCAGGCCAATGTGGAGCGCCTGGATCGCCTCGAGGCGCACCGCAAGGCGATGCTGGAGACAGGCTCCTTTTCCCGGATCGCCCTGATGGTCCGCGACGGCGACACGGACATTCTGGAAGCGGTCTCCCGCGAGTTCGAGCCGGCCGTGCCGGTTACGGAGGAGGGCATCCTCTCCGCAGCCGCCGGCTTCATCGCCGTCTGGGGCAGTCTGCTTCTGCTATCGGGTTTCTTGCGCAGCCTCTTCCGGCGCCCGCGCCAAACCGTGAGAGCTTGAGCCAAACCGTCGATAATATTCTCCGACCTCATCCTGAGGAGGTCGCACAGCGACCGTCTCGAAGGAGGTTCCAGAGAGCACTGGAGCCTCCTTCGAGACGCAGCTTCGCTGCTCCTCAGGATGAGGTGAAGTGTTTGATCAGGCTCTTAGCCTTCACGCTCCGGCTTTCCGGCGAGCACCACGTAGAATCCCAGACCATCCTGTGCCGGCAGGGTCTGCAGCCGGTCGATCCAGCCGCGCTTCTTGGCCTCGAGCAATGCTTTGCCGACAGGTTGGAACAGGGTCTCGCCCCCGCCCTCCGGCGGAGGGTCGAGGCGGATGGCCACCGATTTCACCTGGGCGAAGCGGCTGCGCTCCAGCATGTCCTGAATCGAGGCAGCCGCCTTTTCCCGCGAAGCGCCCCGCAGGTCGAGCACGCTGTCCGCATCGATGACACCGAGGCCGCCGCGCAGCTTGTTGGCGTAGAATTCGTCGAAATGGGGCATCCTCATCCCTCACATGTCATTCCCGGCCGGAGCGAAGCGAAGGGGAAGGGAAGCCATATTCCAGATTGCACCCGGTTATGGATCCCCTTCCCGGCCGCATAGCGGCCGCCGAGGATGACAATGAACGGCTCTTACCGCACCAGCACGTTCCGGAACTGCCACGGGTCGGACGAATCGATGTCCTCCGGGAAGAAGCCGGGACGGTCGGTGAGCGGGGTCCAATCGGTATAATAGCCGTTCACCGGGCCGAGATAGGGCAGCTGGACCTCGAGGCAGCGGCGGAAATCCATCTCGTCGGCTTCGACAATGCCGGCTTCGGGGTTTTCCAGTGCCCAGACCATGCCGGCGAGCACGGCGGAGGTCACCTGAAGCCCAGTGGCGTTCTGGTAAGGCGCCACCCGGCGCGTCTCCTCGATGGAGAGCTGTGAGCCGTACCAATAGGCGTTCTTGCCGTGGCCGTAGAGCAGCACGCCGAGTTCGTCGACGCCGTCCACGATCTCGTTCTCGTCGAGGATGTGCTGCGTCTCCTGGAACTTCCCGGCGCTGCCGAACATCTCGTGCAGCGAGAGCACCGCCTCATTGCACGGGTGATAGGCATAGTGAACGGTCGGCCGATAGGTGGCCTTCCCGTTCTCGCGCACGGTGAAATAATCCGAGATCGAGATCGACTCGTTGTGCGTGACGAGGAAGCCGTATTGCGGGCCGGGCGTCGGGCACCAGGTGCGCACGCGGGTGTTGGCGCCGGGCTGGAGCAGGTAGATCGCCTGCGCATCGGGGCCGAGGGTGCCCGCATTCTCCGGCATCCACTTCTCGTGCGTGCCCCAGCCGAGCTCCGCCGGCTGAAGGCCTTCCGACACGAAGCCGTCCACCGACCAGGTGTTCACGAACACGCCCATCGGCTTCTCGGACTTGGCGCGCTGCGTGTCGCGCTCGGCGATGTGGATGCCCTTCACGCCGACGCGTTGCGCCAGACCCGCCCAATCCTCGCGGCTCTTCGGCTCGTCATAGGACAGCCCAAGATCGCCCGCGACATTCACGAGCGCCTGCTTGACGAACCAGGACACCATGCCCGGATTGGCACCGCAGCAGGACACGGCCGTGGTGCCGCCTGGATTGCGCTTGCGCGCTGCCATGGTGATCTCGCGAAGTGCGAAGTTCGTGCGCGATTCCGGGCCTTTGCTCTTGTCGAAATAGAAGCCGGGCCACGGCTCGTTGACGGTGTCGATGTAGAAGCAGTTCAAAGAGCGGCACAGCTCCATGATGTCCACGGAGCCCGTATCCACCGAGAGGTTCACGCAGAAGCCCTGGCCGCCGCCGGCGGTCAACAGCGGGGTCAGCAGCTCGCGGTAATTATCCTTGGTCACGGCCTGCTGAATGAAGCGGATGCCGCGCTCATCCAGAAGCTCCTTATGCTTCTCCTGCGGATCGATGACCACGAAGCGGCTCTTGTCATAATCGAAGTGGCGTTCGATGAGCGGCAGGGTGCCCTGGCCGATCGAGCCGAAGCCGATCATGACGATGGGGCCGCTGATGCGACCGTGAACGGGCCAAGTGGTCATCTGTAATTCTCCTTCGCGGAATCCTGGAACAGGACGAAATGTCTCCGGTTTGAACGGTTCCGGGCGCATCTAGGATTGAGGAGCCCCCGGGGTCAATGGCTGCGGCCAAGTCTTGACCCTTTAAGGCACTTTCCCAGCAAATGGCAAAGCCAGGATGACAGCATCAGCCTAGCCATGCCGATTTCACTCTCGACATCGCGCAACAAAGCTTCATGATTGGAGGGATCTTCGTCTTTCTTCCGACTGCGACCGATGAAATTTCACCAACTTCTCAAAGATTACTGGCGCATCATCGGCCTCGGCTTTGCCCTCACCTTCCTGTCCTCCTTCGGCCAGACCTTCTTCATCTCCCTGTCGGGCCCGGACATCCGCGCCGCCTTCGGCCTGACGCACGGGGCCTTCGGCTCGATCTATTCCGTCGCGACCCTATCCTCCGGTCTCCTGATGATCTGGGTCGGCAGCGTCATCGACCGGGTCGATATCAGGCTCTATGCGACAACGGCCATGCTTGGCCTGACGGCGGCGGCGATCAGCCTGTCGTTGGCGCCCAACCTTCTGGTGCTGGGCCTGAGCCTGTTCGCCTTGCGCCTCTTCGGCCAGGGCATGCTCAGCCATGCGGGCGTGATGAGCACCGCGCGTCTGCATGAGGGCGTGCGCGGCAGGGCCCTGGGCGTGGCGACGCTCGGCTTTCCCGCCGGCGAAGCCACCCTTCCGGCCATCGCCCTCGCGCTGATCGCAGCCTTCGGATGGACCGGCACATGGCGCATCGCCGCGCTCGTGATCGTCGCGGCACTGGCCGTCGGCTGGCTGCTCGGTTTTCTTCTCAAGACGAAGAATCCGGATCTCGCTGCGACGGCAAGGGCAAAGGCTTCAGGCGATGCCGGTCCGCGCTGGCGCGACATCTTGCGCGACTGGCGCTTTCTCGCGCTCATTCCCACCATGATCGGCTATCCGGCTATCATGACGGCTTATTTCTTCCACCAACGCTTCATCGCGGATGTAAAGGGTTGGTCGCTGGAACTGCTTGCCAGCAGCATCACGCTCTTTGCACTGATTTCCGTCGTAGTCGCCATGAGCGCCGGCAGCTTCGTCGACCGATTCGGCGCCGTGCGCCTCAGTCACTTCTATCTCACTGGCATGACGGCGGCTTCCATCGCTCTTGCCACGTTCGATGCCCCCTATCTGCCGCTCGTGTTCTTCGGCCTGATCGGCCTCACCTCGGGCTGCACCAATGTGGTGATTGCAGCGGTTCTCGCCGAACTGTTCGGCACAACGCATCTCGGCAAGATTCGCGCGCTTGCGGGCGCGATCATGGTGGTGGCATCCGCCGCGACGCCGGGCGCCATTGGCGTTCTGTTCGATGCGGGAGTGACGCTTGAGGCGATCTGCTTGGGGTTTGCATCCTACATGATCGCAGCGGCTGCCGTGACCTTCGTGCTGCCCAATCCGAGAACTGCACGTTTGCAGCCCTCGGAAGGTTAGACAGCTTTAGAAAGCCGAACGCATGCCCGGCAATGTACCCTGCGCGGCAGCGGCCACGAGAGCGCCGAGATCGGGCTTCTGCTCAAGGGCTCCGGTTGCGGAAACAAGCCCGCGCGCACCGTCGAGAGAGCCCTCTTCGAGCTCCAGCGCAAGGAAGCGGTTGCGCTCGTAAGGGCCCGGCAGCCAGAGCGAACCGGTCTTGTCCGTCGAAAAGCCGAAACGCTCGTAATAAGGCGCGTCGCCCACCAGCAGCACCGCCTTGTGGCCGAGCTGACCGGCACGCTTGAGCGCGTCGCGCATGAGCTTTCCGCCGAGTCCGAGGCTCTGCACGGACGGATCGATGGCGATGGGGCCGAGCATCAGCGCCGCGCGGTTCGGACCGGCGGAGATGTGCCACAGGCGCACCGTGCCGATGATCTCGCCATCGCGGTCGATGACGAGCGACAGGCCGTCGGCCGGCAGCCTGCCTTCGCGCAGGCGCTCGCAGGTCTTCTGGAACCGGGAGGGCCCGAAGCAGGCATCGAGCAGCGCCTCGCGCGCCTCGACATCGAGGAAGGTTTCTTCGCGAATCGTGATCATGGCCGTGGCCTCCCAAGACTCGTGGGGTGAGCGACAGCCCTCGCACTTGCTCAAGCTGAACAAGCCGTCCGGGACAACTTCTGTGAGGTTGGTGCCTGCCTCAAATCACCGAGGCAGGCGGGACGTGAGCTAGATCACGTAGGACTTCAGCGGCGGGAAGCCGTTGAACGCGACCGCCGAGTAGGTGGTCGTGTAGGCACCCGTGCCTTCGATCAGCACCTTGTCGCCGATCTCCAGCGAGACCGGGAGCGGGTAAGGCTCCTTCTCGTAGAGAACGTCGGCCGAGTCGCAGGTCGGACCGGCGAGCACACACGGCACCTTGCGGTCGTGGTCGCGCTCGCTGAGGATCGGGTAGCGGATCGACTCGTCCATCGTCTCGGCGAGACCGCCGAACTTGCCGATGTCGAGATAGACCCAGCGCACCTCGTCCTCGTCCTGGCTCTTCTTCGAGATCAGGACGACTTCGGCCTCGATCATGCCTGCATTGCCCACCATGCCGCGGCCCGGCTCGATGATCGTCTCCGGGATGCGGTTGCCGAAATGCTTCGACAGCGCGCGGAAGATCGACTCGCCATAAGCCTCAACCTGCGGAACGGTCTTCAGGTACTTGGTCGGGAAGCCGCCGCCGAGATTGACCATCGACAGGTGGATGCCGCGATCGGCGCATTCACGGAAGATCGCCGAGGCGGAACCGAGAGCCTGATCCCAGGCTTCCGTGTTGCGCTGCTGCGAGCCCACGTGGAACGACACGCCGTAAGCCTCGAGGCCCTGACGATAGGCATGCTCCAGCACGTCCACGGCCATCTCAGGCACGCAGCCGAACTTGCGGGAGAGCGGCCACTCGGCGCCGGCGCCGTCGCACAGGATGCGGCAGAACACCTTCACGTCGGAAGCCTCGATGCCAGCCGCGACAGCCGCACGGGCGATCTTCTCGACCTCGACCTCGCAGTCGACCGCATAAAGGCGCACGCCAAGCTCGAGCGCGCGAACGATGTCGCGCTCCTTCTTGATCGTGTTGCCGAAGGAGATGCGCTCAGGCGTCGCGCCGGCATCCAGCGCAAGCTGGATCTCGACCACGGAGGCCGTGTCGAAGCACGAGCCGAGCTCGGCCAGGAGCTTCAGCACCTGCGGGTCCGGGTTCGCCTTCACGGCGTAGAAGACACGCGTGTCGGGGAGCGCACGGGCAAACTTCGAGTAGTTGTCGCGCACGACCTCGAGGTCGACGACCACGCACGGGCCATCCTCACGTCGGTTGCGCAGAAATTCACGGATGCGCTGAGTCATGGCGCTCTCCCCACCAAAGGTTCAATGGAGGTCTTCAAGCCTCCGGATTGAAGTTCAGACGATCAGGATGTCCTGCCGTCCGGCGTCAGCGAGGGAAGATGGCATCCCGCTTCGTGCGATGGAGACACGAGAAGCGCGATGGGCTCTTCACCCGACGATGCTGCCTTGGATTGGATGGGGATACTCCATCCGCACGCCTGGCAATGATAAACAAGCCTCTTCGGTGCTGACCTTTGGAGGGCCAACGAGACCAAAAAAGCCCGTTCGTCGTTGCTTTAAGTCGCGTCCCCCGTTGAGAACGGGGTGCGCCGGTTTTCGCCTCCGGCTGCCGGTTAGGGGTATCGAGAGCTAGAGCGCTCTCGGGCGGCTGTCCGGCCTCTTGTCCGGATGCCCACCAACCGACACACGACCACAGGCACGTGCGAAATTGGGCAAGCGGGAGATAAGCATATTCACCGGGGATCACAAGAGTTTTTGAGCCCTCCCCGAGGATTTTTTTAACCCTGCCGAGACCTGTGTCTTGCCCGCATCACCATTCAGCTTCCATTAAGCGGCCGAGCTACACGGATGGAGGCTCCGGCCCCATATTTCCCGGCTCCAGCGCTTGGCTTCTTCCAAAACGAGAACGCTTCATCACCATGACGAACCTGTCCCGCCGCACCCTCCTGCAAAGCCTGCTCGCTGCCACGGCGCTGTCCGCATCAAGCAGGGCCTTCGCGCAGCAGAACGGGGTGCCGCAGCCCACGCCGTTCCGCTACGAGGACGTGGTGCGCCGGGCCCGCGAGCTGTCGACCGCTCCCTTCGAGGCCCCTCCCTCCCAGCTGCCGGAGCCCCTGAACCGGCTCAGCTTCGACGAGTATCGCGATATTCGCTTCCGGCCGGACAGAGCCCTGCTCGCCTCGGGCAGCGGCCCGTTCCGGATGCAGCTTTTTCATCTCGGCTTCCTCTACCCGCGTCCGGTGACGGTGAACATCATCCGCGACGGCGTACCGACCCCGGTGCCCTACCAGCGGGAACTGTTTGACTACGGCCGCAACAAGATCGAGCGGCCGCTCCCAGTCAACCTTGGCTTCGCCGGCTTCCGGCTGCACTACCCGTTGAACGACCCGAAGGTGATGGATGAGCTCATCGCCTTCCTGGGTGCGAGCTATTTCCGGTTCCTGGGGGCCGGCCAGAAATACGGGATCTCGGCCCGGGGGCTTGCCATCAACGTGGAAGGCGGCGAGGCGGAGGAGTTTCCGCATTTCCGCGAGTTCTGGGTGGAGATGCCGAAGCCGAACGACGATCGCGCGGTGATTTTCGCCCTCCTCGACAGTCCGTCGGTGGCCGGCGCCTACCGGTTCGATGTCTATCCGTCGAAGGAGACGAACATCGACGTCACGGCCACGCTGTTCCCGCGACAGACCTTGAACAATGTGGGACTGGCCCCCCTCACCTCCATGTATTTCGAGGGCGAGAACGACCGGAAGCCCACCGACGATTTCCGGATGGAGCTGCACGATTCCGACGGCCTGCTCATGCAGTCGGGCGCCGGTGAGTGGATCTGGCGCCCCATCCGCAACCCCGCCAAGAAGGCGATCTCGTCCTTCAGCGACAACAATCCGCGCGGTTTCGGCCTGATGCAGCGCGACCGCGTATTCGAGCACTACCAGGACTTGGAGGCCCATTACCATCTGCGCCCCGGCTATTGGGTCGAGCCCGTCGGCCAGTGGGGTGAAGGCTGGGTCGAGCTGGTCGAGATCCCGACAGGGGACGAGACACACGACAACATCGTCGCCTATTGGCAGCCGAACCGGCCTTACGAGCCGGGCCAGGAGGTCGTCATCTCCTATCGCCTGCGGGCCGCAGCGGCGATCGGCGCCATGCATCCCGGCGGAAAGGCGGTAAACACCTTCCAGACGCCCCCGCGCGCCAGCGGTTCGAACGCGCCCAGCGATCCCCGGCATCGCCGCTTCATCGTCGACTTCGCCGGAGGCGACCTGTCCTATTACTTCAGCGCGCCGGAGCAGGTGCAGCTGGTCCCCTCAACCTCCACAGGCCAGATCACCAACACCTTCCTCATGCCGAACCCCCACATCGACGGGTTCCGCGCCGCCATCGACATTCGGCTGGAGCCGGGCCAGTCCACGGACCTGCGCGCCTTCCTGCGCGCCGGCAACCGGGCCCTGACGGAAACCTGGACTTATCCCTGGTTCGTGGAATGATCCGCCTCAGAAACCCCTCCTGACGCTACGGACCTTGCCAAGCTCCGCCGAACCGCGCAGAAGCGGACAAGGCTGGCAAGGGGCCGGGCGACGGAGTGAATGCGCATGACGCTGAAGGCTTTGGTGGCAGGGACACTGGCGGCCAGTCTCGCCTGGGGCTCGGGAAGCGCCCTGGCACAGCAGCCGCTGACGGAAGTGACCTTCGGCACCAACTGGCTCGCGCAGGGCGAGCACGGCGGCTATTACCAAGCGCTGGCCGACGGCACTTACGAGAAACACGGCCTGAAGGTCACCATCGTGCCGGGCGGTCCACGCGCCAGCAACCGCATGCTCATGACCGTCGGCAAGCTCGACTTCTACATGGGCGGCAGCATGATCCAGGCTTTCTCGGCCGCGGAGAAGGACATCCCGACCATCGTGGTGGCGGCCCATTTCCAGAAGGAGCCGCAGGTGCTCTTGAGCCATCCCGGCCAGGGGCTCGACACCTTCGCGGACCTGAAGACATCCAACGACATTCTTTTGTCTAAGGATGCGGTCGCTACGTTCTTCCAGTGGATGAAGGCCGAGCACGGCTTCAAGGACGAGCAGGTGAAGCCCTTCGGCTTCAATCCGGCCCCCTTCATCGCGAACAAGCGGGCTGTGCAGCAGGGCTATGTCACGTCGGAGCCGCTCACCATCGAGAAGGCCGCAGGCTTCAAGCCCAACGTGTTCCTGCTCGCCGATTACGGCTTCAGCACCTATTCCACCACGGTCGAGACGCGTCGCGAGGTGGTGGAGAAAAATCCCGACCTCGTGCAGCGCTTCGTCGATGCCTCGACCATCGGCTGGTACAATTATCTCTATGGCGACAACACGAAGGCAAAGGACCTCATCAAGCGCGACAACCCGGAGATGAGCGACGAGCTGCTGACTTACTCCCATGCCAAGATGAAGGAGTACGGCATCGTCGATTCCAGCGATGCGCAAACGCTCGGCATCGGCGCCATGTCCGATGCACGCATGAAAGACTTCTTCGACAAGATGGTGAAGGCCGGTCTCTTCAAGCCGGATCTCGACTACCGGAAAGCCTATACGCTCCAGTTCGTGAACAAGGGCGTGGGCTTGAATCTCAAGAAGTAGAGGAGTGCGGTGCCGGCTGACACGGCGCTGCCGCATCCGATGAACGCGCCCGCATCCAAGCTCGTTTCCCTGCATGGCGTCAGCAAGGTCTTCGCCAGTGGCGTGACGGCGCTTGCCGGCTTTGATCTCGTCGTTCGTACGGGCGAGTTCGTGTCTCTCCTCGGCCCTTCCGGTTGCGGGAAATCCACGGTGCTGCGCCTCATCGCCGGACTGGCCCAGCCGACCACGGGACGCGTGACCTGGCCAGGCTCTGCTCATGAGGATCACCGTGGCGAAATCGGCTTCGTGTTTCAGGAGCCGACGCTCATGCCCTGGGCCAATGTGGCGGACAATGTCTGGCTGCCGCTGCGCTTGCGCGGCCTGTCGCGGCGGGACGCGCAGGAGCGCATCGCCGAGAGCCTCTCTCTCGTCGGCCTACAGGATTTCGCGAAAGCCTATCCGCGCGAGCTGTCGGGCGGCATGAAGATGCGCGTGTCGATTGCGCGCGCGCTGTCCTTGAAGCCGCGCCTGCTGCTCATGGACGAACCCTTTGCGGCCCTCGACGAGATCACGCGGTTCAAGTTGAACGACGATCTTCTCAGGCTGCAAAGCGAACTCGGCTGCACTATCGTGTTCGTGACGCACTCCATCTATGAGAGCGCCTATCTGTCGAGCCGCATCGCCATCATGTCCCCGCGCCCCGGCAGCATCGTCGCGGAAATCGCCGGAGACATTCCAGGGCCGCGCGCGAAGGAGTTTCGCACCAGCGCCCGCTACGCGGCCCTGTGCGGAGAGATCTCGCAGATCCTCATGGCGCAGGATGCGGAGGCGCGCGCGTGATGGCAGCACCCTCCAATCGCTTGAAGCTTGTCCTACCGCTCGCTGTCTTTGCGGCTGCAATCGGATTCTGGGAAGCCATCGTGCGCCTGCAGGGCCTTCCACCCTACATCCTGCCGGCCCCGAGTCTCATCGTCACCACCATGGTGGCCGACTGGCCGCTTTTGGAGGCTTCGCTGCTGACGACTCTGAAGACAACGCTTCTTGGTCTCGCGTTAGCCGTGCTCGGCGGCGTCCTGCTCGCCGTCACCTTGAGCCTGTCGCGGATCGTCGAGTATTCGCTCTATCCTTTCGCGGTCGTGCTGCAGGTCACGCCGGTCATCGCCATCGCGCCGCTGCTCCTGATCTACATGCCGCAGGATGTGGCGGTTCTCGCCTGCGCCTGGCTCGTCGCCTTCTTTCCGGTTCTGTCGAACACGATGCTTGGCCTTCAATCGGTCGACCGCAACCTGATGGAGCTGTTCGCTCTTTATGGCGCCCCTGCATCGCGCAGGCCGCTTGCGCGCTTTCGGTCACGGCTCAAGGCCCTGTGGTATCTGCGCCGTCCGGCGGCCCTTCCGGCCTTCCTGGCGGGCTTGCGAATCGCCGGCGGGCTCTCGCTCATCGGCGCCGTGGTGGCCGAGATGGCAGCGGGTTCCGCCGGTGCAGGCTCGGGGCTGGCCTATCGCATCATCGAGAGCCAGTACCGCCTCAACATCCCCCGCCTTTTTGCGGCCCTCGTGCTCCTGGCCCTGACCGGGATCGCCCTTTACCTCCTGTTGGCCGGCATCAGCCATCTGCTGCTGCGCCGCTGGCACGAAAGCGCTCTCACGCCGGAGCGATGAGGAGAGTTTTTCTCTTAGCCTGTGAATAATGAGCCGGCTTGTCATCGTACCGTCATGAGTCGTGCGCATGGTATGCGAGGCAACGCTTTCAGCAGCGAGGGACCATGGATACCGACAACAAGCATCCGGGCATCAAGAGCGTCGGATGGGCTCTGGTTCAAGCCTCGCGCCTGCATCGAAGCCGCACAGGCGACAAGCTCTCCGAACTCGGCCTCTTCGCCGGCCAGGAGCAGGTGCTCCAGGCGCTGGGCAATTCCGGCCCCATGACCATGGGCGAGCTGGCGGCCATCCTGCGGGTGCGCCCGCCGACCGCCTCCAAGACCGTCTCGCGCCTGTCCGCCCTCAAGCTGGTGGAGCGTCACACGGAGCCGGGCGATGCCCGGGTCGTGCGTGTGAAGCTCACCAAGGAAGGCAAGCGCAAGGCCGCCGCTATCGACGCTCTCTGGGAAGAAGTCGAGGGCGAGCTGCTCCAGGGCTTCGACAACAAGGACCGCAAGCGCCTGCGCAAGCTCCTGCGCCGCGCCGCCAAGAACCTGGCCGGCATCACCGGTGCCGACCAGACCGGGTTCGAGACCGACGATGAGGTCGATGGCCTGGAAGCCAGCGAGCCGGAACTCGCCGCAACGGCCTAGACAGGGCACGCCTCACCCCTGCCTGCTGCGCACGAGGGACGTGCGCTGCGGGTATTCGCGTCGACATCATTCTACCGCTACCATCGATTGATGGCCGATAGCATCTCCACGTCCCAAACCAAGCCGGTGTTGCAGCGCCAGAACCGCATGATCGGCATCGCGCTCATGTGCACGGCACTGTTCTGCTTCTCCTGTCTCGATGCCACGGCCAAATGGGTGAACCAATCGGTCGACCCCATGGTGACGGTCTGGGCCCGCTACATGTCGGCGGCCGTGCTCACCTTCATGGTCATCAACCCGCGAACCCAGCCGGGAGCGCTGAGGACCCGCCGCCTCCCCCTTCAGCTCCTGCGCTCCTTTCTGCTCCTCGCTTCCACCTTCTGCAACTTCCTCGCCCTGAAGTACCTGCAGCTGGTCGAGACGCAGTCGATCATCTTCGCGACGCCCCTGCTGGTGGCGCTGCTGGCGGCGCCCATGCTGGGGGAACGCATCGGCTGGCAGCGCCTGACGGCCATCGCAGTCGGGTTCGTCGGCATTCTCGTGATCACACGGCCGGGACTCGGCACCATGCATCCCGCGGCCCTGCTGTCGCTGGCCGGCTCGGTGGCCTATGCCTTCTACAACATCGTGACCAAGATGCTCGCATCGAGCGATTCGGTTGCGACCACAACCCTGTATTCGAGCGTCGCCGGCATCGTGTTCCTCACGCCGGTGCTGCCCTGGGTCTGGTCCACGCCGTCCTCGCCGCTGGTCTGGTTCCTGCTGGCCAGCACAGGTTTCTACGGAGGGTTCGGACACTGGCTGCTCGTTCTCGCCCATGCCCGGGCCCCGGCGGCGATCCTGGCGCCCTTCATCTACAGCCAGATCATCTGGATGCTCGCCCTGGGCTATATCGTGTTCGGCGACTGGCCCGATTCTTGGACCTTCGTCGGGGCTGGAATCGTGATCGCATCGGGGCTCTACTTGCTGTCCCGCGAACGCACGAAACGAACCCAGCCGGAGACCTCTTCATGAGCGATTCCCCCGTCGATAGCCTGCCCGGCATCGGTCCCGTCACGCAGGGCTGGCTGAGGGAGGTCGGCATTCGGACTGCCGGCGAGCTTCGCTCCATTGGTGCCGTCGAAGCCTATCGGCGCCTCAAGTTCATGCTGCCCCGTCAGGTCAGCCTGAACGCTCTCTATGCCCTGGAGGCGGCCTTGCGCGGGTGCCATTGGCTCGACCTGCCCCAGGATGTGAAGACCGCGCTCCAGCAGCAGGCCAGGACCATCGACGAGGCCCTGCGCCGCGGTGCCGCCGCACGCTGCGCCATCCCCTGATCACAGACCGCAACAGGAAACGCCATGAGCCGCACCGATATCCTGATGACCGCGCCGATGATGCCGATCGTCGTCGAGACGCTGGAGAAAGCCTGCACGCTGCACCGCCTGTGGGAGCAGCCGGATCAGGAGGCTTTTTTGAAGGAGGTCGGGCCGCGCATCCGCGGCGTTGCCACCAGCACTCTCTATGGCCGCCTCGAGGCTTCGCTCCTCGACCGGCTGCCGAACGTGGAGATCATTTCAAGCTTCGGCGTCGGCTACGACAACGTGGATGCGGCGGAAGCAGCCCGGCGCGGCATCGTCGTCACCAATACGCCCGGCGTGCTCGACGACGAGGTGGCCGACCTCACCCTCGGCCTGCTGCTGGCGACCCTGCGCAAGATTCCGCAGGCCGACCGCTATCTGCGTGAAGGACAATGGCTGAAAGCCTCCTTCCCGCTCTCGACCACCTTGCGCGGGCGGAAGGTCGGCATCGTCGGCCTCGGGCGCATCGGCAAGGCCATCGCGCGACGCCTGGCGGGCTTCGACGTGAGCATCGCCTATCATGGGCGCACGCAGCAGGATGATGTCGCCTACACCTATTACCCAACGGTCACCGGCCTCGCGGAGGCCTGCGACGTGCTGATCGTCATCACGCCGGGCGGCGCCTCGACGCGCCATCTGATCAATGCGGATGTGCTGAAGGCTCTCGGGCCCAATGGCGTACTCATCAACGTGGCGCGCGGTACCGTCGTGGACGAGCAGGCGCTGATCGAAGCCCTCAGATCCGGAACCATTCTCAGCGCAGGCCTCGACGTCTATGAGGATGAACCCCGCGTGCCGCAGGAGCTGATCGACATGGAGCACGTGGTGCTGCTGCCCCATATCGCATCCGCCTCCGTGCATACCCGCAACGCCATGGGCAAGCTCGTGGCCGACAACATCGTCTCATGGGTCGAGGGCAAGGGACCGCTGACGCCGGTGCCGGAGACGCCATACAAGGGGCGGCAGCTATAACGATTGTTCTTTCGTGACGTCGCCTATTCGTCATCCTCGGACTTGTTCCGGGGATCCACGTCTTCATGCCTCTAAAACGTGCATGGCCGGGACAAGCCCGGCCCTGACGAGGGAGGGTGTCATTCCCGGCCGGAGATGGCGCAGCCATCGCAGGGGAAGGGAATCCATGGCGCTGAGCGTGATCGTGGATCCCCTTCCCTCGCTGACGCTCGCCGGGGATGACACTCGTCTTTGCCCGTGAAGAGCGAAATCAAAGCGCGAACCCGCCATCGACCAGATGAATGTGCCCGGTCGTGTAGCTCGCTTCATCGGACGCGAGATACACGGCGAGCGCAGCCACCTCTTCCGCCGTTCCGAGCCGGCCCATGGGCTGGCGGTCGATGAAGGCCTGGCGCACGGTGTCCAGGCTCTGGCCGGTGCTCTCGGCCTGAGCGGCGATCCGCTCGTCCAGCGACGGCGACTGGATCGTGCCGGGGCAGATGGCATTCGCCCGGACCCCGCGCTTGATGAAATCGGCCGCCACGGCCTTGGTGAGGCCGATCACCGCCGCCTTGGTGGTGCCGTAGACATAGCGGTTGGGAATGCCGCGTACGGAGGACGCCCCGGACGCGATGTTGACGATCGAGCCGCGGCCCTTCTCCAGCATGCCCGGCAGCACCGCACGAATCGTGCGGTGCATGGACCGCACGTTCAGGTCGAAGGAGAAATCCCAATCCCTGTCGGAGCACTCGAGGATGGTGCCGTGATGCACGAAGCCCGCCGCATTGACGAGGATGTCGAAAGATCCCGCCTCGCTGACGAGCTGCTCGACACTGGTGCTTGAGAGAACGTCGAGCCTGCGCTTCTGCGCATTCTCAAGCCCCTCCAGCTTCGCCACGTCGAGGTCCGTCGCCCAGACCGTCGCGCCCTCGCGGAGGAACGCCTCTGCAATGGCGCGTCCGATCCCCTGCCCGGCCGCCGTCACGAGGGCGGTCTTTCCTTGAAGCCTGTTCATGACTGCCCTCGCTGCTCGCTAGTGGTTGTCGCGCGGCACACCGAAGGTCTGGGCGACCTTCTGGTACTTCACGGCGGGCTTCAGGGTCATGCCCTCGGAGAGCTGATCGACCATGGAGCGCTGGATCTCCTGCCACGGCGTCTGGCTCGCCGGATAGGCATAGCCGCCCCGCGCCTCGAGATCGGCGCGGCGCTTCTCCAATTCCTCTGCGGACAGGAGAATGTCGGCACTGCGCTTGTTGAGGTCGATGCGGATGCGGTCGCCCGATTGCAGCAGCGCCAGCCCGCCGCCGACGGCGGCCTCGGGCGATGCGTTGAGGATCGACGGCGTGCCGGACGTGCCGGACTGCCGGCCATCACCGATGCACGGCAGAGAGAGAACGCCCCGTTTGATCAGTGCGCCCGGCGGCTGCATGTTCACCACCTCGGCGGCTCCGGGATAACCCACAGGGCCTGCGCCGCGCATGATCAGGATCGTGTGCTCGTCGATGTTAAGCGACGGATCGTCGATGCGGTGATGGTAATCCTCCGGGCCGTCGAACACGACCACACGCCCCTCGAAGGCGTTCGGATCCTCCGGGTTGTTGAGATAGCGCTCTTGGAATTCCGGGCTGATCACGCTCGTCTTCATGATCGCGGAATCGAACAGCGTGCCCTTGAGGTTGAGGAAGCCCGCCTTCTCCTTCAACGGATTGTCGTAGGAGCGGATCACGTCATGATCCCAGGTGTGCTTGCCGCGGCAGTTCTCGCCGATGGTCGTGCCCGTGCAGGTGATCGCGTCCTCGTGGATCTTGCCGGCGCCGATGAGTTCGGCCATCACGGCTGGCAGGCCGCCGGCGCGGAAATACTCCTCGCCGAGATATTCGCCCGCGGGCTGCACGTTGACGAGCAGCGGGATCTCGAAACCGATCCGCTCCCAATCGCTGTTGTCGAGCGGAACGCCAATATGCTTGGCGATTGCATTGATATGGACCGGCGCATTGGTGGAGCCGCCGATGGCCGCATTGGCCACGATGGCGTTCTCAAACGCCTCGCGGGTCATGATGTCGGAGGGTTTCAGGTCCTCCCACACCATGTCGACGATGCGCTTGCCCGTCTCGTAGGCCATCTGGCCGCGCTCGCGATAGGGAGCCGGCACGGCGGCCGAACCCGGCAGCGACATGCCGAGCGCCTCGGCGAGCGCATTCATCGTGGAGGCGGTGCCCATGGTGTTGCAATGGCCGACGGATGGGGCCGACGAGCCGACGATGTCGATGAACTGCTGATAATCGATATCGCCTGCCGCATGGCGCTCACGCGCCTTCCACACGATGGTGCCTGAGCCTGTGCGCTCGCCGTGATGCCAGCCGTTCAGCATGGGGCCGACGTTGAGCGAGATCGCCGGAATGTTCACAGTGGCGGCAGCCATGATGCAGGCCGGCATGGTCTTGTCGCAGCCGGTGAGCAGCACGACGCCGTCGAGCGGGTAGCCGTAGAGCACCTCGACGAGAGAAAGATAGGCGAGGTTGCGATCGAGGCAGGCGGTCGGGCGCTTGCCCGTCTCCTGGATCGGGTGGCACGGGAACTCGAAGGCCACGCCGCCGGCGGCCGTGATGCCGTCACGCACGCGCTTGGCGAGATCCAGATGATGCCGGTTGCAGGGGGACAGATCGGACCCGGTCTGCGCAATGCCGATGATCGGCTTCTTGCCCTGCAGTTCCTTGCCCGTGAGGCCGAAATTCAGGTAGCGCTCCAGGTAGAGCGCGGTCATGCCCGGGTTGTCCGGGTTATCGAACCAGAGCCGTGAGCGAAGCTGATCGGGGGTGCGACGGTGAGGCCTATCAGCCATTCTTCATGTCCTTTGGAGATCGGTGACCGAGTTGACGGGTATTTGATCCGGAGCGGGTGCGGAGATCAACCATCCCTTTGACGAAAGTCGTCCTCTCTTGAGGAGAAACTTTCCGCAAAGCTTCTGAGGGGAGCCCGCGCCCCCTGCTGGCGAACCATCATTCGTTATGATATTGCAGGAGCAGATGGTCTTGCGCCATGCAGTTCTCCTCCCGCTGTGTAAGCTGACGATGCTTCGATCCGCCCTTTTCCTGACCATCACAGCCATGCTGGCCTCTCAGGCTCATGCCAACGACTGCCCGACGGCGCAGACGGCAAAGCTTGGCTTCATATTGGAGCAGCAGGGAACCACCGCCGAGGTTCGGCCAGCTCCCAACCACTTCGTCCACGTGGTGAATTCCTACCCGAGCGGGAAGAAGCAGCACGTCGTCTACTACCGGGGCTTCTTCCCGATCAGCCGCTTCGACGACACGGCGCGGAGCATCAACATTCCCGTGTCCGATCTGCGAACCGTGTTCCCTCTCGAGTTGAAGGCTCGCCGCGCCATCACCTATGCGTTGGCTCAACCCGACAAAGTGGGGGCCCTCGTCTCTCTCGAACTCACGGTGACAGGCCAGGAGCAGTTCCAGCTCGGCTCCTGCTCCTACAACGTGCTGATCGTGCGCAACCGCTACCTCAATGCCGAGGGCAAAGTCACATCCGAAGTGACGGACCTGTACTCGCCCGATCTCGGCTTCGTGCTGGCCAAGCGCTACGAGGAAGGAAGTGGCAGGCAGACCACGGTGAAGTACCAGACCATCAGGTCCTTAGGCAAAACCTCGCCTCTCTGAAGCCGATACGGCTTCTTCAGCTCAGCGCACCGGCCGTGTCGTCGATCTGGGATCGCACAACCGGATCGAGATCGAGAGCCTCGGCCAGCTGGTTGAGAAACTCGCGCTCCTGGATCGTGTCGGGATCGATGGCAATGCGGGCGGCCGAATAGACCTGAGCGGCCATTTCCGGGTCGTTCACATTGGCAGCAAGCTCCTCCACATCGGCCGGCGAGGCCATTTCGGTTTCGAGCCAGCGGGTGGAATCCGGGTCGATGCCTGCTTCGGTCAACCCTTTCGTGATTCGAGAACGTTCCGCCTCGTCGATATGGCCATCGGCGGCTGCAGCCGCCACCATGGTGCGCAGGAAGAGAAGCGCGTCGTCTTCGGTCTGGGACACCGGGTGGAAGCGCGACGTTTCCGGCACGCTGAGGGCGGACTGCTCGACCGTTTGGTCCGTCTGGGATGAAAGAGTTTCAGCCGCGACTGCCTGTACTCCGCCCATGGTCGGAACGGTCGCGTCGCCTGCCCCGCCGGTGGCGGAGCCCTTAACGCTCTGCTGGTTCTGATAGGCCTTGTAGGCCAGGCCGCCAATCACCGCGAGCCCGCCGAGCCTAACCAGATTGCCGGTGAGCTTGCTCTTCTTGCGCCCCCTGAACAGGAGCCCGGCCAAGCCGACGAGAGCCGTCTGGGTCAGGCCGGGATGCTGCGTGGCGAAATCTTTGGCCTTCTGCAGGAGTTGATCGGGCGACTGGCCTGTGACCTGGGTCACGCTCCTCTCGACCTGCTGCCGCATGCCCGCTTGAGCCGGTTGGCCCGAACTCTGCTGATCGGGGCGGCCGATGGCTCCGATGAATGCATCCAACAGCTTCCGGTAATCGACCATGCGGCTCTCCTGTGGTCCTTCAATCAACAAAGAACAACGGAAGCGCCGCCGAATGGTTCAGGTTCTCGCGGTCGGGTCCCGCCGCAGTTCGAATGTCAGGCCGGCTTCGGCACTGCGGCGGCCCGCCCCTTGAGCACCTGGGACACGACCACAGGAGCCGCCATGGCAAGGCCGATCAGGGTCGTCTCCGGATCGGGCGCAATGATCGGCAGGGCCGCAAGGCCGATGAGCCAGCGCTCCCAGGCCCGCATCACCGTCAGCCCGTAGCCTGCAAAGGCCGCCGACAGGAACATGATGCCGACGATGGCACCGCCCGTGACGAACAGAAAGCCCGGCCACGTGAACTCGGGCGTGACGAGGAGCATGGCCGGTCCATAGACGAAGACGAACGGCACCAGCACCTTGCCGAGACCGAGGCGGAAGGCCGTGTTGCCGGTCCTGAACGGGTCAGCGCCCGCCATGCTGGCCCCCGCATAGGCTGCCAGCGCCACGGGCGGCGTGATGTCGGCGAGCACCCCGTAATAGAACACGAAGAAATGCGCCACGAGCGGCTGAACGCCGAGGAGCCCGAGCGCCGGCGCCGCAACCGTGACCATGATGATGTAGTTTGCCGTTGTCGGCACGCCGCAGCCCAAAAGGATGCAGACGATCGCCGTCATCAGCAGGGTGAAGAACAGCGTCATGGCATTCAGATTGGCGAGACCGGCCGGGACGAGATCCACGAAGCCTTGCGCCAGTTGGGCTGCAAAGGATGTGACGATGAAGGAGATCTTGAAGCCTACGCCCGTCAGCGTGACGATGCCCACGATGATGCCGACGGTCGCCGCCGCGGCACCCACGCCGATGGCGTATTTCGCACCGATCACGAAGGCGTCGATGAGATCGAACACCACGGCTTTGCCGGCTTCGCTTCTGAGATAGGTATAGACCAGCAACGCCAGCACGAAGGCAAGCACCGGCCCCACGAAGACGAGTTGCGTGAGCATGCCGGTTGCAATGCCTGCCGCGATGGCGGCCAGGAAGCCGAGAGTAATGACGGGCACCCGCGAGGCGCCGACCACGAGACAGGCTGTGATGCCCCAGAACGCCGCCAGATAGGGCGTGAACCCGGAGAACAGCACGATCAGCAAGGCTGCAAGCGGCATTATCGTCTGCCATCCCTCGCGGAGGACTTTCGCCGCCTTCGGCAGTTCCTCCGCCGGCAATCCTTTCAGGCCTGACTTCTTGGCTTCGAGATGAACCTGCATGAACACGCCGAAGAAGTGCATGCACGCCGGCACGATCGCAGCCAGGATGATCGTCTGATAGGACAGGTTCAGGAACTCGACCATCAGGAACGCAGCCGCGCCCATGATCGGCGGCGTGATCTGGCCGCCGGTCGAGGCGGCCGACTCAACGGCCGCCGCGAAGTGGCGCTGATAGCCGACCCGGATCATGGCCGGGATCGTCAGCGAGCCGACCGTCACCGTGTTGGCGATGGAGGAGCCGGAGATCATCCCGAACAGGGCCGAGCCGAAGATCGACACCTTCGCGGGACCACCCGCATAGCGTCCTGCAACAACGGTGGCGAGATCGATGAAGAGCTTGCCGAGGCCCACCCGCGTCGCCAGCACGCCGAAGAGCACGTAGTGGAAGACGTAAGTGGCAACAACGCCCAGGGCAATGCCATAGATGCCCTGGCTGGTGAGATAGAGGTGATTGACGATATTGGACCAGGACGCCCCGGGATGCTGGAGAATGCCCGGCATGGAAGGGCCGAAATAGGCATAGAGCATCACGCCGATCGAGATGACTGGCAGCGGCCAGCCGACCGAGCGGCGTGTCGCCTCCAGCAAAACGACGATCAGGATCGTGCCCATCACCACGTCGGTAGTTGAGGGATTGCCGACCCGGAATGCCAGTTCGTTGAAGATCCATGGAACGTAGAGGCTGGCGACGGCAGCCGCGATGGCCAACGCCCAATCGATGAGCGAAATGCTGCCCGGGCGCCACCAATTCGAGGGCGCGACCCGGTCATAGCCCCTTTTCGAAGCCGAGAAGACGAGAAAGATCAGGCCGAGCACGAAGGCCATATGGATGCCGCGATGAGTGGCCTCCCGCAGCAATCCGAATCCCGCCGTGTAGTAGTGAAAGAACGAGAGCGCGAGAAGCAGGCCGGCGACAAGCCACGCCGTCGCCGTCGGGAGCGGCCGGAAGCGCATCTCGGGATCGAACTTCTCCTCGAGGCTGCGGCCCTCGATGATCATATCGGCATTGGCGGTGGTCATGGCGTGTTCTCGACTTCAAACAAAGCGCCTCCCGCGGCGGCTGGCGCGGGAGGCTTACGGTAATGGGCTGGGCGACGATCAGCTCTTGAGGAGCCCGGCTTCCTTGTAGAAGCGCTCTGCGCCCGGATGAACCGGAATGCCGGCACCGGCAAGCGCGCTTTCCTTGCGGATCAGCTTGCCCTTGGCATGGCCGGCATCCAGCGCCGCGCGGGTCTTGTCGCTCCAGAGCCCCTTTACGACGCTATAGACCACCGCCTCCGGCACCTTGGCCGAGGTGATCCATTGAGCACCAACTGCCAGAGTCTTCACCGCAGCCACATCCTTGTAGGTGCCGGCCGGGATCTCGTCGGCGGCAAAGAAGCTGTATTGCTTGCGGATCGCGTCTGCTTCCGCTCCCGCCAGCGGAACGATGTCGATGCCGCCACCCGTAGCGGCGAGTTCGGTGATGGCGCTGGTCGGATAGCCTCCGACGAAGAAGAAGGCATCCAGACCACCGTCGCGCATGCGCTCGGCCGCCTGGTTGGGCTTCAGGAAGTCGGCCTTGACGTCGGCCTCCTTGAGCCCCCAACCGGAAAGAATGATGCGGGCGTCGACCAGGGTGCCGGAGCCCGGCTCGTCGAGAGAGACGCGCTTGCCCTTGAGATCGGCAACGGATTTGATGTTCGCGGACTTCGCCGCGACGAGGTGGATGCTCTCAGGATAGAGATTGGCCAGAAGACGCAGATCTTCGATCTTGCCTTTGCCTTCGAAAAGGCCGGTTCCTGAATAGGCCCAATACGCCACATCCGCTTGGCTGAAGCCAGACTCGAGGGCACCTGAGGCAATCGAGTTCACATTGGCCACTGAACCATTGGAGGCCTGAGCCGTCAGAACAAGCTGCGGCGGGTTCGAGATGGCATTCGCCATGAGACCGCCGACAGGGTAGTACGTGCCCGCCGTACCACCAGTGCCGATCCGGAAGAAGGCCGGCCCCTGAGCGAAAGCGTTGCGGCCGAGAGCCGCTGCGGCGCCCAAACCGAGGCCAATCTTTGCCAAGTCGCGGCGTGTCAGTGTCATAGACATGTACTCCCCTCATGAAGGATGGACCGTTTCTGATACGGCTCCGCTCCACTCTAACGGGAATTCTGTCTTCGTCTATGGCTGGTGCGAGCGATGCCACCAAGGGAAGCCGCTGCTACAAGTTTTGTCGGGTTGTGCGCTCGATTTTTGGTTCGGAGCTTCCTGATTGGCTGGAGCGCTTTCACATTGGCTGTCCCATCGCCTGCAGGAGGACAGCCTTTTCGCGGGCCTGTCAAAGCGAAAGGCATCCGGCCTGTCTATTGCTCGAGTCTAGCACGCATCCTGTCCCTTTGCTCAACGGGCGCGGTTCGCGCGGTCAGGGTGTCAGGCTCCAGACAAGCAAAAACCCTCGAAGGCGGAGCCATTCGAGGGTTTTGTGTATTGGTTGCGGGGACAGGATTTGAACCTGTGACCTTCAGGTTATGAGCCTGACGAGCTACCGGGCTGCTCCACCCCGCGCCATTCGGGCCA
>NZ_JACHWB010000011.1 GCF_014191055.1 Microvirga lupini
ATCGAGCTCGCCGACGGCGTGACGGTCGAGGAGATCAAGGCCAAGACGGCGGCGGACTTCAAGGTCGCCTTGAATGGCGGCCAGTCGAACGCGGCTTGATCTGAACTGAGTCTGCCCTTGTTCGACAGTACCAGCATATCCGGGGTCGACAGTGAGCCGCGGCAGACGTCCATACAAGTTGGAAGCGTATGAGGCTCGCTTTTCGACGGAAGTATAGAGTCCAATTTTCATGGCTTTAACGATGAAGAGCATCATAACTAAAATCGGGCTTGGGATACGGTCCTTCGTCCTTGATTTCAGAGCGATCCGCATTGGTGCAGTTGGACTGGCTGAGTTCTGGGTTGATCCGCCTCTCGACAGCCCCGAATCCACTGACGCGCCTATCAAGTACGATCAGTGAAGTTTTTGGGTCTGAAGCAGTCGCCGTTGGTCACACCCAGCACCTATGCGCTGCCCAACTGACGTTTTCCGCGAATAGTGCCCGCCACGACAGATAAAGCGCGGCATGCGAATGGCCGCTTCTGGCACGGGGCTGAAGTAAACCGAATGTCTGCAAGAGCGGAGAGCAGTAGACATTCCCAAGGTACATGCAATTTCCCTGGGTAACCCGTTACGGACCTTCCGCAGCACTTATGGGGTTATCAAGAAGCACGCCAATCACATCCATCGATAGAAGTTCTAACGTCCATCCCCGGCCACGGGAAATCCGGAAGACAGGTGCGTGTCGGGGTACTCGATGATAGCCTGTTCCGAGGACCCGCGGGTGCGATGGCACCCTGATGGCCTCAGGGCATCCGTCGACCTACGGTCCGTCAGCTCGGGAGGAGCGGTGTGGATCGGCCCCGATTTCCCTTCGGCAGCAGCGTGCATGCAGGATCGGCCGCCGGTGTGGCACGCTGGGCTTGGGTCGCGGTCGCGACGGTGATCATCCTGGGGGCTGTCTCCATCGCCAAGGCGGTCGTCGCGCCCGTGGCCTTCGCGCTGTTCCTGATCGCCCAGGTCTGGCCCTTGCAGTCGCGGCTCCAGGTAAGGATTTCGGCCCTGCCTGCCTTGGCGGTCAGCTTTCTGGTTCTCATGGTGGCATTCGGCAGTCTGGCCTCGCTCGTCCTTTGGGCGTCGAGCCGCGTCGGTCGGTGGATCATCGCCAATCTGGGGCGGTTCGAGGCGCTCTATGACCAGGCCGCGGCTTGGCTCGATGGGCACGGGGTCGCGGTCGCGGGGCTGTGGGCCGAGCATCTCAATGCCGGATGGATCGTGGGCGTGGTACGGGGTCTCACAGGACAGGCGAACACGATCCTGAGCTTCTGGCTGCTCGTTCTCGTCTACGTGATCCTCGGCCTCCTCGAGGTCGAGTCAACAGCCCGCAAGGTCCAGGCTCTGCCGAACCGCAATGCCGCACATGTCCTCTACGCTGGCACGGCCCAGGCGGCCGACAAGATCCGGCGCTACATGGTGGTGCGCACTCTCATGAGCGTCCTGACCGGGTTGCTTGTCTGGGCTGTTGCGGTACTCTTTGGCCTGCCGCTGGCGGCGGAGTGGGGCGTCATCGGCTTTACGCTGAACTACATCCCCTTCATCGGGCCCTTCATCGCCACTCTGCTGCCGACCTTGCTCGCCGTCGTGCAGTATGAGACCTGGCAGGCAGTGATCGCCATCTTCGTCTGCCTGAATGTCATCCAGTTCGTGGTCGGGAACTATGTCGAGCCGCGCCTGTCCGGCCGGGCGCTGTCGCTGTCGCCCTTTGCCGTTCTGCTGTCGGTATTCCTCTGGACTTACCTATGGGGCCTGTCGGGAACCTTCATCGGCGTTCCGATCACGGTGACCGCACTCGCCTTCTGCGCCCAGAGCCCGTCCACCCACTGGCTGGCGGTCCTGCTCGGATCGCCCGATGGGACGGTCTCAGGGACTCATGCGGGAGATGCTCCGAAACGGGAGGATTCCGGGCCTAAGCCCTGAGGCGCTTGCCTTGCCCAGCCATTGGGACATCATCGACCCGATGGGGATTCACCGCTTGGCTGTTGGGTGACGGAACGTATCAGCGGGAAGTTGTCGGCAGGGCTGTGCGGATGCGCTCTGAGAAATCGGGGGTGCCATCCGCGGCTTGGGCGGCCTCGTTGATGAGGGAGCGCTGCCGCAACTCCTCGAACGGCAACGTCGTGTCTACGCGGCCCGAGTGATAGAGGTAGCTGTCAATCAGTCCATTGAGGAGATGGCGGATGTCGAACCGTCCCTCCCGACCGGCGGCATTGGCATAACGGACGATGTTGATCGTACAACTGTTGCTCAGCAGGTGGTACCACTCTGGCCGGTCGGCCAGTTCGTTGATTCGGTTGAGATAGATCAGAAGGAGCCGACGAACGTCCTCGGCAGAGGTGTTGAGGCGGTAAAGGTACACCGCCTCACGGCGGTGATTGGTGCGCACGCCAACGATATCACGCTCATCTCCCACCACGTAGATCAACTCGAATTGCTTGAAGAGGGAGGCCAGAGGGGCAAAGCCCTCACCAACCTCCGGACGGGTTTCGATCGATATGCTCAGTGGCGGCACATTGTCGAAAAGGAAACTCAGGAAAGTGTGCCCGACTGGTCCTTCGGCCCAGTACGAAACGTAGAAGTCGAGGCCGCTCAGATGGGACAGAAAAACCTCGCGCTCCTCGTATAGTACCGTGAAATCGTCGCGGCTGCGATAGTCGAAGTTACGCACCCCGGTGAGCCGCACGTGATCGCCGTTGATGAAGGCTCGCGGCATCACCGCAACCTCCGGCCGCCATGGGCGATCATGCGAGGGCTGGATGGTCGCCCACCACGCAACCACCCCGAGAAACAGCCCGACTACGACGGCGGACTTACGTGGCTGACGCGACAACCAGAGCGCCCAGACCGAGAAAGCTGCAAAGGCTGCTGCCAGCCCTAGGCGCAGCCCAGCCCATGGCAGGTTCGAGTAGTAGATGGCCAGAGCACCCCACGCAATCAGCACCATCCAGAACAGGAACATAAATCCCGCCATCAGGAAGCGGAAGGATCTGGACAGAAACGGACCGTGCGATCTCGGCTGGAGCTTCACCCTGGCACCTGCTTGTCAGCTCCCGCTCAGGCCGAAGGTCCCCTTCGGAACGGGACCTCACTTGGGGAGCGCATTCTTGTAGATCCTGCCATCCTTCATGATGATGAGGAAGTTTCGGTCCGGATCGGCAACGAGGTCGATGTCCTCCAACGGATTTCCGTCGACCAGCAGAAGGTCCGCCAACGCTCCCTCTTCAACGATGCCGAGCTTGCCCGGATAGGGATTGCGCAGGCCGGACAGTTGAAGCAATTCGGCATTTGTCGACGTCGCCATGACCAACGCCCCGGCGGGCGTGTACCAGCGGGCGAGGGCGGCGAGCATGGCTCCTTGCCGCTTCGACAGGGCCTCGGAGAACAGGATGTCCGTTCCGAATGCCGTTTTGATCCTGTATTTTTTCGCCAGGGCATAGATGGTGTCGGTGCCGGTGACCACCTGGGCCAACTTGGCCTGCTCCGCCGGCCCTAGTCCGTTGGCGGCGCTCAGGTCGAGGAAGGGTTGCGTGCTCAGCCAGATACCCTTCTCGGCCATCAGTTGCGCCGTGGTCTCATCCATCAGGTGCCCGTGCTCGATGCACTTCACGCCTGCCGCGATCGAGCGCTGAATCGCAGCACTGGTGTAGGCATGGGTGCAGACATAGGTGCCCCAGTTCTCGGCCGCCTCGACGGCGGCGCGCAACTCGGCCTCGGTGAAGGTCGAGACATCGAGCGGAGAGAACGGAGAGGCCACGCCGCCGCCGCCCGTGAGCTTGATCTGCGATGCACCCTGCATGAGCTGCTCGCGCACCCGCAGCCGCACCTCGTCCGGACTGTCAGCGATCATGCTTCCGCCAAGCTGCTCGACACGGGCGAGCATGCCTCCGATGGTTCTTGGCAGGTCGGAGAACTGGCGAAAGTCGCCGTGACCGCTGGTAATCGTGATCACGGCGCCGGACGGATAGATTCGTGGTCCCGGCACCAGGCTCGTGTCGATGGCTCGCTTGAGATCGAAGGAGGGACCTCCCAGGTCACGGACGGTGGTGAAACCCCGCATGAGTGTGGCCATGGCTTCGACCCCGGCCAGCAGGTTGGAATAGCCAATCCCACTGGTCAGGAGCATCATGGGTGTCGGTCTCACCATCATCGTATGCCAGTGCATGTCGATCAGGCCGGGCATCAGCACGCGTTCCTCCGCGGCGATGACCTGGACATCGGGGTCGTTGCGGACATCGATAGGGGCGGTGGAGATGCGCTCGACGACATTGCCCCTGACCAGCACGTGGGAGGAGGGCGACAGCGTCGCGCCCCTGCCGTCGAAGATGCGGACATTCTCGAAGAGCGTTGACGTGTTGCGGATCGGGGCAGGCGATTGGGCCTGCGCCGCCGGGCAGGCGACAATGAAGAACGTGCCGGCTGCTATCGGCAATAGCGACGCCCGGCTCTTGCTACCCTCGGCCGATCCCCTGGCAGGGCTTTTGGGCGACCTGCTTTCGTGTGCCGCACCTGCCGTCCGCTTCTTCGAGTTCCGGAACAGCTCCGAAATCATCCTCGTGAGCATCATGTGAAACCCCGTGTCGGGTTGTCCGCTCAGGTCCGCCCGCCTCGGAGCTTCGCTCCCATCAGTCGGCATGGCTATTGGGGGAAACCCTGGCCGGAGACAGGGAAATACCGGAGCTGGCTGGGAGTGAACGTCGGGACCGGGCCGATGCCCATTCGTAGACGGCCGGTCAAAACCGCCAGATCAGCGGCACCAGGAAGACCGAAACGACGAAGAACCAGAGGAGCAGGGGCAGACCCAGTTTCCAGTAATCGCTGAAGGCATAGCCTCCCGGCCCCATGACCATCAGGTTGGTTGGCGTTGCGATGGGGGTCAGGAAAGCACCCGCCGCGGCGACGGCGGTGCTCATGAGAACCGGGCGGGGCGAGATGCCCATGCTCGCCGCGGCTGCCACGCCGATGGGAATGACGATCAGCGCGGTTGCCGTATTGCTGATCAACTGGCCGAGAAGTGCAGTGAGCGCGAACAGGCCGCCGAGCAGCGCATAGGGGCCTGCATCGCCGACAAGGTCGACCAGGCCCTCGGCCATGAGCTGTGCTGTTCCCGTCTCCACCATCGCGAGTGACAGAGGCATCAGCGCGCCGACGAGGATCACCGTCGTCCACTCGATGGCGTGATAGGATTGCTCGACGGTCAGGATCCGCGACAGGACGATGGCCCCGGCCGCGAAGAGGCCTGCGACGGCGGGTGGCACCAGGCCGGTCGCGAGCAGGATGACCATTCCGACCAGCACCGCAATCGCTTGGTAGGCTCCCGGTCCGAGGGGCACCGCCTGACGCCGCACCAGTTCGGGCGAGTTCACCACCAGCACGTCCGGATCGCTGAGGTGAACATCGAGGGCTTTCCAAGTGCCCTGGAGCAGCAGTGTGTCGCCGGCGCGCAGCGCGACGCCGCGGCCGGATTTCGGCGCGTCCGTGTTGATCTCCGCTCCGGCCCGTTGCACCGCAAGGACGATGAGGTCGCCGCTGTCGGTGACCATGCCCGGGAACATGGTCTGCCCGATGAGCCCGGAGCGCGGCGGGATCACCACCTCGGCCAGGCCGGACTGGCGATTGAAGAGGGTTTCCTCGCTCTGGTCCAAAGTCATGTCCTCGCGGAACGAGAGATGCATCCGCGCGGCGAGGGACGCGGCCGCTTCGGCATTCCCGCGCACGAGGAGATGGTCGCTCTCCGCCACGGGACGGCGAAGCGGAGTGGCGCTCTCGCCTTCTTGGGCGACGACGAGGTGCAAGCCGGGAAACGACGAGAAATCGATGTCAGACGGGGAAAGGCCGACGTAGGGCGAGTCCGCCCGCACGCGCATCTGGAAGATGCCGTCGGCCAGGCCGTACTGCTCCACCAGCGTCCTGGCATGGCGGCTGAGGTCCGCCGGCATCTTGGCGCCGTTGCGCTGGGGCAGAAGCCCTTCGCCGAAGAGGATGATGATGGCCATCGTGCCGGCGAGCAGGGGGATGCCCACGAGGGCAAATTCGAAGAAGCCGAACCCACCGACCCCGGCGTCGAGCCCCGCCTCCGAGACGAGGACGTTCACCGGCGTGCCCGTGAGCGCGAGCATCGATCCGGCATGGGCGGAGAAGACGAGCGGTATCAGGAGCTGCGAGGACTTGCGCCTAAGACGGACCGTCATGACGACCACGACCGGCAGCAGGGCGGCGACCGCGCCGTTGACGCTGATCAGCGCGGTCAAAAGCGACACGAGGCCCATGGTGAGAAGGAGGAGGCGCGTGCGGCTCTTCTCCCCCGCCCATCGGATCAGGAGCTGGCCGGCCCAGGCGGTGACGCCGGTCGCCTCGAGGCCTGTACTCACGACGAAAAGGCAGGCGATGAAGATCACGGCGGAATCGCCAAATCCGCTCAGCGCCTGTTCCAGGGTGAGGATCTGCGTCGCCCACAGCGCCAGTGCGACGCCCATGGCGACGACGACGACAGGCAGCCTGTTCCAGATGAACAGCACGACGGCAGCGGCGATGATGACGGCGATGGAAGTGATCGGACTCAAGCGCTCATCTCCTCGTGCGGCCGTTTGAAAGCGTCTGGACGAATCCAGGTCCGCTCCTTGTCGACACGAACCTTCGGTCCCGCGCGATGTGCTAGTCCTCGATCGTGGACAGCAGCAGCGCGAGGCGGCACCCCATCGCGAATTCGGGCAGGTTCACGTACTCCTTGACCGTGTGGATCTCCGCTTGGCCGGCGCCGATGGTCACGGTGGGGACGCCGTGCTTGTCGAGCCAGTTGGCATCAAGGCCGCCATTCGAGAACACGTAATTGGGTTCGAGGCCGAGCATGGTCATGGCCTTGGTCGCGCGCCGCACGACGGGCGTGGTCTCATCCAAGTTGAACGGTGGGTAGGACGGCTTATGCGTGAAGGTCACGGCGGCAATTTCGCCTTCATGATCCTTCACTTCGTTCCTGGCCTTCTGGAAGGCTTGTTCAAAGCCTTTTGCAATCGCCGTCGCGAAGGCCAATGTCGGGCTTCGCGCCTCGCCTTTGATGTAGACATAGTCCGTCACGACATTGGTGGCGTCTCCGGCAGCCTTGCCGTCCTTGCCGCCGAAGATCCCGACATTGCTCGTGCCGCGGTCACCGGCCTTCACCACCTTGCCGAACCATCCTTCGCGCTGCGCCTCCGCAAGGGCGACCGCACCGACCAGCGTCGCCGAGATACCTTTCTCGGGCGCGACGCCCGAATGCGAAGCCTTGCCGACGATCTCGACCTCCCAGTTCTCTTGGCCGACGGCGCCGACAATCAGGTCGTTCGGATCCTGGCCATCGACATTGATGCACATGAGGGCGCCTCCGAGATCGGCCGGGTCGAGCTCGCGCGCGCCATGAAGGCCGCTTTCCTCGCGGACGGTGAACAGCAATGTGATGGGCGGATGCGGCAGGTCGTGCTTCAGGAGCGTCTCCGCAAGGATAACGAGAACGGCGCATCCGGTCCGATCGTCGCCGCCGAGGGCCGTCGTGCCGTCCCCCACGATCCGGTCGCCATCGCGCCGCGGTTTGGCACCGGCGCAGAGCGGCACCGTGTCGAGATGGGTCGAGAACAGCAAGCGCGGGCCGGGCCGCGTTCCGGGCAGATCGACGATCAGGTTGCCCGTTTCCGTCGGGACGGGAATGCGCTTGTGCGCGTCGTCGAAGCGGATCGCGGACGCCGGCACGCCCGCCTTCCTGAGTGCGTCCGAGACAGCGGCCGCGATTGCCGCCTCCTGTCCGGTGACGCCCTCAACCGACAGGAACCGCATCAGGTGATCTTCCGCGGCGGCGACATCGAGGGAAATTGCAGGGTTGCCCATCAGCTCACTCCTGTACTTGCGTCGTTGCATCGATCTCGGATCACACTCCCCAGGGCAAGCCGAGCATCTTCCAAAGGGCGAAGAGGGCAGTCCAGAGAATGAACATCCACACCACATAGGGAAGCATCAGCGACACGATCGTGCCGACGCCCGCCGTCCGGTCGTATCTCTGCGCAAACCCGACGACGAGGGCGAAGTATGCGTTCAGGGGCGTGATCGCATTCATCGGCGAGTCACCGACGCGATATGCCGCGAGCACCGCCTCCGGCTCGACCCCGAGCTTCATGAGCAGCGGCACGAAGACCGGGGCGAAGATCGCCCATTTCGCGATCGCACCGGTCAGCAGCAGGTCGATGATCGCCACGACGACGATGAAGCCGAGCAGCAGCGGCAGCGCGCCGATGTTGGCCGCTTGCAGAGCACTGGACAGGCTGAGGGCCATCACCGTGCCCATGTTGGTGAAGGTGAAGTAGGCTACGAACTGGCTCAGGACGAAGAACAGGAAGATCGTGCCGCCGAGACTCTTGATCGACTTCTCGATCGCCGCGATGACCTCAGGTAGTGTCCTGAGAGTGCCAGCGCCAATGCCGTAGGCCCAGCCAGTCAGGAGGAACATCAGCATGATCAGCGCGATCAAGCCATTCATGAAGGGCGAGTTGCCGATGAGTTCCCGGGTGTCGGGATTGCGCAACGGTGCAAACGAGGGAAGGGTTAGCAGGCAGAAGACCGCGATCAGTCCAAGCAGCCCAAGACCGGCGTAGCGCAGGCCGCGCGACTCCTGCTCCGACAGTGCGGTGTTCTGCTCCGTCGTGGTTCCTTCCGCGGCCAGCTTCGAGTCGTACGTTCCCAGGCGGGGCGCGATCATACGGTCGGTGATAAAGGCGACGACCATGGTGAGGAACAGCACCGAGACGAACGAGAACCAGACGTTAGAGGCAAGGCCGATGGAACGGTTGGGATCGACGAGATGCGCCGCGTCATTGGTAAATTCGACGAGCACGGCGTCGAGTGGCTTGATCAGCATGTTGACGGTAAAGGCGCTGGCCACGGCGGCGAAACCGAGCGCAAGTCCCGCCAGCGGATGGCGTCCGACTGCCAGATAGGCGATCCCTGCGAGCGGGATCAGGACCAGATAGCCCGCGTCGGCCGCGATGCTGGCGAGGATGCCGACGAAGGACAGGATATAGGTCAGCGCCCAGGCCGGCGAGACGATGACGAGCTTCCGGATCAGCGCGGTGACCAAGCCGGATTCCTCGGCCACACCCGCGCCGATCATCGCGACGATCATGAGACCGACTGCAGTGAAACCCATGAAATTCGGGATCAGCGACTCGTACATGAAGCGGATGCCGTCCATGGTCAGCAGGCTGCGGATCTCCGTGGTCGCCGTCTCGATCTGGTGCGTGTCCGGGTTGATGCGCTCGAAGGAGACGGCCGCCCCGAACAAGCTGAGCACGGCCGAGAGCACGATGACAATGCCGATGAGGATCAGGAAAATGACCACGGGATGGGGAACCATGTTCCCCACGCGCTCGACGCCGTCAAGAAACCGCTGCATCGCGGTTTTCGGCGCGACTTCCGCGCTGCGTTTCATATCTCGCGTGGTGCTTGTCATAGCCTGCCTCGCGCCCGCGCCCATCATACGGGGTTGCGGTCTTCCGTTGCCCTGGAGGCACATCCTTGCGTCGTATGCCGACGAAACGTCTCCCGATGCTGATCTCCGTCGGGCGATCTGCCTATTAGGGCAAACCCTTGGGCGAGGCGGTGAAACACCGGAGGATCCCCGAACGGCAAGGGCTCGCCCATGACCGATCGATCCGCCGGCCGGAGGATCGGAGCCGCCCGTAAGTGCCTCGAACCGATCTACGGATCGACCATCTTGTTCCGGATCGCGTAGCGGACCAAATCAGCAGACGTATGCGCGTTTATCTTGCGCATCGCCGCGGCGCGATGGGTCTCTATGGTCTTCAGATTAATGCCCAGGAGCTGGGCAGCCTCCTTGTTCGTACGTCCCTCCGCGATGAGCTGCACGACGCCGCGCTCCCGGGAAGTCAGGACATCTCCCGTTACATGGCCATTGGCGAGATAGGCACTCAACAGGGTCTCCGAAACGCGTCCGGTGAAGTACGGCTGGTGCCGGGCCAGCGTCTCGACCGCGCTGATCAGGAAGCGCCGGGCGTCAGACTTGAGCAGGTAGCCCCGTGCGCCCGCCTCGAGCAGTTCCCGGATCAGCGGCTCGCTGCCGTGCATCGTGAAGATCAACACCTCGGTCTGAGGTTGGAAGGCCCGGATCTGTCGGGTTGCATCGACGCCGTTGAGGAGCGGGAGCTGGTAGTCGAGGATAGCGACGTTCGGCTGCGTCTCCGCCGCGAGTTCGACCGCCTGCCGGCCGTTCTCGGCCTCGGCGACCACCTCCCAGCCCGGCTGGTCCCCCAGGATCGCGCGGAGCCCGGAACGGACGACGTCATGATCATCGGCGATCAGGATGCGGGTCATAGTCGAGGATCGTGCCATTCGCGGCGATTTCCCTTCATACCCCCGATAGTTTGCCATGACACTCGGGTGAAACCCCGAAATCCGGCGGGATGAGGCCGTAGGCGTGTGGAGCGAAGTGTCGGGCCGGTCCCTGCCTATTGACCATGGCCAGCGCCAGCCAAGTTCTCTGGTTTGCGGGGAACGCGGGCGCGGATCACGGTCCCGGTGCGCCCGGTCCGGATCCGGAGGGTGCCGCCGAACTGGTGCAAGCGGATGCGCATACCCGGGATGCCCACGCCCAGGGTCGGCTTGCCGATCTTAGAGGCGACTGGGTTTGCCTGCATCCCATGGCCGTCGTCCGCAACGCACAGGATGACCTCGTCCGGCGTGTTGCGCAGGTTGACGGTCACACGTGATGCAGCGGCATGGCGGTGAACGTTCGACAAGGCCTCCTGGACGATCCGGAACAGGGCCCGGCGGACCTCGACCCGAAGGCGATCCGCTCCTCCGTCGAACCGGCATGCGACCTCCAGTCCTGTGCGATCGGAGAAGCCGTCGGCGAAGGCCCGGACTGCCTCGCGGAAGCCATTCTCCTCGAGGCTGGCCGGATGCAGCAGGTAGGTGAACAGGCGCAGCTCCTTTAGAGCCTCCTCCAGCAGATGGTCGATCTCGTCGAGCAGCCGTTGCCCGTCCCGCTGCGGCAGCAGCCGCTCGATCTTCATCAGGTTGAGCCCGACGGCGACCAAGTACTGCGTCGTGGAGTCGTGGAGCTCCGCTGCGATGCGCTGGCGCTCCTCGTCCTGGAGCGTCAGCAGTCGCTCCGACAGCTCGTTGACAGAGGCTCTGGCAATCATCAGTTCAGTGACCTCCTCGTGGGACACGATGATGCGGGCCTTGCCCCCGATCCGGAAGCGGCGGGCTCGGATCATGAACCAGCGGTCGCCGTCGGGGGAGGTGGTCTGGTAGAGGCCCTGGAAGCCGGGGCGAATGTCCGCGATCACGTCCTCCATCGCGCTGAAACGCTGTTCGCCGGGCACAGCGACATCGAGGTACCTGGATCCGGTGCCGTGCGCAGGGACGTTCGGTTGCGTAGCATCGATGAAACGGCACCAGGCCTGGTTTACGGCGATGATGCGGCCATGCCCGTCGAGGATGGCGATCTGCTTGGTGAGGGCATCGAGCGAGGCCTGGAGAAGCTCCCGCTCCTCGACTGTGGCGCGGTGGGCGAGGACCCGATCGGTGACATCGCAGAAATAGACGCTGGCGCCCTCGGGTGATGGAAATGCGCGCAGTTCGATGAAGCGGTCGGGGCGCAGGGCGGACGGAACCTCGCCCCGATATTCCCTGCGGTGTTCGACCGCCTGCACCACTGCCTCCGCGCAGGCTGAGTGACGATCGACCAAGTCGAGATAGCGCCGCCCGATGAGCTCGCTGCGAGACTTGCCGCACCACCGCAAGGTCGCTGAATTGGTATTCGTGATGCGGTAGGAGTAGTCGAGAGTGAAATAGCAGTCCGTGATGCTCTCGAGGATGTTGCCCATCCGCGCGTTGGCAGCCACGAGTTCGCTTCTCGTGGCCAATGCGGTGAGCCTGAGGGAGTCGATAGGTCCCACGTTGCGCAGCAGGGCCCGGACGGCGATGCCACCGATCAGGAAGAGGGCGAGGGTGGCGAGCAACGACTGGTAGAGCGCACGGCGGATAGGTGCGTTAGACAGGGTCGTGGGGAGGACAGAAACGGCCGTATACCCGGTCCCGGATGACCGTTCGAAGGTGGTGAGGTAGCCTTCGATGGTTTCAAACTCGCCGCTGCGGCCGGAAAGCAGCGAGGCCGGTCCGGGCAACGGGGCCGCGCCCCATTCGACCGCACCGGTGACGAGCCGCTGGAGCTTGCGGTCTAGGAGGACTGTTCCCCACTCGGTCGGGCGGACGGCATTCCGGACGGCATTGTTGAAGTGCATCTCCGGTACGTGAAGCGACAGCACCCCGTTCATCTTCCCGCCTGCGTCGTCCAGGCGAAGGCTGATCGAAACGATCCAGAGCCCGACGGACGGGGAGTGCATGCGGTCCGACATGATGAGGCTCTTAGTGCGGATCGCCTCGAACTGCTCTCGGATGCCGGAAAGCTCATCAATGCGGGGCAGGGTGGCTCCGAAGGGGTCCCTGGTCCTGAGAAGCACCCTGTCGCGGTCCCAAAGCGTGAACCAGGCCCCATCCGGTCGGGGCGTTGCCCGGAGTTGGCGATGAAACCCTTCGAGATCGCCGGTCTTAAGTAACGGCGACTGGGACAGCCCCTTGAGAAGGTATCCCATGGCCTGCGCCTCACGCTCGATCGTGTGAGTCGCCGAGATGGCTGTCACCAAACCGTGATGGGCGATCTCATGCCGGGCCCCATAGGCGTGCCAGAACACGGCCGTCCACGTGGTCAGGAGGGAGAGGCCGATCGTGGAAGCCGCGATGAGAATGATCGATCGGTGGGTGTCGCCGCGGTCGGCGACACCAAGCGTCGGGAGTCTGAGATCCACAGAGGAGAACATGGAGCCTCCCGCTCAGATCGTATTTCGGGGCACGTTACCGGACTTAACAAGACACATAGGACCGGAGAGCTCCACGGGAGCGGACGCCGCTCTCAGCGAGAAGTCCTCCCTAATGAAAGGATAATGCTCTCAAAACCTGATGGCTATAGGATCGCGCAGGAATTGGATCTTCCCGTCGGAATTGCGAGGCTGGCCAGTCGTCTTGGAGGATAAACCCATGTTAGTATAGGCACAAGCAAGGGCGCATGCATACGCGGGCAACCCTCGACGATCTGCATCCTACCCTGGGACGGGTGAGATCATGCCCATGCAGGAGAGTGCGGCATCGGTAAGGTCCGCCAACTCAATTTGGCTGGAACGGGGGCATTGTCCCGTCCGTTCCAGCCCACGCCTCCCTCAACGGCAGTAGATGTTGCCGAAGCGGTCGCGATAGGTGCCATAGGGGCACGGATTCCTGGGCGCGGTCGCGCTGCCGACAATCGCGCCGCCTGCCGCGCCTATCGCCCCTCCGGCCAAGGCACCGCCGACCCGACCCGTGGCCGCTCCGCCGATCGCGGCTCCCGCAAGGCCGCCAATGGCAGCGCCACTGACGGCCCGATCGCCTGGGTTTCGCACGCCGCGACGGAGAGCGTGAGCGCAGCAGCGGCGATGACTGTCGTGGTCTTCCTCATCGGACTTCCCCTTCGAAGTTGCGGATCGCTGACCCGCGACGTGTCGCAGGTGACGACAGGTTCTTCCCTTGCGGTTGGTTCGGATAGTGGGGAAACCCTGGGATCGTCGGGTGCGGGATCCCAGGCGGGTAGGTTCCAACCAACTCTGGTGGGCAGGTGCGGAAGCCGATGGAGGCCAAGCCGTTCGGCGCAGGCTGCTTTTTTCTACGCGTCTTCAGGGCAATTCCCACTCCCGCTGAGGGTTACACCCGATGGTGTCGCGGCCTGACAGCGGTACTCTCGTGTGGGAGCCATGTCATCGGCGAGAGACCGCATCTCCCTGCTGCGCCGCCAGGCGGGGAAACCGCCGCAAGGGGCAGGTCGATCGCGATGGGAGCGAAGCATGCGCATCCGCATTGGGTTCAACATCTCGGCACTCCTGCTGTATGGCCTGAGTTGGATCCTGCTCGCCGCCGCCGTGCTGATGGTGACCCTCGCGATTGCGACAGCCCTGGGTCTGGCAAACCTCCCGATGAAGGTCTCCCCGGACCTGATCGGCAGTGTGATTTGTGCCCTGCTCGCGCTCCTGTTCCGCATCCTGGCCGCCCGGCTTGGCTAGGCTGCCTGATCGGTGGCCCGGCGCTGGCGCCGCTGCCCGGTCGGTCGCCATCGGTTCTCCGGGGCGGTCCAACGCCCGGATCGAGGAACGGAGCATGGAGAAAGCCATGATGATTCCTGATACCGTTTCCACCCCTTCGAATGATACCCCGATAAGACCTCCCGGTTGGATTCGCCTGATGTTAGGTGCCGTCATGATCCTGACAGGACTGGCCGTCCTGGCCGACGTTGCATTTGCCGTGCTCGTCAGTTCAGCCTTCATCGGGGCCGCTGCCATTGCGGTCGGCGCCTTCGAGATCATCCATGCCGTATGGACGAGAGGCTGGGGCGGTCTCGCCTGGCAGGCGCTCCTTGGCTTCCTGTACGTGGCCGCCGGCATCGTTCTCCTCGACGGGGCCGGCTCGGGTGAGACGGTCGTAGCCTCTGGTGTCGCCCGGTCCACCCGTTCCGGCGAACTGCTGCTCACCTACGGACTCGGCCTGCTGCTCCTGCTGTCAGGCACCGTCAGGATCCTGCTCGGATGGAGGCGGTGGTGGGAGAGCGGCTGGGTGATGCTGCTGTCCGGTGCGTTCGGCGTCATGGCGGGCGTCATTGTCTTGACCGAGTTCCCGAAGATCGGTCTCTGGGTCTTCGGGCTGCTGCTCGGGGTTGATCTGATGGTACACGGTGCCGCATGGCTCGGGTACGCCTTTTCTCGGAGAGCCAGGACGGTGTAGCTCCGGTCGTGGTGGGACATCACCTGAGGGCAATCATGGGGCGACCGTGATGGCTGCGATAGCTTTCCTTATCGTGCTCTCCTGGCCCGAGGCCGTGCTCAGGCTCCTGCGATTCCTGTCCGTGGGAGACCGCTCCCGGCTCTCAAATCGTCGCACCGACAGCGAGCGCACCCATCACGACCGCGACACCGAGTAGGATCCACCGCAAGCTGAACAGCCGCGATAGCAAGGCGTTCCGAAGCAAACGCATGGCGGGCCCCTTCACCGTTCAAGCCTCCGGGGTTCAGGAACGGGCTCAGAGGATCCACGCTCATTGCCCTGCGCACTCCCCGCGGCGAGCGCTCCAGACCCAACGGCCCGGCACCCAGACGAACCCGCGACGGGGCCGTGGCCGACGCTCCCGTCCCCGCGGCGAGGGAGAGCCTCCTGGACGACGGGGGCGTGGCGACGATGTTCGGGACGGGGCTGGGCGTCTGCGTCGGTCGACGCGGACGAGCCGAGCGGGATGGCCACCGCCGCGCCGACCAGCCAGTTCAGGAGGAGCCGTCGTGTGATCACGTCGACCTCCTTTGCCGAACTGCACCGGTCATCCCGTGCCGGGCAATGACGCCACTGCGGCGCCCGCGGCCTCGACGCCGTCACTTGGGCTCGGCGGATGGGCGCGCGCGAGGGCCGCCTGGAGCTTGGCTTCCTGCTCGGGCGACAGCGAGGAGCGGATCACGTGTCCCTTAAACCCCGACAGCTCGGCCAGGATCTTCTCGGGTTGAGATTTGCGGATCAGCAGGAACAGGGCCGAGGTCTCGGGTTTGAGCGTGTCGCCGATCGACCTGATGAAGTCATCGTTGATGCCGTAATCGAGCATGCTTCCGGAGAGGGCGCCAGAGCCGGCGCCGACGGCGCCGCCGATGGCGAACCCGGCGAGCGGGTTGAGGAACAGCAGGCCGATGAGGCTGCCCCACATTGCTCCGCGCAGGCCACCTCCGGCAGCGCCGAGGCTCACGAGATTGACACTCTGCTTGATGCGCACGGACCCATCCTGGCCGCGGATGGCGACGACGGCATCCTCAAGATCGATGAGATATTCTTTTTGCAGCCGCGTCAGTTCGGTCAGGACGCCATCCGCATCGGTCAGGCAGTCGAACCCGACGACCACTAGTTCAGCCATAGCTGTCCTCCTCACGCAACGACCCGGGCGGGCCGCGACAAGCCGCAAGAGTACCGGATCCGAGCGGCGGGAGTATCGGGGCGAACCCCGAGTCGAGGCCGGGAAACGCCTGAACTGACGGGCGGAAATCAGTCCCTCAGGCGACCCAGGGTCCTTCCGCGAACGGCGTGCTCAGGGTGGATTTAGGTGTCTCGGTTGCCGGCTTGACCCATTCGGTGCTTCTGCCGCGTTCCGGATGGCTAGGCGGAGCCACGTCGTTGGGCCGTAATCGGTGATCGGATCATGCAGACCATCTGTTTCGCCGAAGATGAGGTAAAAGCCGCGGCGGCCATTCCATGAAGAACAGGCAGGTCGCGCCCTGTATGCCGCCAAGAGACAGGGGGTGAGATGCCGATGTTGTTCAAGCGGAGCATGGCAGGAAGGTCTGTTCATGGCACCGGAGCGGAAGTACACCGAATGTCCGGATTGGCGCAGTGAGCAGACGTCTGTCTACAAACTAACGCCAAGCATAACCAATTCTAGGACGCAGACAGTGATCCATCAGGTCGCCCTCAGGCCATTACCGACTTAACCGCTAGATGAGGTGAGCCCAGGGACTTTCGGGCATTTAGCAGAGACATGATGGTATAGATGAACATGAGGCAGGAGGCTAATATGGGCGGGATCTAACGCGCTTGAGGTTAGGTTCTTGAGCCCCAACCTTAACATTTGTTAGCATCCTGCAGGACGAGCAGGCCTTGCCTTTCGGCTTCTACAGAACAGGTGCAACGGGTACTGGGGACAGCCCATACACCAGAAATGTGCTTCACACGGTGCTGCTAAGCTCGTCTCTGCAGAGCCACCAAACCACGCATCCACCATTACAACGCTGGGCATGATGGCGGATTGGCTTCGGCCGCTTTCTGGCTTGCGATGTAGATGATTCAGAGACGTTCATAGCAAACCCAAGGGTAGGTGGGGCAGGAAGACGTCGATCTGCGACCTCTTTCTCATTCGCTGCTCCCGTACTTGCGGACCGTCCGAACGAAGTGAGGACGGAACATTGTGCTCCCCCGAGAGATAAGGGTACGTTGATCTCTCGTTGATCCTACCTTGATGTTGCATGTTCGGATAAGACTGCAGAGGGCTCAATCTGGGCGATCACCGCCTCAAAGCGTTCGACAGCGGCCTCGCACTGTTCCTGTAAGTTGGCTAGCCAAGCCTTGGTTGCCTTAGTGTGAGGGCAATGCAGCAGCCGGTAAATGCCGATCGCTTGAACGTCGGCTATATGCCTCTTCACGGGACAGAAGGCTTTAAGCCCCTGTCCAAGGGCCCATTGCACCTGAGCCTCAGTTAACATGAGAGACGTCAGTTCCGTTGCGGCGAGACCGATAGCCTTTTCACACTCCTCCCCATGATACAAGTGAATAGGCCACATCTCCTCGCCATGCTCGCTGTCACTATCGACAAGGTAGACCATTGGGGCGACAAGATGGAGGTCAATAAGGATCTTGAAAGCGTCAAAGAAATTGTTGAAGGGCCTCTTCGACGATTGGTTGAGATGCAGCTCACAGAATGAGGCCGCTGGGTAGACATAGGGGGCAACAGGCTTGAAGCCCCACACGACATACTCGCCACGTTGTCCGATCAGCACTCGCTCATACTTGAACCACAAGCCGTGCGGTGTACGCCAATTGATCTCAAGGCCGTTGATAAGATCATGGGCATGGTACAGGTCGATAAATAGCCGTAGGGCGCGAATATTGTTTGACTGGCGGATCTGCTCGATAGGGGTAAGCGGGACATCCTCTACAACCTCAACCACGCTGCACAGCAACCAGATTAGGTCAGGCTCATTGGATTCAGCCTTCAGGTCAACAATAGTAAAAGTACGATCCCACTCATCCATCAAGTAACCTTTCTGAACAAGGGCGATTGCTGTCTCGTAAAGCCTTCCGGATTGCCATACACTGTTACGCCGTCCGGTCTTGGGCATGGTGTGCTTGCCTATGCGGATGATGTTGTAGATCTGCTGCTCTTCGCTTGTCAGAGCGGCAGGCCTCGCCCTCTCATGAGCGTGCATCATGGAATACTGTGGTCGCGTTCCTTCCTTCTCAACCTTGATCAATCCTGCGTATACCAACGATGCGATGGCTTGTTTGACACGGGGTCGGCCAATCCTCATGTGCCGGGTAATGGCATCCACTGACCACCGCGTTGCGGTCTGATCGCCGCCAGACCCGCAGGCCAGCACGAGATAGGATACAGCGGCAGGCATTCCAAGCTCACACACTCTTGGCCAAGATCGTGCGTCGATGGCAAAGAATCTCTCCTTCGCCGTTTTCTTAGGCTTCTTAGGACTCGCGGACGCCAAATCGTGGTGGTTATCGTTGATCAATCCTGGTTCTCCTGGATGAGAAACTCTCCAAAGGCATAAGGCACGGTGCGCGTTCGGAGAGGCAGAGGGCGCAAGACGCCCTCCGGGTTGCTGAGATCGGTTCTCGACCTCTAGCCTAGGCGAAGCTCGTGCCCTCGATCGGGGCCTGCTTGATGCCGTCGACGACTTCCGGCGCGTTGATCCCGGCAGCTTTGAGGATCGTCGGCACGATGTCGCTCACGTGCACGAACTGCTCGCGAAGGCCCCCTTGTCCTTGATGCGCGCCGGCCAGGAGACGGCCATGTTCTGGTTGACGCCGCCGAGCTGGGAGGCATTCTGCTTAAGCCAGGAGAACGGCGTGTCGAAGGTCCATGACCAGCCGGCGGACATGTGGTTCTAGGTCTGCTCGGTGCCCCAGACGTCGTAGAACCTCATCTGGACGTCGACGGGCAGCTTGTTCCAGCCGTCGTTGAACAGCTTTATCTGGCTGATCTTATCGACCCATTCCTTGGTCGGATGATGAGGCTCGTGCGTGGCGCCGGGCGCGCACTTGACGAGGATCGGCTTGCCCGGCTGGATCTGGTGCATCTGGTTCACGTAGTCGATGGCGTCGTCGGCCATGGCAGTGACCAGGTTCCATCTCCCGGGGGGCTTGCCCTCGAACGGATAAATCTGCGTGGTGTTGCGGAAGAGGTTCGGCTGCCATTGGTTCGCGTCGCCGCCGATGAAGCCGTAGAAATACTCGAAGCCCATGCCTACCGGCCACTGGTCGAACGGCCCGGCTAGCCGCGAAGGCAGGCACGTTGTGGTCCTTGCCGAACCAGGAAGTGGCATAGCCATTATCCTTCAGGATCCGGCCGATAGTGGCCTTGTCCTTGGCGATGATGCTGTTGTAGCCGGGAAAGCCCGTGGACTACTCGGAGATGACGCCGAAGCCAGCCGAGTGGTGGTTGCGTCCGGTGATGAGCGCGGCGCGCGTGGGGGAGCACAGGGCCGTGGAGAACATCCGGTTATAGCGCAGCCCCTGATTGGCGATACGGTCCAGCGCTGGCGTTGGGATGACCCCGCCGAAGGTGCTGGGTACGCCGAAGCCAGCGTCGTCAGTGATGATCAGCAGCATGTTCGGTGCGCCCTTGGGCGGCACGACACGCGGCGCTCATCACGGCGTGGACTGCAAGGCTTCTTCCTTGATCACGCCACCGAACGCCGGGCCGGGGCGGGGAGTTGCCGGCTGTCGATGGTGGTGGCATCCGGCGCGTCGGGTGTGCCGGTTACCTGCTGGGCTTGCACCACGGAGATCGCCAGGAGGCTGGCGGTGGCGAGGGACAGGGCGACTGACGAGGCTTTCTTCATATCGGCGATCCTCCGTGAGCGACGGCAGGCCAGGCTCCCCGGCGGCCAGGGCGAGGGTGATCGTCCCCAATCCAAGGGCGTGCATCTTCCCAAATATGCAATGGATCGCAGTTCGCGGGAGCGTGCTTGACCGAATCGGCCATCGGGTTGGCAGAAACGGACGGATCCCAGCCCTCTAATCCGAAAGAGTTGCCGATCCTGCGGACGTGCCGGGATCGGTCAGGCCTCTGCCCAGTTCGGTCAAGCGGACGTGGCGTAATCGCGCGACACTGGCCGCTCCACTCCGGCCCGGAAGGGACAACGCCTGCCATGACCACTGCCGACATCACGCCCGTTGCCGAGGCTCCCGAAAGGAACCCACCGCAACCCGGCTTGGTCTGGATTCTGGGCGGCACGTTCTGGATGGGTTCGGATCGGCACTATCCGGAGGAGGCCCCAGTCCATCGTGCCACCCGGAAAGCCGAGGAGAGCGGTGGGACAGTAGTCGCTTCGAGGGATGCGTCCCGCTTAGAGAGTCCCGACCATGCAACGTTACTTGCGGCTCGCCGTACTTAGTTCATTGATCACCGCCATCCCGGCCTCGGCTCAGGACCGGGAGGGATCCCGTTTGCCTTCCGGCGAGATCCGGATCCCGTCGGGCGCTGCAATTGACAGGATGCTCGACCGGAATGCGGTGCCGGATCCGGCCAAGGATTTCTCGGGCAACGACGCGACCGCGATCCAGCAGATGGATGAGCAGGACAGGAAGATCAATCGCGAGGTCGAGAAGGGCATCTGCCCGGGATGCTGAGGGCTGGATGCGCTATGCCCGGTCACCACCGGATGCTTAGGCCAATGATCGGTCCGTGCTGGAGCATATCGAATTCGTAGCGCTGCCGACCCTCGCCTTGGGCATAGTCGACATAGAGCGCCCGGTAGCCGATCACGCCCGAGAACGTGATGCCTTGGTAGGTGCCAAGCTCGAACCCATAGGCGCCGATGGCCTGCCAGGAGAAGTCGCTGCCCACCCCGAACCCGCCGATGTCCCCGCGCAGCAGCAATTCGTGGCCCGGCGCCACTGTATAGCGCAGGCGCGCCCCGACGACCGGATCGAGCCAGTCGACGGAACCAGAGCGGGCGAAGGCCCGGGAACCGGCCACCTCAAGGTCGCCGAACTGGACCGCAGCCGTGACATCGAGGGACAGGTCCGCCTCCTGGTACCAGTACCGGGCCCCGCCGACGACATCAAAGGCCAATGCGCCGAAGCGGGCCACCTCATAGGCGGCGCCGACCTCGGCGATAGCCATCTCGATGTCGAGGCCGAGCGATGTGCCGAGGGTTCCAGTGACGCCTGGCGCCAGCGTCCGGCTGCGGACGTTGTCGCGCTTGAGGCCGATTTTGCTCCAGACGACGTTGGTCATCAGGGTAAATGGACCATTGCGGGCCTCAAAGTCGCCCATCAGGGCCACGAGCGTGTCGCTCTCCTTGACGATGTCGACGAAGCTGGCATCGACCTTCACCGAGCGCCCGCGCACGGTCGTCGTGCCATCCAGCGCCGTGAGCCAGCCATACGGCACGAAGCGGAAGCTCCATGACGGCGGCGCAGGCGGTGCCTCGAGGACGGACGGTGCGGCGGCCGGCACGTCGGCCGCACCTACCGCACCTCCCGTTCCGGCGAGGATGCACAGCGACAGGACGATGTGGCGGGACAAGCGCCGCGGGGCCATGCCCGACAGCAGGGTGTGACCGGTTCGTATCACATGGACCTCCTCGCAATCCCTTTTCCAGGCATCTGAGCACACTCATCCTCGGGCTGCCAGAGATCTCTCGCGCTTCACCGTCATGGTCATCAACGGCCTCGATCCTCCTGTCCGGCTGGAAAGACGGTCTTCCAATCCCGCTTCATGTCGATCACGGTCCACCGATCCAGTGCCGCGGCATCGAGCGCTTTATCGAGGCGGCCAACCTTCGACTGGCGATCATAGGCGTATTCCCTTTCCGCATCCGTGTGATGCACGATGACGCCGAGCCGGCGTTTGCCCGCATCGGTCGTCCATTGCAGCATCTCGAGATCCCCGTCAGAGTTGCCGAAGGCGGCGACGGGCCTCAGTCCGATATGCTGGTTGATGCCAACCGGTTTGCCGGGGCCATCGTCCACGAAGTTGACCTTGGGCAGCCGGAAGAGTGTCGGCCTGCCGTCGCGCCGCTCGAATGTCGTAACGATGCTGGAGCCTACAATCTGCGATGGTGGGATGCCGTACCGCTCCGGCGCGAAGGCGCGCATGAACTCGATGCCGCCACCCGAGACGATGAAGGTCTTGAAGCCGCTGGCCCGCATGTAGGCGATCACTTCGAGCATGGGCTGGTACACGAGTTCGTCGTAGCGGCGGCCGAAGCGTGGGTGCTTGGCGGTCGTGAGCCATTCCTTCACTGTCTGTTGAAACTCCGCAGGTGTCATACCCGCATGGGTCATGGCCACGATCTCGACATCTCCTTTCTCGCCTGCGGCAGCGAGCGTCGCCATGTCGCCTTCGAGCACGGCCTTGAAGGGCTGCGTGTTCTTCCATTCGGGATGCTGCGGCGCCAGCGCCTTGACCCGATCGAGCGCGAATGCGAACTGGACATAAATGGGTTGCTCGATCCAAAGCGTGCCATCATTGTCGAAAGTGGCAATCCGCTCAGGTTCCGGTATGAAGTCCGCCGAGCCCTCGCGGGTCACGTCGGTGACGAAGGCGATGATCGCCTGCTTTGCCGAACCGTCGTTCCAGGAGGGCAGCGGATCGGTCTGGGCGGCCGCTGCGGAAATCCACCCGGCCACTAGGGCCATGATGCCAAGCCTGATGTATCGGATATCCATGTAGGCCTCCTTTGCGGCCCTGGATCGTGCGCGCGGTGCGCCTACCCGGGCGATCCGTGATCAGCAATCTGTGCAGATGCCCTTCTCGACCTCACGGTCAATCCGTCGATCCTGCTTCTCCATCTGCTCAGTGGCGATGGTGTCGTTGGTCGAGAATTCATTCCGCGGCGGCGTTACCGCATCGCGTTCGAGCGTCCGCTCCGACGGGATCGCGATCTCGCCATCGGGCAGTACGGGGCCGCCATTCCGATCCTGGGCCCAGCCCGGGGCAGCCGCCGTCAGAATGCCGAGAGCGGCAAGAAGAAACATGCGTGGCATGGCCAGTCCTCCTGTTTGCCAATCCTTGTTGAAGCCAGCCAAGCTGGCTGTCCGATCCTGGGGAGCCGCCGTTGTCGAAACGGCTTCCCCGCTCGCGGGAGAGGCACGGGGAGCACCTCAGACACCGGAACAATCCGCGCGACACCTCGTTGGGAGACCACTCCTGGATCTGTCGCGTCAGCGTCGCCCCGATGTTCCGCAGTTCCAGAAGCGGACAGCGAGGAAATGCATGGGTACGCCATTGCAGGTCCGGGTGAAGCTTTGCGCCATCGGCTTGGCGCTGCTTCCCATGATCTCCAGCCCCGATGGAATTGCCTCGCGAGCCGTGGCCGAAGAAGCCGAAGGCTCTTGCGTCGACCCGTCGGGGTTCGCTCGTTCCGTTGTCAGCATTTCCTGGCGTTTCGGTCAGCCTCGCCGCGATGGGAGACGGGAGATTGTGGGGGAGCGGGCCACAGCCTGGTTCTACCCGTCGCCGCGCTTCCTGGTGACGGCTGCGCACTTCGCGAGCGAACTCCCCGCTGACGGCTGGCAGGAAGCTGAACTGCGGCAGGCTCCCAGGGAAGGAGATCCCGATGTCACGGTCCACGTCCAGCTTCGTGTGGCGGTTCAAGGCACGGTGTCCGAAAACGGTGTGAGGGGAACGAGAAAGGGCGGCGATCTGGCGGAGGATCTCGCGATCCTCGAGTTGCAGGAGTCGTTCCCGGATGCGCAGGTGCTCGATATCCAGCCGGAAGTGCCGTCGAAGGACGCGACTGTCCTGGTCCTCGGCTATCCCCGGGGGCAGATGAAGTCCGCACGTGGCATCGTCCGGGAAGCCGGGAGGGCTGCGGAAAAGTATCCCGGCTTGGCCCTTCTCGAGGTTCAAGGGTCGAACCGCCTCCTGCTCAATGAAGGTGCGTCCGGGGCGCCAGTGATCGATTGCCGGCTCGGCCGCGTGGTCGCAGTGCTGAATGGCCTGTTGACTGGGCCTTCCCTGCCATTTCTGCCCTTGGAGAATTCCGTGATGCCGACGCCCTGGGGAAGCCCGACCAATACGGCCGTTCCGGCCTCCACATTGAGTGTGATCGGCGGCCGAGCGCTCTGAGCGATGCAGGATGCACCCTAGCGAGGCCTCCGACCGTGCAGCATCAGAAGTCATCCGAGCCATCCTTGCACCGGTACCCGATGAAGCATTGCGGGTTGTTGGAGCTCGATACCCATGCCGGCTCGGGAACTGGTCGACTGTGCATTCGGGCCGCTCCTCACGAAGCGTGCGTAAGTGGAGGGGCCGTTGTCGAGCACGACCGCCTCTTCGCGCAGGTCCGCTGCGAGGTGGGAGGCCCGACATGGGCAATTGCAATGGTTGCGCCGAGGCTGAAAGCGATGACCGGCAGCAGGATTTTCGACATGGCTCCCCCCTTCCTGACAGGGACTATTCATCGATCCGTTTCGGAGTCGGGGAGAGCCTGTTGAACGCGGCTCTCCCCGTACTGAGATCAGTTGCCCGTTGGCATCGGCAGGTGGACGCCGTCCTTCGCGAGCATCTCGCGAACCGACTGGACGCGCTCGTAATCCGAGAGCGTGATCGGGCCGGTGTAGCCATAGCTCTGCACCTTGCGCGGCGGATACTCGACGTAGGTCTTCATCACCTTCTTCACTTCCTCCTCCATGACCACACCCATCCAGGTGCGCTCGGTGAAGTTATTCATGAAGATGTCGTAGCGCTCCTGAGGATCCTGCCACAGGTCGAACACCTGCGGGACGGTGGCGACGTATTTTTCCGGGCCCTTCCATCCGAGATTGGTGTCGACGGCGAGTCCGCCGGTGTTGGTGCCGTCGTCGCCACGAAGGTTGAACAGGAACTTGTAATTATTGACGCGGACAGCGCCGGGCGACAGCTCGTTCTCCGTGAAGTAGAACCAGGACTTGCGCTCGGACTTGCCCGTTCCGAACAGCACCGGTGTCATGTCGTAACTGTCGAAGATGATCGGCTGGCCCTCGCGGTCCTTCTCGGGCAATTTCGTGCCCGCCGCGGAGGCGAAGGTCGCCATTAGGTCGAGGCCGCCGAGAATTTCGTGGTTCTTGGTGTCGGCCTTGATCTTTCCGGGCCACCACGCCATGGCCGGCACCCGGTTGCCGCCCTCGCGAAGGGTGCCCTTGGTGCCGCGGAGCGGGGTATAGCCGGCGTCTGGATATACATCCTGCCAAGCACCGTTATCCGTGGTGTAGAAGACGAGCGTGTTGTTGCCGCCGACCTGACGGATCTTGTCCATGATGCGCCCGATCCGGGCATCCAGTTCGACGACCGAGTCGGCATACTTACTCTTGGACAGCGACTTGTGAACGTAGTCCGGGTGCGGCAGGTTGGGCTGGTGCACCTTCATGAAATTGATGCTCATGAAGAACGGTTCGCGCGACTGCGCCGCCCGGTCGAGATAGTCGAGCGAGGCCTTCTCGATATATTCATCGAAGAATGGAATCCCGACGATGCCCTTGTCAGGCGTGTTCACGTATTCGCCATTGATCTTGAACTCCTCGCGAGGCGTCTGGCCCGCGTTTCCGGACAAGGCACCCTTGGTCACACGCTGGAACATCGCCCGCAGGTCGGCAGGCATGTCCGGGAACCAGTTGGGATCGGCATAGGTGTAGGCGTTGAGATGATAGAGGCCGCAGTACTTCATCTCATCGTAGCCCTGGGCATTGGGCAGCGCATAGTCCGCCTCGCCAAGGTGCCACTTGCCGCTGAAGAAGGTGCGGTAGCCCGCTTGCTTGAGGACCGAGCCGAGTGTCCATTCGGCCGCCGGCAGGCCGCCGCCCTGTCCCTGGAATGCCACGGTGGTCATGCCGCTGCGGTTCGGGATGCGCCCCGTCTGCATCGCGGCTCGCCCCGGGGTGCAGCTCGGCTGGGCGTAGAACGAGAAGAAGGTCATGCCCTCCTGGGACAGGCGGTCGATGTTAGGGGTCGGCATGCCGCGTCCCTCGCCGCCGCCATAGGGGCCGAGATCGCCGTATCCCGTGTCGTCGGACACGATCAGCACGATGTTGGGCCTCTGCTGCGGAGCCTGTGCGAAGGTCGGGACGGCCATCGACGCGCTGATCAGGGCCGTGGCCCCGACCAAGGCAGCTTTGGCGCGCATGCGCCGGAAGCGGTGCCTGCCGGCGGCAGGTTGCGAGAACGCACGATCACTGGTCATGGGGTGCTCCTCTCTCTGATCACGCACCGGAAGCCGACATGGCTCGTCGAGGTGTCGACAGGCTGCGGATGACGCGCCGCCGGGCGGTAACGGCGGCAGTAGTTGGGCGCGCACAGATGCGAACCGCCCTTGATGACCCTGCGGGGGATGCGGATCTGCGGCTGGCAGGGATCGTAGCTTAGGTCCTCACGGCCGCCGCGCGGGTTCTCGGGAATGCAGCAAGCCTTCACGGCATCGGCAGGATGCTTCGGCGCGTAGAAGTCGCTCGTCCACTCCCAGACGTTGCCGATCATGTCGCGGAGGCCATAGCCGTTGGGTGGGAAGGCAGTGACTGGCGAGGTGCGCTGGAAGCCGTCCTGAGTGAGGTTCTGGAACGGAAACGCACCCTGCCACGTGTTGGCCATCGGCCACCCGTCCGGCATGAATTCGTCGCCCCAGGCGAACTCGGCCCCGTCGAGGCCGCCACGGGCGGCGAACTCCCACTCCGCCTCGGATGGCAGGTCCTTGCCGGCCCAGCGGGCATAGGCGAGTGCGTCCGTGTAGGTCACGTGCACCACGGGATGGTTGTCGAGGCCGTTGATGGTGCTCTTCGGACCATAGGGATGGCGCCAGTCGGCCCCCTTGAGCAGGGTCCACCACTGGCTCCAGTTCCGGAGATCGACCGGATGATCCGGCGGCGCGAAGACGAGCGAGCCGGCATAGAGCATGTGCGGCAGGGCGTCGGGATAATCCTCCGGATCGGGCTGCCTCTCGGCGAACGTGACGTGCCCTGTGGCTCGCACGAACTCGTGGAACTGGCGGTTGGTGACTGGTGTGCGGTCGATCCAGAACCCATCGACCGTGACTCGATGCGCCGGGGCTTCCTCGGGATAGTGACGATCCGAACCCATCCGGAACGTGCCGCCGGCGATCCAAACCATGTCGGCGCGCGAATGGTTCGTGAGATCATGGTCCCGATGATGCTTGGGGCTGACCTGCAACATGGGGTGGCTCCCGTGCTGGCAATGTCGGCAGTCTCGCCCGGCATGGCATCGCAGGTCTATCGGGGTCTGTCCTGAATCTGACGGAGGCAAACCCTGAATCATGCCTCCGATCCCCAAAGATCCTTCGGGAGCACCGCCAGACGGGGCTTGGTATTTGGGCAGGCCTTGCCTGTACCAGTCGACAGGGGGCAGGCAAAGGGTTTAACCTATGGTGTCTGATCGAGGGTCTGTCGCACCTCCCCATCCCGTTGCGTTGCCCTTGCGGCCGGAGGTTGCCGTCATGAGCGATGGCACCGTCCCAATGATTGCGCGCGCTCTTCCGGGCCTGCCATCGCGCCTGCGGGGGCGTCTCGCCATGACCTTTGCGGCTGTCATCCTGATCACGTGCGCCGTTGCGGCGGCGCTGCTGCTCTCAAAAGCCTGGCGGGAGCGGGAACTCATCCGGGAGCGTACGCTGGGCACGGCGATGGCACTGTCGTTCGGGTTCGACCAGGAGGTGGCGGCCGGCAACGCCCTGCTGAAGGGGCTGTCGTCGTCGCCGGCCCTGAAGGCCGGAGATGCCAGAGGCTTCTACGACCAGCTCAAGGCGACACCGATCCCGGACGGCTCCTGGCTGATCCTCCAGGACCTCGACGGACAGGTCGCCAACACCCTCCGGCCCTACGGGGCACCGCTCCCCCGGCATCGGGACTTCCCAACCTATCCGGAAGCCCTGAACCGCGTCCGCGAGCGTGGTTGGACGGTATCGGGCCGGATGGCGAGCCTTGTGAAGCCAGGATCGACGATCATCGCGCTCAGCCTGCGGATCGACCACGACGATGGCACGATGAAGGGCTTCATCACCACCATCCTCGCACAGGACCGGCTCGGCACCATCCTAAGGGGACAAGACGTTCCCGAGGCATGGACGCTGGGCCTCTACGACCGCAAGCTCCAGCCGATCGTAACGGCGCGGGGCGCCGAGACATCGTCGCGGCTTCCTATGCCGGAAGCCTTAGCGACGCGCCTCGGCGCGGTTACCAGAAGCGAGAACGTGGGTGGCTTGATTGAAGCCGTCGATGAGCAAAAAACGCCAGTCTTGGTCGCGTACCGCAGCTCCGGGGCGACGAACTGGACGACTGTGGTGACGGTCCCGCTTTCCCTCGTGGATGCGCCGGTCGCAGGCGCTCTGCGGCAGATGGCCGGAATGGCGGGCATCCTCCTTGCGGCCAGCGGAATCGCCGCCCTGTTCACAGCCCGTCAGGTGGAGCGGCCCCTCCGAGCGTTGGCAGACCAGATCACTGGGGCGGAGAAGCAGGTCAGCGAGTTGTCCAGCCAGTTGCTGGCGCTCCAAGAGGACGAGAGGCAGCGGATCGCCCGCGAGTTGCACGATTCGACCGCCCAGCACCTCGTGGCGGCAAACCTCGGCCTTGCAGGCCTTGAGGCGGAGGTCCGGCACAGCGCAACCGGCCGCAAAATCTTGGCGGAGATCGAGAACCTTCAGGCTGAGGCGCTGCGGGAACTGCGCATCTTCACCTACCTGCTGCATCCACCAAATCTGGCGAATGACGGCCTCCAGACCACGCTGCGGGACTTTGCCGAAGGCTTTGCTGGCCGGACTGGCCTCTTAGCCCGTATCCGTGTCCCGGAAGAGGTCGATGACCTGCCGTCGGAACTCCAGCGGACGATCCTGCGTGTGGTGCAGGAGGCGCTCACCAACGTGCACCGGCATGCAGGCGCTTCACGCGTATCGGTCGATGCCCGGATCCGGTCTGGACGGCTGGTGGTCCGCATCCGGGACAACGGACACGGAATGGCGAATTCCAATCGGCCCGATGGGCCCATCCGGTTGGGCGTTGGCATCGCCGGCATGCGCGCCCGCCTAGAACAGTTCGGCGGTGATTTGAGGATCAAGACCGGTCCGGGCGGCACCTCTGTTGTTGCCATTGTTCCAATCTCGCTGACGGGACGGGCGCTGACCCAAGCCCGCCGGATGCTGGATCCGTGGCTGCCAGTTCCGGAACGGACTGACGGAGAGACCCTCCATTGAGGTTTCAGGGTCTGCCCCCAGCAGATTCGGGGTTCCGCCTAGGTGAGGCATCCCGCGCCAAGATGTATCCTGCTATCGGTTCGCTCGAATAGCCGCGACTGCCGAAGGACGCTCCATGATGACGCGCATCCTGATTGCCGACGATCACGACGTGGTCCGCTCCGGCGTACGGACCATCCTCGAGGGGCATGAAGGTTGGGAAGTTGTCGGTGAGGCCAAGGACGGCAAGGAGGCTGTCGATCAGGCAATCGCCACACGCCCCGACATCGTCATTCTCGACTATGGCCTCCCGCTGGTGAACGGGGTCGAGGCCACGCGGCAGATCCGAAGTCGAGTGCCAGGCGTGGAGGTCCTGATCTTCACCATGCACGACACCGACAGCCTGGTCCGGGATGTCCTTGAGGCGGGCGCCCGCGGGTTCCTGCTCAAGTCCGATGCCAGGCAATTCTTGGTCTCGGCGGTGGAGAGTCTGACAGCCCACAAGCCGTTCTTCACCGGAAAGGTTTCTCAAACCCTTCTTGAGACCTACCTGTCGAAAGGATCAGCAGACGAGTCGGCCCTGAGCTCGCGTGAGAAGGCCGTGGTGCAACTGATTGCCGAGGGCAAGACCAACAAGCAGATCGCCGACATCCTCAGCATCAGCACCAAGACGGTCGAGACCCATCGCGCCCTTGCCCTGCGTAAGCTCAATCTCGACACAACGGCGGCCCTGATCCGCTACGCCATCCGCAACAAGATCGTGGATGCCTGAACTGGAGAGATAATGAGCGGCTGAAGGAACTCATGAAGGGAGGCTGAAATGATGTTTTCACGACGGCGTTTCTGCTGCGCTGGGGTCCTCGTCGGAACCGCAGCGACGCTCGACAGAGCTCTTGCCGCTGACTCATGCGCGGTGCAGACACGCGAGCGGCAGGTTACCCTGAGTCCGGACGATGCCCTGAAGGAGCTCAAGGCTGGCAACGAGCGTTTCCTGACGCAGACCATGCGCAACTGTGACCTCCTCGGCCAGGTTCGCGCGACCGCGGGCGGACAGTATCCCTTTGCAGTGATCATCGGCTGCATAGACTCGCGCGTGCCGCCGGAACTGGTGTTCGACCAGCGCATCGGCGACATCTTCAGCGCCCGTATTGCAGGCAATGTCGCGGACGACGACGTCGTCGGGAGTGCAGAGTTCGCAACAAAGCTCGCCGGGGCGAAGCTCATTGTCGTGCTGGGCCACAGTGAGTGCGGTGCCGTCAGGGGCGCGATTGATGGCGCAGAACTCGGGATGCTCACCAATCTGTTGAAGCGGATCAAGCCGGCGGTCGAGGCCAGCAAGAACGTTCCAGGGGAGCACACCTCGAGGAACAAGGACTTCGTGCAGCAGGTAGCCACCGCGAACGCCAAGTTGGCAGCCGAGGGCCTCGAGCGCGATAGCCCGGTTCTGCGTGACCTGATTGCCAAGGGTGAGCTCAAGATCGTTGCGGCGATGCATGATGTCTCCACTGGGCGCATTACGTTCCTGGGTTAGCAGCCAGGAACGTGACGTTCTGCGGCAAGCCTGCCCTTCCGGAGCACGTCGCCAAGACTTTGCTGACGATCATCGAGCATGAGTGATTCTGCGAGGGAGCAGCCATGCCCGTGGTGGCCCGTTCCCGGTGGGCTTCTTACCGGATCTGCGCGAGGGAGGTAAGCGCTCGCGAAGGTCCGGGGCGTTGAACGGCTGCTGGCAGTGCCGCTCCTGGTCATGATGAAGATCGTTGCGGACCGTGTTGAGTTATGGAAGCTGGTCGGGCACATCATTGGCGCTTGGATAGGCATTGCATGAAAGCCGTAGCCTGAATCGCGGCCGTGCGAACCTGAATGTCGCGTTTTGGCACTTGCCAGAAGTAGGCGAAACATCCACTTTGGATACGTGCAACGGACGTTCCTGTCAGTGAACGAACTTCACTGCCTGACCCAAAGCGGCCCCTTGCGAGCCTCATGATGGGCTGTGATCATTCTGCAATGGAAAAAGCTCCCTCGTCGGTGGTTGCCGGGGAGGGAGCAGGAGGAAGATGCCTTGCGGCACAGCCCGACGATACTCCGCTCAGGATCGGTGCCCACCACCTGGGTTAAACGTGGCCGCTAAGATCGTCCTTGTTCTTGAGCCTTTGCCCTGTCGTCCATTGCGAACGACAGCCTAGCCTGAAGCACTACGTCACCCGTCTCGTCTCTGACCCTCACGCTGAACTCGCGTGGGTCTCCACATGTGAGACTATTACGGGCCATGTCCCAGAGCGCCCGGCATGCCATCTCTCTGGCAGCCGCAAGATCGGCCACCTCCAGTCCGATCTCGTCAGGGATGAAACGATCGCCATCATCGGTGTCGAAGAAGTAGCGGGGCGGGTGACCAAGCGGAACAGCCCGGTTCGTAGTCGTAGAACGGCTCTCCGGCGACGGCCTCTCCGATCTGGAACCTTGAACAGGAGCGGTCTTCCTGACGTCACCCGCCTCAGGGTCCGCCAGGAGTTCGAACTGCCGAGCCGTCGCAAGGAGCTTGTCGAGGCCGTCTATGATGGAGATCTGTTCCGTCATGAGACTGGCTCCTCCTGAGGAGCAACAAACCCATCAACGACTGTAACGGTCAGGATTTCAGGCTCCGGCCATTGGACATCGCAGATTAACAGGCACATAGTGCTCTCATCACCGGCCGGCCCGAACCCGTAGGCGCTGGTGGCTGAGAGAGACGTGTGCTCCCGCCTGCAAGGCTGGGAGCGCCGTTATGGCCAACACGCCCAAGACACCGATGACCCGTGCCGAGTACGACGCGCAGATCCTCCAGAACTCGCGGAAGGCACTGGTACAGTCATACCGGGTGCTCAGGGAGACGGACGCTCTCCTGACAATCCGAGACCTGCGACCTGCCACGACGGGCTCAGACCCAAGGCCTCGTCGTGACGGTGAATAGCCGTACGAGGTTCCCGATTGCGATTTCAAACCTCGACCGCAACGACCGGGGGGCTCAGGCTTGCCTCATTGTCGGTGGGAGAGTTGGCTGACCGCGTGCAGCAGTTCCTCAACCCGGAACGGTTTCTCCAGGTGCGCTGCACCCTTTAGAGCCTCAGGGATGCTCATGGGGCCATATCCGGTTGAATATACGAACGGCAGATTACGCCGCTGAAGCATTTCAGCCACCCTGAGGCCGCTCTCGCCTCGCAGATTGATGTCGAGCACGGCACAGGTGAGGCTTTCGTTCTCGGCCAGGGGCAAAGCCTTGTCCACGCTGGGAACCGGACCGATCACCTCGGCCCCACAGTCTTCGAGTGCCCGGCAGAGGTCATCGGCGATGTAGTACTCGTCCTCCACCAGGAGGACGCGGCTGCCAGTCAGGTCGGGCTTGTCAGGTTTCTCGTCGCTGGCTGCGGTCATCGTCGTCGCTCTCCGTGCCGGATGGGCCCTGTCCCGGTGTGACATCCGTGGCTGCGCTCCTGTCATTGAGCGGGAGTACGATGATGCAGCGGATGCCACCGGGTGTGAACTGCAACTCCGTCTCGGCATCCAGCTCATAGCGGAGGGTCCGCTCGATCAACTCGGAGCCGAAGCCACGCCGCCGGGGAGCCCTGCTGGCGACGCTGACGCCGCTCTCGCGCCATTCCAGCCTGAGCTTCCGATCCCCGTCGGCGCCCTCGATCCGCCACGTGACATCGATGTGGCCTGTGTCTCCGGACAGAGCACCATACTTGAGGGCATTGGTGGCAAGTTCGTGGATCGCCAGTCCGATGGAATCGGCTGTCTTGGCCCGTAGCCGCACCGGCGGGCCGTCGATGCGGGCCTTCTCCTCGTCCCTGACAGCGAGGGAGAGCAACTCCTCCCGCACGAACTCCTCCAGGTCGACCCCGGCATCAGGAGCCCGGGTGGCCATGGCCTGGGAGCGGGCGAAGGCTTCGATGCGCCCTTCAAGGTGCATGGCATAATCCTCGACCGTCTCGCTCGTGGCCGCCGTGCGCCGGGTGATGGACCGCATCACGGCAAGGGTATTGCGCACGCGATGCTGCAACTCGGCCAAGAGCATCCTGGTATGCCGCTCACTCTCGCCTAGCGCCTGCTCCGCCTGCTTGCGGTCCGAGATGTCGACGCAGGCGACGGAACCACCCACGATGCGTCCGCTTCCATCCCGAATGGGGCTGACGCTGGTCAGCGCCCAGACGACCGATCCATCCGGTTGAACGTAGCGAGTGTCAGCTATGAACGGCTCGCCCGTGGCGTGCAGGCGCTCAAGCAGGGCGGCATTCCGCTCGGCGTCGTCGGGGTGGATGATGTCCCGTAGAGGCTTGCCCATCAGGGTTTCGGCGCTGCGGCTAGCCATCGTGCAGAAGCGGTCATTGATATAGGTGAGGTTGCCGTCACGGGTTTCGGCGATGCCAATGGTGGCCTGGGTGACGATGGCCCGGAACCGCTCCTCGCTTTCCCGCAGTGCCTGCTGTGCTCTTGTGAGCGGCGTCATGTCGGTGAATGTCACCACAGTGCCGCCGATGTAGTTGTCGATGCTGCGGTAGGGCAGCACGCGGACCATGTAGCGGGTGCCCGTGGTCGGGTCGGCAATCTCGCGGTCTATGCTGCCCAGGGTCCGGGCTACGCGCCGGGCATCCTCCTGCAGCTCTTCATAGGTGATACGAGCCTTGATGTGAGCGATTGGGCGGCCGATGTCGGTCTCGACCAGGTGGAAGATCTCGGCCACGGCGGGCGTGTAGTTCATCACCCGCAGCTCGTTGTCGAGGAAGACCGTCGCGATCTGGGTGCTTTCGAGAAGGTTCTTGAGGTCGCTGTTGGCCCGTCCGAGCTCCTGGACGCGATGCGCCAGCTCGCCGTTGACCGTGGTCAGCTCCTCGTTGACCGATTGCAGCTCCTCCTTGGAGGTCTCCAGCTCTTCGTTGGCGGATTGGAGCTCCTCGTTGAGGGATTGGTACTCCTCGTTCGAGGATTTCAGCTCCTCGTTCGTGCTCTCCAGCTCCTCGATGGTCGCCTGAAGCCGTTCGCGGGTGACCCGCAGCTCGGCTTCGAGCCGTTGCACATGTTCATCGTGGAGGGCGGTTCCCGTCGCCTCGCGGCCATCGCCATCAAGGCGGGCGGCGCTATCCTTGAAGATCACGACATAGCCGGCGCCCGCATCGGGCTTCTCGCCGAGAGGTTCGATCACGATGTCGACCATGCGGCGCGTGCCGTTGGTTCCCAGGGTGAGCCCATCGACCTGCACGCTTTGGTGCTCCTCGGCCGCTTTGGTCAGGGCCACACGCAGATCAAGGCGCAGGTCGCTATGAACGAGGTTGAGCAGGTTCAGGCTTGCAGCACCGCCGGCCGGTTCGATGTAGCGGCCGCTTCTGCCCGAGAAGTGCAGCACGTCGAAGTTCTCATCGATCACCACATGGGCCGGAGCATAGCGCTCCGCGATGGTCTCGGCCTGCCTCGCCAAATTGCCCTCGAAGGCGCGGGGGCGCTGCGGCAAGGTGTTCTCAGGCGGCCGACGGTCCACGGCGGTGAACGGGAAGTCAGGCATGACCCGAACCGTCGTTTCAAGGCGCTGGAAGATGCGAAAGCCCCGGTCCACCGGCCCGAACAGCCTCGTGTGCCGCGAGATGTTCTCCGAGTTGCCCAGGAACAGGAAGCCGCCTGGCTTGAGGGCAAAGTGAAAGAGGGGAATGACCCGATCTTGCAGGTCGGCGTTAAGGTAGATCAGCAGGTTGCGGCAGGAGATCAGGTCGAGGCGCGAGAACGGGGCATCTTTGACGACGCTGTGCTGCGAGAAGATGCACATCTCCCGCAGCTCCTTGACCACGCAGTAGGTGTTGCCCTCCTTGACGAACCAGCGCGCCAGGCGCTCCGGGCTCACATCCTTCGTGATGGACTCCGGATAGCGCCCGACCCGCGCCGTGGCGAGGGCCCGACCATCGATGTCGCTGGCAAAAATCTGCACGTGGGGCACGGTGTCGAGCCTGGCCATGTGCTCGCGCAGGAGGATACCGATGGAATAGGCCTCCTCGCCCGTCGAGCAGCCGAGCACCCACACGCGAAGAGTGTCGTTGCGGGTCTTGCCCTCGAAAAGCTTGGGTATGACCTGGGCTTCGAGGAGTTCGAACTCCCGGCGATCCCGGAAGAACTGGGTCACCCCAATCAGGAGATCGTTGAATAGATTCTGTGCCTCGTCCGCGTGGGTCCGCAGGATGTCGACATAGGAGTCGAGGGTGTCGGCCTGCACGACCTGCATGCGGCGTTGCACGCGCCGGAAGAAGGTGCCGGCCTTGTAGCCGTGGAAGTCATGCCCGGTCTTGTTGCGGAGGATGGTGGCAATATTCCCGAGCGCTCCGGAGATCTCCTCCGCCGCATAATCTTCTCCAGCGGTGTCGCGATAGTTCTTCAGGTGCTGGGCATAAAGCCGGATGCGCCCCGGCATCTCTTCGACCGGCAGCACGAAATCGGCCAGCGCCACAGGGCTGCTGCTGGCGGCAAGGCTCTCCGACGACACCTCGCTGGTTGCCTCCGCCAGGGTGAGGCCGCCAGCCTCCTTGATGGCGCCGAAGCCGAGAATGCCGTCACCGCCGGTGCCGGAGAAGATGATGCCGACGACGTCCCTGTTCTGATCGTGCGTGACCGAGACGAAGAAGCTGTCGATGGTCCCGCGCTCACCAGGCTCCTCCTGAGCCACGCGGCTCCGGAAATGCCCGTTTTCGAGCGTCAGGATCGTGTTGGGCGCGTGCCAGTAGATCCTCCCCGCCTCGAGCGGAGCGCCGTCCGTCGCCAGGGACAGCTCACGCTGCCGCTCGGTCAGGACGTGTCTGAAGCGCTCCTCGTCCAAGGCTTCGCGGTGTTGGAAGGTCAGGACGACTGCCATGCCGTTGTCGAGGGTGAGATCGCTCAGGAAGCGCTCCACAGGCTGGCTGTTCGCTCCGGAAGCGCCGATGGCGATGATCAGATCCACGGTCGCATTCACGAAGCCGTCCGTTGGAGGGGCTTCCCGTTGAGCTCTCTGTTTGCTTCGCTTGGCGGCCAACTTGCAATATCCCTGCTTTCTCTAGGATCTGCCATATCAGGGATGAACATGCCACCCCTGGTCAGAGTGAGAGGGCCGCTCTCAAATCTCAGGGTCCTGCCCACCCTCGTCCACCTGGGAGCCCAGCGGCTCCATGGACTGCAGCACAGCCCGGCGGAGGGTGTCCGCATATTGCCGGTATTCGACAGCCCGTTCGGCATACATCTCTGCGACGGCCCTGCGGCCGCTCTTGCGTCCGTCCTCCGCCATGCGGGCAACCAGCTCGGCCCTCTCCTCGATGACGCGCAGAGCCACCCGCAGCGCCTCGTCCACAGCACTTTCCTGCTCCTTGGCCAAAATATCCGACGTATAGGAATGTCCGACCTGGCACCGGAACCGGAGGGGTTTGCTCGCCTTGATCTTCGAGAGCACGCCGCCGCAGCCGGGGCAGGTCAGGGGGGCTGGATCAGCGAGCTTCCGCAAAACCTCGCTATCGATCCGCTCACCTGCGGCGATATCCACCTCCAGGCGAATGTCGGGCGGGATGGGGACCCCGGGGCCCGCCGCCTCCCGGGCAAGGTCCGACAGCACGTCACCGATCCGGGCACTCGGCACCGACAGATCGACGGTGACGGCCTCCATGGCGCTGCGCGGCATGTCATCGGCAATGGCATCAGCCGGGTCCTGCACTACGGCCACGCCGCCGCAGCGCTTGACGGCTTCCAGGCCTGAGGCGCCGTCATTGAGGAGGCCACTCAGGACGACGCCGATCACCCGGGAGCCATAGGCAGCCGCCGCCGACCGGAACAGCGGGTCGATGGCAGGCCGCGCCATGTTCTCGCGAGGACCACGCCCAAGCCTGATGTGACCCTTGGCCAGGATGAGATGATGGTCGGGAACCGCCAGATAGACGTTGCCGGGCTCGATGCGCATGCCATTGGCTGCTTGGTGGACGGGCAGGCGACCGGCGGCGGATGCCACGGTCGCAAGAATGCCGATGCTGCGGGCAGGAATATGCAGCACGATGAAGACGGCGGCCGGCAGATCTGGCGGAAGGGATCCCAGGATCGTCTTGAGCGGAGCGGTTGCTCCGGACGAGCCTCCGATGACGATGATGTCGCGATTGCTCATGAAGGCCCTCGGAGTGACGTAGCAATGAATGAACCCCAGGCACCCGGCACAGTTCCTTCAATGGTGGTAAGTGGCGTGAAATCCTCGCAAAAGAAGGATCTTGCGGGGGGGAACTCAGGCGTGCGGCAAGCGTCAGGTTATTGGGCGCCCGTCGGGTGCTCGATCCGGTGCGAGTGCGGCCATGCCCGACCCTGCTCTTGAACGGGTACACCTTGCGAAGGCTGAGCGCGACATTGCCGAAGGCGAGGAGCGCATTACCCGCCAGATGCTTCTCATCGAGAGAATGAACCAGGAGGGGCACGATACAGCCGAGGCGGAACGGCTGCTGCTGACCCTGCGGGAAGTTCTTGCCGAGTGGCAGGCCCACCGGGAGGAGATCCTGCGGGTTCTGGAGCGCCATCGTGTGCTGCGCTCCAGTTGAGGGAAGGCGCATTCGCCGTTGAGTGGCCCGAATGAATCAATCGGTATCCTGAGTGTCGTCGTACAGTGAGCAGTCAAACCACGAAGGACTGAAGGAACGATGATAAACACCGCGCTGCACGAACAGGCTTGGTCACATCCATTGCTGTGCAAGCTGGGCAGCATCGCCGACCTCTCGGACGAGGAGAAGCAGGCGATCCTGGATCTGCCAGTGTCTGTGAAGGTGGTCGAGGCGGACATCGACATCGTCCAGGATGGAGATCGGCCCTCCGACTGTGTCCTGGTCCTCAGCGGCTTCGTCTGCCGCTACAAGATCCTGCCTGACGGTAAGCGGCAGATCATGGGCTTTTACATCCCGGGCGACATTCCGGACCTGCAAAGTCTCCAGTTGGATGTCATGGACAACAGCGTTGGGGCTCTGGTGAGAAGCAGCGTAGCCCTGATCCCGCACCGGAGCCTGCGGGAGATGCTGCGGCGTTTCCCCAACCTGAACGACATCCTGTGGCGCGATACCCTGATCGATGCAGCCATGTTCCGCGAGTGGATGATCGGGCTGGGACGCCGGTCAGCCTATCAGCGCATTGCCCATCTGCTTTGTGAACTTCAGGTCCGGTTGCAAACGGTAGGTCTCGCCAAGGTGAACGGGTGTGAACTGCCGATCACCCAGAACGAGTTTGGGGATGCCCTAGGGCTCTCGACCGTCCATGTGAACCGCGTCCTCCAGGATCTCAGGAGAGACGGCCTAATCGTGCTGCGGGGCAGCATGCTGGAAATCCCGGACTGGGAGGCTCTGCAAGCCGTGGGCGAGTTCGATCCCACCTATCTTCACTTGAAGAAGTAAGAGCTTCCGGAACAGATCCCTGCTCTGAGCAGCGTAGACTCGAAGCGCCGTGCTAGGACGAGAAAGGCTCCCCTCACGACCTTCGCACTTCGCGCCAAACTTGATCCAAAGCACATCTGCCGGCAGAAGATGCTGGATGCCCGCAGCCCAGGCGCCCGTGCGGGAAAAACTGCGGCAGGCAGGAGATTTGCCGCCTCGCTTGGACTTGTAAGCTCAACCGGCGCATGATGCAGCATCCACCAAGATGCTCTGATCCCGTAGCCGCTGGTGGCTCTGAGATGTGTGCCCCCGCCAGTTTGGTTGAGGAGAGTTATCATGACCGCCGACCTCGACCAAGAACGCGCAGATCTCATCCTGGCAGATCGGCATCTCGCCGCGGGCGAGCAGCGGATTGCCGAGCAACGCGCCCTGATCCGGCGGATGACTGAGCACGGCTTCAATACCGCCACGGCCAGGGATCTGCTGCGCTTGCTGGAGGAAACCATGATCCTCTGGCAGGAACACCGCCAACTCATCCTGGACGCCATCGCCCGGCATGAACGGGCTCTCACCCCTCCGCCTCAAGCGGATTCCAGATCACAATCCTGAGCTGCCTGTCGAACACGGCTTTTCGCGCTTCTGCCCCTTCATGTGCGGCAGGGCGGCGCCGATACCGTAGAAAACGCTCTTGATGTTGACGTCGATGGTGCGGTCCCAGTCCTCGACCTTCAGGCGCTCGATGGTCGCCTGCATTCTGCCATTCGAAGCGCCCGACATCCGCCAGCATCAGCCGCGGTACTGCTTATCGGTGACGTGCTCCATCCAGTCCACGGCCTTGCCGTCAAGGGACTCCTGAATGGCGATGTGGGTCATGGCTGTGGCGGGCGACGCGCCGTGCCAGTGCTTCTCGTCGGGATCGAACCAGACCACGTCGCCGGGCCGGATTTCCTCGATGGGGCCCCCCTCGCGCTGCACGAGGCCGAGTCCCGTCATGACGATGAGGGTCTGGCCGAGCGGATGTGTGTGCCAGGCCGTGCGCGCGCCGGGCTCGAAGGTCACGAGGGCGCCTGCAACGCGAGCCGGATCGGGCGGGCTGAACAACGGATCGATCCGCACCGTCCCGGTGAACCAGTTCGCCGGTCCTGTGGCCGAGGCTTGAGAGCCTGCTCTCTTGATGTCCATGGTTCTTAATCCCTGTGAAGATGCGCAGAGCGAGTCTGCTGTCGAAGACAAAATTAGTACCGAAGGCCGATCCGATTAGGGGCCAGATCCGCATAGACCTATTAGCCGCGGTCATGAATGTGGCTGTCGCTTCATCAGCCGCATGGCGATGAACGCGGCGGTGAGAACCACCAGCGTGCGGACGAGGAACACCGAGCCCAAGCCGGCCACGCCACGAGCGATGATCCCGCGGCCATCGTCAGTGGCGGCTCTTGGTTGTCACTGCAAGTGGCAGACCCCAGCCTCACAGATGATCGACCCTGCATTCCATGGCGAGCTTATGGCCAAGCTCGCCGATCTGACTGGTATATCGCTGTAATGAAGCGAGGCGAAGGTTGACTCAGGGTGTCGGAGCCGGTGTGCTCTCGACTTTGTGACGCAACCACACCATGCCCCCTCCGGCGACTCGCAGCCGGTCACACTCAACGCCTGTCTTGCTCCTCGACGCTGGTCCTCGAGCGTGTGCATCGCTATAAAGTTAGTAGCATTGCCATCCTATAGTGATTAGTCGGTTCTCACTCTACCAAACAGAATTTTTCTCTTTTCCCGTGCCTGCGAGACGGGGATTCTCCCAAGCCCATACTGTTTGAAAGAGAATTCTATTGATTTGCGCCAGGGACAACGAGACGCTTAAGGTGTTCAACCAGCAGGATCCAATGCCAGAGATTGTCGCCATTGTCGGGAGTCCGGCGCTCCATTCCCGCACACGGAATCTTGTCATGGAGATTCAGGGGCGGATTGCCAGTGAGGCCAGCGCTGCGGCGCGGCTGATCGATATCGCTGAACTTATGCCGCATCTGGTGGTGAGGAGTCGTGAGGAGACATCTGCCATTCTCGAGGGGGCGCTGCAGGCCGTAGAGCGCGCAGATCTCCTTCTCATCGGAACGCCGGTCTACAAAGGGTCCTACACAGGCCTCTTCAAGCATTTCATCGATCTCGTCGACTACAAGTCGCTCGCGGGTGTACCCGTGGCGCTCCTTGCCATGGGCGGGTCCGACCGACATGCCCTCGTGATTGATCACCAGCTCCGCCCGCTGTTCGGGTTCTTCAACGCACAGACCTTGCCGACAGGCGTCTTCGTGTCCGAGCACTCCTATTCCGATGGACGCATCAACGATCCTGTGCTTCAGAACCGGATCTCGACATTCGTGCGCGAGAGTGTCGATGCCGTAAAAATACGTGCAGCGATGCGCAGGCTAGAGGCGGCTTGATCTTTGATTTACCGGGGCGGCCGGAGTCAGAGAATAGGCAGTTGTGAACTTGACCCGCTGCATGGCGAAGCGTGAAGTCACGTTCTTGAGCGGGATTGCATTGATGAGGCGCTTGTAGAAGGCGTCATAGGCGTTCATGTCAGGCACGACCACGCGCAGCATGTAGTCCACATCTCCGGCCATCCGGTAGAATTCCATTACCTCAGGCATGGCTAACACCAAGTCGGCAAAATGCTGCAGGCCTTGGCCCGAATGATCGGCGATTTCGATGGATGTAAATACAGTCAATCCGAGGCCTATCTTGTCTGGATCAACCAGAGCGACACGCTTTTGAATGACACCGGTTGCTTCCAGGCGCTGAACCCGCTTCCAACATGGAGTTTGTGAGAGATTTACCCTCTGGGCGAGTTCGGCGATCGAGATGTCGGCGTCTTCCTGCAGCAGCATCAGGATCTTGGTATCCGTCGCATCCATGTCAGACCTCGGTGGGCGTAGAATAATAATCTCCGCGAGGCTCAACGGAGAAAGTCTCATACCAGCCCTGCATGGTTCTTTATAAAGAACATTATCTGACATACAAGTCCATTTTTAGTGGTATGGCACCGACGCGATTCCCCGACTTTTTGAGCTTGAAAAGATTATCCTTCTAGAGAATGAACAAGATCGGAGAAGATTATCGCTGGCTCTGTCGTTCTAAAAAAAGAACATTCCCGTTGCATTTGGTGCCTTCTCACCTTGATAATTCAAGGGTCATTCGGCCCATGATGCAGGGGAAAAACGTGTTCATCACTCATCTTTTCAGGAAAAGAGCCGGTCTTGCCGCTTTGCTCGGAGCCACGCTCCTGGCTGGAGCGAACGGGTGGGGAGCGGCACAAGCCGCAGGTCCCGACGATAAGCAGAAGCCTGCTCGGGGTGGAGCGCTGGTCTATCTTGAGCAGCAGGCGCACACGAACCTCTACCCGCCTGCAGGAGGCTTCTACCCCAACGGCGGGATCCTCAACCAGATCACCGATAAGCTGACCTATCAGAACCCCAACACTCTCGAGATCGAACCCTGGATCGCCGAGTCGTGGGCGGTGAACGCCGATGCGACGGAGTACACGTTCAAGATCCGAAAAGGCGTGACGTTCTCCGACGGCACACCGTTGGATGCGGCCGCCGTGGCCAAGAACTACGACACCTTCGGGCGCGGCAATAAGGAACTGAAACTGCCGATTTCAGAGGTCATCAATAACTACGACAGAAGCGAGATCATCGATCCGCAGACGGTGAAGTTCTATTTCAAGAAGCCGTCGCCTGGATTCCTGCAGGGCACGTCCGTGATCGGTTCAGGACTCGTGTCCCTGAAGACTCTTGCGCTGCCCTACGAAGCGTTGGGCGATGCCACGAAGATCATCGGCTCCGGCCCGTTCGTGGTCGCCAGCGAGACCCTCGGACGCGAACTCACGCTCAAAGTACGCCCTGACTACAACTGGAGTCCGGCCAAACTTGAGCACCAGGGTCGCGCCTATCTAGACGAAATCAAATACATCGTCACCCCAGAAGACAGCGTACGCATCGGCGCCCTCCTGGCCGGGCAGGCCGATGTCATCCGCCAGATCCAGGCCTATGACGAGAAGCAGGTCGAGGACGAGGGCTACCTGATCTACGCGCCCTCGACCCGAGGCGTAAACAACAGCGTCGTATTCCGTCCCGACAACCCGCTCGTCGCCGACGTTCGGGTCCGTCGCGCGCTGCTGCATGCCACCAATACGGACGAGATCGTCTCGACCCTCTTCTCCGCCAACTACCCGAAGGCGAGTTCGATCATCGCCAAGACGGCACTGGGCTATGTCGATCTTTCGGCGAAGCTGTCTTATGACATCGAGAAGGCCAGGGCGCTGCTCGACGAGACCGGCTGGAAGTTCGGCGCGAACGGACGGCGTCAGAAGGATGGGCAGACGCTTGAACTGTCAGCCTACGAGTCCCTGCCGCAGCCGCAGAACAAGGAGACGCTGCAACTCGTCGCTCAGCAATGGGAAAAGATCGGGGTGAAGCTGAACGTGCTGACCGCCGACTCCGGCAGCGCGGTCATGAACAATCTCGATCCCGCCAAGGCGCCTGTCTCGCCCGCCATGGTCGGCCGCGCCGATCCCGACGTGATCAAGAGCCAATACTATCCCACGAATCGCAACGTCCTGCTGCAAAAGGGCGGCAACAGCGATAAAGTGCAGGCCTTCGTCGACGAGAAGCTCAACGCGCTGCTTGATCAGCTTGCATCCGAGCCCGATCGCACCAAGCGCCTCACGGTGGCCGGCGAGGTCCAGAACTACGTAGTCGATCAGGCCTACGCCATTCCGATTTTCGAGGAGCCGCAGGCCTTCGCGGCCGCGCCTTACGTGAAGGGCGTGTCCTTCGAAGCGGTGGGGCGTCCCAGCTTCTACAGCACCTGGCTCGCGCCGCGCCGCTGAGGAAACGTTAGGTCGGCCCGGTGTCGCAACGAGCGATGTCTGGCCGACCTGCAATCGATTATCCCGATTTCAGACAGGATCTCCCATGTCGCGATATGTGATCGGAAGGATAGGGCAGGCGGGTCTTGTGCTCTGGGCGGCCTTTACCGTCTCGTTCATCCTGCTGCAGGCCCTGCCGGGTGATGCGATCCTCATCAAGTTTCTCAATCCCGAACTCGGCCTGGGGCCGGAGCAGATCGCTGACATCCGCGCGTCCTATGGGGCGGACAATCCGCTGCTCGTGCAGTATGTTCACACCGTTGCGAACTTCCTCACGGGGAATTTCGGCTATTCCACACATGCGGGCGTTCCCGTTGGAGATCTGATCCTCGCCAACCTGCCGCCGACCCTGTGGCTCTCGACGCTCGGGTTTCTGCTGTCACTGATACTCGCGGTCATGCTAGCGGCGCTCTCGGCCTTGTCTCCGTTCTCGTGGCTGCGCTCCTGCATCCAATCGATTCCCGCGCTCTTTATCTCCACACCCGTATTCTGGCTCGGGATCCTGCTGATCCAGATCTTCTCGTTTCAACTCAGGCTCATTCCGATCATCAATCCTGGACCATGGCAGGCGCTGATCCTGCCCGTAGTGACGTTGGCCGTACCGATCTCCGCGCCGCTCGCCCAGATCCTGATGCGAAACATCGACCACGTGCTGACCGAGCCTTTCGTGGCGGTAGCCCGTGCCAAGGGCGCTTCCCACCGATGGGTTCTATGGAAGCATGTGGCGAAGAACGCCGTCCTGCCGACGCTCACTATCGGGGGCATCTTGTTCGGGGAGCTTCTCGCCGGTGCGGTGGTGACGGAAGCGGTGTTCGGCCTCAACGGCCTCGGAGGGCTGACGCAGCGCTCCGTCAATGATCAGGACATCGCGGTCCTCCAAGCCATCGTCGTGTTCTCGGCCGCAGCCTTCGTCCTCATCAATCTCACGGTAGACCTGCTCTATCCCGTCTTCGATCCGCGCCTCAGAGTGAGACAAGGAGCTGTCGCATGACCAGCCTGAACACGATCGGGCGCAGTTTGCTGCGTGACGATACGGACATCCCTGCAAGTCCCTCTCAGGTGTTGAGGCGAGCTTCATCGGGTGGGCGCTGGCTGAAGGTTATTAGAGACATCCAGCCCGGCCTTGTGCTGTCCTGGTTCATCATGGCCGTCGTCATGCTCTGGGCATTGTTCCCACAATGGTTCACGAGCTACAGCGCAACGGTCGGCGTCGCGCGCCAGCAGCTTCGTGCACCGAGCGCCGAGCATTGGCTCGGCACCGATGCTCTGGGGCGCGATCTTCTCGCCCGCATCATCTATGGTGCTGGCAATTCGCTCACTGGCGCCTTTGTGGCCGTCGGTGTCGGCCTTCTGGTAGGCACCACACTCGGCATTATCGCGGGATCGGCCCGCGGCAGGATTGACGGCGCCATCATGCGTAGCGTCGACGTGCTTCTGTCGATCCCGCAACTTCTCCTGTCGCTCAGCATCGTCATCCTGCTCGGGTTCGGCATCGTGAATGCCGCCATCGCGGTCGGCATCACGTCGATCGCCAGCTTCGCGCGGCTTGCCCGCTCAGAGGTGGTGCGAGTTCGCGCCAGCGACTATGTCGAAGCCGCCTTCGGCAGCGGCGGAACGTTCAGCCGTGTGCTGCTGCGACACATCCTGCCGAACTCCCTGACCTCCGTGATTGCCTTCGCAGCCCTGCAGCTCGGCTGGGCCATCCTGACGATCTCTACCCTCGGCTTTCTCGGCTACGGTGCGCCGCCGCCCACGCCGGAATGGGGCCTGCTGATCGCCGAGGGGCGCAACTACCTCGCGCGGGCCTGGTGGCTGACGACTGTTCCCGGAATCGTCGTGATCCTCGTCGTCCTGTCGGCAAACCGCATCAGCCAGTCCTTCGGAAGGGCCAGGGCATGACCACGGCGATCACCATCAAGTCCACATCGACAGACGTCTCGAACCTGCCAGTTCTCGAAATCAGCAATCTCGCCGTCGGCTATCGCGGCAACGAGGGGTTTCAGCGGGTCGTCCATGAGGTTTCTCTCCTGGTGCGTCCGGGCGAAGTCGTGGCCCTTGTGGGTGAATCAGGGTCTGGTAAGACCACCACGGCGCAAGCGGTGATCGGGCTTCTGGCCGAGAACGGTCGGCTGGAGGCCGGCGCGGTGCGTCTCAACGGCACCGACATTGCGGGCTGGTCGCAGAAGCGGCTCGATGCCATCCGCGGCAGCAAGATAAGCCTGATCCCACAGGATCCGACGAGTTCGCTCAACCCAGTCAAGACCATCGGCGCCCAGGTGGCCGAAGTGCTCCAGATCCACCGGCAGGGCAGCCGAGCGGAGATCGACGCGCGAGTGATCGATCTTCTGACGCGCGTTGGCCTCTCGCAGCCCGTACTGCGCGCGAAGCAATATCCACATGAGTTGTCAGGCGGCATGCGCCAGCGTGTCCTCATCGCCATCGCGGTCGCTTTGCGACCGGCCCTGATCATCGCCGACGAGCCGACCAGCGCCCTCGACGCGACGGTGCAGAAACGCATCCTCGACCTGATCGACGAGCTGCGGCACGAATACGGCACGGCGGTTCTTCTGGTAACGCACGATCTGGGCGTTGCAGCCGACCGAGCGAACCATCTCGTCGTGCTCAAAGAGGGACGGGTTCAGGAGCAGGGGCCGACCGCCGAGGTGCTCGCTTCGCCGCGCAGCGACTACACGCGCAAGCTCCTGGCGGATGCGCCCTCGCTCGGCAAGACCCGGTCCGTTTCCCGCTCCATATCCCCACGCATTCACGGGCGCGATGATGCCATCGTGGTCGAGAACCTCGTGCAGGACTTCACTATCGGCGGAAGACGGGATGTGTTTCGCGCGGTGGACGGCGTGTCCTTCACAGTCCAGCGGGGAACGACACACGCGATCGTCGGCGAGTCCGGCTCAGGAAAGACGACGACCGTACGCAGCATCGTGGGCTTTCAGAAGCCCACTTCCGGTCGCATCCGCGTCGACGGGATCGACGTGATGAGCCTGCACGGCGACACCCTCCGCCGGTTCCGCAAGACGATTCAGCTCGTCTACCAGAACCCATTCGCCTCCCTCGATCCGCGACAGACGATCTTCCAGATCGTCGAGGAGCCGCTTCTGAACTTCGACTGCCCGCCCAGGGAGGAGCGCGCGAGGAAGGTCCAGGCCATTCTCGATCGCGTCGGCCTCCCTCAATCGGCTCTGACCCGCAGGCCTCATGGGCTCTCGGGCGGGCAGCGGCAGCGTGTCGCCATAGCCCGCGCGCTCGTGCTCGACCCGCAGGTGCTGGTGCTCGACGAGGCGGTCTCGGCCCTCGACGTCACCGTGCAGGCGCAGATTCTGGCGCTGCTCGACGAGCTTCAGCAGGCCCTGGGACTGACATACCTGTTCATCTCTCACGATCTCGCGGTTGTCCGCCAAATCTCGGATACGGTTTCGGTCCTGCACAACGGCCGGCAAGTCGATAGCGGCTTTGTCGAGGACGTGTTCCTGCGTCCGGAAAGCGCCTACACGCGCGAACTCATCGGCGCGATTCCCGGCCAGCGCAAGCCGACCGGCACTGATATCACACGATCCATGGGAGCAGAGCGATGACATTTTCCTCACGTCGCAAGAGGCTCGGGTTCTTCACCCGCCTTCTGGACCAAGCCAGCGCGGGCGAGCGTTATCGCCTCGCGGCCGAGCAGATCATCCATGCGGAGCGAAGCGGCTTTGATTCCGCCTGGGTGGCGCAGCACCACTTCCACGAGGCTGAGGGCGGGCTTCCGTCGCCCCTTGTGTTCCTGTCTCATGTGGCGACGCGCACCTCGACTATCCGGCTCGGTACGGGCATCATCACCCTGCCGCTCGAGAACCCCGTGCGGGTGGCGGAGGACGCGGTGGTGCTGGATCTTCTGTCCGGCGGCCGCCTCGAAGTCGGCGTCGGGAGCGGCGGCACGCCTTCCTCCTTCACGGCCTTCGGCCTCGACAGTGCCAGCCGCCCGGAAGTCTTCGACCGCAACCTCGCGGTGGTGCGCAACGCCTGGAGTGGCGGACCGTTCGAGGGTGGCGATGCCTTGTATCCGACTGCTCCTGATCTCAACAATCGGGTCTGGCAGGCAACCTTCTCGGTTGGAGGCGGCATACGTGCCGGTAAGGCTGGCGACGGCCTCATGCTCTCGCGCACGCAGCCCCGGCCGAAGGACGCGCCACACGCCTCTCTGCCGGACCTTCAGCATCCGATCATTGATGCCTATCTCGAGGCGCTGCCGGAAGGCGGCGAACCGCGCATCGTCGCATCGCGCTCGCTGTTCGTCGCCGACAATCGAGAGGACGCGCTCCGCCTCGCGGAGAAAGGATTGCGCCGGGTCGTGGCGGATTTCGCCGCCAAGGGGCACATGATCCCCGGCGACAGCCTGGCAGACATCATCGCGGCGCTCGACACCCATGTGGGCACGCCCGAGGACGTGCTCGAGAGCTTGAGCCGGGACACCACCCTGCCGCGGGTGACGGACCTCGTGTTCCAGGTCCACTCGGTTGACCCGCCGCACGAATACATCCTGCGCTCGATCGAGCTGATCGCCAATGAGGTGGCCCCGGCCCTCGGCTGGCAGGCGCCCACGGCCATACCCGAAAAGCGCGTCGCCCTTGTGCGCTGAACCCACCACGCCAACACATGGAATGTGAGGAGACCATGAGCATCATCATATCGGACATCATCGATCATCTTGCCGGCATCCAGCCGGGCTCCAGCCTCGACCGGCTGCGTGATCAGCGGCCGCAGGCGCGGGAGAACGCGCAGAAGAGCTATCTGGCCCTGTTCGAGCCTGAGTTCCCTGGCGACGTCACCGCGCTTGAACGCTACGCCGTCGCGACTTTCGTGGCCGGTCTCCATCGCCAGCCGCATGTGACTGACTTCTACGCGGCAAACCTGCAAACGCTCGGCTCACCGGAGATCGCTGCGGCAATCGAAGCAGAGATCGCCCAGGGCGTAACGGAAGGCCCCTATGGTCGCTACCCGCCGGGTCCGCTCACCGTTGAGGACGTGGTGGGACCGGACTATCAGGTTTCCGCCGATCACAAGGAATCTCTCGGAGCGCGGCTCGCTGCGGGACTCGAGCATGCACACCTACTCGTTTTCCGTCCGCGCGACGCAAGTCCGGCCGCCTTGCAGAAACTCCTTGATGCAGGCTGGTCGACAACGGACATCGTGACCCTGTCGCAACTGGTGTCCTTCCTGTCATTCCAGATCCGCGTTGTCGCGGGCTTGCGAACCCTTGCAGGCGCGTCCTCAGTTCAGACCACTGATGCGGAGTTCACGCAGATCTTCACCGGCGTCCTGGCGTCGGGCGCCGTTTGAGAAGGAACCCTTCCATGACCGAGACAACACTGTCACACCCCGGTAACCGCGAGCCCACCGTCTTCACGCAGGAGCAGCTGGGCTGGGTGCCGTGGCTGGAGCCGTTTCCCGCCGATCAGCTGACTGAGAGGCATTGGGCCGGTCTCGTCGACGCCTCGCGCGCCAAGTCGCCTTATTTCCTGCTGCTCGCGCGCGACCCGGATGTCCTGCAGGCCAGAACGAAGACGGACAAAGACATCTTCTACAACACGAGCAACGGCTTGCTACGTGCCGAGCGGGAACTTGCCGCAACAGCCACCTCACGCTCCAACGGCTGCATCTTCTGCGCCTCTGTCCACTCCCGGTTCGCAACGCAATATTCCAAGCGCGGTACCGACGTTCAGCGGCTTCTCGACGAGGGAGTCGAGGTGGATATCGACAGCCGTTGGAATGCGATCATCGAAGCGTCGGTCACGCTGACGGCTACACCTCTCGCGTTCGGCGACGAGCAGATCAAGGCCTTGCGCACGGCCGGGCTCGATGATCTGGAGATTGTGGATGTGATCAACGGCGCGGCCTTCTTCAACTGGGCCAACCGGTTGATGCTCTCCCTCGGGGAGCCCTCGCCACCAAGCGAGACTTAAAGCAGGTCGGGCGGCCTCAGACCAAGGAATATTGCGGTGGCGGGAGATTGCAGTCTGGGTGCGGTCTCTCCAATCACATGTAATAGACCGAGATTTTCCGACCACGGATCTCCTGGACCTCCACGTTCATGCCGTAGACTTCCTGGATCACGGCGCTCGTCATGATTGCATCGGGGGTGCCATGACGCACGATGGTGCCATCGCGCATGGCCACGATATAGTCGGAATAGCAGGAGGCGAAGTTGATGTCGTGCAGGACGAGGACAATTGTTTTGTCCAGCGCATCAGCAGCCTGCCGCAAAAGCTTCATCATGCCGACCGCGTGCTTCATGTCGAGGTTGTTCAGCGGTTCGTCGAAGAGCACGTAGTCCGTGTCCTGACAGAGCACCATGGCCACATAGGCGCGCTGGCGCTGCCCGCCCGACAGTTCATCGAGAAACCGGTCGGCGAGGAGCTCCAGGCCGAGAAAGCTGATAGCCCTGGAGGCATGATCCCGATCTTCGACCGTGAGACGGCCCTTGGAATAGGGATAGCGGCCGAACTCCACCAGATCCCGCACCGTGAGCCGGGAAGCAATCCGGTTGTCCTGCCTCAGGATCGACAGGCGCTTCGCCAGAACGTCGGACGGTGTGCTGGTAACGTCGAGCCCTTCAACGGTCACCGTTCCGGCACTCATGGGCATGAGACGGCTGATCATCGACAGAAGGGTAGATTTGCCCGCCCCGTTGGGTCCGATGATGGACGTGATGCCACGACGGGGAATCGTAAGCGACACGTCGCGCACGACGATGGTGTCGCCATAGGTCTTGGTGGCGTTCGCAACCTCGATCATCGGGCTGCTCCTCTGATCAGGAGGGCGAGGAAGACAATCCCGCCCACGAATTCGATGACGATGCTGAGTGCCGTGTCGAAGGCAAAAACCCGCTCAAGGACAAGCTGGCCGCCGACGAGGCAGATGACGGCGATCAGGGCTGCCACAGGAAGCACATAGCGATGCTTGTGGGAGCCAGTGATCTGGTGGGCGAGGCTAGCGACCAGGAGTCCAAAGAAGGTGATCGGACCCACCAAGGCCGTGGAAACCGACACGAGGATTGCCACCAGGATCAGCACGATGGTGACCACCCGGCTATGATCGATCCCTAGGCTGATCGATGTCTCCCGCCCGAGGGACAAGACGTCATAGGTGTTGATGAAGCGCAATCCGACGATGGAAACGGCCAGCACCGTGGCGGTGGAAATGGCCAGAAGATCGCTGTTCACATTGTTGAAGCTGGCGAAGAGGCGGTCCTGCAGAAGCACGAATTCGTTAGGGTCGATGATGCGCTGCATGAAACCCGACAGGCTGCGAAACAACACGCCGAACACGATGCCCACGAGGACGAGCAGGTGAATGCTTCGGCTGTTGCCTGAGAAGAGCCATCGGTAGAGCGCAGTCGAGAAAGCCACCATGGCGGCGACATTGAAGACGAACAGCAGGCGCGGATCCAGAGCCGCCACGCCGGCGGATCCGATCGTGAAGATCAGGCTCGTCTGAATAAGGATGTAGAGCGAGTCGAAGCCCATAATCGAGGGCGTCAGGATTCTGTTGTGGCTCACCGTCTGGAACAGCACGGTCGAGACGGCGATGGCATAGCCAACCAGGACCATGGACAGGACCTTCATGCCCCGGAAAGGCAGGATGAAGTCCCAGCGCCCCCTGGCATTCAGGGTCATGAACAGCGCCATCCCGCACACCGCGATCGCGGCGAGGATCAGGAGCACCTGGACCGGCTGTTTTTCCTTCCATTCACGCAAGGCGTTCGCGCCCCTTGAGCAGAAGAATCAGAAACAGGCCGCTGCCGACAATGCCCATGATTGTCCCGATGGGAACCTCGTACGGGTAGTAAACGACACGTCCGATGATGTCGCAGGCAAGCACGAGGCCAGCACCCAGTGCCGCGATCCAGGGAAGGGAGCGGCGCATATTGTCACCGATCATCAGGCTGACCACGTTCGGCACGATCAGCCCGAGGAAAGGCAGCATGCCAATCGTTACGACAATGGTGGCCGTCACCATTGCCACGATGACGAGCCCCAACGAAACGACGCTGCGGTAACGAAGTCCAAGATTGGTGGTGAAGTCACGTCCCATTCCGGCCAAGGTGAGGCGGTCGGCGGCAAAATAGGCCAGAACCATCAGAGCGAAGGCCACCCACAACAGCTCGTAGCGGCCGCGCAGCACCCCTGAGAAGTCGCCTGTTGTCCAGGCATTGAGGGATTGCAGCAGATCGAAGCGATAGGCGAAGAACGTGGTGATTGCGCTGATAACCCCACCCAGCATGATACCGACAAGCGGCACGGTCAGCACCGAGCGCAGGGGTATGAGCCGGAGGATGCGCAGGAACAGGGCGGTCCCGGCCAGGGCGCAAGCCGCGGCGGCCACCATCTTCACGACAACCGGAGACTCAGGCGCAAGGAGCGTCACGATGAGCAGACCGAGGCTCGCGGATTCCACGGTTCCTGCAGTGGAGGGCTCGACGAAGCGGTTCTGGGTCAGCATCTGCATGATCGTCCCGGCGACCGCCATGGCCATCCCGGCCAGAATGAGGGACAGCGTGCGAGGAATGCGGGACACCAGCAGAATCTGGGTCGCCTGTTGCCCCTCGTCGCCCGAAACCAACCCAGCCAGCGATAGGTCACTGGCGCCGATCAGAAGGCTGATCAGCGAAAGCACAATCAGGGCGGTCGTGGTGAGGAGAAGGCGCATCACAATCGGTCAGGAGCGGGCTCAACAAGGGACATAAGGCAAAGCGGATCGCACTGGGCGATCCGCGGGTAAGGCAATGCCTCGAAGAATGGGCTCGTTCAAGCCTATTTCTTGGCGAGCGCCTTCGCGATCTGGTCAACGCTGGCCTGCATGGCCGTCAGTCCGCCGCCGATGAGATACCAATTGGTTGGATCGAGATAGACCACCTGATTGGTCTTCCAGGCCTTGGTCTGGGCAATGAGGTCATTGTCCAACACCTTTTTGGCCGCGCCGCCGTTCTGACCTGTCGCAGCGTCACGGTCGATCACGAAGAACCAGTCGGGATTGGTCTTGAGGATGAACTCGGCGCTGACGGCCTGGCCGTGGTTCGTGGTGGCGAGCCCTTCGACGGCCGGCACGATTCCGAACCCGGTGTGCAGATGCCCGAACCGGGAGCCCGGCCCATAGGCGCTCATCTTGCCTCCGGTGGTAAGAACGAGAAGGCCCTTGCCGGCCGTCGAGGCCTCCCGCCGGAGGTCGGCCATGGATTTTTCGAGCTTGGCGAGATGCCTCTCGGCTTCGGCCCTCTTATCGAAGATCTGGGCCAGAAGCTGAACGTTGCGCTGGACGCTGCCGACATAATCCTTTGGATCGACAGTCATGTCGATCGTAGGAGCGATCTTCGCCAGATCAGCATATTTTACGCTGGAGCGGCCGCCGACAATGATCAGGTCCGGGCCAGCGGCATTAACCGCCTCGTAGTCCGGCTCGAACAGCGTTCCGACCTTTTCGTATTTGTCTGAGCCATACTTTGCGAGATATTCGGGGAAGCGCGCCGTCGGAACACCCGCGACCTCCACACCAAGCGTGTTCAGCGTGTCGAGCGAAGCAAGATCGAAGGCAAGGATCTTCTTGGGCCTCATGGGCACCGTTGTCTCGCCCTTCGCATGCTGAACCTTGAGGTCCTGCGCGATGGCGGTAGGGGAACCAAGCGCGAAGGTGCCGCCAAAGAAGGCGGCAACGATACCTGTGAGACGGGCGGAAATATCCATCATGATACTGCTCTCCATGAAATGATTGCAAAAGGAGGGAAGGGGACTCCCTCTCCGTGGCTAGAAGGTTGCGGACAATCCAGCCCAGAGACGGCGGCCCTCGACGACAGTGTTGTAGTCGGTCGGCTCGATCTCCTTGTCGAACACGTTGTAGACTGCAGCATTCAATGTCAGATTGTCTGTGAAATCGTAGGATAGACCCATGTCCATCGTGGCATAGGCGCCGTACTTGCGCCCGGCCATGCCGTTGATGATCACCGACGTTCCGTTGGTTCCGATGCGTGCGCCGCCAATGATCTCGGAGCCGTGATAGTTTATCGAGGTCCATGTCGTGAGACCGGCGACGGGTGTGACCCAGTCCAGACGGGCATTGGCCATGTGCTTCGGCGTGCGGGCGAGGGGGAAACCTTCGTACTCGCCGGTTCTCTGCTCGGAATCCGTGAAGGTATAGCTGCCGCGAAGCGAGATCGTATCGGTCGCCCGCCAAGTGGCTGCCAACTCGACACCCTGGATGACCGCATCGTCGATATTGTAGTTGTACCAGAGGCGATAATTCGGATCTTCCGACCAGCGCACCGGGTTTCCGGCATCGTCCAGCACCAAGGCGTTGCTGATCTTGTCCTTGAAATCGGTATAGAAGTAGGTCGCGCTGGCGGTGAAGCCGTCGAGATTATCCCATAGGGCGGCAACCTCGTAGCTCGTGCTCGTCTCAGCCTGCAGGTCGGGATTGGCCAGGATCACGCCGCACGTGCTGTTCGGACCGTAGGTACAGCCCTGACCGCCGGTCGTGTAGGCATAGCCCGGTGCGATCTGACGGATCTCGGGGGCACGGAAGCCTGTCGAAACACCACCTTTCAGCGTAAGGTTCTCGGTGGCGTGCCACACCGCATAACTGCGCGGGCTGAAATGGGCGCCATAGATCTCGTGATGATCCATGCGCAGGCCGCTCGTGATCGAGAATGCATCGCTCAGGCGCCATTCGTCCTCGGCAAAGAGCGCCCATTGGTTGATGCTGAACGTCTCGTCGCGACCGGTGCGACGTCCGGGATTCTGGTCTGTCAGAGTGGCGTTGAACCATTGCCCCCCGGTCACAAGGGTATGATTTCCAAACAGGTCGAACGGCGTTGTGAACTTGCCGTCGATAACCGTGTTCCTGATCTCGGGCGAGCGTGGGTTCTTGGCGAAGGCGGACGTGAGCGGATTCTCCGTGTAACTGCGGCGCTCCGCCCATTCCTGCAGGATGGAGAAGTTGGAAGTCGTGGGGCCCCAACGGCCTTCATGGGTCAGCGACCAGTACTTGCGGTCGCTATCGTTGTACGTGTCGTTGGCGGTCTCCTCCAGGGTGCCCCATTTGGAAGCATTACGCCGAATGCGGGTAAAGCCGCTCTCCAGCATGAGGTCGTGGTCCTCATTGGGAGTGAGGGTCAGGCGCCCGCCGATATTACCCTCGTGCGCCCCGGTGATGCCGCTCAGGATGTCATCCTCGCCGCGACCGAAACCGCGACCCCAGAACTGAAGTCCCAGCATGCGATGGATCAGCGGGCCGCTGGTGTAGAAGGACCCTTGAGCCGAATTGCCGAAATGTCTGTGCTGCTGGAGCGTGCCTTCCGTCGTTACCGTGCTCACCCAGTCATCAGAGACTTTGCGTGTGATGATGTTGATCACGCCTCCCATAGCGTCCGAGCCGTAGAGGGACGACATCGGACCGCGCACGACCTCGATTCGGTCGATAGCCGCGACAGGCGGAATAAAGCTCTGTTCGAAACCCGAATTGCCATTGGTGCGGGCATCGCGGGTGCTCTGACGCTTTCCGTCGACGAGGATCAGCGTATAGGATCCCGGCAGGCCCCGGATGAAGATGTCTTTTTCATTGGCGACGCCCGTGACCGTGACACCCTGGACTTCCTTCAGCGCGTCCGTGAGATCACGGAATGCACCTTTTTCAAGCTCCTCGCGTGTGATCACCGAAATGCTCGCCGGGGCGTCCTTGACGCTCTGCTCGAAGCCCGCGGCGGTCACGACCACCTGATCCAGAGTGATCACATCTTCGTTAGAGACGGGTACAGTGACCCCGGCTTCTTGCGCGAATGCTTCGAAAGAGATGGACGAAAGGGCAACGGAGAGGCAGGTGCATGCCAGGAGCATGAGCATTGGGCTTGGTCTGCCCTTCACAGTCATTCGCCTGCTGTCGTCATGCTGAATCGAAACGCCACTTCCCATTGTCCGCCCCAGATCTGTCAGAAAACCGATGGATGACAGCTACTAGGTTCCACGAAAGTTTGGGGTCAACGGCTATGTTTGAGAGCTATTCTGATTTCAGGAAAGTGCAACTTACAAGAATTCTAAAGTTACCTCCTGCGACTTGAAAGACATTGGAGAATGAGGAATAGGCAAACCACATCGAATATAATCAAGCGGCTGTCCGGCGCTTGCGTTCTGACTTTGAAGACAGAGTGATAGTGGATTCTGCATTACAAGAAGCGCCCCTGAAGCTCGGGCGTCTGCGTCTTCTTCTGGCGCTCGATGCTTTGCTCATGGAAGGAAGCGTCAGCCGCGCGGCCGAGCGCTTGGGCATGAGCACGCCGGCAATGAGCAGGCTCCTGGGCCAGATCCGTGAAGCCTACGGTAATCCTATCTTCATCCGCTCGTCCCGGCGTCTCATCCCGACGCCCTTCGCTGAATCCCTGCGCCTAAGACTTCGCGCCCTTGCGGCTGAGGCCGAGGCGCTCTTTCAGCCGGAGTTGGCTGCATCCGATGCGATGAGCATGGATGCCGCGATAGGGCCGGGTACTCCTGTCGTCGACTCGGCACCTCTGGCAGCGCGACGGAGCATCCTGCTCGAAGGCGAGCCTCTTCCGGATGTTTTCGCGCGCAAGCTCACAATCCTAGGGCGGGCGGAAGATGAGCGGAAGCGCCTTGCCAAGCACATTGCGACGTTAGGCGCAGGGATCGGGCAGAGTCGTCCGCTCACCATGGACGAGGCAGAGGATGCGTTCTCCATTATCTTGAAAGGTGCCGCTGATCCCGTGCAGATAGGGGCTCTGCTGTCCGTGATGAATTTCAGAGGCGAGACCGCAGCCGAACTGGCCGGCTTCGTGCAGGCCGCCCGCGCGCATATCGGTGCTGCTGATCCAAACTCATCTCCCGTGGCTCTGGACTGGCCGGCCTACATCTTCCCGAAATCCAGAAAGATGCCTTGGTTTCTCCAGGCGGCCTTGCTGGTAGCCGCAGCAGGCTACAAAGTCCTCCTCCATGGAAATGACAGTGGGGGCAGTACAAGAGGTACGCTCGTGTCCGCGGCGAGCGCTCTTGGCATCCCCATATGCACCAGTCCGGCCACTGCCTCCGATGCCATTGCAGAACATGGCATCGCCTATTTGCCGGTCGCAGCCATGTCCTCACAGCTTCATCGCCTGCTGTCTCTTTACGGGATGTTTGAAACGCGCTCGCCCGTCAATTCGGTCATGCCGTTGCTCAATCCCATGAGCGCTCCTGCGAGCATGATGGGCGTCGTGCGGCCGGCGTATCGCGACCTCCACCGCGATGCGGGCATGCTGCTCGGATATGGCGAATTGACCATTCTGGGTGCCCGTCGAGACGCTGCTGAAGCAACACCATTCCGCTTGAGCACGCTTCTTCGTCTCATCGATGGAAAGGCGGAGGATATCCTCGTGCCGGCCGAACCGGAACCCAGGGCCTATCCACTGACAGGCATGACAAGCCTCGAATACGGGCAGGCCGTGTGGGCAGGGACGGTGCGGGATGACCACGCCGCTGCCATAATCATCGAAACGGTTGCGATCGCACTTCTCACCTCAAGTGGAAAAGCCGGGCCGGTGGAGGATTATCGTGCGACGGCACGGGAGCTTTGGGAAGGTCGCAGAAGAGTCGCCAAGGAGAAGGCTCGGAAGCGGGCTGCGTCGTAATCTCTTATTGGTGACGTTGAACGTTCATTCAGGAAGAGCAACCAATGAGATCGATCTTCTTATCCTGGCAGTTTTGGGCGCTGCTCTCGGCAGCCTTTGCGGCGCTGACGGCGATCTTCGCGAAAATCGGAATTGAGAACGTCAACTCGGATTTTGCGACCTTTATCCGCACGATCGTGATCCTGTGCTCGCTCGGCGCCATCCTCGTGGCCACTGGCCAGTGGCAGCCGCTCGGATCGGTGTCCGCCCGCAGCTATCTCTTCATCGTCCTTTCAGGTCTGGCAACGGGAGCATCCTGGATCTGCTACTTCAGGGCTCTCAAACTCGGAGATGCCGCGCGGGTTGCACCGGTCGACAAGTTGAGCGTTGTTCTCGTCACCGTGTTTGGTGTTGCAATCCTTGGCGAGCGCTTGTCCCTTCCCAATTGGCTCGGCGTCGCTTTCATCGCTGCCGGTGCGGCGCTCGTCGCCTACAAGGGCTGATCCCTCAGGCTCTTCTCTCGAATTCAGCTGTTGCGATCTGCCGGACAGCTCTATCGGCATAAAGCTGAAGTTCGGCCTTGTCTCCTCTGGAGAAGGAGCGGGGTTTCGTGTCGATTAGGCACAAGGCGCCGAGCCTGATGTCCTTCAGGAAGGTCAAAGGAGCGCCGGCGTAGAACCGGATGAAGGGAGTCCCGGTTACGAAAGGATTGTCCTTGAAGCGATCGTCCTCAAAGGTGTCGTTGATGACGAAAACCTCATCGCTCAGGATGGTATAATTGCAGAAGGCCGCGTCTCGCGAAGTCTCGCCCGGCTCCATGCCCTGTGCTGCCTTGATTCGCTGCCGGGCCTTGTCCAGCAGGGTCAGTGTACAGATGGGGACCTCGAAGTACCGCCGGGCCTCTTCGCATATCTCATCAAGCGCCGGGTCATTCTTGGCATCGAGAGCACCGGTCTCGAGGAGGGTTTGCAGGCGCTCCGCCTCGTTCGGGCCGATAGGAAAGGACATTGTTCTTGGCCTCTTTGCTTCTTTCCTGAAGCAAATTCATTCGTAATGTAATGTCAGACGGAAAGTCAGTGCTCAGTCGGTGTATAGTCCGTTTTGGGACGAACGTAAGCCGATCCTATCCTTAGTAACCTACCTGCGTTAATCAGTTCCTATGGTGGGGGCTCATTGGATCCTGGCGCCGGCTCGTCGTCCGTTCAGAAGAGCATCCCGGACAGCGTGCCAAGCCGGTTTTCTTCGGACGGCCCGATCAAGGAGGAGCGGCCGCTGCGGGGCGCCGTCGGGTCGGGGACGGAAGCTGTTCAGCCAGGTCCGGTCGTCAGACAACCCCCATGTGCTCACGGCAAGGACATCAGCTTCTTCGAAGGCGAGATCCAGATAGGCCCTATATGTCTCAGCCACGAGGGCGTCGCGCTGCCTTCGGTCCTGGGGGCAAAGGTGATCGGACACGTCCAACTCGGTGATCATGACGCTCAGGCCCATGGCCCGGACCTCCCGAAGAAAGGCTCGAAGATCTGGATGGTCCCGGGGCTGCTCCAGGGCGGTCAGGTGGGACTGGATGCCCAGGCAGGCAATCGGCGTGCCCCTGGTTTTTTCCCGCTCGAGCAAGGCGAGCATCTGCCGTCGCTTCCGCTCAGCCGTCGGTGAGGCGTATTCGAGCCCCATCTCGTTGAGAACGAGAACGGCTTTGGGATCGAGGGCAGATGCCTGCCGGAAGGCGGTCTCGATGTAGTCAGGCCCGAAAGCTGACAGAAAGGGCGTCACGCGCAGGCCGTCCGCCCGGCCATCGGCAGGTTCCAGCGGTTCGTTCACGACGTCCCAGGAATGCAGCTGCCCGGCATATCGGGTCATGGTTGCTCTCAAGTGGTCCAGTGCAGCGTCCCGGAACTGATCCTCGGAGCTGGTCCCCAGCAGGGGCGGAACGGCCTCGTGCCACCAAAGCGTGTGTCCGTGGACGGCCAAGTTGTTGTCGGATGCAAAGGACATCAATTGATCGGCGGCCGAGTAGTCGGGGAGGTCTGGATCCCGGCAGATGGCATCCCATTTCAATTCATATTCTGGCGTAACAATAGAACAATCGCGCAGAATTGCGCGGGTGAGAGGTTGCGACAGAAGGTCGGAGGTGCAAAGACCAGTGCCGAAAAGCAAAGTGTTTCGAGCCGCAGCGCTCGACAAGCTGCTCTTCTCAAGCCCATGGTGCATTATTCATTCCTCATCCGGGAATAATATCACAGACAACCTTCCGTCCAACGCGATCCCGCTGTAGACCTCTTCCATGAAGATCCGCCACATCCTTTTGCTTCTGACGGCGTTCCTCGGGGCTGCCTTACTGATCGCCGTTGCGGTTCAGATTCGTGATGAACTGCTCGGATATCAAACCTCGGAAAGGCTGGAGGCGTCGAATACGGTCCGCGAACGACTTCTGCTCGGGACGGCAGCCCTCGCAAACGAGCGCAGCCAGACATATGTGCTGCTGATCGGGCAAAGGAACGAGGCCGACAGCGTTGCGGAGCTGCGCGACGTGCGGCGACAGGTGGACGACCTGTTGAACGCCGCAGAGCGTGATGTCACGGCTACCCAAGCCTCCTTGAGCAACACCAGCAACAGCCTGACCATCCTCTCGCGCATTCGCCAGGAGCTCGGGAACCTGCGACAACAGGCAGATGACCTTCTCGGACCTGCGGAGGGCATGAGGGGCGAACAGTTTGCCCCACGCTGGTTCCAAGAGGCCACGCGGCTCGTGGAGGAGTTGCAATCGTCCCGGATGACCATTCTACAGCGGGAGAGGCCGCTCGACCCGGTGCTCAGAACCGAGGCCGTTTTGAGAGCCTATGCGGCAATCCTCAGCGAGAGCATCGCCCGGAACCAGGCGCTGATGAGCCGCGCTCTCGGCAACCCGGCTGAAGTGGGAGGTCTCGAGATCGATGCCATCAGCCAAAACGCAGGCCGGGCGGAACTCGCCTGGGAGCTCATTGACGGTCAGATGGCCGTCCCGTTGAGCGCGACCGTCAAGGAAAGCGTCACCAGAACTCACGACAGCTACAGCGCGACCTTCGCGCCGCTTCAAAGAACCCTGATGGCATCACTCCTCGGAAAGGTGCCGCCGACACTGGGCCCTGAGGAATGGTACGACTTGACGGAGCGGGCCCTGAGCAACGTCGCGCTGATGCAGCGTGAACTCCTGCAAAGCTCTAGGGAGCGGCTTGAGCTGGAGCTCAGCCGTGCCAAGAGGTCTGTCGCCCTGTGGTCTGCCTTGCTTCTGCTGGGGGCTGCTGCCGTGCTCGCCAGCATCCTTGTCGTCCGCCGGCGGGTGGTCCGCCCCCTGGAGGGCCTTAGCCAGGCCATGCTCAGGCTTGCTGACAACGACCTGGAAATCCCCCTGCCGCGCCTCGCCCGGGCTGACGAGATCGGCGAGATGAACGACGCGCTGCGGGTCTTCAAGGCCAATGCCATTCAGCGGCAGAGAACACAGAACGAGAAGCAGATCCTGCATGCCCGTCTCCGGGATGCCTACAGCCAGCTCCAGAAGGATCTTGAGGCCGCTGCCGTCATCCAACAGACGATGCTGCCGCCGTCCTCCCGGATTGACGGCGTGGAATATCACGGGCTGTTCCGTCCCTCGAGCCTTATCGCCGGCGACACCTATAATGTGGTGCGGCGCACGGATGGAGCTGTCGGGTTCTTCCAGGTCGATGTCGCCGGCCATGGAGCGGCGGCGGCGTTGGTCTCGGTTGCCTGCCACCATGCCCTGTCGCAGGCCATCCTGACGCGAACCCAGGGAACGCCGCTGGAGGAAATCGCCGTCCAGATCAACGAGGAATGGCCTGAGGATCTGCCGTATTTCACCATGATCCTGGGTGAGATCGATTCCCGCACTCAGCGCGCCAGCATCATCCAGGCGGGGCATCCTTCGCCTCTGGTGATCCGCTCCGATGGGGCCATCGAAGTGATCGGCGATGGAGGTTTTCCTGTCGGGATGCTGCCTGCGGCCTCCTATGAAAAGATTGAGTTCGACCTAGGCCCAGGGGACCGGCTTTTCATCTACTCTGACGGGCTGGTCGAAGCCGAGGACCAGGACGGCGAGCAATTCTCCGAAACCCGCTTGCGCACGCTCGTGCGCGATGCCGCGAATGACCCAAGCTCCGCTCTGCTGGACAGGGTCAACGACGTCTTGCGGAACTGGCGAGGCTCTGAAACCCTGGACGACGACTTGAGCGTTCTCATGCTGGAGCGCTTACCCGAAAGGATCCCTGCGAATGCTGTCCACTGATCTACGCGATAATGTTCTCGTCGTCCGGGTTGAGGAGAAGCGGATCGACGCCAGCAAGGCTCCGGCATTCAAAGACGAGATGACACGGTGCATCGACGCCGGACAGAACCAGATCGTTCTCGACATGAGCCAGGTCGATTTCATCGACAGCTCCGGCCTTGGCGCGCTCGTCAGCTGCCTCAAGCGCCTCGGGCCAAGGGGCAGCCTGGCGGTTGCGGGTGCCACAGGAGCCGTCAGTCGCCTGTTCACCCTGACCCGCATGGATCGGGTTTTCGCCCTTCACCCGAATGTGGATACCGCGGTCGAACAGCTTTCCGCTTGATTCATCACAGCCCGAGCGCAGAAAGACCCACGATGGTGTCTTCCATCAGCCTCTCCATCGACAGCGATCTCGACAAGGTATCGCTCCTCGCCCGAGCCGTTCGAGCCTTGTGCCAGGACCTGCTTAGTTCTGACGATCAGGACGCCGTGGAGCTCAGCCTCGTCGAGGCCATCAACAACGTCATCAAACATGGGTACCATGGGGAGCGTGGCAAGGACGTCCAGGTGGCGGTTGGGCTTCAAGCCGATCAGGTTGTGATCGAGGTCATCGATCATGCTCCCCCCATGCCCGCTCAGGTGCTGGACACAGCCTCGGAGGACCGTTTCGACTTCGACGAAACCGATCTTGACGGCATCCCGGAGGGTGGCATGGGCCTCGCGCTCATCCGCATGAACATGGATGAGGTCGAGTATCATTCGAGCGGATCCGAGAACCGCCTGCGCATGGTCAAGCGGGTCGTTCCTCTTTCGGAATGAGCAGCTTACGATGCTGAGGCGAGGTTTGCGATCCTGTCCTGCAGGGACGGGAAAGCGACCGCCGCGGCTCCCAAGGCGGAGACAAGCACCGGGGTGACCTCGCCCGTCTGGCGCTCCATGTCGGCGATAATTCTCTGCGCCCGTGCCAATCCGTCCTCGGGCCTCAGGATGCTGAGCTGAACGGCAGACGCCACGGATGTCAGCAAAGCCGCTCGCGAGGCTGCTGCACTCGGCTCCGTGGCATAAATCTCTTCCGACCGTTGAAGATTGGCTCTCACCCTTGCCTCCACCGCAGGGGAAATGTTCGGGGGAGCATTCCGCTGGCGAGCAAGTTCGGTCGTAACGCGACCCTGGATCTGCTCTTCCGTATCGAGCGTCTCGAGATAGATGATGATTCCCGTCGAGATCACCAGCGCGGCGATGAAGGTAATCTGCCCTCGGGCCTTGAGGAGGCCTTCTCTGAAAGTCAACGTTGAGCCTCCGGTAAGCTTGATACGCGCTACGACACGGGTTTGCCGTTGGAAGTGGTCCGAAACCTAATCGCCCAGTGCCCGACAAGGCAAGAGAGATGCTTGGCGCCTGACTGGGGCAAGGAGGGATCCCTTGCTTTTCTGAAAGAAAGTATCATTTAGTGCCCGGTCATAAAGCCATGATCGGCAGCCGTATCCTAGTGTGATACCCCTCCGGTCCGACTATGCCACTGGGACGATTCGCTGGCCCGACCGGTTGGGAGGGCCCCGGGTTCAAGCTGGGCGGAAAGGATCTCTCAAAGTGAGTGAAGCAGGCCTGTGAGTATGTTGGAGTTCGGACCATCGCTCTTCATCCAGCCGCATTACGATGATGTTCCGCTCTCCTGTGGTGGGACTTTGGCGCTTCTGGCAGAAGGTGGACATGAGCCACGCATGGTCACGGTGTTTGCCGGTGAGCTGGTTGACGAGATGATAGGGGAGTTCGCCGCCTGGAAGCATGCGCGGTGGAAGGTCAAGGATGCGGAGCAGGTCTTGGCCGTCCGCCGTGCCGAGGATGCGGAGGCAGCCCGCGCGCTGGGCTCATCGGTCCGCTGGCTCGGGTTGCCTGATGCCATTTACCGTGGCGAGCGCTACCAGTCCGATCCCGAACTTTTCGGCGCTTTGAAACCAGAGGAGCGGGAACTCGCCGCTCATCTGGCAGAAGAAATTCGCCAGTTGCCTGAGTGGCGTCAGGGCACGCAGGTCTACGTTCCCTTGGGCATCGGCTCCCACGTGGATCACCAGCTTGTTTTCGAGACTGGACGACACCTCGCAGCCGCGGGCGTTAAGGTCTATGCCTATGAAGATTGCCCTTACGCGATCCACACGCCTGCCGGTGTTGAAGCGCGCCTGACCATACTAGGCGATGCTGTGGGCGAACCTGTCATCGTGCCCATTGCCAAAACCCTTCAGAAGCGCCTCGACTCGATTGCCTGCTACCGATCCCAGGTTCCCGTGATTTTCCGGTTCACTTCGGATTTTAGGAAGACCGTCACGGATTTTGCGCTAGAGACCGGCAGCAATCTCGGCCCCGCTGAGCGATTCTGGCCGGTTCATCCGCATGGTGGTCAAAGATGATGGTTGAAATGGAGCATAGGGAGCAGGGGATTGCCTTCGTCCGCCTGTCAGGGCGGTTGGACGCCGCTGCTGCGCCTCATGTTCTGTCGCGCCTGAAGGACGCCGTGGCTGACGGCAGGAGCCGTCTCGCGGTTGATTTGTCTGAGGTTTCGTTCATCGACAGCACCGGTCTAGGGACCCTGGTGTCCGGCCTCAAGGCCGCCCGCAGAGCCGAGGGCGATCTGCGCCTTGTCGCGCCCAACTCGCAGGCGCAGCGTCTGCTGCGCCTGACGACACTTGATAGGGTGTTCGTCACCTCCGACACCCTTGACGAGGTCTGGGCTTAAGACGCTTCTGGCAGCGCGCCTTCGACGATGGCAGCCTCGAATTCCGGATCGGGCTGCCAATAGGCGGCTCGGATCACCGGGATCATCGACAGGGCATTGCTGAAACCCCAGAGGGTGTTGGCGATCATCGCCCCAAGCGTATAGCCCTCGCGTCCCATTCCATAGGCCGCCCAACCCCAGGCAAGACCGGCCATGGTGATGACCACCAGCGCGATCTGCCATCTGACGAGCCGGCCATAGGTTCCGACCTGCCGGTCCTTGGGCGTGACGGGAAACGAGATCTTTTTACCTCGGACGACGGCCCAGAGCGCCTGAAGATTCAGCGGAAACATCGCGAGGTACCAGGCGCGGCCCTTGGCGTTCGAGTTGCCCCACATGGCGACGAGCTGCGACAACTCGTTGAGCAACAGGAACGGCGCGATATGCACGAAGAAATCGAGCGAGTAGCCTGAAACCGGAGCGACGCCTGAGAACAGGAAAACGATGGGCGATATCAGGAAGATGATGTTCCAGAGCGGAGACAGGTACGAGTAGAAGGTCGACCCGTACATGAGCTTCTGCGACAGCGTCAGCCCGCGACGGAACAACGGATTGTCGTGGGCGAGAATGTCCAGGGTGCCGCCCGCATATTTGAAGCGCTGGATGGTCCAGCTCAGCAGGTCGTTGGGCGACAGCATCCTGGCTTGGACAACCGGATGCAGAACCGATTTCCACCCGCGCTCCCGGTCGCTGTGCAGGACGATGGACGTGTAGATATCCTCGGATACGTGGAACTTGTAGGGCTGGAACTCTTCTTCCAGGGCACTTTGCCAGCGCATGACATCGCTGATCGAATCGGTGATGGCTTGCTCGCCGGTCAGCTGGCGGGCGGCCTTTTCATTGCGTCCGGCTGCCGCTGCGACCTGATCGGACCATTGGCGAAGAGCTGCCTCCATGACGGCTTCGCGGCGATGGATCGAGCCTGCGCCGCAGCAGAAGCTCGCATTCGCCCAGTTCCGCCGACGCAAAATGACGTCGAAGAACAGTTGTGGATCGTTGGCGAACGGATCCTCTCCGACCTGTACCGGTCCGAAGACGCGCTCGAAGGCCTTGCCGACGCCTCGGCCGAAAGCGCCAAGACGGCGTCCCAGCGCGGCCGGCAAGGGCACTCCTGGCGGGATGTCGTAGAACCAGTGCGGGGTCTGTACCCAGGCGACCTTCGGATCTCTGAAATAGCCGAGCGTCTCTTCCAGAAACGTCGGGAACGGATGCATGTCGGCATCGCAGATCAGAATGAAGTCTCCGGACGTGGAGGTCATGGCATTTCTGAGATTGCCGGCCTTGAAGCCCACATTGTCGGAGCGGGTGAGATAGTTCACCCCTTCTTCCCGTGCGACCGCCTCCATGGCCGGGCGCTTGCCATCGTCGAGAACGTGAACCCGCAGATCGATAGGATAGGGGTAAGTGAGCTTCTTGGCCGCCTGCAGGCCAACCCGAACGAGTTCAGGATCCTCGCTATAGGTGGCGAAGAAAACGTCTACGGAAACGGGTCTGTCGGGCACGTCCGCATCGTCGGTGCAGTCGCGGACTGTGACCGGAAGAGGCGCGCGTACCGGGGAGCGGGCGCTCCAGAGATTCGCCGTGAAGAGGACGAGGCCGAGGAAGGAGCCCGTCTCGGCGATGAGGAGCGGAATCGAGAACCAGAGAGCGTCGTAGTTGATGGAGTAGAGCCACCGCCAGCCGATATACCACGCACCGAAGACAAGACTCGCCGCGCAGAGAAACTGCCACAAAGTTTCATGCCAGGGTGAATACGGAAGGGGAGTCCAGGGAGTCTGACTCTGAAAGCGGGACAAGGGACGGGACAAGAAAGACGTCTCCGGGAGATCGGCTGGAGGCGAGATGCCTCTGGTCTGGGGATAAGAATAGGCTATTTTCTAGGAAAGAAAGTTCAGTGCGGCGAGGCTCTCGCCAGATCCGAACTTTACCTGCCATAAGGGCAAAATCCAGATACTGCCCCTCCTGAATTTGTGATTCGAGATTCTGAGACGATGTATAAGCGTAGGCTTGCCCTTCGTATCCGGTTCGCAAGCCTCGTTTTCCTCTGCGGGTTCGGGCTTGCTGGGTCACCCGCCTTGGCTCAATCTGCCCAGGAAGTCTTGGAGCAGGCTAGGCAGGCAGCATCGACCAACGACAACCGGGAGGCCGCCCGGCTCTTCGGGCAGACCATCAATCTTGCTCCTGAACGCCGGAACGAGCTCCTGCTCGAATATGCCGATCAGGTTGCCTATTCCGGCCGGCCTTCGGACGCCGTGCCTCTCTATCGCGAACGTCTGGCCGACCCAGCGCTTGATGCCGCCAACCGGGAACGGGCTGAGCGTGGGCTGGCCTTCGCTCTCCTGTGGAGCAGCCGGTTCCAGGAGGCGATCCCGGCCTGGGAGGCCCGCCTGAGGACAGACCCAGGAAGCGATGAGGCCAGGAAGGCTCTGTCCGATGCCTTGGTCGGGGCTGCCCGCCAGGCTGGTGAGCGCTCCGACAACGCGAACGCCATGGCGCTTTTCGGCCGCGCCGTCGAGACGGCCCCTCAGCGCCGCCAGGAGCTGCTGCCGGAGCTTGCGGATCAAACCGCCTATGCCGGTCAACCGGCTCAGGCCGTGCCGCTTTATCAGGAGGCCCTGCGAAATGGCAGCCGTCCCGAGGACCAGCAGCGCCGCCTGAGGCGTGGGTTGGCTTTCGCTCTCCTATGGAGCGGCCAATTTCCTGCCGCCATGCCAGCCCTTGAGAATGAGCTTCGGGGAGCTCCGGACGACGCTCAGGTCCGGCAGGGATTGGCAGAAGCCCGGGCCGGCGTCGAAAGAGGCCGTGCGCAGGCAGGGCAATCCTCTCAAGCAGCTCCCTCTCAACAGGCGCCAGCAGCAGCCCCAGTCTCGCCCGCAGACGCAGCCATCGCGGCGGCCCGCGAAGCGGCGGGACGAGGCGCTAATAAGGAAGCGGCTTCGCTTTTCGAGAGAGCGATCTCCCTCAATCCCTCCAAGCGGGGACCGGTCGGCCGCGAATATGCCGACCAGCTCGCTTTTTCCGGAGAGCCGGCCAGGGCGGTTCCCGTCTATCGCGAGGTTCTGGCGCGTCGGGATCTCTCCCCGGCGGAACGTCAGCAGGCGACCCGCTCGTTGGCATTCGCGCTGCTGTGGAGCAGCCAGTTCCAGCAGGCGATTGAGGCCTGGGGCGACATCCTGCAAGCGGACCGGAGCGATGCGGAGGCCCGCAAGACGCTCTCAGACGCCTATGTGGGCGCCGCCCGGCAGGCGGCCGAACGCACCCGCAATGCCGATGCCGCGTCCTTCTTCCGCAGGGCCATCGAGACTGCCCCGCAGCGACGGCAGGAACTCCTGCCGGAATACGCCGATCAGGTCGCCTATTCGGGTAATCCGGCGGGCGCCGTCCCTTTGTACCGGGAGGCTTTGCGTGATGGCCAGCGCCCGGAGGTGGAGCGCCGGCGCGTGCGGCGCGGCCTTGCCTTCGCGTTCCTCTGGAGCAACCAGTTCCGCGAGGCCATTGCTGCGTGGCAGCCTCTGTTCCGCGAGAACCCGCGCGACGAGGAAGCCCGCAAGGCGTTCTCGGATGCTCTTGTCGGCGCGGCGCGTCAGTCTGCTGGACAGGCCCGCAATGCGGACGCGGTGAACCTCTTCGAGCGCGCGTTGGCTGTCATGCCGGGGCGCCGCCGGGAGCTGCTGCGGGAATATGCCGAGCAGGTGCTCTATGCAGGTCAGCCCCTGAGAGCCATTCCGCTGTTCCAGGAAGTGCTGCAGCGCGCCGATCTGACCGCGCAGGAGAGGCGGGACGCCCGGCTCGGGCTCGCCCGTGCGCTGGCCTGGAGCGGTCAGCAAAAGCTTGCAATCCCGGTCTTCAGCGAGATCCTCGCATCGAACGCAAACGACGTCGATGCGCTCATCGGGCGAGGCAACGCTCTCAACGACATCACGGAGCACAAGGCTGCCCTGGTCGATTTCGAGGTGGTTCTCGTACTCCAGCCAAGCAATGTGGAGGCGATCCGCGGCGCTGCGACGGCTGAGAGGTCCATGGGACTGCCGAGGGCAGCCCTGGCGCGTGTCGAGCCGCTGATCGCGGGCGGCGACCGGAACCCCGCCACTCTCTTCATTGCCGCCCAGGCCCGCCGGGAGATGGGGCGCCCGGACCTGTCGGAGGACTACGCGAAGGCCGTGCTAGTGCAGAAGCCCGGTGATCCCGGAGCCTTGACGCTCCTCGATCAGCTCTATCTCGAACGCCGGCCTCTGACCCGCATCGAGAGTTGGTATGCCCGCCGCTCGGACGATCTCGGGATCTGGGCTCTGCAGGCCTCGCATGAGATGACCCTCAACGATGGCTTGACGAAGCTCGGACCTCAGGCCCGCTTCTTGCGATTCCGGGGCGGCGATTTTCCGAGCGTCGACATAGCCAGCATCGGCATCGCGGGTCAGCACAGGTTCGGCGACCATGTCGAGTTCAAGTCGTCGATCTTCCTGAACTTCGAGGACGAGTTGCGGCGCAACCGGCCGGACGGGGATGACGATCAGGACGTCACGCTGACCCACGAAACGATCTTGAGCCTAATCCGGTCCGACCTGCTCCGGTTCGACCTGAACTTGGCCCGGCGCTACGCTGACGAGGACACCTACTCGATCGTGAACGACGTGTTGGCGAACGATTTCGGCCTCAAGGTTCTCGTGACGCCGGACAATGCGACCCGCTTTGCCGCCCAGGCGATCTACAGCAATTATTCCGATGGCAATGAGCGCGTCTGGGGGCAGGTCGAGTTCGCCAAGCGGTTCACGGCCAACCCCTATTTCTGGCTGGGGGCGCGCTACACAGCCTTCGAGTTCGCAGAGGTCCTCGACAACGGATATTGGAATCCCGAGCGCTACCAGTCCTTGGAGGCGAGCGTCCATTTCTACGGTCCCTTGGCCGAGAGATGGTGGTTCGACCTTCAGGGCGCCGCCGGATACGGCTGGAGCGAGCCGGGCGAAGGGGGCTTCGTGTCCTATGCCTCCGCACGCCTGAATTACGACTTCACCTCGCAGGTAACCTTCGCACTTTATGGAAGTCACCTCCTGTCGTACGCACGCTCGTCAGAGAACGATGGCAACTTCGATACCGGAGTGGACGACGAGCCGTTCAGCCGCTGGTCTGTGGGAGGTGAACTGAGGATCCGGTGGTAGGAGGGGACTTCCGAGCTTCAGGAATTTTCGCAACCTCCCTCGCAGATCGCGAAGAGAGCGACTATTTTCGCCCCATGACAGATTCACGCGACTGGTTCCCCTCGGACGAGGAACCCAACCCCATGCGGGCCGCTCAGGCTGGCATGAAGCCGACCTTGCCGAAGCGCTTCTACAAGGAAGCCGGAGTCGAAGAGCGGGATGGCTTGTTTCATCTGACTCTCGACGGCCGCACGGCGAAGACGCCGAGCAAGCAGGCGCTGGCCGTGCCCTCCCGGGCATTGGCTAAAGCCCTGGCGGAGGAATGGCAGGGGCAGGGGGGCGAGATCGATCCCTCCACCATGCCGGTCACCCGCATCGTCAACTCCGCCATCGACGGCGTCGCGCCTCGAAAGGCCGAGGTGGTCGATGATCTCGTGCGCTATGCAGGGTCGGACCTCGTCTATTACCGCGCCGGCGAACCCGAGCGCCTAGCTAAGTCCCAGGATGCCGCCTGGAGCCCGGTGCTTGACTGGGTGAGGGAAGCCCACGGTGCCCGCTTTACCTTAGGCGAGGGCGTGATGCATGTGACCCAGCCCGAAGAGGCGGTCGCAGCCATCCGCCGGGGCATTGAGCAGATCGGATCGCCGTTTGCGCTCGCCGCACTGCATGTGATGACGACCCTGTCCGGCTCGGTGCTGATCGCCCTTGCCCATGCGGCACGCCATCTCGATGAGGATCAGGCCTGGGCGGCCGCCCATGTGGACGAACTCTACCAGGAAAGCGTCTGGGGCGAGGATTACGAGGCGGTGGAGCGCCGCCGGCGGCGTGAGGCCGATTTCAGGGCCGCGTCCCTGGTCTATCGTCTGACGCAGGCATGAAAAAGCCACCAGTGCGACACGCCTTGGCGGCTCAGGCCTCTGTATCAGGTCCTATGAGTCTTTGAAATATAGGAACATATCGCTCCAACCTGCTCCGGCCGGTTTGAGAAGTACTGTGGAGCACACACCCATAGTGGGATTTTGGCACCGGCACGGCTGTGCTAAGCGGAGGATCATTTTTCCCGGGAGTCAGGGTCCAGCCATGAAAGATATGCTCGAACGGCTTGAGGAGCGGCGCGCGCAGGCCCGTCTGGGCGGCGGCACGAAGCGCATCGAGGCGCAGCACGCCCGCGGCAAGCTGACCGCCCGGGAGCGCATCGAGCTCCTGCTCGACAGGAACTCCTTCGAGGAGTTCGACATGTTCGTCGAGCACCGCTCCACCGATTTCGGCATGGACAAGGCCAAGATCCCCGGCGACGGCGTCGTGACCGGCTGGGGCACCGTCAACGGCCGAACGGTCTTTGTCTTCGCCAAGGATTTCACCGTCTTCGGCGGCTCTCTCTCCGAGGCCCATGCCCAGAAGATCACCAAGATCCAGGACATGGCGCTGAAGATGCGTGCCCCCATCGTGGGCCTGTTCGATGCCGGCGGCGCCCGCATCCAGGAGGGCGTGGCGGCACTCGGCGGCTATGGCGAGGTGTTCAAGCGCAACGTGATCGCCTCGGGCGTCATCCCGCAGATCTCCGTCATCATGGGCCCCTGCGCCGGCGGCGACGTCTATTCGCCCGCCATGACCGACTTCATCTTCATGGTGCGCGACCGCTCCTACATGTTCGTCACCGGCCCCGACGTAGTGAAGACCGTCACCAACGAGACGGTAACCTCCGAGGAACTCGGCGGCGCCAAGGTGCACACCACCAAGTCGTCGGTGGCGGACGGAGCCTATGACAACGACGTGGAGGCACTGCTGCAGGTGCGCCGCCTCATCGATTTCCTGCCCGCCAACAACATGGACGGCGTGCCGGAGATTCCGAGCTTCGATGACCCAGCCCGTACGGACGAGAGCCTCGATACGCTCATCCCGGACAACCCGAACAAGCCCTACGACATGAAGGAGCTGATCCTGAAGGTCGTGGACGAGGCCGACTTCTTCGAGATCCAGGAGTCGTATGCCAAAAACATCATCACGGGCTTCGGCCGCGTCGAGGGCCGCACGGTGGGGTTCGTCGCCAACCAGCCGATGGTGCTGGCGGGCGTGCTCGACTCGGACGCGTCCCGCAAGGCGGCGCGCTTCGTGCGCTTCTGCGATGCCTTCAGCATCCCGATCGTCACCTTCGAGGACGTGCCGGGCTTCCTGCCGGGCACGGCGCAGGAATATGGCGGCCTGATCAAGCACGGCGCCAAGCTGCTGTTTGCCTATTCAGAGGCCACCGTGCCGCTGGTGACGGTGATCACGCGCAAGGCCTTCGGCGGCGCCTATGACGTGATGGCCTCAAAGCACATCGGCGGCGACGTGAATTACGCCTGGCCCACCGCCCAGATTGCCGTGATGGGCGCCAAGGGCGCAGTGGAGATCATCTTCCGCCAGGACATCGGCGATGCGGACAAGATCGCGGCGCGCACCAAGGAATACGAGGACCGCTTCATGTCACCCTTCGTGGCAGCGGAGCGCGGCTACATCGACGAGGTGATCATGCCGCATTCGACGAGGCGCCGGATTGCGCGGGCGCTTGCGATGCTGCGCCACAAGGAGACCGAGCGGCCCTGGAAGAAGCACGACAACATCCCGCTCTAAGAACAGCGAGCTGCTGCTCACGCGGAGAAGACAGCCCTGATACCCTGTGTCAGGGCTGTCTTGCTGTTTAGAGTGAGGAGTTGAACGTCCCGCCCGGCGTTTCAAGCTTTCTCAGCCAGCTCCTGTGCTGCGGCGCTGTTCCCCTCGGCGTCGTCGGTGATGAATCAGCAGGTTCCGCCTCGATCTCGAGAAGATAGGGAAACGTGCCTCCCGGCGTCTCCAGCTTGCGAATCCACTCTCGATGTTGAGAACGTGTTTCTTCAGCGCGTGCCGTTCCAACCGAAATTGCGGCAGCCATGGACGTGACGACGAAAAGCGCGACGATGGTGCTTCGCACGAGCGTTCCTTCTCGGTGTTTGAGGGACATGTGGGAACAGGGCTCAATGCTCTAGCGCGCGTGCCCTTGATCGTCAAAACCACTATGCGTGGTGCTCTGTCACGCTTGCCTCGGAGTCGCGGAATTGTGATACCCGATCATGGACCGAATCCGTCTCGAAGAGTTGATGACGCATATCGGATCCCTTAGCCGTTTCCGGCGTTCTGCCGTCACCTAAAAACTCTTGAGGATCGGGAATGCACGCCAAAGGCGGCCGCAACACGGTGATCGATTTCTGGCGCGGACTCGTCCTCGTCATCATCTTCGTCAATCACATTCCGGGGAACATCCTTGAGCACCTGACGCCGCGAAACTACGGCTTCTCCGACGCAGCCGAAGCCTTCGTGTTCATTTCGGGCCTCTCCGTTGCGCTGGTCTATTATCCGCGATTGCCGAAGGGCGATGTCCTTGGCGTGATCAGGCGGTGCTTCCGGCGGTCTTTCGAACTCTACCGCATGCATCTGATCATGACCGGCGCAGCGGTGGCGCTATTCTCCGTCGGCTATGTGATCAGTAACGATATCGGGATGCTGGAGGCTCATGGCCGCGGCGCCGTGTTTGACGACACGGCGCGGGGCATCACGGGTATTCTCCTGCTCGGCCATCAGCTTGGCTATTTCAACATCCTGCCTCTTTACATCGCCCTGATGCTCTGGGCGCCGGTGGCGATGATCCTCCTGCGAATTCACGTGGCTTTGGCCGCAGCCGTTTCGATCGGGATTTATGTGCTGGCGCGCATGGACGTGCTGGCGTTCCCGAGCTGGCCCGAGCCGGGACGGTGGTTTTTCAACCCCTTTGCCTGGCAGCTTCTGTTCACCATCGGGATCTACACCGGGGCTTTCCTGGTTCGGCCGGGTGTGGCCTACCAGCGCTTCGTGTTTGCAGGGGCTGTAGCCTTCCTTGTCGCATCGACAATCGTCATGACCGATGCCTTCGGCCTCTACCCGGATCTGCTCTGGAGTGCCTTCGTCAACGTCGACCTCATCAAGAGCGATCTCGGGCTTGGTCGCATGCTGCACTTCCTGGCGCTTGCCTATGTGGTGACGCAGCTTCGGATGGGGCAGGTGCTGGAGAAGACCACGATCGGAGCCGAGATGGCGCGCCTTGGACGCAACGCCTTGCCGGTCTTTGCGGTCGGTTCCGTTCTGAGTGCCGCCGGGGAGGTCATGATGACGCTGGCGGCCGTCAAGTCCTCCGCTAGTCCGCATGTCGTGGGTATGGTATTCACCCTCTTCGGCATCCTCGGACTCCTCGGACTGGCACGATATCTCGAATGGAAAAAGAAGGGCTCGACCGCTCCCAAGCTGGAGCGCGCCGGACAATCTGGCCTCGTGTCGGTTTCACCCGGGCAACTTCCGCGTTAGCGTCCCTCCTGATAATCGGTATGAGTTCTTCCGTCTTGGCGGACGGTGCGGGCTGCCCCGGCGCCAAGCCGGTGTTGTCCGTTCAGGCTAAGATGGAGCGGCTGGCTTCGCGGCTGAAGAAAGGTGAGCCTGTCCGAATCCTGGCAATCGGCTCCTCCTCTACCGAGGGCATCGGGGCATCCTCTCCGGCTTTTTCCTATCCGGTCCAGCTTCAGGCGGATCTCACCCGAGTCTGGAAGGGCACGGTTCTGATCGAGAATGCCGGAAAGGGCGGAGAGACAATCCCGGAGACCTTAGGGCGTCTCGAGGCCGCTCTGCTCAAGGAGGACAAGCCGGATCTCGTCATCTGGCAGGTCGGCACGAACGATGCTGTCAGGGGCGGGGACGAGGGGCGGTTCTCGGACTTCCTGCGTCAGGGGATCGATGCCGCTCAGGCCGCCGGCACTGAGGTCCTTCTCGTCGACCAGCAGTATTTTCCAGCCATCAAGGATCTCGGCCGCTATGAGCGCTTCGTCAGCCTCGTCAGCACCGCCGGGGCCGCAGAGAAGGTGCCGGTGTTCTCCCGCTACCGCCTGATGAAGGCCTGGGGCGATAAGGCACCGGATACCTTAAGTTCCATGCTCTCGGGCGACGGATTCCACATGGGCGACCGCGGCTATGATTGCATGGCTCAGTTGCTGGCCGACAGCCTCCAATCCATGGTGGCCCCTTCCGAGACACCGAACCGTGCCGTGACGGCCGCTGCCATGCCGTAGGGCGGGATGCCTCAACCGTTGCACTGAATAGCCGACCTCGGATAAGGCGTTCTCCGAACATGCCCGGCCCGGATCGTCCCGGCCGGATGCGTTCGCGAGGCCCATCGAACCATGCCCCACAAGACGCCGTGTGCCCGCTCCTGGGTCTCCACCGCCATCCAGATCATCGAGGCGGATTTCAACCGCTCGTCGGATACGCATCTGCTGCGCGTGCCGCTACCGGCTGTTCCGGGCGTCGAACTCTATCTCAAGGATGAATCGACCCATCCCTCGGGCAGCCTGAAGCACCGTCTGGCGCGGTCGCTGTTTCTCTATGGCCTCTGCAACGGCTGGATCGGACCGGACACTACCATCATCGAGGCATCGAGCGGGTCGACGGCCGTGTCGGAGGCGTATTTCGCCCGGATGCTGGGCCTGCGCTTCATCGCGGTGATGCCGCGCTCCACGTCCGCCGAGAAAATCGCGCAGATTGCCTTCTACGGCGGCGAGAGCCATTTCGTGGACTCACCCGCCGAGATGTATGCGGAGAGCGCGCGCTTGGCCGAGGAACTCGGCGGCCATTACATGGATCAGTTCACCTATGCCGAGCGGGCGACGGACTGGCGCGGCAACAACAACATCGCCGAATCCATCTTCAGCCAGATGGCCCATGAGGAGCACCCGATCCCGAGCTGGATCGTGGTGGGAGCTGGGACCGGCGGCACCTCGGCGACGCTCGGACGCTACATCCGCTACCGCCGCCTGCCGACGCGGCTGTGCCTCGCGGATCCCGAGGCCTCCGTGTTCCATCGGCATTTGGCCGACCGGGAGGTCTGCACCGTCTCAGGACCGCCATCGGTGATCGAAGGCATCGGCCGCCCCCGCTGCGAGCCGTCCTTCGTGCCGGAACTCATCGACCGCGCTTTTGCCGTGCCGGATGCGGCGAGCATCGCGGCCGCACGGGTTCTGTCGCGCCGCATCGGCCGCTCCTGCGGCGGCTCCACCGGCACCAATCTCTGGGCCGTGGCGCAGATCGTCGGCGAGATGGTGAAGAACGGCGAGACGGGCTCCGTCGTAACGCTTCTGTGCGATTCCGGCGAGCGCTACCGCAGCACGCATTTCGACGACGCTTGGCTCGCATGTCGCGGGATCGACATCAATCCGGCCGAAGAGGCGATGGAACGGTTTTTTGAGACTGGGATCCTTACCGCTCCATAAGACGTGGATGGCCGGGTCAAGCCCGGCCATGACGGTGGAGGTGCTGAAGGGCGACTATTCACCGAACCACTTCACCAGCAGCTGCAAGTCCGTCTGGGACAGGTTGTGACCTGCCGGCAGAATCTCGTGCTGGACCTCAGCGCCTGATGCGGACAGGGACGCAGCAAGGCGCTTCGAGTTCTCCGCCGGAATGATCGGGTCCATGGCGCCCGAGATCATCAGCACCGGCTTGCCCGCGAGATCCACCGCCGGCGACTGGGACAGAGGCACCATGGCCCGCAGCAGCGCCGCGCCGGACAGGGCTTCCGGGCGGAGCATCATCATGCCGGCGGCGATGTTGGCACCGTTGGAGAAGCCGACCGCAATAGGGGCCTCAAGCTCGTAGGCCTTGCGCGCCTCAGCGACGAAGTCAGCCAGCTCGTTGGCGCGAAACCTCACATCCTCCTCGTCGAACACGCCCTCGGCGAGTCGCCGGAAGAATCGGGGCATGCCGTTCTCCAGGATCTTGCCGCGCGGGGAGAGCAGGGCGGAGCCGGGCGAGATCATGCGGCCGAGACCGAGAAGGTCGTTCTCGTCGCCACCCGTGCCATGGAGGAGGAGGAGAGGCGGACGGGACGGATCCGTAGCGGGCTCGTAGCGGTGGATGAAGGACAATTCGGTCATGGGTTTCTCCTGTCCCTCTCCCATGGATCTCGGGTGTTCCCGAGGTCCACTTGAAGAACGCAAGTCAGGAGCACCTGACTTGCGCTGGGAGAGAGGTTTTTTGGGTTAGGCCAACTCAGGCAGCCGAGACTCGATGTCGCTTCGGCGCGCTTCCAGAAACGCCGGAAGCTTCAGCTCAGCGCCCAGACGCTCCTGCGCCTCGTCGGCGGCAAAGCCCGGCTCGTCGGTGGCGATCTCGAACAGGATGCCGCCCGGCTCGCGGAAGTAGACGGACCGGAAATAGTTGCGGTCCTTCTGTTCCGTGGTCTGCAAGCCGTGGTTCTCGGCGAGCTTCCTCACCATCTCGGCCTGATCGGCATCGTCCTTGGCGCGGAAGGCCACGTGATGCACGGAGCCGCCGCCCATCCGGCCCGGCAGGAACCCGCCGGCGGATCGGATGTCGACCGTGCTGCCCATGAGCGCGCCCGTCTTGTAGCGGACGAGGGAGCCGTCGCGGGCCGTCTCGGTGAAGCCGAACACGTCCGTCAGGATTGCTCCCGTGCGCTCGCCATTATCGACGAGGAGCGTAACGCCCTCCAGGCCGCGGATCGCATGCTCCGCCGGGATCCCGTCCACAGTCCAGGCCTCCTCGGTTTCGGCATTCGGGATGCCGACGAGCGAAAGGCTCGTGCCGTGCGGGTCCTTGAAGGTCAGCACGCTCTGGCCGAGGCGTTTTTCCACGGTGCCGTGCTCGACGCCCTGCTCGATGAAGCGATGCATCCAGAACCCCAGGGAACCCTCGGGCACGCGGAAGGCCGTCTCTTGGGTCGTGCCGACGCCGTTGCGTCCGGGCGCAACGTGCTCCCAGGGGAAGAAGGTCAGGATCGAACCCGGCTGACCGAGGCTATCGCCGAAATAGAAGTGGTAGGTGCCGGGATCGTCGAAGTTGACCGTCTTCTTGACGAGACGCAGGCCGAGCGCGCGGGTGTAGAAATCGAGGTTGCGACGGGCCGGTCCTGCAATGGCGGTGACGTGATGAATGCCGTGGTGCCGCATGGGTGCGTTCCTTAACGGGCAAGCGCGGGTTTGCGCTGCGTTGCCTGGGAAATAAGTACCACCAAGCTTGGATGAAGTGCGGAAAGGGCGACCTTGCGGGAATGCAAAGCTCCAGCGGCCTCATCTGCAAATCCGCGTAAACGCTGAAGAATCCGATCCGTCAAGAATCCGGCAACCAAAGAGTCTCAACAAGGCTTAACCTCAACGTCGATTCAGCATGTCATGTTAACGGTTTAGCCCGGCCAGCCGTGTGAATGTCATCCCGCACAAGCGATCAAACGACGCTGAGCGAAAGAAAAGCCGGCGGGAGGCAAACGGATGTTGAAGGATCAACTTCGCGGTTTCATCGACAGCGTCACCGAGAGGGGCCATGTCTGCGATGATGACGTGGCGATGCTTCAGGGCGAGATCCTCTCGGAGGGGATCACCAGCCGTCTCGAGGTCGAATCCCTGCTGGCGCTCGACCGATTTGTCACTGCTGTCGATTGCTGGGGAACCATGCTGACCCGGCTGGTGGCCGATTTCGTCATCTGGAAGCGAGCCCCCCAGGGTGTGGTCAGCAACGATGACGCCCTCTGGCTCGCGACCCTCCTTGAGGTCAGCGGCCCGTCCCCGAACGCGATGGCCATCGCCTATGCGGTCCTGGACGAGGCCGGGCATGTAGACGTGGCGCTCCTCGACTTCATCATGCGCGGGCGCCAGCAGGCGAGGCTGTCCCAGATCGCCGCCTGATCGCGCTTTGCAGTCTAGAGCTAAATGCTGAACTAAGCCCCGCTTCCCCAAGGCACCGATGTGCAGTAACGGAGGTGGGCTTAGTTTTTTGGCGGGAGCGTTCGAGGGTTCATGTTCGACAAGATCCTGATTGCCAACCGGGGCGAGATTGCGTGCCGGGTCATCAAGACGGCCCGGCGCATGGGCATCAAGACCGTTGCGGTCTATTCCGATGCCGACCGGGACGCCCTCCACGTGGAGATGGCCGACGAGGCCGTTCATATTGGCCCTGCCGCTGCAGCAGGGTCCTACCTGGTGATCGAGAGGATCATCGAGGCCTGCAAGGCCACCGGCGCCCAGGCAGTCCATCCGGGCTATGGCTTCCTGTCGGAACGCGAGGCCTTCCCGAAGGCGCTGGCCGAGGCCGGCATCGTGTTCATTGGGCCGAACCCCGGCGCCATCGCGGCCATGGGCGACAAGATCGAGTCGAAGAAGGCGGCGGCTGCCGCCAAGGTCTCGACCGTTCCGGGCTTCCTCGGCGTGATCGAGGGTCCCGAGCAGGCGGTGCAGATCGCCAATGAGATCGGTTATCCAGTCATGATCAAGGCCTCGGCTGGCGGCGGTGGCAAGGGCATGCGCATCGCCCACTCCGCCGACGAGGTCGCCGAGGGCTTCGCCCGCGCCAAGTCGGAAGCCGCCTCATCCTTCGGCGACGATCGGGTCTTCGTCGAGAAGTTCATCACCGATCCGCGCCACATCGAGATCCAGGTGCTCGGCGATAAGCACGGCAACGTGATCTATCTCGGCGAGCGTGAATGCTCGATCCAGCGCCGCAACCAGAAGGTCATCGAAGAGGCCCCGTCGCCGCTCCTCGACGAAAAGACCCGCCGCCTCATGGGCGAGCAGGCGGTGGCGTTGGCCAAGGCCGTGGGCTACGATTCCGCCGGCACGGTGGAGTTCGTGGCCGGCCAGGACAAGTCGTTCTACTTCCTCGAGATGAACACCCGCCTCCAGGTGGAGCATCCCGTCACCGAGATGATCACCGGCATCGACCTCGTGGAGGAGATGATCCGGGTGGCAGCCGGCGAGAAGCTGCGTCTCAAGCAGTCGGACGTGAAGCTCAACGGCTGGTCGGTGGAAAGCCGCATCTATGCGGAAGACCCGGTGCGCAACTTCCTGCCCTCCACGGGCCGGCTCGTCACCTATCGCCCGCCGCAGGAAGGCGAGGTGAACGGCGTCACCGTGCGCAACGATACCGGCGTCTACGAGGGCGGCGAGATCTCGATCTACTACGATCCGATGATCGCCAAGCTCGTGACCCATGCTCCCACGCGCATCGAGGCCATCGAGGCCCAGGCGCGGGCCCTCGACGCTTTTGCCATCGAGGGCATCCGCCACAATATCCCGTTCCTGACAGCCCTGATGCAGCATCCGCGCTGGCAGTCGGGCAAGCTCTCGACGGGATTCATCGCCGAGGAGTTCCCGCAAGGGTTCAAGGCGCCTGCGCCGGAGGGCATTGTCGCCCATCGCATGGCGGCCGTCGGCGCTGCCGTCGACCATATTCTCAATGAACGCAAGCGGCACATCTCGGGCCAGATGCGGCCCGCCTCGGCGGTGAAATTCGAACGCGAACGGGTGGTGATGCTAGGCACGGAGCGGCACGAGGTGGCCATTGAGGACATCGACGGCGGCTTCGCGGTGGTGATCGGCGGCGAGACCTGGCCGATCGCGTCGGGCTGGATTCCCGGTGAGCCGGTCTGGAACGGCACCGTCGGCGGCGAGGAGATCGCGGTGCAGGTGCGCCCGATCCTCAACGGAGTGGTCCTGTCCCATGCGGGGGCTTCCGCCGAAGTGCGGGTCTATACCAAGCGCGAGGCGGAACTCGCCGCCCTGATGCCGGAGCGGCTGGAGGCCGATACGGGCAAGCAGCTGCTGTGCCCGATGCCCGGCTTGGTGAAGGCGATCAGCGTCGCCCAGGGGCAGGAGGTCAAGGCCGGCGAGCCGCTGTGTATCGTGGAGGCCATGAAGATGGAGAATGTGTTGCGCGCCGAGCGCGACGGCACCATCTCCAAGATCCACGCCAAGGAGGGCGACAGCCTCGCGGTCGATGCCGTGATCCTGGAATTCGCCTGAGGGTTTAGGCGCCAACAGATGCCCCTGTACTTCGCCTATGGATCCAACATGGACCGGGCCGCCATGATCCAGCGCTGCCCGGGCTCCAAGCCGCTCGGCATCGGGCGGCTCATGCGCCACCGCTTCATGATCTTCGACGAGGGCTACGCCACCGTCGTCCGCGATCCGCAGCGGGCGGTCTGGGGCATGTTGTGGGATCTGGCGCTGGCCGATGTGCCGGCTCTCGACCGCTATGAGAGCCTCTCGACCGGCCTCTACACCAAGGTCGTCCAGCCGGTCGTGACAGCCCAGGGGCCGCGCCGGGCCATCGTCTATGTGGGGCGTAGCGACAAGCCCGGAACGCCGCTCCCCGGCTACATGGAAGGCGTCGTCGAGGCCGCGCAGCATGCGGGCCTGCCGGAGGACTACATCCGTGGTCTCAGTGTGTGGCTGCCAAGGGCTCAAGCCTCGGCGCCGGCTCCCCAGGAGCCCAAGGTCCGCCCGCTCTGGAGCGCTCCGTCGGGGACGATGCGCAAGCCCCGCTGAAGAACCTTTGCCTTATGCACGCGTTGAGTCCTCACGAAATCGTGTATGCGTACGAGGTTCAACCATGGACACGAAACCCCGCTCCCTTTGGAAGGCTTATGGCTATGCCTGGGTTACGCTAGGCTTCTTCATCATCTCCCTGATCGGCCATTGGCTCTTCGGCTGGTTCGCCTATGTCAGCGAGCAGCAGGCGCACGCCCAGTCGATCCAGACCTCCGAATATCTTGTCGAGATGATGCGGGACACTCTCGAGAACTGGCAGTCCGAGTTCCTGCAGCTTCTCTGGCAGGTGGGCGGTCTCGCAATCCTTCTGTATGTCGGCTCGCCCCAGTCCAAGGAGGGCGACGACCGCATGGAGGCCAAGATCGATGCAATCCTGCGCAAGCTGGACCCGCAGAATGCCGAAAGCATTATCAAGACGCTCGATGACGACTATGCCGGGCGCCACACCGATGCCCGTCACGCGCACCGCTGAGGGCTGATGACCAGCAGCCGAACTCTCCATGCGCTGATTCATGGCCGTGTCCAGGGCGTGAGCTTCCGCGCCTGGACACAGCATCTGGCTAAACTGCATGGCCTCAGAGGCTGGGTTCGGAACAGGCAGGACGGCTCGGTCGAGGCCGTGTTCTCAGGCCCGGCCGATCTCGTCGAGGTGATGCTGAAGGCCTGCCATCAGGGACCTTCCGGGGCGCTGGTCGAGAGCGTGGAAATCCTCGACGGCCATGAGACGGATCTCGACCTGCCGCCCCGTTTCGAAATCCGGCGAACCGCTTAAGCTTTCCTCGGCTCGACCGTTTCGACAGTCCCGCCAGCCTTCTTCCAGGCAGTGAAGCCGCCTTCCACATGCGCGACTGGCTGCAGGCCCATATCCTGTGCCGTGGCTGCGGACAGGGCCGAGCGCCACCCAGCGGCGCAGAAGAACAGGTAAGTCTTGTCCTGGGTAAAGACCGGCTTGTGGTACGGGCTCTCCGGATCGATCCAGAATTCCAGCATGCCGCGCGGGCAATGCACGGCGCCTGGAATACGCCCCTCGCGCTCCAGCTCGCGCGGATCGCGCAGGTCCACGAACACCACGTCCTCGCGGCCGTGAAGGGCCATGGCTTCGGCGACCGGCACAGTTCTGATCTTGGCGTTGGCCTCGTCGAGCAATGTCTTGTAGCCGCGGGTGATGGTCTGAGGCATAACGGGTTTCGGTCCTCTACGAGCCTTTGAACAAACTGGGCAAGATGGCGGCGGAGTCAACGGGAGATCACGGGTGCTTGGTTTCACCAATCTCGATTACGCGGCCCTGGCTTTCTTCCTGATCGCCTGGTTCGGCTACCACGCCGCTCTCGAGCTTACGCCCGCGGGGCAGAGGAGCCTCAACAAGGTGATGAACCAGTACCGCTACCGCTGGATGGAGCAGATGGTGGTGCGCGAGAACCGCATCGTCGACACCACGATCCTGGCCTCGCTCATGAACGGCACTGCCTTCTTCGCCTCCACTTCATTGATCGCCATCGGCGGCGTGCTGGCGCTTCTGCGCTCGACCGATGCGGTTCTGCCGCTCTTTGCCGATCTGCCTTTCGGTGAACCGCCGACACGGATTGCCTGGGACGTGAAGGTCGTCGGTCTCGCGGTGATCTTCGTCTACGCCTTCTTCAAGTTTGCCTGGTCGTACCGGCTCTTCAATTACATGGCGATCATCGTCGGGGCCGTTCCCGTGCTGAAGGAGGGCAGCCATAAGGAGGCGCTCGCCGTCGCTCGCCAGGCGGGGACCATGAATGCCGTTGCGGGCAAACACTTCAACCGTGGTCAGCGGGCTTTCTTCTTCTCGCTCGCCTATCTCGGCTGGTTCGTGAGTGCCTATCTTTTCATGGCAGCAACTGCCGGAGTGCTGATCGTGATGTGGCGGCGCCAGTTTCTGTCGGATGCCAGGGAGGCAGCCTTGAGGCAGTTCAATGTCTAGAACCGCAATGCCGGAAGATCTGGAAGCCACCATGCTCGCGCTCCTGGAGGAGCGGGGACATGGCAGGACCATCGGGCCGGCCGATGTGGCTCAGGCCCTCGGTGGCAATCAGCCGGATGGATGGGGACCGCTTATGCAGCCCGTCCGGAAAGTGGCCGTAAGGCTCATGAAGGAGGGGCGCATCGTGATCCTTCGCAAAGGGCGTCCGGTCGATCCGGACGATTTTCGCGGCACCTACCGGCTGGCGCTGCCACCCGCGGAAACCTGAGGTCCCGGAAACAGCCGCGTGGTGCGGCCGGACGCGTAATAGGCGATCAGGCCCGCCCACTCCTTGGTGCCGATATCGAGCCGCCTCAGGCCTTCCGAGATGAACGCGAAGGGGCGGTGCGTTCGCGATCCGCCGGCCGTGCGGAAATCCACAGGGTAGGGTGTGACCGGAAACCCGACGGTCTCGAACACGCCCACGGCCCGGGGCATGTGCCATGCCGATGTCACCAGGAGCCAGCGCTCGCCTGCCTGGGGCTTTGCGAGTTCCTGTGAATAGACGGCATTCTCGGCGGTTGTCCGCGAGCGATGCTCTACCAGAAGGCGGGCAGGGTCGATGGCGATGCTCTTGAAGTAGTCGGCGATGATCGGCGCCTCCGCTGCGCCGTCCGCGAACACGGCGCCACCGCCGCCCGAGATGAGAATGCGGGCGGCCGGATAGCGATGGGCGAGCTGGATCGTGTCGAGCACGCGTTCGGCCGATTCATTGGCGACGATTTGGCCACGCGTCTTCGAATCGGACGCTTCGACAGCGCCACCAAGCAGGATGATTCCGTCCACAGGCCTGCCGTCGTCCTGGAACGGAGGAAAGCGCTCCTCCAGCGGTAGCAGGAGGTAGCTGGCGACGGGCAGCAGGCCCAACGCGATGGTCGTCATCGTGAAGACGAGGCTGAGCCCGATGCCGAAGCGCCGAAGCCGTTTAAAAAGGCTCAGAACCAGCCCCAGCAGGATGAGGCTGAGCAGCAGATTGGATGGCGTGGTGAAGAACCACGCGATTTTCGAGACGTAGTAGAACACCCGCCATCCTTACTCGGGCAAGTCTTACGACTTGTTCAACTCGGCCTCGTAGCGGGCCTTGGTCTCGGCGTTGGGCGGGTACAGGCCGGGGAGCGGAACGCCCTTCTCGACCTCGCGCATGACCCACATCTCATAATGTTCCTGGGCCACGGCGGCCTTGGCGACCTCCTCGACCATAGCGGCCGGAATCACCACGACGCCGTCGCGATCAGCGACGATCACGTCATCGGGGAACACCGCGACGCCGCCGCAGCCGATAGGCTCCTGCCAGCCCACGAAGGTCAGACCCGCGACGGATGGAGGGGCGGCCACGCCCGCGCACCAGACCGGCAGGTTCGTTCCCTCGACGCCGACCGCATCGCGGATCACGCCGTCGGTCACGAGTGCCGCCACGCCACGCTTCTTCATGCGGGCGGTGAGGATGTCGCCAAAGACGCCCGCATCGACGACGCCCATGGAATCGATCACCGCGATGCAATCCTCCGGCATGTCCTCGATGGCCGCACGGGTCGAGATCGGGGAGGCCCAGGATTCCGGGGTCGCGAGATCTTCGCGGGCGGGCACGAAGCGCAGGGTGAAGGCGCGGCCCACTATCTTCTCGGAGGCGTTGAAGGCCGGCATCGGCCCCTTCATCCAGCAGCGGCGGATGCCTTTTTTCAGCAGCACGGTGGTGAGCGTCGCGGTGGAGGCGGCCCGCAGGGCGTCGGCTATGGCTTTGTCGAGGGTCATGGGTTCTTCCCGGAAGTGGATCAGGCTTTCATAGCGGTCGTGAGACCGAAGCGCCACCGCAACGAGAACCTCCCGGCTGCATTGCTGCCGTGCGTCAGTCGCGGTCCGGCGCGCCGAGGGGGAAATACGGACGATAGGGGCGGGCCTCGTCGACTGCCCGCGCGAAGGATGGCCGTGCCAGAAGCTTCTGACGGTAATCCCGGACGCGGAAGAGTTCAGCGCTGATCGGATGCGCCCAATCCGCATAAAAGAGGGATGGGGCCGCGGCGCAATCGGCAAGGCTGAACGCAGTGCCGTCAGCCCATTCGCGGCCCGCCAGCGTCCTGTCGAGCCAGCCGTAGGCTTTGTCGAGCATTGTTCGCGCCTCGGTGACGCCGTGAGGGTCGCGATCCTGCTCCGGCCGGATGCGGTCGGTGACGATCTTCTGCATCGGCGCCATGACATAGTTGTCGAAGAAGCGATCCATGAGGCGCACATCGAGCGCCTCGTGCGGATCCGCCGGGATCAATCGCACCGGTCCGGGATGATGGAGACCCAAATGCTCGATGATGATGCTGGCCTCCAGGATGGTGCGTCCCTCGTCGACCAGCACGGGGAACTTCCGGATGGGCCAGAGCGCCTCGAGCGCGGCACCGTTCTTCGCATCGTCGAGCGTCAGGTATTCGAACGGTGTCTCGTTCTCATACAGGGCGATCAGCACCTTCTGGCAGTATGAGGAGAAGGGGTGGGCATAGAGCTTCAAGGTCATTGCCGTCTCGCGAGGATGAATCCCTTCCCACTGTAAACAGTCTTCTACGAACGAAAAGGACCGGTGCATCTCCGGCAGGCCCTCAGAACACGAACGGCCGGGATTGGGCCCGGCCGCTCTGGTGGGTGCCTGGTGCAGCCTTGATCAGGCGGTCTTTGCAAACAGCTCGCGCCCGATCAGCATGCGGCGGATCTCGCTGGTGCCGGCGCCGATCTCGTAGAGCTTCGCGTCGCGCAGCAGGCGGCCCGTCGGGTAGTCGTTGATGTAGCCGTTGCCGCCGAGCAGCTGGATGGCATCGAGGGCCATCTTGGTGGCGTTCTCGGCCGCATACAGGATCGCGCCAGCCGCATCCTCTCGTGTGGTCTCACCCCGGTCGCAGGCCTTGGCGACCGCATAGACATAGGCCTTGGAGGCGTTCATGGTCACGTACATGTCGGCGATCTTGCCCTGCACGAGCTGGAACTCGCCGATAGCCTGTCCGAACTGCTTGCGCTCGTGGATGTAGGGCAGCACCACGTCCATGCAGGCCTGCATGATCCCGGTGGAGCCGGCCGCCAGTACGGCGCGCTCGTAGTCGAGGCCGGACATGAGCACGTTCACGCCCTTGCCCACCTGGCCGAGCACGTTCTCCTCCGGCACTTCGCAATCCTCGAAAACCAGCTCGCAGGTGTCGGAGCCGCGCATGCCGAGCTTGTCGAGCTTCTGGTGCGTAGAGAAGCCCTTGAAACCCTTCTCGATCAGGAAGGCCGTCATGCCGCGTGGGCCCGCCTCCGGGTCGGTTTTGGCGTAGACCACAAGCGTCTCGGCGATGGGGCCGTTGGTGATCCACATCTTGTTGCCGTTGAGCACATAGCGGTCGCCGCGCTTCTCGGCGCGGGTGCGCATGGAGACCACATCGGAGCCGGAACCCGGCTCGGACATGGCGAGCGCGCCCACATGCTCGCCGGAGATCAGCTTCGGCAGGTAGCGGCGCTTCTGATCCTCGTTGCCGTTGCGGCGGATCTGGTTGACGCAGAGATTGGAATGGGCGCCGTAGGAGAGACCCACCGACGCGGAGGCGCGGGAGATCTCCTCCATGGCGATTACGTGCTCGAGATAGCCGAGACCCGCGCCGCCGTATTCCTCCTCGACCGTGATGCCGTGAACGCCGAGCTCACCCAACTGGGGCCAGAGGTCGCGCGGGAACTGGTTGGTGCGGTCGATCTCCTCGGCCCGCGGCGCGATCTTCTCCTGGGCAAAACTGGAGACGGTCTCGCGGATGGCATCGGCGGTCTCGCCGAGATCGAAATTGAAGCCCTTGGCGGCGTTCGGCAGCATTGATTCCTCCCGGTTCCACTCGTGACCCGGAAGGGTACGCGATGGATCGTTTTTGTCGCGGACCATTTTGGTCAGCAATGCTGCCCTTATCAAGGCCGGGGTATCAAGAAAAGTGAGGCGGCATCGGCATTCGACCCGCAATTTACGATCACCGACAAGGAAAAGGCTCCCGCATCATCGATGGGGAGCCTGAACTTCGGTGCGGCTGAAGGCTTATTCGTCGATGCTCGCCGTCTGAATCGCATCCATGTCTTGGCAGATGCCTTGCGGCTTGAGGCGGCTATGGTCGCGCGGGTCGCAGGCGCTGGCGACGAACATGCGCCACTGGTTGTCCGTACCGTAGAAGGCGTTGCGGTCCACGTCGCCCTTCACGCCGGGCACGCGGCCTGTGGTGGTGAACTGCCAGAAGGTCCAGCGGCGGTTATTGTAGCGCACGTGGGGCTCGGCCGCCGTGCTGCGGATCCAGTAGGGGTGATCGTTGAACTCACCCTCCAGGATCTCCTTATGGAAGGTGATGTCGGTGTAGATGATCGGCCGCTTGCCGGTATGGGCTTCCATCTCGCGCAGCATGACGTCGATCATCGCGAGGGCCTGCTCGCGCGGAACCTTCTTCGGGCAGTTCACGGACTGGCCGTTCCATTCCACGTCGAGCACCGGGGGGAGGGCGTCGGGATCCGCCGGCACGTTCCGCTTGAACCAGGCTGCCTGCTCGTGGGCCGGGCGGCACCAATAGACGAAGTGATACGCGCCGCGCGGAACGCCTGCTCTCCTGGCAGCCTGCCAGTTCTCGTGGAACTTGCTGTCGATATGGTCGCCGCCCTCGGTCGCCTTGATGAAGGCGAACTTGGTGCCGGCCTGGCGCAGGGACGCCCAGTCCACGTCGCCCTGCCATTTTGAGATGTCGACGCCATGGATCGGCAGCCTGTGAGCCGTGGCGACGCCATCATGTGGACGGGCATCGCCCTTGGCCGGGTAGCGGCTGGACGACGAGGGGGCAATGGCGCAGGAGGCAAGGCCAAGGGCCATGGCGGCAAGCGCGCTGAACCGTGCAACCCGAACGAACGTCGTCAGGCCAGAGTTCTTGGAACGGCTGGGGGAGCGGCGGCGAGTCTTCATCGGTTCAACTGTATTGGACGCAGGACTGGATCGCACCAGGGATGCCTGAAGAGCGTTAACAGGCCCTTACGAGACAGATCCGAAACAACCTTACAGGTTAAACCAGGCCGTTGCGATGCCTAAAAAGGCGAAGAACCCGACGATGTCGGTGATGCTCGTGACGAAGGGACCCGATGACACCGCCGGGTCCACTCCCATCCGGTTGAGGGTGAGGGGCACAAAGATGCCCCCGAGTGCCGCAAAGAGCAGAACGATGATCAGGGCAGACCCGATCACGAACCCAATCTGCGGCGACTGAAACCAAAGCCCTGCCACACTACCCAGGATCACGGCGAAGACCAATCCGTTGAGGAGGCCGACGGCCGCCTCGCGCCGTATGATGCGCCAGGCGTTAGAGCGCCCGAGTTCCCGGGTGGCAAGCGCCCGCACGGCGACCGTCATGGTCTGGGTGCCCGCGTTGCCGCCCATGGAAGCCACGATCGGCATGAGAATCGCGAGCGCCACCATCCGCTCGAGCGAGCCTTCGAAAAGACGAATGACCCCTGCCGCCAGAAAAGCCGTGCACATATTGGCGAAGAGCCAGGGAAAGCGGCTCCGCTGGATATAGAGGACCGTGTCCGAGAGTTCTTCGTCCGACTTCACGCCGCCAAGCTGCTTGATATCGGCATCGGCTTCTTCCTCCAGCACGTCCACGATGTCGTCGACCAGGATGGTGCCCACGAGCCGGCCTCCCTCGTCCACCACGGCCGCCGAGACGAGATTGTAGCGCTCGAACAGGCGCGCCACTTCCTCCTGGTGCTGGGTGGCTTCAAACCGATCCGGCTCGTCGTTCATGATCTCCTGGATCGTCACCGGACGCTTGGAACGCAGGAGCTTGTCCAAGGGAACCGATCCGAGCAGGTGGGCAGCGGGATCGATGACGAAGATCTCGTAGAAAGTCTCCGGAAGGTCCTCGGTCTCGCGCATGAAGTCGATCGTCTGCCCCACCGTCCAGAACGGCGGCACGGCGATGAACTCGGTTTGCATGCGCCGGCCAGCGCTGTCTTCCGGGTAGTCGAGGGAGCGCTGGAGCGCCACGCGCTCGATGGCGGGAAGCTGGTCGAGAACCTCTGCCTTTTCGTCTTCCGGCAAGCTTTCGAGAATGGTGATGGCGTCGTCGGAATCGAGTTCACGCACGCCCTCGGCAACGGTCGCGGTCTCGAGTTCTTCGAGGATCTCCTCGCGGACGGCCTCGTCCACTTCGGTCAGTGCGGCGAAATCGAAGGAGGAGCCGAGAAGCTCGATCAGGCGGTGGCGGTGCTCCGGCTCCAGCGCCTCGAGCAGGTCGCCCATCTCGGATTCGTGGAAGTCGTCCACGAGCCGCTGCAGGAGATCGGCATCCGAGGCCTCGATGGCATCGGCTGCGGCGGCCAGGAACTCCGAATTGAGCTCGCCTTCCTCGTCCCGGAACGCCGGGGTGACCGGGTCGGACCCATCGGGATTCGGAAGCAGCGTCTTGTCTTCGACTTCCTGCATGAGCCGTCCTCGGAAGGTGGGTTGCCGGCCTTTTAGGTGCCTGCGCCAGGCAGCGCAATGCGCCCGAAGGCTTTCTCGAAAATTGCTTGTCGGCTGTCCCTGTGATCAGGAAACGGAGCAGCTGCGGTCAACAAAAAAGGCCCCGTGAAGGGGCCTTTCTGTTTTCAGCACGAGATGTGCCGAAAGTTGGTGCGGTCAAGAGGACTCGAACCTCCACGGGTCTCCCCGCTACCACCTCAAGGTAGTGCGTCTACCAATTCCGCCATGACCGCGAACTCGGTTCCAGGAAGGGTTTTCCTGAAGAGGAGGTCGCTCTAGCAGAACGATCGGACCGCTGCAACCCCTTCGACAGAGCTTCAGGCGATTGAGCCTTGCGAATGCCCCGGATGCTGAAGAGGGGATAGGCGATAAGCCTCTGGAACGATTATATAAGCGGAGAATTCCACGGGCGAGGGATCTGATCCCCGCTCCTTCAAGAGCCGGGACGCCTGCCGTTCCGGAGCCGAGAAATCCAAGGTGAATCGGTGTCGAACCTGCGAGACAGCCTGGCCGTTCAGTTCCATGCCGTGCCCGGTGCGGAGCCTGTGGAATGGGCCATCACAGATGGTCTGGTCGGCTATGAGCAGGCGGTAGCCTTCATGGAAGCCAGGGCCGAGGCGATTGCCGCAGGCCAAGCCCGCGAGATGGTCTGGCTGCTGGAGCATCCGCCGCTCTATACGGCCGGCACCTCGGCCGATGCCGCAGACCTCGTCGATCCCGACCGCTTCCCGGTGCACCAGACGGGCCGGGGAGGGCAGTACACCTATCACGGCCCAGGCCAGCGGGTGGCCTATGTGATGCTCGACCTCAGACGTCGGGCGCCCGACCTGCGCCGCTATGTGGCCGCTCTGGAAGCTTGGATCATTGCATCCCTCGACGGATTCAACATCCGCGGCGAGCGGCGGGAGGACCGGGTTGGCGTCTGGGTGCGGCGGCCCGACAAAGGCGAGACCGCCGAGGACAAGATCGCCGCCATCGGCATCCGTGTGCGCCGCTGGGCGACCTTTCACGGCATCAGCCTGAACGTGGAGCCGGATCTCTCCCATTTTTCCGGCATCGTCCCCTGCGGCGTAACCGAGCATGGGGTGACGAGCCTCGTCGATCTCGGCATTCCTGTGACTCTTCCCGAGGTCGATGCGGTGATGCGGACGGCTTTCGAGGAGATCTTCGGGCCGACCATCCGGGTGGAGGCACCGTTGCTCCCGAGACACGCCGCCTAGGATTTTCGCCTCCGATACGGCAAGGCTTCTCCTCAACGCGGCTTCATGCTCTAAGCTGGGGCAAACGGCTGATCATTGGCGGAACTTCCATGCAACGTGCCCTCCTTGCCTCCTTCATCGCCCTGGCCGCTTCGGCCTGTGCCTACCGGCCCGAGCCGACGGAACTCGTGAAGATCGTCGATTCGCCGGTGGATGTGCGTGCCTGCACGCGGCTGGGCGAGGTGAGCCCGGTCACCCCGACGACGCCCGGCACCCACACGCAAGTCAATGTCGGCTTCGGCGTAACGCTCGGCCGGTCCACCTTCGGCCGCGCCACCGACGACATGCTGCAGGCTACCGTCGCTCTCGGCGGCACGCATCTCTATCTGCAGCAGGTCTCCCAGGATTGGTCGCTCGTGCGTGGCATCGCCTATCGCTGCGGACCGGGCGTTGTCCGCCAGGAGACGGTCATTCGGGCAAAGGGCTAATCAGCCGCCTCGAAAAGCCAGTTGCGCGGGATCCCCGGTTCTAGCTACTGAGCATCGGGCTCTCCGGCTTCAAGCCGAGAAGGAGCCAAGGCTCAAAAACCAGGGAGACCGCCCCCGTGCCCGTCATCGCCACCTCCGCCGACCTGACCTCGGACGCCGCGCGGGCGAACCGCGCCGCCTGGGCCGAGCTTGCCCTGGAACTTCAGGCCAAGCGACAGGCTATGTCCGAAGGTGGACCGGCCAAGGCACGGGAACGGCACCTTGCCCGCGGCAAGCTGTTGCCGCGCGAGCGCGTGATGCGGCTCCTCGATCCGGGTGCTCCATTCCTTGAACTTGGCTCGCTCGCCGCCCACGGCATGTATGAGGATGCAATCCACGGGGCCGGCATCATTACTGGAATCGGCCGGGTCGAAGGCCGTGAGGTCATGATCGTCTGCAACGATTCGACCATCAAGGGCGGCACCTACTACCCGATGACGGTGAAGAAGCATCTGCGGGCCCAGGAAGTGGCGCGGGAGAACCGTCTGCCCTGCATCTATCTGGTCGATTCCGGCGGCGCGAACCTACCGCACCAGACAGAGGTCTTCCCGGACCGGGATCACTTTGGACGCATCTTCTACAATCAGGCGACCCTGTCTTCGCTCGGCATCCCCCAGATCGCCTGCGTCATGGGCTCCTGCACGGCGGGCGGCGCCTATGTGCCGGCCATGTCCGACGAGACCGTGATCGTGCGCCGCCAGGGCACCATCTTCCTCGGCGGCCCGCCCCTGGTGAAGGCCGCCACCGGCGAGGTGGTCTCGGCCGAGGACCTCGGCGGCGCGGACGTGCATGCCCGCCAATCCGGCGTGGCCGATCATTACGCCACCGACGATGTCCATGCGCTCGCCATCGTGCGCCGCATCGTCGGCACGCTCAACACCCGCAAGAGCATCGACATCGACATCGCCGACCCGGTGGAGCCCAAGTATTCCATCGACGATCTCGACGCGATCGTGCCGACCGACCTGAAGAAGCAATACGACATCCGCGAAGTGATCGCCCGTCTCGTGGACGGATCCGAGTTCGACGAGTTCAAGCGCCTCTATGGCACGACGCTCGTCACGGGCTTTGCCCGGCTCTGGGGTATGCCCGTGGGCATCATCGCCAATAACGGCATCCTGTTCTCGGAGAGCGCTCAGAAGGGCGCACATTTCATCGAGCTGTGCTGCCAGCGGCGCATCCCGCTGCTCTTCCTGCAGAACATCTCGGGCTTCATGGTCGGGCGTCAGTACGAGGCGGGCGGCATTGCCAAGGACGGCGCGAAGCTCGTGACGGCGGTGGCCTGCGCCCAGGTGCCGAAGATCACGCTTTTGGTCGGCGGCTCGTTCGGGGCCGGTAATTACGGCATGTGCGGCCGCGCCTATTCCCCGCGCTTCCTCTTCACCTGGCCGAACTCCCGCATCTCCGTCATGGGCGGCGAGCAGGCGGCGAGCGTTCTCGCCACCGTGCGGCGCGACAACATCGAGGCTGAAGGCAAGGTCTGGAGCGCCGATGAGGAGGAGGCCTTCAAGGCGCCGATCCGCGACAGGTACGAGCAGGAGGGCTCGCCCTATCATGCCACGGCCCGTCTGTGGGACGACGGCATCGTCCTGCCATCCGAGACCCGCCGCGTGCTGGCCCTGGCCTTCTCGGCTGTTTTGAACGCACCTGTCCCGGAGACGAAGTTCGGCGTCTTCAGGATGTAGGGGGAAGCTTCACTCCCCCGGTGGAGATGTCCGTGATCGGATCGGGTCTCACTCGGCTGCGGAACGCTCACGTCTCCGCACCTTGGTTCTCGCCGCGTTGGCTTGAGCTTGCGCTTTGAGGGCTTCCGTCTCGGCAACAGTCTTTCGTAGCTCTTCTTCGACCCGGCGATACTTTTCATCCATCTCCCGTTGATGCTCGGCCTCCATGGCGGGTTCGGCGATATCGGTGATGCCGATAGGATCGAAAAAGCTCATCACCGCCATGCCGGCTGCCTCAGACTTGTGCTTCTCACGCGTCCTCTCGACATCATCGAGGGCCGCCATGGCGCCGGGACCAACAGTCGCCGCATCGAGCGGGGGAGTGGCGGGAGAGGATGCTGTCTGGTTGCAGGCTGCCAGAAAGGGAAGCACCGCTAGAAAACCAAAGGAGGCAAGGCGCTGGATTGCCATTCGCGGATTCCTGAAAAGCGCCATTTAGTTAACATAGACTCAGTTCCTGATGCCCTCTCCAAACCGGGGGGAAGGTGACGGTCGGTCATGAAAACTCACACCAATCAGGACCAATCCACACAGGCGCGGATGTCTTATGCATCTGAGGTCATGCGCTTGGCCGGCGTCGAGAATGTCCGGATCGAGAAGGCTTTCGCGCAGGTTCCTCGCGAGGCTTTTCTGCCGCCTCCGCCCTGGACGATGATCAGCATGGGGATCGCAACGCAGACCAGCCAGGTCTCCGATATCTACAGCAACGTCCTTGTGGCCATCGACCGGAAGCGAGGCATCAACAACGGCGAGCCTGCGCTCCACGCCGCGTGGATCGATACCCTCAACCCGCAACCGGGCGAGACCGTCATTCATGTTGGAGCAGGGACAGGCTACTACACAGCCATCCTATCGCAACTCGTTGAGGCTGACGGCCATGTGGAGGCCTTCGAGTATGAGGCTGATCTGGCGGTGCAGGCCCGGCAAAACTTGCAGGACTATTCGAACGTGACGGTCCATGCGGAATCGGCCTTCGGCCGCGTGCTGCCGAAGGCCGACGTCGTGTATGTGAACGCAGGGGTCGTGGCTCCGGATGTCGAGTGGCTGCGGGCGCTTAATCCCGGCGGTCGTCTAATCTTTCCGTGGCAGCCGCATAAAGGCTGGGGGCCTGCGGTTCTAGTGCGGCGTTCAGGAAAGGTTTTGAGTGCACAACCGCTCATGAATGTGGGCTTCATCTCCTGCAGCGGAGCGAAGGAAAGCGTCTCGGTGAGGAACCTGCCGACGGAAGCCGATCTTGCGGCGGTTCGCTCCATTTGGGTCAAGGGCGACCGGGCGCCGGATGCGAGCGCGGTGGCTGTCTACGAGGATGTATGGTTCTCGTCGGAAGACCCTGGCTTTTAAACACACGCCGTTGCAAGGGGCCCGCCTTTGTCGGCCAAGGTTCTCACGTCAGAGGAATCCCGTCCCAAAAATGTTGCGGCCAAGCAACACCCTCAAACCTTCAACATCTTGCCTCCCTTGGCCCAAGCTCCGCCGCGATGCCGCCATAAACCGGGAGCACCTCATGAAGCTGACTAAAGTGCTTCTAAACCAAGGCTTTACAGCAAGGCACCCTGGCGCAAATCCAGGTTAAGGCTGCTGAAACGATCCTTCCGAAGGGTCATTGCACGGGTGGCGCGGCACATGGCAGATCACGGGAGTTCCAAAGCCTTGAATCTCCTCGTGAGAACCGGGTGAAGAAGAGTGCGGACCATGGATGCGCGCCTGATCGACAAGTCGAAGCTGCCGAGCCGTCACGTGACGGTGGGGCCTGCTCGCGCGCCGCATCGCTCCTACCTCTACGCCATGGGCCTGACCAAAGAGCAGATCGCCCAGCCGCTGGTCGGCGTCGCCACCTGCTGGAACGAGGCCGCTCCCTGCAACATCTCCCTCATGCGCCAGGCCCAGGCGGTGAAGAAGGGCGTGGCGGCCGCCAACGGCACCCCGCGCGAATTCTGCACCATCACGGTCACCGACGGCATCGCCATGGGCCACCAGGGCATGAAGGCGTCGCTCCCGTCCCGCGAGGTGATCGCGGATTCGGTCGAGCTGACCATGCGGGGCCATTCCTACGATGCGCTCGTCGGTATGGCAGGCTGCGACAAGTCCTTGCCGGGCATGATGATGGCGATGGTGCGTCTCAACGTGCCGTCGATCTTCATCTATGGCGGCTCGATTCTTCCGGGCTCCTTCCGCGGGCGGCAGGTGACAGTGCAGGATCTCTTCGAAGCGGTGGGCAAGTACTCCGTCGGTGAGATGTCCGACGAAGATCTGACTGAGCTGGAGCAGGTGGCCTGCCCGTCGGCCGGTGCCTGCGGGGCGCAGTTCACCGCCAACACCATGGCGACGGTTTCCGAGGCCATCGGTCTCGCGCTGCCGTATTCGGCCGGCGCTCCGGCTCCTTATGAGATTCGCGACCGGTTCTGCGCCGCGGCAGGCGAGCAGATCATGGACCTGATCGCCAGAAACATCCGCCCGCGCGATATCGTGACCCGCAAGTCCCTGGAGAATGCGGCCGTTGTCGTGGCGGCCTCCGGCGGCTCGACCAACGCGGCCCTGCACCTGCCGGCCATAGCCCATGAGGCGGGAATCAAGTTCGACCTGTTCGACGTGGCCGAGATCTTCAAGCGCACGCCCTATATCGCGGACCTGAAGCCCGGTGGCCGCTATGTGGCCAAGGACCTGTTCGAGGTCGGCGGCATCCCGCTTCTGATGAAGACGCTGCTCGACCACGGCTTCATGCACGGCGACTGCATGACGGTCACTGGCCGCACCATGGCCGAGAACCTCGCGTCCGTGAAATGGAACGACGAGCAGGACGTGGTCTATCCGGCCAACAATCCGATCACGCCCACCGGTGGCGTGGTTGGCCTCAAGGGCAATCTCGCTCCCGAGGGCGCCATCGTGAAGGTGGCCGGCATGGCCCCCGAGAAGCAGACTTTCCGGGGCCCGGCTCGCTGCTTCGACGGCGAGGAGGCGTGCTTCGAGGCCGTGTCCAAGCGCGAGTACAAAGAGGGCGAGGTTCTGGTGATCCGCTACGAGGGGCCGCGCGGCGGACCCGGCATGCGCGAGATGCTCTCGACGACCGCGGCGCTCTACGGCCAGGGCATGGGCGACAAGGTCGCGCTCATCACCGATGGCCGTTTCTCGGGCGCGACCCGCGGCTTCTGCATCGGCCATGTGGGCCCCGAGGCCGCCACTGGCGGACCCATCGGGCTCATCAGGGACGGCGACATCATCGCCATCGATGCCATCAACGGCACCATTGACGTGGAACTCTCGGACGAGGAACTCGCTCAACGTCGGGCCGAATGGAAACCACGCGAGACGAGCGCCACCTCGGGCTATCTCTGGAAATACGCACAAACCGTTGGTCCCGCACGGGATGGGGCAGTCACCCATCCGGGCGGAGCCGCAGAAAAAGAAACCTATGCGGACGTCTAATCTCATCCTGGCCACATTGGGGGTGGCTTTCCTTGGCGCCGGCTCAGCGTTCGCGCTCGATGCCGCCCCGCGTCCGCAACCGCTCACGCCTGCGCTCTCTCCGGCGCTGGCGCCCGCCACCAAATACGGCTCCGTGCGCGATGCCCTGCGCAGCGGCATGCGCACCTATAATGCTGGCGACAAGATCGGAGCGGTTGACGCGCTCGAGTATGCTGCCGGCCAGGGTCATTCGCTCGCGCTGTGGAAGCTCGGACGCATGTATGCCGACGGCGACGGCGTGGAGCACGATGACCTGAAGGCGTTCGAGTACTTCTCGAAGCTCGCCGATCAGCATGCGGATGAGAGCCCGGACTCGCCGAACGCTGCCGCCGTCTCCAGCGCCTTCGTGGCGCTTGGCAGCTATTTCCTGGACGGTATTCAGGGCACCTACGTTGCGGCCAACCCGACGCGCGCCGTCGAGATGTTCAGCTACGCGGCGTCCTATTTCAGCGACTCCAACGCGCAGTACAACCTCGCACGTCTCTACCTGGAAGGCACCGGCGTCCGGAAAGACGCCCGCCATGCGGCTCGCTGGTTCAACCTGGCGGCCGAGAAGGGCCATACGGCCTCTCAGGCGCTCCTCGGCCATCTCCTGATGACCGGACAGGGCGTCCCGCGCCAGCGTGCCAAGGGGCTGATGTGGCTGACGCTCGCCCGCGAGGCCTCGACAGACGCTGCCAAGGATCAGTGGATCGTCGACCTGTACCAGGATGCCTTCACGGCCTCCGACGAGAGCGACCGCAAGCTCGCGCTCGCTCTGCTTGAGCAGTATATCCAGGCGCGGCGGTAGAGCGAACGGCCTGAAATTGTGTCGTCATGGCCGGGCTCGTCCCGGCCATCTCGATTCTCTGAGGCTCGGCAATCTTTCAATCGAGATCACCGGTATAAGACCGGTGATGACGTAAGAGATTTTTCGACGATCACTCGATGTCGAGATCGACGATCACCGGCACGTGATCGGAGGGCTTGTCCCAGCCGCGCACTTCCTTGCGGATCGAGGTTGTTCTCAGCTTATCCTGCGCCTGGGATGAGAGCAGCAGGTGGTCGATGCGGATGCCGTTGTTCCGCTGGAACGCGCCCGCCTGATAATCCCAGAACGAATAAAGCCCAGGCTGGTCGCTGCAAGCGCGCACCGCGTCGACGAAGCCGAGGTTGATGAGTTCGCGGAACTTCGCTCGGCTTTCCGGCTGGAACAGGGCATCGTTTGCCCAAGCCGCCGGGTCGTAGGCATCCTCGGGCTCCGGAATCACGTTGTAATCGCCGCACAGGACCAGCGGTTCCTCAAGCGACAGCAGACTGCGGGCATGGGCGCGCAGGCGGTCCATCCAGGCGAGCTTGTAGTCGAACTTCGGCGTGCCGATGGGATTGCCGTTCGGCAGGTAGATGGAGGCGACCCGCACGGCCCCCATGGAGGTGGAAATCACGCCCTCCAGGTAGCGGGCCTGCTCGTCGCTCTCGTCGCCCGGCAGGCCGCGGCGGACATCCTCGAGGATGCGCTTGGACAGGATGGCGACGCCGTTATAAGCCTTCTGGCCATGGGTGAAGACGTTGTAGCCCAGAGCCTCGACCTCAGCTCGCGGAAAAGCCTCGTTCACGCATTTCAGCTCCTGCAGACAGACGACATCCGGATCAGCGCTCTTCACGAAGGTCGCGAGGTGGCCCAGCCGCTGCTTGATGGAGTTCACATTCCAGGTGGCGATCCGCATTCCGGCACTCCCGTTTTCCTGTCGCCTGTGCTTCATCGGATTTTCGTCCTCTGCTGGCAAGCTGGAACTTGGCCATCGTTCCCACGGTTGCACCGCATGCACGAATCTTGCTTGACCTTCATCGGCAGCGACTGCGAGCGCCTCACGCTGGGTGAGGTGCTTCTATCCTACAAAAGGTCCGCCCATGCCTCAGGTTGAGATCCACGGTTACGCCATCGTGTCTGACAACGACTGCATTGCCGATGCATCGGGTCACACCCCGGAAATGCTGCGCAACGAGGCGGATTGGGCCTACTTTCAGGCGGAGCTCAACAAATCCGCCGTAACCGTGCTCGGACGTCTCGGCCATGAGGCCAATCCAAATCCCAAACGCCGCCTGCGGCTCATTCTGTCGTCCTCATCTCCCGGCCTAGAGCGGAGGGCTGACGGGTGGTGGTGGGATCCTGCAAAGGTGCCTTGGGACACGGCGATCCGCACGGTCCTGCCGGAGGGCGGCCGGATTGCCGTGCCCGGCGGACGTCAGGTCTTCGATCTCTTTCTTGAGCTTGGCTACAATGCATTCCATCTGACCCGGGCGGAAGGAACCCATGTGCCGGATGGTATTCCGGTCTTTTCGGGATGCCAGACCGGGAGGAGTGCCGAGGCGATCCTGTCGGAGCGGGGATTGGTGCCGAGAGAGCGTCAGGTCCTGGACCCGGCTGGCAAGGTCACCCTGGCAATTTGGCGACCATCCTCCGGAAACTCCTGACAGCGCCTGGAGTTGATGCTCGACAGCACCTCGAAAGGAGGAGCCAATGCGTCATTTCGCTCTCTCGACTGCCCTGATCGCAGGCTGCCTGATCACAGGAGCCGCATGGGCGCAAGGTTCCTCCGGAAGTTCCAGCAGCAGCGGAAGCGCCGGCGGTTCGTCTTCGGCTGCATCGCCGTCCACCGGCTCATCCTCAGGAGCCGCCGCACAGCCAAGCAGCTCGCCCCTCCGCCCTCCTGGGCAGGGTGCTACCGGAAACACGGGTGTCAGGGATACGCCTGACACACTGACCGGAAACGGCACGAACCAAGGCACCGGCGCAACCGGGAACGCGACCACAGGGCGTCCTGGATCACCTCCCGGCAACGAAGCGAGCACAGGTGGAGCCGCTACCAGCGCCGCCCGCTCCTCGACCGACCCCAACACCACCGGAGGCGTGGGAGGGGTCAACCGGCTGCAACCAGGGGAGCACTCGGCGGTCGGTCCGTCTGCCCGTGAGGAGGAACTGCTCCGCAAAGGCGAGGAACTGGAGCAGAAGGCCCGGGAGGGCGTCTGCTCCAATTGTGGGGCTCAGCGCTAGGCTGCTTCGTTCATAGCCGGATAGTCCGTGTAGCCCTCGGTACCGCCGCCATAGAACGTGGCGCGGTTCGGCTCGTTGAGCGGAGCATTGAGGCGAAAGCGCTCGACGAGGTCCGGGTTTGCGATGAAGAGGCGCCCAAAGGCCACGAGATCGGCCCGCCCGCTGGACACCGCCCCGGCCGCCATCTCGCGGTCATAGCCGTTATTGGCGATGTAGGCGCCGCGGAAGGAGCGGCGCAGAGCTGCGTAGTCCACATCGACCGCGTTCCTGTCGCCCTGAGTGGCACCCTCGATCATATGAATATAGGCGAGCCCAAGCTTGTCGAGCCGCTCGACCACATGGCTGAACAGGGCCTGAGGGTTTGAATCCAGTGCGTCGTTGACCTTTGCGGGCGAGAGGCGAATGCCGACGCGTCCTTTGTCCCAAACCTTCAGCACGGCCTCGGCCGCCTCAATGGTCAGGCGAGCACGGTTCTCGATGGAGCCGCCATAGGCATCCGTGCGGTGATTGGAGCCATCCTTCATGAACTGGTCGAGCAGGTAGCCGTTGGCCGCGTGAATCTCGACGCCGTCGAACCCGGCCTCCTTGGCATTGCGGGCTGCCTTCTCGTAGTCGCGCAGAATGCCTGGAATCTCGGAGAGTTCGAGCGCACGGGGCTCGGAGACATCCACAAAGCCGCTCTCCAGGAATGTCTTGGTTTGAGCCCGAAGTGCCGTGGGCGCCACTGGTGCAGCACCGCTCGGCAGGAGCGAGGTATGGGACACGCGGCCCACATGCCAGAGCTGAATGAAGATCCGGCCTCCAGCCTTGTGGACCGCATCCGTCACCTTGCGCCAATGCGCGACCTGCTCGGGAGTGTAAATGCCGGGCGTGCGCAGATAACCCTGTCCCTGGTGGGAAATCTGCGATCCTTCCGAGATCAGGAGGCCGGCGCTCGCACGTTGGGTGTAGTAAGTTGCGGTGATGTCGCGCGCAACGTCACCCTCCGCAGCCCGGTTGCGGGTGAGGGGAGCCATCACCAAGCGGTTCGGCAGGGTCAGGCTGCCCAGAGTGAAGGGCTCGAACAGTGCATTGGCATCAGCGCTCATAGAAAACCTCGTTTTATCCTGTGGAATTGTCCGAAGCACAGGCTGTCACGAGATAAGAGGCCATCCGTCGGTTGCAACGGAAGGCTGCCATGCAAAAAGCGGATGTCTCAGGCTGGCGCGCTGGCTCTATCGAGTTCTGTGATATCGGCTTCATCGATGTGTAATTTAGTTGCCTTTATGATGTCGTGCAACTGCTCCACGTTCGTGGCGCTGGCGATGGGGGCGGTGAGTCCAGGGCGAGCCATCAACCAAGCTAGAGCGACCTGGGCCGGTGTCGCATTCTTGCGGGTGGCGACCTCATCCAGAGCCGAGAGGATGCGCTTGCCTCTGTCGTTGAGATAGGCGGCCATGCGGCCGCCCCGCACGCTCTTCCCGAAATCAGCCTCCGACCTGTACTTGCCCGTCAGGAACCCACTGGCGAGGCCGTAATAGGGGATGACGCCGATTTCCTCCTTCCGGCAGAGAGGCTCCAGCTCCGCCTCGTATTCCGAGCGGTCATAGAGATTGTACTTCGGCTGTAGGCTCTCATAGCGCGGAAGGCCATGTTCGGCGCTGATCGTCAGCGCTTCTTGCATCCGCGCTGCGCTGAAGTTTGAGGCCCCGATGTTCCGCACCTTCCCCTCGCGGATCAGGTCGGCATAAGCCTCGAGCGTCTCCTGCTGCGGCGTATCGGGATCATCGCGATGGGACTGATAGAGATCGATGACATCGGTCTGGAGCCGGCGAAGGGAAGCCTCGATTGCGGAACGGATGTAGCTCTTCGACAACCCCTTCCGGTCGGGCGCCATTTCGGAACCCACCTTAGTGGCGATAACGACCCGGTTACGGTTGCCGCGCGCCTTCATCCACTTGCCGATGATGGTCTCCGATTCTCCACCACTGTTACCGGGTGCCCAGGTGGAGTAGACATCCGCCGTGTCGATGAAGTTGAGGCCTGCATCCACGTAAGCGTCGAGAAGCTTGAAGGACATTGCCTCGTCGGCCGTCCATCCGAAAACATTGCCGCCGAGGCAAAGAGGCGAAACCATCAGGTCCGAGCGGCCGAGTCTGCGCTTATTCATCATCATCTCCCTATCCGCAGCCGATGTGGGGCGGATAAGGGCATCGGCAAGGCGTTAAATCAAGGAGGGGCGTCCGACACGATGTTGATACATCGGACGCCTTCTGAACACTCGATCAGGCCGCGGCGCTCAGCGTAATGCCGCGTGCCTCGGCAAAGCTCATGAGCTCAGCTTCGCTGGCGATGCGGTGGCGCTGGTCGATCGTCCAGCCTGTCTCGTCACGCACGACGATGTAACCGCGTGCCTGAAGGCGGGAGACGACCGACTGGATGCCGCTCGATTCCGTGCGCGTCACACCGCGTTCCGCGATGAAGCGCTCGATAGCGGCCTGAGCAGCCTGGGCGAGATCGACCGCATCGGCACGGTTGGCCGGTTTGGCCTTGGCCTTCGCCTGCGCCATGACGCGCGCAGGATCGCGACGGACGGACTTCCAACCGCCCCGCCCGGATGTCTGAGCTGCAGCGTGCTCGTCCTCGACCGCGCGCGCGGCCGCAGGGGCCTCCATGACGACGATCTTCGAAACCGGAGGTGGCGCCGATTGCGGAGCAGGACGGGGAGCCGCATTCTGTGAAACGCCCTGAACAGCGGAGAGCACGATCTTCTTCTCCACCGGTCTCGGCTTTTCGGCCGGCGAGGAAGCTGTGGTTCGAACATTCGCGCGCGCACGCTGTTCGCGCGCTTGGCGCGCTGCCTCCTCGGCTTGCCGTTTGGCTTCAGCCTTCCTAGCTTCAGTCCTCCTGGCTTCCACTTCCTGACGCTGGTCTTCCGCAGCAGCTTTCTTTGCCTCAGCCTCAGCTTGCCTCGTCGCGGCCAGGCGGCGGGATTCAGCCTCGGCCACCCGCTTGACGCGAATAACGAGCCGTTGGTCGATGCGTCCTTTCTCGGCAATGGCCGCGCGAGCCGCCTTGATCATGCCCGCTTCGGTCTCCGCAATCGAGTTCTTCAGGCGCTCGGCCATGACAGTCTCAAGAGACTTGATGGCATGCTCCAAGGCAGCCTGTGGATCGAGCAGCTGAGGCACAACCGAAGCAGCCGCAACATCTCGCACCGGCTTTGCAGACGACCCGGGAACCGGCCGAGGCGATGGTTTGGAGCGAACGGGTGGCTTCGTAGCAGGTGATATGGCCGATGAAGCCTTGGCGACTTTCGGCCGGGCCGACTCGGCAGCCGTGATCTTTGCCAGCTTGGAGAGGTCCCGCACGCCAATCAGCCCAAGATCCTGCATCTTCCAGCGGATCTGTGTCACGCTTCTTCTGAGCTCACCGGCGATCCGCTTGTCCGTCATCGGCGGATCCGCGCAGACGAGCTCACGCAGGCGGGCAACGCTGGCTTCGTCCCAGGACTGATGAGGCTGGACAAGCGTACCGATTAACCTCGCTCGTGCGTAAGTCGCCGGGACAGGCCTTCCCAGTTTTGCAGCGGTGACGGGAACCGGCACTTTGGCTTCCCGATCGCGGCGCAGAATCTCAAGTTCTTCTTCAGTCCAGACCCTGTTCATTGCAGGGCTTCTCCTTTTCTCAGCAAGCTGGGATCCGGCGAGCCTGCATTGCGGACGAAGAGCAAATGCGGGAGGAAAGGAAGATCGCCGGATCGGGCCGGCGACGGGTGACGTCAGACCGGCATCAATGTGGGAAGTCTGCCCTACCGGGCGTCGGCTCTGACGGGCTGACCGCCTGAACATCCCACATAGGGCTTGGTTCAGGTCGCAGCTCATGCATGAAGCAGAGCCTGCCCGCGAAGCAGGGGCTTCGCAAGATGGACCTTTGCGGTCGCTCAAGAGTGTTCGGCTTCAGCATCATGGACGTTCAAATCACGAATGATGAGGTGATGTAGTCGGCTTCCGGAGAAATCTCAATGCACGAATAATGCCGCATGGGAAAGAGCTCGCATCCTCCGGCGCGAAGTTCGCAAAAACCCTGAAAAGGCTTGGATCTCGGCTGCATCGTAAGGATTGCTTAACCATAAATGCACATGCTGATTTCCGTGGTGTTCCAGGGGATTCCACAGAAAGCCTACTAGGGGAAGGCTCATGGCCGACAACGCTCTCGCACAAACAATCAAAGAAAGAATCGAAGCGGTCAAAAAGGTTGTCGCTCTTCTTGCCCAGGCGGGCAGGGGGGATGACCTCCACGATCTGCGCGTGCTCCTCATCAACACGATGGGTCTGCTCAAGCGTGATCCCGGCACGGAAGCTGCCGTTGATGATCTTTATGCGGCGGCTGCGGTGCTCGTGAAGGATGCCTCATCGGGCATTGCACCGTCTGCGCGCTCGCTTCGCATTCTTCTGTCCGCGTCCGATCGCTTCTGCGCGCGTCTCACGGCCGCGGTGGAACGCATCGAGCCGGAGCCGGAGCCACGCTTCAAGGGCCTGGAGGCTGCTTACGCCGTCCAGCTGGAGCGGTTCTCCCTGAATGCCGACCTTGATCCCGTGGGACAGGTGGCCTGAGCTCCATAGACGAGTGCACAAGCGGCCCATCAAGGAACCCTTCCGTGCTGCTGCACGGAAGGGTTTGTCGTTGTTGTGCGCTCCAGACAAGCAAAAACCCTCGAAGGCGGAGCCATTCGAGGGTTTTGTGTATTGGTTGCGGGGACAGGATTTGAACCTGTGACCTTCAGGTTA
>NZ_JACHWB010000012.1 GCF_014191055.1 Microvirga lupini
GAGATCGCCCGCACGATCACCGAGATGAGCCAGATCTCGACCTCGATTGCCGCCGCCATGGAGGAGCAGGGCGCGGCCACGGCCGAGATCGCCCGGAACGTGCAGGAGGCGGCGCGCGGCACCGAGGCCGTGACCGGCAGCATCGTGGACGTGCAGCAGGGCGCCGGCGAGACCACCTCGGCGGCCTCCCAGGTTCTGGGTGCCGCCCAGGAGCTCTCGCGCCACTCCTCCGACCTCTCCCGCGAGGTCTCCGATTTCCTCCAAGGCGTCAAAGCCGCTTAAAATCGGGGAGCTTCCGGACCGGCATCGGACCAGCCCCACGCGGTTCGCATCCCGGGTTACGGAAACATCCTCAAGCAGGAGCCGCTGGAAACAGCGGCTCCTTTGCTTTTGGCGCCCAGATCCGGATTACCGCTCCGTCAGCTTCAGCTCGATGCGCCGGTTGCGGGCGTAGGATTCTTCGGTCGTGCCGTTGTCCAGGGGCTGGAACTCGCCGAAGCCGGCGGCGACAAGATGCTGGGGCTGGACGCCGCGGGCGATGAGGGCCTGCACGACGGCGATGGCGCGAGAGGACGACAGGGCCCAGTTCGACGGGAATTGCGGGGTGTTGATGGGGCGCTGGTCGGTATGGCCGTCGACTCGGATCACCCACGGGATATCGGGTGGCACCTGGCGTTCGAGTTCAACCAGGGCGCTGGCGATGCGATCGATCTCGCCCGAGGCTTCGGGGCGTAGGGTGGCCTGACCGGCCGGGAACAGCACCTCCGACTGGAATACGAAACGGTCGCCGACGATGCGCACGTCCGGGCGGTTGCCGAGGATCTGGCGCAGCCGGCCGAAGAAGTCGGAACGGTAGCGGGCGAGTTCCTGCACCCGCTGGGCCAGCGCCACGTTGAGGCGGCTGCCGAGATCGGCGATGCGGGCCTGGCTTTCCTTGTCCCGGTTCTCGGAAGCAGCCAGCGCCTCCTCTAGGGCGGCGAGCTGGCGGCGCATGGCGGCGATCTGCTGGTTGAGGATCTCGACCTGACTGAGCGCGCGGCCCGTCGCCTGGCGCTCGGTTTCGAGCTGCGTATTCAGCTGCTGCGCTTCAACTTGGGCCGCACCGCCGCTGTCGAGAAGGCTCTGGAGGCGCGCTCGTTCGGCCTCGTTGGCCCGCAGGGTCGTCTGGAGAGAGGTGACCGTCTCCTCGATGGTCCGCCTGCTCGAGCGTTCGAGGGAAAGGAGGTCCGTGAGCTCGGCGATCTGGCGATTGAGCCGGTCGAGCACCGTGTCGCGGCCCGACAGCTCGCGCGACAGGAAGAACTGGCCGACGGTGAAGACGGAGATCAGGAAGATGATGGCGAGCAGGAGCGTGGACAGGGCGTCCACGAAGCCCGGCCAGTAGTTGATCTGGCCGCCGCGCCCGCGTCGCCGTCCGCCCGCGCTCGAGACCGGCATCAGGGCAGCCTTTCACGGGAGAGGCGGTCGAGCACCTGCTTCAGCTCCTTCTCGCGGGCGGCCTGAGCCTCGACCCAATCACGGATCATCTGCTGCTCGGCCCGCATGTGCTGAACGAGGCCCTGCACGCCCTCAGCAAGGTTCGCCATGGCCTGGGTGGCCGCCCGGCCGCCGCCGCCATCATTGACCGCGGCAGTGAGCCGGTTAAGGGCGAGCGTCAGATCCGGCGTAGCGCCGGCGCGCAAGGCGGGCTCGGCCGGGGTGTCCATGGTGGAGGTGGCGAGCCAATCCTCCAGCTCCGTGTAGAAACGGTTCTGAGCCTGACCGGCCTGAAGGTCGAGGAAGCCGAGGACGAGGGAGCCGGCGAGACCGAACAGGGAGGCCGAGAAGGACAGGCCCATGCCCTGGAGCGGGCCGGCGAGCGAATTCTTCAACTCGTCGAAGAGAACCGCCGAATCCTGTCCCGTCCGCAGCGAAGAAATGATCCGGCCGACCGAGCCGACTGTATCGATGAGGCCCCAGAAGGTTCCGAGCAGGCCGAGGAAGACCAGGAGGCCGGCAAGATAGCGCACGATCTCCCGGCTTTCGTCCAGGCGGGCGCCGATGGAGTCGAGCACCGAGCGGGTCGCCGCGACCGAGAAGCCGGACTGGCCGGGCCGATTGCCCAGAAGAGCGGCCAGGGGGGCAAGAAGCGCCGGCTGCTCGGGAGCAACCAGCCCTTCCTCGGTACGCTGGAGCGTATTGACCCAGCGCACCTCAGGCCGAAGGCGCCAGACCTGCCGGATGGCCAGCGCGATGCCGATGAACATGACGCCCAGAATCAGGGCGTTAAGACCCGGATTGGCCTGGAAGGCCTCCCAGATCTGCCGGTAGAGGATGAAGGCGACAAACCCTGCCAGAATAAGGAAGACCGCCATGCGGATCAGGTAAATCCGCGGTGGGGTAAGGGGTTGGTCCGCCATCGTTATCCTGTGCATTCGTGCTTCGGGACGGCTCCAATGTGACCGCGCCCGTCCGAAGGATCAAGCGCGACCATCGGATCCCGCCCCAGCACGAACAGAAAATTACCCTTTGGCCTTCTTCAGGAGCTTGAGGAGGTCTCGATGCATCAGCTCGTTGCCGCAGGCGATCGAGCCCTTGGCCATCGGGTCGCTGCCGCCGTCGGCGTCGGACACGAAGCCGCCCGCCTCGCGGACCATGAGGATGCCGGCGGCCATGTCCCAGGAGTTCAGGCCGCGCTCCCAATAGGCGTCGAAGCGCCCGCAGGCCACATAGGCGAGATCGAGGGCGGCCGCTCCCCAGCGGCGCATGCCGCCCACATAGCCCATGACGGCGGCCGTCTCACGCAGGAAGAGCCCGTGATCGCCCTTGCCGATATGGGGCAGGCCACAGGCCACCACCGCGTCGGCGAGATCACCGCGGGCCGCCACGCGGATGCGGCGGTTGTTGAGATAGGCGCCCTTGCCGCGCTCGGCGATGAAGAGCTCGTCCTTGGCCGGGTCGTAGATCACGCCGGCGACGATCTGACCGTCACGCTCGAGTCCGACCGAGATGGCGAATTGCGGCAGGCCGTGCAGGAAGTTGGTGGTGCCGTCGAGCGGATCGATGTGCCAGCGGTGGCTGGTGTCGGTGCCCTGGATGACGCCTCCCTCCTCCATGACGAAGCCGTAGCCGGGACGGGCCTTCTCCAGGGACTCGCGCAGGATCTTTTCCGCCTTGCGGTCGGCGGCGGACACGAAGTCGCCAGGACCCTTGCGCGAGACCTGCAGGTTCTCGACCTCGCCGAAATCGCGCTTGAGCGAGCGTGATGCCTTCATCACGGCATCGGTCATAACGGTCATGAGGGGCGAGCGGATCATCGTGCAGGTCCTGACAAAGAGCGGTTTTGAAAGAGAATGTGGTCGATGGACCACCCAAAGGTTGGCGTCAAGCGGTGGATAACCGGGCCGGCAGCCGAATTGATCCACCGGAAAGGCGAATTGATGCGGTCAGCGCATGCCGAGGCGCTCGGCCGCCAGCTTTTCGGATCGGGTGCGCTCGTCGACAGAGAGGTCCTTCAGTGCATTGTCGAGCCAGGGATCCGCAAGCCCCTGGGCCGCGGCCAGGATATGCCAGGCGGCGGCGTCGACCTTGTTGGCCGGCACACCCCGGCCAGCCACCAGAAGCCGGGCGAGGCGGTTCTGGGCGATGGCATTGCCCTTGGCGGCCGCACGGCGGAAGTAGCGGGCGGCCTGGGACTCGCTGGCCGGAACGCCGTCGCCGTTGAAGAGCAGGATGGCGTATTCCACCTCGCCGACCGAGCTGCCGTTGCGGGCGGCGCGCTCGAACAGGCGCGCGGCCTCCGTGGCGTTGCGCTCGACGCCCCTGCCCTTCAGGTAGAGGACGCCCAGGGCATGCTGCGCGTCCGGGATCTCCGCCTCGGAGGCCCGTTTCAAGAGCTGGACCGCCTTCTGCAGGTCCGCGTTCGCCTCGCTGGTGAGCAGGAGCAGGGCGAGGTTGTGGGAGGCCGTCGCGTTGCCTTTGGCTGCCGCTTCCTCCAGCCAGGCCCGGCCCTGCGCCTGGTTCTTCGGCATGCCGCGCCCGTCGAGGGCCATGAGGCCGAGCGCCGCCAGCGCATGGGCATCGCCACGCTGCGCCGCGAGTCGGTACCATTCGGACGCCTTCTTCGGGTCCATCGTGACGCCGAGGCCCTGGTTGTAGAGCTCGCCCAGCAGGGTCATGGCGGCGGCGTCGTTGTTGTTCTTCTCCAGCCGCAGGGTCGCCTCGCGGAAGGCCGTCTGATAGAGGCCGCGCTGATAGGCACCGTAAGCCGCATCAGGCTGGGCCGCAGCGCCTGCGGTGGCGGAGGCCAGCAGGAGCGCGCCGCCGATGATCCAGGAGAGGCGCATCAGCGTGACGCCTCCTGGCGCTCCAGGATCTCGGCCGCGGCCTTCACCGCGGCGGCGGGCCCGTTCGGATGGGACCAGACCGCGTCGCCAAGGGCCACGAACTCGGCGTTTGTGGCGGCGAGCGGCTCGATCGCCTCAAGGCTCGGGGCATAGGCCACGCAGGGTGTCTCGAAGATCTCGGCCCACCAGGCAGCCCGCTCCACCACGCTCTCCAAGGAGGGGAGGGACCCGTCCGGGCGCGGCTCGCCGAAAAGCAGATAATCGACCCCGGCCTCGCCGAAGGTCATGGCATCGTCCTTGGTGCGGATTGCCCCGACGCCCAACGCCCGCTCCGCCTTCAGCCTTTCACGCAGCTCGCGCACGAGAGAAGGGTCCCCCGCGATATGAACCCCGTCGGCCCCGCCGCGCGCTGCGATGGTGGCGAGATCGGCCTTGGCGTCCGTGGTGACGATGACGGCGGCCCCATGTTCCTGGGCGGCGGGAGCCAGCGCTTTCACTTGGTTGGTCAGGGTGCGCTCGTCGGCAGGCGCCAGTCGCAGCAGGATTGCGGCCACGGCTCCGGTCCCGCAGGCCTCGGACAGCTGCGGCGCGAAGGAGGAATCCTCCAGAACGGGGGTGATGAGATAGAGGCGGGCGGCGGTATCGGCCATGGGTCACAAAGATTGAGAAAACGAAAGACACCGTTCCCATAACGAAAACGGGGCCATCTTGCGAGGCCCCGCTTGTCGATCATGATTAAGGCGAAAGCCTGATCGTGGGATCGTACCCGTAGCCTCATCCTGAGGAGGCCGTCAGGCCGTCTCGAAGGACGAGGCGTCTCCAGTGCTCTCTGGACCCTCCTTCGAGACGCAGCCTAGCGGCTGCTCCTCAGGATGAGGGTGGTTTAGGTTACTCCGCCGCCTGGCGGGTGGCGCCGAAGGTCGGGTCGAGCTCGCCGGAGGCGTACCGCTTGGCCATTTCGGCCAGGGTGAACACGCGCTTGATCTTCGAGGCCTGGCCGGCGGTGTTGAACTCCTGCAGGCGCTGCTTGCAGAGCTTCGTCATCGCGTCCATGGCGGGCTTGAGATACTTGCGCGGGTCGAACTCGCCCGGGTTTTCGCTGAGAACCTTGCGGATCTGGCCGGTCATCGCCATGCGGTTGTCGGTGTCGATGTTGATCTTGCGCACGCCGTGCTTGATGCCGCGCTGAATCTCCTCCACCGGCACGCCCCAGGTCGGCTTCATCTGGCCGCCATACTGGTTGATGATGTCCTGCAGGTCCTGCGGCACCGAGGACGAGCCGTGCATCACCAGGTGGGTGTTCGGGAGCTTCTTGTGGATCTCCTCGATCACGTGCATGGCCAGGATGGCGCCGTCGGGCTTGCGGGTGAACTTGTAGGCGCCGTGCGAGGTGCCCATGGCGATGGCGAGCGCGTCGACCTTGGTCTCGGCCACGAACTTCACGGCCTCGTCGGGGTTCGTCAGCAGCTGGTCGTGGGAGAGCTTGCCCTCGGCGCCGTGGCCGTCCTCGGCCTCGCCTTCACCGGTCTCCAGGGAGCCGAGCACCCCGAGCTCGCCTTCCACCGAGATGCCGCCGAGATGGGCCATCTCGACCACCTTCCGGGTGACGCCCACGTTATAGTCCCAGTCGCCCGGGGTCTTGCCGTCGGCCTTCAGAGAGCCGTCCATCATCACCGAGGTGAAGCCGGCCTGGATGGCGGTCATGCAGGTGGCGGCCTCGTTGCCGTGATCGAGATGCACGCAGACCGGGATCTGCGGATAGATCTCGGTGACCGCGTCCATCATGTGCTTGAGCATGACGTCGTTGGCATAGGAGCGTGCGCCGCGGGATGCCTGGATGATCACCGGGGCATCGACCTCGCTGGCCGCCGCCATGATCGCCAGCGCCTGCTCCATATTGTTGATGTTGAAGGCAGGCACGCCATAGCCCTGCTCGGCTGCGTGATCCAGAAGCTGCCTCATCGTGATGCGGGCCATTTGGTCCTCCGTATTGGTTTTGCTCTTAAACAGCGCAGAAGCTGAACCTCAGCTTAAGCCATCTGGTGAAGCTATTTAGGCCACGTTTGCGCCCAGCAAAGTGACTACCTACTTTGCCGAGGCTTGGGCTCAGGCCCGCAGGGCTTCCACGCCGGGGAGCGACTTGCCTTCCAGCCATTCGAGGAAGGCACCGCCGGCCGTCGACACATAGGTGAAGCTGTCCGCCACGCCCGCATGGTTGAGGGCCGCCACCGTGTCGCCACCGCCGGCAACCGACACGAGCTTGCCTTCCCTGGTGCGCTGGGCCGCATGGCGGGCAGCCGCCACCGTGCCCTGGTCGAAGGGCGTGATCTCGAAGGCGCCGAGCGGGCCGTTCCACACCACCGTGGCGGCGTCGTTGATGGCAGCCTGGATGCGCTCGATGGATTGCGAACCCACATCGAGGATCATCTGATCCTCGGGGATCGCATCGATGCCGTAGGTGTGGTTCTGTGCTCCCGCCTTGAACTCGTAGGCGCAGACGCCGTCGACCGGCAGGATGATGGCGCAGTTGGCCTCGCGCGCCTTCTCGATGATCCGCATGGCGGTGGCCGCGAGATCCTTCTCGGCCAGCGACTTGCCGATGCCGAGTCCTGTCGCATGCACGAAGGTGTTGGCCATGCCGCCGCCGATCACCAGGGCGTCAACCTTGGTCACGAGGTTTTCGAGGAGGTCGATCTTGGTCGAGACCTTGGCGCCGCCCACAATGGCGACGACCGGGCGCTTCGGCGCTTCCAGGCCCTTGGTCAGGGCGTCGAGTTCGGCCTGCATGGTGCGGCCGGCGTAACCGGGCAGAACGCGGGCGAGGCCTTCCGTCGAAGCATGCGCCCGGTGGGCCGCCGAGAAGGCGTCGTTCACAAAGAGGTCGCCGAGCTTCGCCAGTTCCTGGACGAAGGCCGGATCGTTTTTCTCCTCGCCCGCATGGAAGCGGGTGTTCTCGAGGAGAAGCACGTCGCCGTCCTTCAGGGCGTTGACGGCGCTGGAGGCTGCTTCGCCGATGCAGTCATCGGCGAAGGCCACGGGTTTTCCGAGGTGTTGCGAGACCGCTTCCGCAACCGGCTTCAGGGACTCTTTGGGATCGCGTCCCTTCGGGCGTCCGAAATGAGCGAGAAGGATCACCTTCCCGCCCTTGTCGGCGATTTCCCGGATGGTGGGCAGGACGCGCTCGACGCGCGTCGCGTCCGTGATCCGGCCGTTCTCCATGGGGACGTTGAGGTCCACCCGGACGAGAACGCGTTTACCCTTGACGTCGGCCTGGTCGAGCGTGCGGAAGGCGGTCATTGAGCAGCCTCCCTTAGATCAGCTTCGCCATGGCGATGGCGGTGTCCGCCATGCGGTTCGAGAAGCCCCACTCGTTGTCGTACCAGGACAGGACGCGCACGAAGTTGCCTTCCATGACCTTGGTCTGGTCCATGTGGAACACGGATGAGTGCGGGTCGTGGTTGAAGTCCGACGAGACGTTCGGGGCGTTCGTGTAGCCGAGGATGCCCTTGAGCGGGCCGTCGGCGGCAGCCTTGATCGCCTGGTTGATCTCTTCCTTCGTGGTGTTCTTCTTGGCCACGAACTTGAAGTCGACCACGGAGACGTTCGGGGTCGGCACGCGAATCGACGAGCCGTCGAGCTTGCCGTTGAGGTCGGGGAGCACGAGGCCCACGGCCTTGGCGGCGCCGGTCGAGGTCGGGATCATGTTCAGGGCCGCCGCGCGGGCGCGGTAGAGGTCCTTGTGCATCTGATCCAGCGTCGGCTGGTCGTTGGTGTACGAGTGGATCGTGGTCATGAAGCCCTTCTCGATGCCCACCGCCTCATGAAGCACCTTCGCCACGGGGGCGAGGCAGTTCGTGGTGCAGGAGGCGTTCGAGATGACCACGTGGTCCTTGGTTAGCTTGTCGTGGTTGACGCCGTAGACGACCGTGAGGTCAGCGCCATCGGCGGGAGCCGACACGATGACGCGCTTGGCGCCGGCGGTAAGATGCGCCGAGGCCTTGTCCTTCGAGGTGAAGATGCCGGTGCATTCCATGGCGATGTCGACGCCGAGCTCCCGGTGCGGCAGTGTCGCCGGGTCCTTGATCGCCGTGACGCGGATCTTCTGGCCGTTGATGACCAGGAACTCGCCGTCGACCTGCACGTCCGCCGGGAAGCGGCCGTGGACGGAGTCGAAGCGGAGAAGGTGAGCGTTCGTCTCGACCGGGCCGAGATCGTTGATGGCAACCACCTCGATGTCCTTGCGGCCGCTCTCCACGATGCCGCGGAGGATGTTGCGTCCGATGCGACCGAATCCGTTGATCGCGACCTTCACCGTCATAGTCTTAGCTCCCTTGTGTTTTAAGGCTCAGAAGTCTCCCGGGCCTTAGAGATTGTGTGTCCGGAGAACCTTCTCGGCCACGGCTTCAGCGGTGATGCCGAAGTGCTTGTAAAGGTCCTTGTAGGGCGCGCTGGCGCCAAACCCATGCATGCCGACGAAAATTCCGTCGGGGCCGATGACCGAATCCCAGCCGAAGCGCACGGCCGCCTCGACCGCCACCTTGATCGGCGCATCGCCGACGATCTCGGCGCGAACCTTCTCGGGCTGGGCCAGGAACAGGTCGAGGGAGGGGACCGAGACCACGCGGGCCTCGAAGTTCTTCTCGGCCAGCAGCTTCTGGGCCGCGAGCGCAATTTCCACCTCGGAACCCGAGGCGAAGATCGTGGCGCGGGCCTTGCCCTGAGCAGGCGACAGCTCGTAGGCGCCGGTGGCCGAGAGGTTCTCAGCCCCGCCTACTTTCCGCACCTGCGGCAGGTTCTGGCGGGTCAGCGCCAGGGTCGAGGGGCCGTCGGTGCGCTCTAGCGCCATCTGCCAGCACTCGGCGGTTTCGACCGCGTCGGCCGGGCGGAACACGCGCATCTTCGGCATGGAGCGAAGCGCCGCCAGATGCTCCACCGGCTGGTGGGTCGGGCCGTCCTCGCCGAGGCCGATGGAATCGTGGGTCATCACATAGACGGCCGGAATGCCGGCGAGCGCTGCGATGCGCATCGCGGGACGGGCATAGTCGGTGAAGACCAGGAAGGTCGCGCCGGCCGGCACGTAGCCGCCATGGAGCGCGATGCCGTTCATGGCTGCCGCCATGCCGTGCTCGCGGATGCCGTAATGGATGTAGCGGCCCGCATAATTGCCCGGCGAGATGGCGTTGAGGTTCTTGGTCTTGGTGTTGTTGGAGGGCGTCAGGTCCGCCGAGCCCAGCACCAGCTCCGGCACCGCCTCGGTGATCACCTCCAGGGCGATCTCGCTGGCCTTGCGGGTGGCGACGGCCTGCGGCTCGGCGATGAGCCGGTCCTTCAGCTTGGCGACCGCGTCGGCCAAGCCCTGCGGGCGCACGCCCTTCACGCGGCGCTCGAACTCGGCGCGCTTCTCGGCCGGCAATGCCTTCAGGCGCTCGGCCCAGGCCTTGCGCTGGCGGCTGCCCTTCTTGCCTGCCTTCGCCCAGGCGCTGCGGATGTTGTCCGGGATCTCGAACGGCGCATGGCTCCAGCCGTAGGAGGCCTTGGCACCAGCCAGTTCCTCGGCGCCGAGGGGCTCGCCGTGGGCCTTTGAGGTGCCGGCCTTCTTCGGGGCGCCGTAGCCGATGGTGGTCTTGCAGGCGATCAGCGTCGGGCGGTCCGACTTCTGGGCGCGGGAAATGGCGCGCTGGATCGCCTTCTCGTCATGGCCATCCACGCGAACCGCGTTCCAGCCGCAGGCCTGGAAGCGCTTCACCTGATCGACCGAGTCGGAGAGCGACAGGGGGCCGTCGATGGAGATCTCGTTGTCGTCCCACAGGACGATCATGCGGTTGAGCTTCAGGTGGCCGGCGAGCGCAATGGCCTCCTGACTGATGCCTTCCATCAGATCGCCGTCGGAGGCGAGCACATAGGTGTAGTGGTCGACGAGGTCGCTGCCGTATTCGGCATTCAGCATGCGCTCGGCGAGGGCGAAGCCCACCGCCGTGGCGATGCCCTGGCCGAGCGGCCCGGTGGTGGTCTCGACGCCCGGCGTCATGAAGTTCTCGGGATGGCCCGGGGTCTTGGAATCGAGCTTGCGGAAGTTCTTCAGCTCCTCGACCGTCATGCCCTTCACGCCGGTGAGGTGCAGGAGCGCGTAGAGCAGCATCGAGCCGTGGCCGGCCGACAGGATGAACCGGTCGCGGTCGGGCCAGGTCGGGTCGGCGGCATCGTATTTCAGGAACTTGGTGAACAGCACCGTGGCGATGTCGGCCGCGCCCATGGGCAGGCCCGGATGGCCGGATTTGGCTGTTTCGACGGCGTCCATGGCGAGGACGCGCACGGCGTTCGCCAGATCGGAATGGGTGACGCGATCGGCGGAGACGGTATCTTGCACGGCGAGATCCACAAGTCTTGAGGCCCCGCAACGGGGCGGCTGTCTGGAAAAGGCCCGGGCTCCTTATCACGGGGCAGGGGGGAGTCAAAGGCTCGAAGGGGCGTAATCCCCTTCTGGGCCGTTGCTCGTCGAGCCCTCCAGGCCTAGTGTCTTCCGCGATTCCCGGAGGCATGATGGCGCCCACACTCGAAGAAGCGATGAAGCGGCTGGACATGGCCCTGGGCCTCCTTGAGGCATCGGTTTCCCGGCGCCTGGAGGCCGACAGACGGCGCGGCGGCCTGGAGACCGAGCTTCAGCTCATGCAGGACGACCGAGCCCGCCTGGCGGTGGAACTCGACGGAGCGCTCACCCGCCTGCATCGCTTCGAGGCCGCCACCGACGACGTGAGCCGGCGGGTTCGCCAAGCCATCGGGGCCGTCGAGACGGTTCTGGCCCAGGCCGGGCAGCTCGAACCCGAGGAAGGCTGAAGCCATGTCCCAGGTGACGGTGACCATTGCCGGCAGAACCTACCGGATCGCCTGCGCCGAGGGCGAGGAGCGCCACCTCGAAGGGCTGGCCGCCTCCTACAACGCCCGCGTCGAGGAGATGCGGGCCACCTTCGGCCAAGTCGACGATATGCGCCTCCACGTCATGGCGGCGATCGCACAGGCCGACGAACTGCACGAAGCGAGAAAGCGGATCACGGCGCTTGCCGAGGAAGTGGCGATGCTCAACAGCGTCCACATCTATCGGGATGAGCGCCTTGAGCAAATCGAGGCAAGGCTCGCGGAGGGCATCCAGCGGGCTGCCGAGCGCATTGAGGAGCTGGCCCGCAGCCTCAACGGGGCAGGGCAGGTCGAGGCGGGTTCCAGGTGATCCTGTTGCGAATGTGCAGGGGGGCTGCTCTCATTCTCGGATGACTTCCCTCTCAGACATTCGCCTTGCCAAGCGAGCCGGGGAGGCGGGCCTGAAAGATCTCGCCGATCCGTCACTTTCCCCCTTCCCCCGGCGCGTCCCAATCCCTACATAGGAAAGGCGGGGCTGCGAGGCGCGTTAGGAGTTCATATTCCCCGGGGCCTTATCGATCCCAACGGGAGCTGTCCCTGCCCGGTCCGTGGACCGGAACATACGGCGCCCACCTACTTTGTAGGTTCCCGGGATCGCTTCTCCGACGGCTTTTGTGGCTCCGCACTTTATGCATTCTCCGTCCCCTCCCCAACTGAAAGAGCGGCTTCGCCAAGAGGCCTTCGCCCGGCGCGACGGGCTCGACAAGGAGTTCCGCCACGAGGCTGCGGGGCGGATCAAGTCCCAGGCCCTCGACCTTCCCGATCTCCAGGACGTGACGCCGGTGGGCGGCTATTGGCCGATTCGCACCGAGGTCGATCCGCGTCCGCTCATGGAAGCGCTGCTCGAGCGCGGGCAGGACGTGGCGCTCTCCCAGATCCTCCATCCTCATCTCAGCTGGCGTCTCTGGCAGCCTGGCGACGTGCTGGTCAAAGGCGGCTTCGGCGTGCGCGAGCCCGGACCTGACGCGCCGGAAGTCTTCCCGAAAGCCCTGCTCGTTCCGCTGGTGGCCTTCGACCGCCGGGGAGGGCGCATCGGCTACGGCAAGGGACATTTCGACCGGGCCATCGCCGTGCTGGAAGACCAGCATCCCGTCTTGACCATCGGCCTGGCTTATGCGGTTCAGGAGATCGACGAGGTTCCGGTCGAACCCCACGACCGGCTCCTCGACGTTATCATCACGGAAGCCGAACTCATTCGGACGAAAACCGCTTAAAGGTCCATCATGCGTCTTCTTTTCCTCGGCGACATTGTCGGGCGGCCTGGCCGCAATGCGGTGACCGAACGCCTGCCCGGTCTTCGTGACCGCTGGCGGCTCGATTGCGTGGTCATCAACGGCGAGAACTCCGCCGGGGGCTTCGGCATCAATGAGGCGATCTGCGACGAGATCCTGGCCGCCGGTGCCGACGCGATCACCCTGGGCAACCATTCCTGGGACCAGCGCGAGACGCTCGTCTTTATTGAGCGCCAGCCGCGGCTCCTGCGGCCTGTGAACTACCCGCAGGGCACGCCGGGGCGCGGCGCCAACCTCATCGACACCCGCTCCGGCCATCGGGTGCTCGTGGTCAACGTCATGGGTCGCCTCTACATGGACCCGCTGGACGATCCGTTTGCGGCCGTCGACCGGGAGCTCGAGACCTGCCCGATGGGGCAGGTGGCCGATGCCGTCATCATCGACGTCCATGCAGAGGCGACCAGCGAGAAGGAGGCCATGGGCCATTACTTCGACGGGCGGGCGAGCCTCGTGGTCGGCACCCACACGCATGTGCCCACGGCCGATCACCGGGTTCTGTCGGGCGGCACGGCCTACATGTCGGACGCGGGCATGTGCGGCGACTACGATTCCGTGCTCGGCATGCAGAAGGAGGAATCGATCCGCCGCTTCATCCAGAAGACACCCGGCGCCCGCATGGAGCCGGCCCTGGGCGAGGGCACGCTCTCCGGCATTGCGGTCGAGACCGACGATCGCACCGGCCTGGCCCGTCGCGTGGCGGCGGTTCGTCTCGGGCCGAACCTGGAAGAGACCTGGCCCCGGTTCTGGGACTGAGGGAACTCTCCGTCTCTTGGCGCGGAGCGTCGCCGTTCCCATCTCTCCCGGCACGGAGGGACCGGTGGACGCGGATCTAGAGAAGACGGCAGGGCCGAAGACGAGCATCTATCGCGAGGAGAGCGAGTTCCACCGGGCGCACGAGCACCAGAGCGCCTCGGCCGTTCTGCGGGCCGTGATCGACGAAGCCAAGGGCGAGACGATCTCGATCCGCGAGATTATCGAGGCTTTCGGCGAGCGCGCCTTCGGCTTCGTGCTGATCCTGTTCTCCCTGCCAAACTGCGTGCCGAACGTTCCCGGGATTGCCGGCATCGTCGGTACGCCCGTGCTCATCTTCGGCATCCAGATGATGCTGGGCCACAAGCGCCCCTGGCTGCCAGGCTTCATCCTGCGCCAGACGGTTTCCGTTTCAAAGTTCAAGCGCCTCATCGACGTCGCGGAGCCCAGGATGCAGAAGCTCGAAAGCTACTGCAAGCCGCGGCTGCTCACGCTCTTCGGTCCCCTCGGCGACCGGGTCGTGGGGCTCTTCGCCTTCCTGGTCGCCGTGTCGGTCCTGATCCCGTTCCCCGGCACCAACTTCCCGCCCTCCATCGCCCTCGTCATCGCGTCCATCGCGGTCATGGAGGAGGACGGCTATCTGCTCATCGTCGGCTACCTTATCGGTCTGGCGGGGCTCGCCTATACGGTGACGGTCCTGGGCGCGTCCTACCATCTCATCCTGGCCGCTATTCACAATCTGCCGGGCTGGCTCGGGTTCTAGTTTTGCCGGACCTGCGCAAGAGGGCTTTGCCTGAAGCCCTTCGCCGCCTTATAAGCCTGCCATCGTCAACTTCTCCGGCCTGACGGGCGCCTCCCCATGAGGCGGCTCTCGGCCGACATTCCGGAGGCCCCCATGGCCGGGCATTCACAGTTCAAGAATATCATGCACCGCAAGGGCAAGGTGGACGCGGTGCGGTCCAAGGTGTTTTCCAAGCTCGCCCGCGAAATCACCGTGGCGGCCAAGATGGGCCTGCCCGACCCTAACATGAACCCGCGCCTGCGCGCCGCGATCCTCGCCGCCCGCGCCGAGAACATGCCCAAGGACAACATCCAGCGCGCCATCAACAAGGCCTCCGGGGGCGACGCGGAGAACTACGACGAGATCCGCTACGAGGGCTACGGCCCTGGGGGTGCTGCCATCATCGTCGAGGCCATGACCGACAACCGCAACCGCACGGCTTCCGATATCCGCTCCTACTTCACCAAGAGCGGCGGCAACCTCGCCGAGACCGGCGCGGTCTCGTTCATGTTCGACCGCGTCGGCTATATCGAGTTCGGCCCGGACGTGGCTGATGCCGACGCCATGCTGGAGGCGGCCATCGATGCCGGCGCCGATGACGTGTCCTCCTCCGAGAACGGCCACGAGGTCTATTGCGACCAGGGGTCTCTCAACGAGGTGACCAAGGCGCTCGAGGACAAGTTCGGCGAGCCCAAGGCCTCCAAGCTCGTCTGGAAGCCCCAGACCCCGGTGGCTGTCGACGACGAGACCGGCGAGAAGCTGATGAAGCTGATGGAATCGCTGGAGGAGCACGACGACGTTCAGAACGTCTACGGTAACTTCGAGCTCTCCGACGCCCTCATGCAGAAGATGGCTGGTTGATTTAAGGTGTGCGTCGTGCCCAGGCTCGTCCCGGGTATCCACGTCTTCTTAACGGTTGATGGCGTGGATGGCCGGATCAGGTCCGGCCATGACGGTGGAGAACAAGAAGTGACTGAGCGCGTCCGCATCCTCGGCCTCGATCCCGGCCTGCGCAACACGGGCTGGGGCGTCATTACCGTCGAGGGGACGAAGCTCTCCTACGTCGCCTGCGGGGTCGTGACCTCCGATGGGGACCTTGAGTTGGCGCTGCGCCTCAAGCAGCTCCATGATCGGCTCACCGATGTGATCCGGGCCTGGACGCCCGACGAGGTGTCCGTCGAGGAAACCTTCGTCAACAAGGACGCGCAGGCGACCCTCAAGCTCGGCCAGGCTCGCGCCATGTCCTTGCTGGTCCCGGCCCTCCACGGCCTGCCGGTGGCGGAATACGGCGCCAATCAGGTCAAGAAGACCGTGGTGGGCGTCGGCCACGCGGACAAGGATCAGGTCCAGGCCATGGTGAGGATCCTGCTGCCCAAGGCCGACTTCAAGAAGGCGGACGCCGCCGACGCGCTCGCCATCGCCATCGCCCACGCCCACCACCGCAAGGCCCGCGCTTTGGCGGCGAGCTACTGAGACCGTTTGAAAAGGTGTCATCCCGGACGGACCGAAGCGCAGATCCGGGAGCGCTGTGAGAACAAAGCGCGACCAAAGGCTTCCCTTCCAGGGGAAACAGTGTTTTATCCGGCTGACGATCCCGGGTTCTGCTCCGCAGCCCCGGGATGACCGCGAGGGGTGAAGAACAACGTGATCGGCAAACTCAAAGGGACAGTCGATTCCTACGGCGAGGATTTCGTGATCCTCGACGTGCACGGGGTCGGCTATGTGGTCCACTGCTCCTCCCGCACCCTCCAGAATCTGCCGCCCACGGGCGAGGCGGCGGTGCTCTCCATCGAGACCCATGTGCGCGAGGACATGATCCGCCTCTTCGGCTTCCGGTCGGATTCCGAGCGCGAATGGTTCCGGCTGCTCCAGAGCGTGCAGGGCGTGGGCTCCAAGGTGGCGCTCGGCATCCTGTCGGTGCTCGATCCCGGCAGCTTGGCAACGGCCATCGCCACCGGAGACAAGGCCTCGGTCGCCCGTGGCCCTGGCGTCGGCCCCAAGCTCGCCCAGCGCATCGTCTCGGAACTCAAGGACAAGGCCCCGGCCTTCGCGGCCGTCGACCCGGCCCTGATCCGCCTCACCGGCGCGGTCGAGGACAACAGCGCTCCGGCGCCCGTGGCGGACGCCATCTCGGCGCTGGTCAACCTCGGCTATCCCCAGGTCCAGGCCTCCGCGGCCGTCGCCGCCGCCATGAAGCAGGCGGGCGACGAAGCGGAAGCCAAGACGCTCATTCGGCTGGGGCTGAGGGAACTGGCGCGGTAAGTGGATTTCTTCTCCTTACTGCGCTCGCTGGGAATGACAGGAAGGTTCGCGCTCGCCCCGAGGGCGTTCCTGTTTTGATCTTGTTAAAGATGGCGCATTACATGCAAAACGACTATATGAAGCCTTTGGAAGGTAAGCCTCTTTGACCGATTCCCGCCGCCTGATCAGCCCCGAAAAGCGCGAGGACGATGTTGATGCGTCGATCCGGCCGCTCTCGCTCGACGATTTCACGGGCCAGAAGGCCGCGCGGGCCAATCTCCAGATCTTCATCAATGCCGCCAAGGCGCGCGGCGATGCCCTCGACCACGTGCTCTTCGTCGGCCCACCAGGGCTGGGCAAGACCACTCTGGCCCAGATCGTCGCCCGCGAGCTCGGGGTCAATTTCCGCTCGACCTCCGGCCCGGTGATCGCCAAGGCGGGCGATCTGGCGGCCCAGCTCACCAACCTGGAAGAGCGCGACGTGCTCTTCATCGACGAGATCCACCGCCTCAACCCGGCAGTGGAGGAAATTCTCTATCCGGCCATGGAGGATTACCAGCTCGACCTGATCATTGGCGAGGGCCCGGCCGCCCGCTCGGTGAAGATCGAGCTGCCGAAATTCACCCTGGTCGGCGCCACGACCCGGGCGGGCCTGCTCACCACGCCGCTCCGCGACCGCTTCGGCATCCCGATCCGGCTCGAGTTCTACACCGTGGACGAACTGGAGCTCATCGTGCGCCGCGGCGCCCGGGTGCTGGGCTTAGGCATGAGCGAGGAGGGCGCCAACGAGATTGCGCGGCGCTCCCGCGGCACGCCCCGCATTGCCGGCCGCCTCCTGCGCCGCGTGCGGGATTTTGCCATCGTCGAGGGCGTCCAGACCGTCTCCCGCGACCTTGCGGACAAGTCCCTGCGCCTCCTCGACGTGGACCCCATCGGCCTCGACCTCATGGACCGCAAGTACCTGACCATGATCGCCAATTCCTTCGGGGGCGGCCCGGTCGGCATCGAGACGATTGCTGCGGCCCTGTCCGAGCCGCGCGACGCCATTGAGGACATCATCGAGCCCTACCTGATCCAGAAGGGCTTCGTGCAGCGCACCCCGCGCGGCCGCATCCTCACCCCCCATGCCTTCAAGCACCTCGGCATTCCGGAGCCCACCCGCGAGACCGTGGCGCAGTTCGGGCTGTTCGGCGGAGATGCGGATGAGTGAGAAGCGCGACGCCAACACCTCCCCCTTGAGGGGGGAGGTCGCGCCGGAGGCGCGGGAGGGGGTGAGTAGCGCGACATCTCCGAACGTTGTGGTGCCACCCCGCCCCAGCCTGCCGGCTGACCCTCCCCCTCAAGGGGAGGGTGGGCACTATCCTCATCTCTCCGGCTTCATGCAGGACGGCGCCCACATCCTGCCGATTCGCGTCTATTACGAGGACACGGATTTCTCGGCCCGCGTCTATCACGCCAGCTATCTCCGCTTCATGGAGCGGGGTCGCACGGAGCTGTTGCGGGCGGTCGAGGTGGCGCAGTCCGATCTACACGCGGACATGGATGGCCTCGCGTTCGTGGTCCGCAAGATGAATATCGATTTCCGCGGCGGCGCCGTCATGGATGACGTGCTCACCATCGTGACCCGCCCCAAGGAGATGCGCGGCGCGTCAATGACCCTCGCTCAAGAGGTTCGGCGGGGCGAAGAGGTCCTGGTCGCAGCCGATGTCATGGTCGCGGCCGTGAGGGGAGGGCGCGCCGTGCGGATCCCGGACGAGCTGCGGGCGGCGCTCTCGACGCCTTAGGCTTGTGATGCCCCATCGAGCACTGGCGCACCCATCTTGAACCAAGCCTTCGTGATCTTTCCTCCATCGACCTCGTAGATCGCGATCACATCCACGCGACCGGGGCCGTCCGGGAATGTGCGGGTCACGACCTCCCGGTCGATCACCAGATTGCCGACATTCATGCGGTGGATGAGCTGGCCGAAGAGGTTGGGCTCCTTGAACCGGACGACATAGCGCTCGCGGATCTGCTGCGCGCCTTCAGCCAGGAGATTGGAAGGAAACGCGAAGTACTGCGCATCCTCGCCCCAGCAGGCCATGAACGCGTCGATATTCTTCGCGTTGTACGCATTGAGCTGCCGGTTCACCACTTCGGTGGGATCGGCCTCTTGCCCTTTTGCCATGCTCGTCTCTCTTGCTCGTGATCGGGTCAAGAATGGAGTTACGGCCAAGCTTAGACCCAGGGCAACCCAAAGCCTGCAGCGAAGCTCGTCGGTTGCCGTATCGACAGGACACGTATCTGCTCTGCCTTCAGTGCATACTACCCGGAATTTCTTTATCAATTTCAGGGTATTCCGCCTCTGCGCGGCCTCACTTAAACCAGACCTTAACCTTACTCTGTGCCTAACAGGTAACGGTCCAGGATGATCTGAACCCCATTGGTCGGCTGCCCTTATTTTCGACAGATTCAAGGGCGAACGAGCAGTGATAAAGAAACAGATTTTCCTAGAACCAATCTGCGGTGAGCCCTGGGGCAACCCAAGGCTGCTCGAAGAGCGAGGACGAGATTCATGAATCCGGCTGATGTGGCCCAGGCCGCTCCTGTGGCCCACGACCTGTCCTTCTTTGGCCTGTTCTGGCAGGCCCATTTCATCGTCAAGCTCGTGATGATCGGCCTGCTGGCGGCCTCGGTCTGGTGCTGGGCCATCATCGTGGACAAGACCCTGCTCTACCGCCGGTCGAAGCGCGCCATGGATCGGTTCGAGGACGTGTTCTGGTCCGGCCAGTCCCTGGAGGAGCTCTACCGCAACCTCCAGAGCCGCCCGGCCACGGGCTTGGCCGCCGTGTTCGTCGCCGCCATGCGGGAGTGGAAGCGCTCCTTCGAGGGTTCGGGCCGCTCGTTCCAGACCCTGCCGCAGCGCATCGACAAGGTGCTCGACGTCACCATCCAGCGCGAGGTGGAGCGGCTGAATGCCCGCCTGACGGTGCTGGCCTCCATCGGATCGGCCGGTCCCTATATCGGCCTGTTCGGCACGGTGGTGGGCATCATGAACTCCTTCACCTCCATCGCCGCCTCCAAGAACACCAGCCTTGCGGTCGTGGCCCCCGGCATCGCCGAGGCGCTGTTTGCCACCGCCATCGGCCTCTTCGCGGCTATCCCGGCGGTGCTGGCATACAACAAGCTGAACTCGGAGGTCGGCAAGCTGCAGACGCGGCTCGAGGGCTTCGCCGACGAGTTCTCGGCCATCCTGTCCCGTCAGGTGGACGAGCGCATCGGCCATGCGGGCCGCTCCCCCGCCAACGCGGCCTAAGGAGGGTTCGGCATGGCCATGATGGCAGGATCGGCAGGAGGCGGACGCCGCCGCAGGCGCTCCCGGCAGTCGGGGGTGATCAACGAGATCAACATGACGCCGTTCATCGACGTCATGCTCGTGTTGCTCATCATCTTCATGGTGGCAGCCCCCATGATGACAGCGGGCGTGCCGCTCGACCTGCCGCAGACCAAGGCCGCGCCGCTCAATTCCGACGCGACGCCGGTGACCCTGTCGATCAAGGCCAACGGCCAGGTCTTCCTGGGCGAGACGGAGCTCACGGACGAGGCCATCGTCGGCAAGCTCGCGGAAGTGTCGAAGGCGGGCTTTGACGAGCGGGTCTTCGTGCGCGGCGACAAGAAGGTGGATTACGGGCGCGTCGCCCAGGTGATGTCGATCGTCACCACGGCAGGCTACAAGCGCGTCGCCCTCGTGACCGAGGTCGACCAGCGCTGAGGCGGATGAAAGCAAGGGGCACACACGTGGCGTTGAAGCTGAAATTCAGCACTTCGGAGCCGGGCTTCTGGGTCTCGGGCGTCGCGCATGCGGCGCTGCTGACGGCCGCGATGATCGGTCTGTCTTCCGTTGCCGAATTTCCCGAAGCGCAGGAAGGCATCCCGGTCGAAGTCATCACCGATGCCCAGCTGTCCCAGATCACCAAGGGCGAGACGAACGCCAAGGCACCGCAACCCAAGCCCCGCGCCGAGCGCGTGGCCGACAAGACCGAACTGAAGGATCCCGGCGAAGACAAGCGCGACGCGCCGGCCCCGCCGAAGCGTCCGGCCGAGATGAAGGTCGCCGAGAAGGAAGAGCCGGTGGCCGCCCAGCCCCCGCCGCCCGCGCCGCCGACCCGCTCGCAGGAAGAGAAGGCTGCCGCCGAGGCCAAGGCCGCGGAGGAAAAGCAGCTGCGGGAAAAGGCCGAAGCCGAGGCCATCGAGAAGGCCAAGGCGGCCGAGCAGGCGAAGATCGAGGCTGAAGCCAAGGCAAAGGCGCAAGCGGAGGCAAAAGCCAAGGCCGAGGCCGAAGCCAAGAAGGTCGCCGAAGCCAAGGCGAAGGCCGAGGCTGACGCGAAGGCAAAAGCTGAAGCCGAGGCGAAGAAGCTCGCGGAAGCCAAGGCCAAGGAAGAGGCCGAGGCCAAGGCGCGCAAGGAGGCCCAGCTCGCCAAGAAACTCGACATGGGCGACCTGAAGCAGTTTCTCGACAGCAAGGACAAGAGCCAGTCCACCGGCGCGACCGGCGCGGAGGTCCAGAAGACCGCCTCGCTTGGGACCGCGACCGGATCGGCCGCAAAGCTCTCTCCGAGCCTGCGCGATGCGCTGATCGGCATTCTCGTGTCGCAGATCGAGCGCTGCTACAGCGCACCGATCGCAGCCTCGGGCGGGCAGGTCACGGCGCCGGTTCTCGACATCCGCCTGAACCAGGATGGATCGCTCAGCACCGAGCCGCGAGTCCTGCAGGCAGGAAGCTCATCGACTGATCGCGCGGTGGCGGATGCGGCCGTCAGGGCCATCCGCAAGTGCCGCCAGTTCGAGATCCCGGCGAAATTCGCGCCCTATTACACCGACTGGAAGATCCTGAACGTCCAGTTCGATCCTCCTCTCTCTTAAAGCCCAAAGCTTGAGACAGCATCCCATGATCACTCGCCTTATCTCCCGTCTTCTCTTCGCGCTGGCCGTCGTCCTGCCGATGGCGACGCTCGCCCCCTCGGCCCAAGCGCAGCTCTCCTTCCGCGTCGGACCCGGCGGGCAGTTCCAGCCCATGCCGATCGCCGTTGCCGACTTCTCCGGCGAGGGCGACATGGGGCAGCGCGTGTCGGGCATCATCAGCAACAACCTGCAGCGCTCCGGCTATTTCGCGCCGCTCGACAAGTCGCGCTTCCCCGAGCGTCCGTCGTTCGATGCCGCGCCGCGTTTTGATGCGTGGAAGATGGCGGGCGCCCAGGCGCTCGTGACCGGCCGTGTGTCGCGCGATCCATCGGGGCGGCTGCGCGCCGAGTTCCGCCTGTGGGACATCGAGACGGGCCAGCAGCTTACCGGCCAGCAATATGTGACGGACGCCAATTTCTGGCGCCGCGTCGGCCACATCATCTCGGATGCGGTCTATTCGAAGATCACAGGCTTCGGCGGCTTCTTCGACACGCGCATCGTGTTCGTCGATGAATCGGGCCCGAAGGAGAGCCGCCGCAAGCGCCTCGCCATCATGGATCAGGACGGCGCGAACGTGCGCTACCTGACTCAAGGAGACACCTCCGTGGTGGCGCCGCGCTATTCGCCGGCCACGCAGGACATCACCTACATGTCCCAGGTCGAGGGCCAGCAGCCGCGCGTTCAGGTGATCAACCTGGAGACCGGCTCGCGCCAGGTGCTCGGCAACTTCCCCGACATGGCCTCCTCGCCGCGCTTCGGGCCTGAGGGCAGCCGCATCGTCATGAGCCTGCAGCAGGGCGGCAATGCCAACATCTTCATGATGAATCTCGGCTCGCAGGCCACCACGCGCCTGACCTCGACCGCGGCCATCGACACCTCGCCGTCCTTCTCACCGGACGGAAAGCAGATCGTGTTCGAGAGCGATCGCGGCGGCAAGCAGCAGATCTATTCCATGAACGTGGACGGATCGGACCAGCGCCGCATCTCCTTCGGCGACGGTTCCTACTCGCAGCCGGCCTGGTCGCCGCGCGGCGACTACATCGCCTTCACCAAGCAGCGCGCCGGCGGCTTCGCCATCGGCATCATGAAGCCGGACGGTTCGGGCGAGCGCATCCTTACCGAGGGCTTCCACAACGAGAGCCCGACCTGGGCGCCCAACGGCCAGTACATCCTGTTCTTCCGCGATCCGGGCGGACAGGCCGGCGGCAAGCTCTACATGGTCGACATCACCGGTCGCGTGGAGCAGCCGGTCCCGACGCCGTCCTTCGCGTCCGACCCGACCTGGTCGCCGCTGCTGAGCGAGTCGCGGTAAACCTCAACCTTCCCTCCCTCCCCACAAGGGGAGGGAAAGCGCGTTAATCCTGCAAACTATATTTTCGTTCAAGCCCTCATCGGAGCCGCCCCAACGGTCTCGTCCTTGTGGCCCTTGAGCTTGAAGGCGAGAGCGATCAGGGAGATGCCGAACACGAGGGCATAGGCTCCCAGCCACCAGGTCAGCACCACGGCGCCGACGATCGGGCCGAGCAGCAGCGCGATACCGAACAGGACCGAGACAATGCCGCTGAAGATCAGCCAGCCGCGGCCATAGGTCGGGTTCAGCTTGAACGCGGCCACGATCGTCAGGATGCCGGTGATCAGCGACCACACCGCCATCAGGGTGACGAAGAACAGGACCGTCAGGCCCGGCATGACGAAGGCGATGATGCCGACCAGGATGTTCAGGATGCCTCCCAGGATCAGGAGGCCCCAGCGCTGGTTGTTGGAGGCCGCCCGAATGCCGGAGACGATGCCGAAGATCCCGTCGACCAGCATATAGGCCGCGAAGACCCAGACCAGGGATAGGAGCGTGGCTCCGGGCATGAAGAAGGCAATGAGCGCGAAGATGATGGCGAAGACGCCGCGGAGCGCCAAGGCCCACCAGTTCTGAGCCAGAAGGGCGCTCATTGCGTGAGTGCGATCAAGGGTATCGAAAGAGCCGGTCGTCCCTGCTGTCATAGGAGTCCTCCTCGGAAAAGGAATGCACTGCCTTGCACAAGATCCACGCCAAGCTTGACCGTTGGTTTCGTTTTGCTCTTCCCGGGTCCTACTCTCCTGGCGAAGCCTCGCCGTCCCTGATCTTCGTCAATTTCCGTCGAAGTGCAAGCTTGCGTCGTCTCAGCCGCACCCTCCGCTTGAGGCGGAAGGCCCGGATGAGCAGGGCGAGGCTCAGCCACACGAGGGCGATCACCACCGGCGAGATGATGAGAACCGGGAAGAAGGAGATGAGCGCGGCGAGCGCCAGCAGGGCGAAGCCGATGATGGCAACGCTGCTCGCCTCGGTGGCGGTCAGCGACCGCGAGTTCACCGACTTGCCGAGCGTGGTCGACAGCGCCAGGGCGCCGGCCGCGAGCCTGCGGACGCCACCCTTGGTGTAGCGATGCCCGCGGCGGGAGCGCATGTTCTTCGCCTGACGGCGACGGGACTGCCAGCCGGGAACGATCTCCGTGGCGTTGGCGAGGTCCTCGAGATACATGGCCTCCATGGCCTCTGCGAACTGGGTATCCTCGACGACGACATCGAGCTCCCAGTTGGTGGCCCAGCTCGCGAGGTTGAGGTTGGTGGAGCCCACCCGGGACCAGCGCCCGTCCGCAACGGCGGTCTTGGCGTGGAGCATCGACCCGTTCCATTCGTAGACGCGAATGCCCGCCTCGATCAGGGACCGGTAGCCGGCCCGCACCACAGGCTGGAGCGCAGGAACGTCGCTCGAGCCCGGCACCAGGATGCGCACGTCCACCCCGTCCCGCGCCGCTTCGCCCAGCGCCTGCACATAGGAGGTGGTGGCGACGAAATAGGCGTCGGTCAGCCAGAGGTTGCGCTGGGCGGTAGCCGCGATGAACTGATCGACCCGGTACGTGCGCAGCATCCCCGGCTCGCCGCTGATCACGCGGGCGGCCATCGTACCAGCGAGCGGAATCAGGTCGGGGTGGGGCAGTTCGGATTTCGGGATCGCCCGCATGCCGGCGAGCCGCCAAGTCTCCGCAAAGGCCGCATCGAGATCGGCCACCACAGGGCCTTCCAGGCAGATCCCGGTGTCGCGCCAGGGCTCATGCCCGTTCTTGCCCACCCAATTGTCCGAAATGCACAGGCCTGACACGAATCCGATGCGCCCATCGACGGTGATGACCTTGCGGTGGTTGCGACGAACCCAGAACGGGTCGGTCAGCCGGGGCGGGTTGAAGACCTTGGCCTGGACCCCGGCTTCGCGCAGGCGCCTCCAATAGCCGGGCAGGGCCCGGAACGACGAGCCGAGCCAATCGTAGAGCACCCGCACTGTCACGCCCGCCCGGGCCCGCTCCATCAGGGCCTCGGCGAATGCGCGGCCGCTCTCGTCGTCGGCGATGATGAAGTTTTCGAAGTGGATGACGTCTTTCGCCGAGCGGATGGCCTCGAGCCAAGCCGGGTAGTTCTCCCGCGAGTCCCTGAGCAGCGACACCGCATTGCCGTGCCGCAGATCGCTGTCGGCGATGCGCGCGAAAGCCCGCTCCAGACGCAGATCGTCGAGAGCCTTGCGGTAGCGTTGTCCAAGGGTGCCGGGCGGGGTCGTCACGATATTCATGACCTCTCAACGCATAAGACGGACAATCGGCAGCAGCCCAGCTTGGCGCGGCTGTCTTAACGGTATGTATGGCGGGCTGCTCCGGAATTCATTCACAGTTGATTTACCATGACCATAACTTCCACAACTTGGCCATAATTCACCTTAATCCGGAGCCTCTCCTCAAGGTTGACGGAACCCTCCCTTAACCATCCTCCCGATATGAAAGACACAACGTTCGGCAAACGTATGTGTAAGGAGTATTGCCCATGATGACGTTGCGCGCCGTCAAATTCGCCGCTGCCTTCGTCCTCGCCCTTGGGGCGGCGGCGTGTTCGTCCAACAAAGATGAGATGGCTGGCGGAGCCGGTGGCTTCGGGGCCGGTGGCGCCGCCACCCCGGGCAGCGCCCAGGACTTCGTCGTCAACGTCGGAGACCGCGTGTTCTTCGAGACCGACTCGACGGATCTGACCCCCACGGCCGTGGCGACCCTAGACAAGCAGGCCCAGTGGCTGCAGCGCTACCCCCAATACACCTTCATCCTTGAGGGCCATGCGGATGAGCGCGGCACCCGCGAGTACAATTTCTCGCTCTCCGCCCGCCGCTCCCAGGTCGTGCGCGACTACCTGATCTCCCGCGGCATCCCGGGTAACCGCTTCCGCACCGTGTCCTACGGCAAGGAGCGCCCGGTGGCGGTCTGCAACGACATCTCCTGCTGGTCGCAGAACCGTCGCGCCGTGACGGTGCTCGGCGGCGGCGCCGGGGCATAAGGCCTCACCGGCATCACGTCTCGTGAAATCGCAGAGCGCCGCCACAATCTCGCCGTGGCGGCGCTTTTGTGTTATCGGCCCCTCTGTCGAGGATCCTTACGGTATTCCCAGCATGTTCCGACGCCTGTTTGTCTTTTTCGCCTTTGCCTTGGCTCTGGCCGCCCCCGCTGCCGCGCAGGATGCGGCCGACGCGATTGTGCGCCTGAACCGGCTCGAGAGCCAGTTCCGGCAGCTCTCCGGCCAGATGGAGCAGCTCCAGTACGAGAACCGCCAGCTCAAGGAGCAGCTGCGCAAGTTCCAGGAGGATGTGGAGTTCCGCTTCCAAGAGGGACGCGGCGGCAGTGGCTCCAGGTCCGCTCCTGCGCCGTCGACTACGACGCCGTCCCGTCCGGCCACGCCTCAGGCGCAGCCGGCCCAGCCGCAGCGCCGCAGCGACGTATTCGATCCGTCGGAGGCGCCGGGCGCCCCCGGCGCGCCGCGTCCGCTCGGCTCGACCCCGCCATCCGAGCCGCTCGCTCAAGCCGATGCCGGACGTCCGATGCCGCTACCAGGCGGGCAGTTGGCCGGGATCGGGGAACTGATCGAGCAGGACGACGCCGAGGGCGCGCCGCTCGACCAGCATGCCGATGTTCAGGCAACCCTGCCTCAGGGCGCCATTGCCGAGCGTGCCAACCCGAGTGTGGCGGCCACCAGCGTCGGCAATCCCCGGTCTGACTTCGACACGGCCTATGCCTCCTTCACCGCGAGGCAGTACGATCAGGCCGAGATGGGCTTTCGCCGCTTCCTGCAATCCAACCCGCGCGACAAGCTGGTGCCGGAAGCCACCTTCTGGCTCGGCGAGACCTATCTCGTGCGCAGCCGCTATCGCGAGGCCGCGGAGCAGTTCCTGAACGTCTCGGCCGAGCATCCGGATACGCCCAAGGCGCCCGACGCGCTGCTGCGGCTCGGCATCTCCCTGAACGGTCTCGGCGCCAAGGATCGCGCCTGCGCGGTCTTCGCCGAACTCGACCGCAAGTATCCGCAGGCCTCCGCTCCCGTCCGCCAAGCCTCCGAGCGTGAGCAGAAGCGGATCAAGTGCAGCTGATCCGCTGATCGTTGCAGGCTCTGCGCTGTGGCTCCATCCTCGCCCCCCGATGATCCGCTCTCGGATGAAGGGCTTGAGCGTCTCTTTTCCTCTCTGAACCAAGCCTCCGGCATTGTCGCCGCCGTATCGGGCGGGCCGGACTCCATGGCCCTGATGCATGGCCTCGCCCGCTGGTCCTCCATCGAACGTCGTCCTCCCGTTCACGTTGCCACCGTCGATCATGGTCTCCGGCCCGAGGCCGCCGAGGAGGCTGCCTTCGTGGCGCGGGAAGCCGCCTCTTTGGGGCTGCCGCACCGGACGCTTGTCTGGACGGGCAACAAGCCCGCGACCGGGATCCAGGAGGCTGCCCGCGAGGCCCGCTACGGCCTCCTGGTCGAGCATGCCCGCGAGGCCGGCGCCTCCCATCTCGTCACCGCCCATACCCTCGACGACCAGGCCGAGACGGTAATGATCCGCCTGTCGCGCGGGTCGGGATTGGCGGGCCTTGCCGGGATGCGCCGGGAAACGGACCGGCGGGGCATCCGCCACGTGCGGCCGCTCCTCGGCGTCCCGAAATCATGTCTTCTCGATCGGTGTCGGGAGCAGGGATGGCGCTCCGTCACCGATCCGTCGAATGCGGACGAGCGCTATGCCCGGGTCCGCTGGCGCAGGCTCATGCCGCTGCTTGCCGCAGAAGGGCTCACGGCCGAGCGTCTGGCGCGTCTGGCCGAGAGGATCGCCCAAGCCGACGAGGCACTTGATCTCAAGGCCCGGGAGGCTCTTGAGCGCAGCGAGCCTCATCGTGAAGCCGGGACCCTGTCGTTCCAGGGCCAAATTTTCACGGAAGAGCCCTTTGACATTGCCCTGCGGGTGCTGGAGCTGGCCTTGGCGCAGGCTGGCATGGATCTTGAGAACAGTCGTCTGCACCGGCTCGAGGTCTGCACGGAGCGTCTGCGTCAGGCCGCCGGGGCGGGAGAGGCCCTGAGCCTCACCATCGCGGGCGCCCACCTGCGCCTGACCTCATCCGGAAGGGTGTCCGTCGGGCCGGAACCGCCACGTCAGCGAGGCCGTTAGCCGAAATCTTAGCTAAAGCCATCGGATATGTCGCAGAGGCGCCGCATTCCCTTGGCAAGGCGAGACGGTGTGCCTACATTGAGTTTAGCCGCGCGGGGAGACCTCCTCACGCTTTCTCTCCCTCTGGGGCAGAACCTGATCAGATGAATTCAAATTTCCGCAACTTCGCCCTGTGGGTGGTGATCTTCCTCCTTGTGCTGGCGCTCGTGACCTTGTTCCAGAGCCCCGGCCAGCGCGGCGGCGGCAGCGATATCGCCTATAGCCAGCTCCTCAGCGAGGCCGATGCCGGCCGCATCACCAGCGTGGTCATCTCCGGCCCCGAGATCAGCGGCACCTATACGGATGGCCGTACCTTCACGACCTACGCGCCGAGCGACCCGATGCTGGTCACGAAGCTGCAGCAGAAGGGCGTGCAGATCACGGCCCGTCCGCAGTCGGATTCGACCCCTTGGTTCATCGCCGTGCTCATGAACATCCTGCCGATTGCGCTCTTCATCGGCGCCTGGGTGTTCCTGTCGCGCCAGATGCAGAGCGGCGCAGGCCGGGCCATGGGCTTCGGCAAGTCCAAGGCGAAGCTCCTCACCGAGGCGCATGGCCGCGTGACCTTTGACGATGTTGCGGGGATTGACGAGGCGAAGGAGGACCTTCAGGAGGTGGTGGAGTTCCTGCGCGATCCGCAGAAGTTCCAGCGCCTGGGCGGCCGCATCCCCCGTGGCGTGCTGCTGGTGGGCCCGCCCGGCACCGGTAAGACGCTGACCGCCCGTGCGGTGGCCGGCGAAGCCAACGTGCCGTTCTTCACCATCTCGGGCTCCGACTTCGTCGAGATGTTCGTGGGCGTCGGCGCCTCCCGCGTGCGCGACATGTTCGAGCAGGCGAAGAAGAACGCCCCCTGCATCATCTTCATCGACGAGATCGACGCGGTCGGCCGCCATCGCGGCGCGGGTCTCGGCGGCGGCAACGACGAGCGCGAGCAGACCCTCAACCAGCTCCTTGTCGAGATGGACGGGTTCGAGGCCAATGAGGGCGTGATCATTATTGCTGCCACCAACCGGCCCGACGTGCTCGACCCGGCGCTCCTGCGCCCGGGCCGCTTCGACCGCCAGATCGTGGTGCCCAACCCCGACGTGGTCGGCCGCGAGAAGATCCTGCGCGTGCATGTGCGAAAAGTCCCGCTGGCGCCCGACGTGGACCTGAAGGTGATTGCGCGGGGCACCCCCGGCTTCTCGGGCGCGGACCTGATGAACCTGGTCAACGAGGCGGCCCTGCTGGCGGCGCGGCGCGGCAAGCGCATCGTGACCATGCGCGAGTTCGAGGACGCCAAGGACAAGGTGATGATGGGCGCCGAGCGCCGCACCCTGGTGATGACCGACGACGAGAAGCGCCTGACCGCCTATCACGAGGCGGGACACGCCGTGGTGGCGCTCAATGTGCCGGCCACCGACCCGGTGCACAAGGCCACGATCATCCCGCGCGGCCGGGCTCTGGGCATGGTCATGCAGCTGCCCGAGCGGGACAAGCTGTCGATGAGCTACGAGCAGATGACCTCGCGTCTGGCGATCATGATGGGCGGGCGCATTGCCGAGGAGATGATCTTCGGCAAGGACAAGGTCACGTCGGGCGCCCAGTCGGACATCGAGCAGGCGACGCGCCTGGCCCGCATGATGGTGACCAAGTGGGGCTTCTCGCCCGAGCTGGGCACGGTGGCCTATGGCGAGAACCAGGACGAGGTGTTCTTAGGGATGTCCATGGGGCGCCAGCAGAACATCTCCGAGGCGACGTCGCAGAAGATCGACTCGGAGGTGCGCCGTCTGGTGGAGGACGGGCTCAACGACGCCCGCCGGATCCTGACCGAGAAGCGGCACGAGCTTGAGGCTCTGGCGCGCGGGCTTCTGGAATACGAGACGCTGACGGGCGAGGAGATCCGCAACCTGATGGACGGCCAGCCGCCGGTGCGCGACACCGGAGAGGCGGCGACCCCCAGCCGCGGCTCCGCCGTGCCCACCACCCGCCCAGGACGCCCACGCGAAACCGACGGGGGCATGGAGCCCCAGCCGCAGGCATAAAACGTCAGTATTTGTGAAATCCACGAACGCCCGCTCCACCAGCGGGCGTTCTTTTTGTTTACCTCGAAGTACTAATACTACACATGGGCGGGGCATAAGGTCTGTAACAATCGCTTATCACTTGTGATGGCGCGGATTCGCCTCCATGCCTTGACCGGAGTGGGGGAGGTTGCTTTGAAAAAGCAAAAGCGCGGATCAGCGCAACGGAATGCGGAGACAAAGCACGTGCGTAAATACTTCGGGACCGACGGCATTCGGGGCCGCGCCAACGGCATCATCACGCCGGACCTCGCCCTCAGGGTCGGGCAAGCAGCAGGCCTCATGTTCCAGCAACGGGGCGATTACCGCCACCGGGTGGTGATCGGCAAGGATACGCGGCTCTCCGGCTACATGATCGAGTCGGCCCTTCAGGCGGGCTTCACCTCGGTGGGCATGGACGTGCTCCTCCTCGGCCCGATCCCGACGCCCGCGGTCGCCATGCTGACCCGCTCCATGCGCTGCGACCTCGGCGTGATGATCTCGGCCTCGCACAACCCTTACGAGGACAACGGCATCAAGCTGTTCGGCCCGGACGGATTCAAGCTCAATGACGACATGGAGCGCGAGATCGAGGCGTTGATCGATTCCGATCTGACCCGCCGCCTGTCCGGCTCCGCCGCGCTCGGCCGCGCCAAGCGCATCGAGAGCGTCCAGGCCCGCTACATCGAGTTCGCCAAGCGCACCCTGCCGCGCCAGGTCGACCTGGAGGGCATGCGGGTCGTGATCGATTGCGCCAACGGCGCCGGCTACAAGGTGGCCCCGGAAGCCCTGTGGGAGCTCGGCGCCGAGGTGATGTCGATTGGCGTGGAGCCGAACGGCTTCAACATCAACCACGATGTCGGCTCCACCGCGCCCGATGCCCTGATCCAGAAGGTGCGCGAGCTGCGGGCCGATATCGGCATCGCCCTCGACGGCGATGCGGACCGGGTGCTCATCGTCGACGAGAAGGGCAACAAGGTCGACGGCGACCAGCTCATGGCCGTGGTCGCCCGCTCGTGGAAGGACGACGGCCGCCTTTCCCAACCTGGAATCGTTGCGACGATCATGTCCAATCTCGGCCTGGAGCGTTTCCTGGGTGAGATGGGCCTCGGCCTCGTGCGCACGGCGGTGGGCGACCGCTATGTGCTTGAGCACATGCGGGCCCACGGCTTCAACCTCGGCGGCGAGCAGTCCGGCCACATCATCATGTCCGACTACACCACCACGGGTGACGGGCTCGTGGCGGCGCTCCAGCTTCTCGCGGTGGTCAAGAGCCTCGGCAAGCCGGTCTCGGAGGTCTGCCACTGCTTCGAGCCCCTGCCGCAGGTGCTCAAGAACGTGCGCTACAAGGCCGGGAAGCCCTTGCAGGACGCCTCGGTCATCAAGGCCATCGAGGCCGGGCGCGAGACCCTCGGCCAGGCAGGCCGTCTCGTGATCCGCCCCTCGGGCACCGAACCGGTCATCCGCGTGATGGGCGAGGGCGACAACGAGGATGTGGTCAACCGCGTGGTGGACGACGTCGTGGCTGCCGTGACCCAGGCGGCTTCGAAGGTTGCCGCGTAAGATAAGATTCCGGTTCGAAACAAAAGCCCCGGCGAGATGATCGCCGGGGCTTTTTCATTTCTTCTCCACGGAGAGGCTCACTCCGCCGGATGAGCCGGAGGAACGTCCTTGCGCCGCGATGGCAGATCCTCGCCGTGCGCAACCTGACCTGTTTGCGCCCGCAGCTTGTCGATCAGTTCGCCCACATAGGTGGCGGGCTTGGTGAAGCCGCCGATGAGCAGGTAGATCGAGGGCACCACCAGCATGGTCAGGATGGTCGAGACCGTCACGCCGCCCACGATCACCGTGCCGATGGCGTTGCGCGCCTCGGCACCGGCGCCGGTGGACCAGGCGAGCGGGATCGCGCCGCCGATCATGGCGATGGATGTCATCAGGATCGGCCGCAGGCGCAGGACCGAGGCTTCGAGCACCGCATCGTGCACCGAATATCCGCGCTCGCGCAGCTGGTTCGAGAACTCGACGATCAGGATGCCGTTCTTGGTCATGAGGCCGATGAGCAGGATCATGCCGATCTGGCTGTAGATGTTGAGCGTCTGCCCGGTGACGAACAGCGCCAGCAATCCGCCGGTCACCGCGAGCGGCACGGTCAGCATGATGATGAACGGATTGATCCAGCTCTCGAACTGCGCCGCCAGCACCAGGAACACCACGAGCAGCGCCATGGCGAAGGTCACGTAGATCGCCCCGGTGGAGTCGAGAAAGTCCTTCGACTGGCCGTTATAGCCGATGCGCACTTCCGCCGGCAGGTTGTCGCGCACGATCTGCTGCAGGATCTCCAGGCCCTCGCCGATGGAGACGCCCGGAGCGAGCGACGACTGGATCGTGATCGAGCGCAGGCGGTCGAAGCGGTTCAGGGCCTGTGGCGCGGCCGATTCCGTCAGGGTGACGAAGGAGGAGAGCGGAACCAGTTCGTTGTTGGCGGCCCGGATGAAGGTGTTGGTGAGATCGTTCGGCGTCGCCCGGTCCTGAGCGCGGGCGCGCATGATCACCGGGTACTCGTCACCACGGCTGACGAAGGTCGAGACCTCGGTCTCGCCGAACATCAGCTGGAGCGTGCGCCCGATATCCTCCACCGAGACGCCGAGATCGGCGGCGCGCTGGCGGTCGATCTGCACGCGGATATCCGGCTGCGACTCGCGGTAGTTCGAGTCCATGTTGATGAACTTGCCCGTCTCCTGGGCCTTCTGCATGACGATGTCGCGCCAGCCCCGGATCGTCTCGTAATCGGGCCCGCCAAGCACGAACTGGATCGGCTGGCCGAAACCGCCGGCCCCGCCGAAGGCGGGCGGGTTGACCACCGACACGCGCGCGCCGGGGAAGTTCGACACCTTCGGGGTCAACTGGCGCACGATGTCCTGCTGGCTCTCGGTGCGCTCCTCCCAGGGCACGAGACGCACGATCACGAGGCCTTCATTGACCGGGGAGGGGCGCGCGAAGCCCGGCGCGACTTGGCTCAGCATGGAGCCGATGACGCCCTGCTCCTGCAGGGGCATGATGGCCTTCTCGACCTCCTTCACCCGGTCGCGGGTGTAGTCGAGGCTTGCGCCTTCCGGAGCCTGAATTCGCACGATGATCGCGCCGCGATCCTCCGTGGGGGCGAATTCCTTCGGCAGCGACTGGAACAGGCCATAGGCCGAGAGCGAAACGAGGAAGCCGATGAACAGGATGACGACCGGGATCCGCAAGGCGCGCGACAGCAGCCAGCGGTAGCCGCTGTTCATCTTCTCGAAGACCGGCTCGGTCATGCGCTGGATGCGGCCGTGGGCCGGGACCATCAGCTTGGAGCACATCATCGGTGTAAGGGTTCGCGCCACCACGCCCGAGAAGAAGATGGAGGCCGCCAGCGTGATGCCGAACTCGCGGAAGAGCTTGCCCGTGTTGCCGGTCATGAAGGCGAGCGGCACGAACACGGCCATCAGGGTGGCCGTGGTGGCGATCACCGCGAAGCCGATCTCGCGGGCGCCGTCGAACGAGGCGAGCAGCGGCGGTTGCCCTTCCTCGATGCGCCGGTGCACGTTCTCGATCTCAACGATCGCATCGTCCACCACGATGCCGATGGCGAGCACGATGGCGAGCAGGGTCAGCACGTTGATGGACGCGCCGAAGAAGGCCATGACCATGAAGGCTGCCGTGATGGAGACCGGGATCGCCACCATGGCCACGATGGTCGAGCGCCAGTCGCGCAGGAAGACCAGGATCACGAGGATCACCAGCGCCACGCCCTCCAGAAGAGTCTTCAGGACGCCATCGATGGAGGCGCGGATGAATTGGCTCTCATCATAGGCCACTTCCGTCACAGTGCCGGGCGGAAGCGCCGACTTGAGCTCCTCCAGCTCCTTGCGCACGCCTTCGACGACGGAGAGCGTGTTGGCGGTCGATTGGCGCACCACGCCCAGCCCGATGGCGGTCTCGCCGGACTGGTAGAACTCGAAGCGCGTGTCTTCCGGACCCACCTCGACCTGGGCCACCTCGCCGAGACGGACCAGATAGCCGTTCTTGTTGGTGACGATGACCTGCTGGAATTCCTCGGGCGTGGCGAGGCGGGAATCCGTCTTGACGGTGAATTCACGCTGGCTCGACTCGATCCGGCCGCCGGGCAGTTCCACGTTCTGGCGTTTGATGGCGGTCTCGAGATCCTGCACGGTCAGCCCGCGGGCCGCGAGCGCCGGCCGGTCGATCCAGATGCGCATGGCAAAGCGCCGCTCGCCGCTCAGGTTCACGTTGGCCACACCCGGAACGGTGGACAGGCGGTCCACATAAACGCGCTTGAGGAAGTCGCTGAGCTCGAGGGCATCGAGCGTGGTGGAGGTGACGCCTACCCACATGATGGCCGAGGCATTCGCATCGACCTTGCGCACCACCGGCGTATCGGCGTCGTCGGGCAGGCGTCCGGTCACGCGGGACACGGCGTCGCGAACGTCCGAGGTCGCCGCTTCCGGCTCGCGGGACACCTCGAACTCGATGGACACCGAGGAGCGGTCGTTCTGGCTTTGCGATGTGATCTGGCGGATGCCTTCAATGCCGGCGACCGCACCCTCGATGATCTCCGTCACCCGGCTCTCGATGACCTCGTTCGAGGCGCCGCGATAGACGGTGGACACCGACACGACAGGGCGGTCCACCTGCGGATATTCGCGAACCGGCAGATTCAGGAGCGCGGCCAAGCCGCCCACGATCAGCAGCAGGCTGACCACGACGGCGAAGACGGGGCGGCGGATGAAGAGGTCGGAAACCTGCATGGCTTTATTCGATCCCGTTAGGGTCAAGTCTTTCGACTGTGTCTTCGGTGTCATCCCCGGCGAGCGCAGCGAGGGAAGGGGATCCACTCACACGCTCGGAGCTATGGATCCCCTTCCCGGTCCTGCGGACCGCCGGGGATGACACGAACTGGTTCACTTCCGCTCAGCCGCCTGGGCGCTGCCGATGGCCTGCGGAACGTTCAGTGAGGAGCGGGAGGGCTGCTCCCGGTTCGCCGCCGGAACAGGGGCGGCAGGTGCGCCCGAGCCCACCGGGCGGGCGACAACCTCGGCGCCGGGCCGCACGCGCTGCACGCCCAGCACCACGATGGTCTCGCCGGGCTTCAGGCCCTCCACCACCTCCACCTTGCCGCCCTGGCGCTGGCCGATGATGATGACGCGGCGCTCCACCTTATTGTCCTTCACCGGATAAATGATGTGGCGCAGACCTTCGCTGACGACGGCCTCTTCCGGCACCACGACGGCATCGTCCTTCGTGGACACTTCGAGCGCCACGGACAGGAACATGCCGGGCTTCAGGGCCTCGTCAGGGTTCTCGAACTCGGCCGTCAGACGCGCCGTGCGGGTCGTCTGGTCCACGCGGGGATCGATGGTCGACACGGTGCCCCTGAACGTGCGGCCCCGGTAGGCTGCCGAGACGGCGTTGACCGCCTGACCGGGCTTCAGACGCCCCAGGAGGTTTTCCGGCACGGCGAAGTCGAGACGCACCTTGGACAGGTCGTCGAGGGAGGTGATCCGGGTGCCGGGCGCCACATAGGCACCGAGGGAGACGGAGCGGGTGCCGACGCGACCGGCGAAGGGGGCGCGGATCGTCAGCTCCTCGAGCCGCGCCTCGGCGGCCTTGCGCTGGGCCTGGGCGGAGGCAATCGAGCCTTCGAGGGACTTCATCTGCGCCGTCAGATCCTCGACCTGGGCGCCGGTGCCGGCGCCGGTGCGGTTGAGCGCCTGGGCGCGCTCGAGCTTGATGGCGACTTCGTTGCGGAGCGCCGTGGCGCGGTTGGCCTCGGCGACAGCCTGCTCGATGGCGGCGCGGCGCTCGGCGGCATCGAACTGCACCAGCGTGTCACCGGCCTTGACCTTCTGGCCTTCGTCGAAGCCGATCTCGCCGATGATGCCTGCCACTTTGGCGGTCACCGTGATCGATTCATAGGCACGCACCGTGCCCACCGATTCCCTGATCTCGACGATGCGGCCGGTCTTGACCGTGTCGACGTCGACCGTCGCCGGACCGGCGGGACCGCCGCGGCCGCCCGGGCCTCTCGGAGCGCCGGCCTGCTGACCGGCGGGCTGGCTCACATAGGCGCCGATCACGGGCACATTGGCCAGATGGCCGCCCTTGTAGGCGTACCAGCCGCCAAAGCCTGCCGCCCCCAGCATGGCGATGACAGCAAGTTGACCGGACACACGCATGCTTGCTCCTTACACGTCGTTCTTTATCGTTCGAAAGATCGGAACTCGTCCTAGCACAATATATGCCAATTACCTGATCGGATCCTTCTGAACACGATGTTTTGTATTACGATTTCGTAATCTGGAGGGCTGCCGCAACGACAGATCCTCCAGTAATCGCCTTGACCATGACCTTCGGCTCCGTCATACCGGTCGGCGGGACACCTCTCCCCACCGAGAGGCGCCCATCTGTAAGGATGGATCACATGACAGACCTGCCCGCCGCGCGTCCGCGCGCGCCCTTCTTTTCGTCCGGCCCTTGCGCGAAGCGCCCCGGATGGTCTCTCCAGAACCTGAAAACCGACAGCCTCGGTCGCTCGCACCGCGCCAAGCTCGGCAAGGCGCGCCTGAAGCTCGCCATCGACCTCACCCGCGAGGTGCTGGAGGTGCCGGCCGATTACCGCATCGGCATCGTGCCCGCCTCCGATACCGGCGCCGTGGAGATGGTGCTGTGGTCGATGCTCGGCGCCCGTCCAGTCGACATGCTAGCCTGGGAGAGCTTCGGCGAGGGCTGGGTCACGGATGTGGTCAAGCAGCTCAAGCTGTCCGATGCCCGCGTCATCAGCGCGCCCTATGGCGATCTTCCCGATCTCAAACGGGTCGACAGCAAGAACAGCGACGTGGTCTTTACCTGGAACGGCACCACCTCCGGCGTGCGCGTCCCGAACGCCGACTGGATCGCGGCTGATCGCGAGGGCCTGACCATCTGCGATGCCACCTCGGCGGCCTTCGCACAGAAGCTAGACTTCTCGAAGCTCGATGTAGTCACCTTCTCCTGGCAGAAGGTGCTGGGCGGCGAGGCGGCCCACGGCATGCTCATTCTCTCGCCCCGCGCGGTGGAGCGTTTGGAGACTTACAAGCCGGCCTGGCCGCTGCCCAAGATCTTCCGCATGACCAAGGGCGGCAAGCTCATCGAGGGCATCTTCGAGGGCGAGACCATCAACACACCGTCCATGCTGGCGGTCGAGGATTACATCGACGCCCTCGAATGGGCGAAGTCCATCGGTGGGCTGAATGCGCTCGTCGCCAAGGCCGATGCCAACGCGAAGGTCATCACCGACTGGGTCGCCAAGACTCCGTGGATCGCCAATCTGGCCAAGGATCAGGCCACCGCCTCCAACACCAGCGTGTGCCTGGTGATTGCCGATCCTGACGTGGTGGCCAAGGGCCCCGAGGCCGTGGTGCAGGTCGCCAAGGGCATCACCTCGGCTCTGGAGAAGGAAGGCGTCGCCCTCGACATCGGTGCCTATCGCGATGCTCCTCCGGGCCTGCGCATCTGGTGCGGGGCGACGGTCGAGCAATCCGATCTCGAAGCCCTGACGCCCTGGCTCGACTGGGCCTTCGCGCAGGAAAAGGCGAAGCTCGCGAAAGCGGCTTGATGTTCTTCACCCTCCCCTTGAGGGGGAGGGTCGACGCCCGTCAGGGCGGCGGGGTGGGGTGGAGACACCACACTAGCCGACTGTCCTCGGGCCTAACGCCAATAATTCAAACCGACTGCGCCGTTCACCCCACCCCGGCTCTTCGAGCCGACCCTCCCCCTCAAGGGGAGGGTGGGAACGGCGATAAACAACAGGTGCACCATGCCCGCTCCCCGCGTTCTCATTTCCGACGCTCTCTCTCCCGCCGCCGTGCAGATCTTCAAGGATCGCGGCATTGAGGTCGATTTCCAGCCTGACCTCGGCAAGGACAAGGACAAACTCGCCGCCATCATCGGCAACTACGATGGTCTCGCCATCCGCTCCGCCACCAAGGTGACGGCGAAGATCCTTGAGCAGGCCACAAACCTGAAGGTGATCGGCCGCGCCGGCATCGGCGTCGACAATGTCGAGATTCCCGCAGCGACCGCGAAGGGCATCATCGTGATGAACACGCCTTTCGGCAATTCCATCACCACGGCCGAGCACGCCATTGCCATGATGTTCGCGCTCGCCCGCCAGATCCCGCAGGCGGATGCCTCGACACAGGCCGGCAAGTGGGAGAAGAACCGCTTCATGGGCGTCGAGCTGACTGGCAAGGTGCTCGGCGTCATCGGTTGCGGCAATATCGGGTCCATCGTGGCCGACCGCGCCATCGGGCTGCGCATGAAGGTGATCGCCTACGATCCGTTCCTGTCGCCGGAGCGCGCGCTTGAGCTCGGTGTCGAGAAGGTGGAGCTCGACGACCTGCTGCGCCGCGCCGACATCATCACGCTGCACGTGCCGATGACGGAGAAGACGAAGAACGTGCTCTCGGCCGAGAACATCGCCAAGACCAAGAAGGGCGTGCGCATCGTCAACTGCGCCCGCGGCGGTCTCGTCGACGAGACGGCGCTTCGCGCTGCGCTCGATTCCGGCCATGTGGCGGGGGCGGCCTTCGACGTTTTCGTCGAGGAGCCGGCGACCTCGAACCCGCTCTTCGGCCATCCCAACGTGGTCTGCACGCCTCACTTAGGCGCCGCAACCACGGAGGCGCAGGAGAACGTGGCCCTGCAGGTGGCCGAGCAGATGTCGGATTACCTGCTGCAGGGCGCGATTCAGAACGCGGTGAACTTCCCGTCCATCACTGCGGAAGAGGCGCCGCGCCTGAAGCCGTTCGTCGCGCTCGCCGAGAAGCTCGGCTCGTTCCTCGGCCAGCTCACGGAAGCCCCGATCAAGGGTATCCGCATCGAGTACGAGGGCAATGTCGCGGAGATGAACACGCGCGCGCTCACCTCGGCTGCGGTGACCGGCGTGCTGCGGCCCTTCCTGCAGGACATCAACATGGTGTCGGCGCCGCTCGTGGCCCGCGACCGCGGCATCATGGTGGAAGAGGTCAAGCGCGAGAACGCAGCCCGCGACTACGAGAGCTTCATCCGCATCATCGTCGATGCGGAGGACATGTCGCGCCATGCGGGCGGCACCGTGTTCCAGGATGGCAAGCCGCGCGTGGTCGACATCCGCGACATCGCGGTCGACGCGGAGTTCGCCCCGCACATGATCTATGTGCGCAACGACGACAAGCCCGGCTTCATCGGCCGCTTCGGCACGCTGCTCGGCGAGTCCGGCGTCAATGTCGCGACCTTCGCGCTCGGCCGCGACAAGCCCGGCGGAGACGCCATCTGCTTCGTGTCGGTCGATCAGCCTGTCTCCGACGAGCTCCTGCGCCGGATCGAGGAGATCCCGCAGGTCAAGCGCGCCCGCGCCGTGCGGTTCTAGAGGTCAGGGCAATGGCTTCACCCCTGTCGCAGCGCTTCGTTCTGACGCTCGCCTGCCCGAACCGTCCCGGAATCGTGGCCGCCGTGGCAGGGCATCTGTCGGATGCGGGCCTCAACATCCTCGACGCCCAGCAATACGACGACACGCAGACGGACCGGTTCTTCATGCGTGTCGTCTTCAATCCCGTCGCAGGAGAAGGCGATCTCGATGCGCTGAAAGAGGGCTTTGCGCCCTTGGCTCAGCGCTTCTCCATGACCTGGACCCTGCGCGATCAGGCCGAGAAGCGCCGCGTCATGCTGCTGGTCTCGAAGTTCGACCATTGCCTCGCGGATCTGCTCTACCGCTGGCGCATCGACGAGCTCGATTTCGAGCCCGTCGGCGTCATCGCCAACCATCCGGTCGAGACCTACAGCCACGTGGATCTGGGCGATGTGCCGTTCCACTACCTTCCCGTCACGAAGGACACGAAGCTCGAGCAGGAAGCGAAGGTCTGGGAAATCATCCGCGAGTCGAAAGCCGATCTCGTGGTGCTTGCCCGCTACATGCAGGTTCTCTCGGACGGACTCGCCGCAAAGCTGTCAGGCCGCTGCATCAACATCCATCATTCATTCCTGCCCAGCTTCAAGGGTGCCAAGCCCTACCATCAGGCGCATACGCGCGGCGTGAAGCTGATCGGGGCGACGGCGCATTACGTCACGTCTGATCTGGACGAAGGCCCGATCATCGCGCAGGACGTGGAGTCGATCACACACCGTGACTCCGCAGACGACCTCGTGCGCAAGGGCCGCGACATCGAGCGCCGCGTGCTGGCCCGCGCCGTTCGCTACCACCTGGAAGACCGCATCCTGCTCAACGGCCGCAAGACGGTGGTGTTTGCGGATTAGCACAGGGGTCATGCCCGCACATGTTGCGGGCATCCAATGCTTCATCGCTTCACATCGCTCAACCCTCATCCTGAGAGGCCTGCGGAGCGGGCGTCTTGAAGGAGGATCCAGAGTGCACGGGAGACGCCCTCGTCCTTCAAGCCGGCCAGAGCATCGTGCGGACCCGGCGATGCCTCCATTGATGGAGGAAGCATCGGATCAGTCCCAAAAGTGGGGCCCACTTTTGGGACTGATCCGATGCCCTAGAAAAGGCTCAACTGTCCCGTCTCCTTTGGCGGTACCTTGAACAGATCCGTGCGCAGGCGCAGGTTCCGCTTGTTGAGCCCGAGCCGCTCGGCTGTGGTCTCGAAGCGGCGTCCGAGCATCCAGGCATAGGGGCCGACTCCGGATTGACGGGTGCTCCAGTTCGCGTCGTAATCCTTGCCGCCGCGGGCTTCCTGAAGCAGCGTGAAGACGTGGTTGAGCTTGTCGGGGTAATGGTCGACGAGCCAGTCGCGCATCAGGTCCTTCAGGTCGTGCGGCAGCCGCAGGAGCACGTAGCCGGCCTCCTGCACGCCTGCCTCCGCGCAGGCCTTCAGGATGGCTTCGATCTCGTGATCGTTGATGGCCGGAATGATCGGGGCGACCAGAACCGTCACGGGAATGCCCGCCTCGGTGAGCTTGCGGATCGTCTCGAGCCGCTTGGCCGGCGTGGCTGCACGGGGCTCCATGCGGCGGGCGAGCTTCGGGTCGAGGGTCGTCACCGAGATCGCCACCTTGGCGAGCTGCCGCTCGGCCATGGGACCTAAGAGATCAATGTCCCGGGTGACCAAGGCCGATTTGGTCACGATGGCGACCGGGTGGTTCATCCGGTTCAGCACCTCCAGAATGGACCGCGTGATGCGGAAGCGCCGCTCCACCGGCTGATAAGGATCGGTGTTCGAGCCCAGCGCGATGGGTGTCGGCTGGTACTTCGAGGATTGCAGCTCCTTCTCCAGGAGTTCTGCCGCATTGGGCTTGGCGAAGATCTTGGTCTCGAAATCGAGGCCTGAGGACAGGCCCTGATAGGCATGGGTGGGCCTGGCGAAGCAATAGGAGCAGCCGTGCTCGCAGCCGCGATAGGGATTGATCGACTTCTCGAACAGGATGTCGGGCGAATCGTTGCGGGTGATGATGGTGCGCGGCTTCTCGACGATCACCTCGGTGGGCAGTGTCGGAAGCTCCTCCTCGATGTCCCAGCCGTCGTCAAAAGCCTCGCGCTGGGCGGGCTCATAGCGGCCGGACGGATTGGCCGAGGCGCCGCGGCCGCGGCGGCGGTCCACCTCGACGCGATAAGCCGGGTCGTCCATGCGCCGCCGGGCAGCCTCGGCCGCCTCCAGGGGCGTGCGTTTCACGGGCCTGGAGAGGAGGGGATCGCGGGCATTGTCTTTGGCGCGAACACGCATGGCGGCCTCGAGCGAATCTGTTTTTGGAAGCCATAAGTTTAAGAACAAAACAGGAACAAAATCAAGAGGTGATCGGCAAATTGCCCTGGCGACGAGCCGGCAAAGAGCCGCTATAGTGTTCAGATGATTACCGTTCTCGTTCGCGTCTCCCATGGGCCCGAGGCTCTGGCCGCCACCTTGAGTGCTCTCGTTCCGGCCGTTGCCGCAGGGCTGATCGGCGATGCCGTGATCCTGGCCGACAGGCAGGATGAAACCCTGGCGAAGGTCGCCGATGCCGCCGGCGCAACCCTGGTGACGGCCGAGCGGGGCTCCTGGACCGAAGGGGCGACGGTTGCGCGGCGCGACTGGCTGTTGTGCCTCGATGACGGCGACATCCCGCAGGAGGGCTGGATCCGGGTGCTCGACCGCTTCGTGGCCTTGTCCAGGCCCGAGCAGGGGCTTGCCAGGATGCGGCGTCGGCGCGGCGGCGTGGCGAGTGCCCTTACCAATCTGTTCGCGGATTCAAGGGTGCGGGCCGGCGATCTGGTTCACCGCCGGGTACTGATGAAAGAGGTGAGGGCCCGCATGCCGGTGCGGCTCTCCGCCACCATCGAACGCGATCCTGTCTTCGGTTGAGCCATCGATGAACGATTCCTCCTCCCCAAGTGCGTTCTGCCAGGATGCGGAGCTCGGTTACGAGCGCAGCCGCACGCGTTTCACGTCGGGCGAGGGTCTCATCCTTGATGAAACCTATCGGCTCGCGCATCTCCCGCTCGTGGCGCCGGATCATCCGCGCGTCATCAGGACGCGGGAAGGCTCGTCCTACGTGATGGGCCGGCATGAGCGGGTGTTCTCCCTCGTGCTGCCGATCTCCGGCGACCTCCTGTTCGAATCCGCAGCCTTTTGCGAGTTGAACGAGGCGATGAGGGCGGCGCCATTCGCTCGGAAGATTGCCTGGGATCTTCTGGGCAGACGCCAGGACAAGCTGCATGCAACGATCTGCGGTTCGCTTTCATCCGGAGAACCGCCTGTTCTCTCCCCGATGCAGCGGCAGGAATTGGTAAAGTTCGGTCCCATCCATGTCGCGCTGCGGGGATTGTTCTCCGGCAATGTGAATCGCGGAAGGCTCTATCTCCGGGCCTATCCTGAGAGCCGGCAGGGAGAGAACGTCTTCCGGCGCATTCAGCGCAGCCTGGGCTGCCGCGAAACTGATCTTTATGTGGTCGGTCTCTACAACATGACGGACGATCTCGATCCCGATGAGACCGCGGCGCTCGCCTCCCTGATCGAGAACTGGTGGGACAGGACGATCCTGCAGTTCACTGTCGATCATCTGTGGCTCATGGGAGCCTGTGACGACCTCGTCCTCGACTCCGCGATTGAAGAGACCATCCAGCTGGTGTGACGCAGAACGGTCGCGTCCTCAGGCTTTCAGCTTCCCGCGCTTCAGGTGCTCGTCGAGGCGCGGCATGATCTCGACGAAATTGCAGGGCCTGTGGCGGTAATCGAGCTGGGTCGACAGGATGCCGTCCCAGGCATCCTTGCAGGCGCCGGGCGAGCCCGGCAGCACGAACACGAAGGTCGTGCCGATCACCCCGGCCGTCGCCCGCGACTGGATCGTCGAGGTGCCGATCTTGTCGTAGGAGATGCGGTGGAAGACGGCGGAGAACCCCTCCATCCGCTTGTCGAACAGGGGCTCGATCGCCTCCGGCGTCACGTCGCGGCCGGTGAAGCCCGTGCCACCCGTGGTGATGATCACATCAATGGTGGGCTCGGCGATCCAGCCCTGTACCTTCGCGCGGATCGCCTCCACGTCGTCCGTCACGATGGCGCGGTCGGCGAGCCTGTGCCCTGCCTTCGTCAGCCGCTCGGCGAGCGTGGTGCCGGATTTGTCCTCCTCCAGCGAACGCGTGTCGGAAACCGTCAGCACGGCGATGCTGAGCGGGACGAAGGGGAGGGTGTCGTCGATGCCGGGCATGATGGGACTCTGATCCAGAAGCGTTCGCCTCTCCCGTCATACCGGGCCTTGGGCCGGGGATCCACGTCTCAAATCGTTCAAGACGTGAATGGCCGGGACTGATTTCGGATCCCGTCCGGGGACGGCCCTAACGTGAAAAAATAGGTTCGTGACGGCTCTGTGCTACCGCTTCCGCTCCGCGAGCCAGATGCCGCCGAGCACCAGCACGAGGCCGAGCGCGTGATAGAGCGCAAAGGGCTCGCCCAGCAGCACCACGGCGAGCAGGGCGCCGAAGACCGGCACGAGGTTGACAAAAAGGCCTGCCCTGGCTGGTCCGATGAGCTCCACGCCGCGCATGAAGAACACCTGCGACAGCAGGGACGGCAGCAGGCCCACATAGAGCAGGATCAGCCATCCTTTCGCGGTCGGGAGTTGCAGGCTGCCCTGCGCCGCCTCGATCCACAGAAGGGGCAGTGAGGTCGCAAAGGCCACAACCGCCAGCGCCGCGAAGAAGATGAGGCCCGGAAGCGCAGGGCGGTGTCGAAGGCCAAGCGTGTAGCCCGCGTAGAACACGCAGGCGATCAGCGTCCAGACATCGCCGATATTGAGCGCGAGCGTCCGCAGGATCTCGAAATCGGCTTTGACCGAGACCAGGATCACGCCGAGGATCGTGACGATCATGCCCATGACCTGCAGCGGGATCACGCGAGCCTTGAAGAACAGGACGGTGCCCAGAAGGACGAGAACCGGGATCGAGCCCTGGAAGATCGTGAGGTTCACGGCGGTCGTGTGGTGGGCGGCCGCGTAGAACAGGGCGTTGAAGCCAGTGAAGCCGAACGCCCCCATCAGGACCGTGAACACCCAGCGCTCCCGGATCCGCGGCCAAGCCGCAACCACCTGCCGGCCGACCAGCGGCAGCAGCACGACCACGACGATGACCCAGCGCAGGCAGGTGAGCATCATGGGCGAGACCTCGCCCACGGCGAGCCGCCCGGCAATGGCATTGCCGCCCCACATCAGCGTGGTGAGGGTCAGGAGCACATAAGCCTGCCCCCATGTTCCCTTCCAAAACGCGTGCAGGATATTCATCGGAGGCTCGACCTTATTGCACTTGTCGCCGCGCGCCGTTCGGCTAAACCGACAAAAAAGCAAGCGGGTGGCATGCATGGCCTTACGGTTTCTGGTGGTTGAGGGCAATACGCGGGGCGCAAGGCAGGCCCACAAGGAAGCCTATGGACTCACTCTCTCCGAGTCCTATGCGGAGGTCATCCATGGAATTGCGCAGGACGCTGTGTGCGACATCGCCTTCCCGACGGACGAGGGAGCGAACCTGCCGGATGCGGCGGGGCTCGAATCCTATGACGGCATCGTGCTCACCGGCTCCCATCTCAACATCTACGACCGCACGCCCGACATCCTGAGCCAGATCGACCTGATGCGGGCGATTTTCGCCTCCCGCACCCCTGCCTTCGGCTCCTGCTGGGGCCTGCAGGTGGCAACGGTTGCGGCGGAGGGCGACGTGCAGCAGAACCCTCTCGGTCGTGAGGTCGGCATCGCCCGCAGGCTCACTCGGACGGAGGCGGGCAGGGGACATCCGTTGCTCGAGGGCCGCCCGGCTTCCTACGACGCACCCGCCATCCATCTCGACATGGTGACCACCGTGCCGGAGGGTTGCACCGTGCTCGCGAGCAACGCGATCTCGCCGGTTCAGGCGGCCGAAATCCGCCGCGACGGCGGCACCTTCTGGGGTGTGCAATATCATCCCGAGTTTTCGCTCGGCGAACTCGCGGCCATCCTCAGCCGCCGCACCGACATCCTCGTGCGGGAGGGCTTCTGCCGCACGCACGAGGAGGCTGCGGCCTATGCGGAGGATCTGGCCGTGCTCGACAAGGATCCGGCGCGGTTCGACCTCGCCTGGCGCCACGGCATCGACGCCGAGGTTCTGGAGCCTCATCGCCGCACCCGCGAGATCCGCAACTTTATCGAGCACCGGGTCAGGACCGAAAAGAGCGCACGCGGGCGGGCTTGAGGCCGGGCAGGGAGTGCCTGTCCGTCAAGGGTCTCGTTTTCCCGAAGGGGAGCCGGTCAGCGCGAGCCGCGCCAGTTCGGCTGCGGTCCTGCGAACGTCATCCTCCGCATAGTCGGTGGCCCGGGTCTGGGCCGGTGAGGCCTCGGGGTCGGACAGACGGTCACCGTCAATCGCGAAGGTGTAGGACCGTCCATCCGGCGTGAAAGTCACGATAAGCGCATCGCCGTCACGTTCGAGCCGGAAGTCGTCTGTCTTCGGGGCGTTCGGGTGAGCCTGCATCGCTTCCTCCATGCTGATGACGCCGCCGACCTCAGGAAGCCTTGGCGGATGGCGTCCGTCCACCATTCTCCAACTCCCGGATCAGCGCCTTCATCTCGTCGATCTCGCGGCGCTGGGCGCTGATGATGTCGTCGGCGAGCTTTCTGACGCGTGGGTCGGAGATGTGGGCCCGCTCGCTCGTCAGGATCGCGATGGAATGATGCGGGATCATCGCCTTCATCCAGGACACATCCTCGACGGTGGCTTGGCTGCGGACGAGATAGAGGGCTCCTGCAAAGGCGATCACACCGACGAGGAGAATGCCGAGATTCGCCGCCTTGTTCGTGTACATGCCGAGCATGAAGACCAGCATCACGACGGCCATCGCAGCGCCCATGATCAGAGCCATATAGGCCCGCGTCTCGCTCCAATAGACGTGATCGAGGGAGTAGACGTTCAGGTACATGAGACCGAACATCACGATGGTGGAGGTCGCGATCATCGCGGCGAAGCGCAGATATTTCGACATGGGATGTCCTTGTCCTTCATGCGGCAGGGACCTGACGATCAACAGGGGCGGCGGGTTCGGGTTCCCTTCCGCTTTCGCTCCGGCCGGGAGCGACACCGGCCAGGGATGACACCCTCCGCGTCACCCCCGGGCTTGATCCGGGGATTTCTGTCTCTGCTGTCCATCTCTCCAGCCTCATCCTGAGGAGCAGCGAAGCTGCGTCTCGAAGGATCGTCCAGCACCCTCTGGAGCCTCCTTCGAGACGGTCACTGACGTGACCTCCTCAGGATGAGGGCTACGGGTGTGAGGCCACGTCTTGTTCTCACTTTGTTCTTGACTTTGGTCCTAAGCTGGGCTATATCATGGTTCATCCTCGTCCACAGAGGGGCGCGCTCGCGAGGCGTCGCAGATGCGGGACGGGGCGCGGTCCCGCCGCAGGTCTCGCACGCCTGTGATCGCGGGTGGCCGATCCTGGCGCAGATCCAGGTCCGCTGAAACAAACCGCGCGTGACGAGCAGATCCGGCTCTTCACTTCTCACCACCCATCGAGCCGGGCTGCCCAGCACGCCTCCCTCGATCTCACCTGACGGCTCGCAGCCCACCCGCTGCGGGCCCGAAGGTGCTGGCCGTTTGACAACCAGAGCAACAGCTATCCCGAAGACCCATGCCCTGAGAACGGTAACGCTGCAAGGACACGGATCCCTGCTCAAGGCGGTTAACGCGTGGGAGGAACCATCCCGGCCTTTCGCTTTATCCGCATCTCCATCCAAGCGCGTCTGATCGAGAACGGGATGTGCTCAGGCCTATCCAGGCTCTGCACATTGCCCGACAGACTATCAAACGAAGCGGAGTCCACGCGATCTCTGATGTTTCGGACCCGGTTCTAAGGCTGATCGACCTATGTTATCACGTGCGTCCTCATGGGGGTTGATGATGGGTAAGGTCTATAAGGTTGACGTGGAAACGATGATCTCAGCGCTCGGCGGCACAGGCCGTGAGCAGAGACCAGCCATCACCGCCTTGGACGATGGCGGCTGGCTGGTCGTCTGGCGTCGAGAGATTGCAGGCGGCGAAGATGTTCTCGGCCAGAGATACGGTCAGAACGGCGAGCCAGTTGGAGGCCCCATAAGAGTATCTGAAGACGGAGGATACAACATCAGCCCGTCTGTTCTGGCCTTGCCGGGTGGCGGATGGGTTGCTTTTTGGGCCAACGGCACCGGGATCTTTCAAAGACAATTCGATAGCGGCGGAAACCCGGTCGCCGGGGCGATCCGTGTCAATACGGGTACCGGGTCTGTCAATGAACCCGAGGTCTGCGTGCTTCCCGATGGAGGCTGGGTCGTCACTTGGTACTCCAATCAGGACAGCGATATTTATCAACGCATTTTCGACAGCAGCGGCAACCCCAATCCGGATGGGGATCGACCCATCCCGCAGAACACGGCTGGAACGCAGGCCAATCACCAGATCGCGGCCCTCGCGGAGGGCGGCTGGGTCGTTATCTGGCAGGGCAGCTCAGGCATTTACCAAAGACGCTTCGATGCGGATGGCGAGGTCCTCTCCGATGATGTCGTCGTCTCCGCCGCCGGCGCTTTTCCAAGCATAACCGGCTTGAGCGATGGGGGCTGGATCGTCACCTGGAGCGGCGCTGGCGGCCTTCACCAGAAACGCTTCGACAAGAACGGTCAGGCAGCCGATGTCGAGGCCGTCGTTGCGGCGGCTACCGATGGTTTTGTCCACCACGTCACAGACCTGGCGGATGGCGGGTGGGTCGTCACTTGGTCCGCGGACGATGGGCAGGGTCGCGGCATCTATCAGAAGGCGTTCGACAAGTTCGGACGGGCGGCATCCGACGCGCACATGCCGGTCAATACCGATACAGCCGGTGATGGGACTTGGCCCGTCGTCACGGCGCTGAACGATGGAAGCTGGGTCGTCGCATGGCAGTCTAATCAGACTGGCTCCCATGAGATCTATCAGCAGCGCTTCAAGATGAACGAGGCGCCGAGCGATCTCGCCTTGAGCGCCGCGACCGTCATGGAGGCAGAGACCAGCGACATGGTTGTGGGCACATTGTCTGCCAAGGATGCCGATGTGGCGATAGCGGGCGATACGCTCACCTATACCCTGCTCGACAATGCGGGAGGGCGTTTCGCCATCCAGGGCGACAAGCTCGTCGTCGCCGATGGCCTGAGGCTCGATCATGAGCAGGCAGCCTCTCACACCATCAAGGTGCGCGTGGCGGACCGGGACGGCCTGGGCGAGGAGAAGACCTTTACGGTCGGCGTGACGGACCGGTCGCCTGAGAAGATCAGGGGCAGCAACGGTCACGATGTGCTGTGGGGCGATGTGGGAGCGGATTCCTTCTCAGGCCTCGGCGGCAACGACAGGCTTGTCGGAGACAATGGCCGCGACAGGCTCGATGGCGGACTCGGCAACGACACGCTCAGCGGTGGCTATGGCAATGACATTCTGATCGGCGGCAAGGGCAAGGATGCGTTCGCATTCACCGCGAAGCTCGGCACCTCCAAGACGAACCGGAAGGTGAACTTCGATACGATCAGCGATTTCAAACTGAGGGAGGACAAGATCCACCTGGAGAACGCGGTCTTCTCCAAGCTCAAGAAGGCAGGCAAGCTGAGCACATCGTTCTTCACCATCGGCGACAAGGCCAAGGATAAGAACGACTACATCGTCTACAACAAGAAGACCGGCGTTCTGTCCTACGATCCGGACGGCTCGGGGGCCAGGAAGGCGATCGAATTCGCCAAGGTGAAGGCGAAGCTCAACTTGAAAGCCTCCGATCTTATCGTGATCTGATCAGGCTCGGGCAGCTCGGCCGGCAACCGCATGGCCTGGCCGTGGCGGTTTTCGTCGGTCGCCAACCATGGAGAACCACATTCCCGCCTTTCCGATGCCTATGATGCATGGGTGCAGGGCTCATTCCGCCTTGACCTGAGGCGCGTGATCCACCATGAGGGTTTGCAAGGTTTTTAACCCAACCCTGGCCTTGCGCCGGGGTTTTTTCATGTGAGGGTTTGAGCGATGGCGAACGTGGTTGTCGTGGGCGCCCAGTGGGGCGACGAAGGCAAGGGCAAGATCGTCGACTGGCTGTCCGAACAGGCGGATGTGGTCGTACGGTTCCAGGGCGGCCACAATGCCGGCCATACCCTCGTGATCGGCGACAAGGTCTACAAGCTCTCGCTCCTGCCCTCCGGCGTCGTGCGCCCGAACAAGCTCTCGGTCATCGGCAACGGCGTCGTGCTCGATCCGCATGCGCTCGCCGGCGAGGTGGAGCGTCTGGCCGAGCAGGGCGTCGCGATCAGCCGCGAGAACCTGCGCGTGGCCGAGAACGCCACGCTGATTCTCTCGATCCACCGCGAACTCGATGCCCTGCGCGAGAGCGGCAGCGCCGGCACCAAGATCGGCACCACCAAGCGCGGCATCGGCCCGGCCTACGAGGACAAGGCAGGCCGCCGTGCCATCCGCCTCATGGACCTCGCCGATCTCTCGTCGCTGCGCGACAAGATCGACCGCCTGCTCACGCACCACAATGCCCTGCGCCGCGGCTTCGGCCTCGCTGAGTTCAAGCCCGAGGAGATCTACGAGGAGCTGGCCTCGGTCGCGCCGAAAGTGCTGCCTTACATGGATGCCGTGTGGCGCCTGCTCGACGAGGAGCGCCGGGCCGGCAAGCGCATCCTGTTCGAGGGCGCGCAAGGGGCGCTGCTCGATGTCGATCACGGCACCTATCCCTTCGTCACCTCGTCCAACACGGTGGCCGGCCAGGCGGCGACCGGTTCGGGCATGGGCCCCGGAGCCGTCGGCTACGTGCTCGGCATCGCCAAGGCCTACACGACCCGGGTGGGCGAGGGGCCGTTCCCGACCGAGCTCTTCGACGAGACCGGTGAGCTGATCGGCCAGAAGGGCAAGGAGTTCGGCGTGGTCACGGGCCGCAAGCGCCGCTGCGGCTGGTTCGACGCGACCCTCGTGCGCCAGACGGTGCGCACCTCGGGCATCGACGGCATCGCGCTCACCAAGCTCGACATCCTCGACGGCTTCGAGACCATCAAGATCGGTGTCGGCTACAAGCTCGATGGCCAGACCATCGACTACTTCCCGGCAAGCCAGGGCGCACAGGCCCGGGTCGAGCCGATCTACGAGGAGTTCGAAGGCTGGAGCGGCTCGACCGCGGGCGCCCGCTCCTGGGCGGACCTGCCGGCACAGGCCATCAAGTATGTCCGCCGCGTCGAGGAGCTGATCGGGGCGCCGGTCGCGGTGCTGTCCACCTCGCCCGAGCGTGACGACACAATCCTCATGAAGAACCCCTTTGAGGGTTGACGGCAAAGCCCCGGCGGGTCATTCCGAAGGCAAATGGCAGATTATTACCCTCTCATCGCCCGGGCCGTCGAAGGCCTGCCTGAGCAGAATCCCGACAAGCGGCACGCTGTCTATGAGCGTGCCCGCACGGCGCTGATCGCGCAGCTGCGCTCGCTCAACCCGCCTCTGTCCGAGGCGGAGATTCAGAACGAGAGCCGCTCCCTCGACGAGGCCATCGCCAGGGTGGAGGCGGATTATGCGCCGTCAACCGGGTTTGACGACGCCTCGTCCATTCCGGCTGACGAGCCGCCGGCCCGACCGGGGCCTGATGGCGCACGCGGCGCGGGCTCGGTTCACGGATTGCGGGCGCCGGCGCCCCAGCCGGTTCAGGATGACGGGATCGAGGATTCCTACGCCGAGCCGGCCGTGGCCCGGCCCAAGATCGACAGCCGGCCTCATCCGGCCATGCAGAACAAGGGCCGCACACGCACCATCATCTTCGGCTCGGTCCTGGCCCTCGTGATCGCGGCGATTGCGGCCTTCGCCTTCCTGTGGCGCGACCGGCCCGAGGACCTCGCCCCCGAGACCCCGGTGGCGGAGGCTCCAGTGGCGCCGCCGGCCGACTCCAAGATCAACGAGCGCGTCGGGGGAGGGCAGGCGCCACCCCCGGCCGCCACCCCCAGCCCGGCGCCGCGCCAGGAAACGGGCGTCGCGCAGCGCGCGGTCTTCTACGAGGAGGACCCAGCCAATCCGCAGGCCCCCAAGGCGCAGGTCGGGCGCGTGACGTGGCGCCTCGAAGACGTCAATCCGGGCCAGGGCCAGCCGCTGGAGCGGGCCGTGATCGCCAATGTGGACGTGCCGGATGCCGGGCTGACCATGAAGATGGTGCTGCGGCGCAATCTCGACACCACGCTGCCGGCCTCACACACGGTCGAGCTCACCTTCACGACGCGGGCTGGCGATACCAACCGCGTGATCCGTGACGTGGGGCTCCTGCAGTTCAAGAGCGAGGAGGCCGCACGCGGCACCCCGGTCGCCGGCCTGCCGGTGCCCGTGCGCGAGAACCTGTTCCTGATCGGCCTCTCCAACCTGCAGGCCGACGTGGCGCGCAACACGCAGCTCTTCGTGCGCCGCAATTGGGTCGACCTGCCGGTGCGGATGGCTTCGGGCCAGCGCGCCATCCTGAGCTTCGAGAAGGGCGGCTCCGGCGAACAGGTCATCAACGACGCCTTCAGCCAGTGGCAATAGACCGAGGTAGATAAGAGACAGCAAAAAGCCGCGCATGGAGCGCGGCTTTTTTATTAGACGTGCCTTCGAAGCTTTAGGCTTCGGCCGAAGAGGTCTCGATCTGGGTCAGGTTCTTCTTGACCGCGTCCTGGATCTTCTCGAAGGCGCGCACCTCGATCTGACGGACACGCTCGCGGGAGACGCCGAACTCGGTGGAGAGCTCCTCCAGGGTGATCGGATCGTCCGAGAGGCGCCGGGCCTCGAAGATGCGGCGCTCGCGCGGGTTGAGGACGGAGAGCGCATTGCGCAGGGCCTTCAGCCTGTTCTGGCCTTCCTCTTCCTCGACCAGCACCTGCTCCTGGCTCTGACCCTGATCGACGAGCCAGTCCTGCCATTCGCCGCCGCCTTCGCCTTCATCGCGCAGAGGAGCGTTGAGAGAGGCGTCGCCACCGAGCCGGCGGTTCATGTCCACCACATCCTGCTCGGTCACGCCGAGCTGGGTGGCGATCTGCTTGACGTTGTCAGGGTGCAGGTCGCCTTCCTCGAAGGCGGAGATGCGGCCCTTCGCCTTGCGCAGGTTGAAGAACAGCTTCTTCTGGTTTGCGGTGGTGCCCATCTTCACGAGGGACCAGGACCGCAGGATGTATTCTTGAATCGCCGCCTTGATCCACCACATGGCATAAGTGGCGAGGCGGAAGCCCTTGTCGGGCTCGAAGCGCTTGACGGCCTGCATCAGGCCGACATTGCCTTCCGACACCACCTCGCCGATCGGCAGGCCGTAGCCGCGATAGCCCATGGCGATCTTGGCGACTAGGCGCAGGTGGGATGTGACGAGCTTGTGGGCAGCTTCGCGATCTCCATGCTCGCGCCAGCTTTTGGCGAGCATGTATTCCTCATGCGGCTCAAGCATGGGGAAGCGCCGGATCTCGTCGAGATAGCGCGAAAGGCCTCCTTCATTGGCAAGCACTGGAAGCGCTGTAGCCATCGTGTCTCCTCCTTTGGCTCCCTCACCGCGAGGCAAGCCTGCGGCGGCCCCCTCCATGGCTGGCCGCCCGACCTCTCCATATAATCGGTTCAACCTTGTCCGAATAGAGGCGTCAGGCTTCAAGACGTGGTGAACGCATCAGAATCGCAAGGGTGCCAGCGTGGCCGGATTTTGCGACCGATTGACGCTAAATCTCTGCCCTCAGGGCCTCAAGCAAGGCGGTGATGTCAGCCGGGAGAGGGCTCTCGAAGCGCAGAAACTCGCCGCTGCGCGGGTGTTCGAACCCAAGGATTGCGGCATGGAGCGCCTGCCTGTTCAGGGCGGTCAGTGCCTCCTTCGAGCGTTCCGACAGGCGGTTTGCCTTGGTCTTGAAGCCGGAGCCGTAGGTTGCATCGCCCAGGAGCGGGTGACCGAGATGGGCCATGTGGACCCTGATCTGGTGCGTGCGGCCCGTTTCCAGCTCGCACCGGACAAGGGCCGCCAAGGGCTGCTTAGACGGCAGGCTCTCCAGGAGCTCGTAATGGGTGATGGCGTAACGCCCGCGCTCCTCACCTACGACCACGATCTTCTCGCGATTGTGGGTGGAGCGGGCGAGCGCCGCCTCCACGGTTCCGCGCCGCCGCTCGGGCACGCCCCAGACGATGGCGAGATAGGCCCGCTCCAGCGGGCCGGTGCGGCCATGGTCGGCAAACTGCGCCGCCAGGGCTTGGTGGGCAAGATCGTTCTTGGCCACCACCAGCAGGCCCGAGGTGTCCTTGTCGAGCCGGTGCACGATCCCGGGCCGCTTTACCCCGCCGATGCCCGACAGGCTGTCGCCGCAATGGGCGATGAGCGCGTTCACCAGGGTGCCGGAATCGTGTCCCGCTGCCGGATGGATCACGAGGCCGGGCGGCTTGTCGATGACGATCACGTCGTCATCCTCGTAGACGATGTTGAGCGCCATCACCTCGCCCGCGGGTTCCGCCGGCACCGGAGGCGGCACGTTCAATCCGATGCGTGCGCCGCCGCCCACCTTGCGGTTGGAATCCAGCACCGGCGCGCCGTCGACAGTCACCTTGCCGTCGCGGATCAGCGCCTGGAGGCGGCTGCGCGACAGGTTGCCCTGAAGCCGCGCCAGCACCCGATCGAGCCGCTCGGGCGCCAGCCCATCCTCCAACGTCCACTCATGCTGCGTCGCGTCCACCGCGTCCTCATTTCCGGCTGGCCCCTGCTTTTTTCAGCAAAAGGGCTTGAAGCAAATCAGAAGGGTGGTTATACGAGCGGCCTCCACCTTGCTAGCTCCCTTCGTCTAGCGGTCTAGGACGTCGCCCTCTCACGGCGAAAACAGGGGTTCGAGTCCCCTAGGGAGCGCCAAAGGTTCTAGGAAAAAGCCCCGCTTCGGCGGGGCTTTTCTGTTTCGAACCAATGGCGCCAGATCACGGTGAAATCGGACTTGGTGATGTTGGCCTTCTTCTCGGAAGAGATGAACTGGCGTGCCGTTCTCAGACGTGAGCCCTCGGTGTGGCGTTGAAATGCTCTGTCACAGTATCGGGGAGATCCGGGCATCGCCGGTCGAGCCGAGATTCGTGTCGAACACAAGCAAGTCATGCTGGCTCCGGTTCATGCGAGGGCGGCAGCGACCGCCCTCGGAGATGAGGATGTCATTCGGCCGGCGTCAGATGAGCGGCCCTGCCGTGTGCAACATCCCGCGCCGGGCGGAAGACAAAGTAGGCGAAAAGGATCATGGCGGCCAGCACTATGAGGGACGCAAGGGCGGCAACGGGATCGGCCGCCTGATAGCCGAGATGAATGGCCGAGACGGCAACCGTGAGCACGACGGTGCCGATCGACCAAAGGACCACCTGGATCATGGCCAACCGGCTCACGTCGAGGGCAGGACGGCGCTCGTAATAGATGCCGAAGAGGAACAGCGAGACCCATCCCAGCAGATTGAGGTGGGCGTGAGCCGGCATGAGGGCGTGGTTCTGGGTCGCAGCCATGCCAATTCCCATGGCCATGCCGGCAATGACGAACAGAACGGCGAGCCTGAAGCTCAGCGAAGAAGCGTGCATGATTGATGGTCCTCCGGAAAGTAATCCCTGGCTGATTTGCGTTTTTTGATTACAGCCGAGGTCACAGTGAAGGATGTGCGTGAAATCACAACTCCAAATAATTCAATTCGTATTTATAGTAACATTGCATTGATCGCCTAACTAGGCCGATTGATGGATCAGAATCATTGGGAAGCTAAAGATAATGAAAGTATTACTCGATAAACTGGCATTATACTTAGATTCTGAAAGAGAGCATGGATGCAAGAAGCCTGCGGAAAAGGGGTACTATTCAGCTTTGCGGGGCCGTGAGCTGAAATACTCTTCTTTGGTGGTGCTTGCCTGCCATCAGAAGTTCTGGATAAATTCCTTCAAACAACAGATTACAGCCGGCAAGGGAGGGTATTTCCGCCTTGTCGGCTCAAGGATTGGCCGGCAGGCTATCGAGAGGGGCAATCTATGGCCACGTACAGCATCTACAACAATACCGCTCTGTCCGCGGAGGGCTTCTTCCCGATTGGCGTCACAATCAGCCAAGCGGATATCGCGGGGAACGGCCGGGATTATACCTTCACGGTCGGAGGCGAGACCCGGATCGTTCGAGTGTACTGGAATCCGGATACTCTCAATATCTATGCAATCGGGTTGTATGATGCGGATGAGGAATCCCTTGGAGAGATCCTTGAGACCTCTATTCCTCTGACGGCCTTCGAAGCCATGTGGTTTGACACTGCGCAGTCGGGGGCGGAGGTCTTTGCCTTCATCTTCAGCGGCAATGATCAGATGGATGGCAATGACGCCGAGAATACATTCGTGCCCGGTCTCGGCAACGACGAGGTGTTCGGCGGCGGCGACAACGGCATCAACGATTATGATTACGTGAACTATGCGGCCGATAATCGCCAGCACGGCATCACGGTTGACCTCGTGGATGGTGATGCCGAAGACGATGTGGGCAAGGTCACGAGCCGGGGCGGGGCACCGGAAACCGACATCCTGCATTCGATCAACGGCGTTTATGCCACCAGGCATGATGATCACCTGATCGGTGACGATCGCGATAACGAGTTCTGGGCCGGGCTCGGAAACGACACGATCAATAGCGGCGGGGGCTTCGATGTCATCGGCTATAACGGCCCCGAGACCCGCACGAAGGGCATCGTTGTGGAATTCGCCTCCGATCAGGCCGGCACGGTGGTCGGAGAGGACGGTGAAACCGACACCTTCTCCGAGATCGAGGCTGTCTACGGAACCCAGTTTGGCGACAGGTTCACAGGGGCGGAAGGTTACCAGAGATTCCGCGGATTTGCCGGTAACGACACCTTCGATGGTGGTGAGGGTGACGACGAGGTCGATTACAGGAACGATACCCGCCAGATTGACGGGGCGGGGATTCGCGTGGATCTGTCGCAAGTGGAGGATGACGGCTCCGTTCTCGTGCAGGGCGTGAACGGCGACACCGACAGGCTCTTCAGCATCGAGTACATCCGTGGCAGCCGCGACAGCGACACGATCACGGGATCCAACGGCTCCAACCGCCTGCGCGGCGACGCGGGCGATGACGGGATCAAAGGGCTAGGTGGCGATGATCGTCTAGAAGGCAGTGCAGGCAGCGATACGCTTAATGGAGGTGCAGGTTGGGATACGCTCGACGGAGGTGTAGGCGATGACGTCCTGATCGGCGGCATTGGGGCCGACACAGACGAGGATTACTTCGTAGGTGGCCTTGGCAACGACACGATCTATGGCGGCGAGGTCGCGCAGGACGACAAACCTGACACCAACTGGAACGATCTCAGTTACCTGGACAGCGGCCTGTCGGGGATTACGGTCACTTTCGCCGATAACGCCAATCGGTACGGCTCGGGAACCGTCGTGAAGCCGGAGGGAGGCGGCACCGACACCTTCTACAACATCCATGTGGTGCGCGGCACGAATGGAAATGACACCTTCATTGGTGGTGAGTCGAGCGTCTCCCAGCGGTTCGTCGGGTATGGTGGTGCCGACACCTTCGTTGGCTCGAAGGGCGTGAACGAAGTTGATTATCGGGCCGAGTACCGAGCTGCTCCGGACGAGTTGAAGAAGGGCATGACCATTGACCTGAGGGGCGGGGATACCGTGACGGTGACCGATCTGTTTGGTGACATGGATACGCTCACCAGGATCGAGCGCATCCGCGGCACGGAAACGGATGACGACATATTCGGCAACGATCTCGACAACCGCCTGCGCGGTGACAATGGCGACGACCGTCTGACGGGTGAAGACGGGAACGATCGGCTCGAAGGCGGTGCCGGATGGGACTCCCTGGATGGCGGCTCGGGCAACGATGTTCTGATTGGCGGCGTTGGCGCTGACACAGATGAAGATTACTTCGTGGGCAGCACCGGCAACGACACGATCTATGGCGGCGAGGTGACGGAGGAGGACAACCCAGACACCAACTGGAACGACCTTGGCTATGGTAGCGGGATTTTCTCCAGCATCGAGGTCGTATTCACGCCGGGCGAACGGTATGGCACCGGAACGGTCGTGAAGAGGGGCGATAACGGAGAGATCGTCGGCACCGATCAGTTCTTCAACATTCACGTCGTGCGGGGCACGTCTGGAGCTGATAAATTCATAGGCGCCACGAGCCCGGCCGAAAGCCCGGTTCCCCAGCGCTTCATCGGTCTGGCCGGTGCGGATGTCTTCGACGGCACTGACGGTGTCAATGAGGTCGACTACCGGGCTGATTATCGGGCAGCTCCTGCCAACCTGAAGAAGGGCATGACCATCGATCTGAGCACCGGAAATACCGTGACGGTTGCCGATCTGTTTGGTGACATGGATACCCTCACCAGGATCGAGCGGATCCGCGGCACGGAAGCGGCCGACCGGATCCTCGGCAATAATCTCCACAACCGCCTACGCGGCGACAGTGGAAGCGATACCCTGTCCGGCGGAGCAGGCGATGACACCCTGGATGGTGGTGTCGGGGCCGACACGGCGGTCTACAGCGGTGCCCGATCCAATTACCACGTCGCGAACAACGGAACGACTCTGACCATCGCGGACAAAGTCGGCGGAGAGGGAACCGATACCGTCATCGATGTCGAGGTCTTCAACTTCAACGGGACGGTCCTGAATCTCGCCGAGGTGATCAATCACGGCTCGGCCATCAATCTGGCCGGCGGCATGGTGTTCGAGAACAGCAAGACCGGTGAGGATGTCGGCACCCTGTCGGTCGCCAATCCGGATGCCCTGAGCACGCACACCTACACCCTCATCAACGACGCGGGGGGACGCTTCCAGCTTGCGAGCGACAACAAGACGATCGAGGTGAAGAACGGGCTTCTGCTCGATTATGAGCAGGCGATGACCCACACGGTCGTGGTGCGTGCGACCGATCAGTTCGGCAAGAGCGTCGATCAAACCTTGACCGTTGTCCTCAAGGACATAGCGAAGGAGACCACGGCCGGCACCAGCGGAGGCGATACGATCTCTGGCGGCTCCAGCACCGATAATCTCTCCGGCGGTGCCGGCAACGACAGCCTCAACGGCGGTGGCGGCAAGGACAAGATCAACGGCGGCACCGGCAATGACAGGATCATTGGCGGATCCGGCCAGGACTCGCTCACCGGAGGGTCTGGCAAGGATATCTTTGTGTTCGCCAACAAGGACACGGGCACCAGCAAGGGAACGGCCGACTACATCACCGACTTCTCCGGTCGGGGAGGAGACAAGATCGACCTGAAGCTCATCGATGCCGATGTGAAGAAGAAGGGCGATCAGGCCTTCTCGTTCATCGGCAAGAACGCCTTCACCAAGGCCGGTCAGGTGCGCTACGAGAAGACCGGCAAGGACACCTACGTCTATCTCAACACCGACAGCGACAAGGCGGCGGAAGGCGTGATCAAGCTCAAAGGCGCCATGGACCTGCAAAAGGGCTGGTTCGTGCTGTAACTGATCTGGAGCTCCGCCGCATGGAGGCAGAGCATATGACGGGGAGCCAACACTCCCCGTCATCCTTTAAGGATGGTCCATATGGCCCCCGCACGAGCATGATTGGGCCGTGCCTCGGCTCCTCATCGACGCTGTCGCTCCATCTGCCAACGCAAACAGCCCGCGCGTGCGGGCCGTTTGGAACCATTGCCGATCAGCTGCGCTGGGTCACGCGCTCCTTGCGGGAGTCCGAGGCCTTCTGCTTGCGTTTGCTGGCCTTTTTCCAGGATGGTCTCATACGGGCTTTGCGGGCCACGGGCTTCTCCTATGGGTTGCTGCCTTGCTTGGCGCCGGGAGCATGACGGTCGGTTCTCTCGAGACCTTTCCGCTGATCGTTCCCGGTCAAGCTCCGGTTGCCGGATGAGCGGTCGCCCTGTTCGACATGATCCCGGCCGGCTCGGCCTGGATGCACGATGCTGGTGTTCACGCTCTGCTCGGCCAAGCCCTGGGCGCCGTCTTCGCCTTTGCCTGGCATAGCCTCAGCTGCCGCTCTGGATGTCGCGACGGTTGGCTCCGGAACTCATGCCCTGCTGATCCTTGAGGGCATGCTCGCATCGGTCCACATGGCTTGCGGCGCGCTGCTGCATTTCCTGGGTGTTATGGCAAGGGTCGCTCACGTCTTGCTGACAGAACTGGCATTTCATGATGGCCTCCTTTGGCACGAACAGGAGGCCAACGTGAGGGTGCGGTCGGAGTTCCGGTCCTGTTTAGAAGCTTTCCATTCGACGTTGCTCGAACCTCAGCCGTAGAGGTAGCGCGGCAGCCACAGGCCAAGCTCCGGGAAGATGTAGAACATCGCCATGGCGACGATGACGAGGAACAGGAACGGCATGACGCCTGCGAAGATGTCGTTGATGCTCACATGCGGCGGCGCGATGCCCTTCAGGTAGAAAGGCGCCATGGCGACGGGTGGCGAGAGGAACGACGTCTGGATGTTGAGGGCGATCAGCACGCCGAAGAAGATCGGATCGATGCCGAAATTGTCGAGAAGCGGCAGGAAGATCGGCACGAAGATCACGACGATCTCCGTCCATTCCAGCGGCCATCCGAGCACGAAGATGATCACCTGGGTCAGGATCAGGAACCAGAACGGCGAGAGGTTCAGATGCGTGACGAAATTCTCGATGGGCTGATGGCCGCCAAGGAAGGCGAAGATCGACGAGAAGATGAAGGATCCGACGAAGAGCCAGCACACCATGGCGGAGGTACGGGCGGTGAGGATGACGGATTCCTTGAGCTTGCCGAACGAGAGGGAGCGATAGGCTGCGGCGAGCAGAAGGCTGCCCAGCGCGCCGACGGCTGCCGCTTCGGTCGGTGTCGCAATGCCAAAGAAGATCGCGCCCAACACGGAGAGGATGAGGAGGGCCAGGGGGAAGAAGGACGTGGCCAGCGACCAGAAGATTTTGACGAGTGGAACCTTGCGTTGCTCCGCCGGCAGCTTGGGGGCGAGGCTCGGATTGATAGCACATCGGATGAGCACGTAGCCCATGTATAATCCGGCCAGCATCAGGCCAGGGAAGAGAGCGCCTGCATAGAGCTTCGGCACGGATACGCCGGCGGTGGCGCCATAGAGGATGAGCATCACGCTGGGCGGAATGAGAATGCCGAGGCATCCGCCGGCGCAGACCACGCCGGCCGACAGACGCACATCGTATCCGGCGCGCAGCATGGCCGGGAAGGCGAGAAGCCCCATCAGCGTGACGACCGCGCCGACAATACCAGTCGCAGTGGCAAACAGAGCACAGGTCAGCAGTGTCGCGATGGCGAGCGATCCGGGCAGACCGCCGACCGCGATCTGGATGGAGTGGAACAACCGGTCGAGGATGTTCGCTCGTTCGATGATGTAGCCCATGAAGACGAAGAGCGGGATGGCCACGAGGGTGTCGTTTGTCATCACCGAATAGGCGCGCTGCACCACGAGCGCGAACACGATGTCGCCCATGGCGAAATAGCCGAAGCCAAAACCGAGCGCCATCAGCGTGAACGCGATGGGAAATCCGAACATGATGAAGACCACGAACAGGCCGAGCATCACCACGCCCAGTTCGGGATTTCCCAGCCCCCAAGATGCCAGCATCAGACGGTCCCCTTCGTAAGGCCTTGTTGTTCGGCTTGCTCGAGAATGAGCTTTTCGGTTTCTTCGACGTCATGAAGTCGGGGAGGCCACTCGCCGGTGCGCAGGCATTGGATGCAGCGGATGACCTCGGCAATGCCCTGGAAGGCCATCAGCACGCCGACGATCGGGATGAGCGCCTTGAACGGGTAGATCGGCGGTCCGTTGGGCGAGTTCATGGAATGCTCGTTCATCATCCAGGACATCTGGGTGAACGGCAGACCGGCATAGATGAGAGCGAGAATGCCGGGAAAGAAGAACAGGAAATAGAGCACGAGATCCAGAGCCGCCTGCCGGCGCGGCCGCCAGTTGCGATAAAGGAAGTCGCCTCTCACATGGCTGTTGCGGGCCAGCGCATAGGGACCCGCCACCATGAAGAGCAGGCCGTAGAGCATGTAGCTCGCATCGAAGGCCCACTCGGTCGGGGCTCGCAGCACATAGCGCGAGAACACCTCGTAGCAGACGGCGAAGGTCAGGGCGACGATCGACCAGGCGATTGTCTTGCCGATGAACGTGTTGATGCGGTCGATGAAATAGACAAAGCGCATGGATCGAAGCCCTTTCACGAGCCTTCGGAGCGTGTAGCGAGGGCGGCATGAGACAATGCCGCCCTCGTCTTGAGCAGTGCTTTTCAGAAAGGTTTTCGCACCGTTCTTCAGGTCGTCTTGAAGAAGTGGTCGTAGGCCATGTCGCGCGAAGGCTCGTTCAGGCGCTCATAGGCGTAGGTGCGCTGCACCCAAGCTTTCTGGCTGTCGATCACCTTCTTGAAGAATGGGTCTTTCGAGAATTCCTCGATGACCTTGTTCCAGGCATCGAGCTGCGCCTTCAGCACGGCGTCGGGCGTCTTCGTTACCTTGACGCCGCGGGCGCGGATGGCCTCAAGATCCTTGGAGTAGCGATCGAGAGCCTTCCAGGACATGTCCGCCGATTCCGACTCGGCGGCATATTTGATGATCGCCTTCAGCTCCGCCGGAAGGGCATCGTACTTCGCCTTGTTGAAGATGAGCTCGAAGGTCTCGCCAGACTGGTGATAGCTCTGGAGCATCAGGTTCTTCGACACGTCCGGGAAGCCGAGCACAAGATCCGAGGACGGATTGTTGAACTCGGCGCCGTCGATGACGCCACGCTCCAGCGCAGGCACGATCTCGCCGCCGGCGAGAATGGTGACGGCGGCGCCGAGCTGCCGGTTGAGGTCGGCAGCCAGACCGACGGTGCGGTATTTCAGGCCTTTGAAGGCATCGGCCGAGGTCACTTCGTTCTTGAACCAGCCGAGAGGCTGCGCCGGCATGGGACCGGAGACGAAGCCGACGATGTTGAGCTTCAGGATCTGGTTCTGCAGCTCGTTGTAGAGATCGTAGCCGCCACCATAATTCATCCAGCCGAGGAACGAATTGGCGTTCCAACCGAAGGATGGACCCGTGCCGAAGAGGGCATAGGCTTTGTTCTTGCCGTACCAATAGGCGGCGACGCCGTGGCCGCCGTCGAGGATGCCGGCATGCACCGCATCCTGCAGCTGGAAGGCCGGCACGACGGCGCCGGAGGCGAGAACGTCGATCTTCAGGCGCCCGCCAGACATATCGTTGATGCGTTTGGCGAAGTCGTTGCAGAATTCATGAAAGATGTCGCGGTTCGGCCAGGTCGATTGGAATTTCCAGGTGGCTGTCTGAGCTCTGGATACCTGGGGGGCTGCGACCGTAGCTGCGGCTCCGAGGCCGGCAACTTGCAGGAAACGACGGCGGGACTGCTTGGATGCACTCGAAGTCTTGGACGCTGACGAACTGTCTTTCTTCACTGCTTCCTCCCTCGACATTTATCATTGTGAAGGACCGCGTTTTCTTATGCTGGAACGCGTTATTCCGCAGAGGATGGTGTGTCATTTCCCCTATGACTTCAAGGGGTGCAGGTGGGCATGCGGCATAGACATCTGGATTAGATACGTTTTACTTTCCCGGTCGTCTTTCTGCGTCGGTTTTGCGATGCGAAGACCTTCAGGAAACCGTCGCTCCCTGGGCAGAGCGGCTCGCCGTCGCGCGCATGGCCCTTCGATGAGCCGCTTGCATCGAAGCCGTCTCGGCCATGCATCACGCGCTTGTGATGATCAGGCACTCTCAAGGGCTTGAGCAAGATCCTCGAGCAGGTCGTCCTTGTGCTCCAGTCCGACCGACAGGCGTACTAGGCCATCCGTGATGCCCATCTCGGCACGCTGCTCGGGCGTGAAGCGCTGGTGCGTGGTGGTGGCCGGGTGAGTGACGAGGCTTTTCGCGTCGCCCAGATTGTTGGAGATCCGGATCAGCTTCAGGGCGTTCAGGAAGCGGAAAGCGCCTTCCTTGCCGCCCTGGACGTCCAGCGCGATCATGGTCGAGGCGCCGCTCATCTGGCGCCGGATCAGGTCCGCCTGAGGGTGGTCGGGGCGACCCGGATAGGTGAGGCGCCGCAGCTTCGGATGGTCGTGGAGCATATCCGCGAGGAAGCCGGCGGTGGTCGTCTGCTTTTCGACGCGCAGGGGAAGCGTCTCAAGACCTTTCAGCAGAACCCACGCATTGAAGGGCGAGATCGATGGTCCCGTCATGCGAAGGAATTGCTGCACCTTGTTCTCGATGAACTCGGTGGAGCCAAGGATCACGCCACCCAGACATCGGCCCTGGCCGTCGATGTGCTTGGTCGCCGAATACACGACGCAATCGGCGCCGAGCGCGAGCGGCTTCTGGAAAAGCGGCGTGGCGAAAACATTGTCGACGGTGAGCGTCGCGCCGGCCGCATGGGCAATCTCGGCAATCGCCGCGATGTCGAAGATCTCCAGGCTGGGGTTGGTCGGCGTCTCCAGCAGGAAGGCCTTGGTCTCCGGTCTCACGGCATTGCGCCACTGGTTGAGATCCGCGCCGTCGACCAGCGTGCAGCCGACGCCGAACCGGGGCAGGAAATCCTCCACCACCCAGCGGCAGGAGCCGAAGAGCGCACGCGCCGCCACCACATGATCGCCGGCCTGCACCTGCCCAACCATGGCGGCTGTCACGGCCGCCATGCCGCTCGCCGTGGCCCGGGCCGCCTCCGCGCCCTCGAGACCGGCAATGCGCTGCTCGAAGGCGTCCACGGTCGGGTTCGAGTAACGGCTGTAGCTGTAGCCGGCCTCCTCGTTCAGGAAGCGCCGCTCGGCACTCTCGGCGCTCTCGTAGATGAAGCCCTGCGTGAGGAACAGCGCCTCGGACGTCTCCCCGAACGGCGTGCGCTGGTTGCCCTCGTGGACGAGGCGGGTTTCGAGGCGGTAGGATGGCTCTTGAGGCGTGGTCATGAAGCAATCCTACGGTTGTTCTTTATAAAGAACAACCGTATTATTTTGCCGGAAAGTCTGGTCTTTTCTTAGCGCACATCGCCCCGGAGAAACTCCTTGCGGGTTTCCTCGATGAGACGCTTCACGCAGGGCTCGAGCGACGAGCGCCAGTGCGGCAGCACCACGCCGTGCGTCTCCTTGAGCCTGGTGCAGTCGAGCCGTGAATTGGCTGGCCGCTTGGCCGGGGTCGGGTAATCCGCGGCCGCAATCGGCCGCACCTTCGCCGAAGGCCCGCCGAGATGAGCCGACAGGGTGAAGATCTCGGTCGCGAACTCCGCCCAGCTGGCAAAGCCCGTTCCGGCCATGTGGAACAGCCCGCGAAGGTTCTTGTCGTCGGGTCTCTCCAGCAGGTTGCGGCTGACCGCGATGATGCCGTCGGCAATGTCCAGGGCACTGGTCGGCGAGCCGTGCTGGTCGGCCACGACTCCAACCTCGTCGCGATCGCCAGCGAGGCGCAGCATCGTCTTGACGAAATTCTTGCCGAAGGGGCTGTAGACCCAGGCGGTGCGCAGGATGGCGTAGTTCTCGGCCTCGGCCGCAACCGCCTCTTCCCCTAAGAGCTTCGAGGCGCCGTAGACGCCCAACGGAGCAACGGGGTCATCCTCCCGGTAGGGGTGATCGGCGGTGCCGTCGAAGACGTAGTCGGTGGAGATGTGGATCAGGGGCACGTTCATGGCAGCCGCAGTGCCGGCCACGACACCGGCACCGATGCCGTTGATGGCCTCGGCCAGTTCCGGGACGGACTCGGCTTGGTCGACGGCGGTATAGGCGGCCGCATTCACGATCACGTCGCCGCCGGTCTCGATCAGGGCATCCTCGATGCCGGACGGATCGGCAAGGTCGAGCTTGGGACGGCCCACGAGCACGGCCTGTGCACCATGGGCCCGTGCCCGCTCCGCCAGGGAGCGGGCGACCTGCCCTTCCTTGCCGATGACGATGATACGCATGAAACTCGAACCCTCTTCGATCTGGAAGCAGCTTTCTCACAGGAGCTGCCAAGCACATGTCAATTGCCGATGGCAACACCTTCGCGGCGGCTGTCAGCACCGCCCACAAGTCCTGCCGGGGTGACAACGATGGCATGGATGCCGGAGTTCTGGTCGATCAGCTTGACCTCATGGCCCTTCGCTTCCAGCGCGGCCTTCCAGGCTTCCGCCTCGGTGCCGGCTTCAAGCTCCGTCGGTCCGTTGCGGCTGCCCATGTTGGGCAGATCGGCGGCCACCTGCGGATCGAGCTTCCAGTCCAGGATGCCGACAAGGGTCTTTGCCACATAGTTGGGGATAAGACTTCCGCCCGGTGAGCCCACCACCGCGTAGAGCTTGCCGCTGCCGTCGAGCACCATGGTCGGCGCCATGGATGAACGTGGGCGCTTGCCGGCTTCGACACGATTGGCGATCGGCTTGCCGTCCTCGGTCGTGGCAAACGAGAAGTCCGTCAGCTCGTTGTTGAGCAGGAACCCGCTCTTCGTCATGATCCGTGCTCCGAACCCATCCTCGATGGTGGTCGTCATGGACACGGCATTGCCGTTGCGGTCGACGATGGAGATGTGGCTCGTGCCGTATTCAATCCCCTCTGACGGTCCCCAGAGGAAGGTTTTCTGGAACGGCGGGTCGCCGGGCTTGGCCTTGCCCATGGACCTGTTTGGATCGACCAGAGCAGCACGGCTCTTGATGTAGCCGGGATCCGTCAGTCCCTTGACGGGAACATTCACGAAGGCCGGATCGGCCAGGAAGAGGGCGCGGTCGGCATAGGCCAGGCGGCCCGCCTCGGCGAACAAGTGCGCCGCGTCAGGGCCGGGCTTCATGGCGGCCATGTCCTGGGTTTCGAGGACGCCCATGATCTGCTGCACGGCGACTTGGCCGGAACTCGGCGGGCCCATGCCGCAGACCCTGTAGACGCGATAGCTGCCGCACAGGGCCTCACGCTCCTGCACCCTGTAGCCCTTCAAATCGTCAAGGGTCATGTCGCCGGGATTGGTCGGATGTCCCGTCACGGTCGCCACGATGTCCTGGGCGATCTCGCCTGTGTAGAAGGCCTCTGCCCCCTTTTCGGCGACGGTGCGGAGCGTCTTGGCGAAGGCCGGGTTCTTCAGGACGGTTCCGACCGCCTTGGGCTTGCCGTCAGCTTCATAGAAATAGGCCCGCGCTACAGGATCGTTCTGAAGGTACTTCTCTTGGGTCAGCAGGCCGTTGAGGCGCGGCGAGATGGTAAAGCCTTCCTCGGCCAAGCGTGCAGCCGGCTCGATGACCTGCTGCCAGGACAGCTTGCCCCAATTCTTGTGCGCCATTTCGAGCAGGCGCGGCGTTCCCGGCACGCCGACCGAGCGACCGCCCACCACCGCGTCGTAGAACTTCATCGGTTTGCCGTCAGGTCCGAGAAAGCGCTCGGGCTTGGCCGCAGCCGGCGCTGTTTCGCGCCCGTCGAGGGTTGTCATGGTCCGCCCATCCCAGAAGACCATGAAAGCACCGCCGCCGATGCCGGAACTCTGCGGCTCGACGAGGTTGAGAACCAGCTGAACGGCGATGGCGGCGTCGACCGCGCTGCCGCCGGCTGCAAGGATCTCACGGCCTGCCTGGGCGGCTAATGGATTGGCGGCCGCAACCATGTCCTTCGTTGCCGTGCCGCTGGATTTGAGGGTGCGACCTGTCGGTGCTTCGGGAGAGGGGGCGACGGCCTGAGCCCATGCCAAGGGAGCAAAGGGCAGGCTGGCCAGAAGACCGAGGCTCATGAGGCTTCGGCGAAGGGTGCTCTGAATCATCATGCGACGCGCTCCCTGATTGACCTGGATTATTCCGTCAATGAGGCGAGCCTAACAAAGGATCATCCCTTTGCGCCACTTCCATTCGGCACCGAAAAAGAAGAAATTCTGCTGATGTTGCGCTGCAATATCACACTCCTGTCACCGTTGTCCGGCAGGATGCGATTCGTCATGAGAAGAAAAGGAGCAGGACATGTACTCATATAATCTGTTCCGAAGTACGAAACTGGATGGCCTCGTCTGTGCCGTTCCGGAGGAGCGTAGCGTTCCTCCCTTCGTCGTGGAGCCGAACTGGCGGTTCGGCGGGCGGGTCCATGGTCAGGACGCTCCCTTGGGTTTCGACCGGAAAGCCGCCATGGAAGGCGTGCGTTTCAACGGCTTCTATCTTTTCGCCAGCTTCCAGAAAGATCAGCCGAGCCAATAGGCTCCTGAGCCCAATCGCGAGCATGTCTGGCCCTTTGGCCGGGCATGCCGACTGACAAGGCCATCATTGGAACCGGATCGACTCTTGATCTTAGGCGGCACCTGCTCTCTATCTTGCTGATCCTCGCGCCCGCCGCCCCGCATTGCCGATTCGATTGTGAACTCCTCCCTTGCTCTGATCTGGACCATTACGGCCGCCACGACCCTGCTCCAGGCGGGTAACGGTCTCCTGCAGGCCCTGATGCCGTTGCGGATGCAGGCGGAGGGCATTTCCGTCGCTTCCATCGGCGTCGTGGCTGCCGCCTATGGCGTAGGCTTCTCGACAGGCTGCTTCTTCGCCCCAAGCTTCATCCGCCACGTGGGCTATATCCGGGCTTTCGCCAGCCTGGCGGCCATGGTGTCCGTGCTGATCCTGGCGATGACCCAGGCTCATTCGACGCTGGCCTGGATCCTGCTGCGCGGGCTGACAGGCATCACGCTCGCCTGCATCTTCACCGTGACCGATGGCTGGATCAGCGCCCGGGCTACGTCGACTCATCGCGGGCGAATTCTCTCCATCTATATGATCTGCACCAAGGTCGCCCTGATGCTGTCCCCGCTCGGGATCAGTTTCGGCGATATCCGTACGGATGGATTGTTCATGGCGGTGAGCGCGCTGATCACGCTCTCGCTCCTTCCCATTGCGGCGACCACGACAAAGGAGCCGAATGCCCCGCAGGGGGTGCGGATCGAGGTCAGAAAGCTGTTCGCCACGGCTCCATCAGCGGTGGTCGGAGCCTTCGTGGTCGGTTTGGTCAATGGCCCGGTGATTGCGATTACGCCGGTCTTCGGCGTCAGCATCGGGCTGAGCCAGGATCAGGCGGCCGCGCTTCTCTTCGCCTTGCAGGCTGGGAGCCTCGCCATGCAATGGCCGCTCGGATGGCTCTCCGATCGAGCGGACCGGCGCTACGTGATTGCTGGCTTGGCCCTAGGCACGAGCTTGGTCTCGCTCCTGATCCTCTGGGCCAGTGCGCAGAATGCAAGCCTGCTGATTCTGTGGTCGTTTGCGGCCTGGGGTGGCCTTGCCCTGTGCATCTACTCGGTCTGCGTGGCCCATGCCTGCGACATCGTCGATCCCGGGCAGATCGTGTCCACCGTCGGCACCCTGCTGTTTTCCTGGGCGACCGGGGTGACCGTTGGTCCACTGATCGGGGCGCTGGCCATGGAGGTCCTTGGGCCTCAAGGTCTCTTCATCTATGCAGCCTTGGCCTCACTGGGATTGGCCGCCTTCATCGTGATGCGGATCATTCGCGTGCAGCGCCCGCCGGCCAAAGGCGGCTTTGCCGATATCGCCCCCACCAGCTCCGCCTCGGCGGGTTTGGCACCTCGGGCGGAGATCGGCGCCACAGGGGATCTGGCGCATAGCCCCGAACCTGAAGGCGAAGAGGCGGTTGATCAGAATGGAAGGTCGCCTGCCACACGGGTCGAGACATCGCCGTAGCGGTTGAGGCGCTTGTCGATCATGTCGTCGATCTTGCCGTAGACCTCCGCCACGCTGAGCTGGCGGGTTTTCTTGCCATCCTTGGTGAAGAACAGCGACTTGTTGGACTTCGCCGCGGCCGGGAAGGCGGCCGGCGCGCTCTTCTTCGGGGTGTCATCCACCAAGGCGATGAACTTGCTGGCGCTATCGACGCCGAAGAAGTGAGACATGTAGAATTCGGAACGATTGAGCTTGCGGCCAAGCTTTGCTTCAATCTTCGCCTTGTCGCGCTTCATCATCTCGGCGGCCATGAGGGACGAGATGTAAGGATTGCGGCGAAGCCCGAGAATATGCTCGCGCATGGTCTCGTCAGCCACGGCGAGCTTGCCGTCGACCCGCTCGATCGCCTGTGCTTCCGCATCCAAGCCGTGGGTGGGGCCGAAGGAGCGCACGACCTCGAGCCATGTGCTCGTGATGAACTGGAACAGGCCGACGGCCGAGGATGTCGAGGCCTTGTTGCCCGGCAGGAAGCTCGATTCCTTGTCCGCAAGAGCCATCATGTAGACAGGGTCAGCGCCGGTCATCTTGGAAGCGCGCAGGATCGTATCCACGATCCACACGGGAACGCGCATTTCCTCGAATTCCATGTGATCCGTGAGCTCCCGCGAGACGGGCTTGTCGTCCTCGCTGCCTTCCGTGGTCGGCGGATTGGTCAGAGGAATGGACAGGATGATCTGCCTTTGCAGGTAGGCCTGATTGGTCTCAGCTGCCGGCACTGGAGCGATAGCTTCGAGCGGATCAGCCGAAGCGGCATCGGTGACAGATAGAGTGAACGGCTGCGCGTGCTGATCCGGGATCCTGATGGACTTTTCGCCAGCATCGAAAGCTGCCGGAAGAGTTGACTTCTGCTCCGCGACGGAAGCGGATTGGGGCATGGCAGCGGTGCCGAGGGCCAGGGTCATGCAGGCGCCAAGGCCGAGCATCTTGGTAAGGTTGAGCAGGGTCTGACCACCTTGAAAGGTGGGGTGCTTCTGAGCCGTACGGCGGGTCTGGAAGCCGCCGTCCTTTCCGAAATCGAGACAAGTAGTCTTCTGCTGGCATGCGTCGCGAGACGCCGTCAGAGCAATCAGCATATGAAGAAGCCCCCTAGAATGCGCCGCTTCGCTGCCGAGACAGGTTTGCGGTTGTTCTTCGTTCAAGCGAGGTCAGTATGTGCGTGCCAGATATGTCCAGAATGGGTCAGCTTAACGGTGAATTTGGACTTTGTTCCCACGTGCGACCTTTTGCAACTATCCGGACGAAGGGGATAATCTTCAAGAATTCTCTAAAGTCTAAGGAAATACACGTTCGAAAACGCTTCTGAGACAGACGATTATCTCAATGTTGCGGGTCATTCCGCCGCACTTGGGAAATTGCTCAGCTTGCCCTGAAGCATGGCATCCTGCTTTGATTGTGAGGCCGCAGGCCTCAGCGAACAGGCTTCATAGGTGTTGGCGGATGATCTCGAAGCTTTGCGATGGCGGCCGTATCGGATGGGCCTTTCTGATCGGCTGCCTCTGGGGAATCTCTACGGCTGTAGCTCAGCCGAAGCCGCAGCAGGTCGCCTCCCTCAATCTCTGCACGGACCAATTGCTGCTGGCTCTGGCTGATCGTCACCAGATCGCATCTTTGAGCCGGCTTGCCCACGATCCATCTGTCTCTTTCATGGCAGAGCAGGCGGCAGGCCTGCCTCTGAACAAGGGTGGAGCAGAGGCTCTTCTGTTCAGCAGGCCCGATCTGGTGCTGACCGGAACCTACGGCCAGCAGGATCAGGTGGCCGTCCTGAAGCGGCAGGGCTTGGAGGTTCTCCAGCTTGGCCCCTGGCAGGGACTGACGGAAGGGCGCGAGCAGATCCGGCTCCTTGCCGGCCGGCTCGGACATGTGGATCGCGGCGAGGCCCTCATTGCCCGAATCGATGCGGCTTTGGATCGGGCGAAGGCTATTATCCCGGACGGGCGCAGCATTCTGGTCTACGAGCGGGGAGGGTGGGTGACAGATGCCCGTTCGCCGTTAGGCGAAGTGCTGACGCAGATGGGCTTCACGCTGCATCAGGAGGTTCTGGGTCAGAAAAACGGAGGCGTCGTACGCCTGGAGACGATCGTCATCACCCCGCCGGACCTGATGCTCGTCGATGCTGGGTCGCAGCAGGCGATCGACAATGGCACGGCTCTCTTCGCCCATCCCGCGCTGGCCGCCGCCGTGCCGCGCGAGCGGCGCCTCGCCGTTCCGGGCCGTCTCACGATCTGCGGAGGTCCCTCGACGCCTGCCATGATCGAAGCCTTGGCCGATGAGGTGAGGTCCAAGCTGCCCTGATTGTTGCCGTGTTCAGGCCAGTCTCAGATCCAGCCGGGGAGCGGGCTTCAGCAGGATGGGGCAGCCTGCGGCCACGAAGATCACCGCATCGCAGGCTTCCGCCATCTTCTGGTTCAGGCGGCCCTGCTCATCGCGGAAGGAACGCCCGAGAGGGGTCGAGGGGACGATGCCCTGACCCACTTCGTTCGAGACCAGGATGAGGGGCCCCTGGGCTTCCCGAGTCGCGCGGATCAGTTCATCGGCCTCACGGGACGGGTCGCGCTCGGCAAGCACGACGTTGGAGAGCCAAAGGGTCAGGCAATCGACAAGCACGGCCTTCTCAGGATTTGTCTGAGTCTGGATGGCCTGCACCAGCTCTAATGGGGCATCCACGGTCTGCCAGGAGCGGTCGCGCTCCAGGCGATGGAGAGCAATGCGCTCGCGCATCTCGTCGTCGAAGGCTTGCGCCGTCGCGATATAGATCCGCTGCGATGAGGTCTGCTCGGCAAGCTGCAGGGCGGTGCGGCTCTTGCCGGAACGCGCTCCGCCCAAAACCAGGACACGACGGTGGACGGGCATGGCCGGTCAGGCGCTCAGCCGGTTGACGGGAATGACCATGTGAACACGCAGGCCGTCCGGCCGCCACTCGCGCTCGAGGGTGCCCCCGAGTTGCCCGGCGATGCTGCGCTGGGACAGCTGCGTGCCGAAGCCCTCAAAGCTTGGCGGAGCGGCAATGGGCGGTCCGCCGCTTTCGGTCCAGAGGAGATCCACGTTCTCCTCCCGAAGCGTCCAATGGATGGTGAGCTCACCCTCCGCACAGGACAGGCACCCATATTTGGCCGCATTGGTGGCAAGCTCATGCAGAACCAAGGCAAGGCTCGTCGTCGTGTTGGAGCCCACGGCAACGCTGGGTCCTTCGATGGCGATCCTGTTCTGGCCAGACTGCCTGTAGGGCTCAAGGACAGCTTCGATCAGCCGGGAGAGCTCAACGTCGGTGCCGGAGCCCGGCTCTGTTGCGGATGCAGGCTGGACCAGCTCATGGGCGCGTGACAGGGCGCTGAGCCGCCCCCGCAGGGCCGTCGCCATTTCCTTGGTGTCTTTGGCCGTGCGGGCCGTCATCGAGACCATGCCGTTCGCGATGGCGAACAGGTTCTTCACGCGGTGATTGAGTTCCCTGGTCAGAAGCTTCTGCGCCTCTTCGAGCGTATGGCGCTCCGTGATGTCGCTGATCACGCCGTAAAGGCTGATGGCGCGGCGCGTGCCGCCGTCATTCACGTGAAGGGCTCGTCCGTGGGAACGGAACCAGCGGAGGCTCCCGTCAGGGAGCTGCGCCCGGTAGCGATTGTCGTACTTGCCATCCGATCCCGGGGCCGCTGCAGCGGCGATCCGTGTCCTCACATCCTCCCGGTCCTCGGGATGGATGATGTTCAAGGCTTCGTCGAGCGAGAGGCTGTACAATCCATTGTGAGGAATGTGGTAGAGCGCGCAGCTTTCCTCATCCCAGGTGATCTGGTTGTTATTCAGATCGATCTGCCAGGTTCCGAGATTGGCCGCCTCGAGAGCCAAACGATACTGGCTTTCGAGCATTCGGACCGCCTCGTCAGCCTTCTTCTGCTCGTCGATATTGGTACTCGTGCCGAACCAGCGGGTAATCTTGCCGGTGAGGTCCTGGATCGGAATGGCGCGGCTCAGGAACCATTGATGGTCGCCGGTTGCGTTCCTGATCCGGTGCTCCCACTCATACGCCTGCCCGGCATCTAGCGAGCGCTGCCAATGGTCCCGGGTCTGCGCCAGATCGTCCGGATGGATGGATTCCTGCCAGCCGTTTCCGAGAATCTGCTCGCTTGAACGTCCCGTATATTCACGCCAGCGGCGGTTGGCATAGTCGACAGATCCATCAGGTCGGGCCGACCAGACGAGTTGCGGCAGGGATTCCGCCAGAACGGCATATTGGGTCTCTGTATCCTTGAAATCCACGCAGAACTCCCGGGCCATCCATGCGGCCAAAGTCACTCACAAGCCGGCTTCGATCAGGGAAGCATTGTTGTAGGCCTTTTTCGAGGCTGACAACCCACATCCGCTCCGATGTGGATTTTCTCGGCCCAGAGAGTAGCGCCAGTCTTGCGAAACCATTAAAAGGCCGCCTGCGTCTGGTAGTTCTCCTCGCCAGCGCCTAGATGCAGGACAGCCCACGCACCCGCGGCCTTTCCTACGCTGAGGCTGATTGACAGTTTTCATGAACGATATGAGCTCCCGCCCGGTGTCTCCGCCGGAGATGTCATCTGCCGAGGCCCTTCAGCCGAAGGAGCGCCGCTCCCGCCGTTTTGCCTGGATCGGAATGGCAGCGAGCATTCTCCTGTTCGGCGCTTCGCTCGTCGTCCTCTGGCACATTGTGTCTGATATCGACATCAACGAGCTGAAATCCGCGTTCACGGCCGCAAGCTTCCGTCAGATCGGACTGGCGGTGCTCTTCACGGCGATCAGCTATGGCTTGCTGACCTGCTACGACGCCATTGCGCTCCGCCAGCTCAAGCTGCAGATACCCTACCGCACTACGGCGCTCGCCTCCTTCACGAGCTACGCGGTGAGCTTCACCCTGGGGTTCCCGCTGCTCACGGCCGGAACGGTCCGCTACTGGATCTATTCGCCCAAGGGTGTGAAGCCGGGACGGGTGGCGAGCCTCACCGTCATCGCCGGGGTGACCTTCTGGCTCGGCATGGCCCTCGTGCTCGCCTGGAGCCTGATCAGCAAGGCCGACGAACTGGCGAGCCTCGTCTACACCCATATCTGGATGAACCAGCTTGTCGGCCTGGGCGCGGCCGTCTTCGTCGCCGCCTACATGATCTGGGTTTCTCTCAAGCGCCGTTCGGTCAAGATCCAGGGCTGGAAGCTTGAGCTGCCAGGTTTTCGTCTGTCGCTTGCGCAGATCCTGATCGGCGCAGCCGACGTCTGCGCCGGCGCGGGCGTGCTCTTCGTGCTCCTGCCGGGCGGGCACAATCTCGGCTTCGAAACCTTCGTGGCGGTCTACATCTTCGCCGTCATGCTTGGGGTGGCGAGCCATGCGCCGGGAGGCCTGGGCGTCTTCGAGGCGACCATCCTTCTCGCCCTCTCGAGCTATCCGAGGGAGCCGGTTCTCGGGGCGCTGCTCCTCTACCGCCTGTGCTATTACCTCATTCCGTTCGTGGTCGCCCTGGCGCTCCTCGGCGGCTACGAGATCCGCAACCGGATCCGGGGAGCTCGGCTCGCTTTCAAGCCCGATGAGGATGAGGTCGCCGGAGCAGAGCTTGGCGGGAGATGACACCTGCGGGAGCCTGCCTTAAAGAAGGCGTGCAACCTCTCCGAGACCTCCTGTTCCATGAGCGCTCCCGACGATCCGACGCCGGAACCCAAACCTCAGGGCGCCGCGCTCTTGCGTGATGCAGCCCTGCGGGCTGCGGTGGTTGCGTGCTTCGTCATGGTGGTCGTCGCGCTGGTGCAGGGCAACGGGGATGCCTGGCTTCTGCTTTGGGCGGCCATCGCCATACTCGCGGGCTTTGTGGTCGCCGGGCCCAAGCGCAGCCTGGGGGTCGGAGCCCGGTCGCAGACAAGCAAACCCCAGCAATCGAGCATCGCCGAAGCCGTCCTGGCTCAGATCCCCGATCCGGTCATCCTGGTGGACCAGCGTGCCGTCGTCCTAGAGGGCAACAAAGCCGCGTACGGGCTCCTGAGCGGATTGAAGACCGGGCACCCTTTGTCCTTCGCGCTCCGTAGCCCCGACGTGCTCGACGGCATCCAGAGGGCTCTGGAGACGGGTGAACCTCTGAAAGTGGAGTATTCGGAGCGGATTCCCACCGAGCGCACCTTCGAAGTCCATCTCGGGCCCCTCCAGGCCGATGCGCCCAGCACCGGGGTCCAGGCCGGGGTTGTCCTGTTCTTTCGCGATCTCACCTCGGCTCGCCGGCTGGAGGCAATGAGGGCCGATTTCGTGGCCAATGCGAGCCATGAGCTGCGCACCCCGCTGGCTTCGGTGCTCGGCTTCATCGAGACCCTTCAGGGCCCGGCCCGCGATGATGTGAAGGCCCGGGAGCGCTTTCTCGACATCATGAAGGGGCAGGCCGAGCGCATGAAGCGCCTGATCGACGATCTCCTGTCTCTGTCCCGCATCGAGATGCGGGCGCATCTCTCCCCGACCCAGAATGTCGATCTGGCCTCCATCGTGTCCCAGATGATCGAAACCCTGTCGCCCATGGCACGGGAGAGGGGCGTCGTCATCCAGGCCAAGCTGCCAGGGCAGCCCATCCTCGTGCGCGGCGACCGCGACGAGCTCCTGCGCGTCGCCGAGAACCTGATCGAGAATGCCGTGAAATATGGCGAGAGCGGTGGCAGGGTGGACGTGGAGATCGCCAGCATCGGTCCCTCCCATGGCGAGCAGGGGCCCCACGTCACCTTTGCCGTCCAGGATTACGGGCCGGGCATCGCGCCCGAGCACCTGCCGCGCCTGACCGAGCGGTTCTACCGGGCCGATGTGGCGCAGAGCCGCGACAAGGGCGGAACGGGCCTGGGGCTCGCCATCGTCAAGCACATCGTCAACCGCCACCGCGGCCATTTCGATATTGCGAGCGAGCCGGGGCAGGGGGCACGTTTTACGGTGACATTGCCCGAAGCCCGCTCCTGACCGGGCGATTTTCCCAGAGACGAAATCGAGACCCCACAAGGGATCCTTTGGGGGTGTCATGTAATTGTCATCCAACTGTCGTAGAGGAGACATCCGTCGGGCCTAGCTGTCCCATCGCGTGACACGGCCCAGCGCTTTCAAGCCGCCTGTCACAGTGCATGAACAGGAGATTGACCCTTGAAGATCATGTCCTACGCCATTGCGGCCGGCCTTGCCGTCGCGAGCCTCACGACCACGGCCTCTGCCGCTGACATTACCGGCGCAGGCGCGACGTTCCCGTTCCCGATCTACGCCAAATGGGCCGAGGCCTATAACAAGGAAACGGGCAACCGGCTGAACTATCAGTCCATCGGCTCCAGCGGCGGCATCCGCCAGATCCGGGCCAAGACTGTCGATTTCGGCGCCACCGATGCTCCGCTGAAGGGCGAAGAGCTTCAGAAGGACGGCTTCGTCCAGTTCCCGGCGGTCATGGGCGGCGTGGTCGCCGTCTATAACGTTCAGGGCGTTTCCGCCGGCCAGCTGAAGCTGACGGGCGAAGTTCTTGCCGATATCTTCAACGGCAAGATCTCCAAGTGGAACGATGCCAAGATCGCGCAGGCGAACCAGGGCGTGACGCTTCCCAACGCCTCGATCACCCCGGTCTACCGCTCCGACGGATCGGGCACCACCAGCGTGTTCACCACCTATCTGTCCCAGGTCTCGGAAGGCTGGAAGAGCGGACCGGGCGCCGGCTCCTCGGTGCAATGGCCCGTCGGCCAGGGCGGCAAGGGCAATGAGGGCGTTGCCGCTCTCGTGAAGCAGGTGCCGAACTCGATCGGCTACGTTGAATATGCCTACGCCAAGCAGAACAGCATTCCGTTCGCCCAGCTCCAGAACAAGAACGGCAAGTTCGTCTCGCCGGAAGCCAAGACCTTTCAGGCTGCCGCCGCCAATGCCGATTGGAAGTCGGCCCCCGGCTACGGCATCTCGCTGACGAACCAGGCCGGCGACGAGGCTTGGCCGATCACGGCTCCGACCTTCATCCTCGTTCCCAAGAGCCCGGAGAAGCCGGAGCAGGTGGCCGAGGCCCTGAAATTCTTCGACTGGTCGTTCAAGAACGGCGACAAGATGGCTGTTGATCTCGACTATGTGCCGCTTCCCGCCCAGCTGAAGGATCAGGTGCGCGCGACCTGGAAGAGCGAGATCAAGAACGTTTCGGGTCAGCCTGTCTTCACGCAGTAATCTGACCTCGATCAACCAGCATAGCGGATCGGCGAATGGTAGCTCTCTCGCATGAACGTCTCGTTTCGAGCGCGGATGCTCCCGCTCGCCGGTCCTCTCCTCCAAGCTTCGATGCACTCTTCCGCTTAGCGAGCCTCGCATCGGCTCTTCTGGTGCTGATCGTGCTCCTTGGGATCATCGGATCGATGATCTACGGCGGAATGCCGGCCTTCCGTGAATTCGGCCTCGGGTTCATCACGTCAAGCGTCTGGAACGTCAACGAGGACCAGTACGGCGCCTGGGTGGCCATCGTCGGCACCCTGACCACGGCACTGATCGCCCTGGTCATCGGCGTGCCTTTGTCACTCGGTATCGCCATTTTCCTGACGCAGCTCTGCCCGCCCTGGCTGAAACGGCCGGTGGCGACCACCATCGAGTTGCTCGCGGCTGTCCCCAGCATCATCTACGGCATGTGGGGCCTCTTCGTCTTCGCGCCTCTGTTCGCGAATTACGTGCAGATCCCCGTCTCCAACATCGTCGAGGGCATGCCCATCATCGGCACCATCCTGTATGCCCGCACGCCCTCCGGCGTCGGCATCCTGACGGCCGGCATCATCCTGGCGATCATGATCATCCCGTTCATCGCCTCCATCGCACGGGACATTCTCGATCAGATCCCGTCCGTGCTGCGGGAGAGCGCCTACGGTATCGGCTGCACCACCTGGGAGGTTGTGCGCAACGTGCTCCTGCCGCAGGCGGGCGTCAGCATCATCGGTGCGGTCATGCTCGGGCTCGGCCGCGCGCTCGGCGAGACCATGGCCGTGACCTTTGTGGTCGGCAACGCCAACCGCCTGTCGGGTTCGCTCTTCGATCCGGGCTCCACCATCGCGTCGCGCATCGCCAACGAATTCAACGAGGCCATCGGCCTGCAGCTGAACGCGCTCATGGCGCTGGGCTGCATCCTGTTCCTGGTCACGTTCGCCGTGCTCGTGCTCGCCCGTCTGCTGGTGTCACGGGTGAAGGTAGGTTGAGGAGACGATGATGGACACCGCTCTGCAGCACCGGGCCTCACCCGAGCCGATGACGGCTCCTGCCCCCTGGGGGCGGGTGCGTCGCAGCCGCCATGTGGCCGACCGCGCCCTCAAGATCATCTGCACCCTGTTCACGGTTCTGGGCGCCTTCGTCCTCGGCTGGATCCTTCTGATGCTGCTCGTCGAAGGCATCGGCGGCCTGTCGCCGGCGGTGTTCACCGAGACGACGCCAGGACCGGGGAGCCAAGGCGGCGGCATCGCCAACGCCATCGTCGGCAGCCTCATCCTGACGGTTCTCGGCATCGTGGTCGCAACGCCCATCGGCGTGCTGGCAGGGACCTATCTTGCCGAATACGGCAAGAACTCTAAGCTCGCGGAGGTTATCCGTTTCGTAAACGATATCCTGCTCGCGGCACCCAGCATTCTCATCGGCCTGTTCGTCTATATGCTCATGGTGCAGCCCATGGGCGGATATTCCGGCTGGGCCGGGGGCGTTGCGCTTGCGATTATCGCCGTACCGGTGATCGTGCGCACCACCGAGGACATGCTGCGCCTCGTGCCGGGTTCGCTCCGTGAGGCTGGTGCCGCACTCGGCGCGCCCATGTCGACCGTCATTATCAAGATCAGCTGGAAGGCGGCGCGCGCCGGCATGGTCACCGGCGTGCTGCTGGCCACCGCCCGCATCGCGGGCGAAACCGCCCCGCTGCTGTTCACGGCCCTCAACAACAATTTCTGGTTCAACCCCAACCTGATGGGGGGGGTCGCCAACCTTCCGGTCATGATCTACCAGTTCGCCCTCTCGCCTTATGAGAATTGGCGCGAACTGGCATGGGCCGGTGCCCTCATCATCACCATGTCGATCCTGGCGCTGTCTGTCGTGGCGCGCCTGCTCCTGAGGAAGGATAAAGTCCGATGAGCACGATTGCCCTCAACACGAGCAGCGCCGTCGGAAAAGCTGCCGCCGGGAATGCCGAAGCGCCGGTGCGCATCGCCGTTCGAAACCTCAACTTCTATTATGGCGACTTCCGCAGTCTCAAGGATATCAACCTCGATTTTTACGACCGGCAGGTGACCGCGCTGATCGGTCCCTCCGGTTGCGGGAAGTCGACGCTGCTGCGCACGTTCAACCGTATCTACAGCCTGTATCCCGAGCAGCGCGCCGATGGCGAGATCCTGCTCGACGGCCAGAACGTCCTGTCACCGTCCATCGACGTGAACGAGCTGCGCGCCCGCGTCGGCATGGTGTTCCAGAAGCCGACGCCGTTCCCCATGTCGATTTACGACAACATCGCTTTCGGCATCAAACTCTATGAGAAGCTGCCGAAATCCGAACTCGACGGACGTGTCGAGGAGGCCTTGCGCAAGGCGGCTCTGTGGGACGAGGCGAAGGACAAGCTGCGTCAGTCCGGCATGAGTCTGTCCGGCGGCCAGCAGCAGCGCCTGTGCATCGCGCGCACCATCGCTCAGCGTCCCGAGGTGATCCTTCTCGACGAGCCGACCTCGGCGCTCGACCCGATCTCCACCGGCAAGATCGAAGAGCTGATCGAGCAGCTCCGCTCCGAATTCACCATCGTGATCGTCACGCACAACATGCAGCAGGCGGCGCGCATCTCGCAGTTCACGGCGTTCATGTATCTCGGCGAACTCGTGGAGTTCGGCCCGACCACGAAGATGTTCATGAACCCCGCTAAGAAACAGACCCAGGACTACATCACGGGCCGCTTCGGCTGATTGAAGCGGTTCACGGAGGACTTCCATGTCAGAGCATATCGTCAGCTCCTACGACGCCGATCTCCAGGGGCTCCGACAGCGCATCGCCGAAATGGGCGGTATCGCCGAGAAGATGCTGGTTGATTCCGTCGCCGCGCTGGCCCGCCACGACAAGCCTCTGGCCCAGACGGTGATCGCCTCGGACCCACGCCTCGATGTTCTCCATCGCGAGGTGGAGGAGAACGCCATTCTCACCATTGCCCGCCGTCAGCCCCTGGCGGTCGATCTGCGCGAGACCATCTCGGCGATCCGTATCGCCGGTGACGTAGAGCGCATCGGCGATCTGGCCAAGAACATCGCCAAGCGGGCGCTTGCCATCGGCGACGACTTCCAGCCGCACAAGATCGTGGTCGGGCTCCGGCACATGAACGACTTGGTGATGGGCCAGCTCAAGGACGTGCTCGATGCCTATGCGCAGAAGGACACGGCGAAGGCGCTCGACGTCTGGAAGCGCGATGGCGCCATCGATGCGCTCTACACGTCCCTGTTCCGGGAACTCCTCACCTACATGATGGAAGACCCGCGCAACATCTCGTTCTGCACGCATCTCCTTTTCTGCGCCAAGAACATCGAGCGCATCGGCGATCACACCACCAACATCGCCGAGACGGTCCACTACCTCGTCACGGGCGAGACGCTGGCCATCGACCGGCCCAAGAACGACCGGTCCATCGATGCATCGGTTGAAGCCGGAGTTTGATCATGGGGCCGCGCGTTCTGATCGTGGAGGATGAGGAGCCCTTGATGCTCCTCCTGCGCTACAACCTCGAGGCTGAGGGCTACGAGGTGGACAGCGTGTCCCGCGGCGACGAGGCGGAGATCCGCCTGCGCGAGCAGGTGCCCGACATCGTGCTGCTCGACTGGATGCTGCCCGGGTTGTCCGGCATCGAGCTGTGCCGCCGCATCCGCGCGCGGTCGGAAACCGAACGCCTGCCGGTGATCATGTTGACCGCCCGCGGTGAGGAGGGGGACCGCATCCGCGGCCTGTCCACCGGTGCCGACGATTACATCGTCAAGCCCTTCTCGGTGCCGGAGCTGCTGGCTCGGGTGCGGGCGCTCCTGCGCCGGACAAAGCCTGCCCATATCGCAACTCTTCTGAGAGCCGGCGATATCGAGCTCGACCGCGAAACCCACCGAGTGCGCCGCGCCGGTCAGGAACTTCACCTGGGTCCTACGGAGTTCCGCCTGCTGGAGTTCCTGATGCAGAGCCCAGGCCGGGTCTTTTCCCGAGAGCATCTGCTCAATGCCGTCTGGGGCCACGACGTCTATATCGACGAGCGCACGGTGGACGTTCATGTGGGCCGCCTGCGCAAGGCGATCAACCTGCCGCGCAAGCCTGATCCCATCCGCACCGTGCGGGGCGCCGGCTATTCCTTCGACGAGACCTTCGCGCGCGAGGAGCAGGCGCTGGAGGCCTGAACCGTAAGGATATTGAATAAAGAAAAGGGCCACGCTGATCGCTTCAGCGTGGCCCTTTTGCCTGATGGATGGATCGGCTTATGCCCTGGCGAGCCTGCGGTCGCGCTTGCGGTCGGCGACCGGCTGGTAGGCGACGCGGGCATGATGGGTGCAATAGGGCAGGCCGGTGATGGAGCGGGCGCCGCAGAAGCGGAACTCGGGCTTGGTCGGATCGCCCATGGGCCAGCGGCACATGGACTCGCGCAGGTCCATGATGGTCACGCGCTCGGAGACCGGAACGGCAAGGTCGTCCTCGATGTAGACGCTCGGCTCCTGAGTGACGGGCTGGAGGGCGATGGGAGCGACGACCACATTATTGGGATGCGGCTGAGGCGGCAGGGGAGCCGGGGCGCTCGGCGCACGGGTGGCCTTGCGGGGGCGGGCGGTCGCAGTGGAAGCGGCAGGCTTGGCATCCTTGGCGCGGCCGGACAGGCCGAGGCGGTGAACCTTGCCGATCACTGCGTTACGGGTCACGTTGCCAAGCTCGGCGGCGATCTGGCTCGCGCTCAAACCATCGGTCCAGAGCTTCTTGAGGAGCTCGACCCGTTCGTCCGTCCAAGTTGCGCCCGCATCTATCATTTTTAACCTGCCTCCATCGGAGGCGGCCCTCAAACACTCAGAATCCCGGATGCCTCGCGGACAGGGTTTTGATGTCCGACCGCGTTGCGAGGGTCGCTCCTGAGGGTGATTGCCGCCGCACGAATGATGTACTCGACTGACCTGAAGTTACAGGATGGGTGGACTCGGGCGCAAGAGTCCCCGAACAAGCCCTGCCGTTTTCCCCAAGGAACTCACCTTTGGTAAAAATTCCTTGTGATGAGTCACTTCATTTCTCTTGAATTGACAGGGTCCCGCACCTCGGTAGAATCCCCAGCCGTGCCGCCCCCGCTGGGGCGGCGCTTTCTTTTTCGGACCCGGGTGCGACCTTGGGTCCTTGGAGGCGGAGACAACCTGTGACATCGCCATTGCTGCCGACTTACGCACGCGCCGAGCTTTCCTTCGAGAAAGGGGAGGGGCCCTGGCTTTTCGGCCGAGATGGCGAGCGATATCTCGATTTCGGGGCCGGCATTGCGGTCAATGCCCTCGGTCATGCCCACCCGCACCTCGTGCAGGCCCTGACGGAGCAGGCTTCCAAGGTCTGGCACACCTCCAACCTCTTCCAGATCCCCGAGGGTGAGCGGCTGGCCAAGCGTCTGGTCGAGAACACCTTTGCGGACGTGGTCTTCTTCTCCAATTCCGGCGCCGAGGCCAACGAGGCCGCCATCAAGATGGCCCGCAAATACCATGCCGTGAACGGCCATCCGGAACGCTTCCGCATTGTCACGTTTGAGGGTGCCTTCCATGGCCGGACACTGGCGACCATCGCGGCCGGCGGTCAGGCCAAGTACCTGGAGGGCTTCGGCCCCAAGGTGGAGGGCTTCGATCAGGTTCCCGTCGAGGATCTCGACGCCCTGAAGGCGGTGATCGGTCCTGAGACCGCGGCTCTCATGATCGAGCCGATCCAGGGCGAGGGCGGCATCCGGACCGTCTCGAACGCTTTCCTGCGCGAGCTGCGCAATCTCTGCGACAGCCACGGCCTTCTCCTGATCTTCGACGAGATCCAGACCGGCGTCGGGCGCACCGGCAAGCTCTTTGCCTATGAATGGACCGGCGTGACGCCCGACATCATGGCGGTGGCCAAGGGCATCGGCGGCGGCTTTCCGATGGGCGCCTGCCTGGCTACGGCTGAGGCCGCCAAGGGCATGACGGTTGGCACCCACGGCACCACTTTCGGCGGCAACCCGCTCGCCATGGCTGTGGGCAACGCGGTGCTCGACGTGATCCTGGAACCCGGCTTCCTGAAGGAGGTCGAGCGCAAGGGCCTGCTGCTCAAGCAGCGCCTTGCGGAGTTGAAGGATCGCCATCCGGGCGTCATCGCGGATGTGCGCGGCCACGGCCTCATGATGGGCCTGCGCATTGTCGTGCCCAATACCGAGTTCATTGCCGCCGCCCGGGCCGAGAAGCTGCTCGTGATCGGGGCCGGCGACAACGTGGCTCGCCTCCTGCCGCCGCTGATCATCAGCGATGCGGAAATCGGCGAGGCCGTCAAACGCATCGAGGCCGCCTGTGCGGCCATTGAAGCTGGGCAGCAGTCGGCCCGGCTGGGAGCAGCCCAATGAAGACTCGTCATTTTCTCGACCTCAGCGACTTCTCCGGAGCGGAGATCCGGGGTCTTCTGAACATTGGCTCGGAGATCAAGGCCAAGCGCCGCCGCGGTGAGAGGGCTAAGGACCGCCCGCTCGAGGGCAAGGTCCTGGCGATGGTCTTCGACAAGCCCTCCACCCGCACCCGCGTCTCGTTCGACGTCGGCATGCGCGAGCTTGGCGGTGAGACCCTGATGCTCACCGGCAAGGAAATGCAGCTCGGCCGCGGCGAGAGCATCGCCGACACCGCGCGGGTGCTGTCCCGCTACGTGGACGCGATCATGATCCGCACCCTGGACCATGCGATGGTGACCGAGCTCGCCCAATACGCCTCGATCCCGGTGATCAACGGCCTCACCAAGATGACGCATCCGTGCCAGATCATGGCCGACATCATGACCTTCGAGGAGCATCGCGGCCCCATCGAAGGCAAAACCGTTGCCTGGACGGGCGATGCCAACAACGTGCTCGCCTCCTGGGTGCACGCGGCGGCGCGCCTCGATTTCACCCTGAAGATCGCGTCCCCGCCGGAACTTGCTCCCCGGCCGGAGCTTTTGTCCTGGGCGAAACAGGAAGGGGCCAAGATCAGCGTGACCACCGATGCCTTCGAGGCCGCCGAGGGCGCCCACGCGGTCATCACCGATTGCTGGGTGTCCATGGGCGACGACGACGAGTTCCGCCGCCAGAACCTGCTCAAGCCCTATCAGGTCAACGGCAGGCTCATGGGCGTGGCCGACAAGGAGGCTGTCTTCATGCATTGCCTTCCCGCCCATCGCGGCGAGGAGGTGACGGATGAGGTGATGGACGGTCCGCAATCCGTGGTCTTCGACGAGGCCGAGAACCGGCTTCACGCACAGAAAGGCATCCTGGCCTGGTGCCTCGGAGCAGCAAGCGCATGAGTTCAGCCTCGTTCGAAGGACATGACGACATCGTTCTCCCCTTCGCGGTCGAGCCCCTCGATGTCCGCGGGCGCGTGGTGCGTCTCGGCCCTTCCATCGATACGATCCTGGCCCGGCATGGCTATCCCGACAGGGTGGCTCGCGTCATCGGCGAAGCGGCGGCACTGACCGTGATGCTCGGGGCGTCCCTCAAGCTCGAGGGGCGCTTCCAGCTGCAGACCAAGACCGACGGCATCATCGACATGGTGGTGGTGGACTTCAACGCGCCGGACCGCCTGCGTGCCACGGCCCGCTTCGACAAGGACCGGCTCGACGCCTTGGATTCAGCCTCCGTGACAACGGGCGAGCTTCTCGGCTCCGGCTATCTCGCCATGACCATCGACCAGGGCTCCGATCGCAGTCGCTATCAGGGCGTCGTCGCATTGGACGGCCAAGGCTTCGAAGAGGCGGCGGACCAGTATTTCCGCCAGTCCGAGCAGATCCCGACGCAGGTGCGCCTCGCCGTCGCCGAGCAGTTCGAGAACGGGCGCCACACCTACCGGGCCGGCGGTCTGATGATCCAGTTCCTGCCCTCGTCTTCGGAACGCCTTCGGCAGGCGGACCTGCATCCCGGCGACATCCCGGAGGGACATCCCTCCAACGATCTCGCGGCTCCGTCCGAGGACGATGCCTGGATGGAAGCCAAGTCGCTGGTCGGCACCATCGAAGATCACGAGCTGATCGATCCGGCTGTTTCTAGCGAGACGCTGCTCTATCGCCTGTTCCACGAACGCGGCGTGCGTGTTTTCGAGGGGCAGCACGTGCATGAGGAATGCACCTGCTCGCATGAGCGGATCATGGGCATGATGCGCCGCTTCTCTCCGGAAGACCGCCGCGACATGGTGGGCGACAACGGCCGCATCGGCATCACCTGCGAGTTCTGTTCGCGCTTCTACGATCTCGACCCGGTCGAGGTTGAAGCCGCGATTGCGAAGTCGGAAGCTTAAGGTAGCTTTCTGTCATGTTGCAGACTTTCGTCATGCCCGCACGTGTTGCGGGCATCCACGTTTTTGGTGGCGCGGTGTCCTAAAGACGGGGATGGCCGGGACAAGCCCGGCCATGACGCGAGGATGAATCTCAGGAACTCGCGCACGCAGCCGCGAGCCGCCGCATGAAGGCCGCGCCTGCCTCAAGCTGGTCCAACGTGATGTATTCATCCGGCTGATGCGCCTGATCGATGGAGCCGGGGCCGCAAACGACAGTCGGAATGCCTGCCGCCTGATAGTGACCTGCCTCCGTGCCGAAGGGGACAGTCTGCGTGTGGTTCTTGCCGGCAAGCCGGAGGGCGAAGATCTCCGCGAACGATCCCGGCTCCGGTGCAAGGCCCGGCACCGCCACCTCAAGCTTCGTCTCGACTCGTCCGAACTCTCCGAAGCGGTTGAGGCGCTTGAGCGCGACCTCCTCCACAAACTTGGTGAGCCGGTTCGGGATCTCTTCCGGGTCGAGACTCGGCAGGCCGCGGAACTCCCAATGGAAGCTGCAGGATTTTGACAGGATATTGCGCGCCGTGCCACCTGCAATCGTCCCCACATGCACGGTCGTGTAAGGCGGATCGAAGCGCCCGCTGGTGTCGCCGCGCTCCATCATCTCGTCGGCGATGCGATTGAGCTCTGCAATCAGCTCGGCCGCCGTCATCACGGCGCTGGCACCGAGATAGGGCTTAGATGAATGCGCCTCGAAGCCGTGCACCGTGGTGCTGAAGGTGACGACGCTTTTGTGTGCATCGACCACTTCGAGCATCGTCGGCTCTCCGACGATGGCGGCTTTTGGCAGCGGCAGATCGTGACCGAGGCGCCGGATCACGTCGACCACACCGAGGCAGGTCGTCTCCTCATCATAGGACAGCAGGATGTGAATCGGTGTGGTGAGGTCCGCGGCCTGGAACTCCGGGATCAGAGCCAGGGCGAGCGCATCGAAAGCCTTCATGTCCACCGCGCCGCGTCCATAGGCGCGCCCATTTTCAACTCTTAGCGTGAAGGGATCCGTCGTCCAGGTCTGTCCCGTCACTGGCACCACGTCCGTATGGCCGGAGAGGACGATCCCGCCGCGATCCTGCGGGCCGATCGTTGCATAGAGGGCCGCCTTGTCGCCCGCCTCGTTCGGCACCCGCACATAAGGCACATCCCAGCTCTGCAGGTAATCTTCCACGAAGTCGATGAGCGGCAGATTCGACTTCGAGCTTACCGTGTCGAACGACACGAGCTTCGCCAGCATTTCGAGCGGCGTGAGCCGCTGGCCTTTGGATGACATTGGGGAACCTCAGTGCAGCACGCGCTTTGTGCGCGGAATATCGAGTGAGAAGGCCGGGATTTCGGCGTCGAAGGTCTCGCCGCCCGCGGTCTCCATCAGGTAGGTGCCCTGCATGGTGCCGCTCGGCGTGGTCAGAGGACAGCCGCTTGTATAGCTGAAGCTTTCGCCCGGTCCTAGTACCGGCTCCTCTCCGACCACGCCCGTGCCGCGCACCTCCTGCACATGGCCGTGCTCGTCGGTGATCTGCCAGTGGCGGGCGCGCAGCTGGACCCGCTCCAGGCTCGTGTTGATGATTTCCACCGTATAGGCAAAGAAATAGCGGCCGTCGTCAGGAGAGGATTCTTCGGGCATGTAGCGGGGTGTCACCGTCACAGAGATGCCGCGGGTCACAGCCTTGTACATGAGCTGCCTTCAGCCAGTAGAGGAGTTCGACCGGACCGTGGTAAGGCCCTCCTTACACCTCGTCAATCGAGGCCAAGGAGAACGGGCCATGCTCGACGGATGGGTGCGACGCAGGATCGATCCGCCGCTGGATCGGCTGGGGCAGGGCTTGGCGCAGGCCGGCATCTCCGCCAATGCCGTGACTCTGGCAGGGCTGGGAGTGGGACTGGCTGCAGCCCTCATGATCGTGCTTGAACTTGAGGCTGTGGCGCTCGCCCTCTTCGGCCTCAACAGGCTCCTCGATGGCCTCGATGGCGCCATTGCCCGTTCGACCCGGCGCACGGACCGGGGCGGCTTTCTCGACATCGTCCTCGATTTTGCCATTTACGGGGCCATTCCTCTGGCTTTTGCTCTGCGCGATCCGGGCACCTTCGCTCTGCCGGCGGCGGTCCTCCTGTTCTCCTTCTATGTCAATGGAGCGAGCTTCCTCGCCTTCGCGGCTGTCGCCGCCAAGCGCAGTATGACCAGCGATGTCCGGGGCATTAAATCCATCTACTTCACGGCCGGCTTCATGGAGGGCACGGAAACCATCCTGTTCTTCGCTGCCATGATCGCGCTCCCGGGGCATTTTCCGGTGCTGGCTTACGCATTCGCCGGGCTGACCGTGATGAGTGCGCTCGCCCGCATCACCCTGGCTTGGCACGCCTTTCGGGATGAGCCTATTGAGGAAAGCGATTGAGAATTCCGTAACAAGGCTTAGAGGATACTGTCAGGCTCAATATTTCAAGGACGGCAGGGCTCTCGGATGACGGACATGGTTGCGTTGAAGGACGGAATCCAATCGGCTGATGCCATCATGCGCCTTGCGGAAGCGGGAGCCATCAAGCCCGAGACGCCCTTCGCGTCCGATCAGATCCAGCCGGCGAGCTTGGATCTCCGATTGGGCCGAAGGGCCTATCGCGTCCGTGCCAGCTTCCTGCCGGGGCGTAACCATACGGTTCAGGATCGCCTCGACCAGCTGAGCTTCCATGAGATCGACCTGAGCCGGGGTGCGATCCTGGAGACCGGGAGCGTCTATATCGCGGAGCTCCAGGAGGAACTGGCCCTGCCGGAGAATCTCTCAGCGGCGGCAAACCCCAAGAGCTCGACGGGCCGCATCGACGTCTTCACCCGCGTCATTACCGATCACAGCCAGGAATTCGATACCATTGGAGCCGGCTATCGCGGTCGCCTCTACGCCGAGATCTCGCCGCGCACCTTCCCGGTGCTGGTCCGGACCGGCACGCGCCTGTCCCAGTTGCGCCTGCGCAAGGGCGAGGTGCGCCTGAGCGATGCAGAACTCTTGGACCTTCATCAGCGCGAGCGGGTGGTGACGTCCGCCGAGCCCTCGATCCAGGATGGCGTGGCGGTCAGCGTGGATCTTGCCGGCTTTGGGCCGGACAACCTGATCGGCTATCGGGCCAAGCGGCACACGGGGCTTGTCGATGTGGACAAGCCGGGCTCCTGCCGCGTCGCCGATTTCTGGGAACCGCTTTACGCGGATTCATCCCGCACCCTGATTCTGGATCCGGGGCAGTTCTATATCCTCGCCTCCAAGGAGGCGGTGCATGTTCCGCCGGATTACGCCGCCGAGATGGTGCCCTTCGATCCTCTCGTGGGTGAATTCCGTGTTCATTATGCAGGCTTCTTCGATCCGGGCTTCGGCCATGCGGAGGCAGGAGGGGAGGGGGCCCGGGCCGTTCTCGAAGTGCGCTCCCGCGACGTGCCGTTCATCCTGGAGGATGGACAGATCGTCGGTCGCCTCGTCTATGAACGCATGGCCGAGCGGCCCAGGGTGCTCTACGGTGCCGGGGTAGGCTCGAACTACCAGGCCCAAGGGCTGAAGCTCTCGAAGCACTTCCGCTGATCCTTTGAGCTGGCCCCCTTGCAGGGTCGCCGAAAGACCGGATATGAATAAAGGCGCGCGGGCGTAGTTCAGAGGTAGAACGTCAGCTTCCCAAGCTGAATGTCGTGGGTTCGATTCCCATCGCCCGCTCCAAAACCTTTCACATTTGAAGCAAAGGCTGGCGGAACGGCGTTTCCGTTTACCTTGGCTGCCAGGGAGAGAGGAAAAAGGCTTAGTTGCGCGGCTCCCGGGTGTTGACAAACCAACCGTGAATCGACATATCCGCAGCCCCGCCGGAATTCAGTTCGGGCGAGCTTCAATCTTAAAAGACGCCGACGCTGCCGAGGTCTCCGGATCACGCTGTTCTTTCGGGTCTTGATCGGTGATCCCAGAGGGATCTGATCTGCGGCACGAGCCATGAGCGCCAGTATATGGTAGTTCTCCATGGCTCCTCTGACGAAACCGAGAACGTTTCAGATCGATGTCATTGATCTGGATCAAGTAGACGCAAAGACGAAAACCGTCTTTGCGAACGATGAAGCTTGTCGTACTATTGGATCCTGACGCTAGGCGACGCTAATTTCGAAAAATCTTCGGAAAAAGATGTTGACCTAGGGAAGGGGTTCGGATAGAACATCTTCATCGACGGCGGCCACTGAGTGGCTGGCCTGACGGGGCCTTGAGGATCCTGAGCGCTTTGGGCGACTGGGATGGTTTGAGGTTC
>NZ_JACHWB010000013.1 GCF_014191055.1 Microvirga lupini
AAGGTGTTGTGGGGGGCAAGCTGGGCGAAGCGGGCCTCTTTCAGGCTGGTGTCGTAGTAGGGGGTGAAGCTGTCGACGCCCACCACCGGGTGCCCGTCGGCCAGAAGCCGCCGCACCACATGATAGCCGATAAACCCGGCCGCACCAGTGACAAGAATCGGAGACGACATGGCAGATTGCACTTTCGATGTTCTGGCCAGTTCCAAGGATGAACCAGCCCACAGTTGACAATTCAGACACCCGAATCCCGATATCCGGACAGGGAAGACCGTGGCGGAGCATCCGGTCGGTGCGGCAGACATTGCACACCAAATAGCAGCCAGCCTGCTCTGCGCTTAAGCCAAGCACGAAAGCTCGTGAGAACTACTCCATTTGAGAGGCTTTATCGGCTCGGTGTTTTCCCATCTACTTCCTCGGCGAACCGCTATTGCCGATCCGGCTGGGGATGTCTCGACGCCTGCACAAACCGCGCCTCGGAGCCAGTGGAATTGGTCAGGAGACCGAACGTGACAGAAGTGCGACAGGATCCGATATGGCGATTGTTCAGTCTCAGCTTTGCAGCCATCTTGGCCATTCTGGTGGCTGCCCCCACGCTCGAGGCGAGAGAAACTTACAACTTCTCGGACGATTTCGAAGTTTCCAGACTGAACGACCTCCTCAAGGAGGACAAGTCCAGGTGGACGCATTACCAGAACACATTTCCGCAGAACAAAGCGGAGATCGTTCCGGAGGCGGCACCTTCCGGCGGAAGCGCACTCCGGTTTTTCGCAGTTCCCTCGACCAAGAAAGTCTCCAAATCCGATATCGAGAAGGAAGGGTTCGAACTGCGCCCTGGGCAAGAAGTGCGGGTGGCGGCTTTGTTCTTCTTGCCGCCGAATGCTGATCTCAAAGATCTGTTTCTGATCGACATTGAATGCCGAGAGTGCTGGCCTCAGGATTCGATCTACCCCAATCAGAGCCCTGGTGTCCGGCTGAAGCTTCGCGATCGGGACGGCACCCCATCCGTGGAGCGCCGCAAGATCGGCCACCCAGACATGCGCAATGATCTGCGCGATTCCGTGGGCCTGCCACGTGGGCGTTGGTTCAAGCTGGAGTGGCGGCTGACATTGAGTGATGATGAGAAGGGAAGTTCGGAAATTCTCATCGACGACAACAGGGTTTTCTTCGGTCGCGGTCCTACTCTGCCCAGTTCTCAAGCTTTTGAGAAATGGGGAATAAGACTGCGTGAGATCATGTATGATCGGTTTCAAATCGGCATTACAGCGAACAGCACTCCCGGTCCGATCGAGATGCTTATCGACGACGTGTCCTTCCAGTTGGAGTGAGAATGGAGAATTTGCCGCGGAATGAGCGGCTAGCACGGCTCCCACGCGTGTTGCGCTCCAAGGCGGCCAGATAGGTCTCGCAGTAGCTGTCAGCCATAGCCTTATCGGAGAAATCTCTGACCGCGCGGTCCCGTGCGGCGCTCCCGAGTTCTCGTCTCTCGGTGCTGGACCTGCACAACCGCAGGATCTGCTGCGCGAGCGCCTGTGGATCATCGAATGGGACGAGGCACCCATCGACACCATTGTGGATGACGTCGCGATGTCCAGGCACCTCCGTTGCAACGACAGGCAAGCACCAACTCATCGCTTCGAGAACAGCCACAGGCAGGCCTTCATAAGACGATGTGGATACATAAATGTCAGTGTCGCAAAGCGCACTCGCCACATTATCGGTAGGGCCCGCAAGGTCCACGAAAGTACTCAGTTGCCGAAGCTCTATCTGCTCGGCGAGTTCTTGCATGAGCGGACCCTCGCCCAGAATGCGCAGCTGAATGTGTGGTAGGGCCTCGCGCAGGTGGTGGATGGCGTCGATGGCGATATCCTGCCGTTTTACGGGGGCAAGTCGTCCGAGAGTCGTGATCCGGGGCCAAGGCACACCCGCCTCGCTCTCAAGTCTGCTTATCTGGGCCGCATCCACTGCCTCCTGCGGCGGGATGTTCACTCCATTCGGGATGTGGATCACCGAACCTGATGGCAACGAGAACTCCTCCTTGAGGCGATCCGCAACATTGGGAGTAACGCCAATATTGAAGGCGGCACGTCTTAAAGCCCAGGCCGAGGAGATGCGCCGCAGGAGGTGCTTTGCCCATCTTTCCTTCGGCAGGAGCCGATTGCTGTGATGCGTCACGACGAAAGGTATCCCCGTACCGGCTAAGGCGAGGGCGACAAGAATAGCGCTATCGGACATGTGGGCATGGACCACATCAATCTTCTCTTCCCTCACCACGCGCCGCAATGTGAGCACAGCGCGAAGAAGCGGGGCAGGGCCTCCTAAAGGCTGGATGACAGGCACGCTTGCCTGCTTAAGGCGGCGCTCGTAGGGCCCGCTCTCTCGCCAGGGAAAAACGACTGCGCGCGCCGACGCTGGGTCTAGCGCAGCCGCAAGATTGACGACCATCGTCTGAGCGCCTTCGCGCTTGAGGTTATGGATGACATGCAAAACTCGCAGTCGCACGTTGCCTCCTAAGCAGCCCATAGCTTTGTGGGTACCCCCAAAAATACGCGAGCCAATGCATAAGCACTATTGTTTAATACATGGCTTAAACGTAGCATTTGTGTGTATGCAAGTAAAGTTACTTGTAACAACACAGAATATACGCAGTTGAAGCTGTGTATACCTCATCAATAACCACAAGTAGTTGTTTTGGGCAGCCTCACGAGCATCGTAAGATGCCTACTTACAGAGAACATCCATTCTTTTGCCGGGCGATGCACTGCGCCAGAGACACGGAGAAGTCCATGCGTGCTGTGAAGCTCACGCTGACGGAAAAGGAAAGAAACCTGCTCCTCTCAATATTCCAGAGAAGCAATCCTGCGGAGCGGAAAGCTCTTCGTGCCGGTATCGTCCTGCGCTCTGCTGCAGGATTGACCGACAACGAGGTTGCTTGTGAGTTCCAAGTGTCCGTTCATACTGTGAGCAAGTGGCGCCGTCGCTATCATGAAGCGGGCCTCGAAGGCCTGACGGACTGGCCGCGATCTGGAAAGCCGCGCCGTCTCCAGCATGATACAATTGCCGCCCACATGAGCGAAGTGATGGAAACCATGCCGCCTGATGGAGGTCGTTGGTCGGTCCGCAAGGTCGCAACGGCCCTCGGGCTTCCTCCTGCGACGACCGGCAGAATCTGGCGAAATCTCCAGAGCCAGCATGCTGCTCCTGCAGGCATGTATCAAAGTATCCCGGCCAACCCAAGGTAAATACAGACTACAAATCTGAGAACGGCTTTCAAGCGATTCACGTAGGCTTTCGGATGATGAGAGTGAACTTGATGCAGCGCTATTCCGAGCCTAACGAACTGGTAATTGATGATACCTCTCTCTTGCCGCAGTTCCTGGCCCGGGACACATCCCTGCATCCCGATGAACGTGGCAAGACGCAATCAAAAAGCAGGTTCGCGCAGACCGCTAAGAAGGCGCTCGTTCGGAGCGGCCTCGTCGCCCTTGCTCGAAGGATGCCGACTTCCGAGGAATGCGCCACGATCCTGCGCTATCACTCCGTGAGCGCGGGACAGAACTACTGCTCTCCAACCATTGCCGTCAGTCCAGAGCTCTTCGAGCGGCAAATGAGCTTTCTGGCCAGGAACTACATTGTTTTTCCGCTGGGCGAATTATTGGCACGCTTTGCACGCCGGGAGCTACCCAAGGGCAGTGTCGCCATCACATTCGATGACGGCTATCTCGATAATGCAACCAACGCATTGCCCATTCTCGCCCGGTACGGCCTTACCGCAACTTTCTTCGTCACATCCGACGCCGTTCTGGGCAAAGGCAGTTTCTGGGTCGGCTGGCTATATCGAGCGGTCGCCACCGCGTCTGATGCCACGCTGTCGAGGGCATGCCAAGCAATGGCCGGGACCGCGAGGCCAGGCGCCTCACGGGACGCCTGCTTTGCTGCCCTGGCAGCCCTCGTGGACAACGCAAGAGGCGGCGTACGTCAGAGTTATCTTTCTGAACTTGAGCGGCTGTTTCCGGCCATGCCGCCCCTGGCAGCACCCAGCGACTTCATGATGACAGTCAACGACCTACGGGAGATGCACCAGGCTGGGATGACGATTGGAGCCCATACTGCGACGCACCGCGTGCTGGCCGGCATCGACAGGCAGGTGGTGCAGGAAGAGTTGTCGCGCTCCAAGACAGATCTTGAAACAGCGCTGGAGACCGCTGTCGATCACCTGGCATATCCTAACGGGCATGTCCTGAAGAACGTCGATGAGACAGCAATCAGCGTGGCAGGAGAAATTGGCTATGTCTCCGCCGGAACCTCCCGCCGCGGAATCCTGACCAAGACATCCTCATATCTTGATTTGCCGCGGCAGGGTGTGAACGAAATGCTTGGATTCGAGGGCTTCGTTTTCAAGCTCGAAGAGACGCGCTTCTCGCGCCTGCTGCGGGGATAGATCCATCATGCGTGTCCTTGCCATAACGAACATGTACCCGAGCGCGGAGCGTCCAGGATGGGGATCCTTCGTGCGCTCGCAGGTGGAGAGCTTGCGTAACGCCGGTGTAGACGTCGACGTGCTGGTCATCGAAGGCTACCGCAGCAAGCTAGAGTATCTGAAAGCCATCAGCCGGATGCGCAGGATGCTGCGAGAGTGCAGGTATGACCTCATACACGCCCACTATGGCTTGAGCGGCCTTGTCGCCCGGTTTCAATTCTCAATCCCGATTATCGTCTCTTTCTGCGGTGATGATCTTTATGGCCATTCTGACCCGAAGGGGCGAGCTCGCCTGAGCAGTCTTCCTTTCGCATGGATCCACAGGCAACTCTCCCGTTTCGTCGATGCCTCTGTCGTGAAGTCCAAGGCGATGAACGCCTTGCTTCCGCGCCCGAATGCGACGGTCATCTCCAATGGGGTGGACATGGAGATGTTCCGTCCCCTCGAAAAGCAGGCATGCCGTGAAGAGTTGAGCCTTGATCCAGACCGCACCTACATCCTCTTTCCCTACGCGCCTGACCGGCCGCGCAAGAATTTTTCCGCCCTAAAGGAGGCCGTGGATGGGCTGCGTGCACAGTCTCCCGAAAGACTGATCGAGATCCTGACGATTGCTGGCGAACCGCAGCACAGGATTCCTCTATACATGAACGCCGCCGATGTGTTGGTTCTGCCTTCCTTCTGGGAAGGCTCACCCAATGCAGTCAAGGAGGCTATGGCCTGCAACATGAAGGTGGTTGCCTCCGATGTCGGCGATGTGCGGGAGAGACTTGATGGCGTTCCAGGCACTGCCATATGCGGGACGGATCCCACATCGATCGCAGCAGCAATCTCGACGGCACTCGACGACAACCGCGATGGCAGCCGGCGCGAGGCGGTGGCCGAATTGGACATCGGAAGGGTCGCGGATCAGGTTATTGCCGTGTATTCTGCGGTCCTACGGCGCGCCAGGAAGGACCGCGGAGTCCTGATGATCGTAGAGAACCTGCCGGTTCCTTTCGACAGGCGCGTTTGGCAGGAGGCAAAGGCCCTCACGGCAGCCGGTTGGAATGTCTCAGTCATTTGCCCTAAACGCGGTAAGTACACGGCCTCCCGGGAGACCATCGACGGCATCGATATCTACCGACATCCACTCCCGGAGGCGCAGAGCGCTATAGGCTATCCGTTGGAATATGGCATCGCCTTCTTCTGGCAGCTTTTTCTCGCTACCTGCATCTACATGATGCGGGGGTATAAGGTCATACATGCCTGCAATCCTCCTGATCTCATCTTCCTGGTAGCCGCTCCATTTAAGCTATTGGGGGTGAAGTTCATCTTCGATCACCACGATCTATGTCCCGAACTCGCTGTTTCGAAATTCGGCCCAGGACGAAAGCATGCTGTCATCCAGCGCGCCTTGCGGATTCTCGAACGAGCAACATTCCGTTTGGCGGATGCATCGATCGCCACCAACGAGTCCTACAAGTCTATTGCGATCCGCCGGGGAGGCATGCATCCGGATCGCGTGCATGTGGTGCGGAGCGCGCCTGATCTGAAGCTATGGCGTCCGATGGATCCGGATCCGTTACTCCGAACCGGTGCGGCGCATCTTGTCGGTTATGTGGGAGTGATGGGCCCGCAGGAGGGTTTGTCAAACCTGCTCACAAGCATCGAGCACATTATACACAAGCTCGACCGCAGAGACATCCGCTTCATTCTGGTCGGTGACGGCTCCGAGCTCCAGGCCCTGAAATCGGAGGCGAGGGCACGCCGGATCGACCCCTGGGTCGAGTTCACAGGCCGGGTTTCCGACCAAGATCTGATCCGGATCCTGTCGAGCTGCGACGTCTGCGTGAACCCAGATCTCGCAACCCCCTTCAACGATCTCTCTTCCATGAACAAGATCGTCGAATACATGGCATTGGGAAAGCCCATCGTTCAGGTCGATCTTGCGGAGGGGCGCTTTACGGCCGGCGAGGCCGCTATAGGCGCGGCCCCAGACGATCCGGTCGACTTCGCTGAAAAGATCGTCGCTCTCCTCGCCGACGAAGGGACGATCGAAAAGATGGCACTTGCAGCCCGGCAACGGGTTGCTGACACGCTCTCTTGGGATCGTCAAGTTCCACACCTCCTGGCCTGCTACGCTCAGGTAGCGAGTCAGGAAAATCAAACGCGCAGGTACACCTGGAACCGCAGGGACAGAATGTCAACGAAGCTCAGTACAACCAATGCTCTTGAGGATGACCATGGCTAGTATCGTCATATCCGCGAAGCGCAGCCTTCTCATTCCTTTGGTCATCCTGGCGTCGTTGGGAGGAGAGGCCTCTTCTGAGGAGCAGTCATACGTTTTCGGAATCGGGGACGAGGTAAAGATCACCGTGTTCAAGGAGCCGGACATGTCGGGCTCCTACAAGGTCGGAGCGACCGGCTTTGTTTCGGTTCCTGGGGTTGGCGACATCAAAACCGCGGGCTTAACTCCGACTGAGCTGCGCGATTCAGCGAGGCAAGCGCTTTCGGATCTCCATCATGCCAATCCGAACGTCACAGTTGAGGTCATGCAATATAGCCCCGTCTACATCATGGGCGATGTTCGCAATCCCGGTCGCCAGCCTTATACGCCCGGCCTCACGGTACTCCAGCTCATTGCCCTTGCAGGCGGCTACCCGCCTGCCTTGGGCCTAACGGCGGATGATAGCACGGCACGTGAGGTGGAGAAGCAGAAAGTTGATCTCGCCATTTCTCGAGAGAAGTATGCATCTCAATCCATGAAACGTGCACGTCTCTTGGCAGAACGAGACGGCAAGGCTGCGTTCGACATTCCTCCGGAACTTGAGTCCATGATCGGCAAGGAGCGTCTGGAGCAGATCAAAGCTTCAGAGATGAACCTGAAAATCTCTCGGGCCTTCGAAGAGGAGCAGAGGGTCAGGCTTTTGCGCAGGCAAGCCGAAGAGGTGGTGAAGGGGCGAGCCGCACTCGAGGAGCAGCTTGAGGCGACAAAGCGCCTCAAGGCTATCATCGACGCTGAGCTCCGCAATATCCGCGACCTGAAGGAGCGTGGACTGACCGCCAGCACCCGTGTGCTCGAACTGGAGCGCATCTCCGCTGATACGGAGATGCGCCTCAACAGCGGCATATCCATGATCTCCCAGGCTAATCAGAACCTTGCAAATATCGACCTGCTCATTCGGCAAGCGACTGAAGCGGCTCGGGTTAAAATCGCCGAGCAAATCGTGGAAACTGAGACGGAACTTGTCGTCACCGATCGCCAGATAGCTAGCGCCATCGAGATGCTCAACATGCGAGGCATTTCAACATCGAGCGCCATTGCAGGTCAGGGCGATTTGAACCGCCGGCTCAGCATCGTGCGCAAGAGCGAACCTGAGCCGATCCTCGTATCTGAGAACACGCAGATCCGTCCTAGCGACGTTCTGATTGTGACACGTGTGATGGAGGCTCCGGCCAAAGGCGAATCCCTTGCCGCAAACACTTCCAAGATGGCTGAAACTGCATTTATGACGCAGGATCCCAATACCGCTGGCAATCGCCCATCCTCGGACAGGAGATAAGATGCTGCAATCTATAACAATTCCGCAGTCACTGCGCCGGATCTGCCGGGATATCCTTGCAGCCAATGTGAGTGGCAAGAGCGGAGTAGTGGTTGGACTGATATCGACACTTCCGCACGAGGGAGTATCCACAATCTCTATTGGACTAGCTCGCATCCTGGCTGAGTCCTCCAGAGTGCTTTTGATTGATGCCAGTGCAGGGCGCCCGATTTCAGATCTCCTCGGCGTCGAAAGTCATATTCTGAAAGCGGAAGATCTGGCACAGCTCCAACTCGCAAATCTCAGAGATTGGCTCGTTCCTTGTCCGGAGCCCAATCTTGACTTGCTTTCGATCGATGCAGATCAGGCAGCGGCCACGATATGGGACAAACGCTGGTCCGAGTTGAAACTCACGATGCTACAACACTACCAAGTCATCATCGTCGATCTGGGATCGCTGCAGACTCAGCTGTCACCATTCTGGAGCGCATGTATTGATCAGACCTATGTGGTCGTGGATATGTCAAGCACTCGTGTCGAGACGCTCCAGGAAGCCCGCAAGGAGCTTGACATCCTTCAGATGCCGGTCGCCGGCGCAATCCTCAACAGGCGGCCCTATGCGGTTCCAGCCTTCCTCAGCAATGGCAGGTCATGAATAAGCACTGGACCACTATCGACTCAACGTTCAATCGTCCAACCGTGCCGACGTCATCGAGCATGTGGACGTTCCTGTTTCGTCGCAAGAAGACGATCTTGGGTATGTTCGCCTCCCTCTTCCTTGCGGCGACAGCTCTTCTTTATCTGATCCCCCCAGCCTACGAGGCAGAGGCTAGTCTACTCGTCGAGCGGAATCGCTCTCCGATTATGCGCGCAGACATTCTGCCAGGCCTTGAGATGGCGGAGGTCATGAACACGGCGCGAGGCATTGCCAGCTCGCGAACGGTCATTACGGCCGTCGTCGATAGCCTCCAATTGCCCGAGCGTCCGCATAAACAATCCCTCATGTCCGCTATCCGAAAAGGAGCGAACCAAGTTTTGGTTGCATTCGGCCTCTTGCCCGAGATCAACGAGAGAGATGCGTGGATCTTGTCTCTCATGAAGTTGGCCACGGTTAAGCCGGTTGTGAACTCCAATATTCTGACAATTTCTCTTGCACTCGACGATCCTGAGCTTGCATCGGAGATCGTCAATGAGATCTCCGTACAATATGTCAAACAGCACCTGAAGATCTACTCGACCAAGGGGTTGGCTGAGTTCTACCGCGACAGCATGAACGCTGCTGAGGCGAGCTACAGAACGACTCGTGAGAATGTAATCGCCTTCAAGACAAATGCATCCCTCTTCGCCGTATCAGCAACCCGCGAAGAGTACACCCGTGAGCTTGGAACTTTACGCAGCCAGCTTCTAACCGCTTCTAACGACCTGAGCCGGCTTCTGCGCCGCTACGATCAGCAGCATCCCGAGGTAACAGTTGTAAACAGCGTGATCTCTGCCGTCGAAAGCAGAATTGCGGACACAGAGGACAAGCTCAAGAAGCTGGAAGAAAACGAAGCAACTCTTGCGGATCTAGAAATGGTCCTGGAGAGCAAGCGCAAGACCTATCTCGAATTTGTCAATAAGTATGGCGAAGCGGCGATAAACGGACAAGCCGACTCGAATGTGGTCAATGTCCGGGTTGTCGAGCAGGCAAGTGTGCCTCCGCAACCGTGGATGCCCAGGCTGTATCTGCTCCTGGGTGCAGCTATCCTGAGTGCTCTACTTGCAATCGCCGCCGCCTTTGTACGGGAGTTCTTCGATAGCCGGCCTACGTCCTCCGACGAGGTAGAACGCGTCCTTCGGGTGCCTGTCGTCGGCTGGCTTGAGGATCTCCCGCAGGACGATCTTCATGCGCTCTGGTCCGGAGAGGGAAGGTAAGGTGCTCTTTATGAATGACCTCAATCGCAAGCGTGTCGCCCTTGTCATGCCAATCCGCAACGAAGAGCGCTCAGTAAAGGAGACAATGGATTCTGTCTTTGCTTCAACCCGCTTGCCGGACGAAATCATTATTGCTGATGCTATGTCGACGGATGGCTGCATCGACGCCATCCTCACCTACAGCGACCGTGGCGTTCCAATCCGCGTCGTACAGAATCCCACTATATGGTGTGGGGGAGGGCGCAATGCAGCCACCCGTGCGACGAGTTGCGATGTCATCGTGCTTTGTGACTTCGGCAATACGATCGAGCCCAATTACATAGAGAAGATCGTTCAGCCTTTCGAAGAAGACGAGACGATGGATATCGTCGGCGGACTTTTTCGTATGCGTGCAACGACAGACTTCGAGCACTGTGTCGCAGCAATCCATTATTTCGAAGACTATATCCTGAACAGGATGAGCAGAGAGGAGATTCAGAAGATACTGCCTCCCATCGTGTTTCCAGGGGGGCTCTGCACAGCCTTCACCCGGCGGATCTGGCTTGCGGCTGGCGAGCAGCCCGAGTGGCTTGCTAAGGGCCAGGACAAGATGTTCAGCCGCAAAGTCTATGCTATCGGTGGCAAAGGAATGATCGCCATCGACGCGAGACTTTGGCATCATGTGCGCCGTTCTCCGCGCGAGCTCTTCCGTCAGCTATACCTTTATGGCCGCGGCAATGGCCAGATGCATTTTCTCTCGAAGCATGTGATCCAACTTGCTGGAATTTATGGTACGTTAAGCCTTCTGTTCATCCTTGGTTTTGTCTCATCGTTCTTCGCCATTGCAGGACTTTTATTGTTCGCCGCCTATATCTGGGCGGCAGGCATTCGGAAAGTGGTCAAGGTTGACGGAGGCTTGAAGAAGCTCAACTACATTCCGATTGCCATACAGGTTCTTCTCATCCGTGATATCGGGTCTCTGCTAGGCCATCTGCTTGGATGGGCAGAGTGGTATTTCGTGCCACGGTACAAGGAGAACTATGAGCGCTACATGGGCGGATTGCCTTCCGAGCGGATCCTGCTCGTCGCTCCCCAGCTTGCGGGACGTGGCCTCTTCGCGCGGCTTCGCCGCACCATCGGAGCAGCGCTATGAGCGGCCCGATTACGGTTCGAAGCATTACCTCGCTTAGCGAGTTCGAGGCTTGCGCTCAGGATTGGGACTTGGCAGTCGCTCAAACCCCTTACGCGAGTATCCATGCCCGCCATTTCTGGCTAAAGCACTGGTTGGAGACAGTAGGACGCGGCCGGGAACTAGCTTTCCGCCTGATGTACGATAATGACGGCGTTCTCGGATGCGCTGCATGGATCGTAGAGAGAAAGAGCTTCAGACTGTTCTCCATCCCTTATTTGAGCTTGGCTGGTGGGCCCATGTCCAAGCGCACGCAGGTCATTCTCTCTCGTCGGCAGGAAGAGGCAGCAGCAGCAATGCTCAAGGATCTAAGTCATCTGAAATGGTGGTGGCTCGATCCGGAGAGAATCCACGACAACGATCCCCTCCTGCGTAGTTTCCCATCCAGTTCGGTCGTCATCGATGCAGTGGAGCGGGTAAGCTACATGCTTCCGCGGGTTACTACGGAGACGAGATGGGACGACTATTTGAAGGCGCGCTCGCGCAAGTTCAGGAAGCAAAGGAAGAGAGGGCATCAGGATCAGCTCCTTAGCATCCGCAACTACCCTCAGGACTTCGTGTCTGTTGACCAATTCATTGATGCAATCGCAGCGATTGCTCATAGCAGCTGGGCTTTTCGAGAAGGAACATCCATTGTCTCCACAGAGTCGGAGTGGAAGTTCTGGCAGGGCGTCCTTCGCGAAGCTGCAGCCCAGGGGACACTTCATGCCTCATGCGCTTTCAATGAAGAGAGGCCCATCGCCTTCATATTCGGCATTCTCGAACATGGTATCCTCTATGCCTTGAAGACGGCCTTTGCGGAGGCCGGAGCACAAGTCGGGGCCGGCCGCTTCGCCTTCTCCGCCTTGATTCAGAGTGCAATGAGCCATCCAGGGATAAGTACTGTCGATCTGGACTTCATCACGTCCCACGGCGATTACAAGGCAGGCTGGGCTACGCAGCTTGAGACCGTCAAAAGTTACTACGCTTTCAGGCAGGGACTCGGCCCCCGCATGCTGGCACAGGCCTACGCATTCAAGAAATACCTCAGCAAAAAACCTGAAGAGAATTTGCCACAGTTGAGCGAGGCTACGACATGACCTTGCATGTTGCGTGGCATCGGGGCGTCAAGGCCCTCGACCGCCTTGAGAATGACTATGTTCGGCTGCTGTCTGACTCCTGTGGAACTACCATCTTCAATGAATGGCCATGGATCCGTTCAGCGGCGAAATTCCTGGTCCCTACGGGACGGGAAGTTCGCACAATTACGATTGCCGATGGAGGTGGATTGCTTGCCTGCCTCCCGATGACCATCGGTCGCGAGAGCATCGCGGGTTTGCCCGTGCGTACCCTGCGCCCTCTCGGTTATCCTTTGAGCGACCGCATCGGACTTCCAGTGCGGCAGGGCCGAACTGATGTCCGTTCGGCACTGCTCGATGCCCTCGTCGATCCGAGGCGCTCTGAAGCTGACGTCGCTATCTTGAGCGAAGTTCCGGCTGAGGCTGGCTTCCGCAATCCCATGGGTGGAGCCGAGTGGCGCGCTCCTCACGTCAGGCTTTGTAGCCGAGCACCTGTTCTCGATGTCTCAGACCCTCACAAGGTGCAGGCGTCTTTGTCCAAAGCTCTGAGGACGCGCATATCGCGGTCTCGCAAGAAGGTGGCCGCCACTGGCCAGACAGGATTTGCACGCATTATTCCGTTGCCTTCTGAGGTTCCGGATCTGCTGCGCACCATCGCTGCCATAGAACATGTAAGCTGGAAGGGCAAGGCTGGCGTCGGCATCTTCTCCGCCTCAGAGCGCTACGCTTTCTTTCAGGAAGTCTCCCTTGCGCTCGCAGCCTCAAGGCGGCTCGAGATCCTTCTGTATGCCATCGGTGACCGTGTGGTGAGCTACCGCTACGGGTTCAGAGTAGGCCGCACCTTTCTCGACTATAATTTTGCCCATCCGGTCGAACTTGATGACCTGAGTGTCGGAAGAGTCCTCTTGGCAGAGGCAATACAGACGGCATCCGCTTCGGGAATCGATACCTTCGATGCCTCCCGCGGCAGTTTGCAGAAGCCGAATATACTCACCGATTGGACGTCCGATGCGATCGAACATCACGAAGTATGGCTCTTTGCTAGAAGCCTCTGGGGGGAACTGCTGCGGCTAGCGATCACAAAGGCCAAGCCTTTCGCCAAGCGCGTCATGAAGCGCAAGGAGGCAGCGTGATGGCCAATAGTGAAACCAAGAGCGTTATCCGTCACGGTCGCCTTTACGGGCTCTCCAACCTTATCAGCCGATCATCTGGACTTGTTCTTCTACCTGTCTACACACACATCCTCACGCCGGTCGAGTTCGGCCTCTACGCCAGCACCATTCTGGTGACGGATCTCATCTCCGTGGTACTGGGGATGGGGCTCGGGCGCGCACTTATCCGGATGCACGTCGAGCAGGAGACACAAGTCGGCAAAGACGCTGTGGTGTGGTCGGCCATGGCCATGTTCGCGGCCATGTCGGTTGTCATCGCAGTTCTCGCTCACCCCATCGCGCTCCTCGCAACAAACGTGCTCTTCGGCTCCACAGAGGAGGCGTGGCTCTTCACTTGGGCAATCTGGGCCCTTATCCCCTCGACGCTCTTCAACCTGCAGCTCAACTACATCGTTGTGCTGAAAAAATCGTTCTTCTACCTAATCATATCTGTTCTGAAGGCCTTCCTATTCATCGCCCTCAACCTGTGGATCGTAGTCTGGCTTGGCCTCGGTGTTTTCGGCATCGTGGTCTCGACCTTCTGCGCCAGTGCCATCGTTGTGGGAGTCATTCTGGCCTATATGGTCAGGACGACCTCCATCGTCATGTCGCGTCCACTGTCTGTAGAGATGGCGAAGTTTGGCGCTCCTCTCGTTCCGACCATCCTGCTGGATACAGTCATAGCGTCCCTCGACAGGTATATCATCAGTCCTGTCCAAGGCACGGCAGCACTTGGCTATTACGGCCTCGCCGTCAGGCTAGCGAGCCTTATCAATCTCTTCGTGACCTCGCCCTTTCTCCAGATCTGGGGTGTACGTCAATTGGAGGCGCTTGAGGCGGATGGCGATCAGCGCGAACTGCCTAATGTCTTTTTCCAGTTTACCCTCGTGCTGCTGCTCATCAGCGCTGCCATAGGTCTGTTCAGTGGGCTGGCGGTCCAGATCATTGCTGATGATGCCTATGCACCGGCCGCCGCCGTGCTGCCCTGGCTCGCCGCTGCACAGGTAGCGGTTGCCTTGCGTAACTTTGCTGAGATCGGCTTGCATCATGCCAAGAAGACCTCGCCACTCATGGTTATCGCCTTCATCAGCCTCGCAGTCGCAGTTCCGTTATATTGGGGAGCTGTGCATGTGGCAGGCATCATAGGTGTGGCTGCGGCCAGCTTCCTACTGGCGCTCTTGCGCACCTGTCTGACCATGGGGTGGGCTGATCGCCATTCCGGATTAATCCGGTTGTTTCCATGGGTTCGGCTGGGATTTGCGGCCATAATCTCAACTGTCGTCGTGCTGGTCGGCACGACCTTCGACGGACGCTTTCTGCCTATTCAGGAAATCCTGCTGAAGCTCGGTGTTCTTGCTGTCCTTGCAGTGGTTCTGGGCCTTCTGGCCGGAGGTACGGACTGGATAAAGCAGCGGACTGGCAAGGTTCCGCAAGTGAAGGATGCAGCTAGCCCATCGGGCTAATAAGGGAGGAAGTCTTGGAGGTTCTTGCCACTCGACCTGTTGCCTCGATGCCATGGCCGACTTTTGGTGCGTTGCTTTCCTACTCGCAGCGACCTCTTCCTCATCCGTTCTCCTCTCCCGATGCGACTCTCTGGACCTCAGCACGTATCGCGCTATGGCAGGCAATCCAGTCCCTCGGCCTAAAACCCGGAGACCGGGTCGCTTTGCCGGCTTTCTGCTGCGGATCCGAATTGGAGCCCTTCCTAGTCGCGGGCCTCGAACTCTCCTTCTTCTCATGTGCCGATGATCTTGCTCCAGATCCCACCTCGTTTCGAGAGGCGATCTCCGGCGCCTCGGCGGCAATGGTAACGCATTACTTCGGCTTTCCCGTAGACCTTGAGCCTGCTCTCGAAATGACCCGACGGGAGGGTATCCCGCTGATCGAGGACTGCGCACATGCGCTGTATACGACCCGAGGCGGGGAGCAGGTCGGTCTTGCAGGCGATGCTGCAATTTACAGCTTCTGGAAGACGGTCGCTTTGCCGGACGGAGGAGCCTTGCATCTGCGGAAAGGGGGCGTGAAAGGCACCCCAAAGCCGCCGCCGCCGGAACTCGTCAAAAAGGCAACGCGCCACCTCCTGTCCAGGACATTGCGAAGTCACCCTTCCTCGATTCTCCGAGGAACGGAAGGCCTCCGTCAGCAGCTGCGGCGCGGACGCAACTCTACTCAGCCGCATGAAAAAGGTGGTGATGAGTGGCATCTGATCAGGTTTCCCAATGAGCTCATTGGAGCGGGCATGTCGAGTCGCTCGCTGCGCATTTTCCGGGCCACGGATCATGTGCAGGTACGGAAGCGCCGGAGACACAATTATCAAAGACTTCAGGAAGCTATGGCTGGAACTCCGGGAATCGTACCACTGGTGCCGCAGCTCCCTGATGGCGCCTGTCCCCTATACTTTCCAGTTGTGGTCGAGGAGGCTGCCAGCCTGAGGCGCGCGCTGGCCACAGAGTCCGTTGGCGTCAAGCACATCTGGCCTTACTTCCATGCCGCCGTTCCTTGGAGCAAGTTTCCTCGTGAATACCATTGGAAAGATAAGGCCCTGGGCTTCCCAGTTCATCAATCACTTGGAGAGGACGATATCGAGCGGCTACTCAAGGTTGTCGGACGTTGGAGCGGGCGATGACTCACGGTCTCTCCGTCAGGCGCATAGAAGACCTGGAGGCGCTCGAGGCTGCAGGGCCACTCTGGAATGATCTGCAGAACTCGTGTGCTCATCAGCATGTCATGATGGATCACCGGTGGATGACCTCCTGGTGGCGCCATTTTGGAGCAGGGAAGGCACAGCACACACTTGTCGTATCGTCAGGACGGACGCCTGTAGGGATCGTACCGCTGTGCATCATGCATGGGATGGAAGTGTACCCGCTGCGTGACCCATATGTCATGGGTCCCGATGACTACAAGTTCCTGCCAAGCTTACGTTGGAATAGAATTGCACCTCTTCGTCGCCTGACGTTTCCTCTCAACTTGATTGCAGGCAATATTCGAGGGCAGGCGATATTCCCGGGTGGCGAGCCTCATGCTTATGCCGCGCTTGCGGATTACATGGCTTCCATCTCAAGCAAATGGGATGTTGCCACTTTTCCTGGCACGAGAGGGTGGGAACAGGAGCAAAGTCTGCTCGTCGAAGCAGCAAGCGGGGCTGGGTTACTTCCGGGGTCTCGTGAGACAAGCCGGAGCATGTTGTACATTGATCTGCCTGCGACCTACGACGACTATCTCCAGACACGCTCGGCTCACTTCCGTAGGCATATGCGGCAAGAGTGCAACAAGGTTGAGCGGACATTCGCCCACCTTGGAAAGATGTCGATCGACTCATTTCGAGGGAGCGAGATCGAAGCTGGAATGCAACGCCTTCTTTCGCTTGAAGCCTTGAGCTGGAAGGTCGCGGATCAAAAGGAAAGGCGGCTACGTCTAACGCTCGACAATGCTGCAAAGAGTTTCTTCTCAGAGGTCGCAGGTCGGTTCGCCCAGGACGACAACGCGCAAATCATCATCTTGCGCTTTGGCGAGACTGATGCGGCAGGCTGGTTCAGTCTTGAGCGTGGTGGCGTTGCGTCCTGCATCTTAACTTACCGCAATGAACAGCTTGGGGCCCCAGTCGGCATCGCGCCTGTTCTACAGGAGCTTGTTCAACGCAGCATTTCTGCCGGCCTCAAGCGCCTCGATATTAACGGATACACCAGGCACTATCTGAAGTGGGCAAAAGATCATCACGATTATGTCGCCCCCACGATCTTCAACACCAGACCTTACTCCAGGCTGCTGCGCCTTGCCGATGAAAGCTTGATGGCATTCAAGCGCCGCAATCTTGCAAATCAGTCAAGCATTATTCCCGAGTCAGCAGAGGCATCATCGTGATGGTTTCAGTTACGTCGGCAGAGACAATGCTTGATTTGCAGGCATCGGACCTGGTTGAAAAAAGCTCTTACCACACATGTCGATTTGATGCGCTATCAGCCTTTGATCGAACATCTTCAGATTGGAACTTGGTCCAAGATCGTTGCCAGTATCACCATGTTCTCATGGATCATAGGTGGGTGAAGGCATGGTGGAATGTCTTCGGCGCGGGCAAAGATCTGCATGGCTTGGTCGTACATCATAAAGGGCAACCAATAGGAATCGCTCCGATGATCTACTCGCAAGGCTGGGAATCCTGGCCGAGTAGAGATGGAAAGCTCCAGATTGCAGAGGATAGCAAGAATCTTTCAATCCCTGCATGGCAGCGCTTTGTTCCCATCCGGCGCGTGACATTTCCTCTTAACATTCCTTCGCACAATTCACGTGCCCATATCCTGATCGCAGATAATCCGGCGCAGGTATGCGGAGAAATCCTGGACTACTGGAAAGATAGAAGCCACACCTGGGATGTCATGGTGCTGGACGGTTTGCCGGAAAAATCCGGACAACGTGACATGCTGCAAGCTGCAGCAGCTTCCAAAGGGTTGATGACTTTGCCTCATGGCCGAGTACGTGAAATGTACTCGGCTGACCTGACAGGTGGAATGGACGGGTATCTGGCTCGACGTGGATCACATTTCCGTAAGCGACACAAGGCGCAGATGAGAGCATGCGAACGCGCAGGTCGTCTTGAGATGTCCATGTACCGAGGACGAGAGATAGGTCGTGGTCTCGAGATTATGTTCGCGATCGAGCGTGATACCTGGAAGGCAAGAAGCGATCTTGATGCGGCAGTAAGAATGCCGCTCGACGACCAGCTCAAGCGGTTCTTCTCGGAGGTCGCTTACGCCTACGCTGACAACGATGACGCCGTCATCCATATAATGAGTCTGGATGGACATCCAGCCGGCGCTCTTTTCGGACTTTCCAGACGGAATGTCATGTTGTCGCTCGTGATCTACCTGCGCGATGAAGTGCGAACCGTTCTGAATGCCTCTCCGCTGTGGGATGCTCTTATCAGGGATGCGGTCGAACGCGGAATATCGGAGCTCGATATTCATGGCGTGACCGCTTACGCACGAAAATGGGCTACGTGCGCCACGAATTATCAGCGATTGTATATCTTCAGTCCCCACTTCAGAGGTCGAATGCTGTGGGCGAGCAAAGCTTTAGCAACAACAATCTCGCGCCGATGGGCCGAGAGGCGAGACAATCCGGGGAGTGATGACGATGGGCGCAATTGACGTAATCCTTCGTGTTGATGGCGCGGCACCATCTGCGACATCTCTTTTGAGCATGGCAGCGGCCGCTCCCCACCGGGGAAGAAATCCTACCACTTACATTACTGGGCGCATCGCGATGGCGCATCAGGCCAATTCAGCCGCTCTGGATGAACCTCAGCCCTACGTCATAGATAACGGGCGTCTCGCAGTCGTTCTGAGCGGCCGCCTCTATAATCGTGAGGAAGTCGCGCGTAAGCTTGAGCATGCTGGCCACCCGGTCCGTGATCGGAGCCATTGCGGTACCATCGCTGCGGCCTACGATGCATGGGGCGACAATTGTGTGCGGGAGCTTGATGGCGACTTTGCTTTCGCTCTCTACGACTCCATGAACCACCGCCTCCTTGGAGCGCGCGACGTCTTCGGCGTGAAGCCTCTGTGCTATTCTTACTGGAATGGGGCACTTTGGATAGCATCCGAACCGCGCCAAATTCTTGCTGCAGGGGTCCCATCGACACCATGTGAGGAATCCATCGTTTCCTACATTGCTCTGGAGCGGTCTCTCCTCGACGCTGGGCTCTCATTCCACAAGGAGATACGCCGTCTCAAGCCGGGGCATATGCTGATCCAAGAAGGGGCGGGCGCTCCGCGAGAGATCTGCTACTGGCGTATTGACCCTCATCGGGTGAACCACGAGAAAACCGAGGCTGATATGGCGGCTCGCGTTCGCGAGATGCTGATCGAATCCGTACGACGGCGAGCTCCCGAGAAGGGCCCCTATGGCTGCGAACTGAGCGGTGGCTTCGATTCGTCAACCGTCGCAGGCCTGCTGAGGCGGGATCTTAAGCGACGCGGTATTGACGACCCTATGGAAACGTTCTCCTTTGAGCTTCGGGACGCCGCAGCCGATGAACCAGAGCTCATCGATGCGGTGGCGAAGGATGTCGGCGCCAACCATCACCACATCTATGTCGACAAAGATAACGTGTTCGACCTGCTGCCCCACATGCTACAGGCTGGAGGTCAGCCGCAGTTCGATATGGGACTTCTCTACCTCTGGCGCTGCAAGGAAGAAACCGCACGTCATGGCGTACACGTAACGATGAGCGGCCTTGGCGGCGACGAACTCTTCTTCGGCCGCTATCAATTTTTGGCCGATCTCTTGAAGAGTGGGCGCTTCATCGAACTCTCCCGCGAGATGGCGAGCTTGTTCCCGTACGATCGGAGCACGGGCAAGAAGACTTCGCTGAGGAAGCTCGCCGCGGCCTATATCGCTTCGCCCCTCATGTCGCGGGGCTTCCGGGCTTGGCTGCGCCGGAGGCAGGGAAGGGGAGATTACCCGGTTTGGATTGCGCCAAGCCTTGCCCAGAGGACCAACCTAGCAGAGAGAATTGCAGCTGGGCCGCCACGGGTCTTCAGCGACTACTACCGGCAGGATTGCCTTGAGGTTTTCGAGTCGATCTTAATTAACATGACGGTCCCCATCCATGAGGCTCTCGGCGCGACCTTCAATGTGGACACACGCTTTCCTCTCCTTGATCGCGATCTCGTCGAGTATCTCTTCGCGGCTCCACGCGAATACAAGATCCGCGGCGGGCAAACACGTATGCTCCAGCGTCGAGCCATGGAAGGCATCCTCCCACCAGTTGTCACTCAGGAGCATCTCAAGAAGAATCTCAACCCCGTTCTCTGGCGGCAGCAGCATGAGCACTTTGCTAGGACGCTGCAGAAATTCTTCCAGCAGAGAAGCTTCCGCATCGACGAATACATCGATATCGACTGGCTGCGCCGCGCTTATGACGACTTCGTTTCGGGCCGAGGTTCAGGCCAGGAGGCCTACGTGCTTTGGTACGCTCTGAACATCGAGTCCTGGTTGCAGTTGCTCGAAACCCAAAGGGAGGTGCACCATGACGGCATCCCGGCAGCCTGAAGCGGAAATCATCAACTTCCGAAGTGTTATTGAGAAGCAGCTCTTCTATGGCCGGGGCGAAGTTCTCGAGCAATACAGCAGAGCCTGGGATCTACGGACGGGAGAGGCTTATGTTTTCGACAAATTCTTTCCCACGGGTGGAAGACTCCTTGATGTAGGTTGCGGCACGGGCCGCACCAGCTTTCTGCTCGCGGACCGTTTCGACGAAATTGATGCTTTCGATATTGTGCCTGAGATGATCGAGGTGGCACGGAAGCGGGATGCAGAACTCCGCACAAAGATCAATTTCTTTGTGGGCGATGCCACTCATCTGCCTGTCGCGTCGACTCGATATGATGCAGTTCTTTTCGCCTATAATGGGATCGAGGGAATTTTGGACAAGCAGAGTCAGATGAATGTTCTTTCCGAAGTGTTCCGGGTGCTGCGCTCAGGGGGAGTTTTCATCTTTACGACCAAATCCTGCTTCAACGCCAACTATGCTCGCCGTTTCTACATCCCTCGCCTTATGGCGCAGATAGGGATCGGGCGCCACGATGGTGGCACTCCTCTCGAGGTTGAGGTGACGCAAGGCAACCAGAAGATGCGCTGGCATACGACGAATCCTCTTGCCATGAAGGCGCAGTTGCGTAGGACCGGATTTGAGCTTCTCTACTTCAACTCAGAGGTCCGTCTCGGACGCGGTCAAACAGGATCGAGCCTGGCAGCCAACTTCCACCGTTGGGATCACTTTTACGCATGTCGCAAGCCATAGTACGAGCTGTTGGCCGGGCTCGCTCCCACCTCCTGACGCCATGGTTGCTCGGCAGAATTGCGGAGGCTGCGTTCTGGAGCTTCTTTGCCCTTGTGCTGGCCCTTGCCATAGGTTCGGCCGACTGGGTTCTCACTGTCGTCGTCCTCGGCGTCATTGTATTAGGCTGCCTGCTGCTCATGGAAACCAAAATCTTGGCCATGCTCTGGTTACTGGGGCAGCCGGTGCTGTTCGTGTTTCCCAACAACCTAGCGGCGGGTGTCCCGTTCCTCACCGCCGAGAGGGGACTTTTCCTGCTGCTGATCGGCCTGATGATCCTCCATGCGCTGACCCGTTCGCCGCTGTCCCGTCCGCTGAATCGCCTGGAATGGATCGTGCTTGCATTTCTCGGTGTGCTTCTCGCATCATTCCTGACGACGCTTCCTTCGAAAGACATGAAGATTGTCCGCAGCGATGTGGCTCTGATCTTCCAATGCTATCTCATGCCATGGCTGTCGATACTCATTGCACGGAGGATCGACTGGACTGAGCTTGATGTGTTGCGTCTCCTACGACTGATGACGTTAACGGGTATCCTTCTCGTCTTCATCGGCATCCTTCAATATTTTCTACGTGTGCAGTGGTTTACGCCGAAGTACTTTGAAGTCATTCACGAAGGCCGCACCACGGGGACCTTCGGCAATGCCGCCGAGTATGGCTCTGTGCTGGGGGGAATGGCTATTCTAACTCTCGCGCAGTTCTCAATTTCACAGAACTCAATGCTGCGTCTTTTCTTCTTGGGCTGCTTCGGAGCGATGTTTGGAGGGATCCTTCTCGCCCTGACGCGCTCTCCCTTGGTTGGAGTGGGCGCAGGTCTGGTCGTGATCTTTCTAGGCGACAGGAGGATCAGGCCTTTTTTTGGGCTTATGACCATTTTGGGACTCTTACTTGGTGCGATTGTGGTCCCACTAGTTATGGACACGGACGCCCTCATGGCCCGAATGGAGGAGATGGAGCCGATATATAATCGAATCGCTCTCTTCGCGACTGCTGGAAAAATGATCGCAGCGTTTCCGCTCACCGGGGTTGGGTTCGGGCGCTATGCCTTCAGTGACTACAAGACCGACTATCTTACGGGCATTGGCGAAGTCGGCGCGGAATGGGCTGCAAGTATTGGTATCCCCCACCTCGAGTTCCTGCACATCGCCGTACTCACAGGCATAGTCGGCATCTCATTTTATTTCCTGGCCATCCGAGCCTGCATTTGTACCCTCTGGCGGATCTATCGTTCTCCTGCAGCGTCCATGTTCACGCGCAGGCTCTCACTCTACGTCCTGGCGGTGCTGGTGAGCCTTCTCGTCAACGGGCTGTTCGTGGACTTCATGGCTTATAACTACTTCGCTGCCATGACTTACTTCATGGTCGGTGTCGTATCGGTGGTGAGGCCTATCCACCCGAGCGGCGCTAAGGACACATCCGAAGCAATCGGCCGAGGCATTGCGCGCAAAAGTTGACGGCGACACGCGTGATGCGATCTGCGAGAGGATGGACCCGGAACTATCCTGACGATAGATCCTAGGCTGGAATTGGCGTTCTAGTCGTCAACCGATCGTACATTTGCCGACATATCATGATTATCCGGCAGGAGCGGCTGAGTGCTCTGTCGCACCCGGTCGATAATAATTTCATGCCGCTCGATCGGTGATATAGCTCCCGGCTTATTCCAATGGGGAACATAGATTCCAAGCTTGAAGAATGGCCCCAACCAATCGTTGTAAGCGTTTGGCCCTCCTTGCCTGGCAATGGACGCCCCGTCCTTCCAAATCTCTACAACGCCATCATCGCCATAGGACCAGTGGATGCGGAAAACCCAATCCGTCCAGACGCCACGCTTCAGTGGAGCCGACCAAAGTATGGCTCCTCCTTCCGGCGCTGCTCGTAGAAATGGGAAACCTGAGATTCGTCGACTGTCCCAATGGCTGGCTATCGATAGCTGGTCGTCCTTGATCACGAGGCGCAGCGGAGGAGCACGTCCAGCCTCGCCTAGAAGCTTATCGTCGACCGCGTGCCATTGTGCGACCGTTGCCGCTTCTGGAATTGGATGCCATCCCTCGGGTACGAAGAGGCTGAAGGCGTACCAGCGCTCTTCCCCGAGTCCAACTGCCTTGAGCCTCACCTCCGCACGCTTGCTGCCGGCGACGCGAGGATCCTCAGGAGCAAGACTAACCTTTAAGGCACGCTTGCCCTCCCTGGCTCCATTGGAAATAACCGTGGCGGAGTGGTCGCAACAGAATTCTGTCTCTCCGGCCTGCCAAGCAGAAAGATCACCGCCCTCGAAGCCATCGGCGAATTCCTTGGAGCCGAATTCCAGATTGCTGATGTAATAAGCGAAGCTGTAGGCTACATGGCCGGCGATTAGGACAGCTGCACCAGCAGCCACAGGCGCGAGCCAGCGCATCTTCCGCGCTTTTGAGGGAACGCCGCTCTTAACCCTTAACCTCATAGCGAGTTCTCCCTCGGAAAGCTTGAAACTATCAGTTGTAGGAGCGGAAGCTTCGAGCCAAATTGCGATTGCTGCCTAGAGCCACGCGTACGGGGCTTTGCAAGATGTTCTCGACATCCTCGATCGATGTAAGAGACGAACTCAGCCGGTCGCGGATGATGGCAGCTCCGACGGCGAAGATAAGTCCTGCGGCGAAGCCGATTGCCAGCTGCAGGATCCGGCTCACATCCGGTGCGATCGGAGGAAGGGCTTGTTCGGCAATGCGCAGGCTGACCGTGCGCGTATCCGATCTTTCGTGGAGTTCTGATTTATCCAGATTCTTGCGGGCTGCATCTACGGCCTCGGCGAAGAAGCGGATCAGAAGTTGCATCTCCTCCGAACGGATTGCAGTTCTTTCGAGTGTCTGCACATCTTGTGCAAGTGCCGAGAGGTTCTCCCTCAATGTATCGCTGGTGTGCTTTGCGGCGATCGTCTCGGGGTGGTCCGGACCGAGCCTGATTCGGAAGGATGAGAATTGATCCTCTGAGTCCGAAATCATGCTCCGAATCGCGCTCAGTTGAGCCAGAGCGACCGTGTAGCCACTTGAATTTGCGGTGGGGGCGCTCAAACTCGCCAGAGTTCCACGCAGGGCGGCCATGTCGGCTTGAACCCTGCTCAACATCACCCTCCGCAACTGTGAGCCGTGAGAAGCGCGCAGGACGTCGACGTATCGACGTTGTTGGGCCTCAACGACAGAGGAGAGCACAGCCGCGGCTATCTCCGGATCCTCATCCTCTAGGGAGATAGTCACGTAATCCCCGTCTGCCTCAACCAAGAGAGACTTGGTCCAGCGCCTGATGTATCTCTCTCTCAAGGGCGGCAGGCTGAAGAGGCCGAGATCGTCAAGAGTTTCGAAGACTGCCGTCATCACATTGGATTGACGGCGCGGCCTCTCATGAGGCCGCAGCTTATCGACCACGGCCTCGATGACAGGGCGGGACCGAATGATGTCACGCAGATCGTTCGCAAGCTCAATGGCTGCGACTGGGCGCTCCCTCTCGTCGCGCAGCAATGGATCACGACTACGCTCTACAACGATGGCGGCGGTTGCCGTGTAGACAGGAGCAAGAGCATAGCTCATTGCAGCTGTCGTGAGGGCAATCGCAAGAGTCGTGATGGTGATGAACGCCTTCTGCCGTCGAAAAAACCGAGCCACTTGGCGCAAAGTTTGTTTGGCTTGGTCGCGGGTGAAAGCATGCGGTTCGGCTACCTGCGTCGGCCGAGGACGGTAGCTCGAGCGCCCTCCGCTCGTCACTGAGCTCTCCATCGCCAGAGCAAAGTGCGTTTATCACCGCTGTTGATCAAGTCGGTACTTGGTCCTCTTTTATTAGTGAGAGAACCCTACCAGAAGGGCTGCGGCTGAAAAACCAAGGGATTTATGAGACATTGATCCTTGGACAATTTCAGCCGCAGCAGGTCTTATCAGAGCAGGAAGTAGTCAGCCCAAGACGTCTTGGTGATGGTCGTGCCGCCTACGTCGACAGTCACGGTCGCGGTCGACTGATGGCCATCGGCATCCGTCAGGGTGTATTTGAACGTATCGACCCCTTTGAAACCAGTCTTTGGAGTGTAGACAATTGTATCGTTTCCGCCAGACTTCAACGTTCCATAGAGGGGATTGGTGATCTTCGCATTGGCCCAGGCAATCGCATCGTCATTAGCCAGGATGTCGATCTTCACCGCCGTGCCGACACTCGTCGAAGCCTTGTCGTCACGAGCCATCGGCAGCTTCGTTGTCTCCGTCGGAAGCGGAGTGCTTGGAGTGGTGGTCGTTGGCGTCGAAGGAATGGGCGCAGGAGTTGGGGTCGACGGTGCGATCCCGCTGTTATCAGCCCACCCAGCCGGTGCGACGCCACTTGTGATATTGCCGGACTGAATCGGTTGGGGGTTGCCACTCTCAACCGTGAGCCAGCTGGTCCGGTCGAAGCTGTTATTCTCAAATGTCACGTTTTTGCTGACCCAGGCAGCATGCTGGTCAGCTGCTGCCAGCACGTCGATGAACCTGCTGGATCCGACATCGTGGAACCAGTTGCCAGAGATTTTGACGTTTGTACCGCCCATGACGCGAACGGCTTGCGCAGCAGATCCATCTACCTCGTTGCCAAACATCCGCACATCTTTGACTTCGTAGTCGGTCGTGCCTGGCAGAAGGCTTGACGGGCTGGTGACGCCGCCGACCAGAAAGCCCCACTTTCCGGTATTGTGGACGTTGTTGTAGGAGATCTCGATATCGTACGAGCCGCCTTTGACCTGAATGGCTGCCATCGTGGCGATGCCCGACACGTCATTGCCCGAAATGACGGAATGTGTGGCTCCGACGAGGTCGATACCTTGCTCGCTGGTCGATCCCGAGACCTTGTTGTTGAGGATCTTGATGTGGTCACCCTGGCTGACTTTGATGCCGTCGCCGCTGGTGGCGAGGATTTCCATGTTCTGGATCGTGATGCCAGTAGAAATTTTCGTCATATTGTCGGACGAGGTGATATGGACCGAGTCCTTGGATGACGGACCATAGACCTTGAAGCCGTCGATGGTGATGTAGTTTGCCGGAGCTTGGACACGGATAGTGTCGGCACTTCCGCTCGCCGGCTTGATCTCAGCTTTACTGGGACCATCGGCTGACACCAGTGTAATTGGTGCGCTCGCCGTACCGCCCTTGCTGAACTTCACGTTCTCCGTATAGACGCCACCCTTGACCATGATGGTCGTGCCTGGCGTTGCTTTATTGATAGCTTCCTGAATGCTTGCGAGTGGAGAGGATTCTGTTCCTAGAGCCCCAGCGCGACCGTTCTTTGCGACCCAAATAATATTGGTTGCCACCTTAGTACCCCTATATTTTTTTGTTTCTCAAGTATTATTGAGAACAATAAGATTATTTGTTTGTATATTAAGATTAAAGTCCAGCTCAATACTGAACTCGACTGTTTAAGAATGTCTAATTATGTCTACATTATGACTTCTGGCATATGGGTTGTTCCCGTTCTGCCATGACCGCACACAGTCCTAGGTTGAAATGCCTTATGACATATAGATAGTAGCGATGCTCAGAGTCTGCGCATGGACAGGCAAATTAGTTTGAGGATTGTAGATCCTGTCTTGCTAAAATCGGTACCTGAGAATGCCCAGCATGTTACGTGCGGGTTATCATACCCGTGATGTAACCATCCGCATTAGGGCTCTTAGGGTCCTTATCTGACGAGCAGTTGCACGGCACGCTCGTTATCATCCTCAATCTCGCCGTGAGCGAAATAAGGGATGAAGGACATCCAGTGGCGAGGGCAGGGGGATGCAAGCAGAAAGGCAGTCACTGCTCTGCACTCAACCAAGACTCCTATAGGAACTGCCGTTCTATCACGTATAGTGCCTCGGAACACCATCCTGTTCAGATCACTATGGATGGAGATAGCAGAGGCTTTCTGTTCACGTCAGGTATAGTTTGCAACCAAGCCATGCTGACTTGGATGGGTTATCCAGGCGGAACGCAGGTGATGAGAGACCCTTAAGCGGCGCTCGAGGACATGACGCCGAGGAGAGCAGAGAAAACTTTGAACTGATCTCCGATCTGCCGCTACCTTAAGCACCGGGCAGCGAGCATAGGATCGCTAGCCACATCTCTCATGGAAGCCTTGGTCAGACCAGTAAGTTATTAGCCGATATGCACAATGGGATACTGCAGTTCTAAGAGGTTTGCTGAGGATTAATCGGTTTAGAGCTTATTATACCTGCAGGTTCTGAGAACTGATTCTTCGCAGGTTTTGTGAATGAGCGTCCGCCGCTTAAGTGCGAGAAGAGGGAAGGCGACAAAGCATTGATAGCCCACGCGATACTGAAGGCCACAACGAGGGTAGAAAATGTGGTCGCAAAATAATTAAACAGAAGACCAGTCTCGCCACCGATAGTGATGACATTCGAGAGGCTAGCCTTGATGAACTGGTTAAGTGGCCAATGGACGGAGTGTAAGAAGAAGGCAAGCGCGCCAAGTGCGGTGATGCGGCGGCCCAGCGGATTATTCATCAGGTATGGAGCGCAACCCCAGAAGGCGACGATTCCGAGAACACGTAGTCCTCGCGTCCCCGGTCCGTAGACAAAACTTCCAATCTGACTACCCTCGACCAGGAAGTGCGGTGCGATTGCACGGAAACCGACAAGCAGGAGATAGACGGCCATTACGAGCAGAGCCGTCTGTGGGCGGATAAAGTCCAAATCCCAACTGCGCATGCGTATCAGAGCGCCAAGGTAGAAGAAGAACAGAACATCCGTTCTGAAGTAGAGCGGAAGATCGATGCCGATCAACCAGATGGCCATAATTCCGAACAGGCCAATGAATGGAATCTTGCGCAGCAGGATATAGAGCACAGGCGAGATCAGCACTGTCATGAATAGGTCGTGCAAGAACCAGAACTGGAAGTTGATCGGTCTCCGTGTGATGCCGACCAGACTATTGAGCAGCTGACTAAGACCGAAATTGCCGAGATCATAATCGATCATTGCCAAGTGTGGAGAACTCGGTGAAATGATCCTGATCATCATGAAGATCGTCAGGATGATTGCGCACCACGAAATCATGGGCAGAAGAATGGAGAATGTCCTGCTGCGAAGACGCTTCAGGAAGAAGCCCAAGTCACCCGATGCGCTCTTGAAGAAGAGATAACCAGATATAGCCCCAAGCAGCGGCACCGCGCTGTAGAAAACAAAAACGAAGTAGCGGTTTATGAAGGACGCCAAGGGATATGCCGCATCCTCTGGACCGATGGTGTCGACATAAGGCGATGTGTTGGAGCCTGGGAAAGTTCCATAGTGAAGGAATACCAACCCGATGATCAGCAAGAGCCTAAGAAAGTTGATCCTGTCTTGCTTTTCAACATCTGTCATCGGACTTATCCGTATTAAATATCGAAGGGTTGTTTCTTGCAATCTGAAACGGTGGAGCCCGCTACGGTGCGACGCGATATTAACTTGGCGCTTGATAGACATGAATTCGTCTTTCAGGCGCAGTTTACTCTCCGACTTCATCAGTATGCGTTAGCAGAGAAGAAAACTTCATGCGCCGTCGCGATCAGAATCTTCATATCAAGCAGCACAGATCCATTCTCGATGTAATAAATATCGAGGTCGATACGCCGCTGCATGTCGCCGTCTGTTCTGGTCTCTCCACGAGCACCGCACACCTGAGCAAGCCCTGTAATGCCAGGCTTGACGCAGAAACGTCGCGCGTACTGCGGAATCCTGCGCATGTAATGATCATCATGACACACAGCATGAGGACGCGGGCCGATGATGGACATCTCACCACGAATTACATTGAACAGTTGCGGCAGCTCATCCAGGCTTGTCTTCCGCAGGAACCGGCCAATGGGAGTTACACGAGGGTCGCCCTGTGTGGCCTGCCTTACCTCATGTTCGACTTGTTGGGTGTGATACATCGAGCGAAATTTTAGGATGACGTATGGTCGTTGGCGGGCGCCATACCTCAGTTGTCGAAAGAAAATAGGGCCTGGGCTCGTGGATTTGATAGCTAAGGCGATGATCAGAATAATAGGGCTGAGAGTGATTAGCAGGCTCAGGGCGAGCATGAGATCAAGGATGCGTTTTGAAGGGGACCCGACATAAGAACTGATCCGCTTCAGTGGCCTTTCCGACTTGATGCCGATCCAGAGCGTGCGAACCGTGGCGACTTGGCTCATATAGCAGCCTCACCATGCATGGGTTGGGTTAGATACAACAGTGAGTGAGCCGCGGTTCTGTGTCTATACCTCCTAGGTCTGCTCTAGGTATGTTGGATCGACATGTATTAATGTATTTGCAGTACCTCCAATGAGGTTTTCTCTGCTCGTGTTCTACGGATTAATATAGGCTCCCAATAGGAATTAAGGGAGACTTGCGTCCAATCCTGGTCTTAACCGGACTTTAGCGTCATGCGCACCAGAGATGAATCAGGCAAGATGAATGACGAGATTAGTTAAGTCCTGTCCGGTCTTCGCCAGGCAGGAAAAATCAGCGAATGGAAGATTCATTCAAGCTTTGACTATCGAGGACACACGATCAGCCTACTTCAATTCACTGCCGCAAGTAGAGGCTGACCTACTCGGCGCTCATTAAGCCAATCGTGAACTCTGTTCACAGACAAATCGAACCAGCTTGGATCCTCATGTGGCAGCGCTCATAAAGGGCGCTTTTCATCATGAAAACAGTTTAATAGAAGTCGATTTGATCAAGGATCTATGTCTCGGTCGGCTTCACTGATGTATTTTTTCAAGAATTTGCTTCACTGCCCTCTCATATCATCAAAAGTGATGCTTATTAGAAGAGCGTTACCTCTATAGGATTGTTCAACTCTAATCATATCTATAATCCTTATTTGCTACGCCATCGGTGAAAGTCTCATGTATTATCAAGTATGAAACGAGTGAGGGCGAAAATAGTCTGCTGCACTCTTTAGGCAAGGACATCAAATGGCTACTGTTCGTCTTACGCCTGTTTTGATTGGTCGGGTCAACAATACTGACATCTATCGAGTTGATCTCAGTCAAAGCGGCCTCAGCTCCATAGGTACAATCACAATCAAGGATGACAATGTTATTTCCGGTAGTCCAGGAACCTACTCCGGAATGGACCTGGATTTCGTGAAGATCATGAACACGTTCGTTGCCGACGGGGCAACTGTACCAAGCACTTCAGTAGAGAATGTCTTTGACTTCAGCTCAAGCGGGGTCTTATTCCAGCCCGGCTTTCAGACACCGCTTGGACCAAACGATCCCCTAAGATGGAATACCAACTTACAGGGAACTTCCGGCGCAAACATCTATGACCCTAGCAAGGCTCCGCTTGATCATCTTGACGACTCCTGGCTCTCGCTAGGCGAGGGCGGACAGGTAACATTCCTGCTGAAGACTCCAGTGTCGACAGTTGGGCGGTACCTGTACTTTGGCGAAGCGAGCGTTTCAGACCTTAGTAATTACGTACTGGTTTCGGATGTGCCGCCTACCACACCTAGCGAGCCGAAGGACTTCACCCTGTTTGGAACTCCTGGCAATGACACTATTAGACTTGGCACTGGAGCCAACGCACACCTGCAGTTCGCCAATAGCACAGTATATGGACGAGGTGGAAACGACAGTATCCATGGCGCCTTCGGCAATGACACGCTTTATGGCGAGGCAGGAGAAGACTCACTTTGGGGGCACTCAGGAAACGATTGGATTCATGGCGGCACCAAAAATGACAAGGTCAATGGCGGTTCCGGCAATGACACTATCAACGGTGGGCTTGGCTGCGACCGCCTTTCCGGTGCTGCAGGTAGTGATGTATTCGTGTTCGACTCCAAGCTCGGAACTTCGACCACCGACCGCAAGGTGAACTTCGATAGAATCACGGATTTCAATGTAAAATATGATAGCCTCTGGCTCGACAATGCCGTGTTCAAGAAGCTCGGGAGCGGAAACCTTTCAGATCCCAAGCAGCTGAACAAAAAGTTCTTTACTGTCAGCGACGTCGCCAATGATCGGAACGACTATCTAGTCTATAATAAAAAGACAGGTGTGCTTAGCTACGATGCTGATGGATCAGGCTTAAAGGCTGCGGTTGAGTTTGCTCAGTTGAAGAAGGGCCTCTCCCTCACTTACAAAGACTTTTTTATCATCTGAGTTTCAGTTTGAGAAAGTCTTATTGAGGTGGGGTAGCTGTTGCACCTAACGATGCACAATCGATCCCTTAAATTATATTTCTGCCGGCAGCATCGCTGGCAGAACGGCATTTAGATTTATGTCGGGCAGCTTAGGCAGGGCCGTAATTGAGGAGGCTGCTCACCTAGGCTAAATGTCTTCCTCAAAGCCGAAATCGCCGCCGGCGTCCCCAAGGTCCTCAGCCGCCACCTGCTGGGGTTCCGCCTGATCTGCATCGGCGGCTTCCTGGTAGGACAAGCCTTCGATGGCCACGAGGTGCAGGGCGGCACGCTGCTCGTCAGGCAGGCTCATGAAAGCGGCCTGGACCTGCTGAAGCCATACCCGGCTTTCCTGTTCAGGAGGCGCCGCAATGTCGGCCAGCTCGGCGGCCAGCGCTCCAAAGGCGGAACTCTGCGATACAGCGGCGGCGGCTGTCTATGAAGGCATTGTGCACGATGGAGAGCAGCCAGCCGCGCAGGTTGCCGTTAGGCCGAAACGAGCCCTGCCGTTCATAAGCGCGCGCGAGCGCGTCCTGAACAAGGCCCTCGGCCTGAGCCTCGTCCCGTGCCAGGGAGCGGGCGTAGCGCCGCAGGGGACCGAGCAGCCCAATCACATCCATGCGCTTTGAGTCGTTCATGTGAGGAATACGAAGCTGCTTGAGACCTTAATTCGGCGTCGGACGAATTTTCTTGAGCTGTATGGATCATGCCAGCAGCCGCTTGGCTCGTGCGGCGATCGTGCCTGCTCGAATTTCTGCACGAGCCGATCAAGGGCAAATAGTTTGCGCAGTCGAGGCATAAACAACTGGCTTGTCGGGCCAGATGAAGTTGAAGGTGGTGCCGACCTCCCGGACCACTACTTGGCCCATGCGGTCAGCCCAGCGCCCGGCGCGAGCATCACGAAGGCCCAAACGAGCGCAGAGGCGATGTTCGCCATCTGGAACAGAAGCATGGGCATGGTGAAGATGCCTGCCGTCAGGGGCACTACGGCCCGCAGCGGGCCGATGAAGCGCCCGAAGAAGACACCCCATGCACCCCATCGTGAAAAGAATTGCTTGTCGCGAACGGCAAGACCGGTGTGGCGGGACAGTGGCCAGACACGAAGGGCGGCATGCTTGAACCGGTATCCGATAGCATAGGATATGCAGTCTCCGAGAACCGCCCCAACGACTGCTCCCAACCAGATAGGCCAGAATTCTAATCTGCTGGCTCCGATGAGGGCGCCAATCCCTAGAAGCAGAACGGTTGAAGGAACGAGAAAAGAGAGGAAGGCTTAGGGACTCCGCGAAGGCGAGTGCACCGATAATGACGGACGCCCAAGCTTGATGTGCTCTAACGAAGTCGAGCAGAGTGGTCGTAAGGACCTCGAGATCGATCGCAGGTTCCAGCCAGGGCAATCGTAGCGGCTCAGCGCTTCTGCATCGGCCGCAGCTGTTCAGATTTTATGGTTCCGTCAGAGGTATACGAGCTTGGTCGGCCCTTGATCCCTTGCATTCGGGATATTCTCTTAAGCGGAGAAATGCTGAGGAAGAAGCAGTCGAGGCGCTTGGATCCAGCACCCAAGTGCCTCGACGAACTGCTCCCTCAGTTCTGGGGGCGCGGGACTAGCCCCCCGTCGGTTTCGCGTGGGCGTCCTGGGCGGGTGGTGGGCACGGTCGAGCCGCGGCTGGGGGTCGCCGCCTCTCCGGTGTCGCGCACCGGCGGCTGGCCGTCCATCAGGTTACGGATCTCCTCGCCCGTCAGCGTCTCGTATTCCAGAAGCCCGCGCGCCAGAGCCTCAAGCTCGTGCCGCTTCTCGGTCAGGATCCGGCGGGCGTCGTTGAGCCCGTCCTCCACCAGACGACGCACCTCCGAGTCGATCTTCTGCGACGTCGCCTCGGAGATGTTCTGCTGGCGCCCCATGGACATCCCTAAGAACACCTCATCCTGGTTCTCGCCATAGGCCACCGTGCCCAGCTCGGGCGAGAAGCCCCACTTGGTCACCATCATGCGGGCCAGACGCGTCGCCTGCTCGATGTCCGACTGGGCGCCTGACGTGACCTTGTCCTTGCCGAAGATCATCTCCTCGGCAATGCGCCCGCCCATCATGATCGCCAGACGCGAGGTCATCTGCTCGTAGCTCATCGACAGCTTGTCCCGCTCGGGCAGCTGCATGACCATGCCCAGAGCCCGGCCGCGCGGGATGATCGTGGCCTTGTGCACCGGGTCGGTGGCCGGCACATTGAGCGCCACCACGGCGTGTCCCGCCTCGTGATAGGCGGTCAGGCGCTTCTCGTCGTCGGTCATCACCAGGGTGCGGCGCTCGGCGCCCATCATCACCTTGTCCTTGGCGTCCTCGAACTCGCGCATGGTCACGATGCGCTTGCCACGCCGCGCCGCCAGCAGGGCCGCCTCGTTGACCAGGTTCATCAGATCCGCGCCCGAGAAGCCGGGGGTGCCCCGCGCAATCACCTTCAGGTCCACGTCGGGCGCCAGCGGGACTTTTCGCACATGCACGCGCAGGATCTTCTCGCGGCCGACCACGTCGGGGTTGGGCACCACGATCTGGCGGTCGAAGCGGCCCGGGCGCAGGAGCGCCGGGTCGAGCACGTCGGGCCGGTTGGTGGCAGCAATAATGATCACGCCCTCATTGGCCTCGAACCCGTCCATCTCGACAAGGAGCTGGTTGAGGGTCTGCTCGCGCTCGTCGTTGCCGCCGCCGAGACCCGCGCCGCGATGGCGCCCGACCGCGTCGATCTCGTCGATGAAGATGATGCAGGGGGCGTTCTTCTTCGCCTGCTCGAACATGTCGCGCACGCGGGAGGCGCCGACGCCCACGAACATCTCGACGAAGTCGGAGCCCGAGATGGTGAAGAACGGCACGTTGGCTTCGCCGGCCACCGCACGAGCGGTCAGCGTCTTGCCGGTGCCGGGAGGGCCCACCAGCAGCACGCCACGGGGGATGCGGCCGCCCAGGCGCTGGAACTTCTGCGGATCGCGCAGGAACTCCACCACCTCCTGAAGGTCCTCCTTCGCCTCGTCGATGCCGGCCACGTCGTCAAAGGTGACAGGCGTTTCCGGCTTCATCAGACGTGCACGAGACTTGCCGACCGACAGCAATCCGCCGCCTCCGCCCTGCTGGCCCATCGCCCTGCGGGACATCCAGACCACGAAACCGATCATCAGGGCAAATGGCAGCAGCGACAACAGCAGGCTGCTGAGCAGGCTCGGCTGCTGCGGCGGCTCAGCCTTAATCACCACGCCCTTGTGCTGCAGCTGGGCAATCAGACCGGCACCTTGCGGGACATAGGTCGTGATGCGCTCGCCTGTGGAGCGTTCGGCAACGACCTCTTGGCCCCGAATGGTGACGGAGTGGATTTCTCCCTGATCGACGGCCGTCACAAAGGCCGAGTAGGGGAGTTGATCGGGGCCGGGACCTGACGTGTCCTGGAAGTAGAACAGCGACAGTAAGGCAACGACCGCGGCCACGATCGCAAGATTGCGAAAGTTGGGTGCGGCATTAGGGTTGTTCATGTCTATGCTTTCTGAACGACACTATCAGAGAACGCTGGAAGTGGGTTGGAACCGGACGTCCTTGTCCAGGTGCTCGCGGAGAGGGTCCATGTTGCGCAGGTTCGAGCGGTAGAACACATCGCCGACCCAGCACATGAGCGGGATAGCGCTGTCGAGGAATCGAGCTAGGGCGTCGAGGCGCGTACGGATTCCAGCCGCTCGGGAGGAAGTGCTGCTAAATGAGTGGGTGCACGAGTAAGACGTCACGCTCGTCTCCCAGATGCGGAGCACGCTTGCAAGTGCTCCTCAGGTGAGAGAGTCCGACATCGCAGCCAGAGGAAGGCTGCCAGAGGGGCCCGGACCCCGATGACTGGAATGTGGGTACAGGAAGACCCGAGTTCAAGATTAGTCAGTCATCCGACGCGGCCGACACCTTCATCCTTGGGCGCGTTCAATGACAGTATATTCCGCATCGATCACACCCTCCTGAGATTGCCTTTGTTGCTCTCGCCGCACTTGGCGCCGGATATAGATGGACAGAGCGAGTCCGCCGACCAGCATGACAGGCAGCACGAGGAAGAGCCCGACAATCATCATTGCCAGGAGGGCCACTGCCAATAGAAGCAGGCCAGCTAGCCTAATCATCGGGGTCCATACCCGACCAACACCCGTCGTGGAGCTTCGGCCTCCGTAGTCCATTTGCATCGTGGTATATCCTTTGCAAATCGAGAGAGCCACAGTTTAGCACGCATCCTGTCCCTTTGCTCAACGGGCGCGGTTCGCGCGGTCAGGGTGTCAGGCTCCAGACAAGCAAAAACCCTCGAAGGGGGAGCCATTCGAGGGTTTTGTGTATTGGTTGCGGGGACAGGATTTGAACCTGTGACCTTCAGGTTATGAGCCTGACGAGCTACCGGGCTGCTCCA
>NZ_JACHWB010000014.1 GCF_014191055.1 Microvirga lupini
GTGATGGAGCTCGATCCCTTGCCCTACATCGTGGTGATCGTCGACGAGATGGCGGATCTCATGATGGTGGCCGGCAAGGAGATCGAGGGCGCCATCCAGCGCCTGGCCCAGATGGCCCGCGCGGCCGGCATTCACGTGATCCTGGCGACGCAGCGTCCCAGCGTGGACGTGATCACCGGCACGATCAAGGCGAACTTCCCGACCCGGATCTCGTTCCAGGTCACGTCGAAGATCGACAGCCGCACGATCTTAGGCGAGATGGGCGCCGAGCAGCTCTTGGGCCAGGGCGACATGCTGTACATGGCGGGCGGCGGGCGGATCACCCGCGTGCACGGGCCGTTCTGCTCGGACGAGGAGGTGGAGAAGGTGGTGGCGCACCTCAAGCGCCAGGGCCGGCCGCAGTACCTCGAGGCCGTGACGGCGGAAGAGGACGAGGGCGGGGCTGCGCCCGACACGGCGGTGTTCGACCAGGGCGAGTTCGGCTCCCCCAGCGGCGACCTGTACGACCAGGCGGTGGCCGTGGTGCTCAGAGACAAGAAGGCGTCCACCTCCTACATCCAGCGTCGCCTCCAGATCGGCTACAACCGCGCCGCCTCGCTCATGGAGCGCATGGAGCAGGAGGGCATCGTCGGCCCCGCAAACCACGCCGGAAAAAGAGAGATTCTGATGACCCACCTGGATATGGACGACTGATCCGGCAAGGATCGAACTCAAAAGAAAAGGCGGCTCGTGAGAGCCGCCTTTCTGGTTTCTAAAGGTGTTGTCGATCACTCGATGACCTGAACCACCGTCCGGGTCTGCGGATCGACCAGCACGGTCTGGTCGTTCACGACCGTGTAGCTGTAGTTGTTGCGCAGACCGACGGTCGGCGGCACGGAGTAGAGCCTGACGCGGGGCGGCAGGGGCTGGCCGACGATCACCTCATCAGACACGCGGATCGAGGGACGGCGCTCGGCAACCACATAGCTGCGGACCCGGGTCGATTCCTCGGCCGTGAGCACGCCGCCCACCGCTGCACCGGCGACACCGCCGACCACGGCGCCAACCGGACCGCCGACGATGGCGCCCGTGACTGCGCCTCCGGCGGCGCCTGCGGTCGTGCCGCTCTGGCAGGCGGCGAGAGGAAGGGCCAGAAGGGTCAACAGAGCTGCCGAATTTAGGACATGATTGCGCATGACGGATTCCTTTCCGAGTAGCACCATGCGAACGCCGAAAAGCTTGGCTGGTTCCCTCAAGCCGCCCGAACTGCTTCTGGCCGACATGGGATCGAAAGCTGTGTGTAGCCCTCGGGTGTGTCCTTGCCGTTCCGGCCCCTAGATGCATCTCTCATGTCAGACGTGGCCATACACTGAGGAGGGCATCATGGCGGAACGCTCCAGAATTGCGATCGTGACGGGGGCCGGCACCGGTGTGGGCAGAGCCATCTGTGAGGGGCTCGCGAAGGCCGGCTATGCCGTGGTGATGGCAGGGCGGCGCCGGGAGGCCCTCGAGGACGCTGCACGGGAAGTCGGTGCTGATGAGCGCTCCGTGCTCATCGTTCCGACCGACGTGACGGATCCCGCCTCGGTCGCAGCGCTCTTTGCCGCCACGAAGCAGACTTTCGGGCGGCTCGATCTTCTCGTCAACAATGCAGGCATCGGTTCACCGGCCGTGCCGTTGGAGGAGATACCCTTCGAGCAGTGGCAGGCGGTGGTTGCCACGAACCTCACCGGCACCTTCCTCTGTACGCAGGAGGCCTTCCGGATCATGAAGGACCAGAACCCGCGAGGTGGGCGGATCATCAATAACGGCTCGGTTTCAGCCTATGCCCCGCGCCCGCTTTCGGCGCCTTATACGGCGACGAAGCATGCGGTCCTCGGGCTGACCAAGTCGACCTCCCTCGACGGACGCGCCTACGACATCGCCTGCGGCCAGATCGACATCGGCAATGCGGCGACCGACATGACGGCTAGAATGACCGAGGGTGTTTTGCAGCCGAATGGCACCGTGGCTTCGGAACCCAGAATCGATCCCAAGCACGTGGCCGATGCCGTGGTCTACATGGCCGGCCTGCCGCTTGATGCCAATGTCCTGACCATGACGGTGATGGCGACGAAGATGCCTTTCGTAGGACGCGGGTGAGACACATTGACGTGACCGCGCCACCTGCATCTGGGATGTAAGCTCGGCCGCCCCATTTCCATGTCATGACTGGTCCAAACGGGCCGCGATGGTTGGCTTCCATTCATCTAGGCTCAGGCAGGGTTCGTCCCGAAACGAGGTGAGGACCGCTTGCCTGGATCGAAGATCTTCTCATGAGGTGAATGAGCCGATGATGGCGGCGGAATGAGCGCAATCCTCGTCAAGATTTTTGCAACGGCCCTAACCTTGAGCCAGGTCCTTGTCGATCCGGAGGCGGTCAAGACAAGCTTCGATCCTGCTCGGGATCAGGGTGAGGTGTCTGAGATCCTCAAGAGCGGCTGCACCTACATGCGCCGGGCCTTCGATATCGAGGACATCAACCTCGACGATCTCATTGCCACGGCCATGGACGATCCGCAGGCGGTCACGGGAGATCTGAAGGTTCTCCAGGGGTTGAGCTTCAACGATCTCCACGCGAGCTACCGTCAGTTTTGCAAGGGGGAGACGGTTGAGCCTTCGCCGGTCGATCTTGGCGAGGTGATTTCTTATTACAATGCGGCCGTGGCCGGACTGCCCGATGCGGGGAAGCTTAAGGGGCTGAAGCTGCCGGGCGTCAGCGTGATCCTGGATGGAAACGGCAGGCGCTTTGCGGAAGTCTTCGAACCGGACCACAGGCGCATTTGGATTTCCTTGGCGGATATTCCGCAAAGCGTGCGGCAGGCCTTCGTTTCAGCGGAGGACAAGCGCTTTTACCAGCATCGGGGCATCGACGAGCGCGGTGTGATCCGCGCCTTCATGGGAAACATGACCAATCCCGGACGTCCCGCGGGCGGCTCTACCATCACCCAGCAGGTGGCAAAGAACCTGCTCGTGGGCGACGACGTTACCTATGACCGCAAGATGCGCGAGATGATCATGGCCTCGCGAATCGAGGGGGTGCTCAGCAAGGCTGAGATCCTCGAGATCTACCTCAACTCGATCTATCTCGGCCGCTCGTCCTGGGGTATCGAGATGGCGGCTCAAAGCTATTTCGGGAAGAGCGCCAAGGCGCTCTCGGTGTCCGAAGGGGCTCTACTTGCCGGTCTTGCCAAGGGGCCGAACTACTATAATCCCGATACGAAACCTGAGCGCGCCCAGGAGCGAATGGCCTATGTGTTGAGCCGCATGCAGGAGGACGGCTTCCTGAAGCTCGAGCAGGTGCAGCAGGCTGTGGCGTCCCTGCCAAAACGGGTGGCCTATGAGCGCACTCGGCGCACGACGGGTTTCTACTTCGTCGACCACGTCAGCCGCGATGCGCGCGCGCTTGCCGACATCGAGAGTCTCACCGCAGGCGGCTATACGGTGCGAACCACCATCAATGCGGCCCTGCAGCGGGAGACGGAAGTCGCTCTGCAGAAAGGACTCGCCCGCTATGAGCTGAGCATCGGCCGGCAGCGATACCAAGGCCCCGAGGCCAACATTGCCGGAGCCGTCAAGGAGCTTGAGGGTGGCAAGGATGCGGATGTCACGAAGCCAGCGTGGCGACGTGCCCTGGAGGCGGTACGCCTGCCGCTCTACGACGTGCATTGGACCGCAGCCGTTGTGATCGAGAAGGGCAAGGATCGTAAAACGGGCGCAAATATTCTGCGGGTGGGGCTGGCGGATGGGCGCGTTCTGCCGCTGGATGCCTGGGAGGCAGCCCGTCGAGAACTCAAGCTTTACGATGTGGTGCGCGTTCAACTCGTCGAGCAGAAGGGCAAGGGCGCGGTTCGTGCCGATTTGAGGACCCCGCCCTCCGTGCAGGGGGGCGCCGTCGTCCTCGAAAACAAGACCGGCCGCATCCTCGCCATGACGGGCGGCTTCTCCTATCCCTTAAGCCAGCTCAACAGGACGACACAGGCTCATCGGCAGCCGGGTTCCGCCTTCAAGCCGCTCACATACCTCGCAGCCCTGTCGAAGGGATTGCAGCCCAATACGCTCATTTGGGACGCGCCGCTGACACTGCCGCCTGTGGGCGGGGAAGCCAATGCACGGCCAAGTGACTATTGGAGCCCGAAGAATTTCGACGGCGGGCGTTCCGGCATCATGACCCTGCGCCGGGCCCTTGAGAATTCCAAGAACCTCGTGACGGCGCGCCTGCTTGACGGCGGCATCGAATCCTCTCCGGACGAGAGCCTGAAACGAGTCTGCGAGCTCGCTGTCGAGGCGCAGCTCTATCTCGAATGCACGCCGCATTATCCGTTTGTGCTCGGCGCTCAGCCCGTGCGGATGCTGGACTTGGCAGCCTTCTATGCGGCAATTGCCAATGAGGGTGCCATGCCGGTTCCCCATGCCATCGAGGCGGTGGAGGAGGGTGGACGGGTTGTTTACAGCCGCAAGGCGCGTTCGCTGGCACGGCTGGGCTCTGCCGATGCCGCGGCCTTCTATCAGCTGAAGAGCATGCTGCAGGGCGTTCTCGAGCGCGGCACGGCCCGTTCCCTGAAGGCGCTTGCTCCCTATGCCGCCGGCAAGACCGGAACCTCCGACAACGAGAACGATGCCTGGTTCGTGGGCTTCACGAACGATGTCGCGATTGCCGTATGGGTCGGACATGACAATGCCGATGGCAAGCGCCGCACGCTCGGTCGCGGACAGACAGGCGGCAAGGTGGCGGCGCCCATCTTCCAGTCGATCCTGCAGGCGGCCTGGGAGCACCACGCGCCGAAAGCTGCCCTCAACCCACCGTCGCCGCAGGCGGCCAAGCAGCTCATCGCCATGCCGATCGACCTGAACACCGGCGACCGGCTGACGGACGGACGAAAAGGTTTCATGGAGTATTTCCGCCTGAACTGGTTCGGACGGCTGGCCGAAACGCAGTTCCGCCTCGTGCCGCAATCGGAAGTCTATGCGTTCCGCAACCCGGATCCGTGGAGTGACGGGGAAGACCGGGGAGGTCCGGATTATTATGAGGACGGACCTTACGCACAGGGGCCGGGCTGGCTTGCGGATCCGCGCCAGTCTGCTCCACCCGTACGCCGCCAAATCGAGCCCGAGCGCGGCTTTCGCTGGTGGTGGGAGGATGATGCTCCCCGCAGGCCCAGGCGTGTCGATCCGGATTACTTCTGGCGCAACGGACAGGTTTACTGATGGCATTGCAGGTTTTTGTCAGACGCTCGCTGCTCGCGGCCGCGGCTCTTTTCGCTTCTGTGGGAGGGTTGATGGCGGAGGAGTTCCGGATCGAGGAGGTGCCGTCTGTCACAGCCATTGCTCCGGCGAAGCTGAAGCCGCAGACAATCGTGTTCAGTGATCACCGGGATGATAGGCTGACCGACCCTGGAACAGGCCTGATCCGCTTCGAGGATTGGGGCCGCGAGCGGCCTTTGCAGAAGCAGTTCCTGAGCCTCTTTCCGAACTATATCGAGCCGACCATCAAAGTGTCGGTGCACGGTATTCCGAAATCGTATACCGAGAAGCTCCATATGTACGTGGTGGAGGCGCGGTTCTTGATCGGCAAGACGCCAGGCGCCGTTGATCTTGCCCGCTTCGCACGTCTCGATACGCTGGAAAAGATCGATCCGTCGATCAAGCACCGCCGCATCCCGGCTGAGCAGGCGGCGCCCCAGGTGGATCCTTCGAGCACCTATAATCGCCATCCGAATCGTCGCTGGTGCGAGGCTCCAGGGAGCCTGTGCATCGAATCCCGCTATCCACTTGAGGGCAAGCTACCGGTGGGTATCCGACTGGCCAACAAGCTGGAGGAGGGGGGCAAGAAGATCTCGGAATTCATGGAGTTCCAAACCGAGATCCGCGTGCTGCCGCCCGAGGAAATCGACCGTGCCGGTCTCACGAAGCTGACAAGTTTGGAAGCGCCCATTACCGGGGTGTTGGAGCAGACGATATTCAGTGTGAACCAGGTGATGCAGTTCGGAAAGCTGCTCGCAATTCTCCAAGAGCATCCTGCCGATCCCAACCGGACGGTCGCAACGGTGTTCATGGCCTTGGCTGTCGAGACCGATGTATTGGAGCGCAAAAAGGAGTTTGAGAACGTTCCCGTGCTGCGCAATCTCATTCCGGCGCAGGTGCTGATGGGCAAAAGCTCGTTCAACTCCGGCAATTCCATCAGTGCCGGTCTGCCCGACTACGTCCGCAACCGCATCCGCGCCATTGCCGATCTGATTGAGCGGTAATCTAAACCGTCGAGCTTCGGACCAGAAAAAGCCCCGTCCACATCAGGCTGAACGGGGCTGTGAGTCTGCGGAGGCGACAAGGGGTTGCGGGGAATGGTGCCTCCGTACCAGATCAAGCGTTCATCTTGATCAATGTTCCTTTGAGTTTTCCACTTTCGAACCTTGGCAGGCATCAAATTTCCTTGATTGCGCCACGTTTGAGGCTCTGACTGATCCTGTGGGCTCTCCCAGGAGGGTGTGGTCGAACGCCGCAGGAGCGTAACAACCCCGCCTCGTGGATGTTGGGACCAGCAGTCAGCGTTTCTTCCTCCCGAACTTGCCTTCCTCGGCCCAGGCCGGGGAAGGCTTTTTGTTGGGTTAAAGGGGAGAGGGTCGCTGTTCTTTCGTTCTGGCCTCCCTGCTGCTATCTCACACTCCCTAAGTCATATCTGGATCGTCCCTGCAGGGCGCCTGCGGAGCGATCAACAGCGTAGAGGTATTCCGTGGCTAAGGCCGTTCACTCGATGATCCGCGTGCTCGACGAGCAGCGTTCTCTCTCTTTCTACGAAAAGGCTTTCGGCCTCACGGTGGTGGAACGCTTGGCGTTCGAAGGTTTTACGCTGATCTACCTGAGCAATCCCGAGAGTGAGTTCGAATTGGAACTCACGGTCAATCGTGACCGTACGGACCCCTATGTTCTGGGCGATGGCTATGGGCATCTCGCCTTGTCCGTTGACGATCTTGAGGCCGAGCATGCCCGCTTCGAGTCGCTTGGTCTCAACCCGACGCCCCTGAAGGAGCTGAAGCTTGACGGCAGGCCTCCGGCTCAGTTCTTCTTCGTTCAGGACCCGGACGGCTACAAGATCGAAGTGCTTCAGCGCGGCGGTCGCTACAAGTAGCACGGTTTCGATTGTTATCTGTTGCGTTCTGAGAGCTGCCGCGTGGCCATCCGACCGATCATCCGCTTCCCCGATCCCCGCCTGCGTCAGAAGGCCGAACTGATCGTCGATATCAACGACGAGATTCGGGCGTTGGCAGCGGATCTGACGGAAACGATGCATGCCGCCCCCGGGATCGGCATTACGGCCCCCCATATCGGCGTGATGCGACGGCTCGTGGTGATTCAACTGGAGGGCGATGTAAAGCCCCACATCTCGGTCAATCCGGAGATCGTCTCGTCCTCCGCGGAGATGATCCGGCACATGGAAGGAAGTGTCTCCATGCCGGGCGTCAATGATGAGATTGAGCGTCATGCCCGAGTGCGGGTGAGATACAGGAGCTTGGACAACGTGGAGCATGAGGAGGCGGCGGAGGGGCTGATGGCGGTCTGCTTCCAGCACGAAATCGATCAGCTCAACGGGATCTTCTGGATTGATCGCCTTTCAAAGTTGAAGCGCGACCGCCTGATCAAGCGGTTCGACAAGCTGCAGCGTACCAGGGCTTGATGGTGGGACCGCATTGACAATGGAGTTCTGGAGCTGTGGTTGAAGTCTATCGCATCGAATCCGTGGCCTCGGAGGAGGCGGGCGGGGGCATTATCCGCCGGATCCTGGTTCGCACCGATTCCGTCGAAAAGGCGAAGGAGCGGGCGTTGAAGGTGTTCTCCCTGGCGCGGCGGCCTCAATCCCGCGACCCCGAGATCGAATCCGTCCGCGTGCTCAATGGGGCGGGCTACGAGGTCTTCTCGATCAGCACCCGGGACTGATTTCCCAGCGCGGTGGCGTGCCTCCTGGGGATAATCCAAACACCATTTGACAGCGTGCCCATTCGCCGGTACGAGCGCGCCTCCATCGCGAGAAACGCCCGTCCCGGGTACGCGATGCGAGAGCAATGCGCGGGCGTAGCTCAGTCGGTTAGAGTGCCGGCCTGTCACGCCGGAGGTCGCGGGTTCGAGCCCCGTCGCCCGCGCCACTCTCCCTCAAGGCTGCAGGAGAGCAGCCATCGTCGAACAATTGATCGGTATTCGCTCTGCCGCCCGTTCGGCATTCATCCTGCCTGAATGAACAAAGGAGCCACAAGGGCTCCTTTGTCGTTACTATTTCAGTGACCCGAACGCCGTCAGGCGATCTTGCCGCCGCCCTGCTTGGTGATGACGAGCACGGAGGGGCGGGTGGGCAGATTGTCCTTGAAATCCGGCCAGCGGGTGGCCGGGTTCTCGAAGGACGACGTACCTTCATCGACCTCGCCCGGATGCTGCACGGCCAGGAACAGGGATTCGTCGTTGGGCGTGAAGAACGGCCCGCAGAGTTCGCCACCAACCGGCACCCGGAAGAAGTGCTTGGACGTGCCGCGCCGCTCGCCCTCGGTTTCGAGGGCCCAGAGACCGTCCGCCCGGCCCGTCGCCTTGGCGTTGTTGCCGTCCGTGGAGATCCAGAGGCGGCCCTGGCTGTCGATGGCGCAGTTGTCCGGCATGCCGAACCAGCCGTTCTTGGTGGTATCGGACGAGAAGGTCGCCCCGACCGCCGCGACGGATGGATCGCCGCACTTCACCAGAACCTCCCAGGTGAAGACGGTTGCGGCATGGTTGCCGCCCTCCGGCATCATCTCGACGATGTGGCCGAATGCGTTGTTGGCACGCGGGTTGGCCGCATCCACCTGGTCTTCCTTGCGCCGCGTGTTGTTGGTCAGCATGACGTAAACGCGGTTCGTCTGCGGGTTCGCCTCGATGTCCTCGGGACGGTCCATCTTGGTGGCGCCGAGGAGGTCCGCTGCGCGGCGGGTCTCAATCAGCACCTCCGCCTGGCTTTTGAAGCCGTTGGCTTCGGTGAGCGGGCCCTGACCGTGGACCATCGGCAGCCAGGTGCCGGTTCCGTCCGGGTTGTACTTGGCCACGTAGAGGGTGCCCTCGTCGAGCAGGCCGAGATTGGCAGCGCGATTCTGAGTGTCGACCTTCCCGGCGGTGACGAACTTGTAGACGTAGTCGAAACGCTCATCGTCTCCGAGATAGACCACATAGCGTCCGTCGCTGTTGGTGATGCCAGCTGCGCCTTCGTGCTTGGTGCGGCCGAGCGCCGTGCGCTTCCTCGGCACGAAGTTCGGGTCGAATGGATCGATCTCGACCACCCAGCCGAAGCGGTTCGCCTCGTTGGGCTCCTTCGTCAGGTCGAAACGGTCGTAGTACTTACCCCAGGCATAGGCAGGAGTGCCCAGGCCATAGCGCTTGTAGTTCTTGGCCTCGGCATGGTCATCGCCGAGCTTGCCCCAGAAGTAGCCGTTGAAGTTCTCCTCGCAGCTGAGCCAGGTGCCCCAAGGGGTCACGCCGCCGGCGCAGTTGTTGATCATGCCGTTCACCTTGCGTCCGGTGGCATCGGCTGAGGTCTTCATGCGGTCGTGGCCAGCGGCCGGACCGGTGATCTCCATCGGGGTCGCTGCGGTGATGCGGCGGTTGTACTTGGAGTCTTTTACCACCTGCCATTGGCCGTTCACGCGGCGGATCTCGACGACGGCGCCGCCATGCGCCGCGATCTCGATGTCAACCAACTCCTTGGTCATCTTGGAGAAGTTGGCATCCTTGGAATCCTGCACGCCCACGCCCGGGAACATGAGTTCCTCGTTGGTGTATTCGTGGTTCGCCACCAGCAGGCCATGATCGGCCGATCCGTTGAGTGGGACGAAGCCGATGAAGTCGGTATTGTAGCCGAACTGGCGCGCCTGGGCTTCCGCCGTTTGCTTCATCGGGTCGAATTCGGGAGCGTCGGCAAAGATCGGGTCGCCCCAGCGCAGGAGGACCTGAGTGTCGTAGCCCTCGGCGACATGATGCGTATGATCGACCCCCGCCTCGATTTCCTTGAAGTCGAAGGATATCGGGTTAGAGGCCTTCTTGACCGGCTGCTCGTTGGCTGCCAAGGCCCGATGACCGACGGTTGCGGAAATGGCCGCCACGGCGAGCGAGCCGCGCAGGAGGTCGCGCCGGTTGAAGCGGGTCGCGATGATCTCGCCCATGGTGATGTTGTGCGTCGGATTCACGCCGACATCGCCTGAATCTTCCAGCTCGCTGGCGCGAAGGCGGCCCTTGTGCTCGTCCATATCGGTTTCTCCGTCTTATGTGACGATCTCGCCTTAGAACCGTTCTATGTAAGCTACATGACAGTTTCGCAGGGTGAGGGGCGGAACGCGACAACCGATGCGGGATCCTGTATGGTCCCGGAATGAGCAACGATATTTCTGAAATCCGCGATCAGCTGTCCGATCAATGGCAGAAGGTCGCCATCGACCTGATCCGCAAAGGGCTTCCGGCAGAGACCGTCTTCGAGACCCTCCTGACCGTTGGCTTGGCGGGCCAGGTTGAGCTGCACGGCAAGCACTTCATGGCAGGCAAGCTCGTGGCTATCGCCGAGCAACTGTCCGAGCAGGTCCGGCGTGAGAAGGAGGCTCTACAGGAAGCCTCCACGGCTACGAAGAACTAGGCTCCATAGCCTCAGCCGGCTCTCGAACAAAGCTTCTTCAAAAACGCACGAGAGCCGTTTTCCATTGCAACGCCTGGGGCAATTGTCGCGTTAGCTCGACGAACCTTCGAAGCAGCCTTTGCCGCTTCTTATGACCAACAACCACAATGGGGTGGTGCCTCATGCAGCAGGCGCTCGACAGCAATACCCTGGACCGTTTGATCGCCCTGGGACGCCAGCAGGGACAGCTGACGACACTGGATCTCGAGACCAATCTGCCGATCTATTCCATGAGCGCGGAAGAGATCGCCCTGATCGTGGTTCATATCGAGGAGGCCGGGATCCCGGTCGAACTGGAAGACAGCCTGGCGTCTCCCCAGCCGAAGCCGCCTGTAGCACCGCCGAGAAGCGCCGAGATCATTCCATTCCCGGATCGTACGGCCGCAGCCCGGATGAAGAAGCGGGCGGCTCCCCTTCAAAAGGCAGAACCCGTCCAGGCAAAGCCTGCCTTCGTGCAGCAGGAGAAGCGTGCGGCCCATTGGGCTGTGGCCGCTGCCGGACTTCTCGTTCTAGCCCTGATGGTCGGGGCTTTGGCCTTCTTCGGCGTTTGAGAAGCACCTAGAGGCCGATTCCTAAAGTTCGGCCTCGGTCTGTCCGAGGAGGGGCAGCGGCTTGACAGCTGGTCCGGTGAACTGCGTCACGCTCAGACTATGCTGATTGCGGGCGGTGAAGCCCAGATCCAGAAATGCTGTGCGGGGATCGAACAGGGCTTTGACCGCCGCCTTCTCGTCATATCCGAGGATGGGTTCCGGTCCGGGGACGCCTGCCCGAACCGGGAGAATTGCCGAGACCACGTCTGACGCTTGGTCGGGCAGGGCAGCGCTGGCGAGCCTGATGTCCTTGGGCCGCTGCGGGGGAAGAGGTGCCGGCGTCATGGGGGCCGCAATGCTATCAGGATCGGCGGAGGCTACGAGAGTCGCGCTCTCCTGCGCAGCAACCTGCTGCGTCGGACGCTCAGGATTCTTTCGCCCGAACAGATTGGCAAGAACATTGCCGATGGATGGCCCCGCGCCGGCCGAGGCCTGGGTTGCCAGGGCGGCATTCCGCGTGAGGACCTCCGCTTTCGCGATCTCGTAGCCAGCAAGCGGCTTGCCGTTCGAAGGCAAATGCAAGGTCTTCCCGTCAGGGAACAGCTGAACCAGTTGCTGCTGAGTCATACGGGGCCAAGCCCGCACATTGCCCGTATCCACATGGACGAAGGCGGAGGAGGGGTAATAGCCCACGCCGCCATACTGCATCTTCATGGCAATCGCCCGCAGGCGCCCGGTCTCCACGTCGGGCAGGCGGATGTCCATGGCCTTACCGAGCATGTGCTGGCTGTTCTCCGCCACACCGCTGGATCGGCGGCGCAGTGCCCCATTGGTTTCAGGCGACCGGTAGGCGGAAATGATGTTGATGGGCTGCGAAGAGCCGGATTCCCGATAGACTTCCCAGAGGATGTCGAACAGGCGCGGGTCCATCTGTGCCGGCTTTTCGACGCGCCAGTCGCGCAGGAACCAGTTCAGCTGGCTCAGCGCGCCCTCATCGACCTGGCCGTTCCGGCGGAACGTGACGGTCAGGCTTTCCTTGGTATGAGTGTGGAAGAAGGTGAGCGTGCGGTTCTCGCCAAATGCAGCCGCTTTCTGCACCGGACCCGAGGCAAGTGCCAGGAGCGCCGAGGCTGCAGCCGAGAGGCCAAGAATGGCTTTTCTCGTGCCTGACAAGCGGCCGCGCCTCGGCACAGTGACCGCTTTCCATCCGCCAGCCGACCGCTCGGATCGGGCGAAGATCCCCGCCATGGTTTGTAAATTCCCGCGTCCCAAAGCGACGTGTGATCGTTAACCATGGCAAAAATAGGCACGAAACGTACCTATTTGCTTAATCAGATGCGGGCGGCGGTCCGATCGCGCCTGCCGCGGCTGGAGGGCGAGGACAGGACAACCACCTTCGTGCCGTTCGGCGTATGGTTGTAGAGATCGATCACGTCCTGGTTGATCATGCGAATGCAGCCGGACGAGACATTGGTGCCGATCGTCCAGGGCTCGAAGGTGCCGTGGATGCGGTAGAGCGTATCCTTGTTGCCTTGCCAGAGGTAGAGGGCACGGGCGCCCAGCGGGTTGCCGGGGCCTCCGGGCATTCCGGCGCCGCCGGGCAGTTCACCCATTTGCTCCATCAGTTCGGGCTGACGCGCGAACATCTCTTTCGGCGGGTACCAGTCGGGCCATTCCTGCTTGTTCTTGATGGTGGCCGCGCCAGACCAGCCGAAGCCCGAACGCCCGACGCCCACGCCGTAGCGCACGGCCATGCCGTCCCGCATGACAAGGTACAGATAACGGCTCCGGGGATCGACCACGATTGTTCCAGGAGCCTCAGTGGTCTCGTACTGCACCACACGCCGGAGAAAGGCTGGGTTGACCCGGGAAAGCTCGATTCCGGGAATAGGGTAGAGATCGTCGTCGATGGGTCCGTACATGCGCTGATAGACGGACATGTCGCGCAATGATTGAGCGATGGTGCGGCTAGACGGCAGGCTGGCCCCCGCGGCAGCGGCCGTCGCTCCGAGCAGGAAAGTTCGGCGACTGAGGTCCATTGTGCTCTCCCCGGTATTCTTTAACTCGACAATAAGAAGACGCGGGACCACGCCTGCCGGTTTCATGCTAGCTGCTATGCTTTGGCGGTAGGACGAAGCTTTGCCGCTTGCGTTTGAGCAAGTGCAGGGCAGGAGCGAGGCGTTGTGAGAATTGAAGATATTTCGTGGTCATGGCTGGCAGGGGTTGCCGTGCTCGGCATTCTGCTGGTTCTCGTTCTCTTCCTGACTCGGAAGCCGCGCTACCGCCGCGCAACGATCATGACGGAGAACGAGCGGGAATTTTACGGGCGCCTTCTCGCCGCCTGTCCCGAATGCCAGATCTGGCCGCAGGTTCCCATTTTGGCGCTGGTTCGGCCTGACGCCAAGGAGGGCAGCCGCGCCTTCTGTCTGGCGTTCAAGCGGATTTCGAACACCCGCGTCGATTGGGTGGTGGTTCAGGACATGGAAGTGATCGCAATCGTCGAACTCGATGACCGCTCCCATGACGCCCGAAAGGATGCGCAGCGCGACAGGATCCTGAAATCCTGCGGTTACCGCGTCGTCCGGTTCAACTCCAGCCGCCGGCCCGATCCACGCCAGATCCATGAGGCGGTTTTCGCCGAACAGGCTTAAGCCGTCATGGCTCCTCGGTCCGCCGCACCGAAACTTTCATAGAGTTCATCCCGCAGAACGCTCGGTTCCGACAGATATCGCGCCGAATGGTGAAACGGCGTGACATGCCGGACATCAGCCTCACGGGCGAGAGCACCGGCCTCCCAGGCCGTGAGGTGATGCGAGGCCAGAGCGAGGGGGCGGTCGCATTCGAGAAAGACGGCTTCGATGAAGAGCTGGTCGGCCTGATCGGCGAGACGCAGGATCTTGGCTCGGTTCTCCGCATGGGGAGCGGCATCGGTCACATAGGCAACCACCTGTCCGGGAGCCACCCGCAGGGCTCGATGCTTGAGGTCTCCAAGACGGATGGACCCGCTTGGCAGATCGATCTTGTAGTCGTCCGGCAGCTCCAGGCGGGCTGCGCGCTTGGCTTCGTTCAGCCATGGGCCGGGAGCAAGGTCCATCTCGGCCAGCACGCCCCGCCAGACATTCACCTGCAGCACCTCCCGCAGGGCGAAGGCGAGGGACGGAATGCCGTGGTCGAGTGCAACGGCCTCGATCCTGAACTCATCCTCCATCCAGGCGGTGCCGTCCGGAAAGACGGGCGGCGCGATTTCCCGGCAAGCGAAGGCTTCCCGGGCATGGAACTCGGCAGCCCTTGCCAGATGGTAGCCGTCGTAGTCCATCGCGCGGAGGCAGAAATCGACCGAGTTCTCATCGAGCAGATTCCACGTGAAGCTTCGGATCCGGTGTTCGACTTGATCCGCGAATCCTGGCGGACCTACGAGCGTCAGCGGGGACGGGCGATGAAGGCAGAGGCGGAACAGCCGGTCGAAACCGGCCATGTGATCCACATGCGTATGCGACACGAAGACGTGGCTCACCCGCAGCAGCTCGCGGGAGGAGAGGGAGCTGACGTCGCCGAGATCGAACAGGATCGCCCGGCGGCCATAGCGGAAGTCGAGATAGAGACCTGGATCGCTGAAGGGATCGTTCACGAGGCGGGGTTGAACAAGCCAACTCATGCCGGGCCAACGGCTCGAATCCCGGAGTGTTCCCGCGGTCTCAGGCTTCGCGACCGCCGATGTAACGCGCATAGGTTCGCTGCCCGGACGGTCCGAACAGGACAACCTCGTAGGTGTCGGGCTCCATCCCCTCGACCTCCATGCCGGGGGATCCGACAGGCATGCCGGGAACGGCCAAACCCTTGCCGACAGGCTTCTCGGCCAGCAGACGCTTGATCGCGGCTGGGGGAACGTGTCCCTCGATGGCATAGCCGCCGATCTCCGCCGTATGGCAGGAGGCCAAGGCTTCGGGAACACCAAGTCGAGCTTTCAGGCGATTGACCTCAGCGAATTCGATGACCTCAGCCTGGAATCCCGCCGCACGTACATGCTTGACCCACCCGGTGCAGCAGCCGCAGTTCGGATCCTTGGTCACGACCATCTTCGGCAGGGCCTCCGTGGCCAAAGAGCCTCGCGCCGTCATCGCCAAGCCGGATACGGCAAAGCCTGCAAGCAGCACCCGTCGGCTGATCGGCAGGTTCGAACTCATGACATCTCCTTGAATGCGTCGACCCGGAGCATCCGGGCCGACGATGCTTGAGCCCTGCCGGGTCGGCAGGGCTGTCGAGACATCAGGCGTTCAGCCCTCGTCGTCCTCATCGGGATCGGTCACGTCGACCAGGAACATGATGTAGGGACCTTCCTCCTCATCATCATCTTCCTCATCTTCGTCGAAGTCGGCTCCCTCGAACTCGGTCTTTTCTTCCTCTGTCGCCGGCCTGACGTTCAGGCTGGCGAAGCCGTCCCAGAGGGGAGCGCCTTCGCTCTCGAGCACCTTGAGATCGTCCTTGAATTCCTCGCTCATGAGGAGTTCGCGGGCTTCTTCCTCATTGGCGTTGGTGATGGCAACAGGCTTGTCGCTGATCGTAAGCGTGAACATTGTTCTTCCTTTCCATTCGCCCGCAGGGGATATCCACTAACGCTTCACCCGCCTGTTCGTGGCAGCATCCTGATACAGGTGTCAGGGAGAAAAGCCATCGCCGGCCATTGTTGTTCTAGGCGTAATTATTGAACGCCCCTGTTTTTGAGCCAAGCCTGCATCTCGGCGATCTCGCGCTCCTGCTCGCGGATAACGTCCTGAGCCCAATTGCGGATCTGCTCGTCCTTTGCATGCTCGAGCGCAACCTTCGCCATGTCGATGGCACCCTGGTGATGGGGAATCATGCCGCGCACGAAGTCGATATCGGCATTGCCGCTGTAGGCGATGTCCATGTCCTTGTGCATTTTCTCGTTCGCCTGCCGGTAGCCCTGCGCTGCAGGCGTATCGGGCTTCTTCGCCGTCTGTGCCGGAGTGGAGTGGCCGGAATGGCCGCCATGGGCGCCTTGGGCGACTGCAAGGGTCGGCAGGATTGCGATGGCTGCGGCCAGCGCGATGATACGACGCTTCATAATGGTTCTCCTGAAGTTGGATCTACGATGTAAGATCAATGTCCGTGGAAGGAATGTACGATGGCGTGACCCCGTCCGCGGGAAATCAGCCAGCGGTTGAGCGGAAAGGCGAAGGCCCCGGCGACCAGCAGGGATGCGGCAAGACTTCCCCAGAAGAGCGGGCTTGTGAGGCCGGCATCCATGGCGCCTGGAATGACCAGCATGATCAGGTTGTCGACGATCTCCATGATGGTGATGGAAGCTGTATCCGCAGCAAGGGCTAGGCTCAGCGCCGTGCCGAAGGTTAGACCGCTCCGAAGCAGGGGTAGCATCGTCAGCGCGTAGCCGAACAGGAAGGCGAGGGCGACAGCCAGGATGATCGTCTGTGCCGTTCCCAATCCGAGGGCTGTGCCGATGACAAGGCCAAGGACCTCACCGATGGCGCAGCCTGTGAGGCAGTGGATCGTGGCGCTCAGGGCGGTGCGGTTCAAATCGGGTTCGGACGACGCGCCTTGGTGATGGTGAGAATGACCATCGGCAGGCATGATGGCCTCCTCATGCAGCAGAGTGAGCCAGGGACTGAGCCGGGTACCCCCCGTTGCTCAGGGCGTTGAGAAGCAAAGCCTCACTTTGCCTGGAGGTCACCTTGACCGTGCGGGCCTCCAGGTCGGCATCGACCTTGGCCTGCGGGTCGAGAGCCTGAACTGCTCGTGTAATGGCGCGCAGGCAGCCGCCGCAATTCATGCCGGGAACGTGGAAAATATGCATCGCCGGGATCCTTTCATCTCAAGGTCCCGAAATCCGTAGGCGTTCCCACGATGGTAAGGTCAAGCGGGCTGGCCCGGTTTGTTCGGGAATAACCCTGAATGAGCATAAAGGATCGGTCCGGAACGGCTTATCTTGGGCTTGTAGCTCTGCTATCGCGGGTTTGTTTTCGATTGATACGGAGTAGCCGACCCTGGTCGGAGGAGAGCGATGCGGATAGTAACCCATAGCGGCACGTTCCATGCCGACGACGTCTTCGCCTATTCCGTGCTGCGCGATGCCCTGGATACGTTCGAGTTCGGCCGAACCCGAGACATGGCATTGATCAATTCCGCAGACATCGTCTTCGACGTCGGCGGGATCTATGACCCCGCCCAAGGCCGGTACGACCACCACATGCGGGATCTCCCGCGACGGGAGGACGGAACGCCCTACAGTTCGGTCGGCCTAATCTGGCGGGATTTCGGGCGCAAAGCCCTGCCTCGGCTCGTGCCGGGGATCGGTGGGGACGTGCTGGAATCCGTCTGGCAGGATATCGACGCGACCTTCATTCTGGCCATCGATCAGGCCGACAACGGCGTCGCCACGGCGGGCCAGAGCCATCTCGCCCTGCTGGTCGAGGCCTTCAATCCGGCCTGGGACAGCGGCCAATCCTATGACGATGCCTTCCTCGAAGCGGCCGATTTCGCCAGAGGCATCCTGGTCCGGGCCTGCCGGCAGGCCCATGCTGAGGCCCAGGCTCTCTCGCTCGTGATGGGGGCTGCGAGGCAGGCGCGGGATCCTCGGGTGATCGTTCTCGACCGCAAGCTGCCCTGGGAGAAGGCGGTTTTCGAGGGGGGGTTGAGGGATCTCCTTTTCGTCATCTACCCGAACGAGGATCTGACTGCCTGGTACTGCCGCACCATCCCGCCCGAACCCAACTCCTTCGGCCAGCGGCTCGCCTTGCCCGAGGCGTGGCGCGGCTTGCAGGAGACGGAGTTCTCGAAAGCCGCCGGAATCGAAGACGGCGTGTTCTGCCACCCGGGCGGCTTCATCTGCGGGGCGCGCTCGCAGGGATCGGCGGTGCGGCTCGCGGAAAAGGCCATCGCCGCCCGTTACTAGCCCAAACCTCAACACCCAAGGCTTAAGCCATGAAGCAGGTCCCCATCGTCTCCCACACGGCATATGTGGCCTCGCTTCCTGACGATCATCGCTTCCCGATGATGAAATACGGGCGCTTGGCGGAGGTGCTGGCGCAGAAGGGCCTTGCTCCCAATGGCTTCGTGGTGCCGGAGGAGGCCTCTGCGGATCTGATCGCGCTGGCTCACGAGCGAGCTTACGTCGATCAGGTCCTCGCCTGCTCGGTGCCGCGCGAGATCGAGCGGCGCATCGGCCTTCCAGTCAGCGAAAGCGTCGTTCGCCGCGCCCGGACGTCGACCGGCGGAACGCTGCTTGCGGCGCGCTTGGCACTCCAGCACGGCCTTGCAGGCAGCACCGCCGGGGGCTCCCATCATGGGCAGAGGGAAACGGGAGCAGGCTTCTGCGTCTTCAACGACGTCGCCATCGCGGCCAAGGCGCTGAAGGCGGACCGCACGATCCAGCGGGCGCTCATCGTCGATCTCGATGTCCATCAGGGTGACGGCACCGCGGACTGCCTGCGCGACGAGCCGGATCTCTTCACCTTCTCCCTTCATGCGGAGAAGAACTATCCTGTGCGCAAGATCCCGAGCGATCTCGATGTCGGCCTGCCGGATCACATGGAGGACGATGCCTATCTGGATGTCGTGCAATCCCATCTGCCCCGCCTTCTCGACGCGATCGAGCCGGACCTCGTCTTTCTGAATGCCGGCGTCGACCCGCACCGCGACGACAAGCTGGGACGGCTCGATCTCACCGACGAAGGTTTGCGCCGACGGGATTCTTACGTGATCGAGCAGGCCCGCAGCCGTGGCATTCCGATGGTCGCCGTCATCGGCGGGGGCTACTCCACGGATATCGACACCCTGGCCCGGCGGCACGCCATCGCGTTCGAGGCGATGGCCGCGTGGAGCGAGGCGAACGGTTAATCCTCACGCGCTAGAGCGAGCGAGGGAGGCAGCCAGCTGCGCGGCGAGCGCGGCGTTGTTCTTGACCAGCGCGATGTTGGTGGCGAGGCTCCGCCCGCTGGTCTGTTCAAAGAGATGGGACAGCAGGAACGGCGTCACGGCCTTGCCGGAAACGCCGCGGGCTTTTGCCTCGGCGATAGCCGCATTGATGAAGGCGCTCATTTCGTCAGCGGGAATCTCTTCGGCGCTCGGAACGGGATTGGCCACGAGAACGCCGCCTTCGAGGCCGAGAGCCTCCTTGGTGCGGATCAGGTCGGCGATGGCCTCAGGCGTGTCGAGGCGCAGGGGAACGGGCAGCTCGCTCATGCGGCTCCAGAAGGCTGGAAAACGGTCCGTTCCATAGCCGACCACGGGCACGCCGCGCGTCTCCAGGTATTCCAGCGTCCGCGGCAGGTCGAGGATGGCCTTCGCCCCGGCGCAGACCACCGCTACGGGCGTCCGGGCGAGCTCGTCGAGATCCGCCGAGATGTCCATGGTTGCCTCGACGCCCTGATGGACGCCGCCAATGCCGCCCGTTGCAAAGACCCGGATGCCGGCAAGATGGGCGCAGATCATGGTAGCGGCAACGGTCGTCGCGCCATGGCGCCTGGAGGCAACCGCATAGGGTAGGTCGGCCCGGCTCAGCTTCATCACGTCTTTGGCAGTTCCGAGCCAGTCGAGTTCCGTGTCCGACAGCCCGATCTTGATGCGCCCCTCGATGATCGCGATCGTCGCCGGCACGGCACCGTTCTCTCGCACCACCGCTTCCACCTCCCGCGCCGTGGCGACGTTCTGGGGGTGCGGCATGCCATGGGTGATGATGGTGGATTCGAGCGCGACGACAGCCTCGCCCGCCGCGAGAGCCGATTGCACATTGGGTGCGATGTCGAGAAAACGGCCGGCGATGTCTTGGTTCATGAGGGTTCCCGTTCGGAAATGGCATCCGCTCTAAGGGACAAAGTGGTGTCCAGCAAGGCAAAGGACAGATCGGAACGGACGCTCGACGTGCTCTCCACCGTCAGCGCCGCAGCGGCGGTTCCGAGGCGGGCAGCCTCCGTCAGGGAATGTCCCTTCAGGAGCGCCACGAGAGTGGCGGCGATCAGGGCGTCGCCCGCACCCGTCGCGTCGACAATTGTCGCACCGATAGCGCCAATCCGATGGTTGCCCGAGCTGTCGGCCGCAACGAGACCGGCTTCGCCGAGAGTCAGCATGACATGCTCGGCGCCGCAGGCACGAAGGCGTGCCGCCGCTTCCTCGGGAGACGCTGCGGGCTCGCCGAGATAAGCGCGAGCCTCGTCAAGATTGAGGAACAGCATTCCGACACCGGTCAGATCCCGTGGCAGGCGAGCGACCTTCGGGCTTGAGACAGCGTCGATGGCTAGCGTGAGCGAAAGTCGGCGAGCCATGTCGATGAGAACGTGCAGGGTCTCGGACGGCAGGTTGCAATCGGCAAAGACCCAACCTGTCTGAAGATCGGGTTCCAGCTTGCGCAGCAGGGCAGGGGTCAGCCCCTCGAAGATCCCCATGTTGGCCAAGCCGAGGGCCAGCTCGCCATCGGGCTGCAGCACCGCCACATACTCTGCCGTGGGATGCTTATCAGAGAAGGCGATGAAGTGTGTGCCGATTCCGAGGCGTTCGAGATCGTCGAGCAGGGCGCGTCCGTTCTCGTCCTTGCCCAGGATCGATGCCAGGGAGACGCTCACACCGAGCCGGGCGATGTTCTCCGCCACATTGCGGGCTACGCCGCCGAAGGAGCGCTCGGAGAGAACGGGGTTGGATGTTCCGGGCCGGATAGCATCCAGCGCCCGGTATTTGCGATCGACGGCAGCCCCGCCGATGCATGTGATGCTGATCTCCGGCTTCATTCGTCAGACATGCTCTCCGAACTCCTGCGCCGTGGGTATGCCCAAAGACCGGGCAGGCCGCAATGGCGGAAGAGTTCACTTGGAGTAACGCCCGTTTGCGCTGGATCAAAGCACGGGACGCCCCTCTCGCGTAGTCTTTCTCCGGAACATGGAGGAGGCGACCATGGGTTTAGGCACAACAATCAGGCAATGGCAGGCGAACTGGGCGCAGGCGCACGAGCTTGATGCTCTGGACAAGGATCAGAGGGACGCGCTGGCCCGTGACATCGGGATATCGGCGGATATGCTGCCCGTCCTCGTAGCCCGGGGGCCCAATGCCGCTGCCGAGCTGCCGCGCCTCATGGAGGCGCTGTCCCTCGACCCTGAGCAGGTCCGGCAGATCCATGCTGCCCTCATGCGTGACATGAGCCTGACCTGTTCGGGATGCACAACGGCCGTCCGCTGCAGGGACGATCTCGCCCATGGGCAGGCGCCGGCTCATTTTTCGGAATACTGTCCCAACGCCGAGACTCTGCAGGAATTGCAGGGAAAGCGGATCGCGTAGACATCAGGCCCTCACTCAGGGCCATGAAACAGCAGCGTCGTGTTGCCGCCGATCTCGCTTGAGCCTGTTGGGCGCTTCTTGCTCAGCACGGCCTCGGCCTGCGCCGAGGGCCGGCGGCTCTGATGGATCTCGAGCCAGGCGATGCGGGATGACGGGATGCTGCCGTCGCCTGGAAATGCCTCCTGCTTGGTGGCGGTGGCTTTCTCGAAGAAAGCGGGATCGTCGAATGAGGCCAGCACTCTGTCCACCAGTCGCTGCAGGGCTCCATTGTTCTCGGCATAGAGATCGATCCCCTGGCTGCGTGCCAGTTCGGCGGTGGTCACCAGGGGCTCGGCGGCGAAGATGTGGTAGTCGCGGGCGCGCTTGCCGCGCTTCACCTCAAGCGGCAATGTTCCCTCAGGTGTGATCTGGGCAAGGCCGATGCGGGCGCTGTCGAGGCCCCAGCGGGTCAGGGGCTTGTCACCGGAGGCAAGACCTGCTGCCGTGGCGCCAAGCCCAGCCCAGTAGCGATGATTGTTCCGGCTGGACGTCGCCTTGTTCCTGTCCATGAACGCGACGAGCTGCTGACCCAATGTCTTCAGCCAGGTTTCCACCCGCTGCTTCTGATCGTTCGCGAGGCCGGGCGCATTGCGGACCTGGAGATAGGCCAGCGCGAAGCCGCCGAGAGCCTGACCCAGATTGAAGTGAGCCTGCTTCGAACGCATGTCGGTCATGGCCTTTGCGGAGGCCCAGGCATCGAGCCACGTGAGTGTACAGGCCGCCGCGGCGGTGTTCTTCGGGTTCGACTTCACATAGGCGTTCGCAACCCTGACCAGATTGCGTCCATAGGCGCGCAGCGGCTCGACCGCCTCTGAATAGGCTTCCTCGGCATCCTCATCGATGGTCGCACGCTGGGTGTCGTCCTGCTTGTACTTGCTCTGTGTATCGAGAGTGACCACAGGTGAATCGGGCGTGTTGCACTCGTATTTGGGCTTGGACTGCACGTTGTCCTTGGCCGGGGCAGGCACGAGATAGCCCGGGCCTTGAGCCTGGGCAGCGCCAATCGATGCGGCGAGCAGGATCGTGGCAATGAAGGGAGTGCGCAATGCATGACGCGCCGCCACTCTTCTCATTGCTGATTTCACATCCTGCATCGTCCCGCTCCCCCTGCGCTGCCGTCCGTTCAGGAACTAGGCGCACAGGGCCTCAAGGCCAGAGGCGTCCCCTCAGATCGCTCCGGCGAAGCGGCGCGGCTGGGCTGTGCGGTTGCTGGCCATGGGAGGCAGCAGGTCCTGCCCGCGGCCGGCGGTCACGATCAGGCGCTTAATCTCACCCCTGAGGTAGGCCTGGAGGAATTTGTCGTAATCCCTGAAGGAGACGCACCCGTTCGAGTCTCCGCGCGGCCCGAGCAGGTAGGTGTGGGCCAGGATACCGTCGCGGCCATAGATGGCGGCGCTGCCGCCCACCGGGTTGAGGCGGATGGCGCGGACACCGTGGAAGAGCGCCTCGCGCTCCGTGAGGATGTAGGTGCCCGGCGGGGTCGAGCCCTTCATGCGGACGTTCACGTGGCGCGGGTTGTCCATCATATCGCCGAGGCCTGAATGCGCCTCGAGCTTTTCGCCGTTCGGCATGTAGACCGTCTGGGCAACGATGTCATAGACGGCAGTCCCTGCACTCACGAGATCCGGCGGGGAGCCGAAGCGGGCGGTCGGTGCGATGCTGCCCGTTCCCCGATCCAGGGCCGCATAGCTGAGGGCCGCATCCGGCGGGCTGGCCGGGCGGACGCCGAAGAGCTTTTCGAAGAAGTTGCGGTTGTCAGCCGGAGCGACGGCAGGAGCTGCCGGCACGCGCGGCGTCACGGCGGCCGGCGCGCTCGCCATCTGGCGAGAGGCAGAAGGCTGTGGAGACCGCAGATCCGCCGGCCGTGGCGCCGGCAAGGGTACGATCACAGGCACCGGCGCGACCGCTTGGGCGATCTCCACCGACGGAGCCGGTTCGGGCATAGGCACCGGAGGGGCGATGCGGGCTTCCCGCAGCACGGGGGAGCGGAAGCCGGGTGCGGAAGGAGCCTCCTGTTTGAAGGCGAGGGCGCCTGGCTGCAGGGTGGGGGTTGGGTTGATCAGAGCCGGGTCCAGGGACAGGGCCGTCTTCAGGGGCTCAGGGGCTGCATGTCCAGCGCTGCTGGCAACAGGCGCTTCGGGCGCTGTGCCGCCGTATGGTTCGAAGTCGACAAAGAAGGCCACGGGGCTGAGCGAGATCGCCACGAGGAGAGCCATCGGAAGCAGGCTGCGGTTCCGGCGGAGCGGGGCGCGACGAAGAGAGGAATACGGCTTGTGCGCCATGGCAAACTCTACGCAACAACTCAGGCTTCTCACGACACGCAGAGCTTGCGACTGGGCTCTGGGACGCTATGAGGAAGCGGTCCTTTTACTGCTGATGATTGAACGATACTTTGGTTAAGATCAGGATAATCAGCAGTCGAGATCGGCTTGGGCCGGCTAAGATTTTCGCCTTCGTTGCCGCCATGGTACCGTTCGGCGCCTTACCGTAGCATTGGCCATGGGTCACTCTCCGAACGGCTGCTTCCGATCCCAATGGGTGAACCCGGGTTGCGTCACCCGCAACGTGCTGAAGAGGAATTCCCGCCATGCCAGCCGAGACTGCGCTCTCACAGCACATGCGCCCCGAGGTCAAAGGGTTCTACGAGAAGCGCACCTGCAGCATCCAGTACGTCGTCGCGGACCCGGAGACGAAACGCTGCGCCATCATCGATCCGGTTCTCGACTTCGAACAGAAATCCGGTGCGACCGCGACGACCTCGGCGGACGAACTCCTCGCCTATATCGAACAGCAGGGCTACAGCCTGGAATGGATCCTCGACACGCACCCGCACGCCGACCATTTCTCGGCCGCCGGATACCTGAAGGACAGAACCGGCGCACCCACCGCCATCGGCGCGAAGGTGGTGGAGGTCCAGAAGCTCTGGAAGGCGTTCTACAACTGGCCCGACAGTTTCCCGACGGACGGTTCGCAATGGGATCGCCTGTTTGGCGACGGGGACCGGTTCAAGATCGGCAACCTGGACGTGGAGGTGATGTTCTGTCCCGGCCACACGCTCTGCTCGATCACTTACCTAGTGGGCGACGCCGCCTTCATTCACGACACGCTGTTCATGCCTGACGGCGGAACGGCCCGGGCCGATTTTCCCGGCGGCTCGGCCAAGGCGCTGTGGCACAGCATACAGCGCATCATGGCTCTCCCCGACGACACGCGCCTGTTCACGGGCCACGATTACATGCCCGGCGGCCGTGCTCCGCAATGGGAGAGCTCGGTGGCGCAGCAACGCCGCGAGAACAAGCATCTCGTGCAGGCTGCCACCGAGGAGGCGTTCGTGGCCTTCCGCGAAGGGCGCGACCGCGAGCTGCCCATGCCGAAACTGATCCTGAATGCCCTGCAGGTGAATATCTGCGGCGGCCGTCTGCCGGAGCCGGAGAGCAATGGCAGACGTTACCTCAAGATCCCGCTCGATGCCTTGCCGAATGCGCCCTGGGGCGATTGAGGTTGATAGCGGATACCGCCTTTCCACCCCTTGCGAACGGCATTTCAATCCCCATATCAGGCTGACCCAGCGGACATTGTTGTGGACTTCGAGGCGGCGGGCGTCACCGGCTGCTTTCGATGAGGCCGTGTCAGGACGGATGTAATCCGGCATGGCCTGTTCCTGCGCTCGCCTGACGATGCGAGTGCCCGTCTGGACCCGATCAGCCCAGGCCCGTAGCAGGCGAGGCGAGAGATGCGCAGGCATCCCGCCCGTTCGCCCCGGAGCCTGGGCTTTCTTACGTCTCCCGTCGGCGGCAAACGGCTATTGCGACTTGCGCGGATCGTCGGCCGGATTGACGTAGGCAATGCCCCAGGGGCCGCGCGTGCTCAGCTGCACCACGGTTTCCTGGTTGATCTGCACGTAATGCTGCGTTCCCGGCGCCATCGCGATCACGCCGCCGGCATTGATGGTCTTCATCTCCGCCGGGTCGGCTTTGGCTCCCATACCGATGTTGAACTCGCCGCTGACGATGGTGACCACTTCATCCACAGGATGAGTATGCGGCGGGATCTTGTAGCTCGCCGGCAGCTTCAGCCGCATCACGAACACGCCGTCCTTGCCGGGGTCCCCATAGAGGACCGACATCTGCGCGCCTTTGGGCAGGGACGGAGGCCCGTCCTTCCAGGTGACGTCGCCGGGATTGACCATGACGTGTTGGTGCTGCTGCGCGAAGGCGGGGGCAATGATGAAGAGAAGAGCCGAAGCGCAAGTCGCTGCTTTTAAGGTGAAGTGCTGCTGCATCGCGACCTCCCGATGTGGGTGATGTGGCGAACGCATACAAAGCGGTCAGGAACGGACATTTGCCGCTCGAGAGAGGCTCTGCCCCTTCAGATCGGTTGTCAAGAAAATGCGCCGTTTCAGGTTCCCGCAGCGAGCTCGGATGTCAGCCAGTCGCGGAACGCGCCCACGGCCCGTGTCGGATGGGCGGACCGCGCGGTCACGAACCAGTACGAGATGCCTGTGTCGTAGCGGTCGGGGAAGGGCGCCACGAGACGCCCCATGCTGATGGCGTCGCAGGCAAGCGTCTCCCAGCCGAGAAACACGCCCTGGCCGGCCACGGCCGCATCCAGGCACAGGGACGCGTCCGAGAACACGGGTCCGTCGCCGAGGATGGCTTCATCGAGCCCGTTGGGACTAAGCCATGCATTCCAGCCGAACATCGGCGTCGGCTCGCGGATGATCGGAGCGCGAGCCAGATCGCTGGGTTTGCGAAGGCTCTCGCCCATGGCGGGACTGCACACGGGAAAGACGAGCTGATCGAGGAGCTTTTCGGCCTTCACGTTCGCCCAGCCGCCGCGGCCGACCCGGATGCACACGTCCACGTCCGAGGAGCCCGGATCGACCAGCGATACATCCGCGTCGATGCGGATGCGGATGTCGGGGTGCAGCTCGCGAAAGCGCTGCAGGCGCCAGACCAGCCATTTGCTCGCGAAGACCGGCGCGACCGAGACCGTCAGCACCCCTTCACGCCGCCGTTCGACGAGGGCCAGACCGGCGGATATCTCGGCAAAGCCGGCGCTGAGATACCGCAGCACGTCCTCCCCGAAGGCGGTGGGCTTCAGGCCTTTCGGGTGCCGCTCGAACAGGGGGCGTCCGAACTGCTCCTCGGCTTTGAGGATCTGCTGGCTCACGGCTCCGATGGTGACGCCAAGTTCCTCTGCCGCAGCGCGCAGGTTGCCGAGACGCCCGGCCGACTCCAAGGCGCGCAGTCCGTTCAGGTGAAAGCGGTTCAGGTTGCGCATGTAGTTTTTCTACAGTCGGTCTTAGAAAAACGCCATTTCTTTCAGCCCGTGAGGGGCGCAGCATTCAGCCATGCTGAACATGATCTCCATCCTCAGACAGATGCTCCATCGCCTCGGACGGAACGGCGAAGAGAGCTTGAGGAAGGTGTGGGAGGACGATCCCCTGTCCCATCCGGCCGTGCAGCGGATGAGCCTTGAGGAGCTTGCGGATCTGCCCTTCGACAGAGGGACGGTTCACCTCGACGGGCCTTGCGGTTACAGACGTGAAAGCGATTCACACGAAGCGGCCGATCCCGAATGTCCACCTGGCGAGACGAGAAGAACCAGAAGGCCAAGGCCCGGCTCGAGAAGCGCCTCTCCGCGCTCTTTCCGCCTTGCGTCCTCGCCCACGCGCTGCGCCAGCCGCTGATCCCGCCGAGTCAGCGCCGCGCGGTGGAATCCTACTGGCGGCACCGGCCGCTCCTGGCCGACCGCCTGGCGCGGGCGCTTGCCACCAAGAGCGGACAGCCCGCGGGCTGGCAATGGCGCCTCGGCTCCGACAAGGAGACGGGACTGCCGTTCACCTTCCGCATGCCCCCGGCACCCTATCGCGAAGCGGCCTTCGCCCGTGGTCCGGGGCATTGCTGCGTCTGCGGCCAGCCGGTCTATCGGCTCGGCTGGCACTGCGATCTCTGGGATGACGGCAAGCCGAACCGGAACGCCACTTGGCACGCGGCCTGCGTGGTGGCCTGGCAGCTCTGGACAGCTCCGCCCGATCACCTTCGGGCATTGAAGTTGCGCCAGAACCGCAAATGCGCCACCACCGGCCGCCGTCTCCTCAAGACCGCCGAAGTGGACCATCGGGTGCCGCTCTTCGCCGTCTGGTCCGATCACCGGGCGAAGCCCTGGCCGGATCTGCTCGCCTTCTGGGGCGCGCCGAATCTCCAGGTGATCAACAAGGGAGCGCATCTGGAGAAATGCGCCGACGAGGCGGCCGAGCGGGCGATCCGGAGATCCGCCCTCGCATCAGGCGAGCCAGGGAGCGGTGCGGAGGAGACCGGGTTGTAGAGATCGGTCTCGGCTAGCGGATTGCTGGTCCTTGAAGAAAGCCGACCAGATCGGACACGAAATCCTCTGGCGCTTCCCATTGCGGATCATGGCCGATATCCGGGCTGAGCTTGAGGCTCGCGCCGGGGAGGCGAGATGCGAGCTGCTCCTGCTCGGCCTGCGAGAAGACGCTGTCCCGTTCGCCACCGAGGATCAGCACGGGACAGCGGATCCGCGTGAGATCCGCCATGTCATCGGATGCAAGGAGGCCTGACAGCGCCGCCTTCCACACCCGCGCCGGCACCTTCAGGCTCTCGGCCACGATCCGCTCGAAGAACTCCGGCGGCACCGGGCGGGAGATGGTGCCGGCCTGGAAGGCGCGGACGAAATCCTCGCTGACGGGGTCCTCGAGCGTCTCGACCTCCCGCAGCAGCTCCAGAGTGACCGCGTTGCGCGCTGTCGCAGCGGAGGCGACGAGGACCAGGCGCTCGATGCGCTCGGGGTGCTGGGCGGCGACCGCTCGGGCGATGAAGCTCCCCATGGAATGGCCGACCAAGGCGGCCCTTTCGATGTCGAGACGATCCAGGAGGCGCAGGGCGTCCCCGGCGAAGTCGGCGGGCGCGTAGCCTCCGTCGGGACGGTCGGATTCGCCATGCCCGCGCTGGTCCGGCGCGATCACGTGCCAGTCATGCGGGACCAGCGGGAGGATGCGCCTGTAGGAGAACCAGGAGTCGGAATAGCCGTGCAGCATCAGCACGACGGGGCCGTTCCGCGGACCCTGCTCGGCCACGTGCAGCTCAAGGCCGGATGGCAGACGATGCTTCGCGAAGCGCAGCTCGTTCGACATACGCCCATTGTACCGCAGAGGCGCGGGGCAGGGCAATCGCGCTGCCTTCAGGGAGCCTCAGTGATCCTGCATTCTAGCCTGTCCCGAACCCCTGATCTTGGAGGCAGTCCCATGTCGACGACGCTGAGTGACATGACCGTTCATCTCGTCAAGGCGAGCGTTCCGGCCCTTCAGGAACACGGATTGGCGATCACGAAGCGCATGTACGAGCGCATGTTCCAGAATGAGGAGATCCGCGACCTCTTCAATCAGTCGCATCATGGCGAGACCGGCTCGCAGCCGAAGGCGCTCGCAAGTGCGATTCTGGCTTACGCGCAGAACATCGACAATCTCGGCGCGCTCGCACCGGCCGTCGAGCGGATCGCCCAGAAGCATGTCGGCCTGAACATCATGCCTGAGCACTATCCCCATGTGGCCGAGGCGCTTCTCGGGGCGATCAAGGACGTGCTCGGGGAACACGCCACGGACGAGATCCTGGCTGCCTGGGGTGAGGCCTACTGGTTCCTGGCCCACGTGCTGATCGGGCGCGAGAAAGCCATCTACACCAGCCTGGCGGCCGCCCCGGGCGGCTGGAATGGCTGGCGCAACTTCCGCATCGAGAGCAAGCAGCGCGAAAGCGAGATCATCACGTCCTTCGTGCTGCGGCCGGAGGACGGGCAACCGGTTCTGCGCCATCAGCCCGGACAATATCTGACCTTCTGGATCGATGTTCCCGGGCAGCATCCGCTCAAGCGCAACTACAGCATCTCCAGTGCTCCCAACGACGAGATCTACCGCATCTCGGTGAAACGCGAACCGCAGGGCATCGCCTCAAGCTGGCTGCACGACACGGCCGATGTCGGGCAGGTGCTGAAGGTGGCTCCACCGGCGGGTGAGTTCTTCCTCAACGAGGAGTCGCCGCGACCGGTGGTGCTCCTGAGCGGCGGCGTCGGGCTGACCCCGATGATGAGCATGCTGGAGACGATCGCAGCCAAGTACCCCAACAAGTCCACCCACTACGTGCACGGCACGCTCAACGGGGCGACGCATGCCATGAGGGAGCGCGTCCGATCCCTGGCCGAGAACCATCCCAATATCCGGGCCACGACCTTCTATGTCGAGCCGCGGCCGGAAGATCGGCTCGGGGACGACTACGATCATGAGGGCCTGATCACGGTGGACTGGCTGCGAGCCAACACGCCGCTGAACGAGGCGGGATACTACCTGTGCGGTCCACGTCCGTTCCTGCGGGCCTTCGTGGGCGGGCTGGCGCTGGCTGGGGTTCGGTCGAACCGCATCCATTACGAGTTCTTCGGACCCGCCGACGAAATCCTCGCCGCGGCCTAGTCAGGCCCATCGACCGAGTGCCGGAAGCGTGAACGAAGCTGTGCCGCCTGCTGATCCGGCAGCATCGAACAGCCAGCGCTCTGGGGCCCGCAGCGGGTGCTGCGAGCCTGTGGGTGAGATCGAGGGTGGCGCGTAGGGCAGCCCGGCTCGATGATGGATGGTGGGAAGGAAGAGCCGAGATGCCTCTTCGCGC
>NZ_JACHWB010000015.1:2500-5669 GCF_014191055.1 Microvirga lupini
TAAATAGCTTTCGCGGAGAACCAGCTATTTCCGAGTTTGATTGGCCTTTCACCCCTAGCCACAAGTCATCCGAGACTTTTTCAACAGGCACCGGTTCGGTCCTCCAGTGCGTGTTACCGCACCTTCAACCTGCTCATGGCTAGATCACCCGGTTTCGGGTCTAAAGCAACGAACTCAAAACGCCCTGTTCAGACTCGCTTTCGCTGCGCCTCCACCTATCGGCTTAAGCTTGCTCGTTACTTTAAGTCGCTGACCCATTATACAAAAGGTACGCGGTCACCCAGGACGAACCTTGGGCTCCCACTGTTTGTAAGCATCCGGTTTCAGGAACTGTTTCACTCCCCTCGTCGGGGTGCTTTTCACCTTTCCCTCACGGTACTAGTACACTATCGGTCGCTGAGGAGTACTTAGGCTTGGAGGGTGGTCCCCCCATGTTCAGACAGGATTTCACGTGTCCCGCCCTACTCAAATCCTGCAATCACCCTGACCTGTACGGGGCTATCACCCGTTTGTGCCGGCTTTTCCAAACCGTTCCAGTGAAGATCATGCAGGCATAGGCCTGGTCCGCGTTCGCTCGCCACTACTAACGGAGTCTCAATTGATGTCCTTTCCTCCGGGTACTTAGATGTTTCAGTTCCCCGGGTTCGCTCTAAACCCCTATGGATTCAGGGTTCAGTCCCTTCATCTGACCCTCCGTAGTGCAACACCACTGTTTCCAATGACGTCACAATACAAAGGGTCGAAGGTGGGTTTCCCCATTCGGAGATTCTTGGATCAAAGCTCGTTCGCAGCTCCCCAAGACTTATCGCAGCGTACCACGTCCTTCATCGCCTCTCAGCGCCAAGGCATCCACCAGATGCTCTTACGACACTTGATTACTCTCATGATCAATGTCCGCTCGGCTTTGACCGGACATGATCGAATAAGAAAGACCTGTTCTTGGATTTCTCCAAAAACATGTTTTTTGCTTGCCAAGCATATCCGGCGCTCGACGGCTGCGGGCCGTCAGCTGGTTCGCAGGAACTAGGTGTCCCGCTTGCCGAATATGCTGCCTCTTTACGATTTCAAACATCCGCGCCAACCACCCGACAGGGCAGGGCGCGAACCTCATTGACACGTCCAACCATCACGCACCGCTCAAAGAGCAATGGTGGAGCCTGTCGGGATCGAACCGACGACCTGAAGCTTGCAAAGCTACCGCTCTCCCAGCTGAGCTAAGGCCCCTTGTTGCAAAGAACAACGCGATAATGGTGGGCCTGGGACGACTCGAACGTCCGACCTCACCCTTATCAGGGGTGCGCTCTAACCACCTGAGCTACAGGCCCAGTCGACCATGGCGCCATCCCGACGGGACAGGCCAGACCAACCGATGTTTGGAAGTGAGAGAAGAGAAACGAAGACGGCAGCGTCCCGCATAGCGAGGCCTGACTGGCCTCTATTGTTCCAAGAGCTCCGATAGAGGAGGCGTGTGCCTTCTCATAAGAGAGCATCCTTAGAAAGGAGGTGATCCAGCCGCAGGTTCCCCTACGGCTACCTTGTTACGACTTCACCCCAGTCGCTGACCCTACCGTGGTCGCCTGCCTCCTTGCGGTTGGCGCAGCGCCGTCGGGTAAGACCAACTCCCATGGTGTGACGGGCGGTGTGTACAAGGCCCGGGAACGTATTCACCGTGGCGTTCTGATCCACGATTACTAGCGATTCCGCCTTCATGCACTCGAGTTGCAGAGTGCAATCTGAACTGAGACGGCTTTTAAGGATTAGCTCCCCCTCGCGGGTTCGCTGCCCTTTGTCACCGCCATTGTAGCACGTGTGTAGCCCAGCCCGTAAGGGCCATGAGGACTTGACGTCATCCCCACCTTCCTCTCGGCTTATCACCGGCAGTCCCCCTAGAGTGCCCAACTGAATGATGGCAACTAGGGGCGAGGGTTGCGCTCGTTGCGGGACTTAACCCAACATCTCACGACACGAGCTGACGACAGCCATGCAGCACCTGTGTTCCCGCCAGCCGAACTGAAGGATCCTGTCTCCAGGATCCATACGGGACATGTCAAAGGCTGGTAAGGTTCTGCGCGTTGCTTCGAATTAAACCACATGCTCCACCGCTTGTGCGGGCCCCCGTCAATTCCTTTGAGTTTTAATCTTGCGACCGTACTCCCCAGGCGGAATGCTTAAAGCGTTAGCTGCGCCACTGACGAGCAAGCTCGCCAACGGCTGGCATTCATCGTTTACGGCGTGGACTACCAGGGTATCTAATCCTGTTTGCTCCCCACGCTTTCGCGCCTCAGCGTCAGAACCGGACCAGTCAGCCGCCTTCGCCACTGGTGTTCTTGCGAATATCTACGAATTTCACCTCTACACTCGCAGTTCCACTAACCTCTTCCGGTCTCAAGCCATGCAGTATCGAAGGCAATTCTGTGGTTGAGCCACAGGCTTTCACCCCCGACTTACAAAGCCGCCTACGCGCCCTTTACGCCCAGTGATTCCGAACAACGCTAGCCCCCTTCGTATTACCGCGGCTGCTGGCACGAAGTTAGCCGGGGCTTCTTCTTCCGGTACCGTCATTATCGTCCCGGACGAAAGAGCTTTACAACCCTAAGGCCTTCATCACTCACGCGGCATGGCTGGATCAGGCTTGCGCCCATTGTCCAATATTCCCCACTGCTGCCTCCCGTAGGAGTTTGGGCCGTGTCTCAGTCCCAATGTGGCTGATCATCCTCTCAGACCAGCTACTGATCGTCGCCTTGGTAGGCCATTACCCTACCAACTAGCTAATCAGACGCGGGCCGATCCTTCAGCGATAAATCTTTCTGCTCTCGCACGTATCCGGTATTAGCCCAAGTTTCCCTGGGTTATTCCGAACTGAAGGGCACGTTCCCACGCGTTACTCACCCGTCTGCCACTCACCCCGAAGGATGCGTTCGACTTGCATGTGTTAAGCCTGCCGCCAGCGTTCGTTCTGAGCCAGGATCAAACTCTCAAGTTGAAGAATTTGATCTGACTGTCACTACACTTAAATTGACAGAGTCCATCTCACTCCGGCCTTGCAGCCGAAGCGGTGTACTCACCAAAGCATAGATCAGGTCGGTATCTATTCACCCGGCTCCAAAGAACCGGCGCAAGGACACCGCCGCCTACGCTTCTCTTCCCCTCTCAACAATGTCAAAGAGCA
>NZ_JACHWB010000016.1 GCF_014191055.1 Microvirga lupini
ATCGAGCGGGCGATGTCGTCCGCCAAAGAGATCACCCGCGACGACTTCGTCCCAGGCGCAGGCTCAAGCTCATAGAGGGTTACGACAGGGCCGGGGCGGACATTGATGATCTCGCCCTTGACGTTGAAGTCCCACAGCACGTTCTCGAGGGTCGCTGCGTTCTCCTGCAGCACTTCAACCGGCACTTCCGCACTGCTCCAGATCTTCGGCTCCGCCAGAAGATCGAGGGCCGGCAGTTCGTAATCAAAAGATGCGCTGACCGGCGCCGTGACGCCGACTGAAACCGACGCGTAGCTGTCACGACGGAGGCTGTCGTTTGCTGGAACGGGTGCCGCTGGCACGTGGCTCACGCGCGGCTGGGTCACGACAGCCGCACGGCGAGGCGCCTCCTCGACGAGGATCTCATCCTCCAGGTCTGTGTCATCCAGGCGTTCTTCGAGCAAATCCTCTTCATCATCCCATGGCGCAGTCTCCGGCTGAGCCGGCAGCGGAGCCTTGAAAGGTGCAGGCATGACAGGATTCACAGGAGGGGCAGCTTTGACGAGCGGCGTGGCTTTTCTGGCAGGCTGAGCATCCTCCTCCCGCTTTGCCTGGACGGGCATGGTGGAGACAGGCTGGAGCGACGGATCCAGCAGATATGTTCCTGGCTGCCACATGAAGCTGTAGGATTGCTGAACGTTCTGCAGCTCATAAGTCGCCGGCGCGACAGGGCTGGTCTTTGCAGGAGGCGCCGGCTGTTCGGCCCTCATCTGGGGACGCGCTGACTCGACAGCCGGCGCACGCTGATGTGCAGCGGCTTGCGCGCTCGGAGTCGGAGCTGCGGCGCGCACACCTGCGCCACGCTCGGGAGCGGGAGCCCGATTGAAGATCCTGGCGCCGCCGGCACCGGTTTCCTGAGAGGCCGCCTTGCTGCGGAGAGCCTGCAGCCGCTCCTGAACGGCCGGTGCCGGATCATCCATGCGAGTAGCAGCAATCTGCCTCGCCCGACCGTCGACCGCATCATCAGACGGGTGGGAGGCTCCCTTCATCCGGCGCTCCTTCAGGACTCGCTCGGGCGTACGGGTGAACCGGACCTCCGGCGACATGGAAAAGGACTGCTCCCAGACCTTACCACGCGGAGCACCATTAGCCCCCCTGCCCTGCCCGACCTTCGGCGTAACAGTGTCGGGCGATCGAGTTCCAGACGGGCTGCTTACGGAACCAGCATTCGCCTGCGCGCGTGTTCCGCCGGCCGGAACCTCACCCGCGCGATGACCGACCTGGTCTCTCGGCGCCAAACCGCCGGACAAGCCCGGCTCGTGATCGTCCAGTTCAGTCTTGTAATCCTCGCCTTGCGTGAGGGAGCCATAGCCATGGGCGGCGGAAGATGAAGGCCGTCGTTTGAAGTGCATTGTCTATTATGGTGTTGGGACTGAGCCAATCAGCCCGGGGAGAAGAGGTCCCGCTGATTACGCCTGCCAAAGGTAAAAAGAGCCTTAGGAGGACAGCACGTGCTGTCCCGACCGGCACTTGTCCCCAGCCTCCCCTTCATAGGAGGGTTCACGATCCCCATATCTATTGACCCGAGACGTCCTATCCCTTGGGCATTGGCTGCTCCCTTTCCACAAAGTCCTTGCAAAGTGCGGTGGGGTGTTTATATCGGCGCTTCCTTTGGGCTGATTGGGGTCTGAGGGGCTTTCTCCTGCATGGCGGGCATGGTGGGTCTGGGGCTTTGCGCT
>NZ_JACHWB010000017.1 GCF_014191055.1 Microvirga lupini
GCCGCGTTCGACTGGCCGCCATTCAAGGCGACCTTGAAGTCCGCCGCCGTCTTGGCCTTGATCTCCTCGACCGTCACGCCGTCGGCGAGCTCGATCAGGGTCATGCCGGAGCCGCCCTTCTTGTCGATGGAGAAGACACCGAGATCCGTGATGACCAGATCCACCACGCCCGTACCCGTCAGCGGCAGATTGCATTCCGTCAGGAGCTTCGGGTCCTCCGAGCCGTCCTTGGCCTTCGCGACGTGCTCCATGACCACCACGACGCGCTTGACGCCTGCCACCAGGTCCATGGCACCGCCCATGCCCTTCACCATCTTGCCGGGGATCATCCAGTTGGCGAGATCGCCGTTCTGAGCCACCTGCATGGCGCCGAGGATCGACAGGTCGATATGGCCGCCGCGGATCATGCCGAACGAGTCCGCAGAGGAGAAATAGCTCGTGGTCGGCAGCTCGGTGATCGTCTGCTTGCCGGCATTGATCAGATCAGGGTCCTCCTCGCCCTCGAAGGGGAACGGGCCCATGCCGAGCATGCCGTTCTCCGACTGGAGCTGCACGCGCATGCCCTTGGGGATGAAGTTGGACACCAGCGTCGGGATGCCGATGCCGAGATTCACATAGAAGCCGTCGCGCAGCTCCTTGGCCGCACGGGCGGCCATCTGTTCACGGGTCCAAGGCATCAGACTTCCTCCCCTGCTCCGGCAGGCACTGCGGCTTCAGCGCGCTTGCGGGTCGTGCGCTGCTCGATGTGTTTGACCGGGTTCGGCACATGCACCATGCGCTTCACGAAGATGCCCGGGGTGTGCATGCAATCCGGATCGATCTCGCCGGCCGGCACCAGATGCTCGACCTCGGCGACGGTCATTCGCGAGGCGGTGGCCATCATCGGATTGAAGTTACGCGCAGTCTTCCGGTAGACGAGGTTGCCTTCCGTATCGCCTTTCCAGGCATGGACGATGGAAATGTCGGCGAACAGCCCCGTCTCCATGACGTATTTCTCGCCGTTGAACTCGCGCACCTCCTTGCCTTCGGCAATGAGGGTGCCGACCCCGGTCTTGGTGTAGAAGGCCGGGATGCCGGCGCCGCCGGCGCGGATGCGCTCGGCGAGCGTGCCCTGCGGGTTGAACTCGAGCTCCAGCTCGCCGGAGAGGTACTGCTGGGCAAAGAGCTTGTTCTCGCCCACGTAGGAGCTGATCATCTTGCGGATCTGGCGGGTTTCCAGAAGGCGGCCAAGGCCGACCCCGTCCACGCCTGCATTGTTGGAGATGAAGGTCAGGTCCTTCGCCCCCGAATCACGAATTGCCTCGATCAGCGCCTCCGGAATGCCGCACAGGCCGAAGCCTCCGGCCATGATGGTCATACCATCCTTGACCAGGCCGGCCAGCGCCGAGCGGGCGTCGCTGTAAACCTTATCCATC